>NZ_CP102296.1:0-2152500 GCF_059013425.1 Arthrospira sp. PCC 9901
GATGTTAAAAGTGTAGATTGTGGTAACATCATGGGCTAACATAATCCCAATGTGCAGTAAATCAAAAACACCTCCATTGCTTACAGGTCTTTCTGCTAATAAACCGAGCCAACGTTCAAACAAATCCACCGGAGTTGAAAGTAGACAGATATGGGGCATCTGACAAATGCGTTGAATGCGGACAATTGCTTCCGTTGGCTGTAAAGGGTTGGCTAAAATAGCCGGATTAGTAATATAGGAGTAAAATTCCGCTAAAACCTGCGATGAGACACACGAAATTTCCCTTTCGGTGGGTCTAAATATTTCTAAAGCGGCTTGATGTTGAGGGGCTTTGGTATTAGCAACATAAGCGAGAATGTTCGTGTCCAGATAAATTCGTTTAGCTTCCCCTGCCATAAAGCATCGTCCGATTAAAGGGCTGGAGAATTTCGCTGGCAAAAAACAAGGAATTCAAGTCTGAGTCTGATAGATTTTCTGTCGCTGATTGGTTCTGCTGTTGATTAATAGTCTTAAACGTTTCTATTATCTTCTGAATTTGCTCGATTTGTTCTGGGGTGAGTCCGGTAATATCAAGAGTTTGAGTCATTTTTTAGTCAGGGGCTAGGGGTTGTTGACATTTTAGCTAATTTTGGTGCTAAGGGTCAGAAACCGGGTTTCTTGAATCCTCAAACCTCCTCTAACCCGGTTTCAATGGCGGATATCAGATTCCGTTGATTGGGGGGAAAGCCTTTTTACCGAATCACTCGAATTTCGAGGTTAAGATTTAACTGACTCCATTGGCGGTCTGCGGTGATCACGGGTTGATTGAGAACAAGACCCAGGGCTAAACAAGCGCGATCGCCTAGGGATAAGCCTAGAGGTTTAGTCATGGGTCGTAGCATACCCGCAATTTGAGCTTGCGGTTCATCAAAGGGAACAATTTTTAAGTTCAAGTCGGACAAAATTTGCAAAATCTCGGTTTCTGAGATGCCAATTTCTGCCAATTTAGCAATAACTTCCGATAAATTAATGGTGCTAATCGTTGCATTTTCAATCAAGTCTGTTATTTGTTCACTCCCGCTTTCTTGATTGAGAAATGCTAATATGGCAGAGGCATCCATGATGACATTACTCATGGATAGACTCGTGACGGCGTTCTTGAATCAGTTCCTCTGTTAGGTTCCGATTTTTCGCATATTTTTTGACTATTTTTTGAGCGTGGGTGAGGGGGCTGGTGGAGTCAGTTATTAGTGGGCGATCGCCTTGTTTCTGCTGTTGATTAATAGTGTTAAAGGTTTCTATCATCTTCTGAATTTGCTCGATTTGTTCTGGGGTGAGTCCAGTGACATCAAGAGTTTGAGTCATTGTTTAGTCAGGGGCTAGGGGTTGTTGACATTTTAGCTAATTTTGCCGCCAAGGGTCAGAAACCGGGTTTCTTGGTGGCTGCTTAAATCTCCCCTAACCAGGTTTCAATGGCTGATAACAGATTCCGTTGATTGGGGGGAAAGCCTTTTAACGGCGCTTCTAGGGGTTCCTCGGTGAGAAATGCAACGGCAATTACCCCGGTCAGCTTTTGGCAAAAGGCGATTCTCCTGCGGAGACGCTTCGCGATCGCTTCTGGGGTGGGTTGGGTCGGGGTGGAAATTCGCTACCGAAGAGAATGGCACGGTGGGGGAGGAGGTGGGGCGCGTTTGAGGGTTTTGAGGTGGCGATCGCAGTTCCGGCGGGGTCTTCGTCGGGACAAGTGATTTCCCAAATCAGGGGGATATTGAGTCAGAAAAATGTTAATATAAGTAAATCTGTATTACAATAAAATCGAACCCACTCCTAATACTTGGGTGGCGGCTGCCCGAATTTATTACGATTTACAACGACAGGGATTAACGGTTAGAAGTAGTATTGATTGTTGTATTGCTCAACTGGCGATCGCAAGTCAGGCTATATTACAATTAATCAGAGCCTAAAATCAGGAATCAAGCCAAATGACTACCCAAAAATTATTAGAAAAATGGCAGCGTTTAGACCCTGAACAACAGCAACAAGTTCTCGCTTTTATTGACTCTCTTCATCAAACGCCCCAACCGACTAAACCCAGTTCCCCGCTTGGAGCAAAGTTAAGAAAAATCCGCCAAGAAATTATAGAATCGGGCATCCCCTTGTTAACGCCAGAAGAAATAGAACAAGAAAAAGTGGAACGTCGTGGAGGATATGCAGACTAATCATGATCCGAACTTTTGTTGATGCTGGAGTGTTAATTTATGCGGCTCGCGCTGAAAATGAAATGGCTGAACTCGCTTTACAAATCTTAGAAGATGACCAGCGAGAATTTGCTTCTAGTATTTTTTTAAAATTAGAGGTTTTACCCAAAGCGATTTATCATCAACAAAGTAGCGAGATAAAGTTTTATGAAACTTTTTTTGATGCCGTCATTTACTGGGCAAACGATATCAACACTATCATTGAACAAGCCTATCGAGAATCTAGTCAATTTGGACTAGGGGCTATGGATGCTTTACATATTGCAGCAGCAGTCTCGGTTGGAGCAACGGAATTCATAACCAATGAAAAACCTCAAAAGTCAATTCGTCGAACTCGAAGTATTAAGGTGATTTCTATTTATCAATGATAGTGTTAATTCATCAACTTGACAACGATATCGCCAAATATTTTAATCAATAAATAGGGTTTTATCACTCATCACTTTCTGTCGTGAATTTCATCTCGGGTTGGTTTGACCCACCCTTGAACCGGAATGGGGTTTTCTGCCAATTGATCCATTAATCTGGGTTGGGGCTTGGCTTCTGAAACCACAATCACTCTAACGTCCCTTCCTTCTTGAATACTTTGTTGATATTCCGGCGGAATTTCTATCATGCCTTGTTTGATTTTCGCTTTAAATTCAAAAGAATTAACCATTTTTTACTTTTTTTGTCTATTAATCTATCGATATTTTAACCTAAAAAATGCCAATCCTCAAATCTCCCCTAACCAGGTTTCGATCGCAGATATCAGATTCCGTTGATTGGGGGGAAAGCCTTTTAAGGGCGCTTCTAGGGGGTCGTCGGTGAGAAATGCGATTCTCCTACGGAGACGCTTCGCGATCGCTTCTCGGGTGGGTTGGGTCGGGGTGGAAACGGTTTCGCTACCGAAGAGAATGGCACGGTGGGGGAGGAGGTTACGGTGTTTTAGGGTTTTGAGGTGGCGGCGCAGTTCTGCGGGGGTGGCGGGTTCGGGGGGGGCTTCCTCTGCGAGAGAGGCTATGTTTTGGGTTCAGTATCCGTGCTTTCTAAGCCTAACCATAAGCGTAAAATTGTTTCAATTTGTGACAACTGCTCTGGATCTAATTCACCTAATTTTTTCAGAAGTTTTGCATGAGGAATGGTAATCAGGTTTTGTACGTCGAAAACTCCGGGTTTGAGAAACCGGGTTTTAATCTCAACTTCAAAACGTGAACCTCTAGGACTGGTGGTGTGCGGAATCAATGTTGTTAATGCTCTATCCTGCATGAGGGCAGGAATACTCACCACAAGACAGGGCCTAACCTTGGCGGTGTAACCTAAATCGACAATCCAGACTTCTCCCCGGTTAGGACTACTCATAATCTGCTTCTTGCTCATCTAAGGCTAAAAACAGTTCTTCTGCATTGAGGACTAAATCCTCATCGGTCAAAGGGGGAACGTCAAAATTGATAACGCGCTTGAGTATTTCTGCCGCGATCGCCTGTTGTTCTGTAGGTGGCAAATCATCAAAGTTTTTGAGAATTTCTTGAGCTAGGGTATTCATAACAGTTCAGTCCGCTCTCACACAGCTAAATCAGGTTTTAAGGTCAATTCCCATTTTATCTCAAGTTTCAGGGAGAACCCCATGTACACTATCCTCTACCCCGGTTTGAATGGCAGATATCAGATTGGGTTGATGGAGCAGAAAGCCTTTTAAGGGCGCTTCTAGGGGTTCCTCGGTGAGGAAGGGATGCCCCCTATCTTTCTAAATTTTGCAACCACTGAAGGATTGTTGTCACTAAATTCGGGTCGCTTTCTAGGAATTGCGGTAATCGGCACTCAGCAAGGCGATCGGGCACAACTAGGGCTATGGGGGGATGGCTAAAGCGGGCGAGTTGATTGAGGACCGCCATATCAAAGCCTTGGGGGGGTGGATTGGTGGGTTCTTCGTAGAGGATGAGGGCGATCGCCTGGTCGCTGAGGTCATCTTCGCAGTAGGCTTGTAATTTGGCAATGGTATCGGGTTTACCGTCGGGACTGGCGGGACAGCCTGCTTTTTTCAGGGTGGTGTAGATTTGTAGGGCGGGGTTGCTAGGGTCGCTGAAGCGGCTGCCATCGATGCAAATGATTTGGCAGTTGAGGGGGTGGGATTGGTTGGCTTGGTTGAGGATTTGGGGGAGAAGGGCGAGGTTGCACTGTTGGGTGAAGGGGGTGGAAGCGACTGGGGTATTGTCTTCCACTTCGGGATGGGGGGTGGTGGGGGGATTGTGCCATGCTTGATAAAAGTCAGGATAGGGGAGGTTTTCGGCACAGTTCCAGATGAGTTTGTAGCATTCATCGAATCGCTTAAAGTCGTTTTGGTAAACTTCATCACTAAGGCAGTCTTTTAAGGCGGAGACGACTCCTGCATATTTTTGAGCAGTGGTGAGGATTTTCACTAAACTCTCAGCCGCCCGCCTACGGGTATGTTCATCCTCAGTAGTGCGGAGAACTTCGAGCAACCCAGAGATCGCATCGGGATTTCCTTTTCCGATTTTCCCTAAATTCTTAACCGCCTGCTCACGAGTCTTTTCATCCTTACTATTTTCGATAAGTTTGATTAAAGTATTCAAGTCATTTTTTGGCTGATTTTCCTCTCTACTCAACGTGTTTTGTCTGCGGGTATTTTTATTCTGGATAGTTTCGAGGATTTCACTCAAAGCTTTGATTTCAGAGTTATTTTTTTGTCGAATTTTCTCGATACTACAAGCAACCCACCAACGAGTATTTTCATCCCTAGTGGTCTCCATCAGTTTAATCAATGTAGCGATCACAGAGTCATCTCCTTGTGCGATTTTCTTTAAACTCTCAGATGCCAGCTTACAAATAGATACATTCTCAGGGTTTTCGATAAGCTTGACTAAAAAATCGATCACGATGGGATGTCCTTGGCTAATCCTCTTTAACCAATAAGCAGCCTCCCTACGGGCATACTCATTTTCATGATTTTCGATGAGTTTGACAAAACCATTAATTACACTGGGATTTCCTTGACCTATTTTCCCTAAAATCATAAAGGTGATAGGACTGGGGTTTTTGTGCTTTTGGGAAATTGTGAATAAGGCAGTAATCGCTTCTTGATTTCCAGGGAAACTTTCCGCTATATTACGAAGAGTATGTTCTACCATCCGAAGGGTATATTCATCCTCAGTAGTTTGAATCATTTTGACCAAAGTGGCGGTCATTTTGACCAAAGTGGTGATTGCATCGGGATTTCCTTGTCCGATTTCCCCTAAACTCTTGGTTACCTCAGATAGACATATATTTGGGCAATTTTCAATGATTGCACTCAGTTCTGGAACAGCCAGCCGTCTAATGGTTTCAGGTATCGCCTTTCTTGCCCCTTTTTCTATTGGGCCGATAAAAGTTCGCCATTCCTGTTTCTCAATATTGAAATAACCAAATCCCCACCTCACTACCTGCTTGACAATTTCACCCGCTAGAGAACAAACCTTAAATTCATTAATTCCTGCTGCTGCAAAAAAATAGGCTTGACATTCATAAAAATCTCTGACCCCACCTTTAAACTCAACCAACCCCCGAATAAACCCCTCCTTCTCCTCCTCAACCTTATCCCAACGCCCCAACCACAACAAAATCACCTGCTTCCACTGCGGTTCAAAAATCCGATACCGCTTTCCCTCCACCGGACGATCGCAATGATCCTTCGGCAGAAAATAATCCCAATCCTGCACCGCCAACGCCGCAAAATACTCCTGAAACGTCGCATGATAAAAAGCATAAATCGGGTCTTCTGGTTCATCCGCATCGCCTCCTAACTTATTCAACCAACCCAACTTTAACGCCGTATCTAATAGAGAATCCTCGTCGGGTTCTCCCAAATATTCACAGACCAACCGATGACTTAACCGAAACCGATTACTCTCCCCATCAAGGGATGTTTTTGCTAACTCTCCTAATGCTACATTTAACTGTTTTCTTTTCTCACTATTCACCGGAAACTCTTTTTTCTTCCACTGATAAATATAATTGACAAACTTTTCATACAACTTAGCTGTTGTATCCGGCAATTTTCCCTTTCTTCCTGTCCAAGTCGAACATAACAACGTTAACCGCAGGGGATTGCGGCATAAATCCTTAATCCGTTCCTTCCCCGACTCTTGCAATTCTGACCACAAGGATTCCGCTAACTGGACATCCTCACCCGCCTCCACCAACCCCCGAAACCAGCGCCGGATAAACTCCTGCATTTGTTCATCCTGAAACGGTTGGGTGAGATAGGTTTGAAACCCCTGTAACTGGCTGGGGTTCGCTTGCCACAAATTCAAGCGACAGGTGACAATCATCCGCGCATCCGTCACCCAACCTCGGAATTTTAACGCCTGTTGGTCCGTCTGGCTCATCTCATCCAAGCCATCCAACAGTAACCAGACTGCACCCCCCTCAAATTTCTGCCCCCAGTCCGCTTTAATTTCCGCTCTGGACTTCCTCAATGCCTCTGTGAGCCATTTTTGCTTTAAATACTCTCCCAGGGGTTGACTGCCCAATTCTGCCAAGGATACCCAAACCACTAAATCATCGGTTTCTTGTAATAACCAAAAGGCTAATTTCTGGAGTAAGGTGGTTTTCCCCGCCCCCGGTTCCCCAATAATGGCCAGACGTTTCTCGGTGCGTTGACTAATCACTTCTTCGAGAAACTCTCGGTAAGCAAACCGTTTTTCGACTTCCTCCCGATTGTACAAGTCGGAACCTTTTTCCGGGTCAATCTCTTGGGGGTGTTTTGGGTTCTCACTCCGTTTCGGTTTTACCAGGGCTAAATCGACAAATAAATCCTCATCGATTAAGTTGCGGTTCCCATAAACCTGACCGACAACCGTATTGCTGGTTAAGGGTTTCCGGTCAAGTAACATCCGACGGCAGATATCTTGCCATTCATCGATCGCATATTCCACCGGAAAACCCGCAATCTCTTGCCCAATCAGGATTTTAAGTTGCTCATACCCCGTTTGGGAACTCTCCACAATCAGGATAATACTGCCTTCCTCAACCTTGGCAATAGAGAGGGTTTTATCCTTGAGGAGGTTTTGCAGGGTTTGCGTGATTTCCGTGAGTTGCTGTTGCGCCTGTTGATAGCTTCCCTTCAGTCCTAAAATGCAGCGTTTTAGAGTCGCCGTGAGTTGGGGGGGATGGTTAGGTTCAGGCAGTTTCCCAAAGGCATCTTTCCATTTATCTCGAATAACCTGTAAGTTTTCTTCTTTTTTCGTTTGATGCTTGAGACAGAGAGAAAACTTCCAATATCCTTGATTTTTGGCTGATTCATGCTCTTTAAGAATCCCCAAATCTCGGAGGCAAGCTAGGGCATTTTGAATCAGTTCATCTCTCGCTGATTCCAAGATAGGTTTCTGGCGATAGGTTTCTAATAAAACCCCTAACTCCTTCTTAGTAATCCCCTTTTCTATGCGCTTAATCTGTCCATTGCGCTGTTTTTGCTCAATGATGCCAGACACCCTCAACTCGTCTGCCTTCACCCACTCCAGTTTGAACTGTGCCTTGAGTGGGTCTGGGGGAATCGTGATCTCCTCATCAGCCAATGCCAGCAACGCCGCTACGAAGTCGAGACGGTCTTGCAAGTCGTCGGCGCTTTCTCCATACTTGCGGCTTTTGTTGACAGGCTGACCCGATTTTCCCACCATGACGACCCTCGATAGAAAACTGGTGCTGGTTTGGGGAAACTTGCCCAAACGGGAGAGTTGCCCAAACCAGGTAAAGCCATTGTAGCAAGGATTTCCGGATTTTACCTGTGGGTTTGCTTGGGCAGTAGCCCAAAAAAACACTGATCTCAAACACACAAAGGAGGTCAGTGATGGCTAATCTACAAGACAAATTTAAACAACGCGCCGCCTTAGAAGACGCATATAGTAATTTCGTGGAACCCTATGTTAATGAGGTGATGGAAATTCAGCTTAATTCCTCCTTAGAGACTCCTCCGGCTCCGGTGATGTCGGCTTGTTTGGGCTGTGTATCGGGATGGTTGCTGCTGACAGTGGTTTATTGTCTGTGGATGCGCCGACCATAAGCCGTGAGCATATCCAACAGTGTGCTACATTTAACCTGTTCAAACCTGTACAAAACTTATGAAAGCTTTACGCCGATTGAAAAAGTATCGCATTGTCTTGGAAGACAACTCTTGAAAGACAACGGCAGTAGCCCGCAAAGCACGAAGCATAATGTTTCGTGCGCCTACCCAATCACGGGGTAAAGGTATAACTTTCGTTACAGCCACTAAAACACCTTTCTTTGTAAGATGGCAGCGCGCTCGGCGCAAATATTTCTCCCGGCTTCTTTCGGTGTCACATAATTTGGGCACTTTAACTCCTGTTATTGTGCCTGTTGCTATTATAACAGGTTTTTGGTTTTTGTGTAAGTTTGAGTAAATTTTTTGTTACTAGGAAGCACCTCAAAACTCAGGTGCTGAAACCAAAAAAGCCGGGAGATGACCCAGGCTTTTTGGTGGCTGTATTTCGTCTCTGCGGAACTTTGACCCTGGCGAACAAGTGATTTGCCCCATAATAAGGGCGGCGCAGCTGTTGAAGGTAGACGACGCAGACCTTGATATGGCACGATCGCCCGTCAGCCAGGGAAGTGCGGGCAAAGGGCGATCGCTCTCGTATCAGCCGCCCATCAGCGCCTGAGCCAGTCCGATAAACAGGGGTATTCCCAGGGCAAGGGCAACTGGTGTACCGACCGCTGTGGATGAACCTATGTAGGCAGAGGGATTGGCTTTGGGAATACCGGCTCGTAAAGTAGGCGGCCCTGAGATGTCTGAACTGGAGGCGGCGATGACAGCCAGAATCACCACGCCGCCAGGGCTGAATCCTGTGGTGATGTGGGCGACCCAGCCGAGACCGAAGGCAATGAACCCATGCAGCAGCGGTGCAACAAAGGCATATACAGCGTACCACTGGGCTACCTTGCGTAGTTCGCCGATCCTTGCCCAGGCTTCCATACCCATTACCAGCATCAGTATCGCAAGCAAGCCACGGAAGAGGGGATTAAAGAAGCTGTCATAGACACTTTCGGGCTGAGTTAGTATGCCTAGAGCGATGCCGAGCAGCAGTGCCGATAGGGCAGAACCCTGGAGGCTTTCTTTCACAATCGGCCAGATTTCAACCCGATTGCTTGCGCTACCGCGCTGCTGGCTGAGATACTCCTGCCTGGTGGTGGGATACTCCTGCTGGCTGGGATACTGGCCGGCGGCAACTGGCTGCTTGCTGAGAGACTGCTGCTTGCTGAGATCCTCTTCTGCGATACTGCGCTGCTTGCTCACATAAATGCTGGCTAAGACGATCGCCGTCACCAGGGCTGGAATGTCCATGAACGGATACAGTGCGCCAGCCCAGGGTTCGTATTCGATGCCTTCGGCTTCTAGCATTGTCAATCCGGCCGCGAGGGTAGAGCCACTCACAGCACCAAACAAACCTGCCGTCGCAATGGCATCAACGGTTTTGACGTTGGGCAGATTACCCAATGTGTAGCGCCCGATAAACACGATCAGAATCCCTATTATCACCGCGAACACCGCAGGTAACAGCATCTCGGTGATATTTGCATTGCGGATGGCAATGCCCCCGCTCAGGCCGACTCTTATAAGCAGCATGAATACAATAAACTTATAGATCGGATCGGGAATTTGCAGTCGGCTATTGACGGCGGCAATGACCATACCACCAATCAGAAAGCCGAGTGTCGGGGACTGTAACTTATCGACAAAACGGGTTAAGAAATCGGACAGGAAATCCATTTTGTAATTCCTTGTTAATCATATATTAGGGTCAGGAGGGCAGGCTGTCTTTGCTTCGACTGGGTGGGTGGCTTGATGTATGCGGGTGCGTCCCTATTCCGTGGATAAGGTTTTGCGCTTGCGCTTGGGCGCTATTGGGCGTGGGCTAATCAGTGGTAGATATTTCATCGCTGGCAACGTAGCACTAAAGTACCAGCCATTGGTTAGTTAAATCCGAGCGATACATCTGGGAAAGCCTTTGGGGTTAAAGGCGATCGCCAAGCGTTGACCCAGGAGAATCGCACTCACCGCCAAAGCCACAAACTAGATGCAGACTTCGGGAAATACCGCAAGCACAGACAAGCCAGAAGAGATGAATATAGAACCACATCCCGCCGCTCCGGCAGTGTACAGACAGTTACCACCAGCCATGGTTCTCGAAATTTGCCACGAAAATCTCCGTCCCTCACCTCTGATGAGGTGTGGTAACCAGTGGGTGAGTCTAAAAAGTTAGAAGGGATGAAGCGCTTCATCTCAAGCGCAGAGGTGTTAGGCTAATACCTATCGACAGCCAAAGTCTCATGCCATGCAGGAGGCGCAGAGAATTGCTGGGGTTTGGAGTCAGAACTTGTGCGCGTGCAGTACCTCCATCACGTCACAGAGATAGGCGATGCCCGAATAATCCTCGAAAAACTGCGCTGCGACCTCATCGGAAATCTTCACAGCCATATCCCGACTGGGGGTGAGTACCTCGATCTTTATATTCGACGAGGTTTCCGAAACCGTCGGTTGTCCGGGCGATCGCACGTTGCGACTACCTTTACCGCCAGCCTAGCACCACCGTATAACCGGTAGCCCCGGCTTCTTCGATGATTTTGGCGATCTTTTTCAGCAGCAACTTTTCCGTGACTATAACGAGCTTGCAGGCTTGCTGGGTCATGTGAGTTACCTCTTCAGGTGTTCTGTTATGGCAATCTAAGACAATAGTCTATGGTTTTGTCTTTCATCATATTTGTAAGTCTATACTAAAGTGGCGAATCTACTACTTTTTTTTGCCAACAATTATCCTAAGGCTTTGATAAAAAAAACTTATCTTTTCGGCGCTACAGCCCTTTCAGTAGTTATGTAATATGCTTAACCCGAGTCCCTCTCCCCCTGGGATTCGGATTTAGGGTTAGGGTAAGGCTTGATGTTCTGGGGATGCCAATCTGGCTTGTAGGGTTTCCCAAACGGCGGCGAGGTGATTTTGTAATAGTTGCGATCGCATGAACGCTCCCCCATTGTTTGGCGGTGAGGTGGGGGAGTGCGTCAGTATTTTAAATCACTCCTGGGAGAGTGAAGCGCGATCGCCCTAGGTTCGCTTTTTACCCGGAATAGCCCAGCGTTTGATACTCCCCACCGTTACCGGCATACTATCCGCCACATCAATGGTGAAGCGAAACACCTGACGCGATCGCTTCCCATCTTCGGGATCAAAGAATGTGAGCAGCACATCCCAACAGTCGCTATTCAGGCGGCAGTAGGGGCTTTTTTCCACTTCGATAGTATCCAAGCGTCGGTCAGCGGCGATCGCCTCTGCAAAGGTAGCAGCCGCTTGGAAGGTATTCGTGACGGCAAAATTGAGGGCGCGATCGCGGGAGGTTTTCCCCACATTATGCAATTCATAATACACCCGATTCAAAAACGCCGTCAGCCCTTCCCGCAGCAGGCCTTCACTCCCCTCCTCAAGATGATCTAAAGTCCCCAACGCCGCATCAACCAGCCGGTTAATATTCCAGCCATACATCCCCCGAGGATTGCGAACATTCAGCATTGGCACCACTTCCCCCGAAAACAGTTCCACCATCCGCTCCGTTTGTCGGCCCGGGATACTGACGCGCTCGATAAATTCGGCGCTCGTTTCCGGTTCCAACTGCCCGTTGAGCATCAACAAAAACATCTCATAAATATCATCAGCAAAGGGGCCTTTAGGATCGAGGGCATAGATGGTATTTTGGTCGAGATTCAACGTCCAAATCAGCGAGTAAGCCGCGTCGGGATGATTGTCTAAATGTTCCACCATCTGGCGGGCATCGTAGGGGTCGGGCGACACCATCACCCCATGCAAATTAACCGGAGCCATCGTTTGTTTAAACGTATCCCGCCGCGCCTCGTCTCCGAAATCATAGCCAATCGTACCGAGGGCGAAAACGTGACCTGAACCAGCCTTGCTGGGTTGAACATCGGCAGGGGTGAGGGAGGCGGAAGCGGTTAAAGATTCTGTCGCTGTGGTCTGGGTTACAACGTTGCTCACCGTAACCGCAGATGGTTCGATACCCACGGCGGAGCCGATGGCGTTCACTCCAAGGGCGCTGTGTTCGGTACGATTCACGCGATCGCCCGCAAAGGAAATCGTCACCCCAGACCCAAATAACAGCCCCATCGCGCCGGGGAGGTTCACTTTACCCCGCAGGCAGCGTTCCGGTTCGTCGGTATCTTCAGGGGTGCAAGGAATGGCGGTATTGAGCAACGCCGCCCGCACTGCTTCGGCATCCACAGGTTTACCCTGTTGGAGTTGCAGACTCATCAGCAAACCGCACAACCCGGTCATCACGGGAGCCGCCATACTCGTTCCCTTCAGGCGCACGGGTTCTTCATTAGCGGGTTGCGCCCCCAGAATTTCACCCCCGGAGCCATGATGCCTTCTAGGGCATTGTTACCGCCCCAATTGCTGAATATGTAGGGCTTACCGTCAGGCTTTAAGGCTCCCACAGACAGCACTCCGGGCAGGGAAGCGGGCATACACCAGCATTCGCCTTTATTGTTACCGGCGGGGGCGACGATCAGAATGTTGTTGTCCTGGCATTTTTTCAGAGCTTGCAGGAGGATTTCTTCCCCTTCCCCGGTTTGGGTGGGGCGGCAGGCGGCACAGTGGATGATATTTGCGCCTAACTCCAGACCCAGTTCAAAGGCACGAGCTAGATTGAGGGGTGAGATAAATTCTTCATCAGTGCCACTGGTATTGAGGGGGACGTTAATGACGCGACAGCGAGGCGCGAGTCCGGGAGAGGGGGTGTTTTCTTGCCCGACCATCGTGCTGGTGATGTGGCAGGCGTGGTTGTCGCCGTGGATGCGTTTGAGGAGTGATTCAGGGAAGGCGGCTTTCTGGGCTTCCGCTTTTTGGTCTTTATCTAAAGTGTCATCCTTGTCGATCGCCTGAAATAGGTGATAAGCCTCTGTCGGAACGGGTTCGGCGGGTTCGTGCCAATAGGGGAAGACTTTGGAGATTTCCGCCCCTTCAAAACAGGAGAGGGTGTGGTCCGGGTTGCCATCGAGGATGACAATGGTAATCCGGGGGTCGCCGAGGGTTTGATTGCGGAGTTCGGCCAGTCCCGGAATGCGATCGTCCAAGTCGTGGGGATGTTTGGCAGTGGAAGCAGCAGAGGGAACAACTGCCGTCGGTTGGGTTTCGACTTCGCTCAATCCGACAGAAGCCGATTCAACTTCAGTCGCTTCAATTTCTGAATCCAATTCGGAGGGGTGAATGGTTGCTTGGGTTTCGACTTCGCTAGGCTCAACAGATGCGGATTCGGCTTCAATGGCGATCGCTTCCACAGCCAATTGTTCAGAAGCATGAATATTATCTTCTACTGAATCATCTACCCCACTCGCCTGAATATTGGCGTTAGGCAAAGACCCCAACATGAATTCACCCACAGAGGATTCCACTACATAATTTAATCCAGTTGCTTGGGCAAAGCGATCGCTATCTCCGGCCCCCACAGCACAGGATGCCAGCCCCATATTTGTCCCCACCAAATAGAGGTTTTGATACAGGATGCCGACGTGCTTGAGTACCAGGGAATAAGCGATCGCCCGATACTTGCGGAACAGCCGCCCGAACCGAGCCGTGATGATCAGCAAAACTTGGGGCATTCCCTGTTCACCACTGGACTGGTGAGCATCTTTAATCAAGGCTTGAATATCGGTATCAGCAGCATCAATTTGAGCCAGTTGGTGATTGAGGGGATCATAGTGATAAAGTCCCGGTTTCACCCCTTCACAACGGCGCACCGCTAGATAGATTTCTAGTTCATACATCGCGCCACCGCAGGGATAGGGGCGGCGGCTGATTTCGCCCCAGTCGAAATCTTCACCGAATTGGGCTTTGAGTAGTTCGGTTTGCTCGGCATCGTGGGTATAAATTTCCTTGATGCGAGCGGTGCGGTAGAGGAGTTCGCCCAGTTGCTCGATGGTGATCGGGTGATGCTCGTCGTATTCGCAGATCGATGCCCGTTTTTCAATGGCCGTCGTCAGGGTTTGATCTCGTTGGCGAATGGCATCAATGCTTTGTTGGGGCAGGGGGACAATTTGCCCGCTCATGGGGGGCTTTACTACGGGAAACTCGTCCCAAATCTCCAAACTGGCGGCAATATCACCCGTGGGGTAATCGTGGCGACCTTGGCGACAACGGCTATGGAATAGCAGGTTATGGAATTCCCACAGTTTCAGATCGGGGGCTTCGGCTTCGATGGAGAGGAAACCCGTTGCCCAGAGGAGATTTAGGAATTGATAGGCGGTTTCTGCCCCAATTTGGGGCGGGGGTGTGACCCGTCGCAGGGATTGGGGTTGGGCGAGTTGGGCGAGGATGGCGCTGGCTCGCCAGTCCAGCAGTTTGACTCGAAATTTGGATAAGGGGGATTCCAAGACCATGCTGCCTTCGTGGCTGCGTTGGTAGGCAAAGCGGGAGAGGCTAACATTGGCTTGCGTCCAGTGGGGGGTGTTGAGGTTGAGTTGGGCGGATTCCACCATGGGCACGGCGATCGCCAACGGCAACACCCCATACTCCAACCAACCGCGATCGCCGATCTGTTGCAATGTGGCGGCTAACTGTTCCCCCGCTTCCGGCCCTTCCTGTGCGCTTAGGGTTTGGGTCAACTGTTGGAGGGTGGCGGTTCCTTCCTGTAAGTGGGCGATCGCATTTTCCAATCCGGGGACGGCTGGCACAGTGACTCCAGAAGCGGTTATCTCTGCATCATTGCCAGAAACAAAGCCAAGGGTATAGCCGTTTGCGGCTGGATGAACTTGAATACCGGAACTCAGAGACAAGGTGAATGGATTAGGGTGCATGGTCTTTCAATAAAAAGAATCAAAGATATCAACAATAACGATGCAGAGACGACAGAGAACTTTAATGGGGGGTCTCGGTGATTTGCCGGGATGAAAACCGAGGGTGAGGATTGCGGTCAGGGGGGGAAAGCCCCCTCCTCCGCGCCGTGTGCCGGGTATGGTCAAGCCCCGATGTATCTAACGGTTGCCCGTCAATTCATCGCGGGGAACCAAGCGCCCTGGCTGTCCTCACGAGAAGTTTGAGGATCGAGAATTACCCCGCGACTACTCGTCGTCCCCATCGTAGGAACACCCCCACAGCAATAAGGTCTCGCTGTCCCATACCTCTGTCCCCAAGGTATCCCTGTCCATGAGGGCCTGGGCTTGCTTGCCGATCGCCTCTTCACTCAGTTCAGCCAAAGCGCTGGGCAGTTGACCGGAAGGCACGCGGTCAATGGGCTGCAGGGGGTTGGGAGAGATGTTTTTCTTGTTCATTGGAGTTTTCACTCTTTTGTTAGGTTTACCGTTTGACCGCTTGGGGTGGTCAGTCCCTTCTTGTTGTCAAGAAGCCTGTTTGTGCTGCCCCGTAGCGGTGGGCGAAGCACAAAAATTCTGGTTTGGGTCTGGGAGGGGGGTAGATTCTCCCCCCTTCGGTGGGTGTCAGATATAGTAATACAAATTCAGATTTTGAATGATATTTTGTTGAATTTCATCTTCTAACAAAGCAATACACATTCTGCGAGTTGGTGGTTGTTGATAATAAGAATGGACTTCTTTAATCACTTCATTGACCTTAAAATGATTCAAAAAATCACCTAAATCATCCAAATAATAATAGATTTTTCGAGCCAAGTTTGCTTTTGACAGTCCAACAGCAATTGTACTGCAACTCTCTATAGAAAATATTTTCTCAAACAGAGGTGGTGACAATACAGATTGTAATCGAGCCTGCACCTTTTTTTGTTGCCATTGATTTTGATTGATCAAGGGATAAACCTCTATATTGCTAACGCCATTCAAATTCAAGTCAAAATTGATATGCAAAGGATTACCAAATAGTAATGTTTTGGCATCTTTTGCTAAGTTTCTATCATTAAGTAACGAAATTGCAGCTTCTTGCTGTTCTGGACAAGTTGTTGTCAGAGCTAAATCAATAGAGGACTCACTCGGTTCTGGCCTCAGATCAACTCCGATCATAAAACCATCTGATTTTTCATAGTCAAAGTCTTCATTGAAAAAGCGATTACACAATGCATAATCTAATTTCAGATCTGTTCTTGCTGAGATTCGCTCAAGGAAATCATGAATCAGCTTGAGCTGAGTTGGATCTCCAAAATCACACCCCATGCAAAAACGAGCTGGATATAAACGATCCTGCTGAATCTTGCAAGATATTTCGATAAGTATGCTTCTTGGATCAATTTTATTTTCTAATTCATAAATAAGTTGTTCAAATAGATGAAATCCGTATAAATTATCACAGCCAAATATATGACTTTGTTGGCGGATAAAATACAACTTTTCTGTTGCACAAGATGACCTATCATCACTAATAATTCGAGTCATTGAAATCCCTCTGTTAATTCATATTTATTCAACACAATGCCGAGAAAACCCAGAACTTTTAATCCCGGATACGCTTACCATGTGACAACCCGATGCAACAATCGAGAATTCAAACTGCAACGGCAACACTGTCGAGAAGTATTCCTCTATGCGATTAAAAAGGCTTTCGAGAAATACAACTTTAAACTCTATGCCCTGTGCATTATGAGCAATCATGTCCATTATCTCATCGAACCGAAACAGCCGCAAGATTTGCCGAAAATCATGCATTTTCTCAATTGGTACACGGCGATGTGCTTTAACCGAATGCTCAACCGCACGGGACACTTTTGGGAAAAGCGCTATTTTGCCGAAGGGTTTCCGGCTAGTGACAAAGACCGAGCATTGAATACCCTGCGCTACATCCACGGCAATCCCAAAGCGGCCAAAATGCGGTCAACCTTTTTCTACGAGTTCAGCAACTACGGTAGTTATGAAAAACTCACCGATGATGGCTTGACCCAGTGGCATCCGGCTTTCTTGCAGTTGGGGACAACTTTGGAGGATTGCGCTCGAAAATATCGAGGATTTTGCAACCGCTACAAACCCAAAAGTAAACCCGCGAAAAAGTGTCATTGGGGTTCAAGGCTACTGGCGGGGATGAAAGCTGAACGTCTCTTCTCGGGGTCGGGGAAGAGGGGCAGAGGGAGTGATGCTCCCTCCACCCCAACCGCGTGCCAGGTATCGAAAAGCCCCGAGGTATCGGCAGTTGCCCGTCAATTCATCGAGGCGAACCAAGCGCCCTGGCTGTCCTCACAAGAAGTTTGAGGATCGAAAAGGGTTGTGGTAGAATCAACCGCGACTACTCGTCGTCACCCTCATAGGAACAGCGACAAACAGTCGCCCACTCGGAGGCCGGCGCCCCAGAGGCCAGGGCCAGGGAGCCGATCGCCTCTTCACTCAGTTCAGCCAGAGCGCTAGGCAGTTGACCCGAAGGAACGCGGTCAATGGGCTGTTGGGGGTTCGGGGAGATGTTTTTCTTGTTCATTGGAGTTTTTCACTCATTTGTTAGGTTTACAGTTTGACCGCTTGGGGTGGTCAGTCCCTTCTTGTTGTCAAGAAGCCTCTTTGTGCTGCCCGGTAGCGGTGGGCGCGGCACGAAAATTCTCGTTTGGGGTAGCACCCCATTCAGTCCAACAAAACTCTGAGTCGGGGTCAGAGGGGCAGAGGGAGTGATGCTCCCTCCACTCCAGCAGCGTGCCAGGTATCGGAAAGCCCCGAGGTATCGGCAGTTGCCCGTCAATTCATCGAGGCGAACCAAGCGCCCTGGCTGACCTCACGAGAAGTTTGAGGATCGAAAACGGTTGTGGTAGAATCAACCGCGACTACTCGTCGTCCCCATCGTAAGAACACCATGCAATATAACAACCGGCGTTCGACCTTACGGAGGCCTGGACCGAGGAGCCGATCGCCTCTTCGCTCAATTCAGCCAAAGCGCTAGGCAGTTGACCCGAAGGAACGCGGTCAATGGGCTGTTGGGGGTTCGGGGAGATGTTTTTCTTGTTCATTGGAGTTTTTCACTCATTTGTTAGGTTTACAGTTTGACCGCTTGGGGTGGTCAGTCCCTTCTTGTTGTCAAGAAGCCTCTTTGTGCTGCCCGGTAGCGGTGGGCGCGGCACGAAAATTCTCGTTTGGGGTAGCACCCCATTCAGTCCAACAAAACTCGGGGTCGGGGTCAGAGGGGCAGAGGGAGTGATGCTCCCTCCACTCCAGCAGCGTGCCAGGTATCGGAAAGCCCCGAGGTATCGGCAGTTGCCCGTCAATTCATCGAGGCGAACCAAGCGCCCTGGCTGTCCTCACGAGAAGTTTGAGGATCGAAAACGGTTGTGGTAGAATCAACCGCGACTACTCGTCGTCACCCTCATAGGAAGGAACAGCGCCAAATACCCTCAAGCCCACCCGCGGAGGCCTGGGCTTGGGAGCCGATCGCCTCTTCACTCAGTTCAGCCAGAGCGCTGGGCAGTTGACCCGTCGGAACGCGGTCAATGGGTTGCTGGGGGTTGGGGGAGATGTTTTTTTTGTTCATTGGAGTTTTCACTCATTTGTTAGGTTTACAGTTTGACCACTTGGGGTGGTCAGTCCCTTCTTAGGTAAAAAGAAGCCTGGATAGTGCAGCCCTGTAGAGGTGGGCGCAGCACGAAAATTCTCTTTTGGGGTAGCACAAAATTCAGTCAAACAAAACTCTTCGTCTTGACTTTTGATTTACCGAATATCCCCAATCGTGGAGGAATTTGGACTATTTGTCAGTCCCCAAAATTGGGAGATTGAGGGGGCAAACAAAAATTAAAATTAACGAATGCAACCAGGTATTACCTTTGTTGAAAATATTAGCATAAATCTCACTATTGTCAATAGTTTTTCTTGATTTATTCATTTTTGATAAACATCAGTTTTTGGACAACTTAAACCGTTAGAAAATTGGCGCGATTACAACATCGCGCACTCCTATTTTTGGATTGCCGTATAACCGTCAACAGTTAGCTTTCAGCCCCGACTGAAACATTATTAAAAATGAAAACATTAAGATTGATTCACTTCAGAATCTCCATCATGATAAATGCGGTTATTTCTACTTAGAACGGCATCGCCATCGGGTTCATTTCAGTTTCCAGAGTCGGAGTTTCCCGCCAACCCAACTGAACCGGCACATCATAAAGCCGACCCGGCCCAAACCGCGACCAAAAATGACGCATTCCCGGCACAATCACCTTGACCACATTCAAACCAATATCCGGGCGAGTTTGGTCAAGTACCAAAGTTTCTAACCCCGACTCTCGCACAATCTCCACGCAGGTAATCACATCCTCGCGAATGTCATTCCCCCAGCGTTTTGGATAGTCCTGCATCGTTTTCAGAGGTTGAGCGGTATCAGGAGCCAAATAAGGCTGATTCTCTAAAGTCGCTTCCAAGAGCCAAAGTTTGGCATCGCCATCCAGTTGGTCATCCGGTACTTTGTCCAGTTCTAAGCCCAACTGATTCACCTCCGTCAGGGCGCGGAGAATGGCAATGGTCGGGTCAAGGTGCGCCCCGAAACCGAGAATCAGCCGTTCCGAGTTGCCCACCTTGCGCCGCGACACTCCAGCAAAGGCAGAAATTCCCAAATCTGCCGTCAAATCCAACGCCCACAAATCCCGGTCATTCTCCCCATAAAACTGTTGCAACTCCAAAAAGTAAGGCTCATCAAAACTGCTCAAATCCACCGCCGGACGACGCAAGCGGTTATACCACCACAGCGCCACACTGTCCCGTTCCACCAATTCCAAAAACCCTTGTAAAATCGCCTCCTCTAGGGTGTTCCCCGCCGCGTTGCCATTGGAATCAGCATTACAAAAGCGTTGACCTTTCGGCATCGGATAGTTGTAGTAACAAAAAGCCGTGGGTAAATATTTGTGACATTGCTCCGTTAGCGACCAAACCGGAGTCCAGTCAATGCTTTGGTCAGGGTCGAAGCGTTGGGGAATCCAGTCATGGGCGGCTTGGCGATTTTGATTAATCTCCTCACGGCGGGCAAATTGGCTGTCACTAATACAGAGACAATCCTCAGGATTGATGGCAACCTCCCCCAACGCCGCGAACGTCGCCTGCTGGCGCGGTTCATCCCCCTGGTAAATCCCCGAATAACGCTCCACCGCTTCACAGAAACCACTAGCGCGGGATTGGCTATCGGTTTTGCCCTTGCCCGAACTCTTATGTTTCAGCGTGCTCCGGAGTCCCCGCAGGGAAGTCGCCCCCCCAAAGGCGTGACCCGCCCGGTAGGTATGCACCAAAGGGTTAGCCGGGTCAGTGACGCGCACCAATTCCGTCACCACCCCCGTAATCGGACTGATTAAATGCTCATGTTGCTGTACCGTTTGGGCCGGAGTGAGGGCGCGGTGGCCGCCATCCCGGGTGAAATGTTTCTCGCGAGATTCCAAAACCACAGGCTCAAACCCTCGACGCTGGAGGATTTCCGGATCGCCGCAAGTAGAGCATTGGGGGCGACGGATGAGGCTGTGGGTTTTGAAGTCCAGGGTGCGCTGGTTGAACGTGATTAATTTGCCCTCCAGAGTGGGGGAAGGCGTGGGGGACTGGGCAATAACGAGGGATTTGGCGATTTCCGTCGCCGCAAAGTGAAGGGCCGTCTGCAACGTCGAAGGCAAGGCGGCGCGGGCTGTGGGTAGATAACTATTGACGGAGTGAGGGATATTGCCGTTGGTTTGGGCAGCGGCGTATTTTTCGCGCTGCACCGAGGCTTCCACTTCCCGGTTGCCCTCCAAACGCTGGGCGAGGCAGTGCCAGCAGCCGGTTTCCCCTGGTTTGAAGACTGGACCCAGCCAGAGGACACTCCCTAGGGGTTTGACTAAAATCCAGGGTTGGCCGGTTTCGACCTGATGACGGTTGAGGGGGGCGAGGTCTGGGTTAAGGTAGTCATCGGTGAGAACGATCGCCAGAGCAGCCTCGGCTTCGGTGGGTTGGAGGGGAATGCCTAAATCGCGCAGAGCAGCCCCCAGAATGTCAACCATACCCTCACTAATGCGGTTTCCGACGGTTTTGAGGGTGACGGGTTGTTTCAGGGCTTGGGCGGCGACTGCGGGGGCAATACCCAGTTCACTCCAAAAAGCAGCAACTTCAGGAGCCAGTTCTGGTGCAGGCTCAATCAGGTAGCCTTTTTCGCTGAGGCGATTGAGAACGAAATCAATATGGTCAAGGGGGACTTCACCGTTGAGCTTGTCGGCAATTTGTTCGCGAGAGTGGTTGCCGTCCAGAAAGGGAAGAATTTGGCAGTAGAGTCCCCCGGTGAGGGCGTGGTTTTCTTGTTCCCCCAAGAGATAGACCTGTTTGGGGGGGATGATTTCGATGTGGTAGTGGGGTTTGATTTGGAAGGACATAGGGTAGAGGAAGATAAGGGTTAGTACAATACTGATCAGGCAAAAATACAGAGGTGAAGAAATGTTGACCGTCGTTTCACCGCAAAAACTTTATCTTTCCGCCGGAACAGTCATGCGATCGCCTGCCACCTGGCAGGAATATCAAGCATTGTGCGAACAGCGGGGAGATGGTTCCATTCCTCGGCTTAAATATCGTTCTGGAGAAGTATTGTTGATGTCGCCTTTACCCAAACATGGTCGAGATGCTCATTTAATTGCTGCCATCATTACAACCTTGCTGGATAATCAGGAGCGAGAATACGATGCTTTCACACCCGTGACAATGCAACTGCCAGAAGAAAGCGGGATTGAACCAGATTATTGTTTTTACATTGACCATTGGCAAGCGGTTTCCGGTAAGGAACGGATTGATTGGCGCAATGACCCCCCGCCAGATTTGGTATTAGAAATTGACATCACCAGCTACTCAGACGTGCAGGATTATCTGCCCTATCAGGTGCCAGAAGTCTGGCTATTTCGGAACCAGCAACTGATGATTTACCAACTTCAGGGCAATGAATACAGCATCACATCCCAAAGCCAATATTTCCCGGCGGTAAATCCAGCCGCTCTCGTTGCTCAATGTTTAGAAATTGCCTATCAGCGAAATACCAGTGCAGCCATTCGTGATCTGAAGCAGCAACTCGGAGGGTAGGGGAGCCGAGAAAAGGGTAACGAGGCGATGGGGTAAACTTAACCCCAGGCGTCAGTCTCCTTGCTCCCCCCTCTCCCCTCACAATGCCCTGATCGCCTCAAAACTCAAGGTATCAATTCGCAGCCAAGACTCAGGCCCAAATCCGCCCTCGGCGAAAGGTTTTACTGTTAGGTTTGGGTTTATTGGCGTGTTCGCGGGCATACTCCCACCAATAGGAATAATCCTGTAGCCCCGTCATAGTGGTGGGGATGTAGGATTTTTGCGCGGGCGCGGGTGGTGTTGCCGGGTTAGCTGCCGGAGCAGTTTCCGGTAGAGCATCTGGATTTTTTGGGGTGTTTTTTTTCGCCATCATCGTCTCCGTATTTCAATAAGAACAGTAAAAATTGGCAATGTTCTGGGGTTAGAAAAAACGACCCATTGAGGCAAAGCCAGAGTGCATCACTTGGTTGTAGCTGCGCGGGGCAAAAACGGCCGGGTCGTTATAGTTCGCCCCGTGAAGCAGATCCATCCGAATATGCACCAAATCCTCGATCTCCCCATCTTCCAAATCCACCGCTAAGGCGGGTTGGGTGAAATGAGGTCGCTTAACCGGGGCGGATTGTTTAGGAAATGTCATTGTTTTTTGATGGGTAGATAAGAACTGGGAACGGAAAAAAGAGGAGAGGCGGCTAGAAAGTTGACTTTTCCTCCGCCTCAAACCTTGAAGATTAATACGGCGAAGACCAACTCTTCACTTCGCCCAACGTCACCGGAATCAAATCGCTGACATCAATGGTGAAGCGGAAGATTTTCTTAGCCCGACGGCTATTTTCCGGGTCGAAGAACTTCAGCTTCACATCCCAGCAGTCGCTATCCATCCGACAGAAGGGGCTTTTCTCCACCGTGATGCTGTCTAGTTCCATCCCCTGGGCGACGGCTTGGCTAAAGGTCGAGGCGGCTTGGAAGGCATTGGTGACGGAGAAATTCAGGGCGCGGTCTTGGGAAGTTGTACCCAGGTTCCGTAAATCGTAGTAAACCCGGTTCAGGAAACTGCCCAGGGTGCGGCTCATGGCATCGCGATCGGCTTCACCTTCGGCCGCCTGTACCGTCTCAAAGGCGGCATTGACGAGGCTGTTCACTTTCCAGCCGTAGAGTCCCCGCGTGCTTTGGGGTTCGATGATCGGCACCACCTGCCCAGAGAACAGCTTCACCGTGCGCCCGGTCAAGACACCCGGAATACTGACCCGCTCAATGTAGTCGTCGTCATGTTCCGGCTGAATTTGGCCGGCGAGGAGTTCTTGCAGTGCCAGATAGGCTTCACGGGCGAAGGGGCCTTTGGGTTCGATCGCATAAACCGGAGTCAACTCAATATTGAGCGTCCAAATCAAAGACCGAGCCTCAGAAATATCGCTGGCCAGGTAATCCACCATCTGACGGGCATCGTAGGGGTTGGCCGGCACCGACACGCCCTCGCTGATTTCAAAGGGAGGCATCAGTTGCTTGAAGGTGTCGCGACGGGCTTCCGAACCGAAGTCATAGCCCAAGGTGCCCAAGGCATAAACCAGTTGGCTGGATGCGAGTTCGCTGGGGGCTTGGCTGGGAGTGACGGCGTTGCTAGAGGTCATAGGGGTTGATTGAGTAGGGGTGAATGATTGGACAGTGTTGCTGGGAGTGGCCGCAGCTTGTGGCTCCTCCTGAGCCGGGGTGGCATCGGGGACAGACAAACCCCCGCCACAGCCGCAACCGCCCGATGGTTCTACACCTGCGGGGGTGACGGCTTCTTGTGCTTCAGACATATTTCCTCCAGTGAGTAAGGTTAAAGCTCCAGCGATATTGATTCGGCCTGCCAGACATCGCTGGGCATCGGCAGGCAGGGCCGCGTCACAGGGCAGGGCGCTCTGCAACAGGATTTGGCGCACCCGTGCGGGGTCAGGGGTTTCGCCCTGCGATCGTTGCAGACTCAACAACAGGGCAGCGACACCGGAAACAATGGGGGCCGCGAAGCTGGTGCCGTTGAGCCTTTCCGTCCCACCGCCCGGTTTGGCCCCCAAGATTTGCTCGCCCGGAGCAAGGATGCCCTGGATTTGGTACTTAGACCCCCAATTACTGAAGTCCAAGGGTTGCCCGCGAGCATCCATTGCACCAACCGCCAGGACGGCGGGGAGGGCGGCGGGGACGTGCAGGCACTCGCACCCGTCGTTACCCGCCGCCGCTACGAGCAGAATGTTCCGCTCCTGGCAGAGGCGGACGGCGTTTTCCAGCCAGCCCTCGGCTTCCCCAAAGTCGCTTAACTGACCGCCACTGAGGTTGATGATCTGCGCTCCGGCGTTGGCCGCCTGCTCAATGCCTCTGGCGAGGTCAAGCTGGGTGGCGCTACAGCGATCGTCCGCAAAGACCGGGACAATCAAGCCGCGACATTGGGGGGCAATGCCGGGAATGTCGCTGCCCGGTTGCCCGAAAATGATGCTGGTGACGTGGGTGCCATGACCGGACATACTGCCGTCGCTGCGGGCGGCATCGGGAACCAGGGTGGGCAGGGTGGTGAGGTTAGCACCTTGGAAACATGGGTGGGTGCGATCGACGGGGCCATCCAGGACGGCGATGGTGATTTCCGGAGAACCTTGGGTGCGGTTCTGTAATTCTGAGAGTCCTAGTATTTCCATCTAGAAATTTTCGAGGATATTCATGTTTTTATCGTCAATTCATTAAAAAGGCTTGAAATAGCAGTTTTTACATCTATGAAGCACGATCCGAAACCCCTTGCCATCCTGGCGAGAGGGGCTTAGGGTAAAGACTGCACATCATGATTGCGTCAAACGCTATACCAGTTTCTGGAGCTATGGAATACCAGAAATTCCCTCAACCCCATTAAAGGTAGAGTTTCCGTAATTTACGAAAACGCTAGATAACTGGATACTCAAAAATGAACAACCGGACAAACACGGATGGACAGTTGCCGGAGGAAAATATACGACGCGAAAACAGTACGAAAACCGCCATAAACCATGGACGAAAACCGTACTAAAAATTCAATTATGTTGCAAGCATCAGATTGAGTTCAGCCTTTTTATATTTAGGATGTCAAGACTTAAGTTTCAGATTTACTTTAGCCTTGGGAAATTTAGGATGTCAAGACTTTTTGAGCCAATTTTGTAAAGTTTTATAACATGAAGCTCTCCCCACATCGGGGCGCGAGGTGGGGGTGTCATAATGGGTGCATCTCAGTTAGCAGCAACACCAACCATAATGTCCCCTTGCAATTCCTCAAACCGCCGTTGATAAATGCGTTCTCGGTCTGCTAACAGCCTAATACCTGCCACGATCGCATCTTCAGCCGAAGGATACTTACCGCATTCCGATGATGTTTTTCCAAGGTATTTCTGGATGCTGGCTTCTGATTTCTGAAGTCAGCGCGCGGGCAGCTTCTCCGATGATTTGAAGGTTTTGTATAAACCAAGTCTGGATCAGTTCATTTTGCTCATAAGCCGATCGCCCCTGAACAGCATATCGCTCAATGCGTTCTATTGCTTCCAACATATCCAGCAATTTTTCGAGATCGCTTCTCATAACCGTATCGCTTCCGCTAGGACTTGTTGGCGAATCCTAGGACGTAACCCCTTCTCTGTGATAATATCAACCCGACAGCCTAGTAACTCTTCGAGTTCCATCAGCAGTCCACCCATATCCAGCAAGCTGCGTCCGGGCTGCATTTCCACCAAAAAATCTACATCACTATCGGCATCGGCTTCCCCCCGTGCCACGGAGCCAAAAACACGGATATTGCTGGCTCCATACTGGGCAGCTAATGCCAAAATTTCCTCTCGTTTCTCTTGCAGTCGCTCTGGTAAATTCATCAGTCGTTAAGTTGTTCTAACCTCTGTTTTAATCCGGTTGAATAAAGGCTTGATGTTCTGGGGAAGCTAGTCCCCCTTGTAGGGTTTCCAAAACGGCGGCGAGATTATTTTGTAATAGTTGCCTTGCGTTTAACCATAAACCCGGAAACACCCGACTGCACAAAATCCCCTGATCATTGGGAGAAAGAGACTGATAAACTCCCTCCTCCAGATAAAACCAATCTAGTTTTTGGTCGAAGATTTGCCACACTAGATATTCTTGCACGCCATTGCGCCGATAAACCCGTTTTTTATCCCCTAAATCGATCGCCGCACTACTAGCCGCAATTTCTACCACCAATTCCGGTGCGCCTTGAATGTAGCCTTCTGAGGTGAGTTGGGAACTTCCCCCCGGAATCAACAAAACTCCATCCGGTTGAAATTCGTTGTCCGAGTCCAGGCGAACCGTCGGTTCAATGCCTATTTCTGTCCCTGGGGTTGCCATTTTATAAGTCCATAGCAACCCGATTAAATCGGCGTGGGGTTTCGCATGGGTGGTAAACCGCAGGGGTGATGCCATATATACGACTCCTTCAATTAATTCCGCTTTCTGATCGGTAGTCATGGCGGCGTAACGTTGCTCAAATTCTCGGTAAGTTAGGCGATCGCCATTTTCCAAAGGTGGATAGATGGGAGATTGAATCTGCATAGTATCGACCAGAGACTAGGGGACAGTTTGATTATAACAATTCCGTCATCGCCATCTATTGTTAAATGTTTGTATCTCGGCTGGCGGAAGATGTAAACCGACAAATATTAGTCATAAATCATCTTGATGACCACGTTGTTGTAGCTTCTGTTGCAGTTGGCAGAAAACTGTTTCCCCATCAACAACCTCACCCCCTTCGGAAGCAGCAACACCAACCATAATTTCCCGTTGCAATTCCTCAAACCGCCCTTGATAAATGCGTTCTCGGTCTGCTAACAGCCTAATACCTGCGACGATCGCATCTTCAGCCGAAGGATACTTACCGCTTTCTACCAGACTTTCCAGAAACTGCTCAATTTCTGAACTTAACGATATATTCATTTCTCACCTCTGTTTTAATCCGGTTGAATAAAGGCTTGATGTTCTGGGGAAGCTAGTCCCGCTTGTAGGCTTTCCAAAACCGCCGCGAGATTATTTTGTAATAGTTGCGTTGCGTTTAACCATAAACCCGGAAACACCCGACTGCACAAAATCCCCTGATCATTGGGAGAAAGAGACTGATAAACTCCCTCCTCCAGATAAAACCAATCTAGTTTTTGGTCGAAGATTTGCCACACTAGATATTCTTGCACGCCATTGCGCCGATAAACCCGTTTTTTATCCCCTAAATCGATCGCCGCACTACTAGCCGCAATTTCTACCACCAATTCCGGTGCGCCTTGAATGTAGCCTTCTGAGGTGAGTTGGGAACTTCCCCCCGGAATCAACAAAACTCCATCCGGTTGAAATTCGTTGTCCGAGTCCAGGCGAACCGTCGGTTCAATACCCATTGCGGTGGAAGGGGTAGCGGCTTGATAAACCCCTAACCAGGTGATGAGACGACCGTGGGGTTCTGCATGGGTGGTAAACCGCCGAGGTGATGCCATATAAACTACTCCTTCAATTAATTCCGCTTTCTGATCTGTAGTCATGGCGGCGTAACGTTGCTCAAATTCTCGGTAACTGAGGCGTTCGCGCAGCGTCTCGGAACGAGAATCGCCATTTTCCAAAGGTGGATAGATGGGAGATTGAATCTGCATAGTATCGACCAGAGACTAGAGGACAGTTTGATTATAACAATTCCGTCATCGCCATCTATTGTTAATCGTAATTCATGGGGGCGATTTCCCATTGGTGATAATTATTTGATTACCCCCCCATTGGCGACACTTAGGTTAATTTCATCCGCGTTAAGATTTCTTGAGCATATTCACCTATACCATCATCTCAGGTGCGATCGGACTTTGGCGACCTTCTCTGGTGGGAATTGAGCCGCAGTTTTTCCCAAATTTAATCATCATCAGAAAAGCCGGGAGAGTTAGGTCTTGGGTTTTGTGGGTCTTAACCCATTGATAGGTTTTTCAAACCCCCACAGATTCGGTATCCGTGTCAGAATATCTGTAAACTTGCACATTATTAGATAGCTAAATTTTGGGAGGTCATACATGGTAGCCCTCACTGACCGGGTTAAAGCAGGTCGGTTGACCGTTGAGGTAGCAGAAGTTACTACAGACACCACCACCATTCGATCGCTTGATTGGGACCGCGATCGCTTTGATATCGAATTTGGTCTGCAAAACGGTACAACCTATAACTCATTTATCATTCGTGGCGACCAAACCGCCTTAGTAGATACATCCCACGCCAAATTTCGGCAACTATACCTAGACACTCTCCAAGGATTAATCGACCCCGCCGCCATTGATTATCTGATTATTAGCCATACAGAACCCGACCACAGCGGTTTAGTCGCCGATATTCTGCAACTTGCGCCCCAAATTACCGTCGTCGGCGCAAAAGTTGCCATTCAATTTTTAGAAAACCTAGTTCATCAACCCTTTAAGTCTCAACAAGTTAAAAACGGTGATACATTAGACCTCGGTAACGGTCATGTGCTGGAATTCGTTTCCGCGCCTAACCTGCACTGGCCTGATACTATTTTCACCTACGATCGCCAAACCGAAACTCTCTTTACCTGCGACGCTTTCGGAATGCACTACTGTTCCGATCTCACCTACGACTCAAACCTGGCTGACATTGAGGCTGATTATCGATTCTACTATGAATGTTTGATGGCTCCCAACGCCCGGTCTGTTCTCAGCGCCATTAAGCGTATGAAACAACTCGGAAATATTACCACGATCGCCACCGGACACGGCCCCCTACTGCGCCATAACGTTCAGGAATTGACCGATCGCTATCAAAAATGGAGTCAGGAACAGTCCAAAGCCGAAACCACGGCGGCGGTATTTTACTATTCCGATTTCGGTTATAGCGATCGCCTTTCTCAAGCGATCGCCCACGGAATTACTAGAACTGGTGTCGCTGTCGAAATGATGGATCTGCGATCGGCTGATAACCAGGAAATCCGCGAGTTAGCTAGTATGGCTACCGGATTAGTCATCGGAATGCCTCCCGTATCTGGTCAAGATGCCGAACTCGCCGAGGAAGCCATCAGCACCATTTTAGCATCTACCAACAAAAAGCAAACCTTTGGTTTGTACGAATCTGGTAGCGATAATAATTTGTCCGTTTACCCCCTGGAAGTCAAGTTTAAAGCCGCCGGACTTAAACCCGCTTTTCCCTCAATTCGGATTACAGAAACCCCCACCGAAAACACCTATAAACTCTGTGATGAAGCCGGAACCGATATGGGACAGTTACTCAGTCGGGATAAGGCTATTAAGCAGATGAAATCCCTAGATAGCGATGTTGATAAAGCCTTGGGTCGCATTAGTGGCGGGTTATATATTATCACCGCCACTAAAGGGGAAGTGAGTAGCGCTATGTTGGCTTCCTGGGTGTCTCAGGCGAGTTTTGAACCTCTGGGGTTAACTATTGCGGTCGCTAAAGATAGGGCGATCGAAGCCCTAATGCAGGTGGGTGATACCTTTGTTCTCAATGTGTTGGAGGAGAACAATTATCAAGCCTTAATGAAGCATTTTCTCAAGCGTTTTCCCCCTGAGTGCGGACCGTTTTGAAGGTGTGAAAACTCAAGGCGCTAATAATGGCAGTCCGATTTTAAATGATGCTCTGGCTTATCTGGAATGTCAGGTCGCTAGTCGCATGGAATTAACCGATCATTGGATTGTTTATGCCACTATTGATGGCGGTCGCGTTAGTAACCCTGATGCTTTACCAGCCGTTCATCATCGCAAGGTGGGAAATCACTACTAAAAAATTCTCTGATGGCGGGTTGATTCATATCTAAATATGGCTAAATCACCCGCCTTTTCTGAGTTGCTATGTTCACCACATTACTTTAAAAAAATGTATAATTCAAAAGCTCGTGATGTTCAAGTTTTCTTGATTGGTAATGATACGAAAGTTTTGCGATCGCGCACTTGGGATAGACTCAAGTTTGAGGTAGAATATTCCCTACAACGGGGGACTACAGCTAATAGTTATCTCATCGAAGCTGACCAAGTGGCGATTATCGACCCTCCCGGAGAATCTTTTACCGCCAACTATCTGAAATCCCTGGAAGACCGCTTAGATTTTAACAACCTAAAATATGTGATTTTAGGGCATTTTAACGCTAACCGAGGGGCGACAATTAAAGCATTGTTAGAAAAGGCTCCCCAAATTACTTGGGTGTGTTCTAACCCCGCTACCTTGGCGCTGCGGGAATCTTTCCCAGAATTAACCTTAAATATTTTAACAGTTAAAAGTGAGGAAAAATTAAACCTGGGTCGCGGACATGAACTGCAATTAATCACCGCACCAACTCCCCGATGGCCTGATGGTTTATTGACCTATGACCCCTGTACTCAAATCCTGTTTACCGATAAGTTTTTTGGCGCTCATGTTTGCGGTGATCAAGTCTTTGATGAAGGCTGGTCAGTCTACAACGAAGACCGCCGGTTTTATTATGACTGTCTCCATGCGGCACAACCCAAAAAAATTCTGTCAATCTTAGATAAAATTGCTGAGTTATCACCCATTGAATTTTATGCCACGGGTCACGGTCCCTTAGTTCGCTATGGGATGAATGAATTAACTAATTTATATCGAAAATGGAGTGAAAAACAAAAATCTCAGGATTTGAATGTGGCGCTGCTATATGCTTCTGCTTACGGGAATACCGCCTCTATTGCTAATGCGATCGCCAGAGGATTAACTAGGTCGGGAGTAGCGGTAGAATTGATTAATTGTGAACACGCTAAATCTACCGAAATTCAAACATCCGTCGCAAAATGCGATGGATTTATTATCGGTTCCCCTACCCTCGGTGGTCATGCTCCCACCCAAATACAAACCGCTTTGGGAATTATTCTAAATACCGCATCAACTAATAAATTAGCCGGGGTTTTTGGTTCCTTTGGTTGGAGTGGAGAGGCGGTAGATTTAATCGAGGATAAGTTAAAAGATGCTGGCTATCAATTTGGCTTTGAACCAATTAGGGTCAAGTTTAAACCCACAGATATCACCCTACAAACCTGCGAGGAAACTGCTATTGATTTCGCCCAAATGTTGCGACGTGACCAAAAACGCCGCGCTCTCAAATCTACTTCCCAGTCTGCTAGTGCTGACCGGACCGCTCAGGCTGTAGGTCGTTTGGTGGGTTCCCTGTGCGTGGTCTCCTGTCGCCGTGGAGAGGTGGTAAGTGGGATGTTGGCTTCGTGGGTATCTCAAGCTACTTTTACCCCCCCAGGATTGACTGTGGCTGTGGCTCGCGATCGCGCTATGGAATCCATGACTCACATAGGCGATCGCTTTGTTTTAAACATTTTGGACGAAGGTAAACAACTGCGTAAACACTTTATGAAAAAGTTTGCTCCCGGTGAGGATAGATTTGCATCCTTATCAACCACAGAAGCCTCTAACGGATGTCTGATTTTAAATGATGCTTTGGCTTATTTGGAATGTGAGGTAAAAAACCGCATGGAATGCGGCGACCACTGGGTTATTTATGCTCAAGTCCAAAACGGCAAACTGTTAAATAATGAAGGTGTAACAGCAGTTCACTATCGCAAAACCGGAACTTTTTACTAATCTTCTCCTCAAAAGGCGGGTTGATCAATCTTCCCCTTGGGAGGTGAGCAAATACCCGGTTTGGAGAGGGCGGGTTGATCAATCTTCCTGTGGGTGAGGTGAGCAAATACCCCCTTTGGTCCGGGCGGGTTTATTAATCTTCCCCTTGGGAGGTGAGCAAATACCCGGTTTGGAGAGGGCGGGTTTATCAGTCTTCCTGTGGGGAGGTGAGCAAATACCCGGTTTGGAGAGGGCGGGTTGATCAGTCTTCCTGTGGGGAGGTGAGGAACTCCGAGAACCCGCCCCTACAGGTCAAAAGGCGGGTTGATCAATCTTCCTGTGGGGAGGTGAGCAAATACCCGGTTTGGAGAGGGCGGGTTGATCAATCTTCCTGTGGGGAGGTGAGCAAATACCCGGTTTGGAGAGGGCGGGTTGATCAATCTTCCTGTGGGGAGGTGAGCAAATACCCGGTTTGGAGAGGGCGGGTTGATCAATCTTCCCCTTGGGAGGTGAGGAACTCGGAGAACCCGCCCCTACAGGATCTAACTTACCCAGTAGGGGCGACAAATTTTCGCCCCTATCATATCGATTTAATCGACAACTCTCATGCGCTGGGTAATGGAAGTAATACCATCACGACGCATAAGAATAGTAGAAACCCAGCTATCCTCTGGTAATATGGGCGCTTGACCAATTTTGAAAATACCACCAGAAGTTAAAAACTGAATAGATACAGGCGTAGGCTCAAAGTAAGCATTAGTATTAACAGGTTGGACGATCGCCCCTCCAATCAACAATTCCGAACCTAGGGGTTCTTCGACTATAGCATCAAGGCTGAATTCTCCACCAGTGGTCACCTGTTGAGGAAGATTCAATGTAACAGTTGGGGGAGCCTCACCAGAAGTTAACTGATTGCGTTCAGCTAAAATTTCTTGAGCGATAATGAGATCATTCTCAATGCGCTGTTGGGAAGTAATCGTCGATCGCAAAGTTATATCGCGATCGGGAAAGCGTTTCACCCCTTCAATTTCCGTAACCGTTGTCGCAATAATCGCATTTCCATCTCGTTCCCAATCCTGCAAAGTCGTGCGATAATTAAGAGAGTAGTATTGTTCCCAAAAATGCCTTAACCCCCGTTTTAAAGTATCATGATTTAAACCATCAGTATTTTGAAAATCCGGAGCATAAAACCTCATCAACGCTTCCAGATTTTGGCGATTAGCTTCAGTCTCAATATTTTCTAACAGCATTTTCAGTTCCGGTGGGGCGGTGGCTGGTTCGGATGCCCAAGCGCGATCGCTCCCCCAGCCTAAACCGCAGCAGATAGCAATTGTCATAATGGCTGATAAAACTGGGGAAAAAGCCGGGTAGCGCAGCGGAAAAATCACAAGGCGGGTCATAAGTATAGTTGTCAGTTGTGCGTCTTGGTTGTAAAGTGATCAGCAGTTAGGGATTTCCGTTAGGAACGCCCCCTCTGATTGCTCGTGTGTTTTGATTGTAGCGAAATTATTGAATATCGAAAGGAAAAGCAGCCTTGACCGAGACACCCACGCGATTATTAGTTGCAGCCAGTGGTACTGGAGGGCATCTATTTCCGGCGATCGCCACCGCCGACAGTCTAAGTGATTATCACATCGAATGGCTAGGGGTTCCAGACCGCCTGGAAACCCAGTTAGTTCCCCAAAAGTATCCGATCCATACTATCGCCGTGGGTGGGTTTCAGGGAAAACCCGGCTTAGGAACTCTCATGACCGGGACTCGTCTAGCTACCGCTATCCTCAAAGCCCGCCACCTCCTCAAACAGGGTAATTTTCAAGGCGTATTCACTACAGGCGGTTATATTGCCGCCCCCGCCATTTTAGCAGCTCGTTCTCTCGGTTTACCCGTAATTCTCCATGAGTCTAATGCCCTTCCCGGTAAAGTCACCCGCTGGTTAGCCCCTCGCTGTACCCAGGTGGCGATCGGCTTCGCCGTGGCTGCTAGATATCTTCCCAAGGCACAAACTACCGTCGTGGGTACTCCTGTACGCGCCGACTTTACCAATGAGTCAGAACCCTTGGAATTCCCTATTCCTGACCATGCGCCACTGGTCGTAGTTTTAGGAGGTTCTCAGGGCGCTGTCGCTGTCAATCGCTTAGTCAGGGCCGCTGCACCAGCTTGGTTAGAAGCAGGTATTTGGATAGTTCACCTCACCGGAAATCTCGACCCCGATGCACACAGCCTCCAGCATCCCCACTATATTGCTATGCCTTTTTATGATCATATAGCTCCTCTGCTGAAACGCGCTAATTTCGCAGTTAGTCGCGCCGGGGCGGGGACTTTAACCGAATTGGCGATTACTAAAACCCCCGCTATTCTGATTCCCTATCCCTACGCCGCCGAAGACCACCAAACTTTTAACGCCAAGGTTTTTGCCCAACAAGGGGCGGCGGTATTAATTCAACAGCAGGACTTGACACCAGAACAACTTCAAGGTAAAGTTTTGTATCTATTGGGTGACTCTACAGAACTCAATCGGATGGCTGAGGCGGCTGGGTCCTTGGCAGTAGTTGATAGCGCTAACCGCCTCGCTGACGTGGTTAGGGCGGTTGTCGTGTAGATATAAAATGCGATCGCAGCATCTATTTTAGCTCCTGACTGTGATATCGATCAGCTTACGGTGAGATTTTACTCATTTCTTTGTGGCTCAAAATGAGTCATAGTAATAGTATCGAGAGTCGAGGAGGGTGTGGGATGAAATTATTAACTTACGCGGCCGCAACATTACTTATTACCATTGGTATCGCTACTGCAGTTCGTGCAGAAAATCCCGCCCACCTGAAGCAGTTGCTGGAGACTAAAAGCTGTGAGGGATGTGATCTCACTGGGGCACAGTTACAAGGATTAGACCTTAGTGGTGCTAACCTAAGAAGGGCTGATCTCAGTGGTGCTAACCTTGCGGGTGCTAATTTGAACGAGGCTAACTTCAACCGGGCTATCCTGGTTGATGCTAACTTAACAGATACTACCCTGATTGCAGCTAAACTCCACGGCGCTGACTTAACCCGTACTAACTTGAGGAATGCTAATCTAACCCTAGCGGGGATGGTGATTGCTGACCTGACTGACGCCAACCTGAGAGGCGCAAATCTAGTTGGTGCGAATTTGGAAAGTGCTGATTTAACTGGGGCGAATCTTCAAAATGTTCGTCAGTCTGTAGCTAATTTGGGTCAGGTGCGTCTTCAAGAAGGAAGCCTATATGGCTTTGATATCAGTGGTGTTAATTTGCGGGATACTGATTTAACAGGAACTAATCTAAGTGGGGCTGATTTGACTTCATCAGACTTAGCGGGCGCTAATTTGGATGATGCCAATTTATTCAATACTAATTTAATGAATGCCAGACGTTAGGAACCTGCTTAATTATCTGAACGTCAAAAGGAGGGGTGTAGCCTGGCTACATCCCTCCTTCGTTGATTTTGAGATAGCTTTAAGATTCTTTGAGAGGATCAATATTGACGTGCATTTTCGATTTGCTTTCCTCATATTTCTCGAAATTGCCATCTCGATTTAATCCGGCTAATCCCCATACTAGGCTGACTAATGCTGCTTGACAAACTGCATTATTGCCTTCAGCATTGGCTTGATCTATTAATGATTCATTGTTAGATTCATCGTTAACTGTTGGCTTATCCGTAATAACACCTCCTTCGGATTTCAGACTGGCTGAGTCTATAGCAGTGAAAACTTTATATAATACTATTGTAGTCTCAATTTGCTCTTTTTGTGTATACAAGAGTCGATGACCATCATCAGGATCAAGGATAAATCTGAGTCACTGCTCAAGATCCTCCCTGTACAGTTGTCGGTCATAACAGGTTATGATAGAAAAATTAGGGTATCTCAGAATTGACTGAACCCATTTTGACGCAATTTTAACCATCCAACGAGATCTTACAGATGTCTTCCCAGTTACCTTCTGTTTCTAACTCCCCATCTAACCAGAGTCCGGAAGTATTATTACACCAGGCTGAGACTTCTTATCTTCAGGGAGAGTATGATCAGGCGATCGCCGCCTGTCAAAGGGCGTTAGAATTGAAACCTAACTGGCCTCCGGTTTATGTGACTATGGGTAATGTGTCTCAGGGTAGGGGTCAAATTGAAGAGGCGATCCGATGCTATGCCAAGGCTTTAGAATTTGACCCGAATTTACCCCAAGCCCATGCTAACTTGGGTAGTATGTTCTATAAACAAGGAAAATTGGAATCGGCGATCGCCAGCTATCAAAAAGCGATCAACCTCAAGCCAGATTTAACCGCAGTTTATGTGAACCTCGCCCGTGCTTTGCGACAACTGGGGCGAGAGTCGGAAGCCTTAATTGTTGAACAAAAAGCTAATCAAATTAATTCCTCAAATGGGGGTTCAATTCATCTTTATAATCAGGGAAATCAACTTTTCAATCAGGGGAAACTAGAAGAGGCGATCGCCCTGTGGAAACAGGCTATTGTTGCTGACCCGAATTTGGCAGAAGCCTACTGTCAACTCGGTATAGTTCATAGACATCAGGGCCAGCATAAAGAGGCGATTCCCTTCTTACAAAAGGCGATCGAATTAAAACCCAATTTCATCGCCGCCCACCAAAATATCTGTGGCATATATCGGGACTCCTCCGACCTCGCCGCCGCCCGAAATGCCGTAGATAGCTACCTGAAAAATTGTAGCAGTATCGACCCGATTATGACCGCCATTTATGCCGTTAGTATCTATCAGGTTTCCGGTTTAAATGCCGTGGCTTTACCAAGATTTTTGCAGCTAGAATCACAACTGCCGGGTTTACTGGCTAACACCAAACCAGTAGAGATTAAATCTCTTTATGCTAACCTATTATTCGCCCTGCCCTATCTGCGGGATGATTTGGAAAAGAATTATAAGCTACAACGATTAATTGGCGATCGCTATGTTAGCCTGATATCTCCTACTTCCACCCCCCCCCGTATTCAAACTACTAAAGGATTTGGCAATATCCCCAGCCCCAAAACCGTTAAAATTGGGATTCTTTCTAAAAACTTTTGTCGTCATTCCGTCGGCTGGTGTAGTGCCGATGTCATTAAAGAATTAGCAGCCCTAAATACAGAAATTTATCTATATTGGAGCGATCGGCCTATCCGAGATAACCAAACTCCAGTATTTGAACAAGTTGCCCACAAAGTTTTTGCCCCCCAAAACTTCCCCCAGGGACTCCCAAACCCCCAAGAAATTGTGAACGCTATTCGCCAAGACCAAATCGATATTCTCCTAGACTTAGACTCTCTCAGCGTCCAAATTAATACCGAAGTTTTAGCCCAAAAACCTGCCCGCTTTTGTATATCTTGGCTAGGTTTTGATAGCCCTCAAATTGCCTCCGATAACTATTTTATTGGCGACCATTATACCCATCCCCCCGGACGAGAATCTTATTATATTGAAAAATTAATTAGGATGCCTCAGACATTTATGGCAGTCTCTGGCTTTCAGAGAGTATCAGCAGATCAAAATACCCTCAGACAAGCCTACCGTATTAGTCGCGACCAGGTGGTTTATTTGTGTGTAGCACCAGGACGTAAATTTAACCCTGATTTGGTGAAAGCCCAGGTCAATATCCTTAAACAAGTTCCCGACAGTATTTTAGTTCACAAAGCATTAGGAGATACCCAGATAATTCGTGAGACCTATGCGGCGGCTTGTAAGGCGATCGGTGTCGGTCAACATCGCATTAAGCAAATAAGTCGATTTGCTACCGAAGAAGAACACCGCAAAATCTATATGTTGGCAGATGTGCTATTAGATTCCTACCCCTACAATGGTGGTACTCATAGCTTGGAAGCCCTCTGGTTTAATACTCCCCTAGTCACTCGCCGTGGCTCACAATTTTTATCCCGCATGGGTTATTCTTTCTTAAAGGGCGTGGGTGTGGAAATGGGAATAGCCGACTCCTGGGAAGAGTATCAAAATTGGGGTATCCGTTTGGGTATTGAACCTGAACTTAGACAATCAATTCGCCAACAGTTAATGGCATCGAAAAAATCTGAGAATTTAGCCCCTTTATGGAATCCTAAAGCCTTGGCGAAAAATTTATATTCCCAGTTTCAGCAATTACTCAATCAATAAACCTAAAAATTACAATATATTTGACATTCTGGTAAATTTCCGGTATAATCGGGATAGTCGGTGATATAATGGGGTGTATTGTACCCATTCATACCCATGAGCAACCTTCCAGACTTCCAAAATCAAGGTTATCACACCATTAGGCAATTGGGATGTAACCCAGAAGGGGGGCGGATAACCTACCTGGCAACCCATGCCAGAACTAATCAACAGGTGACAATCAAAGAATTTCGCTTTGCGTTTACAGGGGCGAGTTGGGCGGGGCTAAAAGCCCATGAACGGGAAATTGAGATGTTACAACAGATTAGACATCCCCGAATACCACGCTATCTGACATCTTTTGAGACTCCGGCTGGCTTCTGTTTGGTGCAGGAGTACAAAAAGGCACCTTCCTTAGAATCTGGTCAACGCTTCACGCCAGAACAGATTAAACAAATTGCCATTTCTATATTAGGAATTCTGGTATATTTACAACAGCATAATCCCCCGATTATTCACCGTGATATTAAGCCGGCTAATATTCTAGTAGACGATCGCCTGAATGCTTATCTAGTCGATTTTGGCTTTGCTAAAGTAGGTGGAAAAGATACCGCCCTGAGTAGTATCGCCGCTGGGACACCGGGGTTTATGCCACCGGAGGAACTATTTAACCGACCGTTAACAGAATCTTCGGACCTCTACAGTTTGGGGGCTACCCTAATTTGTCTGCTAACAGGGACTCATCCCGCCCATATTGGTCAGCTTATTGATGATAACTATTGTTTCCAATTTAGACAACTGGTAAAAGGTGGCGATCGCCGTTTTTTGGCATGGTTAGAAAGGCTGGTAGAACCTAGCACAAAAAGACGGTTTAAAAATGCCTCCCAAGCCTTATCCGCTTTGACTAGGACGACCACTTCCCGGGACGTAGTTATCTCTCAACTCAAACCCATTGGGGTGCTATTTTTTATGGTGCTAGTGGGGAATATGGCTATGCAAGAGGCGCGATATTTTAGCAATTCTCAAGAAGCAAAATTTAGCCGACCATCAGATGGTTTAAGAGTTAGTGCGCCCTGGTCAGAGGCGGTAAAATTACGCCGTCAAGGTCAGAATTTTTTGGATTTACAACAATATGATCAAGCCTTAGCCGCCTATAATCTGGCTTTGGATATTAACCCCAATTATCTGCAAGCCCTAGAGGGTCGCTGTTCAGCATTATATCATTTAGAACAGTATGATCAAGCCCTAAAAAGTTGCGAGGCGGCGATCGCTATTAACTCTCAGTCATATCAGAGTTGGCATCAACGAGGCAACATTTTAAATAAATTAGGGCGATATCGGGAAGCCTTAGAATCTTATAATAAGTCTATTGCGATTCATCCTAATTATGTCCATAGTTGGAATGGTCGCTGCTGGTCTTTGAATAACTTACAGGAGTTTCAGGATGCTTTAAACGCCTGCGATCGCGCTATGGAAATTGATGGTAATTCCGAGTGGGTATGGAATAATCGAGGTTATGCTTTAGAGAGATTATCACGCCACCAGGAAGCGCTACAATCCTACAGTCGCGCCCTCAGTATTAACCCTCAGAATACCATGATCGCCCGCAATTATCAACGAGCTACGGAGAGATTGCAGAAAGCAGCTATATCTAACTACACACCTACTGAATTGTTTAACCAGGGAGAAATATCGCGCCATCAAGGTGATTATGAACAGGCTTTAAGTGCCTATAATCAAGCCATTGCCAAAAATCCTCACTATTTTGATGCCCACCTTTATCGTTGTCGGGTGTTGCGTATTTTAGACAGAATGCCGGAAGCCCTGGGGAGTTGCGATCGCGCCTTAGTAATCAATTCTAACTCCCATTTGGCCTGGGAAAGTCGCGCTTGGGTGTTGCGAGGTTTGGGTCGTTATCGGGATGCTATACAAGCAAGCGATCGCGCTTTAGCAATTAATCCCCACGCCTATTGGTCTTGGATAGAAAAAAGTGTAGCCTTGCGTAATTTAGGGGAATATCAACAAGCATTAGAGGCGGCGCAAAAGGCGATCGCCATTGACCCCAATCAACTAAATGGCTGGTTAGACACGGGGATAGCCTTAAATCATTTGGGCCTTTATGAACAGGCATTAATAGCCCTAAATAAAGCCCTAAATGCCGACCCCAAAGACCGAGAAGTGTGGCATCAAAGGGGATTAGCTTTAGAGGGTTTAAACCGCGATGCAGAAGCCACTGATGCCTATAATCAAGCCTTAATCTTGGATTTGAACAGTCAACAGCCAACCGCCAACTGAGCCATCAATTAATGATTGAAATCATCATCAACTCTAAAATGTTCCCAAATTGTCCGTAAATATGAGATAATATCAAATGGTGGCTTGAGGGATAGAGATGGCGAGAATCGCAGTAATTGACTATGATATGGGTAATCTGCACTCCGTCTGTAAAGGCTTGGAAAATGCAGGAGGAACCCCAGAAATTACCGATGATCCAAAGGTGATCAGTGCGGCTGATGGTGTGCTTTTACCAGGAGTAGGGGCTTTTGACCCGGCGGTACAACATCTGCGATCGCGTAATCTCATTGAACCCATTAAACAGGTAATTGCGGACGGTGTGCCATTTTTGGGGATTTGTTTAGGGTTGCAAATTTTGTTCGAGTCCGGGGAAGAAGGCGACGAACCCGGGTTAGGAATTTTTCCAGGTAAAGTGCGACGGTTTAAATCCGAACCCGGACTGACTATTCCTCACATGGGTTGGAATCAACTAACATTTACTCAACCATCAGTCAGTCTTTGGGAAAATTTAGGAGATAATCCCTGGGTGTATTTTGTGCATTCCTATTATGTCGATCCGGCTGATGCGACAATTACCGCCGCCACTATCACCCACGGAAGCCAAACCGTCACTGCTGCGATCGCTTACCAAAATGTGATGGCGGTACAATTCCACCCCGAAAAATCCTCAGTCGCCGGACTGCAATTATTATCTAATTTTGTGCAGTTGGTGAACTCTTCTCAGAAGGTAATTACTTCGATGGGATAGTGTTCACAGATGGCCTTGAGAATTTATGGTAATCGCCAACTAAAAACCCTCCCCGGACAAAATACCCGACCTACTCCCTCACGGGTCAGGGAAGCCGTGTTTAATATTTGGCAGGACATTACTGGATGTCGTTGGCTGGATCTTTGTGCTGGTAGTGGGTCAATGGGGGCAGAGGCCCTATGTCGTGGGGCGGCGATGGCAGTGGCGATCGAACAGTCGGGACCAGCTTGTCAAATTATTAAGCAAAATTGGCAGCAAGTGGCTACACCAGAACAACAGTTTCGCGTCCTACGGGGAGATGTAGTTAAACGGCTAAAATCCTTAGCCGCCGAGGAGTTCGATCGCATTTATTTTGACCCACCATATACAGCCAATTTATATGAACCTGTCCTAGAAGCGATCGCCAAATATTCCCTACTCGCCGCCGGAGGAGAGTTAATTGCTGAACATGACCCAAAACGAGAAATGGTAGAGGTTTCCGGTTTAGCGATCGTCCGCCAAAAAGTCTACGGAGGATGTGCGATCGCCTTTTATCAATCCATTAATTCCCCTGTTCCTTAATGATAGCTTTAGCCCTATCCCATAAGACATCTAATTCCGCTAGGGTGTAGTCTGCTAAAGGGCGATCGCAGGCTGCCTCTACCATAGAAAATCGGCGAATAAACTTATGATTAGTCTCCCGTAGTGCTTCATGAGGGTCGATATCATACCAACGAGCTAAATTGACTAACACGAATAAAATATCTCCCAATTCCGCTTGTTGTTGTGCCTTATCTTCGTGGTGTAAGGCTTCTTCAAATTCCGCCAATTCCTCATGAAACTTATCCCAAACCCCCTCAATATTATCCCACTCAAAGCCAACAGCAGCGGTTTTTTTAGATAATTTCATAGCTGCTATGAGAGGCGGAAGTTGTCGGGAATAACGGTTTAATTTAGCACTCAAAGACTGGGAATCTTGATGATTTTCCGCTTCTTTATCCTTAATAGCTTCCCAGTTTTCGTGTACTTCTTCGACGCTATCAACCTTCACATCTGCGAAAACGTGGGGATGTCTGCGGATGAGTTTTTCCGTAATACCAGCCGCCACATCAGCCAGGGAAAATTGCTGAGATTCGCTGGCAATTTGAGCCTGGAGAACTACTTGCAACAATAAATCTCCTAATTCATCAGCGATCGCTTTTGGGTCTCCCGTAGCGATCGCATCAACTACCTCATAGGCTTCTTCCAGAATATAAGGAGTTAAACTTTGGGGAGTTTGAGCCAAATCCCAAGGACACCCACCATCAGGCGATCGTAATTTAGCCACCACATCAATTAGTTCTTGCAAGGCATTTAGGGTGTCGTTTTCCCGTTGATTATGACTAGATTCAGACATATTGATTAGGGTTGATTGTACAAATTTGACTACAGCTTGTTCACCAGTCGCTTAATACATTGCCCTCACCCTAAATCTGGATCCCAGAGAGGGAGAGGGACTTTGAGAGATGATCAGATAATTTCTGAACAGGCTGTAACTGATAAATAAAATGCTACAGTATAACATTACTGATACATTTACGCGACATTTATCCGGCTATTGCCGGACAATGCGACGATAGCACTATTACCCGTTAAGGTAACAGAGGCGGTATCCCGCAAAGCTTTTAGAAAGATTCCAAAAGCACCGTTCCAGTCCCTGGGTAGAGTGAACCCGCACTCCGGACATCGGAACACTTTTGAGCCACCTAGCTGGGAATGCACATGACCACAGTGAGTACAGGTTTTGCTGGTGTATTCTTCCGTCACATCTACAACTGTGGTTCCAGTTATCTCGGCTTGATGTCTCAGGGTTAGTTTGAATCGATAATGCGCCCATGTCAGCATGGCGCGGGCAGTCTTGGATTTGATTTTCCGCTTCACCTTGGCAACCATATCGGAAGTCTCGAAGGTCGGCAGAAAAATTATGCTGTAGTTGTGAGTCAAGTAGTGAGCAATTTGTTTGTGGGCTTCATCAACTAGATTGCGGATTTTGGTTCTCATTCGTTGAGCCGCTTGCCTCATCCGTCGCCTTCTTGAACGACAGGGTTCCTTGGCAATTCGGCTCATCAAATCATCCAAATGTTGACATAGCCTAGTAATGCGTCCAATATCCCCGGAGCCCAATTCCAGAAACCGAGAGCCATCAAACCCAGTTATGAAAGTTCGCACACCCGGGTCTAATGCAATTACGCCATTCGCTTCAGTTGGGGTAACGGCAACTGGTTCAGGGAAAATCGCCAACCATCGACCTTTGGTAAACACCAACTGAGTCCCTTGCCCGCAAGTTTTAGGGATGGGTTCGGAAACCATGAAAGTTAATCCTTTCGTTAGTCTTGGATACCAACTCCCTGAAGAGAAATTAGCATCGTTAAACTTGATGGCTTGAGAACTATCCCGACAGCTCCTAAACCTGGCGCCAGGACTGGCTGAAAAGGCGAGATAGGCATCAAAGATAGCATTCTGCCGAATATGGCAGGGTGTTTCTTTGACCCATGCAGGCAAGTCGCTCTGCATCACTTCGTTGCGTAATTTCAGTTTGCTTAGTCGTTTACCACTCCGGGATAATGCAATTGCTTGGTTGTAGCAATACCGACAAGCGGCCAACCATTGGCGCCAGACTTGATTTAGCTCCGGGCTGGGGTAAATCCGGATCTTCTTTGACCTGAGTTTTGTATTTACGCACTCCGTATAATCGGGAACTGAAGCAGTGGAGGATGGCGAGGATGTCCTCAACCATTTCTCGTTCTGGACTGAGACTTGTCTGGTTGAGAACCATGAGTGAACACCTGTTTTGCTCACAGAGCCATCGAAACAAGTCAAATCCCCATATTGCCAATCGGTCTTGGTGGGCAACGACAACCATGCGGACATCTCCTGACAAATGATGTCCCAGTAAGGCCAGCATTTTCTTTCCCTTGAAGTTGAGCCCGCCTCCGATTTCTGAGACGACTTCTGCTTCGGGGTAGAGGTTGGACAGTGCGGCCACCTGTCGGGTGAGGTCGGACTGCTGGGCGCGGCTACTAACTCTGGCATAGATAACGACTTTGCGTTTGTCACTGCCTGATATGGAATCAGAATATGACTCAACGTTGTATCGTCGTTGCCCAGCGGGGGTTCTGATGGTGTCGATTGAGCCATTGTCGTCCCATCTGCGGAGTGTTCTTTCATGGACTCCAAGGATTTTGGCCGCTTCCTTGGGTTTGACATATCTGGCAATAGGTTTATCCTCAACCCTTCTCGCTTATTATACCGTATTGCCCTAAAATATTAACCTAATTTGAGATTAAATCATGCTCCCAACAGTTAGGATATATGCTATTGTTTGCGGGAGTTTCCCACAGTCGAGGAATTGCTAGAACGACGACTGCTTTTTTTTTAGGGGAAGTTGACGACGAATTGGAACGAGACCGGCGGGAGGTGCTATTTTTCGGTTTTTTGACTAGAGCCGATGGTGGTATCAGTCCATATACCCCTTGGCTTTGCAGACGTTTATAAATAGATGACCCCCAATCAGATAGATAGTGGCTCATAGCACCGACTTCTAAACCGCAGAAGATAGCGATCCATTCCATAGGGTGATTTAACAGAAATTGCCATAGTTCCCCTGCTAAACTCGATAGCGTCCACTCTACCGGAAACAGAAACTCGATCGCCATAGTCATAATCAGACCAAAACCGCCTAGCCAGGTGAACAAGTACAGAACCCGTAAAGCCGTCCCAATAAAAGGCCCGTGGGACAGAAACGAGCGATGATGTAAACTGTTTTGATAGGGAACCCATAGCCAACGGAACCACCCCCAACGTTGAAACTGTCGTGAGTTTAGATCTAAATCTGGCCCAAACATCAGGCCACTAAATAGAAAACTGGCAGATACTAGGAGGGTTAGATGGCTGCTGCGAGTTTGTCCAAAGGTCAAACCCGCCACCAGTGGCAAGCTCCAGAGTGTTATGCGATCGTGGGTTTTGCCAGAAGGCATAGCGCAAAAATTTTTTTCAAAAATAGCTTCCCTATTTTAGCGATTGCTGCTACAATAGAAAACGTCGAATGCAAAAGGGCGATTAGCTCAGTGGTAGAGCGCCTGCCTTACAAGCAGGATGTCACTGGTTCAAGTCCAGTATCGCCCATTTTCGGGAAATCCTTATCCTAGCAGCGATAACCGGGAAACACTTAACCCGATAGTCGTACCTGATTACTCAGATATTACTCACAATCTAGTCCTAGCATACGGGACGATTAGCGCATATCCCTAGCAACAAAACTTAATTATTGACGGGTTAATCAATAAGCACAACTCAATTAATCTGTCAAATAATGGAGTGCATTATGTGTGCAACGGTACAATTATCGGCTTAATTATTTTACGGCGATCGCCGTAATGTCAATCTATGGTTTCCGGTAGGGTGTTTCTGATTTGTGAAGCCGATGGCGGGATTTGAACCCGCGACCGCTCGATTACGAATCGAGTGCTCTACCACTGAGCTACATCGGCACAGTCGCCCATTATAACATATAATTGAGCGATCGCCAGCCAAAAACTTGTCAACGCTGATTATACAGGATCAGGAGTCGAGGCAGTTGCGCCCGAGTAAACCACACCCCGCTGCATATCCAAAGTAAGAATCACCCCATCACGAATCACCTGGGTAGCATTTTTCACCCCAACAATCACCGGAACCCCGAGGCGCAAACCAATAACCGCCGCATGGCTAGTCAAACTATCAGCTTCCGTCACGACACCAGCCGCCTTACGCATAACCTCCACAAAATCCGCATTAGTTTGGGAAACCACCAAAATTTCTCCAGGGTTAAAATCACCCACCTGAGAAGGCTGGTTAACCACACGAGCGCGACCAGTAAAAGTTCCCTGACCGATAGCAGTTCCCTTACCGAGGACCGCCGTCACCACTTCCACCTTAACCAAATCCGTAGAACCCGCGACCCCCTGCAAAGTCCCAGCAGTAGTCACCACCAAATCCCCATCAGCGACAAAATCATTTTCCCGCGCCACATTAACCGCCGATTGGAAAGTCTGATCCGTAGAAGGTAAATCCAAAACCAAAAGCGGTTTAACCCCCCAAACCAAACTCAACTGACGCGCCACCTCCACATGGGGAGTAATCGCCAAAATCGGAGTTTGGGGTCGAAACTTGGAGACATTGCGAGCCGTAGCGCCAGTTTTAGTCAAAGTCATAATCGCCGCCGCATCTAACTGAATCGCAATTTGACTAACAGCCTGACTAATCGCATTAGGAATAGATCGCCCCGTATCCTCCACCTTGAGAACATTACGAGTAATCCCATCTCGTTCAATCCTGTTAGCAATTCTAGCCATAGTCGCCACCGCTTCCACCGGAAACTGACCCACAGCCGTTTCATTAGACAGCATCACCGCATCAGTACCATCAAGAATAGCATTAGCCACATCAGAAATTTCCGCCCTAGTCGGACGAGGATTGCTCACCATACTATCAAGCATCTGAGTAGCAGTAATCACCGGAATTCCCATGCGGTTAGCCGTCACAATCAAGCGTTTTTGCAAAAGTGGCACATCTTCAGCAGGTAACTCCACCCCCAAATCACCCCGCGCCACCATCACACCATTACACAGAGCTAAAATCTCCTCCATTTGTTCGATCGCCTCATGTTTTTCTATTTTGGCGATCACCGGAACATCCTTACCCGCACTAGCAATCAATTCTTTAATTTCCAAGACATCCTGGGGATTGCGGACAAAACTGAGAGCCACCCAATCGACCCCCTGATCTAAGCCAAACATCAAATCGCGCCGGTCTTTGTCCGTCATAGCTTTAATGGAGAGATAGACCCCCGGAAAATTAACCCCTTTACTATTGGAGAGGACACCACCGACGACTACCCGACAGTGTAGATCTCCCTTGTCTCGGTCTACTTTTTCCACCCGCATCTCGACTTTACCATCATCCAAAAGGATCGTCGCGCCATCGGGAACCTCATCAGCGAGAGGTTCGTAGGTAACAGAGGAGATCTCATGAGTTCCAGGAAGGTGACGGCTGGTGAGGATAAAATGATCATCTCGGTTCAATCTGATCGACCCATTCTCGAATTTTCCTAAGCGAATCTTGGGTCCTTGTAAATCCTGAAGAATACCTACAGGCTTATTCAATTCAAAGGATACCTGACGAATCAAACGAATGCTGCGCTGGTGGTCTTCATGGCTACCGTGGGAAAAATTCAAGCGCAAAGTCGTGGCTCCCGCTTCAATCAACGCCTTGAGTACATCAGGTTTTTGGGTCGCAGGTCCAATGGTGGCCACAATTTTGGTTCTATGTATTAAGTTTGGCGATCGCATAACGTTAACTCAGTCCCAGGCGTTGATAGTTGTTAGTTTGGCGCACAAAATAGGTGTGCGGCTAGAATAACTTTTAAGAAAATTTAACCATGATCGTGACATATTTATCGCAAAACCCCCCTAGAATCTGACTGCGAGAGTATATGAATCCGTCCTAGCGCCGGACAGGCTAGGTCTAGGTAGCGTCTGCTCTAGGCTGGTTATTTGCCCGCGCGAGCCTCCCTTCTCCCCCTGTGGTGTCTATTGATAAAAATGACCGTTTCGCGCCTCTAGTGGTGCTTTCTGACCGGGATTCAACCCTTAACTATGGGGAACCGGTGAGTTACTGTACGGAGCCTCACCCAGAGATCAATCTTGTTTTGGGCATCTCTCCAAGTACAATTGTAGTATGTTTGTCCCTGTGAAACACAACACCACCATCTCTGACCGAAAAAATCGGTTTCACCCTAGTTTCACGGAACGGACAAAGAAGATTAGCCCCGGAAACTTAATGATTGGTAAAATTCGAGAAAATGAAGCTCAATTTAGGCATTTATGCAGTAATCTCGTTAATGAGTAGCTACGTCTTGTTAGCGACTCCGGCGCAGTCGCAGCGTCCATCACCCTGTTCTAATGATAACCAAGAACGACCCTCCCAACGTCGCCGCCAAATTATTAACCGTGAATATGGTTTGCGCTTTGATATTCCGGCTAATTATTACACGGAACTACGAAGTGAGACGGGACATAGACAACAGTTATCTATTGCGGTTCGTAACCCTACTGATGTCGAGTTTTTGGAATGTGCAACTCGTAACCGGATGATTGGAGCCGGACACCAAGTTTCCGACGTGAGAGTTACGATTGAACCACGTCCTAGCAATATCAGTAATGTTCGTGATATTTTACGCGATGCGGCTGGAAGCGGTTACAGCCAGATTTTAGAGTCTAATTTTGGGACTATTGCGGGACGGGATGCGGTAATTTATATAGTGCAAACGAGTTATCCTGAGCGTTATCGGTATGCGCGGCTAATCCATCCTAATGGACGATATATCATTAGTATTGCGGCGGGTGATTATGGGGAAAGAATAGATGTGATTGATTTGCAGGTGATGAACCTGATCATGTCTACGATGAGGATAGATTAGCAACTATACAGTAGGTAAAACCCAACACGATGCTTTTAAGGAGTAGGAGAAAATGAGAAAGGCGATCGCCCAATTTGAGTAGGTTGGGTGGAGGTACGAAACCCAACGCCAGTTTTGGGAAGTAGGTTGGGTGGAGGTCACGAAACCCAACGCCAGCATCTCTCAGTGCCAAAAAATGAGGCGATCGCCTAAGATTGTAGAGATAATCTACCTATGATATTTTGAGCGTCTTAAATTCATGTTATCTTAATCACAGTTACTTGCTGCTACGAAACAATGAACTATCCAGATTTTAGACCACAAGGTTATCAAGTGATCAGGGAACTGGGACGAAACCGGGAAGGGGGGAGAATTGCTTGGTTAGCGTCACAGTTGCGAACAGGCGAACAGGTAGTTATCAAACAGTTCTGTTTTGCTCAATCTAGTGATTGGTCGGCTTATAAGGAACATCAGCGAGAAATTGAAGTATTAAAGGGACTTAATCACCCCGGTATCCCTAAGTATTTAGGCGCATTTGAAACAGATAACGGCTTTGGTTTAATCCAAGAGTATAAAAACGCCGCCAGTTTAGCAGTCAAGCGCAGCTTTGACCCGGAGGAAATTAAACAGATAGCAGTCAAAGTCTTAGAAATATTAGTATATCTACAAAATCGCATACCTCCGGTTATTCATCGAGATGTTAAACCCGAAAATATCTTAGTTGATGAGCAATTGAATGTTTATCTGATTGACTTTGGGATGAGTCGCATTGGTAGTCAAGAAGTAGCGGCTAGTAGTGTGTTTAAAGGCACACCGGGTTTTATTCCCCCGGAACAACTGCGTCAACCCACGGAAGCCTCTGATTTATATGGTTTAGGTGCTACGTTGATTTGTTTACTCACGGGGATTAAGTCAACGCAGATACAAGATTTAACCGATGATGATGATCCCTATATCATTAATTTTAGAGATTTATTACCCCGGTTAAGTCCCCGGTTTCTGAGTTGGTTGGAGTTGATGGTTAAACCACGACTTAAAGAACGCTTTACCGATGCAAAAACAGCTTTAAAGGCGTTGATACCTTTGGATGTGGTGCGTGTACCAGCAGTGAAGTTGAGTAAATCGGTGTTGGAGTTTCAAGCGACTCACATAGGGGAAAAGTTGCACCAAAATATAGAAGTTGTTAACACCATGCCTGAGACTTTGTTACAGGGTAAATGGAAAGTTGCACCCCATCCCCAAGACCCGCGCCATACTCGAAACTTCCACAGTTGGATTGTGGTAGAACCGTCTAAGTTTAAGGGTAATCATATTAACTGTCGTGTCCGGGTAGATACTAGCAAGTTGATGGCTGACAAGTTGTATAAGCGTCGGTTGCGTTTACGCAGTAATGCTGATGTGGAGGTTCACAGTTTGACAGTGCAGGTAAAAACAGCGCCTTTACCTATTGAACGGCGACCAGTCCCTTATCTACGATTGGTGTGTTCGTTGTTGGTTTCTGCGATGTTCGCTTATGCAGGTTGTTTATTTGTTCCTCTGATTGCGCCTGCGATGGGGGATAGGATTCTGGCTGTGATGGTAGCCAGTATTGGGTTTGGGATGGTCGCTGGTATTTGGGTTGGGATTGTGGCTGTAAACAGCAGCGAAGTTGGGATCATAGCTGGTATTGGGGTGGCGATTGTGGCTGGGATTGTAGCTGGTATTGAGGTGGCGATTGGGGATGAGATTGTAGCTATTGAGGCGGCGATTCTGGCTGGGATGGTGGCCAGTATTGGGGTGGAGATTGGGGTGGCGATTCTGGCTGGGATTAAGGATAGGTTCGAGGCTGCGATTGGGGTGTCGATTGCGGTTGGGATTGTGGTTGGGATTGGGATAACTTGGATTGGAACTTCGATTGGAACTATGATGGCGATTGTGGGTGGGATTGTGTGTGGGACTGGGATAATGATGGGGACTAGGATTATGATGGCGATTGTGGCTGGGATTGTGGCTGAGATTAAGCTTGCGATTGATCCTGTCATTGAATTTGACGATGGAAAGTTAGCACTATTCACAGTAGGATTAGGAATTAGTAGCGGTATTGGTTTCGTAGTTGGAATGCTTAACCCCTACATTTTATTTGCCTTATCAGCTACGGGATTACCCTTGGCAAGTATCCTACTTTATCAACCCATTCAACACCGCTGGTTAATTGCTAAATATCGCAAGTCTGAGAAGCATTTGATTAAACCATAGGTTTTTGTAGGTGAGTTTTACGATCGCCTTTTTTCCCAATTTGAGTAGTAGGTGAGTTTTACGATCGCCTTTTCCCCAAGTTGAGTAGGTTGGGTGGAGGTCACGAAACCCAACGCCACCATCTCTTAGTATGGCCTTTTTCCCCAATTTGAGTAGGTTGGGTGGAGGTCACGAAACCCAACGCCACCATCTCTCAGTGTGAAAAAATGAAGCGATCGCCCAATTTGAGTAGCCAGCATCTCTCAGTGCGAAAAAATGAAGCGATCGCCCAATTTGAGTAGCCAGCATCTCTCAGTGCGAAAAAATGAAGCGATCGCCTTTTCCCCCATTTGAGCGAAAAAATGAAGCGATCGCCTTTTTCCCCCATTTGAGTAGGTTGGGTGGAGGTACGAAACCCAACGCCAGCATCTCTCGGTCCGAAAAAATGAGGCGATCGCCCAATTTGAGTAGGTTGGGTGGAGGTACGAAACCCAACGCCACCATCTCTCAGTGCGAAAAAATGAGGCGATCGCCTTTTTCCCCCATTTGAGTAGGTTGGGTGGAGGTACGAAACCCAACGCCACCATCTCTCAGTGCGAAAAAATGAGGCGATCGCCCAATTTGAGTAGCCACCATCTCTCAGTGCGAAAAAATGAAGCGATCGCCTTTTCCCCCATTTGAGCGAAAAAATGAAGCGATCGCCTTTTTCCCCAATTTGAGTAGGTTGGGTGGAGGTACGAAACCCAACGCCAGCATCTCTCGGTCCGAAAAAATGAGGCGATCGCCCAATTTGAGTAGGTTGGGTGGAGGTCACGAAACCCAACGCCACCATCTCTCAGTGCGAAAAAATGAGGCGATCGCCCAATTTGAGTAGGTTGGGTGGAGGTCACGAAACCCAACGCCACCATCTCTCAGTGCGAAAAAATGAGGCGATCGCCCAATTTGAGTAGGTTGGGTGGAGGTCACGAAACCCAACGCCACCATCTCTCAGTGCGAAAAAATGAGGCGATCGCCTTTTTCCCCAATTTAAGTAGGTTGGGTGGAGGTACGAAACCCAACGCCACCATCTCTCAGTTATGTTGGGTTTCACTACGTTTCACCCAACCTACATGGCTAAAATTATTAATTATTAATTATTAATTATTATAGGTTGGGTGGAGGTCACGAAACCCAACACCACCATCTCTCAGTTATGTTGGGTTTCACTGCGTTTCACCCAACCTACATGGCTAATTTCGATGTCTTCTAAACAAGAATACCGCGCCGAATGTAGGGGCGGGTGCCGCCGTCAGCCATCAAACACACCGGGCAGCTATATACACCCGCCCGCAGCAAGTAGGTTGGGTGGAGGTCACGAAACCCAACGCCAGTTTTGGGAAGTAGGTTGGGTGGAGGTCACGAAACCCAACGCCACCATCTCTAAATGATGTTGGGTTTCACGGAGTTTCACCCAACCTACATGGCTGGGGTTTTGGGGAGTAAGAGAAAATTAGGCGATCGCTCCTCATTGCACAGGACACCCAAAGTAGTACGCTAACATAGGGACTATTTGTAGGAATTGTGATGACAACAGCAGCTAAACCCCGTGATCCTAATCAAACCCCCACGGAAAAGACCAAAACCATCGGCGATCGCTTCAAATCTGGGGTAGAGCGGCCCGTCGTCATTTTTATGGTAGCTTTGCACGGCCTAACCCCCTTGCTTTGTTGGCTTTTCCCCTCAGCCCTTGGCGTAGGGATGCTTTTCGCCCTCTATCTCTTAACTGGCCTGGGGATTACCGTCGGCTACCACCGTCGCCTTACCCACCAAGCCTTTCAAGCCCAGGGTTGGGTAGATCATATCCTGGCCGTGTTAGGGCTACTGGCTGGAGAGGGGCCGCCAATTTTCTGGGTGGCGCATCATCGTAAACACCACAAACATAGCGATTTACCCGGCGATCCCCACAGCCCGCAAGATGGCTTTTTTTGGGCCCATTGGCTGTGGATCTTCCCCAAACAGGATAAACGGCGGCTAGGTGTGCTCTATCGTCGCTGGGCCCCGGATATGTTGGGAAATGAGTTTTATCTGTTCCTAGAACGTTCCTATTTTTATTGGCATTTGGCGCTATTGGTGGGGCTGGCTGCTTTGGGCTATCTCGTCGGCGGTTGGTATATGGCAGGCTCCTTTGTGGCCTACGGCTTTTTCCTGCGGATGGTCGTCGTGTTGCACATCACCTGGATGGTGAACTCGGTGGCTCACGTTTGGGGCTATCGCAACTACGAAACCAAAGACACTAGCCGCAATAACCCCCTGGTGGGCATTTTAGCCCATGGCGAAGGCTGGCACAATAACCATCACCATGTACAGCAAGCGGTGAACCATGGTCAACGGTGGTGGGAATTTGACCTCAGCTTTTTGGTGATTACCGCTTTAGCGGTGGTGAGTTTACCCCTGAAATGGCTGGGTTGGGGCGATCGCCGTCCCGTCTATCAACTCAAGGTTTATTCCTATCCAGAGCAGAAAATTACCACCCGGTTTCGCAATTAGCATCGGGTGGCTTGCGAATCGCCAATTTGGCTTGTGGGGGCGAAAAATTTTTCGCCCCTACTCTGGCAATTGACACTCCCCGGAGGGCTTCTGCCGCCTATTCCCTATTCCCCATTCCCCATCCCCCCAAATTCCCCCGCCCATCGCTACCAGATAACCAGCAATTTCGTTTAACCTTAATAGATGTGGGCTAAAGATTTAGCCCCTCGATTATCCTTTCCACAATTAAGGAGCCTTTTTCCCCAAAGTTGAGTAGGTTGGGTTGAGGTAACAAAACCCAACGCTACTATCTCTAAATTATGTTGGGTTTCACTACGTTTCACCCAACCTACATGGCTGATATTTTCCCTTGACAAATACCCAGATTTGACCTATCCTATAATAATGGGAAACTGTGCCGCCATATATATGGCTTTGATAGTGGGTAAAACCCAACACCAGGGTTTTGGGAAGTTCGAGAAAATGAGGCGATCGCTTTATCGAGGAAGGTTTTTGGGGAGGTAGAGCGATCGCTATTTAACCTAATTTCGGCCTCTTCTCAACAAGAATACCGCGCCGAATGTAGGGGCGGGTGTCGCCGTCAGCCATCAAACACACCGGGCAGCTATATACACCCGCCCGCAGCAGCCAATTGTTAATTGTTAATTATTAATTATTAATTGTTTCTGACCCGCCGCCAGTTCCGCCTTAGCAAAAGTCCGTCCGACAGTTGAGTAGGTTGGGTGGAGGTAACAAAACTCAACCCCACCATCTCTAAATCATGTTGGGTTTCACTGCGTTTCACCCAACCTACATGGCTGCTGTTGGGTTTCACCCAACCTACCCAGAGCGATCGCTTTTTCCGTCACAACTGACCCAGGGAATCTTTAAGTACCAATTTCAATTCCTTGGTAATTGGCAGCCAATCAATTTCACGGCATAACTTCGACGGACTTTCACCATCTTGGAGCCGTTGCCAATAAACTTCCACTAGAAGCGTTTTTAAACCATATTTAGTCAATGCGTCCGATGCTAGTCCAATGATTCCTAATAATACAATTCCGCCCAGCATCCCACCAGGTCCTAGCATTGCTAAAGCCGCTGTGATCGCGGCGGCTCCCGTCAGTCCTGTAGTCGCCATGGTAATTAACAGAACCACCGCTGGTAAACCCACACCTGCTAATTTTCTTACGATTTCATCCATGAGATGTCACTCCCAAATCTTCTTGGTTATTAATGACTAACTCCACAGGCGATCGCTATACTTAAAGTTCCCTAATTCCTAGCATTAATAAATACTCTCAGAATTTAGATAACTTCCGCCATCACTCAAACAATCACCCGCCAAGTTAGCTTGAAGTACATCATCTCCCGCTTCTCCCATAGCTTCTGATTGGAGCCGTGCGCCGCCACAGGACTAGACCACAAGGGGGAAATCTGCCATTTTCCCTGGGATTAACACTCTCTGGGGGTTCCACAGTCATAATTACACTGACAATTTGCCGATACCAGCGCCATATTTTCGCGGTTGTGTCAATGAATTAGAGAATCTCGGCTGAGTTATTAGCATGGAAAATTTATACTCTGATTCCAGATTACATTTTTGACTACATTTTGCCAATATGTATTTTCACTGAAATTTCCGGGGTTGTTTGTGGGGTCTGTTTCCGTAAATTTACTGAGGATAAACCGGGATTGTCAGGGATTGGTAAAATGCTGAAGTGGCTAGACCTGTCATGGTATAACTTTTTTGCCGAAAGGGAAGTGTTGCACATTAAATAGAACTTTTTGATATCTACTTAATTTTACTGGGAATTGATAATGTCATGATATCTTGACAGTTTAGCCAGAGCTATGGTGGGGGTTGTGATGACGGACGGGGAAGGCTGGATCACAATGTCAGCCAAAGATCGGGTTTCAACACCTGAAATTGGTAGAATCAGGTATTCAATCTCAGATAATGATGGTATAATTACTCACCAGACGAAACAGAATTGACGTTTATAGATTTTGAGAGTAGCGATCGCCACTACCTGGGACGGCGACTGGTGGGGTGGTGGTTGCTGAGACTGATCATAAGCAGTCGGTGCTTACCCGCTGCGAGTTGTGGTTATTTTGTTGTTTTCACGGTTGAGGGAATCATGAGCAAAAATTGGTTTGAAGACTATCAGCAACAATGGCTGGATACCTGGAAAAATAGTTGGGACAGTATCAAGGATCTATCTAATACTTCTGAGGCTATGACCAAGGCGTTAGATTTTCAACAAGAAACTGTCAATGGGACTCTGAAAATACAGCAGGAAGCCCTGGAAACTATCGCCACTGCTCAAAAACAGTGGTGGGATAGTTATTTTGATTGGGCTAAACAGATACCTCTGGTTACCAATAAATAACCAGAAGTTGGGGGGTTGGGTTTAACCTAGGTTGGCGATGGGCTCCCAATTCTGAACGTCTTTCAGTAAACTTTGGTAGCCTTGAACATTGGGATGTAAACCGTCGGAACTCAGTTGCGATCGCACCCAATCTTCCCCACGAGACAGCCACAGGTCGAATATATCTAAATAGGGGATATCCCGGACTTCGCAGCCTCGCCGTGTGGCTTCTTTGTAGGCGTATTGGTCCGCGTGGTTGTAGTACATACAGCCTAAAAAGGGCATTTTGCTTTCGTCAACGGGAGGCATTCCTACGAAGATGACTGGACAGAGGCTTTGGGCCCTTTCCAGAAGGGTGGCGACATGGATGCGAAATGCGTCGAAATCTGTGAGCGATCGCCCGTTGGGTCTTCCTAAGCGGGGGGTGTCATTGAGTCCGACTGATAAAATAATTAGGTCTGGTAGGCGGTTTCTTAATTCTCCCCGTTGCCGAAATTCCTGCTCGAGACGCTGGGTGACTTGGGCGACGGTATTACCACGAATCCCTAGGTTGTAAAGCGCATGACCGGGTTTTTCTGGAGACATCCACTCGCGTCGCAATTGTTCTACCCAACCTCCGCCGACTGGATCTCCGAATCCATAAATTAGACTGTCCCCCAAAGCGATAATTCTTAGGGGGGTGTGTTTCGTATGGGTGGGCGCAAACTTGGTTGTTGCAACTGCTTGTATCATAGGATGCTGCTCTCCTAAGTTGGCTGTGGTCTTTACCTGGATAGTAGGCTTTTAGCAATCTACTGTAACACAGCTTAACATAATAAAACTTAATAAAAAAGTTCTTCGTGAACTGATGTCGCTAAAATCCCTCAGCAGTGGTATCTCAAACTACAATTTATATCTGGGGATAGATATCGCTAACCATTGATGGTCCAGTATTGTTGGCGATCGCTTCTAAAGATTAAAATTCGGTTAATATTCCGTAAACTAAGATCCTCCCTAGCGCCTACAGAGGCGGTAGTGGGTACTTGGTCTAAATTGATGGGCAAAATGAGATTTTGTTACAAATCTATAGATTAGCTAAAAAGCATCAATTTTGAGCAAATTATCTTATAATTTGGGGTAGTGTTTCCCAGGCTTTAGGAAACGACGGGCCGGGAATAGCTATGGAGTCAATCAGAGTCAGATTTGATTGGCAAAAAGTAATTTACTGGTTTATGCAATATGGATACTAAGCTTTTTGAAGATTACCAAAAGCAAATGGTAGACTTGCAGAAAAAATGGTTTGACACTTGGATGGAGGGTTTTCCGGGTTGGAAGCCTCCCTCTAATTTATCAGAGGGTTTTGAACAGACTCTGAAATTGCAGGAGGAAATGGTTAAGTCTTATCTGGAGACACAAAAGCAGACCACCCAAATGATGCTGGATGCTCAAAAACAACTCTGGACAGAGTATTTTAATACTATGCGTAAAACTGCCGAGAGTGTGAAGTAAGGTATCAAAAAAGCGGAAGGGGGGTAGATTGTTTTTTTCAACCCCCCCCTAATTAGCCGCTAATCAAATTACTCTCGCACTTTTAACCAATCAACAATGGTTGGGGGTAGGTCTCGCTGTACTTTGCCACTGACATACATACCGATATGACCTACGGGGAAGGATTTGGCGGTGTAGTCCTCACTGCTGATGTATTCCTCTAAGGCTAGGGAAGAGGAAGGGGGGACTAGGTGATCTTTGTCGGCGTAGAGGTTGAGAACTGGCATGGTAATATTGCTTAAATCTACCCGAGAATCACCAATTATTACTTCGCCTTTGATTAGTTTGTTTTCCTGATAAAAATCTTTCAGGAATTGGCGATAGGTTTCTCCGGCTTGGTCGGGACTATCAAAAATCCATTTTTCCATGCGGAGGAAGTTTAGCAGTTTGTCGCGACTTCCCATGATTTCAGGTAAATCGAGATATTTTTGATATCCTAATTGTAGGGGTTTTAACATCAGAAACTCGATGTTTAAATAGTCGCCGGGAATGTTACCTAAAGCCTCAACCATGAGGTCAACATCTATGGCTTCCGGTCCTAATGTACAGCCTCCCCGCGCATTTAACAGGGTATTTGGCATATCAAAGTTGACTGGCGCAACCATGGTGATTAGGTTTTGCACTTTTTCGGGATATAGGGAACTGTAGCAGAGGCTAAAGGTTCCTCCCTGACAAACTCCTAGGAGGTTGATTTTATCGAGTTCATAGTGATCACGCAGAAAATCAACACAGTTATTAATATAACCGTTGATGTAATCATCTAAGGTTAACCAGCGATCGCTACGGGTAGGATATCCCCAGTCAATCAAATAGACATCTAATCCCAAACTGAGTAAATTAGCAACTAAGGAACGACCCTCTTGCAAATCTACCATAAAGGGACGATTGACTAAAGCATAAACAATTAGCAGGGGTACAGAAAGGGTTTTTTTGACTTTGGGTTCAAAACGATAAAGGGTGACTTTATCTTCCTGATACACTGCTTCTTTGGGTGTGACCCCAACGATAATTTCTTCCTCCCGTAAACTGCTAAGGTTGTCCATACCATGAACAATTTTTTCGGTGAGGTCTGCATATTCCTGGGTTAAGTCTTCTAAACCCATTTGTAAGGCGAAAGGTAACATAGCTTGATGTCCTCCAAGCAAAGACATATTAAATTGGATCACGAATTGAGTCAGACTGTTGAGACAAATATTAGGAGTAACTTTCTCTCAACTTACTTCTTGAATTGACTCGGGTTTGGGTGAAGATGCTGTCATGGTGGATATCTGTTTTTTGAGAGATTTAACCTCTTTGCGGAGTTCGTAAATGATTTTGTGCATTTCGTCAATTTCGCTGCGGAGGGGGAGATTGAGCGATCGCATAGAAATCTCCATCAACTTTTGTTGTTCTAGTCGATAGGCGTTGAGGGAGTTAATAAACCTTCCCCTAATTTTGAGTTTATCTTCGGAACAGAAAGTTTCCTCAAATACATCATCTATAGCCACACTCCATAACTGCTGAAACTGCCGCCAAGTTTCGACTTTTTCGCCTTTGCTAACTCCCGCCGCTAATTTTTCGATTAACTTCTCAAAGGCGCGGACTTGGATATCTGCTAAAACTACCTGATAATCATTACTAGCGCGATAAAAATTTATCCAAGCCTGAAAATGACTCATCATGGTACTATTCAACTCGCGACTAATACCAAACATCGGACTTTGTAGCAGGGTTCCTAGGCTGGGTTGATACAGTTGTTCCCAGTAGAGGTTATTTAACTCGATTAATGCTTCACTTTTACCCATCATGGCTTCACCCATGGGAACCATAGCCGCGCCGCTGTAGTTCATCCACATTTGGTTAAACTTCTGCATTTGTTCCATGTAGAGTTTCCCCAGGGTCGTGCCGCTTCCGGTCATCTTAGTGGGAACACTCATATATTGTTCCATTTGCTGGCGAATTTGCTGGGAGTAGTTTTCTAGGGTTTGTTCCCAATTCGCACCAGATTCAACTTTTGGTAATATATCTTTCCAGGCTTCAAAGGAAAATTGTAGAAAACGCATCAATGAGGCCTGATTTTTTGCCATTTGTTCGGTTATTCCCCCGGAGTGGGACTGGCCATTTTTATCGGTGTCAGATACTCCTGACCCACTCATCAGATCAAACCAGTTTTTCCAGATGTCATTTCCGGTCTGAGTCCAGGTGTTTACCCATTGATTGGCCATTTCGTTCCACGGATTTGTTTCGTTTTCCATTGTCTATACCTGATACATTTACGCGACATTTATCCGGCTATTGCCTGACAATGCGACGATAGCACTATTACCCGTTAAGGTAACAGAGGCGGTATCCCGCAAAGCTTTTAGAAAGATTCCAAAAGCACCGTTCCAGTCCCTGGGTAGAGTGAACCCGCACTCAGGACATCGGAACACTTTTGAGCCACCTAGCTGGGAATGCACATGACCACAGTAAGTACAGGTTTTGCTGGTGTATTCTTCCGTCACATCTACAACTGTGGTTCCAGTTATTTCCCCTTGATGTCTCAGGGTCAGTTTGAATCGATAATGCGCCCATGTCAGCATGGCGCGGGCAGTCTTAGACCTGATTAGACGCTTCACCTGACTGGCCATATCGGAAGTCTCGAAGGTGGGCAAAAAAATTAGGCTGTAGTTGTGAGTCAAGTAGTGAGCAATTTGTTTGTGGGCTTCATCAACTAGATTGCGGATTTTGGTTCTCATTCGTTGAGCCACTTGCCTCATCCGTCGCCTCCTTGAACGACAGGGTTCCTTGGCGATTCTGCTCATCAAATCATCCAAATGTTGACATAGCCTAGTAATGCGTCCTATATCCCCGGAGCCAAATTCCAGAAACCCAGTTATGAAAGTTCGCACACCCGGGTCTAATGCAATTACGCCATTCGCTTCAGTTGGGGTAACGGCAACTGGTTCAGGGAAAATCGCAAACCATCGACCTTAACTATGCCGACATCTCCTGACCAATGATGTCCCAGTCAGGCCAGCATTTTCTTTCCCTTGAAGTTGAGCCCGCCTCCGATTTCTGAGACGACTTCTGCTTCGGGGTAGAGGTTGGACAGTGCGGCCACCTGTCGGTTGAGGTCTGACTGCTGGGCGCGGCTACTAACTCTGGCATAGATAACGACTTTGCGTTTGTCACTGCCTGATATGGCAGCAGTATATCACTCAACGTTGTATCGTCGTTGCCCAGCGGGGGTTCTGATGGTCTCGATTGAGCCATTTTCGTCCCATCTGCGGAGTGTTCTTTCATGGACTCCAAGGATTTGGGCCGCTTCCTTGGGTTTGACATATCTGGCAATAGGTTTATCCTCAACTCTTCTCGCTTATTATACCGTATTGCCCTAAAATATTAACCTAATTTGAGATTAAATCATGCTCTTCGTGTGAAGCTGTAATTTTGGCTTCTCCTGTTCTGGCGTTCCCTCAAACATGAAACTGAGAACAAAAAAGGCTACCCAGATTTTAGCTTCTTCTTTGGTAATTGTAAATCGAACTGGGCTTTTTATCCACAACAAAACCGATTAATTTTATGGGTCATTCGTTTGGGGGAAATGTTAAAATTTTATAAAGGTTTTGTCAGGGGGTTGAGTCCTTTGGAGAAATTCTATAAAATAATAAGGTACAGCCCCAAAAAAATTCACCTATAAAATTGGGAGGTTTACCCGTTTAGCATCAACTACATAGCGCGATACAAAGGATTCAAAAAATACTGGCGTTGGCGTTGAAACAACCGCAAACGTTAGCTTTGGGCTGTATTTTGGTGAAGTGATAATCATGAGAAAAGAGAGTTGATGTGACTGAAACCAATTAAAACTGGAGGTTGACTAAAGAATTATTCACCCATTACTAGGAAGCGAAAAAATGAGTAAGCGGAAAAAAGCGAAAATTGCGATCGCCTGTCAAGGAGGGGGAAGCCACGCGGCATTTACGGCGGGAGTTTTAAAGAGATTTCTGCAAAGTGATGTATGCGATCGCTATGAAATTGTGAGTTTAAGCGGCACCTCTGGCGGCGGTTTATGTAGTCTACTAGCTTGGTATGGTTTAGTCAAAAATCAACAGGAAACGGCGAGAGAACCCTATCACCAATTAATTGATTTTTGGGAAGATAACTCAGCCAACCATCTTTGGGAACAATACCTAAATTATTTAACGGTTCAATCCTGTAGATTTTACGATAAGGGGATTATTCCTAGCTACATTTCTAATCCCTATACCTGGGGAGGAGTTCAGGAATTTTGGCAATCTGTCACGCCGAGACGAGAATATTTAGACCTGAAGAAACTGCTGGAAAAGCACATCAATTTTTCGCAACTTCCTAGGCTGATTAATAGTAGCAGTCCCCGATTATTTCTAGGTGCGGTTAATGTGATATCTGGGGAATCAAAAATCTTTGACTCTCGCCAAAACGAAATTGAAATTGATGCCATTCTCGCCTCGGCGGCTATTCCCACCCTATTCAAAGCTGTGGAAATTGGGGATGCTGCTTATTGGGATAGTTTATTTGCAGAAAATCCGCCAATTTTATCCCTAGTAGATGAACAAATTATTCCCCCGGAACAATGGCCGGATGAATTATGGGTTATACAGGTGAACCCTCGCGCCTGTGACAGTATACCTAGGACTACGCCAGAGATTTTAGAGCGGCGAAATCAACTATCAGGGAATCTTTCTCTGTATCAAAGTTTAGAGTTGATCGAAAAAACTAATCGCTGGTTACAAAAGGGGTTTTTAAATGGAGATCTAGCGGGAATTAGTCCGGTGCAAGTTCGCCAGTTAGAAATTAAGCGATCGCATTTAGAAGGATTAGACTATGCCTCTAAATTTGACCGGCATCCTAGTTTAATTAACCACCTGATATCGGTGGGATTTGCACAGGCTGATTCTTTCGTAGAACCCCTGTTAAATGCCAGAGATTTAGAGGATATACTTTACCCAGAAAGTCGGGTTAATATCAATTCAGATATTCCCGAATCTGACCCAGCGATTTTATGGCAAATTGGCACATCTTCCAAACGGCTAAAGGTTTCTCCCCAAGGTGTCTGGACTCCCGAATATAACTATTATATCGGTAGTGATGCTGACCCGATTAAATACCCTAGCTTACCGACAATTATAACAGCTCCTGATGCGGAAAAACCGCCGGGAGTGGCATCAACAGATCGCCTGAATATTCACTTCCGCCTGTATAGGGATTATCAGGAAGGGGAATTAACTTTATCTTACCACCGCGATGGTTTGGGAGAGGATTGGTTATTCCTAGATGGTATCCTATTAATCCGCATTTGGGGTGCAGGAGAAAATCAGAAACGTCAAACTGAACTACAACTGGGAAGCCTGAGTGAAGGTGAACATACGATAACTTTAACTACCGCTAAAGGTAAGGGTAAGCATCGTATTTATGAGTTCAAATTGGCTGCGGGTGTCTCATCGGCAACTGTGTCAGAAACTCCTGTCTCTTTCGGGGGTAAAACTTCCCAGAAGACGGTAACCAGTCAGCCATTGCTGGCGGAACTTCCCGACAGTTTAGATGGTTTAAATTTTGCGGTAACCACTTCCGAGGATAGGTCAAAATTGTGCCTGGAAGTAACCAATAGTTATCTGAATGCAGATGTTCTGGATTTTCGGGTAGTTGCAGCGGAGGTAATTAGTTCGCCAGGTGAAAGTGTGCAAGTTTTGGAAGAGGGAGAATTTCTCTCTCTGGGAAACCTACCCGCTAAGGATAGTGAACCGTCTAAGCTGACGGGAGAAATTATCCTAGATGCTGAAGATGAACCGGCTAAAATAGAAACGGTGAAAATACAATACTCTGGTCGGGTTTCGGTGAGTGGTCGAGGTCGCGATCGCTTAAAGTTTACGGTAAATAAGGGAGATGATTTACCCTAAAATACCTGAAAAAATACCTCCAAGAGGATGACGATATGAGTCAGACAAATACAATCAATAAAGTTGACCTGGTGGTAATTATCGATACCAGTTCCCCACTGCGTGATGATGCTGATACTATCAGTAAGGTGGCGGAAGACGTGATCGAAAATGTCAGGGAAAGCTATCCCTGTGATTTGCAGATTACCTGGTTGGGAATAGAGGGAATTTGGCACGGAACCCCCTTTAGTCGTACCCTGCGTAATTATTTAATTAATGGTGGGGTAAATGAGTCCGAATTGACTGGGTTAAAGGTTACCCGTAGTAATGGAAGGAATGACCCGGCGCGGCGGGATGGCGCGGGAGCGATCGCCGATGTATGTAATCACTTTGACTGGCGTTTAGGCGCAAATAGGGCGATTTTTTATCTGGGAGAATTGGGGATTTCATCGGATAATGAATCACTAAATTTAGACCAGTGGGAAAAAGCGATCGCCGCCGCTAAGTCTGCCGTGGTGACAGTTCATAGTTATCGACAATCTTCGGGAGATGATGTAGCCATCAGCACACAAACGGGGGGATTATCATTTAGTCATCCCCTAGATAATCAGGGTTGGTCGTCGGCTTTATTATCGGTCGTAGCGGCGAGTTTTACGCCAGAATCTTACCTAGAAATAGATAAGTATGCTCCCTCTTTTGAGTTGATTTGTTCTCAACCTAGCCTAGGTGCAAATCAGGTGGAAACTGTGGCGATCGCTGTTACCAATAAGTACAGTAACATCACCTTTCGGGATGTGACCGTGTTCTTGTCCGCCGTCACCATTGATGAACGGACTCCTGTACCCAATTTACCTGACGAAATTCCCCCCATTCTCTTACAGCCAAATACCCCGATTTATTTTGGCGATATCAACCCCTATAACCCAGATATTGAACCTGTCCCCACCACCACTATTCGCCCTATTCAGATTGAAACCAGAGGCTCTGTAAGTGGGGAGTTTTGGCTAAATATTGACTACAGTTATTCCGCCGAATTTTCGGTCAAAAAACAGGAAAAAATTGTAGTGTAAAATCGACCAGCTTTTTGTAATTAATTGTAATGTGTATTATGAGCAAAAAAAATATTGCGATCGCTTGTCAAGGTGGCGGTAGTCATACAGCTTTTACTGCTGGTGTTCTCCATGACTTACTACTAGAGGGAGTTCACGAAGAATACAATATTACCGAATTAAGCGGCACTTCTGGCGGCGCGATCTGCGCTACCGCAGTTTGGTATGGTTTACTCAAATATGCAGCCGGTTCAAAAGAACCCCCCTATAAATGGTTAGTCAAAATTTGGGAAGATAACTCTACTCAAAGTGTCTGGGAAAAAAGTTTAAATAACTTTGTCATTAACACAGTCCACTTGCAGGATTCTGGCATAATTCCCAGCTATCCCCCCAATCCTTATGCTAATCAATGGATTGTGGATTTTCTCACCATGATATCTCCCCGCAAAGAGTATATTAACCTGCGAGAACTCCTAGAAAATCACATTGATTTTGATGAAATTAAAACCCTAGTTAATTCATCGAGTCCCACCCTATTGTTAGGTGCAGTCAATATTCTATCTGGTGATTTTAAAGCCTTTGATTCTCGCAAAGGGGAAATTATCGTAGAAGCCGTGATGGCTTCTGCTGCTATTCCTAATGTATTCCCAGCCGTTCATATTGGTCAAGATGCTTACTGGGATGGTCTATTTTCTAAAAATCCCCCAGTTACCGAATTTTTGACAGAAAATATGGTCAGAAGACCTGACGAGATTTGGATTATTCAAATTAACCCTAAAACCCGTGGTTCTGAACCCAAAACCGCCCAAGATATCCTAGACCGACGCAATGAATTAGCCGGGAATCTGTCCCTCTATCAAGAAGTTAATTTCATTGAGTTAGTTAACAAGTGGATTCGGGCGGGAATTTTTGAGGGGACACCATTAGCTGATGAAATTAAACCCATTGATATTCGCTGGATCAGTATGAGTCATGACCTAGCCGAAGAACTTGATTATTCTTCTAAACTCAACCGGGATGATGCTTTCATTCAGAAATTGATGAGTAATGGTCGCCAGCAAGCCGGACAGTTTTTGCGGATTCTGCGGGGTGTTCCACAACCAGCATAGAATCAGCACAAAAAATGATTAAGGGCTGGTGGGGAAGGGGATAGACTCCCCCCCTACCGCCCCCTAACAACTGTTTGGTAGTTGATACAGCCTGTTCAGAAATCATCTGATCACCTCTCAAAGTCCCTCTCCATCTCTGGGATCCAGATTCAGGGTGAGGGCAATGTATTCAGCGACTGGTGAACAAGCTGTATGTAGCTTATTTGTTTAGAATAATCGCCATTTGCTTTTCAGGAAGAGGAGTATATTCCGAGACTAGGCGGCGGAACTCGTCCCCCTCAATGGTTTCCTTTTCTAAGAGAAGTTCTACCAACTGGTCTAGCAAAACTCGGTGTTGACGGATAAGGCGGCGGGCTTGATCATAACAGCGAAAGGCGATCGCTCTAATTTGATGATCAATCTTAGTCGCCACTTCCTCAGAATATTCCGATTGACTAGGAAAGCCTCGCCCCAAGAATACCTGTTCTCCGGGACTTTCCAAAGCCACCAATCCCAAATCAGACATCCCGTAACGAGTCACCATTTCCCGCGCCAAATTACTGACCATCTGAATATCACTACTAGCGCCAATAGTCACCTCTGCTTCACCAAATACTTCCTGTTCAGCAGCCCTTCCCCCCAAAGCAATAGTAATTTGATCAATCAACCAAGCGCGGGTATACAGACCACTATCAACCATATCCTCATTAAACATCTGTTGAGCAAAACCGCCAATTCCTCCAGACCGGGGAATAATTGTCACCTTATTAAGAGGATCAGAATTTTTCAACAGAGTCATCAGCAAAGCGTGTCCCACCTCATGATAAGCAATCAGTCGCTTTTTCTTGCTGTCGAGAAGGGGAGTTAAAGCCAAACCAATAGTAATGCGGTCAATAGCATCATCAATTTCTAAGAGGGTAATCGCTTCCTTGCGTCGTCTAGCCGTTAAAATCGCCGCTTCATTAAGTAAATTAGCCAGATCCGCCCCTGCTAATCCTGGTGTTCTGCGGGCGATCGCCTCTAGGGAAACATCATCAGCCAGCTTTTTATTGCGCGCATGAACCTGTAAAATCCCTAAACGGCCATTGTAACCAGGTAAATCAACAATCACCTGTCGGTCAAACCGTCCCGGACGCAATAGGGCTGTATCCAAAACATCAGGGCGATTAGTGGCTGCAATCACAATAATTCCCGGATTACCCTCAAATCCATCCATTTCCGTCAGTAATTGGTTAAGGGTCTGTTCCCGTTCATCATTACCGCCGCCAATTCCCGCGCCCCGTTGGCGACCGACAGCATCAATTTCATCAATAAAAATCAGACAGGGGGAATTATCCTTAGCCTTTTTAAAAAGATCCCGCACCCGGGATGCACCGACCCCCACAAACATCTCCACAAATTCCGAACCAGAAATGCTGAAAAACGGAACCCCCGCTTCCCCCGCTACAGCCTTAGCTAACAGGGTTTTCCCAGTTCCCGGAGGTCCCACCAATAGCACCCCCCTAGGAATTTTCGCACCAATGGCGGTAAACTTTTCCGGGGATTTTAGGAATGTGACCACCTCTTGCAATTCTTCCTTAGCTTCTTCAATACCAGCCACATCATCAAACATAATCCCGGTTTTCGCTTCCATTTGGAACCTAGCCTTAGATTTACCAAAATTCATCGCATTTCCCGAAGACTGGGAAGACCGCCGCAGAATCATCAGCAGAAATGCTAAGACCGCCACAATCACCAAAACATTGACCACTAAACCCATAGCCACGCTATTGTCTGCCGAAGGTCTTACCTCATAGTCTACCGGGTTTGCCCGCAGCGCGGCCATCAGTTCCGGGTTATGGTCAAATAGTGCCACATACCTAATCTGTTGTCCGTTGGCTTCGTCTGTGAATGTGACTTTAGCAAGTTGTCGTGATGGGTCTTCTTGAATTCTGATGACCTGTCCCGCTTCGATTTTCTGCAACAAGTCTGTATAACTCATCGACCCAGAATCACGATTAGCCAAAGCTGGAGTCCCCAAAAGGATACTTTGGGAAATCACCCAACCTCCCAAAATCCGCCACAAATGCTTTTTGGACATGGCTGATGATTTAACTGGTTGTCCCAATCTGTTGATCCAGGAACTTTTCATATTCACATTTACCTTTGCTGTTGCTGTATCTTTGAATCTAACCATTACTGTATAGTTTAGCCTGAGATTATGTTAGCTGCCCCCCACCTCAGCCATGATTAGGGGGAAAGTCATCGGGTTGGAGGTTGTTCTCTCCCCTGTCCTCACACCAGCCGGCAACTTGGGGCTTTGTCTGGTATTCTTATCGGTTTCGGAAAACCATCCTATAATTGAAATATATTTTTTGGGACTCAGACAGGAGAAATTTAGATGATTAATGGCGTAATCATGCAATACTTCCATTGGTACATCGATCCCGATTTGATTTTATGGAATCAACTTAAAGAAAACGCCCAAGAATTAGCCGATGCTGGTATTACCGCCCTCTGGCTTCCCCCAGCTTATAAAGGGAAGAAAGGTAAATATGATGTGGGCTATGGTGTTTATGATTTGTATGATCTGGGGGAGTTTGATCAACAGGGAACTGTCAGAACCAAATATGGCAATCATCAACAGTATTTAGATGCTATTCATGCCGCCCAAAGTGCCGGGATTCAGGTTTACGCTGATGTGGTGGTTAATCATCGCATGGGGGCTGATGAAACTGAGGTGGTTAAAGCTACTCCTTTTGCTATGAATAATCGGATTCATCCGATTGGGGAAATGCGAGAGATTAAAGCCTATACTCATTTTACTTTTCCCGGTCGTCAAGGCAAACATTCTGATTTTCAATGGCATTGGTGGCATTTTGATGCGGTTGATTATGATGATTTTACTAAAGATTCCTCGACCATTTATCTGTTTGAAGGTAAGGTTTTTGATGATTATGTGTCGTTGGAAAAGGGGAATTTTAACTATCTAATGGGTTGTGATCTCGATTTCCAAAGCCGAGAAGTTAGGGACGAAATCACTAACTGGGCTAAATGGTATCTTGATGCTACGGGGGTTAATGGTTTCCGCCTTGATGCCATTAAACATATTTCGGCTTGGTTCTTCCCAGAATGGATAGAAACCCTAGAAAATCACGTCGGTAAAGACTTGTTTATGGTAGGGGAATATTGGTATAATGACATTGATACTCTACATTGGTATGTAGATACGGTGGGGGGTCGAATGTCTGTGTTTGATGTTCCCCTACACTATAAGTTTTATTATGCCAGTAAGTCGGGGGGTAACTTCGACATGAGAACTATTCTCGATCGCACTTTTATGCAGGAACGCCCCATTAATGCGGTCACCTTTGTAGAAAATCATGATTCTCAACCTTTACAAGCCTTAGAAGCACCCGTTGAACCTTGGTTTAAACCGTTGGCTTATGCGATTATTCTACTGCGACGAGAAGGTTATCCCTGTATTTTCTATGCTGACTATTATGGCGCAGAATACGAAGATTATGGAAAAGATGGTAACAGTTATAAAATTGTTTTACCCTCCCACCGTTGGATAATTGATAAGTTATTATATGCGCGACATCATTACTCCTACGGGGAACAATACGATTACTTCGACAACTACAATGTCATCGGTTGGACTCGTTTAGGTGATGAAGAACACCCCCAAGGTATGGCTGTGATTATGAGTGATAACATTCCTGGTCAAAAATGGATGGAAGTTTGTAAACCTAATGCTAAGTTTATTGACCTGACAGAACACATCAAAGAACCTGTTTATACCAATGAATGGGGATGGGGTCACTTTTCCTGTGACGGGGGTTCTGTATCTGTTTGGGTACAGGAATAAAAATCACTGATTTCTGATGACTTAAATTAACTGGAAAACCGCCGCCAGGATATTTGGTAACCCTCCATATAGTCCTGGCGGATGCTACAATCAGATGATGGGTTAAAAGGTTTCCCAGTCGATTGCTGCTACTGCTACAGGTGCTGGGGGGGAAGCTGGAACTGGTGAGACTTGAACCGGATGATTTGTCAATTCCTGTTGCTTGTCTTGTAGTTGCGATCGCAATTGTTCCAATTCCCCTTGAGTCTGTTTGTATTTACTATGGGAGGACTCTAATACCTGCATGGTTTCCTGAAGTTGAGCGTGACACTTCTCTAAAAGTCCCTCCGTCTCCTCTTTTTGCGATCGCAATTTTTCCAATTCCCCTTGAGTCTGTTGTTGTTTACTGTGGGAGGACTCTAATACCTGCATGGTTTCCTGAAGTTGAGCGTGACACTTCCGTAAAAGTCCCTCCGTCTCCTCTTTTTGCGATCGCAATTGTTCCAATTCCTCTTGAGTCTGTTTGTGTTGACTGTGGGAGGACTCTAATACCTCCATAGTTTCCTGAAGTTGAGCGTGACACTTCCGTAAAAGTCCCTCCGTCTCCTCGTTTTGCGATCGCAGTGTTTGCAGATTTTGTCGCGCCTCCTGTAACTCAGCCTTAGTCTTATCAACTTCCTCAGCCGCTTCTTTTTGCATAAACTGAGCCTGTTTCAACTCCTCAGTCTTATTATTCAGCTTGTCTTTAGTTTCCTGTAACTCCTGTTGGACAGACCCCAGTTGTGCTTTTGACCCTTGCGCCTCTTGAACCTGAATATGAGCCTGTTCTAGTTCCTCTAATACCTCATCAAACTTCAACTGACCCTGCTGTAACTCCTGCTGAATGCTAGTAAATTTCTCTTTAGTTTCCTGTAACTCCTGTTGGACAGACTCCAGTTGTGCTTTTGACCGTTGCGCCTCTTGAGCCTGAATATGAGCCTGTTCCAGTTCCCCCAATACCTCATCAAACTGACACTGAGCCAGGTCTAACTGTTCAGTAGTGCTGGTTAGCTGACCTTGAATAGTCTGTAACTCTTTTTGTAGGGACTCCAGTTCCGCTTTTGACCCTTGCGCCTCCTGAATTTGAGTCTTAGCCTTTTCTAGCTCCTCAGTAGTCCTAGTTAGCTTGGCTTGAGTTTCCTGTAACTGCTGTTTGACCGACTCCAGTTCCGCTTTTGACCCTTGCGCCTCCTGAATTTGAGTCTTAGCCTGTTCCAATTCCCCCAAAACCTGATTTAACTGAGAATTGACCCGTTCCAATTCTTGCTTGCTCTCCGTATCCGAGGCTGTTTCCTGCTGAATTTGATGTAACTTAAAATGGGTTTCCTCAAGTTCCCCCAATACCTCATCAAACTGACAGTTGACCTTTTCTAACTCCTCAGTAGTGCTAGTTAGCTTGGCTTGAGTTTCCTGTAACCGCTGTTTGACCGACTCCAGTTCCGCTTTTGACCCTTGCGCCTCCTGAATTTGAGTCTTAGCCTTTTCTAACTCCTCAGTAGTGCTAGTTAGCTTGGCTTGAGTTTCCTGTAACTGCTGTTGGACCGACTCCAGTTCCGCCTTGTCCGTTTCCCCCTGCTGAATTTGAGCCTGAACCTGGTCTAACTGGGTGCGAGTCGTGTTCAAACTATCTTGAGTAGTCTGTAGCTCTTGTTGTAGGGACTCCAGTTGTGCTTTTTCCGCTTCCTGCTGGTGAATTTGAGTCTTAGCCTGTTCCAATTCCGCCAAAACCTGATTTAACTGAGACCGGACCGCTTCTAATTCCTGTTGACAGTCAGTATCAGAGGCTGTTTCCTGCTGTGGAATTTGGGTCTGAGCCTGTTGGAGTTCCCCGGATACCTGTTCAAACTGAGACTGGACTCGTTCTAATTCCTCCCAAACATCACGCAATTCGGATTTAGTTTGCTCGAGTTCTTGTTGTAACTGTTCCTGAGTGGGTTTCGCCATAATGATTATCTAATTGCACAAATAAGGAATTTTGCTAACTATATGTATTCTAACGGCCGATGTTCTGAGCCAGATCTGGCAAAAAGTTGACCAGGGAGCGAAAGACGACTATCAACCCTAAAACGATAAGCTGTAGGGTGATGATGGAATCACACCGTGATAAATGTCTTCGGTGCTGATAGACGCAGGAGCCACACCCCGTAGGTAAAATAGGGCAAAGCCAAAGGGAGGGGTGAGGAAGGAGGTTTGTAAATTAGCGCCTAATAATACCCCGAACCAGACTAAATCCATATTATAGCTTTGAGCAATGGGAAGTAAAAGGGGAACTACGATAAAGACGATCTCGAAAAAATCGATAAAGAATCCCAACAGGAATACGATTAACATGGAGATGAGCAAAAAGCCGATTTGACCCCCAGGAAGATTGAGGAACATATCTTTAACTACGTCGTCTCCCCCTAGTCCCGGAAATACTAAACTAAAAGCTCGTTACACTGGGGGGGATGATTTGACCTAGGGTTCCTGATGCTACAATTTACAATTACTCCGGCGGCGAGTCTGGCATTATAGCTGTAGCGTACCATGGTGGCGATGGAAATTAAGCCCATAGCTATGACGGTGGCGGCGACTACTCCGGTGGTGGCGGCTAGGAGTCCTCTTAATATAATTACTGCGATCGCTAATCCTCCCCGCATTCTTCCGAATAATATTCCCATGGTTTCTAACAGGTTTTCGGCTATGCCAGTTTTTTCTAGCATTAAACCTAGGAAAATAAAATAGGGAATTCCCAGCAGTGTAAAATTGTTCATAGTCCCGAATATCTGCTGTGGCATGGCTGACCATAGAATGGGGTCAAACACTCCGAAAATCATGCCAATTAGGGTGAAAATTCAGGCGACACCACCCAGGGAAAAAGCCACGGGATAGCCTAATGTTAACACTATTTAAGCCACGATAAACATGGCAATACTCAACCATTCAACATTCATGCGATCGCTATTTAGCTGAAAATGTCCACAACCAGAAACAAAATCTTTCTATAATATCATATTCCGGTAACACATAGTTGTTAACCTCCATAACTGATGATTAGCCCCCATTACTCACTTTTGACCGGAAAACTGTATTAATAGCTACATTTTTTGGGGTTGACTTAGCCTAGGATACACCACTAGCCTTAAAGTTAAGTAAAAGTTAAGACCATTTCTCTGTCACCAAGTTAGCTAAGGGTAAATGCTTAATAAGTCTATTTGCCTGAGTAGATTTATCCATGGTAAAACTAACCTTTTTGGTATGTAATTGGTCTTAAATTTACTCAAGTAGCATCAACTCTCGGAAATTGGCTAGTAATTAAAAAGAAATTGTCAAACTTGTGATAATTTCCTGCTGCGATTAGTTCCCGTTACAACTGGTAAAATTGATATGATAAACAGAAGATTAGGGCGACGCAAGTTTTTATTGTATGGGTCGGCTACTTTGGGTGCTAGTGTACTATTAAAAGCCTGTGGTTCCCCCTCGGAAGATGCCACAACTGGGACTCCTGGAAGTGGCAGCGGCGATACGATTAAGGTGGGTATTCTCCACTCTTTAAGTGGAACTATGGCAATTAGTGAAACCACGGTTGTGGAAGCGGAAAAAATGGCGATCGCTGAAATAAATGCAGCCGGAGGTGTGTTAGGAAAACAGATTGAAGCAGTAGTTGAAGATGGCGCTTCTGACTGGCCGACCTTTGCCGAAAAAGCCGAAAAACTCATTGACCAAGACCAAGTGGTTACCGTTTTTGGTTGCTGGACTTCTGCCAGTCGTAAAGCAGTTAAAGATGTGTTTGAATCCCGGAACCATATGTTATGGTATCCCGTGCAATACGAAGGTCAGGAATGTTCTCGGAATATTTTTTATACTGGGGCTGCACCCAATCAACAAATTGAACCAGCGGTCGATTGGCTATTAGAAAATAAAGGTCGAGAGTTCTTTTTGGTCGGGTCTGACTATGTGTTCCCCCGCACAGCCAACACCATTATTAAAGAACAGCTTATGGCTAAAGGTGGCACTACCGTTGGGGAAGATTATCTACCTTTAGGAAATACAGAAGTTACCGGAATCATTACCAAGATTAGGCAGGCATTGCCCAACGGCGGAGTTATTTTTAATAGCCTAAATGGTGATAGTAATGTCGCTTTCTTTAAACAGCTACAGGGTTCAGGATTAACACCGGATTTATACCCGGTTATGTCCGTGAGTATCGCTGAGGAAGAAGTGCGACAAATCGGCCGAGAGTTCCTAATTGGACACTATGCCTCTTGGAACTATTTTCAAACTGTAGAGACCCCAGAAAATCAGACTTGGGTGGAGGCATTTAAGGCTAAACATGGTCAAGACCGGGTTACTAATGACCCCATGGAGGCTGCTTATACTATGGTTTATCTGTGGAAACAAGCAGTTGAACAAGCGGGGACAGCGGACGATTTAGAAGCCGTTAGGGCAGCGGCAATAGGTCAGCAATTACAAGCCCCCCATGGGTTAGTAACTCTTAATCCTAATCATCACTTATCTAAGACTGTGAGAATTGGTCAAATCCGTGATGATGGTTTATTTGATATTATCTGGACTTCCGATGGTCCGGTTGAACCATTAGCCTGGAATCAGTATGTTCCTAGCACCAGGGGTTATGCCTGCGATTGGACTGACCCCGCCCGTGGCGAAAGATTCCGAATGCAAGGGGTTTAAACCTTCCTAAATTAAGGGCAACTCGAAAGGGTTGCCCTTTCCTAAATAGCCTGAATCTATGTTGTTTAAATCTTGAAAAATGCAAGAACTTGCGATCGCTTTTTTTAATGGCATCAGTATCGGTTCCGTCTTACTCCTGGCGGCTTTAGGACTCTCAATCACCTTTGGATTAATGGGGGTAATTAATCTCGCCCACGGAGAGTTAATGATGCTGGGCGCTTATGCCACATTTGTCGTGCAGAATATCTTTAGACCCCTGGGAGAACCCCTGTTTAATTTCTATATAATCCTGGCTATTCCCGTCGCCTTCATTGTCGCCGCTTTAGTCGGATTGTTATTAGAAAGAGGCGTGATTCGATACCTATATGGCAGACCTTTAGAAACCTTATTAGCCACTTGGGGGGTTAGTCTAATTTTACGCCAATTTGTCCGTAGTGTCAACTGGCAAATGGTAATTGGTTTGGGCTTATTTTGCCTCTTGTTTTTTGGGGGGTTATTCTGGGTTAAGCGTCGCCAGGACTGGGAGAAAATTCGCAATTGGGCTAGGGGAGTTTTGTTAGTCTTATCTATCGGAATTTCTACAACGGCTAGTATTCTGATTGGTAACGCTGCTGGACAAGTTTTGACTCGACCCTGGTTTAGCGCCCGAAATGTCGATGTGACCGCCCCGGCTTGGTTACGAGGAGGGTTCGCCCTAGGGAATTTTCAAGTTCCTTATGCGCGGGTATTTATTATTATTCTGGGGTTAATATGTTTGGGGTTGATTTACCTCTTTCTTAATCGCTCTAATTGGGGTTTAAGGATTAGGTCAGTAACTCAAAATCGCCAAATGAGTGCTTGTCTGGGTATCCCTACAGACCAGGTTGATGCTTTGACATTTGCTATGGGTTCGGGACTGGCTGGGGTAGCAGGTTGTGCGATTACTTTATTGGGTTCAGTTGGACCGAATACCGGACAAAATTATATCGTTGATACCTTTATGGTGGTGGTAGTTGGTGGGGTGGGAAATTTGCTGGGGACGGTGTTAGCCGCTTTAGTTATTGGTAGCTTAATTTATTTGATTGGTTCGGGAACATTGGCGTTCTTATTATCCTCTGTGGATGTTCTACAGCCTGTGGTCGATTTCTTGAGTTTCTTTGCGACAACCAGTATGTCTAAGGTGTTAGTCTTTGCGCTAATTATTGCCTTTTTGCAAATTAAACCTGCTGGAATTTTCCCGCCGAAAGGCAGAACTGCTGAGTTGTAGATGGGAATTTGCGAACACTTGAAAAATCAACATCTTATCCATGGTTAATTAAGGTTAATTTGGTCATATATATGAATCAGGAAATCGGTAGGGTCGCCCAACAAAAACAGAAGCAACAACAGCGACTCATTGAAATTGGGGTAATTATAGCGATCGCTATTATTTTGGGTGTGATAATGCCTTTAGCTTTGCAACCCTTTAGATTAAAGCTATTGGGGCGTTTCTTATCTCTATCTATTGTCGCCCTCGGTATTGATTTAATCTGGGGATATACAGGGCTGCTAAGTTTAGGACATGGCATCTTTTTTAGCCTGGGAGGATACGCCCTGGCTATGTATTTACAGTTACAGCTTCCAGAAGGTCAAATACCTGACTTTTTTATGCTGTATGGAGTTGAACAACTCCCCTGGTTTTGGGAACCCTTTTATTCCTTTCCGTTTACCCTAGTTGCCATCTTTTTAATTCCGGGTATAGTGGCGGCAATATTGGGATATTTGGTATTTCGTAACCGCATTAAAGGGGTTTACTTTTCCATCCTCACCCAGGCGGCTTTGCTGGTATTTTTTCATCTGTTTAACGGTCAACAAAAATATATCAACGGAACCAATGGACTCAAAACAGATACCACTATGATTTTTGGGACTCAGGCGGGTTCCCCCGCCGCCCAACTGGTATTTTATGAATTGTCTATTCTGTTGATGATTTTAATTTATTTACTGTGTCGGTGGCTGACCAGTGGGAGGTTTGGGCGTTTATTGGTAGCCATTCGAGATGATGAAAATAGGGTGAGATTTTCCGGCTATGACCCCACCGGGTTTAAGGTTTTGGTCTTTGCTATTTCTGGGGCGATCGCCGGAATTGCTGGGGCATTATATACTGTTCAAAGTGGTATTATCACCCCTAGTTTTATGGAGGTAGCCTTTTCTATTGAAATGGTGATTTGGGTCGCCGTTGGCGGTAGGGCGACTCTGGTGGGGGCGATTTTGGGAACTGTCTTAGTTCGCCTCGGTCAAACCTTCCTCAGTGAACAATTCCCCCAAGTTTGGCTGTTTTTTCAAGGCGCATTATTCTTAATTGTGGTGACAGTTCTCCCTAGTGGTATAGTGGGATGGTTACGGACAGATGGTTGGGAATATATGCGATCGCTATTAGGTTTCCGACAGCCCATAATGACCTACCCTCAACTAGAAGAAGACCCAGAATTGCAACTAGAACGCGAAGAACTTGAGAGTTAATATTGAGTGGATTAATGGACTGGCAATGAACATCTTAGAAATCGAAAATGTTACCGTCAATTTTGATGGTTTTAAAGCCCTCAATAACCTTAACTTTAGCATGAAAGCTGGGGAATTGCGGGTAATTATCGGCCCTAATGGTGCGGGAAAAACCACCTTTTTAGATACCATCACCGGAAAAGTTCAACCCACCGAAGGACAAGTTAAATTTAAGGGGCGGAATTTACGAAATATCCCGGAATATAAAATCGCCCGGCTAGGAATTGGTCGCAAGTTTCAGACTCCCAGAGTTTATCTAAATTTGACCGTAGCCGAAAATTTGGATCTGGTGGTTAATCAAAATAAAAATGTGTTTCCCACCCTATTTCGTCGCCCTATTTCTGGGGAAAAACGAACGGTGGCGGGACTGTTGGAAACGGTGGGTTTAGCAGCCAAAGGAGATTTAAAAGCGGAATTTTTAGCCCACGGTGAAAAGCAGCGCCTAGAAATTGGTATGCTAGTCGCACAGTCCCCCGATTTATTATTAGTTGATGAACCGGTGGCGGGACTAACTGATGAGGAAACGGAAAACGTCGGTAATTTATTGTTAGCCTTAGCGGAAAGCCACTCAATTATTGTGATTGAACATGATATGGAATTTGTCCGACAAATAGCGCGTCAGGTGACAGTATTACATCAAGGTTCGGTTTTGTTTGAGGGAAATATGGAACAGGTGCAAAATGACCCCAGAGTGATTGAGGTTTATTTGGGAAAAGAGGAGTAAGTAAAATGACATCAACTCAAGCCGATATCCAACCCCATATTATCCCACCCAACCTAATGTTACAGGTTTCTGGTGTGAATGTTTATTACGGAGAAAGCCACATTTTACGCGATGTTGATTTAAGTGTTCCGGTCGGGGAGATGGTTTGTCTAATTGGTCGTAATGGTGTGGGAAAAACTACCTTATTAAAAACCATCATGGGACTACTCAAACCTCGCACCGGACAGGTGAAATTTGCCGATGTTCCCATTACCCAAATTCCCACCCACAAACGGGCTAAATTAGGCATTGGTTATGTTCCCCAAGGGCGAGAAATTATCCCCCGCGTCACGGTGCAGGAAAATCTCCTGTTAGGCTTAGAAGCCTCTGGGGAAGTCGGGAGAGGTAAAAGAGAAATACCAGAGGATATTTTTGATTTATTCCCAGTGTTAAAAACTATGCTGTCTCGTATGGGGGGAGACCTTAGCGGTGGTCAGCAGCAACAGTTAGCGATCGCCAGGGCGTTAATGGGAAAGCCACGTCTATTAGTCTTAGATGAACCCACAGAGGGCATTCAACCTTCAATTATCCTAGAAATTGAAGCAGCGGTGCGGCGGATTATTGAAACTAGGGGAATTTCTGTGCTATTGGTGGAACAGCATTTACACTTTGTCCGCCAAGCCGATCGCTATTATGCCATGCAAAAAGGCGGAATAGTTGCCTCTGGCTTAACCGAAGATCTCAGTCGGGAAGTAATTAAAGAATTTTTGGCGGTCTAAATGCCACAATTAATCATCTGACGTATTTCTAAAGCAGTTGCTGGGGCTAATAACACGCCGTTGCGGTAGTGTCCCGTAGCGAGTAGGACATTAGCAAAACCCGCCAAAGGACCGATAACGGGGGCGGGTCTACCTTCGGGACGGGGCCTTAGCCCATGCCATTGGTGGATAATTTCCCCTTGGGCGAGGGCGGGACAAATAGCGATCGCCCCTTGGAGAATAGAATCAAGTTGTTGTGGTTGGGGTTGGACTTCCCCGCTGGGGTCTGGAAATTCCACGGTTGCACCCACCCAATATTCAGAACCCCCCAAAGGTACAATATGCACATCATCCCCTGTAATCACAGGTTGGGGATGATTACCCCCCAAAGGTTCACGACAGCGGAACTTGAGGGCTTGTCCGAGGACGGGTTTAATTGTTACCCCAGAGGGCAAAGATTGGCTCTGGAGTAGGGGTGTAGTCCCCAAACCCGCCGCCACCACCACCCAGTCAGCCGGAAGGCTTCCAGAGTCAGTATTTAGGCGCTGACAGAGTTTCTGACCATGACCCAACTGGGTAATTTCCCAGCCCTCGACATTAACACCAAAGTTAAATGTAGCCCCATTTTTTTGGGCGGCTTCGACCAAAGCCTTAGTTATGGTTGTGGGGTTAACTTGACGATCGCTTGGGGAATATATAGCCCCTGTGACTCGCGAACAATCAATCTGGGGATAATGCGATCGCACAGTTGGCTGATCCATTAACTCCAGATGAAAACCTTGTTCACGGCGGATAGTAGCTAATTCCTGCCAACGATGCCAATTTTCCCCCTCAAACCCTAACATCAAAATCCCTTGGCGGTTAAAAGGAATGGCATACCCATTACAGGCTTCCAATTCAGGAATTAGGGTTTCATAGCGAGCCATACTCTCCCGCCGTAAAGCCCAAGCCCGCCCCTTGGTTTTGTGACTGATGACCCCCATTAATACGCCCAAAGCGGCGGCGGTTGACTGGGTAGCGGGTGGATGACGATCTACCACGGTGACGGTTAACCCCGACACCAGACTAAGTTCATAGGCGATCGCCGCCCCGATAATTCCACACCCGACAATCACAACCCTAGTCATAAGCCACTATACCGCCTTCCCTAACTACCTATTCCCTAAACTTGGGGAAATTTGCTCAAAAACAGATCCAGGTCTTTCAGGGCTTCCTGATAGCTGATAGCAGCCTGTTGGCGATCGGCTTTAGCTGCCGCCTCACTCATATCCTGTAAATGCTCAAACACCTCGCGGGACAACTTGCGGGCTTCTGGTTGTTCATTGGGAAGTAGGTTGCGAACTACATAGTTCATTTCCTGAAGTACAGTACCAAAGAGACCGTGAACAAAATTATCGATATTGATCCAGTCACCCTTTTGGATATAACCTGCTAGTTCTGTGGTGGAGCGATCGCGTATAGCCGCGATATTAGACTTATACTCCTGGATTTTTTCAAGCTGAATACTGCTATAGCTGGGAGGTTCCACCGCCACAGGAGAACTGCAACCCACCACGAAGGCGGTTACAAATGCCAAAACACAAGCCAAAATTGAACGATAACGCTTCATAACCAAAATTGTTTTTTTGAAATCTGCTCCGATTTGCACAAAGCACAAACGGTTTAACAAACCATTGTGGCAGAAAACATCTACCACAGCTTATTGAATTGATAAATTAGGCTAAACACAGGGTCAAGCTACCCGTTGGGTCGGAATTGCTTTTCTACCAAACTGGCTATGATATCTCTGGGCATTAACCGAGGTAAGTTGACAATAATCTGATTAGAGATGCCTCCGGTCACCAGGGTAGAGTCTTTTTTGTCTAAGCTAGAGAGGGTTTCCTTCACCACTTCGGCGGCGCTGGCATAATTGTTACCAGCGCTTTTCATGGACTGGGGAAATTCGGCATTTTCAAAAAAATTCGATTCTGTCGGGCCAGGACAAAGGCATAAAATCCGCACCCCTGTATCCTGATTTTCCGCCCATATAGCCTGACTAAAGTTGACCACAAAGGCTTTAGTGGCAGAGTATACAGACATATAGGGTAGGGCTTGATATCCGGCGATCGATGATACATTGACGATCGCCCCTTGGCGGCGGGCTTTCATCACCCCCAAGAATAGATGGGTCAACTCTACCAGGACGGTAACATTGAGTTGCACCATTGCCAATTGTTTAGTGAGCGATCGCTCATCCAAAGGTCCATAGTCCCCAAACCCGGCATTATTCACCAGCAGATCCACCGTCTCAGGTCCCCCCGCCACCTGGTCAAAGATTACCTGTCCGGCGTTGGCTTCCGTGAGGTCTTGGCTGATTACCTGGACTTTTACCCCATATTGGGATTGTAACTCCCCGGCTAAGTTTTCCAGTTTATCTTGCGATCGGGCTACCAAAACCAGATCGCCCTTTTGGGCTGCTATTTGTCTAGCAAAGGTTTCACCAATACCGAATGAAGCCCCTGTTACTAACGCTTTTTGGATTTGCATGATGTGATCTTCAAATATTACCGTTGACGCAGAATGCCAAACACACAAGTATACCCATGCAAAAATGTAGCATTTCCCACGGGTCCGATTTCACCATTACAGAAAAATCCCGTTAGGGGTATTTTAAAATACTCCCGAAACAGATTCGAGTCAAAATCTGGCTGACCATAAAGATTTTCTCCCCGTCCCAAACAGGAAAATATCAGCGCCCCTTCAGTGGCCACTGGTGCCGTCGTTTCTGTCAGCTTCTGGTGACCACTTAGCAAGCCTTTCAAGTCTTCCGCAGAAGTGCGACTATCGCGCAAATGAAACTGAATGCGTTGTCCTGGTCTAACGCGATCGCCTATAGCCATAGCCCCCACTCTGGGGTCAACTCCCATCAAATTACGAATTAAAAAATCCCCCGATTCTAATTTAGCTTTAAACTCATCGCGCGCCACACCCACAAATAACGAATTTTGAGCCAGTTTGCGGTCATCTTCCCCCAATTCCGCTATCAATTCCTGTAGTGCTTCTAAAGGCGCAACTTCACGGCGATCGTTAATATTCAGACCATCAGTTTCCGAACATTTCTCCACCGTCAAGATAATATTTCTTTCCCCTTCACTCACCCGATAAGGCTCCCCAATGGGACGACATCCCTGGGCGACAATAGTTTCCAAGACAATATTTCCCGTTAAGGCCACTCCCACAGCTTCAGCAGAGTACATCTCGCCGTTACAAAATACAGCCGTCGCCCGACCCATCATCCCAGAACTAGCTAATCCTCCCACTTTCGGCGATGCTGGATAGGCATAATCTAACCCTTGGAGTAGATCATTAATCTTCCCATAAAACGGGTCAATCAACAAAATAAATTGAGGGTCATTTTGGGGATGAACCCCAATTAATTCTACCCAGTCCTCTGGGGGGTTATCTAAATCAGGTAGATCATTGGTATTTAGATGAAACGGAAAAATATCAACCCCCGGAAGATGGGCTAAACATAAGCATAATGCGGGTTTACCCTCGATTTCTTTTACCTGTGTTTCCGTCTGCATACCAACTATACCGCCACCTGTACAGCCAATTAGCACCCGCACCGAAAGCTGTTCCGCTAATAATGGCATGAGTCTGGGATAATCACTGCTAAACGCCGAAGAGATAAACACCAAACCTAGATCTGGCGACGATTTCAGCGATTCTTGACATTGTTTAACTACCTCCGTCACTGCTGCTTCTAACGATGGACGAGTGGAAATCGCGCTGACCCACTCCATGGGTCCTGTTGTATTTATCATTATCCTAAAGTTGCTATCACGTAAAACTCCTGGGAGGGTTTTCCTCTCCGTGATTGATCACGGAGAGGAAAACCGACTCAAGCGGCTTTAGCCGCCAGCACCCCCTTGCGGGGTGGAGGGGTATGGTTGCCCCTCCATGGAGCTATGGTTGGCTCCGACTCCCTTGCGGGGTAATGTTTGCGCTTGCGCTAACGCGCACGCTGCGCGAACGCCAATGTTCAGAGTCGGTACTATCCAAATCGCACGTCCTTAACCCCTTAGAGATGTTTAACGATTCGGTTCTAGGGCCTGGAACTAGCACGCATTCCAGGGTAGGAACTTTAACTCTTGCTCTGAACGGAGCCAGTTAAGGCTATAGCTGGTCAGCTACCTGAAAGGGGGGCACGAAGCCCCCGTGCTTCAGCCGGGGGTGCTGACTTGATTTATGGTGGGTTACGAGAAATATTAAAAGATTACTTCCGATTTTGGGTTGACGCTTTCGAGTGATCTATTACAAACTATGGGCAGCCTAAATCGATCTGATGTAGGGAACTATCTCAATGATTGCCTGCTATCATAGTTGATTGGGTCAGGCTTTTGGTAAAATTTGTAAGATTGGACAAGAAGTTATATGAACAACAACATTGACGAAATCATCGAAAAAGAACGGGAAGAAGCCCGTAACGTCTGCGATACCCAAGGCGGAACCTCCCCAGAGTGTGCGGCGGCTTGGGATGCTGTAGAAGAAGTTCAGGCGGCGGCGGCTCATAAAAAGCAAAAACCCCAGAAAAGCTCTTTTGAGGTTTATTGTGACAATAACCCAGAAGCCGCAGAGTGCCGGGTTTACGACGATTAACTTCCCCTGGTTTACCTAACTCCCCTAGCCTTGGCTAAATCGCCATGCTAGGGGCATCCCTGACCCATAATGGGTCATATTTTTTCGGTTTTGGGAAAAAACTAACCAAAATTGTTTTGGGTCGCTCCTGCACTGTCTCAGCACTCTCTATCAAGATATAATGTTAAACCCCATATCCATAGCTGCTACTCCGTCAAGTCTGGAGACTTGGGTTTGGATGGATTACAGACTCGCGGTTATATTTACGATTATCCTTCCCCTAATTTTACTGATTTGGGCTCTGGTGGAAAAGCTGGAAGCTATTACTCACCTGTTGATTATCTATTGGCGGGTCGCTAGTCTGTTGATGATTACCCTTTATCTGATGATCGCCGCTATCCCCATAGGTTTTATTTGTGCGATCGCTTCTCGTATCCTCATTCCAGTTAGTTTATGGTTTTGGGTCGATCTCAATGAGGAAATCGAGGATATGCAGCCTTCCCCCTTAAAATTGACCCTCACCAGTTGGCGATGGGCTATTACTGTTTATAATGCGATCGGGGCCTTGATTTTTCTCCCTTCCCTCCGATGTGCTTTTTTAGGCGCTGAGGATTTATTGGCTGACCCCGGCTGTAGAATTTGGCTTGACCCCCCTTGGATGTATAAAGAGATTTTTCATCCCGGTTGGAATCCCCCATTTTTGGGCTTTTTGGCAATTGTCGGCCTCTTAATTTATGTCGGATGTTTTGCCTATTTTGTTGTCATTCGTCTCGGAAGACAGGGACGTTCTGCTACCGGAAATTAATCTGATGCAAGATACCTTGGAAAATTACACCAAAAAACATCCTGGGGAAGTTTTGCTCGTGCGGGTCTCAGTTGACGGCGAATTAGATGAGATTGCCATTTTTAAGGGTTTTTCTAGTTCTCTCATGCGACCTACTGCTTTTGACCCGGATATTCCCGTTTTACCTGACCATGCCGAAATTTTGGAGATAGATCGCCTCGTCAGTCCCTATGACCCCGCCAACCCTAAATATATTCAACGAGGATTGACTTGGGATACAATGCAAAGCCTACTCTAACCACTTTTTCCCACTTCCATGATCACCCCGCATCATCACGTAAAACTCCTGGGAGGGTTGGAAGCTCCGTGATTGATCACGGAGAGGAAAACCGACTCAAGCGGCTTTAGCCGCCAGCACCCCCTTGCGGGGTGGAGGGGTATGGTTGCCCCTCCATGGAGCTATGGTTGGCTCCGACTCCCTTGCGGGGTAATGTTTGCTTCGCCAATGTTCAGAGTCGGTACTATCCAAATCGCACGTCCTTAACCCCTTAGAGATGTTTAACAATTCGGTTCTAGAGCCTGGAACTAGCACGCATTCCAGGGTAGGAACTTTAACTCTTGCTCTGAACGGAGCCAGTTAAGGCTTAGGCTGGTCAGCTACCTGAAAGGGGGGCACGAAGCCCCCGTGCTTCAGCCGGGGGTGCTGACCTTGTTATAATTGGATGATCGGTGCGAGACGTTCAGGCATGAAATAAGGCTGCAATGCTGAAATAACCGCCTGATGGGGACTTCAGCCCCCTGGTTGAATAAAAGGAGCGCACTCCTGACCATCCCCATAACTGTTTATATGTCCCAACGTTGGTATAGAAATATACAAAACAAGGCAGGGAACTCAAGGTCAACAAGCTCTGTAACAATTCTTAACATTTCTTAACAATCAAAGGAACGGGAAACCGAACCCAAGGAAAGACGGGAAACCGCACAGGAATGAAGAGAAATCAGGGTGAGAGTAACGGCGATAGCCACCCCCAGGTTTAGGAATCACAAACTTAGGACTGAAGCGGGGAACGGAAGGCGTGAGGGGAAACCTATTCCCAATAATCCGACCACTGCCAACTATCTATGATTAGGGAAACCGAATGTCCGGCGTGAACCATCGTAACGATTAAGCAGCGAAACAGGTTGATACGCTGCGCTCAAAAGAGTAAGGGGAAAAGTAGGGTCATCGATTGGACACCTACACAGACCTTTAAAGTACCCCGGTGGATAGGACAAATCTAAGGATAGAATGCCCATATAAACGGAACGTTTTAAGTCCTCTAGGGCTCTGATTATCTGGTCGAGATATCAGTAGGGATAAGTGTAACCGCAAGTCCCAGAGGATGTGAGATGTGACCAGAAGCCAAAGCCCGACTGTAACGGTAGGGATATGCTAACGGGTCACGGTTTGATTGTAAGGATAGAGCCAAGTAGGGGTCAAAATGACGAAATCGAGAGAAGGTAAAGGCTTCGACAAAAGAAGACCTACTAAGACTACGAATGTATGGAGAGGTATCAACTGGGCAAAAGTCCAGCGATACGTCTTTAAGCTCCAAAAGAGAATATTCCAAGCAGCTAAATCGGGACAAGATGCAAAGGCTAGAAAGTTGCAACGTTTACTGGTGAAATCATATTATGCCCGACTCTTAGCAGTACGGCGAGTAACCCAAGATAATCAAGGCAAAAAAACGGCTGGAATTGATGGAGTTAAAGTAATCTCCCCAAAACAAAGGTTTGAACTCGCTGAGAACATCAAGGATAACCTCAAAGCAAAACCACTGCGACGGGTGTGGATACCAAAACCTGGAAGGGACGAAAAACGCCCCCTAGGAATACCCACAATCCAAGATAGAGCAAGGCAAGCCTTGGTTAAATCGGCGCTTGAACCCGAATGGGAATCAAGACTTGAAGGCACAAGCTATGGATTCCGACCTGGTCGGTCAGCCCAAGATGCAATAGCACGAATCTATCTATGTATCAAGCATGATAGTTACTATGTGTTGGATGCTGATATAGCAAAATGTTTTGACCGAATAAACCATGATTACCTACTATCCAAAATTCATTGTCCAAGCAGCCTAAAGAAAGACCTGAAACAATGGCTCAAAGCGGGTGTGCTAGATAACGGTATATTTGAGGATACAGAAGCAGGGACACCTCAAGGAGGGGTCATAAGTCCACTCCTAGCCAACATCGCACTGGATGGTATGGTTAGGTTAATTGAAACAATGTATCCCAAAAAGAGAAACGTGGTACAAGCCACAATAATCAGATATGCCGATGATTTTGTTGTCATATCACCATCACTCAAAATCATTGAACAGTGCAAAACTGCAATCTCCGAATGGTTAAAACCTGTAGGATTAGAAATTAAACCTGAAAAGACTCGAATCTGCCATACGCTCAAACCCATTGAATATGATGGCAAAACAGAAGAACCAGGGTTTGATTTTCTAGGATTCAATATCAGGCAATATCCAGTAGGAAAATATAAATCTGGAAAAACAGGTGGAATGGCAAGCCGATTAATCGGTCATAAAACCCACATACAACCCAGCAAAAAGGCAGTAAAAGCTCACACAGAAGTGATTAAAGGTGCAATAAAACAACATAAAACAGCACCTCAATCAGCCTTGATTAGTAAACTCAACCCGATAATACGGGGATGGTCAAACTACTACTCAGGAGTAGTTTCGATGGAAACCTTCCAAAAGCTAGATAATATAATCTGGCAAATGTTACGAGCATGGACAGTCTCAAGATGTGGAAAGGCGGACTACGAAAAACTAAGAAACTATTTCAGAAATGGAACGGTAAAACTTAGCAATGGGAAAGAGCGACATGAAACTTGGTCATTCTGTACCAAGGATGGACATAGATTATGGAAGCATAACTACACTCCAATTGTCAGACACACCCTAGTACGCCCCGACGCAACACCATACGACGGAAACTGGACTTACTGGGCGACCAGAAAAGGACAAGCAATCGACACGCCAAACAGGGTAGCAAAACTACTTAAAAAGCAAAAAGGCAAATGCGCCTGGTGCGGGCAATACTTTACCCCATCAGACCTAGTTGAAGTTGACCACAATGTACCTCGAAGCCTAGGTGGAAAGGATGAATACAAAAACCTTCAACTACTGCATCGCCATTGTCACGATGATAAAACGGCGCTAGACAACGCCAACGCTGTATCCCTAACAATGGAGCAGTCTAACCAGGAGCCGTGTGAAGGGAAACTTTCACGCACGGTTCTGAATGGGAGGGGATAGAGGCGACCCTATTCTCGACCCCTAATAGCAGGCAATCAGGGGCTATGCAAAATCAACCTTCCATTAAACAAGCTAGGCTGGGTGATCCGGAGGCGATCGCATCCGTAATTCAACACCTCCTCCCCCTTGAGGATACCACTGTTTACACCCAGCTCAAAAATGATTATCTCGAAATCACCCTAGAATCTCCAGAACTTCCTCCTCAGGATTATTCCGTTCATTTACTTAAACAAATTGTTAGTAAAATTCAGCCTCAGCATATTACCAACATTGTCGTTCAAGGTCGAGAATTAGGGCAATTTAACCCCGCATGGACTCAATGTATTGACATCACTCAAACCCCCCCTCATAAACCACCCAAGCTATCAGCATATCGCTTTAAATGGCCGCGATGGTTCCCTTATCCTAGTTCCTGGTTAAGGGCAACTTGCTTATTTTTATGGGCTTTTATTGTCTTGACTATTTTCGCGCGATGGGGGGGCTTTTGGAGTTCTTTTATCTATGACATATCAAATAATCATCACCTAGCATTGTTGATTTTAGCCATTAGCTTAATTGCAGCAATTGCCGTTTTTTCCTATAGCCATCATTTCATAACATCCGCTTTTAAAAAACCTCGCAAATTCTCCAAATATCCCGGTTCACAGAGTATTTGGGAAGGCATACTAGCTGTAATTGTCTTATTGATAGCTACATTAATCTTTCTGATAGTTGTTGTGCCTTTTTATCCTGAAAGCTGTTCCATATACAGCTCTTATTGTCATGTAAGATATTGGGAATCAGCCGAATTGGTAGTTAGTTCAGGTATGTTAGTTTCCTTTATTTCAACCCTGTATTTATATCAGGCGGAATTCTTAATCAGAAAGCACATTTCTCGCCAACAAATCTTAAAATTTGCCTCCATTGCCGCCGTTTCATGTATCATTATGATTAGCTTGCCCATAGGTTATAGGAACTTAGAATACATCAAAGTTATAGTGACCAATATTGTCGCCAATTCCCAAAGTCTAATCGCTACCACAACCCAACAAACAACAGAACCCCTAATTAATTCCGAACCCGCACCACAAGTAGAGATAGACCCACCCACGGAACCCGCACCACAAGTAGAGATAGACCCACCCACAGAACCCGCACCACAAGCAGAGATAGACCCACCCACAGAACCCGCACCAGCAGCAGAGATAGACCCACCCACAGAACCCCTAGTTAATTCAGATCCTTTTGGTGAAGCCGTCCGCAAAGCCATAGAAGCAGCCAATTTAACCCAAACTGCTCAATCAAAACAGGACTGGGAAACCATAGCGCGAAATTGGCAGCTCGCCAGCCAACTCATGCAGGAAGTCTCCTTTGATGACCCTAATTATCTAACTGCTCAAGATCGGGCTGTTCTCTATTACAATAACTACAATTACAGCCAGACCATGGCCACTCAAGCCACCAGCGAAAATTAACCTGCTTTTAACCATGATTTAAACAACCTAAGACAAAATCAGGATGGCGGTTATGTTGGGGGATTATCAGTAGTCCGGTACAATGGCGATCGCTATAACCATCGGCCGAGAGTGAACTATCCTCAGAGTCAAAGGCTGGGAAACTAGCCACTAGCAACAACCAAGACTCTGGGGAAACAACTATTTCCGAAAGTTGGAAAAGATTAGACAGTTAACCACCATTAATCATAATTAACTATTACCCAAAATCATGGCTAAACGAACTGGTACGCCTCCCGTTGTTTACATTGTCATTTTTATCATCATTGGGGGTGTAGGTTATTGGTATTTGAGCCAAAACTCCTCTCCACAACCTGATAATTTAACTACAGTCACAGTGTCCCCACCTTCCACCGTATCCCCTCCACCAACCTCTAATAATACCACCTTTAGCCTACCGACATCAGTTCCTAATGGTACAACTATCAGCATAGATGGTTCTACCGCAATGGTCGCTTTTAATCAAGGCTTAAAATCAAGTTTTGAAAGACAGTTTCCCGGAAGCATAGTTAATACCCAAGCTACCGGAACTGAGAAAGGTATACAAGCATTGATGGCCGGACAAATTGACCTGGCTGCGGTTTCTCGTCCCCTGACTTCTGAAGAGAAAAATCAAGGGTTAGTTGAGGTTCCCATTGCTACAGATCAAATTGCTGTAGTAGTGTCTATTAATAACCCTTTCCGACGGGGGTTAACCTCAGACCAAATTCAGCAGATTTTTACCGGAAAAATAACTAATTGGTCAGCAGTTGGTGGTCCTGATGCAACTATCCGAGTTATTAACCGACCTCCCATTAGTGGAACTCATCAAATGTTCCAAGAAATTGCTCTCCAAGGTCAGAATTTTGGCACTACATCTAATATCACTACTCTTCCCCGTGACGAAACTACTGGAATGCTAAGACAGCTTAATAATGATGGTATTGGTTATGCTACTTACTCTCAGGTGGTAAATCAGCAAACTGTGCGGGTGGTCGCTATTGATGGGGTGACACCAGAAGCTACTAACTATCCCTATCAGCGACCATTATCTTATGTTTACAAAAATCCAGCAAGTCCACCAGTCCAGGCATTTTTGGGTTATGTAACTTCCAGTCAGGGAACACAAACTATATCTGATATTCAACAATAGATAATCAAACTGCCTTGATTAATTCATAATTCATAATTATATCTGCCTACAGTAATTAGGGCGGGTTGATTCATGTTAGTTAACCCGCCCCTATGGGACTATTTACCCTTTTGTTGATTTTTCGCCTGTTCTAAGGCGATTTCTTTCATGGCTTGGAATGAATTAGAATTAGAGGAACCTTCGATCGCTTTCACCGCTAAATCTTGAACTTGTTTTAGGGCGGAGTCTAGTTGTTTGGAGATGCTTTGAATGCGATTTTCTTGATTGCTAATGGTTTCGCTGAGGGATTTAACTCGCAGTTCTACGAACTGTTTTTGCCCTTCCACTTCTTTACCCCATAAATCCGCCTTGATTTTAGCTTGATAATTGCCGATATTCCGCCCCATTTCCTTACCTTTTTTAATGGCATCTTCTAGGTTTTTCTCAAATTCTGCCACCTTAGTTTTAACTTCTAAGTGTTCTTGTTCCCGTTGAGCGATCGCTGTTTCTCTTTCTAACCATTCTTGCTGCTTTTGCTGTTGCAATTCCTCAAGCTGTTGGTAGAGTTCCGCCTGATTTTGTTGATATTGTTCTTCGTCTAAGTCTCGCTCAAGCTGGAGGTTATATTGATAACTTTCCTGGTCGCGTTCCCGGTTTTTAGTCTCCGTCTGATTGCGTTCTTTAACTAACTGTTGATGTTCTTCTTTTTCCTTCTTCCAGGTGGCTTGTTGTCCTTGCCATTCCTGTTCTAAAGTCTCTCGGCGATCGCTTAATTCCTCCTCAAATTCTTTAAAACTCTGATGATACTGCTCAATTAAAACATCTAAAGTATCATCACTTATTGACTCAATATTATGCAGTTCTAGCAAATGCTGTTCCGCCTCTGCTACCCCATTTCGTAATTCTTGCAGTCGGGTAGCTTCTGAGGTTAACTGGTCTGATAATTCACTAATTACCCCCCCAAAAGTTGACTGAAGTATAGTTAAGTTATCTAGGGTAGATTGCAATTTTGACTTATTGGACTTAGGAGGTTGTGCGGGTGGTGTAACCGTCTTCACGGGTGTAGTTGCTGGGGGTGTAGGCGGCGGCGGTGGCGCGGCGGCGGGGGATTTACTAATCTCTGCTTTCAGGGATTCCTGTTCTTTTTGCAGTTCATGATAGGCTGCTAAAATTTCGGCTTTTGTGTTGCGATCGCTAATTTTTGCCATGATCATTTATCTCCGATTTTTGCGAGTTTAATATTTCCGAAATTATTGATTGTTACGATTCCCAGAAAACGCTCTCATTGCCAAATCTTGAGCCTGTTTCATGGTTTCCTGTAATTGTGCCGACAAATTCGTGATTTGTTCATTTTGTCGCTCAATAGTCGCTTCTAAAGATGCCACTTGTAATTGATATCCCTGTTGGTTAGATTCCCATTCCTTAGCCAACAGATCCGCCTTCACTTTCGCCTCGCGAGTAGCTTCTTGAATCGCCTCTTCTTTAGCTTTATTTAAAGCCTGTTTTAACTCTTCCTCAAAGGTCGCCACCCGTTGGCGATCGCTCTCAAATTTAGCCTGTTCCGCATTCAACACTTTTTCCCTTTCCTGCCAATTTTTCTGCTTCTCTTTAGTGGTTTCTTGAATCCCACGTTCTATGCGACGTTTCGCTTCCTCATATTGATCAGTTTCAATTTGTCGCTGGCGCTGTAAATTATAGCTATAATCCTCCGCTTCCTGCTGACGATGTTTAGCAGTATTTTCTTGATATTCAGCCACAGCCGCTTCAAAGTCCTGTTCCTCTTTTTCCCATAACTTACGTTCCCTAGCTATCTCTTTTTCCAGGCTTTCTTGGCGTTGGCTGGCTTGTTCCTCTAACAAGTTCATCTTTTCTTGATGTTCTTGGGTTAAAAGATGCAGAACATCAGCCACAACCCGAATTTTCTGGAGTTCCTCCAGTTGCTGAGATTGAATACTAATACCCCGTTTGATCGCATCTAATTTCGCAGATTCGGTTTCCAGTTTTTCCGAGAGTTCCGTGATTACACCACTAAAATCTAGCTGTAAATCTGCTAATCCTTTCACCAGGCTATCAACCGTATAAGTCGCCGCCTGTTCCAGAACCTGTTTCCGTTTCTCCCGTTCGGCTTGTTCTTCTTTCGTGGCTACCTTGGAAACTATATTTTGGCGATCGCTAATAATTTTAGAGAACGCCGCCATAATTTGAGACTGGGTTTCTAAAGATGCTAATTTGCTCATTATTTCACCTCAAATGCTAATTTTAGAGTCAGAAAATACCCCAAAAATGGCTAACTTAACTCTCTTGGGTATCGACAAATCTCCGGATTTTAGCGATACTTATATCTGAGTTGTTTTGATGCTCACTTCTAGCGGGTTTATCCGGGTTTAAAGTTGCTAAAATGGCGCGGAAATTGGGGCAGCGATTACCTTCCCAGCAATAGCAACCATCCATTAATCCGATTAGCAAAGACTTCAAACGTTGATTTTCTTCGAGAACAGCCTGATAGTTTGTCTGAATTGATTTTACCACAAAACTAATATGTTGCAAATCATCAGATAGACTGGAAATATCTTCTAGGGTATGATTTCGGAGGCGATCGCTTAAACTCAAGTTTTCCAGCAGTTGACGTTCCCACAAATCCTTTCGCGTTAACCGGACTACATTTTTCATCAGATACCCTCTAAATTTCAACTGGCTAACCCTCCCCTCGGTAAGAGGAGAGTTAAGCTATCCATCCGATTCAATCCCTAAGACACTGCTACCGGAACTTGTTGATCATTAACCGGAGGTAACATCATCTCATTGTCGCGATCTGAGGGAGAATGAGCCGCCATTAAACAAGCCACTTCATGGGGTGACAAATTATCCAAACAGATCATTTGTCGGGTTCCTTCCAAATCAATCATACGGGACAGGTTAGCCGGATCAGCTAAAACCGCCGCCGCCTGTTCTAAAATCGACCAATCACTACGTTCTACCCAAGACCACTTTAAACTATAGTAATTAATCGGTTTTACCACTCCATTTTCATCCGGTTTCTGACCAGAATGGCGGACAAATTCCGGCACAAAAATCCCCATAGCAGGTTCTACACCTTGGCTTTGTACAGAAGCCACCAACCGGTTAAAATCACTGAGAGAGCGACTTTTAATATAAGTGACCAATACAACACCTTGGGGGAGTTCTCCCGATTCAGCTACAAACCAAATTTGTCCCCATAATGTGTTGTTAGTTTGCCCTAAACTGCCAAAAAATTTGCTAAATTTGATAATCGTCATCGAGCATTTAGAGCCATATTCTTCATCTCCAATCATCCATTTTCCCGATTGGCAATTATTACGGACAGCGATCGGCATTTCCGGCACTAGCATCGCTTCTTTGTGCTTACTTCCAAATACAGAAATTGTGGGTTTTTCGTTAGTTTTATTCATGGTTTCTCCAGCTCGTGAAAATTTGGACAAAATCAGCGTTTAGCGAATCACAGAAACTGTTTTTTCTGGTTCGGGATAAGTAGATAATGGTTGGGGTTGTGCTTTCAAAATCTTTAAGGCGGCGATCAGTTTCTCTAAAGTGTCCGTGTGAGCGGCAGTAAAATGAATGCTAAATCCTGTACCGTCGCGCGTATAACCCGGACAGACTAGGGACGCTGAACCTAGTTCCTCATGGGTGGCAATATAGAGCCAGTCGTGATCATTTAGTTGGTAATGGGTATCAGTCCAAGTCCTGAGCATGGGATCTGTCCTCCGGTTCGCCATTTCACCCAACATCTGGAAGCCTTAGACTCTACATCTATGGCATAATGTGGTTTTATTGACAGTTGAGCGCTATCAGTAGAGCTTTGGCAGTTGATGCTTTGTTCAACTACATCTATACTAACAAGTGTTGATGGTTTCGTCAAGTGGTCAGTTGAAATTTTGTTCAAGGTGTCCTATAATAGAGACCAGGAGGACAATGCCGTGGACGAAACACAAACTTTTGGTAAATTGATCCGTCAGGCTCGCAAGGATAGGGGCTACTCCCAGCGAGAACTGGCGGGGTTGCTTGGTGTGGACTTTACCTATCTATCAAAGCTAGAGAACGATCGCGCTGATTATGCCCCCAAAGAGGAGGTAATCCGAGGTTTAGCGCGAAATTTGGGCATAGATGAGGAGGAGTTAATCTTTTTGGCGGGACGCATTCCCCACCATTACGAGAATTTCCTCAAACAGAATAACCGGGAGATCACAGCGCTATTTCGACGACTTCAGGAAAACCCTAATTTTGCTAAACAGGTATTTGATGCAGCTTCGGGGAAAGATAAGTGAGTATTCTCAAACCCTATCGCTTTTATGCGAAAGAATCTATTGAACGTCGCGCTGATCAGATTCTTCAGCGCATGGCGGCTACCCCTAATTTTGCTCCTCAGTGGCCTTTTGAGTCGAGTTTGGTGGCGGACTTTTTGGATTTGGGGGTAGTATGGGATTACATACCAGCGGACGAACAAGGGGCGATCGCCGCCCGCATTATTCCCGCCTCTAGACAAATTGAGATTAACGAAGAGATTTTAGAAAAACCCCAAGGGTTTATCGAGTCTACGATCGCCCATGAAATCGGACACTGGGTCCTTCATATTAATCAGGATGAGGTGGACGGGGTAGCTCGACAGTTAGAATTGAATCTGGGAAATTACGGTTGGTCATCCTCAACAGCCCAGGAACCATTTGTCTGTCGCAGTGGTGCGGTTTCCTCTCAAATTGCTTCCATTGAATGGCAGGCTCAATATTTTGCCAGTTGTCTGCTGATGCCTCGTCATATTTTAGAGGAAAAGCGATCGGGTCGCGATCTCAGTAAGTGGTCTCATCTCTACAGTATTAGGGATGAGTTGGGGGTGAGTATTTCTAATCTGACTAACCGCCTACAAGATTTGGGTTGGATTACTATTCCCAAAGGTCAGCGCCAAATTTATCTGGGAGAAGCTGATTTAAACAAGCAACAACGGTTATTCGGTTAGGCTGGGGATTTTCAACATCACCCCAGCAATCAACCAGTAATAAACGGCAACGGGGTCGGTATCAAGAGGATACCAGTAGGGGTTGTAACCGATGATGATCATAAAAATCCAGAAGACAATACCATCATTTCTCAGATGAGAATTGCGGACTTGATGATAAGATTTGAAACCTTCGATCATCAGGGTGGTTACCAATATTAAAAAGGCGATCGCTCCTATGATGCCTAATTCGTAGATGAGTTTAGAATAATAGGTTTCTAGTAGCCGTGTGCTACCTAGACTGCGGGTGGCATTAGTCCCTCGTCCGAGTCCATTACCTAATAAGCCTCCGCTATTTCTGAGAGTCCACTGAGTTTGATCTATGACAAATTCGGGAGGGGGAGATGCTGTCCAGCGTCCGGTCAAACTTTCAATTCGTCCCTCGGCTAGATTGGGAAATATGACGAGGGTAGTTAACAAAAATAGTCCGATGGCTAAAAAGCTAATTAATAATCGCTTCCAACGGGATATATGACTGGTGGCAACCATTAATAATATCAGCACCACAGGTACGCCCAAAAAGGCGGTTCTCTGACCTGATATTACTGCATTTATCATGATTAAGAATAGGGAAAATCCGCCAGTTATCTGCCAAGTTATTTTCGGGTCATTGAGGGCAGTTAGAAAAGCAAAAAAGGCACTGGAAATTAAAAACCATGTCCAATGCCATGGGGAGACAAAGGTTCCGGGAAGTCGGATAAAATTGGCTTCTGGTAGGTAGCCCAAAGAACCCCCAACTAGACACTTGCGCTGTAGGTTGGCTGTTAGTAAAAGATGGGGTTCTAAGCCGCTATTGTCTGGACAAACGCCTGTGATGACTAACCAAAATTGAGCGATACCTAGCAGACAACATACTATGGCTAAAACTACCTGTAAACGATTGAGGAAATAGACATCTTGACTTTTACGGATCAGGTAATATCCACAGGTGATTAGGGGGATATATCCGATTAAGATGGCTAATCCGAAAATCCCCATAACTATGGGAATTCCCCTAGGGTCATCACTAAAATGTTGCCCTCCATTGACGATAATTAGGTTAATTAAAGCAATCCCCACAAAGATTAATAGGGGGATTTTGAGATTTTTATTAATCAGAATTTCTTTGCCTTCACGAATTAGAACAACCAGCATTCCTAAGAGTGCGGGAATGTAAAATAATATATTTTTCAGTAAGTGAAAAATAGGTCGATCATCCCCTACCCAATAGGCGATCGTCCCCGCCAAAGGTAAATAAATCAGTAAACCCCATAATCCTTGGCGGGGATATCGGTAGGATAAAGCCGCACAGAAAATGGTGATAATTACATAAATAATCGCGATCGCCCCTAGGTCATTTCCAAACATGACCATAGCGACAATTAATGAGAAAACACTCACCCAACCCAGATAGGGAACTAAGCCTGATGTGTGATTAAATAAAGATTCGGAGTCGGTGACTGTAGGTATCTCGTTTTCTTCCTCTGTGAAAGCGGAGGAATCAGGGGGAGATTCATTTTGATACTGTAATGGTGAAGGATGATTGTTGGGTTCTGACATGGATGCACTTTACCCTTACTAATTGTCACCCTGATTCAAATTCGATCGCCCAAATTTGACAAATTCGTTGCTGCTTTTGGGACGGTAGTTGATGGTAGACACTAAGTATTTCTTGGTGGGTGAAATCAACAATTAGGGCAGATATTTGGTTAGGATTTTTAGTCCTGACCAAGGCAGATTTTAATTGTTCGAGATCAGCCATTCGTTAATTAAGTTATTCAGATGGGGAATTGGGGGACTCCGAGGGTAGCGGTAAACTGGTTAAGTCCGGTGGCGGGTTGACTGTCCGATCGCCCTCGGAATTGGGACGCGGGTTCATATCCTCGGATTCTAGGGTTTCGGTAAATTCGGTTAATTGTTGAAAGAGGCGATCGCTGATCCTAAACATTATCGGCTCTTCTGGCTGACTCTTTGCCATGTCCTTTACTCCATCAGTTTAGACCAGTTGTTTAACCAAGGGGATGATAATTCCGACCAGAGACCCTCCCAGTAGGGCAAATAAGCATAAGATACTGACCCCAAAGCCAATCATCCGCTTTTCCGCCACCTGATAGTATCCCCACGCATAGAGAATGCGCCCAACTATCCATACTGCACCCAAACCCGCAGCCACTAAGGGACTGACAAACTCAGAAAACAGCCACAAAGCCGGAAGGAAAATAATTAACTGTTCTAGGGTATTTTGCTGTACCCGCAAAACTCTTTCAAAGTTGGGATCGCCTGTCATGTCAGGAGGCATAACCTTATATTTCATTCTAGCCCTACCTACGTTGACGGTAACAACCAGGTATAGGATAAGCGCAGATGCAGTGATTAGGCTTGGCCAAGGTGACATATATTGATTGCCTCATGAGTGTCTACCACAATATTAACCTGCTTCGCCATTTTGGGTGGGAATTTCTCCGTATCTACCCTCAGACAGGTTTTTAGCCCATTGTGATCACAGTCACATAAATTTGGTCAAATGATCACAATCACCATCAATAGCCGATCACGAGACTTTTTCAGGATTATCACGGTATCGGCGGATAGTCGTCACGGCAATTTTCCGGCAGATCGTCAATAATCGATATTGTTGAAACCGAGAGATAGGTAAGTTAACCGTGATTCTGAACCCACAACTATTAAATCTTATTTCCGTCGAAAAGTCAAGATATTTCCAGGAAATTAATCTGAAGTCCAAGCTGGAAGTTATCTTAACTAAAATGGTCAGCAAGTTGGGTTTAAATAATCACCAAAACTTGCATCATGAACATCCCCAGTTTTCGCGGAAATATCAAGAGAATACTACCATGAATATTGACATCCTAAATCGCCCAATAGTTCAGGACATTTTAGTTGATAGTAATACCATGGAGAATATTGATCAATATCCCATTAACATCCTCCACAATATTGCTCTAAGTGTGCGGAAACTATATCGTAAGATTTACTATCAAAATATCAGGATTCGGCAGCTACAGCAAGAAAACAGAAAGCTGAAAGAACTAGCTTTTTTGGATGATTTAACGCAATTAGCCAATCGACGGAAGTTCTATCTTTATATGGAACATACTTTACAAACCCAAAAAGGAAAACCCATCTCTTTAATTCTCTTAGACATAGACTTTTTCAAGCCCTACAATGATAATTATGGTCACTTAGCGGGGGATTTATGTCTGCAACGGATCGCCAATGCTATTCAAGAGGCTATCACGGCTTGTCATCAGCAGAAGCCCTACTTAGCCGCCCGCTACGGAGGGGAAGAGTTTGCAATTATCCTACCGGGTATTAAATTAAAAGAAGCCCTGAATGTAGCGAACAAAATTCGCATGAATGTTTTGGGTAAAAACATTGTCCACTGCGGGTCTGAGATTAGTTCATGTATTACGCTAAGTGCGGGAGTTGCCACTAAAATTATTGGGGATGATTTATCACCAGAAGACCTGATTTTAAGTGCAGACAGGGGATTATATCAAGCCAAAAACAATGGACGTAACCGAGTCTTATCAGAGTCTTGATTGGCAATTAATTCTCCTAAAGTTTTCATAGCCATCTCAATTTTGGGAGACCAAAGTAAACCACAATTTAAGCGAAAGCAGTTTTGATAGTTTCCTGATGCAGAAAACATGGTTCCAGGAGCAATGCTAATTTGGCGTTTGTAGGCATCCTGGTAAAGTGCGATCGCATCAAAATGGGGTGGAAGTTCTACCCATAAGACGTGACCTCCTGTGGGGCGCGTTACTTTAGTTTCTGGGGGAAAATAATCACAAATTGCCTGAGTCATTCGTAAAACCTGTTCCCCATAAGCCCGTCGTAGGTGTCGGAGATGGCGGTCATAACCTCCATTGGCTAAAAAGGCAGCGATCGCTAATTGATTAGCTGCCGCTGTGACAATGTTAGTAAACAATTTGAGTTGTTCGACGGTGTTTTGATAACGACCAGCGACCACCCAACCTACCCGCAAACCGGGAGAAATGGTTTTACTACAAGAAGAGCAATATAAAACCAAACCCTTTTTATCAAACGCTTTAATCGCCTTCGGACGCATCTCATCAAAACCTAAATCTCCATAAACGTCATCTTCCACCAAAGGAATATCGTAGCGTTCCAGAATTTCCGCTAAGGCTTTTTTCTTGCTATCTTCCATACAGCTTCCCAGGGGATTACTAAAATTGGAAACGATCGCACAAGCAGCCACCTGACCTTGACTCAGGGCGTTTTCCAAATCTGGTAATGATAAGCCGGATCGCGGGTGGGTGGGAAGTTCCAAGGCTTTTAGGTGTAGAGATTGCAAAATTTCTAACAATCCATAATAGGATGGGGACTCGATCGCCACTGTATCCCCCGGTTTTGTGATCGCGCGTAGAGATAAATACATCCCCTCTGTCGTCCCATTCACAATCAAAATTTGGTCTGGGGTGAGGGAACAACCCGCATCCATTAATCTCCTGGCTACTTCATCGCGTAAAGGTTCCAACCCTGGTAGCGCGTTATAGGAGTGACAGACTTCTGGGTTTTGACGCATTACCTGTCCCATCAGTCGATTTAATGCGGCGAGGGGGAATAGTTCCGGGTCAGGGACGGCCGCACCGAGTTTAATCATTCCTGGTTCCCGTAGGACTTTATTGATCTTAAAAGCTATTGAGGTATCTACGTTACAGGCTAGTCCCGGAGGGGCTGAGGAGGTGGGTTCTGCGGGTGGAAGTGACAGAATATGGCGAACATAGTACCCCGACTGAGGACGCGCGACAATTAGCCCTCTGTCTTCGAGGAGGCGATAGGCTTCTAATACTGTGGTGATGCTAACACTCATCTGTTGGTGCATTTTGCGGACTGAGGGAATGCGCGAGCCTGGTTTCAGGGTCCCTTCTTTAATGAGGGACTGAATGCGGTTGGCTACCTGTTCATACAAATTCACTCCGGGAGACTTTTCCACGGGTCTGGCTTTCATGGTCATACCTCCAAATCCCTTACAAGGATACAGTTGCTGATTTTCTTACCATAACAGTTGCTAAAAATTAAACTGTTATGGCTACAATTTATCATAACTGCATCTGTTATTTTTGGCTAGGGTAGGTCATACTTTTTATAGAGTGATCGAAATTTACTTATTTTGGCGATCGCTTATTTATGTGAACCGCGATAAATAAGGGAGTTTAAAGTTAGCATCTCCTCTACTTTATGGTTTGTTACAACTGAATATTCATGGAGGAATTGTGGCGATGAAATCAACGGAACGAACTGCTTGTAGTACCATGCCATTGACGGGTAATGCTTTGGTTAATTATTCCGGCATTTACCCCAAAAAAGGTATTGTTAATTGGTGGCAAAAAATACCTAGTTTATTGTGTAATTTTCTGCTGGGTGGCGGGGATATCAGAATCTCTGAAAGTTATGATCAAGATGGTGATTTAGTCTGGGATGTTTATGACCCTTTCACTCGGCGCAATCAACGTTTTTATACGGAACAAGATGTCAGAATTTGGTTAGAATCCCGCTATTGTAAATAATCCGGGGTTTATTTGTCAACCCAATATCTGAGGGATATCTATTGAGTCTGTCAGTAGGTTAGACCCTACTTATACCCAATTTTTGATTCAGGGGGTTTTTATGGTGAAACAACAGAATTGGCAAAATCATCGGTTATTATCCCGATCGCATCTTTGGGGCGATCGTCTCATCAAACTGATACACAATACCATCGAATTTAGTCTCTTTTATGGTGAATATATAGTCATACCTCCCGACCAAAGACTAAAGCAACTGTCTCATAAATAAGACCAGATCACCTAACCCCCTAACCACCCTCTCCCAGAAGGTGAGAAGGTGGGGGGGTGGGGGCTGATTTCTGTATTGATTGAGAATGGCTATATAGAATGGGACTAGAGTAACTGTCAACAATTCACATGATTGGGAATTATTCAATGGCTGAAAACTTAGGAAATAAATATCAATTTTGGGTAGATAGAGGCGGTACATTTACAGATATTGTCGCGCGCAAACCAGACGGTAGTTTAGTGACCCATAAACTCCTATCAGAAAATCCTCAACGTTATCAGGATGCTGTGGTAGCTGGTATCAAAGAAATTTTAGGAATTGGTTTGCATGAACCCATCCCAGAAAATTGTATTTCTGAGGTAAAAATGGGAACCACAGTAGCAACCAATGCACTCCTGGAACGCCAAGGCGATCGCACCCTATTAATCATCACCAAAGGCTTTAAAGATGCTCTCCGCATTGGCTATCAAAATCGCCCCGATATTTTTGCCCAAGAAATCATTTTACCATCTTTGCTATATGAAAGGGTAATCGAAGCAGAAGAACGCTACAGCGCCCAAGGGGAAGAACTGCAACCTCTCCAATTAGAACCCTTAAAAATCGCCCTAAAAAAGGCTTATCAAGACGGAATTCGCAGTTGTGCGATCGCCCTAATGCACAGCTACCGCTACCCCAAACACGAACAACAAATCGCCGAAATCGCCGCCGAAATTGGCTTTACCCAAATTTCCGCATCCCACCAAATTAGCCCCCTAATGAAGCTAATCAGCCGGGGAGATACCACCGTAGTGGATGCTTACCTATCACCCATTTTAAGGCGTTATATTGATAAAGTTGCCCAGGAATTATATGGCAACCAGCCCTCAAAAGATGCAGTATCTAGCCCGCCAAAAAACCTGCCTAAATTAATGTTTATGCAGTCCAATGGTGCTTTAACTAACGCCCAAAACTTCCAAGGAAAAGACAGCATTTTATCAGGACCTGCTGGCGGCATTGTCGGCGCAGTGAAAACCAGTAAACAGGCAGGTTTTGACAAAATTATCACCTTTGATATGGGTGGAACATCCACAGATGTCGCGCATTATAATGGCGAATATGAAAGACAATTTGAGACCGAAATTGCGGGAGTCAGAATGCGAACGCCTATCCTTTCTATTCATACTGTAGCAGCCGGGGGAGGTTCAATTTTATGCTTTGACGGTTTCCGCTATCGTGTCGGTCCAGAGTCTGCGGGTGCTGATCCAGGTCCCGCTTGCTATGGTGGTGGGGGACCTTTAACAGTTACTGACTGTAACGTAATGTTAGGCAAAATTAGACCCGAATTTTTCCCCCAAGTATTCGGACCCCAAGCCAATTCACCCCTTGATGCAGAAGTAGTTAAAGCCAAATTTAACCAGTTAGCCGCAGATATTACTCAAGCCACCGGAGACCCTCGCCAACCGGAAGAAGTGGCGGCGGGTTTTATTGCGATCGCCGTAGAAAATATGGCTAATGCGATTAAGAAAATATCCCTACAGCGGGGTTATGACGTATCCGAATATACCCTCTGTTGCTTTGGCGGCGCAGGAGGTCAACACGCCTGTGCGATCGCAGATACATTAGGCATTACACGGGTGTTTATTCATCCCTACGCTGGCGTTTTATCTGCCTATGGCATGGCCCTAGCAGATGTAGGTAACATCCGCGAGAAAGCCATAGAAGCCACGCTAAACGAACATTTATTAGCAGATATCACCCCAGTTTTAGCCGATTTAGAAACCGAAATGCGATCGGAACTTGACCCCCACAATTCCCCCAACGACATAGTTTTTTATCGCGCTAATTTAAAATATCAGGGGACTGACTCCACCCTAACCGTCCCATTTTCCCCCCAAGTCGAACCCATGAAAGCCGCCTTTGAAACCGAACACCGCACCCGTTATGGTTTTGTCAAAGCCGACAAAAAATTAATAGTTGAATCTGTATCCGTCGAAGTAGTCCGCCAGATGGAAAATCCCCCGGAAACCATATTATCTCGTCGAAATGATCAACCCCCATCTCCTATTGCTACCGTCCCTATGTTTGCTAATCAGAAATGGCAACAAACCCCCGTATTTCCCAGAGAGATTTTACAGCCAGGAGATGAAGTAATCGGACCCGCGATTATTCTTGAAGCCACCGGAACTAATATTGTTGAACCAGGTTGGTCTGCCCAATTAACCGAACGCAATCACTTAGTTTTAGCCAAAATTTCCCAGCCCCAAACCTCCCCCATTGACACCAATACCTTGACCAATAAACCAGATCCCGTGCGTCTGGAAATTTTTAAAAACCTGTTTCAGTTTATCGCTGAACAGATGGGAATTACCCTACAAAATACCGCATCATCAGTTAACATTAAAGAACGCCTAGATTTTTCCTGTGCAATTTTCGATGAATTGGGGGAACTCGTAGCTAACGCTCCCCATATTCCTGTACATTTAGGCTCTATGGGAGAAAGTGTCCGCAGCCTAATTAAAGCCAAAGCCGAAACTCTCAAATCTGGGGATGTTTATATGCTAAATAATCCCTATGATGGCGGGACTCACTTACCTGATATTACCGTCATTACTCCAGTATTTGATACCGCCGGATTAAACATTTTATTTTATGTAGCATCTCGCGGTCATCATGCTGACCTGGGAGGGATAACACCCGGTTCTATGCCGCCCCATAGTCAAACAGTCTTGGAAGAAGGGATTGTAATCGATAAGTTCCAGTTAGTTGATAGTGGCAAATTCCGAGAAGCAGAAGTGCTGAAATTATTAACTCATCATCCCTACCCGGCGCGGAACCCTCAGACTAATGTTGCTGACTTACAAGCACAAATTGCGGCTAATGAAAAAGGGGTGACGGAATTACAGAAAATGGTCGCACAATATGGGTTAGCTACAGTCCAGGCTTATATGAAATTTGTCCAGGATAATGCTGAGGAGTGCGTTAGAAAGGCTATTGATGTTCTGCGGGATGGTCAGTTTATTTATATTCTGGATAATGGGGGAGTTATTCAAGTGGCGATTAGCATTAATCGCCAAAACCGCAGCGCCAAAATAGATTTCACCGGAACTTCTCGACAATTGGACAGTAATTTTAATGCACCCCAGGCGGTTTGTAAAGCGGCGGTTTTGTATGTATTTCGGACTTTGGCGGCTGATAGTATTCCCCTCAATGCTGGATGTCTAAAACCTTTGGAAATTGTCATCCCTCAAGGCTGTATGCTTAACCCCAAATTTCCGGCGGCTGTAGTAGCGGGAAATGTCGAAACTTCTCAGGCTGTGGTTGATGCTTTATATGGCGCTTTGGGGGTTATGGCGGCTTCCCAGGGAACTATGAATAATTTGACCTTTGGAAGCGATCGCTATCAGTATTATGAAACCATCTGCGGCGGATCTGGCGCAGGTCCAAATTTTCACGGGACCGACGCGGTACATACTCACATGACTAATTCTCGCCTAACTGATCCAGAAGTGTTAGAATGGCGTTATCCAGTTCTGATCGATGCTTTTGCTATTCGCCCCCACAGCGGCGGCGGCGGAAACTATCGCGGTGGTAATGGTATTATCCGCCAAATTCGATTTTTGGAGGAAATGACTGCCACTATCCTATCGGGACATCGCATCATTCCACCTTTTGGTATGGCTGGGGGTGAACCGGGTATGGTGGGGCGTAATTCCATTACTCGCCAAAATGGGACTGTTGAAGATCTCGGTAGTACGGCGATCGCCCTTATGGGTATAGGGGATGTGTTGACCATCCAAACTCCCGGCGGCGGGGGATATGGTGCGCCACAATAACCTATAATAGGCTAGAAACCTCTTTGACCATGGGGAGTTTGTCTAAACCCATAGACATATTGACTCCCCTTTTGGTATCGCCTAACATATAATACATAATGCTATATGGTCTTCAGCTAAGTTGACCCGGATTTAGTTAATCATTTAATCGGATTGAGTCAGTATAAATACTGGTCAAAAATATAATCCTTTCCCTTGTATAACCCGCCTGAAATACTATAATCACCACGGTCAGACTTAAACCCAGCTACCCCCTAAGTGTCAGTCCTTGATTTTCATTAATGATATTACTAGCACCTAAAAATGTAGCCAGAATAGCATTTTTTTTGAGGGAGTTAGTAGTAGCTTTCCCCCAGGATACCAACTAACATATTCAGCCTAAATATATGAACGAAAAAGACGAATTTATTTACCCAAAAACCCGTTATCGTGGAGAATTTAGCCCCCAAAATATGATGTTTAACTCTAACCTTCAAGAGTTTGCACATAAGATTAACTATATCTGTGCGTTAGAAACCAATGGTAAACTGAGTTCCGAAGTTGCTTACCAAAGAATCAAACAACTCTGGAAAGAATTAAAAGAGTCTAAAAAGAATCTCAATATTGGCGAAAATGCAGCCAACCAAGACCCAGAATAACTAGCCATGGTCTGCATAACTACAAGCCAGGGATAAAATCCCTAATTTTCCCACAAAATTAGCCCATATTCATCATTTTCAATGTCTCACCCAATTACCGTTACCGTCCCCGCCACCACCGCCAATATTGGACCAGGGTTTGATTGTATTGGTGCAGCCCTCAGCCTATATAATACCCTAGAATTTTCACCTTTAACAGATACAGAAAAACCCCACCAAATTACTGCCGAAGGACTAGAAAGCGATCGCGTAGCCACAGACGATCGCAACTTAGTTTATCAAGCCTTTCTCAAATTCTACCATCACATCAATCAAACTCCCCCTCCCGTCAAAATTCACATCAAACTAGGAGTCCCCCTCGCCAGAGGTTTAGGAAGTTCAGCCACAGCAATTGTGGGGGGTTTAGTGGGCGCAAATACCCTAGCCGGAAACCCCCTAACTCCAACAGAAATTATGGAAATGGCGATCGCCATAGAAGGACACCCCGACAACGTAGTTCCCGCCCTGTTGGGGGGCTGTCAGTTATCAGTAGCCGACCATAACCACCGCTGGCAGATCTGCGAAATTCCTTGGCATCAAGATATAGTCCCCGTCGTCGCTATTCCCGACTTTGAACTATCCACCGCCGAAGCCCGCAGCGTCCTCCCCTCCCATTATACCCGCGCCGATGCCATTTTCAACACCGCCCACCTAGGTTTATTAGTCCGAGGCTTAGAAACCGGACAGGGAGACTGGTTGCGCGTGGCTATGGCTGACAAAATCCATCAGCCCTACCGCCAATCTCTGATTCAGGGTTATGATACCGTCAGACAAGCCGCCTTAGATGCAGGCGCTTACGAATTAGCCATTAGCGGGGCAGGACCGACCCTTCTAGCCCTCACAGACCCCCCCCACACCCACTTATGTGTATCTGCCATGAGGGAGGCTTGGAGGGGCTATAACATCGGGGTAGATGTGCGATCGCTTGCAATTGATACCCAAGGCGCTAAAGTCACTTAATTTCCCTACTCATTACCAGCCGAAAGAGTCAGTAAAAATGCCAGATTTTCCTCAGTTTTCAGGGCGTGGGGTGCGTTGGCTTTCATAAATACAAACACTCCCGCCTCTAAGGTAATCTCTTTCCCCTCCAGAGTTAAAATTCCGCGACCTGCCAAAACGTTAACCGTCGCGTTTTTGGTAGCCGTATGTTCCGAAATTTCCGTGCCAGCCCCCAAACAAAATAGGGTATATTGACAGTGAGCATCTTTCAGCAAAACCCGGCTAACAATTCCCCCCTCCGCATATTGGATATAATCATCCAACTTAATAGCCGTTGAAGTATTTAGGGATATGATATCGCTCATAATAGCTCTCTCCATTTTATGGGTGGCTATTTGAGATCATATCACATTCCCTTCATGTCAACTTACCCGCCACCCCCAAACATCCTAGTTATCAGCCATGGCGTTACCTAACCTGAGTCGAGAATGATCAGCTATAATGATAACAGATGTTATCCAATAGTAGAAATTAGGAATCTTGAATCATGGCTTTAACAGCATCAACCATGTTAAGTTTGGGGACGCGCGCCCCAGATTTTCAACTCCCAGACGTGACCTCTGGGGAAATGATATCCGTCGATACATTTAAGGATAAAAAAGCCTTGCTAGTCATGTTTATATGTTGTCACTGTCCCTTCGTTAAACATATTCAAGATGAACTAGCCCAATTAGGACGTGATTATCAACCCCTAGGAATAGGAATAGTTGCCATTAGCGCCAACTCCATCAAAACCCATCCCCAAGACGGACCCGAACACCTGAAAAACCAAGCGGAAACAGTAGGTTTTTCCTTCCCTTACTGCTACGATGAAACCCAAGAAGTAGCCCAAGCCTATACAGCAGCCTGTACCCCCGATTTCTTCTTGTTTAATAGCGATCGCCAATTAGTCTATCGCGGTCAATTAGATGACAGTCGCCCCGGGAATAACTTACCCGTCACCGGGGCAGATTTGCGGGCGGCTTTAGATGCCATTATCGCCGACAAACCCATCAACAGCGACCAAAAACCCAGTATTGGTTGCAATATCAAATGGCATCCGCAATAACATCAATCAAGGCAACCCCAATGGTTGCCTATTTCCAGGAAATCCCCTAAAATCTAATCAGTAATTGCCCGCAATAGAACATCCGTCAAACTAATCTCTTCCATATCTTCCAAACTCACTGTATCACAAATATTGTAACGAGCGCCCGCCGCCGTTAACTCATCATCAAGCACCTTAAAAAACGCCGTAGCCTCTTCACTAGAGCCCACCCTAATCATTTCCACAGCCAACTCTTCCTCATGGGTTAATTGATTGGAAGCATTAATCAAGATGCGTTTAACCTCCAATAACGGATTAATAATCTCCCCACCCGTCACCACAAAAATAGTTTCACCATTAGGCTGTGATTGTTCCGTCGCCCGTCTAGCAAAATAACTATCAGTGGCATCTTTGAGAACCGAGGCTAAATCAGCTTTTCCGGCTGGTTTATGATTCTCAAAAACCTCTCCCACATGGTCAGAAGTAATGCGATCGTAGCGCTTAAACTCTTCAGCAAATAAATATAAAGTAATCCCATCCGGGTCAAAATGTTCGCAATAGGTTGCCAACTCTAAAATCGATTGTCGCATTAACTCCCAGCGAGACTGCCCCTTTTTATTGCCAGCCATTGCCATACTCTCGCTGACATCCACAATCAAGGTATAATCCCGTTTTTCCAGGACTGCACCCCCCTCTAATAGTACATCCATACATCAACCCCCCACAATTGTACTTAATTTAATACTGTATCATTTCCCCCCCATAATTATTAAGCTATAATATTTCCAAGCGTCATCATCTAGTTTTTGCGAGTCCTAGTTATGAAACCTAAGCCCCAGGATTCTGCCAACCAAGACCAGCCAGACCGACCCATCTACCTACAACCTCCCCGGGTCATCTTCGCCCTACTGATAGGCGTGTTAGCCCTAGTCGCCTATGTGGTTTTAGTCAAAACCGACTCTGCTACTCCAGACCCCATTATGGTAGAAAACCCTGAAGCCGTGATGATCATGGATGAAACCTCCCAAAATTTAGCCGATCTCCCCCCGGAAATTACCACCAAATTGCGCCAAGATGTCATCGATCGCACTGGAAGTTCCCCAGATGAAATCGAAATCCTCGCCGCCGAAAGACAGACTTGGCCAAATACCTGTTTAGGACTCGCCCAGCCAGACGAATTATGTGGTCAAATGTTAGTAGATGGCTGGCGGGTCCGAGTGTCTGATGGTCAGCGCCATTGGCTTTACCGCACCAATCATAATGGTCAAACCTTCCGCTTAGAAACAGAATAAAAACCCCAACCTAGTCCCCTGGTAATTATTTTCTACCATGAGTTATTGCCTCAATCCCCAATGTTCTCATCCCCAAAATCCAGATGATGCTAAATTCTGCCTCACCTGTGGTGCTAAACTGTTTCTACGGGAGAGATACCAGGCTATTAAACCTATTGGTCATGGCGGATTTGGGAAAACATTTTTGGCAGTTGATCACGATAAACCCTCCCATCCCCCCTGCGTCATTAAGCAATTTTTCCCCCAAACCCAAGGGGTAGAAACTACTCGCAAAGCGGCGGAATTATTCCACCAAGAAGCCCAACGTCTCGATGAACTAGGAAAACATCCCCACATCCCAGATTTGCTGGCACATTTTCAACAGGACAATAATCAATACTTAGTCCAAGAATATATTAACGGCCCCAATTTAGAAGACTTAGTAATTAGCCAGGGAACTTTTAACGAAACTCAAATCATTCAACTACTTGATGAACTCTTGCCAGTTTTAGAATTTATACATCAAAATAACGTCATTCATAGGGATATTAAACCCGCCAATATTATTCAATCTCAAACAGTAGTAAATAGCTCGACATCGGGTAAGTTGGTATTAGTGGACTTTGGGGCGGCGAAAGTAGTACAAAGCACCAACTTATCAGGACCAGGAACTATTATCGGCAGTCCTGAATATGTGGCTCCAGAACAAACTAGGGGTCAAGCCATATATGCTAGTGATATTTATAGTTTGGGGGTGACTTGCTTATATTTACTCACCCAAATCTCGCCCTTTGACCTCTATGATATTCACCAAGATAAATGGGTTTGGCGAGATTATTTACAGGAAAATACGGTTAGTAATAAACTGGGCTTAGTTTTAGATAGAATGGTGGCTTCCCTACCTTCCCAGCGCTATAATTCCCCGCTGAATGTACTGAGGGCGCTGCATCCTAGTGGACTACCCCCGACGATTCTGCACAACATTAATATTAATAACTTTGATAATACGGCACTCCCTAGCCCGGCTGCATCGGTGAGAGTACCGCGGCCACCACTGCCCCCACCGCCACCACGGACAGCTAGAACCAGTCAGCAAATCACCCCACCACCCACGGCTAGAACTTCTCAGCCACCCACTCCACCAAAACCTAGCCGTGTTCAACCTCAACGGTCATCACCTACCTGGAAACTTCTACATACGCTGACAGGACACCGTAATCAAGTCACCTGTGTAGCTTTCTCTCCTGATCAGGAAATACTGGCCAGCAGTAGCCAAGATCTGACTATAGAAATTTGGAGACTCAAAACTGGGAAACGTTGGTACACGCTAACTGGTCATGAAAATTGGGTAACATCGATCGCCTTTTCCCCGAAGGAAGACATTTTAGCTAGTGGTAGTCGTGATCAGACTGTGGAAATTTGGGATCTCAAAAAAGGTAAACGCTGGTATACCCTCATTGGTCATCAAGATGCTGTGGAACAGGTGGCCTTTTCCCCCCAGGGAGATATTCTAGCCAGCGCCTCCCGGGACAAAACCATACAAATTTGGGATCTCAAAAAAGGGAAGCCTTCCTACACTCTCTATGGTCATAGCGATCGCATTTATGGACTCGCCTTTTCCCCAGATGGTCAGACCCTAGCCAGCGCCTCTAGGGATAAAACTGTCCGCCTGTGGAACCTACAGCAAAGACAAGAATTAGGAAGCCTACCCCGTTGGTCTGACTGGGTGAGAACCGTTGCTTTTAGTCCTAACGGTCAAATGTTAGCCGGAGGATGTCGGGATGGTTCCATCGGTCTATGGCATCAACAAGACCAGACCTGGAAGCTATGGCGTACCCTGCGGGCTGATGATGCCGATATATTTGCGATCGCCTTTAAACCCGATAGTACAGAGTTAATTACTGGCAACAGTAAAGGCCAAATCGACATTTGGCAACTCAGCGACGGCACATTATTAGAAACCATCGCCGCCCATTCAGCAGACGTATTATCCCTAGCATTTAGTCTTGACGGCAAAACCATAGCTAGTGGCGGATCTGACCGACTCGTGAAGATTTGGTATCACGCCGCCCAAACTTGATATTGATTAGAAAATATAATACAATTGTTAAATAAAAATTAAGTTTTGTCGCCTAGGTAACAAAAATCAATGCACAAGGATTATTATGGGCTACTGATATCAAGTCTCAGTTTCCGTCACCGTTGGAAGTGGCAGATCATCCTGCCCTACGGTGACCATCTAACTTCCAATAACGACTACTCCACTCCAGAAGAGGCACTGCTTGGGGGCAAGTCCTGGATTGATAAGGAAACAGCATTTAATGCCCTAAATAGCTGTCTAGCACAGTTTTACAGTTCAGGGTTGATTAATCCTCCTGAATATCAGAACTTGATGGATTCATTGCGGGGTATTACCCAAAGGTGCTAAGGGCCTTGCCAGTTTCCTGATGCAGTTTTTATAGTTAATTGTTAATTGATGCTCCCACTACAATATAATTCAAGAACTACTCAGGTAGTGTGGGCATCTAGTTTGGGCTGATATTATGATCAACTTTCATAGTTTTCTGGTAGATTGAAATCATGGAAAGGGAGGCCACAGTCATGATATCTTTGAGAAAAAAACTACACCGTTTAATAGAAGGAATATCAGACGAGGACCTGAAAACTGCCTGGGAGTTTCTGACCCCCCTCTATGAGGATGCTTTCATGCTCAAAGCCATTGATAATGCCCATCAAAAATTAAGGCCAGGAGATGCCTTGACGAGAGAAGAAGCCCTACAAGTGCTGTATTTTGATTATGGGCGTGTCCCCCTAGCCCCCCATGGATTGAATCCCGATATAGAAAGCATTTGATATTGGTTATGTCGTCAGCACCCCCGGCTGAAGCACGGGGGCTTCGTGCCCCCCGCTTTCAGGTAGCTGACCAGCTTAAGCCTTAACTGGCTACGTTCAGAGCAAGAGTTAAAGTTCCTACCCTGGAATGCGTGCTAGTTCCAGGCCCTAGAACCAAATCGTTAAACAGTTCTAAGGGGTTAAGACAGTGCGATTTGGAAAGTACCGACTCTGAACATTAGCGTTCGCGCAGCGTGCGCGTTAGCGCAAGCGCAAACGTTACGAGCAATCAGAACAGACGCAACAATGTCTAACCATATTTTCGTTTTAGATACCAACCGCAAGCCCCTGACACCGTGCAAGCCAGGGGTAGCACGATCACTGCTCAAAGCCGGGAAAGCATCGGTATTTCGACGCTACCCATTCACCATTATTCTAAACAAGGAGGTTGACGCTAATCCTGAACTCCTCGAACTAAAATTAGACCCAGGCTCTAAAGTCACTGGAATTGCCTTAAAGCAAGGGAATCATATTATCTTTGCTGCCGAGTTGCAGCACCGAGGACAGCAGATTAAAGAAGCATTGCTCTCTCGTCGTCAACTCCGACGTTCTCGACGAAACCGCAAGACCCGATATCGACCAGCTCGGTTCTTGAATCGGACTCGTCCCGAAGGTTGGTTAGCTCCCAGCTGGCAGCATCGAGTAGATACTCTAATGACCTGGGTTCACCGATTTCGTAGACTTGCCCCAGTTGGCAGCATTGCTCAAGAGCTAGTACGGTTCGACCTGCAATTGATGGAAAACCCTGAGATATCAGGTGTTGAGTATCAGCAGGGAGCATTACAAGGCTACGAAGTCAGGGAATACCTGTTGGAGAAGTGGGGCAGAACCTGTGCTTACTGTGGGGCTCAAAATGTACCACTCGAAGTTGAGCATATCCAGCCTCGGTCTAAGGGTGGCTCTGACCGGGTTTCTAACCTGACGATGGCTTGCCACTCATGCAATCAAGCCAAAGGCAATGGGGACATTCGGGATTTTTTATCGAGCCAGCCTGATGTACTGAGTCGTCTTCTCAGGCAGGTAAAATCGCCGCTTAAAGATGCAGCAGCCGTTAACTCGACCCGATGGGCTTTGTTCAATGCTTTGAAAGCAACAGGACTCCCAGTTACCACAGGAACGGGCGGACAAACGAAGTTCAATCGACTGAGGCTCAACCTACCTAAAGCTCACTGGCTTGATGCTGCCTGTGTTGGACCAGTCGAATCACTCGAAGTTCTGACTTCAAAACCGTTGCTGATTTTAGCAAAGGGGCATGGAACCCGTCAGATGTGCGGGACGAATAAGTACGGATTCCCTACTCGTCACCGCTCCAGGAGGCAAATTCATAAAGGCTTTCAGACTGGCGACATGGTGACGGCTACGGTCACAGCGGGGAAGAAAATTGGCTCATATCTAGGACGGGTTCTCTGCCGTGCGTCTGGTAGTTTTGATATTACCACCGCTTCTGTACGGGTGGCAGGCATCAGCCACAAATACTGCCAACCCATTCACAGGAAGGATGGTTACGCCTATGCTTGAAAGATTGACGGGGACTAAAGTCCCCCTGTCGCGTTTCCTCCCCGGTCTAAAGACACGGGGCTTCCACGCTCCCAAGAGGTTTACGTGAATGTTGAAGTTCGTTATGCACGCTCTTTTTTACAAGACTTAACTGCCTTAGACACGGATGCCTATTGGCGAGTTTATCAAATCGTTTTCGTCAAGTTTCCCCAAATTAATCGCTTACAAGAATTACCGGAATTTCGTGCGGTGGGTTCGACTGGTATTTTTTATCGATTCACCATCGATCGCTATTTAATCGGCCTAGAGATTACGGGCCAAATCGTCAAGTTTCTGAGAATTCTGCCTAAACCCCATGTTTAAGTTTTGACAACTGTTGTAGAATATGTGCTGATAGATAAGGCTCTATCAATGAATTGCGGAAGGGTAAAAGCGGTTAAACCCTCATAGATGTTCTGGACTGGCAACTTGTACATAACGGGGAAACAGTGATTATGGATGCCATTACACTCTGGCAAAGATACCAAGACTGGCTGTACTACCACGAAGAAATAGGACTGTACCTCGATATCAGTCGGATTAGGTTTGATCAGGCTTTTCTGGAAGCCATGAAGCCCAAGTTTGACGGGGCATTTCGAGACATGGAAGCCCTCGAAGGTGGGGCGATCGCCAATCCAGATGAACAGCGAATGGTAGGCCATTATTGGCTGCGAAACCCGGATCTAGCACCTACTCCCCAAATCAAACAGCAAATTATCGACACAGTTAACAAAATAGAAACCTTTGTCGCTAAAGTCCATAAGGGTGAGATTAAACCCCCCCAAGCCGAAAAATTTACAGATTTACTCTCCATTGGTATTGGAGGATCAGCCCTAGGACCACAATTTGTGGCTGATGCTTTAGCCCCAGATTACCCACTGATCAACATTCACTTTATCGATAATAGTGACCCCGATGGCATAGATCGGATTCTGCAACGACTAGGCGATCGCCTAAAGAGTACCCTAATCTTAGTAATTTCCAAATCCGGCGGCACCCCAGAACCCCGTAACGGCATGATGGAAGTTAAACAAGCCTTACTCAAGCAAAACCTCCACTTTCCCGATCAAGCGATCGCCACTACCCAAATCGGTAGTAAACTCTACCAAGAAGCCACCAGCCAAGGATGGTTGGAAACCTTCCCCATGGAAGACTGGATCGGTGGTCGCACCTCGGAAATGTCAGCCGTAGGACTACTTCCCGCCGCCCTACAAGGCATAGATATTCATGCCCTACTCCAAGGGGCTCAAACCATGGATATAGCCACCCGCCAACCCGACATCAAAACCAACCCCGCCGCCCTGCTGGCCCTATGTTGGTATGCCGTCGGAGGTGGCCGAGGTGAAAAAGATATGGTAATTCTCCCCTACAAAGACAGACTCATACTCTTGAGCCGTTATCTGCAACAATTAGTCATGGAATCCTTGGGAAAAGAAAAAGACCTAGATGGAAACATCGTCAACCAAGGTATCTCCGTCTACGGTAACAAAGGTTCCACAGACCAACACGCCTACGTCCAACAGCTTCGAGATGGGGTTCCTAACTTCTTCGCCACCTTTATCGAAGTCCTACGCGATCGCCAAGGACAATCCCCAGAAATCGAACCCGGAGTCACCGCCGGAGACTATCTCTCAGGCTTCCTACAAGGCACACGAGAGGCTCTATACGACAACCAACGAGACTCCATTACCGTAACTATTACCGAAGTAAATCCATACACTGTAGGCGCTCTAGTCGCTCTCTATGAACGTGCTGTCAGTCTATATGCTTCCCTAGTCAACATCAACGCCTATCACCAACCGGGAGTCGAAGCCGGGAAAAAAGCCGCCGCCCAAGTCCTAGAGTTACAACACCAAAGTTTACAAGCCTTACGCAGCCATAGCCAAGGTATTTCTATCTCCGACTTAGCCACCAAAATAGATGCCCAGGAACAGGTAGAAACCCTATATAAAATCCTGCGTCACTTAGCAGCTAATGACCGAGGAGTAGAATTGAGCGGAGACCCCAGTAAACCCGGCAAACTGATCGCCAAATGGCGCTAAACTTAACCCACTAGCGCCCAGTCCATAATTCCTATTCACCCGGTCCTTATCCCCCCACAGATCGGGTAAGTTTTCATTGGTGTAGCATGGGAGCGAAGGAGATAACTAGGAGTGAAAAACGAATGGCTGAGAATCTCTACATTGCTACCATTGAACCCGGGAGTGGCAAATCCCTAGTCGTACTCGGAATCATAGAATTGCTTTCCAAACGAATTCAAAAATTGGGATTTTTCCGTCCCATTATTCGTAGTCACACCACTCCTGACAGAGATATCCAATTAGTTCGCAGTCGCCTACACCAAGCCCTACCCTATGAATCTTACTATGCTCTCACCCACGAAGAAGCTCAAAATTTGATTGGTGAGGGTCGCTATGATGAAGTCATTAAGCAAGTCATCGAAAAATATAAAGCCGTTGAGCAAGATTGTGATTTTGTAGTCTGCGAGGGAACCGATTTTACTGATATCGCTTCCGCCTTCGAGTTTGATTTTAACGTCCGATTTGCTAACCACCTAGGTTGTCCCATTTTGATTGTAGCCAGCGGTAGCGGTAAAACCCCCAATCAATTAATGAGTGCCTTACTAGCCGAACGGGAAGCCTTTATTGAAGAAGGTTGCGCGATCGCCGCTACTGTAGTTAACCGTGTCGATAACCACAATGTTCCAGGAATTATGGAACAGTTGACAACTCTCTGGAAATTTCCAGATCCCCTATTTGTCATTCCAGAAGAACCTATTTTAGCTAAACCCACAGTCGCCGAAATTGCCCAGAAACTCGGCGGTCAACAAATCTATGGCCCATCCGACGATCGCCTTAACCGCGAGGTTTTTGATTTGCGCGTCGCCGCCATGCAAGTTCCCAATTTCCTCAAATACCTCAAAGAAGGTAGCCTAATTATTACCCCAGGCGATCGGGCTGATATTATTCTCGCCTGCGCCGTCGCCGCTACTTCCGAGAACTATCCTAATATTGCCGGAATTATTCTTAGTGGCGGTCTGGAACTACCAGCCACTATCCAAAGCCTCATCGATGGATGTCCCCATTGGGCAGTTCCCATGATCACAGTTAAGACTGATACCTACGAAACTGCCATGAATGTAGACCGGGTACATGGTGCTATTACCCCGGACAACGATCGCAAAATTGCCTCAGCTTTGGGGTTATTTGAAACTCATGTCAACTTGGGTCAAATTGAGGAGCGCATACAGGTTTCCCGTCCCTCTCGCATGACTCCGATCATGTTTGAGTATCAATTGATTCAAAGGGCTAAAGCTAATCGACAGCATATTGTTCTACCCGAAGGACGCGAAGATCGGATTTTACAAGCCGCTGAGATTTTGTGGCGGCGGGGAGTCGCAGATATTACCTTATTAGGTTCAGAAGCAGAAATTCGCGGACGTATTGCCGCCCTCGGTTTGAATTTATCCCAAGTCCAGATTATTGATCCGGCTAGATCCCCCTGGTATGAAGACTATGCTGAAACCTATTTTAATCTCCGTAAACATAAGGGTATTGCTAAAGACGGGGCCTATGATGTCATGCTCGATGTTAGCTATTTTGGTACCATGATGGTTTATAAGGGACACGCTGATGGTATGGTGTCGGGAGCAGTCCATACCACAGGTCACACGATCCGCCCCGCTTTGGAGTTTATTCGCACCATTCCCGGTACTTCTATTGTCTCTAGTGTCTTTTTAATGGGGTTGGAAGATCGGATTTTGGTTTATGGCGACTGTGCCGTAAATCCTAATCCTAATCCTCAACAATTGGCTGATATTGCTATCAGTTCCGCTTTGACTGCTCAAATGTTTGGCATTGAACCTAGGGTGGCTATGTTGTCTTATTCTACTGGAGAATCCGGACAGGGTGAGGATGTCGAAAAGGTTAAGCAAGCTACCATCATCGCTCGTCAACTGCGCCCGGACTTGAAAATTGAAGGCCCGATCCAGTATGATGCTGCTATTGATGAGAGTGTCGCTAAAACTAAGCTACCTGATAGCCAGGTGGCTGGTCGTGCCACAGTTTTTATTTTTCCCGATTTGAATACCGGGAATAATACTTACAAGGCTGTACAGCGATCGGCTAATGCTGTGGCGATCGGACCAATTTTGCAGGGATTGAAAAAACCCGTTAATGATTTGAGTCGCGGTTGCACCGTCACCGATATTGTTAATACAGTAGCAATTACTGCTATTCAAGCGAATCTAGGCACACATTTTCACTCCCATTAATTCCATAAACACTGGACATTGTAGCATCTCAGATAGAATACTGTTAATGGGTAAGACTCCATAATGGTGAGCCATCCTGGTTTCACCATAACAGAGTCTATGCTCTGATGTTTACCTTGTCAATGGCTTTGACCATGAATATACATACATTAACCAAAGACCTCCCTCGTCGAATAGTCCTCAGTTACGCTGTTATTGGCGCGGTCTGGATACTCATTTCTGATCAGGCTATAGAAACTATTATTGGTAATTATAGCCAGTTTACTTATCTGACTACTTTTAAAGGCTTAATATTTATTGCTATTACCAGCCTTTTATTATATCAGCTTCTCCAAAAATATCAGCGATCGCTTCAGGAAATTAACCATAAAATGGCATCCACAAAAACCATGCAATTACTGATAATTTTAAGCAAAATTACCGAATATATCAAGTTACAAAAGCAACTGAGAAGCTACATTGAATATGACTCTTTGACTAAACTGCCTTTGCGGTCTGTCTTGTTAGATAAACTGGAGTATTTATTAAAACAAACTCACCCAGAAAATCATAAATTTGCAGTTATTCACCTTGATGTTGTCCATTTCAAATCCATTAAATATACCCTGGGATATGAATTATCAGAACAGCTATTAATCGCTATCACTAACCGCCTGACTACCTATCTTCCTGATTCCGTCATGATTGCTAGAGTCGGTATGGCTGATGAGTTTATAATTCTCTTGGAACAGGTAGGAGACTTGGAATCAGCCCATAAAATTCTCAATTATATTAGCAATCTGTTTATTCAACCATTTAATCTCTCAGAACATGAACTTTTTAAACAGGTAAAAATGGGGTTGGCTTTTAGTTCTGACTGTGGGGAAAATCCCGAAGAACTGTTACAAGCAGCAGAATTAGCCGTGCATCAATGTCGCCGTTCCCCCAATACAAGTTATACCATATTTAATCACGAATTTAAAGCCTATGCTAGTCGTCAGCTAGAGTTGGATAATCAAATGAGACGAGACTTTAATGACCGTAAGTTTCAGCTTTATTATCAACCAATTTTCTGCGCTGAGACCCTCAAAATAGTCGGCTTTGAATCCCTGATTAGATGGTATAATAACACTCAGCTTATTTCTAACTTTGAATTTCTCCCTTTGGCGGAAGAAACCGGTTTTATTATTCCCTTGGGAACCTGGGTATTTGGTCAGGCTTGTTGGCAATTTCAACAGTGGCGATCGCAATTTCCCCAGGTCGCATCCATGTTTGTTAACATTAATGTTTCCGTCGTACAACTGATGCAGCCTAATTTATTAAGCCAAATTGATCATATCTTAAAAGTTACTGAAATTCCCCCCCAACAAATTCAACTCGAAATTACCGAAACCGCCTTAATGAATAATGCCGAAGATATTACCGACATCTTAAAACAAATCAAATCCCGTAAAATTAACCTATGTATAGATGATTTTGGCACCGGGTATTCATCTTTAAGCTATCTCCACAATTTCCCCTTCGACACCATTAAGGTTGATAAATCATTTATTAGCGGTATGGAACGAGATCAGAAAAGTGTTGAAATTGTCAGAACTATTGCATTGATGGCCAACTCTTTAGATATCAACTTAGTAGCTGAAGGAGTCGAAACCCAAGGTCAACTCAGACAGCTACAAAACCTCAAATATCAAACCATCCAAGGATATCTACTCGCTAAACCCATGTCCGTAGCCGCAGTCGAAGACTATCTCCAACGCCAACATCATAATTTGTGTCCAGAAGCAGGTTAGAAGTTATCCCCTCACCAACCATCAAAAATTATGTATAATTAAGCCATCACAAAACTTGAGTTTAGGAAAATTTTATGGCCAAAGCAATTTGGAATGGGGTCGTTGTTGCCGAAAGCAATAATTGTGAAGTAGTCGAGGGCAATCAATATTTCCCCCCAGACTCCATTAAAAAAGAATACTTCAGAAATAGCGACACCCACACCACCTGTGGCTGGAAAGGGGTCGCTAGTTACTATACCCTAGAGGTGGGAGGCGAAGTTAATAAAGATGCTGCTTGGTATTATCCCAGCCCTAAACCCGCCGCCCAAAATATCCAAGGTTATATCGCCTTTTGGAGAGGCGTAAAAGTCGAAGTTTAACTACCTCCGACTACCTGTTCATCAGACAACCAAGCCTCTCCCGCCTGTTGTAGGGCATCAATGACTGGCTTGATATTTCGTCCCCTAGGTGTGAGAGAATATTCTACCCTAGGGGGTATTTCTGGATAAACCTTTCTTTCTATCATACCATATTTTTCTAATTCCCTCAACCGAATTGTCAAGGTTTTCGTACTAATCGGAAGTGCTTCCTGTAGTTCATGAGTACGGCGGTTATCTATCAAAAGTTCCCGCAAAATTAGAAAAGACCACTTACTATTAATTCTATCCAATATATATTCTATAGGACAAGGCTGTTCGGTCTCAGTAGAGTTTTCCGAACCAGTTGACATTGGGCCTGTTTGGGAGTTTTCGCAATGTTTTGTAACTTTCATTTTAACAAATTTTAAGGTTTACTTTAGTGGTTACCAACCGCCACAGCAGTTTTAAACTTTTTTAATAAGCGGCTGTATCTCCATCATAGCAATATTTTTGTACTTTGGGTAACTAAGGTAACTTTAGTAAACTATATTGTAATTTTTATAGAAAGTAATACTCTATAAACAGAGGGAAAAAAAACCCTCTGTGACGAAAACAATCTCAGCCTGTAGATCGACAGTCAAACCAAAATTAACTAAGTCTAAATGCTGAGTTTTGGAGCAATAAGGTTTCCCATACCTGTTGCCAGATGGTCTATTTGCATGAAAATCAGAGTATCAGTAAGACTGAATATTCTGGAAGTGTAGAAAGATTTGGCTGTACTCTCTACCAGACTGTTATTCAAGTTTGGAGGAATTTCATAATGGTTGAAAATAAAGAAAAAGCATTCGTACTGTGGTTTGAGGAAGTAGGAATTGTCGATGTTCCATTAGTAGGTGGAAAAAACGCATCCCTAGGGGAGATGATACAACAGCTAGGCTCCCAAGGGGTTAGCGTTCCCACAGGGTTTGCGACCACAGCCTATGCTTATCGCTACTTTATCGAAAAAGCGGGCTTAGAAGTCAAACTACGCGAACTGTTCTCAGATCTAGATGTGGAAGATATGCCCAACCTGCGGCAGCGGGGTAAGCAGGCTCGCGCTTTGATCTTAGATACCCCCTTCCCTCCAGAACTTGAAGAAGCAATTGTTAGTTATTACAGAAAACTGTGTGAACGTTACGGGACTTCAGCAGAATTCTGTGAGAAGTTCGATTCAGATTATAAGGAAGAATGCAAACGCTATGCCAGTGATATTGACGTAGCGGTGCGGTCTAGTGCTACAGCAGAAGACTTACCTGATGCGAGTTTTGCAGGTCAGCAAGAAACATACTTAAACGTTTATGGGGAAGATACAGTTTTAAAATCTTGCCATAAGTGTTTTGCTTCCATCTTTACAGATCGGGCGATTTCCTACCGGACAATTAAAGGCTTTGATCACTTCGATGTTGCCTTGTCGGTGGGTGTACAGAAAATGGTTAGGTCTGACCTAGCCTCCTCCGGTGTCATGTTCTCAATTGACACAGAAACAGGCTTTAAGAATGCTGCCCTAGTGACAGCGGCTTATGGTTTAGGGGAAAACGTGGTACAAGGTGCAGTTAACCCTGATGAATACTTTGTATTTAAGCCTACTCTGAAACAAGGATTCCGTCCTATCCTAGAGAAACGCTTAGGAACAAAAGAACTCAAGATGGTTTACGACATTGGTGGCACGAAACTCACCAAAAACGTAAGCGTCCCAGTTTCCGAACGCGAGAAGTTCTGTATTACAGATGATGAAATCCTGAAGCTGGCTGAATGGGCAGTTATCATCGAAAATCACTACTCAACAGTTCGTGGGTGCTATACACCTATGGATATTGAGTGGGCGAAAGATGGTGTCACGGGTGAACTGTTCATCGTCCAAGCACGTCCAGAAACGGTACAATCCCAAAAATCGGGCAGTGTCCTGCGGTCTTACAAACTCAACGGAACTAGCAACGTGCTATCTCGCGGTCGTGCAGTTGGCGAAATGATCGGTCAGGGTAAAGCACGGGTAATTATGGATGTTCACCGGATTGATGATTTCCAACCGGGAGAAGTATTAGTTACCAACAAGACTGACCCCGACTGGGAACCGATTATGAAGCGTTCCAGTGCTATTGTCACTAACGCTGGCGGTCGGACTTGTCACGCGGCGATTATTGCTCGTGAAATGGGTATTCCGGCGATCGTTGGTTGCGGAGATGCTACGGAAGTGGTCAAGACCGGACAAGACATTACAGTTTCCTGTTCGGAAGGGGAAGAAGGACGGGTGTATGAAGGGTTAGTGCCCTTTGATGTAAACGAAACGGTTCTGGACAACTTACCTAAGACCCGCACTAAAATTCTGATGAATGTGGGGAACCCAGAAGAAGCCTTTGGTTTGGCATCTATTCCCTGCGATGGTGTAGGTTTGGCTCGTCTTGAGTTTATTATCGCTAATCATATTAAGGCTCACCCCTTGGCGCTACTCAAGTATGACCAACTGGAAGATGAATCAGTTAAGCGGGAAATTGGCGAACTGACCAAACTCTATGATCATAAGCCGGACTTCTTTGTTGATAAACTGGCTCATGGTATTGGCACGATCGCAGCGGCTTTCTATCCGAACCCAGTGATTGTGCGGATGTCGGACTTCAAGAGTAACGAATACGCCAACCTGTTAGGTGGTCGTCAGTTTGAACCCAAAGAAGAGAACCCGATGATCGGCTGGCGGGGTGCATCCCGTTACTACGACCCCAACTACCGGGAAGCCTACGGTCTGGAATGTGTGGCTCTGAAACGGGTGCGCGACGAAATGGGTCTGACCAATGTGGTGCCGATGATTCCTTTCTGTCGGACTCCTGATGAAGGCCGCAAGGTGTTGGCTGAAATGGAGAAATATGGCCTGAAACGAGGCGAAAACGGCCTCCAGGTTTATGTGATGTGCGAATTGCCGAGTAATGTCATCTTTGCTGATGAGTTCGCTCAAGTGTTCGATGGCTTCTCCATCGGCTCGAACGACTTGACCCAGTTAACTCTAGGCTTGGACCGTGACTCCGCACTGGTGGCTCATATCTTTGACGAACGCAATGAGGCGGTACGTCGGATGGTCACGATCGCCATCAAAGCAGCTAAGAAATATGGTCGCAAGATTGGTATTTGTGGTCAAGCGCCTAGTGACTATCCAGAGTTTGCTCGGTTCTTGGTTGAGTTGGGTATTGACTCGATGAGTTTGAACCCCGACTCTGTGATTAAGACCATCCTCGACATTGGCAAGATGGAAGAGTCTGGCGTTTTGGTTGATGATATCATGGAAGTCGCTCAGGCTAAATAGAGTTCCGTTTAGGATACTAAGTAACTTCTGAGTTCTAATTTAAAACTGCTCTGGTGAAACCGGGGCAGTTTTTTTTCGCTCACCCACCCCAGGAGAAACCCGGTTTCTGGGAGAGTTTCTCCTTCCCCAAGGGATGGCTGGTGAGAAACCGGGTTTCTAAACTCTCACCCACCCCAGGAGAAACCCGGTTTCTAGGAGAGTTTCTCTTTCCCCAAGAGATGGCTGGTGAGAAACCGGGTTTCTAAACTCTCACCAACAGGTTGACAAAAAATCTAGGCGGTGATATGATGTGGATGCTATTTGTAACCGAAAGTAACTCGGTTCTATGAATCGGTGAAAGAGAAATTAAAGACAGGTAAAGGGGTCATATTAAAGCTGTTTGTAGCCATCGGTTTAGCGATCGCCTGGATTTTACTAACAGCGACCCCTGCTTGATGTACGGAAAAGTCAACCTTAGCCAGAAAGATTATGCACTCCAACTGGGAACACATAATTCCACAAGCGCCGCCACCCCCAGGGGAAATCATAGAAGCATTAGAAGCCACGACGACCACACGGGAATTTTATCAGGAAGTCGAATATCGTGAGGACTTCGATCGCTATTGCCAGTGGTATTATGAGACAGCCGAACGCCACCGTCAAGAGCATGATTTAATCTCAAATTAGGTTAACATTTTACGGCAATACGGTATAATACCAAGTATGGTGCGAGACCTTCGGGTATGAAATAGAGCTGAAATGGGCGAAATAACTACCCGGTGAGGACTTCAACCCCTTGGTTGATTGGGTCGCATCCCTGGCCATCCCATAACACAGCCTGATTTTTTTGCCCACCTTCGAGACTTCCAATATGGTTGCCAAGGTGAAGCGTCTAATCAGGTCTAAGACTGCCCGCGCCATGCTGACATGGGCGCATTATCGATTCAAACTAACCCTGAGACATAAGCGCGGAAATAACTGAACAGTTGTAGATGTGACCGAAGAATACACCAGCAAAACCTGTACTCACTGTGGTCATGTCCATTCCCAGCTAGGTGGCTCAAAAGTGTTCCGATGTCCTGAGTGCGGGTTCACTCTACCACGGGACTGGAACGGTGCTTTTGGAATCTTTCTAAAAGCTTTGCGGGATACCGCCTCTGTTACCTTAACGGGTAATAGTGCTATCGTCGCATTGTCCGGGAACAACCGGAAAAATGTCGCGTAAATGTATCAGATGCAGAAAATGCTAGGTGATTTTAACCTGCTGGGGTGGTTTTTGCGGGGTCGCCACTAAAGCCGCCGGGGTGAGGGACTCAAGAAACGGTAAACTGATGTCTCTTTGTCCCCAATAGTTCCCCAGATGGTTTATAACTCTCCTAAATCACTTCTAACTCCTCCTCTCTGAAGTGAGCCTTAAACTTGGGGTTAAACTGTACTATAACAGGCAGATTCGGGGTAATAGGTCTACCATTCCAGTCTGTTAGGACGGATACAATTTCCCCCTCCAATCCCTTAGCATCAGAAGGTTGATTGCGGTGTTCGGGATTGACATAGATAATCACTGACTCTTTGACGCGAACACGATCGCCGACTTTCATAAATTCCAACTCATGTATTTCGGTAAAAATGCCTACAGAAGTGGCTGCGATAGTTGTGCGACCACCCAGCGACACTCACTAGAACAGACAGTTTTTTATCTTGACATGAAATAGGCAAATCTCAAACTCCCGGCGCGGAAAATCACAGTTCCCGATCGCCTGAAATCATCGATAATTGGGGATTTCCGGGAATTATTCGGGTCAGTGGGGAAGCGGGAGGGACTACCTAAGACCCTTGACATTTTGCCAGAAAAGTGGACCAATCTTGGTTCAGCTTCTGGGGGTATATTTTAAGATACAATTGGGCAGGTGTTTTGTGAAAATTGGGGAAATTCATGGAATCATATTCACTACCAACAGAAGTAATTTTAACCGAGCCGCGTAAGTCCCTAGGAAATGTGTGTTTTGATTGGACTCCCCAACCTGGCCATTATTTGGTTTTAGAGGGTCAAACCTATGCAGTTTTGGAACGCCGACACCGTTATCATTTAAAATCAGGTCGTTACCGCCTAAGTAAAATTGCTCTATATGTACAGTCTGCTGAAGAACCCCAGGAGAAGAGTTTAGTCAATGGACATTGGGTAATAGGGGATGCTAGTTGTCGGTTTAATGCGCGATCGGAGTTATTTCGCTGTGCGGTAAATCCCCAGGGACCCTGCGATCGATGTCGCTTTTATGAGTCCCTGGAAGAAACACCCCCCGGATAATGACGGCGAAATCAGAAGCGGTCAAAAACGGAGACTATCCCGCAAATAAATTCAGGTCTGCTTGATATTCCTGTGGGGATATTAAACGCCATTTTTGGTCTTCCATCAACTCTAAAACGTGGTGATGATATTGCAGTAAACTCATCCGGTGTCCGACACTAACGTAAGTAGTGTTCATCTGGTTGAGTTTTTGATACAGCAACTCCTCATTTTTCATATCAAGGGCGCTGGTAGCTTCATCAAGGATAGCATAGCGAGGTTGAGTGAGCAACAGACGAGCAAAGGCGAGGCGTTGCTGTTCTCCGAGGGAGAGAACATTAGCCCAATCCAATTCTACATCAAAGCTACCAACACGATCGCTTAAATCACCCAGATTAACGAGTTTCAAAACGGATTCTAATTCGGTGTCGTCGATGTTTAGATGGGAGTTAGGATAGAGTAATTGGTGCGAGACGTTCAGGCACGAAATAGGGTTGCAATACCCGAAATAACCGCCTGGTGGGGATTTCAACCCCTTGGTTGAATATAAGGATAGCACACCTGACCATCCCCATAACTGTTTATATGTCCCAACGTTTGGTATAGAAATATACAAAACAAGGCAGGGAACTCAAGGTCAAAACGCAAAATCAGAAATCTTAATGATTCCTTAACAATTGCGTTAAGAGTGACGGCGATAGCCACCCCCAGATTCAGGACTCACAACCCTGGGACTGAAGCGGGGAACGGAAGGCTCCGAGGTGTAACCTAACACCAGAATCGAGACCACTGCCAACCATCCATGATTAGGGAAACCGAATGTCCGGCCTGAACCATCGTAATTATTTGGCAGCGAAAATAGGTTGACACGCTGCGCTCAAAAGAGCAAGGGGAAAAGTAGGAGGCTCAATTAACTACCTACACAGACCTTTAAAAGTACCCCGGTGGAAAGGACAAGTCTAAAGATGGAATGCCCATATAAACGGAACGTTTTAAGTCCTCAAGTGTTCTGAGGGAATAGGTCGATGAACTCAGTAGCGATAAGTGTAAGCGGATACCTTGAGGATGTGAGATGTGACCAGAAGCCAACGCCCGACTGTAATGGTAGGGATACGCCAACGGGTCACGGTTTGATTGCAAGGATAGAGTCAAGTAGGAGTCAATATGACGAAATCGAGAGAAAGTAAGGGATTCAATAAACCGAGACCTACCAAGACTACGAATGTATGGAGAGGTATCAATTGGGCTAAGGTTCAGCGGTACGTCTTTAAGCTCCAAAAGAGGATATACCAAGCAGCTAAATCGGGACAGCACGCGAAGGCGAGAAGGTTGCAACGTCTACTGGTGAAATCATATTATGCCAGGCTCTTGGCAGTGCGGCGAGTGACCCAAGACAATCAAGGCAAGAAGACGGCTGGAGTCGATGGGGTAAGAATAGTCTCTCCTAGACAAAGGCTTGAACTAGCCGAAAGCATCAAGGGAAACCTCAAAGCAAAACCACTGCGACGGGTGTGGATACCAAAACCTGGCAGGGATGAAAAACGCCCGCTAGGAATACCCACAATCCAAGACAGAGCGAGGCAAGCCTTGGTTAAATCGGCTCTCGAACCTGAATGGGAATCGAGATTTGAAAGCAACAGCTATGGATTCCGACCCGGTCGGTCAGCCCATGACGCAATATCCAGAATCTTTCAAAGTATCAACAAAGGAGGTTATTACATACTGGATGCAGATATAGCTAAATGCTTTGACCGAATAAACCATGACTACCTACTGTCCAAAATTCATTGTCCAAGCAGCCTAAAAAGAGACCTGAAACAATGGCTTAAAGCAGGTGTGCTAGATAACGGCGTATTCGAGGATACAGAAACAGGGACACCACAAGGAGGGGTAATAAGTCCAATACTCGCCAACATCGCACTGGATGGAATGGCTAGGTTAATAGAAACAATGTATCCTAATAGAAAAGGTAAACCTGTTCAGGCAACCTTAATAAGATACGCCGATGACTTTGTGGTGATATCTCCATCACTCGAAATCATTGAACAGTGCAAAACTGCAATCTCCGAATGGTTAAAGCCTGTTGGACTAGAGATAAAACCTGAAAAAACCAGGATATGCCACACACTCAATCCCATTGAGTATAATGGCAAAATGGAGAACCAAGGATTTGACTTTCTAGGATTCAATATAAGGCAATATCCAGCAGGAAAGCACAAAGCGGGTAAGGTGAATGGGAGCAAAAGGAAAAACTTTCTAACCCACATTAAACCCAGTAAAAAAGCAGTTAAAGCCCATACAGAAGTGATAAAGGGTGTAATCAAACAACATAAAACCGCACCCCAATCAGCCCTGATTAGCAAGTTAAACCCGATAATCAGAGGCTGGTCAAACTACTACTCAGGGGTAGTTTCAGCGGAAACCTTCACTAAGCTAGACTACATAGTCTGGCAAATGTTACGGGCATGGACAGTCACAAGATGCGGAAAGGCAAGTTATGAAAAGCTGAGTAATTACTTCAAACCGGGAACGGTCAAACTCAGTAATGGGAAAGAAAGACAGGAATCTTGGATGTTCCAAACTAAAGATGGGTTACATCTATATAAACACAACTGGACACCAATTGTCAGACATACCTTAGTACGCCCGGACGCAACACCATACGACGGAAACTGGACTTACTGGGCAACCAGAAAAGGACAGGCAATCGATACGCCAACAAGGGTAGCCAAACTACTCAAAAAGCAAAAAGGCAGGTGTACCTGGTGTGGGCAATACTTTACCCCATCAGATTTAGTTGAAGTAGACCATATTGTACCTCGAAACCAAGGAGGTAGAGACGAGTACAAGAATCTTCAGCTATTACATCGCCACTGTCACGATGATAAAACCGCTCTTGATGAAGAGAGGTTGCTGTACTCTTAACAGAGAGGCAGTTAGACTAGGAGCCGTATGAGGGGAAACTCTCAAGTACGGTTTTGAATGGGAGGGGATGGAGGCGACTCCATTCTCGACCCCTAATTTCTCGCAGGGTTCCCAGAATCATATAAGGACGCTGGGGGAGAAATAGCATTTCGCTAAGTTCCGGACGCACTAGCACCCCAGTTCCCGATCGCCATAAACCCGCGATTCCTCGTAATAGGGAACTTTTCCCTACTCCACTTTGACCAACAATTAATAAACCCTCACCGGGTGCTAACTCTAGGGATAAATCCCGCACCAATGTTTTCTGATAGTTAGGAGTTTCTAAGGTGAGATTTTTCACCGCCAAAGGAGAGTCTATCATGAGGTCAATTTGAGGTTTCCCTGTGGGGGTGCGATCGCTCATTTCCAAGGCTTCGGAGAACCCAGTTAAACGATTAATACCCGCCGCAAATCTACTCAAGGGTTCAATTTGAGTCACCACAATCGAAAAAGCGCTTAACACTTGAGAAAAGGCAAAACTCGCCTGAGTAATATCTCCAAATCTGATTTGTTCGGCAAAATACAGAGGAGCCATAATCGCAGAGGGTAAAATAATCACAAGATAGCGATACCCAGTAGTGAAATAATCTACATTTCTCTGCCAACCAATCAGGAGGTTAAAATTATTAAAGGCTTGGAAAAACCTGTTTTTAACCTGCTGAGATTCGCGATCTTCTCCCTGATAAAAGGCGATAGATTCGGCATTGTCGCGGACATGGACTAAACCATAACGGAAATTTGCCTCCAGTTTAAGCTGATTAAAATTGAGGGTAATTAAGCGCCGACCTAATAAGACTGTGACCCCTGTACCAAATACGGCATAAATTAACAGGAACAGGGACAATTGTTTAGAAATCGACCACAGAATACCCGTGAAGGAAATTACATCAATTACCGCGCCTAAAATAATCAGTAAAAATCGGAGGCTAGTAATCGTAAAAGCCCGAATATCCTCAGAGATACGTTGGTCAGGGTTATCGATATCTTTATGGGAGTCTATTTCATAGTAGGAGCGATTGTTAAAATAATTATCCAGAAATCGATTAGTTAACCATTTCCTCCAATAGTTACCGAGGCGATCGCGTGTGTAACCATAGAGAACCACGATGGGAGTACCCACGACAAAGACACCAGCATAAACAAACAGAAACCGCCAAAATTCCTCCTCATTTCTCTCGGAGAGAGCGGTCATAAAAAAGTTTCCCACATAGCTAATAATGACATTTAAGCCACTAACAGCCAGAGAAATAAATAGCAGGACACTCAAAAAAGCCCAAGGTTGCCAGCGAGTCAACCATTGACGGCGATACCAGTAGAATACCATGGCGGGTACAAGCAGCATCAAAGCCACGACTATAATAGAGGGAGAATAAATCACCCCTTGTATAGTTTCCAATAAGCCGGGAGCGATGCGATTAAAAAACTCAGGAAACAGCAGTTGACTAGCTAAAGTAACGGCTGTGACCAACACAAAAGCGACCCCAAACAAGAAAATCAGCAGCAGCAACATCAATAGCAAAAATACCCTGCCACTACCAGGTCCCAACGGGTAAAAAAACGGTTGTGCGATGCTGAGAAATCGTCTCCAAAGTTGACTGTCAAATCGATTCATCTGTTAATGCTAGACCAATTATTGAACTTGAATGGGATAACCCGGGAGCCATACCCAGATTAGGTAAGAAGGTCAAAGCACAATCGAGGGAAGGCAGGTTAAACTTATAGGTTATAATGACCAAAAGTAGATCTACAAGGTTTCTGACTTTTACCCAAAAAGTTTATAACAAAAACCGGGAATTACTCTATCATACAGAACAATAATTTCCGATAAAGTTGCAATAGAGGAAGTTAACCCGGCGGGCGCTATTATCCTGAATGGTTAGGTTCAGCGAACAATCAGGGATATATTTGACCCTGTCATTGTAAACTATAAAATTGATTGTTCAAAATTGTGGAAGGAGTATTAACCCAATCATGTCTAACACCTATAGGGTGGAGATTCACCACGAAGGCCAAATTCACGAGATTGATGTGCCGTCGGATAAGTATATCCTGCAAGTAGCGGAAGAGGCGGGGTTTAGTTTACCAAATTCCTGCAATGCTGGAGTTTGCACTACCTGTGCTGCTAAAATCCTGGAAGGAGAAGTTGATCAGAGTGAGGGTATGGGGTTGAGCCCAGATATGCAAGCACAGGGCTATGTATTGCTGTGTATAGCCCATCCGCGCTCAGATTTGAAGGTGGAAACCGGAAAGGAAGAAGAGGTCTATCAGCGCCAATTTGGTGCAAGTTCATAGGATTTTTGAATTGACGAGAAATGACTACCCACTTTATTACTGCTGAAATAGATTTAACTGAATCCCCAAAGGCTTTACAAGAAGCGATCGCCACCGAATTAGAAAGCCGGGGCGAACCCCTGCGCTGGGCGATTACCAAGGTGGATACTGAACGCCAAATCGCCCATGTAGAAGCAGTTGTCACCACAGGCGACCATCCCGGTCAGCCTCAATAGACAATCATGGCTCGCCCCTTTACTGTGGTAATGATAGTCCCTACTGGAATAGGGGCGGATTTGGGTGGCTATGCGGGGGATGCCTTACCCATTGCTCGATCGCTATCTGGAGTCTGTGATAGGTTAATCACCCATCCCAACGTCCTTAACGGCGCTCAGTTGTACTGGCCTATACCTAATGCCCTCTATGTGGAAGGATATGCCCTAGACCAAATGGCCGCGGGGTGTTGGGGACTCCAACCCGTCCACAGTAACCGAGTGGGACTATTACTCGATCGCGGTATGGAACCAGAATTGCAACTGCGACACCTACAGGCCGCCGATGGCGCTAGAGCGACTCTGGGCATCAATATGACTGATTATGTCATTACCGATGCTCCCCTCAACGTAGAGCTAAGAATAGCCCCTCTGGTGCTTCTTGGGGAACCATTGGCAACCCAGATAGTTTACTGCGGGGGCAAAACAGTTGATCGATAAAGCGGGAGCGGAAGCGATCGCAGTGGTGGCTAGATTTCCCGATGATGAAGGCAGTGTGGCTCTCAGCCAGTATCGACAGGGACAGGGTGTTGATCCTCTCGCCGGAGCCGAGGCTATTATTAGCCATCTCATTGTCCGACATTTTCGCATCCCCTGCGCCCACGCTCCCGCTCTGTTACCTTTACCCCTAGACCCCCATTTATCACCCCGTTCCGCCGCCGAAGAAATAGGCTATACATTCCTTCCCTGTGTATTAGCCGGGTTGAGTCGTGCGCCCCAATATGTCCAGTCTCGGTTGACAGCACCTGATAGCATCTGGGCTAATCAAGTTGATGCGGTGGTAGTTCCAGAAACCGCCTGTGGTGGTAGTGCTATCCTGAGTTTTGCTAATAGTGCCAAACTGATGATCACCGTAGCCGAAAATCGCACCACTATGGCAACCCCCCCAGAGGCGATCGGTATTAAGACCGTCCCGGTAAAATCATATTTAGAGGCGATCGGAGTTTTGGTAACATGGCGACAGGGAGTTAATCATCAAGCCCTCAGACCCAATCTAACAACTCTCAACCGACTGCACACCCCTTAACAGAACCATACTCCAGCCCTAATATCATCGTGGAAAAAATCCCCAATCAGCCAGAATTTGAATCCTTTACCCGTACCCAAATTTTAATCGCCATGGGGGGGACAGCCCTATTGTTGCTAGTCATTGCTAAAGTCGTGTCTTTCTTTGGTGATTTTTATATCTTACCTGTGGAAATCACCACTTTGGGCATAATTCAAGGATTAGCGATCGGTGTAGGAATTACTGGGGCTAGTGCAATTCTCTATCGTCTTTGGCCGGCTTATAGTCGCAGTGCCGATATTTATTTAAAACTAATTCTCACCCCCTTAATCTGGCCAGATTTAATTTGGTTGGGATTGCTTCCCGGTCTCAGTGAAGAGTTACTATTTCGGGGTGTAATTTTCGCAGCCATTGGGTTGAATCCCCTGGGTTTAGTCGTTTCCAGCATCTTTTTTGGCTTACTCCATTTCAGCGGTTCTCAACAGTGGCCTTACATTATTTGGGCTACCCTAGTGGGAGTAATTTTAGGCTATAGTGCCTTAGCTACAGGCAACCTTGTCGTGCCCATTGTGGCTCACATTTTTACTAATTTTATATCCGGCTGTCTCTGGAAGTTTAAATATATCGGCAGTTCCCATACCTAAAACATTCATCAACCCCCTAATCATAATCAATCTCTGTGGCTGTAGCCACCCTCGTCAGCATAAATATCTCAGCCGTGGACATATACAAGTTATTTATGCGATAATCTCCCTAGGGTCACGTCAATAAGCACATCAGTCTTAACCAAATCACAGGAATATGAGTAATCTTACCCATTCATCCCCTGATAACAACCAATCTTTCACGGAGTTAGATATTCCCCTGGAACGAGATATTTTTCTCCGTACCTTAATCAGAGAACTCGCTGGTACACTAGAAAACGTTGTCGGCTTAGAAGAAGCATCCGGTTTTATCAGCGTTGTCGGTCAGTCAATGGGTAGAGCCATTGATCACCATTATAAATCAGCCCTGCAACTTTCTCGACTCTCCCGTTCACAAGTCGCTCAAGTTTTGGTAGACCTCAAGCGACGCATTAACGGCGATTTTTATGTCATTGAAGAAGACGACGAAAAAATAGTTTTTGGGAATCGAGTTTGTCCCTTTGGAGATCAGGTCTTAAATCGTCCTTCTATGTGTATGATGACCTCTAATGTATTTGGGTCAATTGCTGCTGATAATCTCGGTTATGCGAAAGTAGAATTACAGGAAACTATTGCTCAAGGTGATTCAGGTTGTCGAGTAGTTGTGTATCTTCAACCCACCGAAGATGCCGAAGATGCCGAAGGTAGGGAGTATTTTGGGATCTAAAATATTATGACACCTGAACAGTTTTTAGAGGTGGCTAGGGTGTTGCCAGAACCGTTAATTTTGGCTACAGTTAAGGGTGATATTTTAGTGGTAAATCGCCCATTATCAAAACTTCTAAATTGTCGCACTAAAGACTTGCAAAATAAGAATTTATTAGAACTTGTTGAAAACCCCCTGATTCAGTTATTGAATATTTAAAAACCTGCGCCAGAACTCGTCAATTCTCCTTCGGTTCCTTAAATTTTATCCTCCCCAATGATGAGCATTTAAGCTGTCGTGCGGAGGGTGCGGTAATTCAACCAGCTTCCCATGAATCTCCGGCTTTGATTTTACTGCGTTTACAAAATAGTGCAGCCGCCAATTTAGATTTTGCCGTCTTAAATCAAAAAATTGATCAACTCAGCCAAGAAATTCACCATCGGAAACAAGCCGAAGCCGCATTATCCCTGAAAAACCAGGAATTAGAAGAGGCATTTTGTCAATTAAAAAATGCTCAACTTCAGTTAATACAAACGGAAAAAATGTCGAGTCTCGGTCAATTAGTAGCCGGACTCGCTCATGAAATTAATAACCCGGTTACTTTTATTGATGGCAATTTGGTTCATGCTGAAGAATATATTGAGACTTTATTGCAGCTAGTCCAAATGTATGAAACAGCATATCCAGACTCATCGCCAGAAATTGAAGAGTTTAAAGCAGAAATAGATCTGGATTTTGTGGTAGAGGATTTAGAGAATTTGTTAGATTCCATGCGTACAGGGACTCAACGGATTTTAAAGATTGTTAAATCCCTACGCAATTTCTCGCGGTTGGATGAGTCGGAGTGCAAAGCGGTGGATATTCACGAAGGTATTGAAAGCACTTTGGTGATTTTACGCGATCGCTTAGAAACTTCCTTACAATCTGGTAAAATCGAGGTAATCCGAGACTATGGCAACTTACCTTTAATAGAATGTTATCCAGGTCAACTTAATCAGGTATTTATGAACTTGATTAGTAATGCGATCGATGCTTTAGTAGAATCCGACCAAAAACCACCCCCAGACCGCAACTCCCCACATTCTAGCCAAATTAGAATTTCTACCCAACTGATTGATCACAAGTCTATTAGGATTTCCATTAAAGATAATGGCTCAGGAATTTGTGACCAAGTTTGTCCTCACATTTTTAACCCGTTTTTTACGACCAAACCTGTCGGGAAAGGTACGGGATTAGGGTTATCAATTAGTTATCAAATTATCACCCAACTGCATCAAGGTCAATTGATTTGTCGGTCAACCCCCCACCAAGGAACAGAATTGGGAGTAGAGATTCCTATTCATCAAACCCCCGTTAAAAGTAGCGGGTCAGACCCAGAAAGGTTGGTAGAGGTTGACATTTTGGATACGGCTCAAAAAACCTAGGTGGTGCTGGTGCGTCAGAATATATCCATCTCCCTGGGTTTTGATATGGTCGCTTCTGACGCTACGGGAATGTAGGCTTAAATGTTGCCGTAGACGGGAATAGCAGCACCGCGTAGGTCCTTGGCGGCTTCTGAAGCTAAGAAGCAGATCACCTCTCCTAAAGATTGGGGTGTTACCCATTGGTGAGCGTTATCACTACCCATGGCTTCGCGGTTGCTGGGGGTGTCAATGACGCTGGGAAGCACACAGTTGGCGGTGATATTGGTGTTTTTGGTTTCATCTGCGATCGCTTTAGTTAAAGCCACTACCGCCGCCTTAGAAGCACAGTAAGTCGCTAATTGTCCGGCTGGGTCTATAGCACCACGACTCCCTACCGTCACGATTCTACCGTAGTTATTTTGTCGCATTTTAGCTAGGCTGTGCTTGCATACAAGGAATGTGGTATTTAAGTTAAGGTCTATGTCTTGTTTCCAGCTATCATAGCTATATTCGTGGGTAGCACCCATGGAGAAACCCCCCACTAGATGAATCAGAACATCAACCCGACCCATATCATTAATCAGTTTACTAACCGCGTTTTCGTCCGTGAGATCGACCGCCACAAACCGAATTTGCTCAAAGTCCGTCGGGGAAAGGATACCTTTAAGGCGATCGACTTCTGCTTCACTGCGATAGGGTATCGTGACCTTAGCTTTTTGGTTAAGCACTAGGGGTGTCACTCCTAAACCTAGCCCCCCAGTTCCGCCAGTGATTAGTACCTGTTTATTATTCATCCTGATAATTGATAATCGGCTTTAAATTAACTTTAATGGTTTTCTGGTTCCAGATCTAGGCTCATACAAATCTTCGCGGTGGCAAAAAACCCCATCCTAGGGCAGGGAAAATTCACCATAGACCCCTGATTCTACTATTATATATGGCGGCACGGTTTCCCATTCTTCTAGGATAGGTCAAGTTAGGAGATTTGTCAAGAGGAATTATGATAAATGTGTAATAATTATTAATTGTTAATGGCGGGGGCGCGCCTCCCCTGTCAATTCTCAATTCCTCACGACTTTATGAATAAAGCCGCCCGGTGCTACAGATTAGCAGCTTGCCAATCTGGGTAGGTGAGATTATACGAACAGCACTGGAGCATGAAAACCTTGTCTCTTTAGCCGAAACGGTCCACTACAATGTTTCTCTATGCCTAAATTATAAACCCAAAGCCTAACAATAAGCAAGTCCAAAAGTGAACGGAAACGGCGATGAATTTGCAATTGCTAACCTGTTGGGGTTGATGATGATATTCTCGGACATGGCGACATAATTGAATGGCTGGGAAAACTCCGGCAAAACTTAACAAAGTCCAAATTGGGAAAAATCCGCCGAGGACTCCAATTAGGGTTAATCCGAAAATACTACCACAAAACCAGGGTAAAATTTGCGCGCCGCGTTGGGTCCCTAAGCGGACAATAGGCGATCGCTTTCCGGCGGCGATATCATCTTCTACTTGGTGAAAATGGGAACAAAATAATATTAAGGTGGTGGCTATTCCGACTATAAGGGAGACGGCTAAATTCAGCAGTGACCAGGTTTGGGTTTGACTATAATAAACGGCGGACATTCCTACAGGTCCGAAGGCAAAAAAGCAGAGAAATTCCCCCAAGCCTTGATAACCGAGACGGAAAGGCGGCCCCTGGTAAAGATACCCTAAAAAACAGGAGAGGATGATTAACCCCAAAACGGTTAAATCTTGCTGCCACCAACAGATTAACATAATTTGGGCGATCGCCACTAACAGGCAAATATTACCAATGGTTAAAATTAGGGCTTTATTCCCGGTTAAATTCACGAGAGAATGATGTTTATTTTTATCGATGCCAGTCTCGGAATCAAAGACATCATTAAGTAGGTTTTCCCAAGCTAAGATTAAAATAGCGGCGGTTAGGAAAGCCATAAACACGCCCCAATTTATTAAACCAGTCTCCGACTTGGCGAGGGCAGTTCCGACCCAAATCGGCATAATAGCGACGCTGTACATGGGTGGCTTAATGGCAGCTAACCAAAGTTTTGAATTGGAATCAGCAATCAGTTTTGTAGTCATCATTTATTAAGTGAAGATGGTCGGCAAAAATCTAGTTTAAACCAGGGAGGGAATGGGGGAGGGTCGGATATTTTCGACAATTAGTTTAAAGTTATCCGACGGCACAATGGTAATCCCTCGGCGCACGGGACGCACGGGACCCAAATCAGCTCGGGAAAATTGACAACGGCTGAGGACGATCGCCAAGATGATTTTAATCTCAAATAGAGATAATGCCATGCCGATACAACTGCGAGAACCTCCACCAAAGGGGAAATATTCATAGGGGGAAAATCGACGTTCCAAAAATCTCTCTGGTCGAAATTTTTTGGGTTCTGGGTAGGTTGGCGATCGCATATGTGCTAGGTGAATACACGGCACTAAGATAGTACCAGGTTCAAAGCGATCGCCGCGAATAGTCACAGACTCACGCACCACACGAGGCTGAGAAATTAAAGCAATAGGGTGCAGACGCAAAGCCTCCCGACAAACTGCTGTTAAATAGGGAAGTTGCACCGCCTGCGTCGGGTCGCTATCACTTCCGAGGGTCTGCAATTCGGCGACAAGTTGATCTCTAATGTGGGGGAATTGATGAATTAAATAAAACACCCAAGCGGTGGCTGAGGCAGTGGTATCATAACCTAGCAACAATAGGGTGATAATCTGATCACGCAATTCGCGATCGCTCATACCCTCGCCGTTTTCGTCCCTGGCGGAAATTAGCAAAGATAGGACATCTTCCCCTGTGGCTTCCCGGCGGCGATCGGCTATGGCAGTATAAATCAGATCATCAATTTGTTGTCGCTGTCGGAGAAATTTGCCCCAGGGACTCGCCGCACCCAGATCTCGCTGTAAAGCCGGCCAAAAAAACTGTAACGAGTTGAGGGGGAATTCACCCATTCTAAATAGGTTTCTAGGGTCTGTTGCAGTTGGTCATACAGAGGACCGGGACTTAACCCCAAAACTACCTGCAAAATGGTTTGTAGGGACATTTGGGCGGTATACTGGCGGATAGAGATACAATCGCCAACAGACCAGTTTTCGGTCACTGATGAGGCAATATTGGCGATCGCCTCACCATAGCGGGGTAGTTGCTTCCCGTGTAGGGGTGGCATTAACAACTGTCTCAAACGTTGGTGTTCCGACCCGTCTTTAGCAATTAAAGACTGTGGGCCGGTCAGGGGTTCAAATACATGGGTAATGCGTCCTAATTCTAGTTGATCAGCCGGACACAGACCCTCAGAACCTGCAAAAATTGCCTCGATCGCCTCTGGATGACTAAAAAAACCACCGGCGGCGAGTTGTTACCCAAAACCCGCAGAGTAAAGCGATCGCCATATTTATCGGCACAGTTTTCTAGGTATTTGGGAGGATCAATAACAAGCTGCAAAATTTGCAGGGGGGACATTAATCTAGGGCCATCAGGCAGTTTCATGAGTATAGTCGAATGCAGCCAATTCAGTGGTGGGTCAATCCATAATACCACCGCCTTATCCCCCTCTGACCCTCTCCTAGGGCCGGATTTGTTAAGGTTTATTACCACAGACCACCCAGTGGCGATCGCTAATATTGCCTTTTCTAAAGCCTAGTGGCATAATTCCCGAACTGATTTTTCCCAATTGTCGGCTAGGTCAAGCCTCCCAAGTCTTGAACCAATATCAGTCAGTGTTGTATATTGCTCTCATAACTGACCTTCTGGGCGCAAAGGCTGTTTTCTTGCTAACATCCCTATATTGATCTGTTATTCTATTCTATGCTGGCTGTACCTCCTCCCCAATTGCTTTGGCAAGACCGCCGGGAACTGCATCGCTTTCTGTGTGAGTGCCAGCAAAATTGCCTTGTCAATTCTGACCCTCAAATTATTAGTATTGTTCGGGAAATTGATGCGGTTGACCCTCTCCGGTTTCTGGAAGCATTCTTAACGGAAGATAAGCCACATTTTTATTTTGAAAAAGCTCAGTCAAAACAGGCGATCGTCGGCGGGGATGCTGCGGTAAAATTAACTATTAACAACGGGGAAAGATTCGCCAAATCTCAAGAGTTTATCGATGCTTGGTTTCGCCGAACGATTATCGCTGGGTCGGAGTCTAATTTAGCCGCGCCGGCGTTCTGTTGTAGTTTCACCTTTTTTCAGGACAATTATCAATCCAATTCCGAACATTATTATTTGAGGAATTACCCGGATGTAGATAACTATCATTCCCGCCCGGTGTTCCCCGCCGCCACGGTATTTTTGCCAGCTATTCTACTGTATCAAAAAGGCGATCGCTATACTTTGTTAATCAATGTTTTGGTTGACAAAAAATCGGACATTGAGGCTGTAACTGCCTCTATATGGGGGAAAATCGACAAGGTTAATGCTCTGAAAAGTAGCAAAATACAGTCCGAAATAACCAAAAACTTACACCCACAAACACTTTGGAGGAATCCACAAGTCGGGGAATTTCATAAGTCAGTATCCGCGAATTTGCAGTTAATTGCTACTGGGAAACTCAGTAAAGTTGTGCTATCCCAAGCCTTTGATATTTGCTCAGATAGACCTTTTCGGCTCATCAATTCCCTGGCAAATTTGCGATCGCTTTATCCCGACTGCTACATTTTTTCCACGGGAAACAGCCAAGGTCAAAACTTTATCGGTGCTAGTCCAGAGCGTCTAATTACAGTCAATCAAGGTAATTGTAGCACCGATGCGCTGGCAGGTTCTGCCCCCCGTGGGGAAACCCAAGCAGAAGATACAGAAATCGCCCACCGCCTCCTCTCCAGTGACAAAAACCTACGGGAACATCAAGCCGTAGTCGATTTTATCATCGAACGTCTATTGCATCTAGGCTTGACCCCAGAGCGATCGCCAAAACCCAGACTAATGCAGTTATCCAATATTCAACACCTGTGGACCCCCATAACCTCCCCCATATCCGCCAATATCCACCTCTTAGATATATTGGCGAAACTACACCCGACCCCCGCCGCCGCCGGGACTCCCTGCGAAGTAGCGATCGCTCAAATTAGGCAATACGAAACCTTTGACCGCTCCTTATATGCGGCTCCTTTGGGTTGGGTAGACTATCATGGTAATGGGGAATTTATCGTAGGTATTCGTTCCGCTTTGATAGATAGCGATCGAGCTAGACTGTTCGCTGGGGCGGGAATAGTCGCTGGCTCCGAACCTGAGCAAGAATTAGCCGAAATTCAACTTAAACTACAAGCTCTGCTCAGGGGTTTAGTATAACACAAAAATCGCTGGATTAACTGCTCATTATGGAAATTCGAGATCTGGGTGAACAGGGGTTATTAGCAATGGTTAAAAGGTTTTGTCCCCTAGAAGTAGTGGGAGATGATGCCGCTGTCCTCAGTCCCCTTGCTGATCAGTCCCTGGTGGTGACAACTGATATGTTAGTCGAAGGCTGTCATTTTAGCGATCGCACTACCCCCGCCATAGCAGTAGGATGGAGATCAGTATCGGCTAATTTGTCAGATCTGGCAGCCATGGGAGCCTCTCCCCTAGGAATTACCGTAGCTTTGGGGTTGAGAGGGGAAACACCTATTAACTGGGTTGAACAGTTATATGAGGGGATGGCTGAATGTTTAGACCAATTCCAAACCCCAATTATCGGCGGCGATATTTGTCGCTCCCCTATCAATACCATCTCAATTACTGCTATTGGTACAGTTGCGCCCCAACGAATTATTAAGCGATCGACAGCACAACCAGAATGGGCGATCATGGTCAGCGGCGCTCATGGTCACTCCCGAGCCGGGCTAGAATTGCTGCTAAATGAGAATTTAGGTGCATCCCTATCAGAAACCGAAAAGCGATCGCTTCAACACCATCATCAGTATCCGCAACCGCGACTAGATATATTACCAACTCTACAAAAGCTATGGGATAGCGATCCTCACCTAATTATTGCTGGTATGGACAGCAGCGATGGTTTAGCTGATGCGATCGTGCAGATCAGCCAAGCCAGTGGAGTGGGAGCCAGAATCGAAGCCCAAAAACTGCCCCATTCTAACTCCCTTTTCCAACTAGCCCCAGCAGAGACCGTCCTTGATTGGGTACTCTATGGCGGCGAGGATTTTGAGTTAGTTTTATGTCTACCATGCGATCGCGCCCAACAACTGATCAAACACATCCCAGGAAGTGCCATCATTGGTGTTACCACAACAGAGACCCAAACCATCCTACTTACAGCTACCCACTCTAACTCAGAAATTATCCTGACCCAAAAACAGGGATTTCAGCACTTTTGATCTGAACCAAAATCCCCCTGAGTCCCCTTACCAGTGTTTAGCCACAATCTCCGCCAAGTCTACAACCCGTTGGCTGTATCCCCACTCGTTGTCATACCAGGCCACAACTTTAACCAAGTCGCCGCCCATAACCATTGTCAAACTAGCATCAACAATAGAAGAAGCATTATTTCCGCGATAGTCACTAGAAACCAGAGGCAGATCGCTATAAGCCAGAATTCCCTTCATCGGTCCTTCTGCCGCTTCTTGGAGAGCCTTATTCACTTCTTCCGTGAAAGTGGTTTTCTCCACCTGAGCCACAAAGTCCACCACAGAAACGTTAGGCGTGGGAACCCGCATAGCAATCCCATTCAGCTTACCTTTCAGTTCAGGAATCACCAAAGCCACAGCCTGAGCCGCACCAGTAGAGGTAGGAACAATATTCAGAGCTGCAGCCCGCGCCCGTCGGACATCCCGGTGACTAGCATCTAACAAACGCTGGTCGCCAGTGTAACTATGGGTAGTGGTCATCGTTCCTTTGATGATCCCGAAATTATCTTGCAACACCTTGACCACAGGGGCTAAACAGTTAGTAGTACAACTGGCATTACTGACAATAACATGGGCATTGGGATCATAGTTATGGTCATTGACACCAACTACATAGGTTCCAATGTTACCACCTTTCCCAGGGGCTGTAATCAGAACCCTTTTCGCACCAGCAGATAAATGCTTCGATGCTCCCTCTTCCGTAACAAATACCCCTGTCGCTTCAATGATCAGATCGATACCCCATTCACTCCAAGGGAGGTTAAGAGGATTACGGTCAGAAACGCACTTAATCGTCTTACCATTGACAATCAGGGAGTTCTCATCAGCCTTGATATCGGCATCATGCAAAGTCCCCAACATTGAGTCATACTTCAGCAGATGAGCATTGGTCTTGGGGTCGGAAGTGTCATTGATAGCTGTAACTTCCAGATTGGTATTGTCCCCTCTGGTCAGCCAACAACGCAGAAAGTTACGTCCGATCCTGCCAAAACCGTTGATTGCGACTTTAATCACTTTGTTCCTCCTAACGATGGTATTGCCCAACTAAGGCTTACGCCTTCTATAACGTGAGTTTATATTGACCCCAATCATACCCTAAAGGCTGACCTCTTCTGAAGTTTAGGTATCGAAACTTTTGCTGGGATGTCCCTAGTCAGTTAACAGCAAATCGTCCATTCCCCTAGATCCCCGCTGGTACAGACAAAATTGCTGATCTTCCCGTGCTATTCTGTCTTCTCTGATAGTTAGGGGGATTCTGATTCCGGGTGCGATCGGCTATGATTAGGGGCGCATACTTAGGATAATAAGCCTCAGTAATCACATCTAAGGAGGACATGATGACCCCAAATGCCCTGGGGTGAAGCTATGGCAGGTGTTGAGTCTTATATGGCATCCGCCCCGGTTTGCCTTGATCTAAACCTAATTTTCCGCAGGTAGCATCCGGTCATTTCCGATTTTGGGGAGTATGTAGTATACAAATATCATAAAGCGTTCTGCCTCCATTTAATCCGAGCGATCGCTTGAGAATGTTGTAATTCCGAGAGTTTGTTATTCTTGAGTTTCCAACAACCGGCAATTATTGATATGATAATCGCCTGTTGGAGGTGTGGTGTGGTGTGTTGAGGAATAGTTAATGCCTAATACTGTCGATTTTCATGGCAGGCCATTTCATTTCATTGGCATTGGTGGCATAGGAATGTCAGCCCTTGCCTATATTTTAGCCGAGCGAAATTTGCCTGTCTTCGGTTCGGATCTCCAAAATAGCCATATCACAGAGCGATTACAAGCCATGGGGGCTCATATTTTTTGGAGTCAAGATGCCAGCAACTTTGAGATTTTTAAAACCCCCAAGCATAATTGGGAGTCAGTGGCTTCTGTCGTATCTGGGAAAATCTCCTCGGAGAAAGCACCATTACCCATAGAACCATCTATTTCCAGCCCCGAGTTAGCACAGCAACTGCCACAAGTTATTTGTTCAACAGCTATCCATCCCGAAAATCCCGAATATCAAGTCGCCCGAGAGTTAGGATGTCCGATTTTTCATAGATCAGACCTACTAGCCGCTTTGATGGCTGAGTACCAAAGTATTGCCGTCGCCGGCACTCATGGTAAAACTACAACCAGCAGCTTGATTGCTTTTCTATTGCTAAAAGCTGGTTTGGACCCGACAATTCTGGTGGGTGGCGAGGTGAACGCTTGGGAAGGAAATGCCCGCGTGGGACATGGCCCTTATTTGGTCGCCGAAGCCGATGAGTCTGATGGTTCCCTGGTTAAACTAGCATCCCATATAGGGATTGTGACTAATATTGAACTTGATCATCCTGACCACTACAAAACTCTTGATCAATTGATCTCGACCTTTAAGATTTTTGCCAATCAATGTGAGACTATTGTGGGGTGCATTGACTGCACAATGGTTCGAGATTACCTTAAACCTACCATTAGCTACAGCATTAACTCCCAGTCTAATGCCGACTATACTGTTGATGCTGTTCAATATCTAGCTGATGGCATCATCGCTCAGGTTTATGAGCGAGGTGAGGCGATCGGTCTGCTAAAGTTACAATTGCTGGGAGCCCATAATCTCAGTAATGCTTTGGCCGCCGTGGCTGTGGGTCGGTTACTCAATTTGGAATTTTCTGTGATTGCTCAGGCGATCGCACAATTTCCGGGGACTAAACGACGCTTTGAATATCGGGGGAATTATGGGGGTATTCAATTTGTTGATGATTATGCCCACCACCCTAGCGAAATTCGAGTAACACTTGCTGCTGCTAGGGGACGGCTTCAAAATTCCCAGGGTCTTAGCTCCACTTTCTCGGAAGCAGCTATCACCCCTATTCATCCCAGCTCGGAAATTAAACGAGTGGTCGCCATTTTTCAACCCCACCGATACACCCGCACCGAAACCCTTATGGAGGATTTCGCTCTGTGCTTTGGTGATGCAGACTTAGTTATGCTCACGGAGATCTATAGCGCCGGAGAAGCCAATCCGGGCAGGATTAATGGTCAAAAATTGGCCGCGCGCGTTGCTGAAAATCATCCCCATGTCGATTACCAGCCCTCCCTAGAGGCGGTGAAAACTCGCTTGTGTCAACTGCTCAAACCAGGAGATTTGGTCCTGTTTTTGGGTGCTGGCAACCTCAACCGAGTAATTCCAGAGGTGATGGCATTCTTTCAATCCGATGACAATTCTGGCATCAATCCCACTGTTACTGCGTAACTGGATATTAACTCATGTAATGTGCTGATTAAATTACAGGCATTTCTCATTAAATAAGTATTTGATTATGGTCATGACTGTTTCCTCTGGCTCTCTAGGTCAAGTGAACGGAAAACCGGAACGCTCCATCACCCTCCTGGGTAATGACTGTTTGATCCGGTCTAAAGTTTCCCTAGCTTCTCTAACCTCGTTTCGGGTGGGAGGCCCGGCTGACTGGTATACTGCACCTCAAAGATTAGATCAGTTACTAGCCTGTTTGGAATGGGCTAATGCTGAAGAACTACCTATCACTTTATTGGGCGGCGGTTCTAATCTTTTGGTGAGCGATCGAGGTTTGCGCGGTTTGGTGATTGGTACTCGTTATCTGCGACATACTCACTTTGACCAGGAAACTGGACAGCTTACGGTGGGTTCGGGTGCTTCTTTACCCCGCTTGGCTTGGAAAGCTGCTCGTATGGGTTGGCGTGGCTTAGAATGGGCGGTGGGAATTCCGGGAACTGTCGGAGGAGCGATAGTTATGAATGCTGGCGCTCATAGTTCTTGTACAGCAGATATTTTAGTTAATACCCATATCCTGGAACGTTCGGGAACTCTCCATGTGTTACCCCCGGAAAAATTGGGCTACCGCTATCGTACTTCTAATCTACAGGGAAGCGATCGCTTAGTTACTCAGGCTACATTCCAGTTACAGCCGGGTTATGACCCAGAACAGGTTATGGCTGAGACTACAGAACATTTCCAACAGCGAAGGCTATCTCAACCCTACCATTTACCTAGTTGTGGTAGTGTTTTTCGTAACCCTGGACCCCATAAGGCCGGCTGGTTGATTGAACAAGCGGGATTAAAGGGTTATAAAATTGGTGGCGCTCAAGTGGCCGAACGCCATGCTAACTTTATCTTGAATTGCGGCTCGGCTACCGCTAGTGATATCTTTCAACTGATACACCATGTTCAAGAGCGAGTTCAGCATCAGTGGTCCTATTTGTTAGAGCCAGAGGTGAGAATCCTCGGAGACTTCAAAGTCTGTTAGGCTGAGAATTTTGGCTGTGTGAAGCCAGTTTGATTCGCCATGATTGTTCCTAGAGCAAGACTTCTGGTACAATCTGGGGTTAAGCTAGGTCTTATGGAAAACTCAGAGCGTCGGTGACGCAACGGAAAATTAGTTATGACACAAGGAAAAGGATTCGGTGGAGGCTTCGGCCTTGGTAAAATGAAGGAACTAGCCGAGGCTTTTAAAAAAGCCCAGCAGGTTCAGGAAGGGGCGAAAAAACTTCAGGAAGAATTAGACGAACTCGAAGTCCTCGGAGAAGCGGGTGGTGGTCTGGTGAAGGTTTATCTCAGTGGGAACCAAGAACCTCGCCGGGTAGAAGTATCTCCTGATTTGCTGGGAGAGGAACCTGATGTAGTCTCTGATCTAATCTTAACTGCCATGAAGGAAGCCTATAATAACTCCACCTCTACTATGCGGGAACGCATGGAAGAGTTGACTGGTGGGTTGAACCTACCAGGTTTGTAAATTATTTATCCCCTTTGAGCGGTGGCTAAGTGAGGCTTTAGAGTCTCACTTATTTTGTCAGGTGATGTCTTTGACTGGGTAAGGCTGCGGTTAAAACTTCCCGGCCGCTGTCGGTGACTAATACATCATCCTCAATGCGAATGCCACGCACATCGGCAAATTTTTCGAGTTGTTCCCAATTTACCATATCTCTATAGGTTTCGCGATTGGGTGGGTGATTTAAAATGGCTGGAACTTGATAAAAACCAGGTTCGATGGTGACTAGCATTCCGGGGGCTAGGGGTCTATTTAAACGCAGAAAACCTAGACCAAAGCGATCGCTTCTTTTGCGCCCAGGAGCATATCCGGCTAAGTCTCCTAGGTCTTCCATATCATGAACGTCTAACCCTAGTAAATGACCGATACCATGGGGGAAAAATAAGGCGTGAGCATCCTTTTCTACTAATTCGGTTACCTGTCCTCGCAAAATCCCTAAATCTACTAATCCCTCGGTGATAACCGCCGCCGCTAATAAATGAATATCCCTATATTCTACACCGGGTTTGACCTGCTCAATACAAGCATCATGGGCGGCTAATACTATATCATATATATCGGCTTGGGTAGGGGAAAAAGTGCCGGAAACTGGCCAGGTGCGGGTGACATCTCCAGCCCATCCCCCAGGGGTTTCTGCGCCGACATCTGCTAATAATAAATCACCGGATTTCAGGGGATTATGGTATAATTCGTTATGTAATACCTGACCCTCGGTGGTCACTATACTATTATAAGAACAGGTCATATTATAGGCGATGATGACGGCTTCCATGGCTGCCCTAATATCACTTTCGTGGCTGGCTGTGGGGGTGGCTAAAATTCCGGATTGGTGTGCTTTGACGGTGACGGTGGCGGCTTTTTTGAGTTCGGACAGGGCGGCATCATCATGGCATAAACGGAGGTTAATTATGGCTTTGATTAACGCTAAATCTTGACCTACGGCGGCGGCTGGAGCCATGACAGGGCGCTTTAAAATGCGTTCCATTTCGGCAAGGGTGGCTGGGTCTTGCACTCTGACGGTGGCAGCATTATGGCTTTTTTGGGTTAATTCCGATTTGGGAAAAGCGGAGTTGGCACCGATAATTTCAGCGAGGCGATCGCGTGAGGGACTGTCCCCATGCCATAGGGCGCTATCTGGGTCTGGGTCATCCATAAATAGGGTCAGTTTTCCCCCTTCTAAATGGATGACAGTATCGACTAAGGATAGACCGGCAAAATATAAGAAATGGCTACTGGCGCGGAAAGGATAAATATTAGCAGGAAAATTGCGCGATCGCACACCACCAGACCACAACAGGACGGGAAAATCTACCAGTTGCGCTAATTTTTGGCGGCGCTGATATAAGCTATTAACCAGACCTTCAGAAGGTTGAGGAAGTCGCATAATTCGGGGTTAATTTATTTAGATAGTGAGGTCACAACTCATTAAAATATAACTGAGGCGATCGCTTATTTTGGGGTGGGGATGAATTTCCAGGGTTTGAACTTCTCGTAACCCATTTTTTTGATATAAGCGAATCGCCGTCAAGTTATCGGATTGAGTAACTAAACTCAAGGTAGAAAATCCTGATTCCCAGGCTTTTTGCTTGGTTCGCCAGATTAATGATGTGCCAATACCCTGCCGTTGATATGGTGACTTAACCGCCAAAATATTAAGAAACCAACTCCCCTCAACTTTGGCGTTATCAAAAGCCTCGATAATAGCCAAACGGTCAGGCTTAAATAACTGTTTCATCTCTTCTGTGATGATATCGGCATTAGCCGGATAGCTGTTCGCCATGCCAATAATGCGACCATGACTATAGGCAACCTCAATGTTTTGATAAGATAAAACAGAAGTTTCTGACTGAATCATTCTGGCTAGTATTTGTTCAACGGTTAATTGTTGATGAAGAGGCTGGAGTAAAAAATCCATCATCTCCCCGGCAGCCAGTCTGATGAGTGGTGCAATTTCTAGGACATCCCTAGGATTAGCAGCGCGGTAACTAACATTGAGTACATCCATTAAGATTAAGGGATTTATGGTTAATTAATCAATAGCAATAACCCTATCTGATACAAGCACAAATTATCCAAAATGTCAAGCATATTACCCCATATTTTGGGGGTTAATTTATTCTTGCCATCGGCTTAAAATATGTTTTAAACCCTTGCCGATTTCTTCCCAATTTTCGGCCAAGTCGGTACTACGATCGCTCCTCAAAAAATCAGCTTCTTTCAAGCAGCGATCGGCGAGGCAATCCAAAACGGTTTGAATGCCATAATCACCAATAAGTTGATTTAAGGCGTGGGTCAGGTGTTGATTTTTGGGTTCGGTCATAATTTCCAATGAAGTTGGCAGTTAATAGTCAGACAATTCCGCCGAAATTATAGCAGAATTATTGACCAAAAACAAAACCTGGTCAATTCATAATAGGTGGGCGTACCAAAATGACAGTACAAGGACAACCACGGGCGATCGCTTCGGGGATATTACCCTTAATCGCCTGTTGCAGCATACTTTCGCCACTAGCACCCAAAACAATCACATCACAGTAATCATGATTAGCAATATCCAAAAGCACATCAACCACAGACCTAGCACAAACAGCAGTTGCCACCACCTCCCCATTAATGGAACCCTGCAACCTGTCAACTAAGTGGTCTAGCTTTGCCATTTCCGCCTCAGACAAAGCATTTTTAACCACAGTTAACAGTCGGATATCGGGGCGCAAACTCAACCTAGCCAAACCGGGTAAAATGCCCATTGCCGCTGGTGGAGGTCCCCCAGTTCGCAGAGGAACTAACCAACGTCGCCAAACAGGAAACTGGAGCGATCGCTGATCTGAGGGGTCACTAAAAATGGGGTTAACATCTTTTCCCCACTTCACCAAAACCACCTCACCGGGTACTTGTCGAATAATGGTATCAACCACAGTGCCAAAAACCCGATTAGTGGCGGACCTTTCCCCTTGCCACCCAATCAAAGTCAAATCAATATTTCGTTCTTGCACGGTCTCCAAAATCGCCCCAGACACATCATGACTGACCCTAATTTGAGTATGAATAGGAACCCGCCAGCTTTTGGCAATACGTTCAGCTTGGCGAAGTAGACGGCGACATTTAGTAATGGATACCGGAGTTTCCGCCGGGGACAAATTGCGAGCAATGGTAATAATAGTCAAGCATTCTAGCTCATAATTACGTTCAGCAGCGATCGCCGCCGCAATATGTAGCAAAGCCGGGGCGGTAGTGGGATTATTCAAAGCCACCAATAGTCGCCCATGACCGACCATGGGGCCGCGAGTTTGATAAACCACGTAGGAGGGGGTCGCATGATGCCCCACCTGGTGATTACCGCTAATATATCCAAGTTCACCGCGAATAATATCGCTGCGGGTAATAATTCCCACCAAATGCCGTCCCTCCACCACGGGAAGGCGACTGAGTTTTTGCCGTCCCAACAGATACAGAACCTCACTGAGGGGAGCATCAGGGTAAATAGTAACAGGTTGGGGAGTCATCAGCTTATGTAGGGGGGTTTGTTCTGATATGTCTTGTTGGTTAATCTTTGCCATATCAGTTTGGCTGATAATACCGACCAATTTACCCTGGTTGACTACGGGAAAGCCGCGATGATGGGATTGAGAAAAAGCGGACCTAACCTGTTCTAGGGATAACTGATCTTCGAGAGTTTCTACCTGTCGCTGCATAACATCCCTAGCGTGCAACATATTTAAGGCTACCCGGTCAGCATTTTGGTCAGGTTCCAATTCAATGCCACTCAAAGCCAATAGGCGATCGTATAGGGAATGTTTTTCTATCTTTTCGGCTACCAAATAGGAGACCACAGAACAGATCATCAGTGGCAGAACCAAGTTAAAATCGGTGGTAATTTCAAAGACAATCACCACGGCGGTGACGGGAGTCCGAGACACGGCACAGAAAAAGGCTCCCATTCCGGCAAAAGCAAAAGTGGTGTGAGGTTGTAAGGCGATCGTTGCCTCTTCCCATAAGCCAATAGTATTCCCCAAAGCCGCGCCTAAAATTAGGGATGGTGCAAATAATCCCCCCGGCGCACCGGAACCCGCCGCCATGGTAGTTAGGGAAAACTGCACCACAAAAGCTAGAGCTGTGGTTGTCCAGAGGATATTACCTTTGAGGATATATTCTCGCAAACCGGCATTATCTCGAAAAGTCTCTGGTAGCACAGCAATAACCATCCCACAAATTAGACCCGCCACAGCCATACTCAGGGGTAGTCCTAATTTGAGGGTATGGCGGTTAAATTTCTGAAAGGTAATAATTCCCCGACTGAATAACACCCCAAATACTCCCGAGAGAACACCCACCAGGATATAAAAGGGGATTTCTAGGGGTTCAATTAACCATTGTTGATATAGGGCTTCTGGGGGTATCTCTATGGTGGGAGGTAGTCCCATGGCTTTGTTTCCTAATAGCCGGGATACTACCGCCCCGGTAAATGAGGCGATAATGGCGGGTCCGAGGGTTAATCCTGAGATGTCGTGTAGGAGGTCTTCCACTACGAATAAAACCCCGGCTATGGGAGCGTTAAACCCGGCGGCTAGTCCGGCGGCGGCTCCACAGGCGATTAGTTGTTTGCGATAGTTGGGAGAAGTGGGAACCCAACGACTTACCCAGGCGGCGAGGGCGGCTCCGATTTGTACTGTTGGCCCCTGTCGTCCTAGGGTTAATCCAGAACCCATGGTGATCATGGTGCTGATCAGTTTGACTACTGCTACCCGTAGATCTAGGGAGGTTTTGATTCCCCCTAGGGCTGCTTTAACTTGGGGGATACCGCTTCCGGCTGCTTCTGGGGCTATGCGTTCGACTAGGAAACCAGACAACAGCCCCCCGACTACGCCTAATATGGGTAAAAATAGCCAAGCTGAAAAGTGGGCGGAACCTTGGACTCGCCAAGACCCTAACCACCCGGCTCCTGTTCTCAGAAAAAAGGCGGCTATTCCTGAAATTAATCCGATTAAGCCGGCTTCTAAAATGGCCAGCCTTTTGGAACCGCCAATTATGGATTTGGCGAGGCTCTGGAATTGATGGGTTAAGGGTGGCCAGTACACGATTAGTTACCTAGAGCATTACTGATTTGATCGGAAATTTCTAGGGGTTCAAAGGGTTTGTTAATGATGGCGATCGCTCCTAATCCTAAATAGAGCGATCGTTCTTTCGGGGAATTTTTCGCCGTCATCAAAATCACCGGAATTTCCGCAGTTATGATATCATTTTTGAGCATCTTTATGGTAGCCTCTCCATCTACACCCGGCATAACTAGGTCTAGTAGGATCACATCCGGCTGCTGTTGTTTGGCTATGGTAAATCCTTCCGTTCCTGATGCGGCTGTGAGTACCTGCCATTTCCCTTGCAGTTGTAAACAGCTCTCCGCCACAAATAGAATATCCTCATCATCATCAATAATTAAAACTGTTTGGCTCATGGTAAATTATCCGCGAATTTGATTACGTCCAGCTTGTTTGGCTTCATATAAAATAGTATCTGCCACTCGATACAGTAGTTGTAAATCCTGCCCATCTTCTGGATATTGAGCTACTCCCCCACTAAATGTGACCGAAAAAGCTATATTATCTTCTGGGACTAGAACCTCTAAACGCCACTCTTCTAAAACTTTTTGCAGTCGGTTAATGGCATCTTGTTTATAAGTACCATACATGGCTACCGCAAATTCTTCTCCTCCCCATCTTCCTACTATATCTTCCTGGCGAAACACTTTTTTGAGAACTTCCCCAAATCGGTGCAGAACCCAGTCCCCCGTATCATGACCATATTGGTCATTAATATCTTTAAAATTGTCCAGGTCTAAAATGGCAAAGCACAGGGGTTGTTTGTGACGACCAGCCATCCGAATTAATCGGTTTATATCTTCAGTTGATTTATAGCGATTTGCGATTCCGGTTAAGGTGTCTATCTCCGCTATATTACGCCACAGACGACTGCGATGCAGACGACTAAATAAACGGGCTATTAATTCCGGTCCGACTACCGGTTTGCTGATAAAATCATCAGCACCGGCTCTAAATAGTTCCGCTCTAGTTTCTGGGTCTGTGTGGTTGGTTAATACTAAAATCGGCAGATAACGCCATCTGGGTTCGTTGCGAATTACCTGACATAAATCAATGCCATTATAATGGGGCATTTCTACATCAATAATTAGTAAATCCGGGTTAGAGCTTTCTAAGACTTGCCAGAATTTTCGCGGAGTATTTAGGGTTTTTACCTCTAATCCCAAGGGACACAACAGGGCTTCTAATAGTTCCAAAATTTGCGGATCATCATCGATCGCTATAATTTTGCCGGTGATGGTATTATTATTGAGAATTCCTGTGACTATCTCCACAATTTGATGGCTAGACATCGGTTTTTGCAGAAACGCCCGACTCCCTAAACGACACACCGTCAGCCTATCTATAAAACTCGATCGCCTTGAGAATATGACCACCGGAATTTCTGGGTGATGATAGGCGATATCTTCTAATAGCATTAACCCATCTTCTTCCGGCTTGGGAAAGTTCAATTCTAGTAAAATTATACTGGGCTGATACTCAACCATCATGGCTCTGGCTATCCCCACACCAGGAGCCAGTCGAGCCTCTAAACCACGACTATGGGCTTCCCTAATAATTTGGTCCCCTAGGATGGTATCATTATCAACAATCAACAATGACTGCACAGTGGTTTTGGGGTGCTTTTTCATCTCTTTTATTTGGGGTTTGGCCGGCGTTTTTTTCAGCTCCTTTAAGAGGTCTTCAGTTAATTGCTCAATTTGTGTTTGCTTGTCGGTGTCTAGGGGTTGTTCTCCCGCTAACAAGTATTCGATTTTTCTGGCGATTTCGGAACCTCGACCATATCCAAAAGTTCCCAAAGAACCCGCTAGTTTGTGAGCCTCTATATAGGCATATTGGCGGGGGTTGTTTTCATCATTTAAATCTTGGGAATTAGCCATAGCTATTGCTTGAATACTCTCAACTCTAGCTATGGTTTTGTCTTTGATTTTTGCCCAAATCTCCGTAACGGTTTCATCTACGGACAAAGGGTGGCTGGTTAAGGATGAATATTTATGACTAAAACTCCCCTCATCTAGGGATTTAATCCGATATCCCATTCCATAGACATTTTCAATTAACTTGGGGTTTCCGCCAGCGTCTTTTAGCTTATTGCGTAGGCTTTTAATATGGGCGCGGACAGTGTTATCGGCCGCAGGTTCTTCTATTGACCAGAGATGTTCGATGATGGTATCGTAGCTGAAAACACGATAGGGACTGCGAATAAATAATTCCATCAATCCATATTCTTTGGGGGTGAGATGCAAGACCGATTTTTGGTGGGAAATCTCGCATTTTGCCGGGTTTAAAGTTAGGTCTCCCCAATGGATTACTGGCGGTAAAGAAATGGTCGCACGACGCAATAAGGCGCGCATTCTGGCGATTAATTCTTCAGCCCTAATCGGTTTGACTAGATAATCATCAGCCCCCGCGTCTAGCCCTAAAACCTTGTCTTCGCAGCTATCACGAGCTGTTAATAATAGCACTGGCATCTGATAATTATGCGATCGCAATTTTCGACATAGTGCAATCCCATTCAGTTTCGGCAACATAATATCTAGGATAACCAAACTATATTCAAAACTTTCGATATAGTTCCATCCCGATTCGCCGTCGGTCGCTATATCAACTACATAATTATGAGCTTTCAGAGATTTGGATAATTGTTGATTCAAATATTGATCATCATCCACTAAAAGAATTTTCATGGTAAATTGAGGTTACTGTATGTTAAAATTTGATGGTTTATTATCGCCATCTTTATGTAAATTATAGCTAAATAGACCCTTCATCGGCTAATATCCATGAAACCCAAAATTAAAAACCAACTGGCTTGGCAGCAAGCTGAAATACTCATGCAGCCAGCTTTAATCAGAGTCCTAGATAACATTCGCAAGCAACTGGAAACATCTATCTGGAAGGGAAGTTATGAAACCCATACCACCCCCTATCCGGGTTATGTACTTAAATTAGAGCATAATGGCCAACAAGTAAACATTGATGTTTGGGATCTGTGTTATCAAGTCTGTTTCCAGGACTACCAGCCCACCCATACACCCGACCAACCCCAGGAGGTGGAAATTGATACCAGTTTACTGGATAATACAGGAGATGTAGATTGGGATAAACTCGATCGCAAAACTCAAGACTTAATCGAGAAAGTTTTTGCTAATTTAACAGAACAATGACTAAAACCCTCCCAGAGATTTACGCGAATACCAAAGCCATATATGATGAAGCTAATCAGGTTCCCCTCAGTTTTGATAATGACACTGAAGCATTGAATGCTTCCGAGGAGACGGTGGCGTTATGCGATCGCTCCCATTGGGGACTATTAGAACTTTCTGGGGAAGATCGTTTATCTTTCCTCCACAACCAAAGCACCAATTCTATTAGCGATCGCCAACCGGGACAGGGATGTGATACAGTATTTGTCACCTCCACCGCCCGAAATATCGATCTAGCAACGGCTTACATGACCGAGGAGGCGGTGTTATTACTGGTTTCGCCGAATCGCCGTCAGCACCTGCTACAATGGCTAGACCGCTATATTTTCCCCATGGATAGGGTTAACATAAAAGACATCAGCGACCAGTGGGCGATATTTAGTCTCATTGGACCGGAAAGTTCCTCTCTACTGACAAAACTGGGGGCTACCATGGCTGAAAATCTCACCCGGGGAAATCACTGGGTTGATCATATCGCTAATATTTCGGTTCGTGTGGCGATCGGTAGTGGTTTGGCTAGGGAAGGATACACTCTGATAGTTCCCACAGAGGCGGCGGGGAATTTGTGGCTATCTCTGACGGAAGCTGGGGCTGTTCCTTTGGGCGATCGCATTTGGGAACAACTCCGCATTCTCCAGGGTCGCCCCACACCCGATCGGGAACTAACAGAAGATTATAACCCCCTAGAAGCGGGATTATGGGGTAATATTTCCTTTGAGAAAGGTTGTTATATCGGACAGGAAACCATCGCCCGTCTCAACACTTATAAAGGAGTTAAACAACGATTATGGGGTTTGCGTCTTTCGGGTTTTGTGGAACCGGGAACCGTGATTAATCTCAAGGATGAAAAAGTCGGTAAACTTACCAGCATTACCGAGACTCAAGAGGGATGGTTTGGCTTGGGTTATATCCGCACAAAAGCGGGGGGCGAAGGCTCGCAAGTATCCCTAGGAGACACAACGGCTACAGTGGTAGCAGTTCCTTTTTTAAGCCATCCTGAAAGCTGAGATTTTAAACATCATTAACTGAGGGGATTAACACAGGGCGGGTAGTGGTTAGACGAAATCACCCGCCCGCCTCGCAGTTGGGCTTTTAAACCATCAGCCCAGTATTGAAACCGCCAATAATTTGATAAACCATCACAGCGATCGCCACCATTCCTAAAATTACCATTAAACCGGACGGCATAAATTTTCGAGTCTTCACATATCGACCCACAAAAGCTAATACTAAAACCACGGAAATAACTAGGGCAAAAATTAACGCCCATTCCCAGCCTTGGGCTTGTCCCAAAGCTGCCACCAATAACAGTATACCACTACTGACACCCGCTATTAGAGAAATCTTACTTTGGGCTTTCTTATATCCAACAATTCCCCCAACAATTGCCAAAACTCCATAAAGGAGAGTGGCGATCATACCTAAACTCATCAATCCCAACTCCTACTGATTAAAAACTGCCATCAATAGCAACTTATCAGGAATCAGACAGACTCCGCAGAAAATGTTGTAAAAATTAACGTTTTTGATGGTGGCACTATGCCATATAATCAGAGAGTGTCGTGGTTGTGTTTAGATGTAAGTTTCAGCCAAATTAGCCCATGTCCTCACCGTTATCTGAAGCGATCGCTAAAATTCGATTTCTGCAACGTCAAGCGCTATCCCTGCTGCTTTATCAGGAAGTAATGGGAGATCCAATAGGTCAAGCCTTTATGAACCTATTAGACTATATGTTACAAGCAGACAGCCATCAAACTTTACAGGCTTATAGTTACTGGTTTCGAGTCCAAGCCGAACAATCCCAAAGCTGGCAAAATTACTTAATCACTCAAATTCTGAGGGCAGATAATCCCTTTTCCCGTCAAGCCCAACAGTGCGACCTAACGGCATTAAATCCCTCTTTAATTGCGGCTACCCGTCACGATTTAGGAATCTTACATATCCTCTATAAATGTCAGGGGATAAAAATGGCTCAATGGGTACAAGCGATCGCCCAAATTCCCGAATTGCCAATAGTTTGGGAAGATGAACCTATTTTAGTTGATAAAATTGAAGAACTGGCTCTGCGTAATCAGTTAGCCCAAGGGGAAAATTGGGGAGATGCCATTGAAGCGATCGCCGCCCACTATCGACAATATGGAACTGGTCAATTTGCCGAAAACCAGGCATTTCGTTGGCGGAATGGGGAACTAATGGCGATCGCGAATCCTGATCCGATTCACCTCAACCAATTAGTAGGATATGAACCACAGCGAGAAATCTTGTTAAAAAATACCGAGTTTTTATTGGCGGGATATTCAGCCTTAAATGTTCTGTTATATGGCAGTAGGGGGTCAGGGAAATCTTCCCTAGTTAAAGCCTTGTTACATCAATATAGCGATCGGGGTTTGCGATTAATTGAAGTAACTAAATCTGAACTGCGAGACCTACCCCAAGTAATTGAACAGTTGCGGGGAGTTCCCCAAAAGTTTATTATCTTTGTGGATGACCTATCTTTTGAAGAAGATGATGATGCTTTTAAAGCCTTGAAAGTTGTCCTGGAAGGAAATATGACCGCCCGACCTGAAAATGTGGTGGTATATGCCACTTCAAACCGCCGCCATTTAGTCCGAGAGTTTTTTGATGAACGTCCCCGTCCTCAAGACCAGAATGAAGTACAGGCTTGGGATACAGTCCAGGAAAAGCTATCATTTGCCGATCGCTTTGGCTTAACCCTGACTTTTGAACCAGCAGATCAGGAAACTTATCTTAGCATAGTTAGGCATCTGGCTACTCAAGCCGGAATAACTATCGATCCAGAAGATCTTGATTATCGCGCCCGCCAGTGGGCAACAAGACATAATGGGCGATCGGGACGGACGGCGCGACAGTTTATCGATTTTCTGGCCGCGGAAATTGCCCTAGCTGATCAATAGATTGGAAAAATTCGGCATCCAGTGTCATCATAATCAAGATCGGAAATACTCCCAAATCAGGAAAAATTAACTATGTCTGAATCTACTGATAGCAACGCTACTATTAAACTTTCACCCCCGGAAGCCTTTGCGGCGATCGCTTTAATTGCCATAGCCGCTGATGGTTTGGTTCTCCCCAGTGAGTCTCAAATCCTCAATAGTAGTCTATCGCGAATGCAGCTTTTTAGCGACTATTCCCCGACTCAGAAACGGGAAATGCTAGATCGTCTACTCACGGAAATTAAAACCCACGGCTACAATACTTTATTAAAATCGGCGATCGCTGTCTTACCCAAAGAGTTACGGGAAACAGTCTTTGCCATTGCTACAGATATCACTCTCGCTGATGGTGAAATTACCAAAGAGGAAGAAGACCTACTTAATGACCTCTACAGTTACCTCGATTTATCAGAGGAAATAGCTACCAAAATTATTGATGTTATGATGATCAAAAACCAAGGATAGTCAATTCCCATAAATTCCCCTGATTTCCCCTAGTTCAGGGGAACAATAGTCCGAAATTGCTCATTTATTCATCACCTTTGTGGTATATACTAGAACTGTCTACTTTAGCGAAACTGATGCCGCTGGCGTTGTCTATTTTGCCCAGATGATGTCTATGTGTCACCAAGCCTATGAAGCCGCTTTAATTAATCTAGGCATTGACCTAAAAACTTTTGTCAATAACCCCGATTTTGCCATTCCCATTGTCCATGCTTCTATGGACTATCGGCAACCCATTTATTGTGGCGATCGGATTGTCATTAACCTCTCACCTCAACAACTAAGCCTAGATACCTTTCAGATAGAATATCAAATCTGCCTTGCTGATCAGCCTCAATCATTAATCGCCCAAGGTATAACTAAGCATATCTCAATTAACCCATCTACCCGCCAAAGACAACCCCTTCCTCCTCCCATTCAACAATGGTTAAATCCTCGACAAATACAATGATTTGTGTCATAATATTAACAGCTTTTGACCATCAATTAATTAGATGATATGACTTTGGTTTCTCAACTTAGCAATCCTCGTAGTTATGCAGTTATTGGCACCGGGGCATTAGGTGGATTCTATGGCGCTAAACTTCAGAAATCAGGACTAGATGTTCATTTTTTACTCAGAAGTGATTACGATTGGGTGAGTCAGCATGGCTTACAAATAGAATCCGTTTGGGGTGATTTTCAACTCCCCCAAGTCCCAGCCTACAATAATCCCCAAAAAATGCCACCCTGTGATGTAGTAATTGTCGCCATAAAATCCACAGAAAATCATTTACTACCCCAAATTTTACCCCCAGTATTAAAACCTGATGGCGTGGTTTTGGTCTTACAAAATGGGTTAGGAATTGAGCCAGAAATAGCCGAAATAGTCGGCAATCACAGAGTTTTAGGGGGTATTTGTGTAATTTGTTCTAATAAAATCAAACCTGGTTATATTCGCCATTTAGACTATGGTATGATGAAACTAGCCGAATATAACCACAATTACCAATCTGGTGGCATTACCCCCCGACTCCAACAAATTGGTGATGATTTTAAAAAGGCTGGTGTCCCCCTAGACATAGCCGAAGATTTACTCTCAATTCGTTGGGAAAAGTTGGTGTGGAATATCCCCTATAATGGATTATCAGTAGTTTTAAATGCCCGCACTGATCAAATGATGTCAAATCCAGCAACTCGGGTTTTAGTTGAGGACATTATGGGGGAAGTTTTACAGGGCGCTAAGGGTTGCGATCGCTTTCTTGACCCCGAAATAATTAATCAAATGTTGTCTCATACCGAAACCATGACACCCTATAAAACCAGCATGAAAATTGACTATGATCAGCGCCGACCCCTAGAAATTGATGCCATTTTAGGCAATCCCTTAAAAATGGCTACAGCCGGAGGAGTGCATCTACCTCGCATTCAGATGTTATATCAGCAATTAAAGTTTTTAGATACCCAAAATTGCCTTTAATTAATCAGCCAAAAAATCCGTGAGAATTTCATCCGGTTCATCATCAAAATCCTCATCATCTGCTGCCACAGTAGGTAAAGATGATCGTTGATTAGTTATACTTACTGAACCTAAGCGCCTTTCTAATATCGCTACCCTAGTTTCAACCGCCGTTAAATATTGGGGGATTTTTTCCAGAGTTAACAGTTGTCGCTGGAGTTCAATTATTTGACGACGTAAAAGTTCTATATCTGTGGCATTATTGAGGGCTAAATATTCCCTGATCGCTTCCTGCACCAGTTGCGTGATGCTGTGTCCATTTTCCTGGGATTTTTGCTCAATTTCCTGCATTAACTCCTGGGAAACTGTGACCGTTAAGGTGATATCATTAGGAGCCGACATAGGATCTGACATAATATTTTATACTTTGACTGATTCCGTTAATTATAATCCTGATAGTGGTTTCTGGGAAACTTCAGAAACTCTAGGGCTGCCATTAAATTCCCCCCAAGGGGATTAAAACTCATGATCACAAATACGCGCTATGATTAAAACCAACGTTAAGAATTGTAAAAAACATTGACTGCCCACATTCACTCCCCTAACCCAATTCAACAGCCTGCTGGCTGGCATCGCCTCCGGTGTCGTTGGCAGGGAAACCAGGAAACAGTCCGCCAAGGACTCCCCCACAGCCAACTATCCCCAGCCTGGCAAATTATGCTATTGGGAGACGGATCGCCAACCCGCCACCTGCAACTACTCACCGGAGAACCTACAGAGGTCGATGTGATTGATATGTCTGCCATTGGTATGAGTCCAGATGGTGCGCCGCCATTGATTCAGGCAGTCCCTGGCCCTCGGCTGCGCCGTCAAGTCTGGTTGCGGACTGCATCAGGACAACGTTTAGCCTATGCTACTTCCTGGTGGGAAAATAGCCACGTTGACGAGTATTTACAAAATAGATCTCTGCCAATTTGGGCAAGTTTAGCCAGGCTGAGAACTGAATTATATCGAGATGTGCAAGGTATTGACTATGGCGATTCTAAAGCCTTAGAATTAGCCTTTGGACAGCCGGGGCCTTTTTGGGGTCGTTATTATCTTTTCTGGCATCACGGGAAGCCCTTAACCTTGATTTATGAGGTGTTTTCCCCCTATCTTACCAAGTATTTAGGAGCTACGCAAATGCTATGATATCAGATATCTTCATCGATGCGATCGCTATAGAGAGACTGTAACATATTCTCTAACTTTTCCTCCGAACAACATTCAATTACAGCATCAAAAGCATCAACCAAGCGGGCGGCAGTTTCCCCTAAAGTCGGACTCATGCCCCACACATCCTCTACCCAATCTTGAGGGCGATCGTCCACAAAAATCAAACGTTCTAACAGTTGTTTTACTTCCGACCTAGAAATAGATGCCATAATCATTAATTCAAATATCATGCACCATTATAACATATAGGCATCCTGATTATGGATAGTCAGAAACTTTCCCTATATCAACAGGACTTTTACGGTTGGACTCAGTGGCAGTTACAAGCCTTAGCCCAACAGGATATTAATAACCTAGATTGGCAAAATTTACACGCTGAAATTGACAGTTTGGGAAGACAAGAATATCGAGAATTAGTCAGTCATCTAACAGTCTTGTTAGGACATTTACTCAAGTGGGAATATCAACCCCATAAACGCTCAAGGAGTTGGTTCTTGACCATTCGAGAACAGCGCCGCGCCACCCGGCGACATTTATCTCGAAATCCTAGTTTAAAGTCCCGAATCGCCCAAGCCTTGGAGGACAGCTTCGAGGCTGGGGTTGATTTGGCTCTCCGAGAGACAGGTCTGCCTTTGCGAACTTTTCCCGATATTTGTCCTTACCAATTTGATGATATTATCACCGATAATTTTATTTGTGACACCAGCCAAGATTGGGAATAAGTTATCATTAAATTACCCATTCTATGGGATAATAAGATAACTAAGAAAATAGCGATCGTATTTGTATTCATGTCCTCAACTCAATCTCCTCTCAATCTTCCATTTAAGCGTCTGCGTCAGTTGCGGACAGGCTTACTTAACTTACATAAAAATCTCCTAGAGTCCGAACGCATTACTTATGAGAAGTGTTACGGACGCATCCCCTCTAAAGGAGAATTTTTCCGGCTAGTAATTGGAGATGATTGGTTTAGCTGGCTGCGACCATTTTCCCAATTTATTGTCAAAATTGACGAAACCCTAGAGGAAAAAGAACCCGTCACCTTAGACCAAGTTAACGAACTACTAGAAGAAGCTAAATTTCTACTGCGAGTAGATGAACAGGGAACCGAACGAGAAAAGCGTTATTATCAAGCCATTCAGCGTGACCCAAATATTGCCCTCATTCATGCTGAAGTGTCAAACATATTAAAATAACACTTCCCCCGAAAATAACCTAGGGTTGGGTTCATCATATCAGCTTGCTACTACAAAGTAAAAGAATGATAAACCCACCCTTATTTTTTGTTAAAAAAGCTTAATTAAACATTAATAAATAACCCGCGATCGCAGATATGCTATAATTTAAACATCGAATTTTTAAAACTGTCTTCTACTGGTTTAGACCTATGGTTTCTATTGACCTTTATAAAAATCTACCCACCAGTGATGAACTTCCCGACTCTGATGATACTCCTGTGGATAACGAAGACCAAAACTTTCTCCCCAATTACCTATTATTTCTTCTAGCAATTATCTGGAAAGACCGCAATGATTGGTATTTCGGTGTGGATATGGGAATTTATCACACCAGCGGGGATAACCCCAGAGTCCCAGTAATTCCTGATGGTTTTCTGACGGTGGGAGTGAACCGCCGCCGACCAGGTAATAAATCTCGGAAAAGTTATGTGGTCTGGGAAGAGGGGGGAATGGTTCCTCAGTTGGTGTTAGAGGTGGTTTCCTGGACTCCGGGAAATGAGTATGAGTCCAAAATGGCGATTTATGAAAAGTTGGGGGTACTATACTACGTTATTTATAACCCAGAATATTACCAACGCGATCGCCATCAACCCTTCGAGATTTATCGACAAATTGATGGTAAATACCAGTTACAAACCGGGGAACCCTACTGGCTACCAGAAATCGGTTTAGGAATTGGGAGAAGTCAAGCTACATTAGGTGGTATTGACCGAGAAATCCTGTCTTGGTTTGACCAAGAGGGGAGACGTTATTTGAGTGCGGAAGAGTTAGCACAGCAGGCTCAATTGGAAGTACAGCAGGCTCAATTGGAAGCACAGCAGGCTCAATTGGAAGCACAGCAGGCTCAATTGGAAGCACAGCAGGCTCAATTGGAAGCACAGCAGGCTCAATTGGAAGCACAAAAAGAACGTCAGGCGCGTTTAGCAGCTATTGCTCAATTAGACAATATAGGATTGACAGCAGAGCAAATTTCTGTAGCATTGGGCTTATCTATCAATGAGGTACGTCAGCAGCTAGAGGAATCATAGATTCTAGCGATATAACTGCTATAATTGGGGAGAAACTGTCTTCTACTGGTTTAGACCTATGGTTTCTATTGACCTTTATAAAAATCTACCCACCAGTGATGAACTTCCCGACTCTGATGATACTCCTGTGGATAACGAAGACCAAAACTTTCTCCCCAATTACCTATTATTTCTTCTAGCAATTATCTGGAAAGACCGCAATGATTGGTATTTCGGTGTGGATATGGGAATTTATCACACCAGCGGGGATAACCCCAGAGTCCCAGTAATTCCTGATGGTTTTCTGACGGTGGGAGTGAACCGCCGCCGACCAGGTAATAAATCTCGGAAAAGTTATGTGGTCTGGGAAGAGGGGGGAATGGTTCCCCAGTTAGTGTTAGAGGTGGTTTCCTGGACTCCGGGAAATGAGTATGAGTCCAAAATGGCGATTTATGAAAAGTTGGGGGTACTATACTACGTTATTTATAACCCAGAATATTACCAACGCGATCGCCATCAACCCTTCGAGATTTATCGACAAATTGATGGTAAATACCAGTTACAAACGGGAGAACCCTACTGGCTACCAGAAATCGGTTTAGGAATTGGGAGAAGTCAAGCTACATTAGGTGGTATTGACCGAGAAATCCTGTCTTGGTTTGACCAAGAGGGGAGACGTTATTTGAGTGCGGAAGAGTTAGCACAGCAGGCTCAATTGGAAGCACAGCAGGCTCAATTGGAAGCACAAAAAGAACGTCAGGCGCGTTTAGCAGCTATTGCTCAATTAGACAATATGGGATTAACAGTACAGCAAATTTCTGTAGCATTGGGGTTATCTGTTAATGAGGTACGTCAGCAGCTAGAGGAATTATAGATTATAGCGATATAACTGTTATAATTGGGGAGAAACTGTCTTCTACTGGTTTAGACCTATGGTTTCTATTGACCTTTATAAAAATCTACCCACCAGTGATGAACTTCCCGACTCTGATGATACTCCTGTGGATAACGAAGACCAAAACTTTCTCCCCAATTACCTATTATTTCTTCTAGCAATTATCTGGAAAGACCGCAATGATTGGTATTTCGGTGTGGATATGGGAATTTATCACACCAGCGGGGATAACCCCAGAGTCCCAGTAATTCCTGATGGTTTTCTGACGGTGGGAGTGAACCGCCGCCGACCAGGTAATAAATCTCGGAAAAGTTATGTGGTCTGGGAAGAGGGGGGAATGGTTCCTCAGTTAGTGTTAGAGGTGGTTTCCTGGACTCCGGGAAATGAGTATGAGTCCAAAATGGCGATTTATGAAAAGTTGGGGGTACTATACTACGTTATTTATAACCCAGAATATTACCAACGCGATCGCCATCAACCCTTCGAGATTTATCGACAAATTGATGGTAAATACCAGTTACAAACCGGGGAACCCTACTGGCTACCAGAAATCGGTTTAGGAATTGGGAGAAGTCAAGCTACATTAGGTGGTATTGACCGAGAAATCCTGTCTTGGTTTGACCAAGAGGGGAGACGTTATTTGAGTGCGGAAGAGTTAGCACAGCAGGCTCAATTGGAAGCACAGCAGGCTCAATTAGAAGCACAGCAGGCTCAATTGGAAGCACAGCAGGCTCAATTGGAAGCACAGCAGGCTCAATTGGAAGCACAAAAAGAACGCCAGGCGCGTTTAGCAGCTATTGCTCAATTAGACAATATGGGATTAACAGTACAGCAAATTTCTGTAGCATTGGGGTTATCTGTTAATGAGGTACGTCAGCAGCTAGAGGAATTATAGATTATAGCGATATAACTGTTATAATTGGGGAGAAACTGTCTTCTACTGGTTTAGACCTATGGTTTCTATTGACCTTTATAAAAATCTACCCACCAGTGATGAACTTCCCGACTCTGATGATACTCCTGTGGATAACGAAGACCAAAACTTTCTCCCCAATTACCTATTATTTCTTCTAGCAATTATCTGGAAAGACCGCAATGATTGGTATTTCGGTGTAGATATGGGAATTTATCACACCAGCGGGGATAACCCCAGAGTCCCAGTAATTCCTGATGGTTTTCTGACGGTGGGAGTGAACCGCCGCCGACCAGGTAATAAATCTCGGAAAAGTTATGTGGTCTGGGAAGAGGGGGGAATGGTTCCCCAGTTAGTGTTAGAGGTGGTTTCCTGGACTCCGGGAAATGAGTATGAGTCCAAAATGGCGATTTATGAAAAGTTGGGGGTACTATACTACGTTATTTATAACCCAGAATATTACCAACGCGATCGCCATCAACCCTTCGAGATTTATCGACAAATTGATGGTAAATACCAGTTACAAACCGGGGAACCCTACTGGCTACCAGAAATCGGTTTAGGAATTGGGAGAAGTCAAGCTACATTAGGTGGTATTGACCGAGAAATCCTGTCTTGGTTTGACCAAGAGGGGAGACGTTATTTGAGTGCGGAAGAGTTAGCACAGCAGGCTCAATTGGAAGTACAGCAGGCTCAATTGGAAGCACAGCAGGCTCAATTGGAAGCACAAAAAGAACGTCAGGCGCGTTTAGCAGCTATTGCTCAATTAGACAATATAGGATTGACAGCAGAGCAAATTTCTGTAGCATTGGGCTTATCTATCAATGAGGTACGTCAGCAGCTAGAGGAATCATAGATTCTAGCGATATAACTGCTATAATTGGGGAGAAACTGTCTTCTACTGGTTTAGACCTATGGTTTCTATTGACCTTTATAAAAATCTACCCACCAGTGATGAACTTCCCGACTCTGATGATACTCCTGTGGATAACGAAGACCAAAACTTTCTCCCCAATTACCTATTATTTCTTCTAGCAATTATCTGGAAAGACCGCAATGATTGGTATTTCGGTGTGGATATGGGAATTTATCACACCAGCGGGGATAACCCCAGAGTCCCAGTAATTCCTGATGGTTTTCTGACGGTGGGAGTGAACCGCCGCCGACCAGGTAATAAATCTCGGAAAAGTTATGTGGTCTGGGAAGAGGGGGGAATGGTTCCCCAGTTAGTGTTAGAGGTGGTTTCCTGGACTCCGGGAAATGAGTATGAGTCCAAAATGGCGATTTATGAAAAGTTGGGGGTACTATACTACGTTATTTATAACCCAGAATATTACCAACGCGATCGCCATCAACCCTTCGAGATTTATCGACAAATTGATGGTAAATACCAGTTACAAACCGGGGAACCCTACTGGCTACCAGAAATCGGTTTAGGAATTGGGAGAAGTCAAGCTACATTAGGTGGTATTGACCGAGAAATCCTGTCTTGGTTTGACCAAGAGGGGAGACGTTATTTGAGTGCGGAAGAGTTAGCACAGCAGGCTCAATTGGAAGTACAGCAGGCTCAATTGGAAGCACAGCAGGCTCAATTGGAAGCACAGCAGGCTCAATTGGAAGCACAGCAGGCTCAATTGGAAGCACAGCAGGCTCAATTGGAAGCACAAAAAGAACGTCAGGCGCGTTTAGCAGCTATTGCTCAATTAGACAATATAGGATTGACAGCAGAGCAAATTTCTGTAGCATTGGGCTTATCTATCAATGAGGTACGTCAGCAGCTAGAGGAATCATAGATTCTAGCGATATAACTGCTATAATTGGGGAGAAACTGTCTTCTACTGGTTTAGACCTATGGTTTCTATTGACCTTTATAAAAATCTACCCACCAGTGATGAACTTCCCGACTCTGATGATACTCCTGTGGATAACGAAGACCAAAACTTTCTCCCCAATTACCTATTATTTCTTCTAGCAATTATCTGGAAAGACCGCAATGATTGGTATTTCGGTGTAGATATGGGAATTTATCACACCAGCGGGGATAACCCCAGAGTCCCAGTAATTCCTGATGGTTTTCTGACGGTGGGAGTGAACCGCCGCCGACCAGGTAATAAATCTCGGAAAAGTTATGTGGTCTGGGAAGAGGGGGGAATGGTTCCCCAGTTAGTGTTAGAGGTGGTTTCCTGGACTCCGGGAAATGAGTATGAGTCCAAAATGGCGATTTATGAAAAGTTGGGGGTACTATACTACGTTATTTATAACCCAGAATATTACCAACGCGATCGCCATCAACCCTTCGAGATTTATCGACAAATTGATGGTAAATACCAGTTACAAACGGGAGAACCCTACTGGCTACCAGAAATCGGTTTAGGAATTGGGAGAAGTCAAGCTACATTAGGTGGTATTGACCGAGAAATCCTGTCTTGGTTTGACCAAGAGGGGAGACGTTATTTGAGTGCGGAAGAGTTAGCACAGCAGGCTCAATTGGAAGCACAACAGGCTCAATTGGAAGCACAGCAGGCTCAATTGGAAGCACAGCAGGCTCAATTGGAAGCACAAAAAGAACGTCAGGCGCGTTTAGCAGCTATTGCTCAATTAGACAATATAGGATTGACAGCAGAGCAAATTTCTGTAGCATTGGGCTTATCTATCAATGAGGTACGTCAGCAGCTAGAGGAATCATAGATTCTAGCGATATAACTGCTATAATTGGGGAGAAACTGTCTTCTACTGGTTTAGACCTATGGTTTCTATTGACCTTTATAAAAATCTACCCACCAGTGATGAACTTCCCGACTCTGATGATACTCCTGTGGATAACGAAGACCAAAACTTTCTCCCCAATTACCTATTATTTCTTCTAGCAATTATCTGGAAAGACCGCAATGATTGGTATTTCGGTGTAGATATGGGAATTTATCACACCAGCGGGGATAACCCCAGAGTCCCAGTAATTCCTGATGGTTTTCTGACGGTGGGAGTGAACCGCCGCCGACCAGGTAATAAATCTCGGAAAAGTTATGTGGTCTGGGAAGAGGGGGGAATGGTTCCCCAGTTAGTGTTAGAGGTGGTTTCCTGGACTCCGGGAAATGAGTATGAGTCCAAAATGGCGATTTATGAAAAGTTGGGGGTACTATACTACGTTATTTATAACCCAGAATATTACCAACGCGATCGCCATCAACCCTTCGAGATTTATCGACAAATTGATGGTAAATACCAGTTACAAACGGGAGAACCCTACTGGCTACCAGAAATCGGTTTAGGAATTGGGAGAAGTCAAGCTACATTAGGTGGTATTGACCGAGAAATCCTGTCTTGGTTTGACCAAGAGGGGAGACGTTATTTGAGTGCGGAAGAGTTAGCACAGCAGGCTCAATTGGAAGCACAAAAAGAACGTCAGGCTCGTTTAGCAGCTATTGCTCAATTAGACAATATGGGATTAACAGTACAGCAAATTTCTGTAGCATTGGGGTTATCTGTAGAGGTGGTACGTCAGCGGCTAGAGGAATCATAGATTTGAGAAAGTGAGTTGATATTAACTATTAATTAATGAGGATGTGCCATTTTGCTAGGAACCACAATTTGGTCAAATTCTTCAGCCGAAATATAGCCTAATTCGACACAAATCTGCTTTAAGGTGGAATCCTTCTCCAAAGCCAAATGAGCGACTTCTGCGGCTCGGTCATAGCCTATTTTAGGACTTAAAGCAGTTACTAACATTAAAGATTGTTCTAAATAACTGTTAATTTTACGGTGATTTACCTGTAAACCAACCAATAGAAAATCAGTGAAGTTATGACAACTATCTGCCAAGATATTAACCGATTGTAGCAGGTTAAAAATCATCATTGGCTTAAACACATTTAACTCGAAATGACCCTGGGAACCCGCTATACTAATAGCAGTATCATACCCCATTACCTGAGCCGCCACCATAGTCATAGCCTCGCATTGGGTGGGGTTGACTTTTCCTGGCATAATTGAAGAACCCGGTTCATTTTCGGGTAAAATTAATTCCCCCAAACCACAGCGCGGACCACTCCCTAAAAATCTAATATCATTAGCAATTTTCATCAAAGAACAGGCTAAGGTTTTTAAGGCACCACTTGCCATAACTATGGCATCATGAGCCGCCATAGCGGCAAATTTATTGGGTGCTGAAACAAAGGGTAAATCTGTCATTTCGGCAATGTGTTCCGCCACCCTTTCCGCAAACCCAGGCGGCGCATTTAGGCCGGTTCCTACAGCGGTTCCACCAATAGCTAATTCATACAAATCAGGTAAAACCATCTCAATGCGTTTTAGGTCGGCATCTAGTTGCGCCACATAGCCGGAAAACTCCTGTCCTAAAGTCAGGGGAACAGCATCTTGTAAATGGGTGCGACCAATTTTGACAATATGGTTAAATTCTGCCGATTTCTGAGCCAGAGCATCTCGCATTTTTCGGACTTTAGGAATTAGGCGCTGATGAAAAGCCAAAGCTGCTGCGATGTGCATAGCGGTCGGAAATGTATCGTTAGACGACTGAGACATATTCACATGGTCATTGGGATGAATAGGGTTTTTACTGCCCATTTTTCCGCCCACAGAAGCGATCGCCCAATTAGCAATCACCTCATTTACATTCATATTACATTGAGTACCGCTTCCAGTCATCCACACTCGCAGGGGGAAATGTTCCGATAACTTACCCTCAATTACCTGTTGCGCGGCCTGTATAATCAATTCTGCCAGCTCTGGGGGCAGTTTTCCCAAGTCTTGATTAGTCAACGCCGCCGCCTTTTTGAGAATACCAAAAGCGGCGATCACCTCTGGGGGGATTAAATCAGTACCAATAGAAAAATAATGAAGCGATCGCTGAGTTTGCGCTCCCCAATAGCGATCGTCGGGGACCTGAATTTCCCCCATGCTATCGCGTTCAACTCGCATATTGGCATCCATGTCCTGATTCATCCCTAAGTTCCCCGTCCATTATCTATTAAAACTGCTTGAGTGCGCGTTGCATAGACCGCGCGTCATCCCGGCGTCGGATCGTCTCTCGCTTGTCGTGCAACTTCTTACCTCGCGCCAGTCCAATCATCACCTTAACCCGTCCCCGTTTCAGATACATTTTCAGAGGAACCAGAGTCAAGCCCTTTTGTTCTACCTGTCCAATCAGCTTATTAATTTCCTTGCGATGTAGCAACAACTTCCGGGTACGGCGCGGATCATGATTAAAGAAATTACCCGTATTCTCATAGGGGGAGATATGAACATTAATCAGCCACACCTCTCCATCCCGCAGCAAGGCATAACCATCCTGCAAATTAGAGCGACCCGCCCGGATCGACTTAACCTCCGTGCCTTTCAGTTCAATTCCGGCTTCGTAGGTATCTAGGATCTCGTACAGATAGCGAGCTTTACGGTTATCGGTGAGGATTTTGTATCCGTTAGTGTCTTTACTCATGACTTATCATTGTACCATGAACCAGGGTTAATTCAACAACCTTGTTGTTACCATCATTTTAATGGGACAATAAAAAATTGAGTTTAGTATACATAGCGAGTTTTTAGCATCCAATGAAGGGAACGATTTGGGAACTGGATTTTTATAGTCGTCCGCTGCGGGACGAAGACGGGAAAAAAGTGTGGGAGGTGATTATCTGTGAAACCCCCCTAGATGTGCGATCGCGCCCCGAGTCTCTATTCCGCTATACACAATTTTGTCCCAGTACCCAGGTTAACTCTATCTGGTTGCAGGGAGCTATTCAAGAGGCGATCGCCCAAGCACCATTACCACCATCAAAAATTCGTTTTTTCCGCCGTCCCATGGCGAATATGATCTCTAAAGCTGCTGAAGGATTAGATATCCCCGCATCAGCTAGTCGTCGCACCTATACCCTGTTTCAGTGGCTACAAGAACGCATCGACAAAGTTTATCCCACTTATCCTAATTATCAGGAAGGAACTAACCCATCAGTCCAGTTTGTCTCCGGCGAACCTCAACCGCTACCAGATGCACTTCAGGGGGAACAGTGGGCGATCGTTTCCTTAGAAGCCGCCGCCTTTGAAGATATGCCAGAATGGGATATCGGCTTTGGCGAAGCCTTCAGTTTACCCATGATGGGCTTATCCCCAGAAACACCAGTTCCGGGTCTGATTATTTTCACGACACGCGCCATACCCCTAGCCGCTTGGATGTCCGGGTTGGAGTTAGCCTTTCTGCGACTCGTGGAAACTCCCCGCCCTAACCTGATTTTGGAAACAGGGGAAAATGAGAGTTGGATTTTGGCTAACCTCACCGACCCCAAAACCCAGACCGAAGCCAAGAATTTTGAACAAGCCAAACTCTCGGCTAAGAATGTGCATTTTTTGGCTATTCAGTCTGACCCTAATTCCGAGTCCTTTGCTGGCTTCTGGATGCTTCAGCAGTTAGACTTCTAATCCCATTACACTGGAGGGGGGTCATACGATTATTGATTATCCCCTCTCCCACTCACCCGGAAAACATCCCACCTCTATACATACAATCTTATTTTTGTCAATATGCCAATTTTAGGCGATCGCATTTTCTCCGGGGGTCGGTGCGGCAGTCCTCTCGTTTTTCCCGTGGCTGACCTAGCACCCGACCCTACAGTTAGCCATAAAACCTTATTAATTCTTAACAATCTTTGGAAAATCAAAACTATTGGCAGCCATACATTAGCTACACTTAACTAATTTGCCGGGGCTAGACCTAGGTTGCCAACTAATTGAGAATCATTAGCTTGAAAAATCACTTTCATGATATAAACACCTTAAAGAGAATAATTTGTAATTAGTATCTAGAGCCATACCTAGAATCCTATCCTGGATTTAAAGGGTTTAAATGTTTACTGGAAAAGGTTTCTAAGTAATTAGACAACCCCAATCATGAGAAAAAACTCTCAATTAATGGTGTAGTGATCCAGGAACTACAGCTATTAACCGATTTTCAGATGTTTTAGCGTTGGTGTGAGATTAGATTAGAAATGACAAACAAAATTCTTTGGAAGACCCTCCACAGTCCCAGCTTGGTGGGTGCAGCCCTGCTGCTAAGTGCAGGTTCCGCCTTAGCCACAGAAAAAATAGCCACTAAATTTGACATGACATCTCAAGTAGACCCGGTAACTACTGAAGAGATAGAAGACTCTATCAGCCCAGAGTCTAATGTGGCGATCGCCCTCATGTCCGAACCCCCAAGCCCACCCTTATACGAACAGCACTGGAGCATGAAAACCTTGTCTCAAGAGAGCAAGGATGAAAGGCGACACGGGTACTTTAGTGCCCGTCAGCCCAAGACCTGATCAACTCTCGAACAACATCGCTGTTTGACTTGACACGCTTACTAGATAAATGCTACACCGATTGAGCGTGGATAAAGGTAACCAACCACTTAAAAAACCTTGTTGCCTCAAGGCGTACACTGAACCTTGACCATTGAATCTATGCGGTTTGGCTGCATTGTTCTAGCTTCCTCCTGGCAGCAGGTAAAAGATTCACAGGAACTAGACAAATCAGTTTTTGAGGTATATTTGCTTCAATCTAAACAGGATTGGCAGAAATGCAACTACGGTAGGGCATACCGAAAGTAACGCTTGGGGAGAGTCCCACCTCTGGGCTAGACGACGCAAGGAATCTAGTTTAAGTGGTCTCGGTGAGCCAAGAATCCCCGTCTCTTCAGAGCGGGGAGTGTCAAAATTAGCTCAAATACAGCCCGAAACCGAGCCAGAAATCAGCATCTTAGGTATCGAGCAAATCAACCAATACAGTGGCTTAGAAGACTCCATGGAACAGGTAACTTCTGTTTCCCAGTTGTCAGACGTGCAACCCACAGACTGGGCATTCCAAGCCCTACAGTCCCTAGTTGAGCGCTATGGCTGTATCGCAGGTTATCCTGACGGAACCTTTAGGGGAAACCGAGCCATGACTCGTTTTGAGTTTGCGGCTGGTTTAAATGCCTGTTTAGACCGAGTTAACGAACTAATTGCCGCTTCTGTAGCTAATCTGGTAACTCGTTATGACCTAGCAGTTATCCAACGGCTTCAGGAAGAATTTGCAGCAGAACTAGCCACTTTAAGAGGTCGCGTATATGCCCTAGAAGCCAGAACCGCCGAATTAGAAGCTAACCAATTCTCCACTACTACCAAACTTAGTGGGGAAGTAGTATTTTGGGCAGGAGATAGCTTTGGCGCGCGCTCTCGTCATAATGTAGCAGGGGGACCCTTTGGCCGAGCCAGTGATGACCCCACCGAAACCTATCTCGGCTACCAGGCCCGTCTCAACTTTGATAGCAGCTTTAGCGGTCGAGACAGGCTGAGAATTCGTTTAGAAGCCGTAGACATTCCCAACCTGAGAGCTTTTGGTCTCAATAATACATTAATGGCTCGCACTTCCATTGATGGCAGGAGTAATGGCTTCCGACTAGATGATCTAAACTACCGTTTCCCGGCTTTTGATGGTAAAGCTCGCTTCTGGGTAGGCGCTAATGCTCTGGGAATAGACAATATTCTTGATGTCCTGATCACAATAGCCGCAATGCTAATATTTTCGTAGGAACTCGGCTCACGACTTTCCGTTTCTAGCAACAGTTTCCCGCTCATTTTCTCAGCCTGGGGGGACGGACTATTCTATTAATTCATTGCTCCGCCCCCCATCTGTTCTTGATTAATTTAGGGCGTTGACAAATCTACCCGATCGCCTATTATGGTTTTATCGGTTTACTGCGCCCATAAACTTGACTAATTATTCAATAATGCCCACTAACCACCATTGTAAATGGCTCTAACCATTGTCTAATAAAGGATAGAGCCATTTAGGGGATATTTAGGGGTAAATCACCAAATGGGTCGGGGGTTAATCCTAAATTTTGGGGATAAAATCAAATTCACCTCCAGGGGAATGCCACCGACCACAATCATCATCTTATTTGGCGATCGCATTCATCGGAGAATCAGCCACCTCCGGCGAGTTAGAATTGGGTTCTAACGTAGGCATATCTGGTTCGAGTGCAGTCCACCATAAGGCGATCGCCGGAACCACACCAAATAATACACTTAATAGAGTCGGTAGTAGAAACTTAGGATCTAAAGCCACCACCGTAATTACTGCGCCAAAGCCAAAGTTAGTCAAATACACCAGTAAAGGTAGAGTCAACAGAGGTCGAGATAAAACAATCGGCCTACCTCTCCATAAAACCGCGGCCACCGTCATAAACAGCAAACCCGTCCCCATCCATCCCGTAAGATTACGATAGGGCATTCCGAAAAATTCCCCTACCTCTTGGAATTGCCAAAACGGAAAAGGTGCTTGACTCATAGCCGGGTCTAGGACTAAATCCCAAGCCGTTAATAAAATCGCGGCCACCGCTAAAGCTGCTACATGACGCACCCAACTCGAAGCCAGCGTTACTTTTAAGCCACCCCTCGCTAGTAGGTAGCAGGTTAAACCCATATAAAACCAGGATAGGGGAATCGTAAACGGAACTAGATCCCCGATTTTATAGCCTAAACCGTTTAGATATTGGTAATGACCGAAAGGAAAACCTGTGCTAGTCCCCAGGAGTTCACTACTCAGCGATAGGACAATAGATGGCACCATAAATCCTAGGGTTGTAACCAGCCCTAGGGTGCGATAGGCGTATAAGCTAACTGCGATCGCTCCAAACACAATATAAGCTACTCCTCCCCCTGCCATACTCAGTTGAAAGAAACTTTGTCCTATGGGGGGTAGGTTAATAATTAGTTCTGGATTAGGTAGAACTATTAGCAGTCCCGCTAGACCAAACAGAGTGGACAGGATATGGATGGTCAAAAAAAATCGCTCTTGCATCAGAAGTTGCTTCATGGGACTCCTCAAACAGATATGAAACGCAGACCGCGTTTCCGAAAACTTTATAAATCTTTATACAACAATAGACTCATTTGCTGTTAAACGCGACCCCCCTGTCTAACTATATCCCTAGCCTCACCCTAAACCAAAATCCTATATCTGCCATATTGACAGACAGCCCATTGACAACTATTCTTATTAAAGTCCAGACTAATCTATAATAATTTTGAATTAGCTGGTGGGACTAAAGTCAGAATGGTAGCCCATATCTAGGAAAGTCCCAGGTTGTATCCTGGTTATAACAGACTATCAACCAACCATTGCACCAATATCCAGATCATACCCTGCCTGCGGTTGCAAAAATCGATTACTAGGGCTATTCATATCTCAGCAATTGAGAAATATTATGAATATCAGCTCACCTTGAAACTTGGGAAAATCACATGAAACGAAGAAAAGTTATCTCTTTAATTGGGTTAGCAATAGCCACCAGCGCCATCTCCATCGCTTGTGGTCAACAACAACCAACCACCGATACAACCGCCACCAATGCTACAACAGGTGCAACCTTAGTCGTTTATTCTGGTCGCGGAGAAGACCTAATTGGTCCAATGTTTGAGCGATTTCAAGCTGAAACTGGCATTCAAGTCAATGTCCGTTATGGGGATACAGCCGAATTAGCCGCCACCATCTTAGAAGAAGGTCAAAATTCCCCAGCCGATATTTATTTTGCTCAAGATGCAGGAGCTTTAGGCGCCCTGCAAAGAGAAGGGCGCACCCGTCCCATTCCAGAAACCTTACTCAATCAAGTAGACCCTAGGTTCCGCTCTCGAGAAGGACAATGGATTGGTATTACCGGACGCGCGCGCGTATTTAACTACAATACAGATCTACTCAGCAGCGATCAAGTTCCTAACTCCTTATGGGAACTTACACAACCCGAATGGTCAGGACGCATTGGCTGGGCTCCAACTAACGGCTCCTTCCAATCCTTTGTTACTGCTCTCCGAAAGCATGAAGGCGAAGAACGCGCTAGAGAATGGGTAGAAGCTATGCAAGCCAATAACCCCCAGGTCTATCGCAATAATACAACCCTTGTCGAAGGCTTGGGGCGCGGTGAAGTAGCCCTGGGATTGACAAATAACTATTACTTGTTCCGCTTTATAGCCGAAGATCCCAATTTCCCCGTATCCTATCACTATGCCACCGGTGATGTAGGTTCCATGATCAATATAGCCGGAGTCGCTATTATCGATAGCACAGACCAACCCGAAGTAGCAGAAGTCTTTATCGAGTTTCTGCTTACTCCAGAAGCACAGCAACACTTCGCCCAAGGGAATAGTGAATATCCCTTAATTGATGGAATAGAACCACCAAATGGACAGATTCCTATTGATCAGATTAATCCCCCAGATATCGATCTCAGTAACTTAGAAGACTTGGAAGGAACACTAGAGTTGCTGCGAGCAGCGGGAGTTTTATAACCAGGGAACCCCATCCTATCAATCAGGAAGCACTAGACCTCTTCCTGATTTGTTCAGAAAACTTGCTCCTTAAACAGACGTTTATTACCATTTATGGTATAATTGCTTCTGATTTTTGCCTGACTTATTCAGGTACTTCCGTTTATAATATCCCCCTAATTTTTCCTATTATCCCTTCATTAAATGACTATTAACCTAAAGAAAACATTATCCTTAAATAGCTATTTCTCCACCAAGCGATCGCATCCTCCCATTTTTTTAGTCATCATGGCTGCCATAGTCGCTTTAGGCATGGCATTACCCCTGGTTTACCTAGTAATTAGGGCCATGGGCATTGGATTAGTCCCCTTCATCGCCCTTATATCCCGACCCCGCACCATTCAGGTATTTTTCAACAGTATAGGTATGGCCTTATCTGTCACATTCCTATCTGCTTTGATTGCCATTCCCCTAGCATTTCTAATAGTACGCACCAATTTACCCGGGCGGCGTTTTTGGTCAGTAGTCACAACATTACCCCTAGCTATCCCCACCTATGTGGGCAGTTTTGCTCTATTAGCCTTCGCCGGACCCCGTGGCAGTATGATCCAAATTCTCCTCGAACCCTTGGGAGTCCAGCGGCTACCCTCTATTTATGGCTGGTCTGGAGTAATTATCGCCACCACACTATTTTCCTACCCTTACTTATTGCTCACAGTGCGATCGAGTTTACAAGGTATGGACCCAGCCATGGAAGAAGTCTCACGGGTTCTCGGATATACTCCCTATCAAACCTTCTGGCGAGTCACCTTACCACAACTGCGGCCAGCGATCGCCGCCGGGTCTCTACTTGTCTCACTCTATGCGCTCCAAGACTTTGGCACTCCCGCACTCATGCGGTTTGAGTCCTTTACCTACGTCATTTTTTTACAATATCGCTCCAGTTTTGACCGTAGTATGGCCGCCGCCTTATCCCTAGTATTAATCGCCTTAGTCGGGTTGATTTTATTGCTAGAATATCGAGCGCGATCGCGAGCCGCCTATTATAGTAGAGGTTCAGCTAGTCAACATCAACAACCCTTGATTCCCCTAGGTCGCTGGACTTGGTTAGCCCTCGGTTTTTGTATCCTGATTACACTATTTTCCCTAGTAATGCCCCTCGGAGTTTTATTCTTCTGGTTAGGGCGTGGTCTGCGAGTAGGTCAAAACCCCATAGAATTGATTACCATGATGTTACCCGCCGCCTACAACTCCATCTATAGCTCAGGTCTAGCTGCCATCATTTCCACCCTGTTTGCACTCCCCATCGCCATTCTCGCCGTCCGCTTTCCTAGTCGCCTCACAGCCATCTTAGAGCGCACATCCTACATCGGTTTTGGAATGCCGGGAATTGTCGTATCACTCTCCCTCGTCTTCTTTGGAGCCAATTATGTACCCTGGCTTTATCAACAACTACCCATGTTGCTGTTTGCTTATCTAGTCTTATTCATTCCTCAAGCCGTCGGAACATTGCGCGGCTCACTACTTCAAGTATCCCCAAACCTAGAAGAATCTGCCCGTATTTTGGGACGCACACCCTGGGAAACTCTACGCCATGTCACCTTACCACTCGTTCGTCCTGGCGTGATTAGTGGCGCTATGTTAATCTTCCTCACCTCCATTAAGGAATTACCAGCCACTCTGTTACTCTCTCCCATTGGCTTTCGTACTTTAGCCACCCAAATTTGGCAAGCCACAGCAGAAAGTGTCGCCTTTACCCAAGCCTCAGTTGCTGCTCTCATGATGTTGTTCGTGTCAACCTTAGCTACACTGATTATTCTCTCCCAAGAACGTCGCATCAAAAACGCCCAGCCTAGCCTTACCCAGTCAGAAGACTAGGACCATCTGATGATTATGTTAACTTTTGTAAAGAAAAGTTAAGAAATGTTAAAAAAAATTCCTTCCGCTGGGGGGTTGCTTTAGGAGGGTTACTTGTGTTATTATTTTAGATAATCGTAATATTGACAATTTTATTTTTTGCGTCAAAATTACAATTATAAGTTAGTCTCTAACATAACACCATCTGCCACCCCTTGTCAATCTTTTGAGAAATTAAGCCCAACCGGGAACAGGAAAATTAATTATTAATTATCCCGGCTCCCTTAACCAATTTCCGGTCAAAGTCTAACCCTGACCGGACTACGATTTTCTGTCAGGGATAACTCAGATTTAACAATCATGGAAGTTCCGGTCATTTCTGGCGGTTGTGGTAACTGGAGTATTTCCAAAATAGTCGGAGCTATATCCGCCAAACAGCCATCACTTCTCAAAGGTACATCAGTCCCATGACCAGGAATTTTACGGACTTCCCCTTCAACCAGAATAAAAGGAACTGGGTTAGTAGTGTGAGCAGTCCAGGGATTACCCTGTTCATCGGACATATATTCAGCATTACCATGATCAGCAATAATAATGGCTGTTCCCCCGGCTTTAGAGATACCTGCTAACAATTCTCCCAAACAGCGATCGACCGTTTCAATAGCCTTAACCGCAGCATCCATTATCCCCGTGTGACCGACCATATCGGGGTTAGCATAATTGATCACAATCAGAGAATAAATCCCTTTAGCGATACCCTCAAGAGCCACTTCTGTGACTTCCTCGGCAGACATTTCGGGTTTTTGGTCATAGGTAGCCACGGCGGGACTGGGAATGAGTTCTCGATCTTCTCCCTCAAAAGGATGTTCCAAACCACCATTAAAGAAATAAGTGACATGGGCATATTTTTCGGTTTCGGCGGTCCGCAGTTGTTTCAAGCCATGATCAGCAATTACTTGTCCTAAGATATTATCGAGTCCTTGGGGTTCAAAAGCGACATCGACGGGATAGTTGGGGTCATACTGGGTAAAAGTCGCAAAACTCAGGGGTTGGATCAGTTCCCGTTCAAACCCATCAAAATCCTCCATAACCAAGGCTTGCGTAAGCTGTCTAGCGCGATCTGGTCGGAAATTAAAGAAAATCACCCCATCTCCAGGTTCGATCGCCCCTGGCGCTACTCTCATGGGGTTAATGAACTCATCGGTGATACCCTCTCCGTAGGATTCCCTCATGATCTCAGCTATAGTGCGATCGCTCTGTGGTCCATCGGTAGTCATAATCGAATAGGCTTTCTTTACCCTTTCCCATCGATTATCGCGATCCATAGCATAGTAACGGCCGCTAATAGTCGCGATATGGCCCACCCCGATTTTTTCAGTGTAGTCTTGAATTTGTTGGAGAACCTTAATTCCATCATTAGGGTTAGTATCACGGCCATCAGTAATGGCATGAATACAGACATTAGACAACCCCTTAGCCTTAGCCATATCCAGCAATCCCAGTATATGGTCAACATGGGAATGCACACCCCCATCAGAGCATAAACCGATTAAATGTAACTTACTCTGTCCCTGACGAACTTCCTCACAAACCTTACCCAAAGCCGGATTATTCTGAATACTGCCATCCTCAACTGCATCAGAAATCCTCACCAACTCTTGGGGAACCACTCGTCCCGCGCCTAAATTCAAGTGACCAACTTCTGAGTTGCCCATCTGACCCTCCGGCAAGCCGACAGCCTTACCAGAAGCCTGAATTAATGTTCGAGGATAAGCAGTCCAAAGGCTATCCATTACAGGGGTATTGCCAACAGCAATGGCATTTCCGTCCGTTTGTTCACGATAGCCCCAACCGTCTAATATGATGAGTACAACGGGAGATACAGACACTGATGCCATGCCAACTTACCTTTTAGCGACGAGTGAATTCCATCGACATGATATCACCCCTTGACGAAACTGTTAACTCTTTGCTAGGTGAAAAGGCAACAGCAAGCTAATATAGGTTTGACACTACCCGCCCTTTAAGTCCCAAAAACCCTCGTAAATTTGTTAACCTGGGGTTATTACCAACCAGCCGATAATTTTAAACAGATGGCAGCTAGAAATGATGATTGTGGTTCGTTTCAAGCTACCCTTGACATGAGAGCGTCAAATTTAGAGCATCATTGGGGATAGGCAATGCGTAAAGTTCTATTTGTGATTATAGCGGGGGTTTTATCACTCTGGCTAGGGGGTTGTGCTTCGGAGCCACCGGAGGAGGAAATTACATTGACTCCAACTCCCACAGAAGAAACAACCCCAGTTGACCCATCGGAAGAGGAAACTACAGCAGAAACACCATTTGAAGATCCTCTAGTTACTGAAACTCCTCCGCCAGAAGCAGGTTTGATTCAGTCTACCAAATCAGAGGAACGATTGAGACAGCTTCTGCCCGGCAGAAATGGAGTACCTGCTGCACCGGCAACTATTCCGATTCCTGGTCAACAACTTGACCCCTTTGGACCGGTTCCACCGGTTATTGCAGATAGACCCCCAGACGTGCAAGCAGACAGTGAATCGATCGCCTTACCCACTAGACAAGTGCCGGACCTACCCAGTCTTCCGGTGGCTATGCAACCACCCCAATGGAGAACTCCTGTTGCTGTTACTACGGTACCAGGACAACCAGGAGCCCCCACCGCACAGCCAGGGGTAGCTAACGGACAGCCAGGGGTAGCCAACGGACGACCCGGAACCCCCACCGCACAGCCAGGGGTAGCCAACGGACGACCCGGAACCCCCACCGGACAGCCAGGAGTAGCCAACGGACGACCCGGAACTCCCACCGGACAGCCAGGAGTAGCCAACGGACGACCCGGAACTCCCACCGGACAGCCAGGAGTAGCCAACGGACGACCCGGACTGGCTGAACCAGTAGCAGAATTACCAGATCTAGCTGTAGCTGGAGTGCCAGATCTGCCTCAACTCCCCCTCACTTCCAGACCACCCGCATGGGTTGACCCTAATGCTCCTCCACCCGTCGCCCCAGCCGCGCCGCCACCACCCCCTTCGACTGATTTAGCTCGTGGAATAGAGGTAACCGGAGTGCTGAGAACGGGAGATGATACGAGAATTATTCTTAAGGCTCCTAATGAACCCACGAGTCGTTATGTGAGTGTTGGTCAGCGCATAGCAGGGGGAGAAGTTCTAATCAAGCGGGTGAAGTTGAGCGGAGACGGCGTTCCGATTGTCATCTTTGAGCAGAACGGCATTGAAGTTGCTAGAATGGTAGGTGAGGTTAGCGGACCCTTTGGGGATGAGGCTAACACGATTGTAATGCCACAAACTATCAACAATTTTGTTCGTAATCAGTCCTAACTAATTGGGGGTTTTAGGCGACTACTCTGCCTGGCTTGGATCTATATCCCCGGTGGTTGAGGTCAGTCGTTGATCTAAAACTCCCTTGGGTTTGATAACCCAGAAATTATCAATGTCATGGGTTGAGTATTATGTTGAATTTAGTTGAAAAATTTGGCTTTGTTACCCTAGGACGGTTCACGCAGTCTCTGGTCAGCAGAATGGCGCTTGGTGGCTCTGTGGCTTTGTTAGTTGCACTGCCAGCTAATGCCCAAACAGAAGGCGGTCGCCCCCCCATCTGTGAAGGACAACTACCTACTGGTCAGGTGACGTGCAACTACGAAGGGGGAGATAATTTTACGGGTAGTTTTGTCAACGGTCGCCCAGAAGGACGCGGTATCTTTGTCTATGCTAACCGCGATCGCTTTGAGGGAGAATTTCGCAATGGTCTCCCTAATGGTCAAGGTGTGTTTATCTTTGCTGATGATTCCCGTGTAGTGGGAGTGTTTAGAGATGGCCAGATTACCAACGGAACGGTGATTTTTGCCAATGGCGATCGCTATATTGGTGAGTTTCAACTGGTCACGGAAGTGGGTAGCGGTAACACCAGCAGCCAACCCCACGGTAGCGGACAGTTTGTTTATAGCAATGACGATCGCTTTGAGGGAAGATTTTTTGCCGGGGGACCCTTTGGACAGGGAACCTTAACCCGCACAGATGGGACTACCTGCCAAGGAGAATTTTTTAATCAGGCCCTCGACGGAAGCGGGAATTGTACCTTCCCTAACGGTTTTCGCTATGAAGGGGAACTGCGCGGCGGTATCCCCCACGGCCAAGGTGTTCTCATTAACACCGCCGGACAACGTTTCCCCGGTACTTTCCGCGATGGTAGACGGCAAGAGTGAACGGTCGAAGTCACCACAAATCAGCAGTTTTGGGGAAATCTCCCTCACGGAAGCCCCAGTCCTGTGGGTAGGTTAGCAATAAAACTTAAAAAAGTGAAGTGAATAAGATGGCTGATCCAGTAGTAGGCTGAAGATTAACGCATTTTAGACATAGAGGAAAATAAACCAATGGTTCAACGTGGTTCTAAAGTTCGCATTCTTCGTAAAGAGTCCTATTGGTTCCAAGAAGTGGGAACAGTTGTTTCCGTGGATAAAAGCGGGATTCGCTATCCTGTGATTGTTCGTTTTGATAAGGTCAACTACAACGCCTACTGCGGTGTTGATGGCGGCGTTAACACTAACAACTTTGCTGAAGCTGAGTTGGTGGAAGTAGAAGCACCAGCTAAAGCAGCTAAGAAGTAAACTAGGCTCTCGGCTAATCCCCCTGGCGGCAGTGCCATAGAGTGCCTGCCGCCTGTTAATGTTTTAATCGCAGTCACTTTATATCTGCTTGTTTTGCTGTGCCAGAGTTACCTGAAGTTGAAACCGTTAGAAAGGGTCTAAATCAGATGACCCTCAATCAGCCTATAGTGGGTGCGGATGTCCTGTTAGATAGTGCGATCGCTCACCCCACTGCTGTGGAATTTATAGCCCAACTTACCAACACTACCATCAACCATTGGTATAGGCGGGGAAAATATCTTTTAGCGCAACTACAAGCGCCATCACAGCCATCAAATCCTATTTTCACATCAAAAGACCCAATCGAGACTAAGACAAGCGACGGGGGCTGGCTGGGTGTGCATTTGCGGATGACCGGACAACTTTTGTGGCTGACTTCTGATCAACCTTTACACAAACATACCAGGGTGAGATTGTTTTTGCAGGGGGAACGAGAATTGAGATTTGTTGACCAGAGGACTTTTGGTAAAATCTGGTGGGTTCCCCCTGGTATGGCGGTGATGGATGTGATTTCTGGTTTACGGGAATTGGGACCAGAACCCCTTAGCGATGAATTCTCCCCTGAGTATTTAGCCACCAAACTCCGACTCCGCCAAAGACCGATTAAAACGGCTTTACTAGACCAAGCTATATTGGCTGGTTTGGGTAATATTTACGCGGACGAGGCATTATTTTTAGCGGGAATTCAACCCACAACTCCTAGTTGTCGTCTCAGTGAAGACCAAGTTAATCGCCTGTGTACCCACATTGTCGAGGTTTTGCAAGAGGCGATCGCTTCCGGTGGCACAACTATTCGTAATTTCCTCAACGTCCAAGGCGTTAACGGGAACTACGGTAGCCACGCCTGGGTTTATCAACGCGGCGGGAAACCTTGTCGAGTTTGTCAAACCCCCATCGCTAAAATTAAACTATCGGGACGCGGCACCCATTTCTGCCCTAGGTGTCAACCTCAACTCGATTCTGATCTCTCCTGATCTCGATTGTTAAGATAGATGTTCATAAAGCTACGTCTACCATCAGTAACGGTAAAATATAATTTGCAGTGCTCAGGATGGGAAGCCAGAATCAGTAGAGGCAATGAATGCCTTGTCTGTACAGATTCGCCCACGATCGCAGAATCCTTGACATCAAATTAACTCACAAGCCCTTAAAATTTGGGATAGATTCATTTATCATTTGCTATCCTACTCGCTATGACTATTAAACGCGGAGATTTTGTTCACGCCGTTCGGGAAAAATTAGAAAATAGCCTAGAAGTGACCGCCAGCGACTCCCGCTTACCTCCCTATTTGTTTGAAACTAAAGGGGAAGTCATGGAAACCAAGGGAGATTATGCCTTTGTCAAATTTGGTCGAGTCCCTACACCAGCTATATGGTTGCGGATTGATCAATTGGAACCGGCTAAATAGCCATGTGCGACTCGATGCGCGATCGGACTACGCAGTTAACCCTAATATCCGTACATAACTAGGCTAGGGTACTAACACCCGCAGGGTAGGGTATGATTCCCATAATCCTACGGGTGGTGGGGTGGCTTCAAATTAGGGCTACCCCTGCTTAACCCGCCTTTACTTCCCATCTTGCAGAGGACACCGTTAATAAAAATATAATTGGTATATGCAGATGGCTTCTAGTATGTTTTTTCCTCCTTCATGTCACCCTACCCAGGTTTCCATAATTGGGGCAGGTAAGGTAGGTGGGACTCTAGCCCAGCGCATAGCAGAGAGTAATGTCGCCCATGTCGTATTACTTGATGTGGTGGAGGGTTTACCCCAAGGGGTCGCCCTGGACTTGATGCAAGCTGGATCAGTGGAAGGTCACGATCGCAAAATTCTCGGAACTAATGATTATGCAGATACTGCCGGATCAGATATTGTCGTAATTACAGCCGGTCGCCCTAGGACTCCGGGCATGAATCGTAATGATTTAATCGAAACTAATGCCCCTATTGTCGCTCGTGCTGTTACTAATGCGATCGCCAGTTCCCCTAATGCAGTCATTATCATAGTTACCAATCCTTTGGATGTAATGACTTATATAGCTTGGCAGGTCAGCCAAATCGAACCTTTTAGGATTATGGGAATGGCAGGAGTGTTAGACTCAGCTCGCTTCCAAGCCTTTATCGCCACAGAATTAAACGTTTCCGTTGCTGATGTTAATGCAACCGTTATGGGAAGCCATGGCGATTTAATGGTTCCCCTTCCCCGTTATTCTACAGTTAATGGCATTCCCATTACAGAGTTAATGGATGCTGAAACCATTAATCGTCTCATTGCTCGCACTCGTAATGGGGGGGCGGAAATAGTCGGACTTCTGAAAACTGGCGGCGCTTATTATGCTCCCGCTTCCTCCGTGCGGACTATGGTAGAATCTATTTTACTCAACCGTCGTCGTCTATTGCCAACTTCTGCCTATCTCAAGGGAGAATATGGCATGAAGGATATTTTCCTAGGGGTTCCCTGTTGGTTGGGATGTCGAGGCGTAGAGGGCGTTCTGGAATTAAACCTCACAGACAATGAACGCGAAGCACTCAACAGTTGCGCTCAATCGGTTCGCGAAGGTATTGAAAAAGCCGATGCGGTTTTAGCGGCCACTGCTGCTGTTTAGCCGCCGGGGGCGGGTCTTAGTAGTGCCATGACGTACCCGCCCCGACAAAACCCCTCCCCTTCCTTAACTCTTGCGGACCACAGACAGTTTCACCAAAGCCCTTGACAGTCTGGGATTTATCATCTATCATTATTTGTATACACGGGGCATTACTGGTTTCGACAGGACGATCAAACCGACCTTGTGATTCAGGCCGAGAGTGAGCCTCCTCTCGAAAATCAAAGGTTCAAAAAAAATGTAAGTGCGAACAACGTCGTACCTTTCGCTCGCGTTAAAGCCGCTGTTGCTTAATAACGAATACCTCCTATAGGTTCGAGCACTCACGGTTTGACTCCGTTAAGGACTGTGGGTTAAACCCCAACGGATGCTTCGGTTAAGCGTTCTCTGGTAGCTTAACTGAAAAAGACTCTACTAGAGAATCCTACCGTCAGGGATAAGTGACGGTTCCCGCCCTAAGGATTAGAGGGGCTATGTCTGTGAACGAGCAGGGCGTAAATAGTCGTTTTGGACATGGGTTCGATTCCCATATGCTCCATTTTCAGTAAACCCTAGTCTAGTAGCTATCGCGCGACATTACTCGATACGATAGCTACACCCAATTACTCAAATATTACTCACAATCCATTCCTAGCACAGGATAATAATTCTGTCAACAGGATGATTACTCAGTCAACAAGCACAACTTAGTCAATCTGTCAAATATCCATACCTCCCCCCAACCAGACACCGATAGGTTAACTCCCTTGTGATACCCGTCAATGGCAAGCCTATCGGTTCGTACCTCACCATTGACTGCTATCACGTCGGTCGTTTCCCCAAAGAGTGTTTGTTCCGGTTGGGGGGAGGATATGTTTCAAAATCAACCACGACAACAGCAGAAGATAATTCCCCAAGCTATCAATGTACAAAGATATCAGACCGCCTTTCCGTGGACTAGACCTATAGGGGAAACTATGTGCGATCGCTGTAGTGATTGTCTATGGGGTCAAGCCATGATTGTTACTGGGGAGATTCTTGGGAGTGCGATCGCAAAACCTGAATCATCTCCTGCCGGAACTAACCCGACACCCCTAAACATCTTTACTACTGGCGGAGACTATCGAGATGTGAACCGATACCAACATAATCACCTTACCCAAAAATCTTAGCCGTCTATTGTAGGTAATTTAGTTAGGGGTGTTATGTGGACATGATAGGGTGAGTATTCATATACTCTCGCTTTCGTAGCGAATTATCGTAACGAAAACCTAAAAATATGCAGACACCCCTACAGTCAGAAACCATAGGGGGCCATTTTAGGATATTGGGTTATGGGTTAGGTGCTAGGTAGGCTACTAGGGCTTGCGCCAATCATCAGCATTCGGGGTATCTTTACGGTTAGGGTTTGGGTGATTGTTACTTGATTTACAGATGATTTTGTCAAAAGAGCCTTTAATAAAATCAAGTAAAATACGCAACACCTCGCTGTTATAGTCAAGTTTTGACTCAATAATCTTATCTTCCCTAAGTATCGCATAAGTCGAAAATATAATTATAGTTATCAATAAAGCTAATTCAGCAATTATTATATTCATTGTGTTAATATCCAAAAATAAAGAGTGAACCATTTTATCCGTTCTAACGGGTCAAATACCGCATAAAAGTTACTATATGGGGGTGATTCAATTATTTGATATTCATTAAGCCAGACAATCTCACGCTTAACCATCATATTTTGTTTAACGTCATTATATGCGTAAAATTTTAACCAACCCGCCATTTTCCAATAAGTGGAAACCTGGTCAGCATCAAATAATATTCTAACAAATTTACTGCCCGATATATCTGGTAATCGCTTACTCCCGTGTGGGGTATCATCCTCATTGATAAAATATTGGTTGTAAGTCAAAAACCATTTATTCTCTGATATATCGTAGTTGTTAGGCATATTATTAAGTTATCCAGTGAGTAGGTCTAATAGTTTGAAGACTAGATTCTGTTATATGGGTTAATCCACTAACGTCTATTGATAGCGGACTCCAGGGAAAATAAATATTGATATCATCCTCACACGATAATAAATCCCAACTTACACCGTTATAACCACTATCTGTAAAGTGAGTTACTAGATATATTTCGTTATTAGATTGAGAAATATAACAGCGTAATCCTGCTACAGACGGGCTAAATGTGTGGGCTTGATGATGTGTAGAGAAATTAATCGACATAGTACCAACGGTTGATATTCTGTAAAACAATAAAATCGGAATAACACCTAAATAACCAAGATTAGCGACAATTATATCGCCTTTTATCCAACCACGAGTGTCGCTAGAATTAACTGTTATTTTACAGGCTTGGTTCCAGTCTGGCATAACTGCGAGAAGCATCAAAAAAACCGCCAACATATTTTTTGATTTTAAAATTGCCAACCGGACTACTACTTCTGTCATTAAAAATAATATTTCTTGTGGCGATATCTCCATTAACGTCTAACTCTGTTTGTGGTGTTGTGTTTGCAATTCCTAGGCGGGAATCTCCAGTTAATACCATCATCGTTGTTCCGCCAAGTCCCGAGGCAAACGTGCTGTCATGGTGAATTCCACGCTTAAACCAAGCAAAATGCTGCCCCGTCCTACAATAATATGTACTATTTTGTATACCTATCCCGTACAGGGGACTACCAGCGACAGTAGTCCCCCATAGGGTTATCATTTGCCTCGTGGTACTACCAAAACTAATAGTACCTAAAAATACTTTATTGTCTTGTATTGTTTGGTCTCCGGTCAAATTAACTGTTTCCGACAAGGTAGCGGGTTTGTCTGTAATATTATCCCATGATAAATCAGTTAATTTAATTAAATCAGTGTTTGAGTCAATAACGGCTTGTATCCTTTCATTAGTTAAATAAAGGTTAACTTCACCCTCTGGTAAGTTATCAGTTGATTGCCCAAATCTACTGGAATAAATATTAAAGTTAGTCATAAATTAAGTCCTATTTAATAGGGGGAAATCCCCCCATATCATTTAATCAACAGTTATAAACTCAACTACAGTTACCGAAATATCTGCGACAGATTCACTGATTGCTTGTAGTTCACTAGCGCCAATAGTGAGCATAACAGTATCACCCGGCTTAACGGAAAATGCTGCATCAGCGATAGCGGTTCCCGTTGGGTCTAAAATTAGGTGAACGGGTACAGCAGACCGATTTTTGATAAATACATTACGTCCGTTTGTTGTGGCATTTACTGCTACCAACTCGGCAACCGTATTAGCCGTTAAACTAATAGAAGTTGTAGTAGGTGTGCCCGGTATTTTAGCCGTAATATTGAGAGTGTCTAAATTTAAAACACTACTGTAAACTGAGAAACTCATAATTGATTACCTGGTAAATAATTCCATTATAGTCGGTTAATAAGTGATTGTCTGTTCTAATCCAACAATCTGCGAAACGCTGTCTTCTGTTACCCCATAAATACTAGCGGTAGATTTTAACTCATCATCCCAAGCTGTATTAGGTGGTAGCCATAAGCATTGACCTGGTACACAATTGCTGATGTGTCCGTGACTAAACCAGACCCCAACACTACCTGCGTTCTGTAGGTGTAAGCGATATCTGTAAGTATTAGCAGCACGGATTAGGGTGGGTGTATTGCCTACTGAAATCCCAAAATTTTCGGGTTGGGTTAGTGATGGTGTTTTCGGTAATGTATCTAGTTGATATTCTGCCATTCCAAAAATATTAACCGAATCATTATTATGTAATTGATTCAGACATCTAGCTTTTAACACGGAATGTGAATCTATAGCTAACCCTTCTGTCTGATTGGTAATCAATTCGATTAATAAATTTTCGGTATGGATTCCCCCATAATAAGGGAGTTTTACGATACCTAGATTTAACCCGTTTTCTGTGGCTAGGTTCCAATAAAATATCTGTAAGTCTATAGAACCTTGTAATACGTCTTTTTTCTTTTCCCATCTTTGGTAATAACTATCTTCTGGGTAAATCTTGGGCACTTGTGACTGATTGATACTAGGGATATAACACCTAGCATTTAAACTAGAAACATAGGCGTAAGCAGTAATATAGTAACGAAATCTATCAGTTATCAAACCTTCTAAAATTGCGCCATTAAATAACTCTACAGCGTTATTCCAGTTACTAGCGTTAATTTCCTGCGTGATGTTTTGTAGCCCTCTCATTCTGTTGCGATGTGTATAGATTTTGGTATAATCATAACATAAATAGCAACGGTAAATGCTTATGGCTGGGGTAGGCGCAGCGTCTGGGATAATAGCAAAAAAAGCTGGTAGGTTTGTTGCTAGGCGGGCAGCAGTCCGATTAGGCAGAAAAATTGCTAGGGATGTAGCAAAAAATCAGTTTGATGTTGAAAATTCCTGGGAAGAAAAATTTGAAAATGAATATACCGAAAATTATGAGGATTTAGAAGATGGTAGGAAACGGAAAAATTTTGATGTCAAGATAGAATATAGGGTTGGCTTTGGTGATTTTGGCGATAATAGCCCACATCACGAAGGCGAAGTTAAGTTAGGCGTTGGGAAAAATGGCGGTAGGCGGCTGGGGGTTTCTTCAAGTAATAGAAGAGGTCCTGGCGGGATGTCGTGGGGATTAGGTGTTAGCTTTGGAAGTAGCATAGATACGGGTGATAAAATAGACGATGAAGAGGGAAGAGATATCGACGATGATATCGACGACGACGACGATGATGATGATGATGGTGGCAAATGGATTGTTATAGATGATGAGCCTGACCCAGAAACCGGGAGAGGCAAAAAAGGTAGTAAAGGTTCTGATTTATTACCTGAAAATTGTAACGGTTGTTTAGTTGTTTTACAGCATAGTTATTATAAAGTAACCGGTGAATATCCTAGGGAGCCGGAGAAAAATGGTGGATATATTACAATTCGGACGGAAGATGTATCACGAGCAGACGGGGCAGATTATTTAATTGTAAAGCACACTACTAATGATGATATTCGATATTCAGAACCATTCTCATGGGTACCCGGTGCGTCTAGCGATGTTCCTTTTATTACCTTTATGGGCATGACATCAGACGATAATTCACACCCTCCCTCATATGATAGGATTTTCCCTAGAAGAAACGCTCGCGCAATATTTGTAACAGGCCGACCCAAACAATTACTAGAGACAATAGAAACCTGGAAAGGTATAATTCGACCTAATCGAAGATATACCGAAATAGATGAGCACGGTATTTTACATAGACCCAATGATACTTACTGGATATTCATACCACCATCAGCATCTATAGAAACAACACAGATAAATCATTACGGCAAAAATCATAGGTGGGAAGGGGAAGTGTACAGTATTGTTAATATAGTACATAGGTGGGGGTGGGAATGGAAATGGTTTAGTAATGAGTGTGGAGATATTCAGTGGTATTTTCCTAAAACTAAAAAAAGAAAAATTTGGATACCAGATATGAAAGATGAATGTTGCGGAATGATTAGAAGGATTTATGAGTTTTTGGACCCTGAATCCTTTCCGGCTGAAATGCCAGAAAAAATAACAGTTAATGCAGATAATCCAGAAAACAGAATTAAACAAATAAATACATTGCCAGAGTGGCTGATGTACAGGTTTGACATTGATGATGAGAGATGGGGTGAGTTTGAGGTTAAGGTGGAAATTGATGATGTAAACTTAATGACAAAAGAAGAGGAGAAAGCCGAAATCAAGTTACCTAATCTAGCCGAGTCAATTGCTGAGATATTTGGGATAGTAATGGAAATTGCTATTAGCCATCAGGTTACACAAAACGCTGTTTTAACAGCATTAAACGAGGCGGGTTTAGCTCATGCGGCGGCATATGCAGCGTCTAAAGGCATAATATTAGTTTCCTTTTTTCTAAATTATCTAAACTAGGGTAGGTAGAGTGATGATATTAACACCTACCCAATATCTATTAATCAACAAACAGCTCGGCTGCTGATACGTCAATAGAACCATCTACAGGGTCTAAAACATCATCGCTAGGGATTGACATGGAGACACTGATAAGACCTGTAGCCATATTGCGGGTGTAACTCGTAATAACGGTTGCGCCATTAGGATTGTTTGCTGCGAGAGATTGCATACGTTGGGTTTGTTCAACCAGTTCTAGTAGTTGATTTTCCATCGTGGTAGCATTTAGCGTTTTAGGTGCAGCCATAGTTTTATTTTTACTCAATTCGATATTTAGACTATAGCAGTATATTCGCTGATTGGGTGGCTTGTGTTTAATGAGTGAAATGCTACATATATGTAGCTTCTTTTAAGTCAAATACAAACAGCACGTTACCAATGCCAACATTACAGCGAAAGTCCGATAATTAGGTTGATGTTGGGGGTTTGTTTCCTGTTTTCAGTTCTAATGACGTTCTGGTAGCTTTCCTGATAGCATCGTCAACCCAGGTTGGTTTTTTCTCAAAGTGTAGGGGTATTTTGGCTTTTGCTTTTCTGGGGTCCTGATACATTGCTAATACGCTACCTTCACCTAAATCAATTTTCGCTTGTTCAAATTTATCGATTAACTCCCAGTTAAGTATTTTCACTTCACTGATATACATTCTACTTTCTTTAATTCTTTTCACATTTTCCCTACCGCCAAAACCTTTCCTCTCCTCAAACGTAATAGGATAAACTATTTTAGCGTTAGTTAAATCAACCAATTCTTTACACAAAGCTTCAGCTTCATTTTTACTTGATTCATTGACAAAAAATGAGAATTTTCTGCCATTACTCATAGTACAGGTAACTTTAATATTGCCTTTAGTAAATGCTGATTTACTGGGTTGGGTAAATATCTTTTGTAATCTATCCCAAGTGATTTTATGCCTATCAACTGATGGTAATTCTATTTGAGTTTTTTGTAATTTTGACCGTCTATCTTTAGTCCAATATGGTGGCTTTTCGTAGTTGTATAAAATAAAGGTTAACTGTATTTTAAGGTTAGCTGATGTGCTAACTTCCTGGAAATCGCCTGACCCCATAAATTGACCTATATCTCTATTTCCTAGTATTTCAGTTTGGGCTAATGTGTTTGCAATATTTTCCTGTAAATTCCTTAAAGATGATACGATTCTGAATCTCTCACCACCATTCTCTACCACGGCGTTAACTAATTGTTGCTGTCTATTTTCCTCTATTCTTTGCAGTGCAATATACTCATCTAAACCTTGAGCAACTAAGATGATAGATTCTTTGCAACTATCGCTAAATTCATCCCAGAATTCTTCAGAACTATCTTGATTCCAAATAGTGTTTATATTGCCGTCATATTCTTCTGGCAATTTTTCCCTAGCCTCTCTCCTTTGTTTTCCAAAACTCCACTCTTCACCTTTCTCGTTACCCCACTTTTCAATTGTTGACTTACCACCAGGAACCATTTCCACGATAGCGTTAGCGGCTACTGACGGACTTTTGTCTAAAAATAATTTTATGGCTCTCCTGCCGTGTTTAAATAGTGACCATGCTATTGCTTTCATAGTCATATTAAACGATTGTTTTAAGTATGAGCCAAACGCTGTAGATACCTCCATCAACATCTCAGGACCTTTGCTTAAAGCGACGTGCATAGCTGCAGCTTTATTGATAAAAGCGAGACCGGCTACCGGTAACACTCCGCAGACTAACTTGCCAGCCATATTGCCTAAAAAACCTGCAGTGGTGCTTATAAATTGTCTTTTGATGTTAAGGATATTTTTATCGATATCCGAATCAGAGATATTCCAGTTAAAATTCCAGAAAGAATCCCAACTAGATGTAATAAATTGCGCTACCTTCTCAAAACTAAATGCGGATAGAAACTTAGTGAATCCCTCCCATAACCAACCCCCAAAACTTTTGCCCCATTCGGCGACCTTACCGGTAACTTTCGCCCAAAATTTACCAAACCATCCCATCTCCTGGGTAGACGTTCTACGGGATAGATTAACCTGCCTAACGCCATTTCTACCAATACCACTCCGGGTTTGCCGACTAGACAAACTGCGGGTGCTTCTCAACATTCTTGCACTTCTGGCTACCATTACAAAGTCCCTCTTAACGGATTATCACCATCAATCAATTCAGTTTCTATCTTGATATCAGGAAAGTCTTTTTTTAATAATTCCTGTACTTTGTTTGTTTCCTGTTCCCTGATATCGTCTTGTTTTTTCATTGAATCATATAACCGCGTTAAATCGGCTAATATATCCTTTGCTGGGTCATTACTGTTAACCTGTAAAGTACCTTGGGCGCGTACAATAGCAAATATTTCTTTAATCTGGTTTAATGTTGTTTGCAGTGTTTCCTTAGCATCCTTTTGATTTGTAATCTTAACTTTGCTTTCGTTAGGTTCTAACAGCTCCTCAAAAGATTCCGCCTCGGGGGTAAATGCTGTTTTAAGCGTCTCATATTTTTCTTCAGTAGCAAAGCCTAAATAGTCAATTATCTCCGACACTTCCCTACCTGCTTTAAACGCCGCCGCGTGAGCTAAGCCTGCTTCGTGTAATGCTGTTAAAACAGCGTTTTGTGTAACCTGATGGCTAATAGCAATTTCCATTACTATCCCAAATATCTCAGCAATTGACTCGGCTAGATTAGGTAACTTGATTTCGGCTTTCTCCTCTTCTTTTGTCATTAAGTTTACATCATCAATTTCCACCTTAACCTCAAACTCACCCCATCTCTCATCATCAATATCAAATCTGTACATCAGCCACTCTGGCAATGTATTTATTCGCTTGATTCTGTTGTCTGGATTATCCGCATTAACTGTTATTTTTTCTGGCATTTCGGCAGGGAAGGATTCAGGGTCCAAAAACTCATAAATCCGTCTAATCATTCCGCAACATTCTTCATTCATGTCTGGTATCCAAATTTTTCTTCTTTTGATTTTTCTTTTTTTAGTTTTAGGAAAATACCACTGAATATCTCCACATTCATTACTAAACCATTTCCATTCCCACCCCCACCTTCGTACTATATTAACAATACTGTACACTTCCCCTTCCCACCTATGATTTTTGCGGTAATGGCTTATCTCTGTTGTTTCAATGGATCCTGATGGTGGAACTTGTATCCAGTAATCATCAATAGGTCTATATAAAATACCATACTCGTCTATATAGGTATATCTTCGGTAAGGTCGAATGACACCCGTCCATGTTTCTATTGTCTCTAATAATTGTTTGGGGCGACTTGTTACAAATATTCCACCAGCGTATCTCCTGGGATAAATCTTAGAGTATGTAGGAGGATGTGAATTATCGTCTGATGTCATACCCCCCCAGTAATAATCGGGAACATCGCTAGATGCACCGGGTATCCACGAGAATGATGGTGAGCGTCGAATATCATCATTAGTAGTCTCCTCTACGATTAAATGATTTACCCCGTCTGCCCGTGATACATTGTCCGTCCGAATTGTAATATATCCACCATTTTTCTCCGGCTCCCTAGGATATTCACCGGTTACTTTATAATAACTATGCTGTAAAATAACTAAACAACCGTTACAATTTTCAGGTAATGAATCAGAACCTTTACTACCTTTTTTACCTCTCCCGGTTTCTGGGTCAGGCTCATCATCTATAACAATCCATTCGCCACCATCATCATCATCATCATCATCGTCGTCATCGACATCATCATCGATATCATCATCGATATCTCTCCCCTCCTCATCATCTATTTTATCGCCTGTATCTATGCTACTTCCAAAGCTAACACCTAATCCCCACGACATCCCGCCAGGACCTCTCCTATTACTCGAAGAAACCCCCAGTCGCCTACCGCCATTTTTCCCAACGCCTAATTTAACTTCGCCTTCGTGATGTGGGCTATTATCGCCAAAATCACCGAAGCCAACCCTATATTCTATCTTGACATCAAAATTTTTCCGTTTCCTGCCATCTTCTAAATCCTCATAATTTTCGGTATATTCATTTTCAAATTTTTCTTCCCAGGAATTTTCAACATCAAACTGATTTTTTGCTACGTCCCTAGCAACTTTTTTGCCTAATCGGATTGCTGCTCGCCTAGCAACAAACCTACCAGCTTTTTTTGCTATTATCCCAGACGCTGCGCCTACCCCAGCCATAAACATTTACCGTTGCTATTTATGTTATGATTATAGCAAAATTTATACACATCACAACAGAATGAGAGGGCTACAAAACATCACCCAGGAAATTAACGCTAGTAACTGGAATAACGCTGTAGAGTTATTTAATGGCGCAATTTTAGAAGGTTTGATAACTGATAGATTTCGTTATGATGTTACTGCTTACGCCTATGTTTCTAGTTTAAATGCTAGGTGTTATATCCCTAGTATCAATCAGTCACAAGTGCCCAAGATTTACCCAGAAGATAGTTATTACCAAAGATGGGAAAAGAAAAAAGATGTGTTACAAGGTTCTATAGACTTACAGATATTTTATTGGAACCTAGCCACAGAAAACGGGTTAAATCTAGGTATCGTAAAACTCCCTTATTATGGGGGAATCCATACCGAAAATTTATTAATCGAATTGATTACCAATCAAACAGAGGGATTAGCTATAGATTCACATTCCGTGTTAAAGGCTAGATGTCTAAATCAATTGCACAATAATGATTCGATTAATATTTTTGGAATGGCAGAATATCAGCTAGATACATTACCGAAAACACCATCACTAACTCAACCCGAAAATTTTGGGATTTCGGTAGGCAATACACCTACACTAATCCGTGCCGCCAATACTTACAGATATCGCTTACACCTACAGAACGCCGGTAACGTTGGGGTTTGGTTTAGTCACGGACACATCAGCAATTGTGTACCAGGTCAATGCTTATGGCTACCACCTAATACAGCTTGGGATGATGAGTTAAAATCTACCGCTAGTATTTATGGGGTAACAGAAGACAGCGTTTCGCAGATTGTTGGATTAGAACAGACAATCACTTATTAACCGACTATAATGGAATTATTTACCAGGTAATCAATTATGAGTTTCTCAGTTTACAGTAGTGTTTTAAATTTAGACACTCTCAATATTACGGCTAAAATACCGGGCACACCTACTACAACTTCTATTAGTTTAACGGCTAATACGGTTGCCGAGTTGGTAGCAGTAAATGCCACAACAAACGGACGTAATGTATTTATCAAAAATCGGTCTGCTGTACCCGTTCACCTAATTTTAGACCCAACGGGAACCGCTATCGCTGATGCAGCATTTTCCGTTAAGCCGGGTGATACTGTTATGCTCACTATTGGCGCTAGTGAACTACAAGCAATCAGTGAATCTGTCGCAGATATTTCGGTAACTGTAGTTGAGTTTATAACTGTTGATTAAATGATATGGGGGGATTTCCCCCTATTAAATAGGACTTAATTTATGACTAACTTTAATATTTATTCCAGTAGATTTGGGCAATCAACTGATAACTTACCAGAGGGTGAAGTTAACCTTTATTTAACTAATGAAAGGATACAAGCCGTTATTGACTCAAACACTGATTTAATTAAATTAACTGATTTATCATGGGATAATATTACAGACAAACCCGCTACCTTGTCGGAAACAGTTAATTTGACCGGAGACCAAACAATACAAGACAATAAAGTATTTTTAGGTACTATTAGTTTTGGTAGTACCACGAGGCAAATGATAACCCTATGGGGGACTACTGTCGCTGGTAGTCCCCTGTACGGGATAGGTATACAAAATAGTACATATTATTGTAGGACGGGGCAGCATTTTGCTTGGTTTAAGCGTGGAATTCACCATGACAGCACGTTTGCCTCGGGACTTGGCGGAACAACGATGATGGTATTAACTGGAGATTCCCGCCTAGGAATTGCAAACACAACACCACAAACAGAGTTAGACGTTAATGGAGATATCGCCACAAGAAATATTATTTTTAATGACAGAAGTAGTAGTCCGGTTGGCAATTTTAAAATCAAAAAATATGTTGGCGGTTTTTTTGATGCTTCTGCAGTTATGCCAGACTGGAACCAAGCCTGTAAAATAACAGTTAATTCTAGCGACACTCGTGGTTGGATAAAAGGCGATATAATTGTCGCTAATCTTGGTTATTTAGGTGTTATTCCGATTTTATTGTTTTACAGAATATCAACCGTTGGTACTATGTCGATTAATTTCTCTACACATCATCAAGCCCACACATTTAGCCCGTCTGTAGCAGGATTACGCTGTTATATTTCTCAATCTAATAACGAAATATATCTAGTAACTCACTTTACAGATAGTGGTTATAACGGTGTAAGTTGGGATTTATTATCGTGTGAGGATGATATCAATATTTATTTTCCCTGGAGTCCGCTATCAATAGACGTTAGTGGATTAACCCATATAACAGAATCTAGTCTTCAAACTATTAGACCTACTCACTGGATAACTTAATAATATGCCTAACAACTACGATATATCAGAGAATAAATGGTTTTTGACTTACAACCAATATTTTATCAATGAGGATGATACCCCACACGGGAGTAAGCGATTACCAGATATATCGGGCAGTAAATTTGTTAGAATATTATTTGATGCTGACCAGGTTTCCACTTATTGGAAAATGGCGGGTTGGTTAAAATTTTACGCATATAATGACGTTAAACAAAATATGATGGTTAAGCGTGAGATTGTCTGGCTTAATGAATATCAAATAATTGAATCACCCCCATATAGTAACTTTTATGCGGTATTTGACCCGTTAGAACGGATAAAATGGTTCACTCTTTATTTTTGGATATTAACACAATGAATATAATAATTGCTGAATTAGCTTTATTGATAACTATAATTATATTTTCGACTTATGCGATACTTAGGGAAGATAAGATTATTGAGTCAAAACTTGACTATAACAGCGAGGTGTTGCGTATTTTACTTGATTTTATTAAAGGCTCTTTTGACAAAATCATCTGTAAATCAAGTAACAATCACCCAAACCCTAACCGTAAAGATACCCCGAATGCTGATGATTGGCGCAAGCCCTAGTAGCCTACCTAGCACCTAACCCATAACCCAATATCCTAAAATGGCCCCCTATGGTTTCTGACTGTAGGGGTGTCTGCATATTTTTAGGTTTTCGTTACGATAATTCGCTACGAAAGCGAGAGTATATGAATACTCACCCTATCATGTCCACATAACACCCCTAACTAAATTACCTACAATAGACGGCTAAGATTTTTGGGTAAGGTGATTATGTTGGTATCGGTTCACATCTCGATAGTCTCCGCCAGTAGTAAAGATGTTTAGGGGTGTCGGGTTAGTTCCGGCAGGAGATGATTCAGGTTTTGCGATCGCACTCCCAAGAATCTCCCCAGTAACAATCATGGCTTGACCCCATAGACAATCACTACAGCGATCGCACATAGGTTTACCTATAGGTATAGTCCGCGAAAAATAACCTAACTATCAATGTACAAAGATAGATTGAGGGATTATCCTTTAGTGCTGTAGTGGTTGATTTTGAGAAACATACCCTCCCCCCAACCGGAACAGACATCTTAGGGGAAACGACCGATGTGATAGCAGTCAATGGTGAGGCACGAACCGATAGGCTTGCCATTGACGGGTATCACAAGGGAGTTAACCTATCGCGTGTCTGGTTAGGGGGGAGTATGGCTATTTGACAGATTAATTAAGTTGTGCTTGTTGATTGAGTAATCATCCTGTTGACAGAATTATTATCCTGTGCTAGGAATGGATTGTGAGTAATATCTGAGTAATTGGGTGTAGCTATCGTTTTGAGTAATATCGCGCGATAGCTACTAGACTAGGGGTTACAGAAAATGGAGCATATGGGAATCGAAGCTGTTGCATAGCCTATAACCCCTATTCTACCGTCACTTAGGTATTACTCAAAACCACAACAGGATCTATCAATTTGTAGCCATAAAATAACCCCTAGGAGTTTAATCTAGGGGTATTAACTTATGAGATTGTAGTGGGTAAATTAATCTATCTGATAAATTACCCTGAGAAACAATTTAGCCTCGGGGCTATCAATATCAACCCCCAAAGCAGTCAACCTTTCCAGGGCTACGTTTAACGGTACGGGTAGTTTAGCCACCCCTTTTAAAACTTCCAATGTCGCGTCAATCCCCTCGGTTTTATAACTGGATGCGTTAACCATTGCGCTATGGCCCATCATTCTAGCGCGTAATTCTATAGGCACCCCATATTTTTCACCTAACAGGTTGTACAACCTACGGAAAGCATATTTCTGAGTTACCGGACACCCCATAGCTTTAATATGTTTGCTGAATGCTACATTAAAACCCGCAGCTACAGTCCTAGGCTGGCTTCCCTCTCTGGGAGTATACTCTGGTAGTAGCGGTCGATTTAATTCCAAAAAATTAAACATCTCAGGACTAGGGATTGGTGCTATAATCCGTCCCCCGGTCTTAATACTTACCTTCCTGCCTTCTCCGTCGGTAAAGTAGGCGTAGTCACCTAACACTAAGTAATTATCCTGATTATCGAGGTCCGATAATGCTTTGATAACTACACCATCTTCTGTTACATAAGGTTTGGTCAAATTAATAGCGGCTGCTATCTCAGTAGGTCTTAACCCATACATTACTGCCATACCAGTAACCCACAACCAACTGTGACGGATTTCACTTATTCTATGGCTTTTAATGGTGTAGGCTTCCTGTTTGGCGCTGTACCACCATTCTTTAAAAGCATCGATACCTATGCGTTGTTTAACCGTAAATCGTGTTTGTTTGGGATTAATAGGCTCTAATTGCTTTAGCATGTGGTCTTTATTGGGTGATTTTTTGGCGATGGCTTTCAGGATGTAGTAACGTTCTTTGAATGTTTTGGACCCTATCAATTCCTCTCCATTCTGTAAGGGAGTGTACAGCATAGTTTTAAAACTCTCCCAAGTGGGGTAATCATCCCAATTAGGGAACTGTTCAAAAAATATCCATTTAGTCCGATGGTATGATGATAAATCACTGACGATATCACGGGAGCGCTTCCTTCCTGTGTTGCGGTTGTACCCGGCAAAATACTCATCTTCTAGTTGTTGGAATATCTCCCGGTAGGTTATCAGGTTATCCTCAATCTGATTCTTTCCTAGGATAGTTGCATCATACCAGTCCCAAAATTCACTAGCGCTACTGATAGTTCCCAGAGCCTCCGCCACTAACTTAGCTTTTTTAACTCCGTCTATCACACCTTGGGGTGTACACTCAAGATTAGCCGTTTTGGGTAGTCGTTTCCCGGTAGGCGGTTGTTTGAACTGCAGTAGCAGATTGTACCTGGTCCCGGACTTCTGTAGCTTGAGAGTCACTCCCTTGGGACATTCCCCCTTAAAGTCTTGGTAGGCTTTCAGAAATCTATCGTAACTCTCGTCATAATTGCCCTTTCCCCCTACGGTAGGGGTGTTAGCAGTGTTACTCATTTTTTACTCACTTGTTACTCTATTGTGGTTTTGAGTAACACCCAAGTAACGGTAGAATAGGGGTTATAGCCTTTAAACCAGGTTCGATTCCCATATGCTCCATTTTCTGTAAAACTTTATCCTGACTGCGATAACCGGGAAAAACTTAACCCGGTTATCGCATTTTTAAAAACTATTTCACTATTTCCGGTTAACCTTAGCCAGAATAGGCTTTTAGTGGAGAATAGGGGGGTCGAACCCACCATAAAAGCTATAACCCTTACTCTACCGTCACACTGATGCACTCGAAAGCGATCGCATTATTAGGAGTGAGTGTAAAATGAGTACAAGTACAAACAGTACGCACAGCGGTATATATCAAGGTTTTCAAGATATCCTTGAGTTTTTCAACTTATCCCGCCAACAATGTCCCAAGGGTGTCAGGATTAAGCGTAACCGGGGGACAATCCAACTAGACATCACCACTGACCCGGAAACTGGGGGACGTAAGCAACGGGGCTGTAATTGCCAATTTACTCCAGAGGGTATCCGCAAGGCTGTAGACAAGGCTTGGTTAGTCCATAAATCCCTTGATGGACAATTTCAGTCAGTATCTGAATGGCTGGACTGGTACAAGGCTACTATCCTTGATGAATCCAAAGTTCCCATGGAAAACGACTTAATCACCTATCGTCAAGTGTTTAAAGAAATGGAGGATGATTACTTTAATGGGGTACACAAGAACACTAAGCGGAAACGTTCCCGTGATATGGCTAGTGACCAAAGTTCATTTAAACGCTGTTTTCTTACTGTGTTTAACAAAGTCACAGACTGGGATGTTTATGTTAGCTGGGAGGGTAGAAAAGAAGCGTTATATAGCCCGTTACAAGATGGCAGTAGTCCGGTAGGTCATAAAATATTCAAAGACAGATACTACCGACTAAGACAGGTAGCGGAACGTGCTCGATGCAAGAAAGCACTAGAGAAGATGGAAAAGATTGACCCTACCCAGACAGTATTTGCTGAATCCCAAAGTATAGACTTGGATACCTTGCTAGGCTTGCTAGACAAGGAACGTAACACTGATTATGGACGGTTGACAGACAATAATGCTCGTGATGGTTGGTGTTGGGTGTCAGCAATGTGTGCTTTATATGGATTGAGACCATCAGAGATTGCAGCAGGACAAAACTTAACCAAGGATATCACGGTTGACGGCATAACGTTCCCCGCGATAAGTGACTCCAATAACATTGAGTTAGTGTTAGTGATTGGTGAGTTTACTTGCTTTGGTAGTAGCACCAAAACAGGTCAAAGGTTAGCAATACCAATGTCAAAAGACAAGGCTTTGATTAACCGTCTAGGGATTCATAACGTCTGTTTACCTATTACTGAACCTAAGAACCCAACGGGCTTTAATCGTAACCACAGACAATGGTTAACTAACCATAATTGGGGATTCACCCAAGCATTAGCTTTCCGATATCTAGCCAACCAACTGGGAGAGATGAACGGGATACCACAGGAAATCAGGGCGCGTTCGTTTGGTCACTCGGTAACGGTTAATGACAGCAAGTACAAAAAACGTCGCAACCTTGCCACAGAGTTAGGTATCCTGACACGACATCAAAAGCAGCCATTACCGCTAGATATGGCAAAGCAAGCACTAACCAATCATGGTATCAATCCAGACTTGCCAGAGATTAAGGCAATTCTTAGGGTAATATATCAGCTTGATGATTAACCCTCAATAAATCGACAACACAACACCCCCTGGGCTACGTGATAGCAGTCAAGGGTGACGTTAGGAACCGATAGGCTTGCCATTGACGGGTATCACAAGGGAACTACCCTATCAGCGTCCGGCTATGGGGGTGATATGGGTATTTGACATATTGATTAAGTTGTGCTTATTGATTAACCCGTCAATGATTAAGATTTGTTGCTAGGGGATGTGCACTAATTGTCCCGTGTGCTAAGACTGAATGGAGTGCATTTTGAGTGTAACGGTACGACTATCGGGTTGAGTGTTTCCCGGTTATCGTAGCCAGAATAGGCTTTTAAGCGATATGGAGAATAGGGGGGTCGAACCCCTGACCTCTGCGGTGCGATCGCAGCACTCTACCAACTGAGCTAATTCCCCAAGTATAGAGAGAGATAGGACACAACCGCTGATTATAACATCAACCGGGTTCTGATAGTGCAACTTCTCCAGAGATTCCCAAAATCCTCTCTAACTCCAAGTCCTGGAGATAGTCCACACACCAATCAGCGCGACGCTGTAGCATATGGAAAGGATAAGTATGGGCTACCCCCACGACAGGAATACCCGCGCGTTTCGCCGCCTCAATACCAGCAAAAGTATCCTCTATCGCTAAACACTCTTCCGGCTGCAAATTCAAGGTCTCATCAGCGGAATTTAGCCTTTGTAGCGCCAATAAATAGCCATCAGGTTCTGGCTTGCTGGTGGTAATATCATCCCCAGCGACAATGACGGAAAAATAATCAATCAACCCCGCGCGAGTCAAAACTAACTCAACTTCGTTTCTAATAGCGCCGGTAACTAGGGCGATTTTCAAATTCGCCGCCTGAATGCGCGTAATTAGTTCCCGCAACCCATCATATAGGGGTAGGTCTGACATAGCATTTAACCGCTGTTGATAGGCTTGTGCTTTCCGCGCGATCAGGTTTTCTAGCTCCTCAGAAGTTACCACTCTGCCGTATAATGAGAGTAAATCCTGTAAACAGGCGCGATCGCTTCTTCCTAAGCAAACCTCACGAATTTTCTCTGGTTTCACCCGCAGATTTTCAGCTACCAATAATTCCTCGATTAACTGTTCATGGATCGATTCATCATTGATAATTACACCATTAAAATCAAACAGAACAGCCTTTAAACTCATACCAAGTTAATGGATAATGGACAAATGTTATCTATGGGAATTATTAATTAATAATTATTAATTAATAATTATCTATGGGAATTTAGATTGACAGCAGAACCCGCCCCTACATGATAACCAATTATTGATTGATATGGGGTGGGTTGGGGCGGGTTTACCAGTTTTATCTGTGGGAATTTAGATTGACAGCAGAACCCGCCCCTACATGATAACCAATTATTGATTGATATGGGGTGGGTTGGGGCGGGTTTACCAGTTTTATCTGTGGGAATTTAGATTGACAGCAGAACCCGCCCCTACATGATAACCAATTATTGATTGATATGGGGTGGGTTGGGGCGGGTTTACCAGTTTTATCTGTGGGAATTTAGATTGACAGCAGAACCCGCCCCTACATGATAACCAATTATTGATTGATATGGGGTGGGTTGGGGCGGGTTTACCAGTTTTATCTGTGGGAATTTAGATTGACAGCGCAACCCGCCCCTACCAAAGTATTAATTATCTTAGGCTGGGGCAGGAAATGGGTTATGATTGGGCTGTTGTTCCCATTGTGAATTGATGTTGGGGGAATGGTTAATCATCGGTTTTAGAGCCTACGGTAACTTGATTTATCCACCATATATCCTCCGATCGCACTTTCGCAAAACCCGCCGCCCCAAGAGTTGCATCAACGCTTCCGGTGGCATAATCTTTGAGATAGGGTTCCTCAAAAATTTCGGTTAGCCAGGGGTTTTGGCGTAAGATTTTCTGATGACCGTCAAGAATCATTACTTCTCCCCCGGCTTTCAGAAGTCGGAAAGCCTCCCGCGCTATGGCTATGGCTATTTCTGGGGGGGTTTCATGGAAAAGTAGAGAAGCGGAAACTAAGTCAAAAGATTGAGGTTCAAAGCGATCGCTTTCTTCTGCTAAACCATGATAGAATTTGATATCTAAGCCGGCTTGTTTGGCTTTAGTTTCCGCCACCGCCAACATATAGGGAGATAAGTCTAAGCCGATCACTTCGGCATTAGGAAAGGTTTGTTTTAATAGTAGGGTAGTTGAACCTGTGCCGCACCCTAGGTCTAATATGCGTCTAGGTTTAACGGTAATGGTATCAATAGCTTCTTGGCGGACCCAGGTTTCATTGGGGGGAATGGCGTATTGGGTAATGGGGTCGTAGGTGAGGGCGGCGCTTTTATTCAGGTATCCTCCCTCGATACCGTGAAAGTCTTGGGTTTGGTAATATTGGGGATAGACGAGGTTGGGGTCAGTGAGGCGATCGCACACTGATTCCCAATCGATACTTTTGTCCAAGTTATCGATCGCTTCTCGGTCTACAAATAATTTTAACACGGGCGCTAAATAGCGCTCAAAAATTGTATCCTGACGTGGCATGACTGCGACCTGATTTTGGGCAAAGCTGCCGCCATTATAACTAATTTTTTCCCGATTGAAAAGGTTTTAGGACCGTTCAGGAGCGGCGATTTTCTCATTTAACGCACGGCGGGCGATTTTGGTGACATAGACTGTGACGGCTACGGTGGCTACAAGTCCCACGCCATAGAGTATCCACTCCCCTGTTGTGCGCGATCGCTCAGTTCCCAGGGTGGCTAAACTACCCGCAATAGATCCAATATACACATACATGACTGTTCCTGGCATCATACCTATCCAGGAAGCCAGAAAATAATCTTTTAGGGAAACTTTGGTTAAGCCCAAACTATAATTTAGCAGGTTAAACGGAAAGATGGGCGACAGGCGCAGGAGTCCTACGATTTTCCAGCCTTCCTTCCCTACTGCATTATCGATCGCTTGGAATTTTGCCTGACCTGCGATTTTTGCCGATACCCAACCCCTAGCTAAATATCGTCCGATTAAAAAAGCACAAATAGCCCCCAAAGTTGAGGCGATCGATACATAAACAGAACCCCAAATTACCCCGAAGACAAAACCCGCACCTAGGGTTAATATCGAACCAGGTAAAAAGGCAACAGTTGCCACAATATATAGGAGCATAAATACTCCCGCCCCCCAGCCGCCTAAGCTGTCTATCCACTCGATCGCATTTCTTAATATATCTTGAATTGCCAACATTTTTGCCAAACTCACCTTATAACTTATCCGCTAATTAGCCAGGAATTATCATTGATTTTTATTGACAAATTCCCGGCTTTATGGTAGGCAATAGTCAAGGGTATGAGCCTAAACTAGCCCCAAAATCATCATGTTAAAGCACCTCCACAACTCGAACCGCAGCCCGCAGTACAACCATAGCAATATGCTTCAGTGTGGACGGTTTCAATGATATCTAAACTGTCAGCTTCCAGAAGTGTTTGAACTGTGATATTTTGACCATCAGGGGTTCTGGCGGGTCGATTTTCCATCTGGTTAAAATCACAGTCGTAGACATTTCCCAGATAATCAATTGATAATTCATTCCGACACATGAGATTTTCCACGGTATCAGGATTATAGTTATCCGCCAAAAAATCTAAGTATTTATCGTGGAGTTTTTGACGCTGTAAAAATAACTTAGTGCGACCTATGGGAAGGTTGGTAATAGTGAGAAGTTGATTAAACTCAATATCGAATTTCTCTCGCAGATAGACCTTATAGGCTTGTTGTAGGTTTTCCTGTTGGGGGGGGAGGGAAAAGCTGTCTGAGGTGGGTAAAGCTGGGTTATAGACTAGATCTAAAATGAGATCCGGCGCGTGACCATATCCTAGCTGGTTGAGTTTTTGAATGGCGGCGATCGAGTCTTGATAGACCCCTGAACCTCTCATGCGATCGACATTATCTTGCAAATAGCAAGGTAAAGATGCTATAATCCTGAGTTGGTGGTGGCTACAGTAGGCGGGGATATCCTCAAATCCCTTAACAAAATAAATAGTTAAGTTGGAACGGACAATTACTTGTTTATTGAGGGATTTCGCTACTTCTACTAATGGCTTAAAACCATAATTCATTTCGGGAGCCCCACCAGTTAAATCTACCGTTTCAATTTGTGGAAAACGCCGAATTAACTCAATTAATTGTTCACAAATTTCTGGGGTTAATTCTTCGGTGCGTCGGGGACCAGCTTCTACATGACAATGAGTACAGGCGAGGTTACAGCGTTTTCCTAGATTAATCTGTAAAACACTAATCGAGTTTTTGGTTAGAGGGGATTTAATTCTTTGGTGAAATGGTGCGATCGTGGTCTGAATCATTATTAATTGGCTATGTCTGTACTATGATTATCAGTTATTGTAACAACTATCTAGCTAAAATTACCCGGAATTTTGAAAACACAAGTTTCTCAAGTGTTCCCCAAGTTTACCTCAGATACCATATCTATGCCATGGTTATATATAACCTCATATAACTTAAATTTTGATGAGACTAAGCTGAAAAATCCCTGAAAATTTTTAAAATTATCCCATGTTTGGTAATCGCGGATACAGTAAATCAGGAGAGATGATATAAATGCAAATCTTTGACCCAGAATCAAAAGAAGTTTTTTTATGGGAATGTTTATTAGTTTTGGTGATACTATACAATTTTATTGTTATCCCATTTCGCATAGCTTTTCAGACCACTACTTCCCATTTATGGTTAGGGATAGATTGTGGCGCGGACTTGGTTTTTATGATGGATATTTTCCTCAGATTTAGGATGGCATATATTGACCAAGGAGAATGTATTACAGACCTGAAAAAAATCGCTCAAAATTACCGGGCTACATATTTTAAAATTAACCTAGCTGCTAGTCTCCCGCTGGATTTAATGGCTAGGCTATTTTTTCCTCAATTATCAGTATTGATATTGGCTATCCTCAGAATACCGAGGCTGTTGAGACTGTCGCAATTTTTTAGAATTTTTCGGCGATGGGAAACTAATGTTAAAATTAATCCAGCCCTAGTGCGTATGACTGAGTTAGTCCTGATTATATTTCTGATTGATCATTGGGTAGCCTGTATCTGGTTTTGGATTGGTAAGTCAATGATTGCTTACGGAGACTCTTGGTTAATTAATTCTAACTTAGATACAGCCCCCATAGCTACCCAATATATGAAATCTCTATATTGGTCAATTACTACTTTAACAACTGTCGGTTATGGCGATATTACCCCCACCAGTAACTTAGAGATTGCATTTACTTTAGTTGTAATGATTTTGGGGGTGTCTATGTATGCGTTTATTATTGGTAATGTGGCTTCTGTGGTCAGTAGTTTAGATGCTAGTCAGGCTAGGTTTAGAGAACAACTTGATCAAGTTCAGTCTTATATGCGCGATCGCAAAATTCCCGCTTTTTTACAGGCGCAGGTTAGGGACTACTATCAATATCTGTGGGAATGCAACCGAGACACATCATTTGACCGGGATTTTCTTGATGAAATCCCCAATTCTTTAAAAACCAAAATTTATCTGTATTTGTATCAGGAATTATTGGAAAAAGTCCCCCTATTTAAAGATGCTGATCCGGCTTGTATTGAAGCCTTAGTGGTTAAACTAAAGCCGAGAATATTGCCACCTAATGACTATATAATTAGGGAGGAACAGTTAGGACATGAAATGTATTTTATCCAACGGGGAGAAGTGCAAGCCTTTTCCGAGAAAACTGGAAAAGTATATAGAATCATGTCAGCCGGGTCATTTTTTGGCGAAATTGCTCTACTTTATTCTACCCGTCGCACAGCTTCGGTTAAAACCCTCAGCTATTGTGAGCTTTTTGTGCTGTTAAAAGAAGATTTTGACAGTGTTTTAGAAAACTATCCGCAATTTTCTAAAAAAGTCAAAGAAATCGCCGAACAGCGATATAAAAATGAGTAATTAATCATCTAATTAATCACCAAATTATTGAACTTGTTGGATGCTAGAGTTACCCGGAGGTTGAGCATTAATATCCAATCGATTCATGATATAGACAACTCCCGCCGCAATAAACAACCCTAAAACTAAGCCAATAACTACTAAAGACAGAAAGGAATTTTTGAGATTTTTAACCACTCGCGGATCATATTCATTAAATTGCAGGTCTTCGATTTCTGATTCCGAGGGATGATGGATATTGCTTAATCCATTGGGGGATTGATGATCTTTATGAGAATTAGGGTTCTGATGAGAAAATGGATTCATGAGCTTTCCTGCTATCAACAAGACAACATGAGACAACATATAATTATATCATACTTATTGATTAATGACACCATGGTAGTTATTGAGGGTTAAGATCAACGCAAAACATAACCGACACCTCGGACAGTGTGTAACAGTCGTTTGGGATGGCTGTCTTCGAGTTTAATGCGTAAAGCTCTAATATAAACTTCAATAATATTTGATTCTCCCATAAAGTCATAACCCCAAACATGATCCAGAATTTGAGCGCGAGTCATTACTTGACGAGGATGGCGCAGTAACAACTCTAATAAGTCAAATTCTTTGACGGTTAATTCAATTAGTTGAGAGCCTCGATATACTTCCCTAGTAAGACGATTTAATTTCAAGTCCTCAAATTCCATAAAGTCCGGTGCTTCCGAATTGGTACGACGTAAGCGAGCCTTAACCCTAGCCAGCAATTCTTCGATGCTAAAGGGTTTAGTTACATAATCATCTGCTCCGGCGTTTAATCCAGTCACACGGTCTGGTATTTCATCTTTGGCGGTTAACATAATAATGGGAATTTGCACCCCAGTTTGTCTGAGACGTAAACATAAGTCTAATCCCGAAATACTAGGTAACATCCAATCTAAAATTAACAGATCTGGGTCAGAATTACGAGCCTTAGTTAAGCCTTCGATTCCATTAGGAGCAACTGTTACTTGATATCCCTCTAGGGTGAGTTCGGCGGCGATAAATTCAGCTAGTTTGGGGTCATCTTCTACCAGGAGAATATGCTGACTCATAGGTGAGATCTCCATAATGGTAATGTGATGGTGAATATACTACCATTTTGCGGTTGAGAACGGAGGGTGATTTTGCCTTTCATACCTTCTATTAAACTTTTGGCGATCGCCAATCCTAACCCCGTACCATCCCGAGAACGAGTCATGGACTCATCGGCTCGATAAAATCTTTCAAAAATCCGGTTTTGATGAGCTAAGGGAATGCCAATGCCATAATCGTGTATATGAATTATACCAGATTCGCTAGTTTTTTCTAAAACCAAATCAACGGACTGTTCAGACCCCGAATATTTCAGAGCATTATCAACCAAATTAATCAATACCTGTTGTAATCGGTCTTGGTCAGCACAAACCACTACATCCTCAGCCGTAGTTAATAGATTAATTTGGCGATCGCTTACTTTTTTAGTCATGGCGGTTACTTCTGCGACTAAAGTATTAAGAATAATTGGATTGCTTCTAAAGTGCAAATGACCACTATCTGCTCTGGCTAAATCTAGCAAATCCTGTAACATCCGAATAGTGCGTTCAGCTTCTGCTGTAGCTGTTTCTAATGCCTGTTGTTGATAGGTGCTTAAATTGGTACTCCGTCGCATTAAACTTTGTAAATAACCCACAACCACCGTTAAAGGTGTTCGCAGTTCATGGGAAACATTCCCGACAAATTGTCGTTGTTGATCCCAAGATTCAGATAGGCGAAATAACATCTGATTAAAAGCCTTAGCCAGCCCTAAAATTTCATCAGGTGCTTCGTGTAGTTGTAGTTGAGCAGCGCTCAAATCATCTGCGGATATAGCACTAGCTACTTGACTCATTTGCTGTAGGGGTTGCATCCCTTGGCGAATCCGTTGGGAAATTGCTACAATTAGGATTGAGATAGTCACCAGACTAATTATTAATAATCTCCATAATCCCGCCTGTAATTTTTGCTGGTCTCCGGTAATATCTTGAGATAAGTAAAGCCGACCAACTACTTGATTATTTAGAGTTAAAGGTGTCCCACATAAAACAATATGGCGATCGCCATATCTAATCACTTGTGGTTCTTCCGGAATTTCCGTAATAGATACCACCCCACGCAGTTCTGATAAATCACTATTAATATTAGAAGATTTAGCCAAAACTTGACCATCAGTATTTTGTACTAACACCAGCAATTCCGGTGTCGAAACTCGACGAATAGTCTGTTCTAATCCGGTTTCCAAAGATGCTGTCTGGGTATAAAGTTCAAGCTGTTCTGGAAACCGTCTAGCAATATATTCTAAAGTTTGTTTATGAACTGTCACTAAACTTTGTTCCATTTGCCAAGCTGCCCAAATCGAAACACTACCCAGCCCTAAAACCGAGAGTGTCACCAGTTCAAAAGTCAAACGAAACTGAAGAGAAGATGTTGACAAATTAACCCTAGGGAAACAATTAATAATCCCACGCAAGTAACGACGTATTTCCATCATATAAGCCTCAATTTAGACCATCAAAAATTAAAAAGTTTTCGCCATAAATTTAATCGGGTCAAACTCAAATCGCTGATTATAGTTAGTTTCACCATACAAATTAAAGCTAATCGTAGGTTCTGGGGAAATTGCCTCAATGTTATGAATAGCATCGGGGAGGAAACACAAAATATCACCTGCCATTATCTCCCGCTCATCCATAGGTTCAATTTTATCAGGAAATTCTGCCGTAGGAGACCGTCGCCAAAAACTATTTTTTTCCTTCCCACTAAGCAAAGCTACCAACCCCCAACAGCCATGATTATGAATAGGTGAAACTGTCCCAGAAGCCCAAGCTACTAATTGCACTGTTAAAGGAAAAAAGGGTTCATCGTATAACATCAAAACTTCCCAACCCGTTTCTGGGTTAGGTTCCAGCATAGGAATTTGTAGCCAAGAAGAACTGTTTAATAATTTCCGAACCAACGGACAAATTGCCTGTAGTCGTAGATAGTCTTCCGAAATATTTTCGACAATATCTTCGAGATTAGTTAAAAACCGATATAGTCGATAAGGATTAGATAATAGTTCCTCCTGAGTCCTCCAATCAACCGCCTTACATTTTCCATCATTAGTCGCTAACCAATTTTCACCTGTCATCAGATTACCCAAACTATATAGTTATACTCAATTGTGCTATTTAATCTTGAATTATAGCTACACTGTTACCTCAAAAGCTGATTTCTTGCTGATAACCAGATGAATTTTTGCTGAAATTATTTTTTATCTAATCTCCATCTATTTTTCAGATAATCCTCATATTTGTGGAATTTAATACAAATAACAGTTAACTAAGGCTATCAACTTAGTGACTGCTTCTTACCTATGTACAGTTAGAAAAATTTTGAGGTTCAATATGCGCCAACCATCGCCCCTATTATGGTTCTCCCTGTGTTTAAGTGGTATTTTCATCACTTTATCTCTGGTTACCGGGACACCACTCAGAGCATCTCAGAGTGTTAAAAACCAGGAAATCGCTCAAGTTAACCCCTGTGCTTCTGCTAATCCCTGTGCCGCTAAAGTGGGTAATGTGGGGGGTAGTTTAGCCCAAAAACTACAAGGTAAACCAGTAGTGGTAGATATTTATGCTAGTTGGTGTGCCGCCTGTAGAAATATTGCCCCCACCCTGGCTCAACTAAAACAACAATATAGAGATACTGCCCATTTTGTGGTTTTTGATGTCAGCGACCAAAGTAAAGCTAGTGCGGCAGAATCCCTGGCTCAAGAACTCGGATTAGCTGATTTTTTTGCAGCTAATAAAGCTCAAACCGGCATGGTAGCAATTATCGACCCAGCCACGGGTGATATTTTAGCACAACACCGCAATAATACTAACTTGGCTGATTATACTTCTGTACTTAATACAGCACTTTCTCAAAAATAAACAATCAGACATAAACAGGGTAATCAAAAATAAATTGTGGAAATTTTACCCGAAAACTACAACTCTGATTCAACAGTTAATTACTGATTACCCAATTCACATATTTGGAGGACTACAGAGCATGAATATTCACTATTTATCAACTTTGACCATAGTTTCAATTTTGAGTTTAGGAACAGTCGCAGCTTGCTCAAATCCTTGTGCTGCTAGAACCACCTCTCCTAATACAGATACAGAAATGCAAGCCGACCCCTGTGCTAGTAAAGCCGACCCCTGTGCTAGTAAAGCCGACCCCTGTGCTAGTAAAGCCGACCCTAGCTAGAAGGGTAAGTCAATCCATAATTTTCCCAAGTTAAGAATGCTGATACAGGAGATAATTGGCGTGAAGAAAACTACCTATATAGACCGAAAAGCCCCCAAATCCGCAAATTATCAAGGATGGAAAAAATGGCTAGTTTACATAGTTTTAGGATTACTAGCTTTGATGGTAGTTATCACTCTCGGACCAGTGATAAGTCATCCAATTGAACAAGTAATATCTCTAGTAGAAAACCGCTATCAACAGTGGTTTGAACAACAAAATACTGGTCATCCTGCTCTGTTATTGTTTTTGGCGTTTATTGGAGGACTTTTAGCCAGTGTATCTCCCTGTATTTTAGCTTTACTTCCTGTCAACCTCAGTTATATCGGAACTTTACAAATCAGCTCTCGATGGGATGCTTTTTCTAAGGCGAGTTTATTTGTCTTGGGAGCGGTGACAATTTTAAGTTTATTTGGTTTAGTTTCCTCCTTTGCGGGAGCGGTAATGGTGGACTACCGAGGCTATATCAATATCGCAGTGGGAATGATTATGGCATTGATGGGACTATGGTTAATGGGGTTAATTAATCTACCCCTACCACAAACAAATATTAATCTTCCTATAGCTGGACCATTAGGGGTAGGCTTAACTTTTGCTTTGGTGAGTTCTCCCTGCGCTAGTCCGGTATTATTTGCGGTATTAGCAGCAGCGGCGGGGACGGGCTCTCAACTGCTCGGAACGCTGACAATGGTGAGTTATGCTCTGGGATATACTCTATTGATTTTCCTGGCTAGTTTGTTTACTGGATTAGCAAAACAAAGCAAGCAGTTGTTAAACCATTCTGAAGGTATTATCCGCTTTGGTAGCGTAGCTTTAATGATGACAGGTGCTTACTATATCTTGACCGGAACTCAATGGTTTTTATGAGGGTATATTAATTACCAGAAATCAACGCAGCTATGGATGGTGTCAGTTAAGTTTATAGTTCTTATTCCTTGCTGTGGTATCATCAAAAAATCCCCCCAACTTCTGGGGGGATTATTAATTAGGTCTTGAATTGGTTAAATTGGTTAATTCTCAGACACGGACTTACCGATGATGGGAGCATTTAGAGAAACCAATTCTTGAGTATTGGTAGCAATGGGATTATTCTTAACCAAAGTGGGGACAGACTGCCGCATTAAAGCGGTGAGTTGAGTTGTGGTCGAATCATACATTTGTGTTACCACTTTGGGATATAACCCAATGCCAATTATCGGCACTAATAAACAGGCGATAACGAAGACCTCGCGGGGTTCTGCATCTACGAGTTTTTCGTGGGAGGTAAGTTCCTGATTTTCAGGACCATAGAGAATTTCCCGCAGCATGGACAGCAGATAAATTGGGGTAATAATTACACCTACGGCGGCGAGGAAGACGACTAAGACTTTAAAGGTGGCATTGTAAGCGTCACTGGTAGCAATACCAATAAACACCATTAATTCAGCCACAAATCCACTCATTCCAGGTAGGGCTAGAGATGCCATTGAACAAGTAGTCCACATGGCAAAAACTTTCTTCATCTTTAAACCAACCCCCCCCATTTCATCTAACATGAGGGTATGGGTGCGGTCATAAGTACAGCCGACCAGGAAGAATAAACTAGCCCCAATTAAGCCATGGGAAATCATCTGCAACATGGCACCACTGAGGCCTATTTCTGTGAATGAGCCCATACCAATTAACACAAACCCCATGTGAGAAATTGAGGAATAAGCAATTTTTCGCTTGAGGTTGCGTTGAGCGAAAGAAGTGAAGGCGGCATAGACGATGTTAACTACGCCTAAAATCACTAAAATGGGGGCGAAGGTGGCATGGGCATCGGGTAGCATTCCCACATTCATGCGTAGCAAGGCATAACCGCCCATTTTTAGGAGGATACCCGCTAGTAGCATATGGGCGGGGGCGGTAGCTTCTCCGTGGGCATCAGGTAGCCAGGTGTGAAGGGGAAAAATGGGTAATTTGACCCCGTATGCAATCAGAAAGCCACCATACAGGAGTAATTGTAGTTTAATGGGGAAGTCCTTAATGGCGATCGCCTGCATATCAAAGGTAACAGCATCGCCATAGAAAGCCATAGTCAGGGCTGCCACCAAAATAAACAGGGAACCGCCTGCGGTATACAAAATAAACTTAGTAGCCGCATACAGGCGCTTTTTACCGCCCCAAATTGAAAGAATTAGGTAAACCGGAACTAATTCCAACTCCCAAACCAGGAAGAATAACAACATATCCTGGACAGCGAAAACGGCAATCTGACCGCCATACATCGCCAACATTAGGAAGTAGAAAAGTTTGGGCTTAAAAGTCACTGGCCAAGCGGCTAAAATCGCTAGGGTGGTGATAAATCCGGTGAGGATAATTAGGGGCATAGATAAGCCATCAGCCCCCACGGACCAACTCAAACCGATTTCTGGCAGCCAGTCATAACGTTCTACCAACTGTAAACCGGGGGTATTCAAGTCATACCCAGTACAGAAGGCATAAACAATAATTGAAAAGTCAATCAATCCCACAATTAGGGCATACCAGCGCACCGTTTTCCCTTCTTTATCAGGGATAAACGGTAGAAAAAGTGATGCCACAATGGGAAACAGAATTGTAATCGTCAGCCAAGGAAAATTAGCCATTGTCATGTTTTAGTTGTCCTTTCACGCTTAGGACAAAAGCGCCAATCATTCACTACAAGATTGGGAAAGTGTTGTGAATCTAATGGTTAATTAAACCGGAGATTTTCCACTTCCCCAAATTACGGAAACACGGGGGTAATTGCAGTTAGCCAATGCCGGAAAATACGACAAAGCCGAGGACTGCTACAAATACAATTAGGGCGTAAAATTGAGCGCGACCATTCTCTAAGTATTTGAGACCTTCTCCGGTGACTAAAGCCACTAAACCTGTTAAGTTAACGGCACCATCAACAACTCGATAGTCAACTTCGAGAATTTGACGGGCGAGGCGGCGACTTCCTTTGACAAAAAGGAGGTCATTAATATCGTCGAGATACCATTTGTTTAGGGAGAATTGGTAAAGAGGTTGGATTTTTTTAGCGATCGCACTTGGATCAATTTGATGTTTCAAGTACATCAAGGATGCCAAAGTAATACCAATCAAAGCAATGCCAACGGAACTCCCCGCCATAATCACAAATTCGCCTAGTTCAAACTCAGCCAACTGTTCCATCACTTCCGATATTGACTCCCCGGGAGCGTGAATAAACATCTCGAAATAGTTATTAAAGGGAGTTCCTAATAACCCAATAAACACAGAGGGAACAGCCAAAGCCATCAAAGCAATAGTCATAGTCCAGGGAGACTCATGGGGAGTATCACTATGACCATGACCGTGATCATGACCATGACCATGATCATCGCTATGTAGTTCCTCTGGGTTCATCGCACCCGGACCAAAGGCATAATTAGGGCCATTAGCCTCCGCCGTTAGCTGTTGCTGTATGGTTGTATCATTACCCCGAAATTGACCTTCAAAGGTACTGAAATACATACGGAACATATAAAATGCCGTAATACCAGCCGTTAGCCAGCCTACCACCCACAGCGCCGGATTAGAAGCAAAGGCACTGCTGAGAATCTCATCTTTTGACCAGAAGCCAGCAAAGGGAGGAATGCCGCAAATAGCCAGAGTCCCAATCAAAAAGCAGGTGCTAGTGATGGGCATATATTTCCGCAGTCCCCCCATTAGTCGCATATCCTGGGCTAGAACCGGGTCGTGTCCGACTACGGCTTCCATACCATGAATAACCGAACCGGAACACAGGAACAACATTGCCTTAAAGTAGGCGTGGGTCATTAGGTGGAACAGTCCGGCGCTATAAGCACCGACACCCATTGCCATCACCATATAGCCTAGTTGGGAAATGGTGGAGTAGGCGAGTCCTTTTTTGATGTCGTTTTGGGTGATAGCGATACTAGCGCCTAGAAAGGCAGTAAAGCAACCTGTCCAGGCGATCATAGTCATCACCACGGGGATACCCTCAAACACCGGGTACATTCTGGCGATCAGGAATACCCCAGCCGCTACCATGGTGGCGGCGTGAATGAGAGCGGAAATCGGGGTCGGGCCTTCCATTGCGTCTGGAAGCCAAACATGGAGGGGAAATTGAGCCGATTTCGCCACGGGACCTAAGAACACTAGGATGGCAAATAGAGCAGCCAGCGCCCCACTAATGGACCCGCTTTCTACTAGGTGTTCTAGACGAGACCCCATTAACTCAAATTCAAAGGTGTTAGTCGCCCAATATAAACCGAGGATCCCTAACAGCAGACCGAAGTCACCGACACGGTTAGTGATGAAGGCTTTTTGACAGGCATCTGCTGCTGGTTTGCGATCGTACCAAAACCCGATCAGTAGGTAGGAAGATACCCCTACCAATTCCCAGAAAATATAGACTTGTAGCAGGTTGGGACAAACTACCAGACCCAACATAGACGAGCTAAATAGACTCAGATAGGCATAAAAACGAACATATCCTGGATCATGAGCCATATAGCCGTCGGTGTAGACCATTACCAATAGAGCTACAGTGCTGACGATCGCCAACATCACAGCGGTCAGATGGTCAATTGTGTAGCCCATACTGATTTTAAAGTCTCCCGCCGCCGCCCACTCAATTATACGAGTGTAGGATTCATGGCCGTTGATTTGACTGGCTAGGAGAGCAAAGGACAAAACCATTGATGCACCTAACAGGGAAATCAGGAATATAGCGCTTCCCTGTCTAATTTTGTTAGTGGCTTTGTTCAATGAGATTAGCCCTATGCCTACCAGCATTGCACCAAAGAGGGGCAACACCGGAATTAACCAGGCATATTGATAAAGGGGTTCCATAACTGATGACAGCTTTATACTTCTTAACAAATGGGTTAAACCGATCCCAATTGTGACACAGAGTTTGTCGCTTCTGAATAAATATCCATCTTTTTCAACCAAAGTCCCTAGAAATGGTCCACTGACACCCCCCAATTTAATAGACTCCAATAAGTTGACATACCTATAACCATAGACTATAATCAATCTATACAGTTAAGGATAACCCAGTAACAAAAAAAAATCAAGACCTGAAACCCTTACTGTGAAGCTGATTCAGACAATCTCGAAAAAATTTTCGCCAAAAGGCTTAACAAAACTTTACTCTTTGAGTATAATTCACTAACAAGCAAGCAATAGGTATTTATTCTCACACTCTGACCATGAGCAGTCAAATTCCCTGGTTAACAGCAATTATCCTATTTCCCCTATTGGCATCCTTTGCCATTCCCCTAATTCCCGACCGAGAAGGCAAAACTATCCGCTGGTATGCCCTAGGAGTCGGTTTGCTCGACTTAGTTCTGACAATTGTATGCTTCTTTTCTAACTACAATCTCAACGATTCAACATTCCAACTAGCCGAAACCTATAGTTGGATTCCCCAATTAGGCATGAACTGGTCAGTAGCAGTAGACGGCCTATCAATGCCCCTAATCGTGCTAACAGGTTTCGTTAATACATTAGCTATTCTAGCTTCCTGGCGCGTCACCAACAAGCCCAGACTATTTTATTTTCTCTTATTGGTGCTGTACTCCGCCCAAATGGGGGTATTCGCAGCCCAAGACCTGCTATTATTCTTCCTGATGTGGGAACTAGAACTGGTTCCCGTTTATATCCTGATTTCCATCTGGGGTGGACCCAAGCGCCTCTATGCAGCTACTAAATTCATCCTATATACTGCCCTAGGTTCCATCTTCATCCTCGCCGCCGCCCTAGCCATGGCATTCTACGGCTCCAACCCCAGTTTCGACATTAGCACCCTCGCTCACAAAAACTATCCCCTAGCCTTAGAATTATTCCTGTATGCAGGCTTCCTAATTGCCTTCGCCGTCAAACTCCCTATCTTCCCCCTCCACACATGGCTACCTGATGCTCATAGCGAAGCATCCGCCCCTGTATCAATGATTCTAGCGGGTGTTCTCCTGAAAATGGGTGGTTACGGCTTAATCCGCATGAACATGGAAATGCTACCCAACGCTCACCTGTATTTTGCCCCAATTCTGGCAATTCTAGGAGTGGTTAATATTGTCTACGGTGCATTAAGCGCCTTTGCTCAAGATAACCTCAAACGTCGATTAGCTTGTTCCTCTATCTCTCACATGGGTTTTGTCCTCCTGGGTATTGCTTCCTTAACTGAATTGGGACTTAACGGCGCGGTTCTGCAAATGATTTCCCACGGTTTAATCGCCGCCATGCTGTTCTTCTTAGCAGGTGTTACCTACGAACGTACCCACACCCTATCAATGGCAAAATTAGGCGGTATGGCTAAGGATATGCCTAAAGTGTTTGCCCTCTTCACTGCTGGTTCAATGGCTTCTTTAGCACTACCTGGAATGAGTGGTTTTGTCGGAGAATTAACTATCTTCCTCGGTATCACAACTAGCGATATCTACAGTTCCAGCTTCAAAATTGTAGTGATTGGTTTAGCTGCTGTCGGTCTGATTTTAACCCCCATTTATTTACTGAACCTATTGCGGGTGGTCTTCTACGGTGAAAATAGTGGCGGATTCAACATTGATAAATATCTGGGAGATGCGAAACCTCGCGAAGTGATGATTGCCACCTGTTTGCTATTACCAATTATCGGGATTGGTTTATATCCCAAAGTAGCGACTCAAACCTATGATGTGAAAACTGTTGAAGTTGCTTCTCAAGTGCGTGAAATCTTCCCGGTATTTGCTCAACAACAACGCGGTTCGGTGCTTTACTCAGGCGGGTTTGTAGCTCCCAAAATCGCCCCCGATACCTCGGTAGAAGCTCTCCTACCTACTAACGATTCTAACGCCTAGAATCGTGTGTAATTAACCGCTAAATCAACAAATAAATAAAGACGGAAGGTTGGTAATATCTTCCGTCTTTTAATTGGGGAGAAACCAGATTTATCAATATATCCAATATATCTCTTTCTGATTAGTGATAATTAGCAGATTAAACTAACTCATGATAAGTTAGTGTCCAATTCCCACATATTGGAAACCAAGTTCTTGGAGTTTTTCGCGGTCTAAGAAATTCCGACCATCGATGATAACAGGACTGTGCATAGATTTAACCATTTTGGCATAGTTAAGGTTTTGGAACTGTTCCCAATCGGTTACTAAGACCAAAGCATCACAACCCTCAGCCATCAATTCTGGGTCGGTTTCCACCATCACATTAGACAGACCATGACGCATTCCGCTTTGGGAAATAATCGGGTCATAGGCTTTCACCCTGGCTCCCAAACGGCTGAGTTGTTCAATCAAATTCAAAGCGGGTGCATCCCGCATATCATCAGTATCCGGCTTAAAGGTTAACCCCAGTAAACCAATGGTTTTCCCTTTCAGAATTTTGAGAACTTGCTGCAATTTTTCGATCGCAATTACCCGCTGCTGATTATTGACCTCTACGGCTGATTTCAACAGTTTGGCATCATAATTATAATCATCGGCGGTATGAATTAAAGCCGAGACATCTTTAGGGAAACAGGACCCCCCCCAACCAATACCAGCTTGCAGGAATTTGTTACCAATACGGGAGTCTAAACCGATACCAGTGGCTACCTGTTTAACATCAGCACCAACGCGATCGCAAATATTGGCGATTTCATTAATAAAACTGATTTTAGTCGCCAGGAAGGAATTAGCCGCATATTTGACCATTTCCGCAGAACTTAAATCAGTCATCACCACCGGAACCGGAGGTAAATCGGGATCATCAGCATATTTACGGTCTACAATGGGTTGATATAATTCCTGCATCAGACCCAAAGCCTTTTGGCTATTGCTTCCCAAAACAATGCGATCGGGATTAAAAGTATCAAAAATCGCCGAACCTTCCCGCAGAAATTCCGGGTTACTAACCACATCAAACTGCAATTCTCCCGCCGACCCAGAAGTTCCTTGTTCCTTTTGTTGTTCAGTAAAACCATCAAGAACAATCATCCGCACCCAGTCCCCCGAACCGATAGGAACCGTAGACTTATTCACCACCACCTTATAACCAGATCCACGGGTCAAATTAGCGCCAATTCCTCGCGCCACTGCTTCCACATATCGAGTGTCACTTTCTCCTGTTGGTAGGGGAGGGGTTCCCACCGCAATAAACAAAATATCCCCATGTTCAACCCCAGCTTTCAGGTCAGAAGTAAAAGACAACTTCCCAGACTCCGCACAGGACTTCATCAACTCCGAAAGTCCCGGCTCATAAATTGGGGACTGTCCCGACTTCATCAACTTAACTTTTTCTTCGTTGTTGTCCACACAAATCACATCATGACCTGTATGAGCCAAACAAACCCCGGTTACTAAACCCACATATCCAGTACCGATTACACAAACACGCATACAAACTTCCTCAAATGATTGATACAACAGGAGTTATAGCAGTGCCATGATTTATTAGCACAACCATTTAGAATTGTAGAAGACCCATCAATCGGCAATTACCTAAACTACTTACTCTCAAGGATAACCCGACTCCGAAAATCTTCAATGGTTAGCTCGAGTCCATCATCTAAATGTACCGTAGGTTCCCAATTAAGATACTTCTTGGCTTTGGTAATATCCGGTTGTCGCTGCTTCGGATCATCTTGGGGTAAGGGTTTATATTGAATCTCGGCATCAGGATTAATCATCTGTTGAATTTTGGTAGCCAACTCCAAAATCGTATATTCTCCCGGATTACCCAAATTAACTGGCCCTATATACTCCCCATTCATCAGGCGAATCAGTCCTTCCACCAAATCCGAAACATAGCAAAAACTACGGGTTTGGGAACCATCACCATAAACTGTTAAAGGAATTCCCCGGATAGCTTGGACAATAAAATTGCTCACCACCCGTCCATCATTTTCCAGCATACGGGGTCCAAAGGTATTAAAGATGCGCGCCACCCTAATATCTACCTTATTTTGATGGTAGTAGTCAAAAGCCAGAGTTTCCGCTACCCGTTTCCCCTCATCATAACAGGAACGGGGACCAATACAGTTAACATTACCCCGATACTCTTCAGTTTGGGGGTGAACATCTGGATCTCCGTAAACTTCTGAGGTGGAAGCCAGCAAAAATCGAGCCTTGACCCGTTTGGCTAAACCCAGCATATTCAAAGTCCCCATGACATTAGTTTTAATGGTCTTGACCGGGTTGTATTGATAATGTACTGGGGAAGCAGGACAAGCCAAGTGATAAATCTGATCCACCTCTAGGCGAATTGGCTCAGTGATATCATGGCGGATCAGTTCAAAGTAAGGATTCCCTATCCATTTAAGAATATTCTGCTTATTCCCCGTGAAAAAGTTGTCCAGACACAGAACATCGTGTTTCTGTTCCATTAGTCGGTCAATCAAATGGGAACCAATAAATCCGGCTCCACCCGTTACTAATATTCTCATACCCTCAACTCCTACTTGGCTGAATGTCCTAAACTGTAGATGTTATAGTTGGTTTAGGCTCAACTTAGTGGCCATGTATGCCAACTCATCTCTTGTCTAAGATACAATCCAGTTTACTCTTAACAGAACTGACATGATTACAATTGCTCAACCTCAGCTTGAGTTGGAGGAGTTTCTGAAACTTCCGGAAACTAAGCCAGCTTCAGAATTTATCAATGGAGAAATTACTCAGAAAGTTATGCCACAGGGAGAACATAGCAGACTACAGGGGAAACTTGGCGGCGCGATTAATCAGGTAACAGAAACAGACAAAATTGCTTATGCTTTTCCTGAATTGCGCTGCACTTTTGATGGCAGGTCAATTGTGCCAGATATTTCTGTATTTCGCTGGTCCAGGATTCCTCGCGAACCTTCCGGGAGAATTGCTAATCGCTTTCAAACATATCCTGACTGGTGTATTGAAATTTTGTCCCCAGAACAAAACTTGACCAGAGTTCTGTCTAAGTTGTTATTGTGTTCAAGAAATGGTACGGAGTTGGGATGGTTAATTAATCCAGATGAAGATGGCAGTGTCATCCTGGTGTTTCCTGAACAAAAAATAGAGTTGTATGAGGGAGATACTGTGCTACCTGTTTTGGATGGTATCCAGTTGGAATTAACACCCAATCAAATTTGGGGATGGTTGAGTTTTGATTGAACTATCCCCAATTTATGGGTATCTTTATTGCCATAATGGTAGATTTAGGTCAACTCTTCTGGGTTGACCAATGATGAGTCTTGAGGTAGTCCTAAACTCAAGAGAAAAGTCTTAGAATAACGAGCCTGTTCCCAATTTTTGGCTACTCTAATTTGTTGGGGGGTTAATCCCTGAGCATTTTGCAGGTTAGCGCTTTGTAAATTGGTTTCTTCAAAATTCACCCCGGTTAAATTGGCATCTTTAAGATTGACTCCCCGCAGGTTGGCTCGTTTAAAGTTGGCATCCTGAAGATAGGCTCCCTGAAGGTTTGCACCTTTTAAATTTGCTTCTTGAAAGTTGGCTCCTTGTAAGTTTCCTAAAATATAGGCTCCCTGTAGGTTGGCTTGCTGTAAATTAGCTTCTAATAAATTGACTCCCTGAAGTTCAGCATTTTCTAAGTTGGCTGCATTTAGGTTGACTTTCTGGAGTTGGGTGAGTAGAAAAAAACATTCCTGTAAATTGGCTTTCCATAGGTTAGCGCCTTGGAGTTGGGTGAGTTCAAAGGTACTGCCTTTTAGGTTGGCTTCCTGGAGTTTAGCGGTTTTTAGATTTGCTTCTTTGAAGTCGGTGTCTACCAAGGTCACTTGTTCCAGATCCGCCATTGGTAAAGATAAGCCTTTAAGACTTACTCCGTCTTTGGATAATTCTTCTAAGGCTTTAATGCGAGCATGGCTAATTTTAATGCCTTGAGCTGAGTCAATGACTTGCCATGCTTCGTAATGAGATTTCTTTTTTCCTTGTCTGACATAAATTACTAATGCTGTGACAATACTGATGCTTTCAAATGTGCCAAGAATTCGGGACTTTTCTAGGGCATTTATAAAGAATTTACCCCATTCTGTGTTGGCTTGTAGGGTGTCTTCTATATATAGGATTGCAGAAATTAACAGGAAAACAGCTACTAAAATTAACACGATTTCTATCAATTCTCGCAGTAGTTTGGCTAGGGATCTCACCAGTTTAGATAGTTGTCTGCGGTTGAATATTTTGGATAACTGCAATTTTAATCTATTCATAATATGTTAATATATCTTGAGTCTAAATTTTGACAAACTAGGTGTTAGTAAAATTTACTATCTATTATAAATCTAATGTCACGACAAATATCAGGACTAAAAGTACATCCCTCAAGGTGACTAGCCAGCTCATCAGATCATGGTCCTGTCACTTGTCTTGGGAGAATTGGTAAGGGGTTATGCCCATGATGGGTATAACCCCTTATTATATTGTTGTTCTTTACAAACCTCTGGGATTTATAAAATTTGCTCAAAATTGCGTAAATTTTTGATAAGGAGACAGAGAATCTTGAGCAAATCCAGAAGTAATATGCTATTGATTTAAATATAGAACTATTACTATAGAATTGATTAAATGAATACTACTAACGATAACAAACCGCCAAAATACCAAAATGTGATGGAGATTTGGGTAGATGAAGAAATTGATCGTCAGTTACAGCGTCTGTCACAGAATTTACTAAAGTATATTAGTCGGGTTGAAGTAGCAACCTATGCTCTTAACCGTCTGCCGCCGTTGTATGCGTCTTGTCAGGAGGGTAGAAACAAACAGGAGCAACGAGCGAAAACCTACAGGGGTAAAATCCAAGAAACGGTGCGTCAGGCGATCGCTGCTGTTCAGCGAGATCCAATTAGATTATCCACTCCGTTGATATCTCCCGAAGAAGTCCAGTACGAGCAAACTATCCGGGAACTAATAGATTTGTTACCGAAACAAACAGATGCTCGTAACAGTGCGATTAAACTGCTCAAGGATGCGATCGCACCATTAGCATCTCCCCCGACTTCTCCTACTCCTCCTCCCCCTCCGCCTCGGAGAACTGTAGCGGGTCGGAAAGTTCCCAGTGAACCGCTTCTGAGTCACCGAGATCAGATTCAAGAGCAGCTTAGAATTGCCAAAACGGTGAACCGTGATCCTTCTGAGTCATCGGGAACCGAGAAAACAGGCGATCGCGGTTGGCCACAGTCCCGCCAAACCACCGTCAGTCATCGAGAGCAAATCGAAGAACAGCTTAAACTGGCAAAAAAAAGCCAACTCTGATGATTCTGACGCAGCCAAATCAACTTGAGACTCCCTTCGCCTCTGTTAATCATCAGTAGGAGCGAAAAATCTCCCCCCTACTGATGACTGGCTATTGGTTGGGGGAGTTAGTCTGCTGGGGACAGTTTATAACCAGCCAAAAATGTGACCAACAAACCAACCGTAAAGCACAAAAAATAGCAATCCTTCCCATTGTGTTACCTGTTTATCTTGGGTGACAAAGAAAAACAGTAAAGTCGCCGCCAGCATGACCGGAAGAGCATTAACTAAGATATCATCAGGGATATCTAACGGTTTAATCAGTCCCGGCACTCCCATAACGATTAAGGAGTTAAAAATATTGGAGCCGACCACATTTCCGATCGCCACTTCTGCATTACCTTTTCGAGCGGCAGAAATCGTGACTACCAACTCCGGTAAAGATGTCCCTAAAGCCACCACAGTAACGGCAATAATCTCAGTTCCCAGATGGAAAATTTCCGAGAGTTTAATAATCGATTCAATGGTATAGTTAGCGCCGACAAAGATAAAAACCGCGCCCAAAATCACAATCGCCAAATTCACAATCACAAATCGAGTAGAGTTCACCTCATCGTCAATTTGCTGGTTATTATCCTCTTGACCTTCTCGGATAATATAAATCAGATAAATCACAAATCCGATGAGACATAACAGAGCTTCTCCGGTGGAAAAAACATCATCACTAATGGTAAAATAGAGCAGAATAGCGGAGCCAACCAACATAGGTAGATCCACAGAAATCAGGTCATAATTAATCTTCATCGGACTACTGATAACGGCCGCAACCCCAACAATCAGAAAAATATTAGTAATATTAGAACCAATAACATTACTAGCTACAATTTCTGAGGTATCTCGATAAACGGCTACCAGAGAAGAAACCAGTTCAGGAAGAGAGGTACCGATCGCCACAATGGTCACGCCCACAATAAACGGACTCAAGCCGAAAAATAGCCCCAGTTTACTAGCTGATTCTGTAAAGGAATCCGAGGCATAGATCAGAACCGCCAGACTAACTGCAAAAATCCCTATCCAAATAAGTGCTTCTAACATTTTGACTGCCTGTTGTCCATGAAGTAAATAGTGAGCCCCAAGAGAGCGCGGTTTAATTTATTTTTATTTTATATGGCTTGTGTATATTTGGGTAAATATAGATTCTGTTCTGTGAAAAAACCGGGATTTAATAGTCCATAAATCCACATAACTAAACAACGAAGAGTTGACCTAATGCGATAAAATCAGCCAGTATAGATGTTGATCACCCTTGAGGATGGTCAAAGGGCCGATTTGTATATAATCGGCAAAAAATATCATGTTTTCTGTAATCCAACCACTGCGTAATCGGCAGCCGAAAATTATGTCTTCTCTAATCCAACAGATGCGATCGCGATTTGAAACAGCCCTAACTGATGCCTTTGGGGAAACCGTCAGCGGGACTGATCCATTAATAGTTAACAGCAGTAACCCCAAATTCGGGGATTATCAGTGCAACGTTGCCATGTCCCTAACCAAAAGGCTCAAAAGTAACCCTCGCCAGATAGCCAGCACCATTATAGAGCATCTTCAAATTGATGATATCTGCTCCCCTCCAGAAATTGCCGGACCTGGGTTTATCAATTTGCGCCTCAAATCAGAGTACCTAGAAACCCAACTTAATGCTAAATTAACTGACCCTCGGTTAGGAATCGCCCCGAATGGAAACCCACAAAACGTGATTGTAGACTTTTCTAGCCCCAATATTGCCAAAGAAATGCACGTTGGTCATTTGCGATCGACCATTATCGGGGACTGTATCGCCCGGATTTTAGAGTTTGAAGGTCATCAGGTGCTACGACTGAATCACGTTGGCGACTGGGGGACACAATTCGGGATGTTGATTACTTACCTACAGGAAAAATACCCCTCAGCCTTAACTACTGCTGACGTTTTAGATATTGGGGATTTAGTCGAGTTTTACCGTCAAGCCAAAAAGCGGTTTGATGAAGATGAAGAGTTTAAAGAAGCCTCTCGCGATCAGGTAGTCCGTTTACAATCAGGATCCGAGGATAGTCGCCGCGCCTGGGAATTACTTTGTGATCAGTCTCGCCGGGAGTTTCAACAAATCTATGATCGCCTTGATATTAAACTCACCGAAAGGGGTGAATCATTTTATAATCCCATGTTGGCGGAAGTGGTGGCGGATTTGGAAGCATCTGGGTTATTGGTGGAAGACCAAGGCGCAAAATGCGTATTTTTAGAAGGATTTACCAATAAGGAAGGAGACCCCCTACCATTAATCGTGCAGAAGTCCAATGGCGGCTATAACTACGCTACTACGGATTTGGCCGCGGTGCGTCATCGGATTAACACGGAAGGTGCTACTCGTCTAATTTATGTCACTGATGCAGGTCAGGCTAATCATTTCGCCCAGGTGTGGCAGGTGGCCCGTCGGGTGAGGTGGATACCCGATGGGGTGGATGTGGTCCATGTTCCCTTTGGTCTCGTTAAGGGAGAGGATGGGAAAAAGCTAAAAACTCGGTCTGGGGAAACGGTCAGGCTGCGGGATCTTTTGGACGAAGCGGTTAAACGCGCTCAGGAGGATTTGGAAACTCGCCTACAGCAGGAAGGACGCGCAGAGTCTCCAGAATTTGTGCATCATGTGGCGGAGGTGGTTGGTATTGATGCGGTCAAATATGCTGATTTGAGTCAAAATCGCACCAGTGATTATATCTTTAGTTTTGATAAGATGCTGTCTCTACAGGGTAACACGGCTCCCTATATGTTATATGCCTATGTGCGGATTCAGGGGATTAGCCGTAAGGGGAGTATTGATTTTGAACAGGTGGGGGATAGGGCGAGTATTCATTTACAAGACCCTTCTGAGTTGACTTTGGCTAAACATTTACTACAATTACATGAGGTTATCGATACCGTGGCCCAAGAGTTGTTGCCGAATCGATTGTGTCAGTATCTGTTTGAATTGAGCCAGAAGTTTAATCAGTTTTACGATCGCTGTCCAGTTTTGAAAGCTGATGAATGCGATCGCGCTTCTCGTTTAGCTTTGTGTCACTTAACGGCTGAAACTTTGAGGCTGGGTCTATCTCTATTGGGGATTTCGGTATTAGATCGAATGTAAGGGCTTTGCCTAAACTTTACAAATTTTTGCATAAAGTTCACACAATATGCTTGTTTTTTGTGCTTCTATAGGTTATTATCTAACTTATAGAATCCGAAAATACCTTTACCTAACTGGGAAAAACGGATAACTAGACTAACTATTGGATTGGGTGGTCTACTCGATATTTGACTGGACACTTATGGGGGACTTTTTTGAAAGTTCCCTTTTTTCATGGCTGGGAATGGTTGACTGTGGATCATCAATAATTATTAATTTTAAATTAATTACCTGTTTACCATTGCTTTTTTTCAATCGTAGGGCTGTCGGTTTTCGGAATCATAGTCTTCATAGGAAACCTTCGCCGAGGGTGGGTTTCCCCCTAATTGAAGCCGATCGCGATCGGATGGTAGTCTCTGGGACGAGCGTTCTGGGGGTAAACTTGGTTTTTGGGAACGGCGACTTTTACCCGTGAAGGTTCCCCAACCGACACGGATACCTGCGACAATACTCCCAGTCCCGATTTTTAGTTGTTTCGCTTGTTGTTTAGCGCTGCTAATACTGCGATCAACTTGTTTAACTACTTGGTTAGCACTTTGGACTCCTTCGGCTACATCATCTGTCAGATCGCTAATTTCCATCCCCGTTAGGCGAATAGCCTCTAGGGTGGGAGGAAATTCCCGCGACAGGGTATCAGCTAATTTTTCGACGCTGCGTGCTGCTCTCCCCAAGGCGAGTATCGCCGGGAGTGCTGCAATTAATAAGGCGGTCAGGCTGACTGCAACCAATAATAGGGACAGTCCTAGCCAAAAAATAGGATCAAGCACAACAATGGTAGGATTCGGCGATAACGGACAACACTATGATATCGAAACTGGCGATCGCTAGTGTCTGATTCATTTAAGCTGAACATTCCTTAACATTGATTGACAATGCTCGGACTGTAACTATAGCAATACCATCATTGCTGACAGTAAAGGAGGAATCCCTCAAAGCACGTAACATTATATTACGTGCGCCATTCGCATCTCTAGGTGTTTGACTACCACAGTGGGGACACTTGTGTATCTTCGCACCACCTAGTTGGGCGTGGCGATGTCCACACCCTCCACAGGTTTTAGATGTGTGACTTTCGCCAACATCAAGCACCACGCCACCTCGCTTTGTTGCTTGATGTTTTAGGATTAACTTAAAGCGATAATGAGCCCAAGTCAGCATACTTCTGACTGTTTTAGACCTAATTTTTCTTCTGGACTTGGCTACCATTTGGGAGGACTCGAAGCGAGGAAGAAAAATTAATCCATAGTTAGTAGTTAGATAATGTGCTGCTTTTTTATGCACTTCGTCAATTAAGTTTTGAATCTTTTCTCGAATTCGATTGGCCGCTTTTCTCATTGAACGGCGTTGTTTAGCACTTACCTTAGTTGAACGGCTAATTAAATCATCTAAGTATTGACATAATCTCACGATTCGTCCCATGTCCCCGTTGCCAATTTCAATGACTTTATCGCCGTCATATCCGGTCAAAAAAGTTCTGACACCAGGATATAAGGCAATTATTTTCATTGAATATGTATGACTTTTAATTACAGGTTCTGGAAAAACAGCGAACCATTTACCACGCCGATAAGTCAATTGAGTACCATAATCACATGGCTCTGGTATAGGTTCACTTGCCTTAAACTTCAGTGTTTTTGTTAATTTACTGTACCATGTTCCTTTGGTGAAATTGGAATTATTAAATTTGATGGTTTGGCGGGGGTCACGGATACTTCGGAATTGGGCATCACCACTCGCACTTATGGCTTGATGTGCGTCAAAGATAGCATTTTGTCTGATATGGCAAGGCGTTTCTTTAACCCACTGAGGTAAATCTGATTGCATTACCAGATTTCTTAACTTCAGCTTACCAATCATCCGCGTCGAGCTTCGCTGCATAGCTATGGCTTGGTTAAAACAATAACGGCAAGCCGCCAGCCATTTTTTCCAGGTTTTTTCCAGTTCAAGGCTTGGATAAATCCGGATCTTTTTTGATTGCAGATTTATACTTTCTGAGTCCGTCAAGTCGGCAACTGAAGATGTGAACAATGGCAAGGATGTCCTCAACCAATTCTCGTTCTGGGGATAAACCGTCTTGGCCCGGAACCACGATTTTTGTACCATCTTGTTCACACAACCAAGAGATGAGGTCAAACCCGAAACGGGCGAGTCTGTCTTTGTGGGCAACCACAATAAATCCGACATCGCCTTGACGGACTCGCTCCAAAACGGCTCTAAGTCCTTTTCTTTGGAAATTAAGACCACTGGCGATATCAGTGACGAGCTCGGCGTTGGGGTAGACCTCGAGTAATTTTGCAACTTGGCGCGCAAGGTCTGCTTTTTGTCCGCGACTTGAAACGCGGGCATAAGCGATAATTGCCCGTTGCGTTCTCTCGTTTGATGAGACCGTGTAGGACGCAATATCATATCGTCTCTGCCCTGATGGTGTCTTTATTGCTTGAATTTTGCCGTTTTTTTCCCATCTTCTATTAGGGGTCGAGAGTAGAGTCGCCTCTACCCCCTCCCATTCAAAACCGTGCGTGAAAGTTTCCCTTCACACGGCTCCTAGTCTGACTGCTCCATTGTTAAGGATACAGCGTTGGCGTTGTCGAGTGCCGTTTGATCATCATGACAGTGGCGATGTAATAGTTGGAGGTTCTTGTATTCATCCTTTCCGCCTAGGCTTCGAGGTACAATGTGGTCTACTTCAACTAGGTCTGATGGGGTAAAGTATTGCCCGCACCAGGTACACCTACCTTTTGGCTTTTTGAGTAGTTTTGCTACCTTATTTGGCGTTTCAATTGCCTGACCTCGTCTGGTTGCCCAGTAAGTCCATTTTCCGTCGTATGGTGTTGCATTAGGGCGTATTAGGGTGTGTCTGACAATCGGAGTCCAATTATGTTGCCATAATGTGAATCCATCCTTAGTCTTGAATAACCAGGATTCATGTCTTTCTTTCCCATTGCTAAGTTTAACCGTTCCTTTATGGAAGTAGTTTCCTAGCTTTTCGTAGCTTGCCTTTCCGCATCTTGAACCTGTCCATGCCCTTAACATTAGCCAGATTGTGTGGTCTAGCATTGTGAAGGTCTCTGTTGAGACGACCCCTGAATAATAATTTGACCATCCCCTAATGATTGGGTTTAGTTTGTTAATCAGGGCTGATTGAGGTGCTGTTTTATGTTGTTTGATTACACCCTTAATCACTTCTGTATGGGCTTTAACTGCTTTCTTGCTGGGTTTGATGTAGGTTTTGAATCCTAATGGTTTCCCATGTGTATTTTTCCCAGTTTTATGTTTTCCTACCGGATATTGCCTGATATTGAATCCCAGAAAGTCGAACCCTGGTTCCTCTGTTTTGCCATTGTACTCAATAGATTTGAGTGTATGACAGATTCGAGTCTTTTCAGGTTTTATTTCTAATCCTACAGGTTTTAACCATTCGGAAATTGCAGTTTTGCACTGTTCAATGATTTCCCGGTTTTTTGATATAACCACCAAATCATCGGCGTATCTTATAAGGTTCACCTGAATGGCTGTTCCTTTATTTGGATACATTTCCTTAACTAGCCTTTCCATTCCATCCAGTGCGATGTTGGCGAGTATTGGACTTATTACCCCTCCTTGGGGTGTCCCTGTTTCTGTATCCTCAAATACACCGTTATCTAGCACACCTGCTTTGAGCCATTGTTTCAAGTCTCTCTTCAGGCTGCTTGGACAATGAATTTTGGACAGTAGATAATCATGGTTCACGGTAAGAACATTTCGCTATATCAGCATCGAGAACATAGTATTGTCCTTGATTTATGGCAGTATAGATTCTACCAATTGCGTCGTGGGCTGACCGACCAGGTCGGAACCCATAGCTTGTGCCTTCAAATCTCGATTCCCATTCAGGTTCAAGAGCCGATTTAACCAAGGCTTGCCTTGCTCTATCTTGGATTGTGGGTATTCCCAGAGGGCGTTTTTCATCCCTTCCGGGTTTTGGTATCCATACCCGTCGCAGTGGTTTTGCTTTGAGATTTCCCTTAATGCTTTCGACAAGTTCATACCTTTGCCTTGGTGAGATTGCTCTCATTCCATCGACTCCAGCCGTTTTCTTGCCTTGATTATCTTGGGGGGCGGGTTTATTAAGCTGACTGTTGGGAAGCATGGCTGACCGTGGAACCCGCCCCTACAGCCGCACTGCTAGGAGTCTGGCATAATATGACTTCACCAGTAGACGTTGCCACCTTCGTGCCTTCGCGTCCTGTCCCGATTTAGCTGCTTGAAATATACTTTTTTGGAGCTTGAAAACTTTCCGTTGGACTTTCACCCATGGGATAGTTTGTTAAACTAAGCCGGGCAGTCGCCCACCCGACTCGTCTTCAGAACCGGACTTGAGACTTTCACCTCATCCGGCTCCTCAACAACTTGGCTCTTGTCATGAGAACCGCGACTACCATCTGAGGCAGTCTTAACATCGTGGCAGTGACGATGAAGAAGTTGGAGGTTCTTGTACACATCCTTTCCGTCTTTTGATTTGGGGATGATGTGGTCGATTTCCATTATATCCTCTTCACGGAATGTCAGTCCACAGTGGGCGCATTTCCCTTTTTGCTTCTTCAAGAGTTTCGACACCCTTGTTGGCATACCGGGTTGTTTACCCATTCTTGCACTCCAATATTTAAGGTTACCATCATATGGGCTGGCTTCGCCTTTGACCTTGATATGGCGGATGATTGGTGTTTCCATGTGCGTTCGTATCTGCATCGGGTTTGATTCCGTGCGGGTTGCGAAAGCCCAGCTTTTATTTCCAATCTTCTGCCAATATTTCCGGGCTGCCCATTTACCAGTTTTGTTTGGGTGTCTTCTTTTTCCCCATCTGGTTAACTTCCAATAGAGGAGGTTATCCAATTGGTTAAATGTTTGTTTTGACACCACTGTTGAGTAGTAGTTGCTCCATCCCTTGATGACCGGGTTAAGGTGCGTAATTAGCGCCTCTTGTGGTGCGCTGATGTGAGAATCTACTATCTGTTTCAATTTCTGGTAGTGGGTCTTAATAGCTTTTTTGCTGGGTTTGATGATGGTTTTGAATCCTAGAGGCTCATTACGGGTATTCATTCCGGTTTTGTGTTTACCAACTTTATGTTGTTGGATGTTGAAACCTAGAAAATCGAACCCCGGTTGCTCACCCTCAATCGTGTGGGTGATATGGGTTTTTTCCTCTTTGAGTTCTAATCCCATTCCTTTCAACCATTCTTGGATGTGGTCACGACATTTCTCGATAACCCCAAGGTTTTCGTGGATGATAACGAAGTCATCTGCGTATCTGATTAGAGATACCGCTTTCCTTCTGTCTCTACGGCTACCTTTTCCGGGTAGCTGTTCCGCTAATTCCTTGACGCTTTCTTCCATGCCGTGGAGGGCGATGTTTGCCAGTAGGGGCTTATTACGCCTCCCTGTGGTGTACCCTCATCGGTCGGGAATAGTTGTCCAGAGTCTATTACCCCAGCTTTTAGCCATGCTCGGATTTGTCGTCTAATGGCGGGTATCGTTTCGAGCTTGTCCAATAGTTTGCCATGGTCAATCTTGTCAAAGCACTTGGCAATATCGGCATCCAGTACCCATTTAGGTTTATACCTAATAGCGTTGAATATTGCCTCTATTGCATCCTGACAAGACCTTCCTGGTCTGAACCCGTATGAGTTGGGTTCAAACCTGGCTTCCCATTGGGGTTCGAGTGCCATTTTGACTAGGGCTTGTAATGCGCGGTCGTACATTGTGGGTATTCCCAATGGTCCCTTTTCGTCTCTTCCCGGTTTGGGAATCCATACCCGGCGTGCGGGTTTGGCTTTCGAGTTGAGTTTCAATTGACCTACAAGGTTCATACGTGCTTTTGGGGATAGGGATTTAGCCCCGTCCACTCCCGCCGTCTTTTTGCCTTGGTTATCCTGGGTAACCCGACGAACCGCTAGCATTCTGGCTGACCAGCTTTTTAGCAGTAACTTTTGGAGTCTGCGAACTGTTTTAACGTCACCACGATGTTCGGCTTGATGAATCCGTTTTTGCAGGCGGAAAACTCGACGTTCGATTGATTTCCAATCGACATCTCGCCATTCCAGCACCACCGTATTGTTTCCAATCGTTTTGGGCGTTTCCATGCTACTAAAGCTCCATCTTCCAAATTATCGTGAGTCCGTCAGCATATCCTGGGCATTACCCCAGGCATTCGCTTCTGACTCAATCCTTCCTCTCGTTGGCTTGCGGATGGTTTCCTACTCAGGATTTCGACCTTGTTCCTGAGAGCGTCAACGGAGGTGATCTCGTTCCAGATATCGATTGATTGTGTCTTTAGGATGCCACTATACGCCGGGTTTATTTGGGTGTATGAGAGGTCTGTATGAAATCAGCCTCCCCTTTATCCTTAGCCATTTTGGCTCCTGCGTATCAGTCCAATTTTCGCAGGTTACAACTAACGACGCTTCGGATGTGGCTTCGTTTCCTATCCATGGACACTTGCTTGGGAGAGCGCCCGTTTAGACCCAGGCTTACTCCCTTTCATCCCCGCTTCACAGATTGATGACCAGTCTCTACTGTGGGGGAAGTGCTTTCACGCGATACACCTCGCGGGATGGACTTTCACCATCATCGATATCTAGTTGTCAAGGTTCGATGCCCTTTTTAGGGGGCTGTGTTCCTTGCTCTGCCCACGTTTCGGGGATTATCCCTTCTACTTTTGGCAGAAACGAGTCGCACTCCATGCGTTTTTCGTAGTCTTGATTGGTTTGGGCTTGCCAAAACCGTTCTTTAAACTCGCTATCGCCATTTGTACACCTACTAGATTCTATTCTTGGCAATCAAACCGTGACCTGTTAGCATATCCCTTCCATTACGGTCGGGCGTTGGCTTCTGGTCACATCTCTCATCCTCTAGGACTTGCGGTTACACTTATCCCTACTGATATCTCGACCAGATAATCAGAGTCCATGAGGACTTAAAACGTTCCGTTTATATGGGCATTTCATCTTTAGATTTGTCCTATCCACCGGGGTACTTTAAAGGTCTGTGTAGGTAGCACTTTAAGGCTCCTACTTTTCCCCTTGCTCTTTTGAGCGCAGCGTATCAACCTATTTCGCTGCCTGCTTATGACGATGGTTCAAGCCGGACATTCGGTTTCCCTAATCATGAATGATTGGCAGTGGTCGGACTTTTGTGAATAGGTTTTCCCTCACGCCTTCCGTTCCCCGCTTCAGTCCCAGGGTTGTGATTCCTGAAACCGGGGGTGGCTATCGCCGTTACCCTCATCTCTGTTTCGTAACTTCCGTTATGTTAAGAATTATTACGATTTGTTACAGAGTGTATTGACCTTGGGTTCCCTGCCTTGATTTGATATCATAAGATACAAATCGTCGGGACATATAAACAGTTATGGGGATGGTCAGGAGTGCGCTTCTTGTATTCAACCAAGGGGTTGAAATCCCTACTAGGAGGTTATTTCAAGCATCGCAGCCTTATTTGGTCTCCTAAACGTTTCGCACTAAAGTATGTAAGCATACACCAAAGTATTGAGCCGTTTCACTTGGGGATGTATATTTCGGCATTTAGCTCGCTTGTTGTGTACTTATCTAGCTTAGACTGATTGTTGAGTATTGTAAAGCAATGTTCAGTTAATTTGCTAACAGGACGTAACTCTTCGCTCCAAACACGATAACTATTTTTAGCGACGATCGCTTTTCGTCTCCTGGGGTTCAGCCAAATTCTGATTCTCAAGTTCCGATAGAGTCTGACGTTCCATCTGACTCGCTTCTAGTCCGGCGGCGATCGCTTCTTTTAGTCGCACTAGCGTATCATCCCAACTACGCAAAGCTGATGCTGACATTCGTTCAGCTTGATTTTGCACTGTGGTTGATACATCTTCCGCTAACTCCGGGAGAGTCGCCGCCGATTTTTGTAATAGTTTTCGAGTCTCGCGACCAGACCGCGGCGCAATCAGTAGACCGACTACTGTACCAAGGGCAGACCCAATCACTAGACCGCTAACAAATAATCCAGAACGGTTTTTTGACATATTTTCTGATCAATATCTGTACATATAATTTTAGGCAATCTGTTCAACGAAAGAAAATTTAGATACTACTGAGCAGGTCCCCTATTTGATTCTATCTCCTCCGTCGTTGCCACCGCCACAGGCCTAGGCCCAAATTTACCAGGGTTAATATTTTCTGAAGCTGTTGGATTTGGACCTCAAGACGCGAATATCGCTGTTTCAGATTAGAACTGACGACCTGTTGCTTTTCAAAAACATGGGTCGTCTGTTGCAGAACCGTATTTACCCGTCGGTCTAGTAAAAGTATCCGGCGTTCTAGGCGTTCTAGTCTATAATGAAGTCTCCAAGTCCGTCTGGCCAAAGAAAAACAGCCTATGGCAATGGTGACATTCATTAAAACAACAATCCACATTTTTCTGGTTCAGTTACATACCAGACATTATACAAGATTAGTTGTTGAATTTAAACCATTTGGGGTGACTTTTGATACAATAGTAGTAGGAAAGTCTGCTTAGTATTTATTCCGAGTTTTAAGTTTCCTTGAGACATTCTCAGATATTGAGCAGTTAGCCTGCTTAATCGTTAGCATCGGTATTTGGGGAGAAGGATTAAAAGTGTTCCGTAATTTTTTTGACCATTTACCCCTACAGTTTTTTCTGATTGTTCCTTTTGTTACTCAGATTTTTCTCGCTGTTGGCTTAACCGGTTGGTTGTCCTGGAGTAATGGCGATCAAGCTGTTAATGAAGCCGTCAATCAGCTTCAGGATGAAATTACTAATCGGATTGAGGATAAACTTGATCAGTTCTTGATGACTCCGAATTTGATTAATCAACTTAATCGCGATCAGGTATTATACAATAACTTGGATTGGCAAGATAATCAACAACTGCAAAAATTGTTTTTTAGTCAATTAGATAATTTTGCTTTGATTGACTCGATTTTTTGGGGAAGTGACACTGGTGAATTTGTCGGGTTGGCACGCATTGACGGTAAACAACCTCACTTAATGATTGCTGGGGAAAAAACTAATGGCAACATTCAATTTTTTAGCCTGGATGAATCAGGAAATCCTCTGGTAATGGTCAATGAAAAACCTGATTTTCCGGTGAAAAGTCGGACATGGTATCAGGCGGCGATCGCCTCTGAATATCCCGTTTGGGGGGATATTTTTTCCTATCATGCTTATCCGAAAATGGCTTTAGCTGCTAGTGTAGCTGTGCGGAATTCTCAAGGGGAAGTGATTGGGGTATTTGGCAGTAATTTTTTCTTGAATAAGATTAGTGATTTTCTGCAATCCTTAGATGTTTGTAGATATAGTAAAATTTTGATTTTGGAACGTTCGGGATTAGTCGTAGCTAGTTCTACGATATCACAGCCTTTTTTAATTGAGAACAACCAAGCATCCCGCATATATCCTGAGTATATTCAGGATAATTTAAGCGGAAAAGTTAACACATTTTTAAGGGACAAATTTGGAGGACTATCTAATATAAATAATCGGTTTAATACGAGATTAATAATCAATCAAGAGCGGCAATTTTTACAAGTTTTACCATATCAGGATGATCTGGGTTTAGATTGGTTAATTGTCGTGGTGATTCCTGAGTCGAATTTTATGGAGAGGATTCACAGTAACGCTCGTTCCACTTTGTTGTTATGTTTATTAGCCTTAATTGTGGCAATTTTCCTTGGTGTTTACACTTCCCGTTGGATCGCAGAACCGATTTTACAATTAATTAAAGCTAGTGAAGCGATCGCTAATGGAGAATTTAATCATCGAGTGCATATCCAAAAAATCAAAGAAACCGAGCAATTATCCCAAACTTTTAACCAGATGAGCAGCCAGCTACAAGAATTATTTGAAACCCTAGAAATTCGTGTCGAAGAACGCACAGCAGAACTCCGCAAAGCCAAGGAAAACGCCGAAGTTGCCAATCAAGCTAAGAGCCAATTTTTGGCTCACATGAGCCACGAACTGCGAACCCCATTAAATGCAATTCTTGGTTTTACTCAACTGATGCTCCGCCAAATTAGCTTAGAAAATAACCATAACCCGAATAATTTTAGAGAGCATCTGTGCATTATTCAACGCAGTGGGGAACATCTGCTGCAACTAATTAATGATGTCTTAGATATGTCGAAAATCGAGGCTGGTCAAATCTCCCTTAATCAGAATAACTTTGACCTGTGGAGTTTACTAGATTCTTTAGAGGAGATGTTCTCTATCAGAGCCGCAGCGGAGGGATTAAAATTAATTTTTGTGCGATCGCCGACTCTCCCCCATTATATCAAAACTGATGAAAGGAAACTGCGACAAGTGCTAATTAACTTAATCGGAAATGCCGTGAAGTTTACGGAAAGTGGCTCTGTGACTCTCCACAGCGAAGTTATTGACCCACCTAGCCAAATTGACAACCAACAGGAAGCGGAGATGGTTTTACAGTTCACAGTAGAAGACACCGGACCCGGTATTGCACCCGAAGATATAGACCAGCTTTTTGAGCCATTTATACAGACGGAAACTGGCCGAAAATATCAGCAAGGAACTGGCTTAGGTTTACCGATTAGTCAGGAATTTGTCCAGTTAATGGGGGGTGATATTTCCGTATCTAGTACACGAGGGGTCGGTAGTGTGTTTAAATTTAATATCAAGGTAAATTTAGGATACCCAGAAGAAATATCAAGCAGTCAACTCCTGACTCAAAAGATTGTTTCCTTGGCTCCGAATCAACCGAAATATCGGATTTTGGTGGTCGATGACCGCGAAAGTAACCGACAGCTTTTGGTTAAATTCCTCATTCCTGTAGGGTTTGAGGTACGGGAAGCTGAAAACGGCCAAGAAGCGATCGCCATCTGGAATCAATGGGAACCTCATCTAATTTGGATGGATATGCGAATGCCAGTTATGGACGGCTACCAAGCCACTACACGAATTAAATCCCATTTAAAGGGTCAAGCCACCGTGATTATTGCTCTCACCGCCAGCGCCTTTGAGGAAGAACGTGAAGTTGTCCTCTCCGCTGGATGTGATGATTTTGTCCGCAAACCTTTTGAAGAACAGATTTTGTTTGAGAAAATGGCTAAACATCTAGGTGTTCGCTATATTTATGAAAAACAGATAAGCTCTCAACCTGCGCGTGTGGTTCAACATCAGCCCTTAGAGGCGAATTGTTTGATGGTGATGCCAACAGACTGGGTTGTGCAACTTCACCAGGCAGCTACTGAATTAGATGATAAGCTAGTTCTACAACTTCTTGAAGAGATTTCCGAAGACCAACTGGCATTGAAGCAGAGTTTAATTGATTTGGTTGAAAGGGTGCGGTTTGATATGATTCTTAGTTTGACCCAATCGGCATTGAAGTTATGAAATCTGATGAGGTGAATATTATTCCTGGTCATATATTAATAGTTGATGACTTTCTGGAAACCCTTAATCTTTTGACAAATTTGTTAGAAGAACGCGGTCATCAAGTCCGGCGTGCAATTAGCGGGGAAATGGCACTAATGGGAGCAAAAGCTAGTCCTCCAGACTTGATTTTGCTGGATATTAATATGCCGGGAATCAGTGGCTATGATGTTTGTAAACAACTGCAATCTGAACCAAACACACGGGGAATCCCGGTAATTTTTATTAGTGCTTTTAATGAGGTTTTTGATAAGGTTCAAGCCTTTGAGGTCGGCGGGGTTGATTATATTACTAAACCCTTTCATATTGAGGAGGTTATTGCTCGCATTGAAAATCAGATTGCTCTCAAACAGGCTCAGAAGCAAATTCAGCGCCTTAATTCTGAACTGGAACAGCGGGTTCTACAACGAACTGAAGAACTAGAGTCCGCTAATGAAGAGTTAAAAAAAATGAATAGTCTTTTAGAGAGGGAGATTCTTCATCACCAACAAACACAAAGTAAGCTGTTACACATGGCTTCCCATGATGCACTAACGGGTTTACCTAATCGTGTGTTTTTTATGGATAAATTGATGCAAGCGATATCCCAAACTAAACAAAATCCAGATTATCGCTTTGCGGTGTTATTTTTGGATTGCGATCGCTTTAAGGTCGTTAATGATTCCCTCGGACATTTAACTGGCGATCGCCTTTTAATTTCCTTAGCCAGAAGGTTGCAATTAACCTTAAAAATGTCTCCCACTAATTTGGCGAGATTTGGAGGAGATGAATTTACAATTTTACTGGAAAATATTGAGAGTCCCCAAGCCGTTACCAATATTGCTAAACGCCTACAAAAAGCCTTAACTTGGCCGTTTCAACTAGATGATCAAGACTTGTTTTTAGAGGCTAGTATTGGTATTGTTATCGGTACATCAGAATACACAGAACCCGAACAAATCTTGCGGGATGCTGATATTGCTATGTATAAGGCAAAAAGTCAAGGTCGCGGCTGCTATCGGGTTTTTGATGGCACAATGCACGATGATGCTCATCGCAGATTTCAACTAGAAAATGACCTGCGATTAGCAATAGAAAATAATCACTTTGTCCTCAACTATCAGCCTATTATTGAACTCGCAGATGGCTCCGTCATAGGCTTTGAGGCCCTTTTGCGTTGGCATCATCCCGAACATGGCATAATTTCCCCCGCCGAATTTATTCCCATAGCTGAAGATACTGGGTTAATTATTCCTATTGGTTTATGGGTTTTAGACCAGGCGGTTAAACAGTTAAATGAGTGGCAAAAAAAAGGGTTAATTACTCACGGGTTTCGGATGAGTGTTAATTTGTCAGTTAAGCAGTTTACTCAGCCTTATTTGATTGAAGAAATCGACCGTATTCTGGTTAAAAATAACTTTCAAAGTTGTTACCTAAAGCTGGAAATAACCGAAACGGCGATCGTCGAAAATCCCGAAGCTGCTAGACAACTTTTACAACAGCTTACTCATCGCAATATCCATTTGAGTTTGGATGACTTTGGCACCGGTTATTCCTCCCTAAGTTATTTACATAGGTTTCCCGTTAACACTTTAAAAATTGACCGTTCATTTATTACTTGTATTGGCACACCTAACGAAAACCTACAAATTGTTGATGCCATTATCACCCTCGCTCATCAATTGCAAATTAGCGTAGTTGCGGAAGGTATAGAAACCGCCGAACAACTCGCTAAACTTCGCAGTTTAGGCTGTGACCAAGGACAAGGTTACTATTTTTCTAAGCCAGTGGAAAGCATCATTGCTGAGAACTTGCTCAAACAGAGAATCTTATGTTAAACTTGAAACAACTATGAGAGAATCATCTAGTTATCAGCTTCCCGTTCTAATAACAGGGTTACAGGACCATCATTTTCAATATACACATTCATCATCGCTCCAAACTCACCTGTGGCGACTTTTAACCCACTTATTCGGAGCTTTTCAATAAATAACTGATATAACTTTTCGGCAGCTTCTGGAGCCGCTGAACGCTCAAAGGATGGACGGCGGCCCTTGCGACAATCTCCGTAGAGGGTAAACTGACTCACAACTAATAATTCTCCTCCAATATCTTGCACGGATTTATCCCAACGTCCGCTATGATTATCCGGGTCGGGAAATAATCGCAAATCCAGACATTTTCTAGCCATCCAGTCTAGTTCTGCTTCTGTATCCGTCGCTGAAATACCCACCAGCAGATTTAGTCCTTGATTAATTTTACCAATAATTTGACCATTAACTGTGACCTGTGAAGATTTAACTCTTTGGATAACAACTCGCATAGGTTACTGATTGCTTAATTTGACTGAGAGGGTAGGCAACCATAGAAGGTTGCCACTACCATCTAACTACCTCGAAAAGCCTTGACCGCGAGTTGGGGAAGGTTTACAGAAACAATTTTCAACCTGAGATTTTAGGGTGGGTTTATCTAGGTTTTGACCAATTAACACCAGTTGGGTTTTTGGGGAACCTTTCCACTCATCATCATCAATGGAAAATCGCTTACCGCTGAGGTGGAAAATATGACGTTTCGGACTTTCATCAAACCAGAGAATTCCTTTAGCGCGAAATATATTAGCTGGTAATTGATTGTCTAAAAAATATTGGAATTTCCGCAGGGATAGGGGGCGATCACTCTCAAAGGAAATCGAAGTAAACCCATCATTTTCTAGGTGGTTAGAATGATGGTCATGGTGGTGATGATGTTCGTGTTCATGGTCATGGTCATGGTCATGGTCATGGTGGTGATGATGTTCGTGTTCATGGTCATGGTCATGGTGATGATGGTCTGATTCTTCCCTGTGTTGGAAATACTTGTCAGACTCAAATAAACCCACACTGAGAATCAAAGGAAGGGGAACTTGAGAACGTTTAGTTCTGAGGATTCGAGCATCTTTTTTCATGTCTCGGAGGCGAACTTCTAGCAGATCCACATCAGCCTCATCTACCAAATCAGTTTTATTGAGGATAATAATATCCCCATAGGCGATTTGACTCTCCGCCGCTTGGCTATTAAACAAATCCAAACTAAAGTTTTCACAGTCTACCATAGTGACAATGGAATCGAGGCGAGTCATGTCTCTTAATTCCGTCCCCAGAAATGTCAAAGCCACCGGTAGCGGGTCAGCCAAACCCGTAGTTTCAACTACGATATAATCGACTTTTTCGGGGCGTTCCAGGACTTTGTAAACTGCGTTAACTAAATCTTCATTAATGGTACAACAAACACAACCATTGCTGAGTTCTACCATAGTATTATCCGAGTCGGTAGCCACAATTAATTCGTTATCAATTCCGACTTCGCCAAACTCATTAACCAAAACCGCCGTTTTTAAGCCTTGTTGGTTGGAGAGTATGTAGTTAAGAAGGGTAGTTTTACCGCTACCGAGAAAACCGGTAATAATTGTGACAGGTAAACCGGGTTTGGGTTCATCGATTGTCTTTTCGGGATTGGGATTGACTGCTGATTGCATAGCCCTACTGTCCAAAATGTGAGAAACTCGAAAATCTCCAGTTATTATTTTATCGCAATTACTGAATTTTATTTAATAAATTTGCATAATCCTCTCTCGGAGGTGCGGATAAATTCGCACAATTCCCGGACTAATTCTGAGGTAAACTCAGATTCTAGTTTTTCCAGGGCTTGAGAAATATTGAGATTTGACCTATACAGGATTTTAAAGGCTTGCTGAAGTTCTCGGCGCTGTCCTTCGTTGAAGCCAGACCGTCGCAGTCCGACCACATTCAAACCCATAACGGTATTAGTGCTGAGGCTGCGGGTGATACAGAAGGGGGGAACATCTTTTTGGATAGCACAGCCGCCAGACATCATGGCTAATCGCCCAACTCTGGTAAACTGGTGAATGAGACAGTTACCGCTGATAAAAGCCCGATCACCTACTTGGGCATATCCAGCTAATAAGGCTCCATTGGCAATAATCACGCGATCGCCTACTTTCACATTATGACCTATATGGGAGTTAGCCATCAATAGGCAATCATTACCCACCAGGGTCATTGAACCTGCTTTAGTGCCGCGATGGATAGTTACACCTTCACGGATTACACAATTATTACCTATTTTGACTGAGGATGGTTCGTCTAAGAATGCTAAATCTTGGGGTGTGTCCCCCAATACCGCCCCCGCATGAACTTGGGTGCGATCGCCTAGGGTAGTTCCACATAGAATGGTAACATGGGATGCGATCGTGCAGTGGTCGCCAATTGTCACCCCCGCTTGAATATAGCTAAGTGGTCCAATTGTTACATTCTCGCCTAATGTTGCACCCGGTTCAATTATAGATGTGGGGTGAATCGTCATCTGTGGATAGAAGGTTTGATGGGAGACGACATAATCATACCATCACTGCTCAATTGGTGGGTGAGTTGATTTGTATCTGTCATCAATCAATGATTATCGATGGGTCTAACCCTACCAGCTAACAGCTAAACCCCGTCAATGAATAATTAATAATTAATAATTAATAATTAATAATTATCACCCTCCTAGGGTGCGTCACAGGGATAACCTATCGGGTTAACGGCAAATTTGATTCATCTGACCCACCACCCCTATCGTGGTCAAGAAACCCGTTTTCTCAAAGAAACCGGGTTTCTAAGCAAACGGTGGGGTGGGAGAACTAACAGCAGAACCCGCCTCTACAATTAATAATTATCACCGCCGTAGGGTGCGTCACAGGGATAACCTATCGGGTCAAGGGCCAATTGGTTCATCTGACGCACCACCTTTAGCCGGAGAAATTCGCCCAATTGTTCGGTAAAATCAATTACCATATTAATCAAAACCGGAAAGACAATTAGGTATAAAGCATGACCGCAACCACATCAAAACCCGTTTCCGCCATTCCCGAATTTTGTCAGGGCATCCAGTATTTTAGCGAAACATTCCCCAGATTAGAAACTTACGGCCAGAAGCCAGCCATAGCTGAGGGTACAGTGGCTATTTCCGACCCTAAAGACCCCGTAGCAGTATATCAAACCCTGCTGTACGCGGACGCGCTGCGGTACTTAATTCTACAGGTAACAGGTAGTAAGGCATCAGGACACCCAGGGGGTTTCGCCAGCCAAGCGGAAGCCTATGCAGCCTTAGTCATGCTGGGTTATAAAAATATTATTACGGAAGTGGGACACCATGCGCCAGGCTTCTATAGCGCGGTTTTCCTCGATCGCTCCTTAGAAGACATGGAAATCTACACCGTGCAACAACTGCGCGATCGCTTCCGGGAAATGCACGGACTGCTGGGGCATCTTTCCGGTTATATTCCCGGTCTACTGAACCCCGCCGGACCCCTAGGACAAGGGCAGCATTTCGCCATGGCCGCCGCCCTCTTACACAGGGACAAACTCTTCCCCTTCACCCTAGGCGATGGTGGTATGGGAGAGCCTTACCCCATGAGCAGCATGGCGCATTTTAACACAGCCTATCCTAATGTAACCAACTTCCTGCCAGTATTAGTGTGGAATGGCTACAGCCAGGAACATCACAGCATGGTCTCCACTAAAACTAATGAGGAAATGATCGCCTATTGGAAAGGTAACGGCTTCAAAGAAGTCTTGCTAGTCGATGCTAAAGACTTCGACGACCAAAACCAACCCGGAGATTATGTTGATAGTACCGCTTTTTCCATTGATCGGCGCATGGCTTTCACCCAGGCGGTGATGGAAACAGTAGACAAAGCCGCCAAATCCGCCCTAAATGGTACATTGACCGTATTTATTATTAAACAACTCAAAGGGGCCGGTGTTCATGCCCGGGGTGCGAAATCCCATAATCTCTATCCCGGAGATACCCTCGACAGTCCCCATATTATTAAGGCCCTCCAGGAGCGATCGCTACCAGTAGCCGCTTGGGAGTTGGTGCGTAAAAACATTGAACGAGCAGGCGGTGGTCCCGCTTCTAAGACAGTCGTAACTGAGTTTGAGTACCCGATCGCCGATTTGGGTACACTCCCCTTAGAAGAATATACAGTCGGCGGTGATCCGAAAGTCGCAACTACCGCTATGGGGGCGATCGTTGGTCATGTTGGCCAAAAAGACCCCCATTTTCTCGTCACCAACGCCGATGGTAACGCCGCTTCCGGTATTAACAACATTAACCAAGCCCTGAAAATTATTCACCCTACCCCTGATGATACCTATTTCCAGGGACCCAATGGACAGGTTTATGAGCCACTCAGTGAAGACGCTTGCGCCGGAATGGCTGCAGGTTTAGCCTTAATGGGCGCACGGACCCTGTGGTGTTCCTACGAGTCTTTTGCTATTAATGGTTTACCAATTTGGCAAACTGTCACCCAGGCTATGGCTGAGTTGCGCCACCTCACCCCCTCCACCATTACCCTATTTACCGCCGGCGCTTTGGAACAGGGACGCAACGGCTGGACTCACCAACGCCCGGAAATTGAGGCTTATTTTGCCGCTATGTTACGCAACGGTAATGTTTTCGCTCTGTTTCCCCCAGATGCTAATAGTATCCAGGTCTGTTATCAATGGGCACTCAATACTAAAAATAAGGGCATTACTATTACTGCTAGTAAGTCTCCTTTACCGATTCGTACTACCTTTGAACAAACCCGCCAAGGCTTGCGAGATGGAGCCGTGATTTTGGAAGAAGTCAAAGGTGATAAAACTGTCGTTTTTGCTGTCATTGGAGATATGACTTTAATCCCCGTTTTTGAGGCGGCGGCTTACCTGGAAACTGAGGGAATTGGTACTCGCATTGTCTCCGTGATTAACCCCCGCCGTTTGTATCGTCCTACTGATGTCGCTTGGGATACTTGTTCCGAACCTGATGGCGATTTTATCAGTGATGAACTCTTCGATAATTTGTTTGGTGGGGATGCTTTGATTGGGGTGACAGGCGGCGCTAGTTTGATGCTGGAACCGATTATGTTGCGTAGTAGTGTCCGCCGCGATACTTTCGCCTGGAAACGGGGAGAAACTACTTCTAGTGCGGGTCAGTTGATGGCTTTTAATGGCTTGACTGCTGAGACTTTGACTAAAAGAGCGATCGAGTTAATCCACTAGGTTTAACTGGTTTTTCCTGCGTGTCCGTTGGGGGGGAGGAGTATTCCCGTTTTCCGTCATTCTCCCCGACCCCCCCCCTACTTCTTCCTACTTCTTCCTAGGACTCGACACCCTTCAAGCTCTGATTGGTGTCACAATAGAATCTTGATGTAATCTGCAATTATGCCTTATGTATCTAACTTGGTTGGACAGTAACTCTTGGTTAGTGGAGATGGCTGGTAAGTCTATCCTGGTTGACCCTTGGTTGGTCGGGTCTTTGGTGTTTGGTAATTTACCCTGGTTATTTAAAGGGGAAAAACAGAAAACTCGCCCCATTCCCGATCGCATTGATGCTATCCTTCTGTCTCAGGGGTTGGAAGATCATGCTCATATTCCTACCTTAAAAATACTCGATAAAAATATTCCCGTCGTCGCTTCCCCTAATGCGGCTAAGGTGGTGCGAGAATTGGGCTATACTCAGGTTCATTCTTTGAATCATGGGGAAACTTTTAAACTGGGCGCCAGCCTCGAAATTAGGGCGGTTCCCGGTTCCCCTATTGGTCCGACTTTGGTGGAAAATGGCTATGTCATCTCTGATACTACTACTCACCACAGTCTCTATTATGAACCCCACGGCTATCATTCCCCCACTTTGAAAGAATTGGCTCCCATTGATGTCGTAATTACTCCTATTATGGATTTGGCTTTACCCTTGATAGGTCCCATTATTCGCGGCACAAAATCCGCTCTAGAGTTAACCAAAATGGTACAGCCACAGGTGATATTACCAACCGCCGCCGCTGGTGATGTCTCCTATGAGGGATTATTAGTTGCCGCTTTAAAGGTAGTCGGAAACCTCGAAGATTTTCGCTCTCTCATCGCTCGCAATAACCTGAAAACTCGCGTGCTTAATCCTCAGCCGGGTGAACGTTTTGCCATTGATTTATAGTTGGCTTCCCATAGAGGCGATCGCATTTTTCCCCAGGCGGGAATTTCGGAAAAGTAAACCTAGGTGGCCAAAAAAAAATTTTCTGGGCGCGCCCCCGCGCTTTTTTTTCCAGAAAACCCTATCTTTTTCAGTGAGTCCGTGCTACACTATAAGATAATGGGAATAGTTGCGAAAATAATATTTTGGCTTACATCCAATTATTTAATATACTCCTATCATAGCCCACTAGCGCCGCCGTGTCAACCCCCTTTTCACTACTTTTTGATATACTAGATCGCACTGGTAGCAATTTTCGTGGTGAGAATGCCAGCTTGTTCGATCATAAATACCCTTGCATCCGGGCTAGGGTCATCAGTGCAAATTGCAAATATAAAATATCTATGTCTCCCCCCCTGGAACAATACACCGTTAACCTAGAAGAAACCGGCGAGTTAATGATTCCCGAACCTGTGCGGAAACAACTGAACCTGCAAGCGGGCGATCAACTCACTTTAACCCTTGAAAAAGATGGCAGCCTGCGTCTGGTCAGTTGGCGTGAGCAAGTCCAAAAACTCCGGGGAATTTTTAAAGATATTTCAAACGGTGTAAGTCTCGCCGACGAACTGATTCGAGAACGGCGTTCCGAAACACAGCCGGACGACCAATGGTGAGTCAAAATCCCCGTGCTGTATTGGATGCTTCAGCTTTACGACAATAGTGCGGGAGTCTGAAAGCCCCGTCGCTTTAGCGCGGGGATGAAAGACGACACGGCGACTTGAGTCGCCGTCCTGCCAAGACGGCTTATATTGTGTGCATGGATATAGCCATGATGTGCGATTCGTTCCCGCCAAAAGTAGAAGGAAAATTCCTGAAACGTAGGCGGGGCAAGGAACACAGCCCCCAAAGGGCATTGAACCTTGACAACTAGATATCGATGGTGGTGAAAGTCCATCCCGCGAGGTGTATCGCGTGAAAGCACGTCCCCCACAGTAGCGACTGGTCATCAATCTGTGAAGCGGGGATGAAAGGGAGTAAGCCTGGGTCTAAACGGGCGCACCTCTTGAGCAAGTGTCCATGGATAGAAAACGAAGTCACGTCCGAAAGCGTCGTTACTATAAACCTGCGAAAATTAGACTGACACGCAGGAGCCAAAATGGCTAAAGGATAAAGGGGAGGCTGATATCATACAGACCTCTCATACACCCAAATAAACCCGGCGTAAAGTGGCATCCTAAAGGCACAATCAATCGATATCTGGAACGAAGTAACCTCCGTTGTTGCTCTCAGGAATAAGGTCGAAATCCTGAGTAGGAAACCATCCGCAAGCCAACGTGAGGAAGGATTGAGTCAGAAGCGAATGTCTGGGGTAATGCCCAGGATATGCTGACGGACTCACGATAACTTGGAAGATGGAGCCTTAGTAGCATGGAAATGCCCAAAACGATTGGAAACAATACGGTGGTGCTGGAATGGCAAGATGTTGATTGGAAATCAATCGAACGTCGAGTCTTCCGCCTGCAAAAACGGATTCATCAAGCCGAACGTCGTGGTGACATAAAAACAGTTCGCGGACTCCAAAAGTTACTGCTGAAGAGCTGGTCAGCCAGAATGTTAGCGGCTCGTCGGGTTACACAAGATAATCAAGGCAAAAAGACGGCAGGAGTGGATGGGGTTAAATCCCTATCCCCAAAAGCACGTATGCGCCTTGTAGGTCAATTGAAGCTCAACTCAAAAGCCAAACCCGCACGTCGGGTATGGATTCCCAAACCGGGAAGAGACGAAAAGAGACCATTAGGAATACCCACAATATACGACCGCGCATTACAAGCCTTAGTCAAAATGGCACTCGAACCCCAATGGGAAGCCAAATTTGAACCTAACTCATACGGGTTCAGACCAGGTAGGTCTTGTCAGGACGCAATCGGGGCAATATTCAATGCCATTAGGTGCAAACCTAAATGGGTATTAGACGCCGACATTGCTAAATGCTTTGACAGGATTGACCATGGCAAACTATTGGACAAGCTCGAAACGATACCCGCCATCAGACGACAAATCCGGGCATGGTTAAAAGCTGGGGTAATAGATTCTGGACAGCTATTCCCGACCGATGAGGGGACACCACAGGGAGGCGTAATAAGTCCCCTACTGGCAAATATTGCCCTCCACGGCATGGAAGAGAGCATCAAGGAATTAGTGGAACAACTACCTGGAAAAGGTAGTCGTACCAATCGAAGACGAGCAGTATCCTTAATCAGATACGCAGATGACTTCGTTATCATTCACGAAAACCTTGGGGTAATCGAGAAATGTCGTGACCACATCCAGGAATGGTTGAAAGGGATGGGATTAGAACTCAAAGAGGAAAAAACTCATATCACTCACACTCTTGAGGGTGATAACCCGGGATTCGATTTTCTCGGTTTTAACATCCGACAACATAAAGTTGGCAAATACAAAACCGGGAAGAATACCCATAATGAGCCTCTAGGATTCAAAACCATCATCAAACCCAGCAAGAAGGCTGTCAAGTCCCATTACCAGAAATTGAAACAGATAGTAGATTCTCACATCGTCGCACCACAAGAGGGGCTAATTAGGCACCTTAATCCGGTCATCAGGGGATGGAGTAACTACTACTCAACTGCGGTGTCAAAACAAATATTCTCCCAATTGGACGAACTCCTCTATTGGAAATTAGCCAGATGGGGAAAAAGAAGACACTCAAATAAGACTGGGAAATGGGTAGCTCGGAAATATTGGCGGAAGATTGGAAGTAGAAATTGGGCTTTCGCGACTCGCACGGAGTCAAACCCGATGCAGTTACGAAGCCATGCAGAAACACCAATTATCCACCACACCAAGGTCAAAGGCGAAGCCAGTCCATACGACGGTAATCTTAAATACTGGAGTACAAGAATGGGCAAACAACCAGGAATTCCTACAAGGGTGTCAAAGCTCTTGAAGAAACAAAAAGGGAAGTGCGCCCACTGCGGACTAACATTCCGGGAAGAAGACGTGATGGAAATCGACCACATCATCCCTAAGTCGAAAGGCGGAAAGGATACATACAAGAACCTCCAACTTCTTCACCGTCACTGTCACGACGTTAAGACGGCCTTAGATGGTAGTCACGGTTCTCATGACAAGAGCCAAGTTATCGAGGAGCCGGATGAGGTTAAAGTCTCAAGTCCGGTTTTGGAGACGAGTCGGGTGGGCGACTACCCGGCTTAGTTTAACTGTACTAGAGTTCAAAGCCTACGGAAAACCCCAGCAATTCAGCGCCATAGACGAGGCGGTGAGAACAGTTCAGTTCATCCGAAACAAAGCCATCCGTTATTGGATGGACAACCAGGGAACTGGACAGAACGACCTGCAAAAGCTATGTGCTCAACTTGCTAAGGAATTCCCTTTTGCTGCTGAACTCAACAGCATGGCTCGGCAAGCATCCGCAGAAAGAGCCTGGAGTGCAATCTCTCGATTCTACGAAAACTGCAAGAAGGGTATCCCCGGAAAGAAAGGGTTTCCCTCTTTTAAGAAAAATAACCGCTCGGTAGAGTACAAAACCTCTGGGTGGAAGTTAGACTCGAATCGCAAGGCAATCACCTTCACCGACAAGAAGGGCATTGGTAGACTAAAGCTCAAAGGCACTCGTGATCTGCATTTCTATCCAATAGAGCAGATTAAGCGAGTTCGCCTCGTCAAAAGAGCCGATGGCTACTATGTTCAGTTCTGTATTCGTGTAGAACGGACTGAATTTGTTGAACCCTCTGGTCGAGCCATCGGCTTGGATGTTGGACTCAAAGAGTTCTACACCGATAGCAACGGTGAAACAGTTGGAAACCCCCGGCATCTCAGGAAAAGTGAATCACGACTAAAGCAGTCGCAGCGCACTGTTTCCAGAAGGAAGAAAGGGGTCAGAATCGAGCCAAGGCGAGGTGGTTCTAGGCAAGCGCCATCTCAAGATAAGTAGGCAGCGTAAAGATTTGGCTGTGAAGTTGGCAAGATGCGTAATCCAGTCTAACGACTTGGTAGCCTATGAAGATTTGAGAATCAGGAATATGGTGCGAAATCACAGCCTTGCTAAATCGATTAGCGACGCTTCCTGGTATCAGTTTCGGGTGTGGTTGGAATATTTTGGCAAGGTGTTCGGCAAGAGCACTATTGCTGTTCCACCCCACAGGACAAGCCAGGAATGCTCTCGCTGCGGTGTCATTGTGCAGAAGACTTTATCCACTCGAACTCATGTTTGTCGATGTGGATGTGTGATGGACAGGGACTATAATGCAGCGAGAAACATCCTTAGTCGGGGATTGAGTACGGTAGGGCATACCGGAACTTTGGCGCTAGACGCAAGCAACGCTTCAGGAGAATCGACCTCTACTTTGGCTGGAGCAATCCTGTCTGAGCAAGTTGGCTCGTTGAGTGAAGAATCCCCGTCGCTTTAGCGCGGGGAGTGTCAATTGAGCGAGCATTAATTATTTATCCAATAGATGCAGAGCTGGCGAGGGATATTGCCAAACTAAGAATACCAACTCGCTCTCTGGGACTGTCTCTGGGGGATAGAGCTTGTCTGGCGTTGGCATTGAAGCTAAATTTACCCGCACTTACGACCGATCGCGCCTGGTGCAATCTCGATTTGGACATAGAAATTCGAGCGATTCGATAATTATATTAATGTGCCTCAATGTCCTGAGAATTGGGGCGATCGCATTTGTCCCCAGGCGGGAATTTCGGAAAAGTAAACCTAGGTGGCCAAAAAAAAATTTTCTGGGCGCGCCCCCGCGCTTTTTTTTTCAGAAAACCCTATCTTTTTCAGTGAGTCCGTGCTACACTATAAGATAATGGGAATAGTTGCGAAAATAATATTTTGGCTCACATCCGATTATTTAATATACTCCTATCATAGCCTAGTAGCGCCGCCGTGTCAACCCCTATTTACTAGGGCGGGCGGGCCATAATTTTTTTTAAAAAAGCGGCAGGTTGATAAGCTAGTTAGAGCGATCGCCTAAAACTTTCCAGGTTTTTTCATCTACAACCCCGGTAGCTTCTAAGCCCATAGCCAACTGAAAGTCAGAGACAGCCGACAAAGTTTTCGGACCAAATATACCATCAACGGGACCCGGATCATGTCCAGTCAACTCTAGGCGAGTTTGCAGAGTTTTGACCTTGGAACCGCGATCGCCTTGTTTAATGAGAGTTTCTGCTATAGTCTGCTGGTGAGGATCTTTTGAGAGAGCCTGCCAAGTGCTGCGATCGACCACTCCAGTAGGTCTGAGACCCTTAGCCAATTGAAACTGAATGAGGGATCGTTCAGTGCGGGGTCCAAACATACTATCTACACGACCGACAGAAAAGCCATGTACTTCCAGGCGCTGCTGTAAACCGGCGACCTGTGCTCCTTGAGTTCCTCGCGCTAGGGTCATTTCCCTAGGTCGAACCTGGTTTTCTTCAGGTTGATAGAAGGGTTCAGCAAAGGTAGTTTCTTCGCGAATTTCCTCACCGGATTGATAGAAGGGTTCAGCAAAGGTAGTTTCTTCGCGAATTTCCTCACCGGATTGATAGAAGGGTTCAGCAAAGGTAGTTTCTTCGCGAATTTCCTCACCGGATTGATAGAAGGGTTCAGCAAAGGTAGTTTCTTCGCGAATTTCCTCACTGGGTTGATAGGAGGGTTCAGGTAAGGTGAGACGATCGCCTATTGGCTGTTCTGGCTGATAAAACGGTTCCGAGAATAGACTTTGATCATCAGAGAAACTCCGACGATCTTGGGTTAGTTGGAGAAGTCGTTCAATTTCGGACTCAGCGATCGCCGATCTAGTCCCGGACGTGGCGATCGCGGGACCTGTAAAGCCGGGAATTGCTAAAGCCATCAGGCCAGCAATGATAGCAGTTTTGATACCCATTGTGACTAAGCGTGCGTGTTATGGTTTGAGGTTATAGCTGTTAGTTAAGCTATCCGAGATCACATTGTAACATCCGGATCGGTTTTCCGACACACTCAAACCGATCCCAAATGACTCAAATCTCTAGCCCGGTTCGCGGAGACAAAGCTATCTCTAACGCTGTAGATGCTGTTGTAATAACTCCTGAGACCTGGGTTTATAGATCAAATAGAATAAAGCCTCCAAATAGCGCATCATATCGGCGCGTTTTTCTTTAGAGACATATTTCCAGAACCCATAGACGCGGGTAAGAGTCAACAATCGAGAAGTGTGTATTTTCCAAGTATAGCTGCTGTAAACCCGATCCATTCCCCGTTGAGAAATTTCATTCCAGAAGCCAATATTATATTGACATCGAACCAGAAACTCATCTAACTTAGCAGCAGTCTCGTCATAGTTAGTGGGGTTAATGTAAAAGCCATTAATTTTATCTTTGATAATTTCCAGGGGTCCACCGAATTGAGTAGCAAAGGTAGGTAAACCGGATATCATGGCTTCTAAAATAGTTAACCCAAAGGCTTCAAATAGAGCCGGTTGTACAAAGACACCATGATGGTCAGCAATTACCCGATACATTTCCCCGGTATCAGTTTTAGAAAGACGGACACCGAGCCAGCGAACTTTATCATAAAGATTATAATGCTCAATGAGATGATACATCTTTTGAATTTCTTCGGCTTCTTCATAGTCGCTAGAATCTTCAACCCGCAGTTTTCCCGCAATAAAAATCAAGTTAGCTTTTTCTTGGAGTTCGGGATGTTGACCATAGCATTCTACCAAACCAGTGATATTTTTAATCCGGTCTAAACGAGCGACAGAAAATAGGGGTGGCTTAGTTGGGTCAGCCAATTTCCCAAACACTTGGTTAGGGTCATCCAGGTGAAAAATCAAATCTTCTAGTCGTTGGCGATCGCTTGATATGCGTTCTTCGGTGCGAGTATAGGGGAAGAAAATGGTCTCATTGACCCCAGGGGGAACCACATTAAATTTCGGGCTAAATAGTTCGATACCATTGACCACATGATATAAACCGGGCATAGTATAAGACTTATAAGACTCATACTGACCGACACTATCAGTAGTGCCAATAATTTCTTGATAGGTGCTGCTAATAATAAAATTAGCGGCATTCATAGCAATCAAATCGGCGGTAAATTGCAAGGAGAAATGATATTGATCCTCCATATTCTGCCAGTACAAATCACTAAACACATATTTAGATTTTTCTAAAGCATGAGCCACATTACACTGAATAACATTCAGGCGTTTAGACAGCAAAAATGCCACCAAATTACCATCAGAATAATTGCCAACAATCAAGTCAGGGCGACCTTGTAACTCCGCCAAAATTTCAGTTTCAGCATCAATAGCAAAAGTTTCTAGGTAAGGCCATATCTCAAACCGAGATATCCAGTTTTGGGTAACATTAGGGTTAAATTCCCGGAAGGGAACCCTGAGAATCCAGGCATTTTTAGTCCCATAAACTTTTTCTAATCGTTGGTGACAACGAGTTCCATCACTATGAGGAATTAAACGAGTTAAAATGAGGACTTTTGGTTGCACCCCCAAAACACTCAAGCCAGAGAGTTTCAATTCTTCCTCTAGTTCCATTTCTAAGCTACGCGCCTGGTCTAAAATATAGACAACTTGACCGCCTGTATCAGGACGACCTAAGACCCCTTCCTGACCAAACCAGCCATGAATAGAGACTAAAACGATACGGAAAATCATGGGAATACGAGCGAGGAATGCTTCTAAAACTTGATGGTCGGGAGAGTCCAGAAGTTCGTCTAGCATTTCTAGGGTTTCTAAGGCGCGTCTGGCGGTATTTCCCCATCCGGGTTCAAAGCCAATTTCTTGCAATTCAAACCGGAAGTTTTCGTAGGGTTCTTTGGGGGAACGCTTATTAAGTAATGAAATGGCTTTTTTAATGGCGTGGGAAAGTTGGTTTTGATTAGTGATGCGATCGTTAATCATTAATTGTAAGCCATTATAAGAATGGAGGCTCAGAAATTGATACAGAGATTCCAGCCATTGATTAGAGTCTTGAAATAGTTTGCTCGATAAATAGCGGTTGAGATAACGGACTCCTTTACCGATATTTTTGGAGTCTCGCAGTTGGGGAGAATAGTCATAAAAGGGGCCAAAGTCTATGGCGAAAATATTACCTTCATGGGGATGGTGATGGTCCACGAAGTGATCTCGTAAATCGAGCAATTCCTGAACACTCATGACATCAACGGATAGATCAGGTCGGAGACGAAACCTTTCCTGGGTGGCTATCTGGGGACGTACAATCAAGCAAATGCTTTCATTTTCGAGAATAATTTCTTGGGTATAGTAAATCAGTTTACTGAGGTTAGAACTATGAACAAAATGATCTGATTTTTGGAATTTCAGGCAATAATCAGCAAAGGCTTGTAGGATATCATTGCGGAGTAAATATCGCTTTTCTGAGATTCTCAGTTCACTAGCGAATTGTCGCAGATCCTGTTTTTCGTCGCTATCAATTACGTTCTGAATGAGTTCGGACATGAAAAATTCTCCTGATTAGTTTCTTGTCGATGTTGTGGTTATCCCTAACCCAGGCTTGATTTATAGGTCTTCGTTTGTTGATCACACATCTTACCCAGTATAGATTTTGGCTGGGAAGGTTTGACAAAAATTTATGGTGATATGGTGATATGTTGATGGGTCTTGTATTTTGGCTATTTTCTGATTTCCCATATCTGTCAGGGAGAGGGGTGGAGGCTTAAATATCTCTCAAATGGAGGGTTATGCTAATGGGGGTGACTCTGGTTGGGACAATGTACCTAGGGGTGGGCGCTATTTGATCAAAAATGGTGAAATGATGATTTAGATCCTGATCCCCCGGGAAGGCGATCGCATGATTTCATAGAAATATGGTAGTTTTCTATGATTTAGCTTTCCCCTTATACCTGGGTCCCTAATCTGTTGTTAGGTATAGTTATGATCCGAATTATTAGATTAATTATTATTTGTTGTACAATCTGATGGTATTTTGGTCTCTCAATCTATAAGTGATATGTCAACAATGGATTACAACAATACGCCGAAACCCATCACGGGTGAAATGGATGATAAGGCTAAAGCCCGTTTGCTTCTGACATTATGGGCGTTGGGAGGAACACAGACTAAGGTTAAGAAAAGTGATCTGACCAGTAAAGTCAAACAAAAACGACAAGGTAAGAAAGTCGGGATTTATCAGGGACTCTATGAGGATCTCAAAAATGCTGGGGCGATTGAGATTCATAAAGAAAACCAAGTCCCAATGGTTTTATTAACAGAAACAGGTAAATGGATGTTGGTTGAAGCCCTACAAAATCATGAATTTGAGTTTGAGGGAACTGTGGTTGCGTCTCGGTTGGCTAATGGATTAGTTGATTTAGTTCGAGCCATAAGTCAGAGAACATCTGGGACTGATACCTAATCATATTTAGCCAACAATTGGGAAGTTGAACTGTCTTGACTATCCCCCAAACAATGACCCTATTTCCCCCTAATCAAAACATGGGATAGATTTGAAAAACCTTCCTTGTAAATACCAGCACTCAAATCTGGATCGCCTTTCATTTCCCTGATCAAGTTTACTCCTCACACTTTCTTAAACGCGATAACGGATTCAGATCCAGATTGATGTGGTCTAATTATGAGGTGTGTCTACTGACAATCAATACACCCCTATCATGTTGCTTGAATGGGGATGTTATTGTGGCTTCGATTTGCCTTTTTTAACCATAGCACCAACTCCTAAAACAATTAAAGCTACAGTCGCTGAAGGTTCGGGGACAGATTTCTTATTATATTCTGTTTGCATTTGATGATAAACGCCACTAGCAATAATTTGATGGGCTGTGGTAGTGGGGTGGATATAATCCCAGAATAAATACTCGTGGGGGTTCTGACAAATTGTGCCTGATATTAAGGATAGACAGCTATCAGTTACGTTGGTTAATCCAAATTGTTGAGGGTTAGCGATCGCATTATCAAATACACTACCCACATCAAAAAAGCTAATATGGGCATTAGATAAACTTTGATTTAACCCTAAGATTCCTTGCTGTAAGGCTTGATTATGTTGGATACTGAGGCTATTAAGTTCGGCGGGATTAAAGGAATTAAAAGGGTCAACTGGGTCGAAGGGATTAAATTGGGCAATGGGTGTTTTTCCTAATTGCGGTAAATTTAGCACTAGAAAATTACGGGCTCCCACACCATACAAAGAACTTACAGCTTGCGTAATATTATTAACGGGGATATTTACATCAGTTTCCCTTCCCCCTAAATAATCATTTGCTCCCGCCCAAAGAATATATAACGCATCAGAATTGGCGGATTGACCGGACATTAATAAAGGGGCAATAAATGCCTGTAATTGAGTTGATAAACCTGGTAAAAATCCTGGGGCGGTGGCGTTAAAATCTCCGGTTGTCGCTCCATTAAAGGCAAAATTTACCCCGTCAATGGGAGAGTCTGGGTCTATTAATGTAGTCGGATTTAAACCGAATTCTGAGGCTAAATAATCTACCCATAGTAATCCATTAGATGCTCGTTGGTCGAAGTAGGGTAGACCTTGAAAAATGGCTCCGCGAGTGGCTTGATAAGCGTTACCTGTATCCGATAAACTATCTCCAAATGTATAGATTTGACTAAAGTTAAAGGTGGCGGCGATCGCTGAGGTCTCGGTAATTATACCTATGGCGATCGCACCAATAATGCTAGTAGTCAATGAGATGCTTTTGTAGATGCTTTTCATAACCAGCCCTGGTGTGAATTGGGGTAATTTGTACATGGTAAGGCAACTTTAACATGATGACTCCGTGAAATTACATAGGCTGGTGTAAACTTTCAGGATGATTTTAGTAAAGGTTTGGTAAAGCCATGGCGCTGAGGTCAGGGGATAATCAATAGTTAATTTACCCCCAGACCTAAAATTAATGGGAATTAAGTATCTTTGAAGGAACGCATAGTTGGGAATAAAATAGCATCGCGGATACTCTGGGTATCAGTTAAAAACATAACTAGGCGGTCAACTCCAATTCCCATACCACCACAGTTAGGCATCCCCAAAGAAAGTGCTTGAATAAAATCTTCATCCATGGGGTGTGCTTCATCATCTCCGGCTTGTTTTTGAGCCAATTGTTCCTCAAATCGCTGGCGTTGATCTACGGGGTCATTTAACTCGGAAAACCCGTTAGAATATTCAGTGCCATGAATAAATAATTCAAACCTCTCTACAAATCCCGGCTTAGAACGGTGTCGTTTAGCCAAGGGACTGACTTCTACGGGAAAATCAATAATAAATGTAGGTTCAATTAAGGTTGATTCTACCTTTTGGTCAAAGACGGCATAGAGTAAATATCCCAAATTTTGAGTATTTAAGTCTGTGAGTCTCACGCCGATCGCTTCAGCTTTGGATTTAGCTTCTGAGAATTCCAAGGTATCAAAATCTAAGCCAGTTTCATCTCGGACAGCTTCGACCATAGTTTTAACCCGCCAATGTTTTCCGGTGAATGTGGGATAAATATTGCTGTAGTCATATTGGCGATCGATACTGATTTTATCTCCCTGATAATCAATCTGAGTAGACCCGCCCAAAACCTCTGTAGCCACGGCACAGATTAAGTCTTCAACCAAAGCCATAATTTGGAAATAGTCAGCATAGGCTTGATAGACTTCAATGGAGGTAAATTCTGGGTTATGGGTGCTATCAATTCCCTCGTTGCGAAAGACACGACCAATCTCGAAAACCTTTTCCATACCGCCACAAACGGCACGTTTTAAGAACAATTCGGTAGCAATACGCAAGTATAAATCAATATCTAGGGTATTGTGATGGGTGATAAAGGGTCGCGCCGCCGCGCCGCCATAAATAGTCTGGAGGACGGGGGTTTCAATTTCATCAAATCCGGCATTCCATAGATAGGTGCGAATGCTGCGGATAATGCGGCTACGGAGTTTAAACCGCTGTAGGGATGTGGAATTACTAACTAGGTCTATTTCCCGGTGGCGGCGACAGAGTTCGGGGTCATTGATGCCATAGTAGGAGTCGGGGAAGGGTATGGTAGCTTTGGAGATCACGTCAAGGCGGGATACTTGAATGGAGAGTTCCCCCCGGTTGGTGCGGCAGCCAATACCCTCGACTCCGATAAAGTCGCCAATATCGAGAAGTTTTTTAATTTGGTTGAATGTTAAACCGGGGTCGCCTGTGACGAGTTTTTTCTCGATTTTGAGTTGAATGGTTGCTGATGCGTCGGTTAAGCCAATAAAGCCAATACTACCGCTATCACGTTTGAAGGTGATGCGACCACAGACTCGCAGGGGAAGTGCTTGGGGGTCGGCTTCTCCGTTGGCGAGTTGGTGTTGTGGTTGGGAAAAGTGATCGTGAATTTCTTGGGCGAGGTGCGATCGCTCAAAAGCTACGCTAGGATAGGGTTCAATACCCTGACTACGCAATTCTTCGACTTTTTTGGCACGAACTTCTAATTCGTTGCGGGTTGGATTCTCAGGCATTTCGGAAATTACATTATAGATTAGAGTCCTAGGATCTCATATCATAGCGATCATGAAGATCAGAAGAACCGGATAATTGACCAGTTACTGTGGTTAACAGTTATTGATCCCATGAGGAAGGTTAAACCCAAAATTAGGCTCGTTGTCCTGGGTGCTATTATACTGGCAGTAGGTGCGATCGCTATTGGTTTAGCGTTCAGGCCTGATGCTGAAAAGGATTTGAAGGCTAATGGGGATGCTCTGTTTGAGCCGATAGTGGGGAATCCTGGCTTTGAGGGGGAAACGCCGCCAGAGGTGAGGCGCAATTTTCCTGATGGTGAGTTTCGGGGTGCTGATTTTTACCCGCGAGCCAAGGCTAGAATTAGGAGTAATCGGGTAAATGTTCGCCGACTGGCTACTCTCAACACTGGAAGTATTGCTAGGTTATCGGAGGGGACGGTGGTGGAGGTGGTCGATCGCATTGATAATTCTGAGGATGGTTATATTTGGTATAAGGTTGTGCTTCCCGAAAGCGATCGCCAGGGATGGGTTCGCGGCGATTTACTTACCCAGATATCCGATTAAAGATTACGTCCCCTCTCCCCCTCTTCTCTGGGTTCTTTCTGGGTCTGTGGTTGCCAATCCCACCGCTCATGGTAAATTAGATCATCTCTATATCTGTTTATTGGTGAACCATCGGTAAACTAACCGACTCACCAACCAGCCGGATAAGATACTTAAAATAAAGTTTCTGTCCTTTCACCAGCGGATCGACATGATTCAAAGCCTAGACCCGACATCTGATTAAAACCCATGAGTTAGAGGTTTATAACTGGCTAAATGGTCGCTATGATCGGTTGGAACCCAACGTTCGCGAAGAGTCGCGGAGGAAATCGCGGACATTATGTGATCGCCACTATGCCAGAAAACATAATTAAGTAAAACTCTGGAGTCCTCAAGGGGTTTTACTCTCAACTCTCAATACCCACACCGGAGCAGTCCCTAAAGTGGCGTTTAGTTGGGATGGTTTGACCCTGGCTTTTGCGAGTAATGATCAAACGGTTATTTTCTGGAATTTACCACAGGTTTTGGATCAAAGTCAACTGTTACGTCCAGGGTGTGATTGGGTGGACAATTATCTTCAGCATTATCCTCAAGGGAGTGATAGCGATCGCGTTTTATCCAGTGTCAGGCAAACTTTTAAATCTTACTCAAATTATTTTGCTCCAGTTGTTGTTCCGAACTCCTACTTTTATCTATAATTGGTGTCATTGCGATGCTCGCGATGTTTTCAATCGTCTCAGGTATTCATTGAAATTTTGATTAATGTCTGAGTCATAAAAATCAAACACCGCCTAAAGCTCTTAGCCGTTCGCGACAGTTAGTTGCCCACTCTGTATTGCCTAATTCTGTATAAAGCTTTTCTGCTTCATTAAAATTAGAAATAGATTCCGCAAGTCTACCCAAATTCCAACAGGTTATACCTAACATATAAAGTGAATTAGCAATGTTATTTATATCCGCCTGTTGTCGAGCAAAAGTCAATGATTTTGTATATGATTTTAAAGCTTGCTGATATTGATTTTGGCGAGAATAAAGACTACCTAATTCATAAAAACTACTTCTTGCCCAATCCCAACTTTCCATTTCGCTATAAAGGTCGGCTGCTTGGGAATAATTAGAAATAGATTCAGAATTTTGACCTAAATTTTTATAAGTTGCTCCCAACATATAATAACTGTTTGCAGTCTCACTGGGTTTGGTGAGCTGTTTAGCCAGTTCGCAAGATTTATGAAAACATTCTAAAGCATATTTATCTTGTCGATTTTCATTATAAAAGCAACCAAAATTATATAATACTTGTTGCTGAACAGATGTATCATTTAACTGCTCAAGCACTTTTAATTGTTGCTCAAAACAAGTAATAACTTTTTCCGCTAACCCTAGCTTTTTATAGATAGTTATCATCCATCCTAGATTTTCCTGTTCGTGGTGAAGGTTTTGAAGTCTTTGAACTAAAGTTAAACGTTGTTCAAAACAATCAATTGCAGATTGAAGCTGTCCACTTTCTCGATAATCACAACCTAGCCAAGCTAAAGCCATGTCTTCCATTGCCGTATCATTGAGTGTTTTAGAAATTTCTAATTGTTGACTGTGATATTGAATCGCATTCAGGTAATTTTGTTGATAATAATAAACTTCTCCCAATTTTCCCACTGCCCAGCCTAAACCAGATTCATCACCAATTTCTTGTACAAAATTAATGTGTTTTTGATATAGTAAAATTGCATTATCTATCTTGTGTCCCGAAATGTAAGTTTCTCCAATCTTAAAGAACTGATCTCTTACCTGATTGATGTAGTATCTGTCGCCTATAGACCATAGAATACGATAAGCTTTTTGTATATATTCATAAGCTTCATTAAGATGTAGTGAATCACCAAAAACTAATGCTCTACCACAACAATAATAACCATAATAAGCTGCCCTAAATTTATCACCTATATTTTCATATAAAGATAAGGCTTGTTGACCATATTCTAAAGATTGATCATATTTTTCCTGGTTAAAGTAAATACTACTCAGCAGTCCCAAACAATATGCTTCGACTGAACAGTTTCCAATTTCTCGACAAATCATCAAAGATGTTTCTGCCAATTCAATTGCTTTTGGGTAATTTTTGATGCCATTATATGCGCTGCTCAATTCGCTGAGAGCATTGGCTTTTCCAGAACGATGCTCAATTTCTTCATAAATGACCAGAGCTTGTTCTAAATAGTTTACTGACTCTTGATATTGACTTAATAATCTGTGAATACCTCCGATTCCTCTTAAACAGTTAGCTTCGCTTAATCTACGTCCACCTTCGCGATAAATATTAAGTGCTTGTTCATACAGAGCAAGACTTTTTGGAAATTGACTAATGGATATATTAATCCCTGCTAAACTATAGAAACAATCTGCTTCACCAAAACGATTTTGTAATTCTTGGTATATTTTGAGAGCTGATTCTTGGAATTGCATGGATTGATCAAATTCACTGAGAGTATCATAAAGACTACCCAAGTTTGATAAAACATTAGCTTCTCCTAAACGATTATCTAATTCTCGATACAGGGTAAGAGCTTGTTCATAAACTTGAATTGCCTTTGGATTTTGACTTTGTGAAGTGTAAATTAAACCCAGAGCATTGAGAGCATTTGCTTTCCCCAAAATATTATTAATTTTTTCATAAATTTCATAAGATTGTTGAACAAAATTTAAAGCTTCGACATAATTGTTTGATAAACGTGCTATACTTGATATACTAATCAAAACACTAGCGATTTGATCATTGTCGAGAAGCTGCTGGGCAATCTCTAATGCTCTTTGATACCGTTTCAATGCTTCACCATACTGACTTGTCTCGAAACAAATGTCACCTATTTCTAGACAATTTGATAGCTCTTTTGTTAAAGGTAAATTTTGATGGTATAACCTCCATAATTGTTTAGCCCAGTGGAGATTAGATTTCTGTTGTTGAATAAAAGCATCAGGAATATTACCTAGAATCAAGGGATAAGGAGTTAAATCCCATTGGCAAGTAACACATTTGCTGACTTCAGAGACAATATACTCGGTTTGGCAAACGGGACAAAAATCCGAATTTTCTAATTTATTTTTCTGATAGTTTACCGACACATAAGAGTTATGATCTGATTCTAAGCTTTGTCTAAATGTTTCTAAATTTACCTGACTTTTTGCCTTCAACCACAAGCTTTTAGCCCAGGCTTGCTGAAGAAGTTGCTTTTGTGATATTTCTGTGGGAGTACGTTCGGAAATATCAGCCATTAAATTCCATCCACAATTAGAGCAGCGTAAACCTTGTCTCTCTGAGTATTCTGCTTCACAAACTGGGCAACTGTTTAAATTCATCTTTAGAAATGGGTTGGTTGTAAAAATATCTCTATCAAAGCATAAAAACTATCTGAAGACTGATTTTTTTATCTTATTTTTATATTTTGCGAACAGTTTCTGGGATGTGCTTCCATGTTAAATTTCTCTAAGTACAGGACAAAAGTTGCAGAGCCTGCTGAAACGAGTCGTGAAACAAAGGCAGATTGGAGAAAGTGCGGGGTAGAAAATCGAAACCGGTGCGGAAAAGACTGTTTGATCTTCGTCCGTGAGCTTTCAAAGGAATAGGCGAGTGTTGGTGAATCCACAAGCCCAGCTTCATAGCCCAAGTAAAAGCAAGGGTGAGCAAGGCTAATAAACGGCTGAATCGCTCGGCTTCGTTAAAGTGAATGGATGAGCTAACCACTCACGCCCTAGCTCTGGGTGGATTTGACCTAAGTTTTCTGCCGCTTGTATGCGGGTAGACTTATCGGTGGTAGTTTCCAGAAGATTGACTAACGCCGAAATTGCCGTTTTGTTACCTTTACCGATTTGACCTAAGTTTTCTGCCGCTCGTCTGCGGGTCCGCTCATCGGTAGTAGTTTCCAGAATATCAATTAACTCATCAATGCACTTGTCTTTCATCATATTTCAGACCGCTTTAGAGTGGTTGTCAGATTAATCTCATAAAGGACGAAGCATGACCGGATAAAGTCTCTGCTTTCAGAAACCGGGTTTCTTGTAGGAGCCAATAGCCATTCGCCCGTACTCGGTATGAAGCATAGATCGCCCCTCTGTATTTGGGATAAACTGATTATAATCTGAGAAAAGGCTGTCAGCGCGGTGAGTATCCCTGGCGGGGACGGGAATAACGCTTGAGGGTGCCGGAATTACCGTGAAGAGTCTTCCCGGGAAAAGCGGCTGCCTAAGTTTGTGTTATTTTTATCAGTAAAATTTGCGGATAAAGTGAATTGAGAAAGAGAATATGCAAGCAGAACAATATCCATTTGTCCAAGAATTGATTACAGATGTTTCTGGTCAAATTCGTAAAGTCATCTTGGATTTCAGTGATTATCAGCGACTGCTAGAAGTTATTGAACAAGAGGGACTTTATCAAGCCATGATGGAAGTCAAAAATGAAACTTCCTTGGACTTGGAAGCCGCCCTAGCTGAACTTGAGAAAGAATGAAAAGGCAGTATAAGCGGAGTTTTTTACAAGACTTGAAGGCTCTGACAAGTACCCCTCGCGCCCTGACTTTAGCAACTATTCCCAATCCGATTAAACTGCCCAAGGGTAAGGATTCCCAGTCAGCAATAAAGCCACGGGAAACGGAGGCATCGATCGCACTTAGTTTAATAAAGGAAAATCAAATTTCTCCAGACATATCCAACCAACAATGGGAGTCCGAATAAAAAGAGGACTTAGCTACCCTTAGCTGAAATTGCTATAATGAAATGAACTTTCTCAGTTTCTCTCGTTTCACCAACGGATCGACATGACTCAAAGCCCAGACCCGACAATAGTACCGCCGGCTTTTCCCGATCATACCCAATTACCTGAATCCGACGATACTCTTTACACAAAACTTTTTCAAACATCCCCAGAGTATTTTATTGACCGATTCTCTGGAAAGTACATTGCAAAACCTCCACCCCAATGGACAATATGCGATCGGTCAAAATTCCGGCATTTATTGGCGGGAAACTGACCCGCCGGAACGGGGTGCCGAAGCCCCAGATTGGTTCTATGTTCCCAATGTGCCACCGCAATTAGATGGTCAATATCGCCGTTCTTATGTATTATGGCGGGAGTATGCCGCTCCCTTTATTGCCATTGAATTAACCAGCGGTGATGGTTCGGAACAACGAGACAAAACCCCCCTCTCTCGATCGCCAGAAGGCGTTAACCAAAGACCTGGAAAATTTTGGGCTTATGAGCAGATTATTCGCATTCCCTATTATGTCATTTATCTGATTCAAACCCATGAGTTAGAGGTTTATCGCTGGGTGGGTGGTCGCTATGATCGCTGGGAAGCCAACGATCGCGGACGTTACCCGATCGCCACTATGGGAGTCGAGTTAGGCGTGTGGGAAGGTAGCTATCAAAATCAGACCCAGCAATGGTTACGGTGGTGGGATAACCAGGGTAATTTATTGCTCACTGGTAGCGAACTCGCTAAACTCGAACGCCAACGAGCCGATCGCGCGGAACAAAGCCAACGAGAAGCCATTCCTAAACTGCTGTCAATGGGTTTAAGTATAGAGCAAGTAGCTGAGGCTTTGTCCTTGTCGGTGGAAGATGTGGAAAAACTCGGCTCGGTTAGAGCCAGAATTTAATCCAAGATTTGCTTGACATCTTAGGACAATAAGGTACAATACCCAAAAAGATTCGCAACTCAATAATGAGTATACGGTCAAACCCCAGACCATGTCAAATTTCCCTGACGACATACTCATCAAGTCGGATTCTTCATGGTAAAATCAAATCATGGCTTACAAAGCTTTCCGGACAAAACTAAAACTCAATGACCGTCAAGCCACCTTGATGGCCAAACACGCGGGGTATGCTCGATTTGTGTTCAATTGGGGATTACACTTATGGATGTCAGCTTATGAAGAGGGACTCAAGCCTAACGTCAACTCCATCAAAAAGGTTTTTACGAATTATGTGAAACCTCAATATCCTTGGATGTCCGAATTGTCTTCTAGAGTTTATCAATATGCCTTCATTAATCTAGGGGATGCCTTTAAGCGCTTCTTCAAAGGAATAAGCAGTTATCCTAAATTTAAGAAGAAAGGCCACCATGATAGCTTTACCCTTGACAATTGCGGCCAACCATTCAATCTGTCAGGAACTCGCCATAAGCTGCCTTTTGTGGGCTGGGTTTCTACATTTGAGGCTCTACCCGAAAGTTGGGTTAAGAAAGTCACTATAACGCGCCAGGCAGGTGACTGGTATATGAGCTTTTTCGTAGAAATCACACCAGAAATCACACCTAAATATCGAGAGAGAATCGGGGTAGACCTAGGAATTAACAATTGGGCGACTTGCTCCGATGGGACCCAATTCTCTAATCCCAAGGCTTATAAAGCAGCCACCAAAAAACTAGCTCGATTACAACGTCATTTAAGTCGCAAAGTCAAAGGCTCGAAAAATTGGGCCAAATGTCTCTTAAAAGTTCAAAAGCTACATCAAAGAGTAGCAAACATTCGGCGGGACACGATTCATAAAATAACTACTTTCTTGGCTAAGAACCACAGCCAAGTAGTCATTGAAGATTTGAATGTGTCAGGTATGCTGAAAAATCATGGTTTGGCGGGTTCTATCGCTGATGCTTCATTTTATGAGTTCCGTCGTCAACTCGGTTACAAGGCAGAACGTTATGGTTCAAAGTTGATTATTGCCGATAGATTTTATCCATCCAGTCAACTGTGTTCTAATTGCGGCCATCGTCAAAAAATGCCCCTAGTCCGTCGGACTTTTGAATGTCAGAACTGTGGGCTGAAGATTGATAGAGATTTGAACGCCAGTATAAATTTAGAAAAATCGCCTGGTTCCGACGATTACACTTGTGGACGGGGTGCTGCCGACAGTCCCGGACGAAGCAAGAAATAAACATCAAGATCCGGCTATGTCCGGTTTTGTTTAAGTTTTATAGAGCAGATTAAAATCAACGGCGATCGCGGATAACTGCGATCGCTATTCAAGACTGTGGCGATAATTCCCCAGCCGATAACGTTGCCAAAAGTGCATCAATTTAGAGGCGGATAACCCAGCCATAGAAGCAGAAGGAAGCATCCCACTCAGCTTAACTCACCAATATGAATGGGTCGAGAAGTGGGGGATATAAGAGAGAATCGGATGAGCAATCCAGAGACAGTAGAGATAAGATTATCGGGTATCATTAATGCGATCGCACCTAAATTTAACCCATTACAAAACCCAATCAGAAGATACCAGCATCGATGCGGAATTGATGCAATTTGGGCGATCGCGTCAACTCAGCGCCAGTCAAAAACTGGCATTTCTCAAACGGATCATCCAACGGGGTATAAAATTGGTCTGCTGGGGAATTCACCAACAATCCCCCAATGGCGACAATTTGACATTCAAACAACTGTACGTCCGCAGACGCTGGGGGGAACTGTTTGCTACTTATAGTGATAATAACCTGTTTGATGAAAGGGAGCCATTGATGATAGAAGATCCGATCGCGATCGCCTATAAAATTATCGACAAACTCAATCTCTTAAATATCCCCTACTATATCGGCGGTTCCGTCGCCAGTTCCCTACAAGGTGAAGCCAGATTCACCCAAGATATTGACTTGGTTATTTATCTCGAATTATCTCAAGTCGAAGTTTTCATCGAAACATTCAGCTCGGATTTTTATGTCAGTGATGTCGCGGTAAAAGATGCCATATTAGGTGTCAGCAGTTACTTGAACTTAATCAATTTTGAATCTCTCGAAAAAGCCGATATTTTCATCTCCCGAAGCGATGATTTTTCTCGTTCCCAAATGAACCGCCGTCAACTCTATGTCCCGGAAGAAAACCCAGAACAAGCCTTTTATCTTTGCACTCCAGAAGATACCATATTACAAAAGCTGGTCTGGATGAGAATTGCCCAAAACGAATCCCAGAAACAATGGCGAGATATATTAGGTGTGCTGAAAATACAACGAGAACGCCTCGACTTAGACTATCTTTGGCAATGGTCAGAATATCTTAACATTTCCGCATCACTGAATCAAGCCATCCAGCAATCTGGTATAATGTAAATGAATCCCACAATTTTATGTCGATATTATCTACTATTAATTAGGGGATTTTACCAATGCTTAGGGAAATTTATGGTTTCCCAAGAAATGGGGTCTTAGCTGTTGGTATTAAGTTTAGTAACAACTCTTGAGCGATCGCTTTAACCACCGGAATGGTAACCGAATTTCCCAACTGACGATAAGCCTTATTCTGATTGGGGTGAAGTTGAAAAGAATCTGGAAACCCCTGTAAACGCGCCGCCTCACGGGGAGTAATTCGACGGACTCTTCCCCCATAATATACCCCCAATCGGTTCCCATCACTAGCCACCAAAGTCACCGATATTTTATCGGGGTCGAGAAACTTATATACTTCAAAGGAAAAATTACCCGCCACTGGCTTATATTTATCATCAATAAGTTGCAGATAGTTTTTGTCAACTAAAGAGGCTAATAATTGCGCTAAATTAGGATGGGTATAAAAACTAGCAATTTGAGCCTTGGTAAGTAACTTCCCATCTTGATGTTGACCAAAAACCTTATGGCGGCGTTTAGTAATCAAGCGATTCATCAGGTCAATTTCCTGGGGGGTACAGTCTCCCCGTAACCCCAACTCCCAAGAGTGAATCGAGTTTCCCCCCCGATAGTCAATCAGTCTCACCCCATGTAATTTCTCTAAGTCCCCCTTCAGAAAGGTTCGTAACGCCGTTGTAAATTCCGCAGAACAATCATAATGTTGGGGGGGATTATCCTCTAAAATATCTCTGACTGTACAGGGAGTTTTAGACCCAGAAAATAAAGACAGTTGACCGGACTGATAAGAGTGAGAATCCTTAGCACCCAAATCTGACACCAGGTTGAAGTGAGGGGTTTGGTTCAGCACACCCATCATATAGGCTCGGACGCGATTTTGGGGGACACCATAGTTGGAGCTATTCAGTAAAAATAGGTCAAAACTATAACCCCTATCTTGCATTTTTTGGCGAATTGTGTTAATGGTTTTTCCTTGGTCATGGGTGACTAAACCGCGAACATTCTCAAAAATAAAAGCCTGGGGTTGTTGGCTATCTATGAGGCGTAAAATCTCAAAAAACAAGGTTCCCCGCGTATCTCCAAATCCGGCTTTTTTACCGGCGTATGAGAAACTTTGACAAGGAAATCCAGTCAGCAAAACATGATGGGGGGGAAGGGAGGAAATGGTCTTAATATCCCCTTGGGGAGTTTCGGAAAAGTTGGCTTGATAAACCTGTCTAGCATCCCTATCAATTTCACTACTGAGGAGACAATCAGGGATGCAACCGAAGGACTCAACCGCCTGCTCAAAGCCGAGTCGCAATCCCCCAATTCCGGCGAATAAATCTATAAATTTAACGGTTTTCATCTTTTCTAAAATCGGGGGGGGAATTATCGACCCGGTTTGTGGAAAAACCGGGTTTCTTGGGGAGAGGTTATCAACTACCCCTAAAATATCTCAAATTCTACCCGTTTAACGCCATGGTTTCTGATTCCAAAGAAGCCGCTATTTGTTCCTGATTAAGACTACGACCAATAAACACCAGTTGAGTTTGGCGAGGTTCGTCGGTTTTCCAGGGGCGATCGAAGAAGGTATCAAATCGGTTTCCGACTCCTTGAACTACCATCCGCATGGGTTTATTGGCTACGGCTATAAAACCTTTGATGCGGTAGATTTCCCACTGCTGGGCGATCGCCTTTAGTTGATTGACTAAACTGGCGGAGTCCCTGACTGGATCTAAGACTAAATGCACAGCATTGATATCATCATCGTGTTCGTGTTCCTCTTCCTGGTCATGGTGACTTGGGCGACTGTCCAGATGGTCTTCTACCGCTGCATTAAAGCCTAATAATATGTCAGCGGAAATTTTACCTTGCTGACAGGAAACCGTCTGCACTCCTGGGGTTAACTCCTGTTTTAGCCATTGCTGAACCCGCTGCTGAGACTCTTCATCAATGCGATCGCCTTTCGTCAAAAGTACCAAATCAGCACAAGCTAACTGGTCTTCAAATAACTCCTCGATTGGTGTTTCATGTTCCAAAGTTTCATCCGCTTGACGCTGCTTTTCTAAAGCCTCTAAATCTCCCACCAGTTGACCATTGGCTAGGGCTTCACTATCAACTACCGTAATCACACCATCTACCGTCGCTTTGGTGCGAATTTCCGGCCATCGGAAGGCTTGAACCAGTGGCTTTGGTAAAGCCAAACCAGAGGTTTCTATTAATATCGAATCAATCGCATCTTGGCGTTTAAGTAGTTCTTGCATAGTCGGCAAAAACTCTTCCTGGACGGTGCAACACAGACAACCATTCGCTAATTCGATGATATTAGTTTCCGTTTCTTCTTCGTCACAAACTTGGCAAGATTTGAGGATTTCGCCATCAATACCTACTTCGCCAAATTCATTGACTAATACCGCGATCCGACGACCTTGGTTATTTTGCAGTAAATGGCGGATCAGGGTGGTTTTTCCAGCCCCTAAAAATCCGGTGATAATGGTTACAGGAATTTTATGCACGGTTTTTTGACTCCTCCGAAATTATAGCGATTTGCTATCTATAAATGTTGAGATTTTCCTAGAGTTTAGATGGGCGATCGCTATGATATTTAGATTGTGAAAATACTAAATCAACCATCATCCATACCTCGCAGATGAATCAACAATAGGTTACTTATCGGCGGGCATTCTGACTGAGAGACTAACAGAGTCCCATCACAGTTGCGGGACAGCGCCGGACTTACACCGGACTTTCCCCCTTTCCTCTAAGGGCTGATTTCCCTTAGAACCGATATCGGGAATATCTTATCACAGGTTGGGCGAATTCGGGGAAAAACCAAAAAAGTCCCTGCTTATTTCTAAACAGGGACGGTTTGTTATTAGTGAATAGGGAGAGATAGGTAAATTTGATGACTTAGACTAAGTTAGTGAAAATCAAAGCCCCAATAGCGCCACTAACGGCGATCGCCATCAGTAAATTTGTAAAAAACCTGCCGTATTCTGCATTATAACCAAGGGCTTTGTCTTCCTGACCACCTGTGAAGAATAAAGACCAGGCTTGGTTAGCTGTAATTACTTCTGAGGTACTGTTAAAGTCCGGTCGAAAGATTACAGGTCCGATTAAGTATTTGTTAGGAAAGTTAAAATCTGTTTTCATACAAGTCTCCGAAATGCTACTGAATTATAGGCTGAGAAAATCTGGGTTTTACAGGCTAGTTAACCAGCCAATTAAACCATGTCCGGTTAACGCTTCTAAGGCTAGGGCGGATATAAACCCGATCATAGCTAGTCGTCCGTTGAGTTTCTCTGCGTATTTGTTGAAACCGAATTGTTGCGCTTCCTCTACATATACTTGGGGTTCGATCGCGTAAACATTTGCGCGTCCGCCTTCTTCCATAATTTGTCCACGAACCATAATATTTTTGCCTCTCTTACTTCTTGTAAACAAATGTAACACACTGCAAACAAATATTGCAAGGGGTTGACAAAATTAATTTTTTTGGTATAATTATTCGTTTTTTCAAGATATAGGGGTTTGTTAAAAATTTATTAACAATGGGATTTTTCACCTAGTTACATGGTATTAGTTAAAATTAATTCTCAATTAGCTCAACATAGAGCCAATAGATTATGGACAATGATAACTACTGTGCCGATGTATCCGTGAACTGCTTTGATGGTGGATCAAGCTGGTCAGGATTTACTTACCTCAAAGACAACACTGGTCATGCTCGCACCATAAGTGAATCACCAGAATCATTGGTTGTAGTGGGCGAATCATCAATTCCGGGAACCTTTGCTTTGTCGGAGGCGAAGGTAGGCGATCGCTTATATATAGTTGCTCTCAATTGTGCCGGAGGCAATACCCGTCTAATGGGGATGGGGTTAATGCCAGGTGTAGAATTAAATGTCATTAGTTCCACAACCAGTGGATCAGTGATTATCGCCCTAGGCGACCATCGCTTAGGACTGGGGGCAGATATGGCTGAGAATATTCAGGTCGCCACAGAAAACCTCACCCAGTCGAAAAGGAAACTCTCATCAATGAATAAGACTAATGTTGTGCAGTTGCGCCATGCGGCGATCGGTTCTCGGTTGCGGGTGGTTGGTTATGACCCCGGCGCGCGTAGCTACAAACGGAAATTATTAGCCATGGGATTAACTCCAGGGGTGGAATTTACAGTCAAACGCCACGCACCTTTAGGAGACCCGACCCAAATTGAGGTCAGGGGATTTAACCTGAGTTTACGCAAAGACGAAGCAGATGCCCTTCAGGTGGCATTAATCAACCCATCCTAAAGGAGGAACAAAATTGTGAGTCAGTCTATGGAACTGAACCGCCAAACCGATAATAAGGCAGCGATGTCCTGTATTGCTTTGGTGGGAAACCCTAACTGTGGGAAAACGACCCTATTTAATGCTTTAACTGGTAGTAATCAGCGGGTAGGTAACTGGCCCGGAGTTACCGTAGAACGGAAAGAGGGAAGCTATCGTTATCAAAACCAGACCATCAAGGTGATTGACCTGCCAGGGGTTTACTCTCTGGACGTGGAAGATGCCAGCACTGGATTAGATGAACAGGTAGCGCGAGACTATTTACTATCGGGTGAAGCCACCCTAATTATCAATATCGTAGATGCGTCGAACCTAGAGCGAAATCTGTATCTAACCACCCAACTGCTGGAAATGGGTTTACCGATCGCGATCGCCCTGAATATGATAGATATAGCCCAGCAGCGGCAAATTACCATTGATGCCCAACAATTAGGCGATCGCTTAGGCTGTCCGGTAATTCCCATGAGTGCTAGTTCTGGGCGAGGGGTAGAACAACTGCGGGAAATTGTCCGAGATGCCATACTTATGGCAGACCGCCCCCAAGCCAAAGTCGCCTATCCAGCCGTTATCGAAGCCGCCCTAAGTGAAATTACCGAATCGGTAGCCCAACAATATAACTACTTACCCCCAGACCATCGTTGGCAAAGTCTCAGTTTATTGCAATATGACGATCGCCAAAGTTTGGTTAATCAAGATGTCGTTAAGCAAATTGCCACCCACCGCCACCGCATACACCAAACCCTGGGAGAAGATATCGACTTATTGATTGCTGATGCGCGCTATAGCTGGATTCATCAGATGTTACAGGGTATCACACAGCGATCGGACCTAGTACAACAGCACGTTTCCGATCGCATTGATCAGGTAGTCCTCAGTCGCGCCTGGGGTATACCCATTTTTTTGGTAGTCATGTACCTGATGTTCCTGATTTCCATTAACTTTGGTGGCGCATTTATCGACTTTTTTGATATCGCCTTCGGCACCGTATTTGTAGATGGCATGGCTCATGGCCTTGAGCAAATTAACGCCCCCGGTTGGTTAATCGGTACTCTAGCCGAAGGAGTTGGCGGCGGTATCCAAACCACCGCTACATTTATCCCCCAAATTGCCTTAATGTTTATCTGTCTAGCCATCTTAGAAGACTCTGGCTATCTCGCCCGCGCCGCCTTTGTTATGGATCGGTTTATGCGGTTTATGGGGCTTCCGGGTAAGTCTTTTGTGCCAATGATGGTCGGTTTTGGCTGCAATATTCCCGGTATTATGGCAACCCGCACTTTAGAAAATCCTCGCGATCGTCTAATGACCGTCTTAATGAATCCCTTTATGTCCTGTGGGGCGCGCCTGCCAGTTTATGCCCTGTTTGTAGCCGCATTTTTCCCCAGAAACGGACAAAATATCGTTTTCTTGCTTTACATCATCGGGATTTTAGCAGCCGTGTTCACCGGGTTAGTCATGAAGCATACCCTCTTACGCGGTCAATCTTCCCCCTTTGTCATGGAATTACCCCCCTATCATATTCCCACCCCCAAAGGTGTATTAATCCGCGCTTGGGAAAGGTTAAAAGCCTTTATCACCCGCGCTGGGAAAATGATTGTTATTGTCGTGTTAATTCTGGGTTTATTAAATTCTGTCGGAACTGATGGTTCTTTTGGGAAACAGGATAGCCAGGATTCTCTTTTAAGTGCCGTTAGTCGCACAATTACCCCAGTTTTTAGCCCCATGGGAATCACTCAAGATAATTGGCCGGCTACTGTCGGCTTATTTACCGGAGTATTTGCTAAAGAGGTCATGGTTGGCAGTATGGATGCCCTTTATAAGCAATTAGGGGCTGATGAAGCATCCGCTGCCGACTCAGTGGAAGAACCCGAAGAAGAATTTAGTTTTTGGGGAGGTATCGCCGAAGCCTTTGCTAGTATTCCCGCTAACTTAGCTGATTTAGGTAATCAAATACTTGATCCGGTTGGTTTAAGTATTATGGAAAGCACTGATAATCAGGAAGAAGCCGCCACAGCACAGGAGGTTAGTTATAGCACCTTTGGTCAAATGTCTCAAAGGTTTGGTAGTTCTACCGCCGCTTTTGCTTTCCTGTTATTTGTGTTGCTTTATTTCCCCTGTGTGTCTGCCATTGCTGCTGTTTACCGGGAAACTAATCTCGGTTGGACGGTGTTTGTGGCTGCTTGGACTACTGGACTAGCCTACTGGGTTGCTAGTTTCTACTATCAGGCTATGACTTTATCACAAAATACCGGAGAGGCTTTGGGTTTATTGATGGGACTCTGTATCGTCATGGGTGCTACTTTAGTTAGTCTCAAAGCTGTTAGCAACCGTCGCCATTCTCCCCGTTTGTAGCCAGGGTTAGACTTGCCAAAAAAGCAGGTTATTAGCCTTTTGGCTGTAGCTAGTCTCAAGGATTTGTGAATTTATGGTTATCGGTGTTAACAGGTATATTCATGATACCATAGAGACTAGCGATCGCACCATTTATCCCGTCGTCAACTATGCTACTTCAACAACTGCAAAATCATCTCAGAAATCATGGTCGCGTTTCTTTGGCAGAATTAGAACATCAGATGAAAATTGATGCTGATACCCTGCGATTCATGCTGGGCAAATTAATTAGAAAGGGGCGAGTTTGTAAAGTGGAGGGTAAAGCCTGCGGGGGCTGTCATAGTTGCCCCCCAGAAGCGATCGAGTTTTACCAATGGATATCTCCCTAATTTAATGAGTTAATCAGGAGTTAATCAAAATGTCAGATAATCCAGCCCTGGATAGTCTTAAACAGGCTTTATGTGAAGCCATACAGGATGAATATAAAGCCTGTGCTACCTATCGGTTAATTATCCAAAAATTCGGACCGATTAGACCATTTGTGAATATTATCGCAGCCGAAAAAAGGCATATACAGGCATTAATTCCACTGTTTATAAGGTATAATATTCCCATACCAGAGGATGATTGGGAAACTCGTATAATTCCCCCCGACTCAGTACAAGAAGCCTGCGAACAAGGAGTTAAAGCCGAAATTGAAAATGGGGAAATGTATCAAAGGTTATTGAAAGACACATCAAATTACTGGGATGTACAAAATGTGTTCTTAAATTTGCAACGTGCATCCCAAGAAAACCATTTACCCGCCTTTAAACGTTGTGTCACCAGAGGTAGTCAAACCATAGCCATATCTAATCAAAACAACTGTTATGGTGGACACCGACATCAGCGCCGGAGAGGTTGTCAATTCTCCTAGTTATATAGTTGGTAAATTATCGATGGTATACTGTCCTGAAAATAAGGTAAATTGACCATGACGGATTCAGCATTATCTACCGAAGTTCAAACAGCAGAAAATCCCGACATTCTTCCCCAAATAGGTCGGTGGTTAGAAGACTATGAGGAAGTGGTGACGATTTTACCTGTGTTAGCGGGTTTATTAGTTACCAGTCGCCTGCGGCTACGGGGGGCGCAAGCCTTGATGGTTAACCTGTTAATGGCTGCAATTATTCGCCAATTAGTTCGACAATTGAAGCAGGAGGCTAAAGCTAACTCTCCCGCTACTAATTCCACTCAAGCCACAAGTCCTAATAACCATCAAGATAATAGTCCGAAAGCTACCACAACTGAAACCGAAGATTATACTATTGTTCATTCTATACCCGGACGGCTTCGGCTGCGTATTCCCCGTTTAATGACTGATGTTCTCTATGCGAAACGCTTAGAAAAACTGTTGTCTGATGAACAGCTAGTTAAGTCGGTACGCATTAACCGCACCGCTGCATCTTTGATTATTCAATATGACCCGGCTGGGGTTTCGGAATTGGAGTTAGGTATGTATTTAGTTACTATCCTAGAAAAGGCTGAAACTACTGCTGAACCTGATACAAATTCCGTCTCCGATGATTCTGAACCCACATCATGACCACCGCGATATCAACATCATTATCTAATCAAGAATGCCAGGTTATTCATCAGGTAGCTGGACGGACTCGCTTTCGCATTCCCCTATTAGCTAAACATCCCCAATTAGCTACTGAAATTCAGCCGATTTTAGCAAAAAACTCCGGTATTACCTATGTGCGGATTAACCCCATAGCCGCCTGTATGGTGGTGCAATATGTCCCGAATAAATTAGCGGCGGTTGATTTATCAAATTTGGTGATTAATGTAGTCAAAGACTTGACAAATCATCAATTTTATGATAAGCCAATTTATGGTGTTAATAATGAGCCGGAAACCCAGGAAGAATCAGGGACTTTAGAGGAAACTGAGTCGAGTCTGCGGCTGCCAATTATAGCGACTGCGTTGGCGGTTTTAAGTCGGTTTCCGCAATTAACACCATTGCGCCCTGTGGCGAGAATAGCGTTTATTCTAGCGGCTTTTCCTGTGGCTAAACGGGCTTTTAACAGCCTGATTAATCAGCGAAGGTTGAATATTGATTGTCTGGATTTTCTCGCCCTGAGTTTAAGTGCGACTCAGGGTAAGTTAGTTACCCCGGCTATGGTGATTTTACTGCATGAATTGGGGGATGTAATTCGGGAACAAACGGCGCGGGCGACGGAGGTACGCACGGCGAGTTTGATGGATGCTATTGGTAGGTTTGCATGGGTGGTGGTGGATGATGATTTACCCCCGAAACAAATCCCAAGCGATCGCCTTCAGGTGGGGGATAAAGTCGTCGTTTATCCGGGGGAACAAATCCCCGTAGATGGTACTGTCTTAAAAGGAGAAGCCGTTATTGATGAACAGGGTTTAACTGGGGAAGCAATGCCATTAGTTAAACGGGTGGGAGAGTCGGTTTTAGCTTCGACTTTGGTGCGTTCAGGACAGCTTTACTTAAAAGCCGATCGCGTCGGTTCTCAAACTAGGGCTGCTTTGAGTATAGAATTATTACAAAAGGCTCCCGTTTATGATACCCGCATGGCTAATTATGCCGAAAAAGTCGCAGATAGGTTAATCTTGCCTTCTCTACTTTTGGCGGGTATTGTATTAGTTACTAGCCGAGATGCTGCTAGGGCTGCCGCTATTCTTACCCTCGATTTTGTCACCGGAATTAGAGTGTCAATTCCGACAGCTTTTTGGGGTGCATTAAATCATACAACCCGCCATGGTATCTTGGTTCGCAGTGGTCGTACTTTGGAACAACTCGCCGAAGTTGATACCGTGGTTTTTGATAAAACCGGAACTCTGACCGAGGGTGAAATTGCGATCGCTGCCGTGCGGACGCTTCCCGGAGGAATGTCCGAAACCGAACTGCTAAAACTGGCGGCGGCCGCGGAAATGAGACTTAATCACCCCGTCGCCGAGGCGATCGTTAATTATGCTGCTCAACTTGACATTACTATTCCCCCACGAGGAGAATGGTTCTATGATTTAGGCTTGGGAGTACGAGCGCAAATTGAAGGTCATCAGGTATTGGTGGGAAGTCAACGTTTTCTCGAACAACAGCGGGTTAATTGGGGTGATAATTCCCTGATTTCTACTAGCCAAATGACCCAAATTTATGTCGCTTGTGATGGCGATTTTCAAGGGGTGATTGAATATACTGACCCCCTGAAACCAGAAAGCGATCGCCTCATACAAGCCCTGCAAAAAAATTATGCGATCGAAGTCCATTTACTCACCGGAGATAACCCCCAACGCGCCGCCTTAGTTGCTGAACAATTAGGGATTCCCAAATCGCGGGTTTATGCCGAAGCCTTCCCCGATGAAAAAGCTCGTATTGTTCGTGATTTACATCGCGCCGGTCGGACTGTCGCCTTTATCGGAGATGGATTAAATGATTCCGTCGCTTTGGCTTATGCGGATGTTTCCATTTCCTTTCAACATGGCTCTGATATTGCTCGTGAAACCGCCGACGTAGTGTTGATGAATAATAACCTCTTAGACGTTTTAGAAGCCATTGATATCGCCCGTCAAACTCGCAATTTAATTGACCAAAATATCGCTCTCGTCGTCGCCCCGAATTTAGCAGCTTTGGGGTTGGCTTCCACCGTAGGACTTAATCCCTTAGTGGCTACTGCTATCCACAATGGTTCGGCGATCGCCGCCGGAATGAATAGTCTCCGACCCCTAGTTGAACACCAGATGAACAATTAATAATTAATAATTAATAATTAATAATGGTCGGGGCGCGCCTCCCCAGTCAATTCTCAATTCCCCAGGACGATATGAATAAACCCGCCCCACCCCACCCGGTAATTAATGGATAATTGTAGGGGTGGGTTCCGCAGTCAATTCTCAATTCCCCAGGACGATATGAATAAACCCACCCCACCCCACCCGGTAATTAATGGATAATGGATAATTGATAATGGTCAATTCTCAATTCCCCAGGACGATATGAATAAACCCGCCCTCCGGGTGGGGCTAGTTCCTCCCCCGATACAAATTGTTGCAAATTGTTGTCAGTTATGTGCCAAATCCTGCTAACCTGATAAATAGCAGAATTTTGATGTTATTATATTTGAGTCGAACGAGTTATGTCTCTGATTCATTTGGAAAAATCGGTACTCACCTTTCATTTCAAAGAGATGATCGAGGATGGACATGGCAATCATCCCTTAACCTGGGTAGGTCTGGGGGTGTTGGTTTTAGGGCCAAAACTCCTGCCAGCTATTACTAAAATTTCTCACACAAACACCAAGACAGTTAGTAAACCCCGGTTATCTTCATCACGTCGTCGAGAAATTCCACTCTCCCAGTGGATAGCAGAAGCTAAGGAACGGGAGTTATCCAATTCTATCTATAAGCCCATGATTACCCCAAGTTCTGAGGCTTTCAACCATGGGAATGCTCACGAATTATCAGTTTTGAATTAATCGTAATACATCCACAGGTGGCTGATAGAATATTCAAGCCACCTATAATTATAGTCTCAATCCCCCTTTAGCTTATTCCTGGTTGGGCGAGAGTTGCGGGGTAGAAATAGCCGACTTTAAACTAGCCCTTTTTTGGGCTTCGGTCAAGGCTTCCGCTTTGGCTTCTGCTGCTATGTCTGCCACCATTTCCCCAGTTTCAGCCATAGCGACTTTAGCTTTTTCAAACAAAGTCACACCCGATTTAATCGTAGCCTTCAGAACTGGCTTAACCAGGGGCAAAACCACTGGAGTCAGCGCTACTGCTGTCACTCCAATGGCAATGGCTTGAGCATTAGGATTGGCTGATAGTTGGGCGATACGTTGTCGCAGTCCCGTTGCCCCCTGAGACATTTCTTGCATAACTTTCTCCTATTTCAGGTGAGGATATTTAAGGTTAATATCCCCATTTAAATTATACAATAAATTTGCCAAAATACCAATTTTTTGGGGCTAATTTTGCCAGCAATTATTGACATTTGCCTATGTTGTCCACTGTTGATATTTGCGAAATATAATCAAGTTCCATGATTCCCTAAGGGCTGGCCCTGGTGTGGGCTATCTCCACAAAAGTCTTAAAAAAACCTTAATTTTTAGGGACATGGGTTGACAGTGAAGTTTTTTTTTGCCACCAGTGTTATAATCTCATGCTTGTGATCAATAAAATTTTGGTTTAATGACATCAACAACGTCAAAAGTAACTTTTGGGAAAAGTATTGGGTTCCGCAAAGAACTAAATCGTCGAGTAAACGCTTATTTTGAAGCGGAGAATATTTCCCCTCGTGATAACCCCGCCATGTACCTGAAAACAGCAATTATTTTGGCTTGGGTAGTATCAGCTTGGACCTTCGTGGTTTTTGGTCCTGATGTGCTATGGATGAAACTACTGGGTTGCATTGTTTTAGGTTTTGGAGTTTCCGCCGTCGGTTTTAACATTAGCCATGACGGAAATCATGGAGGTTATTCTAAATATCAATGGGTGAATTATCTATCTGGATTAACCCATGATGCGATCGGAGTTTCTAGTTATTTATGGAAGTTTCGCCACAATGTACTTCATCATACCTACACCAACATTTTAGGTCATGATGTGGAAATTCATGGGGATGAATTGGTGCGGATGTCTCCTAGCATGGAATATCGCTGGTATCATCGCTATCAACATTGGTTCATTTGGTTTGTCTATCCGTTTATCCCCTACTATTGGTCTATAGCAGATGTACAAACTATGCTATTTAAGCGCCAATATCATGACCACGAAATCCCCCCCCCGACATGGGTAGATATAGCAACCTTGCTCGCCTTTAAAGCCTTCGGTGTGGCTGTGTTTTTAATTATACCGATCGCCGTTGGTTATTCTCCCTTAGAAGCAGTTATCGGCGCTTCTATTGTGTATATGACCCATGGACTGATCGCCTGTGTCGTATTTATGTTAGCCCATGTCATTGAACCGGCGGAATTTTTAGACCCCGACAATTTACACATTGATGATGAATGGGCGATCGCACAAGTAAAAACCACCGTTGATTTTGCCCCCAAAAACCCAATTATTAACTGGTATGTAGGGGGATTAAACTATCAAACCGTCCACCATCTATTTCCTCATATCTGCCACATCCATTATCCTAAAATCGCCCCGATTTTAGCAGAAGTTTGTGAAGAATTTGGGGTTAATTATGCCGTACATCAAACCTTTTTTGGTGCTTTAGCTGCTAACTATAGCTGGCTGAAAAAAATGTCCATCAACCCGGAAACAAAAGCGATCGAGCAGTTAACTGTTTAATCTAACTGTTTAATCATCACTAACCTTTTCAAGACTCTAGGGGCGCATTTTATCTAACTGATGCGCCCTTTTTTTAGCCTTTAAATTAACCAATAGAGAAACCCACAGCAGCCATTAATAAGTCTTAGAAAAAATGCGGTTACTCCACTTATTCAAATGAGACTCAGCCAACATTGCCAAACTCTGCAACTCCTGAGTTCTTTGTTGCAAAGCCGAAATCGCCCGCGCCTGTGACTCTAATTTTTGCCTAACCAGCCCACAGCATTTAACCAGACCATCAACAGTTTCCAGTTCTCCAAACTCTAGGTTATTCTCTGAACTGACCAAATCCCACAACTGTTTTTTCATGGTTTCAACCATATAGCGCTGATGTTCTGATTGTATTTGTAAAGCGCTATACTTATCCGCCGGAACAGTTTGTGATAGCATAGCTTCCAGTTCCGCAATACGAGTAAGTTTTTGCCGAACCTCAGCCATTTCTGTTTGTCGATTTTCTAACTGTTCTTGTAACTGATTAATCAGGTTTTTGTGTTGTTCTGCTTCCTGTTCGAGTTTCTGGTAGGTGTCCATGGAAACACTTGCAGATAACTGTGATTGCAAATCAGCCACAGTAGATTTCTGCTGTTCTAATTGCTGTTGTAGCTTTTGGTGAACCTCAGCCGTCACCGTTTGTTTTAACTGTGATTGCAAATCAGCCACAGTAGATTTCTGCTGTTCTAATTGCTGTTGTAGCTTTTGGTGAACCTCAGCCGCCACAGTTTGTTTTAACTGTGATTGCAAATCAGCCACAGTAGATTTCTGCTGTTCTAATTGCTGTTGTAGCTTTTGGTGAACCTCAGCCGTCACCGTTTGTTTTAACTGTGATTGCAAATCAGCCACAGTAGATTTCTGCTGTTCTAATTGCTGTTGTAGCTTTTGGTGAACCTCAGCCGCCACAGTTTGTTTTAACTGTGATTGCAAATCAGCCACAGTAGATTTCTGCTGTTCTAATTGCTGTTGTAGCTTTTGGTGAACCTCAGCCGTCACCGTTTGTTTTAACTGTGATTGCAAATCAGCCACAGTAGATTTCTGCTGTTCTAATTGCTGTTGTAGCTTTTGGTGAACCTCAGCCGTCACCGTTTGTTTTAACTGTGATTGCAAATCAGCCACAGTAGATTTCTGCTGTTCTAATTGCTGTTGTAGCTTTTGGTGAACCTCAGCCGTCACCGTTTGTTTTAACTGTGATTGCAAATCAGCCACAGTAGATTTCTGCTGTTCTAATTGCTGTTGTAGTTTTTGAGAGTCACCCAGTTGGCTTTGGAGTTGATTAAGAGTTTCCTGATTTTGCTGTTTCAGGGCTTCGTGGTCTTCCAGAGAAACCGTGTTCGCCAGTTTACTCTCAAGTTCTCCAATCCGTTTAAGCTGTTTTTTAAGGTCAGTAATTGAGTCTTTATGTTGTTGGAGTTCTTGCTGAACGTGATGATATTCCTTAGCCGGAACACTATTTTCAAGTTGCGCTTGTAATTCTGGCAACTGACCTAGTTTTTGTTCTAGTTCAGCGATAGTATTCGCCTGTTCTATAACTTGTTTTTGCAGGGTTTCGTATTCCTGCTGAAGTTGATCATATTCAGCCGATCGCTTTTCTAATTCGGCGGTAATAGCCGGGCTATCATCGGATTGATCATCAACTTCTGTTTGTGTATTAGTGTTAGCCAGGCTAATAGTTGTGCCTTCTTCATCCATAGAGATCTTAAAGTCACCCCTAGCAATACGTTCGACAAATTCCGAACGCGACAGACCCAACTCTTTAGCAGTTGTGCTTAATAATTTCGCTCCTGTGGGTGTTAGCGACACCCCTATTTTTACCTTAGTTTCTGAATACAAAGTCGTGACTCCCCGTTTTTTCTTTCTTGGCATTACCCCCTCCTCAGCCGTTCTACAACTTAGCTGCTCTAACCAGATCTTACCAAAAACTGATCACAATTCAACATTTGGTTAATCTTTGTGATCAGAACCGGAAAAATTTAAAGTTTTGTAAAGCAAAATTCGGGGGGACTACCTTAATGGGGAGCCGATACATAAGCTGATCTGGGAGTTCCAGAGCCAGAAACAGAGGGAAACACGCGCACGGAGTCTTGAGGAAACATCACCTGTACTCGCATACCGACAGGAAGCGATCCCCCTCCGAAGGGAGTACGAGCAATCAGTTCACCTCCAGAAGGAACCTGTAAACAATAATGAAGTTCGCGACCCAAAAACTGGCGATCGCGAATCACCACCGAAGCCGTTTCGTCAGGTTTGAGGATAAAATCTTCTTGGCGCACCATCAAATCTGCTTTTTCAGTGATATCGGAATCATCATCCAAATCCAAGTTAGAGGCGATCGCAAAACAGCCCACCTCAGTTTCCCACAAATTCCCCCGGCGCTGTGCTGGGATAAAATTAGCCTGGGTAACAAACTCCGCCACAAACCGAGAAGCCGGTTCTAGGTAAATTTCCTCTGGAGTCCCCCACTGTTCCAAATGTCCATGGCGCATTACCGCCACCCAGTCAGAAATTGATAAAGCCTCTTCTTGGTCATGGGTAACAAACACCGCTGATGCTCGTGCTGCTTTCAGAATTTCCCGCAATTCCTGGCGCAATTTCAGCCGCACTTGTACATCTAAATTACTCAGGGGTTCATCCAATAATACCAACGCCGGATTAGGGGCCAAGGCTCGTGCTAAAGCCACCCGTTGCTGTTGTCCCCCAGAGATTTCATGGGGATAGCGATCGGCATATCCCGACAACCCCACCAATTCTAACACTTCCGCCACTCGCAACTGTAGTTGTTTGGGGGATTTTTGGCGGAGAGTTTCCAAACCAAAAGCAATATTTTGGGCTACTGTCAGGTGAGGAAACAAGGCATAATTCTGGAACACCATACCCACCCCCCGACGTTCTGGGGGAACCCACTGTTTGAACCCAGAAACCACCTGTCCCGCAATCTCTACCACTCCCCTATCTGGCTGTTCAAACCCTGCAATTATCCGCAACAGAGTAGTTTTACCACATCCAGACGGACCCAGTAGACTCAGAATATCTCCCTGGTTCAAGGTTATGCTTATATCCTCGACGGCGGGGGTGTAAGTGTTGGGATACTGCTTTGATATCCCTACCATATCCAAGATAGCAGACTCAGACATCGTTAGTTCTGTTAACCTTCCTTTAACTGTGCGCCGGGTTTATTGATAAAGTTTCCAATCAATACCCTCTACCATCATAGGACATTATTCGTATATATTCTCACTAAGTCCCTGTTAAGTTTTATGGAATTTTCCCAGATGGGGATTTGCCCGAGTCAGCCGCCAAAAGTGATTGCGGTTGAACATGGCGCGGTAGTAAGATGAGACAAGATCAGCCCGCTTCCCACTCCTGGTTAGGCGCGGTTGCGGGTATATATGGGACTTTCAACCCCTCTGGCGGTGGTGGCGTGGCTATTTATCGGGTTTTCCTGGTTGATTGCCAGTTGACTACATGGGCTAATTTTGTACTATGATCATCCCAGTTATTGTGGGCAAGAATATTAACTAATGATAAAAACTCTCAATAAATGTCTAAAAATCAGTAGTTAATTAGTAGCAATTTGTACGGCTATTTTAGCAATAGTTAATTATGCTGAAAATACCGCACCCAAAATCACAAATCAGGGAAAATGACAACGAATCCAAATCAACCGAAAATCCCCCTTTGGCGAGACGATCGCTTCTGGAAAATCGCCTTCCAGGTAATCATCCTAGTAATTGTGATCGCGATTATTAGCATATTTACCATTAACCTGAATCAGAACCTACAAAGAAGCGGAATTAGGTTCGGGTTCGGATTTTTAAATAGTACCGCCGGATTTGCGATCGGTGAAAGTATCATCCCCTACCAACCGACAGATCCCTATAGACAGGTTCTCCTAGCGGGTTTAGTGAACACGCTGCGAGTGATGTTTTTTGGGATTATCCTGACGACCATTGTAGGAATTATTGCGGGAATTTCCTATTTTTCCAGTAACTGGCTACTGCGTCAAATTGGGTTAGTATATGTAGAAATAGTCAGAAATACACCCCTACTGCTACAACTACTATTCTGGTATGGAATATTTCTACAACTCCCCCCAGTTAGCGATCGCCTGGGGGTTTTTAATGCCATTTTCCTAACTCAGCGGGGACTGTTTATTCCTTGGCCATCTAGTTCTCTAATTTGGGTGTGGTTAGGGTTTTTGGTAATAGCAGCGATCGCCTCTTTTGTAATTTGGAAACAACGCACTAAAATTATGGTAGAAAAGGGGGTTTCTGGTCAACCCCAATTAATCGCCCTAGGTATCATCGCCCTAGTGTCGTTGTTAATCATCCTGTTTGGCTTTGGTTGGGAAGTTCCCGCCATTACCGGAAGCGAAAACAATCCCATTTTACGAGGTGGTCTCAGGCTAACTATTGAATTTAGTGCTTTGTTAGTGGGGTTAGTATTTTATACTGCTGCTTATATTGCCGAAATTGTCCGCGCCGGGATTCAATCTGTAGCCAAAGGACAATGGGAAGCCGCCAGATCCCTAGGGTTAAAATCAGGTTTAGTCATGCGTCTGGTCGTGTTTCCCCAGGCTTTGCGGGTGATTATTCCTCCTCTCAATAGTCAATATTTGAACTTGGCGAAAAATTCCAGTTTAGCGATCGCTGTAGCTTATGCTGACCTTTATAATGTAGCTAACACCACCTTTAACCAGAGTGGGAGGGCGGTAGAGGTCATGCTAATTATTATGGCAACCTATCTAACCATCAACCTGATTATTTCCCTATTTATGAACTTCCTTAATCGCCGGGTTAAACTTCAGGAAAGATAACTAGAGTTAACCATGACTATCAGGGCGGTTTTAGCAAATCTCAAAATCCCCAACCTTCCCCACCATCACAGTTAAGAATTACCTATTCTAAAAATGACAGCAAATCCTGAACCTACCTTAACCCGTCAAGCCCCTTCCCAGTCAACAGACTTTCCCCAATGGCTGCGTGATAACCTGTTTAATACCTGGTACAATGGGTTAGTTACCATAGCGATCGCCAGTTTCCTACTATGGATGTTAGTAGGGTTTGTATCCTGGGCGAGATTAGTCGCCCAATGGGAAGTAATCCCCGCCAATTTGCACCTATTTATGGTCGGTCGGTTTCCCAGTGATCAATATTGGCGCTTGTGGTTATTGTTGGGAATAGTTAGCATTTTATCAGGTCTGACCTGGGGATTTTTAGCCCGCCGCCAAACCATCCTCTTCAGCCAAAATATTGTCATTTTCCTGAGTGTCGTCGCCATGTTAATGGCTTTATTACCAACTGCCATATCTTATCGTATCATAGCGATCGCCCTATTATGTGTCCTAGTATTTAGCAGTTGGGGAGGGCGAAAAATTGGCAGCCGGAAACCTCTACTGGGAAAATGGCTGCCTTTTTCTTGGTTTGTGCTATTAATTATCAGCCTGTGGTTAATAGGTGGCGGCTTAGGATTAAGGGGAGTTTCCACCGACCTATGGGGAGGATTAATGCTAACCTTGCTGATGTCAGTAATTAGCATTTTACTATGTTTTCCCATCGGCGTTTTATTAGCTTTAGGTAGACAAAGCGATTTACCAGTAATTAGAGGATTATCCATCGCCTATATTGAAATTATCAGAGGCTTACCCCTAATTACCATTCTGTTTATGGGTCAAATTCTTCTCCCCCTATTTTTACCAGAAGGAATGCGACCCGATCGCATTTTGAGGGCGATCGTAGGTTTAACCATGTTTAGTTCAGCCTACCTAGCAGAAAACGTCCGAGGCGGACTACAAGCTATCCCCAGGGGTCAATATGAAGCCGCCAAAGCCCTAGGTATGAATGCACCCTTAACTATGGTTTTAATTATCTTACCGCAAGCCCTAAAAATCTCCATCCCCTCCATTGTCGGTCAGTTTATTAGCCTGTTTCAAGACACCACCCTATTAGCCATAGTCGGACTGGTAGAATTGCTAGGGATAAGCCGTTCAATTTTAGCTAACCCTCAATTTTTGGGACGCTATGCGGAGGTTTATCTATTCGTGGGTATTATCTACTGGCTATTCTGCTATTTAATGTCTTTAGCCAGTCGGAAATTGGAGAAACAACTCAATACCGAAAATCGCTAATTTCCCCAATTATAGATTAATGCTGCATCGGCGAATCAGATTAAGTTCGCAGATACAGCATAATTAGCCTATGAGACTATTTAGATCAGTTTTACCAGTCGCAGGGTGAACATAATGCCAGCCGCAGCGCCGATAGCTACTACATAGAGTAAAGCATAAGCGATCGCACCATCAATGGTCATCGTCAATATCTCCCGATAAGTTAACTTTTTCATTTTCCATTGAAACACGACCTGCGCTAGAATATAGCCTTCTATGGGAAATTAGCGGAATTTGCGAGGAAGCCATCATGTCGTCTGTCATTCGGGTGAATTTGGGGCCAATGTCCTATGATATTTCTGTGGCGGCGGGGAATTTAGACCGCTTGGGGTCTTTGGTGTCTTCCCTGAAGTTAGGAAAAAAAGCCCTATTGGTATCTAACCCGGAAATTTTTGCACACTACGGACAAAGGGCGATCGCCTCAATGGAGAATGCTGGCTTTCAGGTTTCCTCAGTAGTCCTTCCCGCTGGAGAACAGTATAAAACACTCTCCACCGTCCAATCTATCTATAATAGCGCCCTAGAACACCGCCTAGAACGTAGTTCCACTATGATCGCTTTAGGGGGGGGAGTAATTGGAGATATGACCGGGTTTGCTGCTGCTACCTGGCTGCGGGGAATTAATGTTGTACAGGTTCCCACCTCTCTACTGGCTATGGTGGATGCTTCTATTGGTGGGAAAACAGGGGTAAATCATCCCCAGGGTAAAAACTTGATTGGCGCTTTTCATCAACCCCGTTTAGTGGTGATAGATCCGCAGGTTTTGACGACTCTACCAGCACGAGAATTTCGGGCGGGAATGGCGGAGGTGATTAAATATGGGGTGATTTGGGATAAACAGTTATTTGAACGCCTAGAAGAGGCAGATAACCTCCATAGCATTGATGATTTGACGGGGGAACTACTCACCGAAATTATAGTTCGTTCCTGTCAAAGTAAGGCTGATGTGGTTAGCAAGGATGAAAAGGAATCGGGACTGAGGGCGATTTTGAATTATGGTCATACTATCGGTCATGCGGTGGAGAGTCTGACGGGATACTTGGAATTGGTACACGGGGAAGCGGTGGCTATTGGGATGGTTGCTGCTAGTCAAATTGCGGTGAAGATGCAATTATGGGGAAATGATGGCGATCGCCGCCAGGAATTACTGATTAAAAAGGCAGGTTTACCTATTCATCTTCCCCAAGGATTAAAGATTGATGAAATCATCGATATCCTACAAACTGATAAAAAGGTGAAAGATGGTCAAGTCCGCTTTATTCTCCCCAGGGAAATTGGCACAGTAACTATTAGCGATCGAGTCCCTTCCCAGACTATTGCTGATGTATTAGCGACAATTAACAATTAATAATTTTAGTAGGTTGGGTGAAACCCAACATGATGGAGAGATGGTGGCGTTGGGTTGACTGTGGAGGGGGGCGGGTTTATTAATCTTACTGCTGGGAAATGTGGTTGACTACTTGCCAAAACCCCAGCCATGTAGGTTGGGTGAAACCCAACATGATGGAGAGACGGTGGCGTTGGGTTTCGTACCTCCACCCAACCTACTCAAATTGGGAAAAAAGGCTATTGCTGGGCTTCCATATGCGATCGCAGTAAACGATTAATCTCAGTCTGATAACTCTGACCTTGCGATTTAAACCAGTCTAAAACATCACTATCAATACTTAAAGTCACTTGTGTTTTGGTCTGATAATTAGGTGAACCTCGCCTAACTACTGCTTTAGTAACCATTTCTGGCGTAATTTCAGGACAATCAGAAAAATCAATTTCTTCATCAGTCATCCGGTCTAGGCGGTTCCAGTCAGTTTGAGAGTTGCTCGAAGTAAATTTGTTGTTCATATTTAGTAGCTTTTCTCGCAGAAATAATCCGAATACATTTTTCTTGTTCTGTATGGACAATAGCGACCACTCGCCCTTGCAACAAACCCAAAGTCACAAACCTCTGCTCTCCATAATTGAATCGGTCATCTTCAAAGGTTACGATATCTCCATCAAAAACAAGGGGAACATCAATAAAATTAATGCCATGTTTGCGGAGGTTCGTCAGACGTTTAGTTTCATCCCATTCAAATTCCATGCCTTGACTGTTACTACATATTGTAACTAAATTTTCCCAAAAAATTAATATTAACAGAATCAACGGTGGTAATTTTCTCTTACTTCCCAAAACCCATGTAGGTTGGGTGAAACCCAACATGATGGAGAGATGGTGGCGTTGGGTTGACCGTGGAGGGGGGCGGGTTTATTAATCTTACTGCTGGGAAATGTGGTTGACTGCGGAACCCGCCCCTACAGAATATCGGAAATGTGGTTGACCGTGGAGGGGGGCGGGTTTATTAATCTTACTGCTGGGAAATGTGGTTGACTGTGGAACCCGCCCCTACGGAATATCGGAAATGTGGTTGACTCTGGAGGGGGGCGGGTTTATTAATCTTACTGCTGGGAAATGTGGTTGACTGTGGAACCCGCCCCTACGGAATATCGGAAATGTGGTTGACCGTGGAGGGGGGCGGGTTTATTAATCTTACTGCTGGGAAATGTGGTTGACTGTGGAACCCGCCCCTACAGAATATCGGAAATGTGGTTGACTGCGGAGGGGGGCGGGTTTATTAATCTTACTGCTGGGAAATGTGGTTGACTGTGGAACCCGCCCCTACAGAATATCGGAAATGTGGTTGACTGCGGAGGGGGGCGGGTTTATTAATCTTACTGCTGGGAAATGTGGTTGACTGCGGAACCCGCCCCTACGGAATATCGGAAATGTGGTTGACCGTGGAGGGGGGCGGGTTTATTAATCTTACTGCTGGGAAATGTGGTTGACTGTGGAACCCGCCCCTACAGAATATCGGAAATGTGGTTGACTGCGGAGGGGGGCGGGTTTATTAATCTTACTGCTGGGAAATGTGGTTGACTGTGGAACCCGCCCCTACGGAATATCGGAAATGTGGTTGACCGTGGAGGGGGGCGGGTTTATTAATCTTACTGCTGGGAAATGTGGTTGACTGTGGAACCCGCCCCTACGGAATATCGGAAATGTGGTTGACCGTGGAGGGGGGCGGGTTTATTAATCTTACTGCTGGGAAATGTGGTTGACTGCGGAACCCGCCCCTACGGAATATCGGAAATGTGGTTGACCGTGGAGGGGGGCGGGTTTATTAATCTTACTGCTGGGAAATGTGGTTGACTGTGGAACCCGCCCCTACAGAATATCGGAAATGTGGTTGACTGTGGAGGGGGGCGGGTTTATTAATCTTACTGCTGGGAAATGTGGTTGACTGCGGAACCCGCCCCTACGGAATATCGGAAATGTGGTTGACTGTGGAGGGGGGCGGGTTTATTAATCTTACTGCTGGGAAATGTGGTTGACTGCGGAACCCGCCCCTACGGAATATCGGAAATGTGGTTGACCGTGGAGGGGGGCGGGTTTATTAATCTTACTGCTGGGAAATGTGGTTGACTGCGGAACCCGCCCCTACAGAATATCGGAAATGTGGTTGACCGTGGAGGGGGGCGGGTTTATTAATCTTACTGCTGGGAAATGTGGTTGACTGCGGAACCCGCCCCTACGGAATATCGGAAATGTGGTTGACCGTGGAGGGGGGCGGGTTTATTAATCTTACTGCTGGGAAATGTGGTTGACTGTGGAACCCGCCCCTACAGAATATCGGAAATGTGGTTGACCGTGGAGGGGGGCGGGTTTATTAATCTTACTGCTGGGAAATGTGGTTGACTGTGGAACCCGCCCCTACGGAATATCGGAAATGTGGTTGACTCTGGAGGGGGGCGGGTTTATTAATCTTACTGCTGGGAAATGTGGTTGACTGTGGAACCCGCCCCTACGGAATATCGGAAATGTGGTTGACTCTGGAGGGGGGCGGGTTTATTAATCTTACTGCTGGGAAATGTGGTTGACTGCGGAACCCGCCCCTACGGAATATCGGAAATGTGGTTGACTCTGGAGGGGGGCGGGTTTATTAATCTTACTGCTGGGAAATGTGGTTGACTGTGGAACCCGCCCCTACGGAATATCGGAAATGTGGTTGACCGTGGAGGGGGGCGGGTTTATTAATCTTACTGCTGGGAAATGTGGTTGACTGCGGAGGCGCGCCCCTACGGAATATCGGAAATGTGGTTGACTGCGGAACCCGCCACGCCTATGGCTTGGGAAATGTGGTTGAGTCCGTGGTGTTCTAGTTTTTGTAGGAGTCCCGTTAGAAGACGATGTACCATTAGAGGACCTTCGTAAACCCATCCGGTGTATACTTGGAGGAGACAAGCCCCAGCCGTGATTTTTTCCCAAGCGTCCTCGGCGGTGAAAATGCCACCAACGCCAATGATGGGAATTTCACCGTTGGTTTGTTCCCATATATGGCGAATGACGGCGGTAGACCTTTCCCTTAGGGGTGCGCCACTAATTCCTCCGGCTTCGGAAGTTATCGGGTTTCCGGTTTGGGGTAACCATTGGGTTTTTAGGTTGTCCCGACTAATGGTGGTGTTGGTGGCAATTATACCCGCTAGGTTATGGGTTCGGGCTAGTTCTATTATATCATCGATCGCTTTCCATTCTAGGTCGGGGGCGATTTTTATGAATAGGGGCTTCGATGCTGCTATGTTTTCCTGTTGTAAAACTGTTAGGATTTCATTGAGTTCTGTGCTTCCTTGTAGCGATCGCAAACCTGGTGTATTCGGTGACGACACATTCACTACAAAGTAATCACCTAGGTCTCGCAATAGCTGAAAACTCCCAAGATAGTCGCTGGCTGCTTCCTGTAGGGGGGTGATTTTCGATTTTCCTAGGTTGATGCCTAGGGGTATTGTCGGACCGAGGCTAGAAGGAGTATAATTCTGTAAACGGTGGGCTAGGGTGGCAGCGCCTTGGTTATTAAACCCCATACGATTTAAAACTGCTTCATCTTCTAGTAGCCGAAACAAACGCGGGCGCGGGTTTCCGGGTTGCGGGTGTAAGGTCACTGTGCCTAATTCGGTGAACCCAAAGCCAAAACTTCCCCATAACCCCGCCGCCACGCCGTCTTTATCAAAACCAGCGGCTAACCCCACGGGATTGATGAAATTTAGCCCCCACATGGTTTGCTGGAGTCGGGGGTCAACTAGGCTGAATCGGGGCTGTAGTTGCGATTCTAGCCAGGATAGGGGGAGATTTGATTTGTGGGTGTCTATCCAATGGAGAAGTTCCAAGGTTTGATGATGCGCCCACTCTGGATCGACTTTCAGGCCTTTAAATAAAATCGGTTTCAGCAGAGATTGATACAGATCCAAGCTACTACTACCCCCCCCTCATTGACGACAATCACCCACATGGCTAAAATTTAGTGCATCGGCGACAGAAATTCAACCTCTGTTGGTATATGATTTTAAACGGAGTCGGGAACCAATCGGGTTGAGGGAACTGGTACGGGTTGATTATGCACAATTTGCTACTATCGACTATATGTTGATATCACTGCGGATCGAAAATTTTGCCTTAATTGACCACCTGGACCTGGAATTCGGACCGGGGTTGAATGTGTTTACCGGGGAAACTGGGGCGGGTAAGTCGATTATTTTGGATGCAGTTGATGCCGTCTTGGGGGGAAAGGTCGATCGCCGTAGTATTCGTACAGGTTGCGATCGCTCTATTTTGGAGGCTTGCTTTGAGGTAGACCCTGGTTTGATTGACTGGTTTCGACAACAGGAAATTGACCTGGTAGATGGTTCCCTGGTAGTCTGTTGTCGGGAATTGGTGGTAAATCAGGATAAGTTTCGCAGTAGATCCCGATTAAATGGCATTCTGGTCGGTCGTGGAATTATAGACCGTCTGCGCGATCGCTTTGTGGAAATTACCGCCCAAGGTCAGACGGTACAGTTGGGGAAACCGGCGCTACAACGGGAATGGTTAGACTTGTATGGGGGAAGTAATACTCTCCGGTTGCGCGAAAGGGTTGGGGAGGCTTATATGCGCGCTAGGGAGGTGCAAAACGCCCTACAAAAACGCCGCCAAGACTCCCAGCAACGGCTACAGCGTATAGATTTATTGCAATATCAAATTAGGGAACTGCAAAATGCTAATCTGACGGATGCGGGGGAGTTGGAGGCTCTACAACAGGAACAACAGCGCCTCAGTCATGTGGTGGAGTTGCAGCACCAAAGTTATGGCATTTGTCAAGCCCTCTATCAGAATGATAAGGGAGAATTGGCCGCGGCGGATCTGTTGAGTCAGGCGGAAATGGTTTTGCGGGACTTGGTGGAATATGACTCCCAACTGCAACCTATTTTGGCTATGGTGGAAGATGCTTTAGCACAAGTGACGGAAGCGGGACAGCAAATAGGGCGCTATGGTGAACAGTTGGAGTCGGACCCGGAAAGACTCCAGGAGGTGGAAGACCGCATTGCTGACCTCAAACAGATTTGTCGGAAATATGGTCAGACTCTCCGTGAGGTGATGGATTATTATAATGCCATTGAGCAGGAGTTGGCGCAACTGGAGGATGGGGAAAATTCCCTGGAAACTCTGGAGAAGGCTTATTTTGAGGCGCAGGGGAAACTTAAACAAGTCTGCGACCTTCTCAGGGGGAACGTGAAAAAATCGCCCGTGGTCTGGAAACTCATCTGATCGCCGAGTTGCAGCCTTTGGCTATGGATAGTGTCCGGTTTCAGGTGCAAATTACCCCCACTTCCCCGTCACCAATGGGCGCTGACCAGATACAATTCTGTTTGAGTCCTAATCCGGGTGAACCGATTAAACCTTTGAGTGAGACGGCTTCTGGGGGGGAAATGAGTCGGTTTCTGTTAGCCCTGAAAGCCTGCTTTTCCCAAATTGAGGGGTCGGGAACTTTGGTTTTTGATGAAATTGATGTGGGGGTGTCGGGACGGGTGGCTACGGCGATCGCTCAAAAATTATACCAGCTTAGTCATTGTCATCAGGTTCTGTGTGTGACTCATCAACCTCTGGTGGCGGCTATGGCGGATCATCATTTTCGGGTGGCGAAGGTGGTTATTGGTAACTCTCCCCAGGATACGGAGGAGGCGGTTAAACAGCGGACGGTGGTGCGGGTAACGGTCCTGGATACTCCCGGGCGGCGGGAAGAATTGGCTCAGTTGGCTAGTGGGCGATCGGTTCAAGAGGCGATCGCCTTTGCGGAGTCATTACTAACCCAAGCGGCTACCCTCCGTCAAGCCAGGACACCGCCTTTGACACAGACTCAAGCCGTTTGAGAGACTCCCTAGATTCTAGCAGTTTAACTTATTGTCAACCCGCGCCATGCGAATTTTAGTTACTATTCCCCACTTTTTTAACTCCCAGGGAGACGCTACCCACGGGTCTCTGAGTAAGGATCCGCGACCAAGGTTAATTGGACTAACCATGAGTTTAACCGCATTGCGCGCCCTCTATGACCAACGCCAATGTATTATTGATATTGGGAAATGTGAGGCTTTTGGGGTTAATAACGCCCAGGATAATATACTTGATATTCTCCTTTGTACGACCCAGGACTGTCACCTGCTTAATCAACTGCAACTTCCCCCTCGGTTTTACCGCCATTGTCCCACGGAAGCGGAACCGATGAAATTGGGGTTTGAGTGTCAAGCCTTGCTGCGAGATGCTCTGGGAAAGTATGATTATTATTGTTATATGGAGGATGATTTAATTCTCCATGACCCCTGGTTTTTTGTCAAGTTGGCTTGGTTTAATGCTTATGGGGGGGATGATTGCCTTTTGCAACCTAATCGTTATGAGGTATCCCCCTACGGACCGATTAATAAAGCCTATGTGGATGGGGATTTATTACCCCATGTAACCGCGAAGTTTCAAAATATACGCGATCGCCCCCAATTGGTGGGTAAAGTGATGGAACAACCCATTCAATTTAATCGCAGCTTAAACCCCCACGCTGGCTGTTATTTCCTGAATAATAACCAGATGGAACATTGGGTAAAACAGCCTTATTTTTTAGACCGCGATAGTAGTTTTGTGGGTCCCCTGGAAAGCGCGGCGACGCTGGGAATTATGAAGAGTTTTAGGATTTATAAACCCGCGCCTGCTTATGCTAACTTTCTGGAAATTCAGCATTTTGGTTCGACTTTTTTAAGTCTCATTGGTAAGCAGGTGAGGTTAGGAAATTCCCCCCAACCAACTAATCAGGAAGTGGAAGGTTAATTGATGGGAAATATCTTCTCCTCACACGGTTTCCCAACCCCCCCCACACTTTGATTAACAAGACTTCACCATTGGCGCTTTTTTGACCACTCGGTTTTATCGCCGGTTTCCGTCCCCTGGTGGGGAATTGGTCGGGTTGGACACTGACGCCTAAATGGAGGGCGATCGCGCCGTTTCCGTCCCCTGGTGGGGAATTGGTCGGGTTGGACACTGACGCCTAAATGGAGGGCGATCGCGCCGTTTCCGTCCCCTGACGGGGAATTGGTAGGGTTGGACGGGCAACCGGTGATCAGCATGGCCTACCCGAAGGCCGACGGTAAGTTTCCGTCCCCTGACGGGGAATTGGTAGGGTTGGACCTTAGACCCAACCTATAGATTGTTCAATAAACATTTAGAGGTAGTGTTTCCGTCCCCTGACGGGGAATTGGTAGGGTTGGACAAACGTCGACATCTTGCTCGATGAGAAGTACGGATCTTGGGAGATTAGTTTCCGTCCCCTGACGGGGAATTGGTAGGGTTGGACTCGGACAAGGTCCCAAAATACACGTTTCTGGGAAGGTCTGTACGTTTCCGTCCCCTGACGGGGAATTGGTAGGGTTGGACATTCTCTGCTCCACGCACGATTAGTCTCTCTGCCTCCTTAGGGTTTCCGTCCCCTGACGGGGAATTGGTAGGGTTGGACCATCCTTAATACCAATTGACCCCGCTAGTAAGCAAGTTTCCGTCCCCTGACGGGGAATTGGTAGGGTTGGACAGGGTCGTCCTTCGTAGCCTCCGACTACGAAATAAAAGGGCGAGGGTTTCCGTCCCCTGACGGGGAATTGGTAGGGTTGGACTTTGGAGGTCGTACCACAGTCGGTTGCTGACCCCCGGGTGTTTCCGTCCCCTGACGGGGAATTGGTAGGGTTGGACGACAAGATTGGGAAAATCCCAGTGCGTCCCTGGCAGGCGGTGTTTCCGTCCCCTGACGGGGAATTGGTAGGGTTGGACCCTTTTCCAGGAACACGGGATTAAGGCGTCCAGCTAGTGAAGCGTTTCCGTCCCCTGACGGGGAATTGGTAGGGTTGGACTATTGTTTATGGCGATGTGGCATACATCCCCAGTAAGACTCCTCAGAGTTTCCGTCCCCTGACGGGGAATTGGTAGGGTTGGACTATTAGGTATTACTGAAGACCAATTTAATATATCTTTCACTCAATGTTTCCGTCCCCTGACGGGGAATTGGTAGGGTTGGACAGGATGGCAAATTGATGATTTTATGCAGGAGGCTGCAATCGGTTTCCGTCCCCTGACGGGGAATTGGTAGGGTTGGACTTGATAGATGACTTCCATAATTTTCCTTTTATGCTTTGGTGGTTTCCGTCCCCTGACGGGGAATTGGTAGGGTTGGACCCCGTCAGAGTACGTTCAGTGCGTTGTATGTGCGGGGGAAATTCCCGTTTCCGTCCCCTGACGGGGAATTGGTAGGGTTGGACAAAAATTATGAGGACACACGATATATGTTCCGAGCCAAAGTTTCCGTCCCCTGACGGGGAATTGGTAGGGTTGGACTCAAGAATTTGAGGATATCTTAGGACCTCCGGTTATAGACTTCGTTTCCGTCCCCTGACGGGGAATTGGTAGGGTTGGACCTGGGGTCATTGATGACCCTTGGGATACTGATGTTTAAGTTTCCGTCCCCTGACGGGGAATTGGTAGGGTTGGACTAGTCCTACCGCAAAACAGTTGAATATTTTTAAAAAATATCCTCTGTTTCCGTCCCCTGACGGGGAATTGGTAGGGTTGGACTGGAGAAGTTCTGATGTCAATTTAGAAACAACTGATTTTCTGTTTCCGTCCCCTGACGGGGAATTGGTAGGGTTGGACCCGAAGAAGAGAAGAATGAGTACATCCTGTTTGAAAAAAAACATGGTTTCCGTCCCCTGACGGGGAATTGGTAGGGTTGGACTTGAAGTATTCCACAGTACTGGAGTGATCCATAATGATCTCCATGTTTCCGTCCCCTGACGGGGAATTGGTAGGGTTGGACCCCTGGAAGGGATTCCAGGTATGAAAGGATATCGCAAGTACTCGTTTCCGTCCCCTGACGGGGAATTGGTAGGGTTGGACTAATAGCGAGCCCTTACCTTTGCTGTTAATCTTCGCTCATAGTGGTTTCCGTCCCCTGACGGGGAATTGGTAGGGTTGGACTTAGTCTATTTGTTTTACACCATGAGTATTGCTGGGGGGTGTTTCCGTCCCCTGACGGGGAATTGGTAGGGTTGGACGGATGACAAACAAACATTGTTGATATTATTAGATAAGGTAAAAGTTTCCGTCCCCTGACGGGGAATTGGTAGGGTTGGACGGTTGGACCTTTTACAATTAGTGTTGCAATAGAAGCATATTTAAAAGGGTTTCCGTCCCCTGACGGGGAATTGGTAGGGTTGGACTCTTTCAGTGCACCAGGTGCCTGAATGCCTGCACAAAGAGTTTCCGTCCCCTGACGGGGAATTGGTAGGGTTGGACAGTCGTCTGCAAAAACGCAGGTGGCTCCCTCAGCCCCCTCAGTTTCCGTCCCCTGACGGGGAATTGGTAGGGTTGGACTTTGAAAGATTAGTGATAGTAGCTGATGAGGCAGACAGATTTAGTTTGTTTCCGTCCCCTGACGGGGAATTGGTAGGGTTGGACAGGATAAAAAAAATAAAAAACCCGTAACAGATCCAGAAAAAGTTTCCGTCCCCTGACGGGGAATTGGTAGGGTTGGACCTGGACTGATGAAAGGTTTTGTCACGTGACAAAACTTCACGTGTTTCCGTCCCCTGACGGGGAATTGGTAGGGTTGGACTAGTCAACAATCGCGGTAACCTTGAATCTGTCATTTGTTGAACTTGGTTTCCGTCCCCTGACGGGGAATTGGTAGGGTTGGACATTGCATTTGCGTTGTTTCTGCGGAGACTTCATCAATAACCAATGTTTCCGTCCCCTGACGGGGAATTGGTAGGGTTGGACGGTTCGACGGGAGGGGCTCCATTCAGAAGCAAAGGTTTCCGTCCCCTGACGGGGAATTGGTAGGGTTGGACGCTTGGCGATGGCGAAATGGAACACTCAACAGTCGTCTGCAAAAGTTTCCGTCCCCTGACGGGGAATTGGTAGGGTTGGACGCTATCCCTCGGAAAGAAATGCGGGAGATTTTAGCAAATGTCGTGGTTTCCGTCCCCTGACGGGGAATTGGTAGGGTTGGACGCTACTCGAAGAAAATTTTCCCGATGAGTACAGCGTGCACAGTTTCCGTCCCCTGACGGGGAATTGGTAGGGTTGGACACCATGAATTCCCGCCAACCAAGATAAGGGCTAAAAACATTCGTTGTTTCCGTCCCCTGACGGGGAATTGGTAGGGTTGGACGTGATCGCTGCCGTGATCGGCGCGGCGATCGTAACAGCGATGTTTCCGTCCCCTGACGGGGAATTGGTAGGGTTGGACACAGAGTAAAGTAAAAAATGAATTGAAATTATCCCGACACCTATTGCGTTTCCGTCCCCTGACGGGGAATTGGTAGGGTTGGACAGTATTTTATGATTAATTTCAACTGTAGTCCAGTTGGAAGAGTCGTTTCCGTCCCCTGACGGGGAATTGGTAGGGTTGGACCAGTCGTCACTTCTACGTGACGACTGTTCCCATTCCCAACCCTGAAGTTTCCGTCCCCTGACGGGGAATTGGTAGGGTTGGACCATAGTCATATCGGACCACATTGTCATCATACGAGGACATGTGTTTCCGTCCCCTGACGGGGAATTGGTAGGGTTGGACATGGACGAATACGAAGACTCACGCTCGGACTACGAGTTCCTCCGGTGGTTTCCGTCCCCTGACGGGGAATTGGTAGGGTTGGACCGGACCGCGGATGGCTGGAAAGGTGGATCGCAGGTGAATATTCATACGAGTTTCCGTCCCCTGACGGGGAATTGGTAGGGTTGGACCCTATACCTTTGGAAACCTTACAGTATGCGGTTTTCAAGGTGCGTTTGCGCGAGAGCACGTAGAAGGTGCTTAACAAAACTTTACAGGCCTGTTTGGCGCGAGTAAATTCGTTTGTTTTGCGATGTTTTTATATTATCAGGAGTTGTGCGAGACTGTCAACCCCCCAAAAAACAAATTTCTCTTTTTTTAGCTCAAGTTTATATCAGGTTTCTGTTGTATCCTCGTCGCGCCATATTATTAAAAAATGCAATATAACTTTACATTGCTGAAAATCATTGGCTCAAAGGCATTTCAGCCCCAAAGTGATGAAAAATGAGACGATCGCAACCCTTACAAAATGAGAAAGTCTGGTGGTTCGTAGGGAAGCGGTCCCCCGTAGACCTTAACCTGAGCTTTGGTGGAGGGATTGAGGGGATAAGCCCGCAGACTATCCTTTTCTAAATTCAAAACCTTTAGCCACCGCTTATTCAATAAGTCCTCCAGAATTTTTTCCTCCAGGGGACACTCAAACACCGAATACTGAACCCGCTGACACCGCTGTTCCAACAACTTCGCCAAAAGTTGGCGACGCTTGTCGTCCCTCACGTCGTAGCAAACCAACCAAAAATTCGCCATAATGATATCCTTCTAAAGACTTGAGAGTAGGATCTGATGCACCGATTAGTTCACCGAAAAATAAAAGCCTCATAGTCCAGGCGAGTTTCTACCAGACAACGACCCAGCGATCGCGCCTGCTCCAAAAGGATCTGACTTAGTTTCAGCTTCCGATGTTGGGGGGGATATAAAATAGAATCCTGGAGTTGGCGTTCCAAGTGTCCCAAGTACAGCTTTTTCGCCGTTTGTCCCAACCAGATCCCCTCCTCCTCCCCCGGTGCGGGTTCAAAATCGTTAGGATCAATCAACCGACTGTTAACTATAGCGATCGCCACCCGATCAACCACCACCGGGCGAAACTCCTCCATCAAATCTAGTACCAAATTGGGCCGAAATGGGGCGATGGCATGAAAAAACCCCAAATAAGGGTCGAACCCCGCCTGAACAGTCGCCGCAAATACCCGCGCCAACAAAACCCCGTAACCCCAACTCAATAGGGCATTAACGGGATCTTTAGGTGGGCGGCGGTTGCGTCCGGTGAACTTCCATTGAGACGGGAACCAGTGGGTCAGGGCTTGAAAATAAATGCGGGCACAGATCCCCTCAACTCCCATTAATTCATTGCGATCGAGGGGAGTTTCTGTCTGTTTGAGGCGAGGAAGGTAGGAGGCGATCGTGTCGATCGCTTCAGTTAATTGGGTGATTTTACCGTGAGTTTCTCGGTTGCGTCGCTGGAGAAGGTATCGCTGGTTACGGACTTTCCCCAAAATTAGCTTTTGGGCCAGAGCCATGCCGAAGGTGGTGTCCAGGGCGCGATATTGGGCGAGTCTTACCGTCGGGTTGGTGTGAAAGTGTCCCTGGAGACGGCCGCGAAACCGTCCGTCTTGGCGTAGGAAAATGGTTTCGATGCCACGATCAAGAAGTTGGGCGATCGCCCTATCGGTTAACTGAACGCCGGGAAGTATCACCACTAAATCAATTTCCGCTAGGCGGCAAGTTGTGGAACCTTTGGATTGCTCAATTATGACAGTTCTTTTGGTAATCATGCAATATGGTTTCCCAGTCCCCCTCCCCCCTGGGATTCCGATTTAGGGTGAGGGTAATCTTTCCGGCTATTTCCCTGCTGTAATTATCGCACCTTTGGGATGATTTACTGTCATCACCTATACAGTCTTAATTTTCGAGATTTCTCTAGCCGGAGGAATGGTGAGCGATCGCCCCATGTTATCTCTGTCGCCGCGCAATGGTTGGGAAATGCTGATGTCGGATGCTCCAGAATTGTATACCCCAAGTGCAACCGCCAACGCCACCCCCCCTCTCTCCCAGAAATCATCAAATCAAAATCCCTGGGGTTGCCGCTGAGTCACCCCCGCTTAAATCGATGGGATTTACAAGGTGGATTTACTGGCTAAATTCCTGTTGGAGATGAATAGCAATGGTATTGGTTTCCGCGAGATTTCGTCCCGTGGTCTGGATGCAAATACCATAACCCGCATCTGTCCAAGTTAGCACAAACTCCACAATCCCATTGGGGTAGGTGCGGCGAATGGGTGTTTTTTGCTGAGAGTTAAAAGGCAGAGAATTTACAATATTTTTGACATAGGGTGAACGGCGAACTTTTTGAGAAAAAGCCATCAATACATCTTTGCCATGGTCATCTCGCAAACTGATATTTTTCGCCTCCGGTTTAGTGTCATCTTGAGGAATTAGCGCTAAAATTGCCGTTTCCTGTTTGGCGAATTGTAGGCGCGATCGCTCATTAAATAGCACCCCCATAGCCGACAAACTAATCAAATCATCTTCCCGGTCTATCAAAGATGATAAATAGGGGTCGTCGATGTCAGATTCTACTAGGGAGACTTCAGCCGTTTGTTCAGTTTCCAGATATTCAAACAGTAAATAGTTGTTCAGCCAAAAAGCTAAATCTAGGGCGACTGGTTGGGGGGGAAGTTCGATGACTTCGGAAAATTTCTCGAATAGGTAATAGACGGGAATTCCTAGGGCTTGTCCAATCATTCCCGCGAAGGAAATTTGGGCTTTATATCCACCCGTAGCATTAATGGCGATCGCTTCCGGGGAAAACGTGCGAACCTCCGTGCTAATTTCCTTAACCAAATTTTTCAAGCCTTTTTGTCGAAAATCCTGGACGCTATCATCACGCAGTCCGGTCAAAACTCGATATTCAACCTGTTGAAAATTGAGGGGATTTCTGGTATAATCAAAATAGAGTTTCAGCAGATTTCCCATGGCTCTGCCATCATCAGTATCTGATACCAAAAATATCAGACGGTTGCGGTCTGCCAAAAAGCCCTTATCACAAATACTGGCGATCGAGTTAATTTCCGCCCCACAAAGGCGATCGGTATTCCTACGTTCCAGCAGCAGAAGGGATAACTGTTTCCAGTTTTGGGCATTAAAAGCCCCTTGAATAGCCGCATCATCAGAGCGTTTTAGGTTATTCAGCAGGCTAGTTCCCACGGTGCAAATGAGTGTATTTCTCATGATTATCTCCGATTTATTGTTGGGAGTTTAGGGTTAAATTAGAGCCAGTTTTTGGTCTGCAAGCTGATGTTAATTGCCGGCAAAATACCTGTATAGCCCTCACCCTAAATCCCTCTCCCAGGTGGGGATAGGGACTTTGATATAACTCCCCTCCTCCCTGTTCCCTGAACCTGTCGAAGGGGGTAAAAAGGGCTTGTGAATAGCTACACTTAATAATCACGGGAAAGGCTGTAATTGCAGCACAAACCGTTTTTAAATTGCACTAAAGCACATCTGGATATCCTAGGTAATTTTGACCTAATTTAATATCGCCAACCTCCCCCATTTTAGCGAACATTCAGGGGGATTTACTTTTAGGTATTGTCCCCTTGCGGGGAAAGAGATGGTGCATTGAATCAGAAAGTTCTCAGCACAGCATCTCACGGATTTAAGTTTCCGTCCCCATCGGGGAAATTATTAGAAAACTGACTACCCCAAACCGATTAATCCAAGCCGAGACTTTTGCTCAGATCGTCAATGTTACCAACTGGAAGTGATTGCGATCGAGCGCGAGAAATGGCTGCAAACAAACGCGACGCATTTCGAGGAGAACCCAGCAAATGCAAGGATTCTTTCATCTCTTCCAATTCCACAGCAGGTAAAACAGCGATATCTTCTTTGTCTGGATGTTTAATGACAACTTCTCTGCGAGTGAGGATAACTTGATCGCAAATTGATCCTAAGTTCTGAGACGCTTCCGCGTAAGTGTAAACATCCTTTTTGATTATAGACATAGAGTTCATATCCTGTGATATTCCGAAAATTTCTTTGCTATACAACTTCCATAAAGTTAGCTTTTTGAGTAAATTAACAACTGGAACCGGGCCGGAAGCCAAAACCATGAGTTTCAGCTTCCAGCTTAAACATAAATTACGAGTAGTGATATCGAGCTTGCAGGAAGTGGATCACATTGTGTTCTACCATATAAACCAGTCGATCAACTTCGCTAATTCGACGGGACCAAATATTTGGGCCCAAATATTTTAGGGGTTCGGGGTGGCCTTCTCCTGTAAAGGGATCTCGTAGCGATGCTTTAGCAAGTTTGAGTACCTTTGTCGCTTTTTTGGTATCTCGGCTAACCCAGTATTCTAAATCTTCCAGGAACTGAGGGTCAAAGACTGATAAACGCGGTGAACAGTCGTGAGACTTGCTTTTGATTGAACTTTGGGGAGGATTGTTTGCCGTGGGGGATGCGGTGTGCATTGAACTTTCTGATTCGCGCTTTAGCGATTTTTGGTTTCGCTGCGCGCTTTTAGATCTTTTTGTAGCCATTTCGCGTGCCTGTAATGGTTATGTGACCATCATCACCTGGATTCTAGGTTTTGTCAAGTGTTTTGTGAAATATTTTTCAAATCCCGATTTTCGCTCTGATCTACTCAAGCCTCAGTGAGATCAGTAGCATTCAACCCAAAGCCATCAGTCAATCAACTTAACTTTCTTAATTGTCCCATCATCCTTTAACTCGATAATCTCTACCCGCATAGTTTGACCCTCAGACAGGGAACTGGCCTTTTTGGGTTCCTTCTGAGTCAGGCGAATTGTACCCAGCATTTCATAAGTCACCTTATTTCCCTTAATTCCTGTTACTATTGCATCTAATTGATTACCCACAGATATATCAACGTTTGCGATCGCTTCCTCGATTTCTTCTTGGCGTTTGGACTTACCCTCTGTCACTTCTATTTCATCCCCCCTTTGTCTGATGGTTTCTGGGGGGACACCTTCCTTGTAATAGCGCATCAAACGAAACGACCAACCCATAATTGCTAACAGTGTGAGCACCGTTTTCTAACTCTCCCTGAAGGTGCTGTTTACAAACACTTTCCATGCTGGCAAAATACCCGCTTGTTTTTTTGCTATGTCCGATGCGATAGCCTTGTTTGGCTAGGGTTTCTAAGTATGCTAAAAACCGCTTTCCGGCATCGGGTTCCTGTTGAATTTCCCGCAAATAAGACAGGGCTTTTCCCAGTTCGTTAGTATCAGCATTATCGAGAACTAAATCGATGGCTACTTTGTGGGCGAGTTGCCACTGGCGTTCAGAGAGAGAATAATCGGTTAAAGTTGAAGTTACCATGATGTGATTTTCTGGGGGTGTCAGGAGTTGCTTAATCGCTGTATTTAGGGATTAGTAATAATTAACCCATCCGCTTTGGTTAATACATCCCCGCTGGCGCTTCCCGGTTGGTGGGATAGGCGAGGATTTTTTGCAGTTGTTTTAACTGGGGAAGTTCCAGCAGTTTTTGTTGGTGCGCGGCGGCGATCGCTTGTTTAATAAAAGTTTGCAATTCAGAACCTGTTAAACTGGGCGGCTCTGTGTTATAATCGCTATAGCGATCGCGCATTGAGTCAGTTCTTTGAATTTGCGTGATTTTCACCGTCATAGTTCCCATGCCGATAGGTTTTCCCGCTCCCACTTTTAAGGAAAATGGATAATCTTTATCCTGCCCCAAAGAAGCTAAAAGCGCTCCCAATTCGGCTTGGGTCAAGTTCATAAATTGCAGTTGAGTCTCAAAGGTATATTGTGCGGCGGCTTGCTGAGTAGGAATGCCTTTTTCCCCTCCCGCCACTGCTTTAATAGCGTGATAATAAAACTTCCGAGATACCGGGTTAAAATATTTGCGCCGTTGGTCGGGACGGGGACGGTATAGGGAAGGCATAAAACCCGGTGCAAATCCTTTTTTAACGCATCTCGCATCCTGAAAACTAATCAATCCTTGCCAGTCCAAAGCACCAAATACTCGACTAGCCGGACAGAGTTTTTCTTTACTCCGACAAGGTAGCCGATTTCCTGGCATTTTATCTTTATATCGGTTAGTTACTACCGCCAATGTGCTATTGGTAATAGCCTCATAAATTGACCGCACCACCCCTTTTAAAGAACTACCGGGAATGGTGAGTTTTTCATTGCCGGTTTGCATGGTTTTAATTAGGGGAATTTTAGACTGTCCCAAATCCCTGCCCATCATCACAGTTCCCGTGGAAATATGCAGGGCAGTTTCTACGGTTAATTGTAGGTGCAAAATCCCATGAATTCGGTTTTTTAAATACTTATGATGTCCGGCTGGAGAAGTTAAGGTCGGAGCATTAGGGGGAAATTCTACAAACTCGTAAGGTTTGGAAACTTGGGAAGCGTTGTCTGGTCGTCGATTAGGAGGTGCCATAATTATTGATAAGTTAATGCGGTAAAGTGGATAGTGGCAGTTTGGCGATCGCGAAAATATCGCTGTTTGATATCGATTTCATCCGGTAAATTACGCAGGCGGCGAGGTAGTTTAGTTTCGGTCGGCGGATACACTTTCGCCTGCAAATCCTGAAGGTCACAGCACCAATCCCCCTCCATGGCAGTAAATCCTGGGGGCAATTGTGCGGGTTCTATTCCTAACCATAGTATATCATAACTATCGCCTTTTTGTTGCCACCGAATTTCGGCAGTTTGGTTAAAAACCTGTCCGGTTGGGGCAAGTTTGTCGGGGTCAAAATTCTGGCAAAATCCGCTAACCTTATCTACAGTGCGACCAAAGTAAATCGCCTTAGAAAGTTCCTGAATTAAAGCCTGTAATGCCGTAGCAGAAACCTGGTTTTTTGTCCCTACAAAAGCTGTTCTCATGCGGCTACACCTCCCAATAATTTACGCCATTTGGGAACGGATTTGGTAAATAAGTCTTTAACCTGTTCGCTTCCTGTACAGGTCTGTTTGACTCCAAAACCTAACTCCATTAATTCCGTAATCACTGAAATTTCAACTTGATCATCAGTAGGAAAATGATAGGGATTTTCTGTTAAAAATACGCCCGCGCCGAGTAGTTGGGTACGTTCCCAAGATTTATCAGAACCCAGCAAACAAATGCGATCGCCTTCCAATATACAACCGGGATAACTGACCACGGCGGAGTTAAGTTTAACGTCTACTGTTCCCAGTCCGCGAGATTTAGCAAACCCTAAACCGAACCATCCATCATCAAGATCCCGCAGGACTAAACCGATTAATGCTAATTGTGCTAAAGTAAAGTTTTTCAGGTGAATTTTAGTGCGAAATTCCCCCGCAGTACAAACTTGATAATTAAAGGGACCCACCGCGACGGAACCGAAAACGCGATCGATAGCGACTCCGTTTCTTTCTTCGAGTTTTAGGGGATGTTCTTTGGTGGGGTAAGCGTCCTCAATGCGTAAACGGCTGGCGATCGCAGTATTCCCAAAAAGGCGATCGGTAAATGAGGAATGGCGATAAATTTCGGCGGGGTTAGTAATGTTGTCCAGATACTTATTCGCATTCAAATCTAGGGGGTCATTCGCCCAAAGTTTATCAGGATTTTGGGGGCGTTTATCTTCCCCTACCGTGCGGACTATGCGTTCAGCGTGGGCGCGAATTGCCCCTTTTAAACTACTTCCGGGAAGGTAAACTGTGCGCCCCCCTTGATGGTAGGTTTCTACAAATTCCATATCCGGCTTGGTGGGGTCTGCTCCCTCTTTACCGGATTTAATTAACAGGGGACCCAAGGGCAAAATACTCAGGTCAATGGTACAGTGATTAACAAATCTTTTGTGCATGAGTTTAACCTTGGTCGATTAATTAGGATTTAAAGATATCTGATACTGTGGTTTGCAGTTCAGGAAAGGTGGGGGAAATAAGGCGATCGCTTTCTCGGTAGGCGTTGGTTTTATACAGTCCATTTTCATCAACCATTTGCGGTGGTTCTAACAAGGCTGAATAACTGGTGGGGTACGCTTCCCAAATATCCCGATCAACAACGGTAATATCGGGGTAGCGACCCGGTTCGGTACCAGATCAGGTAACTGTTCAATAAACCGTCTAAAAGTTAGTTTGGTTTTGGTTTCTTGGGTCGCAGTCATAGGGTATCCTCAATTAAACAGCATTGGTTTCCGTCAAGTGTTGCGATCGCACATTTCTGAGTTTATCAATTAACGCCCTTGTCCAGGATTGTTTGTAACCCTGTTGTTCATCTTCATTGAGTTCATACAAACTCAAATCCTGATTAACTAGCATTTCCAAATATTCCAGTAATTCTTCAGGATTATCTGGATTAACCCATTGCATTTTATCAATGTCTAATCTCACCACTCCTAAACCACGCGATCGCCCTCCACCGAGGGGAATTTGTTCCGTTTCAAATTGATGTAATCCCACCATTAACAACCCCAATTCCCACTCTTCGGCATTTTCCACTACAGCTTTAAACTCGAAGGGAGTCCCAGCGGGGACGACTTGGAAATCATAAAGTTTCCCTTCCGCCGCCGTTTCCGTATCGCGATCGATAGCGACTCCATCCCTTTCTTGATACTGACCAAACCAATTATTTTCGGGGTCAAATATGGTTAAATCTCGCACTTGAAATTTACTGGACAACCAGGGAGAACCGAATACCAGAGAAACCAGATCCGTATGTTCGATAATAACTTGAGTTAGTTGGCGATCGCTATAATCACTATTTTTGAAACCTTGCATTTCTTTGGATGTAATTGACCATTCATTTTCATTAGCAGGGTTAGCGACCAAGTGACGCAATTGGTCAGCATCAATCTCACTAAAAACCCCCCGCAAAAAACTTTCCAGACGCGATCGTAAAGCACCTTTAAAACTCGATCCCGGAATCAACGGACGACCCAAAGCATCTTTAATCACCGGAAGGTCAGAGCCAATGGGTTCGAGGGAACGTCCCGCACTCACCCGTAAAGCGGTTACAGTATGGAGAATTCCTGTAATTTCTAAGCGGTTTTTGAATCTAGCAAACATAAGAACACCTACAATAATAACGTTAACCAAAATTCCCACAACTCAAAACATCTTGCTCCGAAATCTGCCCATATTTTAAAATGCTTAAAACTGGTAAGCGATCGGGTTCCGCAACTCGATTAATTTCTGTCCCTAGCCAGGTTAGTAGTCGTCTTGGCATCGGTTTTAGGGAAATTTTACCATTAATGTATTCCCTCACAGGTTTGGTTTTTGGGAGTGGCAGAAAATCACTCAAGGTGATCCAATCAGACCGGATAGATACTCTCATGGTGCTGGCAAAAGTAGAGTCAATAAACTATCAAGATTTGGAATTTTTCATTTCGTTTTTATACTTGAGATATCGTGCGCCATAACCTAAATAGCGGCGAATCAACTCCAGCCATATACTATTGATATTTTTGCGATTGACCGATTTGCCAATATTTTCTGCTGCCGTTTTTAGGGTTTTATCAATGTCGTAAATAATGCGATTAGCTAGGGAACCTTCCCCCCTTCCCCATTTATTTTCCCGTCCCACCTGATAGAGTAAGAAGTTTTTAATCACCTCTGTACTATCGGTGGTATCTGCTACACGAACCAGGTTGCGAAATTGCGACTCTTCTAAATTACCATATTTGGTTTTATCTAGTGCATCCTGAATAGCTATAACCAGTTGGTCTTCAGCTTGGCGGATACCGCGCTGAATTTTGAGTTCAATTTGAGTCTCTGAATTGCTGGTAGTCATACGGCATTCTCCCTAAATACATGGTGAAATTCATGGCAAATATCCACTTGACCGAAACCTTCCGAAGTGCGATCGCCAATCCCTTGAGCCTCCATCTTTTCTAACACATTATACCATGTGTCAATCTGCTCGGTTCCGAATAGATAAACACTGCCTTTGGTGGTGATTAGATCGATATCTTTCATCAATCCCCAGGCGGCATTCCAACCCGAAACATAGTCATAACTGCTGTAAGCCGCATGGAGGGTTAAGCTGTCGTCTGCAACGCCACCAAAGTCGCGCAACATCTGCGGGGTGATCACGGTAGTTCGTCGCCAGTTATCCCTAAAAATACCATCAGATTTTAAGTTAATGGTAAAGTAGGTATGTGGCTCTGTACTGACATTATACAACTTCTGCCACATTTCCAAGCGGTTTTTTAACTTTTTGTTAAATTTGTCTATTTTCTGCTTAGTCTGGGATTGCCAATTAACGCATTTTGCCTGCAATTTCACACGACCTAATCCCCGTGAAACTCCCCCACCTAAACGAAAGCGATCGCCATGATTATTAAGAAACTGAGTCAGTCGGTTCGCCAAAGCGTCATCACCCACCAAAATAGAGCCTTGATATTGACTCGGCTGATGAACTTGATCAACAACTTGGGACTCGTTGAGAACCTCCAAACTATAAAGGATTTGTTCTTCCGAAGTAGCGCGACGGCGGTTAATTCCCACCCTGGTTAACAATCGTTTAGAAGCGGATATGCTTTGATACTGTTTCCCATGGTAAATATAGAAACCATTAAAAGGTTCAACTCGTCCGTCACCATTATTTTCTAAGTCTTTAGGACATTTGGGATCATAAAGTTGTCCGCAACTTTCCGCACAAAAGCGATCTATTAAAGTATCAAAAACCCCGCAGTTATCAGGTAAAAATCCCGATTTAGCTTTGGCGCTAACAGCCGTGACAGGTAAAAGTTTAACCTCGGCTTGATTTTGGGTTGGGTAAGCATTAGCAAAAATCGCTGGATTATCATCAACAAATAACTGAGAAAAATCATCATCAGACTGAGGTTGATTATTACTTAGTCGCAGTAAATAGCCAGCGATCGCACCTCGAATCACAGAACCCGCGATAAAATCGGCAGCTTCACTAACAGAACCCGGTTTTTTGCGACCAATAGCTAAGGGTGATTCAGCTATAATCGTCAATTTAATTTCCTTCATGCTGCACCTCTAGGAATTAACTTTTTCCACTCCGTTGGAGAAATATTTGAGGGTTGAATTTGCCAAGTTAGCCAACCCAGCCCAGCAGATTTACTCCCTCCTAAAGCCGTGATATGATGTAAAGCAGCTAAGATTAAAAGTTGTGCTTGGGGAGTCACATTAGGATAAATGTTGATCTGTCCAGTAAACTCTAATTTTAGGTTAGCTGGGGAAGTTTCCAAAAAGTAAAGTTTTTGGTCCTCCGCCATGCGACGGCTACGGTTAATCGTCACTCCCGGACGTATAACTTCCGGCAAATTGTCGGCGGTCACATTACACACCAAATCATCAAAATCTACACTAGCAGGAAGGCTAGGGTTGCCAAAAATTTGGCAAATAATACAGTGATAATCGCCATTTTCATCAGCTTGATATTGATGCTGAAACCCGGCTTCTTCTTCATCGGAAAATCCGTTTCTTTGAGGACACATAGTTTCAGCTTTGGGGGAGTCGCAGACATTCCATCCTAAACTGCGTGCTAATTTTTCGCACTCATGGCGCAAGCGACCTTTAAATTGAGAAGCCGGAATCAACAGTTTGCCGTCGGCGGTGCGGACGATGGGTTTATCCGCCAAGGAACCAGAGGAACCCCCCGCACCCACACACAAGGCTGTATCAATGGTGGCTGTAATTGGTAAAGAGGCGATCGCTGGGTTAATAGACTGAAGGTTAATCATGATTTACTTACCTCTGTTTCTTGGGGTTTTTCAGACTCAGATTGATAGTCTAGTTCAATGAAAGGATAAAGGTCAATAATTTCTCGCCACAGAGTTTCATATATGGTAGTCTTGTCATCAACAATTGACATCCAAGGAGCCAGGTTTCCGTTATTATTTTCATCTTTTGGGAAACACCAAGCATCCTCAAAATCGTCTTTAATTATACGGCGATTGTCGGATTTTAAACGAACGCAAAAATAGCGATAATTGAGAATTGCCGTCCGTTTACCCCGTTCCAGAAAACTACGGATTTGATAAAGTTGCGATCGCGGAAAGTCCACCTTTTTAAATGCTTGAATTGTCTTAATCAAACCCCCAACTTCATGGAGAGTATAGGGTGCTGCATAAAGTTTCAGTTTTGGCTGGGTATTAACCACTAATCCATCTTCCCTAAACTTTTTAATATTGGATGAAATCATCGTAACAGATTTTAGGGTTAAAATGTCAACAGTTCCACCAAAATAATGATAATCTTTTTTGAGTTTTTTCGCCTTCTCCTTAGCAGATTTCAGCAGTTGAGAAACCAAATGATTAGCGTAGTAGATGGGGGTATCATATTTAATCGTCAGAACTCCCATAGAGGTGCTGAGAATGCTATCATAGTGGGTAGCATTCTCGGCTAAGTAGCGATGAATATTCCCCGGTTTTCTAGGTTCGGGAGATTTCTCAATAATATTATACCTACCCTTGGCTGCTAAAATCTCCTCAAATTTTTCGCCGATATCTTTGGCGATCGCTAAAGACTTATTAGCCGGAACCATAATCATCACATCATCCCCACCAATGGCAATAATTTCAAAGGGATGAACCCAGGCATTTTCGCGTTTTCGATTGTCCGGTTTTCGGAGATTTTTAAGCTGGTGAGGATGCAGGTTTTTAGCTAAAGCATAATAAACCGACTTTTCTGTAGCTTCCAAAATATCTTGACTGAACTGGCGGTATTCTTCTGGGGTCTTAATTTGTTGAATGTACCCACCCATATTATTGCCATCAGCATAAATCATGCTTAAAAAGTAATTGCTACTATTAGCAATTTCCTCCATATTCCGACTTTCAGTCACATTTCGAGAATGGTTTCCTCCATAGTATTTTTGGTGTTCACTCTCGGAATCATCCAGATAGTTTTCAAATTTTTTCACCCAACTTTTAACATATCCAGGTTGCCAAGTCAAGCCTAAACTTTGATACCAGTTGCGATTAGTATCATCCCGTTTAGTAACTTGACCCATGAAATATTTTCGCGCTATAGGTTCCGAAAATTTGGGTTTACTGGGAAGTCCCTCCACCGTATCAATGGCGGAAGTGCGATCGTTAGTATCTCGCACTAAATAAGGATGGGTTTCTAAATGTGGGGGATAGCTACGACTTGGACGATTTTCCGTAGCATTCCCACTCCGACGCTGATTAAACCTAATGGCTAATTTGCGAGTTAATTCATTGAAACTCTTGGTATTAAAAAAGCATTTCTTAACATCACTATTATCAGCTTTAGGATTCCCAAAATATGCCTCAACCAAAGGATTATTAACTTGCTTTTTATACCAATCAAACCAAGGGGTATCATCAAGATTTGGGGCCAGCATCCCAAAGCGAATTTCTAGAAGTCTGAACTTATCCCCCACCGCACAACTATTAGCGGTTAAAGTTTCATGGGTGTATCGTTTTTCAATAGCATTAGCGAGAGTGTCAACATAAGCAGCCGGACAAAAAGCGAGGATATTACCACCCGTAGCATAGATAATCAGTTCCGGTATAAGTGCATCAGAGAGTTGGGGAAATTCTCGGTTTAGCCAGTCACGAGGACTGCGATAGTCTTCTAAGTCATTATCAGGTTTTTGTTGTCCAAAAAAAGCCGGTAAATCAATCAAATTAATCCGGTCTAAAATTGCCGAAGCACCCCTAATTTCCATTAAGTTAGCCGACTCAAAAACATATCCTTTAACCTTAGTGACACCGCCATAAACTAAGCCAATAGGTGTAGTTTTATTCCACAAATCCCCCGCCAGATTTTTTAAGGCGGTAATATCTTCGGGTTGAGCATCATCAGGGATGTTTTGTAGATGTTCAACTTGTGTGACAATACCTGCTAGTTCTGGGGGTACTTCGCCATTATTTCTCAGTGCATTTACTGCGGTCTCTAGTTGTTGGCGATCGCACTTGGGCTGTAGTTCTTCTCCCCACGCCAAACACCAAACTAGGGCGATTTTGAGGTCTTTTTTGATTTCTTGAATTGTAGACATTGGATTGGACATTATATTAGCAATTGAAATTTAATGATTGGAACTGATGAATGGAGAATTACCCAAAGGTTTTAGTTCTGAAAATTCGACTTGCTTCATCGCAATACTTCATGGCATTGTCGATGGCTGTTTTTAAATTTGTCCTTCGCTCTTCGAGGGAAGCATGGGCAATGGCTTTGCGAATGGGATTGACTTTTTTAAAGTATAATTCACCCAAAGCTGTGTTTTTTTTATTAGATAATAAATTTTTCCCTTTTTCTCTTTCTTGATGATTAGCTATATCCTGAATATTTTGAACCTCACAACTATAGGTAATAATGGATTCTACTAAAGCAATATAGCCAGTTGCGTAACGTTTGTTTTGAAAATACCATCGAGCCAGATCGAGTTGAAGTTCGCTATCGGGGATATTCTGACGAGAAAATCGTTTGACAAAGCGTTCGAGTTCCGGCTTCAGATACTGAAGTGGAGTTTGAGTTGTTGTCTCATCAAGTTCTCGCTTTAAGTCAGTGGCATTTTGGCGAAGTGTGGGAATGTAATTCAGATTCAGGGTATCAGAAAGTTTTGAAATAGAATTTGCCAGGGATTTTTCACCCTGTTCTGCAAGCAGAGAAGCGATCAGATAACCATTGCCAAAATTTTGTAAACTATAACCGCCTTTGATCCATCTGGTGATGTCGAATAAAGATTGCAAGTTGACAATTGGTGCATAGTTTAGTTCGCGAGAAATGTCTAGCATTCCATAGTAAACGCCTTTGATACTGACATTTAGTTCGCTGGCTATATCATTTATAAATGTCAAAACTAGAAAAAGAAATAAAGACAGCGACCGGAAAGAGTGAGTGATATCGATGTATAGTTCATCGCCGGATTGAAGGACATCAATCAATTCAACAACTCGCTTAAAGTTTTCCTCAATCTCCCTTTCGTTGAGTCCATATTTGATGGCAATACACTTGGATTTATCTCCTAAACTTTTTTCTAACTTGCCGAGTTGGATGCTGTTTAAGTCACTTTTATGATTGGCACTTTCAACAATTTCGGAAAGTTGAATATAATATTCAAAGTCGATTTCAATGTTCCGGTCTTGGCAAAACTGCTCATAAACAGCTTCCCACATTGATTTTACCGTTCCGATCAAAATGACTTCATCTATTTTGAGGTGTTGGTACAAAACAGATGCAATAAAACTACTTTCATAGTATTTGCCGTCTATTTCATATTTAGCGGTTTTGTATTGACGAATTTTTTGTTCGGTGATAGTGCTAGGCCCAGTCCCGATGGATGAAATTAAAATTTTTGCCATTTTTCCAACCTGATGGTAACAAAACTACATCAACTAATTGAAACCCGGGGATTTTGGTTGTCAGTCAAATCTAATCTGAGAACATCCGATCGCATCTCCTTTGACTACTAAAATCTAAAATCGCCCCTCCTGCGGCGAAAGTTCTAAAAAAGGGTGCTACAAAATGTGGGTCAGTAGAATCTATAACCCTTACAGTGAGGCACTTTTGCGATTTTGAACTTAATGCTTAAACGCCTAATGTTATCTCCTTATTATTAAACACAAATCTACTTTTTGACTGTAAACTTTTCTAAACGTTATCCTCCCATTTCAGTGATCCTCAGTTAGAGATGGCCATCCGGTGGGCTGATCATCTATCTACCTATCAGCGACAACCACTAAATTTACGCAAATTTAGAAAAATTGAATTGATCAATTACCTCTAATATCAGTGTAGAAGCCATTTACAGGAGCGATCGCTCCCCCTTGGGGGGCTTGTCCGATTGGAGATGTTCAGAAATACCGTTATGGTCGAAAGGGAAGTTGCCTTCCCCAACTCCAATTCCAAACCGTGCTTGCGAGTTTCCCAGCACACGGCTCCTGATGTGGATACCCTATTGTCAGTAGGAACAGGGCTACAACCCCCCGCTTTATGACTTCAACTTTCAAAGCTATATGTCTGCGTTAGTCTTTAAACTCGCTTTCGCCATTAAACTCTTACTTATTGCAGTCTCTATATCCACACCGTGACTAGTGGGCATATCCTAACCATTACAGTTAGGCATTAGCTTTCAGTCACATCCTTTCCCCTTAAAGGTATACGCTTACACTTTTCACGCTCTGCTGTGAGGCAGAGCCAATGAGGGGTTTAAACGTTCCATCTATGGGGGCATTCCATCTTTAGATTCGTCCTATCCACCGGGGTAATTTTAAAGGTCTGTGTAGGTAGTGAGTTGAAACTCCTACTTTTCCCCATACTCTTTTGAGCGCAGCGTGTCAACCTATTTCGCTACTTACTGATGACGATGGTTCAAGTCGGAACATTCAGATTTCCTTAGTCATGGGTGGTTGGCAGTGGTCGCATCTGGTAGTGGGTTCTACTTCACGCCTTCCGTTCCCCGCTTCAATCCTGGGGTTGTGATTCCCAAAACTGGGGGTGGCTACCGCCGTTACTCTCTACTCCCTGATTTCTCAGTTTGTCTAGGACCTTGAGTTCCCTGCCTTGTTTGGATTTTTCCAAACGTCGGGACATATAAACAGTTATGGGATGGTCAGGGTGGCGAATCCCTTATATTCCACCAAGGAGTGGAAGTCCCACTGGGAGGTTATTTCAGGCATTGCAGCCCTATTTCACTCCTCAACGTCTCGCACCAACCCTTTCAGTATAACCATCGCTGGAAGGGCCCCCTTCCATTTATTATAATGGCAAATTGATAGCCTGAAACTTTGAGCGCAAATGTTGGGCTTGCTGGGGGTCTTGGCGGTCGTACAGTGTCACAGCCTGACGATAGGCTACTAAGACCTCCCGGGGCGATTTAACTTGACCGTCTGCGAGTTCGCAAATTCAACAAAACCCAGCCCAGATTTCGATAAGCTGCCGCCAAATTGCGATCGCATTTAACTGCATTCTCCAAATAATTTTTCGCCTGATGCCACTCACCGCTGGCGGCTAAAACTGTCCCTAAACGATAACAAATCCAAGCATCTTTGGGTTGTTTTTGATATATTTTATTATACCAATCAGCCGCTTTTTGAAAATCTCCCAGATGTTCATAAATTAAACCTCCATTTCTCATCACCCAATCGGGTATTTCCGGACACTGACTTGCTAAATTGAGACTTTGACGACAAGATACATGATCACTTTTACGGTACTCATACCACGCTTTAAATCCTAAAGCCAAGGCATTATTGGGGACTTGTTGAGTGAAGGCTTGCAGTCGCCGTGTGATGTCACCAGACTTGTTGGTTGTCACTCGTTCTAAAGCGGCAATTGTGAGAGGATAAAGCCAGGATTTTAGGGCGATCGCCACCGAGGAGGGCTGCTGCTGAGATTTAAAAATTCCCTGGGTTCCCGCCTGAACTACGATTTTCCACTGGCGAAGATGGAAAGATATCCAAGCCTTAACCCCCAGAGCAAAACTAGAATTAGGATCTAGGTTTAATGCTTGTTGAATTGTCTGATCCGCTTTTGGCCAGTTTCCCTCTTTTCCCAATGCCCAACCTAGGTTAGCGTGCATCCAGGCTTGTTTTGGACTAAGTTTAATGCCATGCTGTAATTGTTGAATCGCTTGTTTCCACTGCTGGCTACGACAGCTAACTAACCCCAAAATGCCATAAATTCGACCGTCTTGGGGTTGAATTTGCTGGGCTTTTCTGGCAATACTATCAGCGCGATCGCTATGATGATATAATAATATAATCGCCAATTCTATGAGGGCTTCGGCGTTGTCTGGTTCTTGAGTTAAACAATTTTGATAGGCGGTGACAGCATCGGTTAACTTGCCTTTTTTAACACAAGTTTTGGCGGTTTTATGAAGGGGAGAAATCAGTTGACCATCCAGGGCATCGATAAAATCTTGGGCGGTTTGTATGCGTTCATTTACCCGAAATTTTAACCCGGTTAATATTACCTTTTGAATGTAGGGGCTAATATTAGGGTTGAGTTGTCGGGGGGGAACTAGAGGATCGGGTAAGTTATTAGAAATAGCTTGGGCGCGATCGGCTGAGTCGGCGGGTAATTTTCCTGTTAATAATTCGTACATAGAAGCACACAGGGCATAAATATCAGTGGAGGGATAGCGTTTGGCTTGGCTAGAATACTGCTCAAATGGGGCGTATCCTCTGCTTAAAATTACGGTCATATCTCCGGTTTTTCCAGCGATAAATTCTCGGGTAGTTCCAAAATCAATTAAAACGACACGATCGCCACTGCCAATCATAATATTGTCGGGCTTAATATCTCTATGCAATAAATTGTGCTGGTGAACAATTGTGAGTGCTTCAGCGACGGTTTTGGTATACTTAATCACTAGAGGCTCATCTAGGGGTTGGTGATTATTCAATAACAGATTGGATAGAGTTGAACCCTCTATAAACTCCATCACCATATAAATAGTTGAATTTTCTTCAAAGCAATCATAAACTTTAGCAATATGAGGAGATTTACAACGACTTAAATAAATAGCTTCTAATTGGAACTCATGAAGTTGTTTCTTTCGATCAACCGGGGTAATTGATAAGGGCCAGAGTACAGATGTGCCTTGTCTGCATCCATTTTCTGGCCACAACTCTTTGATGGCTACAGTAGCAGAATTAGCGCAGTAAATCCCTTTGTATGTAATCCCAAAACCGCCTTGACTTATAAATTTTTTGATTTGGTATTTGCCCTGTTTTAGCCATGTACCTGTGGGTAAATACAGTCCTGAGTTAGTGGGAGTAGTAGTGGTGCTAGTGGGAGTTAAAGTAGCTCCGCAGGCCATGCAGAAGCGATCGCCTGGGCTGTTGTCATAGGCACATGATGGACAGATGTTACTCATAATTAGTTACCGTCAATTAAATTAAAGTTTTTGAGGATTGTTCAACTCTGTTAAATTTAACAGCAATGGGAGTAATACTGCATCGTAATGCCAACAAAGTCGCGTTATCGGGTGCGTCTCGTTTTAGCACCAAATTAATTGCTTCATTAACCGCAGTTTGCAAGGGTTGAGATTGGCTAAAAATTTCGATAAATTCCTCATTACTAATTAAATCCCAGACTCCATCGGAACATAACAAAATTAGATCGCCATCTTGCAATTGAATATCGCTTTTCGTTTGCACGTAACCCGGGGAAAGATTGGGTTTCGAGCCCAAGGATTTAGTCAAAACATTGCGATCGGGATGTTCGAGGCTTTGTTCGGCGGAAATTTGACCGCTGGCGACCAGCAGCGCCACCAAAGAATGATCCTCACTCAACTGCTCAATTTTGCCGTCACTCACCCGATAAATGCGACTATCACCCACATGAGCGATCGCCAATTTTCGGGACTCTATCAAGGCTAAACTTAACGTAGTTCCGCCATTATGTACCGCCTCAGATACCACCGAGTTAGCGCGATCGACAATAGAAATTAACCACTGGCTGCTGTTTTTTGAAATATTTTCTTCTTCCTGGCGAAATCCATCAATAACCGTTTTCACCGCCAAACGACTGGCTACCTCACCCGCGGCCATTCCTCCCATACCATCCGCCAAAGCTGCTAAAATAACCTGCTCAGATGCTCCTTGATTAATTTGAGCAATTCCGTAGCTATCTTCATTTTGGAGTCGTCGGGGAGACAGTCCCAGGGTAGATTCACTGGCGATTTCCCAATTGACGCGATCGCCCCCCAATAGTTTACGAGTTTCGATGACCAAACCTCGCAGTTGTGACAAGGAAAAACGCTCATCAGGAATGGCGGACAAGGAGATAGTTAGCAGTTGTGACAAATGGGGCATATCGCATTTTTTTACACCCAGAAAATCACTGTCTGGCTCTCTTCCATACAACCCATGATACAGTAAAGCACCAATGGTATAAACGCTGCTTTTTTCACTAGGAATAGGATGGGATGATAGTTCGGGGGCACAGTAATTTCCCATGACTCCCGAACTCATTGGGGTGTCTTCTGGGTAAACGCCAGTCAGGTCAAAACAGCGAATGGGTTGACCTATTTCTAACAAATCTGGGTTGATGTCGATCGCACACCAGTGACGTTGATGGAAATACCAGAATAATTGACAAATTGGCGTGATCGCTTTTAAAACTTCCAGGGGGTTCGGACTATTTTTTAACCACTGACTTAATACCCGCTCAGGATGGGGAAATTCGGTCAATACCAATAGGCGATCGCCTTCATCACCCGCTAGATTTTCTTCAGGATAATATTCAGGTTCCAGGTAATTTTCTCCCTCATCTGTCTCCGGCTCAGACCCTTCATATAAATCTTGATTATCCGTGATATTTTCCGCCGTATTTTCTAGGGTCTGATTTTCTTGATTTTCGGTTATGCTTTCTGCCGTATCTGCGGCGGTTTCTGTTTCATTTTTTAACTGCTCTATATCCTCCGAATTTTCGGGGATTTCCTCGGACCCATCAGGACTCGATAAAGTCGATAATTCGTGGTCTTGATGAGCAGTTAATTCCGGGGTGATATGGTCAGCTTCGATGGTTTCTTCTGTCAAGGGTTCTTGCACAATTTTAGACAGATCAGGAACCTGGATTTGAGCGAGTATGGGTGCAACCAAACTATAATCCGCCAAGGTTTCCCGCAATTGTAATTCTTGTTGCAACAAACCCGTTGCCGAACCCACTCGCAAAAGTCCCAGTTGAGGATGTTCACTACCTGCATTTTCCAGACTTACTTTAAAATAGTGAATGCGATCGTTGCTTTGACCCAGGTTGGCGGCAACTCTTACCACAAAATCTCCGATTTGTAAACAGGTATTTTCTGAAATCACGAGCCCATTTAATAATCCGTATAAGTTGAACCATAATACAGGAGATAATCCCAGTTTTTTATCTCCTAATTGAGTCAATTAAAACTAAGAGTTTGCCCACACAAACTGAACTTTTCCAAAAGCAACCTCATCACCGGGATTAAGACAAGTTGGGCTAGTAATCCTCGCTCCGAAGCGACTTTGACCCTTTGGTTTAATGAAAATCCCATTAGTTGAACCCAAGTCTTTAATCATCCAATTACCCGCTTCCGGGTAAATTTCTCCGTGATGGCGCGATACCGTTTCTCCCCCGGCAAAGTTTTCTAAATCGATATCCACCGGCCCCATATCCGGGTCAAAAACTCCCACCAGTGCCACACCATCTAAACGAAATTCAGGTTGAGGTGCGTTAGCTTGTTTGGCGACCAGACGCGCAGTGGTAGCCGTAGGGAAAGTGAGGGGTTCGTTTTTGGGGAAAAGATCGACTTCCTCAAAGGGAGGGGTGAAGGGAAAAAGTTCGGGGCTGGAATTACTGACAGGTTCAGGGGGTGCGGGCACAGATGTGGCAGTGTTCAATTCTGTACCACAGACCTCGCAGAATTCGGCATCATCCAGGTTATCATAGCTACAGCTTGGACAAGTAATAGACATGATTTTATCTCCTAATAAAGGGCTAATATTTTAGTGAGAGTTGGAATCATTTATGATCCGGTTAAATTGCGAATTTGGTCTTCGGAAAGACCCAGTTCGGAATCGTTGCTCATTTTCACAGTTTTACCTTTGGCTCCCATTTTGACGGTTTTGCGGGTTCCAGAAGAAAGTTTGCGAGTTTTGCGGACTTCTTCAATGCCGACGTTGAGAGATTCAACCATTGCGTCGTTGCCAATTTTAACGGTTAATCGTCGGGCAGTTTCCAGCAATTCTGCCGCTTGTTCGGGATTTTGATCAGCGAGGTTGGCGGCGCGATCGACAATTCCACTGATATTTCGCTGCTGCACATATCCCATGACTTCCGGGTTGGTTTGGGCGCTTCCTCCCTGTCCTGCCACAAACTGAACGACTAGGTTTTGGGGGGGAAGTTCACCCCGCCGTTGCTTTCCCGGAATGTCGTAAGTCAGACCAAGTTGGGCAATACGAACCTTGGCTTGGCTATGACTTTCCAGGTCAAATTCTAATAGAAAAACCGTGTCATCATTGGCGATCGCACTTCCAATTAAATAAGGCTTTTTATCCAGGGCAATTTCAGCACTATCGGGATATACGCGACTAATTCGTGCTAATTTGACACCCTTGACTGTGCTGATATTTAACTTGAGGTTATTGATCACTTCCGATTGAGCTTGTTGAACTTCCTCAAAAATTGTATTAGGAAGTTCGGAAATAGGAATATCCGTGGTTCCGGTGTGGGTTTGTGTTTCCACAACATTAAAAACTCGGCCCCCAGTACGATCGCTCAAATACAGTAACAAATCCTCGTTATACTCGCCAACTCCCAAAGCTGTAATGGGGATTCCCGCCTCAGCGAATTGTGTCGCCAGGTCTCGACAATCGCTTTCATCAAAAGTCTGTCCGTCGGTGAAAATGAGAGTCCGGCGACTGCTGAGATCGCAGTTTTTCAGGATGTTTAAAGCCTCTTCCATTCCCAAAGCCATGCGAGTGCCGCCGCTGAAATTTCGGAGTTGACCGATCGCATTTTTCAAAGATGCCGTATCTGTCGATGCAGTCAGGGGAAGCAGGACCGACGCGGAGTCATCAAACCGGACTAATGCAATGCGATCGCGGGAGTCAGCTTGGCCGGAACTGACCAGACCTTCGAGGGATTCGATCACCTGGTCAATTTTAGTTTTTCCCCCGGTGACTTGTGTATATTGCTTTCCATCCAGGAAATAACTATTACCTGTGGGTATAGTCTCCTCCCCTTCCAAAACTTCATACATGGAGCCACTGGTATCGATCACAAAGCTAAATGTGGTCGAGGGACGACTGGCGGACACCTCCGCATTAGGTCGCAGTTTCAGCATCACAAATAGCTTTTGTCCAGCTTTATCAGCATTGAGAAATTCTAAGTGGGGGGTGATAGTAACGTTCAGCATGGTTGGTGAAATTTAGGTAAAATCCAAGGGAGGTAAAGCACCGCCTTGGGGTTCAATTTGCGAAAAATCGGGAGGGAATAAATCGGGAATTCGACGATCGCCCGAATCTTGTATTTGGTGGATCTCCTCGAATTCCAGGGCAGGTAAATCCAACGTGAGAGATGTGGTTCGATAGCCTTCTCGGATATCTTCTAGCCATGTCTGTATGATTTGTTCGAGGTTAGCATTGTTCAGGGCACAGGCGGTTTGTTGTTGCAATTGCGATCGCATTTTTTCACGCAATTTTGAATTAAAAATACTCTCCGGGTTGTTTTCCTCCTTTTCACTGATATTCAGATTATAGGATACTGGATGCGGGTCGGGTTGACTGGTGCTTAACAGGTAAAGTGTATATTGAACCATTTACATAAAATTAATCAAATAATACCTGATTTAAAGCCTTTCTTGAACTTCCAATATAATATCTCCAAACTGGCGGCGATCGCCATCATTTAGTTCTTGTCTAAATCGCTTCATTTTTCCAAATTTCGGATGCTGTGACAGAGCCGAGTCAAATTCTAAGATAATTTTACCATTTTCTAGGAAAATTTTGGCAAATTCTGCCGGAAATCCGGCATCTTTTGATAAGTAAACATGGGCATTTCGGGAACTGCCGATTTCGATGGGCTTTTCTCCCAAAGCAACCATCGTACATTCTTGGTTATTCCAGTGAACCAACAGCACTACAGAACCGGACAAGGAACTGTAAAATTGTTCGCTCAAGGCGATCGCCAAACCGATACAAAATCCCAAAATCGTCGCCCCTGCCAAACGCGCTAAAATCACCCCCGTCACAGATTCAAAAACCAGAAAACTTAAAGAACCAAAAACACCTCCCACCGACCCCGCTATCAGCGCATTTTTCCGAGGTAGATTAGGCACAAATAGAGACATTCCACCGCCGACGAGGGTTCCCAGTACCGTCCACCCCGTCAGCCGAGCCACCACCGACAAAACCGGAAGGTAACCACTGGGAAGAAACACCACTTGACCGACGGCTCCCCCGACGAATCCAGCCACCAAACCACCCCCACCTCCCCAACTCCCTTCTTGAAAAGAGAGGAGGCGACGACGCAGGGTGTAATTTTGTCCGACAATCAAGGCGAGGGAAGTTCCGATCGCCAAAAATCCCGTCCATACGCCTATACGAAAAACACCGAAAAAGAAGCCATAATTACCGCTTTCATCCGACTCGACCAATTGTTGTCCATATATCGCTTTTTCTGCCCCCCGGAAGGCACGATCAAGGTCGCCGAAGCTGGCATAAAATACCAAATTGGGATCGCCAGTTAGAGCGGTTAAGTAGTTGATTTGTGCGTCTCCCGTTCCCACCGCGACCAAATTAATTCCGGAGGCTCGGATTTGTTGGGCGATGGATGCGGCCATCGGCGGATTGTTGGGTACGCCGTCGGTAAAGAGTAAGATATTGGGAGTACGATCGCTATTTTGGAGGACAGAAGTTGCCAGGTTGAAGCCTTCGCTGAGGTTAGTTCCTCCCGAGGAGTAAAGGCGGGCGATCGCCTGTTGTAGTTCCGTTTCATTGCGGGTAAAATCTGCCACCACACTCGCCCGGCTGGAAAATTCTACCACAGCTAAATCATGGCGTTTCAGGTTTTGTCGGCTCACGAATCCGGAGGCGGCAGTTTGCACCTCCGGCAGTTTTTGGCCGCTCATACTTCCAGATGTGTCTATCAGCAGAACCACCGCTTTAGGCTTGGTGAGAAACCCCGGAGGTTGTCGAGTTAGATACAGCCATATTTCACCGAAAATTAGCGCCCCCAGCAAACATCCGGCTCCCCCACAGACTCCGAATAGCAGCGGTTTATATATTTTTTTGGTAATCATTGTTATATTTATCATGGTTGTTTCCAGGTTTAAAAAATGAAATTAATTTGATTTTCAAGTCTCAGCCCTCGTATTCCCCGGAGCAATTGCCATATCAATTTACTGCTTGTCTTTCGTAAATTTTCCACCGTCCGTTATCCTTGACAAACCAATATCGATAGTTCCCTTTACTCGCACCAGATAGACGCGAATCAATTCCCCTTGGTGTATGGAATGTTCGATCTTCGTAGACAGTAACGATTAATTCTGGACGAGAGCCGGAAACCGAAAAAGAAACAACATTGATCACTTTTGATTCCCGATAGGTGTAATACGAGTTATTTTTGCGAAGCCAATCTATCGAACCATTAGGTTGTGTAATATTTTTATATAAAGGACCGGAAGTATATTGGCGAACTAACTGAAGATCGAAAGGAGCCGCAAAAATACGCCCTTTAGAACTCAACCATCTATTCACTAACGTTACCGCTTGCTCCTGGGTCAAGTCTATCTGGGGAGAATTCCTAGAAGTTTGAGTTTGAGTCGGTGTCGCTGTCCGTGTCGCTGTCGCTGTCCGTGTCTGGGTCGGTGTCGGTGCCGGTGTCGGTGCCGGTGTCGGTGCCGGTGTCGGTGTCGGTGTCGCTGTCCGTGTCGCTGTCCGTGTCGCTGTCGGTGTCGGTGCCGGTGTCGGTGTCGCTGTCCGTGTCGGTGTCGGTGTCGGTGCCGGTGTCGCTGTCCGTGCCGGTGCCGGTGCCGCTGTCGGTGTCGCTGTCCGTGCCGGTGGGGGTACTGCTGCCACTGGAGCCGACAAACTCATTTCTATCTCGAAATTTCTGGTTCCTCCGAGTGAGGCGACATGAACCGTATACCTCCCATTAAGAGGTAATTCATTACCCAATACTAAACTGTTATCTGGGGCGTAAATCCAAACACAAACTCCCTCATTATAGCGATAACTTAATAGTTTGCCTTTTTCACCCGAAAACACAAAACCAGTATCCTCACCCGATCGCACAATTCCCGTTCCTTGAAAGTTTTGGCTATCTATGGCGATCGCCTCTGGATTCGACAAAGAACCACGGGGCATCTCCGGACATTCTAACGAGTTAGTCAGACTCTTAGGGAGATGGTTTAATACCTCCCTTGGCAACACCTCCGAGACAGCCTCGCAGCCCCATAATCCTCCTAAAAATAGGATCGAGAACAACCGCATTAGTAGCTTTAACTTAATTATCATGGCATTTAATCCCCGGATTTCCATATATTTTATAGGGTTGATCTGGGCTATCGACTCATTCAGTCTCAATCAAGGTGCATTGATTACACTCGCTACTCCAACACTTGCTCCTGAGACTTGTTCGTTAACCATTCTGGCAAAAGCCTCCGCCCTTGAACGACTGTTAAATGAGGCAACTTGAATCAGATAATCATCATTGGCATGACGATATCTTCGATAGGCATCTCTACAAAAAATCGCTTTTGTTCTTTGTAAGTTACTTTCACTATCAGGAACGTTTACCGGATAAAATCTAATTGGATAGTCTGCCCGATTAGTTGGCAGTCGATCGCCACAACTTGATTTCGGAAAATCCGATCGCCTAAAGGGTGCGATCGCTGTTTCTTGCCTCTGAGGTCTAGGCGCGCGACCAGTATCATTGGCAGTTCTTTCCGGTCTTTGTCTTGCCGTTGATGTGCGTGTCTGGGTCGCTGTCCGTGTCGGTGTCGGTGTCGGTGTCGGTGTCGCTGTCCGTGCCGGTGCCGGTGCCGCTGTCGGTGTCGCTGTCCGTGCCGGTGCCGGTGGGGGTACTGCTGCCACTGGAGCCGACAAACTCATTTCTATCTCGAAATTTCTGGTTCCTCCGAGTGAGGCGACATGAACCGTATACCTCCCATTAAGAGGTAATTCATTACCCAATACTAAACTGTTATCTGGGGCGTAAATCCAAACACAAACTCCCTCATTATAGCGATAACTTAATAGTTTGCCTTTTTCACCCGAAAACACAAAACCAGTATCCTCACCCGATCGCACAATTCCCGTTCCTTGAAAGTTTTGGCTATCTATGGCGATCGCCTCTGGATTCGACAAAGAACCACGGGGCATCTCCGGACATTCTAACGAGTTAGTCAGACCCTTAGGGAGATGGTTTAATACCTCCCTTGGCAACACCTCCGAGACAGCCTCGCAGCCCACCAATAACCCACCGCTCAACAGGAAAAAACCTAAGCGATATTTAAAGCATTTCACGGTCTGATTTGTTTTTGTTATGATACCCATTTTATACAGTTATCCTGAGATTGTCAAGTAACAATATAGAAACCATCATCAAAAATCATGCTCCGCCTCTCTTTTCATATAATTGCTCCAGCTCAAGAAAGGGATAACCCCTCCCAAAATCAGCACCAATAAGAGGATACCAGTCATAATTAAGCGTGTTTTCTGGGGAAGCGATCGCCCAAAAACCATCATCGTGTAAGTTTTCGGTTGCGTCTTGATTTGCTGATTATTAACCGTCACTTGTACCAAAACTTCGTGTTGCGTTCCCCGTTCCGCGTTCGGTTGCTGGAAAACAATCTCGTATTCTCCCAACAGGGAATCTAGGAAAAGTTGCAAGTTCCTGGCAATGTCATTGGCGTTTCCCGAAAATTCCGCAATTCCTCCTGTTGTTTCCGCAATGGTCTGCAGGCGTTCTTTATCGACAAACTCCCTTGCAACTTGGGGATTTTTATCAGCATCAGCTCGAGTAGCCGCTCGTCCCAAGTTATATTTTTGCCCCACCTGTTGGGGGGTTAAGCCATAGCCGAGAGTGTGAACAATAATGTTATTATTTCTCTCCAGTAAGGTAATTAAATTATCGAAATCTTGTTGTTCGTTCGGTTGATTGTGGAAGCCGTCCGAGAGGAGAATCACCGATAGCCGAGGTTCCGGTCTACCCGAATCTTCCGGAACGTAAAACCGTGGATCTTGCCGATTTCCCAGGACTCGGATCGCTTCTGACAACGGACTGTAAATATCCGTAGCTGCACAAAGTGTTTGCGCGGCCAGATAATCCAGAAAGTTGGTTTGTTTGATATCATTCGCCGGGAAAAATCTGGAGTCAATCCCCCGCTGTGTCACCTCGAAACCCGGACAGTTTCTGCCACCTTCCCCAAACGGAACGATCGCCACCTTCGTATCACCACCGCGATCGCTCATTTGTTCTAAAAATCGTCGCGTCGCGTCCAGGGCACCATCTATTCTTCGCTTTCCACTTGTATCGAGTTCGTTCATACTCCCACTCAAGTCAACTAAAACCACAATCCAAGCCGGAGGAGGGGTGCTTTCTTGGGGACTTTGCCAAGATTTGATCCCGACGGGTTCATCATCTGTAATCACTTGAAAATCCGACTCCTGCAATTGCATGACCGGACGACCTCTCCCATCCCTGACTTGCAGGCGCAGGGTAACATTGTCATTGTTTATCCTCGGACGACCCACAATTTCCGCCGTTTTTCCGAAAACTGGGGACGCGATCATCAATGCGATCGCACTACCACTAAGCCATCGGATCGAAAAAGCGATTATAAAATACAAACCGGTAGAATTTCGGGACTTTAAAACTTTCGGATGGTTCGGTATAGAATGTAATAACATAGTTGTGTTTTAGTGAAACTTTACGTCGAGATCTCAGCTTGGTTCCGTTAATCGCAATTTTCAGGAATTGTCTCTTATGGGGCGTTAAAAAAGCCCGGTTTCCTTCGATTTTAATATTTGCCAGGTACGGGAGCAGATGGGGCAGATAAATATCCGCTTTGTTTTCTGATTTTACAGAAGAACCGATCCGAATCATGCCCCGCCTGGGTAGTTCGATTGACATCCCTTCTTCGATTTTTTCATCATCAAATTCGTCGTGCGATCGATAAGTAATAAATCGCAGCATCGAGGAATTGATTTTCGGATCATCATCTTCGCTGTCCTCATCCAAAACAGAAATATCTTGGTACTCTTCTTCCTGGTACTCAAATCCGCTTCCCGCCCTCAAAGCCGGCAGGTAAGTGGGGGAAGCATTCGTGATGGCAAATGCCACACCCAAACACAACCCCAACACTGCAAAGCCCAACGGGTCTTCGTAGGGTTTAAAAGCCGCTGGCATCAGCCTTAGCAAACGCATCAGCTCAAAAATACCCGCCGCGATGAGACTGGCAATACTCGCCGCCAAAATACTGATAAATAGGCGCAGGTAAAAGCGTTTGGGGTTTCCCGCCTCCAGGCTATGAAACCGCCAACTCAACCCCTCAGCCAAACCCACTGAACCTCCCACCACCAACCAACCAAACACCCGAATTATCACCGGCGGAATTGCCAGGCTAGGGTCGAACAGAATTTGGGAAATACCCCCCGCTATTCCCCCCGCTATCAGTCCCACCATAAACGCCAACATCAGCGGAACTCGCAGCATCCGTACACTCAGTTTAGGACGGGTGGGGTTACTGATAAAAATCTCGTTGGTGACGCTGCCAATTGCCAGGGAAATCGCCATGCAGGGAAACAAGACAATTTCCGGAAACCCTTGCAGCCAGCCGAAATCGCTAAGGAACACCTGGGCGATATTCCACCCCAGCAAAGCAGATATTAGACCAGCCAGTATATAGAAATAGAGTCTCATAATGCACCCTTTCCGTTAACCAATCGAACCCCATAGCACAGGCATCCTGTCTGTAACATCATTAACATATTTTAGCCTCCATGTGGGTTTAAGCATTGATTTCTGATATCTTCCTCCAACCGTGTTTGTGTTTGACCATCTTTATCAATCACGCCATCAGGAGTATTTGCTCCTTTGGATTTCTGATATTCCTTAATTGCGTCACTAAATTCTTGCCATCTTTCGTTATATTTACCGATTTCTCCATATTGAAAGCTTGGGGCTAGATCTAATCTTCTTTTGACACAAAATAAAACTATATACATTTTATCATTGTGTGCATTCTCGGGAATACCTATTCTATTTTTATCGTCAGTTTCTAGTTGATTTATGTCATCAGTTAAATTAGTAATCATTGCCTTGATTGCCTCATTTGTTCTGTGAAAACGTCCTTGATTGTCATAACTAATTTCCGTCAAAGTCTCTGGCTTATTTAGAGTGGCTATTTTCTCTTCCATACTTGCCTGCAAAGCCTTGTCATACCGAGATGTCCACCAACTACTTATTAACAATATTGTTGTTAATACTATTGTACCTAATAATAAACCTATTACCATCCTTCTTATAATCAATCTTAAATTGTCTGTGACCAAATAAGTATCCCCATATAAAGCAGAATGGATATGGTCGAGCAATCCCTTTTTGCGAATTAGCATCATCTCAAACAGGTTGCCTTGTTTAATATGTCTTCTGGGAAATACTTGGCTAAATATATTTGGAGGAACGTTACCCGTTGAGATTTGATAAAAAATGGCGGCGAAATGTGGCTCCTCCACTTCTTCAAAGAATTGAGCTAAGGATAAATAGTTCTTGTCAGTTTTGCCGGGATATCTCCAAAAAGGCTGTAAATTTGTTAAGAAGTTATGCTTTTCTTCTGGGTAATCTTTGATGACTCCTGGTTCCGATAAATCTGGTATTTGGGTGAGAGCATATACCAAATCTTTGGTGAAAGACACGCGGTAAACCTGCGACCAAAACCCATCCTTTTGGGTGAGTAATAATTTAGTCGCTTTAACAAGTTGTGGTATATCAAATTTGTAATGCACTAAACCACGGAGTTTATGTTTAATTGTGCTGTCGGATGGGGAGAATTTTGGTTTGGTGATTAAGCGCGAGAGAAGACTATAAATTCCGTCCTTAACATTTCGAGTCAGACATTGCAAGCCGTGGATATTCTTTTCGTACTCTGTGACAATCGATGCCTGCAATTTCCGGCAAAATTCCCAACAGTCATCCGGCTTGGGGGCGGTTTGCATCCAAATCAAAAATTCCGGCAAGAATTTCGGTATCAGTAGGGCTTTTAAGGTCAACAGCCTAACCATCGGTTCGGAGTATATTTTGTCTTGGTAGGCTTTGGATGCTCCTCGACTATCTAAGAGTTTGTTCCAAGATTGAGCATCCATTTGGGGATGAAATAAAGCGATTTCCAAGCTGTTTATGTATTCCGGTTGTGTGCGGAAATTCATGATAGCTTTGACCGCCTTTTTAATCTCATTTTTATCCAAATTAAATGGAGAATCAAGCATATAAACAGAGAGTGTCATAATGTACTGTTTCCGTTAACCAATCGAACCCCATCGCACAGGCATCCTGTCTGTAAAATCATTAACTTTGACCTTGATTTTGACCTTGATATGGTTTGAAGCATTGATTTCTGATATCTTCCTCCAACCATCTTTGTGTTTGACCATCTTTATCAATCACGCCATCAGGAGTATCTGCCTTGTTGAATGTCTGATAATCCTTAATTGCGTCACTAAATTCTTGCCATCTTTCGTTAGATTTACCGATTTCTCCATATTGAAAGCTTGGGGCTAGATCTAATCTTCTTTTGACACAAAATAAAACTATATACTCGTTATTATCCTGTACATTCTCGGGAATACCTATGCTATTTAGAGTGTTTGGTGGTAGTTTATTTATGTCATCAGTTAAATTAGTAATCATTGCCTTGATTGCCTCATCTGTTCTGCGAAAACGTCCTTTATTGTCATAACTAATTTCCGTCAAAGTCTCTGGGTTATTCGTGTCTGTTGTTGATGCCTGTGCAGATTTTGATTCATCCTTTGTGGCTATTTTCTCTTCCATACTTGCCTGCAAAGCCTTGTCATACCGAGATGTCCGCCAACTACTTATTAACAATATTGTTGTTAATCCTATTGTACCTAATAATAAACCTATTACCATCCCTCTTATAATCAATATTAAATTTTCTGTGACAAAATAAATCCCTGCATCTAAAGCAGAATGGATATGGTCGCGCCATCCCTTTTTGCGAATTAGCGTCATCTCGAACAATGTTCCTTTTTTAACATTGCCCTTTCGAGATAGGCTGTAAAATATATTTGCAGGAACCTCACCCGTTGAGATTTGATAAAAAATGGCGGCGAAATGTGGCTCCTCCACTTCTTCAAAGAATTGAGCTAAGGATAAATAGTTCTTGTCAGTTTTGCCGGGATATCTCCAAAAAGGCTGTAAATTTGTTAAGAATTTCTGCTGTTCTTCTGGGTAATCTTTGATGACTCCTGGTTCCGATAAATCTGGTATTTTGGGGAGAGCATCTGCCAAATCTTTGGTGAAAGACACGCGGTAAACCTGCGACCAAAACCCATCCTTTTGGGTGAGTAATAATTTAGTCGCTTTAACAAGTTGTGGTATATCAAATTTGGAATGCACTAAACCACGGAGTTTATGTTTAATTGTGCTGTCGGATGGGGAGGATTTTGGTTTGGTGATTAAGCGCGAGAGAAGACTATAAATTCCGTCCTTAACATTTCGAGTCAGACATGGCAAGCCGCCGCTCTTCTTTTTGTACTCTGTGACAATCGATGCCTGCAATTTCCGGCAAGATTCCCAACAGTCATCCGGCTTGGGGGCGGTTTGTATCCAAATCAAAAAGTCGGGCAAGAATTTCGGTATCAGTAGGGCTTTTAAGGTCAACAGCCTAACCATCGGTTCGGAGTATATTTTGTCTTTGTAGGCTTTGGATGCTCCTAGACCATCTAAGAGTGTGTTCCAAAATTGAGCATCGATTTGGGGATGGGCTAAAGCGATTTCCAAGCTGTTTATGTGTTCGGGTTTGACGCGACCTTTTATGATGGCTTTGATCGCGGTTTTAATCCCCGCTTCCCCAGAGATAAATACGGAATCACGGGGACGACGGGCTAAAACTTCCTTGAAATTGTTTTCCGCTTCGGAACTGGCGGGATAAATTACTTGGAAATACCAGGGATTTTCTAAGGCCGCTACCTTATAAGCCCAAGAATAGTCCTGGCCTTGTCGTTTCGCTATCTCTTTCGCTATCTCGTTTAATATCAAATGCGTACAGGGTTGTTCATGGGGAATAACGATGGGTGGCGATGAGTCTAAATATTCTGCCAATTTATCTAATGAAACAGGCTGTGAATCCGGGTTTAAAGGGTATCCGGTTGACGGGGGTTGGTAATAGGGATCGAAGACGGGAGGATAAACTTTATTCGACGATCGCGAAATCATCGTTCGCAAAATTGCTTCGATATAGTCCTTTCCCTCACACCAAAAATAGCGGTATAGCGATAGGCCCCGCCCGCGATCGTCCCGTCCCCGGCTGACGACGGCTACCACGGAATATCCCCCGACTTGTCGCCCCACCATCGCCGGATGATCTTGGAGGCCCCCTTCGGACAAGGAAAATTCGCGATTGGAAATGGCATTTAATATCTCCGGGGGAATTTCACGGGTACAATTCATGTACTGTCCGGTAAATCCCCCCGATTCCCACCCGCCATCGGAAGTTCGTTTCACTTCAATTCCGGTACTAAATTCGTGAATGTAGATCATCGTCATGGCTGTGAAAAGATTGCAAATGAGGACATCGGGAATATCGCATTAGTCGCGATCGAGTTCCGGGTGGCGTTTTCCGGTACAAAGCCAGTAAATGGGGGCGACTAAACCAAAGGGCCGCCAGACTCTCGGTTTTTTAATCACGGAAGTTGTCCCATCACACGATCGCTTCAACCGTTTCGAGTTGGGTTCGGGGTACTGTTTCCCCAAAATCCCAAAGGCGGAAGTAGTGAAATACTCCACCCCCACGCGGTTTAGTTTGGAATAGCTTTGCAGTTGGGCCGAGAGTTTGGGAAATCTCATGTTTGCCAACTTTTTCGGTTCGTGGCGGTTCACCCACAACTCGGACTGTTCGCACTTAGTCAACACAAAGGCAATCCGTCGATGTTGGTTCTTCAACTCAGCGCGATCGAGTTCCACCAACAGTTTTTCGATCCCCGCGCAATAGTCCTTATCCTTGCGGTGAGCGGTTCCATCGACGAGTACCATTAACCCGGTCGCCAAACAGCAATCGTCGAGGTAATCATCCAGCATCGGATCGCCACTTTTATGCACCAAATCCCGGAAAAACTCGCCGCTGTAATCCTTACAACTGACGTTGATTTGCACCATCTTTCCCGACCCCCGCAACCAGGAAAAGCGATCTTTGAGGGTGATGCTGAGGGTGTAATCCTTCACCGCGTCGATATCGTGGAGGTTGGTGGGTTCCAGTAATAATCCCTGTTCTAGGATGTCTCTGGCTTTGTTTACCAGTTCCTCGCTGTCTTCGCCGACGGGGGAGACGGTTTGCACGGGATTATCGGGGCTGGCGTTGGGCCAGTAAGCCAGGGATGCCAAATAAGTGGTTTTCCCGGAACTGCGATCGCCGATAATTCGCACCACGGAATCTCCGCCCAAGGTTTTGACGGATAATGATGTCGAGTTGGTTTGGTTGTCAAATAGCATGATCGACTCACTCTTAAAGTTCAGATTTGGCCGGTACTTAACCAACACAACGGTTCAACTAAATTGTAAGGTTGCCACCGGTTCGGTTCTCGTAAAATCGAGACTCGTCCGTTAGTTCCCCGAGCATCCGCCCGGTTGGGGCGAGGGTCATACCGTCCCGACACGCCGAAGGTTGACATGGCGTAAAACTGCAAGTTTTTGGGGGGAACGGATTTTTTGAGGGTTTTGAGGGTTTTTTTCAAGTAAATGCCAAATAGGTCGGTTTCCGGGTCCAATCTTCCCGGCCAAATTTCCCCCCGTTCGCATTTACTCATGGCTACGGCTAGGCGATAGTTATTTAGGCGATCGTGTTCGTCCATAATTTTTAAAAATTGCTTGATCAATTGGCTATAAAAACGATCTCGGCTGCTTTCCCACTCGGTAAACAACAGCAAACAACCATCCACGTCAGCCCTAAAACATTCGTCGATAAATTCTTCCATAATCGGGTCTGGGGAAGAGTGGAGAATTTTATCGAACACTTCGCCGGGGTAGTCGCGAACGGTCAGTTGGATATCGATTCGGGGTCTGAGGAATCTCTGTTTGACTTCGATTTTAAAGGAGTAGTCGGGAAGGTCATCCACACTTCTGATGCGATCGCCTAGCACAGTCGGTTCAACCGCTAACCCGTTGCAAATTGTCTGGTCGGCATCTTCCGCCAGCTTGTGAGTCTCGTCGTTCAGGGGTTCGATGCTGTATTCACTGCGGGAACCCCGGTACTCAGAAAAGTAGCTGAGTCCGGCGAGATAGGTGGTTTTTCCAGATGCCCTGGGGCCGATTACGCAAATGTTGCCCATAGCTGACTCCTTTATTGGTTACTACTAAGATAAGTGCCCAGATAAATCCAAGGAAGTTCCACCAGTTCCCGGCTGTAAATGCTAGTGATGAAACATTTCACGGATAAACCGGAGGTATATTGGTTCAGTTCGGCGATGTGGGATTGTAGGGGACTGAAAAACCTTTTGAAAACGTAGTTGTTGCGTTGCATCCAGTTCATCTCCGCATTGACGGGATGGTAGGCTAGTTTTTGGGCTTCTTCTTTCAGGTCGATGCCTCGGATCAGGTCGGCTTTGTTCAGACACAGAACCAGATGTTTGGCTTGGCGACAGTCTTGGCGGAAAAATTTTACCCAGCGCTCAAATCGTTTAATCCATTGTTTGCGGGTGATAAAGTCTTCCTGAATGATGCCATCCCCCTGGCGGATAATTTCCCGGTAGGGGGACAGGACTAGGCACACCCCTTGACTGCTGTGAGCGGTTTTCAAAAATTTTCTCCACTCGTCGGGGTTGTCGTTTTTCCAAGTCGCGCGCCATATTTCCCCCGGTGTATCTATCCATTCGGTATAGATGTTTTTGGGTCGGCTGGGCAGGGTCACTTCGATCTCCAGTTGGCGATCGTGGGTAGCCTGGCTGGCATCGGTAGCCTTGGTTTTTCCCTTGTCACACAGAAGGGCTTTAAGTTGATCGTAAAGGGGATCGGTGACTTTGACGAACTGGCTGCTGGGATGAGCCAGTTCCAGGACTAGGGAAGTTTTGCCAGTATTGCGATCGCCGATATAGATAACGCCCATAGGAAAAGTTCCAATAAAAAGGTCTAAACATGGTGGTCGGGTCAATCGGTTCTGGGTGAGTCTATGGCCAGACTTCCAGTTGGCGATCGCATCCCACCACCACCGCGCCGCCACCTTAACCCAGAGGCGATCGTCCCTCACCCCGGCAAAAGTTCTAAAAAAGGGTGCTACAAAATGTGGGTCAATAGAATCTATAACCCTTACAGTGAGGCACTTTCACTCTATTAAACCTAATGCTTAAAGGCTTAATGGTATCCCCTTATTATCAAACACAAATCTACTTGAATCTACCTTGGGACTGTAAACTTTTCTAAAGGTTATCCTCCGATTGCAGTTAGAGATGGCCATCCGGTGGGCTGATCATCTATCTACCTATCAGCGACAACCACTAAATTTACGCAAATATCTAAAAATTTAATTGAGCAATTGCCTCTAATGTCAGTGTAGAAGCCATTTACAGGGGCGATCGCTCCCCCTTGGGGGGCTTGTCCGATGTGACTAACTGATAGTTAGCCAAGTTTCCGAAATGGCAAGTCTCATGTTGATTGTTCTCAATTAGTGATTTTCACAGGCGATCTGGCTCAACTTTTACTTGTGAAGCATATTTGACTCCCTCTGGGTTGGGAGGAATGAATGACACGCTAACTATTAAAATTTGGCTTTTCTACTCTTCATCAAATACACCCCAGACCTGAGCAATTGTTTTCAGGTCTTCGACAATTTTTTGTAATGTTTGTTTGATCTCTTCAACACTTTTCGGATCTTTACGGAAACCAGAATGAAGAACATCATTGCGTAAATTAGCCAACTTACAAGGGGGATTATTCCATAACTGATTGATCATCTTACGCTTAGATGGTTCAATCTCTTTATATTGACTGCGGTAAATTGACTCACGCTCTCCCACTTTACCACCACAACAAAGGATTTCCATTTCCTCCCGTGCTTGTTTCTCCATTGGATCGAGTTCAAAATGATAACAGAGGAGAGAAGGTAGCCATTCCCGTCCTAGTGATATAGCTTGGACATATAGACCCTTCTTGGCATACCACTCAATCTCAAAAAGCTGTTTCTGTAATGCAGCTTTGCCATTGACTTGATAGTTTTTCGGTTCAGCTAAAGCAAATTGACCATACTCACTCACCACACGATTTAATAATAGTTCAAAAGGTGGAACAACTCGTGCTAAGTCTGGTTTACCTTGTTCAATACTTTCCGGTAAAGCTGCGGCGGCGGTCATGACATCCATGGGACGCAATAACTGCAAACCTTGAGAAATTTCTAAAATGCGATCGCCCAATGCTTGAGTATGACCCTGTGCCTCTTGCAACAATTTCGCCAAGTCTTCACCATTCCCAGTTTTCAGAAACTGATCGGTTGCTGTAAGCCAGTCAAACAAGCGGACTACTGGTAAAAGGTCAAAGGTGGGGGTAATGCCATTCTCCTTAGCTTCAAATGCACCATAAAGCAAACCTTCAATGGTAATATTTCGCACCACTCGAAAATAACTAACTGCCAAAAGCGCAACAATTGGCACAGAGCGAAATGAATGAGTAATATCAAAAATGACGCGATCGCCATCTTCCAAACATTCATTAACTTTATTGAAAATTGTCCAGATATCTTCTGGACTATTCCGCTCAGGAATGTTTTTGACTGGGACAATCTCAAGTTCAGGAAACTTGTGTGCCAATATTTCTTCAAGTTGATGCCAATTTGAGCGGTCTTCTTTCTGGTCTCCCCTACCAGGACATTTTGTTTCAACTGTTGGAGTCAAGAAAATATATATTTTCTGGGGCTGATAAAATTCAGCCAAAGCCTCTTGGTAATATTTGGTTGTTAAAGAGATTGACTGGGTAGGATGTTGATATTTGGTAACTTGGTAAGAGTTGAATCCCAGAAAAGAAATGATTTTCGTGATAGCGGTTCTCATAATTAATTAATCCTTGAATAAGTTTCTGTATGACCCATTCCCAATCTTGTCTTAATTCCAGTTCCTGAAAACTCAGAATATTGAACCAACAAATTCGCGACATTCACCAGTAGGGGGTCGGTTTTGTACAATGCCTTTAAGGTGATTTCACCAACAAATCCATTAACTGAGTCTTTCCCAATTCTACATAGCTGAGTAGAAATTCGATGACGTTTAAGAGCGATCGCATTTGCTAAATAAGTAATCAATTCTCCACTACCCAAATAAATCGGAGCAAAATTATTCCAAGATTGCAGCCAACTCCGAAACATCAGTCCGGGAACTGGAAGGGGGAGCTTTATGGCTTTTTGGGCGAAAGAAGTGGGAGTTGTAAACTTGAGTTGAGACTCAAAAATTGGCTCCGGTTCATTAGCTACTAAGGTAGTGTAAAGTTGTTCGTAACTTGTGATATTATCTTGGCGATCGGTAACTTTAAATTGAACTCCTAAAAATTCTAAACCACCTGATAAATCAAGAGATGCGATCGCTTTAGAACTTTTTTCTTGCAAACCAGAAAAGGTTAGCTGATACAACTCTTCAGGTTGAAATGTAATGAAATCTCCAGCCCCCAAGCACCGTCCCATGATGCTAGAAAAGCTGGTGTCGGGGATCATATTGAGACCAATTCCTAACCCCAATTGATGATGAAGTTGTTTGACCAACTCCAAGCCGTAAGACCTAGGAAGTGTCATCGGTTCACAAACAGTCAATGTCCAAGTTGAACGAATCAGCATTAATTATCCTCGAAACTTTACCCACCCCGGGACATATTTAATATTGCCATTAGGATCGACCACAGTACGACGAGATTTGGGAGCTTCAAATTGGGGAGCTCTTATCCCACAAGTATCTCTAATTTGGGATCTCAAATCATCTGCAAATAGCCATCCTACCGTGGTTCCGGTCATCCCACTAGCCCAACCTATTCGCAAATGATAAGGGCATTGTTCTGGTTCATAAAAATCTCTAATTGCTGCAAAATCAAGATTTTTACCTTGATGCTGTTTGTTTTTGACCATCATCCAGTAATCATGTTCTCCATCCCACTGTTCTTTAGCAAAACTTTGGCAAATATTCAGCAATTCATCAACGGATTTAAAAGGAATTTTCATGCCTCTTTTGTGTTGAAACCAGGATAACATTTCCGTATCTAAGGACAAAGTAAACTGGGTTTTAACATTTCTGACAACTTCTGCATAAATAGAAGCTCTGTATTTAGCATTATCATTATCAAAGTGACTAGAAACCAGAATTTCAGCTACAACGGGAATGTTAAAAGTAACTATTTTGTGATTTTTCATCGTCACTTTCCTTTCTATTAGAGGTTGAGAATCAGTGACTTGAACAGCTCGCATAATATCAGTATTCGGCCCGGTAGCCGCTGCCATTGATTTTCCCTGATAATTTAATGAGAAATCCGCAAATAAACTATCCATGAATAGCTGATCGTCTGCCCACTTTTGTTGTTTTTGCAAGTGGTTATTATCTAACTGCTGCCTCAGTCGTTCCTCGATCGCACTCACTCGGTTAGAATTAGGAACTCCGTACTTCTCAGCATTTTTGAGTAAGTAATAAGCGATCGCTGTTCTAATGGCACCTTTAATTGAGCTGCCGGGAATGTAAAGCTGTCCGAATCCATTACGAATCATGGGCCGTAAATCAGTTACTTTTTCATCAGTCCATTTCCTATCAATTGCTCCTGGTGGAAAAATAGGATTTCCCAAAACATCTTTAGCATCTTGCCAATTTTCACCAAAAGTTGATCTCAGAATACTGAGAATTTCTTGTCGATGCTCTATCGCACTGATATAATCCTGCAATTTGCCTCGATTTGACAATTCTCTAGCCAGAGCTTCTTGCTCTGGAAGATAGACTCTTTGACTGGTTTGAACATATTCAAATGGGTTGAGCCGAGAGACCGCAGAGCCAATGTGTAAAAGCGGACTCGATAACTGAATTGTTCTAGTTTCATAAACTTGAGGCTTGGAAATATTGAAAGCTGAAACCATGACTCTTGTTGTTATAGGATAATAGGCAAGCTAAAACCAATTCCACTCCGATACACTTTATGCAATTTTTGAAATTCGTAGGGAGTTACATCCGCTAATTGTCCGTCAGTACGCACCGGAAATACCGAGCCTTCCACAAACATCCGCACTTTTTTACGTCGCAGTTGTCGCCCAGAAAAGGGAGAGGAAATCCATCCCCCTCGTTCCAGTATTCCATAACTAGCTCTATCATTATGGAGTGTATCCGAAATCGGATTTTCCCAAAGCAAACTGATTAAACTGTAGTCGGTTGATTGAGGACAGTTAAGCAAGTTTTGCCATGTATCAGATAGATCTGACCAAGTGGGTTTAAACTGTCCTGCGCCACTGGAACGCTCACCGCCTAAGCCTTCATCCCCCAATAAATTTAAGGCGGCAAAAAGTCTATTTTCTAGGTCTTTATCTACTTTAACCAAATCTATTAAAAAGTACAATCCACAGGACTTATTAAATTGCACAAAACCAGTATGGTAGAAATTGGTCGCCCGAGTTGTTCGGTCGATCGCCACTTTGGGAGTTTTATGGATTTGATAGGCTTGGCTATAGTCGAAAATTCCCGAATTTTTAAGATTACCAGAACTGTTAGCCTGGTTAGTATAATCAATCAATTCGGTGCGATCGGTTACCGTAAAACCACTACCTTGATACCAGCGTTGCCAAATATCCAGAGGTAAGTAGTGAATTTTTTTGTAAGTCTTGGTAAATTCCAAGTCATTCCCCACCGGATACCCGCGCGGAAATTTGAGCGGTTTTGGTAGGTAGTCAATCCTTTTTTGACCATTCTCAGAGTAAATAAATGTTGAGCTGACCCGAAAAGGAGGCGATGAGTCAAAAGATTTTAGTAAATCTTCAACAGCATCTTTTCCAAATAACCGAGCATAGGCAATAATTAGCGCGCTAAATAATGTATCAGAACGCACTCGTTCGCTCGTTTCTTCAACTCCAATTCCGACTTCACCAAAATGGGTAGAGTGTTGTCCGAAATTGAGGCTAACTAGCTTGTAGTTGCTCATAATTTAGGTTTAACTGCCTGGTAACTGAGATTGAATTTCGCTAAATCTGCTTAAAAATTCAGCCGTATTTTTGAGGGATGGGAAGTTAATAGAAGTACCGCCACCACTGGCAATATTTTCGTATTGTTTGGCATCACGGTAATCAAAATTAAAGTTCTCAAATCTCACTTTTCCGTAACCCCTAGAACCATGTCCTCCCAAGGCATCATCTTCTAAAATTGACAGAGCGATCGCCAAGTTTTTTACATCTTCAATCGCCTGATTTTCATCCTCAACAGTATAGACCATTTCAAAAGTAAATTTTGCTCCGGCTGGCACTCGCTCTAATTGTCTGGGGTTAGCCGCTGCTGTCACCCGATCTAATCCATTCTCAAACTTCCACTCGGTCATATACAACCCAGTGTCAATGTTACGAAGTTGCTCGGCTGATTCAGGAGTTAAATGGCAATCCCGAACAATCAAGCGAGCCGGACAATTTCTGCCTTTAATCTTCGTATGAGATACACCATTAATGGTTTTATTTCCCTGACCACCTAATTCCTGTGACTGAGCAATATCAGTAGGAATCCAACACTTAGAACCACCAGTGGAGCCAAAGAGACGGCTAACTTGACAGGTTTTTGCACCTTCATATTCAACATACTGATCCGCTTGAATCTCTGTATAGCCACTCTCTATATCATCACTTTCATAACGGTATGTTCCGCTTCCTCCCCCTCGATTTAAAGGTTTATTAAGCCATCTTTCTAAAATTGATCGAAGTTTACCTTTAATCGAAGAACCAGGCAAATATGGATATTGACTCACCGGATCGCGAATTACAGGTTTATCCAGTCCTCCAATTTCCAATGTTTCTCCGCCACCACCGATATGCAGTCCGGTTTCAACAATCAAAGTTCCGGTAATTTTTAACTTTCCAACTAGGGGGGTTTGAGGTCTTTCAATAACTGTCATTATTTTCCTCCTTCGGCTTTATGATAAGCAATAATGGACTCGATCAATTGAACTAAGCGTTCAAAATCTTCTAAAGAATGTACATGATCGATAGCAGCAGACATAACATCACTCAAAGGTTTGGCTGCCTCTTGTCTGGCTGCTGCATAAGCTAATTTTGGTTTGAGAAGTACAATTTCCGGTTCAATTTCGGCAAAAAGCTGATTCTGATTTTCTTCAGTTTGAGCCAGTTTGGCTTTCAAACGATTAATAGCATCCAAAAACTTGCGGATCTGATTGGTCTCTAACCTCCGGTTTTTGAGATAAGGCCCGAACATCTCAGCGTGTTTAACCAGATCTCGAATTGGGTAATCTTTGAGAGTCCCATTTTTCTTGTCCTGGTTCAGCTTGTGAATAGCTTTAATCATCTCTCTGTCCGGAGTTGGGGACGATGCTGATTGAGGTGTTGAATTGCGTCTCGGTTGATTGGAAGTCATAAGAATTTCCGGTTTTTATATGAGCAGGGTCTGACTGAGAATGCGGGCGGGGTTTTATTCACTGTTAATTGAAGAACGGTTAAGCATCTCTAGCCAGGTGGCGATCGCTCGAAAGTAGGGAGCATTATAGGGGTTTTTCAGAGAAGTACGAATTGGTTCAAAATTAGGATGATTACGAACATGATCTGGTAGCCTGGCTAAAGTATAAGCAATTTTGGGCAGGTGCAGGAAGTAACGGACATCCCACTGATACTCCTGGGGTTTGCTGGCAGCTTCTTTTATCATTTTATCCTGAAGTTCTGCTGTTGCCAATAGATTCCTTATAAAACTTCGAGAATAGTTTATTTCTAGGGATGGATGCAATTGTTTAACAAATGGCAACACTCCCCAAAGACTCGGTGATATTTCGTTAGCAAGATAAGTTTGCAATTCCTTCGGTTTGAGGAAATTATGCGGACTCCGTGGCATATTTGGCAAATTTTTTAATTCAGTTCCCAACCACTCATCCCATTTAAATACACTCCCAAATAATCCCAAGCTGTCCCGACCATTTGCTTTAGCTTGATCTTCTGCTTGTCCAGATTCCTCTGCTGCTTGGTAGAGAGGAAATTTAGCAACTGATAAGCTAATACCGCCAGAAAGGCTGATGTCTGGGTGATGCCCAGTATAAGCGCGAAAACATTGATAAACATCAAAAGCAAATTCCACAACTTCATGCCATGCGCCACTCACAAATAAATCATCTCCTCCAGCATAAATAAATACTAAATTTTGGCGTTCTCCAGTTAGTCTCTGAAACACTGTATTATGTAAATTTTCCTGACGAAATTGAGCCAGACTATTCAAATAAACTTTAAAAAAATAACTCATTTGGCGCGATAATCCAGCTAACCGAGGTAAGGTTTGATCATTTCCTAAACCTTTGGCAAAAATCTGCCCTAATTTGTCTACATCCATTCGCAAATAACCAACTCTGGGAATACAACCGTCTTTTTTAGCCAGATCTGCCATTTCATTGGCTGTCATTGTTCCATATTCTTCCTGACTATTTTGAGCATAGTTGCCGAGTAATAAAGAAACTGAGTTGCCATTTTGATAGTCGGCAACTTTCCAATTATTTACCAAAAAAACAGTTTCCGATTCTTCTAAATTTTTAACTTGCTGCTTTCCCCGAAATAAGTGATAATATATACTCTGTCCTGGTAACTTAATCTGCAAGCTATCTAAGGCTTTGGCAATACTATCGCGAACCGGCGATCGCACGATCGCATCTACCCTAAAAAGTTCACTTCCTAGGCGAAACATCTGCCGACAAGTCGGACAAGCTAAAACTGAATCGGCTTCTTGATGGTTAAGCGGTTTTAAGTTTTCCTCATCATCTCGATGGCAAACCCGACAAGGTTCATAGGTTTCCTGAATCGCTAAGAAATTATCCAAATGATGATCGAATTTGCGAGCTTTTTGGAGAGCTAAGTTTTGAGTAATGGTTGCCCATTGTTGGGCAAATTTAGCCGTTCCAATTTCCTCGATATCAAAATTTTGAGTTCCCAGACTTAAAAATACTTTGCCTTGAAATTCATCAATCAGCCATTCATTGAAAGCATCTCGTATGGGTTCAACTAAATTTTCATTATTATTCTGTTCTGGAGCTAATAAATATAAATTGCCGCCGCCAACATAAATAATATTAGTCCGAGGTATATTTAATTTATTTAGCAGTTGTTGGGCTACTTCTTCCGTCACTAATTCCAGATAAAAACTTCTAGCTCTTAGTGATTTCAAGGCTCCGTCAGATGAAATGGTATAGATAAAGTCTTGAATTCCAGACAAATCACCCGCTATTAAGCTAATCTTTGATGCTTGATAATCATTTGATAAAATCGCGGCGATCGCCGCAGTTGATTTGACCAAATCATAAAAAGCTACATTTTCAAATCCTAATGATAAACAGGAGCCAAACTTTTCTAAAAGCAAGGTTAATAGTGACAAGTTTTCCCAATCTTCTAGCCTTAAATTAGCGATAGTTTCTCTAATTTTTTGTTGCAAAAAATTAATTTGTTCGGCTTGAACTGGTTCATTTGTAGGATAAGGAATTGTAGGGTTGCTATCCTCAATGGCGATAGCGGGTACATAATGCTGATGAGATTGTGGCTGTGATAGATTCACCGCATCAAACAAAAGGTGTAAGGGTTGAATCTGGCTAGTCTCTGTCCAAGATAACAATTGTTTTGCTCTAGCGATCGCCGGATTCTCTTCTGGGACATTAAAATTGGGGGGCCATTTGGCTTGTGCCCAATTTGCTAAATGCCAAACTGCCTCTCTAATTACCTGTAGAGCTATTATATTTGGGGCTGTAGAATTAACCATATCTCAATCGTGAAACTTAGTAAAACTTAACTGTATATTGCTGAAAATACAAAGCATGAAAGGAAGCGCGATCGCATCTCCTTTGACTACTAAAATCTAAAATCGCCCCTCCTGCGGCGAAAGTTCTAAAAAAGGGTGCTACAAAATGTGGGTCAGTAGAATCTATAACCCTTACAGTGAGGCACTTTTGCGATTTTGAACTTAATGCTTAAACGCCTAATGTTATCTCCTTATTATTAAACACAAATCTACTTTTTGACTGTAAACTTTTCTAAACGTGATCCTCCCATTTCAGTGATCCTCAGTTAGAGATGGCCATCCGGTGGGCTGATCATCTATCTACCTATCAGGGACAACCACTAAATTTACGCAAATTTAGAAAAATTTAATTGAGCAATTGCCTCTAATGTCAGTGTAGAAGCCATTTACAGGGGCGATCGCCGCCACTTGGGGGGGCCCGTTTGATTGGAGATGTTCAGAAATACCCAACCCTTTCAGTATAACCCTTGCTGGAAGTACCCCCTTCCATAATTATCATGCTGCGTCAGTTTCCCCACCAGAATTTAAATATACTCAGGGGGAGACCCAAGAAATGACCAGTTTTGTGGTAGCAGCGATCGCCCTTAATTTCCACGCTGAGAGCAATTGACTCCCTCTCCCGGTCTTCCTTGGGTCTGCTGACAGTTTCCAGAAGAAATGCCAAATTTGATAGGCCCATTTATATTTTAGGTGGCGATCGCCTGTGGGTGGTTGACTATAGTAGTCTATTTACCATGGGGATGGGGTAGAAATGGGGTGATGGAAAGATCGAAACAGCCAAACCCCTGATAGACAATAGAATAGAAAGTGTTACAATCAGCCCAGTCCTAACAAGAAAAGAATTTGCTGTGATTAAAATGGAAATTGTAGTTGCGTAGGTTTTATTTCACTGTCTCCATCAGGTGAACGTCTGTCATAGTGTAGGTTCTTAGTCGTCTCAGATTGAGATTTTGAGTACAATAACTTAAAAATACATTCATAAGTTTTTTTGCCGACTCCAGGAATTTTTTGCAACTGCCGAAAACGTTTGATTGGCAAAGCATAATTTATTTTATCGACAATATTGCTGCGAATTTTTAACTGAGAAACCCAGAACTGATTATTTTTGTTATTCAGCATCTCAACCATCAAACCTTCTATTCCACTAGCATGGGACTCTCGATCTAAACAAATGTAAACATCTATGTCAAGATCACTTAAATATTTTTCCATAACTTCTCGAACATCATTCCAATTTAACCCCCCTCTATCACAACCCAGCTTCGGAAATGCAATTGATTCAATTTTGGCTCTTTCATAATTGTTAACAAAGTAAGTTAATCCTTGTTCTATCCATTCTAGTTGTGAAGGATACTTCCAATGATTTTTGGTTGCAAAATTCATAATCCAAGGCGATCCATAACCTCGATAGATGTAAGGACGATCGACCCTAACTTGTTTTTGCTTACATCGCTTGAGATAGTCTTCATACATATCCGGATAGCGAAGTTGAAATTCTAAAGCCAAACCTGCTCCCATCACCCCTACACAATTAACTGTATTGACAATAGTTTGTGATTCCACGTTAAACACTGTTGTATCTGTGTACTTAATCATCTGCAACTCTCAAAAATATAGAGAACTCTTGACTTCTACTGATATGTTAACACCATCAGGGATAAGCTGTCGAACTGTTGAGATTTGAAGCTGCGAGCTACAGAAGATTTTAAGAATGCTTTGCACATTTACTCGGTTAGGTACTAACATCTCTGCACACATAATTCTTTTACACCTTTGTTTTCTTGCCAAATCTTCATAATTCCATGAAGATGCTTTTATAATTTCCCAAGGTAACTGTTCTAGCATAGCGATGTCATTATAAACATTTGTAGCAACCGCTGCCACATTTCCATCAGAAAACCATGTTCCTTCTTCTAAAATTAACATCGGATCGATGGCCAGCATGACAATCTGATTCTGAAGCTCCCGTCTTTTATAGAGCATGGTATTTCTAGGATTAAAATAAAAGGGAACATAACCATGCCATTCCTTTCTCCACTCTTGAGCTTCTTCCATAGAAATATCTGTTTGTATGAATCCCCCCTCATGAGATTGATTGTGAGAAAGTAAGCCATTTTTTAAAATCGAATTTAAGTTGGCAACATGGGTCATGTGATACAAATATTTAATTCCCAATTTATTCAGATACTCTCTTGCTAATTGTTTTTTTAAATAAGGATGATCGGGAATAAAATGTCTAATGCTTTCAGCTAATTCTAGATCAATTGTATGACTTGCAGAGTCAAAAATATAAATAATTTCTTCTCTCAATTCTTCGGATATTTGTGCATTAACATCAGCAGGAAGTATTTTTTGACATAGCTGTAGATGTTTATCTGTAGGCAAAGAATCTCTAAAACTTCTTAACTCTGGAGAAAACAACAACTCTGGGGAGAGCAATTCTATCAAAATTAATTGCTGCTTATGATTGAGACTGTTAATTTTTTTGATAACTTTACCTGTGATTTTATCGGCTGATACTGTAGATAAGTATTGATTAATAATCGGCTGCCATATTTCTGGGTCTTGATGCTCAAAACAAGCTTCGAGTACATTGGGATCAGTCTCTTCTGATAATTTAAGTAATTCTAAATTTTTAGCTTGTTCTCGATGGTTATGGAAGCCCAAACCAAATTTGACAAGTTTCCCCTCAACTAAATTACTACATTCACATTTGACTTGACTTCTGTGGACATATAAATCAGGTTCACCTTGTCGTTCAATAAAACCATAGTTATTTTCAACTCCTCTTTTAGCATTAAAACCACCAAACCATTTGATTTTTCCTACTTGTACCATTTGAATACCCTCCTAAGCAATCATCTAATTTTTAGCAAATTATAAATAAATAAAATCAAATTTTTGGTCGTTTTTTAACTCTCTAATTAACGCATTTTCTTGACAAGTAAACAACTTCAATAATTCTTGAGCGCGAGTCATGGATACATAAAGCTGGCGACGGGCAAGAATACTACCATCATTACTATCAGAGCATTGTGAAAAATCTTCCATCCAAATAATAAAAACTGCTTTGAACTCTAAACCTAAAGATGACAAACTAGAAATTAATCGAATTCCTGGACGACTTTGGCTATAATTTTTCTTGCTTTTCTGATCTTTGCTAACCCAATAAAATAAAACATTGGCTTGGCTGAGGCATTGTTGAAACATATTCATCTGTTTTTTATTAGATTGACGGTGAATGACAGCTATATCTTCTGGTTGATAATTTCCAGAGTTTAATATTTTTTTTATTTGCTCTGTCACCACTTGTTCTTGAGTTCGAGAAGAACCAGTAACATAAACCTCTGGACGAGTACCTAAGCGTTGAGCTTGACTGGGAAGAACGATAGGAAAAGTAATGTCATCAGTTTCTGAGACTTTATCTTCAGGCACAGAATGGTTAAGCATTGTCCATGCTGCTGATAGAATTTCTTGAGTATTACGATAATTTTTGTCTAAATCAAATCGCTTGCTAATGGTGCGACCTTGAGCTTGAATTCCAACTTCTTTCCATGTAAAATTATCTCGCTTATAAAGACTTTGACTCCCGTCTGCAACAATCATTAAATCTCCATTTTCTGGATCTTTCAATGCTTGAACACAACAGCGAAACCAAATTGGCACAAAGGTATGAGCTTCATCTACTAAAATTGCATCCCATTTTCGACTCTCTTTTTGTGAAAGAGCTTTCAAAGTCTCTTGACCTACATATTCATCATAATTGGTTCCAGATTGACTAACTAAGGATTTTCCAGTTACAATTTTTGCCCATTCATGAAAGTTCTCTACTATGATTCTATTCTGTTGATCGGCGGCTACTGAATTTTTTATAACCGATCGCAAGTAAGATGCCAGACTAACGTTAAAACAGACAATTAAAACTTGAGCATGGGGATTATTGTTAATAATCAGTTTTGCACGAGCCAATAGCAGCAAAGTTTTTCCAGAACCGGAGACCCCGAAGAAAATCCGGTGTCCTTCTCCAATTCTGCGCGCCAAGTTCTCTTGTTTTGCATCTAGAGTTTTCAGAATTTTGTCGTCAGGTAAAGGATAAAAATTTCCTCTAACACTGGTGGTTTTAGCTGGCTCATCTCTAATCACCATTTCGGGATTGAGAACGCCTTTAATTGTACTAATCTGATCTGATGTTAGTGGCTCAAAACTGAAATCAGCTTTTGTAAACATTTGGCGCAAGCGATCGCACAAATTTTCCGTCGATAAGTTTTTCCAATTTAAAAACTCATCTCGATAGACAGCCTGGGGATAAGGAAGAATCTTATCTAAATCAGTCTCGGCGGCTTTTTTATGGTTGATGTTTGAAATGATGACACCCAAGCCTATCGGAAATGACAGTTTTCCTTTATACTGACCTTCCTGCTGTTGGAGAATTCGATATTTAGGCAACTCGTTAAGTAATTTATCTAGATAATCATTCGCCTGTCGTAAAGGTGATTTTTGCCTAGTTACACTTTTTACATCATCTTTGACAGAAACAATTTGAAAAGTATTAGTATCTGCTTGCCTAATTTGATTAGAATACCAGCCTTTTACTTCTATGACTAACAGCCCTAAATTTGCTCCTAAAATAATAAAGTCGGGACGATGACTGTTCAGCATGGGCTCATACCAAACATAAAAGTTATGATCTAGCCGATCACACAATATTTGATAAAGGTCTTTTTCCCCTTTACTCGCTTTGGCTGGAACAGGAGATGGAATCATAGTGGCCATTTTATTTTTATCCTCTAGTTGACTTGATTTGTTTTTTTGATTCAATGCAATGCTTTTTCGGCTCTGACCTCGAAATCAAAACGCCATAACCCTTGGCTTCAAAGTTGATCGCAGTATTGAATCCCTGAGCGATCAATGTCAAAGACGGTCAATTCATCCGGCTTATATCTGATTATCTAACACGGCTAAACTCCTGACTGTAAATTTTTCTAAATCAAGGCATCGGAGAGCGATCGCACTCCCTATCGAAATCAAACCACTGACAGTCAGCCGAAATGCCCAATTTTAGCCCAATTCCGATCGCGTTTTTCTATGGGTTCTCAGTACAAGGTATGAATGGCGATCGCGCCATCGCGATTTAGGACTCGTCCCTGGGTGAATGTCGCCAGTGCCGGAATTGAAATCAGTTAGTTTTTACACCTCGAAAATCTCTCAAACGGGAAATGATGCGATCGTCTAAACAGAAGATCGCACTACATCTTCTGGTCTAAACTTTCAACGTTCCTGTCCAGTCTTGGCATCTTAGGATTTGGTTTCAGTTTTATCTTTCATTATTTGGGACAGGACACCCGCGAGTACAGAACCAGAAGTTAATCCCGCAAAAACGCCTATTCCTCCGTACATTAATTGTCGCTCTAATGTGGCTCTCGAGTCCAAAACTGAACGGGTGCGGAAGCTTTGACCCGAATACATTTCTCGATTTCTCATTTCATTACAAATTAGGTCGCCAAATGGCTGACAATTTCGATAAAAGCCTCGACCTCGAGAGGGTTCATACAGCGTGTAGGAAACCGGGGAAGCGAAAAATGTGCCAATAATTCCTCCGGCTATTGAGGAAATGGCAACTATGACGAATGTTTTTTTACTGCTCATGTTGTTGGCTGGGTATGAGTTGGGTCGAGTTGGTGGAATACATCGATCGCCTTACCTCCCGGTGTAAGCAACCGAAACCGCCTCCAAAAAGTGCGATCGCACTCCCTATCGAAATCAAACCGCTGACAGTTCCACCTCGATTTAGGGTGCTATCTACCTATCAGCGACAACCACTAAATTTACGCAAATTTAGAAAAATTTAATTGAGCAATTGCCTCTAATGTCAGTGTAGAAGCCATTTACAGGGGCGATCGCCGCCACTTGGGGGGGCTTGTCCGATTGGAGATGTTCAGAAATACTCAACCCTTTCAGTATAACCATCGCTGGAAGTACCCCCTTCCATAATTATCATGCTGCGTCAGTTTCCCCACCAGAATTTAAATATGCTCAGGGGGAGACCATAGCGAATTATAGAGATTTACCGGATTAATACTACTGTAAACCTATAAAAATCGATTTTATTTGGATTATCAACGATTATTTAAATACCTGAATTAATGCTGGTTATAGTTGATGTTTGGCAATGTTAGGTACTTCGGTAATTACCACATTAATCGGAACCAATCGCCCCACCGTGGTATAATAGCTATTACCCACATTGGTGGTAGTTGACCTTTCGCGGAAACGGTTAATATTCTCAAGAAACCAGTGGCGGGTTGCTGGCATAGGCAATTGGTAAAGCAGACGGGGAGTCACGAAGTAGTAAAACACCCAATCTGCCTCTGTGTAGAGAAAACAGCCGGGTGTATTGCGTTCCTTATTACTGTGAGTCTCCCAAAAGAAATTACCAGTTTTGTGGTAGCGATCGCCCTTAATTTCCACTTGATAGGATCCGGTTTGAGTTATCCAAATCAAATCAACATCAACCCTTTGATATTGCGGGTTATCTTCCACATTTTCAATAGCCACAGTTTCCGGCAGACCAGATAACCAGCCTTCGATATCTCTGGTGGCTTGTTTAGCCACTTGCAGGGATTGATTCATGTTATACATAGTTGACTCCTCCTGAAAAACTGTCGTGTTGCTGTTGATGAATTATTGCCATTAGCCAAATTCAGCCCTGTTCAAACCCCGACTAAAATCGTGTTTCATACTCAAACCTAATCTCACTTTCATTGCCAAAATTCGTAGCCCCCCGCAAAAGCAAGCGGTCATTAACCCGATAGTTGAGATTAAATTGAGTAGGCTGGTTCGCCGCCAGAACCCGACTCACCGAAACCGACACATCATTAGTAACATCCAAACCCACCTCTAGCCCCAAACCCAAAGCCGTCGAACCCGAACGTTCCTGGGACTGAGACACCCGCGCCGGATAAATGCGAAATTCAGTCAACCCAGTAGCATCAAGAACACTCTGTTGAATCTCATTAAACAGTCCCGCACTAGCAATATTTGCCAAAACTAAAGTCGTATCCCCCGTTACTCCCTCGATCGCACTACCTCCTAACAAAGCTAACAGTTGAATTTCCGATCGCGGTGGTGAACTGCGTAACTCCAGAATATCGTTAATCTCAGAAGCCGGACCCTGAGCCAAAGCAGTTACCCTAATAGTGCGTACCGTACCAAATTGAGAAGCCCTAGGTACTTCCATAAGTTCCGTTTCAAAAGCAGAAGTTGAAGCCACAGCCGGAGTCGTTTCCGATACCCTAGTCACCAGTCGCACATCTAAAATCGGGTCAAGTCCATTATCAGGAACAAAAGTAGCCCGTTGAGGATAACCCCGGTCTAACTGAAATCGACTGGTGTACAAATTCACCGCACCTCCCGTCAATTCAATAGTTCCCTGGGGGCGAAGACTCTCCAAACTATCTAAATCTCCATTAACTATAATTGTGCCATTGGCGTTAAAATTCAGCACAGGGGCATCAAAAATAGGCGTAATAGAAGCCGATCGCACTTGAATATGCTCTCCCAAAGTCAACATAAAATTATTCAAGCTCACCTCTAGCGGTCCAGTATTTAGCAGTTCTCGATTATCTCCGTTATCCGTAGCCGGGGGTTGGTCTGCTTCCGGTAAAGTTACAGCCCCATCAAACAACACCACCTGACCACCAATTCCCGGTTGCAAAGCCGTCCCACCAATCACAATTTCTCCCGCCGCTTTTCCCTGATACAATAGGGCTAAATTTAACTTTAAATTTTCCAGAACCATTTTCAGGGGCGAGTCAATATCTGGATCTTCCGGTCTCATTGGTTCAAAAATTGGCAATACCCCATCGATAACAACCTTTCCCGTCCCAGCGTCTCCCAATAATTCCCCTTCCATACCCTTAACCCGCAGGCGATTTCTCAGGAAAGTTGCTGTTCCCGATAAACCCGTAATCGAACTGTTATTACTAGCCAGCCTCAACACCACATCTTCCAGCTTCAACACCCCATCAGGTTCTATGAGAATATTCTTAATTGAGCCATCATCAGCCTGTTCTAGCACTCCTCGCGCCCGCATTTGTACAAAACCCTGTCCCTCAACCCAACTCACTTCTGGATTGAGTAAATTAATAATCTTGAATCCCTCATTCAGCATTTCCACCTCAGCGCTGACCAGATTACTTTCTGGTCTCACCTTAGCAAAGGGTAATCTAAAGGGTACTGATGCACGATATTCTATAGGATCTTGTTCCGTAACTAACACCGTTCCACCTAGGTTAAACCGGGCGTTATTATAGTTAAAACTACCCCGCGCCTCTTTCAGGGGTTCATCATTAAATAAGCCTTCAAGTACCGTAAATTCCCCGGAGGCTTGGGGATTATCTAAACTCCCGGCGAACAAAGCGCGCAGGTTTAATTGTCCACTCAAAGCAATATTGGGGATGTCATAAAATTCTTCTATGGTTTCTAAGCGGAAATTCTTAACCCGCAACTGACCCGAAGGTATTTGCTCATCTAAATCTAGTTGTCCCTGAAACCCCACCAATGTCTCACCGTAACGCACTCTCAACGGTAACACCCGGACTATATTATCCTCGAAACTTGCCTCTAATCCTAACTCATCAATTCGGTACTCGCCCCATGTCCAGTCAGCACCATTTATGTCCGCAGTGGCGGTTAAATTGGCTGGGGAACCGCTTATTTTGATTTCGGCATCAAATTTGGCATTTACTTGCTCTAGGGGCGGAAATGGCGAAGCATTCTCCTTCTGTTTGATTTCCCATTGTTCCAATAGGGCGTTAATTTCTGCCCAACGTTGTAGCTGTTGGTGGAGGGTCGCTGTCTCAGATAATCCTACGGCCACGGTTTCTAGGTCGGCTGCGGTGCCACGTTGGGGTTGCTGGAGACCGTTGGCGATATCACTTAACTGGAACCATTCTAAGGCGGTAAATATATCTTGTAGTCTACCTTGGGGAACCCTGATATCAGCTTGAAATTGGGGTTCTTCCTGGGAGTGGGGAACCTGGGCTATAATAGCACCTAGGTTGGCTTGTCCTACTATGAAAACTTGGGTTTCTCCTAGGCGAAGTTCCCCGTCATTAAAGCTAAATTGACCACGGCTAAGGTTTAGTTGAGTAATGGTGAAGCTATCGGCTTCTATATGACCTAAACTGGGGTTTTGGACGCTAATTTCACCAGTTGCGCCTATTTGATTGATGTCTAAACTGGCGAGATTAGTAATGTTTAATATTGCGGCTAAGTCCCCTCCTAAATTACCATAACCTTCTGCTACTATGGGGTATATTCCTAATTGGTCTATGGGGAAATCTTCTAGGGTTATTTGTAGCTGGTTTAGGCTGGGGGTGGTTCCTTTGGCGATCGCATTTCCTCGCTGTACTAAAAATGCAGTCGGTAAAAAGCGATCGTCTAATACTAACTCGATTTTGTCCTGTTGACCTGATAAGGCTAAGGTGACACCGCCGCCACCTAGTCCTGCTGTTAAAGTTCCGGTCATTACTGGGTCAAATATGAGAGACCGCAGGCTAAAATTTTCTAACCTGACATCACCCTGTAAATTTAAGGCAGAAATAGCACCTTTTAACTGACCAGCAAAACTCACATTACCCGCCAAAGGTGGCACTTCTCCCCGTAGTATTTCTGAGGGAAGGTTGGCTAATAGGGGTTCTACTAAAGGCGAGTTTAAATCAAAGTTAGATACCCGTAAATTTAGATCGACATTGGCTAAACTGGGAACCCCACTTCCACTAAATTCTAGCGCTAATAAACCGTTAGCACCAAATTGGGGAGTTTCGGCTTGGTCAATGTTTACTTGTCCGTTTTTCAGTCTCGCTATGGCTTCAAAGGGTTGACGAATTATTGGTAATTCTGTCAGTCTTAGTTGGCTGGTGGCTTCCAGGGTGGCGGGGTTGAATTCGGTGACTGAACCTCTAGCATTTAATTCGGTATCTAACAACCCTCGCAATAAGGGCATATTTTGGGCTTGGTTAAGTAATCCCGTCGGTCTGAGGGCGGTTTCGATTCCGGTGAGATTTTCGACTAATGGTGAAAAGCGATTTAAGGCAATGCGATCGCCTATTATATTAGCATTCCAGTCACCTGCTTGAGTCCTACCTGTGGCTTTTATTATGCCATCTCTCCCTAAGTTTAACTGTCCGTCTAAACTAATGGTTAGCGCTTCTGGAGTCATGCTGGCTAGGTTTCCACTAAACCGGGTTTCCCCTTGTAGTTGTGGGTTGTCTAGGTCTAAGTTCCGAATTTCTGCTACTACATTTGCGGGTAAATTCGCTAAAGGTAGCCCTAAGTTGATTAGGGGATTTAAAGGCAGATTATTACTGATGATAGTTCCCTCAAAGTCTCCCGCCTCAATTTCGCCTCTGGCGGTGATTTCTCCCCCTAATTGGGGAAGGTTAACTAATCCATTCACACTACCTTTAATCTGATTAAGATTATTCAGATTTCCTCCGGCTATCATGACTCCATTTAGGCGACTGTTTCTTAACTCTGGCGATCGCCTCAATGTTTCCCTAGTTTCCGGTGGTAAATTCCCCAAATTGCTGGCTACATTTAACCAGGGATTAACATGGATACTATTCGCCTCCAACTCCAAGTTAAATACCCCATTCGCTAGGCGAGTTTCTCGGAAAGATATCACCCCTCCCATATTGCCTAAATTGATGTCGCCGATAGCATTAGCCGTGATGTTATTGGGGTCAAAATTATTTAAGTCCGCCGACACAACTCCTCTACTTTGCACGGTTCCATTGCTGAAATCTAGGGTTTGCAGTTGGATAAGAGTTTCTGGCGGTAAATTTATTAGGGGTAGTCCGATACCTATTATTTGCTGTAAATTCAGGCGATTTGCCAGAAAATCTGCCCCCAATTTTCCACCTATTAAGCTGAAATCACTGTTGATTTCTCCATTAGCGATCGTTAGGTTAAAATTGCCCTTGGCGATGATGTCGTTTAGGTTCAGTTTATCTAGTTGACCTGTGATGGTCGTGTCTAGGTTTAATTTATCTTGTCTCAGGTCAATTTGTCCGATAATTAACTGCACCTCTGGGGGTAGGTTGGCGAGGGGTAATCCTAATTTGACTAGGGGATCTAAGCCTAATTCATTGGCGTTCAGGGTGGCTATCCAATTATTATTATCCGCCAGTTGCACATTCGCATTTACTATACCCTCGGCTATCGCTATATTCGCGGTTAACTGATTTTTGGTGATTTGACTAGAACCCAAAATCGGCAAGGTTCCATTGGCGAGATTAAAGTTAATATCCCCTTGGAGGTTATCTAGGGAACCTGAAACTTTAGCCGTCGCGAACATATCCCCTAATCTAGTATTATTCGGAAGTTCATATAGACTGGCGATCGCATCTAAATATAGACTGTCAATATCTAGGGTAAATTCTACCGTTGGCTGTAAAACAAATTCCTCTGGTGATTCTGTCGTCAATGTGGCGGCGCGAAGTAACTCCGTCAGTCCCGTTAATTGCATACTACCAGCGCCGCTAATTTCTCCCCCGCTTATGGGTTTAATCCTTAAATTGTTAATGCTGATACTTGGGTCGGCTACTAAATTAAACTGCTGATCTAGTTCTGGGGTGATGGCTATTTCCGTGGAAATTTCGCTAAAAATTACCCGATCTATTTGGGTTGCTTCTGTGGTGGCGATCGCTATTTCTAGCTGAGGCTGTTGTAGGTTTCCCGTCAAGTTAATATCAGCCGTAACTTCCCCCGCGACCTGAACTGGTAAAACCAGAGTTTCCCCTAATTCTCGATCCGCCGTTTCTAATAACGTCGCCAAAGTAACAGGGAGCAAATTTGCCTGTAAATCGAATTCCGTTTGTAACAAGTCAAATTCTGCATTAGTTCTGATTGTCCCTCCGCTCGTTACTCCTAAATCACCCCAAGCTATTTCTAGGGTCTCCACAGTCGCCTCTGTCTCCTCAAACCCCAAATTAGCATTGGTGATCGTCACCGGTTCCGAAAGGGTTGCTAAAATGGCTTGTACTTCCCTAAGTTGCAGATTTCCCCAAATACCAGTCGGCTGAAAATTCGCCAATTTTACCCTTAATTGGGCATCCGCTTCTCCCTCGCCTAAAATTATACCGGGGGTATTGACTAATAATCCTAATTGTGGTAAATTAAGACCATTAGCTGTGATAGTGGTATCGAAATCTCCAGCAGATAAAATACCATCCGCTCTAACCTGTATGTTCCCGCCTCGGTGAAACTCACCTGTGAGGTGGGTTCTGATGCGATCGTTCTGGTCACTGATATCTAAAATAAGGCGATCGACATTGAGGGCGATCGGGTCTTCTGTCACCTCAGCCGTCAGCAGAGTTTGAGGCATGAGTTTAACATTAGCATTCTCAATGGTAATAGAGCCAATTTCCACATCCACAGGACTTTCATCCCCCGGCGCTATCTCAGTCCTAATCCAATTTCCGAGTTCGTCTTGTTCAAGATAAACTTGGGGATTGATCACCCGTAAATTTAAGCCGACAGTTGGCGTTAATAGTGATATAATGGAAATGCTGGCTTCGATCGCTTCAAGTGAGGCGGTATTGGGATCAGTATCTGTGGGAGGAATCACAGACCGTCCAAAACGAACACTAATAATCCCAAAGCGTTCAACAGGTCCGACTTCTACAGGTCTATCGAGAGTCCCCTCTAAGGCTGTAGCGATGGTAGAGGCTAAACGGTAATGTATAAACCAGCTTACACCACCAGCGATCGTCACAGAAGTAAGACCTAAGCCAACACTTCCCCAAATAAGCCAACGCCGCCAACGTTTGACCGACCTTGGGTTGTCTTCTGGGTCTGGTAATGGGGTATGGATCATGTTTCTCAATCTGCGTGATTTAACGGAAGTCCTTATCCAGAAAGGGTAGCTTATCACAGCCTAACTGGAGTGTATAAATTTTCCGGGGTTAGACCCTCGTTAACCCCACTCTCGGCCATAATTTCTCGTCCTACCCCCATAATTGCAACATTTCGACAGATTAAAACAACACAAAAATATAAAAACTTTGTGAAATTTCCGTGCTTAGATAAATAATCAGAGGTAGCCGGAGTTACTTTTTCATGAACGTCAGCCATCTTTTAAGACTTTACGAACAAGGCGAAACCGACTTTACAGGAGTCGATCTCAGTGGCGTAGACTTGACAGGGGTCATTCTCATAGGTGTTAACCTATCGAGAAGTAACCTGACGGGTGCTAACCTGACTCGCTCATTTTTAAGTCGTGTTAAGTTCAATGGTGCAAATTTACACCGTGCCAACCTGAGTTTTGCTAAAATGAACGAAGCCAAGCTGGTGGAGGCTGAGTTAACCAAAGCCAATCTCAACGGTACTTTTTTAGTCAAAGCTAAATTACCTGGTGTCCAACTCAGTGGCGCAAGTTTGGCGGGTGCTAATTTGCGTGGCGCTAGTCTCCCCAATTCTAACTTATGTGGTGCTAACCTGCAATTTGCTAATCTGCGGGGGGCTAATTTGACTGGCAGTGATTTGAGATATACTAATCTCAATGGTGTGCGACTCAGTGGCGCTAAGTTATTTGGAACCAGGCTCACTGATGTTAACTTGCAAAATGCTTATATGAATGGTGTTAATTTGAGTCGCCTAGATTTGAATGGTGTTAACTTGAGTAACGCTAGGCTTTGTGGTTCTAATTTGACCGGAACTAACTTGATTAGGGCTAATCTCAGTTCTGCTAAACTCCTAGGTTCCCAGTTAGAAAATGCCGATTTAAGAGGCGCTAATTTAGAAAATGCTTGCTTGAGTTATGCTGATCTGAATGGTTCTAAATTGTCGGGGGCTAATTTCCGAAATGCTGATTTGCGCGAGGCTAAATTACTGGGAGTCGAGGTAAAAGAGGCTAATTTCTGTGAGGCAATTTTACCGTTGTCTTTTCGCTTATATCTGGATTTAGAAAATTTCTGCTGTTTAACACTTTCTCAATCTCAAGTTTAGATGTTTGTGGTATAATTGATATGGTGGCTCAATATGGTATAGTATTAGTAACGGCAAGTTCCCGGACGGAAGCAGAGGCGATCGCCCATACTTTAGTCGAGGGAAAACTAGCCGCCTGTGTGGGTTTAATGCCCATCCATTCAGTTTACACCTGGAAAGGTGAGATCTGCTCATCCGATGAGTGGCAATTAATTATTAAAACTGACCTGAATCAGTTTGACGCTTTGGCTGCTAAGGTCGCCGAGGTTCATTCCTATGAAGTGCCGGAAATTATTGCCTTACCAATTGTCGCAGGTTCCCCCTCTTATTTACAATGGATTTCACAACAACTAGACCCCACATGACAGGGGCGAAATATTTACGCCCCTACCTAGTGGTTGAAAATTCCTTTAAACTAATTGTCTAAAGGCTCAATACCAGCCTGGCGCAGTTGTTCCATGAAACGTTCAGCCCGTTGTCGTTCAGCATCAGCCCGTTGTCGTTCAGCTTCCACCCGTTGGCTTTCAGCATCAGCCCGTTGGCGTTCTTGGGCGACCAATTCAATACCCCAAAGCAGCAACTCTCCGGCTTCATTCCACCAGCGCAACCAGTAACCGTTACGGTTTTCGCGGGTTCCTTCCCAAACCCCTAAAAACAGTTCCATGGGAGCGATCGCATATCGTCCATCATCTAGTGGTTCTTGTATTTGATAGAATCCCTGTTCATCAAGGCGATAAAGTTCTAACTTACCAGTTTTGGGGTCAAAAATAGCATAGTAAGGGACCTCTAACACCCGTTCATAAAAGAACCATTTTCCTGGGGGATAGGTAGGCTTAATCGAATATTCCCCTCCGTCAGTATCAGAGAGAAATTCCATAACTATAATCGGACGCGCACCCTGCAACTCAGGAGTATAGCTGCGTTCAACCTGCGATCGCTCAACCCGAATTTCTGGAATAAACGCCCAGTCTGGGGCTTTCACCACAATTTTACCGTTGAGGGTGGCACAGATCCCATAATTGGTGGGCGTGATACTCAGTGGGCTCAGTTTACCAGCCACAGCTAGACTATCAGTCAGGGCTACAGCTAAAGCCGGTTGATTAATATTGTCCACAGGATCGTCCGGTAGAATAAAATCATCGGGAAGTTTTTCCCAAGTAATCTCCAAGTCAACAATCCGGAGAGCCATAATACATTAGGGATGATTAACAATTATTGTTATTATAGCGATCGCCCCCACGAAAAATTCGCCGCCAAATGTTAGACATCAAGAGTTAACCATTGGGTCAAAAACTCCGAATATCTAACCGCTGGCAGCGACTGTCAATCCCAATTAAGTAAGGATTAGATCCTATTAGCGCTGACGGTAAGGAACCATGGTGTCAAAATTGATGCTACCAAGGGCAACGCGAGTTACTGTGTTGGCCGGACGAGAAACCTGTTTTGCCATAGCCAGGAAGTTGGCGGGATCGCCAGCTTTGGGTTGCTTCTCTTGGGGTACAAAGCGACGTACAGAAGTTTGCCAGATAACTTGGGGGAATCCCAACTGGGTCCGGTGGTATTCATTGTACCGGGGAGTCTTCAGGTTAAAGGGTGTTTCGCCCATATTGCGCTGAGGCAGAACCCGACGACGTTGATAAGGAACTGTATCATATCCGAAGTTATCCAGGTACTCGTCGCTATTGAGTAATTCCTCAATGAAGCCCTTGGGTCCTTTGTTAGCAATCACAATTGACCAAGCGATTTTTTCCCGTTCGTTGTAAACATCCCGGCCGAGAATTCGCTGAACGCACATTTCCGCAAAGCGGTAGTTGCTGTTGGTTTGGTAGTTTCTCTCCAAGAAAGGAGCCGAAGTCGCTAACCCACCAATGAAGTCACGGACGGTGATCTGACCAAACTTGAGTTGGGACTCAAGGAAGGTTTGGCGATTGCTTTTGAGCATTTGATGCTCACTAAAGATTTGCCGATAAGCCGCCCAGATCAGAGTGTCCCACTCAGAACCCGAAGGCATATTTTCAGCCGTATAAATTTGGGGCTGCTCATCACCTGGAACTTCATATCCAGCAACACGAGTATTGAAACTCGTTGTAGTGTAGCTTAATAATGGAAGCGGCACCTTATATCTCCTTATTCTCAAACGTCAGCATTGTTTATCAGTTGTCGCCAATGATCTATCCCAGGATGATTGGGATTTAGCACACTGGCATTAATATACCATGCTTACAGATTAGGGGATTGAGGCGATCGCAGTCTAACTTTTATGAAGCCCTGCAATAATATGTAACATTTTAGCAATCTTCCCCCAAACACTAATAGAGCCACTACCGCCTACCGCCTAGCTTCAACCCTTTTTTTTTGGTAAACTTTTGTAAATATGCTCAAAGCCGCTGGCCCTATGAAAGGAACATTAACCCAAGGATCTGTTACATCTACCCTGATTAACCTCACTCTACCAATGATTTGGGGAGTGTTTGCCATTATTGCCTTTAGCCTAGCAGATACCTACTTCGTCGCTAAGTTGGGAACCCGACAACTAGCCGCGATGAGTTTTACCTTTCCAGTAGTCACCCTATTAGGAAGCGTATCTATGGGACTGGGGATAGGCGCTGCTTCTGTCATTGCTAGGGCTATTGGGGAGGGAGAACGCGATCGCGTCCGCCGCCTCACCACTAACTCTCTCAGTCTCTCTCTGCTTATGGTTAGTGTCTTAATCGTCCTCGGTATCAGCACCATTAACCCCGTGTTTCAAGCCTTGGGAGCCAGTCCTGATATCTTGCCATTTATCCGCGAGTATATGACCATTTGGTATGGAGGTGTCATTTTTCTGGTGGTTCCTATGGTCGGGACTAGCGCTATTCGCGCGGCGGGTAATACCTTCGTTCCTAGTGTGATTATGACTGTCGCTGCTGTCGTTAATATTATCCTTGACCCCATATTTATCTTTGGCTTTGCTACTATACCAGCCATGGGACTGCGGGGAGCCGCGATCGCTACTGTTATCGGTCGTGCTACCACTTTAATCGCTTCCGTCTTATTCCTGCATTTCCGCGAAAAAATGCTCCTCTGGAAACTTCCCACCCCCAAAGACCTATTGTCCGACTGGCGACAAATTCTCCATGTTGGTATTCCCGCTACCGGAACCAATATGATTACCCCTATTTCTACCGCCGTCGTCACAGGCTTGGTCGCTACCTATGGTTCCGAAGCCGTCGCTGGTTTTGGTATTGCTACCCGAGTCGAGGCTTTCGCTTTAATTGTGATTATGGCACTCTCTGCTAGTATTGGTCCTTTTGTTGGTCAAAATTGGGGCGCTCAACTTTATCATCGCGTACACACTGCTATCCGACAGTCTTTCCTGTTTTGTATATTTTGGGGAGTCCTATTAACTCTTATTTTGGCTGCTAGTTCTGAACAAATCGCTACTACTTTTGATCAAAATCCCAATGTAGTCGCGATCGCTGCTAGTTACCTCACCCTCGTTCCCGTTAGTTATGGAACTATGGGTCTCATGTTCATCGCTAGTTCTACTTTTAATGCTTTGGGTAAGCCTTTACCATCTTTGATGATGACTATTACCCGGATGTTATTACTTTATGTTCCTTTGGCTTATTTGGGTAGTCTCTGGTGGGGAGTTAAAGGCATTTTTGCCGCCGCTTGTATTGCTAATTTACTTGTCGGTATTGGCGCTTATTTTTGGACTCGCAAAACTTGGCAATTGCGATCGGCTGATCCAGTTGTCCTAGAATAGCTTTTTTTTAAAAAAATGGCCCGGCCGCCCAAGTGAAAAGGGGTTGACAGGGCGGCGCTAGTCGGCTATGATAGGAGTATGTTAAATAATGGGATGTCAGCAAAAATAATATTTTCGCAACTATTCCCATTATCCTATAGTATAGCACGGACTCCCCCAAAAAGATAGGGTTTTCTGAAAAAAAAAGCGCGGGGGCCGCCCAGAAAATTTTTTTTTTGGCCCAGCCGCTGAGTCCTAAAAATCAATTAACGACCAACTAATTTATCGCGTAAAATGCGAATGCGATCGCGAAATTGAGCCGCCTCCTCAAACTCCAACTGTTGCGCCGCCTGCTTCATGCGAACCTCCAACTGTTGAATTAAAGTTGGTATTTCTTCCAAGGGTAAATCATCCACCTGTGGACAAGCCAGATCAATTTGTTGAGAATTTAAGCGTCTGGAGACATCCAAAAACGCCAAAATGGCATTACTGGAAGTTTTGTGAATAGATTTAGGGGTAATGCCATATTTTTGATTATACTCCAACTGAATTGTTCGCCGTCGGTTAGTTTCGGCGATCGCCGCCCTCATGCTGTCAGTCATATTATCAGCATACAAGATAGCCTGACCGCGAACGTGGCGCGCCGCCCTCCCAATAGTTTGAATAAGCGACCTTTCCGTCCGCAAAAAACCTTCCTTATCCGCATCAAAAATAGCCACCAGAGACACCTGTGGTAAATCCAAACCTTCCCGCAATAAATTCACCCCAATTAACACATCAAATTCGCCTTCTTGTAAAGACTGAAGAATCTCAATGCGCTGAATCGACTGTATTTCCGAATGTAGATATCTGACCCGAATACCCCTCTCTTGCAAATACTCAGTTAAATCCTCCGCCATACGCTTAGTTAAAGTCGTAACCAAAACCCGTTCATTCCTGGGGATTCTCTCTTGAATTTCAGCGATTAAATCATCAACCTGTCCTGTGGTTGGGCGGACAAATATTTCCGGGTCAACTACCCCCGTTGGTCGAATAACTTGTTCAACCACCTGACCTTGAGATTGTGCAATTTCCCAATCTCCTGGTGTCGCCGAGACCAAAATACACTGTTTAACTTTTTGCCAAAATTCCTCAGATTTCAAGGGTCGATTATCCGCCGCACTAGGAAGACGAAAACCATGTTCAATTAGCACCTTTTTTCTGGCTTGGTCGCCATTGTACATAGCCCGAATTTGAGGAACCGTCACATGAGACTCATCGACCACCAATAACCAATCATCCGGGAAATAGTCCACCAAACACTCAGGAGGAGAACCGGGAAGCCTTCCAGCGAGGTGACGAGAGTAGTTTTCCACACCATTACAATATCCGACTTCTCGCAGCATTTCCAAGTCATAGCGAGCGCGTTGATCTAGGCGTTGGGCTTCTAAAAGTTTACCAGCTTTTTCTAATTCGGCTAACTGTTGTTTAAGTTCAGCAGCAATAGCATCACAAGCAGCATCTAACCTATCTCCCGGTGTCACAAAGTGGCGGGCGGGGTATATATTTAATGTGTCTAAACTCTGTAAGACTTCTCCGGTTACGGGGTCAATATAACGAATTGCATCAATTTCATCCCCGAAAAATTCTACCCTAATTATACGGTCTTCATAGGCGGGTCCAATTTCTAAGACATCTCCGCGAACTCGGAAGCGTCCGCGAGTGATTTCCGTGTCATTGCGGGTATATTGAATAGAGGCTAGGTCTCGCAAAAGTTGGCGTTGGTCTAGGTCTTCTCCCACCCGTAGGGGAATGGCTGCGTTCAGGTATTCGGTGGGTATTCCTAACCCGTAAATACAGCTAATGGAAGCTACAACAATTACATCTCGCCTTTCAAATAAAGACCGAGTAGCTGAGTGTCTCAGCATATCAATTTCATCGTTAATTGAGGCGGTTTTTTCTATATAAGTATCGGAGACAGGAATATAGGCTTCCGGTTGATAATAGTCGTAATAGCTGATAAAGTATTCAACGGCATTGTTAGGGAAAAATTCCCGCAGTTCATTGCAGAGTTGGGCGGCGAGGGTTTTGTTGTGGGCGAGGACTAGGGTGGGGCGACCTAATTGGGCGATGGTGGCGGCAATGGTAAAGGTTTTTCCGGTTCCAGTTGCGCCTAAGAGGGTGGTTTTAGGATGACCGGATTTGATGCTTTGAATTAATTGGGCGATCGCTAATGGTTGATCTCCTGTAGGTTGAAAGGGTGCTTTTAACTCAAATTTGACCATAGTTCAATTTGATATGATTCCGATCATATCTGATAGTTGGTTGTTGTGGGAGTTAATGGCTGACCGGACTGGGAGGGATTAATAATTTAAACAGGACTCTATAGTTGCCACTACGGAATCCGCCAAACTTTTCAAATCATATCCCCCTTCTAATCCTAACACAATTTTTGTAGTGATTTGGCAGCAATAATCTGTAAATATCCCAAAATCTTGCGGTTGTAAGGAAATACTGGCTAAGGGGTCAGCTTGATTGGCATCATATCCAGCACTGATAATTAATAAATCTGGCTGAAAACTTTGTAAAAAAGGGATCACTTGATTTTCAAAAGCTGGCTGGTATAATGCCATGGTACTACCTGGAGACATGGGGATATTTAAAACATTATTATATTGACCTTTTTCTTGGGGGTAGCCAGTTCCGGGATAACAGGGGGACTGATGAAGGGAACAGTAAGCCATTTGGGGGTGATTTTCGACCAGGCTTTGGGTTCCGTTACCGTGGTGAACGTCCCAATCAAGAATAGCAACTCGATTGACTCCTGGCTGTTGAATGGCATAATGAGCAGCGATCGCCGCATTAGAAAACAAACAGAAACCCATCCCCCGACCCGCTTCGGCATGATGTCCGGGGGGACGGGCTAAAATAAAACTAGGTCTGGCGGTAGTCAAAGTGCGATCGACACCATCTAACCAAGCACTGATCGCCAATAGCGCCACCTGGTAACTCTCCTCAGAAATGGGAGTATCGCCGTCAAGATGGCCGCCGCCAGCACTGGCAATATTTTTAATCCTGTCAATATGGGAGTCGGTGTGAACAGCCTGGAGGACTTGCATAATCAGACTGTGGCGTTCTTTTACCGGAGTGGGTGATAACCAAGTCAGTTGGTCACGCCAGGGGGTGGCCCGCAAACCTTGGACGATCGCTTTGAGGCGTTCGGGTCGTTCTGGATGAAATAAACCCGTTTTGTGTTCCAGAAATTCGTCAGAGTAGATAACAGTTAACATTGACCGTGCCGGGGCTAACAACAGGGGACAAAAAGGCAATAGGGCCGAGAGGGATTCCCATCGAAAATATGTGCAAAGTATGCTATAATTTTATAGCCTAGTCGCGCCTTTTCAAATAATAATCGAAAATCAATTTATTTGATCTGAATTATTTCACAAAAAAGCGACGGTTTTTGCAATATTAATGGAGTTTTAAATTCTATGAGCGCTTCCGAATCCCGAATTATCCCAACGGATTTGCGGAACGAGATGCAGCAATCCTATCTCGAATACGCCATGAGCGTCATTGTAGGTCGGGCGCTGCCAGATGCCAGGGATGGGTTTAAACCAGTCCATCGTCGCATCCTGTATGCCATGAATGAACTAGGCCTAATGCCCGATCGCCCCTTTCGGAAGTGCGCCCGGGTGGTAGGGGAGGTTCTGGGGAAATATCACCCCCACGGTGATACAGCCGTCTACGATGCCCTAGTGCGGATGGCCCAGGAATTTTCGATGCGATCGCCCCTAATTCAAGGTCACGGGAACTTTGGGTCTGTCGATAATGACCCCCCCGCGGCCATGCGATACACAGAATGTCGCCTGCACTACCTGACCTCCGAAGCCATGTTGCGGGATATCGACTCCGATACCGTAGATTTTGGCGATAACTTTGACGGTTCCCAACAAGAACCCCTAGTGCTTCCGGCCCGCATTCCTCAACTGTTGCTCAACGGTTCCTCCGGTATCGCCGTCGGAATGGCAACTAACATCCCCCCCCATAACCTCAATGAGTTAGTCGATGGCTTAGTCGCGCTAATTCATAACCCCGAAATTACTGATACTGAACTAATGCGCTATATTCCCGGTCCTGACTTCCCGACCGGGGCGAAAATTCTCGGAAGGTCTGGTATTCGGGAAGCCTACACCACCGGACGGGGTTCTATCACCATGCGGGGAGTTGCCCAAATTGAAACCATTGAACACCGAGGACGACCAGACCGGGAAGCTATTATCATCACTGAGTTACCCTACCAAACCAATAAAGCCGCTTTAATCGAAAAAATCGCCGAAATGGTGAATGAGAAGCGCCTGGAGGGGATATCAGATATCCGAGATGAAAGCGATCGTGAAGGGATGCGGATCGTCGTGGAACTCCGACGAGATGCCTATCCTAGGGTGGTTCTCAACAACCTTTATAAACAAACTCCCCTTCAGACCAACTTCGGCGCTAATATGTTAGCCCTAGTTAACGGAAAACCAGAATTGCTTACCCTCAAGCGATATCTCCATGTTTTCCTAGACTTCCGCATCGACACTATCCGGCGGCGTACTGAATATGAAAAACGCAAAGCTGAAGAACGTGATCACCTCCTGCAAGGACTATTAATTGCTCTCGATAATCTTGATGCAATTATTGCCCTAATTCGCCATGCTGCTGATAGCCCTACAGCCAAACAAGAGTTAATCGAAAGGTTCGGACTTTCTGAACCACAAGCTGATGCTATTTTACAAATGCAACTGCGACGTTTAACCGCCTTGGAAGCTCAGAAAATTGAACAAGAACATCAAGAACTTTTGGCGAAAATTTCTGACCTAAACGATATTTTAAATCGCCGAGAACGGATTTTAGAAATTGTTGAGCAGGAAGCTCAAGAAATTAAACAACGTCACGGCACACCCCGACGGACGGAAATTGAACTCGAAGAAAGTGAGCTAGAAGATACCGATTTGATTGCTAATGAAAAAGCAATTATTCTTCTCACTGAACAAGGGTACATTAAACGGATGCCCGTTAATACTTTTGAGGCTCAAAATCGCGCCACTCGCGGTAAATCTGGAACCAAAATGAAGGAGGATGATGGGGTTAAACATTTCTTGAGCTGTTGCGACCATGACAGTATTCTGTTCTTTACTGAACGGGGGGTTGCTTACTGTTTAAAAGCCTATCAAATACCTATCGGTTCCCGCATCGCTAGGGGGGTTCCGATTGTGCAAATGTTGCCAATTCCTCGGGATGAGAAAATCACCTCTTTGGTGGCGGTTGGGGAATTTAGTAACGATGAATATTTGGTGATGCTAACTAAGGGGGGTTACATCAAAAAAACTGCCCTTTCCGCTTTTAACAATATCCGTTCTAATGGCATAATTGCGATTTCCTTAAATGAAGGAGATGAGTTGCGTTGGGTACGCAGTGCTAAGGTGGATGATAGCGTTATTATCGGTTCTCGCCTGGGTATGGCTATTCATTTCCACACTGATGATAAACAATTACGACCCCTCGGTCGCGCTACCCGTGGGGTTAAAGCTATGAAGCTAAAACCAGATGATGAACTCATTGGGATGGATATTCTCCCTAGTTTTATTGTGGCTAGTATTCCTCAATTGGGGGGTGAAGAAACGGAAATAGAAGATGAGGAAAATACTACCGTTGAAGAGGTGGATGATACGGAATCGGAAGAGATAGCTACTACTGAAGTTGAACCTGATGGGGTTTCTATTTTGGTGATTACTACTAGGGGTTATGGAAAACGAGTTCCTGTGTCTCAATTTCGCTTACAAAATCGCGCCGGAAAAGGCATTATTGCTACTAAGTTTAAACCCCATTTATCTGGTGATTGTGTGGTGGCGCTTCAGGTGGTACATAATACTGATGAATTGATGTTAATTACTAGCCGGGGGATTATTATTCGTCAGGTGATTAGCGCTATTTCTCGACAGTCCCGCAATGCTACAGGGGTGCGGGTACAACGCTTAGATAAGGAAGATGCGATCGCTGCTGTGGCTTTAGTCCCTTTATCCGGTGAAGGGGACGATACCGAAGTTGATGTTGACCCTAATACTGACGTTGAACTTCAAGAAGTCAATAACTGAACTCTGACAACCTAGAAACCCTACTCCCCCCATTTCCTCCTAATAGGTCTGGTTAGGGGGGAGTTTTTCATATATCAATTCAATATATCAATTCAATATATCAATTAACAGTTTGATCAAGTCCATCAACACAAAAAAGTTGCACAAATCGGATATAAAAATCTGACAATATAGGTTATAATCAGATTAGAAACCTGAGTAGTGTGCTTTCCAATAGATCTAACAAAAGTCATGGCGGGTTTTCCTGCCTGACTTTTGCTATATTGACTACGTTGGGTCCATTGACCTCTGTTGGGTTTCACCCAACCTACGTTGGGTCCATTGACCTCTGTTGGGTTTCACCCAACCTACTACTACTCTCTTTGTTGGGTTTCACCCAACCTACATTTTCCGTTTCACCCAACCTACTACTACTCTCTTTGTTGGGTTTCACCCAACCTACATTTTTGTCAAGGGTCAATATTTATTTATGTCATTTTATTTAACTCCTAGCTTCTGGTCAGGAGTCGGTAATATCAAATGGATAGGATAAGCAGCATCACTGATATGGATAGCGTAAGCGGCTTGTAAATATTGCTCATATTCAGGATTATTAGTTATGTGGGTTTGGAAAAATGCTACACTTAGACTTTTGATATATCCCCGGGAAATTTCTGTGGCTGGACGAGTTAAACCTCCTAAGTTGGGTATGGCTTCAGCCGTGTATTGATTCATATCAAAAAAGTGACTATCTTTTTCTTTAAAGACTAAATATCGGTGGGAATTGGTTAACCAATTAAAAGCTGGGATTTGTTCTAATACTGCTGGTGCTAATATATCCAAGCCACTGGCTACCATCATCACCGGGATTTGGATTTGATTGATGCTTGCTTCTCCTAAGATACTACTATTTAGAGGGTTTATCAGTAAGATAGCATTAACTCTTTCATCTCTCAAGTTGGTGTCGGTTTGCGGTAATTCTAGGGCGCGACACTGGAGAAATAAGGCAGGATTAACGGAAAAGTTATCTTGATTGCAGTCGATTTTCAGTTGTGCAAAATTCAGCGGCGCACCCCCTAAGACTAAAGCTGTATAGCCTCCGAGAGAATGTCCGAGAACTCCGACATTATCCAAGTTAAGGCGATCGCTTAAATCTCCACTATTTAAGGATTCTAGATAATCTAATACTTGGGAAATGTCAAGGGGTCTGTCTATAAATTCTCGCGGGTTAAACATATCTGATACTTTCCCAATTAACAAGTCTTGGAATTGCTGAAAATCGCTACCAGTGTGCTGAGGAACAGCTACGGCGAAACCATAGGAGGCTAAATGGCGCGCGAGGTATTCAAAGCGACTGCGGTCTGATGCTAAACCATGAGATATGATTAAAGTGGGGATATTACTATCAGTAGTTTCCGGGAGGTATAAATCAAAATTAAATTGGCGATCGCGAATTGAATCACTAACTCTATAGGTGTATTTAGAACTTGGAAAATCTCCGGGTTTTCGTAAGTCGCGCCATTGACTAAAATCAATATTTCCAGCAGTTTTTCCTTGGGAAGATGCCAGTCTTTTGATGTCGGCAATTATATCATTAGTTGACTCAATTAAAATCGCTACATTAGTTAATGCTTGTAAAGCCTCATTTAGGTTCATATAAATACTAGGACTAGGAAACTCTCGCATCATATCAATGAGGGTAAATCCGTCGGGGAGACTACTGGCTGATACCATGGCATTTCGGATGGCATCTGCGCCATTAGCACCGGGTTCGGTTTCGATAATATCTCCCATCTGAATTAAAAAATCTGCTACCATCGGAGAACTCAATAAATGCCTGATTTCGGCATCACTAAACTGATAACGTCTCGCTAATATGTCCCGCAGTTGTGTCTGGATTTTGGGACTCAATAAATTTGCGACATTATCTAAATTTTGATGTTCGGAATGGTCGGGCGGATTTTCGATATAAGTTTCTAAAACATCGACAGGAATAGAAAAATCTCTATTTCCGATGGAAAAACGCAAAAAATCAGCGGCTTGAGTGGGGGTAGCGATCGCTACCAGGGTGGAGACCCCTAGAGTGATCAACTTGAGACCAAGTATTATATAATTGGGCTGCATTAGTATTCTCAGTGTGAAACTTAGGATGAGACAGTGGTTCAGTTTTTGATAAAATCAAGACTCTGCAACCTGTAATCCCTAAACCTACAAACAATTATGGCAGTAACCACCCAACAATTAATCGATTGGAAACAGCAGGGACACCAAATTACCATGCTAACTGCTTATGAGTATGCGATCGCCAAAATTATCGACCAAGCAGGTATTGATATTATTCTAGTCGGTGATTCCCTAGCCATGGTCGGTTTAGGTTACGAAACCACCCTACCGCTAACCCTTGAGGAAATGTTGCACCACGCCAAAGCAGTGCGTCGGGCGGTGGTAAGATCCCTATTGGTAGTGGATTTACCATTTTTGACCTACCAGGAAAGTCCCCAACAGGCGATTCATTCAGCCGGACGGGTATTGAAAGAAACAGGAGCATCCGCCGTAAAGTTAGAAGGGGGCTATGATGAAATGGCTAATACAGTCAGCGCCTTAGTCAAAGTGGGTATTCCCGTTATGGGTCATGTCGGCTTAACTCCCCAGTCTGTACATCAATTGGGAGGGTATCGCCAACAAGGTAAAACCACAGTGGCAGCAGAACGTATTTTATCAGAAGCGATCGCCTTACAACAAGCGGGAGCCTTTGCTATAGTCCTGGAACATATCCCCAAGGACTTGGCGGCGGAAATTACCCAACAACTAACCATTCCCACTATCGGTATTGGCGCGGGTCCTTACTGCGACGGACAAGTGCTGGTAACCTCTGATATATTGGGATTAACCCCCTGGCAACCACCCTTTGCCAAAAAATACGCTAACCTGCACGATACCATTACCAACGCCGTGACACAATTCTGCACAGAAGTTCAACAAGGGAAGTTTCCCTAATGACCACCTCGACCAGACCCCTGATTATTGGCGTTTCCGGTGCTTCGGGACTCATTTATGCAGTCCGCGCCTTAAAATACCTGCTACAAGCCGATTATGCTATCGAATTGGTAGCCTCCAAGTCTTCCTACATGGTATGGCAAGCGGAGAATAATTTGCAAATGCCTGGAGATAGCGCGCGCCAGGAGTTATTTTGGCGACAACAAGCCGGGGTGGAAACCGGGGGAAAACTGCGTTGTCATCCTTGGCAGGATGTAGGCGCTAATATTGCTAGTGGTTCCTTTCGCACTATCGGTATGATCGTCATTCCCTGTAGTATGAGTACAGTGGCTAAAATTGCCCAAGGTCTCAGTTCCGATTTACTTGAACGGGCGGCAGATGTACAATTAAAAGAAGGTAGAAAATTGGTAATTGTGCCACGGGAAACTCCCCTAAGTCTTATCCATCTGCGAAATTTGACTACTTTAGCAGAAGCAGGCGCGCGGATTGTCCCGGCTATCCCCGCTTGGTATCATCATCCCCAAACTATTGAGGATTTGGTAGATTTTGTGGTAGCGCGAACCCTGGATCAATTTGAGATTGATTGTGTACCTTTGCGTCGGTGGAAACCTGATGAATTCTGAGGGAATTTCCTAATTAGTTATTGATATTTTCGATTTCGATGGGGTTATTTATGTGATGTCTGGAAAAAGTGCGATCGCTATTTTGATTATAGTCGGTGGTTTGATATTGTTCACCATACAAAATCTTTCCCCCGCCATATCTTTAGTATTTTTAGGGATGCAATTACCCACTTTACCTTTGTCGGTGTGGCTACTAATTGCCCTATTCATCGGTATATTCACCTCTCTGATTATTGCCAGTTTATTCCAACTCTCTTACACCCCCTCTCCGTCACGTCCTCAAGCCAGTAAAAAACCTATACAACCATCCCCCCAACCTAACCCACCTGATCCAGCAATTCCCCCGTCACCACAAGCCGATGATTCGGAGTGGGATAATTTGCAATCTGAACTAGAATTAGAACCCGAAAATCAACCGCCTATCCCTACCCCCAAAAATCAATCCCCCAAAACTCACAAAAATAGTGATGATTGGGAAACCGAAGTCCGCCAAGTTAGCGATAGTTGGGATGAAAATGATAGCGATCGCCAAAATGAACCAGAAACCCCACCCGTTAGACAAACTACCCCCAAACCATCAGAATCAGAATCCTGGAATAAACGCGATATCAATCCCCTAAACTCTCCTAATACTGATGAAAATTGGGATAATTTACCTCCCCAGAATGCGCCAAATACCCCCACTCCTCCACCCCCAGAAAACACCCCCACCACCACTCCCACACCCCCAGAAACCACCGGAAAAACCTTTGAATTACAGCAACAACCTCAAAAAGAATCCTGGTCGGGTTCCGTCTATTCCTTCAATTATAAAGACGGTCAAAATTCCGGTGCTGGTCGTACCGAATCAGTTTATGATGCAGACTATCGCCTAATTAATCCCCCTTCTCCCCCTACCAAAATTCAATCTGATGAGGAAGATTGGGGTTTTGATGATGAGGATGAAATCGGCTAAAATTATCTAGCTAGTTATGATCACTTTCGGACTTTTAGACAATCTCATGGTTTTAGAACAAATACAAGGAATTAACATCTATTTAATTGGTATGATGGGGGCGGGAAAATCTACGGTCGGTGAGATATTGGCTAATCGATTAAGCTATAAGTTTTTTGATACCGATGTTTTGATTAGTCAAGTGTCGGGACAAGCCATTCCCGAAATTTTTGCCACCCAGGGAGAGGAAGAATTTAGGAACTTAGAATCTCAAGTCCTATCTAGTCTTTGTGCTTATCAACATTTAGTGGTAGCTACTGGGGGAGGGGTTGTGATTAAACGGATGAATTGGAGTTATTTAAGACATGGTATAATTATCTGGTTAGATGTCCCAACTCATTGCTTATATGAACGTCTGAAAGGAGACACAACCCGACCTCTACTAGAACACCCAGACCCCCTAACTCGCCTCGATAATATCCTGGAAACTAGGCGACATCTTTATCAACAAGCTGATATTTCTATTGCTATCAATGGGGATGAAAAACCCCCAGAAATTGCCGAACAAATTATTACTAAAATCCCTAATATCCTCAAGCAAACTCAATCACACCTTAATTAATAATTATAGCCGGGTTTCTCCCCCAGATTTCCAGAAACCCGGTTTCTTTGAGAAACCGGGTTTCTCAGCCGATAAGGTTTCTCAGCCGATAATAATTATCAATTACTCAATCAAAACTCAATATCGGGGGAATTTTGCGATCGCCATAAAGCCCTAACTAATTGAATTTCCCCATAACTGTAGGCTTTTCCTAGATGTTCATAAATTGGTGTTAGGTGTTCATCTCCCAAAATAGCGATCGCTTCTAAAATCACCTGTTGTCGTTCAGGAGATACCAATGTATTAATATCGATATCGCCATAATTGTTAGCAATTAAATCCGCCAAATGACCATAAATCGTAGTAGATTTTAAGCCTCTCTGATAAGCGATCTCTTCCACATTTAAACCCTGCTTAAATAACTCCCAGGTTTGCAGAACAGTAGGGGAGATACTATACCACTTAGAGATAGATGATGATGAAACAGCAGGTAATGGCGGTTTAGTAGGCTTGAGGGGAATACCTTGTTCCAGACAATATTGATGGATAGCATTTAAGAACTGCTGACCATAATATTGAGCCTTATAAGCAGTCACCCCAGAAAGTCTCAAGAGATCCTGTTTAGTTTGGGGACGTTCTCGCGCCATTAACCCCAAAGTCGAATCGGAAAAAATCTTATAGGGAGCAATATCATTTTGGTCAGCCAGTTGTTTACGAACTTGACGGAGATGCTCTAATAACATTTTAACATCCGCCGCCATAGACCAAGTTTGTTGTGGAAGTTGGCGATCGCGTACTACCGCAATTTTGACTTCCCGCTGTCTTTTCATCACCTCCCAACTGAGGTTATTTAACTTCAAAATGGAATAGCCATCATTAGTCTGGTCTAACAGTCCTTGATGCAAAAGCGATCGCGCCAACATTTTCCACTCATCAACAGTCCGGTCTCGTCCTATATTATAGGTGGAAAGTTTATCATGTCCCCTACTCAAAACCCTTTGATTTTTAGCACCCCGCAACACATCAATAATATAATTCATCCCAAACCTTTCCCGACACCGCGCCACACAGGATAGAAACTTCATTGCTTCCACTGTCCAATCTTCCATAGGTCGTTGATGGCAACAATTATCACAGGTGCCACAATTACCGGGAAATTCCTCTCCAAAATAGCGCAGTTGAATGCGGTGCCGACACTCGGTAGACTCAGCATAATCAATTACCTGTCGCAACTGTTGGCGCGCAATTCTTTGTTCATCAACATCAGGCTTTTGCTCAATCAAATATTCAATGGTTTTCATATCCCCATAACTAAACAATAGCAGACATTGAGCCGGTTGTCCATCCCGTCCAGCACGTCCTGACTCTTGGTAATAGTTTTCCAAACTTTTCGGTAAATCGTAGTGTATAACGAACCGGACATCTGGCTTATCTATACCCATACCGAAGGCGATAGTAGCCACGATAATTCGGACATCATCTCGGATAAAACGGGTATGACTTTCTAGGCGATCGCTATCCGCCATTCCCGCATGATAGGGGAGGGCTGGGATATTATTATGTTGTAATTGTAATGCGACTTCTTCCACCCTTTTCCGACTGGAACAGTAAATAATTCCTGAACCTGACATCGATTCAATTACTTTTAATAGTTGAGGGAACCGTTTTTTCGGTTGTTTAGGGATTACCTGATAGTAGAGATTAGAACGGTAGAAACTGGCGACGTGAACATAAGGTTGTTTGAGGACAATTTGTTTAATTATATCAAATCTGACCCGTTCCGTAGCCGTAGCCGTGAGAGCGATCGCTGGGACGTGGGGATAACGCGATCGCACCTGTTGAATTTGTCGATATTCTGGTCGAAAATCGTGACCCCAATCTGAGACACAATGAGCTTCATCAATTACCAGAGTTGATATGCCAAATGCCGCCTCAAGGCGGTCTAAAAACTCTAAAAACTGAGGAGATAGTAACCTTTCCGGTGCTACATAAAGCAGCTTAATTTGACCTTGTAGAATAGCTGACTCTCGCTGACGCGCTTCGTGAATATCTACCGTACTATTCAGAAATGTCGCCCCAATACCATTATCTTTTAGCGCTTCTACCTGGTCTTGCATTAAAGCGATTAAAGGCGAAACCACCAATGTCAGACCGGGTTTCAAGAGAGCGGGAAGTTGAAAGCACAGGGATTTTCCACCCCCTGTAGGCATAATCGCGAGTACATCCCGCTTTTGCAGCACTTGTTCTATAATCTCCTGTTGTCCTGGTCTAAAGCTGTCATAGCCAAAATACTGTTTAAGGCATTGTTGGAGGGATTGAGGTTGCGCTAGAGGTGGCGGAAAACTTGACATAACTTCACTGATTCCATTGACTGCTAAGGTGGACTTATTCGGTGGGTTACGGATAATCCCTTAGTTTATCTCATTTTATGATCAGTTCCAGTTGATCATAGGCTGGCGCTTAATTCCAGCCCCCTATTGAGAAACCGGGTTTCTTATGATGTATGATTAATTATAAGGTAGAATAGCATCATCCAAATTAACCCGTTTTAAAATAGCGCCGTTCAGGTTAGCGCCTCGCAAATTCGCACCGCGTAAATCAACTGAGTGTAAAATAGCGCCGTTCAGGTTAGCGCCTCGCAAATTCGCACCTCTTGCGTCGATGTTTTCCCAAACAGATTTTCTGAGATTAGCGAATCGCAAATCAGCCCCCATTAATTGGGAATTAGTGAACTTCACCCCCCAGAAATAAGACCCATTTAAATGGCTATTAACCAAGTTAGTACCATAAAAATTAGCTTGATAGCCGATCGCATTTATCAAAACCGCCTCATGGAAATTAGCGTGACTCAAATTAGCCTGATTCAAATTAACCGCCGCTAAATTCGCCTGGGTAAAATTCCCCCGTCTTAGGTTTGCGCCATTCAAATTAATCCGACGGGCGATCGCCTCTCGAAATTCCACCCCAATTAAATTAGCATTTCCCAAATCCGCATCAGTCAAATTCCCATCACATAAATTAGCCCCCAGTAAAACCGCCCCCATTAAATTAGCCCCTTGCAAATCACCACCTTCCAGGTTGGCACCTGCTAAATCAGCCCCCATTAAATTAGCCAACCTCAATTTAGCACCCCTTAAATTAGCGCCATGAAGATTAGCCCCCTCTAAATTCACCCCTTCCAGGTGAAAACCAGAGAAATTAGCCTCTTGTAAATCCGGTGCGATCGCCGCATTTTGCCGTCGCCAAAACTCCCATTTCACCACACCCCGCCTCAAGATTGCCAATTGTTCAATATTAGCCATAATAACCCCCCTATTCCTCACTCCTTACTTTCCGCAAATAAGGTATCGCGACCATAAACATTAGCGATCGCATTTAAAGCCGCCGCCGACCCCGCCAAAATATCCTGTTCATTTCCACCCAGATACAAACGTCCAAAACTCCCCACCGCTTGCACCTGTAGAATATTAATCAAAGCCGCCTTTTCCGCCTCATTCGCAGCCAAAGCAGCATAAGCCGCTGGTTGCACCTCTAAAACATATAAAGTTTGTTTAGCCAGCAACAACTGTCCCCGGCGAGTCCGATTAATCAATTGTGCCTGGTGAGGGTCAATATTGCGAATAATTTGACTAGAGACCACACGCGGCTTGAGGCGATCGCTTTCTTGTACCCCCAAAGCATCCAAAATCGCCCTACCCGCCGTTAACGTATCTCCCTGGCGGCTAGAGTGAATTTCCAACAAACCATACAACCTTTCCACAAACTGAACACCAGGACGGACAGCCGTAGACTTTAAAGCCACATCAGTAATGCGGTTAATCTCAATTCCCGGTGAAATTTCAATCCACAGGGACGCATCCCCAGGTAACGGCAAAAACCCCAACGATACCGTCCCAATATAGGCAGCGTGTTGGGGCTGTAAATTGTCCAGATAAACATAACTTCGCAGTTCTACACCCAAAGTCAAACCTCTTTCCGAGTTCCTCCCCACATCAAGAACAGGAAAACCCCCTGATGTGAAGATGCCAAGCCTAACCATTGTACCCCTTAGCGTCACACAAAAGTTAGGCTCTCAACTACCTACCTGACAACATCCATACTGCTAATCAGCAATTCCTGGCGGGTTTTTCCACAGGGTTCAATGCTTTCGCAGTCGTTAACATTTTGCAGTGAATATTTTAGGGAAACCCGACGATTGATGAATTGATTAGCCTTAGCACAAATATCGAAAGTTGCGCCTAACTGGTGTTCCCGGTTCATCTGATCTTTAAGGGTCACATAGCACATAATGTCCCCCTGAACGATATTAGTAACTTGTCCCATTTGCGGTTGCTCATTGCTGGCCTGTCGTGCTATATATGCCTGTAGTTCAGCCGTGCGATTGGTGGTCATCTTAGTGAGACAGTTGGTGAACAGCAGACCCTCTAAAGTCCCCCCCAACGCTTCCGCAGATTCAAATCTACAATTCGTGTCGCGGAATTGAATCCAAGCGCGTTGTGCTGCAATCAGGCGCTGTCTTTCCTCCCCTTGCACTTTCGGGGTCAGTTGTTGGTAAACTTCATTCAGTTTGCGATCGGCTACTCGATAATCATCATCAGCACATTTTTTCATTTCCATCATTGAACCATTAGGGTTACACTGTATCCCTTGGGCTACATGAGTTTCCGCCACTTCTGAGTTAGTAGCGCCAGGGAAAGCCAGGAAAGCAGCAAAGATAGCCGTAGCAATTTTGTCAAGCATAGTGGGTAGGTGCTAGTGAATTGGTGAACTTGTATGTATGTAAACTATCCTTTCTGACTACAGATCTCAGCTTCAAAAGTGCCACCTTCTTAACTGGTGGCGTTTTTCCTGACCTTTCCCCCTTCTTGGCGCTGAAATTCTCTCTGTAGTCATAACAACTTCTGAAACTGCCACATCGGTGGTAGGAATTATCTATAATCAATGCCCCTCACCCGATCATACCTGATATGCTATCTTAGCTGTCAACGTGCTTTCTACTTACTCCATCGATCTCCACGATATGAATATATGTAAAGTTTTGCCTCAAAAATTGCTCACCCTGATTTCTGGTAGTTTGTTTCTCTTGGTTATCGGCTGCGATATTGTACCCAGTGCTAGGGTTGAACCCATAGACCCAGAGAAACTCACCGCTTTAACCAAACCCCCCAAACCCTATACCCAGTCAGCTTTATTAATTGCCGTTGGCGATATTATGATGCACGGACCACAAATTAGGTCCGGTTATAATCCCAGCACAAACACTTATAATTATGACCCTTTTTTTACAGAAGTTAGCGACATTCTCCAAACCGGAGATTGGGTAATTGGGAACTTAGAAACTACCCTAGCAGGTTCAGCAACCGGATATACAGGTTATCCCTTATTTAATGCACCGGATACCCTCGCAGATGCCCTGAAAAATGCCGGATTTAATATTTTAACCACAGCTAACAATCACTCCCTAGACCGTCGCGAAGCTGGTTTATTAACAACTCTGGAAAATGTCAGAAGTAGAGGTTTGGTTCCCGTCGGTACAGCCGCCTCCCAGGAGGAAGCAGACACCATTACTGTGATTGAAAAGAATGATATATCAATGGCGTTTTTTGCCTATACCTACGGCACTAATGGCATTCCTATCCCTAGGGGAAAGGATTATTTAGTTAACTTAATTGATGAAGCGAAAATCATCCAAGATATTCAGAAAGCGCGAGAATTAGGAGTTGATATAGTTACTGTGGCTTTGCATTTTGGCACGGAATATCAACGCCAGCCGAATGCTGAACAAAAACGACTGGTCGCCAGTTTGGTTAATGCGGGTGCGGATATTATTTTAGGTAGTCATCCCCATGTGGTTCAACCCTATCAAATTTTTGATATCACGGAGGAAGATGGTACTATCCGCCAAGCTGTGGCTATTTACTCAATGGGGAATTTCATTTCTAATCAGCGGGGGAATTATCGGGATGTGGGAGTTATTTTTAAGGTGAGAATTAACAAGAATTTTCCTGATGAAACTATAGAAATTGCTGAGGTGATAGCTTTACCCACTTGGGTGCATCGATACTCACTTCATGGCAAACTCAATTATCGTGTTTTGCCTTTAGAATCATTGTTAAATAGTCAGGATAACCCCCTACTAACTAGCCGTGATTATTCTCAACTAGCCAGATATTTAGAGGAAATGAATCGCCATCTTACCTCCTTACTGCCGACATCTTCTCTGGTGGGTCAGAACCGGTAAATCACGATAATCACGGGATAACTGACTATCAAAACTTAGCGCGAATGGTAAAAGAATAATCGCCGCCTGGTTCAAGTTTATAGTCCCACTTTTCCAGAAATCGCCCTAGGGGTTCTTGGATTAAAGCGCGACCCTGGGAGGGTCGAATAACTAAACTTTTACGTTGTCTAAATCGCCATTGAAATTGCCATACATAGTCCCCGGCGCTGACATCTCCTTCGAGAATACCAGACTGCCAGGACTGACGGGTAATGCGGATATGGGCATTGGTTTCGGGTAAAGGACCTCTAGCATGAGTCACTAGCAACCTCCTGGGATAATGCAGGAAATTCAGATTCTGGACATTAGTCAACACTGCGACTATTGTAGAGGCTCATAGCTTTTTCTACTCCATCTTCTAGGGCTAATTCTATGGCTTCTAATACCTGTTGTAACAGTTTATCCATAGTCTGGCGCTCATTAGGGGGAAATTTACCCAGGACGTGGGAGATGGTTTCTCGGTCGTGGTTAAGGACTGCGGCTTGGGGTTTATCAATTCCCAGGCGCAGGCGAGGGAAATTTTGAGTCCCTAAATGAGCGATCGCCGATTTCATGCCATTATGTCCCCCAGCGGAACCGGACAGCCGCAGGCGCAGCCGTCCTACTGGTAAATCCATGTCATCATAAATCACTAACACGGATTCCGGGGGGAGTTTGTACCAGTCCACCACAGACCGAATAGCTTGACCTGACCGATTCATGTAGGTTAAGGGTTTCAGGAGATACAGCTTGTCATGCGATCGCATCTTAGCCTCACCAAATACCCCCTGAAACCGACGGTTTTCCGACAGGGTAGCCCCCCACTTGTCAGCCAAAAAATCGACGGCTTCAAAGCCAATATTGTGGCGGGTACGGTCATATTTTGACCCCGGATTACCTAAACCTACAATTAATTGTGGTATTAAAGCCATTGCAGAGGACAAAATTGCTGCTAAGAATTATCACTTTCGGAGTTAGTATTTTGGGGGCGAGTAGCAGCTTGGATCTGTTCTGCTTCTCGATTAAACTCGGTCTTAAATTCCTGGGAGGCTTCTTGAAACTTGCGGATCGCCTCTCCTAAACTGCGACCCATTTCGGGTAATTTTTTCGGACCAAAAATCAAAAGTGCTAATACCAGGATGACTGCCATCTCTGGTAAACCCATGCCAAAAATATTCATTTAATGTCTCCAGTAGTTGGGAAGTCGCCTAGGGTATAGGGCTAAAAATATGGCGATCGCCAGTGAAATATGATTTCCAGGGAGAGTCGCCGTAAGCCATGAGACCAACCAGACCCGAAATCCATAGCGATCGCCAATTGATCCAGTTCGTAGATTTGCGCCTGATACATTTACGCGACATTTATCCGGTTGTTCCCGGACAATGCGACGATAGCACTATTACCCGTTAAAGTAACAGAGGCGGTATCCCGCAAAGCTTTTAGAAAGATTCCCAAAGCACCGTTCCAGTCCCTGGGTAGAGTGAACCCGCACTCAGGACATCGGAACACTTTTGAGCCACCTAGCTGGGAATGAACATGACCACAGTGAGTACAGGTTTTGCTGGTGTATTCTTCGGTCACATCTACAACTGTTCAGTTATTTCCGCGCTTATGTCTCAGGGTTAGTTTGAATCGATAATGCGCCCATGTCAGCATGGCGCGGGCAGTCTTAGACCTGATTTTCCGCTTCACCTGACTGGCCATATTGGAAGTCTCGAAGGTGGGCAAAAAAATCAGGCTGTGTTATGGGATGGTCAGGGATGCGACCCAATCAACCAAGGGGTTTAAGTCCTCACCGGGTAGTTATTTCGCCCATTTCAGCTCTATTTCATACCCGAAGGTCTCGCACCATACTTGGTATGGTAGCGCATCGCCCTAATCGGTTCAACTAATCTGCGATTAAATTAAGCTCTCCCGGACTCTCAACTTAGCGAGTTAGGTTGGCCCAGTCCACGCTAACATTTTCGAGAATCAGTGAGGAGTTATAGATCTGTAGGATAATCAACAGAAACACGAAGAATAACCCCATAAAAACCCCCATCAGGGGAGTAGTACCCCAACCGGGGGCAACCTTACCATATTCTGAGTTGAGGGGTCTGAGTCGATCGCCTAACCAAGTTCTTTGTGCCATAAGTCACCTTATCAATGGGTTGAACAGCAAATTTTAATGTTTCGTAATATTATATAAGAACAAGGCTCATAATTGAATCAAATCTCATGGAACCTGCAATAGCTCTTAACATTTCCCTAGCTGCTACCGTAGTAGCGATCGCTGCCTATGCCATTTATACCGCCTTCGGTCCTCCTTCAGAAGAACTCAGTGACCCCTTTGAGGATCACGAAGACTAATTGAGGCAGCAGCATTCCGAGTATAAACGACTGTAGCCCGGTCCGTTGATAGTGCAAGATCTGATAGGATCGAGACTCTACAACCTTTTAGACAAGACCAGTATGGGCAACACATTTGGGCATTTATTTAGGATCACCACCTTCGGTGAATCCCACGGTGGGGGGGTTGGAGTCATCATCGATGGCTGTCCTCCCCGCCTCCCCCTGGACATCTCAGAAATCCAACAGGAATTAGATCGTCGCCGACCCGGACAAAGCAAAATTACCACCCCTCGCAAAGAAAGCGACACCTGCGAAATCCTCAGTGGGGTATTTGAAGGGCAAACCCTAGGAACCCCGATCATGATCATAGTCAAAAATAAAGACACCCGCCCCCAGGATTATGATGAAATGGCGAAAAAATATCGCCCCTCCCATGCCGATGCCACCTATGATGGTAAATATGGGATTCGCAATTGGCAAGGCGGCGGTAGGTCTTCCGCTCGTGAAACTATTGGTAGAGTAGCAGCAGGTGCTATAGCTAAAAAAATCCTCAAACAGGTCGCCAATGTCGAAATCATCGGTTATGTCAAACGCATCAAAGACCTAGAAGCAGCGATCGATCCGGCAACCGTTACCCTGGAGCAAGTCGAAAGCAATATAGTCCGCTGTCCTCACCCCGACAGCGCGCAACAGATGATTCAACTAATTGAAGACATCAGAGACCAGGGGGACTCCATTGGTGGGGTAGTAGAATGCGTAGTTCGTAACGCTCCTACTGGACTAGGTTCGCCAGTATTCGATAAACTAGAAGCAGACCTAGCCAAAGCTGTCATGTCCCTACCCGCTAGTAAGGGTTTTGAAATCGGCTCTGGTTTTGCTGGCACTCTGCTCACAGGTAGTCAACATAATGATGAATTTTATATTGATGATACTGGAGCCATTCGCACCCTGAGCAATCGTTCCGGCGGTGTCCAGGGGGGAATTTCTAACGGAGAACCCATAATTTTGCGAGTTGCCTTCAAGCCAACTGCTACAATTCGTAAAGAACAGAAAACTGTCACCCGTGAGGGCTCCGAAACCACTCTGGCAGCAAAAGGACGACATGATCCTTGTGTTTTGCCCAGAGCGGTTCCTATGGTAGAAGCAATGGTTGCCTTGGTACTCTGTGACCATCTATTGCGTGATCACGGTCAGTGTAGAACTTTACATCCTGAAGATTAAAACATGGAAACCATCACCCCATCTTCTGTGTTGGCAACTGGTCGAGATAACCCAGACTCCTGTGATCAAAATCCCGATGATTTTGTGGTGGAGTTTTGGGGAGTTCGCGGCAGTATCCCCACCCCAGGAAAAGAAACTATCCGCTATGGCGGGAATACCTCTTGTTTGGAAATGCGTATTGCCGGAAAAAGGCTGATTTTTGACGGTGGTACTGGGTTGCGGTCCTTGGGTGATTCCCTAGTCGCACAAATGCCTATGGAAGCCTATATGTTTTTTACCCATTACCACTGGGATCATATCCAGGGTTTCCCCCTGTTTACTCCGGCTTTTACCCCGGGGAACTGCTTTCATATCTATGGCACGATCCCCCCAGATGGAGAATCGATGAAAAAGCATTTCATCGATCGCGTACTTCATCCCAACTCCCCCATTCCCCTGAGTGGGTTACAGGCAGATCTGAGGTTTTATGAATTGAAACCGGGGGATACTATGATGCTTGATGATATCAAGATTGAAACCGGACAACTTAATCACCCTAATACGGCTATGGGGTATCGTGTTACTTGGCAAGGACGAACTGTGGTCTACTGTTCCGATACAGAACATTTGCCTGATGGGTTGGATGAGAATGTGCTGGAATTGGCTCAGGGAGCTGATATCCTCATTTATGATGCTATGTATACTGATGAGGAATATCATAATCCTAAATCTCCCAAGGTGGGTTGGGGACATTCAACCTGGCAAGAAGCAGTCAAAATCGCTGAGGCGGCGGATGTTAAACGGGTGGTGATTTTTCATCATGACCCTAGCCACTCAGATGATTTCCTTGACCAAATTGAACATGAAGTTCAAGCGGTTTTTCCCAAGGCAATTATGGCTCGTGAAAGGTTGATTTTGCCTGTGGCTAGTTAGCGATCGCTTTCCATGGTCTCGGAATTAGTCTCGGAATTAAACATTTCCAACAATCGCTCAAATTGGAAGTTTTCCACAATGCTGTTTAAGGCTTCAGCTAAATCTGAATGCTCTGGGGGAATTTGTTTGATTAAAGATAGGATCATTAGATCATTTCCTAATTGAGCAGCATAGTGGATTTGCTCTAACCATTCTGCTGGCATAATGCCGAAGGTTTCAGGATTTATGGCTAAATGGTCATGGTTTTGAGGTTCGGAAGCTGCTACGGCTTCAGAGGCGATCGCATTGGGTTCAGGAGTTTGGTATTTGACCCCTAAATATTTAGTCAGGGTTTCTAAAACTTGTTCCCGCCGAAATGGCTTACTGATAAAGTCATCACACCCGGCATTAATGCAGTTTCGTCTTTGTTCAGTAAAGGCACTGGCTGTAATAGCAACAATTACCGGAATTGTATCAACTTCAGCCTGTTTAATATATTGGGTTGCCTCAAACCCATCTATCACTGGCATATGCATATCCATAAAAATTAAGTGGGGATGCCACTGTTGCCAAATGGCGATCGCTTCGTGTCCATTTTCCGCTTCCTGAACCTCAAAACCCACATCCTGCAATAATGTAGTTAGTAATAACCGATTAACCGGGTTATCTTCCACTACCAAAATTCGATAGTCTTCTTGTCCCGGTGCTAACCGACAAGCCTGATTTAATGTATTCTCCGATTCATTAACCATCTTGTCCGCCACACCCACAGGAATTTGGAAACTAAAACAACTACCATCACCCGGTTTACTACTTACCTTAATTTCACCCCCCATTAAGTTAACAAATCTCTGGGATATCACTAATCCTAGACCCGTTCCCTGTTGAGATTCTCGACCCGCTTTAGTTTGCTTAAATGCCTGGAATAGGTCATTAATTTCCTCCGTAGCAATACCGCATCCAGTATCTGTTATCTCGAACATCAAGTAAGTCTTATTTACCTCATTACTCACCTCATTATCCTCAGATAAACTTAGGTCTTCATCAACTGCTAATCGACCAACTGACACCCTTAAACTAACTTCCCCGTCCTGGGTAAACTTAATAGCATTACTAATTAAATTAACCAAAACTTGGCGCAATTTACTTTCATCAGTTCTTACGAATTTCGGCACCGACTCTTCCACCTGAAAATTGAGAGTTAATCCCTTCGACTCAGCCTTGAGTTGTAACATCACGTGAATTGCTTGCAAACAGGGTTTAATGGCAAACTCAGTCGAGTTACAAGTAATGCGTCCCGCCTCAATTTTCGACATCTCTAAGACATCATTAATTAACTCTAGTAAATGTTGCCCACTTTGATTAACAATTTTGATATATTCTTGATGTTTAGCGGCTAAATTGCGATCGCGTTGTAGCAATTGAGTAAACCCTAAGATAGCATTAAGGGGAGTGCGAAGTTCATGACTCATATTAGCCAAAAACTCACTTTTAGCGCGGTTAGCAACATTAGCAGCATCAGCCACCCGTTTTAACTCCGCCGCCTGTTCCTGAGTTTGTGCGAATAATTCCGCCTGTTTAACAGCCACTCCTAGCTGATTAGCAATTTGAGTAACCACCTTAGATTCTGCCGTTTTCCACTCTCGAGGACCATCATTTTGATACACACATAATAATCCCCAAAGTTGATATCCTTGAAAAATCGGACTAATAATATATGATCGGATTTGAAATTGTTCTAAAAATTTCAGGTAGCAATCAGAAAAGCCAGCATTGTAAATGTCTTCAATACAACAACAACTCTTTGACCGTGAGTAAAACCCTCCCTGGGTTTCTTTTAAGTAAGTATCCTCAATTAATTCATGAGAAGAACCTAGCTTTTTAACAATACAATTTTCTTCATCTACCGTATTCTGTGTAGTCGCTTCTTCTCCCTGATTTTCGGTCAGAATTTTCCGCCATCCCGGACTCACAGACTCTTTGATTATCACCCCACTCCAGTCAGAATTGAACCGATAAATTAGGGCGCGATCTACTTCAATTACCTGACGCAATTCATTAACAGTCGCCTGAAAAATCACCTCCAAATTTAAACTTTGTCGCATTTGTGAAATCACGCGATTAATAGCTCTCTCTTGGTCTGCCATAAGTTGCATAGCTATTTCTGTAGCCATACGCTCCTGAATTTGATTTTCTAGGGCAATATTAATATTTTTGAGAGCTGATGTCCGTTCCTCAACCCTCACTTCTAGCTCTTCATAGGCTTTATTTTTCGCTTCTTCTGCCCATTTTCTTTGTAGTTCTGTAGCTGCCCTCGATGCGAAAATACTCAGGACAGCGTGTGCTAATTCATCTTGGACTAAAGGTTTCACGTCTAAGATAGATAAAATACCGATCGCCTTTTGATTTTGAGCCATTAAGGGGATACCCAAATAACTGTGAGCGTTCAACTCTTGGAAATATTTATTGTCGGGGAAAATTTGTTGTAAATTGTCTGGATAAAAGCAAACTTCTTGAGTATCCAAAACTATCGCACAAGGACTATTTGGTAATTCATATTCATCATTATCGGCAAAATCATCCTGAGACCAAAAAGCCAGATTTCGTAATTTTATCGGTTCCTTATCGCTGACAATTTCCGTAACAAATACATAGGGAATATCTAAACATCTAGCCAGGTTCTGCACTAAAGCCGGGAAAAAATCCGCCCCAGTTACTGATGCCGTACCCATCACAATTGCCCGCAAAATTTCCTCGGTTTTTTCTCTCTCTTGAATCTGCTTTTGTAGTTCCTGATTAACTGCTTCTAATTTTTCAGGAGTTTTTAAGGACAAAAATTGGGGCAAAATCTCCATTAATTTGAAAGCCGTATATACCGAAACTACAGCAGTCATGGCTCGTTCCAATCCCGACCACCAATAATTAGGAAACCACAGAGTCCAAATATCGAAAGCATGACCAATACCGCAGAGAATAATAAACGCCCCAAATAGCTTGAAAACATTTAAAAATGGCAGATCATTGCGTTTACTGACGAAGTAAATTAGCATCGCCGGAATTGAGAAATAGGCAATGACAATTAACCCGTCACTGATGACATGAAGTGCCACCAAGGAAGGTTGCCACAGGTAACAATGACCGTGAGGTATATAAAAATTTGGTTTCCAAAAATGCTCCAATAACTCTGGCACTGTTCTCTTCTCCGAAACAAGCTGCTCAAATTAGACGGCAAAACTTTATAGTATGCCAATGCTACCTTTAATATGTACCTAATATGTACTTAATATGTACCGCTAATATTGTAGCGTTGATGAACGACCAGCCTTGATAGATCATCTTTAAACTACTAATTTTCCCAGCCGCCAATATCAAAAAACACTTTGATTGAGAAATTCCAGATAAGACTGGCTAAGTTCCTTTACCGCTAACTCATAGAGTTTTTTGCCATGGTCAGGGGTAGCTAGACTGGGGTCTGAACCCATGCGACCGTCGGGATAGTTATGGCGAAAGTTAGCGCCACCATAGATGGGATGACCTTTAGCAACATTAGGGTTGAGGGGTGCTTTTTTAATGGACTCTGGGTATAGGTACTGGGTAACCGCCACCTCGCTGGGGGTAGCGTGGGAACCTTCACTATCCCCATAAAGTTCTTTGGCTAGTTTATACACTGATGGACACATAAACCAGTTACCAACCCGGCAACGAATGCGATCGCTATTTGCTAAGTTAAGATCAGCTAAGTGGGTATAGGTTTCCGAAAAGGCAGCTTTGAGGGTGGCAATATTCCCCCCATGACCGTTAATAAAGAAAAATGTCGTAAACCCACTTTTTGCCAAAAATGTGATATAATCCTTGATTACCCTAATCAAGGTACTAGGTTGTAAACTGATGGTTCCTGGAAAAGCAGTATGGTGGAGTGCCATACCCACATTTAACGTAGGACCGACTAAGGCTTGGGTAGCCTCCCCGACCCCTTTAGCGATCGCTTCAGCACAAATGGCATCAGTGCCAATTAACCCCGTCGGTCCGTGTTGTTCAGTTGATCCAATCGGTAGGATAATCCCTGTAGACTGCTGGAGGTAAGCCTCCACTTCCGGCCATGTGCTTAGGTGTAACAGCATTTATTTGTGTATTTTTATAAATTTATTAGACACTAGCAACACCATTCTAACCAAATCCCATAGCTTAACCAAAACATTACTTTTCCTTTACCTAAAGTTAACCCATCTCAAATACGATGGAACATAGCTCCACTAATGATCCACGAACATTCAACAACACCGGGCAGATTGGGGGTGGAAACTAATGTTTAACAACCTGGCCATTAAGCCAGAGTCAGAGACAAGTGAGGTGCTTGCGGGTCGGGTCTACCCCGACCATAAGGTTGTCATTGTCAGACACTCACAACTCCTCGAACTCATCAATAATGGAGAACATACCTTTGTCGGATGGATGGTGATAGATTAATTTTCCTCAAAACTAGCCAACTTGGGGGTTAATCTTCTAAGTTTTGACAAACACCATCATTCATCCAGGAATAAATACTTATGTTTTCCCCAGATTTGAGTAAGAAGTCTTACCGCTTAGATGTCATAGATACTGGACATATCTTGTTGCTGGAAAATGAGGAGCCGTGGCGGGATATATTATCCATTGCTCTGGAAGAACAAGGCTATAAAATCATGATTTCCCAAGACAGCCGAGATGCCCTGCCTTCGATTTCCAATACAGGAGCAGTTACCGGAGAGTTTCCCTTTAACCTTCTCATTTTAGATGCAACCAATGGTTTAGATCTGTGTCGTATGTTACGGCATCATGGTCAATCTGTGCCAATTTTGATTATTGGCAACAAAGAAAACGCCAACAATTGTGCATTTTATTTAGAAGCAGGCGCGGATGACTACCTGACCAAACCCTTCAGTATCCGTGAATTTATTGCTCGGTGTCGTGCGTTAATCCGTCGCCAAAGAATAGGTAAATTTCCAGGACCTGTGATGCTTCAATATAAAGATATCATCCTATATCAAGAAGAATGTCGGGTGATAGTTCGGGGTGAGGAAGTTCAACTCTCACCTAAACAGTTTCGTTTGCTAGAGTTATTTTTGAGTTATCCCCGTCGAGTTTGGTCTCGTGAACAACTTTTAGATGTAATTTGGGGTACAGATTTTGTAGGGGATAGTAAAACTGTGGATGTTCATATTCGCTGGTTGCGAGAAAAGTTAGAAGTTGAACCCAGTAAACCAGAATATATCATTACAGTCAGAGGGTTTGGTTATCGGTTTGGTTAAAATTATCCAAGGTTTTAGAAATAGGCAGATTTATGGCTTCTTGTAATCGTCGGGATTTTTTGCTGTTTATTACTGCGGGTATGGGGGCGGCGGCTTTGAAAGGCTGTGAGCAACCATATCGGAGCAATTTTCTGGGTTCATCAACTACAGAAACACCCTCGTTTTCCCCTAGTTTTAAATCGGTCAAAGGTCCTATGCCTTTACCGACCTATGAGCAGATCAGCGGTGCAGACCATCAAGCTATATCCCGAAAATATGGCAAGTACGAGGTAATTGATGATTTGGTACTTCCCGAGGGGTTTACCTATGATGTAATCGCCAGTTGGGGAGACCCGGTGGGTGATTCTCGGTGTGGGTATAACAATGATTATCTGTCCTTTGTACAAACTGGTGAAAATCAAGGTTTTTTGACTGTTAACTTTGAGTATATTAGCGGTAAGCCCTGGGGAGAAACTTACGAGGAAGTGATAGGGATATCCTTACCTATTGCGGTGGTTAAACAGGCTTTAGAGGCTGCCCAAAGCCAGAGTATTGATGCTTTTTCTTTGCCGGGAAAAGACCCTCTCAGACAAGCAATTCTGGAGATTTCTAAAGAAGGGTTAATCGACATGGGAATGGGGGTAATTTCCCTCGGTCGAGATAGTGAGGGGAAATGGGTACGGACTTACTCATCTGTCGATCGCCGCATTACCGGAATTTCTGGTTGGACTGATGGACGCTATCTCAAGGCTACAGGTCCAGCGGTGGCAGTTTTTCGCCAGGGGGGACGGGGTTATCACGATCGCCTCGGAGATAAAATTATTGGCACTTTTGCTAACTGTGCGGGGGGAACAACCCCTTGGGGAACAGTATTAAGTGCCGAGGAAAACTTCCAGAGTTTTGTCACCGAATCAGTACATCCCGATGGTACATCTTTTTCCCCTTCAGAGACTCCCTTTTCTACCACCAGGGGTCTGGGTAACGTCTTAGGACTAGCTGGGAACAAATATGGTTGGATTGTAGAAGTGAATCCAGCCGACCCGGAAGATTATGGGACTAAACATACTTGGCTGGGTCGGTATCGCCATGAAGCCGTTGGTGTCAGGGTAACAGCCGGAAAACCTCTAGCCTTCTATTCGGGATGCGATCGCCGTAGTGGACATTTATACAAATTTGTCAGTAGTGACCGCGTAATTGATCCAAGCGATCGCCAAAATTCTCGGCTATTGACCAGCGGAATGCTATACGCCGCCAAATTGTACCCAGACGGAACCGGAAAATGGATTCCTATGGCTGCTAAAACAGCCGTTAACCCCGATCCAGCCAGTGTTCATATAGGGGGAGCCATAGCCTTACCATTGCGCCCAGAAGGGGGCAGTTTTGTGGCTACCACAGATGAAGAAGTCGAAGCCTTTAAGAAACAGTACAAAACCTTGGGAGATTTGTATTTAGGCGACTCGCAAACCCAACAGGGTGCTATCCTGGTTGATGCCCATTTAGCAGCTAGTGCCGCCGGGGCTACTTGTTGCGCCCGTCCAGAAGATACTATGATTGCTGGTGATGGTTCCTTATATATAGCATTCACCTCTGGAGGTGGCGATCGCAATGGTGAGGGACCAGATGGGCGGATTTTTCAAGGTCCAGGGGGAATTATTCCCCATGACCCAGGATGGATAGTTCGTCTGATTGAGGATAATGGAGATCCGGACGCGCTGAGATTTCGGTGGGAAATGTGGGCAGCGGGTGGCGAAATTTTCCAAGGTGGGTTAGGATTTTGCAATCCAGATAATTTGGAGTTTGATAGCCAAGGTAATCTGTGGATGGTCACAGATATTAGCACTGGCTCTCAAAACAAATCCGTCCCCCCAGGTCGGGTAAATCAAGCCGGAGAACCCTTAGCATCGAGAGATTTAATGGGTATATATGGCAATAACTCCCTGTGGTGTTTACCAACCACCCCACCAGATGCGGGTCAAGCCTATCTGTTTGCGATCGGACCCATGGAATGTGAATTGTGCGGACCATTTTTTAGCCCCGATCAGCAAACTCTATTTGTGGCAGTACAACATCCGGGAGAGTATAATGGTAAGCGCCAAAATATGGCATCCCAATTTCGTGAGTTTGCCATGACTGGTCTGGATGGTCAGGAGTTTATCCAAACCCGTGAGGTTCCCATCGGCTCTAACTGGCCAGGTAAAAACCCCACAGACCCCCCCAAGCCCTCTATTGTGGCAATCCGTAGACAAAATTTGGGTGCGATCGTTTAATGTCAGCACCCCCGGCTGAAGCACGGGGGCTTCGTGCCCCCCTTTCAGGTAGCTGACCAGCTATAGCCTTAACTGGCTCCGTTCAGAGCAAGAGTTAAAGTTCCTACCCTGGAATGCGTGCTAGTTCCAGGCTCTAGAACCGAATCGTTAAACATCTCTAAGGGGTTAAGGACGTGCGATTTGGATAGTACCGACTCTGAACATTGGCGTTCGCGCAGCGTGCGCGTTAGCGCAAGCGCAAACATTACCCCGCAAGGGAGTCGGAGCCAACCATAGCTCCATGGAGGGGCAACCATACCCCTCCACCCCGCAAGGGGGTGCTGGCGGCTAAAGCCGCTTGAGTCGGTTTTCCTCTCCGTGATCAATCACGGAGCTTCCAACCCTCCCAGGAGTTTTACGTGAAATCGTGATACTATTGGTTCATTCGAGCTGGGGACATCCTCGCTTAGGTCTTTTTAAGTCGGTGTGAGATTTGAGATGATGAACAAAATTCTATGGAACACTCTCAAGCAGAGTCCAGGCGTTCTGGGTGCTGCTCTTCTGTTAAGCACAACTGCTGCATTAGCCACAGACAGCCCTTCAGACAAGCTGGTTACTACTTCCGAAGTGGCATCCCTAGCTTCAGATGCAGCGGAAGGAGTTAGTCAATTTAGCCTGGATGCGGATACTACCTCGCTAATGGCAGTTGCGCCAGAGGTCGATAACACGGCTCCTCTGTCTCAGGATGTAATCGATTTAGGTTTGGAGTCCTCTGGCGAAACCCAAGAGGTAGCTCAGGTACAACCTGAGATGGAACAGGAACTCAGAATTGCTGACCTAGAACAAATCAATCTATACAGTGAAGTTGCCGACTCTATGGAGCAGGTGACCTCTGTATCTCAATTGTCTGACGTTCAACCTACAGATTGGGCATTCCAAGCGCTTCAGTCTTTGGTAGAACGTTATGGCTGTATTGCAGGTTATCCAGACGGAACCTTTAGAGGAAACCGCGCCATGACTCGTTTTGAGTTTGCGGCTGGTTTAAATGCCTGTTTGGAACGGGTTAACGAATTGATTGCGGCTTCTGTGGCTAATTTGGTAACTCGCGAAGATTTGGCGGTTCTGCAACGGCTCCAGGAAGAGTTTGCGGCGGAATTGGCAACTTTGCGCGGCCGTGTGTACGCTTTGGAAGCGCGGACGGCGGAATTGGAGGCTAATCAGTTCTCCACCACTACCAAACTGCGCGGGGAAGTAGTGTTCTGGCCAGGAGATAGCTTTGGCGATCGCGCCAGACATAACGTGGTTGGAGGTCCCAAAGGCCCTCGCAGTGATGACCCCACTCAAACTTATTTGGGCTACCGGGTTCGTCTGAACTTTGATACCAGCTTCACCGGCGAAGACCTATTGAAAACCCGTCTGCAAGCGAGAGATATCCCTAACCTCAGCAATTTTGACCTCACCAATAGCTTAATGTCTCGGACTGGTATTGATGGCAATTCCAATGGGATAGAGCTAGATGATTTGTACTACCGTTTCCCCGCCTTCAATCGTCGGGCGCACATCTTTATCGGTGCTAACAGCCTTGATTTAGATGACATCATGGATGTGATCACCCCCTTTAACAGCACTGGTAATGCCTCAATTTCTCGGTTTGGTCAGCGTAACCCTGCCATTTTCCGTGGTCCAGAAGGTGCAGGGGCGGCGGCTAAGTTCGCCTTTGGTAATGATCGTCAGTTCAGACTGAATCTGGGTTATTTAGCAGGTAACGCCTCCGATGCTACTGCTGGTAATGGCTTATTCAACGGTAGCAATACTGGGTCGGCTCAGTTGGTCTATCAACCCACAGACAGGCTGGCTTTTGGGGTAGAGTACGCCCGTAAGTATTTCAATGACGGCGATGTCAATATGGCGGGTGGTACCGGAAGCTGGATCGCCGATCGCCCCTTTGGAGATAATGCCAGCACCAGCGATAACCTCGGCTTCCAGTTTAACTGGCGGGTAGTTGAGAAGTTCGAGTTGGGTGGCTGGTTTGGTGCTACCTGGGCTAGTCAACAAAATAACGGTAGTGACAGTGCCACAGTTCTTAACTGGGCTGTGACTATGGGCTTCCCAGATGCTTTCAGTGAAGGAGATTTGGGTGGTATTGTGATCGGAATGCCTCCGAAAGTTACCTCCCATGACACCACCGCTTTGGAAGATCGCGATACTTCCTTCCATATTGAAGCCTTCTATCGCTATGCTTTCAACGACTACATTTCCATCACTCCTGGCTTCTATGTTTTGACCAATCCTGATCACAATGCCCGCAATGCTAATATTTTGGTAGGAACCCTGCGGACTACTTTCCGCTTCTAAAATAGGGGCCTGAAAGCTAAGAGTTTCCCGGAGGGAGGAGTAGGGGCGGGTTGAGGCGATTAGTTTCCCAATACGGTGCAAGCTACCGCCCACCCCCCATATAACTGCTTTTCCTCCCCTCTGGGTCTACAGCTTTAGCTGCCAGATTTTAATGGTTTTATCCTCACTACCACTGGTGAGGATTTTGCCATCTGGGGTGAGGGCTAGGGCTGTGATCAGGTCTCCATGACCCCAAAGGGTAGTGATTATTTCCCCGGTGTTGAGATCCCATAAAATAATGCGATCGCCTCCAGCAATTAAAGTTTGGCCGTCTGGGGTAATCACTAGGGATTTCACCGGGCCTCTGTGTCCCTCAAAAACCCGCAGTTGTTCCCCTGTGTTAGCATTCCACAAGCGCACGGTTCCATCATCACTAGCGCTGGCGATGGTTTCACCGTCGGGGCTATAGGCGATCGCATTAATACTATCTCCATGGCCAGTAATTGTCAGTCGGCGACTACTATCACTGACATTCCATAATCTGATACTGGCATCTGCACTAGCACTAGCGAGAACATTCCCCTGGGGATTGAAAGCCAAAGCATTAACCGGGAGGTCATGGGCGGGAATAGTTGAGAAACGCATCCCATTGGCATCCCACAGAATAATAGTCCTGTCTTCGCTACCACTAGCTAAAATTTGACCGTCGGGACTAAAAACTAAAGCATGGACACTTCCTGTATGTCCTTCAATAGTACGTTGACGCGATTCCCACCACATACGGATAGTTTTATCATTACTACCACTGGCCATAATCTCTCCATTGGGGGAGAATGCTACCGCCCTTACCCAACTCGAATGGGCGGCAAGGGGATTAACAACCTCTCCAGAATGGATACCCCAGCGTCGAATTGTGCCAAAAGTTCCCGCAGCCAAGGTTTCACCGTCAGGGGCGATCGCCAAAGCATAAACCTGCCCTAAAGCCTCCTTATATCCCAGTAACCACATACGATTAGAGCCACCCTCTAATCACCAACAGAGGGTTAGCCGGAATTAAGCCATAGCGCCGATAACCGTCTATCTGGGTATAAATCAACCCCCCCATAGTCACAATCACACTCAGAATACCAATAGCCTTGAAGGGAATCTTAATTTTCAGTTCACTGAGGCGGATTTTTGACAAAGGATTAATTTTCGGCTGTTCTTTCTTTTTACCTTTGCTATCTGATTTGGGATCTTCTCTTTCATCACTATCGCGGGGTGGCGGATTAAGTTCCACTTCCGCTAAACACTGGAGAACTATCCCAGGGTTCTGAGGGCGATTTCCCGGAAATGGTGCCATCAGATAATCAAGAACATCAGCCAATTGTTTCGGGATATTTGGCGCACCCTTACGCCACAAAAGTTTCCCAGTGCGAGGATTTTCTGGGTAAGCCGTGGGAGGTTTTCCCGTCAATAGATAAACAAAAGTCCGACCCAGGGCAAAAAAGTCCGACTGAGGTACTGCTTTACCATTGGTTTGTTCTGGTGGCGTATAACCAGGAGAGACAATTCCTGTGGCGTGTTTCTTATCATTATCCTGTTCGCCGGGGCCATCTGAGCTAAACCCCATAATGGTCTCGGTCACTTCCCGCGCTGTACCAAAATCAATTAACACCAGTTGACCATCAGGCTTTCGCATGATGTTTTGAGGTTTAATATCTCGGTGAAAATACTGTAAACTGTGGACGCGATCGAGAATCTCAACCAGTTGTTTTAGCCAATCCATGGCTAATTCTGGGCTGATGGGTTCTTTTTTCCGCTCCTTCATCCACTCCTGAAGGTTTAACCCTTCGATTTTCTCCATGACTAAACAATGCAGCGGCGACTCATCTTTCGGCATAAAGGTAAAGTAGCCATCTTTATCTACTTTAGGAATGCCGGGATGACTCAGTTCACTCAAAACTTTCGCCTCTTGTTTAAACAGAGCGATCGCCTTGGGATGTTCTTTGAGGAGAACTTTTAAAACTTTGCGAGTCTTATCTTTTTGGTCGAGAATCTCAAAAGTTTGACCAAATCCTCCCCCACCCATCTTTTTGAGAACACGATAACGACTCTGTATCAACAGATCAGAGCCACACTGAGCGCAAATGCGTCGTTTGGCATTTGACTCATCATCGGGTTTAGGGCAGTTGGGATTGAGGCAATAACTCACGGAAACACCTTAACACTTGGAAGCCCTGCCTGTTCAAAGCAGGGATGAAAAGCGAAGATCGGCTTTAGCCACCTACCGTCCAAATCCATATACATATCTATCCTTTTTGGCAATCGCTTGGGAATAGGTGCTTAGACATTGAAAGGACACAGTAGCAAACTGGAAAGCATAAGCCTCGATCGCGACTTTCAGGAAGGCGGCCATATAAGGACTGCTACTATAACTGCTACTATATATGATAATATTAGCCGATACTGTTGCAACCCAGTATAACATTTTGGATCGAGGATACTAATAAGCTATCAAAATGTGACTTGCTGCTTGGGGGTGGGTTACATGACGGGATGAAAGAAAAAGGCTATTCCTAAAACCATATATGCAGCCAGCAGCAACACCCCTTCCAACCAGTCCGACCGGCCGTCAGAACTTACCGAATTAGCGATCGCCACCGATACAGCCACAGCTATTAACTCAAAGGGGTTAAAGTCTAAATCCATCGGCTGATTTAGCACCAACCCCGCCAGAACTAACACTGGTGCTACAAATAGGGCAATCTGCAAACTGGACCCTACAGCCACCGACACCGACAGATCCATTTTATTTTTCATAGCAACCGTGACAGCCGTGGCGTGTTCAGCCGCATTCCCAATAATCGGAACTAGGATCACCCCGGTAAATAGTGCTGTCAAACCCAGGCTCTCGGTAGCCTCTTCCAGAGTACCTACCAACAGCTCCGACTCAACCGCCACCATAATTGTAGCCACTAAAAGCACCACAATCCATAATTTTAGATTGATTTGATGATGAGGTTCCCCTGATATTTCTTCTCCAGTTCCGGGTTCTACTTCGTTTTCTGCTAATCCCACATCATATAAATAGGAGTGGGTTTTCATGGAAAATAGTAGGGTGAGGATATAAACTATAATCAACACTAGCGCCACCGCACCGGACAGAGTTTGCATGGTGCTTTCTTCTATGCCGCTGGACGTGACATCTACGGCGGTGGGAACTAATATAGCAATTACTGCTAAGGTCATGGCTGAGGCATTCAGACGAGCCACTACTGGGGGAAATTCTTGTTCTTTGAACCTTAATCCTCCCAGAAACATGGCTAAACCCATTACCAGTAATAAGTTGCCAATAATTGACCCGGTAATGCTGGCTTTGACTACCTCTACCAATCCGGCTTTGAGAGCGACAAAACCGATAATTAATTCGGTAGCATTGCCAAATGTGGCATTCATTAACCCTCCTAAATTAGGGCCGAGAACTACTGCTATTTCTTCGGTGGCTGTACCCATCCAAGCCGCCAGGGGAATAATGGCTAGGGCGGCGGTTATAAAGATTATAGTGGCTCCCCAGTGTCCATATTCAGCGACAATGGAAATGGGAATAAAAATGAGCAGCAGGGAGATGATTTGATTGGTTTTGAGCATATATTTCTATGGCGCTTTTAGAGGGATATTTAATCGGATTTACTGGCTAAAAGTAGCAGAAATATAGTTGAGCAAGCCCTGAATACAGCCTGTTCAGAAATCATCTGATCACCTCTCAAAGTCCCTCTCCCTCTCTGGGATCCAGATTTAGGGTGAGGGCAATGTATTAAGCGACTGGTGAACAAGCTGTATGTCACCCGGATTGAGATTTGCAAACTAATACATCAGTTCAATGATGCTGATTTGTGGTTTTAATTTACACCCTAAATAATGGCTTATTTTGCCATCTCTAAAAGCTCTAATTCGGATAACTCTGCGATACCCAGATTTTGAGCTTTTTCTAATTTCGATCCCGGCTTGTCTCCTAATAGTAAATAATCGACTTTTTGGGTAACAGAATTAGTTACTTTTCCCCCAGCTTTCTCAATGATATATTTAGCTTCCTCTCGGGTGAGAGTAGGTAATGTTCCGGTAAGCACAAAGGTTTTTCCGGCGAAAGGTTGCGCTTGGGGAGTAGATTTTGGTGCAGTTGACGGCACACTGGTAAGCTGTAGACCAGCTTGTTGAAGTCGATCGCATAAACTGATATTAGCAGGATTTTGGAACCACTGATAAACAGAAGTAGCAATTTCCGCGCCGATACCATAAACGCCTTCTATTTGTGCGGAAGAAGCCGCCGCCAAACTCTGACAACTCGGGAAATTTTGAGCGAGTAACTCAGCATTAACCTCTCCGACATAGCGAATACCTAGACCATATAATACTCGATGCCAGGGTTGTTTTTTAGAAGCGGCGATCGCCTCCAGAATTTTCTGGGCTGATTTTTGGCCCAGGCGTTCTAAGGCAACCAACTGATCCATATTAAGATGATAAAGGTCAGCGACCGATCGCACCAATTGAGTCTCAACCAATTGCTGAACCAGCTTTTCCCCAATACCATTAATATCTAAAGCCTTTCTTCCGCACCAGTGAAGAATAGAACCGCGCACAATAGCCGGACAAGAGGAATTAATACAGCGGGTGACCGCCTCCGGTGGAGTTTTTACCACAGTTTCCCCACACTCAGGACAATGAGTCGGCATAGTCACCAGTTTAGCGCCAGTTGGTCGCAAATCCGGCAATACTCGCACCACTTCCGGGATAATTTCCCCAGCCTTACGGACAATTACCGTATCGCCAATATGTAGGTCTAATTCAGTCAGGCGGTCTTGATTATGAAGTGTAGCGCGTTTAACAGTTGTTCCAGCTAACTGTATGGGTTCAAGTTCAGCCACCGGAGTCAAGGCTCCAGTACGTCCGACCTGGAAAGTAACTGATATAATCTTAGTGGGCAATTCTTCCGCCGGATATTTAAGGGCGATCGCCCAGCGGGGAAATTTTCTCGTTTCTCCCAACTGTTTTTGGAGACTGAGGGAATTTAGCTTAACCACCACCCCATCAGTCATATAGGGTAATTCTCGGCGCTGAGTTTCCCAAGTATTAAAATACTGCTGAACTTCCAGCAAAGATTGACACAGTTGGCGATTAGGATTGACTTTAAAGCCCATTTTTGGGAGCAACTCCAGACAATCCCAGTGATCATGTAAATTGGGGGAGTCTAGGTGTAAAGTATAGGCGAAAAAATCCAAGTGTCGAGCAGCCACAATGCGGGAGTCAAGTTGTCGCAGGGTTCCGGCGGCCGCATTACGCGGGTTAGCAAATAGTGGCTCTCCGTTTTTTTGTCTTTCCTGGTTAATTTCCGCAAAAATACGGTTGTAGAGGAAAGCCTCCCCCCGAACTTCCACCACAGGCGGCGGGTTATCCAGATGTAATTTTAGGGGAATAGAGCGGATAGTTTTAATATTTTGGGTAATGTCTTCCCCAGTGACTCCATCCCCACGAGTCGCACCCCTAACTAATATGCCATCGTGATAGGTGAGAGCGATCGCCGAACCATCTATTTTGAGTTCACAGATATAGTTATTATCTTCCGCTGCACAGTTACCAAGAAAACGTCGCCATTTTTCATCCCAAGCCTGGAGTTCTGCCATATTAAAGGCATTTTCCAGGCTATAAAGACTGATATTATGGCGTACAGACTCAAACTGAGTAGCGGGTTTTTCTCCGACTCTCTGGGTAGGACTATCAGGAGAGATTAGTTCTGGGTATTGGGTTTCGAGTTCTTGCAGTTCCCGATATAGGCGATCGTAAACCCCATCCTCCATAGTCGGAGCATCCAGAACATAATAGGCATAACTAGCCCGTTGGACAGTTAGCCTCAACTGTTCAAGTTTTTGGGAAATTTCCGGGGTTGGGGTTTTTGGTGTTTGGTCGTTCACAAATTCAAATTAGACATTTCGCTAAATTTGGGTAGGTCTGAACTACCGTTTTTGTCGCCATTGTAGCCATTTTCTTCACCAATGGATGAATTATCTGGCAGATATTTCTCGCTTTCGCTGAGGATACGCCGTTCATTTTCCACCTGGAAAACGTTAGCGTATAGGTTAGCCACAACTTGTTTCCCTTCCTGGGTCAGTTGTAAATATCGCAAGGCGGCGGGAATGTAGGGAAATACACCATTCCAGTAGAATTTGGCGTAATTATTACGGAGGTCGCCGGGGGTTTTGTAACCTAGGACTTTATTAGTCCCGACTTCTTCAAATTCGTAGAATAGGGAACTAATCTTTTTGAGGTAGCGAGGGTCACTGAGTTGACCGATTAAATCAGCCGCGCGCGCGAGTCCTGAGTAATTCTGGCGGTCTTGGTGAGTTTCATCAGCCGGGACGGGAAACCGGGTTAGTTCAATGTTGCGTTTAATTTGTTCCGCATCAATTAGTTTATGACCACCAAAGCGTTCATCTATGACTAATTTACCGCGATCGACATGGTAGGGAGTCAGACTAGCCGAGGTTGCGCCTGAACTTATGGAAACCATACCATCATCAATTCCTGTCGCATATAAACCATTAGCGTCTTGGTCTCGCCGACATACTCCTTTCACATAGCCGATATCATGACATAGGAGTGAAATGGTAAAGTGTAACCAGTCTTCTGGCGTGACTCCCCCCTCTCGAATATGCTTCCCGCGCAGAATTTCTTGTCCTACTAGGGTGACAAGCATAGTATGTTCGACATTGTGGTATAAAGCGTCACAGTTGGCGATATTTTCCAGAGCCATTGTGCCAGCCCAAGCAATTATTTCGGGGTAGTCTGGTTTAAATCCCCCATAGGTACGGCGGTAACCAGCCTGTAGGCGTTGGACGAAGGCATCAATGAGAATGGCAGTAGCATTAAACATACTCATAAATTTCCACTCAAAACACTATTGGTTAATCCTGAGCATTAGGAAGCACAATATTAGTCTAGGGTTGGGACTAACTGTTTTCCGGTATTATAGGCAAATTTTTACCAGGCGGACAGATGACCAATTGACGGAATTTCTGAGACCCTGGAAAACCTCTAGCAACCATGGGTAAAACCTGCCTGGGGATGGCTTTTCCCCAGAATGGGAAATAACAGGTTCCATGGAAAAAACCTATTGGTTATCTATACTTTAACCGATCGCATCACGAATGGCATTTTGAGTCATAGCTGCGATCGCCTGATCCGTGGCTTTGGGTAAATGATAATACTTACCTCCTGCGGTTTTCGCCAATTCTTTGGCAAAACCTGTCGAGACAAATTTATTTTCGGTATCAATTACTAACAATTGAATACCCAAACCACGAATTTTGGCAGCAATTTCCAGCAATTCCCCTTTAATATCCGGTTTTTCACCTTCTAAGATAGGTTCACCGAGCGATCGGGCTAAGGGAATGTTACCTCGGCCGTCCGTAATTGCTACAATTACCACCTGTCCGATATCTCCAGACTGTTTAGCATTCATCCCCACCCGCACCGCTTGAGTTAGTCCGTGAGCCAGGGGAGACCCACCCCCACAGGGCATCCTTTCCAAGCGTCGTTTGGCGGCCGCAATTGACCGAGTAGGCGGTAACAAAACTTCCGCCTGTTCCCCTCGGAAGGGAATTAACGACACCATGTCGCGGCTTTGGTAAGCCTCAGTTAATAGCTGCATTACCGCGCCTTTGGCTGACTGCATCCGGTTTAGGGCCATAGACCCGGAAGCATCCACCACAAACACCACCAAAGCCCCGGACTTTCTGGCTAGGCGCTTAGATCTAATATCCCCCTGTTCTACCACTACCCGACGTTCAGGATATCGTAACCGTCGCGATCGCTGATAGGGTGCTGCCGCCCGTAGGGTAGCATCTACCGCAATGCGTTGTACTTTACCCTTGGGTAGCATGGGTTTAACATACCGACCGCGATCCTCTGAAAAAATCATACTGCGGCTGCCAGTTTTACCCTGTCGGTTTGCCATTTGCGAGAAATACAACACCGTTGGATCTAGCACCACCCCTTCCGGGTCAAACACAAACTCTTCTGGGATGCTATTTTCTTCTTCTTCTGGGGGTTCGGTTTCCGGTTCTTCGTCTTCGTCTTCGTCTTCGTCCTCTGGTTCCGGTTCGTCCTCACCTTGGGGGGGTGGTGGGGGTGGGGGTGGTGGCTGTTGTTGTTCTTCGGGGGGGGTCTGAATTACTGTGGCTCTGGGTACAATAACTAATTCTACCGCCCGCCGCAAGTCATCAGCATTAACGCTATTTCTACCATCTAAAGCCGCCGAAGCCTTAGCTACTCGCACCGCAAACAGTTCCGCCCGGTGTCCGGGAACTACCCCTCTGATGGCTTCTTCTACCAGGTACAGAATTTGCTCTGAGGTGATGGTGACATCTTTTAGCCATTCTCTGGCTAGGAGAATTTGAGTTTTCAGGTTATCTAAGTCTTCTGTATATTGCTGGAGAAATGCCTCGGGAGACTGGGAATAATCGAGGGCTTGGTCTACTGCTTGCACCCGTTGATCTAAACTCAGGACTCCATCAGCAGATAGGGCTATGGCAATGCGATCGAGTAAATGGGTTCGCAGGGGACCTTCTTCCGGGTTATAGGTCGCGATAAATAGGGGTTGGCAGGGATGTTCAAAGCTGATCCCTTCCCTTTCAATGACGTTGCGCCCTTCCGTTAAAACTGTTAGCAGCAGGTTGGCTATATTGTCATCGAGGAGGTTGATTTCGTCAATGTAAAGGACTCCTCGGTTGGCTGTGGCTAATAGGCCGGGTTGAAATACGGTGTCGCCCTGTTTAACGGATTTTTCTACGTCTACTGAACCTATCAGCCTATCTTCTGTTACCCCTAGGGGAACTTGTACAAAGGGCGCGGGGATGATTTCGGTTTCTGGGGTGGGTTCTCCCGCTTCCCAGTTGGGGGGAATGTTGGCGATCGCATCTTTTACTACTTCTAGGGGCGGTAATAAGGCATGAAGGGCTCTGGCCATCACTGATTTAGCGGTTCCCCGCCGTCCAGCAATTACCACACCTCCTAAGCCGGGATCAACTGCGGCCAGCAGCAGGGCAAATTTGATCGCTTCTTGTCCCACCACGGCGGCGAGGGGAAATGTTGTTACAGTTGGGGCGCTAGGGGGCGCAGACATGGTTCTTGTCAGTAGTGGTCAATTGCTAACTGTAGCACTAAAGGGGAAATTTTCCAATTGACATCCTTCCCCACAATCCCCCTGTTGAGTTTTTCTCAATGTAGGGCGATCGGCGATCGCTTCCGAGATCTAGCTACCCTTCCCCCTAAGAATATCATCCGTTGTTTCCCTGTCAAAAAAAAATTTCACAATTTCTTGACGATTTGATATTTGGTAATTTAGAATAGGATTATATAGAAAACAAACAGTCAGCCTAATCCGGCGAAAGTAAAACATTGCCGTTATGTACTTTTCGAGCAGGTGCAGACGCGGTGATGTGGTCGGAGCGGAGGAACCAAATTTTTGGGGCTAATCTCGCAAGGTGTTTCTGTCAACAACCGACAGAGACGATGAGAAGGGCAACTCTCAGCCCTAGCCCGTCAGCTAACTCCGTAGGCATTGAGAGGAGGCTGAGGCGCACACTTTCTAAGAAAATTAGATAGCTTGGCAATTCAGTTTCCTTAGGTTGGTATAGACCTGGTTTGTTATACCCACCCTAGATTCTGAGCGGTTAGTGATGACACCTAAAATACCCCTGTCTTTAATGACGCTGCCTGGACAGGCGACGTACATAGGCTTCCTGCGACTAAAAAGCAGTGACCTAGTGATAATTGCAGCGATCGGCTGCATAACCCTGGTGATTTTGTGGTGCATTGTGAATACATTTATCACCACATTAATGCCAACTCCAGCCCTACCAATGTTTGTAAATGGTAGCCTATCAACCTACCGTTTATTCAAAAACTATCAGGAGGTGATTACCGTAGTTAGTAAATATGTGAACATGACTGTAGCCTATTGAAATCAATAAAAGGGGCTAATAGATTTAACATGAGTTAGCCCCCTATATAATATAGTATGATGTCAAAGTCGGGCTAGTATTGGTCAGGTTTTCGATGAAATTAATAGTTGTTGTTCCCGGTCTTCTGGCTGTAATAGGGTTAGGAATTGAGGCGATCGCCGCCCGACCCCGAGACATCCAACAATTGCTAAATACCAAACAGTGTCAGCAGTGCGATCTCAGTGGAGCCAACCTACAGGAAGCCGAACTAGACGGCGCGGCTCTCATAGGTGCTAATTTGCAAAATAGTGACCTGCGGGGGGCAAAATTAAGAGGTGCGGATCTAAGTTCAGCCAACCTAATTGGCGCAAATTTAGCAGGTGCAGACCTGCGGGATGCCAGGTTACACAGCACCACCCTTAGACAAGCTAACCTTTCTAATAGTGACTTATCCTGGTCAGATATGTATCGCGCCTTTCTGGAAGGTGCTAATTTAGATCAGGCTAATTTGAATAATGCCAACTTAAATAATGCTAGATTAGAGGGGGCGACCTTTTGTGGCGCGATTATGCCAGACGGTTCAGAGGGTCCCTGTTAATAGTGATTAAAGCTCTTGTTAAAGGGGGGGCTAATTTTCGCCCCCTTCTACTCAAATCACGTCCCCAGTTTCTTGGAGTGCGTGTAATCTCCGATAAATTCCCCGGTGATTAAGTAACTCATCATGACTACCGATCTCGACAATTTTACCATGATCTAATACCACAATTTTATCAGCTTCCCGAATGGTACTGAGACGGTGAGCCACAATAATTGTAGTCCGAGTTCCCAGAATATTTTGCATGGCTATTTGAATGGAACGTTCTGATTCATAATCCAAGCTAGAAGTAGCTTCATCAAAAATCAAGATATCAGGATTGACTAACAATGCCCTAGCAATACCTAACCGCTGTTTTTGCCCCCCAGACAGGCGCATTCCTCGTTCTCCCACAGTAGTATAATAACCCTTATCAAGTTGATTAATAAACTCATCGGCTCGGGCAATTTTACAGGCTTCGTTAACTTCATCTAGGGTAGCGTTAGGGTTGCCATAGGTGAGGTTATTTAACAAGGTTCCATTGAAGATATCAACATCTTGATGAACGATAGCTAAACGTCGCCTATAGGCGGTCACATCCAAATCTTGGATATTTTCACCATCGATTAAAATGCGACCCTGTAATGGTTCAAAGTAGCGAAATAATAGCTTGACCAAGGTAGACTTACCGGAACCGGAATGACCCACCAGCGCGACAGTTTGACAGGGTTCTATAAACAGGTTAATATCCTGCAAAACTGGTTTTTCTGGGATATAGCCAAAGGTTAAGTTTTGCAATTCAACTTTACCCTTAAAGTGATAGGATACCTGATGATTTTCCGAGTTTAATTTGATGGCATCTTGTCCCTCTTTCAACTGCATAAACTCATAAAAACGCACCATAGAAGAATAGCGGCGTGCAAAAACTTCCGCCAATAAACTAATGGGAGTTAGTTCAGAATAAGCCATGCTAGAGAGGGTATAAGTAACCACAAAATACCCCAGAGACATTTGCCCTCCAAAGGTAGCAAACAAAGTAAAACCCAATACCATAAATAAACAAAATTGCACCGTTGTATTTTGGTAGGTAGCGAGTTTTACATAGTCTCGGTGAATGCGATGGATAACTACGGTTAACTCTCGGTTTAGGCGAGTGCTTTGTCGTTCAAGTTCCTGATTTTCGGTAGCAAAGGCTTTGACAGTTTTGATGTTAGTGATGATTTCCGAGTTGCGACTTTCGGTGTTTTCTTGATGGCTGTCTAGTCGGGTTTCTAATCTAATGAGATGTCGAAGTTTGACGAGGGTAAAGGACAGAATAAAGACAAAAGACACTAAGAAAAATATGGCTATTTGCCACTTAATGAACAAAATGACTATGAAAATACCGATGACTCGCACGAGTTTCGGGATTAGTTGACCTGCTATTTCTGGGTAAGTCCAGGTATGGTTAGTTATGCCTTTGGTGATGCGGTTAGCAATGCGACCGGGGTTATTTTCTTCGTAAAATTCTAGGGGTAAAGTCAAGATTTTTTGGAGAGCATTCTGATGCTGGTCTCGCCGCGCGGCTAGGGGGATTAACCAGTGAAACCATGAGCCCAACCAAGGCTGAATAGGTGCTTTGATAACGGTGACTAAAAAAATGATACCTAGTAATATGATTAAAGCTGTGTTCTGTTGGTCTGGTAGCCCAGTGGCGGAGGCGATCGCTGTTACTGTTAACTGTATGAAGCCATCTGCACCTTGACCAGACAGGACATTTAAAATCTGTCCGATCGTATATGGTACTAGCAAATCAATTAGTTCAAAAATGCTCGATGCACTAATACTAAGAATTGCTAATAAACGATAATCTCGATAGTATTGACAAATCTCTCGAAAAGTAGTCATAACTGCGGAAATAGTGTTTTTAATGTCCGTGGAAATATCAAAGTCACCATTATAATAGATTTCTGACAATTTGGCAGAGGTCTTGGCAGAGGTCAAAGGGGGGAGGACTAGCTAACTTAACCAGTCTCCCCTAGGTAGGCGATCGGCTGGGGGGCATTGTCAAGGGCAAATTATAGCTAACAAGCATTAGATATTGTATAATTATTGTTTGGGTAAAATCTAGGTAGGTAAAGAGCGACGTTCTCCAACCTGCTTAGTTGGACTCAAACAAAACTTAAAGTAGGAGTAAGTGTATATGCCATCAGACCTAGATCGAGGAATTATGAAGTTTAAGGGAGCAGATAGCCCTACGGTTGTGATTGTTTCTTCACTACTGATTTTGGGTAGTATCGGCCTTCTAATTTGGTGGGCATTACAGACAGCCTACTCTTTTTAAGACTGACAGACTCAAGGGGGGTCAGCTATATGCTTGTCCCCTCTAGGGCGGGCATAATGGCGGATTACTCAGCAATTGACAGGTTTTTTCTGGTGAGATTATCTGTAGTTTTTGATTAAGTTTCGGCGGGAGTGCTAATTTGTTCAACTTCTGGAGTTGCCTTGCTAATTGCCTGAAGTAATAGATAATTTAGGACAGTTCGCACGGCAATAATAGCAGCTAACCGGGCGATATCATCCCAACGGCTAGAAATCATGGTTTTTAAAATAGTGGCTCCAATTAAAAAACTGAGGGCTAGGGAAAATGAATAACCCATGACTAAACGGCCTCGTTGAAATGCTTCTGTAGCCTGACTTTTAAATAAGGCATCTTTCAGAAAAATCACTAAAGCACGGGTCACGCCAATGGCAATTACAAACAGTGCCAACAGTTGACAAAATCCTGTTAAAATTCCATTTAAGGAAACTACAATGCCTGAAAGTTCAGTGGCTAGACCGTTTAACATCATGTTGATGATTGCTCAAATGAGAATGAACAGTCAATAATTCTAGCAAAGAAGATGCTGTGACTGTCAGAATTATGATCAGTATGGGATAGGGGGGGTTTAGTAATATGATTTGTCAGAAATCGAATTAACTGCGGAACCCGCCCCTACCAGATGATTAATTATCCATTGTGCAATGAGAGGTTAGCGGGAAGCAGCACCTACTCGCCGCCAAGCTGTGGGAGACTCGGGATAATTCCGAGAAAGGGGAGATGCCATTTTTAAGACTTTGTTCATTACCGAGGGGGCAATGCGACGACACCAAACGGCTAGGTGACTTTGCCACCCTACCAGAATTTCTGGGGAGTCTTTCCGCAGTCCGATAATTAACACTTGGGCAACCTGTTGGGGGGTCATGGGAGTGACCCAGCGAAATAGTTGCAGGCGACGGGTCATGTCTGTATCGGTGAGGGTGGGAAGTAAAGCCATAACTTTGATATTGTGTTGGGCTAATTCAGACCTTAGTGCCTCGGTAAAGCCTAGGATGGCGAATTTAGTGGCTGAGTATGTGGACATGGTGGGGGCGGCGATTTTGCCCATGAGACTGGATACATTGACGATGGTTCCTTGGTTTCGGGTGGCCATACGTCGGGCGATCGCACGGGTGACTGTGTAAAGTCCCATCAGGTTTAGGGATAGTTCTTCTTGGACTTGGGGTAATTTAGATTTCAAGAAGGGGGTTTGATGGGCGACCCCGGCGCAGTTCACTAATAAATCAATGGGGCCGTGAGTTCGCCATGCTTGGGCTAAGGCGATATTAACTTCTGTGGGTTGTGTGAGATCTAGGGCGAGGGTGATCACTTCTACTTCCATGTCGCTGAGTTCTGCTGCCAATTCTGCTAATTTTTGGCGATCGCGGGCGACTAATAACAGACGACCCACGCCATTGCGGGCTAACTCTAGGGCGATCGCTCGTCCGATACCACGGGAAGCCCCTGTAATTAGGGCTGTAATACCTTGGATATTCATAAAAATCTCCTGTCTGTGGTGAAATACCGCCAGGACACTAGGACTCCACTACAGTGGCGGCTAAATCAATTGATTGGACTAAATTCTGTTCAACCCAGGCGGACGCTAAAATTGTGAAGAACAACAAAATCCCTCTGGGTTAGTTCTGGTTTCTGGAGCGGAAAGTTTGCTGATTGATGGTCCATACTCAGTTTGCTGATGATGATATGAACGAATCGAGGCTTCAACTCAGTTGCTGACTGAGGATACATCACAGGTTACGGTAGCGTACAACATAGCTTACAGTTCTCCTTTGTACTATTGTTCGCTCTATGCACACTTTAGCAACAAAATCAAGTTTGTGCAACATTTTTTAATAAAAAACACTTTAACATTTCTTTACAATCTGGTAAATCCATGACTGTAGGGAGTTTTAGAGTAATTGTCAGTGAGCGATCGCCGATGGTAATAGAGGATCTGAGTAATGGGAGTAAAAAGTAGCGATCGCCTCCAAACACTGATGAGATAAGTAACTAAGGGTCAATAATCGACAGAGCAAGGCGCGAGGTATTATGAGAAAAAAGTGGCGCGCCAAAACCAAAAACCCACAACCGTTACAGGTTGCAGGTTTTAGGATAGTGGGGGCGGTGGACTTGAACCCACGATAACAGCTATAACCCTTATTCTACCGTCACTTTAATGCACTCACCTAGATGATTCTTAGTCTTTGATGCCGTGTTAGGATGCCTAACTCTGTGGCGAGGTTACGGCGTTTTTTTGTATTTAGTGTCGTCAATGGTTACTGAGTGCCCAAATGAACGCGCCCTAATTTCCTGCGCTATCCCATTCACCTCCTCCAATGGTAAGTACCCCCGGTATATGCGATCGCCATGGAAAATCCTTAATCTACCCATGATTTCACTATTGTAGATGTTGCTTTCAGAGGTGCATCACTCCACGTCAATTGTTAAAAAATGGAAACATAGGAAACATCAAGGAAACATTGCAACATTTTATTGACATTCTCAACTCGTTAATATCAGAATGGGTCAAAATGTAAAAAACTAGAACCCCAAGACCAGGACCCATGAAAGTCACCAAACATCGAGACCGAATATTAGAAGCCTTGAGAGAGTGCTTTCGCCTCCACAAACAAAGCCCAACTTTGGAGGAATTATGTATTGAACTCAACATGAAACCTCAGCAAAAAGCGACACTTCAAAAGTGGTTGCAAACAATGCGCGGAATTGATGTCGAATGGGAGGATAATATGGCTCGCAGCCTTCGCCTACTTCGAGAAGAACCGCCAGAACCCCAACGAAAAATTGATGTTAATAAAACCCTTCATTATTTGGCAACGGGGTTAGTTGAATGGGAAAAATTATCACCTCAAAAACGCTCCGGTATACCACCATCTTTGAGGTTGGGAATGTCACGAATGTATTTAACGTCTCTACTCCAAGGAGACGAAGAAGCCCCCGCCAACCTTCCCGAATTATTGGAATGGGCAGAAAAGCCAGTAATAGAATGGTCTCCTGCTTCGGAAATCAAAAATCTTTCGGGCGATGCCACATTAATAGAAGATGGGTTGGTTTCTGATTTTACCTTTCAATGGTTTGTAGAAGGGCGCGATACAGAAAGACAGGTAGAAGAAAAAGTTCTTCAAGATGTGTTGCAATACTGCCGAGAACATCAATTAGAAAACGAATATCGAACGTTTCGCAAGTTGGTAATTACTCATCCAGTAATGCCTTATTCTGATTATCGCAGTTTGTTGTCTTCATCTACACTGAGACCTTTACGAGAGTATTTACAGAAAACTTACGTTGATTTAGTTGATTTGGTCGAAGATGAAACCTATCATTTTTGTCCCCGCTGTAAGTATGTACAACGTCGCCGTTCGGACGGAACTTATACCTGTCGAAACCTTTGGTGTTCTCAACTTTCAGCCCAGCTAAATTTACTGCCTTTACCCGCCAAAACCAAAGAGGAAGTTAAAAACTGGAAAGCCGTTAATCCCGGCGTTCATCAGTACGGAACTCTCCCCGGAATTTGGGAACTAAATTTAGCAGAAGAATTCTCTAAACTCGGGGTTCGCGTTACGCTTTGGCCGGAAATTGACGAGTTTGATTTGTTGGTAGAATTTAGTAGAAAAAAATGGGCGATCGATTTCAAAGATTGGTCATATTTAGATGAGGAACGTTTGAAGAAAGTTGAATGCCGTTTTGATATGAGTGCAACTTTTGTGGTCTTTCCCGATGAACGAGAAGATGCCCTAAGAATTCGAGTGATGCGTCAGCAACTTGAACCCGAATTGGGAGGGTTACACCTCAAATTAATGAGTGAAATTTTGACCGAATCCCGAGCAATTGTGCAAGGTTAATCTGTAGATTAACCTCCGGTAAAACAACGCAAATCCCGACAAAAAAAGGAAGAAAATCATGCGTGATATTTTGAGTTGGAGTCAAAACCTCCGTCAATCTTTGCGCGAATCTGAAGACTTGAAAAATTACGTCTTTAACAGTTTAGAAAATGCCAATCAGAAGACAATAAACAAAGAGGTTTCGCGTCTGGCTCTACTGATTACAGAAGTAGAATTAGGGTTAACGTTGCTTCGAGAAATTGATTCAGAAAATCCGGCAAAATCCGTATCCGCTTTACTGTTAGGATACCGTTTTCCTATCCCATCACTTCAAGATAACGAAAAATGGGTGATTGTTCAAAAAGCCCGTTTTTACCTCGTTCGCCGCAAAGGTAGACAGTGGAACCCATCCCTATCACTTTACATCAATATTCCCGAAACTCTCCGCATTTTTCGCTTAACAAAGACCGAGGAAATTCCTCAACTCATCCCCTCCAGTATCTGCCCCCGTCGCCTTCAATTATACCGTCAAACTTTATCACAAACGCCCACACACAAACCCCAAAAAATTAAACTCGCTACTGCTGGAAACTGGTACGCAAACATTTCTCACCAAGGTCATACCGTCGAAATTCCTATCTCTATTCCCCAAGAAGTTTCCAATCTGGCTCCCGCGCCTCAAGTCTCCTTTCTCAGCCTTCGTACTGCGGAAAATCCCCCCCAAACTGTTTCTTTAGAAAGCTTATTAGAAGCGGCTCAAGAAATGGATGAGCAACTCAAAAATAAAGGAGAATCTCCCGAAAATTATCATGCTCGTTTATCGGGGATTGCTTGGCGGCTGTACGATGAAAATTTAGATGACTTTCAACCGGGAAATAAAATACAAATCAATCAATTTGTTCACGCCGTCGGTTTGCTCAATGTTGGTAAATCTACTTTGCTGGAAGTCCTGATTTATTACTTAGCAAAACGGGGTTATCGCTGTGCTTTGCTGGTGAATGATGTGGTCACACAAGTTCGTCTCGCTTCCCTATTTACGCACCAATTAGACATTCCATCCGCGCCAATTTTAGGACGCGATCGCACCGAACATTTAAACAAAGTTTATGAATCCCTTTTTGCCAACAAAGGGGAAGATATAACTCGGGGCGGTACCCATCCGGCTTGGCGTTGGTTTAGTTTTGTTTGTCCGCTTCTAGGACTGGTACAAGCCGAGGAAAAATGGGAATTCGGACAGGAACCCTGCCACGATCTTTATCAAAAAATACCCGTTTCTAATCAGCCAGAAGCAGAGGAATATCTGGAGGAAGAAGAAGACGAAGATCGGTATACTTGTCCCCTCTATTATAAATGTCCGCGCCATCAATTAGAACAAGATATCGCTGTAGCCAAAGTCTGGATTTTAACACCCGCCAGCTTGATACACACCCGGGTTCCCCGTCAGATTTTCCCGCACAAACTCACCTTTGCAGAAGCCGTTTATCGGGAGTGTCATTTTCTGTTTGTTGATGAAGCAGACCGGGTACAGGTGCAGTTTGATAACGCTTTTTCTCCGAGTCAAATTTTAGTGGATTCCTCCGGCAATTCCTTTTTAAATAAACTCGGGCTGAACTTTGCAAATGCTATTTATAATTCCGACCGCAATAGTATGTCAAGGGAAATGTTGGCAGCCGGAAAACGAGCGCAAGATTACGCCCAAATTGCCACAGATATCATCCTCCCACGCCTTCACAATCAACCCAAATTAGTGGAGTGGTTGGGTACAACTCCCTTTACCGGGCGATCGCTATTTTCTCATCTTGTCCGCGATTTATTAGATTTACATTCCGAAGAAAAAAACCCTCAACCTCCACCCAAAAAACTCACCCGCGCCCAACGTTCCAAAGCGCGAACTCAACAAATTGTTCAAGGTTTACCCACAGAAACCGAACGCGAACACCGCAAACGATTGATGCAAACTTTTGAGGGATTTCTCCAACATCCTCTCGACCGCCGCCGAGGGGGAGAACTCTCCGATATTGCACTCACAATTTTAACGGTTGATAGCGAGAAAGAAGCCCTGGCGGAAGTGAATGAATGGCTGAAAACATGGTTAAAATTGACGGGATTTTCTGTAAAAGATGAAGACAAAATAGAAGACTTTACCCGCAATCTTCACTTTGCTATTCTAATTACAATTCTCAATGATCGCCTGGGCTTTATGGTCGATCATCTCAACACCTTAATGCGAATGAGAATTGTCGATTTACACGATGTGAACCAAACCCTAGTTTATCGACCTCCCCGCGATTTTCTTCCGGTCGTTTTATCTTCTCCTGTGGGTAATATTCTCGGCTTTCAATACAAACGCGATCGCAAAAAAGGGGGTACACTCGAATATTTCCGTTATGTGGGAGTGGGTCGTTTTTTACTGTTAAATTTTCCGACTCTTTTTGCGGTTGATGATTGGGATGGACCGCACATGGTTTTAATTTCCGGTACCAGTTACGCGCCAGGAAGTCCGGCTTATCATATTCACAAACCCCCAACTTTATTGTTAGAACCCGCTTCTAATAATAGTAAAGCTGGAGATACCGGAATTTGCGAAAGTGAATTTTTCTTCCGTCCTCAACAGCGCAGCAATGGCGATTATATTGCTTTATCGGGACTTCCCCCCGCAGCCCGAGAAAAAGCGGTTGATGATTTGGTAAAGGCGATTTCTAGCCGACCCGGACAAGGTTTGAGTTTCCTAGATTTTCTATTTCAAACACTCAAAGAAAAACAACAAATAGACCACTTAAACTGGGGGGATAGAGAACGTTTGCTTCTGATTACGAATAGCTACGAGGAAGCCGAATTGGTCGAATCTATCCTTAAACCGCTTTATCATACTGAAGATATTGATGGCATTAAAACCCTGCGCCGCGACAACGCGCCAGACAATTTAAGCGGAATTCGTCGGGGTCAAATCCGAGATTTAAAAGACCTGCAAACCCAAATTGTTATTGCACCTTTAATGGCACTGGAAAGGGGTCACAATATACTCAACGAACAGCGAAAAGCGGCTTTTGGGGCGGCGGTTTTCTTAAGTCGGCCGATGCCTGTTCCTGACGATTGGCAAAACACGGTTGTACAACTCAATAATTGGGCGTTAGAAAAACCGGAAGATTTCAGTTTGTACGAACCCATATTAAAGCGAGGCGAGGCTTTAACGCTGGCGAATATTGAGAACGAATTTTCTAAATATGCGATCGCAAAAATGCTACAACTCAACTGTCGTGCTATGTCGTTTAAACAATTAAATTCGGAAGAAAGAAGGGTTTTATGTTGGACTCAAGTGGTCAGTATCTGGCAAATTGTCGGGCGTTTAGTCCGGGGAGGTGTTCCTTGTATTGTTCATTTTCTTGATAGTAAATTTGCGCCGAATTCTGTCGAAGGTAAACTCGATACGGAAACTTCATCTCTGTTGGTTGGGATTCTCAAGGAATTACAAAATGCGATTGAGAATGAAACTCAACACCCCTATGAAATCACCTTAGCATCTTCGCTGTATGGCGCTTTCTTTAACGCACTAAAAAACACAAAGGAGTTAAATCATGGCTTATAATTTTATTCTTCCCGGAGCGTGGGAACTCACCAAAGATATCGAGTACAATCTTTTTCAAATTAATGTTCCGACTCCCTGGCAACAGGTGGCTAATTCTCTGGCTAAAAGGCGAGGCAAATTGCAGGGGAAGCGTTATTCTTATGTTCCGGTTTACGCTTTAGATTCGATTTTGGGTGTAACTTTTCCTCAAATTATTAAAACGGCTCGTTTCGGTTGGCAACCTCCGGGAAATGCCTGGATTTTTGCCACCGAAAAAACCGACAGTTTAACCGAACTCGCTTGCTTTATTAAGGATTGGTTGCGAGAAGAATTTGCTTGGTGTTTGGGAGAAGAAGAATTAGAACCTATTTTAGAGAACCTTAAAGATGATCTTTGGCATTGGAACGAAAAACCGACAGCCTATTCCCTTTTAAAACCTCCCGAAAATCAGAATGATGAAATTCGATTTCAAGCCGTCCCCGACTACATAGCCCAGCGATTTATCAACATCAATCCTAACGTTTGCTTTGGTAATAATAATCAGTACAAACTGACATTTTACCCGGTGGTCAGCCTCAACCAAGGTTCTGAATTGATGTCTTGGCCCCCTTCTGAAATCCCGTTAATTAACAGAAATAAACGGATTGGAAGCACCAAAATTTCATTTACAGTTCGGTTTAAACTGCAAACGGTTCCCTGGCGAGAATTACCCCTAATTTATCATAAATTATCTGTAAGACGCTGGATAGTTCAACCCTTAGAACGTTTACCTTATCGGGGTGCAACAGCTTATATTGGTGATAGTCGCCGTTGGTTAGATGGGGCAGATCAACCCTTTTGTTTTATGCCGCTAACAATGAAAAAACAGGGACAACAGGTAACGTGGCCCAGACCGATCCGCGAGTTATTATCTCTGAATGATTCTCCCCTCGTTGACCCCAATATTTTATTATCCAATCCCAATTATAATTGGTCAGAATTTGGTCAACCCCCGGAAGATTTACAAGCAGCGATCGCCTATGACTCCCGACATTTGGGTGAACCGCCCTGTTTTCCGGGTGTTAGTCCATTAGATTTAGCCAGTTTAGATAAAGCAATTTGCGATCGCATTCAGGAAGGTTTACCACTATCTCGGGTGGGTGAAGGTGTAAAAATATCAGGTTCATCTCAAGATTTTTGGCCCTATCAAAAAACCAAAAAAGGTGAGCAAAAAAAGGATGAATCTACCCCAATGCTGCGCCCTTCAATTGTAGCGCCTGCGGTATTTAGTCAAGCAGAAAACCCTTTGCAGACTCTTTTGATTGTCTGGGAAACCGAACGATGTAAGAATGCACTAATTGATGAAATTTGCTTGGTTCTTTCGGTTCAACCTCAAGGTGAAATCGAGACTTATACAACTCCCAACGGTGGAGAAGGAACACGGCAAATTTATCAAGGAAATTGGGGTTCAATTTGCATCAAAACTCAGCACGTTGAAGACCTGACTCAAAACTTCAATATTTCTGCGTCTACCCCGCCCAGAGAACGCCTAAGACTGCGCCAACAATTCTTAGATGAACGCATATCACAAATTAAGTCTGCATTGCCTTCAACAGAAACAATCGGCGGCTCTATAATTGAGATAAAACCTAAACCTTGGATTCCAGAAGCTGACCCCAAACTAGCTTGGCGTATTGGGGCGATGCAAGCCGGATATGTTAATCAACATCTTCATAAGATTACAGCAATCAATCAAAAAACAGGCGAAGAATATTTGATAAAAGATGGAAAACAACGAATAAAACGGGCGGTTTCCGACTTGTTTCGACAGTTTGGTATTCTTCCAAAACCGTTGATTAAACCGGAAATTGATCGAATTAATGAAAATCTGTGGTTAACCTGTTTTTATGTCTTGCGTCGGACTCGAAAAACAACAGCAACCAACAAATCCTCTACAGTGGTTTTGATGATACGGGTTAACCCGCTAACGGGTAAAGTTGAACTCACCACGCCTTCACTCTTTCAGTCAAAGACATTCGACAAAAAATCGCCTTGGGTTTCTTATCCCGTCGGACTTGATTATCTATTAACCGAAAAATGGGACCCCAATTCTAGCTTTGAAGAAACCCCAATGGTAACTGAAAACACACAAGATTCAACTGAAAATAACCTGGAACAACAGGCGATCAATCAATTTTTAACGGACTGTTTAAAAGATTGCTTAAATACTCGAATTCAAAAAGACTTATCTCCCCGGGTTCTATTAATGCTGGAAGCCCAAAACTCTCGCCGACTAATACCCTGGCTAAAAAATCCGAATTTACCCAGTAATGATTTACCCCAGGAGTTCAAACTGAATATAATATCAGAAGCCGATACCAAACGTTTGTGGGTGGTACGTTTGCGAGTTGCAAATAATGATGAAGTTCCGGTTGCTATTGTTAAAAATTATCCGGGTAGTCGCGTTAGTGTTGGGGGCGTTTTTCTGTGGAAAAATCTCTGTGATGATGATCAAAAACTCTATTTAAGTATTAGAAAGCCCTTGCATACCGAACAAAATACTTTAAAAAGAGATGAATCACGCCTTGATGATGGAAAGAAACAGCCGGGAAACCCCCCTTTGCTGGAAATAGCGGTTGTTTATCATCCCGAAATAGAAAGCGATAAACTGGCTAATTTTGTTCACAATTTAAGAAATCGCTGGCCTTATTTTGTCAATCAAGTTTCTCTCCCCTTTCCCTTCCCTTTGGCGACGAAAGCTAAAGAGTATGCTGTTAGTGCCAAAGATATGATAGAATCTGAAGAAGAACCTGATGAATTGTAGTTAAAAAAATCTAGGTCGGTGGCGAATCTTCGGATTATGATTCCCATTGACCCCCTAAAGGTGCGTCAGTTGTTAATTTTGGGATTATGATTCCCATTGAAGGCATCTGACGCACCCTACGGCAAAAGGTGCATTAGGTCAGTTAATAGTGGGCAGAGTCGGACTCGAACCGGACATATAGCCTATAACCCCTATTCTACCGTCACTTAGGTATTACTCAAAACCACAACAGAGTAATAAGTGAGTAAAAAATGAGTAATGCTGCTAACACCCCTACAGTGGGGGGAAGGGGCAATTATGATGAGAGTTACGATAGATTTCTGAAAGCCTATCAAGACTTTAAGGGAGAATGCCCCAAGGGAGTGACTCTCAAGCTACAGAAGTCCGGGACCAGGTACAATCTACTATTGCAGTTTAAACAACCGCCTACCGGGAAACGGCTACCCAAGACAGCCAATCTTGAGTGTACACCCCAAGGGGTGATAGACGGGGTTAAGAAAGCTAAGTTAGTGGTAGAAGCTCTGGGAACTATCAGTAGCGCTAGTGAATTTTGGGACTGGTATGATGCAACTATCCTAGGAAAGAATCAGATTGAGGATAACCTGATAACCTACCGGGAGATATTCCAGCAACTAGAAGATGAGTATTTTGCCGGGTACAATCGCAACACGGGACGGAAGCGCTCTCGCGATATCGTTAGTGACCTATCGTCATATCACCAAAGCAAAGGATTGTATCTTGACCAGTTCCCTAATTGGGATGATTACCCTAACTGGGAGAGTTTCAAGGCTATGCTGTACACTCCCTTACAGAATGGAGAGGAATTGATAGGGTCCAAAACATTCAAGGAACGTTATTACGTCTTAAAAGCTATCGCCAAAAAATCCCCCAATAAGGACCACCTACTAAAACAACTAGAGCCTATTAATCCCAAACAAACACGATTTACAGTTAAACAGCGAATAGGCATTGATGCCTTCAAAGGTTGGTGGTATAGCGCCAAACAGGAAGCCTACACCATTAAAAACCATACGGTAAGTAAAGCGCGTCATGCCTGGCTGTGGGTTACTGGTATGGCAGTAATGTATGGGTTAAGACCTACTGAGATAGCAGCCGCTATTAATTTAACCAAACCCTACACAACAGAAGATGGCTACACCATCAAAGCACTATCAGACCCCGATAATCAAGATAATTATCTAGTCTTGGGTGATTATGCCTACTTTACTGACGGAGAAGGTCGGAAAGTAAGTATTAAGACTGGGGGACGGGTTATAGCACCAATTCCTAGCCCCGAGATGTTTAATTTCCTGGAATTAAAGCGACCACTACTACCAGAACATAATCCTAAGAAAGGTAGTCAGCCCAAAACTATAACAGGGGGTTTTAATATAACCTTTAGTAAACGAATTGAAGCTATGGGATGTCCGGTAACTCAGAAATATGCTTTCCGTAGGCTGTATAATCTGTTAGGTGAGAAATATGGAGTCCCCATAGAATTGCGCGCCAGAATGATGGGGCATAGCACAATCGTTAATGAGAGTAAATACAAAACGGAAGGGATTGACGCTACTCTAGAAGTCTTAAAAGGAGTGGCTAAATTACCTGTACCGTTAAACGTAGCGCTAGAAAGGTTAACTACTCTGGGGGTTGATACTGATAGTCCTGAGGCTAAATTGTTTCTCAGAGTAATTTATCAGATAGATTAATCTACTCGTTACAATCTCATAAGTTAACACCCCTAGATTAAACTCCTAGGGGTTATTTTATGGCTACAAATTGATAGATCCTGTTGTGGTTTTGAGTAATACCTAAGTGACGGTAGAATAGGGGTTATAGGCTATGTATACGGTTCGAGTCCGACTCTGCCCACTAAACTTAAACCCCTACCCTAACTGCGATTATCGGGATTTACTCAACCCGATAACTACACCCAATTACTCAAATATTACTCATAACCCATTCCTAGCACAGGAAAATAATTCTGTCAACGGATGATTACTCAGTCAACAAGCATAACTTAACTAATCTGTCAAATAGGCACATCACTCCCCCCAACCAAACACGCGATAGGTTAACTCCCTTGTGATACCCGTCAATGGCAAGCCTATCGGTTCCTAACGTCACCATTGACTGCTATCACATCGGTCGTTTCCCCTAAGATGTCTGTTCCGGTTGGGGGAGGGTATGTTTCGCAAAATCTGGGTTGGTACCCTCCTACCGTTTGAAAAGTAGGAGGCAAAATCTAAATCATCTCCTACCGGAACCAACCCGATATCCCTAAACATCTTTACTACTGGCGGAGACTATCGAGATGTTGAACCGATACCAGCATAATCCTCAGCAAGTCTCCATTCTATGTTGGCAATCATCAGGTGCGTAACCGATACCCACATAATCACCTTACCCAAAAACCTTAGCCGTCTATTGTAGGTAATTTAGTTATGGGTATTATGTGGACATGATAGGGTAGGCATTCATATAAACTCCCAACACGTCTGTTGCAACACGCCTGTTGGGGGATAGGCTAAATGATTTTTTTAACTTTTTTTGACTCCCAACACGTCTGTTGCAACACGCCTGTTGCGGGAAAATACATAGACACCCCTACAGTCAGAAACCATAGGGGGTCATTTTAGGATATTGGATTATGGGTTAGGCGCTAGGTAGGCTACTAGGGCTTGCGCCAATCATCGGCATTAGGGGTATCTTTGCGGTTAGGATTCTGATGATTGTTACTTGATTTACAGATGATTTTATCAAAAGAACCCCTAATAAAATCAAGTAAAATTCGCAACACCTCACTGTTATAGTCAAGTTTTGACTCGATAACCTTATCCTCTTTAAGTATCGCATAAGTCGAAAATATAATTACAGTTATCAATAAAGCTAATTCAGCAATCACTATATTCATTGTGTTAATATCCAAAAATAAAGAGTGAACCATTTTATCCGTTCTAACGGGTCAAATACCGCATAAAAGTTACTATATGGGGGTGATTCGATTATTTGATATTCATTAAGCCAAATAGTCTCACGTTTAACCATCATATTCTGTTTAACATCATTGTATGCGTAAAATTTTAACCAACCCGCCATTTTCCAATAAGTGGAAACCTGGTCAGCATCAAATAATATTCTAACAAATTTACTGCCCGATATATCTGGTAATCGTTTACTCCCGTGTGGAGTATCATCCTCATTGATAAAATATTGACCTAGCGCCTAACCCATAATCCAATATCCTAAAATGACCCCCTATGGTTTCTGACTGTAGGGGTGTCTATGTATTTTCCCGCAACAGGCGTGTTGCAACAGACGTGTTGGGAGTCAAAAAAAGTTAAAAAAATCATTTAGCCTATCCCCCAACAGGCGTGTTGCAACAGACGTGTTGGGAGTTTATATGAATGCCTACCCTATCATGTCCACATAATACCCATAACTAAATTACCTACAATAGACGGCTAAGGTTTTTGGGTAAGGTGATTATGTGGGTATCGGTTACGCACCTGATGATTGCCAACATAGAATGGAGACTTGCTGAGGATTATGCTGGTATCGGTTCAACATCTCGATAGTCTCCGCCAGTAGTAAAGATGTTTAGGGATATCGGGTTGGTTCCGGTAGGAGATGATTTAGATTTTGCCTCCTACTTTTCAAACGGTAGGAGGGTACCAACCCAGATTTTGCGAAACATACCCTCCCCCCAACCGGAACAGACATCTTAGGGGAAACGACCGATGTGATAGCAGTCAATGGTGACGTTAGGAACCGATAGGCTTGCCATTGACGGGTATCACAAGGGAGTTAACCTATCGCGTGTCTGGTTAGGGGGGAGTATGGCTATTTGACAGATTAATTGAATTGTGCTTATTGATTGAGTAATCATCCTATTGACAGAATTATTTTCCTGTGCTAGGAATGGGTTATGAGTAATATTTGAGTAATTGGGTGTAGTTATCGGGTTGAGTAAATCCCGGTAACCGCAGTTAGGATAGGGGTTTAAGTTTAGTGGGCAGAGTCGGACTCGAACCGACACGACCGAAGTCGCCACATTTTGAGTGTGGTGCGTCTACCAATTTCGCCATCCGCCCGAATTGGTTACTTTGTTATTATACACGATTTTTCCAGATTGCAACAAAAAATTATAATCGGGGCTACTGGCCCACCGATAGATTTCTCTGGCCCTTAGGACAGGTAGAGGATGGGTGAGTTGAGCGGTTTGGGCTTGTTTAAGTAACTCTCCCAACTCATCACTACTCATTTGATCATAGGCGATCGCTTGTTCAAGAAAAGCATCCAAATTAAGTTGAGGGGCTAAAGTTGGGGAACCCCCGGACAACTTCATCAAAACCGACATCACCACTCTAGGGTCTTGGGTAGCCAACAATGCAGCGCGATCGCAAGTAAACTCAGCACAGCGGACCCATTCAAGAATCTGAGTTTGTAGGGACTGAACCAAAAGCGCACCCAAAGTAGAGAATTGACCCGCCGCCAAAATAATCAAATTCGCCAAAGTCAGATAAACACCATGCTCACACTTGAGGTGTCCCAACTCATGGCCAATCACGGCTTGAATTTCTTCAGGAGTCAACAAATCGACTAAAGAGGTATGTAGGACAATAAAAGGCTGTTTTCCCCGCATAGCCAAAGTGTAAGCATTAGGGACTGGGGAAGACCTAACATAAAGCTGTGGCGGTTCCAAGTCCAAAGTCTCACAAGCGGACAACAAGAGATTATGGAGATGTGGAAGCTGTTTTTCACCGACAAGAACACTCGAAGCAATATTTTCCAAATAGAAAAACTGCTCACCGACGGAACCGAGCAACTGACGGACGATCACATCTAAACCGGGAATTTGCTTTAAAGCATTAGTGGCCTGTAAATCAAGGGGATGGCGGAAATGATCTGCTTTCAGACCAATGAGAGGATTAGGAGACAAAGCCATAGTATTCAATCAAACATTGGGGAAATACAACAAGGGGCGGGTTAGCAATACCTAGGGAGTACCTGGAGGTTAGCTATCAGGCCCCTATAGTTAATTATTAGCCTAGTTTACTTATCTTTGGCAGGAGAATTTTCCGATTCAGGTAGTGGCTCTATACGTTCTATGCGAGCGCCTAAATCTTTCAACTTGAGATCGATGCGTTCATAACCGCGATCGAGATGTTGTAAATCGGAAATAGTAGTTTCACCCTCAGCGGCTAAAGCAGCCAATACTAAGGCGGCTCCGGCTCTTAGGTCTGTAGCCCTGACTGGCGCACCAGATAAAATAGGAACACCACTAACGATCGCCGTATTACCCTTCATGCGTATATCAGCGCCCATGCGAATCAATTCCGCCACATGGTGTAGACGGTTTTCAAAAACAGTTTCAGTAATCAGACTATTACCCTTGCTCAGAGTTAGCAAAGACATAAAAGGGGCCTGCATATCCGTAGGGAAACCAGGATAGGGTAGGGTTTCAATATCTGTGGGTAGGATTTCCTGACCGGGAATAATCCGAATCACTTGATTATCTTCGGCGACAATAGTTGAGCCAGTTTTCCGTAACTTAGCAATCACGGCGGTGAGATGATCTGGAATAACCGGAGCCAGGGTTAGTTCAGAGCCAGTAATGGCTGCGGCCAATAAAAAAGTCCCCGCCTCAATGCGATCGGGGATGATAGAATAATCCACCGAGTGCAGATGGCTAACTCCAGAGATGACTAATTTCTTAGTTCCCGCGCCCTCAATTTTCGCGCCCATAGCCCGACAGAAATTAGCCAGATCAATAACTTCGGGTTCTTGAGCCGCGTTATCAATAATGGTTTCCCCGTCTGCTAACACTGCGGCCATCATCAGGGTTTCCGTAGCTCCCACACTGGGATAATCCAGATAAATCTTAGCGCCTTTGAGACGGCGATCGCTCCCAGTCACGTATGCTTCAACGATCCCATGATCAATTTGCACATGAGCGCCCATCGCCCGTAGTCCCTGAACATGGAGATCCACAGGTCTAGCACCGATAGCGCATCCCCCCGGTAAAGGAACCTTAGCTATCCCTAATCGCGCCAAAAGCGGTCCGATAATAAAGAAACTAGCTCGAAGCTGACTAACTAACTCATAGGGTGCTTCAGAGTGAGTAAGTTCTCTAGCATTGATATCAATAACGCTACCATCTCGTTTGAGGTCTACCCCCACAGCCGATAGAATTTGCCCCATAGTGCCGACATCAACCAATGACGGAACATTCCGTAGCCGACAATCTTCCGAACACAGTAGAGCGCCAGCCATGATGACTAGCGCCGCATTTTTAGCACCGCTAATAGCTACCTGTCCTTTCAGGGAAGTGCGGCCCGCTATTTTGATAATAGGCTGATCGGCATCAGAGGCCGTAGCAACGTTAGACGAATTGAGAGTGAGTGTAATGGGTTTACCCTCCAAAATTGGGTTTTGACTGTGCATTGGTGGTTAATTTTTTTGTTCTGATTCTACCCGAAAGATTCTAAATGTCTAGGGGTAAAACAGGACACGACGGGGGGGTATGGGGTGAAAACCCCTATTAGACAAGGATTTGGGGCTATAAGGAAAACAGTATTAAGTGGGATGCCAATTTACCGCCGCCCTACAGACAAGGTAAAGGTATCCGTTACTAATTACTTACCCAAAGTTACCCACAACTAGACTAGCCTATCTATCCAAGATAACTTGTGCTAGGGGTAGTTGGCGCTCCTGAGGCTGCAATATCGGCGAACTGTCGGCAGCACTCTGTCCACAGGCTCACACCGTCTACCTCTAACTGACGGCTTTCTGATACATTTACGCGACATTTTTCCGGTTGTTCCCGGACAATGCGACGATAGCACTATTACCCGTTAAGGTAACAGAGGCGGTATCCCGCAAAGCTTTTAGAAAGATTCCAAAAGCACCGTTCCAGTCCCGTGGTAGAGTGAACCCACACTCAGGACATCGGAACACTTTTGAGCCACCTAGCTGGGAATGCACATGACCACAGTGAGTACAGGTTTTGCTGGTGTATTCTTCCGTCACATCTACAACTGTGGTTCCAGTTATTTCCCCTTGATGCCTCAGGGTTAGTTTGAATCGATAATGCGCCCATGTCAGCATGGCGCGGGCAGTCTTAGACCTGATTAGACGCTTCACCTTGGCAACCATATCGGAAGTCTCGAAGGTCGGCAGAAAAATTATGCTGTAGTTGTGAGTCAAGTAGTGAGCAATTTGTTTGTGGGCTTCATCCACTAAATTCCGGATTTTAGTTCTCATTCGTTGAGCCGCTTGCCTCATCCGTCGCCTTCTTAAACGACAGGGTTCCTTGGCGATTCGGCTGATCAAATCATCCAAATGTTGACATAACCGAGTGATGCGTCCTATATCTCCGGAGCCCAATTCCAGAAATCGTGAACCATCAAACCCGGTCATAAAAGTTCGGACGCCCGGGTCTAATGCAATCACGCCAGTAGCGTCAGTTGGGGTAACGGCAACTGGTTCAGGAAACACCGCAAACCACCGCCCCTTGGCAAAGACTAATTGAGTCCCTTGCCCGCAAGTTTTAGGGATGGGTTCGGAAACCATGAAAGTTAATCCTTTCGTGAGTCTTGGATACCAACTCCCTGAAGAGAAATTAGCATCGTTAAACTTGATGGCTTGAGAACTATCCCGACAGCTCCTAAACCTTGCGCCAGGACTGGCTGAAAAGGCGAGATAGGCATCAAAGATAGCATTCTGCCGAATATGGCAGGGTGTTTCTTTGACCCATTCGGGTAAGTCACTCTGCATCACTTCGTTGCGTAATTTCAGTTTGCTTAGTCGTTTACCACTCCGGGATAATGCAATTGCTTGGTTGTAGCAATACCGACAAGCGGCCAACCATTTGCGCCAGACTTTATTTAGCTCGGGGCTGGGGTAAATCCGGATCTTCTTTGACCTGAGTTTGGTATTTTCGCAACCCATAGAGTCGGGAACTGAAGCAGTGGAGGATGGCGAGGATGTCCTCAACCATTTCTCGTTCTGGGCTGAGACTTGTCTGATTGAGAACCACGAGTTCACACCCGTTTTGTTCGCAGAGCCATCGAAACAAGTCAAATCCAAACCTTGCCAGTCGGTCTTTATGGGCAATGACAACCATGCGGACATCTCCTGACAAGACTTGTCCCAGTAAGGCCAGCATTTTCTTTCGCTTGAAGTTGAGCCCGCCTCCGATTTCTGAGACGACTTCTGCTTCGGGGTAGAGGTTGGACAGTGCGGCCACCTGTCGGTTGAGGTCTGACTGCTGGGCGCGGCTACTAACTCTGGCATAGATAACGACTTTGCGTTTGTCACTGCCTGATTTGGCAGTATATGACTCAACGTTGTATCGTCGTTGCCCAGCGGGGGTTCTGATGGTCTCGATTGAGCCATTTTCGTCCCATCTGCGGAGTGTTCTTTCATGGACTCCAAGGATTTGGGCGGCTTCCTTGGGTTTCACATATCTGGCAATAGGTTTATCCTCAACTCTTCTCGCTTATTATACCGTATTGCCCTAAAATGTTAACCTAATTTGAGATTAAATCATGCTCCCAATTGATGAAGGCATTCAAATCACGGTCAATTTCTAGCCCGCAGTGGTGACACTTGAACAGTCTTTCAGATAGGGAGAGTTTAGTAGGGTGCGTTCCCGACCGTCACTTCTCGACCTGAGCGATGATGGATGAAGGGGAAGGCACCTGACGATTGACTGATATGAGAAACCTGGTTTCTTTCTAAATCTCGGTGAGGATGCAGAATCTATCGAAGAAACCGGGTTTCTAGATTTACTTGAGCGTATACGTTGCCAGCACCTTTTGCAGGTCGTAAATATCGACCTTTTTGTTGAATTTTTTTTCCAGCGGCATCGGGTTGCTGCCAATCCAAATTTTCAACTCGGCATCGGAGTCGAAATGTCCCACCGTCTCGATGCTAAATTGCGTTATTTTGCCGTAAGGTATCGACAAATACTCGATTTTTTTGCCCGTCATCCCCTGAACGTCCACCAATATAAGACGGTAGTTGGTGAAAATAAACGTATCTCGAAAAACGTGAAATCCGATTTCGATCGCCTCATTTTCGACCAACAGCCTGCCATAATCAGATTCGAGCTGCTTTGGGGAGACGACCCCCGCATTGCCTTTTAAATTAGAAATCAATCCCATCATTTTCTCCTTTTATATAGCTATCAGATTTCATATCTGGGCGCGATCGCAAAGTGAGCCCATCGCCCTTTTTTGTCTTCCCGATACTGGAAACCCAGTAACATGGCAACCCCTTAATCCATTCCCGTTTATGCTTGAGACATATTCCCACATTGTTTCTCCACGTCAGCTTGAAGTTTTTCTAATTCTGGCGAGCAGCGTCAGCAAGGCTTTAAACCATCTCTTGGCAGCATGGCATTTCACTGTCCCCTGATTTGGTGTTATTATAACCAAAACCTGCAATACGTGGCTGTTGCCCAACCCAAGAAGTAGCGGAAAGCTGATCAAAAGAGCGAGTCCCAAACAGCTGCCCCTGAAATTGGGTGTTGGGTAACTGTGTCCAAAGATTAGGTTACAGATTCATCCCCTACCCAAAATCAGAAGTCCATCATGTCATTTATTGGCAATAGTGCTGATCATAAAATGCTTGGAGGACCGGGTTCTGATGAATTATACGGCAATAAAGGCAATGATACTTTAGTGGGAAAAGGGGCGGATTTGCTGGAAGGTAGCCCCGGTGATGACCTGTATATTTTGGATGCCAATAATGCCGGAGGAACGATTATTGATGATAGCGAAGGGGTTAATACTATCATCCTAGAAAACGCAATTCTTCCGGATCTCTCAAGTGATCAGGATGCGGATGATTTAGAAGAATTACCAGAAGGGATAACGGTTTTACAACTCTTTCAAGGTGCAAGAGGTTTAGCAAAATAGGGTGATATCCTGTTTATTTGCCCCAACGCAAATGGTCAAATTGTCTTCCGAAATTATATCACAATCTTCAACTTTTTTCATGAGGATGGTGGGAGCAACTTTGACCAGGCAAGGAACTTATCAGTAGATGAAATTGTGGAATTTTTCGATAACTTACCCACCGAACATTAATCAGTTAAAAATTTCGTATTTTTGCTATTAAAATATACAGTTTTAAATGGTGTGCAAAACTTTATATTTACCGACAAATAGGAGGTTGATTTGCTATTCCTATAAATCGAAAATCAAGGGAATTTAATTATTGGCAATGACACCGATAATATTCTGATTAGGAATAGTGGAAATGATGAAGTTTTCGGTCAAGGCGGAAATGATTTTATTACTGCCAATGAAGTCAATGATTATTTAGATGGAGGAATCGGAAATGATACCCTCTATGGCGGTCAAGGTAACGATCAACTGCTAGGGGATGATGGTGATGACCTGCTGTTTGGAGATGATGGCTTTGATACCCTCTATGACGGTGACGGAAATGATACCCTCTATGGCGGCGCGGACAATGATTTACTCTTGGGTGAACAAGGGGACGATGTTCTGTTTGGGGGGCCAGGTCGTGATACCTTAGAAGGGGGAGAAGGTAATGATATCCTTTATGGTGGTCAAGGAAATGATATCCTCCGAGGCGATCGCGGTAATGATACATTAGTAGCGTGATAGTGGTGCAGATAGCCTATTTGGGGGTGCAGGGGATGACCTGTATATCGTGGATGCAGCCAATTCTGGGGGTAGTATCATTGAAAATGATGGCGGTATCGATACTTTAATCATTCCCGGACAAACCCTGGTTATTGGCTTAAACCCTGGACAAATTGGGGTGACGCGAGGGGGTGAATTAAATGCTGATTTGTTAATTGACCTGAATGCAGATGGTAACTTTAATTCAGCAGCAGATTTAAGAATTGTTGATTTCTTTAATAACCTCAACCCCGGAACAGGTTTTATTGAAACTGTTGGCAATCTCACCGGACAAGAAATTCTGCAAGCTTTCCCCGTCTGGGGAACTCCCCAAAATGATAACTTAATTGGTTCTCGAAATGATGATGTGTTAGAGGGACTCGGCGGAAACGATACCCTATATGGTATGGCTGGAAATGATACCTTAGTTGGGGGTGCATGTGATGACTATTTACTCGGAGATAACCTACAGTTTATCAATCAACCTGGAGGTTCAGTTTTTCAGGGTACACCTATCGGAGATGATTTTGATTCTTACTAATGTTAATGAAGTTAGTTTCGACCGTCAAGGCACAACAGCGATAATTAACCTCAATCCTAACGGGTAAATTAACCCAAATCAAATCATTAGCATCCTCAATTATTATGCTTCTGATGTGGGAGATGAACCGGGTATTGGGTTTATCGAAAATATTACCAATGACAGTGGACAGGAAATATCGACAACAACTTCTAATGTCGGAACTAAGTTGATCCCGCTGGATTTATTTACTTTTCTGCAAAACTTTTTCTAATGTCGGAACTCGGTTTGTCCCGCTCATTTGATTTGATTTCCTGCTAGACTTTAGCTTCTGGTTTTAGTCCGCTGTTTTCAAGATAACCCAACCTATAGGATCTGGTGGATGCCAGAAAACCAGTGCTAGGTTATATTTTAGCTGGTTGCTACACCTGCAAGGAATTTGTAGGGCGTGCAGTTCAGGCATTCTCGCAAAATTAAGGTTCAGGTAGGATAGAAGCTGGGTTTCTTCTCTGGGAGGCACGCGGACTGCATATAGCAGCGACCCGCTTCGGGTAGAGGGCGAGACCTATCGCTCCCGGAACGCCTCGTCAGTTAATTTTCCCATTGTCTGGGAAATCCTGAAAGTCTGTCTTTGGGTATACAGTGCGATGGAAATTTGGGTATACAATTCTATCTAAAACTGAGTCCCATAATGCCACTGTGCAGGTATCACATAAATAATTCGGAAACCCCAATCTTAGTATTTTTTTAAGATTTGGTGTAAAATCACCAAGAGTAGCTTCTCATACACCTATTGCATCTCGGAACCTGGCTCATCCTAGGGGTCTGCTAATTGGGTCTAGCTGAACCGAGAAACGTTACAGGGTTCGGTCAGTCGTCGTTTACGGAAGAAAATTAGTGGCTATGAATGATTTGGATGCCTATAGCAGGCAGTTAGTTCCTCAACTCCATATTCATGAGAGTATTGTGGCGGGGGGTAGTGCTTCGGGTGAGAATGATTCGGCACATGATTTGAGTGCAGGGATGATAGAACACTTGAAGTTATTGGCCACAGCGGTTTGCTGTGCTGAGGACTCTGTGGTGATTACTGCGGCTAATCTGGAATTTCCTGGACCAGAAATTGTGTTTGTCAATAAGGCATTTACTAGAATGACTGGTTATGGTCCCACAGAGGCGATCGGTCGAACTCCTAGAATTTTGCAAGGGGAAAAAACAGATCGCACGATTTTGGAAAGGATGAAACTGGATCTTAAAGATGGAGGGGTGTTTTATGGTCAGACGATTAACTATCGCAAGGATGGAAGCGAATTTGTCAATGAGTGGCATATTGAACCTATATATAACGATCGCCAACAGATAACACACTATTTAGCTATTCAAAGAGATGTGACTGAACGCCAAAATCAACATAATCGCCTAATCTACGAGGCTAACCATGATAGCCTAACGGGTCTATATAATCGAGGCTACTTTAGAACTGAACTTCAGAAAGCCATAGACCGTACACAAAACTGTCAAGACTATTTGTTTGGTCTGTTGTTTATGGACCTCGATCGCTTCAAATTGATTAATGATAGTTTTGGACATCAAGCCGGAGATCAACTACTGATTGAAATTGGCGATCGTCTACAAAGCTGTATCCGTCCCCAAGATATTCTATCTCGGTGGGGAGGAGATGAGTTTGCTATTATAATTGATGATATTCAAGACCTGTCTGAAATTTCGGAACTCACTAATAGGATTCAACAAACCATCAAAAAACCGATTATTTTGGGAGAAGAAAACCTAGAAACTGTTACCAGTCTTAGTATTGGTATCGCTCTGAGTAGTATGGGGTATAATTGCAGTGCAGATATGCTCCGCGATGCTGATACGGCTTTATATAGAGCTAAAGACCGAGGGAAGGGAAGTTATGCAATTTTTACCCAAGCGATGCACCACAGAGTCCGACAACAACTACAGCTAGAAACGGATCTGCGTTATGCTCTTAAACGTAAGGAATTGCTACTTAATTATCAGCCAATTATCTCGATGCAAACTAATCGGATTGTGGGTTGTGAAGTCTTGCTTAGGTGGGAACATGGGACTTTGGGTTTGATTTCTCCGGCTCAATTTATTCCGATTGCTGAAGAAACTGGGTTAATTTGTACGATGGGAGATTGGGTAATTGAACAGGCTTGTATTCAAGCTAAAAAATGGGAATCTATTTATCAAGATTCACCGCCATTTATTAGTATTAATCTGGCGACCAAACAATTAACCAATACGGGAATTGTCGAAAGGATTAAGGAGATATTAGAAGCCACTAAATGCTCTCCTGAATTGATTAAGTTTGAACTGACAGAAACGGCGATCGCTGAATCGACAGAAGTGGCGGTTACTACTCTCCGAAAAATTAAAGATTTGGGGATTAGATTATGTATAGATGACTTCGGAACCGGACATTCCTCCCTCAGTCGCCTCTCATGTTTTCCTATTGATACCCTCAAAATAGACCGGTCTTTTATTCAGGGGATGAATGCTTCGGAACATCAAACTAAAATCGCCTATGCTATTGTGAAGCTGGCTCAGTCCCTGGGAATGGAAACTATTGCGGAAGGGATTGAAAACTTAGAACAATTTTGTCAACTAAAATCTTGGGGATGCGAATTGGCTCAAGGGTTTTTGATGGCTCAACCTATAGCGTCAAAAACTTTCCAAGAAGTTCTTAACCAAAACCTGATTTACCCCCTGGAGTGCTAATGACCGCCGAATTAATTGTTAACAACTATCCTGAAGATTTATTAAACGCCTATCAAACGGCGATCGCTGAGTTACGTCTACTCAAAAATGAACTTCGTCAAACTCAGCAAGAATATGCGGAACTCCGAACTATTATCGATCGCACTAACCCGGTTAGTATGATTGATAAACATGGGACGGTTTTAGATGCTAACCTACCCTTTATTGAAATGTGGGGTAAGTCTTGGGAACAGGTGATTCATCACCCTCACCCCTTGTTTGACTCCCCCTATTATTCCCCTACTTTTTGGGAAGAATTATGGTCAGTGGTTAATCAGGGTAAGATTTGGGAAGGAGAAATTCAACATCATATTGCTAACGGACAACATATTTTGCTAAAAACAACTATTGTTCCTGTGGAAGCACCATCGGGATTATCTCCTTCTCGCTATTGGGTAATTACCAATAAAGATGAAACTAGACCTCAGATAGAAGAACAACTGCTTCAGTTGTCCTGGGTGGCGACTCAGACTGATAATGCTGTAATTATTTGTGATTGTGATGGCTATATTGAGTGGGTTAATACCGGATTTGTAACTATTACTGGATATTTATTTGATGAGGTACAAGGTCGCAAGCCTGGTTCGTTTTTGCAAGGTTCCGACACTAACCCAGATACCGTCTGCGAGATTGCTAAAGCACTGAAAAAACATCAACCTTATCAAGGAGAAATTCTCAACTATAGACGCAATGGAGAAGCCTATTGGTTGTCAATCAGTATCAATCCTATTTTTGATAAATTGGGAAATTTGACTAAGTTTATTGCTGTGGAAAGTGATATCACTGAACGTCAAAAAATTGCCTCGGCTTGGCGAGAAAGTGAAGCGAGAAATCGCAGCTTGATTGAGGCTATTCCTGATTTGATATTTAGGATAAATTCTCAGGGGATAATTCTTGACTACTTCCCTGCTAAAAATTCCCCAAGTCCCAGTTTACCATCAAATATTGTGGGACAGAAAATTGATGCGGTTTTTTCTGAAGATTTGGCTGAATGGACGCGCCATTATTTGACTCAAGCCCTCAACACTAGACAAATTCAGCAGGGGGAATATGTGCTATCACTATCGGGTCGCTATCACCATTATGAGGCGCGTTATGTCCCTAGTGGTGATGATCAGGTATTGGCTATTGTTAGGGATATTAGCGATCGCAAAGCTATGGAAGTTAGCCTCAGACTTGAACAGATAGAACAACGTCATAAAGCGATCGAGTTAGCCAAAACTCTACAAGAATTAAAACGTACCCAAACACAATTAATTCAGGCTGAGAAAATGTCCGGTTTAGGACAAATGGTCGCAGGGGTGGCTCATGAAATTAATAATCCTTTAGCGTTTATACATGGAAATTTGATGCACCTAGAAACCTGCATTCAAGATTTAATTGAACTGGTGAAATTATATCATAAAAACTACCCAGAACCTAGGGAAGAAATTATCGATTTTGCTAAGGAAGTAGATTTGCAATTTATGCTTGATGATTTACCTAATGCTTTGGATTCAATGAAGTTGGGAACTACTCGGATTCAAGATATTGTTGTCTCTTTAAGAAACTTTTCTCGCCTCGATGAAGCTACCCGCAAGGCTGTAGATTTACATGAGGGTATCGAAAGCACTTTACTGATTTTACAAGGTCGCATGAAAATGCACCACGGTTGTGAAATTAAAATTATTAAAGATTATGGCGCATTACCTAAGTTGGAATGCTATCCTAGTCAGTTGAATCAGGTGTTTATGAATATATTGGCTAATGCGATCGATGCTTTAGCAACTCAACCAGATCCTCGGATAATTACTATCAACACTACAGTGAAAAAAGCTAAATCTCCAGACCAGCTAGACTCGGTTGTTATTAAAATTGCTGATAATGGTCCGGGAATTCCTGAATCGATCCAAAGACAGATTTTTAATCCCTTTTTTACTACTAAGCCTGTGGGTCAGGGGACGGGTTTGGGATTGTCTATTTCTCATCAAATTGTAGTCGAAAATCACGGCGGAAAGTTGCAGTGTAATTCCCAGGTAGGTGGCGGCACAGAATTTGTGATCACCCTCAGTATACCTGAACAGCAAACGCCTGTTACTCATTAATCTCTGGGAAATACTAAATTTTTGTGAAATTTTAGGCGATTGACCATAATTTTCCTATAATGGATAATTAGACTTTTTAGACATGATTTGGTTATGCAATATTACTTCACTGGCTTTATTGTTCTTTTCTTCCTGGTTTGCTATGGCTACAGTTACGTGATTGTCAAATTGGCTAAGGATCGCGGCGACCAATTTTTGCTGTATGGAATGCTGGGGGGGTTATTTGGGTTTATGGCTTTTTGTGCGGCGGCGGTTCCATTTTTGCATTGGGTGTTTGACTAATAAATAGGAGTGCATTAAATGCCACAATGGCGGGTGGGGTGTTATAGTTTTTATGGTGAATTAAAAGGCGATCGCACTCAGCCTATAATTTTGCTATTACATGGCTTTATGGGAAATTGCCGAGACTTTGACCTGGCTATATCCTCCCTTCCTGATGATTTCTGCTGCTTAACTATTGATTTACCAGGACAAGGAAAAACTCAGGTATTAGCAGGAGATGAAGCCTATAAAATGCCAGCGATCGCCTCCGGTTTAATTGGTCTTTTGGATTACCTGAAAATTGATAATTGTGTCCTGGTTGGATATTCTATGGGAGGTCGTTTAGGACTCTATTTGATTTTACACTATCCTACACGATTTAAGCAAGCAATTCTGGAATCAGCATCGCCGGGACTGAAAACGGAAATTGAGCGATCGCAGCGACGTTTATCAGATGATAAAATAGCCGATCAGTTACAAAATATCCCTTTTGAAGACTTCCTCAACTGGTGGTATAGTTTACCCCTATTTACATCCTTGAAAAACTCGCCCAATTTTGATAAAATTATAGGCGATCGACTCCAAAATAACCCCAATCAATTAGCTAAAATTCTAATCAATTCGGGAACCGGAAACCAGCCACCACTCTGGGATAAGTTATCTCAAAATCAGATACCTTTACTATTATTAGTGGGAGAATTTGACCATAAATTTCAAAAAATCAACCGAGAAATTACGGATTTATGTACCTTCGCAACCATGATCATAGTTCCCGGCTGTGGTCATAACGTCCACGCCGAAAATCCCCGAATTTGGGGAGATTTAATCCTTGATTTTATTGGCTAAATATGATAATGTTTAACCTATCCTTAAATAACCAGGTATGAAAACTATTGCTATTTACCATAATAAAGGTGGAGTAGGTAAAACCACCATCGCCATTAACCTAGCCGCCAGTTTACAAAAACAAGGTCACAAAATACTACTTATCGATTTAGACTCTCAAGCCAACTCTACCTTTGCGACTGGCTTAATGAAATTTTTATTTGTGGAAGATGATGATTTAAGAGATCGCAATGTTTCCCATGTTATCGAATCAGGTGATTATGACTTTATTCCCGATGTCGTCAGAAAAACCGACGGATTCAATCACCCAGAAATTGATGTCATACCTTCCCATATTAACTTAATTCAAAAGCAGTCTAAACTGAACCAAGTTGCATCTTATAAAACCCGTTTAGTCACCAAGCTAAAACGAGTTGAAGAAGATTATGATATCGTGATTATTGATACTCCTCCATCGCGGGATATTTATACAGAAATTGCCTTATATGCTGCGGATTATTTAATCATCCCATCAGACTTAAAACCCTTTGCTAATCAAGGATTACCTACCGTCTTGGAGTTTATTAGTCAAATTGATGAATTTCGCGCCTTAATTGGTAAAAATAATTTAGAAATCTTGGGAATATTGCCATCCAAAATATCCACCAACTCTAAATTTTTAAATTATGTCTTTCCCAAGCAAAAAGAATCCCTGTTAAATTCCCATAATTTACCGATTATGAATAGCATAATCTTTGAAAGAACAGTTTTGTCTCAATGTACCAACCAGACTATAACTATGGGAGATTTAGAGATACCAGACCCCAAATCTGTGCTAGAATTTGCGCCAGATTCACCAGCGGCGATGGAATTTGTACAGTTAACAGAGGAAGTTTTAGAAAAGTTAGGTAAATAAATCATGATCAGCTTTTTATTAGTGGATGTTAAAAGCATTAATTCCAATGTCCCTCGGTCTAATTTTTCGGAATCTGAATTAGAGGAGTTAGCCGATAACATTTTAGAATGTGGGGGAATTATCAAACCCTTAATCCTGAAAATGCAAGGGTTAGACAGTTATCAAGTTATTTCAGGGGATTTAGAATATTATGCGGCGGTCAAGGCTAGGGAAAAAGACCCCCGCGAAGCTGAGATGGTTAATGCTTTTGTGATTGCTGAGAAACATGAGGCTAAGGTATTAAAACAGGTCGAGTTAATTGAGAGTTTTACGGTAACTCCTAGTTTGATAAATAATCAGATAGGGGAAACTCTAACATTAACCACATCTCCATCTCCTAATTTAGAGTCTCGGTTAAATAATCTTGAACAACGACTAGAAAACTATGTGATTCAAATTCAGCAGGAATTGAGGGATTATCAACAACAAAATGAACTGCGATTTAAAGCCATAGAATATCCCCAACCTTCCCCAATGAGAGAGTCAGAATCGCCAAATCAACCCATTATTAACCCCCTCGATTTATTCAATAGTTTGACTCAAGAGGAGTTATTTAGGCGATTGAATAGGTCTAATATTAGTAATGCTAACAACCTAGCTAAAGGCATTTTTGAAGCCAGGGAAAAACTGGGTAAATTCACCAATTATCAACAAGTGATTGCTAGTGTTAAGGGTTTAGCGGACAAAACGATGATTAAAATTATTGATGCTTGGTCTAGTTAAATGCAATTCAATGACTATTAAATTTAACTTTAATAAATACTCCCGTAAATTTAAACAGCCTTTAAAAACTCATCACGGACTCTGGGAGGTTAGGGAAGGGATTATTATTGAGTTAATGGACGAAAGGGGTAAAGTTGGCTGGGGAGAAATTGCGCCTCTTAGTTGGTTTGGGTCGGAAACTCTCAGGGAGGCTATGGATTTTTGTGAAAGTCTACCTGGGATAATTACAGAAAATCTGATTTTTTCGATTCCTATGAGTCTCCCAGCTTGTCAGTTTGGTTTTGAGTCTGCTTTCACTGAATTACAGGGAAATGATAAGGAAATACCTAAGCTAGAAAATAGTGGACTGCTTCCCACAGGAAAAGCGGCTTTATCTGGTTGGGAAGATTTAGTTAATAGGGGATATAAAACTCTCAAGTGGAAAATTGGGGTTGATAGTATTGATAATGAGTTGAATTGGTTGCAGATATTAGCCAGCCAAATGAGTGAAATTCAAGGGTTATCGCTGCGACTCGATGCGAATGGTGGGTTAAATTTTTCGGAAGGCGATCGCTGGTTAGATATTTGTGATAGAATCAACCTCGGAGATACTAGCTTTAAAATAGAGTTTTTAGAGCAACCCCTAGGTGTTAATGAGTTAGAGGGAATGTTAGCCTTAACTAAGGGTCATTTAACCCCCATAGCCTTAGATGAATCTGTAGCGACCCTCACCCAAATCAACCAATGTTATCAACAAGGTTGGCGAGGTATTTTTGTGATTAAACCAGCTATAGTAGGTTCTCCAAAGCAGTTAAGGAAATTATATCATAGCTTAGGGATTGATGGGGTATTTTCTTCAGTATTTGAAACCGAAATAGGTCAAAAAGCGTCACTAAAATTAGCCGCAGAATTATGTCAATCTAATCGCGCGGTAGGATTTGGTATTAATCACTGGTTTGTCGATACTGATTAACTAAGAAATGATTAATCATCCCATAATGATCACATTTTAAACAGATTTACCCTCACACAATTCCTCAAGCATATCAACAAGTTTAACTGCATTTTGATAATATACTCTAATTATTACTGCTGTTTATAACGCATTTTACATTTTTCATTGTACATTTTCAAAAGCATTGATAGCTTGACTGAGGCGACTTTGCACAATAGATTTCTCAGTAGTACGCGAACTATTGACAGTTACATCTAGGAAATTTTGACTCTTTAAAAGATGTTGATAATTAGTATTGAGTGATTCTTTATCATTAATCAACCCTTTTTCTAATCGACGAGCTAAACCCACCATAATACAGTCAAAAACTGCTGCATTAATCTGATTTTTCGGTTTAAAAGCTCGACCTCCCCAAACTTCATAAGCAGTTTCAATAGTGCGAATAAAAACCAGTTGGATTGCTGATTTATCATACTTCTTCAAATAGCGATTTTGACCCAGAAACTGATTTAAAAAGCCTTTCATAGGTTTTTGATAGTTATCACCCTCAAAATAGAGAGCCAGAAAACGCAAAATCATTTCCTGATCTCGCATACGTTTATCAGGTTTTGGGGAACCATATATATCTCGCCAACACTGATGATAATTAAGTTCTGCTAATAAATTATTAAACTCTCCGTGATAGATACAGGCGCGAATTTCTTGAGGTTTTAATTGTTGACCACCGGTATTAAGTCGCTCAAAAATATAGTAAATACTGCTATTATCATCTGAGGGTTCATCCTGTTTAACAATGGTAGCAGGTATAATTGAATCATCGAGTCTACGTCTATCCTCTTCTGACAGAGTTTGATAAGTTAATCCGTCAAACTCATCAGCGACTTTGGTTAAGTAAAATTCCCTTTGATTAGGTTCAAAAACCCCATCATAAAAATATTGAATAGTCTTTAACCTTTGTTGACCATCAATAACTAGAAGTTTTTGAGTATCTTGTTCTTTAGCGAGAAAAATTCCCGGTACTGGTAGACCCAATAATAGGGACTCAATAAAACGAGATGCTTCTCTATGGTCCCAGACATATCCTCGTTGAAATTGTGGTACATATATGCTGCCATTTTTCATCCGTTTAACTAAACTATCAACCGGATAATCAGCACCATAACTGGTTATTGAATACTTAAAGGTAAGTAGTTCTTCATCACTATCTTCTAAATTTTGGGGTGCGGTTTTTGGCATATATAATTAGTTAGATATTGGGTGTAGTAGAAGTTATTACTATGCTAAAATCCTACAACGATTTTCCATGAGATGAAACCTAAAATAATGGTGGCTAAATGTTGAGGTAATAAGGTTTTGATAGGTTGGCGGGCAATTTTTTGTGTGAGTAAAATGGCGATTAATATCCCGGATAATAAGGTGGTTCCCTGTAAAAACTCAATGACGGCTGGATGAGCAACCCAAACAGGGAGACTGGAACCATCTAAGCCAAAAGTAGCAAGGGTAACTGGTAAAATTCTGCCACCTTCTGCTAACCCTAGCCGTAGATAATGAGCCAAATTAATGGCTAACACAAAGGGAAGTAAACCATAAGCTAACTCGATAAATTTACGAGGCTTTCTTGGGGAAATTAAACGATAAATCAGATAAGCGAAACCGGGAATTATAGCAGGTAAAGCTAAGACTACGGTTGACAGGCTTAAATGTATCCAGAAATTATCTAAATTTAGGCTAAAATTAAAATACTGTTGTAGTTGGGGTAAATGATGCAAAAATACGGCATTTAATAATAAAAATAGCAAAGCTACTTCATAGGTGCGAGGTATATGAGTAGTCCATAATTCAATTCCTGGGGGTCGCAAATTGACCTCGACTGAACGATGAGGACAGGCTTTTAAACAGGTCATACACAATACGCAATCTCGATTCTCTTCTAATTGTGCTGGGTGAGAATATAAAGGACATCCGGCTGTTTCCATTCCTTCGCCTTTTTGGGGTCCTCCTTTATAGCATTGGTAGGTGTTGCATTCGGCTGAACAGGTTCCCTGCTGTGCGCGTAATTCGGTGATGGCTAATTTGGCAAACATCCCATTCATACCGCCAATGGGACAGAGATAACGACACCAAAAACGCCTTTCAAAAATAGCTGAAAAAATCATGGCTCCGGCGGTAATTAGTAGCAATAAACAAGCTGATAAATAGGCGGTATTTGGTAAATCCCACAATTCTTCCCAGAGTAAAATTAGGGTGAATAAACCGAATAAAAACCACCCTCCCCACTTTTCGGCTGACTGTCTCGGCCATTTTTTTAATTGACGCGGAAACAGCCAGAGAGATAGTTTTTGGGTGATTTCTCCGTAAATCATAAAGGGACAAACTGCACACCATACGCGACCTAAAAATGGGAAAATTAACAAAATTAATGGCCACCACCAGGCCCAAAATAGGTTGAGAGCGAAATTTTGCGATCGCGTTTGAGGACCGAGGAATAAAATCGCCACGACGGCGGCAAAAACAGCTACAGTAAAGCCATAATTAATCCGATCCGGCCACCAGGGACTTCTGAGAAATTTGCGGAATTTCGGATAGGTATTTAATAAATTAACTCGGAATTGCTGCTTTTTAGTTTGAGACGGCCAAATAATTTCTTCGGTGATTTCTGTACAGCCTTGAAGTTGAACGATCGCTCTTTCTACGAGGTTTCGTAATTCCCGCAAATTATTGGGAAAATCATAAGCTTGTAGTCGTCGCAAGGCTTCCGGGGTCATCTGGACTCGGTTAATACCTTTATTCCGACAAATCAGGCTAATATTATAATTAACCCAATCGCCAATATCAGATTTTCTTACCCTCAAAGGTGGCACTTTAATCACGGTTTCGACTAAGGTTTCAATCTTAGCGACCATCTTTTCTGATATAATGATTATCCGAGCTTGAGAAACTTTAGCATTGACGGTTTCAGCGGCCCCTTTACTGACCGGAATATAAGTTCCTAGTTCTAATAAATTTGAGATGGCGGGGATTAATTCTGGGGGTAATTCTTGGATATTATTAAATATTAAAGTTCCCTTTCCCAAGGCTTCAATTAACCCAGATTTTCCCCCTGTCCGTCCGAATAAATCTGCGCCACTGGTTTGGAGTTTAGAACAATTTACTTGAATTACTGGTTCTCGGCGGTCATCAGACCCAAAATGAATCAAAGCTGCTAAGTTGTCTTTTTCGATTCCTGGTTCCCCAAAAATTAGGACGGATTTACGATTTTTAGAAGCCTCTTTAATTTGCGATCGCAACCTCACCGCATAACGACTTTTTCCGACAATTCCCCGCCGCGCTCTCGGAATTAAATAGGGTTGTAAAATGGCTAACCTTTCCTGCTCATAAACCAATTGAGCGGAAAGTTCCTCTACTTCTTCGGCTAGTTGCTGAGAAAAGGCTTGATTGATTTCTGGATAGGCTTCTACCAACTTTTGCAAGTCTCCAGCCTTCATCACCCAAAATTGACAATCTGTCCGGGTAATTAATGTTTGTTGAACTGGATTATTTAACAGTAACGATTGCAGATTAATAGCCATTCCTGGTAAATACTGATCGGCCTTGGGTGCGTCTGAGTTTTCCAAATCACCCGATCGCAAAATATAAAGCCGATCTGGGGAAGTTCCTTTAGTCACCACGACGGTATTTATAGGAATGGTGCGTTCTTCCAGTTGAGGTGCGATCGCCTGTAATATTTCATCATCCAGGAGGCTCAGTGCAGTTCTTTCCTGCAACCATTGCACCAGATCAGTTTGATTCACGCTTTCCCCCTGGATAACTTTCACCGAAAAAGTTACCCTACATTATAACACAGATTAAGACAGAATCCATAATTCAGACAAAATCATGTCAACTAATACGCCTATTTTATCTCTGTTAGTTCCCCTCGCATTACTAGGGTTAATTATTCTGACTGCCGTATTTTTCAGCCAGCAAAAAAACTAACACACTTGAGAGTCTGACGGTTAAGCAAAGCCGGAGCGGGATAGCAGCGACCAGTGTTAAATCTGAAACTGCTAAACCCGCTCACTTATGGCAACTTTTCCAGTCAATTAGGAAGCGACACGAGCGGCTGTGCGAGGTCTTCTGCGTCCGGTAGCTGGCTGAGGAGTTTCCGTAGTAGAAGAAGCGGTAGAATCAGGACTTTCTTCGGGAGTTTGCATTAACACCACTAACAGAGGATTGCTTTGTAACTCACGCCGCAACAAACGAGCGATCGCTCTTTCAATCTCGGTGCGTACCCCCACCCAATCAATTTGATTACCTTCGCCATTACCAAAGGAGCGGCTAAACTCAGACCAGCGATCGCTTAAAGTCGCCTCAATCACCTTAACAATCTGTTGTTTAAAGGTAGCCTGATCAGCAGTCATCACCACCCCTTTCAGGTGAGTTTCAGGAATAGCCAAAAGTTTACCCTCATCACTAACAGCGACCGCTACAGTAATTAAGCCATCTTCAGCCAACTGTTGGCGTTCTTTCAGGACATCATCACGCACAAACCCAGTGCGGGAGGAATCGACCGGCTCAATACCAGAAGGAACTTTACCACCAACGCGAATGGAATTTTCGGTCAACTCCACCACATCACCGTTATTGATAATCACCATATTTTCCCGTGGAATACCCATACTTTGAGCGGTTTTGCTGTGTTGTACTAACATCCGATGTTCACCATGTACAGGAACAAAAAACTTAGGACGAGTCAACGCCAACATCAGTTTATGGTCTTCCTGACAACCATGACCGGAAACATGAATACCATGATGGCGGCCATAAACCACATTAGCACCCTGCATCATCAACTTATCAATAGTATTGACAACCGCAATGGTATTTCCGGGAATTGGGTTAGCAGAAAAGATAATTGTATCCCCTTGTTTAATGCTAATTTGTCGGTGAGCGCCATTAGCAATTCTGGTCATCGCCGCCAAGGGTTCACCCTGGGAACCTGTGGTTAAAATCAACACTTTTTCGTCAGGTAAACTGCGAATAGCATTGAGAGGAATAAACAGATTATCAGGACATTTTATATAACCTAAATTCCGAGAATGAGCGATGACATTTAACATCGATCGCCCTACCACAGCCACAGAGCGCCCTAATTTTTGAGCAATACTCAGAATAATATTTACCCGGTGAACGGACGAAGCGAAAGTCGTCACCAACACCCGTCCAGAAGCGGTCGCAATAATTCTTTCCAGATTCGGATAAACGGAAGCCTCCGAGGGAGTAAACCCAGGCACTTCCGCGTTAGTCGAATCACTCAGCAGACAGTGAACCCCTTTTTCCCCATATTCAGCCAACCGCTGAAAATCGAAAAATTCGCCATCAACGGGGGTATGATCCACCTTAAAGTCTCCCGTGTGGATAACTACTCCCACTGGGGTATTAATTGCTACGGTAAAACTATCAGCGATTGAGTGAGTATTGCGGATATATTCCACCAGGAAGTTTTTGCCAATACGCACTATATCGCGAGGTCTTACTGTTCTTAATTCAGTGCGATCGCTCACCCCCGCCTCTTCTAGTTTACCATGAAGCAGAGCCATGGCTAATCTCGGACCATAAATCACGGGAATATCAAACTGTTTCAGGTGAAAAGCAATCCCACCGATATGGTCTTCGTGACCGTGGGTGACAATCATACCCTTAATTTTATCCCGATTTTCCCGCAGGTAGGTGACATCTGGTAAAACTATATTTACCCCGTGCATTCCATCGGTCGGGAAGGCTAAACCAGCATCTAGGATGATGATTTCATCTTCATACTCAAATACACAGGTATTTTTGCCAATTTCGTGGAGTCCACCCAGGGGAATTATTTTCAATTTCGGATAGTTATCTTCCGGGGTTTGTTCCCGGTTTTTGGGTAAATTATCCAACTTTTTGGTAATTTTCACTGACCTAGCAGAAGGTCTAGTTCTGGTGTAAGATTTGCCGTTGCTTGACATAATGATACCTCATTAATTACTTAGTTTTCCATGGTTGATTTTTCCCGGTTTCAACAACCTTTTATAAGTATCAATTGACTAGCAATCAACACCTAGGAATCATCACAGCTATTCAATTGTCTGAAACTCAGATTTAGATTTTTCTTTGATTTACCGAGTTTCAATCAAACCCAATTCTCCCAAAACTCCCTTGACCTTTTCAATCACTTCCGGGGATGGTTCACACATAGGAGACCGACTCAGACCCACATTCCAGCCCAACAATTTCAGAGCCGCTTTAATCGGAATAGGATTAGTAGTGATAAACAACGTTTTAAACAAACTGAAGAGTTTGATATGAATTTCCGTTGCTTCCTGCACCCGACCCGCTTCAAACATCTGGATCATATCTTGAATTTGCTTCCCTACCAGGTGACTCGCTACGCTCACCACCCCAGTCCCGCCCACTGCTAACAGTGGCAAAGTCAGGGAATCATCCCCAGAATATATCTGAAACTCTTTAGGTGTCAACTGCCTAATTTGACTAGCTTGGTCTAGGCTGCCACTAGCCTCTTTAATAGCCACAATATTAGGAACCGATGCCAAACGTGCCACGGTTTCGGGCTGGAGATTTTGTCCGGTACGCCCAGGAATATTATATAACACAATCGGCAAATCTGCACAAGCTGAGGCGATCGCCAAAAAGTGTTGATACAATCCCTCCTGGGGAGGCTTATTGTAATAGGGAACCACCTGCAAAGAACCATCTACCCCCAGTTTAGCTGCTTTCTGAGTGGCGGCGATCGCCTCCTGGGTAGAATTCGACCCTGTACCAGCAATCACCTTAGCCTTACCCGCCACAGCCTGCTGAACCACCTTAAACAACTCATGTTCTTCATCCCAAGTCAGAGTCGGAGACTCTCCAGTGGTTCCACACACAACCAGAGTATCACTGCCATTAGCCGCCAAGTGAGCCGCCAGCCGCTCTGCTTCTGCATAGTTAATGCTACCATCTTCCCAAAACGGCGTTACCATTGCCGTCATTACTCTGCCAAAACTTACCATTTCTTTTGTGTCAATTGTGCCGTATAGTTAGCCGTCTTGTTCTCAGTTATTCCACCCCACACGGGGGACTTACAGAAGGTCTTTACTTACCAATAATTCAGCAATTTGGACTGCATTTAAAGCCGCTCCCTTGCGAACTTGATCGCCACACAGCCATAATTCCAACCCACAGGGGTGAGAAAGATCCTGGCGGATACGACCCACCAAAACCGGATCGCAGCCCGTTGCATCAATAGGCATTGGGAAATAATTAGCCTGCCAGTCTTCCACCAACTTTACCCCTGGGGCTTGACTCAGGACATCCCGCGCCTTAGCCACATCAAAAGGCTGCTCAAACTCTAAGTTAATCGCCTCGGAGTGGGCACGGAGTACGGGAACCCGTACACAAGTCGCGGAAACTCTCAACTTGTCATCACCAAAAATTTTCCGCGTCTCATTAATCATTTTCATCTCTTCCTCACAATAGCCTAAATCATTGATAGGCGAGTTGTGGGGAAACAGATTAAAAGCCAAGGGGTAGGGGAATATTTCCGCCTGGGGAGTTTCTCCCTGTAAAATCGCCCTGGCTTGGGTTTTCACCTCCTCCATAGCCCTGGCTCCCGCACCACTAGCGGATTGATAAGTAGATACTACTATACGCCGCAGTGGTTGTACCTGATACAGGGGCCAAACTGCCACATTCATCAAAATAGTAGTGCAGTTAGGATTCGCAATAATCCCCTGATGATTAACTACTGCTTCTGGGTTCACTTCCGGCACCACCAAGGGAACTTGGGGGTCCATGCGGAAGGCACTGGAGTTGTCCACTACAACCGCCCCGGCTGCTACAGCTTTGTGAGCCCATTGCTTAGAAGTAGATCCTCCGGCGGAAGCCAATACCAAATCTACCCCATCAAAACTGCGATCGCCAACTGCTTCTACTGTCAGCTGCTCTCCTCCAAAACGGAGACTATTTCCCGCCGAACGGGGAGAAGCCAATAGCTTCAACTCTGACAGGGGAAAATCACGACTCAAAAGCAATTCCAGCAACTCGGTTCCCACGGCTCCGGTCGCGCCCAAAATAGCAACTCTATAGGATTTTGACAAATTGACTTCCTCCCTGGAACTTTAGACAATCGATCATCTGAGAATCAATCAGAAATTTTAATAATATATAAGGCTAATCAGTCTTGTATCTATACTAGAGGCTATTATATCGGTAACTGCGACAGTTGATGTGACGGTCAATAGCGATCGCTACCCATTTCGACCCATCTACTGATAGCATCAAATATTGGCTAGTCTATCAATTATAGTCCTCCAGAGTTAAAATCGTGGTACAGAAACAATGACACTACCATACCACGAACTGTCAGCATCTGGAAGCAAACAGTCTAGGCTTTAGGGCCAGACAGCAGTTTAGATAGCTCGCTTTCCTTAGTCCGCGCTTAAACAAGGTACATCAAAGGTACATCATGAAAGTAACCCAGGAAAAACTTCCCGCCAGCCAAGTTGGGCTGGATATCGAAATTTCTCCAGAAATCTCCAAAAAAGCCTATGAGAAGGTAATCAACCAATATGCTCGTTCTGCCAATATTCCTGGGTTCCGAAAAGGCAAAGTCCCCCGCCATATCCTAGTACAGCGACTAGGACCCTCTAGGATTAAAGCGGCCGCCCTCGATGATTTGATGCAGGAATATTTCCCCAAAATTGTTGAAGAAGAGAAAATCCCCGCTATTGGCAGTTTTGAAGTAATTGGCAATATTGAAGAACTGATCGAACAGTACGAACCTGGTCAACCCATCACCATCAAAGCGGCCGTAGATGTCGAACCAGAAGTTAAACTCAACAAGTACCAGGATTTTCAGGTCCAAGCTGAAGAGGTCAAATTTGATCCGCAGCAAGTTGATGAGATCCTCGAACGTGAACGGGTCAAAATGGCTACCTTAGTCCCGGTGGAAAACCGACCCGCTCAAAAAGGTGATACAGCCTATGTTGACTTTAAGGGATACTTTACCCCCACCGGAGCAACTGAACCCCAAGAAATTGAAGGGGGACAGGGCGATAACTACCAAGTGGAACTCACGGAAGGTCAGTTTATCCCTGGCTTTACCGAAGGCATTGAAGGCATGAGTCCTGGGGAAACTAAAGAGTTAAACATTGAGTTTCCGGCTGACTATGGTAAACCGGAATTGGCTGGATGTCCCGCTACTTTTAACATTACTCTACTGGAACTTAAAGAAAAAGAGTTGCCAGAGTTGGACGACGATTTTGCGGCTGAAGTCAGCGAGTTTGAGACTTTGGCAGAACTGCGGGAGTCCCTAGAAAAGCGTTTTCAGGAAGAAAAAGCTGAACAAACTACGGCGAATAAACACAAGGCTTTGGCTGAGGCTTTAGTGGCAGAAATGGAAGTGGAATTGCCGGAAACCCTCATTAGGGAAGAAGTAGACCGCCTCTTGACTCAGCAGGCTATGCAGTTGAGTAATATGGGCATTGACCTTAAACAACTGTTTAACAGTGAAACTGTACCACGGATGCGAGAACATCTGCGCCCTGATGCGATCGCTCAACTCAAGGAAACTTTGGCTATCAAAGAAGTCGCTAAACAACAGTCCATCACTGTCACCGAGTCGGAAATTCAAGCTAAGTCCGAAGAAATGATGGAGCAACTTAAAGGCCAAGAAGTGAACCTCGATCGCCTACGCATGGTGGTTACTGATGACCTGATTAGCCAAAAGACTTACCAATGGCTCGAAGAACATTCCACCATTGAATTAGTCCCTGAAGGTACTTTGACCCCAGAGGAAGAAGAACCAGAAGATTCAGAAGATTCAGAAGAAGTGGTCGTCGCTGAAGCTGAAGTCGTTACCGACTAGCTATTTGACCACCAGTGGGCTCAGGTGCCAAAATTCTGGAAAAGCGCTAATATGGAGTGGGGGAAAGAAAGGCGATCGCACTAATTTTCAGTCCGTTGCTCTGTTCTTCTCCCCCAACAATCACCTCGCGCCCGTCCCTAACATTTCCAATTAACTGTACATTAACCGTAAAACCACCATAAGATTAAATTACCATCCGCTTTATGATGATCTCTGAGTATTCCCGTGATTCCATTGGCAGCACCCGTAACAGCCACATAATTAGTGGTTCACAACCAGTTACTATTAACTCATCTGCAGCGGGTGTCATTCCCATGGTAGTTGAACAGTCGGGAATGGGAGAAAGGGCTTTTGACCTCTATTCCCGTCTACTACGCGATCGCATTATTTTTCTGGGAACACCCATTGACGATGAAGTAGCCAATGCCGTAAGCGCCCAAATGTTGTTTTTGGAATCAGAAGATCCCGAAAAAGATATCCAACTTTACATCAACTCCCCTGGCGGTTCAGTCACCGCAGGTATGGGAATTTACGACACCATGCAACAAATTCGCCCCGATGTGGTGACAATATGTTATGGATTAGCCGCCAGTATGGGCGCATTTCTCCTCGCTTCCGGTACCGCTGGGAAACGGATGTCCTTACCTAGCTCTCGCATTATGATTCACCAACCCCTCGGAGGCGCTCAAGGACAGGCAATAGACATAGAAATTCAAGCCAAAGAAATTCTCTATCACAAGCACACCCTGAATACACTCTTAGCCCAACATACCGGCCAACCCATAGATCGCATTAATGCTGATACCGAGAGAGACTTTTTTATGTCTGCCGCCGAAGCTCAAGAATATGGTCTAATAGATAATGTGATCCTAAAACAGAATCTTCCGGTTCCCGGAGAATCTGTTAGCGCAACATAAAACGAGGCAATTATGTCTAAGTACGACTCCCATTTGAAGTGTTCCTTCTGTGGCAAGTCCCAGGAGCAGGTTCGCAAGTTAATTGCAGGGCCAGGAGTCTACATCTGCGATGAATGCGTGGAACTGTGTAACGAAATTTTGGACGAGGAGCTATTTGACCCCAATTCAGCTCCTCCCACTCCCCAGGCTCCCCGCCCCCAAGCAGCCCCTAGCCCTAAACGTCGCAACACTCCCAGTCGAGTCGCCTTAAATCAAATTCCTAAACCGAGGGAAATTAAGGCCTACCTAGATCATCATGTCATTGGTCAGGATGATGCCAAAAAAGTCCTGTCAGTGGCTGTTTACAACCACTACAAGCGTCTAGGCTTTATCCCAGGTCATAGACAAGGTGATGATCAGATCGAACTGCAAAAATCCAATATTTTGCTAATTGGTCCCACTGGGTGCGGTAAAACTCTATTGGCGGAAACTCTCGCTAAAATGCTGGATGTTCCCTTTGCGGTCGCTGACGCTACCACCCTCACTGAGGCGGGTTATGTTGGGGAAGATGTAGAAAATATCCTCCTGCGACTCCTACAAGTCGCTGATTTTGATGTGGAAGAAGCCCAGCGCGGCATTGTCTATATCGATGAAATTGATAAAATTGCCCGTAAGAGCGAAAACCCCTCCATTACTAGAGATGTATCGGGTGAAGGTGTCCAGCAAGCGTTATTAAAAATGCTGGAGGGAACTACTGCTAATGTTCCTCCCCAAGGGGGTCGTAAGCATCCTTATCAAGATTGCATTCAAATTGATACTAGCAACATCCTATTTATTTGCGGCGGCGCTTTTGTAGGGCTGGAGAAAATTATTGAGCAAAGAAGCGGTAAAAAGTCTATGGGCTTTGTCCACTCCGGCCAAGAAGTCACCCCAGACAAAGACAAAAAAGATGCAGAAGCTCTCAAAGGTATCGAGCCTAATGATTTGGTTAAGTTTGGCTTAATTCCAGAGTTGATCGGTCGTATTCCTATGGTGGCAGTTCTCGATCCTCTGGATGAGAAAACTTTGATGTCAATTCTCACGGAACCCCGCAGCGCTTTGGTTAAACAATATCAAAAATTGCTGCGTATGGATAATGTGCATCTGGAGTTTGAAGCTGACGCTATTCGGGCGATCGCTCAAGAAGCCTTCCGCCGTAAAACTGGCGCTCGTGCTTTGCGCGGTATCGTGGAAGAGTTGATGCTAGACGTTATGTATGAGCTGCCTTCCCGTAAAGATGTTAAACGATGTATGGTTACTCAGGAAATGGTTGAAAAGCGATCGACTGCTGAATTGCTCGTCCATCCTTCCTCATTGCCTAAGCCCGAATCCGCTTAATCTGATACATTTACGCGACATTTATCCGGCTATTGCCGGACAATGCGACGATAGCACTATTACCCGTTAAGGTAACAGAGGCGGTATCCCGCAAAGCTTTTAGAAAGATTCCAAAAGCACCGTTCCAGTCCCGTGGTAGAGTGAACCCACACTCAGGACATCGGAACACTTTTGAGCCACCTAGCTGGGAATGCACATGACCACAGTGAGTACAGGTTTTGCTGGTGTATTCTTCCGTCACATCTACAACTGTGGTTCCAGTTATTTCCCCTTGATGCCTCAGGGTTAGTTTGAATCGATAATGCGCCCATGTCAGCATGGCGCGGGCAGTCTTAGACCTGATTAGACGCTTCACCTGACTGGCCATATCGGAAGTCTCGAAGGTGGGCAAAAAAATTAGGCTGTAGTTGTGAGTCAAGTAGTGAGCAATTTGTTTGTGGGCTTCATCAACTAGATTGCGGATTTTGGTTCTCATTCGTTGAGCCGCTTGCCTCATCCGTCGCCTCCTTGAACGACAGGGTTCCTTGGCGATTCGGCTCATCAAATCATCCAAATGTTGACATAGCCTAGTAATGCGTCCTATATCCCCGGAGCCAAATTCCAGAAACCGAGAGCCATCAAACCCGGTCATAAAAGTTCGGACGCCCGGGTCTAATGCAATTACGCCATTCGCTTCAGTTGGGGTAACGGCAACTGGTTCAGGGAAAATCGCCAACCATCGACCTTTGGTAAACACCAACTGAGTCCCTTGCCCGCAAGTTTTAGGGATGGGTTCGGAAACCATGAAAGTTAATCCTTTCGTGAGTCTTGGATACCAACTCCCTGAAGAGAAATTAGTATTATTGAACTTAATCCCTTGAGAACTATCCCGACAGCTCCTAAACCTTGCGCCAGGACTGGCGGTCAAAGCCTGATAGGCATCAAAGATGGCATTTTGCCGAATGTGGCAGGGTGTTTCTTTGACCCATTCGGGTAAGTCACTCTGCATCACTTCGTTGCGTAATTTCAGTTTGCTTAGTCGTTTACCACTCCTAGATAATGCAATTGCTTGGTTGTAGCAATACCGACAAGCAGCCAGCCATTTACGCCAGACTTGATTTAGCTCCGGGCTGGGGTAAATCCGGATCTTCTTTGACCTGAGTTTGGTATTTACTCCGTCCGTATAATCGGGAACTGAAGCAGTGGAGGATGGCGAGGATGTCCTCAACCATTTCTGGTTCTGGACTGAGACTTGTCTCGTTGAGAACCATGAGTGAGCACCTGTTTTGCTCACAGAGCCATCGAAACCAGTCAAATCCCCATATTGCCAATCGGTCTGGGTGGGCAACGACAACCATGCCGACATCTCCTGACAAGACTTGTCCCAGTAAGGCCGAGCATTTTCTTTCCCTTTCCCTTGAAGTTGAGCCCGCCTCCGATTTCTGAGACGACTTCTGCTTCGGGGTAGAGGTTGGACAGTGCGGCCACCTGTCGGTTGAGGTCGGACTGCTGGGCGCGGCTACTAACTCTGGCATAGATAACGACTTTGCGTTTGTCACTGCCTGATTTGGCAGCAGTATATCACTCAACGTTGTATCGTCGTTGCCCAGCGGGGGTTCTGATGGTCTCGATTGAGCCATTTTTGTCCCATCTGCGGAGTATTCTTTCATGGACTCCAAGGATTTGAGCCGCTTCCTTGGGTTTGACATATCTGGCAATAGGTTTATCCTCAACCCTTCTCGCTTCTTATACCATATTGCCCTAAAATATTAACCTAATTTGAGATTAAATCATGCTCTCTCTCTGGTTTAAGGAAGATCCAAAAATGAGTTCTTTAATCTAACTCCCATTGGCTTCCTTACAGAGGGCTACCTAATTACTGTTAAGAATTGTTACGATTTTATTGATAATTACTGGCAAAAGGTTGACGAAATTATAGGGGTTGTAGTACCATATAAGAAATAGCACCCAATGGCTTACTGTGTCTAATGCCAAAAATAGAGGCTAAAACCCCCATTGCGTCGCCAACTTGATAATTTTCTGACCAGATTTTAAAACTGGCGATGCACGATTTTTCAGTAATTTAGGGTCTTTCCAAATTTACCATCTTGACAAAAAACCCAATTTGTGCATAGACTCAGACAGCCATAATCCCCAAAATTGACTTAGCACTCCCCAAACCTATAATTTTTAACACTGATGAATATTAACTACCTTGATAGTTTACGGGACGAAATATTACAGGCAGTTGATGGGTATGACTCAAATACAAATCCGGTATTTCATGAAACCATGAGAAAGCATTTTCCGGGAAGTTTACCCATGAAAGATTATATAAAAAAGACCTATATTGAACTAAAAAATTATGGATTTGACACAGGAAAAACCATTGGTATGGTCGCCATTTGTCGGGATGAAATCACAGATGTTTTAATGGATGAAGTCATCAAATATTGGGGTAAAACCTTCAATTGTTGTAGTTTAGCAGGCTTTGTAATGATGGGTAAAACTGGCTTGGCGGCGGCAACAGATCACACTCCCATTTGTGATGGTATTCGGCGATTTACATTTTATGCAATGCCACATATTGCCATTTCTAAAAATGGAGAAATCGGCAAAGTTTATCGGTCGGGAATAGATAAGGCTTCCCATGCTTGTGGTGCTTTAGAAGCAATTGTTAAGGAGTTAGAATCTGGTTATCTGCAATTAATGACGGATATGCAGGATATTGAGCAATCTATCATCCGTCAAAAAATCATTTCGGCGCTTAAATATGGGGATAAACCTAATCTAGTAGAAATGACTCAGTTGGCTAGTAAAATTATTTCAGAAGATGTAGAAAAGTTGTTATCTCCGGTGGATAATTTCGTGTTTAATTATGGGGTTATGACGGGGATTCAGATTCACGGCCCGATGGATACTCATTGGATTTATCCCCAGGATTTTTATCTAGTTAGTTCTCAGTTACCAGGAGGCAAGAAAAACCTATTTTTGTAGGTTGATAGCAGCTAACCCACGGGTGAACTGGAAAGAACTGATGCGATCGCTTTGAAAAACTCAGCACATCAGTTCTCAGGCGGCGGGAAAATTAGATATCCAAATCAGTGATATCCAAACGAGGAGCATGATCCTCGATAAACTGGCGACGAGGCGCAACCCGATCGCCCATTAACACGGTAAAGATGTGGTCAGCCTCCGCCGCATCCTCAATTTCCACCCGTTTAATGCTGCGAGTTTCCGGGTTCATCGTTGTGTCCCAGAGTTGATTCGGCATCATTTCCCCCAACCCTTTAAAGCGTTGGATGGTGTAATTAGCATTATCGGGGAACTCCGCCAATTGTTGCTGCAATTGTTGCTCATTATAGCAATAGTAGTGATTGCGTCCCCGTTCCACCTTATAAAGAGGCGGACAGGCGATATAAATAAAACCCTGAGCAACCAACTCTCGCTGATAGCGATAGAAAAAGGTTAACAGCAAAGTCCGAATATGAGCGCCATCAACATCAGCATCAGTCATAATGATCACTTTGTGATAGCGCAACTGAGACGGGTCAAACTCCTCCCCCTTAATACCCAATCCCAAAGCGGTAATTAGTGATTGAATCTCATTATTTTTGTAGATTTTCGCATCATCGGTTTTCTCAATGTTCAGAATCTTACCACGCAGGGGTAAAATCGCCTGAGTACGGCGATCGCGTCCTTGTTTAGCGCTACCACCCGCACTATCTCCCTCAACCAAAAAGATTTCCGACTCTTCCGGGTCACGGCTGCTACAGTCTGCCAACTTTCCTGGTAACGGAGAAGATTCTAACACAGATTTGCGGCGCACCAAATCCCGCGCGCGCCGTGCTGCTTCCGCCGCCTTAAAAGCCTGAATAGCCTTCTCTAAAATGGCATCAGCCACATTAGGGTTAAAATCCAGAAACTCAGTCAGAACCTCGCCGACCAGGGAATCGACAATTCCGCGAACTTCGGTATTTCCCAGCTTGGTTTTGGTTTGTCCCTCAAATTCCGGGTCAGGAACCTTAACAGAAATCACCCCAGTCAAACCTTCCCGGACATTTTCCCCCCCCAGGTTAGGCTCATTATCTTTAATCTTATTACGCTTACGGGCGATCGCATTCATGGTGCGAGTCAGAACAGTTTTCAGTCCTTCCAAATGGGTACCACCATCAACGGTGCGGATATTGTTAGCAAAACCCAAAATCGTGTCGCTGTAGGCATCAACACACCACTGTAGAGCCACTTCCACCTGAACATTATTGCGTTCACCAGACACATAAATAGTATCTTCGTGGAGAGCCTGCTTTTCCCGGTTCATGTAGGTAACATATTCCTTAATGCCCCCCTCGTAACAGTAACTCTCAACCTTAGCCTCTTCCCGTTTGAGTAACTCCAGCCTGTTATCGGTGAGAGTAATGCGTACTCCTGCATTCAGATAAGCCAGTTCCCTTAAACGGCTGGCAATGGTATCATATTCAAACTCTATCCCCGTGGTGAAAATCTTGGTATCGGGTTTAAAGCAGACAGAAGTTCCCGTTTGGGTTTCTTTGCTAGAGTGTTCCTCTAGTTCTGTGACCGGAACCCCTCGCTCGTAGCGTTGAACGTATCGTTTGTGGTCTCGTAATACTGTTACTTCCACCCATTCTGATAAAGCGTTCACAACGGAGATACCCACCCCGTGTAAGCCGCCTGATACCTTATAGCCACCGCCGCCGAACTTTCCTCCTGCATGGAGAACAGTCATTACGGTTTCTAGGGCTGATCTGCCAGTTTTGGAGTGGGTGTCAATGGGGATACCTCGACCATCGTCAGTTACTCTGACGGAGTTATCTGGGTTGATCTCAACTTCGATGTGCGTGCAATAGCCAGCTAACGCCTCATCAACGGAGTTATCAACAACCTCATAAACTAAGTGGTGAAGGCCGCGTGGTCCGGTAGAACCAATATACATCCCCGGACGTTTGCGGACTGCTTCAAGACCTTCAAGAACTTGGATCTGGTCTGCTGAGTACGTGCTGGTCATCTAAAAACTGCTCCAATAATGGCGCTGAAGCCCAGGGGCTTCAAAAATGAGAAATATAGCCAAAATTGTAACACAAAAGGGTTATAGACGAGATGAGGGCAGGCTAAATTAAAGTTTGGATATGGGATATACCAATCATACAATCGACGATGGTCAACTTTTCACTCCTCCAACTGGGGTGATTGTGGTTTGTGGCGCGACGGCTACGGGAAAATCGGGTTTGGGGTTAACTTTGGCTAAACGCCTGGAAACGGTGATTCTCAGTGCGGACTCACGCCAAGTATACCGGGAGTTTGACATCGGAACTGCTAAACCTACTTTAGCAGAAAGGGAACAAGTCCCCCATTATCTGATTGATATCTGCGATCCGACGGAAACCCTAACTCTCGCAGATTATCAGGATCGGGCTAATCAGTTAATTGGCCAATCCCATATATTAGCGCCACGGGGTAAGCCTTTACTTCTGGTGGGAGGAACTGGGTTATATATTAAGGCGATCGCCGCTGGTTTGAAAATTCCCAGAGTTCCACCACATCCCCAATTGCGATCGCAACTCACGGCTTTGGGTCAACCTTTCGCATACAGCCTTTTACAGCAAGTTGATCCTGTCGCCGCCCAAAAAATTCACCCTAATGATGCTGTACGCACCCTCAGAGGCTTAGAAGTTTATTATGTCACGGGACAAACCATCTCAGCCCAACAAGGAGAAAACCCCCCTAATTACCCGATTTTGCAGTTGGGTCTAACCTGTCAAGACCCACTTACCCTCACCCGTCGCATCTGCGATCGCACCGAGGCTATGATAGAATCTGGCTTGGTGGCGGAAGTGCAACGTTTAGGCGATCGCTACGGTAAAGATTTACCCCTATTGAAAACTTTAGGCTATCAAGAGATTAGCCAATACCTAGCTGGCGATATTACCCTCGCCGCCGCCAAAGAATTGACAGTTTTGCATACTCGCCAATTTGCTAAACGACAAAACACCTGGTTTAAGGCTATTCCTCAAATTCACTGGTTTGATGCTGATAGTACCAACTTAATAGACCAAGTTTGGGAAACTATTAACCGTTTTTTAACTTATCATTAACCTATAGAGATTAAAGCCCCTCACTCACCCTAACTTGAGGATAAATGAGGAGTAACTTGGAAAACAAGGAGAGAATTACATCACCCTCCAATTGTATCACAAGTGATTGAGTTTTAGTGGCGGACAAACAGATTCACTAGGCTATAAGTATTTTAGCCCACTATATTAGCTATCCGCCGCATCAGAAACATCCTCAATAGTCCGTTGTGCGGACTTTTTAGCCTCTCCCACCTTTTCCTTAACCACATCAGTAGCATCTTCTAATTGTCGTTTGGCTTCCTTAGTCATATCTCCACCTTCCTGCTTAACTACATCAGCAGCATCTTCTAATTGTCGTTTGGCTTCCTTAGTCATATCTCCACCTTCTTCTTTAACTACACCCGCAGCCTCTTCCACCTTAGTCTGTACTTCTGTGGCTAGGTCTTCAAGTTCCTGACGAAAATCACTCAAGTTTTCCGCTACATCTTCCTGATACTCACCCGCTTCCGAATTATCGTAACTAGCAGTTTCAGTGTTGCTACAAGCTGCTGTCACCAATAGTAAAGTCACCGCCATTAACACCGTCACCAAATGACCCAATCTCAGAGACTTCATAAAATCAGACAATCGTTTCATCAAAAAACTCCTTAAATTAACTGCAATTGTAGACACAAAATAAATTTATCTATCATTTATTATCACAAATTATGGGCTATTTGGTATCTATCATAAGGTATAAATCTGGTGATTTTCCCGGTATTTATACCCGCGATTTTTCTGATACCTGGCTGGACAATATAACTATGTCAACCCCTCCCGTAGCTATAGCGATCGCGATGATAATTGAGAAACGGCGTGATACATACCCTGTAGATAATCTGCCATTTCCTCTATTTCTAAAGCCACAATACTATAGTCCAGTAAAACTTGACGGGTGGGGGTTTCATCTTCGCGGTTCGCCAATTCGATTAAGCGTTTTTGTTGTAGACCCTTGAGGTAAAGCTGAAACTGTTGCGATCGCCTAACTGTATGTATCGGGAATAGGGGGGAAGGTTTTTTGTGGTAGACCCTTGAGGTCAACCTGAAACTATTGCGATGGCGTAACTGTATGTATCGGGAATAGGGGGGAAGGTTTTTTGTGGTAGACCCTTGAGGTCAACCTGAAACTATTGCGATCGCCTAACTGTATGTATCGGGAATAGGGGGGAAGGTTTTTTGTGGTAGACCCTTGAGGTCAACCTGAAACTATTGCGATGGCGTAACTGTATTGGGAATAGGGGGGAGGGGTTTTTGTGGTAGACCCTTGGGGTCAACCTGAAACTATTGCGATGGCGTAACTGTATTGGGAATAGGGGGGAGGGGTTTTTGTGGTAGACCCTTGGGGTCAACCTGAAACTATTGCGATGGCGTAACTGTATTGGGAATAGGGGGGAGGGGTTTTTGTGGTAGATCCTTGGGGTCAACCTGAAACTATTGCGATGGCGTAACTGTATCGGGAATAGTTTCTGATACCTGGCTGGACAATATAACTATGTCCACCCCTCCCATAGCTATAGCGATCGCGATGATAATTGAGAAACGGCGTGATACATACCCTGTAGATAATCTGCCATTTCCTCTATTTCTAAAGCCACAATACTATAGTCCAGTAAAACTTGACGGGTGGGGGTTTCATCTTCGCGGTTAGCAAATTCGATTAAGCGTTTTTGTTGTAGACCCTTGAGGTAAAGCTGAAACTGTTGCGATGGCGTAACTGTATCGGGAATAGGGGGGAGAGGACTTTGAGATTTTAGGGAAGTTTCCAATTGTGACAACCCCAAATCAATGCGACTGACAAAGGTTTCTAATTCTGGGTGAGGGTCTGTACCACTAAAATCATTTAATTGGTCAATTAGAACAGTGATAGCGCGACTGAACCGAGTTAAGTTAGTCATCAGAGTTAAAGCTATTTCAATTTGGAGTTGGGAAGTTTGCGGGTCATCAATGAGTTTTTGTAGAGAAATTTGGGCGTTAAATTGAGCGAGTCTATTCTGGTGGCGCTGTTTATTGATAGCCTGATAATCGGGAGATTTATTAGACAAGTAAGACATCATGACTATCTGGAAATAATCCCGACTACAGGTAATAGCATTAGTGGCTAGTCTCCAGAATTGTTGTTCCTGGCGATCGCGAAATAGAAAGAATGCAGCCATAAAAGCTAACCCAGAACCAATTAAAGTAGCAATCACTCGCAGAGTCGCGATCCAAGCATTCTCAAAAGTTCGGCTTTGTTCGAGAGTTACAGCATATACAGTAATCAAAAAAACGGCTACTCCATAGTTAAACCTGAGTAAGGAGAAAGCCACGGAAACGGACACAATAGCAATGGCTTCTAAGCCTGCTTGGGTGTAAATAAACACAGTTAATACAGGGGTGATTAACGCACCCAAAACTGTGCCTAAAATTCGTTGAAAAAAGCGGCGAAATGTGCTACCAAAATCATGCTGTAAAACCAATAATACAGTTAAACTAATCCAGAAGCCTCTGGGGATAGATTCAATAGTAGCGATCGCCACTGCTACTGATGTAGCAATAGCTAGTCGGAGTCCATGACGGAAGATAGCAGAATCGAAACTGAAGTTATCTAACAAAGGTTGAAACCAGGATTGATCACCTTTTTCTAACAATATAGTTATTTCGGATAATTCCGAGTTATTTTCTGCCGGAATAGTAGTGGGTTTCATTTCCTCGACGACTAAATAGGTTCTTTCCAGTAGAGAAATCAACCTATTTAAGCCTTCGACTAACCGGACAAGAGAAATTAAACTCACATAAGCATCTACCTGATTACCAATAGTTTGACGTTGAAAAGATTGTTGTTCATCTAGGGCTTGGGTAATTTGTTTGAGACGATCACAGTTGAATTTAGCTGGTTGATTGCGGATTTTTTGGACTAAATTTTCCAGGTTAATGACTATTTCTTTAAAAGCCTCATTTAACAAGATTTTAACGGTGATATTTTCCGGCTTGTCTCGATGGATTCCCGATAACTTAATTAAGGTAGAGATAGCGGTCATCAAGTATTCAATATCTTGAATCAAGATGACTGCAGCTTGTCCGATTTCGGAAGTACCTCGGCGACCTTGGCGGTTGATGACTAAAGCATCTTTAGCCAGTTGTAGTTTTTCTCGCCATCCTTTAACTTGCTGTAATTCGGAGACAGATAGACTGGTAGAATTACTTAAAACTACTTGTATATAATCAGCGATCGCCGCATAACAGTCAGCTATGGCTTTTTTGAGGGGGAGATAAGGTTGTAGGGGCCAAAAAATGAACCATAAAGCGATCGCCCAAATTCCTCCCACCAAACCAATCAACATCCTTTCTCCGGCTACTATGATATCTCCTGGGGGAGTATGAATAGTAAACAGAAATAAAATCCCCGCCACAATTCCCGTCATTACCCCAGGATGTCCGTAAACTGCAGCATATCCTACCGCAAACATCCACAAAAAGGTCATCAGTAATTTTAGCCAAATAATATGGGATACCAAAGTTCCCAAACCAATAGCTAAAAGACCTGCTAACAGGGTAGCGATCGCTGTTTTTGCCCGAATTTTATAAGGGCCACCAACCGCACCCAAAATAAAAAATACTCCTGTCAAACCTATATAAAATCCCGTCTCTGGATAACCCATTAACCGACCGATTACTAGGGGAAATGCTAAAGCTATACCCGCGCGAATACCTCGGTATGCTTCGATGGTCTTTTCAAATTTCAGCAGAAAATTAAACAGGTGATTATTTGCTAAATTCATCGGAATATTTACTCTCAGGAATACACAAGAATTTGTGAGATAATAACTCCGTGATGTCACTAGCCGGAATAGGTCGAGAAAATAAATAACCTTGGGCGGCTTCACAACCGAGTTTTTTCAACCAGTAGAATTGTTCGGGTGTTTCCACACCTTCAGCAATTACATGAAGTTTCAGTAATTTACTTAAAGCTATAATGGATTTGGCAATCACCTGGTGGCGGTCACTAAAATTGGCGGGACTGATAAAAGAACGGTCAATTTTGAGACTGTTAACTGGTAACTGATGCAAATAGCTAAGGGAAGAATAACCTGTGCCAAAATCATCAATACTTAAACCAATACCTTTGGCTTGAATTTGGTTGAGTAAATCACAGGTTTTGTCAATATTAGCCACTAGCATACTCTCGGTAATTTCCAGGACTAAGCTATTCTGGTTCAGATTATAAGTATTTAGCACTTCGTCAAGTTGTTCTAGTAAAAAAATATCTAATTGTTTAACGGAAAGATTGACACTCATCTTTAAACAATGGTGGGGGAATTGATTTTCCCACTCGGCTAATTGTTGACAAGCTGTGTGTAATAACCATCTTCCTATGGGTATGATTAAACCAGTGTTTTCGGCAATGTCAATAAAGTGACCAGGAGCTAAAAGACCCCTTTCAGGATGCTGCCAACGTACCAGTGCTTCTAATCCCTGAATCCTCTGGTTTTTGATATTTACAATAGGTTGATAATATAAAACTAACTGATTGTTTTCTATGGCTTTTCGTAGGTCATTTTCTAGGTGCATTTGTTGGACAGCTTGGAAGTGCATCAGCGGGTCAAAGATAGCATATCTCCCCCGTCCTTCATGTTTGGCTCGATACATGGCTAAATCGGCATCCCTGAGTAAATCTTCGGCTTTTTCGTGGCGGTTTGTCCGCACAACTATGCCAATACTACTATTCACAAATACGTCTCTTTCCCCTACTTGTAAAGGTGACGATCGCAGACTTTCTAAAATTCGTTCCGCTACCCTTATCGCCTCATGTGTCGCCTCTAAATCTTCTAAGACAATCACAAATTCATCCCCTCCTAAACGCGCTAATAAATCAGTGTCTCTGACTAGATTTTGGATGATTTTTGCCACTAATGACAGCATTTTATCGCCAATTAAATGACCTAAGCTATCATTGACAACCTTGAAATTATCTAAATCTAAAAACAGGATGGCTAACTGCAAATTAGGATTATTTTTAGCTCGCTTTAAAGCCATGTCTAAGCGCGCCATTAGGTGATTCCGGTTGGGAAGTCCGGTTAAGCCATCATGGAGGGCATCATATTTTAACTGTTCTTCTGCTTGAATGCGATCGCTAACATCCCTAGATGTACTCTGTAAATGTCTCACCTCTCCCCGGTGATCTACAATTACTTTGGTGAGAGTTTCTAACCAGATATATTTGCCATTTTTTTTGCGGATTCGATAAATTATTGGACGTGATATTCCCGGGACAATACTCAGGGAAGATTCCAGAAATACCGGATATAATTGGTCTGGTTGTAAAATATCAGTGGGTTTTTTGCCAATCAATTCTTCTGGGGTATATCCTAGCAATATTTCACTGGAGGGAGTCACATATAAATAACTGCCATCAGCGGCGTGTAAACATACTAAATCGCTCATATTTTCGGTGACTAAACGCAGGCGTTCTTCACTTTCACACAAGGCAATTTCTATCTGTTTGCGATCGCTCATATCCATAATTAGTGTATCCCATATAACATCCCCATTATCTTGGCGCTTGGGCTGTCCTGCTGATTGCAACCATTTGAATTTTCCCGAAGGAGTAATAATCCGCCATTGCCAAAACCAGGGTTTCATAGTATTAGCTGAAATCACCACAGATTGATACATTAACTCTCGATCATCTGGATGCACCATATCCCACAAAATCTTAGCATCTTTAACCACAGTTTCGGCACTCACTTCCCACAATTCATAGCAGCCTTCACTCATATATAAAACCTGATCAGAACCATCTGGGTGCAGCACATACTCAAAAATTGCTCCCGGTACATTCGCCGCCATATTCTGAAAGCGCTGTTCACTTTGCATCAGCGCTTTTTCTACTAAATTACGGCGCTTAATTTCTACATCCAATAAACGATTCCATACCACCAAAACTACTACACCCACTAGCGGTATATATATCCCTAATTTGATTAAGATTTCCTTCATGTGTTGCCAGCCAAACTTTGCCGGTGGTTGTAGCCAACGCTTATGGGCTTCATAATAAGCAGAATTGGCATCCCTTTTCATCTCGAATATTTGTTGGTCAATAGCTGCTAAAATACCAGAATTTTCACCTGGTGCTGTGACAAAATGTAGTCGGGAAGGGTTAATTAAAATATGGGTTCTGGTCAAATTATAGACCGATGCAGCCTCCCAAGCATAGAGGTGATTTACTACACCCGCATCAACTTCTCCATTGGCAACCAGCTCAAAAATCTCCTGAAAACTAGAGACTTCCACCCATTCCGGTTGAATGGCAAAAGCCTCAGCCTTTTCTATCAATAATGACTGTTGAATACTTCCAGCTAATACAGCTACTCGTTTTTGGTCTAAATCCAGAATCGAATTAATCGAAATTCCGGCTCTCTTATACACCTCTGACCAACTCACGAGGACAACTTCTTGGTTAAAGTTAAAACGGCGATCGCGTTCTTCTGAGTGAGCCACATCTACCATTAAATCAAGTTGTCCTTCCTCCAGTAATTCTAGGCATTGATTCCACTCACAGGGGATATACTGCAACTGCCAATTTTGCTTCCTTGCTATAGGGTTAAGTAAATCTACCCAGAATCCCGCAGGTTTACCAGTTTCATCAATAAAAATCTTGGGTTTATTTTCATATCTCCCCACGCGAACTAGATTCTCTGTAGTTGTAGCCGGGGCAGCATACACCCCTAACTGCATAGATATAATTAAGCAACTACTAAATGCTGCGACAAAATTCATTTTCTGGTGATTCATTTTAATTCAGTCTATCATATAATAGATAGTAGCAACCCCATCCAAAATCTGCCCAATCTTCTGCCTAGAGACCAATGGTTGACAGTTTACCCATCCCCAGGAATAATTAATCACTATCAATTACCTCTGGTTACATCTGTTGAACCCAACAGTTAGCCAGAGACAACCTTGTTGGTGTTGAGCAATGGCAATTCTGGAAGCCATCAAAATCGGCTGTCAAAAAATACAACCTTCCCAAACCACAGAGCAAGCAGCCAGGTGGCTATGGCGTGATTTATCGTTTAAACTAGAACCGGGCATACAATTAGGCTTAGTCGGTGCGACGGGAACCGGAAAAAGTTTATTATTGAGAGCGATCGCCTGCCTTGACCCCCTAGGGGAAGGAGAAATCAGATATTTAGATCGCTCCCTGAGCGCCTGGAATTTGCCCCTGTACCGCTCACAAGTCATTTACCTACATCAACGCCCCATCATGTTCGAGGGTAGCGTAGAAGCCAACCTAAAGGCAGTCTATCAACTGGCGGTTAACTCCCACCGTCGCTATGACCCTCACCGAGTCCGAGACCTACTCGAAACCTTCAACCGACACCCGGAGTTTCTCTACCAACCCGCCGCCAACCTATCAGGGGGAGAAAGTCAAATTGTGGCAATTATCCGATCGCTACAACTAGAACCCACCCTTTTATTATTAGACGAATGTACAGCATCTTTAGACCCGGACACCACCCAAAAAGTGGAAAAGGCGATCGCCTCCTGGTTGGCGGCGAACCCTCAACGCGCTTGTATTTGGACTGGCCACGACCCCCAGCAAATTCAACGAGTTACCAATCAACAACTTATCCTTTCTGAATATGTCGGATGATTACCTTTCCCTCAGTTATGGACAACTAGGCGCATCAGTTTTATTAATTATCATCAACGTCGCCCTATCCGTACAATTACGCCTAGGCTTAGAACGCTCCCTCGCCATAGCCTCACTGCGTTGCGTAGTACAATTATTGTTGGTGGGCTATATCTTAGAATGGTTATTCGCTCTGGATAACCCCTGGGTAGTATTAGCGATCGCCCTATTAATGGCAGCCATAGCCGGAATATCAGCAGTAAACCGAACATCGCGCCGTTTTGCGGGAATCTATTGGCGGAGTTTACTGTCAGTATTAGTATCAGCCCTTTTAATCACCAACCTATCAGTCATCGGCATCATTCAAGTACAACCTTGGTACAATCCCCAATATTTAATCCCTCTGTTGGGAATGATCCTCGGAAACACATTAAACGGAATTTCTTTAGGTTTAGACAGGTTTATGGAAGGAGTCGTCAGTAACCGTAATGGCATTGAAACCCTACTCGCCCTAGGTGCTACCAGGTGGGAAGCCAGCCATAAACAAATTCAGACCGCAGTCCGAACCGGGATGATACCCATCATTAACTCTATGATGGTTATGGGTGTAGTTAGTTTACCCGGTATGATGACTGGTCAAATTTTAGCCGGAGCCAGTCCCCTTGATGCTGTACGCTATCAGATTATCATTGTCTTTGCGATCGCCTCCGCCAGCGCCCTCGGAACTCTCGGAGTCGTCATACTAGCCTGGTTAGCCCTATTCAGTCCCAGTCACCAACTCCTAAGCGATCGCCTTGATCAGATCACCAAAAAATGAGCAGTTGTTATCATGGAACGACTATCACCACTTCTGAAATCTCCTAATTTTGTGTTACGTGAATAGACGATAGCTTGAAAGCCCTGTGGCTTTAGCCCAGGGATGAAAAGCAACGGCGGCTTTAGCCGCATTCTTACGCCAGATATGCTAGTATGAGGGAAAATGATTGTACTTGAGTTCAAAGCACGGGTAAAGCCTGCCCAGGCTACCGCTATAGACGACGCTATACGGACGGCTCAGTTTGTCCGTAATAAGGCGTTGCGCTATTGGATGGATAGCCAAGATGTCGGCAAATACGACCTTAGCAAACTCTGCAAAGCGTTAGCTGAGGAGTTTCCCTTTGCCAAGAAACTCAACTCCATGGCTCGTCAGGCTTCAGCAGAACGGGCCTGGAATTCAATCAGTCGGTTCTACGACAACTGCAAAAAGGGCATTAAGCCCGTAGGATTCCCCAGGTTCAAAAAGCATTCCCGCTCGGTGGAGTACAAAACCTCTGGATGGAAACTGCTCGGGCCGAAGCGCATCACATTCACCGATGGCTTCGGGATTGGGGAATTGCGGTTGCTCGGAACCTACGATCTGGCACGCTATGACGAATCCCTGATTAAACGGGTTCGCTTAGTCCGTCGCGCCGATGGCTACTACGTTCAGTTCTGCATCCAGGTTGATGTTCAGGTGCAGAGTGAACCGAGTCAAAAAGCTGTTGGCCTTGACCTAGGGTTGCGGTATTTTATCGCTGCCAGTGATGGCAGTGTGGTGGAAGCACCGCAGTTCTATCGCAAGTCTGAAAGGCGGTTGAACAAGGCCAATCGAGAGAAGTCCAGAAAGTACCGCAAGGGGGCAAAACCACAGTCCGGGAACTATCACAGGGCTAGGAACCGATACGCCCGGAAGCATTTAAGGGTAAGTAGGCAGCGTAATGAGTGGGCGAAGAGCATCGCCTACTGCGTCATCCAATCTAACGATTTGGTTGCCTACGAAGACTTGAATGTGAAAGGGTTAGTACGCAATCGGCATCTAGCCAAGTCGATTAGTGATGCAGGATGGTCAATATTTCGCTGTTGGTTGGAGTATTTTGGCAGGAAGTACGGGAAGGTAACGATTGCCGTTCCTCCCCAATATACGAGCCAGGATTGCTCAAGCTGCGGCCAACGAGTCAAGAAGGCACTCTCAGTCAGAACCCACCACTGTCCGCATTGCGGCTATGAGGCTGACCGAGATGTGAATGCGGCCATCAATATCCTGCGCCTGGGACTAACTACCGTGGGGCACACGGGAAGTTATACGCTTGGGGAGAGCGGGCCTCTGGCTGGGTTGGAAAAATCCTGCTCAGTTAAGTCCGGTTGATGAACCAAGAATCCCCGTCGCGTGACTCGCGGGGAGTGTCAAAAAAGATCCTGGCATCAACTGCGATCGCATTTCATCATCATAGGCAGCCGTGACTCAAACCCTAACCCCATCATTCTCAGATACCCAGAACGTTCATCGCTATGTTTTAGATAACGGTATTATCCTGTTAGTCACTGAAAACCCGGCGGCGGACATTATCGCCACCCGTTTATTTTTGAGGACTGGGACCCGTTGGGAACCACCACACCAAGCCGGACTCTCTCACCTCCTCGCCGCCGTCATGACCAAAGGGACAGAAAGCCTGTCATCCCTAGAAATTGCCGAAAGAGTCGAGTCAGTTGGGGCGAGGGTTAGCGCGGACACCTCCTCCGACTATTTCCTCGTCGGTGTCAAAACCGTTTCTGGTGACTTTGAGGATATTTTGGAGTTAGTCGCCCAACTCTTGCGCGCCCCATCTTTTCCCGAAGCGGAAATAGAACTGGAACGCCGCATCACCATTCAAGGTATTAGAGCCCAGAAAGAACAACCATTTTCCGTAGCTTTCGACCATCTACGACGGGGAATGTATCAAAACCATCCCTATGCTATGTCCAGCCTCGGAACCGAAGAAACCGTAAGTCAAATTACCCGCGCCGACTTACAGGAATTTCATCAGACCTATTTTCGCCCAGATAATCTGATTATTTCCCTAGCGGGACGCATTACCCTAGAGAAAGCCCTAAGCCACATACAGAGATGCTTTGGAGACTGGAAAGCACCCCCGACTCCCCTCCCCAAACTCACCCTACCAACAATCATCTCTAACCCCCACAAGGCGATCGCACCCCAGGAAACCCAGCAATCTGTAATTATGCTAGGATACCTCGCCGCCTCGGTCTATCACGAGGATTATGCCACCCTCAAAGTCATGAACACCTATTTGGGTAATGGTCTATCCAGTCGCCTCTTCGTCGAATTACGCGAAAAGCGGGGACTAGCCTATGATGTCTCGGCTTTCTATCCTACCCGCCTAGATGCTTCCCAATTTGTCGTGTATATGGGTACTGCCCCTAATAATACTGCGATCGCTATTGACGGACTACGCGCCGAAGTAGACCGACTTACCAACACCCCCCTCACAGAAGAAGAACTCCAGGTCGCTAAAAATAAACTACTAGGACAATATGCCCTCGGAAAGCAAACTAACAGCCAACTCGCCCAAATTTACGGATGGTATGAAACCCTAGAATTGGGTATTGACTTCGACCAGCAATTTCAAATTGATGTCGCCTCGGTCACAGTTCCACAAGTCCTAGAAATATCTCAAAAATACTTCTGTCAACCTTACCTCGTCTTGGTCGGTCCACAGGCGATCGTCACCCCTTTTTCCTACTCCCACTAACATATTCTCTGCCATTCACAAACTCGCCATTTTGTCAAGATGTCTAAAAACCCTAGCCCCACTCATCCTCAAAACTCGTGCATCGCCAGTTTCAGTTTTCCCTCAAAAAATAACTTTAATCGCCAGAGAATCGGGGTTTCAGCCTTTATTGGTGCATCAAGACACAATACCCCCTTGGTATCGGTTTCCTCAATGTTACCACAACCCCGATAATCTCGTCAACTTTTTGCCACTTTTTATCAACCAAAACGTATCAAATCTTAACAATCTTTGAAAAATCCCATATATTTGAGCCGTATCAATTAGCCAAACTTATTTTTGGGTCAGGCAACAAATCACCCTGTGGGGTCAACCTGAATCGACCCCTTAATTGATGGTTTCCGATTTGAGACCGTCTATTTAACTGGGTTTACTGACGCTTTTACAGTGGCTGCTGTCAACAATATGCGATCGTAGGGTAGCCGGTTGGGTGAGTGATTCATGAGCCGGTACAGGTTCCCCTATCGGGTGAAAAATGACCTGTTTACAGACCAATTGACTACTACCGCCATAGGCATAATCCCAAATATAGGATTCTGTATCATTAATCGTCGCCGCAGCCGGAGACCAAAACGAACTCAGCAAGACCAATTCTAAAGCCACCAAAGCCGTGATGATATATTTCCACATAATAAATCCCCATTCCCATCAACTCACAGGGTCATAGGCGAGTTTCGGCAGCATCCCTATTGGCGATCGCTAGTCGATACAACCCGCCCATTCTCCCATTATATCAGTCCTTTCGGGGATGTCAAAACTTATTCCGTTTCCCCCTTAGTGCTGGATTTTTTCCTAGTAGTGGACTTTTTGGCAGTAGTGGACTTTTTGGCAGTAGTGGACTTTTTGGCAGTGGTACTGCTAGTAGACTTCGACCTCGACTTAGACTTCGACCCAGAAGCCGCCTTAGCCTTTAAGAGTTCCAGAGCCTGTTCTAGGGTGAAAGTTTCGATCGCCTGTTCTTTAGGCAAAGAAGCATTAATTTTGCCATGCTTAATATAGGGACCATAGCGACCATCATAGATATTGAGAGGTTCTCCATCTTCCGGATGTTCTCCCAACTCTCGCAGGGGAGTAAGAGTTTTTTTAGCCCCCCTGCGTCCCACCTTAGGTTGAGCCAGAAGTTCCAAAGCCCGCTCAAAAGTAATAGTCAAGACATCATCAGGAGCCTTGATAGAGCGATAATCCTTAGCCTCCTTACTTTCATGAACCACATAAGGACCAAAGCGACCAATAGCAGCCTTAACCTTAGCCCCCGTTTCGGGATGCAGTCCCAAAAGGCGAGGTAAAGACAAAAGCGATACAGCCACATCCAAAGTCACCGCATCCTTTTCCAGTCCCTTGGGAAGGGAGACCCGTTTCGGCTTCTTATTAGTTTCCGACTCTTCCCCCAACTGCACATAAGGACCATAGGGACCAATTAACATAAAAATCGGTTCCCCTGCTTCTGGATGAACTCCCAGCTTTTCCGGTCCCTCCGTCTTTTGTCCAATCAACTCCTGAATTAACTCAGGAGTCAGGTCAGCAGGAGTCAGGTCTTGAGGAATGGAAGCAGTAATAATCTCCTCATCCTTCTGTGCCTCAATATAAGGCCCAAAGCGACCCAAACACAAACGGTAAGTCATGCCATCAGTAGCATCACCCAAATTTTCCAATTCAATAGTTCGGGCTACCTTAGCATCAATTTGGCTTTCCTGTTCCTTAACCTGATTTTCCAGCCCCCCGTCACCGGAATAGAACTGTTGCAAATAAGGCAACTGGTCCGCCTGTCCAGTGGCTATTTCATCAAGAGTATTCTCCATGCGAGCGGTGAAACCGATATCCACCAAATCGGGAAAATGTTTCTCCAGGAGGCTATTAACCGCAAAAGCCGTAAAAGTAGGAATCAGAGCATTACCCTTAATTTGAGCATAACCGCGATCGATAATCGTACCAATGACACTCGCGTAGGTACTCGGACGACCTACCCCCTCACTTTCCAGAGTTTTGACCAAAGATGCTTCTGTAAAGCGTGCCGGAGGTTGGGTTTCATGTCCCACTGCCTCCAAATCCTTACAATCAGGATGTTGACCTACTTTTAAAGGTGGTAGAGGTACTTCTTGATTTTCCAAAGCCGCATCAGGATCATCAGACCCCTCTACATAAGCCCGCAAAAACCCAGGGAAATCAATACGTTTCCCCGTCGCCCGAAAACCTGCATCTTCCACCTGTAAGTCAACAGAGATATTAGTTTGGCGAGAGTCAGCCATCTGAGAAGCAACGGTCCGCTTCCAAATTAAGTCATAAAGTTTCAAGTCATTACCACTTAACTCAGTTTCCTGGGGAGTACGGAAATAACTTCCAGCCGGGCGGATAGCTTCGTGGGCTTCTTGAGCGCCCTTACTTTTGGTCGTGTACTGGCGTGGTTTCGGACTCAGGTACTCTTTGCCATATTTCTGCTCAACGCAGTTTCTAGCAGCTACTATGGCTTGCTCTGATAAATGTACAGAGTCAGTCCGCATATAAGTAATATAACCACGCTCATAGAGTCCTTGAGCCACCTGCATAGTCTGACGGGCGCTAAGTCTGAGTTTCCGGTTAGCTTCCTGTTGCAGAGTCGATGTGGTAAATGGCGGCGCGGGTTTGCGAGTAACTGAGCGTTGGTCAATATTGCTGACAGACCAGAGTTTCTCCCTCAGTCTCTCCTTGAGCGCTTGGGCTTGGTCTGAGTCTAGTAGGACTACATTACGCCCCTCGGCGATTCTACCAGTGCTTTCATCGAAGTCGCTACCTGTGGCTACCTTTACCCCATTTAGGGTAATTAGTTTCGCCTCAAACTCGGTTTTACCTTGTTCCAGCAAGGCTTTTAGATCCCAATATCCTCCCTGTCGGAAGGCGCGACGTTCCCTCTCTCGGTTTACTATCAATCTTACGGCTACAGACTGCACCCGACCCGCTGACAAGCCTCGGGCGATTTTTTTCCACAGCAGTGGTGACAGTGTATAACCATAGAGGCGATCGAGTATCCGCCGGGTTTCCTGGGCGTGAACCAGTTGTTCATCTAAGTCTCGGCAATGTTCTAGGGCTGAGAGTATGGCTTCCGAGGTGATTTCATGGAAGACCATACGCCGGGTGGGAATTTTCGGTTTTAGCACCTGCAACAAGTGCCAGCTAATACTTTCCCCTTCTCGGTCTTCGTCGGTGGCTAGAACTAACTCTGTCGCTTGTTTAAGCGCTTTTTTGAGTTCTTTGACCACTTTCTGCTTATCTTTGGGGATTACATAAATAGGCTCAAAATTACCTTCCACGTTTACCCCTAGCCCTGCCCATGTTTTCCCCTTGTACTCTTCGGGAATTTCATCAGCAGAGGGTGGTAAATCCCGGATATGACCCATTGAGGCTTCTACCTGATAGTCTTTCGGTAAGAAGTTACGAATAGTCCGGGCTTTGGTCGGTGATTCAACGATAACTAAAGTTGACATAGCAGCTTTTTCGTATAGCAGCAAACTGGACTTGGGGTCTGGCCCTGGTTTGGGGGAGACCAGAATTTATCTTTTTCTGATACATTTACGCGACATTTATCCGGCTATTGCCTGACAATGCGACGATAGCACTATTATCCGTTAAGGTAACAGAGGCGGTATCCCGCAAAGCTTTTAGAAAGATTCCAAAAGCACCGTTCCAGTCCCTGGGTAGAGTGAACCCACACTCCGGACATCGGAACACTTTTGAGCCACCTAGCTGGGAATGCACATGACCACAGTGAGTACAGGTTTTGCTGGTGTATTCTTCCGTCACATCTACAACCATGGTTCCAGTTATCTCGGCTTGATGTCTCAGGGTTAGTTTGAATCGATAATGCGCCCATGTCAGCATGGCGCGGGCAGTCTTGGATTTGATTTTCCGCTTGGCTTTGGCAACCATGTTGGAAGTCTCGAAGGTGGGCAGAAAAATTATGCTGTAGTTGTGAGTCAAGTAGTGAGCAATTTGTTTGTGGGCTTCATCAACTAGATTGCGGATTTTGGTTCTCATTCGTTGAGCCGCTTGCCTCATCCGTCGCCTTCTTGAACGACAGGGTTCCTTGGCGATTCGGCTCATCAAATCATCCAAATGTTGACATAGCCTAGTAATGCGTCCTATATCCCCGGAGCCAAATTCCAGAAATCGTGAACCATCAAACCCAGTTATGAAAGTTCGCACACCCGGGTCTAATGCAATTACGCCATTCGCTTCAGTTGGGGTAACGGCAACTGGTTCAGGGAAAATCGCCAACCATCGACCTTTGGTAAACACCAACTGAGTCCCTTGCCCGCAAGTTTTAGGGATGGGTTCGGAAACCATGAAAGTTAATCCTTTCGTGAGTCTTGGATACCAACTCCCTGAAGAGAAATTAGTATTATTGAACTTAATCCCTTGAGAACTATCCCGACAGCTCCTAAACCTTGCGCCAGGACTGGCGGTCAAAGCCTGATAGGCATCAAAGATGGCATTTTGCCGAATGTGGCAGGGTGTTTCTTTGACCCATTCGGGTAAGTCACTCTGCATCACTTCGTTGCGTAATTTCAGTTTGCTTAGTCGTTTACCACTCCTAGATAATGCAATTGCTTGGTTGTAGCAATACCGACAAGCAGCCAGCCATTTACGCCAGACTTGATTTAGCTCCGGGCTGGGGTAAATCCGGATCTTCTTTGACCTGAGTTTGGTATTTACTCCGTCCGTATAATCGGGAACTGAAGCAGTGGAGGATGGCGAGGATGTCCTCAACCATTTCTGGTTCTGGACTGAGACTTGTCTCGTTGAGAACCATGAGTGAGCACCTGTTTTGCTCACAGAGCCATCGAAACCAGTCAAATCCCCATATTGCCAATCGGTCTGGGTGGGCAACGACAACCATGCCGACATCTCCTGACAAGACTTGTCCCAGTAAGGCCAGCATTTTCTTTCCCTTTCCCTTGAAGTTGAGCCCGCCTCCGATTTCTGAGACGACTTCTGCTTCGGGGTAGAGGTTGGACAGTGCGGCCACCTGTCGGTTGAGGTCTGACTGCTGGGCGCGGCTACTAACTCTGGCATAGATAACGACTTTGCGTTTGTCACTGCCTGATTTGGCAGTATATCACTCAACGTTGTATCGTCGTTGCCCAGCGGGGGTTCTGATGGTCTCGATTGAGCCATTTTTGTCCCATCTGCGGAGTATTCTTTCATGGACTCCAAGGATTTGGGCGGCTTCCTTGGGTTTGACATATCTGGCAATAGGTTTATCCTCAACTCTTCTCGCTTCTTATACCATATTGCCCTAAAATATTAACCTAATTTGAGATTAAATCATGCTCTTGTCGGACTGTTTAGGCAACACCATTAGGGGTCGAGAATGGAGTCACCTCCATCCCCTCCCATTCAGAACCGTGCGTGAAAGTTTCCCTTCACACGGCTCCTAGTCTGACTGCTCCATTGTTAAGGATACAGCGTTGGCGTTGTCGAGTGCCGTTTGATCATCATGACAGTGGCGATGTAATAGTTGGAGGTTCTTGTATTCATCCTTTCCGCCTAGGCTTCGAGGTACAATGTGGTCTACTTCAACTAGGTCTGATGGGGTAAAGTATTGCCCGCACCAGGTACACCTACCTTTTGGCTTTTTGAGTAGTTTTGCTACCTTATTTGGCGTTTCAATTGCCTGACCTCGTCTGGTTGCCCAGTAAGTCCATTTTCCGTCGTATGGTGTTGCATTAGGGCGTATTAGGGTGTGTCTGACAATCGGAGTCCAATTATGTTGCCATAATGTGAATCCATCCTTAGTCTTGAATAACCAGGATTCATGTCTTTCTTTCCCATTGCTAAGTTTAACCGTTCCTTTATGGAAGTAGTTTCCTAGCTTTTCGTAGCTTGCCTTTCCGCATCTTGAACCTGTCCATGCCCTTAACATTAGCCAGATTGTGTGGTCTAGCATTGTGAAGGTCTCTGTTGAGACGACCCCTGAATAATAATTTGACCATCCCCTAATGATTGGGTTTAGTTTGTTAATCAGGGCTGATTGAGGTGCTGTTTTATGTTGTTTGATTACACCCTTAATCACTTCTGTATGGGCTTTAACTGCTTTCTTGCTGGGTTTGATGTAGGTTTTGAATCCTAATGGTTTCCCATGTGTATTTTTCCCAGTTTTATGTTTTCCTACCGGATATTGCCTGATATTGAATCCCAGAAAGTCGAACCCTGGTTCCTCTGTTTTGCCATTGTACTCAATAGATTTGAGTGTATGACAGATTCGAGTCTTTTCAGGTTTTATTTCTAATCCTACAGGTTTTAACCATTCGGAAATTGCAGTTTTGCACTGTTCAATGATTTCCCGGTTTTTTGATATAACCACCAAATCATCGGCGTATCTTATAAGGTTCACCTGAATGGCTGTTCCTTTATTTGGATACATTTCCTTAACTAGCCTTTCCATTCCATCCAGTGCGATGTTGGCGAGTATTGGACTTATTACCCCTCCTTGGGGTGTCCCTGTTTCTGTATCCTCAAATACACCGTTATCTAGCACACCTGCTTTGAGCCATTGTTTCAAGTCTCTCTTCAGGCTGCTTGGACAATGAATTTTGGACAGTAGATAATCATGGTTCACGGTAAGAACATTTCGCTATATCAGCATCGAGAACATAGTATTGTCCTTGATTTATGGCAGTATAGATTCTACCAATTGCGTCGTGGGCTGACCGACCAGGTCGGAACCCATAGCTTGTGCCTTCAAATCTCGATTCCCATTCAGGTTCAAGAGCCGATTTAACCAAGGCTTGCCTTGCTCTATCTTGGATTGTGGGTATTCCCAGAGGGCGTTTTTCATCCCTTCCGGGTTTTGGTATCCATACCCGTCGCAGTGGTTTTGCTTTGAGATTTCCCTTAATGCTTTCGACAAGTTCATACCTTTGCCTTGGTGAGATTGCTCTCATTCCATCGACTCCAGCCGTTTTCTTGCCTTGATTATCTTGGGGGGCGGGTTTATTAAGCTGACTGTTGGGAAGCATGGCTGACCGTGGAACCCGCCCCTACAGCCGCACTGCTAGGAGTCGGGCATAATATGACTTCACCAGTAGACGTTGCCACCTTCGTGCCTTCGCGTCCTGTCCCGATTTAGCTGCTTGAAATATACTCTTTTGGAGCTTGAAAACTTTCCGTTGGACTTTCACCCATGGGATAGTTTGTTAAACTAAGCCGGGCAGTCGCCCACCCGACTCGTCTTCAGAACCGGACTTGAGACTTTCACCTCATCCGGCTCCTCAACAACTTGGCTCTTGTCATGAGAACCGCGACTACCATCTGAGGCAGTCTTAACATCGTGGCAGTGACGATGAAGAAGTTGGAGGTTCTTGTACACATCCTTTCCGTCTTTTGATTTGGGGATGATGTGGTCGATTTCCATTATATCCTCTTCACGGAATGTCAGTCCACAGTGGGCGCATTTCCCTTTTTGCTTCTTCAAGAGTTTCGACACCCTTGTTGGCATACCGGGTTGTTTACCCATTCTTGCACTCCAATATTTAAGGTTACCATCATATGGGCTGGCTTCGCCTTTGACCTTGATATGGCGGATGATTGGTGTTTCCATGTGCGTTCGTATCTGCATCGGGTTTGATTCCGTGCGGGTTGCGAAAGCCCAGCTTTTATTTCCAATCTTCTGCCAATATTTCCGGGCTGCCCATTTACCAGTTTTGTTTGGGTGTCTTCTTTTTCCCCATCTGGTTAACTTCCAATAGAGGAGGTTATCCAATTGGTTAAATGTTTGTTTTGACACCACTGTTGAGTAGTAGTTGCTCCATCCCTTGATGACCGGGTTAAGGTGCGTAATTAGCGCCTCTTGTGGTGCGCTGATGTGAGAATCTACTATCTGTTTCAATTTCTGGTAGTGGGTCTTAATAGCTTTTTTGCTGGGTTTGATGATGGTTTTGAATCCTAGAGGCTCATTACGGGTATTCATTCCGGTTTTGTGTTTACCAACTTTATGTTGTTGGATGTTGAAACCTAGAAAATCGAACCCCGGTTGCTCACCCTCAATCGTGTGGGTGATATGGGTTTTTTCCTCTTTGAGTTCTAATCCCATTCCTTTCAACCATTCTTGGATGTGGTCACGACATTTCTCGATAACCCCAAGGTTTTCGTGGATGATAACGAAGTCATCTGCGTATCTGATTAGAGATACCGCTTTCCTTCTGTCTCTACGGCTACCTTTTCCGGGTAGCTGTTCCGCTAATTCCTTGACGCTTTCTTCCATGCCGTGGAGGGCGATGTTTGCCAGTAGGGGGCTTATTACGCCTCCCTGTGGTGTACCCTCATCGGTCGGGAATAGTTGTCCAGAGTCTATTACCCCAGCTTTTAGCCATGCTCGGATTTGTCGTCTAATGGCGGGTATCGTTTCGAGCTTGTCCAATAGTTTGCCATGGTCAATCTTGTCAAAGCACTTGGCAATATCGGCATCCAGTACCCATTTAGGTTTATACCTAATAGCGTTGAATATTGCCTCTATTGCATCCTGACAAGACCTTCCTGGTCTGAACCCGTATGAGTTGGGTTCAAACCTGGCTTCCCATTGGGGTTCGAGTGCCATTTTGACTAGGGCTTGTAATGCGCGGTCGTACATTGTGGGTATTCCCAATGGTCTCTTTTCGTCTCTTCCCGGTTTGGGAATCCATACCCGGCGTGCGGGTTTGGCTTTCGAGTTGAGTTTCAATTGACCTACAAGGTTCATACGTGCTTTTGGGGATAGGGATTTAGCCCCGTCCACTCCCGCCGTCTTTTTGCCTTGGTTATCCTGGGTAACCCGACGAACCGCTAGCATTCTGGCTGACCAGCTTTTTAGCAGTAACTTTTGGAGTCTGCGAACTGTTTTAACGTCACCACGATGTTCGGCTTGATGAATCCGTTTTTGCAGGCGGAAAACTCGACGTTCGATTGATTTCCAATCGACATCTCGCCATTCCAGCACCACCGTATTGTTTCCAATCGTTTTGGGCGTTTCCATGCTACTAAAGCTCCATCTTCCAAATTATCGTGAGTCCGTCAGCATATCCTGGGCATTACCCCAGGCATTCGCTTCTGACTCAATCCTTCCTCTCGTTGGCTTGCGGATGGTTTCCTACTCAGGATTTCGACCTTGTTCCTGAGAGCGTCAACGGAGGTGATCTCGTTCCAGATATCGATTGATTGTGTCTTTAGGATGCCACTATACGCCGGGTTTATTTGGGTGTATGAGAGGTCTGTATGAAATCAGCCTCCCCTTTATCCTTAGCCATTTTGGCTCCTGCGTATCAGTCCAATTTTCGCAGGTTACAACTAACGACGCTTCGGATGTGGCTTCGTTTCCTATCCATGGACACTTGCTTGGGAGAGCGCCCGTTTAGACCCAGGCTTACTCCCTTTCATCCCCGCTTCACAGATTGATGACCAGTCTCTACTGTGGGGGAAGTGCTTTCACGCGATACACCTCGCGGGATGGACTTTCACCATCATCGATATCTAGTTGTCAAGGTTCGATGCCCTTTTTAGGGGGCTGTGTTCCTTGCTCTGCCCACGTTTCGGGGATTATCCCTTCTACTTTTGGCAGAAACGAGTCGCACTCCATGCGTTTTTCGTAGTCTTGATTGGTTTTGATTTCTCAAACCCTTTCTTTAAGCTCGCTATCGCCATTTGTACACCTACTAGACTCTATTCCTTGCAATCAAACCGTGACCTGTTAGCATATCCCTTCCATTACAGTCGGGCGTTGGCTTTTGGTCACATCTCACATCCCCAATGGTTAGGGGTCGAGAGTGAAGTCACCTTCACCCTCTCCCATTCAGAACCGTGCTTGATAGTTTCCCATCACACGGCTCCTGGTGTGGATACCCTATTTGTCAAAGGAGCAGAATCAAGAGACCTGCTTTCTACTTCGATGTTCAGAGCTATATGCACCACGTAGTCTTTAAACTCGTCCTCGCCATTATACTCTTACTGACCGCAGTATCTATATCCCCACCGTGACCTGTGGGCATATCCCAACCATTACAATTGGGCTTTAGCTTCTGGTCACATCCTTCACCCTCTAAGCATGCGCTTACATTTTTCACTACTGCCTTGTGAATAGCATTACTCACTTGTTTATAGGCAGAGCATTAGAGGGGTTACAACGTTCCGATTATATGGGCATTCCATCGTTAGATTTGTCCTCTCCGCCGGGGTACTTTTAAAGGTCTGTGTAGGTAGTCGCACGAACCCCCTACTTTTCCCCTTGCCCTTTTGAGCGCAGCGTGTCAACCTATTTCGCTGCTAGTGTATTACGATGGTTCAAGTCGGACATTCGGTCTTCCTAATCATAGATGGTTGGCAGTGGTCGCGTCTTGGTAGTAGGTTCTACCTCACGCCTTCCGTTCCCCGCTTCAATCCTGGAGTTATGATTTCCAAAACTGGGGGTGGCTATCGCCGTTACTCTCTACTCCCTGATTTCTCAGTTCGTTTATGACCTTGAGTTCCCTGCCTTGCTTAGTGCCCTAAGCGTCGGGACATATAACCAGTTATGAGGATGGTCAGGAGAGGTCTCCTTATATCCAGATTCGGAGCTGGAATCCTCACCGGGTAGTTATTTCGGGCATTTCAGCCCTATTTCATACCCGAACGTCTCGCACCATACGCTTACACTTGTCACTACTGAGTTCTTCGACCAATTCCCTCAGAGCACTTGGGGACTTAAAACGTTCCGTTTATATGGGCGTTCCATCCTTAGATTTGTCCTGTCCACCGGGGTACTTTAAAGGTCTATGCAGGTGGTAGTACAAAACCCCTGCTGTTCCCCTTGCCCTTTTGGGCGCAGCGTATCAACCCATTACGCTACTGGCTAATTACGGTGGTTCATGTCAGACATTAGGTTCCCCTAATCGTAGATGGTTGGCAGTGGTCTCGTTTCTGGTGTTAGGTTACACCTCGGAGCCTTCCGTTCCCCGCTTCAATCCCAGGTTTGTGGGTCCTGAAACTGGGGGTGGCTATCGCCGTCACCCTCAACCCTGATTTCCCTTCATTCCTGTACGGTTCCCCGTCTTTTCCTAGGTTCGGTTTCCCGTCCCTCTGATTGTTAAGAAATGTTAAGAATTGTTACAGGGTTTGTTGACCTTGGGTTCCCTGCCTCATTTTGTATCTTATGATACTAAATTTAGGGACATATAAACAGTTATAGGGATGTTCAGAAGCGAGCTTATTATATTCAACCAAGGGGCTGAAGTCCCTACCAGGCGGTTATTTCGGGTATTACACCCCTATTTCATGCCTGAACGTCTCGCACAGCACTATCTAGCCTAACCCAACATTTCCAACTATCTCACTTGATTTAGCCCCCGATCGCTTATAATAAGGGTTTGCATTTAATTTTCAACTGGAGGGTACTATGTCTCGTGTCTGTCAGCTTACAGGAAAACGGGCTAATAACGGAATGGCTGTCTCTCACTCCCACCGTCGTAGTCATAAACTACAACAAGCTAATTTGCAGTGGAAACGGATATGGTGGCCCCAAGGTAAGCGCTGGGTACGTCTGAAACTTTCCACTAAGGCTATTAAAACTATTGAGAAGAAAGGGTTACAGGCTATGGCTAAAGAGGCTGGCATCGATCTCAATAAATTTTAGCTTTTCGGGCTACACATCACCCATTTCTATTGATAATGGAACTCCCTCTCCTTCTGGGAGAGGGCGAGAGGGCTGGGATAATTAATTTTCCCCCATATACTTCCTATCCTACCCCTTACATTTAGCCAGAATTAGACCAAACCAATTGTTACTATCAGTCCAAGTCTTGACGGGTTGTAAACCTTGCTGGTTTAGATAATTCTGCATATTTTCTAGTTCAAATTTCCGGGAAATTTCGGTGCGGACTGTTTCCTGGGCGCTAAAATGGACGGTCAGGTTTAAACTTTGCAGACGTACAGTTTGCTGACAGAGACTGCGTAGGTGCATCTCAATTTGATGTTCTTCTAGGTTATAAAAAGCCCAATGTTCAAAGTTTTTGATATCAAAATCACCATCAAAACGATGGTTTAAATGTGACAGCATATTTAAATTAAAAGCTGCCGTTACCCCCTGACTATCATTATAAGCGGCTTCTAAAATATCGGTGGGTTTATGTAAATCCACACCTAATAGGAAATATTCCCCTGGTAATAAAGCGGCTGTAATTTGTGAGAAAAAGCGATCGCACTCCGTGGGGGTTAAATTTCCCAAGGTGCTACCCAGAAAGCAAATCATGCGACTGGGAAGCGGTGCGGGTTCTAATGTCGCTAAAGCCTGTTCATAGGTGGCTACAATTCCATGAACTTGTAAAGATGGATAATCTTCTAACAATTGATAGGCGCTAGTTTCCAAAATACCCCCACTAATATCAATGGGAAGATAACGCAAAGGATAGCCTAAACTTTGGTAAGCATCTAATAAAATCCGAGTTTTAGTAGAACTACCACTCCCTAACTCTACCAATTCCGTCGGACCAGTTAAAGTGGCAATTTCCGACGCAAAATCCCTTAAAATAGCCGTTTCTGTGCGGGTCGGATAATATTCGGGTAATTCGCAGATTTTTTCAAACAATAGAGAACCCTGATCATCATAAAAATACTTAGGGGACAGAGTTTTGGGCTGGTAGGTGTTGGCTAGACCCTCGATTATATCATAACCGGTGGCGGGTTCATTGGCTGGGGTCTGATTTGCATTAACTAGAGATTCAATCCTGATTCGTTGCTGGAGTAGGGAGCGATCGCTCGTTTCTGTAGTAGTCTGAGGGTGGGAGATATACATTATGGCTAAAGTATACACAGCAATGGCATCAAAAAAACTGCTGCCATTATGTATTGTCCCATACCATTGTCAACAAAAGGTTATGTTAACCGAACCCAAAAACCATCAACTGTTATGGCTTACCCTAAGAAACGTAACCGTGAGCATCCCTCGGTAAATTCCCAGTGGTCTACCGAAAGCGAATTGGTAGGTTTGGAATTTGAACTCACAGCTACGGACAATCATACCCTTTACCCTCAATATACCATTGGTCTACACGCCTGGTTTCTTGACCAAGTGCGTAACACTAACCCAGAACTTTCCCAATATCTCCATGATGGACAATCAGAAAAAGCCTTTACGATTTCAGGGTTGTCCGGTTCCCTAATGACCTCTGGAAAAAATCTGCAATTACAAGGCGATCGCCTCTATCATTGGTATATCACGGGGTTATCTCGTCCGGTAGTTCAGTGGCTAGGGAAATGGACCCAAAACCTACCCCCCCGCATTGAACTCAGAAACGCCCCCCTAACTATCAATTCCTGTAAAGTCTTCCTGGAAGCCAAGACCTATCAGCAACTGTGGGAACAGCAGTCCCCCAAAACCGGAAACCTGAAATTAAGTTTCCTCTCTCCCACCAGTTTTCGTCACAAAGGACATCATCTCCCCCTACCAATTCCAGTTAACCTCTTCCATAGCTACCTGCGGCGGTGGAATGATTTTTCTGACATCAAATGCGATCGCGACTTATTTTTAGAATGGGTCGATGAGTTTGTCATCCTCCAACGTCATCACCTACAGTCCGTCAAAGTCGCAGCCGGAAAACGGGGAATGGTAACCGGGTTCACCGGAGCCATTGAATTAGCTACCTCCCAGAAAAGCAAAACCAAGTTTTCTGGAAATATCCAACAGCAGCAACAGCTATTTTACGCCCTAGGACAACTAGCCCCCTACTGTGGAACGGGACATAAAACCCCCTTTGGTTTAGGACAAACTCGCTTAGGCTGGTTAGTAGAGGATATTCAGCCTATCTCTACTATTCAACAAATACTAGCCGATCGCATTCTGGAATTAACCGAAATTTTCCGTTCCCAAAGACAGCGCACCGGGGGAAACCGCGCCACCGACATAGCCGAAACCTGGGCGACTATTCTGGCGCGTCGGGAGTTGGGGGAATCTCTACAAGCGATCGCTACTGATTTGGAAATGCCATATCAGACAGTAAAAACCTATGCTAAACTAGCACGGCGCGCCTTAAATTAAAACATTCATCAGATGCACAAAAAACACCAGATGCTGTTATCTAACTTGGTTAGGGGTAGTCGGCGACGGTTCCGAGTCCTATGGCAATTTTTAGGACTGTTTGGCTTGGTTAGCTTCCTCATTATCAGTTGCGGTCAACCCAATAATCAAACCACTACTACCCCAGGGTCTAGTAACGGCGACGAACGGATTATTATTGGTACTACCCAAACTCTCCGCACTATCGATCCAGCCGATGCCTATGAGGTTATTTCTGGCAATCTTCTCTATAATTTAGGCGATCGCCTCTATGCCTATCAAGTGGGAACTACCCAACTCAAGCCTCAACTGGCTACCGATTTTCCTACCATTAGCGACGATAGGCTAACCTATACTATCCCCCTACGTCAGGGAGTCCTTTTCCATGATGATACGCCTTTTAATGCTGAGGCGATGGCTTTTTCCCTGCGGCGGTTTATTGAAAACGGCGGACCCCCTTCCTCTTTACTCTCCGATATTGTTGATGAGATTACTGCCACCGGGGAATATGAATTAACTATTAAACTCAAGCGTCCCTTTGCGGCTTTCCCCTCCCTATTAGCATTTTCGGGAGCTTGTGCGGTTTCCCCTAGTGCTTATGAAATTGGACCTGGGAAATTTCGGCCTAATTCTTTTGTCGGAACCGGACCTTATGTTTTAACAGAATATGGTGTAGATCTGATTCGCCTCAATCCTTTTGAACAATATTGGGGGGATAAAACAGCTAATCAAGGTGTCGATTTACAACGCTTTTCTAGTCCTGCGAATTTGTTTAATTCTTTCCGGACTAATGCTGTCGATGTCGCTTATATATCCCTTGAACCTGACCAAATTTCAAGTTTATTAGAAGGTGCAGAACAGGGAAGATGGCAAGCAATTACTGCTGATGGAAATACTATTAATTATATAGTATTAAATGTGAACAGCGAACCCCTAGACCGGGTGGAAGTGCGACAGGCGATCGCCTCTTTAGTCGATAGAAATTTAATTAATGAAAGGGTGCTGCGAGGACAAGCTGAACCTCTTTATAGTCTCATTCCTACTACTTTTGAAAGTTACCTTCCCGTGTTTAAGGAAGCCTACGGAGATGCTAATTTTGAGCAGGCTAAACAACTGTTAACAGAGGCGGGATTTACTCCCGAAAACCCCGCTGTAGTTGAACTTTGGTATGGTGCGAACTCCCAGAAACGTCAAGAGTTGGCGGCTACTCTCAAGGCTTTATCTGATAATAATTTGGGGGGTATTTTACAGTTACAACCCCAAAGTGTAGACACAACTACGGCTTTTCAAAATTTGGAGAAGGGAATTTATCCCACTTTTATTCTCGATTGGTATGCGGATTTCTTGGACCCTGATAACTATATACACCCCTTTCTGGATTGTGCTAATGGTTCCCCCGAAACGGGATGCGTCGAAGGTGCTAGTCAATATCATGGGTCCTTTTATTATAGCGATCGCATGAATCAGTTAATTCGACAACAGCGCACTGAAGCTAATCCTGAGACTCGACAAGCTATCTTTCACGAAATTCAACAACTCCTGGCTGAGGATGTGCCTTTTATTCCCCTATGGCAAGACAAAATCCATGTTTTTGCCCAAAACAACATTCAAGGGGTCAACCTCCAGGCTAATCAACAGTTCCCCTTCTGGCCTTTGGCTAAATTTACTCCCCAATAACTGATAGCTGGGACGGGCGCTATGCCCTACTGTCCCATTTTGGGGGTCGGTTAACCAACCAATCCCTATCAGCCAACCCCTCCCCTACCTAGTAGGCGGCGAGTCAATATATGGATCTCAAAACTTGTGGTCGCTGAAGATCCTTAATGGTTCTACTTCCCGTGCAAAATAGCACCGTGGATATTTCGGCTACCAGAATGTCTACCAAACTATCAACAGCAGCCTCTGACTCAGCCGCCGCCTGTAAAAAAGGCCACGCTAAACCGGCTAAATCAGCACCTAAAGCGATCGCTGATGCCACGTCTAAACCGTTGCGGAGTCCCCCAGAAGCAATCAGAGGAATGTCAGGAGAGTTTGCCCTCACCTCAGTGATACACTCAGCCGTCGGTAAACCCCAATCAGCGAAAGTTTCCCCTAAGCGCCGCTGACGAGGATCTGTCGCCCTCTGTCCTTCTATTCTTGCCCAAGACGTACCACCCGCACCAGCCACGTCAATGGCAGCTACTCCCGCATCTATCAGCTTTTTAGCCATAGTAGCTGATATGCCGTTACCGACTTCTTTGGCAATCACCGGAACTGGCAGCCTATAGCATAAATCGGCAATTTTGTCAAGTATTCCTCGGAAATTAGTATCGCCTTCGGTTTGAATGCACTCCTGGAGAGGATTGAGATGCAAAATTAGGGCATCGGCTTCCAGAATATCAATTACCCGCTGACATTGCTCTAAGCCATAGCTATAGTTTAGTTGAACTGCGCCCAAATTAGCAAATAGCAGAATATCAGGAGCGAGCGATCGCACGGCGAAAGTGGGGGCTAATTCTGGCTTTTCCACCGCCACCCTTTGGGAACCCACCCCCATGGCAATTTTATGTTTGACAGCAGCCCTGGCTAGGCGGGTATTAATTAGTTTAGCCTGTTCTGTGCCACCAGTCATCGAGGAAATTAACAACGGCGCACCCAGGGACTTACCCAGAAACTCTGTGGAGACCTCTACCTCCCCAAGATTAATTTCCGGTAGACAGCAGTGGGTAAACCGATAGCGATCGAAACCATTGGTTTTTTGGCGGAATTGTACATCAGACTCTAAACAAATTCGCAGATGATCAGCCTTGCGGCTTTCCGTGGAAAATTCCATTTTTCACAGTTCCCAATTTCTATGGATACCTTGGACTTATTCTGACTTTAATTCTATGCGATCGTATCCATCTACTTCTTCCAGATATACTCGCACCTGTTCATCCCTAGCCGTCGGGAGTTCTTTGCCAATAAAATCCGCTTGAATGGGTAGTTGTCGATGACCGCGATCAACTAAAACCGCCAGTTGGATAGTCTCCGGTCTTCCATATTCAATTACCGCATTCAAAGCCGCCCTAATAGTACGACCACTATAAATTACATCATCCACCAAAACCACTTTTTTACCGGTCAGGTCAAAAGGGATTTTAGTTTGTGCGGGAGTTCGCATACCCACTTTATCTAAATCATCCCGATAAAAAGTAATATCCAAAGCGCCACGAGGAACCGTCAACTGTTCCAGCAAGTTGATTTGGTTCCCTAACCTTTCCGAAAGGGCAACCCCCCGCGTATATATTCCCAATAATACCAGGTTAGATAAATCTCCCCCCCTTTCCACAATTTGGGATGCTAAACGGTTTAAAGTTCGCCGCATTTCTTCAGCAGATAGAATCTCGACAATTTTACTCATGATTCAAGTTGATTGCTTCACAAAATTACTGGTTTAGATATCTGCCAAATATCTATATTTGCTGCCGATATTATTGGCTAAATAAAGGCTTATTTTTATTGCTAAAATATTACCCTAATTATAAATATAATAAAAGTCAAGCCTAACCATATAAAAACTGAGGAACGGGTGATAGCTAGTGCCCGTTCAATAGTTTCTGAGGTAATGGGGGAAATCGGATCTCCTAAAGTAGGTTTATGTTTAACTTTTCCTCTATATTGATTCACTCCCCCCAATTGTACTCCCAAAGCTACAGCATAGGCGCATTCACTCCAACCCGCATTAGGACTAGGATCATGAATGGCATCTCGGCGACATATTTGCCAAACCCGTCTAGGTTGACCCGACAACAGAGCAACCGTAATTACACTGAGGCGGCAAGGAAGCCAAGTCAGAACATCCTCCAATTTAGCACTAAACCATCCTATATGAGTATAAGGTGCTTCACGATAACCAATCATTGAATCAAGAGTGCTGGCAGCTTTATAAGCCCAAGCCAGAGGAACACTTCCCACTGCTGGTATCAGTAAACCAATAATCCCATAGAATAGGGGAGCCATCATACCATCGATCGCATTTTCGGTAATAGTTTCCACAATAGCCCGTTCAATTTCCGGTTTCGATAACTGTTCGGTATCTCGACCCACATACTGACTTAATCGCTGGCGGCTTGTTGGCAAATCCCCCCGTTGCAGAGCCTCTTGTACATCCTCAGCCGCTGCTCGCAAACTCCTAGCAGCAAAGCAACTAGCTAAAAGAATACTTTGTAGCCCCACACTGATAATACCATGAAACGGCAATTGCACGGTCATAGTTTTAACTGCTGCCACCATCAGCCAACTGACCAATCCGCTACCAATGACCAAAATCAACCCCACCCAAATCCCTGCCAGCTTTTGAGATAAAGGACTCTTAAAATATCTCAGAACTGGTTGAGTGAATTTGGTAATCACCCAACCCATAACTTGAACTGGATGCAGCCAATTCCACGGATCACCGATAGCATAATCCAAGCCAGCCGCTATTGCCAAAATTACTATTGTTGGGAAATCACTCATTTATTGACTGCCATGTAATCCTTAACTGCCTCCATACAATTAAACCACAAAACTAGCAGACTCTCCCTGAGCCGCCTGCCAACTTAGGGCATCATAATAAAGGTCTTCCAGAGAGATGCTATACAGAGCCTCCTTTAATTTTTCATGGAGACGATTCCAGAGAGTAAATGTTACCCAATCCTCTATTTTTTCAGCATCAGGTTGATGGTTAGATAAAGGTTCTATGGTCTCACCAACTGCTTCCAGAATTTGACCCAGAGAAATTTGAGCCGGTGGATATGCTAACTGATATCCCCCCTGAGCGCCTCTTACAGAAATTACTAACCCTCTTTGTCGCATCTCAATTAGTAACTTTTCTAGATAGGGAGCGGGAATATTTTGCCGAGAGGCGATCGCTCGCACCGAAATCGGACCCTGGTTTTGCAGCACCGCTAAATCTAATAAGGCTTTAACACTATAATGTCCGCGAGTAGTTAACTTCATTAATCCCTTTCAAATTAACAGTGATTTTTGTGTTTATTGGCTTGATAGTCTCGTCAGTTGCTACCAACCTTAACCTAGACTACTCATGGGTATCCATATAGTTGAATTTACGGATACATCATTGATTAACATTGCCATCATCGGGATTTGACCGATGATCCGCCCTTCCTATATTCTAACTGAGTTTGACCTCAACCAGCGCGAGTAATAGCTCTGGGAAACCACAAACAGGTAAGCCTTTACACAATCAGCTATCCGATGATTACATCTGTTAAAAATGTTAATCATTGAGATGAATAATTCTGCAATCTTAGTGTAAGATGGTATGCAGGTACCAGGTCATCGTGAACAGTTATGGTTGTCGGAGCGATAACCATAACTGGCGTGATGACACCATCTCGAATATGCAAGGGAAGATCTCATGGCTAAGAAGAACAATTCGGAAACTCAACCACAACAGCTCACTGGTCAAGAACTCTTAGAAAAAGTCCGACATCTCGGCAACATGAAGAAAGAAGAGAAAGCCAAAAAATGCGGATACTATACGTTAACCAAAGACGGTATAGAGCGAGTTAATATGATGAAATTCCTTAACGCCTTAATAGAGGCAGAAGGAATCGAACTAGATGGGAAACCAGAAGGAAATGGACGCGGCGGACGCTCTGCCAGTTATAGAATTACGGTTCAATCTAATAACAACCTGTTGATTGGGTCAGCCTATACGAAGCAAATGGATCTGCAACCCGGAGATGAATTTGAGATTATTCTGGGACGTAAGCACATTCATCTGAAACAGGTAGGCTCTGAAGATTAGCAGAGTTGATGCAATTGCGAAAGTAGCATATTGTCTAGTTTTGATACTTCTATAATGCTGAGAAACTAGGTTTTCTCAGTGATTCAAATGCGATCGCATACCTATCGTTAGCATCTGAGCAGCACCAAAAAACCCCTCAAAGCCATAAAAGACAGAGGGGTATCTTGTGCTGCGTCTGAAGATTTTAGGTCGCAGTTAATAAATAGCAGTAGCAGCCTAGGATGGAATCGGTACAGATTGCAGTAGGACTTCAATAACGGTCTTAGAACGGCGACCGCCAGCAGTAATCAAGCGATGTGAAAGGACATGGGGAGCCAATAATTTAATATCATCAGGAACGGCATAATCTCGTCCCGATAAAAAAGCCAAAGCCTGGGTAGTACGATGAAGAGCGATCGCCCCCCTAGGACTCACACCCAACATAATATCCTCATGCTCCCGTGTAGCGCGAACCAAATTAAGAATATACTGCTGTAAAGACCCATCCACCTGGACTCTCTGACATTCCTTTTGCAGAGTCAGAATATCCTGTAAACTGAGACAGGGTTTAAGTTCATCAACCTGTACCCCCTCACTCAAGCGTCGCAACATTTGCAACTCTTCCTGTTCACTGGGATATCCCAAAGTTAAAGACAACATAAACCGATCCATTTGCGCTTCTGGGAGAGGGAAAGTTCCCTGATACTCAATCGGGTTCTGAGTCGCAATCACAAAAAAAGGCTTCTGAACCATGCGCGATACCCGATCAATCGTCACCTGTCTTTCTTCCATGACCTCCAACAAAGCCGACTGAGTGCGGGGTGTAGCTCGGTTAATTTCATCAGTAAGTAAAATATTAGCAAATACTGGCCCCGGCAAAAATTCAAACTCACCACTGCTAGGATTCCAAATATTAGTACCAGTAATATCGGTTGGTAATAAATCCGGTGTACATTGAATCCTCTGGAAAACTCCATCAATAGAACGAGCCAAGGATTTAGCCAGTAAAGTTTTACCTACTCCGGGTACATCTTCCAACAGCACATGACCCCCCGCCAGCAGCGCCACCAAGGTTAGGCGAATTGACTCTTCTTTACCAACTATAGTCCGACCTAAATTTTGCTTTAATCGTTCAATACGTTCTCTCATTCAATTCTCCGGTGATTCAACCCTCTGAGTGAGAGGATACAGCATTTTTGACCGTTGCACAGCTACCCGCAGACTATCTGTATAGATATTTTCTAACACCATCTGCTCATAGCCCCTTTCCGCCACGATTTCTGATGGCTGCTCGCGCCAGGGAAGCGATCGCTTTTACATCCCCATTAACCTGAGTTGTGTTCGAGTTCGGAGAGCTATTTTTCCTCATCTGTCAACTACAATTAGGGGAGATTTATCAGGTGTAATTATTCTCAACTTCTGCCACAACTGGACTCCGCCGCCCCCCTGCCCATCTAAATATTGATTGTCTTGGGTGATCACTAATCATTGGCCATAGAGCGCGAAAGCAGAGGATGCCAATGTGTTACTGAAGGGCGATCGCCTCAAACCCCGCCAATTCTTGCCCACCAAGAATTCCCAGACCTCAACAGACAGCAGTTTCGACCAACCAGAGATTATCCGCTATAATATTTATTATACTATCGTAATAGTTTTTGCCGATGATGTTCATAGGTACTTCTCAAGCCGCAAAATTGATGGGTGTAAGCACCACCCGAGTTAGGCATCTTTTGTATAGTGGTAGAATTCCCGGAGCTTACGTGAATAGACGATAGCTTGAAAGCCCTGTGGCTTTAGCCCAGGGATGAAAAGCAACGGCGGCTTTAGCCGCATTCTTACGCCAGATATGCTAGTATGAGGGAAAATGATTGTACTTGAGTTCAAAGCACGGGTAAAGCCTGCCCAGGCTACCGCTATAGAGGACGCTATACGGACGGCTCAATTTGTCCGTAATAAGGCGTTGCGCTATTGGATGGATAGCCAAGATGTCGGCAAATACGACCTTAGCAAACTCTGCAAAGCGTTAGCTGAGGAGTTTCCCTTTGCCAAGAAACTCAACTCCATGGCTCGTCAGGCTTCAGCAGAACGGGCCTGGAGTTCAATCAGTCGGTTCTACGACAACTGCAAAAAGGGCATTAAGCCCGTAGGATTCCCCAGGTTCAAAAAGCATTCCCGCTCGGTGGAGTACAAAACCTCTGGATGGAAACTGCTCGGGCCGAAGCGCATCACATTCACCGATGGCTTCGGGATTGGGGAATTGCGGTTGCTCGGAACCTACGATCTGGCACGCTATGACGAATCCCTGATTAAACGGGTTCGCTTAGTCCGTCGCGCTGATGGCTACTACGTTCAGTTCTGCATCCAGGTTGATGTTCAGGTGCAGAGTGAACCGAGTCAAAAAGCTGTTGGCATTGACCTAGGGTTGCGGTATTTTATCGCTGCCAGTGATGGCAGTGTGGTGGAAGCACCGCAGTTCTATCGCAAGTCTGAAAGGCGGTTGAACAAGGCCAATCGAGAGAAGTCCAGAAAGTACCGCAAGGGGGCAAAACCACAGTCCAGGAACTATCACAGGGCTAGGAACCGATACGCCCGGAAGCATTTAAGGGTAAGTAGGCAGCGTAATGAGTGGGCGAAGAGCATCGCCTACTGCGTCATCCAATCTAACGATTTGGTTGCCTACGAAGACTTGAATGTGAAAGGGTTAGTACGCAATCGGCATCTAGCCAAGTCGATTAGTGATGCAGGATGGTCAATATTTCGCTGTTGGTTGGAGTATTTTGGCAGGAAGTACGGGAAGGTAACGATTGCCGTTCCTCCCCAATATACGAGCCAGGATTGCTCAAGCTGCGGCCAACGAGTCAAGAAGGCACTCTCAGTCAGAACCCACCACTGTCCGCATTGCGGCTATGAGGCTGACCGAGATGTGAATGCGGCCATCAATATCCTGCGCCTGGGACTAACTACCGTGGGGCACACGGGAAGTTATACGCTTGGGGAGAGCGGGCCTCTGGCTGGGTTGGAAAAATCCTGCTCAGTTAAGTCCGGTTGATGAACCAAGAATCCCCGTCGCGTGACTCGCGGGGAGTGTCAACGAATTGGTAGGATGTGGGCCATTCCCTTAACTGGCGAAATGCCTGAAATCACTCCTGGGGGGCGTGGTCCGAAGCCTACTTGGCAATGTAGCCGTCCTAAGAATAAACCCACGTATATTCATATCAACAAGAAAGTCATTGGTAAAAACAACCACATACTCAGGGAAACCCAAGGAGAGATAGGCGACATCCAACAATTGCTAAAACCACCAATTATCTTGAACAAAGGCAATAAAACCTTGTATGCTTCGGAAATAATAATTGATGGGCCCTGCCGCCTACTATATCAACCGTTCAAAAAGCTATGTTCTGGGGCGCAGGTGTGGATTGAAACCTTATTCCCGACGAGAACTATAGCCTTATAGAGCAGTTCAAAATCAACATTAGTCAGGCAACTAGATTAATCCAGTAGGGGCAGATTTTTCCTAGCCTGGAGATAGGTTCGCGCGTGGGTACAATCCCTTTGAATTTGCGCCTTTAGCTGTTCAAGGGATGCAAATTTTTGTTCTGGTCGCAAAAACCCCTCTAAACTGACAGTCAAACTCTGACCATATAAATCCCCATCCCAATCTAATAAATGAACCTCAACGGTAGGATTGTCTCCAGCTACAGTAGGACGACAACCAATATTCATCACTCCTAACTGAGGCGCGATAGTTTTGCCGTACCGGGCAGCAAGTCCGGTAACCAGGACTGCATAAACACCGTATCGAGGTAAAAACTTCTCTGGTGGCAGTTGTAAATTAGCTGTAGGAAATCCCAGAGTCCGCCCTAATTGTTGACCCTGTACCACTTCACCGAGGAGGGTATAAGCACGTCCTAATAGTTGATTAGCACGGTTAAGATGACCTTCTGTAAGGGATTCTCGGATGATGGAACTACTGATGCGATCGCCATAAGGACAGGGAAAGCGAGAAACTATTTCGACATCAATACCATACTGAGAGGCGATCGCCTTTAAGTCCTCGGTACTACCCATGCGATGGCGACCGAAGCGAAAATCAAAACCGACACTCACCCGAGTAGCTTGTAAATACTCCACCAAAATCTGCTCAACGAACTGAGTTGGGGTGAGACTAGCCAAATCTTTGTCAAAAGGCAAAAGCACCAACTGCTGAACCCCAAACCTGCGTAGAATCTCAATTTTTTCCGGTAAGGGAGTTAACAGTTTTTTGGTTTGACCTGTAAAAAATTCCTGGGGGTGAGGATTAAAAGTGACCACTGTTCCATAGCCAGAAATCCCGAATGGCGGAGTTGTCTCGGAATATCCGCCCCCTACCTTCTGGGAATCTACGGCTACTTGATTGGGGTTGAGAATGGGTCGGACTACCTGTTGATGTCCTCGATGAAATCCATCGAAGTTACCCAAGGCAACAGCAGTCGGAGTTAGAACCGTATCTTTTGATGATGTTATCCACACAGGTTAAATTTAAGCCACGTTCATGGCGAACAGCAAGACAAACAGTTTACCCCGTATACGGGAACCAAGACAATTTTTCAGTTCTTCTGACTTTGATTTCTGAGAAACTCTCCGGCAAATGCTAACAGCCCGGAACCCATAATCAAAATGACGCTGAGGGCGTTAATATCGGGTTTAACTCCGGTTCTAATGCGACTAAAAATTTCCATAGGTAGGGTAGTTGCGCCACTTCCGGCGGTGAAACTGGCAATCAAAAAATCATCCATACTCAGCACAAAGGCTAATAAACAGCCAGAAATGATACCGGGCATCAGTTGGGGTAGCAAGACTTTGATAAAGGCTCGCTCGGGTGTCGCCCCTAAGTCTAATGCAGCTTCTTCTAAGTGGGGGTCTAGGTCAGCCAGGCGAGTGGATACGACCAGGGCGACATAGGCGAGACAGAAGACTACATGAGCGCCTATGATAGTTGATAAACTCAGGGGAATGGCTAAGGCTGCTAAAAATACTAGGGTGGAAACAGCGATCGCAATGTCGGGGATAATTAAGGGCAGGTAAGATACCCCCAGATAAATACCTTTTCCCGGAAACCGAAACCTAGATAGTCCGACAGCCATCAGGGTTCCAATGACTGCTGATATGGCTACGGCACTCAAGCCAACGGTGAGGCTATTTTTCAGGGCGCTAAGGATGCGGGTATCCTGAAAAAGTTTGACATACCACTGTAGGGTAAATCCCTGCCACCCAGCACTATAGCGGGATTGATTAAAGCTATAAAAGGTGAGAACCAAGATAGGCAGATACATATACAGGAACATCAGACCAACAAATATGATCTGCCAAGATACCCGAAATCTAATTTTAGGCTTTTGCATTTCTTGAGGAATGTCTGACTGATGATTGTGATTGTTAATATCCTGCATGGAATTTTAAGTTTGGTAGGGGCGGGTGCTGGAGTGAGCCTGGACGCTAGGGTGCAACTTTATACACGCGCCGGAGTTGGTCGCCTGTTTATTTTGAGGGTCTGCCATCACCGTAGCGGATTAAAAGAGCGATCGCTATACTCACGCCAAAAATTAGCACCATACTTAGGGCTGAACCAAAACCCCAGTTTTGAGTGGCTCCTAAAAACTGATTGTAAATCAGTCGAGATACGGTCATGCTAGAAGCGCCGCCTAACAGCTCTGGATCGACAAAATCTCCCAGGGAACTAATAAATACTAATAGTGACCCGGCGATAATTCCGGTCTTAGTTTGGGGAACTGTAATTTTCCAGAAGGTTTCGGGGGGCTTGGCTCCTAAATCAGCGGAAGCCTCCAACAGACGGCTATCTAGTTTTTCCAGGGAGGCATACAGCACGGTTACCATATAGGGTAAATAGCTATAGGTCATGCCAATTAAAACGGCTGGACTGCTATTAAGTAGTGCTAGGGTAGGTAATCCCAATAACCCCAGAAATGAGTTTAGCACTCCTGTGGGTCGTAAAATGGTAATCCAGGCATAGGAGCGCAGCAAGGAAGATGTCCATAGAGGCAGAACAAACCCTAATAGTAGAAGGTTACGGGACTTGGGTGGAGCCATAACGGCTATCCAGTAAGCTACCGGAAACCCTAACAACAAACAAAAAACTGTGGTTCCGATCGCAAAATTAACCGATCTAGCAATTACTCGCAAATTTATGGGTTCAAATACCCGCAGGTAGTTACCCAGACCATCAGGAATTACCACATCCCCAGGGCGAATATTCTCCACTAAGCTGAGTTGAAAAATCACCAGGGTGGGAAACACCAGCAATAGTAGTAACCACAGCCCCGCCGGTCCCAGCATAATTAGGGGTCCAGCTAACTTTGACCAGATCTGAGAGATGCCAGTTTTAGCCGGTGTGGTGGGAGGTTCATAAGGGGTCTTAGGGGGGGTAGATACAGCCATAATAGAGTTTGAGCATTTTTTTAAGGTTTAATTCGTATTAGCACCCGATGTTCCAATTAACCACTGGTGAGTCTAGTCCAATAGCGATCAAAAAGGGCGGTTATCTCTGGTGGTAGGGGCGAAACTGTTTCGCTGTTCGCAATCACGCTTTCTGGGGGAAATAGGGCTGGGTCTTCCCGGAGTTCTTGGGGAAGTTGGCGATAGGCGACGAGGGAGGGGGTAGCAAAGCTGAGGCGTTCGACAATTTGGATGGCGATGTCTGGTCGCAGCATAAAATTAATCCACTGATAAGCACCTTCTGGGTTGGGTGCGCTTTTGGGAATTACCAGGGTATCAATCCACAGGGAAGAACCACTAACGGGGGTGATGTATTCTAAATCTTCGTTTTCGGGCATCACTTCCGCCGCATCGGAAGAATAGCACATGGCTAGGAGTAAGTCTCCTACAATCATCTGAGGTCGCCAAGCATCGGTGGTAAAAGATGCGATCGCTCCTCGCAGCTTGACCAATTCCTGATAGGCTTGATTAATCTCCCTAGGATTGGTGCTGTTGTAGGAGTAGCCTAAACGCCGCAAACTAGCTCCCATCACTTCCCGTACATCATTAAGTAGGGTTAGCCGACGGCTGAGTTGGTCTTGATATGTCCATAGATCTTCCCAGTCTTCGGGAGAGTTTGGTAATAGTCTGCTGTTGTAAATTAAACCTGTAGTTCCCCAACTCAGGGGGACGCTATAAGTGGAGTTGGGGTCATAATCGGGATTTTGGAATTTGGGAAATAGATCTTCTAACCCCACGATTAAGGTATGGTCTAATTCAGCTAATAGCCCTAGTGCTACCATCTTCTGTACCATGTATTCCGAGGGGTAGATGATACTATATGCTCCCGCTCCTCCCGCCTGTATACGGGCTAACATAGCCTCATTAGAATCGAATACATCTGCCACTACTCTCAGCCCCGTTTCCTGGGTAAAGCGCTCTAGCAGATCGCGATCGGTGTATCCGGCCCAAGTATATATATACAGGGTATCTGATGAGAAGCGGGTGCTGGGGGTGGTTTTGATTTCGCCTAAAGTCCACCCACAGCCTGACGCGGAAGAGGCGATCGCCGCCGCCATAGTCGATTGCAGAAACCCGCGCCGGGTCTGCATCCCTTTATGAAAACCAAACGGGCGTAATTTCCTTGGGGGCACTGTTTTTTACCGTTGCCATCAAAACCATAATATTACAACAACTATTTTAGCGGTGTTGAGGTTCCGGTAGGGCTAAACAATCTGTGGGTTTCCAACAGACATAAATATTGCGATCATAATCTAGGTTTTCTCCTAAACTCTGAGACTGTCGCACCATTAGGGTTTCCCCTGTGTTCAGTTTGACAATGTACTGTAGGTGAGTACCTAAGTACATCTGATCGACTAATTTTCCGGCAAAACTATTTCCGGGAGTCTCTGGCGGTTCAGAATGTAGGGTAATGTTTTCCGGTCTGATACTCACTACAACCTTCGCCCCCCCTCGTAATTGATGAGGCGATACTACTGGGTAGTCATTGCGCGATCGCTTGTTCATGGCTACGATCATCTGTAACCCTGTGTCCGTTAATACTTGTATAGCCTCCTTATTGGCTTGTTCAACTTGTCCCTTAAATAGGTTAGTGTCTCCAATAAAGTCAGCCACAAAGGGGGTCTGGGGATGTTGGTAAATTTCGTTGGGGCTGCCAATTTGTTCAATGCGACCCTCGTGCATTACCGCTATGCGATCGGACAAACTCATCGCTTCTTCTTGGTCGTGAGTTACCATCACAAAGGTTAACCCCAAATTGCGATGCAAATTTGATAACTCCATCTGCATTTGTTTACGCAATTTCAGATCTAACGCTCCCAGGGGTTCGTCTAATAGTAGCACCGCTGGACGATTTACTAAAGCCCGCGCTAAAGCTACCCGCTGTTGTTGTCCCCCTGACATTTGGTTCGGATAACGGTTAGCAAACGATTCCATCTTTACCAATTGTAGGGCTTCCAGGACTTTCGCTTCAATTTCCGATTTCCCTAGGCGTTTTAATTTCAACCCAAAGGCGATGTTATCCCAGACATTCATGTGATTGAATAGGGCATAACTCTGAAAAACTGTATTTACCGGGCGCTGATAGGCTGGGGTTTGGTTCATTGACTGACCCCTGATGAGAATCTCCCCGGCGGATGGGGTTTCAAATCCAGCAATTAGCCGCAGTGTCGTGGTCTTACCACAGCCTGACGGTCCGAGAATGCTGAAAAATTCTCCCCGCTTTATGTCTAGGTCTACCGCCCTCACTGCGGTTTCCCCGTTGAATACTTTGAATACTTTACGGAGTTCTACATCGAATTTTGAATCGCTGTGAACTGCACCTGGGTTCTGGGCTGCGGTTTGTAGCATAATTTACTTTTCGCGCTATCAAGGGGATAATTAGGGGTCGAGAATGGAGTCACCCCCATCCCCTCCCATTCAGAACCGTACATGAAAGTTTCCCTTCATACGGCTCCTAGTTTGATAGTCTCTCTGTTACGAGTACAGCAACCTCTCTTCATCCAGAGCGGTTTTATCATCGTGACAGTGGCGGTGTAGCAGTTGGAGGTTCTTGTGTTCATTCTTGCCACCTTGGCTTCGGGGCACGATATGGTCTACCTCCAATAAGTCTGATGGGGTAAAATATTGTCCACACCAGGCGCACTTGCCTTTCTGCTTCTTGAGTAGTTTGGCTACTCTCTTTGGCGTATCAATTGCTTGTCCTTTTCTGGTTGCCCAGTAAGTCCAATTTCCGTCGTATGGTGTTGCGTCCGGGCGCACTAGGGTATGTCTGACAATTGGTGTCCATTTGTGTTTGTATAGATGTATCCCATCTTTGGTTTGGAACATCCAAGCTTCTTGCCTTTCTCTCCCATTACTGAGTTTGACCTTTCCTGGTCTGAAATAATTACTCAGCTTTTTGTAACTTGCCTTTCCGCATCTTGAAACTGTCCATGCCCGCAACATTTGCCAGATTACATCATCTAGCTTATTGAAGGTTTCCATCGAGACTACCCCTGAATAGTAGTTTGACCATCCCCGTATTATCGGGTTTAGCTTACTAATCAAGGCTGATTGAGGTGCTGTTTTGAGTTGTTTTATTGCACCTTTAATCACTTCTGTGTGAGCTTTAACTGCTTTATTACTGGGTTTGATGTGGGTTTTGTGACCGATTAACCGGCTTGCTACTCCACCTGTTTTCCCAGATTTATATTTTCCTACGGGATATTGCCTGATATTGAATCCTAGAAAATCGAACCCAGGTTCCTCAATCTTGCCGTTGTACTCAATAGGCTTGAGTGTGTGGCATATTCGGGTCTTTTCAGGTTTCATCTCTAATCCTACAGGTTTTAGCCATTCAGAAATTGCAGTCTTGCACTGTTCAATGATTCCTAAGTCTCTTGAAATGACCACAAAATCATCGGCATATCTTATAAGGTTTACCTGAGTGGTTGTTCCTTTATTTGGATACATTTCTTTAACTAGCCTTTCCATACCATCCAGTGCGATGTTGGCTAGTAATGGGCTTATTACCCCTCCTTGTGGTGTCCCTGTTTCTGTATCCTCATATACACCGTTATCCAGAACGCCTGCTTTTAACCACTGTTTCAGGTCTCTTTTCAGACTACTTGGACAATGAATTTTGGCCAGTAGGTAATCATGGTTTATTCGGTCAAAGCATTTTGCTATATCAGCATCTAGGACAAAGTATTGTTCCTGTTTTATGGCAGAATAAATTCTACCAATTGCATCTTGGGCTGACCGTCCGGGTCTGAACCCATAGCTTGTGCCTTCAAATCTTGATTCCCATTCGGGCTCAAGTGCCGACTTGACCAAGGCTTGCCTCGCTCTGTCTTGGATTGTGGGTATTCCCAGAGGGCGTTTTTCATCCCTTCCGGGTTTTGGTATCCATACCCGTCGCAGTGGTTTTGCTTTGAGATTTCCCTTAATGCTTTCGACAAGTTCATACCTTTGCCTTGGTGAGATTGCTCTCATTCCATCGACTCCAGCCGTTTTCTTGCCTTGATTATCTTGGGTCACTCGCCGTACTGCTAGGAGCCGGGCATAATATGACTTCACCAATAGACGTTGCAATCTTCTAACCTTTGCATCCTGTCCCGATTTAGCTGCTTGAAATATACTTTTTTGGAGTTTAAAAACTTTCCGCTGAACTTTCGCCCACGGGACTGCCTGTTAAACTAAGCCGGGCAGTCGCCCACCCGACTCGTCTTCAGAACCGGACTTGAGACTTTCACCTCATCCGGCTCCTCAACAACTTGGCTCTTGTCATGAGAACCGCGACTACCATCTGAGGCAGTCTTAACATCGTGGCAGTGACGATGAAGAAGTTGGAGGTTCTTGTACACATCCTTTCCGTCTTTTGATTTGGGGATGATGTGGTCGATTTCCATTATATCCTCTTCACGGAATGTCAGTCCACAGTGGGCGCATTTCCCTTTTTGCTTCTTCAAGAGTTTCGACACCCTTGTTGGCATACCGGGTTGTTTACCCATTCTTGCACTCCAATATTTAAGGTTACCATCATATGGGCTGGCTTCGCCTTTGACCTTGATATGGCGGATGATTGGTGTTTCCATGTGCGTTCGTATCTGCATCGGGTTTGATTCCGTGCGGGTTGCGAAAGCCCAGCTTTTATTTCCAATCTTCTGCCAATATTTCCGGGCTGCCCATTTACCAGTTTTGTTTGGGTGTCTTCTTTTTCCCCATCTGGTTAACTTCCAATAGAGGAGGTTATCCAATTGGTTAAATGTTTGTTTTGACACCACTGTTGAGTAGTAGTTGCTCCATCCCTTGATGACCGGGTTAAGGTGCGTAATTAGCGCCTCTTGTGGTGCGCTGATGTGAGAATCTACTATCTGTTTCAATTTCTGGTAGTGGGTCTTAATAGCTTTTTTGCTGGGTTTGATGATGGTTTTGAATCCTAGAGGCTCATTACGGGTATTCATTCCGGTTTTGTGTTTACCAACTTTATGTTGTTGGATGTTGAAACCTAGAAAATCGAACCCCGGTTGCTCACCCTCAATCGTGTGGGTGATATGGGTTTTTCCTCTTTGAGTTCTAATCCCATTCCTTTCAACCATTCTTGGATGTGGTCACGACATTTCTCGATAACCCCAAGGTTTTCGTGGATGATAACGAAGTCATCTGCGTATCTGATTAGAGATACCGCTTTCCTTCTGTCTCTACGGCTACCTTTTCCGGGTAGCTGTTCCGCTAATTCCTTGACGCTTTCTTCCATGCCGTGGAGGGCGATGTTTGCCAGTAGGGGGCTTATTACGCCTCCCTGTGGTGTACCCTCATCGGTCGGGAATAGTTGTCCAGAGTCTATTACCCCAGCTTTTAGCCATGCTCGGATTTGTCGTCTAATGGCGGGTATCGTTTCGAGCTTGTCCAATAGTTTGCCATGGTCAATCTTGTCAAAGCACTTGGCAATATCGGCATCCAGTACCCATTTAGGTTTATACCTAATAGCGTTGAATATTGCCTCTATTGCATCCTGACAAGACCTTCCTGGTCTGAACCCGTATGAGTTGGGTTCAAACCTGGCTTCCCATTGGGGTTCGAGTGCCATTTTGACTAGGGCTTGTAATGCGCGGTCGTACATTGTGGGTATTCCCAATGGTCTCTTTTCGTCTCTTCCCGGTTTGGGAATCCATACCCGGCGTGCGGGTTTGGCTTTCGAGTTGAGTTTCAATTGACCTACAAGGTTCATACGTGCTTTTGGGGATAGGGATTTAGCCCCGTCCACTCCCGCCGTCTTTTTGCCTTGGTTATCCTGGGTAACCCGACGAACCGCTAGCATTCTGGCTGACCAGCTTTTTAGCAGTAACTTTTGGAGTCTGCGAACTGTTTTAACGTCACCACGATGTTCGGCTTGATGAATCCGTTTTTGCAGGCGGAAAACTCGACGTTCGATTGATTTCCAATCGACATCTCGCCATTCCAGCACCACCGTATTGTTTCCAATCGTTTTGGGCGTTTCCATGCTACTAAAGCTCCATCTTCCAAATTATCGTGAGTCCGTCAGCATATCCTGGGCATTACCCCAGGCATTCGCTTCTGACTCAATCCTTCCTCTCGTTGGCTTGCGGATGGTTTCCTACTCAGGATTTCGACCTTGTTCCTGAGAGCGTCAACGGAGGTGATCTCGTTCCAGATATCGATTGATTGTGTCTTTAGGATGCCACTATACGCCGGGTTTATTTGGGTGTATGAGAGGTCTGTATGAAATCAGCCTCCCCTTTATCCTTAGCCATTTTGGCTCCTGCGTATCAGTCCAATTTTCGCAGGTTACAACTAACGACGCTTCGGATGTGGCTTCGTTTCCTATCCATGGACACTTGCTTGGGAGAGCGCCCGTTTAGACCCAGGCTTACTCCCTTTCATCCCCGCTTCACAGATTGATGACCAGTCTCTACTGTGGGGGAAGTGCTTTCACGCGATACACCTCGCGGGATGGACTTTCACCATCATCGATATCTAGTTGTCAAGGTTCGATGCCCTTTTTAGGGGGCTGTGTTCCTTGCTCTGCCCACGTTTCGGGGATTATCCCTTCTACTTTTGGCAGAAACGAGTCGCACTCCATGCGTTGTTCGTAGTCTTGATTGGTTTTGGTTTCCCAAATCCTTTCTTTGAACTCGCTATCGCCATTTGTACTCCTACTGGGCTCTATTTCTTACATTCAAACCGTGACCCGTTAGCATATCCCTTCCATTACAGTTGGGCGTTGGCTTCTGGTCACATCTCACCCCCTCGAAGGCATCCGCTTACACTTTTCACTACTGATTATCTCGACCAGATAATCAGAGCCTATGAGGGGTTAAAACGTTCCGTTTATATGGGCATTCCATCTTTAGATTTGTCCTTTCCACCGGGGTACTTTTTAAAGGTCTGTGTAGGTGGTAAGGGAAGCCCCCTACTTTTTCCCCTTACTCTTTTGAGCGCAGCGTTTCAACCCATTTCGCTGCTAAGTAATTACGATGGTTCAAGTCAGACATTCGGCTCACGCCTAATCTTAGATGGTTGGCAGTGGTCAGATTTGGGAATAGGTTTTCCCTCACGCCTTCCGTTCCCCGCTTCAATCCCAGGGGTGTGATTCCTGAAACTGGGGGTGGCTATCGCCGTTACCCTCATCTCTGTTTCGTAGCTTCCATTGTGTTAGGAATTATTACGACTTGTTACAGAGAATGTTGACCTTGGGTTCCCTGCCTTGATTATGTATCGTATGATACTAATCGTTGGGACATATAAACAGTTGTGGGGATTGTCAGAAACGAGCTTCTTCTATCCAACCGAGGGGCTGGAGTCCCCACCAGGCGGTTATTTCAGGTATTTCAACCCTATTTCGTGCCTGAACGTCTCGCACTCCCCTTCCTACTTTACCAGAAATTTATAGCCTGGGCATTGCTGTTCCCTCAACCCGCTCCACCCGAAAGTCGCCGGGAGTGCGATTTTTCCAAGGCGATCGCTTGGCTTATCATACATATAAGTAATCTTTTGTCAATATTGTTTGACAAAACTTTAGATTTTGTTTAGATTTACTGATAAGCAACTCACACAAACAAGTCCAGTAGTATGTATACCATCAACAAAGATCAGCAAGAACCCAAGATTTACTTTATTCAACCTGCTGCTACACTCAAACCTCAGCGAGATTATCTCCTACATAGCGCTGTGGCTATCTTTCTGATTGTTTCTGTGTTAGTTTGTTATTAAACTAGCCGTCCTATCCTAATAGGAAGTTATCAAAAGTTCCGTAATTTTTCCCCGATTTTGGGGATTTGAATTAATCGCCCTACCCGCTTGGATAGGGTGGATATTAAAGTCCTTATATAAGTCTCTGATTAACTCAGTATCAGAATTAGATAGCATCACCTTCACTCCTCTGTTGTGTAAGGTCTTAAAGATTTCGGCTAATTTTTCCTGTTCATCAACCCCAAATTTATGATGGCTGTAGCTGGTAAAGTTACTGGTGGGACTCAGGGGGTGATAGGGAGGGTCGAAATAGACAAAATCATCAGCAGAATTAGCCTCATTGACAATGGCTTCAAATGATTGGACTTGAAGAGTTGCAGATTGGAGAGTTTTCGAGGCGGTGATCAATAATTCTTTCGGGCAAATTTTCGGGTTTTTATATTTCCCCATAGGTACGTTAAATTGACCCTGGCGATTTTCTCTATATAAGCCATTAAAACAAGTCTTGTTGAGATAAATAAGGCGCGCGGCTTGGTCAAGCGGATTCTCAAATTTTTGCGATCGCATCTGGTAATAATAACCTTGATTATGGTTCTGCTGATGCTGTTCTAACTTGCTAATCAGCGACTGAGTATCATCACGCACACATTGATAAGCATTAATTAGTTCGCTATTAATATCACTTAAAATTGCTCGGTTAGGTTGTAGATAAAAAAAGATAGCACCACCGCCCAAAAAAGGCTCATAATAGGTCTGGTAATTGTCGGGAAAGTAAGTAGTATACTGAGGAATTAAGCGAGTCTTACCCCCGGCCCACTTGAGAAACGGTTTGGGGGTAGTTTGGGGTTGACTGGTGACTGTTGGGTGGTCGGTTGGGGACAAAATTGGCTGAAGTCCAGAAGTACATCAATATCACTGAACTAAAAAATTATATGTTCAGTGCGATCAATTATTATAACAGAGTGCTACAATAGCAGAGACTGGAGTACGAAAATCTAGCGTCGCCGGAAGATGGCCCTATTTGTCCCATGAGGAGAGTTCTAAAACTCGGTTATTTTCCCCGGACTTAAACTGAAGTAGCGACTGCTGATTTTAGCCCAGCATAACCATTTACGACCCACGAAAAGGGGGGTGAAATCACCAAAAATGAAACAACTCGGAACCCATATTGTTGTCGATGCGTGGCAGTGTCCCGCTGATATCCTAAACGACCCAGATCTGATCCGTCAAGCCATTCTTGATGCGATCGCTGCGGGAAGTGCTACCCTTATAGATATCTGTGTTCACCAGTTTAGTCCTCATGGTGTAACCGCCACGGCTACCCTAGCCGAGTCCCACATTGCCATTCACACTTGGCCGGAATATGGCTATTTTGCGGCTGATTTATTTTTCTGTGGTTGTGGCGAACCCGAGAAAGCAGCGGAAATGCTAAAAACTCGTCTGGAAGCTAAACAAACAAGAGTTCAAGAATTTTGGCGAGGTATGGGTTATCCGGTTCCAGTCCCTGATACCATCTCTGATCATACTTGGAATAAAGTACCCGAAATTGCATCTTCTTCCAAGTTGATGTCTACAGTGTCTTAAGTTACGGATAGGTTGGGTGAGACAAAAGCATCATCCAACCTATTTCTAAACTCAACTATTCAGCTATTTGGCTGCTAACCATCTAGGGTGAGTTTGGTGAGGTTTTGGAATAGCCAATAGTCCTGGTAGTCTAACAGGAGAATATCTAAGGCTTCTGGTAAATCTATCTCTAAATCGCGATTTTGGATATCAACGATCGCCTGATAAATTAACTCAAAAGTGATGCGTTGGTCTCGGTCAAACAGAAGATAATGGCTATTGTTCCCCTGACAGAACTTTTCTAACTCTATCTTACTAGACTTTCCTGATATCAAATCTTCCCGCGCATCTCGACACAGGTTAAAATGAATATCAGGACGATGGCTGACCAATTCGTTTAAGTTTCTCATCCGGTGATAAAATCGAGTCCCGCTTTGGTGCAAAAAAGCGATCGCAAATTGATGGGTTGCTGTCTTAATCACCAAATGTTCAGGAAGTACCCGTTTCCCCAGTCGCAAAATATCCACACTCAGGGGAGACAAAACCAGCTTTAATGATTCAATAATCATCTTTAATTTCCCGAAATCATCACTTTCCGAAATAATCGCTGGTTGACCATAATTCTGTTCTAGGATACCCCTTTGCTGTCGTAGATAATCTTCTAATTGACTACGCCGAGAAGAGTTAATTGGCGACCTAGCCGCCATACCATTAGGAAAAACTCTGACAATATTTTCCCCGTCGGCTAAATTAAAAGTATCAACTAATTTACTGACAATGAATTTGAGTTCCGCCACCTCTTCTCTCAACTGATGAATTTGTTTTTCCATCATCCCTATTACCCCAGAATTACCCGATTTATCAGGTCTCTGAGGTAAACAAATACCATCAATTTTATAGCGGTAGTAGTCCGCCGCCGCATTCACAACTGAACGAATAGAAGGCGCAGTTAAAATGTCGGCAATTTCCTGGGGTTCAAATAATTCATCAATAGTCACATCAGCCACCTGTGCTTTTAAATCAAGTAATTGCTTGAGTTGTTCATTAGATGGCTTATTTAGGATAATTTGAGATTGAGAAATACGGTCAATAATTGAACCATCAAAAACCTGCTGAAATTGTAACCAGCGATCGGGAAACAGATTTAAGATAATTAAACTATTGGGAACATGGGTAAAGATTTCTTTAACCGCCTCTCCAAAACTTTGTAACAGTCGTTCATTGTGTTTTTGACCCAAACCTTCTAACTGGTCAAAAATAATAATTAAGGGTTCATCCAAGAGAGACAGCTTACTAAAAACCGCCAACGCCGCCAGGGAAATTTCCTCCCGACTGGTATCTTCTCCCCAGCTTTCCAAACCGACCTTTTCTAATTCCTCGGGTGCTACATCATTCATAGCTAACCACTGAGTAATAGTTTGGCGGCGTTTAAAATCGGTATAGCCACAAAACCGAATTATCCCTTTGAGAATTTTCGGCGAATATCCAGCAGAAGAAAACTGATTAATCCACCAATCATAAGCACGTTTTTCTATGTGTTGCCAATATTCTCGTTTCAGGCGAGTATCCTCTTTTCCGAGGTCGGTAAATAGCTTGAGATTATCGGCTTTTATTAACTCAATTAATCGTTCATCTTTTTGGGTGATAGGGGTAGCATAAGCCTCAGTATTTTTGATGATTTGCGCGAAACTATTAGCCAGCAAATATTCAAGCTGAGTATGTGAACTGTGAGGAACTGTTTGAATTAAAGACTCCAGAATGCGGCTATAGGTATGAAATAGAACCGTGTCAGGATTATTGGGTTGCCGAATAAATAAGAGCCTATTCTTAGTTAATAAATCTTGGGCTAATCTCATCATTAGGTGAGTTTTACCAGAACCGGGTTCTCCAATAACTACGGCTCCTTTACTCTGATGATTGACATCATTTTTAATATCAGAAATAATATGTTTTAGTCGCTCAAATTCATTGTCAAAAATCGCCCTAAAATCAATGTGGTTTTGGAAAGGAGTATCAACCCTGCTGGTTCCAAAGGGGTTGGGTTGATGTTGCAGTCGAGTTTTTAATAGTTCGTTAATCATGCGTCGATAAAGTTGATAAGTAAATAAGGCATCATGTTTGGCACGATGGAGGTAATCGCGGTTATGGGTCTGGTCATCCCGGCTTAAATTTAGCTGTTTGCTAATAGTTTCTAGGCTATTACTTCCCAATTGTGGAAGATAGCGTTGAGCCAATTCAAAACTGCATTGAAAACTGAGGTGATTTGGTCGGACACCAACGGCGCGAAATGTATTCCTAAGCACTTCCATATCATGACGTGCATAGTGACAGATAATGGTTTGAGAACCGGCTATAGCTAAGAATTCATTAACTATGGTTTTCAGGGGTTTACTTTGGTCGATAAGTTGGGGATTTTGGCAATGTCTTTCGTCAAAGGCTTCATAAATTAAGTTTCCCTGATGATCAACGATCGCCATAGCTTTCAGAATCGGTTGTCCTTCTGTATCAATGACAATAAAGTTAGTCTGGGGTTTCATGGTTGGGGAGACCAATAAGTATGTATACTGATGGGTGAGTTAATAACCTGATTTTCCCACAAATCTTGCTCACCAGTAAATTATGGCGCTATGGGTCAGTTACCGATAATCAGATTAACTCTCGCCAATGGCGAAAGCATTTTGTGGAAATTCCCCCTCAAGATTTACTAGGAAAAACCTGTGTAGCCTGAACCCAGACAGCCGCATCAGGTGGTAACTGTGTTAAAATTTGGTGAGTTGCTGCGAGCTGATCTCACTGAAAAAGTGTAAACTTGGGGAGTGGCGTTAGGACTTTGACCACATAGCGCGATCGCATCTCTGGCTTTCCCGTTAACGATTCTGTCCGTCCTCACATTTAACCTGTGTCATAATGTCAGAACCACTGAAATCCATCGCCCAATACTACCATGAGCGAACCAAATACGATCCAGACACCTTAGCCTCTAAGGGTCAACAGTTAGACTGGACTAAACAACCAGAACCCTTCAAAGAATACAAAATTGGCACGGTATTTGACCTGAAACCCTATCTCAAAGAAATATCCGATTCTCCAATTCCCACAGCCAACACAGACCCATGGCAGCGATTATCTAGTCTACTACTACATACCTATGGGTTAACCGCTAAACTAGCCACAACTAGCGGATTTCACTATTTGCGATCGTCACCCTCAGCCGGGGGACTGTATCCAGCCGAAATCTATCTAGTTTCCAGGGGAACCCCAGAATTACCAGCGGGACTGTATAACTATCAAACCCTACATCACTCCCTAGTGCAATTTTGGGATAGCCAAATTTGGTCGGAGTTGAAACAAGCCTGTTTTTGGCATCCATGCCTGGAAAATACTAAACTGGCGATGGTGGTTACTGCTGTATTTTACCGTTCAGCTTGGCGATACCAAGACCGCGCCTATCGTCGCATATTTCTCGATACAGGTCACTTATTGGGTAATTTGGAACTAGCAGGAGCCTTAAATTCCTATCGTCCCCATCTAATTGGCGGATTTGACGACGAAACCCTTAATAACTTACTATACCTGGATTCGGAAACGGAAGCAGCGATCGCTGTGGTGGCTTTGGCTGACTTACTGGAAATTGACCAGAACCTTCCCCAATTCCGAACCGCCTTACCCTCGGCTACCCAAACCGACTATCCCGAAATTCCCGATGGGGAAATGCTCCATTACCTCCACTGTGCCAGCCAAATTAAATCGGACACCTCCGGTTCCCAAGGCTGGAAAAAATTAGCACCAGAAGAAGAACCCGAAGATAAATATAATTTCCCCTTCTGCACCAAGGTCTCGACTGTCACCCCTGCCATTGATTGGGGAAAAGACCTCAAGGGGTTAAATACAGCCCAATTGCGCCGACGATCAACCCGTCGCTATAGTGGGGGGAATCTCAACCTGGAAGAATTACTCGCTCTACTGGATTTTACCTATCAACATCAGCACTACGGTTATCAGGGTTTAGATGCTGCACCGGACTTTTTTGATTTGAGTCTGATTGAATCTTTTATCGCTGTCTCTGGGGTGAATGGACTAGAGGAGGGATGTTATTATTATGCCCCCAAAGCACAGGAACTTAGGCAAATTCGCTTTAAAAATTTTCGGCGAGAGTTGCATTATCTGTGTTTGGGACAAGATTTGGGACGAGATGCGGCGGCGCTGCTTTTTCATACTGCTGACTTGAACAAGGCGATCGCTAAATATGGCGATCGCGCTTATCGTTATTTACATAGCGATGCTGGTCATCTCGGCCAAAGATTGAACCTCGCCGCCACCCACCTACGTTTAGGTGCTAGTGGTATCGGTGGATTTTTTGATAACCTGGTTAATGAGGTGTTGGGTATCCCCACCGATGAAGCGGTTATTTATATTACTACCCTGGGAAGATTGCGCGGCAACTAAATCCGATAAAGTAGCCAAATTGATGCTACACTGCCAACATAATGGGTTGCTAGTACATTTAAATTGGCAATCATCACAAATACATCCAGGGCTCTAACCGCCTCACTGGCTTCGGTTAGGGTGGTTCCTGGTGGCTGCGAAATGGTTTTGGCAATTAATACCGATGCGGTTATACCTGACCCCATTAATGCAATCAGGATACCAACCATTCCCAATAATAAGCCGACCCGCAAGAGTCTAACTGTGTCGGATTTTTTGGGTTTGACTGTATTGAGGGATAATAACTGTTTGCCTATGTTGGCATAGCGAAATGATATAACAATGCTAAATCCCGCGATAATTAGTCCGGTAACAGCAAAGGTTACACTTACACCGAGGGCGGGGTTAGCATCATCAGAAATACTTCTACCTGTGGTGGTGAAAATTAATGATAAAATCGCGACGAAGGCAAAAACTACTTGCATGGTCAAACCACACAACCCCGTATTCTGGAGGGTTTTTCCCTTTTGTTGTAACTCGTTGCCAACCGATACACTCATACTCTGGTTTCATAAATTGACTGACAGTTGTTGATTTCTATTGTAATCAAGCCAGCATTTGTTCGAGTTGATGCTGTTGCCAAAGTCTCCGATATAGTCCCTCTTCCTGTAGTAACTGGTCATGGGTTCCGGTCTGTACTATTGTGCCTTGGTCCATCACCAAAATGCGATCGGCTTTGGCTGTAGCTGACATTTGGTGAGAAATGAATAACACCGTTTGACGCACAGTCCCGCTAGTCAGATTATAGAGAATGTCGGTGGCTGTCTGATTGTCTACACTAGAGAGGGCATCATCTAAAATCAATATAGGAGCATCACAAAGCAAGGCACGAGCTAGGGCAGCTCGTTGTCGCTGCCCACCAGATAAGGTGATACCCCTCTCCCCGACTATTGTATCATAACCTTTGGGAAAATTGGTAATTTCATCGTGAATTTGAGCAATTTTCGCAACGGCTTCTATTTGCGATCGCAATGCTGAGAGATTACCATAGCAAATATTGTTAGCAATAGTGGTACTAAATAGAAAACTCTCCTGGGGAACATAAGCAATTACCTTTCTCAGTTGCGCCAGAGACAGTTGAGTGATATCCTGACCATCAATAAAAAAGCTATCTATATCAATATCCAACAGCCGAGGAATTACATTAGCTAGGGTAGTTTTTCCCGACCCAATAGGACCGACTACCGCGACAGTTTCCCCTGGTAGAATGGTAAAATTAACATGATTAAGGGCGGGAGTTTTGGCGGCGGGGTAAGTATAGGTTAAATCTCTCGCACTCAACCACCCCTTAACGGGAGTTATCAGGGGTATAGGCTGAGGTAGATCTTGAATTTTGGGTTTAATACTGAGGATAGACTCAACCCGGTCAACACTGACTTCTCCCCGCTGATAAGCGGTAATAGTAAAGCCTAATAAAGCGGTGGGAAATACCAACCTTTCGACATATAATACTAAGGCGACAAAATCCCCGATACTTAAATCACCTTGAGCGATCGCCTCATTGCCCACAGCCAGCAAAATCAGGAGACTTAAACTCGCCAAACCTCCCAATAAAGGAAACAAGAAATTTCGAGTTCTCGCCAACTTCAAATTAGCCGATAATAACCCTTGATTATGTTCTCGAAAAGCCTGCCTTTCTGCGGTTTCCTGAGCATAAATTTTAATCAAAGATATGCCGCTCATATCTTCCTGAATTAAATCACTTAAATCGGAGAGTTTTTCCTGCACTTCCATCTGTTGATCTCGCAGTTTACCGCTAAAAATCTGCACCAACACTAACATCAACGGATAAACCGAAATCGATAATATAGTCAACTTAATATTAATAGCCAGCATGACTGGCAAAGTCAAACCATAAGCAAATATGGTATTAATTAAACTCAGGACTGCAAAGCCTACCAACCGCCGAATATTATCAACATCAGAGGTTGCCCTATTAATTAAATCCCCGATTCTACTATTAGAAAAATAGGAAGATTCCAGGAGAATCAGATGATTAAAAATCTTCTGTTTTAGGTCAAATTCTACCTGTCGCCCCACCCCAAAAATTAAAATTCGGGATGTCATGCGAATCACCCACATAATTGATGCTAGGGCGACAATCAATAAAACCTGCCATCCTACTTCCTGAAACTCTACGGCATCTTGTAAGTCATCTACACCATTACGAATAAGTAAAGGTATATAAACCCCCACCACATTTACCACGAACAGAGACACTGTTCCTAATAGTGATATTTGCCAATGGGGACGCAGATATCTTCCCAGGGTTTGCAGTCTTGAATAACTCATAATTCAGAAAGTAAAAATTTGCCAATTGAGATGAACTATGAACGCACTGGAAACAGTTGATAATCTGTCGGAGTAGGTTGATTAACCTCGGACAAACGGGAAGTAGTAAACCGATTTAACCAATTTTCCAGATAGGCGCGATTAGCCTTTTTTTGTTCGGGGTCGTCAGTGTTCAGGGGATAGGGTGCTAGTCCTTTAATGGCGGCTGTCGTGACACAAAACATAGACTTTTGAAAACTTTGGCATATTTGCACACGCAAATCATCCTCTCCTCGGCAACTATTATTATAAATATTGTGGAGATAATCAGGTAAAAAATGGCGCATATCCTGCATTAATTGAGTGGGGGGAATACCGGAACCACCAATGGGGAGGGGGTCAGCGTATAAAGCACCGTATGTAAATTCTTTTTGTAGGTTGGGGATTTGATGAACTTGAGCGTTATAGGATACTGTACCCGGGAAGGGTGTACCACGGAAAAAAATGGCTTCTACATAGGGAACTGCTGTATCCATTAAAAATGTGAGTCCGGCAGATTTAGGGATGATATCTAATGTTTTATCCCCCAATTTAACGCCATAAGTAATTGGCTTATTGGCCGCGGCAACTAATCCATCTAAGATATGCTGCACTACGGCGGGAATGGATTTAATTTCCCCTTGGTCATAGAGGTCAGAAAGGGAGATAAAAATATCACTCATGACTCGCCAAAATTGCCCCAAAGCGCTATAATAGGCTGACTGTCGTACTTGTTCGGGTAGAAATTCTGGGAACATCTGATGTAGTAGCAGAATGAAACTATTGCCTTTAAATTTAGTCTGAATAGCTGCTTCTGCTAACTGTTGGAATTGGGATGAATCCAAGTAAGAATCTAGTCCGCCTCCCCCATGCCATAACATCCCTTTCATGCAATATTCGGCATATTCATAATTAATGCGATCGTGCCACCAATACTTGAGCAATTTGGGGATATTTAAATCGCCATTGAAGTATTTAAAAAATGGGAAAAATACTAAAAATTGATGGTCAGCCACATAAATCAGGTTGTCGGAGTAGGCATCTAAAACTATGCCGTAACTTTTGAGGATGCCAACTACTTCAAGGAGGTTTTGGGGAGAGTCTGGTAATAAGGCATCACCAGCTTCTAAGCGTTCAATATATTTGAACAATGGGTGGATTTGATTGCTGGTCATAGTGGATAAATTCACAAGTTTAGATGGTGGGCAATTTTGATTGAGTGACGAGATTAATTTAAGCCGATCGCCTTGACATTTGATTCTATTTGAGCTACAATGGAAGGGTTATACATGAGTGCTGATGTGGTTCTTTCAGTCCATTTAACTAGGATGGTCGGTTGTAGTCCTAGGAAGGTGATAATCACAGCCAAGGCTATAGCTGGAATGCGATCGCGCCATTGTACCCTTGGTAAATTAATGACTGACTCGGACAAGCGACCAAAAAAGGCACGGTTAATCATAATCAGAAAGTAAACAGAAGTTAAACCAGTTCCCACCATACACAGAAGAGTCTGCACGGGGAACACTTCCATACTGCCTCTAAAGACAATAAATTCTGACACAAATCCCACTAAACCGGGAATGCCAGCACTAGCCATAACCGCGACAATCATTATACTACCAATTAAAGGTAAACCGCGTTCAGGGTTTAATAACCCGCGAATCACATCAATATCTCGACTGCCCGATTTTTTGTAAACTACTCCCACTGTTAAAAATAGCAGGGCAGAAATTAAGCCATGACTAACCATTTGCATGACTGAACCGAGTAAACTGAGGGGGGAGGCGGCGGCAAAAGCTAGGATAATATAACCCATGTGGGCGATGGAACTATAGGCGACCATCTTCTTGATATCTTTTTGTGAAATCGCACAGGAAGCACCATATAAAACGCTAACTACTGCCCAACTGGCGACATAAGGGGCGATCGCATTCCAAGCCTCTGGAAATAAACCGACCCCAAACCTTAGTAAACCATAGGTTCCTAACTTTAATAATACCCCCGCCAATAAAACTGATACAGGGGTTGAGGCTTCCACATGGGCATCGGGTAGCCAAGTATGAAAGGGGACTACGGGGATTTTAATACCAAATCCGATTACCAGTCCCCCCAGTAGAATTAGTTGGGTAGTGAGGGGTAATGCGGACACTCCCAAAGTGGAAGTTCTGAGGGTATCCAAATCAAAATCCGGTGCTTTGGTTAACCAGACTATGCCTAAAAAGGCGGCTAAAATTAACAGACCGGAAACTGCTGTATAAAGCAGAAACTTGGTGGCTGCATAGCCTCGGTTTTTGCCTCCCCAAATGGCGATGAGTAGATATAGGGGAATTAGTTCGACTTCGTAAAACAGTATAAACAGCAGCAGATTGGAGGATAAAAAGGTGCCAGCGACTCCGGCAAAGATAATCAACAGCAGGGTATAATATAGCCGGGGTCGAGAAATGTCTAAGTCAGAAGACCAAATAGCGATCGCCACTAATAAGGCATTGATAATCACCAACGGCAAGGATAAACCATCTATCCCCAGATAGTAATTTAAGCCGAGGGGTTCAATCCAGGTAATATGTTCTACCATCTGTAGATCGGCTACAGTCGGATCAAATAACCTCGCCAAAATTAGAGACCACACCAATAACCCGCCAGCGGTTAATAGGGAGATTTGACGGGATAATTGGGGGCTGAGGTTCGGCCAGAGTACAATCAGGAGGGCAACTAACAGCGGAATCCAAATTAAAACACTTAGCATCGATTTTTACGGTTAATGTGGTCGGGAAGGGGTCTAAAATTGCCACAGCATTAAAATCAACAACACGGCTATACCAGTGGCTATGGTGAAGACATAAAACTGTGATTGTCCAGAAATACTATATTTAAGTCCTTCACCGCTAAAGAGGGTGGCTAAACCTAAGCCGTTGACAAACCCATCGATGATATAGCGATCGATCCAATAACTGATGGCGGAGATACGATTAACCAAAAATACAACGGTCAGATCGTAAAGGCGATCGATATAGAAATCGTAAGCGAGTAAATCCTGTATGGGTTGGTAGGGGAATTTATATGGTTCTCTCCCCGGCCCGTATACATAAATACTGCTACCTATACCCACCCCTAATACACTTGAGACCAACAACAGGGGTAAAGCTACATGGTTAATTACTTCTTGGACTCCAGAGACGGGCGCTTCTACGAAGGTGCCTGACCAACTCAGTAATAGTTGCCAGCTTTGTAGCATCATCGGCACTAACAGAGTCACAATAGTCATAGAAACCATTGGTAAAGCCATCGGCCACAGGACTTCTGGGGCGCGTCGGGTTTTTGGCTGAGACTGACCAGTAAAGACTAAGCCGAAAACTCTGGTTAATCCTAGGATGGTGAGGAAGTTCACCAGTAGCAACAAAATCAATAACCAAGGTGGTACAGTCCAGAAACCACTTACCCACCTTCGGAAAGTCCAGAACATCCCTAAAGGTAATCCGGCTACCATTCCTGATGCACCAACAATAAATGCAGTGGTGGTGGCAGGCATTTTAGACCATAATCCCCCCATTTCGGTCATGTCTTGGGTGTTGGTGGTCAAAATTACTGAACCTGCACTCATGAATAACAGACATTTGGCGATCGCATGGGTGAATAGTAACAGCAGGGCTATATCCACATGGCTTTGACCTACGGCTACAAACACTAAACCCAAATAGGCGCTAGTAGAGTGGGAAAGCGCTCGTTTGATATCAATTTGAGCGATCGCCACCAAAGAAGCCCCAATAGCTGTTACTGTTCCCAACACAATTAAAGTGTCCGACACCACCGGAGACAGCGCGACAATTGGTTGTAGTTTAATCAGAACATAGGCCCCCGCCGCTACTACTACCGAATTTCGGAGTAGAGAAGCCGGGTTTGGACGCTTCCATAGCTTCATCAAGCCATAGGTGTAGGGGAAATTGGGCGCATTTGCCAATAGGCCCAGAAATTAGGGCTAATCCTAATAAAGTCGCCGTAAGGGGTGGTAAATTATGGGTTTCCGACCATAGTTCTAAATCCGAGAAGTTTAAACTACCGGCGATCGTGCCGATATAAACCACCCCCATTAACAACAATACATCTCCCACTCGTTTAGTTAAAAACGCATCTCGCGCCGCCGTCACTACCAGGGGTTGAGCATACCAAAAACCCACCAGTAGATAGGTTGAGAGAGTCAGCAATTCCAGCAAAATATAACTAAGTAGCAGCGAGTCACTCAAAGCCAAACCACTCACTGCCGCCTCAAAAAAGCCCATCAAACCAAAAAACCTAGCCGTCGCCCAGTCTTTTTCCATGTACCCCAAGGCATAAACCTGAGCCACTAAACTGATACCTGTGACCAGTTCCACGGCTCCTAGGCTTACGGGAGAAACATCTAGGACAAAAGATAAGTCTAATCCCGCAGCTTGTAACCATGCAATGTGAATTTGTTGACCCGGCATTGACCAGATAGATCGGTAAATTACCGCACCGTGGATAAAACCCACTAAAGTCATCAATATATTAAAGTAGGCTGCTGGTCTTGGCCCTGTGCGTCGGACTAACCCCGTTGACCAAGGAAGGGTCAACACTGCCCCCATGAGACCATATATGGGTATCCACCAACTAGCTTGTAGGAGGAACTGAATCATTTAACTTACATAAAGAAATATTAACCCTCAGATTAATATATCAGAATTTCCGTCCTAAACAGAGCTAATCGTCAAATTCATCCCCAATAACCAGCCATTTCTAGTCAAATTACCTAGGGTCTGACTTTGGGATTGAGCACAACTTGTTACAAAAGTCAAGATAAATCGGCATTTTTGCCTCCAAATATTAACTTTTTTTAAAAAATATTAATTTCTATTAACAATCAATAAAGATAATCTCGAACATGAGAAATTATAATCCAGATTAATATTGTCAAAGAAGCCACAATTCTCGTATTCTTATAATTTGAGGGAGGTTGAAAAATTTTTCCGCATACACAAAAAGAATCATTAGTCTTTGTGGTCATGGGACTCAGTTAGCAAGAGATTTGCCCAGTTGAGTTCAGTCTGTCCGTAATTAGGAGTAGTTGTAAGATGTCCATCGCTGTTGGAATGATTGAAACCATAGGCTTTCCGGCTGTTGTAGAAGCAGCCGACTCCATGGTAAAAGCCGCGCGCGTTACTTTAGTCGGATATGAGAAAATTGGCAGCGGTCGTGTGACCGTGATTGTCCGAGGAGACGTCTCCGAGGTACAAGCATCAGTTTCCGCTGGCATTGAGTCAGTCAAACGGGTGAATGGTGGAGAAGTATCATCAACCCACATCATTGCTCGTCCCCATGAAAATCTAGAGTACGTTCTACCAATTCGTTACACCGATGCGGTCGAACAGTTCCGGTCCTACTAGACGTAATGGGGCAAGAGTTAACCCCCTCACCCGATCGCCGAAAAAGTCGTACAGACAAGGCCAATCTTGTCTCTAAGTTCTGAAAACTCCCTCCCTGAAAATTAGGATCAGGGAGTTGGTGGCTTGTCTGAGAAGCCATCAGAGCCGAACCGAGTAGAAACCAGTGTTCTGTGCGACATCTAGGCGTGGTAATAAAATAGAGGTTCAGGAGTCAAAACATACTATGGCCATTGCAGTTGGCATGATAGAAACCCTGGGTTTTCCAGCGGTAGTAGAGGCAGCCGATTCCATGGTAAAAGCTGCCCGCGTAACCTTAGTAGGCTACGAAAAAATCGGTAGCGGTCGTGTCACCGTCATTGTTCGCGGAGATGTGTCAGAAGTTCAGGCTTCTGTCTCCGCCGGAACCGAGTCGGTGCGACGGGTAAATGGTGGGTTAGTTCTTTCCACCCATATTATTGCCCGTCCCCATGAAAATCTAGAATATGTCCTACCAATTCGTTACACCGAAGCGGTAGAACAATTCCGTGAAAGCGTCGCCGGGATACGTCCTCTTAACCGTCCGTAGGTTAACTCCAATGACCCCTAGGGGTATGTAGTTCAACCACAGCCAAGCCCGAACCGACTGCATAGTTCGCCCGTAGTAGGTCAATCCATCAATTGACCCAATCTATTTTCCTGCTCAGTAGGGGGGAAAAATGTTCCTAGCGTACAGTTCCTCAACATCAAATTAAGATGCAAATTGCCAGAGTTATTGGCACAGTTGTTAGTACCCAGAAGGAACCCAGTCTCCGAGGTTCCAAGTTTTTGCTATTGCAACTATTAGATGAACAGGGAGAGCCCACATCAAAATATGAAGTGGCGTGCGACTATGTGGGTGCGGGTTTTAGTGAGTGGGTTCTGGTTAGTATCGGAAGTGCGGCTCGCCAAATTCCTGGAAGTGAAAATCGACCCAGTGATGCAGCCGTAGTTGCCATTATTGACACCGTTAGCACTGCTAATGGCCAGATTTACAGTCAAAAACAGCAGAACCGTTTAGGTTGAGCAACAGATCTGGGTTAACCCCAAAGCCTGGTACGGGGAGGTTCTCCAGTCAACGGCCTATGGAGTGCGAAAATACCGAAGAACCGGCCCCATCCGCCTGGGATAATTCATCGATTATCCGTACCACCAAAAGTCAACCCTATAAAAAGTTAGTTAGGAGAAATTCAGTTATGGCAGTTAAAGGCCATGCGGCTCCTCCCACACCCTGGTCTAAAAACCTGGCGGAGCCCAAAATTGACCCCACAGCTTACGTTCATTCCTTCTCGAATATCATCGGTGATGTTCGCATCGGCGCTCATGTCCTGGTCGCCCCCGGAACCTCTATCCGCGCTGACGAAGGATTCCCCTTTTATATTGGCGATGAGTCCAATATTCAAGATGGCGTTGTTATTCACGGCTTAGATGAAGGCAAAGTCAAAGGAGATGATGGTCAATCCTACTCCGTTTGGATTGGTAAAAATTCCTCAATCACCCATTTGTCTCTGATTCATGGTCCGGCTTATGTCGGGGACAATTGCTTTATCGGTTTCCGCTCTACTGTATTCAATGCTAGGGTCGGAAATGGTTGTATCGTCATGATGCACGCCCTTATCCAAGATGTGGAAATTCCCCCCGGAAAATATGTTCCCTCGGGAGCAATTATCACTAACCAACAACAAGCCGATCGCTTACCGAGCGTAACAGATACTGATATCAAATTCTCAACCCATGTGGTGGGAGTTAACCAAGCATTAGCAGCAGGTTATCAGTGTTCAGAAAACCTCGCCTGCATCAGTCCCCTACGAAATGAAACTAAGGGAAGCAGCAGTAATGGTGGCCGCGCTAGATCTGGCTCCCATAGTAACCTAGGTGCAGGACCTATTCCCCCAGAAACGGTACAAACCATCAGCCAACTTCTAGCCCAAGGCTATAAAATTGGTACCGAACACGCCGACGCACGTCGCTTCCGCACAGGTTCTTGGCGCAGTTGCGCTCCCATTGACTCCCGCAACACCAGCGAAGTTGTATCAGCCCTCGCCGCCTGTCTGCAAGACCATCAAGGCGAATATGTCCGCCTGTTGGGAATTGATAGCAAAGCCAAGCGCCGGGTACTTGAAGAAATTATCCAACGTCCTGATGGTCCTGTCGCTAGTAAGTCCTCTAACGGTCAGGTCTCCAATGCCGCAGCTTCCACAGCCAGCCCCTCCAGAACTACTGCCACTGGTGGTTCCGACTTGGCACAAAAGGTTTCCCAAATCCTGAACCAAGGCTATAAAATTGGCACGGAATACGCCGACGCGCGTCGCTTCCGCACGGGTTCCTGGCGTAGTGGTCCCCAAATTGACAGCTCCAGTGCTTCGGCTGTTCTCAGTCAATTAGATGCCTTCATGAACGAGCATACAGGGGAATATGTCCGCTTAATTGGCATTGACCAAAAAGCTAAACGGAGGCAAGTAGAAGAAATTATCCAACGCCCTGACGGTAGAGTTTCTGCTACCCCTAGTCCTAGCAGCGCCTCCAGTGCCGCGACCCCTGCCGCCTCTAGTCGTTCAGCTCAATCATCCTACTCATCTGCTAATAGTAGTTTGACTTCTGAAACTATTGAGCAAGTTAAAAACCTCCTGGCTCAGGGTTATAAAATTGGCACGGAACACGCTGATAAGCGTCGCTTCCGCACGGGTTCCTGGCGTAGCTGTACCCCCATCGACTCTAATAATCAACGGGAGGTTATGGCAGCCCTAGAAGGCTGTATGCAGGAACATAGCGGTGAGTATGTTCGCTTGATTGGTATTGATGCTAAAGCCAAGCGCCGGGTTCTTGAGGAAATTATCCAACGACCTTAACTAACTCTCTCGAAAATCCCTGTTTAGTTTCCAGAGGTTCAAGCCGAATGTGTATGTCGCCACCCCATCACCCGGATTATGCTTACTATGTGAGTGGCGATGTCACCATTGACCCCAGTGTAGCCATCGCCCCAGGAGTGGTAATTACCGCCGCTCCTGATAGCCAAATTGCGATCGCTGCTGGGGTCTGTATTGGTATGGGGACTATTATTCATGCTGATCAGGGTATCCTAGAAATAGATAAGGGTGTCTGTATTGGTACTACTGTACTCATCGTCGGTGCTGGAAAAATTGGGGCTCTGGCTTGTATTGGTTCAGAGTCAACTTTGATTAATTCTGATATCCCATCTCAGCACGTTGTAGCTTCCGGTTCATTAATTGGTGATCAATCTCGTCAGGTCAATTTTTCTGCTACTGAGGTTGATTTCATCCCCCAACCGGAACCGGAACCCCAACCGGAACCGGAACCCCAACCGGAACCAGAACCCCAACCGGAACCAGAACCCCAACCGGAACCAGAACCAGAACCAGAACCAGAACCCTCAATTCGCAAAGGTCCGCAGGTCTACGGACAAACTCAAATCAATGAGTTGTTAAAGACTTTGCTCCCCCATAGAAAACCCCCTAATTTTTGAGAGAAACTGGGGTTGATGAACGCGAAAATCCCCAGATTAATCCATCGGGATTCTCAAGTCTTCTCTCTAGCAGGTAAAATACAGTCATGGATGAACACTTGCAAACCTCATTTCCCCAAAGGCGCAATACTGAGCCAGAATTTAAAGATACTGCTTTGGGGTTAATCTCCACCCGCAGTTTTCCAGCGATCGTCGGCACTGCTGATATGATGCTGAAATCTGCAGGTGTTCACCTGGTTGGGTATGAAAAAATCGGTAGTGGCTACTGTACCGCTATTGTGCGCGGTCGTATTGCTGATATCCGCCTAGCCATTGAAACCGGAGTTGATACTGCTAAACAGTTCAATCAGTTTGTTTCTTCCCTAGTCATTGCTAGGCCTCTCCCTAACTTAGAGTATGTTTTACCGATTGGGTCTCGTCTCTCCCAATTAGCAGCCAGTGGCGGTCACTCTCGCCTCAGTAATCAAGCCGTAGGTTTATTGGAAACGAGAGGATTTCCTGCTATGGTCGGCGCGGCTGATGCGATGCTGAAGGCGGGAGATGTTTATTTCGCTTCCTATGAAATTATTGGCGCGGGACTATGTACTGCTATTATTCGGGGTTCGGTTGCTGATGTAGCAGTGGCTTTAGAAGCTGGAATGTATGAGGCTGAACGCATTGGCGAATTAAATGCAGTGATGGTCATCCCTCGTCCCCTTGATGAACTTGAACAAACTTTACCTCTGGCTAGTTGTTGGATTGAGAAGGTCAAACCTTTACAGTTACCTATTAATGTTAAACAAACTGAAAAAGAAGTGGTAAAACTTCCCGAACTCAAACAATTATCTGTTGATGCTTTACCTTTGGATAATCAAACTTCTGATTCTTCTATGGAGTCCTGGGATTAAAATATTCTTGATTCTTAACCCGCATTCTCAACCCGCCTTGACATGATAATTGACATCAAATTATGATGCTCCTCAAGGTAGAGACTAAAAACTAATTACCCCCCACGGGTGATGATTATATCACTATACAAAAAAAAGAGCAACCCGTTAGGATTGCCCTCAAGAAGAGAGTCTAAAAGCTATTGGTGACTGAAGAGAATTTACTTGGAGAAATTCTGGCTGCGGTAAGCATCCATACTGTAAGCAGGAACCCGTTGGCTATAGTCTACGGCTACACCTGTTAACGCCTGAGAAAGACGGTCAAAGGAATCCGAGTTCCAGTTTCTCATATGGATGGGTTTGGACTGTTCACCACGAAAATAAGCCATAGTTCCAATTACAGAAACAGCCAGCCAACCACTGATAAATAAAGCTGCTAAAATAACCATTTTTTATCCTCCGATAATTGCATCAGAATTACTACTAAGAAAGTTTCACCAAGGTCAGTGGGAACTTCTTGGGGTAATCCCGTTTATTAATTTATGTTAACCAATGTAACATTTTTGTTACAATCTGTCAAGTAACTTGACAAAATAATTTTTTATGATATAATTTACTCCGCAAAGTATGGCGAACCCGATCAACTCCCCTAACCTCACCTAAAATCAGCGTCTTCTGATAAAATCAAAAATGCTCAATCAAGGTGCAGGGTAAGGATACAATGCCCAACGCTCATATTATTGGTCTGGGAAAATCAGGAAATGCCACGGCGCGCCTGTTAAAGGTTCAGGGATGGCAGGTAACTGTTAGCGATCGCAACACCTCAGAATCCCTACAGCAACAGTGTCAGACCCTCATTGAGGAAGGAATTACAGTTAATTTGGGGCAGAATTTCGACCCCGACACGGCACCAGATTTGGTAGTGGTTAGTCCCGGGGTTCCCTGGGATTTGCCAGCATTGGAAACCGTCCGCAGTCTGGGTATAGAAACTATCGGCGAAATGGAACTGGCTTGGCGAAATCTCCAGGATATCCCTTGGGTGGGAATTACGGGGACTAACGGCAAAACTACTACGACGGCCCTGATTGCTAAAATATTTGAAGTGGCGGGAAGTGCGGCCCCGGCTTGCGGAAATATTGGTAATGCTGCCTGTGAGTTGGCGCTGCAACAACAACAAAACTCCTCGACCCCCTTAGATTGGGTCATTGCTGAAATTAGCAGTTTTCAGATTGAGTCATCATCAACCCTCGCGCCTCAAATCGGCATCTGGACTACCTTTACCCCAGATCATCTTAACCGCCATTACACGCTAGATAATTATTTTCGGATTAAAGCTCGTTTAATGGAACGTTCCCAGGTGCAGGTCTTTAATGGTGATGACGCTTATCTCCGGCGAGCCGCACCGGAACTCTGGCCACAAGCTGTCTGGACTAGCGTTAATGGTGCTGAGGAATTATTGGGCGATCGCCAGAGGGGTGTATATATTCAACAAAACTGGGTCTACCAAAACGGATACGCGATCGCACCAGTTGACTCCCTGAAAATGGTGGGAGACCATAATCGCCAAAACCTACTTATGGCTGTAGCCGCAGCACGAATAGCCGGAATTGACAAGGAAGCAATTGCTCACGCTATTTCTACTTTTCCTGGAGTTCCTCACCGCCTCGAAGAGGTTAACACCTGGATGGGAATTCGCTGGATTAATGATAGCAAGGCTACTAATTATGATGCGGCTCAGGTCGGATTGGCCGCAGTGGAACCACCTGTGATTTTAATTGCTGGTGGAGAAGCTAAAGCTGGTGATGATACCCACTGGATTAATACTATTCACCAAAAAGCGGCGGCGGTTTTATTAATCGGAACGGCAGCCCCCACCTTTGCTCAAAGGTTACAGGAAACTGACTATCACAATGTCGAAATTGTGGAAACTCTCGAAAATGCCATCCCCCGCGCGGCAGAATTGGCTAGTGTGTTCCAAGCTAAGGCTGTTTTGCTCTCCCCCGCCTGTGCTAGTTTTGACCAGTATCGCAGTTTTGAACATCGTGGCGATCGCTTTCGGGAGTTATGTTGGGAATTGATGGGGTAGGGGCGGGTGTAATATCCCGGTGTGTTTTATGGCGTGGGGGCGGGTGTATATAGTTCCCGGTGTGTTTTATGGCCTCAGAAGGTGCGTCACATAGCGCAAGTTTTTCGTTTTCCCAGTGGCTGATCGGATGTGACGCACCCTACGCACAGCCAGGGGGGGCGAGCGAAAGTTGGCTTGTGGGGTGCGTGGCTGATCGCGCACCCTGGGGGCGGGTTTATCAAGCTGACTTGTGGGAATTATGGCTGACTGCGGAACCCGCAGGGGCGGGTTTATCAAGCTGACTTGTGGGAATTATGGCTGACTGCGGAACCCGCCCCTACAGCACCCTGGGGCGGGTGTATATAGTTGGCTGGTTTTTCCCGTGGCCGATCGCGCACCCTGGGGGCGGGTTTATCAAGCTGACTTGTGGGAATTATGGCTGACTGCGGAACCCGCCCCTACAACTAATTTTATCCCGAAAAATAAAAAAAAAATTATCTGGGGGCCCCCGCGCCACTTTTTTTGGGGAAACCCTTGCTTTTGGGCGGCGCTTCTGCTACTATATTATATAATGGGATATGCGTAATTTTTTTATTTAAGTCATGCCTCCCATTATTTAGGATATGACTCTATCATATCCCCATTCGCTCGGCTTGTCAACCCCCTGGAGCGGTGACGGGCTGGGCTATTTTTTTTTTTGAAAAAATAAACATTAGTCGAGCAATGAAACTGCTTAAATTTGTTGTACCCGCTTCTGTTTAGAGCGGAGATTGAGGCTCGGACAGTTAACAGTTTTTTATAGATAGTGGTGGTCATGATGGATTCCTTAGTCGTTGTGTTGGCGAGGTTGGGTGAAGGGAGGGATTAATCACCGATTCCTGGAAGTTACCGAAAATTACCAGTTGGGTGGCACTTGGGAGTATTCATAATCACTGACCCAATCATCACTGATTAACCAGTTGTCGTCTGCGTCAAACTCAACACCCCCTTCAGAGTTGATCAAATCTCTAAGCTCCTCCCTATCGCCAAGTTCTAATACTTTGTGAATATGCTTACACTTGGGAATCCAGCGCGTTCCGGTTTCTAGGGTAAGTACATCACGGTTTTTACTCTGGAAATCAAAATCCTGGCAAGTGCAAGTTATTTCCTCTTCTTCGATGGACACTTCATAGGTGTCTCCTTGGGGATTAACAACAGCAAATTTATAGGGTTGATTGTGGGGGTATATTTCTAGCTTCCCGGTGTTGCGTTTCCTGAAGGTTTGGAAGTTTTGATGAAAAGATTTTTTACTGACAAACTTGGGTCTCAACCCGTGACCCTTTTTGAAAACAACAAAAATTACTTTCCACCAAATTTCAACCCTGGCAATAATTTGGTGAGAGCAACCACAAATCCGCGCGACGGCGGCTTTGCTGTACAAGATACTTGCCAAAGATTTGCTCTGTGTGGTAGTATGCATATAGAATCCTCAACTGATGAGTTAATTGGTTCTTAACCGTTTTGAGAGATTTGATGGGTCAGAGCCGCTGCAACGGCTCTTTCCTTATCCCTCTGATAAGATTATACACAATAGTACCGAAAACGTGCAATTGTTTACAAAACTTTACAGAGGGTAAAAAAATGAAAAGAGGCAGAAGAGGCGTTTATGATCGAGTTGGCAATCCCAACTTTTTCACAGACAAGAATCCAAGTAAGCTGAAACAGGAAGGATCTCAACCCGCGAATATACTGTTTGGCATTAGAGTAGCCCAGGATTTAAAAGACAAACTTGCGGTTATACCTAAGCGAGAACTGCGGAGGGTTTTAACTGAGTTCGCTGATAGCTACCTAGCGAACCAAAATAACTGCAAGTAGTTGCACTTTACAAAAGAAATGCACCGGGGCGGTTTTTGAGTTTAAGGGTCGATCGCTTACCTCTTGAGCGATCGCTTCTTGGTTGGGGGTTAGTCTATGTTAGTTAGTCGTCAAATTTAAGGATAGAGCAATAACCTCGCCATTCTGCTCCGGGTGGCGTATTCCACCAAAATGGCAGGCTTCGGTCTGGATACCATCCAAATTTTAGTTGTTGTTTCCCAAGGATGTCTAACAGCCCAAATTCAATTTGAACCCAGGTAACACTACAATGCAGAACCCTAGGGGCGGGTGTATATAGTTCCCGGTGTGTTTTATCGCTAGGGGCGGGTGTATATAGTTGGCTGGTTTTTCCCGTGGCCGATCGCGCACCCTGGGGGCGGGTTTATAAAGCTGACTTGTGGGAATTATGGCTGACTGCGGAACCCGCCCCTACAACTAATTTTATCCCGAAAAATAAAAAAATTATCTGGGGGCCCCCGCGCCACTTTTTTTGGGGAAACCCTTGCTTTTGGGCGGCGCTTCTGCTACTATATTATATAATGGGATATGCGTAATTTTTTTATTTAAGTTATGCCTCCCATTATGTAGGATATGAATCTATCATATCCCCATTCGCTCGGCTTGTCAACCCCCTGGAGCGGTGACGGGCTGGGCTATTTTTTTTTTTGAAAAAATAAACATTAATCAGTGGCGATCGCTTTCGGGAGTTATGTTGGGAATTGATGGCGTAGGGGCGGGTGTAGATAGTTCCCGGTGTGTTTTATGGCGTGGGGGCGGGTGTAGATAGTTCCCGGTGTGTTTTATGGCGTGGGGGCGGGTGTATATAGTTCCCGGTGTGTTTTATGGCCTCAGAAGGTGCGTCACATAGCGCAAGTTTTTCGTTTTCCCAGTGGCTGATCGGATGTGACGCACCCTACGCACAGCCAGGGGGGCGAGCGAAAGTTGGCTTGTGGGGTGCGTGGCCGATCGCGCACCCTGGGGGCGGGTTTATCAAGCTGACTTGTGGGAATTATGGCTGACTGCGGAACCCTGGGGGCGGGTTTACAAAGCCTACTTGTGGGAATTATGACTGACTGCGGAACCCGCCCCTACGCACCCTGGGGCGGGTGTATATAGTTGGCTGGTTTTTCCCGTGGCCGATCGCGCACCCTGGGGGCGGGTTTATCAAGCTGACTTGTGGGAATTATGGCTGACTGCGGAACCCTGGGGGCGGGTTTATCAAGCTGACTTGTGGGAATTATGGCTGACTGCGGAACCCTGGGGGCGGGTTTATCAAGCTGACTTGTGGGAATTATGGCTGACTGCGGAACCCGCCCCTACAGCACCCTGGGGCGGGTGTATATAGTTGGCTGGTTTTTCCCGTGGCCGATCGCGCACCCTGGGGGCGGGTTTATCAAGCTGACTTGTGGGAATTATGGCTGACTGCGGAACCCGCCCCTACAACTAATTTTATCCCGAAAAATAAAAAAAAAATTATCTGGGGGCCCCCGCGCCACTTTTTTTGGGGAAACCCTTGCTTTTGGGCGGCGCTTCTGCTACTATATTATATAATGGGATATGGGTAATTTTTTTATTTAAGTCATGCCTCCCATTATGTAGGATATGAATCTATCATATCCCCATTCGCTCGGCTTGTCAACCCCCTGGAGCGGTGACGGGCTGGGCTATTTTTTTTTTGAAAAAATAAATCAACTGAAAAACGGCTGAATTTCGTGGGGGTGCAAATCTCGCCAGTCGCCAGGTTGAAGTGAATTGAGAGTCAAATGAGCGATCGCGACACGAACCAGTCGCAAAGTAGGGAAGCCGACGGCGGCGGTCATGCGTCGAACCTGACGGTTGCGTCCTTCAGTTAAAGTAATTTCGAGCCAAGCGGTAGGGACATTTTGGCGAAATCTAATGGGAGGGATACGAGGGGGAAGAAGTGGTTCAGTTAATAGTAGTTGAACCCTCGCTGTTCGGGTGCGATAATTTTGAATGGTGATTCCCCGTCGCAGTTGTTCTAAGGCTGGTGTAGTGGGTATTCTTTCCACCTGAACCCAGTAAGTACGAGGATGAGCAAATTCTGGCTGGCCAAGTCGATATTTAAGTTTGCGATCATCAGTCAGTAAAAGTAACCCTTCACTATCAAGGTCTAATCGTCCGACTGAGTAGACGGAAGGAATAGGGATGTAATCCTTCAAAGTTTGTCGAGACGGAGTATGAGAATCACGATCAGTAAACTGACTGAGGACATTATAGGGTTTATAGAACAAGATATATCGATAAGCCATACAGAAAAGTCTAGGACATAGTGTGCATAACAAAGCGATCGCGTCCTTGAGCCTTAGCTTGATATAAAGCAGTATCAGCCATAGCAATGAGATGTTCAAGCTGAATATTGCTATTAGGCAAAACACTCACGCCGCCCATACTGACACTAATATATTCACTAATAGGGGAGGTTTCATGAATTCTCTGTAATTGTAGGATTTGCTCACGAATTGTGCCAGCCACATTACACATACCCTCAGCATCAGTATTGGGAAGAATTATAGCAAACTCCTCGCCGCCATAGCGAGCGACCAAATCCCCAGGTCGTCTAATGGAGCGAGTCAAAGCCTGGGCTACCTCTTGTAAACAGCGATCGCCCTCTTGGTGTCCATAAGTGTCATTGTAGTGCTTAAAAAAGTCAACATCACACAAAATTAAGGATATGGGGGTAAATTCGCGGATACACCTGCGCCACTCGGTCATCAAATAGGTATCAAACTGTCGGCGATTAGGAACCTGAGTTAAGCCATCAAGAGTAGCCAGACGTTCAAGCTGTTGATAAAGTTCAGCTTGTTGAATGGCAATTCCCAACTGTACGGCTAACTGCTTAATAAAATCGACTGCAGTTGACTCCCATTGACGGGGACTAGAACAATGCTGGACCATGAGCAACCCCCAGAGGCGATTGTAAGGTTCAGAAGCAACAAACCCCAACTCGGCAGAAGTATCACTGCGCCTTCGGGTCAAAATAGGAACGACCAAATTAGCCTGTACTTGAAACTCTGATAACAAACGAATATCGCACTGGCTGAAGTCTTGAGTGGAGATATCAGCCATAGCTTGGACTTGACCCTGGCTGAACTCAGCGAGATAGTGGGGAGTCCAGCAATCTTCAGTAACAATAGTTCCGACTACAGACTTCCACCCCGGGGCGACTGATTCGACTACCATCACGCCATTACCATCATCGTGAAATCGGTAAATCACGACTCGGTCAGTATTGAGAAACTCTCGAACCTGACTAACAGTAGTCTGTAAAATTTTATCCAATTTGAGCGATCGCCGAATGCGTTGAGTAATTACAAGCATCAACCGTTGACGTTCGGCTTGCTGTTGGAGATTTTCTTCAGCCTGCTTGCGTTCAGTAATATCCTCGACCATACCCTCATAATAGAGTAGTTGTCCTAAGCCGTCCCGGACAGCCCTAGCTTTCTCAGAAATCCAAATAATCTGATGATCAGCACGATAGACCTGAGATTCAAAATTAGTAATGGAATCGGACTCCTGCAATTGGTGAATAAACTCAGCGCGACGACCAGGATCAACATACAACTGGTGGCTAATGTCGGTCAGTTGCGCCATCATATCCTGTGGTGAGTCGTAGCCATAGATTTTGGCTAAGGCTGGATTAACATTAATATAGTGACCGTCCCAGGTGGTCTGAAAAATACCCTCGATCGCATTTTCAAACAGACTACGATATTGATATTCAGCTTTTTGCAAGGATTCTAAGGCTTGTTTGCGTTCAGTAATATCTCGATAAGCACTCAAAAACAGCCTATCATCCTGATTTTGGACAATAGAGGTAGACACTAACAGAGTTTTATGTTCTCCTGACTTAGTGACTATGGTAGTTTCGACATCTCGCACGCCTGGCCGTTCTAAAATCTCATATAATCCAATCAGAGCATCTTGATGAGCTTGGGGGTCAGGATACAGAAGGGACAAGAAATCCTGAGAACTTTCTACTTCGGCCAGGGTATAGCCAGTAATTTCCTCCATCTTGGAGTTATAGATCCAAAACTTTCCGGTCTGACTACTGAGGGTAATGCCTTCTCCGACGGTTTCGATGACACTGGTTAACTGTTGAGCGGTTTGGAAAATTTTTTCTTGTGTAGAAAGGCGATCGCTAATATTAGTATTGACACAGATAAACCCGACTAAATGACCCTGTGGGTCTCGGATGGCATCTGCTCTCATGTGAACCGGAATTACTCTGCGGCTGCGGGTTAGCTTGTGGACTTCTCCTTGCCAGGAATACCCGCCTAAAATATGGCTCATGACGGCTTCGCCGACGGCGGGATCAACATAAAGGCTTCTGTGACCTCCATGTTGGTTAAATTGTTCGACGGTTTCGTATTCAAATAAATCACAAAAGGCTCGGTTTTGATAAATTTGGACTCCGGTTGCGTCCATAATGGCGATCGCATCGGTGGTACTATCGACGGCTTTACGAATTCTTAATAGGGTTTCTTCGGCTTGTTTGCGATCGGTGATATCTTCAGAGGTGACTAAAATGGCAACTATATTGCCGTTGCTGTCATGAAGGGGAATACGATTGGTTTCTAGGTAGACTATTTTACCATCTGGGCGGGTTCGGGTTTCGACGTGCCGATATTGAGGGATATTGGTTTCAATGACAGTGCGATCGCATTTTCGTAAATAATCAGCCATCTCCCGGGTGGCGGGTAAGTCTTCATCGGTTAACCCGACAATGGCTTCGGAACTAATCACGCCAGCCTCTAAGGCCCCTCGGCGGTTACAACCTAAATAAACGGAGTTGCGATCTTTCCAAAAAATCGCTTTTGGGATATTATCCATCACTAGCTGTAGCATCTGTTGCGATCGCTCCAGGGCTGCTTCTGCTTTCAGGCGTTCCTGAATTTCTTGCTGGAGTTTGTCATTGGTGGCGGTCAGTTGAGTTGTCCGGTCATCTAGGATGTCTTGCAGATGGTAACACAGATGTAAGAGTTCTTCTGATGCTCGGCGGCGTTCGGTAATATCAATGGCAGAACCTGTATAACCTAAAAACTTACCGTTAGCTGTCCATTGGGGAACTCCGGTATTAAATATCCAACGATACTGATGATCAAACCTTCGCAGCCGATATTCATGTTGGAAGGGTTTGCGATCGCCGAATGCTTGCCAATAGGTGATTAAACAATTTTGGCGATCTTCAGGATGTACCCCCCGGAACCAGCCCTCTCCCCGTTCCATTTCTAAGGAACGTCCGGTAAACTTTAACCAGTCTTCATTAAAAAATGTATAGGATCCTTCCGCATTACAAGCCCAGATTAGCACAGGTGTAGGTTCAGATAGCCCCGCAAACCTTTTTCTCTCTTGTTCAATTGCTGTTGCCAATCGGTGCAAGTTACCATCAAAATGATAATGGTGTTCAGAGTCTAAGTTGTCTTGATCATGGAAACGACTAAAATCACTCATTTTTACGTTGATCATAAGCCATTAGATTAAATTGTCATTCGGAACATTTTACTATGATATTTAATCCAAATTCTGTACTTGCCTGTACGACAATCTCAACAATTTTATGCTAAAATATCACGGATGATTAAACATTGTCGAAAAAATTTGTATATCAACATAGCTCCCGGTTATACACCGATAAAGTTCTAGGTTATGGGGGGAGAATCCAGTGATAAGAATTGAGGCTAAGGGTTGATTTAAGCATTGGGGATCAAGCATTTTTAGGGACATAGCCTATATTAGTCACTTTAATTTTATAACCGGACTTGATATTTTTTTGTATTGGTTTATACTTTTATTGTAACTCTATTTAATCAGAAATGTCAACATCAAAGTATCGAATTGGTATAGTATTTGGCACGAGACCAGAAGCCATTAAGATGGCCCCACTGGTCCAAAAGTTTCAACAAAATTGTAATTATGAAACCCGAGTGATTTTAACAGGTCAACATCGGGAGATGGTCCAGCAAGTGATGCAGCTTTTCGAGATCAAGGCGGATCACAATCTGGAAATCATGCAGCACCAGCAAACCCTGACGGACATTACCTATCGTAGCTTACAAGGGTTAGGAAATATTTTTGAGCAAATCAAACCTGATATGGTTTTAGTCCAGGGGGATACCACAACAGCCTTTGCTGCGGCTTTAGCGGCCTTTTATCAAAAAATTCCCATTGGCCATGTAGAGGCAGGACTCCGAACTAATGACTTATTTAATCCCTATCCTGAAGAAGCGAACCGCCGTCTAATTTCTCAACTAACTAAATTACACTTTGCACCTACGGAGAAAGCGGTTGAAAACCTGATAAAAGCTGGGGTAGTCGGGAAAATTTATCAAACTGGAAATACGGTGATTGATGCTTTATTATCTGTCGCTAAAACCCAACCAAAATTAGATATTCCCAATCTTAACTTAGAAAAACATCGACTAATTTTAGCGACAGTTCACCGTCGAGAAAATTGGGGAGAACCCCTAGAGGGAATTGCGGAAGGATTTTTAAAAACTCTTGATCAGTATGCTGACACAATGATACTGCTACCCCTACACCGTAACCCGACAGTGAGGGAACCCCTACAGACAATGCTAGGAGGACATCCCCGGGTAATTCTCACGGAACCCCTAGATTATAGTCAACTGGTAGCAGCGATCGCTGATGCTTATTTAGTGTTGACGGACTCGGGTGGACTCCAGGAAGAAGCACCGAGTTTAGGGAAGCCTGTGTTAGTGTTACGAAAAACTACGGAACGTCCAGAAGCGATCGCGGCTGGAACGGCTAAACTAATAGGAACTGACCCTCAAGATATCCTCAGAGCCACTAGCGAACTCCTGGGGGACCCAGAGGCTTACCAAAAAATGGCAACCGCTATTAACCCCTTTGGAGACGGTCACGCCGCCTCACGCATTATTCAACATATCGATGAGTATTTCAAGTCAGCTTAGGTTGAGTTGGCTTTAAACAAGTTTTGAATAGGCAGTAAATAATCGAAAAATACCATGTCAAACAGACTGAGTTATTGGGAATATTTAAACCAAGAATTAAAACTGAATGAAGATATACAATCTCAGTTAGTTGTTCTTGATTTATTTGCGGGTTGTGGTGGTTTTTCTCTAGGATTTAAAGCCGCAGGCTTTGAAACAATCGGTTATGAGATGTTAGCGGATGCTGCCGCCACGTATACTCGTAATCTTCAGGATATATGTTATTGTCAAACTTTAGAAATTGGTCAAGATTTATGCAATCATCCTGATGTGATTATAGGAGGTCCTCCCTGTCAACCGTTTAGTGTAGGTGGATTACAAAAAGGTCCTAGAGACTCTAGGGATGGCTTTCCGATTTTTCTAGATGCGATCGAACGATATCGGCCAGCAATAGCAATCTTTGAAAATGTGCGAGGAATGCTTTATAAAAATCGTCAGTATTTAGAGAAAATAGTTGCCGAACTTGAGAGACTGAATTATCGGGTTGACATCAAACTTATCAATGCTGTTAATTATGGTGTTCCACAAAAACGAGAACGCCTGTTTGTTGTGGCTTATCAAACAGCATGGCATTGGCCAGAAGCTGAAACCTTAGCTATGCCTTATACGGCTGGAGATGCTATTTATGATACGGCTTCTACCATTCCTATAGGGGCAAAATTTCTCACGCCTAGTATGCTAGAATATATTGGCAGATATGAAGCAAAATCTAAATGTGTTAAACCTAGGGATATTTACCTTGATATTCCTTGCCGAACTCTGACCTGTAGAAACCTATCAGGCGCAACCAGTGATATGTTGCGATTGTTATTACCAGATGGCCGCCGGAGACGTTTAACAGTTAGGGAAGCTGCGAGATTACAAAGTTTTCCCGATTGGTTTGAGTTGGTGGGTTCAGAAAATTCTCAGTTTAATCAAATTGGTAATGCTGTACCACCTTTGTTAGCCAAAGCGATCGCTAAATCTGTGAAAATGACACTGGAGAATAAACCATCTCCACCCACAGATTATTTTTCTCCTTATTGGTCAACGGGTTTAAACTGAACTACCTAATAAAAATCCAGACAAGCCGCCACCTAAGAATAGTCCTAAATACTACCATAAGTATCAAGCCCAAGAAACCCTAAATATTCCGAGACTAGGAGTGCTAAATATGTCTGTATCTGGTATAATTACACTATTAACAGACTTTGGTTCAAGTGATGTTTATGTGGGAGTAATGAAAGGGGTATTATCCCAAATTAACCCCCACCTAACTGTCATTGACTTAACCCATGAAATTCCGCCTCAAAATCTTATGGCGGCGAGGTTTTGTTTGATGAATGCTTACCCCTACTTTCCCCAAGGTACTGTTCACATTGCGGTAGTCGATCCGGGGGTGGGAACTGAACGGAAGGCGATCGCACTACAACTTCCTAACGGATATGTTGTCGGACCTGATAACGGCTTATTCGGGGGTTTAATTAAGCAGTATGGTGTAATTACAGCAGTAGAATTAACTAATCATCAATACTGGAGAAATTCCCAACCCAGCACTACTTTTCATGGTCGAGATATCTTTAGTCCTGTGGCTGCTTACCTCGCCTCTGGTGTGCAAATTACGGATTTAGGTACTGCGATTAATTCTGACACCCTAATGTCCCTGTCAATGCCGAACTTGGAAATCACAGAAACCAGCATTAAAGGCAGTATTCAATATATCGATCGCTTTGGGAATTTAATTACTAATATTCCGGGAGATATGGTAGCAGATAAATCCTGGAATGTTAGCTTTCCTGAATGCACCCCAAGTCCTACAATTAGCAGCCATAGAACCTATGGAGAAGTGCAACCAGGTCATCTTTTAACCCTCATTGGTTCCCACGGTTGGATAGAAATTGCGGCTAACGGAGATAGTGCCAAATCTCGTTTACAAATAGACTGGGGTGCGACAGTTATTATCAACTATTAAAATCAACTACTCAAGGGATTTTGCCAATTTTGATAATCCCGTTGCAGATAACTAGGAAGGCGAGAGAGGTCTTGAATTTGTAGTTTTTCCGGCCGATAATATAGCATAGCCACTATGAGATAATTAAGCGATCGCGGTGTATCTAAACCTTGTCGGAGATAGGTTCCTACTTGTTGTAGAAAATCCCATTCATGTTGGGTTAACATTTCATTTTGCAGGCGACTATTTAACAAACTGCGATAGCCATCACCGAGGGGACTCTGATACATATCCTCTAACTTTTGTTCAGGTAAATTCAGCCAAAACTGTGCAAATTGCCACCGCAGTTGTCGCAATTCTACGGTGATATTAGTATCTGTGGGGTCGATCTTAAATAACTTGACACACCCAATTAATCGATTGACAAAAGTTGAGACATCTACAGCAGTGACAGTTGGTGTTACCTGGGGAGAATTAACAGGAGTTGACTGAGTTTTAGTGGTAGCTAAGGTTTGTTTAATTTGAGCGATCGCATCGGCATTTTCAAACACCCGCTGATAATCAGGAAGCAACCAAGCGGGTAAACGATTAACCGCATCTCGTACCAACATTTTACCAGGTTGAGAATACAACATCACCGCCATCAAACAATTAATTGCATGGGGTTCAGTCAGTCCCATAGCAGTCTTAGTCCAATTGTTAACTAATGCTTTTTCCTCATCATTTAAGGGTTGTTGTTGAATACCTCTATTGAGCAAAACTTGATAACCTTTACCTATTTGTTGTTGATAAAGATTTTCTAATCGCTCTGGTGGTTGTCTCAACCAATATTCTACCATACCACGACGAATTTTTTGTAATTTATTTACCACGATAGTATTAGTGGGGTCAAGTTCATAGAGATTAACTTGATCCACCAATTCCGCTAAAAACTGCTGTCGTTTTTGGGGATTATCTAGATCTATCACTTGCTGTTGAGATTGGTAATTTTGGAAGATTTGAGTTAACAAAGCTCCCATTTTCGCACCATAGGCGCGACTATCCAAAAATTCAGGATTAGCCGCCATTTTCTGTTGAATGGCTTGGCGTTTTAACTGTAGCAATTCAGGGGTATTTGCGAGGGTAACAGCCAAACTAATATAGGATGATTCATCGTCGGTAATTAAATCAGGAATACCAAGCGATCGCATCATAGCGGCACCATGTTTAGAACGCAAAGTATCTCCGTCTCTAACTACTACAGGTAATCCCACTTCTAGGGGATCTACTAAGGAGTTTGAGCCAGAATGGGGGTAGGAGTCTAAATAAATATCCCCCTGTTCTAAACAGGCTTTAACGTCGGTACGACTGGGAAGGGACTTAATCAAAACTAAGCGTTTTTCTTCAACTCCGTATTTGCTCAAGGTGGCGTGCATTCGGCGGATAAATTGTGAACTAGCATAGTTACTACTCCAACTAGGAGCAAAGGGATAAAGCACTAAAATCGAATTAGGAACTTGAGCGAGAATTTTCACCCAGGTTTCCCCTTGTTCTGGGATAATTTTATAGAAATTTGCGCCGGACATAAAGACAATTGTTTGGTCATTGGCTCCCCATTGGCTGCGGTGAGGCTTAACGGTGGCGGGTTGAGGTGCGATCGCATAATAGTTAAAACAAAAGCCAGTTCCGTTGAGAACCGCTAAATTTTCTCGATAGAAATTAGGAGCCTCTGCACCCTCGGAAAGATGACCAGAAATATAATAATCAATATATCTCATTCCGGTAGTAACAGGTGATGAAAATAGGGTAGCTTGTACTCGCGCCAGTCGGTGTAATGCTAACAAGGTGACGGGTTTAGTAATGGCGGTTACATTAGTTCCGAATAGCAAAATATCGAGGTTATCAGCGCGAATAGTGGCTGCTTGTTCCAACTTATCATCAGGTAGTCTAACTAAACGGTCAGCGCGGGATCTACAGTATTGCTCTAGGGGATGATTGTTGGCTTGGGTAACATATAAAATAATCTCGAATTGTTCCCGATTGAGATATTCAAAAGCTGGTAATGTTAAGTAAGTTTCGGTTTGGGGGTTGAGATGGTCGTTAAGAATTCCTAGGCGAATTTTTTGGCGATCGCTCGGAGGTTCTGGGAAGGAGTAATCCAAATGAAAATCGCGGCTTTGTAGGAATAGATGAAACAACTCAGCGCGACTACAAAACAGAGGTTTTAAGTTAAAATCCGCGAAATAGTTAGGGATAAAATTACCCCTTTCTAGCAACATAGTTGTTAACTTTTGCCATAGGGGATAGTCTGGCTGCTGCTGGAGACGTTCCCGAACAAAATCTAATAACCGTATCCGATAGCGGGAGTAATTATCTGCGTCTCCAATTTCTTGGAATAGGGGGGGGACATCAAATAAAAATCTAAAATAGTCCTCAGCCAGCCAAGTGGGAATCAAAGACTCTTCAAAGGTAAGCATTAGCTGATCGGCACGACCATATAACATCCCAGCGAGTAAATACTGAAAAGTTTTCGGCTGCTTAAATCCTTGACTCAAATAGGATTTAATTTCCTGAAAATACAGGCGTTCATCATCACGGAAAATCTCGTTTTTGATACCAGAGTTTAGTAGCGACTTATGTGCTTGACCTAAATTCTCCTGATAAGCCTTGGGGAGTTGTTCGGTTTCTAATTTTAACCATAATTCTGCTAGGTGATGACGGAGCGATCGCAATTTATTTAAACCGTCGGAGTCCTGGGGATTATTTTGGTATTTTTGAACAGCTAAATCGACCTCTCTTGCCAGTTTTTGGGTATCTTGAACTGCATCAACTTCAGATTCTATAAATAGTGCGATTACCCCATCTCTTACTTGGGGAGATTGGCTCAACTTCAATCCAGCTTTAATTTGTGCGATCGCCTCAGTGGCTTGACCTGATTCTAAAAATTTTCGGGCAGTTTGCAGCGCGTATAAACTATAATTTTCTTGAGCTTGACGGGAAAGATGTGCCGTTTTATCTGGTGGTAAATACTCGGCAGAAATTTCAATTGAATGTTGCATATCAGCCATATCTTTTGCTTGTTTAATAGAGCGACTACTTGCTGACAAACTGTGCATTCGCCAGCAAGCCAAGGGGGTTGGTTGATAACCAACAGGGTAGTAACTGGCGATGCGTTTCCACATTTCCCAGTCCGCAGCATAACCCACCGGAGGATAAAACCCCCCCAGGTGTTCGTAAACGCTGCGTCGGACGACAATAGAGGGAAATTGAATTTCCTGGCGGACGGCAATTCGTTCCAGCCAATTATTCAAAATACCGGGGTTTTCCTGTTCTAAATTAGAGAGTAATTTAAACTTGCCGCTGTTGTCAATATAATAATGGCGACAGAACACAGCACCGACTTCGGGGAAAGCCTCAAAAACCTGTTGAATCTGGCGGTAAAATCCTGGTAATACTCGGTCATCTTGGTGCAGAATATGCACCCAATGACCGCGACTCCTATTAATGCAAGCATTCCAGTTTTCAACTAATCCCAAGTTGTGGGGTTGGCGGTAAAATTTAACGCGACCTCGACCCACAGTTTTGACGATCGCTTCTGTGTCTCCGGCGGTGGAACAGTCGTCAACAACTTCGATTTCGGTAGTCTGCGGATCTAGATCCTGTTCTAAAATACTATTGAGGGTTTCTTCCAAATAGGTATCGCCGTTATAAGTGGGAATCATAATCGACCACAGAGGACGATTTATGGAGTTAGAAACCGGAGGAATGGATGGAAATTTAGGGAATTTCATTGGAGATACTGGGTTACCGACAGATTCCAATTGACTCAGAATATTATAAGACCAAATGAACGCATCAACATTATACAATTTTGGGTGTAGTTGAATAATTCTAGCTTTCTGGATAGCTAAAGTTGTGCGATCGCTGCTGAGGGTTTGTAGTCGCGAACCAGAAGAATGCTGACGGTAGAAAAGATAGGGTTTCGGTAAACGGTATCCCAACCATCCAATTTCACAAGCGGAAATCCAAAATTCCCAATCTTCCCATCCCGCCTCCATGACGGTTTTAAAGCCTCCGATGTTCCGATAAATTTCGGCTCTAAATAAAGAGGTTACTGGTGCTTGATTTTGCTGCAAGAATGAGCGCAGGTCAAAATCTCCATGGCTGACGGTTTCGTGATTTTCCCCAAAGTGTTGAATGTCGCTATAGACAAAGCCAACTTGAGGATATTTAGACAAAATTTGACAGGCTTCTGCTATAAATTCGGGATGAATTTTATCATCTGCGTCTACACATAAAATCAATTCTCCCCGACTTTTGGAAAATCCCAGATTTCTGGCGCTGACAACTCCTCTATTTGGGGTTTCTATTAAGTTCAATTGACGATCGCCATATTTTTCCAGCCACCGTTTAACTACGGAACTTGTCTGATCTTGACTACCATCATTGATGATCCAACATTCCCAATTAGAATAAGTTTGAGCCACAACACTGGCGATCGCTTCATCCAAATATTGACCCTGGTTATAGCAAGGGATGATTATAGAAACCAGGGGTTCGTCTGAGTTCAGACCATGACTGTAAGAAACGGGTATAGAAGTTTGACGCTGGATAACTCGCTGAGTAATACCATATTGATTTAAAATTTGATTGAGTTCCAATTCAGCAGTGCGATCGGCATTTTCTAAACCGCGATCGTTCTGAAAATATAACCCCAAAATTTCTGGTATTTTAGCGATATTTTCAGTTTTACCAATTCTCAGCCAAAACTCATAATCTCCCGCTACTTTAAATTCTGGGTTAAAATTGCCATATTTTTGATGGAGAGATTTCCGCCACATAGGTTGAGAACCGAGACAGCAGCGGCGTTCTAATTCTTGATAACTAAACTCTGGCCAGTTCCAGCGTTGGTTAGCTTGGGTATTCTCAAAGGTTTCGTTGGGGTTGTGGGTGATAAGTTGATCGCCATATACTACCGCCACATCAGAATGCTGGTCTAAATAATTAGCCATTAATTCTAAAGCATCAAAACGGTGTCTATCATCAGTGTTAGCATTAGTTATATATTCCCCTTTGGCGAGTTCTATGGCTCGATTCCATGCGGCATAAAGGGTTTCTCGGTGTTCGGTGCGATGGTAGATAATTTGGGTATATTTAGCTTGAAAATCTGCTACTATTTCTGCTTCGTTTTCCTGGGAGTTGCTATCAATAACAATAATTTCTAGTTGCTGTTTATCGTATAATGTTTGATTAACCAAATCCTGCAAACATCCCCTGAGAAAATTGGCGGAGTTATAGGTGGAAATAATAGCGGAAACTTTGGGCACGAATACTGGCGATCGCATTACCAACCCTTCTCCCCAATTGATATCCCAAATATCGAGTCCCTCAAAAAAAGCTTTTCCATATTCATCAAACCACTCCATGACCTGTTTTTCTCGCCATTGTTCTGGTTCACTATAAGCCGTTTCATCAAAAAAGGGATAATCCGAAAACCAGTATTTGGGTGCATCTTTTAATCCCAGTTCTGTTTCATCTTTACTTGGACGATAAAGAGCGTTAATTTGTGCGATCGGTTTGCGAGGATTGCGAATTAGTTCGAGACATCGATACCAAGCTTGTTTGACGAGCATATTTCGCCAGTTAACAAATTGAAAGTGCAGCACTCCATAAATATAGTCTTCATCAACTTGATAGGTGTCACCGGAGAGGTTATGGGGTGTTCTTGATGTATGAATAAAGCCGGAATTGTAAGCACAATTTCCATCGTCACAAAAGATAAAATCCTTATAGTTATCAGTCCAAACTGAGTGATCGTAGCGATATTGATTCACACTGCGCCACAACTGAATCCAGTTTAATTTAAGTTTATCTCCCGGGTTCAGACTTAAAATAATTTCCCTTAATTTTCCCTGATTGTAGCAGTTAGCAGTTAGCATTTCATCAGCATCTAAAACGATGAAATGAGTGCCGCCAATTTGCCGTCCGGCTTGCAACAAAGCGTTGCGATCGCCTGGTTCGTCTCGATACCATTCAGTTTTGGTCAGAATTTTTTTAACTTGGCATTCTCCGGCGATCGCCTGGACAATTGGCAGGGTATTGTCTTGAGAAGCATCATCTAAAAATACAATCGCATCAGTATAATAAGATAGTGATCTCAGACATTGCTCAATGATTTTTTCGGCATTTTTCGCGGGGACTAAACCGACTATTTTAGGTTGATTAAATGCGATATTGACCCCTTCTGTAACTTTCAACCAGAAGGAATTACCAGTCCCATTTCCTCCCGAATCAAGTCCAATACCTTGCAAGTAAAATTGTCGATCATTCAAATAAGGTTGCAGATCAGAAATCTGACACTGTCCTTCATACATGGTTTGATACATCCAAACTTCCAAAAATAAACTATGACAGCGTTCTAAGATTTTTTCACCACCCCTGAGAACATTTATTTCGGCACCTTGAACGTCACACCATAGCAGATCAATTTCTTTTCCCTGGAGAGGTTGAAAGTCATCTAACCGAATAGCCGTAACTGTATATTCCTCGGCTGGCTTTGCTTGTGGTGCGATCCAGGTGCGATGGTCTTGGGTGGTTTTGATAGGAAATAAAGAACCGCAACCATCTAGGGTCGTTTCGTATAAAATTAATGTTCCGTTGTGATCACTGACGGCATAATGATGACAGAATACCTGGGGATGGTTACAGAATCGATGATGTAGTTGATTAAAATAGCGCGGACTTGCTTCAAAAATATGAATTTCCAAGTGGGGATAATTTGCCAATAATCGGTCAACTTCAAAGCCGAGATATCCTCCGACAATGACGACTCTTTTAATTTCTTGAGGAGAACGTTTGAGAAATTCATGCAGTTGTCTTTCAGTGGCAGTTTGGATTTCTTCGTAGGGGGGGTTTCCCGTCAATCCCGTATAGTTTTTAGTTGCCGTAAGTTGGGAAAAATACTGACGACAGCCACCGTCGATATCCGCTAAAAATAAATCCTGTCCGTTATCATAAATAACCGAATAACCCCAGGGTTTAATGAAATCCATGATGTCGGATCTTTGAGATCCGTATTCAATGACAATAAGCCGAGGTTTAAAATTTTCAAAATCTAAACCTTTCAGCACTTCTAAATCATGTCCTTCTGTATCAATAGAAAGCAGATCAATGCCAACAACTTGGCGATCGCATAGTATTTGAGTTAAAGTCAAAACTGAAACAGTTTCTTTTTCCCAAACTGCGCCATATCGTTGCCAACGTTCCATTTCCTTGTCGTAGAGGGAGGAAACATCACTTCCCCAGTCCGGTAAATGGGGGTAGGTGGCGACATTCAAATTCGCCATTCCTGGGGTTGAACCGATAGCAGCTTGAATGCAATGAATTGGAGTATTTTGATATGATTTGATCAGTTTTGCAAAGTTTTTTCTAACAGGTTCTATGCAAATTCCCGTCCAACCTTTCTGTTCGTACAAGCGTCGAACATTACTATAGTGATAGCCGTCAAAGGCTCCCACCTCTACAAAAAACTTATATTTGGGTGGAAAATCACGAAAAAATTCTTCAATAATTTTTTCCTGTCCAGACTGAGAATAGTAACCACGGGCGTGCTTAGGAAATTCTCGCGCAAACCAAAAATCTGGGTTGATAGAAAGCACATTAGCACAAGCCATATCCAGCAAATTAAGATGGTTTTTTGAGCGGGCAACCCGCGCCAAAAACCACAAGGATTGCCAATTTTGCAACTCCCGAAATCCCTCGCACAAAGAGCTGATAGAATGGGGTTGTATATCCCAAAATTGTCTAATAATTAATTCGGCTAGATCGTAACGCTGTATCTCAATTAGTTCGGAACTGAGTGCGATCGCTTCATCAAGTTCTCCTTGAAAATTTTGAATACGAGTGACAAGTTGTGGGTTTAGGTTGGTAAATTCAGTCATAATTAGTTTAGAATAAACCCAATTTTAAGTAATCTACAAATTTCCCACGAATTGTATTCACCAAATATGAGATAATGTCAAATGGGATGAGGCGGTCATAGTTTCACCGTCCCCATCCCGGTTGCCGAATACAAGAGGGTGATATCGACCCATAGCATGGGCATCCACTATATTATACACCAATGTGACACCAACCAGATAGATCAGATGAAAATTGTCAAAATTGTCGGTCCTGAAATTGTTGATAGCCTGAATCCATATCTGTTAAACTTCGTTCAAATTTCCACAACTAATCACATCGCACGGCGGTCTCCACTCACCCTGATAACCGCCGCTCGTTTTGATGTAATCGCTAAGTATATTTATGTTCAGTTTAAACGGCTTTCCATTCGTTCAAGCTGGTTTTTATCATTGTACTTGGAACATATCAAAGCCTTTAACAATTATCAAGAGGAGGACGGCACAAAACAAAGTTTTCAAGATTTCTTAACAAACTTTGATCAGTTAATAGATGATATTCAAACCAGAGGTTTTGACGAAAACAGATCCGTCGTGCCAGTTTTAAACCGTCGCTTTATTTTAGACGGTTCACATCGGGTAGCAACTTGTTTATCTATGGACTATCCTCTGTCAACTTTATATGTACAATTAAAGCAGGAATGGATATCTAAAATATCCATTAATTACAACTACAATTTTTTTCGGATTAGGGGAATGCCAGAGCCCTATTTAGATGCGATCGCCCTAGAATATTGTAAATTAAAACCCAATACCTACATTGCTACTATTTTTCCTGCTGCTCAAAATTACGATAGTGAAATCAAGAAAATTTTCCAAGATTGGGGAGAAATTGTTTATGAAAAGTCAGTGGCTTTAAATCACAATGGAGCCATCAATTTAATCAAAACTATTTATGCTAACGAACCTTGGCTAGGTCATTGGCAAAATAATTTTTATGGCGCACTATTAAAAGCATCGGGATGTTTTAGAAAACCAGGTTTAGTGAGAGTTTTTCTGATTGAGTCTCCTAGTTTAGAAAATCTAAAAATTGCCAAAAATCAAATCCGAGAAATTTTTAATATCGGCAATGATTCTATTCATATCAACGACTCTCATGAGGAAACAATATTACTTGCTCAAACCTTATTTAACGCTAACAGTATCCAGTTTTTAAACCAGTCAAGATACAGATTTTATCAAAATTTTGATTATCTTTTTAATCAATATAAAAATACCCTGATTAAATCTAACTTAAATCCAGATTTTTTTTGTATTGACAGCAGTTCCATATTAGCAGTTTATGGCATCCGAGAAGCCCGAGATTTGGACTACATTCATTTTGGCAACAGTCCGATCATATTTCCCCATCCTGAAATTGCTAGTCATAACAGTGAACTCCACTATCATCCTTACCCACGGGATGAAATTATTTTCAACCCAGAAAATCATTTCTATTACAAAGGCTTAAAATTTGCATCGTTGGAGGTAGTCAGACAAATGAAGCTCAAACGAAATGAAGAGAAAGATCGCCAAGATGTTCGAGAGATTGATCGCCTAGTGTCAGTTCCCTCAGTAATTCCCCCGTTCGATTGAGTCTGAGAACCGTTGGCCACAAGTCCACATCCAGGATAGCGCTTATATGGACATAAGAGGAGGGGATCTGCTGTCGAATCCGTCCTCCTGAATAATAGTTTCCTGTTCCCAGACCCCGTATTTCTGAAAAATACGTTAAGATTGGTAAACATAATATCAAAGATACCAGAGAATCTGGGATCGACAAAAAATCAGTAGGAGGATAGACCCCCGTGAATAAACGGTGGAGAAACGCGGTCTTATATGCAATGCTGGCTATTGTCGTCATCGCCTTAGCAACGACATTGTTTGACAAACAACCCCAAAGCCGGGAAACCTGGAAATATAGTACCTTTGTCCAGGAAGTCCAACAGAACCGGGTTGAACGAGTGAGTATTAGTGCCGATCGCACTAAAGCCCTAGTTACAGCCCAGGATGGCTCCAAAATCCTAGTAAATCTACCCAATGATCCAGACCTGATCAACATTCTGAGTGAAAACAATGTTGACATTGCGGTACAACCCCAAACCGAGGAAGGACTTTGGTTCAGAGCATTAAGTAGCCTGTTCTTCCCGATTTTGCTCCTAGTGGGCTTGTTCTTCCTATTACGTCGCGCTCAAAACGGACCAGGTAGCCAAGCCATGAACTTTGGTAAATCCAAAGCCAGAGTCCAAATGGAACCCCAAACCCAAGTTACCTTTGGAGATGTAGCAGGTATTGAGCAAGCCAAGCTGGAACTGAGCGAAGTAGTAGACTTCCTCAAAAACGCCGATCGCTTCACCGCCATTGGTGCGAAAATTCCCAAAGGCGTGCTATTGGTAGGACCTCCGGGAACCGGAAAAACCCTCCTCGCCAAAGCCGTAGCCGGGGAAGCCGGAGTTCCCTTCTTCAGCATTTCCGGTTCAGAATTCGTGGAGATGTTTGTCGGTGTGGGTGCTTCCCGCGTCCGGGACTTATTCGAGCAAGCCAAAGCCAACGCTCCCTGTATTGTATTTATTGATGAAATTGATGCAGTTGGTCGCCAACGGGGTGCAGGTCTTGGCGGTGGTAACGATGAACGGGAACAAACCCTTAACCAGTTACTGACCGAAATGGATGGGTTTGAAGGTAACACAGGCATTATCCTTATTGCTGCTACTAACCGTCCTGATGTACTAGATGCAGCCCTAATGCGTCCGGGAAGGTTCGATCGCCAAGTAGTAGTTGATCGCCCCGACTATTCTGGTCGCTCCGAAATTCTGCAAGTCCACGCCAGAGGTAAAACCCTTGGTAAAGATGTAGATCTCGATAAAATTGCCCGTCGGACTCCTGGTTTTACTGGGGCTGATTTATCTAACCTGTTAAACGAGGCAGCCATTTTAGCCGCCCGCCGCAACCTCACCGAAATCTCTATGGATGAGGTTAATGATGCTATTGATCGCGTCTTAGCAGGTCCTGAGAAGAAAGATCGGGTGATGAGCGAAAAACGCAAAACCCTAGTGGCTTACCACGAAGCTGGTCACGCCTTAGTTGGCGCGTTGATGCCTGACTATGACCCAGTTCAGAAAATCAGTATTATTCCTCGTGGTCGCGCTGGGGGATTAACCTGGTTTATGCCTAGTGAAGATCGCATGGACTCTGGTTTATATAGTCGTTCTTACCTGCAAAATCAAATGGCTGTAGCCCTCGGTGGTCGTTTAGCCGAAGAGATTGTCTTTGGTGAGGAAGAAGTGACTACAGGTGCTTCTAATGACCTTCAGCAGGTTACACGGGTAGCCCGTCAAATGATTACCCGCTTTGGTATGAGCGATCGCCTTGGTCCGGTAGCTCTCGGTCGTCAGCAGGGTAATGTTTTCCTCGGTCGTGATATTATGTCCGAGCGTGATTTCTCCGAGGAAACCGCATCCGCTATTGATGAAGAAGTCCGCGCTTTGGTTGATGAGGCTTATAAACGCGCTCGTCAAGTCCTCGAAGAAAATCGCCCTGTTCTCGATAGTTTGGCAAAAATGCTCATTGAGAAAGAAACCGTTGATTCTGAGGAGTTGCAGGAGTTATTAGCTTCTAGCGATGTCAAAATGGCTGCGATCGCCTAAGCCTCCTTTTTAACCCAATTTTTCCTTCATTCACAGGCTATCCACTTTCAGGATAGCCTTTTTTTTCATCGACAATCCATTCCCCCCCAAAACCTACCTACCATCACATAAACTTTACTAATTTATGCAGCCCCATCGATTTGAATTTCCAAAGAACGTTAAGAATTAATACATTTTTATTGAAAATCCCTCGCAAAAAGTTGACGAGATTATCGGGGTTATGCTATCATCTCAGAAATCGATACCAAGGGCTTCCTCTGTCCTTATGCAAAAATAAAGGCTACAACCCCGATTATATCGCCAGATAAATTATTCTCTCAGCAAAATATTAAATTCACGATGCACGAGTTTTGAGGCAAAAAGCGATCGCTTTTTTTGTCCCTCTTGACAAAAGCGCCATTATGTGCATACAGTCACTCCCTACTATTTGGCTAGATAAACCTAATCGGTCCATCATCAAGATTAGTGCCATCAAATTGAAGATTCACCACCCCTTCTAAAATAGCAATCAACTCATTTTCGCCGGGAGTCCGACGGAAAATAGCAGTCCCTTGTGGGAGTGGTTGGGGGATATCAGTAGAGAATAAATAATCGTCATTGCTCAGTAAGATGACATCAGTAGCGCTGTTAAAATTCAAAATCAAAGCATAGTCAGCCACACCATTAATATCATCATTACCGTTATCGTAAAACGGTCCGTTTTCATTGCCTAATACAAAAGTATCAAAACCTTCTCCCCCAACCAGGGTGTCAATAGTTGTCAGTCCCGGGAAATCAGCGCTAGTATCAACACCAACCAGGAAATCATTACCGCGATCGCCACTTAAATAATCCCTACCTCGACCGCCATAGAGAGTATCATTACCCTGACCACCATATAAACAATCATCCCCATCTCCGCCATAGAGGATATCATTTTCCATATTTCCTAGCAGTATATCATTACCCTGGCTACCCAACAGAGTATCATCACCCTTACCCCCATAGAGAGTATCATCACCCGAACCCCCATCTAGGCTATCATTTCCCTGATTTCCAAACAAAAGATCATTACCATTACCACCCAATAAAGTATCATTATCCTCGCCGCCATAGAGCGTATCATTACCATCGCCACCATCTAAGAAATCATTACCTGCTTCTCCAAATAGCAGATCGCGACCAATTCCCCCCAATAGGGTGTCATCATTTAAACCCCCATAGAGTGTATTGTTACCATTCCCCCCATCTAAGAAGTCGTTATTTTGACCCCCATATAGGAGATCATTACCCCCACCTCCGATCAGGGTGTCATTCCCCGTAAAACCATAGAGGGTATTATTACCACCCCCACCATAGAGCAAATCATTTCCTTCTGTTCCCAAAACTAAACTATTACCGTCGCCACCCTCAAACACATAATCTGCGCTTGGTAGAGTCGGCGTGGGTGTGGGTTCAGAAGGTGTCGGTTCGGAAGGTGTAGGAGTCGGTGTGGGTTCGGAAGGTGTCGGTGTGGGTTCAGAAGGTGTAGGAGTCGGTTCAGAAGGTGTGGGTGTCGGTGTCGGTGTGGGTGTCGGTGTGGGTGTCGGTGTGGGTGTGGGTTCAGAAGGTGTGGGTGTGGGTACTGGTGTGGGTGTCGGTGTGGGTGGTGGTGTCGGAATGGGAACCGGAGGCGGCGGTGTCGGTTGAGCAACAGGTGGAGGTGTGGGTTCAAAAGGTGCAGGTGTCGGTTGAGGAATTGGTGGCGCGGGTTCTGGGATAAAAGGGATTTCCTCCTCCTCCTCTCCATTATCGCCATTATCGCCATTATCGCCATTATCGCCATTATCCCCATTATCCCCATTGTCAACGGGGAGGGTGTCATTATCGCCATTGTCCCCATTGTCAACGGGGAGGGTGTCATTATCGCCATTGTCAAGGAGTCCGATCTCCGGGTCTTCTTCTTCCTCGCGTATGGATTCCTGATCAATAATATCGGTAAGGTCAGATAATGGTGATATATTTATATCCTGTGCCATTGTGCCAAACCCGAAAGCACTCATCCAACTTACCTCACGATCAATACTGCTAGAGCCATTTTTTTCAGAATAGCATATTCTCTCCGAGAGTCTACCACAAGAAGATGGCAACCGATTCCCAGCCGAAATTTTAATAATTGACGATCATCGTTGATAATTAAGAGTGATTCACCCACAGACACAACTACCCATTATCGGAGATGAGCAAAACACCCTATAGATTCTGGAAACTGTTGATTTCATTGGTGGTAGCTGTTAGTGTTTTTGTGGCGATCGCCATTTCCTCTACTTCTCCAATTCCAGCCAGGTCTGTCACCGAAATCAGGGGAGTTTGGCTAACTAATGTTGACAGTGATATTTTATTTTCAAAATCCGGCTTAACTCAGGCTTTAGACCGCCTACGAAATCTGAATTTTAACACTATTTATCCAACCGTGTGGCAGGGAGGTTATACCCTATATCCTAGCCGTGTAGCTGAGGAGGTGTTTGGTATTTCCCTAGACCCCCACCCCGGATTACAAAAACGAGATATGCTCTCGGAGGTGGTGCGGGAAGGACATAAACTGGGATTAAAAGTTATCCCTTGGTTCGAGTTTGGGTTTATGGCTCCCATTGATTCAGAATTAGCCAAACTTCACCCGAACTGGTTAACACAAACCCAAGATGGTAGTTTCACGAAACCGGGAGGAAATCCTGAGTGGGTGTGGTTAAATCCATTTCATCCGGAAGTACAACAATTCATTTTAAATCTAGTGACTGAAATTGTCAAGAACTATGATATTGATGGCATTCAATTTGATGATCATTTTGGCTTACCTGCTGAGTTAGGTTACGACCCCTTTACCGTCCAACTATTTCAGGATGAACACGGTCAATCACCGCCAGAAAATCCCCTAGATACCTATTGGGTGAGATGGCGAGCCGACCAACTTAATAAGTTCATGGAGAGGGTCTTTTATGGAGTTAAAGCGATTCAAGAAGACTGTCTGATTTCCCTGTCTCCGAACCCCCTACATTTTGCGCTTCCGGCTTATCTTCAGGACTGGTTTACTTGGGAAAGAAAAGGTTGGATTGAACAGTTAGTGCCGCAAATCTATCGTTCTGATATGTCTCATTTTATCAGAGAAATAGAACGAGCAGAAATCGAATTAGCCAAAAATCATATTCCGGTTGTCATCGGGATTTTAAGCGGTTTAAAAAATCGTCCCACTGCGACCAATCTCATAGAAGAACAGGTGATAAATGTACGCGATCGCCATTTTGCGGGAGTATCTTTTTTCTTCTATGAAAGCCTGTGGAATTGGGCGGAAGACCCCCCAGAGGAGCGAGAAAATCGCCTCAAAAAGTTATTTTCCCAGGAGTTTAACCGCTCCCACGCCGCCAAAGTATAAGAAGACAATAGCGCCTCCCAACAAACTTTGAGTCAATGGGTCAGTAGAGGGGGTTAAAAATGCCCCCAGAATAGCGGCTCCCATCACCACATATCGCCAGATAGATAACATTTTCTGAGAAGAGACAATACCTAATATCCCCAACAAAATCTGAATAATCGGCACTTGAAATGCGATCGCAGTTACCAACAACAATTTCAGGACAAACTCAAAGTATTCAGCAATTGACCATAGCTGTTCTACCACCTCAGAACCATAATTAATAAAGAACGTCAGAGCCGCCGGAACGATAGCCAGATAAGCAAAAACCAATCCGATTAAGAACAGAAAAGTTGACCCCAGAAAAACCGGACCCAAAAATCGTCGTTCCCGGAGAGTAAGTCCTGGTAAAACGAACTGGATAATCTGAAAAATAATAAACGGACTCGCCACCAGTAAACCGCTATATCCAGCCACTTTCAGGGAGACAAAGAAATACTCTCCCGGAGCCAATTGTAAAAGTTTTACCCCTTGAGCGGGAACCTTTAAAATTTGGACAATTGGTTTAACTGCGATAAAACAAATAACTATCCCAACGACCACAGAAATTAAGGAGTAAAAAATGCGCTGTCTTAATTCTTCCAGGTGGTCAAACAGAGACATTTCTACCTCATCAGGAATTTGGTTGAGGTAGTCATCATCATCGGGGGAAATTTGAGGTTCTGGTGGCTTAATCAGAGTGGCTGTTGATGAACTTTTAGCCCTAGTAGAGGTGGCGGGTTGGGAACCATTAACTGAGCCATTCCCGTTCAAGGGTGCTTGACCATTTTTGCCATTAGTATCGGCGGGTCTGGAAACCTGTTGAGGAGTCGCAGCCATAGTCAAGCTATCTGGTTGAATTACGGGAGTTTTTGGGGGAGTGGGGTTCTCAGTTTTGGCAGTCTCTTTCGCCTCCAATTCCGCGCGTAGTTTCTGATTCTCCCGTTCTGTTTCTGCGAGAAGTTGTTTGAGATTGGTAATTCTTTGATGCAGAACAGTCGCCTCTTGACACAGAGCCTCATAAGCATCAGAATTAGGAGATTGTGAAAATTGGTCTTCCATAGAATTAACTGTTAGGGAACTGTTAGGGAGTGTTTGGCGCTATGAACAAGAGAGTTAGTTAGATGTTATCTTTTAGCATAGGAAATGGGATCAGTTAACCCCAAGGCTTCAAAAGCAGCCAGACGCAAACGACAAGCATCACATACCCCACAGGCTTGGGCTTCTCCCCCATAGCAAGACCAGGTATATTCCCAGGGAACCCCTAAACTGTTCCCCAATTGGATGATATCTGTTTTCTTGAGGTCAATTAGGGGAGTGTTGATGGTAATAGCATTACCTTCGCGTCCTTGTTTGGTTCCCAGACGGAACACGGACTGCATGGCGGCGATATAATCAGGGCGACAGTCGGGATATCCTGAGTAGTCTAGTGCATTGACTCCAATATAAATGCGATCGGCTCCGATGGTTTCCCCGTAAGCCAGCGCCAAACTCAGAAAAATGGTGTTTCTGGCGGGGACGTATGTAATGGGGATGGTTGCGGACATTTCCGCCAAAGTGCGATCGCAAGGTAAATCGATGTTATGATCGGTCAAGGCTGACCCTCCCCAACGCTTGAGGTCAAACTCTACCACTTGATGAGCTGCTACCCCCGCCGCCTCGGCAATTTTGGCCGCCGCCTCCAATTCTCGTAGGTGTCGCTGCTGGTAGTTGAAGGACAGTGCATAGCATTCACAGCCATCAGCTTTCGCCTGATACAGCACTGTGGAAGAATCAAGTCCACCAGAGAGTAGAATTACTGCTTTCACGTTTTCTCGCCTTTACCCAACTTCATCTTTGTTACTTAAATTATAGAATTAATTGTAACAAAAGTTAATAACAATTACCTAGATCTATGGGCTATGACCCTAAGAGGGGAGCAAATCAACACCTGCTAGGGGATAGAAGGCGATCGCCTTTAGTTAAATTACTACAAACTTCTTAACAATTCTCTGCCGACGGAAAATCGCAAAAATACTTCATATTTACTTCCCCCAAAATTCGCTACACTGGTTAATAAGTAAACGACAAGTTACGAGGTATTATTCATGACATTTATACCTAAAGTTCAAGACAATCCCTCCCGCTGGCTAACTCTGGTTCTGATCACCATGGCATTTTGGGTCGGTGGCAGCCTGCTTTTGGATGTGGTAATTATGCCAGCGATGTATGTATCTGGTATGATGCAAGAACCTAGTTTTGCCTCGACAGGCGGAATAGTTTTCTCGGCATTTAATCATATTGAAATCCTTTTCGCCGCCTTAGCCTTAACCGGAATGATGGTTTTAGGAATGACTCTTCCTGAAGGGTTCAGTAATCGGATTCGTACCCTGACGGTGTTATCTTCTATCTTGTTGGCGATCGCTCTGTTGTACACCTACAGCCTCACCCCCCAAATGACTGCCCTAGGGGTAAATTTGAATCTATTTAACGCTGTTGAATCGACTCCAGAGGGGATGAACCAACTACACTTGAGCTACCTAAGTCTGGAATCCTTAAAACTGTTCGCCGCCGGGACTATTTTAGCTTGGTGTTATCATAATCATAATTTTGCTGAAACCATCGAACAGTAATGACCCTAATATTACTATTAGGAATTGACTAGGTTATAGCCCGCCAATATATCAGGATTGTAGCCTAGTTTTTTCATGGTTTATTAGTATGACGGCGGGCGTTCTTTTGTAATCACCATTGTCCTGGGAATATTAATTATTTTCTGGATACCGAAAATATCAGGTTATTTGAGAGATTTTTAAGCGAGGTAGTCTGATGAAAAACCTGGTTCCACATCCTAAATTAGAATCAAAATAAAGCTCCCCTTGATGATATTTATTAACAATTTGATAACAGGTTGGTAAACCCATTCCCGTCCCCGAACCCACAGGTTTTGTGGTGAAGAAAGGTTCAAATATTTTGTCTTTAACTTCATCGATTATCCCCATACCATTATCCTGAACTGAGATTAAAATTGTCCCAGATTCTTCTAAGGTTGTTGTGATTGTAATTACCCCTTGATAGGTTGAATCTACTTGAGTAATTTGCCGTTCTTTAATGGATTCAATGGCATTGAGCAGCAAGTTCATAAAAACTTGATTAAGTAAGCCAATATAACATTCAAAACTAGGCAAATCACCATAATTTTTAATCACCGTAATTTCCGGTTGTCCTCCCCGACCATTTAACCTATTTTGCAAAATCATTAGGGTGCTATCGAGATTCTCATGGATATCGACCTGCTTCAAATCAGCTTCATCTAAACGGGAAAAAGTTCGCAGGGACTTAACAATATCTCGAATCCGAGCGGCTCCGTTTCTCATGGAATTCAGCATTTTGGGCAAGTCTTCGGCGATGAAGGGAAGATCCAATTCCTCAATGAGTTCGCTCAATTCTATAGGCGGTTCTGGGTAAGTTTCTTGGTAGGCTTGGGTAATTTCCAATAAACCATCTATCGATTCCCTCAAAGGTTCTAGATTGCTATAAATAAAGCTAACCGGATTGTTGATTTCATGGGCAATCCCCGCCACCAGTTGACCCAAGCTGGACATCTTTTCGGCTTGAATTAGTTGCACTTGGGCCTCTTGCAAGTCCCGATAGGCAACTTGCAGTTCTTGGGTGCGCTGGTGAGCAGTTTGATAGAGGTGCGCTTGTTGCATGGCGATCGCAATTTGCATCCCCAGACATTCCAACAACTGAATTTCATCTTGTCGCCACTCTCGAGAGCTATCAATGATGCCCATTTCTAAGCAGGCGATTTTCTCAGCACTGAGAATTGGTAGCATCAAGTACAGATTCACCCCCATGGACTCACAGAACTCATAGATACCTTGATCGTAATCCTCTGGTAGATTTTGCAGGTTAAAAGTAAACACTTGATTGGTCAGTAAAGCATAATGGTAGTCGGGAAACTTTGTGGCATCATAAATCCCTAACCAACTCTGAACACTTGAGTGGCGCTTTTCTTGTACTATTTCCACATAAGGATGACCGTCTTTTGTTCGGTAGCGCGTGAAAGCGCAAATATCAAGGTCAAGCTGGTTAAAAATCCCCTCAACTGCCCTCTGAATAATCTGATCCAAGTCTAGGGATTGACGAATTTCATGGCTGAGGGTATTCAGGAGTTGAGTCTGATTTAAGAGGACTTCCAGTTGTACCTGGGCTTCCACCCGCTCGGTAATATCCCGTGCGGCGGCATAAATCAAATCACCTTGGGGAACAGAGAGCCATTCAATATGACGATAGCTGCCCGATTTAGTGCGATAACGATTGGTAAATTTAATAATCGTTTGCCCTTCGCCGAGGTTGGAAACAGTGGCAAGGGTCGATTCTAAATCATCGGGATGGACGAAATCTAGGAAGGCTCGACCTTCTAACTCCCCTACAGGATAACCCAAAATATTTTCCCAAGCCTGGTTGAGGCGGCGGAAATGACCCCCAATGTCCGCGATACAAAGGAGGTCAAGGGAAATGGTAAAGAAGCGTTCTAGTTCCAGTTCCGCCACTCGGCGATCGGTGATGTCCATGATCACACCGAACATACGGACGACCTGTTGATTCTGAAATTCTAATTCAATGCGACTGTTGATATAGCGGAGCGTCCCATCAGGTCTCAGCGTCCGAAAATCAAAGTTTTGGGGAATGCCTTGATTAGCGGCAGTCACTCGCTCTAGGAAGTAGGCGCGATCTTCGGGGTGAATTTGTTTGAGATGTTCCTCAAAGCTAGGTTCTCCTTGCTCTAAGGGGTGGTTAAATATCCTAAAGACTTCTTCTGACCAGGTGATTTTTTGGGTAGACGGATAAAAAGACCAGTGACCTACGTGGGCAACTTCCTGGGCTTTTTGCAGTTGCTGACTGAGTTCAATCAGGTTAAGTTCAGCTTGTTTGCGATCGCTAATATCACTAAACGTACCAATAAAGCGAACCGGATTCCCCGCCCCGTCCCATTCCACTACACGCCCTTTCGCACCAATCCACTTATAGGAGTTATCTTGGCAACGGATGCGATGTTGATTGTCATAAATGGGGGTTTGTTTCTGTAAGTGTTGCCTCATGTCGGCATTTACAGCTTCTAAATCTTCAGGATGGACGCGACTTGCCCACTCACTGACGAGATTCTTAAATTCATGCTCTGCATAACCGAGTAACCGTTTCCACTGGTTATCAAACAGCACCTCATTGGTCTGGATATTCCAATCCCACAGCCCAATATTGGAGGATTCTAGGGCGAGTTGTAGTCGGAGTTGACTGTCTTTGAGGGCGGTTTCGGCTTGTTTGCGATCGCTAATATCAGCAATCATCGACCAAATATATTGCTGTCCATCCCTCCCTGTGATCAGCATCCCATTCAGTTCAACGGGGACGCAATGCCCTTGTTTGTGGATATATTCCTTTTCATAAGGGCCATATCGTCCAATGGTATTTAGTAACTCCAGTTGTCGAGCTTCATCTTCCCTATACTCAGCCGGGGTTAAATCCCAATAACTAAAACCCTTGAGTTCTTCTACAGTATAACCTGTAATTTCAGTGATGGCGGGGTTGGCTTCAACGAATTGACCCTGCATATCATTTAAGATAATGCCTACGGGGGAGAGTTCAAAGAGCGATCGCAATTTCTCCTGATTCTCTCGATTAGCCTGCTCCATCTCTACCCGCTCGGTGATATCCATCAGGACACCGAACATACGGACTACCTGTTCATCCTGAAATTCTAGTTCAATGCGAGCATCAATGTAGCGAATTGTCCCGTCAGGATTCAGAATCCGATGGTCAAAACTTTGGGGGATGCCTTGATTGGCTGCGCTGACTCGTTCTAAAACGAAAGAGCGATCGTGCGGGTGAACTTTCTCGATATATTCCTCAAAACTGGGTTCTCCTAGCTCTAAGGGGTGGTTAAACATCCTAAAGACTTGTTCTGACCAGGTGATTTTTTGGGTAGACGGATAAAAAGACCAGTGACCTACGTGGGCAACTTCCTGGGCTTTTTGCAGTTGCTGACTGAGGGCGATAATGTCGAGTTCGGCTTGTTTTTGTTGGGTAATATCAATATGACAACCAATCATCCGTAGGGGGTTATCATGGTCATCCCATTCAATCACTTGACCATAGCAAATGACCCAGACTGTTGACCCATCTTTGTGGTGATATCTCACCTCATTATAAAAAGGCACTTTCCCCCGACTCTGAACATGATTTTCAAAGTTTTGGAAGACTTTGGTTAAGTCTTCGGGGAAGATCAGCTTTTGCCAACTTTCGGGAGAATTGGCTAATTCATGATCTGCATACCCTAAAATCCGTTTAAAGCCGGGACTCAAATATTCTTGATTGTTGGGAATATCCCAATCCCAATACCCACCCAAAACTACTTCGAGAATATTTTCCAGCAGTTTAAATTCTTGATTGACCTGTTGGATTTCATCGAGGTTGTCAATGATGCGCCGCAGTTTAGTTTCACTCCGGTTTTGATTGGGGGGAGTGACCTTTTCCTTTTCTATGTAGCCATACCATTGAGTGCCGCCATGGAGTTGGAGTTCAGGCGTGCCGTCCATTGACACCCAAATACACTCACCATCACAATTATAGACGCGGTGCTTGCTGTGCCAGGGGGATAGGGATTGGGCGGATTCCTGGAGAGATTCCCACACCATTGCGCGGTCTTCGGGGTGGATGGCTGCGAAGAAGGGGGTGGCATCGGTGAGAACCTCCTCTAAGCTCAAACCATACAGGTTCCAGAGGTTTTCACTGGCATAAGGGAGGGAAAAATGACCATCTGGGTGTTGTCGCAACTCATAGACGACACCTGGGAGATGGGGCAAGAATTTGGCGAAGCGATCGCCCTGTAGGTTGTGATTCTTCAGTTCTATCATGGCTGAGGGGGGATCTCCTGATCTGAGCCGTAGTTTGATCACAGGCTACATTTGGCAGGTAGACCCTATTCTGTTGATTAATACCATCACGCACAACTCTTGGAAATGGCTTTGATCACAAATCCCAGAGGTTAATTACAATTAATATCTGCTTAAATAGCCCTGGGATCCATTCTAATAATGCAGCTTTCCCCAAAAATGATATTGTTACAAAAATTTAACTGGATGGGAGGTTCGGGGGCTATAGGTCTGGCTCTGTACTGTAATAGTCATTAACTTGAGGATTTTTCAGCGATCGCCTTTGATATTTCGGCGCGTCAAATGTTCAGATATTCGACCTCTTCGTTTCCCGGTAAGCCAAAAACGATCGCTTTTCTAGTTGACAGTGTAGCGATCGCCCTAGGCTTCCATCAACTGGCCGATAGTACCAATAGCACCCGCTAAAATCTCGGCGGCGCGATGAATTTCCGACTCCGTGGTAAATTTGCCAATACCAATTCGCAAGGCTCCTTCCATGGCATTTGGGGATAAAGCGATCGCCCGCAAAACATGGGATGGTGCTTCCACTCCAGAGGAACAAGCCGCCCCCGTAGAAATCGCCAGGCGATCGCGCACTCGTGCTATAATCGCACTATTCGGAACATCTGGAATCGAAATATGCAGATTTCCCGATAAGCGATGATTAATATCTCCATTAACCACCAAACCGGGTATTTTTTCAAGTAGTAAATCCTGTAATTTATCGCGCAAATTAGCAATTCTTGCCTCATCTTCTGCCATTTCCAAACCTCGCAGGCGACAGGCTTCTCCCAACCCCACAATTCCCGGCACGTTGAGAGTACCAGACCTCATTCCTCCTTGATGTCCGCCGCCAAACATAATCGGCTTGAGTGGATAACCTTTTCTAGCCACCAACGCACCGACTCCTTTTGGTCCGTAGAGTTTATGACCAGAAATCGCCAAATAAGTGATTCCCCATTCCTCAAAATTGATAGGTATTTTACCCACAGCTTGGGAGCCATCGCACAAAAAAGCGACCTGGTGAGTTTGGGCAATTTTGCCGATTTCTGCTATGGGATAAATCGTCCCAATTTCGTTATTAGCAGCCATCAGACATAACAGAGAAACCCCATCCCGGCACACCTTATCCACGGATTCCAAGTCGATTTGACCCTGTTTATCAACGGACAAATAAGTGATATCAATTAACCCTTGTTTAACTAAAGCCTCACCGGTATCTAAAACGGCTGGATGTTCCACGGGAGAGACGGCAATTCTCGGCAAATATGGGGATTGATGATTAATGATGCTACCTTGAATAGCCAAATTAATGCTTTCAGTAGCGCCAGAAGTAAAGATGATTTCTCTTGGGGAAGCACCGACTAATTCCGCCACTTGTCGCGCCGCTTGGGATACAGCTTTTTGGGTGCGATCGCCATAACAATGGTCGATACTGCTGGCATTCCCAAATTCTACCGTCATATAATGCAGGATTTTCTCAGCCACTCTGGGGTCAACTGGAGTGGTAGCATGGTAGTCGAGATAGATGGGATAAGAGTCAGTCATTGAATATCTATCAAATCAAGTCTGAACTATTATACAATCGCCGTCTTTCGGTCAGCCGATCCTGGGTATTCATTTGAAGCAGTTTAACCGTCGTGCGTCCTTCTGGAGTCACCCCAAAAATTGTCAATTGTTCCCGAGTAAAGTGTTCTATCCACTCCTGGGTTCTAGGATTGAATAGAAAACTGAATTCTCCCGTTTCTGGATCGAAAGAACCCAGATCGCTACCTTTGTGGCGATTGCAACGCCAGCAGGTCAAAGCCAGGTTATTCGCCTCGGTGATACCGCCGTGTTTTTGGGCGATAATATGGTCGATTTCGTGAGAAAAAAATGCAACATTTGCTGGAAGCAAGCAATATTCACAGCGATAATTGGCTCGTTCTTCAACGAAACGGCGAAGTGATGCGCTGATATAGTTTTCACTCATTTACCCGGTTTAAATAATGAAGATTGCCAGCTTTCAGCATAATAATTAGATGTTCGATTTGTTCGTACTCATCCAATTCTTGCTGTTCGGCGGGTGTCAGTTGCCCCGTTTTGCTACGAGATAGCAACGTTTGTAAGCGTTCCTGCATTTCAGGTGTGGGTTTAAAGGCGGCAATTTCTTCGGGAGTGGGTGCGCTGGCGAGAAAATTGAGGATATAGCGATAAATATGGACCGGGAGTGCCGGTTGTTGGAGAAATTGGACCAGAAGTTCGGGCAGGCGATCGCCCATTTGTGTTAACTGTCCTGAAAGTTCATCTGGGACTTCAATGGTAATTCTAGGCATATCGAACCTCCAATCAAATCGTTGCTTGGCAGAGGGGATAACTTCACCTTAACGGAAAACTGCCGGGTGCGATCGCTTTTTTGTAACAACTCATCCTGAGTAAGAGTTTCGCGATCGCCATAACAATGGTCGATACTGCTGGCATTACCAAATTCTGTCGTCATATAATGCAGCATTTTCTCGGCCACTCTCGGGTCAACTGGAGTCGTGGCATGGTAGTCGAGATAGATAGGGGGAGAGTCAGTCATCAGATATCAACGGTTTGAGATTACTTCAGTGGGATGTGAATGATTAGGTCTTGAAATTCATTTTCCTCTGCTGCGATCGCAATAAAAATCAACTCTTGAATAACGACCCCAACTTCTGCTTTTGGACGCAAAACAAAAATTCCCGGTATGTGGTGACCTTGGGTTAGATGTTCCGCCAAATGTACTGGCATTGACCGGCGATTGTTCGTCACCAGAACAAACTTGTTGAGTTCGCACCACAACAATATTTCTGGATCTTGAGTCCCTCTGGGTGGAATTCCTGGGTCCCCCACCATCCAAACGGTTAAATCCCGGGTACGACGTAAAATTTGCTCTTGATAGAGAGGAGGTAAGTTTTCATCAATTAAGTATTTAATGTTCATGGAAAACTGGCTTTTTTATCCCTCCTTCTGCTTTTAAATTTAAGAGTCTGACCACAGGCGGCGGAGGATTATTATCCTGTTCGCGCTCAGATTTTAGGCAATATTCCAACCAGTTGCCCATGTAATTGCTTACGATGTCTCGATGGTGAAGATAGTACAGAATTGTGGCATAAACTTGCTCTAGAGTCAGCGAAGGATAAGTTTTCGCGATTTCCTCAGCCGTGCAACGGCGATAGATGTACTCATAGAGAATCGTTTCAATACCGATTCGGGTGCCTTTGATGCGAATTTCATCAGAGGAGAGAATGTCAAAGTAATCCTGAATTTGCATTTTGTCTTAACTCAGTTTTCTGCTATTATAGCTGAAAGGCTAACACTTAGAGGTTAAAAGATGAAAATAATTTTCAGGTTTTGGCATCCAAGTCATAGCATTGATGATTTGCCGTGTCATTACCTGCCGTATTCGGCGATCAATACTTATCCTTGGCTCATTTTTTTGGGGTCATGAACATTATGGGGTTTCGGCATCGCTATTGATATTAAACCAGTTCTGAGTGTGAAGGCGTTCCCAAGCTATTCGCAGATGGTTAGGTTTAAATAGATGGCGCTTGCGATCGCTCCATTCCTGTACTTTTTCAATAGCGCGATCGCAATCGATGGCAGCTTGCGGATCTTCCGTGGCCACCCAGTGAAGGGTTGCCAACATTTCCAGCCCGTAAGGGGTCTCAAATCCTTCAATTAAATCGCTGACTCGTTGCAGGCGCGCGCCCGTATCGGGATGTGCTGATAAAAAGCGATCGGCAGCGTCACGACCCTTTTCTAAGACATACATTGCCGAAGTTTCAGTGCGATCGCCATATCCGCGAATGTAATGACCTTCAATCTTTTGCAAAACATGATTAAGATTGTCTGCATAAGGTCCGAATTGATGTTTGACGTAGCGCAGTCTTAACGGTTCGCCAGCTACTTGCAAAAAATAGGCGAGTTTTTGAATTTCCAGCTTAGTTAAGCGATACCCAGGAATCCCGTACAATTCCAGCAAGCGAATCAATAAAGCACGCCCGATGGTCATTTTAGGGGTAGAGGTAGCCACCGGTATTTGGTCCGCCACCGGTGCGCCAGTCGGTTCAAAAATCATCACCTCAATATCGGGAACTTCCGCAAAAGATTGAACGATGAGAGGCTTAACTGCCGCCCAATCTAAGCCCCCATTTCCGCATCCCAGAGGAGGAATTGCGATCGAGGTAATTTCTAACCGTTTGACTTCCTCAACCAGTGCAATTAATCCCGCTTTGATATCTTCTATTTTAGATTTTCCCTTCCAGTGGCGCTTAGTGGGGAAATTAATGATGTATTTGGGGAATAGCTTATCCGTAGCAACTACAAACATCTGCCCCGGATGGATTCTCTTAGCATCACAAGCTGTTTTATAGGCTCGGAAATTTTCCGGGAACGCCTGCTTAAATTGCAAAGCAATCCCCTTCCCCATGACACCGACACAGTTAACGGTGTTCACCAGGGCATCAGCCTTTTCTGTCAATAGGTTGCCTTGCTTAAAGTGAATCATTGCCGGGAGTTGCTCTTTTGGTCAATGCCTTAATTTTAATAGTACCATTCCCGAAAAACCTTTACAGGTGTCGAAATCGTAAAGTTTTGTAATATTTCTTCAACCTCGGCTTTTCTTCCGGCATCTATCACCCCGATTTCTCGCACGAGTGTCCAAGGGAAGAACTCATAAACCAAGAATTCCGCTTGTCTGCGGCGCTTTCGGTCTCCATCCTCTGGAGTATCTGCCCAATACCGTGCATTCATAATCTCCCAATCAATCGCATTGAGAGAGTCGAGATTGTCATAAAATTCTGAATACCTAACAATTGCGTGACCGTCCGTAAATGCAAAAGGAAGACTTGCTGCTGCGATATCCTCCGCTGTTGCCACTAAGTGAATCACCGGACTTTGCCCCTGTTCATATCCTTGAACGTTGCCTCTGGAGATGGCATAAAGCATCGGAGAACGAGGCGCAAAATACCAAGGAACGTAATCATGAAGAGTGCCGCCCCTGGAACAAGGAATATTAATTTGAGCGCGTTTATTCTGGATGGTTTCGTGAGCAATATCTACATAATTGATCCGCTGAGATTTTAAGCGATTGTTAGCAAGGAGGCCCTCAGAACGCAAAATAGAGGGTAAATTTTTAAGATGGGTAATATGGTAGATATAGGTGGTCATCTGACAATCATAGGGGGACGGAGGAGGGTAAGCAGATCTCAATCAGGCGTGACAGCAGGATTTGAGGGTAAGCATCATGTACTCATCACTCATTCCCGCCCGTTTCATTTCCACATACTGTAAGCTAACTTTTTTGTCAATTAAATTTAATACCGAATTAGATGGGCTTACCCTGTCGATTATAGCAATTGGGGATTCGGGAAAGCTGCGATCGCATTTCTAGTTGACAGTGTAGCGATCGCCACTTCAGAAATCTGACAACTACTTCCTCCGGCGGAACTAAGGGAACCTTGCTCAAAACCTGTTTAAATTGTTCCCAATTCCCCCGTTTTGCTGGCTCCACGACATAATCTTGAGTCATCCAAGGGGAAACTTGAGCCGAAAAGGCGATCGCCACCCATTGGTCAAGGGAGATATTGTCTCTTTCTGCCAATTTGGTAATTTGGTGGTACAAGGTATGGGAAATGGTTAGGTTTAACTAACGCATTTAAAGTGGGCACATCAAGCTAAAGGTCAATTTTCACAACTCACTTCAGCAGTGGAGTTTTTAGCCATAAATTCTTTGACATCTAAAACCTCGATTGTCACTACCTCTCCACTGGAAGAATAGTGAAGAATTAGGGAGCCTTCATCTTCAGCATAGGCAATGGGTTCCTCTGATAGTTCAATCAGCAAAGCATCCACATCTGGACTATATCGAATCCGTTTCATATCGCGACCTCCTTCCTGGGTAGTGGGTAATGACTAAAATGCGATCGGCATATTCTCTGTAAACGACTCTGAGAACTAAAGTCTCATTTAATCTTTTTTGAGCGATGTATTTTTCTCCTCCCCTAGACTCTACTTTGTCTGGCGCTCGGATTGTGTCTTGAATTATCTCTGGAGAAGTGGTTTTGAATCGCCATGAGAGACATTTGCCAAACCCCGTTTGTCCAACCGCTGACTATCTCTGCTTTTTTCCATAAAGGGAGCGATCGCCACAATTTAAACTGATGGAGTTCAGCATTGATATCAGTATCGATAGACTGGGTTCTATAGTTGGGCTGAATCTCGCTTATTTGTGTCAGTTGTCCCGAAAGTTCATCCGGCACATCAATGGTAATTCTAGGCATATCGAACCTCCAATCAAATCGTTGCTTGGCAGAGAGAGAGGTGGTCGAGATAGAAGGGAAAGGTTTAAAGCATCTGCCATCACCCTGAAATTTAACCCCCTGAATACGCTCTGTAGATCAAGAGAAATATAAGAGGAACTTTCCAGCGAACACTCCCTAAACAAAGTCAGGACTAAGTAGGTAGGCGAAAATATTTCCAGATTCGTTTTGCCTAAAACCCTTTTGCTGCCAGGGTTATGCCGGTTGCTCAACTTCGGGTTAATTCCGCCGACCTACTTAGCTGGGAGGCATAATGAGAGGAATTTCTTGATTTCGGTTTTTGCGGTAAATCGTAAAATCGCTGTCGAGGGTTAACACCATACTTTGAGGATATAACTCAGCCATCCTAACGATACAGGCATCTGCAAGGGACATCGGCACCGACTGGTAGCGCCTCGACAGTTCTTGTATGGAAGCGGCTTCTTCATTCAAGCGAAAAGAGATTTGAATCGTGCCGTTATTTAGTAAATAAATAACTGACTCTTGACCGTTATGTAGGTTTTTTAAAAGAAAACAAGCCTCTGAAATTACCGATTCACAAGTCAATAAAGGCGGTTTAACTTGAGCCACTTCCTGTTTTACCCACTCATGCCAACTATCGCGTTTATTAAGTAACGCAACCAATGGCCCCGTATCGATGATGATTCCCCGTCTCATGACCTGCCGTATCCCTCAAGATAATTTTTGTTTGTTGAGAGATCCGCTGGTCCTTCCACACAGCCAATAAATTGTGCCGCTTTAGTGAGAACTGATTCGGCAGTTTCATCTTCTTGAGAGAGATCTGTATCGGGTCCAATTTTTAAGTGTAACAATTCTACGAAATTAAGCACTTCCTGCTGTTTTTCAGGAGGTAAATTTTCCAATTTTTCCACAATGGTCTGAACAAGGCTCATGGGGGATCTCCATTTCTAGTTTATTCAGTATTATATCAGGTTGAAAGTGATTGTGACCCATCCAGGAATAGAATCGCGATCGCTGGGTGGACATCGTGACCCGCTAAACGCAGGAATTCGACAATTGGAATCGGGAAATTTTCATCGGCATCAAGACGCGCCCGGTTTCAATCTTCCTCATTTCTTTGAATTGCCGCTTCCATTTCCTCTGGGTGTGCCTGGGAATAGTTCCAAGCATTGACTAAATCCTCGGCGCTGAGTTGAGGAAAATCCTGTAAAATACGACCATCAGACGCCCCTAATCGACGATAGTTGACGAGAGACCAAACGGGGATGCGTGTATTGGTGATTCTAGCATCGCCGCCACAGACTCCAGGGTTTTTTTCAATCCCTTTCCAACTGTTACTTAAACTTTGGGCGAGAATTTGAATCGCTTGGGCTTTTTCTTCTGGCGTTAAGGCTAGGAGTTGGGTTTCTAGTTCTTTTAGGGACATATTTTAAAGGGTGGTACTCTTTCATCTGAGAAACGGAGGACCGGCGATCGCCTTTCTAGAAGTCTGCCTGACCCGTCTTAGAGTGGGCGATCGCTAACTCTCATTTTCTCTCATTCATTTTCATCATCATCTACTTCGTTGGCATGAGAGTTGCCCGACCAATTAATTTGAGGCAATAAAGATGCTTTTTGGTCGTCTATCGCGTCACGATATTTTTGCTTAAGCTCCCGTATTTTCACATTAACTTTTAGTCCTAAAGCATGACTAATTAGCGAAACAATTAAAGCTCTCTCACTCTTACTTCCTACAATTCTTTGTGTAGATGGATTCCAAACCAGATTTCTCCAGGGAGCTAGATTAATGTCCATAGGTACATTAGTCATAATTGCATCGATTGCATTTTCTATAGACTTTCCTTGAATTCCTGCTTGTTTTATTACTTCAGCAACTATGTATTGTCCAATCGGTCTTGCAAAAACATTTCCTCCAGCAATAGGTTTACCTTTTTCATTAAAGGGTATAGACCCATCATCATTGATATATCTCCTAAGATCTCCTGGCTTCTTTTTGCCATTAACCACAGGTTCAAATCCAGGGCATTTATTTAGCATCAATATCCATATCTGTTCTAAAAATGTGTAGTAGCTTTCTAATTCATCATTTGAAGGTCTAAATTGCTTGAATCCTTGGTCTATTTCCAATCCCCCATCATAGCAACCCAGGAGAATTTCATTAGTTTCATAAAAAGCGGCAAGGGTTGTTATATAAGGATAATCATTTTTATTTTGGTGGATTTGTTTAGTCCCTAGTTTAATTGACACTAAATTTTTAATAATTTCATTTTCTTTCACAAGCTGACGAGTAACAATAGCTATAGCGTCATCTTCATCAATGGCTATATTTTGTCCAGCAGTCGTAGGTTTAGCTCGGCGGTTGAGAGTAGAAAACAACCGGCGAGTTCGCTGTAGACCCTCTTGCGTTTCTTCATGTTTCAGAATAATAATGCTAATTTCTTCTTTCGCAAGATCGGGATTGATTTTTATTGCTTCTTGGATAGACCGTAGCCGGTGTTGACCATCAAGAGCATAGTAGATTTGGCTTCCATCGAAGCGCAATAAACCAAAACCATAGCTATGTCGCTCGTCATTATCATCTATCAAGGGATGGTCATCAACTGTCATTTGCGAAAATTCAGGTTCACCCCCATAGACAGCAACCACCAACGCCCCATAAAACCTCTGTTTTTCATTCACTAAATATGGAACCATCTCTTTGCTAACACACCCGGTAATTTCTCTTTGAATCAACTCATTCAATTCTTTGTTCGGGCGAATTTCTTCAGTGGTTTGACATTCTCTTGCTATTTTCCCAAGCTTCATCACGGTTACATAATATTGCCAATCACCCATTTTTGCTTTTAAGGCTGGAACATAATCTGCCATTTTATCTCCTATCTTCCGTTTAACAAAAATTAATTAATCGAATGCTTTAGCTCAGAGTTTTTCTCTTTAAGGTATTGGTGTGTTCCAGGCAGTGTGACAACACGTTTTCCTCCTGTTGTACATAATCTTTACATTTAACTCACCCATTTATCGCTAGGCGAGAGTTCTTGTTAATTTTATCAGATCCAATCCTCAAACCCTTGCCTCGCAGCAATTTCCGTTAAAGGAAGAATCGTAGATTCATAAGCAGATCTCAGCCTGTCGATTTTAAGTAAATCTAATGAATTAGAAATTTTGAGATCCATTAAATACGATTCTACTTGTTTTAACCAGTTGTGCAATCCCAGAATTTGATAGCAAACGGTTAATCCTTGGTGTTGCTGCAACACAAAATTATTAAAATATACTCGATTGGGTAACTTATTAGATTTCGAGGAATTAATTTCTGGAAGAGTTGGAACTAAATTCCAAAGGCGATCGTGCGCGACATACGACCAGGGTAAATAGTGGTCGATAGAAATATTATTAGGGGTTAAAATGGTTCCTGAATAAATACACCTGACCTCGCTATGCTCTAAAACCAATTTCCAATACTTCGTCTGAGATGACAGGGAATCTCGTTTTTGTGGCGGGAATAGTTTATTGGCAACGGCTGGAACATTGGGATTGCACTTTTGCATATATTTGAGCCATTCCCAACACACCCAACCGCGAACGATCGCATAGTTTTCTTTCAAATAAGAAACCCATTCCGAATGTAAAATAATCCCACGGCACTCTTGCTTTACCGTTGAATCAAAACAATACAAGGGTTTGCAGATATCAAAGTAACGTTGGGTAACCTTCGGCATTTCGCGATCTACTCCATGATCGATGTCTACACCTTTTAACTGTTTCCTCATAAAAGGCATAAGCAGCCGGAATGGAACATATCGACTGATATAGTTAACAATATCCTCTAAGTCTTGAACACCTATTGTTGTTCGCAGGAGTTTTTTATCAGGGTCCCTAAATTTTAATATGGGTTCACCCACCTCTAATTCAAGAGCATCCAATTTGTCTGCTATTTTATCTTGGGAACCAAAGGATAATTTAAAATAATTGTGCGGATACCAAGCATTTGCCAGCATCTCAATGATGATTTCGCGGAAACTAATCGATATTAATTTTTGAAAATTTTTGCGAACTAGAATATCTAAAAGTGACAAGAAAAAAAGATATTTGTAAGAATTTGTGGTATGTACAAATAACCCGGATAACGCTGAAATATTCAGTTTTTCAGAATTGGGGAGATCGGAGGCATTCATTTTGGGGTTAACAACCGATTTGTAAGATTAGATAAAAATTTGATTACAAATGACAAGCTAAACAGGGGAAATCATCATCTTCATATCTAACGGCTTGATTTTCATCATCACTGTACACCACCGCTTTTTGGGAGAGGGGAGTAACCCGCCATGAATGTCGAGCCAATGGTCAAATCCGCGTTTGGGGCTCAGATAGTGGATTTTAATCCCTAAGCGAGCTTTGATGCGATCGAGATACTCGTAAGTTTCGGGCAACTCCTTATGAGTGTCGCAGAAGAAGTATTCCATCTGCGGCACCTGTTTGTGCAGGAGTACGGCGAGGGCCGTGCTGTCCTTGCCACCGGATAAACCGAGGATATGTCGAAGGGGTTTGTTGCTCATATCTCCTGTAATTTTCCCACATTTCGGGCTGCTCACCCTAACTTTAGCAAGTTTTTCGAGGGCTTTTTTACCAAATTTTGCTTAAATCCAGAACAAACCCAGGCAAGATTGGCTCGCCACTAACTGTAGCCGGACTATTGAGGCATTCTACCGCATTTCCGGGACGATATATGTAAACTCGACGCTGTTTGCAGTCTATCAGCCATCCCAGTTGCACCCCATTATCGATGTACTGTTGCATTTTGTCTTGGAGTAGTTTTAAGGGGTCAGATAGCGATCGCAATTCCACCACAAAATCCGGCGCAAGGGGAGCAAATTGTTCCTGTTCTTCTGCTGTAAGGGCGTTCCATCGTTCCAACTTCACCCAAGCAGCATCGGGAGAAATTTGCGCTCCATTCGGTAAAGTAAAACCCGTACCCGAATCAAACCCAATTCCCGTCTCGTCTCCTTCAGTCCAGTTATAAAGCTGGCCGAGTAGTCTAAAATTGCGTCCACCCGTTTCGCTGCCAGTGGGGGGCATAATCACTAATTCTCCTGTGGCTGTGCGTTCAAGGCGTAAGTCTCGATTGAGTTGACAAATTTCTAAAAATTGCTCTGGGGTTAACTCGATCGCCGGATGGAGATGCAACACCACCGGATGATTTTCCATAGTCTGAGGAGTTTTCGTCGGATTCATGGTAAACCTGCTGGATTTGGCGATTAATTCACACTGATTTGATCGGCTTCAGGCTTCAGGGTTTCACGCTTTCCCTGCATTTGAGGAATATTCTCGGGGGAGGTTGCTGCCAAAACTCTTTCGGTTAGTTTAGCAACAAAGGCTTGCTGGAGTTGAGGATTATCTCGCAAAATCGGTTTTTGCAATATTTCTTCAACCAACGCCTCGATTTTACCTTGGGATTCGCGATCGCTCCAGACTATGCCGTGGGTTTCCTTGCCGTCGGGACGGGTAACGGTAATCCGCCGCGCCTCAAATCCCTCTCCTTTGGCGGCGACTTCTTTCTGCAACGCTTCCAGGTTCTTAAACCTTCTGGCGATGTCGCTGAGTTTAATCTCGAATCCGGTGGCATCTTCATCAGTCCAGGACTCCGCAGGTTTATCGGCAACTATCATCACCAGTGCTTCTAACCACTGGCGATCGCTTTTATTCTCATCTGCTGCCGCCTGAGCAAAACTGGTTAGGCGACGTTCCAGAGATTGACCGCTAATATAACTCGCACGCACTCGCAAATCTTCCCGCAGGCGAGTTTCGGGGCTTCTGATGCCAAACGCCTCGTATAAGCGCGTCTGACAGTCGTTGAGCAAGCAATCATAAGCCGTCTGAATCTCTCGCAGGGCTTCTACTAGCTTGGTGCGGAGGGTTTTGGCAATATTGGTATCCTCTCCCTCTTGGCTGGTAATTGCCGGCAAACCACAGGCTTGCGGTAAAGATGTAAACACCAGTTCGTCGGGTTCCTGGTCTCGCTGCAACGCCTGCAACACCCCCACTGCTTGGGCGCTGAGGCGCTTAGTTTGAGTGGTGTAGGGGGGTAATGCTTTGGCGAATTGAAACAAGGGTTTAACGACTGTTAACAGGGTGATATTACGAAGCCCCGGTTTATTGAGGGGTTTGCGTTTCCCCCAAATTGCCTCCAATTCTTTAAAGACTTGCGATCGCACTCCGAGGACTTCAAAGTATTTCACGGAAAAGCGATCGGGATACCTCACCAATATCTCGAAATGTTCCAATCCCAACACGGGGATAAAGGAGCCATCTTTATAAACCCCCACGTCGTCGATAAGGTAAAGCAGCACCGCCGCTAACAATATGGCGATCGCCCCTTGTTTCATGCCGTAGGGAGGCGCTTGCAGGCGCTGATAAAGCAAATCTAAGGTTTGCTGTTGTTCTTTCGCTTCCAGACAAAAGGTTTCAATCGCCTTCCAAACGTTGAAAATCCCCGCATCTTCCGGCGGCGGGTAAAATCCCCACTGGTCATCCTCGCAGCGATGGATTTTGGTTTCCGACAAAAGGGAGTAATAGATACTCACTTCCGGGCCGTATCCTGTCAATTCTAACCGTTGGCGATCGCCGTATTGCAACATTGCCGAAATCAACTCCAGTCTCGCCTTAGCGCCTTGGGAGGTGAGGTCGCGCCGATTGATTAGTTCATTCCACAAAATCGGGGTTTGAGGATAAACCTGATCGCACACCCGCGACAGTTGGGCGTGAAAATGGGTAATGTGGTTGAGGGTTTCTTGTTTTCCCAAAATCCAGCATTGGTTGGGATTTTCCGCGAGGTCAAAAGCCTGACTAAGGCTATCATCAAATAACTCCTCGGCTTGCACTAAACGGTAACGCACTTCTCGCCGCGCCACCCCGTCGCTTTGCAATTCGGGAGCATTATTTTCAATGTGTCGCAATGCAGCCAATTCCCGCGCCTGTATCCGCAAGGTTTCCAATTTGGCGACACCAACCACGATTAAAGGTTTGCCGTCGGTGGTCATTTCTGGCATAACATTGGGCAATTGTTCCCCCACCCAATAAGCGATCGCACCGTCGGCATCTTTCAGGGTACAAGAAAGAGCGGAGAGATGTATAGGATTATCAAGATAGCGCCGTTCAAAATAGCGCAGGGTTCCTGTAACATAACTGTGTCGTTGGGCGACTAGGGGTTCCAAAGGGCGAATTTCCGACAGAAGTTCGACTAGGGTGGTGCGATCGCTTCCCAAATAGTCGGCTACGGCGCTATCTACATTAAAATCAGACCCTTCCCAAATCCGCAACTCATCAACTTGTCGCCGATAGGTAACGATTCCTTTTTGCAGCAGGTTCTCGATCGCTTTTTCCCACTCCTGGGACTCGTCCACACCGTCACACATTGCCAAAGCCACAAGCGATCGTGTAGCTTTCAGCCCCCCGGTGGTGGTGACAATATTTAAGGTTCCGATAGTTTTCAGCACCCGTAAACTGTCAGGATCCAAGGTTTTGGAAACATCGTTAATTAAGCCCTGCACTTCTATCCATCGTTGCAGTTTCGGGCGGGAGGTGATACCCATCCCCACGGCTTCGATAAAATAGTCGTAAACACGGTCGAGTTTCAAGGTCGGCAGTTTCGTATCATCTGCGATCGTCTCTTCTAAATAGCGCCTAAAGGAATAGGGTTCGGCACTGGTGAGGAATGTAAATAAGGAGCGATCGTTTTGGGCGTATTGGGTGCATAATTCAGGTAATACTAACGCCGCCAACGGATGCAGGGGATAGGTTGCACCCAGCACCTCAGTAGTGATGTCTGAGGTAAGTGCGACAGGTAGTGAATCAAACCATTGTCTAGCCCTGTCATTAATCGCGCCTGTATAGGTTTTGGCATTTGAAGCATCGATCGCCTTACCCACCAATCGAAGCATTTGAGGGGAGGAATCTTTAAAGGGGATATCTTCAAACCTGCCTTGAATTTTCGCCCATTCGTTGCGTTGAACAGAACTCAATCTTTCCCCATAGTCTGCAAAGGCTTGATGTAGCAAACCAATTAAATAAATGGGAGAATTGCTATCACGAGGAAGTTCTGCTAATTGTTGCAACAGATATAAATCTTCTGCCCCTTGATTTTGGGCGACAAATTCTAGGTTTTTCCCTAACTCATCAATGATAATTAACAGGGGAGTTGCGGCGGCTTTACTAATTTCTTTAACTAGGGTGACAACATCTTTACTATTGACAGAGTTTTGGTGGTCAATTTCTGCATTTAAATCTACTAAGTCTCGGTATACTTGGGGTCTTTTCTGTGGGTTTTTGTCAGCCCAAAAACTTTCACAGCCACGATATAAAGCCCTAATAATTGTATGGCTTAAAGGTTCCCTTTGTGCGGTGACAATCGCCCTAAAAAAACCTGCTTTGGGGATAGTTTTAGTTAATGATAAATACTCTTTACTGTCGCTACCAAGGGTAGTTTCAATTAGTGCTAAGGCTTCCTGGTGGGCGGAATTTTTTTCGTCGCCACAGGCGGCAATTAAGAATTGAGCAAAGGATGATTTTCCGGTTCCATAGACTCCGGTTAGCGTCCAGGCGCGGTTAGCTTGGGGGTTAGTAAATCCGGTCAAAATTCGCCGCAGTGCATCTAGCGATCGCTCTGTTAGAATATATCCGGCTAAGGCTTCCACATTGTCAAAATCCCGCTCGATATTGATAGACCGAGAATAGCGACGATTGAGGCTAAAATAATCTGATAAAAGTTTAGGCATTGGATTAATCAACTCTCCTTTTATTGTAATACATTCCCAGCAGATGATCCGCTAATTCTTGGGGATTTTGGGTAAAGTAAAACTGAATTAATCCGGCGGCTTCCGATAAACCGATCGCATCCCACCCCCGCGCCACCCGTTCAATGGCATCACAGACGGCACTTTCTGGCAACTTAAATACCATACCGGGGCTACCGATATCATAAAGCAGCCGAGACAGGGCGATCGTGCGTTGTTCACGCCCCACAAATTCAGCGTATTCTAAGCAGGCTGCTACTACAATTTCCGGGGGTAAATTCCGCTTCTGGTTGACTCGGAAGGTGTAATATTTAGAGTCGCCAGCCCTAGTAATTAAACCCAATTCGGCAAAAGGACAATCAATCGAATCCTCACTCACTTGATGATTTCGGCTTTGTTTAACGTACATCCTTAGCAGACAGCTAACATCTTTATTAATTGAAGAATCAGCCAGATTTTTTTTGAGAGTTTTCCCATAGTCGGACACCGCCAAGAACAAATCATTTTGGGAAAATTCCACCCGCCGAAACTGATTAAAAGTGTAATGCCATGCTGCCGCGTCGCAGGGGGGTTTGAGCAAATTCCAGTGTAGCAACCACAGAGAAGCTGGATCTTCCAAAAACGGATCCCAGCCGTCATCTTTTAAAAGATTTTCGCCGAATACTGTAGGGCGATCGCCTTCTAAAATCTTAAAGGCTTGACACCAATAACGAAGCGATCGCACCATATTTTTCCCCACACCGAGACGCACTGGCGCATCTTCCGCCAAAAATACCCCAGGATCTTCCTTAGCTTTATCAAAACCCTTTTTCAGCCAGCCAAACCGAGGGTGAAAGGTCTCGTGACGGGCAAAAACCGGATTCACGCTTTGGGGTGGATCGATGATATGACGATTGAGGCTGGTTTGAATCACGATGGTTTCCGGTGACGTCTGGTAAACAAAACCCTTATTGTTACCCAGTCTGTGCCTGGGCGATCGGCCTGAGCAATAAAATTTTACATTCTTAACTCAGGGACTGGATCAGCTTGTTATAGCGGTTCGGTGGACTCATTATGTACTTTTCAAAGCCCCTCTCCCTTTCTGGGAGAGGGGTTTGGGGTGAGGGCGTATTCCTTATGGACATGAGAAACGCTATATGTCCATCGTCCATAGTACCGCGCTGGAGCAAAAAGTCAACCTACCGGCGGCTATAGAGACCCTGCCATCGTCCTCCTATTCCAGAAGCGGTAGAGTTCACACCAGGGCGATCGCTTCAATCTGTTGGCGGATCAACCGGGTTTTCCCGAGGCGATCGCCCTTGGTGGGGAAAAATTTCTCCTGCCATGGCTTCTCATCCTGACGATTTAGGTACAGAATACAGACATTTGTATCCAGTAAATAAATCACTCGATTTCTTCCCTCACCTGATATTCCCCTGGGTCATATCTGACCAACGGTTCATCGGCTAAACAGCCTGCGGTTTGTTCAAAAAATCCCGGAGGCCAGCCTAATTCGTCTGGGGTTTGAGTGGCGGAAGGTGGAGAAGCGGATTGATAGATAACAGCTATCTCTAACTCTTGATTCGCTAAATCTTGAGGAACTTGTAAAATAACTTTTCCTTCCCCATCCGCCCGGATTTTGAGTTTGATAATTTCCATCGTATATTTTGCCTGTTCAATTGATAGATTTTGAACAAATTATAGCCAAGTTTTATGTGACCTTTTGCACCAGGGGTACGCTGGAGGTTTGATCACCCGCCAGGTCTTCCCACTACTTAACCCTCAACGTGCGATCGCCTTAATGGAGGATTAAACGTCACTGAAGACAGTTTTTTTCCATTGGTCAATCACAATCAACCGCATATCTCGGAGTGTTTCCCCACAGTGCATATCCCCCTGTTCACAGGTTCAAAAATCTAAGTTTTTTTCTCTGCCTTGGACTAAAAATTGAGGGATAACAACGGTGTAAGTCTGATTGGGTCTAAGGAGCGATCGCCTTCTAAAATCTTAAAGGCTTGACACCAATAACGAAGCGATCGCACCATATTTTTCCCCACACCGAGACGCACTGGCGCATCTTCCGCCAAAAAAATACGATCATCTTTTTCGGCTTGATCAAACCCCTTTTTTAGCCAGCCAAACCGAGGGTGAAACGTCTCGTGACGGGCGAAAACCGGATTGGGGGACTGGATACTTGAAGGGCTTTGAATCATAATAGTTGTAGACAGCGGTTGCTATTGTTATCATTAATGATAGCCTATAGATAAGCGCCAAATTGAGCAATGGTAATGGGAAGTAATGAACACTCGTCGGACTCGTAGTCAAGAACGAATTTTGAACAAACTTAAAACCCTGAGGCGATCGCTTTCGGCTCAGGATCTGTATATGGAAATGCGTAAAAATGACCAGGCTATGGGACTAGCCACAATTTACCGTTCCCTTGATGCACTGAAAAAGGAGGGTTTGGTTCATGTGCGGCTATTAGGGACTGGGGAATCTGTTTATGGTCTGGTACAGGAGGATGAACACTATCTGACCTGTGTTGAGTGTGGTTACTCAATTGTGATTGATGAGTGTCCAGTGCATCATTTAGAAACCACCTTACAAGAATCCCACCATTTTAAGATTTACTATCATACCCTGGAATTTTTTGGTTTATGCGATCGCTGTGCTAAGAACAGCCAATCGTGATGGTCTCCACCACCAAATCACTCGGATTTTTTCGGCTTATAGGTAGAAGCCACCTGTAGTTCTTTTAACTGTTTTTGATCAACCCCAGACGGTGCATTGGTAAGCAAACAACGGGCTTGTTGTGTCTTAGGAAATGCAATCACATCTCGGATAGAATCTTCCCCAGCTAATAGCATCACTAAGCGGTCTAAACCGTAAGCAATACCGCCATGGGGGGGTGTTCCATATTCAAAGGCTTCTAATAAAAAGCCAAATTTATTGTAGGCTTCCTCCGTAGATAAACCGATCGCATCAAACACCTTCTCTTGAATTTCCCGCTGATAAATCCTGAGACTACCGCCGCCAATTTCCGTACCATTTAGCACCAAATCGTAAGCCTGAGCCCTCGCCGTTTTCAAATCATTAATATCATCAGGATGGGGAGAAGTAAAGGGGTGATGGATAGCTTCCAGGCGTTTTTCATCCTGGTTCCACTCAAACATAGGAAAATCCGTCACCCACAGCAGATTAATTTGGTTCGGGTCAATCAATCCCAACCTGTGACCAATCACTAATCGCAGTCTATCCAAGGTTTTATTAACCGTGGCTACATCCCCCGCACCAAACAGTAATAAATCCCCCGCTTTAGCATTAGTGCGCCGCAGAATTTCCGCTTTTTGGTCATCACTCAGGTTATCTTTAATCGCGCCGATAGTATCGATTTGTCCATCGGCTTTCACCCTAATATAAGCCAATCCTTTCGCCCCGGCTTCGGTGGCTTCTTTAAACAAATCCCCACCGGGTTTAATTTGCACATTAGAAATCAAATCATTTCCCCCAGGAATCGGCAGGATTTTCACAATCCCCCCCGATTTTATGGCGGCGGAAAATACTTTAAAACCGGAATCTTTCAGCAGGTCAGAAACATCAGCCAGTTCTAAGCCAAAGCGGGTATCTGGCTTATCACTCCCATAGCGTTCCATCGCCTCACTATAGGTCATGCGCGGGAATGGGCGGGGTAAATCAATATTTTTGACAGTCTTAAAAATATGACAAACCAGGTTCTCATTTAAGGCGAGAACTTCCTCCTGAGACATGAAACTCATCTCCATGTCTAATTGAGTAAATTCCGGTTGTCGGTCAGCCCGTAGATCTTCATCCCGGAAACAGCGGGCGATCTGATAATAGCGATCGAACCCGGAGACCATCAGCATTTGTTTAAACAATTGGGGAGACTGAGGAAGGGCGAACCACTCCCCGGGGTTAACCCGACTGGGAACTAAATAATCCCGTGCGCCTTCGGGAGTCGATCGCGTCAAAATTGGGGTTTCCACCTCAATAAAATGTTCTTGATCTTCCAGGAAGCGCCGCATAGCCTTAATCACCTCATGGCGCAATTGTAGGTTACGGGTCATGCGTTCCCGTCGCAGGTCCAAATATCTATACTTGAGGCGTAATTCTTCGCGGACCGATTCGGTATCATTACTAGATACCAGGAATGGTAGAGGCTTTCCTAGTCCGTTGAGGATCTCGATTTCATCAGCATATACTTCTATATCCCCCCCAGGTATTTTGGGGTTGATGGACTCTTCGGGACGCTGTGAAACCCGACCAGTGATGCGTAAAACGTATTCATTACGGACAGAAGTAGAAAGGCTGTAGGAATTAGGGGTGCGTTCAGGATCGCTGATAATTTGTACCAGACCACTGCGATCGCGCAGATCCAGAAATACCACCCCCCCATGATCGCGATAGCGATCGACCCAGCCGCAGAGGGTGACTGTTTCTCCAATATTAACACTTCTTAGGTGTCCGCAGTAGTAGGTTCTCATGGTTATCGCGGGTAGGTTCTCAATTGAAAATTTTAGTCTCGCAGTGTACCAGTATACGAGATTATGCTGAAAACTCGCACTAATTTTTTAGGCCAACTTTTTAGGTAATTTGACCGTAAAACAGCTACCCTGACCCTTTTGGGATTTCACATCAATACTGCCATGATGGGCGGCGACAATTCGGGATACCAAATGCAGTCCTAAGCCACTTCCCGATCGCTTATGGTTTCCTTGACGAAACCGATCAAAAATAATGGCGCGATCGCCATCAGACATTCCCTCTCCGGTATCCTCAACTTGTAAAATTATCTCAGGTGTGCCATGGGTCGGCGTGGCTGCTACCTTTAGAAGGACGGTAATTTTGCCCATATCTGTAAATTTCACCGCATTTCCCAACAAATTCATCACCACCCGCCGCAATTCTAAGGGGTCTCCCACCATTGATATCCCCGCTTCCACCTGGTCTATATCTATGGTTAAGCCTTTTTCCATAGCCAGGGGGGTCAATTCTTCCACTACCTCTTTGACTAATGCACTCAAGTCTAGGCTAGAGAAGGCAATAGTTTTGCGATCGGCTTCATAGCGATATACTTCCAGTAGGGTATTTACCATCTGTAGCAGATTTTGGTTACTGCTAATCATAGTAGCGATCGCCTCTGACATTGTTGGGGTCACTTGTCCTAATGCACCCTGCTGGAATAGTTTTAACATTCTATCCGCCGCCACCAGGGGGGTCCGTAGGTCGTGGGTGAGACGAGAGACAAAATCTTCCCGTTGGCGTGCCATTTGCGCCTGTTCATCGATACTATGTTTAAGTCTGAGTAGCGATCGCACTCTAGCCAGGAGTTCGTCAACCTCTACTGGTTTACGGATAAAATCGTCCGCCCCCGCGTCCAGTCCTTCCACTACACTAGACTGATCATGGGCTGTAATCAATAAAATCGGGATAAATGGCAGATTAGGATTATTGCGGATACGGCGCGTCACTTCATAGCCATCAATTCCCGGCATCATCACATCCAATAATACCAGTTGGGGGGGGTTTTCTAATATCGTTTTTAGGGCTGACTCCCCGTCCGGTTGACAATAGACCGTGTATCCTTCCTCAGCTAACATGGCTTCAATCAGAAATAGATTTTCTGGGGAGTCATCAACCGCTAAGATATTTGGGCGGGAGTGTGTTGAGGGTACAGCAGAAGAATACATAGTTATTGTATTTTGTCAGAAATTATCCAAAAAGCTAAAGTTTGCCACACTATCGAGTCCGTTTAGACCACCTTAACAGTTAATGGGTCAAATCGGGTTGAGATACTCCGGCCTTGTCTCTGAGATGATGACCCATCTCCTATTAATGATACAATCATTGTTTCGTGGCTGACAATAACTCAGGGTCAGCCTCCTACCAGCACATTATGGCAGATTTTGCCTAGTGCTGTTTTCCGACAAAGCAGTTACAACTCCCCTAAGATTGATTTACTGGTATTGATAAAATTTTCTGGAGGTAAAATAATGAAAAAAATTCGGGTGGTTTTAATTGAAGATCACGATTTAACTCGTGTGGGTTTAAAAACAGCCTTACAACAGAGTGAACAGGTGGAAGTTGTGGGGGAAGCCTCCAACGGTCGCCAGGGTTTACAAGTGTTGAAATTGACTCGACCTGATGTGGCAATTGTTGATATTGGCTTACCTGATATAGATGGCATTGAATTAACTCAACAGTTTAAAGAATATATCAGTACCCAAGGGGGGCAAAATACCAAGGTTTTGATTCTGACTATGCACGATAATAAAGATGCTGTCATGGGTGCTTTTGCGGCGGGTGCAGATTCTTATAGTGTTAAAGATGTGAGTATCGATCGCTTAATGGAAGCTATCCAAGTCACCAGTGAAGGAAATTCCTGGATTGACCCCGTGATTGCTCGCACTGTCTTACAACAGGCTCAAAATCTACCAGGTAAAAATAAACAGGCTGCTACTGTTACTATAAATGCCGTTGAACCAGAGTATAAAGAATTTTTATCTACCTGTCCCCTAACTGAACGGGAATTGGAGGTCTTAGAATTGATTGTCGGCGGACGCAGTAATGCCGAAATAGCTGAAAAGTTATATATCACTGTGGGTACAGTTAAGACTCATGTTCGCAGTATCTTAAATAAGTTATGTGCTGACGATCGCACTCAGGCGGCGGTGAGGGCTTTACGTTCCGGCTGGATTGAATAATTGCCTTAATTCCTATTCCCCACCCCCTCTGGCTTTCTGCGATTGTCTCCTCTTTAATCAAATGGGTTTTACCCTGTTGACACTATCGGTTGATTTATGTTAATCAGCCGCTTTTTAGGTGCGTTGACATCAAATCTTGACATAGGTATTTTTATACTTCCCTAGATAGAGGATAGATGGGGGTATTGTATATTATAAGTTATTGAGTATGGAAGGGGTAACTGTAAATCGGCTACCATCAAATTCCGTGCCATCTCGATGATACTAATAACCCAGATATCAGGATTAATTCTGTTATCAAAGTTGAGAGTTTTCGCCCTAGATTTTTGGGGGAAAGTTAGGAAAATCTGGTTGGATGTTGTCAACAGTCAGTTATGATGATTACCATGAAAATTTACGATAATTTAATCCCACCAAATTCGGCGAATATCCTGATAGTAGATGACTCCATAGATGGCAGATTATTAGTAGAAATTCTGCTGCAAGATGCTGGCTACAACGTGCAAACAGCCGAGAGTGGTCATGTGGCATTGCAGATGGTTGAGTCATCACCGCCGGACTTAATTATCTTGGATTTGATGATGCCAAAAATGAGCGGTTATGAGGTGATAAAAATCTTGAGGTGTCAACCAACCATCCCGTTTATTCCGGTCTTGATTATGACGGCTTGTGGCTATTTGGAAGAAAGAGAACAGGCACAGATTGATGTGGATGGTATCATTTACAAACCCATTGATTTGGATTTATTATTGTCTCAAGTGGAGGGGTTGTTAAAGAAGACAAAAAAGCCTAGAAATGAATATTGTCTGGGTTCCTATGGTTGAGGTGGAGATTGCCAGCCTACAATCCGGTAAACATCAATAAGTTGCTGTTTGCCTTTGAGAGGAATAAATCCCCAAGATTCCACCTCAAAAACATCAGGAAGATAGACTAAAGTTTGATAAGCAATGAGGATGCGACAGGGTTCAGACTGTCTATCTTTCTCACAACTTTCCAGGCGAGAGGCAATATTAACGGAATCTCCCAACAAGCCATATTCTAGTCGATCGCGACTGCCTAAACTGCCAGCAACTAAGGGTCCAGTAAAAATCCCAACTCTCATTTCAATAACGGGTAGATTTTGGGATTGCCAAAGTTTATTTAACTCGATGAGACGATCGCCCATTTCCAAAGCACAAGCCACCGCCGCATAGGCATCTTGAGCAATTTCTGCCTCCGTAGTGCGGGCGATAGGAACCCCAAAAGCAGCCATAATCCCATCTCCCATAAACTTGTTGATAATACCTCGATGACTATGGACACATTGAGTTAAGGTAGCCAGATACTCATTGAGCCATTCGATTAATTGTTCTGGGGGTATTTGCTCGGAAATTGTGCTAAAATTGCGGATATCAGTAAATAGCATAGTAGCCACCAGTTTCTCACCGGGTAACTTGCCATTAGTCATCAGGCGATCGCGACTATTCCATAAAGCCTTGGCGATTTCCGGGGAGGCATTTTGTCCGAGTAATCCCATCACCACCTGTTGCTGTCGCTGGGCGCGAAATCCCAGGTAAATAATCACAATCACAGAAGTAAACAGGAGAGTAAGGCTAGGGGTAACCATGGGAACCCAGACACTGTTTAAAAATAGGTAAAATCCCCCCATCCACAAAACCCCTAACATTAGTAGGGGGCAAAATATCCACACCAGGGGATGACGCACCACCACCACCACCATGACACCTACCACCCCCCAAGCTATAGCCCAGACAAATTCTGCCCAAGGTGGCCAAAACACAAACAGAGAACGTTCTCCCGCCACCACATCTAAAAGTTGACTAACCATTTGGGCGTGAATTAACACTCCTGGCATTTTCGGGGAAATTCTGCGGCTGGGACTATAGGGAGTCAGAAATAGATCTTTTCCGCTGGGTGCGATCGTTCCGATTAACACGATTTTATCCTCTACCCAGGAGGAGGGGATGTTACCATAGAGAACCTGACTCACACTCACCACCCTAGCCAAGGGTTTACGGGAACGGTAATCGAGGAGAATTTGATATCCTTGGTCATCAATGGTCTGATATCCGCCGCTGGTGCGGTCAAGGGGTAAAAATTCCGCCGCCCCCCAACGAATACCATCAGGGTGAAGGGGGCTATTGGTGGGGTCTATTCCCTGTTTTTGCCAGTATCTGAGGGCGAGTTGCATGGAAAATGAGTAGAAGGTTTCGTCTTCAATGGTGGCTAACATTAAATTGCGGCGCACTACTCCATCAGGGTCTAGCAATAAATCATTGAATCCGACCCGACTGGGGGGGACGGTGGGAGGGGCGGGGGTTCCCTGAACTTCTGCATCTCCTAGGGCTTTGATGGTGATAATTTTGGGGTTGTCAAGCTGTTGGACTAATGATTGATGTCCGGGTTCATAGGGAATGTCGCGATAGATATCTAAACCGATCGCTTGAGGTTGTAGCTGGGAGAGGCGATCTAAAAGTTGGGCGATGACTTCATCAGATAAAGGCCAGCGATTGAAGGCGACTATATCTTCCTCGGTGATACCAACTATCAATAATCGCGGATCTGGCTCTAAATCGTCGCGCAACCGCACCATAATATCAAAGGCTATCAATTCGAGGGTTTGGAGTCCTCCCGCCTGTTTCAGGAGCAAAATTGCCAGGATGACGATCGCATTAGTGATCGCACAGGCGATAATCTCTTTGAGATCTGCGCGTTTGTTTTTGAAAACTTGCAACCACTTCCCACTCACGGTTAATCCCCATTTGGTCTAGCCTTTCCCATTATTATTCTTACCCCAACAGCCAAAGACTGGGGGAAATTTAACCGGGGAATGCCGATATTTGTTATAATTGCCCTAGGGCGAGAGTTAGCGCAGGCGGTTGCGGATTCATTGATTTGGATCTGAGGAAAGTCCGGGCTCCCTAAAGACCAGACTTGCTGGGTAACGCCCAGTGCGAGCGATCGTGAGGATAGTGCCACAGAAACATACCGCCAAAGGGGCTAATTTGGCTCACTGGTAAGGGTGCAAAGGTGCGGTAAGAGCGCACCAGCGATATCGTGAGGTATCGGCTCGGTAAACCCCGGTTGGGAGCAAGGTCGCAGGGATGACGGTTGGTCTTTTACCGATCCCGTTTATGGTGTACCGCTAGAGGTGTCTGGTAACAGACATCCCAGATAGATAACTGCTATCTTGATTGCTATTGGCAGTTGAGACAACAGAACCCGGCTTATGTCTGGCTCTTGCCTTTTTAACAACCCACAAAGAAAGGGGATTTCTCGGCGACGGGGAATTGTTAATCATCGGGAAATTGCCAACAGGATATCCTCTCGATATTTGTGCTTCCACAACTGGCGCAGTTTTCGTCCCAGGCTGAACTTACCCATTCGGCTTCACAGTCTCGACAATGACAGAAAACGTTATTAATATCGGCTTGGCGAATTTGCGATCGCCAAATTTCTAATAACTCCTGATGGTTGCTTGATGTATCTTCGGACATAAGTGATGATTTCTGGGTTGGGCTATTATGTCAATATGCTATAATCAGGGGCGCTGATTATCAAGGACAACCATGGCAATTTTACACCTGGAAAATGGGGCTACCTATACTGACCTAGAAGATATTAGGCGAGAACTTTCCGCTTTGAATGTTAACCTAAATAAATGGCCTGTGGGAGAAGATCCAGAAATTCGCCGCCTATTGGGTGAGGCGAGTTTGGATGACAACCAAAAACAACAGGTGCTACAATCTCTGGATGGGTATTTTAAGGAACTTCAGGAAACGGCTGGTTATCAGTCCAGGGATTTAATCGTTTTACATCCTGATATCCCTAACTTAGACGGCTTACTGGCTAAGTTTGAGCAGTGCCACACCCACGCTGATGATGAAGTGCGCTATATTATTGAAGGGGAAGGTGTCTTTGGTTTTGTGGGTGTTGATGGTGGTCAAATGGAGTTAGTCATTGAAGCGGAAGAATATATTAATGTTCCAGCAGGGACGGAACACTGGTTTCACTTGACGGATACTAAGAGAATTAAGGCGGTGCGCTATTTTAGTAATACGGAGGGATGGACCCCGGAATATACTAACACTAAAATTCGGATTTCCCGGGATTCGGCGGCGGCGGTTTTGGGTTGATGGCGCGATCGCACTGGGATGAGGTAAGATAAGGTTAGGGGGTTGTCTAGGAGGGAGGGTCAATGAGTCAATGTCTCAATCCTGACTGTTTGGCTAATAACCCACCTGATAGCAGGTTTTGTCAGCGATGTGGTGCTAAACTGTTATTAAAAGAACGCTATAGGGCGATCGCCATTATCGGTCAAGGTGGCTTTGGTCGCACTTTTAAAGCGGTTGATGAGGACAAACCCTCCAAGCCTCTTTGTGTGATTAAACAGTTTTTTCCCCAAGGGGTGGGGACTCAGGGAATTGAGAAAGCTAAACAACTGTTTGAACTGGAAGCGGTGCGTTTAGATGAGTTAGGACATCATCCCCAAATCCCGGCACTTTATGCCTATTTTACCCAGGATAATCGCCAATATTTAGTGCAGGAATATATCCCGGGTAAAACGCTGCTAAAGGAGTTGGAAACCCAGGGAAAATTCAGCCAGCAACAGGTGATTAATCTGCTGGGGAGTTTATTACCGCTGTTGGATTTTATCCATAATAAGCAGGTAATTCACCGGGATATTAAACCGGATAATATCATCAGAAGACACCCGGACCAGCAACTGATTTTAGTGGATTTTGGGGCGGCAAAATTTGCGACAGCGAAGGCTTTAACCAGTCCGGGGACTAGCATAGGTTCCTCGGGATATGCGGCACCGGAACAAACGTTGGGACAGGCTAACTTTAGCAGTGATATCTACAGCTTGGGTGTGACCTGTATTTATTTATTAACCCAAGTACCCCCCTGGCAATTATACAATGTTCATGATGGGGAATGGAATTGGCGCAAATATTTAGGCGATCGCCTAAATTCTCCCCTCGCAGATATACTAGATAAAATGGTGATGACCAGCAGCAATAAACGGGCTTCAAGTGCGTCGGAAGTCCGAGACGACCTGAAAGCATTGTTATCACCATCTACGGACTATAGTTTCCTAGAAAAGCTGCTGAAAAGTGGCAGATGGAAGGATGCCGACCGAGAAACCACCACCTTAATTTTAGCAGTAGCCCATAGGGAAAGTCAAGGTTATTTGGATATAGAGAGTTTGGGGAAGTTACCCTGTGATATATTCCGCACCATTGATCAGCTTTGGTGTCAATATAGTAATGGTCGATTCGGATTTAGTGTCCAGTATCGAATTTGGCAAGAAATCGGGGGTTCTACCAGTGCGGATATAGAGACTTATAAGCTGTTTGGGGAAAAGGTGGGATGGCGGCGACCGAATGACTGGTTATGGTACAATAACTTAGTGTTTGAAATAGACAAAGCACCCCCCGGTCATCTCCCGTCGGGGAGGGTGGGGGATATTGCGATCGCCAGTAGATTAATGGGGAAATTAGGAGGGTTTGGATTGACGAGAGTTCTGGTAATTATGGCAAAATTAGAGGAGTGTGGCATCCGCTAATCAAGACCTAATCCAAGCCTTCCAAGCAAAATAGGGTAAAGCCAACATTCTCCGCCACCGCCAAGGTTCCTGATACAAACGATAAAGCCATTCTAAATGATGTTCACAAAACCAAGCGGGGGCGCGTTGTTTTTCTCCCCCCCAAATATCAAAACTGCCACCAACTCCAATCCACACAGCATCAGGACATAAATGGCGATTTTTAGCAATCCAAAACTCTTGACGGGGAACCCCTAAACCCACTAGAATTAATTGAGGTTGTAATTCCTGGAGACTGGCAAGCATTTCCTGTTCTTCGGAGTCGGACAGATAGCCGTGATAAGAGGCGATCGCCAAACCTTTAATCCGGTGCTGAAAATGCTCTGCGGCTTTTTGAGCAATGCCAGGTTTTCCACCATAAAAAAACACCAATCCAGAGGGTATTAGCTGGTTAAACTCATGGAGGAGGGTTTCGGCTAATTCAATTCCCGGACAACGCTGGATAGGGTGTCCTTTGAATTTTAAATAAAGCACGACCCCCGCACCGTCAGGAATTACTAGGTCGGCGTTTCGGATTAATTCGGCTAGGGGTTGATTAGATTCGGCGGCGATCGCCATTTCAGCATTGAGGGTGATGACATTAGTTCCCAAACCCTGACTCAGCCGCGATGACAGCCACTGGCTATAATTATCAGCCAGATGTACTGGTAATCCCAAAACGGGGAAAGTTGGTAGGTGTGTTTCTGGTGTCAATGAACTTGGTGCCATGGATTGAGTTAATTCCCTCACAGAAAATTATACCTGGCGATCGCTCTCCAAATTAACTAATTTCTGCGGTTTCGCTTTCCTGGTCTGGGAAATGCGATCGTCCGGTTGGCTCAATGGTCTGGTTGGCTCAAAAATAGCGGAAACGGTTTCCGTCCCCTGACGGGGAATTGGTAGGGTTGGACCGTCCAGTTCCAGACGGACGAGGAGGAAAACTTCCGTCTAAAAGTGTTTCCGTCCCCTGACGGGGAATTGGTAGGGTTGGACAGAGCATGGGAGCATATCTACGAAGATATGATGCTCACCGGATTGTTTCCGTCCCCTGACGGGGAATTGGTAGGGTTGGACCCTAAAAGGGAAAGATATTTTTCAGATTACCGACAAAGAAAAATAGTTTCCGTCCCCTGACGGGGAATTGGTAGGGTTGGACCGATTAACTGGGACAGGCTCCCCGGGGAGGTAAAGGAGTTCTTGTTTCCGTCCCCTGACGGGGAATTGGTAGGGTTGGACGTCACCAGCCAAGCGATAGTTGGCTCTCATAGTCGTCGTGTTTCCGTCCCCTGACGGGGAATTGGTAGGGTTGGACAATACCCACCGAGTGGGTGAATCCGTATCTAACACAGATCCTTCGTTTCCGTCCCCTGACGGGGAATTGGTAGGGTTGGACTATGGGGAATATAAAAACTTGGTCTTCGTCCAAACCCATAAAGGCAAAAAGGTTTCCGTCCCCTGACGGGGAATTGGTAGGGTTGGACGGACGAGCAAACGATTTTGTGGCTCGGTTCCACAAAATTGTCGGGGTTTCCGTCCCCTGACGGGGAATTGGTAGGGTTGGACCTAGGGCTGACGGGGTGGACACCCCCTGCTCGCCTATTTTTGAAGTTTCCGTCCCCTGACGGGGAATTGGTAGGGTTGGACAACAAGAAAGAAAGATGTTGAAACAATTAGTTTATCTAATTTACAGTTTCCGTCCCCTGACGGGGAATTGGTAGGGTTGGACCGGAGAGAGGGTAGCTATAGTCCACCACGACGATGGTAGCTATACGTTTCCGTCCCCTGACGGGGAATTGGTAGGGTTGGACACCTGTAGGTGAGTACACTTCCAGACAAGGGACTAAAGTTTCCGTCCCCTGACGGGGAATTGGTAGGGTTGGACACAAATAGGGCTAATGCTCCTGCTGCATAAAGCAAATTTGTTTCCGTCCCCTGACGGGGAATTGGTAGGGTTGGACACAACAGCAACTTTACTGATATTGACTTGTCTGGATTATTTGTTTCCGTCCCCTGACGGGGAATTGGTAGGGTTGGACCCTCTGTTGGTGTTGGTTTGTTTGCAGTGTCTCTTATTTTGCGTGTTTCCGTCCCCTGACGGGGAATTGGTAGGGTTGGACTCCAAAGCTAGAAGACTTAGGAGTAAAAATATATGAACTGTTTCCGTCCCCTGACGGGGAATTGGTAGGGTTGGACCGCAGAGATCCTGATCTCTATCAGTCGAAAGGCTGATAAGAGAGAAGTTTCCGTCCCCTGACGGGGAATTGGTAGGGTTGGACAAGACCGATATCTCGGAAACTCATACGACGGAGGTGAACCAAAGTTTCCGTCCCCTGACGGGGAATTGGTAGGGTTGGACATATATTAGTTATAGTGAGAAACGGAGAGAGCAATGCAATCCTTGGTTTCCGTCCCCTGACGGGGAATTGGTAGGGTTGGACCGCAAGGGTTGGTAATAGAGGGTGTATCTCAAGTTGAGGGGGTTTCCGTCCCCTGACGGGGAATTGGTAGGGTTGGACTTGACTGTCTGACGAGTCGACCTCCTTCTGCTTTGTGTTTCCGTCCCCTGACGGGGAATTGGTAGGGTTGGACCTAATCATGAAAAGCTGTCCGCCTTCATGGAAAATGTAGTTTCCGTCCCCTGACGGGGAATTGGTAGGGTTGGACCGTAACCAAGAGCCATCAGGACAACCCTGATGGCTGGTTTCCGTCCCCTGACGGGGAATTGGTAGGGTTGGACGAATGCTGTAAACGAGCCCGAAAAGAATTTCAAAGAGGCGATCGTTTCCGTCCCCTGACGGGGAATTGGTAGGGTTGGACAGTTGAGCGATCGCTTGCTTTCCGCTAAAGCGATCGCTCAGTTTCCGTCCCCTGACGGGGAATTGGTAGGGTTGGACGTTTCTGTGGTGCCGGGTCTGGCACTTGGGCTTCGGCTGCCTATGTTTCCGTCCCCTGACGGGGAATTGGTAGGGTTGGACAATAGAGCTTTGGAGTATCAGTACCGCGCCTGGGAGAATGTGTTTCCGTCCCCTGACGGGGAATTGGTAGGGTTGGACATTGCCTCGCCAGGGGCAAAATAAATGGCTCGAAATCCCGGAAGGTTTCCGTCCCCTGACGGGGAATTGGTAGGGTTGGACATTTTTAGTAGGAGCTTTTCTTGCGTTCCTATTAAACATTGGTTTCCGTCCCCTGACGGGGAATTGGTAGGGTTGGACACAGCAATCACTGCTGCAATCGCAGCGACGATCATCACTTTTAAGTTTCCGTCCCCTGACGGGGAATTGGTAGGGTTGGACCCGATGGGGAGATTCCTGTTTTGTACAGATTTAAGTCAAATGAGTTTCCGTCCCCTGACGGGGAATTGGTAGGGTTGGACACGGCGGCAATCGCCTACATCCAAGCGAAAAAAAGCAAACCTCATTTAGGTTTCCGTCCCCTGACGGGGAATTGGTAGGGTTGGACAGATTGGGAGGATGACATAAACGGATATGTAGCCTGCATCGGTATGTTTCCGTCCCCTGACGGGGAATTGGTAGGGTTGGACAAGAAAGAGTGAAATATTAAAAGCCCTCGGGGTAGAGTGGTTTCCGTCCCCTGACGGGGAATTGGTAGGGTTGGACCCTATACCTTTGGAAACGTTGCAGTATGGGGTTTTCAAGGTGCGATCGCGCGAGACTACCTAGAAGGTGCTTAACAAAACTTTACAGGCTGTTTTTGTCGAAGCAAATTCCTTTGTTTTCACGTAAATTAATACTATCAGAGACAGCGCCAGACTGTCAACCCCCAAAAACAAAAACTTTTCTGTTGTTGGCTCCAGTTTACTTGAACGATCGCCCTATTCAAACTCGCGCGAGGTTATGAGAATCTGTAATATAACTTTACAAACCCCGAAACTATTACCCCCAAAGCAACAGAGCCATTAGGGAGTGTCGATCGCCTCTCAAAACCGAAAGAATTATGAGAATCACCACCCACTGCAGCAGGCAGGTGGTATCCTAGAGGCAAGATTCCGCCCAAGTACAAATCAAATCGCCCAGGTGTGGGCTATGGTCTAGGGGTGGCGTGAGGTGTAGTTGGCTGTCGGGAAACCTGTCACCAAGATTAGCCACCAAATCAACGATCGCATCAGTAGTGCGACCGGAGAACAGGAAATAAGGCAAAATCCCAATCCGGTGATATCCTGCTTGTAGCAACTCCTGAACCCGTGACTCCATCCCCGGAGCCACAGACCAATAAGCCACAGAAGCCTTGATTTTATGGGCTAGGTGAGCGATCGCTTCATTTCCACCCGCGCGGCGACTCCCATGGGAAAGTAGAATCCAAGCATCAACATCGTAACCACCAATCATAACATTTTCCAGCAGTACAGACAACTGCTGGCGTTGGCTTCCCAGATAAGGTTGTAGGTGAATTTCTATCTCGGTTCCCAGGGATTTTTGGGCTAACTCCACCTCGGTGGGGATATCTTCTCCCACATGGACCCCAGGTAACAGAAACAACGGCAGAATTTGGACTCGATAAATCCCTAAACTCAGGCTATACTCAGCGAATTGGTGAATTTGTGCAGATAGCGGAGTCGGTCCCAACTCCAAAACCGCACTTCCCACCAAAGAATCAGTTAAACTATCCCCACCCTGAGTCACCTTGAGGCGATCGCTCAACTGTTGTGCTAACTTATCTACAGCTAATTGAGGGCGGCGATCGCGACTACCGTGGGACACAAGCAAAACAGTGGATAACACGGGTTACTAATGAAACTTCAGTCAATCAGTCTAACCCATCCCCGGCGTACATTGTACAGCAAGCGGTTAATAATCGCCTGTTCATCCTCCGTGATGGTTTCTTTGAGGAGGGTAGCTTTCAACTGTTGGCGGTCTTCAGTCGTCACCACACTGGAAAACATCACTTGACCAAACATTTCCTCAAGGGAACCGCTAGAATTGGTCATACTGTTATAGTAGCTGCTCATCTCCCGAACCTCAATGCTCCACTGTATATATCTTCCCTCAAGTGGCTGATTTTTTCGGTGATTATACAGACGACTACAGATGAGTTTAATCACCTTACCAGGTGATCCCCATCGCCGTTAGTTGTGATTTGCATCAACCTTCCTGGGGGATACCCTCTATTATACCCCACAATTAACCATCTGAAAATAATTTAAGTTTAACCGAGGTAATAATCCCCCCAAAAAGGCGATCGGCTTTGTGATATAAATAAAAGCGGTTTCTACGGGAATATATCTTAATTATGCACCTTGAACGAGCCAGCGGTATCTTGCTACACCCCACCAGCTTCCCCAGTCGCTTTGGTATTGGTGACTTGGGACGTGCCGCTTATGAGTTTATCGATTTTCTCGAACGCAGTGGCCAGAAAGTTTGGCAAATTCTGCCTCTCGGTCCGACCGGTTATGAGCATTCCCCCTACATTATGAACTTTAGCACCTTCGCGGGAAATCCTCTGTTGATTTCTCTCGATCGCCTAGCGGAAGAAGGGCTGCTAAATAGCCGGGAATTGCTACCCCTACCAGATAACCATAACCCCCAGCGGGTTGACTTTCCCAGGGTCATTGCTCATAAAGGACAATACCTCAAACAAGCCTTTGATTGCTTCTGGGAGTCCCTACAATCACAACCTAACCATCCTTTCGAGGAGTTTTGTCAACAAAAAGCCTCCTGGCTCAATGATTACGCCCTATTTATGGCACTCCTAGAGCAGAACGACGGTAAAGACTGGAATCAGTGGGAACCTGCGATCGCTCGCCGAGAACCCCAAGCCTTGCAAGCGAAAACCGAAGAACTCCACACTCGGATTATATACCATAAGTTTCTGCAATTCAAGTTTTTTGAACAGTGGAGTCAACTGCGACGCTACACCAACAATAAGGGCATTAAAATTATTGGTGACATCTCGATTTATGTGTGCTATAATAGTGCTGATGTCTGGTTTGCGCCTAACAACTTTCAACTGCACCCAGAAACCCTGAACCCTGCCTATATTGCGGGAGTACCGCCGGACTATTTTAGTGCTACCGGACAACTTTGGGGGAATCCGGTTTATGATTGGGATGAACTAAAACGGACTAATTTTGCTTGGTGGATTGAAAGATTCCGCGCCACGTTGGAATATGTAGATTGGGTTCGGGTTGACCATTTCCGAGGCTTTGAAGCCTATTGGCGGGTTCCCTTTGGGGAAACTTCGGCTTTGAATGGGGAGTGGGTGACCGCGCCGGGTGCGGAATTTTTTGAAAGTCTCGGTCAACAGTTAGGAAGTTTACCAGTTTTAGCGGAAGATTTAGGAATCATTACCCCAGAGGTGGAAGAGTTACGCGATCGCTTTGAGTTTCCGGGAATGAAAATCCTCATGTTCGCATTTGGGGAAGATTCTCGCCACCCCTATCTACCCCATAATTATACCAGAAATTCCATTGTTTACACGGGAACCCATGACAATGATACTACAGTGGGTTGGTGGCAAACCATGAGTCCCGAAATTCGTCAGCACGTGGCTGGCTATTTAGGGTATGCTTTCCCAGAAGCCATTGAGGACATTAATTGGGCGTTAATTCGGTTAGCCCTAAGTTCCATTGCTGACCTGGCGATTTTCCCCCTTCAAGACCTGTTAGGATTAGATAATCGAGGGAGGATGAATGACCCTAGCACCAATGCGGGAAACTGGCGTTGGCGCTACGAAAGTTCGACATTGTTAACGCATCCTTTGTGCGATCGCCTGCGCTATTTAACCCAAATGTATAGCCGCTAAATTCCCCTTTTTTTTGAGGGAAGGTTGGGGATGATAACCCCCCCCTCCACCCCCCCTGATTCAATCGGCTGTACTCCCTAGGATTTAGTCTTGATATTGCGGAATTCTACCAGAGTCTTAAAATAGGTTTCTGGTAGACCCGTATCAAAACAGCGACCTTGGACAAGATACCCAGTAATTTGTTCTTTTTCTCGGAGAGTTTGCAAACAGGAAGTCAGTTGATATTCTCCCTTTTCCCGGACATCATGGCGGATATTATCTGCTAAGAAGTCAAAGATTTTCGGTTCAATGATATACAGCCCAAACACAGTCAAAAACCGATCCCATTCCAGTCCGGGAACTCGGAGATTTGTGCGCGCATAATTGAGGGTTGGCTTCTCATAGATTTCCGTCAGGTCAAATAAATAATCAGAATCTTTAACGGGAGTTCCGGCTACACAACCATAGTGGTGAATGCGATCGCCGGGAGTAATTCGCACACCGATAACACTCTGTTGAACCTCCTCATAAACCTCCAACAATTGACGGGCGCAGTTTACCTCCAAATCCGAAGCATAAACATGGTCTCCCAATAGTAGCATAAAAGGCTCATCATTAACCCACTGAGCGCCACAAAAGACCGCATGACCGAATCCTTCTTGTTGTTCCTGGGTTAAAATAGTAATCCGTTCCCCCAAGGTTTGTAAATAGTGGCTATAGTCTCGACTATTGGGGGACAATTTCCGCCAAAATTCCGGTTTAGGAGACCCTTGGAAATAGTCTTCAAATAAGGAGCGATCGCCCGATTGAACAATAATTCCGACCTCTTCAATTCCAGCATTAATAGCCTCTTCCACGACCACCTGAATCACAGGTTTAGCGATTCCCTCAGCATCAACTATAGGGAAAAACTCTTTTTTAATCATTTTGGAGGCTGGGAACATCCGAGTACCAAATCCTGCGGCTGTGATGACAGCTTTGCGAACCCGACGATTTTCTTGTGCTTTCATAGTCTCAAATTATCCCCTTTAGGGAAACCTGTATATTTTAACTTATTTTCTGCTGAAATTGGGGTAATTCCGTAAAATTTGAGCATCAGTGAGAGGTCAAATAGGTATATTGGGTCAAACTGCGTTCATAGTTTTGTAGGAGAAGCTGAGATTCTTCGATGGTAATTTTCTGGGACTGAAGGGCTTGTTCAGTTTGGCGGCGGATACTTTCCACCAAATCCTCACTATCATATTGTACATAACCCAAAACCTCATTCATAGTGTCGCCTTTGATGACATATTCTACCTGATAACCTTGAGGATTGAGTTTAATATGAACCACATGGGTATCGCCAAATAGGTTATGTAAATTCCCCATAATTTCCTGATATGCGCCCGCCAAAAACATCCCCAAATAGTAGGGTTCTGATGGTGTCAGGGGGTGCATTTCTAAGATAGGTTTAGAATCCCCCCAATTGATAAAGCGGTCTATTTTACCATCACTATCACAGGTTAAATCTGCCAAGGTCGCCCTTTGAGTTGGTTCTTCATTAAGGCGATGAATTGGCAAAATCGGGAAGAGTTGGTCAATCGCCCAGGAGTCTGGCGCAGACTTAAAAACGGAGAGATTTACATAGTAGATAGAAGCCATAATCTGCTCAATAGACTTTAAATCATCGGGGATAGTTTCCAAGTCTCGAATAATCTCGCGGATTTTATGACAACAAGCCCAATATAATTGTTCAGCTTTAGCGCGATCGCGTAAATTCAAGTAACCGAAATTAAAGACACTAATCGCCTCCCCTTTAAACTGGATCGCGTCGTGATAGGCTTCTTGGTAATTATCGGGAGTAATAGATTGATAGGTTTCGGCTAAATTCCTGAGTAGGAGATGGTCATCATCATGAATATTCGGAGGGTTAGCGGTGCTGGGTTCACTACTTCCCAGGATATCAAAAACCAAGATGGACTGATGAGAAGCGATCGCCCTTCCACTTTCACTAATTAAAACAGGCGCATCAATTTTTCCCTGTTCGCAGGCTTCCTTAACTTCCGCCACAATATCATTAGCATAGTTTTGCATATTGTAGTTTTTGGAAGCGGGGGCGTTAGTTTTAGAACCATCATAATCTACCCCCAAACCGCCGCCGACATCCAGATATTGCATATTAGCGCCTAATTTAGCGAGTTCCACATAAATTTGACTAGCTTCTCGGATGGCATCTTTAATAGCACTAATAGAGGAGATTTGTGAGCCAATATGGAAGTGTAGAAGCTGCAAACAATCCAACATTCCCAAACCCTGGAGGCGATCGCATACTTGGATAATTTCGGGAATAGTTAAACCAAACTTAGCGCGATCGCCGGTGGAACCTCCCCAACGTCCTACACCTCGGCTTCCCAATTTCGCCCGCACTCCTAAAATCGGTTGTATCCCCAGATTTTGACTAGCGGCTATGGCTAATTCCACTTCTTCTAACTGTTCCATCACCACAATAGTTTTACGTCCCAACCGTTGGGCTAACATGGCGGTTTCGATATATTGTCGGTCTTTATAGCCATTACAAATCAGTAAAGCACCGGGAGTAGTCAGACAAGCCAAAGCAATCAACAATTCCGGTTTAGAACCCGCCTCTAATCCCAATTGATAAGGCTCCCCAAAGCGCACCAAATCCTCAATCAGATGACGTTCTTGGTTACACTTAACCGGATAAACTCCCCGATAAACTCCCGGATAATTATAGCGGGCGATCGCCTTAGAAAAACAAGCGTTTAGGCGTTCAATGCGGTCTTCCAGGATATCAGGAAAGCGGATCAGTAAAGGTAGCCCCAGATTTCGTTTTTTCAGAGACTCGACCAACTCATATAAATCAATAGACCCACCGCGATCGCCTTGAGGGGAAACCGTGATATGACCCGCAGCATTAATAGAAAAGTAGGGTTCACCCCACCCCTGAATGCGGTAGAGTTTCTCGCTATCTTCAATGGTCCAAGTTCCCACCTGGTCAGATACCCCATGATCAGAAACCGAGTCCGAAGCAGAAGGGGTCAGGGGTTGTAATTTCATCATCGCGAAGTTCCTTACTGTTAGCGTCTATGAGACAGTGTAGCTTGACAAGTCGGGGATCTTCATGAAAACTATAGTTGGGGTCAATAATGTTTTCGGAGCGACATGGCATCGTTAGCTAAACTTTGATCAACTTTGATTAACTTTAGGATCGGTGTTGGTGTAGCGATCGCCTGAAATTGTACCTCACAGGTTAGTTGATCCAGATCACCACGGAAGCGCATAATCTGATACAATTCGAGCCCAAAATTTATGCGACGATGATAGACGGCTCAAGAATATAACTATCAAGATATTCTTGAAGATATATCGGCTGAAAATACATCACAGAGTATGGGTCGAGAAATCTATCCTAGGAGAGTTACCTAGGAGCAGGGTCAAAAGTGAAAATAAGTTTATGTATTGCTGCTATCTCTAAAATTAAGCTTACTATAGACCCTATCCCAGTTATCCTCGGAAAATTGCCTAGAGGTTTGCTCGGTTAACATCACTGGCAGAAATCGAATTATGATCAACACCGTTAAGCAACACAAATTCTTCCTAGAGGTGACAGCCTTACTGTCTGTGGGTTCCGTCGTTACAGGTTATACCAAAGCGGCAACCCCGTTTTACACACATTTTTCGGGACCTACTGTTAATAGTATCACCGCTAGTAAACTGCTGGATTTTGCCAAAAAATTGGGGGAACAATCCCCAGGCTTGAGTAAGGAAAAATTAGCCAAATCTGTGGGAGGAGCGATCGCTTTAGGGTTATTGCAAATAGCCCAAAAAAAAACCTATCAACATATCGCCAGAGAATTAAAGCATTTAGCTAAACATACTCAACAATACTGGCTACAAATCGAACACAGTAGCGAAGGTATAGCAGACTATGAGGCGATCGGTGAACACCATTTGCGTTATACATTAGCAGCTAATGGGTCAGATATTTTCCTGAAAACTCTGGATCTGCAAAGTTGGGAACACTTAATCACCTGGTTAATGGAACAACATAAATCCCATTTATCCCACGGTATTCACTATTACCAAGATGCCATTAAAGCTATTAGCCAACATTTGCATAAACGGTTCGCCCATAATCTCACAGAAATCTGGAAACAAGATGCTGCTAAAGGGGGGCAAGTTTTTCATGCTATGGTATTAGACTTGCTGCGAGATAGTCAAACCTCAGCCCATAAAATTGCTATTACCCAACAAGACATCTTGACTATTTTAAAACAGTTGAACACTGGACTACAGGATGAACTAGAGTCAATTCAGGAAGCCTTAGAGCCTTGTTTTGACCAGAGCAAAACACCTTTTACGATTTCGCCACAATGCGAAAGTATCATAGCTGATACAACTAAGTATTTTGTGGGGCGGACTCATGTTTTTGAAGCCATTAAGGAGTTTCTGGAAAAAGAGCCCCAAGGTTATTTTGTCTTGGAAGCAGACCCCGGCTATGGAAAAACCGCTATCCTGGCGCGTTGTGTGCAGTTATTTGAAGGTCACTGTCTGAGCTATTTTAACAGCCAATCTTTAGGGAAAGTGACCGCTCGACAATTCTTAGAAAATATCTGCACTGCACTCATTAAAGGCTATCAACTGGACTATACCAGTTTACCAGAAAATGCCCTGCGAAACGGTAAAGTTTTATCACGGTTGTTAAAAGAAGCCAGCCAGACCCTACCACGGGGCAAAAAGTTGGTGGTAGTAGTGGATGCTTTAAATGAGGTGGATTTGTCGAGTCAAACACCGGGAAGTAATGTGCTTTACTTACCCGACAAACTCCCGGAAAATGTCTATTTTATCATATCGAAACGTTATAAACAACTGCCCTTACCAGTAAGCGACCATCAAACCATCTGTAATTTAATGCAGTATCGGTCAGAAAGTGCTTGGGATGCTGGTCAATACACTAATAAACGGCTGTCGCAAAGTCGCTTTATTCAACAGTGGATGGCATCACAAAAGTTAACCGCCGAACAGTTTTGTACTCAACTGGTCGCCAAAAGCGAAAATAACTTTATGTATTTGCGCTATGTGTTGAATGATATACATAATGGGGTGTATAATGGTAAAACTTTGGAAAGTTTACCGATTGGCTTGTGGGGGTATTATAAGCACCACTGGCAGATGCTGAGGATTAACCACAAATCCTTACCTATGGCGCAAATTCGCGCTATTTATGTATTATCAAAAGTGCGCGAACCTGTTTCTTGTCGTTTGCTGGCTAAGTTGACAGGAGTGGAAGAATCGGTGCTATCTACAGTCCTGGAACAATGGGATCAATTTTTGCAGGTGCAAATTATTGACAACGAAACTCGATATAGTATTTACCACGGGTCTTTTCATGATTTCCTGGAAAAGCAATCGGCTGATTCTGGTGTGAATCTTGAAGAACTTAAACGTGGTATTGTGGAGAATTTAGCGAAGGGAGCGCCTTTATGACCCAAAATCTGGCAAATTGGCTGACTGAACAGTTACCAGAAGACCGTCTCCATGTTTTACGACACCAACCTATTTATCTGGCGGAAATTAAGGATATCAAACGCTTGGTTGATTGGTTAATGGATTTTGGCTTTTTGGAACAAAAGTTAGCCAATGTGGGGATCGCGGCGATAATTGATGATTATGATTTAGCCTTACCTTTAGTGTCCCCAGGTCAGCAACGGGTTTTCCAATTGATTCAAAAGTCTTTGTTGATGTCTTCTCATATCCTGGAGGAAAATAACGACCAGTTGGCGGAACAGTTGCTGGGACGGCTACTGTATTTCTCGGAAGAGGGGATTAAGGGTTTTATTGAACAGGTCAAACAATACCAGCAGCGGTCTTGGTTTTGTCCGCTGTTTCCCTGTTTTGATTCCCCTGATGGGGTGCTGATTCGGACTTTGGTGGGTCATGAAGACTCGGTGAATGCGGTGGCGATTACTCCTGATGGTAGGGCTGGTGTGTCGGCTTCGGGAGATACTACTCTAAAGTTGTGGAATTTGAAGACGGGACGGGTAGTGCGATCGCTTCAAGGTCATACTTGTAGGGTCTTGGCTTTGGCGATTAGCCCTAGCGGTAAGCGGGCGATTTCCGGCTCCTATGATAACACTATCAAAATGTGGGATTTACGGACGGGTGAAGAGTTGCGATCGCTTGTCGGTCATGGGGATTGGGTGACGGCGGTGGCGATTACTCCGGACGGTAAACGCGCTCTGTCAGGCTCAAAAGATACTACTATCAGGCTGTGGGATTTGGTGACGGGGGAGGAAATACGAACTTTTACGGGTCACGGGGATTTGGTGGCGGCGGTGGCGATTACTCCGGACGGTAAACGCGCTCTGTCGGCTTCTTTTGATAAGACTCTCAAACTCTGGGATTTACAAACCGGGGAAGAGTTGCGATCGCTTGTCGGTCATGAAGGTTCAGTTTGGGCGGTGGCGATTACTCCTAATGGGAAACGCGCTCTGTCGGGGTCCTTTGACCAAACTCTAAAACTCTGGGATCTACAAACCGGGAAAGAGTTGCGATCGTTTGTCGGTCATGAAGACTCGGTGAATGCGGTGGCGATTACTCCCAACGGAGAAAGGGCTTTGTCGGGGTCTTTTGATAAGACTCTCAAACTCTGGGATTTACAAACCGGGGAAGAGTTGCGATCTTTTATGGGTCATTGTCGTTGGGTGTGGGATGTGGCGATCACTCCAGACGGTACGCAAGCACTATCGGGTTCTTTTGATCAGACCCTCAAACTCTGGGATTTGGGTACGGAAGAGGAGTTAGATTGTTTCCACGGTCATAGTGATGCTATCTCTGCGGTAGCAATTACCCCTGATGATAGGTTTGCTCTGTCGGGTTCCTATGATGAAACTCTCAAGTTGTGGGATTTGCAGACAGGACAGGAGTTGCGCTGCTTGGTGGGTCACAGTGATTGGGTCAGGACGGTAGCCATTACCCCGGACGGTAAACGGGCTTTATCTGGGTCGGAAGATACTACTCTCAAGCTGTGGGATTTGGAGTCGGGACAAGAATTATATTCTTTGAATGGTCATACTGACCCGGTTAGGGCGGTGGCGATTAGCTGTGATGGTCGGTGGGCGCTTTCCGGGTCGGAGGATAACACCCTTAAACTTTGGGATTTAACGACTCTCAAGGAAATTCGGTCTTTTAGCGGTCATGATGATTCGGTTTCGGCGGTGGCGATTACTCCTGATGGTCGGTGGGCGCTTTCCGGGTCGGAGGATAACACCCTTAAACTCTGGGATTTACAAACTGGACTGGAAGTGCGATCGCTTGTTGGTCATCGCCGCTGGGTTGATGCGTTGGCGATTACCCCAGACGGTAAACAGGCTCTGTCTGGTTCCTTTGATGATACTCTCAAGTTATGGGATTTGCTCACCGGGCGAGAAGTGCGATCGCTTGTCGGTCATCGGCGATCGGTTAATGCTGTGGCGATTACCCCAGACGCTAACCGCGCTGTGTCCGGTTCTTTTGACGATACCCTCCTGTTATGGGATTTGAACGCCGGAACCGTCCTCGCTAAGTTCATCACTTCTTCTGCTGTCCGATCCTGTGCGATCGCTTCTGATGGCCGTACAGTGGTCGCTGGTGATGGCGGCGGACAAATCTATTTTTTAACCATTAAGGGCTGAAACCTCCACCCCCCCTACACTACCACCCCTTTAGGTTTCTCTGTGTTGAACAAAAAATCAAGCGTATAGCCACATCAGCCCCCCACTATACAATTATAGCTGCGGGCTGATGATTTGTCAACCTTTTACTGAAAAATCGGGCGATTTTTTTAGGTGTTGAACAAAAAATCATCTAGCCCAAAATCATTTAATAGAAGCCATATTTTGGGGGATTTTTTTAGCAGGTGATACGCGCCGCCGTTTGGGTTTAAAAGGATTTTTCAGCCAGTTTTGGAAACCATCAACATAGGTAAACCAGACGGGAACGACGACCAAAGTTAAGAGGGTAGATGTAGTCATTCCACCAATAACAGCGATCGCCATAGGACTGCGTACCTGAGAACCTGCGCCCCATTCCAAAGCAATAGGTAACATACCAGCGATGGTAGAAAAAGTGGTCATCAAAATAGGTCGCAGTCGGGAACAGCCAGCTTCTAGGACTGCATTAAATCGAGACATTCCCATCTGTTGATTAGCCATAGAACAATCGACCAAAAGGATGGCATTTTTAGTTACCAAACCCATCAACAAGACAATACCAATGAGAGCAAATAAGCCCAACTCTTTTTGAGTAACCATCAAGGCTAGTAATGCGCCGCCGAGGGATAGAGGTAAAGCCATCAAAATGGTAACGGGGATCATAAAGTTGTTGTAAAGCAATACGAGGATGGCATAAATCCCCAAGACAGCTAAACCCAAAGCGGAGAGAAAGCGGGTGAAGACATCAATCATAATTCTAGCATCACCTTCGGACTGCTGTTGTACATCAGGCGGTAGAGGGTTCATAGCTGGTAAAGCCTGTACCTGTGCGAGAGCATCACCCAAGGAAAGACCTTCTAAATTAGCCTCCAATTGTACTTGTCTGGAACGGAAATAGCGGTCAATAGTAGCGGGACCGCTACCGATAGTAATATCAGCGACCGCAGAAAGGGGAACTAATCGACCATCCTGGGTAGGTATGCGTAAATTTTCGATCGCATCAAAATTGTTGCGAAACTCCTCAGCCAATTGTACTCGGATAGGAATTTGGCGATCGGGTAAGTCAAACTTAGCCAAATTGGACTGATTATCACCCAAGGTAGCTAATAAAGCGGTACGAGCGATCGCCTGTACAGAAACGCCCAAATCTCCAGCCCTTCTAGGGTCAGGACGAATCAAGATTTCCGGTCTGACCAAACTAGCGCTAGAGGTAACTTCTACGAGTCCGGGAATTGACCGCATTTGGGTTTCCAAAGCATTAGCAGTTTCTAACAAAGCATCGGGGTTATCACCACTAAGAACAATAGATAAATCTTTCCCGCCGCCACCTGCACCTTGGGACTGAAAGCTAATTCTCGCCCCAGGAATTTGAGTAAAACGGGTTCGCATTTGTGCTTCAAATTCCGCCTGGGATAGGTCCCGTTCATCGGAGGGGACTAAATTTACAGACAGGGTAGCTCGGTTAACTTCTACGACACCTTCCCCACGATTTCCCAAGACTGCTAAAACGTTGTCAACGGCGGGATTTTCGGCTAAGAGGGCGATCGCTTCCTGGGTGGTAGTTTCCAATTCGGCTAAAGTAGAACCGGGTGGTAATTCGAGAGAAATGGTACTTAATCCAGTATCTCCACTACTAAATAAGCCTTTGGGGATGAGGGGAACTAATTGTAAACTCGCGACAAAAAAGGCGATCGCTAATAATAGGGTAGTGATGCGGTGTCGCAAAGACCAACCCAAAAGGCTGCGATAGGGAGAGAAGCGCCGCCGGGTGTGATTAGTGTCAGTTTTGGGAGGTGTTGATTTTTGTTGAAGTAACCTAGCGCCCAATAGGGGAGTCATGGTACAGGCGACCAGGGTAGAAAACATGGTAGAGGTGGCGACTGTGACCCCAAAGGGTTGGAAAAACTGACCGGGAACTCCTCCCATAAAAGCGACCGGAAGGAAGACAGCGACAATGGTGGCGGTGGTAGCGACTACGGCTAATCCAATTTCGCGGGAAGCATCAATAGCAGCTTTAAAAGGAGGTTTACCCATCTCAACGTGCTGATCTATATTTTCCATCATACAGATAGCATCATCTACTAGGTTTCCCATGGCTAAAGCTAGGGCTAATAGAGTCATCCCATTGAGGGTATAATCGAACATCCGCATCACCAGGAAGGTGGGTAAAATCGATAAAGGTAAGGCGATCGCGGTAATTAAAGTGGGTCGCCAGTTTCGCAAAAATACACCGACCACCACAACGGTTAAAATGGAACCGATAACTAAAGCATCTACTGAGGCTTGATAGGACTCGCGAATCGAGTCAGCCCTGGTAACAATTAGTTCTAGGTTAATGTCTTCTGGGAGTGTTTTTTCTAGGTCTACCACCCGCTCGCGAATACCTTGTTCTACAGATACTAGGGTGCTTCCGGTACTGCGGAGGACGGAAAAGGCGACGACAGGAGTACCAATTTGACTGTTAGACTCTAGGGGAAAGTCTGCAAATTTGGCGATTTGGCGGACTTCTGCTAAACCATCGGTAACCGTGCCAATACTGGACAGGGGAACTGAGTTACCATTGGGGAGTATAATTGGATAGTCTCTTAATGCTTCGACGGTTTGGGCGCTTCCGAGGGTGCGGATACTTTTTTCGCTACCGCCTACTTGCGATCGCCCTCCGGGAAGGTTAATATTAAAGGCACGAATTTGGTCGTTAACTTGGGTGGTGGTAATGCCTAAACTCTGAATGCGATCGGGGTGAAGTTCGATGCGAATTTCTCGGTCAACTCCTCCGAGTCGTTGAATTTGGGCGACACCAGGAACGTTAAGTAAAGCGCGGCTAATGTTGCGATCGACAAGATCGCTAAGTTCTTCTACTGAGCGAGTGGGTGATGTTACTGCTAATGTCATAATCGACCCGCCCGCAAATCGGAGACGCTGTACAATAGGATCGTTAATATCTTGGGGTAGGCTTTGGCGAATTTGGGCGATCGCATTACGGACATCATTAGTAGCGCGATCGCTATCGGTTCCCAAAACAAAACTCACCGTAGTGGTAGATACTCCGTCTCTGACGGTAGAGGTAAGTTGGTCAATATTTCCTAATCCGGCGATCGCATCTTCCACCGGTTTAGTTACCTGATTTTCCAATTCATTAGGACCCGCTCCCGGTTGTGTAACTGTCACCGTAACAGCCGGAATATCTATATTAGGAGTATCATCAATTCCCAGTTGAAAAAAAGACATCAACCCCACCAGCGTCAGAATCAAAAACAGCACCAAAGTGGGAACAGGTTGTCGAATCGACCATTCGGAAAGATTAAAACTATTTTTAGCCATAATTTATTAATTAATTCCCGGTTATCTTATATAATCAGTTTTGGTTGCCAAGAGGGAAAGGCTTTAATAGCTTTATTTCTCCCGTGGATGTTAAAGGTATAGGTCTAGGGGAGAGTAGACTATTGTACGCCAGCCAATGTATCCACCACAGAATGTGTGTGCATTGACTGGAGATAGAAATGCGATCGTCCCCAGCACCTAGTCTAGCATTTGCAGATGACAATGGGGAAAGTGTCCGGCCATGTTAGAATGATAAGTTGGCTTGACTATGACTAAACTTGACCACTTCTAAAACACTTGTCAGGTGTGGGAGTGGTTTTTGTGGTTTAGTGGCTGTGATGTGTATATCTACCAATTAGCTTAATTATGACTGATGCGATTCGCTTTCTTATGTGTCCCCCAGATCACTATGATGTAGATTATGTGATCAACCCGTGGATGGAGGGTAATATTCATAAATCATCCTACGATCGCGCTGTAGAACAATGGCAGAAACTTCACCATACCATTAAAGATCATGCGATCGTCGATCTAGTGCAACCCGAGAAAGGTTGGCCAGATATGGTGTTCACAGCTAACGCCGGACTTGTCTTAGATAAAACTGTTGTTCTCAGTCGGTTCTACCATAAAGAACGCCAAGGAGAGGAACCTTATTTTAAAGCGTGGTTTGAAAGCCAAGGATTTACCGTCCACGAACTCCCCAAAGATCTCCCTTTTGAAGGCGCAGGAGATGCTTTATTAGACCGTGAAGGGCGCTATTTATGGGCGGGATATGGTTTCCGGTCTGAACTCGACTCTCACTCCCTGTTGGCGGAATGGTTGAATATAGAAGTCCTATCCCTGCGATTAATGGACGATCGCTTCTATCACCTCGACACCTGCTTTTGTCCTCTAAGCGGGGGTTATTTGCTGTACTATCCCCCAGCTTTTGATTCCTATTCAAATCGTCTCATTGAACTGCGAGTTCCCCCAGAAAAGCGCATTGCTATTGATGAACCAGACGCGGTGAATTTCGCCTGTAACGCCGTCAATATTAACCAGACGGTGATTATGAACAAAATCAGCGATAACCTGAAATCAAGGCTATCTGAAGCCGGATTTAATGTCATTGAAACTCCCCTGACCGAATTTCTGAAAGCTGGAGGGGCGGCGAAATGTTTAACTCTGCGGGTAACTGAACCCATTATTGAGGATCGCCATGCTGCGACTCAACTCGAAAGCCGCACAGTCTGTTTACAGGGTCACTTGTTAGATGCAGGTTTAATTAACCGCGCCTTAGATCTAGTCGTCGAAGGCGGCGGTAGCTTCCAAGTCCAGAATTTTAATCTAGGAGAACAGCGCCAAAGTACCTCTAGCGCACAAATTAAAATCTCAGCCCCCTCTCATGAGGTCATGGAAGAGATTATGAGTCAACTTATTGATATCGGCGCGTTTTCTCCACAAGACGATGTTCAAGATGCGAAACTGGAAACTGTCCATCAGCATGGTGTCAGTCCCGATGATTTCTATGTGACTACCATTTATCCCACAGAAGTACGCATCGCCGGTCAGTGGGTCCGAGTTCAAAATCAGCGCATGGATGGGGCGATCGCTGTTACCGAAGGACCCTCAGGACCGATCGCCCGTTGTAAATTGTTGCGAGATCTCGAAGTTGGCGAAAAAGTAGTTGTCGATGTTATGGGTATCCGCACTATCCGCAAAGCTGAATCTCGCGAACAGCGCAATAATCAGGAATTTGGCTTTATGTCGGCGGGGGTTTCTAGTGAACGGCGCGTAGAATTGATCGTCGAACAGGTAGCCTGGGAAATGCGCCAAATTCGCGATCGCGGTGGTAAAGTCGTCGTCACTGCTGGTCCTGTGGTTATTCACACTGGCGGATCTCAGCATTTGTCTCGTCTCATTCGCCAGGGTTATGTCCAGGCTTTATTGGGCGGAAATGCGATCGCTGTTCATGATATTGAACAGTCCATGATGGGAACTTCTCTCGGTGTCGATATGAAACAGGGAGTCGCCGTCAAAGGAGGACACCGCCATCATCTCAAAGTGATTAATACTATTCGGCGCTGCGGTAGCATTGCTAGTGCTGTCCGACAGGGAGTAATCACCAGTGGTATTATGTATGAGTGTGTCCGCAATGATGTTCCCTTCTCCCTGGCGGGTTCCATCCGCGATGATGGCCCTCTACCTGATACCCAGATGGATTTAATTCAAGCACAGCAGCACTATAACCAGTTGCTACAAGATACCGACATGATTCTGATGCTCTCTACCATGCTCCATTCTATCGGTGTCGGCAATATGACTCCATCTGGGGTTAAAATGGTTTGTGTGGATATTAACCCGGCTGTGGTTACCAAGTTAAGCGATCGCGGTTCCGTTGAGTCTGTGGGTGTCGTCACTGATGTGGGGCTGTTCCTCAGCTTGTTAGTCAAACAACTTGACCGGTTGACCAGTCGCTATGATGCCAAAACTGCCGTCTAACCATCCATAATTACACCATGCCGCAAGTCTCCCCCGATCTAATCATCGGGGAGATTAGCATCTCCCTATACCCCATCAAAACCAACTAAGACCTCCTACCGTTTACCACTGGCGGGAAGTCCTAGTTCATAATTATCCTGGCATCTTGCTATTTTCCCAGGCAGCTACCCGCCAAGTATCTTCGCCGTTTCAGCGTTTCACATCCGAGTTCGGGATGGATCGGTGTGGTTCCACTGAGCCATAGACACCAGGAAAGCTCTAAAATCTCTCTCTGGTTGCGATCGCTTTAGCGTTTTCTCCGCTTCTCTCTCTCGCACAGTTATTAATAGTAGGGGATAGTTCAGGAAATGTCAACCCCCAAATCAAACTTTTTTTGAGATTTCCTCAAACCCCTGATATACAAGGATTTGCCGCCCATCGGATCGGCAAAATCGCCTCTAAATCCAATTGGGCGGCGACTTGGGCTAATTGTTGTAGGTCTGTGGGATTGTCCAAATAGGGAATCACACCCAAAACCGGAATTTGAGTGAGGGAGGTAATCAGATCCGCCGGAGTCCAATTCTCAACATCCTGGGGTTGTGTGGGTTGAAGACAGTTAAGGACAATGCCGCGCAAATTTACTTTAGCCTGTCTAGCGAGGGCCACATTAGCTACAGCCTGAGCGATCGCCCCTAGTCGCACAGGAACCACCAAAACCGTCGGTAAAGCCCAATCCCGCGCCAAATCAGCCACAGTCAATTCCCTAGTCACAGGGGAACCCAAACCGCCCAAGGCTTCCACCAGGACAAAATCTCGCTGTTGCTGAAGGTTGACCAAAGCTGACCAAGCCTGACTGAGTTCCACCTGGCGATTTTCCTTTTCCGCCGCCAAAGGGGGGGCGAGGGGTGCATCAAAATAAATAGGTGCGATCGCCTCTAGGGACTCTTCGCGTAAAAATAGGCGTTGATACAATTCGCGATCGCCTATTCCCGATTGAATTGGTTTGAGTACACCCCAACTCAGGGACTTTTGGTAACTGTCAAAATAGGCAATTAACGCGCTAGTTAAAACCGTTTTTCCGGCTTCCGTATCAGTTGCAGTAATCAGCAGGGTATTTTTCACGTAAACCTCTTGGGAGAGTGGAAGCCCCGTGTCTTTAGACCGGGGAGGAAACGCGACAGGGGGACTTTAGTCCCCGTCAATCTTTCAAGCATAGGCGTAACCATCCTTCCTGTGAATGGGTTGGCAGTATTTGTGGCTGATGCCTGCCACCCGTACAGAAGCGGTGGTAATATCAAAACTACCAGACGCACGGCAGAGAACCCGTCCTAGATATGAGCCAATTTTCTTCCCCGCTGTGACCGTAGCCGTCACCATGTCGCCAGTCTGAAAGCCTTTATGAATTTGCCTCCTGGAGCGGTGACGAGTAGGGAATCCGTACTTATTCGTCCCGCACATCTGACGGGTTCCATGCCCCTTTGCTAAAATCAGCAACGGTTTTGAAGTCAGAACTTCGAGTGATTCGACTGGTCCAACACAGGCAGCATCAAGCCAGTGAGCTTTAGGTAGGTTGAGCCTCAGTCGATTGAACTTCGTTTGTCCGCCCGTTCCTGTGGTAACTGGGAGTCCTGTTGCTTTGAGAGCCTTGAACAAGGCCCATCGGGTCGAGTTAACGGCAGCCGCATCTTTAAGGGGTGATTTGGCCTGCCTGAGAAGACGACTCAGGACATCAGGCTGGCCCGATAAAAAATCCAGAATGTCCCCATTGCCTTTGGCTTGATTGCATGAGTGGCAAGCCATCGTCAGGTTAGAAACCCGGTCAGAGCCACCCTTAGACCGAGGCTGGATATGCTCAACTTCAAGTGGTACATTTTGAGCCCCACAGTAAGCACAGGTTCTGCCCCACTTCTCCAACAGGTATTCCCTGACTTCGTAGCCTTGTAATGCTCCCTGCTGATACTCAACACCTGATATCTCAGGGTTTTCCATCAATTGCAGGTCGAACCGTACTAGCTCTTGAGCAATGCGGCCAACTGGGGCAAGTCTACGAAATCGGTGAACCCAGGTCATTAGAGTATCTACTCGATGCTGCCAGCTGGGAGCTAACCAACCTTCGGGACGAGTCCGATTCAAGAACCGAGCTGGTCGATATCGGGTCTTGCGGTTTCGTCGAGAACGTCGGAGTTGACGACGAGAGAGCAATGCTTCTTTAATCTGCTGTCCTCGGTGCTGCAACTCGGCAGCAAAGATAATATGATTCCCTTGCTTCAAGGCAATTCCAGTGACTTTAGAGCCTGGGTCTAATTTGAGTTCGAGCGGTTCAGGATTAGCGTCAACCTCCTTGTTTAGAATAATGGTGAATGGGTAGCGTCGAAATACCGATGCTTTCCCGGCTTTGAGCAGTGATCGTGCCATCCCTGGCTTGCACGGTGTCAGGGGCTTGCGGTTGGTATCTAAAACGAAAATATGGTTAGACATTGTTGCGTCTGTTCTGATTGCTCGTAACGTTTGCTTCGCTAATGTTCAGAGTCGGTACTTTCCAAATCGCACTGTCTTAACCCCTTAGGACTGTTTAACGATTTGGTTCTAGGGCCTGGAACTAGCACGCATTCCAGGGTAGGAACTTTAACTCTTGCTCTGAACGTAGCCAGTTAAGGCTTAAGCTGGTCAGCTACCTGAAAGCGGGGGGCACGAAGCCCCCGTGCTTCAGCCGGGGGTGCTGACAGTTAGTTTAGTTAGTATGGCGCGATTAGTTTCTCGAGATTCTTAACCTCATTATTCCCGATATCATCTACCTCCGCCTCTGGTTCCGGAAAAAAAGTTGGCGGTTTTTCCGATGGTTTAGGGTTCCCACTCAGATCAAGATTCCTCTCTTGGTTTTCTGGTATAGGTTCCGGTTCTGGTTCCGCTATCGGTTCCGGTTCTGGTTCCGGTTTTGGTTCCGGCTTGGGTTCCGCTATGGGTTCCGGTTTTGGTTCCGGTTTTGGTTCCGGTTCTGGTTCCGGTTCTGGTTCCGCTATGGGTTCCGGTTCTGGTTCCGGCTTGGGTTGTGGTTGTGGTTGCGGTTGCGGTTGTGGTTGTGGTTGTGGTTGTGGTTGTGGTTGCGGTTCTGTAGGAATGATAGGAGGTAAAGAGTTAATCAATTCCAACTCTAGGGTGTATGCAGTCTCAGACAATCCTGGGAGAGTTTCCAGGATAATGGTATAGTCACCATCAGCAAATAAAGGACCCTGCCAAATTGATACCCCAGTCGCGCGGGAATTAACCGGGTTGTTGTCAGGTCCCAGCAATGTCAGTAACACACCATCCCCAGTAACAGACAGATAAAGCTGTTGTCCTTCCGTAGCCGAGAGGAGATATTCAGATATTTGGTTCCCAGCGATCGCCCCTTCAACAACAGTAGTATCTCCCGGCGTGAGATCTAAGCGTCTAGTTGAGACTTCCGGCGTAGGTTCCGGTTCTGGTTCTGGTGGTGTAGGTGTGGGTGTAGTTTCCGTTTCTGCTTCCGGTTGCGGTTGCGGTTGCGGTTGCGGTTGCGGTTCCCGTTCCGGTCTAGGTCTAGGTCTAGGTCTGGGTTCAACAGTAGTAATCGGGTCTGGGTCTGAATCTGACCCGGTAGAATTTAGTAAATAGCTGACCAAACTCAAAGACCCATAACCCGCGAGGATAGCCACAGCAATTCCCGCCGCCATAACAGCAATGGGATTATCCCAAAAAGACTGAAGGGAAGGGGTAGATATCACCGGAGTAGTTTGATGATTAGACCCCGATCGCATAGAGACAGGAGACCCCACCGCCAGAGTTTTGAGTCCTGATAAATTCGGGTCAGTAGTGGGGGGGTTAGGTACAATTCCAGAGAGATTATTGAGAGCCTGTTCTACTTCCCTAGCCGACTGATAGCGATCGCCGGGATTACGGCTCAACATTTTATTGAGAACCGTGGCCAGTTGAGGAGTCACAGTCGCCCAAGGTTCCCACATCCAGGTTAGATTTTGTTGGTTAATTAAATCTTGCGGTTCTCGTCCAGTCAGCAGAAAAATCGCCGTTACCGCCAAAGCGTACAAATCGCTGCTGGGGGAAACCTTCCCCGTTTGCATTTGTTCAGCAGGAGCATAACCCAATTTTCCCACCCTAGTTTGACCCACCGGCTGAGTTAGACCCGGAGACTGAATATAAGTCGCCTGTTCAATAACTACCCCAAAATCAATCAAAACCGGGAGCTGATCGCGATCGCGGCGGATAATATTATCCGGGGAAATGTCGCGATGAATAATATTGAGACCATGGAGATGTTCCAAAACCGGTAGCATTTGCTGAAGGAAAGTTATCACCTCAGCCTCAGCAAAAGTGCGAGGTTGACCCACCGGGGCATTTTTCCGGTCTTTGAGCAGCGCATAATAGGTTTGACCCTCCACATAGTCTTGAACCAAAAACAACCGCTGATTTTCCTCAAAAACCGCCCCAAATTTGGGAATTTGCGGGTGTTGGATTTGGTAAAGCACCTGAGCTTCCCGCCTAAATAGTTCTTTAGACTTTTCCCAAGCATAGGTCCCCATTTGCACCGGGGTAAATTCCTTTAACGCGCAATACTCATTAAAGCGACCAAGATCTTCAGCCAGATAAGTTAAGCCAAACCCACCTTGACCCAAAACCCTGAGCAAGCGGTAGCGATTTTGTAAAACAGTCCCTAGTGGAATAGCCGATTGCATAGAATTGATACTTGTCATAGGTTACAAATTAACAGATAAATCAAGGCGAAGCCGTCAAAAAGTCTTGATTGTGACCCCCTCATTTGTGTTTAACAACATTTTTAACCATGTTTCCGTGAACCTTCCCTTTCCGTCGCTGTATTATTTCGTCTAGTCTGGTCTGAATCAATTTACCCATAACCTATATGTTGAGCCAAGCTCGCCCCAACTTGGTTGAGCATATCATCAACAACCGTCGCCACCTGTTCCGATCCTTTGATAAGGGGAGCTACTCCTGAATGATAGCCAATTTAACTGTTTCCTGGGCTACTGAATAATGGTAAAATAACTAGGAATGAACTGCGAGGAAATGCCGTGATCCGTTCTGCCACTCTACCCCTTCCTCATTCTGAGGCACTAATGACCGACCACAATCGACTACGATTGTTTTCAGGTTCTGCCAATACAGCTTTAGCCACCGAAGTGAGTCGCTATCTGGGCATTGATTTGGGGCCAATGGTTCGCAAGCAGTTTGCGGACGGAGAACTTTACATCCAAATTCAGGAGTCCATTCGAGGCTGTGATGTCTACCTAATTCAACCCTGTTGTCATCCAGTCAACGACAACTTGATGGAACTCCTAATTATGATTGATGCTTGTCGTCGAGCCTCTGCTAGGCAAATTACCGCCGTAATACCCTATTATGGCTATGCTAGGGCAGACCGCAAAACCGCTGGCCGCGAATCGATTACAGCCAAACTGACCGCTAATTTAATCACCCAAGCTGGTGCGAGTCGGATTTTAGCCATGGACTTGCATTCGGCACAAATTCAAGGATATTTTGATATTCCCTTCGACCATGTTTATGGTTCACCTGTTATTTTAAACTACCTAGCTAGTAAACAACTATCTGATATTGTCGTAGTATCTCCAGATGTCGGAGGTGTGGCTCGTGCCAGAGCTTTTGCTAAAAAACTCAATGACGCACCCCTGGCGATTATTGATAAGCGCCGTCAGGCTCATAATGTGGCAGAAGTTCTCAATGTCATTGGTGATGTTAGAGGCAAAACAGCCGTTTTGGTCGATGATATGATTGACACAGCCGGGACTATTAGCGAAGGCGCTCGCCTCCTCCGGGAAGAGGGTGCTAGGCAGGTTTATGCCTGTGCTACCCATGCGGTGTTTTCTCACCCAGCTATTCAACGTCTGTCTACGGGGGTTTTGGAGGAAGTGATTGTGACTAACACTATCCCAGCTTCCCCGGATAAAACTTTTGATCAGCTGACTGTGTTATCGGTTGCTAATTTACTTGGTGAAACTATCTGGCGCATTCACGAAGATAGTTCCGTTAGTAGTATGTTCCGCTAATTGACCAATTTTTAGCTTTGGCGGCGGGAAAACTCCCGACTCTACCGGAAAGGCTGAGTGTCCGGTTTACCAACCGCCGCCGGGTTGGTATAGGTCTCTATACTAAGGCAAAGTTTTTTTGTAAATGCGATCGCATCGTCGAGTTTCTACTCCCGTTGTCGGTTCATAACCATGGTGTTCATAGAGTTTCACGGCTTCCCTTAAAACCGTCGCAGTTTCAATCCAAATCTCCTGAAATCCTCGTCTGTGAATTTCTTGTTCTAATTGAGTTAATAAATATTTGCCTAACCCTAGACCTCGGACCTGTGGCTGTAAATACATTTTCCGAATTTCCACGGCATTTGTACCACGATTAATCGGATAATAAGCAGCAGTTCCCACTAGGTTTTGATGTTGTTCGACTACCCAAAATTCCCCATCATTATTAAGATAATACTTTTCGACTTCCCAGACATCGATATCAGCGCCTTCCGGTTCACAAGTTAAGCGATATTCAGCTAATACTGAGGCGATTAAGTCTTGAACAACTTGGCGATCGCCTGATTCCCAGGAACGAATTATAAAATCTTTATATACTTTTCTCATAACCGTTAATTCGGTGATATAATCAGTTAAGAAGTCGGAGAATTTGGCAGAGACTAACTATGAATCCGGGGTTCCGGGTGTAGTGTGGAAAGGAGTTCGCTTTCAATAGTAGCCAATTCCTCTAGTCTTTGGCTAACGGTTTCCTGTTCAAAATAAGTAGTTGCTAACACCCAATAAATGCCATAGTGACGCGCTTCGGAAGCCATCAAACCGCGATAAAACTTAGCCAATTCTGGATCGGGACAATATTCAGATAATAAGCCCAAACGTTCATGGCTGCGGGCTTCTATCAATCCAGAAACCAATAATAAATCAAGCATTCTGTGTGGTTCTTCTCGGCGGACATGGCGATTCAAACCCGCGCCATAGGGGGGAGAGGGAAGCGATCGCATGGGAATGTGTAGTTTTTCGAGCCACTGATTTACCTGTTCAAAATGCTGTAATTCTTCTTGAGCGATCGCTGTTAACATTCGCACCAATTGGGTACTAGAGGGATAACGAAACATCAAATTCAAGGCTACTCCCGCCGCCTTACGTTCACAGTGGGAGTGGTCAAGTAGGATGATATCCAAATTAGCGATCGCCTGTTGAACCCAAGCCATTGACGTAGGTTCTTTCAAGTATTTAATAGTTGCTCGTGAACCAGAAACCACAGATCCCATATCAAGACCACCGAAAAGCCACCCTAATCATAGCAGATCTGACCCAGTAGGGTACGTCAGAAGCCGTCAACCTCGCTGATAACCCGATGATTGATACAGCTTGTTCACCAGTCGCTTAATACATTGCCCTCACCCTAAATCCCTCTCCCACAGAGGGAGAGGGACTTTGAGAGGTGATCAATAGTAGGGTACGTCAGAAGCCGTCAACCTGACTGATAACCGGATGATTGATACTGACGCACCACAGTAGTAGGGTGCGTCAGAAGCCGTCAACCTAGCCGATAACCCGATGATTGATACTGACGCACCACAGGGAGTATCAGAAGCGGTCAACCTTCATCATAACCGGATGATTAACATACTGACGCACCACAGTAGTAGGGTTAGGTTGGTATTCATATACCTCTTAAACTTTGCTCTGCTGCCTGTTCTAAATCCTCACATTTTTGCACTAAAGTTTTAACAATACTGATAAAGTAGTTAATGTCTATTAAACTCATTTCAGCATTATGCATAATTGAAAACACTTGACGATTGCTTAATTCTTCAATGCACCAAAATCCAATCTTATATTTGCTATTTTCTTTAAGCATATAGGAAGAAAGCTGATGAGGAATTGCATCAAAGCCAGAAAACTTCAAGCCAGTGGGGCAAGAAAACTCTAAAGTTGTTTCATATCTGATAATAAAAACCGTTTGAGTGGTTCCTGAATCCATATTAAATCTCAGGACAGCTTTGTTGGAATTAAGTTCTGCAATGCCCCAGCCAATTCGGTTACAATATCCTCTAATTGTTGACTGAAAATTGTTGACTGAAAAAAGATCTTTATTAATAGCCATAGATCCATCTCCTGAATTGCCATTTTTTGATTCAGTAAAACTTTTCGCTGCTAAGGCTGTGACTGGTTGAGCCTGTCTCGTCTCAGTAGTGTACTGCTATCATTCTTTCCCCAGTGTATATCCGATCGCCTGACCCCTGCAACCAGAAAAAAACAGATTTTCTGGTCAATTTTGTGACAAAATGTCAAACGAATGCCAGAAAAAACCTGATTTTCTGATTCAGAACTGAGTTATAATGGCTGAAACCCTTACCAAGCCTAAGTTTATGGATATAACGGAATTGTTACAATTTGTGGATAGGTTGGTGTCACAACAGACGGGAGAACACCTAGACGACCTACAAAAGTCGATCATTCAAGGACTGTTGACAGGGAAGACTTACAAGGATATCGCGGAAGATATCGGGAATGATGGCTACAATGAAAACTATATCGGAGATGTTAGCCGTAAATTATTTAAGATTTTATCTCAACAGCTTAATGAGGATATTAAAAAATCCAATTTTTGTTGGACTCTGGAAAGGGCAATAAATTCGCAAATCTTTGTTAATAACAATAATGTGACTTTGTGTCCTTATTATCCGAATGGCAATTCTGAACAGGAAGAACAAGCGATCGCTACTCCCCAACCACCGCCACCCCAAAAAATATGCCACGATTTAACCATGGCACCTAAAATCTGGAAATTTGGCGATCGCACTGATGAAATAGATACCCTATCCCGTTGGTTAATTGATGAAAGTATCCCCTTAATATCAGTGGTGGGAATAGCGGGAATTGGCAAAACTACCCTAGTCAAAAAATTAGTCGATCGCCATAAAGATAATTTTGAGGTGGTGAGTTGGAAAAATCTAAAACTATCACCACATTTAACGCCTATTGCTAATGATATTTTAACTAAATTTAATAAGGAATCCAGCCCCAAAGATTATCAAATCCATGACCTGATTAATCTGTTAATACAACAAAAATGCTTGCTAATACTTGATGATTTACAAGAACTATTTATCAGCGGCAAGTTGGCGGGACAATACCAAAAACCATATAAAAACTATAGCCAATTTTTGAGGACGATCGCACAAATTGAACATAAAAGCAGCATTATTGTCATCAGCCAAGAACAATCCCAAGAAATGTTATTATCCCTCAATAATGACCTATATCCTATCAAATCCTTAACTTTATCCGGCTTGAATAGTGTAGACATTTTAGAGAGTCTGGAATTATCAGACCGAGAAAGCTGGTCAAATTTAATCGAAATATACGAAGGTCATCCAGTCTATTTGGAAGATGTTTCCTATTTAATTAGGAATATGTTTTGCGGTAAAGTCTCGGAGTTTTTGGCAGAAGACACCCCGGTAATCACGGAATTAATGAGTAGTCAATTAGGAGAAGTTTTCGAGCGATTATCTTCCATGGAAAAAGCGATCGCCTTACAGTTAAGCCAAGTTGACCGTCCCCTGTCGCGATCGCAGTTAACCGAAAAATTATCCCTATCCTCGACGGAGATCATCAAAGGTTTACAATCTTTGCAGAGACGATGCTTGCTAAAAACCATGGAAAATGGTACAATGATGTTCCGTTTATCTCCGGTCTTTAAACAATATATATGGAAGGGTTCAATGAGGGGTCTACCTGAAATCTGAGAGTTGGAGGGTGGTTTCCGGGTGATCATCTGGTGAGGGTGAGGGGTTATAGGTAGGATTAACTAATGTGAAAGTATAGCGATCGCTAATGCGAAATTTGCGATAAAGTGGGGTCTAATAATACAGAAATTACTATCGCCCTATGAATCAACAGCTTAACGTCATGTCAAAATGGTGGCATTTGTTGGCGGGAATGATAGCAATAGTGATGGTATTGCTATTGTCCACTGCGCCAGCTATGGCTACAGGAGTTTATCAAATGCCAGACTTGAAAACTGGCGATCGCACTTGGATTATTGATGATGAGGATATTCTCAGTCGCGCTACCGAAGGCAGAATTAACCAAAACCTGGAGAAACTAGCGGATCAGACGGAGTATGAGGTCCGGTTAGTGACGATCCGCCGCCTGGACTACGGAGAAACAGCCCAAAGTTTTACAGATCAGTTGTTTGAGAAATGGTTTCCCACCGCAGAAGAGGCCGCTAATCAAACTCTGTTGATGGTCGATACCCAAACCAATAATAGCGCCATCCATACCGGAGACAAAGTAAAACAGTGGCTAACTCCTGAGATCGCCGAGAGTGTAGCCAACGAAACCCTACAAGTCCCCCTGCGAGAAGGTGAGAAGTATAATGAAGCCTTCCTGGCGGCCACGGATCGTATAGTCAAAGTCCTCTCAGGACAAGGAGATCCGGGCGCACCTAAACTCCTGGAAAATCTGCAAGTGGCGAGTACATTTAAATCGGCTGAAGAAACCGACGACAAAAGTGCGACGATCTTAGTTGTGGTAGTCCTAGTAATTGCCACAGTCGCACCTATGGCGACTTATTATTACCTTCAACGGCCTTAAAAATGGGCTGATTTAAATCGATGCAGTTTATTGATCGCACTGAAATTGAAGTAGAAGCCGGAAAAGGGGGAGATGGCATAGTTGCCTTTCGCCGGGAAAAATACGTCCCGGCTGGAGGTCCGGCGGGAGGCAATGGGGGCCGAGGGGGGTCTGTGATCCTGAAAGCGGTGGAAGACTTGCAAACTCTCCTGGACTTCCAGTATAACCGTCGCTTTAAAGCTGATGATGGCAAACGAGGCGGCCCGAAAAATAAAACGGGGGCATCGGGAAGCGATCGCATTATCGAGGTCCCCTGTGGTACAGTGGTCTATGATGCCAATACCTCAGAGCTGATGGTGGATTTAGTCACCCCTAATCAGGAATTTTGCGTGGCGGCTGGGGGTAAAGGCGGTTTGGGAAATAGTCATTTTCTCAGTAACCAAAACCGCGCCCCTGATTATGCTTTACCGGGACTACCAGGAGAAAGTCGGCGACTACGACTAGAGTTAAAATTGTTGGCAGAAGTGGGGATTATTGGTTTACCGAATGCGGGAAAATCAACTCTGATTTCGGCAGTATCTTCCGCCCGTCCCAAGGTGGCAGATTATCCTTTTACTACCCTAATTCCTAATCTGGGAGTAGTCCGTAAACCGACGGGAGATGGGACGGTATTTGCGGATATTCCGGGATTGATTGAAGGCGCACACCGAGGGACTGGACTAGGTCATGAGTTTTTGCGCCATATCGAAAGAACCCGCATTCTCCTACACATGATTGATATTACCGACACAGACCCGATCGCTAATTATCAAATTATTCAACAGGAGTTAATCGCCTATGGGCGAGGTTTGGAAAGGCGGCGGCAAATTCTGGCGATTAACAAAATTGATGCGGTGGGGGACTCGGAGGAAAGAAGTAAGGCGATCGCTTCTCAACTTGAGGCGATCGCCGGGGTTCGAGTGTTCCTAATTTCGGCGGTAGCGCGCATTGGTTTGGAGGCACTTTTACAGGAAGTTTGGCGATTTTTGGATGACTTAAAGACCGAGGAGTAATTTGGCGGTACTTAAATAAATCCAGATCCCCAAAATATCGACAATGGTGGTAATAAAAGGAGAGGACATCAAGGCGGGATCTAACCCAAAGGAATGAAACAGAAAGGGTAATCCCGCCCCGGCGGTGGCGGCAATAATAGTAATACAAAGTAAACTAATCCCCACGGTTAAACCGATTTTAATTTGTCCTAAAAAGACAAACACCATCCCAATTACTACCACCCCTAATAAAATCCCCAAAAGTCCGCCAGTCATAGACTCGCGTATAATCACCCAAAGGGGTTTTTTATATTTCAATTCTTCGGTACTTAACCCGCGAATGACGACGGTAGAAGACTGGGCTCCGACATTCCCACCCGCATCAATTAACAGAGGGGTAAAAAAGGCTAAAGCGACGACCTCATCAAGGACGGCTTCAAAATTGCTCATCACAAAAATAGTTAAGGTGTTGGTGATTAACAAAATGAATAGCCAGGGGATACGTTTACGGGTAATGGTGGCTAAATTGGATTGAAAATAGCTTTCCCCCTCAGACCTGACAGCACCCATAATATAAATATCTTCGGTGGCCTCCTTTTGCAAAATATCGATCGCATCATCTACGGTTACGACTCCGACTAAGGTATGATCGCGATCGACCACAGGTAAAGCCACTAAATCATAACGTTGAATGGAACGGGCGACTTCTTCCTGGTCTGTATCTGTTTTGGCAAAAACCACATCAGGATTAATGATATCACCTAGGAATTGATCAAGGTCAGCTAATAATAAATCCCGCAGAGAAGCGACTCCCATTAACCGCCGCTGTTCATCAACTACATAGACATAATAACTCACTTCGCGATCGCGTGCTAATTGTCTAATGCGATCGGATGCCTCTTTAATGGTTAAATTGTACCTCAAAGCGATATATTCAGGGGTCATGAGACGGCCGGCTGTTCCCGCCTGATAACCTAATAACTGAGAGGTGGCTTGACGTTCTTCGGGTGAGAGTTGGGCGAGAACCCGCCGCACTAACCGAGGGGGTAATTCATCAAATAAACCCGCGCGATCGTCGGGAGCCATACTATTGACAATCTCTAATAATTCAGAATCTCGAAACTCCTCAATTAAAGACTGTTGAATATCTGTAGAAAGGTGTTCATAAACTTCTACAGCTTCTTGTTTGGAGAGTAAACGAAAAGCGGTTAATTGCATAGCTTTAGGCAACCCATCGATTGCCTCAGCAATATCCACAGGCTGCACTGGCAATAATAGAGTTTTAGCACCTTCCCAGTTGCGATCTTCTAATAACAGTCGCAATTGTTCCCTAACAATGGCTCGCAATTCACTCCGGGAACTCTTTTCCTCAATCTCCTGCATAGTTTTAGCTCCTGGGAATAATTAACTACAGTATTAAGGATATAGCAAAATCACTATGATCTAGTATATTCCCGCTAAAAAATAGTGATTTGTTATACATGAACATGAGTGTATTTTGCTAAAATAAGGGGGTGTCACCTAGGACGGGAGGAAGTAACATTGAACTCTGACACAGATACGATTCAATCTATAGAACCCATTCAGTGGGACGAAAAATTGATCTCAACTTCTCATGCTGAACCGAGTTTTTACTATTTCGCCTACGGTTCCTGTATGTGTCCGGTAGATTTGCAACGGACTCTAGGTGAACCTACTCATTCCTATGTGATCGGACCTGCTACTCTACGGGGTTATCGGTTGGGGTTTTATCGCCATTCCCGGCGGCGCAATTGTGGCGCTTTGGATATAGTTAAAGATGCTAATTCTTCTGTGGAAGGGGTTTTGTATCGACTTCCTTGGCGTTTAAGCGATCGCCTTGATGAACGGGAAGAGGTGAAAATTGACCCGGATAAACAGGTTCATATTGGCGGATATCGCCCAGAAATGATTGAGGTACATTCTCAGGGTAAGGATTATCAAAACGTGCGGACTTATATGGTCATTAATAAACTCCCCCAAGAATTAGCCCCCAATGATTGGTATTTTAATGTAGTTTTACGGGGTGCAGTTACCTGTGGTTTAACTCAGGAATATTGTTGGCAACTATTTAACCATATGTATAATCTGCAACGCCAACAAGTTAGTTATCAGAATTATTAATTAATTATCAATGGGTTACTGTAGAGACCAGCCTAGCCTGGTCTCGGCTGGTGATTAGACCTCAGAAATCATTGACTTCTGCAATAATATCCAAGCTGGTTTTTGCCTGATTATTGGTAGGCTTATAAAGTTCCCGTAAATAGATATTACCATTTTGATATTCAATGTAAAACATCCATTTTGATGTCGGGTCAATATCTACGGTGTAAATATTAGCTTGAGTCCCCTTTAATCGCTTGAGGCGACTAATCGGAAAGTATTGATTTTGATAGGATTGGGGATTTTGTAACTCCGCGATCGCCGCCAAAAATTTCAGTTGTTGAGGTTCGGAAAAAACTGCCATAGCTTGGCGAATAATACCGCGATCGTCAATTAATGGGGGAAATGGTGATGACATCAATAACTATCCTTGTGGTCAATTATTTTTTGATATATGGAGTTACCGACCTGTCGATAAGCTGTAGCAGCATGACGGCTTTCTATGGCTTTAAATAGGGTAATTGACAGGCGATTAAATAGGGGGTCTTCGTCAATGGTGAGAATTACGCGCAGGTAGTAGTTAACAATAAATGAGTATAGGGAAGAACCGTAGTTATCTTTGAGATGAAATTGACAAAACTGATGAAGTCGTCTACTCCGCAGACTAGAGTTAGTTAATAATAAGGGAAGCCAATGTTCAACTTCCTTGAGGATAATTGATTGTTCTTCCTGACTAAATTTAGCTAAGTCCTGATTAAACTCATCAGTGGATTCAAACACAAGATCCATAATAGATTCACCCCTCACCGTGATTAAGCGATCGCTAACTAGGTCTTCTGTTTCAATAGGGCCAGGTGCTGGTCAGGAAAACTATTACGGAAGCGAAAGCTAAAACCCCTTGGAGTAAATTACCGAGGACGGTCCCGACAAAAATCCCGATCGCCGCCTTAACAGCGGAGCGCACCCGCAGACCCAAGACCAAATCCTGACGATAGAGAAATTCTCCGACAAAAGCGCCCACCAAAGGACCTATTAACAGTCCTAATAAAGGTCCGCCAAAAGGTAAAGCTGGTAAGAGACCAAAAAAGCCCAATAATAAGCCAATGATCGCGCCAATTTGTCCCCATTTACTAGCGCCAGCTTTTTTAGCACCCAGATAAGCACTGAGGAACTCAACACCGACACTTAAAAGCAGGACAGCGATCGCCACACCAATAGGCCAGCCCATACCAGAAAAACCAGCAAAGATAGCCCAAATCAAAATAGCGGTAACAATCAGACCTGATCCAGGCAGCCCCGGAACGACGGCTCCGATGACTCCCAGGAGCATTACCAGCACCAATACCCAGTATAAAAATAGCATTGTCTACCCCATTTTAAGTTGTAATTTTCGTGGCATTGGACCAACCAGAGCGATCCAAAGTATCAGCCAATTTATCAGCAATTCCCTCGATCCAAACTTCATCTTGTTTGGTATAGCTGCGGGGAGTATTCGCCCCCAAAATCAAGACACCGCGATCGCCCATAGGTTGGCAGATGACACCCTGAGTATTAGGAGGCAAATAGTCAAACTCAACCCTTCCGGGATACAAGGCCAAATTGACCAAGTAAACAGGTTTGCGGGTCTTCTGAACCCGTTTAACAATAGGTCCGGGTTCGACTTGAGAATTAACCCCTAAAACGCCGCGTCGGAGTAACACCTGAGCATCCCAAACCACCAAAAGCGATCGGGTGACGGTATTAGTTAACAACATCAGAGAAGCCCAAGCCAGTTCAGTTTTGACCACATCAGGCAAATCCGGCTGGAGTTCAAAACCTTGGGGACCCTCCAACTCCACAGCGTCCGGTGGGACAGGTTGAATTTGCTGCCACAGTAAGCCAGTCAAAATCAACAAAGCGCTTAATATGACTCCCAAGGCATCCGAGCGGGCTTGAGAGTCCAAAATCTGGGGGGTTTCTAAACGATTGACGAGCAATAGCACCCCCCCTAAACCCCCCACCACGAGGGGCAAAAGTCGCAGAACTCGGTTAGAATTTATTTGAGCCATTCACGAGAAGCTCTAAAGGACAACTGAGATCCGATCAACCCACTTCTGAAGGATCAATAATCCGCTGGAATAAATAGCCAGTACCGCGAGCGGTCAAAATCAGTTCTGGGTTGCTAGGATCATCTTCTAACTTAGCTCTGAGGCGGGAAATATGCACATCCACGACGCGAGTATCAACATGGCGTTCGGGAGTATACCCCCAGACCTCCTGGAGAATTTCGGATCGGGAAAAGGGTTCTCCTGACCGACTCACCAAGAGTTCCAATAGGCTAAACTCCATCCCGGTTAAGCGGATGCGTTCATCACCTTTGTAGACCTGTCGCTTGTTGGTGTCAATCCTAATACTGGCAATTTGGATAACTCCAGAACTGGGAATTCCAGAAGCGCCATTTTTATCAATGCGGCGCAGGACGGAACGGATACGGGCCTCTAGTTCCTTGGGTGAAAAGGGTTTGACGACATAATCATCTGCGCCTAATTCTAACCCGGTGATGCGATCGGCGACATCCCCCAAGGCGGTGAGCATAATAATGGGAATGTCAGACTCCTTCCGTAATTCCTGACAAACTCCGTAGCCATCTAGTTTAGGCATCATCACATCCAAAACCACGAGGTCAGGTTCTGTCTGGCGGAAGATTTCTAAAGCCTCTTCCCCGTCGGCCGCAGTTACTACATCGTAACCGATCATAGAAAGGCGAGTTTCCAAAATCCGGCGGATGCTGGCTTCGTCATCGACAACTAAAATTCTTTCCTTATGGTTTTCCAATTGACCTCAATACTCCCTCTATAACACTAGACTTACTTTCATATAGTTTAACTGTAGGTGCGATCGCCTCTATTGTGCGGGTGGCATATAGCGCGTGTTGATCCCATTGTTTGCATATACAATAAGCATTGTACAGCCACTATTTTAAACAATGCCCAAGCCTCGAACATTATATGTTTGTCGTGAATGCGGGGCCGAGTTCTCCCAATACTTTGGTCGCTGTTCCAATTGTCAAGCCTGGAATTCTCTTGTAGAACAGGTGGTTGAACCATCCCCCACGCCGTCTCTACAGCGGTTTAGTTGGAGTGAGTTGGGGTCTGGGTTAACGGAGGATACTGTCAATAAGCCCAATCAAGGACAACCGAGGTTATCATTTAAGCTGTCTCAGATTTCTGATCAGACTCAATCGCGCATCCCTTCTGGATATGGAGAGTTAGATCGGGTGTTGGGAGGTGGCATTGTTCCGGGGTCGTTGGTGTTGATTGGCGGTGAACCTGGTATTGGTAAATCTACTTTACTGCTACAGGTGGCTAATAGTTTATCCCATCATGCCCGGGTGCTATATGTGTCGGCGGAAGAATCTGGTCAACAGGTAAAATTGCGATCGCAGCGTTTATGGAATGCTCCATCAGTGGCTAGTGTAGCTGATGATGATGCTCATGACTTACAGACTGACAATGATGCACAAGTAAATAACCACCATAGTTCAGATGCTGTGGAAGTTACTAATGTTGACCCGTTTACCCAACAGTTACGCAACCAACACCCTCAACAGACATCCCTCGCTACAGGAAATGGTCATTTATCTTCTGCTCAGTCGCCACCGGAATTATCCCCAGAGTCGGAAAATGGTAAAAATAGCCATGACTCTCGGGAGGAGGCGGATTTATTTTTGCTCCCAGAGACGGATTTAGAGGTCATCCTGCGGGAGTTGGAATCCCTTAAACCCACTTTGGCGATCATCGATAGTATTCAAACTATTTATTTCGCTAGTCTAACATCGGCTCCCGGTTCTGTCGCTCAGGTGCGGGAATGTACCTCGGCTTTGATGCAGGTGGCGAAACGGGAAAATATTACTTTGTTGATTGTGGGTCATGTGACTAAGGATGGCAGCCTGGCGGGTCCCAGGGTTTTGGAACATTTGGTTGATACGGTATTGTATTTTGAGGGCGATCGCTTTGCGTCTCACCGTCTATTGCGATCGATGAAAAATCGATTTGGCGCTACCCATGAAATTGGCGTGTTTGAGATGGTTTCCCACGGGTTACAGGAGGTTTCTAACCCGTCGGAATTGTTTTTGGGAAATCGCGATGATTCCTCGCCGGGAACTGCCACTATTGTCTCTATGGAGGGAACTAGACCTATTGTGGTCGAGATCCAGGCTTTGGTGAGTCCTGCTAGTTATGGGTCGGCGCGACGGACGACTACGGGGGTTGATAGTAGCCGTTTGATGCAGATTTTGGCGGTTTTGGAAAAGCGCGTTGGTATCCCTCTTTCTAAGTTAGATGCGATTGTCGCTTCTGTGGGAGGGTTAAAGGTGGATGAACCGGCGGCGGATTTGGGAGTGGCGATCGCCATTGTCGCTAGTTTCCGCGATCGCCTTGTTGATCCTCGCACCATTTTAATCGGCGAAGTCGGATTAGGCGGACAGGTGCGCCCCGTGTCACAATTAGAGTTAAGATTGCGGGAGGCGGCTAAGTTGGGTTTTAAACGCGCTATTGTACCCAAGGGACAAAAACCAGAAGATTTGGGAATGCAAATTTTACCCGTGGGTCGAGTAATTGATGCGATTCTTGCTTCTATCCCTACTCAACCTCCCAATGTGTCTCAGAGTTTTGATGATGATTTCGATGATGATGATATCGGTTTTTGAGTTAAGCTCAAAGTAGGTATAAACTGCTAGTTTTTCAGTCCGTTGTCAAGGGGGGGGAATTTATTATGGCTCATACTATTGTTACTGATGTCTGCGAAGGGGTCGCTGATTGTGTTGGCGCTTGTCCCGTGGCTTGTATCCATCCCGGTCCCGGTAAGAACACTAAGGGAACTGATTGGTATTGGATTGATTTCGATACTTGTATTGATTGCGGGATTTGTTTACAGGTCTGTCCGGTAGAAGGCGCTATTGTAGCGGAAGAGAGACCAGAGTTGCAACAAACTCCAGAATAACTTGAGGTGACGATCGCTTTGTGTGTTTATGATCTTGGCGATCGCCCTAACAATGAACACTAATCTACACCATTACAACTCGAATTATGATACAGCAAGCGATCGTGACTACCAGTGGTGATGTCCTCAATGTGCGTTCTAGTCCCTATGGTCCCGTTATTGATACTGTTGAACCCGGAACTGTGGTCGAAGTGATCGGAACTCCTGTTCGTCAAGGAGGGTTGACTTGGGTCCCTATTGGTGGCGATCGCTGGGTATCGCGAGAGTTTTTAACTGTTCATAACCCCACCACTGAAACTGATGATCATCTCGCTAATACTATTGGCGGACCGAAAATTGTCGCTACTCAAACACAAGAGACCATCGCTGGTGGTCTAAAGGTCTATCACACAGAGTTATTTGATGCTGGGGGATGGTTAGTTAATACAGTCCGCTGTATCTCTGGTCGTATCGGTCAGCAAACACCATCAGACCAGCCTGGATCTCAAACACCCATTCCTTTTGGGGTTTATACTTTTGATATACCAGGTTCCGTAGAATATGCTGGCGGCGAATTTGGCGGGGTTTGGTCAGCAGTAACTCCCACCTTTGAAACCGATCGCGGCGGGTTTGGGGTTCATTATGATCCTTCCGTTTTTAAGGATAATGAAGAAACCGGAACCGCTGGCTGTTTGGCTACTCCTACTATTGAAGAACGGGATCTGATGACCGATTTTATCCGCACCCATGCTCCCACTCATTTGATTATTCAACCCCAATTAATCGATAATGGACCCATTACAGACCCGTCAGAGCGTCAGAGTTCGGGTCCGGTAGGGGTTCCTGAAGACTAGAAGACCAAATATCATCTATTTCCGGGTTGAACTTTGGCGATATTTCCGAGACTTTGTTTATATCTAACCGATTTTGTTCTTGGAGTTTGACTAATTCTTCCTGATAGGTAGCAATGAGGCGAGCTAAACTTAGAGGCGATCGCATCCCAAGCCTCATCGCTCCTGATTTTATCGGCAATCCCCTGAAACAAACCCTCTTGTTTACTATTTTTTACATATTCTTTCAGACGAGAACCAGATTTTTGTATAGCCGCTTGGTAAACATCACCATTTGACCACCAGATCCCCGGTTGATTCAGTAACCAAGTGAAAATATACTCCCGTGCGTGTTGTTCGCGAACCCAAGTAGCTAGATACTTCAATTCATCCATTTGTCCCTCCGACCCCATATTGGCTCTGAGTGAGATTTGAGATTGTCCCTGATTCATTCTACATTAATGCTCATCCCGTGGCGATCGATTTTCATCTCCCGTAATTTACTCAAAGGCGATCGCCTTCCCGTCCAGGTGGGAATAACTGCGATCGAGCATTTAAGGGGGTTCATAATTCCAGACATTTTGAACCCCGATAAACTGTAGTCATTAGACAGAATTAATCATCAATTAAACCGCTAACATAGCCTTTCTATAAACCATTTCCACCACCTCAGCCAGACGCTTCATTCCTTCCACTATCTCCTCATCAGTAGCAGTCAGGCTAATGCGAATACATTGATTTTTGTGCGACCATTCTTGTTGTAATCCTGGGAAAAATGAATTGCCAGGAACTACGATAACACCCACTTTTTTAAGCTCCTGATATAGTTCCAAGTCTGTGATTGGCAAATCCTTAAACCAAATCCATGCAAAAATAGCACCTTCTCCCCGATGCAAGAACCAGGGTAAATCCTTCGACATCGCATCATTTAACGTCGCTTCTAATATCGTAAATTTCTGGCGGTAGTAGGGACGAATTACCTCAACCGAAATATCCGATAAAGCACCTGATCCAATCGCTCTAGCTGCTATAGCTTGTCCGTAGCGGGGGGAGTGAATACAGGCGTTAGTTTGGAAGGCTTCCAAAACCCTAATCACATCTTCATTACCAATGGCCACACCTAAACGCTCTCCGGGTAATCCGGCTTTAGACAAGCTGATACAGTGGATAATATTATCAGCAAAAACCGGATCCATGTCCGTAAAATTCAAAGCCGGGAAAGGGGGAGAATATGCGGAATCCACGAAGACTGGGACATCGTAAGGGGAGGCTAAATCTGCGATTTTTTGCACTTCTTCCGAGGTGAGAATATTGCCGCTGGGATTACAGGGACGGGAAAAAATAACGCAGCCTGTATCCTCATTAATTGAGAGTTGATTAAAGTCGGGACGATATTTAAACCGATGGGAATTTTCGTCTATGTCGAGGGTGGGTTGATAAGCACAAACCGCCTCGGGAATAAGACTAACGCCGCCGTAACCTGTATAGTCTGGACTGAGGGGAAGGACAATTTTTTTGAGGTTTCCCTGGCTGTTATAACCTCCGAAGGCGTTGGCGGCGTAAAAGTAAATTGATTGACTTCCGGGAGTGACTAGGATATTGCGATCGCTTAAATTTAACCCATAGCGAGAGTTAAAATCTTCCACAATGACATCAATAAAAGGTTGGTACCCTTGGCTAGAACCGTAGCGACAGACCACTTCGCCATATTCGGGACTAGATAGCAGTTGCTGAGTACATTCGCGCCAGAGTTGTTCGACTTCTGGTAAGATGACCGGGTTTCCGGCGCTTAAATTAATAAATTCTTGACCTTTACCAGAGCGCAACGTTTCGATAATATCTTTCATAATAGCTCGGACTCCCGTTAAACGAGACATCCGATCGCCAAAGTTCGTCAAAGCAGGATTCATAGTAAACTTGACCTATAATTAACTAGAATAGATTTTAACCAGACCTGGAGACAGTGAGGAAGCCAAGTAGCCAGTTTGTATTTTGTCCGGGTTGCCAGTGCGGGTCAAGTTAAAAAGTGTAACAATTTGGGGTTAGCCACATTTGATTGTGTTATAATGCCGCACAGAGCCGGGTTACTTGATTAGGTTGGGAAAACATAATTAAACTCATCTAGCCTAGCTTGATAGACCGAGTAGAACCCGCGTCCAATCCGCGAACCATGCAGACACACGCCAAGGAGAACCTAGACTGTGGAGATACTCGCTGGAATTTTCGCCGTTTTGCTTGTCATCGGTATTGTTGTCGTCATTCTGGTGGCTATTGTGGGTGTCCAGGCTTATAATAGCCTAGCACGTCTACGCAGACGCTATCAAAATGCCTATGCTCAGATTGATGTTCAACTCAAACGCCGCCATGATTTAATCCCTAATTTGGTCGAAACAGTTAAGGGTTATATGGCTCATGAAAAGGGAACCTTAGAAGCTGTTATTGCGGCTCGTAATGCTGCTGTTACCGCCACGAATCAAGCAGCAGGCAACCCTGGCGATCCCCAAGCCATGCAACAGTTAGGACAGGCGGAAGCTGCTTTAACGGGTACATTAGGAAGGTTATTTGCTCTATCAGAAGCCTACCCAGATTTAAAGGCTGATAAGTCCATGGATCAACTCATGGAAGAGTTGCGATCGACTGAAAATAAGATTGCTTTTGCGCGACAGGCTTTTAACGATGCCGTAACTGTTTACAATACCAAAAGAGACGTATTTCCGAGCAATTTAGTCGCTAGTAGTTTCAACTTCCAAGAAGCTCAATTACTAGAAGAATCATCCCCCGAGGTGAAAGAAGTTCCTAACGTTTCCTTCTAATTATGAATTTCTTTGAGCATCAAGACCAAGCCAGACAAAACACCGTTTATTTGCTGGGTCTGTTTGTCGTGTCTGTGATTGTGATGATAGCCCTATTATATGGGGTGGTGGTATATGCACTGTTTGAGCAGTTGATATGGCGACCAGAACTGTTGTTGTTAGTAGCCTTGGGAGTGGTGGCTACTGTGGGTGGGGGAAGTGTCTATAAATCCATTCAATTACGGGGGGGAGGTAAGGTAGTCGCTGAGGATTTGGGGGGAACATTAGTCGATCGCATGACCGGAGATGAACTGGAAAAACGACTACTTAATATTGTAGAGGAAATGGCGATCGCCTCGGGAATTTCCGTTCCCGATGTGTATGTTTTAGGGGAAGAAAAGGGAATCAATGCTTTTGCGGCGGGATTTACTCCCAATGATGCAGTAATTGGGGTAACGCGAGGTTGTTTAGAACAACTCGATCGCGATGAGTTACAAGGGGTAATCGCCCATGAATTTAGCCATATTCTCAATGGAGATATGCGCCTAAATCTCCGACTCATCGGAGTTATTCAGGGTTTAATCCTGATATATATTATGGGTCGGGTAATGTTAAGAGGTAGTTGGTGGGGGGGTAGTGGCAACTCCTCGTCAAAAGGCAAAGATTCGGGCTTGATTATTGGTTTAGGAATGGTAGTTATTGGTGGGATCGGCTTTTTTTGCGGTAGGTTAATCAAAAGTGCCGTTTCTCGACAACGGGAGTTTTTAGCGGATGCTTCCGCAGTTCAGTTTACCCGCAACCCTGACGGTATTAGTGGCGCACTACAAAAGATTGCGGGCTATAAATCTGGTTCTAAGGTAACAAATCCTAGGGCTGAAGAAGCTAGTCACCTGTTTTTTGGGGAGGCGTTTACAGGGATTTTTGAGAGTTTCGGACAAATCTTTGCAACTCATCCCCCTGTGAAAGAAAGGGTTAAGCGTTTGGAAGGTTTCGCGGGTCGCACTTGGTCGGTGGAAGAAACCGGAAATAATGCTTCTATGTCGTCTATAGCTTCCGGTAATGAAATGGTGGCGGGGTTTGCGGGTTCATCGCCTCAACCACAGCCGCAACCGGAGTCCTTGTCGGTTTCACCGGATCGGGTAGTCGCCGGAGTGGGAACTACCAACCCTAAACACCTTGATAATGTGCGGGGGTTTTTGGCGGATATCCCCGAACCTGTACGCATGGCTACCCGTGATGTAAATGGGGCGATCGCCATTATTTATAGTTTATTGTTGCATACAGACCCAGAAGTGCGCGATCGCCAAATGTCTTCCTTGCGAGAGTCCTCCCCGCCGCCAGTGTTAGAAATGATCCAAAACCTCAGTCCTTACCTGGAGAGTTTGAACGCGCGGACTCGTCTACCGTTGATTGATTTAGCCATACCTGCTTTACGTGGTGGAAGTGTTAGCCAATGTACCCAACTGCTGAAACAAGCCAGGGTTTTGATTAAAGCTGACAATCATCTGAGTCTGTCTGAGTATGCAATTTTTGTCGTGTTGCGTCAACGGTTGACTAACTACTTTCCCACCACACAGCAGGAACCTAAAGTTAAGTTTACTGAGATTAAACAGATTTGGTCGGATTGTGTTATTGTGTTGTCAGCTTTGGCTCGCGTCGGCCAAGATTCTCCCGGGGCGGTTGATATCGCTTTTCAAGCCGGACTGTTGCGCCTACCTAGAAATTCCGGGGAAACTTTACCCACTCAACCCGGTGAATATAGTTTGACTCAAGTTGGTGAAAGTCTCAAACGTCTGGAACTCGCCGCACCCAAACTTAAACAGGCGGTGGTTGATGCTTGCGCCTATACTGTCCTGGCTGATCACCATGTCACCTTAGACCAAGCCGAGTTACTCAGGGCGATCGTGATTTCTCTTAACTGTCCTATTCCACCATTTTTAGACGCACCTAGTAATTGATAATTGATAATTGATACAGCCCTTTCAGCAATCATGGAATAGGCATTCCAAGTCCCTCTCCCCCCCTGGGAACCAGATTTAGGGTGAGGGTAATGTTTAGTACGATTTCCGAACAAGCTGTAATTGATAATTGAGTTAGATTAAAGTTCCTCTACCCACTGGAAAAGGCAAAAGGTAAATGATACTAAATCTGATTAGTCAAGTAACGGTAGAAGAATAGAGGAAGTGAATAGAGAAGAAAGGGATGCTAAGGAAAGTCAGTATATCAAAGCACATAAATTGATAAAAATGGTTGATTGACTGGTAATTAGTTATTATTAAATGTCGCTTTTTATAATAACATTAGGATCTATATTATTACTTCCATGATAAATCTGGTTAAATGCCTCAGAATCCTTGATTAAGTGGGCGCGCAGGAATAAGGCACTACAGCGAGCGATCGCCTCTGTAGCTGATTTTTGGTCTAGGGTAGGACGCACCGGATCACGATTGCTATCTTCATTGGTGATGCCATAGTGATTGGCTCCTAAAACTGTGATTAATGCTTTGGGAGGGTCTTTAATATTGTTATAAGTCCCTAAAACTGCCTCCATGTTATTCTGAATTACACCATCGCGATCGCCTACAATTAAACCTATTGGAATTTCCTGATTATTAATGGGTAAAAGCACAACCTCTGCTTGGCTTTGGTCCCGGAAAGTAGCACCATAAAAAATTCCGGCTTTTAATGCCTTTGGTCTGGCAAAAGACCCACTACAAAATAAAGGAAGGCAAATATTTTGAATAGCTGATATTCCCACTGCTCCCCCCCAGGAATGTCCTAGCAAACCTACCAAGGACAAATCTACCTTACCCTGAATAGGTGAATCATTATTAAACTGGTCGGTTTCCATATAAGCAAGTACCCGGCTAATCTGTTCTACCTCAGCAATTAGCCCTGAAAATTCTTTGCCAAAAATAGGGTTAAATACAGTCCGAAATCTATTAGGAACCACCACCACAAAGCCATAACTAGCCACCATACTAGCAAAATTGGCATAGTCCCCTTTATCCACCATTGCACCCTGTAGCAACAGCGCCAAGGGTAGACAAACCTCCTCTGAGTCTGAGACCACTGGATAGTAAATATCTGTAACATCCCCAGAACTTTGAGGGGTGGGAATAACTACCTCGAAATGATTTACAGTATCAAACATAGGGTCAGCAGTAACAGCAACTGGAATATTAACAAACTAGAATTAGAATAAAATGGAGAAAATTATATTTCTCCACTTCTGCAAACAGCCTTTTCAGTAATCATGCAATAAGCCTTCAAAGTCCCTCTCCCTCCCTGGGAGAGGGATTTAGGGTGAGGGTAATGTTTAGTACCATTTCCGAACAAGCTGTATTAACCAGGATTGTCGATCGCTTTCCATTCTAAAACAACCGCCATGGGAATAGTAATCACACATTCTAGTTGTTCAGCAATGGATAAATTAAGCTGTATTTCCTCAGCTTGGGAAATTTTCGGCAAAACATCAGTTAAATTGTATTGCCCAATATTAGGGCCAGGGGATTTTTTGGCAAACTCATCTATTGCCTCTATCATGTTACCATTGCTGGTAATAATTTGTAAAGGTTCAGGATGGTTAAATGTTACTGAACCAGGGAACCCAACTAAGCGTAAATTAACATCTTTAACTTCCCCATTTTTAATGCGCTTAAACAAAACTACCTGCCAGGAATTTCCCTGATTATCCCTCAAGCTATGGCGAGATTTATACAGCATCTGTCCCGGGGCTTCGAGTTGTTGTTCAACTGCAGCGATCGCTGGTTGAGGCTGAACCATAACCAACAGCAAAGGCAGGATAATTAGCAACAAAATCGACACCAATTTTCTGACATTAATCAACATTATTTTTCCTCTAAAGCCGATTGAATTTCTGGGATAAACACTGCATACATTCCCCGCAAGTCGCCTTCCTTAAAATCAAAAGCTAAATCTTGAGGGTATTTATCTTTAACAAACTGAGGGCGGCTATTTTTTAACCCATGACAAGCCAGACAAGAAGCCTCAACATTAATCCGGCGATAGTAACGGAAACCAGAGTTGTTATCAATCGTTTCCGGTTCCCAAAATCCCATCAATTCCGGGTTTTGTTCAAATTGTGCTAACGCCATTTTAGCGTGTAAATTATCAGGAGCGTGAGCCGGGTTGCGATATTTATTAGCAATTTGTTTAACCTGCCATCCATTCTCTTCGCTAAGTTTTTTCGCTTGCATTCCCACCGGTTTACAAACTTCTTTAAAAGTTTGTCCGGTCGGTTCTGTAGTTTGTCCTTCTAGCGTAGAAGCTAAACCCCTACGCAACCCATCCAGGTTTTCGATCGCCTCAACGGCTTTGGCCAATTCTTCAGGAGCAACCCCAGCATATACTGGAGTCGTCCGCAGACTAATCAGGAGCGAAACTGCCACCAGTAACGCTAAAACGAATTTTGACAACCTTTTGAACATAGTTCATTTTTTTTATTTAACTATTTAGTTATAATATCATAAAAAATATATTTTTGCCAGTAACTTCCCCCCAAAGGAAGAGGCAGCTTTGTAGGGGGGGTCTTGGGGTCTTCTGGTTTCCCAGATAGGGAGTATATTTGCTTATGGTGATGATTAATTATCACAAATTAGCGCTGTTTACACACTAAGATAGTCATATCATCATGAACCTGATGATCGCCGATGTGTTCCATAACATCATTAATAATAGACTGTCGAATTTCAGCAGCAGTCAGATGACGATTTTCCGCTACCACTTCACAGAGTCGAACTACTCCATAGTGAAGCTGATCAGCATTTTCTGCCTCAGTAATACCATCAGTATATAAAACCACCACATCCCCAGCATTTAAATAGGTAGTATAATGGCTAATAAACTCCGATATATCATCAACCAATCCAATCGGGAAACCCAGATCAATAGTTTCGATACGTTGCACATTTCCATCAGCACGAACTAAAATTGCTTCCTCATGTTGACCACAGATTCTGATTTGTTCATCTTCATAATCAAGCAATACCAGAGTCATATTTTTATCACAGTTCATTCTTACCACATTGAGGTAAATAGTTCGATTAAGAACATCCAAAAATCTGACCCGATCAGTTTCTCCCGCTTCCAGTAAAGTTCGGACAGCAGTTTGAGCCATTAACATCACCATACCACTTTCTAAACCGTGTCCGGTGACATCTCCCATGCAGATAGTCACCCCGCCGCCAAAAGCGAGAACATCATAATAATCTCCTCCTATGTCTGTAGCAGGTTCCATATAACCCGCAATATCAAGGTTTTTAATGTCCTGAAGTTCCGCTTCACTGGGTAACAGCAAACGTTGTAGGCGGCGGGTAATTTCCAACTCCATATTTAGATATTTATTTTCATCATGGAGTTGATGGTTAAGCATTTGAATTTCTTGATATGCTAAAGCCAGTGACTCTTGCGCTTGTTGTCGTTCACTAATATCTCGAAAAGTGCCAATCATAAATGATCGGGTTCCCAATTGAGCTTGATTTAACGTGACTTCTACCGGAAAATTAGAACCATCAGCCCGCCATCCGATCGCCAACTGACAAGGGGATTTTAACCATTTTTCAATCAGCAAATTATCCCAATCATGATAATTATAATCATCCGTCACTAATGTATTAATTTCCATGCCAATTAACTGTTGTTTCCCATAGCCAAAAACCGCTTCAGCGCTAGGATTAGCAGTCAAAACCACCAGAGAAGATACCGTAAAAGTAAGAATAGCATCAGTAGCAGTCTCCACGATCGCCTCAGTTTTTCGCACCGCTGCTTCCAAAGCATCCATTACATAATTATAGCGGCTGGCAATTTGTCCAACTTCCGTAAATGGTTCCACCGGAACCCGCAAACTCAAATCCTTAGTTTGGGCTTGAGAGTCCATAACTTTAAACAGTTCATAAATATCGGTTTTTGCGCGATGTTCATAAATATTTAGTCCCATATTTTCCCCATTTTCAGAAACTCGCAAAGGGTAGAATTTATCAACAATTAACAGCAAAATAAAACTTAGTAAAAATCCCCAAATAGCACCACTGACTATTCCCAAAACTTGTACAGCTATTTGACTAAAGCGATTTAAGCCTGTATTTAGCACATCTAATCGGGCAAATAAACCCACTGCCAAAGTCCCCCAAACTCCTGCCCCCACATGAACCGCCACCGCATCTACAGCATCATCAATGCGCCACTTAACTAATTGTTTAGATATCTGCATAGCAATGATAGCTCCCAAGGCTCCAATGATTATGGCTGGCAAAGTTCCCACGGCATTACAGGAGGCAGTAATTGCTACCAATCCAGCCAGAGAGCCATTAATTAAACATTCTATTTCTACCCAACCAGTGCGCCATAAAGACACAAATAAATTGACTAACATTCCCGCGACTCCGCCTAAAATAGTATTCACAATAATCACGGGAATTTTATCGCTGACAACCAAAGCGCTACCACCATTAAACCCTAGCCAACCTATCCAAAGTAGCATCACTCCTAACACGGACAAAGGTAAATTAGACCCATGAATTTTACGGGGACTTTTACCTTGAGGAAATCGGCCCGTGCGGGGTCCAATTACTAATAAAGCAGCGAGGGCTACCCATCCCCCGATACTATGAACAACAGTGGAGCCAGCAAAGTCGATAAACCCTAATTGATCTAGCCAACCATTAGCGACACCATTATTTAAACCATTCCAAGCCCAATGTCCAAAAATCGGATAAATTAACCCAGAGGTAAAGCCAGCGACAATTAAATAGGCTTGAAATCGCATTCTTTCTGCAACCGCCCCAGAAACAATGGTGGTGGCGGTGCTACAGAACATAGCCTGAAATAGAAAAAAAGCAGCTACACTGGGGGTGTTACTAACATCTAAAACAAAGTAACTAGAACCAAATAGTCCTAATTGGGAGGTACCAAACATTAGCCCATAGCCGATCGCCCAAAATAGCCAGACAGAAATTCCGAAGTCAGCTAGGTTTTTGATGGCAACATTAATGCTATTCTTGGAACGGGTTAACCCCGACTCCAAACACATAAACCCGGGCTGCATCAGGAATACTAAACTTGAGCAAATTAGCAGCCATATCAGATCATTCATGAATTTTAAGGTGGTTGGAAAAGGTGGCTGTTCAATATTTATAGGATTAAGCAATCAATTCAGGAAAGAATCGAAATTATGTACAATTTAGCAATTATTGGTGGTGGCATTGTCGGACTATCTACTGCTTATTCATTAAGTTTAACCCATCCTAGGGCTAAAATTATCATCTTGGAAAAAGAAAAATCTTGGGCTTTTCACCAAACTGGCAATAATAGTGGGGTTATCCATTCGGGTATTTATTATAAACCAGGTAGCCTCAAGGCGACTCTCTGCAGTCAGGGAAATTTATCAATGGTTAACTTTTGTGAACAGCATGGGATTAAATATGATGTCTGTGGTAAAATAATTGTGGCTACCGAACCGGAAGAATTGCCATTGTTAGATAATCTGTATCAACGAGGCTTAGATAATCAAATTCCTGTGGCTAAAATCACGCCGGAAGAGGTAGCAGAAATTGAGCCTCATGTGCGTTGTTTGGCGGCGATTAAAGTTGGATCTACGGGGATTGTTAGCTATAGTGAAGTGAGCGCCAAATATGCGGATTTGGTGGCGGAAAAAGGGGGAGATTTACGGTTAAATACTAAGGTGCATAAAATCACGGAAACTTCCCAGGGTTTAGTATTAACCACTAATCAGGGAGAGTTTGTCACGGATTTTGTGATTAATTGCGCTGGTCTTTATAGCGATCGCATTACGGAATTAACCCAGGTAAAACCCCCGGCTAAAATCATCCCATTTCGGGGAGAATACTATGAGTTAATCCCGGAAAAAAGATATTTAGTTAAGAATTTAATTTATCCAGTTCCTAACCCCAATTTCCCATTTTTAGGGGTGCATTTTACGCGGATGATTGATGGTTCGGTACACGCGGGACCGAATGCGGTTTTAAGTCTGAAGCGGGAGGGTTATAAAAAAACTGATGTTGATTTGGGTGAATTAATGGAAATTCTGACTTATCCAGGACTATGGAAACTGGCTGCTAAATACTGGAGTGATGGTGTGGAAGAAATTATCAGGTCTTTTAGTAAAGCGGCATTTGTACGGAGTTTACAACGATTAATCCCGGAAATAACAGGGGAGGATATCATCCCCACCCATGCGGGAGTCCGCGCACAGGCGTTAATGCCTAATGGGGGATTAGTGGATGATTTTCTAATTGTAGAAAAGCCCCGTGCGCTTCATGTTTGTAATGCGCCATCACCAGCGGCGACGGCTTCTTTAGAAATTGGGAAAGCGATCGCTCAAAAAGTCCCCAATTATTCATAAATTGATTTCCTCGCAGTCTTGGGCGGATCATGAGCAGATTTTGAGGAAATTAGGAGGCGATCGCTTTTTGGGGGAGGGAATTGCTTTTAAAGAGTTAACCCAGAAGCGGGGTTTCTTTCGGTGCAACTCCCACAGGGTTGGAAGATAGCGATCGCCGCCCTGTTAACAGCTAATGAATGCCTCCCGTCGCTGAAAAAGTCCCATGGCCACCATAAACGGATCTAGGGAGTGATGACCCAGGCGAGGACACCATTATATATATTATATATATGGCCCATTTAGGCTCTCTAAATAGTGTTCGTTGCCTGTTCATAAATATTTACAATAAAAAATTGTATTTTGGTTGACAAAAAAACCGCAAATTTGTTATGTTGGTTGCCAACTTAGGTTAAGCGCTGAACTGATTTTCGATTGGGCAGTCAGCACCCCCGGCTGAAGCACGGGGGCTTCGTGCCCCCCGCTTTCAGGTAGCTGACCAGCTTAAGCCTTAACTGGCTACGTTCAGAGCAAGAGTTAAAGTTCCTACCCTGGAATGCGTGCTAGTTCCAGGCACGAGAACCGAATCGTTAAACATCTCTAAGGGGTTAAGGACGTGCGATTTGGATAGTACCGACTCTGAACATTGGCGAAGCAAACATTACCCCGCAAGGGAGTCGGAGCCAACCATAGCTCCATGGAGGGGCAACCATACCCCTCCACCCCGCAAGGGGGTGCTGGCGGCTAAAGCCGCTTGAGTCGGTTTTCCTCTCCGTGATCAATCACGGAGCTTCCAACCCTCCCAGGAGTTTTACGTGACAGCGGAGCATATCGCCAGTAGTGCGCGTCTAGTTTCTGGCTTGAACGCCATCTGTGGTGGTCTAAAAGAACTTAATCTAAGTGGGGATATGGTGCATCAAGTATATAGCGTCAACTGGGCTTGAAAATCAACCCAGGATGATGGTCTTAGTCTCAAAAATTAGCCAATGTGATCTATCCAGCATCATGATCGTGCGGTCATGTCATGGTTTGATGTTGTTGGGGAGCCGATGTGGTTGAATTTAAACTCGGCTGATTAGTAATACCCAAAAATCCGCTCTACCAGTGGAAGAGGGGGCTAGTTTTTGATGACTTTCGATGGCGGTGTTACGTCACCGACTCTAGTTCTGTAGAGACTACGATTTCGATATTTTATTGCCTTTCAAAATTAAGGACTTCAATCATGGTGAAAGTGTACTTCAGGACAGTCACTAACAATAACCAAACCTATGGCAAAGGGTACTTTGTCTACGGAAATTCCCAAACTGCGAACGACCAAGAGATAGTCTACCACACCGATTTGAGGGAGTTTGTCTACACCGACCCGGACACGCAAATCGATCTGAGTAAAGGCGCGAGAGGAACACTGCACTTTGTGATTGGTGGGAACCCTGCCAATGCCGTCCCAGCCCGGAGTGTATTTAACATTGAAATGGCCGACCCGGTTGGGAACTTGCAAACCACAGCCAAAGAAGGCTCCCAGTCTTGCCGTCCCGGCCAACTAGGTTTGACCAATAAAGCTGGTATCTGGCTAGAATGGCCTTCGATTGGCGATGCAGCCCCCTCCTGGTGGGAAGGGAAACCAGATGGCAGTTCCAGCGAAGGCGAGAAACCGACCCAGCCCAGTGGGGGTTCAGAGGAGCCACAACCGACCCCGCCGAATGTTGACTGGTCTAGTTTCATACCACCACAGGGTGGCTGCGCCCCCACACCCCCAGGCCACATAAAGATAAAGATTCCGTATGACATCGGCAAGCGAGATTTTCCGAATAGTTACTTGCCGCAAGTAGACTTGAGCAAAATGAATCTGAGCGGTATCGATCTGAGCTTTTCCTACTTGTGTGCGACTAACTTAGGAGCCACTAACCTGGTCGCGGCTAATTTGGGTTACGCCTATCTCTGTCACGCCTATCTCGGCTATGCCAATCTCAACTATGCCTATCTGGGCTATGCTAATTTGTGCTGTGCCGATTTAAGCTACGCGGTTCTCAGCCAAGCGGATCTGAGTTTTGCTAACTTGTGTCAGGCGAAGCTAATTGGAGCCCAATTAAACCAGGCTAGCTTGGCTTACGCGAATTTCTGTTACGCTTATCTGGGCTATGCCAATCTCAGCTATTCCTATCTTGGCTATGCTAACTTCTGTGGTGCTGACCTGACAAATGCGGACTTGCAAGGAACCGACATGACTGGGGCTAACTTCACCAATGCCAACCTGACAAATGCGGACCTGCGGGGAGCCAACATCACTGGGGCTAACTTCAGTAATGCGAACCTCACGGGGGCTAAACTTGATGATGCCCAGAAGCAACTGTTAGGAATTGCCTAATAAAGGTAATCCCAACGACAAATTATTCTACCGTTGATGGTATCAATTTCCCATGGTTGAAATCCATCCTCAAACCCGGTTACATTGTCTGGTGTGACCGGGTGGGGTGAGCTTTTTGTCATTGATTGATGGAAATAAGTGGCTATCCCTAGGGATAGCCTCTGTAAAGATTGTCAATTGGCTTTCTTTGCCTGTCTAGCACTAGGCAATGATGAATAATGCCAAGATGTATCCGATTTTAACGGTGGTGATCTGCCCTTCGATCTGCCCTTCTAGCTGTACTTGATCAATGTTTGAATTGCTGTTCAATTGGCTCGGTCTTAGCCCTCCATCCAATTTAGTCTTTTGGGGAATCCTGTTATATTTTACGGTTTGGGGAATCCTGCTCAATTTGATGTTTTTAGGGATCAAGAGTGACTCGGTATCGGATCAGTTGGAAAAATCTACTTCCTCGATGTGGCATCCGCAACGCTTCCGGAACGCTCAATTGGGGGAAAATGGCTGTGGGAATGGTAAGTCTGTTGTGCCATTTCTGAGGACTGAGGAAACGGACTCGGCTGGTGAATTACAGTCCTGTGTTCCCCAAACGATCGCGGTTTCTGAGGCTAATGGCGATGTGGCATCCGCAACGCTTCCGGAACGCACTCCCTCATCAAATCAGCCAATCAGCATGGCCAGCACTCCCCAAACCGCCACCATTGCAGTCAGCGATGTGGCATCCGCAACGCTTCCGGAACGCATTCCCGACGGTAAAAATAACCGAGGTTCGATTCTGCCGGAGGATGCGAACCTGGAAGCGGACTTAAATACGGTGTCGGAGGCGACCCTCCCGACACCCTACCCGGCTCAGTTTGATAAAACCATTATTAACCAAGCACTAGAAGACTCCCGGATAGCGATCGGGGCAAAAATTCAGGAATTTATTGGCAGGCGACGAGAAGTTATCGGTTCCTACGAACCGTTATATGATTTGTTGCTCGATTACCCGTTTCGGGGAGGTAAAATGCTGCGCCCCACCATGTGTATTAGTGCGGCGCGGGCGGTGGGTGGCATGGGACAGGTGGCGCTATCGACGGCCGCGGCTTTGGAACTGTATCACAATGCGTTTCTGATTCACGATGATATTGAGGACGGGTCAGAGTCGCGCCGGGGAAAAGGGACGTTACACCACAATATTGGGATTCCCCGGGCGATTAATGTTGGGGATGCAACCAATGTACTGGCTGTGGGTTTGTTGCTGGAAAATTTATCGGCGATCGGGGTAACCAAAACTCTGAATGTACTCCACGAAATTGAGTTTATGGCGCGTCAATCGGTGGAAGGACAGGCGATGGAATTGGATTGGGTGGCAGAAAATACGGACAATTTAAGCGATCGCGATTATTTTAAAATGTGCGTCAAAAAAACCTGTTGGTATTCTTTTATGACACCCTGTCGCATCGGTTTGATTGTGGGGAATTCCTCGGCTAATCCTCAAGATTTGGTGGAACCTTTGGCGGGAGTTACTCGGTTTGGCATGATTTTGGGCATTGCTTTTCAGATCCAAGATGATTTATTAAACTTGGTGGGAGATATGAAGGCTTATGGGAAGGAAATTGGCGGAGACATTTATGAGGGAAAACGCACTTTGATGCTCAATCATGCGATCGCCCACAGTAGTCCGGTCGAATCCCGCCGAATGTTGGAAATTCTCGCCACCCCCCGACCGGAAAAGACCCCGGAACAGGTAGAATTTGTTATGGAACAAATGCGCCAGTATGGTAGCATCGAACATGGCTGGGCTGTTGCCCGATCTTTAGCTCAAAAAGCTGCCGATATTTTGGACGGTCTGGATTTTATGGAGCCGGAAACTCCGCTCAGACCCGGTGAAAAATGGCAGACCCCGGTTCACGATCGCCGCTTTCTGAAAGAATTAATTAACTATGTGATTTATCGAAATTTGTAGCATTTTTGGGGGTTATGATACGAGCCATAGCCCCTTGCTCATTTTAAGGAGGATTGACCAACCATAAAATCAAGTTGTATTGAGGAAGTTATTTTACCATAAAATAGAGAGATTGTCAAGATGATCGAAGATAAAAACCCGATCGCAATGCCCCCCCCAGTCCAAGCTGAAATTCACCCAGGCGGTGAACTGGTGCTGAGACTGTCCCTGCATAATGGTAGCGGTGAAACTCTACTGGTGCGACCAGTTTTAGATAATTGGCTCGCCGATAACGGGGATATTTTCGCCACCATTAATCCGGTGGAACCTGACTATATTTATCTAGGTTCTGGTGCGGGAAAAGCCACTCAAACTGTGAGGGTAAAACTACCTTTAGAACTGCAACCAGGACAGGTTATTAAAAGTTGGCTAAGATTTCCCGGATTACTGGAGGAACCTCTGTTAATCATCCTAAATGTTAAAGCTGAAATTGCGGAGAAAAAGCCTAGAGAATATCTGGTTAATATCAGCTTTCCATCGAGAGAATTAGCGGATAATAAATCGTCAATTTATTATGACATAACCACCCAAAATGCCTGGGGATTGATTTCGGCATTGAACGACCTCGATCGCATTCCTTCGCGCTGGCTGGTGGCAGAATTATTAGTAGCCATCAGCCAAAAAGGAGAAGAATACACCTGCACCCCAAAGGGTTTAAAACTGCTCTCGCAACTGCGAAAAACTGCTTTTTTCTCCACTGTATCGACAGTGCTGGCTACGGCAAAAGTACCCGATTGGATTTCGGAAACTTTATCGATGTCCGGTCAAGTCCTCAAGGGCGATCGCCGGGAACAACGTCTGCTTTATATTTGGGAACGGTGGCTGTTGAGTTTGGTAGAAAGCGACGTAGAAGCCCCAGAAACGGCTAAACCCATCGTCGCCCCATTATTTTTAGCTACAGAATTTGTGGCTAAACTGGGAACAGATAGCGATCGCTGGTTGGGTTATTTTCTCCTAGGATTGATGTCATTGTCGCCTCGAATTGCCTCCCATATAGAGGCGATCGCCACCCAGAAAATTAAGCCATTAAACCCAGCCACCCCTCCCCCCCAAACCATAGCGGGTTGCTTGTATCATTTAGGGACGCGATTGCCAGAATTAGACTTACTTCCGGCTCGTTGGTTGGTGTTAGAATTATTGCTAATTTTCGCCCAAAAAGGGGACGACTATGCCAAAACCCCCCCAGGTCGAATGCTACTGGATCAATTGCGACTCACCCGGTTCTGTAAAAATGGGGTTTTGAGTTTAGCCGCCGCCTCCGTCCCCCGTTGGATCGCGGTCAGTCAAGCGACGGCTACCGCTTTTCACAATTCCGTCGGGACTCCGGCTTCTAGGGGGGGTTTGCTCAAGTTTTGGGAACAGTGGTTGTGGGATATTGCTGGTTCCCCAATCCCTAATTCCCAGACTTCGGCGGCGGACTTGGTGAACCAATTAGGAATAGATGGGGAGGCTTGGTTTCTCAAGATTGTTTTGGGACTCAGTTGTGTTTCCCCCAGGATAGCTACGATATTGCAGGCGATCGCATCTACCGCACCGTCTGTGTCCCCAACCGCCCCAACCCCCATCCCGCCAATTAAAGACGTTCTCAGCGAGCCAGGTTCCCTACAACGATAAGTTATCCACCGCCCAATTTTAGTTAATTTTCTCAGAAAAAATGACCATTGACGAACAAAAACTTGCCCGGGTGGAACAACTGCGAATCCCTCTCGACGATCCCAGCGCACCCCTAGATTGGAAAGATTGGTATCATTATGTATTATTAGATCCTGATACTCAGATTAGAGTCCTCGTGAATCTGACGGCGATCGCCAGACCGGGAACTGGAGAAATTCAAACCAGTTTGATGGTGACAATTCCGACTGATTTTCTCGATTCAGACTGTCGCCCTGCCGCCCCTTTTGCCAGTTTCGGAACGACTTTTTCCCAAGAGTGGAACCCCAGTCAAATCAGCCCGGAACCCGTACATTGGCAAGGTCAAGGGATGGAATTGCAAGTAAACGGAACCCAGACGCAGTTAGAAGTACAAGATCGGCGATCGCAGCTATTCATTGAATTGGCGGCGACAGCTACAGCCACTCCCCTATTAGTCACGGAAAATTCACCGTTTGGCAGTGGATTCATCGGCTGGGGATTAGTACCGGGCTTACAGGTGAGAGGAAACTTATCCGTTGGTGGGCGATCGTTTCCCATTCACCCAAACTGGTTTTGCTACCACGATCGCAATTTTGGCCGCTTCCGCTGGGGGGAAGATATCGGTTGGGAGTGGTTCGTCGCTTTTGGCACCTGCATTGATGGCACCGCCATCACTTTGGTATTGGACAGACGCACCAACAAAGACCATTCGCAAGGGGGCTTTCCCTATATTTTTATTTATGTGAATCATCAATTGCGAAAAGTGTTTTTGGGTGCAACTTTACAGATTAATTGGGACTGGTCGGAGCTGCCGGTTATTCCCCCCAGGTTGCCGGGAATTATGGCGCTATTATTTAGCGATCGCTTATTGCAAACCCCCAGCGCCTTGCAAATTATCGCCGCTGATGAACAAGACCAATTGCTAATTGAAATTGATTTTGAGTCGGTAGTAGAATTAATCGTCCCCGACAATCAACAACGGCAATATACTTTTATTGAAGAACTCACCGGCAGCGCCGCCGTTACCCTTAAACTCGGAGAAAAAACATGGCTGGCCACCGGCTTAGTTTATGGGGAATATGTGATCTGAGAATCATTGGGGGAGTCGGAATATTTGGCGGGTTTCCGACTCGGGTACTGGCCGATAAGGTTGGCGATCGCATCACAAGCCGTTTCTACGCCATTTTCCGCCCCGATCGCTTTTCCAATGGCAGAGGCTTTTTGGGCATATTGTTTTTCAAACAACAGTTGTCGAAGTTCGTTGGCTACCAACTCCGCAGTATATTGTTGGGGTGGGAGCATTCGGGCGACCCCCAGGCGGACGACGCGGGCTGCATTTTCTGGCTGGTCGTACTTGTGGGGAACCACCAGCATTCTCCGCCCCGATCGCAATGCTTCTCCTGTGGTTCCCATGCCGCCATGATGGACAATCGCCGCCGCCCTGGGGAAAATTTGCCCGTGGGGGGCATAATTGACGGCGATCGCGCCTTCAGGCAATTGGTTGGGCTCGACAACATCCGCGCCAGGGCCCATCATTAGCACTGACCGATAGCCCAACTGGTGGGCGGCGATCGCGCTAGACCAGTAAAAATTACCGGCAGTCCATACCACCGTTGAACCCAAAGTAAACACTATCGGTGGCGGCCCGCTGTCTAAAAACTCTCTCAGTTCCTCAGATAACCCCTGATTGGACGGGCGATCGTAAAACGGAAACCCGGTGACGACAGTTTGCCTGGGCCAGTCCGGTTGGGGTCTGGCAAAAACCTGGGAAAACAAAGCCAGCACTAAATCGGGGGAATGCTGCCCTTCAAACAGGGGATCGGGGCCTGGTGGCAGTCCCAACGAACTCCGCAGTTGACGCAGGGGGGCACTCCAATGGCGAAGCCGACTGCGGAGTTGGCGTTGTTCGGCATCTTTGGCGACCCATTGCAAACACCGTTCATACTCCGAGACTGGGGAAGCGATCGCCTCGGTGCGTGAAGCGAAGCTATCGCCCCCAGGCGAATCGTAAACTGACATAAAGGCTGATAGAACCGTTGAAATCCAAGGAATTTGGGTTTGTTCGGCGACAATTCGACCGGGCAAAATCAGCGGATGAGTTATTAACAAATCCGCCCCCCGTACCGCTGCCATCAAGTCGGTGTAAGTCGCCCGCAAGTGGGGCATCAATTGATAACAAATAATGTATTCGACCTCCCGTTGGGAGTCCATTAGCATTTGCATGAATTTGTTATCCTGTTCCCATATCCTTTCCCTCAAAGGGTGAAATTCGATTTCCTCCGCCGCCACATAACTGCGGTATTTTTCGGCAGCGGCGACGATCGGCTGATACCCCCTGGCTTTTAATCCTCGGGCGATCGCCAAATAAGGATACAAATCACCCAAAGAACCTGATGTTGCTAATACGATGCGATCGACCATGTTTAATTCTGAAAATCCGGCTGGAATTTTATTATAACTTTAACCGATGAAAAACTCGAACCAACCATCCCGGCTTAAATATTCATATATTTTCTCATTAAACTTCCCAAAGTCAATACCATCATGTTGACCGTCTAAACAGAAGGGTAGGTCCGGTGTAAGCAGCCAACTGGTAATCGGCAGCGATCAGAAACTGAACAATTTCGTGAGCGAGAGGATGCATAAGATTGAAATCATGTGCCTCAACTGCAATGATATAAGGCCGATAGCGATCGATATCTAAATTCAGAATAATATCCTTGTCTAAACCTTCGCAATCAATGTCTAGGAAACCAATTTCTGAATCTTTAATTTCGTCGGGAAGATAAGTGTCAAGTAGCTGGTTAAGGGGGAGTACCTTCACTTTTTGCTTGCCCATAAACTCCCATCCGTGTCTAATGAAATATTCGGCCATATCCCCATTAAAAGTGTTGATAGCACCTTCGCGGAAACAATAGATTTCTGACTCCCCTTCATAAGAAGCAACACCTAGATTTAGATTGATATCCTGGGGACGTTCCTGTTCAAATAGTTTCACAGATTGAGGATTGGGATCTACATTCATACCTTTCCATCCCATCATACTCAAAAGCTTAGTGTTAGAAAATCGACTGGGATGATAAGCACCGATGTCAACATAGTAATTGCTAAATAGGTTGGATTTATTTCTGGAAATCAACTCTAAAATTAGAGTATCTTCACCAAATTGTGACCAAGAAATACAAAGATTTGGATCGTGGACTACTGACAAAAAAAACGGCACACCAAATTTATGGAATAATTCAGATAGCATATCAGAGTAAACCTATGAAAATAAAGGTTGACAAAATCGAGGGAATCCGACCCGATTTCGGGGCATCAGACAAAAAACAAAACCATTATGATGGGGCTTTATCTACCCCCATATTAGTCTGTATGACACATCTTAGCACCGTTCTAAGTGGCTCAGATGATCCGATGGTTGACCCTATTTTTTCGCCTTCGAGTCTGGATAAATTTGGGAGCGGGGAAAAGTCGAGATGCCACGGCACAAAGAATAAAAATAATTACCCCCTCCAGAGTTAGTTTTTCAGCCTTTCTATTTCAGTTCCACCTCAATATTTAGCACGTCATTTGGGACATTCATAATCAATTCGCCCTGGGGGGTTATTTGTTCTTCCAGAGACAAAACTGGGGGAGGAAAACTGGGACGGAACCACAGATCGTCAAATTCTTTCCACAGTCGCTGTAGTTGAGGATTAATGGCACTTTCGGCGACAATATCCATGGTGAGTTTATGAATACCTAACAACTCCGATAAACTTCCCCGCAAATGAATTTTACCGATCGCCACCCCTTGATCTAACGTCAACCGACCACCAATTAAATCTCGTAAGGTTTCGGCTTGGCTGCCAAAATTCAAGGCTTCCACTGACTCTAAATTATCGGAATTATCAGTAATATCTACCTGGATAGGTTCGCTGTGATTGGCATTTAATCTCAACTGAATGCCATCAATTTCTATGATCGCGGTTTTACCAGCAACGGTTTGAACAAAGCTATGCCAAGTTAAACCACCTTGACTCCGCAAAATTTCCACCAAACGACTCAGCCAAATCGCTAACTGTTGGGGGGAACAATTCAAGGTATCAATCATTGGTAATTTTTGAGATTTCAGAACCTCATCTCCATGAAAAATTAAGCCATTGTCAATATTATACTGCTGATGTGAGGGAAATCAAGACCAAAAAGGATTAAATAGGGGAGAAATTCCCCATCAACCTGGTAACTTCGGGGACAGTTGGGCTTAACCAGAAGAGTTAACCCAGAAGCGGGGTTTCTTTCGGTGCAACTCCCACAGGGTTGGAAGATAGCGATCGCCGCCCTGTTAACACCATAGGAATGCCTCCCGTCGCTGATAAAGTTACCCCTCGGCGAGCGGCTTTGGCGGGCTGGGAATTAGCCAGGGTTAGTTGATAGTTTAACATGACTGTTGCTAGGACTAATTTTAGCTCATATTGAGCCAAAGCCATACCAATACATTGACGCGCACCGCCACCAAAAGGTAAATATTGATAAGGGGAGTATTTTTTATCTAAAAATCTCTCTGGTTTAAACTGTTTGGGGTCAGGATAAATTGTCGGGTCATTATGGGTTAAATAGATAGCGCCAATCACTTCTATATTGGGTTCTATGTGATATCCCATCAGTTCCACCGATTGAGTAGTCACCCGGGGAAATGTCACCATTGCGACTGGATAAATTCGCAGAGTTTCTTGACAAATTGCTGTTAAATAAGGTAATCTATAAATAGTCATCGGGTCGGGATTTGGGGGGAGGGTTGCTAACTCTGATAAAAGGCGATCGCGCACGGTAGGAAGTTTATGCACCCAATACAAAGACCAAGCCATGGCGGTGGCGGTGGTTTCGTGTCCGGCGAATAATAAAGTTAACAGTTCATCCCGTAGTTCTTCATAGGTCATCTGTTCCCCATTTTCGTCCCTAGCGGACATCATCAAATTGAGAATATCGGTGCGATTTGGATCGGGATTTTGGCGACGTTCTTCGATTTCTTCTAACAGTAATTTATCGATATCGCGCCGCAAACCTTGGAAGCGCCCCCAGGGACTCCAACGCCCTAAATCTTGTTGTAAAATCGGGAAAAATAAGATACTCGCCCTAATAGGAGAATCGGTAACAGCGACCAGTTCGGTGGTTAATTTTTTCAGGCGATCGTAACGGGGTCCCTCGTAGACTCCAAACACAGCCTGAAGAATGATAGCCAGGGAGATTTTCTGCACATAATCTCGCGCCAGAAAAGTCTTGCCAATTGGTAAAGTGTCGCCTATTTTTGTGGTCAAATCACAGATTAATTTCCCATAATTAAACATCCTTTCCCCATGAAAAGGCGGCATTAAGAGTTTCCGCTGTCTTAGGTGGTCTTTATCATCAAGTAAAATCACGGATTTATCCCCCACCACAGGTTCTAGAATACGATTAGATGAACCAGGGGCGGTAAATTCTTTAGTATCGCGGGTGAGGATTTCTTGGATAGCTTGGGGGTGAGAAACAAACACCACTGGGCGACCCGCAACGCCGATTTTAGCTGCAAAGACATCTCCATATTTACGGTGACAATTCTCCATATAACCAAGGGGGTTAGTTATCCACTGTATTTTTTGGATAGTCGGATGATTTTGCGGACCGTCAATTAATTTCATGGTGGGATTGAGATTCTAGGATTTTGAGTCAGACCAATCTAGTCCTATTTATAGCACATCTTCCCGGAAGCTACCATATATCATAGCTTAATCTGCATCAGGTAGAAGGATGGAAATAATCATAAATTTGTCGGGCTAGTTTTTCGCCAATTCCGGGAACTTCCGCCAGTTGTGTGGGGGTTGCCATGCGAATATAATCAATAGACCGAAAGTGACCTAATAGCAATTTTTGGCGGTGGTTTCCGAGTCCGGGAATGTCATCTAAATGCGATCGCTTCATGCGTTTACTGCGTTGGTTACGATGGAAACTAACCGCAAATCGATGGGCTTCATCTCGTAGTCGTCGCAATAATTGTACCCCAGGTTGTTCAGGATGGGTAGTTAATGGTTGAGACTCACCAGGGACAAAAATTTCCTCTCGGCGTTTGGCTAAACTAATCACCTTCAACTCTTCTAAAATATCCAGACCTTGCAAAACTTTGACGACGGCTGAGAGTTGACCTTTCCCACCATCAATCATAATCAAATCTGGCTTATCCTGGGGTTCTAAATTCTGATAATCTCGAAAACGGCGACCAATTACTTCTGCTAAACTCGCGAAATCATCAGACCTTCCCGAATGCACATCAGGATTTTTAATTTTATACTGTCGGTAGTGTTGTTTGGCGGGTAAACCATCAATAAATACCACCCGCGAAGCGACTGCATCAGAACCCTGAATATGGGAGATATCATAACCTTCTATGCGGTGGGGAAGGTCGGGAAGGTCGAGAATTTCGGTTAAGTCTTGGAGAGATTGATGATGACGATCGCTTAATTTTTGCAGTCGCATTAACTCATAGTTAGCGTTGCGTTCCACCATTTCGATTAAATCGAGTTTGGCTTGTCTTTGGGGAGTAATTAAGGTAACTTTCCGACCTTTGCGATCGCTTAACCAATCTGCTACTAACTCCCCATCTGGCAAACTATATTGTAGCACAATTTCGCTGGGAATTTCCACAGCGTCAACGGTTTGATAATGTTCCTGTAAAACCCGCTGAATAATTCCCCCCAACTCTAGGGAAGTCAAGGCTGTTTCACTAGGGTAAACTTTCGCCAAAAAGCCTAATCTACCTACCAAATGTCCGGCGCGTATTTGGAAAAGTTGCACGGAGGCTTGTTGTCCGTCAGTAGCCAAAGCGATCGCATCAAGAGACACCGTTTCATCAGGAAGGGAAACTTTTTGATCTTGGTTGAGAGACTGTAAACCTTGAATGCGATCGCGGAATTTGGCAGCGGTTTCAAAGTTTAACTCAGCGGCGGCTTGTTGCATTTGCGCGGTTAAATTTTTGATAAGTTCTTCTGTGCGTCCTTGAAACACCATCGCCACTTTTTGGACAATTTGATGATAATCTTCTGGGGAGATCATCTGCTGACAAACTCCCGGACAGCGACCTATATCATAATTTAAACAGGGACGGTCTTTAAACAAAGGTTTAGGACGTTGACGCAGGGGAAATAGACGCTTAACCAATTGTAGATTACTTCGCAATAGTCCCGTATCTACATAAGGGCCATAATATCTATCTTTGGGATTGCTTAAATTACGTTTTCTGGTAATAAAAATGCGCGGGTATGGTTCCGACCAAGTAATACACAGATAGGGATATTTTTTATCATCCTTGAGTAAGACATTAAAATGAGGTTGATGGTTTTTAATCAAATTAGCTTCTAAAGCCAAGGCTTCGGCTTCGGTATCAGTAACGATAAATTCAATATCTGTCACCTGTTGAATCATTAAGTTAATCCGGTGACTATGGTTATGGCGATCGCGAAAATAGGAACGCACCCGCGATCGCAATTTTTTCGATTTCCCAATATACAGAATATTCTCATTACCATCTTTCATGAAATACACACCCGGAACCGGGGGAATTTCTTTTAATCTCATTTCTAGGCGATCGCTATCTTCAATTAGTGGTATAATTGTCATAGTAGTTTAATAGTAGGGTGCGTCAGACACCGAGAATTATAATGAACACGGGGGCATTGATTTCTGACGCACCATAACCTATAATTATAATGAACACGGGGGCATTGATTTCCCACCCACCCGACAAGACTCTGTGGTGCGTCGGCTGACGCACCCTACAAATGAACACGGGGGCATTGATTTCCCACCCACCCAACAAGACTCTGTGGTGCGTCGGCTGACGCACCCTACAATTGTTAATTATAGCCGGGTTTCTAAGTAATTAATACATTTTTGAGGGCGTTAATCAGATATTGATTGTCAGCTTCGGTGCGGATAGCTACGCGAAAATAATTATCTCCTAATTCGGGAAAACTTAAACAGTCGCGAATCAAAATCCGATAATCTTTAAGTAGTTGAGTTTGTAACTCACTCACCGACGACTGACACCGGACTAGCAAAAAATTGGCTACCCCTGGATAAGGATAAAGTCCGGTAATTTTCCCTAATTCCTGATAGAGTTGGGGGCGGTTAATAGATAACCAATGGTGGGTTTTTTCCTCAAAAGCCCGATCGCCTAAAACTGCAATACCCGCCGCCACGGCTAAATTATTCACAGACCAAGGGTCTCGCCACTGTCGCCACAAATTTAGGCGGTCTGGGTGAGCGATCGCATATCCTAATCTTAAACCAGGCAGACTGTAAAACTTAGTGAGCGATCGCAAAATCACCAAATTAGGAAAATCTGCCACCCTCTCGATTAAGCTAGTTTGTGCCGACCGTGGCAGAAAATCCATAAAAGCCTCGTCAACCACCACCAAAGCAAACCTTTCCAACAGGGGCAAAATCAACTCTGGCCGTAGTAATATACCCGTAGGATTGTGGGGAGTATTCAGCAATAGTCCCGCCCTTTCCTCTAATTCCCCCAACCCATCAAATTGGACCTTATCGCCACCCTCAAGACTAATAGGGCATTCAATCACCCTAGCATTAAAAGCATTGAGCGATCGCCGATAGTCCCCAAAAGCCGGAGTCAGCAGATATGTAGCCCCCATTTGTGCCAACTCCCGGCCCGCCCAAGTCAGCAATTCAGCCGCCCCATTTCCCGGCAAAATCCATTCAACCGGTAAATCTTCATGAAAGCGACTTACAGCCTGTCGCAGGTCCATATAATCGGGCTGAGGATAGGTTTTAATCTGCCCCTGATGAGTATTCAAAGCGGCGATCGCCGTTAATGGAGGGCCGAGGGGATTAATACTAGCCGAGAAATCGACAATTTCCGATGGCGGACAATCAGCGATCGAAGCCGCCCACATCAAATTTCCCCCGTGGCTGGGTCTGTTCATCAATCTCCCTCCGTGCAGACCCCCACTAAATCGGTATCCTGATTAGTGGTGGGTTATGGACGACTATTTATCAGCGACCTTCTCCTTAAACAGTTTTCCTGCCGAGAAAGCCGGAACCCAAGTTTCAGGAATATCCATTTTTTCGCCCGTCTGGGGGTTACGGCCTTCGCGGGCCTTACGTTTCCTCGCTTCAAAAGAACCAAATCCCACCAGGGTGACTTTTTCCTGTGTAGCAACAGCATCGATAACACTTTCGAGAGCCGCACTCAACACCGCATCAGCCTGTTTTTTGGTGACACCTGCTTTTTCGGCTACCGCATCTATTAATTCACCCTTATTCATCAATTACTCCTTTTGAGAACTGGGGGCCAATCAATGACCCCCAATGGTTTGCACGATTTTTCTGCCTTATTCTAAGGTTTATGTCGCCACATAGATAGGGTTTAACCCCAAATTGTCATATATTTAGGGGAATTTTCCACTTTTTTTAAGATATTAGCCGATCAAAATATCCCCCAGGGGTGGGGGATTTTGGCTGAAGGGGTTTTTAACGCTAGATCTTAACGCCCTTGCATCATCTGGCGGACATCGGGGCTAAAATTGTTCTGGTAGCCAAACCCAGAGCGATCGGAATCATCCAGGATATTGGGCGTTACCAACACAATTACCTCAGCCCGCTCGCTGCTGGTGTTGCTTCTACGGAACAGAGAACCCACGATAGGCAAATCACCCAACAGGGGAATCTTGCTAACGTCAGTCCGTTCCTGATCTTGAATAATACCAGAGACAATCAGAGTTTGACCGTCCCGCAGACGAATCCTTCCTGAATCTAAACTGCGCCGAAAGACTCGTAAGAAAGAACTATTGTTACCGACTGGTACCTGAGTTCCTGGGGAACTGACTTCTGGGTTAATCCTCATGGTGACAAAGCCATTATCATCAATTCGCTCAACATTGACCGATAAAGTCAAGCCCACATCTACAACTTCACCCTGGATAGTTTGCCTAGTACCAGAAATAGTATCTGTAAAAATTGTTGTGCTTGATTGCAATACCTCTTGTATCAGTTCCACTGAAGCGGTTTCTCCCTCTTGTACCACCAAGGTGGGGTCGGTGAGGATTTTGGCTCTACCGCTGACGATTTGAGCTTGCAAAGTAGACAGGAACCGCCGAGGATATTGGAAGAAGGGAAACACGGAAGCAGTTGTGCTACCAAGGCCAGTCAGACTTCCATCAGTTAAGTCTCTCGTGAAAGGTTCGTAGTCAGAAAGCCCAACCCCTCCCGGTCTCTCGGTGACAGGTGGAATCGGTCTCAAGCCAATACCACCCCCAGGAGCCGTTAACGGAGTCCTAATAGTGCTATCGCGATCAAAAAATGGTTGTTGAGGGCTTAGGGGGTTAGGAACAATTGGGCGAGAGGTGACACCACCTGTAGCCTGACCACGGGTTGGGGGATTGATGCCGCCGAAGTTGATAGAAGCGGCACCGCCATCATTCACAAAAAAGGTATCATTAATCCCAAAGGAGAAACTACTGCTCTGGGTGGCTTCCCCGGTCAGGTTCACGTCAATGATTTTCACATTAACCGCCACCTGACGTTGACGGAGATCAATCTGCATTAACATAGCAGTTGCGATCTCTACTTGTTCAGGAGTTCCAACCAGAGTCACAGAATTTAAGCGAGAATCAGCAGTTACTGACAGCCCCCTTAACAACAGAGGTCCCTGTCCTTCCGCTGCGCCCACAGCTATAATACTTGGGGTTCTGGTTTCTACAATTCGCTGATTAATGCCCTGCCCTACGACCTGGATTTCAACTTGCTCAAAGGGAATCTGGGTTTCTGCACCCTGGCTACTGAGATAATTAGCTGCGCCTTCTGCTGTGGTCTGATTCATTCTCAGAGTCCGCATGACAAGATTTTGCGCAGACTCAGGCAGTTGAAACCCTACAAATACAGTATTTCCCACCCGGTTAGCTTGTAATCCTGTTAATCGCAGGACATAGTTAAAGACTTCCTGGACTGGTTCATTTTCAATATCCAAGGAAATTTTAAATTCCTGTTCTTCATTTCCCGGTCGAAAACGTCCGGTGTTGGGGTCTTTCTCTAAATTACTGAAGGCAACATTCAGACCAGCAACCCGCGCCAACAATGATAATACCTCCCGCACTGATGCGTCTCGCAAGACTAGGCGGGGGATGATTTCGTTGGTGTTTAGGTTGACATTGGAAGCACCCGGATTGATATTAGAAACGGCAATGTCTCCTAAAGGTGGCGCAACGGCACGGGGTTGGAAGGGTGGCGTTGTGTCTAAGGAACGCCTTGGCTGTAATGGCGCTTGACCCATTTGGGGAGTTAAAGCTGGGTCGGGCATGATAATCTCATTATTGCCGTTTTGGGCGGTCGGATCACCGGTGATGGTAACTGGTGGGTCGGGAACCATTACCTGAGAAGCACCGTTCCCAGGTTGTTGGGGTGCAAAAGCCGGAGCATCTACGATCGCCCCTTCTGGAGCGATCGCGATCGCAATAGCATCTCCCGCACCCTGAATTATCCGCGCTTCAGGAGAGCCAGTAGTTCCCGTCACAATCACCCGAATACTGGTCGGGTCTAGCTGGTTCACCACAATGGAAGCAATACCAGGAGCCGGGTTATTTTGCTGAAATGAGCCATTGGGAGAACTCAATTGAGCGTTAGTAATATCCGCCACAAAATCATTACCCCGCCGAATCACAAACACCGCTGGACGTTCGCCGCCGTCAGTGACCAGCACCAGGTTAATTTCCCCGTTGTCAGCTTGGAATAATTGAATATCGCGGACAACTGTAAACGCCAGGGCGGGAGCGACAGCCACAACCATGGCTGCTGCAACTCCCCCCGCTACTCCTCCACCAAATCCTAAAATATCTCTCACATTTCCTCCTAAAAGTTGGAAAGCAACCGTTGCTATTGGTTTATATATTCTGTTTGCTTAGGCCTGGAAAAATGATAATTCATCCGGGGCAACAGGACAATAGGAAATTATCTATACCCACGGGCATTTTATCTGGGCAACCTATCACATTTTAGCGATTTTGTCAACCCCCATTCTGCCAAAAAATGAGCGATCGCCATAATTTAGGGTTGATAAGGCGATCGCTCGATTATCTGTGAACCAGAACATTATTTTTTTTCAGCTTCTGGTTGCTGTTGTTGCTCACGCTGCTCGTCACTCAAAGGCATTAAGGCGTGTAACTTAAACGTACTTCTGAGGCGGCGTTGAGGCTGGTTATCTATGGGAACAAAGCGACCCTGGCGAATTTCCCCCTTCAATTCTGGCGATCTATCCAGCAACTGAGAACTAAAGTCTCTAACCACTAGCATAGGCTGCATTCTCTCCAGAGAAATCAGAAATTTGCGGATTTGTTCAAAACTCCCTTCCACCTCCACCTCGTACTCTTTTCGTCTCAGTTTATTGTTAACTTGGGAACCCAGAGAACCATCAGCCACCAGTATAGGTCCATCACTTTGGGGTTGAAACCTAATCAAACGTACTTTTAGATCTTCATCCAAAATACCCGCATTAATTTGATTTAATTGTTCATTAACATCAAACATCAACATTTCCAGATTTGCTTCATCAGCAAACAAAGCCGTTACACTAGCCAGTCGCTGTTTAGCTTCCTCTCGTTGACGTTCCGCCTCCTCTTGCTGCTGCAACTTTTCGTTTTGCTGTTCAATTTCCCTTTGCTTAATTTGAATGTTGGAATTGAGTATTTGCTGTTCTTCCCAAGCCGGCAAAGCCAGGTAAAACACACCCACCCCACACAAAATCACGCCTAGGGCTCCAATAGCAATACCGACGACCTTAGAAGTGATAGCCAAACCCAATATCACTGGGCCAGAACCTTCCTCCTCCTCCGGTTCCTCACCATCAAGAAGATACTCATTTGCTGCTACCATAGGAAAAAACCTCCGTTTTTTGTTGACATCAAAACCCTGAGACCAAAAGCCTAGGGTCGAATTACACCTTGTTCTGTGAGGGTTTCAATTCGGTTGACCAAACCCAGCGCATCATTAGCTTTTAATAGGGGTAACAGTTCCGAAGCCGTGGCAGAACTCAGACGGGTTTCTATGCTAAACTGCACGATGGGCTGTAAATCTGGCAGACCCCCAGGCACTGAGGAACTGTCAGCCACCACTAAACGGGTGGGGTTATCTTGCAATCTAGCAGAAACTAGCCGGGTTGTGCTGCCATTAAAGAAAGGGGACTGGTTGACCAACAACATGAAATCATTAAGCTGTCCAAAAGAACCAGCATTTCCTTCAATGGTAACTTGTGCGGTTTCTCTAGCCGCCGCCTGTCCCTCTTCCCCAGGGGCGGCAGTTGCTTCGTTGGTGGGTTCGGTTTGTCGGACGTTGGTAATTCTCACCCCAGCAATTTGCATGATCTCAGCCATTTCTTGACTTAAAGCTGACCAGGGCTTAATCTCATTGAATACCAAAGCCAAAGCATCGGCTTCCTCATTGGTATGTTTGGCTTCTGCATAAATGCGATCGAGGGCTTGGACTTGGACATTTTTCTCGCCTAGTTGCAACTCTAAAGCATCGACTTCTCTGGAAAGGCTGGCATTTTGCCTATTTAAGACAAACCAACCCCCTCCCATTAAAGCATTGAGTCCCAAAGCAGCCCCCAGTCCGATTAAAATGGGTGTTTGGTCAACGGGTTTCCCCGCAGCGCCTTTGGGGGAGCGACTGATCTCTCGGGTTTTATACTCTGGGCGATCGTTAAGAAAATTAATATCAAGGCTGTACATATTAGCAAACCCTCTGGTAGTATTTCTATGGACATGGTAGCAAATCAGAAACAGTGAGAGTTCCCGGAACTAGGTAACACGCAGCCCTAAACCTAATGCCACCGCTAGACTGGCGCGTTGCTCTGGAGAAATTTCCAGACCCTCTGTTGACAGGTTCAGCGCTTCTATGGGGTCAACCTGGGTAGCTGGCATAGCTAGGCGCTGCATAAAGAACTCATCCAGTTGTCCGATCGCCGCTCCCGGACCAGCCAGAAGTAACTGGGCGATTTCCAAACCATCATTTTGGTTGATGTAGAAATCAATAGAGCGTCGGAGTTCATCGGCTAACTCTGCTAATACTTTAATGATGGCATTAACTCCCGGATTTGGCTCGTTCAATGCTCCCATTGTATCAGTTACCGGAAGGGTCATAGCCTGCAATTCCTTAACGTCCCGAGAGGGTGGTAGGTTCATGGCGCTACTGAGGGCGCTTTGCACCTGAAATAAACCAATGGGAATGGTGCGGGTAAATTGGGGAACTCCATTGACCACAATTACTAATTCTGTACTCTCAAATTCCATGTCCGCCAAAATGGCAGCCTCGTTAGAAGAAAAGTGTTCTAACTGACTTTTCATAGTCCGAATTAGGGCAAAGTTACTGATTTCTAAAACATCGACTTTTAACCCGGCTTGTTCAAAGGTGCTTAGGTAAGTATCAGTTACTTCTTTGCGGGTAGCGACTAACAAAACCTGTACTTTTTCGATGCCGTCTTCATCAACAAATGTTCCCAGTTTCTGATAGTCTACGTCGGCTTCTTCCCTAGGAAAAGGCAGATATAAACCCGCTTCGGCGTTCATATAATCTTTAAGTTCCTCCTCATTTAACTCGGCGGGAACCGGGATTAAACGAGTGACGGCTTCCCTTCCGGGAATGGCGGTGGCGATGTTTTTGGTTTTGATATTATTGTCCTCTAATGTCGATTCGATTAACTCGGACATGGTAGGAGTATCAACTATTTGACCATCCTGGACGACATTTTCGGGAACCTCGGCTGTGGCTAAGGTTAACAACTTGAACTTATCGCCCTTTTTCCGCACTTCGACAATATTAATTCGCTCGGTGGCTAGTTCAATACCCATTCCCGGCTTACGGCTTGAAAAAATACCTTTGAGGAAACCAACCATAGATTTTTTGGGTGAGTTAAGGGAGGACTTAGCTTAATTATAGCATTTTTCCGCCCAGAATGTGTTATAATGGCAAGGGTAATCCGGGTTAATTAAAGGCATACCCCGCCCTCTAGGGACGAGGACTTTTAGGGGCTAGGAAACTGTTACCAAGGGGGACTGTTTTCCTAGTTACTGAAGGCGGGATGATTGAACAGAGCCTCAATGACTCTTCTACCGCGTAATTGATTGGAAAGGGGTAGGTGTCCCCTGGGGGCGCTTAGTTCCCAAGTGAAGCCTTGGGGATAGCGGGTCCAAGTGCGATCGCTTCTCCAGCCAATTTTCTGCCACAATTTATCCCAATTTTTGCCGACACCTAACCAAACTTCCCGCTGGACGGTATAGCCAAATTTGCCTTGGGAATGGACTCGCCACAGGGTGTCAATGGTTTGTAAGTCGGCGACGGGAAAGCGATCGACTTCCGAAAAATATAGCCAGTTTCGTTTAACTGCTGCGTCGCTGGCTAACTCACACAGGTTTCTCAGGGTCAGCAGGTCGGCGGCTTGGAAGTTTTGCTGTAGCAATTCCTGTTGGAGGGGAAAATAATCAGCCCCTACCTCTGAGTTTAGGGGAACTACTCCGGTCGGAAAATGGGTTTCCAAAAACTCTTGGGTTTTGGGGAGGTTGGCTAGATACAGGACTCTATAGGCTTCACCACTGACAGGGGTGGGAGTTTCGGTCTGCTGGGACATTAAAAATTCTATCAGTACATCTAAACCAAGTTCCCCCTGGGTCGCTAATGAGGCGATCGCCTTTAACTGCTGGGTCTGGCTGTCGCTGTTTAGTTGTGAGCGCAGTTGGTTTAACTCTATTGATAGGTCTTGGTCGGAGGAGGCGATCAAATCAGTCATTGAATTTCTCCGGTAGCTTGGAAACCGCCTAGGGTTAACTGGCGGCGGAAAAGTAACTGGGCTGGTTTGGCCCAATAATATAAAAAGGTGATTAATCCACCATTGTACAGGTGCATTGGATTCAGTTAAACGCGCTACGGACAATCGGGATATTTAATTACCCCTCGGACTTGACTCTGGCTGCTACGGTTTTGCTTAATTGTGGCCTCGCCCCTGTCCCCCGGATATGGTTGGCGAGGTCATTCTCATAATTATTTCGGTTTTTTGGGGCGATCGTGCCTACTTAATCGATGGATTCGTTGCAGGGTAATGGTTTCGGCTTGTGTAAAGTTATATTACAGATTCTCATAACCTCGCGCGACTTCTAATCCTGCCCTAGTTAAAGCAAACTTTAGCCACGCGAAGAAAAGTTTTTGTTTCGGGGGGTTGACAGTCTGGCACTATGGCTGATAATATAAATCCAGCGAAAACAAACGAATTTGCTCCCCGAAAAAAGGGCTGTAAAGTTTTGTTAAGCACCTTCTACGTGCTCTCGCGCGATCGCACCTTGAAAACCGCATACCGTAAGGTTTCCAAAGGTATAGGGTCCAACCCTACCAATTCCCCCGTCAGGGGACGGAAACTCAGCTCAAACTCTATTTTTTCTTCCGGGCTCAATAGCGGGAGGAGAGCGTCCAACCCTACCAATTCCCCCGTCAGGGGACGGAAACTACAACAGAAAGTCTACGGCTTTGGCTAGGGATGCGATCCCATAGGTCCAACCCTACCAATTCCCCCGTCAGGGGACGGAAACATTGTCTAAAATTCGTCGTATGCGCTTTCCTCACGCTCCAACCTTGTCCAACCCTACCAATTCCCCCGTCAGGGGACGGAAACCCTTTTAGGAATCCCTTTGGTGTAACCCCTTCGGCTGCACCTGCTTTAAGGTCCAACCCTACCAATTCCCCGTCAGGGGACGGAAACTAGTAAGTCTCGGTCGAGTAACTCAATCCGGACTTGACACCCTGTCCAACCCTACCAATTCCCCGTCAGGGGACGGAAACTTGGACTACAGTGATGAGTCCGGCAGAGAACCCCTCCAAGACTTCTCTGTCCAACCCTACCAATTCCCCGTCAGGGGACGGAAACACCGGGAACGTCTGGGGGAGAATCAGATCGCCAAGAATCAAGCCAATCTCTCATGTCCAACCCTACCAATTCCCCGTCAGGGGACGGAAACGTTACGTGGACGAACCTGTCGTCCACCCAGCAATAATCGGGGTCCAACCCTACCAATTCCCCGTCAGGGGACGGAAACTTAGCTGTCAATGTGGTTTCTGTTGTGTCCCATTGCTTGAGTCCAACCCTACCAATTCCCCGTCAGGGGACGGAAACCCATCTTCGTCTGTACTTTCCTTTCTAATCATCGTAAATATACCGTCCAACCCTACCAATTCCCCGTCAGGGGACGGAAACAATGGAAATGTGAACATCATGAGAAAATCACGGGTGTCCAACCCTACCAATTCCCCGTCAGGGGACGGAAACCCCCTTTCGAGCTCGCCGCCTATCATGGCGTCGAAGATCGCCGTGGAGTCCAACCCTACCAATTCCCCGTCAGGGGACGGAAACCTGAAGTGTTAAATTTTATATATTGATTACCGACTCGCAGAGTTCGGTAATGTCCAACCCTACCAATTCCCCGTCAGGGGACGGAAACTTATAAATAGTAGGAAAGATTCTTACCTGCGGATTGTCAGGTCCAACCCTACCAATTCCCCGTCAGGGGACGGAAACAGAAGGGCGTTAAAATCCAGATATTGCAATACTAGCGGCATGGTCCAACCCTACCAATTCCCCGTCAGGGGACGGAAACTCTAGGGCATTTTCGTTTAACCCTAGTTTGGCTTGAGCCAATTCAAGTCCAACCCTACCAATTCCCCGTCAGGGGACGGAAACAGTGACTGGAGTCTATTGCCTTCAAAATTTCTAGCAGTCCAACCCTACCAATTCCCCGTCAGGGGACGGAAACATTATTTCCTGGCTCGCAACAAGCCAGTCCCCATCTCTCCCCGTCCAACCCTACCAATTCCCCGTCAGGGGACGGAAACCCGAACAAGAGTAACCGTTCGGGAACCTTCATAATACATCCTGTCCAACCCTACCAATTCCCCGTCAGGGGACGGAAACTTCTCCGCCTTGTAGGCTTCGATCTGGGAGACTAAATCCCAGTCTTCACACTCGTCCAACCCTACCAATTCCCCGTCAGGGGACGGAAACAGAAGAATGGGGAAAATACCCCCTAATGGAAATGATAAACGCTCTTCGAGGTCCAACCCTACCAATTCCCCGTCAGGGGACGGAAACCTTAAAGAATCCCATCGCGAACGCTGGTTTTCCCACCATATGTGGTCCAACCCTACCAATTCCCCGTCAGGGGACGGAAACCGGGCTAAATTTTCTAGCCAAGAAATTAACCTTTTCTCGCTCGGTCCAACCCTACCAATTCCCCGTCAGGGGACGGAAACGCGCATTTCTTTGCGGTAGCATTACTGCAGGTTTCGGGGGTGTCCAACCCTACCAATTCCCCGTCAGGGGACGGAAACGACCAGAGAGTGGCGTTTGCTTTGACTTCGTAATATTTACAGCGTCCAACCCTACCAATTCCCGGTCAGGGGAGGGAAACCGACTAATAGCCCCGACATTAGTGATGAATGACTGCAGCCGTGTGCAACCCTACAAATTCCCCATGAGGGGAGGGAAACGCCGGGTGGTGTGTGGATGTTGTGAGGGTTGAGGTCGTGTCATGGCGGGGTAATTTCGCAGTTGGGGAGGGGGGAAAAAGACGAGTCTGGGGGATAAAACTTGTTGGGGGTGTAGAAGGGTTAGGGTTGGGTTGAGGCGTGCAAAATCCGATTAATAATGCCACTGGTAGAAGTAGGCATTTCCACCGCAATGAGGACGATTTTACCGTTATAGGCTTGAACCGTGGGGGCCTCCGGTAGGGTGTCAATCGTGTAATCACCACCCTTAACATATATATCAGGTTGTAGCTGTTCAATAATCGCCGTAGCAGTGCTTTCTGGAAAAATGACCACTGCATCTACGGGTTTTAACTGGCTGAGAACTTCGGCTCGCTGTAATTCTGGTATAATAGGACGGGGAGGATATCCGGCCGAGTGGGGTTTAATCAGGCGAACAGAGCGATCGCTATTGAGACCCACTACCAGCGCGCGCCCCAAACTTTTGGCTTGGGTCAGGTAGCGAATATGCCCAACATGAATCAAGTCAAAACAGCCATTGCTAAAAACTAGAGGTCGCCATTGTTCAGGGTTATAGGCGATCGCCTCCCGTAGTTGTTCCACAGAATAAAGGCCCTCAATCATGATTATCTCTCCTTTCTTTGATATCATTGACCACTACTCAGCCGCGGCTAATTATTAAACAATTCCCACATCTTGGCAAATCTGACAGTAGTTATATACTAGCCAAAACTGTTATCTTGGCTGTAGACCAACCTAGAGTATCCTTAACCGTCCTATGACATCAACAGCAAACCGTCAATTTTCCTTTCAAGCCTCTTCTAGCATCAAATTAGTTGGGCTAATCCTGATTCTGTCAGCCTTGGTCGATTATTTGGTTCTATTATTTCCCCCCAATTTAACCGATAGGGGTTGGTTAATTCAAACCGCTAGTAGCTTAGTTGACCGAGGCGTAGTTCCCCTGGTAGGAATGGCTCTGGTTTTAATGGGGTATTGGATGGATAGCGTCCTCGGAAATACTCCTAAGTCTGGTAAAAATATCTCCGACCTAAGATTGTGGGTTGGTATCCTCGCCAGCTTATTGGGGTTGCTGTACCTGCTGATTTTTCCCATGCACCTAAATAATACCCGGTTAGCGCGCCGAGATGCTTTATCCGAGATTGGTCAGCAAGCCGCGCAAGCGGAAACTCAACTGGAAAGCCAGTTAGGAAGTCCCCAATTTCAACAGGAGATTGAACAGCGAAAAGTTGAACTCCGAGCGCAGTTGACTGGCTTAATACAAAACGAGGAACAATTAAATCAGGTGATTGCGGAAGGAAACCTTCCCCCGCAAATTCAACAAGTCCTGGAAGAATCTAGAACTAATCCAGCCGTCCTTGATGAGTTCTTGGAACAGCAAGCCGACTCCCTCCCCATTCAATTACTTACCCAAATTCGCGAACGCCAACAACAACTAGAAGATGAAACTAAAACGCGATCGCTCAAATCTAGTCTCCAAACTGGGATAAGTAGTTTGCTATTGGCGATCGGTTATATCGTCTTGGGTTGGACGGGTTTAAAAGGCTTAGGTCTCATGAATAAAGGTCGTCGGAAACCCTCTTCTAACCCCGGATAAAACCTGACGAAAATTACTGGCTCCACCCCTGTAAATTAAACCCCCAAACCGGGTGATATTGCACCACAATGGAGCCTATTTTTTGCCCTCTCAATTTTCTGGTTTTATGGTGCATCAAATATGACAAACTTTCCCCCACCTGTATTATTCACCACCTCACGATAATGTTCTCAATTTATATCCTGACTTGTAATGATGAAGTTGATATAGCCGCCTGCATTGAGTCAGCCAGTCAATGTGATGATATAATTGTGGTCGATTCCTTTAGTAGCGATCGCACCGTAGAAATTGCTCAACAGTACCCCGTCCGTGTACTCCAACATAAGTTTGAAAGCCACGGTCGCCAACGGACTTGGATGCTGCGAGAAGTAACCACTAAATATCAGTGGGTGTATATTCTCGAATCTGATGAACGCATGACCCCGGAACTATTCGCCGAGTGTCAAAAACAAACCCAAAACACTGACGGCTATATCGGTTATTATGCAGCGGAAAGGGTGATGTTTATGGGTCGCTGGATTCGCCGCAGTACCCAATACCCCCGTTATCAGATGCGTCTATTTGATAAGCAGCGGGTCTGGTTTACCGATTATGGTCACACCGAGAGAGAAGTCTGTGACGGTCCTACCAGTTTCCTCAAAGAAACCTATCCCCACTATACCAACAGTAAAGGCATGGCGCGATGGATAGAAAAGCACAACCGTTATTCTACAGATGAAGCCCACGAAACAGTCAAACAATTGCGATCGGGTACGGTAAACTGGAATCACCTATTTTTCGGCAAAACAGAGGTGGAAAGGCGACACGCCTTAAAGGATTTATCTCTGCGTCTACCATTTCGACCCCTAATCCGCTTCGTCTATATGTATTTTATCCTGGGAGGCTTCCTCGACGGTCAACCTGGACTCGCCTGGTGTACTCTACAAGCCTTTTATGAATATCTGATTCTCCTGAAAGTCTGGGAAATCGAAAATATGCCTATTGGCGACCCACAACCTCACCCACAACAATTGACCATGGACAATGAAACCACCTCAGTTTCTGGGAAAGGTTTGGGGTGAGGGAGTCTATCTTTAGCGGACTCCCGATAACCCTTCCCCACAAAGTTCAGCGTCAGCGTCAAGACTGGGCTATCATATTCAGACAAGCCCGATTGTTAATTTATTTTTAGCATCAGTATTTTCAACTATGCATCTAAGTGAACTGACCCACCCCAATCAACTCCACGGTTTGTCTATCCATGAACTGGAAGAAGTGGCTCAACAAATCCGTGAAAAGCACCTAGAAACAGTAGCAGCTACTGGCGGTCATTTAGGGCCGGGTTTGGGAGTAGTCGAGTTAACCCTAGGACTTTACCAAACCCTAGACCTAGACCGAGATAAAGTCATTTGGGATGTCGGACACCAAGCCTATCCCCACAAAATGATTACTGGACGCTATAACAATTTTAATACTCTGCGCCAGAAAGATGGGGTAGCAGGCTACCTGAAACGGTGCGAGAGTCGTTTTGACCATTTTGGAGCCGGACACGCCTCGACAAGCATATCAGCCGCCCTGGGGATGGCTTTGGCTAGGGATATGCAGGGGGACAATTATAAAGTAGTGGCAATTATTGGCGATGGCGCGATGACTGGGGGGATGGCTTTGGAAGCTATTAACCATGCGGGTCATCTACCTAACACTAACTTGATGGTGGTTCTCAATGATAACGAAATGTCGATTTCCCCCAATGTCGGCGCGATTCCTCGTTATTTGAATAAAATGCGTCTGAGCCCCCCCGTGCAATTTTTGAAAGATAATCTGCGGGAACAGTTTAAACAAATTCCCTTTGTGGGTGAGAATTTTACCCCGGAGATGGAACGCCTCAAAGAAGGGATGAAACGGTTGGCTGTACCTAAATTGGGTGCTATTATTGAGGAGCTGGGCTTCACCTATATCGGACCGGTGGATGGTCACAACTTGGAAGATTTGATTGAAACCTTCCAACAAGCTCATGAAATTAAAGGCCCGGTTATGGTTCATGTCTCGACGGTCAAAGGTAAGGGTTATGCGATCGCAGAAAAAGACCAAGTAGGCTATCACGCTCAATCACCCTTTAACCTGGCTACCGGGAAGGCTATTCCCTCCAACAAACCCAAGCCTCCCAGCTATTCCAAAGTGTTTGCAGATACCTTGATTAAGCTGGCTGAAGATAATCCTAAAATTTTGGGTATCACCGCCGCTATGGCAACAGGTACAGGGTTGGATAAACTACAAGCTAAACTCCCCGAACAGTATATCGATGTCGGTATCGCTGAACAACACGCGGTTACTCTGGCGGCGGGTTTAGCCTGTGAGGGAATGCGTCCGGTAGTGGCGATTTACTCGACCTTCCTACAACGAGCCTATGATCAGATTATCCATGATGTCTGTATCCAAAACTTGCCCGTTTTCTTCTGTTTGGACCGCGCCGGAATTGTAGGGGTAGATGGTCCCACTCACCAGGGAATGTATGATATCGCCTATCTGCGCTGTCTCCCCAATATGACCATTATGGCTCCTAAAGATGAAGCCGAATTGCAGCAAATGCTGGTGACTGGTATTAATCATACTTCTGGACCGATCGCTATGCGCTACCCCCGTGGTTCCGGTAATGGGGTTCCACTTATGGAAGAAGGCTGGGAACCTATTGCGATCGGTAAAGGTGAAATTCTCCGCCAGGGCGATGATCTCCTATTACTCGGCTATGGTACAATGGTTAACACGGCTATGCAGGTGGCTGAGATTCTCGGTGAACACGGCATTGATGCCACTGTGGTTAATGCCAGATTTGTCAAACCCCTAGACACAGAGCTGATTGTACCCTTAGCCCAAAAAATCGGTAAAGTCGTCACCCTGGAAGAAGGCTGCATAATGGGTGGATTTGGTTCCGCAGTAGCAGAAGCATTACTGGATCACGATGTCTTAGTACCTGTTAAGCGGTTCGGCATTCCTGACCAATTGGTGGATCATGCTACACCGGATCAATCCAAAGTTGATCTGGGTCTGACAAGTTCCCAAATTGCTGAAAAAATCCGGGAATTGTTCTTGACCAAAGAACCCTCAACAGTCAACATTCCCAAATAACAAATATAGCCTCTATGGTGCGTCAGCAGGGAATTATCCCCAGGCATTTATATAGCCTGATTATGACGCACCCTACCGGAGGCGATCAGTAGGGTGCGTCAAACTCCGAGAATTAAAATCAACACCGGAGCATTAATTTATGACGCACCATAGCCGATAATTGAACGGGTAGCACGGAATTATCCGCTGGGATTTATATATCTATGGTGCGTCAGCAGGGAATTATCCCCAGGCATTTATATAGCCTGATGATGACGCACCCTACCGGAGGCTACGGGAGGCGATCGCACTCTTTGGCGAAAATTATTTGATTGGGATTGAAATAGCAGGGGTATGGTGCGATCGCATAATTATGATCGATATTGAGTAGGTTTGACGCACCCTACCTTACCCTAGTTTGAACCCAGAGCCAGAATTTAATCCAAGATTTGCTTTACATCTTAGGACAATAAGGTACAATACCCCAAAAGATTCGCAACTCAATAATGAGTATACGGTCAAACCCCAGACCATGCCAAATTTCCTTGACGACATACTCATCAAGTCGGATTCTTCATGGTAAAATCAAACCATGGTGCGAGACGTTTAGGAGTCAAATAAGGCTGCAATGCCTGAAATAACCTCCTAGTGGGACTTTCACCCCTTGGTGAAATATAAGGGACTCGTACCCTGACCATCCCATAACTGTTTATATGTCCCAACGTTTGGTATAGAAATATACAAAACAAGGCAGGGAACTCAAGGTCAAAACGCCCAACTGGAAATATTAATGATTCCTTAACAATTGCGTTGAGAGTAACGGCGATAGCCACCCCCAGTTTTGGGAATCATAACCCCAGGATTGAAGCGGGGAACGGAAGGCGTGAAGTAGAACCTACTACCAAATGCGACCACTGCCAACCATCCATGATTAGGGAAACCGAATGTCCGGCTTGAACCATCGTAATGATTTAGCAGCGAAACAGGTTGATACGCTGCGTTCAAAAGAGCAAGGGGAAAAGTAGGGTAATCATGACATCACCTACACAGACTTTTAAAAGTACCCCGGTGGAGAGGACAAATCTAAAGATGGAATGCCCGTATAAACGGAACGTTTAAACCCCTTTTAGGCTCTCAAGTGGCAGGATGTACCTGCGGAGTAGTGAAAGTGTAAGCGTATACCTTTAAGGGGAAAGGATGTGACTGAAAGCCAATGCCTAACTGTAATGGTTAGGATATGCCCACTAGTCACGGTGTGGATATAGAGACTGCGACAATTAGGAGTGTTTACGACGAAAGCGAGTTTAAACACTACGATGTTGTATTTAGCTCCAAAAGTTGAAATCACAAAAGCAGGGAGTCGTTACCCTGTTCCCGATGTCAAAAGGGGTATCCACATCAGGAGCCGTGTGATGTGAAAGTATCAAGCACGGTTTTGAATTGGAGTTGGGGAAGGCGACTTCCCTTTCGACCATAACCCTTACAAAGCTTTCCGAACCAAACTAAAACTCAATGACCGTCATCGCACCTTGATGGCCAAACACGCGGGTTATGCTCGGTTCGTGTTTAATTGGGGATTACACTTATGGAGGTCAGCTTATGAAGAGGGACTCAAGCCTAATATCAACTCTATTAAAAAGGTTTTTACTCATTATGTGAAACCTCAATATCCTTGGATGTCCGAATTGTCTTCTAAAGTTTATCAATATGCCTTCATTAATCTAGGGGATGCCTTTAAGCGATTCTTCAAAGGAATAAGCAGTTATCCTAAATTTAAGAAGAAAGGCCACCATGATAGTTTTACGCTTGACAATGGCGGCCAACCATTCAAGTTGTCAGGAACTCGCCATAAGCTGCCTTTTGTGGGCTGGGTTTCTACATTTGAGGCTCTACCCGAAAGTTGGGTTAAGAAAGTCACTATAACGCGCCAAGCAGGTGACTGGTATATGAGCTTTTTCGTAGAAATCACGCCAGAAATTACACCGAAATATCGAGAGAGAATCGGGGTAGACCTAGGAATTAACAATTGGGCGACTTGCTCCGATGGGACCCAATTCTCTAGTCCCAAGGCTTATAAAGCAGCCACCCAAAAACTAGCTCAATTACAACGTCATTTAAGTCGCAAAGTCAAAGGCTCGAAAAATTGGGCCAAATGTCTCTTAAAAGTTCAAAAGCTACATCAAAGAGTAGCAAACATTCGGCGGGACACGATTCATAAAATAACTACTTTTTTGGCTAAAAACCACAGCCAAGTCGTCATTGAAGATTTGAATGTGTCAGGTATGCTGAAAAATCATGGTTTGGCGGGTTCTATCGCTGATGCTTCATTTTATGAGTTCCGTCGTCAACTAGGTTACAAGGCAGAACGTTATGGTTCAAAGTTGATTATTGCCGATAGATTTTATCCATCCAGTCAACTGTGTTCTAATTGCGGTTATCGTCAAAAAATGCCCCTAGTCCGTCGGACTTTTGAATGTCCAAACTGTGGCTTGAAGATTGATAGAGATTTGAACGCCAGTAGAAATTTAGAAAAATCGCCTGGTTCCGACGATTACACTTGTGGACGGGGTGCTGCCGACAGTCCCGGACGAAGCAAGAAATAAACATCAAGATCCGGCTATGTCCGGTTTTGTTTAAGTTTTATAGAGCAGCGAGCACAACCATTGAATTCTCAACCTGAATCATCACCACTTGAACCTAATTTAACCACAGGCTCTCAGTCCCCCGACGAGCCTATAGATTACCTCAAGCGTCAGGCTGAAGATTTGAGGCAGGAAATTGCCCAACTTCAGATAACTAAGGCAAAATTACAGCAGGAACAAACCGCCCTCACTCAATCTATGGGAAACCTGGTTTCTGAAGCCCTCAGCCAGTTGGAGGCGAGGCGACAGACTCTACAGGTGGAAGTAGAAAAACTCGAACGTCGCCGAGAACGCATTGAGCAAGAAATGCGAACTACTTTTGCAGGGGTTTCTCAGGATTTGGCTATCCGAGTCCAAGGTTTTAAAGATTATTTGGTTGGTAGTCTTCAAGACCTGGCGGCTACCGCAGAACAGCTTGAGTTAATCCCAGAAGAACCCATCACTCCCCCTGCTGCTAGTTCCACTCCCGCAGGTCAGTCGGCGGAGTCCGTGGCTGAACCTGACCCTAATACTCAATTTACGAAGTCGGCTTTTGCTGAACAAACCAAACAAATTCGTCGGATTATTGACCAATACCGCACTAATCCTGACTATTATGGCCCCCCTTGGCAGTTCCGGCGCACTTTTGAGCCTATCCACGCTAAACAGGTTTCTAATTGGTTCTTTAACCAAGGTGGACGCGGTGCGTTGCGGACTATGGGAAGCCGTCTGCAAAATATTCTGGTGGCTTCGGCGACTATATCTATTCTCAGAAGTCTCTATGACAGACGTTTGGGGACTTTGGTTTTGGCGAATAGTCCAGAACGCCTGGGAGAGTGGCGGCGGGGACTTCAAGACTGCTTAGGAATTGACCGCCGTGATTTTGGACCTGAGCGAGGGTTGGGATTATTTGAAGACCCAGAGTTATTGGCTCAAAAAGCGGACAGGTTGGTTAATGATGGTCGGCTTCCGTTTATTATTATTGATGATACAGAGGACAAAATTAGCCTCTCGTTGCTCCAGTTTCCCCTCTGGTTGGCTTTTGCTCCTGACCCACAGGCGGCGGCTCAGTCATCCTTGGATAGGTTTTGAGAGCGGTTGATATAGGTTAGTCGGATTCGGTTTGCAAATTGTCGATGGATGCAGGAAATTTGATTAAATATGGTTAATTGGTTCATTCTCAATGGGGTGGTCTTGGTGGTGGCTTATCTGCTGGGCTCAATTCCTACTGGATATGCGATCGCCCTTTGGTTCTATGGTATTGATATCCGGGCGGCGGGTTCTGGTTCAACTGGCGCAACTAATGTATTAAGAACCTGTGGTAAACTGCCAGCGATCATGGTTTTAGTAGTCGATATTTTGAAGGGTGTCGCTGCTATTTCTATGGTTTTCTGGGTGTATTCCCTCAATGAAACCCGCCAAATTGCTACTATGGCTGGGATTGACTCCCCTCAAGTTTTGGCTTACTGGATTGCCACATTATCTGGCTTAATCGCCGTATTTGGGCATACAATGTCTATATGGATAGGCTTTAAGGGCGGTAAATCTGTGGCTACCAGTTTGGGGATCTTATTTGCTCTCAATTGGCTGCTGGCTTTGGCTACATTGATTGTATTTGGGGTGGTTTTAGCTGTTTCCCGGATTGTATCTTTAAGTTCTATTACCGGGGCTATTACCATCGCTGCTTTGATGATTATCACCGGACAACCCCTCCCCTACCAAATTTTTGCGATCGCTGCCGGAACTTATGTGATTTGGCGACATCGTAGCAATATTGATCGGATTTTACAGGGTACAGAACCTCGTCTGGGTCAAAAACTCTCAGCAGACCCTACCCCCTAATTCCCTAATTCCCGGGAGCGATCGCCAGCCGCTTTCACCGCCTTAATTAAAGCTGATCGAAAACCCGTCGCCTCTAGTTCCGCAATTCCCGCAATAGTTGTACCCCCTGGACTGGTGACGCGATCCTTTAATTCGGCTGGGTGTAATTGAGATTCCCGCAAGAGTTGAGCGGTTCCCCAAACGGTATCCAGAGCCAACTTGGAGGCGATCGCTCTAGGAAGTCCAGCCGCCACTCCTCCATCAGTCAAAGCCTCAATCATAATCGCCACATATCCAGGACCAGAACCCGATAAACCCGTTACCGCATCCATCAAATATTCTGGAACTTCCACCACATCCCCAACTGCTGCTAAAATCTCCGTAGCGCGTTTAATCTGTGCAGGTTCCACGGAACTACCAGCAGCCAAAGCGCTAACTCCGGCTCCTACGGTAGCGGGAGTATTTGGCATCACCCTAATCACTGGAGAGTCTGAAAAAACCCTCTCCAACTTAAACAGGGTAACACCTGCCAAAATAGAGATGATGATAGTACCCGGCTTTAGCAGTCCTTTTAAATCGTCAGCCACCCGGTCAAAAATCTGAGGCTTCACAGCCAGCAACAGCACCTCAGTAGCTTCCGCCACTTCCCGATTATCAGATGTTACCCCAACCCCATACTTATAAGACAGAAACTCACGGCGATCGCCAGAAGGGTCACTAACCATCACCATTCCCGGGGCATAAATCTGCTTCGCCAACAGACCCGACAGCAAAGCCTCTCCCATGACCCCGCCACCAATCAATCCCAATTTAAACTCACTCATCCGTCCATTATCTCAAAATTTGGGCTAAGGATTAGGGGAGAAGCATAACTATCACCTGCCAAACATCTCCCCTTGTCCCATCGTATCTGCATCACCCGCAACTACTGCATCGCCTGGACCTTTTCTGGTTGCCAAACCGAGGAAGGGCTAGAACTCACGCGGGGACGGACACCGGGAACCTCATTAGCCACCCCACCTTGAGTTCTAACCTGAACACAACTAGGAGTAAACAGAAAGATACTTTCTCCAATGCGTTCTTGATGACCATCGAGGGCATAAGTGCCACCAGCCACGAAATCTACCGCTCTCTGAGCTTGGTCTGGGTCCATCATCGTCAAATTCAGAACTACAGACTTGCGTTCCTTCAGGGCGCGGATAGCAGCCGGCATTTCTTCAAAAGTGCGAGGTTCCATAACCATCACTTCCGAAATTCCGTTGAGCGCTCCTGGCATTCCAATTACATTATTCATTCCTGTTGAACCCATTGTTACTGATTCAGATGTCATATTACCAGCTCCGACCGCCGCCACAGCACGTTCACGGGGGCGACGAGACCCACGACGTTCTTCCTCTGACATGAGAGGAGCAGCCTGTGGTTGAGGGGCTTGATACATATTCTGGTATTGTTCCCCTTCCATTTCATCGTATTCGTAATCGTACTCAACTGACTCATTGAGTCCTACGAAATCTCTAAGTTTGCTAAACAGTGTATTCACGGCTCACTCTGCTCCATAAAACTGCCACAAAACGTCACCATTGACATTTTGATATTTACTGCCTGCATTACCCAGACTGTAACCAGTCCCCGGATAGACAGGCCTTGTACCCTAAAGCACAGGGTCAACTAAATTTAAACGAGATCCCCAATTGAGGAAACAACCCTTAAAGATCTCATCTGTTGACTAACTGCTCTAAAGATACCGCTCTAGCTGACCTGGTGGGGGCTGATTGTCATCATTTTTTTAGACATTTCCTCCCCTAACACAGAGGCAGATGATTAAAGTTTAACCCGAAAGTTCCTCATCCCCCCTATTGATAGTTCATCAGGTGGACTCCGACCCGATCGCTTTAGATATTCCTTGGGCCGAATATAATTTGTCCCGGTCTAATCATAGTAGCCCCTGCTTCTACGGCTAGTAAATAGTCCCCTGACATACCCATAGATAATTCTGCCATTTTGATATTAGACCAGTTTTGCGCCCCAATTTCAGCCGCTAACTGACGGGTTTTTTCAAAAACCGATCGCGTTTCAGTGTCGGTCAAGCCTTGGGGGGGAATTGTCATTAGACCTTGAATATTTAGGGACTCACAGGCATTAAGCTGAGGTAAATCAGCCAGCAACTCCGGGACTGTCCAACCATATTTGTTAGGGTCTGGGAGGATTTTCACCTGTAGGCAGATCCGGGGACAGCGAGACTGTTCTCTAGCCAGGCGATCGAGTCTTTGGGCTAATTTCCAACTATCAACCGAGTGCAGCCAATCAAAATTAGCGATCGCCGTCGCCGCCTTATTGCTTTGTAGATGACCAATCAAGTGCCAAGTAATATCCCTGAGATCTTGCAATTGAAGTTGTTTCGCCTCTGCTTCCTGAACACGATTTTCGCCAAAATCCCTCACTCCGGCTTCATAAGCCAAGCGTATAGCCTCCACCGAAACCGTTTTGGTCACAGCCACCAGTCGCACCTCTGGGGGAATAGCAGCCCGAATTTGGGCAATTCTTTCAGCGATCGAATCAGTCATAGTCGTTTATTCAAGCTATTGAAAGGTCTGCTGATGAATTATTTGCAGTTTTTGATAAGGCTCGATTTGGCCAGTGCGTCGCAACATTCGCAAACGAATTTCCACTAACATCTTGGCATCGGAGCGGCTTATCGGTTCAAATTTCAAGCCAGCCGGTGATTGAGTCACCAAGAAAAATAGGCGTTGGGCGTAAAGGGTAGTAAATAATTCCTGATTATCTTCAACTGGACAAACTTTAAAAAGTAAGCCAAAGTTGGGATGGTTCATGTAAGTTTCTGTTGTCATTCCGCCTCACGCATCAGCAAGCACTAACTTAGAAAAAAGGCAATTACCTGGTGTTACTCTGGTATTCGAGCCCGCCTATCAGAGATATATCCCAGAATCAAATAATCAGCCGATTTATCTTGACACTCTCGGGCGCACTTTTCAAGTCATAGCGCCTCGCGCCGGGAAGCGGGGAAAGAGTGTTGATCTTAAGATTCCCAGCCCCAAACCAAACGCATACCCCAAAATATAGTTAAGGCTAATAGGGCGACCCAATCCCACCAATTAATTTGAAGTTGATGCCACTCAACTCGATGTTGGTTAGGACTGGTAAAGCCTCGGACTTTCATGGCATTAGCAATTTGTTCTGCTCTCAATAATAAATTTTCTAGGAGTCGTTCTGCCACCAACAACCAAATTTGAGTCGCCCTTCGCCAGCCCAGTTTTTTCCAGTCGATCGCCCTAGTACGCACAGATCTATATAGGTTCTGAATTTCCTCAAGTACCAGAGGAAAGAAACGCAGGGACAGAGTGAGGGTGAGGGCTATTTCTGTTACCGGAATTTTCAGCCGTCGCAATGGTTTCATCAGGCTTTCGATCCCCACAGCAATTTCCTCAGAAGCCGTAGTCAGTAGATATAGATTAGTGCTGTAAACCAGGGTAAACAGCAAGGTACTAATCCGAACACCCAGATCCAGGGAATAGCGGGTAATAGTTAACGGACCCGCTGCCAGCAGAATATAACTATAGGCTGTTGGTTGAGGTAAACCCTCAGTCTCAGTCACCGAATCAGCGGTCGTTGTGGCATTTTCTCCCAGTCCTCCCACTCTCCCAAGACTTTGCATTTCCAAGGCTATCTCATCTCTGGGGAGGCGAGGTTGATGGCTAACACTCAACCCATCAGGTAGGATAGCACTTACTATCAACAATAAGCTACAGAAAGTTAATAGCCAGCCCATTTGTCGCTTCCACACCCGGAACGGAATTGCTGCCACTAGGGTAATCACCATCAACAGCACCACCAACCCCAACCGCCAAAGGGCATTAGAGAGGATCGGTGCAATGAGAAAGCTCATCAACCAGACTAGCTTAATCCGGGAATCAAGGCGATGAAGCCAAGTAATCGGTTGTTCTAAGTATAAACCGATAGGTAGCGATCGCAGTAGGTCCATTTTCTCAACAATTAACTATAGTTGGGGGGATCAATGCCAACTGGGCGCAACTGGTCAGCAATCAAACCTTAGTCGCCCGGTTAGCGGAATTTCTCTCTACTTCCCGCATAGCTTTACCCCGCCATAATAGTCTAATGGGAGTCCCAGCAAATCCCAATTGTTGACGGAACTGGCTTTCCATGTAGCGCCGATAATTATCCCCAAACCGTTTTGGGTCATTCACAAACAAGACAATTGTGGGCGGACTGGAGGTAACTTGAGTTCCATAGTAGATTTTACCCTGTCGTCCTTGGCGACTGGTGGGGGGAGAATGCCAACGGACTGCTTCTTCGATGACTTCATTAATTACCGATGTAGAGACTCGGCGGCGATTTTCTTCGGCGGCTTTGTCCACCAATTTAAAAATTTTCTCAACCCGCTGTCCGGTCATAGCGCTGACAAAAATCATATCTGCCCAATCGAGAAAATACAATCGCGATCGCATTACTTTTTCATACTCTAGGATCGTGTAACTATCCTTTTCCACCGCATCCCATTTATTTACCACAATCACACAGGCGCGCCCGTCATCAGAAATACGACCCGCCAATTTTTGATCTTGGTCTGTGACTCCTTCCACAGCATCAATGACAAACAACACCACATCAGCCCGTCGGATCGCCTTAAAAGCCCGGTTAATCCCAAAAAACTCCGCCCCATACTCAACGTGCTTTTTCCGGCGTATCCCCGCCGTATCTACTAGCCGATAGGTATTGCCATTATGTTCTACGATGGTATCGATCGCATCACGGGTAGTGCCGGAAATTGGACTGACGATCGCCCTTTCCTGACCCAGAAAAGTATTTAATAGGCTAGACTTACCCACATTCGGACGGCCCACAATTGCCACTCGCAATTCTTCGCTGTCCTCATTGTCTGTGGAAGCTGGTAAATTTTCAATCAAAGCATCCAGCAGTTCCCCCGTACCGCTACCATGAATGCTAGAAATCGGAAAAGGGTTTCCCAAACCCAATTCCCAGAATTGCGCCGCCTGAGTCAGTCCCTGGGTAGGAGATTCACATTTATTAACTGCTAAGAGGATCGGAACCTTTTGTTGTCGTAGCCAACTAGCGATCGCCTCATCCCCTCCCGTCGGTCCTGTTTGTCCATCCACCACCAAAATAGCCGCTGTCGCTTCCGCCAAAGCCATCAAGGCCTGTTCTCTAATTAGTGGCAAAAACTCGGTATCATCATCAAAGACTAACCCTCCCGTATCGACTACGGTAAACTCTCGATCCTGCCAATAGGCGGAACGATAGGTGCGATCGCGGGTCATCCCCGGTTGATCATGAACGATCGCATCTTGGGTTTGTGTAAGACGGTTTACCAGTGTAGACTTACCGACATTAGGGCGGCCGATAATGGCAACTATGGGTCGAGACATGGAACTTTCGCCTTATCCAGGCGTTGATAGTGCTAACCCTCTATTGTTACATACTCCGTCACCGTCGCTACCTGTGACCAGCGACCTGTGACCAGCGATCGCTCAACTCAACCTCACCCTAACTTAACAACAGCAAATGGAACGGGCAATTTCCGCATTAGGACTTGTAGTATTTGTAGTCCTCGCCTATTTATTTTCGCGCGATCGTCAGCAGATTCGCTGGCCTACCGTTTTCTGGGGCATTGCCCTGCAAATTTTATTTGCCATTGTGATTCTGAAAACCGCCATAGGATTCGCCATTTTCCAAGCCCTAGGCGCTGCTGTCACCCAGTTTCTCAACTTTTCCGATGCGGGAGCCCAATTTGTATTTGGAGACGATTTTGAGCAGCATTTCATCGCCTTTAAGGTCTTGCCGACCATTGTCTTTTTTTCCTCATTCATCACCATCTTATATCACTATGGCATCTTACAGAAAGTAGTCGAATGGGTAGCATGGTTAATGATGAAAACCCTCAAGACTTCCGGTTCAGAAACCCTCTCCTGTTCCGCCAATATTTTCGTCGGACAAACCGAGGCTCCCTTATTAATTAAACCCTATATTGCCACCATGACGCGATCGGAAATCCATGCCATGATGACCGGGGGATTTGCCACCGTCGCCGGGGGAGTGTTAGCCGCTTATATTTCCTTTGGTGTTCCCGCAGAACATTTAATTGCCGCTTCCGTAATGTCCGCCCCGGCTAGTTTAGCTATTTCTAAAATATTCTATCCTGAAACCGAGCCTTCCCCCACCGCCGGAAAGGTAAAAATCGAAGTAAAACCCACTTCTGCTAATGCCATTGATGCCGCCGCCACCGGAGCCACTGAAGGCATGAAATTAGCCCTAAATGTCGCCGCCATGCTGATTGCTTTTTTAGGATTATTAGCCCTAGTTAACGGCGTGTTAGGATGGTTAGGAGCCGGGATAGGATTACCTCAACTTTCCTTGGAATGGCTATTTTCTTTTATCTTTGCTCCCGTCGCTTGGTTAATGGGTGTACCTTGGTCAGACTGCGCCACCGTCGGCGTGTTACTGGGTAAGAAGATTATTCTTAATGAATTTATCGCTTATTTAGACCTGAAACAACTCATGGAAAATGCCAATGTTGTAGGTACTACTGAACCCACCATTACTCCCCGGGGGATTTTAATTGCTACATACGCCCTTTGTGGATTTGCTAATATTGGCTCGATCGCCGTTCAAATTGGCGGCATTTCCGCGATCGCACCAGAAAGACAAGCAGACCTAGCCCAATTAGGAGTCCGAGCCATGATTGCTGGTTCTCTCGCTTGTTTTATGACCGCTTGTGTGGCGGGTATGTTACTTTAACGCAATAGCAAAATCACCGTTTGTAGTGAGCCAACTATTACCCCCAAAATACCCCCCAGATTAACTATTCCTTGTAATTCACTTTTCACAATTCCATTAACTGCTACTTCTAACTGTTGTGGAGAAGTAGCCATTACCCGTTCTATAATCACTCCATCAAGATTCAAAATCGGAATCGCCTTAGCCACCAATTTCTCTAAGTCTTCTTCTAGGTAGCGTTCCAAAACCAGCGCCAACTCTTGACTAACTAATCCTAGGGAATTATTAACCACTGGGGAAGTTTGCAGCCGCTTTAAAATTAAGGCGGAAACCCTTTCCCAATCAATAGATTTAGTCAACTCCTGAATTAAATCTATACCCTGTTCTTGGACATATTCTCGCACAGTATCCCGGAAAGTTTTGCGTAATTGTCGCACCGTAGACAGCGGCAAATTTTGCATCGAAAGATTCTGCAACCACTCCTTTAGTCGCTCCCTAACACCCAGAGAAGTTAACAGTTTTTCCAGTCGGTGATTAGTTTCTTCTTTTTCATCCAGACAAAAAGTTCTTAACCGGGTTAAAGTCGTGCGGAGACCGAAAATATTAGCCACTACCCAATAGGTTCCCGTGCTTTGTTCCCGGAAGCCTTCGTCAATAATCGAAATATTGCGATCGGTCAGAAAATCAATTAAAGTCAGTCGGATAATTTCTGGGGGAATTACTCGGTCTAATAGCCATTCCGAAAGTTGTTGAGCCTGTTGGTCACTTAGTTGAAACTCCAACATCACTTGATCAAAAATCTGATTTAGCTGCGGCTCTAAAAAATCTTCCCGTCGCGCCATAACCCGCAATATCCTAGGTAAAGATTCCCCTAAAAAGTCCCTCAGAATACCTGCCAAAATTTTCGCGGTTTTCTGTTCTGTATCAGCTTTTACCTGAGCCAGCGCCAGTTGTAATAACCATAAAATCGTCGCTTCAATGCGTTCGGTTTTTAATAGGCGGCGCGCAATTTTCTGGAGTTCCTCTGGTGTCAGCAGGGACTGCATAATAGTATCAGAAACCCTTTTCGCCAGCCTTTCTTGGTTGCGGGGAATTAAACCGGGAGTAAAGGGAAGTTTAATTTTTCCGACCTTTTTGGCTGTATAGGGACGGAATAGCATTTTGATGGCTAGGTCATTGGTAAAGTAGCCGATAATTCCCCCCAAAATTGGGGGAACGATAAAAATCGATACTTGAGATAAATTGACCATTATGCCACAACATTTCTGCAAATCCTAGGTAACTAGGACAACTGACGAATTGCCTTGTATATTCGCCTTTCTGAATTAGGGTGGTTGTTGGGATCTGGATGTTTCAGCTCATCAACCCCCTGATTCTATAACTAATACTCCCATCATACCTCCTGCGATCGCATAGTGAGTAGCCCGACTAAAATTCGCTGCCTCTGCTAGGGCGACCTGTTGGGGACCCGTGGGGAATTTTTCTAGGCTAGGGTTAAGGTAGGCGTACTCAGCCTCTAGTCCGAAAGTATTAGCTACCGGAACAACAATGCGATCGAGATACCATTGTTGAAAGGTTTTAAAGGCATTTTCGGGGCGGTGAAAATCTAAAATCGCCGCCGTCCCACCGGGTTTCAGGACGCGATGGAGTTCTTTTAGGCTGCGGGGAATGTCTACCACATTACGCAAACCATAACCCATGGTAGCACAGTCAAAGTGATGATCCGGGAAGGGAAGATCCAGTACATCTGCTTCTACCCAGGTAATGGGAGCCGAGGATAGGGTAAAGGGTGGTTGGCGATCGCCAGCAATGGCCAGCAGTTGACGGGAAAAATCCACCCCAACAACTTTTCCTGAGCTACCGACTTTGATAGCCAAAAGTCTGGTTAAGTCACCAGTCCCGCAACATAGATCTAACCCTATATGACCGGGACGAGCGCCACTCCAGTTAACCGCCATTTGTTTCCAAATGCGATGACTCCCAAAACTCAGCCAGTCGTTCATCTGGTCATAGACCGGAGCAATACGGTTAAACAGGTCTTGGATATGTTCTTCGGTTCTATCTAGCTTCATATTTTAAGTTGATTGGTGTAAGCGAGATAAAACTAGAGCCATTTCCTGAGCCACCAACTTAACCGTATACAGGTCATCTGGGGAAAGTTGACAGGGTTTTTGCCATTGCAGGGAGAACACTGCGACCACTTGATTGCGATCGATAATGGGGGTACACAGGTGAGCTTGGATATTGGCGCTTTTATAGCGATCGCTTTCCGCTAGATCTGAGTTATTGGGGATATTTATTTCTCCCTGGGCGATTTTAGTAGCGATCGCTTCACTGACAATCGGATCATCAGCCAGCCAACCCTTCGCATCCTCCACGATACCATAGACCCCGACTGTGGGAGCCAAACTATCTGAGGAAACCACTTGCAGAATCACCCCATCAGCTTCTATCTGTTCTCCAATAGCCTTAGCGATCGCCTGTAGAGTTTCCTCTATCTCCGTCGCCTTGAGTGCCATTCCCATAATATCACTCAAGAGTTGGATTTGGCTGTTGGCTCGGCATAGTTGCTCTGTCCGCAGTTTCAGCAGTTCATAGGTTTCCGCCGCTCGTTGAACCACCGTTTTTAACTCATTCGGGTCCCAAGGTTTAGTAATGTATTTATAAACTTGGCCGGAATTAATCGCGTCCACCAAGTCTTCAATATCCGTAAAACCCGTGAGAATAATCCGCACCGTGTTAGGGAACTGGGGTACAGTTTTACTGAGAAATTCAGTCCCTTTCATTTCTGGCATCCGTTGATCAGATATGATCACTGCTACCTCCCCTTCCTGAGAGAGAATTTCTAGGGCGCGGAGCCCGCTTTCCGCTTTAAAAACGCTAAAGTCTCTCCGAAAGGTACGATATAGCAGATCCAAATTATCTGGTTCATCGTCTACCACCAGCATCTTTGGTTTTTTAGGTCGTCTAATACTCATTAACTGGCGCTTAATGCTTTCTAGGTCTGGAGTTTCCGTTTCCATACTATTGTTACACTACGAGTGATTCCGTGCATTAGGGGATTTAGACTATTATCGCTTTAGCTGCTTTAACGGTTGCCCCTTGGTGTCAACCACAAAAACGTAATTTTGGTAATCTGGCATTTAAGCCATCTCCCAGATGGGGTAATGTTAGCCTCGGTCATGTCCTTAAAGATAGACGACAGAGCAACCGGCTGGCGTTCACCTGTTAGGTGTCATCACCCCCTTAACGTAGGTCTAATCCTGTACCTGCATTGATCATCTCCTTTGAGGAGTAATTTCCAGCAGGAGCCGGAAATTACCCGATTTTATGCAAGAGTAAGCTAGTTATTATCAACCCCAGGAAAATCAGAGCCACCCACAAAAATTGATTATCCTTCGTATTCACCTGAGTTAGGTCAATGTCTGGGTCTGGTGATTTAGATTTGACTGGGGCTGCTTTGGCAGAAGTTTCTCGGCTTGATGATGCTACAGGAAATTTATCTGCGTTTTCTCCTAAGTTACTCAGATCGGGAATTTCGATTAACCCTTCCGAACCCTTATAGAGTTTGGGTGCTTCCAAAATTTCTAGCAACCGCCGCGACTGTTTCCTGGTTTGTAGGCTTGGATGAAATTTGAGGGTTTGGCAAAGAGCGATCGCCTTTTGTCTTTCCCCTAGGGCTTCATAGGCTGTTACCAGCCAAATCTGGACCTCGCCACCCAAGCCAGAGTTAGCCTCCACTGCATCTCTCGCTGTTTCCAAATGTACCACCGATTGGCGGTATCGACCCTGTTCAAAGGCTATTTGTCCAGATCTGTACTCGTGTAAAATCCGATCTAATTCTGGTGAACTCACAACAAAAATGAACTTTCATAGTGCAACACATCAAGGGTGGTATCCCCTAGCAGTCGGATTTTCAATATGTTATCGACCCGACTACCAGAGCATACCCCTAGAACTCATCATAATTCTCAGGAACACCAGATGCCTGATTATCCTGACGAGATCCTAGTAGATCAAGTTGATCAACCACAATCACCGGACTCGAACGTGGTACACCCGTATTGCGGTCAGTCCATGTATCAATCTTTAATGCTCCCTTCACCCCGATCTGACTTCCCTTGCGGACGTAATTGGAGGCAATTTCAGCCGTTTTTCCCCATATCTCTAAAGTAAACCAATCCGGCTCATCGCTGTTGCGACTTCTGCGCCTGACAGCTAAGGTCAATCGACATTTTACTGATCCTGACTATTACAGTCGATAAGAAAGTCACCTTTCCTACCTCTGCTCCAGAACCGTGCGTGAAAGTTTCCCTTCACACGGCTCCTCAGTTACTCAGTCATCAATAGATACCTCTAGCGTCTGTGATATCATGGCAGTGTCCGTATATTATCCTTCTCAGTTCGACAGTGTGTTATTGGCTCAATTACCATCAATGTGATCAGTTGCCATCACATTATCTACTGTCAAACTTCGATAGCATTGGTCGCACCCGGATAGTTCAATAGCCGCTCACTCCAATAAACGTAATCTCCATCAAACGGGCTTTTTTCCCCTTTGACTTTGACGTGCTGTTTGAGCAGGGTTTGGCTATGTTTTTCCAGACAGTATTTGTGATCTGGTGTGATAAATTTCCATCCGATGCCTTGGTTGACTCCCCAGTAACTCGATATTACATCCGTGTTATTCTGATTTCGATTCCTTCTAAAGAAAGCCCATCCTCTCAGTTTGTGGAACAAAATACTGTCAATCTTACCAAAGGTTTCCTTACTACTCACAGTCGAGTAATATGACGACCACCCTCTAATGATTGGGTTTAGTGCATTGATCAGTTGTTCTTGACTTGAGTTTTTGTGACTTCCGATGATCTCATCTATTTTCTGTAGGTGGCGTTTTATTGCCTCTTTACTGGGTTTGATGATAGTTTGACAGCCTATTTTCTGCTCCGTGTTTCCCGTCGCGAGCGATCGCTTTTTGCTTGTGGGATATTGTCGGATATTGTACCCCAGAAAGTCCCAGCCTAGATTCCCATTATGTTCTGTGAAAGTGTGAGTAATGCGGGTGTTACTGTCTTTGAGTTTTAACCCCATTTCTCCCAACCAGGCTTCTATAGTTTCTTGTGCTGTCAGAATCACCGCAAGTTCTTCGTCCAATACCACCAAATCATCGGCATATCTGACCACTGTGGCTTTCCCGTTCTGACAGTTTGCTACTCCACCCTTGAATGTATCCTCTAGGAGACTTTCCAAGCCGTCAAGGGCGATATTTGCCAATAGTGGCATCAATCCCCCTTGGGGTGTATCAGTCTCCGTCGGGAACAATTCCTTTCCGTCCATTACCCCAGATTTCAACCAGGCTTTAATTGGTCGCCTGAGTCTAGGGTAGGTATTTAGTTTGGCTAGTAGTTTCTGATGGTAAATTCCCTCACAGCATTTCTCAATATGTGCATCTAGGACATATTTATGATCTTCCTTAATGCCATTGAAAATTGCTGCGATCGCATCTTGAGCAGACCTTCCAGGGCGGAACCCGTAGGAATTCCGGTCAAACTTTGCCTCCCATTCCGGTTCAAGTGCCAGCTTAACCAGCCCTTGTTTGGCTTTTTCCATCATCATTAGGATACCAAAGGCGGGCTTTTCCTCCTTTCCTGGTTCAGGTATCGAGACCTGGCGGCTGGTTTGAGTTTTCTTTCCCAGTTTCAGGCAGTTAGCCAAATCTAGCTTCTCCTGATTCCTGAGTCTGTTTACCCCATCAACTCCCGCCCTCTTTTCCGTACCATTGTCCTGGATAAGTTCTCGCACCGCCAGGATTTTGGCATCCATGGCATTTGTCAACAACCTTTGCAACCGACGAACCGCCTTGACATCGCCACGTTCCGAGGCTCGATAGATTCTCTTTTGGAGCTTGAAGACATGGTATTCAACTTTTTTCCAGTTGATTGTCTCCCATCCATACATCGGTTTTACCGTGTTCATAGCTTATTAACTCTGACTTGATTATCCATCTCCAAGTAACCGTGACTCCGTGGGCTTATCCTCTAGTTTCCTAAAGGCCTTTGCTTCTGAGTCAATCTTTTCCAGCGCCATCATGCGGCTTGACTGCCTACTCGGTTATCGACCTGTCCGAGAGATGCACGCCGGATTACCCCGTTCCGAGTGTCTGCTTTGCGATGAGGTTAGAGTTCCACTATCCGCCGGGTTTCTTAGGGGATGCTCCGGGTCAAATTTCGAGTTGCCCAGCCCTTATCCTTGCCTTTTGGCGCAGCCCATAACCCATGTAGGCTGTCATCAATAACGACGGTTCAGACGTGGATTCAGTTAACCTTACTCATACTCATCTCAGCTAGAAGGGATTTCGCCATGGGTTGGCGATTACCTCCGTTACACCCCGCTTCACCAGATTGATAGTCAGTCTCCCCAGTGGGGGTGTCGCTTCGTCTGCATCACGACGGTAGGAATTGGTGAAACCCTCACCTACCCAAACACCCAGTTATCATAGACCTGTGACCGCTTGTCCTAGTCTACGCAGATGGCACGCTACCCAACTGGGCAACTTTTCCATCTAACGGGTCGCACCAAAATATTTGACATCCGGATCAATTCCGGCCCTTCCCACCAGGGTAACAACATTTAGACTCATTCAATATCTCCGGTTAGTGATTTATAGGCAGCAGCCTCGCTCCCATTCTATCAAACCGTGAAGCAGCAAGTTGTAGGCATTTGCTCGGCTGTGGCTGTGCAAGCCTAACGGACAAACTGCGGCATAACTTCGGCGGCGGTGAACAGTCCATAAATGCCCCTTTCGTGCAATTTGACCCCGGCTTTTAAATAGCCAAAAGCTGGACCGCAGACATTGGCAGCCATGCTAGTTTCATCACCCAGAGTAAAGGTGTGGGTGGAGATTTTCCCCTCGAAGGTGCGACCAGTGACTTGTACATTGGTACTCAGGGGTTTTTTGGGGTTACGGGTATCGACAATTCCACCAACAGTAACGCGATCGCGAGAACAAATACCCGCCAATTCCAACATAATATCGTCGGCGTGTTCCATGTTTTCCAGTTTCAGCAAACCATTAGTTTTATCTAATAGGGCTTCTACTTCCGCATCTGTCATCGCCCTAGCTGTTTCTACGTTATAACCAGGAAGGTGGGCAATATCTTCCCTGATAGTAGCTCTGTAGGCTTCCCAGTTCGCTATACCTACCCCAAAGGTGATGTTAACGCTGTGAATTTCTGCATAACTTTGGGCAGCGATCGCCGCCGCCGCCGTGAGTAAACCCGGAGTCGCCCCACAACCGGTCATATAGGTGATGCCAGCCGCTTTTAACTGGTCCTGAAGTTCTAGGAGTTGTTCCACCGCGCTGGTACGCTTGAGGGCATCTACTAGAACTCCCTGCCAACCCGAGTTAATAAAGGCTTGGGCTACGGAAGCCATAAAGGTATTTGGTAAATTAGGCAGCGCCAAAAAGTAACCCTTTACTAGGGGAGCATGGTTAATTAAGTCAATAATACTCTGGGTGCTGTGGGTTCCGCCGGGTTCTATGTCTGCCACAGAACCGCGATCGCGATATGTCCTGATGCACAGGTCTGGATCTAGTCCTTCCGGGGAATAGATATAGCCCTTTTGATCTGCTGCTGCTACCCAGCACATTTCTTGTTTAGGGGTTAATACCCTAGCCGCCGCTTGTCCTAAACCACCAAACCCTAGGACTCCCACAGGTATGGGGTTATTGGTTAAGTCAGTATTTGGCTGATGATTCGTCATAAAATATGCTGTCAATTCGACAATTTATAATGGTCAAGCCGGAAATGTTGATCTTAATGCTGTTCCGGCAATCATTAATTTTAGGGTAATTTGAGTTAACATACCTTAATCCTTACCCAGGTGTGCTATACCATGCTCCACCTCGTCCTAGCTAGAAGCGCACAAAGTCCTAGTATCCTGGACAACACCGCCCCATCAAACTCTGACCCCTCACCGTGGGAACCCAACCCAATAGACAACAATTAACGTCAGTTAATCGATCGCCCCCAATACTTTCATACTTGCTTTTTGGGCATTGCTCAAACCTTTTACCCCGCAGATATTCGCCCTTTCGTAAAGTCTGGGTACTCTCAAAGTTTTGAGACATTCTCGCGTTGGGACATTCCAAAGTTTAATTGTCTCGTCCGCACTGCTACTGGCCAAGGTTTGACCATCGGGGCTAAAAGCTACTGCCAGCACCCAACTTTGATGTCCGTTAAAAGTAGCATAACATTCATGGGTCGTCACATCCCACAAACGCACCGTATTGTTTTCTCCTCCACTCGCCAATAGTTGACCGTCTGGACTAAATGAAATCAGGTAAGTCCAAACTTGTTGACCTGGAAAAATTGCCAGACATTCTTGGGTCGTCACATCCCATAAACGCACCGTATTATCATTACTACTGGTAGCCAATATTTGACCATTAGGGCTGAAATTAACTGAGATTATCTCTCCCTGATGTCCGACAAATTTTAGGGGAGGTTTTTGGAAATCAATGTCCCACACTTGCAGAATATTATCACTCCCACCCACCGCGATTTTTTGACTATCAGGACTAAAGGCAACTGTAAATATTTTCCAAGGATAAGGGTTAATTTCCTTGATTAACTTGGGGGTCGGATTCACATCCCATAACTTAATAGTTCGGTCATCCCCGGCACTGACTAACAATTGATGATCGTAACTAAAAGCAACTGCATATAACTGGTTTGTGTGTGTGATTAATGTACTTAAACATTTATGATGCTCAACACTCCAACACCTGACGGTAAAATCTCGACTAGCACTAGCGATCGTTTGACCATCTGGACTAAAAACCACTGCCTGTACTCGTTCTTTATGTCCCGGTAAATTGGCTAAAATCTCCCCTGTTTCTATATCCCAAATCCTGACATAGTAATCATCGCTACCACTGGCTAATGTCTTACCATCTGGACTAAAAACGACTGAACGTATCCAATTACACCAGCCTCCTAAAATGCTGTTGAGCTTGATATTATTAATGTTTTCCACATTCCACAAACTCACCTTTTTATCAGCAGCACACATAGCTAATATTTTACCATCTGGTGTAAAAGCCAGTTCCTCTATCCAAGAAGTATGTTCTTGTAAAGTATTGAAAAGTTGGGGATGATGAATATCGCTCACGTCCCACAGTTTCGCGGTGAGATCGCCACTTCCACTAGCCAGTATTTTGCCATTGGGACTAAAAGCTAATCCTCTGAGATCGCTATCGTGTGCGGAGATACTAGCAGCCAGAGAAATATTATTTATATCAGCAATTTGCCAAAGTTTAATGGTTCCGTCAGCACTCCCACTAGCTAAGACTTGACCATCATAACTGAAAGCCACACCCCATACTTCTTCTTCATGGTCTGGTAAAGTTTTCAGGCATTTAGCATTAGCGACATCCCAAATTTTGATATTTGTGTCTTTGCTTGTGGTTGCCAAAATTTGACTATCTGGACTGAAAACCATTCGATTAATCCAACTGGTGTGTCCGGGAAGATACGCCAAACATTTACCATTATTAATATCCCACAACTGTACTGTACCATCTACACTCCCACTCGCCAATATTTTCATATTTGGACTCAGGTTAGAATCAAACAACAAATTAGGCTCTATCAGTACGCTTTTAAAACATTCATGGTTTGCCATATCCCAAAACTTGACGATTTTATCATAACTAGCACTGACAAGAATTTGCCCATTTTCATTAAATTTTATGGTATTTATGCTGAGGCGATGCCCTGTCAATGTGCCGATTTTTGAGCCATCGGCAACTCGCCAAATATGAATTTTACCAGATTCATCACCTGTGGCTAAAAGTTTACCATCAGGAGTAAAAGCTAATGCTCTAACTATATTCATAGATTCCATAAAAAGACAGTTAGTTAAAGTGGCTTTTACTAAACTTACATCCTGCAAACTAGCACCCCTAAAATCAGCGCCCAAAATCACGGCATGACTGAGATCGCAACCCTCCAAAGCAGCCTTGTCAGTTTTCAAAAGCAGGGTGATTGCATTCCCGCCAACATAACCGACTTTTTCTAGGGTTTTTCGCCGTGTCGCCTTCACTACTTCCCGCAAGCGATCGCAAATATCCTGTAAGTTTTCCTCATCAGTGTTGGTCACCGGACGCAGCATCGGCAATAATAAATCTAGCACTGCTTTCGCCAGAGGCATTTCCCCAAAGGTAGTTCGCAAATGTGCCAAAGACTCAGTAGAAAACATATTGAGAGGCGAAATCAAAATCACTTTTCCGTTAACATCAACTTCGCGGCGGAAATAATTAGACCAAGTGTAGTTTTGAGCCGTTTTCTGTGGATTTACATGGGACTGTGGCTGTGCCACCTCGACGAAATCGGGAGCCAATATCCCCAATTCAGCAGCAAACTTATAAGCGACAAAAAACTCTAATAAGGAACGGTGAGCCGGACTATAATCCCCATCATCATTGCGAATTAACATAGTCTGACCCATCATATCATAATGCCAGTGATCTAAATCCTTTTGTTGTTGCACTTGCGACTCAAACAAGCGACGAATGCGATCGGGAAACTCCCGATAATTCAAACTCATTCGATTCTTAGATAGCATCTCCCAGGAGAGTTCGCACAGAAAATAAAGTTTATCTGCCAGAGAAGTAAATGTGCGCTTTTTCTGTATATCATGCTGCATTTTGCGGGTAACTGCATAGAGATAAATTCTGGCTAAATCGATCGCTTTTCCCGCTTCGATATCCGGCAAGGCTTTCAGTATTAACTGACTCATGACCGGACGGCGAGCCAAATCCACAAGTTGGGGATTATTCATGACTTTTTGCACCGTGGCGGGTGAGGCTTCAAAGGAGAGAGCCTGACGAATTTGCTGGTTACTAAATTTTTTTAATTCCAGAACTTCAAACTGTGGCGGTTCTCCGGTTAATGCTGCCACGGAAGCCTGTAGTTCTGCATTCAGCAAAGCACGTCCTTCTTTGGCTTCAGGAAAATGCTCCGTCCGACAAGTCAAAATAACTTTAGAACCAGAGACTACAGTTTGAGCCAATTCCCAAAAGTTATTAATCATCCGCTGTCGGTCAATTTTGGCAGCCATCTCGTCAAAGCCATCAAACATGACCAACAATTTACCCTGGCGGTTGAGCCATTCAAAGGCAGAATAACCCCCTCGCAAGGGGATTTCATGTTGCCGGAAAAAGAACTCAGAAAACAGCGATTCCATATTAATGGCACTGGCATAATCTCGCAAGAGAATAACTATGGGCAATCGCGGGCGTTCCACTCCTTTATTTTTGGCTTTTAAGTAGCGGTTTAATTGTTGCCCGGCATAATGAAAAATAAACCAGGTTTTGCCTGTGCCAAACTCACCCAAAATCGATAGATGTTTTTTGGCGGTATCGTCAATCCACCTATTAACATAACCATCAATCCAGCCATCGTCTTCGTCGTAGTGGCTGACTCCTAATTTATGCTTGGTAGAGGGGTCAACTTCCTCTTTTATGCAGGCGAGAGGTACATATTTATCATGGATCCCTCGCCGTTGAATTTCCTGCTCTAGCCATTGACAATAGCCACTAAAGTCTGCTTCTTGGTCGATAAGTTCGTCGAATGTGTAGCAAAATAAGTTTTTATTTGGGCTTTTTTGGGCTGCATTTCTGGCGGCTTTACTGACTCGACGGACAGCGACTAACCATCCCTCGTTGGTGCGTTGGTTTTCCACAGACTGACGCAAAGCATTAAAATCGGAAATTTCTGCTTCCCCTTCTACTCCCCGGACGAGAATGCGATCGTATCCTCGGCGGGCCTTAATTTTGATGATCCACTCAAAAAATCGATTTCCCTCGATTACTTCTTGAATATTGTAGCGCGAATCAAATTCATAATCCAGAATTTCAAACCATTCTCGCATCTGTTGGGGAAAGGCAAATTGGCAGCGATCGCGATCGGCTTTGATGGCCTGTTCCACGACTAACCGAAAATTAGTGCGGGTTACTGGTTTAGCAAATAAATCGGTTAGTATTTTCCATAATTTGGCGGCTTCTTGTCTGATATAAACTTTATTAAAATTAAGCAGGATTTCGATGTCGTCATATTTTTTGCCCTGCCAAGACCAACAAAAAATTTGTTTTTGCAAGTCGCTAATACGTTTGCCTTGGCGATCGCATGAATATTTCTGATTAACAAACTCAAAGGCCTCTTCTGGAGTCATGGCTGATACTCCCCAAGTTTGACATGGTAAAAACTAACTTATTATAGACGGTTTCCTGGCTCCCAAGCCAGAAAATTTGACCAAAATCCCATTGTTTTGCCCATTTATTGAGATTTCATCTCACAAAGCGGCTAAACTACCTAACAAAAACTAACTTTTTTCCCGATCATTTTCTAACCCAGAGCCTCAACTGCCACCGCGATAATTGGATTGTTAATGCGATCGGAGGAACTAGCCATGTTTTCTGTGGACACAGATACCAAAGAAATCAGCGGATTGCTGGGAACAAATCCCAATGCGATCGCTCGCAGTGATGGGGATATTTTAGAGTCTTTCAATGCCCATGGACTACCAGTAACGGGGGCTGTCGAGCCAGTGCTTCTCCCAACCTTGGTACCAGTTGAGGGCGATCGTCTTGTGATGGCTCTGGATATATCCGTTGACCAAGAAATAAATCCGGCGGAAACGGATTCTCACACTGCGCCGTCGGTAGATTCGTTAACGGGAATGGCCTTAGCCAATACTTACGAACAATTACAGCAATTTGCCAATAGCCCAGAGTTTCTCTCTCAGATGAGCATTGCTTTTGGAGATGATTTTGATGTTGAGGCGGCTCAGGATTTGGCAGATAGTTTGACTAATGGTACTTTTGAGATGCCACCGACTACGGTTGTTTCTGCTGCTGATATCAACGGATCTAACGGAGCTTTTGCGGCAGCAACTAACAATATTTATCTGGCCAGTGAGTTTGTGGCTGAGAATGCTGATAACCCAGAAGCGATCGTCTCAGTGCTGCTGGAGGAAATAGGGCATTATATCGACTCGCAGATTAACATCTCGGATACACCTGGAGATGAGGGTGCGATTTTTTCCGGTGTCGTCCAAGGCCGGGAATTTGATGCCGGGGAACTTGAGGCATTAAGAGCAGTAGATGATACCGCCACTGTGATGATCAATGGCGAAGCTACTCTAATAGAGCAGTCATTACCCCGATCTAATGATAATAATGCGTGGGCTATAGCTAGTGGTGACAACACCCGATTTGACCCTCCTTTATGGCGTGGCGAAGTGGATGAGCGCTGGCGAACCTCACCTCAACTATTACAGCTATATACAGATCTTTCAACAGCAGTGCTTGGTCGGCGATTCCGAATGACTGCTGGCTACGCATATGATCAAAGTTACTTTCAGGGGCTAGGAACGTGGCACGCTGGAATTGATATAGGGGCTCCGGCTAGAACTCCAGTCAGATCGGTACTCGGCGGCACTGTTGCCTGGACGTGGTCTTCCCCAACTGCCGGTGCATTCATTGGTGTGAACAGTAGCGATGGGCGACAGTGGGTTTACGGACATTTGCAAAGTTCCGGCAGCTTTACTCCAGGAAGTCGTATAACAGCAGGCCAGACTATTGGTCAAGTTGGCAACCAGTCAGGGGCAAACCACTTGCACCTTGAGGTTCGGACTCCTCCTTTCCGAGGCACTAATGGCGGCAATTCAAACCGGAATTTCATCTTAAGCGCAACCATGAGCCCTCTTCAAGCATTTTCACTGTCGCGACCTAGCACTCCGTCTCCACTTCCTACTCAGCCTTCAACGGGTGCATTCCGAGGTACTGTAGATGGGGCGCTCAATATCCGCAGCGGACCGGGGACGAACAACTCGATAGTTGGATCTCTGAGCCCTGGTCACAGTCGTACTTTTGACGCTGTGGCACGAGGCACAACCCATTGGGACGCTCGCGAACAGCGAAATGATAACCGCTGGTTCCGTATTCAAAACACCAATCAGTGGGTTTCCGCTTCTTTCATCACTGGCAATCCACTGTTCACTGGCGCAGCAGATACCACTCTCAATATCCGCAGCGGACCAGGGACAAACTTCTCTGTCGTCGGCTCTCTAAGCAATGGCAGTCGTCGCACTTTTGATGCTACGACTGTAGGCACAACCCATTGGGATACAAGGGAAAGGAAAAACGAGAACCGCTGGTTCCGTCTTCAAAATACCAATCAGTGGGTTTCCGCTGCTTTTATCACTGGTAATCCCACTTACTAAAACCTACGTCAAGCCATAGAGTTATCTACCCTGACTAGGGACTCGATCTGAGTGATTTTTGAGTCATCAGGTAGGATGCCTGGCTAAGGTAGTTAACCCCGATCGCACTTAGAGCAATCCTTCCAGAAAAAAGGCGGCACCCGGATTTGAACCCGGTTTAAAGGCTACAACCCCTATTCTATCGTCGCTCTAATACACTCAACGCCGATCGTATTATTAGGAGTGAGTGCAAAATGAGTGCAAGCGCAAACAGTACACACAGTGGTACATATCAAGGCTTTCAAGACATTCTTGAGTTTTTTAACCTATCCCGCAAACAATGTCCCAAAGGTGTGAGGATTAAGCGCAACCGGGGGACAATTCAGTTAGACATCACCACTGACCCAGAAACCGGGGGACGTAAACAAAGGGGTTGTAATTGTCAGTTCACTTCTGAGGGTATCCGTAAGGCTGTTGACAAAGCCTGGTTAGTTCATAAATCCCTTGATGGACAATTTCAGTCAGTATCTGAATGGCTGGATTGGTATAAGACTGCTATCCTTGATGAATCCAAAACCCCCCTAGAAAACGACTTAATCACTTATCGTCAAGTGTTTAAAGAAATGGAGGATGATTACTTTAATGGGGTACATCGTAACACCAAACGGAAGCGCTCCCGTGATATAGCTAATGATGTTAAATCGTTTAACAGTTGTTTTTTAGATGTATTTAACAAAATCACAGATTGGGATGCTTACATTAGTTGGGAGGGAATAAAAGAAGCGCTATATAGCCCGTTACAGAATGGTGATAGTCCGGTAGGTAGTAAAACCTTTAAAGACAGATACTATCGGTTAAAACAAGTAGCGGAACGCGCTGACTGCAAAAAAGCACTAGATAAATTAGAAAGGATTAACCCCACCCAGACGGTGTTTACTGAATCCCAAAGCATAGACCTAGAAACCTTACTAGACCTACTAGACAGGGAACGTAACACTGATTATCGCTCTGATGTGGATAATAATATTCGTGATGGTTGGTGTTGGGTGTCAGCAATGTGTGCCTTATACGGGTTGAGACCATCAGAGATAGCAGCGGTCCAAAACCTAAACAAAGCAGTTAAGATTGACGACATCACCTTTCCAGCCATATCTAGCCCTAATAACCTTGAGTTAGTGCTAGTTATTGGTGAGTTTACTTACTTTGGTAGTAGCACCAAAACGGGTCAACGGTTAGCAGTCCCTATGTCAAAAGACAAGACTTTAATTAACCGCCTAGGGATTCATAACGTCTGCTTACCTATCACAGAATCTAAAATCCCTAATGTATTTAACAATAATCATCGCGCATGGATGAAACGTCACAATTGGGGAATTACCCAAACCTATGCTTTCCGACATCTAGCCAACCAACTGGGAGAGATGAACGGGATTCCACAGGAAATCAGAGCACGTTCGTTTGGTCACAGTGTTGCAGTCAATGATAGCAAGTACAAAAAACGCCGGAACCTTGCCACAGAGTTAGGCATCCTGACACAACACCAAAGGCAACCATTACCACTAGAAATGGCAAAGCAAGTCTTAACCAATATCGGCATCAATCCAGATTTACCAGAGGTTAAGGCAATTCTTAGGGCAATATATCAACTCGATGATTAATCCCCAATAAACCTACAATACAACACCCCCTAGGCTAAATACTTAGGGGGTTTCATTTTGCACTCACTCCTAAGTGTACGATCGGCGTTGAGTGTATTAGAGTGACGATAGAATAGGGGTTGTAGCCTTTAAACCGGGTTCAAATCCGGGTGCCGCCTTTTTTCTGGAACCCCTACCGGAAAAGGTTACCGGGAATTCACCTAACCCGATAGTCGTACCGTTACACTCTTAATGCACTCCATTCAGTCTTAGCATACGGGACAATTAGTGCATATCCCTTAGCAACAAAGCTTAATTATTGACGGGTTAATCAATAAACACAACTTAACCAATCTGTCAAATAGCCACATCACTCCCCCCAACCAGACACGCGATAGGTTAACTCCCTTGTGATACCCGTCAATGGCAAGCCTATCGGTTCCTAACGTCACCATTGACTGCTATCACGTCAGTCACTTCCCTCAAGATGTCTGTTCCGGTTGGGGGGAGGTATGGCTCAAAATCAAGACGATACCCGTAGTAGATAATTCCCCAACCTATCAATGTACAGCGATAGTTAGGTTATTTTTCGTGGACTAGACTTATAGACAATCACTACAGCGATCGCTTACGGGGTTATCTATGGGCTCAAACTATGATTACTACGGGAGGGATTCTCAGGAGAGCGATCGCTAAATCTGGGTTGACATCTCCTACCGGATCCAACCCGATACCCCTAAACAAATCTCTGATTAATAACGATTGCCACGATGTGAGCCGATACCCACATAATCACCTTACCCAAAAATCTTAGCCGTCTATTGGGGGTAATTTAGTTATGGGTATTATGTGGACATGATAGGGTAGGTGTTCATATATTCTCGTTTTCATAATGAATTATCATAATGATACGGGATAGGCTAAATGATTTTTTTAACTTTTTTCTGGGTTTTATCATAGTGAATTATCATAATGAAAACCCAAAAATATGCAGATACCCCTACAGTCAGAAACCATAGGGGGCTATTTTAGGATATTGGATTATGGGTTAGGTGCTAGGTGCTAGGTGGACTACTAGGGCTTGCGCCAATCATCAGCATTGGGGGTATCTTTACAGTTAGGGCTTTGATGATTGCTGTTTGATTTACAGATGATTTTATCAAAAGAGCCTCTAATAAAATCAAGTAAAATACGCAACAATTCACTGTTATTTATATTTTTTGTTATTTATGATTATTGCTTTAGAATTAATAAATACTTATAAATAAGTAATAAATATATAAGCAAAAATGATAAAACAATTATTGACTTTATACGATAATTGTGTAATATTTAAATTATCGCCACAGACAAATCAAACAAAAAACCACTATCTAAAAAAATAGTGGTTAGTTTACTGTGTTTACTTTTTGGCGATTTAGCTTTTCGTGCTCTGTTTAGCCCCGGGATTGCCCGCTGGCGCGCTTGCCGGAATTTCGCCTGTTTCTTGACTTTCAGCTTCACTCTTGCCAGCGGTTAATTCACCTAAGCTATCTAAGCAGTATATTCGCCGATTATGGTGGTTTCGATTTACTCAACAGGAGCTACATATATGTAGCAGCTTTTAAGTTAAACATAACAGCACGTTACCAGTACCAACATTACACCGAAAATCTGACCAAGTGACAACCGAAAAAATCCAACAGGCTGCAATGGCTATGTTTTATCGGTGCAATCCCGGTAGCAAGGCAAGCCCTAGTAGTCCACCTAGCACCTAGCACCTAACCCATAATCCAATATCCTAAAATAGCCCCCTATGGTTTCTGACTGTAGGGGTATCTGCATATTTTTGGGTTTTCATTATGATAATTCACTATGATAAAACCCAGAAAAAAGTTAAAAAAATCATTTAGCCTATCCCGTATCATTATGATAATTCATTATGAAAACGAGAATATATGAACACCTACCCTATCATGTCCACATAATACCCATAACTAAATTACCCCCAATAGACGGCTAAGATTTTTGGGTAAGGTGATTATGTGGGTATCGGCTCACATCGTGGCAATCGTTATTAATCAGAGATTTGTTTAGGGGTATCGGGTTGGATCCGGTAGGAGATGTCAACCCAGATTTAGCGATCGCTCTCCTGAGAATCCCTCCCGTAGTAATCATAGTTTGAGCCCATAGATAACCCCGTAAGCGATCGCTGTAGTGATTGTCTATAAGTCTAGTCCACGAAAAATAACCTAACTATCGCTGTACATTGATAGGTTGGGGAATTATCTACTACGGGTATCGTCTTGATTTTGAGCCATACCTCCCCCCAACCGGAACAGACATCTTGAGGGAAGTGACTGACGTGATAGCAGTCAATGGTGACGTTAGGAACCGATAGGCTTGCCATTGACGGGTATCACAAGGGAGTTAACCTATCGCGTGTCTGGTTGGGGGGAGTGATGTGGCTATTTGACAGATTGGTTAAGTTGTGTTTATTGATTAACCCGTCAATAATTAAGCTTTGTTGCTAAGGGATATGCACTAATTGTCCCGTATGCTAAGACTGAATGGAGTGCATTAAGAGTGTAACGGTACGACTATCGGGTTAGGTGAATTCCCGGTAACCTTTTCCGGTAGGGGTTCCAGAAAAAAGGCGGCACCCGGATTTGAACCGGGGATGGAGATTTTGCAGACCTCTGCCTTACCACTTGGCTATGCCGCCACCACTGCGATTTACTAATATATCACAACCGCTGGGGAAACTGCAACTTTTTTCGCCAAGAATTTACACTCCTCTGTAATCGAGGCGATAACCAGCTATCGTATTGGGGATATATCGGTAGTCGTCGCTGCAATTGCCAACCTTTCGGGTTGATAATTTGGCTGAGGGTTTCCGGGTTAATGTGGGGATAGTCCGGGTTGACTACATCTTGGGGACCGATTCCCCCTAGGTCTCTGGCTCCCGCTTCCAGACATTTTAATAATATCTCTGGTTCCATGACTAGGTTGGGGGGAATTTGCACGGTGATTTCTTCGGGGAGAATACGGCGGGCGATCGCCACTACTTCGGGTAATTGGCTAAGATTAAATCCGTACCCTGGCTGCGCTTGTCGGCTTCCTTCGCTGTAGGGTTGCACAATCACCTCTTGAATGTGACCAGAGCGATCATGACTTTTGGCGATCGCTTCTAATGTCCATCCCCAGTCTGAGGGACTTTCCCCAATTCCCAAAAGTAACCCAGTCGTAAACGGAATTTTGAGTTCCCCAGCCCAATCAAGCTGCTGTAACCTAATACTAGGAACTTTACTAGGCGCGTGGCGATGAACCGTTTGTAAAAGCTCCGGAGTCATTTGTTCCAGCATTAACCCCATCGACACATTAACCTGTTTTAATCTAGCCATTTCCTCAAATTTCAGCGGACCCGCATTAGTGTGTGGCAAAAATCCCCAATTTAGGGCTTCATCGCACAACTCATAAATGCGATCGCACCAAGCCTCTCGCCGGGGACTGTTCGGGTGTACTTCCCCACTCAGAATCAAAATCTCCACTACTCCCTGTTCACATAGTCCCGCCAGTTCCTGTTTCATCTCCGCCATAGTTAACCAAGGACTATCTCCCGGTTCCTTGCGGAAATTACAGTAACTACAGCGGTTAAAACACTCATAGGTCGGAACTATCGTATAAGCCGGAGAATAGGAAACCAAGGTAGACATCTGAATAAACATTAGTTTTGCTTATCTAACATATAACTAAATACTTTGTTAAACCCCTTTACAAACCTTAACGGAGTGTGTCATATTATAGACACGGTAGAAAAACAACTGCCGGATAAGTACCTCGAAAATTCAATACAGCAATCATATCCAACATGACTACTACCATTCAGCAGCGCGAGAGCGCCAACGCCTGGGAACGGTTCTGTAGCTGGGTAACATCCACCAACAACCGCCTCTATGTAGGCTGGTTCGGTGTTCTGATGATCCCTACCCTACTAACTGCTACCATCTGCTACATCATCGCCTTTATCGCTGCTCCCCCCGTGGACATTGACGGTATCCGCGAACCCGTAGCTGGTTCTCTGTTGTACGGCAACAACATCATCTCTGGTGCGGTTGTTCCTTCCTCCAATGCGATCGGTCTGCACTTCTATCCCATTTGGGAAGCAGCCAGCTTGGATGAGTGGCTCTACAACGGTGGCCCTTACCAGTTGGTAATTTTCCACTTCCTGGTCGGTGTATTTTGCTACATGGGTCGTGAGTGGGAACTGTCCTACCGCTTGGGAATGCGTCCTTGGATCTGCGTAGCTTACAGCGCACCTGTTGCCGCTGCTAGTGCAGTATTCTTGATCTACCCCATCGGACAAGGTTCTTTCTCCGACGGTATGCCTCTGGGTATCTCTGGAACCTTCAACTTCATGTTGGTGTTCCAAGCAGAACACAACATCCTGATGCACCCCTTCCATATGTTGGGAGTTGCTGGTGTATTCGGTGGTGCTTTGTTCTCCGCGATGCACGGTTCTTTGGTAACTTCTTCCTTGGTGCGTGAAACCACCGAAATCGAATCTCAAAACTACGGTTACAAATTCGGTCAAGAAGAAGAAACTTACAACATTGTGGCAGCTCACGGTTACTTCGGTCGCCTGATCTTCCAATATGCTTCTTTCAACAACAGCCGTTCCCTGCACTTCTTCTTGGGTGCTTGGCCGGTAATCGGCATCTGGTTCACCGCTTTAGGTGTATCCACCATGGCCTTTAACCTCAACGGTTTCAACTTCAACCAATCCGTAATGGACTCCAGCGGTCGGGTAGTTAACACCTGGGCTGATGTCATCAACCGCGCTAACCTGGGTATGGAAGTAATGCACGAGCGCAACGCTCACAACTTCCCCTTAGATTTAGCTTCTGCTGAGTCTGAGCCTGTAGCTTTGGTTGCACCTCAAATCGGCTAATTTATAGCTTGGATTAAATAGAGCGCCTCCCAGCCGGGGGGCGCTTTTTGTTTGTTTAAACTTCACCTAGCCAAAAAAACCACCCGGTTTCTGACTCGAAGGTTAAGATACAGAAACCGGGTGATTTTTCAGTTTTTTGGGTTTATAGTTCTAACCTAGGTTCTCCTCAACTTGTCTCAGAATAGAAAATAAAACCGTAATGCTACGATCCGCGTAGTTCATTAGTTTTTGCATAATGTTGGAAAATGTTTCAGAAGAATTGTGAACTGAACAATTGCTAGGCTGAGGAGCCTCTAAATATGAGTTAGTGCTTTCACTTGTGGTCATAATTAAAGTGCTGTTCTCAGCCTTATTCTGTTTAGTGACTGAATGAAATTAATTTTCATATATAAAGCATAGCATAAGTATTGCCAAAAGCGCCCAAACTCCGGGCAAAATCTATCTAAAGTAGTACATCAAAGCCCTATCAATCATGAATCTCGCCATTAGGCATGATCGCGCCATGTAGGTTTACCCCAATGGTATTAGCACTACTAAACTCAGCACGAGTTAAGTAGGCATAGCTAAGGTTAGCATTTCGCAAATTTGTCCGACCAAGAGAAGCATCGGTTAAATCAGCCTGAGTCAAATTAGCCGAACTTAAATTAGTCCGACTTAGTTCCGCCCGTACCAAATTCGCCCGGCTTAGGTTAGCATGACTGAGATTAGCATTACTGAGATTAGCATCTGGTAAAATTGAGTCGCACAATTCCACCCTAGGCATTTGGGCGTTAGTCAAGATGGCTCGCTCTAGTTTTACCTTAACCATGCGGGAACCAATTAAATTAGCACCACTTAAATTAACTTCTGTTAAAATCGCCCCTTGTAAATTGGTTTCGGAAAGGTTAGTCTGGTTGAGAATCGCGCCACGCAGTACACATTCAGTTAAATTAGCCCCCGTTAGGTTAGCGCGGGTTAAATCAGCCCCGGTGAGATTAACCCCCTGTAAATCGGTACCTCTTAAATCTGCGCCTCGTAAATTTACACTCTCATAAATACGCCTTTCATAACGCATATTTGCACCCCGTAGACAAGCACCCCTTAAATCTGCACCTTGCAAATTAGCACCGCGTAAATCTGCTTGAATTAGGTTAGCATCAACTAATGTGGCTAGGGTTAAATTAGCTTTTCTCAGGTCGGCTGCTTGCAGGATAGTACCATGAAAATCAGCGTCGGTTAGTTGAGCGCCACTTAAATTAGCTCGTGATAGGTTAGCTCCTGCTAATCTGGCTTTTTCTAAATTTGCCCTAGTTAGGTTAACTCCATTAAGATAGGCTAACACAAAATTGGCTCCTTGAAAATCACCGCCACTTAAATTGGCTCCAATTAGGTCAGCATTACTTAGTTCAGCATTGCGGAGGTTAACACCTCGAAACAATTTTTCTCCACTTCGATATTTATTTAAGAAAGTCCGCTCATCCATCCCTATTCATCCTTGTACTTTGGCTGTTAATTTATTCTGAATTATCAAGTATTAACTATGGTTTCCATAGTTGATTTTTTGAGTCCAAATAAAAGACTGATCACCTGGCTTGCGGAAGTAAATTTTGACAATGTTAATAGATTGTAGTTGTAGGGATAGTAACTTTTTGTGGATAAACTGGGTGGTTGATTCGGGCGAAAAACTGTGCTGGGATTCGAGAATTAGATGCAAACACTGATTTTTAGATTGCGCTAGGACGTGGATACCTTTGGATTTGACTAAGTGATTGAGGAAGGATGCGATCGCTTTAGGATTACCCTGTTTAGCTAGTTCGAGAACCTGATTAGTACCCCCGGAATCTGATATCTGAGTAGGTGTTGGTAACGGGTCAGTAATTTCTGATTGGGGTTCGGTTTGTTGTCGTTCTGTCGTTTCGGATTGATCAACTATTTCTTCTAGTTGTAGGATTTGTTCTTGTACTTGAGCAATGAAGTCTTTAAGAACCTCATACTTGAATTTTAATTGCTGCTCAATATCATAGCTAATCATTCTGCCATCTAGTTGGTCTTCTAAGGTCTGTAAGGTATTAGCGATCGATGTTATGGCTTCGGTAACTCCTTGGCTAACTCGCTTGTGAATATCATCTTTTAGCCCCAAACGTTCCTGAATAATATTGGACTTGGAACGGTTACCGGATGACTCTGGCACTAATTGACTATTTGATAGGGGTTGACCGGAATCTGTAGGAATTGGTACAGTTTGTAATCCTGATATTTCGGGGATGTTTGATTGGGTTACATTGGCGGGGGTTGATACTTGAATAGTCTGGCTTTCGTTCAGATCAATTCCCTGAGTTTTCGCCAGATCTGATAATTTTTGAGCCTGACTATAATTGGAGTCTGGTAATTCCTGAAAATAGTTGTGATTAACTGTTTGGTGATTATAACAAAGACGCATGGATTCAATTAAAACTGTTGCCACTTGAGCATCTTCATCAGAATCCTCTAGGTAAGCGACCATTTTTTTTAGATAAACTTTCAAATCTTCAAACTTAGGAAACATTTGAAATAGTTGTTCAATCAGGTTATCTAACTCGATTGATTTGAGTTGTAGCCAGTCGCGATCGCTAAATGTAAACTCATTTTCTAAGACGGAAAATATCAATATCTTAACCCTTAATGGGTTGGCAGTTTGCATAATTTTGAAACGAATATCAAAGATATTATCTAGTTTTTTTCCCTGGGAATTTTGGTGGTTTAAGCTGTCGGGATTAACCGACAAATCAAGTTGAGAGTGAGGACGGTCTGACGGCTGATAGGAAGTCATAACCATCTCAGTAGAAGGTTCCTGATCTCCCTCAAGGTACAATCTCCCAACTTGACTCAATACTAGATTAACAATAACTGTATATTCTGTTTTTTTGTTAATTTTAGATAAAATTTTATTCAAAATACTATTAAGCCGTTCAAGGCTTTGGGTACTCCAGTACAAAGATTGCACTAAATCCCGCATAGGAGTATTTTCTATGACTGCTGAATCACTCTCCCATTTACCATGGGTAGCACAAATCATGATTTTTTTGATCCGAAACGCCTCATCGCTGGTATCCAAGTTTTGCACAACATCATCAAGGGTCGATTTGGCTGGCATTTTTGCCTCCTACAAATCATTGATAAATAAACAGTTATTTTGTGATAGTGCGAGCCAACAAATTCACCAAATTAATCATTCATATAAAGACAATCTATATTTAGGTAAATATTGCCTTTATTTCAGCCTGGCAAAGTAGGATTATTAATCAATAATTTCGCCAAAGTTAACCAAGCCAACCGGAATTATTTAAGTTCATTTTACGGAATATATAAACACCCAATAATCATCATAATAGAGCATTTAAAACTCGCCTCTATCTACAATGTTGTACCTGTTAACAGGTACATTGTAGGTCATTTATTGTATAATGGTTAATCATTCTCATTCAGCCATTTAGATTACCCCCCCCAGAACTGATGGCGGACTTTGATGCGATCGCACTAAGCGTGCGATATTGGTGGCGTAGGCTGCGTCAGACCCCGGCTATATCAATCATAATCGGATAGTTTTCGGTTGACACAGCCCATGGTAGCCTGTTAGCTGGTTACCAACGATAGGTGCCGATCCTACCCAAAGCCTCAACTAAGATCGCCAAGTTTTAGCACTTTTGGGACAATCCCTAGCTCCGATCGCATATTATCCCCCAGGACACTACCACTTCCCTGAAGGTAGTTTACCTATTTATGGCTGTGGCGATCGCTTCAGAGGTGCGATCGCTGTCAAGCCCCCATGAGTAAATACTCATATAGTCCTCTCCGGGACTGTCCAAAGGTTGCGGTTAGCCACCCATGAAACCATCTCCGAGCCAATTGTGATTTCTGATGAATTTCAGGAATCAAGCCAGATCGCCTTGTAGTGAGGTCTAGCATCGCGTTAAGTCAAGGAAACTCAGATGATGTGGAAATATTTGATATTTTTGGCTCCTATCGTTTTAACGGGTTGTCAGGTGGATTTTTCATCTTTCCTGGAAGATATACCAGGGTGGCGAAGCAGCGATCGCGCTCCTTTAATGATGAAAGCGATCGCCTTGGGACAGCAGACATATTATCAAAATCAAGGTTATTTTGCCAGTTCCCTTCACGGTCTATCTGGTAATTTAAATCTGGAAACCGATAGTTATCAATACGCCATTAGAACCGAAGGCGAAACCGCTCAAACCGTCTTCATAACAGCCACAGCCAAAACCGATGACCTGCGTAGTTATAGTGGTGTCATGACAGTAGGAAAAAACGACGGAGGGGTGGTCTTGATGGCGAACCTGTGCCAAACGGACACACCATCTAAAGTACCCCCCTTATTATCCTCAACCCCTGTACCTAGTCAAGGATTAAAATGTCCTCCCGGATCTAGTCCAGTACGCTAATCTAGGCAGTTACCGGAACAAAATCCACATCATCTGTGCCGTCTGTTTCTCCTTGACCAGAAGTGATTTTTTCGCCATTAACCTCGATCGCAAATTCAGTTTGATCCAAACCAGTCAAGTTATAATCAGTCTTCTCGCTGGTGTATCCAACACTAGCGATCATCTTCCGTCCGGCATCAGTGTATTTAAACGCCAACATTTGATTTTTAGACTTATCATTATCATAAGTCCAAACCACCATATACTCTTCCCCGTGATAGGAGAAAACCTTAGAAGGGCGGGTAGGAACATAGCGACCGGGGGCACCAAAAGCCGCATCAAGGAATTCCTGAAGTGAATCATCCTGAACCACAGCATAGCTAACTTGTTCAGCCGGAAGTTCTTCTTCCTCGACATCATCTTCAGTTTCGTCAACCACTTCTTCTTTATTGCGATTGCGGAAATAATCTACCGCCATCTTAGTACCAATAGCACCGACGGTAGCAATTCCAGCCCCAGCGAGAATTTTACGCAGTCTACTCATATATTTTCCTCATTGACGAATTGGGGAGTTTTAGTCTTGGGGATATATTCCACTCTCCGTTACAATTTTAACAGATTGTTGTTAATAGCAAAATCTGCAAAAAGATGATAATATTCCTGCTCTTGGGGGGTTGACAAAAAACATCAAATGATATCCGGGAGATGGATTCAAGGATAAATTAATATTTGATTAACCCAGATAACTTGGAGCATCAGCATAAATATAGGTGATAGGAGACCATTACTGAGTCCCCTAACCCAGAAACCAGATGGCTGTAGTCGGCCCTCAGTCCTCCAGGGCCAGCGACGTGAAGGAAGGCCCGAAAAGATGGCTAGATATTGATGATAAAATTCAGCTATTATGTATAAAATATTTCAGACATCTAATAATTTCTGGGTGTTTAAATATGGCAATGTGGTTAATTATGATGATTGCCACCAGAGATTGTCGGGGCTGCATCAATTGATATAATAGCTAAATACCAGGTAATTTTAGCAACTTTTAAACTCTCATTCTCACCATTCAAAGATGATGCCAATTGATGATTACTATAGAATCTTAGAGGTTGCACCCACTTCGAGTCAAACAGACATCAAAAAATCCTATCGGAGATTAGCCAAAAAATTCCATCCAGACAGTCAGGAAGAAACAGCCAATCACGATACAATTATTCGGATTAATCAAGCCTATGAAGTGCTGAGTGATCCCCAGAAACGTCAGAATTATGACCGCAGCCTAAGCCGCCCCACCCGACCAGGTAAACCTAAGCCACAAGGGCGGTCTAAAGATTTTGATCTAGACCAATGGTTGCAGGAAGTCTATAGACCTGTGAATCAAAATATTGACCGAATTTTTCAACCCTTTAAACAAGAAATAGATAACTTATCCGGCGACCCCTTTGATGATGAATTAATGGCAGATTTCCAAGCATATATTGAAACCTGTAGAGATATCCTAGCTGAAAGCCAAACTCGATTTCGTTCGGCTCCCAACCCGGCGAATATTGCGGGAGTGGCGGCGCATCTTTATTACTGTCTGAATCATATTGGTGATGGTATTGAAGAATTAAATATGTTTACCCTAAACTATGACGAATCCTATCTACACGCGGGCCAGGAATTTTTCCGCATTGCCGATCGCTTACGTCAAGAAGCCCAAGACCAAATCCATAAATTCCTTTAACCAGTCCTTTAACCAGAGAGCGATCGCCATAATTTCTTGAGCAGATCATCATACCATCGGGATCGAGGTTGAAAAAAATTCCGAAACCGACTACATTAGTTAACAGAACTTAACAAGCAAAAATTAACCTGCATTTATGCAATGCCTGATCACCCGTCGCGCCCAGTTTTCAGCCAGTCACCGTTACTGGTTGCCAGAACTGAGCGAAGCCGAAAATTTTGCCAAATTTGGACAAACAGCCCGCGCCCCCGGTCACGGTCATAATTATGTCCTGTATGTTTCAATGGTGGGGGAACTAGACGAATATGGCATGGTACTTAACCTGTCGAACGTCAAACATACCATCAGAAGTGAAGTTACCGAACCCCTAGATTTTTCATTTCTGAATGAAGCATGGCTGGAATTTCAGGACACCCTACCCACCACTGAATTTCTGGCTTATTTAATCTGGCATCGTCTAGCCCCCCATTTACCCCTAACCAACATTCAACTATTTGAACACCCCCAACTTTGGGCAGATTATCAAGGAAACTCCATGGAAGCATATCTAACCATCAGCACCCACTTTAGCGCGGCTCATCGACTAGCTCACCCTCTCCTGAGTGATGAGGATAACTCCAAAATTTATGGCAAATGCGCCCGCCCTCACGGTCACGGACACAATTATCACCTAGAAGTGACTATTCGTGGTCAAATTGACCCCCGGACGGGTATGATTGCGGATTTAGGGGCTGTGCAGAAGGCGATCGATGATTATGTGGTTGAACCCTTCGATCATACTTTCCTCAACAAAGATATCCCCTACTTTGCTAAGGTAGTACCAACGGCTGAAAATATTGCGGTTTATATCCGTGACTTGCTGCAAAATCCCATTGATGAATTAGGAGCGCATCTCCATAAAATCAAGTTGATTGAAAGCCCTAACAATTCCTGTGAGGTATACTGCACAACATCGGAACACCAACCCCATCTCGCCGCCAATCGAGAACCGGTAGCAGTAGGTGTATAAGGGATATCCCAACGGATATCAATTAGCTGAATTTTTCCAGAGACAAAGCAGGTATTTTGCCTGCTTTTTTTGATGTTTATATAAAATCCGAACCCATAGTTTTTCCCGGAGGGTCGGGGCTGCCATTGCTACCTGGAACTTTGATGATGGGTTAGGAACAGGATCTCGTCTTCACCCATCCTGAACTCCCTAGATTATAACTGTCAATTTCCTGACCTGTAAAAATTGGGTTGTAATTATGAACTAGCTAAGACACTCTCCCTGAGTTTAAAGGATATTAAACCGGGGGGGGGAGTCACTATTTAGCTATCCGTTATCCATCCCCCTAATCATCAAGCAAGAGTGAGTTATATCCATGAGGCTATCGACCCTAACACTGTTGACTCTGACTGCGCTTGCAGCTAACGAATCGGTAAATCAGGCAACTGCTGCCCCTAATGTAACATCTAGTTATAATCCGGTTTCTGATACGGAAAATTTGGTTGATGAAATTGATATCGAAATTAGCCAAGCTGAACTTACTGCGACTGTTAGCGCCCCGGAAACTTGGAGTCAGCCAGAATTAGCCGAGGATTCATCATTAACAACAGATGAGGTGGTATTTATAGCTTCAGCTTCCCCAGCTTTGTCAGTGGCGAAGGTGAGTCCTTCTGTGGGTACTTCTGAATTTGGCTACACGGTTATATTACTTAATACTTTGCTGTTAATTTCTACTTTGTCGCCCACTTTAACTTTGATGTTTTTCTGGTTAGTGCGGCGCTTGGTGATTCGAGAGTTGGTGACGGAAACTAACAAAAGATTAGATAAGTTTGATGGTTTAGAATCACAACTAAAATCTTCTAATTATCAATCTAAAAAATTGGTTAAAGATTTAGAAATTCAGGTGAGAGTAGCACAAAAGTCTATTCAGTTTTTAAGAAAAGAGGTTGAGGCTTCTAAGGCTTCTATTCAAGAACTAGAACATCTGAAGCTACAGTATCTGAGACAGGTACAAGAGATGATGATGGAGCTGCAAAATTATAGAAATCAGACAATGGAACAGGTGGAGCCGCCAGGGGTACCAGTTCCTGCGCCGCCTATGTCTCAACTACCCTCGAAATCTACATCTAATCATCCATTACCTCCTAAGCATCCCCCCACTTCTCAGCCTTTAATTGCGGATGATTTCCTCAAAAAGGGGGAAGCGTTAATTAATGAACGTCAATATAAACAAGCGATCGCAGCTTGCGATCGCGCTTTGGAAATTAACCCTGATTTAGATGAGGCTTGGTATCAAAAGGGTAATGCTTTGGTGCGCCTACAACAATATTCGCAGGCTTTGGAGTGTTATGATCGGGCTTTAAAAATTCAGCCTCAGCGCTCAGATGCTTGGTATAATCGGGGTAATGTTTTGGTGCGGTTAAAACGCTATTCCCCGGCTCTGGAAGCCTATAATCGGGCGTTAAAGATTGAGCCTAATGATTATGCGGTTTGGCACAATCGGGGGGCTTTACTGCGTAAATTTCAGAAGTATGAGCAGGCTTTAGAGTCTTATGATCGGGCGATTATGCTGGAAGCAAATCATTATGAAACTTGGCATAATCGCGGGAATGTTTTAAGTCAATTAAAACGCTATCAGGAAGCCATATCATCTTATGATCGGGCGATTCAAATTAATCCAGGTCAGTTTGATATTTGGGCAAATCGAGGGATGGCTTTATGTCACATTCATCAATATTCGGAGGCGCTTTCTTGCTATGAACAGGCGATATCTCTGAATTCTAAGGATCCAGAACTTTGGATTTCTCAGGGGGGAGTTTTAGTAAAATTAGCACGTTATGAAGAGGCTTTAATTTGTTATGATCGGGCTATTAGCTTTAAATCGGATAGCTATGAGGCTTGGATGGGGCGAGGAGAGATTTTAACGGCTTTAAAACAGTATGAACAGGCGCTGGCTAATTGGGATAGGGTGATTGCTTTACAGCCAGATGCTTATCAGGCTTGGTGTCAACGGGGAATCTGTTTAGAGAAAATGGAACAACATGATGATGCGATCGCTTGTTTTGATACGGCGATTGCTTTGAAGCCAGATCATGCGGAAAGTTGGCGACACAGGGGCGCTTTATTGTCCCGACTGAAAAAATATCAGGAGGCGATCGCTTCTTTGGGAAAAGCTATCTCCATTCAAAAGGATTTACGCAACGGCAAAAAATCGGCTAATGCTTCTCAATCGATAGGTGATAATAATGGTTTCTCACCTGTTCCCACCTAATAGATGGAAAGCTGCTGATCATTTGAGATGTTGATGAAGGCGATCGCTCGGTTAAGGTGGCGATCGCCTTAAAATTGGCAACCGTCCACTATTTGGAAAAAAAATCCCCCAGCCGAAGCCAGGGGAAAACCATCAGGGTGCATCTACTTTTTCCTATTCCCGTCACAGATGAAGCACTCCGGGAAATTTGAGAAAAAATTGTGAAAAAAACAAAGTCCCTACAATCCGATGACCGTAGGGACTAGATTATGGGTTGCCAAAAGGTTCTAGGCAATGATAGTGTCCCAATTAACATCAAACACAGCCACCGTTGTATTCTTAACGGATATTTTAATTTTATGAGCCAGTCGCATCAGAACAACAGGTTCCTGAATTAGCGATCGGGAAGATTTCACAGCCTCTGCGATGTCCTTGTTCACGCACTGAATATGCAAAACACCCCACCGCCTATAGACTTTACACTGTCCCAAGGGTCTAAGCTGTTGCAATTCGGCTTCGTTTTCTCGATAGAAATCCCAAATCAGCCGTGTCAACTGTGAAGGTTTTTTCATGATCTTCCTCCGAGAAACACCATCCCCTTGTGGGTGGGTTGGGATAGGAGCAGCAATTGAGCCGGGTTAAATACCCCCGAAATTGCCCATTCGATAGCCATAAGCGTAGATCCTGCGGGGTTGGTAAAGGTTGAACCCTTGCGGGGTGGAGGGGTATGGTTGCCCCTCCATGGAGCTATGGTTGGCTCCGACTCCCTTGCGGGGTAATGTTTGCGCTTGCGCTAACGCGCACGCTGCGCGAACGCCAATGTTCAGAGTCGGTACTATCCAAATCGCACGTCCTTAACCCCTTAGAGATGTTTAACGATTCGGTTCTAGGGCCTGGAACTAGCACGCATTCCCGGGTAGGAACTTTAACTCTTGCTCTGAACGGAGCCAGTTAAGGCTATAGCTGGTCAGCTACCTGAAAGGGGGGCACGAAGCCCCCGTGCTTCAGCCGGGGGTGCTGACTCTGGGTTGGAGGCTTTAACAACTCCCATCCCGCAAATGGTTGGTTATACTTCTAATTGAAACTCAGATTTGCCCTTCACAGCAAGACCCTGATACAAGACTTAATAACAAATCCCGGCCAAAATTTGAGCAAAAAAAACCCTAAGTTACTGTTGGCAAGAGTTTTGAGCGATCGCCTATTTAAGATGATGTAACAAGATTGATCCCGGATATTTAACAATTTGTAAAAGATGTTTACATGAAGTACCCCACCCTACCACGTTCAGGGTCGGGCTTCCTACCCTCAAGAACTAGCGTTCTTGATACGATCGCCTTTTAACTGTCTGGTTAGGCGTAGATTCGCACACTTCCTGCCCTCTTTTCAACTCGGCAAATTGCCAAAGGTTTAGACAAGCATTAATCTCTCTATCATGAGATGTATGGCATTACGGACAAGTCCCTTCTCTAGTTAATAGAGTTAAATATTCTTTGATATACCCAGGAATCGAATATTTTGGGGTAATTGAAAATCTATATGCTCGGTAAATTTCGCACCCTTATAACTCCCATTGGTATTCTAAAAACGTTACAATATATTCAGCAAAATCCCGATGCACCATGGCTTTAATGTTTAAGTATTCGTAACCAATGGCTTGGTTATCGAACCTTAATTAGCGACTAATTATTATGGCATATCTAATCGTTGATTAGCCATTTTTGCGTAAGTTTTAGCCAGTCTAACCCTATATTATCGGGGTGATGAGAGTCTTTGAATTTTCGACTGACCCTCCTTTGTAGAATGGTTCAGCGTCTTAATGAACCTTGAAAATAACGAGGATTAGGGAATTTTTGCGGCTTAGACGTAATCACGAAATCTTTGAACCCTAGAGCCAATCGAATTGGATTCAAAAAGTTAAGTTCAGTTTTGTATATTGTGCTATCGGATTGAGCATATTGGTCGGGCATTCATCCCCACCTGGCAAGAAGGATGGGGTATTCTGCCCGAAATCTATGATAAATCTGTCCAAGCTATCAGGTGACGGCTTTGAGTAGCCACGAAAATAGTAGCCAGGATTATATATGCCACTAGGTCTGCAACCATGATATGATTTAAGTTTTGCAAGTACCCCTTACACACGACTTGAAAAGGAGAACCCGGATTATGGCCCGTATGTACTACGATGCCGATGCCAACCTAGATCTATTGGCAGGTAAAACCATTGCAATTGTCGGTTATGGCTCCCAAGGCCATGCCCATGCCCTTAACCTTAAAGATAGTGGCATGAACGTCATCGTCGGGCTATATCCGGGGAGTAAGTCAGCCATTAAAGCCAAAGATGCTGGTTTAACAGTTTATCCGGTAGATGAAGCGGCTAAAATTGCCGACCTAATTATGATCCTGCTGCCGGATGAAGTGCAGAAAACCGTCTACAAAAACGAAATCGAACCCAATCTCAGCGAAGGCAAAACCCTAGCATTTGCCCACGGGTTTAATATCCATTTTGGTCAAGTTGTCCCCCCAGAGAATGTAGACGTGATCATGGTAGCGCCCAAAGGTCCCGGACATCTGGTGCGCCGTACATATGAAGAAGGACAGGGGGTTCCTTGTCTGTTTGCGGTTTATCAAGATGCGTCAGGACAAGCCCGCGATCGCGCTATGGCTTATGCTAAAGGTATTGGTGGCACTCGTGGTGGCATCTTAGAAACCACATTCCGGGAAGAAACAGAAACCGACCTATTTGGCGAGCAGGCGGTTCTCTGTGGTGGTTTAAGTGCGCTGATCAAAGCTGGATTTGAGACCCTTGTAGAGGCTGGATATCAGCCGGAATTAGCCTATTTTGAATGCCTCCACGAAGTGAAACTGATTGTAGATTTAGTGGTTGAGGGTGGTTTGGCTCAAATGCGCGATAGTATCTCCAATACGGCTGAATATGGAGATTATACTCGCGGCCCCCGTGTAATTACAGATGCGACCCGCGCAGAAATGCGTCAGATCCTCAAAGAGATCCAAACAGGTCAGTTTGCGCGGGAGTTTGTGTTAGAAAATCAATCTGGTAAAGCCGGGTTTACCGCCATGCGCCGCCAGGAAGCCGAACATCCTATCGAAGAAGTTGGTCATGACCTGCGGGCGATGTTTAGCTGGCTGAAAAAGAAAGCCTAATGATACTCTGGGGGAGAGAGTCCCTCAGTTATTGCTCGGCTGACTTTTTGCCTTAATTACCGCTATTGGCTGGCGTGGTATTCTGTAACTGTTCGACATCCCTTTCCCGTTCTTCGTTGAAATTACGGGGGGTTAGCCAGTCGGGAACCAGCCCAATTAAAAATTCGCGGCTGGTTTTACTAGCGCCCCGCACTGGGTCGGGTAGGAAGGTAAAACCATCAGCAGAGGTGATAAAGGTAACAATTAGGGCGAACACTATCAGCCCGAGAATTTTTTTAGGAGTCATATTAACTGATTGGGGCTAAGATTTACTGGGGTTACTGACATTGGTGGAATATAGATATAGCCAATGTACTATATCTCACGGTAGATGCCAGGAATGCCTCTTCCCTGTTTCCGGTTTCGGGTTTCCTGATGATAGTTCTATGTTAACCTTTCAGCACCCCGCACGGTCAGTGCTGGCTGGGTTTACGAGCCTAAGTCCTACCAGGGGCAAGGCTTCGATGATCTGATGAGGCGATCGCGAATGACTATGGCTGATGTTTTAGAAACTCCCGAACAACAAATTGCAGTGATTGAAGCCAATGCCGATAAAATATCGGAAATCGGCGATCGCGGCTATAAAAACAGTGGGGAAAAAGGAACAGTGGTGCTGTTGCGCCAGTTGGAGAATAACTCGACAGAGTTGGAAGAATGGCAATTCCAATATCGTCCCATGAGTAGTCTTGATTCCATGCTATCCGATTGGAAACAGATGAAATTGCAAGAGATGCTAATTGCTTATAACCCTGATGTCTCTGTGGTTTGCACTTTTCTCTACCCTAATGGGGCTCACACTAGCTACCATTTTGGTAAGGTTTAGCTGTTAGCCGGAAAGCCCCCTCCTCCCCTTGGTGGGGGTAGAGTCAGGGTCGGGAATATCTCACGGTAACTGGTTTTCCAGAAATGAATCAACCAGGACCTGCATGGGTTCGGGAATTTCCGTGAGTAGCCGCACTGGAAAGGCATCGGTAGAAATAAACTCAAAGTATTCTGGGGTAAGAAAAACTTGATATTTTTCGGCTTCTGGTGTCAGTTGTGCAGCCATAGCTAGGGTAAAGGCTTTTACATAGTTTTGGATATCGGCGGCGGCGATACCTGCTACCTCATCACCAGATAGGGGTGTCCTGGGAACGCGGGATTGATCTAAGACAAAATCGGGGTCTTTGGCGCTGAGGTGGGTTCCTCCCAAAACCCCAACTAACCATTTGGGGGCGGGAATTTGGGGAAATATGGCGATTTGGTCGGATAAGGCGGGGGTGAGTTTATCGGCGGAGGTGGAGAAAATGAGGGTGGGAACTCGGATTTGAGTTAGTCCGGTTTCACCAAAAAGCAACGATGCGGTAGGATTAAGGGCGATCGCTGCTTTAATGCGGGGATCATATAGCCGATAGCGATCGCCTGGTAGTTCAGTGGCGATACATTGGGTAATTTGTCCTGAACTTAAAGTGATTGCGTCCTGCTGACAGCGTCGGCGTAGGGAGTCGAGTTGAAACTCTCCCCCAGCTATAGTTAAAGCTGTACCACCACCGAGGGAATAACCAATCACTAAAACGCGGTTAGGATTAAGGCTACGTTCTATAACTCCACCAGTTTGCGTTAGTTGAGTTAACTGATCGAGAACAAAACTAATATCCTGGGGACGTTCTAACAACTCCTGTGGTTGCATTGCCAGATTTTGGTTAATATAGGTCTGGTTACTCCCGGGATGTTCTAAGGTGACGAAAGCATAGCCGTGAGATGCTAGGTGGCGGGCTACATATTGTAATTCATTGCGAACGGAACCGCGACCATGGGTAAACAGTACCACAGGGCGATCGCTAGTTACGGCTTCTGACCAGTAAATATCTACATCAATGGTGCGGTTTCTGGCTGTATCCTCAAAAGTATGGGTAGTGGTGATCACTTGGTGAGGACCCGGTTGGGTGGGGTCTAGGGGGAGGGTTAAATTAGCATCTGTGGGTCCTAATTGTTGGACTATTTCCACCATAAACTGCTGAGTCTGCCAAAAAGAACGGTTGAGGCGACTAAATACATCAAAGGCGACATCGATATCAATTCTCAATTCTGGGTTAGGGTAGCTTTGTAAAAACCCTAGTATTGATAACCCAGACTCGCTTTCGGCTGCTTCTAATAGGGCGGTTTTAATGTCTGCGCCTCGGGTTTGGGGGTCCTGAGTGCGGGTAATGGTGGCAATTTCGTCAAGGATGTTTTCGCCAATTTGGGTTGTGAGTAAATTGCGGACGGCGGTGGGTGGGATACCTACTTGAGCATTGAAGACTCCCAGGACTTGTTGTTTTTGTTGAGGGGACAAAAACAGTTCATAACCTCGGAGTCCGGGGGGAACTTTTCCGGTGTTGGCTAATGTTTCTAAATCTTCGATCGCCAGAGAGAGAGACATAATCCCTTGGCGAACTATAATTGTTTCTGCTGCCTTCACTGGGGTAGCGATCGCAATATGAGTCCCCAATGCGATCGCCGAAAGTACAGCTAACTTGAACCTAGACCATTGAAAGTTCAGCCCCATAACACCTCAGACTACTGGTTGAAAAAAAAGTGAACCTAATCTTTTTGTAACACCTCAGAGAAGGCAAAATCAGGAGCAGCTAACACAAAAATTGTAGCGGGTAATCCCGTAGCCATTTTCTGGAGTCCCTCGTAATATTTACTGTACTGCAAATCCTCTTTGGGGGTAGCCATACCCAAAAATACCAAATCTGCATCCTGAGAGGAAGACCGTAGAATTTCCGGGAAAGGTTGTCCTTGAGACACAATCACCTTGGGTTTAGCCCCAATGCGTAACTGTGTAACAACTTTAGCCAAATTAGTCTGAGCTGCTAGTGCTGCTGTTTCGTCGGGTACAACTAAGTTTAAATTAATTTCGGCTCCGCGCCATTCCAGACTCGTCCGCAGCAAATAAGCCAGAATTAGCATCAAGCCTCCATTTGAATTAAGACCCCCCCACCAGATATCAATCTTCTGTCGATCGCCAAATCCCCGATCTGATTCATCTCTTAGTATGAGTACACTACGAGCGGTTTTGTGAAAATGTACTAGGGTTTCACAATATGATTTTCGACGTTCAGGGGATTGGGAATCTCCTAATAAAATTGTATTGGGTACTAAAGGACCAATTCCGTAGGATTCTACGAGTTGACGGGAGCCAGTGAAAGGATCATCTGCCATAATCACCCGGACTAAGCCTGCTATGGCTCGTTTTTCTAAATAATCGCGCAAAATCGCTTCTATTTCATTTCTTTGGGTCGGACTACGGGAGCCTGTGGGTAAAACTGTACTAACAGTAAATAAACTACGGTTATGACTGAGGCTGGAGGCTAATTCCACTAAAGACCAACGTTTATTGGGCGCACCGGAAAAGGTGAGGATATGGGGTCGCCAGTTTTTGGTGTCTGGGGTGTAACTCAGTTGAAATAAACCCCGACGCACTAGCGCCATCCAAATTCCCTGACGGATATCTCCCCAGGCGCTTTCTAGTTCTCGTCGCTCTAACCAAATATAGATACTAAAGACAATGATAGCCGCGATAATGGTGGCGATCGCATCAATGAGGAACATTACGCCTAAACAGCCGACGACTCCCAACAGAGACAATAGCCAGTGAACTTTGAAGGTGGGACGAAAGGAGGGACTTTCTAAAAAGGTCTCGATACCTGCTGCTAGGTTGAGTACCAAATAGGTGGTCAGAAAGAACATACTCAACACTGGGGCGATCAGGTTGAGGTCGCCGACAGCAACGGCGATTAATACAAATCCTAGGGTAACAACTGTGGCGATACGGGGTTCATTATCGGGTCCCGATCCGGTTCCTAGGAATTTTAACCAGTTGGGTAAAATGCCATCTTTGGCTAAGGCTTGCAGGACTCTTGGCGCTCCTAATATACTACCTAGGGCGCTCGATAGGGTGGCTCCCCAGACTCCCAGCAAGATAGATGGTCCCCAGAAAGCTATCCGTTTCATGATTAGCGCATCGGCTAGGAGGCTTTCTGTATCCCCTTGCATCCATAATAGGACGGGTAGCAACATATATATTACATAACCTGTGCCGACGGCGGCGAGGGTTCCTGTGGGGATGGCTTTGGTGGGGTTTTGCAGGTCTCCTGACATATTGACCCCTGCCATAATTCCGGTAACGGCGGGGAAAAAGACGGCGAACACTTGCCAAAATCCTACTTTGGGGAGGTTGGTGGCAATTGCTATGTCTTGTGTGCTGGCTTCGACTGGACTACCGAATAATAGGGAGATTAGGGATAGGGCGATCGCTGCCATGATGAAGTATTGGGCTTTAATCGCTAATTTGGCGGACTTAATGGCAATTATCGCCACCATGATGGTGGTGATGATGGCTACAACTTTAATATTGAGTTGGGGAAAGGTGATGACTAGACTTTCGGCAAAACCAATGGTATACAGAGCAACGGAGATGGCTTGGGCAAAATATAAGGGTATCCCAATGGCTCCGCCGGATTCAATACCGAGGGAGCGACTAATCATATAATAGGCTCCGCCGGCTCTGACTACTTGATCAGTGGCGATCGCACAAATGGAAAGGGAGGTCAGAAAGGTGATAGATGTTGATAGGGTGACAATAGCTAAGGTTCCCCACAGTCCCACCTGACCCACTACCCATCCAAATCGCAGATACATAATCACCCCCAGGATGGTTAAAATTGAGGGAGTGAAGACACCACCAAAAGTCCCTAAACCGGCTCCGGTTTGGGAAGTTGGCGGGGGTTCTGATGGTGGTTGAGATGGCCAAAAGGGTAGTTTCATGATCACACTATGTTTCAACCCAAGTCAATTAGACTTACCGGACTCGAGAAGATACTCTAAGAAGGTCTGGGCGACAACTGATAATTGTTTCCCGTTGAGATAGGCTGCATACCAACAGCGTTGGATGGGAAATCCTACCACATCTAAAGTGGTTAGCTCTCCTCGATCGCCATACGAGTTTAATGTATGTTTGGATAAAACGGAAATCCCCAGACCTCCGGCGATCGCTTGTTTGATCGCTTCGTTGCTACCTAACTCTAGGCGTACCCGCACTGATACCTTACTCTTGTCAAATAATTTCTGCACTGCCCTACGAGTCCCTGACCCAGATTCTCGCATGATAAATGGTTCATTGTTCAGCGCTTCAATGGGAATTTGGGTTTGACCGACTAGGGGATGGTTACAGGGGGCTACCACCACTAGGGGATTATCTAAAAAGGGTTTCGTACAAAGGTCTATATCTTCGGGCGGTAGACTTAGTATATATAGATCATCTTGATTTTCCAGCATCCGTTGGGTAATCTGTTGGTGATTGATCACCTGTAGGGCAATATCAATGGCTGGGTAGTTTTGACAAAAAGACCCTAACAGTCTGGGAATCACGTATTTAGCTGTGGTGACTACTGATAAACTTAATCGTCCCTGTTTAGCGCCTTTCAGGTCAGCAATGGTCATATCGAAATGTTCCAGGCGCTGGAAAATATCGTGACAGGTCGCTTGTAACTCCTGACCTGCATCAGTAAGATAAAGTTGTTTGCCAATTTGCTCAAATAGTGGTAGTCCCACCGCTTGCGATAGATGTTTGACTTGACTTGAGACAGTGGGTTGGGTGATCAATAACTCTTCTGCTGCGCGAGTGAAGCTACCGTGACGCGCTACGGCTTCAAAAACCTTTAACTGATGCAGTGTGGCCTGAATCACCAGCTTTGTCCTCCAAGTAATGGGTGATGATTGTACTATTGATTTAAGTCTATCAAAATATAGAGAATATACAATAGATTGACACTGATATAATATAATTACCTATTTCGGTTATAGCAGTTCCTAGATCCGAAGGAAGCGGAAAGCCTTTTTCCGGCTGGGACTAATTCCCGCCCCTGTATAACCCATGGGTTATCTGTTGGCTTTCAGTTGCGCCCGGTTGGTATGGAGGGGCGATCGAGATTTTTGATCGCGATCGCTGATATCCCAACCCTAAAACTGTCATATAGATAATATTTACAATACTTAATATTTTTTTTAGCCATTTAGTGATATGGATATTTTTTCCGGGGACCGAATGTGTGGTTTTGCAAAGAAATATAAACAAATGTAATGGAAATATTAACAATATTAAAGGTTGACTGAAGCCATTTATTGATAGTATTTTAATCAATCGGCAAATAGCCGGAAATTTAAAGAGCGATTCCTCAGAAGGGAGATATAAAGGAGTTATGTCTTACTCTCAAACTCAAACCAAATCGAAAGCCGGATATCAGGCTGGTGTAAAAGACTATAAGCTGACGTATTACACGCCGGATTACACGCCCAAAGATACAGACATTCTGGCCGCGTTCCGTGTTTCTCCTCAACCGGGAGTTCCCCCGGAAGAAGCGGGAGCAGCAGTAGCAGCAGAATCTTCCACCGGAACTTGGACAACTGTATGGACTGACCTGTTAACAGACCTCGATCGCTACAAAGGTCGTTGCTACCACATCGAACCAGTACCCGGCGAAGACAATCAATATTTCTGCTTTGTTGCCTATCCGCTGGATCTGTTTGAAGAAGGTTCCGTTACCAATATGTTAACCTCCATCGTGGGTAACGTATTTGGATTTAAGGCTCTGCGGGGCTTGCGGTTGGAAGATATGCGGATTCCAATTGCTTACCTGAAAACCTTCCAAGGCCCTCCCCACGGTATCACCGTTGAGCGGGACAAATTGAATAAATACGGTCGTCCTCTGTTGGGTTGTACCATCAAACCTAAACTGGGTCTGTCGGCGAAAAACTACGGTCGTGCGGTTTATGAGTGTCTGCGTGGCGGTCTGGACTTCACCAAAGACGACGAAAACATCAACTCTCAGCCGTTCATGCGCTGGCGCGATCGCTTCCTATTTGTACAAGAGGCGATCGAAAAAGCCCAGGCTGAAACCAACGAAATTAAGGGTCACTACCTAAACGTAACAGCCCCCACCTGCGAAGAAATGATGAAACGGGCGGAATTTGCCAAAGAACTCGGCACCCCCATCATCATGCACGACTTCTTCACCGCTGGTTTTACCGCCAACACCACCCTGGCTCGTTGGTGCCGTGATAATGGTATGTTGCTGCACATTCACCGCGCTATGCACGCTGTGGTTGACCGTCAACGTAACCACGGTATCCACTTCCGGGTTCTCGCCAAGTGTCTGCGGATGTCCGGTGGTGACCACCTGCACTCCGGTACAGTTGTAGGTAAACTCGAAGGTGAAAAAGGTATCACCATGGGTTTTGTAGACCTGATGCGGGAAGACCACATCGAAGAAGATCGTTCTCGTGGTATCTTCTTTACTCAAGATTGGGCTTCTATGCCTGGTGTAATGCCGGTTGCTTCCGGTGGTATTCACGTTTGGCATATGCCAGCTCTGGTGGAAATCTTCGGTGATGATTCCTGCTTGCAGTTCGGTGGTGGTACTTTGGGACACCCCTGGGGTAATGCTCCTGGTGCAACTGCTAACCGTGTGGCTCTCGAAGCCTGTATCCAAGCTCGTAACGAAGGCCGCAACCTGTTCCGTGAAGGCGGCGACGTGATTCGTGAGGCTTGCAAGTGGAGTCCTGAGCTGGCTGTGGCTTGCGAACTTTGGAAAGAAATCAAGTTCGAGTTCGAGGCCATGGACACCCTGTAGGTTTCCTCAGATTTCGAGAAGTCAGCACCCCCGGCTGAAGCACGGGGGCTTCGTGCCCCCCTTTCAGGTAGCTGACCAGCCTAAGCCTTAACTGGCTCCGTTCAGAGCAAGAGTTAAAGTTCCTACCCTGGAATGCGTGCTAGTTCCAGGCACTAGAACCGAATCGTTAAACATCTCTAAGGGGTTAAGGACGTGCGATTTGGATAGTACCGACTCTGAACATTGGCGAAGCAAACATTACCCCGCAAGGGAGTCGGAGCCAACCATAGCTCCATGGAGGGGCAACCATACCCCTCCACCCCGCAAGGGGGTGCTGGCGGCGGTCAGCCGCTTGAGTCGGTTTTCCTCTCTGTGATAAATCACGGAGCTTCCAACCCTCCCAGGAGTTTTACGTGATTTTGGATTGGGCAACTCCTCTAACTTGACAATTTTGGAGAGCTACGGATACAACTCAATCCAATATCTCAAACTTGAAGTCTTAACAGAGGGTTGGTGTCGGAACATGGATATCAAAAAAGTTGCCAAGGACACGACCAAGGTACTGACAAGTTACCTAACCTACCAAGCTGTAATCATCATCACCAACCAATTGACAGAGACTAACCCTGGTTTAGCTATCTGGCTAAGTGATTTTTCCTCTCAGGGGAAAATCCAGGATGGTGAGGCTTATCTTGAGGAACTGTTACAGGAAAATCAAGAACTGGCTTTCCGAGTCATGACCGTCCGAGATCATCTCGCTGAAGAGGTGGCGGGTTATCTACCGGAGATGGTTCGGCAGGGGATTCAGCAGGGAAATATGGCACATCGCCGCCAGTACCTGGAACGAATGACGCAACTCACTACTTCAGAGACTAACCCTCCCGACTAAGGTCGGAGCCTAAATAATTAATTTCAACAACTACCCTGGAAAATCACAATGCAAACACTACCAAAAGAGCGCCGTTACGAAACTCTGTCCTATTTACCCCCTCTGACTGATGCTCAGACCCAGAAACAGCTTCAGTATATTCTTGAGCAAGGCTTTATTGCTGGGGTAGAATTCAGCGAATCCTCTGCGCCTGAGCAACACTACTGGACTCTGTGGAAGTTGCCTCTGTTTAATGCAACTTCCGTTCGCGAAGTTATGGCGGAAATCGACGAATGCCGTCGGGAATATCCTAAGTGCTTTATCCGCGTTATGGGTTTTGATAACGTGAAGCAGTGCCAAGTTCTCAGCTTTATCGTTCACCGTCCCACTGGCTCACTGTACTAAATCACCCGCTAAAATTTAATCTAGGATTAGGCTAACCGCCAATTTCTAAAATTTTGAGGCAGGGGTGACTCCCTGCCTTTATGATATGGGTAGAATGGATAAAAACCCTTAACCACAGGAATGCTCTACCAACCAAAGGTGTTTACAGGTGGTCTACCCCGTCGCCTGGTTATTCTGTTAATGATCGTGATTGTCCTGGGGGTGTTGTTTCGTTTTGCGAGTCTCGATCGCAAATTATATTCCCATGATGAAGTTTTTACCAATTTGCGATCGGCTGGTTTTACCCGGGAACAGGTAGATCAGCAATTGTTCAGCGATCGCATTTTTACCCCCTCAGAAGTCCTAGAATATCAACACCTCAAACCCGATAGCACCGCCGCCGATACTCTCGCATCTCTGCATAGAAACCCCCATCATCCCCCCCTATATTATCTCATAGCTAGGGGTTGGATGCGAGGCTTTGGCAGTTCGATTTTAGCTTCCCGTCTTTTACCCGCCATCATTAGTTTAATATCCTTACCGCTTATTTATGCCTTAGCTTGGGAATTATTTCAATCTCCGCTAATTTCCCTCATGGCTACCGCTTTACTAGCTGTTTCTCCGGTGGATGTATTATTAGCGCAAACCGCTCGTCAATACAGCTTAATGACCGCTTTAATTATCGCCTCTAGTCTCATGTTACTCAAGGGGAGTCGGACTAACAATTGGCTGTGGTGGTTGGGTTATGTAATTACCTGCACTTTGGGACTATATACCCATTTATTTTTTGGATTAGTTATAGCTAGTCATATCGGTTGGGGAATCTTGATTTTTGGGTCAGAACCGAGACGGAATTATAAACCACGTCCGTCTTTGTTTTTCATGCAGTTGGGGATATCTATATGTTTAACTTTGGTTCTTTATCTCCCCTGGATAACTGTTATTATCCATAATTGGGAACAGGCTCAATCCTTAACCAGTTGGACTCATCAATCGATGAGTTTACTGGATTTATCCAAGTTTTGGCTGCTAAGTTTTACGTCGGTTTTAGTTGATATTGACTTTGGCTTTAACAGCTTCTGGACGTATTTATTTAGGCTGCCGTTTTTACTGCTCATTATTTATGCTCTGTATTATGTAAGTGAAACCAATGATAGTCAAACCGGATTGTTTATTTTAACTGCCATTTGGATACCGTTTATCCTGCTGGTTTTACCAGATTTATTATGGGGAGGACAACGTTCCTCTGTCACTCGGTATCTGATCGCTTGTTTTCCGGCTATTCAAATAGCGATCGCTTTTTTATTAGGAACCCACCTTAATAGCGGTCGTCAATCATTATTAGATGGTGAAAAGTTGTGGCTGTGGGTATTAGCCATATTACTAAGTTCTAGTATTATTTCCTTGAGTGTGAGTACAGTTTCATCAACTTGGTGGGATAAAGGTTTAAGCTATTTTAATCATCAAGTGGCTACAGAAATTAATCAAGCCAACTCATCTGTGCTAATTTCTGATGCGGGAAATGGTACTAATACAGGAGATTTAATCTCCATCAGTTATCTATTAAATAATGATGTGAAACTTATCCTGATGAGTAATCAACCATCATTACAATTAATTCCTGAACAGTCCACCATTTTTGTATTTAGACCTTCTCAGGAATTACAAGAGTTGTTACAGCAAAATTATGGCGACCTTGAGCAAGTCCTGGAGACCCCAGACCTGTGGAAAGTTCAATAATTGCAGAGGAGTTGTAGTCCTATGAACTATATATTTATGGTTTATCTAACTGCTTTTATAATTACAGTAATTGTCAGTATATTGGGAATAATTTATAAACCAATATTGCGTTATAGAACCCTAAAACGTATTAAGCATAATTACAATTACCGCCAACCTAACCAGTGTATAGTCGGTTTTATTCCTCAACATAGAATCGAGGAAATCACGATGAAAAGCAATCTGGAAACTACCCCAGGATTTTTACAATATGGAAAGCAGAAAATCATTTATTTAATGCCTTCTGAATGCGATTCTAGCGTGATTACGAAAGAATTTGACCAAGATGCAGAAGTGGTTTTGATGAATCCCAAAGTTTTAATATCGTCGAAAATACCTCCGTTGATTCGGATTATTAATCCCTCAGAAAATAGAAGTTATTACTTTGTGGTTACTGATATATGGGGTAATATAGACCGCCGGAAAACTCGAGAAGTGTTTAATCAACTATCAGCTAATTTTCCGGGTGTAATCATCTCCTATGGTCAACCAACACGAGAGTTAAAAATATTTGTTCAGTCCCTAACAGTGGTGATGTTTATTGGACTGTTGACGGCGATTTATAGTGGCTTCAATGCGGCGTATCCTCAACAATTAGGCTTTATTAGCGCCAGTCCCAATGGTGAGATTTTGACGACGGATCATCGTTATTTATATAACTTAGACTCTCAAGGAAATCTGCACAATAAATATGCTTTAAAAGATTTAGGTATTCGAGAAGGAATAACAGACCTACAGGTAAGCGATCGCTCTCAATTATTTCTCGGAAATTGGGAAACTGGAAGAATCGAATCTTGTCAACTAGACCAAAATACTTGTCAAGAATTACCAGGTTTTCAGAAAGATACAGGAATAAATTGGGAGTTTCGCAGTACCTTTAAATTTGTTGTTGATCACGAAAAACAGTTAATCTATGCTACGGACACAGCCAGACATCGCCTCGTCGCCTTAACCATGAATGGGGAAATTGTCGAAAGTACCAGAGGGGAAGAAATGTTACTGTGTTATCCCAACGGTATCACCATTGACAATAACGGAAAATTGGCTGTTGCTGATAGTAACAATTTTCGGCTGATTACTTGGTTAACCAATAGCGAAGGCTTGGAAATTACCCCAGATCAACAAATTGATACAGTTCGACCACCACGACCTATTACGGAGTGTCTTCCTGACCACACAACTCGACCTAAAAATTGGATAATTCGCTCCTGGGAAAAACTATTAAGAGATCATACAAATTACTACATCGAAGGAAGGAGGATCGCTTTAACTGTCGCAGACAGTGGAAAAACATTTCCGATATTTTTGGAACAGGATAACCAGGGCTTTTGGTGGGTGTTAGTTTCTGAAAGTTCCTTTTCCCGTTATAACCTGATTAGGTTCGATCCTAACTGGTTGATACCCCAGAGAGTTCCGCTACCAGAAACTACTGATATTTCTAACATGACGATCGCAGAAAATCAGGTATTGTTAACAGTACCAGAATATGGTGAAATTTGGGCGATCGCAGTGGATGATTTATCAGTCAGTGTATTTGGGGATGATACCTTTAAACAGTTAATGTCGGAAATTAAGCAATCAAAACAAAACTTATTGCGTGTTTATTATCAGAGTCTCATGCTCACAATAATATCCTGTGCTATTGTCTTGCTTATATATCTTTGGGAAAGCCACCAAAAAGCTATGGAATTATTAGGTCGAGACCCGAATTTACCGGGTTATTAGCGCGTCAAATAGTCCTCCCACCCGGTTTATGTAGTGTTTGATGGTAGTTATTTATCGATAAACACAATTACTTAAATATAGACTCCAAACAAAACCTTCTATGGGTCCGATAATGCGAGTCCAGTTCGGTCCTTCTCTACCGTCTGTTATTCCTAAAATTACGCGAGTTCCATTGGGTAAACTACCAACAATTTTACCAGCAGGAGTTGCTCGCACATTTAAGGGAGTTCCGGTAGGGTCATTGACAATACAAGCGCCTACAGGGGTTTGAGCGAGTTGTAATTCCTGAGACGGTTTAACAGAGTCAAAATCAGTAAATGCGATCGCTGCTGTTCCCCAACCCGTAGCGGTGACTAGGATTATTGAAATCATTACAGAACCAGACCAATTATTCATTTATCGGTGTTTGTTGGTGATGATTTGCCTAACTCCATTATAGTTGTTAATCGACCGTAAGCAGCCATTTTTTAACCAAACTTAATATTTATCACTCATGGGTAAGTTTAAACCGGGGTAGAAATTACCATAAATTCCACCCCCAAATTAAGCCTAACTTTCCATAGCTGACACCGACTTAGGAACCCCAGCCGTAAGAACCTCATAACCATCTGCTGTCACCAAGACATCATCTTCAATTCTCACCCCTATTCCCAGCCATCGCTCATGGACCTCTGGTTGTCCTTCCACGGGTTTAATATCCGGTTTAATATAAATCCCCGGTTCCACAGTTAACACCTGTCCTGGCTGCAATAATTGCGGTTCTTCACCCCACTGATAAACCCCGACATCATGAACATCTAAACCCAACCAATGTCCGGTTCTGTGCATATAAAAATGCTTATATTTTTGTTCCTTAATAATCTGCTCAATATCGCCTTTGAGTAATCCTAAATCTAGCAAACCTTCTACCAAAACCCGCACCGCCGTATCATGTAACTGGTTATAGGGATTTCCTGGTTTCACTTGTTCAATGGCGGCGATTTGTGCGCGCAAAACCAACTCATAAATAGTTTTTTGCTCTGGTGTAAACTTACCATTAACGGGAAAAGTGCGAGTAATATCAGCATTATAATATTGATAAGCGCAACCCGCATCAATCAACAATAAATCCTGGTCTTGCATTTGGCGATTATTCTCAATGTAATGCAAAATACAAGCATTTTCACCAGAGGCGACAATGGAAGGATAGGCGGGAGTCGCACCATGTTGACTAAAGAAATATTCAATTTCAGCTTGTACCTGATATTCATACTTCCCGGGTTGAGCAAATTCTCGCGCTCTCTGGTGAGCATCTACAGAAATTTCCGCCGCTTTTCGCATCAATTCCAATTCTTTGGGGCTTTTAATTAGCCTTTGAGGATGGAGAATTGTGCCAGCATCTTGGATAGCAATGGGACCTGTGCCATGTTTAGGATAAACCCGGATTAAATTTTGCCAATGGTTGAGAATTATCTGGTTAAATTGTTGATCAGGTCCTAGTCGGTAATAAATGCGATCGGCTTTTTGTAGGTATTGGGATAATTTTTCGTCTAATTCATGAATGGGATAAGCCTCGTCAGCACCATAAATAGTTTTAGCATTATCAACCCCAACTCGATATCCTGTCCAGGTTTCTTTTTCGGGGTCTTTGGGTTGTACAAATAGAATAAATTTATGTTTTTCGTGGTGGGGTGCTAAGACGGCGACGGCGTTGGGTTCATTAAAGCCAGTTAGGTAGAAAAAATCGCTATCTTGGCGGTAAGAATATTCAACGTCGTTGTGCATAACTGCTGTGGGCGCACTTCTAAAAATGGCAGTACCCCCACCAATTTTAGCCATTAACTGTTCGCGACGCTGTTTATATTCTACTGGTGTGGTCATTGGTTAACTGTTCCTGATAAAGATTCTTGTGGTGTTTGATAATATAGCAGATTTCATTCTGTCAAGCGGGATTGGTAATTGATAATGATGGGTGAGTGGGGGGTGATTAATAGAGCGCGTCGCCTCCCGTGGCTGGATATGGTTTCCCTTTCCCGGAGTCGAAGGGGGAGCAAGTATGAGCAAAATTGTAGGGTATGGGGGGTACATGAAAAAACCCAGTCTCTTGAATAAGAAACTGGGCGGAAATTTTCAGAGCGATTTCTCAGGTAGAGAAATTATAATACTGGAGCAAACCGTTCTTTTTCGGGAACTTCAGTGTATTCGGCTACAATTTGCCGAAATTCGTCTCCATCAATGGTTTCTTTTTCGATGAGTAAATCAACTAGGCGATCGATAACTTCGCGGTGATCGCGAATGATTTGACAAGCATCTTGATAACAATGTTCGGCGATCGCTTTAATTTGAGAATCAATGCGGGAAGCAATTTGATTAGAATACTCAGTGCGGGTAGCAAAATCCCGACCCAGGAAAACCTCACCCTGGGAAGATTCCAGAGACAGCGGGCCGAGGTCAGACATACCATAACGAGTCACCATTTGACGAGCCATTCCCGCCACCTGTTGCAGGTCTCCACCCGCGCCGGTGGTAACTTCGGCATCACCAAAGATCACATCTTCAGCGGCGCGACCGCCCAAAGCGCCGGTAATACGAGCGAGAATTTGAGAGCGAGAAATCAAACCCTGATCCTCATCAGGCATAAACCAGGTCAAACCGCGAGCCTGTCCACGAGGAACTAGGGTAACTTTTTGAACGGGATCATGATCTTTAATCAGAGTACCAACGATCGCGTGTCCGATCTCATGATAAGCAATCAGACGCTTAGTTTTACCATCAAGGAGGGGGGTTCCTTCCATACCCGCCACTACCCGATCAACGGCATCATCAATTTCCGCCATGGTAATAGCCTCCTTGCGGCGGCGGGCGGTGAGGATAGCAGCTTCATTAAGTAGGTTCGCCAGGTCAGCCCCAGTAAATCCGGGAGTCCGACGAGCGATCGCTTCCAGAGACACCTGATCGGCAAGTTTTTTATTGCGGGCGTGAACTTCCAAAACTGACAGACGGCCCTTAATATCAGGAGCATCGACTATAACTTGGCGATCGAACCTTCCTGGTCGCAACAAAGCCGAATCAAGAACGTCTGGGCGGTTAGTAGCAGCAATAATAATAATGCCCGTGTTACCCTCAAAACCATCCATTTCAGTTAATAACTGGTTAAGGGTCTGTTCTCGTTCATCATTACCGCCGCCAATACCAGCACCACGCTGGCGACCGACCGCATCAATTTCATCAATAAAGACGATACAGGGGGCAGTTTCCTTAGCCTTCTTAAACAAATCGCGGACCCTGGAAGCCCCAACCCCAACAAACATCTCCACAAATTCGGAACCAGAGATGCTAAAGAAGGGAACCCCAGCCTCACCAGCGATCGCCTTAGCCAGGAGAGTTTTACCAGTTCCCGGAGGTCCAACCAACAAAACACCTTTAGGAATTCTCGCCCCAACAGCCGTAAAGCGTTCCGGCTTTTTCAGGAAGGTAACCACCTCTTGAAGTTCTTCTTTAGCTTCCTCAACCCCAGCCACATCATCAAATAAAACCCCAGTTTTGGCTTCCATAGAGAAACGAGCCTTAGACTTACCGAAGTTCATGGCTTGACCAGGGCCACCCGGCACATTATTAGAACGGCGGAACAGGAAAAACAGTCCCACAATCAACAAAATCGGGAAAACCAAATTTCCTAAAAGTCCCCAAATCGCGCCATCATTACGGGGAGGGTGAGAGTCAAAGCTAATATTAGCAGCACGCAGGCGAGAAATTAGTTCCGGGGCGTTATTAGGCAAATCGACCCGTAGGCGCTGCACTCCATTGTCTAATTGAGGATCAATTGCCTCGACGATCGCCGTCCGTCCCCCCTCATATAGATCGACACTGGTAACGCGCCCAGCATCGAGATAATCTAAGAATCGGCCATAAGTCATGCGAGTGCTGGCTGTATTATTTTGGGCTATATCTGTCGGGGAAGCAGCAAAAGCACCCTGCCATAGGAAGAACCCGATCACCAGAGCCGGGATCGTCCATAGCAGAATGGTTCTCCAAGATGTTTTCATAAATTCAGTTGCCTCTATGTCCTATACATCAGAAGTTTCTTAAAACTCAGCCCAGTTAACGGCCAAGATTAAAGATATTCATAATCTTAACTAAATTTAACGTAAGAGTCTGTGATCAGGCAACCAGGCCGGGGAGTTTAATGGCCCGCTACAGTTGATGAGGGGGAAAAGTCCTGATACGGAAAAATATCAGTGGGATATAATCTGACAATGGGGGACAGCAGGCTATAATCCTAGGAATTGTAGTTAGAGATGATTATTTCGCGCGCGAAGTAGGGTAAAGTTACCGTTGTTGGATTGCCTATATCTAAATCTCAGGAAAGTTATAACTATGGGAGAATTGTCAGAAGGTTGCTAGACACTCAAACTCATATTTCTGAATTCAAGTTGTCAGCACCCCCGGCTGAAGCACAGGGGCTTCGTGCCCCCCTTTCAGGTAGCTGACCAGCCTAAGCCTTAACTGGCTCCGTTCAGAGCAAGAGTTAAAGTTCCTACCCTGGAATGCGTGCTAGTTCCAGGCACTAGAACCGAATCGTTAAACATCTCTAAGGGGTTAAGGACGTGCGATTTGGATAGTACCGACTCTGAACATTGGCGAAGCAAACATTACCCCGCAAGGGAGTCGGAGCCAACCATAGCTCCATGGAGGGGCAACCATACCCCTCCACCCCGCAAAGGGGTGCTGGCGGCTAAAGCCGCTTGAGTCGGTTTTCCTCTCCGTGATAAATCACGGAGCTTCCAACCCTCCCAGGAGTTTTACGTGAGGCAACCCAAACGTTTCTTTTGATCTCAGCTTGGCTGTTGAGAACTTTAGTTCCCGATCGCAAGTCTGATGGCAAAAAGAAGAATCTCACGGACTTAGTCCCTCTGAGTGTCACAATTTTTGAGTCTTCGTGAAGTAACGGATTTTTCAGATGCAGAGTAACAAACAGCCCGGACAGTCACAGTCACAGTCACCGTTAGCTAAAGCTACCACTACCACAACCAAAGCGGCGACTACTGGTGTAGTCGGCCGCTCAACGATTCTCAGCGTTGACTTGGGGAGAACCGCAACTAAATCCTGTATGAGTCGCAACCCCGCAGATGTGGTTTTTATTCCCTCTAATGTTGCCCAACTTAGTGTAGAAAAAGCCCGTGGCGGTGGCTTTGAGTCGAAAAACACCGATCCACTGTTAGATCTATGGCTGGAATATCAGGGATATGGTTTTGCAGTAGGTCAACTGGCTGCTGATTTTGGGGCCAGTCTGTTTGGCGTAGATCCCGCCGCTAACCCCTCTAAGGTGAACGATGCCCTAATTAAGATCTTTGCTTGTGTGGGATATTTCAACCTTAAAGGTGATCTTGATGTGGTGCTGGGCCTACCATTTTACTCTCAAGAACAGTTTGAGCGGGAGAAAGAACAAATTATTAGTCTCCTCAGTGGACCCAATACGTTGGTCTTTAGGGGTGAGCAAGTAGTGGTTGATATCAAGAGTGTTCGGGTAATGCCAGAAGGCTATGGTAGCCTGATTTGGTGTGAAGCCCAGGGCAGCAAGGATATGCCTAACTTTGCGGATCTTTCTGTAGCTGTTGTTGATGTGGGACATCAAACTACGGATTTCTTGACTGTCGATCGCTTCCGCTTTGCTCGTGGGGTTTCTCAGAGTGAAGTCTTTGCGATGAGTAAGTTTTATGAGGAAGTCGCCGCTAAGATTGAGGGAGCCGATGCTCAATCCCTATTCCTCCTAGAGGCAGTACATAAACCTCAAGGACAGCGTTTTTATCGTCCCAGAGGCGCGACTAAACCTGCTAACCTAGATGAAATTGTACCTGAGTTGCGTAAGGTTTTTGCACGGGATCTTTGCGATCGCGTGGTAAAATGGCTCCCAGAAAGGGTCACAGATGTAGTGATTACTGGCGGCGGCGGTGAGTTTTTCTGGCAAGATCTACAACCCCTGCTCAAAGACGCTCAGTTAAGGGCTCATCTGGCTCAACCAGCTCGTAAAGCCAACGCCCTAGGACAATATGTCTATGGGGAAGCTCAACTAGCCAAACGCTAATTAATTGGTTTTTTCATCCCGTTGGGTGGTTTCTCAACGGGATAGCCTGTTTGGGGGTGAAATTAGATCTAATTGCTGCTAAACTGGGTTAGTCCTCATTGGCAGGTCTGCCGATACGTCCTACCTAACTATGCTCTGGGCTAATAAAAAACTTACGCAGTCGGTTACTTTTACTGAGGATGCTGCTGATCAAACTCTGTTAGAGGCGATCGAAAAGGAGCTATCTCTCACCAAATATCAAACTTTTAGCAATCTCTGTAAACAGGCTTTGTGGCAGTTTCTGTTGAGTTCTCCCACCACACAGACCCCTGTGGTTAACAATGATTACCGCCCGGAAATTACCTCGGAAAGACCTGTAAACACCCCTCCTAATCTAAAACCTATTGAAGAGGGTTTATTGAGTCTCCAGAGGCAATTAGGGGTTTTGGAGCGACAGCTACAAGCCCAAAAACCGGAAAATAAAACCCAACAACTTGAGAGTCAGGTTAATCAGTTAACCCAGCAGCTTGCTCAATTTCAGTCGACGATCGCATCTAAACTAGATGCTACCAATGAGGCGATCGCTCAAATACCTAGTCAATTACCCCAAATTACATCACCTGCGGCACCACCAGAACCCCCTCGGTCAACTGCGCCACCTCCCCCACCTGCTGCACCTACCCCCAACCCCCAAGAAGCCGACCCACTGCTTCAGCGTCTGAGTTCCCTGGTGGATGATTTTTAACATCAAGTTACTGGTGGGAGGGTTGCTATTGGCTTATTTATTCAGGGTCTCTACTGCTATAGCTGCCGCCCAATTGTCAATTTCCCAGGTTTTTAAATACCAATTATGTGGGCAATCTCCAACTATTTTAGACAGGAAAATTTGACCATAATTTTGGGGTAAAATCTCCACATCTTTTAAGCCCATTAATCCCGTACCAGTGGCTTTTAGTAAGGCTTCTTTCGCAGTCCAAAGCTGAAAAAAAGCCCGGTTTTGTGCGGATTTTGGATAGTTATAAAGTTGTGAATATTCCGCCTCACAAAAAAAGCGTTTGGCTAAGGTTAATCCATCCAGGGGGCGGATTTTTTCCAAGTCAATACCAACTCTGCGGTTCAAGGCGATCGCATATAAAGCCTTACCGTAGGAGTGGGAAAGATTAAACTGAATTTCACCCTGAGAATTCCCCGTAATTAAACCCGGTTTTCCTCGGTGAGTATAGGCAAATTCCAACCCCTGGGGAGCCACCCCCACATAAGAGGCTAAAATCTGGCGGAGAATGGCACGAGCGGCGGTAAAATGGAGGCGATCGCTCTCCCGACGAAACCGCGCCGCCCTTTGTCTTTCCTCAGCACTTAGGAGTCCTTCCAGACCAGCAATTTGACTTAAATTCAAATCCAAATCAGCCTGCCAAACCTCCACAGTCGGAGCGATCGCATCATCCCCAAACGGGGTAAAATGAACCCGTTGAAACATTTAACGCCTAGCGCCAGAAGGCAATTGAGGAATCGGCTGTGAATCCCGAGGTAAAGCCGGACGATCCAAAGAATCAATACCCTGAATATCAATCAATTCGCCATCATCTTCAGGCAGAAGACCAAGTTCAGCCCCATTAATAATAGCACCAAGTAACTTCGGCCGATATTTTTTCGGTCCAGTTTCCTCCTCATCAGTTTCCGTCAACTGATCAGCCAATTGATTCATCTGAGCCGACATAGTACAATTAGCTCTAGCCACCAAAACCATACCATCAGTTAACGGTTCCAGAGTCAAAGCATCATTATGATCATTCCAAGCAGGTACATCGACAATCACCACATCAAAGCGATAGCGCACCTCTTTAAGTAAACGTCGCATCTCACTAGACTCTAGCACCGCCGTCACTTGTTTTAACGGACCCGGGGAGGGAATCACATAGAGATTTTCCACATCTGGAACCATGCGGATACAATTATTCAAATCTCCGTAATAGCGCAAAGGTTCCCAACGGTCTTGAGAATCAATAGCCAATCGCATTCTCTCAGCTTGGCTTGGCGATCGCAAATCTGCCTCAATTATCAAAGTCCGTTTTCCGGCTCTCGCGGAGGCGATCGCCAAATTATAGGCTGTCAGAGTCTTACCTTCCGGTCCCTTAGTGCTAGTCATCAACACCACCTTCGGAGGTTTTTGGCCGTTACTGAACAAATTACTACGCACCTGCTCATAAGGTTCCAAATACCGAGAATTATGATGTAGTAGTAAAGGCATATCCCAATCCGCATGGTCATCCAAAACATTGGGAACCACCCCCAGAATCGGAATTTCTCGTTCTTTCAAAGCGCCCTGAATCTCCTCCCAGGTGTAGAATTTACCGCTAAGTATACCCAACGCAAAAATCAGCACCGCACCAACTATCACCCCACCAAAGCCACCCGCAGCCATGACCAGGATTAAACTAGGTGGTGGTGGTGGATCTTCCACATCAGGAGCCGCCGCCTCCTGAGCCACCTGTAAACTGCTCACCGTTTCCGCTTCCGCCGCCTGAGCGTCAGCCAATTGCGCCTGCATTTTATCGTAGAGAGCCTGTCTATAACCCACCTGCTGCTCTAGTCGCATTTTCTCCATTTGCTTATTAGGAATAGTGGCATATTCCCGTTCTAGTCTTTGTCCCACCTCACGGCTAGTAGCAATTTCTTGGAGTAGAGTTTCTTGCTGAGTTTGCAGGTTAATTAAATTTTGAGCAATTTGCTGTCGGGAGGGGTCTAAGGAAGAATCAACCCGAATTTGGTCAACCTGTCGCAGGGGAGCCGCCACTCCATGACCTCCGAGAACCTCAGAAGCTCTCGCTTGTAATTGCTGTTCGCTTGCCTGTTGTTGTTTAATTAAATCTGCTACCTGGGGATGAGCATCAGTAAAATCCTTACGGAGAAACTCTAACTGAGACTCAATTTGATACAGTTGTACTCGCAATTGAGCAATAATTGGATCAGCGGTCAGGGCTTGGGAAACATAAGCCTGATCGACATTCAATCCTAGTCTACCTTCCAAACTAGCGATTTGAGCATTAATAGAATCCAGTCTCAATTCAAGCTGTTCTACATGATTTCTATTGGAAATAATCGACTGAGGTAAGGAACCACTTTCGATCGCCAATAAAGTAGCGCCTTCTCGCCTATCATACTCTTCCAGGGTATTTTGAGCTTCTCTCAAGTCCGCTCTCGCTGGTCCCATGCGATCTTGAATTGTGTCCATAATATTGCGGAGTTGTTCGGTATTAATTAAACGGCTCTGTTCGATCATCTCCCGCATTAATACATTGACCACTTCCACAGAGCGATCGCGATTATAATCTTTAAAGGTGACTTGAATTGTCCCCGGTTGACCACTCTCTCCCGGTCTGATCTGAATCCTAGCGTTAGCACGAAAATCTCTAGGGGTAATCATCGTTTCATTTAACACCGTCTCAATCACACGGGGTTGTAGTAACATCCGGTCCGTGAGTTGTTGTCCTTGCTGTCGAATATTCTGACCTGTTTGGGAGAACAAAACGGGGGGATTTTTATAGGTTAAAATTCCTCTGGCTTCGTAGGGAGGTCTTGGCGGCGCTTCCAAAATCATACCCACCCCCCCAGAAATTCCCAACGCTACTACAAAGGCGGCTAATCCAGCTAATTTATAATTCTCAAAGGCGATTAAATAGCGTTTAACAATTGGTAAAGTCATGGCAATCTCAGGATTTTGGGTAATAGCAATTTGGTATTTACAGCCTTTTCAGTAATCATGCCATAGGCTGTCAAAGTCCCTCTCCCCCCCTGGGATCCAGATTTAGGGTGAGGGTAATGTTTAGCACAATTTATGAACAAGCTGTATACCTTTAATTATTCTGTTGTTGGTCGGGTCCAAATAATCTTTCAGCCGAGTTAATGAGTTGTTGAAAGAAGAGAGTAAAGCCGAGGACATCGCGAAAGGGTTGGGTAAAGTTATTGAGAAACACAGTGACCTGGGTAATCAGATTACGATTAATCACAATCACATCTTCATCTTGTAGTAGAATATTGTCGGTTTGGTCTCCTCTAAGTACATTTTTACCATTCAGAATCTGAGTAGTTGTTTGTCGAGATTGTCGGTCATATCGAATCAGGGCAATTTTATCGAGGTCTCCAGTTTGTAAAGGTACATTAGCGAGGATATCAATAAAGGTGCTACCATTGGGTAAGGCTACAGCACCGATCGCATTTCCGGCATAACTAAGAATTCTGACGGTAATTTGCTGGTTAACTAAAGTTGAACTAGCCACTAATTTGCGATCGTAGTCTCTCTCATCCACATCAGGAGCTAGTGGTAGTACAATCACCGAATCACCATTAGATAGAGAAACATCCGGGAGAGCCGTAGCTTCTGCTAAGGGTGTATATAGATCTATGATATCTTCTAAAACTCGACCATCAACGGTAGTGCGACAAACTAGGACGGTACGCAAATCAGCAGTTAATGTCGCACCTCCGGCCGCTAACAGAGCCGTAGAGACGCGAGAACCCCCAGCCGGGAGGGTATAGAAGCCTGGTTGCACAACTTCCCCAACGACGGTTACTTGGGCGGGAACGGGTGCAGCAGCCAGACTATAATTTTCTAACAGATCTCGCTCTACCCCTTCTGAGGGGCTAACCTCCATAGTGGGAACTGTAATCACATCGCGATCGCTTAGGCGAATATTAGGCGGTTCCATACCCAATAATAGGGGGGTAAATAGGTCGATTTGGGTTTCGAGGGTTTGTCCGGTGGGTAAAGTCCGGCGCACAGTAATCCGTCGTAAATCTGCCCCTGGTCTAGTTCCCCCCGCCGTAGTCAAGGCGACAATTAGCTGTGGTGATGACAGGGGATAAAAACCTGGTCTGGCAATTTTTCCGGTCACGGTGACTTGTACCGGTCGCTGATTGACCAGAGAGACGACAACTTCAGGGTTTCTGACAAATTGAGCTAGGCGGGGTTGAATATTCTGGCGCACCTGTTCTAAGGTTAATCCTTCCAATTCCACTAGACCAATTAAAGGCATAGCTAGGGAACCTTGAGGACCAATGGTAGCATTGGGAATAGTTAATTCTTGGGAACGCTGACCATTGACAAACACATCAATAAAAATCTGATCTCCGGGTCCTAGCTGATAACTTTTCATGCGATCGCCAATAGGGCCTTCAAACACAGAAGGTTCCACCGGAATACCAGAGGGTCTGGTCTGAATGGGAGCATCCACATTGCGGAAAAGCTCTAATAGTGTAGGCCAGTCCGGTTGTACTGGTGCGGGTTGTCCGCCGCCTCTCGGTAGGGGTTGATTCACAAAGGAGCGAGGTAAGATGCACCGATCAGGTATCCTTTGAGCCATAGACTTTCCGCCACTGGTGATGATGGCTAAAGGAATAATACTCGCCACTGAGTAGAGACTGGTGAGGAATAGGGATTTAATCGGGTTGAGGTTAGCGCCCATATCAACACTGTGGATAACTGTTTATTCTGGCTGGAAAATCGTGGTCATCAATTCTTTTTGGATATCCTGACCGAGGGATTGAGCTATAGTTGCCACTGTTTCTATGTCACCCAAAGGCTCCATAGGAATCATAATACTGACAGCTACCCAGGGAGCGCGATCGCCTCTTAGTTGAGCTTGGCGATCGGCAAAAAACCAGTGACTTGGCGCGGGAGAACCGCCATTATGCCAAGCGTACCATTGTACAAAGGCATAGGTTTGGCGGGGGTTCCAAGCCCGAAAAAATCTGGCGTTAATTGTCACGGGTTGGGGGGAGTCTAGGGTCAATTGCAGGGTACGATAGGAGTCAGTTCTGAGGCTCTGTAACCCTTGCAGATCCATCCATTCGACTTGGGGCTGGTCTTTATAATAGTTTTGGGGAAACAGCAATAGCAGGACTTCGCTATCATTTTGTTTGAGGCTCTGCAAAGACCATCTCCTCGCCCCCACTTGAATGGTATCGTGACTGGTAGTTTCCCAGCCTGGTACGGTTAAACCCTCACTGCGAATGGTTTGCAGTTGAGGGAGAGCTTGAATATCAGGCATATCTGACCAAGACCAGCCACCCCGAAAGAAACCGGGAAGGGTCCCTACCAAAAATAGGAGTAGCAGAAATCCCAATAGTACCCATTGAGAGGGTTTTAGCTGTAGTTTGGGGGTTTCATGGCTGGTGGGTTCAAGATTCGGGGCTGATTTGTCCATTATCTTCGGATTCCTCTTGCTCGGGGAAATAATACTGCATTAATTTCATCAGAATAACCAATAGACCCAACATAGAAGCAGAGTATAGGTCTCCTCCCCACCCTTCATGAAGCCAATCAAAAAGTTCTTGATTACCTGTTCCGAAAAACAGAGTTAATAGGGTATTGCGGATAATATTCGCGACAATACTGGTCAAAGCGGCTGCCACTAAGAAGAGGATGGTTTTGGTTCTCGAAGCGATCGCACCCGTCCAGTACAATAACATTAAACCGACATACAGACTGGTAAATAACATTTTCAGGCCAGCACAGTGCGGCGCTACCTCAACAATTTGTCCATTTACATAGAGATAGATTTGATCTACTGTCACCGGGACGTTAAACTGGATCAGAACAAATCCCGCCATATTGGCGATAAAGGTTTGTAGAGGCAGGGCTAAAGGCTCTATCAGATAGGGGATATAGTTAGGGGTTGCCAGTAGCACAAATAATAAGGCTATCCCCTGCAATTTTAACCCAGGTATTCCTTTTAGCCAGAGGCAGAGTCCGGCTAGAATCATCGGAAAGGACAGATTGACTAAATCGGAGATACTACTGAGGTAGAAAACGCCACCGAGTCCTAATAATACTCCCCCCAAGGGGTGCAGTTGATTGGGTAGTTTGTTCCACTGGTGGCGGTTATTCCATGCAATATAAGCCGCGAAGGGTAGACCAATTACGCCGTGGCTAAAATATTCATGTTCGATGCTAATGCTTTTGTTCAGCCAGCCATCGTACCAATGCACGAGTAAAGGGCCGTATAATAACACCAACAAGGCGCAAGCCAATCCGATAAATAGATTTCGCTCTATCGCCACAGGAATTTTCGGTTGAGTTTCCATAAGCCTTAATAATTGTGTAATCGAGCCACATTCCCACCTGATTCGATGTCCCTATTTGGTCGCGAACATCTCGCACCTACTCATTTTTAATTCCCAAGGCTGTGCGAATAGCTGCGACTACCCGATTAATCTGATCACTGGTAATTCCAGGATACATGGGTAAAGATAGAATCTGCTGGCTGAGGGTTTCAGTTTTGGGAAAGTCTCCAGCTTTGTATCCCAGATCAGTATAACCGGGTTGCAGGTGACAGGGGATGGGATAGTGAATACCTGTTTGCACCCCTAATTCATTCAGTTTAGCTTGTAGCTGATCGCGAGTGAGGGAACATTCCTCGGTCACACGAATTACATACAGATGATAAACATGACCGCCTTCACTGTAGTTGTAAATGGGGATAATGCCATATTCTTTGAGTACCATCAATTGAACATCATACTGTTCGGCGGCTAAATTGCGATCGCGGTTCCACCCTGGTAAGTGACGCAATTTGACGTTAAGAACGGCTGCTTGTATAGTATCTAAGCGGCTGTTAGTTCCCAATTCCGTATGCACATATTTTTCCGGTGCGCCATAATTCCTCAGAATTCGCGCCTGTTTAGCTACGGTTTCATCGGAAGTCACCACCATACCCCCACTACCAAAAGCGCCTAGATTTTTGCTAGGGTAGAAACTAAAGGCGGCGGCGCGACCGATAGAACCGGCGCGATAGTTTTCGCAGGTAGCCAGATGAGCTTGTGCCGCATCTTCAAATACAATTAAGTTATGAGTTAGGGCTAGATCCAGCAGTTGGCTAGGGGTGACAATTTGACCATATAGATGCACTGGTAAAATCGCCTTAGTTTTTTCGGTTACCGCCCTTTCGGCTGCAGCTATATCAATTAAAGCGGTGTTTAATTCACAGTCTACCAAAACGGGTTTGGCTCTGGCTTGCAAAATGCCAATAATGGTAGCAATAAAGGTATTGGCTGGGACTAAAACTTCGTCTCCTGGTTTCACCCCACAGGCTTGTAAACCGATGGCGATCGCATCAGTTCCGCAGGCGACACCCACCCCATGTTCTGCACCACAGGCTGTAGCAAAATCCGCCTCAAATTCTTGCAGGGCGCGTCCCAGAATAAAATCTCCGCGTCCAATTACTGCATGAATTGCCTTTTCAATTTCATCGGTAAGTTCCTGATATTGAAAGGATAAATCAACAAAGGGAATAGGTGCCATAGAATCGGTCATGATTTTAGCCAATATGGAACAATTTGGGTGTCGATTTTTTACGGTGAAATTAGCCGAATTAACCACAATAAAGCTGGAGTCTGGGGGGGTTCAGTAGTTAATCCATGACGACCAGACCACTGAACCCACTGCTACAATTATTTAGCGGTTTCAGGACCCACAATTAGGATGAATTCCGCCTTGATTGCAGATATAGGTAATTTGAGCATCACTCAAGTTTTGCACTCTGGAAAAATCAGCCCCCTGCATTCGGTTTGAGGTTTCACCTTGATGGGTTTCTTCGATAAACTCATCAGTGCGAGTTTCCCGATTAACCACAAAGGTCACCCCCTCAAAATTTGCGCCATGTAGTCTAGCACCCTGTAGGTTAACTAAACTCAGGTCAGCATTACTCAGGTTAGCATTTTGTAACCTAGCGTTTCTAAAATTAGCGCCAGTGAGTTGAGCTTGACTGAGGTTAGCATTCTGAAGATTAGCACCTTGGAAGTCAGCGCCGGACAAGGAACCCCTTTGTAGATCTGCTTCCCGGAGGTCAGCAAACATAAATTGGGTTCCTTGGGCGTTAATCTGACTCATACGGGCTAATTTGAGGTCTGAGCGTGACAGATTAGCGTTAGTGATATCTGCTCCGGTCAAACTAGCTTCTTTTAGATTAGCATTTTCTAGGTTAGTGCCAATCAGACTAGCACTGCTAAAATTACTGCCATTCAAATCAGCATTTGATAAATTAGCGCGGTCTAGCGTCCCATTTAACAGGTTAGTGCGCCGCATAATGGCGGGACTCATAAAAGCGCCTGTGAGGTCAACAGAGGTCAAATCAGCGCCGCTGAGGTCTGATATCAAGTCGTCAAAGGTGTTAAAACGTCCGTCAGGTCCTGGTGAAGCAAAGCGACTATTGCGGAAATTTGCATGGGTCATGATCGCACTGCGGAAACTGATCCCAGATAGGTCGGTTTGGTCTAGTACGAGGGTAAACTGAGCGGGAGGGGTGGTAGTTTGACCGAGATGAACACGACTGAGATCGGCTTGTTGGATAAAACCGCCATAGACTTTGAGAATTTTGGCGATCGCCCTTTGAGTAGCCTGCTGTCGTTGGGAAACAATACGTTTTTGCCGTGGGTCCGCCCCAAACCTCATGGAATCGAGGTCATTTCTCAAGGCTTGATTCAGTTTGCGGATGTTAGGTAAAGCCACCGGACCTGTACTCACCAAAGCCTGTTGAATCACCTCTAGCAATATGGGGTCATCTTCTTGACCGAGTAAATCCACCAATAGGGGAACAGCGCGGGGGTCTTGTAGGGTTCCTAAAGCTAAAATTGCTCCCCGCCGTTGTGCGGGGTCGGTGTTAGCGGTGGGAGAAAGGCGACCCACCAGCGCCAGGAATATTTCGTTATCTTGATTTTGGGAGGCGCGAAGGTTGGCTTGATTTTGAATATAAACTTGAGTACCAATAAAGGTTCCCAAAACCGCTGCCATGCTGGCGCTACCGACGATAATTAGGGTTAAGCCAGGATATTGTCGCATCCATTGCCATAAATTCCACTCTGGGAGTTTTGGCTTAGAGGTCAAGACGATCGCTTTGACCGATTGGTTTTCTTCTTCCCAGTCGTAGGAGGTAAATGGATTGGTAAAGAAGGAAGTCGCCGCGGGTTGTACATAAGTACCAGCCAGCAAATCGTGTCCGGTGCGACTGTGGAAGCGCCGCCCCATTAGTCCGTCAGCGACGATCATAATTCCCGATAACCCCATAAATACCAGGAGATTGGGGAATGCGCCTGTGGCTTGCCAAACTAGATAGGCGATACCGACGGGAATGCCCCAACGCCCGATGGTTTCCCTGGCGATAATCCGTGAAAATCCGGGGGGGAGTTGTCTGGAGTTGACTACACGAACCCCAAACCAGCGTTTGGGAAGGGTTTGTCCGGTGGTGGACAATAGATAAAGTTGCCAGGAGGCGATCGCTATTGGCAAAATTAAGGCACCAGACCAAAATAAATTCGTCAATGGAGATACACTGGGCTGGCGATCGCGCATTGGTAGTCCCAAGGTAGCGGCCACAGTTTCGGCTGTTCCTCTTACTACTGGGTTGAGGGGGACTGACACGGGACCACGATTGGAAATTGCACCGATGGTCAATGGGGCTAATCCCCCCACGATTACTAGGGAGATCTCGACCGCCCAAGCACTGCAGCGACGCACCCAAAAGGGGAGTTGTTTGGCTTGTTTTTGCCAGGTAGGGGTTGGTTGGTCGATGCTGGGTCGGTTTGCAGTCGGACTAGCCATAATTAATAATTGCCTTTGTCTGAATCTTTGATGATGGGTTACAGAATTTCTTTAAATCTTGGGTTTTTGGGATGATTTGAATACTTGATAACCTATGTACACTATCACCCCGACTACCGCAAGACTTATGGCTAAGGAAATTAATTCGACAAGGGTTTTTAATAGGGCTAACCCGGCGATGACTCCCACACTGGCTACGGCTATCTGTCCGGCTTTGGGTAATCTCTTGAACCGCGCCATCAACTGACCATATAGGGTTTTTAGGCTGCTGTTTAAGTTGGAGGGGGTGGGATTTATGGGCGCATTGGGGTTGACTTCGGCTTCGAGTTCCTCGAGGCGACGATTGATTTTCGGGTCGTCTTGGTAGTTCAAGGGATTTCTCCTCCGGGGATCTAAAACAACGCTTTACCATTGTACAAGGAGATTAAGAGGGTGGGTTATGACTAATATTAACTTGGGTCAAGTTTTCACGGCTGGACTGCTGGGGGTTTCCCTGTTTCTGGCTGCGGCGGAGTCGGCTTTGGCTGACAGGCGATCGGTTTCTCCTGGGGTGGCTATCACTTTATCGGGAACTTCGGGGGGAAGTTCTAATAGCCGAGACTGTGGTTGGATCGCTGAGAGTCCTAATCATATTCTGGATGTGACTCAGGATCTACCATATTGGAGTATTACTGTACAGACGGCTGGGGCTCCCACTTTACTGATTGATGGTCCGGCTGGTCGCTATTGTGTACTCCCGGAGAGTCCCTCTGGGTCTATTTTACAGTTTTCCGGTTATGGTACTCGCGGGACTTATCGGATTTTTATTGGCGATCGCCAACAGTCTCAACATCCTTATAGCCTTTCTATTTCTGACCGTAAGCCCTAGATTTCTGGCTTTTTGGGGCGATCGGTGACTCGATTCTGTTTCCCATTACGGCTGATTATGTCATAGTAAATCACTGCTGTAATGGATTGGAAAAACGGCCAAGTCAGCAGAATCATTGCAATTAACACAGCCAAGATAATTAAGAAATTCACCAAAGCTGCTAAGTCATACGGCAAAATTACACTGATAACTAATCGGCTGATTGTCATAATCAACTGACCCCCAATGCTGACGGGGAACGTGGCTAGACCTGCAACTATCGTAATCAAGATAATTTTAAAGGCTGATTCTTTGGTTATTTGCCAACTCTTGCTAATTGCTCCGGTGGCAGTCATCGGGTTTTCTACGGCTAGAATCACGTCACATATATACAGGCGGGCTGATATCCACATCAACCCCACATAAAACATGACAAATGCGACTACTCCTAATAAAAATCCTAGTAATAATGATACAAAACTTTCGGGACTCAGTAGGATAGATACCAAGAATCCGGCTATTCCCACAGCTATGGCTAAACCTATAAAAGCCCCAATCATAATCAATAGTAGCAGAAGTGATTGCCCTAAAAAACTCCATTTGCGCTTGTCTGTATAGCGTTTAGCGTCTGCTCCTGGTTCGGGGCGTTCGCTCACCTCAAAAAAAGCTAAACGAGCGATCGCTCCTGAAATCGCCGCAAATTTCGCCCAACCATAAATGGGAACAATCAGCCATAAAAAGCCGAAAAACGCCATAGTAAAGTATTGTTTAAAATGGTCTCGATAGATACGAAATCCGGCACTAATCACATCACCCAAGTTGAGGGATTTATGAGCATATTTATTAGTCATGACTAAATTTATAGATGCAGCTATAGGATTTTTGACTGTCTCCAAAATTACAGATTCTTGGTATCCTTGATTTCACCAAAGCCAGAAATGCTGATCGTCTTCACCTAGGGGGGGTTTAGGGGGGGATCCAGGAATCTGCTTTTAATTCACCAGCCAGACAATTCCTATGGTGGGGATTATACAGGAATCGACCAATTAGGGCGATTTTCTTAAACAAAATTTTATAAATACCTTCAGATTTCCAAGATTTTGGGGTTATCTGTGACTAAATCCTGTTCATCCTGATGGTTGATGAGGTCGTAGTAAATCACGGCTTTAATGGATTTGAAGAAGGGGATAGTCAGCGCCCCCATAGCAATTAAAACAGTTGATAAAACTAATAAATTCAGCCAAACTGCTACCTCAGCCGTAACTAGGGAATTGATAAGTAATCGGCTGAGTAATAAAATGAACCTAGTAGCTATGGGGAAGGGTAAGGTTGCTAAAACTGCGACTATAAAAATACCCATAATTTGAAACTCTGATTCTTCGGTGATTTCCCAACTATTCTTGATCGACTTTTTGGCGTTGGTCTGGTCTTCTAATGCGAGAATCACGTCACATATATACAGACGGGCTGATATCCACACAAACCCCAGGTATAAGATGATAAATCCAAATACTGCCAATAAAAATATCAACCATGATAACCAAAAAGTCTCAATATTCAGTTTCATAAATATGAAGATTGCCGTACCAAGAACCATACTAAAACCTATTAAAATGCCTAGGAGAATTAATCCGACGAGCAGTAATTGTCCTAAAAAACTCCATTGGCGTTTGTTAGTGTAGCGTTTAGCGTCTGATGGAGGTTCGGGGCGTTCGCTAACTTCAAAAAAAGCTAAACGAGCGATCGCTCCTAAAGTGGCGAGACATTTAGCCCAACCATAAACGGGAACAATCAGCCATAAACAGCCGACCAAAGCCATAGTAAAGTATTGTTTAAAATGGTCTCGATATATCCGAAACCCGGCAATGATCACATCACTGATACTTAGAGAGTTTTGAGGGTATTGATTAGTCATGACTAGGTTATAGATAGAGTTAGAGGATTTGGCTAATGTCCCACAAAATTACCAACCAATATCTGGGATAAATTTTAGATAAAAACCAGGTTACTGTAATCGCTGAATTTGATATTGAGAATCCCGAAATCCCCCGGTCAAACCTTGCTCTAAAAACAGTTTTCCAGCCTGTTCAAAATCACTGATGGCACCTCGGCGATCGCCTAAAGATGCTCGGACCATTCCGCGACCATAAAAAGCACCAGCTAAATTAGGTCTGATGCGAATAGCTTGGGCGTAGTCTGCGATCGCCTCAGAGTAATTACCAAGTTGAGCATGAGCCTGAGCCCGGTTACTGTATGATTCAGCATCATTAGGATTCAGACTAATAGCTTGGCTATAGTCAGCGATCGCCGCCTCATAATTCTCAGCCGAAGAGTGAACTAATCCCCGATTACTGTGAGCCTTAGAATTATTAGGTTCTAACTCAATCGCCTTAGTACAATCTCCAATAGCTGCATCATAATTTTGCACATTCATATGAGCAATACAGCGATTATTATAATCCGTAGCTGTGGGGTTTAATTGAATGGCTCTACTACAACTTTCAATCGCCGCCTCATAATTCCCTAAATTGATGTAGGTACTGCAACGATTCCCGTAGGCTTCGGCATTATCTGGTTCCAAACTAATCACTTGATTATAGTCTGCTAAAGCCCCTTGATAATCTCCTAAATGAAACCGAGCGCGACCCCGATTATAATAAGCAGCAGCCGACTCAGGATTGAGTCTAATTGCTTCTGTATAATCAGCCATTCCTGCTTGTAAGTTGCCAGATTTAACGTGAGCGCTTCCCCTAGCGCGAAAGGCTTCGCTATTGTTGGGTTGTCGTCTAATTACTTCGGTATAATCTAATATGGCGGCTTGGTAGTTTTCTTGGCTATAATGGGCGAGTCCCCTTTGATAAAAAGCGTCTGTATCTTCTGGGTTCAGACGGATTACTTGATTTAGGTCATTAATAGCATTACCAAAATCTCCCATTTGATGGTATGCTAAACTGCGGTTAAAATAGATGTCAGGATTAGTAGGATCAAGTTGAATGGCTTGGGTATAGTCAGCGATCGCCTGCTCATATTTCTGGAGATCATAGTAAGCATTAGCCCGTTTACGGAAGGCTTCACTATTATCAGGAAATAGCTGGATTGACCGAGTAAAAGCCTTAATTGCCGCCTCTGGGTCTCCCGCTTCCAGACGTTCTACCCCTCTTTTTAGGGCGGCTTCTGATTTGACAGGATCGGGGCGGCTTAACACTTGAAATAAGCCAAATATCACGATTAAACCGACTAATCCGGTTGCCGCTATTCCCACTACAGTCCAGAGGCTATTTAAGGAGATTTCCCGTCGCGGTTTGTGTGTTTTATAGGGGGGATGATTTGGGGAAGTTGGGTTAACTAACCCGGTTTTTCCGGTGAGTTGATTTAATTCAGCGATCGCATCAATAGCGGATTTATATCGTTTCCCATAGTAATGATGCACCATTTTATCTATAATACTGGCTAATTGGTTACTAACTCGCGCCCGCTGTCGCCAGGCAATTTCTCCAGATGTAGATAGGCTAGGATCTTGTAGTTTGGGCAAATCTGAGGCTTCTAAACCCGTTAAAGCCTGAATAGCAATCATTCCCACAGCATAGAGATCGCTATTAAATTGGGGGTTTCCCTGGAATTGTTCGATCGGCATATAGGAGGGTGTACCCGTGGCGATCGTTCGCATGGGTTGATTATTTTCCTCAGCCAGTTGGCTAGTCACGGCTTTGACTGAACCGAAATCGATTAAGACTAGGGCTTGGTCTGATTTACGGCGAATTAAATTAGAGGGGTTAACATCTCGATGAATTACGCCATTTTGGTGAACAAATACTAAAATATTGAGGATTTCTTCTAAGAGTTCGATAACTAGATCTTCTTTCCAAGGATGACCGGGAATTAGTTCTTTATGAAGGGGATGTCCTTCGATAAATTCTTCGACTAGATAGAAGTGATTATTGTCCTCAAAATAGGCTAATAATAGGGGAATGCGATCGTTGCGTCCTAGCTTTTCTAAGATTTCTGCTTCCTGTCGAAATAGGCGTAAGGCTGTTTTCAGGATTTTGGAATTATTACTAGGGGGACGCAGTTGTTTAACCACACATTGAGGATGACCAGGACGGCGGGTATCTGCGGCTAGATAGGTCTGGCCAAATGCTCCTGAACTCAAAATTTGTACAATTCGATACCTTCCATCTAAGAGTTGACCAATGATTTCCATCTGGCGTTGAGGTTTGAAACTTCTATGGGAGTTCGAGGAATGGGGTTTGGAACGATCGCCTAAGTTCATAATATGTTACAGTTTGATATAAAATGGCTGGAGAGAGCAAATGGAATCGGTTTTCCTATCGATTAACTGATTTTCATCAGGATTGAGAACTCACCATTGAGTTTCTTATGTCAATTTTGGCATAAAATTTTGGGTATAGTCTATATCAACCATAACAAGTGTCAGCACCCCGATCTAAAAAGACGGCGGCTCTCATTCCGCCTAAGCTGCTGACGAGCGATCGTCTTATACGGAGCGGGTTCTAAATAGTCTGGACTTCCATAGAGATGATGACAGAACCCGCCCCTACCATATTGGCAAGTGAACCCGGTCTGATTGTACCATGCCCTTAGTCTTGAGGTAGGTATGCAGACCATGATCAAGATCTAGTTTCCTGAGATTACAAAATATTCTAAATTTTTGGTGAAAATTACCTGGAAAACCATGCACAATTTTATCCCCCCTCATCGATTTTTCCCTTACCTAACTTGGACAGAAATTGCGGAAATGCCCGATCAAGAAAATACCGTAATTATCCAACCCATTGGGGCTATAGAACAACACGGCCCCCATTTACCGTTAATTGTGGATGCTGCCATTGCTACCGCCGTGACGGGGAAAGCCCTAGAAAAACTCGATCGCACTATTCCCGCCTATGCCCTGTCTACCTTATATTACGGCAAATCTAACGAACATTGGCACTTTCCGGGAACCATCACCTTAACCTCTGAAACCTTAATATCAGTATTAATGGAAGTAGGGGAAAGTATATATAGGGCGGGGTTCCGCAAATTAGTATTTCTGAACGCTCACGGTGGACAACCCCAGATTTTAGACATGGTAGCGCGAGACTTGCATCAACAGCATGAAGATTTCATGGTATTTCCCCTGTTTGTGTGGCGGGTTCCCCACATAGCCAAAGAACTATTTTCCCCGGAAGAATTGGAATTAGGGATTCACGCCGGAGACATAGAAACCAGTGTGATGTTATCAATTTTGCCTGATGTGGTACGCCGGGATAAGGCGGTGCGAGAGTTTCCCCACGGCTTACCCTCCGACAGTTTACTGAGTATGGAAGGAAAATTGCCCTTTGCTTGGGTAACGCGGGATCTAAGCGCTAGTGGTGTTTTGGGAGACGCAACGGCGGCTACAGAAGAGAAGGGGAGTCGCCTACTGGAGTCGGTGGTAGACAGTTGGGTAAAAGCGATCGCAGATATTTATAAATTTCAGCAGCCCCAGTGTTTCCGCTCTGTGTCAAAATAAATCCATATCGGAAATAGAGCCTAAGTAATGACAATGATCAACTCTACTCTACAGCAAGCCTTTAACCGAGGCCAAGGGCTGAAAGTAATTAGCGGTTTAATGAATTTCAATCGCCCCAATGTGGTGGCGGTGGTGAAAGCAGCAACTCAAGGCGGCGCGACCTTTGTAGATATTGCCGCCGACCCGGAATTAGTGGCGATCGCGCGGGATTTGACCCATCTACCTATCTGTGTGTCAGCCGTAGAACCAGAAAAGTTCCTTCCCTGTGTGGAAGCTGGCGCTGATCTGATTGAAATTGGGAATTTTGATGCTTTCTACGCCCAAGGACGGCGCTTTGAAGCCCCCGAAGTGTTGCAGTTGACCCGTCAAACTCGATCGCTACTTCCTGAGATTACCCTATCCGTAACAGTTCCCCATATTTTGGAACTGGATCAACAAGTCCAATTAGCCATAGACTTAGTGGAAGCTGGGGCGGATATTATCCAAACAGAAGGGGGAACTAGCGCTAACCCTGTGCATCCCGGAACTTTAGGATTGATTGAAAAGGCTGCGCCTACCCTAGCCGCCGCCCGGGAAATTTCCCGCGCCGTATCGGTTCCAGTATTATGCGCTTCTGGAATTTCTAGTGTAACAGCACCTTTGGCGATCGCTGCCGGTGCCGCCGGTGTCGGTGTCGGTTCAGCTATCAACCGCCTCGATAATGAATTAGCAATGATTGCAGCGGTTCGTAGTCTCGTGGAAGCATTAGCCACCGTCAATACTGCCCGGATTTATCAGTCTTAGAAAATCTCTACAGCCCCAGCGTTCATCTCTTTGGCAGTTATTAATTATCCGCCGATTACATGACACTTGGGGCTGTATTCTCATCTCAATGTCCCGCGCAAGTTAAAAACCAGATCGAATAATCTTCAATTAATTGATAATTATCAGACTCCTCATCTGTGCATTCTAAATCCGCTAGGTCTAGGGTAAATAATTTCTCATCGCTAACCCGTCGGACTTGCACTTGTAAGCCATATTCTTCATCAAATTTATCAGCAAAGCCCAGAATTTCAAAAGTATCTTGATAGGAAGGATTGTTGATTTTTTGTTTCTCGTATTCCTTTTTGCGACCGGAAGACAATAGATATTCTTCTTCCCAAGCAAATTCATCACTTGCGGTTACATAACAAGGTAACTTGATTTGTTTTTTCAGATATTGCAGATAGAGTTTAAGTTTTTTTCGGAAACTATAAGAAGGCTTAAAACCCAAGTTTTTTTCAGTCTTAGCTACCGCCATTTCCAGGTCAGCATCGGTCAAATAATCAAGGTATAAGTCATCAATACCTGGGATATTTTCGATATCACTTATAGTCAAGTTTTTGATGACATCCAACATCAACAAACGAGGATCTTCTGGGAGGTCTAATCGGTCTATACTGTTACCACTACGGATATTAAAAGTAATCGTCTCATCAATTTGAATCCCCTTGAGGTCAGACGGTTCGGGATGAGTCGAGGCGGATTTTAAGTTTTTCTGAAATTTTGTCATAATATTTAGGTTAGTGAACAACAGAAGTTACTTTAATTTGTTCTGGATAGATCCGAATAATCAACAGGAGACCAAAATTGTGACCCAAACAGTACCAACCTCTCAGCCACAGATCTACCAAGGACAGTTTGGCGAGTATACCATCACTGATGACGATCGCCAGGGAGTCCTAGTATATAGAGTTAGTTTGGCGATCGCCGCCGTCTGCTTTGGTTTAGGGACCGCTTTAGTCTTATGGGACTCACACAACCCCATATTCCGGCAACTGCTGACCCCTATTTATCTTGTGTTCTGGTTAGCTTTGGGAGTTAGCCTGTTCACAATTCATATCTATCTAATTATTTTACACAGATTCCTTCAGTTTTGTTGGCTCATTGGGGGTATTGCTACCCTGGTGGTGGCGATCGCAGATCCTGAACCCTTAGCCGTCACCGTTTATAATCAGCCATATAGCTTATTCGGTGTCGGCTTTACATTTGTGGCTCTAACAGGCATTTATTTTAAGGAGGCTTTTTGTTTTAATCGCATGGAAACCAAACTGCTAACTCCCCTAGTCCCCCTCTTACTGTTGGGATATATGGCGGGAGTGTGGACAGTCATCAATCAGAAATTTTTGTTGTTTTTCTGGGCTATTCAATTCGGGATTTTTGCCCTCCGCAAGTGTTTCCAAGCCATTCCTTCTGATATTGGTGATAAAAGTGTATTTGATTACCTTCACCAACAGCGATCGGCCCAATCGCACAATTAAGTATAATTGACCCCACTACCCAGTCATCAATCTGACTAGCAGCCCCTAGAAGCTGTTGTCAAAGATAACCGGTCAATATTAGCAACTTCTGCCCTTTTCCTTAGCCAGGGGCAGGATATCTCCATATCAAGGCGATCGCAGATTATTCTTGACTGCTATAGCCACTAAGTCCATGATCGCATATATTTGATTATGGTAACATCCGTAATTTCACTCAAGACAATCCGAATACGTTAAATGCTTACTCCACCCTAAATCAAATTTTCTTGATCAATTCTCAAAACCTATGGCAACAATAGAGCCCGAATCAATGTCCATGGAACTACAAGGAAAACTTGTAATTGTAGATTTGGACGAAACGCTTTTTCTGCGAAACTCCACAGAAGAATATCTAAATTCTTTACAGCCTAAAACCTTGGGGGCTGTTTTATTAATTGCCCTAGATATTCTCAAGCCTTGGAACTGGTTACCCCAACCCCTCAAAGGAGACCAATCAAGGGATTGGTGTCGTGTAATTATCTCCACCCTAATTTTTCCCTGGACTTTAATTTTTTGGCAACAGCAAGCCAAGAAACTTGCCCATAATTATATCAACCAGGAACTGATACTAAAATTCCTTGAACAATTCCCCTCAAAAATAGTTATTGCTACCCTCGGCTTTGATCTAATTATCAATCCCATTATTAAGAATTTACAATTTTGTCCTGATGCTGTGATTAGTTGTCGGTTTTGGCAGGGAGGGGTTGATCGTCAACGGGGAAAGTATGAGTTAGTTAAAGCAGTATTAACTGACGAAGAAATCGCCAATGCCGCCGTGATTACAGATTCCACAGATGATCAGGTATTATTGGATGCTGTAGCATCACCCTATCTCGTGCAGTGGCCTGATGCTCAATATGTCCCGGCTATGGCTGATGCTTATATTCCATTTTTGTATCTGGAACGCGGTAAGCGCCCCGGCCAAAAATATTTCATCAAGAACATTATCGCAGATGATTGGTTAGTCTTGATTTTGGCGATCGCTTGGATAAGTCCTTATCCAGCTTTACAATCAATCATGATGCTGTTTTTGCTTTTATCTTTTTGGTGTATCTACGAGTATGGCTGTGTAGATAATGATATCATCGCCGAAACTTTTGAGCAAAAACCTACTCTCACCGCCACCTATCAAAACTACAAAAATCGTGTCAAACTCTGGCAGGTTTGGTTATGGGCGATAATTTTGGCAATACCCGGACTTTTCTTGTTAGAGGTGATAAAACTTCAATTAACCCCAAAAACTATCAATTTATCCCTACTCAGTTCTATGGGTTTAGATGGTGTCCTGTGGCTCACTTTTTTGAGCGTTGTATTTGGGTATTTTTGGAGTTATAACCGCCTTGACAAACAAACTCGAATTTGGCTATATTTCTGCTTACAAGCAAGTAAATGTTTTGGGTTTTTGATAGTAACTACCACAAATAGCATAGGTATTATGTTATTTGCTTCTCAAGTTTTAGCTCGCTGGATCGCCTATATTGTGTATCGAGTCGGTAAACACACCGAATGGATGGAATTTCCGGGAGAGTTTTTCCGGTGCTTTTTGTTTACATTTCTGATTATTTCTGTCGCACTAGGAACCGGGGAATTATCCATTTTACTGAGTTGGCAAACTCTCGTGATTTTTGCCTGGTGTGCTTACCGAGGACGTAGGCAATTTGTCAATATTTGCCGTCAAGCATACCCAATATATAAGGATAAAACTCTGGTCTAATTGCCAAGCCAACAGCTTGCACAGCTAACCGTAATTGTGCAAGCTGCTAGGTAAGCTATCGGATCCTGCTGCCTTTTTCAGATACTATAACCCTGGATATTTTCCGGGTTAAATTGTTTGAGGGTGCGGGTAGCTTGACGGACTAAAGTTTCCGAACCTTGAACCACAACTAGATATTTACCAGCATTGAGGCGATTTCGATAGGGTACAGCATCTCCCCCGCCAATAATCAAGCCTACCCCGCCGCCAGCGAGAATGCTACCGAGTCCCCCAGAAATGCCCCCCAGAATGCCACCGATGAAATGATCGCCAATTTCCCCCGCCCAAGCAAAGGTATTAAGTCCCGTGATTAAGCTAAAGGTGTAGCCAGCCACAAAGCCAAAAGGAATCAACCAACTAGCCATAAGTTTAACCTGTTTGCGGGCCGGATCATAGGGGTCAATCAAGCCAAACTCATCAGCGCTTTTGTATCCTCTGCCTAAAATACTCACTTGAGTGATTGGGATTTCGTCTTTTTCTAAAGCCAAATAGGCAGCCTCAGCTTGAATGCGATCGGGTAAAACAGCAATTAGGTAGTTCATATATGATGATTAGATTATTGGATATACGGCTGCAATTCTGTTAGTCACTAGGTTTCATGATCCCCCTGTTAAGGTTGGGAAATTCACGTAAAACTCCTGGGAGGGTTGGAAGCTCCGTGATTGATCGCGGAGAGGAAAACCGACTCAAGCAGCTTTAGCCGCCAGCACCCCCTTGCGGGGTGGAGGGGTATGGTTGCCCCTCCATGGAGCTATGGTTGGCTCCGACTCCCTTGCGGGGTAATGTTTGCGCTTGCGCTAACGCGCACGCTGCGCGAACGCCAATGTTCAGAGTCGGTACTATCCAAATCGCACGTCCTTAACCCCTTAGAGATGTTTAACGATTCGGTTCATGAGCCTGGAACTAGCACGCATTCCAGGGTAGGAACTTTAACTCTTGCTCTGAACGTAGCCAGTTAAGGCTTAGGCTGGTCAGCTACCTGAAAGGGGGGCACGAAGCCCCTGTGCTTCAGCCGGGGGTGCTGACCATAATTCTGTGGTTAATTATCAATGGGCCTGATGTGGGGGACAATCAAAACTAAATTTACTAAATTTTTGTGAACAATTTGTGGTAGGTCGTCCCCCTTAACGCTAGAATAGTTCACTGCGGTATTTTTACCGCGATCGAGATCTGCATCAACAGACTCTCTCAATTTACCACGAATCCTCAAATCAAGGAAGTTGTGGTTAATCCCCTACAGTTGCAATTTATTGGCCCAACCATGCCTAAGGTTCTTGTATCTGATCCGATTGATCAAGTTGGACTTGACATTATCTCTCAGGTGGCTCAGGTGGATGTCAAAACCGGACTACCTGCTGAGGAACTGGTAAAGATTATTCCCGAATATGATGCCCTGATGATCCGTTCTGGTACTCGTGTCACCAAAGAAATAATAGAAGCGGGTACTCAGCTTAAAATTATTGGTCGGGCTGGTGTGGGGGTGGACAACGTGGATGTTCCCGCGGCCACCCGCCAAGGAATTGTCGTAGTTAACTCCCCCCAAGGTAACACGATCGCCGCTGCCGAACACGCTATAGCCATGATGTTAGCCCTATCGCGCCATATTCCCGAAGCCAATGTATCCGTAAAAAGCGGCCAGTGGAATCGCAAACAGTTTATTGGGGTAGAAGTTTACAAAAAAACCCTGGGGATTGTGGGACTGGGTAAAATCGGTTCCCATGTAGCCTCCGCGGCCAAAGCCATGGGGATGAAATTACTAGCCTATGATCCATTTATTTCCCAAGATCGCGCCGAACAGTTAGGCTGTCGGTTAGTAGATTTAGATTTACTGATCCGCGAGTCAGACTATATCAGTCTACATATGCCGAAAACTGAGGAGACCTATCATTTAATTAATGCACAGGCTCTGGCTCAAATGAAACCCACAGCTCGTATCATTAACTGCGCTCGTGGGGGTATTGTGGATGAAGTAGCTTTAGCAGAAGCTCTGAAAAATGATCAAATTGCTGGGGCGGCGGTAGATGTTTATGAAAACGAACCCCTAGAGGAAAATTCCCCCCTGCGGGAGTTGGGTCAAAAGGTGATCCTCACTCCCCACTTAGGAGCATCCACAGAAGAAGCTCAAGTTAATGTAGCCATTGATGTAGCTGAACAAATTAGAGATGTATTGTTGGGCTTACCAGCTCGTTCAGCGGTCAATATTCCTGGGTTGTATCCCGATGCTCTCGAACAACTCAAGCCCTATCTACAACTGGCGGAAACCTTGGGAAATTTGGTCAGCCAATTGGTAGGAGGTAGGGTAGATTTCTTGGATATCCGTTTACAAGGGGATTTAGCCAATCGCGATAGTAAACCGGTGGTGGTAGCGGCTCTGAAAGGTTTGTTATCTCAGGCTCTGCGGGAGCGGGTTAATTATGTTAATGCTACCATTGAAGCCAAAGAACGCGGTATTCGGGTCATTGAAACTAGGGATGCTTCGGTCTGTGACTATACCGGCTCTCTGCATTTGGAAGCTAAGGGCTCTTTAGGTACTCATTCGGTGACGGGGGCTCTATTGGGCGATCGCGAAATTCGGGTGACAAATATTGATGATTTCCCCATTAACGTACCGCCGACTCGTTATATGTTATTTACTCTCCACCGAGATATGCCGGGAATTATCGGTAAAATCGGGTCGCTGCTGGGTAGCTTTAATGTCAATATTGCTAGTATGCAGGTCGGTCGTAAAATTGTACGGGGAGAGGCGGTGATGGTTTTAAGTTTAGATGACCCATTGCCGGACGGACTGTTGAGTGAGATCATGAAAGTAGCAGGTATCCGGGATGCCTATACGGTCACTCTCTAAACTCAAGGAAATTGGGGTGCTGGACTTAATGGCTCCTGGCAGACTAGACTGGGAGTAGGAAGTAGAGAATCAGATGCTCACACTACCTCTAGTGGGATAAATTCTCCCCATACTTCTAGTGAGCTAAATGCTCGCATATTGTCTGGCCCCAAAAGTAACTGATATGGCACATAGCTGGTGGGAAATTCGAGTAGTCTGTGATTTGAACCTAGAAGAAACTGTCTTCTGGCGACTCGACAATTTTGGCTTTCGGGGAACAGCCAGTCAAACTAAACATCAGTCTTGTTTGATTTGTGCCTATTTACCAGAAGAACAAGCTCATCTTTTGGACCTGGCGGCTTTATCTATTTTGCTGCGCCAGGATGCTTTGTGTATGGAAATGTCTATCCCTATTATGCAATGGGATCTCATTGATGAGGAGGACTGGTCTAGTAGTTGGAAGCAGCATTGGGAACCAACGGAAATTGGCGATCGCTTTTTGATTTATCCGGCTTGGCTAACTCCCCCCGAAAATAGCGATCGCCTTATTTTACGTCTTGACCCTGGGGTGGCTTTTGGTACCGGAGCCCATGCTACTACTCAGCTTTGCTTGGAGTCCCTAGAAATGCGTTTGGGAATATTAGGGGAAAATCCGATCACTATTGTTGATATCGGTTGTGGCTCGGGAATTTTGGGTATTGGTGCGATCCTATTGGGGGCGACTCAGGTTTATGGTGTCGATACTGACCCCTTAGCGGTGCGATCGGCTAATGAAAACCGCGACCTTAACCATATATCCCCAGAACAAATGATTAGTGAGGTGGGAAGTGTTGAGGAGTTGATTAAGCGTGCTAAAGGACCTGTTGATGGGATTTTATGCAATATTTTGGCTGAGGTGATTATGGATATAATTCCTCAGTTGGACTGTCTGACTAAACCTAATAGTTGGGGGGTTCTCAGTGGTATTTTGCTAGAACAGGCTAAACCGATCGCTGATTTGTTAGAACAACATGGCTGGATCGTCGCCACTCTCTGGAAGCGACAGGACTGGTGCTGTTTCAATATTAGACGTTCTTGATGGTTCAACATCTGACCAACTCTCACTATACTGATGATTTTAGAGGTAATATGGCTGATTTTAACTGGGTAACTGCCTTAATGGGCGGGATTTTAATTGGTCTGAGTGCTACCATATTATTGGCTTTTAATGGTCGGATTGCTGGCATTAGCGGCATGGTTAATGGGGCGATTACTTTTAAATCCCAGGAGGCTTGGCGATGGCTATTTCTTCTGGGTTTAATAGCTGGGGCTGCTATTTATGAATATGGATTTCCATCCCCACCAACTCCCCTGTCAAATTCCGTACCTTTATTAATGATTATTGGTGGTTTTCTGGTGGGGTTTGGTACTCGTATGGGTAACGGTTGCACCAGCGGTCATGGGGTTTGTGGCTTGGGTCGCTTTTCCATGCGATCGCTGATAGCAGTTCTCTCATTTATGACCACTGCTTTTATTACTGTATTTATCATGCGTCATGTTTTAGGGGTGTAATTTTATGAACCTCAAAGAAAATTTAATTGTCTTGGTTTCTGGGATTTTATTTGGTTTCGGGCTGGGTTTATCCCAAATGATGGATCGCGATCGCGTCTTGGGATTTTTAGATGTTGTGGGAGTTTGGGACCCTACTTTAATCTTTGTCCTCGGCGGCGCTGTGGGGGTGACAGCGATCGCTTTTCGGTTTGTCCTCCGTCTTCCTCACCCCCTATTTTCAAACAAATTTTATCTACCTACTCGCCAAGATATCGACCCCACTTTAATCATGGGAGCCGCTATTTTTGGCATTGGCTGGGGTATTGCTGGCTACTGTCCTGGTCCCGCCATTACCGCCCTAGTTTTAGGTATTCTTAACCCGGTATTGTTTATAATCGCGATGATTGCTGGGTCCTTGGCTTATACCCTCTCATCTAAGCTCACAGGTCCTGGGCCAAAGTAGGAAACCATCATTAAAGAACCAATTAGGGCTAAGTTCTTTAAAAATGCCGTTTTCTGACCAGGATCATCTAGGAAATTGTGGAAAACTAGGGTGGTGGGGATTAAAAATAATATCAAAATAATCGCCCCCCAACGGGTTTTATAACCTAGAATTAAAGAAAAAGCCCCCACTAATTGAAACACAATATTTCCTAATAGCATTAAATTGGGATGTGGCAATCCCCGCAATGCTATCATTTCCTCGGTGGCGGCGAAATCCAAGATTTTGCTAACGGATGAATTGATAAAAATGGTGGCTAAAAATGCTCGTCCAATTAGGGGAATATAATTCATAATCCAATTATCGTAAGACAACAAATGCGATCGCTTTCTTTGGGATTTATCCTTAAAAAACTCGATAGCCGGATCAGGACTATTTAAAAAGGCAATTTCCCGGTAAGGGCGGATAATCGGTTTTAGCAGTCTCAGTCCTAAAACACAATCCCAGAACCAGTTATAGCCCACTGTTAAGCGATTGCGCCATCCCGGTAGATAACACAGATGAATCACTAACCAAGTTAGCCAACCCAAAAATCCGGTGTTATTGAGGCGATCGCATGACAAAATCCCAGCATAGCGACTAATAATAGCAGCCTTGCCTTTATCAATATAACGAAAAGGTTGCGGAGATGTTCCCCGTAACTGATGCAAAATATTGGTCGCCACCGCTTCCCCCTGTTGGATAGCTTCCGGGGCGATACCGCTAAGACCATGATCAGGCCAGAGAAAAGCCACATCTCCGATCGCATATACTTTAGGATGATCGGGAACTTGTAAAATGGGTTCCACAATGATTTTACCCTTGGCGGCGGTAGAGATTTGGTCAAGCTGGCTGGGATGATCGGCTTGTACCCCTGCTGTCCAGATAATAGTTGGGGCGGCGATCGCTTCTCCGGTGTCTAATTCTACCCCCTGGGAGTTGACCCGCAAAACCCGACGATTTAACCAGACAGATACCCCCAATTGGCGTAAATGACGTTCACAATAGGCGCTAAACCCCTGGGAAAAGTTGGGAAGTAGGCGATCGCCGGAATGTACTAAAATCACCTTCGCCAGGGGGAATAACCGCCGCCAACCTAACAAAGCGCGGAGTTGGTCGATTAAACCTCCCGCCAATTCTACCCCGGTCGGACCGCCACCAACAATCACAAATGTCAATAACCGCGCGCGATCAATGGGTTCAGGTTCTAAAATAGCCCGGCGAATGCGATCGACGATATGATGGCGCACAACCGCCGCATCTTCTAGGGTATTTAAAGTTAAGCTATATTTAGCAGCCCCAGGGATGTGATCTAATTGGGGACGGCTTCCGGTAGCGATGACGAGAATATCATATCTGATTTGTCCGTGATCTGTATCTACCCATTGATATTCATAATTAATCCGGTCAACGTTAGTCTGGATAAATTCGACATTGGGATATTTTTTGAATGCTGACTGGAGGGGATAAACGATTTGGTGGGGATATAGTAACCCGGTGGCGACTTGATACAGTAGGGGTATAAAAGTATGGTAGCAGTTGCGATCGATTAGCAACACATTCGCGCCCGCCTTAGCTAGGAGGCGGGTTGCTGTTAAACCACCAAATCCAGCGCCCACAATGACAATGCGATCGCTCTTTAACGCCATGGGACTCGGGTTGCTCAACTAACATTTTTCTGATGTTAACAAATTCCCGCCATTTTTGCCTTCCAGTAGCTTAGTTCAACCCCAGCCTCTCACGCCACCCAGGGACTCTGCTGTTAGGCGCAAGTTAACCAAGGGGGTTTGCTATAAGTTTATCTATTTCCTCACCCCTTCTCTGTTGAATAATTAGGGAGGCTTCCAGAAACCTTTTTACAGCCGATTCACCCTATCCCAAATATCCGAGGTAATTGATTGTGACTCATCCTAAATTAGCCAACATTTCTCAAAGAAAGCGGGTTTCTCGGTGGGGTGTCAAGAAACCGGGTTTCTCAAAGAAAGCGGGTTTCTGGTAGGATAGCGATCGCATCACCAAGATTTAAGAAATTAACCCGGTTTCGGGGGACAATAGGGGTGCTATCTCTTTTTGTGATAAAATAAACTCATAAACTGTAACTGTTGTAATTTAGCCAAGTTTTGTTCTATTTTTTGTGAGCAATAAACCCCTTTGTAGAGTTCAGAAACCACAATAGAACTCAGACAAGACGATTGAAAATGCTGGGCTAATTTGGCTACAGCATTGGGATGATTTTTAAGTAAAGCGATACATACGTTAGTATCTAGCAAATACATAAATCAATCAAGATTCAATAATTCTCGACCGTGGTTTTGATGGCGTTGTTGAGCGATCGCTGTCAAGGTAGCATCTAAATCGGGTTGGTTTGACCAAGCACCAAATAGTTGACATAATTGCTGCCAATGTTCTTCTGCTGTCGGGGGGATGGGTGGGCTAATTTCCAGGATCATTTCAGAGCCGTCAGGGACCGCAATATTTTCGGTTAGCTCAATAGTTTTACCGCGTTTAATGCCTCGTATTTGCATAAATCTGGCTCTCATTTTTCTTCAGCGCTATTTCAGTTTAGCACATAGATTCTTGAAAGACAAGAAACCCGGTTTCTGGTAGGATAGCGATCGCATCACCAAGATTTAAGAAATTAACCCGGTTTCTGAGTCTCTGGAATGGGGTAAAATGGGAGTGCTATTCCCTACCCGGTGCGCGGCTATGGATGAACAAAGAGTGCAGGCTTATCTCTCCCTGATTCAAGAACTCCTCAACTGTCCGGGGGAAGCACTGCAAATCCTCAACAGTCATCTGGAGTTGGTGGATGAGGGGTTTGTGCAGGTGTGCGAGTGGGTGGCGGCGCAGTTGCAGGGGGTGTGATGGTTGCGGTATATTTAGATGTGTGTTGTCTCAATCGCCCCTGCTCAAGACGGCTCGCAGACATGAACACCAATTAAAGGTAGCTATTCGTAATCCGGTGGTGTGGCTGATTGAGGTTTTACAGGAGCAGTAAACAGGAATTTTTCATGATGAACGCATTAGAGTTAAGAGAAAAGGGCTATCAGATTTTAGTCAGTCATTTGGGACAGTCTGATGCGATTCGCTTTTTGCAACAAATGGGGTTGGAAGGAGATTATACCCAGGAAAGGCGCGAGGTTTTAGGGTCGGTGACGCGGGAGGAGTTTTTGGAGGAGTTACGCAAAATCAGAAATCTTGAGTAGTCGGGTTTTTGGGGGGTTGGGCAAAAGAAACCCGGTTTCTAGCAGCATCTGGTGTTTATTCACAAAAAATCAAGAAGGAAACCCGGTTTCTGAGAGTTTATGAACCCAGCCGGTAAACCTGGGATAATTGCCCTAGCTTGACATCAAACGATGCGGTTTCATCACAGCCAGCCTGTTGATTGATGCGAACAATCAAATAATCAGAAAAATCAGCATTTCCCGACTTCATTTGATTAATTGCCCAAGCGATATCATCGGAATTTTCAAATACAAAAATATTGGTATTTAAGAGAGTTTCTAGGATAGTAATGAGTTGGTCTCGCTTAATTTTATACCGACTGCGTAATACCCAAGCAACTTCACAAAGGACAATATTATTAATCAAGCAGGTTTGATGATTTTCTAGGGCTTGATTGATGTATCGATCCGCTTGCTGCCATTGTGATTCATCGTCTCGGACTAGAAAGCGGACGATGACATTGGTATCCAAACCTTTCACATCGATTCTCCTGCCCCTTCAGCAATGGCTTGTTCCATTTCCGCTAGAGAAACGGGTTTTCTGTCTGGATCGTAGAGACAACCCGATAAGGTACGGACATCAATTTTAGCGGCTTTGGGGACGGGTTCTAAATAGACTTTGCCATCAGGGGAAATGGCGATATTAATGGGGTCTCCCGGTTTTAATTGCAGCCAGTCGATAATTTCTGGGGGAATCGTTGCGGTTCCCTCTGGGGTGATTCGGGTCAGTGCCATAAGGGGCTGATTTAATGGGTTGGATGCCATCTATTTTAACCGACTGTAGCCGACTTGTGCATCAAATCTCTAAAATAGCGGGTTTGGGCAAAAGAAATCGGGTTTCTGGCAGCATCTGGTGTTCCTTCACCAAGATTTAAGAAATAAACCCCGTTTCTGAGTGTCTGGAATGGGGTAAAATGGGAGTGCTATACCCTACCCGGTGCGCGGCTATGGATGAAGAGCGATCTACGATTTAAGAAGACGAACAAAACCCGCTTGATCGAAATGATGATCGCTAGTTAGAGCGTTGGTAATTTCTAATTGTTGCATGATTATAAATGATGTGGCATCAACCAGTGACCAATTTTTATCTAACCGCTTTTTTAAAAGCTCCCATGCGGCATTTTCAATCTGCTGATTGACGCGAACGAGTTGCAAATAAGGAGCAGATTGAATCGCATCAATATATTGAAAAATTTGGGGGCGAGGAACTCTAAGTGGACTATTGAGCAATGCTACAAGTTCAAGGACAATCTAGTTACTTGTCACCATTAAGTATTTTTGTTGTCTAGCTTGAGTAAACCATTCTACTGCATACTGATGATCCGGTTCAGTTTTGATAAATAAGTTGGCCCAGCCAGAAGTATCAACAAATACACTATTATTCACTGGGCAACTCCCGTGAATAAATGGCTTCGCCAATATAGTCGTCGTGGCGAGATGCAATATCGTTATTTTCAGCGCTTAATGTGCCAATCAGTGCGGCAATTGGATCATCAGGTTGGGTAGCTAAGTCCTCTAATGATTTTAAGATCATTGCTTCTAAAGAGAGGTTGATGATTTGAGCTTTGGATTCTAAACGTTGGCTCAGATCGTCGGGAAGTTCAAGATTGATTTTTCGAGTCATTTTAATCAGGATGATATGAGTAATTAAGGGCTTGATCTTAACTTAAATTGCTGATACAATTAAACCAACAGTGCGATTCATTTTTCAAGCTGGTGACTCGTGCGGCGATCGCCAGGGGTTGATTTACAGTAGGTTGCCGAGTCATGGTCAGGGTTGAGTTTTCAAATAATTGGAGCATCAGGATGATTATAACCCATCTTGTCAGAGAAAACTGAGTTTTGAGCCGCTGGAAAAGAAACCTGATTTCTAGCCGCATCTCGATTCCTTCACCAAGATTTAAGAAATAAACCCCGTTTCTGAGTGTCTGGAATGGGGTAAAATGGGAGTGCTATTCCTTACCCGGTGCGCGGCTATGGATGAAGAGCGATCGCAGGCTTATTTATCCCTGATTCCAGAACCGTTGATTGACCAGTTTTCGATGGAGAGTTCTTGGATAATGCCAAAATCAGACTGGTTGCACGTTAGGAGGGTGGCATTTTGAACCAGAGAAATGGCAGCAATTTTCAAGTCCATATTGCCTAAACGGGGGTAGGTTTTGCGGAGGCGTTGATGCTCGACTGCGGCAGGATAATCGAAGGGTAAAATGGGGATAAGACAATAGTCCTTTGCCGTTTTTTGCAGTCCTTCATAAGCGATGATTTGTTGCTGAACTGTTTTCGCTTGGGACAGAAAATTGAGTCTTCCTCTGATTTGTTCTTCATAGGTGATGACGGTGACGGCAATTTGAATATTCTCAACGGTTGCTATTTTTGCCAATATCCGTTTACCGGGTTCGCCATTGCGTTGAATCAGACTCAGATGATCCGTATCCAAAATATACATCCGATTTGCCTCACTTTATTGAGCCGTTTTGCGCCATTCTTGTCCGAGTTGAATCACCGTTTCAAAGGTCGGATCGTTGGCGTGACTCCCAGCAATGCGTTCCCACCAGGGTTGTTGTGGGGAGGTGACGGTGGCTAAGACTTGTTTAATTTGAGTGAGTTCAAGTTCCAGGTTGGTAACTCGTGTTTCGATGGGTTGGGGTTGGTTTTGAGTAGGTTGCCGCGTCATAGTCAGGGTTGAGTTTTCAGGTGATTAGAGTCTGTTTGATGATTATAACTCATCTTTTCAGGGAAGAAACCGGGCTTTTAGCCACCGGAAAAGAAATCGGGTTTCTGGCAGCATCTCGATTCCTTCACCAAAATTTAATAAATTAACCCCGTTTCCGAGTCTCTGGAATGGGGTAAAATGGGAGTGCTATTCCCTACCCGGTGCGCCGCTATGGATGAACAACGATCGCAGGCTTATTTATCCCTGATTCCAGAACTCCTCAACTGTCCGGGGGAAGCACTGCAAATCATCAACGGTCATCTGGAGTTGGTGGATGAGGGGTTTGTGCCGGTGTGCGAGTTGGTGGCGGCGCAGTTGCAGGGGGTGTGATGGTTGCGGTATATTTAGATGTGTGTTGTCTCAATCGCCCCTTTGATGACTGGGTGCAGGAGCGGGTTCGGCTAGAGGGAGACTCAGTTTTAAGTATTTTGGAACGGGTTCGCACGGGAGAATGGCAACTGATTTCCAGTGAAGCCATTCTCGTAGAACTGGAAAAAATGCGGAATCTGGAGAAAAAAGCCAGCATCTTTAATCTCTTGGCATTAGCAACACGAATGCAGGAAATCAATCAGGCAGTTGAGGAACGTTCACGACAACTAGAAGGTCTGGGGTTTGGGCTTTTTGATTCTTTTCATCTGGCTTGTGCAGAAGCGTCTGGGGCGGATATTTTTCTTTCTACGGATGATCGCTTGCTCAAGACGGCTCGCAGACATGAACTACAATTAAAGGTAGCTATTCGTAATCCGGTGGTGTGGCTGATTGAGGTTTTACAGGAGCAGTAAACAGGAGTCGTTGATGATGAACGCACTAGAGTTAAGAGAAAAGGGCTATCAGATTTTAGTCAATCATTTGGGACAGTCTGATGCCATTCGCTTTTTGCAACAAATTAGGTTGGAAGGAGATTATACCCAGGAAAGGCGCGAGGTTTTAGGGTCGGTGACGCGGGAGGAGTTTTTGGAGGAGTTACGCAAAATCAGAAATCTTTAGCTATCCAGTTTCTGGGTAGTCGGGCAAAAGAAACCGGGTTTCGGGCAGTCTCTCTGTTGCTTCACAAAGATTTAACAAAGAAACCCGGTTTCTGAGGTCTGGGAATGGGGTAAAATCGGGGTGCTATCCCCTACCCGGTGCGCGGCTATGGATGAACAACGAGTGCAGGCTTATTTATCCCTGATTCAAGAACTCCTGGAATGTCCCAGTGGGGAGGAACTGCAAATCCTCGAAGCTCATCTGGAGTTGGTGGATGAGGGGTTTATGCAGGTGTGCGAGTTGGTGGCGGCGCAGTTGCAGGGGGAAGGACGGGAGAATAATGCAGAGTTTGTGCGGAATGTGGCGCAGCAGGTGACGGCGTTTTTGAAAAACAAAGAAAGCAAAACTCAACTCTACGGTGAAACCTATTCCGATGGCTTTCCGAAGAATCCCCAAGAGGCTGTGCGGCTGAGTGAAGGGCTTTCTGAGATGGAAAAACAGGAGTGGTATGAGTGGATAAAAACCGCTACACCGGAGAAACAAGCGGAGTTGGTGGATATTTTGCATTCAATGTGGTTACAAAGTCAAGCACAGGTGCAGGAGGTGGAGACGTTTTTGCGTCGAGAGGGAACCGAGGAGAATCAGCAAAGAGATGAACAACGAGTGCAAGCTTATTTATGGCTGATTCAAGAACTTCTCGCCTGTCCAAAGGGTGAGGAGAATGATGTCCTAACTCGTCGTCAGTATTTGGTCGATGAGGGGTTTGTGCAGGTGTGCGCGGAGGAAGCGGCACGACTACAGAAAGAGGGGCGAGAGAATCAGGCACAGTTTTTGCATAATGTGGCGCAGGGTATAGGGGAATATCTCAACCGTCAGACATCGGGGGGATCGATGGGTGAGGGTCAAGCTAACAGTAACGAGACAGAGCAAGAATATCTCAATTTTTTGATGCAGGTGTTAGGGACGATCGTAGAGAGTGACAGTAATCCCTCGGTGATTTATCCTTTACTACAACAAAACCTAGACAAACTAGATTTGAACTTTGCTGAGACACTGCAAAAATGGGCAGTTCAAATTTTCAATGAAGTTGAGTCCAATAAAGCATCTGTAATCGCATTAGTGATTAGCGAATTGGCCGATTTGATTCAAAATTTTCCGTTAGGCAATCGAGCAGATAACTTAGAAATTGTTATTGCTGCGTATAAAGTAGCATTGACAGTCCTGAATCGCCAAACTTTACCTGAAGAGTTGGCGCAGACAAAAATGAAGTTAGGGGTGGCATACCTTAGTCGTACTACGATAGGAGATCGGGAGGAAAATATTGAATATGCTATCACTCATTTGAAAGCAGCTTTAGAAATTAACACTCGTGATAAATACCCTGAAGAATGGGCAAGGACTTTAATGATGTTAGCTCTTGTTTATGGGCAACGTATCCGAGGAAATAAAGCAGAAAACACAGAGCAAAGAATAATTTATTACGAAGCAGCTTTGCAAGTTTACAACTATGAGCGTTTCCCGAAAGAATGGGCATTGATTCATCAAGATTTAGCTCACGCATATTCTAATCGAGTTCAAGGAGAAGCTGGCACAAATGTAGAAAAAGCTATTGTTGGCTATCAAGCAGCCTTGCAAGTTTATACCTATGAACTTTTTCCTGAAGAATGGGCTGAAACACAAATGCGTTTGGGGTTGGTTTATGCTAGTCGTTTACAAGGAGACAAATCTGCAAACTTAGAAATAGCGATTAATTACTTTAAAGCAGCGCTAACAGTTTACACTGTTACGCAATTCCCAGAAAAATGGGCTAAAGTACAAGCGGCTTTAGGGTCTGCTTACTCTCACTCTCAGTGTATTCGAGGAAATAAATCTGAAAACTTAGAACAAGCTATTGCTTGTTATGAAGAATCTTTAACAGTAAATACTTTGAAAAATTTTCCCTATGATTGGGGAATGCTTCAGAAAAATTTGGGCAATGCCTATAGTAATCGAATACAAGGAGATACATCGGCAAATCAAGAAAGGGCAATCAGTTATTATAACTCCGCATTACAAGTCTATACCTATGAAAATTTTCCTGAAGAATGGGCTGATACACAGATGAGCTTGGGGTGGGTTTACTCTGCGCTCATTCGAGGTGATTTAGCAGAAAATCTGGAGCAAGCTATTGCTTATTTTGAAGCTGCATTACAAGTTTATGTGCAACCAAACTTTTATGATGAGTGGGCAGATGCACAAAGGGGGCTGGGAACTGTTTATGTGCATCGGATTCGAGGAAATAAGGAAGATAATCTGGAAAAGGCTATTGCTTTCTGCGAAGCGGCATTACAAGTCCATACTCGTGAAGAATTTCTTAACGATTGGTCAGTAATTCAAACGATTCTAGGAAATGCCTACTCGATTCGTATTCGAGGAAATAAAGCAGAGAATCTAGAAAAGGCTATTAATTTTTGTGACCTTGCATTACAAGTTTATACTCGGGAGACTTATCCCTATCAATGGGCAGCAACACAAGTGAGTTTGGGAACTGCCTACTCTCGTCGTATTCAAGGAAATAGGGCAGAAAATCTGGAAAAAGCTTTAACCTCATGCGAAGCCGCATTACAAGTCTATACCCGTAAAGAGTTTCTTTATGAGTGGATCTCAATTCAAGCGCTTCTGGGAAATATCTATAGACAACGTACTAAAGGAAATAAGGCAGAAAATATAGAAAAATCTATTATTTGCTGCGAAAGGGCTTTGCAAGTCTATACCCACAAAGATTACATCAATGAGTGGTCTGAAATACAATCAATACTAGGCATGACCTACGCCGAGCGAATTAAAGGAAAGAAAACAGAAAATATAGAAAAAGCTATTGCTCATTTAACCTCTGCATTAAAATTTTATAATTTGGCTGATTTTCCATACCAATGGGCTGAAATCCAAATGAGTTTAGGAGCAGTTTATTCTGTCCAAATCCAAGGAAATAAAGCAGATAATGTAGAAAAAGCTATTACTTATTTAAAATCAGCCTTGACAGTTTATGACTCTACCAACTTCCCCTACGAATGGGCTATGGCACAAACTTCTCTAGGGTTTAGTTTTCAACACCGTATTCAAAATGATAAGGCAGAAAATGAAGAAAACGCGATCGCCTTTTATGAAAATGCTTTACAAGTTCTTAGTCCGACTAATTTTTCTTATGGCTGGGCAATAATTCAGATTAATTTAGGAGATGTTTATTGCCATCGTATTCGAGGAGACCATTCTGAGAATCTTGAACAGGCTATAGTCTCTTGCCACAGAGGATTGCAAGTCATTAATCTAGAAAGTTTTCCCTATGAGTGGGGAATGGCTCACATGAGCTTAGGAAGTGCTTATGCAAACCGTATCTTAGGGCATAAAACAGAAAATCTTGAACAAGCAATTACTTTTCTTGAACTAGCATTACAAGTGTTTAAGCGGGATAATTTTCCCTATGAATGGGCAAAAATTCAATGTAACCTAGGGGAAGTTTACCGTAAGAAAATTAGAGGCGAAGAAAGTCAAAATATCGAATACTCCATAAGTTTAATCAAAGCAGGCTTGACCTTTATTACTTTAGAAAGTTCTCCCCCAGATTATGCTTTGGCTTGCATGGCTCTAGGTAACGCATATTCAGATCGAGTGATAGGCGACAGGGTTCAGAATATTGAACAAGCTATCGATTACTTTGATGAAGCATTAAGAATTTATACTCGCGAAGCCTTTCCGGATGAATGGGCTAATATTAAAAATAATCTGGGTATTGCTTATGGTCAATTAAGCGTGGCTTGTCAGCAATATCAGCAATATAGTGATGAGCAAAAATCCGATTGTCTTGAACGTGCAATAGAATGTTTTAAGCTTACTTTGCAGGTACATACTCGTGCTTCTTTTCCCAGAAACTATACTCAAACTTTAAGTAACTTAGGACTTGCCTACCAAGCCCAATCTCAACACTACACTCACGACACCGGGAAGAAACAAACCGCTCTCCAAAATGCCTACACGGTTTTTGAACAAGCACTTGACACCGTTGAATACCTGCGAGGGGAGATTATCTCTGGGGATGAAGCCAAACGGAAATTGAACGAAGAATGGGCTAGACTCTATCTCGGCATGGTGGAAGTGTGCCTAGAGTTGGGCAGATACACCGAAGCCATTGAATATGTAGACCGCAGTAAAGCCCGCAACCTGACGGAACTCATCGCCACCCGTGATATGTACCCAAGCGGAGAAATTCCCGCCGAACGCCGCCAACGGTTGCAAGAACTCCGTCAAAAGATTTCTGAAGAAGACCGCCGCCTCAAACAAGACCCCAATCCCGACTATACCCATATCAGTCAACTGCGGGAAGAATTCCAGACAAACTATCCCTATAAACCCTTGAAATTCTCGGATATTCAATCTCTCCTGGATGATGAAACCGTCATCCTAGAATGGTATGTCCTGGATGACAAGTTCCTCACCTTCACCCTCACCAACCAAACTCTTAACCTCTGGACATCTTCGGAGGAAGACCTAGACAAACTCATCGACTGGACAGTTGCCTATATTGACGACTATATGGACAACAGCAGTCAATGGCGAGACATTCTCCCCCAACACCTCGAACAACTCCACAAAATCCTGCATCTGGACGAAATCCTGCATAACCTGCGGCAACAATTCCCCAACTGCCAGAAACTCATCCTCATCCCTCACGGGTTCCTGCACCTGTTCCCCCTCCACGCCTTACCCGTTACCACAGAAGACGGTGAAGCCTACCTACAAGACCTGTTTCCCAAAGGTGTCGCCTACGCCCCCAACTGCCAAGTCCTCCAACAATCCAAAAAACGCATCGACCAACGCCCCCACTTTAACCGCCTCTTCGCCATCCAAAACCCCACCCAAGACCTCCAATTCACGGATATGGAAGTGGAAGCTATCCAATCCCTGTTTAACCCCCACCAAGTCCTCAAACATGACCAAGCCCAAAAAGCCGCCATTGATGGGGAAACCCTGAAAAATGCCCACTGTACCCACTTCTCCTGTCACGGCTACTTCAACTTTGAAGATGCCCTCAAATCCGCCCTCATCCTGGCTAAAAGTGAATTTACGCCCCCTCCCCCAACGGATGACCCTAGCCGCTATCTGCCCCTGAAAGACAACAAACTGCTGGACCTGCAAAAATGTCTGACCTTAGAGGATATCTTACGCCTTGACCTGAGCAACTGCCGCCTCGTCACCCTCTCCGCCTGCGAAACCGGTATCACCGACTTCACCTCCACCAGTGATGAATATATCGGTTTACCCAGTGGCTTCATTTTGGCGGGTTCTCCCAATGTGGTGAGTACCCTCTGGGCGGTGGCGGATATCTCGACGGCGATTTTAATGATTCAGTTTTATCAAACTCTCCAGCAGCAACCTGAACTGTCGGTAGTTCTGGCGTTGCGGCAGACTCAGACTTGGTTGCGGGAAGCGACGGTGCAAGATTTGTTAGACTGGGTAGATAGCTGTGCCGTGATTAGCCCAGAACGACGGGAGGAAATGGAAGATATGATAGATGCCTTTCCTCTCGACTATAAGCCCTTTGAATCTCCCTACTATTGGGCGGCATTTTGTGCCATTGGAGAGTAACATCTAAGAAGTTTATAACAGGAGTGATGAGCCATGACCCCCGAACAACGCATTGCTGCTTTCTGGGAAATTTGGGAAACTAACCCGGATAATATTTGGGAAACATCAGGAGCCATTCAAGGATTACCGACCCTCCAAGGGATTTTAGTGGCTTTTCAAGATAAGTCGGATGCTGAAGTGGCGGCGGAAATTAAAAATTGGTGTCGCCCTTATCCTAAGTTGACTCAAAAAGTGATGGATAAGTTGGGGGAAAGGAAGCTAAAAGGTTCTGATAACGATTCCCCCAATACAGAGGACACGGCTTATATAAATCTCTATCCGAAAATTACGGAAATTCTGCTAACCCGCGCCCCGAAAATGGGCAAAAAAGAGGGTTAATCTTGATGGTTTTTATGGCAACTTTCAATAAACATCCGGTTTGGGAAAATTTATCAGAGGTTGTTAAGGGTATTGATGCTAATGCTCTGGTTTGGGAGCATTTGGCATTATGTGATTATCAAATATCCGGCTATTGGGATGAATGCGATCGCTTTTATGAAAACATCATCCTCCCTCGTCCTCTATCCCCCGAATTAATCAGCAGCGGCGTGATTTTCAACGGAGATAAACGCCGCATTCAACTGAAATTTACCCTCAATCTCGAAACCACTAACCCTCCCATTTCTATCGCGGAACTGATGTTAGTCTATGATGAAAACCTAGAATTTGTTGATGAAAATTGGCAAGTTGACCTGAACTCGGAATTTATTAAAGTTCCATCTTAAAATCGTAGGTTGGGTGAAGCGACAGCGCAACCCAACAAATCCGGGTAAAATGTTGGGTTATATTCCATTCCACCCAACCTACAAAGCCCTTAAAATCGTAGGTTGGGTGAAGCGACAGCGCAACCCAACAAATCTGGGTAAAATGTTGGGTTACATTGCATTCCACCCAACCTACACGCCTTGAGGAAAAATAATGACCGATCGCATTTTCGCCCCTAATCTCTATTTATGCGCTTATCATCTCCGGGAAGATGACACAGAGGGAGAGACTCATCCTCTATGGTCAAATTGCGATCGCCTTTTGTCTCACCTCACCGACACCCGGCTAAACCCCCATCTTCACATCACCCCAAATCGTATCCTTCTCACCCCACCTAAAAAGCAGATTTCCTTCACCTTCACCGACTCTCCCGATATCGAAGGCTTTATCCAACCCGTCCAAATTCAAGACAGTTATGGGGTTTTTCTGAATATTGGCTATGATGATAGCGACACCACCAACATTGTGGAAATTCCGGCGGTGGAACAGTTCAACCCTCACCAGATTTTACCCTTTCCCCAAACTCCTTATTTTCTCGGACAAACTCTCCTGTTAACCCTCCATTTGACCCCGGAAAATCAAGATTTGCAAGGTTCGGAATTGACGGAATTAGCCAATCAATCCTATCAGGCTTTATTCCATCAAAAGACTTCCCCATCCCGTCTGGGGGAATTATTTGGGAGTCCTATTTTTGAATATGGCAACCCCCGCGAACCCGATAAATCCCCCCATATTCTCATCTGGCTATTCCGAGATAAAATAGCCGATAAAACTCTAGGGAAATGCTTTCAGCCAACTTTTGATTTGTTTTTCTATCGCCATAAAATCAGCAAAGCCTTTCAAGATAGCCGGGAAATTTATCAACAACTTAAACAATATTATCTCAGCCTAGACCCGACTTTATACGCAATTCAATCCCAAATTGATGCGGCAACACCTGACCCGGAAAATAATGCCTATCTCCAACATTTTAAAACTCAGTTAAAACAACTAGCCGCTGATTCTTTGATTTACGATCGCCTCCTCCGCAAAATTAAGGATTTATTGAATACAATTAACATAAATCTTAACAATTATAATGAGACAATCGAGCGGATTTGTGCTACACTAGGAACCGATAAGGAAGAACTATCGTTTTGGCGACACTTCGGGGAACAAACAGCGCCCCAATTCCGGGGTCAAATTGCGGCGGATTTAAGTTATTTTGAACAGGGGACGGGGTTAATTTCCCAGGCGATCGCCTCTATTCGCGCCATTGTGGAAATTGACCAAGCACAATGCGATCGCCAAACCCAACAAGCCGAAGCGGACTACTACAGAAAACAACAAAAGGCTAACGGGGACTTACAAAACCATATCCAAGCGGTGGGTGTGGGAATTGCGGCGGGTGCGATCGTCGCTTCAACTTCCGGGTTAATCACTGAACCTTGGGAGCGTCCTGATAGCGATCGCTTTTGGCTACCGTATATCCACCCGTTTATTATAGCATTGTTGGGGAGCATATTGTGTTCATGGGGTGCGTGGTGGGTCGCGGAGAAATTGATTAAAAGGGTGAAATGAAATGTAACCCCCCATGAGGTTGTGATGAGGAATACAATTTAACCGCCTTAATTGGTGGCTTGGGGAGAGATTATACTTGGTTATCGCCATCTTCAGCAGTTACAGCTTGTTTGGAAGTAACTTAATTTTTCCTGCATTTTCTGTTGAAATTCTGCTAGAGAAGAAGTGCGATCGGCGTTGACATCAGCTAATCCTTGTTTAATCGCCGCAAGTGTTTCCAAATATTCCATCATGTCTAACAATTTTTGGTAGGATACAGCATCTTGGACGACTAATTCAGCTTTCCCGTTTACAGTCAAGACAATAGGTTTCCCAGTTTCTTTCATCTGTGCTATAAATTCAGATGTATGGCGCTGGAAGTCGGAAAGGGAATGAATATCACCACTTAGGTTAATCATAGCTAGACAAACAGTAAATAATTGGCATGGAATTTCATCTTAACACAGGTCATCGGAATCTGATGGCACTTTGACGAGTCCATGAAAGCCAAGGTAGAGGGTTAAAGTAGGTTAATCTTCCGTGGGTTTGCTACTATTCCATAATAGGCGAGTTCCCATAATTGCAAAGCCGATCGCCGCCGCCATTTTCACCCATTGAGTCGGTAAAATTTCCGCCACACCCTGACCTACCAACACGCCGATCAGACTAGCCAGGACTAGGGCTGATGCTGTCCCAAAAAAGATGGCTTTAGGGGATTTGGTCGTACCACTTAGGGCGATCGCTGCTACTTGGCTTTTATCTCCCAACTCCGATAAAAATACCGTAATAAAACTCAGTCCTAACAGTTGTAAATCCATTGATATTCAGTATTTAATTTTACCAGCCAATCACTTAGTGGAAAACCTCCCAGAATATGATAGCAGAAATCACTAACAAAGTCAATCCCGCCGCCCGTTCTAAAGTTTGGGGTTGAATATGACGCGCCAACCATTGACCTAGCAAAACCCCCAATAAACTGGTGGTAATTAAAGCGCTTCCCGCGCCCAAAAACACCACTAAAGGATTATGAGATTCCGCCGTAATTAATAAGGTAGTAATCTGGGTTTTATCCCCCATTTCCGCCAGAAATATGGTGAAAAATGTCGAAGTAAAAATCGCCCAAACTTTGATAGATTCAGCCGCACCCGAAACCATATCTGGCTGTGTGGAAGAGTCAACTTGGAGGCTATCGGGGTCAATTATGGTAGTTTCATTTAACGGTTGTTCCTGAAAGTTAGGACTCACAGGAAGGCTATTAGACTGATTTGGGGAAGAATCCACAGGCTCGGAAATTAGTGTCACGGATATTTTATGAAGCAATTATGAAATCCAATTTAACCTAATCTGCCGGAAGATGCAAGGTTATTCATCCCAACCAACAGCCTGGTTAAACCGCTCCATTTCTGGGGAGTCCTCCCCATAAACCCCGATAATCTGTTGCTGACAGCAATCGATCGCAAAATCATTTAACTGGTCTGGTTCAATACCATAGAGGTCTTGAAATACATCAGCCTGGACTCGACAAAACCGAGGGCGATCGCTGTAGATATTACATTCACGGGTATCATGATTAAAATGGATGCACCAACCATCAGAACCCACCAAGCTGAGATAAAGTTTGAGTTCCTCCGTTCCCAGATATTGGTCTAATTCCGGGCGTTCTGTCGGGTCAAGATGACAGCAAGCGCCACACTGTTTAACACAAAGCCAGGTTGCCACTTTTTCCCCCAAATAATGAATCGGATCGATATGTAACCTTAATTATCTCTTGCGTTTAGGCTTTCTGGGACGTTTCAAGGCGCGGGGGGTTTTGTCGTCCTCCTCCTCGTCCTCCTCCTCGTCCTCCTCTTCCGCAACACCAGAATCAGATTGAGATTCAGATGAACTTCCCTTCTCCTCCTCTGTCTCTGTTGACGACTTCTCAGATTCTATCTTATCTGAGGTTTCAGGTTCTGGAGTCGCCATGATTGTCTCGGAGTCCGCCTTTTCCGCAGAATCTGTTTTTACCTCCTCAGAGTCCGCTACTTCAGAAACAGCCGTTTCAGCTTCTTTGGTGTCTTTCTGTTCCCCCGTTTCTGATGTCTCTATAGCGCTAGGTTCCGCCTCAGCTTTGATATTATTATCTTGATGCTCCTCATCTGTAGGTTCTGGGGTGGGGACAGTCTCCACATCAGTAGCATCAGCTTTGATATTACTATCTGTAGCCTCCTCATCTCCCGGTTCTCCCGTTGAAACTGGGTCAGCAGCAGCACCACTATGCTCAGAGTCTATATCTGGGGTTGAAACTTGACCAGCTTCTGCTGTATCGGGGGAGTTAGTTTTTTCCGCCTCAGAGGGGGAAGCATTATCAGCCTCGGTTTCCCAACTATCATCATTATCATCCCAATCAGAAGCATCCGCTTGTGTTTCTGGAGCTTTCGGGTTGTCCAGAGAAGTATCCGGCGCTTCAGTTTTGGCGGGTTCTTTCTTTTTGCGATCGCCAAATATACCTTTTAAACGACCCAACAAGCTACCTAATCCTTTGGATTTCTTCGCTTCACTAGGTTTATCTTCTGGCACTTTAGCAGATTCTACCCGATCAGGTTTGCTTACCTCTGGAGTTTCTTTCACCTCCTCCGTGGGGGTTTCCTCCGCCTTCGATACTTCCTCGGATACTGTCTCGGATACTGTCTCGGATACTGTCTCGGATGCTGTCTCCGATACTTCCTCAGTCGTGGGGGTTTCCGCTGGCGCTGTTGTCGCGGCTTCGGGTACAACTTCCACAACTTCTGGCTGAGAAACCGCTAATTCTGGTTCCTCGGTGATAGTTTCTGGTTCAACTACTGGCGCAACGGCTTCACTGTCCGCCACCACAGGGGATGGTTCTGCTGGCGCTTCTGCTTCTTCTGTAGTAGCTACAGGTTCCGCCACAGGTTCCGCTACAGGTTCCGCCACAGGTTCCGCTACAGGTTCCGCTACAGGTTCCGCCACAGGTTTTACTTCTTCTGGTGTCACCGGAGTGGCGGCGGGGGTTGGGGGTTGAGAAGCCTTTTTAGCCTTTTTAGATGATGGTTTAGGGGTGGTAGATTTTTTAACGCTACGGCTGCTAAATAAGCCTGAGACCTTCTGTTTTACGGGGTCTGGGAGGGGGGTTTGTAAATGAGGTGGCGTGACTTCCCGGCGCAATAACAGGGTCTGCCAACCTAACCAACCCAACAAGGCGACACTAGCAGTTTGACCCAAAAGAATTGCCCCGGTGAAGCGTGCTGCACACACCCATAGAATTAGGGCGTAGAAGAAACCCACACCACTCCAGATAAAGTCACTTTTGCGATGAACCTCTGGAAAGAAGAAGGCAGCCATGTATAGGGTAAAGCTCCCTAAGCCAACTGCGATCGCTAGGATGTATGCCAGCATCTTTAGCTCCACAAATCTCTACTGCCGACATTGTACATCTCAGCGCGACCTAAAAGTAATCGATAATTAATAATGACCTATCCTGGTGGGTCAGTTTTCGATTTTCCGGTGATGAATGGGGTGGCTGCTTCTGACCCACCCTACCATATTCGCGGCTCTGGTGGGTCAGTTTTCGATTTTCCGGTGATGAATGGGGTAGCTGCTTCTGACCCACCCTACCATTCTACCATTTGATTTTCCGGTAATTAATGGGGTGGCTGGTTGTGACGCACCTTACCATTCTACCATTCGATTTTCGGGTGATGAATGGGGTAGCTGGTTCTGAGGCTAGGGGAATATATTGCGAAATGATAAGCGTAATTAAAAATACAGAAGCTCTCTAGGGATTTTGCTAATGTGACGGAAATCACAACAATTGAGTGTAGAAGATCATGATGATAACTGCATCAAATCATGGTCGTTATCTAACTAATTGTTTATAATCGATCCTAAGTTCACAAAGGGTGCGGTTAATGTTTATCTGAAAAGGAGCGATCGGCTATGCTGGAAAAATTAATCCTGGCTGCACTTATCACTTTATCACTACACCTGCATTTGGGGTGGAAATGGACTTTTGATAACCGATTCGGGTTATTGAGTATCACCCCTAATACAGAGACAGTGCAACTTTTCACGTCTCAGTTCGTAAATTTAGATTGACAACTGTGGATTTTCCGGTAAGGTTTCATGGTCTCCAAAGACCATCAGACTTGGCTCGCCATAACTAACCTAAGAAAAGTCTCATCAAATCTTCATGGTTATTTTACCTAGGCTAGTTATCGTACAAGTAGGCAATAATATCTGCTCACCTGTTTGAGCTAAGTTGGGGGTCAAGTTTTATGAGAAGGTCTGCGGCATTAAAAACTGATTTAAGTAATCGGTCTAAAGTTATTTGTTTACCTGGTGGCGATCCGGACGGCTGTGGCGATCGCCTTCACCAGATTAACCGCCTCAAAAAGGCTTTGTCAGAACAGCAATTGGGTCTGTATACTCAAGAAGCAATCCCCCTAAACAGTGGGGGGTCGAAGCGATACTGTGAAATTTTAATCCGCTTCATTGATGAGTCAGATAAAGTGCTTCCAGCTTCCTGGTTTTTACCGATAGCCGAACGCTATGGATTGGCTGAAAAAATCGACCGCTGGGTAATTGAAACAGTATTAGATTTGTTGTCGGAAACTACCCCCGAAAATCGAGAAAAATATCGTTTCGCTATTAACCTATCGAGTCGGACTCTATATAATTACCGACAGTGGCGAAAATTAGAGCGAGAAATACTTAAACGAGACCTGACACCGGATCTATTCTGCTGGGAAATTGCGGAATCAATTATTCTGGCTAACCCTCAAAAGGCGGCGGATGCGATCGCTAACCTGCAAATTCAGGGCTATTATGTTACAGTAGATCAGGTCGGTAGTCGGCATTCCTCATTGGACTATCTTAACTATGTCTGCGTTGACTATCTGAAAATAGCCGATGATTTGGTGAAAGATATCGCGCAGGACTTAGGCGATCGCTCTATTGTCCAAATAATTCAGTTGGTGGCGCAGTCTTTAGCTATTCAGACCATAGCCAACGGGGTAGAAACTTCCCAAGCCTTTGAAACCCTCCGAGACCTGGAAATAGATTATGCTCAGGGATATTATCTGACTCAACCTCACCCCCTAGCCGCCAAATTTTTGGGGTGAACTTTGGGAATGGCAACTTTTTTAAGTGATTGTGAGTCTCAAATACGGGTAGAATATAGTTATGGTATCACACCCTGTGTAGTAGGGGCGATCGCTGTTTTCCACAGCATCTCTGCACCTAAGCGCGTCAATTAGATGATTGACCACCAAACCAGGGAGAAAGCCCAGGATTAAAAATGCGGACAGTAACATTAAGGAGGAACAAACATTTTTTTCCTGAATTGTAGACGTTCACCCGAACTATTAAATAGTGCAACCATACCCTTTCAGCCTTTGGGATTCCTCGTAATGTTCTAGCCTGGCTTTTTCCACCCTAACAAATGTTTAATTATGTTTAAAAATTACCTGCCACAACTCCGAAAAAATACCCGTCGCTTGCTGTATCCACTGCTATCAGTAACGGTGGTCTGTGGGATTTTATTAAGTTCTATACCCGCTACCCAAGCGATTTCTATCCCGGAGTTGATTTTTAGAGGAATTCAAGTTATCCAGCTTTCTACTATTTCCGATCGCCAAGAAGTCAATATTGGTAAACAGATCAATGATCAGATGGTAGGTCGCGAGTTTCGTTTGCATCGTAACCGCGATTTAACTATGTATGTTAACCAAATTGGTCAGCGACTGGCACAAACTAGCGATCGCCCTAATATTCCCTATACTTTCCAAGTAGTTGATGATTCTCGGATTAATGCTTTTGCTACTATGGGGGGATTTGTTTATATCCATACAGGTTTAATTAACGCCGCCGATAATGAAGCACAACTGGCTAGTGTAATTGCTCATGAAATTGGGCATATTGTCGGTCGTCATTCTATTCAACAAATGCGAGAAATGGCGATCGCTCAAGGTGTGGCTTCGGCGGCTGGAGTTGATACTAATAGGGCGGTACAAATTGGGGTAGAATTAGCCCTAAGACGGCCGAATAGTCGCAGTGCTGAATATGAAGCAGATCAACTGGGAATCATTAATTTGGGTAGGGCTGGATATTCTCAAGAAGCAGCTATAGACTTTATGGCAAAACTTCTAAATAGCAGTTCTCCTCCCACGTTTTTAAGCACTCACCCCGCCACCCGCGATCGCATTGAAGCCATGAGACGGCATATTGATCCACAACTAGCAGGACAAAGCGGAGGGATGAATGATCAAAGATACAGACAAATAGTCACACAACTGCTATCTTAGTTGAGAGGCGGTGGGAGAATTTGGCTCCCGGTTAAACTCTTCCCTTTGGTGAGGGGAGGGTTTATTATTATATGTGGTATGATTATGGGCGGTAGTCCCCAACTGACCAGCAACAGTTACCAGATGATTTCTGGAAAATTCCCTATTGTTTTAATTAGATTTTGTGAACAGCTTAGAGCCGGAAAAAGGTAGCATTTTAATAGTTGACGATACACCTGATAATTTGCGGGTATTGTCGGCAACTCTTGGCGATCGCGATTATGATGTACAATGTGCGATTAACGGCAAATTAGCACTAATGGCAGTTGCCAACCAACCGCCGGATCTCGTGTTGCTAGATATTAAAATGCCGGAAATGGACGGTTATCAGGTCTGTGAAGCCTTAAAATCTCAACAGAAAACGGCTGATATACCTGTAATTTTTCTGAGTGCTTTGGATGATGTTATCGATAAGGTGAAAGCCTTTGCGGTGGGGGGAGTGGACTATATCACCAAACCTTTTCAAGTTGAGGAAGTGTTGGCGCGGGTTGAACATCAACTGACCATTAGAAGACTACAGAAACAATTACAAAATCAAAACTTTCGTTTACAGCAGTTGAACGAAGATCTGAAACGTTCTAACCAAGAACTTGAACAATTTGCTTATATTGTTTCCCACGACCTACAACAACCACTACAGACCATTACCGGGTTTGCGGAATTGATGCTGACCCTGAAATCGCAAATTAACCTGGAGGAGGAAGCAGAAGAATATGTGCTGCCGATTTTAGATGAGGGAATGCGACTACAGCAATTAATTAAAAATCTGCTACACTATAGCCGGGTGGGAACGAAACAAGCTGCTTTTGAGGCGATCGACTGTAATATTATATTAGAGGAAACTCTGAGTAACCTAAGTTTAGCGATTCAGGAAAGTGGGGCGATTATTACCTCAGAGAAACTCCCAATGGTATTTGGCGATCGCCTTCAGTTAGGACAGCTATTTCAAAATTTGATTGCTAATGCAGTTAAATATCACCGTCCTGGTATACCCCCCAAAATCACGGTTTCTGTGATGCCGAAAAATCAAAATTGGCAATTTGGTATCCATGATAATGGGATTGGTATTCCGGCGGATAAAACCCAGAGAATTTTTCAGATTTTCCAACGACTACATACCCAGCAGGAATACCCAGGAAATGGTATCGGTTTAGCGATTTGTCGGAAAATTATTGATCGCCATCGAGGGGATATTTGGGTAGAGTCTGATCTGGGTTTAGCCACCAGTTTCTACTTTACTTTACCGATATATGAATCACAATCACCGTCAATTACACCAGAAATTACAACAGCTAGAAACCGCCCTAGCTGAGAGTCAAAATCGCCTGCGAGATTTATTTCATTTAGCCCCCATTGGGATTGCGGAAATCTCAACGGAGGGCTATTTTTTAGAGGTAAATACGGCTTTTTGTCGGTTGGTGGGCTACTCCCAAGCGGATTTAATTAACTTAGATTTTAATGGAATTACACACCCAGAAGACCGGGATATTTGCGGGCAAAAATTTAGGAAATTAATAGCCAGAGAAATTGATGAATATACCCTGGAAAAACGCTACCGTCATCGAGACGGACATTGGGTTTATGGGATTGTTACTTGTTATCTGCGTTTGGATGTCAAGGGAAATCCTCTCTGTGCGATCGCTCAAATTATTGATATTACCCAACGCAAACGTTCCGAACAAGAAATTCGCGAAAAAGAGGAGTATTTACGTCTACTTCTGGATAATATCCCCCAACAAGTATTTTGGAAAGATACTAATTTAGTATTTCGAGGTTGTAACCGAAATTGGGCGATCGCCGCCGGACTCGATAGTTCAGAATCAGTAGTCGGAAAGACAGATTTTGATTTATTTGCAGATGCTAATATTGCCGAGTTTTACCGGGAAAAAGATACACAGGTTTTGGAGTCTCGCACCCCGGAAATGAATGTGGTAGCCCCTAAACAAAAGCTGGGACCGGGAGGGCGGCGAATTTGGCTAGATGTTAGCAGAATTCCTATGTTAGATTCCCAGGGTAATGTGTTGGGAATTTTGGGGGTTTTAGAAGATATTACCGAAAGTAAGGAAATCGACGAAAAGCTGCGTTTAACTCAATTTTCGATTGATAAATCTAGGGATTATGTCTTATTTAGTGATATTAATGGCAGGTTTTTTTATGTGAATGAAGCGGCTTGTCAAATTCTGGGATATTCTCAGGGGGAATTACTGACCATGGAAGTGGGAGATATAGATCCCCTCGCTTCCCCTGGTGGTTGGTCAATTTCTTGGGATGATTTGCGAGACCAAGGTTCATTTACTTTTGAATCAACTCATTATACTAAAACTGGTCAGGCGATCGCTGTGGAAATTACCCTGAGTCATTTAGAATATAATCACCGGGAATATGGCTGCGCTGTAGTCCGAGATATTCGCGATCGCAAACAAACTGAAATAGCCCTTCAACAAGCCAAGGAAGCCGCCGAAACCGCTAGTCGGGCTAAAAGTGAATTTCTCGCCCGCATGAGTCATGAATTACGCACACCACTTAATGCTATTCTGGGATTTACTCAATTAATGGAAAGGGAATTATATCATAATCCTAATATTCCTCTATTTGACCATAAAGAACATTTAGAAATTATCGGTCGCAGTGGTGAACATCTCTTAGAGTTGATTAATGATGTTTTGGAGATGTCGAAAATTGAGGCGGGTAGAGTTTCTCTGAATCCCACAAATTTTAATTTAATCTCCTTACTTAATTCCCTGCGAGAAATGCTAGAATTGCCAGCCTCATCGAAAAAATTAACTCTGGATTTTGCCATTGATGATCATATCCCGACTTATATTTATGCCGATGAACAAAAACTGCGTCAATGCTTAATTAATTTGCTGGGAAATGCCATTAAATTTACTGTGAAAGGTGGGGTAATTTTGCGGGTAAAATTGGGTAAATTTAACCATGATTTTGGGCAACTATGGTTTGAAGTTGAGGATACCGGACCCGGTATTGACCCCTCGGAAATGGATTTACTCTTTGAACCGTTTTCGCAAACAGAAACTGGTCGTAATTCTCAACAGGGGACGGGTTTGGGACTCTCGATAACTCAAAAGTTTATTGGTTTAATGGGTGGGGAAATTCAAGTTAGCAGCGAGAGAGGAAAAGGCACAATTTTTCGGTTTGATATTCAAGTGACTATGGCTGAGGCGGCGACTAGAAACTCCGAAAAATCTCCAGGGAGGGCGATCGCTTTAGCAGAAAATCAGCCGGAATATCGGATTTTGGTGGTTGATGATAACTGGACTAACCGCAAATTAGTGGTCAAATTATTGAACCCCTTGGGTTTCCATGTCCGAGAGGCGGAAAATGGTCAGGAGGCGATCGCTATTTGGGAGGAATGGAAGCCCCATCTCATTTTTATGGATATGCGAATGCCAGTTATGGATGGCTATGAAGCCACTCAGCTAATTAAACGCCACCTCAAGGGTCAAGCTACTGTAATTATTGCCCTAACCGCCAGCGCCCTCCAACAAGAAAAATCTATTGTTTTATCGGCTGGGTGTGATGATTTTGTCCGCAAACCTTTCCGGGTAGACCAGCTATTACAAACTATCGTTAAACATCTCGGAGTCCGTTTTATCTATGAACAAAATCAATCCCAATTAGCAGAAAATCTGGCTATTTCTGAATCCCAAAACTCAGCCAATTCCAATTATAACACATCTGTTGATACAACGGAAATCAATCTTTCCGTAATGCCGGAACCGTGGCTAAAAGAATTACATCAAGCTGCCACTAAACTAAACGGTCGCTTAATTGCTGATACTATTGCGAAAATTCCTGGTCAATATAAACCCCTAGCTGATTATCTTAGCAAATTAGCTAATGATTTCCGCTATGATATTTTAATTGATTTAACCAAGCCAAAGTAGGGTGCGTCCGACGGATTAATCATCATGAATAATAGAGAATCATCCCACTGACTGACGCACCATTTCACACCCTGTTAGTATTGTGGAACCGAAGGATCAACCTCTTGACTCCAGGCAGTAATTCCGCCTTTAACATTAATCCCCTCAATACCAGCTTCCTTGAGAATTCCTAAAGCCTTAGCCGATCGCCCTCCCATTTTACAATGTGCAATTAGACGATTACCATTGACAATTTCTTTAACCTGTTCAACCCCTTTACCCTGTTCAATGTCGGGTAGAGGAATTAAAACAGAACCGGGGATTTTGGCGATTTCGTACTCATTAGGGTTGCGAACATCAATCAACACAAAATCATCCGCACCACTGTCAATCAGAGATTTTAATTCCGTCACCGTCATTTCCGCGAGAGATCCGGCTGCTTCTGCTTCCTGCTGTTTAGCTTGGGGAATGCCGCAGAATTGTTCGTAGTCGATGAGTTTTTCAATCACCGGACGTTCAGGATTAGGCCGTAATCTCAATTCCCGGAAACTCATATCTAGGGAATTGTAAAGCAGTAAGCGACCGCTAAGAGTCCGTCCCTGTCCCAAAATAATTTTAATGGTTTCAGTGGCTTGAATAACGCCAATCATGCCTGGTAGAATCCCTAAAACTCCACCTTCAGCGCAGGAAGGAACCATCCCAGGGGGTGGGGGTTCGGGATATAGGTCGCGATAGTTGGGTCCGCCTTCATAATTGAAAACGGTAGCCTGACCCTCAAATCGGAAAATAGACCCGTAGACGTTGGGTTTATTTAACAAAACACAAGCATCATTGACCAGATAACGGGTGGGGAAGTTATCGGTGCCATCTACGACGACATCATAGGATCTAATAATATCCAGGGCATTTTCGGAACTGAGGCGGATATTGTATAACTCTACCTGGCAGTTAGGATTAATTTCGAGAATCCGATTTTTGGCAGATTCTATTTTAGGTTTTCCCACCCAGGAGGTCCCGTGAATGATTTGGCGTTGGAGATTGGAATTGTCTACAATATCAAAATCGACAATCCCAATGCGACCAATCCCTGCTGCAGTTAGGTATAATAGCAGAGGTGAACCGAGTCCACCTGTGCCAATACAGAGGACGCTGGCCGCTTTCAGACGCTTTTGACCGTCTAACCCGACTTCTGGTAAAATCAGGTGACGGGAGTAGCGTTCGTATTCGTCTGGCTGTAACTGGATTTCATCCAAATTCGGATTTAACATGGCAAGGTCTGGCAAGGGAATATGCAACCGTTCTCAAAAACCTACAATACCACAAAGTGTCTGGAAAACGACAATGCTTTCAACCCCAATCTTTGGTAAACTACTTAGCTAACAGTAACCTGCCATTGATACATTGGGCGAGAATTTGATGATTAAAGTCCTGCATCTTTCGGATATCCATTTGGGTAGTGGTTTTTCCCAAGGACGGATCAACCCGGAAACTGGCTTAAATACTCGTCTGGAAGATTTTACCAGAACTTTGGGGCGATGTATAGATCGGGCGATCGCAGAACCTGTGGATTTGGTTTTGTTTGGGGGGGATGCTTTCCCTGATTCTACGCCGCCACCATTTGTTAAGCAGGCTTTCGCTCAGGAATTTCGCCGCCTGGTAGATGCGGAAATTCCCACGGTGTTACTGGTGGGGAATCATGACCAACATTCCCAAGGACAGGGGGGGGCGAGTTTGGGGATTTATCGGACTCTGGGAGTGCCGGGGTTTGTGGTGGGCGATCGCTTAGAAACCCATCCCATTCCAACTCGCCACGGTTTAGTTCAGGTGATTACTATCCCCTGGTTGACCCGTTCAACCCTACTGACTCGACCGGACACTGAGGGGCTGTCTTTGGAGGCGGTTAATAAATTACTCATCGATCGCCTAACGGTAGCCCTAGAGGGAGAAATTCGACGGCTTGATCCGGATATTCCCACGGTATTGTTAGGACATTTAATGGTCGATCGCGCTAGTTTCGGGGCTGAGAGGTTTCTGGCGGTGGGGAAAGGTTTTAATCTTCCTTTGGGGTTGTTGACTCGTCCTCAGTTTGATTATGTGGCTTTGGGTCACGTTCACAAACACCAAAATCTTAATCCTACTAATAACCCTCCGGTGGTGTATCCGGGGAGTATTGAAAGGGTGGATTTTTCGGAGGAAAAAGAAGACAAGGGGTTTGTGTTGGTGAATTTGGCGAAGAATCAAACAACTTGGGAATTTTGCCCTTTACCAGTGCGCTCATTTTGTACAATTAGGGTGGATATTTCCCAGCAAGATGACCCCCTAACCGCATTGCTGGGGGCGATCGCTAAGAAAAACATTGATCAGGCTGTGGTGCGACTACTGTATCAGTTGCGACCAGATCAATTAGATGCGATCGATATGCCCAAACTGCACGCCGCCCTCAGTGCAGCCCATAGTTATACTATCCAACCGGAATTAATTAGTCAACTAGCCCGCCCTCGTGTCCCTCAATTGGCGGCGGGAAGTGCGATCGACCCCCTAGAAGCCCTAAAAACCTATTTGGATAACCACGACCATTTAAAGGGTTTACAGCAGGATATGATCGAGGCGGCTAGGACTTTATTAGCTGAGAATACCGCCGAGTAAATTTAAACGCTATACTGAAAACTAATTATCCCAACATAGTCAATAGCACTAGAACTTATCTAATATTATGAGCAATCGTCTAGCCCAATCATCAAGCCTTTATCTCCGCAAACACGCAGATAATCCCATTGACTGGTGGCCTTGGTGCGATGAAGCCTTAGAAAAATCTCGAACTGAAGATAAGCCCATATTTCTGTCTATTGGCTACTCAAGTTGTCACTGGTGTACAGTTATGGAGGGGGAAGCGTTTTCTGATGCGGCGATCGCTGAATATATGAACGCTAATTTTATCCCCATCAAAGTCGATCGCGAAGAACGTCCAGAAATCGATAGCATTTATATGCAAGCCCTACAAATGATGACTGGTCAAGGAGGCTGGCCGTTAAATGTATTTCTCACCCCAGGCGATCGGATCCCCTTTTATGGTGGGACTTATTTTCCCATTGAACCTCGCTACGGAAGGCCGGGGTTTTTGGATTTATTGAAAGCCATTCACAACTTTTACCAGACTGACAAAAATAAACTCGAAACTGTCACCGAGGAAATTCTGACCCAACTGCGACAGTCTATGATTTTACCACCCTCGGAATTAACCGAAGATTTACTGAAACAAGGACTAGAAACTAACACGGGAGTAGTTGGTCGTAATAACTACGGCGGTCCTCGGTTTCCGATGATTCCTTATGCGGATATGGCTTGGCGGGGAACTCGCTTAATTTCTTCACCTAAAGTAGATGGTAAAGCAGCCTGTTTGCAACGGGGAAAAGACTTAGTGACTGGAGGAATTTATGACCATGTGGCGGGAGGCTTTCATCGTTACACGGTTGACCCGACCTGGACAGTTCCTCACTTCGAGAAAATGCTTTATGATAACGGTCAAATTCTTGAGTTTTTGGCAGACCTATGGTCTGATGGCGAGAAACAACCTGCTTATCAAAGGGCGATTAATGGTACAGTGGAATGGCTGAAACGGGAAATGACTGCACCGGAGGGCTATTTCTACGCGGCACAAGATGCTGATAGTTTTGTCACCTCCCAGGATAAAGAACCGGAAGAAGGTGCGTTTTATGTATGGACTAACCAAGAGTTAGAAACTTTCCTGAGTCCGGCAGAATTTGGCGAGTTACAAGCACAATTTACGGTGACAAAATCTGGTAATTTTGAAGGTAAAACGGTATTGCAGCGCTGGAATTGTGATGAGTTAGATCCTTTGATAGAAACTGCTTTGGCTAAACTATTCGCAGTCCGTTATGGTGCGCCACCAGCGGAGGTTACAACTTTCCCGGTGGCTGAGAATAATCAGGCGGCTAAAGAAAGGGACTGGCCGGGTCGTATTCCGGCGGTTACTGATACTAAGATGATTGTAGCATGGAATGCTCTGATGATTTCGGGGTTGGCGAAAGCGGCGCGGGTTTTGGATAATTCCGAATATTTGGAATTGGCGACTAAGGCGGCAAAATTTGTCCTAGAACATCAGTGGGTTGATGACCGTTTTCACCGGGTTAATTATGACGGCAAGGTGGCGGTATTATCGCAGTCGGAAGATTATGCTTTATTGATCAAAGCGCTAATTGATCTACATCAAGCTAGTTTGCAACAGCCGGAATTGGCAGATTTTTGGCTGACAAATGCTGTCCAAGTTCAGAATGAGTTTGACCAGTATCTCTGGAGTGTGGAATTGGGGGGCTACTTTAATACAGCCCTTGATGATGCTGAAACTTTGCTAATTCGTGAACGTAGTTATATGGATAATGCTACTCCGGCGGCGAATGGGGTGGCGATCGCTAATTTGGTGCGCCTATTTCTGTTAACAGAAGACCTCAACTACTTGGATCGCGCCCTCCAGGCTTTGGAAGCCTTTGCTAGTGTTATGCGCCAGTCTCCACAAGCCTGTCCGAGTCTGTTTGTGGCTTTTGATTGGTATTGTAATAATACTTTGGTTCGCACTAATTATGAGCAAATCGCTAAGTTAAACAAGCAGTATCTACCTACTGCTGTTTTTAAACTTGATCAAAATTTGCCTCCCGGTGCGATCGCCCTCGTTTGTCAGGGTCTCAAATGCAAAAAACCCGCCCAAGATGAGGCGGAAATGCTAACTCAATTGCACGAAAGTCTTACCCGTACATAATACCTCAAAATAGGCTTGGGATTAATTCCCAAGCCTACATACACCCTCACCCATACCCTCACCCAACAGTTGGCGCTATCGTCCCCAAATAGTTAAGTTTTGCTAATACATACGGCTAGAGAGTTTTGTTATTTTCAACGACATTAAGAATTAATAAGAATTTATTGCCAATTATTCTCAAATTATTGACGAGTTTATAGGGGTTCTGGTAGACTGTAATTAATGTTACCCAAGGGTTTATTGTGCCTCAATGCCAAAAACAGGGTCTATAACCCTTGTCATATAAGGATTTAGCATAATTCGCCGTCTCAAACTTGCCTCTGGCGATGCACGAATTTTCCCGAAAAAATGGACAGCCCCCAATAGGCATCTTGACAAAAGAGACATTTTGTGAATACCATCGCCCACCAGTTCCAGACAATAGGCAGAAATATGAGCTGATCAAGACTAGGAAAATGGAGAAATGGTAAACTTAAAGCCTTGGCAATGGGCAATTATAGTCAGTCCGATCGCGATCATAGTTGGATTTTTATTAATCTCAGCGGGGTGGCAAATTCATAGCTGGGGTATTAACTGGATCTGGGGAATTTTCCCGCTGCTATTATTGGGGTGGCGATGGTTATTAGTAAGGTGGACAAAGCCAGATCTTGCCCAGGTAGAAGCGGCTATAGACGAAGCGGCTGCCAAGTTTGAATTAACGGAAGAAATGGCAGCAGCCACGGGAGGGAGTGAAGCGATCGCCCAGGTAGAAAAAGCGGTACAAGACATCCTGATACAATCGCGAAATGATCCGCCATTTTGGTTAGACTGGGGGCAATTTTGGGAACGCTGTAAACAGCTAGTAATTGTGATTGCTAATATATATCATCCCGAGGTAAAATATCCCCTACTTGATATTTATGTACCCCAGGCTTATGGATTAATTCGGGGAACAGTAGATGATTTAGATCGGTGGATGCAAGAACTATCCCCAGTGCTAAATAAAGTAACGGTAGGACAAGCCTATCAAGCCTATGAAGTTTACCAGAAATTAGAACCCTCAGCCCGGAAATTATGGCAGGTCTGGAGTTGGGCTTCATGGATACTTAATCCGGTATCGGCGGCGGCGAGGTTAGCGAGTCAGAAACCGAGCAATAAAGCGACTCAAGAACTATTAGTTAATTTAGGTCAAATGATGCGAGAGGTAGCCCTACAAAACCTCTCCCGACAAGCGATCGCCCTTTATGGCGGCGAACAAATTCCCCTGACGGCGTTAACTGTTACCGAGGAAAATTTACCCCAGGCGCAAACCCAAACTTTACAGGAGATTATCTCCCAGGCTGACCCTCCCGAAAAGGTGGAACAAAAACCGGTTAGCATTCTGTTAGTAGGACGCACTGGGTCAGGAAAAAGCAGCTTAATTAATACCCTGTTTCAAGCTAACCTCGCGGAAGTTGATGTTCTTCCCAGCACCGATCGCATTAAAAATTATCACTGGAGTACACCGACAGGAGAATCCCTAAATTTGTGGGATACTCCCGGTTATGAACAAGTCAACCGAGAAGACCTGCGGGAGTTGGTGGTTAGTGAAGCCCAAACAGCAGATTTGCTATTATTAGTCACACCCGCCCTTGATCCAGCCTTACAAATGGATCGGGATTTTTTGCAGGATATGCGTGTGGAAGTTCCTGACCTGAAAGCGATCGCTATTGTCACCCAAGTTGACCGTCTGCGTCCGGTCAGAGAATGGGAACCTCCCTATAATTGGGAAACCGGAAATAGACCGAAAGAAAAAGCTATTCGGGAGGCGACAGAATATCGTCACCAACAGTTAGGAGAATTTTGCGATCTGGTTTTACCCCTAGTTACCAGTGATTCCCCAACTCAGAGAAATCCTTGGAATGCTGAGGTTTTATCCAACCATTTAGTGGAAGCAGTCGGACCGACCAAACAATTAAGATTAGCCCGATTTTTACGAGATCAAAAATCCCGCACTCTCGCCGCCGCTAAAATTATTGACCGCTATACCCGCCAAATGGCAACTACCCAAGGGTTAACAGCCTTATTAAAAAGTCCTGTCCTCAAATTTATCTCTACCCTCACCACCGGAAACCCTACCCTCGCCTATCTGTTGGCTGAACAAATACCCATAGAGCAGCTTCCGGTGGCGATCGGTAAATTGCAGATGGGTTATGATCTGTTTTGTCTCCTCACTAGCGATCGCACTAAATCCCCTAATTTTGACCTTCTCGCCCTCTGGCCGCTACTTTTAAATAACCCCGATCCACCTGACCATAATGCTTGGGCTTTCGGACACGCTTTAGTTGAATACTGGACCCAAAATCTCACCGTTCAACAACTCGAAAAGCGATTTGATTACTATTTCCAATCCGAAAAAACCTAAGACACACCAGCCTACCCTACCCTACCCTACCCTACCCTACCCTCTCCCCCCTTCCACCTAACCCACCAGCAAATTTACCAAATTACATAAGTTTTGCTAATTTATACGGGGGAATAAATTTGACATCCAAAATATTGTTAATAATTGTTACAAATTTATTGAAAATTGCTCGCAAAAAGTTGACGAGACAATGGGGGTTGTGATACCATGAAATCAATCGCTCTCAAGGGGTTACTATGTCTATCCGCAAAAATAGAGGCTACAACCCCCATGCTATCGCGATTACAATTATTCTCTCACCAAAAGTTTAAGCTGGCGATGCACGAGTTTTGCCCCGAAAAGCGATCGTCTTTTTTCCGCCTATTGACAAAAACGCCATTATGTGCATATCGTGCCAACCTCTCCTCAAATGTAATTAATAATTAATAATTAATAATTAATGACCGGGTGGGGGCGGGTTTATTGATATTCTGGTGGGGAAATGTAATTGACAGCAGAACCCGCCCCTACAATTGTTAATTATCAATTAAAAATTCTTGAATTATTTTCATGTAATTTATAGAGTCTTCTAACATGGGGAAATGAGCAGTATTTGGCAAAATATTAAGCTGAACGTTAGGATTGAGAGTAGCCGCTTGTTTAGCCATTTCCATAGGGATAATTTGGTCATATTCCCCAGCTACCAAGAGGGTAGGAACTGTTAACTTTTTAAATTCTTCGGGAAACCATTGGGTAGCTTCTTTGCTCACGGATGTTAAAACAGTACCATAGGCGGCGGCAAAATCTGCTAATAAGAAATCCTCTAAAAATTCTCGGCTGACCTGACTAGGTAGGGGACGATGCAGAAATCTCGCCATAAATATTTGATGAATTACAGGTAGTTGTGCCATCCATTTAGGGCGAAACATGACTACATAGCGACTGAATTTATGGAAAGTAGTAAAAGATTTTTCATCATATTCAAAAATACCACTACAGGTTAAGATAGCCCGAACTACCATGGACGGATAAAGATTCATAAAAATGGCAGCGACGGAAGCCCCCATAGAGTGAGCGTTAATATAGACTTTGGGAATATTTAAAGCCTGTAAAAGCGCGGCTAAATCCTGAGCATATTCGGTTAATTCATAACCTCGATCGCTATCATTTACAGCCGGGCGATTAGACCGACCAAAACCGCGCATATCATAAAGTAAACAATGAAAGCGATCGCCCAAAGCCATAGCGGTACTTTCCCAATAGCGACCCGACCCACCCCAACCATGAATAAACACCATAACCGGCTTATAAGTTTCCCCATGGTAGGGAGTTCCCACCCATTGATAATAGTGTTCTACGCCATTAATAGTAATATAAGAACTCTCGGTCTGCTGAGTTAAATTAATCATCAAGCTATCAATTTGGTAATTTGCCAAGTTTTTTTAATATAGCAAATATTGCCTCAGATGCCATCATAGGAGAAGCTGTTTTTAAGCCAACTAACCCAGTTTCCAGCCACCAGCCCCAGGTCTGGTGAGGAAATCGCCACAAGTCCAAATGTTCTACAGGCGGGTCAGCATAGAAACCACCATCACCCGCACCTAATAGCCCAGAACTCCAGTGAGTAAAGCGATCGTGACTGATACGGTAAAAGGGAAAATTCCCGACCCGACCAACACCCCAACCATCGATCGCAATTAATCCCCTCACCTGACCCCCTGATTGTTGCCATCTGTAAGCGCCTACCATAGCAGCCACCACACCCGCACTAAAACCAATAAATATCAATGGTGTGCTATGGCGATCGCCAAGATTAGCCTGTAAAAACTCCCCCAGGGCTGGCAGTGAGAGAGGGGAAGATAGAGCAGCCGGAAACACCAACAGCCCATTATCCCCCCAGTCTACTCCCAGTCTATCCAAAAACTGAGCCGTAAAATGGGGCGGGTGAAATCCTGGACAGATAACAGTAGTTATAGTTGTTGAATTGTCAATTTCCGTAGACAAAACAATTAAACCCCTCAGCACCTCGGAAATTAATTATCAATATATATTAACCGTCTGGGGTGATTTATGCTAATCAAGCAGATTTCAGGTACATGATATGACCAAACTATTAGTAGTGGCAACCGGAAACCCTGGTAAGTTAAATGAAATGCAGGCTTATCTAGGTGGTATCGATGTCAAATTGCAGCTTAAGCCGGATAATTTGGAGGTTGAAGAGACCGGAAAGACATTTTTGGAGAATGCCTGCCTAAAAGCCAGTGAAGTGGCAAAGGCGACGGGAGAATGGGCGATCGCAGATGATTCAGGACTAGCCGTAGATGCCCTAGGGGGAATGCCAGGAGTATATTCAGCCCGGTATGCGTCCACCGATAGCGATCGCATTAGTAAATTACTCAAAGAACTGGAAACCGCGGCCGACCGTAGCGCTCAATTTATTTGTGCGATCGCCATATCTCGTCCTGATGGTTCTATTGTCCAACAAGTCCAAGGAATATGTCCAGGAGTGATTGCCCAAACCCCCCAAGGTCAAGGAGGCTTTGGCTACGACCCCATTTTTTATGTTCCTGAGCAGCAAATGACCTTTGCCGAAATGTCTCCAGAACTCAAGCGAAAAATCTCCCACCGAGGAAAAGCCTTTGACCTATTACTTCCCCAACTGAGTGCCCTTCTCAAGGGATAGTCAACCCAGCCACTGATCGACATAGCGATCGTCTCAAGGCGTGGATAAGAAACTCCCACCACTACTTCCCCAGGTGGGAGAGGCTTCATGGCGGGGAATAATCGCGGAAAGCGTTTAAATTGCTTCTAGGTTCTTTTCTCCTGTGCGGATACGAATAATTTGCTCAACTGGAGAGACAAATATTTTACCGTCTCCAATTTCACCAGTACGAGAGGCCGAGACAATTTTCTCTACAACCATATCAACGTGCTCATCTTCGACCACAATTTCCACCTTGAGTTTTTGTAGGAACTCAACTGTATATTCCGAACCCCGATAACGCTCAGTCTGACCCTTCTGGCGGCCAAACCCGCGAACTTCCGAAACCGTCATTCCAACAATGCCAGCATTGACCAGGGCAATCTTGACTTCATCAAGTTTAAATGGCCGAATAATGGCTTCTATCTTTTTCAAGGCTTTCACTCCTAACGCTTACTGTTTGACAATCCTACACTTGGCAGTTGGGTTTACTGCCTGCTGATCAGGTCTTCCAGGCAATCGGTCGAACTTTGTTTGAGATCAGCTCACCAGCTATCTAAGATACTACCAGTTCGATGCAAATCTCCCCAGGGAGTAGACATTCGACCCCGATTTATTCAGCCATACATAGCCCAAACCATTTGATATCACTATCAAAGCCCCGCAATTGGTAAATCGTGATACAATTGCAGGAAAGCCTCGACCCCCTAACCCTATCGGAGCCAACCGTTAGGCTTAATAGTGGTGGCTGAACAATGTAAAATCTTGTTAAAACCCTAACCGTCCAGTCCCCTTAAACAAAATCCTTATCTAAAATAGAGGTTTTAACTCAACAATATAGTTAAATTAGAGGAGCGATCGTGCAACTTCAAACTAAAATTGCTGCCAAGCGTGCAACAGGTGCGTTTGCGCTCATTGATAGTCTTAAACGTCATGGCGTACAGCACATTTTTGGCTATCCTGGTGGAGCCATTCTCCCCATTTATGATGAACTGTATCGAGCCGAAGCCGAGGGCGATATACAGCATATCCTAGTTCGCCATGAACAGGGGGCATCCCACGCGGCGGATGGGTATGCCAGAGCTACCGGACGAGTGGGAGTGTGCTTTGGTACATCAGGACCAGGAGCCACTAACCTAGTGACTGGCATTGCCACCGCCCACATGGACTCTATACCAATGGTAATCATTACCGGACAGGTAGCGCGCCCCGCCATTGGTACGGATGCCTTCCAGGAAACAGATATTTTCGGCATTACCCTACCGATAGTCAAACATTCCTATGTGGTTCGTGAACCGGGTGACATGGCTCGCATTGTCGCAGAAGCCTTCCATATTGCCAGCACAGGCCGTCCCGGTCCGGTACTCATAGACGTTCCCAAAGACGTAGGTTTGGAAGAATTTGACTATATTCCCGTTAATCCAGGAGAGGTTTCTCTACCTGGCTATCGTCCCACGGTTAAAGGCAATGTTCGCCAAATCAACCAAGCCATTAAACTTATAGAAGAAGCAGAACGTCCCCTGATGTATGTCGGTGGTGGGGCGATTTCGGCCGGAGCCCATGCAGAAATTGCGGAATTGGCAGAGCTTTTTCAGATTCCGGTAACTACCACATTAATGGGGAAAGGATCTTTTGATGAAAAGCATCCCCTATCTGTGGGAATGTTGGGGATGCACGGAACAGCCTATGCTAACTTTGCTGTTAGTGAATGTGATTTGCTCATAGCTGTCGGGGCTAGGTTTGACGATCGCGTTACCGGGAAACTTGATGAATTTGCATCTAGGGCGAAGGTGATTCATATTGACATTGACCCGGCGGAAGTTGGTAAAAACCGGACCCCGGAAGTGCCAATTGTCGGAGATGTTCGCCAGGTGTTGATAGACCTGTTGCGCCGCTGCCGGGAAATTGGAGATGTCGGGAACGATAATCAAACTCAATCGTGGTTAGAGAGGATTAACCGTTGGCGGGAAGATTATCCTCTGGTGGTTCCCTCTTATTCTGATAGCCTCTCTCCCCAAGAGGTGATCGCAGAATTAGGAAAAATGGCACCGGATGCCTACTATACCACGGATGTGGGTCAGCACCAAATGTGGGCGGCTCAATTTTTGAAAAATGGCCCCCGTCAGTGGATATCTAGCGCTGGGTTAGGAACTATGGGCTATGGTATCCCGTCGGCTATGGGAGCTAAAGTGGCTTTGAGTGATCGCGAGGTGATTTGTATTGCTGGGGATGCCAGTGTGCAAATGAACATCCAAGAACTCGGAACAGTAGCACAATATGGCATAAATGTCAAGACCGTAATTATTAATAACGGTTGGCAGGGTATGGTCCGCCAGTGGCAACAAGCCTTTTATGGTGAGCGTTATTCGGCTTCTAACATGGAAATCGGAATGCCAGATTTTGAAATGTTAGCACGTTCTTATGGCGTAAAAGGCATGGTCGTTAAGAGTCGTGACGAATTACACCAAGCACTAGCGGAAATGTTGGCTTATGAGGGTCCTGTGCTGATGGATGTTCATGTTACCAAGGATGAAAATTGTTATCCTATGGTAGCACCAGGAAGGAGTAATGCTCAGATGATAGGATTACCGGAACGCCGCCAGTTAGAAAAAGCGGTTGAGTTAATCTATTGCAGTAATTGTGGCGCGAAAAATGTCGCGAGTAACAATTTCTGTCCTGAGTGTGGCACTAAACTATAAACACTCCTCTATCACCTGTCAGACATCAGCAATGATTCGGTGGTGCTTTGATTAGTCGATAAGTAGAGACAGGGTTGGTCTTGTCTCTACTGTGTCAATTCTCGATGAGGGGTTGTGCTGACACCTAGCAGTCAAGTTAATAGGGAGAAGCGGTTAACCTCCCGTCGGAATAGAAAATTAGATGGTCAGCCAAATCTGGATTTTTTAAGAGTAGCTGATATTGGGTGGGTGCAAACTTAATCACTTCGTAATCAAGAGTTTTTAAGGAATTTTTCGGCCAGGGTAAAAAGGAAGTTTCCGGGTTAGACAAGTTGAATTGATAAATCTCTGGGGTATCTTGTCTAATTAAAATTGTATCGTCCAATTCCCGTAAATTATGGTGCATGACTGTCTGAATGCTATTGGTGGTAAATTGTACCCTTTCAAAGGGTCCGTCACCAAGTTCACGATTAAATGCGATCGCATATTTTTCACCTCCCCCAAATAGATACAAACCCTGTATTAAACCGGTCCGATAAATATAAGCACCCCGATAATTATCAGGAATAGCAGTAATAATAGCGGGGAGATTAGGGTGATCTTGTAACATTCCCAAAAGAATATTTTGAGAAATGGAACCAGCCACCCGCCAATTTTGGTTCAAAGATTGAACAGTTAACCCAAAAATCAACAGTAAAATTGAGGAAACCACCAAAATCAGCCGGATATTCATACACAAACACGCTAGGACTACGGCTAGATAAATTGACGCAAACCCAGAACCGAAATAGAGGTATCTTTCCCCTTGGGTATCTGTAATTGACACAAACACATTAATAGCAGGTAAAACCGCGACAAAAAAACTACCTGCTAAAAACAGCAGTAAAGGCGGGATACTTGGGTCGGGAGTGCGGCTTTTAAACAGTAAAGAAGTACAAGCCAAGGACAGGAGAACAATTAGCCAAAAAATCGATAACCACAGACTAAAACTAGAGTTAAAAATAGGGGGAAGAAAAGTTCTCGTTGGGTAGATAATCAAATTTTGGGCAATATGACCGAAATCAAACCTTAAATGAATATCCTCGCCGTATCCCCCTACCAGTGTACCAATTTTGATAACTCTCCAGATAAAATAAACCGCCAAAACTGCCAAATATGGAATAATTAAGCCTAGTCTTTTTTTCCACAATTTACCATCTTGTTTATGGGTAAAATAATGGTAAATTTCAAACAAAATAATCAACCCAGGAAAGGTGACGAGAGATTCCTTGGATAACACTGCCATAAAAAATAGCAGCAGGGATAATATATAAGGATATTTATATCGGGAATTTCTGCCGATTAAATAAGCGATAAAAGCGACAAACCCAAAAAAGCTAGAGATGACATCTGTGCGCGCGGAAATCCAGGAAACTGCTTCGGTGTGACTAGGAAGTAGTAAAAATACAAACCCGGAAATATAGGGTAAAACTATTTTATAGTGGCGACGAATGGGAAAATTCCGAACTAATAAACTAGCAATCCAACCTACTGCTAAAGCATTGCTGAGATGGAATCCCAAATTAGTTAAATGATAACCGAGGGGAGAATTCCCCCAAATTTGATAATCTAGGAAACTGATTAAACTCAGAACCGGACGAAAAAACAAGGATTGACCATGTTGTTGATTGACCCACAATCCCCAAGGTCCGACCTGTTGAAAGATGGCAATTAAAACTAAATCATCTGACAGAAAAAATGAGTTAATAATAGGATAATAACAAACTATTCCGGCTAGAGCGATAATCACAACTAATATAGCCGGATAAATAATCAGCGATCGCCCTTGATTAATTTTGAACATTAAACTTAACTTTTCCCCGAATGATGAATTGAATATGCTCTCAGTATCAGTCTCGACCCCAGAGGCTGTCAAGGGATTGAGAATAACATAAAATCCTATCAATCCTATCAGTTGACCCTTAAATCTAGGAACCAAATAACCCCTAACTACGTCTAGCTAGGTCATGGCCATAATGATTAGCTGAGTGCTAATGAAAGGCGATCGCAAAACTTAAAATACCCTCATACCCTCCCAGACATCAACTCAAGACTTGAATTGTAGATCAAGGTTCCTCAGTTCCGGACGTGCTATCCTCCTCTGTGAGTGTGTGAACATCGAGAGGAGTGAATAACATGGTATCAACACCAGTCCCTTCCCAGAACATCAAACTATCCCGCCCAGTAGCAAATGCAGTCAACCCCGCCAAAACCCGTCCCGCATTTGGGGGGGAACTTCCTAGCAGTCCCCTATTTGGTACAGACGGCATTCGCGGGCGAGTCGGAGAACTTCTCAACGCGCCACTGGCGCTACAGGTAGGCTTTTGGGCCGGACAAATTCTCCGCCAGCAACAGGAAAATCTAGGGCCAGTCATCCTGGCACAAGATACCCGGATTTCGGGTAATATGTTAGCGATGGCCTTATCATCGGGGTTAACGGCAGCCGGACTAGAAGTATGGAATTTAGGAGTTTGTCCTACTCCGGGAGTAGCCTACCTCACCCAAACCTGTAAAGCTATGGGCGGGGTGATGATATCCGCCAGCCACAACCCCCCAGAAGATAACGGAATCAAATTTTTTGGCGCAGACGGCACAAAACTCTCCAGCGACCTCCAGAAGCAAATAGAAGCAGCCCTACGCGGGGCGGAAGCGTTCCCGGTTTATTCTGAGTCGTGTGGACAACATTACTACAGACCGGAATTAATCCAGAATTATGCTGATTCGCTATATGGTCCCCTGCTACCAACTACTAACCTACAGGGAATGCGGGTTGTGTTGGATCTGGCTTGGGGTGCGGCGGTAAATATTGCCCCCCAAGTATTTAGAGAAATGGGGGCGGAAGTAATTTGTTTACATGAGTCTCCCGACGGTCACAAAATTAATGTTAACTGTGGGTCTACGCACCTGGACCTACTCCGCCAAGCGGTTGTAGAACATCAAGCGGATTTAGGATTTGCTTTTGATGGGGACGCAGATCGGGTGTTAGCGGTCGATAGCCAGGGTCGTACCGTTGACGGGGACTATATCCTATACTTCTGGGGTCAGACCCTCAGAAACGCGGAGCAACTGCCCCAGGATTTGATTATTTCTACGGTTATGGCAAACTTGGGATTTGAGAGAGCCTGGGAAAAACTGGGAGGAAAAATGATCCGCACCCCGGTGGGAGATCAGCACGTCCACAGCGAAATGAAGCGCACGGGATCTATGTTGGGGGGTGAACAGTCGGGCCATATCCTTTGTCATCACTACAGCATCACAGGAGATGGTCTACTGACAGCATTACACCTAGCAGCTTTAGTGAGGCGATCGCCAAAATCGCTCAACCAACTGGTGGATGATAGTTTCCTCACCTATCCTCAACTGTTACGAAATGTCAGAGTGGAAAACCCGGACAGCCGCCGTAATTGGAAAAACTGCGAACCTCTACAAAATGCGATCGCTAATGCTGAAGCTGATATGGGGGATCAAGGTCGCATACTGGTGCGCGCTTCTGGTACTGAACCGCTGATCAGAGTTATGGTAGAAGCGGCTAACCCTAACCTGGTGCAATATTGGTGCGATCGCTTAGTGGGAGTGGTGCAACAATACTTAATTGCCTAATCTCTCCTCATGATGGGGATAACAGGGCGGATCAGATTGGGCAGTCCCCTAGTTGTTGGTATATAATTTGGATTAGCGTGACCAACCAAGGCGGTTTTTAGTCGGGGAGCAAGTTACAAATGCCTAGTTACTGCCCAACTTAGAATTGAACCCAAAATGGCATCTAAGACTAAATCTAAAAAAAAGAAGTCCCGGAAAAAAAACTCCAAACAACAGCAGAAAAAGCCGACCCTAACTAAAGCCCAACTTAAAGCCAAACAGCGCCAGTTTGCTAAAGACGTTAAAACACTAATGGGGACGGCAATTCCTACTCTAATTGTTGGGGCGATCGTCGGGGTGGCTCTGTTTTTCGTCAAAGATGAAAAACTCGCCATTGCTGGTGGTGGCGGCATATTAGTCTTGGTTCTGTGTTATAAATACCCACGTTATGGTCTCTGGGGTTTCCTAGCCTATATGCCATTTTCGGGAACTATTACTTACTGGATTGGGGGCGGAAATGTCATATTTCAGCTTGCCAAAGATGGCTTTTATTTTCCAGCCTTAGCTTCTATGTATAAAGACTGGAAAAGCAAAGGACTCCCCATCATTATTCCCAAAGCAATTAAACAACCTCTGCTAATTCTTTTGGGTTTTTGTCTTCTCACCATCATTTGCGTGAATGGCTTGCAACAACTTGACCCCCGGCCCGGCGAGAAACCCTTAGCTATGGGAATTTTGGGTTTAAAGGTATTTATGGGCTATGTTCCCCTAATTACCTGTGCCTACTACCACATTAGAGACAAAAAAGATTTGCTGTTTCTAACTCGCATGACCCTAATACTGGCAATTATCTGTTGCCTTTTGGGGATGGTACAATATCAATTTCTCGCCAGTGGTCGCTGTCAAGGAACTGACCATCTGACAGGGGACGATCTGTTTCAAGCAACCATTGAGTATAAGTGTTTCGTAGGCGGTTCTTTAGTTTTTAGCCCCTCCCAAAATATGATCCGACTTCCGGGAACCTTTGTCGCTCCTTGGCAGTGGGCTTGGTTTTTAATTGCTAACGCTTTTTTTACCTTTGCTACCGCCTTTAGTGACCCTTCAGGAAAATGGCGTATAGCCGGATTAATTGGCATGGCATTAGTATTTATTAATGCTGTGATTTCTGGACAGCGTATTGCCTTAGCATTAGTGCCAGTAGTGACAATTATTCTACTGGTTCTCACTGGACAAATTGCTAATCTCAAGCGCTTTATTCCTATTGCTGGGGGTCTCGGATTACTTTTGGGTATAGTCATGATTGCTAACCCAGAAATGGTTCAGGAACGAGTTGATAGTTTTGTCAGTCGGTGGAATGCTTCCCCTCCCACTGACTTTATTTCTGAGCAGTTTGATCAAAGCAGTGGTGCACAACGGGGAATCTTTGGTAATGGTCTGGGACGGGCGACTAACTCCACTCGTGTTTTTGGCAGAACTCGATTGATTGAAACTTACTATCCTAAGCTGATTTATGAAATTGGACCTCTAGGGACTATCGCCTTTCTATTTTTTGTAACTGTGATTACTTTCACAGCTTTTAAAACTTACCGTTCCGTTAAAGACAAAAGTATCCGCAGTTTTGGGGCTTCTTTCTGGGTGTTTGTTTTGGTGATTAGTTACAACACCTATTATTATCCCCTCGATGTTGACCCGGTAGCGGTTTATTATTGGTACTTTGCTGGGGTTATCTATAAATTACCAGAAATTGATAAGCAAGAAATTAAACGACTCATAGAAGAAGGAGAATTAGATGAAGATGAAATCTAATATATAACAATCTTTTTATGAAAAACTTATCAAAAACTGGCAAGCATGATTAATAAATGCCTGGGAACACAGCCACAATTATTCCCCAAACACCTGGTGGTCTAGTTGGGTGTCTCCTGGTCTCTCAATTAGCTTTTTTGCTACAGTTAGGATAAACTATATTTATGGTATAGCACGGGTGAGCTGTTGATTAACTACGGCTTATTTAAGCCGTGGGAATATGCAATATCAATCATTAACCTTTACCCTCGACCTAATTAGCAAACAACAGGCAATTGATAGCCATGAAAATTATTGTCGCTAGTCACACTTATATTGTTGACCTCAACCGGGAGAAACTGCGGGTTTTAGCTAACCTTGAACCTGGTATTGAGGTGATCGTGGTTGTACCTCGTCTTTGGAACCCTGGCGGTGTCCAAAGTGAGCGGGTTAAATCTGAACCTGTGGATGAGGGGAATTTTAAGGTGGTTCCTATATCTAACCTCAGTCAAAATAACCAAGGTTTGCTCACTTTTGGTCTGGATCTAATTCCTCTGTTACAATCGTTTAAGCCTGATATTATCCAAGTAGAACAAGGGGCAAAAGCCTTAACATTTGCTGAATTTATTACCCTGAATAAACTGCTAGGAATAGGCGCAAAAAATGTGTTTTTTACCTGGTGGAATTTACCATATACTCTCAAATTTCCTGTATCGCTACTGGAACAATATAACCTAGGTAACACTGATGGTATTATTGTAGGAAACCAGGATGGGGCGGAAATTTTGCGCGACCATGGATATCAAGGACCGATGGAGGTGATGCCCCAATTAGGAGTCGATGAAACCCTATTTAAACCGGAACCACAACCGGAATTAAGGGCGGAACTAGGCATCGAACCCGATACGTTTGTGGTAGGGTTTGTTGGTCGGTTTGTGGAAGAAAAAGGACTAATCACCCTAGCTAAAGCATTAGCTCAGGTTAAACATCACCCTTGGAAATGGTTACTACTAGGGCGGGGAGAGTTGCGATCGCCACTTTTAGACCTAGCCCAAGAATTAGGCATTCAAGATAGGCTAATTATCGTTGAAAGTGTTGCCCATGAACGGGTTTGGCAATATATAAACGTCATGAATACCCTAGTTTTACCCTCAGAAACTACCTACAAATTTAAAACCCTAACTTCCGTGGGTTGGAAAGAACAATTTGGCCACGTTCTCATCGAAGCTATGGCTTGCCAAGTTCCCCTAATTGGTTCAGACTCTGGGGAAATTCCCTATGTAATTGACCAAGCTGGGTTAGTCTTCCCCGAAGGGAACCCCGAAGCCCTAGCTGACTGCCTCGAAAAGTTAATCAGTAACCCAGACCTTACCCAAGAGCTAGGTCAACGGGGATATGAGCGCGCCCAGTCCTGCTACACTAACCACGCCCTAGCCAAGCAACAGCTAGAATTCTATAAACAACTTTAACTCCAGGAAAATGCAGTATTTCCCAAGGAAACAGGTTCCGCCATAGAAATTGGTAGTCTAAAATACCGATTTCTCTACAGTTACCCCTAATATTAGAAAGCGATCGCATTATCAAACCACCACTGGCAGCCCCAAATCCTTTCCGCGCTCTCAAGATTACTGACCAAAGCACTAACCACACCATAAACTAGCCAAAGGCATATCTGATGATTGTTTCAAGTTTATATTTAGGCTGTGAATCAAATATTCACACTCAGAATATGTGGTCAAAGCCTGAGTGAGCAACTGCCAATAAACTGTGTACGGGAGTTTATGGAGAATAACTTGAAAATTCGTGATGCACTCGAAAACGATTTACCCCAAATTATCGAAATTTACAATTTAGCCGTTCCCCAAAAAATCGCTACGGCTGACCTAGAGCCAATTTCCGTTGAGAGTCGGTTAGGCTGGTATCGGGAATGTCAGTCAGCCCAACGCCCCCTATGGGTCGTGGAAATTGGCGATCGCATAATTGGATGGTTGAGCTTTCAAGCTTTCAAGAAGCGAGCCGCCTATGATGCCAGTGCCGAACTGAGTATCTACATCCACACCGACTATCAGGGACAGGGAATTGGCAAAAAACTGCTCTATCAAGCCATAGAACAAGGGCCAAAGTTTGGCTGTGAAACTCTACTGGCTCTAATTTTTGCCCATAACCAACCCAGCCTGAAACTCTTTGACAGTTTTGGATTTGAGCAATGGGGTTATCTCCCACAGATAGCTGTGATTGATGGAGTCAAACGGGATTTAGTGATTATGGGGCTGCACTTGTGTTGAGCCATGTTGAGCCAGAATATCCCGTAAGTGACCAACCACTTGCTCAGGCTGTTCGATCATGGCTAAATGTCCACAATTAGCAAGTTCAATCACATTTTGATAGCCACTGCGAAACAGATGATGAAAACTAGCCAGGTGCCGAACATATTGAGGTTCCATGATCTGATCGCACATTCCTGCCAAAAAATACACAGGCTGCTGTAATTGAGCCACTACTTGGGGGAGGCGATGCACTTCTGTCTCCGTAGTCGAATCCAATAAAGCACCTAAAGCCGCCTCTGGGTCCGCCATCACAAAATCAATTAATCGCTGGCGGCCCCATTCCCTAGAAACCGGACTAGCGACTTGCGCCCTGGTAAACAGCAAATCAATTAGAGGTAGGTAACAAAGCCATCGCGGACGAAACTTGACAATTTGTTCCCCTGCGACTCGGAAACGCTCAAATTCCTCTTTTAGGTAAATACCACCACCAGCATTCACGCAAACCACCCCCGCAATGCGATCGCTCAATTGCTGTGCCGCTAATAGTGCGATCGTCCCCCCTAAAGAATGTCCCACCAGCCAAGCCTTAGAGATATTTAACTCCTCGAGTAATATCCCTAAATCCTGAGCATAAGAAGCCGGAGCATAGTCACAAGAATATGGATGGCGACTGGCTAACTGAGAATCGCCAAACCCTCGCAAGTCATAGCATAAGCACTGATACTGAGGTTTTAGGCGATCGATTACAGGTTGCCAATACCGACGACTCAGCAGCCAGCCATGAATAAATACAACAACATCGGACCCATCTATTGGAGCCGTCAGATCATAGGCGTGTCCAACGCTGTGGATTTTAATAGTTGCCATAAATAACATCCTACTCTGAATCCGTCACCAGCTAAAAACTTGCTTCCTAAGCAGTATATCTATAACCTGGTAATGACCGGAAAACTCAGGAAAATTTATACAAATAGCCATCTCTTCTCAAAACCGGTTTCAAATCTATTGGTTTGACTGAAAACTGAGTTTGGTCAGGTTTGGTTAAAACCAAACTGCCGCCACTCCTAGGGGTTATTCTACCAATTCCATGTGTCTTATGCTTGGCTATATCCCCGGTAAGCCATCCCTTAATTGGTTTTAATGGGTTATGGCGAATCGGAAGCCTCTTGTTAGGAGCCGCTTTTTGACGACCACCGCGCCCAAAACAAGTAATTAGTAGTGGCTGGTGAGTTTTAATTTTCAACCGGGTCGGGGTGCTTTTCCCCACACAAGCCGCATCTAGCCAATGGGTTTTCCGTAATCCTTGAACCGTCCGATTATATTTTGTTAAACCTCCGGTCGCCCATTTCAATAGGTAATCCTGTTTCCTTTAGACGGCTAAACAATGCCCATCGTGTAGAGTTGACGGCTGCCGCATTTTTCAGGGGGGCTTTGGCCTGCACGCTACACCGCTTCAAGATTTCCGGTTTCTGGAAAAGAAACTCACGGGCCGGCTGAGAACCTTTTTTCTGATGGCATTTATGGCAAGCAATAGCCAGATTGCTAACTCGGTCGGAACCACCCTGGCTTTTTGGCTGAATGTGTTCGATTTCTAAAGGGATATTTTGGCCACCACAGTAGGCACACTGGTGTTGCCATTTCGTCAAGAGATATTCTCTCAACTCGTATCCGAACAAAACCCCTTGCTGGTATTCAACTCCAGATATTTCCGGGTTTAGCAGTTTTTGGGTGTCAAATCGTACTAACTCCATTGATATGTCGGTTATCGGGCTAGAATAAATCAGTCGATTGACCGAGGTCAAGGTGGTTTCAACTCGATGTTTGAGGCTGGGAGCCAACCATCCATCTGCGCGCTTTCTGTTATTGAATCGGGCTTGACGGTAACGAGTTTTTCGGCAACGACGGTGGCTACGAACCACGCGACGTGCAGTTAACTTGGCTCGGATTCTATCTCCTCTATGAGTCAATTCAGCCGCCCAGATAACTGTGTCCCGACTCTGATTAACTAAGGCAATACCCGTCACTGATGCCCCTGGGTCTAACTTGAGCCGTAATGGTTCATTGCCCGGGTTCTCAACAGTTTTCTTGAGTATAATTGTAAATGGATAAGTCCTAAACACTGCGGCTAAACCCTGCTTCAACAGCTTTCTGGCTCTGGCCCGATGAGTGGGACTTAACGGTTGCCCCAATGTGTCAACCACAAAAACGTAATTTTGGTAATTTGGCATTTAAGCCATCTCCCAGATGGGGTAATGTTGGCTTCGGTCATGTTAAAGGGGCTTTTTACGTCTAGCTCACTGGAGCTTACAAATCCACTCATCTCGTTTCTTAAAGATAGACGACAGAGCAACAGGCTGGCGTTCACCCGATGGTGTCATCACCCCCTTAACGTAGGTCTAATCCTGGACCTGCATCTTGCAGACTCTGTGAGGAGTAATTTCCGGCAGGAGCCAGAAATTACCGGATTTTATGCAAGAGCCCCTTATTGCGGATGAATTGACCCGTGCGGATTGCCTCATCCAGCCCTCGATATTGAGACGGCGAACCGTCTTTGAGCTTGGCTTCTACGATTTTCATGGCATCATCTTACCACGGACAAGCTCCGATAAGTTGTTTCTTGGCGAAAATTCATCTCGCCGCCAACTGCGGTCTGGCGGAAGCCTTCTTTTCGCATTTTTTGGTAAGATGAAGCTCCTGACCTGCCCAATAGCAAAGCTGATGGCCGCTCGGCGATAGTCGCTGGGAAATTTGTAAAATACCCTATCAATGGACGGGTATTTCACGTAAAACTCCTGGGAGGGTTGGAAGCTCCGTGATTTATCACGGAGAGGAAAACCGACTCAAGCGGCTTTAGCCGCCAGCACCCCTTTGCGGGGTGGAGGGGTATGGTTGCCCCTCCATGGAGCTATGGTTGGCTCCGACTCCCTTGCGGGGTAATGTTTGCGCTTGCGCTAACGCGCACGCTGCGCGAACGCCAATGTTCAGAGTCGGTACTATCCAAATCGCACGTCCTTAACCCCTTAGAGATGTTTAACGATTCGGTTCATGAGCCTGGAACTAGCACGCATTCCAGGGTAGGAACTTTAACTCTTGCTCTGAACGGAGCCAGTTAAGGCTTAGGCTGGTCAGCTACCTGAAAGGGGGGCACGAAGCCCCCGTGCTTCAGCCGGGGGTGCTGACAACAGGACGTTTAGCGGTTGCGTGGATTAAACGCTCTAGGGCAGGGATTTGTTGCTCTGAGGATAAATTGCTCTATAAAACTTAAACAAAACCGGACATAGCCCGATATTGATGTTTATTTCTTGCTTCATCCGGGACTGTCGGCAGCACCCCGTCCACAAGTGTAATCGTCGGAACCAGGCGATTTGGTATGGTCGAAAGAGAGGTCGCCCCCTCCAACTCCAATTCAAAACCGTGCATGCGAGTTTCCCAGCACACGGCTCCTGATGTGAACACCCTATTATCAGTAGGAACAGGGTTACTACCCCCTGCTTTATGACCTCAACTTTGGGAGCTATATACACCACGTAGTCTTTAAACTCGCTCACGTCATAAGCACTCTTACTTGTCGCAGTCTCTATATCCACACCGTGACTAGTGGGCATATCCCAACCATTACAGTTAGGCATTGGCTTTCAGTCACATCCTTTCCCCTTATGGGGTTAGGGGTCGAGAGTGAAGTCACCTTCACCCTCTCCCATTCAGAACCGTGCTTGATAGTTTCCCATCACACGGCTCCTGGTGTGGATACCCTATTTGTCAAAGGAGCAGAATCAAGAGACCTGCTTTCTACTTCGATGTTCAGAGCTATATGCACCACGTAGTCTTTAAACTCGTCCTCGCCATTATACTCTTACTGACCGCAGTATCTATATCCCCACCGTGACCTGTGGGCATATCCCAACCATTACAATTGGGCTTTAGCTTCTGGTCACATCCTTCACCCTCTAAGGTTAGGGGTCGAGAGTGAAGTCACCTTCACCCTCGACCATTCAGAACCGTGCTTGATAGTTTCCCATCACACGGCTCCTGGTGTGGATACCCTATTTGTCAAAGGAGCAGAATCAAGAGACCTGCTTTCTACTTCGATGTTCAGAGCTATATGCACCACGTAGTCTTTAAACTCGTCCTCGCCATTATACTCTTACTGACCGCAGTATCTATATCCCCACCGTGACCTGTGGGCATATCCCAACCATTACAATTGGGCTTTAGCTTCTGGTCACATCCTTCACCCTCTAAGGTTAGGGGTCGAGAGTGAAGTCACCTTCACCCTCGACCATTCAGAACCGTGCTTGATAGTTTCCCATCACACGGCTCCTGGTGTGGATACCCTATTTGTCAAAGGAGCAGAATCAAGAGACCTGCTTTCTACTTCGATGTTCAGAGCTATATGCACCACGTAGTCTTTAAACTCGTCCTCGCCATTATACTCTTACTGACCGCAGTATCTATATCCCCACCGTGACCTGTGGGCATATCCCAACCATTACAATTGGGCTTTAGCTTCTGGTCACATCCTTCACCCTCTAAGCATGCGCTTACATTTTTCACTACTGCCTTGTGAATAGCATTACTCACTTGTTTATAGGCAGAGCATTAGAGGGGTTACAACGTTCCGATTATATGGGCATTCCATCGTTAGATTTGTCCTCTCCGCCGGGGTACTTTTAAAGGTCTGTGTAGGTAGTCGCACGAACCCCCTACTTTTCCCCTTGCCCTTTTGAGCGCAGCGTGTCAACCTATTTCGCTGCTAGTGTATTACGATGGTTCAAGTCGGACATTCGGTCTTCCTAATCATAGATGGTTGGCAGTGGTCGCGTCTTGGTAGTAGGTTCTACCTCACGCCTTCCGTTCCCCGCTTCAATCCTGGAGTTATGATTTCCAAAACTGGGGGTGGCTATCGCCGTTACTCTCTACTCCCTGATTTCTCAGTTCGTTTATGACCTTGAGTTCCCTGCCTTGCTTAGTGCCCTAAGCGTCGGGACATATAACCAGTTATGAGGATGGTCAGGAGAGGTCTCCTTATATCCAGATTCGGAGCTGGAATCCTCACCGGGTAGTTATTTCGGGCATTTCAGCCCTATTTCATACCCGAACGTCTCGCACCATGCGCTTACATTTTTCACTACTGCCTTGTGAATAGCATTACTCACTTGTTTATAGGCAGAGCATTAGAGGGGTTACAACGTTCCGATTATATGGGCATTCCATCGTTAGATTTGTCCTCTCCGCCGGGGTACTTTTAAAGGTCTGTGTAGGTAGTCGCACGAACCCCCTACTTTTCCCCTTGCCCTTTTGAGCGCAGCGTGTCAACCTATTTCGCTGCTAGTGTATTACGATGGTTCAAGTCGGACATTCGGTCTTCCTAATCATAGATGGTTGGCAGTGGTCGCGTCTTGGTAGTAGGTTCTACCTCACGCCTTCCGTTCCCCGCTTCAATCCTGGAGTTATGATTTCCAAAACTGGGGGTGGCTATCGCCGTTACTCTCTACTCCCTGATTTCTCAGTTCGTTTATGACCTTGAGTTCCCTGCCTTGCTTAGTGCCCTAAGCGTCGGGACATATAACCAGTTATGAGGATGGTCAGGAGAGGTCTCCTTATATCCAGATTCGGAGCTGGAATCCTCACCGGGTAGTTATTTCGGGCATTTCAGCCCTATTTCATACCCGAACGTCTCGCACCATGCGCTTACATTTTTCACTACTGCCTTGTGAATAGCATTACTCACTTGTTTATAGGCAGAGCATTAGAGGGGTTACAACGTTCCGATTATATGGGCATTCCATCGTTAGATTTGTCCTCTCCGCCGGGGTACTTTTAAAGGTCTGTGTAGGTAGTCGCACGAACCCCCTACTTTTCCCCTTGCCCTTTTGAGCGCAGCGTGTCAACCTATTTCGCTGCTAGTGTATTACGATGGTTCAAGTCGGACATTCGGTCTTCCTAATCATAGATGGTTGGCAGTGGTCGCGTCTTGGTAGTAGGTTCTACCTCACGCCTTCCGTTCCCCGCTTCAATCCTGGAGTTATGATTTCCAAAACTGGGGGTGGCTATCGCCGTTACTCTCTACTCCCTGATTTCTCAGTTCGTTTATGACCTTGAGTTCCCTGCCTTGCTTAGTGCCCTAAGCGTCGGGACATATAACCAGTTATGAGGATGGTCAGGAGAGGTCTCCTTATATCCAGATTCGGAGCTGGAATCCTCACCGGGTAGTTATTTCGGGCATTTCAGCCCTATTTCATACCCGAACGTCTCGCACCATGCGCTTACACTTTTCACTACTCTACGAGATGTACTCGCAGAGAGCCCAATAGGGGTTTAAACGTTCCGTATATATGGGCATTCCATCTTTAGATTTGTCCTATCCACCGGGGTATATTTAAAGGTCTGTGTAGGTAGTATAGAAAGACTCCTACTTTTCCCCTTACTCTTTTGAGCGCAGCGTGTCAACCTATTTCGCTACTTTATAATGACGATGGTTCAGGCCAGACATTCGGTTTCCCTAATCATGGATGGTTGGCAGTGGTCGCATCTAGTAGTAGGTTCTACATCACGCCTTCCGTTCCCCGCTTCAATCCTGGGGTTATGATTCCCAAAACTGGGGGTGGCTATCGCCGTTACTCTCAACGCAATTGTTAAGGAATCATTAATATTTCCAGTTGGGCGTTTTGACCTTGAGTTCCCTGCCTTGTTTTGTATATTTCTATACCAAACGTTGGGACATATAAACAGTTATGGGATGGTCAGGGTACGAGTCCCTTATATTTCACCAAGGGGTGAAAGTCCCACTAGGAGGTTATTTCAGGCATTGCAGCCTTATTTGACTCCTAAACGTCTCGCACTTCTAAATTTATACTGGCGTTCAAATCTCTATCAATCTTCAGCCCACAGTTCTGACATTCAAAAGTCCGACGGACTAGGGGCATTTGTTGACGATGGCCACAGTTAGAACAAAGTTGACTGGATGGATAAAATCTATCCGCAATCATTAACTTTGAACCATAGCGTTCTGCCTTGTAACCTAGTTGCCGACGGAACTCATAAAATGAAGCATCAGCGATAGAACCCGCCAAACCATGATTTTTCAGCATACCTGACACATTCAAATCTTCAATGACTACTTGGCTGTGGTTCTTAGCCAAGAAAGTAGTTATTTTATGAATGGTGTCCCGCCGAATGTTTGCTACTCTTTGATGTAGCTTTTGAACTTTTAAGAGACATTTGGCCCGATTTTTCGAGCCTTTGACTTTGCGACTTAAATGACGTTGTAATCGAGCTAGTTTTTTGGTCGCTGCTTTATAAGCCTTGGGATTAGAGAATTGGGTCCCATCGGAGCAAGTCGCCAAATTGTTAATTCCTAGGTCAACCCCGATTCTCTCTCGGAATTTCGGTGTAATTTCTGGTGTGATTTCTACGAAAAAGCTCATATACCAGTCACCTGCTTGGCGCGTTATAGTGACTTTCTTAACCCAACTTTCGGGTAGAGCCTCAAATGTAGAAACCCAGCCCACAAAAGGCAGCTTATGGCGAGTTCCTGACAACTTGAATGGCTTTCCGGAATTGTCCAGCGTAAAACTATCATGGTGGCCTTTCTTCTTAAATTTAGGATAACTGCTTATTCCCTTGAAGAAGCGCTTAAAGGCATCCCCTAGATTAATGAAGGCATATTGATAAACTTTAGAAGACAATTCAGACATCCAAGGATATTGAGGTTTCACATAATTCGTAAAAACCTTTTTAATGGAGTTGATATTAGGCTTGAGTCCCTCTTCATAAGCTGACCTCCATAAGTGTAATCCCCAATTAAACACGAACCGAGCATAACCCGCGTGTTTGGCCATCAAGGTGCGATGACGGTCATTGAGTTTTAGTTTTGTCCGGAAAGCTTTGTAAGGTTATGATCGAAAGGGAAGTCACCTTCCCCAACTCCACTTCAAAACCGTACTTGAGACTTTCACCTCATACGGCTCCTAATGTAGATACCCTTTTTGTCACTAGGAACAGGGTTACGAACCCCCGCTTTATGATTCCAACTTTGGGAGCTTGGCATACAACTCGTAGTCTTTAAACTCGCTCTCGTCATATTACTCCTACTTGTCGCAGTCTCTATATCTACACCGTGACTAGTGGGCATATCCTAATCATTACAATTAGGCATTGGCTTTCAGTCACGTCCTTTCCCCTCAATGGTATACGCTTACACTTTTCACTACTCCTTGTGAGTAATATTGTTCACTTTTTTATAAGGAGAACCAATGAGGAGTTTAAACGTTCCGTTTATATGGGCATTCCATCTTTAGACTTGTCCTCTCCACCGGGGTACTTAAAAAGGTCTGTGTAGGTGTTTTATGCAAAACCCTACTTTTCCCCTTGCTCTTTTGAGCGCAGCGTGGCAACCTATTACGCTGCTAAATCATTACGATGGTTCAAGCCAGACATTCGGTTTCCCTAGTCATGGATGGTTGGCAGTGGTCGCATTTGGTAGTAGGTTCTACCTCACGCCTTCCGTTCCCCGCTTCAATCCCAGAATCGTGTATCCTGAAATTGGGGGTGGCTATCGCCTTTACTCTCTACTCCCTGATTTCTCAGTTTGTTTATGACCTTGAGTCCCCTGCCTTGCTCAGATTTCTCCAAGCGTCGGGACATATAAACAGTTATGGGATGGTCAGGATACGAGTCCCTTATATTCCACCAAGGGGTGGAAGTCCCACTAGGAGGCTATTTCGGGCATTGCATCCCTATTTCACTCCTAAACGTCTCGCACGGTTATGGTCGAAAGGGAAGTCGCCTTCCCCAACTCCAATTCAAAACCGTGCTTGATACTTTCACATCACACGGCTCCTGATGTGGATACCCCTTTTGACATCGGGAACAGGGTAACGACTCCCTGCTTTTGTGATTTCAACTTTTGGAGCTAAATACAACATCGTAGTGTTTAAACTCGCTTTCGTCGTAAACACTCCTAATTGTCGCAGTCTCTATATCCACACCGTGACTAGTGGGCATATCCTAACCATTACAGTTAGGCATTGGCTTTCAGTCACATCCTTTCCCCTTAAAGGTATACGCTTACACTTTCACTACTCCGCAGGTACATCCTGCCACTTGAGAGCCTAAAAGGGGTTTAAACGTTCCGTTTATACGGGCATTCCATCTTTAGATTTGTCCTCTCCACCGGGGTACTTTTAAAAGTCTGTGTAGGTGATGTCATGATTACCCTACTTTTCCCCTTGCTCTTTTGAACGCAGCGTATCAACCTGTTTCGCTGCTAAATCATTACGATGGTTCAAGCCGGACATTCGGTTTCCCTAATCATGGATGGTTGGCAGTGGTCGCATTTGGTAGTAGGTTCTACTTCACGCCTTCCGTTCCCCGCTTCAATCCTGGGGTTATGATTCCCAAAACTGGGGGTGGCTATCGCCGTTACTCTCAACGCAATTGTTAAGGAATCATTAATATTTCCAGTTGGGCGTTTTGACCTTGAGTTCCCTGCCTTGTTTTGTATATTTCTATACCAAACGTTGGGACATATAAACAGTTATGGGATGGTCAGGGTACGAGTCCCTTATATTTCACCAAGGGGTGAAAGTCCCACTAGGAGGTTATTTCAGGCATTGCAGCCTTATTTGACTCCTAAACGTCTCGCACCATGATTTGATTTTACCATGAATCCGACTTGATGAGTATGTCGTCAGGGAAATTTGGCATGGTCTGGGGTTTGACCGTATATTCATTATTGAGTTGCGAATCTTTTGGGGTATTGTACCTTATTGTCCTAAGATGTAAAGCAAATCTTGGATTAAATTCTTGCTCCCCAATTCTGACCAATGGGTGAAGACGATGCCCACCAAGTATCAACATAGCCGACGGTAGACCTTCACCGTTTCACCAAACAGAACGCGCGCTTTCGGCGGTTGGCTTCAGTCTCCACTTATCCGTTCTGATGATGGAGGTGGGCTTCTTGACACGGAAGGGGTTATTGTAACATCGTGACGCTGTGTCCTGTCGAGCCAAAAGGATCACTAAGACCCCACCGCTCCTTGACCCCCACCTGCCTGTGGCGACGTGAACCGAGTGCGTCGCTCTTTTTGTTCAAAAACGCTGACCCATCAACCTTTGTCGGATACCCTCAGCAATTTTCTGACCCAAATATTCTGGGATCAAGCTCTCATTGGGGCCAAGAAGATACAGAATCAGACGAGTGCGACCCCGCCAGACCAGCAAGTTAGCATTGACCACCAACAGGTCTTCCTGCCAGATGGCATACATCACCTTATAGAATAATCCTGGCTGGTTATCTGCTTCAATTAACAAAGCTGGTAGGTGGAACACCGGGTCAACATAAAACTCCGTAGCTACATCCTCTAAACCCGCATCCAGGTTAAACTCGACGGCCAGCATTTCTTCTACCTCAAAATGCCCCGCCAATGCTTCTCTAATCGCACGACAAACGTTATCTGACGTTTTTTCTGTGAGAGCCTTACCACCCCTCGATACCACCAGCTTAATGAATACCAGCATCGGCGGGTAGATTTGTCCATACAAACTAAGATTATGGATGGTTAACCCATAGGCAGCCAGAACTCCAAAAATATCGCTCAACAAAAATGATTGATTGCGATAGGCGAAGTGTAGGGCGCTTCTGCTCCCTTCTGGCTTAATCTCAATCACCGCTTGTGTAGTTTTATAAACATTGTAGGCCAATTTGAGATTTTGCAATTGAATCTCACTGCTAACAAATTGCTCATAAAACTGCGGAAACGCCCGATTGAAGCGCTTTAGAAGTTCTAACGTTGATGATTTTAAACCCGGAGCCATAATTGAGGATAAGGTACGGGAGATATACTATCTAGTAAAGACATCATCTATTACCTTAACCACGCCTGCATGGGTTTTTGGAAAAATTTCTTTAGCGGTTCTGATTCTACCTCAATGTCCAAAACGGCGGAACAAGAGGAATGCTCTATCGAGGGCCAATCCTCTTGGTCCCAGGTAACTCGGCAACCAAACTCTCGGAATTCTCGGATTTTTTTCAGCACGGATCGGGACATTGATCTATATGAGCTAGAAGAACTCTGTAATGCTGTCGGTTGGTCCCGTCGCCCTCTCAGGAAGGTCAAAAAGGCTATTCAGCATAGCTTTTTGGTCGTTTCCATGTGGCAAATGCGGGGCAACCAACGACGGCTAATCGGTTTTGCTCGCGCTACTTCCGATCATGCCTTTAATGCTACCCTTTGGGATGTCGTGGTTCACCCAGACTTCCAAAACAAAGGTTTAGGCAAGGCTTTGATGCGTTTTATCATCAAAAAGCTTCGCAGCGATGATATTAGCAATATCACGTTGTTTGCAGACCCCCATGTGGTTGAATTTTATCGAAACCTAGGGTTTATCTCAGATCCCGAAGGGATCAAGGGGATGTTCTGGTATCCAGACTAGCCCATTTTTGACCCCCAAAATGGGCTTCAAGCCTCGCCCTTTTAGGGCGAGTATTGAGAGAATCCTACACCGACTCCCATGGTCAGACGGAACCTAACCCCAGATTTTGTCCTTGAGGAGATAAGCGCCTTAAGAGAATCAGGAGGGGCGGAAAGTTTTCCCCCCTTTGGTGGGTAAAATCCCGTCGGGTATGGGAAATTTTACCATGAATCTGAACCCCATTCAAAAGGGTAGGTCAGACAAGCTAGATCAATTGCTCGATTGACTGCTGATGCAACCCTTATGGGAAGCTTTGTTTCCCCTCTAAGTACAGGACAAAAGTTGTAGAGCCTGGTGAAACCGCCCTGAAAACAAAGGCAGATTAGAGAAAATGCGGCGTAGAAAATCGAAGCCAGTGCGGAAAAGACTCTTCGAGCGTCGTCCGTGAGCCTTCAAAGGAATGGGTGAACCTTGGTGAATCCACAAACCCACCTTCATAGCCCAAGTAAAAGCCAAACTGAGCAAAGCCAATAAACGGCTCAAGCGCTCAGGGTCGTTAAAGTGAGTCGATTCGAGACAAAAGCCCCGAGTCTTCAAGGCTCCGAAGAGGTTTTCAATACCCCAACGCCGAGCATAATCGCTCAGGGCCGTTTCAGGGCAAGCGTTAGTGATGAGAATCAACAACTCCCCCGAATCAGCCAAACGGGAGCCAATGACGTAAACCTGCCGTCCCCAAACCCAACGGCGACCCGAAAGCTGGCGAAATTCTCCGGGTCGCAGAGAATCAAACATTCGTTCGCCGCTACGCCGAGTTCCTCCCAACTTAGGACTAATCAGCTCGCTGTGGCGGATGCGTAAGCGGAAAGGAACCTCGGGGTCCATCAGAAGATACGAGAGCCAATCTCGCCCCACAAATTCCCGGTCAGCGGTCAGACAAGCCACCTCCACGTCAGGAAATAGTGCCTCGAAGCGGTCGAATAAGTCCATGCGTTCGCCACTGTTGCTATTGCCCTTTTTGTCAAGCATCGTCCACAGCAGGGGAAAGGCAATCCCCTCGTGGACGACTGCCAACATCAAGATGTTGAAATGGGTTTGACCGAAAGACCAACAGGTGCGGTCGACACTAAGAGTCCAAGGTTGGGGAATGTCAATGAGGCTAACGACGAAACGGGCCATCTCTGCCCGGTCAAATTTGAATTGCCGGAAAAAACGTTGTAATCGCTTGTAATTTGAGGAAATTTGCACAGGAGTTGCGAAGACCGTCGCCAATTCCGTCAGATTAACCGTCTTTGTTTGGAATAGCGCCATCAGGAACAGGCAGACAAAGTTTAATCTCGCCCCGTGCCAGGGCAAGTGAGGGCGCAAAGTGTCTCGTAATCGGTTAAGCTCGTTCATGAGAGGGAAGTTTGGTTTGTGGTATAGCACTAGTCAATACGGTTAGGACGCAGGCTTTAGAACGGAATCCATGGCATCATGGAGAGAATCAAACTGCTCAATACAATGGCGAATGCGGGCTTTCAACCACGACCAACATTTCTCTATCTTGTTGAGGTCTGGCGAATAAGGTGGAAGATAGAGTAAACGGCATTGAGCTGCCTCCACCAGTTCAGCAATCCGCCCCCCTTTATGAAACGTTGCATTGTCCAATACTAGAGTCTGACCTGGCTTCAGTGCTGGAATTAAGATGAACTCCAACCACAACTCAAACACTGTCCGATTACAACAACCCTCGGAGCTAAGAGTTGTTGATAACACCATGGGGCCATCATGCTCACCCGGCCCTGCCTCTTCCCTGATTGGAGGGCATGGAAGCGTTGTCCTTCCTCGCAGTAACCATAAGGATAATCCGAGTCTTGACTATTCATGCCAGCTTCATCGAGGTAAACCAACCCTTCCGGCTCCATCTGTTCAATCTGAGCAATAAACTCCTCTCGCTGTTGCTCATCACGTTCTTGGTAGCCGTAAGTTTTTTTTCTGGTGAAGCCAATTTTCTTCAAGGCTCTGGATATGGTGCGAGGAGAGATGTCGTCATCCCAAAGTTGAGCCATTTGAGCGGAGGTTTTGTGGCCATGCTCTTGGGCAAAAGCCTTGAATTTTTTCCAGTCGGTAATTTTGTGGCTATGACCAGGTGGGCGATTAGGTTTAGGGAGGAAGTCGCCGGTGTGTTCTTTTCTTTGCAGCCAGAGATTGATGGTGTTCCGGCTGACATGGAAAACTTGACTGGCTTAGGTTTTGGGCATACCGTCTAGTTCAATTGCATCAATAACTTTTTGTCTGAGGTCGTAACTATAGGGGGCTGGCATTTTGGGTCTTCTGTAGATATCCTTTCCATTATACGTCCTAACTTGCCTGTCTTGTGCTATAATTCCGATCTAACCCTCTCACCCCAACTTGGCGCTACGCCCCCACCCCTCGACTTTCACCTCAGCCCGGAGCGCTCCCTTCATGATTTTCGGCTAGATTCCCTTTTGGCTAAGACTTTCAGCTTTTTTGTCCTGTACTGAGGTTTCCCCTATACACCAAACCTCCCCAATTGAATCCCGTCGCCTTCAGCCAGGGGACTATCAAGCCAATATCATCCAATGCCTATTGACATATAGGTGTCAGCTGATCTATAATGGAGAGGTTTGAGTACAACGGGATGTAGCGCAGCTTGGTAGCGCGCCTGCTTTGGGAGCAGGATGTCGCAGGTTCAAATCCTGTCATCCCGATTTTATCTAAACCCCTACCCTAACGGCGATTATGGGAATGTACTTAACCCGATAATCATATCACTGCACTCTTAATGCACTCCATTCAGTCTTAGCATACGGGACAATTAGTGCATATCCTTTAGCAACAAAACTTAATTATTGACGGGTTAATCAATAAGCACAACTTAACCAATCTGTCAAATATCTATATCACCCCCCTAACCAAACAAGCGATAGGTTAACTCCCTTACGATACCCGTCAAGGGTATCCCTATCGGTTCGTACCTCACCCTTGACTGCTATCGTATCGGTCGTTTCCCCAAGATGTCTGTTCCGGTTAGGGGGGAGGGTATGGCTCTCAAAATCAAGACGATAACCGTAGCCAAAATTTCCTCCAGGTCTCCGAATTGATTCGATCTGGCTAAGTCCATTCATTACAATAGGTAAACCTATGAGCGATCGCCGTAGTGATTGTCTATGGGGTCAAGCCATGATTGTTACTGGGGAGATTCTTGGGAGTGCGATCGCAAAATCTAAATCATCTCCTACCGGAACCAACCCGATATCCCTAAACATCTTTACTACTGGCGGAGACTATCGAGATGTTGAACCGATACCAGCATAATCCTCAGTAAGTCTCCATTCTATGTTGGCAATCATCAGGTGCGTAACCGATACCCACATAATCACCTTACCCAAAAATCTTAGCCGTCTGTTGTAGGTAATTTAGTTATGGGTATTATGTGGACATGATAGGGTAGGCATTCATATAAACTTCTATCAGGCCTGATACGGGATAGGGTAAACGCTTTTTTGACTTCTATCAGGCCTGATGTATCACGCCTGATACGGGAAAATACATAGACACCCCTACAGTCAGAAACCATAGGGGCCATTTTAGAGTATTGGGTTAGGTGCTAGGTGCTAGGGTTTGCGCCAATCATCAGCATTGGGGGTATCTTTACGGTTAGGGTTCTGATGATTGTTACTCGATTTACAAACGATTCTATCAAAGGAACTTTTCATAAAATCAAGTAAAATACGCAACAATTCACTGTTTTTTATATTTTTTGTTATTTATGATTATTACTTTAGAATTAATCAATACTTATAAATAAATAATAAATATATCATCAAAAACGATAAAACAATTATTGACTTTATACGATAATTGTGCAATATTTAAATTATCGCCACAGACAACTCAAATAAAGAGCCACTATCTAAAAAAATAGTGGTTAGTTCACTCTGTTTACTTTTTGGCGATTTAGCTTTTCGTGCTCTGTTTAGCCCCGGGATTGTCGGCTGGCGCGCTTGCCGGAATTTCACCTTTTTCTTGACTTTCAGCTTCACTCCTGCCAGCAGTTAATTCACCTAGGTTATCTAAAGTGAATGTGTCTTTGTCTGGTATAACAAACATACTCTTGTGGGTTTTAAGTGCTGCTGGCTGTTTAGTGAAATAGTGAGCCAAGACATATAGCATTGAGTTTATCCCTACTATAGGGGGAGCCTTAACACTGATATAACGCAACGTTTTTTCTTTGGTTTTGGGTTTATATTTTAACCAATAACCTGGGTCTAACGGGGCTTTAATGAAATAGTGATTATATTCACTGCGACGATAGGCTACTACCCTAGCGCTTTTTAGGGGTGTACGCCTATTGGGAACCGGTGTTGTAGCGGTTCCTGGCGGTTTCCAGATGGTTAAGTTTTTTACCTCCGCAGGTTCATCTTTTAATGTGTCTTGACTACCACCTAACACATACAGCAATAACAAAGGGAATGCAACACCTATTTTTGACGTTTTATCAACTGGCACTTCAACTACCAGCTTAGGCCCTAGGTGGGGTGATTTCGCGGTGGGGAGGCCGTCTTTCCATCCTTTGACTGCGGCGGCGTATGCAGCGTCTAAAGGCATAATATTAGTTTCCTTTTTTCTAAATTATCTAAACTAGGGTAGGTAGAGTGATGATATTAACACCTACCCAATATCTATTAATCAACAAATAACTCAGTCGCTACCACGTCAATAGAACCGTCTGTAGGGTCTAAAACATCATCACTAGGGATTGACATGGAGACACTGATAAGACCTGTAGCCATGTTACGCGTGTAGCTTGTGATAACGGTTGCACCATTGGGATTATTTGCTGCGATAGATTGCATACGCTGGGTTTGCTCGATAAGTTCAAGTAGTTGATTTTCCATCGTGGTAGCATTTAGCAATTTGGGAGCGGCCATAGTTTTATTTTTACTCAATTCGATATTTAGACTATAGCAGTATATTCGCCGATTATGGTGGTTCCGATTTACTTAACAGAAGCTACATATATGTAGCTTCTCATACATCAAACACAACAGCACGTTACCAATACCAACATTACACCGAAAATCTGACCAAGTGACAACCGAAAAAATCCAACAAGCCGCTATGGCTATGTTTTATCGGTGCAATCCCGATAGCAAGGCAAACCCTAGCGCCTAGCACCTAACCCAATACTCTAAAATGGCCCCTATGGTTTCTGACTGTAGGGGTGTCTATGTATTTTCCCGTATCAGGCGTGATACATCAGGCCTGATAGAAGTCAAAAAAGCGTTTACCCTATCCCGTATCAGGCCTGATAGAAGTTTATATGAATGCCTACCCTATCATGTCCACATAATACCCATAACTAAATTACCTACAACAGACGGCTAAGATTTTTGGGTAAGGTGATTATGTGGGTATCGGTTACGCACCTGATGATTGCCAACATAGAATGGAGACTTACTGAGGATTATGCTGGTATCGGTTCAACATCTCGATAGTCTCCGCCAGTAGTAAAGATGTTTAGGGATATCGGGTTGGTTCCGGTAGGAGATGATTTAGATTTTGCGATCGCACTCCCAAGAATCTCCCCAGTAACAATCATGGCTTGACCCCATAGACAATCACTACGGCGATCGCTCATAGGTTTACCTATTGTAATGAATGGACTTAGCCAGATCGAATCAATTCGGAGACCTGGAGGAAATTTTGGCTACGGTTATCGTCTTGATTTTGAGAGCCATACCCTCCCCCCTAACCGGAACAGACATCTTGGGGAAACGACCGATACGATAGCAGTCAAGGGTGAGGTACGAACCGATAGGGATACCCTTGACGGGTATCGTAAGGGAGTTAACCTATCGCTTGTTTGGTTAGGGGGGTGATATAGATATTTGACAGATTGGTTAAGTTGTGCTTATTGATTAACCCGTCAATAATTAAGTTTTGTTGCTAAAGGATATGCACTAATTGTCCCGTATGCTAAGACTGAATGGAGTGCATTAAGAGTGCAGTGATATGATTATCGGGTTAAGTACATTCCCATAATCGCCGTTAGGGTAGGGGTTTAGATAAAATCGGGATGACAGGATTTGAACCTGCGACCCCCTCGTCCCGAACGAGGTGCGCTACCAAGCTGCGCTACATCCCGGAGTTTGACCTCACATTTAGCTATGATAGCACATTATATCTTTAGTTGAACTAATTGGCTAAAATCAAGCTAAACATATCATGAGCTACTATGGTATCTAAACCCGATTGGTTGAGAGTTAAAGCGCCCCAGTTCGAGCGCGTTGGGAACGTCAAAGGGATCCTGCGGGATCTGGGATTAAATACTGTCTGTGAAGAGGCTTCCTGTCCGAATATTGGGGAATGCTTCAACGCGGGGACGGCTACATTTTTGATTATGGGTCCGGCTTGTACCCGCGCCTGTCCCTATTGTGATATTGACTTTGAGAAAAAACCACAGGCTCTTGATCCGACAGAACCGGAAAGATTGGCTGAGGCGGTGCGACGGATGCAGTTAAATCATGTGGTGATTACGTCGGTGAACCGGGATGATTTACCTGATGGGGGAGCATCTCAATTTGTCCGCTGTATTGAATCGGTACGATCGCTATCTCCCAAAACTACCATAGAGGTATTAATCCCGGACCTGTGTGGCAATTGGGAAGCCCTAGAGACCATTCTACAGGCTAAACCAGAAGTCCTCAACCATAATACTGAAACTGTCCAACGATTATATCGGCGGGTTCGTCCCCAGGGTGACTATCACCGTAGTTTAGAATTATTAAGGCGATCGCGACAAATCGCCCCGTGGTTATATACCAAATCTGGGTTAATGGTAGGATTAGGTGAAACCGATGCAGAAATCCGCCAAGCCATGGTAGATCTGCGAGAGGTTGACTGCGATATCCTGACCCTAGGACAATACCTGCAACCGAGTTCTAAGCATCTGGCTGTAGCTGATTTTATTCCCCCGGAACAATTTGCGACTTGGAAAGCCTACGGGGAGTCTCTAGGGTTCTTACAAATTGTCGCTTCTCCCCTGACTCGTAGTTCCTACCATGCTGAACAGGTGCAGAAGTTGATGCAGCTTTACCCTCGCAGTTCCAATTAGCCAGCCATCAAAGTAGTAGCAGGTGAAAGGCTAATTGTGATCATGATCTCATTGACACTCCCAAGGATTCGCTTCGGGAGTTTGGTTAGCGGTGTGTCAGCAATATGGGAGTTATTGGTGGCGTTACCTAAGCTATAGGTCTGACGGACCCGACAAAAGGATTCGTTTCCGGAGCGTTTGGTTACTGGTCAAAATTCATCTCGCCGTTAAGCCGATCGGCTTAACGGGAGTCCTCTTTTGAGATTTAAGATCAGCTTGGGAATTTGTTTAACTTAACTGTGTTAGACTGGATTAAATTCTCCAAAAAAGCCTGCTACAATTTGGGGCAAGAAAATCTCAAATCAGTGTAACTAAGTCTGACATCGCTGCTGGTTCAGGCGGGCATTGTAAACTTTTATTACGAAACTCATAGATTCTTCAAAAGTGATCGGGAACCCCCATTACAGGTGATGAAGATTAGCTTGTTAACTGATAGGGGTCACTTCTTTAATGAGGGAGTTTCCATATACTAGGTAACAGACCTGAAAAAGTAACCCTTATTATTGATCTACTGACTAATTCAGGTATCCCTCACCAATAATTCATGACTCAGATTGCTGATCGGCAACATTGGGAACTGAAAGACTCAAGAGCGGTCTTAACCTGAATCAAGAATTAGCTAGTGCGATCGCCAACCTTAACATCCTGGGAATACTGAATCCTAGGCTCTGTGAGAGCAATTTGTGTTTAACCAAAAGCAACTGAGAACACGATCATGTCAGCCACCAAAGCTTCCCCAGATCAAGAGTCCACCCAAACTTTCCCAACTAAGGACAAGGATATGGAACTACCAACAGATGAACTCATCCGCCTTGACTTCAGTGATGTTGACCTCTCTGAGGCTCAAAGCAGTAGGCGCACTACGGACTTAGTGCGTCTGTACCTCCAAGAAATTGGTCGGGTTCGCTTACTGGGAAAAGATGAGGAAGTCTCAGAAGCCCAAAAAGTTCAGCGTTATGTACAACTGGTGGAATTGCGGGACACGGAGGCGGAAACCAAGGGGGGGGTACTCCAGACCTATGTTAATCTCCTGAAAGTACGCGATCGCCTCTGTGCTAAATTAAGCCATCGTCCATCCTTAGAGCGTTGGGCTGCGGCTGGGGGGGTTAATGTAGCTCAACTCAAGCAGATTATGGCAGAGGGTAAGCGCTGTTGGGCGGAACTAGCTAACCTGAGTGTGGAAGAGCTAAAACAGGTCCAGAGGGAAGGGCTACAGGCTAAAGATCACATGATCAAAGCTAATTTGCGCCTGGTGGTATCAGTTGCCAAAAAATATCAAAACCGTGGTTTAGAACTATTAGACTTAATCCAAGAGGGAACCCTAGGATTAGAACGAGCCGTAGAAAAGTTTGATCCTACCCGTGGCTACCGCTTTAGCACCTACTCTTACTGGTGGATTCGCCAAGGAATTACCCGAGCGATCGCCACTCAAAGCCGGACTATCAGGCTTCCGGTGCATATTACCGAGAAACTCAATAAAATTAAGAAAGCCCAGCGCAAGATTTCCCAAGAAAAAAGTCGCACCCCCACCATTGATGACATCGCGACTGAGCTCAAGATGACCCCGGATCAAATTCGGGAAGTGCTGCTGCGAGTTCCCCGTTCAGTTTCCTTAGAAACCAAAGTGGGAACCGACAAAGATACAGAACTAGGAGATTTGCTAGAAACAGAAGAAAGCACCCCGGAAGAACTGTTGATGCGGGAATCTCTTTATCGGGAACTACAGCACCTCCTAGCCGATCTCAGTGGTAAGGAGCGGGCTGTCATCCAAATGCGTTATGGTTTGGGTGATGGTCATCCTTACTCCCTAGCGGAAATTGGTCGTGCTCTGGATCTGTCGCGGGAACGGGTTCGCCAAATCGAGGCTAAGGCTCTGCAAAAACTGCGCCAGCCTAAGCGTCGTAACCGAGTGCGGGATTATCTGGATTCTCTGGATTAGTTTTTGAGCCTTGGTGGCGGGGTTATGGGAGATAACACTCGCCCCTAGGGTTGGGTTTATCAGAATTGATTATCAATAAGCTAGTTTTTTTGACAGAATCTCAAAATCTTGTGTATCATTGTCAGTATTAAGGTTTTATTGATAGTTTAATGATGGTGTTATATACCGCGACTTCGTTTAAATCGGAACTGAATAACAAAGGGTGGCGACTGACTCCTCAGCGGGAAACTATCCTCCATGTTTTTCAAAATTTGCCAAAAGGAAATCATCTCAGTGCTGAGGATCTCTATGATTTGTTAAAAGGTCGTGGGGAGACGATTAGTTTGTCTACGATTTACCGCACACTCAAGTTAATGGCGCGGATGGGAATTTTGCGAGAGTTGGAACTGGCAGAGGGCCACAAGCATTATGAAATAAATCAGCCTTACCCACACCATCATCACCATCTTGTCTGTGTACAGTGTAACAAAACCATAGAATTTCAGAATGAGTCGATTTCCAAAATCGGTTTGAAGCAGGCGGAGAAATCTGGGTTGCATTTACTAGATTGCCAATTGACAGTTCATACTGTTTGTCATGAGGCTTTACGCATGGGCTGGCCTTCATTGGTTTCTAGTAATTGGTCTTGTTCTCAGGCGATCGCAGAAACTTCCGGTGAGTACCTTAACCCTGATTGAGTTTCACTTGGCGGCGTGGTAGTCCCAGGAACCGCTGTCTATCCCTAGGGCGATCGCCAGCGGGTTGATGCGGTTCCTCAAATATATACAGATACGGGGTCTAAAAGCTCCCTTGTTATTTTTGTGCTTGGCGTTGCAGACCCGGCGAGGTATGGGAAGAACTGATACTGACAGAGTGCTGATTGATATGACCAAAACTAGGCCGAGTGACGTTAAATAAGTAGGTCTCTGTAGTCGGTCCAACAATCCCGGTGGTAGTGATGTTATAGGCTTGCTGAAATTGAATCACAGCATTTTGGGTCTGGCCGTCAAAAAAACCATTAATCGGGCCATTATAGAATCCTAACTCCCTTAACCGCCTTTGAATGCGTCGCACATTTTCTCCGGCGTTACCCATTGCTATATATGTATTAGGATTAGTTGCCACAGGTCTGACGACGAACCCTGGACCGGCTGGAACTGCGGGTATGATGGGGCGTTGGATAGTAGCCCTAGCTAAATGGAATTGGGTGGTGGGTCCCACTTGACCTGTTTGGGTGATGGCATTATCCCGTTGGAAGCGAACGACAGCCACGCGGGTAGATTCACCAAAAACCCCATCAATCATCCCTGTATAGTACCCTAATTGCTGTAATCGCTGCTGAAGTGCAATTACATCTGCTCCCCGACTTCCGAGCAGGAGAATTGAGGAGGGATTAGATTGGTTCATGGAAACATTGGTAGAGTTGGAAGTAATACCACCATGACCCAACATCTGTTGACTGGCGAGGAGGCTTTGGGTAGTGGGTCCAATAAAACCTGTGGGGGTGAGACCGTTCACCATTTGAAAGTTACGAACGGCTTGGAATGTTACCTCATCATAAAAATTGGTAATTTGACCTGGGAAAAAACCGAGTCGTTGCAATTCTCGTTGTACTAAGCCGACTATAGGGCCAAAACTACCGGGACCAAGGCTAACATTTCCAGCGAGGCTACCTGTGCCGCGATTGAGAATGGCTAGGGTGTCTTCTGTGACTAGACCTGTGGCTGCAATTGAGTTGGCTTGCTGAAAACGAATGACGGCATCCCGGGTGATCGGTCCAAAATATCCGGTGGGGTTGTTGTTGAAGAAACCAAGATTTCGCAGGCGATTTTGGAGGCTGGTAACTCCGGGTCCCATGTCTCCTAATCCTAAACCGATTAATTGGCGATCGCTGACTGGGGTAGTATTGAGAGGGGGACTAATGGGGTTCTGGTTGGTTGCGATCAAAGCCACAACGGTATTAGGGCCTACTATGCCATCTTGGGCTAAACGGTTATCGCGCTGAAACTGAATAACTGCATTTTGAGTTTCTTCACCAAAGTATCCGGTGGCGTTAGCGCTTAAATATCCCAATTCTCTGAGGCGGTTCTGAATTTGAGTAACTTCGGGTCCGAAATCCCCAATAGCTAAAACTGCCTGGGCTGCATAAGTTATACTCAGAACCAGCAGCATTGTCCCTAGAGATAGAAGCCATCGATAGGCTTGACTAGATAGTTTTCTGTTGGGAATGAGTTGCTGAGGATTTTCGTAACTCAGGGCGAGGTGCAGATAAGCATAAGATTCCATAATAATTCTTCAGCAAAATATAGGTAGGAAAGGGAAACACTGAACCCCAAAAACCATAGGTTTCGGTTTCCCTTTCCATTATATTACTTATACCAAACCTGCGCGATCGCATAACATCGCTACAATCACTGAAAAAGCGGTAATTCCCAAGGCTACCCAAGGACTTTGACCTTGACTAACAGCGAAAGATGTGGCTACTCCAGCCCCTAAGCCAGCGGTCACGGCTGCACCAATCGGATCACGTTCTGATTTGGGTTTATACATAGTCTTTATAATGATAAATTCCAATGGCTGCCACTGTAGCACCATGATTGACAGGGTGGATGCAAAAGTTGCTAAATTGAAATTAAGGTTTAAATTTAGATAAGTTTCTTAACATTCGGCGGGTAAATTCTGGTGGTTTTTTAAGAAAGTTAACAAAATCGGCTCTGGGTCAGGAGGGGCTGGTATTTCCTCTCAATTCATCCTCAAAGGTCTAGCGGCTATTCCCACCTGTCTAATTCTTGAAGGGAGTTTTGCAATAGGCTAAGAATTTGGTCTCTGCGGGTTTCAAAGTTGGCGGCACCCCAGATAAAAATTAATCCGCCGAGAAAAACTACTATCCATTTTAAAAAGGAGTAAACTGAGTTTAAAATGATTAATTGATTGACAATATTAATGACAAATGTGGCTGTGCCAATGTACAGAAAAGCACGAGTTTTTAGGCTTAAACCAGCACCAATGGCGATTAAACTAATGAGACCGGGAATAATTCCTACCCATTGACTTTCTAATAAGGAGATTACGCAAATTAAGCTAATACTGAGGATGCGGATTAGGTGTCGCAGGGGTCGGCGTTGGGAACCTTTTAAGTAGGGTTCCACTTGTAGAATATATAACATTGATAAAGCGGGAGGGGTGATTAGCCACAGGAAATAAGTATCTGCTGGACTGGATACAATGGCTTTTAAGATTACCCAATTTAGCAGAAAAATACTAATGTAAGTAAACCGAATATTTTTACTTAATTCGGCTAGGAATACATAGAAAATGGCGGTGATGACGGTGGCTATATACCAGGAGGGTAGTTGGGGGGGATTAATGAAACTATGAATAATTGCCATAGATCCTATTGGGAAAATGATGGCAGACCGTCGCCAGGGTGTCTGTGACCATCCCCAATTTTCCCAGGGGGATATATAGAAATAATAGGCAATTATAGAAGCGATCGCACCTATCCAAGGAAACAGAATATTTCCCCATCCCAAGACATCAATCATATAAGAAAGGATGGCTACGGCTTGCAATAAACCCAAATAAACCCAGATATCTTGTGGTTGTTGGTGGGGATGACTGCGACCCTGTACGATCGCATAACGACTGAGAAGGATGCCACTTCCTAACCCTACTAAGGGACTGGTATTTCCGGGGATAAAACAGGATATTACTAATAATACACTAGCGATTAACCAATGGCAATGGGCGATCGCTTTAATTTCTCCCGCCGCCAGGTTCAAATATCCAGCTAAGGTTGATGATAAGATCCGATACAGATAGACGAAGCTGGTAGTTAATACGGTGAAGGCGACTAATTGATTAGCTAGGGGTTGGGAACTCACTTGCTGGAATAACATTTCTCCGGTGGCGACGGATACTCCGACTATTCCCAAATAAACTAGGGGTTTTAATGAAGAATGTCGCCGTCCTACTCCTATTAAAATAAAGGCAAATCCCAGGCTATTTAAGCCAGTCCATACGGCTATTTCATTAAATCGCAGAACTGTTCCCAATATACCATATAATAAAGGGATAACTTGCAGGGATTTGGGTAGACTCAAATCTGGGTGTTTTTTGTGCCACAAATCACCGCCTATTTGGACAATAATTCCTAAAGCTGTATTAGCGATCGCCAACAGAATTAAAGAGTGGGGGAAAAATCCCAATATTTCAGATATAAGTAATTGTATACCCCAAAATATTCCATAAATACCTAATTCAAAACTGCGAGTTGACAGAGTGGCTGTCTGAGTCCTAAATGCTATAGCTGCTACGGTTAAAGCGATGATTATGACAGCTAATAAACTCGGTTGTATTTGTTGTTGAAAAACTAACAGAGAATGAAAGGTGATCAGTAGTAACTGTATCGCCGCCAGTGAAGTTCCCCACAGGTCTGCTGCTTGTCTATAGAGTTGGGATAATGAGGCTTCCCGGTTGAGTAAATTATGCCGTAATATCCACAGAATATTAAATACTATGGCGTTAATAAGTAACCAGTCTAAGCTAGAAATTATCGGGAGTTCCCAGAGGATAGCCGTTAAGAAACTGAGACCAAACCCTACAGCGATCGCCGCTACAATTAGCCGACGTATATAATAGGAGTTAATGGCAATTATGACGGTGCTTATACCTAAAGATATCGCCCGAATTACAGGTATTTCGACTGTCAAGAGTTGCGCGACTACTGTAGTCACAATGGCTAATTCAGCGGATTGTTTTTGTTTTGAATTGCTACCATATTTCCCGACAAAAGTCAAGCCCAAAGGTGTGATTAACCAGATTAAATTGACAGGTTCAATGCTATTGCTAAGTAGGAGATAGCTACAACCCGCCAAGACTAAACCTAGATAAAAACCACTTTTTCCCCAACTATGATCTGGGGTATCATATCGAGATATAAAGTAATGATGACTGGCGACATATAAGCCAAATTCTGCTACCATTAGCGACAATAAAATTATCGACCACTCGGTATAGTTAAGAGTAGGAATTAGCCAGTTGATGCTACTCACCAAAGCTAGTAAAGCGGTGATATGGGTTACATATACTCGAAATGGTGGGCGATAGTTTCGGCGTTTAGTAACTACGGCTAAGGTGAAAGTTGAGGCGATTAAATTAAGCGATCGCGTGAAAGGATTAATCACCCCCAACAAGGCTAAAAATACTCCTAATAATAATGCGATTTTCTCGCCAAATAATGCCAATCTACGCTTAGGTATTTGATACAGCCACTCAGTAACCGCCAGCATCAAAATCAGATAGGGAAACCAGGTTAAGCTAAGTAGTGACCAAGGGTAATTTTGGCTGTTAGTAATTTCAGCAGCAGTGATAATAGTAGTTTGTCTCATACCACTAGGAATCATGAGTCCTAGTAACCAAACCATCTGTAATCCTATGGTAAAGATTACTAATAAATCCCGCCGTCGCCAAGAGTTTCGCAGGTGTTGAGTCCAGATAGAAATTACCAAGGCGCTAATTAGAAAACCGTGCCAAGGATAGGATATCAGAGAAATTAACCAGCCTAAAAGTAGTAATCCGTAGCCGCCACGATTTATCAATGGTGAGGAAAAAGAGTAGATTAACCATCCACAAATACCTACAGCTAATCCCAAAGTATTCAACGGGACTTCGGCGACAAAAATGCCGCGACCCAGGATAATAATTAGGCTATAAATTAACAGAGCGATATCACGATTAGCTAAGGGTTGATAATTAAGTTTGTGGCGAGTATATAAGGATATAGATGCGGTGATAATTACGGCTAAATAAATGGCAATTATGGGAAAGTTTGACCAACTCCACCCCCAGTGAAGGTAACTGAGAAGTAATAAATTGGCGAGTTGTAGCTTGTGGGTAACTGATGGTGTAGAATAGAGTTTAATGGTGGTAGTGGATAGCAGGAAGGTGGCGATCGCAATGGTTATCCATCCTAGGGGATATCCCCATAATCCTAAGCCATCCATTGCCCAAAAATTGAGGGGAATTAACAGTAAGGTAACTTGACGCAAAGTAGCAGCAGTCAAGGTTAAGTTATTCTGTTTTTCCGTCCATTGGCTACCCACCCAAAATGCCAAAGTATAAGCAAGTAATACTCCATATTGTGCAAAAGCGGGGAATCTTTCCCACTGACTCGCCGCCAGTACGCCGGAAGATACCACCACCATAAACAGTCCTAAAAATAGCAGCCAACGCACACTAAGTTCAGATTTAAAAGACTGTAATAATTGGGTGATTACGGGGGGAATGTTTGGCGGTAATGTGGCGTTAAAAGTAGTTTGAGGTTCCCTAATAATAGGTGGTTGATCTTCCCTAACAGGGGGATGATATACGCGGGAAGGTGGCGGTAGGGGTAGGGGTTGACTTAGATGCAGCTTACAGAGTTGTTTAACCTGTTCTTGGGAAATTAAACCTAATTCTAGCCAATATTCCAAACCATCCAACAGATCTGGATTATCTGGATTAATTATAACTTTAACCGCGATCCATCGTTCCCAGGGTGAGGACATAGTTTAAGGATAGTTAATTCATGTTAATAGGTGAGTGGAACCATTCTGGCATCTAAAAATGATTTTGGCAAGATTTGCCAAGTCGATCGCCTAAATATATAATGAAGCTAGTACAGGCGAAAGGATGGGGAATTTGTGCCAATTAATCAACTGGCTGATCATCCATTGCCTTGGTTAAGGAACCAAAGCAGTTACATAGATGGCAGATTGGGGAATTTAGTTCCTAGGGACCCCAATTAAAACAGTGTCATAATTTCGGTAGCGGTAGGGATGAACTGTGAATAGGATCAAAGCATAAACCAACCACCACAGTTCAAACCCAGCCATGATTTCAGCAACTAAATTACCATTTCTCTCTGTTCTTGGTCTAATGGCTCAAATGCGGGCTAATCTTAATATCATGTTGTTAGAACATTATGATCAGCTTACCCAACTATTAATGGTGATACCGAAATTGTCACTGATGGTCAATGCCATTAGATTAACTCTGGGTTAAAATCACAGTTTCGCCTGTTTCAGTAGACCGTCTAGCCGCATCAGCTACTTTCAGGGTATAAAGACTATCTGCGGTAGAAATATAAAGAGGGGTTCCGTCAAAAAGGTGATCGAGAACCATGGTAGTATCCCGCGCAAACAAACCGCTACGACTTCCGACTTCAATGGGTTGAGGAGTATCTCCCCGTAGTAATTTACCCTCTTTTGGGGTAAATATCAAAGTTCCGGCTTCCCCATAAAGGGTAAAAAGGTTTTCGGACTCCCAAAAGGTTTCGCCTTTTCCGTAGACGACCTCACCAATGGTCCCACAGGTAAAGTGTAACTGAGTCTGACACCAACAGGAACGATAACGATCGCGATCGCCATCGACATTCCAAAACTGACTCTGGGCGTTTACAGAAGCCACAGCACCAAATAGGTCAGTAAAACGATGTAAACGGGAAAGCGCCCCCACCAAGGGAAAACCAAACAGAGAATTTTGGTAGGTCCAGCGATCAGAAGCCGGACGTTGAGGGTTAATAGTGCTGTAGCGGGCATAAAATATGGTTCCGATCGCCTCTAAAGATGCTTTAATAGCATTGTGCAATCCTCCCAAAAGTTCCAGATGTTCCACATGAAGGAGTTTATGGCGGCGTGAAGCCAAGGCGAGCAACTCCTCACCCTGTTGAGGATCGAGACAGAGGGGATATTCAACCACGACGTGCTTATCATTTTCCAGGGCGGCTTTTGCGATCGCCCCATGATCGCGGTTAATGGTGCTAATCATAATCAGGTCTAAATCGTCTCGCTGTACCAATTCCAGCCAATTAGGGACCAATTCCGCATTAAACTCTTGACAGAAGGCTGCTGTAGTTTCAGGACTATGACCGGTAACCGCCACTAAATGCGATCGATGATCAGATTCCAGGGTTTGGGCGCGGGACTTAGCAACATACCCAGTTCCCACTAAACCGACGCGAATAGTGGAAGGGTTGAAAATTGTATTAGAAAAATTACTGGCTGTCATCTACAGACTGATATATTTTCGGGGGATACTGAGTAAGGCCTAAAACCCTAGCTCATCCATTATTATCCCTTATGCTGACGACAGTGCAACCACCTGGCCCTATAGGCTGGCCAGATAAGATATAAGCAATTGGGATGTAATTAGAAAAATTTATAACAAAAACCGTTCATAATATGGCCGTAAAAGGTTTTACAACCTCGTGTTTTTCCTTTAATATCAGAAAGTGAAGAAAACCGAGACCACAGGGAGTTAGGCTAATATTCCCTTGTGATTTATATAGGTTTTTCTTATCAATTTTTTTTGAGAACTAGAGAGGAACACTGAATGGCTACTTACAAAGTCACTCTGATTAACGAAGCTGAAGGCATCAACGAAACCATCGAATGCGATGATGATACATATATTCTTGACGCTGCCGAAGAAGCTGGACTAGATCTGCCCTACTCCTGCCGTGCTGGTGCTTGCTCTACCTGTGCTGGTAAAATCACCAGTGGTACCATTGACCAGTCTGATCAGTCTTTCTTAGATGATGATCAGATCGAAGCTGGGTATGTTTTGACTTGTGTAGCCTATCCCACCTCCGACTGCACAATCCAAACTCACCAAGAAGAAGCACTCTACTAAGTTTCTGCCACCTGGTCAGAGAAGGGAGAACAGGTTATTTTGGTTAGAGCGGATCTGTTCTTCCTTCCCCTATAGCCAGGATTTATGGAGCTTGCTGCCCAGTGATTAAATAATTGTTCAGGGGTTCTAGTTGAGTCCCCGGAAAATAAAATTCCAAAATGCGATCGCTAGACCAACCCAACCGGGCGAGTTTATGCGATCCTATTTGGCTGAAACCGACACCATGACCAAACCCGCCGCCCACAAAATTATAGCCTTGCAGAGTTTGGTTAGGGCCATAAATCGGATCAATATAGAATAGGGTACTAATAGGAGGCCAAAAAGCACTTTGGACCTCATCCTTATGGATGGGGATAACACCCTTATCAGTTTGTACCTCCATTTTCAACACCCGGCCAGAGTGAGCCCTTTCCACCACCCTCACCTGTTGAATAGTGTTAAAATCTGCCAGGGGACTTTTGCGACGCTTGAGATAAAATTGCAGATGATTAGTCATGGCCTTGAGATCTGTTCGGTATTGCCAGCGAAAATCACTCCAACCCTCTTCATTAAAACCCTTCCTCAGACTCATAAACCGCCGGAAGTTCTGTTCATCAGCTAGGCTGTAGCTTTCCAGGTTCCACACATTTTGAGTAGTATCTAATACTGACCTGAGATAGGGTGGCTTGGGTCCATCCCAGACATCATTAAAATTAGCAGTAATGCCACCACTAGAGGAGAAATACACCGCATCGACCAATTCCCCGTCATAGGTCAGCACTAGGCCCCTGGTGTTAGTAATAGCGTTATCAGTAGATGGGTAAACCTCGGTTAACCCCTTATATACTTGACAATCGGTATTGGCACAAATTTGATAATTGTCCGCCTCAAACCGATGCAGATTCCGCAAGACATAGGTACGCGCTAAAATAGCCTGGGCTTCAATAGAAGCAGCGGGAGGCCATGCGCCCATTTCATGGGGTACAACTCCCCGCAAATAGGTTTCTAAGGGAACATGGTTAACCAGGGTATAGGTTCCGTAGGCATCTGGCTGGAGTTTTAAACTGCCTCCATAAACTAAAGCCTGGGGGTCATCTCTTTTCTTACCTACGGAAATGACATTCTGGGGAGCTTCAATTTTTAACTCTTGGCGGTTGTAACGATAGCCACCTAACACCCAATAGGGGACGGGTTTCTCTCTGACTACTTGGCTGGTGAAAGTAGGCTGATAGCCCTGGGCTTTTATGCTTTCTAGTAACCATCGGCGCAACAGGGGAGTTGAATAAGTTTCCCGAGAAGCCCAAACCTGCCATACATCGGGTTGCGCTAGTTCAACTTCGATGCCCATTTCTCGCCATTTGTTAGCCTGCTGTGCGGCGGTTTCATAGCTGCGGTGACTGCTAAAAATCAGACGTTCGTTAACTTGGGGTTCTGGAAGGGGTTGCATTTCCACCTGAATAACGGCGCTGAGGGTATGCAGGACTTGTTCACCTTCGGGGGTGGCAAAACGCAGGCTGAGATGGTCTCCAGGTTTGGCTTGCAAGACGAGGGTATCTGTGGGGGTTTTACCAAATTGCTGCACTACGCCTACTTCTAGGATAGGGTTAATTTCTTCTTGGGCGATCGCTTTAGTCGGTGTCAGTCCCAATAAACATCCGAACATTAAAACCATTGGCAACTTGCCTAAACTCTTAGAAACAGACTGACCACTACTCCGGGAGTATAGGTTAGGTTGGGGGGCTGTTATCGCGTTTATCATCTCGGCTCTCAGATATCAGGACACGCTATCCATTATGAATGCTCAAACCCAAATCTCCCGCTAGAATTGGATCTAACAGGAGATATGGACAATATTTCCGAGTGAAATTCGCGCCTAAGACTTTTGTTCACCTTTGCGACTGACAAGGGAGAAAGCCGCGCCAACTGCTAGGAGTCCTAACACCATAGTAGGTTCAGGAACTTGCACACCTCTGATGGCATTCATATTTTTCTTGCCGATATCAAGGGCAAACACAACGTCATTATAGTCTCTGTCACCACCACCGACGATATCTTCAAAAGCTAACACCAGATAGCCAGATTGTTCATAGGCCATCACTTGTTGGAATCCATTTCTGTTCCGGCTGGAGTCAACATATAAACGAGTGGGGTTGCTGCGTCCATAACCATCGGAATTTAGGAAAAAGTCTAGGGTAGTTCCTCCGTTAACTGTACCCAAGCTGACAAAATCACCTGCTTGTAAAGGATTAGCGGTTGGGTTTGTGCCAGAATTTCGATAACTCCTATTAGTTGAGCAACTGCTAGTTAGGCAGACAATATCATCAAATAGAATAGTGTCTGATATGTTGGTAGCGCCTGTAGCAGAAACACCTAACTGGTTGCGATACCATGCACCCTCACTGAGGAAATGCACTTTCACTTCATGGTTGAAATCTAATGTTAGTTTACTCAAATCTAGCTGACGACTAGAAACAAATGAGGGGTCTAGGGCTTGATATTCGGTGTGGATATAGTCATTAAAAACACCGGAGTTAATCAGCCCTTGAAAGTGTTCATCGGCTCGTTGAATAGTGAATGCAGCAGCGGAACCAGCAACGGCTAGGGTAGTTGTGACGGCTGTAAATGCTGCAAGGATTGTGGATTTCATGGGGGTTGGTCTCCGTAAGTTTTAAGATAGCAGTTCAGTAAGATGCGAGTCCTGGAAGATTCATAACTTTTTAGCTGATGACTCTATTATGGAAAAGTTATCAGTTCTTTGTCCAGCCAAATTGGCAATCTTTACTAAATCTTTAAATAATTTATTTGTTTTATAAAGATTATGCAAATTTTTTAGTGAAAATACGGAGATTTTGGGGGGGATATCCCCCCCAGGGGGGTATAAATAATCGCTCATAAAAACTCCCTCACCCCCCTCTGTCCCTGTGGTATAGGGAGCCATAGAAGGAGGAGAGGGTTAGGATAAAGGATAAACTGCTATATTGAACTGAAATCAGATCTCCTATTTCTCGATTTTGGCGACCTCTAGTAGGGTCTTGAGTAGAGAATCAGGGTTGAGGCTAATTGAATCAATCCCTAAGTTTACCAAAAATCGGATAAATTCAGGATAATCACTGGGGGCTTGACCACAAATACCAATCTTGCGATCGTAACGTTTCGCGGTTTGAATGACCATTTTAATCATGCGCTTAACGGCTTCGTCGCGTTCATCAAAAATGTGGGCTACCAGTCCGGAATCACGATCTAAACCGAGAGTTAACTGAGTTAAATCATTGGAACCGATAGAAAAACCATCAAACACCTGGCAAAATTTATCAGCCAATAAAACATTGCTGGGTAACTCACACATGACATAAACTTGCAGACTATTTTCGCCGCGTTTTAAGCCATGTTTTGCCATTTCTGCTAAGACCTGCTGACCCTCTTCGGGGGTGCGACAGAAAGGAATCATGGGAATGACATTAGCTAATCCCATTTCATCGCGAACCCGCTTGATCGCTTGACATTCCAAGGCGAAGGCTGGGCGATATTTGGGGTCAGTATACCGAGACGCACCCCGCCAACCAATCATGGGGTTTTCTTCGAGGGGTTCAAATTGTCGCCCTCCCAGCAAATTGGCGTATTCGTTACTTTTTAAATCACTCATGCGTACAATGACGGGTTTGGGATAAAAAGCAGCAGCAATAGTGCCAATTCCTTGGGCGAGTTGACTAACAAAATAGTCGGGTTTGCTATTAAATCCGGCGGTGAGTCTGTCAATTTCCTGGCGCGCGGTTTCATCTTGGAGTTGGTCAAAGTGAATTAAGGCGAGGGGATGGATTCGGATCTGATTAGCAATGATAAATTCTAATCGCGCTAGTCCTACGCCGTCACAGGGTTGAGAAGCAAGGCTAAAGGCTTCGGCTGGGTTGCCAATATTGAGTAAAATTTGGGTGCGGGTTTTGGGTAAATCGTCTAATACGGTTTTGGCGATCGCAAAAGGTACTAAACCCTGATAGACTTTACCGACTTCGCCTTCGGCGCAGGAAACGGTTACGGCTTGACCGGTGCGTAAGATATCGGTAGCATTACCACAGCCGACAATGGCGGGAATGCCCATTTCTCGCGCAATAATCGCCGCATGACAGGTGCGACCGCCGGAGTTGGTAATAATGGCGGAGGCTTTTTTCATAATTGGTTCCCAGTCGGGGTCTGTTTTTTGGGTAACTAAAATTTCGCCGGGTTTAAATTCATGAATGCGCTGGACATTAAGCAAAACGCGGGTTTTACCTTGACCAATACGATCGCCTACAGCGCGACCCTCGACTAAGACTTCTGCTGTACCTTGGAGGTGATATTGTTGCAAAATGCGATCGGACTTTTGAGATTGGACTGTTTCGGGACGCGCCTGGACAATAAATAATTCCCCAGTTTGGCCGTCTTTCGCCCATTCAATGTCCATGGGGGAATAACAGCCCCGAATTTGGTTATAGTGATCTTCGATAATTTGCGCCCATTTAGCCAGCTTGAGAATTTCCTCATCACTTAGGGCAAATTTTTGTTTTTCGGTTTCTGGGACGGGAATAAGGCGGGTAGCTTCCTGGCGATCGTAAACCATTTTCACGGCTTTACTACCCAGACGCTTGGCGATAATGGGTCGAAAACCCTCCCGCAACATGGGTTTAAATACCATGAATTCATCAGGGTTGACAGTCCCTTGGACTATGGTTTCCCCTAAGCCATAGGCGGCGGTAATGATGACGGCATTTTTGAATCCGGTTTCTGTATCAATTGAGAACATTACCCCGGAAGTGGCTAGGTCGGATCGCACCATTTTTTGTACGCCAATAGATAGGGCTACATCAAAATGATCGAAACCTTGGAGGCTACGGTAAGAAATAGCGCGATCGGTGAATAGGGAGGCGAAACATTTGCGGGTCGCTTCTAAAATTCCCTTGATACCGTGAATATTTAAATAGGTTTCCTGTTGTCCCGCAAAGCTGGCTGATGGGAGATCTTCAGCGGTGGCTGACGATCGCACTGCTACATCTGTTTCATTACCATATAGGTCGCACAGTTGTTTATAGGCTATGGCGATCGCCTGTTCAAGATCGGGGGGTAACAAGGTATTAACAATTAGCGATCGGGCTTCTTTCCCCCGCTGGCGCAGGTTTTTAATATCCTCAATATCCAGATCCGCCAATAACCGCCGCAACTCACTTTCCAAACGGCCATATTCAATAAAATAGCGATAGGCTTCGGCGGTGATCGCAAAACCCTGGGGAACATTAATTCCCCGCAATTCCAGTTGTTGAATCATCTCCCCTAGGGAAGCATTTTTACCACCCACTAGGGGAAGGTCAGCAAGTCGCACATCTTCAAACCATAAAATCAGAGTTTTGTTTTGCTTAATCTGGGCTTTTTTATTGGCAAATAGTTTTAACATGGGCTGAAACACTCCAAATTAAAGTGGCCGTCATCAAGTTGGCGGCTTCCGGTTTATCAAATTTAATCAGAAACAAATGAAGGACGGGATGGAAACCCTTAATCCTCCTGGGTTACGAGTTTTAGGCAGTTATTGAAAATGGTTTTTACCTTGATCCCCAATTTTATGCAGTCACAGAAAACCGGTTTTCAGGGATTTCTTATCTAGGTGAACGATTAAACGTTATTTTTTTGGTGGCTACTTTTATTATATGTCTTTTCTCATAAAACGACATCTCCTGATCACCCTAAGCCATAGTTACCAGACTAAAATTATGGTGAATTGTCTGGAATATAGGTTATTCTTAAAAAAGATTAAGCGGATCAGGAGCTTAAAATGAAAGTTAAGAAATATTACGAATCGGTTGCCCCCTATGGACGGGATCAGTGCGGTGAGATCATTTGTCCCATTCAGTTTTTAATGGATATCATTGGTAGCAAATGGTCAGTCCAAATTTTGCGGGAGTTATTCCGAGGCGACATGAGAACCCATGAATTGATTGAAGCCTTACCAGGTATCAGCACAAAGACCCTGACTATCCGATTGAGAGAGTTAGAAAAGTATGGCTTATTAATCCGTACCGTTTACCCAGAAATCCCTCCCCATGTGGAATATTCTCTAACTGCTAAAGGTCGGGAACTAAAACCTGTAATTTTGGCCATGAAACAAGTGGGGGAACAGTGGCTACACCAGGAAAGTTGTATATGTGCTTTGGAATTGAGCGGCTAGAAAAATCCGATGATTTTTGATACAATTCTGGAAGAGTTGGTAAAGTGCGATCGCTTTTCCATGATGCCAGCCCTCAATAGCCCCCTTTTGTACAAAAATCGAGTCTGCTGTGACTGATAATCCTCGCCAATTAGCTTTTGTCACCCTCCGAGACATTCAACGACGGGGCGCATTTGCTGATCTAGTTTTAGATGAAAAGTTGCGTCAGGCTGATCTCAAAGATGCCGATCGCCGCCTGGGAACAGAATTAGTTTACGGTTGTACCCGACGCAGGCGAACCCTCGATGCAATTATTGATCGCCTAGCCAAAAAACCCGCCCACCAACAGCCGCCAGATCTGAGAATTATTCTGCATTTAGGATTATATCAACTCTCCTTTAGCACGAATATTCCCCCGTCGGCGGCGGTGAATACCACTGTAGACCTAACCAAAGTCAACCACTTATCAGGTTTAGGCGGGTTTGTTAATGGTCTCCTACGTCAGTATTTGCGCCTGTTGGAGGCGGGAAATTCCCTCGAGTCAATTTTGCAGTTACCGGAAAATCCCGTTTCTCGGCTGGGTATTCTCCACAGTTTCCCCGACTCGATGATCAAATTCTGGTTGGAGGAGTTGGGGGAGTCTCAAACTGAACAACTCTGTGACTGGTTTAATCAGTCCCCTAGTTTAGATTTAAGGATTAACCCCCTCTCGACTACGTTGGAAACGGTGGAAACAGCCTTTCAACAACGGGAAATCATCGGATCGCCTATTCCCAAACTTCCCCAGGGTTGGCGATTATCTTATGGTGTGGGGGCGATCGCCAATTTACCGGGATATGATCAAGGTTGGTGGACGGTTCAGGACGCATCCGCCCAACTGGTAGGATATGTGGTAGATCCTCAGCCTGGGGAAATTATAATTGATGCCTGCGCGCCCCCGGCGGAAAAACTACCCATATCGCAGAACTGATGGGGGATAATGGTAAAATTATTGCTATCGATCGCTCCCCGGGACGGCTAAAACCTTTACAACAGAATATTAAGCGCCTCAAGTTGCGATCGATTCAGGTGGAAGTGGGAGATAGTCGTCATTTTCCACAATATAATAATACAGCCGATCGCGTACTATTAGATGCACCTTGTTCTGGTGGTGGGACCTTGCATCGGCGGTCTGATGCGCGTTGGCGACAAACTCCCGATCAGATTCGGCAATTGTCTCAACTTCAGGCAGAATTATTAGAGATGGTCAGTCATTGGGTGAAGCCGGGAGGGGTGTTAGTTTATGCCACTTGTACTTTACATCCCCAGGAAAATGAATGGGCGATCGCATCTTTTTTAAGTCGTCATCCCACCTGGCGTGTAGAGGTTCCTAATATAGATCTTCCGGTGGAACCGACTAAGGAAGGTTGGCTGAAAATATGGCCCCATCGTCACCAAATGGATGGATTTTTTATAGCTAAACTTAGGCACTTATGTTCTACTACTACGGCCGAAAAAAGCAAATAGCAAAGCATTATCCTTCTCCTAATTTTGAGGCGATCGTGGAACCTTTTGCCGGTTCGGCAGCTTATTCATTGTACCGAGAAAACTGGCAAAAAGATGTTTTTTTAGTAGAAAAAGATGAGAGCGTCTCCGAGATTTGGAAATGGTTAATTGAAGAAGCAACGCCCCAAGTAATCAACAATTTACCTGACTTAGAAATCGGCGAAAAGAGTTCCGAATTTCTTCATATTATTCATGCAGCCACGAAAATGGCATTTCACTATAAAACTATTAAAGTGACTGCGGTTCTAGCTAGAAATTGGCAGATTAGCAAAAGATATATGTGCGACAACTTATTTAAGATTAAGCACTGGAAGATTATCTGTGGAGATTATACATTAGCCCCCGATATAGAAGCAACTTGGTTTATTGACCCACCCTATAAAGACGCTTCTGGGGAAGGTTATCGCTATGGAAGTAAACTCATTGATTATCAAAAACTAGCCACATGGTCTAAGAATAGGAAGGGAGAAGTTATATTTTGTGAAGGTCATTGTGGTGATTATCTACCGTTCAAGCCATTGCTATACTTAAAAGGTGTAGCCGGAAAAACTAGCAAGGAAATGATCTACTATCGTTCCGATAGTGACCCTCAGCTTTTAGCTAAATCGAAAATTTCATAATCATCTGATAAACCTGTTTATATAGATAGTCATCAATTAAGGCTACCCAACCTGCTGCCATTTTCTGTTTACCACTTACTTTCATCCCCGTTACTTTAGTGTTTCTACCTCGTGTCCCACTAATATTTCCCCAATCATCTTGAGTCAGATTATTAGCATAAAAGATAGCCGTAACTTTGGGATAGTTAAAATCCTTTTCATTGAGGACAAAATCCCAAACTAATCCCAATAACTCTTTTACTTCTTGATGATGAGCTTGCCAGGTAATTCCCTCTAAAGCATTGATTCTTGGTTGTCCGGCTCTGAGATTTGCACCTTTAGTTATATTTCCAATAGTACACTTCACCTCTAAACCCACAGGATAATTACGCAATTCTTCCTCCGGCGAGTTTTCACTTCCCTTGGGGATAAGATCGGGATGTCCTTTCTCTATGGGGTTAACGATCGCTTCTGTTACTTCGGCTATAGACTGGCAAAACATGGAACCAACAATCGAACTTGTAGTTTTATAATCAATATTTTTATAAACAGCCGCCGGAATAGTTTCTAGGAATTGATTTGTTTGGGACAGTGCTGAATCTATATGTCTAGCATTGACTTCAAATCCCCCCAAAATATGGAAATTAGGATTAATAATGTATGTCATATAATGCTCGTTCAACTTCAGCTATCAAAACACTAGCAGTAGTGTTTAGAGATTGGGAAATCCGAAACAAGACAGACAAAGTGGGTGATTTTAAACCACGTTCTATCTGGCTGACATAGGTACGATGTATACCTGCTCTGTCCGCGAGTTCTTCTTGGGAAATCTTTGCTAGTGTTCTGTACTTAATCAGAACTTGACCTAAAGCCTTGTTAATCTCTGTCATACTGAAATTATGTCAGCTACAGATACCCTGAGTCTACAGACAATAGTATTCAAATCAGTGCGATCGCCCAATAGCAGATCAGTATGAGGACTGAACCCAACAATATTAGTGGATGGATCTTAGAGAGTGTCAAGGATCGAGATAAAATAGGTGTAAAGTCCAAAAAATACCTGATATGCACTTGATTCTATGTCATACCACAGCAGATTTTGACTCCTTGGGGGCGGCGGTAGGTTTAACTTGCCTGTATCCAGGTAGTAGAATAGTGCTGACGGGGGGATCTCATCCAGCCGTGCGGGATTTTTTGGCTTTGTATCGAGATGAGTTTCCATTGATTGAAAGGCGATCGGTTAATCCTGACCGGATCTGTAAATTGTCGGTGGTGGATACCCAAAATCGCGATCGCTTAGGGAAAGCAGCCGAATGGTTAGACTTACCGAATTTGGAAATCCGGTTGTATGACCATCACCCTCACCTAAAATTAGATATCCCCGCTACCTGGACTCAAATTGAAGCGGTGGGGGCGACTACTACTTTGATTGTAGAGCATTTGCGAGCCATGGCTAACCCTGTGGTTCCCCGACCAGCAGAAGCCACAGTCATGGCTTTAGGTATTCATGTGGATACCGGATCGCTAACCTTTGACCATTCTACTCCACGGGATGCGATCGCCTTAGCTTGGTTAATGGAACAAAATCTGAGTTTATCTGCGATCGCCGAATATGTAGAACCCGGCTTATCCCCTACCCTACAGGACTTATTAACCACAGCTTTAGAAACTCTACATCAATCAACTGTCAAAGGTCACACCATATCCTGGGTATTATTGGAAACTGATGATTATGTACCAGGTCTGTCTAGTTTAACCTCCGAATTATTAGACCTGACCGAAAGCGATGGATTATTACTAGCTAATCAATATCGAGTCCGTAGTGGTGGGGAGAAACGATTAACTATTATTGGGCGATCGCGCATTGATCAAACCGACCTCAACCGTCTATTTAATCCCTTCGGTGGTGGTGGTCATCCCCGCGCCGCTTCCGTGATTTTACGAGATGTCGATCCGCAGTCCACCTTAGAAACTCTGGTAACTAATTTTAAGGCACAAATTCCCCCATCACCTACCGCTAGGGAATTAATGTCTTCCCCAGTACGCACTATTCGCCCCGAAACCAGCGTTGGCGAGGCTCACCGTATACTACTACGTTATGGTCATTCAGGGCTATCTGTTTTGGACGATAACCATCAACTGGTGGGGATTATCTCCCGTCGTGATATCGATATCGCCCTACATCATGGTTTCAAGCATTCCCCAGTTAAAGGTTATATGACTCCCCAACTGCGGACAATTACCCCGGATACTTCACTACCGGAAATTGAGTCAATTATGGTAACTTATGATATTGGTCGATTACCAGTTTTAGAAAATGGTAATTTGGTCGGAATTGTCACCCGCACCGATGTATTAAGGTTACTTTATCAACAGCATTGTCTACCCAAGCCTACCCCCCGCCGAGGTTGTATTCCCGGTTCTACTTGTAGCACCGTTGATGAACTTTTACAAGAACGTTTAGCCCCCGAACTTTGGCAAATTTTAGCCAAAATTGCCGAACTTAGTCAACAGCGCGGTTGGCAAATTTATCTAGTTGGTGGGGGAGTGCGAGATTTATTGTTAGCTGAATCTACCGACAATCTATTATTACATGATATTGATTTGGTGGTTGATGGTTGCTATCACAATTCTACCAACAATATATCAGATGAGGGAACTACGACCATTTCTCCCGCTGTCGATCTAGCGCGATCGCTACAAGAATATTACCCGCAAGCGCGACTAGAAGTTCATGGTCAATTTCAAACCGCCGCCTTATTGTGGCATAATCACCCGATTTTAGGCTCCCTTTGGATTGATATTGCTACTGCTAGAACCGAGTTTTATCCCTATCCGGCGGCTAACCCGGAAGTCGAAGCAAGTTCTATTCGTCAAGACCTCTACCGTCGCGATTTTACTATTAATGCTTTAGCTTTGAGATTAACCGAACCTAACTCCGGGGAATTATTAGACTTTTTTGGGGGGGTTAAAGATTTGGAATTACGAGAAATTAGGGTATTGCATCCTAATAGTTTTATTGAAGACCCTACCCGCATTTATCGCGCCGTCAGATTTGCCGTTAGACTGGGTTTTAATCTGGAAAATCACACTAAAGAATATGTCGATTATGCCATTAATAGTGGTATTTATGACCGCCAACGACAACAACGCAATTCTGCCAAAATTCCGGCTTTGGAAGCTAGGCTAAAAAGTGAGTTAAAATATATCCTGCAAGCCCCCTATTGGCAACCAGCTTTACATTTATTAGGGGAGTTAAAAGCCCTGCGCTGTATTCATCCTACTTTGGAGTTAAATCAGCTTCTCTGGCGGCAAATTAGAACCGTAGACCGCTGTTTAAAACGGTTTGATCCTAACCACACTCTCGCCCATTGGCAAATTCGCCTCGATGTGTTAATCGCCGCTTTGTCTCCCGAATATCGCCGGGAAGTTGCCGATATTTTTCAGTTTAATTCTCAGCAAGTAGACCGTTTATTAAACTTGGAAAATGCTCAAACTCGAGTGGCGGATTTATTGCCAAATTGTCAGCAGCCTAGCGATTATTTTTGGGTGTTTGAACCCTACGATTTGCCCATGTTGATTTTAATTGCTTCCCATTCGCCTCGGTGGGTGAGAAAGCAAATTTGGAGATATTTAAATAATTGGTGGAATGCTAAACCTATTCTCAATGGTAATGATTTGAAAAAGTTGGGATATAAACCTGGGCCCAAATTTCAAGTTATGTTAAATGACTTGCTAAATGCTACCTTAGATGGTATAATATACGATACTGTGGAGGCGACAAAATTTATCAGCGATCGCTATCCCCATTCCAGCAGTTGACCCCGTGAAACTCAGTCGTAATTATCACTAATGTTCATTGCCCAAAGCATCAATAACTTGCCGCGAACAATGAACAATAATAATAAATTACCGCGTTGGTTAATCAACCCTCTCCAATTGCCAGAGGATTTGATTGCCTTCCCGTCTAACCCGGGAAACTTCCCAATTTCGCCACGCCCAGTTATCGCCGCGACTGGTGACCGCACTAGCGTTAATATCCATTAAATCAGCAAGTTCTGAACTACTGATCAAATAGCCTTTACTAGCAATTTCGTCGGCAATATGCAGGGTTTCTATGAGATTCCTAAGTTGATTGACTCGAAATTCCCGGGGTAAACTCTCATTGGACTCGTTGATTGGCTCAGTCATAGCAAAATTTGATACAGCAAGATTAGAGTCTATCACAAGAAATTGTATCTTGAGATTTGGCAATGCGTCAGTTATCTTTGAAACAATTGCCAAAAATTCAGTTTAAATTTGGGGATTTTCCCCAATCTCAGCCTGGTGGACTAACTCTCACGGTGATGCCCGATCACGGCCCTAGGCTGAACAATAACAGTGAACTGTTCACCCTTTCACTGTTCTAATGGATTGACCACAGACCCCATAAATAATATAGTGCCACTGTCAAACTCTCTAATTATAAACATAAATGGTCGATTAATATGAATGCGATCGCGGATGGAACTTCTGCTTCCGGCGATTACCCCAGTAGCGGCTGATGCTTCTGTGCCTTTTTCATCGACATTGACAAAGGCTTGATGCACCACATCATATAAGAAAAACGGTTTTTCGGAACTGATACCAGAAAAATCAGCAGTTTCCGTAAAAGCTGATTCCATACCCATATAACTGAGGCTTGACTTGAGATTAAATGATGAGCTAAAATTAAACTTGGGTAGCCATATTTGTAGGTTCACATATTCCAGGTTTTGCAGCCAGTTGTGGAAATTAGCGATCGTCATATTTTCGGCGAAAGTAGGCAGATCGGTTCCTTCCGCAGGTAGCAGAATTATCATTGATAAATTCCCATCAGCATAGGGAAGTTCAATGATCTTAACTTCCGGTAAACTCTGATAACCAATAGATACATTAGGATGGTGCATCATCGGCACGGAAATAGTTTCTCCTGATGGCAAATTAAAGATGCCATCCTGAGTGTATTTTTCGGGAAAAGGTGATAACCATTCCCCCGAAAAATAAACGGCATTCGTCAGAATTAGTCGAGTTAATCTATCCAAAGTTCCCGGTGGTATTAGGTCAGTAATTTTGTGATTAGTTTCTTGGCTTACCCAATCATTAATAATTTGGCGGGACTTTTCATTATCCCCCATAAAATCCACTTGATTTAACGGCGCATTATAATGATTTTTGGTAATTTGTAAGAAAGGTTCCTGAAACCTATAGCCAGACTGTCCCCACAGACGATTAACTAAGTATAGTTGGGAAGAGTTGCGGCTTTTAATATCATTAACCAGACTGGTAAATTCCGGGTACAAACTACCAGGAGGTTGGTGGAAATGGAAAACCTGGGATATTTGGATCGCGGTTTGATTTCGTGACCCTTCATAGGTCATAGCCATAGCAGTCGAAAGGCTATAGGGTGAGAAAAATAAATTCCCTGATATTTCCCTTTGGAGTTGGTTGTATAGGTCGATAGCAAATTGGTTATTTTGATTCACGATCGCATTAGTATCTACTCCAGCAATATTATATGATCTAGGCTCTGGGCTGTTGCCAATCGGCTGGGATATGGCGGGCAAATTTACACCCAACAGTAATACCAGAGAAGCCAATAGGGAACCATTACGCCGCCGAAAAGCCGCAAATTTAGACATCATGTTATTTGTGATTTTACCTGAACTAAGTACCATTTTAACTGTTCCATAGTTAACTATTTCCCAATTGACTCATTACAGTTATCACCCAGTTATTAAAATTTGGAATAAGTAGTTAAACTTATTAGCGATTAGTTGGCTGTGGGTAGACATAGACTAACTAGCCCCTTAGATTATAACTGGTCAATACATGAAGACGCACCCCTATCGGTAGTTAACTGGATGGGAGATGAAATTTCCACTCAAAGGGCGGGTTGATAATTGTTGGGAAAGCTGACCGGAACACCCGCCATACAATTGTTGATAATTGCCTATCCGCCGCCCAAACCCCACCAGTTAATTATGATTTCAAGGCAGCTAAAACCTGATCATGAATCAATCCATTGCTGACCACTATACCCCGATTGTCTACCATTTTAATGCTAGAAGCAAAATCCAGGGGTTTCCCGTGCATATCTGTGACGCGACCTCCGGCTTCTTCAACGACGATCGCCCCCGCAGCATGATCCCAAATATTTTCCTGGTAATTAGGGTATTTAGGGGAAGGAAGACGCAGATATAAAGCCGCTTGTCCTGATGCTACAACGCCATATTTAGCTTGGGAGTCCATCCGCACCGAGGGGGCGGTAATTCCCGCAGCTTGGGCGATCGCATTTTGGCGAGACTGATCACCGTGGGCGGCTTCCACGCTTTCCACAAAGCGCATATTTTCGGTATTTTCAGCTTTCACCACTTGAATCGGGGTAAATTTACCACTAGAAAAAGGCATTTTCATCGACCCTTCACCTCGCACAGCCACAAACAACATTCCGGGAGTATCTCCATCAATTGCATAAGCCGGACACCCCATAATTCCTAGTTGAACCTCCCCGTTTTCAATTAGGGCTAGTGCGATCGCATATTGGTCTTTTCGCAAAAACCCTTTAGTGCCATCAATGGGATCCAGAGTCCAGAATCGCTTTCCTACACTGCCATTACCATGATCAATCCAGGTAGTTACTTGCTCCGGGGTGGCATCGGGTACAATACTCCTAACATAGTCTGTGACTTTCTCTAGGTTGTTCCCCATTTCCGGGGTTTTCAGGGTAGTAGCATCTTCTTCTCCCACTATCGGATCATCCGGGAAGGCTTCTGAGATAGCTTTACAGATAATCGCCTGGGAACCAAAATCGGCAACGGTTACGGGGCTTTTATCCCCTTTTTCCATAGCCGGGGGAATGGCTTGTCTGACCTGTTCGCACAGACGAGAGGCGGCGAGTACCGCATCAATAGCGACTTGTTTTTCGCGATCGTAGGGCATAAAAACTCCTGGGGATATAATTAGTTGAGATTGTGTCCTTAAATAGCTTTACACTTGGTCTATCAGTCGTCAAGTTTCTGGTAAATCACCTCCCGGAACTTTTCACCCCCTCACAGACCATCTTTACTGGTATCATTTCAACTCTCAGGAACAGAGGTGATGATTATGCACCAATTCCCCTGGTGATTTCACGGATTCTGCTGTAAAATAAATGATGTCTTAATCACGGTGATTTTCCCGGCAAAAAATACATGGGGCGATCGCTCTACTAAAAAAGCCAGGCAATTCTCATCCCCAAATCCGATTAAGTCTCAAAACAAATCCCGGCAAGACATCGCCGCCTGAGAGTTCTGTGGGCTCCTGCCAAACTTCGATTTCTTGTCCGGGGCGGTAGATTTCTACCCGTCGATTTTGGGGGTCAATCAACCATCCCAGTCGGGCTCCATTTTCCAAATATTCCCCCATTTTTTCTCGCAGTACCGATAAGCTATCGCTAGGCGATCGCAATTCCACCACGAAGTCAGGACATAAAGGAGCGAAACCGCGACGCATATCGGGTGTCAGTGCTTCCCAACGGGGGCGACTCACCCAAGAAGCATCAGGGGAACGGATCGCACCATTGGGCAGGATAAATCCGGTCGAGGAGTCGAACCCTTCCCCCAATTCCGGGTGGGCTTCCACCCAAATTCCCAGTTGGGTTGTCAAGCTAAAATTTCTTTTTCCCGATTCGCTCCCTGCGGGTGGGTTCACAATCAATTCTCCTGTGGCTGTGCGTTCCAATCTTAAATCGGGGTTGGCGGCGGCGATCGCCTGGAATTGTTCCAGGGTGACGTGGAGAACCGTGGAAGGGGGGAGTTGCAGGGAGAGGGTGCTGTGCATCAGATTTCCTCCGGGAATGTGGGCGGATATTCTTGATGGTAACTTGCCAGATGCTCCGAAATCCTGGCATTTGCTTAGGATTGGGTTATCATATTCCCAGAGAGGGGAAACACCAGATGAGTTGAGAGGGAGATGAGCAATGGTTTCTCAGCCAAAAATAGCAACTCAGCATGAAATTATCTATCCTGATTCTGACGGTAAACCGATGGCCGAGAATACGATTCAGTTTCGCTGGATTATGACCATATATCACAATCTGGCGTGGTTATTTGCCCTACAGGCGGATGTGTTTGTGGCGGGGGATTTACTCTGGTATCCGGTGGAAGGGAATAATAAGATACGCCAAGCGCCCGATGTTATGGTGGTGTTTGGGGTAGAGAAGGGAGACCGGGGTTCTTACCAACAGTGGAAAGAAAAGGCGATCGCCCCCCAGGTCGTGTTTGAAATTCTGTCTCCGGGGAACCGACCGGGAGAACTGACTCGGAAGTTGTTATTTTACGAACACTATGGGGTGGAGGAATATTATATTTATGACCCGGAAAACAATGATTTGAGCGGGTGTATCCGTTCGGGCGATCGTCTGGCTATGATTGAGGAAATGCAGAATTGGGTGAGTCCCCGCCTGCAAGTTCGATTTGAGTTGTCCGAGGAGACGTTAACACTTTATAATCCCCAGGGTCAGCCGTTTTCTTCTCCCCTGGAAATCGAGCAACAATTACAACAGGAGCGCTCGCGAGCCGAACAAGTGACCGCCGAGTTGGAAGAGGAGCGCTCGCGAGCCGAACAGGAACGATCGCGAGCCGAACAAGTGACCGCCGAGTTGGAAGAGGAGCGCTCGCGAGCCGAACAAGTGACCGCCGAGTTGGAAGAGGAGCGCCGAAAGGCTAAAAGGTTGGAGATGTTGTTGCGGGAAGCGGGGATTGATGGCGATCGCTTATAGAAGTATAACTGGCTTGTTGCCTGTGTTATAATTCAGGGGTGGGGTGAGGCGATCGCTCTACTAAAAAAGCCAGGCAATTCTCATCCCCAAATCCGATTAAGTCTCAAAACAAATCCCGGCAAGACATCGCCGCCTGAGAGTTCTGTGGGAGGCTGCAAAACTTCGATTTCTTGTCCGGGGCGGTAGATTTCTACCCGTCGATTTTGGGGGTCAATCAACCATCCCAGTCGGGCTCCATTTTCCAAATATTCCCCCATCTTTTCTCGCAGTAGGGATAAGCTATCGGTAGGCGATCGCAATTCCACCACGAAGTCAGGACATAAAGGAGCGAAACCGCGACGCATATCGGGTGTCAGTGCTTCCCAACGGGGGCGACTCACCCAAGAAGCATCAGGGGAACGGATCGCACCATTGGGGAGGATAAATCCCCCGGAAGAGTCGAAGGTAACACCCAACTCTTCGTGGGCTTCCACCCAAATTCCCAGTTGGGTTGTCAATCTGCTATTTTTTTGGCTTGATTCGCTTCCGGTGGGTGGGTTCACAATCAATTCTCCTGTGGCTGTGCGTTCCAATCTTAAATCGGGGTTGGCGGCGGCGATCGCCTGGAATTGTTCCAGGGTGACGTGGAGAACCGTGGAAGGGGGGAGTTGCAGCGTGAGGGTGCTGTGCATCAGATTTCCTCCGGGAATGTGGGCGGATATTGTTGATGGTAACTCACAGGGATGGGAAATGCTGGCATTTGCTTAGGATTGGGTTATCATATTCCCAGAGAGGGGAAACACCAGATGAGTTGATAGGGAGATGAGCAATGGTTTCTCAGCCAAAAATCGCAACTCAGCACGAAATTATCTATCCTGATTCTGACGGTAAACCGATGGCCGAGAATACGATTCAGTTTCGCTGGATTATGACCATATATCACAATCTGGCGTGGTTATTTGCCCTACAGGCGGATGTGTTTGTGGCGGGGGATTTACTCTGGTATCCGGTGGAAGGGAATAATAAGATACGCCAAGCGCCGGATGTTATGGTTGTGTTTGGGGTGGAGAAGGGAGACCGGGGTTCTTACCAACAGTGGAAAGAAAAGGCGATCGCCCCCCAGGTCGTGTTTGAAATTCTGTCTCCGGGGAACCGACCGGGAGAACTGACTCGGAAGTTGTTATTTTACGATCGCTATGGGGTGGAGGAATATTATATTTATGACCCGGAAAACAATGATTTGAGCGGGTGTATCCGTTCGGGCGATCGTCTGGCTATGATTGAGGAAATGCAGAATTGGGTGAGTCCCCGCCTGCAAGTTCGATTTGAGTTGTCCGAGGAGACTTTAACACTTTATAATCCCCAGGGTCAGCCGTTTTCTTCTCCCCTGGAAATCGAGCAACAATTACAACAGGAGCGATCGCGAGCCGAACAAGTGACCGCCGAGTTGGAAGAGGAGCGCCGAAAGACTAAAAGGTTGGAGATGTTGTTGCGGGAAGCGGGGATTGATGGCGATCGCTTATAGAAGTAGAACTGGCTTGTTGCCTGTGTTATAATTCCGAGGTGGGGTGAGGCGATCGCTTTTTCACCATGCCAATGCCTCCCATGGTAGCACCGGCATCGGTGCTTGTTGAAACCTGCGATCCGGTCGGCGCTATGTTGTCAATCTTATGGTAACATGATTTCACATTAAGGATGCGATCGCCAATCAAGGGCGACCATTCGGATATGGGGAAACAATATGAAAAATGCCCTCAACAATCAACTGCAAGACTTGTATCAAACCGACAGTTATTTATGGTTGCAAAAAACCGTAGAATTGTTAAAAGCAGAAGACTTCCGATATTTGGATTTAGACGGCTTAATTGAGGAGTTGGAAAGTTGGGGTAGGAGTCAATTTAATCAAGCCAGAAGTCGGTTGCGACAAATCATCATCCATCTTCTGTTATTGGAATACTGGGAGCAAGAATACGAGCGCAACTGTCGGCATTGGCAATCAGAAATAATTGCGTTTCGAGATGATTTGATTCATGAACTGACCGCCAGTTTGCAAAATAAGCTGATTCTCCAATTGGACTCTATCTATCATGTCGCGGTAAGTTTCGTAAGCAAAAAAACGGGTTTATCTCAAAGTATATTTCCGGCTAATTGCCCTTATAATTTTGAACAATTATTGGATGATAAATGGTATCCAAATCATCAGTTAAGCTGATGAAAATTACATGATTTCATGAAAAAGAAACCGCTATCCCCTCGGCGGCGATCGCATTCTCTCAAAAATTGTCGGCAGTTCCTATTTGTTGTCTGGCGGCGATAGGCGATATGTGCTAGGCAGACCCTAGGCGATCGCTTACAACCTTTTCAGTAATTATGCAATAGGCTGTCAAAGTCCCTCTGCCCACCTGGGATCCAGATTTAGGGTGAGGGTAATGTTTAGCACGATTTCTGAACAACCTGTATAGAAGGATAACTGGCCTGTTGCCTGTGTTATAATTGCAGTCTAATTGTGAGTCACTAGGAGGCGGAATCTGAATCAACATCCGAGGGTGAGTGTAATTATTCCCGTTTATAATGGCGATCGCTTTTTAGGGGAAGCGATCGACAGTGTTTTAAGCCAAACCTATCAAGACTATGAAATCATCCTTGTTGATGATGGTTCCACAGATGGAACCTCCCAAGTAGTCGCATCATTAGGGGATAAAATTAGATATTTTCACCAGGAAAATCAAGGTTCTGCTGTAGCTCGGAATTTGGGGATTCAACAAGCCAAGGGGGAGTTAATTGCTTTTTTAGATGCCGATGATTTTTGGCTGTTACCAGAAAAGTTAGCACAACAGGTGAGTTTATTTGACCAACAGCCTAATTTAGCGATCGTCCAGACCGGATGGCGCATTGTCGATGAACTCCGTAATCAAATCATTGATGTCGAACCTTGGCATCAGGTTCCTGAACTCACCTTAGAGAGTTGGTTAATGTATAAACCCATCAAAACCAGTGGCTTATTAGTCACAAAGAATTCCCTAGAAAAGGCGGGGGGTTTTGATGGGGAGTTACGACAATCCCACGATGTCGATTTAGTCTTGCGTTTAGCCTTGATGGGGTGTGAGGCGACTTGGTGGCCGCGGGTTGCCGTGGGTTATCGTCGGTATGGGGGGAACACCACCAGAAACGCGAAAACTCAGGCTGATTGTGTAGTGAGGGTACTAGATAAGTTTTTTGCTCATCAAGATTTACCCCAGTCCATCCGAGCGATCGAGAGTTCTGTGCGCTATCATACTCTGGTATGGCTGGCTTGGTATCACTATGATAAGGGCTTGTATGCTGACATGGCTGATTTTTTAAATCGCTCTTGGGAATATACCCCTTACTATCGAATCGAGACTATTGCCGACTGGGTGGGGTGCTTTAAAAAGTTTTCCGTGCAGAATGGTCAGAGTTGGGATATTGGTTTTTTGACAGATTTACCGGATTGGCAGAATTTGATTTATAGAGTGGTAGAAAGTCCATGATGACCAAATCTAATTAGGACACCCTATTAAATTATAATCTGTTAATTATTTCAGTTAAAATCAACCTCTATATAAAATCCAAATTATCCCAAATCTTGATTCTTGTCATTGTCTTGGTATAATAATCATGAAAGTTGCATATCAAAAAATCTGATTTATGTACTGATGCTAGTTTCATGAGTAAAATCATCCATAGCCTTTTGGTAATCTGGATGCTTGCCAACATCTAACCAATACTCATGGATGGGGAAGCTAACAACCTTGCCTCCTTGAGAGATTAATTTTTGGATTAGAGATGGCATATCATAGAATTCATTATGAGGAATTTGCTGACAAACATCAGGATTAAGTAAGTAAATGCCTGCATTAATAAAATAGCGTTTAATTGGCTTTTCTGTAATTCCTGTAATTAATACTCCATCAAGTTCTACTTCGCCATAGGGAATTTGGAATTCTTCTTGTTTGACTCCTACCGTCATATCAGCTCCCTGTTCGCGATGGTAATCCAGCAGAGCGCGAAAGTCAAGCTTTGTGACAATATCACCATTCATCACCAGCAATGGTTCTTGAGGTGGTTTTAGTAAGCTCAAGGATCCTGCCGTGCCGAGAGGTTGTTCTTCTTTGACGTATTCAATATCAACGCCAAAACTTTTACCGTCACCAAAATGTTGGGTAATAACTTCCTCTAGATAATGAGTGGTAATATTTAACCGATGAATTCCTGCCTTACGCAGTTGTTCGATAATTATTTCTAAAATAGGTTTATCCCCTAAAGGCAGCATTGGTTTAGGTATATTATTGGTTAGTGGTCTTAATCTAGTTCCAAAACCACCTGCCATGATGACCGCAGTTAGAGGTAACTTATAATTTTGAATAAATCACTAAGCAAAGCAATGTCTACAACCTTTCCTTCTACATCTACGATGGGAATTTGACGAACATCATTTTCTGTCATTAAATTCAGAATATGTGACTCTGAACTGCCAACTGATGCAGTTATTGGCTCACTTGTTTTTGACTCTATTAAGGATGTAAGAGGTTCTTCTAAATTGATACCTGAAATTATACAGCGACGAATATCGCCATCAGTGATGGTAGCAATCAAATGTTTTTGTTCATCAACTACCAAGACTATTCCTTTAGCGTTTTGATTGATTTTAGCGATCGCATCGCCAATTGATTCATTGGGAGATATGAATAAGTCTTGCATATGAGCCATGATGATTTTCCTCTCTTTAAAATTGTTCTCGGAACAGCAGTCACAACAAGTAATTCGAGAACCCTATAATAAGGGACGTACCAAAACCGACATAGGTTCCAGTTTTAGGCGGGATATCTTCTTCTCAAGAAATACCTGAAAAATGTAGGGCAAACCAACAAAATTAAAATACAGTTTTTTCAATTATTGCCTAAGAGTCTCGATCTATTCATTCGGCTTGCACAAGTTTTTAGGACAGACAAAATATTCTATCTATCAACTTTTTTTGTTACTCATTGATTCCAATTTTAACAGCCGGATTGCCAGCTACGATCCAAGCAGTTGGAACAGATTTTTTCACCAATGCCCCAGCACCCACAACAGAATTGCGTCCTATACTGACACCGGGCAGTATAACTGCACCTGCGCCAATGAACGCAGAGGAATTAACTTTGACATTTCCACAGATGGTTACTCCAGGTGCAATGAAGGCATGAGATTCAATTATGGAATCATGATCGATGCTTGCACGTGTATTGATGACAATATTATTATCTAGTTTGACTCCGCATTGAACCACAGCCCCAGCCATAATCTGACAACCTTCACCAATTTCTACAAAATTGCTAACAATGGCTTGAGGATGGATCACAGAATCGAACTGAAAACCTCTCAATTTCATTGCGGAGAATAATTTTTTTCGAGTCGCCGTTTTCGGATTGGCACCGACTCCATTCACCAAACTTGTTCGTGAAATTGATATCGTGTCCAAATATTCATCTCCTCCCAATACTGGAACTCCTAATATCTGAGCGGATGGTTTAATTTTAGCATCAAGAATACCCGTCACTTTTACCCCTTTTCTAAGGAGTGCATCTATAACTACTTTTCCATGTCCTCCTCCCCCCAAGATATACATAAAATTACACATCTAAAGGTTCGTCGATTTGATGAGTTTTTTTCGCGATTTTACCAAGGATTTCCCAGTGCAACATGGGAGAAATACCTGTTCCGGGACGCTTGCCAGTCAAATGTTCTTCTTTCAAGGTTTCCCCCTTTCTGATTGTCTTTGCTGCTACCAAACTTTTACGGGCTACATCCCGATTTTTCCATTCGGAAGCAGTGGGGCGTTTGATGCCATCACCTAATGCCTGTTCCACTTCTCGAATTGTCTTAACCAGTTGCCGTAATTCTTCTGGTTCTAAAGAAGCTTGATGGTCTGGGCCGGGAAGAGCGCGATCGCTCGTAAAATGCTTTTCAATAATTTTAGCTCCCCGTGCGACGGCAGCAAGGGAGATATGAATGCCAGGAGTGTGGTCTGAATAGCCTAAGGGAAGACCAAAAGCTGAAGCAAGAGTATCCATCGCCCGTAAATTCACTTCATCAAAGGGAGCTGGGTATTCAGTTGTACAGTGTAACAGAGCGACACGCTCCTGTAAATGCTGTTGACCCTGCTCTGAAGCAAAAGCCCGTTCAAAGTCCCCTCGTTTGGGGATATTGTCTTCAGGGGTGGTAAAGCCAAATGCTAACACTCCCAAGGCAGCTTCAACTTCTGCCAAGGTACTCATACCAGTCGATAAAATCACATTTTTTGCAGAACGAGCGATCGCCAATAAGAAAGGAGCGTTGGTAATTTCCCCTGATGGAATTTTGATAGTTTGCAAGCCCAACTTCTGGGTGAGCAGATGCAAACTGGGAACATCAAAGGGCGTTGAAAGAAAAGTAATGCCCCGTGTCTTAGCATGATCAATTAGAACCTCGTGGTCTGATTGGCTCAGTTCTAGCTTCCGGATCATGTCTAATTGACTTTCTGTGCGATCCGTCGTTTGAGTTTGATACTCGGCTTTAGGAGCATGACGACTAACTAGTTTTTCGGATTGGAAAGTTTGAAATTTAACTGCATCTGCACCCGCATCAGCAGCGATATCAATCAGTTGCTTGGCAAGATTGCGATCGCCGTTGTGGTTAACACCTGCTTCTGCAATGATAAATGTGGATTGGTTAAAAACCATGTTCAATGTCAAAGAAAGATTTTGGGGCTTGATAGATTACAGTTTTAAGTTTTTCTTTAACTCTGCGGTTCACATAGCCTGAACCATAGTATGATTTTACTGAGGGTAGTATAACTTGAAATTGATCAGATAGGACTTTGTGAATTGCTGCAATAATATCTGCGCTGCGTTCTAAAGAGTCGATGACAGATTCGGCTTTGAGGCGACCCTTTTGGCGATCGCCGAGGTTGATTGTTGGCTTTTTTAAAGCGGGAGCTTCAGTTAATCCACTGGAGGAGTTGCCGATAATTACATCAGCTTCACGCATCAGGCTTAAATAGCGTTGCTGACCTAGAGACACAAATGCCTTAGCTCTATGCTGATTTTTCCTCACCCAATTATCTATCTGATCGATCAAAATTCTTCCCCCTGTATCTGCATTAGGATAGGTCAAAATTACTGTTGCTTTGGGAAAGCCTTCGAGAGATGTTAACAACTCCTGCATGGCAAGGGATGGGGATTCTTCCTCAAGGGTGACGGGATGATAAGTCACGAGAAAAACAGGTGGTTGCAATGTCATCCCCAATAACTTTTCTAAACTCGGGCGATCGAGCCAGTCCATATATTGAAGATGATCGAGTCCGGGCGACCCGAAGTTAAAGACGCGATCGGGCGATTCTCCAAGTTGAATGACCCGCTTGCGATAAGGTTCCGCAGCAACAAAATGCCATTGAGAAAATTTTGTAATGGCATGGCGGATACTTTCATCGAAAGCTCCTTCTGTAGTTTCTCCACCATGTATGTGAGCCATGGGAATTCGAGCTACCATAGCAGCTTGAGCTGCAGCTAAAATTTCAAAGCGATCGCCCAACAATACTAAAATATCAGGGTGCAATCGCTCCAAAGTATCGGCAAAGCCAATCGTTCCCAAACCAATAGATTTAGCAATTCCCACAGGCGAATCAGATGATAGCAACATTTCCACCTTGGCATCAATGGCGAAACCATCAGCCTCAATTTGCTGATAAGTCAAGCCAAACTCAGGGGAAAGGTGCATCCCTGTGGCGATGATTTGTAATTCCAGGTCGGGATCATCAGCAATTTCTTTCATCAGCCAGTAGAGCAAACCGTACTCGGCACGAGTCCCCGTAACAATGCAGACTTTGCGCTGAGGGTTCATGTTCCACTCCCTCCAAATTTGGCACTGCTTGGAACATTGATCAAACTCGCTTCTAGCTGCTCTGCAATTGGTAGGGGAGCACGTGGACAGTCAGCATACATGGGTAGCTTATGAAGCAATGTCCAAGTGGGACGACATTGATAACCCGCATCATTTGCAACTGCAAGTAAGCGATCGCGCACTTCCAAACTGGGCTGCTTTAAGCGAATCGTATTCAGCCAGTAATTACTTTGGCTATTTCCCGGTTCGCCCACAAATTCAAGTCCGGCAACATCCGCGAACACTTCCTGATATTGCTGCGCCAACAATCGTTTACGTCGCAATAAATCAGGCAACTGTTCCATCTGAGCGCACCCCAATGCTGCGTTCAAGTTGGGCAATCGATAATTCCACGCGATGCGATCGTGAAATAACTCCCAACGATGAGGCTGTTTGGCTGTAGTTGTCAAATGTTTGGCTTGCCTAGCTAAATCGGCATCATTTGTCAGAATTGCACCACCACCTCCAGTTGTAATCACCTTATTACCATTAAAGCTCAAAATGCCCAACTTGCCAAAAGTGCCTGTATGCTGACCTTGATAGGTACTCCCCAAAGACTCTGCCGCATCTTCGACCACCGTCAAACGATTACAAATAGGGACATCAAGCAATGATGGCATATCCACTGGATGACCATAGGTGTGCATCGGAACCAGTGCAGCAATGCGCCGTCGAGTGAATCGATTAACGACTGTCCCTTCATGTTCCTCACTGCACTCCTTGATGTAATCCCTTAGCACGTGAGCATCTATACCTAAAGTCACCGGATCGCTGTCCAGGAAATGGGGAATTGCTCCACAGTGAGCCACGGCATTAGCTGTAGCCACAAAAGATAAACTCGGCACTAAAACCTCGTCTCCGGGTCTAACTCCTGCCAACAGTAAGGCAATATGAAGTGCTGCGGTTCCATTCACCACCGCTACAGCATATTTAGCCCCCGTATATTCTGCCAGCATTGCCTCAAAGCTATCCACATACTGACCCACCGATGAAACGAAAGTAGAATCTAGACAATCCTTCACCTTATCCCACTCATGACCCAAAAATTCGGGTTCATGGAGGGGGATAAATGGATCGGGTTTACCTAAAACTCTTTGTAAAGCCTTCAAAAAATCTCGCTCCAGCTTGTCCACCCTTGGGTTCTCCCTCAAATATTATAGCGATCGCTTTTATATCCTAACAGGTTTGCGGAATTCATAAACCATTCGGCCGTTTCTGCCAAACCGCGTTTAAAGCCTTCCCGACCGCCATAAAGAGGTTCCCAACCAACAAGCTGTTTGGCTTTTGTATTATCCGCCCACAGTCGATTCACTTCACTTTTCTCGGGACGCAAACGAACCTCATCCGTTTCTATTTCTATCTCTACACCTATCGCTTCTGCAATCAGTCGCACTGTGTCACCAATTGAAATTTCAAAGTTACTACCGATGTTAATCACTTCTCCTACAGATTTTTCAGACTCGGCAATTCTAATAAACCCGTGAACTGTATCTTTAACGTAGTTAAAATCTCGGGTTGGATGCAATGCTCCCAGCTTGATTTTACGTCGTCTATTTGCAATTTGAGTAATGACCGTGGGAATGACAGCCCGAGCCGACTGTCGGGGTCCATAAGTGTTAAATGGGCGAATAATAGAAACTGGCGTACCAAAAGATCGGTAAAATGACATGGCAATTTGGTCGGCTCCAATTTTGCTTGCAGAATAGGGAGACTGTCCTTGTAAAGGATGGTCTTCTGTAATTGGCACAAATTGAGCGGTTCCATAGACTTCACTCGTAGAAGTGTGTACCACTTTTTGAACTTCTACCTCTTTGGCTGCCTGAACTATATTTAGTGTCCCCTTGATATTTGTATCGACATAAGTAGCTGGAGAATGATAAGAGTAAGGAATTGCAATTAAAGCGGCCAGGTGAAGAACCGTGTCACAGCCTTTCATGGCTTCTTTGACACCATGTGGATCTCGAATATCGCCAGCAAACACCTCTAAGTTATCTAAAATTTCTTGTGGCGATCGATCCAACCAGCCCCAGGAGTTAAAGGAATTGTAGAGAACAAATGCTTTGACAGAATAACCTTGCTTTATTAGTTGTTCTGTCAGGTGAGAGCCAATAAAACCATCGGCACCAGTAACCAAAACTTTTTTCATAATCACCCCAAATAACCTAATCAAACAGAATCGCGTTGAGCATTTAGTCGGATTTTACCTGATCTCCAAAACTTGATTGAGACTTGATACGGATTGGCTTTTCAGGTTTTTGTTTAATGTTTGCATTTATTTTCAGCCAATCTGAATTTTGATCGCACAATTTCACAATATCCCGCAAACCAAAAACCCGATCATTGACGTGCAAAGCCTCGAAGATTTTTTCAATCAACTTAAAATCTTCAGGAGTATCTACTGTTAGCCGTAGCTCTGGTCTTCTGATTTCTAAATCTGTCACAGTTAAAGTTCCTACTTTAAACAAGCCAGTTTTAGTAAAGTAACCTCCCCACACTTCTGTATCTATTTCATCTTTTATTTGACAAGCTCGCACCATAGCAGGATAGGAAAGGGCGTAAGCAAATGTTCCAAATGGTAATCCTTCAGTATTTGTAAAATCGTTGTCTTGTTCAATATGAAAATCTACCAATTTATCAATATACCCTGGATCGACAAAAGGATTGTCTGCGGTGCAACTGATAACAGTATCAACATTATAATAAGTTGCGGCATCAGTCAATCGCTGAAGAACATCTTCTGGATCACCTCGAAAGCAATCTATAGACTCTTGCTTGGCAATTTCTTCCAAAGGATCGTCTTGAGAGATAGGAGAGGTACAAACAACGATCTTTTCTGGACGTTTAGACAATTTCAGTCTATCTATCATATGACAAATCATCGGCCTTCCTAAAATGGGCTTAATTACCTTCATCGGTAAACGAGTGGACTTGAGTCGGGCAGTAATTAAAATAGCTGTTTTCACAGAACATCTTCCTCCGTAATTAATTGATGGGCTGCTATAGGTTCCTTGATTTTTTTACCAATAATGCACTGCGCTTGATCGGGAGGCAAACCTAATTTATCGGCGCGCATAAACAATAAGTCTCCCTCTGTCACTTGACTTCCGGGGGGTAAATCCCGACAAGCAACTATGCTTTTTTTAGAATATTTCCTATACCTCAGTTCTTCTGGCGAGAAAGGCTTGGGAGTTGCCACTCCCATAGCAACCTCAATTTCTCGCACCATTGCTACGAACTTGGCAAACTCATCTGGGTTAAGAGCCGATTCATGATCAATGCCTTTAAAAGAGCGATCGTGGGTGATGTGTTTCTCTATGATATCTACTCCCATACCCACTGCTGCTGCTGGCAATAAAAATGCAGCTAGACTATTTCCATCACTGTGGTCTTGATAGCCAATTGGTAACTCAAACATTTTCTTGATTTTCATCATATAATTAAGATGAATTCCGTCTGTAGGAGTCGGAAAATTTTGATATCCGTACATCAACCAAATATCAGCTTTTCCGGATTCTCTAATCCACTCAATTGCTGTTTGAATTTCATTCAAAGTCGAAGCGCCCACGCTCAAATCAATGCGCTTGTTAGTGGCAGCAACATACTTAACTAGATAGGGATTGGATAGATCTGAAGAATGAATTTTGTAGGCATCCAAATTAATACTTTCTGCAAAATCCACACTGCTGCGCTCGTAAACGCAAGCAATGATGTCCATTTTCGGGTAGCTGTCCCGAACATACTTGGCTAATTCCGTCCACTCTTGACGGGACAATTCTATCTGAGTTAATTTTTCGTAGTCTGGATGATGGGGTACCACCATATCAGCGACAGACCAAATCTGAAATTGAATGGCATTGGCATTAGCTTGACCAGCACCATCAATAATTTTTTTTGCGCGGGCGGTATCCCCTTCGTGGGAACAAGCCATTTCGGCAACCACATAAACCATCTTTGATGTCAACATATAAATTTTATAGAACTCCTGAGTTGAATTTTAATGTTCAATCGCTGTGTTGTCAAAGATCTAATTTAATTTCGTAATATATAATACTACTATATAAGGTTTAAAATTAATCAGCTATTTATCTAATAGCTTAATTTTTTTCAAGAGAAATCATTTGGGTTATAGAGTGATCATAACCCAATGATTCCATCTGTGTGAGCAATGGTTCAGCAAGTAAGTCGAATGCTTGATACAATAACTCTTGCTCCTGGATATATTGATATTCATAACCATATTCTTCAAAAATGGGTTGACATATATGCTCTATAAATACAATTTCATATGGGGCAATAAAATTTTGATAATTATTCTTATTTTTATTGGAGCATTGTTCATTTTTTATGGTATTAATTTTACCTGGCTTAATACTCAAAAAAGAACTATTTATTAGCATACCTTTTTTTGATAGACTTTCATAATCATAACTTGTATTATCAATCCCAATAAAACTTAAAATATCATCTATAACTTTCTGCTTATTAGCGACTAATTCTTCATATTTGATTACTTTAACATTCGTATCTTTTGTAGTAAAGTTGATGAATTTATATAATGACAAGATGTCAATCAATATCTTTTGTCTACAGAATAAATTGCCATTTAACTTTCTAATAATATGCGAAGCATAAACATTGCGTGGATCGCGAATTAACAACAAAATTTTGGTAGGATAATATTTAGAAAATAACTTATAATCCATCCAACTATTGGTATACTTGAGTCCGAATATTTTGGGATTATTACAATTATTACATGCCGCTAAAATATCTTCTTCAATAACTCGCAAAGTTTTGATAACAAATTCACCTTCACTGGATATTTTACCAATCACAGGAAACAACACTTCATCCTTAAATACAGGAGATTTTGATGGCTGATAATGTAAGATTTGATTTTCAGTATAACTCCAAAAAATATTCATTATCTTACGATATATAGGAATTCCTTCCATCGAAAAAGCAATATCTGGATGCCTTGCTATATTCAGATGTCGTGAATATAACAAGTCAGACAAGAAAGATGTGCCAGACCTCATTGTACCTGAAACCATCAAGAAATCTCTCATTTGTTTTTTATTGAAAAAATCAGCTTGCTTCTAACTATACTATTGTACACTAGCTAGGTGCATAAATCGGTAAATTTAAATTTATTTACAAATAATAATTTTAGTAGTAGCAATATGTTGGCTCATTCTTTTGTATAAAATTTCAATATATTCATGAATGATTCTTAATCATATTTATTTCTGAAACTGAATACTTGTTAGCATCATGTCCTGCCATCACAAAATCTGCAATACGATCTTCAACTGTTCCTGATAGCATCTGGGGATTTTTAGCAAAATATGAATCACGCCTAGCTTGACAGAGTTTAGCTGCTAGCCCTCCATGGAGTAATTCAGGAACAATTGTATACAATTCATCTTCTGATTTTGCACTTATTGCCACACCAACTTCTGCAAGGTCAATCGGAAAGGGTTCATCCTCCAGTTGGATGGATAGTACATTACGATTGAGGGCAGCCGCTTCTACTCCAACATTGCTGAACAGTGTGACAACTAGATCTGAGGCAAGAATTGCCTCGGTTAAGTTATGATCCAAATCTACCCAAACCCATTCAGAAGCACCTAGCTGGCTGATTCGTAAGCTGTAATTATCTTGATTGTTCATATCTCCAGGATGTAACTTTATAATAATCTCAACAGAAAGCCCTTTACATGCAGCAATTAAAGTGATTATGGCCTTACAACAAGACTCAAAAAGTTTCTGCTGAGTAGCAAAAACTATCACATAAGATCTTTCAGTCTTTTTTATATAATTATTTAAATGGAGTTTTTGCTCAAAATATCTGGCTTCAATAATTTTGTTTAATGTTATGTGAGAGCCACTTAAAAGCATTTGATTTTTATTTAACTTAAAGTGGGATTCATAAAAATCAGCAAAATAAGTATCAGGTATAATAATATAGTTAGTAATAGGCTTTTTATATCTGGGGTGAGAGCTATGAAATAAGAAAGCATAGGAAAAAGTCGGAATTTGATAATTTTGAGCTGCTATTGTAAAAATACGTGAAGATACCGATCTATCACCCGAAATCATTAACAACCGGTTTATTTTAGTTTTATTAGTCACTAATGTATTTTCTACAGAAAAAGCAAAATTAAGAATACCAAAAAAGTCTTTTGTCAAAAACTCTATTAGCGCTTTAGAAAAAAATGAAATTCCTAATATGTTTATTTGAATACCTCGCAAATTATTCACTTTTTTAATATCAATATTTTGTATCAAATAAGCGTACAGCATATTCTTCCAATAAAAATCAATATTTTGAGCCTTATTAACTATACTTTCCATGCCCAAAAACGTATAAAGATGATTAGCTTTATAGTCAGATAAATTATTCGCAATATATCTCGTAATTTTTGTTTGTAGTCTCGATGGTATAGCTGTTCTCTGAATTGCCAGACAGTTATGTTGTTCCAAAATAGCTTGCAATATTTTCTTAGTAACTCCAGCAACCCTAAAGTCAGAAGGAGCATAATTACTAATGACTCCTATACAGAAATCTTCTATGTCATCCCACAATTTTTGTTTGTTTGTAATAAAAAAGTTGTTTAAGTAATTAGCTAAATCCCACAATTGGTGATTGTTAACGTCGTTAATATGAGTGGGCAATAAATTCTCCATAAGACTTAAACTAGGATTAATAGAAGTATCAATTAAATAGGATTGTTTTTCAGGATATGATGAGAATAAAATGCTGCATATATAATCAACTATTACAGTTTTAGAGTGAATAAAATATATTATTTCAGGGTTAAAGTTTTTTAAATACATTATAAGGCTAGTAGCAAAACAAGACCTGATATATAACAAATCGTCCAATGAAATAGACAATGCTGGAGCATAGCGATTTATCATTTCATACAAAGAATGTCCTTTAAAAGTATCTGAAATAAATTGAGTTATATAACTAGCAATGACTTCAGAATCTTTTGCTATTGCTACATCTAATGAAGAGTTTACCGGTAAATTTGAACCAATTTCTAATATGTCTACTTCACATGGTAGTTGGTCTATAATACCATGTACTGCCTGCAAAATCTTAGCATTATTAGACAAGATTAGCATTTGATCTGCCATGAGAGCTAAGTCATACAAAATCTTGACATCTGTGGAAGGTTCCAAAATAACAGCTATCTTTTCCGCTGGAGTTATATCAATACTATAAAATTCTGTACGTGGTATTCTTTCGCTGGTTATCGGTAAAGGACAAATACTTATTAGTTGCTGTATGATAGCTTCACTAATTATGGATTGATCCAATTTTGGTAATAATTTTAAAACTGCTGTAGGAATACTCAACATCCATGACAACATAGCCAAGGTAATCATACTGTTTTGATTTAATGATTTTGTCTCGATTTCTTTCATAACAAATGCGTGATGTTCTGAAATATTTTGAAATTTTTTCAACATCTTGGTAATATCAGCTAATGATCTATTATCAATTTGTGTAATATCATTAGTTTTAAAATATTCAAAAATAGATTGAATCACTGCATTTTCTTGGCCATAATTACTAAGACAACGCCAAAGAGAATAATGCACAGTTTTGGGTAATGTATCATTATCAATCGATATAGCACACTGATAAGCCTCAGCAGCCTCCTTCCAATTTTTTAATCTTTCATGAGCAATACCTAGTCTAAAGTACCAATTGGCTTGACCAGAATCTAAACTAATTGCCAATTCATAGAAATTTATCGCATCTTGCCACTTATCAGTTGTTGCCAAAGTATAGCCAGCTCGAAAGTTGAGTTCAGCAGACTGTGAATTAATTTTCAATGCTGACTGATAAGCATAAGAAGCCTCAGTAAACAAATGCATTCTTTGAAATTCACAACCCAAATTGTAGTATTGATCGTGCAAGTTAGTCGCATTTTTTATTAATAATTTTGTTTTGACTTCTAGGATTTTTACAGAGGATGAGAATTGTTTTTGAATTAATGCAACTTCTTGATATATTATTTTCGATGCACATAAAACTATTAAGTTAGACTTCATTTTATCTAAATCATATAAAATCCTTAAATCGTTATTATCTTTAATGACAACTACGATTATATCTTGTTTTGAGAATTCGTCATTTTTTAACTTAGATAGTGATGTTGAACCAGCGATAAAAGGAATTGGTTTTAGTTCAATAACCTTATTTATAATGTAATAAATATTATGTTTATTTAGTAGTTCATGTAAATGTATTAAAGCAATAGAAGGAATACCTAATAGGTAAGTCATAACTGCTAAAGCTAAAACCTGGCTTGGTTGCGGAACCAATAATATGGATTCAAGTTTTCTGATGGAAAATACATAATTTGCCTGTAAATTTTCAAACTTGGCTATGATGTTTATTAGATAGTTGAAGTCTTGATGATCTATTATTTCAACAATATTATTAGTCAAAAAATACATAAAAATAGATTCAAGATCTTGCTGACAATAACCTGATATGTATAATTGACTCCAATATTCAGGATTCATAATATCAGTTAAAGTATTATTATTGTTAAATATTAGATTTTGATGGTTTAATTTATTGGAATTATTGATTTTTTGAAAATTATGTAGTACAAGATTATTTTTGGTTTCTAATACTTGTTCTATGCTTAAAAGTTTAGCTCCTGCGCGATGAACCACGCTATCTTTCAATGTGGCAATTGGTTCTATCCCGAAATTAATCATATCGTGAAAATATGACCTAAATAAATCAGTAAAGTCGTAATAAAATGGCTTTTCATTTTGTAATGATGGATCTTCTTTAAGCAATCTATACTGATTGTAAAAATAATCTTTATGATCAAAAATATTGTAATATTTAGAGAACTTCCCAGTCTGTATTTTGTGCAAATCCTGACGAATATTCTGTAGCGTTTGTTGCTCTTTTTGCCAAAAATACCCGTGGTTCGTTTGGTCTACTCCTATATAAATTATACGTTTAGCACCCATTATTACTGCTAAATGTGTCATGGCAAGCGCTTGATTTCTTAAGGTCATAATATAAGGTTTTTGAATGGTAAAATGGCGTGTTAATCCGTTGATATCACTATATTTTTCTTTAATTAAATTCTCAGATAAATCACAAGTATTTTCATTCTTGTTGTTGATTTTAATTAATTGATAATTACGCAAATACAAACTACCTAAAATAATTTGAGGAGTATAAGCTGACAAAAGATATGTTAAAGGCACTTTATAAAATGTGTTGTTTCCTCCTATTACTATCTTGTTATTGAGGCTGTTCATTTGATGCTGGCTAATGTCAAGGAGTTGACAAGAACTGCCCACGACAAAAATATCTTTTCCTAAATGACAATCGTTCCATTTTAGTATGGCATCTACTAGTGGACTGTTTCGGCTAAAATAGGGTAATAGATACCGAGGACGGAGGACTGCAATTATGGGAAGAGGTCGGCGAGATAAAGTCTATCTAACGGTCGAACAGAGAGAAAATCTGGAACAAATCAGTCGAAATGGTCATGCACCCGCCAAAAAAATCCTACACGCTCGTATTTTGCTGATGTCTGATGAAGGAGAAATGGCTCCGAGAAAATGGACAGACCAACAAATAGCAGAAGCTTTACAAGTCCATCAGAATACAGTGGGGCGCATTCGCCAAAGATTCCTTCAAAAAGGGGAACAAGTGGCTCTCAATCGGCAACCGAGAAAAACTCCACCGACTCCACCCAAAGTAGATGGAGCCACCGAGGCTCAAATTATTGCCCTGTGTTGTTCGGACCCCCCATCTGGGAGAGCTCAGTGGACGCTCAGACTGTTAACATCCGAACTCAAAAAACGGCAAATTGTCACCGAAATTTCCTGTACGACCGTGTGGCGGACTCTAAAAAAAACCAATTGCGACCTTGGAAAACCCAACGATTCTGTATTCCCGAACGAGATTTAGCCAGATTTGTGGCTCAAATGGAAGTCGTTCTCGACCTCTACAGTAGCGTCCACAGTGAAGAGGAGCCTTTAATCAATATGGATGAAGCCTCAATCCAACTCCGAGGACATCTCTATGAGGCGGTCGCCATGAAACCCGGACATGACAAAAAAGAGGACTATCACTATACCCGTGAAGGGGTGCAAGCTTTGTTCATGTTTTTCGATCCCAATCGGGGCTGGCGACGGGTCAGCAACCGAGACTCTCGGACGAGGGTAGATTGGGCTGAGGAAGTGCGTCAACTTTTAGATGAAGACTATCCTCATGCTCGAAAAGTCAAGCTGGTGTGTGACAATCTGAATACCCATAACATCGCCTCACTTTATGAGGCTTTTCCGGCTCCCGAAGCCCATCGTTTGGCCCGGCGGCTGGAAATTTATCATACACCCCGGAATGGCAGTTGGTTAAATGTCGCCGAAATTGAACTGAGTATTTTATCCAAGCAATGTTTGGCCCGAAGGATCGCCACCAAAGAAGCGCTGCACCGGGAGATAGAAGCCTGGCAAAAAGAGCGAAATCAGACCGCATCTCGGGTAATCTGGAAATTTGCCACCGGCGATGCCCGCCTCAAATTAAAACATCTTTATCCGGTTTTTGAAATGGCTTGACCTCCAGAATTCCCCCACACTTTCTGAGAGTTAGTTGGGAGCGATCGCCTGTTTCTTGCTGTCCGTTTTCGGCGATCGCCCGTTTGGTGTCGTCCTTTTGACGCGATCGCCTGTTTTGTGCTGTCCGTTTTCGGCGATCGCCCGTTTGGTGTCGTCCTTTTGACGCGATCGCCTGTTTTGTGCTGTCCGTTTTCGGCGATCGCCCGTTTGGTGTCGTCCTTTTGACGCGATCGCCTGTTTTGTGCTGTCCGTTTTCGGCGATCGCCTGATAGTTTTTGAGCGTCACTGTTTGTGGAGCATACTAAAGCAGCAAATTAGCCGAAACGGTCCACTAGGTTATATGACATATTATTACTATGGAATGGAATAATTTGGTTATTAAGGTAATGATTATACATTGCAAAACTCTATTTATGATTTTTTTAAGCTAATTTGCTGTTGATATATTCCAATGCAGTATAGTTAAGCTTTCCTTCTGAAAGCCACTTTTTGTGTATTCCAATCTTATCTTTATTAATCATAACATGACCCAAATCGCTTTGATTTACACTACAATCTAGTTCTAATTTTTGTACTATTTTCTTTAAAGTTTGCAACGGGTTATAGCACATATCTTCAAACTTCACTACTGCATGATACTTAGATTTTTGGATGCCTTCATAAGCCTTTTTATTATATGCGTCAAGACAAGTAACCCAAAATTCGTAGTCCTCCTGTGGTGGTTTTCCCTCAGAACTATATTGAGCATAATCTTGAGGTAAAGTTCCAATAATATCAATTGGATCACGGGTTAGATAAATAATTTTGGCTTTTGGAAACAACTCAAGCCAAGCTGAAAGAGTTATAGAATTACGTGGGTCTTTATGTCCCCATGGACTGTGACCAATATACCCAGCTAGAGCAAGACGAAAAGCTAAATATGATTTATCTATTGGTACGATAGCTTTTTCTGGTATAAATTCTTGTGCAAGTTGTGGATCATTCCACTCCGGTAGTAGCCCCATATTGAGCCATTGAATAAGAGTCCATTCTTTGGTTGAACTATTGGTTACTTGAAAAACTCCTACTGCTTCGAGTAATTCAGCTAAAAGACGGGTTCCTGAATGATGAAAACCACACATGACTACGGGCTGGTTGAAATATTCACTTTCCAGAATAAAATTTTTTTGCTTGTAAAAATCATGATCTAAATGGCTACCTCTTTGAGGTAATTTAGACTCAATCGTTGCACGGTCAATACATCTATGTAGTTTAGAACTATAAGCTGACACAAGACAATTATATATAGCTGTTCCAGATAAAAACTCAGCCACCGGAAAATCGGGACTATCTTTTATTAAATTTGAGATAGATTCAATAAATTTTATTTTGCTTGAGTGATCACGCTCTATAATTTTATATAAGTTAACGTCCGCAAAAATATTTTTTATATCTAATAGTATTCTACGCATTTTACGGGGATCCCTACTAAAAATTTTCATAATCTCTTCAGTAATATGCTTATAAATTAATTCAGTGATATCTTGTAATAAATTATCCTTAATTTTCTGTATGATCCTTGGATTACTATCAATATCATTGCCAAAGGTTAAGTAATCTTGTATTCTAAGATCCCGGTTAATTATACTATATTGTGTTTTACTTATTCCACGTGACACTAATGGTCGATGATCAAATCGAAATTTCCCTTGGGTACAATGCAAAGCTAGGCGTTTGTATAGATCTAATTCAGGACACCATAAAAATCGTTTATCGTAGTACATATTTAAGTATTTTATGTGTTTTGAACTCAAAAATACAGTAGATGGAGCTAACGCATAATTATTGACAAGATTTGATATAAAATCTTGATAATATAAAGTTTTTGTTGTCTGCCAAGGGTGATGGATTCGTTTTTGATCCACTTGTAAAGTTGATGTTTCTTCACAAGTGGCGCTGACCAGATAGGCATTCGTCCCAACCATCACTAAATCAGGATCATTGCGAAAAGCCTGAAAAACTTCTGATAAGCAATCAGGATTATACCAATCATCCTCATGAAGAAGAGTCTTTATTTCTCCTATTCCTGAAGATATAGCTTTCTGCCAGTTTTTCGTTAAACCTAGTCTTGCTTCATTATGAATTACTCGAAAACCATATATCTGCGATCGTTCATCTAAAAACTCCCGTGCTTCAAGTGATGTATTGTCGTTAACTACAATAATCTCAATATCATTAACTGATATGCTGCCGGTAAGTTTGCTATCATAAGTTTGTTGTAATACTGATTTTATACAGCGATCAAAAGTTTTAAAACCATTGAAAAATGGAATGCAAATACTAAAAGTTTTTTTATGGCTATCATGTGATAGGTATACATCATGTGTATTAGTTTCATCTCTTGTGTGAATTTCATGATCCTTATTTACCTCTTTTGGGTGATCTATAAATCTTTGTATGAACTTATATTTTTGGAAAAAAGACGTAAGTAGCGGATCGGCTATAGTATTTTTCAATAGCAGGTTAAGTTTTTCCGGTAGTTTGACCTGGTTTATCGGCTGTTTTCGTAGTCCACTTAAAACCGACCTCAACCTCTCTAAATTTTGAGCATGACTAAATTCCAGTGTAAACAGTTCTCTAGCCTTATAACTACAGCTATGAGCCACCGCACCATCGGATAGCACATGACTTAGAGTAGCTACTAAATTTTTTTCAGTGATTCGCATAACCGCATCTGAATCAATAATATCTGCCACTGCTGCTCCCTCAGATAGCAGTACAGTTAACCCCATCGCCAAAGCATCCGATAACTTGGCTGGAATTTGGAATTGTGAAATGGGAGACTTCTGATCCTGCAATAAAACACAGATATCTCCGGCTGCTACTACATCAGGAATCTGATCAAAGGGCTGATTCTCCAAAAATAGATAGTTTACGCCCTGAATTTCTTGTAAATTGGCTTTCATACTTGGATCTGGAAAATCACCCACGATCGCAAATACCACATCTCTACGCCCCAGATCTGCCAAAGCCTCTGCCGTTGCCACTAAACCCTTATGTTCCCTGGGTGTGCCGAAAAACAGCACCACCTTCTTATCATCAGAAATACCCAACCTTTTCCGACTTTGACTCCGGCGTTCAGGGAAAGGTTGAAAAATCCTTTCATCCCTAGCATGGCGGATGATTTCACCCCCATAAACCTGTTTTAAAGCCGGATTTGATACTGTGACTGCATCAAACTCTTGAGCTAGTCCTACAGCAATTTGTGTCCATTCTTTATCTATTAAATTCTTGAACTCAGGTAATTGACCTTGAGATTTGAGCAAATCTTCTAATTGAATGGCAGTTTCAGCTTGGACAAAGGCTAATTCTTCATCATCAATATCAACAATCACCCGCGCATTCCACACTAACTTATATAACAGCCCAAAAATCATATTTGGAATACGCGGTTTGGAAAGATGCACAATATCATAGGGATGAGCAAATACTAGGTTCATCGCCTGTTCAATAAACTGACTTTCATCCTCCACGATGAAACTATGGCAAGGAATAGAGATATGGCGTATCGGTTCCCATATTTCTCTTCCATACTTAGGGAAAATACTACCAATAATTTCTACATCTGCGATCGCTTCATAAAGTTGAGCGAGATTATAAACCCGACCCGCCGGATTATGAGCCAGTTCCCAGCTACAGACAGCCACTTTAGGTTTATCTGCAATTTGAACAGTATCATAAACTCCTACATTATCTTCTTTAATAACGCCCCAATTCAGATAAAAATTAGTCAATTTAGGCTCAATACTAACAGCCATATTACCAGCCTTTTCTGCTTCTGATAGACGTTTTAACTCTAGTAAAACCCGAATCAAATTAAAATGATGCCAAGCATCATCTGAATGCAAATTAACTGTCTGTTGATAGGCTTTAGCAGCTTCTTCTAAACGCCCAACAGTACGCCAAATATCTCCCAGATTTTGCCAAGCATTGATTTGCAATTGAGTATTATTTGGTGCGATTTGTAAAGTGTTTTTATAAAATGTAACTGCTTGATCTAACTGACCTTGACTTCTGAAAGCATCCGCCAACATTAAAGAAATTTTGGCATCTTGAGGATTAGCTTCTAAAGCTCTATAATAAATCTGTAAGTTATCGGGATTGGCTTCGATCGCCTTATAATAAACCTGAGAAATTTCTTCCAGATTGGGGGGGACTTGATGTCGGAGTGCATCCCCTAACTTTTCATAGATACAAGGCAAATCAGGCTGAATTTCTATTGCCCTTTTATAAGCCTTAACTGCTGCTTCCCACCGCTCCAACTTGACCAATGCTTCGGCTAAATTGTAGTGAGACCAGGGTAAATCATCCCGCCAAGCGATCGCATTTTGATAAGCCTCCGCCGCCTCAGACCATCGCTCTAGCTTTAATAGAGCATCCCCTAAGTTATTATGAGACCAAAAGAACTCCGGGTTAAGACCGATCGCATTTTGATAGGCTGCCACCGCTTCTGACCATCGCTCTAGCTTTAATAGAGCATCCCCTAAGTTATTATGAGACCAAAAGAACTCCGGGTTAAGACCGATCGCATTTTGATAGGCTGCCACCGCTTCTGACCATCGCTCTAGCTTTAATAGAGCATCCCCTAAGTTATTATGAGAGCCAGAGAACTCCCCATCAAGACCGATCGCATTTTGATAGGCTGCCACCGCTTCTGACCATCGTTCTGACCCCGACAAAGCATCCCCCAACAGATGCCAAACTTCGCTATCGTTTGGGGACTTTTCCGCTACCTGTTGCCACAGGGTCACCGCATCTTCCCAGGCTGATAACTTCACCAAAACCTTACCTAAATTTCGCTGAAGTATCAGTGAGTCTTTGTCTAAAGCGATCGCATTTTGATAAGCCTCCGCCGCCTCCGACCATCTTTCTAGCTTGAAGAGAGCATCTCCTAAGTTATTATGAGACCAGACAAAATCCCCTTTTAAAGCGATCGCATTTTGATAAGCCTCCGCCGCCTCCGACCACCGCTCCAACTGTCGCAGCGCATCTCCTAAGTTATTATGAGACCAGACAAAATCCGGCTCAAGAGCGATCGCATTTTGATAGGCTGCCACCGCTTCTGAGCATTGTTCTGACCCCGTCAAAGCATCCCCCAACAGGTGCCAAACTTGGCTATCGTCTGGGGACTTTTCCGCTACTTGTCGCAACACCCCCGCCGCTTCATCCCAGGCTGATAACTTCACCAAAACCCGAGCTAACTCTCGCTGAGGTTCCACCCAGTCGTTGTCTAAAGCGATCGCTTGTCGCAATTCGATCGCTGCTTCTGACCATTTTTCTCGTAAAGCCAAAGCTCTCCCCAACTTCCAGTGAATTTCTGCCACTGTCCTATGTTGTTGTAGTGGTCTAGTGTTTCGGCGGCGACTCTGTGTGATCCCGAATCGAGGAGATTTAATAGACATAACGAGGATGCGATAATCGAATTAGGTTTAACTTTATGACTTAATCTTCTCCCTAGGGAGTCAGTAACCGGATCAAAGGAAATGGAAAATTTAAATTCCCAGGATACAAGGGATAGCACTGTGTTACCTGGGCAAGGCTTGGTTAGGTAACTATACTATTGCTGATGCAACTTGGCGTTCCCTTTTTTGCCTAATTCAGTATAGACGATGCTCATCTAAAAGTGCAAGTCCAAAACCAAAAATTTCTGTTCACCAGCACCATACTCATGCGCTCATAACTTGACATAGTGGGAAGTTGACATTTTTCCAAGTTAGTTTATTCAAAGTATTTTTAAATTTGTAAAAAAGCCAGCCCATAGATTTGTGACAGGTACTTGGTTATCATTTATCCAAAATTATATATTCTATCCATAACTCACAATTGATGCCTGTAGATTTTCCTGGTTAATTACCACCCATATATACCCCCTCCTTATGTATGATCCTCCCCCTCCCCCTCTGGGGCGCACTCCGTGGCCCGCCGGAAGGCTTCGATCGCCTCATCAATGCGACCCAACTCCTGGAGAGCATCACCCAACTTATGATAAACCTCCCAACTGTTGGGATTCAACTCCAGCACCCGGCGATAAATTTCCGCCGCCTCGGACCAATTTTCTCGTTCCGACTCCAGGTCGCCCAACACCTCCCAAACTGAGACCAAATCGGGAGCCAGAGCCACTGCCTTTTGATAAGCGCCGATCGCCTGCTCCCAAGCCTGCATAACCACATAAACATCCCCCAAATGCACCCACATTTCCCCATGTTCAGGAGCCAAAGCCACCGCTTTTTGGTAGACCCCAGCGGCATCAGACCATTGCTCCAAGGCTTCCAGAGCCTGGGCTAATAGCTGCAACACCTCCAGGCGTTCCGGTTCCCTCTCGAGCAGGTGGCGACAAATATCAACACAGCCCTGCCAATTTTCCCCTGTGGCTGCAGCGATCGCCTCTTCCCAGCCTCGTTGACCGGGTGGTGATGCAGAAGCCACCCCCCCCATAGGGATGTGATTTGGGGGGGTTACAGGTTCTTCTACCCGCCGCTGAGGAGGTTTCTGGGTGTCTGCTGTCGGGGAACTCACAGATTGCACCGGGGGCAAAACCGCGACGGGTGGAGAGGGTAAAATCTGGTGGTGGGAAGTAGGTAACGGAGATTGATAATCTTCCCCTATAGGAAGCCTTCTGCGGTTCCCTCTCAGCCAACCGAAACCGGGAAAACGCTCCCACCAAGGTCGTTGTGGCTGAACTTGTCGGGGGGGTGTAGGTTCCCGACGTTCGGCTAACTCAAATGCGCGACGATAATAGGTCATCGCCTCTCCCTGTCGCCCTAAATGATAGAGGGCTTCGGCTAACTGTTGATGAGCCTTAGCACTGTGGGGGTGGGTAGTAACAGCCACCTGATAACAAGCGATCGCCTGAGTTTTCTGCCCCCTACGCCATAACCCCCTATCCCAACCAAACATTCCCCCAAGGAAGCCAGTTCCGGTTTCGCCTGGATAGCTTCAAACAAACAGTCCTGTAGGGGCGGGTTCCACGGTCAGCCATGCTTCCGACCAGCCAGCCTTGTCAACCCGCCCCTTCTTTACCCAAGGCTCCCCAGGCGCTGGCTAGACTGCGATAAATGCGGGGATGGGGTTTTAATTTGACAGCTTCCTGTAAACTGACGATCGCCTCTGGGTAGCGTCGCTGTTGCAGACACAATTCCCCTAACTCCTGATGCCATAGGCCATTTTTCGGTTCCAAAGCGATCGCCTGTCGATAGCAGCGTAGCGCCTTACCATAAGCCGCCAAACCCACCAGAGCCTTCCCCCAGAGACTATATGCTCTGGCTTCCCTCGGTCGCCACTGCACCACCTGCTGACACTGCTGGACGCAAGCCTGATAGCGTTTTTGCTGATATAACTCCGTGGCCCTTTCCAAGGCTACATCTACATCTGGCGGCGCAAAAGCCCCACCCCCTGGCGGTGGCAACTCTTCGGGTATTTGTCGCCCAGCAATCAAACTTAACCAACGCGCCTGACTAGGAGGTAAGGTCTTGTTACTATGGCGTAAAGCCTTAGACAAATTTTCCAAAGCCATCAACAGGCGGGGATTTTGTTCCAGGGCGCGACCATAACAGGCGATCGCATCATCCCACTTTTCTTGAGCCACCAGGGCTTGTCCCAAACTATTGCGAGATTCAAAAGAGTCCGGTTGCAACTCCACCGCGCGCCGATAGGCGGCTTCCGCTTGGGACCACAAACCTTGAGCCGAGAGAACCTCCCCCAAATTGTGATAGGCTTGGGAATCGTGGGGCGATCGCCTGACCACCTGGCGATAACACACCTCAGCCTCCTGGAGTCTGCCACCTTGTAAAAGGCTATTACCCACCGCCAAAAACTCCGAGACTTCCCCCTGGTCTGGCTGCCAAATCAAAGCCTGATATCGACAACTAAGGGCTTGCTGAGGTTGTCCCAACTTCTGCCATACTTTACCCAAATTCCGATGAGCCGCTACCAAGTTCGGTTGGAGAGCGATCGCCCTTTCATAGCATTTTACCGCCTGTTCCCAGCGTTGCATTTGAGCATAGAGACTTCCCAAATTCGTGTGAATTGTGGCATCTGCGGGGTTCAACTGCACCGCCTTCTCAAAAGCAGCCACCGCCTCCGATAATCGTTTCAACCCCAACAAAGCCTTACCCAACAGGGGGTAAATATTCGCCGCCTCCGGGTCTAATGCCAGAGCCTGCTGACACAGACTCAAAGCCTGCTGAAATTGTTTTTCCTGCAAATTCGCTTCTACCTGTGCCACCATATCCGATGGTGGCTCCTCTGGGGCTTGAGGAATCTCTGGTTTCCCCTGACTTGGGCTTTCCGGTTGGGGGGGGTCTTTCCTCTCAACCACAGATTCCCTATAACCAAGAGCCTGCGCCCTTTGATACCAATATCTTGACCAATATTCATCGCCCCGCTGTTGCCAAACTTTACCCAACAACTGACAGGTGATGGCAGAATTAGGGTCATGGTGAAGCGCCTGTTCACAAGCGGCTATGGCTGCATCAATGTCACCCCCTTGGAGATGAAATTCAGCTTGTTTCTGAAACCCGGCGGCTAGGGCGGTTTCGCTTAAATTGGGAAAATTGATCATAGTAACCTTAGACATTGAGGGCTGGGTGAGATCATTTTTCTGGCTAGAAGTCGGGAGGCTGGCTGTATCGGTGGCGAGTATAGAATCTAGCAACTCTAGCAAGGTCTCTGGGTTAATCCAGATATCTTCTGTTAAGGCAGTAGGATACATCAGTTGTCGGAGGGGATAGCAGTCTAAGGCTTCTCCGGTGATGTAGTAGTGATGGAGTCCCACTTGCCGACTTAACCCCCAAAAGTAAGGCCGAATGTAGTGGGGAGACATGAGTTCAATGATGGTGCTTCCAGGCTGACAGAAAATTAAATTGGTTAACCCGCTACCGTGGGATGCGACAATGACTTTCGCCTGGGAAAATACTTGAGCCTGTTGGGCTACAGATAGGGTTTCGGGGTTGATGGTGGTAAATCCCCGCTGCTGCAATAGGGAGGCGATCGCCTCTTCGTTTAACAACCGCCGATATTTGGCGCTATGACGGCTGATATAGATGAGCTTTGGTGGTTTTTCATCACCTAATTTAGATTTCTGTGGGTCAGAGAGTTCCAGAAAGCCCTCTGAGTTAAGGTTAACCCCTACGGTTTCCTCCTGTAGCCAAGTCCGACGATGCCAAGCTAACACCCACGGTGGTGGATAGCCTACGGGTCCGGCAAAATCCGGAACTAAAAGCTGATCTGCTTGGATATGGGGGTGAATGTCGCTTTCGACTATTTGGGATTCTGGTATACCTAACCGTTGCAGGGTTTCTCGTTGGAAGGGGTGACGGATACTGTTCACTACAATGCGATCGATATCCTGCCAATTGTAGCCAGCCTGTCGCAAAATTTCTAATCGCGGCAGTACGTCAACCATCCAGTGAAAGTAAACACTACCCGATATTCCTGATACTACCGCAACAGTTCCGGCGATCGCCTCTGCTTCTGTGAGTCCATCCTTGGCAAAAATTGGGTGGCGGCGAGGGTCATGGTTACGGCAACCTGGTAAGGGGGTAGGATAAAATCGGGAAAATGGCGGCAGCATCTCCCCTTCCGCGTTAATTATGGCGGTGGCGTTACAGACTTTCCACCAATTGCGACGCGGATCAACAATCGCCCGCCCCTGGGGTAAAATGGTCACGTTTCCGGTGATGTTCGATAAAGGTAAGGGCGCTGGGGGTTTCAATTTGTATTGATGGCTGCCTACCTGTTGGGGGGAAAGTTTTCTATAATCGGCTTTAGGCAAGGATGGCAGTCTAATCCCTGACAGGCTGGTAGGTCGGGGTCAGCCGGGGGTAACTCTGGTAGGTCGGGAATGGGTTGAGATAGGGGTGGGTTGGTTTCCGGTTCGGCGGTTAATAGTTCTAAACTCTGGTTATAATGTTTTTGGGCTTCTTTGATACGACCCTGTTCCCTCAGAATGTCTCCCCAAGCTAAATGGGCGGCGGTGAAGTCTGGTTGCAGTTTCAGGGTTTTTTGATAGTATTGTTCGGCCGCTCCAAAGTTCTGGTATTCTGCTAAGGCTTGACCTAAGTGAAAGTAGGTTTGGGCTAGTTTGATCACACTCACGGATATATCGTTTTGGTTGAGTGCTTGTAGTAGCTGGGCGCAGGCTTTTTGGGCTTCTCCTAAACTGCCGTCAACGCTTTGGTTTTCACTTTGGGTTATATAGGCGGTTAACAGGAATTCCTGCCCTTTAATGGCTTCTTTTAAATGGGCGATCGCTTCTGGAAAATCTGCTAATTCCATCAGAGACCAGGCTAAATCACTATGGATACCCGGAAATTCTGGCGCTAGGCTTAACACTTTTTGGAAGCACTCTAGGGCGGCTATATGGCTTCCCTGTTGTTGCAGGGCTTTCCCTAGGTTATGTTGAATTATGGCACTGTCCGGTTGCAGTTGTACGGCTTTTAAAAAGGCGGCGATCGCCCTATCCCCATCCTGTTTTCCTAATAGCGATCGACCGAGGTTATTATGGAGGCTGGCTGTCTGCGGCCACTTTTTGAGGGCGGCTCCGAGAATCTCTAAGGCGGTTTTATATTCCCCTCTTCCTACTAAAATACCCCCTAAATTACTATAAGGCATGGGGGTTTCTGGTTCCAGATAAATCGCGCTTTGATAGGCGGCGATCGCTTCGATTTCTCGCCCTGACTGTTGTAGGATTAACCCTAAGTTATAATAGGCGTTGGTGTAGTTCGGCTTGTGGATTATCGCTTGACGGTAACAGGCGATCGCCTCCTCTACATCTCCCAATTTTTCTAAACAAATCCCAAGATTATAATGTACCTCCGGCCACGGCAAATAAACCTCTAACGCCCTTTTATACCAATCTACCGCCTTCCCATAATCTTTCTGCTGCTGACACCATAAACCTCGCTCGGCTAGGGACTTAGCCGCTGGAGATACTTGGTTTGTTGACTGGTTACTAACCATCATCATTCATCGTTTTTTGTCTGTATACATCGTTACTTTTTTTACAATTAATAATCACTTAAATTCACCGCCCCGTATGTAGCCTAAACTACCCCCACTATTATCCGGCAAAATTTCATAAATCTTAATACATTGCTAAAAATATGGTAATTTCAGTTAAGAAAAATATCTCCACCTAGCACCTAGCCAGCCACTAGATTAAATCGAAGCTGTCAGAGTCGAGGTCATCTAACCCTTCTCCTAAATGCAGAATCGGAATGGCTTGTCCATTGCCGTCAATGTAGTACAAAACGCCACTGGTGGAATTATAAACTAGGTTAGCCCCTCCGGTATTGGTGGGATTAGTCGGATCAAAGTTGGCAATTGTGGTAAACTCACTATCAGCGAGGTTTTCCGCCCCTCCCAAGGCATCAAAAATATCCGCATCTAATTGGATGCGATCTTCACCCACAGTAAAATCTGTGATGGTGTCGAGTCCAAACAACTCTTGAATGCTGAAGGATTCCTTATCGGGGTCACTAGAAACTAAGCTAAAGGTATCAGATCCTTTACCCCCGGTCAGAAGGTCATTACCTTTCTCGGCAAAAATGCGATCGTTCCCCTGACCACCATAAACGGTGTTATCCCCTTTACCGCTATGGATAACATCATCACCCTTACCACCAAAAATCAGGTTATTTCCAGGTCCACCAAGTATGGTGTTATTACCTTCGACACCGTAAATAGTATCGTTACCAGTGCCACCATAAATTAGGTCATTACCCTTATCTCCCAACAGGGTATTATTGCCTTCCCCGCCGTGGATGATGTCATCTCCCTGACCTCCATAGATGATGTCATTTCCCTGACCACCATACACGAGGTCATCTCCCAGGTTACTAAACAGCAGATTATTGCCTTCTCCAGCATAGACTGTGTCACTGCCCTTACCCCCATAAATGATGTCATCATCCTTACCACCATAAACGAGGTCATCTCCCGCACCTCCCAATAGGGTGTTATTCCCTTCTCCAGCGGAGATTGTATTCTTACCTTCCCCGCCGTAGATGATGTCATTTCCCTGACCACCATAAATTAGGTCATCTCCCTTACCTCCGTAAATGATGTCATCTCCCGCACCTCCAGATAGGGTATTATTGCCCCCGTCCCCCCCATATATCACATCATTCAGGTCCCCACCAGCGATCAAATCACTACCTCCGGTACCTATGAGGCGGTTCTCCTGGTTCATAAACCCTTCGATGATTAAGCCACCATCGATCGCATTCGGGTTGGGCCTGCTACTTTCGGGCTGTGTGGGGTTAGGTATTAATTCGGCGGTCATGGTAATTCATTCCTGGTAGATACACGGTTGTGGTCAAAAAATTAAAAATCAATCACATAAGCAACCACTAGATTGCTCAATCACCCTATTATGTGGCGGTGCAAGTCTCCATAATAGAAACATGAATCAGCCATTTACGCTCATGCAAACTAGAGAGGCAAATCATGCTCTTCGGGTTTTCATATCACAAAACAAATGTAACAGCTACATTAGCTATTGTCAATAATATGGCGATGACATTTGGTTCATGCTCTTTGACCGATAATCCTGACAGTTCGGTTGAATTCTTATGATATATCAATACCAGGTCTATTTTTGACTGTTACACTTGGCGGAAAAATCATAGTTCCCCATGGTAAGCCCTTTTCCAGGGGAAGTTGTGGTTTGAGGCTCCCCAAAAATGCTAGATATCATCAAGCTACTGTAAAGGATTTAGCCAGAATGAGAAGTTTTTGTAAAATGGATGAATCACAGATAATTTATTAATGTATAATATAATCGGGTGAGGCTGTGGTCAAATTAATCATTAAATAGGGCGATTAATTCTCTACAACCCCTCCCCAATAGGTTTTACTCAACTTCTGCCGTGGGTTCTAGGCTGGGTTGAAGTTCGATCGCCTGGCGTTGTCTTTGGCGAAATTCCGCCGCCGCATCTTGGATATTTTGATTTTGTTGATTTTGGATGAATTCCCCATTCATATCAAACCGACCTTGCTGGACACTGTGGAGAATATCAAACAATGTCCGCTGATTAAGGGTATTGGAGGAGTCGGTAGTGCTATTACGACTATCAAAATCTTGCAGGGGATTAATGGTGGCTTGGGCGATTAATTCAGGTGCTGCCTGAACCGCAGACCCGAAGCCGAAAGTAGCGATCGCAGAAATACTCAAACCTAGGGTAAATTTCAAAGGTGTTAATTTCATCATGACTATCAGATTCCAACAACTACTGTAATCATACCTGATACATTTACGCGACATTTATCCGGCTATTGCCTCACAATGCGACGATAGCACTATTACCCGTTAAGGTAACAGAGGCGGTATCCCGCAAAGCTTTTAGAAAGATTCCCAAAGCACCGTTCCAGTCCCTGGGTAGAGTGAACCCACACTCAGGACATCGGAACACTTTTGAGCCACCTAGCTGGGAATGCACATGACCACAGTGAGTACAGGTTTTGCTGGTGTATTCTTCCGTCACATCTACAACTGTGGTTCCAGTTATCTCGGCTTGATGTCTCAGGGTTAGTTTGAATCGATAATGCGCCCATGTCAGCATGGCGCGGGCAGTCTTGGATTTGATTTTCCGCTTGGCTTTGGTAACCATGTTGGAAGTCTCGAAGGTCGGCAGAAAAATTATGCTGTAGTTGTGAGTCAAGTAGTGAGCAATTTGTTTGTGGGCTTCATCAACTAGATTGCGGATTTTGGTTCTCATTCGTTGAGCCGCTTGCCTCATCCGTCGCCTTCTTGAACGACAGGGTTCCTTGGCGATTCGGCTCATCAAATCATCCAAATGTTGACATAACCGAGTAATGCGTCCAATATCTCCGGAGCCCAATTCCAGAAACCGAGAGCCATCAAACCCGGTTATGAAAGTTCGCACACCCGGGTCTAATGCAATCACGCCAGTAGCGTCAGTCGGAGTGATGGCCACAGGTTCAGGAAACACCGCAAACCACCGCCCCTTGGCCAAGACTAATTGGGTCCCTTGAACACAAGTTTTAGGGATAGCTTCGGAAACCATGAAAGTTAATCCTTTCGTGAGTCTTGGATACCAACTCCCTGAAGAGAAATTAGCATCGTTAAACTTGATGGCTTGAGAACTATCCCGACAGCTCCTAAACCTGGCGCCAGGACTGGCTGAAAAGGCGAGATAGGCATCAAAGATGGCATTTTGCCGAATGTGGCAGGGTGTTTCTTTGACCCATTCGGGTAAGTCACTCTGCATCACTTTATTGCGTAACTTTAACTTGCTTAGTCGTTTACCACTCCGGGATAATGCAATTGCTTGGTTGTAGCAATACCGACAAGCGGCCAACCATTTACGCCAGACTTGATTTAGCTCTAGGCTGGGGTAAATCCGGATCTTCTTTGACCTGAGTTTTATATTTACGCAGTCCGTATAATCGGGAACTGAAGCAGTGGAGGATGGCGAGGATGTCCTCAACCATTTCTGGTTCTGGACTGAGACTTGTCTCGTTGAGAACCACGAGTTCACACCTGTTTTGTTCGCAGAGCCATCGAAACAAGTCAAATCCAAACCTTGCCAGTCGGTCTTTATGGGCAATGACAACCATGCGGACATCTCCTGACAAGATTTGTCCCAGTAAGGCCAGCATTTTCTTTCCCTTGAAGTTGAGCCCGCCTCCGATTTCTGAGACGACTTCTGCTTCGGGGTAGAGGTTGGACAGTGCGGCCACCTGTCGGTTGAGGTCGGACTGCTGGGCGCGGCTACTAACTCTGGCATAGATAACGACTTTGCGTTTGTCACTGCCTGATATGGAATCAGAATATGACTCAACGTTGTATCGTCGTTGCCCAGCGGGGGTTCTGATGGTCTCGATTGAGCCATTTTCGTCCCATCTGCGGAGTGTTCTTTCATGGACTCCAAGGATTTGGGCGGCTTCCTTGGGTTTGACATATCTGGCAATAGGTTTATCCTCAACCCTTCTCGCTTCTTATACCGTATTGCCCTAAAATATTAACCTAATTTGAGATTAAATCATACCTCTCCTGTACAGAAGAGGTATGGCAATTTAAGCATTGGTCAGACTATTAAGCAAACCGACGGCGTAAGAGGGGTTGAATGATTAATAAGGAGGCGATCGCAAACGCCAACAATACCACCAAAGCCACCCCAAAAGTTATATTACCAAAAGGAGCCGCCATGACCACGCTACCGAAAGACCAACTCTCATGGGTATAAAGATAGCGAATTGGCTCGATCGCATAACTTAATGGATTCAGGGTAGCCACCACCTGTAACCACCGAGGCATAAATGACAGAGGCGCTAAGGCGGTACTAGCAAATAATAGCGGTAAATTAGTGACAAAAATCACCGCAATTAGTTCAATGTGACCAGGGAGGGCAAAAGCCAGACCTAAACTTAAACCCGTCACCCCCAAAACCAACAATAACACCACCAGGGCAATTACTGCTAATCCGGCAATTCCTGGCAATCCCGCCCCGATAAATGCGGCGACAGTGACAATCGCCGCCGTTTGAATCAAGCTGAGGGTGACAATATAAATCGCCGAGGCTAAAACAATGGAAAACCGGGAAGCCAAAGGCGCTACTAGGAGGCGATTAAGGAACCCAAATTCTCGGTCAAACATTACGGGTAATCCGGCATTTAAAGCCCCCGCAAAAGCGGTAAAGACAATCACTCCTGCCCCCAAAAACTGACCATAATTATCAGTTTCTCCAAATAAGCCCTGGGGGGCATTTTGGAATAATGCACCGAACAGAATTAACCACATTAATGGCTGAATTACTCCGGCTATTAATGTTGATGGTCGTCGCTGTAATTGAATAAATAAACGACGGGTTAAAGCGGCTGTTTCCTGAATAAAATCGGCGATATCATTGGTTTTTTCTGGTCTAATTTCAGCAGTTGATAACTGATTAATGCTGGTACTACTCATGGTTTGCAAGTCTCCATTAACAGGTTATTTTCGACAAGTTAACGCATATTGCGTTTTTTCTCCGCTTTGGGGTCGCGAGTGGCGACGGCGGCTATTTCTGCATCCATTAGGGTTTGACCTGTCGCCGCTAAATAGACATCATCTAAACTAGGGCGAGATTGTGCTATCCCAAAGGTGGGTAAGCCAGCATCTTTAAGGGCTTGTTGAATGGTAAATAGGGCATTATTTTGGGATGCAACTACGAGGTTAAGAGAGTTTCCCTGAGCCTGATTGATGATTACCTCTTGGACACAGGGAAGCGGCTCTAATAGGGCTTTGGCGGCTTGGGCTTCTGATAAGGGGGAAAACTCCCGAATTCTCAGGGTAATGCGATCGCCTCCTACTCTGTCTTTCAATTCGGAGGGGGTTCCGGTGGCAATTACTACCCCTTTATCAATGATGGAGACGCGATCGGCTAAAGCATCTATTTCCTCTAAATAATGGCTGGTAATCAAAACTGTGATTCCTTGTTCTCGCAATTGTCGCAGGAAATCCCACACTACCACCCGACTTTCAATATCTAACCCGACAGTCGGTTCATCAAGGACCAAAACATCAGGTTGATGCAGAAGTCCAGAAGCGAGATCTAAACGCTTACGAATACCCCCAGAATAAGTCCCGGTTTTTTGATCAATCCATTCCCCCAAGCCTAGCAAATTGGACACAGTTTCAATGCGATCTTTGATGCGAGGACGGGGGATATGGTACAAGGAGGCTTGTAGTTGCAACAGTTCCCGACCTGTGAGAACTTTATCAATGGCTACTTCCTGGGCTACATAGCCAAGGCGCTGTCTCACTAATTTCGGCTCCTCGAGAACTGAAATTCCCGAAACGGCTAACTTTCCTGCGTCGGGAGTGATTAAGGTACACAGCGATCGCAGGGTGGTGGTCTTACCAGCGCCGTTAGGACCAAGCAAGCCAAAAATTTCCCCAGGCTGAATTTCTAAGGAAATGTCTTTCACGGCTTCTACTGAGCCGTAACGTTTTTGGAGATTTTGGATAAGAACGGCAGGAGTCATGTCACAATTAAGCTAGGTGCTGCCCATATTTACATTACTCAACATTTTAACAGTCGCCCGTATTAGTTAGTGAACTAAAGGCCTTGTACCATGAGCCGGATTTTAATTGCTGAAGATGAACCCCGGATAGCTGCTTTTTTGGAAAAGGGACTGCGGGCTAGTGGTTTTACTACTGCGATCGCTAATAGTGGACAAGATGTTTTAGATCAGGCGTGTGGCCATAATTTTGATTTGCTGATCCTAGACCTGGGACTTCCTGACCGCGACGGTTTCCAGATTTTAAAAGAATTGCGCGGTCAGGGGGAAACTTTACCCATTATCATCCTCACCGCTAGGGATGACCTCAGCGACAAGGTGGCGGGTCTGGAGGCGGGGGCTGATGATTATGTGACTAAACCCTTTCGCTTCGCTGAATTGCTGGCTAGAGTCCGCGCTAGACTCCGCAACCAACCCTCTAAAAATGCTGATGATGATAAAACTCTCTCCACCGCTAATATCTGCTTGAATTTGTACACTCGTGAGGTACAGGTGGCCGATCGCACTCTCCAACTTTCCGCTAAAGAATTTCTCCTATTGGAGACTTTTCTGCGTCACCCGGAACAGGTACTTAGTCGAGAACAGTTACTTGATCAAGTTTGGGGTTATGATTATGACCCCGGCTCTAATATCGTTGATGTTTATGTGGGGTATCTGCGGAAAAAATTGGGAAGCGATCGCATTGAAACAGTTAGAGGGATGGGTTATCGGTTATGTACTTCCCCCGCTTCCTCCAGTCAAATTTGACAGTGGTTGATATCATCTGCAATTTTTGGGCGAACAATTGATCCGGAGCGATCGTCTTGTTTATAACTGTTTGGCTCGATTCAGATTGTTTAGGTTAGGGGTTAACCTAAAATTAATCCCACTTCCAATTTAGTTTGATAATTAAAGGGTGTGTCCAAGCTCAAATTAGCCCCTAATTGCCTACGCATAAAATCCTTTTTTCGGGTTTTATGTGAGCTTTGCTATGGTAAAGCGATCGCTGTTTTGTAGATTAAGAATTTTCTCACCAAGACTTCATGGATATCTTAAACAATACCCTTATAATGAGGGGTACAAACCGGAAACCCTCGGATTGCTGATCAGCCAAGTTCCTTGGCGACCCACCCCAGCTCAAGATCACATAAAACTGATCTAATGGTATATTACACCATGTCAACTTGTCGTTCTGGAACTATCTGTATATTGACAGGAGGTCATCTGTTCCCATTGCTCAGAAGTTGGACTACAACCCATCTGACTGCTTAGTGGTACATTGAGGACGTTATTATCCCCGATTATGCCGTTACAGCATTATAGGCTGTTGTGAGCCTCAGATGATAACTCTAAGTGATTTACCAGATCACAGAGGGGTTAAATTTGAACTAAACCATTGATTGTTAATTATTCCAATTGAGGATTTTTCTAGCATGGACGAAGAACTTTTTACAACAGTCTTCCTAGAAGATGAGGAAATAGATGATATTTTCGACGATTTAGAGGCAGAAACTCCGTTTTTATTGCCTACAGAAAGTGTAGATGACCCGGCGGTAGAAGTTACTACCACAGCCACCCCGGTAAATCCCCTGAGTGAAGTAGTAAATCTTCGGGACTTTATTATTGAACAACTGTTTGATGAGGAAGTATATCTAGCTCAAAACCCTGATCTCGCACAGTTTAAATTAGAATTAGAATCAGCGGGTTTTCAGTTTAATGCACGGGAGCATTTTCGCGAATTTGGCAAATTTGAAGGTCGCGAATTTAGTGCTTTCTTCAGTGTGACTCGATACCTAGAGAAAAACACTGACCTTTCCCTAGTCATCAATCGTGAAGAAGCCTTCAGTCACTTCTTAGATTTTGGTCTGAATGAAGCTCGAGAATTTAGCGACTTTTTTAGCGCCAGTTTTTATGCAGAAGCGAATCCAGACTTGGCTGCTATTACCCAGGAAACTTTAGTTAGTAAGTTTGCTCACTTCTTGGGTGTAGGACAGTTTGAAAATCGCAGGTGTAGCCGAGTATTTGATGCCAATACCTACCTACAACTTAACCCAGACGTTAGTCAGTTACTGCAAGAATCAGCTAACCTAGGTATACAAATTAGTGCCTTTAGTCATTTTATCACCAGGGGTAGGTCTGAAAATCGGCAGTTTAGCAATATCTTTAATGTTAGCGAATACCTGCAACTCAACCCCGATTTAGTTCCCTTTGTTGAAAGTGGGGAAATTAACGCGATCGACCACTGGGTAAGATTCGGTATTTCTGAACGGCGCGAGTTTAGTCTTTCCTTCTCGGTTTCCCAGGTTTTAAGAACTCTCAGCCTCAGCAGTTTAACTGAAATCAATATCTCGGAACTGTTTGCTCAAATAGAAAGTAATCTCGCTTTAATTCTTGAGAGTGAAGATGATATCGATGATGATGTCGATGATGATATCGATGATGATGTCGATGATGATGTCGATGATGATATCGATGATGATATCGATGATGATATCGATGATGATATCGATGATGATGTCGATGATGATATCGATGATGATGTCGATGATGATGTCGATGCTACAGCACCCGAGATTCCACAGATACCCCCATTACCGGTAATACCTCCTATAGCAGAGCAACCGGAACCCGAACCCGAACCGGAACCCGAACCGGAACCCGAACCGGAACCGGAACCGGAACCCGAACCGGAACCGGAACCGGAACCCGAACCCGAACCGGAACCCGAACCCGAACCCGAACCGGAACCCGAACCCGAACCGGAACCGGAACCGGAAGAACCCGAATTACCATTAGACGTTGTTCTGGATGTAGATTACATTCTGACCACCTATGAAGCTGAGTTACGAATAGCTTTCGAGGTTCAAGATGTTACCACGATTTCCACTCGGGAACTCTTAGATTGGCTAGATGAGAATGCTTTAGAAGATGGTATTAACCCGTCTCCTTTCGTCGATATCCAGTTTTATGTAACGACTTTCGGTCAGCAATTAACCCGATTTTACAGCGTAACCTCTGTTGAAGAGCTAAGTTACCTGCAAATTGTCAACTTCATAGAAGGACCAGGCTTAGAGCGTGGATTTTCCCCCAGTCCGAATATCAACTTTGCTCACTTTCAAGCCACCTACAGCAGCCAAATAGAAGCCTTCTTTAGGACTTCCATTGAGAATATTACTAATGCTCAACTGTTCAGTTACATTGTTGAAGTTGGTCTGGAACAGGGTCAGAGTCCGTCAGTTCTGATTGATTTGAATTTCATACTGTCAAATCAGCAGTCGGTGACAGCTATTGAATCCCACTTTGGGACAGAAATTTCTAACCTGACTAATGCTCAGATTGTGCGGTTTATCAGTTCCGACGAGGGTTTAGAACGAGTCACTCCTTCTACCTTAGTAAGTCTCAACTACTTCCGAGCAGTTCATCGCCAGCGTTTAGAAGCATTTTTTGGTGTTGAAATTGCCGAAATCACCAACTCTCAAGTATTTACATTTGTCAATACAATTGGTTTGCAAGAAGGGTTAAATACCTCGGCTAAATTAGGTTTTAGCTATCTGCAATCTGTCTATGGTGAACGAATCACTGTAGCTCTGGGAGAAGGTGCCACTCAGCAGGAAGTGCTGGCATTTATTCAACGGGAAGGCTTACCAGAAAACGTTAATCCTTCTGTGTTTGTACATCTGGATTTCGTGCAACAAAGCCAATCGCAAGAAGTTCAGGAATTTTTCAATGTTGAGAGCGCTACACAACTGTCTAATCAGCAGGTAATCAACAGCATTCAAGCTAATGTTGAGGTTGATGTTAACTATGTGGTGACTCAATATGCTGAACAACTGGCTGAGTTCTACGAAATTGAGGTAGAACAGGTTAATTCTTTAAGTTCGGAACAGGTGATTTCTTTCACGTTGGGTGCGGGAGCCAATTTAGAGGTTAATCCTACTCCTATTAACTTGGCTGAAATTCGCCGATTATTTGGGACTGAACTGCAAGCATTTTTCGGAGTTTCGGATGTCACGGTTCTGAGCGATAGTCAAGTTAACTCGTTCGTCATCAATCAAAGCCGAGTTTCGGGACGGGTTAATGAGCTGGTTAATGTGGTTAATGTCAACTATTACCAGACTATTTTCTCGGAGGCTCTGACGGCTACTTTTGGCGAAGAGTTGACGGAGGAAAATGTACTTGAATTTGTGTTTGGAGATGCAGCGCCTGCTATTAACATCCGGTTTGCTAAAATTAAATATCGAGCGGCACTGGAACAACAGGCACAGTCTTTAGGTCGGACGCTGGAAACTCTGACTGATGATGAGGTTCGCCTCTATCTATTTACTGAAGGCTTTGATGTTGAAAATACGCTAACTCCGTTTAATATTGAGGTTGTCAGGACTGAATATGAGATTCAACTGAGAGCTTTTTATGGAGTGACAAATGTAGCGGTTCTCAGTGAACAGCAAATTTATCGTTTTGTGGTTGGTCAGGCTTTAGAGCAGGGTCTGAGCCTGGCTGAAGTGGTAGATGAGGAAGCACTGGAAATTCTGCGGGAAGAGTACAGCAGCTTGCTAATAGAATTCTACGGTGTGGAAAACGTAGAAACTCTCAGCACTAATGTGGTTCTCGATTTTATTTATGGTGGCTTGTCTCGGATAGTTGATTATGACTATTTCCGGTTTACTTTTACTGGAGATGTCGAAGCGACTTTTGGGGTGGAAAGCATCAGCGAAGTTACTACACTCCAAATTGTAGAGTATCTCTATGAACAGGAGGTTAGTGTCAGTTCCCTACACTGGTTTAATGTTGAAGCGTACTTGGAAGAACATGGTTCGGCGGCGGAAACGGCGATCGCACAATTTTTCCGGGTAAGTTCCATCAATGAACTTTCGGTAACTCAGATCCGTGATTTTGCGCTGAATATCGGTGTTCAACAATTCAGCATTGAAGGTGCGCTTAATATTGACTATATTCGGGAAACCTTCAACGCGGCTATTGTTTCCAGCGATCTGGCGGTTAACGCATGGTTGGAAAGTTTCTCTTTCCTGAATGTTGATACTGCTTATGTTCAGAATCAATTGGAAGGGTTACTGCTAGATGAAACCCTGACCCTGGAACAGGTAAATGAGATTTTGGGGACGGAAATTGAGGGTTTGGATGAGTTGAGCGATCGCCATCTGATTACCTTGGTGTTTGATGCCGATTTCCAAGAAATTATCGGTGATGTGGAAATTCAACTTTTCCAAGAAACTCTCAATATTGACTATGTGCGGACTGTATTTGCCTCGGCGATCGCTCATACTTTGGAAGTTGATATCACCGCTGTTACTGGTGAGGAAGTCCTCACGGTTCCTAATGAACAGCTTGATGAGTTTCTACTGGCTCAGTCGGAAGAAATTGCCAGCGAACTGGAAATTGATGCCGATGATGTGACTCTGGAACTGGCTCAAGAGTGGTTTATCACTAACTCGGTGACTACTGTTGAGGGTTTATCTGTTGAGGTTGATATTGCTTACGTTAAATATCAATTGCAACGGTCTCTCGATGATGAACAGTTCTCCCTTGAGGATATTAATTCCATCCTTGATGAACCTGTTGAGGAATTTGATGACCTCACAGATGAACAAATTGTTGACCTCGGTCTCAATGCTGAGTTTCAAGCTGAATTCTCCCTAGAGATTAGTCTGGTTCAAACAGAACTGAGTATCGGTTTTGTGGTTTCTCGATTCTCTGCTGAATTGGCTGATTTCTTCAATTTGTCTCCCGAAGAATTCGCGGCGAAAGAATTTACTCAAGAAGAAATTATCGAATTCTTTAGCTCTACTCAAGCTGAGGCGATCGCTGAATTCCTTGGGGAAACTGTTGTCGGCGGCGAAGATGATGACGATCTCGACGACGAAGACGACGAGGATGATGATTCCGACGACGACGAAGACGACGAGGATGATGATTCCGACGACGACGACGACGACGAAGACGACGACGACGACGACGACGAAGACGACGAGGATGATGATTCCGACGACGACGAAGACGACGAGGATGATGATTCCGACGACGACGAGGATGATGATTCCGACGACGACGACGACGACGAAGACGACGACGAAGACGACGACGACGACGAAGACGACGAAGACGACGACGAAGACGACGAAGACGACGACGACGACGACCAGGATGATGATTCCGACGACGGTCCAGTGTTTGCAGCCGAGGACGTTCTGGCTTACATCGAGCAGTTGATGGTCGATGTCGAGACCGTTACCCAAACCGAAGAAATCGATATCGAGTTTGTCACCTATCAGCTTGAGGAACTGTTCCAGGCTTCTGTTTTCAGCCTAGAAGATGTCAATACCATCTTGGAGACTGAATATGAATCTGTGGATGAGTTAACCACTGAAGACATCGTGACTTTGGCGTTTAGCGTTGAATTCCAAGAGGTTCTAGGTGAGGATGTCGAGATTGAACTGGTACAGTCTGAAGTTAACTACAGCTATCTGCGAGCCTCTCAAGCTCAAGCGATCGCTGATTTATTCAGCACAGAAGAAAATCCGATTACCGTTGAGGATGTCCTACGCGGTGAAATCGAACCCTTGACAGATGCTGAGATTTTGGCAGCCTTCGAGGAGAACTTCTTAACTGCTGATGTCGGATTTATTCGCTATCAAGTTGAGCAACTTCTGACCGAGACAACCATTACCATTGAACAGGTTAATGAGAGCCTGTCTCTTGAGGAGTCCATAGAAGCCATTGTAGAGCTTAATGATGCTCAAATCATCAATTTGGTCTACAACCGAGAATTCCAAGCCTTGCTGATGGAAGCAGAGCAGACTATAGAGCTATCTGCTATCAACTACGAGGCATTCATTGAGGCGAATGCAGAAACCTTAATCGCACAGTTTGAGGTGGATGATGTCACAGAGCTGACCTTAGAACAAGTTCATGGGTTCATGTTCAGTGGACAAGTCAGCATTCAGGGATTTGTCAACTTTGACTATCTCCGTGAGACTTTCATGAGTGCGATCGCATCCCAGGAACTGCCAGATAGCACCATTCTTGACTGGTTTAACACCGATTTCTCATTGATTAACGTCAACTTCCTGGATGTTCAATTCAACCAGTTTACAGCAGAAGTACAAACACAGTTGTTGGATTCTCTGGGTATTCAAGTTAACGAAGGCGAATCCCTCAGCCATCAGCAACTCATCGAAATTTTCTACAGCAGTGAGTTCCAAACCATTACCGGAATTGAAACCCTGCAAACACTAGCCTTTGATTGGCAAGGATATGCCGAAGCTAATGCAGAAGACTTGGCTGATTTCTATCAAGCCTTCCTCGTGCCAGCTATCCCAGAAGGTCAGGCTCCTAATTCTGTAGTGGTTGAATTGTCGAATTTCACCGGAGCAGAAGCACAGGTAACAGTGACATTAGAAGAAGTGGAAGGAGGCATTCAAGTCACCGTTGACAGTGTGGAACCCATCGCCGATATTAACGGTGTGTTCTTCAATATCGAAGATAGTAGCCTTCTCGATAGTCTGTCTGTAACTGGGGATGATGTCACCAATTCTAACTTTAGTGGTGATGTGAAACGGGTAAGAAATACCTCGATTTCACCGCTGAAATTTGATGCTGGTGTCCAAATCGGAACTCCTGGTATTGGTCAGGATGATATTCAATCCACAGTGTTTGTGATTACTGCAGATGGTGAAGAATTGAGCCTAGACCAGTTTGTGGGTCAGGAATTTGGAGTTCGTCTAACCAGTGTACAGTCCGGCGGAAGTCGCAGTGCTAGCAGTAAGTTGCGCGGAACTGCAGAAGCTGCTTTTACCGCTGATGGTGATGATGTTGGTGTGATTGATGTTAGTTCCCTTTCTGCTGAACAGGTGTTTAACTTTGCCTTCCGACAAGGATGGCAATTTGGAATTAACCCGCTGGAATTTGTGGAAGTTGATTTTCTGCGACAACAGTTCGCCGTTGACATCGCGCGAGCCTATAACATTGATGTTAGCGCAGTTGCCTCCCTGGAAAGCTCTTTGGTGCTGGATTATGTCTATGGTGGTCTTTCGACCCAAATTGACTTCGAGTTCTACCGCACTAAATATGCTGCTTCCTTGGAGTCTACCTTTACTGGAATCAGTGCTGAGAGTCTGACTCGCGCACAAATTCTTGAACACGCCTATACGGTAGGTTTGGAACAAGAGTTTAATTTTGTGGCCATTGATTATGATGCGATCGCCACTCAATATCCCCAAGTCTTTGCTGACTTCTTTGGTATCCCGGTTGAGGAAATTTTCAACCTGGATCTGTCAATTTTGCAAAGTTTTGACTTGGGAATTGCCTCGGAACTTGGCATCGATATCAGCCCATTTGTTGATATTGAATTCTTCCGCCAACAAGCCAGCGAACAAGTTCTTCAGAACTATCGCATTGAAAATGTCTTCCGCATTGATTCTCAACAAGTGTTTGAGTTTAGTTTGCAAGGCAATTTCAGCACTGAGCACCGACCATCGATCTCAATTGGGCGCTGACTCAATATGCTGATATCTTGGCTGAAAATCTCACTGATTTTGATCAAGATGGCGATGGTGAGATTGATAATTCGGAACTGTTCGATGCTTTGACCGGTCAACTGCTGGAACAAGGTAACGAAACTTCCGATATCTACAGCTTTGAGCAATATTTCGAGTCGGAAGATGTGCAAGAAGAGGTGGCTGAGTTCTTTGGTGTGGAATCCTTTGAGGACGTTACCTTTACTCAGCGCTTAGAGTATATGTTCGGTGCTGGTCTGCAAGCGGGAATTGACCCCTACAGTGAGGAGTTCCTAGAAGCTAATCCGCAAATGGCAATGGATATTTACCTGGAAGAAAACTCTGCTGCTTTGATTGAGTTTGCTGGAGTTCGGTCTATTAATCAGGTGACCTTCTTGGATGTTTATAACTTCCAAGCCATCAATGAGGTTAATGCCTTCTCTGGCATCAGTACCATCGATGACATTGATGATATCGATGACATTATCGATGACATTATCGATGAAGTAGATGCCTTCTCTGTGTAAAATATCAGTTAAGTTTCCCTTGAGATATAGGGAAACTGACTCGGACAATTAACAGCTAAATTAGAGTGAGGTTGATGATTCAATCTCACTCTTTTTTGGAGGGTATATCAGCGGCAACCTAGAAAGTTGATTGTCTCCTAATTAGCCGTGGGTAACGGCGGTTTAACTGACGGGAGAGAGAAAGTAATCATCAATCACTCACTATTCAAGGGGATTTGAGATGACCTCTAAGCATTCATTAAACCATGCTTGCACATTTTCATTGATTTCTGAGGAATTAAAGGAGTGGGAAAAGGTGCTTAAATTTAGGGCTTCATCTGATACATGAGTCTCCCAACCATCATCATGGTTGTTTCCAATGACTGGGTGAGTATAGGTGATTTGTTGGATTTGGGTTTGCTGGGAATTAAAAACTCCTTCAAAACATGAACCAATATCGGAGTTTTGAATATAAACTAAACCCCTAACTTGATTATTTGGGTAAGTTTGAAAGACAATATATTCCGCCCCAACTTCTGTAGGGGATGAAACTGTCCCGCGAAACTGTATTTGTGATATCATCGAAACAGTTGCCACCCCAAGGGCGATCGCCATTTTGGGAATAACGGTCAGGACCTCCATAGTTCACTCCTGGCTGACAACACCTGATGACTACAAGAGATAAACCGCCAATTCCCGAAATCTTTATCTGTTAATCTTGAATGACCACCAAACTCCCCGTATAGCAAGCTACCCACACCTGTCGAGTTTTCGGGTCGTAAGTAATTCCTATGGGGTTTAAGCCTACGGTGATGGTATCAATAATTTCCATATCCTCAGCTTGCACTTTACTAACGGTGTGGGAGTAATAGTTCACCACATAGAGGAATTGATCATCATCTGATAATACCATACTACGAGGGGCTGCACCTGTAAAAATTTTCCTGATAATTTCCCCGGTTTCTGTGTCAATTTTGGCTACATGATCATCACCATTCAGGGTAACATATAGATATTTTCCGGTGGAATCTAAAATCAGATGGCGAGGATATAAACCTACGTTATACATCCAATTTACTGAGTAGTCCTGTAGGTCTATTTTGGCAATATCGGAAGTTCCCATCACGGCTATATAAGCAGTTTCAGAATTCGGAGAGATGGTAATTCCCCGGGGAAATCTGCCTACAAATATCCTTTGTATTTCTTGATTGGTGTCGGTATCAATAACGCTAACATCCCCTGAACACCAGTTAGTTACTAAGACATATTTACCATTGGGAGAAACGGCGATAAACTTGGGAACTGAACCGACTTTAATGGCGTTGTCAATGGTTAAATTTTCGGTATTAATCCGATAGATAAAACTAGGGTCGAATTTGTCTGATGGTAAACAGGTATCATGACCGGGATTATTAAACTCAGGACCATACATCCGATAATTGGAGATATAGGCAAATTTGCCATCTTGAGAAACTGCTGCTTCTACGGGAGAACCTTTGTATTTTTCGGCGGTAAAATCTCGATGACCAAACTTATACAAATTCACATGATCAGCAATTTTTTTAACCTGCTCAAATTGACGATTATAAACAGCAATTGAATGTTCATACATCATATTTTGTACAAAGAACATTCCGGGGTCTGCATAAACAACAGACTTGGGGGTTAAATCATCACTTTTGATAGTCTTAATAATTTCAAATTGACCAGGTTGTGGGGGTAAAAAAGCGATGGTTTCCTGAGATTCAGAGTTATCTAATGAGTTATGATTGCTTAATTTCTGCTGTAGAAAATCTATGCGATCGCCTAATTTGAAAATATCAGAACCTGAGTCAGCTACCGCCAATCGAATCGCGGTTAAGGTTAACACCACTAGAGAAATAGATGCTATAATTAGGGTTTTGCCGGATTTTTGCATCAACATCAAATGGAATTTATTAAGTTTGTTCATAATCTCCTGACACCACCAAACGACTAATAAAAACTTACCCAGAAAAACTAGACAGCTAGGTTAATCATGGGTAAGTTAACTGAATCCGAATGTTATATTAATCTTGGAATACCATAACACTGCCAGAATAGCAAGCTACCCAAACCTGTCGCTTTTGGGGGTCGTAAGTCACACCAATGGGTCGGTGGTTAGTGCGGACAGTATGAATGACTCTCATATCTTCTGTGCGGACTTTACTCATGGTATTAGAGTGATAATTAACCACATACAAAAATTGACCATCATCAGAAATTGCCATACTACGGGGGCGCTTCCTGTCCTAATTCGGCGGATGACTTTACCCGTTTCTAGGTTGATTTTTGCCACAGTCCCCTCACCATTAAGGGTGGTATACAGGAATTTCCCTTGAGGATCTATATTCAAATGTCGAGGGGAACGTCCGATATTATTAAGCCAGGTGAGGGAAAAATCATTAAGGTTAATTTTGGCGATTTGGGTGGAACCCATGACGGCTACATAAGCAAATTCTGAGTTAGAATCAACAGCAATTCCTCGCGGATAACGACCTATTTTTAGCCGTTGAATTTCCTGGTTTATTTGGGTGTCAACAATACTTAAATCCCAACCACACCAATTGCTAACTAATACGAAACGACCATCAGGAGTAACTGTATTAAATTTCGGCACGGGTCCGACTTGAATCACTTGTTCGATGTTCAGGGTTTCGGTATTGATTTTATACATAAAACTATCATCATGTCTCCCGGCTGGAGAACATCTATCATTTCCGGGGCGAGAAAAGCCGGAACCATACATTTTATAATTGGCAACGTAGGCGTATTTTCCATCAGGAGAAAAGGAGGCTTCTACGGGTGAACCTCTATGATTTCCGGTGAATTTCGAGAAGCCAAAATCTGAGAATTTGATGCTGTCGGGAATAGTCTTGATTAAATCAAAGTTACGGTCATAGACGGTTATTGTGTGGCGATACATCATATTTTGGGCAAAAAATAAGCCTTTCCCTGAATGCACAATTGATTTGGGTGCAATAGGGCCGGTAATAGTTTTAACATGGCTCATTTTTCCAGATGGGTCGCGGGGGGGTGCTTCCACAAAACCGGGATTTTTTAAGAGGGCGATCGCTGTCTGAAAGCCTTTTGGTAAATCATAGTTGATGTTGATAGCTGGGGGTTTGGCAGCTGGGGGTTTGGCGGCTGGGGGTTTGGCGGCTGGTGGCGGCGGCTGAGTTGCTGTGGGTTGAGGAGGGGGAGTGGTAGCGACTTCTGGGGTTTTTGGGGAGGGTGGAATTAGGGCTAAAGCCTGGCGAGTTTCTTGTCCGACAATGCCATCTGGCCTTAATCCGCGATCGCTTTGAAATTGTCTAACTGCTTGTTGAGTGATCGGACCAAAATTACCTAAATTAGGGTTATTAAAATATCCCAATTCTCGGAGTCTAATCTGTAATTCGGCTACCTCCTGACCTCGGCTACCGCGCCTTAAAACTGGTGGGGTCTGATTTTCAGTAGGGGTGGCGCGGGCGACTATTTGAGTTTCTCGATTTATGGGACTCTCAGCAGAGGCTACGGTCACTCCTGTTAATAATAATGCGATCGCACAAGGGAGACCCAGCATCGACCGTCGGAGAAGGTTAACAGGTCGATAACCGCTAGAATATGATTTAGACTTGGTGATGCAACCGGGGTTATCCATAATCAATTAAGCATGGTTTTTCCCCGCTATCCTAGCGCATTTTGACCACTCAAAGATATGGTGCTACTGTGCCGATGAGTGGCCCTCTGATCCACCCGGTTTCTTTTCCCCCCCCAGGCTGAGAAACCGGGTTTCTGTGAAAATCTCGGCATCCTCACCGACATCACGTTAAGAAACCCGGTTTCTTTCCCCCTCCCGAAAGGTAGCACTTGGCTGACTTTTCCCGGATATACCCGGTCTGTTAACTCCCATTGGCCAGTAGTGGGGGGGAACAATTCCATAGACCTATTCTCAGCCAATCGTCTGAGGCTATAGGGGTCGGGGTCGGGGTGATGAACTGCTGGCGATCGCATTTTTTTGACCGGCGACAGAATAGAAGAAACCGGGTTTGTAAATAGTATCATTTAGGAGAAACAAACATTTTTAACGTAGGTTTTGCAGTTAAATTTGCCAATCCTCCTCGATTGAAAGTGTGCCAATTATATCCAGAATAATAAGCTGTTATCGGATCTAAAGGATAACCTTTAATTATCTCTGTTACAACTTGATGAGGAGAATTGCCAAAAAACAAACCTTCAAAAATTTGATTTTGTTGATCAATTGTAGATCTCAAATAATACGGATTTAAAATTTCATTTAAATAAACTCTATAATACCCTTGGCTATAATAATTTTGAACATATTCTCCGGTTTCTAAAATCTTTTCTGGTGAGAGATAACCTACAACTTTTCCCATTTTAAAATTTTCATCTACTACTACAAAAACAATCAAATCTTGCCGACGATCTCCAGCCAAGCAATTTTCTCCTACATTCCACCAGTCACGCTGTTTGCCGCTTTCTAGCTGAAAGGTTTTAATGTCCATTTTTAATAACTTTTCACCTGATGTATTAATCAACAAAGTATTTTGCGAAAAGTCATACTCATCTCCTTGTTCATGTTTTTTTAAATCAACTCTAGACACGGGAATGTTACATTCACCCGCCCAACCTGCAAATACGAATTCTCCACACTTTCCAACCCAAGCATTCAAATAGTTATTAGGGAATGTCCTTTGCGCCCAAGTACGGGCAACATCTTTATCTTCTGTGAAGATCAAAATCGTTTCATTACTGACAACATTTTGGGTTAAAAACTCTGACCAAAATTTCCGATCAACCTCTCTATAGTAGTCTCTACTGCTAAATCTTAAGTAAGAAAACATCCTGGCAATATCAACTAGCTCTTCAAGATTTGGATCTCCCTTAACTTGAAATACTTTGGCGAATGAAGACCAGAAATTTTCATATCCTTGATAACTTTCAAAAATTGCACACACCTCAACTTCAAGAACCACACCTGAAAGAGAGTTAGTTTGACCGACTATAAAGTTGGGACATGATATTTCATAATTAAAATCACTTTTTTCAGCCAGCCAATAGTCATCATCTATAGGACCCCAAGCATAGTCCCTTCCCTCTTTTCTGGCTTTTTCTAAAGTCTCTGTTAGCAGTTCTGATGTCAACCTAAATGCTGGACAGTTTGATGCAGTTGTAAAATTTCCTGTCAGTTCTTGCATCTTCATTTACTCCGTTAACAAATTGAATCTCAAAAATGTTCGGCCATCTACTGATTGGATGAAAACTATCTTTTCCCTCAAAAGATGGAGGGAGGAGCTTGAATGATAATTTCTTCCGGTGGTAAATCAACGGAGGTTTCTGTTGATATCAGTCCTGCGATGATAAATTTATCGACTGCTTCTCCTGTAAACATAGCCTGTATGTGAGCTTCCATCCCTACATTTGGTAGAGATTTCATCAAAAACTTCCTCTTCACAGAAATAACCTTTCCGTCAATGATTTCAGTAGTAAATATTCCATACCACTCTCGATTTGCCAATTCCAGAAAGTTTTGTGTTTTGGGATTTTTCTTTTTAAATGGTTCATCCAACCATAAAGTGATTTTATTTTTTTGAGTTTGTATATGGCAAAATCCTCGATTAAAGTATGCAGGATGATGACAAACTAACATATGAATTGATTCAACTTTAGCACCATCAATGTAGATTGGTTTTGTCAATCTTTTAGTCATTGCTTCATGTTTGATAATCACAACTTTGTCCTCCATACTTTGATCTAAATTATTTTGATAATTGGAGTCAAAACTTCATCTCAATATTTTTCCGTCGCATCATTGCAAGGAATGATATATCCGTAATTATAATAAAGTTTCTTATGTTTTTTTTCCGTCTATTATTTTGTGATTAAATCCTCTAATATCCGGCATTTTAGCGGGCTTTCCTAAAACATTCATTTTGGGATATATAGAAAAGCTATTATTGCCCCCACTGCTATAGCCAGGAATGATTAATTGGTTGCCTCCTTGAGCGGTATAATGTTTGCGAAACTCACAAATAGCTCCACTAGCTTTGTTTTCAACAAGAGTAAGCAAAGATAAACACGGAAACTTGTTGGCACCTTTCTGCTGAATTCTAAAATTTTGAATTTGATTGATCAGGGGAGAAAAAGTTTTGAAAATTATCGGATTTAAACTGCTTCTTTGTTCTCCTGCATAGGTAAAGACTTCAAATGGCTTCCAACTCGCCAGCGCACAAGCAGCATCAATAATCTCATAATTACTGTTTGTACCCATATATAAAATGACTCCGTATTTTCTTAATGTTTGAACCGCATCACCTTCAACATTAATTAAAAAAGTTATTGCCGAGTCAAAAAAACCCGTGTTGATTAGTCGCATGGCTTCTGTTGCAAGCAAGCGATTTTTCTGAACAGGCAGATAACTTATAAAATCATCTGGTTCCATCGGAATTTTCAATGTAAATTCTGCCAATTTTAAATCCCTAGATGCAAGATTTTGAGCCTGCTTAGATGCGATATCATAGACTGTCATGCTGACTTGATTAACGCGGTTCAATAAAGCTGATGTTGGCTCTTCATGATAAATTTGTCCACTTTCTACAAGCCAATCAAGGATGGCAGGCATTAGTCCTGCTGTTCCCTCAGATAAATATAAGTCAACCAAAGATGGATAGTCTGGCTCAACTTCTAATTCAAAATTTTTACTGTCTTTTTGCCACTTGGGTTTGCCAAAACCAAAACTAGGCCCCTGTTGATTGCGACGTTTTGATTTGCTCATGTAGATATCCCATTCATTGATTATTGACTGTACGGAATAATATTCTAGTTTAAATATATTTTTTTGTAAAGCATAAAATTGTATTATTTTATTACAAAATTTTCCGGATTGTACCTAATATTGTGTCGCATTTCACACTCAATTATCTAAAAATGTACTAAAATGTGGTATAATACCAAAGTCCCGTACAAGCACCCCTATGCTATGAACCTTAAAGAAATGTTAAATATCGCCGATCGCATCGTGTTTGCGAAGACCGGACATCACCTTGACGATCTACAGGAGGCGGTACTGAGAGGAACGCTGGAACGGGAGACTTATCAACGCATTGCCAAAGAGTATGATTACTCGGAAAGCAGCGTCAGAAATGCGGGTTCGCAGTTGTGGCATATCCTTTCGGAGGAGTTGGGAGAAGAAGTTAATAAATCCAATTTTCGCTCGGCAATGGAGCGGTTTCAATTTTCCCTATTTTCAAATGTTGTACAAGATTATGTTGGAGTTGGCAATATTAACGTTTGTGGGGAGGGAAGACACCCGCCGGATATACCAAACCGACAGCCACCCAATCGAGAGGTATGCAGTCAAGAGTTAAGCGAGATGCCGGATTTGGGTGTTTTTTACGATCGCACCCTCGAACTGGAAACCCTGAGTGATTGGATTCTAAACGAACGCTGTCGCCTCATAGCAATCACAGGCATGAGTGGCATCGGCAAAACCGCCTTAGTCTCCCAACTGGTGCAGCAAATCAAAGATGAGTTCGAGTCCGTTTTCTGGTGTAGCCTAGCGTCGCCTCCCACCTTTTCAGACTGGCAAAATCGCCTGCTAAAGTTTTTATCAACATCGCCAACCGATCGCTCTTTCCACCTCACCTCAGAGCCTTTATTCGTCATTCATTATTTACAACAATATCGCTGTTTGCTAGTTTTAGATGACCTTCACAATTTGTTTGTTTCGGGAGAGTTGGCGGGCAAATATCAAGCCGAGTGCCAAGACTATCAATCCTTTTTTAAGCAAGTTGAGAACTTATCCCATCAAAGCTGCGTTTTACTCATCGGTTGGGAACCCTCCATTGAACTCCCCCCCAGTGCCAAGCAAAATAGCCCGCTGCGGACGCTACAACTCACCGGGTTAGATATCGCCACGACTCGAAAGATTCTCCAAGATTACGAATTGACAGAAATTGATGAAAATTCCCCACTGATTGACTGCTATGATGGAAATCCTTTCTGGGTGAAAAGTCTCGCCAGCCAGATTCAAGAGTTGGGCGGGTTTGTCCCCGATATTTTGAAAAATGATACTTTATTGTTGCCGGAAGATGTGAAGTGTATTTTACGGCAACAGTACGATCGCCTGTCGGAAACTGAAAAACAAGTGATGGTTTTATTAGCCGGCGAGAGCGAACCTATCAGCTTGGGAGGATTGCTAGAAATGGCGATAATGCCTCCCGCAGATTGTCTCAATTCGATTCAATCTTTGCTGCGACGTTGTTGGCTGGAAAAGCCAGACAATCTCTACAGACTACCCAAAGCCATCAAGCAGTATATTATCCATCATTTGATTTAATAAATGTGGGGGGTCAATTTATCCGATATGATCAACCCGACGGGCATTGAATTTATGCGGTGATGTCCTAGTTTAGGGTGATTTCTAGCATGGTTTTCAAATCGTCCCAGCAACCAGGTTTCTGGCCCCCCACCCACATCCCAGAAACCCGGTTTTTCAATCTCTCAACCCCTCCAACCGCAGAAAATTTACTCCCCCGAATGAGTCCCCTGCTACCACCGTCACCCCATCATCAGCCACAGCACAGGAAATCATCGGAGCCTCCCCGGTGAAGGTAGCTAACACTCCCCCCGTTGCCAAATCCCACAGTTTCAGGGTGCGATCAGAGGATGCGGAAACGGCAGTTTTGCCGTCCGGCGCGATCGCCACTGCATTCACGTAAACCTCTTGGGAGCGTGGAAGCCCCGTGTCTTTAGACCGGGGAGGAAACGCGACAGGGGGACTTTAGTCCCCGTCAATCTTTCAAGCATAGGCGTAACCATCCTTCCTGTGAATGGGTTGGCAGTATTTGTGGCTGATGCCTGCCACCCGTACCGAAGCGGTGGTAATATCAAAACTACCAGACGCACGGCAGAGAACCCGTCCTAGATATGAGCCAATTTTCTTCCCCGCTGTGACCAGTGCCGTCACCATGTCGCCAGTCTGAAAGCCTTTATGAATTTGCCTCCTGGAGCGGTGACGAGTAGGGAATCCGTACTTATTCGTCCCGCACATCTGACGGGTTCCATGCCCCTTTGCTAAAATTAGCAACGGTTTTGAAGTCAGAACTTCGAGTGATTCGACTGGTCCAACACAGGCAGCATCAAGCCAGTGAGCTTTAGGTAGGTTGAGCCTCAGTCGATTGAACTTCGTTTGTCCGCCCGTTCCTGTGGTAACTGGGAGTCCTGTTGCTTTGAGAGCCTTGAACAAGGCCCATCGGGTCGAGTTAACGGCAGCCGCATCTTTAAGGGGTGATTTGGCCTGCCTGAGAAGACGACTCAGGACATCAGGCTGGCCCGATAAAAAATCCCGAATGTCCCCATTGCCTTTGGCTTGATTGCATGAGTGGCAAGCCATCGTCAGGTTAGAAACCCGGTCAGAGCCACCCTTAGACCGAGGCTGGATATGCTCAACTTCAAGTGGTACATTTTGAGCCCCACAGTAAGCACAGGTTCTGCCCCACTTGAACAACAGGTATTCCCTGACTTCATAGCCTTGTAATTCTCCCTGCTGATACTCAACACCTGAAATCTCAGGGTTTTCCATCAATTGCAGGTCGAACCGTACTAGCTCTTGGGTAATGCGGCCAACTGGGGCAAGTCTACGAAATCGGTGAACCCAGGTCATTAGAGTATCTACTCGATGCTGCAAGCTGGGAGCTAACCAACCCTTGCTCCGAGTCCGATTCAAGAACCGAGCTGGTCGATATCGGGTCTTGCGGTTTCGTCGAGAACGTCGGAGTTGACGACGAGAGAGCAATGCTTCTTTAATCTGCTGTCCTCGGTGCTGCAACTCGGCAGCAAAGATAATATGATTCCCTTGCTTTAAGGCAATTCCAGTGACTTTAGAGCCTGGGTCTAATTTGAGTTCGAGGGGTTCAGGATTAGCGTCAACCTCCTTGTTTAGAATAATGGTGAATGGGTAGCGTCGAAATACCGATGCTTTCCCGGCTTTGAGCAGTGATCGTGCCATCCCTGGCTTGCACGGTGTCAGGGGCTTGCGGTTGGTATCTAAAACGAAAACATGGTTAGACATTGTTGCGTCTGTTCTGATTGCTCGTAACGTTTGCTTCGCTAATGTTCAGAGTCGGTACTTTCCAAATCGCACTGTCTTAACCCCTTAGGACTGTTTAACGATTTGGTTCTAGAGCCTGGAACTAGCACGCATTCCAGGGTAGGAACTTTAACTCTTGCTCTGAACGTAGCCAGTTAAGGCTTAAGCTGGTCAGCTACCTGAAAGCGGGGGCACGAAGCCCCCGTGCTTCAGCCGGGGGTGCTGACTTTCCGCCCCATTCATCCGCAAATCCTCCGCTTTTTGGCTTAGGAAATCCCTAAAGGAAGCATGGTATTAGGCTTAATAATCGCTTTAACTAGGCGATCGCTTGCCATTCTTCCCCCCGATAAATTCCTAGCCACAGGACCCACAATCAAAGCCGCTAATCCCCCCATTATAAAACATTCAGACCCAGGAATCCGCAAATTTTCATCTAGGACAGGTAAACCATTAATCATCTCCGTCCGATAAATTCGTAGCACATCAGTCAGTAAATTATCTTGGTGTCCATTAAATTGAGTTCCCGTAGCCAACCAAATCCGATTAAACATTAGTGAAACTTCCCCATTCAGCCTCACTCGCCACTGTTCATCCTTCCAAACCGCCCCCAGAATCTCAGTATTTTCTAAAATCCTCAATTTCCCCTGACGCGCCGCCCGTCTTAACTGTAACATCAGCGCTGGAGTCACCGAACCCCCATCACGAGCCTGTTTAATCATCTCCCAACGACCATACCAACAGTCCTCCCCTTCAAAACCCTTTAAATATTTGGGTCCTAACCAACCAGGTTCCGCATCAAATAACCTCTCGCGCAACTGTCGCCGCACTACTAATGTCACCATAGCGCCTCGTTTTAGCGCCCCCATAGCCAAATGACCGCTGGTTAAACCCCCTCCCACAATTACAATATCTTCTCCAGACAAATCCTTAATTAACCGCAAATCAACCTGTTGAGAATGACAAAGGCTACTGGGAGGATAGGGGGTCCTAATTTCTTCTACCCACTGGGGAATATTGGGAACCGCCGCCCCGGTTGCTAATACTACCCGCCGCGCAATTAAGGAACTACCATCAGTTAAAACTATCTGAAATCTGGGCTTTTGGGACCATTGAATGGGTAACACTTGGCTGACTTTTCCCGGATATACCCGGTCTGTTAACTCCCATTTTTTCACTACCTCACCACAGAAATCCTCAAATAGCTGGGTTCCTGGTAGGTCGTAGGGGGGGAACAATTCCATCGACCTATTCTCAGCAAATCGTCTGAGGCTATAGGGGTCGGGGTCGGGGTGATGTACTGCTGGCGATCGCAAATGGGGGATTTCCTGCGCCTTAAATTGATGTCGCCATTGTTCTAACCAAGTCCCACTGGGGTCTAAGACCATAAATCGGTTCCTGAATTTTTGGCGTTTCTGCAATATATGGGTAACTAACGTCAGGGCTTGGGGACCTGCTCCCACAATCGCTAGGTCAATCAAACTCGGTAAAGGGCGATCGAACATATTTTTCGGAATTTTCTCGAATCCTGTGTTATGTGTGTTATGTTAATATGATAATGATTCTCATTCTTGTTTAACCATGATTTTTGCGATCGCAGGTCCCCCCGGTGCTGGGAAAACCTACTGGATTCGAGAACAGATAGCCCAAAACCCCCAACCACAGTGCTATTTCGCCCCAGAGATTAATGGCGTGTGCATTGATAAAACCTGTTTAGCCACAGAATTTCCCCATCTGCACATCCTATCTCGTGGTCAAGAAGCCGAACTATTAACTTTAATTGAATCCGGGGTTAATGTTTATATTGAATTACCTTGTTATTTGGAATTATCCAACTTTGAACCCCTTTTAAATAACCTCGATTGTCAACGGATTGCTGTGCTACCTGCCACCCCGCAAAATTCCGAGTTTGAACAGTGGTCAGACCAAATAATTAACGGAAATTCAGCGGCAGCCCCCAGCCAAGAATTGTGGGAGAGTATATCTGATGATGTGCAAATTCATCAAGGGTTACTATCCGGCGAAATTATCGATTGGGCGAGTTTGACCGTGTTTTGGTTTGAACTCATTCATGGAGCATACGGTCAGGTAATTAGAGCTAAGGGAATTTTTGATATTGTTAGCGGTGAGTCAATTTATGGAGATTTCGTCTTTGGGACAGCTAATCGGGAGTTTGTCGCCCTGGATTTACCTATCCACACTTCCGGGAGACCTGAGCGATTTAGTGGCTTTGAAATTGTCGGAAAAGGATTAGATAAACAGGGGATATCACAAACTCTCAAAGATTGCTGTTTACCAGAATCTCATATTCACTATTATCAGCAACAAATGCAGCAGGATTCCTTAGCGATAGAAACCGAGGTTTTAGTATGAAAATAGCCGTCATGTCTTGTATTCATGGTAATTATGAAGCCTTGGATACAGTTTTGTTGGATATCGATAAACAAAAAGCTGACAAAATTTATTGTTTGGGAGATTTGGTCGGTTATGGTCCTTTTCCTCATGCCGTAGTTGAGCAAATTCGCTCCCTAGATATTCCCACTGTTCAAGGATGTTGGGATGAAGATATTGTCGAGGGATTAAATGCTTGTGAATGTAGTTATCCATCCCTATTGGCGGAACAAAGGGGGCGCTTGGCTCATGAGTGGACTAATGATAATGTTTACCCAGAAACCAGGGAATTTTTGGCTCAATTACCTTTGAGTTTAAAGAAGGATAATCTCTGTTTTGTTCATGGTTCCCCCCATAGCAACCATGAGTATTTGATGCCGAATATGGATGCTTTTACCGTGTTAGAAAGAGTTTTGTCTACTGATGCGGATGTGCTTTTTTGTGGACATACCCATGTTCCATACGTGCGACAGTTAGAAGCGGGTCAACTACAGGTTAAAATTCGCCAAATGGGTGGGGGTGAAAATCCACAAGATTGCAGTTTTCAGACTCCCTTAAAACGGGTGATTAATGTCGGTTCTGTCGGAGAACCTCGCCACGGTCGCCCTAATGCTACCTATGTGATTTATGATACCGATACCCAACAGGTTACTCTCCGAGAGGTTGAGTATGATTATCGCAAAACTTGTGCCGCCATTATTGAGAAGGGGTTACCGCCTATTTTTGCTTGGCGTTTATCTCAGGGTTTGGAATATGCCGAAAAAGCTGATGACCCGACCCATGTTTGTCAACGTTAAATAAGTTTCCAAAAACCTGGCAATTTGGGCAAATTTATGCTATAATAAAATTATCACTTTGCCCAATTTTCCGGGTAGATTAAGCCCGCCAATTGTAGTTTACTTTCACTTAAAAACATGACTTTAGCCCAGGAACTTCAAGCCAGTATCAATGGCAATTTACCCAATTTGACCACCGAAACAGCACCTTTAGTTTCTGAGGAAGAAATGCGTCAAGCGGTGCGGACTTTGTTACTGGGACTTGGAGAAAATCCCGACCGGGAAGGTTTGAAGGATACCCCTAAACGGGTGGTTAAAGCCTTAAAGTTTTTGACCTCTGGTTATCATCAGTCTCTGGATGAACTGCTAAATGGTGCGGTATTTCATGAGAATACTGATGAGATGGTTTTGGTGCGAGATATCGATATCTTTAGTTCTTGTGAACACCATATTTTACCTATCTTAGGTCGCGCTCATGTCGCTTATATTCCTGATGGTAAAGTTATCGGATTATCTAAGGTGGCTCGTATCTGTGAAATGTATGCTAGAAGGTTACAGGTTCAAGAAAGATTGACTGCTCAAATTGCCGATGCTTTACAGGGTTTACTCAAGCCGAAAGGGGTCGCTGTTGTCGTGGAAGCCAGCCATATGTGTATGGTCATGCGCGGTGTACAAAAGGTGGGTTCTTGGACTTCTACCAGTGCGGTGCGGGGGGTGTTTTCTGAGGATGCCAAAACTCGCCAAGAGTTTATGTCTTTGATTCGCCATACCCCGAATTTTAGCTAGTTTTTGGGGATTTTATCCTCGCCGTTTGGCGATCGCAATAGTTGGGTTGGGTTTGCGCCTAACTCAACACCTTATTTTACTTTTAAGTTATGGTTATGTGGGCTATTTTAAGCGGTATTGAAGGCAATTTGGTGGCTTATCAAGAAGTGGTTAAGGATATCATTAAACGCCGAGTTGAGATTGAACAGTTTTATATTTTGGGAGATTTGGTCGGTCCAAATCCTAACAGTGAATTGCTGGTTGAGATGGTCAGAAATGCCGCTGAGTCGGGAGAAATTCAACCCCAAGTCTGTCTGGGGTGGTGGGAGGAACAGTGTTTTAATTTGTATGGTTTTGGGACGAATGTACAGGGTGATGAATTGTTGAAAAAATATGGGGGAGATACGGTTAAGTTATTGTGGAAATCGGTTTCTCGGAAAACCGTTGAATGGCTGCGAGAACAGAATTTTGGCTTTTTAGAATTGGACTGTTTGTTAATTCATGGAAGTAGTGTAGGGGTCAGTGATGAACTGACCGTGGATACCCCGGCTTGGAAAATGTTGGATCGCTTGCAAAGGGTTGGCGCAAATCAGTTGTTTTGTGGTCGGTCTGGTCAGATTTTTGAGTATGAATTGGCGGCGGGTTCCCTGGCTTCTACTGTTCTAACTTTGGATGAACAACAACCTTCCCAAACTGTGGAATTGAAAAATAAAAAAGTGATTGGAGTCGGTGCGGTGGGTCGCCATTGGGGTACGGCTACCTATACTTTATATAATCCCTATTCTAATCAGGTTACATTTTGCAAAGTTGACTATGATTAATTGGGGGATTACTATATAATTTAATTGAGGATTTACTAGGAGTAATTTAAGATTATGACCGGAGCCACACAATCATCATCGGCTTTGATTCCAGATTTGCCGAAGCGGGGAATGCCTGTGACAATTATTACGGGTTTTTTGGGGAGTGGTAAAACCACTTTACTTAATCAAATTTTGGAAAATAAACAGAATTTGAAAATTGCGGTTTTGGTTAATGAATTTGGGGATATTAATATTGATTCTCAGTTGCTCGTCTCCACTGATGATGATATGGTGGAGTTGAGCAATGGTTGCATTTGCTGCACGATTAACGAGGGGTTAGTTGATGCGGTTTATCGGGTTTTGGAAAGAAGCGATCGCATTGATTATATGGTGATTGAAACTACAGGGGTGGCTGACCCTCTCCCGATTATTTTAACGTTTTTAGGTACGGAATTAAGAGATTTAACTAACCTGGATTCTGTGATTGGTGTGGTGGACTCGGAAAGTTTTACCCCAGATCACTTTGACAGTGAAGCGGCTTTAAAACAAATCTCCTACAGTGATATGATTATCTTGAATAAAACTGACTTGGCGACTGCTGAGAAGCTGCAAGAATTGGAGGCTTATATTTCCACCGTTAAACGGGGTGCAAGAATTATTAGAAGTGAATATGGTAGGGTTCCATTACCGTTAATTTTGGATGTGGGTTTAACGCCTACTGAAGAGTATCAAGACCACGACGACCACGACCACGACCACGACCACGACCACGACCACGACCACGACCACCATCATCATCATCACCATTCTGATCATTTAGCCAATGATGGTTTTGTGTCTATTGCATTTGAAAGCGATCGCCCTTTTGATGTCAAGAAATTCGAGCAATTTTTAACTGAAAAAATGCCAACTGGAGTATTTCGCGCTAAAGGGATTCTCTGGTTTAGTGAGAGTGAAACACCCTACATTTTTCAACTCAGCGGTCCCCGGTATGATATTCAACTAGGGGAAACTTTGAGACAATCTAAAAACCAGGTAGTTTTTATTGGTCGTCATCTCAACAGCGAGGAAATTAAGCAGCAGTTAAATAGTTGTTTAGTCTGACCTAACCAGGTGAGGGGGGTGGGTTGAGTCAGATTAACGGAATTAATCACTGAGAGTATAACCCCCCCTAGCAGATAATTATTTTAAATAGATTAATAGGTTTAATCCGGGGATGGTGCGAGAAAGGGTCCATAATAGCAGAATCAAATAGAGGACTCCCAAACTCCACTGATACCAAACCAAAGTGGTGATTAAACCGGGGACAAATTCATCGCGCATTCGCAGGTCATTAAAGCCAAATTTGAGCAAATTATTCAAACTGAAATCATAGTAATTTAACCAATTCCAACGCCGATCCCATAAAATCGGTAAATACCTTTCACGGAAGAGAGGATAACGCGGCATTATGGGAAGACGACCAATCATTAATCGTAACTGTCGCAGGCTACCATCTTCTGTTAAATAGGAGGTATTCAATAAATTATGATAGCGTCCGCGCCGATAAATAATCCCTAAAATTAGACCCGGAATAGGAAGGAGAAACACACCTAAACAGAGGAGGGTAAGTCCTGGTTGAGTAGAAGCGGAGAAAATTTCTAATAAACCGATCGCCGTAAATATAGCATAACTTCCCACCATAGAAGTAGTTTCTAAAGGGGTGGGAAGAATGGGAGATGGTCGCCAGCGTCTGACCCGATCTACCAGCCAAAACAATAAGCCAAAATAGGCGATCGCCACTATTCCCACCCCAAAAATTAGGGGAAAATTAGTGCCATATCCAGTTAGCAATAGCAAAATTTCCCACTGTAACCATTTGAGAATAGTTAACAGTTTTTCGACCCCATATTTGAGATGAGTTAGCCTCAAAAAACGCTGCCAACAACTACTATAGTTATCAGCTATAGCGGCTTCTTGACTATTGGCGATCGCGCGATTATATACTGTAATATAAGTCGCCAAATTAATATCATCCAGCCTGAGAATTTCCACCAAATTCCGAAAAGGTTGTTCTTCCCTAACTCGGACAATAGTTTCCGCCTGTTGCGGTTCAAAACCAATAGCCACCAACCGGGAAACGGAAGCGGTGTTAATATTCACCCCAAAAATTCGTCCCCACCAAGTATTTAATCGTAATTTCGCCCGCAACAACTCGATATAATTAGCATCAACAATTTGTTCCTGTTCCCGAAAATTTCTAATCAACTTTCGCAGTAAATTCTCATTTCCCTGAAGAGTCGGAACAGTTATCAATTGACCAATTATTCCCGGATCTCCCATAATTTGAGCGGCTTTAGAGTCAAACATAAAATGGTCAATATTCAACATTTTACCATGATTAAAACCCACATCACTAAAATCCATTAATCCCTCAATACTGGCTTCTCGGAGATTCAAGTTTTCACTAAAGCGAGTATCTCTAAAATCCACAGAATCCGCAAATCGAGACTGATTAAAACTCACAGAAGCATTAAATATAGACTTAGTAAAACCCGCCCTGTCTGACCACAAAGAATCGCTAAAATCTGTGCTTTCCTCCCAAACAGTTTTGTCAAAATCCGCCGCCCCACCAAATCGCACTTGGTGAAAATTACCCCCATTAAAATGACTACCTTGGAAGTCGGTTAATCCCTGAAAATTAGCTTGCTTAAATTGTGCAGATGTGATAAAATAGCTATGTTGAAAATTCGCAGATTCTCGGAAACTAGCCCCGCCAAAATTTGCCAACAAACTCAACCGACAATCAGACCAATTAGCGGTTTTCTGAAAATCTGCATAACGACTATCAACCCCTTTGAGAAAAAAGATATTGTGAAAATCAACTTTTCCCTGAAATTGTGTTTCTTCTAATTTCAATCGTCCCCGCCATACGGTTAATTTAGGCAAAGATGCTGAGGAAGATTGAGGGGATTTAAAAATTGATAAATAGGCGGATTTAGACTTAATTTGCTCTACTTCTTCCTGGGAAAATACAGATTTAATAGTTTCTTCAATCAGGGGAACTCTCACCCCCAAGTTACCCCCATTAAAATCTCCTTGAATTTGGGAATAACTCAAGTCTAATCCTAGGGGTTTAGTTGACTGATTTAGAGTAGTTTTTAATAGTCGATAAAACTGGTTCCTAAACTCAGCATTTTCGGGGCGTATATCAATAATGAGATGCTGTAAATCAATAGCAGCGACTCCCTCAATGTTGCTAGGATTATTTAGCCTTTCCTGGAGCAATTCTAGGGTCAATAAAGTGGGTTCTGGTTGACCATTTTCCGCCTGAACAGATAGGGATGAACGCAGCATAAAAACAGTCAACAGCAGAACACACAGGGCAATTTTAATTAGCCTCATTAACACCAACTAACCTTGATTCTCATCATCACTATCATCATCACTATCATCATCACTATCATCATTATCATTGATAACTAAGGCTAATTTACCTTTCATTCCCCCAGCTTCCAATAACTGATGAGAAGCGGCCGCCTCGGCGAGGGGAAAAGTTTGGTTAAGGCAAATATTTAACTTATTCTCATCAATTAACCTGGCACACTGCTGTAAAATCTTGGTTTGGTCTAACTGGTCATCCTCGCGATTTTGCAGCATGGGAGTTAACATCAATTCCAAAGAAATCCGCAGATTTTTAGTTCGGGCATCCTTGAGATTTCCGAGGGTAAAATCAGGTTCTAATATGGTGACAATATCTCCATAATTGCGGACGGCATAAACACTCTGAAAAAATGTTTCTTTCCCGACTGTATCAAAGGCTAAATCAACGCCTTCGCCTTGAGTCCAATGCAGGACAGCCTCGACAAAATCTTCCTCTTTATAGTTAATGACTAAATCAGCCCCTAACTCCTGAACAAAAGCGGCGTTTTCGGTTGAACTAACAGTAGTTGCTACTTCTGCCCCTTGCAGTTTAGCTAGTTGAATAGCGACATGACCAACACCTCCAGCCCCAGCATGAATTAGCACCTGCTGTCCGGGTTGTAACCTGCCGCGATCGTACAAAGCCTCCCAAGCAGTAATTAATACTAAAGGTGCGGCGGCAGCCTCAGCAAAGCCAAGGGAAATAGGTTTCCGGGCGATAAATTTTTCTTCTACTACTGTTAACTCGGCATAATTTCCGGTCTGTGCGCCGAGTCCACCATCACAAAAATAGACTTCATCACCAACGGCAAAATCTTCAACTGCGCTACCGACAGCTTCAACTATCCCAGCACCATCACAGCCTAAAATCGCGGGCATTTGGTCAGGATAAAATGTGCCACGACTGCGGAGTTTAGTATCAATAGGATTAACTCCGGCGGCTTTTAGTCGGACTAAAACTTGGGTGGCTGTTTTGATTTGCGGGTCGGGGACTTCTTGGAGTTGCAAAACCTCGGGTTTCCCAACTTTGGTCATGACAATGGCTTTCATCTGCTTCAATTTACCATTAGTAAAAGTTTTCCTAAGTCGGTGGGTCACATCACCACATTTTTCGGTTTCCCCAGGGAATGATTAATGTTTGGTGGGTCACATCACCACATTTTTCGGTTTCCCCAGGGAATGATTCAGTGTGACGCTTCGATGGGTTTCTACAGGGTTAATGATTGAGGGTTAGTTTCAATCAGTTGGGCGAGATATTGCAGGAAAGCTGCGGCATCTGCGCCGTAGATGATACGGTGATCGCAGGTAATGTTAACCTGCATTTGCGGTTTAATTCCCATCATGCCATCATCGGTGGCGACGACAGTAGGACGAGAAGCACCGATCGCCAAAATTGAACCCTGACCGGGAGGCAAAATGGCATCAAAGCGATCGACCCCAAACATCCCCAAGTTAGAGAGAGTAAAGGTTCCGCTGCTGTATTCTTGGGGTTGTAATTGTTTGCTGCGGGCGCGGGCGACTAAATCTTTCCAAGTGCGAGAGAGGGAATAAATATCAATCTGATCAGCATTGGAGAGTACGGGAGTAATTAACCCACCGTCGGGCATGGCTACTGCTACAGCAATATTAATAGCCTTATTGTACTGAATACCAGAGTCAACATAACTGGCATTGACAATAGGATATTTCTGTATAGCAACTGCCACCGCCTTAGCCAGCAAAGCGGTCATGGTCACACCTTTGGACTTAACCTGTTTATAGAGTTTATCCAAGTTGTCGGTAGTGATAGTGTAGCCCACATGGAAAGTAGGAACCTGCAAACTCGCCAACATATTGCGGACTACGGCATTTTGTAGAGTATTCATCCCCACAACCTCCCCTAAAGGAACCGGGGCTGGTGCGGGGGTGGCAATAGGTGTGGGAGGCGCAACAGGGGAAACAGTAGGTTGAGGCGCAACGGTAGGAGTCTGAGTCCTTCCGGTAGCCGCTTCGACATCTTCAGCCACAATGCGACCGTGGGGGCCACTACCCTGGAGGTTATTTAAGTCTACATTGAGTTGTTTCGCCAATTTGCGAGCGCGAGGAGTAGCGACAATGCGACCATTACGACGGCTAGGGGTGCTATCTATGGCAACGGTAGCGGCCACAGGTTCTGGAGTACCTACAGAGGGGGTAGGGGTAGCTTCTGGTGATGGGGTGGGGGCGGTGGCGGTGGCTTGTTTTTTGGCCTCTTCAATTTCCGCTTCTGTTTCGGCAATGAGGGCGATCGTTTGACCGACCCCAGCGGTTCCCCCTTCCGGAACGATAATGGTAGCTAAAAAGCCCTCGTAAAAGGCTTCTACATCCATATCAGCCTTATCTGATTCTACAATCAGGACGGTTTCCCCTTTCCCGACGCGATCGCCTGGGGATTTTTGCCACGATACAATTTTGCCCTCTGTCATAGTTGAACTGAGGGCGGGCATAAACACTTCGTGAATCATAATAGCCTCCTATTAGCTTGGAAAACCCGGCATAAAAATACCGGGGAGGAAAAGCCAGCCATCAATTGTAGCGGCTAGTTAACCTATTTATATCCAGGTTTACCCATTTTAAAATAGGATGGGATAAAATAGGTAATCATTAATGAGTGATGGGCTATGGCTTACCTAGAGCCTGCCGCCGTTCAGTCCATTAAACATCACCGCGTATTTCCTCAACCACACCGTCTCGCAGGAGAATTTCCACCTGCATTTTGCGGATTAAGTTATCACCCTGTTCGACCGCAAATACACTGTCAATTTGACCTTGGCTGACTTCCTGTTCTAGTTCCAAAGTTTGCAATTGCTGAAGTTGTTGGAGGATCTGATTTTTCTGATCCAGAAGTTTACTTTTTTGTTCATTCACCTGATTTTGGATATTATCAATTTGAACCAAAGTCTCTGGTCCTGGAGGTTGTAGGCTTTGTTTTTTGAGTTCCCCAATCATGCGTTGTCCTTGCATTTCCAGTTGTTGAAGCTGACTATCAAGCTGATTAATTTGGGCTTGTAGTTGTTGTTGTGCTTCTTCTTTCCAGCGAGGGGTAACCACAGCTTTCACGTTGATGGGACGTTTGAGAAGCAGTTGATTTTTAGAAATCTCCATGTATAGTGTCCTGTAGTTTTCACCAATTCAGTAATCGAGAGTCAGGGGGTGTTTTAGACGGTCTAAACCACCAAATCATCATGACGATCGCCAATAGCTTATGTTCAGAAGTTGACAAGAGTTAGGCGATCGCACCCAGCAGAAGTTATATTAATCGCCGTCAGGCCATCAAACCAGCCACAGGTGAGCCATCTATTACTGCTGACCCCGTTTAATACATCTCGTCAATCATATCGCGGTAACGTTCCATTACAACCGGGCGCTTGATTTTCAAAGTCTGGGTCAGTAGGCCATTATCAATACTAAAGGGTTCCAAAATCAACCTAAACTGACCAATGCGATCATCAGGTCGGAAACTAGGGCGGTTTTTGACCTGAAGGTTCAACTCCTGACGAAACAGACTTTGTATAGGCTGACTATCGATAGCGATCGCATTTTCAGTTTCCCCCTGTTGTTCTTCCCCAGGTACTTGCAGATGCAAACCCTGTCCACTAGCCCACTGTTTCAGCGCATCCAAATTAGGCACAATTAGCGCTCCCAGGGACTTCTGGTCTTGACCAACCAAAACAATTTGGTCAATATAGGGACTACGAACACAAGCATCCTCAATCGGTTGAGGTTCGATATTCTCCCCATTAGTTAACACAATCGTATCTTTTGCTCGTCCCGTCAACACCAAATCTTTCTGAGGAGTCAGCCAACCGAGATCTCCCGTATCAAACCACCCCTCCGGGTCAATAGCCTTATCAGTGGCTTCAGGATTTTGAAAATAGCCCGTCATCACCTGGGGACCCCGCGCCAAAACCAACCCCTTATATCCCGGTTCACAGGTTTGGCGAGTCTCCGGGTCAATAATCCGAATTTCCGTTTCAGGGATAGGTCGCCCCGCAGAACCCCGTAAATTATGGCTAGGTCGTCGCGCCGTCAAAACCGGAGCAGTTTCCGTCAACCCATAACCCACCAACAGGTCAATTCCCACAATTTCATAGAAATTTTCCAAGTGCATGGCTAGCGACCCACCACCACTAATAGCAAACTTGAGTTTTCCCCCCACAGCCTGCCGCACCTTCTGATAAATCAATTTATCCCCCAAGGCGTGAACAGGAGTTAACAGAATAGTTTGCAATTTAGCCAAAGCTGTGGATGAGTTCTGGTTACTACCTTGTCCGGGAATTGTCAATTTTTGTACAATGCGGCGGGCTTGAATATAGCGGTTGCTCATCCCAAAGAAGAAATTAACCAACTTTTGCCGGGTGGCGGGTCCATCACGAAACTGCTTCTGCGCCGCCTCATAAATCGATTCCCAAATCCGAGGCACACTAACCATATACTGAGGCTTAAACTCCTGCAAATCCTGCTTAAAATAGCGGATATTAGTGTAAATCACCATGGTTCCCCGGGACAGAAAATAATATTGTCCACTCCGCCCCAAACTATGCCACGTCGGCAGAATGCTCAGGACAATTTCCCCCGGTTGCGGCGCAATCACATCAGCAATAGTAATCAGTTGGTGCAAAAAATTCCGGTGAGTTAACATCACCCCCTTGGGTTTCCCGGTTGTCCCAGAGGTATAAAGCAGAGTCGCTAAATCTTCCAGTTTGGTAGTGGGGGGATTTAACAAAGTCATATCCTCACCCTTAGTCATCAGTTGGCTAAAGTTGACAATGGGTATACTTAGGCTATCCTCAGCGGTTATGTCTTCATCCGACAGTAACACCACAAACCGAATCGGCAAATCTTGGATCGCTTTTTCTAACTTGTGCAGTAAGGCTAGGTTATCGACTACTAACCCCGTACTCCCACTATTTTGGAGAATATAGGCGAGTTCTTGGGGGTCGGCGGTCGCACCTCTCACCACATTAGCAGCTCCGGCGGTGAGAATACCTTGATCAGCAATCATCCACCGGGGACTATCATCAGCAAATAAGGCGACACGACTAGGTAAGTCCTCGGCGGGTTCAACTCCCAATTGTTGCAGTCCGGCCGCAAATTGTTGGATCTGAGTCCACAGGTCGCTATAGGTGATTTGTACTTCTGGCTGACTGTGGGGGTTAAATAGGGCGACTTGTTGCGGGATCTGTTGGGCGAGAATTGGCCAAATTTCTGGTAAGGATTGAACAGATTGATACTGGGCGGTTAGGTTAGAGTTATCCATCATAAGTTAATTGGCTCTGTAGTTATTAGGCGATCGCTATCTTTATCGTCATTAGCAGCATATATTTCGATTATGGTATCTTTAATTGGATCAACTTTGATACCCAAGGGGACAGATATATAATTGTCCCTAGGACAGTGGCAACCCAATTTTAGATAAAATTTGTTAATGATAGAAACGGCGATCGGTTCAAACAATCGCATAATATTAATCGGTATAGGTTGATCCAATGGGTCGGGAGGATATAAAGGGATGGTTCAGGAAATCCAACGTCAAAACTCTGATGTCAATTTGGCAGAACAAGTACCAATGGAACCATTGGCGATCGATGTTCATGCTGATCAGTTCATTGATGACATCTTTCAGGATATCGATCGCAGTCTCAGTGGTATAACTAAGCTGCCTAAAGACCCTGTACAGCCGGAGTTTGTCTCACTTCAATCTATTAAGGTTCCTCAGATTATTCTGCCTTCCGTCGAAACTGAGGCTGATAGTGAGGTCGCTATTTCCGCAGAAACTCAACTCCGCGACGCTAACGCCGATCGCTCTCATTCCTTTGATAAAATTCTATTGGGGGCCGCCTGTGCTTCCCTCGTGGTTACTTTGTCCCTGTGGATGGCAACTAGAGGCGGTCTGGAGCGACTGTTTGCCCCTGCACCTGTGGCCGTAGATCCTCAATTGAGCGGACAAACCCAGGCAGATGCTAAGTTTGTCAATTATTTACAGCGATCGCTCGAAGCCATTAGCCGTAACAAAGCTGGAACCGCTCAACCAGCTATGGCTCAACCTGTCCCCGGCGCTCCCCCAATGATGGAACTCCCTACCCTAGCAATTCCTGACACTCCAGCTCCCGCCCCAGCCCCTGATGCCGCCGCCCTCGCTAATACTAATAATTTAATTGCTGCTATCAACCGGGTCGCTGAGGCAGTTCAAGAAGCCTCTAATCAGACCGCAGCCTTGTCTAATCAAGTTATGGCAAGTCTGCAAGCCCAAAATCAGCAAAATCAACAACCAGCGCCACAAGCACAGGCTACCCCAGGGGGTCAAGCATCCGGGGTAGTTCCTGAAACCACCGCCTCTAGTTCTCCTGCACCCACCACCACCCAGGAAACCACCGCCTCTGCTCCCGTCAGCATTCCTGACCCCCCAGCAATTCCTACTCCCCCCACTGCGCCCCCCGAAGAAACAGCCGCCGTGTCACCAGATACTACTACTTCCCCCGCTGCTGCTATTCATACCTTAGTCGGGATTTTGGAATTAGGCGATCGTTCCGCCGCCTTATTTGAAGTCAATGGAGTAGCTCGCCGTATTTATGTCGGTGAAAGTATTGCAGCCAGCGGCTGGAGTTTATCATCAGTTGCTAACCAGGAAGCCGTCATTCGTCGCAATGGAGAAGTCCGCAGCATCGTTGTCGGCGAGAGATTTTGAACCGAAAATTTCTCCAAATATGCAGGCGGGTATATTGTCGTTATTTGACACCATATAACCCGCCTTTTAATTGATGTCTATGATACCACTTAAAATCACCAATAATATAGATATTGCCATCACTATCAGCCACTATTAACAGCCATTTTTCCCATATAGTTGCTGATGTAATTATTCATATTGCCCCCATTTTATCAATCGTAGTTTTCCTAGGTTTTTATTAATCTTTAGAGCGAGATTAATTAAATTTCATGTCAAAATTTACCCCTCCTCCTGTATAATCCCGGTGTAACTGTGAGAGTAAACCCAAATAGGAATAGTTATCAAAAGGGGACTCAATACCTAAGTCGCAAAGCTCCTGCTTGCAGAGCCAATTAACTTGATTCACCAAACTGGATTGGGGGTAGATTGTTTAGAGGAATGTGGGGTTATGGTCGAAAGGGAAGTCGCCTTCCCCAACTCCAATTCAAAACCGTGCTTGATACTTTCACATCACACGGCTCCTGATGTGGATACCCCTTTTGACATCGGGAACAGGGTAACGACTCCCTGCTTTTGTGATTTCAACTTTTGGAGCTAAATACAACATCGTAGTGTTTAAACTCGCTTTCGTCGTAAACACTCCTAATTGTCGCAGTCTCTATATCCACACCGTGACTAGTGGGCATATCCTAACCATTACAGTTAGGCATTGGCTTTCAGTCACATCCTTTCCCCTTAAAGGTATACGCTTACACTTTCACTACTCCGCAGGTACATCCTGCCACTTGAGAGCCTAAAAGGGGTTTAAACGTTCCGTTTATACGGGCATTCCATCTTTAGATTTGTCCTCTCCACCGGGGTACTTTTAAAAGTCTGTGTAGGTGATGTCATGATTACCCTACTTTTCCCCTTGCTCTTTTGAACGCAGCGTATCAACCTGTTTCGCTGCTAAATCATTACGATGGTTCAAGCCGGACATTCGGTTTCCCTAATCATGGATGGTTGGCAGTGGTCGCATTTGGTAGTAGGTTCTACTTCACGCCTTCCGTTCCCCGCTTCAATCCTGGGGTTATGATTCCCAAAACTGGGGGTGGCTATCGCCGTTACTCTCAACGCAATTGTTAAGGAATCATTAATATTTCCAGTTGGGCGTTTTGACCTTGAGTTCCCTGCCTTGTTTTGTATATTTCTATACCAAACGTTGGGACATATAAACAGTTATGGGATGGTCAGGGTACGAGTCCCTTATATTTCACCAAGGGGTGAAAGTCCCACTAGGAGGTTATTTCAGGCATTGCAGCCTTATTTGACTCCTAAACGTCTCGCACCACAATTATGATTTAATTGTACAGGGTAAACCCGGGTTGCCGACCCTTTGGGCTGAAGTCCATCTGGGGGAAATTTACCTCGAATCCGGCATTCAGTAATCAGCAGCACCAGCGCCCCATGTTCATAAGCAGCCATATCCCAGTTTTATAGTTCCCTTAGTTACTCGATAATCTCAGTTGATTTTACTTTAATTTAGCTGATGGTTTTGTGCATCATCATAAAAACAAGGATATTTAGTTTATGCAGATTATTAATACCATACATTTTCGTAATCTCAAAGGCGACATATTTGGTGGTTTAACCGCCGCCGTCGTCGCTTTACCTATGTCCCTAGCTTTCGGAATCGCCTCTGGGGCGGGGGCTTCTGCTGGTTTATGGGGCGCAATATTAATCGGATTTTTTGCTTCCTTATTTGGCGGAACTCCTAGCCTAATTTCTGAACCCACAGGTCCCATGACCGTCATTATCACAGCAGTCATAGCCGAATTAATGGCTAAGAACCCAGAAAACGGTTTAGCCATGGCTTTTACCGTAGTCATGCTCGCCGGTATCTTTCAAATTATCTTTGGGGTTTTAAAATTAGGTAAGTATATTACCATGCTGCCCTATAACGTGATTTCCGGGTTTATGACCGGAATTGGCGTGATTCTGATTTTTCTACAAATAGCCCCCTTCCTGGGTCAAGCAACCCCCCCTGGTGGCGTAATTGGTGTCATCAGAAATTTTCCCGATATAATTTCCAATATTAATCCTTGGGAAACTATTTTAGGGTCAATTACTTTAGCTATTCTGTTCTTTTATCCAGCTAATCTCAAAAAAGTTGTACCTCCTCAACTCGTCGCTTTACTCATTGGTACAATCATTTCCTTAGTCGTATTTAGTGGCGTAGAAATTCGGACAATTTCCACCATTGGTGAAATTACCCCCGGCTTTCCTGAACCACAAATGCCCACATTTACCCAAGAAGATTTGCGGTTAATGTTTGTCAATGCTATGGTCTTAGGAATGGTCGGTTCTATTGATTGTCTGTTAACTTGTTTAGTATCAGATAGTCTCACCCGCACCGAACATAACTCCAATAAAGAATTAATCGGTCAGGGTGCAGCCAATTTAATTACTGGTTTGTGCGGTGGTATTCCCGGTTCAGGAGCCACCACAGCCACCGTCGTCAGTATTTACGCAGGAGGACGCACCGCCTTAGCTGGAATTACTCGCGCTGTTATATTGTTAATTGTCGTGTTATGGGCAGCACCTTTAACCTCTGGTATCCCTTTAGCAGTTTTGGCAGCTATTGTCCTCAAAGTCGGTATTAATATCATTGATTGGGGATTTTTAAAGCGGGTTCACCAAATTTCTTGGAAAGCCGCTGGCATTGTTTATGGTGTCGTTATCCTCACCGTATTTGTTGATTTAATGGTAGCCGTCGCTGTCGGTGTCTTTATTGCCAATATCTTGACCATTGAACGTCTGAATGAGTTTCAGTCTCAGTCTGTAAAAGCTATCACTGATGCCGATGACCAAATTGTTCTAAATGCTCAAGAAAAGGAAATTTTAGACTTGGCAAATGGCCGGGTTCTGCTGTTCCATTTGAGTGGTCCGATGATTTTTGGGGTGGCTAAAGCTATTTCCCGAGAACATCAGGCTATTAATAGTTATGATGTGTTGATTGTTGATTTAAGTGAAGTGCCAATTTTGGGCGTGACTTCTTCCTTGGCTATTGAAAGTTCCATTAAAGAGGCAATTGATGCAGGTCGTGATGTGATTGTAGTCGGTGCAACTGGTAAGGTGAAAGGCAGGTTAGAAAAATTGGGAATTGCTGGCTTAATTCCTGGTAATTATTGGATGGGCGATCGCTTAACAGCACTCAAAGAAGGTTTAGCGATCGTCAAGCAAAAACAGCCCAGCATCACCACTAATGCTGATCTCTCCTAGCTGTAGGGCCAGATAATTTTTCTGGTGCGTCAGCAATCAATTATCCCCTATTCCTTCCCATTTTCTCTATCTGACGCACCCTACCAGCTAGGGACTCAGCCCCCCGAACCTAGCCATAATCACCGAAATATCCCATAAGCTGGTCAGGGGTGGCTCTATCAGAAAAAATTAAGAAAATGTGTAGACAAATATTTATTTTGGATATATGATTCATTGCAATCTATGAATTAAAATTTTGTTATAGATTAATAGCGATAAATACCTGGTTGTTAACTGTTTTCCCTGATCATGCAACTCCTGAATCATATTCACTTTAGAAACGTTCGGGGCGATATCTTTGGTGGCATGACTGCTGCTATCATTGCCCTACCCATGGCTCTAGCTTTCGGTGTCGCTTCCGGTGCTGGTCCTGCTGCTGGCTTATATGGAGCCGTCCTAGTTGGTTTTTTTGCTGCTCTGTTTGGGGGAACCCCAACCCTCATTTCTGAGCCTACCGGTCCCATGACCGTGGTTATGACTGCTGTTATTGCTAACCTCACCGCTGCTAATCCTGAGAACGGGTTATGGTCGAAAGGGAAGTCGCCTTCCCCAACTCCAATTCAAAACCGTGCTTGATACTTTCACATCACACGGCTCCTGATGTGGATACCCCTTTTGACATCGGGAACAGGGTAACGACTCCCTGCTTTTGTGATTTCAACTTTTGGAGCTAAATACAACATCGTAGTGTTTAAACTCGCTTTCGTCGTAAACACTCCTAATTGTCGCAGTCTCTATATCCACACCGTGACTAGTGGGCATATCCTAACCATTACAGTTAGGCATTGGCTTTCAGTCACATCCTTTCCCCTTAAAGGTATACGCTTACACTTTCACTACTCCGCAGGTACATCCTGCCACTTGAGAGCCTAAAAGGGGTTTAAACGTTCCGTTTATACGGGCATTCCATCTTTAGATTTGTCCTCTCCACCGGGGTACTTTTAAAAGTCTGTGTAGGTGATGTCATGATTACCCTACTTTTCCCCTTGCTCTTTTGAACGCAGCGTATCAACCTGTTTCGCTGCTAAATCATTACGATGGTTCAAGCCGGACATTCGGTTTCCCTAATCATGGATGGTTGGCAGTGGTCGCATTTGGTAGTAGGTTCTACTTCACGCCTTCCGTTCCCCGCTTCAATCCTGGGGTTATGATTCCCAAAACTGGGGGTGGCTATCGCCGTTACTCTCAACGCAATTGTTAAGGAATCATTAATATTTCCAGTTGGGCGTTTTGACCTTGAGTTCCCTGCCTTGTTTTGTATATTTCTATACCAAACGTTGGGACATATAAACAGTTATGGGATGGTCAGGGTACGAGTCCCTTATATTTCACCAAGGGGTGAAAGTCCCACTAGGAGGTTATTTCAGGCATTGCAGCCTTATTTGACTCCTAAACGTCTCGCACCATGGCCATGGCTTTTACCGTGGTGATGATGGCAGGGATTGTCCAAATTGTATTTGGTTTTCTGCGTCTGGGTAAATATGTCACCCTCATGCCCTATACAGTTATCTCCGGCTTTATGTCCGGGATTGGTATAATTCTCGTAGTTCTCCAAATCGGTCCTTTTTTGGGGCAGGCTCCCCCCAGAGGTGGTGTCATTGGTACTATTCAGAATATACCATTACTGCTGACTAATATTAACCCCTCTGAAACCATCTTGGGTCTCATCACTGTGGCAATTCTGGTGTTGATGCCTGGTAAGCTAAAACGCTTGGTTCCTCCTCAGTTATTAGCCTTGGTTGCCGTCACCATATTTTCCCTAATTGCTTTTCCTGATATTGATATTCGTCGAATTGGTGAAATTCCTACCGGTCTCCCCTCCCTGCAAGTTCCTACATTTAGTGCAGGCCAAATCCAGACCATGTTCATTGATTCCTTGGTGCTGGGGATGTTGGGTTGTATTGATGCTCTCCTCACCTCTGTGATTTCTGACAGTCTCACCCGCTATCAACACGACTCTGATAAAGAATTGATTGGTCAAGGATTAGGAAACCTCGCTTCTGGTTTGTTTGGCGGTATTCCTGGGGCGGGAGCTACTATGGGGACAGTGGTTAATATTCAGGCTGGCGGTCGCACGGCTTTATCCGGTCTCACTCGTGCAATTATTCTGTTAGTTGTGGTGCTGTGGGCGGCTCCTTTAACTCAAAGTATCCCTATGGCGGTTTTGGCTGGTATTGCCTTAAAAGTTGGTGTTGATATCATCGATTGGGGCTTCTTGAAACGCGCCCACAAGGTATCTGTCAAAGCTGCCTTGATTATGTATGGGGTGATTGGTTTAACTGTTTTTGTTGACTTGATTATGGCTGTGGGCTTGGGGCTATTTGTCGCTAATATCCTCACTATTCAGCGCCTCACTGATTTGCGTTCTAAGGATGTTAAAGCCATTACTGATGCTGATGACAACATTGTTCTAAGTCCCGATGAAAAAGCATTGCTCAAGCAGGCTAATGGTCGCATTCTACTTTTCCATCTTAGCGGTCCGATGATTTTTGGTGTATCTAAAGCGATCGCCCGTGAACACGCAGTTATTGGTAGCTATGATGTTCTCATCTTAGATTTAAGTGATGTGCCTCTGTTGGGGGTCACTTCTTCTCTCGCCTTGGAAAATGCTATTAAAGAAGCCGTTGATCTCGGTCGTCATGTTTTCATTGTCGGCGCTGCTGGACAGTGTAAACAGCGCTTACAGAAGTTGGGAGTTTTTGAAATGCTCAGTCCCGATAATTTGGTCATGGATAGAATGCAAGCTCTACAGACAGCAGTGGCTATGGTTCGTTCCTCTACTGGTCCTATTCCAGAGGTTGCCGAAGTTAATTATCCTCATGGTTCTTCCATTCTTCCAGATGATTTGACCATCAATAATTGAACCCTACCCCCAAACCGGGCTTCTCTCAAGAAACCCGGTTTGCCTCCGGATTTCTGGTTTTTCACAAAGATTATCATGCGATCGCGACTTAATTTCACCCCCTATTTATTTCTATTACCCGCATTACTCATTTTAACCCTCACTGTATTTTGGCCGTCCTTACAAGCCTTTTATCTCAGCTTTTTTGATTATGACTTAATTCGAGAACCTCGGTGGGTCGGTTGGGGGAATTTTCAAAGACTTTGGCAAGATCAAGTATTTTGGCAAACCTTAAAAAACACCGGACTTTATATAATAGTAGTCGTTCCTATTTTGGCGATCGCACCCTTGGGGTTAGCCATTTTAGTTAATCAAAAACTCCGTGGCATTCACTGGTTTAGAACCGCCTATTATGTGCCGGTTGTCATTTCCATGGTCGTAGCCGGACTAGCCTGGAAATGGTTATATGCAGAGAATGGATTACTTAATCAATTACTCCAATATTTTACCTCATTTTTCCTCCCCTCATCTACTCAATTCCGAATTCCCTGGTTAACCGATCCTAATTTAGCCTTATTTTCAGTCATGGCAGTTACCATTTGGAAAGGATTGGGTTATTATATGGTAATTTATCTCGCTGGCTTACAATCTATCCCCGCAGAACTTTACGAAGCCGCTAGTTTAGACGGTTCCGACGGGTGGCAAAGTCATTGGGATATCACCTTACCTTTAATGACACCTTATATAATTTTAGTCTCGGTAATTTCTGCCATTTCCGCTACCAAGGTATTTGAAGAAGTTTATATCATGACCCAAGGCGGCCCCTTAAATAGTTCTAAAACCATTGTTTATTATCTCTATGAAAGGGCTTTTCAAAACTTAGATATTGGTTATGCCTGCACCATTGGATTAGTGCTATTTGGAATAGTTTTTAGTTTATCATTACTCCGGTTAATTGTTAACCGTTTAACAGGTAATCAAAACCAGGCTACTTGGTGAAATCATCCCCCCGGACTAGGGGCAGACCAGCGACCATAGTTCATACTTTCCCCTAATTTTTTTGCTAAATTCCTGAAATTAAGCCATAATAGAAGTAGATGGAATTGCCCGTCAATATATAGGCTTAGGGTCAACAGACCCAGGATAAATCATATCTTAACCAAACTGAAAGGGGAGTTCTTCAACCGTAGTAACAACGTAACTTAGGGTCAACAAGGAGAAATATGATCATGGCTGATTTCGACTGGCTGAGAATGTTAATCCCAGCGGTGTTTTATTTAGGCTGCATCTACTTGCTGTTAGGTTGGATACCCGAAAACACGGAAAGTTAAAATTTTTCACACAAACGGCTAATTGTCAGACAAAATAGGGTAAGTAAATGGTGTGAGAGACGCAACAAATAACGAATTATGAAAACCAATCGATGGCATATCATACTTACCTTAGTCGCAGCGATCGCAGTTTTGATAACCCACCCATCCCAAACTAACCCAGCTTTCCCTGTCGGGGAAGCTGGTTTTACAGATGTCCAAAACCATTGGGCGCAGCCTTGTATTAAGGAATTAGCCGATCGCCAAATTATTACCGGCTACAGTGACAACACCTTCCGCCCTAATAACCCCATTACCCGCGCTGAATTCGCCGCCCTGGTTAATCAAGCATTTCCGAGAGTACAACCCACCCGCCGCCGCCAGAATTTTGTCGATATTCCCACAGATTTTTGGGCTTATGATGCCATTAGTCTGGCTAGTCAAAAAGGGTTTTTATCAGGATATATCGGTAGTGTTTTTAATCCTCTGGTTAATATTCCTAGGGTACAAGCCCTGGTGGCTATTAGCAATGGTTTAGGATTTAAGCCCCAGCAGTTGTCTCCTGAACAATTGGGAGATGTTTTTATCGATAGCGCCACCATTCCTGATTATGCTAAAGAAGCGATCGCCGCCGCCACTGAAAATTGGTTAGTCGTTAACTATCCTAATGTTAGACAATTGCAGCCTAACCGTCCGGCGACTAGGGCTGATGTAGCTACATTTATCTGTCAGGCTATCACTAACTTTGATGAAAATGCCTTAGTTCCTTCTCAGTATATTGCCCGCATTTCTGTGGATGATCAACCCTTAGCAAAAATGCCACTGACTACCCCAGAAACCCAAGCAGTTACCGAGTCCGAACCCGCCGAAACTCCATCAAGTCCCGCCGATATTTCCATCAATAAACCCCCCGAAACCCCATCAGAATCACCTCAACAAATCCCCCATTCTCCACCTACTGAAACTCAATTTTTTCAACCACCATCCCAAGCATTGCTACCACAAGAACCCATTAACAAAACTATTGAATTTGAGAATTTACTAGCAGAATTTGATTTTAACCCTCGCCCTAGTCCTCAATTTAGCTTGAAAATTACGCGGCGCGGAGAGGTTGTTTTAGATGATAATATACCAGAAGATATCCTCAAGAATTTGATATCAAGTAACTTAGATACCATCAGGCTTTTAGATGTCCGCACTATCGATTTAAATGGAGATAGGGAACCTGAGTTAATTGTAGACCTCCAAAGTGGCGGTTATTACTCGCTGATTTACCATTATAGACCCTTAGCCAAGCAATATGGTATTATTCCTAAAAGTTGGGGTATTTGGCGCTATGATTTAACCGAAATTACTGATGATGGCTTACCAAGATTTGTGGGGTATGATTACCGATTTGCGCGGGAATTTAATCTGCAATCTCAATCACAGGTCCCTCTGATAATTTGGGAATATCGCGCTGGACAATTTCAAAATGTTACTGCTAATTATCCGGAATTTGTGACCCTTCACCTCGATCGCATTTGGCGAGATATTGAACAACGACACCGCCAAAATCAGGATGTTCGCGGGGTGATCGCCGCTTATATGGCTAATCAATATTCCCTCGGTCAGGGAGAGTTGGGGTGGCGAAAAGTGCGATCGCTTTTTGAGGATAGAAATATATCCGATTTATTAGCAGATGTAACACGGTTTTTGCAGGATACCGGCTATATTCAACCGTAGCCAATAGACTGGACTCACAGTTATTCCCTGATCTGATGATTTTAGATAATTTCCGATATGGGATCTGTGAGTTTTTCTAAGTCTTCTGGTCTGTCAATATCAGTCAAAATGGTTAAATTAGCAACCGCTATGTTAAGATGATGACAGATAGAAATCGTTTGTTTCCAGACTAATTCGGTTCCCCAATTCACTCCCTCAAATATTTCGGGGATAAACCTTGACAGTCCGATTAAATAATATCCGCCGTCCGTCGCGGGTCCCAGGACTATATCAAACTGCTGGAGTAGCTGGAAGGCTTGACTAAGGATATGGGAAGTGATGGCTGGACAGTCGCTTCCAATCATCACTACCGACCTATATTTACGGTTAAATGCTGACTGGAATGCTTCCGACATTCTCTCGCCTAAATTCCCCCCTACTTGAGGATTATAACACAGATGACACCCTAACCAATCTTGCATTTGACTTAGGGTAGTTCCTGTGAATTTAATTTCTGTGGAAATGGGACGCAATTCCTGGAGTTTGTCCACTGTGGCGATCGCTTTTTCGGTCATTTGGCGATGTAGTTTCGCCGCGCCTTCAATACCCAGCGCCGGAATTAGTCGCGTTTTGGTTTGACCGGGTTCTGGGTAACGGGTGAAAACAATTAAATGTTCCATAATTTGACAATTTTACCAGGTCATATAATCAGGCTTGCGATAGGCTAGGTTCCCCCCAATATAGGTAGCATCAATGCTGCGATCGTCCCCTAAAATCATCAGAGAAAATAGGATTTCGTTGAGTTTTTCTACTGATTCTATGCTATGCTGAGGGTGGCGGAATGCCATTAATGGTGTGGCTTGCCAATTTAATACAATAAAATCGGATTCTTTCCCTATTTGAAAGTTGCCGATATATGAGTCTAAATGAATGGCTTTAGCGCCCCCTAGGGTAGCTAAATAAAAGGCTGGCAATGGTGACAGAGTTTGCTTTTGTAGCTGGGTGACTTTATAGGCGGCGGACATGGTTTTTAGCATGGAAAAACTGGTTCCCGCACCCACATCACTGGCTAAACCTACCGCTATGGGGTGCGCGGGTGATTTCGCCTCTTTCAGATTAAATAATCCACTACCAATGAACATATTGGAAGTCGGACAGAAAGCTATGGCTGAACCCGCTTCGGACAAACGTTTAAACTCGGAATTGCTTAAATAAATGCCGTGGGCAAAAATTGAGCGATCGCCTACTAAACCTGCTTTTTCGTATACCTCCAAATAATCTTTACAATCAGGAAACAATTGGGAAACCGTCACTAATTCTTCTTGATTTTCTGATAAATGAGTATGAACATACACATCAGGAAATTCTCGTTTTAGTTGTCCGGCTACTTCCAACTGTTCTGGGGTCGAAGTTATCGCAAACCTAGGAGTAATTGTATAGCACAACCGACCGCGATGATGCCATTCTTTAATCAAATCTTTATTATTGTGGTAGGCAGTTTCCGGGTTATCCAATAGGGACTCAGGTGCATTTCTGTCCATCATCACCTGACCAGCGATCGCCCGAATATTACGACTTTGTGCTTCCTCAAAAAATACCCGGGTTGACTCTGGGAAAACCGTTGTCATTACCACTGCTGTAGTCGTGCCATTCCGCGCCAACTCATCAAAAAAGAACCCCGCGACCTCGCGAGCGTGACTAGGGTCTTTGAACCTTTGTTCACCTGGGAAAGCATATTTTTCTAACCACTGCAAAAGCTGTTCCCCATAGGAAGCAATAATCTCCGTTTGTGGATAGTGAACATGAGTATCAACAAAACCAGGGATGATCAACCTTTGGCTATAGTCGATAATCTCAATTTCAGGATAATCGGTTCGGATATGGTCATAGGAACCGAAAGCCTGAATTTTGCCATCCTCAACAATTAATAACCCATCCTCAAGATAGCGATAGCTTTCCGTGGGAGACACCACAAACGGATCATCAATAAAATCCAGAAAAGCGCTGCGAACTCCGTACATATTTATAACTCGTGGAAATCATAAATCACAATACCAGACTCCGGGTGGTTGGTAATAGTAACATAACCTTTTTTGAACATATCATTTAAAACATTTTCCACCCGTTCAAAGTCCGCCCCGGTTGCCATTACTCCCTGAGTAACTGACAGTTTACCACCCCGCGCCGCCGCTGCCTGTAGTAATCTCATTCGCAGACGTTCCTGCAAGTCTCCAGTCACAATTAACGTCACTGGGTTACTTTCGGGAAGTGGGGAACCGTCCGGCGCAACTCCCAGCCTGGCCTGTGCTTTAGCATTATATTCCTCCACCATACTGGGAATCAAAAATACATCCACCAACTGGCCAACTCGGAACAGTCCCAAAGTACACATCCAAATTACACCGGTGACAATCTGGCCATTGTACAGGCGATGTAAACCACTTATGGGAGTAATCAAGCCGATCGCCCATAATATATAACTCGTGGTAATTTTTTTCACGATAACCTCCAAGTCCTGACATCAAGGGACTATAACCATGATCGCACATCTGAAATATCTTTGGTGCAGATCAGTCCGTGTAGCAATGGTGTAGCAATTCTTAACGGAATTGATCGTGCAGGCGATACCATTACTTGCTAGACTGGAATGCGTTGCATATTAAACGCTTTTGATTGCAGCCCCAAGCGGGTTGGTCATTTTAACTAAACGGCGATGTTCAGCCCATAGTAGCCCATCGCCCACACCAAGTCCCTTGCAATAATTAATAAAACACGAGCATTATGGTAGATTCCCTGAAAAAACCCACATTTGAAGAGATACGTCCTGGGGTTAAGGTTCCAGCTAAGGAAACCATCCTGACACCTCGGTTCTACACCACAGATTTTGAAGAGATGGAAAAAATGGACATCTCTGCTAATGAAGAGGAAATCAGGGCGATCTTGGAAGAGTTCCGGGTTGACTACAACCGTCATCACTTTGTCCGTGACGAAGAGTTTGAACAGTCCTGGGACCACATTGATGGCGAAACTCGCAAGGTTTTTGTAGAGTTTTTAGAGCGTTCCTGCACCGCCGAATTTTCTGGCTTCCTGCTTTACAAAGAACTCAGCCGTCGCCTTAAAGAAAAAAGCCCTGTCTTGGCTGAATGCTTCTTGCTCATGTCACGAGATGAAGCACGCCATGCCGGTTTCCTTAACAAAGCTCTGTCCGATTTTAACTTATCTCTGGATCTGGGTTTTCTCACCAAAAGCCGGAAGTACACCTTCTTTAAACCCAAGTTTATCTTCTACGCTACCTATCTTTCTGAGAAGATTGGTTACTGGCGTTACATCAAAATCTATCGCCATTTAGAAGCTCATCCAGAAGATCGGATTTACCCGATTTTCCGTTTCTTTGAAAACTGGTGTCAGGATGAAAACCGCCACGGTGATTTCTTTGATGCTATGCTCAAGTCTCAGCCTAGCCTGTTGAACGACTGGAAAGCTCGCCTATGGTGTCGCTTCTTCCTGCTGTCTGTGTTCGCGACTATGTATCTAAATGACCTACAGCGTGCGGACTTCTATGCGGCTATTGGCTTGAATGCTCGCGATTATGACATCGAAGTAATCGAAAAAACTAACGAAACTGCTGGTCGGGTATTCCCCATTGTCCTTAATGTCAATCACCCCAGTTTCTACCAACGTCTTGATGATTGCGTGAAGACTAATGAAAAACTTAGTGCGATCGCTAATTCTAACGCACCTGGTTTCGTCAAGTTCTTCCAAAAACTACCCCACTACATCTCTAATGGTTGGCAGTTCTTAAACCTGTACCTACTCAAACCCATTAATGTAGAACCCAGTCATGGTGTAGTTCGCTAATTGTCACTGAACACCTACCTACATCCCCCCCATTTTCGGGGGGGTGTCTCCACCCAACATCAAACACCATAACTAGGACAGACAAGGCTTATGTCTCCCTAGTTTCCGTAGTTAAATAACACCTAACTAGCCCAAAACTCCAAGTAATTCCTACCTTATTGGTTATGGCGATCACCCACGTTATTTATGATCTTGACGGTATACTATTAGATACTGAACCTCTCCATGCTCAAGTAAATCAGGCGATCGCTAACCGTTATGGTAAAACCATTGACAGAACCCTACAATATCAACTTTGTGGTCGTAAGTCTAAAGACTCCGCCGCCTTAATTGTAGAAACCCTGCAATTACCCCTAACCCCCGAAGCATTTTTGCAGGAAAAAGACGCAATTATCTATCAATACTATCCCCAAGTTCCCCCCCTACCCGGAATAGTTCGGCTTACCCATCACCTCGCTAACCACAATATCCCCCAAGCCGTCGCCACCAGTTCTGCTACCAGACCCTTTACCGCCAAAACCCAACCCCATCAAGCCTGGTTTTCCCTATTCCGCTGTATTGTCAGAGGAGATGACCCGGAATTAACCAGAGGAAAACCCGCACCAGATATATTCTTAATTGCGGCTAAACGACTAGGTGCTAAACCTGAAAATTGCCTAGTGTTTGAAGACTCCCTCGCTGGGGTAATGGCTGCGCGACAGGCGGGAATGTATGTGGTGGCTATTCCACCGCCAGAAATGGACTACAGCGCCTATCAACAAGCTGATCAAGTCCTGACTTCCCTAGAAGATTTTAAACCAGAATATTGGCATCTTCCGGCTTTTGAACCTGATCATCACCGGGTTTCCCCCGCGCAAGTTTAGGCGATATTCTGCTAGGTTTGGTTATTAACCCCCAACAGCCATGATCACCCCCAAAAAAATAAGTTTAACTAATTTATACCGCCAGATGAATTTAATATCACAAAGATTGTTAAGATTTATTACGATTTTATTGCTAATTGCTCGCAAATAGTTGACGAGATTATGGGGGTTGTGATACACTCAAATAAATCGCACCCAAGGGGTTACTGTGTCTATATGCCAAAAAAAAGGCTACAACCCTGATTCTATGGCGCTAAAAGTTATTCTCTGAGAAAAAAATTAAGCTGGCGATGCACGAGTTTTTGAGAAAAATGGGACGGCTAATTTTCTACCTATTGACAAAAAGGCGATTATGTGCATAGCCGTTTCGGGGGGAGGTTTGAGTTGATTAATTTTCTCGTTGGGAGGCGATCGCCTTTCGATCCTAGGTTGGGTTATTAACCCCCAACAGCCATGATCACCCCCAAAAACATAAGTTCAACTAATTCATACCGCCAGATGAATTTAATATCACAAAGATTGTTAAGATTTGTTACAATTTTATTGCTAATTGCTCGCAAATAGTTGACGAGATTATGGGGGTTGTGATACACTCAAATAAATCGCACCCAAGGGGTTACTGTGTCTATATGCCAAAAAAAAGGCTACAACCCTGATTCTATGGCGCTAAAAGTTATTCTCTGAGGAAAAAATTAAGCTGGCGATGCACGAGTTTTTGGGAAAAAGGGGACGGCCAATTTTCTACCTATTGACAAAAAGGCGATTATGTGCATAACCGCTTTCCGCAGCCTATCCCGGACGGAGAGGAAGTGAAAATAAGAGGCAGTTCATTGGTTAATAATTAACAAACTTAGTGAGGAGAACCGGACCGATTAAATAGTGATGACCCAAACAAGACAAACCCGCAGAATTAGCCAACTGTTCCCTTTTTTTGCGGCTGTACCACCGCAACTTACCAGGAGAGACAGCAACCTCTCGATATTCAGTCCAATCATTAACGGTATAATCAGCCAGATAAAAAACTCCCTGCGATCGCAAAACCCGTTTAATTTCTGCTAGGACCAATTCAGGGTGAGGATAATGGAGAAAACTGATAGTACAAAAAACGGCATCAAAACTCAACTCAGGAAAAGGTAAAGCCTCAACATTCCCCTGTAGAAACTGTAGGCGATCGCCATAGACATTTTGGTTTTTCGCCTCTTTAATCATTTGAGGAGATAAGTCCAACCCCGTCCCCTGAAGGTCAGGAAACTGTTTAGCCAAACGCTGTAGCAGTCGTCCTGTACCACAGCCAATATCAAGAATATTAGCGGAATTAGGAAACTCCGCAAACTCCAATAAACGCTTATGTACAGCCTGATAGAAAACCGTGGTCAGCAGGAAATCATAAAAAGGAGCCCAGCGGTCAAAAAACGATTGTTTATTCTGAAAAAATCTGTCAGTCATAGATTAAAGATATCCCCCACATAGAAAATAGTAAGGTAGCGTCAGACCCAGGAGCTTTTGGGTCACCAGAAACACTGGTAACTCTGACGCACCGGAATATATATCTCTAACCGATATTATAGCTCTGTGATCAATCCCGGAATATCAATTAATTTTGAATCTGGCTAACATATCCCCAGAGACTATAATCACGACTGAGCCAACCATGAAAGAAAGCCATTTGACTGGGCTTTTCCTGAACCCGCTTATAACGATACAGGATGCGCTCATTAACAATTTGGAGAGCGGTAAACTTATTGTTACCCTGTTCCATAGCGGCGCGAGTTTCGGCATCAAATACCCCCGTTTGTGGCAACCCCAGGGCTTGTTGTAAAAAAGTAATGGAATTATGAATGCCAAAGTTAACGGCTGTGTCAAACATGACGATCGCTAAAGCCGGGTGCATGGCGGGAGCGCCGCTACCTCTCCAATAGCCATCATAAATTTCCAGCATTTCCGCATCAGACATTTGTAGCACATCCAAGGGAGGTAAACCCCTGCTGGCACGATAGGCATTATACTCAGTTTGGAGAATACCCCTATAGGTGCGGCCGCCAATATCTGCCGGATGGTCACTAAAGCCACCCTCAAAATAGAGAGTAAATCCCAAAGCGGCATCAAAAAGTCGCTGTTCGTAATCGCTTTTACTGCGGGTACGAGCCAAGGTTTCGTGACCAATCAGGGGAATAGAAATAGCCACCAATAACCCCAAACCGCCAGCAATCAGGCGAGACTTGAGATTGATATGCTTCAGCTTACCAGTTGCTTGTTGTACATTCATAGCTCTAACGAGTCCTTTGGTCTGGTGAGTTCACGTAAAACTCCTGGGAGGGTTGGAAGCTCCGTGATTGATCACGGAGAGGAAAACCGACTCAAGCGGCTTTAGCCGCCAGCACCCCCTTGCGGGGTGGAGGGGTATGGTTGCCCCTCCATGGAGCTATGGTTGGCTCCGACTCCCTTGCGGGGTAATGTTTGCTTCGCCAATGTTCAGAGTCGGTACTATCCAAATCGCACGTCCTTAACCCCTTAGAGATGTTTAACGATTCGGTTCATGAGCCTGGAACTAGCACGCATTCCAGGGTAGGAACTTTAACTCTTGCTCTGAACGGAGCCAGTTAAGGCTATAGCTGGTCAGCTACCTGAAAGGGGGGCACGAAGCCCCCGTGCTTCAGCCGGGGGTGCTGACTCAACTAAGGATAGCAGCAAAGCTGACCAATCCCTGCCAGCCGTCTCCTACCCAGGCTCAGAGGGGAAATACAGAGAGTCGGAAGTAGATGTTATCGGGTCAATAGTACCATGCCTTGACGGTTCCGAGCATCTACGCGAAACTTAACATATAATGAACCTACTGCTTCAGGCATTGATAACTTTTGTCAAGTTCTCAGGGGTTTTTGTCCAACTGATTACCCCTGATGTCTGAACAGTGCAGTCAGAACCATCTGATTTAGCTGACAGCCTGCCTATATCAGAGATCTTCTCTGGTGTCGGTATTGTATTAGACCACTTTGTGCAGTCGATTTAAGCTATGGAAACCCTAGAGTTTATCATCCATCCCGACGGCCGAGTTCAGGAACGAGTCACCGGAATTGTTGGTGCGTCCTGTGCTGAGGTTACGGCGGCGATCGAAGCTGAGTTAGGGGTGGTATTAAATCAGGAGACAACTTCTGAATATTTCGCCCAAGGGAATCACCAGTCTCAGAATGCCACTGCTCAAGTGGGTTTGAGTAACTGGTAAATTCTATCTATACCGTTCAAGCAATTCATTCACAATTTACCAACTATGTCACACTTTAGCCAAATCAAAACCCAAATTCGGAATATCACGTCTTTAAAAGCTGCTTTGACTGATTTAGGTATTGACTGGAAGCCTGGACCCCGCGAGGTTCGAGGTTATCGTGGTCAAACTCTGGCCGCGGAAGTGGTTATCCAACAAGAGAATGGTTATGATATCGGCTTCGCTTGGAATGGTCAGGAATATGAACTGGTGGCAGATTTGCAATTTTGGCAACAAGCTACCCCGGTTGATCATTTCCTGAGAAAAGTTACTCAACGTTATGCTTTCCACACTGTGGTTACCGCGAGTACGGCCCAAGGTTTCCAAGTTTCCGAACAGCACAATAATCAAGATGGATCGATCCGCTTAGTTGTTCAACGCTGGAGTGCTTAATGTCTCAATTGTCTGCATCATCACAACAGTCTCACTCAGAACGTTCGGGGTTAGAACCGGAATTGGGTGGGTTTTTGCGGGATGCACCTGAGCGTTCTGGGTTTGAGCCAGAGTTGGGGGGTACACTGCGCCAAAAAGGGGTTTATGTTGATGAGCCTACTTGTATTGGTTGCAAGCATTGCGCTCATGTGGCTAGAAACACATTCTATATTGAGCCAGACCATGGCCGATCGCGAGTGTTTCGCCAGGATGGAGATTCGGAAGATGTCATTCAAGAGGCGATCGATACTTGTCCGGTTGATTGCATTCACTGGGTTGACTATACGGAACTCAAAGTCCTTGAACAAGAACGTCAAAATCAGGTGATCGCTAGGGTTGGTTTTCCGGCTGAGGCGGCGATCGCACCCCGGAAACGTAAACAGTCCCCAAGGTAAACTACAATCAAACTAGGGGTAATTCGTCTATTATCCCCTAATCCCTAAATTATTACAAGTTAGGCAAAAGTGAGAACATCTTGCTTTTGCTTTTTTGTCGGGGAGTGTCAAATGCTCGGAGAATCAATAGACATTTCCCAGTGGTGGGGGGGTTCCCATTTCCCAAATATCTGGACAAGGGGGGATGGTTGGCGAAAAAAAAGGGAATTGGGGAGGAGTGATTTATAGATACTAGGTGGAATGAGACGAACTCGCAGATCAATGGAGCGATCGCGCCATGGGATGGTTTTTACACCATCGATTATATGCTGTTATAATGGGTTATAATCTCTTTTAAAATTTGCTACTTATCCCCCCATGTCATTACAACAAGAAATCGATAAACACAGACGAAATATCAAAACGGACAGCTACTCAATGTCCATCGGTGAGTTGATGAGTCTATATGAGCATAAAGAAATCGAAATTCGCCCGGATTTTCAACGTTATTTTAGGTGGTCAAACTACCAAAAATCATCATTTATAGAATCGATAGTTTTGGGAATACCGATTCCACCAATTTTTGTCAGTCAAGGAAATGACGGTGTGTGGGAGGTGATTGATGGTTTACAAAGACTTTCAACTATCTATGAATTTGTCGGCATTTTGAGAGACAAACATCCAGATAAAGATACCGATTTCTATATTTTGGATTCTACCATGTACTTGCCTTCATTAAAGGGCAAAAAATGGGATGATCCGGACGACCAGGAAAATTCTCTGACTCCGACACAGCGTTTGTTGATTAAGAGAGCCAAAATTACGGTAAATATTGTTTTGCCAGAAAGTGATAGAATTATCAAATATGAGTTATTTCAGCGACTCAACACAAGGGGGTCGATCGCTACGCCTCAAGAAGTGAGGAATTGCATGGCATTAATGTTAGATAAAAATCTATATAATGTGATGCGATCGCTTGCGGAAAGGGATACCTTCAAAAACTGTATTGCTTTGAGCGATCGCCTCTATGAAGAACAGTATGATATGGAATTAGTATTGCGTTTCATGCTTCTGTTTGACCGGGATGATGAAAATCTTGAAAACATGAAAGGTGATGTCAGTGATTTATTGACTAAGGAAATGCGAGATAAAACCATCGATAATAATTGGAATTTTGGCGATATAGAAACAGCCTTTGATGTGACTTTTAAGATCTTGCATGAAACGATGGGCGATAATAGCTTTAAGCGATATAAACTCGAAGATGATAGATTTCTGGGTGGGTTTTTATTGTCTGCCTATGAAGTAATTGCCCTCGGAATAGGGTATCATTATAAAAATCCCCTTCACAAAGATCGAGTCTGCGATCGCATCAAGGGCATTTGGTCAAATCCAACCTATCGCCATAATTCCGGTGCTGGAGTTAATGCAACCAGACGTTTACCCCATCTAATTAAATTGGGTCGAGAGGTATTTTCTCCCCTATGAAAATGCGAACGACTTGGCAGCGAATGCTTATCTGGACTATGTTCGCCTGCAAAAGCTGAATTATCAAGAACTTTCGAGCAATTTTTTGGCTTTGGCGATGAAGGAAAAACTGAAGAAGTCAAAAGAGACCAATAAACCTTCAGTCTATATCCCTATCTGCAAATTTTTTATTTCGGAGTTAAATCAAAGGTCGATTTTACCCAAAGATGCGATCTCGACCGCCTCGAATCTATCCTCGGAGATTTTTAAAGAAATCACTGCCATATATACCTCAACCACCCCGAATAACTGCGATCGCTCTCTTTAGCCACATCACTATACCAATCCATTCTACCAATTCCTATCACTTTTGACAACGGATCAGATACTCCCTCAATACCGGACACACCTTAAACAACAGCCGATTTTCTCGAATTTTCGTAACTATATATCGCTGCTGTAAGGACTGTAACCCGTTAATTAAGTCCATTGATGATAACTGTAAACTCTCGGTTAAATCTTCTCTAGTTACAGGTTTATCTAACTGGCTCAACTCTAAGATAAGTTGCTGTTCTATGGGTGAGAGTCGCTCAAATAGCTGCTGAAAACCAAACTGCATTTCTGGGGTGATTATCAAGCTATTCTCGGCTAAAAAATCAGCGACATGACCATCAAAAATGTTGTGGATGATAAAAGCAATCTGTTTCAAATAACCAGGATTTCCCTGATATAATTGGATTAACTTTAACCAATTATCCTCATTCTTCAGCAGTCCTCCTCCCATATTTCTCAGGATTTCTACATCCTCTAAACCGGATAACTCTAAAGATTTTATCGGATATAATTGCTCATCTAAACACTCCATCTCTCGACATTTCTCTCGACTGATTAATATAACATTACTCTGATGTTCTAAGTCGGCGATCGCCCGGAAAAAGTTTTGATAATCTTGATAGTCTCTTTCGTATTGTCCGACTAATGCGCCTCTCGTAAACAGATTTTGTACATCGTCCAGGATGATTAAACAGTGCTTTTCCGTCAAGAAACCTAATAGTTGTTTAAGGCGATCGCTCACAGTTCCTTTTGGTTCTTTTTCGCTAACTTTCAATAAATCATTAACTAGCGATGTCAACGATTCTGGAAATTTTAAGTCCCTCCAAATTATTACTTCAAATCTATCTAAGTGCTGATCTACAAATCTTTTAACTAGAGTAGTTTTCCCAATACCAGATACTCCTAACACCGAAATTAAACGACTCTTTCCCTTATTTAATAACCAATTTTCCAGCATCTTTAATTCCGTTTCTCGTCTGGAAAAACCAATAATTTCAGGCGCTAAACTTAAATCGATTTTCTGGAATATATCCTCGTGTCGTTGCTCCCTATTTGGGGGTTGATTAGGAGATGAATAAAATTGCAAATTATGACTACTTTCTATGGTATTAATATGAATGAATTGTGATGAGTTAAATTCTAACCTTTCAAAGGTTGAGCGAAAGTTATTTTTTTTTATATCCTCACCTAATGCTTCAGACAATATTTGCCATAATTTATAACCAATATCTCTAACATAACGCTCACTCAAATGAGATAAATCGGCAATTTGATCATAGGTTTTCCCTTCCCATACTCCCTTAATCACAGTTTGCTGAGAGTCGTCTAAGTGCTTTTCTGTTTGCTGAAACACTAGATGATCTGCCAATTGTAAAACTTCTGTTACATCCATTGAACTTAAACAGGCTAATCGATTTAGCCATTATACCTTAGTTGATGCCCGTCATTTTACGTTATTTTACGTCATTTTACGTCATTTAGTTAATATTTATTCACAAAACTTACGTCATAATCTGATTTTTAAGTATAGCCAAATACCTAAAGTTTGTGGCATTGTCGTAATTAGAAAAAGTAGAGATTTAACAAGTTCAACCCAACCACTTTGGTGAAAAATCATGGCTAATCATCTTTATTACGGTGACAACTTAGAGGTTTTGAGACGCTACATCAAAGATGATTCGGTTGACTTATGTTATATCGATCCGCCTTTTAATTCTAAGCGAAATTATAATCAAATTTATAATAATATTGGTTCGGAAGACAAAGCACAAGCTCAAGCATTTATTGACACCTGGGAATGGGACAATCGTGCTATGCACGGCTTTGAGGAAATCAGCACCAATTATAATGGTTTATTCACTGAGCAAGCTGTTTATTTAATCACTGGGTTAGAGAATGTATTGGGTAAAGGAAGTTTACTAGCTTATTTAGTTAGTATGACTTTAAGAATAACCGAAATTCATCGAGTTTTAAAACCTACCGGGAGCTTTTACCTACACTGCGATCCAACCGCCAGCCATTATTTAAAGTTAGTGTTAGATGCGGTTTTTTGTTCTCAGGGTGGAGAATTTCAGAACGAGATTATTTGGCATTATAGAAGATGGACGGGAAATTCCAAGTCTTTTCTCAAAATGCATGACATTATTTTTTTCTACACTAAAAATAATAAAAACCATACTTTTAATGTAGGTTATACTGCATATTCTGGTGAATCTTTTTTTAGAAAACAAAATTATCATACTCGCATCAAAAATGGTGATGTTTATGTCACCGAAATCAATCAAGCAGGAGTTAAGGATAATGATGTATGGGAAGTTAAGGACTTACATGATTTGCAAAGAATATTATTAAATTGCCTAGAAAATGAAGAATTATTTAATTCTATTTTGTTTAATTATTTAACTTTGATTAAAGAAAATTTTGATATCTATGGTATTGATAGCAAAGAACTAAAGACTTTAGAAAGCATTATCAAAAAGATTCAAATTCGTTTTGGAGATATATTTCCGATTTCTCTGCTTAATTCTCAAGCTAAAGAGCGTTTAGGTTATCCTACACAAAAACCAGAAGCATTATTAGAAAGAATAATCCAAGCCAGTTCTAATGAGGGTGATATAGTATTAGATGCTTATTGTGGCTGTGGTACAACAGTTGCAGTGTGCGAAAAATTTAACCGAAAATGGATAGGAATTGATATTACCTATCAAAGTATTAGCTTAATTTTAAAAAGATTAGAAGATAGCTTTGGTAAGGGAGTATTAGAGACCATCAAACGGCATGGTATACCCCAAGACATGGAAAGCGCCATAGCATTAGCCAACAAAGCGGACGATCGCACTAGGAAAGAATTTGAAAAATGGGCGGTTTTAACATATACAAATAACCGAGCATTAATTAACCACAAAAAAGGCGCAGACCAAGGAGTTGATGGAGTCGTTTTATTTCAAGGCGATCAACAGACACCGGAAAAAATGATTTTCCAAGTCAAATCAGGAAAAGTCAAATCAGGAGACATTCGGGACTTAATCGGAACCATGACCCTACAAAATGCTAGTCTTGCGATTTTTATCACCCTCCAAGAACCTACTAAAGAAATGCTAACAACCGCAAAATCTGCGGGATTTTATCGCAGCCAATACATAACTGAGAGTTGTGATAAGATTCAGATTGTTACCGTTAAGGATATTGTGGAGAAGCGACAGAGATTAAATATTCGGCTCAGTTATGAAGTGCTGAAAAGTGCCGAAAAACAGAAACTGGTTAACTTTAAGCAAGGGGAGTTCGACCTTTGAGCATTCTTCAAAATCTCATAACCTTATGAAAATAGCGATCGCCTCCCCAAAATTAACCCCAGAATTAAGCTAACCCGAAGCGATCGCATGATCAGGGAATTGTCATCAACCCTGTTCAGACAAAGCCTTTAATAACATATCCCCCATTTCCCGACAGCCTACCGCCTTCATACCCTCAGACATAATATCCCCCGTGCGGTATCCCCAATCCAGAACCTTTAACACCGCTTTCTCAAGGCGATCGCTCGCTGCCGGTTCATCCAAACCATAACGCAACATCATAGCAGCACTCAATACCTGAGCCAACGGGTTCGCCTTATCCTGTCCCGCGATATCTGGAGCCGAACCGTGTACAGGCTCAAACACCCCAGGACCAGAAGCACCCAAACTCGCCGAAGGTAGCATCCCAATACTTCCCGTTAGCATAGCCGCCGCGTCTGAGAGGATATCCCCAAACAAATTACCAGTCACAATAGTATCAAACTGTTTCGGCCAGCGCACCAATTGCATAGCCGCATTATCCACATATAAATGAGACAATTCCACCTCTGGATAGTCCGCCGCCAGAGCCATAATGCGATCGCGCCATAACTGAGAAACATCCAGAACATTAGCCTTATCCACCGAACACAGGCGACCCTGGCGTTTTTTCGCCGTTTCAAACCCCACCCGTCCAATCCGGTCTATTTCCGATTCTCCATAGGCCATCGTATTGACCCCTCGTTTTTCCCCCGTCTCCGTCTCAAAAATACCCTTGGGTTGACCGAAATAAATACCCCCCGTCAACTCTCGCACCACCATAATATCTACCCCTTCCACAACTTCCCGCTTCAGAGATGACGCATCAATCAAGTGAGGCAAAATAGTAGCCGGACGCAGGTTAGCAAATAGCCCCAAACCTGCTCTCAGTGCCAAAAGTCCCGTTTCTGGGCGCTGCTGACGCGGTAAATTGTCCCACTTGTAGCCACCGATCGCCGCCAGCAACACCGCATCACTATCGCGACAAGCCTGTAATGATTCCTCTGGTAGCGGTTCCCCTGTAGCATCAATAGCCACTCCCCCCATGAGAGCTTCTTTAAATTCAAAATTTAGGTCTAATTGTTTACCAACAGCCTTGAGGACATCCACCGCCACCGCCATAATTTCGGGGCCGATGCCATCACCTGACAGAAGGGTAATGCGGTAGTTTTGGGTCATTTTGATATCGTTTCATATATTGCAGTGCAACCTTATATCATAACAGGAAAATAGATAATTTCCTCTGATACTGTCAATAAAGGGGTATCATGAATTTAAGGCGTATTTGGTTCGGGTTATGGAATATTCTAAAATTTTGGTGGCCATTGATAGGTCATCCCAAAGTAGGCTCGTGTTCCAAAAAGCATTTCACCTCGCTAAAGTAGAACAGGCGGAACTGAAGATTTTTCATTGTGTGGGACTGTCTCCCCTGGCTTTTGGTTCGGCTGGGGATATTTATGGACAGGGGTTGGGACGGGCGGCGCAGGTGCAACAAGAACTTATGGCTAAGGAAGTTGAGGAGGTCAAAAGTTGGCTACAAACTTTTTTAGATGAGTGTGAACAGCATGGGATTAGGGCTACATCTGAGTATAAAATTGGTGAGGCAGGTTATTGGATTAGAGAAGTGTCTTTATCCTGGAATCCTGATTTAGTCGTCATGGGAAGACGGGGGCGTTCCGAACTGGCTGAACTGTTTCTTGGTAGTGTTAGTAATCATGTGATCCATCATCTCAGGTGTTCGGTTTTGATAGTTCAGAACCCTGAATAAAAAAATAGGCATTTGAGGGGCGATCGCCTTTTTAATGATTAGGATATCTCCCCTTCATCAATTCTCCTATTACTCCCCCTAGGGTGAAAAAAACACTTATAATTATACAATAAATTCTCACGTAATCCCCAAGTGGTCGCCTAAATGCTAAAATTGAGCCACTGAATCTTACACATAACAAACACGCTTTCAATGACTTCATTACAGCAACCTCACTCGCATCAGAAAGCCAAAGCCCTTAAACCCGGAAGCCGTCGCCCCGCTAAAGCCCTCTGTAGCGAATGCGGTCTCTGCGATACCTACTATATCCACTATGTCAAGGAAGCCTGTGCTTTTCTTAACGAACAGATCGCTAACCTCGAAGAACAAGCCCACGGCAGATCCCGTAATTTAGACAACTCAGATGACCTGTATTTTGGGGTTCATCAGGATATGATGGCCGCCCGCAAAAAAGAACCTATACCAGGCGCACAGTGGACAGGCATTGTCAGCACGATCGCCTGTGAGATGCTTAACCAAGGTATAGTCGAAGGGGTGGTTTGTGTCCAAAATACCAAAGAGGATCGCTTTGGACCTATGCCGATCCTCGCCCGCACCCCGGAGGAAGTTCTCGCCGCCAGGGTTAACAAGCCTACCCTCTCCCCTAACTTATCAGTTTTGGAAGAAGTAGAGCGATCGGGTATGAAAAAATTACTCGTTATCGGTGTAGGATGTCAGATTCAAGCCCTTCGTGCCGTTGAGAAACAAATGGGCTTAGAAAAACTCTATGTTCTCGGTACTCCCTGCGTTGACAATGTTACCCGCGCCGGTCTACAAAAGTTTTTGGAAACTACTAGCCGATCGCCGGAAACTGTTGTCCATTATGAATTTATGCAGGATTTCCGCGTCCACTTTAAGCACGAAGATGGTTCCACCGAAACCGTCCCATTTTTTGGCTTGAAAACTAACCAACTTAAAGATATTTTTGCCCCCTCCTGTCTCAGTTGTTTTGATTATGTGAACTCACTTGCTGATTTAGTGGTAGGATATATGGGGGCTCCTTTTGGCTGGCAATGGATCGTCGTTCGTAACGATCGCGGACAGGAAATGCTCGATCTGATTCAAGACCAACTGGACACTCAGCCCGTATCTTCCCAGGGCGATCGTCGCGCCGCCGTTCAACAGAGCATCCCCGCCTACGATAAAGCCGTCACCATACCCATGTGGGCAGCTAAAATGATGGGGGTAGTTATTGAACGCATTGGACCCAAAGGCTTAGAATATGCCCGCTTTTCCATCGACTCTCACTACACCCGCAACTATCTCTATGTCAAACGCAATTACCCAGAGAAACTAGAGAATCACGTCCCCGATTTTGCTAAACGGATTGTAGCACAGTACAAACTACCAGAATAAAAAAAAGACCCCCATAAGGGCTGACTGGGGCAGGGTAAAATTAGCAGTCAAAAAACTCGCTAATTTTGTCAAAATCCCTGTCTCAGTTCTGGAAATCTATCATTTTTCAGGAGAAAATCACGCAAATCTCTGTTATGCCAGTCGGAAAGCCAATACTGGAACAATTAAGACCAGCAAAACTGACCAAGGTGCATAAACCAGACTGATCAATAAACAGACAAATGCAGTCCCCCTCGCTCCAACCTTAACAACCTCCTCAGAAGTCTGAAAACTCAAGTAAATCGCCAAGCAAGCGACGGAAAAAGCCACCAAAGAAGGTACAAACATTGTACTGACTCCCTTCAACCAACTGTCAAAATGTGGCGCGTTCCTTCGGGCATGGGTCCCTACTTCCGTCTTCCTCAGAACGTTAACCAATAACTGGACAAACAGCCAGTTAAGTTAACGGGTGGGGGAGATGAACGTTTTGTATATTTTATCAATTATAACACAATTAATAATATGTCAATAACCTTCCTTTAAATTGGGGTCAAGATTTCCTGACGGTTCCCTGTCCCCGGCCCAGAAAAATTGAGGGGCGGGTGCGCGCTGTATTGTGTAATATACAGCCACAGCAACCCGCCCGCTTAACCTTAGCGCCAAGGTAGTTTTAGGTAGGTTTAGCGTTTAACCAACTTTTTACTCACCTTACGCAGACGCACGGACTCAGGAGTAACCTCCACCAACTCATCAGGGCCGATATATTCTAAGGCACGTTCTAAACTCATATCCATGGGAGTCTGTAATTGTACCAATTCATCCCCAGTAGCAGAACGGTGGTTAGTCAACTGCTTAGTTTTGCAGACATTTAACTCCAGGTCTTGGGGTCGGTTGTGTTCCCCAACAATCATGCCTTTATAAACCTTAGTTCCCGGGGTAATGAAAAACACACCCCTATCCTCAGCATTTTTCAGGGCGTAGAAAGTGCTAACCCCCTCTTCAAAAGAAATTAACACCCCATTGCGTCGCGCTTCAATATCTCCACTCATGGGACGATATTCGAGGAAACTGTGGTTCATAATCCCTTCACCACGGGTCATCCGCATAAATTCCCCCCGGAAACCTACTAAACCACGGGCGGGAACTACAAATTCCAATTGGCCACGACCATTACCCCCCATACGCATATCCTGCATTTCGGCGCGGCGCTGACCCAAGCGTTCCATACAACTCCCTACAGCCTCTTCTGGAACATCTAAAACCAGATATTCAAAGGGTTCGCAGGGTTGACCGCTAACTTCTCGGTAAATTACCTGGGGTTGGGATACTTGGAACTCGTAACCCTCCCGACGCATATTTTCAATTAAAATACCTAGATGCAGTTCCCCACGACCGGAAACCATGAATTTATCAGGGGAGTCGGTTTCTTCAACCCGTAGGGCGACGTTGGTTTCTAATTCTCGCATTAAGCGATCGCGTAATTGTCGAGAAGTGACATAAGTACCTTCCTGACCAGCAAACGGGGAATCATTCACCGAGAAAGCCATTTGCAAAGTCGGTTCATCCACCCGGATTAAAGGTAAAGCCTGGGGTTCATTAGGGCAGGTGATGGTTTCCCCAATATTAGCATCACTGAAACCAGCCACAGCTACCAGATTTCCGGCGCTAGAGGATTCTAAATCAATCCGGCTCAGACCTTCAAATCCCATTAACTTAGTGACCTTGCTACGAACTACCTCGCCATTTTCTTTGACTAAAGCAGCCTGTTGTCCGGCTCTAATCACCCCATTATGGATTTTACCAATCACGATACGCCCTACATATTCGGAATAGTCTAGGGTGGTAACTTGCAGTTGTAGGGGTTTTTCTGGGTCGCCTACAGGTGGTGGTACATGGTCGATAATGTAGTCAAATAGGGGTTTCATGTCTACCCCTTCTTCTTCCAAGTCCTGTTTGGCGTATCCTGCTAAACCTGATGCAAACAGATAGGGGAACTCGCACTGGTCATCATCTGCCCCCAGTTCCAAGAATAAATCTAGGACTTTATCAACTGCGCCATAGGGTTCGGCACGAGGGCGATCGATTTTGTTAATCACCACAATGGGGCGGAGTCCCTTTTCTAGCGCCTTTTTCAGGACAAAGCGCGTTTGAGGCATCGGGCCTTCGTTAGCATCGACAATCAGTATACAGCCATCAACCATACCTAGCACCCGTTCCACTTCTCCGCCAAAGTCGGCGTGACCGGGGGTATCGACAATATTAATTAGTGTTTCTCCGTAGCGAACGGCGGTATTTTTAGAGAGAATCGTAATTCCCCGTTCCCGTTCAATATCATTGGAGTCCATAATACAGTCCGGGACATCTTCCCCTTCCCGGAAAATACCGGACTGTTTGAGAAGAGCATCTACTAATGTGGTTTTGCCGTGATCGACGTGAGCGATAATAGCAACGTTGCGAATGGGAAGAGACATACTTGATCAGTTGGGATAACAGAGATTATCTGGAAATGCAAAAATTTCACATCTCTTAATAATTTTAACCTATCTGGCCGAAACTCACAAAAAAACCTTTCGTCTCACCCCCTCCCCAGAAGCCGGGTTTATTCATGTTCTCGCCCCCACCCACCCCCGCAGGAACTACCCTAACCCAGAAGCCGGGTTTATTTATCTTCTCGCCCCCACCTACCCCCGGAAGAACTACCCGAACCCAGAAGCCGGGTTTATTTATCTTCTCGCCGCTAGTCGAGGAACTAGCGGAACGCCGCCCCTACATGAGATCGCCCTCTCCCAGAGGTAGACAGAGAGGGGGTGTCAAATTCTCTATTCCCTAATTAATTAACTCATCTCTAACATCCGCTGAATAGGTCGCCAAGCCGCCTCTATGGTAGATTGGGGTAAGGTGATTTCTGGCTGTCTATTTTTCATAGATAAATAGAGTTTTTCGAGGGTATTTAACCTCATGTGGGGACACTCATTGCAGGCGCAACTGTTTAGGGGGGGCGCGGCAATAAACAGTTTGTCGGGAGCCTCTTTTTTCATCTGGTGAATAATCCCGGGTTCTGTAACCACAATAAAGGTAGAATTAGCACTTTCTTTGGCATACTTTAATAAAGCAGTGGTAGAACCTATATAATTGGCATGACGTAAAACTGGGGGTTCACATTCGGGGTGAGCAATAATTTCCGCGCCGGGATATTCAATCCGTAGTTGCACAATTTTCTTTTCGGAGAAATTCTCATGCACCATGCAAGCCCCCTCCCATAATACCATTTCTCGTTGAGTTTCCGCCATGACATAGCGCCCTAAGTTGCGATCGGGTGCAAAAATAATTGGCTGATCTGCGGGAATTTGGCTAACTATTTTGACGGCATTAGCACTGGTGCAGATGATATCACTCATCGCCTTAATGTCGGCAGTGCAATTAATATAAGATACCACTAAATGGTCAGGATGGGCAGCTTTGAAGGCAGCGAAAGCATCGGGAGGACAACTATCAGCTAGAGAACATCCTGCATTAAGATCGGGGAGTAAAACCTGTTTTTCTGGATTGAGAATTTTAGCGGTTTCTGCCATGAAGTGAACCCCCGCAAAGACAATAACATCTGCATGGGTTTCGGCAGCTTGGCGCGACAGTCCTAGGGAGTCGCCAATATAATCAGCGATGTCCTGAATATCGGGGTCTTGGTAATAGTGGGCCAGCACGATCGCATTAAGGTCCTTCTTTAAAGTGGCGATCGCCTCAAACAAGTCCTCTGGCTTCTCATATTCAGTCGGTTGTCGGTCTAAAGTCGCTGCAAACATCAGTTGACCTCTGGTTTGTGATTCTCTAATTCCTAATTATAGTTGAATTCACCAAAAAGAGTAAAGCCAGAAATCTCAACCTGGGGTCGCAACAACTTATCCTAGAAAAAAACGTACTATCAGATACAATGAGCCCATCACCGGAATTAACTATCAAAATTGCCCTCATTGGAGATATCCACGACCAATGGGAACCAGAAGATGAGATAGCCTTAAAACAGTTGGGGGTAGACTTAGCCCTATTTGTAGGTGATTTTGGTAATGAAGCCCTAGAGGTGGTCAAGGCGATCGCTAACTTAGATTTACCCAAGGCGGTAGTGTTTGGAAACCATGATGCTTGGTATAGCATGACCGAATGGGGTCGCCAAAAGTGTCCTTACGATCGCACCATGGAAGACCGGGTGCAAACCCAAATTGATATGCTGGGACCCGCCCACGTGGGCTATGGAAAACGAGATTTTCCTGAGTTAGGATTAACGGTTGTGGGTACTCGACCCTTTAGTTGGGGGGGGCCACAATGGACCAATCAAGAATTTTATCAAACCCGCTTTGGTGTCAACAGCAACCAAGAATCAAGCGATCGCATTTTAGCCCAAGTTAAAAACGCCGCATTTGACCAGATTATTTTTTTGGGACATAACGGCCCATTTGGTTTAGGAGATACCCCAGAATCACCCTGTGGTAAAGACTGGAAACCTATTGGCGGCGACTATGGCGACCCAGACTTTGCCGAAGCTATTACCCAAACCCGCAATTATGGAAAAACTATCCCCCTAGTCGGTTTTGGTCATATGCACCACACCCTCCGCCATACTAAAGCCTATCTGCGGAAATCCCTAGCTGTCGATGAACATCAGACTATATATCTTAATGCTGCCAGCGTCCCACGCATTCAAGGCACAGGACCTGATAAATATAGACATTTTGCGATCGCTATACTTAAACAGGGTCAAATTCGGGAAGCCTCCCATATTTGGGTCAACTCACTCGGTCAGATCATCCAACAACAACATCTATACCCATAGACCACAAAAATGGACCGCCTCCCTTTCTCACAGACCCACACCTACTTAGGGCGCGTTGTCCAGAGAAATGGCGGCGGTCATAATTCTTAGCCTGATTCCTAGCCTTGAATACTTACATTTTAGCCATCAACGGATTCTCTACTCCAACCTAGTCATAGACTCCGGTATTGAGGCGGAAATCTCCTTCCTGTAGAATCGGCTCTACCGGAGTGATGGTAAACTCACCGATATAGCGTTCTATAATCTCTTTCTGGGCATCGGTTAACCCCGGAATTTCTAATACTTCCTCCACTGAATCATAGGGCGCTGCGTCAATGATAATTTTGGCCAAGGTGGGAAACATTCCCGGATATTGACGGAATTCTCGGATTGAGCTATTATTCAAATCCAATTTTTTCCCAAATTCAGTACCCAACTTGGCATCAGCCTTGTTTCTACGGTTAACTTCCGCCAAAACAGGTGCTTGCAGACTCCGTAATTGAACAAAACTCAAATCCGCTGCCCATGCAGGCTGAGGGACACTCCATCCTAGCAAACCTACCAACAAGCCTACTAAGGCTAATACCTGACCCAATCGTTTCATTAAAATTCTTCTCCCATTTGTTCTAAACTACATAGACAGAATCCACAAAATCTGTATTACGAATCCTGCAATATTGTTGAATATACCCCAACACCGGACCTTTAAAGGAAAATAATTCGGAATTGTCGATCATGGATCGTTTCACCCCAGACCCTCTCAATGATCAATTCCTACATCATTTTATTTTCCTCAACCCGCCCCCATTAGGCAATAGCCAATCACCGGGAATTGTTCATTGTTAATTGTCCTCGGAATTATGTTAAGTTTTGTAACAAGCCCCTCGTCACAAGTAGGGGGTAGGGGTTGCTTTCTGAGTTCGTTTCTGCTACTATATTAAAAAATGGGAATATAGACAAAATTTTATGGTTTGCAAATACTACCATTATTTAAAAGTATGTCAATATAGTATCACGATTTGGGGCGACCTGTCAACCCTTCCCATAAATAAAGTTCAGCGACGAGCATAATAATCTAAAGCATAATCCCTAAAACGTTCCAAATCCTTAGCAATAGTAGACTCAACGACACCCCCAAGAAAGAGATTATCCATAATTTTCCCTAACAGACCGGGAATGGCATAAGAGACTGAGAGGCGGACAATACTACTACCATGGCGATCGTAAAAACGGATAGCGCCTCGGTTAGGCAACCCATCGACTGATTCCCATTGAATAATCTGATGTGGAATCTCTTTAAGAATGCGAGAAAGCCAGCTAAATTCAAAGTTACCACTAGCTAATTTCCACTTAGAAAGTTCCGGGTTGTCGTCTAAGATTTTGACGGACTCGATCCACTTCATCCACCGTGGCATTTGTTCTAAATCTGACCATAAATCCCACGCGATATCAATGGGAACATTAACTTCAATTTGCACGCTATGTTCTAACCAATCAGCCATTTTAGTTACTTAATTATTAAGGTGTGAGGTAGTTGATATTTAGGCACAGTCCCCGCCCTACTTATAGCAAGCCAGACAGGGACAAGATTTTATGGCTGTACGCCCGGCTTGCTCATTTGGAGAAAGTTAGCAGCATTTTCCAGGATCACACTGGCAGCCTGTCGCCCAGAGAGGGTAGCACCTTCCATGCTATCAATATAATCCTGTTGTGTGTAACTTCCAGCCAAGAAAAAGTTAGCAATGGGAGTTTTTTGGGGGGGACGGTAGGGGTCCATTCCGGGGGCTTCCCGATAGAGGGACTGGGCTAGTTTAACTACACTATACCAAGTCATATTTAACTCTCGGGAAGATGGGAAAAGTTGGTGAACTTGCTGGAGAACATGATTGGCGATCGCCTCATTATTTTGTTTAATAAAAGGGTCGCCAGGAGTCAAAACTAACTGTAGCAGAGAACCCTGTCCGGGACGGTAATAGTCCCCCGGACTGGTTAAAGCCAAATCAGCAAAACAGGAGAAATCGGCATCAGCAGTATACAGCAAGTTATCTATACCTGCGGCTTTTTCTAACTGTTGGCGTGCGAGTGAGTCTTGAAGTTCTGTTACCCAACCATCAAAGCGCAATTGCACTGTGGCTACGGGAACAGTATCTAACTTGTAAATATTGTCAAATTCCGGCCATTTTCGCCAAGCCTCTGGGAGCATTTTTTGAGCCCCAGGAACATCACAGGCGCAAACATAAGCATCTGCAATAATGGTTTCTTCGGTTTCCCCTTGGGCTACCACCAAGCCAGTGACATGGGTTTGGCCGTCAATTTCGGTAAACTGAATTTCTCTAACCCGTCGTCGCAGATGAATTTTAGCGCCCCGTTGTTGGAGATAGTTAACAATAGGTTTATGGAGATATTCCGCTGGAGACCCTTCCAACATTCGCAAGACGGAGGCTTCTGTTTTGGCGGCGAAAAACTGAAAAATCGTCAGCATACAGCGCGCGGAGATATTTTCAGTATCGATAAAACCTAAAGCATAGGCGATGGGGTTCCACATTCGTTTGAGGCTACCTTCAGACCCTCCCTGGCGGCGAAACCAGTCCGCAAAACTGACTTGATCTAGGTCTCGAATGTTTCTCATGGCTCCCTCAAAGTCTACCAAACCCCGGACAATGGGGCTAGTTCCCAGGGCGATCGCATTTTGCAATTTATCCTGAACGGAAAGCTGAGAAGTTGTGAAAAAGGCCTTGAGTCCGTTGAAGGGTGCGCCAGTGATGAACCGGAAATCTAAACTTCCGATCACGCCATCGCGGTTGACAAAGCAGTGAATATGGTCTTTTAATCGCAGATTCTCAAAGGCTCCCACCTTTTTCATTAAATCAAATAGTTGGTAGTAGCAGCCAAAAAAGACGTGCAGACCCATTTCGACATGATTACCTTCTGGGTCTACCCAGCTACCTACTTTACCACCCACAAAGGGGCGAGACTCAAATAGTTCTACTTCATGTCCGGCATCAACCAGATCAACAGCCGTGGCCATGCCAGCTAATCCAGCTCCAGCGATCGCAACCCGCATCCTACATTATCCTTAACAGTTCCTTTACGAATTTTAACAATAAAGTGATCCTACTGATCGATTTTTCGTTCAATTTTCCAGTTATGGGACTTGCAGATTGATTCTAGCATCTCCACAAAGCTGTCAATCCTAGCTTTACCCGCACCATAACCTAGATTTAAAAACCCGACATCTCCACCAGCAGTGATGACATCGATTTCACAATAGTCAAATTCGGCATAGTTTAAAATTATCGTGGTTGACAAATTGGCAGAAATTCGCGCCGACAAAGACTCCTCGACTAAGATATTGACATTACCAATAGTGCGGACAATGACATCGGGGAAGTAGTCGCAGAGTTCATGGACTAGCTGATCTAAATAAGAACCCCGTAGGATAACCGTTTGAATATTCATAGGTGATTGGCTTGTAAATCTTATTACTGATAGGAGTTGAGGGCGGATAATTGCCCGGCTGTCCTCAAAGTCTCAGCTTTGTGGACCTAACCCTATCTCTGTTATTATCCTGCCATCTGGGAGAAAATGATTCAGTTTTCCAAAAAACTTAATAAGTGACCACAGAACCCCAGCCTTAACCATTTACGCCGTGATGGTGAACCAATTGTATAACTGAAAAGTTTTATGTGATTGACAATACACTGAATGGCTATGGTTGTGGTATAATGCGATCGCATTTTTAGTCAATTGTCACAACTCGCCACTGGGTTCAGATGATCACTTTTGAGAAGTTTTATCACTATGGTACTCAGTCTATGAGTTGAGACTATTCTGATTATCCACTGTCTGGGGGCGATCTAAGTTTATCGCCATCAAATAAATTGCCGAAATATATCAAATAAGTTATAGTGGTTGTTGCTATACTATGATCTACGGTAAGATTGATTGAGAACATGGCAGGGCTAATTTAGCAACTTCTCCCCTAGCAGATACATGGTCGCTGTCTGAACCCACATCTAATCAACATCAAGGTGCTTATGAAAACAATTTTATTTTTGTCTACAGGAAATGACTACCTCAGTCGATTTTCTGAATATTTGTTTAATTATTTGGCGGAAACCAGGGGCTTGAGTTGGCGTGCTTATTCTGGTTTATTACCAGTAGATAAAAGCCATTATTCTAGTAATTATTCAATGGGGGCGATCGCCTTAGAGGTGATTAACGAATTGGAGAAACGGGGTATTTCCTTAGATTATTCTGTGCGGACTATCAGACCCGTATCTCAAATAAACTTTAAAAATGCTAATAAAACGATTGCTATTGATGAATCAATCTATCGTCCATTAATGGTTAAACGATATCCTTCCTGGGTGAATACGGTCGAGTATTGGAATTTATCCGATCTCAAACCAGCCAGCCGAGAGTGGTCTTTACAACAGCTAGAAAAGCGGATTAACCAACTCATTAACCAGTTAGCACCCAGTCAGGGAAATTTAGCCTCTGTGTGGGCGGGATATGATGACTAATGGCTTGGCTTATAATTCTCGGCGGGAAAAAATAGCGATCGCCAAGGCTAATAGTAGGACAGTGTAGATTATACCATATCCAGCATTAGCCACGAGAATAGGAACATCAGGGATATCGGCATAAACGGCATCATTTTTGAGATTAAGACGGGCTAAATCCGGTAAAATGACATACATAGCCGTAGTGACATTTTCAATGGTGTTACTATCGCTAATTTGACCTAATTCGAGTAAGTCTCGACTCAAACTCCCCATTACATAAACCGCAAAAGTTAGGAGTGTAGCCAAGAGAGAACTCGTCAACACCCCTAACAAAATCCCGGCGGCCCCAATTAGCCCAAACTTAATCCAAATAAACAGATTAGAAATGGCGATACTTTTTCCTGGGTAGGGAATTTGGTTAAGACTTAAAACCCCCATATATATGACTGTCATTACCACCAATAAAACTGCTAAGACCGCCCACAAACCCAAATGTTTACCAATAATCAATTCTGGGCGACTAACTGGCTTGGAAATCAGTAAGTAAACGGTGCGTTTTTCAATTTCTTGGTTAATTAAGTTGGTACTGACAAAAACTGCGACAATTAAGCTAAGAATGCTGATAGCAGCTAAACCGAGATCTAAGACAATTTTATCTTCTAAACTAGCAGCGACCTGCGGCATTAGTTCAACTGCTGCTACCATCAACAGCGCAAAGATACCCAAAATATAGAGAACCCTAGCGCGCATGACTTCCCAAAACACATTTTTGGCGATCGCCATTATCCTTCCCAACATGATGTTTGACCCTCCTATAACCACGATGGTTATCACTTGACTAGGATTCTTTCATATTAGCGTAATCTGATGTTGACTACTCCAAAAAGGCGATCGCCTCCTCAGTATATATAGGACATTCACCGGGACTGATACAATCAACAAATAACTCCATTTTTGACATAAAGACTGACCCAAAAATGGTAGCAAAAGAAACATCGGCGGCATCTCTTCCCGTCCCAATGCGGATCAACCCAGTCCGGGGAACTAAACGAGTCGCATCAAACAAATACCAGCGATCGCCTAAATAAGCCTCAAAATAGGCATGAAAATCGGGGGGTTGCAAATCATAAGCATAGCCAGTCACAAACCGCGCGGGAATATTCAAAGACCGACACAAAGCAATACCTAAATGGGCAAAATCTCGACAAACTCCCGCCCTTTCCGTAACCGTATCAAAAGCGGAGGTATGGGCGTTGGTACTCCCGGATAAATAAGTGACATTTTCATAAATCCAATTACAGATAGCTGTCACTCGCGAATAGTCAGGAACTAAATCACCAAACTCGGTCTGGGCGAACCGCATCAAGCGATCGGACTCACAATAGCGACTAGGATATAAATAAGGTAACACATCCAAAGGCAGTTTCGCTGGGGTAACTTCATGAATATCGTGAGGGTGTTCTTCAAAGGGTTTAAATTCAACTGTTGCTTGATAAGATATTTCCAAATTTCCGGGAGGTGAATTAACCCTAATGTATCGGTTTTCTAGTTCTGGAGGAATGTATTCATCCATAGGAACATCAGGTGCAATGTGTAGGTCTTCTTGGAGGATATTTTGAAATCGGTTATTGCAAACTGCAATATTGAAAATTAAGGTACTATCGCTATAAATCTCATAATTTAGCTGACAGCCTAAATTGAATTTCATAGATAATTAATCCCCCTGATTGGTAACTTGTTGTAACGTTAGTTGATAGCGATAAAGGGCGACGGGATTTCCGGCGGCTTTAAAGTAATTAGGATCTTGTGGGGATAGGTAAATCGCTGTCATCTGATTACCTACTATCCCTTGTTTCTCCTGTCGATAAGCTGTGGTTGTTTCTACCTCATTCAGATATAGGGTTGATTCTCCCTCAAATATCTGCTGGGCGATTTCTGAGGCGATAAATTCTCCTGGTGATGGTGTTTCTGTTCCGCGACTGGTTACCACAGATATCAAGCTACGATCGCCAGGAAATTTAGTAATTTGGCGGTTGGGATTATTGGGGTCAACCTGTACGGATATCACCCCCCGATCGCCTAATATAGCCTTAGCAATATTTAACCCATTACCAGAGCGATCGGCTACTATCTCAGGATAGAGTTTTTCCTCTAACTTCAACCGGGGAACCGGAGATAACACCGAGGATATAGGCGCAGATTTCATCTCCCTAAACTGGACTTGAAAACTTATGGGTTGATCGAGATAGCCAAGATTTCCCTCAAAACCAGGAGTTACCAGATCCGGTGCTAGGGGGGCGCGCGCCTCCACTAGGGTACTGGTGACATCCCATTTTCCCGCCATCCATTCTGGGTAGACTAAATCTCCCCTCGCTTCACTCAAGACGGGTTTTCCTTTCCAGTCGGGAAATTCACGATCGCTTAATGAACCCGCCCACGCCGCAGATGGCGATAACCAGAACAGCAGCCCACCTAAAAACAATAATAAAGCCAAAGCGGCGCGATCGCACCTCATCCTATAAAGCAAATTCATATTACCAGGAACACGACAAGCACAGCCTTGCTTAAATACAAGACCCATTGTTGATTGGAGTTAGAAAAATTAATGTATCTAATGCACGGGGAAAAAACCATTTTCCGCCACCATTCCTATTATAACACACTTCGAGATTTTTGACGATGGTTAAAATTAAATCTTGGTGAACTTAGGTCAGCTTTTGGGCTAGTAGCAAGGAGGTTGATCAAGTCTGTGGTGCGATCGCCTGTTAGCAATAGTTGACCATCATTAGCAGTCCAGCGGCTAACAATAGTTAACTAAACAGTGCTACGATCGCACTTAGGATAGATGATCGGAACGAGTAAGTTATGACCGCAAATAAAATTGGTATTGCCGTAGTCGGGACGGGATTTGGTCAAAAAGTCCACATCCCAGCCCTCAAGGAACACCCCCGCACGGAGATTATAGCAGTTTACCATCGAGATCTAGACAAAGCCAAGGCGATCGCCTCTGAACATAACATTCCCCACGCCAGCGATCGGGTGAGTCAAATGGTCACTATACCAGAAGTCAGCGCTGTTACGGTTGCTACCCCCCCATTTCTCCACTTTCAGATGGCCAAAGAAGTTCTCCACGCTGGAAAACATCTGTTATTAGAAAAACCCACCACTCTTAATGTTGAAGAGGCCAAATATCTGTATCAACTGGCTAACGACAAAAACTGTGTCACCACCATGGATTTTGAATTTCGCTTTGTCCCGCAATGGCTGCAATTAGAAAAACTACTACGCCAGGGATATGTCGGACAACCGAGGCTAGTCAAGATTGATTGGTTAGTGTCCAGTCGCGCGGATGCTAATCGACCCTGGAACTGGTATGCTGAGAAACAAAAGGGCGGCGGTGCTTTAGGCGCGATCGGTTCCCACAGCTTCGACTATATACACTGGCTATTTGGTCCGATAAGCCGCCTGTGCGGACAGTTAAGCACAACTATAGCCCAACGTCCTGATCCGGCTGAGTCCGGCAAACTGAAGCCTGTAGATGCCGATGATACCTGTAATTTAATCTTGGAGTTAGCCGACGGAACCCCCTGTCAGGTATGTTTGAGTTCTTGCACCTTCCAGGGACGGGGACACTGGGTAGAAGTCTATGGTAGTGATGGAACATTAATTCTCGGTAGCAATAATCAAAAAGACTATATCCACGGTTTCAAATTGTGGGGAAGTAAAGCTGGGGAAGATTTGGCAGAAATTGCCATTCCCGATAATTTGCATTTTCCCAAAACTCATGATGATGGTCGCATCTCTGCCTTTTTGCGGGTTGTCGATCGCTGGATGGAAGCCATATCACGCCATGAGTCCCTGGCACCTTCTTTGCGGGAGGGGGTCTATTCTCAATTACTAATGGATATCACCCATGAATCTAATGTTACAGGGACTTGGGTTGATGTTCCTGATCTGAACAATTTATTGTAGATTTTGGTGGGGCTTGCTATCCCCACATCCTAGATATCATGGGTAATAGGGGTGAGTACGGGAGAAGGGTATAACAGTATGGTTATGTTCACGCTTCGGTAATTGATGGTGTTAAGTCCAGTTACAAATTTATAAGAACGGCCTGTTTTTTTGTTAAGATTAAATTAAAGGTAATTGCGGTGTGGCATTAAGACTTTGGACAAGCCATTTAAAGCCAGTTGCGAGTTAAAAAATAAATGCGGATGTTTGGTATTACCCCTCTCAATTAAGGTCTGTTATAGTCAGACCCCTTGTTATAGACTGTTCCGTGCTTTGTTCCAGTCTCTTCCCTGAAGTGGGAATAATTATATGACAGTAAAATTTAAGGTAAAACTATGTCCAGATTAAACGGCCGAGTTTTCGACCTGGGAAGTGGGGTATTGCGTCAGATCGGCATTAGCCCTGACATCTCCTTTGACGATATAACTCGCCTAACTATTCACATTACCAATGCACCGATCGCTTTCATCAGCTTTATCGACCAAACTCATCAGTGGCTGAAGGCTCAAATAGGCTTGTCTGATGATCTGAGTGTTTATTTGGATTTTTGCGGATATGCGATCGCCTATCATCGTGGGGGGAGTCTCAGCACCGAACCCGACAGTCCTACCTCCCAACCCATTATTATTCAAGATATCAGCACTCACCCCAAGCTGGCTAATCACGCGATCGCTAATAATGAGCAACCGATAAAATCCTATCTGGGTGTTCCAATTACTACCCTAGACGGCTATCAATTGGGGATGCTATCAGTAATGAATTATGATTGCTGGCAACCTCTACCTGAGCAGATTCTAGCACTAGAATCCCTCAGTCGTCAAGTAGCTAACCAAGTTAATTTACACCGACAATTAATCGACCTACACGGGAAACTAAGTCATCTGGAAACTATTATCCAAGAAAGGAGAAAGGTATGGGATATTGTCCGACAAGAACGGGATTTTGTCAATGCGGTTTTAGATACTATTAGCGCCCTAGTAGTGGTGATTGATCCGGAGGGTCAGATTGTCCGTTTTAATAAAAGTTGTGAACAATTAACGGGATATAAAGCGGGAGATGTTGAGGGCTTATTGATTCAGGATTTAGGATTATCAATTTTTGATCAAGACTGGGAGTCGTTGGATTGGGGTTTAGCAGCCATTGAGTTTGACGATCCGCCCCCATCATCTCATCATGTCCAATCCAATAGTATAAGGATGGGTCATTTTCCGAGACAGTGTGAGAACCTCTGGAAAGGAGCTAATGGAGATGCTCATTTAGTAGCTTGGTCAAATAGTGCCATTATGAATCCAGATGGCTCTCTCAGATATATATTAGGCTGTGGAATTGATATTACTAACCGCAAACAGTCCGAAGAAATGTTGCATTTATTGCAACGAGCGATCGAAGCTAGTCCTAATGGTATTGTGATTTCGGAAAGTACCAAAAATGATCTGCCAATTATTTACTGTAATGCAGCTTTTGAAAAGCTAACTGGGTATACTAAAGAAGAGGTGATTGGTCAAAACTGTCGGTTTCTACAAGGACCAGAAACCCATGAAGATGCGATCGCTATGATTAGAAAATCCCTCAAACGCAATCAAGGATGTAAAGTGACGTTAAAAAATTATCGAAAAGATGGTAGCTCCTTCTGGAATGAATTAGCTATTTCTCCGGTGCGAGACCACCGAGGACAACTCACGCATTTTATTGGTATTCAAACTGATATTACCGAACGGAAGCAGTCAGAAGATGCTTTGCGAGAAAGTGAAGCCCGCTACCGTCTGTTAGCAGATCATGCTACGGACTTAATCTCCCGACATGATGCTGAGGGTATTTATCTTTATGCGTCTCCAGCCTGTCGTGATTTACTAGGTTATAAACCCGAAGAATTAATAGGAATGTCAGCTTATGATTTTTTCCACCGTGATGATATAGAGCGCATCCAGAAATCTCACCAGACCTTATTGAGTAACTCGGATGTAGATACGGTAAGTTATCGAGTTAGGCGTTATGATGGTAGTTTTATATGGTTTGAAACCACTTCTCACGCTATCCGGAATCTTGACAATAATAGTATCCAAGAAATCGTATCTATATCTCGTGATATTACCGAACGCAAACAAGCAGAAGAAATCCTGCGGGAGCGGTCGCACCTTTCTTTATTAGAGGCGGAAGTTGGGAAAGCCCTAGGACAGGGTGGCACAATTTCAACTATTCTGAATCGTTGCGCGAAAGCAATGGATCAATATTTAGAAGTCGCCGGGGTATCGATATGGACCCTAAACAGTCAAACTAATCAACTTGAACGACAAGCTGGGGCGGGAATTGTGACCCTGAAAGCACCGAGACCTCAGCTATTGAACCATGAACTATCGCAAGTGTCTCAACAGATCACGCAGGCTTCCCACCAAACCTTAGAAGTTCCACTGGTGGTAGAAGGGCGGTTAATGGGGATGATGGCTATTTGTAGCTCTAATCCATTATCTCCGCAAGTTCAGGATGTGCTAGGTTGGATTGCTAATGCGATCGCTGTAGGAATTGACCGGGTAAAAGCCCGCGAAGAATTGCAAAGCCGTAGGGAAGCCTTACTATTTCGCTTGGCTAGTCAAATCCGCAATTCCCTAGATATTGACACAATTTTGGGAACAGCAGTTCAGGAGATCCGCAGTGTTCTACAAATCGACCAATGCCATTTTTTGTGGTACTTACCCACTCAACCGAACAGACATAATTTTGCCATTACTCACGAATCGCGATCGCCTTCTTTATCAACAGTTTTAGAAGATTACCCCTCCGATAAAATTGGCTGGTTGGCTAATAAAATCTGTAACCGGGAAACAGTACAGGTTAATAATCTACAAGATACAACAGTTTTAGATGCAACTACCAGGGGATTACTGGAAGATGCGGGAATTGCTTCGGAAATTTTACTACCCCTGGAGACGCGATCGGGACAGCGGGGGGCTGTGGTCTGTAATCAATATAATAGTCCTCGCGATTGGATAGATAGTGATGTGGAACTATTGCGAGCCGTAGTAGATCAATTAGCGATCGCCATTGACCAAGCCGAACTTTACGCCCAAACTAGAGCCGCCGCCTTAGCCGCCCAAACTCAAGCCTTCCACCTAAGCGAGGCTCTCCAGGACTTGCAACAAAAAGAGTCACAATTGATTCAAAGTGAAAAAATGTCTAGTTTAGGACAAATGGTGGCGGGGGTAGCCCACGAAATTAATAACCCGGTTAATTTTATCTATGGGAACCTCACCTATGCCCGCGATTATACTAAGGATCTGCTGGAATTGGTGGAACTGTATCAAGAACAATATCCAGAACCCCTGGAAGTGATCCAAGAACGCATAGAAGATATTGACCTAGACTTTTTGGTGGAGGATTTACCGAAAATCCTGTCTTCCATGGAAATGGGAGCCGATCGCATTCGTCAAATTGTCGTCTCTCTACGGAACTTCTCCCGTTTAGACGAGGCGGAAATGAAACCCGTGGATATTCACGAGGGTATTGATAGCACCTTATTGATTCTGCAAAACCGCCTGAAAGCAAAAGGTAGTAGTTCTGGTATTGAAATAGTTAAAAAATATGGTCAACTTCCTAGGGTGGAATGTTATGCGGGACAGCTTAACCAGGTGTTTATGAATATTCTCAGTAATGCGATCGATGCTTTAGATAATCAACCAGACCCCCGTATGATCACCATTACCACCCAAGTCGTATCAATTAGCTCTGGGTCTAACTTATTTCCACTTCCCGCTTCTGATGTCATCAAAACCACCTCTGAAGGGATGATCAAACCTCCCGTATCCAAAAGTCAACAGGTGTTGATTCAGATTCATGATAATGGCTCAGGTATTCCCGATGATTTAAAAAATCGACTGTTTGATCCATTTTTTACCACTAAACCCGTTGGGAAGGGGACCGGACTGGGACTATCAATTAGTTACCGGATTATTGTTGAAAAGCACGGAGGAAGCCTCAAATGTATCTCACAGCCGGGAGAGGGCTGCACTTTTGCCATTCAGATTCCTATTGAACCACCCCCGGAACTCAAGCACGCTCATTAGATCTACCAGCCTCTGAGTGCTTTCTCTGTCCGGTAAATATCAGGGGCTGAAAAAAAATTTCCAAAAACACTTGACAAAACCGGGGTGAGTGTTGATATGATAATAAGGCTGAGAGATTATTGGGGCGTGGCCAAGCGGTAAGGCAGCGGGTTTTGGTCCCGCCATTCGGAGGTTCGAATCCTTCCGCCCCAGTTTACTGTAATGAGTTATCAAGCCATATCCTAGGCTGGAGTTAATCTTAGCCATTTCCGAGAGTAGGGGCAACTGATCAATTGTCCCTACCTGGCTGGTTTAACCAAGAGCGCTATGGTAAAGTTAAAATATCAACTCCCTGGTCGGTTACAGCGATCGTGTGTTCAAATTGAGCAGACAGCTTACCATCTGTGGTAATTGCTGTCCAACCATCATCGAGTACCTCTGCTTCCCAGGTTCCCTCATTAATCATCGGTTCAATCGTAAAAACCATTCCTGAGCGCAGTTTTTTACCTTTTCCACGGGTTCCATAATGGGGAATTTGCGGTGCTGTATGAAAGACCGTATTAACCCCGTGACCGACAAAATCCCGCACTACAGAAAACCCATAACTTTCCGCGTACTCTTGAATAGCAGCCCCAATATCCCCTATGCGACTACCCGGTTTCACCGTCGCAATAGCCCGCCGCAAACATTCCTCCGTGACTTCAACCAATTTTTGAGCCGTGGGGGAAGGATTACCTACAAAAAAGGTTTTTGAGGTGTCGCCGTGGTAGCCATCAACTATAGGGGTGACATCAATATTGATGATATCTCCATCTTGAAGAATCTGCTTGGCGCTGGGGATACCGTGACAGATAACTTCGTTAACACTGGTACAAATAGACTTGGGGAACCCATTATAACCGAGGGGAGCGCTACGGGCACCATGAGCCTGAGTCCAGCGTTCGGCTTCATCGTTGAGTTCTAGGGTACTGACTCCTGGTTTAACCATCGGTTCTAGGTGGTTCAGTAGTTGCGCGGCTAACTTTCCGGCTTGGCGCATCTTTTCAATTTCTCGGCTCGATAGCAGTACGATTGTTTCGGTTCCCATTTGTATAATTAGCTAGTTGATACCCTAATTAGTAGGCTTTTTCTCTACCTAACCTATCACAGTTGATGGTTCTACGGGGTGCGCTAAGGTACTATCTGCTTAAAATGGTATTAAGATAGATCAACAGTGGCATCATACTTAGCTATGGAGGCAACATGACTGATCGACGGAACCAGATAGATCAAGAAAGCAGAACTTGGGGTATGATCGCACACCTGAGCTCTTTTGTGGGTTATGTCATACCTGTTGCTAATATCGTTGGACCTTTGGTGATTTGGCTGCTGAAAAAGGATGAGATGCCATTTGTTGAATATCAAGCTAAAGAAGCGTTGAATTTTCAAATCAGCATTTTGATATATCTGTTTGTATCCATCGTGTTGATTGTGTTTTTAGTTGGAATTCCTCTGCTATTTGCGGTGTTGTTGTTTGATTTGATTTTTACTATTGTGGCAGCCAGCAAAGCTAATGAGGGTATCAGATATCGCTATCCTTTGACTTTAAGATTGATTAAATGATTCACTAATGGCTTAATTTTTTATGCGGATATGGCAAGCTGATTTTTATCGCCGTCCTCTTCGGAATGACAGCGGACAGCCTTTGTGGGAACTGTTACTTTGTGATGAATTGGGCGATCGCTTATTGGTGGCGACTTGTCCTCAGTCGGAAGCTAACTCTACTTGGCTGCTGAAACAGTTAGAAGAAATTTGGGACACTGATCAACCTGATCTGATTCAGGTGTTTCGACCTGCTTGCTTGAATCTCTTTGAGGTGGTGGGTAAACAGTTGGGGGTGACTGTCCAGGGGACTCGTCGGACGCTGGGTTTAAAAAAATTGCTGGCAGAGATGATGTTAATTTATCCCCAAATGCCAGGTTATACTGGCGAGGATTATGATCCTTTGGCTATTGATAAATTACCCCCTTTACCTCTACCGGAAAATCTCTGGGGGACGCGCTGGCGGTTTGCGACTCTTCCAGCGGGAGACCTTCAGGAAGTCTTTGGCGATCGCCCTATTCCTATTTTGGATATGCCATCATTTTTACTACCCCTGAATTTGGGTCTGGCTTCTACCGTTGCTATTTCCGGGGTGGTTATTGATGGGGGTCGCCAGTCTATGCGCTTGGCTAGATGGTTACAGTCGGTTAAACCTGTCGGCTTGAATTACATTCCCGGACAACCTGATGGCTTGATTTTAGAGGCGGGGTTGAGCGATCGCTGGGTAGTTGCTACTTTTGATGATGATGATGTCGCTCAGGCGGCGCGGATGTTTGAGACTCGTAAACGCTTGGCTAAGGGATTACATTTTCTCTTGATTCAACCTGATGATTCTGGGGTAACTTATACGGGTTTTTGGTTGTTAGCAGGGGAATGAAAAATTCCCCCTCAAAAGTTGTTGCTCATCCCCTGAATATGGGCGCGATCGCTGTGTTGAATAAAAAATCAAGCGTATAGCCATGTAACCCCCACAAGAATATGGTAACTGATGGGGAGGGGAATTGTCAAGGGTTGGGGGAAATGAGGCGCGATCGCTGTGTTGAATAAAAAATCAAGCGTATAGCCATGTAACCCCCACAAGAATATGGTAACTGATGAGGAGGGTAGTTGTCAAGGGTTGGGGGAAATGAGGCGCGATCGCTGTGTTGAATAAAAAATCAAGCGTATAGCCATGTAACCCCCACAAGAATATGGTAACTGATGGGGAGGGGAATTGTCAACGGTTGGGGGAAATGAGGCGCGGCCGAGATTGTTGAATAAAAAATCAATTTTTCAGCGTGGGAGCATGATTTAATCACAAATTCGGTTAATATTTTAGGGCAATACAGTATAATAAGCGAGAAGGGTTGAGGATAAACCTATTGCCAGATATGTCAAACCCAAGGAAGCCGCCCAAATCCTTGGAGTCCATGAAAGAACACTCCGCAGATGGGACGACAATGGCTCAATCGAGACCATCAGAACCCCCGCTGGGCAACGACGATACAACGTTGAGTGATATACTGCCAAATCAGGCAGTGACAAACGCAAAGTCGTTATCTATGCCAGAGTTAGTAGCCGCGCCCAGCAGTCCGACCTCAACCGACAGGTGGCCGCACTGTCCAACCTCTACCCCGAAGCAGAAGTCGTCTCAGAAATCCGAGGCGGGCTCAACTTCAAGGGAAAGAAAATGCTGGCCTTACTGGGACATCATTTGTCAGGAGATGTCGGCATGGTTGTCGTTGCCCACCAAGACCGATTGGCAATATGGGGATTTGACTTGTTTCGATGGCTCTATGAGCAAAACAGGTGCTCACTCATGGTTCTCAACCAGACAAGTCTCAGTCCAGAACCAGAAATGGTTGAGGACATCCTCGCCATCCTCCACTGCTTCAGTTCCCGATTATACGGACGGAGTAAATACAAAACTCAGGTCAAAGAAGATCCGGATTTACCCCAGCCCGGAGCTAAATCAAGTCTGGCGCAAATGGTTAGCCGCTTGTCGGTATTGCTACAACCAAGCAATTGCATTATCCCGGAGTGGTAAACGACTAAGCAAGTTAAAGTTACGCAATAAAGTGATGCAGAGCGACTTGCCTGCATGGGTCAAAGAAACACCCTGCCACATTCGGCAAAATGCCATCTTTGATGCCTATCAGGCTTTGACCGCCAGTCCTGATGCCAGGTTTAGAAGTTGTCGTGACAGCTCTCAAGGGATTAAGTTCAATAATACTAATTTCTCTTCAGGGAGTTGGTATCCAAGACTAACGAAAGGATTAACTTTCATGGTTTCCGAAGCTATCCCTAAAACTTGCGGGCAAGGGACTCAGTTGGTGTTTACCAAAGGTCGATGGTTGGCGATTTTCCCTGAACCAGTTGCCGTTACCCCAACTGACGCTACTGGCGTGATTGCATTAGACCCGGGTGTGCGAACTTTTATGACCGGGTTTGATGGTTCACGATTTCTGGAATTGGGCTCCGGGGATATTGGAGGCATTACTAGGCTATGTCAACATTTGGATGATTTGATGAGCCGAATCGCCAAGGAACCCTGTCGTTCAAGAAGGCGACGGATGAGGCAAGCGGCTCAACGAATGAGAACCAAAATTCGCAATCTAGTTGATGAAGCCCACAAACAAATTGCTCACTACTTGACTCACAACTACAGCATAATTTTTCTGCCGACCTTCGAGACTTCCGATATGGTTGCCAAGGTGAAGCGTCTAATCAGGTCTAAGACTGCCCGCGCCATGCTGACATGGGCGCATTATCGATTCAAACTAACCCTGAGACATCAAGGGGAAATAACTGGAACCACAGTTGTAGATGTGACGGAAGAATACACCAGCAAAACCTGTACTCACTGTGGTCATGTGCATTCCCAGCTAGGTGGCTCAAAAGTGTTCCGATGTCCGGAGTGTGGGTTCACTCTACCGAGGGACTGGAACGGTGCTTTTGGAATCTTTCTAAAAGCTTTGCGGGATACCGCCTCTGTTACCTTAACGGGTAATAGTGCTATCGTCGCATTGTCAGGCAATAGCCGGATAAATGTCGCGTAAATGTATCAGGTATGCACCTGTTAAAGGCTAACCCAGAGCGCCTGGAAGCCACCGCCGCCCAATTAAAGCATTATCAAGTCCAACTACTAGGCGCTAACCACTGTACAGGCATTAATGCGATCGCCCATCTATGGCATCTTGGATGTAGCATTGATGTTCGCGTAGGAACCCGCCTGCAATTCGGAACCAACACCCCATAACCTCCCCATTGCGGATCGAGTTGTCCTTTTAATTGGAGATCTCGCCGAATCGGGTTGTTTTAGATGTGACAAAATTGATGATTTCTGATTTTTAACGATTCCTATGTCTTTCGCCGATGCTGCCATTCAAGTTTTAGAAGATGTTGGCTCTCCCCTGCACTATCGCAAAATTGCTGAAATCGCGATCGCACGGAATTTAATTCCAACGAACGGCAAAAGTCCCGAAGCCACCCTCAACGCCATCATCGCCGTCGAAATCAAACAGAAGGGCGATCACAGTCGCTTCGTGAAGATTAATCGCGGGGTTTTTGGGTTGAGAAAATGGGATGTAACCTCGATGGATTCCGAATCGAATTCGACGACATCAGACCCGCAAACCGAACGCCGGGTTAAAATTCCCCACTTTCCCACCTATTCGGAATTGAGATTGATTTTACCGATTTGGAATGGACGCGATCGCGCGCAAATCACGGGACTGCGATCGGCGATAATGAGTCTGTCGGGAACCCCCCAAAATCCGGTAGATTGGACCAATCCTGATCGCTGGATCTCCGAACGCCTGGAAGGGGAAAATCGAGAACTGGCGGAGGCGATTTGGACGGGAAGCGATCGCCGGGTGAACCCCCGTCACGTTTACGGACACTGGCTGCTGTCTCGAATCTATGAATTGCTGGAAGACGATTCAGGGGGGAAAGTTGTATTAACTGATGCGGGACGGGATTTTATCTGCCATTCCTTGGGAGACGTTGAAAAACAAATTGACGAACGGGAAGGCTTATTAAAATTACTAAGTGTGGTGGCTGAAAAAGGGGGAGGTCGTCGCGGAGATTTTGTACCCGATTGGTCGGACTATCTCAAGCGTTACTCCCAATTCGGCACAGACAGCACCATCAAAGATACGCTGTGGCGGCGGCTTTACAATTTAGCCGATCGCGAATTATTGATCAAAACGGGGACAACCTACAGCATTACCGACGCGGGTTTGAATTATTTGAAAGATTCGGGAGGCGATGAAGAACTCGACGGCGGGGGGAAAGTACAGGAAATTTTAACCCTGGTTAAAGAGCAGAAAGCCTCGGTCAGATCCAGCATTCAAGAAATCCTATCGACGATGGCTCCCACCGCTTTTGAGTATTTGATCAAGCAATTGTTGGAGGCAATGAATTATCAAAATGTGGAGGTGACATCACCGACGAATGATAAGGGAGTCGATGTGGTCGCGGATATCGAACTGGGGATCACTTCGGTGCGGGAAGTGGTGCAGGTGAAGCGACAACAGGGGAACATTCAAAGACCAATTTTGGATGCTTTGCGGGGGTGTTTGTATCGGTTTCAAGCGGTGCGGGGTACGATTATCACCACGGGCGATTTTTCCAAGGGGACGGTGGAGGTGGCGTTCGCCCCGGGTGCGCCGCCAATCACGTTAATCAACGGAGAAAAACTGCTGGATCTGTTAATCGAATATGGAATCGGGGTGAAAACGAAAGCGATCGAAGTATTAGAACTGGATGCCGATGCCTTCGCTCAGAATGATAGTTATACCTCCGATTTAGAATGAAATTCTAATTCCACTAGAATAGACGGCCCGTGTTCTCCTAGCAGTCCTTTCCCCCCGGCTGTATTTTCTACCAGAACTGTAATGGTAAGTTGTTGGATCATATTCCCTCTGGCAGGATATGTATTTAATAGAGGCGATCGCTCTATGTTGAATAAAAAATCAAGCGTATACCCATGTAACCCCCACAAGAATATGGTAACTGATGGGGAAGGGAATTGTCAAGGGTTGGCGGAAATGAGGCGCGGACGGAGTGTTGAATAAAAAATCAAGCGTATACCCATGTAACCCCCACAAGAATATGGTAACTGATGGGGAAGGGAATTGTCAAGGGTTGGGGGGACATGAGGCGCGGACGGGATGTTGAATAAAAAATCAAGCGTATACCCATGTAACCCCCACAAGAATATTGTAACTGATGGGGAAGGGAATTGTCAAGGGTTGGGGGGAAATGAGGCGCGGACGGGATATTGAATAAAAAATCAAGCGTATAGCCATGTAACCACCACAGGATTATGATAACTGATGGGGAGGGGAATTGTCAAGGGTTGGGGGGAATGAGGCGGGGGCGGGGGAGAGGGTGGCTAATTGACAAATTCGAGTATTTGATTGGCGGTAATTTGTGGCTGTTCGAGGTGTGGAACATGACCGCATTTGTCAATCCAGATAAGTTTACTGTTAGGGATAGCGGTTCGGAATTTATCGGCATCTTTGGTTCCCAAGATTTTGTCATTGTTGCCCCATAAAATTAAGGTGGGTTGTTGAATAGTATTTAAGCGATCGCCAAAAGCACCATAACCGCCACTTTTGGTAAACTCAATTAAACCGCGATTCCATAATGGTGATTGTAGATGCCATGCGGCGCATAACTGAGCATCACGGGAGGCGAGGCTTTTGTCAAAATAGGCGTTTTCGCTGATACTTTGGCGAACTTTAGGTTGGCGCAGAAATTCGGTAGCGAGATAGTCGAAGGGTGGAAATAAAAACTTGCCAGCGATGGGACCTTTATTAATTCCGGCACTATCAATTAGGACGAGAGATTGTACAGCGTGGGGATGATTTAGGGTAAAGTCGATGGCTGTAGCACCTCCCATAGAAGCGCCAACTAAGATAACTGGCTGATTGATGCGGGATTGCCAGAAAGCGTAGAGATGGGCTAGGATATGAGCAGGATTAACGGTTAAATAAGGCGATCGCTGCGTAAAGCCAAAGCCGAAGAGATCCACAGCCCAGGTTTCGGTGGTATTAGCTAATAGTGGTAAGAGTCGGCGAAACTCTAGGACGGAACTATCGAAACCGTGTAGGAGAAGAATGGGAGGCTGTGGGTTTCCTTGGCGGACATAGGTAGTGAGGATAGGTTGAGGGACGGCTGGGAGGGTTATGGGTTGAGCAATAATTGCTTCAGCGAGGGAGATAGAAGTCAATTCGGTGAGTGGTTCAGCCAGTGGGGGTAAATACTCAGGAAACATAAAAAGCAATGGCAATCAGTAATTATAATCTAAACCAACAGGGATGCGATCGTATTGGAAAAGATCTGGCTATGGGAGTTTCAAGGTAAAGAATAAACCCTATACTAGATAGGAAAGTGTTGAGATTATCCTGTTATTGCTATGCTTAAAGCTCTGCTGGGCGATCCTAATGCCCGGAAAATCAAAAAATATCAGCCTGTAGTGACGGATGTTAATATCCTAGAGGAAGATGTGCGATCGCTCTCCGATGAAGGTCTAAAGGCGAAGACTGGGGAGTTTAAGGAGATGTTGGCGAAAGCCAAAAACCGGGAGGAAAGGGAACAAATCCTGGAGGAAATTTTACCGTTAGCGTTTGCTGTAGTCAGGGAGGCTTCCCGACGGGTGTTAGGGATGCGGCACTTTGATGTTCAGGTGCTGGGGGGTATGATTTTACATAAGGGGGAAATCGCGGAGATGAAAACGGGGGAAGGAAAAACCCTGGTTTCGACCCTCCCGGCTTATCTGAATGGGTTATCAGGTCACGGGGTGCATATTATCACGGTTAATGATTATTTAGCGCGTCGTGATGCTGAGTGGATGGGACAGGTACACCGTTTTCTGGGGTTGAGTGTGGGATTAATCCAGCAGGGAATGGGTCCAGAGGAACGGAAAAAGAACTATAGCTGTGATATTACCTACGCAACTAACAGTGAGGTTGGGTTTGACTATTTGCGGGATAATATGGCGACCTCTATGGAAGAGGTGGTGCAGCGTCCTTTCAATTATTGCATTATTGACGAAGTGGACTCGGTGCTAATTGATGAGGCGCGCACTCCGTTGATTATCTCTGGTCAGGTAGAACGTCCTAGTGAGAAGTATATGAGGGCGGCGGAGGTGGCGAAGGCGCTACAGAAGGATAAGGAACATTATGAGGTGGACGAAAAGGCGCGTAATGTTCTGCTGACGGATGAGGGTTTTGCGGCGGCGGAAGAGTTTTTGGGGGTTAAGGATTTATATGATCCTAATGACCCTTGGGCGCATTTTGTGTTTAATGCGTTGAAAGCAAAAGAATTGTTTATCAAGGATGTTAATTATATCGTTCGGGATGATGAAGTCGTTATTGTAGACGAGTTCACGGGACGGGTAATGCAGGGTCGGCGTTGGAGTGATGGCTTACATCAGGCGATCGAGGCTAAGGAAGGTGTGGAAATTCAGCCGGAAACCCAAACTTTGGCGACAATTACTTATCAAAATTTCTTTTTGCTATATCCCAAATTGTCGGGGATGACGGGGACGGCGAAAACTGAGGAGGCGGAAATTGAGAAGATTTATAATTTGCAGGTGACGGTAGTTCCGACTAACCGACCGACGGCTCGTGCGGATTTGTCGGATATGGTTTATAAAACTGAGCAGGGGAAATGGCTGGCGATCGCTACTGAATGCGCGCAAATGCACAATATGGGTAGACCTGTATTGGTGGGAACTACCAGTGTGGAAAAATCGGAGTTGCTTTCTGGTTTGTTATCACAGCAGGAGGTTCCCCATAATCTTTTGAATGCGAAGCCGGAAAATGTGGAAAGGGAATCAGAAATTGTGGCGCAGGCTGGTCGCAAAGGGGCTGTGACTATTGCTACTAACATGGCGGGGCGAGGAACTGATATTATCCTGGGGGGTAATGCTGATTATATGGCGCGGTTGAAGTTACGGGAGTATTTTATGCCCCGAATTGTGAAACCGCAAGATGAGCGAGAATTGGCTATCCCTCAAATCGGAGGGGGTCCCCGTCGTAATAAGCCCCAGGGTTTTGCTGCTGCTGATAAGCCGAAGGTTTGGAAGGTGGCGGCGGGAATTTTTCCCACGGAGTTGTCGGTAGAGACTCAAGAGAAACTGCGATCGGCGGTAGATTTTGCGGTGTCGGTTTATGGGGAACGTAGTGTTCCTGAACTTATGGCTGAGGATATCCTAGCTGTAGCTTCGGAAAAAGCTCCCACTACTGATGTGGTGGTTCAGCGGATACGGGACGTTTATCAGGCTATTGTGGCTGAGTATGAGGTGTTTACTCATGAGGAACATGATGAGGTGGTGTCCCTGGGAGGATTGCACGTTATCGGTACAGAACGCCATGAGTCCCGTCGGGTAGATAACCAGTTGCGGGGAAGGGCTGGTCGTCAGGGAGACCCGGGTTCGACTCGCTTCTTTTTGAGTCTGGAAGATAATTTGCTGCGGATTTTTGGTGGTGAACGGGTGTCGGCGATGATGACGGCTTTTCAGGTGGAGGAGGATTTACCTATTGAGTCGAAGTTGTTGACGCGATCGCTGGAAAATGCCCAGAAAAAGGTAGAGACTTATTATTATGATATCCGTAAGCAGGTGTTCGAGTACGACGAGGTAATGAATAATCAGCGTCGGGCTATTTATGCGGAACGCCGCCGGGTATTAGAGGGTCAGGATCTCAAGGAACAGGTGATTAAGTATGGGGAAAAGACGATGGATGATATCGTCGAGGCTTATATTAACCCGGATCTGCCTTCGGAAGAGTGGGATCTTGAGACTTTGGTGGCTAAGGTGAAGGAGTTTGTTTATTTGCTGAAGGATCTTACTTCTGAACAGTTGTTTGATATGACGGTTGAGGAGATTAAGACTTTCTTGTATGAACAACTGCGTAATGCTTATGATATTAAGGAGGCTCAGGTAAATCAGATTCGCCCTGGACTGATGCGTGATGCGGAAAGGTTTTTTATTCTCCAACAGATTGATACTCTGTGGCGGGAACATTTGCAGCAAATGGATGCTTTGCGGGAGTCTGTGGGTCTGCGAGGCTATGGTCAGAAAGACCCGCTGGTGGAGTATAAACGGGAGGGTTACGAACTTTTCCTGGATATGATGACGGATATTCGCCGGAATGTGATTTACTCGATGTTCCAGTTTCAGCCTCAGCCGGCGGTGGCTTAATTGGGAAATGCCCTTGACAATCTCGGAAAATAGTATATATTGGTTGTCAAGTGTGAGGAGTAAGGTTTGAAGGAAGAGGTACTTGGGGTCGAAACTCGGCCAGACTCCCAGGTGCCTTTTCCGTTTTTGTAGTCAAATTCGGGGATGTTTTAGCCAGTTTCGCAAGTTACCCCACCAGAGACGGGGATGGTCGCTGGATTTGATTTGAGAATTAGCCATAGACAGCAGCAGGGGAACACCTCCAACCCGCGCCGCCATGAGAACATGAAGGGCGATCGCCACAATCATAATTGCCCAAGCTAACAGGTGGATATTATACGACAAATGGTGTGTTTCCCCTACCCTCAGCCAGTTTTCGTCCTGGAATTTCCCAGAAATGACGGCTAGTGCTAGGGCTAATAAGGCTATGGTGTTGGTGATTCGATGGAGGGTGTACCACCAGATTGGCTGTGGGGTCCGTTTGAGTTGGGCTAGGGTGTCAGGTTGGATGAGGCGTTTTTTCCCCCGACGTAGGCTGTAGTAGGTGAAGGCTAAGGCCATAAAGAATAGGAAAAATCCCCAGGTTCCATGGATGTCGATCAGGTTGCTATCTTCCGGGATTAACCAGAGAGTCCCGAAACGGCGATCGTAGCTTTCGTAAACGAGATAGCCAGTGATAATACATCCAAATACTAAAAGGCTATTTAAGCCGTGTAATAGGCGAAATAGCAAGGGCTGGTAGGGTTTGGAAGCGCTCATAATTAGGTCTTTTTGAGTTTCTTTATCAATAGTATAGCAGGGTTTTAGGATAACTTGCACAATGGGTATAATTATCCTTTGTTCTCTGTGTGATTTGGGCGGGAAAAGGAGTAATCTATAATGAGAAAGGCTATTACAATAGGGTAAATTCTGTGGTTGTCTCAAACCATGAAGTTTCGATTAATTTGAGGGTTAATCCTAAGCTGTGGGAGGATTTCCAGCAACGTTGTGCGACCTATCAAATGTCCCCAGAACAGGTGTTAGTTGGGTTAATCAAAATTTATCTGGCACCTCTGGATCATCAGGTAGCGATCGCCTTTTCCTCTGGTTCAGATGGGAGAATGGATCTCGATATCAAACAAATTATTGAAGATTATTTGCAACAAAATCTGGAACCCCAAATTCGGGACATATTGCCGAATTATATAGACTCAAAAGCGAGCGATCGCGCTTCGGCACCACCGCCGCCAGCTTCCCCGGCTGATAAGTTATCAAATAAGTTATCAAAACCCTCGCCACCATCATCACGCCAACCATCACATCAACCCATAGATTCTCGCTTAAAAACCGGCAAAGAATTAGCGCAAATTTTGGGAGTTTCCGCCCCATATATTACCACTTTAAACCGCCTAGGAGAACTACATAAACGGGGATGGCAAGATTCTGGTCAAAGGCGAGGAAAAACTATCTTATATGAACCCATATCGCCGCCTTAATTTTTACCCATAAATGGATAGGATTGTAGTCCCCATAGTCGCCATTCACCCCCAGCCTAGTTGGGGCGCAAACTTGTCTGACTATCAAGAGGAGAAGTGTGGAAGAATGAAAAGACAGCAGCCAGAAACAGTCCCCAGACCGAAATCAAGCATCTTTATAGTATAATCCAAGTTACAGCCTGTTCAGAAATCATCTGATCACCTCTCAAAGTCCCTCTCCCTTTCTGGGATCCAGATTTAGGGTGAGGGCAATGTATTAAGCGACTGGTGAACAAGCTGTATAACTTAGACAGACACAGACCATATCAAAGAAAAATCCATAAGAATGCTGTCAGAAATTACCTTAGAAAACTTTTTTAGTTTCCGAAAACCCACAACCATCAAGCTGAATCCTGGTGTGAATATTCTCCTAGGTATTAATGGTAGTGGCAAATCCAACTTGTTAAAGGCGATCGCTTTACTGTATGAGATTATTGCCGGGAATGGATTGGAAAAGACTTTTTTAAAAAAGTGGAGTGGCTTTGATGCCGTGGCCAATTTTAATGAGGACACCAAAGACTATATAAAACTCGGCTTTGAATTTAGCAAAGATGCAATTCACCAAAATCACGATAGAAGAGGATTCCAATTTAAAACTAATCCCATTTACGAACTCACAATCTTTAAAGCGGGGTCAACTTCATATTACTTGAAAGAAAAGCTATATTGCCGAAGTGATGATCAAGATGATTTTATCTTCATGGACATGAATAATGCCCAGGGAGTTATTTCCACTCGGTAAGAAGGAAAAGTGGGTTTTCAGAGATATCCCCAAGAAAGTCAACAGGTCAATTTTAAATCCACAGAACCCGTTTTAAGTCAGATTTCAGACCCGGAGAGATTTTATCCTATTTTCACCTTAAAAAGAGCTTTAGAAGAGGTAGCTGTCTATTATTATTTTGATACCACCTTTGAAAGTGTCATCAGACAACCTTCCAGCTATGGTACTGAAAGAAAATTGTCCCATGATGGACAAAACCTGATGACGATTATTAACAACATCAGAAATAACAATTCTCTCTGGTATGCTGAAATCGAGCAAGCCATCAAGAAAATTAACCCACATTTTAAAGACATCAATTTTAATTTTTTGGGTTCTAAATTATACTTAGTCCTTCGTGAAGATTATCTGGCTAAGTCAGTTTCTATTGAACATATCTCAGATGGAACCCTCCGCTATCTTTTGCTATTATCCATATTATTTAACCCTGAACGAGGTAACTTAGTCTGTATTGATGAGCCGGAAACAAATCTTCATCCCGACATGATTAATACCATCACAGATGCACTCAAGCAAGCATCCAAAAATACGCAAATAATCGTAACGACTCATTCACCATTGCTGCTAAATTCATTCGATATTGAGGATGTATTAATATTTGAAAAAAACCAGAAAAATGAGACAGAGGTAAATTTTAAGTCATCAGATGAGTTTGAGGACTGGCTTGATAATTTTCTGGTCGGTCAAGCATGGCTGCAAGGTATTATAGGCGGTAAAAGATGGTAGATATTCCGTTGATATACATAAATTTTAATTACATAGAGTTAGCCAATCATAGCCATCCATTATTCATGTCTGTAATATACCCAAAATTCAGACAAATCATAAAATGAAGGCGGTGAGACATGATAGATATTACGATTTATATAGAAGTAGTTAAAGCAGAACATAAGGCGATTTTAACTGTTAATAATTTGTTGATGTTTATAAATTAATCGGATTACTAGACTTAAAAACTATCATGGAAGATTTCGATGAAGCTAAATGGTTGCTTGCTTATATCGATTCTCATCAGGATGAGTAACAGAATAGCCACTTTCCAAGTTATTGGGTAAGGTGATAGGTTTAGGGGGTCTGACACTGGAGCGATCGCCTATAGTAACTATGGGGTTGACCCTTTCCTGAACCATTGGGGTGGGTATGAATAATATAGTAGTGCGATCGCTATTTATGGGAAAATCTTAGGTAATCTATATGAAAATTAGACCATGAAAACTGTTGATTGGATTGTAGTTGGTGCGGGAATTGCTGGTGCTTCCCTCAGTTATGAATTAGCCAAAAACGGATTTTCCGTGATGTTAATAGATCAGTTTCCGACTCCAGAAAATGCTACGTGCTACAGTTATGGGGGACTAGCTTATTGGGCGGGTTATAATGATCTAACCTATGAATTGTGTCAACAGGGACGGAAACGCCATCAGGTTTTATCAGAGGAGTTAGGGGTTGATACGCAGTTGCGGGAAGTCGATCTGGTGTTAACAGTCCCCAGAGATACTGACCCGGAAGCCATAGCCGCTAATTATCCCCCTTTTGTGACTCCTCCTAGGTGGGTGGATACTCAAACCGCTTGCGAATTAGAACCCCTACTAAACCCGGAAGAAATAGCTGGTGCGTTTACGGTGCGCCATGGTCACATTTTACCAGAGGCTCTAAACCAGGGATATATACATGGTTTCCAACGGTTAGGGGGAACTGTCAAAATTGGCATAGTTTCTGATTTAATCAGAGTGGGAAATCGGATAACTGGTGTGATTGCAGATGGGGAAAATTTATCGGCTGCTAATGTGGTGGTTTGTGCGGGTGGTATGAGTAGGGAACTGTTAAAAGCAGCGGGAATTAAAGTAAAAATACACTTTACTCATACGGAGGTTTTAGAAACCGATAAATTGCCGCCAAAATTGAGAACTGTAGTGATGTCGGCGACTATGCCCAGATTTAGGCTGGAAGCGATCGCTACTCAGCCGGAACTAGAAGAGTTGTGGGATGACCCCTATCAGGAATTAGCACCATTTATTATAGACCCTAGTGCTGTACAATTGTTAGATGGTCGTTTGAGAATCGGGCAACCTTCGCGAACTTTGAGTAATCCCAACGCGGTGATTAATCAGGCGGAAAGTGAGGCAACTATCCGAGAGGCGATCGCCAAAATTTTACCGAGTTTAGCCCATTTGCCAGCCACTTGGCATCACTGTTTAGTCGCCTTTAGCGGGGATGGTTTACCCCTGATAGGTGCGGTGCCAAATTGGTCAGGAATCCATATATTTTCAGGTTTTAGTAATCCCTTGGTATTTGTGCCACCCTTAGCCCAACGCTATGGGGAGTATCTAGCTGGAAAAGCCGATTCTATATTTGAGCAATTATCTCCCAGTAGATTATATGTTTAAATATCGTGATACTAATGGGGTTTAATGGCTGTCAACAAATGTAGCCGGGAGGATGCTTTAGTCTAGCCCAGAGGGAAACACATTAACGAACATTAACAAAAATTAAGTGTTCAGTGTCAAGATTTAACTAGCAAGGGTTCAGTTTTATGGCAGAATAAGTGTAGTCCCAATGGGTGAGCGTTGGATCATTTTTATGGCTAAGTTTGTTTTTATTACAGGTGGGGTCGTCTCCAGTATCGGTAAGGGAATTGTGGCCGCGAGTTTAGGGCGTTTGCTAAAATCCCGTAACTATTCGGTCTCCATCCTCAAGTTAGATCCCTATATTAACGTAGATCCGGGAACTATGAGTCCGTTTCAGCATGGGGAGGTGTTTGTTACCCAAGATGGGGCAGAAACTGATTTAGACTTGGGACATTATGAAAGATTTACTGACACTTCTATGTCCCGCCTAAATAGTGTGACAGCGGGGGCGATTTATCAAGCTGTAATCAATAAAGAGAGACGGGGGGACTATCACGGGGGAACAGTCCAGGTGATCCCCCATATTACCAATGAGTGTAAGGAACGTATCCATAGGGTAGCCCAGAATACTCACTCAGATGTGGTAATTACAGAGGTGGGTGGAACCGTGGGGGATATCGAGTCTTTACCCTTTTTGGAGGCGATCCGACAATTTCGGAAAGATGTGGGCCGCAAAAATGTGGTCTATCTCCATGTTACCTTAATGCCTTTTATTAGTGCGGCGGGGGAGATGAAAACTAAGCCGACTCAACATTCTGTGAAAGAATTGCGATCAATTGGTATTCAACCAGATATTCTGGTTTGTAGATGCGATCGCCCTTTACCTATGGGGATAAAAGAGAAGATCTCCGAGTTTTGCGATGTAGAGGTAGAGAGTGTGATTACAGCCCAAGATGCTGATAGCATTTACGAAGTACCCCTAATTTTGGAAAAAGAAGGACTCGCCCAGCAAACCTTGGAACTTCTACAATTAGAACAGCGACAGCCAGATCTGAGTTCTTGGCAAACTCTTGTCGATCGCCTCTATCATACCCAAAGGGGTGGATTGGCGACTATGGAACCCACCCCCGTGGAAATTGCGATCGTCGGTAAATACATCCAGTTAAGCGATGCTTACCTATCCGTAGTAGAAGCCGTGCGCCATGCAGCAATTGATGTGGGAACCGAAGTCAATCTCAGATGGGTAAATTCAGAAGACCTACAAACTGATGATGTACAATCAGCCCTGAAAGAAGTTCACGGTATTATTGTACCGGGGGGATTTGGGGTCAGGGGAATTGATGGTAAAATTGCGGCGATTCGTTATGCCAGAGAACATCAAATCCCGTTTTTAGGTCTATGCTTAGGGATGCAATGTTCTATTATCGAATGGGCGCGTTATTGTGCGGGACTAGCAAACGCAGATAGTGCCGAATTTGATCCCAACACCCCTAACCCGGTAATTAACTTATTACCAGAACAGCAGGATGTTGTCGATCTTGGTGGAACTATGCGTTTAGGGTTATATCCTTGTAGGTTAAAGCCTGATACCCTCGCCTCCAAACTGTACGATCAGGAAGTGGTTTATGAACGCCACCGACATCGGTATGAGTTTAATAATGCCTATCGGAGTCTGTTTTTGGAAACCGGTTATATGATCAGTGGTACATCTCCAGATGGTCGCTTGGTAGAAATTATTGAATTTCCCCAGCATCCATTTTTCATTGCTACCCAATTTCATCCTGAGTTCCAGTCTCGACCTAATACTCCCCACCCCCTGTTCAAAGGGTTGATTCAAGCAGCTTGTCATCTATTAGAGAAAGACAAAAAAAACACGTTTAGGTCGGAGAACAAACCGAAGGCGGTAGTCAATAATTCCGCTGATAAGTCCTAAAAATTACAGCCCGCCCAGGAGATTTTATCAATTGGTTCGGGCTGATTTTAGGTAATCCTTAATGCTGCATTTTCTGAATACTCATTATGGCAAGAATCACAGATTTGAGGTAATCTTGTGGCGCACTGGATTAAACTGATCTATGAAAGAGAAACCTATATTATCGATCTCCATAGCATCGGTGCATTTTGTTTTGGGTTAAATAATCGCCTAACCTTTTGGTTAAAAGACGGTAACTATCCCATTGTAATTCATCCGAAAACTCACCCAGAAACCTATCAAATTATTCTGGATTACATCAAAAAACAAACAGCAGCAAGTCCAGCCACAGGGTTTTGGATTAAGTTTAATTATGACCGCAATGAATATATAATTGATTTGAGTCGTATCCAAGTATTTAGCTGTGATGGTACCCAGCGGATTGTATTTTGGTTGGCGAATACCCGTGAACAGGTAGTGATTAATCGCCACAGCAACCCCGGTACTTATCAAAGAATTCAAGATTATATTTATAAAACTACTGGCTATTCAGTGCCATAAATCGCTAACTATAAAAAAAAGATTAAAACTTATCGGTTTTGGTGTCTAGGTGTCCTACAGTGTAAAATGGCAATCGACTTTTCGGGGAAAGATTCCCGAAAAGGAATGATATCTTAGCTAATTCCAAAATGCAGAAGTTAACTGATCAGGATTTATGGCGAAATTATGTTAATGGTCAACGAGATTTTGTAAATATTGAAATAGTGAGAGCGAATTTATTTGAGGTAGATTTGCGAAATATTCAACTGGTAGCAAGTCGATTAATTAAAGTATATATGCCCTATGCTAATTTAAGTTATGCTAATTTGAGCAATACAGAGATTATTGAGAGTGAATTTGGGGATGTGAAGCTGAAGGAGGGTAATTTATCTGATGCTTGCCTATCCCATAGTAATTTTTATCGAGCTAATCTGCGCTATAGTAACTTACAGAGGGCGCAATTGTCTGATGTAAATTTACAAGCGGCGGACTTGTATAATGCGGATTTACAAGATGCTTACCTAGTCAATGTTGACCTACAGGGTGCTAACCTGGAAGGAGCCCAGATAGAAAAGGCTATATTTATTGGTTGTAACCTGTTTCGGGCTAAGGGAGTTAATCTATCTCCTGAACAATGCGATCGCACTATTGGTCCCCATGGATTTACGCAGGGATAGTCAAATTTAATCTGACCAAGGCTCGGAATAATTTATAATTAAATTATCATCAAAATTCCGATCGCCATAGTATCCAGTGTCAGAGCCATTTAAAACTTACTTATCCTTTCCCAAGAGGTTAGAGGGAAATAGCCCCGACCTAGACTGGGAAGCCACTTTAGGGGATTTACCCACTTATCATTTTGGTATAAAATCAGATAGCCAAGTCTCAGAAGTAGTCCGACAATTTCAGGGTCACGCTTTACTACCTGGGGTATTAATTTGGGAAGACATAGAATCGGAGGAACCCCAATTAGTGGGGCTACTTTCCCGACGACAATTATTAGAGTTTTTCATCCGACCTCAAGGGGGGGAAATGTTGTCAAGTCAACCCTTGGGAGTTTGTTATAGCTATGGGGGTTTCCCGATGCTGGTTTTACCGGAAACGATGACGATTTTAGAAGCGGCGCGCTATGCTAGAAGGCGATCGCCAGAACTAATTGCCGAACCAATTGTTGTAGCTCATCGAGGAAATCCAGCCATCCCCTATTCTATTTTAAATATTGACGATCTCAATATTGCCCATTGGCAAATTAGAGGTATTGAAACCCAAGTGCGTTATGAACGCACCCAGATCCAAATGATTCAGAGTGAAAAAATGAGTAACCTAGGGCGCTTAGTAGATGGTGTCGCCCACGAAATCTTAGATCCGGTGGGATTTATTTGGGGTAATCTTACCCATTTAAACGAATACGCCCAAGGGTTAATGGAGTTATTATCAGCTTATGAGAAGCATTTTCCCCAAGTGCCGCCAGAGATTGAAGCTAAACAGGAGGAGATAGACTTAGACTTTGTGCGATCGGATTTACCGCGAGTAGTTGCTAGTATTAGTGGAGGGGCCGATCGCCTAAATCGATTAGCCACCAGCTTACAGAACTTCTGCCATATTGATAATGTCCACCCCAAGCCAGCAGATTTGCAGGGGTCTTTGGATGGTATTGTCTTGTTAATCCAAAGCCAAATCAAAGGGGAAATCGAAATTATTAGGCACTATGGGCAAGTTCCGCCGATTTCCTGCTATATTGGACAGTTAAATCAGGTGTTTATGAATATTCTCACCAATGCGGTTAGCGCTCTGATTGATCGGGCGGTGAGACAGGACTGGGTAGAAGAGTTCGGGCCTGTGCATCGAATTCAAAGAAGCGATCGCCCCCAAATTGAAATTACCATCAAGGTTAGCGCCATGACAGAGGACCAAGGAGATACCCCCAGGGGGGAGTCAAATCAGGAGTCCTGGGTTTTAATTAAAATAAGTGATAATGGTCCGGGGATGTCATCGTCGCAGTTGAAAAAAATCCTGGAGTCATTCTCGGCCCATCGTCGCGCTGACAAAGAAACCAGTTTAGGGTTAAGCTATCAAATTGTCACCGCCAAACACGGAGGCAAGCTAAATCTGCGATCGCAACTGGGTGTAGGCACAGAATTTGAAATTTGGCTCCCCCTAACCTAAATCTAAATTAAACCCCCTTTGATCACCTGTAATCATCATGCTCTGGACATCAATTTTTAGCCATTTCACAAGTCGCCATTTCCGCCTAGTGAGGCAATTAGGAGGATTACTGCTGACCCTCCCCCTATGGGTAAACCTGACGGGTGTGCGTCAAGCGGCATTCGCCCAAGCCTTATTACCTTACACTCTGCAAGTAGACTCAGAACATTTACAACAAACCGGAGATGGTTTAATTGAAGAAGCCGCCCAACTCACACGATTTCAGCAATACCAACTCGCCCTACCCAGGGCTGAATTAGCCACCCAATTAGCACCCAACAACTATCAAACCTGGGCTTTATTAGGTAGTCTGTATATCCAAGTCGATCGCATAGAAGCTGGAATCGAATCCCTAAACAGAGCCCAAGCCTTAGCCCCTGACAACCCAGCAATTAGGTTTGTCTTAGGGGAGGCTTACTTTCGCAAAGGAGAGTATCAGAGGTCTGTGGAGGAAATCGAACAGGGTTTAAGAATCAATCCTAACGTTCCCGGAGCCTTGTTTGATTTAGGTAATGCCTATTTCCAACTGGGAAAATTCGAGCAAGCGATCGCCAGATACAAAGAAGCCTATAACCAGGAAAGACTCCTCTGGCCAGCAATTAATAATATTGGTTTAGTGGAATACGAACTCGGTCAAACCGATTCAGCGGTGCAGCGTTGGGAAGAGGCTTTTGCCATTGATGAAACCGCCGCCGAGCCGTTGTTAGCGATTGCAGTAGCCCTTTATCGACAGGGCGACACAGAAAGGGCTTTAACCTTGGGAGAACAAGCCCTGCAACTAGACAGTCGTTATGCAGAGCTTGAATTTCTCCGAGAAAATCTCTGGGGCGATCGCCTCATGGAGGATGCTCGGACTTTTCTTTCCACACCTCGGATGCAGCAAACCATCAGCCGACTCTAAGGATAGCATAGCTAATCCTTGGGGAGTAGGGACTTAATTTTATTGACAAATTCTTGATGATCAATCACAGGTTTGGAAATATAGTCGTCAGCGCCACTTTCCGCCAAAAAATCTTCGCGATCGCCCGCCATAGCGTGGGCGGTCACTAGAATAATTGGTAACTTAGCTGTATCTGGATCAGCCTTGAGCAACTGGGTAATTTTAATCCCATCGACTGCTTTACCCAGATACACACTGCGAGCCAATGACACATCCATCAAAATCAGGTCAGCCTCTTTAGTGCGAGCTATCTGCATTACTTCGTCTACGTTTTCAGTGTGCTTAACCGCTAATCCCCCTCGTTTGCTCAAAATTTTGGCAAAAACGCGGGCATTAACCGGATCGTCTTCTACAATCAGAACGGTCTTCATCAGAGTCTCCGCTGGACATACTCTCCAGTTACGATGTGCAATCATAACACGACGTTGATAGTATTGGGCGAACCCAAAAAATCCCCGTCTGATATCATTATGACCACAAAACAGCAACTTGAACCTGATTTAACCCGCAATTGAATCTGAAAATTTTGGTCAAAACCGGGCAACATTGCAGTTAACCTAAAATAGTAGGCTCCGAAATCGTCCTTAACTCAGGTGTTGAAATCCCTAGAGTTTCCCAAATATTAAAATTGCTAAACCCTAAAATCGATCCAACTCATGGCTAAACAGTTAAATTTTCTGAGCGGGGAAGTGATACCCACATCATTAACCAATGAAATGCAGCAATCGTACCTCGAATACGCCATGAGTGTAATTGTGGGGCGAGCGCTACCAGATGTCCGAGACGGCTTAAAACCAGTACACCGTCGCATATTATATGCGATGCACGAACTAGGGCTAACACCCGATCGCCCTTATCGTAAGTGTGCGCGGGTAGTTGGGGACGTATTAGGAAAATACCACCCCCACGGCGACCAGTCGGTATATGATGCTCTAGTGCGGTTAGTGCAAGAGTTTTCTAGTCGTTATCCGTTATTGGCGGGTCACGGTAACTTTGGTTCGGTAGATAACGACCCTCCCGCCGCCATGAGGTATACAGAGACCCGGTTAGCTGCTATTGGTAATGAGGGACTGCTTACCCAGGTAGGAGAAGCGACGGTTGATTTTACGAGTAACTTTGACAATTCCCAACAAGAACCCACAGTTCTCCCGGCGCAACTACCGTTTTTAATCCTCAATGGTAGCTCTGGTATCGCAGTAGGTATGGCGACTAATATTCCTCCCCACAATTTAGGGGAGGTAGTCGATGGCTTAATCGCTTTGATTGATCATCCCGACCTTTCCGATCAGAAGTTAATGCAACTCATTCCGGGACCGGACTTTCCCACTGGGGGGGAAATTGTGGCTACAGCAGGGATTACAGAAGCCTACACATCAGGGCGAGGTAGTATTGTCATGCGGGGGGTCGCGAAAATTGAGCAGGTACCAACGGCGGGTCGTAAACGCACTAAAAATGCGATTGTGGTGACGGAATTACCTTTTCAGGTCAACAAAGCCGGATGGATTGAAAAGGTGGCGGTTTTGGTGAATGCGGGTAAATTGGAGGGGATTTCTGATATCCGAGACGAAAGCGATCGCGAAGGGATTAGAGTGGTAATCGAACTGAAACGGGAAGCCACCCCAGAAGTGGTGCTGCATAATCTCTATCAGCACACGGATTTGATGTCGAAATTTGGGGCGATTTTCCTGGCTTTGGTCAACAGTCAACCTCGACAACTGAGCCTTAAACAAATCCTCCAGGAATTTCTAGGGTTTCGTGAACAAACTCTCCTGCGTCGCTATAGATCCGAGTTACAGATAGCGGAACGTCGCGCTTTGATGGTGGGAGGCTTACTCAAGGCTTTAGCAGCTTTGGATGAGGTGATCGAGATTTTGCGAAATGCTCCCGATGGTACTTCGGCTAAAATGTCCCTAGAAACTCGTTTAGATCTGACTGGCGAGCAAGCCGATACAATTCTAGCTATGCCCCTCAGACGATTGACGCAGTTGGAGGGGCAAAAGTTGCAGCAGGAAGCGGCGGAGTTGGCGGCGCAAATCGATCGCCTGCGCCTTTTATTATCAGAGCGCGCGGAGTTATTAAAATCCCTCAAAAAGGAATTGCGATCGCTCAAACGTCGATATTCAGACCCACGTCGCACTCGCATTGTTTCTTCAGAACCCCAGGAATCTCCCTCCGTGTCTGTCCCCTCTTCTAAGGAGGTGCATCCCTCCTCAAAACCTACGAAATCCAAGATTTTACGCCCCCAATTACCGGCCGTAGAAGAGACTTTGGTCGAAATGACCCTAAAAGGATATGTGCGACGAGTGACTCCCAGCGCCCTGTCTCGTCCCCAGTCCCGTGAGGATATTACGATTGAGGCGATCGATGATTTTCCCGTAGCTTCTTATCTAACTACCACAGCGGAAACCCTGGTGATTATTAACCGCATGGGTAAGGCTTACCCCTTGAGCGTCGCTGATATCCCCAGTGTTTCTCAGAAGTCCCGTGGTGTACCTTTAATCACGTTATTATCCCCCTCCGCCACCAAAGATGCCAGTAGTCGCCCTCAAGATTTGATTGTAGCTGCATTTGCGGGGGCGGGTTTACAAAGCTCTCCCCTAAGACGGACAACTGATGGCGGAACCTCCCCCAAGAGTGCTTTTTCCCCAGAGACTGATTTAATCATGCTATCAGCAGAGGGGAAGATTAAGCGCTTCTCCGGGACTGATTTCATGGATTTGAGTGCTAGGGGGATTACGGTAATGAAACTCAAAGATAATGATGAGTTGAGTTATGCTAATCTGGCTGCTACAGGCGATCAAGTGGTTTTAGCTACCTCTGGGGGGCGGCTGTTGCGTTTGGATATTAATTCTGAGCAGATCCCGGTCATGGGAAGAACCGCTCAGGGTTCTGTGGCTACCCGACTCCGAAAAAATGAACAGTTGGTGGGCTGTATTACGCTGTCATCAACGGGTGAGTTAAACAACCAGTTTATTCTGTTGGTGTCAGAACAAGGGTATTTTAAACGGATTTCTCTACAAAGTCTCCAACGTTCCCGTCGAGGGGGAATTGGTACTCAAATGTTACAGTTTCACACCCGTGATGATGCTTGTCGGGGGTTGGCGGCGATTAGTCCCGGTGAGGTTGTCTATTGTTTAACCAGTGAAAATCGTATGGTAACTTTAGTTCCTGATGTGGTTCCGGTTTGGGGTAAGGATGGTTATGGCGATCGCATGGTGGAATTGAATTCTGGGGAACGGATTTTGTCGGTGGTTAGCCCCATTTACCGTACAACAATCGAGGGTTAATCACTGAGAGCGATCGCTTTTTCCGTCATATCTCTCCCTGTTGGGTTTCACCCTAGCAACAAATGTTGGGTGAAACCCAAGCAACAAAGAGCGATCGCTTTTTCCGTCATATCTCTCCCTGTTGGGTTTCACCCTAGCAACAAATGTTGGGTGAAACCCAAGCAACAAAGAGCGATCGCTTTTTCCGTCATATCTCTCCCTGTTGGGTTTCACCCTAGCAACAAATGTTGGGTGAAACCCAAGCAACAAAGAGCGATCGCTTTTTCCGTCATATCTCTCCCTGTTGGGTTTCACCCTAGCAACAAATGTTGGGTGAAACCCAAGCAACAAAGAGCGATCGCTTTTTCCGTCATATCTCTCCCTGTTGGGTTTCACCCAAGCAACAAAGGGCGATCGCTTTTTCCGTCATATCTCTCCCTGTTGGGTGAAACCCAAGCAACAAATGTTGGGTTTCACCCTAGCAACAAAGAGCGATCGCCTATTTGAGTAGGTTGGGTGGAGGTACGGAACCCAACACCACCATCTCACCCTACTAACTGAGCGGGAATCAAACGATCGCACCCGGTGGGGGTAGGCGGTTGATGATCAGATCGCTCCGAGTTATTAAAATCCCTCAAAAATGAATTGCGATCGCTTAAACCTCCATAGTCCAGTTAGTCCTTGGTACTCAGATGTTAAACTCTCCGTCATCATGATATGCTTGTCGGGGGTTAGCCGCGACTACTCCCCGTGAGGTTGTATATTGTTTAACCAGTGAAAATCATTAGGTAACTTTAGTTCCTGATGTGGTTCCGGTTTGGGGTAAGGATGGTTATGGCGATCGCCTGGTAGAATTGAATGCTGGGGAACCGATTTTGTCCGTGGTTAGCCCCATTCACCGTACAAAAATCGAGGGTTAATCACTATGGCGATCGTCGTTTTGGAGAATATTTATAAGCGTTTTTCCCCGGAAAATACCCCCTCGGAAACCGACCGAGATAGAGCCGTCCTTCGTAATATTAACCTCACCGTCCGTGATGGTGAATTTATGGTGTTTGTCGGACCTTCTGGCTGCGGAAAAAGTACCCTATTACGCTTGATTGCTGGCTTGGAAACTCCCACAGCCGGAAAGATTTGGATTGGCGATCGCTTAGTTAATGATTATCCTCCCAAAAACCGCGATGTCGCTATGGTATTTCAAAATTACGCCCTATATCCCCACATTAAAGTTTATGATAATTTGGCTTTTGGGTTGCGACGTACTGGCCAACCCGAAAAATTGCCTCAAAGACTAGCCGGAACTATAAAGCGATCGCTCCCTTTTCCTAATTCCTTCCGTAACCAGTCTAGTCGGGAACGTTCCATTGCGCTGCGAGTACAACAAATTGCTGAGATGTTGCAAATTGAACCCCTACTAGATCGGTTTCCCAAACAACTTTCCGGCGGTCAAAAGCAACGGGTCGCTTTAGGAAGGGCTATGGCTCGAAATCCCCAGGTTTTTCTCATGGATGAACCCTTATCTAATTTGGATGCTAGGTTACGCACCGAAATGCGATCGCAAATTGTTGACTTACAACGACAGTTAGGAACTACCACTATTTATGTTACCCACGACCAAACCGAAGCTATGACTATGGGGACTCGAATTGCTGTCCTGAATGGCGGACAAATTCAGCAAATTGACAGTCCCATGGTTTTGTATAACTCCCCCGCTAATCGTTTTGTAGCCGAGTTTATTGGCTCTAGTCCCATGAATTTTCTCACCGTTAAATTGTCTAAGTCCGGTGAGTTAATCCATCCCCATTTTCGCCTCAGTTTATCTCAGGAAACCATAGCTAATCTCACGAATTTGGCTGATCAGTCTATCGTTTTGGGCGTGCGTTCGGAACATTTAACCCTCGCAGAACCTAGCCCGAATCATCTTAATGTCAGGGTTGAACGGGTCGAATCCTTGGGACATGAAACCCTGTTATTTGCTAGGTTTACCCACCCCCCAGAAGATGGCTTACAGGTGAGGATTCCCGCAGCCATTGATGTCAGTTTGGGGGATAAAATTAACTTGGCGATCGCCCATGAAAAAGTGCATCTTTTTCACCCACAAACAGGCGATCGTCTTTGATTAACTATGTTTAATTAACTCTATAACTGCTTTTCCACAGGATATATAAGCCATACCTGGTCTCAGGGCATACCCAACAAATACTAGATATCTGTTAGGTTAACATATAGTTATATGTTCATTGAATCATAGTCTAGGGCTTCCAGATAGCCACGACAATTATAAAGTTTTACTAACAACAATTCACTCCCAGAAGCAGACGTGATAGCATTGCTGCTTAAACTTACCCAATTAGTTATTTGAGGTGAAAAAAATGCCCCTGAATAAACGGTGCATCGCCGAGTTTCTCGGTACGTTTTGGCTCGTGTTCGGAGGTTGTGGTAGTGCGGTATTAGCAGCCGAATTTCCACGGGGTGTTGATAATCCTTTTGGGATTGCCTTTATTGGTGTGGCGATCGCCTTTGGTCTCACCGTATTGACTATGGCTTATGCCATTGGTCACATTTCCGGTTGTCACCTTAACCCGGCAGTTTCCTTTGGTTTATGGGCAGCAAAACGCTTCCCAGCCTCGGATTTACTCCCCTATATTGTCGCTCAGGTTATAGGTGCGATCGTTGCCGCCGGTTTGGTCTATCTAATCGCCATAGGTCAACCAGATTTTATCCTTACTGGTACTAATCCTCTGGCTACTAATGGTTTTGGGCCTCACTCTCCCGGTGGCTTTTCCTTACTTTCGTGTTTAATCACAGAAGTAGTTCTGACATTCATGTTTTTGATGGTGATTTTGGGATCAACAGATAGCCGAGCCCCCAAGGGCTTTGCTCCTATTGCTATTGGTTTAGCCCTAACCCTAATTCACTTAATCAGCATTCCCGTGACCAACACTTCTGTTAACCCCGCTCGCAGCACAGGACCAGCCCTGTTTGCTGGCGTAGAATTGTTTAGTCAAGTGTGGTTATTCTGGTTGGCTCCCATTGTAGGAGCGATCGCCGCCGGATATGCCTATACAGCCTTATTTTCTGAAACGCCAATCGAAGAAACCCCCGCTATTGTCGAATAACTAACTATTGCGCTTCCCTCCATATACAACACGGCAAAAATTCGGGAGTTTGGTAGCTCCGTCTTTTTAAAGCGGGGCGGAAAAACGACTCGGCGGCTTTAGCCGCAATGACTATGATAGAATGGTATCGCCTTCTCTATGACCCAAATGAAAGGGGCTTAACATCCCGTGAGGGCAGACTTGCATCATGCAGAAATGTCGGCAGCAAAGACGTTTCATTGGCGAGAGACAAAAGGTGATTGAATGAAAATAAGTAAAAGGAAGCCTTCGGGCAACCTATAGAGGCGTATTTGACTTCGCCTAGGAGTCCGACTTGTCGGAAGTTCTGAAATCCCTCCGGGGAATCCCCGTCGCTTTAGCGCGGGGAGTAGTCAACACAAGGATCCTCATTGTCTTTCTGTCAATTCTGTATATACACACAAACGATAGGGACAACTATATGTTGTCCCTACTCAATTTTTCCCACTATTGCGGTTGCTGACCCGACACCACCGGAGCCGAACTTCTTAATTCCAGTTCTGGATGTTCCGACTGTACCTGTTGACAATTCCACTCATTCTTAAATAACAAAACTGGGCGACCCCAACTGTCCTTAACAGTAACAGTATTAAACAGTCTTCCCACCTTGGTTAACGCTTCCCATCCCCCTGCTACCCATCTAGCCACACTATAGGGTAACAATTCTAGGCGAGTTTCCACCCCATATTCATTCTGCATCCGAAACTGAACTACCTCAAACTGAAGTTGACCCACCGCCGCCAAAATTGGATCGCGTTTAGAATCATCCTGAGAATACATGATCTGAATTGCTCCCTCTTCCCTCAGTTCTGTAATACCCTTATTGAACTGCTTAAATTTAGACGGATTAGGATTTTTCAGATAGGCGAAAAGTTCCGGCGAAAAACAGGGAATCCCCTCATATTCGAGTTTTTGACCATTGTAGATGGTATCACCGATCGCAAATACTCCCGGATTATTTAAACCAATGACATCCCCAGGATAAGCCGCCTCAATTGACTCACGATCCTGCGCGAACAGTTTTTGCGGACGTGACAGACGCACCGTTTTTCCGGTTCTAGCATGGCTAACCGTCATGTCCTTCTCAAATCTTCCTGTACATACCCGCACAAAAGCCACGCGATCGCGATGTTTCGGGTCCATATTCGCCTGTAACTTAAACACAAACCCTGTAAACTCTGGATAATCTGGGGGAATATCCCCAATCGTGCTATTGTGGGGACCTGGTTTTAACGAATATTCTAGGAAAGCATCCAGAAACAGTTGTACCCCAAAGTTAGTCATGGCGCTACCAAAAAATACTGGGGTCATTTTCCCACTATGTACCGCCGACAGATCCAAGTCTGAACCTAAAGCGTCCAACAGTTCCAATTCTTCCTTGAGTTGATAATACAGATCCTGGTCTAATAAATCCTCAATGCGCGGATCTCCCAAATCTATCACTGTATCTACCGCTTCCCGAGAACCGTGGGCTGTCCGTTCAAATAGATGAATTTGTCCCTTATGGCGGTCAAAAACTCCTTTAAAGCGATCGCCCATACCAATAGGCCAGTTTACCGGGTAAGGGTGTAACCCCAATTCCTGCTCAATTTCATCAAGAAGTTCCAAAGGTTCCCGACCAGGGCGATCCATTTTATTAATAAACGTAAAAATAGGTAAGCCCCGCATCTTACACACTTCAAACAGCTTCCGGGTTTGAGGTTCTAAACCCTTAGCTGCATCTTCCAGCATCACCGCATTATCCGCCGCCGCCAACGTCCTATAGGTATCTTCACTGAAATCTTGGTGTCCGGGAGTATCCAGTAAGTTAATCTGAGTGTTATGATATTCAAACTGCAACACTGTTGAAGTGATGGAAATCCCCCGTTGTTGTTCCATCGCCATCCAGTCTGATGTCGCGTGACGCTGCGACCTGCGGACTTTTACCGCTCCCGCTTCGTGAATGGCTCCTCCATACAGAAGTAGTTTTTCTGTTAACGTGGTTTTTCCCGCGTCTGGGTGGGAGATAATGGCGAAATTACGGCGGCGTTGCACTTCTAGCTGTAATTCGTCCTTAATTTCTGTTGACATAGGACCTTGATAGATTTTGCCATCTCCGACGTGACATCCTCCCGTCATCGAATCAAAGATTACGACACGGGCTTCCTTACCTCACGATAAGGCATTCCTGCTTCCTTGGTCTTCCCCAGCAGTTGTTGGTACAAGTGGCCGAAACCTCCCAACAGTCTTACCCCGTTCCGACAGCTCCACAGGCATTACCACCCAGAGTACCTGGGCTATTGAATTATCATAGCAGATACAAGACTTTTCTTTCCGCATTGACAGTAGGGGCGGGTGCTTCTGTCAGCTACTACCAACACCAGCAAGACTGCTACACCCGCCCACGGGGTGCTTCTGTCAGCTACTACCAACACCAGCAAGACTGCTACACCCGCCCACGGGGTGCTTCTGTCAGCTACTACCAACACCAGCAAGACTGCTACACCCGCCCTCGGGGTGCTTCTGTCAGCTACTACCAACACCAGCAAGACTGCTACACCCGCCCACGGGGTGCTTCTGTCAGCTACTACCAACACCAGCAAGACTGCTACACCCGCCCTCGGGGTGCTTCTGTCAGCTACTACCAACACCAGCAAGACTGCTACACCCGCCCTCGGGGTGCTTCTGTCAGCTACTACCAACACCAGCAAGACTGCTACACCCGCCCTCGGACTGCTTCTGTCAGCTACTACCAACACCAGCAAGACTGCTACACCCGCCCTCGGACTGCTTCTGTCAGCCACGAACTGCTACACCTACCCTAGCCAAATAGCTGCCCAATTTTGGGATTAATGGGTAACTGTGTGTCCAAACATTAGCTTACAGACTAATCCCTTCCTACCAAACTAGAACTTTATTAACTTTTGTAACAAAATTTTAAGAAATGTTGCAAAAAATTTTTTTGGGGGGAGGGGGGGTTGCCTTTCGTGGCTACTTGCGCTACACTTTTAATATAATGGGATGCTTGTAAAATTTTTATTTTTGGCTATACCCAATTATTAAAGATATTGTCAATATAATAGCAGGAATGCCCTGGGTTGTCAATGCCCGCGAGGCAAAAAAGCGACCCCAATTTTTTTTTTGAAAAAAAAATCAACTGGCAAAATGCGAATTTTTTTGGGGGGAGGGGGGGTTGCCTTTCGTGGCTACTTGCGCTACACTTTTAATATAATGGGATGCTTGTAAAATTTTTATTTTTGGCTATACCCAATTATTAAAGATATTGTCAATATAATAGCAGGAATGCCCTGGGTTGTCAATGCCCGCGAGGCAAAAAAGCGACCCCAATTTTTTTTTTGAAAAAAAATCAAGATACATCAAGACCGAGGGGGTGGGACTTTAACTTCGGAAATGGAAGATTTAGGGTTTTGAGCGTTGGCTTTTTGGTTCAATTCTCGGATGCGGCGAGATAGTAAGCGAATAATATTAACCGCAATACCAGGAGTCTCATCAATAGCATCATAAAGCTGCATCTGTGTGAGCATGAGACATTCACAGGATTCTAGGGTAGTGACAGAAGCCGATCGCGGTTCAGCATCAAATAGAGACATTTCGCCAAAACAGTCTTCCTTACCCAAACGAGCCAATTCACGATCGCCATGATGAACCTTGACCTGACCAGAAACGACAATATAAAGCGATCGCCCTTCTTGTCCCTCAGTAAAAATACTTTGATTAGGGGGAAAAGACAATTCATCCATAACAGAAGCAAGACGCACCAAGAAATCATCCCTAAGTTCTTGAAAAATGGGGACTTTTCGGACAAACAATAGGCGTTGTACGCTAGTTAACATAATCAGACGAGGTAAAGCGCGAGTTAGTAAACTTGAATCCAGAGGGACTCCCCATTGCTCAAGGCATTTCGGTTTTTATGTGTACAGCTAATTCCGAGATTAATTGTTGTACTTGGTGAGCCACCAAAGGGTCCGGATCGGTTTGTAGCATTGGCAATAATTCTACCAAAGCCTGACGCGCTCCCATCTTGAGGTAAGCCAAAACAGCTTCCCGGACAAAACCTGTGGGATGTCTCAGACACATCAAAGTCTGTTCAGCGGTGAGGCTCCAACTGGCGGACCGCGCTTGGTGGAAGCAACAAGCCAAAGACCAATCCGAGAGGAAATGGCGAAACTCCAGTAAACGACGAAGGCGCTCGCTAGGTGTCATTGGTTTATAGGAAATCAAAGGGGAGAGGTCCTCAATTTTTTGGACAATAGAGTGATTATCCAAAATGCCAATCAAGGCTCGTTTACGGGAAATATCAACAGTATTATCCAAGATTTCCAACCCACGAGCAATATTTCCCTGTTGTCCAGAGCGAATATTGAAAGCCGCCGCCTGAATAGATCCGAGGGAGTAAAGGAACTTCATCAGCAGAAAACAGCGGTCTATGGCATCCGATTCAAGATTACGGAGCGCGCGACAGAGCATTTCTAGGGGGAAGCGACCTCAAGGGAGACAGTAGAAGGTAAGATAGGAGCTGTAGGTTTTTCAGGTTCGAGGTCTAAAAGAGTGCTATAGATTTGACCAATAAACATCAACTCCTGTTCAATTAACGTTTCCACCCCATTACGTCCAATGCGGTCTAAAGTTCTTTCAATCCCCACATCATCGGGAATTTTCAGGAGAATGCGGAGAATATTACGTCGGGTGGTTCCCCAGGAAATTAACAGATTATCAATGAGAGTATCTAAGGCTTCTGGCGTACCAATTTCTCCCAAAGCAGACCAAGCCTGAAGTCTGACCAAATCTGATTTATAGATATCCGTTGCTATTCTCATTAATAGAGGAATAGCCTCATTTCCCAATCGGACTAAGGCCATTCTTGCTGCTTCTCTGGTAGAACGGTAGGAAACGGCTTTTAATAGGGAGCCATAGTATTCTTCCATCTTAGTAGCCGCAATGACTTCCAAGACCGAACAGCGGACCCTGAGAGATTCATCAGCGAGGAGGTCATTAAGATAAACTCGCAACCCTTGCAGATAATCAGCATCACCCAGAGCGCGGACTCCCATCACCCGTTCGGGTTCTTGATTAGAGACGATCATGCGGCGGATAGTATTAGTAGCCGCCGCTTTTTGTTCGCGATCGCCACGACGCATAATCAAGGCCGCAGCTGTTCCCCGTACCACCGGATCGACCCTTGGTTGTAGGTAAGGTTTCAACTGATTAATATCTGGGTTAGATTCAGTTAACCAGATATAGCGTAGTGCCAAAGCCAAAACTTCAGGAGGTAGACTGCTATGAGATAGGGATCTAATCGCCTCTAAATGAGCGGGATTAGGATAATCTAGCATCAGTTCTAGGGCTTGACGCTGAAGATTCGGGGACATAATCTCCAGTAGTGGAACCAGAGTATCCCCGACATTTTTAGGATCAAGTTGGCTGAGTAATTCAATACAGGAACGCTTATCAGCTTCTGGGGTTGGCTGTTTCAACTCATCGACCACCGATCGCTTGAGGCTACGCATATCAATATCTGTAGTTCCCAGGCGACCGCGTTCAGCACTACGAACTAAAAGTCTTACATATTGGGAGCGAATTTTCCAGACCACCCACAACCAGACAAAAGCCAACAAAATAATAGTTACGACAAAAATCAGACTTTGGTCTTGCTGGAAAATACCTTCTGGGACACCATCGGGTAAAAATATGTGAATCAGCCACAGCAACAGCAAAATCCCTATACCACTCAAACCCGTTGACAGGGGTTCAAAGACACCATTAACCAGGGTCTGAATATCACTCCTAATATTTTCTGGTAGGGGTTGAAATAGAACCGTCCCCGTAGTTTCGATGAGAGTGTAGTGGAACAGTTCATCTAAAAATCTGAGAATCAAAAACCCTATAAATATGGTAAATAAACCCGTAGCCCCCCCTATCAAGGAAAACAGGCCCAAGGCGACTACCCCCACGGGAAGGATAGATGCTGTACCAAACACGCCTATTTTTTCGACCAAGCGACTGGAAGCAAACCACTGAGTGGCTACTTGGAAGGTACTCAAAACCCCCTCAAATAGTCCCAGGAAGCTAACAATCCAACTAGCGCCACCGATACCACTACGGTATTCTAATTGACTGAAAAACTGGAAATCGACCATGACATAGACGACTTCAGCCATGACGAAAAATAGCACCAAGGGAATGACATAGCCTTGTAGGGGACCTTTGAGGCTACGGGTACTAAATTCGGGGAGTTCGTCTTCGGGGGTCCACCGGGAAGAATCTGGGAAAGACTGTTCATATCTTTGGGACAGATAAAATAAAACACCTGCACCCACGAGAACCATAGTCCCAGATACTAGGGTGACATTGTTTAATCCTACAAATCTCAGTAATAGGGGTAGGGAGAAACCGCTAACCACCCCAGCCACCAGATAACCACTACTGATAATGGGATAGGTGCGCTTGATCTCCCGAATGTTAAAAAGTTGATTAGAGGTAATGGAGGTATTGAGATCGTTGAGAAGATAACAAGCCTCAACCCACAGCCACATGACAAATAGGGTGACAAACTGAAGACTTAATCCCAAGACCCGGAAATCTTCTATTCCCAAACCAAAACGAAATAGAAACAGGGGGATTGCCATCAGTAGTAAAATCAGAACAATCACCCGGCGCAGGGGTAAAAAGGTCTGTAACCGAGAGTAAACTACACCCAAACTAGACCCGATCCCAGCACTAGCAATATAAATCCAAGGCAGTTTTTCTGCCCCATATTGATCAATAAATAGGCCGACGGTACTTAGTTCTAACCAAATCAGTCCGATGGATGAAAAAGTATAAACTGCGAACATTAATAAGGTTCGCTCTACTTCTTCTGGGCGGAGATTTAGACCGCGTAGCACACCCTGTCCCACTCCTGCGGGTTCACCAATTCGCTTTTCCATCCCGTATTGAGACCCCTCAATGTTATCTGAAAACACCTGATAGCCACTTTTGCCGCCTCTCTTTATAGGGCGGATGTAGCGGCTAGGGCAAATTTATTCGCCTACCTACTATTGCTATCTTTTCATTGGTATCCTATAATAGCATAAGGTTGTTAGAGTGAGCAATGATTGTATACGAGTTCGCCCATCAAAGCTAAACCATCTCAGTACCAAGCTATAGACGAGGCTATTCGCACATCTAAGTTTATCCAAAACAAATGTTGGCGCTATTGGATGGATAATAAAGGGGTGGGTAAATATGACCTAAATAAATATTGTGCTGTCTTAGCGGCTGAGTTTCCTTTTGCCAAGGAATTGAACTCGATGGCTAGACAATCAGCTGCTGAACGCGCTTGGTTTGCTATTTCTCGGTTCTACGATAACTGTCAGAAAAAAGTTAAAGCCTTGACTTCGCTGAGTGTTAAGGGTAAAAAAGGTTTTCCTAAGTTCAAAAAACATAGTCGCTCTGTTGAATATAAAACTAGCGGATGGCAACTTTCGGAAACCAGAAAAGCTATTACCTTTTCTGACAAAAAAGGTATCGGGACTCTGAAATTAAAGGGAACCTGGGACCTGAACTACTACGACATCACACAAATTAAGCGAGTAAGATTAGTCCGCCAGGCTGATGGATACTATGCTCAATTTGCGATCGCTGTAGATGCTGTAGATGCTATGGTAGAGAAGTCTAAAAAGTACAGTTACGCTCAAAAGAAAGCCAGACAAAAACCATCTAAAAACTATCACAAAGCTAGAAATAGATATGCTCGTAAGCATTTAAGAGTAAGTAGGCAGCGAAAAGAATATTGCAAGAGATTAGCATATTCCGTTATCCAATCTACAGACTTGAATGTGAAAGGGCTGGCAAGAAATCGAAAACTAGCTAAATCTATTTCTGATGCAGGTTGGTCTACTTTTCGCAGTTGGCTAGAGTATTTTGGTGTGAAATATGGCAAGGTGACGGTAGCTGCAGAGCCTCGCTATACCAGCCAAGAATGCTCAAACTGGGGTCAATGAGTCAAGAAAACCCTATGAGAAAGAACACATAATGTGTTCGCACTGTGGGTATGTAGCCGACCGTGATGTTAATGTGGCAGTGAATATCCGGAAACGCGGACTAGCTAAGGCGGGGCACGCCGGAACTTACGCTGGGGGAGATTGGCTATCTTGGGCTGTTGGTGTAAACCTGCGGTCTAATGGCGAGTAGCGCGAACCAAGAATCCCCGTCTCTTTAGAACGGGGAGTGTCAACTCTTTTCTAAATTATCAGTTATGGGGGGGGAACTGGGGTTACTGGTTTATCATAACTGTAGCAGCAACAGGTTTGATAAATGACAATGGCCCGCAATTCCTAAGTCTCAGCTAGTTGTTTTTTTGGGAGCCAACAGCATCATCATGCTCCGTCCCTCTTGTTTGGGGGACTGTTGAACTTCTGCGTGTTCTTCTAGGTCTACTGCCATACGTTTGAGCAGTTCCCGGGCCAGGTTGCTATGCTGAATTTCTCGACCCCGGAACATGATTGTGGCTTTGACCTTATCGCCGGATTTAAGGAAGCGCTTGGCTTGATTCACACGCACCTGATAGTCGTGATCATCAATTTTGTAACGCATCTTAACTTCTTTGACATCGGCGGTATGCTGCTTTTTACGAGCTTCCCGAACTTTCTTTTCCTGTTCATATTTGAACTTCCCATAGTCCATAATCCGGCATACGGGAGGGTCAGCTTTATCGCTAACCAGAACTAGGTCTAGTTCCTTTTCCTGAGCTAGTTTCATGGCTTCCCTGGGAGTCATGATCCCTAGCTGACCGCCTTCGGTATCGATCAGGCGAATCTTAGGAAAGCGGATATTGTCGTTGATTTGAGGTAAGTTGCGATTTCTTTTTGATTCTATCACAGGCATTACAGGAATTTTAAGTTAATGAGGTTAACGAATGTCTCGAAAATTGTGGGTCGCACTAACCGAACATTGTACTGATTTCCCATATCAATAGGCTTGACATTTAATCTAAACTTTAGGGACCCTAGTATTTTAGGGGTAACTTTCAAGTTATGTTGCACTCAGGACGACGGTTAGATGGATTTACCAGACTTGCACAAACAGATGGGCTTTCAGCGTGATTGGATTTGGAGGGGTTGGAGAGTTCGCTATACTTTTCTGCGTTGGCAGCACCCTAAAGAGGCTAAATCGCCTATTTTTGAGGTTCAAGACCCACTCGGGAGCAACTCTCCTGTTCCTTTAATTTTCCTTCACGGCTTTGGTGCATCTATCGGCCACTGGAGACACAATTTGTCGGTCTTCAGTCATTCGCACCCAGTTTATGCTTTGGACTTATTGGGGTTTGGTGGTTCTGAAAAGGCGATCGCTCCATATAATGTTTCCCTCTGGACAGAATTGGTGCATGACTTTTGGCAAACTTTTATCCGCCGTCCGACCATCTGGGTGGGAAACTCTATTGGTTCTCTAATCGCCTTAGCAACTGTTGCTCAATATCCCAAAACCGCTAAAGGTTTGGTTATGCTCAGTTTACCCGATCCCGCCGCTCAAGCGGACTTATTACCTGGGTGGATGGTTCCCCCAGTTGAGTTAATCCAAAGTTTGGTTGCTTCCCCTATTATATTACGTCCCATATTCTATCTAGTGAGACAACCATCTGTCATCAGTCGTTGGGTTAAATTAGCCTATCACAATCCTGATGCAGTTACAGAGGAACTGATACATATTCTATCTACTCCACCCCAAGAACGAGGGGCAGCTAGGGCTTTTACTATTCTGTTTCGGATTATGGGGAGTTCTAAACTCGGCCCTGCTGTACGCAGTCTATTTCCCCAGGTGCAGGTTCCCATATTACTACTCTGGGGAAAACAGGATCGACTGATTCCCCTGAAACTGGCTAAACCTCACCTCTACCTAAAATATAATCCCCACATCAAGTTAGTAGAACTGGAGGGCGCGGGTCACTGCCCCCATGATGAATGTCCCGAACGGGTGAACCGGGAAATTTTCGACTGGATTAAAAGTTGCTTAGGGGAAACTCTAACTCTACCCTAACGCCGAACTCGTCACTGATATCGTCAGTCGTCCAGAGCTGTATCAATTTTCTGGCGGATTTGTTGATAATCCTGATGATTGAGGGCATACAACGGGGCTAATCCAATCCCCGCTGCGCTGTGAGACCAAGCTAGAAGACGCCAGTTCCCTAACCTGGGAGAAGGGTCAAATTCTGGAAAATCCGGTCAGTTGCACGCCAGGGGTTAGAATTGAGGCAGAAACTGAATTTTTCCGGATCCAGGAGACAGCCAGAAAACTCGCGCTAACTAAGTTAATGAAGTCGAATTAACCGCCCGGGGGCGGCATCAGTCAACACATAGAGATGACCATCAGGACTTTCCCGAACATCCCGCACACGCTGACCGATCGCGATCGCTCGTTGGTCTACCACCTCACCGGAGTCATTTAATTGGATATGATGCACGGATTGGGATACTAAACCCCCAGCAAACAAATCACCCCCATGCACGGCTAACCCGGACGGAGCGATCGCTGGTGTCCAGACGATATGGGGGTCAACCATATCTGGATGGGTTTGGCGATCGGAAATCTGCCCCCCCGTATATTCCCGACTATGGGTAACAAGAGGCCAGCCGTAATTTTCCCCCCCTTTAATCAGATTTAACTCATCCCCACCACGGGAACCATGTTCGGTAGACCAAACGTGACCCCGTTGGGAATCAATGGCTAACCCCTGAATATTCCGATGACCATAACTCCAAATAGCAGGGTCACTATCAGGGTCTCCCTGCCAAGGATTATCACCGGGAATTGAGCCATCGTCATTCAGGCGTACAATCTTACCCAAATGACTCTCTCGATTTTGAGCCTGTAAGCGAATCAGTTCCCCATCGAGTTCCAGCGGTGGATTTCCGCCATCACCAATCGCCACCAACAGAGTATCATCGGGTAACCACACGATGCGCGAACCAAAGTGTTGTCCTCCCCGCTTCAAAGGAACAGCTTGGAAAATCACCTCGACATTCTCTAGGCTGTTTCCCCTTAACTCCCCTCTACCCACTGCCACCCCATTGGCTTCGGGCGTTCCTTGGGAATAGGTGAAATAAATCAATGAATTTTCCTCAAACCGGGGATGAACGGCAATATCGAGTAAACCTCCCTGATTCAGGACTAAGATTTCTGGTAACCCAGCTACAGGAGTAGGGTCGAGAACCCCATCGCGCACTATCCGTAAGCGTCCTGGTCGCTCAGTAATCAGCATTGTCCCATCAGGAAGCCACGCTAATCCCCAGGGATGTTCCAAATTCTCCACCACTGTGGTTTGTTCCCACTCCCGATTCAGAGGGATAGATGCACCAGATTCAAGGTCGGTGGATAGGATTTGTCCTATAGGGTTCTCCGGTGGGGTTTCTACTCCGGTTGGTGTTGCACAAGCCATCAAGAGTAAACTTCCTAGCACACCGCCAGCAATTGGAGTAAGGGGTTGAATCATTGTGAATCTCATTGGGTCTGTGACTTGAAGTGATAGTAGAATACAGTTTCTCTATTTTAATTGTCCCAAGATGACTGCCACTATACCAAAGGTTAGAGGTGAGAAACCGTCAGGCTTTACGGCGGCGGGATTATAATTTGAGTGAGGAGGAACCCTACAAGGGGGAGGCTTGAGACCCATTGCTGGGAGGACTAAGCCCCTAGCTCCCTGTCAGAGTCAACTGTTAACTATGCACTATTGTTGATTTAGATGGCCGCGAAGAACTCTTTAGACTTAACTGGGTCGGGGTTCATGGTTTTATCTCCTGGCTTCCAACCTGCGGGACAAACTTCGTCGGGGTTAGCTTGCACATATTGGATCGCTTGTAAGGTCCGTAGGGTTTCGTCTACATTACGACCGAAGGCGAGGTTATTGATAGTGGCGTGTTGAATAATGCCATCTTTGTCAATAATGAACAGACCCCGCAGTGCAATTCCGGCTTCTGGGTCAAGCACATTGTAGGCGGCGCTGATTTCTTTTTTAATGTCAGACACTAGGGGATAGTTGAGGTCGCCAACTCCACCGGACTGGCGATCGCTTTGAATCCAAGCTAGGTGAGAAAATTCGCTATCGACAGAAACCCCTAAGATTTGGGTGTTAATGGCTGAAAATTCTTCAGCGCGATCGCTAAATGCGGTAATTTCTGTAGGACAGACAAAAGTAAAGTCCAGGGGATAAAAGAACAGAACAACGTATTTACCCCGATATTCAGATAACTTAATAGTTTTGAACTCTTGGTCAATAACCGCTGTGGCGGTAAAATCCGGGGCTGCTAAACCAACGCGAATACACTCACTTGTCATGGGTAAATCTCCTAATTCCTCTGAAAACCCAGTTTTTTATGGCTGAGTTGACAATTTGTTATGCTTGCATCATCCTGATCATACTATAATTGACCGCCAGATATTTCCGCCGGCGCGTCGCTTGGAGGCCCCGGTTTATGGGGGGCCTGGCTCAAAGGGTCCCATGTTTTTTTGTGTAGGACTCTACGTTAAATCAGTTCAATAAATGGCTCTGGCGGGATTTGAACCTGCGACCTTGGGCTTATGAGTCCCCTGCTCTAACCACTGAGCTACAGAGCCTTGTTTCTCAACGATTTATAAATATAGCACCTATTCCCCATATATGGCAAGCGATCGCCAAAAAAAATTTTCAACCTGTTAAGGGGGAGAACAGACCAGGGGAAAATCTGGGTCTGTTCTTAGCCCCAAATTGGTCATTAATCCCTGGGCAACAAAGCCATAGGATTGACAGCCCCATTTCCGGTGGGGTGAATTTCAAAGTGCAAGTGAGGACCAGTGCTAAACCCGGTGCTACCCATTTCCGCAATTAGCTGACCTTGGGTAACTTTCTGCCCTTTACTGACCAGATTCCGGTGATTATGAGCATAAAGGGTAACACTGCCATCAGGATGCTCTAGTTCCACCAAGTTGCCATAGCCACCGCTGTTCCAACCTGAAAAGATAACCACTCCCGGAGCGGCTGCTAAGATGGGAGTACCCACCGGACCGGCAATATCAATACCTCGGTGCATTCTTCCCCAGCGCCAACCGTAGCCGGAGGTTAAAATTCCCTCGGCTGGCCAAATATAGCCAGCAAACCGTGTGGAGCCTCCCGGTAGGTAGGCATCCGGGCCAAGTAGTGGCGGTAAATCGGGGGAAACAATGCGACCGAGAGTAGGGTTCTGAAGTGGATCATAAGCACTAGCCCCCAGAGGAGCAGTAGCAACCAATGAATTGGGGTTATCTTCGGAACCTGGTTCTGGGCGGCGGGAAATCTCTTGAGTAGCCCCGTCTGAGGGTTTTTCCCCATCGATATCCTTTTGATATTGGTAGGCTGTGGGGTTAAACTCAGGGTTAATCCGTTGTAGTCGTCTGGGGTTAGGTTCAGTAGCAGCCAACACCTGATCAGCGGTTTCGGCTTTTTCGGCTTTCGCCTCGATCGCTACTTCTTCTGGTTCCTGAGAAAAGCTGACAGTTTGATAGGAATAGGTGGGTTGAGACTGTTGAGCGTGGTACTCGTTTCGCAGTCGCTCAATCTCAGTTCTCAGGCGATCGCTATAGAGTCTACTGCCGCTGTGGCGGCGATTGAGAGGGGTAAGCCTTCTCTCCTCAGCATCAGCAAGACTAAATTCCCCATTACTACTGGGTTGGGACTCACCACTAGTTGATAGATCCTTTCGTGAAGCTGTAGTTGAGTTATCAGTATAGTTAGACTCTATGACAGGGGTTTGTTGACTGAGTTCCGAAAGTTTCCTGGGGGAAATGCGATCGCCGCCATCATTTGATGTACCCAAGCGATCGCCCAAATCCACTTTCAGGCCCACCGGTTTGGTGATATCGCCAGATATTTGGGACGGGAGAACCGTAGGAGTCACAGTTTGACTCAAGCGTAGTCTAACAGAAGCTCCCGGAGTATTGTCGTTAGTAGATGCTCTGTGGCTAGGAGTAGTAGTTTGGGCAGAACCCAAATCACTTCTGGAGTTGTTTAAGTTGTTATCTGCTGTGTAACTATCTCTTGGAGATGCCAGATAGTTATGCAAACGTTTAGGAATCCTCAGTTCTTGATCAACCTTAATCAAGTGAGGGTCAGTCAAATTATTAGCTCTAATCACATCATCTACTGACACCCCGTGGGCCTCAGCAATTCGAGCTATAGTGTCTCCTGAACTGACCTTATAGACCACCGAAACCGACTGAGTGGGGTCTGAGTCAATCACCAAGGTACCGGGAACCCTATTAAAGGAACTGATATCAGTTTCCCTAATTGTCTCCCTAACCGCATTGCTCACCTGGGAAGGTTGAGAAAACCGTGGGCTAGGGGCAGTGTTTTCGGTAACACCAGAACCGTAGGAGTCTGAACCGCTAATGCCATTTCCCCCCGCCCTTTCTGTGGTGTCAAACCTTTCTATGGTGTCAAACTGATAGGGGAAAGGTTTTTCTTCAGATTTTGATAAAGACGATTCCGAGACAACCACAGACCCAGGCTGGGCTTGCTCTTGGGCTTGAGTCTCGTTTTCCTGATGGTCAATAACTGCTGCTGGTTCTACTGGGGTTGCCGAACCCATAGACCTAGAATTAGATTCTGTCAGGTTTCGCAGAATGGATGGTTGCCAATCTGATGAATCAGATACTGAGTCGCCGTTTTGATTAATTGCAGCTTGATTAGAAGAAGACTGCATCGCGTTGTTGCTATCGGCTTTTAGTGACTCAGTAGCAGCACTACCCCCTTCGGGAAACAGAAGACCTGATGCAATCGCTAAACCCAAGAACGCCGCAGAGGTTTTCACCTTGCTCCGACTGGGGACTGTGACCTGTTGTGTAGTTTCCACGTTCATATCTGTATTAATGGCACCCGTAACAACAGGCTGATTGTTGTTTGGAACTGTTCCTTTCAAAGAACGACCTCCTATGGAGAAGCGCTTAAACTGTTTTTGGGGCTGGTTTTCCTCAGTTATCTGTATTTAACACGGCTTTAAGCAGAACCTGCGATTACAGTAACTGATAAGTGATATTTATCATGCTGATTGCATGAGGCCCACCACTGTCAGCCATATTGATTAGGTCAGATTACCTTGCTTTTTGAATTTCGACAAGCCACCTTTACCCATCAATTACCCCAAAGTTGAGAGTGTGAGTTAACAATCTGGCAATTCCCTTGATGTCATAGATAAAAGACAGTTTGTAGGAAATGCAGATTGGGAATTTGCTGATCCCGAATGAGACTTTACACCATCTACCTCAAAAAACACAATGGCTTGGGAACCATTGTTTTGTGGTTTCCCAACTTTAGCAGAGTAGTGTTAAGAATATACTCAAGTACCCAACAACTTGATATATCAATCCTTACGCCGACTTTACCCCCTCACCCAGACATCCTTGGATTTATCACGAAAATCTATCAGAAGACATAGAGCTACTCCTCCTAGAGGATATAATCAAAACTTATGTTTGAACCGTGGGGGTTAAGCCAGCAAACCTAGTTGTCGGCGGGCTTCAAACAATCCTACAGCGGCACTAACGGAGAGGTTCAGGCTGCGGACATTCGGCTGACACATGGGGATGTAGACGGTAGCTTGACAGAGGGCTAGAACTTCTGGGGGGAGCCCTTCTGTCTCGCTACCAAACAGCAGCCAATCATTTTCCTGAAATTGAAAGGACACATAATTCTGTTTTCCACGGGCGCTAAATCCTACCCAGCGGCCCCCTAATGGTTGGTGAAAGGCTTGGAAATCCTCTATATGGGTATGGTATTTAAGGGGTACATAGGGCCAGTAATCTAGTCCTGCCCGTTTCAGATAGCGATCGCTAATTTCAAATCCCAGGGGGCCCACCAGATGCAAGGGTGTTTGGGTCGCCGCACAGGTGCGGGCAATATTCCCTGTATTTTGGGGGATTTGAGGATTAACTAGAACGAGTTGGGGCATAGTCGATCGCATTGAAAGGCCAGGAATTTACCTACCAGAAGTCAATACTATGATCATCCCCAACTTCTGAACTAAAAGCCACATTTCTATAGCTTTTCTTTATATTTCCTCCTTCGCTGAGAATATAAGATATATTAATAGGTCTTTTGCATCAACCCACTAGGTAACCAGTAGTTGACATAATTTATCTTCAAGTTCCTGTTCTTGTTCATAAGCATCAGCGATCGCCTTTTTGATAATACTACGAGTATCGATGCCGCTTTCATACTGTTTTAGCCACTGTTGGGCGCTGTTTCCCGACCGCAGAATCTTTTTGAGGGGAGACAGAAAACAGCTAAAACCACGCTGTTTAGCCACTGGCCAAACTTCTTGATACAGATTCTCGATCCAATCGCGGGCTAAAATACTACTGCCATCTTTCCAGTGTTTCAGGTTAGCATCGAGACTCCGGTGGGCTACTGCTTCCTCGTTGGCATCTGCGATCGCCACTAATTCCTGATTGCGGGTGTTTGCTGGTAGGCTACTCAATTCCAGGGGGTCTAGGTTCGGGGTCTCCATCAGTTGCCATAACCTTGCCTCTAAGAGGGCTGTAGTCGCCAGTAAGGCTATGGGATTCACCATTAGGTCACAAATCCTTAATTCCAGGCGATTGAGGCTGTAGGGGCGACGAACCCCATTAGGACGCACGGAACACCACAGGTGTCGCACATTTCTCATAGTTCCGGCTTCTAGTTGTTCATTAGTCCACTGGATATAATGAGAATGACTTTCAAAGAGGGGAACGTGGCGGGGAGTTTTGGGGAACAAATGCCACCTCTGGGAGTGATAACCGGTGGGTTTACCGTCCAAAAACGGAGAGGAGGCGCTTAGGGCGAGGTATAATGGTGCTTCTACCCGCACTAGGCGCACGGCACGCATTAGCACTTCTGGATCATCAATACCGATGTTAATATGGATGCTGGCGGTAACTACATCAGTTCCGTAGGTTTCCTGAATGTAGGCATGATAGGGGTTGTTGGGGTCAGAACGGTAAAAGCGCCGACTATCTCCCAGAGAGAGAGTGCTACCTGGTATAATGGTGTAGTTGCCAAGTTGGCGCAGGTATTGTCGCAGTTGTTGCCGAGGTTTGACTAAAGCGCAAAGAGAGCGATCGTAACTGCAAATTGGGGCGGTTATATACTCCACATTGCGGGTATCTGGTTCCCGGACAAACCCATCAAGATTTTTAACTATTTTATCGGAAAAGCCTACTATGTCCCCCTGGGGTGTACCCGTGTACATTTCGACTTCAAAACCTTTGGGTAGTAACACTTTTGTGCCTCACTTAATTTAGATTAACGGAAACTAGGATAGGGTCCCTATAGTGGACAGTTGACAGTTATTAAGTAAGGACTCCGACTTTCCCAGTTCCCGTGTTTATAGACATCACGACTAAGACCCACTCTGAGAGTGAGTTTTAACTTGATTCTAGCATTGATTCGGAGTTCCAAGGAAAAATACTTTCCGATTCCGAAAAGTTAAAAATATAGTCATAATCAAATTCTAGCGCCCGGATATGCCTAGTTACAGAAAAGCCACAGTTAACAATTTGGTCAGTGGTAAAAGTTGCCATAATTAAAGCCATGAGTTTTTGAGAACTGACTTCCGGTGGTTTCACAAAATAATCTCGTTTGGCAAAAAATACTTTTTCATCTTTCGGGACCACCAGGCGATTAATGCGGTGGGCATATTGAATAGGTTTAATATATTGTTTGATAAAATCGTCCTGATTTTTTTGCAGTCGGGCTAGTCTTTCGTGTTGTTGCCAACTCATTTTGAACATGATTTTAATCAATTCAAAACCGACAATATAATTAAAAACGTTCTCTTTTTCTTTGGTGCTGGCTACCAATTTTAAAGCTGATTCTAAGTAGATATCTGGCTGACATCTAGCATCTTGGGCGGAGTGGATATAAAACTGACGGATATATTTGCGGAGAACTCCCTCGGTCAAGGGGCTAGTCACTTTAAACCAGTTAAAGTATCTTTGAATCCGATTAATTGAGTCGATATCTTCCAGTAGTTTAGACACTAAGCCATCGGCGGTATATTCATCTAAAAATTCCGCCTGTTTTTCGGGATGGGAGGCACAGAATATGTAACACAAAGACAGTAAATAGCGCCGCTGTTCCCAAGGTAAACTTTCCGCCCATTGTTGGGCTTCTGGAGGTAGTTTATCAAATAAAATGTTATTTTTGAGAGGGGCTAAAATGTCAGCGTTTGATTCGGGTTTCATAGTATGTGTGTCCCACTGTCTGTTTTTTTATATTAGCTGACAGCAATTCTAAGCCACTGCATCACTGGAGACATTGTTACCATTTTCACAGGGGCGATCGCCATTTTCCACCTATGCCAACCGGGGCAACTTTGTGGGGGGTAAAAATCCTATTTCCCAACTTATGATCGCTGCCAATTACGTCTCAAAATTTTCGGAACTGCCAACACCAGTACGATCGCCACTGTTATCGCCCCCAATATAGGCAGAGAAATCGCCAATACTGATAAGATCATAGCGCACAGCAACTCCATTGTGGATACCAATGGATTAGCCAAGCCTCCGGTGGCCATAGTAGAGGCGACACGGGTAATACCCATTAACATTTCAATCACTCCGGCTGATCCAGCCCCCAGAATTATAGAGACTGTCCACATCCACCGAGGTTCCATGTCTGGTAAAAATGCAGCTACAATCAAAGTAGCCACCACCATAGCGATCGGTGCTTCCAGGATATCCAAAGCATGATCGACTCCGGGGATAAAATAGACGATCGCCTCCACTGCTAACAGAGTAGCGACGGCTATCAACCCCGTCTCGGTTCCCAAAATCTCTAAGTCGGGGGGTAGGTCAAAATCGCCGTATATGGCGGCTGTGCTCAAAATTACCGGGGGTACAAATATTCTAAACCCACAGGCGGCGCTTAAACCAACGCCGCAAAAAATCCCTAACAGATAATTCATCATCATATTTTCACTTTCTACTATTATCTAATTACAGGCGATACTGGCGGTAAACGTCCGTAGCGGCGCGGTGTAGGAGAGAATGGCGGTAAACCAAACTCTGCATATCTTCACAGTAACCACCGCCAATAATTCCCGCCACCGGATATCCCATTCCCACACAGGTAGACAAAACTTGCATTTCCCGCCGCCATAACCCAGAGTCAGTTAGGGCCAATTTTCCTAAGCGATCGCCAATATGGGTATCTACTCCTGCATCATAGATCACTAGATCTGGGCGAAATTCCGTAAGCAAGTCAGGTAAATGACTGGCTAAAATTTGCAAATATTCTTCGTCTTCCATACCCACGGCTAGGGGAATATCGCGATCGCTTGTTTGTTTTTTAGCCGGAAAGTTAGCTTGACAGTGCATTGAAAAGGTAAATACATGGGGGTTATCTTGAAAAATTACCGCCGTTGCGTCCCCCTGGTGTACATCAAGATCCACAATCAGGATTTTTTTGGCTAGTCCTAATTTTTGCATGACACAGGCAGCGATCGCTATATCATTGAATATGCAGAAACCAGATCCATAGTTAGGGAAGGCGTGGTGAGTGCCTCCGGCCGTGTTGCAGGCTAAACCGTGAGATAATGCTAGTTTAGCGGTCAATGTCGCACCCCCCACTGCGATACAAGTCCGCTGGGCTAAAGCCTGACTCCAGGGGAGACCTATGCGGCGTTGTGCTTTCGGGTCTAGTTTCCCCTGACAGTAAGCCTCTACATAGTCCCGGTGGTGGACTAATTCGATCCACTCAGTAGGTGGCAGTTTGGGTAGGTGAAGTTGCGATCGTCTGATTACGCCTTCTTGGAGTAACATATCACAAAGTAACCCAAATTTCGGCATCGGAAAACGGTGTCCTGGTGGCAGGGGGGCTACATAGTCGGGATGAAAAACAATCGGCAAATTCATCGGTGCATATATTCAGGTTGTACAATCTAACTAATATTAAATTCAACTAGAGACAATTAACATGGATAGCACAACTATTTGGGAGTTAGGCAGCAGCAACCCTGATCATGCCAATAACCTGGAAGTTATTAGACAATGGTGGGCTAACCTCCAGAATATTAAAATCGACTGGCAACAGCGACTTATGCCACAGGATACAGACCCCAGTCAGTTAAACTGGGAACCCCAAAAGTTTGACGAAAATTTTGTAATTTGCAACCCCGAAATCAGGGGAATCACCATTTTTTGGAGTAAACCAAACAACCCCGACCAACGTAGTATCACCCCCCGGAAAATGGTGCTTGACCTTGACCACCAACAGCTTTATATTTTCTCTCAATCTCAACAGCAACTGGTGCTGAAAGTTAGTATCCCTGAGCTTAAATATGACACCATCAATATCGAAAATCCTCATATTGCCGTGGGCAATAATGGCTTAATGATACTATTTAGAGACCCGGCACAATTATTGGATGTCAAGGTAATTCTTACCCCAGAAAAATTACAGCAACTCAAGCAAAAATTAATTTAATAATTGAGAAACCGGGTTTCTTGACCTCTGGGACAAACGGGTTTCTTGACCGCGATATCGGTGGTGCGTCAGATGAATAAAATTTGCCGTTTACCCGATAGGTTATCCCTCGGACGCACCCTACGAGTGTGATAATTATTAATTGGTTTCCAAGCCTTTTTGCTGGAATTTTAGGGTTTGGCAATTTTCCATAATTGTCCGGGCTACATTTTCCGGGATACCGTCGGGAATGTCTGCCTGAATTTCTAGGGTAATTTTTACCTTGGTGTTTTTGAGAGAGATTAAATGTTGAATGACTTCATCGCTAATTACTCCCGCGTCTCTGTTGAGTCGTAAAGCCTCAATTTCTACCACCCCGTAAAAGCGTCTTAGGGGCTGATTTTGAGCCGGGGAAACTCTATAATTTCCGGGGTTTATGTCCTCCCCTACGATCGCATTTACCTCCCTTTCCTGACCCGGTGAGGGGGCGGAATATTGCTCCAAGGAATTGGGGCTGGGCTGCTGGCTCAGTTGTAACTGTTTTTGGGCTACATCGGGCTTGACAATTAAACTATTTTGAGCTATTGTAGGATTGATGGATTCCCCGGCTTTCAGTCCCTGATAGGTGCCGGTTTCTGGATCGAAGCCTTCCGCGTAGGCAAACCACTGACTCCAAGCGGTCGAGGATACGCCGTCGGCGATCGCTTTTAGCAAAACCTGTTCATCCTTGAGGCGGGGCAGATAGGGATATTTAGTTAGATATTCCCAGATATCCTGTAGGCTGATGTGGTTTTTGTCGCGCCAGACGAAGGGTTCCAAAACCTCTAAATAGAGATTTAGGGGGGCGTAGGTATCTGAGAGGTGGGATTCGTCGATCGCCTTTTTGCTGGCGTTAAGTGTCGGGGAGGACTCAAGATTACGGAGGCGGATAGTTTTCCAGGCGATCGCTTCTTTGGGGTCTGGTTGTTCAGGGACTAATAACCATTGGTAGGTTTCGGAAATCTGCTTTTGGACATCATTATCAAACTGCTGTAGTTTGGTGTGGGCTTGTTTAGCCTGAAAAGCATCTAGGTTCAACTCTTCCTTTTCGCTACAAATGGACTCCCAGGCGAGATATTGGGCGGCATTTTTTCCCAGGGTTTCCCACTTGGTTTTATCAGCAGCCAAAAACACCAGGGTATTTTGGTAATAGCGACGAGTTTCCCCCCTGTAGTCTAACACATCAGCCACCCGTTGGCAAGCCGGACTCTGTAAATTTAAGCCTTGGTCGTGGGGGAATTGTGGGGGGAGTATAACCAGACGCACACCGGAGCGGTTATCATCAGGGATATCCCCGCTAGAATTGGGGGCCACATGAACCGTGGTAAAGATACCCCGATCGCCAAATTTTTTGAGACGTTTAACAATTTCCTCCTCGACCAAATAGCGATCGCCTTCACCGAGAAACTGATCAGCCCTTTCTGCGGCTGTGCGGTTAACATTAGGTTGAGTGGAAATCCAGTAGCGGTTATTATCAACATAGAGATAGGTAGCGCGATCGCTGAGTCGTCGGAGTGCGTCCCCAAAAGTCGCGGCCGACTCTCCCGGTTGCACACAACCTAGTTTTATTCTACGGTCTTCCAAGCCACGGTTAGCCGCTTTCTGGGTTGGTGCTGACCCCATGTAGATAGTGCGGGTAACGCGACGACAAGCCGAATAACGGCCGAAATTAGGGTATTGGCGATCGATATCTAGGGGTAAAGATAATGGTCCATCGACATCTTTATCAATAATGGGAGTCCAATTATCTTCCAGGTAGCGGGTAAGTTCCGACTGCACTTGATGGTCATCCATCGGCACATTTCCCGGCATAATCAACAGATTAGCATCATTACGTTCCCATAGGGTATGAATCACCTTAGCCATGAGACGCAAAACCCCACGGGTCCGCTGAAACTTATCTAAACTCGACCAGTCCTCATAAAGGCGATCGAACAATTCTGGGTGAATAGGATAAGCCTCTCGCATACGGCGTTTATAGTTAGCCTCCTTGGTATCCGTGGGAAACTCCTGGCTATCTGCGCGATACATATTGTAAAAGGTATCTATCACCGCATCTCGTTGAGCGAAGAGAGTCGTATCCGTGGTAGACTGAAATAAGCGCCGCCGGACGATTTCAAAACTTTCCTCAGCGCTGGCAGGTCGCCAAGGGGACTCTACGCGACCGATCGCATTTTTCAGCCTGTCGGTCGCTTCGTATCCCTTCTCGCCGCCTTTTTCAATATCCGACGCGGGAACACTCACCACCAGCAGGGTATCCTTAGCATTTTTGGCGGACTCACTCAAAGTTTGGGCAAAAGTGAATTGAGTGTCGAAAGTCCCCCCCACCACATCAGGTTTTTCGTGGAGTTGTCTAGCATAGGCGACCCATTCATCAATCAGAATTAGACAGGGGGAGAAGTGGTTAAACAGTTGTTTAAGTATATCACCGGGATTAGTTGCCGTTTCGTCAGCCTCCCGCAACATTTGATAACCTTCTTCTCCTCCCAACTGCCAAGCCAACTCCCCCCAGAGGGTTTTAATTATGGGGGGCGGTTACGATCGCCTTTTCCATAGGGTTTAATGCCACTGGGGGGCAGTTTATTCCCCACCAACACAGCCACGTTAACATTTTGGGGAGGTTGAGATATACCCACCTGTTGAAAAATCTCTTCCATCCCTGGTAAGTTATGAATATGGCAGGCTTGGCAAAGGTGATAGAGGGATAACAGGGCGTGAGTTTTGCCGCCGCCGAAGTTAGTTTGCAATTCAATTACCGGGTCTCCCCCTTGACCAGTTAACCGTAGCAGTGCATTACTGAGAAGCTGTTTTAAGCCTTCGGTGAGGTAAGTGCGGCGATAAAATTCCGTCGGGTCTCTATATTCATCAGACCCCTGATCGAGGTATACTTCCCATAAGTCCGCGGCGAATTCTGCTTGTTGGAAAGTCCCGCCAGCCACGTCAGGATGAGGTGTAACAATCTCTCGCCAGGGTTTGAGTCCGGTTTGAGGTTGTCCTTCCGTGGGGGTGACGGTGACTTTCCTTCTTTCGCGACGGGCTTCGGCTTCAAAACGCGATCGCATCAATTCATTTTTCTCTTTTTCCACTTGGCTGGCTTCTGGGGCGGAAATAGCGGTTAACAGACGGGCGATATTATCAAGGATACGGTAAGCATCATCAGTGGAAAAAGTCCCTTGGTGCGCCCATTGGTTGCGGTTGTCGCGCAATTCGCTGGCAATGCTGCGTTCACTCCTTCCCAGAATTTGGCGAAATACGTCATTCCAATGTTCCCACAGGATAATCAGCAGGGCGGATACATCTTTTTTCAGGACTTCCTCGACAGATTGTCGGCTAACATAATTATCGGGGAGGGAGGCGCTGGCGGCGGTCAACCAGCGATCGCCATAATGCGATCGCATTTCCCTTTCCACGAAAGGATACAATCCATCTCGGAGTATCCCCAAGGCGCGACCAACTCTCTCGTAATTGCTGATAGCCATAATCGGTAGGATGCGTGATTGAGATCAATTATATGCCAAAACCGCACATTTTGTTCACCTGTTGAAAATAACCCACTTTTCCCACCAATTCCCCCCCCTCGTAGGGTGCGTCACAGGGATAACCTATCGGGTTAACCGCCAATTTGATTCATTTGACGCACCGCCCATATCGTGGTCAAGAAACCGGGTTTCTAATAATACATTGACGGCGGAACCCGGAGGGCGGGTTTATTAATATCCTGGTGGGGTCGGAGAATTGACGGCGGAACCCGGAGGGCGGGTTTATCAATATCCTGGTGGGGTCGGAGAATTGACGGCGGAACCCGGAGGGCGGGTTTATTAATATCCTGGTGGGGTCGGAGAATTGACGGCGGAACCCGGAGGGCGGGTTTATTAATATCCTGGTGGGGTCGGAGAATTGACGGCGGAACCCGGAGGGCGGGTTTATTAATATCCTGGTGGGGTCGGAGAATTGACGGCGGAACCCGCCCCTACAATTAATTATTAATTGTTAATTATTAATTATTAATTGAAAAGTTCCCCTTGGGAAGGTTTAGCCGCAAACTCACTGGCTAAACGGGTGATTTCCGGCCAGGATACTACTAGACTATTATAGGCGATCGCTTCTGATGACCATCCTTTGCGATCGCATAAATTATATAGACGATAGGCGAGGTCCCTGGCTATTTCTACCTCGGCTTTCTGTTGTCGAAGCCCAGACAGCAACTCCGCCGCCCCGGTTTCTCCCTTTTCTAGGAGTCGCTGAATTAGCCCTTGGGTGAGTTTCCAGTGGGGGAGGCGTGTATCTTTTTCCGCCGTCAATTTCTCCGGGAGTTCATCCCGTCTCAGCAACCGGACTTTCCCGGCTTTCGCGGTTAAAATTCCCGCCGTTTCTAACCCTTGTATACTGGTATTTCTCGCCTTCGACAGGGTTTCCGCTTCCCCATATAGTCCGGGGTCGAATTGGTATTGTTGAAACCATGTCAACGCCCAACGGGTATCGCTGTCAAATTCCCCTTCTTGGTCGGTCAGGTATTCATCTAGGAGTTGATTAATTAATTGTAGGGCGCTGCGGACGGTCAACTTGCTGCCATCGTTTTCTAAAACTTCGCTATACTTGCTATATATTGCCATACCCGGTCCGATACTGGCTTGGGCTAGGTCAACGGGGGCGATGTTTCCCTCTTGCAGCGTTTTTAGCGCCTGGGGGAGTTCGTTTTGCAATTCACTTAAAAATTTTCGCTTGGTCGTTGGTGCGGCATTCTCACCACGGGGACGACACACTAACACTATAGAAGAAGCGAGGGCGTTTGTACCACTGGCAACCATGCGGTTACTCAATTCGCTACGCATCGGCCATGTTCCACCAATGCTAAAGTTAGCCTGCATTAACCCTTCTAACATGGTTTCCCAACCCGTAGAAGCCACCTTATCTTTAGCATCAGTTTCGGCTTGTTTAAAAGCATAATAAACGGTCAGCGGATAGTTAGCATCAGCTATGCTATTCATGCGCTTAAACGCCTGCATTAATCCGGCTTCAAAAAATTCTTTAGCCCCTTTTTTGCTGCCTTCAAAGCGGTGCGGGGCTGCTATCAATTCTTGAGATTTCGGCACTAACAGGGTGCTGCAAATATCAGGGTATATTGAACCCAAAGATTGACGCAGCCACACATAGAAAAAGTCGGATAAATCCGCGTAGCCAATATTATCATAATAGGGCGGGTCGGTTGAGACTATTTTTGCTTGTGAGTCATTGTCATGGTTTACTTGTGCATCATGTTGAAATACCCTAGCTTTAACATTGACATTATCGTGATTTTCAATAACTTTTATCACCCAATTAATTGAACCCATAAAACTTCCAGAAGCGTCACCTAATGAATTTGTCTCTGCATAGTCCCATGTCATTGGCAATGCTTGACGGCTAAATGTATTAATAACCCCACTTTGTGTAGGAGTAGGGTCCCATCGTCCCAATGTGGAACCTCTATCTGTTACTTTACTCAACACAAACGCTAAATAAATTGCGATCGCTTCACTATAAGCCCTCGCGCCATTCCCCCCCTTATTCAAGGGAATATCATCATCAGATAACCCTACAGCCAGGGCATCTTGAAACGCCTTATCTTTAGCTTTACTGACCAAATCACTAAAAGTAGTTAAAGCCACCAATTGACGGGAGGTGAATAAATCAGCAAAACTTGTCATCCCATAATTAGGAGTTTTAAAATCCCGTGGATTTTTGGGTAGAATTGCATCAGGTTTCCATGTTGGTTTAGCGGAAAAAGCAATTTTTTCCTGTTGTTTGGTAGGGGGTAAATAAATCCTGCCTTTCTTTCCTTCAGCCACAATAGCCATTAACTGAGCCCCCATGCGCTTCTCACGACCTTCTGAACGCACATATTTCAACTTTACAGAAGTGTCGCAAGCCAGACAAACCGCCCCCTGGCGGTTAACCGTCCCCTCCCGTGGTTTTCCCTTCCCCGTCTTCACCACAAAATCAATTTCGGGGGGGCTAGTTTCCCCGTTAATGGCATACTCAACCCAAGCCTCCTTTCCCTTCTTTGTGGAAAGCCAAAACTTACTCGTTAAAGGCATTTGACAGCCACAAGCCGGGTTAGGACAAGTCACCGTCCGCACCCATAACCAAGCAATAACCGTCGCCTTGTCGCCATTTTCCAAAGTCACCGGAGGATATAAATCCCCAATGCCGTTAACAGCCACCTCTCGCATCCAACTTCCATAATATCGCACATCGGCAGCCAACCCCTGTGCGCCACGCCAAGACTCCAACCCAGTCCGTTTTCTATCATCTCCATTCACCGGGGGTAAATTCGCAAACCGAGGGGGAATTTCAATCAACCCCTTATTAATTAATACCGCCACCGGGTTCAAATCACTAGCATGGGCTTCCAACCCCAACCGTTGCGCTTCCAGGGGAATAGACCCACCTCCGGCAAAAGGGTCATAGGCGGGTGGCGCATACTGGGCGATATACTCCCGGACCTCTTCGGGTTTCGTGGGTGGTTTTTCCCCCCTTCCCCACGCCAAACAGCGGGCTATCTCCCTTTGTGCGTCTTGAATAACCTGGGGGTCTTTGATATCATCCCAAGACACCAAACCCCGCACCACCTGTTTTTGTTTCCCCTTCTTATCGGTATCGACGACAATTCGGCCTAAGATATCAAAAAGGCGTTGTCTTTCCTGGGTTTGTGCTTCCAGGGTGGGGAATTTTTCCGGCCAACTACTGGGGTCATCTACCAAAGAAGCCCAAAGCACCGCCCTAGCTGTAGCGGTTGGTTTCCGCGACCACCACAAATGCAGAGTGGAGGGGTGTCCGTGACGAATAGACTTTTCCCGCGCGGACTCCATATTAATGGCTTCGAGGGGTAGGGCAACTTCGATGAGTTTTTTGCGGTAGGTCATGGGAAGCAGTGTAGACACCGACTCCCAGTATAGCTGGTAACTGGTAGGGTGCGTCAGAAGGATAACCTACCCGGTCAGCAGCCAATTTTCTCAATCTGATGCACCACATTTACAATTAATTATTAATTATGGGCGGTGGGGGCGGGTTTATTACAGCCTGTTGAGAAATCATCTGATCACCTCTCAAAGTCCCTCTCCCCCTCTGGGAGAGGGACTTTGATAGTAAACGTAAACGGTGGGGGCGGGTTTATTAATATCCTGGTGGGGTCGGAGAATTGACGGCGGAACCCGGAGGGCGGGTTTATCAATATCCTGGTGGGGTCGGAGAATTGACGGCGGAACCCGCCCCTACAATTAATTATGAATTGTTCCGCGTTCCCATAGGTCTCGCCAATTATAATTGATACTGTGGGCGGCAAAATCGGGTTGTTGCTGAAAGGGTTGGTGGATATAGGAAATGCGATCGCCTGGAACTTCCACTAATGCTAGGATATAGCTATCAGGTCGGTTTAAGGCGGTCAAAATCTCGTTTTTAGTCACCGTCACCGTTTGCGCCCCCTCAATGCGTCCTTTCACCTCGATAAACCGCAATTGTCCGGTTTCGGGAATGACCGACTCGATATCATAACCGCACTTTTCGGCGCTAACGTCTCGCGGTTGATAGCCTAACTCCCTTTCCTTCCGCATCACCGCCTCCATTGCCGCTAATTCCACCGCTTTCCGGTTTTGGGCAAAAGTGTCGGAAATCTTCGGCAAGGGGGGTTGTAGGGCTGCCAGACGGTGGCTGGGAATGATTAAAGCTGCCCCTACCACCACGGGGGGTAAAGGTGAAAGTCGGCGCTCGTCTTCCAGTTCGCGGAGCCTTTTTTCTAGGCGGGAGGCTAACTCGTCCGCCCGTTGCTGGGCTTTGGTAGAGTTAAGTTTAGCATTGGGTTTCCCCGCTTGTTCATCCAGGCGCAAACTGACAGCCCTTTGGTCCCAATAGTTGATTTCCTTGGTGAGTCGGTCTTTGACGGCGACTAGGGTTTTATCAATGAGTTCCTGTTTGGGTTTCTGGACTTCTTCGAGGTGGGGTTGGACTAAATGGGTAATGGCGTAGGTAGTCGCCTGTTTCTCAATGTCCTCTTTTGGGGGTAAATTAGGCAGAAAAGGAGCGATCGCTTTATGTTCCTCTTCGGTGAGGGGGCGATAGTCCAAATAAGGCGCATATCCCCCATTAATAGCGGGGGAGGGAGTCGGGTCGCGGTCGGGAAACAGACTACAGGGAAGTTCCACATATTGCATTCTGCGGGAGACTAACCGCCGCTGTCCGTTGGAGTCGGTTCGCGCGTCCTGAATGCTATGTTCCAGATAAACTAAGATTCTCTCTGGCTGCGGGTTAGGACTATCATCAACCAAAATGCTCCCCTGACGCAATAGATTTCGATGACGTTCTAAAATCAGGTCTAGGGTGGCATCAAGAAGGGGATGACCAGGACAAACTAGGTCGGCTATGGGTTTCCCCGGAAGGCTGATCAAGTCCTTCTCAAAACAGATCCGCTCATAACGTCTTAGTATAGGTTCACTCAGTCCTATTTGGCGATCGCGATGACGAATGACCCCGGGAACGTTGGTAATTTCATAACGTCGGGGTTCCCGGAGACGCATGGTTCCCCCTAAGCGGGTAAAAGCCTCCTGGAAAAATAAGCCGATAAAATGGGGTTGGAGTTTCCGCGCTTGCGCCCTTTCCATGTCCTCCCGAATGGCTTGAACTTTGGTGGTATCCAAGGAGTCTCTCGCGAGGGCTTTTTCCTCGATGAGTGTTTGCAAATATTCCCGGTTCAGGCGATCGCTCAATTGCTGCTGTTTGGCTTTAATATCAGGGCGATCGCCATAGCGGATAGCTTCAATGAGTAACTCCCGCAATTCTACCTGAGCGATCGCTTTTCCCAACACATCAAACACCTGACCCCCCAAGGCGTTTTGCTCAATTTCCAGTTTCCGCAACAGGGATAAATATACATCCCCCTCCCGCGTTTCCCCGGCGACCAAATTCCACAAATGACAAACTTCGGTCTGTCCGATCCGGTGAATGCGCCCAAATCTCTGCTCCAAACGATTCGGATTCCAAGGTAGGTCATAATTAACCATAAGATGGGCGCGTTGTAGGTTAATTCCTTCCCCCGCTGCGTCGGTGGCTACTAATACCTGGACGGTAACATCCTGTTTAAAGTCTTCTTCGGCTTTTTTGCGTTCATCCCGTCCCATACTTCCATGAATGGTAACTACGGCTTCAGGACGACCTAAAAGGGTTTTAATGCGATCGCGCAAATAGTTAAGGGTATCGCGATGTTCGGTAAAAATTACCAGTTTCCGCAATGCTTTCTGTCCGGGTTCATGGTCGCTATTCTGGGGGTTGGGAATGGTAAAAATTTCGTTTTCCATGACCTGGGATAATTGTTCCCATTTGCAATCTTTCCCACTCTGGCGCACCCGTTGGGCTAACTCTTCCAATTGGCGCAAACGTTCGATTTCTGTCTGTAATTCCTGAATAGTCCGAGAAGCGGTCGCCAGGTCAACGACTTCGGTTTCGATGTTTTCCCTCTCGCTACTGGGTAAGTCTTCCAAATCATCATCAATGTCTTGTTGATCAATCATCCTTCCCGGGTCTAATTCCCCCTTGAGTCCTCGGTGGATTAGCTGTTCTTCCCGCAGTCTTTTTTGGAGGCGATCGCGCCGTCGTTTCAGAGACTGATAAATGGCTTCGGGAGAGGAAGCCAGACGACGCTGGAGAATAGTTAAGGCAAAACCTACGGTTCCCCTACGTCCTTTTTGGGTGAGGTTATCGGCGCGATTAAATTCTTCTTTCACATAGTCGGTTACTTGTTTATAAAGGATGGCTTCCAACTCGGAAAGACGATATTCCACCGTGTGGGCGCAACGTTCCGGAAACAGGGGACGACCATCAAATTTTAGCAGGTTTTCTTTAATCAGGCGACGCATCAAATCAGCGGTCTCGCAGACATGGACACCATCCCGAAATTTCCCCTCAAAGCGATCGGCATCCAACAGAGCCAAAAATAGCTGAAAATCCTCTTCTTTCCCATTGTGCGGCGTAGCGGTCATCAGCAAAAAATGGCGGGTCAAACCCGACAGAAGTTTCCCCAATTTATAGCGCTTGGTTTCCTTAATTTCCCCCCCAAAAAAGGAAGCCGAGAGTTTATGGGCTTCATCAACTACGACCAAATCCCAATCAGTTGTGCTGAGTTTCGCCTGTAAATCGGAATTACGGCTCAGTTTATCTAATTGGGCGACCAGTAGGGGAATTTCTGTAAAGGCGTTCCCGCTGCGGGCTGCTTCAAGGCGATCGTTTGTCAAAATTTCAAAAGGTAGGTGAAACTTATGATATAATTCATCTTGCCACTGTATCGCCAAACTCCCCGGACAGACAATCAAACACTTTTGTAAATCCCCCCTAATCAACAATTCCCGAATAAATAATCCTGCCATAATAGTTTTACCCGCCCCGGGGTCATCAGCCAACAAAAACCGCAAAGGTTGACGGTTCAGCATTTGGTTATAAACGGCATCAATTTGGTGTGGGAGAGGTTCCACCAAAGAAGTATGAACAGCCAGCCGAGGGTCAAACAAATGAGCCAGGCGAATGCGGTGAGCTTCCGAAACCAATCTAAATATAGCACCATCTCCGTTAAAACTCCAGGGCTGTCCATCCCTAACAATTTCTAATCTATCTTGGTCACTGCGAAATAGTAGTTCATTACCAGGTTTCCCCCGACTATCTTTATAGGTCAATTCAATCGCATCATCACCATACCAAGCAGCATCAATAACGGTAACATTTTCATTAGGCAAAATCCCTTTAATAATTGTACCACGAGTTATATCTTCTAGTTTAATCATAATTAAAACTCAACAATTATCCATTAACAATTATAGTAGCAAATTTCATTCCTTTGACGCACCGCCCATATCGTGGTCAAGAAACCGGGTTTCTAATAATACATTGCCCTCACCCTAAATCTGGATCCCAGACGGGTAGAGGGACTTTGATAGGAAGTAGGGTGCGTCAGAGGGATAACCTATCGGGTTAACCGCAAATTTCATTCCTTTGACGCACCGCCCCTATCGTGGTCAAGAAACCCGGTTTCTTTGAGAAACCGGGTTTCTAAGCAAACCGTGAGGTCCGAGAATTGACAACAGAACCCGGAGGGCGGGTTTATTAATATCCTGGTGGGGTCCGAGAATTGACGGCGGAACCCGGAGGGCGGGTTTATTAATATCCTGGTGAGGTCCGAGAATTAACAGCAGAACCCGGAGGGCGGGTTTATTAATATCCTGGTGAGGTCCGAGAATTAACAGCAGAACCCGCCCCTACAATTATTAATTATTGGTCAAGAAACCCGGTTTCTTTGAGAAACCGGGTTTCTAAGCAAACCGTGGGGTGAGAGAATTAACAGCAGAACCCGGAGGGCGGGTTTATTAATATCCTGGTGGGGTGGGAGAATTAACAGCAGAACCCGCCCCGACAATTATTAATTATTAATTATTAATTATTAATTATTATCACTCTCGTAGGGTGCGTCAGAGGGATAACCTATCGGGTAAACGGCAAATTTGATTCCTTTGACGCACCGCCCCTATCGTGGTCAAGAAACCCGGTTTCTAAGCCAACCGTGGGGTGGGAGAATTAACAGCAGAACCCGGAGGGCGGGTTTATTAATATCCTGGTGGGGTGGGAGAATTAACAGCAGAACCCGCCCCTACAATTATTAATTATTAATTATTAATTATTAATTATTAATTATTTATGTTGTATGATGGAAGTACAGAGTTTACAAAAGTTCACAATATGACCGCAACCCAACCGTCTGTTACTGTCCGTAGTTGTTTGGAACCTCTCGATTGGACCTGGAAAAGTCACCAAATCCGCTATACAGTCCAGGGAACAGGCCAACCCCTGATTTTAGTCCATGGGTTTGGGGCTTCGATTGGTCATTGGCGACAAAATATCCCCGTTTTAGCCGCTGGAGGATATCGGGTCTTTGCCTTAGATTTATTGGGTTTTGGGGCTTCTGGGAAACCAGCCGTTGATTATAGCTTAGACCTATGGGAAGAATTGCTGCGGGATTTCTGGAGTGAACAAGTGGGAGAACCTGCTGTTTTTGTCGGTAACTCCATTGGGGCGCTGCTGAGTTTAATGATGGCGGTCAATTATCCCGATATTTGCCGAGGGGCAGTCCTGTTAAACTGCGCGGGAGGCTTGAATCATCGCCCGGAAGAGTTGAATTTTCCCCTACGGGTGGTCATGGGAACATTTACTAAGCTAGTCGCTTCCCCGGCTATTGGGCCGTTTGTGTTTAACCAAGTCCGCCAAAAACACCGCATCCGCAACACCCTCCGCCAAGTCTACGGAAACCGAGACGCAATCACAGATGAGTTGGTGGATTTACTCTATCAACCCTCTAATGATGTCGGCGCACAACAGGTTTTTGCTTCCATTTTAACCGCCCCGGCTGGCCCTTGCCCTTGGGAACTTTTGCCGAAATTACAGCGTCCTTTATTAGTAATCTGGGGGGAAAATGACCCCTGGACTCCGATTAAGGGTGCGGAAATTTATCGGGATTTAGCGACAACTGGTGCATCGGTTGAGTTTGTTTCTATTCCCGAAACTGGCCACTGTCCCCACGATGAACGGCCAACTGTGGTTAATCCTCTGATTCTTAATTGGTTGGACAACCTGGGTGGGTCGCTTTAGGGTCAGAATTTATCGAAGGTGGGGACTGACCCCCCCTATTCGCTGCTGAATGGGTCTGAGCAAACATCCATTGCTAACGGTGTGGGGAACTATAAAAATTACCTATTTGGCAAGGGTTTTGGGCATTCATCAAAATTTTTTTTGATAAAAGTGTTGACAAAACTATGGGGGTTGGCTAGAGTTACAATCGTGTGAGGAGCGAACCAGTTGGGACACCGAGACGAAACACGGCCAGTCGTCGGTGTCCTTTCTGAAAAAACAATAGTTATGTCTCTGCTAAATATGCTTCATTCTTATGTGGTGTGTGAGTGAAATGGGGCGATCGCTTTAATGGTCGCTCCCATAATCTCCGCTTTTAATTAGGAGTGCCATATATGGGCTTTGTCTGATTAAATTTTGATTGCAGATATGTGTCTGGCTGCTTAGATTGGAGTAAAAAGGATATAGAATTGTGGTTGTGATGGTAAACTGCCATGTGAGAGTTGGTATTTGCACCTAGTAAATATTCGGGTGAAATTGTGAGCGGTAGTTGAATGTCTGAGTATTTTGCGACGGTGGCTCATGGGTTGGAATCGGTGGCGGCTAATGAGTTGGAAAGTTTGGGCGCGAGACAGGTAAAGCCGGACTTTGCGGGGGTGAGTTTTAGTGGCGATCGCCACTTGCTTTATAAGGTGAATCTATGGTCGAGAACTATTTTTAGGGTTTTGGTTCCCATAGCGAAATTTCCCTGTCCGAATGGCGATCGCCTTTATAAGGAAGTCCAGAAAATAGACTGGGAAGAATATATTAAACCCCATCAGACTTTATCGGTTCACTGTACGGGTAAAAATAGACAGTTAAATCATACCCATTTTACGGCTTTACAGGTGAAAAATGCGATCGTTGACCAACAGCGAGACAAGTTTAGTCAGCGGTCAACGGTGGATATTTTGGATGCTGATCTACACATAAATCTGCATATTAACGGTAATCATGGCATCCTCAGCCTAGATAGTTCTGGTCCTAGTCTACATCGGCGGGGATATCGTCCGGCGGTGGGAAAAGCACCCCTTAAAGAAAGTCTGGCCGCGGGGTTATTGGACTTAGCACAATGGCAAGGCGATCGCCCGTTTTTAGACCCTTTGTGCGGTTCTGGTACTCTCCCCCTAGAAGCGACTTTAAAAGCCCTCAACGTCGCGCCAGGGCTATTTCGTGAAACATTTGCTTTGATGAAGTGGTCGGATTTTGATGAGTCTCTGTGGAAGCAGTTGGTCCGGGAGGCGGAAGCTAGTTGTCGGGAAAATTTGAAGATCTCTATCGGGGGATGCGATCGCGATTCAGAAGCGATCGCCCAAGCCAATTATAATGCCAAAAAGTGCGGCGTAGATAGTCATATTAGCTTATGGAAGGCAGACCTATCAGAGGTGGAACCCACCGGGGATAATGGTTTAATTGTCTGCAACCCTCCCTATGGGGAACGTTTAGGAAATGTGGAGGAGTTGGGAGACTTATATCAGCAACTTGGGGATATTCTCAAACAACGCTTTAAGGGGTGGACGGCGTTTATCTTTACCGGAAACAAAGCCCTATCAAAGCGCATTGGATTAAGAACTTCCCAACGGATACCCCTATACAATGGGGCCCTACCCTGCACTTTACTCAAGTATGAGTTATACTAACAGCCCCCAAAGGTCAAGAAACCCGGTTTCTCAACACGGTGGGGCGGGTTTATTCATTAAGTCGTGGGGATGGAGAATTGACAACAGAACCCGCCCCTACCATTAATAATTATTAATTATTAATTGACTGGAATTTCAATGATAAATTCTGCCCCTTCTCCGGGTTCCGATTTGCAGAGGATTTTACCGTTGTGTTTGTCTTCGACAATTTGGCGGGATAACGATAGACCTAAACCAGTACCGACTCCTACTGATTTGGTGGTAAATAGGCGATCGAAAATCTTGGCTTGAATTTCGGGAGACATTCCCGGACCGTTATCATTAATGGAAATAATAGCCAGTTGTCTGGATGGTTCAAATCTAGTGGCGATCGTAATTTGATTAGGGTTAGCTTCAAGTTCTGACCTAAGTTTACCGGTGCTGGCTTCTTCTAAGGCATCGATCGCATTACTAATAACATTCATAAATACTTGATTTAATTGTCCTGGATAACATTGAATTTTGGGCAATTGACCATAGTTTTTAATTACCCGAATACCCGGACGATTTTGATTGGCTTTAAAGCGATGTTTTAAAATTAATAAAGTGCTGTTAATACCATCATGAATATCAAAGTCAATTTTGGCATCGGTATCCGAACGAGCAAAGATTCTTAAAGATGTGCTAATTTGAGATATGCGACAGGTTCCTTCCTTCATTGAAGCGATAAGTTGGGGGAGGTCTGTCAGTAAATAATCCAAATCAATTTCCTCGATTTTTTCATTAATATCGTCATCACCTTCGGGAAATTTTTGTTGATATAAAGCCAATAAATCAACCAAATCTTGAATATACTCTTCCGCATATTTTAAATTACCCACAATAAAATTAATAGGATTATTAATTTCATGGGCTACCCCAGCCATCAACTGTCCCAAGGCGGACATTTTTTCATGATTAACTAGCTGGTCTTGCATCTCCTGTAACTGATGAACAGTTTTTTGGAGATGAGCGGTTCTTTCTTCAACTCGATGTTCTAGGGTTTGATTGAGCTTTTCCAGTTCCAAATTTTTGTCTTTGAGATTTTTCTGGAGTTGTCGCATCTGTAAATGTACTTTAACCCGGGCTAATACTTCTTGATGCTGAAAGGGTTTAGTAATATAATCAACCGCCCCAAGTTCCAAGCCTTTGACTTTATGTTCCACATCAGAAATAGCCGTCATAAAAATTACGGGAATTTCCTGGGTCGCCTGATTTTCTTTGAAACGGCGACAGGTTTCAAAGCCATCAATTCCCGGCATTTGAACATCCAGTAAAATTAAGTCGGGTGTAACTTTAGCCAGGCTAGATAGTGCAATTTCACCCGAGTTGGCTACCAGCACCTTAAATCCGGCTTCTTTGAGTAAGTTAAACAGGACTTTAATATTAGTTGGTGTATCATCAACAATTAAGATCTTGGCTGACTGTTCATTATCCATTGCACTACTCTGAGATATATTGATTTACCAGAACTTGAAGTTTTTCCATATTAAACTCCTCAGCCAACTGTAATAACTGATTAGCGATGGCTGTAAACTTAGGAGACAACTGGGTTAAACGAGTTGCGGTTCTCTGTATGTTTTCGACATCACCAATAGCTACAGCTTCTTTAAGGGTGGCTAACTCCTCAGCGGGTAAGTAGACTAGATTAACATCCTCCAACTCTGATTTAATACCAGAGATGTGAAGATCCTGCGGAGATTCGATGGTTTCCTCATATATCCATTCTAAACCAAGACATTTACCAATTTTATCTAGCAGTTCCTTGGCTTGTATAGGCTTGGGAATAAACTCATCACAGCCAGAATCTTGAGTATTTTGGCGATTCATGTTAAAAACACTAGCGGAGGAGGCTATAATCGGGATTTTTTCAAATTCTGATAGTCTTCGTAGTTGTCTAGTCATTTCTAACCCATTCATAATCGGCATGATTATATCTGTAATAATAGCATCTGGGTGAGCCTCTATAGCCTTTTGTAGCCCTTCTTGACCATTACTGGCTTGGAGTACATTAAACCCCAAGGGTGTGATTAAATCAGCAATTACAGACCGATTTTCCCAAGAATCATCTACCACTAGGATACAGCGTCGTGGTCCTAAATAGCCGGCGATCGCATTTTCGGTTTTCTCAGATGAAATTTGAGTCCAGGTAGTCGCAACCGGAACAGAGATCTCAAATTCAAATGTACTCCCTTGGTTAATTTCACTGTGTACTGATAATTTTGAGCCCATCATTTTGACAATGGTATGGGTGATGGCTAGTCCTAAACCAGTTCCTTCCGCCATTCGCTCGCGATCGCCTACTTGTTCAAAGGGTAAAAATATGCGCTCAATTTGTTCTGGACTCATGCCAATTCCCGTATCTTTTATTTGAAAGCGTAACTGCACTATAGGGGGGTCGCTTTCTTGTTCGTCTATGGTTTCTACGGTAAACATAACTTCCCCATGATCGGTAAATTTTATGGCATTTCCCAAAAGATTAATTAATACTTGTCGCAGGCGTTTATCATCAGCAATAATGGCTTGAGGAAGGGGGGTTAAGTTTGGGTAAATAAAGCCTATTTCTTTTTGGTCGGCGCGGATCCGACAAATTTCTATAACTCCTGTCAGAAAGGTTTGCAATTCAAAGGGTTGGGGACATAATTCTAGCTTGCGTGCTTCAATTTTACTCAAATCTAGGATATCATTAATCAGGTTGAGTAAGTGAGTGCCACAGTCATGGATTATTTGCACCCCAGAAAGCTGGCTAGGAGAAGCAGTGCGATCGCGTAGTAGAATTTGAGTATAACCTAAAATCCCATTTAATGGGGTGCGGAGTTCGTGACTCATATTAGCTAAAAACTCGCTTTTGGCTTTGTTGGCGACTTCGGCGGCTTTCTGAGATTGATGAGCAGCTTCTTGAGCTTTTTGGCGCACTAGAACTTCCTGCTGTAATTGCTGATTGGATTTAACTAAGGCTTCTGTACGTTCATCTACCTGTTGTTCCAGGTTTCCTACTAGGGAATAAAGGCGATCGGCCATGGTGTTAAAAGTTGTGGCTAATAAGCCCAACTCATCTTTACTGTCTATGGTAGCTCGTTTTTGCCAATTTCCCCCCTGTAATTCTTGGGCTACTTGGGTTAAGTTAACAATATTATTAGTGATACTATGATTTAATAATTTAGCGATCGCGATCGCCAACATCAGTCCTGAAAAAATCGCCACTACTAAGATAATTTGCGCCAGTCTGCTGGTCTCCTGAATTTGCTGACGAGCTCTCTCAAGTTCTAAACTGGCTAAATTTACTAATTCTTCAGCAATGGGGTCAATGGACTCTGCTTGTAACTCAAAGTCTCGAAAATTACGGCGTATCTGGACATCAATATCTAAAATTTTTTCGGCAATATTTTGATAAGTTTCCAGGTAATTCAAGATTTGTGTTCTTTCTTCATCATTAAAGTTATCCGATGCTTCGACAATCTCAATTATTTGGGCAATTGTATTAAATGCAGTCTGCATAAATGGTCTGTTTCTGGTTAAAAAATACTGCTGTTCATTCATTTTCATCTGGATATATAAATCGAACAGTTCATATTCCTTATCTTCTAGTGTGTCGTGAATAGATGAGGAAATGTTATTTATTCGTGCCAGTAGTCCTGTATCCTCTGCTGCTAGTTCCGTTACTAAATCTACTGAGTCTAAGAAAGTCTCAGCATAGCGTTGAGAAGAAGATAAAAATAGGTTAATATCACTATATTTATCGGCAAAATTCTGGCTAACTTCTGATTCTGAGATGAGGTCTTTTAACTGATAACTAATTGTAATAACTTCGGCAATATTGTGGACGGTTTTTTGAGCATAAGTATCTCGCGCCTGAGCAAATCCTATCTCTGGATATTGTAAGAAAAAATCCCGGTGATATACGCGAGCCGACTGTAAACCATGAGCCATAGTTAATACTAATCGCTGAATTTCTGTACTGACTAAAATAGCAGATTCGGTTTTACGCCGGACAATATGTAGTGACCAGTAGCTGGTAATACTCACCAATATCATTAAACATAATAAAAGACTAAAAACCGTCCCAAATTTACTGGTAATTCGCAGATTTCTCCAATATTTACGAATCCTAATTATGTAAATTTTCAGCGGATTTTTTAACTGCAATAAGGGAAACTTCATATATTACAAAATTAACGACTATAAACTATGTTTTCGCTTAATCGCGGCATCCCAGCATCGGGTTCATCAAGGCGATAAATATTGAAACCGATCGCCCCACAATCACCAAATTTATTACAGGTCAGGCTGCCTGTAAGTCCGGGGAAATTCTCAGTATTGTATAGAGCATCTCGCAAGGCTTGGCGGCCAATATGTAGGCTGCCGTTAGAGTCTATGATAGCCACTGAAATGATAGCATCTAAGAGCAAATTAGTAGCATCACTAGCAAAACTATAGAGGGTAGTTATGGGGGGCTGATTATACTTTTCCTGATAGGCTTTTTGCAATTGTTGAACTTCGGGAGTATCAATCAATGCGGGTCCAGCAAGATACATACCAATAGCATCATCTCCCACCACTTGTAAGAATTGCTCCGACATTAATGCCTCATCCCCCAATAAAACCAATTCCTGGCTTTCCTGAGTCGCCAAAAGTTGTTGAGCCTGTTTTACTAGGAGCGCTCCTTGGTCTGGTTTTCCCAAGGGAAAGAATAGCAATTCCGCCCCAGAATTAATCACTCCTATCAGCACAGGTTTCATATCTGTATCTTCTGGATCTATGGTTCCTATAAATACCACTTCCCCGCCAAGAGCAGTAAAGGATTCCGCAAACATTTGTAACAGGCTTTGGGAGTAAATATTGCTCACCCCAATGATAGCGACTCGCTCAATTCCTAGCACCCATCTCGCAAATTCTGCTGATATTTTTCCAGCGATCGCATCATTATATATTACCCGAAAATATCCCGGATGAAAATTCTCTCCTGGTTCATTACCTACAGAGGTTAAAGATGGTGATGTATTAGCACTAGAAATCATCACTAATCCAGCTGGGGACATAATTTTGCTGGCAGTGACAGCCGCGCCGGAACAGTTAGTGCCTAAAATTCCGATAACTTGAGGGTTAGCAATTAGTCTTAAAGCGCCGTTTGCACCTCCTTCTGGAGAACAGCGTTCATCTTGAACTTTGAGAAGAATGGGATGATTTAATATATCTCCCTGTTGTTCTACCACCAGTTCAATGGTACGGACTTGATCAATACCACCGGGAGCAGTTCCCCCACTCAGAGTTTGCAGAACTCCTATTTTTATAGGTTCTCCTGGGTTAATGGTAACGCAAGCGATCGCATCTGTGCATTCAAAAGGTGGCTCCTGAGTACAACCACTCAGCCAGGCGGCCACGGAAAGGGAAAGTGACAGTAAAGGTAGTTTAAACTTCAACATAATGGGAAATAGTTGAGAGTTGATTGTTTACAGTCGATGAATTACAAGGGGATACCTAATTAATTATCTTCATTGTAACTCCTAGATATGAAACTATGGGGAAATTCTTTTTTTAAGGCAGCTAAAACCGGACATGGTGTTTGTTTCTGCTGGTTTTCTGGTCTGTGCCAAGAATAGGGAGCGAGTTGGGCGGCGGACATCCATAACAGCCGTTTGGCTCTAGTCATGGCTACATAAAGTAAGCGATATTCCTCAGCAGTTTTTAGGTATTTTGCCTGTTCCCAAGCCGTGGTTATATCCGGTAATTGCTGGGAATTATGGAGGTTAGCGCGAATTTGCGCGCGAGCGACTTCCGATAGGGTAAAATCCCCTAAAAATCTGATTTGGGGATTAACTCGCAGGTTGCCGGGGATAATTTTTTCATGTAAAAATGGCAGAAATACATAATCCCAGTCTAGTCCTTTGGCTTTGTGCATGGTGATAATTGTCACCTGACCGGGACGGGTAAAAATACTATCATCTGAATTTTCTTCCTCTTCTATGGTCTCAAATCTTGCGGAACTAACCATTTCATCCAAAGCCGTTAACATTGCCGATAAGGATTGATTTTCGGCGGTCTTCTGAGAAATTTTAGTGGCGAGTTTATCGGCGCTGGCGAGTTCGCTTTTTTCGTATTGTAAAGCGAGGGCGATAAATGCAATTAATTCATAAGCGGGAAGTTCGACACGGGCTTTAATTAGGTTACAGCAAAGTTGACGACAGCGGCTGACTGTTTCTGGCTGAGGAGGTGAGAGAGGACTGGGATATAAAAATTGTTCTGGCTGTGCTGCTAGTATGTTAAAATCTTGGTTGGGAATACGATGGCGATCGCTTAATACTTTGAGAGCAGCCTTCAAATATTCGGGAGAATGGGGACGGTGTATAAATTGCAGTAAGTGCAACATTTCCCTAGGAATATGAGACTGACGAGTGCTTTCATAAGCATCAAATATGGTAATTGGATAATCACTAAAGTTAACCTCTAGGTCATATTCTTGGGGTTGACGCAGTGCATTAGCGATAAATTCTCCTTGGCGATGTTCTCGGACTAAAATTGCAAAACTTCCCTCCTTGTGTTGCTGAAAAATGGATATAATTCGCTTAAAAATGAGGTTAACTGTATCATAAATAGTTTCCGGCTCATATATTTCTAATCCTTTTCCTGTGGGATTAGGGTTGGCGTTTTCTTGTGGGTCATCCGGGTCAACCGGGCGAATTTCCTGTTCTCTAAACGGCAGTTCATTTAGCCCCGCAAATTTATGATTTACCCACTTTAATACAAAGTTAGCCGCTGCAATAATAATCTGATTACTACGTCCCGCCCTATCCATGGTAGCTAACCTTCCCAAGGCTTCGCAGTTTTCACAAAATTGACGAAAATAAACCGGGTCAGCAGGGGTAAATGTTGAGTTAATTGCTTGATTTGGGTCTCCCACTCGCACTAAGTTTAAGTTCACTAAATCGGAGTTATTACTACTATCCTGGGCTAAAATTTCTATGAGTTTATTTTGCAGAGGCGTAGAGTCTTGGGCTTCGTCTTCAAATACCGCAAATACTCGCTGTTGCCAACTTTGACAGACTTGGGGATTTTCCAAGACTCGCAACGCCCCTAAAATCATTTCCTCGTAATCCAGAAATTGCTGCTTTTGTAACAGCTGTTGATAGTTATCATATAAGCCAGCCGCTATGTTCATGATTTCGTAATCGTCCGGGATTTTTTGCCCTAAACTTCGCAACTGGTCGGGAGTTAAACCAGAGCTTTTGGCTTCCTGAATAACTTTCCAGGCTAACTCTGGTAAAACTTCGGTACGCAAAACCGATCGCCGCCGCAATTTTTCGGTTTCTTCCGAGTCAAATTGACATCCCTCGGTTAGGGTTTCGTACAGGCGGGGATTATGGGTTATCCACTGTTCCACACAGGCGCGGATTAGGCGGTGGCTGGAAGTGGGAACTACTAAGGTGAAGTTGTCTAGGTCTAAGCCTGATAATTCCGGGTGACTGGTCGCAATGTATAGCGCTAGTCCGTGGAGGGTATTCACCACGAAGCCGACGGGGGGAATGGATAGGTTGTTCAGGTGTTGGCGAATTTTGGCGCGGATATTACTGGCGGCGGCGCGGGTGAAGGTGACAACGATTAATTGGCGTTGGGGGTTGAGTTGATGACGGGCGATCGCTAAAGCTGCCGCCGCTGCCATTCCCGTCGATTTTCCCGCACCAGGAACCGCCGAAACCGCCAAGGGTCCCCCTTTCCATTTACCCATCGCATCCTGTCCCGGACGTAGGCTAGACTCTATGCTATCAAGGGCTTTTTGTCTTTCTCGCCTGCTGATTTCTGCTGTCTCCGAGTCGAGGTTATAGCTTGAGTCCCACAGGTTCCACCCGCTATCAGGGGACGGGTTTAATTGGTCTTCGGTATCTTTAGTCACAGACCGCGCCCATTTTATCGTATTATTTCCAGTTTAGCAGATTTGGGGATTTTTAGCAAGTGATTGGCTAAATTTTCCCGAAAAACCAAGTAATTAATCTGGGTTTTTTAATCCTGAATTAATTGCCTAATTTTCGGCATACTAGAGACTATACCTTCTCCTCGGTCATTAAATATGGGATTATCATTTACTCCCCAAGTTCCCGTAGCTTCTAGGGAGTACAGGGTTCCTAACAAACGAGCGCCATTTTGGTCAATATTAGTATTTTCCGCCTGGGGATATACTGGCTTCCAGAGATTGATAATATAACGACAATAGGCGGCGACTAAACGACAGGATAAAGCATCATCAAGAAGCGATCGCACAATGGCTACAGGTCTCGGATAATCATCTAATAATTCACTATAGACTAATTCCGCCGTTTTGGGTTTAAATTGAGCCACCCCAATAGACCAGTTAGCCCAATAAACTAACCGAGGGAAAATTCTGGCAATAATTTCTTCCAAATCATCTTTAAAACCTCGCCGTTGTAATTCATCTAAAATAATCCCTCCCACAATTTCGGGAGAAATCGCAAACTCAGTGGCGGCATTATGAATATGATGGCGCAGTTTATGAATGATTAGCTCTTTTTTAGACCAGCTAGAAATTGAAACCATGGCTTGATATTTACTCGCGAAAATTTGATAAATTTGTTAATGCCTGTATTAACATTTAATCAGCCTGTTAATTGCTGAAGTCCTGACCATAATGCAAACGTTCGGCTTCTACCTCCTCCCACATTTGTTGACGTAGCACAACTGGTGCAATTATTTCTCCCTTTGGTCGCCAGTCTCGCAGTCGCATCACTATGTTAATATCACCGACCCTCACCCATGCTTGATAGTAGGCATCATCAGGAGAACGTTGCCGCAAAATTTTCTGGATAAGTTGTCTTTCTTCCCTATTATTAATCTGGGTTTCAACGGAGCTAAATAATTCCGAATAAGGGATTTTTTGAAAAGTTGAATGTCTCACAGTATCATCCACATAATTACTAGCAAAGTCTACAGGAAAGCGCATAATCAATAGAGCTTTAGGTAGATAAAAATTAAACCCCCAGGCTTCCTCTAGTTGTTCTTCAATCCATCCAGGATTAGGAAGTGTACCAGTTTCGTGCTGTTTTTTGAGCAGTTGAGGAACTGCTGGATCATCCCAGGATAAAATCCTCAATTGGGGAGACATAATGCGATCGAGTCGATAATTATGCCAAGTGATTTCACCCCAAGGATCAACTCCATAAGCACTTAGATATTTAGCGCGTCTAGCATAGTGTAAACACACAGGATACACTGTAACTAAAGCCACCCTGTTTTCCCTTGCCACCCAGGTTTTAAATTGAATTATGCCACCATCACGATTATACCATAAGGATTCAATTTGTTGTTGCCAATCATCGACTTTTTCTTGGATTTCCGACGACAGAATATAGTCAAAGTGCAGAAATATCCGCCGATTTTTCTCGGTCAAATAGTCAGATGAGTTAGGCGTTGAGTTAGTCAATTCCTCCCACAATGTATTAATGGCGATGTCAATATCTGGCTGTACAAAAGCCACTGATTCTAATATATGAATAAGATGGGATTTTTGGGTAGAAGATAGTTGCTCAAAGTGGCGGCTAGGGTGAGTGGCTATAGGTGGCTTTGGTAACTGTTGGGGAGGGAAAGAATAATAGCCTTGGCGGGTTCTATGCTTTAACCATCCCTGGGATGCTAACAGGGTTAAATCGTCTCGTAATGAACGGTGAACAGTAGCAAAAGGACAGTCATCTAGGTGAGTTTGAATTTCCGCGACAGATAAGCCTGTGCGTTGGGATGTTTCAGTTACCCATTCACTCAAACTTTGAGGTAAGTTACTATGGCTTAATATGGTACTAAGTGACTGATGACATAAACATTTGGGGTCAGAACAATTTACGGTTAATTCTTGGGCTGATAAAGTTTCGCCTTTGCTATGACTGAGAGAAAATAGACGATCGCGTAATTGGCTATAACGAAATGGCTGGGATAGAGATTGAACCCAGTTAAATTGTCCTCCATAAAGGCGATCGAGTATTAACCACATTCTGACTGATCTATGTAACCGACTAGGAAACTGTCCCTGACTCAACCATTGCAAAATCGCGGGAGTAGGTGGATAAGTAAACATACTAATTAGTTGTAGAAGTACCCTCTTCAATTGCTATGCCATAATACTCTACAATATTTGTAGCTTAATTTGTCGGTTAAAAAAAATGCCCCAGTCTGCTGAACCAGCGATTAAATTAACTTTAAGTCAATCCCGGTCTGTACAAGGGTTAAGTTATCAGATTCTGTCTATTGAATTGGTAACTAAAGACCGCCTAATCTCCCCGGAAGATTTGAGAGACCAGAATTTACCTGCCCACATTGACTATAAAGGTGGTATAGTGATTTCAGGGCGTGGTCCGATCTGGCTTTATGGCTATCTAATTCATGAACTACACCCGGCTGCTTGGGTGGCTTGCTACGATCCGCGCTTAGGTGCGGTGGTAGTTTCCACCCACTCCCGCCAAACTCAGGTCGGACAGGTTTTATCTATCGATGTACAGGAAAATTTACCCCCGCGTTTGTGTCCAGCCATGATGATTGTAGGACCACCTGACAGCGGTAAATCTGTCCTGTCCCACGCACTATTCCGCACCCTATTAACTGAGTATTCTGACATATATTTACAGAGGGCTCACTGGGATGGTGAAGGTAACTGGATTTTGGAGTTAGGGGAGATGACAAAATCAAGCGATCGCGAAGCCTATAAACTTGCTTATAAGGGTGGGATAACTGATAATTTTTTCCAGCATCATAGTCAAGCTATCCTTAATCTACGTCGTCAAAAAACTTTAGTTGTGGTAGATGTAGGTGGTCAAGTACAGACGGAAAAAGTACCGTTACTAGAAGCCTGTACTCATTATTTAATCATTAGTTCTAAGCCAGAAGAAATTGCCCATTGGCATGAATTTTGTCGCGATCGCGGTAATCTCAAATGTCTGGCGGTTCTGCATAGTTCTTTGGAAATAGAGGAGGTAATCCATAAACGGGAACCTTGGCTAGAAATGACTTGGGGTGTACTGGAACAAGGGGGTATTTGCCAAATTCCCACAGTTTTACTAGAGCAGGTAAAAACACTCCTAAACAAACCGCAGTAAAGTCTACTTTAATTCACCAATTAATCAGAGGTTATCTCATGTATAAAATTTGGTGTAATCATCTAGTATGTTGAGGGGGAAATTTACCTATTAGGGAGAGTTTCCCCCATGTTATCTGTGATGATTATGGGTTGACAAATTGGTGATTTGGTGATAGATTTAATGTCATGTCTTGAGAAGAGAGTTAATTGTTAAATTCAGGTTGGATTTATCGGGAACAAGTCGATCGCCTTAGCGCCGGATTAACTATCTTGGATTACTATAGCAAGCGATATACCCATTCCAGTAGAAATGAATGGTGCGATCGCATTAATAAGCAGCAGATTTGGTTAAATGGAAAGCCAGCGACAGCAGAAATAGAACTTCAAGCCGGACAGCAACTCGCCTATCATCGACCCCCGTGGAGTGAACCAGATGTTCCCCTATCTTTCCAGGTAATTTATGAAGATGCAGATATTTTAGTAGTTGCTAAACCGTCAGGACTTCCAGTGATACCTGGTGGCGGTTTTTTGGAACATACCCTACTGCGACAATTACAAAGGAAATATCCCCAGGATACACCGATACCAATTCATCGCTTAGGTAGGGGAACATCAGGACTGGTGCTATTGGCGAGGTCTACCTTAGCGCGATCGCATTTAACCCAACAAATGCGCCACCGACAAATTACTAAGGTTTATTTAGCCTTAGCTGAAGGTTGTAGTCCTAGGGATTATTTTAGTATTAATTGTGCGATCGGCAAAATTCCCCATCCGATTATCGGGTATATTTACGGCGCGACAGAAACCGGATTATCCGCCGAAAGTCACTGTCAAGTAATTAAGCGAGACACCGATAAAATGATCGTACAAGTAACCATTCTGACAGGTAGACCCCATCAAATTCGCATTCACCTCGCCGCCGCCGGATTTCCCCTAGTGGGAGATCCTCTTTATACCATTGGCGGAAAGCCACGCATACCCGACCCAACCTCAAACCATCATAGCACATTTCCGGGAGATTGTGGATATTATTTACACGCTTATTCTCTGAGTTTCCAGCATCCTCAAACTGGCGCAAATCTCCATCTAACCGCTACCCCACCCCAGGAATTATCTACCGAATATCCACCTATGTAGATATTTGGGTTTTAATCATTTCACAAAAACTCAAGAAGGTTTGAAAACTTTTTAAATGCTGACTATTAAATACTGTCCTTTTTTGCAATTCTTGTAAATAATATTGTTTTGTAGCCTCTCCAGGTCTGGTTTTCGTATATGATATATTTTTGGCTGCGAAAATCTTTTTTAAATATTCACCGTGAAACTCAGCATGATTTCTCTTATTATAGCTACCCATAGCTTCCGGATCATCTTGAGAAACATCATAATAATTAACATAATCTAATAATGGAGATTTTAAAGGTTGTCTGGAATCAAAAATTTTTCTATTTCCCAATAGCCAAGTCTCTATGCAACGATTTTGCACAATAATTTTAATTTTAGTATTCCCTATATTTAGATTTTTGCTCTTTTGAAAATCATCAATAAATTCTTGAACATAATTTAATCTTTGCTCCACAGTTTCTTCATCAGCATCTACACAAATCACTAAATAATCATAATTGTTTGTTTCCCGAATTTTGTCAATAGCGTTATCAAGACCATCATGCAAAATAGCCGGATAGCCTTCCCCACTTATGAGATAATAATTATTCTTTTTAACTTGGTCATAATATTGAACTTCGGTTAATTCAGGAACTAAATATGACAGCCATTTGGGATAAAGTTTTTTTTCCGTACTATTTCCCTCTACTAAGAAGTAAATATTCATTAATCCTCCCCATCTTCTTCGTTATCTTTAAGGACATTAATTAAATCAATAAAAGCCTTTTGTCTCGATTCTGGGATATGAAAATCTTTGGCACTTTTCACGGTGACTAAACCCCCTTTACGAGTGACTATTTTCCAATAAGCAGGACTGATATTATTAATGATATAAGGGTGATGGCTGGTCAGAATAAATTGAGATTGTCTATCGGTTAAAATTAACTCCGTGACCTGTTCAATGCAATTAACTCCTAAACTATTCTCAAATTCATCAATCAGAATCACGCCATCATTAGGAGATAAATATAATTCACTGATATACATCAAAGTTTTAAACATTCCTGATGAAATATTATCAATCCATTTGTCTACCCCTTTTTCCTTAATACTCACCATCGTCGCCTCTTGTAATAATCGGGATAATGCCATAGGAATATCCTCATCTTTTAAAGTTTCTACTTTGATATCTTCGACATTATTAAAGATACTGATAAAAGTTGTTTTGATTTTGGCAAACTCTTGGGGAAGTATTCTATAAACAATAGCTAATTTAATAAAAATAGGTAAATCACTTCCTTTAATAACTGACAAAGAGGCATTTTCATGCTTTCTAAATACAGAGACTGGTAATCTCCAGATTTTATCAAAATCACGTTCTGAATCAGTAATTATAATTTTGTCTAGTTCTTGTTTAATTGGAATAATAATATCTTCTTCTTTTAATAATTCTATAACGCTCTCAAAAGGCGATAACTTAGGGGTTTTTGAACCCTGAAAAATTATCTGTTCTGGTGTTCTCTCGACGACAATGATATTTTGATTTAATTCTACTAGAGTTTCTTCTATAATTCTAACCGAGTCTTCTTTCTCAGAATCACTATCAATAAGGGTTAAATTTTCTTTGGTTTCAAATTTACCAGACCACAGATATTGATGATTATCTTTGGTAGAAAAATTAACACTCCAGCTAACGCCATTTAAAGACGCACCATTAGCTATGGCTTTTAAACTATAGATAGATTTTAAGATTCTGGTTTTCCCAGCACCAGACACCCCCACCAGTAGGTTACAATTTTCTAATAAATCTATGGGTGCCAGCCTCCATTGATATTCTTCATCGTAATATTGTAGTTGATTGATTTTCATAGTTTGACGTTATCGGTAAATTATGGCAGCAGCCAATTATAACATAAATCTAGGCACTTAATTAATTATCTGGATTGATTATTCGTTGAACCTGTAGCCATAATTATAGCCTAGGTATCAAAAAAGGTGGGTAAAATACCCACCTGATTTACTAACTATTTCAATGCGTCAATTAGCTGAGATTTTGCTGTTGATAAAGCCTCGGGTAATTTACTAGGGTCGCGTCCGCCAGCTTGGGCTAAATTCGGACGACCACCGCCGCCACCGCCGCATAATTTAGCGATCGCACCAATAAACTTACCAGCCTGCAACTTCTTATCCTTAATTACCACCGGACTAAAAGCCGCCACCAGGCTAACCTTACCATCACTTACAGACCCCAAAACCACCGCACTTTCGCCTAATTTCTGCTGTAAACGTTCCGCCGCCGTTTTCAGGGACTCTCCATCAACTCCGGGAAGTTCCGCCACCAGAATTGGCAAATCTCCCACCCTTTCAGCAGTAGATAATAATTGGTCAGATTGTGCTATAGCCAACTCAGCTTTCACAGCTTCCAACTGTTTCTGAGTCGTTTTTAATTCCGCTTGTAAATTAGTGAAGCGTTCTGGCAATTCCTCGGGTTTAGCTTTCAAGCGATCGCCTAATTCTTTAACCACCGCATCTCGGACATTCAAATAATCCAAAACCGACTGTCCCGCCACAGCTTCAATGCGCCGAATACCCGCCGCAATTCCGGTTTCCGAAACTATCTTAAATAATCCAATTTCCGCCGTATTAGTAACATGAGTTCCGCCGCACAACTCCATAGATACACCCGGGTAATCAACCACCCGCACCACCGCCGCATATTTTTCCCCAAACATAGCGATCGCCCCCTTATTTTTAGCCTCCTCTAAAGCCATTTGTGTCACCGTGGCTGGGTGTGCTTCAGCGATCCAACTATTCACCTGATTTTCCACCTGTTGTAACTCCTCAGTTGTCAAAGCACGAGGACAGTTAAAATCAAATCGTAGGCGGTCAAAAGCCACCAAAGAACCCGCCTGAGAAATACCCGGATCAACAATTAATTTTAGTGCCGCTTGCAATAAATGGGTAGCCGTATGATTAGCCTGCGCGCGACGACGACAAGCGCGGTCAATGCGTGCATTCACAGTAATTCCCGCAGTTAAAGTTCCCCTTTCCACCCTACCAAAGTGAATAAAAATATCCGAATCTTTTTTCACATCATCAACCCGGACAATCACATCAGAAGTAGTCAAATAACCGCGATCGCCAATTTGTCCCCCAGACTCCCCATAAAAAGGAGTTTGGTCAAGCACAATTTGCACCTCACTTCCAGCCACCGCTTCCGTCACCGATTTACCAGCAATTAAAACCGCCTCCACCGTCGCTTCAGAGTCCGGGAAATCATAGCCCAAAAATGTCGTTGGGTGGATCTGTTCTGCCAACTTATCCAAACTACCCTGAACAGTTAAATCAATAGTTTCATGGGCGGCTTGCGATCGCTTTCTTTGGGCAGACATTTCCGCCTCAAAACCATCCACATCAACAGTTAACCCATTTTCCTCAGCTATTTCCTGAGTTAATTCTAGGGGAAATCCATAGGTATCATAGAGAACAAAAGCATCCTGACCAGAAATTTGATCCGGCTGTTTTGCCAACAATTCAGCCAGCAGTTTTTCTCCTCTTTCCAAAGTCTCCAAAAACCGCGATTCTTCCCGTTGCAATTCCCCCTTAATCACCCTTTCCCGTTCGCGGGTATTCGGGTAAACATCTTCCGATAAACTAATCGCCGTTTCCGCCACCTTCGTAGTAAATTCTCCCGTGATACCAATCAAGCGCCCATGACGTACCACCCGGCGAATTAAGCGCCGCAGAATATAACCTCGCCCCACATTAGAAGCAGTCACCCCATCAGCAATCAGATGAACCACCGCCCGCAGATGGTCCCCTATCACCTTGAGAGAAACCTTAGTTTTATCATCACTTTTAGCGTAATCAATACCCGCCAGATCCGCCGCCGTTTTAATAATCGGGAAAATCAGATCAGTTTCATAGTTGTTCGGCACACATTGCAGAATTTGCGCCATTCTTTCCAACCCCATACCCGTGTCAATATTCTGATTTTGTAAAGGGGTCAGGTTGCCATCAGCATCCCGGTTATATTGCATAAAAACCAGGTTGTAAAATTCAATAAATCGGCTATCATCTTCCAAGTCGATATGGTCATCCCCCTTTTCTGGGTGGAAATCATAATAAATCTCAGAACAGGGGCCACAGGGTCCCGTCGGTCCAGATTTCCAGAAGTTATCTTCTTCACCCATACGTTGAATGCGGTGGGGGGGGATACCAATTTGATCTCGCCAAATCGCAAACGCTTCGTCGTCCTCCTCAAATACACTAACAATTAAACGTTCTGGCGGCAGTCCGAATACCTCGGTAGAAATTTCCCAACCCCAAGCGATCGCTTGTTCTTTAAAATAGTCTCCAAAGCTAAAATTACCCAACATCTCAAAAAAAGTATGATGGCGGGCGGTGCGTCCTACATTTTCGATATCATTGGTGCGGATACATTTCTGGGACGTAGTGGCGCGGTTAACTTCCCGGGGTCGCTGTCCTAGAAATATGGGTTTAAACTGTAGCATTCCCGCGATAGTTAGCAGGACGGTAGGATCTTCTGGGACCAAAGAAGCGCTAGGCATAATTTTATGCTGACGTTCGGCGTAGAAATTGAGGAATTTCTGACGAATTTCGCTCCCGCTGAGGAATTGTGGTGAATAGGACATAATCAATTAACAATTTGGAACTCTAAAATCTCAGGATCAATGAAGGATCGAGTTTTCAATCTCATCACCTCTATTTGCATTGTCGCACTCGCAGCTTTAGGCGGCGGTTTGGCGGGGATCTTGTTTCGGGTGTCCGTGGTAGTTCCGGTGAAAAGCCAGGTAACTACCCAATTACTAGCCTGGAAGTCCCCTAAAAACCCCCTATTGGCTGCTCTGAAAGCCCAAGGGGAACATTCAGTCGCCATTCAACCGGGGGAAGTGCGACCTCTCCCCGGCGCTTTGGACGATATCCCAATGTTTAATAGTAACAGCCCGGAGTGGGTGAAGCAGGAGGGAATTTTGCTATCCACATTTCCCCCTCATGGTAAGGCTGTCCCAGAAGCCCATCTTGATTATCCTCTGGGGGGTGAGTTTGAATTGTTCGCCCATCACTTCGTACATACGCCACCAGAGTCCAAAACCCTCTATATAGGTATTTTGGTCTACAACCCCCATAACGAGCCTGTGAGGCTGTATATTCCGGCGGTGGCGAGTTATTTGTTGGAACCTGATGCCCCTTTTCAGGAGAAACCGCCCATGGCTGATAATTCCCTGGGAAATGTCTATTCAGGACCCGGTATTCGCGCCGTTGATGCGGTGATGCGGGGAACCCGACTAGCCGATTTTCCCTCTCAGTTAGAAATTCCCCCCGGCGAAATGCGGATGTTGTTAAATCATCCAATTCCCGTTAAAGGCTTGGAACGTCCGGTCAATGGGCGATCGACTTTTATGCGCCTCAATTGTACCACCAGTGGCACTGTTCCCACTCCTTCTCATGTGTATGTGGCAAGTTTGGCAATGTATGCCAAGATTTCCCCTGATGGTAAGGAGCGATCGCCAGAATTACAAGAATGGCAAAATCTCCTGTATAATGGCAGTTTAGCACAGCCTCGCGATCGCTTACCAACTCCACCCGAACAAACTACTGGTCAGTTAGTTTATAGTCGAGTCGCTGGAGTACAAAAGGGTTCTAAATGGCAAGCCGATTTAGTTGATGAAGCCGCTAACTACCTAACTATTCCTGAAGCCGGAAAAGCCATTTCTTATGTGATTAGTACCATCCGAAGCGGCACCTTGGGAACCCGTCAAATTCAAGCCGCCGAATTAGCCGTTCGCTATCCTGATACTGCTTATCAATCCCATGGTAATTATGGCGTTCATTATGATCTAACTACTCCCCTGTTTAATCCTACAGATACTCAACAGGTAGTCACCATTACTTTAGAAACTCCTCAAAAGGAAGAAAACCTATCCCAAGGCGGGTTGATGTTCCGACAGCCTCCCTGGGATTTCCCCTATTTTCGCGGCACCGTCCGCCTACAATATCACGACGATCGCTCTGTGGAAAATACTAAATATCTGCATTTATGGCATCGTCGCGGACAAATTCTTGAACCCCTACTAACTCTCAAGCTGAAGCCACAAGAAACCCGTTTAGTTCGGTTAGATTTCCGCTATCCCCCAGATGCTACACCTCCCCAGGTGGTGACTATCAGAACCTTAAAATAGTCCCGTAAATCCCCGTTATTTAATCACCTGTAAATCCTCACCCATGAGACTTATCAAACTGCCCAAAAATCAACCGCACTATTAGGGCAAATCAATCATAATCACAAGTCATCAACCAAAACTCACCCTGCAACTTTTCCCCATATCCATCAACGACAGCTTATAATTGGCTATTGTCGTAATATCAACTTAACCGTCAAATCAGACCTATAGCATATCACTGTTAACATGAGAGCAAATCTAATTTTCGCCCATCTCAACCATAGCGCCGATTTGGTGAATCTGCTTACAGCCGATCCGAATTTAACTACAATTCTGGTAGGGGTAGCCATTGCCTTTGGTCTAGGTGCAATTCATGCCCTATCCCCAGGACATGGTAAAACCCTAGTAAGTGCCTATTTAATCGGCAGTAAGGGAACCCCACAACAAGCCATTTTACTAGGAGTCACCACCACAGCCACCCATACCCTCAGTGTTTTTGTCTTAGGTGCGATCGCCCTATTTGCTTCCCAATATATCTTACCAGAACAATTGTATCCCCTACTGAGTGGTTTCAGTGGATTCGCCATTTGTCTCATTGGCTTAGACCTACTCAGAAAAAGATTAAATTCCCACAGCCACAGCCACAGCCACAGCCACGGTCACAGTCACAGCCACGGTCACAGTCACAGCCACAGACACGGTCACAGCCACGGTCACAGTCACAGCCACAGCCACACCTCAAGTAGTGTATCATCTCTGATTAAATTAGGGATTGCTGGCGGGTTAGTTCCTTGCCCTACAGCACTTGTTCTGTTATTAAGTGCAGTAGCCCTACACCAGATCGTCTATGGATTATTTCTAGTGGGCGGTTTTAGTTTAGGGTTAGCATTAGTCCTAGTCAGTTTAGGCTTAGTAGCCGTTTATGCTGGTCAGTGGCTGGAAAAGTTCCCAGAAAATCAGATGATTTTGCAGAAGTTATCTATTGTAAGTGCCTTCTTTGTCGTTTTGATTGGCATGGGTTTAACATTTATCTCAGCCCACTCTTTCGCCTAAAACGACCGATATCAGTAGTGCCAATTAGTCAATTTTAGTAGTCTCAAAAGCCGATGAAATTTAAACAGTTTGTAGTAGCGATCGCCATTTTTATTAGTCTCCTAGGTTTTCCCGGAGATGCCTTAGCCCATAGTGTCCTCACCAACTATCATCTACAAGGGGAAGCCCTAGAAATCGAGGCCGTATTTAGTACCGGAGAAGCCTTTTATAATGCCGATGTAGTCGTGCATCCTCCCGCCGACTCCAATTTGCCCGAGACCAAAGGAATAACAGACGAAAACGGTTTATTTTTGTTTGAACCTGATTACTCAGTCATGGGTAGTTGGGCTGTAGAAATTGGCGAAGGTAGCCACTGGGATAAGTTGATGATTCCCATCAGCGATCGCATTATTGACTTAAATGCCATCAGCCAAGTTCATTATAATTCCCCCCAACGCCATCACCATTTTGGTGATCAAATCATTGTCGCAGAAATTGCCCTTTGTTTCGGACTTTTCGGGCATTTTATGAAAAACAAAATCCGCTTTTAACCACCAGCTACCCTAGTTCCCGTAGGGTGCGTCAGACACCGATAATTATCCTGAACACCCGATAATTGATTGAAGGTGCGTCAGCCGATAGTTATTCGGTGAGGATTTATATAGCCGGGTTTGGACGCACCCTACCAAAATCATGATTAGAGAATTATCCTGAACACCCGATAATTGATTTCTGACGCACCCTACCAAAATCGTTAAATGGTAAATTAACCGACCACAAAATTGACTAACTTACCAGGTACAACAATCACCTTGCGTAGCTGCTTACCCTCTAGGTGTCGTTGAGCAATTTCCGAGTCTTTGGCGAGTTGTTCCAAAGTAGACTTATCCGCCCCATTAGCTACCTGAATAGTGCCGCGAGTTTTACCATTGATTTGAATTACTAAGGTGATTTCATCCACCACTAAAGCACTGGGGTCAAATGTCGGCCAAGATTGTAAATGAACTGAATCACCATAACCAATTTGATGCCACAAATCCTCGGTTATATGGGGACTAAAAGGGGCGAGAAGTTTTAACAGAGTCTCGATACCTTCCTGATAAATAGGCGAGTCTTGAATTTTGCTGTTATCAGATAAGGCGTTACTCAATTTCATCATTTCCGATACGGCTGTATTAAATTGGTAATCTCCCTCTAAATCCTCGGTAACTTCTTTAATAGCATTATGGATAGCGCGGCGCAGGTCTTTTTCGGCTTTATTCAGATTCCCAGTAGTTGATTTGGTACTACTAACCGAGTGATTAGCCGCAAATTCGGTAACTAACCGCCATACCCGATTCAGGAATCTAAATTGTCCTTCGACATCAGCATCATCCCATTCTAAATCCTTTTCTGGGGGTGCTTTAAAGAGGATAAACATACGGGCGGTGTCTGCGCCATATTTTTCCATTACTAATAATGGGTCAACTCCATTATATTTAGATTTCGACATTTTCTCAAAGAAAACCTGCAAGCGATCGCCTGTTTCTGGATCTTTGGGTTCATCAGGGTTAATCTTAGTAGGGGGGATATATTTACCAGTTTTGGGGTTTTTGTAAGTAATCCCCTGCACCATCCCCTGGGTTAATAACCGCTGGAAAGGTTCATCAAATTTTAACAAATTGCGATCGCGTAGTACCTTAGTAAAAAAGCGAGAATACAATAAATGTAAAATCGCGTGTTCAATGCCCCCCACATACTGATCAACAGGCATCCAATCGTTAGTTTTGCTTAAATCAAAAACCTGGTCAGGATTTTTAGCATCAGGATAGCGCAGGAAATACCAGGAAGAATCAATAAATGTATCCATAGTGTCAGTTTCCCGCTTCGCTGGCGTGCCACAACTAGGACAGGGAACATTAACCCAATCTTCTAAGGCTGCTAACGGAGATGGACCACGGCCGCTAAATTCCACATTTTCCGGCAACTTCACCGGTAAATCCCCTTCAGGAACTGGAACCGCCCCACAGTCTGGACAATGAATGATCGGAATCGGACAACCCCAATAGCGTTGACGGGAAATCAACCAATCCCGCAGGCGATACTGAACCCTTCCTTCCCCATAGCCTTCATCTTCGGCATACTCAATAACCGCCTTTTTACCATGTTTAGAATGTTCACCGCTAAAAGGTCCTGAGTCTACCATAATCCCCGGTTCCGTGTAAGCACTCTGTGGTTGATCATCGGGGTCATTATCGTTATCAGCATCATCAGGAACAATCACCTGACGAATGGGCAAATTGTATTGATTAGCAAAGGCAAAATCTCTGACATCATGGGCGGGAACCCCCATCACTGCCCCAGTTCCGTATTCATACAGGACATAATCTGCAATCCAAATAGGAACCTCTTTTTTAGTAAAAGGATTGATAGCTTTTCCACCGGTAGGAATACCGCGCTTGGGTTTATCCTCAGCGGTGCGTTCCATTTCGCTTTCAGCCGTCACTTGTTTAATAAAGGCTTCTACCTCAGCTTTGCGGTCTGGGGTGGTAACTTGGGCGACTAAGGGATGTTCTGGGGCGAGAACAACGTAAGTCACCCCATAGACCGTATCAGGACGGGTGGTAAACACAGAGATTTGATCATCAACTCCCACAATGGGGAAATCTAAACGCGCCCCCACAGATTTACCAATCCAGTTAGCCTGCATTAGTTTCACTCGTTCTGGCCAACCGGGGAGTTTTTCCAGGTCATTGAGGAGTTCTTCGGCGTAGTCGGTAATTTTAAGGAACCACTGGCGTAATAGTTTCCGTTCTACTATGGCACCAGAACGCCAGGAACGCCCTTCATTATCCACTTGTTCGTTGGCTAATACGGTTTGGTCGATGGGGTCCCAGTTAACGGCCGATTCTTTTTGGTAGGCGAGTTCGGCTTGGAAAAATTGCAGAAAAATCCATTGAGTCCAGCGATAATATTCCGGGGAACAGGTGGTTACTTCAGCATCCCAATCAATGGAGAATCCCAGCCGTTGGAGTTGTTCGCGCATTTGGGCGATGTTTTGATAAGTCCAGGTTTGGGGAGGGATACCGCGATCAATGGCCGCATTTTCGGCTGGTAGTCCGAAGGCATCCCATCCCATGGGGTGTAGGACACGATATCCTTGCATCCGCTTGAGTCGTGCGATTACATCGGTGATGGTGTAATTACGCACATGACCCATGTGCAGGCTTCCCGATGGGTAGGGAAACATGGATAGGGCATAAAATTTGGGTTTATTGGGGTCTTGATGGGTTTGGTACAACCCCTGTTCAGCCCATGCGTTTTGCCACTTCTGTTCGATGGATGCAGGATTATATCGGGACTCCACAGTTTAACTCCGCGCTGTTGATGATCATAGAACTCTCTGGGATTATTTTTGCACATTGAGGGCTAGATGGCATCTGTGAAATGCAGTTAGAGGAAATATCCCAGGGGGCCTATCTAATTATTCGGCTTGAATGGATAAAAATTCAATGGTGGGAATCAGGGGGTCTTTGACCATCCCTAACCCAGAAAATCCCCAACGTTGAACAATGCTTTGGATTTGAGAACCTGAGATAGATTCAACGGTAAAGCGATCGCTTACTTCTGCGCCATGTTGGTTCAGGTAGCTAAGGGCTTCAAAATGTTCGGCAAATAGCAGCACATAGCTTTCGGGTAAATCCGGGTTAGGATGAGCGGCTACATATTGACCATCTTTTTGAGAGCAGAGTAAATAATAAACTTGGGAAAACATTTGTCAATTATCCATTATCTTGATGAGAAAACACCTTTGGGGTAAGCGATACGTTTATGGTTAACTTGTTCCCAGACCCGGACGAAAATTTCGGCAATTTTTGCCATTTCTTCCCGTGTTAATCCCGAATCTACTAATTGATTATCTTGCCACCGAGCGCGCAGAATTTTATTAACCATTTGTAAGGCTTCTTCGTGGGTGGCATCTTTAAGCGATCGCAATGCCGCCTCACAGGAATCTGCTAACATGACAATACCAGTTTCCTTAGATTGGGGGATAGGTCCATCATAGCGGAAATCTTCTTCCTTAACTACAATGCTATTATCTTCTTTGGCTTTTTGTTGGGCTGCATAGTAAAAATAAGCAATCAACATTTGTCCCTGATGTTCGGGTATAAAAGCCTGAATAGCTTTAGGTAAGCGACATTTACGAGCCATAACTAAACCCTCGCTGACGTGCTTTTTAATAATGCGAGCGCTTTCTGTGGGGTCGTCAATTTCATCATGTTTATTCGGACCACCCATCTGATTTTCAATAAATCCTAGGGGGTCGTGCATTTTACCAATATCATGGTAAAGGGTTCCCGTCCGTACCAGTTCCACATTACAGCCTAGGTCACTGGCGGCGGCTTCTGCTAAACTAGCCACAAACATGGTATGCTGAAAAGTGCCAGGAGCTTCTGTGGCTAATCTTTTCAGTAGGGGCCGATTCGGATTAGCTAATTCTGCTAGTCGTATGGGTGTAATTAGGTCAAAAACGTGCTCTAAATAGGGGCTTAATCCTAAAGCGACAATACTCCAAGCCAAACCTTCAAAAACCTTGAGAGTGACCGCACCCAGCAGCACATGAAAAATCACCGTAGCCGTAGAACTTACCATCAGGGTAGCGATTAAATAAACTAGCCCTTTAGTTATACCTACCGCGCCACCTAGGAGGGCTAATTCTTCACGCGATCGCAACTTTCCAGCCATTAAACTACCCACCAGACCACCAGCGGCACTAGCCACCAGGGAAATGGTCTCAATTTCCATACCAATGGGAAGCATTATTGATAGGAGAGTTACCACAGTCACACCGACTGCAGAGCCATAAAAACTCCCGATTAATAACCCCACCGCTGGCAAATTCGTAGCTGGTATTTTTAAAAGTAATAACACCGGAGTGCTGAGACTTAGTATCAATAAGAGAATATAATCTCGTCGTCGCAAACCCGGACGGAATTTTCTTTGTACTACAAGCACAATCACAATCGAGACTGTCACTAAGCAGACAAACCCCATTAAGCCTCTCCAATTAATCCCCCGTTCACTCTTCCCAAAATAGTCAAGGATGACAAATTCTCGCTGAGTGATCGTCTCACCTTCTTGGATAATCACATCACCTTGATTGACATTCACCATCACAGTTTCAACTTTTTGGGCAGCTAATTCAGCTCGTCGTCGGGTAGCTACGGGATCTTTAATCAAATTAGGTCGGAGATATCTGGTTAAAACTGTATTAGCAAAGCCTTGGGATTCTGGGGGAATTACACCGTTAATATGGAGACTGGCAGCTTGTCTGATAATGTCATTAGGTAAACCTAGAGCGATACCTTGGGATAGCATTTGTCTAGCTATCTGTAAAATGCTAAATTGGGTCTCTTGCCATAGTTGATCAGACCAGTTTAATACAGTGCTATCATATAGCTCTCTAGCTTCTGAGGTCTGTTGTTCGGAGAGTAAATCAACCGCTTGGGCATAGCTGCGACGAGCATTTGAGATTTCCGAGATTAAATCTGAAAAAACTTCCTCGTCAACTCGGTTGCGGTATTGAGACAGTTGTAAATAAGCCTTACGTTGCTGTCTTTCCTGCTCCAATTTACTCTTAAACTTTTGGATATTAGATTTATCGACCGTGACGGTTTCCGGTTCGTCGGTGGTTTCTAAACTAGGGGTCTGATTAACTTTGGTAATCAACTCTTGCCATTGTCGTTGTGGTAGCTGGCGAATATGGCTCTGGACATCTGTGGAGACAATGCCAGTGTTAACATAGGGAAGGGGTCCAGCTAATTCTCGAATGGTGTTAATTTGATCAAATACTGATTCCAGGTTTTGCAGAATTTCCCGGTCAATAGTCGGATCGATAACCAGAACGGATATCTCGCCAATTTGAGCGGCTCGGCGCTTTTCTTCGGTGGTTTTTATGTCTTCAATAGTAGCATCAGCCGGAGCGATAAAGGATTCGGGAGCATATCTGCCGACTGATAATCTGGGTTGGTTATAAAAGCGAACCCCCATGACACCTGTAAGGGTGCTAATTGCTATTACCCACAGGAGGGGATAACCGATTTGAGACGATCGCCTTTTCCGGGTCGGGGAACTGTTACCGTTTCCCGCCTGAGTTTCTGAGTTATTCAATGCGATCGCCCTGGATTTTTGCTTATTTGTACCCTGATTTACCACTTCAGCCGTCCCTCCTCGCGATGATAAATGGCGAGTATGACTCCGAAGCCTTTCAATCTGTCGGGTGATTGACTCAAACCTATCCATACAAACCTATCCGGGTTATGGTCGAAAGGGAAGTCGCCTTCCCCAACTCCAATTCAAAACCGTGCTTGATACTTTCACATCACACGGCTCCTGATGTGGATACCCCTTTTGACATCGGGAACAGGGTAACGACTCCCTGCTTTTGTGATTTCAACTTTTGGAGCTAAATACAACATCGTAGTGTTTAAACTCGCTTTCGTCGTAAACACTCCTAATTGTCGCAGTCTCTATATCCACACCGTGACTAGTGGGCATATCCTAACCATTACAGTTAGGCATTGGCTTTCAGTCACATCCTTTCCCCTTAAAGGTATACGCTTACACTTTCACTACTCCGCAGGTACATCCTGCCACTTGAGAGCCTAAAAGGGGTTTAAACGTTCCGTTTATACGGGCATTCCATCTTTAGATTTGTCCTCTCCACCGGGGTACTTTTAAAAGTCTGTGTAGGTGATGTCATGATTACCCTACTTTTCCCCTTGCTCTTTTGAACGCAGCGTATCAACCTGTTTCGCTGCTAAATCATTACGATGGTTCAAGCCGGACATTCGGTTTCCCTAATCATGGATGGTTGGCAGTGGTCGCATTTGGTAGTAGGTTCTACTTCACGCCTTCCGTTCCCCGCTTCAATCCTGGGGTTATGATTCCCAAAACTGGGGGTGGCTATCGCCGTTACTCTCAACGCAATTGTTAAGGAATCATTAATATTTCCAGTTGGGCGTTTTGACCTTGAGTTCCCTGCCTTGTTTTGTATATTTCTATACCAAACGTTGGGACATATAAACAGTTATGGGATGGTCAGGGTACGAGTCCCTTATATTTCACCAAGGGGTGAAAGTCCCACTAGGAGGTTATTTCAGGCATTGCAGCCTTATTTGACTCCTAAACGTCTCGCACCACGATTTAAATTTAACCTAAATCCCCGGCGCGATATTCCTCAATTGGGATGAGTCATATTTCCGCACCAGTAGTTATTTAGGCCATAGACCCCCCGAATCCGCCCCTTTTCTGCCTAGCGGCGGGCAGTGTTTGTTATTTTAACTTGTGTTTTGTTCGGACGGGTATAAGTCCCGCGAACTACCCCCTTTTTTGAGTGTCGGGATACATAGATTGGCGGCGGGAATTGAGGGGCGACTTGCCCGGAAAATCGACAATCACCTCTCCTCTGATGGTATTATAGTGCTAATAGTGCGATCGAGTTTATTCACAAGGGAGTCAAGGCCAGAATCTATCCGCCGGGAACCCCCGCCTTGAGACCATAGCCACCCCCCAAACCTCCTAAGAAACCTTTACCACCCTCGCCGCCATCACGGATAGGAGTTTTTTATGAAACAATCAATCACCGTTCTCTTTTGTAGTATAAGTCTGCTTTTTGGCAGTCAATTGCCATCTTTTGCACAGTCTAATTCTTGTCGTAATGCAGTAATAAACGTTAGGACCACTATTCAAAATCGTCGGAATATCGTTGTTAACTTTGAAGTTAGGGACGTTAGAGAAAGGTGGCGGGCTTTTCCTTCCGGTCGATTGGCTCATCTAGTAGTTAAGTTAGGTGGATACCCCTTTCATCCACGACAATTTGAGTGGGCGGATGATATATTAAATTCTCCTCAAATGCTTAACTCTCTATCGCACCAAATAATCAGCAATTGTGGCGATGTCAGTGCTGTTACCTATGCCAAATATAGCACAGGTCTGAGTCGAACTTTTGGAATAGTCAATGGTTCTGTTCGGCAGTTTCAATGTATTGATCCGGGCAATGTTCTCAGGTGGGGACAACATATGTGCAGTGTGTAGAGTGTGGCTGGGGTAAAGTTACTCCCACGCCCTCAGCTTGGATGAGTTATGGGACGAAACCCAACACCCAGAAAAATCTCACCAGCGAAAAGGCTAAAGAAATGGCTGCCAGTAACGAGGACACCGCCGCCTAAAATTTGGGATATTTCTAGTTAATCTAACCATGGAATATGGCAGAATTTATGTTAATTGAAAAAATCATCCAAGAATTACAAGCTATTCCCGAAGACAAACTCACCGAAATTTATGACCTAATTCACTATTTCCGTTTGGGTTTAAATCCAGAAAAATCTGCCACTGTGACCGATAACGAAGCGGAACCGCGCCGCCCTGGTTTACTCACCGGAGAACTATCATACGCATTTTTTGAACCTTTACCAGAAGAAGAATTGCAGCGATGGGAATAAGCTATCTCGTTGATACTCATATCCTCCTCTGGTGGCTTTTCAATGACCACAATTCGTAACCCCAACCATTACATTATGGTTAGCAGTCCCACCGTCTGGGAAATTGCCAGCAAATATCGGATCGGCAAACTTCCAGAAGCAAAACCCCTGATCTAAGACTATGGAGAATAATGCGATCGCCTTTCGATCGCTAGATAACCCCCGCCATATTGTGGACCTGTTAAATTAAAGCACCGTCCAGGGCGCATGGATCAACGCCAGACCAAATTTTAAATAATTTTTCTCCTAGGTCAAGCATAGAGATTTCCGCTGGGGGGTGGGGAGTTTGATGGTTGATTCTCCAACCGACAGGAATGCCTAACAGAGTATTATAGGCTCCCGATAATATACCACTGATGATGGTTGTCAGTGCAGACCTTGAATTAACTTGGGATGAACGCTTTAGGGTTAATAGGGGTTGCTCAGGTGTACTCAGAAAACAGTACAATCCTAGGGCTAGGCTGGAATGAGGAAAACTCGACAAATGCGCCTGTGTTTGTATCAGGGTCATTGATTCAGCTAGGGCTATTTGCACCTGAGACAGTTGCTGCTCAACCCTGGTGTTGTTGGTGGATAGGTTTTCTAATATCCTCGGTATTATGGGGCGATTATCCCTTGCTGTTGCCATGATTTGGGCTATGATTTCACCCATCACTAACATTGTGGCTTCCCTTTCCAGACTGCCATCACTCTCAGACCATATTTCGGCTAATTGTTTTAATTGCTGTTGCTGGAGGGGTCGGTTTTCATGGAAAAATAGAGCCACAGGGAAGGCAATTAAAGCGGCTTCATCGGGGTTTGGTGGGCTATCTGGGGGGCGCTGGCAGCTTTTTTGCCAAATTTGACCCCAATGGTCTAAATCTAAGCCTTGATGCTCAATGAGACTGGCGGTGAAAGCCATAGTTAAACCCACCCAGTCCGGTTCGGGTGGGTGATGACTGAGATAACTACCGCAAGCCGCGCCTAGCAAAGCGCCTTGGAACTTTGCTAATAATGGGTGTTCCATGTGGAAGGTTTGGGTTTTAGGGCGATCGCAGATAGTTTACCAATGCTCTCAAACCTAAACAATAACTATCAGCCCCAAAACCGCTAATCTGACCGATCGCGATCGGGGCGATATAGGAATGATGCCTAAAGGGTTCGCGGGTGTAAATATTACTCAGGTGAACCTCAACAGTGGGAATTTTGACTGCTGATATAGCGTCCCTAATAGCAATACTGGTATGAGTATAGGCTCCTGCATTGATCAGCAAGCCATGATGGTGATCTAATGCTGAGTGAATGGCATCGACCAAGACTCCCTCGTGATTAGACTGCCTAGCCACAACCTCAGCCCCTAATGATGCTGCCTCCTGTGTTAGCAGTTGGTTAATGTCATCTAAAGTGGCTTTGCCATAGATACCCGGTTCCCGCTGACCTAAGAGGTTTAGGTTAGGACCATGCAGCACCAGAATACTTAACAATTTTTTAATACCTCAGTAGTTGACTTTAAACTGAGTTTACTACTATCTCTGGCGAGGAAAATCTCTTACTGGCACAGGAACTGGTTCCGCTTCCGGTTGTGCTTCTGGACCTAATAATGCTTCGATTAGCTCCCGCGCCCATTCCCGGAGTTTCTCCAGTACCTTTTCAATGTATTCCATTGCAAAAATGGCTCCTTTTTACAAATTCGCAGGCTAATCTAACTCAAACCCGCAATTTCTTTGATTGTAGGGTAGCAGCAATTTCGGAATTGCTTCTACACGGAACGGGTAGACCTCATGCCTTCAGTGCCTACTGTTAGCAAAATTGACATACCCTAAGATTAGCTAGTTGCCCAGCACTGATTTAATCATAACAAATCTTCATAGAATTTGGCAAGTTGATCAGGTTAAAATTGGCGGCGGAGTAGGTCTAGGGCGCTACAGGCGCTGGCTCGTTGAATCCAGGAGCGTTCTCGCTGGTCCCCGAAACGAAATTCTTTGGCGGTAGCGGTTCCGTCGGGTTGGGCTAGTCCGATGTATACTAATCCGACGGGTTTGCTGTCTGTACCTCCTGATGGTCCAGCAATTCCGGTTATGGATAGTCCCCAGTGGGTTTGGAGGAGCGATCGCACTCCCAGAGCCATTTGTTCGGCAACTGTAGCGGATACTGCCCCCAATTGCTCTAAGTCGGTGGCATTAACTCCCAGAAGTTGGTGTTTGATGCGGTTATCGTATGCGATAACTCCACCTAAGAAATATTCGGAACTGCCAGAAATTTCGGTAATCATTTTACCCAAACCGCCGCCGGTGCAGGATTCAGCTACACTCAGGGTCTGTTGTGTTTGTCGCAAATGCTGACCGACCACGGAGGCGAGGGTGTCATCATCGGCACCATAACAGTTTAATCCGGCAATTTGTCTTAATTGGGTTACGATTGGTTCAATGAGTGCGGCGGCGCGGGTGGCAGATTCGGCACAGGCGGAAATTCGCAGTTTGACTTCGCCATAATTAGCATAGGGGGCTACTGTGGGATTTTGTAGGTCTAGGAAGGGGGCTACTTGTTCGGCTAATGCTGATTCGGTAATGCCCCAAAATTTGAGGATGCGGCTGTAGATGGTCTGAGAACACCAGCCTTGTAGCCGTAGGTAGGGAATGGCGATTTCTACCCACATTCGTTTCATTTCGGCGGGAACTCCGGGGAATGTTAGGATGGTGAGGCGATCGCCTTTTGGTTGCCAAATAATTCCCGGAGCGCTACCAATAGGATTGTAGAGGATGTCTGCCCCTTGGGGAATTAGGGCTTGTTTGCGGTTACTGGGAGACATTTCTCGCCCACGGCTGGCGAATTTTTGGGCAATATCTTGGATGATTTCTGGTTTTTCAATCAGGGGGGTCTGGAAAAAGTCGGCAATGGTTTCTACCGTCAGGTCGTCGGGAGTCGGTCCCAAGCCTCCGGTAAAAATGAGGAGTTGTGATCTTTCCGAGGCGATCGCGATCGCTTTTTTGAGACGTTCTGGGTTATCTCCCACCACAGTTTGATAATAGTGAGGAATACCAAGTTCGGCTAATTGTTCTCCCAGAAATTGGGCATTAGTATTAGTAATGTTACCCAGGAGTAATTCTGTCCCCACACAAATAATTTCAGCCGTCATATATTTGATGATGAAAAATCGTCAGAGATTATTAACTTGATGATTTGGCACGCTTTACGGCTTTCCAACTGGTATAACCCAACAATCCGGTAGCCCCCCAAGCATAGACCAAACCACTGGGAAAACCGGAGAAAGCCAGAGCCAAACTCCCTACCCATAGGGTGAGAGTATAGATAAAGAGAACGGTTAACCTTTGAGATAAACCCGCTTTTAGTAGTCGGTGATGCAGATGGCGGTTATCAGCAGCAAAGGGAGATTTTCCATGTCGTAATCGTTCAATAATAACTGCTGACATATCCAAAATCGGCACAGCTAGAATTAGATAGGGTAGTAAAACAGAGGTTACGGCGGTAGTTTTAACTAAACCAATAACTCCGACACCAGCCAAGGTAAACCCCATAAAATAGGAACCACCATCGCCCATAAAAATCTGAGCGGGGTTAAAATTATATCGGAGAAATCCCAGACACCCCCCAGCTAGGGCGGCGGCAATGAGGGCGGCGGCGGGTTGATTCATATATAGAGATGCGATTAACATCACCACGGCTGCAATACCGGAAACTCCAGCAGCGAGACCGTCGAGACCGTCAATCCAATTTATAGCATTAGTCATTCCCACTAACCAAAGGACGGTGACGGGTAAACTTAACCAGCCGATATGTATTAAGCCGCCAAAGTAGGGGATACTCAGAAATTCAATGCGGACTCCGACCCACCAGACTAAACTGGCGATCGCTGTTTGTAAGATTAATCGAGTGAAGGGAGACAGACCAAATAAATCGTCTCCCAAGCCAATGAGAAAGAATGCTATAGCGCCTATAGCAACCCCTAAAATTTCAAATTCTTGTTTAGGGGGGAGGGGCTGACCATCTGCGCCGATAAAACCACCCAAGCACCAAACTAATAGTAGTGCGATGAGTGTACCGATGAAGATAGAAACTCCCCCCAAGCGAACCATAGGACGCTTATGCACTTTGCGATCGCAGGGTAAATCTACTCGTCCACTTTTCAGCCCGATATTTTTGACTATCGGTGTACTCCACAGGACCACGACGGTAGAAATTACAAAGGCCAGCAGATGATAAAAAGGATAGGGCATCTGATCAAAGTTTTTTTGGGATGGGTGCTAAAAGCTAGTTCAGGGTGAGTCTACTATATTTTGAACCGCCTGATCACAGTCTCCCTTTAAAAGATGGGGGTATTGTTGGTTATTTTGGCACCCATCAGACCCAGAAATTGATTAAGTCAGTGCGGGAACTTTGATTTGTAGATGGGGATATAGGGGGAAGCGATCGCAAAGTTGGGCGACGCGCGCGCGACAGTCGGCTGTCACTGTGTCATCATCAGGATTTAATAGGCGATCGGCGATAATATTACCGATTTCCATAAATTCTGAAATTCCCATCCCTCTGGTGGTCATGGCTGGAGAACCTAACCGCAGACCACTGGTGACAAAGGGTGATTCTGGGTCAAAGGGGACTGTGTTTTTATTGGCGGTGATGTTGATTTCACTCATCAAGCGATCGGCAATTTTTCCGGTCATTTTCACCGATCGCAAATCCACCAACATCAGATGGTTGTCTGTACCACCAGAAACAATTTTTAAGCCCCGTTGCTGTAAGCAGTTAGCTAACGCTTGAGCATTGGCGATCACTTGGCTTGAGTAGGTTTTAAATTCCGGTTTTAGTGCTTCCCCAAAGGCGACCGCTTTACCAGCAATCACGTGCTCCAGGGGTCCGCCTTGAGTACCGGGGAAAACCGCTTTATCTAGTTTTTTGCCCAATTCTGGGTCACGGGTAAGGATTAACCCCCCCCTAGGTCCCCGCAGAGTTTTATGGGTGGTGGTGGTGACCACGTGACAATGGGGTAATGGGTTGGGGTGATGACCTGTGGCGACCAGTCCCGCAATATGGGCGATGTCCGCTAGGAGATATGCTCCCACCTCATCGGCGATCGCTCGGAATTTGTCAAATTCAATAATCCGGGGATAGGCGGAATAGCCACAAATCATCAGTTTGGGTTGATGTTGTTTAGCCAGTTCCAAAATCTTGTCATAGTCCAAGGTTTCCGTTTCTGGACTGACTCCATAGTGGCAAACATTAAACCATTTACCCGACACATTGACCGGGGAACCGTGGGTTAAATGTCCCCCGTGGGATAGATCCATCCCCATGATTGTATCTCCCGGCTGTAGGAGAGCCAGGAACACCGCAAAATTAGCTTGAGCGCCTGAATGGGGTTGAACGTTCGCATGGGTAGCATCAAAGAGCTGACAAGCGCGATCGATGGCTATTTGCTCGATTTGATCGATAAATTCGCAACCGCCATAGTAGCGTTTTTTGGGGAGTCCTTCCGCATATTTGTTGGTGAGGACTGACCCTTGGGCAGCTAAAACGGCCGCGGAGGTAAAGTTTTCGCTGGCGATTAGTTCCAGGTGTTCCCGTTGACGCTGTAATTCCTGTCCGATGAGTTCTGTTACCGTTGGATCACTTTGGGCTAATTGGTCTAGGTTGGTGTCACTCACTGTATAAATTCCCCTTTCAGAGTTCTTAGGTTTTGGTACTATGGAGCGATCGCTTGAAAGTGCGCCCCAAATTCACCATCATAACCCGCTTACTGCCCCCAGATACATTTAACCCAGAAAAATCTGGCCGCGGCCAGTTGATATTTCCACCCCAGCCAACAAAATCTGAGCATTGGATGTATCCCGTGACACAACCTGATATTAATGGCCATGTTAAGTTGTGCATCAATCCTGGGGTCTTAACGAATCTCAAAATATAATGGGGATAGGGCTTCAGCAATCGCGGGGAGGGAGGATTATGTTAGTCATGGTCATGGAAAACCAAATTATTGAAAGCCATCAAGTGTGTCAGGGGTGTTTACTCGCCGACCATAGCGGTCAACCCCGATGGCGTGGCGACCACCTCAGTTGTGGTCATCTGATCCGTAAACCCGGAGATAATCAACCCGGTCAGTATGAGTGTCAGATGGGATTCCGCATTGCTAATATTTAACTGGCGGCGTGGGTTGAGCGATCGCTATTCATACTCCCGTTAGGTTTGGCTATAACGGGAGCCGTCTCTGTGAAATCTAAATTGGTAGTTGAGCCATATTCCGTCGTCACTGCGTTATCCTGGGAGTATGGACTTTTTTTGGTTAACAGGAGAGCTGACTATGAATTGGCGTGGGACAACGACTGTTCGCGATCGCATTTTTGCTTGTTTGCCCTATATGCTACCCTTGATGTATGGAGTACAGTTCGGCAGATTTTTATTAACTCAATTTCCCATACTACAGATTATTTTGATTCCCGTAGCTCCCCTAATGGCAATTTTTCAGTCTATTCCTTTTGCGGGTCTGATTGTCTTTTTCTTGCTGTATCTGCTGGTGGTGCGTAACGAAAATATCCCCCACTTTATCAGATTTAATGCCATGCAGTCGATTTTGTTGAATATTATCATTTTGGGCTGTAGTCTGATTTTGGGGATTATCCCATTGCAAGGGTTTATCCAAGAAACTCTCTTTAATATGATTTTCTTGGGTGTTTTAGCCTCTGTTAGTTATGGTATTGTCCAATCTATCCGGGGACAGTATGCAGAAATTCCGACTATATCCGATGCCGTTTATATGCAGGTTCGCTAAAATTAGCAACTGTTAATATCTGGGGGCGGTCTTAGGGGCTGCCCTGGTTTTCCGAGAGTCGGAAATAACTATTATATAGTAATCTCAAAAATACTGCCTTGTGGTTGGTTAGGGATAACTCTAATGTGTCCGCCGTGCGCTTCAACAACCATTTTACAAAAAGCCAATCCCAAACCAATTTGAGAGACATTTTTAACTATTTTACCGATGTCATATTTATTAAAAATACTCGCTCTAAATTCCTCCGGGACTCCCGGACCAAAATCAACTACTTGGACCCTAGCACCTTTGGGGGTAAGATAATCAGCATTAATAATAATTTCACTATGACGGGGTGAGAATTTCGTGGCGTTGGAAAGTAAGTTATCTAAAACTCGTGTAAATAGTGCCTCATCCACTCTAATTGTACCACCCGGCGCGGGAAGTTTACAAATAAGTTGGATATTTTTTTGAGTGGCGATAACCTGGAAATTTTCCACAGTGGATTGAAGAGCAGTACACAGATCAACATCCGCCAAATTTAACTCAATGTGTCGGTTTTCCATTTTCCCCATGATTACCAAGTCGTTGATTAAAGCTTGTAAACGTTGGGCGGAGAGTAAGCATTTACCAATTTTATCTTCAATTTTATGGGGAAGTTCTGTCCTCTGTAAAAGATATAGGCTAAATAATACACTCATTAAAGGATTCCGCAGGTCATGAACTATCATATTGACCATATCTTCGCGGGATTTTAGAATAGCTTGCAGGTCATCATATTGAGACTTTATCCGCAACATCGAGTTAACTCTAGCAGTGAGTTCCACCCGATTAATGGGTTTACTAATAAAATCATCAGCCCCGGTTTCTAAGCAGCGGGCGAGGTCTTCTTTACTGTCTAAGGCGGTGACCATAATAATGGGTAAAGTTTGCCATTTGCGAATATCTTTAATAGCGCGACAAACTTGCAGACCATCCATGTCGGGCATCATGACATCGAGTAAAATTAAATCGGGTTGCAGTGTATCCAAGGAGGCGATCGCCCGAGTCCCATTAGATGTATAATGCAACTGATAATTTTGGTCTGATAATAAAGTTTCGATTACATCAAAATTATCGGGGTCATCATCTACAATCAGAATAGATGGCAAGGAAGATGTCATAAGTTAACTTTTCAGATGATATCCCAGTAGTTGTCGCAACTACCAAGACACGGGAGCCAGTATAATTTGGGCTATTCTAACATAAATTTACCAACAAGGCTCTCCCAAAAGTAGACTATCGCAACCGCCAGAGGGTGTATCTCGCAGTCGAGAACCTAAGCCCTCAAAAGAACTGTAACTATCATAAATGTTAGGAATTACATCTTGAGGGTCATCAAAACTGCCAACAGGAACAGATCCGATCGCAAAATCTACCGTTCCCGTGCTACTTCGGGCGGGAATGGCGGTCAGGGCGGCTTGAATAATTTGGGGCGGTGGAGGATTAGTGTTAAATGATAGATTTAAACCCGTGCGGCGAATTAAGCCGATAAAATTATTAAAGGCTTGACCACTACTAAAGCGGGTTCGTAGGGTGGCTGGGTCTGCGCGTCCGGTTCCTTGACCTTCGATGGCAAAATCCCCCGACTCAAAGGCTTGGGCGTTGGGGGCATTACTAACGGAACAGAATTGATTGACCAGTTGGGCTTTCCCACCGGAACCGCGACCGTGAACGCCCACCACGCGACCTTGGTTGTCAAATACAGGACCGCCACTCATTCCGGGACGGGTATTGTCTAAGTAAAAAATGCTATAACCGTTTTCGCTGCTGGCGGGGTTAACTACTCCGGTGACCGGTCCCCAGGTAAATCGTCTTTGGCGACGGGCTGCCCTCCCGGTACAGCGTCCGGTGGTGGCATCTCTTTCTTTTTCGGGGTCAGGCCAGCCGGAAACATAAATAGGGTCGCCCACATTGAGGGAGTTTTCGGTGGCGGAAGGGGCTACAGGATAGTGATGATCGCTTTCAAATACTACTACGGCTAGATCCGGTCCGTCTACTCTCGTGGGTAGGGTGATGGAATAACAGCCAAATCTCATTAAATTTCCTGGGGTGGGAGAACCGTTGAGGGGACAGCCTCGCCCATCGTTGGGTTGTTGGACTATATGAACTTTACCGTCACTGGTGCGGATACCGTAAGAGATTCCAGCATTTAGGTCTCGCTGTCGGAAGTTGTGGCTAACAGTCAGAACATAGTGGCGATTACCTTCGCGGGCGATAATGACACCAGAACCGGGATGCCATACGCCATCGGGGTTGTTTTGGCTGGCTAGGGGATTTCTGTAGTTATTTTCTAGGGCTTCGATGAGTTCCGGTCGCAATTCTGGCGCAATTAATACGGTGGTTTGGCTGGCGATGGAGTTGATTTCTGCGGGGGAAAGTGCAGCCAGGGCTGCGGGGGCTAGAGTCGCTAATAGGGAGACTCCGGCTAACAGTAGTAGATTTTGAGTAAGCGATCGCATTTTTGTCATCGTTCCTAACCTGATATTTGTTCTGGTTTACCAAAACCATTGCGAGGGTGAAGATACGGGAGAAACGGGTTCAACGGGGGGTGAGGGTTTGGGGTTGATGGTGTTTGCTGATGTGAAATTGGGGGCGAGTTGTAACACGGTGTGAATGGGAACCGCCCAACTGTACTCAACCAGTTTTGCTGCTAGGGCGGGGTCGGGGGATGAACCGTCTACAAATTCATAAGCATTTCCCCACAGTGGATATTTGTGCATTCCATTAATAGCCACGAGTTCCCCTCGGCGATTTAATAGGGGTCCGCCACTCATTCCTGAAAAAATGTCGTTGGTGTATCCTACCTGATAACCTCCGATAAATGGCTGTGGCATCCAAAGGGAGACTTGACCTTCTGTAATCACAAACCCTTGGGGGGCTGATGGGTCGGGTTCTAAGGGAAATCCAGCCGCGATTACGGTTTCTCCTAGGTCTACTGGGGTGGAGGCGATCGCTGCTACATTATAGGAGTGATCTACACTGCGAAATTGCACAATCCCTAAATCATTGTGAAACCAAGATATAGAGTTAACTATTTCGGCAGCATGGATGCGGTTATCGTAGGTCTGGACTCGATAATTTTGCCCTCCCCCTGGTAGCAAAACATGATCATTGGTGACGACTGTATAAATGCCACCCTGATGGTCAATAATTACCCCGGTTCCCCACATCCTTCCTGAATAAACGCGGACAGTAATCTGTCTAGCTTTTTGGTGCAGTGCGGCTGTTGAGGGAATTGGTAGATTGGTGTTGGCGGCTAGGGTTGGTTCCCGCTGAAATTGTCTGCTTTCTTCTTCTGTCAGCACTTGTGCTTGACAGCTTAATCCTAACAGGGGAAAACTAATGGCGATCGCTCTCGCTAAAAATTTGAGTGATTGCTGCACCTTAGATACTTGAGATACTTGGTAGATATTTTAAGGCTCACCACGCTGTCCCCGGTTGAGAACTGGGGGGGGCTGATGGTGTCATGGGTGCGGGGGTAGCGGCTTCGGCGGGAACTCCCCCTAAAAATTGATCAAAGTTGATGTAGACACCTGCATCATCTTCGCTTTCAAATAGGATATCACTGGCTCCTCGGCGGATGTTGAACAGTCGCTGAAGTTTACTTTCGGCGGGTTCGGGGTCGTCCGCTTTCATGGTAAATAATATGGTGTTACTAGCGCAGGGCATTCCATGATCGGAAACTACGCAAATTACTGGTAAATTGTTGACATATCCGGCGGTTAGATATTTCAGTTGTCCGGTCTGGGAAAAGTTGGTAAACCTTTGGGCAATTTCCTGACAGCGGCGTTCTGGGGAATAGCCAGAGGCGCTGAAATATTCAGAATATAAGCTAACTACGGGTTTATTTCCGGCGGGTGTGCGAGCGTAGACGGTGGGATAGCCTATGGGGGAGTTCATGTCGCAGTAAAAGGATGTTACTTGCGCTTGGGCGACATCAGGTGGCTGAAATACGGCGAAACCTCCCAAGGCAATGGCGGCTACAGTTGCTAGTTGCACAGTTGGATTTTTTTTCATTTTCTAAGCCTTTGAGACCTTACCTTATATTATGGACGGTTTGGGGGCGATCGTCAACTATTAAGAAATGATTATGTTTTGGGAATTTTAGGAAAATTTATGCTAAATAATAATTCTAGTAACTTGGTGTAATCTAGTTAACCATAATCAGTTAGGCGGGTTAAGCAATGTTGGGGGTGAGATGATCAACCTGAATAATTGCTCCCGCCTTTCTAGGTGGAAATGGCTAGGCTGTTATTAAAGTAAGTTTCTATGGGTAAATGGTTTAGGATTATTTCCGGCGTAAGTGGCGACTATATGACCATCCCCAATTAATTGATATTTATAGGTCACTAACCCTTCTAAACCTACGGGACCTCTGGGGGGCATTTTTTGGGTACTGATACCAACTTCCGCCCCAAAACCATAGCGAAAACCATCAGCAAAACGGGTGGAACAGTTATGAAATACTCCGGCTGAATCTACAATAGCCATAAAGGTTTGGGCGGCTTCTGGGTCTTCGGTAATGATGCCATCTGTATGCCCTGAACCGTAGGTATTAATATGAGAAATGGCGGCTTCTAAATTTTCGACTACTTTAATTGAGAGAATTAAATCAGTATATTCTGTCTGCCAGTCTGCGTCTGTGGCTGGGGCAATATTGACGATTTTTTGGCTGTGACTATCTCCCCTTAATTCTACTCCTTTTTGTTGCAGTTCTGCGGCTAGTTTGGGTAAAAATTGCGGGGCTATTTCCTGATGCACTAACAGGGTTTCTAGGGCATTACAAGCGGCTGGATATTGGATTTTTGAGTCGATGACTATGGGTAGGGCTTTGGATATATCTGCCTCCCGGTCTATATATAGATGACAAATACCATCGGCATGACCTAAAACGGGAATCCGGGTATTTTCCTGGACGAATTGTACAAAAGAATTGGAACCCCTGGGGATAATTAAATCGACATATTTATCTAACTGCAATAACTCAATAATTTCGGAGCGAGTAGTTAATAACTGTACGACTTCGGGATTGACTGCTGTTGTGGCTAGTCCCTGGCGGATGGCTTTGACGAGTTCTCGACAGGAATTAATCGCCTCTTTGCCACCTTTTAAGATTACGCCATTTCCCGACTTGACGGCTAAGGCGGAAATTTGAATAACGGCATCTGGTCGCGCCTCGAAGACTACTCCTAAGACTCCTAAAGGACAAGTTAGCCGGCGCAAGTTTAAGCCTTGGTCTAGTTCCCGATTAATTTGAATTGCGCCTACTGGGTCGGCTAATTTTTCGACATCTCGCAAGCCGGAAATCGCGCCTTTTAACTTGGTCTCATCGAGTTTTAATCGGTTATAAAGAGGTTTCGCAATACCATCAGCTTGGGCTTGCTGACAGTCCATCTGGTTGGCGGCGAGAATGTCTGGGGCGGCATTTTCTAGGGCTTGGGCTATGGATGCGATCGCCTGATTTTTGGCATCTGTAGATAAAACAGCCAATTGGCGGGCTGCTGCTTGGGTTTTTTGGGCGGTTTCAATTAGCAACGGAGAAATAGTCATGGTCAGCAATTTATGTAAAATATAGTTAAGCAGTAGTAGTGGACAGTAGACAGCTATAATAATTATAGCAAACAATTGACGGGGAACCTATCAACTGTGAAATTTTCTGGTCTATAATATATCCAAATCACGGGCTAAATCTGGAGTGAAACCATGACTAAAAAACGGAAAAATTGGTTGACTATTGCTGGGATTGTGGGCGGGGTGCTGATTGTCCTAGCTGCGATCGCCAATGTGACTTTATCAAGGGTAGATAGCGAATTGCAAAACTACCTAGAAAATACAGTGAGTTCTACCCTAGGAGTACCGACCGAAATTCAATCTTTGAGTTTGGATAAATTGCGGGGTGATTTGCGGATTAATAATCTGACAATCAACAATCCTGATAATTTTAGCACTCCCCATGCGATCAAGATTGATCAGGTGGATATTGATGTGACTCCGAGAAGCCTGTTAACTGATGTGGTGGAAATCAATAATTTCGCGATTAACTATATTGATGTGAACATCGAACAGAGACTACTAAATAACAATATCCTGGCAATTATCAATAATCTGAAATCTACCCAACCTTCGGAACCGCAGACAAGGACTGAAACTACAGAGGAAACCTCGAAAACCAAGCTAAAAATTAACTTTGATGTTATCGATGTTCAGAATACTAAAGTTAATGTGACTTTAGCACCTTTGGGATTTGCGAGTTCTATCGATTTTCAACTCCCTAACCTGCGTCTAACTCATGTGTCATCAGAGGACTTTGAAGAAATTTTGACCAGCGACTTGATTCGGGAAGTTGTACAAGATATATTCGAGAGTATTATTAGAGATGGTGGGGAAAAAATCCCGGAGATTTTACAAGAAGCGATCGCCCCAGAAACTAATCCGAACTAAATGATGATAACTTGTAACCAGTTGATGGTAAAATGGTAGTGGTTATGTAAACTACACGGTCACAAATCAGTCATGTCTGCTACCCCAATTATCTATATCCGTGGCGCGAATATTCTGCTACCGGATGGCAATTTCAGCTTAGGAGATGTTAAACTGGGGGGGGGTAAAATTCTGGAAATTAGTTCAGAACTTCCCGCCGCCGGAGAGTCAGAAATCGACCTAAATGCAGAGGGGTTAACTCTGTTACCGGGAGTAATTGACCCCCAGGTTCATTTTCGGGAACCGGGACTAGAATATAAAGAAGATTTATCAACAGCCAGTCGCGCCTGCGCTAAAGGTGGCGTTACGTCGTTTTTGGAGATGCCGAATACTCGCCCTTTAACTAGGACAAAGGAAGCGTTAGCGGATAAACTAGAAAGGGCTGCCCAAAAGTGTTTGGTAAATTATGGCTTTTTTATGGGGGCGACTCCTGAGAATTTACCGGATTTATTAGAGGCTAACCCGACTCCTGGGATTAAAATTTTTATGGGGTCAATGCACGGACCTTTGTTGGTCGATCGCGAAGAAATTTTAGAACCGATTTTTGCTAAAGGCGATCGCCTAATTGCGGTACACGCGGAAAACCAGGACCGGATTAATCGTCGGCGCGAGGAATTTGCGGGACAAACAGATCCAGCAATTCACTCCCAGATCCAGGATGAACAAGCCGCCCTAGAAGCCACCCAACTGGCTCTGAAGCTGTCTAAAAAGTATCAACGAAGATTGCACATTTTGCATCTATCTACAGGTATAGAAGCCGAATTGCTGCGACAGGATAAACCCGCCTGGGTAACAGCAGAAGTTACCCCCCAACATTTGGTGCTAAATATCACCGATTATGGTAAAATTGGCACCAAAGCTCAAATGAATCCGCCTTTGCGATCGCCTGAAAATAATGAGGTTCTCTGGCGAGCGTTGTTAGATGGAGTTATCGACTTTATTGCTACAGATCACGCCCCCCACACCCTAGAAGAAAAAGCTAAACCATATCCCAATAGCCCTTCAGGAATGCCGGGAGTTGAGACATCCTTACCAGTGATGCTAACTCAGGCGATCGCCGTCGGACGTTGTAGTGTTGCCCAGGTATCTAACTGGATGTCAACAGCCGTAGCAAAAGGTTATAATATCCCGAATAAAGGAGCGATCGCCCCTGGTTATGATGCTGACTTAGTGTTAGTTGATTTAAACAATTATCGCCCAGTTTTAGCCTCAGAATTGCAAACCAAGTGTGGCTGGAGTCCCTTTGAGGGTTGGCAGCTAACCGGGTGGCCAGTGGTTACTATTGTCGGAGGTCAAGTAGTGTATGACCATGGCAAACTTAACTTAGAAGTAAGAGGCAAAGCCTTGACATTTGACCATCAGTAAACTCGTAAACATCAGCAAATATTGACGAACCGAAATTAAACCTATGCCACAATCAAAACTCAATAATGATCCGCTTTGGTTCAAAGATGCGATTATTTACGAAGTGCCAGTCCGCGCCTATTGCGATAGTAATGGCGATGGTATTGGCGACTTTGCTGGACTCACGGAAAAATTAGATTATCTGGAAGAACTCGGCATCACTGCCATCTGGATTTTACCATTTTTCCCATCTCCCTTGCGAGATGATGGTTATGATATTTCCGATTACCGAGATGTTAATTCTATCTATGGTAATTTAGATGATTTTAAAACCTTTCTTGATGCCGCCCATGAAAGGGGAATTAGGGTAATCATCGAGTTAGTAGTTAACCACACTTCCGACCAGCACCCGTGGTTTCAGCGGGCGAGGAGACTCCCCAAAGGCAGTAAAGAACGGGAATTTTATGTATGGAGTGATACCCCCGAAAAATACCCAGAAGTTAGGATTATTTTCCAGGATTTTGAGACCTCTAATTGGGCGTGGGACCCGGTAGCAAAAGCCTATTATTGGCATCGTTTTTACTCCCATCAACCGGACTTAAATTATGAGAGTCCCGAATTGCAGCAAGCCGTGTTAGAACTCGCGGATTTTTGGTTAGGAATGGGAGTAGATGGGATGCGCTTAGATGCAGTCCCCTATCTGTGTGTGAGGGAAGGAACCAACTGCGAAAACCTGCCAGAAACCCATGCCTTTTTGAAAAGATTACGGGCTTATATTGATAGCAAATATGAGGATCGGATGCTATTAGCGGAAGCCAATCAATGGCCGGAAGATGCCGCCGCTTACTATGGTGAAGGTGATGAATGTCAGATGAATTTTCACTTCCCGTTAATGCCTCGTTTGTTTATGGCATTACGAATGGAAGATAGTTTCCCCATTGTGGATATTCTCAACCAAACTCCCTCTATTCCTAATAATTGTCAGTGGGCATTATTTCTGCGTAACCATGACGAGTTAACCTTAGAAATGGTGACAGACGAGGACCGAGATTATATGTATCGGGTCTATGCAGAAGATACCCAAGCGCGACTAAATTTAGGCATTCGTCGCCGTCTCGCGCCACTACTGGGAAACGATCGCCGCCAAATTGAACTAATGAATAGTCTGCTGCTTTCCTTACCAGGAACTCCTGTGCTGTACTATGGTGATGAAATTGGTATGGGGGATAATATATATATAGGCGATCGCAATGGAGTTCGCACCCCCATGCAGTGGAGTCCTGACCGTAACGCTGGCTTTAGTCGTGCCAACCCTCAGAAACTGTATCAACCAGTTATTTTAGACTCTGAATATCACTACGAAGCCATCAACGTGGAAGCGCAAAGCGCTAATCCGAATTCCCTGCTGTCATGGATGAAACGTTTAATTGCGATGCGGAAACGTTTTCAAGCCTTTGGACGTGGAACTTTTGAACTGTTACATCCCGAAAACAGGAAAGTATTAGCATTTGTCCGCACCTACTCTGGGGAACATATTTTAGTAGTGGCAAACCTGTCGCGATTTGTGCAGAGTGTAGAATTAGATTTAACCCCATTCCAGGGAATGGTTCCCGTGGAAATTTTCGGGCGAAATCAGTTCCCCAAAATTGGTGAATCTAGCTATTTTCTGAGTATCGCACCCTATGGATTTTACTGGTTTATGCTTCAGTTTGATCCAGCCACCAGCCTGCTACCACGTCCCCGCCACCAACTGCCAGCTTTAGAAGTGGCTAAAAGTTGGCATCAAATCTTTTCTCAGTCGGATACCCGCGAACGTTTAGAGTCTTTGTTACCGGAATATCTGCATCGATCCTCGTGGTTTCTTAGTAAATCTAGGGTTATGCAGTCGGTGAAAATTGCTGATTTTATTCCGATTCCTTTTCCGAAACAGGAAGCAGCTATTGTCATGCTAAATGTAGACTATACAGAAGGGTTTGCAGAAACCTATGTAGTGCTGTTATCTTGTGCTATTGGTGAACAATCAAAAGAAGTTAGTGCTAACCTTCCTAGTGCGGTGCTGGCTTCAGTAAAAATCGATGATCAGGAGGGGATTTTATTTGAAGCAAGTGCTGATCAAGACTTCTTAACTCTCCCCCTAGATATGATTCGGAACCGCCAACAGTATAAGGGTAAATATGGCACCTTAACGGCGATGACTACGGACGCGCTGGCTGGGGTAGATATGAGTGAAGAGAAACTCAACCCTCAGCTAATGGGAAAAACGGATAAAAATGCCTTAGTTGTTTATGGCGATCGCCTAATTTTTAAATTCTTCCGCCGAGTCGAACCGGGTATTAATCCCGAATTAGAAATTCGCAGTTTTTTAGGACAGAAACAACAATTAGAACACATTGCGCCAGTAATGGGAGGGTTAAAATATCAACCCCGTCGCGGAGAGTCTACAACTTTAGGAGTTTTGCAGGTATATATTCCCGATGGTATTAAGGCTTGGAATTATACTTTAGATAATCTCCGAGACTTTTTCGATCGCATAACTTTACCAACCACGGAAACTCCGGTGGAGGTTCCCTCAGAATCTCTGCTAACCTTAAAAAATGAGGAAATTCCCGAAGAAGTAGGGATGGTGATCGGATCATATCTGAGTAATATTCAACTACTAGGTCAACGCACAGCCGAGTTACATATTGCCTTATCCAGCGATACGGACGATCCGAATTTTACCCCAGAACCCTTTTCATCTTTGTATCAGCGATCGATTTATCAATATTCCCGAAACCTGACCGGACAGGTAATGCTGAAGCTGAGAAAAGGACTGGGTTCTATGAAACCGGAAACCCAGGAATTAGCCAAAAAAGTTCTGAGTAAACATGAGTATATTTTAGGGCGTTTTCAATCCCTACTCAACCTCAAAATTACCGGACTGCGAACCCGTTGTCATGGGGACTATTCCTTAGAAGAAATCCTCTATACAGGTAAGGATTTTTGGGTGATTGACTTTGAGGGAGAAACCTACCGCACTTTAAATGAAAGGCGAATGAAGCGATCGCCTTTGCGGGATGTCGCCGCCATGTTACAATCCCTCAATTATGGCACTCGTGTGGCTTTACTCAGCGAGGTAGAAAATGGCATGATTCGACCCGAAAACGTACCCGAAATGGAACAATGGGCGAAAATCTGGTATAATTGGGTAGGTGCTAAATTTTTGGGCAGTTATTTAGAAGTAGCTAAAGAGGATGGATTTTTACCCAAGACCAACCAGGAATTACAGGTATTGCTGGACAGCTACCTCTTAGAGCGAATTATCCAAAGTTTAGACTTCCACTATCATCGCAATCAACAACTAATTGATATTCCCTTACGGCAACTCTTAGAGGTTGTAGTTTAAAGGTTTATCGAATCGATGGGGAGGCGGGTCATTGACAGTGTAACCCGCCTCTACCGGGTTGTGAAATTCTAATTCCGTCCCTTCTATGGGTTGCTGATACATTTACGCGACATTTTTCCGGTTGTTCCCGGACAATGCGACGATAGCACTATTACCCGTTAAGGCAACAGAGGCGGTATCCCGCAAAGCTTTTAGAAAGATTCCCAAAGCACCGTTCCAGTCCCTGGGTAGAGTGAACCCACACTCCGGACATCGGAACACTTTTGAGCAACCTAGCTGGGAATGCACATGACCACAGTGAGTACAGGTTTTGCTGGTGTATTCTTCCGTCACATCTACAACTGTGGTTCCAGTTATTTCCCCTTGATGTCTCAGGGTTAGTTTGAATCGATAATGCGCCCATGTCAGCATGGCGCGGGCAGTCTTAGACCTGATTAGACGCTTCACCTTGGCAACCATATTGGAAGTCTCGAAGGTGGGCAAAAAAATCAGGCTGTGTTATGGGATGGTTAGGGATGCGACCCAATCAACCAAGGGGTTGAAGTCCTCACCGGGTAGTTATTTCGCCCATTTCAGCTCTATTTCATACCCGAAGGTCTCGCACCATACTTGGTATTGTACCGTATTGCCGTAAAATGTTAACCTAATTTGAGATTAAATCATGCTCTCTAAAGATAGGCAAATATCGGCTCCCGTGGCCACCCACCAATGTATTGAAACTTTACAATATACCCGCCCTCTGCCATGGGGTTTAGTATGGTAAGCATACAATCTAGTTTTTGTCAATACCATTGACCGGAAAAAATACTTTTCACCCCCAGAGATATCCGATTAAGATCTTCTTGGAGTAGGGGAGGCCATTCGACACCCTGTTTAGACTTGAGAATCAATTGCTGATGGCTTTCCATGGCTAATTGATACAAAGCCAACACCAGGGGGCGATCGAAGTTATCGGTTTCTTTGAGGGAGTCATACACCAGTTTAATTGCTAACAAAATCGATGTCACTTGACCAGGAACCGGGGGCTTACCTTCTTTCAGACGAATTAAAAAGGCATCGGGGTTATTTTGTATTTCCAAAGCCATACCCTGGTCAATTAAGAAACTACGGGCAGTTTTATAGTCCATTTTTCATCAGTAACAATTACTCCCATTCGATGGTTCCTGGGGGTTTAGATGTGATATCGTAAACTACCCGATTGACCCCTCGCACTTCATTGACAATGCGGTTAGAAATAGTTTCGAGTAAATCGTAGGGAACCCGCGACCAGTCGGCGGTCATACCATCTTCACTAGAGACAAATCGCAACACGACGGGATAGGCGTAAGTACGCTGATCTCCCATAACTCCTACACTGCGGACGGGAAGCAATACGGCGAAGGCTTGCCAAAAATCATGATAAACGCCGGATTTGTGAATTTCATCACGGACGATAAAATCAGCATCACGGAGAATATTCAGTTTTTCGGCGGTAACTTCCCCCAGAATACGAATGGCTAAACCCGGACCGGGGAAGGGGTGGCGGCGGACGATTTCTTCGGGTAAACCTATCGATCGCCCAACTTTGCGAACTTCATCTTTAAACAGTTTACGGAGAGGTTCAACTAATTTGAACCGTAAGTCCTTGGGTAAACCGCCAACGTTGTGATGGCTTTTGATTTTCACGGCTACCCTTTCCCCAGTTTTCGGGTCAACATTGGTATCGGCTGACTCAATGACATCAGGATAAAGGGTTCCCTGGGCGAGATAGTCAAAGGGTCCGAGACGGACTGATTCTTCTTCAAATACCCGGATAAATTCCGCCCCAATGCGTTTGCGTTTTTCTTCGGGGTCGGTAACTCCTTTGAGTTTTTCCAGAAAGCGATCACGGGCGTTAACGTATTCAACAGAGATATGAAACCGATCATCAAATAATTTTACCAGTTTTTCGGGTTCATATTTCCGCATAAACCCCTGGTCAATAAACATACAGGTAAGTTGATCTCCGATCGCCTGATGGAGTAAAAATGCCAGAGTTGAGGAGTCCACGCCGCCGGAAAGGGCTAATAATACCCGTTTATCTCCTACTCTAGCCCGAATCTCGCGGATAGCTTCTTCCACAAAGGTTTCTGTCGTCCAGGTCGGTTCACAGTCGCATATATGATAAACGAAATTCCTGATTAAGGCTTGACCACCAATAGAGTGAACTACTTCGGGGTGAAACTGAACTCCATAGAGTTGGCGTTGGTGGTCTGCGATCGCTGCACAGCGTGTATTCTCGGTATGGGCGAGAACCTCAAACCCTTCTGGTAGTCTGGTACAGGAGTCACCATGACTCATCCACATGGTAGACCCTTGCTCTACATTAGTGAGTAAATCGGTCGGATCATCAATAGTTAGGGAAGCCTTACCATATTCGGCTAGTTTAGCCCGTTCTACCTCGCCCCCCAGTTGTTGAACCATTAACTGCATTCCATAACATACACCCAACACCGGAACCCCCAGATTCCAAATTTCTGGGTCACAATGGGGGGCTTTTTCGTCATAGACCGAACTAGGTCCACCGGATAAGATAATCCCTTTTAAGTTCAGGTCGGCTAATTTTTGGGCGCTGGTGCGATAGGAAATGACTTCGGAATAGACTTCGGTTTCCCGAATGCGACGGGCGATCAGTTCGGAGTATTGGGAACCGAAATCTAAGATGACAACCATTTCCCGATTAACTGAGGTAACCGGTTCGGTTATTTGTGTCGGTAGAGTTTGCTCTGGGGCTGAGGTTTGCACAGTCATATTAAGTTCAGGGTTGTAGATGTTAATAGAGTCATGGGGCTAGTGGGTTCTGGTAGCACCGGGAGGAGTACAAACGCGAGAATTTTGCTGATAATTTGTTGAGAGACTATCTTAACCAGCATAACAAATTTGCTGCCAAATTGTATCACCGATCGCGCTTTTGCAGATAATTTGACGTTGGCGATCAAATAACACTGATCCCACCTGGACATTTACTTCGGCGTGGGTGTGGATATAGGCGGCGGCGCGATGATCAATAGCCGAGGCGATCGAACCATATATGCGATCGACCCAATCCCCTTTTAGTTCCCGCAGGTACAATAAAGCATCTTCGGTGGTCGGAGAATGCAAAACCTTCTGTAGATCTGGGGTTGGTAATCCCATATCCGCACAGTGGGCTGTTAAAATTTCTAAGCGTCCGTCTGCGAGGTGGTGATGGGTGTGGAAAATACCCCCAGCTATTTTGATCAGCTTTCCGTGATATCCAAATAGTAAAATTGATTCAACTTCCACAAATCCTGCTGTTACTAGCATTGGTCCCAACCAGTTAGCCGTTTTGACAATTTGTTCGGGCTTAATACCTAAATGGGTGGCTAGGTCGAATCCATTTTCACCAATACAAAATACTAGGGTCTGAAAGTCGGTAGCTTTGGCTTCCAGGGTCTCCCGATATACTTCCAACTGTTCCGGAACGCTCAGGGGTTGGGATATACCTGTTGTCCCCAGCAATGATAGTCCTTGGATGACTCCAAAGGCTTCGTTAGATGTGCGTTTGGCTAGTTTTTTGCCTTCTGGTAAAATAATGGTAACTTGAATGCGATCGCCTAGTGATACCAGAGATTTCAGGTTACTTAAAATCAGGGATTTCGCATATTTATAAATCGCCGCCTCTTCCCCTTTTTTCTGCACTCCTACCCCTTCACCACCGACAATTTTAATGGGGATTTCTAGGGAGTTAATGTTACTACCTATCCTTTCTACTATTGCCCAAACTGGTGTATGGCGAGTAATATCTAAGTTATCTCCTGGGTCCGAACGAGTAATTCCTAAAGCCGCATGATCACTAATACGGGCCACCTGTTCGATCGCAATTTCCGCCGTTTCTGGTGGGTCAATTAAATCCACCGTCACCGTATTTTTATCATTAGGGGTCGGGTCTTGGAGATGATCCAAAGCGGCGATCGCCGCCGCACAAGCAAAAACCGGGAGTGTATATCCAGAACGAGGTTTAGTCATAAGTCAAACCTAGTATGAGTAAATTATATATATCATCTTCCATCATTTTCAGCCACAGGTTGCCCGTATTTATCTAAATGTAAACTTGCCACCTCTCCCATATTTTACCATATTAAGTCAAATACTTAAAACCAGATCTGATTAATTAATTTACCCTACCTTATTAATCAATTTACCTACCCCTGTCACTTCCACAACTACCTCATCTCCAGCAGTTAGGAAACGGGGCGGATTACATCCCATACCTACCCCTGCCGGAGTACCTGTGGCAATAATATCTCCTGGCAATAGAGTCATTCCCGCCGACAGAGTAGATATAATTGCGGGGACATCAAAGATAACTTGATCAAACTTAGCTTGTTGTCTTTTTTCCCCATTCACCCAACAGCAAATCTCAATATTTTCCGGGGGTGGCATAATTGAACGATGCACCACTACCGGACCCATAGGCGCAAAACCATCTAGGCTTTTTCCCCGAAACCATTGGCGGTGATCTGCTTGTAAATCCCTTGCCGATACATCATTTAAAGCCGTATAACCAAACACATAATCCCAGGCATTTTCTGGTAAAATATTAGTGCCTTTTTTGCCAATAATAATCGCCAATTCTGCCTCATAGTCTAATTTCGAGGTTAAATGGCTATAGCTAGGAATTATGTCACCGGTAGCGATCGCCGTAGTGGTAGCTTTAGTAAAAATAATCATTTGGGTGGGTAGTTTGTCGTCTTGGTCAACTCTACCCAGCATTTCTTTAGCATGATCTAAATAGTTTTTACCCAAACAAAAAATATTGCGTTTAGGATGAGGAAAAGGTGCTATAATTTGAGTATCTGTCAACGGCGCACAGGCAATTTTCGCCGCGATCGCTTTCTCGGTCAAATCCCCAACCGCCTGAAGGGCAGTTGCTCCAGCTTCTACTAATTCTAATAAAGTCTGAGTAGTTAAGGACTCATCCAAAATCTGACTAGCTTTAACTAAGTCCACAACAGTCTGAGCAACTAAAGTCCCCAATTGTCCATTTTTTAGGGTTACAAACTTCATACTTAGAATCTCACCCACTGCACATCCTACATGACCACAATTGTATCAGGCTATTGATAGCAATCCTGAATCAACCGACAAATAAGCCCTCGCCCCCAAGCCCTCTCCCAGAAAGGGAGTACCCAGCGACCAAAGGCGATCGCTGGGTCTGAGAAATGCAAATCTGAGAAAATCCGAAAGTCTCAGCGGGTTGGTGGTGAAATCAAATCAATAATTAAATAGGACAGCACAAACCGCCAGCCCGTTGGCTAAAGCGGGCATTTTCCCGATAGTCTACCGGACAATCAATCACCACAGGAACTTCGGAAGCCAGTGCTTCTTTAAGAATAGGAACCAAATCAGTCGCCGCCTCAACCCGGTATCCTTTCAATCCCATACTTTCAGCAAACTTGACAAAATCAGGATTACCGAATTTAATAAACGAGGACGAGCCAAACTGGTCTTCTTGTTTCCATTCAATCAAACCATAGCCACCATCATTAAAAATCAGGGTGACAAAAGGTGTACCAACTCGCAGGGCGGTTTCTAATTCCTGACAGTTCATCATAAAACCGCCATCTCCAGTAACAGCCACTACTTTTAATTCAGGATTGACAAGTTTAGCGGCGATCGCCCCGGGAATAGCAATTCCCATAGCCGCAAAACCATTGGAAATCAAACAAGTATTAGGGCGATCGCTGTGGTAATGTCTTGCCATCCACATTTTGTGGGCACCGACATCAGAAATCACGATATCTTCCGGTCCCATCACCTGCCGCAAATCATAGATAATTTTTTGAGGTTTAATGGGGAAACCATCATCATTAGCATAGCGTTCATAATCTTGTCGAATATCTGAGCGCAGTTTTACCCCATAGGGGTCAGGTTTACCAGTGCGGTCAGACCGACGCAGAATCTCATGAAGAGAATCTGAAATATCCCCAACAATTTCGGCAATAGGAATATAACTGCTATCAATTTCCGCCGCATTAGCCCCCACATGAATAATCGGAATTGTGCCTTTAGGATTCCATTTTTTCGGGGAATATTCAATCAAATCATAGCCAATGGCAATCACCAAATCAGCTTTATCAAAAGCGCAACTAATGAAATCGCGCTGCTGAAGTCCTGTCGTCCACAGAGATAAAGGATGGGTATAAGGAATCGCCCCCTTACCCATAAAAGTATTAGCTACAGGAATATTTAGTTGGGTAGCAAATTCAGTCACCGCCTCACTAGCATTAGATCTCAAAGCTCCATTACCTACTAGGATGAGGGGATTAACAGCTTTAGAGATAGCGCTGGCTGCTTCATTCATGCTTTGATAAGCACAATAAATTTTTTCGCGGCGATCGCGATTTAGTGGCTGCCCTTCCACAGCCATACTAGCAATATTTTCCGGTAAATCAATATGAACCGCACCGGGTTTTTCCGTTTGGGCTAATTTAAAAGCCTTGCGGACAATTTCCGGGGTAATGCTAGGTCGGACAATTTGAGCATTCCACTTAGTTACAGGGGAAAACATTGCCACTAAATCCAGGTATTGATGGGATTCAATGTGCATTCTGTCTGTACCCACTTGACCCGTAATTGCCACCAAGGGAGCGCCATCAAGGTTAGCATCTGCGACCCCTGTCATTAGGTTAGTAGCACCAGGTCCCAAGGTAGACAAACAAACCCCTGCTTTTCCGGTCAAACGTCCGTAGACATCTGCCATAAATGCAGCACCTTGTTCATGGCGGGTGGTGATAAATTGGATAGAAGAATCTTTCAGGGATTCGAGAATTTCCATATTCTCTTCTCCCGGTAGTCCGAAGACATATTTAACCCCTTCATTTTCGAGGCATTTAACCAAAAGTTCGGCTGTATTCATTGGGCACTTTTTCAACTATACAAATAGATTAAAAAAACCGGAGAATTATCCGCATAATTTCCGCAGTTTCTTGGGTCAAATATAGGCGGAAAATCTCCCAGTAAAAATGTCATATATCAACAATTAACCAGGTAATTTTTTCGCCTAATTTTGAGTCGGAGTTATTTAATCCAGACCGTTTTCACATTGACAAACTCATGAATGCCTTGGATGCTTAACTCTCGTCCGTAGCCAGAGCATTTAATGCCACCAAAGGGCAAGCGCGGATCGGATTTGACCAAACCGTTAATAAACACGGCTCCGGCTTCTAGTTCTAAAGTTAAACGATCCTGTTCGGCAGTGTCTGTAGTCCATGCACTTGCACCCAGACCAAAAGATGTGCTATTCGCTAATGCGATCGCCTCATCTAGGCTTTTCACCCTAAATAAGAGCGCCACAGGTCCAAAAAATTCCTCCTGATCAGCAGGTGTTCCGGGGGGGATGGAAGCTAAAATAGTAGGCGCATAGAAGTTTCCCGGACGCTCAGAGAGTCGATGACCGCCAGTGAGCGCTTTGGCTCCTGCTGCTAGGCAAGTTTGCACTTGTTCGTCAATATCCTTGAGAATTCCCGGCGTAGCCAGGGGACCTACTTCTGTATCTGGGAGCATTGGGTCTCCCACTTTCAACGCCTTAAATTTGGCGACCAGTTTTTTTTCAAATTCTCCGGCGATGCGATCGGCAAGAATAAACCGCTTGGCAGCAATACAAGACTGACCGTTATTCAGCATTCTAGCTGTCACCGCCGTTTGTACTGCTGCTTCTAGATCGGCACTTTCTAGCACAATAAATGGATCGCTGCCTCCTAATTCTAGCACTGTTTTTTTGAGATTTTTACCAGCTTCCGAAGCTAAACTAGCTCCAGCCGGTTCACTTCCTGTCAGGGTGGCCGCTTTAACGCGCGGGTCAGCCACAATTTGAGCTACTTTGTCTGCTCCCACTAGGAGGGTTTGGAAAACTCCAGGGGGAAACCCAGCCGCTTTGAAGATTTCGGCAATAGCTAAAGCACATTGAGGCACGTTAGAGGCGTGTTTGAGCAACCCCACATTTCCCGCCATTAAAGCCGGAGCCGCAAAGCGGAACACCTGCCAAAATGGGAAATTCCAAGGCATGACCGCTAAAATGGCTCCTAGGGGTTGATAGCGCACGAAACTCCGAGTCGCATCACTGGCAGCCGGAACATCAGCCAGAAACTGAGGCGCGTTTTCCGCATAAAACCGACAAACCAAGGCGCTTTTTTTCGCTTCGGCGATCGCATCTTTGATAGGTTTTCCCATCTCCAATGTCATGATTTGAGCAAATCTCTGTGCATCTCGATCTAAAATCTCCGCCGCCCGGTTCATCCATTCAGCTTTTTTGTCAAAAGGCAGATAGCGGTAACGGGTAAAGGCTTGCTCTGCTGATTCCAGACAGGCTTCTATCTCTGAGTCAGTCAGGGATTCAAAGGTTTTGACCACTTCTCCCGTGGCTGGGTTGATGGTGGCGATTCCCATAACAAATTGATGTTTTTCATAAAATTAAATGTTTACATCTAATCATCCTACCTCTGAAAAACCATCTATTATCAATTAATTTCCCCTTCAGCCAACTGTTTACACAAATCTATAACTTTATTGAAATAACTTAAAATTTATGAGAAAACATCCGGCTCAAATTCCCCAAAAAATTAATTTTTTCTCATCTTATTTACAAAACTAAAAAAACACCCAGAAAGTTGTTCTCTGGGTGATATAAGACCAAATTATGGTTCAGGCTGTAGGTATCCCCTAGCGAATATACTCTTTGAGAATACTATTGCGGTTGGGGTGACGTAACTTTCGTAAAGCCTTAGCTTCTATCTGGCGAATGCGCTCCCGAGTCACGTTGAATATCTGCCCTATTTCTTCTAGGGTTTTCATCCGTCCGTCATCGAGTCCATAGCGTAGTCGCAAAACATCTCGTTCCCTGGGGCTAAGAGTATCTAATACACTTTCGAGGTCTTCCCGTAGCAAATTCTTAGAAACCTGATCTTCTGGGGTTTCTCCATCAGACTCAATAAAGTCTCCCAAGCGAGAATCTTCTTCTTTACCAATGGGAGTTTCCAGAGAAATAGGTAGTTGAGCAGATTTAGCAATAAATCTTAACTTTTCGATGGTCATTTCCATCCGGGTAGCGATTTCTTCCTCCGTCGGTTTACGACCCATTTCCTGAGATAGGAGTTTAGTAGTCTTTTTGATCCGAGAGATAGTTTCATACAGGTGAACTGGAAGTCTTATCGTCCGAGACTGATCAGCGATCGCCCGAGTAATAGCCTGACGAATCCACCAAGTCGCATAGGTACTGAACTTATAGCCTTTCTCGTGATCGAATTTTTCCGCCGCCCGGATTAACCCTAGGCTTCCCTCTTGAATTAAGTCTTGAAACGACAAACCCCGATTCATGTACTTTTTAGCAATGGAAACCACCAACCTCAAGTTAGACTGAACCATTTTATCCTTAGCTCGTCTGCCCAGAAATAGGCGACGGCGGAATTCTGGTAGCCTCATATCAACCGCATTTGCCCATTCCTTTTCGTTAGGTTCGCGATGATAATGCTCTATTAGCTTTTCGCGTATTCGTTCCAACTCCAGCAAATCGGCAATTTTACGAGCCAGTTCAATTTCCTCATCGGCTCGCAGTAAGCGAATCCGACCAATTTCCTGAAGATACAGTCGAATCGAATCTTCTGTATAGTGCTTTTTTTTTGTCTGGGCACGTCGCCGAGATTTCCCGGCACTCCCAGCCTTAGCTAGTTCTGTTTCAGATTGAGACTCCTCTAATTCTTGTTGGAGAGATTCTCCATGTTCAAACAAATTTTCAACTAAATCTGGATCAGATTTCGGGTCAGATAATTCAATTGTTTCCATTTCAGGCTCAATGGTGGTTGCGAGTCCGTCTTTTATTTGGATCATGCCGCGTTCCTCATGCTCCTCAATTCAAGAATCCATCACGAGAGACAGAATATATCTGTCTTATGACAGTTTAGCCAATTACCCACTGGGTCTGACTGTAACATCGGCTTGATCATCATAAACTATTGATGATTTAATTCCGACACAGCCAATCAGCTAGGGGTGACAAAAGTTGTTCAAACCATATAGATAAAATATCTCAGGTTTCATTGACCAGGGTCGGCCCTGACCGGGTGAACTACAACAGCCAACTCAGTCCCATTAGCAACAGCATTGGAGACCAAGGGAGTTTGACTACTACTGCCATCGATTCATTCTGGCTTACCCTACCCCTAGCGTGTCAAGGAACACAATAAGTATGGTAGGTACAATTCATTAAGTTATTTATGAATCGCTTTCCCAATCTATGTTAGCCCAGATCACGAACTATGGGGGTTAGGTTAATTGAGCAATCCTATTTTAATTTTCATCCCAAACCTCGCGGAGAAACTTCGAGGAGTTTAATTCAGAATTGAAATACATATCTGGTCAGCACCATCTCGGTGATTCCATAGCTGGCGCTACTTCAGGTCTCAATCCCTTGGTCTGTCCTCAATAGAGAATTTTCAAGACTGGGTATTCTCAAACCGGCCAACTGGGTTGTCGAATACAGGATATCCTCAGTTTTCCCGCTTTCACAGGACTAATGCCAACTTGCATCATATAGAGGCTAAGTTGCTGGGTTTGGTCAGTAGCCAAGGGATCTGCTCAAAAAACTGAAACCAGATGAATCGGAGAACTCCAGTTCAATAAAGACTTCCACGGTAAACGTGATCATTGAGTTCTCAGATTGCGTCAGCCTTTTCTGTTAAGGTAGCTCAAATTTGAAAAAATGGAATCCCATAAAATGTTAAATCACATTAAGTTTTTGCTGTCATCTCTTAATATTTGGTGGTCAATTGTTGATTTATTCATCATTTTCTGGGTTTAACTTTGATTTCGGGTCTTAGGATTTATCCACTCACTAATTCCCTCTCCTAACAAAGATAGCCCCACTACCATGATGGTAAGGGCTAATCCGGGAAACAATGTACTCCACCAAATCCCGGTGGGAAGGGCTTCTAAGGCTAGGCGTAAATCATGGCCCCATTCAGGAGTTTCTGGTGGTAGCCCTAAGCCTAAAAATCCTAATCCTCCTAAAATCAGGATCGCATCGGCTGCATTCAGAGTTAACAAAACCGGGACACTCTGAATTACATTTAAGAACAGGTAGCGAGAAAGCACTGTCCAAGTATCAGCCCCCATGGCTTGGGCGGCTTCGACAAATAATTCGGTTTTGACGCTGGTGGTATGGTTACGAACTACCCGATAATACTGGGGGATATAGGCAATACTAAGGGCTAAGGCTGCATTAAACACCCCACGACCAACGACAAAGGCTAAGGTAATGGATAGCAGCAGTCCCGGTAAGGTGTAGATGGTATCCATCAAAAACAACAAGCAACGATCTATTTTCCCGCCCTGATAGCCACTCAGAAGCCCCAGAGGAACGCCGATACATAAACTTAATACTGTTGCTAACAGTACCACCTTCCAGGCTGCTTGAGTGCCGAATAGGGTACGAGAAAAGATATCATACCCCTGGCGATTGGTTCCAAACCAGTGCTTGAGTCCGGGGGTTGATGAATGGGGTTGGCGAGAAATTCGGTGGGACTCTGTATCCATCCCCAACTTTCTAATACTGGGGAGAAAATAGCGATCGCCACAAAAACAGTTGTGATCACAAAACCAATTGTCATCATCCAACTGGAAACACTAGGGGAACCCGCGCGGGTCCAAAATCGAGCCAATCGAGATTTAGTGGAAGTCATTGTTCAGTTAACAATCAACATACCGAAAGGATAACTATAAATTGCTTTGAATGACATCTCGATACTGACTTTTTTGTTTAACCCCCTTCATTTCTCTGACTAACTCCTTATGTTTAAAAAACTGAATAGTTGGAGTTCCCATCACTCCGGCATTTTGTGCAATTTCCGGGTCCTGTTCTATATCAATTTCGACAAAGTGGATTTCACCATCAAACTCATCGACCAATTTATTTAAAATCGGTTTGAGGCTGTGACATGGGCCGCAGGCGGGGGATACATATTTAACCATAATTAGGCGATCGCTCTCATGGTAGAGTTTCCGCAGGGCATAACTTCCTTTATGCTTAGTTTTATTGATATCGTAAGTTTCCTCAGTGTCTGCCGCCTCAGTTTCTGGGTGGGCGGCTGTTGTCTCTGATGATGATTGAGTTTGTGCAAATTCCCGAGCCAAATTATGAGAGGATAACCATCGTTCTGCTAACATCGCCCCCATGCAGCCACTACCTGCGGCTGTGACGGCTTGACGGAATTCATGATCTTGAACATCTCCCACGGCATAAACACCCTCAACGCTGGTTTCTACGCCATTATTTTTAGTGACAATATAACCGACAGCATCCAGTTCTAACTGTCCCTCAAAAATATCAGTGTTGGGAGTATGACCAATGGCATAAAATAAACCATTAACCCGCAATTCACTTTCCTGGTTGGTGCGGTTATTTTTGACGACAATTCCCGCAAGTTTACCATTGCCAAATACTTGAACTGCCTGGGTATTCCAATGAACGGTTATTTGGGGGTTTTGTAAAACCCGCTGCTGCATAGCTTTACTAGCACGCAACTCATCTCGACGCACCAAAAGATGTACATGACTGCCATATTTAGTTAAATAAACGGCTTCCTCTGCGGCTGAGTCGCCGCCACCGATAACGGCTAATTCCACTCCTTTAAATAGGGGACTAGCGCCATCACAAATAGCACAGGCGGAAATGCCATTACTCCAGAAAATTTCTTCCCCTGGTAGGTTTAGGCGTTTAGCAGTAGCTCCCGTAGCAATAATAATACTATGGGTAGAGATTTCCCGCTCTGGGGAAGTGAGGGTAAAGGGTCTTTGACTGAGATCCACTTTAATCACGTCTTCGGTAATTAATTCAGCCCCCCAGCGCGCGGCTTGTGCTTTCATGCGATCCATTAATTGCGGTCCGGTGATACCATCAGGAAAACCGGGGAAGTTTTCTACTTCTGTGGTGGTCATTAATTGTCCACCGGGAACCCCACCCTTATGATATCCTTCAAATACAATGGGTTTGAGGTTAGCGCGTCCTGCATAGATAGCGGCAGTGTATCCAGCGGGACCAGAACCGATAATCACTAAATTTTCAACCATTTTCAATATGGTAGGGGGAAATTATACAATCTTTCATTATAAACCATCAGGACTTTGTTTAAGGCAAGTTTCCTAAAATCATCCGAGGAGGGTTCAGGACTTGACAATCAATAATTCATCAATAATAATTGAAGGTTAATAAATGATTTTTTGTCAAAGTTGATGGGTAAAGGCATCTAAATGAAACGAGTGTTAGAACCGGAAGTAATGGATAGTTGGTCGGAGGCTGTAGAGTATGACTCTATGGACTTTTTAGAGGTGAATAGAGCTTTTGCGGAACAGGCGATCGCCGTTTTACCCAAATCAAAAGGGATGGTATTAGATGCGGGAACGGGAACAGCGCGCATCCCGATTTTGATAGCCCAACACAAGCCAGGATGGCAAATTATCGGGATTGACTTATCCGAAAATATGCTGAAAATAGGGGAGAGTAATATCAAGGCTGCGGCAGTGAGTAATCAAGTAGAATTAGCCTTAGTGGATGCCAAAAAGTTGCCATATATTGACGGTCAGTTTGATTTAGTAATTTCCAATAGTATAGTGCATCATCTAGGGGACCCTTTACCTTTTTTGTGTGAGGTAAAACGAGTATTAAAACCGGGGGGAGGGATTTTCCTGCGGGACTTACAGCGACCGAAAAATGAAGCCGATCGCGATCGCCTAGTAGAGGAATATGCAGGGGACTGCAACCAGCATCAAAAACAACTATTCCGAGATTCCCTACAGGCGGCGTTTACCTTAGAAGAAGTGCAGGAGATGTTGAACCAAGCCGGATTAGGGGATGTTAAAGTTTATACATCAAGCGATCGCCACTGGACGGCGGAACAAATAGCGATCGGCTAACATAACTGTTAATCAACGGAACTCAGAAGTATTATAGTCAAAGTGCGAAACTAGAGTCAATGGCTCAATTTACTGGCCCGATAGCGATTTGATGAGCTGATCCGAATTTTCGCCAATACCCGATCAAAATATTATTGTTAAATGTCAAACCCATGAGTATACGCGGTATAGATGTTTCAGACTACCAACCCAACGTTGACTGGAAAGCAGTGGCTAATTCCGGTATGGAGTTTGCTGTAATTAAATCAACGGAGGGAGCCACCTTTGTGGCGGATGTTTTTGCTCCCTATTGGAAAGCAACCAAAGCCAACGGCTTAATTAGGGGAGCATATCACTTTTTTAGGCCTGCCAGCAATATTCAAGGACAAATCGATAACTTCCTGAGAACTGTTCCCCTGGAACCGGGAGATTTACCCCCGGTGTTAGATATTGAAACCACGGACGGGCTAGACTCCAAAACAATATGCGATCGCGCTGCTGTGTGGCTAGAAGCGATCGAAGCAGCCACCGGATATCAACCGATAATTTACACCTATCCAGGATTTTGGCAACAACTGAACACCGATCGCTTTTCGGAATATCCCCTATGGATCGCCCACTATACCCAAGCCGAAAAACCAGCCATACCAGGAAAATGGAAAACCTGGGTATTTTGGCAATATACAGATCGCGGTCAAGTTGATGGTATCCGAGGCGGGGTAGATATAAACATCTTTGAGAGTATCCGCAGAGGGGAACGGGGACCGAAAGTAGAATTGATGCAGACAATGCTGAAAAAACGCGGCTTTGAACCCGGAGTAATTGACGGCATTTTTGGCGCGGGAACCGAAAGGGCTGTCATCAGTTTTCAGGATAACAAGAGCATTAAAGAAAAAAATGGGGTAGCTGGCTTAAAAACCTGGACTGCATTAATGGGTCAAGTGGAAAACTTCGTCCCACCAAGGGTAGAAGCCGAACCGACCCCAGAACCGACACCAGAACCGACACCCGCACCGGAACCCGCACCGGAACCCGCACCGGAACCCGCACCGACACCAACCTTAGAACTAATTGATATCTGTAGGATCTATCGTGGTTCTGCGACGGAAGATAAAGCCTTAGTCTGGTTACAGGAGAGAATCCCATCGGAGACCTTATTAGAGTTTGCGCGTTTGTGGAGAAATCAGGCTACTCCCCAAACCCAGTCGATTAGAATTATAGATGTGTGCCGTTATTATCGGGATCTGCCGAACCAAAATCAAGCCTTGCGGTGGTTACAGCGGGAAATTCCAGCGACTATCTTGCTGGAATTTGAACAGAAATGGAACGCCACCCCGGAAGTAGTGGTTGATATTCGGTTACTCGATGTCTGTCAATTCTACAAGGGGACTGCTACCCAAAAAGAGGCGATCGAATGGCTACAAACGCAAATTCCCGCCCCTACCATGGTAGAGTTTGCCAGATTATGGCGTAGACCCAGTTCTCGATAAACTGCTATATACGGGGTAAGGCGATCGCCCAATCTAGGATAGGTTAACATTAACATCTAAGTTCCCAGTTCCCATTGGGTTCATGTCAGACTATCTACCCCAAGTAGTTACCCCGCCAGAAGTTCAACAATAATCAATTTTTGATTTGTTGGAGTAGATGGAATCCTCCTCTGTTTCATGGCGGGTCTGATATCAAGTTAAGAAAGATATTTTGAGCGTGCGACAGTAACCCTTATGGACACATCCTTTGAGATCACCATGCTGATGGTCATAACCATCATTAGTGGTATCGGTGCTCAAGTTTTAGCGGACTACCTGAAAGTTCCTGCCATTGTCTTTCTACTGATATTCGGTATCCTAGTAGGCAATGATATTTTAGGGCTAGTTCATCCCAACTTACTCGGCGATGGCTTAGAAGTCATTGTCTCCCTTTCGGTAGCCCTAATTCTGTTTGAAGGGGGATTAAGTCTAGAACTGAGAGCTTTAGGGGCTGTTTCGGGAAGTATCCGTAACTTAGTAACAGCCGGAACATTGATCACCTTGGTCGGTGGTGGTATGGCTGCTCATTGGCTAGGGGAATTTCCCTGGCCGATCGCCTTTCTGTATGCGTCCTTAGTCGTTGTGACCGGACCTACTGTAGTTGGTCCCCTACTCAAACAGGTTTCTGTGGATCGACCCGTAGCCGCGATTTTGGAAGGGGAAGGAGTGCTAATCGATCCCATTGGTGCTATTCTCGCCGTCTTAGTGCTTAATGTAGTTCTCAGTGGCAGTGCTGACCCCGTGGAGTTGTTCCGGGAATTAATCACTCGTCTAGGAATTGGTGCCACTATCGGGGTCGTCGGTGGTGCATTAATGGGGTGGAGTCTCAAACAAGCTAAGTTTATGTCTGAGGATCTCACCAGTTTAGTCGTCTTAGCTGCTCTGTGGGGACTCTATGATGCTGCTGAATTGGTCAGTAGTGAATCGGGGCTAATGACTGCAGTTGTCGCCGGTATGGTGGTGCGTTCTGTCGGGGTTCCAGAAATGCGTCAACTGCGCCGCTTTAAGGGACAACTGACCATGTTATGTGTGTCCGTGCTGTTTATTCTGTTAGCCGCGGATCTGTCTTTAGAAAGTATTGTCGCCTTGGGGTGGGGGAGTGTGTTAACTGTACTCGCTCTGATGTTTATTGTCCGTCCCATTAACGTTTTGATTTGTACCCTATCGAGTAAACTTAACTGGCGACAAAAGTTTTTTATTGCTTGGATAGGACCTAGGGGAATTGTATCAGCCTCTGTGTCTTCCCTATTTGCGATTCTGTTGACTCAACGGGGAATGAATGGGGGAGACTCCATTAAGGCTTTGGTTTTCCTGACGATTATTATGACTGTTGTCACCCAAGGACTAACGGCTAAATATGTGGCTCAACTATTAAGAGTTACATCATCTACAGCTACCGGAGCCGTAATTGTCGGTTCAAATCCCATCAGCCGCCTGATTGGACAAATGTTCCAAGAACGCAATGAGTCCGTGGTGATTATTGATACTGACCCAGAGGCTTGCGAACAGGCTAAGGATGAAGGGTTGCGTGTTTATCAGAGTAGCGCCCTTGATCCTAATGTCTTGGAAGAGGCGGGACTTGAGTCTATGGGGACTTTCCTGGCTATGACTAGCAATGGTGAGGTGAATCTAGTTTTAGCACAACGGGCGGCGGAAGAGTTCCAGCCTCCCCGTGTGTTGGCGATTTTTCCCCAAGAACCTCAAAAGAAAACGGCTAACAGTAATGGTAAAGAGAAGGTACAACAGGCTTTTATTCCAGAGTTTCCCCTCAAACAGTGGAGTCAATATGTCCAAGACCGTGAGGTGAAGTTGGGGGAAACTTTGCTGAGACAACCGGGACTGGAGTTTCAGCGATCGCATTTACAAGCGATGATTCGGTCAGGGGAGTTTCTCCCTCTATTACTGTTGCGTCAAGAACAGCTTCAGGTAGTCCCAGTGGCGGAAACTTGGCAAGCAGGCGATCGTATTATTTACTTACTCCATGACCCTAAACCTAAACTACTTAAACGTTTATCCGGTTCTCAACAAACCGATCTCACCCTCGATAAGCATCCTGTCGTCGAGGAAGTTCCGATTCCATCTCCTCACCTCGAAACTATTTCCGCTAAAGAACCTAGTAACTAGCTAGTCAACCAGCCTTCACGCCACAGATACCCAGGTAAGTCTCCGGCGTTGACGAGATTAATCAGGCTTTTATCTTGGCTGGCTTTTGAGATTTTGGTGATTCCTTGTTCTTTGGTGAGCCAGAAAATACTGTCCAGGGGAACAGCATTGAGAAAGTCTGGAGAGTGGGTAGATACAAAGACCTGTCCGCCTCTAGCAGCATAGCTGGCAAATTCTTCAGCCAGTTCATATAAAAGACTCGGATAGAGTTGATTTTCTGGTTCTTCGACACAGAGTAAAGGGTGAGGTTTAGGGTCAAACAGGAGGATTAGATAAGCAAACATTTTCATGGTTCCATCGGAAACATAGCGATCGATAAAAGGATCTTTAAAGGCTTGGTCTTGAAATTTAAGGATTAATCTACCATCTGGCGTTTCTTGAGCTTCTACCTTAGAAATTCCTGGGACTCTTTGCTGCATTCTCTGGATAATTTCGTCAAATATTTCCGGGTGTTCTTGATAGATATATTGGGCAACGACTGCCATCTTATCGCCTGTGGGGGAGAGGTGTTCGGCATAGCATCCTTGCTGCCTCTGGCTTCGCTAATATGAAAATCGGAAACGTGCCAGTTTTCGATAAGTGAACGGAAGGCACTGGCGGCTTTGAATCTTTGAAATTGTCCTAATCCTTTAATGGCTAAAATATCGCTGGATTCAAGTTTTTGTTCTTCCCGTTTTAGGTGTTCATCAGGTTGGCTAAAGTCTTCTTCGTTGATAATAGCATATCCCTGACCTTTTTGAAATTCCAGAAAGTGAAATGGTTTACCATGTTCACCACGTTTATAGCGGAGAATTTCTCGATAGATTATGGGTCGTCTTTTCTCTTGACCGACAATCAAAATATAGGTAACCAGGCGTTCTGTGTTGGATATTTCCATGCGGAATTTTAATTCTATTTCAATATTTTCGTGGCTTTTTCCTCTGGTAACTACTTCGTTAAATCCGCCTCTAACTTGCAGGGCTTGCCGAATATTATTTTGGAGAGCATCACGCAGAAATCCAAAGATATCGAAGAGGGTTGATTTGCCTGTGCCGTTGGCTCCAATGATGACGCAGAAGGGGGGAATATCTTTAATTTCTAAGGATTCAAAGGCGCGATAGTTTTTAATTCGGAGAGCTACTATTTTCATAAAAAAGGGGGCATATTAATTATCGATTTGGGGAGGGATGAGCTGATGGCTGAATGGGAATAATTGTTAATTTAATTTATTTCGGCTCAGGGCGATCGCTATTACTACATTACTATCGACAGATTTCTAATGCTCAGTGGAAGGGACTCGTGGAATCTCAGGGATTTGTGCCATCTAATCACCAGTAGACGAATATTATACCAGGAACTCAGGCCATGATACAGCCATCTATTTTAAGTAGGTTGGGTGTAACGCAGTGGAACCCAACATCAGGGGGTTTTGCCGTCACTGTGGTGGAACCCAACATCAGGGGGTTTTGCCGTCACTGTGGTGGAACCCAACATCAGGGGGTTTTGCTGTCACTTTTGGGGAACCCAACATATTTAATAGGTTGGGTGTAAGCCAGTGGAACCCAAGATCAATTTGAGAAGACTACAGAAGGAACCAGTTAGGTAACTGTCTACGAAATGGGGGTAGTCCTATAGGTTGAACGATGGGGGAAAAGGAGCGATCGCGCTTATGTCTAAATCCTTATCCAGAGGGAGTTTGAGCGAAATAGGTTCGAGAGTGATATTCACATAGTGGGTCAGTTCACCCTAGCAGTGATTGCAGTTACTTAAAAGAGTGGAACAGTTCAGACCCTGTTTGAATGTGGTTGCTCCTACTATTCAAATTGTAGAGAGTTGAATCAGGACAGGGAAACAAACAAGCCAGCCAAGACCTTGCACCTACGCCTCAACCTCTGCAACAGCCCACTTATACCAGGTAATTAAAATGTTTAATACTAATTCTACCAACGTCGTCGCCACCGCTGAACTGTCAGATAACAGTGTTGAGACCTTACATACTCAAACGGTAGTTAACAGCCTCCTAGAGGAAATTCAGCAAGTTCTGAAACTGAAACCAGCCAGCAGCGAGTCAGTCATGATGCGAATTGCTATAGAAGTCGATCGCATTTGCAGCAAAAGCAAGCGGATTCAAGATTCCGGGGAAGTAGGAACCTGGCAACTGAACTTAGCCCGCCATCGCCTGCAAAAATGCTTACAATACTATCGTCTGGGTTCTCGCCAAGGTCGGGTTGAACTGCACTCAAATTTGGCCGCGATGGTGTACCGCCATGTAGCTCCTTTTAACTCTAATCTGCATTTCCAGGCTCGGTATAATTTGATTGAAGATTTCCTCCAAGGCTTCTATATTGAGTCTCTGCGGGCGTTTCGTCGTGAACATCAACTGGAAGCGGAATACACCCCCCAAACTCGGTTAGAACTCTCGGAATATATGGCTTTTACAGAACAATATGCCAAGCGTCAGATTGGTTTACCGGGTCGCAACCGCCAACGGTTAATCGTCCTGCGGGCTCAAGGTTTTGCTAAAGGTCAACCCCCAGAAATGTCTCTTGATATTGAATTGGCGGTTGAGGGGGGCAAAACTGAGGAAGCTGAGGCTCAAAGTCGCACCCACGCTATGCAGCAAATTCGCGATTTGATGGTGTCTGAGATGGTTGACCCGGCTGATGCTGTATTGCGCGATCGCGTCATTGCAGAACTGATACAATATCTGGAAGCTCAGGGTCAGAATGATTGTGTAGATTATCTGGTTCTGAAACTTCAGGATTGGCAAGCCTGCGATATTGATAAGGCCCTTAATCTCACCCCTCGTCAACGGGACTACTTACAACAGCGGTTTAAGTACCATGTCGAAAAGTTTGCTAACTCTAATAACTGGAAACTGGTTCATGAGTGGTTGGGAGCGGACTTAGACCAAAAACTGGGGATGACTACTGAGCAATGGCGGGTGTTTCAAGATAATCTGTCTCTGACGGAAAGGACTTTATTGCAACTCAAGCGCGATGGAGAAACTGATAAGGCGATCGCAGTCGCTCTCAAATGTACTCCCAAACAGGTACAGAAGCGTTGGTCTAAATTGCTTAATCAGGCCGCTACTTATCGCAACAGTGAAGCATCAGCTTAGGGTGGGGAAAAATGGGCATCGGCAATTCCACCCGATCGCCCCATCCTTCCCTAAAATGGCAGTTAGTAAGTGTATATAAGAATTTTAAATCTAAAATCGTGATTTAATTAGCCAAAATCCCACATCAGGCCTCATAAATTCGATACAGTAGATGTAGGTAAAGGTTTATTAAGAAATCGACGGCTATGTCAGTCAATCTTGTCCCGGCTTCTGCATCCTTCTCCAGTTTATCGAAAACTTGGGAAAATGCTCATAAGCAATATGTTGAGTCTACGGCTATGAGTCGGTCAGCACTTATTCAAGTCTTACAGAAAATTGATGCGGATAGCTGTCCCACATCCTACAATTTCCATACTCATACCACGAAATCGGATGGACAGCTTGACCCGATCGCCCTAATTCAACAGGCGATCGCTATTGGACTCAAAGGACTTGCAATCACAGACCACCATACCACTGAGGGCTATCAAATCGCCCAGCATTGGTTAAATCACCGGAAAAGTCATGCTGGCGAACCAGACAACACCTCATCCCTGACCCTGTGGACGGGTGTTGAAATTAACGCCCACCTCCTGGAAACCGACGTGCATATTTTGGGCTATGCTTTTGACCCAGATGCTCCCAGTATCTATCCCTATTTACAGCATCATTCCGCCCCTCGTCAAAATTCCGGGGCTGGGGCTGTGATCGCCGCTATCCAAAATGCTGGCGGTCTAGCTGTTTTAGCTCACCCAGCACGCTATCGCCGCCCAGCAGCAGAACTCATCCCAGAAGCCAGTCGCCTGGGAATTGATGGCGTTGAGGTTTTCTATGGCTATCGCCGGACTAACCCCTGGTATCCAACGCCGAAAATTACTGAAGAAATACAACAACTGGCTTGGGATTACAATTTACTGCCTACCTGTGGCACCGATACCCACGGCCTTAACCTATTAGTGCGACTTTAAATTTTCAACTCCCCCGCTCAAAAGAGACGGGGTGTATTTTTGGTCATTGAGCATCGTGCATCGCGATAATTCGATCATCTCTAATCTCAAACGGTGCCTGCCATACTAATCATCAGGAAAAAACTCAACAGCAGCACCAGGAGTAAAAATGTTTGGATTAGGGTTGATACTGATTCTTTATGCCAAACAGAGGTTTTCATAATCGGATTGACTGTTGTCAATTTGAACTGATACATTTACGCGACATTTTTCCGGTTGTTCCCGGACAATGCGACGATAGCACTATTACCCGTTAAGGTAACAGAGGCGGTATCCCGCAAAGCTTTTAGAAAGATTCCCAAAGCACCGTTCCAGTCCCGTGGTAGAGTGAACCCGCACTCCGGACATCGGAACACTTTTGAGCCACCTAGCTGGGAATGGACATGACCACAGTGAGTACAGGTTTTGCTGGTGTATTCTTCGGTCACATCTACAACTGTTCAGTTATTTCCGCGCTTATGTCTCAGGGTTAGTTTGAATCGATAATGCGCCCATGTCAGCATGGCGCTGGCAGTCTCAGACCTGATTAGACGCTTCACCTTGGCAACCATATTGGAAGTCTCGAAGGTGAGCCAAAAAATCCGGCTGTGTTATGGGATGGTCAGGGATGCGACCCAATCAACCAAGGGGTTGAAGTCCTCACCGGGTAGTTATTTCGCCCATTTCAGCTCTATTTCATACCCGAAGGTCGAGCACCATACTTGGTATTATACTGTATTGCCGTAAAATGTTAACCTAATTTGAGATTAAATCATGCTCTCTGACTGAATGCTAACAAAAAAATGGAGATTTCATGATGATTCTCAATAAATCTTAACAAATACCCAAGTATTTTCACTTGGTTAAACCGTGTTCGAGAGCATAACGGACTAATTCAGTGCGGCTATTAGTTCCAGTTTTAGTAAATAACCGACTCACATATTTTTCGACATTGCGGACACTGGTTTCTAAACGGCTGGCTATTTCTTTATTCATTAGTCCTTGAGCGACTAAATCTAAAACACTTTGTTCTCTGGGTGTTAGGTCAATTTTAATGGGGGAAGGACTCAAATTGATGCCAGTTTTACCCTTGAGCATATTTTCAATGCGGGCAATTTGTCCGGCTAAGGCGGTAATATCTGGGGTGCCGTCTTCGGCTTCTTGGCGGGTGGCGGCTCGACGTTCTAACAGGTTTTTAACAATGGCTACCAATTCTTCTGGGTCAAAGGGTTTAGATAAATAGGCATCACAACCGGCTTGATAACCTTGAATGCGATCGCCTTTCATACCTTTAGCAGTTAAAAACACCACAGGAAGTGCTTTAAATTTGGGTTCTGACCGCATTTGTTCGAGGAATTGATAGCCGTCAACTTCCGGCATCATAATATCAGTAATTACCAAATCCGGTAGATTTTGCTGTAGTAATTCCCAGCCCAGTTTAGCATTCTCCGCGACATCTACAATAAAGTTACTGTCCTCTAAATAGGCTTGAACAGCTTCCCTTAATCCAGGTTCATCATCTACTAATAAAAGTCGGGGAGATACTGGGGGTATTTCTTCCCCTTGTGGCTCATTTTCTGGGATTTGATTTGACATTTTTATAAAGTTGATAAAAGTTAACAGGTTTGATGACTTATCAGCCGAAGCCGGGGAAAGTGGATCTCTCCTCAACCCTAGACCCAAGGAAGAGGGTATTTAGTAGGGTTGAGGAAAATTTACCTGTTTTGGCTGGTGGGGTATCTGTTTAGACTTGATGGCGATCGGTTAAAATTTCGTAGCCGTTTTCAGTCACTAATACAGTATGCTCAAATTGGGCAGATAAGGCGTTATCAACCGTAACTGCCGTCCAGCGATCGCTAAGGATACGGGTAAATCGAGAGCCAGCGTTTAAAATAGGTTCAATGGCTAGGGTCATACCTGCTTTGAGCTTGACATTAGGTAAATCATAGGTGCGGACATTAAACACCGAAGGTTCCTCGTGCAGGTTTTCTCCTACCCCATGACCTGTAAACTCTTGGACAATCTGAAAGTTATTAGCTTCTGCGTGGTCTTGAATAGCTCCAGCGATGTCTAGCAAGTAGGCTCCAGCTTTGACTTGTTCAATGCCTTTATAGAGACATTCTTCAGCCACTCTAATCAGTTTACTAGCTGATGGTGTCACTTCACCAATAGCAATAGTGATGCAGGAGTCTCCATGAAAACCCTGGTAGTAGGCTCCTGTATCGACTTTTACCACATCTGAGTTACGGATCACCTTATTTTTACGGGGGATACCGTGGACTACTTCGTTATTAATGCAGATGCAAATACTAGCCGGGAAGCCATGATAGCCTTTAAAGCTAGGAACAGCGCCTAATTCCCTAATCCGCCTTTCAGCGTAGGCGTCGATTTCTGCGGTAGTCATACCAGGCTTGATCTGTTGTGAGATCTCTTTGAGGACTGTCGCGACTATTCTACCCGACTCTCGCATGATTTCGATTTGTTCGGGGGTTTTAATGCTGATACCGCCACGGCGTTTTTTAATTTGGGGGGTTTGGGTTGGGGTGGGGCTGGGGGTGTAGGTTTGGAAATTAAATCGCTAAACAGTTTTCTCATTATCTCAAAGATTAAATTAATGGGATTTTACAGGGGTGCAATATCTTATTGTAGAACACCTGTTGAGGAATGTCTGGGTTATATGGGTATCAAGCACTCAGTATGATTACTCATGGTAGCAATTCGAGACAGAGAACCGTAGAAATCAAAACAGGAAGAAGGTTTGTGATAGTCTCTTCCTGTCTTGGTTGCGTTGCTAACAGTTTAGTGGTGGGTAATCCTCAAATTTCATCCCAACCACTGACCCCGGAAGACATCACATAACTGGTAACACTGGCTTCAAAGAAGTTCGCCTTAGTGTGAGCTTCTTTTTTAGTATCCGAGAAACGCTCTAAATGAGTATAGGGACTCTTTTCGTATTTAGGGTCACGATAGAGGGATTCTAAACCAATAGAACGCAGTCGGATATTAGCGAGATATTTAGTGTACTGTTCTGTACTGTGTTCAGTAATTCCCAAAATGTTGTTACCAACAATATGATTGGTCCAGCGGCATTCATGTTGAACAGCCGCATCGAACATTTCATAAATCCGGTCTTGGGAATGGGGAAAAATTGCCATAGCTTCCGGGATAATTTTCTGGAATAACCGCACATGAGAAAGTTCGTCCTTTAATGTTCAGTAGGGGTCGCTATTCCCTACCCGCTTGATTTAAGCAGCTACCCGTCGCCGAATAGAACAGACCATATCACAATCCTTAACTTATGTAAGAAGGATTCCCCCCGCTTCGAGTCGCTTGACTCTACTCCATTTCTGGATGGTCTTTGCACGTCCCTTGTTCATACAGTTACCAGATTTTAACTCTGACATAGTTTGAACATTATGCTAATTAGCATAGGTTTCGCTCAGGATTATCTCAATGAGACTTCCCCTGAATTCAAGGGGTTTTCTATTATCATTACTGACAATAGCCGCTAACATTAACGGTTAATCATCTTGAAAATATCGGCACTTCCAGGCATTAACATTCGCGATGCCAAATTGTAGAAGAAAATGAACCCATTATAAAAGTACATTCCTTCTAACAAGTAATCTGCCATCAATGAGACAAAGTAATTTTCCGGGGTGGGATCATCAACATATTCTTGATAAAGTCCGGCGATAAACTCACATCGATCGCGTAAAACTTTATCGGTGCGCCAAAAGTCATAAACGTAGTTTCTCCGTTCCGAAGGAATGATAGTTTCAATCATGTATTGATAACTCTGATTGTGCATTCCTTCTTGAGAGATTTGTTCGGCCATACAGAGGCTGACTTCTGGGGCAGTTACACTATTTTTCAGATACGGAATGTTGCAGGTTTGAATGGAATCCAAGAAAGTTAAATAAGATAGAATTCCATCAAATGCCGTCCGTTCATCAGGGGTTAAATTAGTGTAATCGACAACATCCTGGGTGATGTCTAATTTTTCAGGTCATTGATGTTCAACAACAGTCGCTAGGTGTTGCCCGCTTTATTCAAGCTGCTATGTGTCACCACATAGATCGGACTATATCATCATCTCTTGTGAAACAAAAGAGCCCCCCGCTTCGACAGTCAACCGCTTACTGCCTACTCCATAACCTGGATAGTCTCTACACCTTCTCAGTATCTGTGAGCTGGGCACGGGATTGTCTGTAGTGCTATATGCGATCGCCATTAGCGCAAAAAAACCTTTTCTTTGTTTAACATCAACTTGTTAAGGTTCCTTGTCGTTTATCCCCAGTTTTGGCGAACCATGCAACTCCAGAGTTCCCCCGTTTTCAAGGGGTTTAATCTGGGCTACCTAATTAACCCAGAAATTTTCGCGCATTTGCTTGTATAAACCGACTGCCCAAGAATAGCGAACATCATTGAGTTGCATTAGGTTGGTAGTCTCGCCAAACCACATTGAACGGTGAGCCACATCATCGTTACCATCAGGATTAAAGATGGGATTGAGAGGCATTTTGTTGATTTGCTTATTGTTGTGACCGTTAAAGTTTAGTACAAGCGTCATTTTTTCCATCCAAAACGGGAGTTTTTGTTGATGTTTATCAATGCTGAAAAGTTGTATTTATCAGCGGTTAATTTTCATCAACAACACCAAACTAATCGGGAGAATTTAGGATTCCCCCGACCAGAAGTTTAGTGGTAACGGATATTATAGCTAATTTGCACAAGCTGTGCAGGCATCTTCGGATTCTTGAAAGCTGTCCCGCTGAACTGTCCTCACATAATAGATGGCTTTGCACCCCTGTTCCCAAGCCGCCATCAGGGTTTCAAAGATATCTTTAGCTTTAAGGCTGCGCGCGGGTTCTTCGGGGAAATATACGCCTTGATTGAGGTTAAACATCAACTCCATTGATATCCCTGTATCAATCCATTGCTGCATGGTGGCTACGGCTTTGACAACAATTTGCTGGTCTAGGGTTTTATTCTCTGGGTAAAACCAGAAGTTTTCTTTAATAAAGGGAGGCGCAATGGGTACGGTTCCTTTCGCCCATTTGTCATAGAAGAAACGACTATAACAGGGTAATACACTGGCGGTACAACCTTGGACTAAGGATGATGAGGTGTTGGGGGCAATGGCGGTTATATGAGAGTTCCTAATCCCATATTTTTGGATATCTTCGCTTAATTCTTTCCACCTGTGTTTATCGTCGGCGTGGGTTAAAAACCAATCGACTGGTTTAGCACCAATTAACTTACCTTGACTCCAGGAACTTCCAGCAAATGCCGGATAAGCCCCCCTTTCTTTGGAGAGTTCCATTGAGGTTTTAGTGCAGTAAAATCCGATATCTTCAAACAGGTTGCTAATTTCCTGTAAATGGCTATAGGAAAAACGCCGTTTGGCTAACCAATCCGCTAACCCCATGACACCCACGCCAATGGTGCGATAACGTTGATTATGGTCAATACTGGCTTGAAATGGTGGGTGGGTAATTTCGATGGTGTTGTCTAAAATGCGGACGGCTATTTCGCAAATATTGGGTAGGTCTTGCCAATCTAAATTAGAGAGATTGAGACTATTTAAGTTGCAGGTATGGGCGAGTTCTCCTGGTTTGACGTTAGACCAAGATTCTTGGCACAAGTTACCCCCAGGAATATATCCTTCGTGTTGGTTAGGATTGGCGGCGTTGCTAGTATCTTTAAACCACAGATAAGGCATCCCGGTTTCTACTTGCGATCGCATAATGTTTTTAAACAGTTCCCTAGCATTTATCCGCTTATATAGCTTTAATTCACCATCTAAATAAGATTCAATTTTTTGATAAGCTGACTCAAATTCTTCTCCCCATAATTCTGATAATTCTATGCCCAATTTTACCCGGACTTCGTAGGGGTCTATCAGAGTCCAGTTTTCGCAGTTACGCACCCGGCGCATGAACTCATCAGAAATGACTAATTGAGGGAAAATATCATAAGCCTTCCGGCGCTGGTCTCCATTCTCGGTTTGCATCTCCAAAAATTCGAGAATGTCTAAATGCCACACATCTAAACTGACGGTAATTGCGCCAGCGCGACGGCCTCCCTGATTGACAGCAATGGCGGTATCATTTAACAGTTTAATCCAGGGAATCACGCCACCGGATGCGTTAGGCTTACCCATTACCCAGCTACCTGTTGCCCTAATGCGGCTGACATTTACGCCAACACCGCCGCCATTTTTGGAAATCCGAGCAGCGTCTTTAATGGTGTCAAATATGTTCTCTAAATTATCATCCATACCGATAATAAAACAGGAACTCAAAGACCCGTTAGGAATCCGCAAATTAGCTAAAATCGGGGTGGCTAAAGAAATCTGACGCAGGGCGATCGCTTTATAGAATTTCTGCGCCCAAAACATTCGTTTTTCTGGGGCTTCGACTACGGCTAATAATAAGGCACAAGATAATAAGGCTTCTTGGGGTAATTCCTCGGGTAATAAATAACGTTTAGTTAGTAAAACCGCCCCCGCATAATCATAATCTTTATCCCATTGGGGGTTAATCCAGCTTCCCGCTTCTCTCAACTGGTCGGGGGTATATTTTAATAAGCGCGCGTCATACTGACCAGATTTCACTTTGCTAGTAACGGTTTGGCAATAATCCTCATATTGGTAGCCACGGCTAACTAGGGTATCTTTCCACAAGTTCCAAATATGCAGCCTCCCGGCTACATACCGCCAGTCTGGGTCTGAGGGGCTACACAACTCTAAGGCACAACCTATTAAGTTATCCTGAATTTCCCTGGTGGTGACTCCATTTTTCAGGCGAGTGGTCAGTCCAGCTTCCAAAGTAATGGGGTTAGCATCTAAGCCTTCACAAGCCCAGTTGACGACTGCGCGAATTCTGGACACATCCAAAAGAGTTAATGATCCATCCCGCCGGATTACCTGAATTTGGCGATTGAAGGGGGTATCAGTTGTGGTTGATAGGGTTTGCATGGTCTGTTTCTGTCTGGAATTTGAATCAGCTTTACTAATTTACTCTATATATATATTTAGTGACAGGTATTGACAAATTTCTCGTTTTACGCTATATCTAGTGCTAAATGGCCCAATTAATATTTTTTAACAGTTGGGGGTTTCTGTATAAATTGATACAATCCTCTGTTAAATAATCGAGATATTGTAAAGTAATAAGTAGACTGTATTGTAGCGATCGCATTTTTAACTTTTGTGTCTACTCTATCAACGAACACCAACCTATCTCCAGAAGAACGCATAGCCTTAGATGACAAGCTCTCCCAGCGTTTTATTAAACTCGATCCGGGGGGCTATTTTATCATTTATATTGACCGGGACAAGGGCTTAATTTGCGCGGAACATTATAGCAACGATATCAACGAACAGGGTCTAGCTGTGGATCCAGACACGGGGGAACCTTTCCCGTGTAAAGGGGAACTAAAGCGGACTCCGATTGGTATTTACCGGGGAAGAACGGCGAAAGAATTAGGCATTAAAATCACAGAAGAAGCGAGTAAGAGTCCGCTGACTTGTTTGGATCATGCCCTATACCTGGGGCGGGAGTTCGTCCGGGCGGAAATGGCTTTAGTGAATGGACAGGATTACATCCAGGACTAAATTCTAGTCGATGTAGGTCTGCTGGTAGGGACAGGAAAACGGGAGGCTAGGTAAAACCCACCCGCCTCCGTTGGATTCAGAGATTTTGGGGGTCTGATGCTACAGGTCGCCCCCACGAAACGCCAACAATACGATCACCACCGGGCCAGCAATCACAATCAGTGATAGCATTAGTAACTGGGCGATCAGTTCAAAATTGACATTGCTGAACAAGTTGGTAATAAAGTCCATTGTTCCTCCCAAAACTTCCCAAAGCGATGATACAAACCAAGGTCTAATCATATCAGGCGATCGCCCAATTATTTTAAGGAACGTTACAAAACTCAACAAGCGCGATGGTGAATTTGTGGCAAGCTGTCCCCAACAGAGTTAAAATATCTGAAAACTGCTAACCCTAGAGAATCGTTCAGTATACTGCCGTGACCGAAAAAAACGCCTACAAAGACACGGTTAACCTGCCCAAAACTAAGTTTGATATGCGGGCTAATGCCGTCAAACGGGAACCAGAATTACAAAAATTTTGGGCGGATAACCAGATATACGATCGCCTCTGTGAAAACAATCGGGGCGATCGGTTTATAATTCATGATGGCCCGCCTTATGCCAATGGACAGCTACACATAGGCCACGCCCTGAATAAGATTCTCAAAGATATTATTAACCGCTACCAAACCCTACAGGGGCAAAAAGTCCGCTATGTGCCGGGTTGGGACTGTCACGGACTCCCGATTGAATTGAAAGTGCTGCAACAGATGAAGCAGTCAGAAAGGGAACAACTCACCCCGCTAACTTTGCGTGAGAAAGCGCGAGATTTTGCCCTGAAAACCGTTGAAGAACAAAAAACCCAATTTCAACGTTATGGGGTGTGGGGAGACTGGGAAAACCCCTATTTAACCCTAACTCCGGAATACGAAGCGGCTCAAATTGCTGTATTCGGTGTTATGGTTCTCAAGGGATACATTTATCGGGGTCTAAAACCAGTCCATTGGAGTCCGAGTTCCAAAACAGCCCTGGCGGAAGCGGAATTAGAATATCCCGAAGGTCACACTTCCCGCAGTATTTATGCAGCTTTCAGAATTACGAGTTTAGCGGAATCGGTGCGAGAGTTACTGAGTCCATATTTACCGGATTTAGGAGTAGCAATCTGGACGACTACGCCTTGGACGATTCCGGGAAATTTGGCAGTTTCTCTGAATCCAGAATTAACCTATGCGGTGGTAGAAACTCAAGGGGATTCAGAAAGTCCTATTGAGTTTAAATATCTGTTGGTGGCTGCGGAATTGGTGGAAAGGTTATCAGCTACTTTTAACACTAATTTAACTGTGAAAGCTACGGTGAAAGGCGCACTACTAGAAAATTGCGCCTATAAACATCCTCTATTTGACCGGGAAAGTCGGATTTTAATTGGTGGTGATTATGTGACTACTGAATCGGGGACGGGTTTGGTTCATACAGCACCCGGTCACGGTCAGGAAGATTATATCGTAGGTCAGCGTTATGGTTTACCTATACTTTCGCCAGTAGATGAAAATGGTGATTTTACGGAGGAGGCGGGAGAGTTCGCGGGTTTAAATGTTCTCAAAGATGCTAATGGCGCGATTATTGAAGCGTTACAAGAGGCGGGTTCTTTGATTAAAGAGGAACCCTATCAACATAAATATCCCTATGATTGGCGGACGAAAAAACCGACAATTTTTAGGGCGACAGAACAATGGTTTGCATCGGTGGAAGGTTTCCGTGAACAGGCTTTAGAAGCTATTAAACAGGTGCAGTGGATTCCCTCACAGGGAGAAAATAGGATTACGCCAATGGTAAGCGATCGCAGTGATTGGTGTATTTCTCGTCAGCGCAGTTGGGGGGTTCCCATTCCGGTTTTTTATGAGGAAGAAACGGGGGAACCTCTGCTAAATGAGGAAACGATTAACCATGTAAAAGATATTATTGCTCAACACGGTACTGATGCTTGGTGGAAACTTTCGGTTGAGGAATTACTGCCGGAATCTTACGTTAATAATGGCAAGAAATACCGCAAGGGAACCGATACTATGGATGTCTGGTTTGATTCGGGTTCCTCTTGGGCGGCGGTGGCTAAACAGCGCCCAGAATTGGCTTATCCGGCTGATATTTATTTGGAAGGTTCTGATCAACATCGGGGTTGGTTTCAGTCTAGTTTATTAACCAGTGTGGCTAATCATGGGATTGCACCTTATAAAACTGTGCTAACTCATGGTTTTGTGCTGGATGAAAAGGGATATAAAATGAGTAAATCCCTGGGAAATGTGGTAGACCCGGCTGTGGTTATTAATGGGGGCAAAAATCAACAACAAGACCCCGCTTATGGTGCGGATATCCTGCGTTTGTGGGTGTCTTCGGTGGATTATTCGGCGGATGTACCTTTGGGTAAAAATATCCTGAAACAGATGTCGGATGTTTACCGCAAAATTAGAAATACGGCGCGGTTTTTGTTGGGGAATTTGCATGATTTTGACCCAGCAAAAGATGCGATCGCTTATGAGGATTTACCGGAGTTAGATCGGTATATGTTGCACCGCATGACGGAAGTGTTTGCGGAGGTGACAGACGCTTTTGAAACTTACCAGTTTTTCCGATTCTTTCAGGTGGTGCAAAATTTCTGTGTGGTGGATTTATCCAATTTCTATTTGGATATTGCGAAAGACCGACTATATATTAGCGCGGAAAATGGTTTCCGGCGGCGCAGTTGTCAGACTGTTTTGGCGATCGCCCTAGAAAATTTGGCGAAAGCGATCGCGCCTGTCCTTTGTCATACGGCAGAGGATATCTGGCAAAATCTACCATATTCTACGCCGTATTTATCAGTATTTGAATCTGGTTGGGTTCGGTTAGATGAAACCTGGAAAAAGCCTGAATTAGCAGAGTTTTGGGTGAAATTACGGGAGATTCGCGCCGAGGTTAATCAGGTGATGGAACAGGCGCGCAAAGATAAAATGGTGGGTTCTTCTCTGGATGCTAAAATCTTGCTATATGTGGCAGATGAAAAATTGCGTCAACAGTTAGCGGCAATGAATCCAAATCCGGCGGAATTTAAGCAGAATAACGGCGTTGATGCTTTGCGATATCTGTTGATTTGTTCTCAGGTTGAGTTACTGGAAAATCCAGATAAACTGGCAGATTTGCAGTATAAAAGTGAGTCGGAATTGATGGCGATCGCTGTGGTGAATGCTGAGGGCGAAAAATGCGATCGCTGTTGGAATTACTCTGTCCATGTCGGTGAGTCTTCAGAACATCCCACTATCTGCGAACGTTGTGTTTCGGCTTTAGCCGGAGAGTTTTAACCACAGAAACCGGGTTTCTCCCAACCCGGTTTATTAAATTTTTCCTACTTCATAGGAGATTACAAGTATGAATAATCTAAACCAAATTCAAAACGACATTCAAACTCTGCCACCAGAAGCGCAAGACTTACTCATTGACTTCATTCAACTTCTCAAAAAACGTTATCCAGAAACCAAGACCGAAAAAACAGATGTATCCCTAGAAAGCAGATCGTTTTTAGAAGATGCCCATGAATTTATCGGATGCCTAGAAGGGGGACCCGGCGATTTAGCCACCAATAAAAAATACTTAGAAGGATTCGGCACAGAATGAAACCAACAGTAATTATTGACACAGGGTTTCTGGTTGCTCTTTTAAACCGTAGCGAACAATACCATAGTTGGGTCAAAAATCAACTAAACAATATTTCTTCACCAATCATAACCTGCGAACCTGTGATAACTGAAACCTGCTTTTTGTTCAGAAAAATTTATGGTGCAGAAACAACCATTCTCAACTTGATTAACAGCCAAAAGCTCAAAATTCCGTTTAGACTCATCGATGAATTTTCGATGGTTCATCAATTAATGCAACGTTACCAGTCTGTTCCGATGTCTCTAGCAGATGCCTGTTTAGTGCGTATGGCAGAGATTGATCCGAATAGCCTTGTCTTGACCCTTGATAGTGACTTTAGAATCTATCGGAAAAATAAAAATGAAATCATCCCTTTAGTGATTCCTAACGAGCGATAATTATCACAAGTAGACAAAATATCGGTGTGTGGCTGCCTTAGCGGGTGATTTTTACTAACTGAATTGTTCCGTGAGAAAACCGGGTTGTTCTCCTTTTTTCTCAGTCTAAGAGGCAAGCCCGATAGTAATATGTATTAGTCTTAATTGTTAAGGAGATATCGTAAACCATAAAAATGATTACCCAGTTACGCGCCAAATCTTTCAAATCCTGGCAGGATACTGGCTACATCAGAATCGCCCCATTGACTGGCTTTTTTGACACCAATAGTTCGGGAAAAACTTCCATCTTACAACTATTACTGATGCTGAAGCAAACTGTTGAAGCAGTCGATCGCCAACGGGTACTGGAAACGAGGGGGGCTTATGTTGAGTTGGGGACATTTTCGGACATCTTGCATAACCATCAAATTCCGGGAAAACTCTATATTTCTGTCGAGTGGAAGCTGCCCAATTTACTAGAAATTCCCGATTTAGAAAGGGAACCCGATCGCACATTATTTTCCATTGCTCCAAATCTGGATGGTCTTGATTTATCCGATCGCCAATTTGTCGCGGTGGCGATCGCACCATCAATCGCCCATATTAAATGCGGTAGATTCAGATTGGCGAGATTTTGGCGATCAATTAGCCACTCATGGAGTAAAAGTAGAATTTATTTGTCCAGATGTATTTTCTTAAAGCCCAATTTCATCATTCGTTGATGGTTAAAAAATGCGATCGCCCTTCTGTGTTGACCAGGGATTGACCTAATGGGGTTATTAATCTTAGCCCTAAATCTCCAGTGAGATATTATGGTATTGATCGCAATTGTTCAGACCAAATTGCTCAGACTAAATTGCTCAGAGAAAATGCGATCGCGAAACGTCGATGAATCTCTGCGGAAAAGCTGTAGGGTGGAGGAGAAAATCAAAGGGGAGATATCCTCACCCCTATAATTAGTTTACCAGAGGTGGTCTATGCTCAGAATATCCCAGGCAATATTTGTAAGTTTACATGAGTTTTGGTATAATTAAAAATCATGTTTTCTTCCCCGACTAAATATGAAAATTGCTACCTGGAATGTGAATTCAATTCGGACTCGACAAGACCAAGTTTTGAGCTGGTTACAAGGTCAGGATATTGATGTTTTGTGCCTACAGGAAACTAAGGTTATTGATCAAGATTTTCCGCGATCGCCTTTTGAAGAATTGGGCTATCATGTCTATATTTATGGTCAAAAAGCCTATAATGGGGTGGCAATTTTTAGTCGCCTAAATATCGAGTCTGTAATTATGGGATTTACTCCGATTTTGGGTGCTGACCAGGTGGGGGAATTGGACGACCAAAAACGGGTAATTGCTGGGGTGATTGATGATATCTGTATTGTCAATGTTTATATCCCGAATGGGTCGAGTGTGGGAAGTGATAAATATGAGTATAAGTTACAGTGGTTAAACCGATTAGGGGATTATCTACAACAGATGTTAATCAAATATCCTCATCTGTGTATTTGTGGTGATTTTAATATTGCGCCAGAAGATCGGGATATTTATAATCCTCAAAACCGGGAAAATCATATTATGGCATCGGCGGCGGAACGTCAAGCCTTAGATGCGATCGCTAATTTGGGTTTAGCAGACGGCTTTCGTAAGTTTACCCAAGACGGCGGACATTTTACCTGGTGGGACTACCGCGCCGCCTCATTTACCCGCAACCGAGGCTGGAGAATTGATCACCATTATCTAAGTCCTGGACTCTATCAAAATGCGATCGCTTGTTACATTGACACTGAACCCAGAACCCAACCAAAACCGAGTGATCATGCACCCGTTATTTTAGAAATCGGAACTTAGTTTTCGGGTAAGTTAAAGTTAACATCTTCGTAAATGGCGGCAATTTTTTCGGTAAAATCTAGGCTAACAATATGAAAAGTGGGGTCGTCTGTATCCTCAGATAAACTATAACTATTAAATAGCCAACTGTCATCCTGGCGGCGAAAAATCTCTAAGCGAGGATGACGGGTATTAATTAATATATATTCCTGTAGGCTATCAAGACTTTGATAGTCCATAAATTTATCACCCCGATCAAATGCTTCTGTGGAGTCGGACAATACCTCAATGATAAGTTGAGGAAATTGTTTATAGGTGGGTGTATCTCTATCACGCTGGTCACAGGTTACGAGAATATCGGGATAGTAAAAACGCTCAATTTTGGCTTTTTGAATACGGACTTTCATATCTGATATATACACCCGACAACTAGAGCCTCTGAGATGATTACGAAGTGCGATCGCCATATTTAAAGCGATCGTAACATGGGTATCAGTTGCACCCGCCATAGCGTAGACTTCCCCATCAATATATTCATGCTTGACAGAACTTTGGGCTTCTAGTTTTAGGTAATCATCTGGGGATAAATTGACAAAATTGGGTGTGGCAATCATATTTATATTTATTGATTATTAAAGTTAACATCTTCGTAAATGGCGGCAATTTGTTCGGTGAAATCCAGGCTAACAATCTGAAAAGTAGTGTCGTCTGTATCCTCAGATAAACTATAACTATTAAATAGCCAACTGTCATCCTGACGGCGAAAAATCTCTAAGCGAGGATGACGGGTATTAATTAATATATATTCCTGTAGGCTATCAAGACTTTGATAGTCCATAAATTTATCACCCCGATCAAAGGCTTCTGTGGAGTCGGACAATACCTCAATGATAAGTTGAGGAAATTGTTTATAGGTGGGTGTATCTCTATCACGCTGGTCACAGGTTACGAGAATATCGGGATAGTAAAAACGCTCACTTTTGGCTTTTTGAATACGGACTTTCATATCTGATATATACACCCGACAACTAGAACCTCTGACCTGGGCGCGAAGTAGGGCAAATATATTTCCAGCAATAGTAACATGGGTATCAGTTGCACCCGCCATAGCGTAGACTTCCCCATCAATATATTCATGCTTGACAGAACTTTGCTCCTCTAGTTTTAGGTAATCATCTGGGGATACATTGGCAAAATTGGGTGTGGCAATCATCGGTTAAGTCTCCCATGCTAATTAAGATTATATCAGAGTTCAAATAAAGCCACATATTAAATTAATAAAATTTTACAATTATCTAAAGTTTACCTAATAGCCAATAGGTGGTCATATTGCCTTTCCCCTTAACATTAATTGTGCCTCTGGGTTTAAATTTATAACGATATTTTAGGCGTTCATAGGTGATATCTGTAACTTGAATAGAGCCAGGTTTTCCTGATGATTCCATGCGGGAAGCAATGTTAACGGCATTTCCCCATAAATCATAGGAGAATTTTTTAATGCCAATTACTCCGGCTACTACGGATCCAGTATTAATACCAATCCTAATTTGAAAATGTTCGCAACCTGAAATATTACCCAAGATTTTACAAGTCTTAAAGTCATCCATAATTTGCTGCATTTCTAAAGCCATATCAGCGATCGCTTCTGCATGGTCATCCCGGGGAATTGGTAAGCCTCCCACTACCATATAAGCGTCACCAATAGTCTTGATTTTTTCTAAACTATACTTGTCGGCTAATTCATCAAATCGGGAAAACATCTGATTTAGCAATTCCACCAACTGAATGGGAGGAATGCGAGCAGATAAAGGAGTGAAGCCGACAATATCTGCAAATAAAATGGTCACATTTTCCATAGAGCAAGCAATGGTTTTTTGTTCATTCTTGAGTTGATCAGCAATAGCTTTTGGCAAGATATTTAATAATAGTTTTTCGGATTTATCTTTTTCATATCGGAGTTCAAACGTCCGCTCCTCTACCCGTTTTTCTAAGGCGGAAAAAGCATCTTGAACCTGTTGAGTCATCATGTTAAAAGACTTGGCTAAAATCCTGAGTTCTTTGATACCATTAGCATGAACTTTTTGCTGTAATTTGCCTTGAGCGATCGCCTGACTTGCGTCACTCAAATTGGAGATAGGAAGACTAATCCATCTAGCTATCATAATGCTAAAAATTGTAGGAAAGATTAAAGCCAAAATACACAGTAAAATTGTAGTGCGTTTGCTGGCATTAATAGTAGCCATAAAATCATCTTCGGGAACTACTAACACAATTAACCAGTCTAAGCCATGACCATCACTAAATGGTAAGATTTGCACGAATTGCCGTTCGCGTTTGATTTTAAAATCGAATTGTTTGGGTTGAGTGATTGTGTGCAAGTTTAAATTTTTATTGGTTAAATATTTGGCGGTTTCTCGGACTAATAGATTTTCACTTTCTGTAGCTTGACGAATTTGGATCTGATCGCCAATTTTCCGGGTCATACTATCATCAGTAGAACTGGAAACTAATAAACCAGAACGCTCGATAATAAAGGCTTCTCCGGTTTTCCCAATTCCTAAATTTTGCAAAAATTGCCGGAGTTCTTCAGATAATAAAATATCAGTTCCGCACACGCCAATAAAACGATTTCCCCAACCATCATAAGTAGATAAACTGGCGGTAATGGTGGGTAATTGTGTGGTAAAATCTAAATAAATATCACTCCATACGGACTTTCCTGTGGCTTGTGCGGCTCGATACCAGGGACGTTGACGAGGCTCATAGGGTCCAGCATCCCTAAGAAAATAAAGGCGATCGCCACGGACATCAATACCGTATAAGTGCATATTTCCATTGGTTTGATTATTCCTAATCATTAACTCAAAAAATGACCCGTCATCACTCCAACTCACACCGATAAAATTTCCGGTTTCTTCTTCGGCACAATAAACGGCATTAAGATAAGGTGAGTTTTTAATGTGCTGCAAAAAAACATTAATTCTTTCCCCACTATAAAAATCAATTTGACCCTGGGAAAAGCTATCGGTATTTAACTTATTGATTTGATGAGGTATTCTAATATATGCTTGTAATTGCTGGTCAATGCGAGCAGTTAATTCCTGGCGCAGTTGAAATGCTAAATCTCGCACGGCTGCTTCGCCATTGCGAAAAGAAAAATAACCGACCAAACCGACAGTTAATGCTACTTGTAGCAAAAACGGTACTACTAAAATAGTGCGGAGTGAAATGTTACTGAATATCCGCTTGAGTTGTCTCTGAAAACGGCGAAGATAGAAAGCCAACATGGAATTAACTACCTGACAACTTTTAGTTTCAACTGTCGTCAGTATACCTTGAAAACTGCGGTAACTGCTAAAATGGCTTTTGGATAGTGTCTGGTCATCGGGTAATTATGCTATCGTATAACTTGTTGGTATCAATACCCAGAATCATATAAGATTAATTTAGTGACCATTGGGATGTATTCCTACGACTTTAGTTAGAAGTTGTATAACCCCATGGTATTATGGTTTTTGGCTAGACATTAGCCAACTCTCGTGACCAGTTTACTATCAACCATAAAAATCAATCATTAGGAGATTAATAAAATGCGAATTTTAATCATGGGTGGCACTAGGTTTATCGGGGTTTATCTGACCAAAATTTTAGTCAGCCAGGGTCATGAAGTGGTATTATTTAATCGGGGAAATAAACCCAGTCCGGTAGACGGAATTAAACAAATTCATGGCGATCGCACTGATGCTAACCAATTAAAAGAAAAGCTATCCGGTGAAACCTTTGATGTCATTTTTGATAATAATGGTCGCCAATTAAGTGATACCCAACCCCTAGCCGATTTATTTAATGGTCAGGTGAAACATTTTGTTTATATGAGTTCAGCCGGAGTCTATCTCAAGTCTGATCAAATGCCTCATATTGAGGGAGATCCCACCGACCCCAAAAGTCGCCATTTAGGGAAATATGAAACGGAAACCTACTTGCAAAAAGTGGGTATTCCTTGGACATCAATCCGACCAACTTACATCTACGGACCACAAAATTATAACCCTTTAGAGTCCTGGTTTTTCGATCGCATTGTTGCTAAACGTCCCATTCCTATTCCTGGTAATGGAATGCACATCACCCAATTAGGTCATGTGGAAGACTTAGCTAATGCCATGGTAGCAGTATTAGGAAATCAAACGGCTATTGGTCAAGTGTATAATATCTCAGGCGATCGCTTTGTCACCTTTGATGGGTTAGCCAAAGCCTGTGCGATCGCTGCGGGTGAGTCCCCAGATGACCTGCAATTAATTCATTATGACCCCAAAAACTTTGATTTCGGGAAACGCAAAGCATTTCCCCTGCGAGTTCAGCATTTCTTCGCCGATGTTCACAAAGCCATAAATCAACTAAATTGGCAACCCAAATATGATCTAATTTCCGGATTAAAAGATTCCTGCCAAAACGATTATCTAGCTAATAGCAATCCCGGAAAGGTAGACTTTTCTACGGACGATGAAATCATCAAAGCCGCCGGGTAAATCCCATCAAAAAGGGGTAGTTATTAATTAATTACCCCCCAATTGTTTAATTATACCATTACATCGAATAATCGAACATGACCAACTTAGCAGGTAAAGTAGCCTTAGTTACAGGTGCATCCAGAGGATTAGGTAAAGGAATTGCCATTGGTTTAGGAGAAGCTGGCGCTACTGTTTATATCACAGGTCGCAGCCTATCGCAAGCCAATGATGCTGTAGGAGGCAGTTTAGAAGAGACTCGGTTAGAGGTCGAAAAAGCCGGGGGTAAATGTATCGCGATTGCGGTTGATCACGGTGATGATCAACAAGTGGAATTACTTTTTAATCGCATTGATCAGGAACAACAGGGACAACTTGATTTATTGGTAAATAACGCATATAAGGGAGTGCGAACTTTAACAGAAATGCAGGGTAAACCCTTTTGGGAAAGCGAACCGCAAGTTTGGGATGAAGTTAATAATGTAGGCTTACGCAGTCATTATGTGGCGGCTGTTTTAGCAGCTAGAATGATGGTTAAACGTCGTCAAGGTTTAATCTGTACTATTTCATCTTGGGGGGGATTTTCCTATCTTTTTAGTGCCGTTTATGGGATTGGAAAATCTGCATGCGATCGCTTGGCGGCGGATTTTGCGACTGAACTCCAACCCTATAATGTCGCTTCCGTTGCTGTTTGGCCAGGAATTGTTAACACAGAACATATGTCTAGGGTCGCCACGGAAATAGAAGCCTCCAATGTCGCCACAGATGATCCAGCAATCCGATCGCTTGTTGACCGCTATAATTGGGAAACACCTCTCTTAACCGGGAGAGTTATTGCAGCCTTAGCAGCCGATCCGAATATTATGCATCGCAGTGGTCGCCTGCAAATTGTCGCCGAACGCGCTCAAGAGTATAATCTAGTAGATGAAAATGGTAATCGTCCAGTTTCTCTGCGATCGCTGCGTTTTATACTACCGATGAAATGGCCGCAACTCCAAAAATCCGCATCACTAATTCCTAATGTAAATATACCCTGGTCTGTGCTATTATCAACCATGCTAAAATCTCCGAAAATTTAACCATGACTAAATTAGAAAATGCCACAGTAGTTTTAACGGGTGCTACTGGCGGATTTGGTCAACAACTCACCCGCCAATTATTAGCAGCAGGTAGCCGTTTAATTTTAAGCGATCGCCATCAACCCACTCTCCACCAACAAGCACAACTAATTCAACAGGAGATTAAAACCGGAGAAATCCTCGCCTGTTTCGAGGCTGATTTATCTAACCGTGAGGGATGCGAAATCTTATTTAATCAAGTCAAAAGCCTGGAAGTTCCCATCGATATTTTAATCAATAACGCCGGACTAGCCGTTTATGGTCGTCTGGACGAAACACCCCCGGAAAAATGGGAAACCCTCATGGAAGTAAACCTACTTGCACCCATGCGTTTAAGCAGTCTATTTGTAGGGGATATGATTAGCCGTCGCCAAGGTCATATCGTCAATATTTCCTCCGTGGCTGGTTGGAGTGGGAAAGCTGGTTTAACCCACTATTGCGCCAGTAAATTTGGCTTACGAGGCTTTAGTGAGGGACTCTTGGATGAGGTAAAATCCTACAATGTCAAAGTCACCGCCGTCTACCCATTTTTTAGTCGCACCCCCATTTTAGACGCTGAAAAATATGGAACCCTAGCCACTAACTATCAAGGTTTACCAGAGGCTTGGTTAACCGACCCTAAACAGGTCATGAAAGCGACTTTGCGAGGTATTCAATCCAATCAACTCCATGTATTCCCAGACTCCCCGGCAAATTTAATTCATTTACTCAAACGCTACACCCCTTTTTTGTTAGATAAAATCTCGTTTTGGGCTGATAAAAAACTTGTAAAAAATCCTAAAGTATGACTGTTAAAATCTTAGAAAATAACCCTAAAACTGCCGATAAATATCTAATCATCGGAGCCGGATTTGTAGGATTAGGTATTGCTGAAGGTTTAAAAACCGCTAAAATTCCCTATGATCAAGTAGATGCCAGTGATAATATTGGTGGTAATTGGTATCATGGTGTCTATGAAACTGCCCATATTATTTCCTCGAAGAAAATCACCCAATTCACTCATTTTCCGATGCCGAATGATTATCCTGATTTTCCTAGTGCCAAACAAATGTGGGACTACTTAAACCATTTTGCTGATGCTTTTAATCTGCGCCCCAACATTGAACTAAAACGCACCGTTACCCTAGTTAATCCTATTGCCAAAAATCTCTGGTTAGTCAGCTTTGATAATGGAGAAAAGCGAATTTATAAAGGGGTGATTATATGTAATGGTCATCATTGGTGCAAACGATTTCCCGAATTTACCGGAACTTTTAACGGTGAAATCATCCATTCTAAAGACTACAAAACCCCCGACCAACTCCGAGGTAAACGAGTCTTAATAATTGGTGGTGGTAACTCCGCCTGCGACCTAGCTGCGGAAGCCGCCAGAGTCGGCAAAAAATCGGTGTTAAGCCTGCGGGAGTCTGTGTGGTTTATTCCCAAAACCTTTGCTGGTGTTCCCCTATCGGATTTAATTCGTTGGTGGATGCCTGAAGCCTTGCAAAGATTAATGTCTTATGGTATCATTAAGCTAACTTTTGGCAGCCATGAAAACTATGGTTTACCCAAACCGAAATATCGGATTTTCGATAAACACCCAACCTTAAATAATGAAGTCCCCTACTATATAAAACACGGCAAAATCACCCCCAAACCCGCCGTCGATAAATTAGACGGTTGGGATGTAGAATTTAGCGATCGCACTCGAGAAACCTTTGATTTAATAGTGTGTGGCACAGGCTATCATGTTTCCTATCCCTTTCTCCCTCCCGAATTACAAAGAGTCAAGGGGGCGACTGTGCAGTGTTATGGGGGGGCTTTTTTAGATGATTATAAAGGGCTATATTATATCGGATGGGGTCAAGCGCGAGGCGGTGTAGGTTCGTTGATTTCTGCTTATGTGCCCTTATTTACCCGATGTTTAAAACTACAAGAGGAAATCAAGATTCCCTTGGGTTTAGTCTTAAAGGAAATCGGACAGACTTTGCCGACCACTCACCTATCTGATCCACACAAAGTTTTGAGGCAAATTCAACTATTTAACCTCTTGTTTAATTGGTTCACCAAAAAAGCCCACCAAATTGATCAACGTTATCCTAATTTTGAAAATCCCTTTCAAGCCTAGAAGCACCCATCAACGGGTCAGAGCAAATTTCTTAACCCCAGGGCCTCCTACAGGGCTATAACTGGTCCTATGGATGTAATTAGCCAACTGTATCAACAAGCCAGGCTACAATCAAAGTATCTACCTTAGTTTTGAGTTGGATCAACAGATTATGGGCTGATTAGACTTACTCCAGGGAGTCTTGGGACAACTGAAAGGCGACTCAGGGATCCAACTGGGGTCAATGTGAGGCGATCGCTATTGTTTGGGGGAATTAGGGTAATTACCCTGAAAGCAACAGGATTGTATGTTAGTACGGGAAGTGATGGTCAGTATTACTTTGAACCAGTGGCTGGCGAGGGAGAAACAGCAGAACTGACTTGGCACAATACCCATGGCACTCAAATGGCTGTTGAATGGGCAATTTCGGGGGTCCCGCCCACTCTGTATCAATTGCTGTTCCTATCCCTCCCCACCCACAAGGGGATGGGGTTTCTCGGAGAAAGATTATGAAATTGCACAAGAAGACATTGCTCATTATTGGCGCAGCACTAATTAGCCTAATTGTGGTGTTGTATACAACAGCATCCTGTATCCTGATTCAGAATTTCCGTAATCTGGAGATTGAGTCGGTGCATCAGGATGTAGTCCGGGTAATTAAAGCCTTAGAGGATGACCTGGCTAATTTAGATACGATCGCTCAAGATCAAGCCAAATGGGATGATACCTATGCCTTTATCAATCAACAAAATAGCCGATATGTGCGATCTAACCTAGTTAACACTATGTTTATGGATCTGAGGCTAAATTTATTCATTCTGGTAGATAGCCAAGGTCAAATCGTCTTCAGCAAAGGTTTCGACATCAACAGCCAAACAGAAACCCCTATTCCCGCCAGTCTCGCGCCCCACCTAAAATCCGTCAGTCTGTCATTTTCCAACCCCTCCCCGTCCTGTTTTGAGAAAGAAGAGGAAATCCCCTGTCCCACAATAGGGATAGTCATGTTACCAGAAGGGCCATTACTGCTATCGGCCCGTCCCATCCTTACCAGTATTGCCCAGGGACCAAGCCGGGGAACCCTAGTAGTAGGTCGCTATCTTGATCATAACGAAATAGATCGCCTGACTCAAATTACCCAACTTTCCGTAGAAATCAACCCTTGGACTCCCCTCAACCCCCAACAAACCCAACAAATCATCAATGCGGAAGACCCCATCAGAGTTCAACCCCTAGACACTTCGACTATCCTGGGGTCTATTCCCCTCCTAGATATTTATAATCGACCGATTCTCAACCTGGAAATCCAAAGCGATCGCCCCATTTTCCGCCAAGGTCGCACCAGCCTAATTTATCTCACATTTTCCCTATTTCTGATCGGCATAATTTTAAGTGCAATTACCATACTGGTATTTGAGAAACTGATTTTAGCCAGACTGTTAGACCTCACCCACAAAATTAATCAAATCGGCAAAAGTCGCGACCCATCCCTACGGCTGACAGTACCTCCAGGGGAAGATGAACTCACCGGGTTAGGACAAACCATTAATCAAATGTTAGAAGCCTTAGAACAAGCCAATATTCAAAGCCAGGATAGTGAAGAAAGATATCGGCTAATGGCGGAATATTCCACCGATTTAATTACTCGTCACTCTCGCCGAGGTTTGATCCGCTACGCCTCCCCCGCCAGTTCGTTGCTATTAGGATATGAGCCGGAAAGTTTAATTGGTCAACACCCCAGTAAATTTTTTCACCCAGATGACATTAACACACTCAGCAAGACATTAGAAATTGTTTTAACTCAAAAAGTATCCTATACTCTAACCTATCGTATCCGCCACAAAAACGGCGAATATATTTGGTTTGAAACCACCAGTCGCGCCATTTATCATCCCGAGACCGGGAGAGTGCAAGAAATTCTGGGTGTATCCAGAGATATTAGCGATCGCAAACAGCGGGAACAGGAACTACAAGACAGCGAAGCCTCGATTAGGAGTCTTTATCAAATCACCTCATCTCGTCATTTAGACTGGCAAGAACAACTCCAGCAAATTCTCAAGTTAGGCTGTGATAAATTTCACTTAGAAGTCGGTATAATTAACCAGATATTGAACCTAGACACCCCCCAGCCTTCCACCCATATTATGGCAGCAATTGACCCTAATAATATCTTGTCATTTGGGGATAATTTTGATTTAAAAAATCCGTTTATTTTGGCGACAGTAAATGCTGAAAAACCCTTGATTTTTGAATCGGTGTTAGTCTCCGGATTGCCCTATTATGCCGACGATAACGGCTGGAAAATTGAGGCATATATGGCTATTCCTATTAAAGTATATAGCCAGGTTTACGGAACCCTTTGTTTTTGGAGTCAATACCCCTTACATGAGCCTTTTAGAGCCGTTGACCAAGAACTATTAAAACTAATGGCGCAGTGGATAGGTAGTGAAATCGAACGACAGCAAACCGCCCAAGAATTGAGTAAAGCCAGGGATGATGCCCTCGCCGCCACTCGTGCCAAAAGTGAATTTTTAGCCACCATGAGCCACGAAATTCGGACTCCCATGAATGCAGTAATTGGCATGACGGGATTGTTATTAGATACTCCTTTAAGTCTAGTTCAACAGGATTTTGTGGAAACCATTCGCAGCAGTAGTGATGCCCTACTTTCTTTAATTAATGATATCCTAGATTTCTCCAAAATAGAATCAGGGAAACTAGACCTAGAAACCTTCCCCTTTAGTTTACGAACTTGTATTGAAGAATCCCTAGACTTATTGGCGACCAAAGCCGCGAGTAAACCCCTAGAATTAGGATATTTAATTGATGCTTCTACCCCTAACGAAGTGGTGGGGGATATGGCAAGAGTTAGGCAAATTTTAGTGAATTTACTCAGCAATGCCGTTAAGTTTACCGCCCGGGGTGAAGTGTTGGTATCAGTGTCAGCAAAACCACTGTTTTCGGATTTAGAATTGGCTGCACAATCTATGTATTCTACCCACTATCAAATTGAGGTAGCAGTGTCCGATACAGGTATTGGTATTCCAGTCGATCGCATGAATCGTTTATTTAAGTCCTTTAGTCAGGTTGATGCTTCCACGAATCGACAATATGGCGGGACAGGATTAGGTCTAGTTATTAGTCAGCGACTGGCGGAAATGATGGGGGGTAAAATGTGGGTAGTCAGTGGTGATGCGATCGGTGGTCATCCCCCAGAAAATTGGCAGATAAATAAAGATACTCCCACACAGGGATCTACATTCTATTTTTCCATAGTAGTTCAGAGTAGCCAGAATTTATTACCACAGTGGAATCATACTGAAGAATTAGCCGAAAAACGACTATTAATTATTGACTCTCACCCCACCACTCGCAAAATTTTGACCAAGCAAGTTCAATGCTGGGGTTTAGTGGTAGAAGATACCGACAGCCCCACAGAAGCGATCGCCTGGTTAAAAGAAGGTCAAACCTTCGATATCGCCATTGTGGAAATGGAAATCGCCAATTTAGACGGGTTCAATTTTGCCGCCAAAGTCCGACAGACTTCAGCCGGGGTTGACCTCCCCTTAGTCATGTTAATTTCCGTCGGTCAACAAAATTTTAACCCCACCGATCATCGAGATTTTGTCGCCTTTCTGAATAAACCCATTAAACAATCACCCCTATACAATATTCTGATTAACGTCCTGTGTGGGGAACCTCTACAGATTAAAAATTGGAGTCGCAGCCAAATGCGATCGCCCCAAGATATTCCCCTGTTAGCAGAAAAACTCCCCCTGCGGATTTTATTAGCCGAGGATCACCTAGTTAACCAAAAAGTCGCCCTACAAATCCTGCAAAGAATGGGATATAGGGCTGATGTCGCTGGGAATGGTTTAGAAGTTCTCGAAGCCCTAGAAAGACAGCCCTATGATGTCATTTTAATGGATATGCAGATGCCCATTATGGATGGCTTAGAAGCAGCCCGACAGATTCAAAAACGCTATGATAACCAAGAAAAACCCTACTCCCCACGCCCGCGCATTATCGCCGTTACAGCCAATGCTATGGAAAGCGATCGCGCTGAATGTATAGCAGCCGGAATGGATGACTATATCAGTAAACCTATCCGTATGGAACAATTAGTTAAAGTTCTCCGTAACTGTCGCCCCATCACCTGCGATGTCATTGTACCTTCAACATATTTAAATACCACTGATGATAGCAAATCTTCCCCCATTCTTGACCCCACTGTTTTACAAGGACTGCGAGAGATAGAAGCCTTGGAAGAAGTCGCCGAAATGTACATCGAAAGCGCCCCGGAACTTCTGAACACTATTCAAATAGCCCTCCAACAAAATGATCCCACAGCCCTAAAACAGGCGGCCCATTCCCTGAAATCCATCAGTGGGACTTTAGGCGCTTTTGGTTTATCCGAATTATGTCTGCAATTAGAAATCATGGGCCGTCAAGGAGTAGATGCAGGTGTCCCCATTCCTCAACCATCGGCTGAATCAGTTTATACTCAGATTCAAGCCGAGTTAGAAAGAGTCAAAGAAGCCCTGACCAATGAAGCGAGCGCAAATTTGACCATTTAACCGGCTTTTTTGCCACTGCGTTTGTTCATTAAGCCACTCCAGGCGATAGTCAGATAGCAACTAGCCAGCAGTAAACTACCTAAGCCGACTCGGAGATTAGATTTGAAAGTCCCCAGTTGCGATCGCTTTTCTGCCTCTCGCCGACGGTTTTCAATTTCCTTTTTCAGTTCCTGGCCAATGGCATCGCTTTGGACTCCCAACGCTTCCGGGTTTTCCTGAAATTCTTGCAGGCGCGCTAATTGTGCTTCCGTAAGCTGTTGTTCTTGGATATAATCTTCTAAGCGCTGCTGATTGCCTAAGATAGCTAACATTTGGGTTTGTTGTTCTTGTAGGCGTTCGTCTAGCTGCATTTGGGCCGTCGCTGCATCCTGATTAATTTTCTCAATCGTTTCATTACTGGCTGCTATAGTAGTGCTAACGTGCAGGGGAATCAGCACTAAATACATCACCCCCAGAATGCCAGAAATCACATAAACCCAAAATTTGAGACTGTTAAACCCCTGTTTAGGCTTTTCTGGTGATAGACCAGCTACCTCCTGTAACCCGTATGCACAAAACATTAAGGCGATCGCCAACACTGGAATCACCCCTTGTTCTACCATCTGAGTAGTAAAATTCAGTTGCCACCTGAGATCCCCAAAATTCGGTGGCACAAACAGCAAAATATAGTTAATTAGGGCAAAAAAGAATAAAATTACCCCCGCCAGCCTCAAAAATCCAGCAGCCTGGGACGGGATTTGATTTGGAGTTGTTCCTTTCATAACACATCAAGTTCCGTATTTTTACTGAGACTGATACATTTACGCGACATTTATCCGGCTATTGCCGGACAATGCGACGATAGCACTATTACCCGTTAAGGTAACAGAGGCGGTATCCCGCAAAGCTTTTAGAAAGATTCCCAAAGCACCGTTCCAGTCCCTGGGTAGAGTGAACCCACACTCCGGACATCGGAACACTTTTGAGCCACCTAGCTGGGAATGCACATGACCACAGTGAGTACAGGTTTTGCTGGTGTATTCTTCCGTCACATCTACAACTGTGGTTCCAGTTATTTCCCCTTGATGTCTCAGGGTTAGTTTGAATCGATAATGCGCCCATGTCAGCATGGCGCGGGCAGTCTTAGACCTGATTAGACGCTTCACCTGACTGGCCATATCGGAAGTCTCGAAGGTGGGCAAAAAAATTAGGCTGTAGTTGTGAGTCAAGTAGTGAGCAATTTGTTTGTGGGCTTCATCAACTAGATTGCGGATTTTGGTTCTCATTCGTTGAGCCGCTTGCCTCATCCGTCGCCTCCTTGAACGACAGGGTTCCTTGGCGATTCGGCTCATCAAATCATCCAAATGTTGACATAGCCTAGTAATGCGTCCAATATCCCCGGAGCCCAATTCCAGAAATCGTGAACCATCAAACCCGGTCATAAAAGTTCGGACGCCCGGGTCTAATGCAATCACGCCAGTAGCGTCAGTCGGAGTGATGGCCACAGGTTCAGGAAACACCGCAAACCACCGCCCCTTGGCCAAGACTAATTGGGTCCCTTGAACACAAGTTTTAGGGATAGCTTCGGAAACCATGAAAGTTAATCCTTTCGTTAGTCTTGGATACCAACTCCCTGAAGAGAAATTAGTATTATTGAACTTAATCGCTTGAGAGCTGTCACGACAACTTCTAAACCTTGCATCAGGACTGGCGGTCAAAGCCTGATAGGCATCAAAGATGGCATTTTGCCGAATGTGGCAGGGTGTTTCTTTGACCCATTCGGGTAAGTCACTCTGCATCACTTCGTTGCGTAATTTCAGTTTGCTTAGTCGTTTACCACTCCTAGATAATGCAATTGCTTGGTTGTAGCAATACCGACAAGCGGCCAACCATTTGCGCCAGACTTTATTTAGCGCGGGGCTGGGGTAAATCCGGATCTTCTTTGACCTGAGTTTGGTATTTTCGCAACCCATAGAGTCGGGAACTGAAGCAGTGGAGGATGGCGAGGATGTCCTCAACCATTTCTCGTTCTGGGCTGAGACTTGTCTCGTTGAGAACCATGAGTGAGCACCTGTTTTGCTCACAGAGCCATCGAAACAAGTCAAATCCAAATCTGGCCAATCGGTCTTTGTGGGCAACGACAACCATGCGGACATCTCCTGACAAGACTTGTCCCAGTAAGGCCAGCATTTTCTTTCGCTTGAAGTTGAGCCCGCCTCCGATTTCTGAGACGACTTCTGCTTCGGGGTAGAGGTTGGACAGTGCGGCCACCTGTCGGTTGAGGTCGGACTGCTGGGCGCGGCTACTAACTCTGGCATAGATAACGACTTTGCGTTTGTCACTGCCTGATTTGGCAGTATATGACTCAACGTTGTATCGTCGTTGCCCAGCGGGGGTTCTGATGGTCTCGATTGAGCCATTTTCGTCCCATCTGCGGAGTGTTCTTTCATGGACTCCAAGGATTTGGGCCGCTTCCTTGGGTTTGACATATCTGGCAATAGGTTTATCCTCAACTATTCTCGCTTATTATACCGTATTGCCCTAAAATGTTAACCTAATTTGAGATTAAATCATGCTCTCTCATTCTATCCTTAGCCACCATTCCCCTGAACTCGCTATGATATTACCTCAAAACCACCGTCTCGCCACCATTTTTCCGCTCAATATTGATTGGCTGCTTCCTCTTTATCCCCAAAAACCTAGCCACTTTGTCCGTGAAAATACCGACTTGACAGCAGATTTTAAGTAGACACTTACCCCCAACCACCTTTACATAATTTCCTCAGATTTTACAACATCTTTACATAACAAATATTGACATCAACACCTATCTTTAGCTATGCTGGAAGAAAGTTAAGCAACTTCAGCAACCCAGAATTGTCTTGATTTGTTGATGGATTCAGACCCCGGCTATTAACTGTTAAATTCCCTCACCAACTGATTCTAAATTCTAACTAACTATGAAAAAATTACTAACAACCATCGGCACCGTCTCTTTCTTGGTAGTAGGCTGGAGTGTGTCTCCCGCCGCCGCCTTTCTCCCTTGGGCAATGCCAGCACCAGAACCAGATGAGGAATTAATCTTTAATGGCGAAGTCCTCAATGAGGACCAAACGGATTTTGTCTATGATGTAGCAGATATCATAGGAATTACCACCGAAGATTTACTCGATGATCCTGGTCAAATGGATGGCTTGCACACTGGCAGTAAACAAGAAATCAACAGAGACGGCTGGGGTGTCTTCAGCAAAAACGGCTGTAGTGTGAATGCCGACTGCGCCTTAAAAGCCATTGGTTTAGGTCTCAGTCTCCAATGTATCGGTTCAGGTGACGATCCCCAAGCCTGGGCGAGATGTCTGCAACGCCGAAATGAGGATGCTTACTATGCAGCCCTTGACTGTACTTGGCAACAGTCCAGCCCAAGTCAACCCTGTAATTTCCTCGCCCACGGCGATACTGACAACACCTACGCCTGCAACGCCACTAACCCAGTAGCAGCATTGCGTCAGAATTCCGTAGAATTGCCCACCTTTTCCCAAAGCAGTCCATCGGAACGGGTATCCATTGATCTGCTTTCCCGGGGCTAAATTGACCTCTGTTAGCAATCCTAACTAAGACCACAAAAAACAAAACAACCAGGCGCACAGTACAAACCGTACTCTACGCCCCACAACACCTAGCCAGCGACTTGTTCAACGTTGAGACAAACGCTGGTTTTGTTCATTATACATAGCAATCAGAACACGGGCCGGATCAACCCACCGATTACTATACTTGAGTCCCCAGTGCAAGTGAGGTCCGGTAGTTCTCCCGGTCATCCCAACCCGCGCAATTCTAGTCCCGGCCGGCACAATTTGACCTTTACGAAGTTCCAGACCGCCGCCACGGTCAATAAAGTAAGTACCATTAGCATTACTTTGAACATGACCCTGAACGTGGCAATAGATATGTTCCCACTGTCCTGACTGGATAATAATTCCCGTGCCGCAGCGATTATCCTCCCAGAGTTCGACTACCTGTCCACTCCACCAATTGCGGATATAACTCCCCATAGGTGCGGCTAGGTCTAAACCATAGTGAAACCCACCACCACGATAGCCAAAAGGTGATGTATACTCCTGGAAATTTTCCACGGGAAAAGAAGCATTACCCCAATCGACTCCTACAGCCACTTGCGATGCTTCCGCCCTAGTTGCACCTATATCTAACTGTTGTCCCCCCCAAGGAATTAGAGTCAGACACACGAAACCGACCAGAACCCATAGCATTCGTTTCAGAAGGGTCGGACGCTTGAAAACTTGCAGGGGGTTGAGTTTTGCCATGATTATTGATTCCTCAATCACCAAAATCTATTAATGAATTACCGGATGCACCCACAAGGGTTATATTTAAATCAATTGCCGTATAGCACACATTTGATATTCTGCCACCATTAGGCATAAACAGAACATAATGTTAACTGATTATTTTTCATTGGCGATGGAAACCCCTGTTATATCGATATTTCTGGGTTGGTTCCCGTTGAATACAACGGCTATGGCTGGGACGGCGTTATGGTCGCTGGCATTAGGTTTGGGGTTTTCCCCCCTCAGTGAATTACTCATGGAAAAACTCACGGGGTGGCTAGATTGGGTTGAACGTCCCTTTTATGGGTCAGAACAACAATTTGAGGACACGCGCACTAGGAGGGAGTCGGGAAATATTTTTTTTGCTTCTATCTTCAGCGTTGTACCGTTTCTAATGGTGGGGGGATTATTGAATTGGGGAGTTGAATTGGGGTTGGGACCTTCTTGGTCTATCAGTGTGGGAGTGATTGCCGCGGTTACCTGTGGGGTTTATGAGTTGGGGCGACGCGATAGCCAGCAAAATCGATAGCTTTGTTGATTTCATCTGGCCGCGCAGAGGATATCAACACACTGGGATAAACGGCGGTTCCCCATTGGGGATGAATTACGATGGTACAGGGTCCCTTTTGCAGAGGAAGGTTTAAGGATGTGGCGACAGTTAAAGCATCACTATGGTGGATTTCTCCGGGTTGGGACAGCAACGGATAACCGCTGGGAGGGTAGATGATATCGGTCATCCATCCCTGGGAATTGAGTTGTTGGGCTACGGGTTGGGCGAATTCTAAAAAGCGATCGCATAATCGGTTTTTCTCCTGCTCAATGATATCATTAGTTGTGGTTAAGGGGAACTGCGATCGCTGTAAAAAAATCACTATCCAAATATCATCAGAGTGCCAATCTGGTAGAATCCGCCTTAAATTAGCGGCTACAAAAGCGGTGGGGGGATGGATGGAAATATCAGGCGATCGCACCTCGGTTATATTGTCGCTCATGGTAATTTGGGGGGAATTCTGAGTCAGTTTTTAAGTATTCATCAGCATTTGAATATAACTAACGTAATATCATCAAAAATATTTTGTTCGCCGATAAACTCCTGTAAATCTTCTAAAATAGCATTTTTCATCTCTTCCGCCCCCTGTTGCCAATTGGGGCTAATAATGGCACATAAACGCTCTATCCCATAAAGTTCGTTTTGGGGGTTCATCGCCTCCGTGATACCATCAGTATACAGGATGACTGTATCTCCCTTGTCCACATTGATTACAGTATAGCTTAAAAAGCTACTAATATCATCGGTCAGTCCAATCGGTAAGCCTAAATCAATCGTATCTATCCGTTCAATTATTCCTTGGTTTCGGCAGATAATTACTTCTTCATGCTGTCCACTAATGATTAGCTGGTTTTCCTGATAAATCACTATGGCAAAAGTTAGATTTTTGTCACATTTAATCCGTTCAATATTTTGAAAAATTGTCTGATTTAAGCGGTTTAACAATTCGGGCGGACAAATTGAACCCAGATTCACTAAAGTCCTGACTGCCACTTGTGTCATTACCATTAACAAACCACTTTCTAAGCCGTGTCCGGTGACATCACCAATGAAAAAAGCAATCCCAGATTGATTCTTTAAAACATCATAATAGTCTCCCCCTACTTCGGCGGCAGGCTGCATATAAGCGGCAATATCAAGACTCTCAATAGCTGCCAGTTCTTCTGTGGTTGGGAGAACCATTTTTTGGATTTTTTCCATAATCACCAGTTCCGCCGACATTCTTAGGTTTTCATCGGATAGCTTCTGATTTAAGTTAATAATCTCTTGATTGGCTTCGGATAATTTCTCAGTTCGGAGCGCTACTTTTTGTTCTAATGTATTGAATAAATCCTTGAGTTGCTTTGCCATTTGATTGAATTCTTGCGCCAAAATGCCAACTTCATCTACTCGGTTAGTCAGGACAACTTGATTCAAATCACCTTCACCAGTTTTGGCAACAGCTTCGCTGAGTTTTCGGAGGGGATTAATAATATGATTGGCAATTTTCCAAGTGATGATAATCACGCTGGTTAAGATGGCGAAAGCTAACCATAAAGCCATGGTCCAAAAACCGTAAGCTGGCTCTAAAATTTCCTTCTCCTGTTGTTGGACAATTACCGCCCAATTATTAGACAGCAAAATCCTATGGGCTAACCATCTAATTTGGTTTTCATCTTCAAAGGTCAGAAAACCTGACTCACCCTGAAGTAGAGCTTTAACGGGAGGATAATCACTAAAATCCTGGAGATTATTAGCGGTTTCCATATTAGGATGAGCCAAGACTTTCCCTCGTTCATCTACCACAAAAGCAAAACCTGTGTTACCCACACTGACAGCTTTAACTTTCTCGGTAACATCTCTTAGTTTAATCGCCAGAGCGACTACTCCTAGGATTTCTGGGAGGTTATCGTTAACAATTGGAGAAGCAAAGACAACGGCAGGTTTACCGGAGGTTCGCCCTATGACAATTTCCCTGGCGATGGTTTGTCGGAGGAGGGCTTGTTTAAAATAACTGCGATCGCTATAATCTGTTAATTCCCCTCCATCAGATCGGGCTATATTCATGCCGTTTAAGTCAATGGTGTTGATTAAATAAATATCCTCGTATACACGGCTAGTCGCTGCTAAAATCCCTTGTTGCACTTCTTCATCCATGGTCAAAATTCCCGGTTGCTGACTAATATTTTGGATAATTTCGACCACATTTTTATCCCATTGATTCACATTATTAGCCAGTCCGGTATTTGCCTTTTGTAAATCGGCTTTGGCTTGCTCATGTAAAATCCGCCCGGCTTCATAAGCAGCTAATAATAAGGTGCTGAACATGGGGAAGATAATACTAATAGCGATTAATATAATTAAACGCCACCGGAGACTTTTCTGCATCAACGAGGGAATCATCATGACTTGATGGGGAGTTTTTAGTGTTGATGAAATATCAAACCATACTAGATAAAAAAATTAGGAAAATACCAACAATAATAGGGTGGGTTATGAGTGCATTCCTTATATTCAGCCAACAGGTTAAAAAGCCTACTAAGCATTTACAGTATCGCACCCCTATTTCTAGGGTCAACTAATCGCACCTGTCCCTCTCATTTTAAGCTGATATACAGATACTGTCAACTTATATCAGTAAACTTATATATTATTGAACAGGAAAAATTAAGCGATCGCTCCTCTATTATGACATAGCTATCTCCGACAGTCGAGTTAGTGGTTGCTATGGACGAAAAAAGTGCTTTTAATCCAGAATTTTGGGGATTTGATGGCTTTTTAATTATGCGATCGCTCCTCTTTTTTTCCATGGATAAACGCCGTTTTTGGGGATGTTATGAGCCTCAAAAAATCCAGGTAAAACTTCTTTTTTCTCCTCTGACATAACTATCTCCGACAGTCTAGTTAGTGGTTTGTATAGGCGAAAAATGTGGTGATTATACAGAACTTTGGGGATTTCATAGCATTTTAATTATGCGATCGCTCCTCTATTTTTCTCTGAATACAGCCTGTTCAGAAATCATCTGATCACCTCTCAAAGTCCTTCTCTCTCTCTGGGATCCAGATTTAGGGTGAGGGCAATGTATTAAGCGACTGGTGAACAAGCTGTAAGTTAGGAACAGCCCCTTCTCTAGCCATCAAGTACATTCTGAAGCCCCTCGCCCAGGGGGAAAGGGGTGTAGACGCGCGGCGGCTTCTTCTGGAGTAGGCTGTATCCCATCAGATCAAAAACTCGATGGTTCTACCCTCCGCTATTATGGTAATGGGGGGATATTGGCTGCATCTAATATTTTCGGGATGAGGTCCTCTCGTTTAACCGCCATAAGGTGAACACCTCGGCAAATTTGACGTGCAATTTGTACTTGTTCCGCCGCAATTTTAATGCCTTCTTCCAGGGGATGTGATGATTTTTCTAAACGGTGGATAATGTGGTCGGGGATGTTAACACCGGGAACATATTTGTTAATAAAAAGGGCATTTTTCGCGGATTTCAGGAGGAAAATTCCCGCCAAAATCGGTTTATCCGTATCAGAAGCGACTTGATTCATGAATTTATAGAGACTTTCAAAATCCGTGATTAATTGACTTTGAAAGAAACAAGCCCCGGCTTTTAATTTGCGATAAAAACGACTTTGTAACCCGGAAAAACTGGGAGATTGGGGGTCGACGGCGGCTCCGGGAAATAGGTCTGTCGGACCATGAGGCAGCTTTTTATCATTCCAATCCATGCCATTATTTAGCTTATTAATAGCTTGTAATAGGCGCACGGATTCAAAATCAAAAACTGGTTTAGCATTAACATGATCTCCGGCTTTGACTGGATCACCTGTGAGGGCGAGAATATTCCTAATTCCTAGGGCGTGCGCTCCCAGTAGGTCGGCTTGTAAACCAATCCGGTTGCGATCGCGACAAGCCACTTGTAAAATCGGTTCAATGCCATGATGTTGGAGAATCACGCAGGAAGCTAGGGAACTCATCCCTAAAACAGCCCGACTGCCATCAGTAATATTAACCCCATGGACGCGATTTTTTAGACCCCGCGCCATCTCGATCATGTGAGTGGGATCGCCGCCTTTTGGGGGTGCTACTTCGGCGGTGATCACAAATTCTTTGGGGTTCAAACAAGCAGTCCTAAATCGGTTCATTATGGCGGTTTTAGATGTAAAAATTAAAGGTAAATTCAGGGAGATTACAAAGGTTTGGAATAACCTAGGGCATCTTTAACGCGGCTTAAAGTTTGATTGGCTACAGCCTCGGCTTGTTGGCGACCTGTACGCAATATGGACTCTAAATAACCACGATCGCTCATAACTTCCTTGTAGCGTTCCTGAATAGGCTTGAGGGCGGCGATCGCCGTTTCCGTCAGCAGGGGTTTAAACTGTCCCCACCCCATATCTGCACATTCAGCGGCCACTTGTGCTTTAGTTTGGTTAGAGAGCAAACCATATAGACTCAGCAGATTATGACATTCGGGGCGGTCTGGAACATCAAAAGCTAACCCTCGCACCGAGTCAGTTTTGCAGCGTTTAATTTTCTTAACGATCGCATCTGGGGGGTCTAACAAATTAATCCGGCTTAACTCCGAGGGGTCAGACTTAGACATTTTCCTAGTCCCGTCGGTTAAACTCATCACCCGTGCGCCTTCTGTGCGAATGAGAGGTTCGGGAATTTTGAGAATTTCCTGATCGGGTTGACCGAATAAATGGTTAAATCTGCCAGCAATATCCCGTGTCAGTTCCAAATGTTGTTTTTGGTCTTCCCCAACCGGAACGCGATCGGCATCATAAAGCAAAATGTCCGCCGCCATCAATACCGGATAATCCAATAAACCCGTACTGACATTTTCCCCCTGTTTAACCGCCTTTTCCTTAAACTGGATCATATCTTGCAGCCAGTTAATGGGGGTCAGACAGTTGAGAAGCCAGGTTAACTCACTGTGGGCGGAAATATGGGACTGTACAAAAATAGTTGAATCTTCTGGGTCGATACCACAGGCTAAATAAAGGGCTGCGATCGTGTAGGTATCCGCCGCCAGAGTCGCGGGGTTGTGGGGAACCGTGATCGCGTGTAGGTCTACCACACAGAAAAAGTTATCATACTGTTTCTGACCCTCCACCCAGTTGCGGATCGCGCCCAGATAGTTACCTAGGTGTAGGTTTCCCGTTGGTTGTACTCCTGAGAGAATTCGCTGCTTATCCATGATTGCTGCTGTGAACTTAACTTAAAACTCTATTTTAAACAATACAAAGCCGGGTTTTGAACTGGATCAGCAATTGTACCAGAATTTTGGTCCTGTTCCCATAGTCCCCATAGACCAGGTTAAACCCACTAGGCGGAGATTTTACCATGGTTTATTTACAGGAGTAGATATTTGGTTAGCAAATCTGGCAAAATGGAATCATAGGCGTTGATAATTTTTAGTGATTCAGTCAACAGTATTTGAGACGGGGGCGGGAATATAACTCTACACTGTTAATTTTCCTAGTTAATTTGTCCTAAGATGATTCAGACAGGGGATCAATCAAATGGTTATGGTCGAAAGGGAAGTCGCCTTCCCCAACTCCAATTCAAAACCGTGCTTGATACTTTCACATCACACGGCTCCTGATGTGGATACCCCTTTTGACATCGGGAACAGGGTAACGACTCCCTGCTTTTGTGATTTCAACTTTTGGAGCTAAATACAACATCGTAGTGTTTAAACTCGCTTTCGTCGTAAACACTCCTAATTGTCGCAGTCTCTATATCCACACCGTGACTAGTGGGCATATCCTAACCATTACAGTTAGGCATTGGCTTTCAGTCACATCCTTTCCCCTTAAAGGTATACGCTTACACTTTCACTACTCCGCAGGTACATCCTGCCACTTGAGAGCCTAAAAGGGGTTTAAACGTTCCGTTTATACGGGCATTCCATCTTTAGATTTGTCCTCTCCACCGGGGTACTTTTAAAAGTCTGTGTAGGTGATGTCATGATTACCCTACTTTTCCCCTTGCTCTTTTGAACGCAGCGTATCAACCTGTTTCGCTGCTAAATCATTACGATGGTTCAAGCCGGACATTCGGTTTCCCTAATCATGGATGGTTGGCAGTGGTCGCATTTGGTAGTAGGTTCTACTTCACGCCTTCCGTTCCCCGCTTCAATCCTGGGGTTATGATTCCCAAAACTGGGGGTGGCTATCGCCGTTACTCTCAACGCAATTGTTAAGGAATCATTAATATTTCCAGTTGGGCGTTTTGACCTTGAGTTCCCTGCCTTGTTTTGTATATTTCTATACCAAACGTTGGGACATATAAACAGTTATGGGATGGTCAGGGTACGAGTCCCTTATATTTCACCAAGGGGTGAAAGTCCCACTAGGAGGTTATTTCAGGCATTGCAGCCTTATTTGACTCCTAAACGTCTCGCACAATGCACAGATTTTAGCACACTCACGGGAACTTACTACGGCGACTCCTAGGGAAAACTTGCTTTTCAAAATAGCTAACCAGATGGTTAAGTTCGCTAATTTAAACACGATTTTTGATACGGTAGTCACGGAATTATCTGAGTTGTTGCAAAGCGATCGCGCTTTGATTTGTCCCTTACAAGCTGATGGTAGTGTCCACATAAGGGCAGCATCTTTTAGTGATATTCGCACTGTAATCAGTCAGCCAGATATCGCCAAAATCTTCTGGAAATCTCAGGAATTTATCGACGAAGTAATGGCGATCGCTGATATTTATCAGACCCATCTAGGAGATGATTATATAGAATTTATGGCTCGGCTGCAAGTGCGGGCTAGTTTGAGAGTCCCTATTTGGGTTAGTGGGGATATTTGGGGATATTTGATTATTGATCAATGTAGCCATAGCCGGAACTGGCTACCAGAGGAAATAGATCTGCTGAATATGATATCTGTACATTTGGCGATCGCTATTCAACAAGCCAACTTGGTAGCAAAAGCACAAACTTTCAACCCCAATACACTCAATACTCAATATTCGGAAGTCTCATTTCGTGCTTTAGTTGCTAATCTTCCCGGTGCTATTTATCGCTGTGCTTGTGACGAGTTTTGGACGATGAAATTTATCAGCAATGCCATTGAAGATATTTGCGGTTATCGACCTGATGAAGTCATCAAAAATCGGGTTATCTCCTATAATAACATAATTCATCCTGATGACCAAAAAACTGTCACAGCCAAGATTATACAGGCTTTAGATGCACAGGAATCATTTATTGTAGAATACCGAGTTATTCATCGAGATGGTAGTATTCATTGGGTTTATGAAAAGGGGAGGGGTAAGTTTGATGAACAGGGAAACTTAATCGGTCTTGATGGCGCTATTTTTGACATAACGGAGCGCAAAAATACCGAACTGGCTTTACACCAGAAAACCGAAGAATTAGATAGATTTTTTTCTATTGCTCTGGATTTGCTTTGTATTGCTGATTTACAAGGACGATTTTTGCGATTAAATCAACAGTGGGAAATCAGCTTAGGGTATCCGCTAGAAGAGTTAGAGGGTCGGTTTTTTATAGAATTGGTGCATCCTGATGATGTTCAACCTACCCTAGATACAATATCGGATTTATCCCAACACAATTCCGTGCTTAATTTTGTCAATCGCTATCAGGCTAAAGATGGTTCTTATCGTTGGATAGAGTGGCGATCGACTCCTGTAGGCGATCGCATTTATGCAGCAGCTAGGGATATTACCGACCGCAAAAAAGCCGAAATTGCCTTACAAGAAAGTGAACAACGTTGGCAATTTGCTTTAGAGGGAAATGGGGATGGCGTTTGGGATTGGAATGCTGCAACTAATAAGGTTTATTTCTCTCGACGTTGGAAACAAATTCTCGGTTTTGGGGAGGAGGAAATTAGCGATAATCTTGAGGAGTGGGAAACCAGAGTGCATTCTGATGATAAACCGCAAGTTTTAGAGCTATTAAATAAGCACCTAAATGGTGAAACCGAGCAATATATTAGTGAACATCGTATTAAGTGCAAAGATGGTAATTATAAATGGATTCTTGATCGGGGTCGGGTGATGTATCGCAGTCCCGACGGAAAACCGCTGCGGGTCATTGGAACTCACACAGATATTAGCGATCGCAAAAAAACCGAACTGGCTTTAAAAGAGAGTGAACAAAAGTTTCGTCAGTTAGCAGAAAATATCCATCAAGTCTTCTTTATTAATAGCGCTACCGGAGAAATGATTTATGTGTCTCCAGCCTATGAGGCAATTTGGCAACAAAGTCGAGATGGTTTATATAAAAATCCTAGTTCCTGGTTAATGTCTGTTCACCCAGAAGACCGTGACGGGATGGCTGAGGCTTTAAATAAGCAAATTAGTCAAGGTATTCCTTTTGATGAAACTTACCGAATTGTCAGACCAGATGGGTCAATTCGTTGGATTGAGTCTCGTGCTTTTCCGGTGCGAGACAGCCAGGGCAATATTTATCGATATACTGGTATTGCGGAAGATATTACCCATCGTAAAACCATTGAACATACTCTGCATAATCAACTACGAAAAACCCTAATTATGCAGAAAATCACCGAAAAAATTCGCCAGAGTTTAGATGTTAAAGAAATTTTTACAACCGCCGTCGCAGAAATTGGCAAAGCCTTTAAAGTCAACTGTTGTCTGATTCATACTTACCAAAAACATCCTTTTGCTCATGGAAAATTGGTAGCTAAATATTCTCAGCATAAATGTCATTTACTAGGTAGTTTAAATGATTCTGTCAGCTTTGATAATGACGCTTATATTGAATACCTAGTGGATCAAGAGAGGGCGATTTCATCCCATAAAAGTGATTGCTTAATTAAGCTATCAGAAATTCATTTAACCTCTCCTTTGTTGCAGACCAAGGAATATTTTAAGGAGTCAGACAATCTGAAATCCATGTTAGCGATCGCCACTTTCTATCATGGTCAACCTAATGGTATTATTAGCCTGCATCAATGCGACCATAAGCGAGTCTGGACTGTTGATGAAATCGAACTAATAGAAGCCGTAGCACGCCAATTAGGAATTGCGATCGCTCACGCACAACTACTTTCCCAAGAAAAAGAGCAACGCCAAGAATTAACTTATAAAAATATTACACTTAAAAAGATGACTCAGGAAGCCAAAGCCGCCAACCGTGCGAAAAGCGAATTTTTAGCTAATATGAGCCATGAAATTCGGACACCAATGAATGCAGTTTTAGGCTTTGCTGATTTATTGCAATCAACAATTACCGACCCTCAAGCTAGTTCTTATATTAAAGCGATCGCCTCTAGTGGTCGCACTTTATTAGCATTAATCAATGACATTTTAGACCTATCAAAAATCGAAGCAGGTAAATTACAATTACACTATGAACCCGTTAATATCCGCACCATCATTAATGAAATCGAGCATATTTTTGAACAAAAAGCCAGCGAAAAAAACCTAAACCTAGAAGTTTATGTAGACCCCCAAATACCCTACAGTATTATCATGGATGAAGTCAGGCTGCGACAAATTCTATTTAATATTGTCGGAAATTCCATCAAATTCACCGAATTTGGTTCAGTGAAAATCACAGCATCTTGTTCACAATCAAAACCCAATCATCCCCATAATTCTATTAACCTCAAAATTGCCATTACTGATACAGGTATTGGTATTTCTCCCGAAGACCAACAGAAGATTTTTGACTCATTTACCCAAAGTCAAGGTCAAAGTAACCGCAAATACGGAGGGACAGGTTTAGGCTTAACCATTACAGAAAGGTTAGTCCATCTCCTAGGTGGTTCAATTCATCTGGAAAGCCAAATCAACCAGGGAAGCGCATTTACCTTTGATTTCCCCGATGTCAAAATAGCCACAGAAACCACAATATTATCGCCTCTAATAGCCCTTGATGAGAATTTACAACAATTTGAAACTGCTACTATTTTAGTCGCTGATGATGTCCGTTCTAATCGGGATTTACTAGCCGAATATTTCGCCAATACATATCATAAAATTATCAGCGCCAAAGATGGAGAAGAAGCCATTAGGTTAGCCCAAATTTATCAGCCAGATATTATTTTTATGGACTTACGGATGCCTCGTATGGATGGACGAGAAGCCACCCAATTTCTCAAACACAACGAACTAACTAGCCATATTCCCATTGTCCTATTAACCGCATCTCCCCAACATCGTAATGAACAAGATTTGCGGCAATTGTGCGATGGTTTTTTATCAAAGCCAGTGACCAAATCACAGATTGTGGCTGAACTCAAGAAGTTCCTAAATCATGCTGAATTAACCGACAAAATAGATGAACAGCCCTCAGAGAAAGTCTCCTTAAAACCCGTGAGATTAACAGAATTAGCCGCTAAATTGCGTCAGGAAGTAGAAGTGACTTTACCCCATTTACAAGAAACTTTAGTTTCCCGAGAAATTAAGCAATTTCTTCAAAATTTAGAGATGTTAGCACAGGAACATCAATCTACAGTTTTACTCGATTATGTGGAAACCCTCAAACAGCAACTTCAGGATTTTGATTGGGATAACATTCCTAAAACTGTTGCTAAATTTGCCGAAATTCCCGAACAGTTAATCAGAGACAATGGTTAATGGACAATTATCAATTATCCTTAACCCAAAAATAGCTTATAGGCAGGATTTTGATTTTCATCCCAATAGCGATATCCGAGGGTGTCTAAAAACTCTTGCCATTTCTGCATTTCCTGGGGGGGGACTTGCATTCCGACCACAATACGGCCGTAGTCTGAACCATTGTTGCGATAGTGGAATAAACTAATATTCCAAGTGTGACTCATAGACTCGACAAACTTCATTAATGCGCCTGGACGTTCGGGAAACTCGAAACGATATAATAACTCATCATGAGCCAGAGGAGAACGACCGCCTACCATGTGGCGCAAGTGCATTTTAGTTAATTCATCATCTGTTAAATCCATGGCGATTAAATCATGTTCTGCAAAGGTTTCCGTTAACTTTTGGGCATCTTCCCGGTCTTTAATTTGAACACCGACAAAAATATGGGCTTCTTTTTCGTCCGCAATGCGATAGTTAAATTCAGTGAGATTACGTTTTCCTAAGCAGTTACAAAACTTGCGTAAACTTCCCGGTTTTTCAGGAATTGTGACGGCAAAAATCGCCTCGCGCCGTTCTCCCAATTCGGCTCTTTCTGCCACAAATTGTAGGCGGTCAAAGTTCATATTTGCGCCACAGGCTACAGCAATTAATGTACGATTGTGCATATGTTCCCGTTCGACATAGGCTTTCATGCCAGCGATCGCTAATGCACCAGCCGGTTCTAAAATTGATCTAGTATCCTCAAACACATCCTTAATCGCCGCACAAATATCATCAGTTCCCACTAAAATAATATCGTCTACATAACTTTGACAGAGGCGAAAAGTTTCCTCTCCCACCTGTCGCACCGCCACCCCATCAGCAAATAATCCCACCTCCGATAATTTCACCCTATGTCCAGCTTTCAAAGATTGAGACATAGCATCAGCATCAACAGGTTCCACCCCAATAATTTTAATTTCTGGTCGCAGTCGTTTCACATAAGCCGCAATACCAGAAATCAAACCGCCGCCTCCTATAGCCACAAAAATAGCATCAATAGGCTTTTGATATTGCCTTAAAATTTCCATACCAATAGTTCCCTGTCCAGCAATCACATCTGGATCATCAAAGGGATGAATAAAAGTTAAGTTTTTTTCGACTTCTAATTGGCGCGCGTAAGCATAGGCATCATCAAAGGTTTCTCCATATAAAACTACCTCCCCGCCTCTAGCTTTAACCGCTTGTACTTTCACATCTGGGGTAGTAGTTGGCATAACAATAATTGCTCTACTTCCTAGGCGACTGGCTCCCAAAGCTACCCCCTGGGCGTGATTTCCCGCTGAGGCGGCTATTACTCCCTGGGCGAGGCTTTCCGGGGTTAATTGGGCTATTTTATTATAGGCTCCCCGCAGTTTAAATGAGAACACAGACTGCATATCTTCTCGCTTGAGGAGGACTTGATTATTTAACCTTTCTGATAGTCTTGGCGCTAATTCTAGGGGGGTTTCCTGGGCGACATCGTAGACCCGGGCGGTGAGGATTCGTTTTAGGTAGTCGGAGTGCATAACTTTGGGCAAAAGGGCAAAATTGCATGAATTTAGATTATACTGTACTTAGGTGATTCATGACTTGCTGATAAAACCAATTATTGCGATCGCGACATTCTGGCAAACTTTCCGGATAAGATTGGCAGTTTTTAAGATGCGATCGCCAATTATCCGTACCGCACAAAAATTTACTTTCATCAAATCGCTGATATAGAGTTTTTCCCAAGATTTGAATCTCCCGTTTTGGTTGCTTCCAATGAATCCCTGGATACATAGCAACTGGGTGTTTTAGGGTCAAAAATTTACTGGTAAATGGGAATGCTAAAACCTTACGTCCTAGCAGTGTTCCCCAATAGGCTCCGTGGAAAGAACTGGTTAAAATAGTTTCCCCTGAAGCCAAAAAACTAATAATTTCCTCAAAGTTCTTATCTTCATTAGTCATCCGAGGAAATGAATCAATTTTAATTTGAAACTTTTTGTGCGAAAATACTACAAAATCATGTTGTATCGAGTAGTCCTTATCAAAAACTTTATCCATGCAGCTCACACAGGGAACCCAATCATAGCCTTGGTTATAGTCTCTAATTCCCATGAGATTAAAATCTTTTAAATAAGGCTTATAGTCAAAATCACTACCATGATAAGATGAGGAATTATCACCAGAATTTTTAATTTTATAAACCTGCTGTCCGGCTCCCCATAAAATCAAACTATTACCATTTTTACCAGCTTGTAAACGTTGGAAATTGTGCAAAAAGCGGTCAAACATTAACCCACCACCACCAACGATCGCATGATGATTTAACAAACTTTCCCCGTCTTCTGGTGCTGGGGAATTATCCAGATTCCGAATATCTCGCTTAATAACCTCATAACCCGGAAACTCAAAGTAATTGACTGGGGACGAGAACAAATCCCCAATATTCTTAGGGTCAATCACATGATAATTAACAATAGTTTTCATAGTCCATATCTGCTGGATAATTTCTCAAAAATCCTCATCCCACGCCAAGAGAGCGACCAAAAGCGATCGCTCTCCTTTCCCACACAAGTAATTGATTAGACCTTAGCTTCCTTAACCAAATTACTCCAACCCAAATCTTTCAGGTTATGGTTACGACGGAGGGGACGAGTCACCAACTCCAGAATATCACGAGCATTAGTAAACCCATGAATTTGAGCAAAAGTAAACTCAACCGACCACTTAGTATTAATACCGCGCGCCTCCAAAGGATTCGCATGAGCCATACCCGTAATTACCAGATCTGGCTGAAGTTCATAAATCCGTTGAATCTGATTATAATTATCCGGCTTTTCCATAATTTTCGGAGCCGGAACCCCCATTTCCTGACAGGTTTTTTCCAGTAGGTCTAACTCCGCCTTTTGATAGCGCTTATCCATATAAGGAATGCCAATTTCCGAGCAAGTCATCCCACAGCGAATCAGGAAACGTGCTAGGGAAATTTCTAACAAATTATCCCCCATAAAGAACACCGACTTACCCCGGATCAACTCAAGATAATCCTCTAAATTCGCCCAAATTTGAGCTTCTCGTTCATCTAATCCCTGGGGTTCAATACCGAATACAGAGCAAATTTTTTCAATCCAAGCTCGTGTTCCATCAGGTCCAATGGGGAACGGTGCGCCAATCAATTTACACTTACGACGACGCATTAAAGTAGTTGCGGTACGCGAGAGAAACGGATTCACTCCCGATACATAATAACCTTCTTCTAAAACCGGAAGTTCCGTATAACGCTTCGCGGGAAGCCATCCAGATACCTTAATCCCCTGTTTTTTCAACTCCAAACTGAGATTAGTTACTACCGGGTCGGGGAGAGAACCAAATAACACTAAGGGGGGATGGTCTACATATTCTGACTCTTCCTTAGTCACATCCTCATTTTTTTTGCCAAAACTCAGTAATTTCTGAATCGCATTGCGATCGCTTGAAGCCGCCGTATTCGCATCTTTTTCTGGTTCTTTCGGACAGCGATTAGCCATCGCGGCTAGAACCGTATCTTCTCCCTGGGTAAAAGCATAATCTAAACCATTGGCTCTCGCCACCACAATAGGAATCCCAATTTCACCTTCTAATTTCGGAGCCAACCCCTCCAAATCCATTTTAATGATTTCAGTCGTACAGGTTCCAATCCATACAATTACACTAGGATTGCGATCGCGTTTAATTTGCAAACACAGTCGCTTTAATTCATCATAATCATTAAGTTGAGCCGAAATATCACCCTCTTCTAACTCAGCCATTGCATAACGAGGTTCTGCAAAAATCATCACCCCCATCGCATTTTGCAAGAAATAGCCGCAGGTTTTTGTACCAATTACTAAAAAGAAACTATCCTCAATTTTCTGGTACAACCATGCCACACAACTAATCGGACAAAAGGTGTGATAATTACCAGTTTCACATTCAAAGTTAAGTGCTTCAGGTTGAGCAACAGTCATATATTTCTCCTTATAATTAAGCCAGTTTTAGTGTCATTTTTTAAGCTGTTGACACCCAGCTATTTATGAGATGACAACCTGGCAGAAATTTAGACATGATCAACTGTTGACTTTGGCTACTAACTTCCAAAATCATAATGAGTACACCAGCCTGTTAGATGTTAAGGAATGATTGACTTATTTAAAGTCTGATATTGAGATATCATCATCATCATTTGATTCGGTCAGGCTGTCCAGATCTAAATCAAACTTATCTGTATCTCCAGTCGTTACCTCTCCTAACTCATCTAAACTGATGTCCTCTAAATCTCCTAAATCTCCTAAGTCTCCTAAATCGCCTAAATCGCTGTCGTCATCATCCAAGTCTCCCATATCTAAATCATCATCAGAGGAACTACCAAAGTCTCCTAAATCATCATCTCCATCCAGGCTCATATCTAGCTCTCCGATATCATCTGAGGAATCATCTTTAAATGGATTACTTTCCCCTAAATCTAAATCATCCGTAGCTAGATCATCTCCAGCATCATCGAGACCTAAATCCATGTCATCGGTAGCTAGATCATCTCCAGCATCATCGAGACCTAAATCCATGTCATCGGTAGCTAGATCATCTCCAGCATCATCGAGACCTAAATCCATGTCATCGGTAGCTAGATCATCTCCAGCATCATCGAGACCTAAATCCATGTCATCGGTAGCTAGATCATCTCCAGCATCATCGAGACCTAAATCCATGTCATCGGTAGCTAGATCATCTCCAGCATCATCGAGACCTAAATCCATGTCATCGGTAGCTAGATCATCTCCAGCATCATCACCTAGACCTAAACCCATGTCGTCGGTGGCTAAGTCATCCTCAGCATCATCACCTAGACCTAAACCCATGTCGTCGGTGGCTAAGTCATCTCCAGCATCATCGAGACCTAAATCCATGTCATCGGTAGCTAGATCATCTCCAGCATCATCGAGACCTAAACCCATGTCGTCGGTGGCTAAGTCATCCTCAGCATCATCACCTAGACCTAAACCCATGTCGTCGGTGGCTAAGTCATCCTCAGCATCATCACCTAGACCTAAACCCATGTCGTCGGTGGCTAAGTCATCCTCAGCATCATCACCTAGACCTAAACCCATGTCGTCGGTGGCTAAGTCATCTCCAGCATCATCGAGACCTAAATCCATGTCATCGGTAGCTAAGTCATCCTCAGCATCATCACCTAGACCTAAATCCATGTCGTCGGTGGCTAAGTCATCCTCAGCATCATCACCTAGACCTAAATCCATGTCATCGGTAGCTAAGTCGTCTCCAGCACCATCAAGGAGGTCTAATTTTTGCTGAGCATCATCTAAGCCATCGCTAACTAATTCTTCCTCTGGCTCTAGTGTATCTAGGGGTTGGGGAGGATGGTATCCCGGCGCAGCCTTTACAGGTTCTTGAGAAACCGGAGGCTGATCAGGTGAAGAATCAGAAATCCTAACCAGCTCATGATCTGGGTCAAAATGTAAACCCAGAACCTCAATCAACTTTTCTGGATCAGGATTAAGTTTGGAAAAGGGGAACATCAACAGAGCCGCTTCTGGGTCCAAGGCGTTGATAGTCCCCAAGATTAGGGCTGAGGATGGCCTTCTACCTCCATCCGGGGTGGGAATGGAACTGATGTCCATTTGTAAAACCAACCATTCACGATTAGCCTGATAGTAGTCTAACCATTTTTGTTTCAGGGCAGTAGTAAACTCCTGGAAGAAAGCCATAACCTCTTATTCCTTATCCTGAGTAGCTAGACTTATTAAACCATCATCAGGTCTAGCTCATCTTCCTGAGTTTGAACAGAAGGCTTGGTTGGATTGAGGTAAAAATCAGACAGAAGAGAGAACAATTCCCGATCTGGCGCATCTTTGGGAACTACACCCTCCGGCTGAGACAAGATTTGATCAGCAATATTAAGATAGTAATCGCAGACATAACTTAGGGATGGGTCAGTTTCCGCCATCTCAAACAGGGTTTTCCCCTTAACCCGAGATACCCGGATATCTTCAATTAGCGGCAATACCTCCAAAACTGGCATAGGGACCGACTCAACATATTTATCAATCAGATCCCGCTTAGAAGTCCGGTTTCCGATCAAACCGGCTAACCGTAGGGGGTGAGTCCGAGATTTTTCCCGCACAGAAGCGGAGATGCGATTAGCCGCAAATAAGGCATCAAAGCCATTGTCGGTGACAATCATGCAATAGTCAGCATAATTGAGGGGGGCGGCGAAACCACCACAAACCACGTCCCCAAGAACATCAAACAGGATGACATCGTATTCATCAAAGGCATTTAGTTCTTTGAGAAGTTTAACGGTTTCTCCCACTACATAGCCACCACAGCCAGCACCAGCCGGGGGACCACCTGCTTCTACACAATCAACGCCGCCATAGCCTTTATAGATGACATCTTCGGGCCATATATCCTCATAGTGATAGTCTTTTTCCTGCAAGGTATCAATAATGGTAGGAATTAAGAACCCTGTGAGGGTAAATGTGCTGTCGTGTTTGGGATCGCAGCCAATTTGCAGGACTTTTTTACCCCGTTTGGCTAGGGCCACGGAAATATTGCAACTGGTTGTTGATTTGCCAATTCCACCTTTCCCATATACTGCGAGTTTCACGATTTTTTCTCCTGCGGCGCGTGGTTTTTCAATAATGGGGCTGAGTAGTTGGGACTAACTCAGCATCCCAAGTTTTTTATCTTTGGTTTTGTCGGGGTGGCGATCGCTATTTCAGGTAGTACGGTTTTTGTCTCACCCGATCACATCGCTGTCCCTCTTGATTGCCATTATTGATGAATTTTCCCCAAATGGAAAGGGGCTATAAATTCATTTATGCTCGAAAAACAGAGTATTGCAGTCTATCAGTTAGATATTAATCTTTGATGGTCTCTCATCAAAGCTCAAGTTAATTTATAAACTTTTATCAAAATTTATGTATTTTTTAGATAAAAAGAGTTACAATAAACAAATTAGTAGGGTGCGTCAGATAGGGATAGTTATGATGGGAAACCGGGATAATTGACTTCTGACCCACCATTACCCGGCAATGATGATGGGAAAACGGGATAATTGACTTCTGACCCACCATTACCCGGCAATGATGATGGGGAAACGGGATAATTGACTTCTGACCCACCATTACCCGGCAATGATGATGGGGAAACGGGATAATTGACTTCTGACCCACCATTACCCCGCAATGATGATGGTTGAGTGAGGGTAGACATAAATCAGCGGGTAGCATTTGTAAAAAGTTATTAATTTTTTCGGTTGGGTCAGAGGGGGAGACATAGGTAAGGATTACCTAGTTAAGGGTATAAACTAGATTGAAGTAGATGCCATGATCCTGAAGATTGTCGCCACGATCGCGAAGTTGTATGAGGGGGAAACCATAATCTAAACGGATATTCAGATGAGGGATAGGTTCCCATAGTAACCCCAGACCCCCTCCCACCAAAAAGGTCTGACTGGGTAAACTATTAGGGTTGTTGGGATGATTCCAAACCTGGCCCATATCGAGAAAAGGTGCTAACTGTAAAGTAGGTAAATTCAAGCGATCGCGTTTAAGGGTAATTCTGTCCTCAATAGAGAATCGAAAGCCATTATCCCCGGCGCGGACATTCTGACGGTAGCCACGCAAAGACTGCGCGCCACCGATAACAAACTGTTGAGAGGGAAATAGGGGGTTAGCGGCTAACTGTAGATCTCCCTGAAGAATCAAAAGGTGATTGTCACCGATACGCTGTAGCCGTTGTATCTGTCCTAGCCAACTGACAAAATCGCTATTGGGCAGAAATTTGGTATTAGTAGCATTTAATATCCCCAAACCCAAACTAAACTGCGATCGCAAAGCCCAAACTCCTAGGCGATCGCGTCGGATATAGTCTTGTCCCAACTTGAGAACCACCAGACGGGTCACACCATCATCATCTGGACCAAAGCCAAAGCGCAACCCCTGATTATCCACCAAAGTTTGACTTTCCTGATAACTCAACCCCGCAGATAAAGCGAACTCCTCCCAGGGAGTCCTCACCAAAGGCTGACGATAGCTAATTTCGTAAACTTGAGAGTTTCCCTGAATATTGAGGTCTGCAAACTCTTCGGTAATCACCCGATTGCGATAAGGAGGAATCCGCAGTTGAATCGTACCATTCATGGCATTAACCGGGATAGAGTAGATAAAATCGAAGATATCCGACTCCCCCCCAGTAATTAGGCGAGTAGTTTGATAGGAAACCAAGAGGAAATCACCCCTTCCCGTGAGGTTCAGGTGACTAAAATTAACCCCCAAACGTTGGCTACCAATACTGGGGGGGGAATAGTTATCTAAGCTAAAACTAAGCTGTATGGGATTAGCTTCTGTGACTCGGACCACTAAAATACTCTGTCCCTCGTCACCTCCTGGACGCAGACTAGCCTCTACAGAGTCAAATAGGGGATTAAGTCGCAATAGTCGCAGTTGATTTTCCAGTTGTAGGGTATTTAGGGGAGTTTGTGCGCCCAAATTCACCCGACTGATAATGTAGTTAGGATTAAGGCGGCGGGTTCCTTCGACCTCGATTTTTTCTAAACTTCCCTCTATGACCAGAATTTCCACGACCCCATCTGTGATAGTCTGTTGGGGAACCACAGCCCGGGAAGTCATATAACCCCGTCTCAGATAGATTTCTGTAATCTGATCGGCTATATTTTGCAGTTGGTTGAGGGTGATGGTCTGGTTTGATACGGTAGAGGCGATCGCATTAATCTCCTCAGTCGATAGAATACTACTGCCAATTATTTGAATTTGACTAATGGGGAAGGGAGTATCATCACCGGGAATTGGCGGGGAGGAGGGGGGTGGTGTTTCTATTTCCGGTTCCCCGTTGGGTGGTCTTTGGGGGGGTGACGGGAGGGGTTGTAAAAAGCGATCGCGGTTAGGGTCGCTTTGGGGTGGTAGGGGGAAACTTTGAGAAAGTCCTAAACAGTCTGCGGAATTACAGTTAGGGGAAAATAAAGCCTGGGCTGAAACAGGGGGGGAAAACAGAATCAACCCAACGGTAGTCATTTGACAACCTATCAATCGAATATGTAAACTCATAGGGGTTATGGGGGGGGCTTCAAGTGTAGCCCCAGCTAGTGGCACTACCAGCAGGTTAATTTCTCGCTTACTTGATTGACGGGGGGTTGGTGGGGATACTTAGTAAGAACGGAGTTGATTGCGTAACCCGCCACTACCCGGAATAAAGGGTTGTTCATACAGACGCACCCGGTTACGACCTGCTTCATCAAGATTCTCCGATCTTAACAATTCTAGCCAAGCCTGCTGGACTTGAGTATCTCTTCGATTATCTGAAAGTAATTCCGAAAAGGCGGCGACCATATCATACCAAAGGGTCTTTTCTGTATAAAATTTTAGGCGATCGCTCCCATTGAGTCCTTCTAATGTCAGAATCTGATCAGAGTCTAAGTCGATCCTTTTGATCCAACCATCCACAATTTGGTTCACCGATTGATTCACCGGATCACATAAAATTGTCAGGTACCAGTGATAATATTGGTTCACTTCCAAACCCGGAAAGCCATCGAGATCCCCCAGATCTATGCCCACAATGCCAGGATTTTCCATATCCAGTTGAAATTGGGTGCTATAAATCACTATTTCTTCTGTTTCGGGAGACTCTGAATCTGGTAACTTAGTCACAAGTAACTCAATGGGGGTATCCCCACTAGCTACTGGGAGATAAAAAAACAATTGGGGTTTCTCATGGGCGGTTAAACCCATCGTGGAAACAGGAATCAGACTGATCAGGCTTGCATAGTCAGCACATTGTGTCCCTCTGGTTCCTCCCCCTTCCCGTCTTCCGGGAACTCCCCGCTGGGGTGGTGAGAAGGCTATTAACCATGGAGATGGTTGGTTTTGACTGATCACATCTCCCTTTGATGGGTAGGCTATAGCTGCTTGGAGTAGGCTACCCCAGACAATGGTTTGAGTACACAGCGCACCCAACAGGGTTGTCCACAAAATAGTAGGGGTTGTCTTAACCATAGGATTAAACTCAAAAACTCGTTAAGATACAGGGTATAACGATAGCTAAATTGTATCCAATGTTTCCGTAATTGACTGTGAAAAATTGTTTTATTTTTAAAGTGGGAGTGTCAAAGTTAGCATGAATCTCAATTTAACGAATGTTGGAACAACTAGCCATCCTCTGCGCCGAACTATTAGACCGATGGGTGTTTCTTCGCTCTATGGTATCACTTTTGTCGGCAAAAATTGTTTTGCGATTGATTCCTTGCGGGGGTTTTTGCTCAGGATAGACCCGGAAACTGATAATGCTACGGTGGTGAATCCTTATCAGACTTCTGAGTTTGCTGATGTCACGGGTTTGGCGGTGTGGTCCAATGATTTATGGTTTACTCGCTATGATACGGTTTATGTTTGTCGAGATGCTTTTGTCGGTGAGAATATCGCTAATCTGAAACCGGAACCTTTGGTAACTCTCCCCTATAATCTTGATGGGATTGCGGTTTGGAACTCTACTCTTTATATTAGTTCTAAACAGGGGGGGTGCATTTTTGTTTATAGTCTCATTAGCGGTCGGGAAATTACCCGGTTTTATGCCCCGGGAATTGGGATAGAAAATTTGACGGTGCGAGATGAGGAATTGTGGGTATGCGATCGCCTCGAACAAACCGTTTATTGTCTCGAACGTGGTACCGGGGAAACTAAGTTTAATGTGTTAACTCCCTTTGAGTATCCCACGGGTTTGGGGTTCTATACTGACCCGGAAACCGGAGAAGAAGTGCTATATGTCGCCTATGCGGGAGATGAATTATTTATCCGAGATGACCCGAACTCCTATGAACAATATCAACTAGCTAAACGCGATCGCACTTTTATTCATCCCCTCTATTTTCACTACAATGAGTCCCAAAGATATGCCACATCTAACGGATATCTGATTGAGATGTCCTATGTAGAGGAAATCGAACCTTTAGAAGAGATTTACCTAGAAGATGTAGAATGGCGTATCGCCCTACCCTCCGAGACTGATCGCCAAAAAGTTCGGGAAATTTCCTATATTGGTACACCCTTTACCGAGGAAATAGAAGCCGGAGAAAGGGTAGCAGTTTTTAAGTTTAAACCCCTCAACTCCGCCGAAAGACGCATCTTTGGATGGAAAGCATTATTAGAAGTCCGAGGAATTAAATATCAAATCCATCCTTTAGATGTCGAAAAAATCCAGCCATTAACTCAGGAATTTAAGGATAAATATCTAGTAGATAATGATCACCTCGCTATGGAATCATCCATAGTCCGTCAAGCCGCTGAAGAAGCCGTGGGGACAGAAACTAATATTCTGCGGAAATTATTAAATGTTCGGAATTATGTTTACGATCGCCTTGACTACAGCCTTACCGCTAAAATTGAAACCCCAGACGTGGTACTAGACCGGGGGATAGGGTCCTGCGGTGAGTATGTGGGGGTCTTGCTGGCTTTGGGACGGCTAAATGAAATACCCTGTCGGACGGTGGGACGCTACAAATGTCCGGCTTTTGCTGATCGCCGGGGCGTTCCCCTAGAACCAGAGTATAATCATGTTTGGCTGGAGTTCTATATTCCTGGCTTTGGCTGGGTTCCTATGGAGTCTAACCCTGATGATACTGGTGGTAGTGGACCTTATCCTTTACGGTTTTTTATGGGCTTGGCTTGGTATCATATAGAAATAGGTAAGGGGCTGAAGTTTCAACGCCTGACTAACCAGGGGCTTCCTGTCGATAAGGAAAAGGTCTCTCTGGGGAATTTGGCGATTAACCATGTTCGGTTTACCATTTTGGATGAACTGCCAGCCATTTAGGGGAAGATACAACACTCATGGAGTTTACTACGGTTAATATTCTGTTTCTCATGGCGATCGCTCTGTTGCTTCTGGTAACCGGTGGTGTCGCCTATTTGACTTTTGCTGATTGGCGCGATCGCCGCCGCCGAGAAAAGGAACGTCGCGGTCAATAACCCCATTTTTCTTGACCCTGATACATTTACGCGACATTTATCCGGCTATTGCCGGACAATGCGACGATAGCACTATTACCGGTTAAGGTAACAGAGGCGGTATCCCGCAAAGCTTTTAGAAAGATTCCAAAAGCACCGTTCCAGTCCCGTGGTAGAGTGAACCCACACTCAGGACATCGGAACACTTTTGAGCCACCTAGCTGGGAATGCACATGACCACAGTGAGTACAGGTTTTGCTGGTGTATTCTTCCGTCACATCTACAACTGTGGTTCCAGTTATTTCCCCTTGATGTCTCAGGGTTAGTTTGAATCGATAATGCGCCCATGTCAGCATGGCGCGGGCAGTCTTAGACCTGATTAGACGCTTCACCTTGGCAACCATATCGGAAGTCTCGAAGGTGGGCAAAAAAATTAGGCTGTAGTTGTGAGTCAAGTAGTGAGCAATTTGTTTGTGGGCTTCATCAACTAGATTGCGGATTTTGGTTCTCATTCGTTGAGCCGCTTGCCTCATCCGTCGCCTTCTTGAACGACAGGGTTCCTTGGCGATTCGGCTCATCAAATCATCCAAATGTTGACATAACCGAGTGATGCGTCCAATATCCCCGGAGCCCAATTCCAGAAATCGTGAACCATCAAACCCAGTTATGAAAGTTCGCACACCCGGGTCTAATGCAATTACGCCATTCGCTTCAGTTGGGGTAACGGCCACAGGTTCAGGAAACACCGCAAACCATCGACCTTTGGTAAACACCAACTGAGTCCCTTGCCCGCAAGTTTTAGGGATGGGTTCGGAAACCATGAAAGTTAATCCTTTCGTTAGTCTTGGATACCAACTCCCTGAAGAGAAATTAGCATCGTTAAACTTGATGGCTTGAGAACTATCCCGACAGCTCCTAAACCTGGCGCCTGGACTGGCTGAAAAGGCGAGATAGGCATCAAAGATGGCATTTTGCCGAATGTGGCAGGGTGTTTCTTTGACCCATTCGGGTAAGTCACTCTGCATCACTTCGTTGCGTAATTTCAGTTTGCTTAGTCGTTTACCACTCCTAGATAATGCAATTGCTTGGTTGTAGCAATACCGACAAGCAGCCAGCCATTTACGCCAGACTTGATTTAGCTCGGGGCTGGGGTAAATCCGGATCTTCTTTGACCTGAGTTTTGTATTTACTCCGTCGGTATAATCGGGAACTGAAGCAGTGGAGGATGGCGAGGATGTCCTCAACCATTTCTGGTTCTGGACTGAGACTTGTCTGGTTGAGAACCATGAGTGAGCACCTGTTTTGCTCATAGAGCCATCGAAACAAGTCAAATCCCCATATTGCCAATCGGTCTTTGTGGGCAACGACAACCATGCCGACATCTCCTGACAAATGATGTCCCAGTAAGGCCAGCATTTTCTTTCCCTTGAAGTTGAGCCCGCCTCCGATTTCTGAGACGACTTCTGCTTCGGGGTAGAGGTTGGACAGTGCGGCCACCTGTCGGTTGAGGTCTGACTGCTGGGCGCGGCTACTAACTCTGGCATAGATAACGACTTTGCGTTTGTCACTGCCTGATTTGGCAGCAGTATATCACTCAACGTTGTATCGTCGTTGCCCAGCGGGGGTTCTGATGGTCTCGATTGAGCCATTGTTGTCCCATCTGCGGAGTGTTCTTTCATGGACTCCAAGGATTTGGGCGGCTTCCTTGGGTTTGACATATCTGGCAATAGGTTTATCCTCAACTCTTCTCGCTTATTAGACCCTATTGCCCTAAAATATTAACCTAATTTTAGATTAAATCATGCTCTCCCCCCCAGGGATTCTGATTTAGGGTGAAGGTAATGTAAGTGTAGGTGAGGGGGTGGGAATGGCAGATTAGGGATTATCCCCTGGTCCGAAACTCGATCACATCTTCTCTAATAGTCACATCATACTGACCAAAAAAGTCCTGCCCTAACAATCCTACTTCTAAAGCAGGTGCGATCGCCACTGTCAAATTACTAGCCATTGCGCCGCCAACTTCAATAGAGATAATTTGACCCAGGTCAAATTCAACATTTTGCTGGCTGGGGGTATTCGCCAAACCTCGCCCCGTGGGAATCACACCCAATACCTCCGCCATCAGCGGCGTGATGACAGTTCCACTAGCCCCCGTATCAATCATCATTGGAAACGGTTGGCTATCATTAAAAGTAGCTAGTACAACGGGGATGCCTTGGTGTCGGTCAATAATCGGTGCTTGGTAAACTCCCGCTGCGCTGGGAAGGACAGCAGTACCGCCGGGGGGGGTCACAACTTCGGGAAAATTACAAATCTCATTAAGATTAATCAACCGACCCGATCTTGTCCGAGCAAAACAGCCTGGTTGTTCTTGTGCCGTAGCCAACCCTTGGGGATAGAAGGCGGCACTTACCACCAGTAAACCTACTGTAATAGGTATAGTCGGCACCAAATTGGGAAAATGGGATTTACCATTGATACTGTGGTTATTCATAACTCAACTTTCCTTGGAAATGAGGTTTAGTTATATCTCGTTTCTATAGGGTTTGATTATCGCCTTTTATAGGGGTCTAAGATTAATCTCGATGGTACTTTGACATTCCCAGACCCATTTGGACCCGTCTACCACCATTATAGCTTTATCTTTGGGGACAAAGTTGATGTTTTCGTCAATTTAAAAAAAAATGTTCGGCCAAATTGCCGCCGGGGGTTGACAACTGCCAAGAATTAATGGTACGCTTTAGGTTAATAGCTTCATAATGCAAATCTTTTTAATTTGTAAATAAAAGCAAATATTACCATTATCTAAAATAATAGCACAGGTCAACCCCACCAGCAACCCACCCCCCCAAAAAAAATTTTTTGTAATATTTCTTAACTTTTGTAACAAAAATTTACATGATGGGGAGGGGAATTAGGTTTTATGGGGTGTCTGGTGTGTGGTTGGAGGGAATGCTCAGTCGGTGGCTTAGGTAGAATCGCTGCTGAGGCTGTTATGGGAAATATGTAAATTTTTATAAAATATTGGGAATCAACCGATAAAAATGTAACAATGAATACAGAATAACAAAGTAGACTTTAAAAATTACCCTTTCGGAGAAACAGATATGAAACTAGCCTATCGCGGCGTTAACTATAACCATGAATTTCAACCAATGGATGTGGTAGAATCAGAGGTTTGTGGAAAATATAGGGGCCAAGATTGCCATTTCCATTACCCTCGCCATATTCCTGTCCCCCAACCCCACGGAAACCTCAAATATAGGGGTGCTTCGTACTCTGTGGGTGAACCTAGAGACCAAAACACTATGATGGTGGCTGTAGCGACAAATGATGCTAAACCTGAGCCACCCCCGGCGACGAGTGGGGATACCTGTGCGATCGCTCCCGAAGAATTAGCTAAAGTACATTCGGCTAATTTGTGCCGTCTTCTGGAACGGAGACAGAAAGCAGCCCGGGAACGAGGCGACCAAAGATTGTTGAGTTTGTTAGAGGCAGAAGCTCAACAGATAGCCTGCTAGATTTTACAGCATATTTGACGCAAAATCAATGTCTGGGGTGGTGTAGAAATGTCTGCGCCGCCCTAATGTTTTGGAGGGGTGAACTGGTTTTCGAGTTGTCGGACTACGGTTAAAGCTGAATAGGATACCCCTGCTGTTCCCTCTCCGGGGTGGGTACAGTCTCCCACTAGCCATAATCCATTAATGGGGGTACGATTGGAAAAGCCAAAAGGTCCAAAGGTGGAAATCCGCTGACCTACACCACCGACAACGCCTTGGTCACGCGCGGTATAACGGGCGAAAGTGCGGGGGGTGGCGGCACAGGAATAAATGATTGTTTCTGGGGTAAGCTGAAAGGAGGAACTTAGACGATTAATGGCCTGTTGGGTGTATTCGTGTTTGAGTTTCTGATAATCTGGGTTATGCCACCATTGCTGCGTATCTGTGAAACTAGAAGCAATAATGGTGGCTTGTCCGTCGGGGGCGCGTCCGTCCCCTGGGTGGCTGACGGAAACAAATAGGGAATTGTTTTCGCCAATGGGTCGGTTATAGTCGTAAAGAAATTGGAGATGGGGGGGACATTCCGGGGGAATGGCTGACTGATCAACTCCTAAATAAATCACGAAAGCCCCAGAAGCTGGGGGGAGTTTATTAATACGGTGGTGGTAAATGCGATCGAGGGGATTGGTGGAAATGTGGTTTTCCCAACCTAATAGCTTAACTATGTTCTGAACTGTGACGTTAGCAACTACTATATCGGTGGTTTCTCGCCACACTTTCCCGGTTTTTTGATCGCGAATTTTGACGGCTACGACTTGACGGTTTTCGGTTTCGATCGCTTCTACGGTATGACCCATTAATAGGGTTCCTTGGTCTCGTTTCAGGCTGGCTACTAGGCGATCGCTTAATACTTGCATACTCCCCTGTAAATGATAGAGTCCTTGGGGTGATTGGGATACTCCCAAGGCGGTGGCTGCATACAGTAATGCGGTTTCATCGGCGTTCACCTGGGAGTATAATTTTAATTGTAAATCCAGAAAGGTTTTCAGACGGCGATCGTTGTCTATTCCATAGATCCGCAATAGATGCCCTACGGTCAATAGGGTAAAAGGTAGGGTAATCATCGTATCGAGACGCAAGGCTTTCACCAGTTGCACTAAATCCCACCAATTCCGAGGAGGTAAAATCGGATCGCGACTTTGAAACCGCCAACTAGCTTCAAATAGAGTTCCCATTAATTGCCAAAATTTTTCACTACCTGGGAACTGTTCTTGTCGTTCCTGCTGCCATTTTTCTGGGTCTCTCCAAACTCGAATCGGCTGGGTTTCTCCCGGTAAAAAGACGGCACAAGCCGGGTCGCAGAAGGTGGCGGCTGGTAAGTCTATTTCTAATTCCGAGAAAATCCGATGATGAATGCCGCCGGGTTCTAAACCAGCAACTTGGGTCGCCCCTACATCAAAGGTAAAACCTTTACGTTTAAAGCTGGAAGCACAGCCGCCCGGAACTATGGCTTGGTCGAGGACTAACACGGAATATCCTTGATGAGCCAGTAGTGCGGCGGTGGTTAATCCGCCTATACCAGCACCAATTACAATTACCCTATTTGGAGTGGGAAGGTTATCAACTTCTTTCATTAATTATTGGGTAGGAATGCTGGTTTTGGATTATAGCAAATTTTGGGGAATCTTAACTACCTATTTTGGCTCTGTCTTGTGTTAAAATCTAATGGGGCCGGTGGTGAGTAGGTTTGTCAAACTATCCCGGTTTCCAGTTCACCTAGACTGAAGTTATAATGGTATGGGGGAAGGGTAAGGGTAAGGGTCGGAGGAATAGCGACCAGTAGCGACCAGTAGGGGGGTGATCAAAAAATTGATACCTAAGCGACTTTTCAAGTTGACCTAGCTGCCCTACAATTCACAAGGAGCCTAAATGCTGTAGCAACCTGGTTGAGTCTGATTCCGTCTAAACTAATACTAAACAGCAGAGTCAAAGTAATATGAACGCTTTGTTACCGAGAATTTTAAAGTCTGCTTACCGCAGAGAACCAATTGTCAGTTTTGTGATTACAGTTGGGGCTGTTGATAGTGTAATTGGTGGTGTAACTGCGAGTTTACCGCTGTTGAGCCTGGGTCTGGGAACCGTGGGAGTAGCGGTAGCCTGGCGTTGGTGGCTTCTTCAGCGATCGCAGGTGGAACAACAAACGGAAACCGCGCCGGAATACTATTTACCGCCGAGTGGTTCCCGTCCTTCCTTACCTATGCTGACTCAGAATAAAAAGCCTCGTCCTCCCTACTAATGAGTTAGCTTGGGGGTTGATAAGTTGCTGAAAATTGGAGAGGTAGCGGCCGAAAGTGGTTTATCGGTGAAAACAATTCGCTACTATGATGATATTGGGTTACTCTGGCCGACTGTTGATCGTAGCAGGTCGGGTTATCGGCTATTTGCTCCGGAAGTATTGACCCGACTGGCATTTATTAAACGCGCGCAAGGGTTGGGGTTGAGTTTGGCGGAAATTGCGGAAATTCTGAAAATTCGCGATCGTGGTGACATTCCCTGTGACCAAGTGAAGCAGCGTTTACAAGCTAAGGTGGCGGATATTAATCAACAAATTATCGCCCTAGAAGGCTTGAAGGGAGAACTTCAGGAGTTACTGAGTCAGTGGGAAGATCAGCCGTCAGCGAGTCGCATGGCTGATACTATTTGCCCCAATATTCAACTGAAACCCTAAAATCAAAAGAGGGAAGGATAAATGATCCTTCCCCTGAATTGGTGATTTTGGGTTTTGGTGTTGGTGTTGGTCTTTGGGTTGGTTGATTTGGAGTTGTTTACGCAACTGTTGCTGTTGTTTTTTTAGCTGTCGCATTCTAGCCGCACCACCTTTACCTTTGTGGTTGCGCCCTTGGCGACGCGGGGACTCCCAGCGCTTTAGTTGTTGTGCCATTGGGTTTTATGTTGTTTTTGGGACTATCTCCCTAGTTTAACTTAATTACCCAAAATCTGTCAATGCGCCAATAGTATCTTGGGTTAAGTCCACATAACTATCAGTATCCGTCCTTGCTAGTATTGGATAACACAGGGTCATAACAATTGTGACATACATCTTGACAATTATTTGTTTTGTGATATACAACTCCCATAGTAAACCGAACAAATACTTGTCGTGCAATGGTATAATGTCATGGTCATCAAGACACCTTGCCAGGAAGCAAGGACCCCCAAGGGCAAGTAAGAGTGTGGGAAAATTGGAACTTGGCTGGAATAACCTACTATGGGAGGCGATCGCGTGCTATCAGTGATTAGGGGTGGCGAAAATTGATAACTTTCCTACAAAGCCAAGCCAACAGCTATGGGGTAGGTTCAGAAAAGCCAGCATTGATATTTGGTCAGCGGGACTCGGACTATCAGTCTGGGTAAGGACTGGAAGACTCCAAGAGAGTGTATCTCGCCACGCTAACCCTCAACCCCCCGAGAACCGCCCTAGGGGAAAAAGCCCAAAAATTATCAATCATAGGGTCTGGGAAATGTCCCCCTTTATCCACAGGGTTAAGTAGGGAGGATACCCCCAAAGATTCAGTAACCAGGATAACTGCTACAACTACCAGGAGAAATTATGTCGGATATAAGTAAAGAAGAAATGCGCGAAAGATTAGCTAATATTGAGCAAATTCGCGATATCATTTTTGGTTCTAATATCAGAGAGTTTAATAACCGCTTCGAGAAAATGGAGTCTGATTTATCTAGGCTTCAGCAAGAATTGCATGATTATGCACAACAGCTAAAAAGTGTTTTTTCGACTGAAATTAGGGCGACTCACGAAGCCTTTGATAAAAAGTTTAAATCTCTAAGTACAGAGAGTAAAGAAGAAGCCACGGAACTGCGACAGCAGCTTGAGAGAATCAATCGTAAGTTTTCTAACAGTATTGAATCTTTGGATCAATCTCTGGACACTCAAACTAACCTGATCCGTGATGAATTCAATCAAACTAGAGATAGGTTGCAAGAAGACTTTAGGAATTTAAAAACTCAGGTATTTGAGCAACTTGAGCAGCGTTTGTCGATGATGGGAAATGACAAAGTTTCTAAACATGATATGGCAGAAATACTGTTTGAAATGGGGATGAAGCTAAAGGGGACGGAGTTTGTGCCACAGCTTCAAGAGGCGGCGGATACTAATATGTATACTGATATTCAATTGCTGGAATCTAATGATAATTAATCGGGCAATTAATCAGTATTGCTGATTGAATTTTAAAGGATTTTGGGGTGAGGTTGGTTTGGTTATACTGTTAGTAAGGTGACTGAATTATCTATCAGGGGTGGCATTTATGACTATATCGCAAGAAACTCCCAAGAGCATAAATCAATCACAAGAGGTTGAGTTAGAATCTGTTGAGTCTGAACCACAACTGGATGAGTTGGTTGATCTTTTGATTGATGTGTTGCTTGGGAAGCCTAATGATGAATCTATCACTAACTCACCTCAAACTCCCAAAGTTGATAATTCTCCATCTCAAAATGGCAATATTAAGCAGGAACAAAAATCCTCATATTCTCGTAAAAGTAATTCACAAAATCTGGGGGTGAAAAGGGAGGATATACTTTCTGCTAAACCAGAAGATTTTACCCAGGTAGAGACTAAGAAGGTAGAGACTAAAAAGGTAGAGACTACTAAGAAGGTAGAGACTAAGGTAGAGACAGCATTCTCTGAGTTAATCCCAGAGGATGAGGAAGTGGTGACTAAGGCGGTTCGATTAATTGAAATTTCGCAAAATGAGTTTAGTAAGTATTTTGATGATCCAGTGTCTGTCGAGTCTGGAGAAACTGCTAAATCTCATGCAAATAATAATAATGGTTCTGATTTGGAGGAGGAGAAAACCTCTGTTTCTGCGCCGCCAGAAAACCAAACCAGCGATACAGAAACAGAAGTAGATCTAAGCCAGGACTTGTCTGACCCTTTCGACGCATTACAAGATCTGCTGCTAGGTTCCAAATTCTCGGAGTTTGAAAAAGTCACTAAAAGTTATCTTGAGACTGAGTTACCGAGGCTACAGAACCAAATTAATTCGGCGGAACAGAAACTGCAAGCGGTTCAGGATAAATTTGATGATCCTGACCAGATTTTTAACCTATTACTTCCGGCTATAACAGCTATCATTAATGAGCAAATGCTTCTGTCTAAACAAGAAGTTATAGACTCAATTGTGCCGATTATTGATGAGATTATTGCGGGAAAAAAACGACAAGATAAGTCGGGGATGATTAATGCGATCGCTGATTTATTACCTGGGGCTATTTCTCAGCACATGAAAAACTGCCCGGAAGAAGTGGCGAAGGCTTTAGCACCGGAAATAGCGATCGCTATTAGTGAGCAAATAAAATTAGATAAAAATGCCATACCTAATGCTTTAGCACCGGAAATGGGTAAAGCTATTAAGGAGCAAATTCGCCTAGAACGTGATGCGATGGTAGATGCTTTATATCCGGTGATTGGTAATACCATCAGTAAATATCTAGCCGAGGCTGTTCAGAATATTAACGACAAAGTAGCTAATGCTTTTAGCGTGGAGGGAGTGGCGCGGAAAATCAAATCTAAAATGAAGGGGGTTTCGGAAGCAGAATTAATCCTTCAAGAATCTATACCTTTTGCAGTTCAAGCCATATTTTTAATTCATAAAAACTCAGGGTTAGTGATTTCGGAGGTGCAGGCTTCTGGTAGCTATAGCCTTGAGTCAGAAATGGTAGCAGGGATGTTAACTGCTATTCGGAGTTTTGTGAATGATTGCATTGTCCAAATTGATAATTATTCAGAACTAAATGAGATTGAGTATGGGGATTCTAAAATCATCCTAGAGGTAGCGGGTTACTGTTATTTAGCTGTGGTAAGTAAAGGGGATCCTACCCCAGAATTTATCACGAAAATGCGAAAAACTATGGGTCTAATTGTTTTAGATTATGGAGAATTTATCGAAAATTTTGATGGCGATCGCGATAATATTCCGATTGCTGTACATCAGTTATTAGAAAGTTTAATTAAATTTGTCCTCGCACAAAAATTAAAGCGGCTACCTCTGGCTATCATTAGTTTGGGAGTATTGATAGGGATGTTAATTTTCATTCCCTGGGGATATTTTTATTATCAAGAATACCTACAAAGACGCATAGCAGATCAAACCGCCCAAACCTTGGCTGCAACTCCTGAGTTAGCGATTTATAAGATTGCTGTATCAGTGGAAGGTGAGCAATTAAGACTGAGTGGAAAAGTTCCTAATGAAAGATTACGGGAACTAGCGGAAAACTTAGCTGTATATACGGCTTCTGACTTGCAGATAGACAACCAAATTATCGCTGTCGATGTACCTCCAGAGCCTATAGTAACGGCTGGGGAAGTGGAACGCATGACGGTGGTTTTTAATGAAATGTCTGGCGTTAATATTGAAACCAATTATAGCGATCGCCAAGTTATTATTAGTGGTCAAGTCAGACAAATGAGAGATGCTCAAATAATTCCCGCCACCTTTGAAAATATTCCCGGCGTAAAATCAGTTGTTAGCACCTTAAAAATTGATCCAGTCCGCATAGAAAATCGCATCTACTTTAATTCGGGTTCAGCACAGATCAACCCCCAGGATCTGAAAATCATAACCAGAATAACAGAATTTTTGGATAAGTATCCGCAACTGTCCCTGAGAATTATTGGTCATACTGATCTCAGGGGAAATGCTGCTATAAATCAGCAATTAGCCCTCAATCGAGCCACAGCAGTCCGCGACGCTTTGACAAAACAAGGAATCGACCCTAAGCGCCTAGAGGTAGTAGGTAACGCCCAGCCGCCTACAGACATTGTATCTCATCAGCCTTTATTATTGGGGAGAACTGTGGTATTTGAAATAATAGATAACCAAGAAACAGGCCAGGGAGAATAACCTTAATCAAATGTCTACAATTTCTAAAAAAATGTGTATGGTTGGCGACTTTAGTGTTGGTAAAACCAGCCTAATTCGGCGTTTTGTAGATCGTCAATTCAGCGACCAATATCTGTCAACCGTGGGGGTGAAAATTTCCCGCAAAGCGGTTGAATTACAAAATGTCAAACAGCAAGAAACAGTCAATTTACAGTTGTTAATTTGGGATATAGAAGGCCACACAAAATTTAAAGCAATTGCTCCTTCTTACCTACAGGGATCGGGTGGGGTGATTTTGGTAGCAGATCTCACTCGCCAAGAAACTATTGAGCGGTTAATTGAACACTTGAATTTATTTTTATCTGTGAACCCGAAAGGGCAAATAATTGTTGCCTTGAATAAGGCGGATTTGGTGGCAGAAAAAGACCTGGAAAACTTGACTAAATATGTACCAGAACCAGTTACAAAAAAAGCCTTGGGGATTTATCAAACTTCGGCTAAAACCGGTGATTATGTGGATGAAATCTTCCAAAAATTGGCTTACAGTATGGTAGTTACTGTTTAATGGTTAGCCATGGGAGATGACCAGAATGGCATAAATTTCAGTAATCAGGTAGAATTAGTTAAAATCAGGGTCTAAAAAATATTGAATATACCAGATAATGATATGAAGCAAGTTAGCTCTAAAATTGTAGTTCCCCATCACTTAGAATATTTAATTGTTGATGCTAATTTAATCATCTGTGAAGTGTCAACAAATGTGGAGCGTTTTGCTGAGGAACCAGAGCAATTTCAACCGGGTGAAGATATCCGAAATGGTTTACCAGAACTATTCGGAACTGAGGAGATGTTAATAGAGGTATTGCGGGGAGAATTCCCATCTTTTGAAATCAAAGGAATTGGTCGTTTTTTTGAACCAGAATCTCCGCTTTATTTAGATTTTTTTGTAAATCGCTATTATGATGATGAGAAACAAGAATATCAGCTAATTCTATTTTTTTCTGATGTGACAGATAGAATGGTTTTAGAGCAGAAATTGGTTCAAAGTACCAACGAAACTAGCCTGTTATTACGAGCGTTAGCGGAAAGTGAAGAAAAATATCGAGATTTATTTGAAAATGCTAGTGATTTAATTCAGTCTTTTGGGATGGATGGTCGTTTGATCTATGTCAACAGAGCTTGGAAAGAAACCCTAGGATATACTGAATCAGAAATATCTAATCTGACTATTTTTGAGATTATTCATCCTGATAATAAATTTCATTTTTTGCAGATTTTGGCTCGTCTAGTGGCGGGAGATTTGGTTGATTCTATTAAAGCGGAATTCATTACTAAAGATGGTCAGAAAATTTCCGTAGAAGGTAGTATCAATTGTAAATTAGAAAATGGTAAAGCGATCGCCACACGAGCGATTTTACGGGACATTACGGAACGCTTATTAACAGAAGCAGCTTTACAGCATGAGCGAGAACAAACGGAACGTCTTTTACTTAATATATTGCCTAAAAAGATTGCTGATAAGCTGAAACAAAAACCGAGTGTGGTAGCGGAAAGTTTTGCAGAAGTTACAGTATTATTTGCTGATATTGTCGGTTTTACTCAGTTAGCCTCAGAACTTTCTCCGGTGGATTTAGTCAACCTTTTAAACCATATTTTTTCGGCTTTTGATATGCTTACAGAAGCCTATGGATTGGAAAAAATCAAAACTATTGGAGATGCTTATATGGTAGTGGGAGGACTCCCAAACCGTCGCGATGATCATGCTATTGCTATTGCAGAAATGGCTATTAATATGCAAAAAGTTATGGCAGAATTAAATAAGACACAAAACCGAACATTAAGTATCCGCATCGGTATTCACAGCGGACCAGTAGTGGCGGGTGTGATTGGTTTGAAAAAATTTATTTATGATTTATGGGGTGATACGGTTAACACTGCATCTCGCATGGAGTCCCATGGTATACCTGGCAAAATTCATGTTTCTGAGGATACTTATCAACTCCTACAACATCAGTATTTATTTGAAAAGCGAGAGATGATAGATGTCAAAGGTAAAGGTAAAATGATTACCTATTTTTTGTTTGGACCGAAAAGAAATCCCAACGTTAATTATAGTCAAGTCACAACTAATGTGAATTGATAACTTGTGACTGTTGACTATTTACTTTTATGTATCATCTGGCTTATTTCCGGTGTTACGAACATCAATCAATCGGTTGAGGAGATCAAACCAAAATGAAGACCCCATGGAGATAGCGATCGCTGTTAATAGCCAACCACCAATGACTCTAAGAATTGTCAATCCCGAAATTTCACCCCCAAATTGGTAGCGTAAATTAGCGGAACTCCAACCCAAAGGAAGATCCAAGAGTTTCTCTTGTGCTATCTTCATAAAATCGGGACTGACAAGGGTTTCACAGTCCTTTTTATCTAAGGAATTTGAACTCAAACAATTGATATAGTTTTGCCAGGAATCACTATCACTTAAAATCAACGGAATATCTTGGCTAACTTGTTGGCGAATAACAGGTTCTAAGGAGAGGCGGTTAGCAATATTAATAGTATCAACATTCATGATGATAGCCACCCCAAATCCCAGGGCTAAAATCATCAACTTAACTCGACGCTTAAAGACACCGGAAGCGCGTTCCATGGATTTATTAAACCAATCAATTAACTGGGTTTCTAAAGCCTTAATAAAATCATTTTCAAAGCAATTAATTTGTGCTTGATTAGCGAGCGATCGCATTAATCCTATATGTTCCGGCTTGAGAATTTTGGCGACGGGTTGAGAAGCGATCGCCTCTTTAAAATCATCCACAGATAAAGTGACAATTTTTGATTCTTGTCCCGCCGTTTCCATCAATACACTAATCAATACCAAAGCAAAGGTATCATCAGGAATATAAGAAGGACCTACACCCAGGTTAAATCTATCTATTTTATAATCTTGTAAGGACCCGATTAAAGGATGATTATAAATTTTTTCGGTCATGGCATCCCCTAAAATGCTCTGAATAGATGCTTTCAGATTTTTGGCGCGCCAGTCAAACAAATAAGAGGCAATAAGTTCCTGTAAATTTGAGACTAACAGGCTAAAAATCAGGTAAATAAAAAACAGACCGATCGCCACATTAACTAAAGCCGGAATATTTATCATTTTTGTGGGTGATTAAATCAACATTTAATTCAGATATTATACATCTGGGTAATCATTAATTAGGGTGATCATCCTATATACTGATGATCTATTCCCAGGGTTACTCTTGAAAAAATACCTAAATTTGGCAGCGATCGCCCCTAATTATCTATAAGACAATCCCCAATCAATGTTAAAATAACTATAATATCATGAGATATCCCTAAAATCAAATAGAGCGACATTGTAAAATATCCCAACTATGACAGTAAATTCACCCGTAGACTTTCAAGAAGAATTTGAGATCATCGTAGTCGGTGGCGGACACTCAGGCTGCGAAGCGGCTTTAGCCTCAGCGCGTTTGGGTTGTCGCACGTTGCTGCTGACCCTAAATTTAGATAAAATTGGCTGGCAACCCTGTAACCCGGCTGTGGGGGCTCCGGCGAAGTCTCAACTCACCCACGAAGTCGATGCACTGGGGGGAGAAATTGGCAAAATGGCCGATCGCACCTACCTGCAAAAACGGCTACTTAACAACTCTCGCGGACCGGCTGTTTGGGCGTTACGGGCGCAAACGGATAAGCGCGAATATGCAGCAGTAATGCGACAAATAGTCGAAAACCAAGAAAATCTATCTGTCCGGGAGGGAATGGTAACGGATTTAGTCTTAGGATTAAATGACGAAATCATAGGGGTAGAAACCTATTTCGGTGTAGCATTTGCCTGTAAAGCGGTCATCCTAACTACAGGGACTTTTTTAGGTGGAATTATTTGGGTGGGCAACAAATCCATGCCAGCGGGACGAGCCGGAGAATTCGCCGCCGTAGGACTTACAGACACGCTGAACCGCTTAGGGTTTGAAACAGGACGACTAAAAACCGGAACTCCCGCGCGAGTGGATAAGCGATCGGTTGATTATAGCAACTTGGAACCTCAGCCAGGAGATGAACGAGTGCGATGGTTCAGTTTTGACCCTGAAGTGTGGGTGGAAAGGGAACAAATGAACTGTTATTTAACCAGAACTACAGCGGAAACCCATCGATTAATTAGGGAAAATTTGCATTTATCCCCCGTTTATGGTGGTTGGGTGGATGCCAAAGGACCCCGTTATTGTCCGAGTATTGAAGATAAAATTGTGCGGTTTGCTGACAAGGAAAGTCACCAGATTTTTATTGAACCAGAAGGCCGTCATATTCCGGAACTTTATATTCAGGGATTTTCTACGGGTTTACCGGAAAAATTACAGTTGGAAATGTTACGGAGTCTTCCGGGTTTGGAAAACTGCGTGATGCTGCGACCTGCTTATGCGGTGGAGTATGACTATTTACCCGCGACTCAGTGTTATCCTACGTTGATGACTAAGAAAATTGAGGGATTATTTTGTGCGGGTCAAATTAATGGTACAACTGGATATGAAGAAGCAGCCGCGCAGGGAATTGTAGCGGGAATTAATGCGGTTAAATTGGTGCGCGGTGAAGATATGATTGTGTTTCCTCGGGAACAAAGTTATATCGGTACTTTAATTGATGATTTGTGTACGAAGGATCTGCGAGAACCCTATCGAATGTTAACCAGTCGGTCGGAGTATCGGTTATTATTGCGATCGGATAATGCCGATCGCCGCCTAACTCCCTTGGGTCGGGAAATTGGTTTAATTGACGATCGCCGTTGGGAATTATTCCAACAAAAACAGGCTAATATTATCGCGGAAAAGCAGCGGCTAGACCAGACCAGAGTTAAGGAACGCGACGAAATTGGTATAGCGATCGCCTCTGATACTCAACAAAAAATTAAAGGGTCAATTAGTCTGGCGGAATTGTTGCGTCGTCCCGGTTTCCACTATGGGAATTTAGAACATTATAACCTAGGTAATTCTCAGTTATCCTTAGAGGAAAAAGAAGGCGCAGAAATTGAGATTAAATATTCCGGCTATATGGAACGCCAGCAAAACCAAATTGATCAGATCAGCCGTCATGCTAACCGCCAACTCCCTCAAGACTTAGACTATCTTACCATTGAAACCCTATCTATGGAGTCACGGGAAAAATTAAACCGGATCAAACCTTTAACTATTGGTCAGGCTTCCCGTATTGGTGGGGTCAACCCCGCAGATATTAACGCCTTGTTAATTTATCTGGAAGTGCGCCACCGTCAACCGGCGATCGCTATTAAATAACGGTTGATGATTAACTATCTATTCGCCGGGTTTCTATTTATTCAGAAATCCGGTTTTGATTTTAAATATAACCACATTGCCATCTACTAATCATAAAATTTTGCTTAAATTTGTACAATTTTATACAATTCTGATTATACTATCCTCATACAATTATCACCAGATTGATAACAATGGCAACTCTAACAGTTTGGAAATACAATAGCGCTGATGGTGCTAAAAAGGCTCTGGGTAAACTGGCTGAACTCCAGAAACAACGTTTAATTCAAATCGAAGATGCGGCTATAGTATTCTGGCCACAAGGTCGCAAGAAACCCAAAACCACCCAAGCCGTTGACCTAGTAGGTTCTGGTGCATTTGGCGGCGCTTTTTGGGGTCTATTATTCGGCTTAATTTTCTTTGTTCCCGTATTAGGAATGGCCGTCGGTGCTTTAGCCGGAGCATTGTCAGGATATTTCACTGACTACGGGATCGATGATGAATTTATCAAAGATGTGCGAAATCAAGTAACCGAAGGGACTTCCGCACTGTTTTTACTAACCAGTAGTGTGACTTTAGATAAAGTAGAGGAAGCCTTCAAAGATGAAGAAAAAGGTGAGTTAATTAAATCCAACTTGACCAATGAACAGGAAGCTAAGTTACGGGAAGACTTCGGCGCAGACGAGTAATTTTTCACTAATTTAGCTTGGTAAAATGTGGGGGATAAGCTGGAATTATCCCCCACAAAAATATCCCACCCCAAATAAGGCAATTAAATGATGTGGATTAAAGTTACAGATAAAGCTACCTACTTAATGAATTCAGATATACATATTGAGAAAGTAAGCGGCAATGTTAAAATCGAAAGAGATGGTAAAAAGATTACTATTCAAGGTATGCCTCGTCAATGGTTCATTTCCCAATCTCTCAATGTTGTAGTTGATTTAGATGCGCCAGAAGCCGATGTGCCTGAAATGGAGCCTATGTAAAAAATGATCACTATCTGGGTTGGTTTCACGCTGGGATTAATAGCTTTTGGTTTGGCAATTCCGATCATGGTTCTGTTCGTTGAATGTTTGGCAGCCGGGTTTAATTACCCAGGTTTTCAATCAAATGACGACCTACCAGAACCGACAATTTCGGTATTAATTCCGGCTCATAATGAAGGGTTAGTTATTGGTCAAACTTTGGCTAATATTTTACCTCAACTGAAACCGGAAGATGAAATAATTGTAATTGCGGATAACTGCACAGATGAAACTGTAGCGATCGCCACTGAAAACGGAGTGCAAGTTCTGGAAAGGCAAGATCCAGACAACCGAGGAAAAGGATATGCTCTCGATTATGGATTACGCCACCTAGCGCCCAACCCGCCAGAGGTGATAGTTATGATTGATGCTGATTGTTTAGTGCAACCAGGAGCGATCGCCACTATTGCTCAACAAGCATTAATCACAGCCAAGCCAGTGCAAGCATTATATTTAATGGAAACACCCCCCAATCCATCTGTCAAGAACTCCATTTCTGCGTTGGCATTCTTAGTCAAAAATTGGGTGCGTCCCCAAGGATTAGCGAAACTAGGGGGACCTTGTTTATTAACAGGAACTGGGATGGCTTTTCCCTGGTCAATTATTCAAAGCATATCCTTAGCGAGTAGTAATATAGTCGAAGATATGCAGCTAGGCGTCGATTTAGCGATCGCTGGTTATTCCCCCCAATTTACAGCCAAAGCCAAAGTAATTGGATACCTTCCCCAAGACGAAACCGCCAGCACCAGTCAACGCACCCGTTGGGAACACGGTCATTTACAAACCCTGAAAACTCAAGTGCCGCGCCTGCTAAAAGCCTCCCTAAGCCAAAGACGTTTTGAACTGTTACAAATGGCATTAGATCTATGTGTTCCCCCCCTCTCCCTTCTGGTAATTTTGTGGGTCGGTGCAGCCGCCATATCCTTAATCGCCAGTAGCCTAGGAGTCTCTGCTATTCCCACCATCATCATAGCCCTAGAGGGACTGCTGCTAATTACCGCCATTGGTATGGCTTGGGCAAATTTTGGGCGATCGCTTATCCCCCTCAAAACCCTCTTAGGTATACCTCTGTATATACTGTGGAAAATTCCCCTATATTTAACCTATTTCATTAAACCCCAAAAAGAATGGGTAAGGACTCAAAGAGAACCCCTGGATAAATCCTCCCCAAATTCCGATAAAATATAGATCCACTTTCTCAAATTGTGATATGATAAAAGTGTTCAAATACCTGCAAGGTTAGTCATGTTAGCCACTTCCCCAACTTACACTATCACTTGGGAAAAGTTGCCAGATGATTTTGTGTTACCCGATGACCCCGTGGATAATATATATCAACCAGCTCTAGCAGCAGCCCTTACCGAAAGTTTAAGGTTAGCCGGAAAACTGCCAGAAACATCGCTCACTCCGACCAACTACGGCATTTGTGCCACCATAAACGGTAAAATAAGCATAAAAGCGCCAGATTGGGCGTATATTCCGCAAATTACCGTCAATCGGGAAGAGGTAGTTCGTAGTTATACCCCCCGACTACAAGGGGATATTCCCGCACTGGTACTAGAATTTTTATCAGATCCAGGTGGGAGTGAATATTCAATAAAAGAAACCTATCCCCCTGGAAAGTTCTTTTTCTATGAACAGATTCTACAAGTACCTAATTATGGCATTTTTGATCCAGACACAGGCACATTAGAACTCTACCGTTTAGACGAGAACCAACGATATCACCTAGAGTCACCTAATGAAGAAGGCAGATTTTGGATACCAGAAATGCAGCTTTTCTTAGGTGCAGAGCAAGGAACCCGCGAAAATCTCACGGGCTACTGGCTACGTTGGTGGGATCAACAGGGAAACCTACTCCTATGGGCGACTGAACTATTAGACCAGGAACGTCAACTATTAGACCAGGAACGTCAACGAGCTGAAAAATTAATCGCCCAATTGCGGGCGGCGGGTATTGAACCTGACGCATAACCTATAAACCCTATTCTACCGTTATTCAGACATTACTCAAAACCACAATAGAGTAACAAGTGAGTAAAAAATGAGTAACGCCGCTAACACCCCTACCGTAGGAGGAAAGGGTAATTATGACGAGAGTTACGATAGATTTCTGAAAGCCTACCAAGACTTTAAGGGGGAATGTCCCAAGGGAGTGACTCTCAAGCTACAGAAGTCCGGGACCAGGTACAATCTGCTATTGCAGTTTAAGCAACCACCTACCGGGAAACGGCTACCCAAGACAGCCAATCTTGAGTGTACACCCCAAGGGGTGATAGACGGGGTTAAGAAAGCCAAGTTAGTGGCAGAAGCCCTGGGAACTATCAGTAGCGCTAGTGAATTTTGGAACTGGTATGATGCAACTATCCTAGGAAAGAATCAGATTGAAGATAACCTGATAACCTACCGGGAGATATTCCAACAACTAGAAGATGAGTATTTCGCTGGATACAACCGCAACACGGGAAGGAAGCGCTCTCGTGATATCGTCAGTGACTTAACATCATACCATCAAACTAAATGGGTGTTTTTTAGCCAGTTTCCTAATTGGGATGATTACCCTAACTGGGAGAGTTTTAAAGCTATGCTGTACACTCCCTTACAGAATGGAGAGGAATTGATGGGGTCCAAAACATTCAAAGAACGTTACTACATCCTGAAAGCCATCGCCAAAAAATCCCCCAACAAGGACCATTTACTGAAACAATTAGAATCTATTAACCCGAAACAAACACGATTTACGGTTAAACAGCGGATAGGTATTGATACATTTAAAGATTGGTGGCACAATGCCAAACAAGAAACCTACACCATTAAAAACCATACGGTAAGCAAAGCACGTCATGCTTGGTTGTGGGTTACTGGTATGGCAGTAATGTACGGATTAAGACCTACCGAGATAGCTGCTGCTGTTAACTTAACCAAACCCTACACAACAGAAGATGGTGTAGTTATCAAAGCATTATCAGACCCCGATAATCAGGACAATTACTTAGTGTTAGGTGACTATGCCTACTTTACCGATGGAGAAGGTCGGAAAGTAAGTATTAAGACTGTGGGACGGGTTATAGCACCAATTCCTAGCCCCGAGATGTTTAATTTTCTGGAATTAAAACAACCAATACTGCCAGAATATACCCCCAGAGAGGGAAGCCAGCCTAGGACCGTCACTGCGGGTTTTGGTGAAGCATTCAGTAAACGAATTGGTGCTATGGCTTGTCCGGTAACTCAAAAATATGCTTTCCGTAGGCTGTACAATCTGTTGGGCGAAAAATATGGGGTACCCATAGAGTTACGCGCTAGGATGATGGGTCATAGTACAATCGTCAACGAGAGTAAATACAAAACGGAAGGAATTGACGCCACACTAGAAGTCTTAAAAGGAACATCCAAGTTACCCGTACCGTTAGACGTGGCTGTAGAAAGGTTGACCACATTGGGGGTTGATATTGATAGCCCCGAGGCTAAATTATTTCTTGGGGTAATTTATCAGATAGATTAATTTACCCACTATAATTCCATAAGTCAATACCCCTAGATTAAACTCCTAGGGGTTATTTTATGGCTACAAATTGATAGATCCTATTGTGGTTTTGAGTAATGTCTGAATAACGGTAGAATAGGGTTTATAGGTTATGCGTCAGGTTCAATACCGTCATCCCGATTTTACCTAAACCCCTATCCTAACTGCGGTTACCGGGATTTACTCAACCCGATAACTACACCCAATTACTCAAATATTACTCACAATCCATTCCTAGCACAGGATAATAATTATGTCAACAGGATGATTACTCAATCAACAAGCACAACTTAATTAATCTGTCAAATAGCCACATCACTCCCCCCAACCAAACAAGCGATAGGGTAGCTCCCTTGCGATACCCGTCAAGGGCAAGCCTATCGGTTCGTGCCTCACCCTTGACTGCTATCGCGTCGGTCACGTCCCTAAGAATGTTTGTTCCGGTTCGGGGGAGGATTGTTTCTCAAAATCAACACGGTAGCCGTAGTAGATAATCCCTCAATCTATCTTTGTACATTGATAGTTAGGTTATTTTTCGTGGACTAGACCTATAGATAAACCTATGAGCGATCGCCGTAGTGATTGTCTATGGGGTCAAAACATGATTATTACTGGGGGGATTCTTGGGAGTGCGATCGCAAAATCAGAATCATCTCCTACCGGAACTAACCCGATACCCCTAAACAAATTTACTACTGGCGGAGACTATCGAGATGTGAACCGATACCAACATAATCACCTTACCCAAAAATCTTAGCCGTAGTGGACCGTTTCGGCTAATTTGCTGCTTTAGTATGCTCCACAAACAGTGACGCTCAAAAACTATCAGGCGATCGCCGAAAACGGACAGCAAGAAACAGGCGATCGCGTCAAAAGGACGACACCAAACGGGCGATCGCCGAAAACGGACAGCACAAAACAGGCGATCGCGTCAAAAGGACGACACCAAACGGGCGATCGCTCCCAACTAACTCTCAGAAAGTGTGGGGGAATTCTGGAGGTCAAGCCATTTCAAAAACCGGATAAAGATGTTTTAATTTGAGGCGGGCATCGCCGGTGGCAAATTTCCAGATTACCCGAGATGCGGTCTGATTTCGCTCTTTTTGCCAGGCTTCTATCTCCCGGTGCAGCGCTTCTTTGGTGGCGATCCTTCGGGCCAAACATTGCTTGGATCAAATACTCAGTTCAATTTCGGCGACATTTAACCAACTGCCATTCCGGGGTGTATGATAAATTTCCAGCCGCCGGGCCAAACGATGGGCTTCGGGAGCCGGAAAAGCCTCATAAAGTGAGGCGATGTTATGGGTATTCAGATTGTCACACACCAGCTTGACTTTTCGAGCATGAGGATAGTCTTCATCTAAAAGTTGACGCACTTCCTCAGCCCAATCTACCCTCGTCCGAGAGTCTCGGTTGCTGACCCGTCGCCAGCCCCGATTGGGATCGAAAAACATGAACAAAGCTTGCACCCCTTCACGGGTATAGTGATAGTCCTCTTTTTTGTCATGTCCGGGTTTCATGGCGACCGCCTCATAGAGATGTCCTCGGAGTTGGATTGAGGCTTCATCCATATTGATTAAAGGCTCCTCTTCACTGTGGACGCTACTGTAGAGGTCGAGAACGACTTCCATTTGAGCCACAAATCTGGCTAAATCTCGTTCGGGAATACAGAATCGTTGGGTTTTCCAAGGTCGCAATTGGTTTTTTTAGAGTCCGCCACACGGTCGTACAGGAAATTTCGGTGACAATTTGCCGTTTTTTGAGTTCGGATGTTAACAGTCTGAGCGTCCACCGAGCTCTCCCAGATGGGGGGTCCGAACAACACAGGGCAATAATTTGAGCCTCGGTGGCTCCATCCACTTTGGGTGGAGTCGGTGGAGTTTTTCTCGGTTGCCGATTGAGATCCACTTGTTCCCCTTTTTGAAGGAATCTTTGGCGAATGCGCCCCACTGTATTCTGATGGACTTGTAAAGCTTCTGCTATTTGTTGGTCTGTCCATTTTCTCGGAGCCATTTCTCCTTCATCAGACATCAGCAAAATACGAGCGTGTAGGATTTTTTTGGCGGGTGCATGACCATTTCGACTGATTTGTTCCAGATTTTCTCTCTGTTCGACCGTTAGATAGACTTGATCTCGCCGACCTCTTCCCATAATTGCAGTCCTCCGTCCTCGGTATCTATTACCCTATTTTAGCCGAAACAGTCCAGTAGGTTGTAGATAAAACCACCTGCTAGGGGTAGCTTAGTTATGGGTATTATGTGGACATGATAGGGTGAGCATCCATGTAAACTCTCAACACTACTGTTGCAACACTACTGTTGAGGGAAAATATGCAGACACCCCTACAGTCAGAAACCATAGGGGGCTATTTTAGGATATTGGGTTAGGTACTAGGTGGGCTACTAGAGCTTAGGGCTTGCCTTGCTATCGGGGTTACACCGATAAAACATAGCCATAGCGGCTTGTTGGATTTTTTCGGTTGTCACTTGGTCAGATTTTCCGATATAGATGTGATGGTTAACCGTACCGTCCCAACCTTTCAGGTTCCAGTATGCAAAACCATTGATTGATATTTTTTTGCAGGCTGTAAATCGTTTGCCATTCAAATCAACCGAAAATGATTTGTTTTTTCTCAGATAATCAAACCACTCCGGAGATTCTAGCTCAATGCAGATTCCATTAGGACCCTGTAGATAGTTACTGAAATTTCCAGTATGTAGGGTAATTACGGGGAGTAGCTTAGGCATTAAATTCACCTCCCATAAAAATGTCGCTACTGTATCCATTGCCAGTGAAATCGGGCATAAATGGCACCGGTTGAATGATTGCTTCGTGAGATGATATCCATTGTTGATGTACCGTCATAAAGTCAATAGCGGCATTGTGTGCAACTTCAGCTAACTTGATTCTGGTATCTTGGTTGCTGTAGGGAATATCTCGCGACATTAACTGGATATAAATATCGCGCGCCAATTCCGCAATAACCATCATTTTTGCATGCTCTTCATTCATGATTAAAACTCCTGTTAATCGTTGATACGTTCGTTTGGATTGTTTAAGGTTTTAACATCAATACAGTGATTCTGCAGTACGCTACAAAATGCTTTGGATTGAGTTAATGTGGCTTTGTTGATTTCTTTTAATGAACTGTTTAGCTTGTCTTCAGAAATTAGACCAGCATCAAACGCTACCATCAACCCGTTAATATAGTTAAGAGTTAACTCCAATTGTGATTTATGATTAGCAATCAGTGTGGTCAAAAATCGTAGTAACCTTGAATCTGTCATCCTTGGCTCAATATTCATTGATTGTACTTCTAAAGTTGGTTGCTGTTTTATGTCGTAGTTTAGCGTCATTGCGGACGGGTATTTACTGGACTTTATCTATTAGATGTTGTGTGTAATTTAGCTGTTTAATCAGTAATTGCCTTTTGAGTTCTGTAACAGCTAATTCTGTTTCACAATCATCTAAAATTGATTTTAACGTTGCCAAGCCTTCCTCCTTGTTGCTGTTGTAAACTAAACTATCTACCATAGTTTTAAACTTTACAAACATCTGATTTGTGATATCTTTCATCATTTTTGTTCTCCTAAATTAATAAACTAACTGGAAATCAAGTGATTTGTTTCCATACATTTTTCTCGTTAACATTAATCATGCTATACCCCCTATTTTTCATTAGATTTGTTAATTCATTTACGGTAACCCGTGAGTCTAAGTAACCATCATTTTTAGCGGTTTCTATGGCTATTTTTAGTGTCTTGGGGTCAATATCTGTTACCGGTTCGATTAATTCGGGACAGCCTGCTTTTATCGCTTGCTCATTTTGTTTAGTTTTACTCTCAATACAACAAACGGACGCAATGTATTTATCAAAAATCGGTCTACTGTACCCGTTCACCTAATTTTAGACCCAACGGGGACTACTATCGCTGACGCGGCATTTTCCGTTAAACCGGGTGATACTGTTATGCTCACTATTGGCGCTAGTGAACTACAGGCAATCAGTGAATCTGTCGCAGATATTTCGGTAACTGTAGTTGAGTTTATAACTGTTGATTAAATGATATGGGGGGATTTCCCCCTATTAAATAGGACTTAATTTATGACTAACTTTAATATTTATTCCAGTAGATTTGGGCAATCAACTGATAACTTACCAGAGGGTGAAGTTAACCTTTATTTAACTAATGAAAGGATACAAGCCGTTATTGACTCAAACACTGATTTAATTAAATTAACTGATTTATCATGGGATAATATTACAGACAAACCCACTACCTTACCGGGAACAGTTAATTTGACCGGAGACCAAACAATACAAGACAATAAAGTATTTTTAGGTACTATTAGGTTTAGTAGTACCACGAGGCAAATGATAACCCTATCGGGGAACCATTCCCTGTACGGGATAGGTATACAAAATAGTACATATTATTGTAGGACGGGGCAGCATTTTGCTTGGTTTAAGCGTGGAATTCATCAAAACCAGATGTTCAATCCGGGACCTGGCGGAACAACGATGATGGTATTAACTGAGGATTCCCGCCTAGGAATTGCAAACACAACACCACAAACAGAGTTAGACGTTAACGGAGATATCACCACAAGAAATATTATTTTTAATGACAGAAGCAGTAGTCCGGTTGGCAATTTTAAAATCAAGAAATATGTTGGCGGTTTTTTTGACGATTCTGCGACTATATCAGGTTGGAACCAAGTCTGCAAAATAACGGTTAATTCTAGCGACACCTATGGTTGGATAAAAGGCGATATAGTTGTTGCGTCTCATAGCGAGTTAGGTGTTATTCCAGTTTTATTGTTTTATAGAGTATTAGCCACTGGTGCCATATCGATTCAGTTTTCTACACATCATCAAGCCCACACATTTAGCCCGTCTGTAGCAGGATTAAGATGTTATGTGTCCCAACCTAATAACGAAATATATCTAGTAACTCACTTTACAGATAGTGGTTATAACGGTGTAAGTTGGGATTTATTATCGTGTGAAGATGATATCAATATTTATTTTCCCTGGAGTCCGTTATCAATAGACGTTAGTGGATTAACCCATATAACAGAATCTAATCTTCAAGCTATTAAACCTACTCACTGGATAACTTAATAATATGCCTAACAATTACGATATATCAGAGAATAAATGGTTTTTGACTTACAACCAATATTTTATAAAAGAAGATAATACTCCACACGGGAGTAAACGATTACCAGATATATCGGGTAGCAAATTTGTTAGAATATTATTTGATGCAGACCAGGTTTCCACTTATTGGAAGATGGCGGGTTGGTTAAAATTTTACGCATATAATGACGTTAAACAGAATATGATGGTTAAGCGTGAGATTATCTGGCTTAATGAATATCAAATAATCGAATCACCCCCATATAGCAACTTTTATGCGGTATTTGACCCGTTAGAACGAATAAAATGGTTCACTCTTTATTTTTGGAGATTAACACAATGAATATAGTAATCGCTGAATTAGCTTTATTGATAACTTTAATTATACTTTCGACTTATGTAATAATTAGGGAAGATAAAATTATTGAGTCAAAACTTGACTATAACAGCGAAGTGTTACGAATTTTACTTGATTTTATTAGAGGTTCTTTTGATAAAATCATCTGTAAATCAAATAACAATCACCCAAACCCTAACCGTAAAGATACCCCGAATGCTGATGATTGGCGCAAACCCTAAGCTCTAGTAGCCCACCTAGTACCTAACCCAATATCCTAAAATAGCCCCCTATGGTTTCTGACTGTAGGGGTGTCTGCATATTTTCCCTCAACAGTAGTGTTGCAACAGTAGTGTTGAGAGTTTACATGGATGCTCACCCTATCATGTCCACATAATACCCATAACTAAGCTACCCCTAGCAGGTGGTTTTATCTACAACCTACGGCTAAGATTTTTGGGTAAGGTGATTATGTTGGTATCGGTTCACATCTCGATAGTCTCCGCCAGTAGTAAATTTGTTTAGGGGTATCGGGTTAGTTCCGGTAGGAGATGATTCTGATTTTGCGATCGCATTCCCAAGAATCTCCCCAGTAGTAATCATGGTTTGACCCCATAGACAATCACTACGGCGATCGCACATAGGTTTACCTATTGTAATGAATGGACTTAGCCAGATCGAATCAATTCGGAGACCTGGAGGAAATTTTGACACGGCTATCGTCTTGATTTTGAGAAACATACCCTCCCCCCTAACCGGAACAAACATTCTTAGGGACGTGACCGACGCGATAGCAGTCAAGGGTGAGGCACGAACCGATAGGCTTGCCCTTGACGGGTATCGCAAGGGAGCTACCCTATCGCTTGTTTGGTTGGGGGGAGTGATGTGGCTATTTGACAGATTAATTAAGTTGTGCTTGTTGATTGAGTAATCATCCTGTTGACATAATTATTATCCTGTGCTAGGAATGGATTGTGAGTAATATTTGAGTAATTGGGTGTAGTTATCGGGTTGAGTAAATCCCGGTAACCGCAGTTAGGATAGGGGTTTAGGTAAAATCGGGATGACGGTATTGAACCTGCACCATAGTCAATCAGGACACCAACCCGGTTGTGGTTGGTGTCAATAATTAAACTAATCCCAGATGCTATTAGCAACATACAATGGTTGAAGTGTGAACGTTGATCACTTCTTGCTCTAGGCTGACCGGTGGGATCATTCTAGGTACTTTCGGAAAAATGTAAAAATATTGCAACGGCCTCCGGTATGATCACGTTACGCATCTCGATCTAAGGGAACGCAAAATACAATTATGCGAATTTTATTTGTAGCGGCGGAAGCGGCACCCCTGGCCAAAGTCGGGGGTATGGGGGATGTCGTGGGTGCTTTGCCCCAGGTCTTGCGGGCAATGGGCCATGATGTCCGGGTATTTATGCCCTACTATGGCTTTTTACCAGACAAAATCAAAATACCCAAGGAACCTATATGGTGGGGAACCGCCATGTATCAAAAATTTGCGGTTTTTGAGACGACATTTCCCAAAACTGATGTTCCATTATATTTATTTGGACATCCTTCGTTTATGCCTCGTCGGATTTACTATGGAGAAGATGAGGATTGGCGGTTCACCCTATTTGCGAATGGGGCTGCCGAATTTTGTTGGAATTACTGGAAACCCCAAATTGTTCACTGTCATGATTGGCATACCGGGATGATTCCCGTATGGATGAAAGAAACCCCTGATATAGGTACTATCTTTACCATTCATAATTTAGCTTATCAAGGACCTTGGCGCTGGTTTTTGGAACGGATTACCTGGTGTCCTTGGTTTATGGAAGGTCATAATGTCATGGCGGCAGCGGTTCAATTTTCTGACCGGGTAACTACAGTATCTCCCACTTATGCTAGTCAGATTCAAACGGCTGGCTATGGGGAAAACATGGAAGGTTTGCTCTCCTATATAAGTGGCAAAATGTCGGGGATTCTTAATGGGATTGATACGTCGTCTTATAACCCGGAAACCGATCGCTATATCGTGGAAAACTTTAATGCTGATACCGTGGAAAAACGGAAAACCAATAAAGTTGCCCTTCAGGAAGAGTTAGGACTAGAAGTTAACTCCGGTGCCTTCCTGATTGGTATGGTAACACGACTGGTGGAACAAAAAGGACTCGATCTAGTAATTCAAATTATGGATCAGTTTATGTCCTTTACTGATTCCCAATTTATTTTACTGGGAACAGGCGATCGCTATTACGAAACCCAAATGTGGCAAATGGCATCCCGCTATCCGGGGAGAATGACGACCCAAATTCTGTTTAATGATGCCCTATCACGGCGGATTTATTCTGGTGCGGATGCCTTAATTATGCCCAGTCGTTTTGAGCCTTGCGGAATTAGCCAAATGTTAGCAATGCGTTATGGCTGTATTCCCATTGTGCGGCGTACAGGAGGCTTAGTCGATACGGTATCCCATAACGACCCAGTAGGGGAAGGCGGCACAGGTTACTGTTTTGACCGCTACGAACCTCTGGACTTCTTTACGTCTATGGTTCGCGCTTCGGAGGCTTTCCGCTATAAAGACCATTGGCGGCGACTCCAACAGCGAGCCATGCACCAAAACTTTAGCTGGGAAAACTCAGCCCGGGAATACATCAAGGTTTATGAGGAAGTAGCGGGATACTATTCCTACCAACCCCCAACCCCTGAAGCAGAACCGGAAACTGGTGTCACTACTTAGGGCAACACTCCATTATTAGCTAAAAGACCCGGTTTCTCTAGTTCCCACTGGACACAGAAACCGGGTTTTTCTGGGATAGAATCAATTACAAAGCGATCGCCGTTTTTTGATGAACCCTGGAACTAGCCTCTATAACTGCTTGACGCGCCCATAGGTCGGCGGCTAAGATATCATCCAAACTCGGATTTTGACAGTTATCTTGTTCATGGCGCGCGCAGACCATTTCAATGACCTTGGGAATATCCAAAAAGCTAATCTTTTCATCTAAAAACAAAGCCACCGCCTGTTCATTAGCAGCATTTAACACGGCTGGCATAGACCCCCCAGACCGTCCGGCCGCGTATGCTAACTGCATACAAGGATATTTTTGATTATCTGGTGCTTTAAAAGTCAAATTACCAGCTTTGACCAAATCCAACTGTTCCCAATCTGTATAAATTCTTTCAGGCCAAGATAGAGCATATAATAGGGGTAAACGCATATCCGGCCAACCCAACTGCGCCAACACAGAAGTATCCTGCAACTCAATCAAAGAGTGAATAATACTCTGGGGATGAATGACAATATCAATTTGATCATAATCCAAACCAAAGAGAAAATGAGCCTCAATCACCTCGAGACCCTTATTCATCATGGTAGCAGAATCAACGGTAATTTTACGCCCCATGGACCAATTAGGATGTGTAGTTGCATCAGCCACTGTCACCTCGGTTAGCCTTTCCACAGGCCAATCACGAAAAGCGCCCCCAGAAGCGGTGAGAATAATCCGTCGTAAACCCCCAGCCAGAACCCCTTGCAGACACTGAAAAATAGCGGAATGTTCGGAGTCAGCGGGTAACAATTTAACGCCATATTTCTCAATCATAGGATTGACGACAGGTCCCCCGGCGATGAGAGTTTCCTTATTAGCCAGGGCGATATCCTTACCTGCTTGAATGGCTGCAATGGTTGGCAATAATCCCGCACAGCCAACAATACCAGTCACGACAGCTTCGGAGTCTCCATAGCGGGCAACCTCGACTATACCAGACTCTCCTGCTTCTATAATAGGTTGGGGGTCAAGATCGGCGATCGCCTCCCGCAATTCCCACAACTTATTCTGGTCACAAATAGCGACAATTTCCGGCCGAAACTGTCGCACCTGTTGCGCCAGGAGAGTCACATTACTACCTGTGGCTAATCCCACAATTTTAAACTTATCGGGGTGATGAGCAACAATATCCAGAGTTTGAGTACCGATAGAACCCGTAGAACCGAGAAGAGTAATTGCTTTCATGTCTTTGTAACTTATGTTATTAAATAACCATAGTATCTGTAATTGTCACCCCGATGCAAACCCGATAGGGAAATTAAAGCACAATTGCCAATTCACAATTACCCGATTTAGGAAGATTATTGAGCATAGCCACAAAAGCGTAACCTAATCAGTATATATACGGTGGCAATTTGCGCTCATAAACTCTCATTATACCCACAGCGATACATCCGCAAGAAATAACCAGGAACCCGAGATTTTATCCCCAATTCTCGCTCACAATTAGACCCGGAATGGTCAAATTCAGCGGCAAAATTAATCAGCCATAAATTCATGGGTTGCGGCCATTGATTAAGGGTGGTCACTAAAGTATTAGTAGCGGTGGAAGAATCACGATTATGGCGATGCGCCAGCAGAAAGAAAGGCGATTTTTCCCGGACTCCTAAATTTTTGAGTTCCCAAGCAATGCTCATCATTTCCCCGGTTTGTTCATGGCTTTTATGAACGGTGGCAATTAAGGTGGGAATATCTGACCTTAAATAAGCGGATATTTCCTCAGCCACAAGTTCGGGGCGATCGGGTTTTTGGTAAGCTAAGTTATACACGACCATCAACCCACCCAATAAAGACATGAAACCGATAAAAGCGATCGCATATCGTCGCCATTGAGATTTTCCGGGCAACTCCCAACTTTTAGCTAACCCGGCGGCTATGATGAGTAAAACCACGGGAAAATAGATAAACTGATATCGCGCTGCTAGGGTTAAATCCAAACCAATCGCCCAAGCGATCGCGATAAATATCGCCATAATCACCAAAGTAAAGCCTAGCCAAAATTTGATTAGTTTTCTTTCCCTATTACTGGCAAAGTGCCAACCATCAATTAAGACTTTTCCTAACAGGCATAAAACTAGCAAAGCGACGGCACTAGAAACTATAATAATCGGCAAAGGTTGCTTTTCGACGGGTAACATAATCACCATAGTAATCACCCAAGCCACCAGCCGAAAAATCGGATCAATAAAATGATTCCGACTCGGTGAAGTCCAAGCAATTAACTGGCTATCTCCGGTGGAAATTTTCAGAAAAATCGGCAACCATACCAAGACACCTATAGCTGTACCTAATGCGATCGCATAAAACCCTTTCCAGAGTTTCAGCTTGGGAAACCGTAGAGGATCGTAGCGGATATCCTGAATCCAAAATGCGAAAACGATTAACCCTTGCGCTATCAGGAGGAAGATAAAAAAGAAATGGACGGCCATTCCTAGGCTATTAACTATGACAGTCGCCAAAATTAGCCAGACCGGGAGGGAGATTTGTGCTTTGAGACGTTCAACAGCAACGGTGAGACAGGCGAAAGAGGCGATCGCCAAAAACATTGCCAAAGTGTAGTGTCGTGCTTCTTGGGCTAAATATACCCCAAATGGTGAAACAGCCATCAACCCCGCCGCCAGATGTCCGACGAGTACAGATCTAAAACATAGCCACCCCAAGCCAAATATAGCGGGAACCGTAGCGACCCCAAACAGAACACTAAGGGATCTGGCTATATGAATGGAGACTAAATCCCCAGGAGTTCCCCACCAGTGAACCCAGAGATGGGTCAACATAAAGTAAATGGGGGGATGGTTACTTTCAATAAATAGCCTTTCGGGAACCGAAGCGATCGCCATATTATCCCCCACCTGTAGGGGAAACAGCAGTAATTCTGGAGCGATCGCTGTATCCAACGGGACTCTATGGAAACCATGACCCAGACCAAAGGCTAGAGTCGCGAATTCATCACTCCAGATTGGTTTAGCGTCTAAGTTGATCAGACGCAAAATTAAGGCGATCGCGCACCAGACCAGGAGTAACACCAAATTAATGCGATCGTGCTTAACCAAACTTTCCCAGAGATGAACCCGCTTTCCCATATTTACCGCCAGATTTGAGCCTACCAGACGAGTATTGTCTCACGGTCCAGGAAACGGGACAAAAAAAAAGAGAGAACTGCTTGAGCAACTCTCTCTACCATCAGGGTGCATCTACATAACACAATATAGCCTTTTTGCTGTGAGGGGTCAAGCCCCCTATTGTAAAGATTTTGTAAAGAAACCCCCAGCAACCCAAATCGACACAAAAAAACGCACCGGAAGCCAAAAGCATTCCGGTGAGAACATTGGGTCATCGAAACTAATCACCTCACAGCATGAGAGCAACCCTCTCTGAGTGAGGTAGAATGATGATAGATATTTTGAGTAAAGGAAATGCACCCTGATGAAAAAAACACCCTAATGATCGATGAACTTTCCGATAACTTTGGTAGATTTCCTATCCGTCCCAATCCCTGAACTAGGGGAATTAAGTCGGATCTGAGTGGACAACTCACGGACACTACGGACAAGCCCAATTCGTGTTACCGACCAATAAAGGTTTGCGAGTCTGTATTAATTATTACAGGTCGGTTTCGGAGATTTCAAGGGGTCTATTGCAATCACCCGCTTTTTCTGAAAGTGGGATAACTGTTTAATAGACCATTAACCGGAAAAATCCCCGCCACGCTTGGTTTTGTTCCTGTCCAACTCCCCCAAATCAAGATCCTATTTCTCTGTGGTAGCTAAGTGACTCGGGCTGAAAAATTAATCTCGTACCCCCGTACTGATACACTGTAAAAAGCTAGGAGCGATCGCCATCATGGGAAATATGGATTTCAACACACCAAAGTTAATCCGGTCTTACTGACAACTGAATAGTTTTACCCAGATTTTATTATCGTCAGCAGAGAACCAATTGAGATGGATACTAAAACAAGACGGCAACCGACCCATAATTTAGTGAGGCGACAAGCCACACCCAAAGAACGAGAGTTAATCCATCTGCTGGCTAACCTCGGATGTTCCCAAGCTAAATATGGTCTTAAACACGCCACCAGTAAAGGAGTTATTTCACCGGAAGAAAGACTACGTTTAGCAGAATGGCACTTTCTGAGACTCCAGCAAATACGACGGATAGAAAGAAGTTTAGCTCCCGTCGCTGCCCTTAAACGGGTTTATTTTAAAAGTAACCTGGGTCCGCGCGACCTCAAATCTTTAAAACTGGTTTGGGTCGAAGATGACAAAACAAGGGTTAAGCGAGTCCCCCCGGAGTTAGACGAAGTCCTGAGTGATGCCTTAGACAAGGGAGATACTCTCAAACAGATATTTTATATCGTGGAGACCAAAGCTCGGCTATTTGCTTCAACTCCTGATGGGGGTAAAATCCCTCTGTGGGTCAAAGAATGGGAAGATTCAGGCTATGAGGTCAATTTCTTTCCCCCGTCATTTGCTAAGTGGGCAAATATTGTCGATCTTTCTTAATCCGTGAAAACTTGGCTTAACATTCCTCACTATTGAGGAATGTGCCACACCCCAATCAGGGGAGTGTCAATTCTATCTATTTAACCACCCTCCCTCTCAGATGCGATCGCCAAGAGAACAAACTATTCTGTATAATTGACACTTACAATTTTACTCCCCATTCTCCTGCTTAATCGCAGATGTAACCGCCTCACGGAGAACATTCACCAAACAACCTCCTGTCATTTCTCTGGGGGATAAAAGGCTCCCCATGGTAGCTGTTAGTAGTTAATCCGTTAAATTACTGACACTGACCAACACTCAATCATGAAGTTAAGTAAACCCATTGTGAAATCGTAGGAATTGCTTTATACTGAGTTTATCAGTGCGGCGACAAGCAAATTTACTCAAAAGCTCAAGGCTGCTATTCTGGTCTATTAGCTCATCAACCATGGCATTAGTCATCCCTGATTCAATTCCATCGAAAGCCAGCAAAGGAGAAAAAATGCTGTTCCGCTTGTTGCGGGATGAACTACCTGACGACTTCTTTGTTTACTATGAACCCATTACCAGCGGATTTTACCCCGATTTTATTATCCTTAGTCCCAGCTTCGGTTTACTGATACTAGAAGTTAAGGGTTGGTCGGTTAAACAAATCCACAAAGCAGATAGTTACTTCTTTCATATTGAACAAGACAGCCAATTAGAGCATTGTCAGTCTCCTCTGAGACAGGCGAAAGGCTACCTAGATGCTCTCCTTAATAAACTTAAAGGCTATTCTATCCTGTGCGAAGATGATGGAGATTATCAAGGGAAGTTGGTATGTCCTATCGGTGTCGGTGCAGTGATGACTAATATCACAGAAGCACAGGCGCGGGAAAATCATATTTATACCTTACTAGAAAAGCCACAGGTCTGCTACAAAGATGAACTGATGACATGGCAAGAAATCGGAGAAAGGGCATTGATTAAACGCCTGGAAGCCATGTTTACGGTGCGATTTAAATTTCCTGATTTAGAAGATGACCAAATTAATACTATTCGAGGGGTAATTCACCCGGAAGCTCAGGTTAGACAGGAACCAGCTAAATCTAGCAGTGTCCCGCCAGGTAAACTGGTGAAGCCGGATGCTATTATTCTGACAACTCTCGATTATCGCCAGGAACAATTGGCACGTTCTTTGAATTCCGGTCATCGACTATTTTCGGGAGTAGCAGGTAGTGGTAAAACGTTGATTCTTCTCAGCCGCGCCAAAATTTTAGCGGGAGGTTGGACAGATACCAAAGTCTTAATTCTCTGCTATAATATTACTCTGGCATCTTATTTGCGATCGCTCATCAAAGAAGACTATAACCTTTTATATCGCCAACGCATTCAAGTTATGCACTTCCATGCTTGGGCAAAATCAGTCCTAGGAGGTCTACCAAATCCTAAACATTTTCAAGACAGAGATATATACGACTATGAAATGGGTACTAGGCTGTTAAATGCACTGCAAAAAATGCCCAGTGATGACAGGTGGGATGCCATCTTAATAGATGAAGGTCATACTTTCCATCCCAAGTGGTTTGAATGCTGTACCGCCGCTCTCAAAGACCCAGAAGATGGCGATTTAGTAATTGTATCCGACCGTTCCCAGAGTATTTATCGCCGACGTAAGTTTACCTGGAAATCTGTGGGAGTGAAAGCACAGGGGAGGATGCGAAAACTTACCCAAAACTATCGCAATACTGAGGAAATATTACAGTTAGCATGGGATATGGTTCGTGATCTATATTCATCAGAAGATGATGAACTGGAAGACGAGACCTTTCCTGTAGTAGAACCCTTGGCAGCAGTTAGACATGGTAATATGCCACAGCTTCATATCAAACAAAACCGTATGGATGAAATTAATGGTGTGATTGACACTATTAAGAAGTTGGTAAATGAGGGATATAAACCTCATGAAATTGCTGTTATTTACCGCTATAAGTCAGAAAATGAGCGTCAACCTTTTGAGCATCTAATTGAAACCCTAGACCATATTGGCATGGGAGTTTTTTGGGTTAATGATAATAAAAATGACCACAAAAATAACTACTGTTCTAGTCATCCTGGTGTCAGGGTGGTTACCGGTAAATCCGCCCTGGGTTTAGAGTTCAAAGCTGTAATTATCCCGTGGGTGCAGCAGTTTGGTGTGGGTTCAAAAGCAGAGGGTCGTCGGGAACTTTATGTAGCGATGACCCGCGCTCAGGATCTGTTATATCTATTTGGATCAGGTCATTTTGATTTCCTGAGAGAGTTAAAAATATGCGATCGCTTAGTGGTCGCTTAGTGGTCGCTTAGTGGTCGCTTAGTGGTCGCTTAGTCCCCTTCCTACCCCCTAACCATATCATCTGAAATTGAGGAGGTGTTGGGTTGCGTACCTCCACCCAATTGAAGGTGTTGGGTTTCACGGAGTTTCACCCAACCTACTACTCCACCCAATTGACGGTGTTGGGTTTCACGGAGTTTCACCCAACCTACTACTCCACCCAATTGACGGTGTTGGGTTTCACGGAGTTTCACCCAACCTACTACTATATCATCTGAAATTGAGGAATTGATTATGAGTGACTTACAAGATGCTGAAAGAATTAGCAAATTGGCTAATAAAAATGCTTGGGCTACGGGATTATTGACCTTTTTCTTTCTGCCGATTGGCTATATTTATACCGGACGTTATAAAGCCTTATTTAAAGGATTTGGAATAGTTGTTTTGATAACGTTTTTGGGCTTCATGATAGATTCATCTTTGGAAGATGATGATGATTTTTTTAACTTAGTAGGACGCTTGTATGTTGTGGGTGCTACTATTGAAAATGTCCGTGCTGTTAATAAAGCTAAAAAACTGAATGGCGGTTTAAAGCAGAATAATTCAGCCAATCTTCCCTCAGACAATAATGTTGAACTTAAGCTGCTAAAACTTATGAAAAGAAACAGAGAAGTCACCCTAGCTGATTGTGTAATAGAAACCAGTTTAAGTTCTCAACAAGTTCGCGAAACCTTAGAAGAAATGATGAAACAGCAGTTAATTACCATAGATAATCGTGAGAGTGATGGGTCAATTGTTTATCGGTTAATTTAATACTCAGAGTTGCGTAACTCCACCCAACCTACGGTGTTGGGTTTCACGGAGTTTCACCCAACCTACGGTGTTGGGTTTCACGGAGTTTCACCCAACCTACCACCTCACCCAACCTACGGTGTTGGGTTGCGTACCTCCACCCAACCTACTCCACCCAACCTACGGTGTTGGGTTTCACGGAGTTTCACCCAACCTACTCCACCCAACCTACGGTGTTGGGTTTCACGGAGTTTCACCCAACCTACTGCTAAAAGGCAAATTTCTGGGTCCAGTAGTTGTTCAAATTAAAACTTCCAGTGTCATTGGCGAGGAAGTAGTGACCAATACCAATTTGGGTATAACTGGGATTGAGGATATTCTCGCGGTGTCCTGGGCTATCCATCCACCCCTGAACAACAGATTCTGGTGTACGATGACCTGCGGCAATATTTTCTCCGACCCCAGATGTAAATCCTACGGCTCGGGCGCGGTCACTGGGGCTAGAACCATCAAGCCCAGTATGACTAAAGAAATCTTGCAGCGCCATGTTGGTGCTATGGTTTCGTGCGGCTTGGTTTAATAGGGGGTTCAAAGATAAGGACTGTAAACCCGCCTGGGCGCGTTCTTGGTTGACCAGTTGTAGCACCTCTTGCTCAAAGACTTGGTTATGTCCATCATCAGAATTATCTGTGGTTGGGGGTGGGATGGATATTCTGCCACCGATAAAGTCATTGGTATTAATAGATGAAATGCTGACATTATTTAATGTGGCTAATACGCCACCATTTTCGAGAATTTCGGTGGTGAAAGGGTCTAAGGCTTGAACTACTAATTGTCTCGCGCCATTAGGAACAATGATTTTATCAACTCCCGGCTGGAAGTCAGTAATTAGGTCCCGGTCAGCAGTTGATGAAGCTAGGATAAATTGATTAGCGCCTCCCCCTCCTGTTAAGGTATCCAAGCCTTTATCGCCCGATATCAGGCTATTTCCCGGACCTCCAATAATCACATCATTACCAGCGCCGCCATAAAGACTATCGTTTCCCGACCCTCCAATTAGGGTATCATTACCCAAATTACCGAATAGGAGATTGTTACCGCCACCTGCTTCTAATAAGTCATTATCCTTACCACCAAAAAGGGTATCATTGCCACCGCCTCCAATAATGGTGTCATTGCCTTGGTTTCCGTAGAAAATGCGTCCGGTATTATCATTCAATGCATAATCATTTCCCGCCAACAGAGCGATCGCATCTGGAAAAGGTGAGGATCTAAAATAGGAAAGCTGTTCTGGGGGAAGTTCAGACATGATAATTCTGTCATTCCCAGGAGTAGCTATACCTAGGTCTAATCCGTTTTCGGTGATGATGTCAAAAAGCATGATTCCATGTAGATGATGGTTGCCAATTGTTTCTATGGTAGACGATTTTTCTGAAAGTGGGGAGGAGTTTACAAATGATTACATATAGTGATAATTCTTAGCATGATTTAATGTTAATTTTGACTCCCTTCAGACAATTACAGCCTGTTCATAAATCATCTGATCACTTCTCAAAGTCCCTCTCCCTCTGTGGGAGAGGGATTTAGGGTGAGGGCAATGTATTAAGCGACTGGTGAACAAGCTGTAATATTGTCTAATTGGCGGGTTTAGATATTTTTAAAAGCTACAAATACTTTGACAAATAGATGGTAAAATAGCGGATAAATTCCTATTATATAGGGTTTGCAGCGATAGACAAAAAAGGCGATCGCGCTTCGAGCGGCATCGCCCAGATATGTTGTCGGAAGCCAGAAATGTGGTCAATCGAATCAGAAGGCATGGGAGGGTTTCATAATTGTTGGCTAATAGACAACAACTCTTTTTTTAGTCTTTTTGGGAAAGCAGACACTGACAAAATCGAGAAGCACCGCGATTAAGGGCTTGTTCCGCCGCCTTAGTTAGGGTGTGAGTCGGTGAACCGATCGCCGGAGTGCTACTGGCGACCCCAAAACTGAGTAATCTTTGGGAATAAATCGACACTTGGCTAAGTTGTCCAATTTGTTCCTGGATAGTATCCACTAGGCGCACCGCCCATCGAGCATTGGTAGAAGGCAATAATACCGCAAATTCTGCCTGTTGATAACGAGCAACCAAACCGTGAGGGTGGGTGACAGTATGTTTAATGATTTTGGCAACATTACGCAAACATTGATCAGCGGCGTTGTCACCCTGTTGCTCTCGGTATTGTTCCCAATCTTCAACGCGCGATAAAATCAGAGATAGGGGCGCTTGTTCCTCCATCATTCGCTGCCATTGGCGACTGAGATAATCATTAAAACCATGACGGCTTACCAGTCCGGTGAGACTGTCGATGATGTCAAGTTGCTGGAGTTTGCGGTTGGACTCTTCTAGCTGGTGGTAGAGTTCGGCTTGATAAATGGCGATCGACAGTTGATTGGCAAAACCATGGATCAGTTTCAGGTCGGACTCTTGCCACTGATAACCGGGGTCAGTCATCACTAGGCTTAAACTTCCCCATAAACGACTGCGACTATACAGGGGAATTGGTAGCCACCCCCCTGGACAACTTTGTAGGAAGTCTTGAATGGTGGCTTCATCTTGGGAATTGGGGACCTTCAGGGTTAGCGATCGCAATACTGACGGTAATTCCGACCCCACCTGTTTAGTGTAGGTTTTACCCGAATTAGATGGGATTTTAGCCAATATAGAATTAGTCGGTTGTCGATATTCAGCCCTATTCAGCCATGATTTGCCTTGGGAAATATACTGCACAATTTGCACCGACTCCACTTTAAAAATTTTCCCCAGTTCAGTCACTGCTATCTGAAAGATCCGCTCTAAATTCAGGGAATTTCGGATCACTTGGGTTAACCTTTCCATGGCTTCTTCCCGTTGTGATTGTTTCTTGATGGCATCTTCCATCACTTTTTGGGAACTGGTGTCAATGGCAATGCAGAGATTTCCTTCAAACTGGTTTTCTTCATCAAATAGGGGACGCACCGACAGTGTTACCCAAACCGATTTTCCTAAACGGTGTCGCAGACTCAGATTGTATTTCTCTTCGCGATCGCCTGGGTGATTTTGGTGAGCGATCGCCGAAAATGCCGGGTGTCTCTCATCCATAAATTTCCACAGAGATTTACCAATCATCTCTTCCGGAGTATATCCCAGGATTTCTGCCATTTTCGGATTAACAAATGCCGTCTTCGTCTGGCGATCCAAAATCCAAATTCCCGCCGCCGTGGTCTGGAGGGTTCCCCGAGAGACTTGATCCCGACTCAGTTGCTCTGTGTTTATGGTGCTAACATCTACAGGTTCGGTCACAGTAGCCATTTGCCGACTTTGCTCAATTAGTGGCATTTCCTGATGACAGTTCATACAAAAGCCAATTTTCTTATGGGCGATAATATGAATGAGAAGCGGCTCAGAACAGCACGGACACAAATACTTATCCATCATTCTGGTTTACCTCAATTTTTATGAGCTTTTTATTATTATTAAACGGTCTTTCTTTTAGGATAAGTTGGTTTTTCCGACTTTGTTCCTTAGTGATACAAATCTTGATATAACAGTAGATACAGCCCTGCTATGATGGGCTATTCCCTAGACGAAATATCTCCATCTTTACCTGGCTAATGGCCCACCCATCAGTTGCTCCCTTCAGGGACTCTACAAAACTACATAGCCATAACTACTCCAACGAATCCCGGCTTTAGTTAAGTTTCCCTGATGTATTTCGGCAAAAACTTTTGATTTTCCAAAGATTGATAAATTTTTGTTGATAACTTCTCTCAAAAACTTGACGACAGGATGCGGGTTAGAGTATCATCATATAAATCGCTGCCAAGGGCTTGCTGTGTCTATACGCCAAAAAAGTGGCTAAAACCCTGATTGTATCGCCCCTCATAAAATTCTCCGAGTAAAATTTAAAAATCCCGATGCACGAGTTTTTGAGGAAAAAGCGATCGCCCCAAATCCGCCTCTTGACAAAAACGACATTTTGTGCATATACCCTGAACGATCCGCGCCTAGGGTGCGTCAAACTGTATCATGAGCGGTCATAAATGCCATAAATTCATAAAGTCCCATGAGTCTTGCTCAACAATACACCCTAGCCCAAGCCATAAGCCAATCAGGAGTCGGACTCCATAGCGGTGAAATCACCACCGTAAAAATTCTGCCAGCCACCAGAGGCGGAAGGCACTTTGTCCGAGTTGACCTACCGGAATGCCCAATAATTACAGCCAGTTGTGAATCAGTAAGGTCTACCACCCTATCAACAGAACTGGGAAATAGTGATAGCGCCAGTATTCGCACCGTAGAACACCTGTTATCTGCCCTCACCGCTGGGGGAGTCAGTCACGCACGCATAGAAGTTAACGGACCAGAATTGCCCCTATTAGACGGCTCCGCCAAACCGTGGTCAGAAGCCATAGCAGCAGCCGGGCTGAAAGAAATTGAACCACAGCCTAGTGCACCCCTCAATCAAGAAATCTCTGTGCGTCAGGGAGATGCCTTCGTGATGGCTATACCCTCCACCGAAACCCGATTTACCTACGGCATTGATTTTGAAGTGGCGGCTATCGGGAACCAGTGGCATAGTTGGAGTCCCGATGAGCAAAACTTTATCACAGAAATTGCCCCCGCCCGGACTTTCACCCTAGCCTCACAGATAGAAGCCCTACAAAAAGCTGGATTAATCAAGGGAGGAAGCCTAGATAATGCGATCGTCTGTTCCCATTCGGGTTGGATAAATCCGCCCCTAAGATTTGCAAATGAGCCAGCGCGTCATAAAATCTTAGACTTAGTAGGAGATCTCAGTTTACTGGGAACTATCCCCCAAGCCCACTATCTTGCCTATAAAGCTGGTCATCACCTGCACGTCGAGTTAGTGCGGCGCATTAGCCAAACCCCTACCAACAGCAACGTTCAACAGTTAAAGAATGTCCACAGTTAACACGACCCCCGATCTTCAGGATAACAGCAACTCCCAATTAGCACCGGAAAACACTTTAGCGATCGCAGAAATCCAAAAACTGCTACCCCACCGCTATCCTTTCGCCCTAGTCGATCGCATTATCGAGTATATTCCCGGAGAACGAGCAACCGGAATTAAAAATGTCACCATCAACGAACCCCACTTTCAGGGACACTTCCCCGGTCGGCCAATTATGCCCGGGGTGCTAATTGTAGAAGCCATGGCTCAAGTCGGCGGCATTGTACTGACCCAACTGCCAGACATGGAAGGTAAACTATTCCTATTTGCGGGAATTGATAAAGTCCGCTTTCGCCGCCCAGTAGTTCCCGGCGACCAGTTAATCATGCGAGTACAACTACTGTCCGTCAAACGCCGTCGTTTTGCTTATATGCAAGCAGCCGCCGAAGTTGATGGGGCAAGAACCTGTGAAGGAGAACTAATGTTTTCCCTCGCAGACTAAAGCCTAAACTTTAAACTGGACCAATGGAATTACACCAGATCAGGTTCAGGAATTGCCACAGTTCCGTATAATTGCGGCAGCAAACCAATTTGGTCAATCAGTAACATATTTGATTTCCATGACCACTTTAATCCACCCGACAGCAGTGATCGAGCCTGGTGCTCAGTTGCACCCGACCGTGCGGGTGGGTGCATACGCCGTTATTGGAGAAAACGTAAAAATCGGCCCTGGCACTACCATTGGCCCCCATGCCGTCATTCAAGGATGGACAGAAATAGGAGCCAGAAACCAGATATTTCCGGGGGCTGCTATTGGGTTGGAAACCCAGGATTTAAAATACGAGGGGGCGGTGAGTTTTGTTACCATTGGCGACGACAACCGCATTCGGGAATATGTGACCATTAACCGGGCTACCTATGCCGGAGAAGCCACCAAAATTGGCAATGGTAATCTACTTATGGCTTATGTTCATGTGGGCCATAACTGTACCATTGAGGATGGAGTGGTAATTGCCAACGGGGTAGCTTTGGCGGGTCATGTTCATATTGAGTCTAAAGCACGGTTGAGCGGCGTTTTGGGAGTCCATCAGTTCGTCCGCATTGGTCAGTTTTCTATGGTTGGAGGTATGAGTCGCATTGACCGCGACGTACCACCATTTATGTTAGTGGAAGGCAACCCGTCCCGAGTGCGATCGCTTAATTCTGTCGGTCTTAAACGCGCGGGTTTGACTAATGAGGAGTTGGGACTAATTAAAAAGGCATTTCGGATTTTATACCGTACCCCACACCGTCTCTCAGAAGCGATCGCTCAATTGGAACAACTCCCCCAAAATTCCTATCTTGACCATTTGATTAATTTTGTCCGTCTCTCACTCACACCGGAAAGGCGCGGTCTTATTCCGGGAAAACGGGTCACACCAGAAGCGCCATGAGGATTTTTATTAGCACCGGGGAGGTTTCAGGAGATATGCAGGCGGCGCTATTGGTAGCAGCCTTGCGCCGACAAGCCGAAATTAAAGGTTATAGCTTGGAAATTACTGCTTTGGGAGGGCCGCAAACCGCAGCCGCCGGAGCCCAATTGTTGGGGGATACTACCGCTATTGGTGCGGTCGGAATTTGGGAGTCTTTGCCCTATTTTATCCCTACATTGCAAATGCAGGCTAGGGTCAGGCGTTATCTGCAAGAAAACCCTGTCGATGTCGCTATTTTAATTGATTACATGGGACCTAATATCGGTATCGGTAATCTGATTAAAGGCAGATTCCCCGAGATTCCCATTATCTATTATATTGCCCCCCAGGAGTGGGTTTGGTCTCTGGGATCGCGCAATACTAATCAAATCGTCAATTTTAGCGATCGCATCCTTGCCATTTTTCCCCAGGAAGCCCGCTATTTTGCCGCTAAAGGCGCGAAAGTGACCTGGGTAGGGCATCCGCTTATTGACCGGATTAAAGCCTACCCCAGCCGCCACCAAGCCAGGGAAAATTTGGGTATTGCTACTGAGGAAATAGCGATCGCCTTACTTCCCGCTTCCCGACAGCAGGAAATTCGCTATTTGATGCCCATTATATTTCAAGCCGCCGCCACTCTTCAGGCTCAGTTTCCATTGGTGCGTTTTTGGATTCCATTATCTTTAGAAAAGTATCGGGCAGATATTGAACGGGGTATTTTACAATATAATCTCCGGGCTTCTTTAGTAGAAAATAAAACTGATGTACTAGCCGCCGCTGATTTGGCGATCGCCAAGTCAGGTACCGTTAACCTTGAATTAGCTTTACTGGAAGTTCCCCAAGTTGTCGTTTATCGAGTGAGTCAAATTACCGCTTGGGTCGCTCGTCACCTTCTCCATTTTTCCATCCCCTTTATGGCTCCTCCCAATTTAGTCCAAATGAAGGAAATTGTGCCAGAATTGCTACAAGATGAAGTTACACCAGAAGCCATTGTCAACCAGGTTATCCAACTTTTTCCCAACTCCACCAAACGAGAACAAATGTTAACTGAATATCGACAAATGCGCCAGGTATTGGGGGGAGAAGGAGCAGGCGATCGGGCAGCCATAGAAATTTTAAATGCTGGTAAAACTTGAGGTATCCGAGGTAAATTTATGCAAATCATTAAAGTTTATGTTGGCGGCTTATTTGGAATTTTTAACCACGAAATTCCTGTTAATTTAAATGATAGAATTACCATCATTCACGGCCCTAATGGCTTTGGCAAAACCGTGATTTTGAAACTACTTAACGGCTTATTTAATTGCCAGTATTCAGAATTAAGAAATCTTCCCTTTGAAACTTTTAAAGTAGAATTTGATGATGGTAATTATCTGGAAATCGATAAAAAAACAGGCAGACAAGACCAATCAAATACCATCAGGTTTAATTTTTCTAAAAATTCCGAAATCTTTATTTTAGACAAGTCCCAAATCAATGATATTGATGAAATTTCTATCAGTGACTTGGACTATCTAATTCCTGAACTTATGCGGGTTGGTCCTCAAAGGTGGCGATACTTACCCACGGAAGAAATGCTCTCAATATCAGACATTGTAGATAGGTTCCCAGATTTATTGAGAGGTATTAAATGTGAACAACAACCTGAGTGGCTACAAGATTTACAGAGGCAGATTAATGTCAGACTTATAGAATCACAAAGACTCCTCAATATTGCCTCTAATTATGAACGCAGAATCGCTTATAAAAGATTATCTGATTTATCAACAGTATCCGTATATTCCCGTGAATTAGCGCAAAAAATGCAACACAAATTTACTGAATATGGCACAATATCTCAATCTCTCGATAGAACCTTTCCCCTCAGAGTGGTTCAGCAGCAGCCATCAACTTACTTAACAGATGAGCAACTTTATGATAAATTAGACCATCTTGATAAAATGCGATCGCGACTTATGGAAGTGGGTTTGTTGAATCAAGATGAAAGTTCAGAAGTTGATATTCATCCACCATCTATAGACGAAACAACCAAAAACATCTTATCTGTTTATGTAGAAGACATGGATAAAAAACTAAGTGTTTTCGATGATATAGCAGACAAAATTGATTTGTTTCGCAAAATAATTAACAAAAAGTTCGCCTATTCTTATAAAAATATTGGCTTTAGTAAAGACCAAGGATTTATTTTTACATCATCCTATAAATCATCATTATCTGAATATAAACAAGTTTTAAATCATGAACTTTGTCCAACGGATTTATCATCAGGCGAACAACATGAGTTAATCCTTATATATGAATTACTATTTAAAGTTAAACCCGATTCTTTAGTATTAATAGATGAACCAGAATTATCCCTTCATGTTGGCTGGCAAGTTGAGTTTATCAAAGACTTGCAAGAAATCACTAAACTCGCCAAACTCAATATTGTAATGGCTACTCATTCTCCAGATATCATTCAAGACCGTTGGGATTTGACAGTGGAACTCCAGGGACCCAAATGAGAGAGTTTATTTCCGTAGACCGTGAGGTTAATAAAGTCCGCCTATTGCGAAGTACATTTAAAGGTACTTTTCTGTTAGTTGAAGGTCATACTGACAGGATTTTTTATAATTGGCTTATTGATAAATCAGTTTGTCAATCTGTCATCATTGCTGGTAAGCCATCTAACAAGCAGCTTGTTATTGATGTTCTCCAAAAACTTGAAAATTCAGATTTTCCAGGAGTTGTAGCAATTGTTGACGCTGATTTTGATCACTTAATTGATGATTTACCCAGTTATAGTTCTAATTTACTTAGGACAGATACCCACGACCTAGAAACCATGTTATTAAACTCTCTAGCCTTTAATAAAGTCTTGGATGAATTTGGTTCAGAATCAAAAATATCTAGCTTTCCGGGAGATATTAGGGAGGTTTTACTAGCAGCCGGAAAGCCTGTCGGATATTGGCGTTGGATTTCCCAGACGGAAGGATTAAACTTAACTTTTCAGGCTATTGATTTTAGTAAGTTTGTTGATAAAAATCAAATCAAGATTGCCTACGAAAAGCTAATTGATGTTGTGAAAAATAAATCCCAAAAGTCCTATCTAAGCACTCCAGATATTATCTCTAAAATCACGAATTTAAATAGTCAAAGTGACGATCCTTGGCAAATTTGTTGTGGTCATGATTTAGTAGAAATATTGTCTTTGGCTTTATGCAAAGCAATTGGTTCTCATAATTCCCAGGATGTTAAACCTGAGATAATCGATCGCAGTCTGCGACTTGCTTACGAAAAAGCCTACTTTTATAAAACCCACCTCTACTCTGAAATTTGCCGTTGGGAAAGGGATAACCAACCCTTTAGAATTTTAGAACCACCAGCCTAAAATCTTGATATTAGGTGCTTAATATAATCGGACATATCCCCACAACTATCATACAGGAAACCCAGAAATTAAATACAGCCTGTCAATTATAAAATGGAGGGGACAGTTTAGGAGAGTTGCCAACAACCCAACTAATTGTCCCCAGGTGTAGTTAATGTCAAGTTAACCTAACTTTGTTCTCTCAAAGTTCCGGTGCGAACAGCGAAACCTTGATTTTGACCATTGCGGCGTAATTCCAATCGTAATTGATGACCTACTCCCGTTTGTTCAACCAACTGTTGAACCTCCGCTGCGTCCCGAATGATTTGACCATTAATTTGAGAAATCACATCACCCACTCGGAGTCCAGCCTGAGCCGCTGGAGAATTAGGAACCACACGGACAACTAACACCCCTTGGTCTGTATCAACCTTTAAACCACTGTTGGGATCATTATTAATATTCTGCTTAACTTCGGGGTTTAAACTCACCATTTGAATACCCAAAAATGGATGATCAACGTGACCATTAGCCACAATTTGATCAGCGATATTCCCAACCCGATTAATCGGAATAGCAAAACCTAAACCCTGTGCGCCTTGGATAATAGCCGTGTTCATACCAATGACCTCACCATTTTGATTAAGTAAAGGTCCCCCCGAATTACCCGGATTAATCGCCGCATCAGTTTGAATAAAACTCACCCGTTTATCCGGTGCGCCAATAGAGCCACTAGAGCGACCGGTAGCACTAATAATACCCATGGTGACAGTGTTTTCTAACCCCAGAGGATTACCAATAGCGATCGCCATTTCTCCCGGTCTCAATCGGTCAGAATTACCCAAACTCACAGTTGGGAGATTTTGCGCCGGAATTTTCACCACAGCCACATCAGTCACCGGGTCAGTTCCCAGCACTTCCCCATCAAACTGGCGACCATCGCGCAAAGTCACCCGCACTTGGGTGGCTCCCTCCACCACATGAGCATTAGTCAAAATCCGACCATCAGAACCCACAATAAAACCCGAACCGGAACCCTGAACAACTCGCCGCCCCGGACCACTAGGGAGTCGTTGGCCAAAAAACCGTCGGAAGAACGGGTCATTAAACACATCAGGAACCTGAGTTTCTACAGTTCTGGCTGTATCAATTTGAACCACTGCTGCTCCCACCCGCTCCACCACAGCACTGACTAAATTAGGATTTTGTGCCAAAACGTGACCTGGAGAAACCATCCCAGGGTTCATATCTGCCGCTCCAGTGTTAGTTTCACCGGTACTCTCACGGGAAGAACCAGCATTAGGGGTAAGGGAAACAACACCAAAAGTAAGCCCCGCACCCAACAAAAGCATCGATAAATAAGCTACAGGCTGAATAGGACGCACAGAGGATTTTAGAGAATCTTGCATCGTTAACACTCCCATTAATCGCTTGATAGTTCTTAGATTAAATGAGAGATTTGGCGAAGTTGTAGCATTGATATGACATCTGTGTGAACCAGCAGCACCAACGCCGCTACAGGAGCCTTTATCGAAAATTATCCCAGGACAGCAATTATGGTAAACTAGGAAACTGCGAGACATCCCACCTCACCCGGAGGGATATCTATAGGCAAGACAGCCCTCCTGCTTACCTTCTAGGTAAATGGTAGGGTTGCTCTCAAGGCAACCATTGGGGGAAAATATCAACTTCCCTCCCTTTTGAGGTATTTTGTCAATTCCCTTGACTCTTGGCTACCTATTCTAGCTATCCGGTTTACCGACACGCTAATGATCCGGCCCCCAAACACATCCCAATTTGGCAATATTTTACTGGTTGACGATAAACCGGATAACTTGCGACTGCTTTCTCAAATGCTGACAGAGCAGGGCTACAATGTCAGGAGAGTGACCAAGGGAAAAATGGCCTTGATTACGGCTAAAGCCTCACCTCCTGATTTGGTGCTACTAGATATCAAAATGCCTGATATGGACGGTTATGAGGTTTGTATGCAACTGAAAGCTGATGAAATTACGGCAGAAATTCCGGTGATTTTTATGAGCGCTTTAGATGAACTTCCTGATAAAGTCAAGGCTTTTACTATTGGAGGAGTAGATTATATTACTAAGCCTTTTCAGGTAGAAGAAGTCCTAGTGCGAGTCAAAACTCAAATGATTTTGCGACATCAACAACAACAACTACAAGCCCAGAATTATCAGCTACAGCAAGAAATTCAAAGACGCAAAGAAATAGAGTCAGCCCTACAACGATCGCAAATTGAATTACAACAAGCTAACGCCGAACTGTATCGGATTGCTCATTTAGATGGTTTAACTCATGTCGCTAATCGACGGCGATTTGATGAATATATAATTCAGCAATGGAAAAGGTTAGCACGGGTTCAGCAACCCTTATCCCTGATTATTTGTGATGTGGATTATTTCAAACCCTACAATGATCATTATGGTCATCAAATGGGAGATGATTGTCTCCGCAATATTGCTAAAGCTCTGGAAAACAATGTTAAACGACCCTCGGATTTAGCCGCTCGTTATGGGGGGGAAGAATTTGTGGTCCTCTTACCGGATACTGACCTGAAAGGTTCAATCACGGTAGCTGAGAATATTTCCCAAGCGGTCAAACAATTGAAAATCCCCCATCTCTATTCTCAGGTAAGTGAAATTGTTACCCTCAGTTTTGGCGTAAGTAGTCAAATTCCTAAGCTAACAGAAAGTCCCTGTAAACTAATTGATATTGCCGATCGCGCTTTGTATCAATCTAAACAACAGGGTCGCGATCGCGTTACAGCTATGGTTGATAATAAATATGTCTAACCATCCAAAATTGAACCCAAATCTCCCCAGTCAAGGGGAACTTATCGAAAAAATAGCATTCCTAGAAAAACGTATTTATGAACTGGAAAAAATAGCAGCTATTAACCAGGCTCAATCTGCCCAAATTGCCAAACATAAAGCGCTATTTACAGTTATTAGCAAAATTCGAGAATCCCTCGATTTACAAAGTATATTCACCTCGACAGCCAGAGAAGTCCGTCAACTTCTGAATGCCGATCGCGTCGGGATGTACCGCTTTGATGAAAATTGCGAATATCAGTGTGGTGAGTTTGTCTCCGAAGATGTTTTACCTGAATATAATTCCACATTAGCAGCTAAAATAAATGACCATTGTTTTGGAGAACATCACGCGACATATTATCAAAAAGGCAGAATTTGGATATCCGAAGATATCTACCAACTTGAATTGGCTGCTTGTCATATTCAGATCCTCGAAAAGTTTCATGTCAGAGCCAATTTGGTCGTCCCCCTATTACAAGGCGATCGCCTGTGGGGTTTATTATGTATTCATCAATGTTCTCGACCTCGGAAATGGGAAACCTCAGAGATTGAATTTGTCGAACAAATTGCCACCCATTTAAGCATTGCTCTCCAACACGCCGAATTGGTCCAAAAACTACAACAACAGTCCAAAGATTTAACTCAAGCCGTCGCGCAAGCCGTCCAAAGAGAGAAAGCCGTCGCCGCCATTATTAACAAAATTCGCCAATCCCTAGACCTACAAACTATCTTTATCACCACCACCGAAGAAGTCAGACAATTACTTAAAAGCGATCGGGTAGTTATTTATCGATTTAACCCCGACTGGAGTGGCGAATTTGTAGTTGAATCCAAAGGCGAAGGTTGGATCTCCTTAATGGATTTACAAAATCAACAAAATTCATTATGTAGCAATATAAGTGAATGCAGCCTCAAATATTTAACAGATTCTCCCATAGTAGACACCCATCTTCAAGAAAGCCAAGGAGGTCCTTTCAGTCGTGGGGAAGTCTTCCGAGTTTGCGATGACATTTATCAAGGTGGATTTTCCGAATGTTATCTGAATGTACAGCATACTTATCAAGCGCGATCCTATGCTATTATTGCTATTTATCAAAATCAGAAATTGTGGGGACTTTTAGCAGCATTTCAAAACTCCCGACCCCGACAATGGACTCAGAGTGAAATCAACTTTTTAATCCAAATTGGTGCCCAGCTTGGGGTGGCTATTCAACAAGCAGAACTTCTCGCTCAAACCCAACAACAAAAAGAAAAATTGCAAACTACCTTAGCCATAGAACTGCGTCGCCAAGCCGAACATTTAGCCAGGGAAGCTGAACGAGAACGAGCCTTAGCCGAAGTGATTGATAAAATCAGGCGCACCTTAGATATTAATACAATTTTTGCTACAGCTACCGCCGAAGTCCGTCAACTTTTGAACGCCGACAGAGTGGCTATCTTTAGCTTTCATCCCCTCTCTAATTACCGGGATGGTAATTTTGTATCGGAAGATGTTTTACCTCAGTTTGAATCAGCTTTAAATTGGAAAGTTCATGATGCTTGTTTCGCTAATTCATTTGTGGAGGAATACAAAAACTCCCGCATTCAATCCATTGCTGATATTTATGAAGCAAATTTAGACCCTTGCTATATTCAACTTTTATCTAAGTTTCAGGTGAGAGCAAATTTGGTAATTCCCCTGCTAAAAGGGAGCCATCTCTGGGGTTTATTATGTATTCATCAATGCTCCTATCCTCGTTCTTGGAAAAGTTCTGAGGTCGAATTTGTACAAAAAATAGCTCTCCAATTAGGGGTGGCTTTGCAACAAGCCGAACTGCTCACCCAGGCGCAAAAACAATCCCAAGAACAAACTAAAGCCGCTCAACAGGAAAGGGCTTTATCCAGGTTAATTGAAACCATACGCCAAACTCTGGATATGGATATGATTTTTAGGGCTACTGCTCAAGCTGTGCGCCAAATTCTCAGATGCGATCGCGTTGTAGTTTATCGACTTTTACCCCAAGGAAACGGCAAGTTTTTGTTTGAGTCCGTAGCGCCAAACTGTCCCCAGTTTATCAATCTAACTGACCCTAATACTTGGTTTTCTTTACATTTGAAAGAGAGTCAGGGAAATATAAATCAAATTTACCATCAACAAGCAGTTGATGATATTTATACCTCCCCCCTTTCTGATTCTCATCGAGTTCTCATGGATGAATTTATGATTAGATCCTATATGATTACTCCCGTATTTTTAGGCGAAACTCAATGGGGAATTATTGCCGCCTATCAACACAATTTTCCCAGAGAGTGGATGCATCGAGAAGTGAGTCTATTAGCTCAAATTGCCAATCAATTAGGTGTCGCCCTCCAACAAGTAGAACTGATGAAACAGTTACAGAAAGCCAAAGAAACCTCTGATGCGGCTAATCGAGCTAAAAGTGAATTTCTCACCAAAATGAGTCATGAGTTACGCACTCCTTTAAATGCTATCTTAGGCTTTACCCAAATTCTGGCTAGGGATGAACAGTTAAATGTATCCCAACAGGAATATATCAAAATTATTGGTCGTTCGGGAGAACATCTTTTAGAACTGATTAATGATGTCCTAGAAATGTCGAAAATTGAAGCGGGTCGCATTACGTTTAATCAAATCAGTTTTGACCTTTACTATCTTCTGAAAAACTTGCACGAAATGCTGGGTTTAAGAAGTAAAACCAAGGGATTGAAATTAGAGTTTCAGGTGCATCATAATGTCCCCCAATATGTGAAAACCGATGAAAATAAACTACGACAAGTTTTGATTAATTTATTGGGAAATGCCATTAAGTTTACGGAATCAGGACGAGTTACCCTGCGAGTTCAGTCTCAGAACTATGAAACCCCCGATATAACTATCCTCAGTTTTGAGGTGGAAGATACCGGACCAGGAATTGCTCCGGATGAAATTGATATGCTATTTAAACCATTTGGGCAAACTGAAACAGGTCGTAAGTCTAATGAAGGGACGGGTTTAGGATTACCAATTAGCCAGAAATTTGTACAAATGATGGGCGGCGAAATTGATATTATCAGCCAGGTGGGAAAGGGTACAATAGTCAAATTTCCCATTGTCGTACAAGCAGCAGACCCTCAAGAAATCCCGGCTCAACCTATCCAAAAACGGGTGATTGCTTTAGCTGACGGACAACCATCTTATCGGATTTTGGTGGTAGAAGATGCCCAAGAAAATCGCCAGGTACTGGTCTGTTTACTGTCTAAGGTGGGTTTTGAGGTGCAGGCGGCTGAAAATGGCTTAGAAGCGATTACAATGTGCGCTAAGTGGCAACCTGATTTGGTCTGGATGGATATGAGAATGCCAGTTATGGATGGTTTGGAAGCTACTAAACACATTAAAGAAACTATACCACCACATCGCGCCCCTATCATTATCGCTCTGACAGCTCATGCTTTTGAAGAGGAGCGATCGCAAATTTTAGCTATGGGTTGTGATGATTTTGTCAGTAAACCCTTTCGAGAAGCAGTGATTTTTGATAAGATGGCTCAATACTTAGGCGTGCGCTATCTATACGAAGGAAGTCCTATAGAGGATGTATCATTAACTTCCGATCTGCAAAACCAGCCTGCTGTCCCCCTTGACAGCGACTCCCTGCGAGTGATGCCGACGACTTGGATACAGCAACTACATCAAGCGGTTTTGTGTACCAACGAACCGGAAATTCTAGCCTTGATTGCTGAAATTCCAGAGTATCATGGCGCTTTGGCTGATTTATTAAAGGGATGGGCTGATAATTTTGAATTTGACCGAATTTTGGCTTTTATTACCGGAAACCCCGATCTTTGAGCGGTTAAGTTCCAAATATCATCTTGGATTTGCGGAACAAGGATGCCAAAATAGGAACAAAGGATATGGTGAGATGTAGCATCCAGGAGTGTCAATGAATAGCAATCACAAAATTTTAGCAGTTACTAGACCAAACAAACCCCCTGAGCCTAGTTCCGAATCGCCGACTACCAACACCCAAGAAAATTCTCGGTCTACTGGGACTGTCAAACACATTCCTAGTCGCACCGTGAAACCTTCAAAACCCATTAAACACAAGCCGAAAGTTGCGGTGGAACTTCCCCAGGCGGAAAATTCTGAGGGTGAGGTGTTTGTGGTCGGAGATCATATTTTGGTCAGAGCGCCTTGGGGACTGTGGGCACGGGCAGAAATTAAGACTTTCTATCAAAGTAGTCCAGATACTGTCATGGCTCATTTTATACCAAAAGAAGAACGCACAAACTGGACTTGGATGGGTGGTTTAATTCGCTCTGATTTGCTGAAACGAGCCAATCCAGACTCGTAGGGATTTTGGCGATTTTCTCCCTGTTGTCGTAAATTCAGTTTCTGGGAACCGGATTAAACCCCCACCGCCATACCTTGGGAATATAAAACGGTTCCCGCCACCCCGCAGACAAGATGAATTTGGGCCAGTAACTCAAGGCTCTGGAAGCGAATGGGTGTAGGCTGCATCGCAAGGCAATCATTGCTACAGTAAAGAGCATTATTTAATCTCAAATTAGGTTAACATTTTACGGCAATACAGTATAATACCAAGTATGGTGCGAGACCTTCGGGTATGAAATAGAGCTGAAATGGGCGAAATAACTACCCGGTGAGGACTTCAACCCCTTGGTTGATTGGGTCGCATCCCTGACCATCCCATAACACAGCCTGATTTTTTGGGCCCACCTTCGAGACTTCCAATATGGTTGCCAAGGTGAAGCGTCTAATCAGGTCTAAGACTGCCCGAGCCATGCTGACATGGGCGCATTATCGATTCAAACTAACCCTGAGACATCAAGCGCGGAAATAACTGAACAGTTGTAGATGTGACCGAAGAATACACCAGCAAAACCTGTACTCACTGTGGTCATGTCCATTCCCAGCTAGGTGGCTCAAAAGTGTTCCGATGTCCTGAGTGCGGGTTCACTCTACCACGGGACTGGAACGGTGCTTTGGGAATCTTTCTAAAAGCTTTGCGGGATACCGCCTCTGTTACCTTAACGGGTAATAGTGCTATCGTCGCATTGTCCGGGAACAACCGGAAAAATGTCGCGTAAATGTATCAGATTCCTATAAAATGCCCAGAACTCAACGTAACGATAATTTCATTGATAAGACTTTTACGGTCGCGGCTGATATGCTTCTGAAAATGCTACCTACCAGCCGGGAGGCAAAAGAAGCCTTCGCCTACTATCGCGATGGAATGTCCGCTCAAGCTGATGGAGAATATGCAGAAGCTCTCGAAAACTATTATGAGGCTCTCAAACTTGAACAAGATCCTAACGATCGCAGTTATATCCTCTATAACATTGGTTTGATTCACACCAGCAACGGCGAACATGACCAAGCACTAGATTATTACCATCAAGCAATTGATCTCAACCCCCGCCTTCCCCAGGCTCTCAATAATATTGCTGTCATTTTCCACTATCGCGGCGATCGCGCCAAAGAAGCCGGAGATGAGGATGCCGCAGAACAAGCCTATCGGGAAGCCGCAGAATACTGGAAACGTGCTATTCGTCTCGCTCCTAATAACTACATTGAAGCTCAGAACTGGCTGAAAACAACAGGCCGCAGTGATATTGATGTTTACTTCTAAATAGGAGTTTGATTACCAGCATGATTGATCGCGAAGAAGTCCGCAAAGTGGCTCACTTAGCTCGCTTACAACTACAGCCCTCGGAAGAGGAAAAGTTTACTAAGGAATTGAATGGTATTTTGGATTACTTTGAACAACTCAAGGAGCTGGATACGGAAAAAGTCGCCCCTACTATGCGGGCGATCGATGTCAGTAATATCACCCGTCCTGATCAACTTGAAGCCTATCCAAATCGCGACGCTTTACTCGCCGCCGCCCCAGAACCTGATGGGGATTTCTTCCGAGTTCCTCAAATTCTCAGCGACGAAAATTAATCCTTTCAACTATCGATAATCGGCCATGGACAATCGGTAATCGGTAATTAATTATCAATTATCAATTGTCCATTATTAATTGTTAATTATTAATTATTAATTGTTAATTGTTAGGGGATTTCTTCCGAGTTCCTCAAATTCTCAGCGACGAAAATTAATCCTTTCAACCATCGATAATCGGCCATGGACAATCGGTAATCGGTAATTAATTATCAATTGTCCATTATCCATTATTAATTGTTAATTATTAATTATTAATTGTTTTAAATCTTCGACTAAAATCGCAAAAAACATATCATCATCCACCTCGGAAATTACCCAACTATTAACATCTAATTTGGGTTGATGGGTGCGGTCAAACCAGGTGAGACCGCGAGTTGATATTCCTTGGGTTTCTATCTCAACTTTAGCCCGGTAAAACTTGAATAATTCCGGGTAGAATATATAAGCAATAGTAGCGGCATCATGCACTAAAAAACCGGGAATCCCACGAGTGCGGCGGTTTTTTAAGGCGGTTGTTACCATGAACTTGACTAAATCAACTATAAATTCGGCGATCGCACTTTGGGGGTTAACTGCGGCTATGCGATCGCTAATTTCTGGGGTGAAAATTAAATGCTGGGTAACATCTAAGGAAATCATCACCAAATCATGGCGACTGGCGAAAACAGTAGCCGCCGCTTCCGGGTTATAAATAATATTAAACTCTCCATGGGGCGTAACATTTCCCCCCAAATGAAAAGAACCCCCCATAATCACAATTTCCCGCGCCAACTGGAGAATACCTGGGCGTATTTGTTCTGCTGCGGCTAAATTAGTTAAAGGAGCGATCGCTGCTATAGTAATTTCCCCTGGATATTTTTCTAAACAGTCAATAATCACCTGTGGCGAACCCAAAGCATCCTCAAAATTATGGGTAGGCGGCGGTAAAGTATCCGACAAATTCCCGATCCCATCATCCCCGTGAATATGACTAGCATTTCCCACCAAAGAATTAACCCCCATCACCCCACGACCCACCGTCACCCCATCCATTCCAGTCCAAGCCAGAACCTGACTAGCCGTGGTAAAAGTGCGTTGAGCCTCCACATTTCCTTCTGCAGTTGTCACCGCCACCAATTCAGCCATACCTTGGCTAACCAAACTTTGCAACCATAGCAAAGCGAACACATCATCCCCACCTGGGTCAGTATCTAAGATAATTTTTCTCGGCTTTATTGTTAATGTCATATTGCCAGCTAATTCTTATTATTAGAATTGGGTTTAGGTGGACGCGGCAAATAATTATTATCAGTCTTTTGCAGTTGTTTAACTACCAAAAGTAAACGTTTTATATGAGGCTTAATAATTGTCTCGTTTTCATTAGATATGCGTTCTAGTTCAGCCTGAATTTGAGACACATCACCCGCCTGACCCTGAACAGGAGTTGTCAATTTACCCTGTTGATTTTGTAATGATGCGATCGCATTTTGTAACTCAATCACACTACCCTGTAAAGGGGCAATTTCCTGGTGAAACTGCTGTTCCATCTCATCCAAAGCCTGAGACATTTCACTCTGAAACGAAGCCACAGACTCCGTTAACACAGCCACCTGTTTTGACCCACGAACCCTCATCAATTCATCCTCACTTACAGGTTCTGGTAATTTGCTCTCCAGTGCCTCAATATCTCCCCTTAGTTGTTGGCGCAACCCCAAAATTGCCCGCACCGCCTTTTGTTCCAAAACCTCCACCGACTCCCGAACCTCAACCACATCAGCCTGAGTTTCCCCCATAGACTGTTGTAGGCGATGTCGGTTAGCAACATTAAGAGAGAGAGCCACAGTCAGAGGCGCAACCCCATAGAAAGCCTGACCCGAAAGCGCCACCACCACCGACCCAATAGCAGAACTTGCCAAAGAAATATATTCTGCCCACTCCAACCAGTGGCGCACAGGTAAAGGCGAGGGTAAAAGATCAGACTCTGACGAATTAGGTTTGGACATGGCAGCACTGTGATTATGGTTAAGTACAGATTGATTTGGGTGAGAAATCGGAGAAAACATAGCCATGGTTTCAATTTAGGTTAAAAGTGGGCAGGTCGATGATGGTACAAGCAATTATGTTATAATCCCAGTCTAATCCGTAATTGTCTGATCTGTTGCCTAGCAGGAGTTATCCGTTTTATGGAACCAAAACAAAACCGTGGATTTGCCAAAATTCGTCCATTTTTGAGTATTGCCACTTTTATCGGGCTTTTGATTGGGGTAGGTTTACTGACCCTTAACCTTATGTTTGCCCTCATTGACAAATTCAGCTAATCTTCCTCAATCCTTAATGTAGGAACTTACGCACCTGATACTCATAGCTTTCAATAATCGGCATTTTCAGATCACCCATGGCTAGGTCTAGCTTTTCTAAGGCTTCTGTGGGAATGGACTTCCACTGTTCGCGAGTTTCCCAGCGAATTATCAGGATCACCTCTTCTAGTTTAGGGTCAACCCAAGTTTCCTTACCAATAAAACCCGGAAACTGCTTCAGTCCTTCCGTCCAAACCTGTTCATCCTTCTGAATGAAGGCTTCCCACTGTCCTGGAGGAACCTTAAACCGTAACCATTCAATCACCATATCATTAGACCAATTATCAGATTAGCGCTTAAAAAAGCTACTAGCTAGTCGCAGCACACCCGCAATATCAGCCTCTCCATCACCGGTACTATCTAAGAAACTCGTCAAAACCGGATTTTCGCCTTTTTGTGGATCTTGGCTATTAGTCCCAGTTTGCAAAAAGTTCAAAACCACAGGAACCAATAGCGGCAGCAAACTTCTAATAGTCTGAGCATTAACTCCCGTGCGCTGTTCGACCGCTTCAATCAGTCGATTTTGCTGTTGGGGAGAAAATAGTAATTGTACCACAGCAGGATTCGCTTCAACACCACTATACTGATTCACCAAGGATTGTACTGATTCCTTGCCTTCCTGGTCGCACTTTTCCTTGAGTGCCGATCGCACATAGTCCCCCACCACAGACATCACCGCCTGGGTGGTTTCCGGAGACCCACCAAAGTTAACCCCTAGCTGTTGTGCCGTATTTATGAGATCATTAATTTGATTAGTGTTGGCTTGCAGTGCTGGGTTATTCAAAGCACCGACAATTTGATCAAATAGTTTCATGGACAATTACCCGTCATTCACTAAATTTACTTCTAGTGTACCCCTAGCGCCATCACCATGCCAAAACCAAAATTGGCAGATAGCCTGGGGACTATCAAAGTTCCTTGACCCATGCACACTGTTGAGCGTGCATCTCCCAACTTCATTAAGTTTATCAAAGGTTGATCAAAATTGACTTATTAAAATGCTAGAATACTTGTCCAGTAGGTTCTCACCTTCTGCTCAACTTGATCCTGAATGTGCCGCCTGAATATAGATATCGATAATAATATCAGACATCCCCAAAATCTAAAATTCTGACAGCCATCAGAACCGAGGGTTACGCCTGGTATTTTGTAGACCTTCCTGGCTAATTGTAAAGCAACGGATGCCTCAAACCTCACCCAAACCCAATTCTTCAAATACCCTAACTCCTTGGGGGTTGTCTCTGCCGTTTTTCAATAATTTGGGAATTCGGCAAAAAATTAGTAGTGGCTATATGATTGTTCTCGGTGTAGCCGTCGGGGGGGTGTTAACCGGATTTGTAGTTAACACAGTTCTCACCCATAACAGTAATAAACAGTTTAAGATTAATCACAACCAAGCCCATTTTTTAATTAACTTAGATACGAATATTTTTGACCTAAAAGACCAGCAAAAAAAGCTGGTTAATAATATCAACAACCCCGAGCAACTATTAATCATCATTTCCCAAATTAGGTCAGAAATTTTTCAATTACAACTGGCGATTAACAATTTGCAGGAAGTGCCTAGCACCACAGACCCTAAAATCCAGCAAGACTATCAAAGATTACAAGAAATTTTGCAGGATTATAGCAGTGCGATCGCCGTATATACAGAGGAAATAAACCGGATATTTCAAGCCACAGAAACGGCGAACAACAGCCCCGAAAATCTACAAATAATCCAACAATCATTAAACAACTTCAACAACAGCCCCGCCGCCACTAACCTCTATAATTTGTCTGGGGAAGCATTGCGGTTAGCCGTCAATTTCCGCGATCGCGCCGACTTAGCCTTAGTTCAATTACAAACCGGACAAAGTATCGCTCGTAACATTATATTAATAAGTTTATTAACCGCTATAGTTCTAGGTTGGTTACTAGCCAAATATACAGGTAAAGCGATCGCCGATCCGATTGAAAAAATGATTGACATTGCTGATCAAGTAGGAGAAGATTCCGATTTTGCCCTAAGAATTCCCCTAATGGAAGACCAGCATACAGAAATCGGCAAACTCACAACCACCCTTAACCAACTAATTAAACGAGTGGCACAATACACCGAAGAACTCCAAAAAGCCAAAATTGCCGCCGAAGCAGCCAACCGATCAAAAAGCGTATTTTTAGCCAACATGAGCCATGAACTTCGCACCCCCTTAAACGCCATTATTGGCTATAGCGAAATGCTGCACGAAGAATCAAAAGATTTAGGCTACGATGATTTTTTACCCGATTTAGAGAGGATTCAAACCGCCGGGAAACACCTCTTAGACATGATTAGTGATATTTTGGATATCTCCAAAATCGAAGCAGGTCATGTCACCCTGTATCTCGAAGATTTTGCCGTACAACAATTAATTGATGATGTCGTAGCCACCGCCACCCCCTTAACCGAAAAAAATCATAACGCTCTGAAAGTCAAAACCGCCAAAGACCTCGGCACCATGTATGCCGACTTACCCAAAGTCAGACAAGTGCTATTAAACCTATTAAGTAATGCTTCCAAATTTACCAATAAAGGAACCATTACCCTGCAAGTGCAGCGAGTAACCAAAATTCCCAATGAGTGGAAAAAAGACACCTTGAATGCCGAAAAATTTGCCAGTGCTAAAACTCAGTATTTAGTTTTTCAGGTCAAAGACACAGGAATTGGTATGAATAAAGAACAGGTTAAACACATTTTTAAAGCCTTTATCCAAGCTGACGCTTCCACAACTAAACGATTTGGTGGCACTGGTTTAGGACTCGCTATCAGCCAACGACTGTGTGAGATTTTAGGCGGCGGCATTTATGTCAAAAGCCGTGAAGGAGTAGGCTCGACCTTTGTCGTTTGGCTGCCAGTCCACGTCTCTGGTCAGTATTTGTAGCCACCATAGCTCTGCTGATCACTTCGGTGATCCGTACCCCGAAGGTTAGGAATAGAGAACTAATGCCCCTAGTCAATTAAGCTAAAGTCTATAAATAGTCGGACAGACTCAAACCTTGAGAAAATGATGGCATTCTTATCAAAATCTTCCGCCAAAGGTCCCCCATGGTTAATAGCAGTCAATTATTAGATAAAATCAGTATAGGAGGTTATAAATTATGCAACCCACAGATCCGAGTAAATTTACAGAAAAAGCATGGCAAGCCTTAGCACAAACTCCCGATATAGTCAAACAGGCTCAACAACAACAAATCGAAACTGAGCATTTGATGAAAGCCTTGCTAGAGCAAGATGGACTCGCCAATAGCTTATTTAATAAAGCCGGAATATCAGTGGCTAAGGTTCGGGAAAGTACCGAAAACTTTATTAATCGTCAACCGAAAATTAAAGGAAACAGCACCAACGTATATTTAGGTCGCAGTTTAGATACCCTGTTAGACAACGCCGAAGCCTACCGCCAACAATATGGAGATGAATATATATCCGTTGAACATCTGTTATTGGCTTACGCTAAAGATGCTAGATTTGGTAAAACTCTCTATCAAGAATTTCGACTAGATGAAGCGAAACTTCAACAAATTATTACCCAAATTCGAGGAAATCAAACTGTGACAGATCAGAACCCGGAAGGCAAATATGAAGCCTTGGAGAAATATGGACGCGATTTAACTGAAGCGGCGCGTATGGGGAAATTAGACCCGGTAATTGGTCGGGATGAAGAAATCCGCCGCACTATTCAAATTTTGAGTCGGCGCACTAAAAATAATCCGGTTTTAATTGGGGAACCAGGAGTTGGAAAAACTGCGATCGCAGAAGGATTGGCTCAACGTATTATCGCCGGAGATGTGCCTCAATCTCTCCAAGAAAGAAAACTAATAGCACTGGATATGGGGTCACTTATTGCGGGGGCTAAGTTTCGAGGAGAATTTGAAGAACGCTTAAAAGCAGTCCTGAAAGAAGTGACGGACTCGGAAGGTAAAATCATCCTATTTATTGATGAGATTCACACCGTTGTTGGTGCGGGAGCTACCCAAGGTGCGATGGATGCGGGAAACCTCCTGAAACCTATGTTAGCTAGGGGTGAGTTGCGCTGTATTGGTGCCACAACCTTAGATGAATATCGTAAGTATATTGAGAAAGATGCAGCCTTAGAGCGACGTTTTCAGCAGGTTTACGTTGATCAGCCTAATGTGGTTGATACTATCTCGATTTTACGAGGCTTGAAAGAACGCTATGAGGTTCATCATGGGGTGAAGATTTCTGATAGTTCTTTGGTGGCGGCGGCTACTCTGTCTACTCGCTATATTAGCGATCGCTTCCTTCCTGATAAGGCGATCGACTTGGTAGACGAAGCCGCTGCTAAGTTGAAAATGGAAATCACTTCTAAGCCGGAGGAACTAGACGAAATCGACCGGAAAATCCTCCAATTAGAAATGGAAAAACTGTCTTTGCAAAAAGAAAGTGATACCGCCTCCCAAGAAAGGTTAGAACGACTGGAAAAAGACTTAGCCAACCTGAAGGAAGAACAACGCACCCTCAGCGCTCAGTGGGAGTCGGAAAAAAATACAATTACCCATATTCAGTCCCTCAAAGAAGAGATTGATCGGGTTAACATTGAAATTCAACAAGCCGAACGTAATTACGATCTCAACCGCGCTGCTGAGTTGAAATATGGGACCCTGGAAGCTCTCAAAAAACAACTCCATCAAGCTGAGTCACAATTACAAGATACTCAAACCGGAGGGAAAACTCTCCTCCGGGAAGAAGTAACCGAGTCTGATATTGCTGAAATTATCTCTAAGTGGACGGGGATTCCTATTAGTAAATTAGTCGAATCTGAGAAGGAGAAATTACTGCATTTAGAAGATGAGTTACATCAACGGGTAGTCGGACAGGATGAAGCTGTAACAGCCGTCGCTGACTCTATTCAGCGATCGCGCGCTGGTCTGTCCGACCCTAACCGACCCGTCGCTAGTTTTATCTTCCTCGGACCAACCGGAGTCGGTAAAACCGAACTAGCTAAGGCTTTAGCCTCCTACCTATTTGACACCGAAGAGGCGATCGTGCGTGTTGATATGTCTGAATACATGGAGAAACACTCCGTTTCCCGCCTTTTGGGCGCTCCTCCCGGATATGTAGGTTATGACGAGGGAGGACAACTCACTGAGGCGATCCGCCGCCGTCCCTATGCTGTCATTCTGTTTGATGAGATAGAAAAGGCTCATCCTGATGTCTTTAATGTCATGCTTCAGATCCTTGATGATGGTCGAGTGACTGATGCTCAAGGTCGTACTGTCGATTTCAAAAATACTATCATTATTATGACCAGTAACATTGGGTCGCAGTATATTTTGGATATTGCTGGCGATGATTCTCGCTATGAGGAAATGCGTCACCGCGTTATGGATTCTATGCGATCGGCTTTTCGTCCAGAGTTTCTTAATCGCATTGATGAAATTATTATTTTCCACTCTCTCAAACCCCACCAATTGCGCGAAATTGTCCGCCTACAATTGGTAAATCTTTCTCGGCGTTTAGAGCAGCATAAAATGTCCTTAAAATTGTCTGAGAGCGCCCTGGACTACCTAGCTGATGTCGGTTTTGACCCCGTTTATGGAGCCCGTCCCCTCAAACGAGCTATTCAACGTGAACTAGAAACACAAATTGCCAAAGGCATTCTTCGGGGAGAGTTTAATCATGGAAATACCATCTATGTTGATGTCGAAAATGAGCGGCTTTCTTTCAAGAAATTACCCAGCGAACTAATCCTCAAGTAAGAAACTCAATTTTCACTGATTCTTTATCCCTAACAATCACCAAGTTATTTAACATATAAATAACCCCACTAATTTCCACGCATCAGTCAACCATAAAACTTCAATATTTACCATGGAGTATTATTTACTATACTCCATTTTTTTATGTTTAATTTAAATCTGAATTTAAGTTAATAATAGTTAAATATAAATTCATCAATCAAAAGATTACTGACAAACCGTCAAGAATTGTAAATCTCTATATAGCAGCAGTTTCTCTAGCCATAAAGTACATTCTGAAGCCCCTCACCCTCTTTGGGAGAGACCTTTGGGGTGTAGACGCGCAACCGCCTCTCCTTCAGTGAGTTGCACCCCATGACTCCGGCGCTATAGGGTTTTAACCCCTCAGTGTTGTTAACCTATACCTTCATGTCAGGTTTTCAGTGTATCTCATACACTCACAGGATTTTATTTATCAATCAATATTAGCTAAAATCACCAAAAAAAGGAGTTTATTATAGCACAACTCTATCAATTTAGCAATATGTAATCAGCCACTTTTTTAATTGTCTAAGCTATACAGCCCTTTCAGTAATCATGTAATACCCCTTCAAAGTCCCTATCCCTAGGTGGGAGAGGGATTTAGGGTCAGGCTAATGTTTTAAGCAACTTCCCCGCTATCTCAATATTTATCCCCCCCTTTTGTAAAGATTTGGTAAATTATCTGTGATCAACCGTAAATGTATCGATCACATCCTTCAGTTGTGATAGAGTATATATCAATGCAACATATATAATAGGCAGTCAAAATCAAATTGATGTTGGCCGTCATTTTTATTTATAGGCTGGCCTTATTATCTAGGGACTCCTAATTATTTACAGCAACGTTTAGCATCTACCAGGAAGACAACATAATGAATAACAAAGTATTAGGTGCAGATTCAGTTACCACCAATAAACTCATTTTCTTGACTGGAGACATTCAAGACCTAGAAGTTTTAGTAAAAGGCACAATACTTGGCTGCAAGACAATTATTATCAATCCCGATCATGATGGGATCCAGCAGATATCAGAACACCTAAAAGCATATCAGCAACCCGTAGAAGTTCACCTCATTTCTCACGGTTGTCCTGGCTGTTTAAGTCTAGGTTCTAGTAGCCTAAACTTACAGAATATTAACCATTATGCTCATCAAATAAAATCCTGGAATATTTCCACCTTAGTCCTCTACGGCTGTAATGTAGCTGCCGGAGATGCCGGGTCAGAATTTATCCAAAAATTATATCAATTAACCAGCGCCAATATTGTAGCATCAACCACCAAGATCGGAAATCCTCTATTAGGAGGAAACTGGACTCTTGACGTATCTACTCAAGATTTTTATCCAGAACTCGCATTTAAACAACAAACCTTAGAAACCTATAGCTTTACTTTTGTCACTCCCGTCACAGGTCTGACCACTGACAACGAAAATTTGCCTGAAAATAATGATGATATTTTCTCCGATGGCACAAATAATTTTGATTTCCAAGTTGGCGACATTAATAACCGTAATATAACCGGCTTTAGCACTGGTACAGACAACTATGGATTTATTCAGCTTGTTGATAGGATTGATATCAAGAGAGTTGACAATGATAACGTAACCGGTAACAGACAACTCCTCTGGTTTGAACAACAGTCAACATCAGGTAACAATATTAACCTCAAACCCACCTTTATTGACAATATGGAAGAGGCCCTTCTGAGCCGAACCATTAACCGAGGCACCGACAACGTATTCCAGAATACAGGAAATACTAGTGGAAATCAGAATAATATTGAAAGAATTGACTTTATCTCTACAGCAGGATTAAGTGCTAATAGTCCCAATAATGTAGGTTTCTTAATTTTAGATAGAGGTACAGGAGATCCGTTTAAAATAGCAGCAATTACAGCGATAAATGCAGCAGGAGAAGCCACAGCATTTGGTTCTCTAACCACTGTCAATGCCACCAATTTCGGTACTGGTATTCAGACGCTGAATACATCTCATATTCTGAGAAAAGACCCAGCAGTTGATACCAACTTCACAAAAACTGCAGATCTTGGCCAAAACTTATCAGGTGTTTTTATTTCCTATGCAACTTTAGGTATTGGCGATAATGAAACATTTTATGGCTATGCTATTGTTGGGGGAGATGTACCTGATGGTGCTGATTTAACTAATCCTGCTTCATTCCCCACAGATACAGAAGGAAATGGAGGTTTAGATTTAGTTGGCGGTGGCGGTGTTTTCGCCCTAGAAGGATTTGCCCCCCCCGTCATTGACCTAGACACCACAGATAACAGCAGCACCAGCTATGAAACCACCTTCAGCGAAGGAGGAGCAGCAGTAGCCATAGCCAGCGGTAATGTCGGCATCACCGACCCCGATAGTATTGAAATGTCTGATGCCACCATTGTACTCACCAACCGACCCGATGGGGATAGCATCGAAAGCCTATCAGTAGAAGGCACATTACCCGGTGACATAACAGCCAGCCCCTATGACCCCGCCACCGGAACCATAACCCTCACAGGTCCTGCCTCCCTAGCTGATTACCAACAAGCCATAAGCCAAATCCAATACAACAACACCTCCAACAACCCCAACACCACCCCTCGAATAATAGAAGTATTCGTCAACGATGGACAAAGTGACAGCAACACAGCAACAACAACCATCAACATCACCCCAGTAAACAACCCCCCAGTCCTTGACCTAGATGAAGACGACAGCACAACCACAGGCAACAACTACCTAACCACCTTCACAGAAGGAGGAGGTGGAGTAGCCATAGGGGATACAGATGTAGCCATCACCGACCCAGACGACAGCAATATAGAGTCAGCAACTCAGCAACCATTACACTGACCAACCGACCTGATGGAGGTTTAGAAAGCCTATCAGTAAGTGGAACCCTACCCACAGGCATAACAGCCAGCAGCTATGACCCCGCCACCGGAATCATCACCCTAACAGGAAGCGCGTCTTTAGCTGATTACCAAACAGCCATAAACCAAATCCAATACAACAACACCTCAGAAAACCCAGACACCACAAACCGCAGCGTCACAGTGGTAGTAAACGATGGTGACGATAACAGCAACACAGCAACAACAACCATCAACATCACCCCAGTAAACAACCCCCCAGTCCTTGACCTAGATGAAGACGACAGCACAACCACAGGCAACAACTACCTAACCACCTTCACAGAAGGAGGAGGTGGAGTAGCCATAGGGGATACAGATGTAGCCATCACCGACCCAGACGACAGCAATATAGAGTCAGCAACCATTACACTGACCAACCGACCTGATGGAGGTTTAGAAAGCCTATCAGTAAGTGGAACCCTACCCACAGGCATAACAGCCAGCAGCTATGACCCCGCCACCGGAATCATCACCCTAACAGGAAGCGCGTCTTTAGCTGATTACCAAACAGCCATAAACCAAATCCAATACAACAACACCTCAGAAAACCCAGACACCACAAACCGCAGCGTCACAGTGGTAGTAAACGATGGTGACGATAACAGCAACACAGCAACGACAACCATCAACATCACCCCAGTAAACAACCCCCCAGTTATAGATTTAGACGGAGACAACAGCAGCGGTGCCAGTGGCAGCGACTACCTAACCACCTTCACAGAAGGAGGAGGTGGAGTAGCCATAGGGGATACAGATGTAGCCATCACCGACCCAGACGACAGCAATATAGAGTCAGCAACCATTACACTGACCAACCGACCTGATGGAGGTTTAGAAAGCCTATCAGTAAGTGGAACCCTACCCACAGGCATAACAGCCAGCAGCTATGACCCCGCCACCGGAATCATCGCCCTAACAGGAAGCGCGTCTTTAGCTGATTACCAAACAGCCATAAACCAAATCCAATACAACAACACCTCAGAAAATCCAGACACCACAAACCGCAGCGTCACAGTGGTAGTAAACGATGGAGAAAATAACAGCAACACAGCAACGACAACCATCAACATCACCCCAGTAAACACCCCCCCAGTGGCTAACGATGACATCATCACCACCAACCCTGGGGAAGCTGTTACCTTCAACGTCACCGATAACGACACCGATAGTGATGGGACTTTAGACCTCACTACCGTAGACCTAGACCCAGATACTGATGGTCGCCAAACCACCTTCACCGTAGATGGAGAAGGCACCTATACTGTAGATGATGCGGGTAATATTACCTTTACCCCTGAAGACGGTTTCACCGGAGTAGCCACACCTATCACCTACACAGTCACAGACAACGACGGTGGAGTATCCAACCCAGCAACTATCACCGTCACTGTTAGCGACCCCGAAAACACCCCCCCAGTGGCTAACGATGACATCATCACCACCAACCCTGGGGAAGCTGTTACCTTCAACGTCACCGATAACGACACCGATAGTGATGGGACTTTAGACCTCACTACCGTAGACCTAGACCCAGATACTGATGGTCGCCAAACCACCTTCACCGTAGATGGAGAAGGCACCTATACTGTAGATGATGCGGGTAATATTACCTTTACCCCTGAAGACGGTTTCACCGGAGTAGCCACACCTATCACCTACACAGTCACAGACAACGACGGTGGAGTATCCAACCCAGCAACTATCACCGTCACTGTTAGCGACCCCGAAAACACCCCCCCAGTGGCTAACGATGACATCATCACCACCAACCCTGGGGAAGCTGTTACCTTCAACGTCACCGATAACGACACCGATAGTGATGGGACTTTAGACCTCACTACCGTAGACCTAGACCCAGATACTGATGGTCGCCAAACCACCTTCACCGTAGATGGAGAAGACGCATCTATACTGTAGATGATGCGGGTAATATTACCTTTACCCCTGAAGACGGTTTCACCGGAGTAGCCACACCTATCACCTACACAGTCACAGACAACGACGGTGGAGTATCCAACCCAGCAACTATCACCGTCACTGTTAGCGACCCCGAAAACACCCCCCCAGTGGCTAACGATGACATCATCACCACCAACCCTGGGGAAGCTGTTACCTTCAACGTCACCGATAACGACACCGATAGTGATGGGACTTTAGACCTCACTACCGTAGACCTAGACCCAGATACTGATGGTCGCCAAACCACCTTCACCGTAGATGGAGAAGGCACCTATACTGTAGATGATGCGGGTAATATTACCTTTACCCCTGAAGACGGTTTCACCGGAGTAGCCACACCTATCACCTACACAGTCACAGACAACGACGGTGGAGTATCCAACCCAGCAACTATCACCGTCACTGTTAGCGACCCCGAAAACACCCCCCCAGTGGCTAACGATGACATCATCACCACCAACTCTGGGGAAGCTGTTACCTTCAACGTCACCGATAACGACACCGATAGTGATGGGACTTTAGACCTCACTACCGTAGACCTAGACCCCAATACTCCTGGTCGCCAAACCACCTTCACCGTAGATGGAGAAGGCACCTATACTGTAGATGATGCGGGTAATATTACCTTTACTCCTGAAGACGGTTTCACCGGAGTAGCCACACCTATCACCTACACAGTCACAGACAACGACGGTGGAGTATCCAACCCAGCAACTATCACCGTCACTGTTAGCGACCCCGAAAACACCCCCCCAGTGGCTAACGATGACATCATCACCACCAACCCTGGGGAAGCTGTTACCTTCAACGTCACCGATAACGACACCGATAGTGATGGGACTTTAGACCTCACTACCGTAGACCTAGACCCCAATACTCCTGGTCGCCAAACCACCTTCACCGTAGATGGAGAAGGCACCTATACTGTAGATGATGAGGGTAATATTACCTTTACTCCTGAAGACGGTTTCACCGGAGTAGCCACACCTATCACCTACACAGTCACAGACAACGACGGTGGAGTATCCAACCCAGCAACTATCACCGTCACTGTTAGCGACCCCGAAAACACCCCCCCAGTGGCTAACGATGACATCATCACCACCAACTCTGGGGAAGCTGTTACCTTCAACGTCACCGATAACGACACCGATAGTGATGGGACTTTAGACCTCACTACCGTAGACCTAGACCCCAATACTCCTGGTCGCCAAACCACCTTCACCGTAGATGGAGAAGGCACCTATACTGTAGATGATGCGGGTAATATTACCTTTACTCCTGAAGACGGTTTCACCGGAGTAGCCACACCTATCACCTACACAGTCACAGACAACGACGGTGGAGTATCCAACCCAGCAACTATCACCGTCACTGTTAGCGACCCCGAAAACACCCCCCCAGTGGCTAACGATGACATCATCACCACCAACCCTGGGGAAGCTGTTACCTTCAACGTCACCGATAACGACACCGATAGTGATGGGACTTTAGACCTCACTACCGTAGACCTAGACCCCAATACTCCTGGTCGCCAAACCACCTTCACCGTAGATGGAGAAGGCACCTATACTGTAGATGATGAGGGTAATATTACCTTTACTCCTGAAGACGGTTTCACCGGAGTAGCCACACCTATCACCTACACAGTCACAGACAACGACGGTGGAGTATCCAACCCAGCAACTATCACCGTCACTGTTAGCGACCCCGAAAACACCCCCCCAGTGGCTAACGATGACATCATCACCACCAACCCTGGGGAAGCTGTTACCTTCAACGTCACCGATAACGACACCGATAGTGATGGGACTTTAGACCTCACTACCGTAGACCTAGACCCCAATACTCCTGGTCGCCAAACCACCTTCACCGTAGATGGAGAAGGCACCTATACTGTAGATGATGCGGGTAATATTACCTTTACTCCTGAAGACGGTTTCACCGGAGTAGCCACACCTATCACCTACACAGTCACAGACAACGACGGTGGAGTATCCAACCCAGCAACTATCACCGTCACTGTTAGCGACCCCGAAAACACCCCCCCAGTGGCTAACGATGACATCATCACCACCAACCCTGGGGAAGCTGTTACCTTCAACGTCACCGATAACGACACCGATAGTGATGGGACTTTAGACCTCACTACCGTAGACCTAGACCCCAATACTCCTGGTCGCCAAACCACCTTCACCGTAGATGGAGAAGACGACCTATACTGTAGATGATGAGGGTAATATTACCTTTACTCCTGAAGACGGTTTCACCGGAGTAGCCACACCTATCACCTACACAGTCACAGACAACGACGGTGGAGTATCCAACCCAGCAACTATCACCGTCACTGTTAGCGACCCCGAAAACACCCCCCCAGTGGCTAACGATGACATCATCACCACCAACCCTGGGGAAGCTGTTACCTTCAACGTCACCGATAACGACACCGATAGTGATGGGACTTTAGACCTCACTACCGTAGACCTAGACCCAGATACTGATGGTCGCCAAACTACTTTCACCGTCCCCGGAGAAGGCACTTATACTGTGGATGATGAGGGTAATATTACCTTTACCCCTGAAGACGGTTTTACCGGAGTAGCCACACCTATTACCTACACAGTTGCTGATAATAATGGGTTAGTATCTAACCCGGCTGAAATTATCGTTACCGTGAATGCACCACCAGTGGCTAACGATGATACTGTCCTAACTAACCCCGGACAACCTATCACCTTCAACGTCACCGATAACGACACCGATAGTGATGGGACTTTAGACCTCACTACCGTAGACCTAGACCCCAATACTCCTGGTCGCCAAACCACCTTCACCGTAGATGGAGAAGGCACCTATACTGTGGATGATGAGGGTAATATTACCTTTACCCCTGAAGACGGTTTTACCGGAGTAGCCACACCTATTACCTACACAGTTGCTGATAATAATGGGTTAGTATCTAACCCGGCAACTATCACCGTTACCGTGAATGCACCACCAGAAGTTGGCGGAGATAATCTCATAGCTAACCCTGGTGAAACTGTCACCTTTACTATTGATAATTCTGAGGGTAATTTAGACTTAACTACCGTAGATTTAGACCCCAATACTCCCGATCGCCAAACTACTTTCACCGTCCCCGGAGAAGGCACTTATACTGTGGATGATGAGGGTAATATTACCTTTACCCCTGAAGACGGTTTTACCGGAGTAGCCACACCTATTACCTACACAGTTGCTGATAATAATGGGTTAGTATCTAACCCGGCAACTATCACCGTTACCGTGAATGCACCACCAGAAGTTGGCGGAGATAATCTCATAGCTAACCCTGGTGAAACTGTCACCTTTACTATTGATAATTCTGAGGGTAATTTAGACTTAACTACCGTAGATTTAGACCCCAATACTCCCGATCGCCAAACTACTTTCACCGTCCCCGGAGAAGGCACTTATACTGTGGATGATGAGGGTAATATTACCTTTACCCCTGAAGACGGTTTTACCGGAGTAGCCACACCTATTACCTACACAGTTGCTGATAATAATGGGTTAGTATCTAACCCGGCAACTATCACCGTTACCGTGAATGCACCACCAGAAGTTGGCGGAGATAATCTCATAGCTAACCCTGGTGAAACTGTCACCTTTACTATTGATAATTCTGAGGGTAATTTAGACTTAACTACCGTAGATTTAGACCCCAATACTCCCGATCGCCAAACTACTTTCACCGTCCCCGGAGAAGGCACTTATACTGTGGATGATGAGGGTAATATTACCTTTACCCCTGAAGACGGTTTTACCGGAGTAGCCACACCTATTACCTACACAGTTGCTGATAATAATGGGTTAGTATCTAACCCGGCTGAAATTATCGTTACCGTGAATGCACCACCAGTGGCTAACGATGATACTGTCCTAACTAACCCCGGACAACCTATCACCTTCAACGTCACCGATAACGACACCGATAGTGATGGGACTTTAGACCTCACTACCGTAGACCTAGACCCAGATACTGATGGTCGCCAAACTACTTTCACCGTCCCCGGAGAAGGCACTTATACTGTGGATGATGAGGGTAATATTACCTTTACCCCTGAAGACGGTTTTACCGGAGTAGCCACACCTATTACCTACACAGTTGCTGATAATAATGGGTTAGTATCTAACCCGGCTGAAATTATCGTTACCGTGAATGCACCACCAGTGGCTAACGATGATACTGTCCTAACTAACCCCGGACAACCTATCACCTTCAACGTCACCGATAACGACACCGATAGTGATGGGACTTTAGACCTCACTACCGTAGACCTAGACCCCAATACTCCTGGTCGCCAAACCACCTTCACCGTAGATGGAGAAGGCACCTATACTGTGGATGATGAGGGTAATATTACCTTTACCCCTGAAGACGGTTTTACCGGAGTAGCCACACCTATTACCTACACAGTTGTTGATAATAATGGGTTAGTATCTAACCCGGCAACTATCACCGTTACCGTGAATGCACCACCAGAAGTTGGCGGAGATAATCTCATAGCTAACCCTGGTGAAACTGTCACCTTTACTATTGATAATTCTGAGGGTAATTTAGACTTAACTACCGTAGATTTAGACCCCAATACTCCCGATCGCCAAACTACTTTCACCGTCCCCGGAGAAGGCACTTATACTGTGGATGATGAGGGTAATATTACCTTTACCCCTGAAGACGGTTTTACCGGAGTAGCCACACCTATTACCTACACAGTTGCTGATAATAATGGGTTAGTATCTAACCCGGCTGAAATTATCGTTACCGTGAATGCACCACCAGTAGCTAACGATGATACTGTCCTAACTAACCCCGGACAACCTATCACCTTCAACGTCACCGATAACGACACCGATAGTGATGGGACTTTAGACTTAACTACCGTAGATTTAGACCCCAATACTCCCGATCGCCAAACTACTTTCACCGTCCCCGGAGAAGGCACTTATACTGTGGATGATGAGGGTAATATTACCTTTACCCCTGAAGACGGTTTTACCGGAGTAGCCACACCTATTACCTACACAGTTGCTGATAATAATGGGTTAGTATCTAACCCGGCTGAAATTATCGTTACCGTGAATGCACCACCAGTGGCTAACGATGATACTGTCCTAACTAACCCCGGACAACCTATCACCTTCAACGTCACCGATAACGACACCGATAGTGATGGGACTTTAGACCTCACTACCGTAGACCTAGACCCAGATACTGATGGTCGCCAAACTACTTTCACCGTCCCCGGAGAAGGCACTTATACTGTGGATGATGAGGGTAATATTACCTTTACTCCTGAAGACGGTTTTACCGGAGTAGCCACACCTATTACCTACACAGTTGCTGATAATAATGGGTTAGTATCTAACCCGGCAACTATCACCGTTACCGTGAATGCACCACCAGAAGTTGGCGGAGATAATCTCATAGCTAACCCTGGTGAAACTGTCACCTTTACTATTGATAATTCTGAGGGTAATTTAGACTTAACTACCGTAGATTTAGACCCCAATACTCCCGATCGCCAAACTACTTTCACCGTCCCCGGAGAAGGCACTTATACTGTGGATGATGAGGGTAATATTACCTTTACCCCTGAAGACGGTTTTACCGGAGTAGCCACACCTATTACCTACACAGTTGCTGATAATAATGGGTTAGTATCTAACCCGGCTGAAATTATCGTTACCGTGAATGCACCACCAGTGGCTAACGATGATACTGTCCTAACTAACCCCGGACAACCTATCACCTTCAACGTCACCGATAACGACACCGATAGTGATGGGACTTTAGACCTCACTACCGTAGACCTAGACCCAGATACTGATGGTCGCCAAACTACTTTCACCGTCCCCGGAGAAGGCACTTATACTGTGGATGATGAGGGTAATATTACCTTTACTCCTGAAGACGGTTTTACCGGAGTAGCCACACCTATTACCTACACAGTTGCTGATAATAATGGGTTAGTATCTAACCCGGCAACTATCACCGTTACCGTGAATGCACCACCAGAAGTTGGCGGAGATAATCTCATAGCTAACCCTGGTGAAACTGTCACCTTTACTATTGATAATTCTGAGGGTAATTTAGACTTAACTACCGTAGATTTAGACCCCAATACTCCCGATCGCCAAACTACTTTCACCGTCCCCGGAGAAGGCACTTATACTGTGGATGATGAGGGTAATATTACCTTTACCCCTGAAGACGGTTTTACCGGAGTAGCCACACCTATTACCTACACAGTTGCTGATAATAATGGGTTAGTATCTAACCCGGCTGAAATTATCGTTACCGTGAATGCACCACCAGTAGCTAACGATGATACTGTCCTAACTAACCCCGGACAACCTATCACCTTCAACGTCACCGATAACGACACCGATAGTGATGGGACTTTAGACTTAACTACCGTAGATTTAGACCCCAATACTCCCGATCGCCAAACTACTTTCACCGTCCCCGGAGAAGGCACTTATATTGTAGATGATGAAGGTAATGTCACCTTTACCCCTGAAGAAGGTTTCAGCGGAGTAGCTACTCCTATCACCTACACAGTTGCTGATAATAATGGTGCTGTATCTAACCCGGCTGAAATTATCGTTACCGTGAATCCTCCTGTTAATCAACCACCAACGGCTGAACCAGATACTGTCAATACAGAAATCAATACTACTATCACTATTCCGGTTTCTGAACTGTTAGAAAATGACACAGATCCAGAAGGAGAAACTCTGACTATTATTGATGTCAGTAATCCTACAGGTGGTACGGTTACGTTGAATCCTGAAAATGAGGAAATCATCTTTACTCCTGATGCGGGATTTGTGGGAATAGCTACCTTTGATTACACTATTACTGACCCGGCTGGAAATACGAGTACAACTACTGTGGAAGTGGTAGTTGTACGTCCAGACGAAGGAGTTCCCACACCCGATAACACATTAATCAGTAGCGAAACTTCTGAGCCTATTCATCATGAACTAGAACCCGATGAAGAAGTGACTATTCCTGGGTTGGAATTCGAGCCGGATTTGACAGATATTTCTGAACCCGAGATGAGCTGCCAGTGTATGTGGGAGCCACCACCTTTACCATCCTTAGTTGGTCGTTTTTTACCTGCTCCCCCTGAATGGAATATGGCCGAGATAGGTCTTCTGCCACAGATTATAGGTACTGATTTTAATGATGTCCTCATTGGTGGCAATTTTGGTCAAGCTATTTTCGGTGGCGGTGGTAACAATTTACTCCGGGGAAATATTGGGGATGATTTCCTTTACGGTGGACCTGGTGATGATACCTTACTGGGGGGTCAAGATGAGCTAGGATTACCCCGTGATGTCAATGGACGGGATTCCCTAGACGGTGGTCCTGGTAATGACTTTATCTCTGGTAATGAGGGCCCAGATCTAATTCGTGGGGGTCCTGGTAATGACATCATCTATGGCGGTAAAGATGATGATGAAATTTACGGAGATGAAGGTAGCGATACCTTACATGGGGATGATGGCAACGATACTATTATCGGAACTCCTGCTGGTAGTTTACCCATAGGAAATGGTGTATTTGGGGATGTTTTATACGGCTACCGAGATGATGATTTACTGCAAGGAGGTCCAGGTAACGATAGTATCTATGGCGGTCAAGGGGATGATTTTGCCTATGGTGGCCAGGGTGATGATTGGATCTGGGGAGATTTAGGAAGTGATACTCTCTTTGGAGATGATGGAGATGATACCCTCTTTGGCGGTAGTGATGATCCTAATGATCATGATTTGTTATGGGGGGGACGGGGTAATAACTTCCTCAGTGGCAACCGTGGTAATGATACCCTGATTGGTGGTGATGGCAATGACACTATTTATGGTGGGAAGGAACATGACCTGATTTATGGTCAAACTGGAAATAATTTGTTGTATGGGGATGAGGGTCATGATTTCATCTCTGGCGGCGATGGTGATGATACTATCTTTGGTGGCCTTGGTAAGAATCTGGTTGCGGGAACCCCGTTTGAGGACAATGATACGATTCTCGGTGGCAGTGGTAATGACCTGATTTTTGGTAATGAGGGTGATGACCAAATCTGTGGTGGAGATGGCAATGACACTATTCATGGTGGCATTGGTAACGATACAATTCTGGGTGGTGATGGTAATGACCTACTGTTCGGAGATGAGGGTAATGACTTCATCTGCGGCGGTGATGGTGATGATACTATCTTTGGCGGTTTGCCAAGCACTGGTGAAATTTTGGTGTTTGATGATAATGATACGATTCGCGGGGGTAGTGGTAATGACCTGATTTTTGGTAATGATGGTGATGATTTACTCTATGGCGAAGGTGGTGATGATACTTTGTACGGTGGTACGGGTAATGACACTATTTTCGGTGGTGATGGTGATGATGTGTTGTTTGGGGATGAGGGTAATGATTCCCTGATTGGTGGAGCGGGACGCGATCGCTTTGTGATTTTTGCTAATGGCGGCACGGATACTATTGCTGATTTTGTCTCTGGAGAAGACCTGATTGTTCTTGGTGGTGGTTTGCGCTTTGACCAATTGAGTATTACTCAAAATGGCTCGTCGGCGGTCATTACCCTAGATACGGAAGAGTTGGTGATTTTGGAAGGGGTACAAGCCGCAGCTTTAACTGAGGATGATTTCATCACTTTCGCGATCTAAGATTAGGTGGGACTACTCCTCACGGTTTGTGCTGTGGGGAGATCGGTTCCTGGTTAAAGTTGAATGGAGGGGTGTTTGTGGCTCCATATCAAAGAATCGAGCAGCGTTTCTTTTCTCTGTTGTTTGGGATCTTGATTGGGTTAACTTTGCTGGTTTGGATTCTTAGGGGGTTAAGGGTTCTGGGGTTTGTCCCTGGATTGATCATCTGGGTGTTGTTGCTGTCAACCATCGCTATGGGGGTTCTGTCTAGGGTGGCTCGATAGATGGTTTTGATAATTATTCCGTCAGCAATATAGACGAATTGGCTTGAGTTGGACTATAATGGTAAATGCCCTAAAACAAAGCGCTTCCTCAAATCTAGGTTGTGTGCCACGGACTCACTGATTCCAAATGGCATCAATCGGATTTTTAAGGGGACAGTGTTGTTTATTGAGCTTCAAACTACAGGCAGAAATGGCCTGGGGAACTGCTCAGGTGAAACTTCCTGACAGTTGGCGAGAACGCCGCCTCCCTCTCTGGTAGCAGGATTGGGAAACTACGATTCTATTGCCTCGCAATCGGTCGTGGTCGCGTTCATGTCTTCTCAAGTCTCTTTCGTATAGGAGGGGACGGGATGACCTCAAGTCAAGTTATTATTTTTTAGAGAGGTGAAGGATAAAACATGACCCAAGTTATTCTGGGTGAAAACGAACAATTAGAATCCGCCCTGCGTAGATTTAAGCGAGAAGTGTCTAAAGCTGGCATCCTGGCTGATGTTCGCAAAAAACGTCACTTTGAAACCCCTCCAGAAAAACGCAAGCGCAAGGCGATCGCTAATCAGCGTCAGAGACGAGCTTTCCGTAAAAAGCGGATGTTCTAAAGCGCTTCATAACCCGATATAACCGCGAACAAAACTCCTATTCTAGTTCTGGTGAACTAGGGTGGGGGTGGCTGCGGTTTTGCGGTTATTAGATGATTTTGGAAGTGGCTATTGGTAAGGAAAATGTAAAGGTGCTACCTTTACCTAACTGACTACTAACGAAAATTTCCCCGCCTTGAAGTTCTACCAAACGCCGGGTAATAGCTAAACCAATTCCGGTACCTCCATAATTGCGCGATCGCGATCTATCAGCACGCCAAAATCTTTCAAAAACATGGGGTAAATCGACCTCAGAAATACCAATTCCGGTATCGCTGACATCGATAAACAAATAACCACCATGAGTATAAACTTCTATTCTAATTAGACCCTGTTTAGTGTATCTGATGGCATTTCCTAATAAATTAACTAAAATTTGTTCAGTGCGATCGACATCAGCTAAAGCCAGGGGTAATTCTTCAGAACAATCTAATTCTAAAATCGGTCCTTCTTCTAGGAGTTGATCAGAAAAACGCTGCACCAAAGACTCTAATAAAGGCCGTAATGCTAAAGGTTGGGGGTTAATGGGTAAATATCCAGATTCAACCTTAGACAGTTCTTGTAAGTTATTTATCAGTCGTTCCAGGCGTTTAGTTTCCTTGGTTAACTGCTGATAAATATCTGGTGATGGCGAAATTCGGCCTTCTGCCATTTCTTCTAAGTATCCGCGAACCACAGTGATCGGAGTTCGCAATTCATGGGTTAAATCACTAATTAATTCCCGCCGTTTTTGTTCAACATCTTGAAGACTACTTGCCATCTGATTAAAACTCATAGCCAGTTGATTTAATTCATGAATTTCACTAGATGACATCCTTTCAGAAAGATTACCCTTGGCAAATTTATGGGTAATTTCTTCCATCTCGGTGAGAGGCTGAGTAATGCGTTTAGTCACCCAATAACTTAAACAGACAGCAGCAGTTGTTCCGGCTAAAACGGACCAAAAAGTGCTACGATTCCAAGCAATTTCAAAGCCTTCTACTAGGCGAGTTCGTACATATTGTAAGCGAAAGCCAGGACCTTCTAGTTGTTCCAAACTACGGACAAAGAACCGAGGAGAGGAAATTTTGCCGATAATCACGAGGGATGTGACCCCGATCAGCATAACCAGGAGGTGGGATAAAAATAGGCGCGATCGCAAATCTACCTTTGCCATTAGTTCTGGGTATGTATGATCTGATAATTTCATTGTATCATTTGATTTAAGTCTTGGAGGCGATCGCCAAGATTTGCCAACGGCTAAACGGACTCAAAAGGATTAAATTTCTGAAAAATGCCCAGACCTACTGTGATTATTCCCGGCTATTTTGCCTCATTCAAAGACTATCAGGAGTTAGCCAAATCCCTGGAAAAGGAGGGGATACAGACCCTTATTGTTCCCATCAAAAAACGCGATTGGTTGCCGACAGTTGGCGGTAGGTCAATGGTGCCAATTTTGCGTAAAATTAATACGACAGTACAGCAAACTCGGCTTCAGTATAGTTCGGATCAAGTTAACTTGATTGGTCATTCGGCTGGGGGTTGGATTGCCAGAATTTATATTGGAGAAAAACCCTATACTATTCATAATGATGTTAATGAAGATACTCAGGGTTTGTGGAATGCGCGACCATATATAAAGAGTCTCATCACCTTGGGAACTCCCCATATTAGTCAGGAACAATGGACTCGCAAAAATTTGGATTTTGTTAAGTTTAATTATCCGGGTGCATTCTATGAAGATATTAGGTATATTTGTCTAGCTGGTAAAGCGATTATGGGGGGACGTAAGCGAGGACAACTACTAGCTTATAATAGCTATAAAATCACTGTGGGGGTGGGAAATACTTGGGGTGATGGCATTACACCTGTTGAGGCTGCCCATTTAGAAGGGGCAGAAAATATCACGTTAGATAATGTTTGGCATTCCCCCAGTTCCCCAGGAAAGTGGTATGGTTCAATTGAGGTAATTCCTGAGTGGATTGATAAATTAAATTGAGGAAATGGTGGTGAAAGTTACAGAACAAAACATCAAACTAGATAAGTTTTTGAAACTGTCGGGGTTAGTGGAAAGTGGCGGACAGGCTAAGGCTTTTATTCAGTCGGGTTATGTGATGGTTAATGGACAAATAGAAACTAGACGGGGACGGAAATTAATAGAAGGCGATCGCGTAACTTTTAACGGGGAAACTTTCCCAGTTAGCATACCAGATAAAATCTGACAAAATTCGGCTAATTTTAAGCAAAAACTACGGTGCGATTACCATAAGCTAAAACACGATGTTGGAGGTGAAGACGGACAGCGCGAGATAAGACTAATCGTTCTAAATCTTTTCCTTTGCGAACCAAGTCAGCAACTGTATCTCGGTGGCTGACACGAACAACATCTTGTTCTATTATAGGTCCTTCATCGAGATCGGCAGTGACATAATGGGCGGTGGCACCGATAATTTTAACGCCGCGATCATAGGCGCGCTGATAGGGATTAGCCCCCGGAAAAGCAGGTAAAAAAGAGTGATGAATATTAATGATTGAAGGGAAACTACTAACAAATTGAGGGCTGAGAATTTGCATATATTTAGCTAAAACTACTAAATCTATTTTGTGTTGTCTTAATAACTCCAACTGCTGGGTTTCTTGATCGCTTTTGTTGTCGGGAGTAATGGGGATATGATGAAAGGCGATCGCCAACTGATCCGCCAGAGGTTTAAGGTCGGGATGATTACTAATAATTAGGGGAATTTCCGCCGGCATTTCTTTAGCTTGCCATCGCCATAACAGGTCTAATAAACAATGGTCTTGCTTAGTCACCCAGATGGCAATTCGGGGAATAGTATCGGAAAAATGTAGTTGCCAATTAGCCTCTAAAGGTTTGGCGATCGCACTAAAAGCAGGCGCAATCACATCTCTGGGCAAATTAAAGTCTTTTAACTCCCATTCAATCCTAGTTAAAAATAATTGGGCTGAAGCATCAGTATGTTGATCAGCGTGAATAATATTGCCACCATTAGAGTAGATAAAATTGGCAATTTTAGCCACCAGTCCACGACGGTCAGGACAGAAAACCAGTAAAGTAGCAGTAGGTGATTTCATCTTAATTTGGCTGTTGGTTTGATGGTTAATGTTAAAGATACTTGTCCCGTAGCTTCACAGATTTGATCACTATAGCTTCCACAGCGATCGCAATATCCCAGGCTTCTGCTAAAATTTTATGCTCCGGGGTAGTATAATCTTGCCATTGAGGTATAGTCAAATTAGAAACATCACAGGGAAACAGATGGGAGGATTCTTTAATTAAGCAACGATTCCGGCGAATCATGACCTCTGTATTGAGGGTTCTAACTAATTCTTTCCTAATCATTTTCAAGGCGCTAAGAATTTGGGAACGGTCAGGGACTTTAGCGGTAGAATTTCCGGCATTTTCCAGTTGATCACAAAAAGCGATCGCATGAATAATTCTATTATATCGCTCAACTTGCATCCAAATAGCTATTAAAGATTTATGTCGCCAAGTCGTGATAATTTTGAGGGTCTCATCAACAATTAAGCCGAAACAGGCGATCGCATGAATGACTACCAAAACCGTTTGAGAGGCTGGAAAAATCCCAATTAGTATCCCATAACTGAGTAAGACTAAACCCATAGCCAGCAAAGTTTTTAATCCCTCCTGCAACAACTTTTTGACAGTAGCAGGTCGATAGACTCGGTTGATACCTAGTCCGCTGAGGTGTTTCAGTTCTCCTCGGCTAATTTCCAATCCCTGTAAATCGGGTGTCATGGGTGAGTTTTCCGGCTTATTTTACCTTGACTTTTCCATCATAATTCTCAGCCAAAGTGGCTACTAAATTTTTCTCTTTAGACTGTTTTACAGATTTTTGATAAGCCCATTCTGGGGTAATTGGCAGAGGTTTTTTAAGTTCATTATACTGCTCATTTAAGGATACTAATTTTTCCAGTTCAAGGATCAGATCCTGGGGATTAACGCGACAATAGAGCAAGAATTTATCATAGGCATCTCCCATTTGTTCATAGACACGAGAAGCGGCTAAGTGGTTATTCGCCCTATCCATAGGATTAAGAAAAGTCAATAAAGGAGCCAAACTAGCAACCATAACTGACAAGATAATATATAATCCATAGCTTGCGCCATTTTCGGCTTGCAAATCTGCGATCGCTTGTACACTAGCAGCGGCGGCTAAAACGGTGCTGGGAATACCGATATATAAATTAGTGTGAGACCAACGAATTGACACATAAAGATGCGCCCAAGACATAATTCTACATAAATTTCTTCTATCTTCGGCTCTAGCGAGAATATCCTCTCGTTTAACCAATTCATTCATACTATAGATGTCCCTAGTATTTTTCGAGCAGTGGGGTTGATGTTTCAGGTGGTAACTGCGCTCAAAAATTATACGATATTATGTGAGGCTATGAAACAGGAGCGCGACCGGAAGTGACGGGTAAGCCGATCATAAAAGTTGTTCCGGCTTCAGTTTTGGGAGTGACTCCCTGGGGTAGCCATTCAGGAAGACAGGGAGAATAGACCATTATTTCCCCTTGCATTGGCTTGAGTAAATCTTGGACGATCGCCAAACCCAGGCCAGTACCAGGGATATTCCCTTGAGCCTGAATACCCCGATATCCTCTTTCAAATAGACGATCGCGATCGCCTGGTGGAATTCCCGGTCCGGTGTCACTGATAGCAATAGCCACACCGGGAGCCGGCCAATGGTCGATCGCATAATTCTCGGCCACTTTCAGATAAATCTCGCCGCCGGGGGGAGTATATTTAAGTGCATTATCGAAAAGATTGCTAATCACCTCCCGCAGCGCCTTAGCATTTCCTCTGACTGTAGGGACTTTTGGGGGAATTTCCGCAATACATATAAGTTGTCGTTCATCGGCGATCGCACAAGTGGCCGTCCATAGGGGGTTAATAATCTCCTGAACCTTAATCGGTTCAATAATATCAGTAGCAGGTAGCAAAACCGGGGACTTAGCCACTGGTGTCGGAGGTTCGCGGCTAGTGTTTACATATTCTACTGTAGCTGTTTGGCTATCTCCAATGGAGGAAAAGGGGAGACTGAGGAGATTTTCTCCTCTTTCCGCAGTGCGATCGACCTGTTGGAGTAGTTCCTCAATGCGATCGCTTTGGCTGAGGATATTATCAGCGAGTTTATAGTTACGGTCATCGGGACTGAGGCGCTTTAGCAAAAGTTTCCCAAAAGTCCGCAAAGCAGTCAGGGGACTTTTTAGCTGATGCAATAACCCCTGTAGAGTTTGGTATTCTTGGCTTTGTAGCTGATATTGTTGTCTAACTTCCTGTTGTAGCCATTGAGAACGTCGATCCAAAATACACGCAGTAGTAAGAGTATGAGCGATCGCCCTCAGTTGTCGCTGTTCCTGGGAATTCCAGGGTCGGTCATCGCGACCTGTCACCAAAAAACCCATCACCATGCGATCGTGAATTAGGGGGAGGACCTGTTTTTGAGGAGAATCAACATTTTGCCAGTCCGACTCTGGGGGTGGGTCCCCGAATGATTCCACTTCTTCTGTCTCTGTCCTCGCAATATTTTCTGATGGGGGAGCTAACCTGGGGAGGAGACTAGGTTTAACAGACCAGGTAAAATCCAACTGGGGTAGTTGGATCAGAACTTGATCATCAGACCATGACCGAGGTATTTCTGGATAAGCAGCGATCGGGATCAGTTTTCCTGGCTGACCCGCCGCCCAATCTTCCGCCAGATATACCACACTTAAAGAGGCTCCCCAACCCGTGATTAGGGAAACTTGAGCTTGACAAAGGGTGATAAATTCCGAACTGGTAGCCATGAGCAAGGTTTATTAACAATTAATTTGATACCCTTTAGCCCTCACAACGAGATCCCTCCCTACCAGGGGATAACTAATTTGCCCCGTGGTATGGTAAACTAACTCGACCCAGAAACCATCAAACTTGATCTCAACGGCGCTATCCCGATTATATAGTAGTCTGGATTTCACAGGCCATGGCTGTCCACTTTTGCCTTTTGAGGAATGGGACCCTAATCAACTCAACTTGGGGGTCAAACCATCTAGGGATAATCCCTTGAGTTCCCAAAACTGGGCGATTATTTTTTATTTGTATCAATGTATTAAAATCTATTGAAATTTCTGGCCAGAAGATATATAATTCACTCGTATTTGGTAGCTAGATTTACACCCATCTGCTCAAAGAGGAGGTAAAGAAATTGGCTAGAAGACGTAAGCGCAAGAGCCGTCGCAGACAAGAAGGACGGCGCATTCTTGAGTGCGTGCCTCAATATAGCATTTCCAGTGGCGAAGATAAACCGGTAACCGCCGCCCGCAAGTATATTCACTCTGAGGGCATAATTCCTCCGGCTTTGCTACTGGTCAAAAGAAACGAACACACGACCGATCGCTATTTCTGGGCCGAAAAAGGTCTATTTGGTGCTCAGTATGTCGAAGAAAACCATTTTTTGTTCCCCAGCCTAAAGCATATTGCTGAAAAAAACAATAACCTGGTGACGACAACCGCGAGAGTTTAATTGTGGATGTTGTAACTGACAACATCATTTTTTTTGTCAGGATTCCGCCATATTTTGGGAGATCAAACTGTTCCGAACAGGGAGATTAACCAGACATTGGTTTGTCATCGGATTAACTTAATGTCGGCAGGAGTCTCCCGTTATACCAGAAGTTAACGGGAGGAAGATGCCGCCAACTGGGTATGAAAACCCTCCCTCGCGCTTGGCTTGGGGAGAGGGCGGGAAACTAGGCGGCTAATTATTGGTCGTGCTAGGAGAGTGGGTGCCAAAAGTTAGAGCGGGTTGCTATTAGCCTTAAATGTTCTCTGATTGTTTAGAAGCGAGAGCTTGTTTTAAGGTAGCCAGTTCATCCCTATGGGCTGTAACCCGAATCATACTCTCGGTTCTGCTCTCAGAACTTTTAACGGCTTCCAGTTGTAGGAACACCTGCTCTGGTCGCTTGGCCTTTTGCCAATAAAAAAAGCCAGCGAGAGGAGAAAACAGCACCAGGGCGAGAAAACCATAGCCAGAAGCGGGGATAGCCATTGACATCACCAAACCCAAACACAGGCTACCAATAGCGGTTAACAGGGTGAGAAAAATGGCCATGAACCAACTGGGGCGGACTAAGCCTTCATAGGTGATCGAATTTTCCTGGCGATCAATAGCGATCGCACGGTAGGCTCGCGAGTGAAAATAATTCTGAATTTGCTCTAGGAGAGTGTCCGCGTCTTGGGGGACACAGATAGTTTGCTGCTCAGTTCGCTCCTTAACCGAAGCCTTGATAAAGAAAAACAGACCGACAGCCAATAACAGGGTCAGAAAAAAGGTGGATGGAATAACAGGAATGGTCATAAATTTCGGGAACGACTAGCGGACACTATATTATTTTACGGCCATTGGTGTAGTCATACCAAAGTTGAGCCAGTTCTCCTGCTAGGGGACGACACTCGGGTAAAACTTGGTACATTCGGCGGGGTCTTCCTCGACCGTCAACTTTTTGCCAATATCCGCTAATAGTTCCCTCCCGTTCCAAAAACTTCAAAGCGCTATAGAGAACGGTATCTGAGAGACGATAGATCCTATATTCTTGCTCCAAGCGTTTAATCAACTCAGTTCCATAGGAGTCCTCACCCAAAAAGACCGATAAGACATAGCAAACCGCTAACTCCCGATTGAGATAAATCGGCGGCGGGTCTTGAAAAAATCGATAGATATCCTCAAAGGTCATCAGCCTGTCCCACTCCACATCCTTATCCTTACCTGTTTATGAAAACAGCAAGGGGTGTCCATTGACTTTTGACATCTAATTTATCGCGTTTTTCAACCAGCGTTTGGTCAATGAAATCACTATTTGAGGATATTTTGACTAACTGGCTTTGCGATCGCCAATTAACTGATAACACTCAGCCACAGAAGCACCCTCAGCCATAGCAGCCGCCAAGGCTTCTAATGCTGACCAGTTTTGCTTGAGCAAAGTTTTAGCCTGTAAGATAGCCCAGCGTTCCTTAATTTCAGCATCTTGAGGTGAGCGCCCTAATTGAGTCCATAAGCGCCTAATATTTTGGCGATCGGAAAGTCCCCCCAGAGCCTGATCATAAACCAAAATTTCGGCAGCAATACCCGCCATCCAAACCTTACAGTATTTATCGATCGCTTCTGAGGAAATCACGCCATGGTCAAGTTGTTCCATCAACTCGACATCATTAAAGCGGACTCCTCCTTGGGCTTTTTGTCCTTGTCTAAAGGCTTCCCAAGCGGTCAGCGCATATCCTTCCACGGGAACACCCAATAAATAAGCCATTAAAAAGTGACCAGCTTCGTGGTGGACAATGCGATCGCGCCGGGAACCAGAAGAACCGGCGAACCAATCCACTAAAATAGTGGAGCCTTGACCCTGTAGGCTAAAAGTATCCAGAGTAGCCAATCCCAATAATACAAACACCATTCCGGCTGGGACGGCGGCGGATATGTGAAACAGAGGCGCTACCAGGGTAGTTAAAGTCAGGGTAAAAATAGTAATCGCAATCAGATTTAAAGAAGTATCCCGCATTTATCACGTAAAACTCCTGGGAGGGTTGGAAGCTCCGTGATTGATCACGGAGAGGAAAACCGACTCAAGCGGCTGACCGCCGCCAGCACCCCCTTGCGGGGTGGAGGGGTATGGTTGCCCCTCCATGGAGCTATGGTTGGCTCCGACTCCCTTGCGGGGTAATGTTTGCTTCGCCAATGTTCAGAGTCGGTACTATCCAAATCGCACGTCCTTAACCCCTTAGAGATGTTTAACGATTCGGTTCTAGGGCCTGGAACTAGCACGCATTCCAGGGTAGGAACTTTAACTCTTGCTCTGAACGTAGCCAGTTAAGGCTTAAGCTGGTCAGCTACCTGAAAGCGGGGGGCACGAAGCCCCCGTGCTTCAGCCGGGGGTGCTGACTTATTATCAATTGTCACCGTTCACTAGGTCAGAGGGAGACGCAACATCTATAGACCGCGCTTTATAGAAGGTTTCCAAACTATGGCGATCGCCCACATAACGCCAGTGCCACGGTTCATAACTCACCCCGAGGGGGTTATCTTTGGGAAATGATAGCTCAAAACTATAGAAAGCGGCATTATCGACTAGCCATTTAAAAGCGGGAGTTTGATCAAAAGTCTCTCTCAGATCGGTATCGGGAAAGTTAGCATCGCCCACATCAATAGCATAGCCGGTGTGATGTTCACTGTAGCCAGGAGGGGCGCTTACTTGGGCGCGTTGACTGGGGACTTGTCCCCTTTGGGCTTTGATGTCAAAAAACAAAAATTCCTGATCTTCCAAACCCCGAAACCCAGATATGGGAACCAAAATAATTCCGCTTCTTCTGGCTGCATCAGTCATGTCCAAAAAGGCATAAGCGGCGGCGCGACGTAACCTGATCACACCATCAGCGGTAATATTTTTCAGTTCACTCTCGGGGGCTTCCTCATAGGGAAGATGTCCCAGAAGGTTAACTGGTAGTTGGGAAACTTGGTTAGGGATGACGGATGGTGTGGGTAGTGGGTTAGTTGTTGGTGGGGGTTGCATAGCATCAGTTGTTTCTGATGCTGACAGGTTAACAGAGGTGCGATCGACGACCAAAATCCCAAATTGGTAGTTAAGGGCGAGAGCCACTACAAAGGCCACTATACCCAGGGCTAACCACTGCCAAAATTTTGGCGATCGCTGAGACTTACCAAGGGTACTATGATCGGAGTTGGGAGTATCTCGAATCGCTTCCGGGATATCTTCGCTGGTCATGGGCGGAACATTGTCCAAGTTCTTGTACATATTGATCCCGTTGAACAAAATCACAAAAAAAGCAGGTAGGAGCCTTAACCACTGATAACACAGTCCCCTCAGACTACTCCTGGTGGACAAGTTAACCTGACGCGAGAGGACGCCTAACGGCTATATTAACTGCTATATACTACAGTGTGTCGGGGACATAACCCGGTTTTCTTTGGGGCAGACAGTGTTAGTTTGCTATCATATCTTAATTAGGCTATCGATGAGCTAATGGTTACATCGATGATGCTGGAAAACACCTCAAAAGCGATTGCCAACTACTATAGGTTAGCTGAAATAGCAACTTTTATACCGTGTCTATTGTAGATTATCCTGCCAAACAAGCCTATCAGCGGGGTCTCAAATGGCTCGTGGGTTCCGCTGTCTTGGCTGTGGTCGGAGTGGGTGGAGTTTTGGGTTATGATCTCATCCAAAATCGACCACCAGCGCCCATTTCTGCCGAGGTAATTCCTGTAAAACTCGGAGATGTAGAAAACCGCATTAATGAAGGGGGAATTTTAGAACTAGGCGGACAGCGTAGCATTAAATCTCCTGAAGATGGTGCGGTTGAAAATATTTTCGTACAAGTAGGCGATCGCGTCACCCAGGGTCAACAACTGATGAGTTTACGCAACCCCAACCAACAAACGATTTTACAGAAAAAACAGCTAGACATCCAAAAACAGGAAATTATTGTAGAACGCCATCGCCAAGAAGTAACCGAAGCCGAAGAACAACTAGCCGCCGCCCAACGCCAGTTACAAATTGACCAAGCACAATATCAGCAAGAATTAGCCTCCAAAAAAGCCGTCAAAGATTTAACAATTCAGAGACTTGAATCCCAGGTTAATCGGAATCGCCAAAAAGTGGAAGAGGCGGAGATAGAATTAGCGGCGGCTGAGGAGAAATTAGCCAGCAGCCGAGAACTACTCGAAAGAGGATTTGTGGCACAACAAGAAATTGAACGGGGAGAAGAAAGTGTTCGTCAGCAAACCACCGCGTTAAGAAACGCCAAACATGACCTTAATACTACCTTAATGGAATTGGCATCAGCTAAAGCGGAATTAATCACGGTTTCTACTACAGTTAACACTTCCCCCGTGGTAGAGTCTGAGATTAGGCTAAGACAGGCTAAAACCACTTTGAGACAAAGCCTCAGTGAACTAGAACGCCTACAAATAGAATATCAAGAGGAAGCACTGAAATTACAAAATTTTGTGATTACATCTCCTATTAATGGAGTGGTACTTAATATCAATGTTAAAGCGGGAGATGGACTGAATCGCGGTCACGATTTAATCACATTAGGCGACCCTAATCAGGAAATCGTTAGGCTGCAATTATCAACCCTTAACGCTGTTCAAGTTAGACAAAATCAACTAGCCCGGATTACGGAAATAGGGCCTAATCCTGAAGTATTTATAGGACGAGTAGACCAGGTTGATCTCGCCACCAGACAGTCGGAAGGAAATCAAGACTCAGGTTCAGGACAAGCGTCGGTTTTTGCTACTGTTAAATTAGATAGACCCACTGGACGTTTAATTCCAGGGAGTCCAGTTAGTGTAGAAATTGTCTTAAATCAACGAGAAAATGTTGTGGTGCTGAATACCGAATTAATCCAAAGAGATAGAGACTCTCGCTATGTATGGGTATTAGACGATAATAATACGGCTCAAAAGCAGCCTGTAACCCTCGGTCTAGAAGGATTAATAGAGGTAGAAATTACTTCCGGTTTAAATTCAGGAGATTTAGTGATTTCGCCTCCCTTTAACCAAAGCTTAGAACCCGGTAAAGTTATTGTCCATGAACCTCAATAAATTTATCATCGTTAATTAAGGATTATACCTAATCATTATCATCAAATAATTCCATGAGTTTATCTATCTTTAATTTATTGGGTTTAAGTTGTCAGTCTTTAATGGGTAATCCTCTCCGGTCTACTCTGTCAGCGGTAGGGGTATTTATGGGAGTCGCTGTAGTCACAGCAACTATGCAAGTTAGGAATATTTCGGAAGCGGTCATTGAACAACAGATGAATGAACGGGAATCTCCGATTTTATACCTGTGGATATCTGACCATCAAAGTGGTAAAGTACAATCTTTTACTATGGATGATGTAGAGTTTCTTAATAATAATTTACAAGGTATCACCAAAGTGATGACATTAAGGTTTGTTTGGTGGATAGATTCTGTGCAATTTCAAGACCGCACGGGACATCCTGACATGACAATTGCTGTTACCCCAGAATATCAGCAAGTTTCCGGGCGTAAAATTATCAAGGGACGCTTTTTTAATTCAACTGATTTAGATCAATATTTATCAGTAGCTATTGTAGATGAAGTCTTAGCCAATCAATTGTTTGATTATCTCGACCCTATTAATCAAAAAGTTTATATTGAAAATCGACCCTATACAATTGTGGGAGTGATTGAAAGCAAAGATATTTTTCCAGTGATGGAAATACAAGGCTTATTAATTATTCCTCTTTCTTTAGATATAGCAATTACCGGAAATTTACAGCTTGACGAGTTGATGATTGGTATTCAAGATTTAGACAATGTTGATCAAATCAAGACACAAGCGATTTCTATTTTACAAAAACGTATACCCACTCAACAATATGGAGATTGGGTAAACATTACAGACATTCTAGAACAAAGAGAAACTTTAGCATCTATTTCCCAAGCATTATTAGTGGTCAGTATCATCGCCCTATTAGTGGGTGGGGTGGGTATCGCTAATGTGACGATTGCTGCAGTTATTCAAAGAACACCTGAAATCGGTTTAAAACGAGCCATAGGAGCGACTCGTTTTGAGATTATGCTACAATTTATTCTAGAAGTAGTTATCATCAGTTTAGGGGCTGGTATTTTAGCTATAGCCACAGTTCACGGAGTCACTATTATGGTGAGTCAACGATTTAATTTACCCTATACAATTGACTATAATACCGCTAAATTATCCCTAACATCATCACTAATAATTGGTGTAAGTTCAGCCCTATTTCCCGCGATTCGCGCCAGCAAAATTGAACCAGTACAAGCCTTAAAAGGAGATTAGCATGAGTTTATCTACATTCAATTTATTGGGTTTAAGTTGTCAGTCCTTAATCGGTAATCCTCTCCGGTCTACTCTGTCAGCGGTAGGGGTATTTATGGGAGTGGCAGCAGTTACGGCGACTCTACAAGTTAGGAATATTTCGGAGTCAGTAATTGCTCAACAAATTGCAGCCAGAGAAGCGCCAGTAATTAGATTATCTCCGGCTTGGAGACGGGGAGTAGAATTTCAGGGTTTGACACTTAGTGATTTAGAGTTTTTGCAGAGTAGGTTAACGGGTGTAACTGCCATTGCTGGTCAAAGAAGTGCTTGGTGGATAAATGCGGTTGTATTTCAGGATCGCAGTGTTAATCCAGAATCGAAATTAGCTGTTTCTTTGGAATATCAAATAACCTCTGGTAGGCGCATGATTAAAGGTCGTTTTTTTAATAGGACTGACTTTGTGCAATATCGACCTGTGGTTATCGTTGATGAAATTTTGGCAACTGAATTATTTGGAAATATTGACCCGATTAACCAATCAGTGTATATTCAAAATCGACCTTATACCATAGTGGGGGTTACTGAAACTAGAGAAATATCATCACGGTCTGGTCAACAGGGTTTATTGCTGATACCTCTACCATTAGACGCGGCGGCGACGGGAGCGCGTCATTTACATAATATCACTGTGGGAGTAGAACGCCTAGAAGAAATAGATAAAATACAACAGCAAGCGATCGCCCTTTTACAACAACGAATTCCCACCCAAGAATATCGAGGTTGGCAAAATATTAACGATATTTTAGAACAACAGAAAACTCTGGAATCAGTTTCCCAAGCGTTGCTAGTTGTAGGTGCAATATCTTTAATTGTGGGAGGGGTGGGAATTGCTAATGTGACGATTGCTTCTGTGATTGAACGTACCCCAGAAATTGGATTAAGACGAGCTATTGGAGCTACACAACTCGATGTTATGCTACAGTTTATTGTAGAGGCGGGGATTTTGAGTTTAATGGGTGGAACTATAGCGATCGCCACTGTTCACGGCGCGACTATAGTAGTTACAGAACAGTTTAACTTACCATACGAATTTGACCACGAAACTGCTATAATCGCCCTGAGTTCCTCGGTATTAGTGGGGGTAGGGGCGGCGTTCTTTCCGGCGCTCCGCGCCAGTAAACTAGACCCAGTGAAAGCATTAAAGGGACAATAATTATGGCTAAAAATCGCGAACCATTCACGATGAGCGATCGCCTTTGGTGGCTGAGATTTTTACTAATTGCGATCGCCACATCAGGTTTATGTATTACCCTGGCTGTCAGCTTAGAAACTCCTCCAGTTACCCAAGCTAACGCCTCCCGTAACACGCCATTACTAACCCCTCCCGACCTTCCCCAAACGTCACCCAATCCCAGCATTAATTTAGATAATCATAGGACAGAAAAAACTCGGGTTAAACTCCCCCAAATTATGGGGAATATAGCCAGGTTCTCTCCCTTCAAACTAGAAAATGAACCCTCGCCAACTGAACCCAATTTACAGATTATCTCGCCAGAATCTTCGTTAGAAAGAGATAGCAATCAAAATCCTAGGAGTCAAAATCCTAGGAGTCAAAATCCTAGGAGTCAAAATCCTAGGAGTCAAAATCCTAGGAGTCAAAATCCTAGGAGTCAAAAGGCGATCGCTAACCCCCAACCCCGACCAACCATTGCCGCAACCCTCCCCGAATCAGCAGAATACCGCGTCAATAATAGCTTAGATAATTGGTTAGATGGCATAGAAATCGCACCCCAATTTAGCCAATCTCAACCCCTGATTAACTCCCCCACAAATGAAGGTACACCCTCCCCAGAAATTCCCCAGTTTATCCCAGAGAATCAAGATAATGCTGTGCAATTAACCCTACAAGATGTAGTATTTTTGACGCTTGAAAATAATCGTAGTATTAAAAATCAGTACCTAGAAAGAATTATACAGCGGCGAGATTTACAAGTAGCGGAGGATAAATTTTCTCCAGAGTTTACCCCCAATTTATCAATTGAATGGCAAGATATTCGACAGGGGGGACAAAGTATTTCTATGACATCAGGGTTAGTTTTAGATGCTCAAATGGTGATAAAAATTCCCACAGGGGGAGAGTTAAATATGGGCTGGACAGGTCGCGGCGAGAGAGAAGGAAGCGGCCTTAATACGGAAAATAGATTAAGACAGAATTTAGAATTATCCTTCCGACAACCCCTTTTAAGAGATGGTGGAATCGAAGTAAATCAAGCCTCGATTAGAATAGCGCGCCTTGATGAAGCTATTAATATTTTAAACCTAAAAAATACTTTGATTGACGAAATCACCGAGGTAATTTTAGCCTATAGAAATTTAATCCAAGCCCAGGAAAGGGTCAAAATTCAAGTGCAGTCTTTAGTTTCCTCTCAACAACAAGTAGAAAATACTCAATTTTTAATCAATGTAGGTCGTCTTCCTGCTATTGAGTTAATTCCCGCCCAACGCGGAGTTAAAAATAATGAAATTAGCCTTTTAGATGTTAAAAATAACCTGAAAAGACAACAATTAGCATTATTGAATATTCTGGATTTAGAACAAGATATTATTCCGGTGGCTGTCCAAATTGATTTGGATGAACTAGAAATGCCAGAATTGCAGGAAATTAGAGAAATCGCCTTAGTAAATAGACCAGATTATTTACAGGCTCAACTAGAAATTGAAAAGGCAGAAACTGATTTAATTATAGCTGAAAATAATCGAAGATGGCAAATTGATTTTGATACAGGGCTTCGCTACAACCCCTCCCCCAATCTGGTGGAAGAGAGAACGGAATTAAGGGCGGGAATTGTGTTTAGTAAAGAATTGGGCGATCGCACTATAGAACAAGAGTTTGAACGCCGTCGTATTAATCTAATACAAGCCCAAAATGATTTGGTAGAAGAAAGACAACAAATTGATATTAATGTAGTCAATGCTGTGCGTGATGTTCGGGATAATTATCAAAAATTAGAGTTGGCTCAAGAGTTGACAGAATTGAGGAGACAGGAACTCAATAATGAGGAAGAAAAGATTAGGCTAGGTGTAGGGAATACTTCTGTAGTCGATTTAGTCCGGTTTCAAGATGATTTAGTCAACGCCCAAAATGCGGAATTAAATGCCAAAATTGACTACCTCAACTCGTTAACTGAATTAGACCGAATTTTAGGCACAACATTAGAAAGATGGGATATTATTGTGGAAACAGAAACTCCCTTGTAAAAATCTATGGTTATTGAATTAATTTGCGAAGATAAAGATGGGGAAAATCAACGCCTGGATAAGTGGTTATCAGAAAGGGTAGACCAGTTATCTAGGTCCCGTCTGCAAGCCTTAATTTCGTCGGGTCATGTTTGGGTAAATAATTCGCCCTGTACGTCGAAAAAGGCTACAGTTCAAATTGGCGATCGCATTCAAGTGGAAATCCCGCCAGCCATTCCGTTAGAATTAAAGGCTACTAATATCCCCCTAGATATACTCTATGAAGATGAAGAACTACTCATCATAAATAAACCGGCTGGCTTGGTAGTTCATCCCGCCCCAGGACACGAAAATGATACGCTAGTCAACGCCCTATTAGCCCATTGTGAAACCTTAGCTGGTATTGGCGGCGTACAGCGTCCGGGTATAGTTCATCGCCTAGATAAAGATACCACAGGAGCGATCGCGATCGCCAAAACTGACCACGCCCACCAACACCTACAAGCGCAAATTCAAGCCAAAACCGCCCGCCGCCAATATTTAGGGATCATCTATGGTGTCCCGAAAACTACCTCCGGTGTCATTGACCAGCCTATAGGTCGCCACCCAAGCGATCGCCAAAAAATGGCAATTGTACCCCAACACCAAGGCGGACGTAGCGCTATCACGCACTGGAAAGTCAAGGAACGCCTGGGAAACTATACTTTGATAGAATTTGAACTAGAGACAGGTCGCACCCACCAAATTCGCGTTCACAGCGCCAGCATGGGTCATCCTATCGTGGGCGATCGCGTCTATGGAAAAGGTCGTTCCGTAGGAGTCAACCTCCCCGGACAAGCCCTCCACGCCTGGAAACTGACGCTACAGCATCCCACTTCAGGGGAATTAATAGAAGCGATCGCCCCCCTACCTCACACCATGACGACTCTATTAAAAGTTTTACGCGATCGTTAATTATCAATCTGACCCTGGGAGCCGGGGGTGGGTTGCTTTTTCAATTGACCTCTGTTATCATGAAAGATGATCGGGGTTTTGAAATATATCATAATTTACCCCCACCTGTCAACCCATCCCTGTTGATCTTGGTTGTTGGCTGGTCAAATAGTTAGCAACATCTTTTAACAGTATTAGCTACCACATTAGCATGATTAAATGTTAAGTTTAAGGTAGAGCAAAACACGGCTAGAAAACCCAACAGGGGCGAAATGACTGAATCTTTAGATTTACTTAAAGATTTTTTTTCCCCCAGAAAAGCTAGAAACTATCGACAATAAGGTTAAATATGTCCAGGTATGATTCCCATTTACGGTGTTCTTTTTGTGGCAAATCTCAGGAACAAGTTCGCAAGTTAATCGCAGTGCCCTGGGGTCTATATCTGCGATGAGTGTGTGGAACTTTGTAATGAAATCCTGGAAGAAGAGTTTTCAGAAAGGGCTGGAAATAAACCACAACCGGGTCTAGATGTAGAAACTAGACCATCTCCTTCCCAGCCTAGACTAACACCCCTAACAGAACTTCCTAAGCCAGTGGAAATCAAACAGTACCTGGATCAGCACGTCATTGGCCAAAACAATACCAAAAAAGTCTTATCAGTGGCAGTCTACAACCACTACAAGCGTCTTAGTGTAGATGCGGGAAACATGAGCAATCAAGACTTTGACGAAACACAAGGCTATAACGACGAGCAGGTAGAATTACAGAAATCGAATATTCTACTAATGGGACCGACTGGATGTGGTAAAACTCTCCTAGCAGAATCTCTGGCTAAACTCCTGGATGTTCCGTTTGCGGTGGCTGATGCTACTACGCTGACAGAAGCTGGCTATGTGGGAGATGATGTAGAAAATATCCTACTGCGGTTGCTACAGGTAGCTGATTTCGATATCGAAGCAGCACAGCAGGGAATTATCTATATAGACGAAATTGATAAAATTGCCCGCAAAAGTGAAAATACCTCTATCACGCGAGATGTTTCTGGGGAAGGGGTACAACAAGCTCTGTTGAAAATCTTAGAAGGAACTGTGGTTAATGTGCCACCCCAAGGGGGAAGGAAGCACCCCTATCAAGATTTTATCCAAATTGATACGAGCAAGATTCTGTTTATCTGCGGCGGTGCTTTTGTGGGTCTCGATAAGCTGGTTGAACAACGGATGGGTAAAAAGTCCCTGGGCTTTATTCAACCAGGTGTTAAGCCAGGAGAAGAGGGGCTGAAAACATCTGTGGACACGACGGAAGTTCTCCAAAATGTGGAACCTCAAGATTTGGTGAAATTTGGCTTGATTCCTGAGTTTATCGGTCGGGTTCCAGTCCTGACTGTGATTTCTCCTCTGGATGAGGAGGCGCTGGTGAAAATCTTGACTGAGCCTCATAATGCTTTGGTTAAGCAGTATAAACAACTGCTGAAAATGGATAATGTCTCTTTGGAGTTTGAACCTGATGCTTTAATTGCGATCGCTAAAGAAGCCTACCGACGTAAAACAGGGGCTCGTGCGTTGCGCGGGATTTTGGAAGAACTAATGTTAGAGGTAATGTATGAGTTACCCTCCCGCAAGGATGTTAACCGCTGTGTGATTACTAAGGAAATGGTGGAAAAACGGTCAACTGCAGAGGTTCTCTGGCATCCGGCTTGGCGACGCCAGCACGAATCGGCTTAAATTAAATATACCGAAAATTGTCCGGTTAGGATTCATAGCTACTGTGGTCAGAGTCAGAGGGCGAGTTGATAAATCTTCTCGCCCTTAGATGTGATTAGTGGTGGAACCCACCCCGCGCGCGATCGCATCTATTATCAGTTGAGTCTGTGTGCGCCGTATCGTAACAGCATATCTAAACTAGCCAATCGATTTTGCCAACTTTGGACTTGGTAGGGTTTTTCCCTAGCATGGAGGGTCATATAACCGTTAAATTGAGATTGAAAAGTAGCTAATTCTCGTTGAGCGCGACTCAAGGCTTGAGGATTGGGGGACTCAGCCAAATTTTGCAAAGCCTGTGCTAAAACCTCTGCTTGGTTTCTAAAGCTGTTTAGTTGAGATTCCCTGATCCAGAGTTGGTCATTAGCGAGGAGAAAACTCCACTCTCGCTTGAGGGCTAAATAGCGATCGCTGGCAGCCTGGAGAGGCTGACGGTAGGGTATAATGGCGCTCTGGTTTCCGCCATTATTTTGAGTGCGACGCAAAAATCCCTGCAAGTTGCTATCAATAGTTTCCACGGCAAAAATGGAATAGCCGCCACTAGGTAAATCTCGGAGGGCTTGAATTTGGTCGATCGCCACCACATTAGGAATATCCAAAAGTTTGACGGAGGGGGCGATTAAAGTAAGCCCTAACTGTTGTGGTCCGGTGAGAGGTTGAGTAATGCGCTGTAGGCGATTAGTATCGAGGGAATAAGTCATAGGGACTAGCAAATCAAGATATCCTTGACGCGCCCAAACTTCCCAATGTTGTTGAATTTTGGCAATGCGTTCAGTTTCCGGGTGTGGAAACACCGCCGCCGAGAGAATGACATTCGGATAATTAGTGCTTAACAGTTGTCGGACATCGCGGACAAAAGATGTCACCTGATCAGAGCGAAATTGTGTCCACTGTTGCCATAATACCCCATCACGGGGAGTCAGAGAAATGGGGTCAACTCCAGTTAAATCTCTAAACTGGGTTCTGGAGGCTGTACCATAGCCAAAATTAAAATTCCGGTTAGCATCCTGAAAAGGATAGCGGATATAGTCGAGATGAATGCCATCAACCTGATAATTGTGGGCTATTTCTCCGACCAAACGTAATAGATAACTGCGGACTTCCCGGTTAGCTGGATCTAGGTAAGCCTTGCGATCGTTTTCATGCCAAGTCCGACCCTGGTTATCCAAATTAGCCCATTCCGGGTAAGCGGACAACACAGGACCTAAATAACTGTCAGGTTGTCGCAAGAGGGCATTGTGTCGCTGATTAGCGATCGCAAATACCCAAACCCAGGCGTGTAATTCCATACCCCTAGCTTTTGCTAGTTTCACCGCCGCAGCTAAAGGGTCCCAACCGACGGTCAAAGGATTCTGGGAGGGTGCAACTCGCGAGGGGTAGATAGTATATCCGGCGTTGACAGTTTCAAAAAATACGGTATTAATTCCGGCATCTGCCAAACGGTCAAATATTTGGGCGAGTCCGGCTTCTCCTCTGGCCGCGACGATTGTACCACGATCTAGCCAAACTGCCCGAATTTCTGCACCCGATCGCTCTCCGTCGGTGGGGTAATTTTCCCACAATTTTTGACGGGCATCTAACCATAATCTTCTGGCAGCTATCCAATTTTGGGCGGCTACCAATTCGGGAAACTGTTTAATCGCTTGTTGGGCTAGGGCGATCGCATTTTGTGTCCTTGATGGTATAGAAGATGTGGCGTGTCTAGCAATTGTAGTCACTGGATTTTTCGGTTCAGCCGAAGCTATCTGCAAGTTAATGGGGGTACTACCAGAAGCCGAAGCTATAACAGCATTTTCAAACCTACCCAACAGATTCTCTAATTCTTCCCTCATCAAAATGGCGGTAGTGTTATCAATGGGGTCGTTACCCGGTTTGACCTCTAACCCTGCTGGCGCTGATTGTTCCGAGGGGTCTGTAAATAATTGCAGCAAAGAAGGACGGGGGTTGACTGAGGCTAGGTTGGGGTTACTAACTCGATTAGCTGGTGGGGGGGTTTGAATAGTTGTCTGAGACCCTGTATTTGACCGCTGAGGGGGGGTTTGAATAGTTGTCTGAGACGCTGTATTTGACTGCTGAGGGGGGGTTTGTATGGTGTGATTTTGGCGGGCTACAGAGGATTGTGGGGGACTGCTAGCCCCAGTGTCACGATTAATAGCAGCCTGTAACCAAGCTGTATCTACTTCTGGTGACTCTCCGCGTCCCCAATGCCATCCTAAATAAATAGCCTGGGTGGTTGCAATAGCGGCGGCGGAAGCGCTGCTACCCTGCCAAACTCCGGCGGTGTAGCTTTCTTGGGTGGCGGGAATTAATACCCCACCTGCTACGGTTCCACTGGTGTTCACTGTGGCGGCCCACTCTGTTATATTACGACAAATCTGATCTTGACAGCGATCGCTTTGAGAAATCGGCGTGGCTGGGTTACTCAGGGGAAAAGCCCAATAAGACCCGATTAGGGTTCTTAGTCTTTCACGCGCTAAGGGAGTTGAACGGTTCCCCACTGTCCCACTGGCTATTAAGCGCCCTCCCTGTTGTACCCATTGTTCTAATATACGAATTTGGTCTGTGGTCATTACTTCCACATTGGGAAGAAATAATACTCGCAGTCCCCGTAATGCTTCCGCGCTATTGAGATTATCTATATCAATGGTTTGATAGTTGATGCGACTGCTTTGTAGTCGGCTTTCTACACTATTCCAGTCTGCTGTCGGTAATGGGGAACGTACTACTCCCAAAATTGTTTCGGCTTTCACTGGTCCAGGAAACCAGGCGGAGAGATTAATTATAATACCAGTCAGAATGGCTGTGAGTGGGTACTTTCGGGAAGATGCCATGGGCTGTTAAGTAGTTGGTTATTGTATGGAGCGAAAATCCGATCGCAATCGAGATAGGTTGTTTATGTAGTTACACCCCCAGAAACCCTAAGTCAGGGCGATTATCCCCCGTAATGGGGAAGAGAAATCCTGATTCATTCTACAACTAAAGGCGATCGCCATGAATTGATCAATCCACCCATTTGGGAGACTCACCCCGATTGAGTTGTTGGGTTTATTCGTTCCCTGGGTTCAGGGCGTGAGCAAATCTATGTATAGCCGCCACATTAGATATTACCGCCAAAGCTATCAGTAGGGGGAAAATTTGCCCGGTTAATAATCCTACAATAATCAAAACTGTTCGCACAGCCCGGCTACCAATACTAGCGATACTGCTGCGACCTAATGATTCACTTTTGGCGCGGATATAGGGAACCATTGTAGTTCCCAAAAGTGCTATTAATCCCACGACTAAGTTATCCCTAGGGTTATCTAAGATTAGGGCTGATATTATCAAAAAATCCACATAGCGATCTAAGACACTATCCAGTAAGTTTCCCGTATCGGAAGCGATACCCCTACTCCGGGCTAGGTCTCCATCCAAACAGTCTAGTAACCCACTAATTACTATGGCTACAACTGCCCAAATATAGTAATGTTTTAAGATTAAAAAACCTGCCAACCCGCCGCCAATCAATAAAGAAGTCCAGGTGATGCCGTTGGGGGTTATCCAAGACACATTAATCAAGACTTTGGCGATTTTGAGCGTGAAAAATTGCAGGATTTTGTCTAGGGGAGATTGAGGGGAAACGATGGAATTTTCGGGAAGTTCCGAGGTTTTTTCGTAGACGGTATCTGACATATTTTGATGGTTGATAAATGTTTTGTTATCAGCCAATAAGTATCACATTAGTTGGCAGAAGTCAATCATAATCAGACACTGACTCAGACATGGCTAGGTATTTAAGGATGAAAGACACGCGCCAAATTGGGTAGGACTTCAACTTTAATGGGGGCTGAGGAAATAGGTTCCCCGTCTATGGCTAAAAATTCTCCATCTTGGGGGTCTAGGTGAAAACCTCGCAGCTTATAATATTCGATTCCCGGTATGGCTAGATGCTGTCCTTTATTGCACAATAAAAAAGCCTTGATTAAGTTGAATTTAGAGATACCACGCCGCACTAATAAGACATCTATATTTCCATCTGTGGGGTGAGAGTGAGGTGCGGGATTAAGATTATAAGCCGCCCAGGGAACATTCATCGCCCATAACAGTATATAATCATCCTCAATTATAAGGGGAGATTCACAGTCGGCAGTAATTAGCGATAATTTGCCTCGATAATGACGCAGTTTCCAGATTTCCCATAGTGCATAAATGTCGGTTTTTAAAGAACCCAAAAACCGCAGATTATCCGATTTGATATCGACGGCAGCAATTAATCCCCAGGCTATGGAGAGAATGCTATAATAAAAGCGATCGCTTTCGCCTTCGCTTTGTTGGACTCCCAGGATATCCAGGGGTTGAATATTGCCTCTGGTGATGGCAATTGTAGCATTGATATGATTATAGGTTTCTCCAGCTTCTTCTAGCAGGGTTTTACATAAGCCATTACTGGTACCGGCGGGGATGATTCCCAGAGGTGTTTTAATGGCTTTTTCCCAGTCTTGACGGTTCATTAAGCCGTTAATTACCTCATGAATGCTACCATCTCCCCCCACAACTACTAAGCCATCAATTGAGGATAAATCCATATTTTTGACGCGGTTTTGGAGGTCGCCAGCATGACGGGTGCAGGTGACATTAAAGGCGGTGTTATGGTGTGCTAAAATGGGTTTTATTTGCTCAAATATCTGTAAGGATTTACCTTTACCGCTGGCGGGATTAATGAAAATCTCTAATCGTTGAGGGGAGGGGTTTGGGGGTTGATTTGACCAACTCATTGTCTGATGATTGCGGGAATTAATTAAAGGCGATCGCCTAATTTATATATTATCATATTATCATAGTAATTTATCCCAAAAACTCGCCGGATAAAATGTAAACCTCCGGGGCGAATTGGGGGATTAAGTATAGTTAAAAAAATCACAAATTTATGAGAGGATTTCCCACGTCAAAAAAATCTTCCATCCAGAGAGAACCAAGCAAGGCACCTTGATTTATAAACTCTTTGACTCCCTGCATATCTGCGGTTCTTTTAGCTTGAGTAAAACCCTGGCTATCTCGATAAAGTACCCATAACTCTTCTGGCTTTAGACTATTTACAAAAAATGGAGAATGGGTAGTTACCATTAATTGAGTATTAGCAGAAGCTGTCCGGCATTCTTCAGCCAGTTGTGGCAATAAAACCGGGTGTAAGTGATTTTCGGGTTCTTCAATGCCGACTAATTGAGGAGGTTTTGGGTCATATAATACAGTTAAATATGCCAAGAGTTTTAAAGTTCCGTCTGAGGCGAATTTAGCGAGAATTGGATGAGAAAAAGGTGCGTCTTTTATTTGTAATAACAGACGACCATCTGGCATAATTGATGCTTCTACTTTTTCTAAGCGAGGAATTCGGGAAGATAAAGTTTTTAAGATTTCCTCTAAACGCTGGGGATGTTGTTCTTTTAAATATTGGATAACATTGGGTAAATTATTCCCCGTTGTGGATAATCTTTCTTGGGTTCCTGCTTCGGGAATGCTGCGGGTATTGTCGGCGGTTAAATAGGATAAATACCATCCGGTGATGAACCGCCTTAAAGCACTAACCCGGGGATGTTTGGCAAATTGCCCCAAAGTATTAACCGCTAATAATTCCGGGGAGTCAAGTTGTTCCGTGATTCTTTCGTCTTGTGGGTCTGGCATTTCCCCACTGATGACTTGTCCTTCCCCATTTTTAAAGTCCAAAAAACGGAAGGGTTTACCTTGTCCTCCTCGTCGCCAATGCAGCCATTCTTCGGCGATAAAAGGGCGATTATTTTCTTCATTGATGGCGAGATGATAGGTAATTAAAGGTGAGTCGGAGGTTTCTCGGTATTTTAATTCAATCACAATGCAGCCTTGACTATCTCGGGTGCGGAGTTCTCGAAATCTCCCCCGTCTATCCCAGGCTTTACTGAGGCTTTCGGTAAAGCATTCAGATAGAAAGGCAAACACATCAAAAATTGTGGATTTGCCACTGCCATTGGGACCTAAAAATACGGTGAGGGGAGTAATTCTTTTTAATTCGAGATTTTGTAAGGCGCGGTAATTTATAACTTTGAGATATTCGATTTTGGGAATTGTACTCATAATTTCGCTGCTAAGACCTACTGCTAACTATAGCGGTGGGTCGGGGAATCCGCAATTGATAATAGTTGGGAAGAGTTTGTCAGGGTTTCCAGATGGTTGGATTGATGGGACTGTCCACCGGGTCAAGGGTTCCCATGGTGGATTGATTAACTCTGGGGGTCTGGGGGGTTTCCAGAAGGTTTTTGGTCATTACTATGAATTAGTGCCGAGTTGATCCATACTTATCAAGAGTTGTAGATGTGACCGAAGAATACACCAGCAAAACCTGTACTCACTGTGGTCATGTCCATTCCCAGTTAGGTGGCTCAAAAGTGTTCCGATGTCCTGAGTGCGGGTTCACTCTACCACGGGACTGGAACGGTGCTTTTGGAATCTTTCTAAAAGCTTTGCGGGATACCGCCTCTGTTACCTTTACGGGTAATAGTGCTATCGTCGCATTATCCGGGAACAACCGGAAAAATGTCGCGTAAATGTATCAGACAGGAAAAGGAGAATTTATGACGCAGCCTCTTATCCCTATCGATCAATGTCCGATTCAGATTGAGGACGATCGCACAGGTACAAATGTGGAAACTCTCAAACGGGCTTTTGCAGATAACCTGTTTTATCTTCAGGGTAAGTATGAGTCCCTGGCTACCCAGGATGACTTTTATATGGCTTTGGCTTACACTTTGCGCGATCGCCTCCTGAGTCGTTGGCTAAAGACCATGAAAACTTACATGGAGAAAGATGTTAAGGTAGTTTACTACCTCTCCGCTGAGTTTCTCATGGGTCGCCACATGGGTAATAGTCTGATTAACCTCCATCTTTATGATCGGGTACGTCAGGCCGTCGAAGAGTCTGGGTTAGACTTGGATGAAATCCTCGAACATGAACCCGACCCCGGCTTGGGTAATGGCGGTTTGGGGCGGTTAGCCGCTTGCTTCGTCGATTCCTTGGCTACTCTGGAAATTCCCGCTGTGGGTTATGGTATTCGATACGAATTTGGGATTTTTACCCAGGCGATTCGCGATGGATGGCAAGCAGAAGTCCCTGATAAATGGTTGCGCTTTGGTAATCCTTGGGAAATTGCCCACCCTGACCAAGCCGTTGAGGTGAAATTGGGGGGCCATACCGAAATGTACCATAATGAAAAGGGAGAGTATAAGGTTCGTTGGATTCCCGCTAACCGGGTAGTAGGGATTCCCTATGATACTCCCGTTCCCGGTTATGATACTAATACGGTTAATCCCCTGCGTCTGTGGCGGGCTGAGGCTTCTGATGATTTCAATTTTGATGCCTTCAATGCTGGCAACTATGATGGCGCGGTCGCTGAAAAAATGCGATCGGAAACTATCTCTAAGGTGTTATACCCCAACGATAACACCCCCCAAGGTAAGCAATTGCGACTAGAACAACAGTTTTTCTTTGTTTCTTGTTCCCTACAGGATATTATCCGCACTCACCTACTGCGACATCCTAGCCTGCATAATCTTCATGATACCGCCGCTATCCAACTTAATGATACTCACCCGGCAGTAGCGATCGCTGAAATGATGCGATTGTTAATGGATGAACATGAGATGGACTGGAATACCGCTTGGCGGGTGACTCAAAAGACCTTCTCCTATACCAACCATACCTTACTGCCAGAAGCTCTGGAAAAATGGTCTGTGGGTTTGTTTGAATATCTACTTCCCCGCCACCTAGAGATTATCTATGAAATTAACCGCCGCTTCTTGGAGGACGTTAAACGCTGGTATCCTGGTGATGATAATTTGATCAGCCGTCTTTCTCTGATTGATGAGTCCGGCGAAAAGTATGTCCGTATGGCGCATTTGGCTTGCGTCGGTAGTCATGCTGTTAATGGCGTGGCTGCATTGCATACCCAACTCCTTAAACAAGACACTCTCCGGGATTTCTATAAGTTGTGGCCCGGAAAGTTCATTAATAAGACTAATGGTGTCACTCCCCGACGCTGGATTTTGATGTGTAATCCTAAACTCGCTGAACTTTACAACTCGAAAATCGGTGAGGGTTGGTTAAAAGACCTTAGTCAACTCAAGCAGTTGGAAAAATATGTTGATGACCCCGATTTCTGTCAGCAGTGGCGAGAAATTAAGCTACACAATAAGCGACAGTTAGCCCAATATATCTGGGAACATAACGGCATCGAAGTTGACCCCCATTCGATGTTTGATATACAGGTGAAACGGATTCATGAGTACAAGCGTCAGCATTTGAATTTGCTGCATATTATCACCCTGTATAATCAGATTAAGCAGAATCCTGACCAGCATATTGTACCCTGTACTTTTATCTTTGGTGGTAAGGCTGCCCCTGGTTATTTTATGGCGAAGTTGATTATCAAGCTCACTAATTCCGTGGCTGATGTCATTAACCATGATCCTGATGTTCGAGGTCGCTTAAAAGTTGTTTTCCTCAACAATTTTAATGTTTCTTTGGGTCAGCGTATCTATCCGGCCGCGGATTTGTCTGAACAAGTTTCTACCGCTGGAAAAGAAGCCTCTGGAACCGGAAACATGAAGTTTGCTATGAATGGCGCGATGACTATTGGCGACCTTGGATGGTGCTAATATTGAAATCCGCGAAGAAGCAGGCGAGGAAAATTTCTTCCTGTTTGGTTTGACTGCACAGGAAGTGGCTGATACTAAGGCGAAAGGTTATAATCCCTGGGATTATTATAGCAGTAATCCGTCCCTGAAAGCCGTAATCGATCGCATTGCTGCTGGCTATTTCTCCCACGGTGATAAAGAGCTGTTTAAGCCTTTGCTTGATTCTCTGATGTACCATGATCAGTATATGCTTTTTGCTGATTATCAGGCTTATGTGGACTGCCAGAAACAGGTCTCCAAAACTTACAGTGATCAGGATAAGTGGACTCGGATGTCTATTTTGAATGCACTGCGGATGGCTAAGTTTTCTAGCGATCGCACTATTCGAGAGTATTGTAATGAAATCTGGAATGTGCAGCCTGTACCTATTGAGATGGAAGAATACAGCCAAGAAAATGCTGGTTTGAATCTCGGTAAATAACTACATTCTCGTAGGTGTTTGGGGCGGCTATAAGTCGCCCTTTTTTCATTCACAGAGTTTTTAACTAGACAATTCCTAACTATCGCCGCCTTAAATTATGTCCCACTGCTGAAAGTCCATATCACTCCCCTGGTTGCCTTCTTGTCTGTGTAGTCGCTGGGAGAATTAGCACCAGAGTTTTAAAAAAAAGCGATCGCCTTAGTCTGCTATAAAAATTAACGATACAGTCTAAAGTACAAATCAGCCAACCATTATAGGGAAGTTTATGTCAGAGCAAAAATTTGGTGTCATTGGTCTAGCGGTCATGGGTGAAAACCTCGCCCTAAATGTCGAACGCAATGGCTTTCCTGTCGCTGTTTATAACCGCACCAGTGCCAAAACCGATGAGTTTATGCAAAAACGCGCCCCAGGAAAAAATGTCAAACCCGCCTACAGCCTCGAAGAATTTGTCCAGTCCCTGGAACGTCCCCGGCGTATCCTCGTCATGGTCAAAGCCGGTAAACCTGTCGATGCCGTCATTGACCAATTAAAACCCCTGTTGGATCAGGATGATATGATTATCGACGGGGGAAATTCTCTCTATGAGGACACAGAGAGGCGCACCAAGGAACTCGAAGCTACTGGTTTAGGGTTTATGGGTATGGGTGTCAGTGGTGGCGAGGAAGGCGCGTTATGGGGTCCTAGTTTAATGCCCGGAGGAACTGAGAATTCCTATCAGGCACTTGAACCCATTTTAACTAAAATTGCCGCTCAAGTTGATGACGGCCCCTGTGTCACTTATATTGGTCCTGGCGGTGCCGGTCACTATGTCAAAATGGTTCACAACGGCATTGAATATGGCGATATGCAGCTTATCGCAGAAGCCTATGACCTCCTGCGTAATGTCATTGGCTTGAATGAACAACAGCTTTATGAGGTCTTTGCTGAGTGGAACACCACCGATGAGTTAAACTCTTTTCTGGTTGAAATTACTGCCGATATTTTTAAGCAAAAAGACCCCGAAACTGGCAAGCCTCTGGTTGACTTGATTTTGGACTCGGCTGGACAAAAAGGAACCGGACGCTGGACTGTCGTTAGTGCTTTGGAGTTGGGCGTTTCTATCCCTACCATTACTGCTGCTGTTAATAGCCGGATTATTTCTTCCTATAAGGATGAACGAGTAGCCGCCTCTCAGCAATTGCCGGGACCTAGTGCTAATTTTGATGGCGATGTTAGCGCTTTTATTAATAAGGTTCGTGATGCCTTGTACTGCTCTAAAATCTGTTCTTATGCTCAGGGTATGGCGCTTATGGGTAAGGCTTCTCAGGAGTTTAATTATCATCTGAATTTGGGCGAAATTGCCCGCATTTGGAAGGGTGGCTGCATTATTCGGGCGGGATTTTTGAATAAAATTAAGCAGGCTTATGACCAAAATCCACAATTGCCTAATTTGCTACTTGCGCCCGAGTTTAAGCAGACTATTCTTGACCGTCAGTCCGCTTGGCGGGAAGTTCTCGTCACTGCCAATACTATGGGTATTCCCGTCCCGGCTTTTAGTGCTTCTTTGGATTATTTTGATAGTTATCGCCGCGTGAGTTTACCTCAAAATTTAACTCAAGCACAACGAGACTATTTTGGCGCTCATACTTATGAGCGTATCGATAAACCCCGGAGGCAGTTTTTCCATACTGAATGGACTAATGTTGATTAATTCTCAGGTTTAGTCCCTTGGTGATTAACTGAGTTTTACCTCACCCCAAAACCCCCCACCACTGGGGGGGCTGGTTTATGCTATAAGGTGGCTATACATTCTATTTGCACTCGTGTATTTTCCGGGAGTTGCGACACGGCTACACAGGTACAAATTGGCATATTTTCATCGGTGAAATAGGTAGAGTAAACGCTATTCATGCGATCGCTTTCCTGCAAGTCTACCATAAAAATCGTCGTTTTCACCACCTTAGACCAACCTACTCCCGCCGCCGTTAAAATCGCGCCAATATTATCCATAACTCGCCGCGTCTGGTCGGTAATTTCGTCATCACATAACATAATATTTAAGCGGGGGTCTATGGCTATTTGACCCGCAATATATATACAGTCATTAATGATAACCGCTTGGTGAGGACTATTAGGAGATTTCGGCGCGTTTTCTGTACTAATAAATTCTGCCTTAGTCGAGTTTCCCCCAGACTCCCCCCCTTCCACAATCGAATAATCATCAGGGTCGTAAACTTCACCGTCTGGCATAATTGCGCCAATTATTTGAGCTTCTTGATAGTTAGTTAGGTAAAAATTGACATCAGTTAAATCGGCTCCGATAAAACTAGCATTTTTAAGTTTGGCTTTCATCAGATTAGCTTTTTTGAGGTTAGCTTGCTTTAAATTAGCCCCCTCTAAACAAGTCTCTCTGAAGATGGCATTTTCGAGGTTGGCCAGTTTAAAATTACAGTTTTTGCAGTTAGTTTCTGTCCAATTACTTCCGCCGCTTAAATTAGCTTTATAAAAGCTACATCCTTCTAAGTCTAAAAAAGACCAGTTTACGTTATAAAGGTTAAGTTTGTCAAAATTGACATTTTTTGTGGTGGCTCGAGCGATTTCACAAGAACTAAATCGACGACATTCTCCGAATTGCGCTCCGGTTAAATCTGCCCAAGCAAAATCTATGATGTGCAAATCAGACTTGATAAAACAGGCATTAGTTAAATCGGCATTAACAAATTTTACGGATTGGAAATTTGACCCCCTAAAGTTACAATTCTTGAGATTAGCCCTATTAAAAACCATATTTTTAAAGTCAGAGTTGCTGAAATCAGCACCTTCTAGGTTAATGTCACTAAAATCAGATCCTTGCCAAGTAGTATAAGATAAATCGACTCCGGGGAAGTCGCGTTCACCTTGTTTGTATCTGTCAACCAATTCTTGTGGTTTCATTTTCAGTTAGTCCTGGTAGATGTGGTTTTGAGCCTATCCCAGAGTAGATATCTGCTGGGGATGGCACTATCAATTATATCTGATTATACGCCCATAGTGCATTTTTTAGGTGCTGGCTATACATCAGATTTATACTCGTGCATTTGGGTTGGGGTGTACCCACGGAGATTATACCATTTTTAACCTTGAGTGCGCCACAAGGATTAATTATTATAAAAAACCCCGATTTTGTAGGTGGTGATTTGATGGGGGGGAAACTGTATATCTGTGGATTTGGTGAGGTGAAATAATCCTAACCTACCCTAGACCCACCTAGTCCCACGACTAGATAACAAAATAACCAGTCAGCAAGATATGGGCGGATTTGGGAAAAGAAAATGTGACGATCGCACAAAATCTGTTAGAATGGAAAACGATAATTTTGCATCGACCTAGAACCCAAAAACTGATGCTGCCAAGGCAAGAACTACTTAACGGAATTGAAAATCGAGATTGTATCGCCAGAATTATCGACCTGGCGGAACAAGCATTGAAAACCTGGGAAATTACCCAAACCGAGTTTCTCTCACCCCCAGAAATCGCAGAAGCACAAGGAATTTTTCGGCGACTGACAGAAGTACAAGCCTTCTCCTGGGGGGGTTATCCGCAAGCAGAACGTCAGCGAATGGCGATCGCACGATCAGAAATCCCCCTCGACTCAAGCCATGTAGAAATCGCAGCGATCGACATTTCCGGGAACTTTTTATTTGATACCGCGACTCACCGGGATTTTTTGGGTTCCTTATTAGGTACCGGAATTGTCCGGGAAAAAACTGGGGATTTAATAGTGTTAGGAGAACGGGGAGCCCAGGCTATTGTGATTCCTGAATTGGTCGAATATCTGGAGATGAACCTAACCCAAGTGCGGACAGTTCCCGTTAAGGTGCAACCGATTTATTTAAGCGAGTTGAAAGTTCGAGAACCTAAGAAAAAAGCCATGACTACGGTTGAGGCTTCTTTGCGTTTAGATGCGATCGCTTCTGCGGGGTTTGGGATGTCTCGGAGTAAAATGGTCAACCTCATTGATGGTGGTGATGTGCGAGTTAATTGGAAAGAAGTTAAACAAGCCAGCATTGCTATTAAAACCGGAGATTTAATCGCTATTCGCGGGAAAGGCAGATTGGAAATCGGGGAGGTTTCTGTCACCAAAAAACAGCGCTATCGAGTCGAATTAACTAGATATAATTAACTGATAATTAAACTATGTGGCAGGTGCAACCATCCCGAAAAATTCCTGATTGGATGATAGCAGAAATCCGGCGACATCACCCTAATATTTCCGGGAAATACTTGTCTCAACTGTTACTCTCTCGGGGAATTTATACACCGGAAAAGTTGACTAGATTTCTGGAAATTGACAGCTATCAACCCGCCAGTCCCGCTGAATTTGGGGCGGAAATGCAGCAGGCGATCGCTCGATTAACTCTCGCTTATCAGAGATGTATCAGCGACAATAACCCTGAAAAAATCGTGATTTGGGGAGACTTTGACGCAGACGGTATCACCGCGACCGCCGTTTTGTGGGAAGGGTTGCGACATTTTTTTGAGTCCTCTGTTTCCTACACTATTCCTAACCGTTTGACCGACTCCCACGGACTAAACCAACGGGGAATTGAAACGTTGGCGGCGCAAGGTTGTAGTCTGATTATTACCTGCGATACGGGAAGCACAAACTTAGCCGAATTACAACTCGCGCAAAATTTGGGTATTGATGTCATTATCACAGACCACCATACCTTACCACCCACACGCCCCCCCGTGGTGGCGATTATTAATCCCCGCAATTTACCCTCAGACCATCCCCTTTATCATCTCTCAGGAGTAGCGATCGCTTATAAGTTAGTAGAAGCATTATATATGGCTTTACCAGGCGTTTCTCAACAGCCTTTAGAGAATTTACTCGACTTAGTGGCTATTGGTTTAATTGCGGATTTGGTTGAAATTACCGGAGACTGTCGCTACTTAGCCAAACGGGGGATTCAACAACTCCAAAAACAACAGAAAAACCCCACCCGTCCGGGAGTTTCCCAATTGCTGAAATTATGCAAAAACAATGGCGATCGCCCTACGGATATATCCTTTGGTATCGGTCCGAGAATTAATGCAGTTAGTCGCATTTATGGGGACGTTAGTTGTGTCGTGGAATTACTCACCACCCGCGACAAACAACAGGCGTACAAATTAGCCTGGAATACCGAAATAGCCAACAGTCGCCGCCGAGAGTTGCAGAAAAATCTCGCCTATGATGTGCGGAAAAAGCTGCAAAAAATCGACTTATCTACTACTTATGCGATCGTCCTGAGTGACTCTCAATGGTATGTGGGATTATTAGGATTAGTCGCGGGTCAAATCGCCCAAGAATATCGTCGCCCCACTATTTTACTGACTACCGAAGGCGGGACCGAAACCGGACTAGCTAGGGGGTCAGCCAGTTCAATTAATCCTATTGACCTCTATGATTTAGTATATAGTCAACGGCATCTATTGCATAGTTTTGGGGGTCATCCTTTCGCCGCCAGTTTGAGTTTACCCATTGAGAATATCCCCATATTTAAACAAGTCATAGACCAGCAACTCCGACAACGTATGGGGGAAATATTACTCCCTAAATCTCCCATTATAATCGATTTGGTTTGTACTGTGGCAGAATTGGGTTATAATTTATTCCAAGAACTAAAATTCCTCGAACCCTTTGGAATAGGAAATCCAGTCCCCAAGTTATTAATTAAGAATTGTTGGTTTGAGGATGTTTGGAATAAAAATATTGTGGATTTACGGCGTAAACAAGTTAAGTATATTAAGACTACCTATCAGCTATTTGATGATTCTACGGAATCAGGTTTTCCTGGGGTGTGGTGGGGTCACTATAAAGAAGAATTACCCCCCGGTCGATATGATGCGATAGTCGAGTTGGATTTTAATGCTAATAGAAGTAACTGCGAAGTGCGATTATTAGCTGTGTGTCCAGCCTTATCAGAAGCTGAGATTAACCCGCCATTAATTACTGTTGAGATAGTGGATTTTCGGAATCGTGAACATGGGGAAAGTACAGTTTTCCCTGGTGAGAATAACCCCATAGAAAGTAGTTATTTGGTGGTGAGTAATTGTCCGACCAGTTGGGAGGAATTAACAGCCAAGTTTATTGAGGCTTTCAACGCTGAGAAAAAATTGGCGATCGCCTATTCTCTCCCTCCCAGAATATCACCCCCAGAAGTGTGGGAAAAACTCACCGAAATCGCCGATAATTTAAGCCATAATCACCAAGGGATTAGTCCCCAGGAATTACGAGAAATCTTGGGAATTGGGGATATAGCTTTAAGTAGGGGTTTAGATTGTTTAAAATCCCTAGGCTACCAGATAGAATTAGCTGAGGATACCCCATCAAATAAGCAGTTATATATTACCTCCCAGACTACTGCTGACCGGGGAGACATCTCTGAAGATAACCAGGATTTTGCATCGTTACTAGATATCTTTTTTGCCACCATTGAAGAAGAACAATTTACCCGCCAATATTTCTGTGAAGTTTCCCTAAAAACCATCCAGGCTACCTGTAGAATGAGTCAACTCAAATCAATTTATAGTTTCCCCGGATAGTCGCCATTGTAGCACCGAGAAGCGATCGCCTTTCCAACCACTTCCGCCATTTTAGGGATTCATTGACAATCTTTGTACAAATTCCTGATATTCTGGGGTAGCTATTCCTTCCTGTAACTTAGCTAAAACCTGCGCCATATTACCCGATAATAGCGCATTTACATCTAACCATAAACCTGGGAAAAATGTACTTTTCAGACAACCAGAATTATCTATCTGTTGTAGCTGATAGCGTCCTTCACAGAGTACATACCAGCGAAATTCTGACCCATCAACCAGCCAGACTAAATATTCCCTTACACCATTACGGCGATAGGCGTGTAGCTTATCGTGGAGGTCTTTTGAGACGCTACTGGCTGCAATTTCTACAATCAATTCTGGGGGTCCTTCTATATAATCATCCTCACTAATGCGCGACTGTCCCCCCGCCGCCTCTTCGATACGCAATAAAGCGTCTGGTTGCGGTTCATTATCCATGTCTAGGCGAACACTGGTGTTGTCACAAACCATAATGTTAGGCGTAAAACTGCGGTAAAAAACCAGCCAACCCATAACATCACTATGAGGTTTTCCGTGTTGTCGGACTCTAACAGGGGATGTCATATAAACGACTCCTTCCACTAATTCAGCCTTTTTTATATCCGGTAGCAAACTATAGCGCCGCTCAAATTCTATCATCGATAAGCGATCGCCATTTTCCAAAGTTGGGAGAATTGTTTGAGAACCTGATGGAGTATAATTCATAACATCACCTAACCATTAAAGTCTATTATTTATTATAGCTATCAGCGATCGCCTTTCCAGCCACTTCCGCCATTTTAGGGATTGATTGACAATCTTTGTACAAATTCCTGATATTCTGGGGTAGCTATTCCTTCCTGTAACTTAGCTAAAACCTGCGCCATATTACCCGATAATAGCGCATTTACATCTAACCATAAACCTGGGAAAAATGTACTTTTCAGACAACCAGAATTATCTATCTGTTGTAGCTGATAGCGTCCTTCACAGAGTACATACCAGCGAAATTCTGACCCATCAACCAGCCAGACTAAATATTCCCTTACACCATTACGGCGATAGGCGTGTAGCTTATCGTGGAGGTCTTTTGAGACGCTACTGGCTGCAATTTCTACAATCAATTCTGGGGGTCCTTCTATATAATCATCCTCACTAATGCGCGACTGTCCCCCCGCCGCCTCTTCGATACGCAATAAAGCGTCTGGTTGCGGTTCATTATCCATGTCTAGGCGAACACTTGCGTTATCCGCCACTTGAGTCTCTGGTGTAGAAGCTGCATAAACTTGTAACCAAGTGATGATTTTGGCGTGAGGGTCGGCGTGTTGTCGGACCCTAACAGGGGATGTCATATAAACTACTCCTTCCACTAATTCAGCCTTTTTTATGTCCGGTAGCAAACTATAGCGCCGCTCAAATTCTATCATCGATAAGCGATCGCCATTTTCCAAAGTTGGGAGAATTGTTTGAGAAACTGATGGAGTATAATTCATAACATCACCTAACCATTAAAGTCTATTATTTATTATAGCTATGATAGCCGGATAATACCGCTTCATGAATTAGCAAATAGGTAATTTACCCGATCGCACAGCGTGTATATATTCACTACCAGAATCCGGCCATCCCCGCCGATCCGAGGCTTCTCCTGGCTGTCCCCAACCCAATTGTAACAACATCTCTAAGAAATGGGATTTTTCCCACTTCCAAACACAAGCCCACTCAGTCCTTTGGGCGATCGCATCTATATCAGAACCCTTAATTTTGCGGTGATTTTTCCCCCCATTCAGACTCAAATATAAATCCATATTTTGCGTCACCCGATACCAGAAATCAATCAACCTATCCTTAGCCTGTTTGAGAATTGCCAAATCTTCTGGTAAAGCAATCAGTTGTTCTCCAATCATCGGATAATCTAGGCTAATTTCTGCCACTTGTATCTGTCGCCACACAATCCCAGAAACCTGATTTTCCCGTTGATATTCATGAACCGCCGCCTTAAAATCCTGATAGGCGGTAAACTTCTGAATAGCATCAGGTTTCAAAAAGTGATCAATCACCGGATTTCCCACCCCAGGAGTCGCCTTTAAATTCAGTCTTTTACCGTTTAAACAAGCCCTTTTCTCCTCTTGCAAAATGTGTAGCAGTTCCTGTGTAGTATAAACTTTGGACATGGAAACTATCCCCTAAAAGGCAGCGGGAGGCAGCCCATAACAATTAGTAATTAACTATTAATTGACTCCTCCCGTAACTCCTGATTTACTAAGCAGACTGATTATCAATCACCTGATTTTCTTGGCGTAGATAGGCTTGAATAAACCCATCCAATTCACCATTCATCACATCATTAATAGCCGTCGTTTCCTCACCAGTCCGCAAATCTTTAACCATCTGATAGGGATGAAATACATAGTTGCGGATTTGATTTCCCCAAGCCGCCTCTACCAGGTCGCCGCGAATTTCTGCGATCGCCTGCGCCCTTTGTTCCTGCGCCACGACCAATAACTTAGCTTTCAGTAAAGCCATGGCTTTTTCCCGGTTTTGTAGTTGGCTACGTTCCTGCGTACAACGAACCGCTATCCCCGTCGGAATATGAACTATGCGGACCGCCGTTTCCACCTTATTGACATTCTGACCACCCTTTCCCCCAGCGCGAGACGTGGTAATTTCCAGGTCCTTTTCCGGGATATCTAAATTTATAGCCCCTTCATCCAGAATCGGCATGATTTCCACTCCCGCGAAACTGGTCTGGCGTTTACCATTGGCGTTAAATGGGGAAATTCTGACCAGGCGATGGGTTCCTTTTTCTGCCTTTAAATAGCCATAGGCGTAGGGTCCCTCCATTTCCAAAGTAGCAGATTTAATCCCCGCCTCGTCTCCTTCCGAAATTTCCGCCAGGTGGACCTTATAGCCTTGGGCTTCCCCCCAACGGGTGTACATTCGTAATAGCATTTCCGCCCAGTCTTGGGCATCCGTACCCCCCGCCCCAGCGTTAATGGTCAAAACCGCCCCACTGCGATCGTAGGGACCCGATAGCAGTTGCTGTAACTCCCAGCGATCGATATCCCGACCGAGATGGACTACATTAGACTCAGCCTCCTGTCGTAGGGACTCATCATCCTCTAACTCTAGTAACTCTGCGATCGCCCCAGTATCTTCCAGCGTCTTTCGCCAGTCCTGCTGTTGTTGCAAAACCGATTTAAGGTCACTCAAAGTCTGGAGCGTCTTTTGTGCCTGGGTTTGATCATCCCAAAAGTTCGGTTGGGCTGCTAATTGTTCCAAGTCTTGAATTTTGGCTTCAATGGCGGGTACGTCAAAGATACTCCTGGGTTTTACCCAGGCGGTCTGCCAACAATTCGATTTCTCGTTTAATGTCTGCCACTTCCATTGCGATCGTTACACACTCAGCACAGTATCTAGCGATTATAGCGCCATTTGCAGTCAAAAACCCGGTGATGAGGTCCCATAGACTCACCACCGGGTTGGTACGCCAATATGAATAATCGAGAAAGGCTTGAGTTATCAATAACCCTTAATATGCCTAGTGATTTTTAGTAGATGCCTATTTTTTCCTGTGGGGGTCAGTTTACAAAACCCCCTCCGAACCCAAAACTGATCTTAGAACCTGCCCCCACACAGCCTCAATGTGACAAGTGATTTGGCGAATACAATAATCAACCCTGATATCTAATCTATCGCCTAGTTTGAGAAGCTCAGTCAAGATCTAAATTGTTCCTACTAGACCTAACGTCTAGTTTTTGCCAGAGACGGCTTTTTGACCAATCATCATACCGCCAACGGCTACCAAACCTAACAGCATTCCCGGTTCGGGAATTTCTGTCCGGCCGTCTGGTCTGCTGCTGGGGGTGTCGAACACATACAGAGTCGCGTGAGACAAGCCAGGTCTTCCTGTTTCCCAGTTTAAATCCTCTAACTGGTCGATCCCGTCAAACAGATAAGCCGCAAAACCTTGACCCCCTTTCAGCACAAAGGCAAAAGTGGAATCTTTGAGGCTATCATCAAAAAACGTCAGAGTCCCTTTACCTTTACTGGTGCTGGCGATGGTGAAAAAGGCGTTCTCACCAGTGCTTCTATCAACTTTGTAGTCGTCTAGTCTAAAACCATCGATTACTGTTTGACCAAACATAGATTCAATGGCAGAAACATTGTCATTTCCACCACTATCTTGGCAAATGTAAGTTAATCCCGCAAACAAATTTTCTTGGCAAGTGGCAACGTTGCGAGGTTTTTGGGCCATGGCATCCGGTGCCAAGGTGGACACTAAGCCAGCGGCTAAAACTACGGAAGTTACTATATTTAATAATTTAACTTTCATCTTGGCTCTCCAAAAATCTAGGTGGGACTAGGCTGGAAACATGGCGCTTGTTTCCCTATCTGTTCACCATTATACCCAACACCACCAGAACCGTCCTCAGTGTTTGTACTGATTTACAGGATCTTTACATAATGCTCACACTTACTTTAAGTTTCTGTTAAGTAAAGTATCCGCTATCCAATCCTATCATTTATGGATGCAATACAGTTAATAATTGACGCTAATAGATATTATCAGTTTATTTAAACTTCTTTAATTGCGGAAATTCTAGTTATCCTAACTAACTATAGTCGTATTTTCTATGATTCCCGTGAACTTAACCCCTAGAGCCTGACTCTCCACAGAACCCCGAAAAGGAGATAACCCGGCAATTAGTCTTAAAGACCATAGCACCGGGTTATTGTCCCTAGTTTTTGAAGTTGAGTAGAGATGCTAATTCATCTAGCTTTTGCGAGAGATGGCTTTTTGACCAACCATCACACCACCAAGGGCTACTAAACCTAACAGGGTTGCAGGTTCGGGAACTTGTGTTCCGGGAGTAGTCGGGGTGTCGAATACATACAGAGTCGCGTGAGACAGACCAGGGCCACCAGTTGCCCAGCTTAAATCAGTTAGTTGGCTAATACCGTTGAACAGATAAGCTGCATAGCCGTTACCACCTTTCAGCACAAAGGCAAAGTTAGAATTAGCCAGTGTGGAGTCGAGGAAGTTCATAGTCCCGACACCTTCTCCAGTGCTGGTGATGTCGAAAACATTTGCGACCTGGCCACTGCTGGCATCAACTTTGAAATCGGCAATTACTTCTCGGTCAAATAGCGCTGCAATGCGAGTAGCATTGTCATTTCCAGCGGGTCCACCACCAGATACTTGCTGACACTCTACAAACAAGCCACCAAAAATATTATCTTGACAAACAGCGGGGTTGCCAGGTTGGGCCATGGCATCCGGTGCAAAGGTGGATACTAAGCCAGTGGCTAAAACTGCGGCTGTGGTGATATTTAAAAATTTAACTTTCATCTGCTGCTCTCCAAAAATCTAGGTTGGGCGGGGTAGGAAGCAAGGTGTTGCTTTCCTTTACTGTTAACTATCATATCTGACCTAACTAGGGCTGTCTATAGTTGTTTAAGGATTTTACGGTATCTTTACATAAGGCTTACATTGGCTTTAAATTATATCCGCTGCCAACACCACCCATAAAACACTATTAGCTTTATACAAAAAACATGGAATCATTGACTTATATATATAATGTCAGATTATTTTGACTTATAAAATAGCCGGGTAGTTAACTACAGCATGGTCCTATTTTCTCTGGCCCTAAGCAGAACCCGGAAAAGGAGATAACCCGGCAATTATTAAAGACCAGATCACCGGGTTATTATGTCTAATTTCTGAAGCTGAGTAGGGATGCTAATTTATCTAGCTTTTGCGAGACATCAATTTATGGCCTACCAGTAAACCACCAATGGCGGCTACACCTAACAGGGCTCCGGGTTCAGGAACAGGTATTGAGGGAGTTGGGCTATCGAACACATAAAGAGTGGCGTGAGACAGACCAGGGCCACCAGTTGACCAGTCTAAATCACTTAGTTGGCTAATACCGTTGAACATATAAGCTGCATAGCCGTTACCACCTTTGATCACAAAGGCAAAGGTTTTATTAGCGAGTGCGGGATCGAGTAAGTCGAGGGTTCCGACACCTTCTCCAGTGCTGGTGATGGTGAAAAAGTCGGTAGAACCACTGCTGGCATCAACTTTGTAATCGCCAACTACTTCTTTGCCAAACAGGTCTGCAATGGCAGTAGCATTGTCATTTCCCTCGCGTCCACCAGACACTGCCTTACACTCTTCAAACAAGCCACTAAAAATATTATCTTGACAAACAGCGGGGTTGCCAGGTTGGGCCATGGCATCGGGTGCAAAGGTGGATACTAAGCCAGTGGCTAAAACTGTGGCTGTGGCAATATTTAAAAATCTAACTTTCATTTCCGTCCTCCCAAAATATAAATTTAACTAAGCACTAAACACGAGGCTAGGTCTTTCAATATAGTAATTATTGTACACGAGATGACCCATTATGTCTTCAGTGTTTCTACGGATTTACAGTATCTTTACATAAGGTTTACATTGGCTTTATGACTTTAGGAAAATTAACCCAAGATGATAAAATATTGTTAGCTGTAGACAAAAAGTAATTAAGAATTGACTGTTTTTGATTAGATGCGATTTTTTTTTGCGGGGGAAATTTTAGTGAGAGTAGCTAGATATGGTCCGATTTTCTACCATTGAGGTGAACTTAACCCCCTCAGTTTTACATCATGGGAGAAAGTACCCTGGATCAGAACGCCAAAGTTACCTAATCCCATGGGGTCAATGAGGGAATGTAAAGCCTCCCGCCGCCGTAATACTTGGGAAATTTTTGGGCCTTCGGAAACGGTGGCTATACGATCGCCTAATCCCAAAGCCATCAGAAATAAAGCCTGTTGGGTAAAGCCGATGGTTTGGAGTCCGAGCGATCGCCCTTTTTGCTGTAAGGCGGTAAAATCCACATGGGCGGTTATATCCTGTTCACCTATGTATATATAGGGGTTATTATGATGGCGATGTTGATAGTAACATTGTAGGGTTCCTTCCCGGCGGGTCGGACTATAAAGGCGATCGGCACTATAGCCATAATCAATAGTTAGCACAAATCCCCGCCGCAATTTTCTAGCCACAGTTTCTACCCACCCCAAAGCGGCTAGATTAACCTCGGTTCGGTAGCCTTCGGGGTAAGCCTCCGATAATAAATCAATACCGACTAACCGAAAATAGTCAGCTAGTTGGGGGGTGGAAAGTTCCCCGACTACTTCGGCTAATTGGTAATCGGATTTTGACCCGGTAGTGGTTAGATAAATTTCCTGTAATTGATTATTCTGGCGGGTGACTAAATGCACGGGGAAAGCGTCGATTAATTCATTGGAGAAAAAACATCCGGTAATTGAATGGTTGGCAATTTCATCTAAATCACACCAACGGATTTGGGTAAAGGGTGCGCCCAATTGCTGAAAGCGCCGCTGTTGTTCGGTTTTTAGTCGGGTGGATTTTTCGGCGATCGCATAATCTAATACCCCGACAACTTGGGGATATTGTCGTTGCAGATAGCCGATAATATCCGCAGCCAAAATTCCTTGACCCGCCCCCATTTCCACTAAGGTAAACGGTTCCGGCTTTCCCAAAATTTCCCACATTTCTACTAACTGTTCAGCTAGTAACTCGCCAAAATCTGAACCTAGGTGAGGGGAAGTGAAAAAGTCCCCCTGTGCGCCAATTTGGGGGGAGTTATGGTTATAGTAGCCCTGTTTGGGGTCATAGAGTGCCATCTCCATATACTCCGCAAAAGTAATCCGATTTTGGGGATGGTTGCCAATTCGTTGACTAATGCGATCGACCAGGGTTACAGATACCATATATAACCAAAATTTCCGCCCATGGGGTTATTAGACAATTTACTATTCTATCATAGAAATTTCCACAATTGGGGAAGCATAGCCCTAAACTTAATGAAAATTTAACAATCACTAAATAATTAATCGCATCTTGATTGAATCTTTACATAAGTTTTACAAAGCCGGGCTAAAATCTTTTTTTTTCTCAAACAAATAAATTATCTTTAAATCAATACCATCGCCGCGCCTGATGATTTATATGGTAGTGGCTTAGTCGCGATCGTCATAATTCAGAAAAATCAGGTGTGGGGAAGTTTCAGTCACTTTCGCCCCGTCAAAAATTATGACAATTCAGCCTAAAACCATCCCCGGACTAGGGGATTTTCTTGATCCCAAATTTCCGATAGTCTCCTATGACCAAGGTATCCCCATATTTCCGATTGTTAATCATACAGCATTTTTACAAGCCAATGCTGAGTTTTTCAGCCATCCAGAATGGGCAAAAACCTATTTTGATGCTTGTCATCGTTACCCCAAATTTAAACAACGCTGGGACGCGGTGAGTGGAACTTGGGATGATAAAATTGTGGTAGATATTGGTTGCGGTCCGGGGAATCTTTACGCTTCTATTGGTGGCAAACCTAAACTCTTAATTGGTGTAGATGTGGCTCTCGGTTCCCTAAAAATGGCTAAAAAAATTGGCTATAATCCTGTGTTGGCTGATGCCCATTATCTCCCTTTTATCTCTAGTTTTGCTGATATTGTGGCTTTAAATGCTACGGTGCATCATTGCGATGATATGGTGAAAGTGCTAGTAGAAGCGGCACGTTTGCTGCGTCCTGGGGGTACTTTAATTGTGGATCATGATCCGCAATTATCAGCCTGGAATTACCGAGGTTTAGCTATGGTATTGTACCAAATTAGATTACCTTTATATCGGCTAATTTTCCGCAATCTGCATATCAAATACTCGGAAAGATTAGCAGCCTTAAAAACAGAAGCCCATCATCGACCAGGGGATGGAGTTACCTCGGCTTTATTTTATCAGAATCTGCGTCCGTTGGGATTTACGGTTAAACTTTATCCCCATAATAATACTGTGGGGGCTGAAGTTGTTGGGGGTAACTGCGGTCAACCTCCCCATTGGCGTTACGCTTTAGGTCAGCGACTGTCGGGGATTAATCGGAATACCCCGGAGGCGGCTTTGTCTTTGATGTGTGTAGCCAAAAAAGAACAAGAACTTCCTCTGGAGACTGTCCCCCCAGAATTGAGGATTGATTAAGTTTTTACCATGGTTTCTGCGATGATGCGATCGCCCTAGGGGTTTTGTCCCTAGGGTATTCGCGTTAATGGTAGCAGCCCCATCGAATGGACTCACCCCACCAGTTTAATCAGACTTGATTATACTAACTGATGAGAAAATTAGTTGAAGTCTGGGGGAAACAATGAGTTCAGAGTTATCCGCTGCATCCCTAAGCTGTATTTTAGTGGTGGATGCTATACCGAAAGATATAGGTATTTTCTCCCAAATTTTAGCACCGCAGGGGTATAAAGTACAGGTGCTAAACTCTGGCAATCTAGCGAGGGAGTGGCTACAGTTACCGGCTAATTCCCCTGATCTGATTTTACTTGATGCCAATATTCCTGATGTTAATAGCTATCAGCTTTGTGAACAGTTAAAAAATGATGATGCTACCTGTAATATTCCGGTTATTTTTATTTTAGATGATTTGAGTAATCGGGTGCAAGTGTTTACGGTGGGAGGGGCGGATTATATGACTTACCCCCTGGAACCTGTGGAAATTATAGCTAAAATTCAACATCAACTCAAGTGGCGATCGCTACAAATACAGCTAGAGCAAGTAACTGATAATCACCCTAAAACTACTTTGGAAAAACATCAGGTTGCTGCTGATTTTTCGGATATTAGTGGCATAATTCAGGAGTTAATTGGGGTGAAGCCAGAGGAAATTATGGCTAATCCTAAGATGTTAATGGATCTCATAGACATTAAACAAGTTGAACAAGGTTTGGCGCAGCGGGAAACTCAACTGCGGGCTATTTTTGAACAGGCGGCGGTGGGAATTAATCAAGCTGATATTAAATCAGGTTTATTTGTTAGGGCTAATCAATGCTTTTGTGACTTATTAGGTTATAGCCAACAGGAACTATATCACAAAACTTTTGAACAGGTGACTCATCCTGAAGATTTACCAAAATGTCGCCCCTTAATAGAACAATTACACCGAGGAGAAATTGAGTCGGTTTCTCTGGAAAAACGTTACCTTCATAAAAATGGCACGGCTATTTGGACCCAGGGGAGTTTTTCCCTAATTTATAATTCTCAGGGTCAGGCTATTTCTCATCTGGCTATTGTGCTTGATATTGGCGATCGCCGTCGCACGGAAGAAGCTCTGAAATCGAGTCAGGCTAGATTAGAAAGTATTGCTACTAATATTCCTGGCGCTATTTATAGCTATGTGGCTAGTGCTGATAATTCATTCTGGTTTGAATATATTAGCGAAGGCTGTCGAGAATTATTTGAACTGGAACCGGAACAGGTTTTAGCTGATGCTTTAATTTTACTTAAACAAATTCATCCAGATGATGTGCGGACTTATTCTCAAAAGATTATGGATAGTTTGGCGGATTTAAGTTCTTTTTCCCATGAATGGCGACATATTCTTCCCTCGGGAAAAACTCGCTGGATTTTGGGTAATGCTAGACCGGAAAAACGCCCCAATGGGGATATTTTATGGCAGGGAGTGGTTTTAGATATCAGCGATCGCAAACAGGCTGAGGAAGAATTGGTGAGGGCGAAAGAAGTGGCTGAGGCGGCGAACAAAGCTAAGACTACTTTTTTAACTAATATGAGTCATGAGTTAAGGACTCCCTTAAATGCAATTTTAGGATTTACTCAACTGCTTAATTATGGTGATAATCTCACGGAACATCAGCATAATAATCTCAATATTATTCAGCGTAGCGGTGAACATTTACTGAGTTTAATTAATGATATACTAGATTTGTCGAAAATTGAAGCCGGACGGATTACGGTATCTAATGATGATTTTGATTTGTGGCGAATGCTGGATGAACTTAAAGATTTATTTAGCCTCAAAGCTAGTCAGAAAAATCTCTATTTGGATTTTGTGCATCCCCCCGATTTACCCCGATATATTCGTGGCGATCGCCTGAAATTGCGACAAATCATGATTAATCTGATTGGTAATGCTATTAAGTTTACCAGCCAGGGTAGAATTGTGATCACGGCTGACCATCAATTTAGTTCTTCATCACCACAAATTTGTCGTTTGCAAATAGCTGTGACTGATAGTGGGGTGGGGATTACTCCAGAGGAAATAGCGCAATTGTATCAACCATTTTTTCAAGCGAAGGCGGGTATTGATTCCCAGGAAGGTACGGGATTGGGGTTAACTATTTGTCAAAAATATCTACAGCTAATGGGTTCGGAGATGGAAATTTTCTCGGAGGTCGGCAATGGCACTACTTTTAAATTTAAATTAAATGTGCTAGTCCGAGAACATCACCATCGGGAAAATGGTGCTAAAACTTATCAAAATCATCAGCCCAAATTAGACGATTATCCTCGGGTAAATAATCGGCGTGGTCAACATCGGATTTTGATGGTTGAGGATAATTATTATAATCGGCAATTACTCCACCAGATTCTATCACCTCTGGGGTTTGAAATTCAACAGGCTACCAATGGAGAAGAAGCGATCGCTATCTGGCAAAATTTTCGCCCCCATCTAATTTGGATGGATCTGAGAATACCCCTAATTGATGGCTATGAGGTGACAAGGGAAATCCGCCGACAGGAACAAAACCTAGGTATATCTCCCGATAGTCAGGAGAAAACTATCATTATTGCCTTAACTGCTAGTGCTTTTGCAGAGGAAAGGTGGGAGGCGATCGAGGCGGGTTGTGATGAGTTTGTTCATAAACCTATAGAAGTTCCTAAAATTATGGCATATATCACTAAATTTTTCGGCAATGACTATCAATCAACGGAAACTATCGAGGGGGTTGAGTCTATTTCCCCTAATATTGATAAAAATGTTGATAAAATAGCTAATCAACTGGCAGAAATGCCTTTGGGGTGGCGGACAGCTTTGGCTGATGCAGTCATGACTCTAAATGAACCGGAAATCAATAGCCTGATTGAAGAAATTTCCCCCCAGGCTTCCGAATTGGCGATCGCACTTCGTCAATGTGCGGTAAATTTTGATTATGAAAGCATTTGGGAAATGCTGGAAGTACAGACTGATTTAAATCTCAGATGAATAGTATTAATTCTGACCTTAATTCAATACCAATCACTATTTTAGTGGTTGATGATGTTCCAGATAATCTGCGTTTACTGCAAAATATACTCCGCCAACAGGGGTATGATGTTCGACTGGCTACCAGTGGTAAATTGGCACTGCGAAGCCTAACTCGGTTTCGACCTGACCTGATTATACTTGATATTATGATGCCAGAAATGGACGGTTATCAGGTGTGTCAGTCTATCAAAAATAACCCGGAAACTCAGGATATCCCTGTGATTTTTTTAACGGCTTTAAATGAGGGAATTGATAAGTTAAAAGCCTTTCAAGTTGGCGGGGTGGATTATATTACTAAACCCTTTCAGGTTGAAGAGGCACTCGCCCGCATTCATAATCAATTGACTCTTCGTTATCTTCAGAAACAATTAGAAGCTAAAAATCAGACTCTAATTGAGCAAAATCAACAACTAAAAGAATCGGAAAGGGAAACGCGCCTATTGCTGAGGGCTACTTGGGCAATTGGGCGATCTACTACTCTCAAAGAGGCGATCGGTGCGGTTATTGATACTGTCTGTGATAACACTTTATGGGAGTATGGAGAAGCCTGGATACCTAATCATAAAAATCATACCTTAGAGTATGTGCCAATTTTGGGAGAAATTCAACCAGAATTTAGCCACTTTCAACAGGTATCTAGTCAGCGTGTATTTACTATGGGACAAGGTTTCCCTGGCAAAATATGGCTCTCTAAACAACCGGAATGGCTGCCAGAAATTTCTACTTGTTCTCGTCAGGTTTATGACCGGGCAGATTTAGCCACGCAAGCGGGTTTAAAATCTATGTTTGGTATACCGATTTTAGTATCTAATGAAGTTTTGGCGATTCTCGTATTTTATACCACGAAAACTACTCATTGTCAAATCCGCATTTTGGAATTAATGCAAGCGGTGGCTACTCAACTTAGTTTTCCCCTGCAACAGGCTGGTCTTTATCAACAACTTAAACAAGCTAATTTTAAACTAGACCGTTTGGCGCGCTTAGATGGATTAACTCAGGTGGCAAACCGTCGCCATTTTAATGAATTTTTGTGGCTGGAGTGGCGGCGTATGCAGCGGGAAAAGTTGCCTTTATCCTTGATTCTGTGTGATGTCGATTACTTTAAAAAGTATAACGATACTTACGGACATTTAGCGGGTGATAATTGCTTAATTAGAGTGGCTCAAGCTATCCAAGAATCAGCTATGCGTCCGGGGGATTTAGTGGCTCGTTATGGGGGGGAAGAGTTTGCCATTATTTTATCAAATACTAACTGCGAAGGTGCTATACAAGTGGCTATGCGAATCCAGGTGGCAATTCAACAATTAAATATTCCCCATAGTGCTTCTATGGTGAGCGATCGCATTACTGTTAGCCAGGGTATTTCTAGCATAATTCCATCTATTAATACCTCCCCAGAACAACTGTTAAAATCCGCAGATTCCGCCCTATATCAAGCTAAAGAAAAAAGCCGCAATACTTATATGGTCTGGAAAATGGAACGGGGCTAATTGTTAATTATTCATTAACTTTTTGATAACCACTTGCTAGTTATAGTATGATCATCTAGTATAGTCATCAATTCCGGATAAATTAACTATGGCTCAAGTTGCTAATTGGGACTGGAAAAAGCTACAAAATGGCTCGGATATTCGAGGAGTCGCCATAGCAGGTGTAGCCAATGAACCAGTTAACCTAACTCCTGAAATTGCCACTATCTTAGGTAAAGCCTTCGCGAGTTGGGTCAGCCAAAAACTGGGTAAAAATACCGCAGAATTAACTATGGCGGTAGGTAGAGATAGTCGTCTATCTGGACCTGTGCTAAGTCAAGCAGTTATGGAGGGAATTATATCAACTGGGGCTCAGGTTTATGATTTGGCGATCGCCTCAACTCCCGCCATGTTTATGAGTACCGTTACCCCCGGCTGGGAATGTGATGGCGCAATTATGTTAACCGCCAGCCACCTCCCCTTTAACCGTAATGGCTTAAAGTTTTTTACCCCCCAAGGAGGCCTAGGAAAGTCGGATATTTCCGAGATTTTGGAGTTAGCGAAACTCAACGATTTTGCCAACTCTCCCACCCCTGGTTCTATTATACAACATGATTTTATTTCTGTCTATGCCGAAGGATTAGTTAATACCATTCGCCAAGGTGTCAATCATCCCACCAACTTGGAACAGCCTTTAACTGGATTAAAAATAATCGTTGATGCTGGCAATGGTGCGGGGGGATTTTATGCCGAAAAAGTCTTAAAACCCCTAGGGGCTGATACCACAGGGAGCCAATTTTTAGACCCTGATGGCACATTCCCTAATCATGTTCCCAACCCGGAAAATCAAGCGGCTATGCAGTCAATTTGTCAAGCGGTTATTGACAATAAAGCCGATTTTGGGATTATTTTTGATACCGATGTAGATCGGGGTGCAGCCGTTGATCAGTTGGGGAAAGAACTTAACCGAAATCGCCTAATTGCCTTAATTTCGGCGATAGTTTTACGAGAACATCCCGGTTCTGCGATCGTCACTGATTCCATTACTTCCGATGGCTTAACTCATTTTATCGAGCAGGAATTAAAAGGGGTTCATCATCGCTTTAAGCGCGGTTACAAAAATGTAATTAATGAAGCCATACGACTTAATGAAAGCGGACAGGAATCTTGGCTGGCTATTGAAACTTCCGGTCATGGTGCTATGAAAGAGAACTACTTTTTAGATGATGGTGCATATTTAGTTAGCAAGCTGTTAATTGAACTAGCTAAAACCCACCTAAAAGGTAAATCTCTCACCGATTTAATTGCCAATTTACAGGAACCCGCCGAGAGTGAAGAAGTGCGGATCACTATTCAAAATGATGATTTTCAATCATTAGGTAATAACGTCATTGAAAAACTCAATCAGTTTGTCTCCCAACAAACCGACTGGGAAATTGTCCCCAAAAACTACGAGGGGGTTCGGGTTTCCTGTGGGTCCCCCGACGAGGATGGCTGGTTTTTATTGCGCCTATCCCTTCATGATCCGGTTTTACCGTTAAATATTGAATCAAATGTGGTCGGTGGCGTGGCGAAAATTGCTAACCGTTTATTAGGGTTTTTCCAAGGTATCGACTCCCTAGATATCTCGACATTTTCGGGAATTAAATAACTCTGATTTCCTGCGTCAGACCTATAGTGGCTGGCGCATTCCCCCCAACCCAGAAATTAACCGGATCTAGTATAATCAAGCTATGGCATGAATTACAGCCTATCTGTGTATAGATCCATATCATCAACCTAAGGATGCTTAAATCATGACTCCAGCTAAATCGGCAAATACTGCTGTTAACTATGATATAGAAAATGAAGTTTTAGAACGCTATAAAGCCGGGGCGAAAGATGTTCAGCCTTCCCTGTGTTGTCCGACATCATATAATGGTAATTATCTGGAGATTTTGCCATCAGAAATTGTTGAGAAAGACTATGGCTGTGGCGACCCCACCCAATATATTAATTCTGGGGAAGTGGTGGTAGATTTGGGGTCTGGCGCTGGTAAAAATTGCTATATTATCGCCCAAAAAGTCGGCAAAGATGGGCGAGTAATTGGGGTTGATTTTAATGATGATATGCTGGCGCTTTCTTGTAAGTATCAAGATGAAATTTCCGATAAGTTGGGCTATAAAAATACTGAGTTTGTTAAGGGAAAAATCCAGGATTTGGGGCTAAATTTGGCTATAGCGCAAACCTGGTTAAATGATAATCCTATTACCTCCATAGAAGATGTATCCCGGTTTGAGGCAATGTGCGATCGCCTCCGCCAAGACCAGCCCTTAATCCCTGATGAAACTGTGGATGTAGTCGTGTCTAACTGCGTGCTGAACCTAGTTAAATCTCAGGATAAAGTGAAACTATTTGCCGAGATTTACCGAGTCTTAAAAGTCGGAGGAAGGGCGGTTATTTCTGATATTGTGTGTGACGAACCCCCCACCGAAACAATTATCAACGACCCAGAATTGTGGAGTGGTTGCATTGCTGGCGCTTTTCAAGAACACGAATTTTTACAAATGTTTGAAAATGCCGGATTTTATGGGGTCGAAATCTTAACCCGTCAGACCGAACCTTGGCAGGTAATTGATGGCATTGAATTTCGGTCTGTAACAGTTTGCGCCTACAAAGGGAAAGAAGCGTCCTTGTTTAGAACGCCATCAAGCAGTAATTTATAAAGGACCTTGGAAACAGGTAGTTGATGATGATGGTCATACCCTTTATCGAGGTCAACCTATGGCAGTTTGTGATAAAACCTTTAACATCTATACTAGGAGTCCCTACAGTGACGATATTATCCCCATTCCTCCCTATCAAAATATTGATCTAAAGGATGCTAAAGAATTTGATTGTCGGCAAAATGCCATCCGCGACCCTAAACTAACTAAAGGTGAGAATTACCACGTCACTAATATTAATAACGACGAGTCTTGTTGTTCTCCATCAAGTTGTTGTTAGGGTCTGATTATCAGCTATTTGATTAGAGAAACTCCCATACTACTACGCGATCGCGTCCTTGGTTTTTTGCCAGATATAAAGCATCATCAGCTAGTCTCAGTAAATCATCTAAAGTTTGGGCGTGTTCTGGGAAACTAGCCACCCCAAAAGAAGCCGTAATTTGACCGAGATCTCGGTTTTGGTGTTGCAGTTTTAATCCGCGAATTCCCTCACATAAAAACTGGGCGCGATCGCTCGCTATTTCTAGGGTAGTTTCTGGCAAAATTAACGTCATTTCTTCCCCCCCATAACGGCAAGCCGTATCAGAACTTCTGATATTTGTTTGGATAAAATGAGCAATTTCTTGCAAAACTAAGTCCCCAGCTTCATGACCAAACGTATCATTAAAGTGTTTAAAATGGTCAATATCTATCATGATAATACATAAGGGTTCATTTTTGCGGTTAGCCTTGGCTAAGGCTTGATTGAGCGTTTCTTGCAGATAGCGACGGTTAAAGAGTCCAGTCAAAGGATCTCGGATACTTTCTAGGCGTAATTGTTCCTGAAGTTTCAAGTTGAATAAAGCCAAAGATAACTGATCAGCAACAGTGCGCCCTAGTTGTTCGGAAGACTCCATATTAACGAAAGACGATTCAGTAATCATGTATAATAATCCCCAAATTTTGGTTTTGGCAATTAGGGGAATACATAAAGAATATTTAGGTAGCAGTTCAGAATTTATATGATTACAAAATAAACCCGATTGCTGGTCACTGGCGGTATGAATTTTTCCTCTTCGTAACGCCCAACAGTCTTTGAAAGTAAATTTTATCTCCTGATGTGGGAGTTCACCAAATGTAGAAACCACTTCTAAATCCGATTCCGGGCTATCAGGATCTATTACCAATACCGCCCCAGAAAAATCGGGAAAAAGCTGTTTGAGAAATTCCGCAATCGCCCCATATCCCTCCTCAACTGCATCGCAGGCTTGCAGAAATTCAATCATTTTTCGGACAATTTCCATTTCCCGATTTTTTTGCTTGAGATGCTGATAAGTAGTGTGTAATATTTCTTCGGTTTCTTTGCGATCGGTTAAATCTGTCGCCGTCCCTAAAATTTCTTGAACCCGTCCATCTGAATGGCGACTAAAAACGAGATCCCGACTCAGTAACCACCGCCATTCTCCATTGGCTTTTTGAACGCGATATTCTACGGTATATATTTGACCATCTTGTGCTTTGGACATATCTTGAAAGTGTTTTTCGATGATGGGTAAATCTTCAGGATGGAGAATTTCATAGAGTAAAGTTCCTCCGGTTTCTTGAATTTGTTGGTAGGTGTATCCTAGGATATCTTGAATATTGCGGTTGATATAAACATTGCGCTTTTTGATGATGTCGAATATGTACAAAACATTGGGAATATAATCAGTAACTTTCTGAATAAATTTCTCGCTGTTTTTGACTTGTTCAACCATCAGTTTTCGGGAGGTAATATCTTCGGCAATTCCCGCAAAACGATAGATTGTACCTGATTTATCAGTGACTGGAAAAACCCGCGCTGCTACCCATCTAATTGTACTATCAGGGCGAATAATTCTGTATTCCTCATCAAAAACAAACTTATCCTGAACTTGGCGCTGATATGCTTCTATCACGCGCTGTAGATCTTCTGGATGTACGGAATTAATCCAATGTTGAGGGTTTTGGTAGAGACTGGCGCAACTTTTCCCCCAAATTTTCTCGTAAGCGGGATTAATATACAGCATTTTTTTACCATCAAAAGATGTCATAAAAAACACTTCTCGGACTGTTTCAGCAATTTGACGGAATTTTTCCTCGCTTTCTTGGAGGGCAATTTCTGCCTCTTTCTTGTCACTAATATCAATCATAATTCCCTGGAGGAATGTGGGGTTGCCTTGGTTATCCAGGACGACTTTGCCGTTATCACGCACCCAGACCACATTTCCCGATCGCGAAAACATCCGATATTCAACACTAAAGCCTTGATTTTCTTCGATACCTTGACGGATTTCCTCCAACACGCGATCGCGATCTTCTGGATGCACTAACTCCAGCCAATCCTTACTATTTTTTAACCACTCACTGGCTGAAATACCCAGCAAACGCTCAATTTGAGGACTAATATAAAGTATGCTCAATTTGTCATCTAAATTAGCCGTATAGGTAGCCGCTGGCATTTGTTCAATCAGACGGCGATATTTAGCCTCAGAAGCACTTAAAGCCATCTCTGCTTGTCTTTTTTCGGTGATATCAATTACCGAGCCAAATAACCGTAATGGTTGCCCTTCTGCATCATATTCAACCCCTCCCATACCTTGAATATAACGAATTTCTCCACTGGGACGAACCAGACGATATTCTGTATAAAAAGGTTCTCCAGAAGTCAACGATCGCTCGGCATCTTCCGCGTGGCGATCGCGATCATCCGGGTGCATTTTTTCTCGTAATTCTGCTAAAGTAGGTTCCCCTTGGGTCGGGTCCATGCCATAAATCCGGAACACCTCTTCTGACCAAGTAATTTTACCCGAACTTACATTATATTCCCAAGTACCAATACCCGCTATTTTTTGAGAGTTGAGCAAATCTTGAGTAATTTTATATAATTGATATTCGGTTTTTTTGGCTTGGGTAATATCCTCAGCAATGTAGCAAAACCTCAACTTGTCTAAGCCCGAATTGAGGATAGGCGAAATCGTAACCGATAAGTGATGTTCCCCATCATTTAGGGTGTGAATATACTCAAATTTAATCGGTTTCCCAAGCTGTTGACTTTCCCGATAATGTTGACACCACAACTCAATAATTGAGGCGGGTACACCCATTTCACTACACCGGGCATTTTTCAGAGCATCAGGACTCACACCCCAAAATTCAGCCGTTGCATTATTACTAAAAATGTGGATAATATCCCCATCTAGGAGTTCTACTACACCCATCATCATGCTGGTGCTATTATAGAAACTAGACAAGATCGCCTCTCGTTCCGCTGCTGCTATTTCTGCTTGTTTGCGATCGCTAATATCAAAACCATAGCCCACCACTTCTCTGGGTTTTCCCGCCGCATCTAATACTAACCTTAGATGTTCTTGCATCCAGCGATAGCTACCATCCCCATGGCGAAAACGATATTCATAAAAAGATGTCCCTTTCGTCAAAACCTCACGAACTTTAGACCAGGCAAAATCTCGGTCTTCTGGATGAATTCTCTCTTCCCAAAACTCGACACTTTCTTGGAATTCTTTCTGAGTGTATCCCAGGACATTTTGCACATTACTACTAATGAATGTCACCCGCATAGTTTCCGGGTCACAGCTATAGATAATTGCCAAACTTGAATTGAGTAAATCATTTAATCTTTGTTGGGCAGATATCAGCTTTTTTTGAATATGATTTCCCTGATTAATCTCGATTTTAAGTTGAGCATTTATTCCGGAAAGTTCAGCGGTTTTTGACTCTACTTGTTTTTCCAGGGATGATGCTAATTTACGATAGGCTTCCTTCTGGGATTCTAACTCAATTTCTGCCCGTCTCCGTTCCGTAATATCTTTTCCCGTGCCGATAATATATTCCACTTGCCCATCATCATCACATAAAATTGTATTAGACCAGGCAATTAAACGGCGATCGCCTGTTTTCGTCACCCAATAATTTTCATGATAACTGGGAAAATTCCCCGCTGTTAAATCCGCAAACGCCTTTTTTACGCTGTTCACTTCTTCAGGAACTAATAAAATCTCCCAAAACGGTCTATCTTGAACTTCTTGCCAAGAATATCCGGTAATTGTCCGACAGGCTTGATTAAATTTAACGATGTAACCTTGGGTATTGCAAACCACAATTAAAGCCGGAACAGTATCTAATATAGTCGCCGTAAAATCTCGCTGTTTTTGCAGTTCTTGGTGAGTATGATTGTGGTCATTCTGCATCTGTTTAATCCGTTCAAATTGTAATTTATTAACCTGCTGTTGTAGGGCTTCAATGGTATTATAAAGTTCCAGGGGATTAAGAGTTTGCAGTAAACTGGTTTGAGTCAAAATACCCACTAACTGCTGTTGTTCATCACACACCACTAACCGACGGACTCCCCGTTGCTGCATTTGTTCATGGGCTACCCATAAATTTTCTGTGGGGTGCAAACACCATAGGGGGCTACTCATAATGTCAGCCGCCATCATCCGATCAAAATTAAGATGCAGGGCTGAACACTTGACAATATCTCTTTCTGTGACTATTCCCACAGGATGCCATAGGAAACTATCCCCGATTTTGGGTTCAGCAATGACCACACAACTAACCCGATATTCCGCCATCAATTGAGCCAGATGTAAAATAGAAGCGTTAGGGGTAGCATGGATCACGTCTCGCGTCATGGCTTCGGCGACTTGACGTAATTTGAACAAATCCCCTGGCTGCAAACACTCGCGCAGGGTTTGTGTGGAAATTAATCCCAGCAGTTCACCAGTTTTCGACAAAACCGGAAGATGGCGAATCTGATGTTGACGCATCAGGGTAATAGCAGTAAAAATGTCTTGATGGGGTTCTATTGATAGGGTGACTAGATCACGAGTCATCACCGCCGCTAAGGTTAAATGGTCAAAGCTGCGATATTGGGTAGCCAGGCGCACGAGATCCCTTTCCGTAATTAAACCGACCAGTTTTCCCTGTTCTACGGCTAGGAGGCAACTTTTCCGCTGTGGCTGGGTTTCCCTGTCAGAGTCACTTTTTGGCTGTGGGCTGATCATGGAGATGACCCCCATTAAGGGAGTTTCAGGAGAAGCCGTCAGCGGGTGTCGATCAATTGCCTTATATAACGACAAATTCGAGAACAATAGGTCTTGGCTAATCATTAGCTTAGTTAGGAGATGGTGAATAGGGATTGATTCTGTGGCACTGGCATCAAATACATTATCCCATGGGCGAATAGCCGGAAACAAAACTAAGAAAGCCGAGGGTGTGATAGCTATTCTAGGTAACACAACCTGACATTATCGGTTGTATCTGTACCTGCACTTTGTAACCTATGTGGGTGGCTGTTGGCAATTCAGGGTAGGATTGTAGTTAGGTTATTTTGACAGTCTTTTTATGAAATACTTTGTTTCTCGTCTGGTTGCCCTACTGATGGTCGTTACCGTTGCCCTGGTGGGCTGTGGTAACTCACCCGATGGCCTCACAGGAAATTATAGCCAGGATACCTTAGCAGTTGTCAATAGTTTGAGAACTGCGATCGCTTTACCGGAAGATGCCCCAGAAAAGCCCGCCGCCCAGGCGGAAGCCCGGACCCTGATTAATAGTTTCGCTTCCCGCTACCGTCGAGACCCAGCGGTTTCTACTTCCAGTTCCTTTACTACTATGCGGACTGCCTTAAATGCCCTAGCAGGTCATTACAGTTCCTACCCTAACCGTCCCGTTCCTGATAAACTCAAGCAAAGACTAGAACAGGAGTTTAAACAAGTAGAAGCGGCTGTGAAACGGGGCGCTTAACTCCGGCTAACCTGATGGGGAAATTAACCGAGGCAACTCAATCTGATCTGTAATGATTAAGAGTTGCTTTTATGTGGTATATGTGCTATGGCTAAATCACCGATCGCCTTAAATTGGCTTCACTGTCTGCTGAGTCTCTATAAACCCATGTTAGGGGCTATATTATTAAGCCTGTTGGCCACTAGCCCAGGGCGATCGCAAACCATAGCCTTTTGTCGCCTCTCCCCAGAGGCGATCGCCGAAAAAGAAAGCCTGCGCCAAAGCGCTCTATCGGGGGATAGCAACGCCCAACAGCAATATAACCAGATCCTGATTCAACACGCCCAAGCTGTATATCGCTGTCGTCAGCAAAGCCGCCCCCAAAATCAGGCCTTATGGTTAAGACTATATAGCTGTGATGCCCAACCCGGAGCCATCGAAAAGCTGTTAGATGACATCATCAACAAAGGCTATAACCAAGTTTACCTAGAAGTATTTTATGACGGTCAGGTGTTACTTCCCGCAGCCAATAACCCCACCCCTTGGCCGTCAGTGATGCGATCGCCTGGCTTGGAACAAGTAGACCTCCTCGCGCAAACCATCGAAAAAGGCAGACAACGGGGGCTACAGGTTTACGCCTGGATGTTTATGCTCAACTTTGGTTATACCTACACCCTACTACCTAACCGCGCCGGAGTCCTTGCGGTCAATGGTAGTGGGGAAACCACCGTCACCGCGAATTTAGACGGCACCGCCAGCAACGATTTTGGGGAAAGCTACATCAATCAGGGTTTCGTTGACCCCTATAATCCCACCGCACGACAAGATTTTAATACCCTCCTGAATGCCGTCCTTAGCCGTCGCCCCAGTGGTGTTCTGTTTGACTATGTTCGCTATCCCAGGGGTTTGGGACCTCAATCAGTAGCCAGCCGGGTTAAGGATTTATGGATTTATGGGGATGCTTCCCTGTCCGCCTTGCTGCAACGAGCCAACAACGACCGGGGACGGGAACTGCTACAACGCTATGTTAGCCAGGGTTTTGTCACCGAAAATGATGTTAATCAGATCAATCAAAAGTATCCTGAGCCAACGGAGCCAACACCAGCAGAGCCACAGGAACCACAGCCACCAGAAAAACCACCCCTGTGGCATGATGAAACCACCCTCCCCGCTCTCAGTGGTATTCCCAGCCTGGGAAATACCTTTAATCAACAATTGTGGCGGTTGAGTGTGGCTCACGCCCAACAGGGGATTCTGGACTTTTTAAATATGTTTAGCCAGCCAGTACAATCACGCGGCATTCCGGCTGGGGCGGTGTTTTTCCCCGAGGCTAACCGTCGCGTTGGGGAACAGGGTTTTGATTCCCGGCTGCAACCTTGGGATCGGTTCCCTAGTGCGATCGAATGGCATCCCATGGCCTATGGAGTTTGTGGCACCACAAGCTGTATAGTTGAACAAGTGGAAACTGTTGCTAACCAAGCCCAACCGGGAACTAAAATTATCCCAGCGATCGCCGGAGACTGGGGCAAATCCATTAAAAACCGCCCCCCCCTAGAACATCAGATGCGCGACATTATCAATGCTATTCCCCAAATTCAGTCGATCAGCCATTATTCCTACGATTGGCAAGAACCACAACTTACACGCGATCGTCAATCATGTCGGTAATCGGCAAAACCTTTAAACTAGAAGATGATGCTTTCCAGCCTCTTCTATACTGTCGTTCATAACTAAGGAGTTATAACTTTGAAAAGCGCACAACCCCAACAGGGTTTACCAGCCATTGTTCTGGGAATTATCGTCGCACTGGCTATTCTGATTGGGCTTAATTCTTTTGTAATTATTAATCCTGGTCAAGCCGCCGTGTTAAGTATTCTCGGAAAAGCCCAGGATGGCGCACTACTAGAGGGGTTACACTTTAAGCCTCCCATAATTTCCGCCGTCGATATTTATGATGTCACCGTCCAGAAGTTTGAAGTTCCCGCCCAAAGTTCCACCAAGGATCTACAGCAACTTTCCGCTAGTTTTGCCATTAACTTCCGCCTCGACCCCGTAAATGTCGTGCAGATCCGCCGGGAACAAGGTACTCTGCAAAATGTGGTATCTAAAATTGTCGCCCCCCAAACTCAGGAATCTTTTAAAATTGCCGCCGCTAAACGTACCATTGAGGAAGCAATTACACAACGGGAGGAACTGAAAGCAGATTTTGACGAGGCTCTGGTGTCACGATTAGATAAATATGGCATTATTGTTTTAGATACCAGTGTTGTCGATCTGACTTTCTCCCCTGAATTTGCTCGCGCCGTTGAAGAAAAACAAATCGCTGAACAACGGGCGCGGCGGGCTGTCTATGTCGCTAAAGAAGCTGAACAACAAGCCCAAGCCGACATTAACCGCGCTAAGGGTCGGGCGGAAGCTCAACGCTTATTAGCCGAAACTCTCAAGGCTCAAGGCGGTGAGTTGGTACTGCAAAAAGAGGCGATCGAGGCTTGGCGACAAGGGGGTTCTCAAATGCCTAAAGTCCTGATTTTGGGTGATTCTAAAAGTAAGGTTCCCTTCTTATTTAACGTCGGCGACCTAACTAAATCCTAATCATTGTCACCCAGTTGTTATTTCCTAGTAGGGGCATCCGCCCCTATTTCAACTATTAAGATTTGCCAATAAAGCCCTTAGCTAAAAGATGAATATATTAACTCTACAATCAGTTCAAAAAGACTTCGGAACTAAAGAAATTCTTAGGGATGCTAACCTGAATTTAGGAGTTATGGATAAAGTGGGTTTAATTGGAACTAATGGTTCTGGAAAATCCACCCTACTAAAAATGATTGTAGGTAGCGAACATATTGATGGCGGTCAACTCTGGGTTAACCCGAAAATTAAACTAATATATTTGCCGCAACAACCAGAACTTGATGAAAATAACACCGTTTTAGAACAGGTTTTTGCTGATAGTGGTGATAAACTGCATCTGATTCAGGAATATGAGGAACTTTCCTTAAAAATTGCTAAATTTCCCGATGATGAAAGCCTCATGACTCGCTTTTCCGAAATTATGCAGCGCATGGATGCTAGTAATGCTTGGGAATTGGAAACTCAGGCAAAAATTATTTTAACTAAATTGGGAATCGAGGATTTTGATGCCAAAATTGGCAGCCTTTCGGGAGGATATCGCAAACGTATTGCTTTGGCGGCGGCGCTATTGCGAGAACCAGATGTTTTATTAATGGATGAACCGACTAACCATCTCGATGCTATGTCTGTGGAATGGTTACAGGATTATTTGAATAGTTATCGGGGCGCTTTGTTTTTAATTACTCACGATCGCTATTTTTTAGATAAGGTCACTAACCGCATTATTGAAATCGATCGCGGTGATTTATATACCTACTCCGGCAATTATTCCTATTACTTGGAAAAAAAAGCCGAAATGGAAGATGTAGCGGTCAGCCAACAACATAAACATAAAGGAGTTTTGCGCCGAGAATTGGAATGGTTAAAGCGAGGACCCAAAGCCAGAAGCACTAAGCAAAAAGCCCGGATTCAACGAGTTGAAGAAATGCAGGATGTTGAGTTTAAATCAACCATCGGGAAAGTCGAAATTTCGACCCCCGGTCGCCGCATTGGTAAGAAGGTAATTGAGTTAAAGAATATTGCTAAATCCTATGATGACAAAACTTTAATTAAAGATTTTACCTATACATTTAACCCCCAAGACCGCGTGGGAATTATTGGCAGTAATGGAGTCGGAAAATCTACCCTTTTAGATTTAATTACGGGTCGGGTTGAACCGGACTCGGGAACTGTGGAAATTGGCAGCACTATTCATATTGGCTATTTTGACCAACATTGTGATAACCTGCTGGAAGCGATGAATGAAAATCAGCGGGTTATTGATTATTTAAAAGAGGTCGCAGAATATGTGACTACCGCTGACGGAACCCAAATTACCGCTTCCCAAATGTTGGAGAGGTTTCTATTTCCTCCCGCCCAACAATATGCTCCCTTAAATAAGCTATCTGGCGGCGAAAAACGGCGTTTGTTTCTGTTACGGGTATTAATGGAAGCACCCAATGTTCTGATTTTAGATGAACCGACTAATGATTTAGATGTGCAGACTCTTTCGGTGTTGGAAGAGTATTTAGAGGAGTTTAATGGATGCGCGATCGTCGTGTCTCACGATCGCTATTTTTTAGATCGCACCGTCGATATGATTTTCGCCTTTGAGTCTCAGGGAGTCCTGCGTCAATATCCCGGTAATTATTCCGTTTATTTGGACTATAAACAAGCGGAAGAAGTCGCCAAAGCACAGTCACAGCAAATGCAGGTCGAGGCTACCCCCAGCCAACCAGAACCGGAAAAATCCCCCCGCTATTCCTGGGGGAAAGACGGGCGGCGCAAACTTTCCTCTAAGGAAAAGCGAGAGTATGAAAATCTGGAAAAAGAAATCGCTAAGTTAGAGGAGAAAAAACAGCAGTTAGAGGCGGAACTTTACCAAGCCTCATCAACTTCTGTCAGTCGGGTGCAGGAGTTACACCAGCAAGTTGAGTCCTTGACAGTGGAAATTGATCAGGCGACAGAAAGATGGATGGAGTTGGCAGAAATTGCCAGTTTATCTTAAAATAAGGGAGGGGGTCTAGGCTTGCACAATCACCATTTCACCGTAGCATCTTTAGCAAGAAAGCAGAAGTTATCATGGCTAAGTTAGACCCGCTTCCCGAAATTCTTGATGCCCTAGCCCGGTCAATGGAAAAGCAATTCCAGGGGGGACTCTGTTCGATTTTACTATGCGATCGCCACGGGAAACTACACCACGGCGCAGCCCCTAATTTGCCCAAGGCTTACTCCCAGGCTTTAGATGGGATGATCATTGGTCCCGAAGCTGGTTCCTGTGGAAAAGCTGCTTTTTGTCGGGATATTGTCATCGTTGCTGATATTGCGACAGACCCCCTATGGCAAAACTTCAGACATTTAGCCCTAGAACATCAATTGCGTGCTTGTTGGTCGGCTCCGGCGATCGGTAGTGATCAGCAAGTTTTAGGAACTTTTACCGTTTATTTCAAGACCTGTCGCACTCCCCAAAATCAAGAGTTAGAAATTCTCAGCCTTAGCGCTCATATTGCCTCCATTGCTATTGAACGCGATCGGACTACCCAAGCCTTAGCCGACTTAAATCAACAGTTAGAAGTGCGGGTGGAAGAACGTACCGCCGCCCTCAGAGAAAGTGAAGCTAAGTTAGAAGCAATGCTTAATTTTGCTCCGGCGGTAATTTATGTCAAAGACTTACAAGGACGACATACCTTTGTTAACAGGGCATTTCTGAAATTATTTAACTGTACTCTAGCAGATATCATTGGCAAAGTTAACCATGATTTTTATCTCCCCGAAGTCGCTGATGTTTTTGAAAAACATGACCGCATAGTAATTGAATCTTGTCACTTCCATCAGATCGAGGAAGAGGTGACCATCCATGACCAAAATTATACTTTCCTCTCCCATAAGTTTATCCTGTTTGACCAAAATCAGCAACCCTACGCCCTCTGTGGTATTTCCAATGATATTACCCAGCGCAAGGCTTTCTACAATGCCCTCCAACGCAGTCAAGAACAACTAAAGGCAACTTTGCAAGCCATTCCTGACCTAGTATTTCGACTGAGCATTAAAGGGGAATATATGGCTATTTATCCTTCCGAATATGTCGGAAATTTAGTTGACATAAAATTAGCCATTGGTCGCTCAATCATGGAACTATTACCCCCTCCTATTGCGGCGAAATATAGTCAGGTTACGCAAACAGCCCTAGCCACCAAAACCCTACAAACCTATGAACAAGATGTAGTGATTGATGGGGTTTTGCGTCATGAAGAAGTCCGGGTGGCTCCCTGTGGTGACCATGAGGTAGTTTTTGTCATTCGGGATATTAGCGAACAGCAAGCAGCAGTTCGTGAACGCCAAAAATCCGCCGCCACGATCAAGAAAAGTGAGGACAGATTTGCACGCATTGCCAATAATATGCCGGGGGTTTTATATCAATATGTTTTGCATCCTGATGGCTCCCATGATTTTATCTATATGAGTGAACGCTGCCAACAAATTTTTGGTTTAGATGCTGATAGGATTATCCAAGATGCCAATGAGTTATTTAACCTGTTTGAACCGGAAGATTTTATCTCTCTTAAATCCTCAATTTTGCTATCTGCAAGCACCTTAAACACCTGGTCTTGGGAAGGTAAATTGATTACCCCATCTGGTAAAAATAAATGGATACAGGGAATTTCTCAACCGGAACAACAACCGAATGGCGATATTCTTTGGGATGGGGTAGTTGTAGACATCAGTGAACGTAAATTGATGGAAATTCAATTGCAAAAAACTGTAGCCGAGTTAGACCGGGCTACCCGCCTTAAAGATGAGTTTTTGGCAAATATGAGCCATGAACTGCGTACCCCTCTTAATGGGATTTTGGGGATGTCGGAAGCGTTAAAAGAAGGCCTATTAGGGACATTGAACCCTAATCAACATCATGCGATCGCCATGATTGAAAAAAGTGGTAAACACTTACTAGAATTAATTAGCGATATTCTGGATCTCTCCAAAATAGAGGCGGGGAAACTCGAACTATATCTAACGGAAGTATCAGTGCAGGAACTATGTAACTCTAGTTTAACTTTGGTCAATCACTTGGCATTTACCAAACAAATTAATATAGAGAGTAACATACCCCAGCAATTACAAAAAACTTTCATCAAAGTAGATAATCGGCGGCTGCGTCAAGTCCTGATTAACTTGCTAAGTAATGCGGTAAAATTTACCCATAAAGCTGGTAAAATTAACTTAAATGTTGGCATAAAACCATCTCCTAATCCGGCAATTTCCACTCCTCAATCTATCTATTTCTCAGTCATAGATAACGGAATTGGGATTGCTCCCGATGACTTAGATACACTGTTTTTACCTTTCACCCAAATTGATAGTAGTCTCAATCGTCAATATAGTGGAACCGGACTGGGATTAGCTTTGGTTAAACAAATCATAGAATTACATGGCGGTTGTGTTCAGGTGATCAGTCAACTGGGTAAAGGTAGCTGCTTTACGGTTTATTTGCCCTTTAAAGAAGCATCAAATAATATCATCTCCAAAACAGATGATAATTATAACTTAAAATTGCCGATTTATTCTGCGATTAATTATCCCAAATCTCCGTTAATTATGCTGGCGGTAGATAACGAGGCTCATTTGATTACACTGTCTAGTTATCTGGAAGCTAAAGGCTATAGTTTATTGATAGCTAGAAATGGACAGGAGGCGATCGCTTTAATCAAATCCCAATCTCCCCAATTAATTTTAATGGATATTCAAATCCCTGTGCTTGATGGTTTAGCATCCATTAAATATATTCGCCAAAATCTCAAGTTAACTAACTTACCAATTATTGCCTTAACTGCTGTAGAAAACACTGGCGAACCGGAAAAATTACGAGAAGCGGGAGCCAATGAATATCTAACTCAACCGATTAAATTAAAACATTTATCAAACCTGATTCATAACCTTTTAAACCCCTAACCTTGTGCCTATAGTCCCACCCATAATCAGAGCCAGTCCCGTTAACTATCGCCCCTCAATTATAGCAATAAATCTAGGCAATATGTTAATTTTTGATAAAGTTTCCAGCTCATCAGAAACCCTGCTCTATAATTGAATTGAGAAGCAGACACCTGATTATGAATCAATCAGGTTAGTCTCTGGGGGTTTTAGTATGGGTGCGATCGTAAAATTTGGGCCATATAAATAGCATGGACGATTCAAATACCCTCAGCCCGAGTGTACTACCGGGAGTTTTATATTAATTTGGAGGAACAGTTACAATGGATGATGAATTTTCCGATTTTGATGAATCTCAACTAGCTCCTGATTCGGAAACAGAAACCGAACCCGATTCGGAACTAGAAACCGAGCCTATTGTTGATGATTCGGGAACAGAAGAGGAAACAGAAGAGGAACCGGAAACCGAGCCTATTGTTGATGATTCGGGAACAGAAGAGGAAACAGAAGAGGAACCGGAAACCGAGCCTATTGTTGATGATTCGGGAACAGAAGAGGAAACAGAAGAGGAACCGGAAACCGAGCCTATTGTTGATGATTCGGGAACAGAAGAGGAAACAGAAGAGGAACCGGAAACCGAGCCTATTGTTGATGATTCGGGAACAGAAGAGGAAACAGAAGAGGAACCGGAAACCGAGCCTATTGTTGATGATTCGGGAACAGAAGAGGAAACAGAAGAGGAACCGGAAACCGAGCCTATTGTTGATGATTCGGGAACAGAAGAGGAAACAGAAGAGGAACCGGAAACCGAGCCTATTGTTGATGATTCGGGAACAGAAGAGGAAACAGAAGAGGAACCGGAAACCGAGCCTATTGTTGATGATTCGGGAACAGAAGAGGAAACAGAAGAGGAACCGGAAACCGAGCCTATTGTTGATGATTCGGGAACAGAAGAGGAAACAGAAGAGGAACCGGAAACCGAGCCTATTGTTGATGATTCGGGAACAGAAGAGGAAACAGAAGAGGAACCGGAAACCGAGCCTATTGTTGATGATTCGGGAACAGAAGAGGAAACAGAAGAGGAACCGGAAACCGAGCCTATTGTTGATGATTCGGAAACAGAAGAGGAAACAGAAGAGGAACCGGAAACCGAGCCTATTGTTGATGATTCGGAAACAGAAGAGGAACCGGAAACCGAGCCTATTGTTGATGATTCGGGAACAGAAGAGGAACCGGAAACCGAGCCTATTGCATTAGAACCGCAACCGGAACCAGAACCGGAACCTATTGCATTAGAACCGCAACCGGAACCAGAACCGGAACCTATTGCATTAGAACCGCAACCGGAACCGGAACCAGAACCTATTGCATTAGAACCGCAACCGGAACCAGAACCGGGACTGTTTTTTCAGGAACCTGTAGCATTTGAAGAATCTCTTTTCTTTCCGATTCAACTTCCGACTTTTGACGATACGTCAATACCAACACAAACAGGACAACTGGGGATAGAAGCAATTAATCAATTGATTAATTTGGATAATTTCATCCCAGAAATCCCGGAAGTTTTACCAGGAGGTAATGATGGGTCGATTACTCAACCTTTCCCCAATCAGTGGTTTGGTAGTGACAATAATGATGTAATTATTGGGACAGCATCAGATGAAACTTTACTAGGCTTTCAAGGTGATGATTTACTGAATAGTGTCGAGGGAAATAATACTCTGTTTGGTGGTCGGGGTAATGATACCCTAGTGGCTGGTAGTGGTGATGATATCCTATTAGGAAATAAGGATGATGATCTGCTATTTGGAGGAAACAGTAATGATTCCCTTTATGGCGGTCAGGGTAATGATACCTTGATAGCAGGTGATGGTAATAATATCTTGTTTGGAGACAAGGGTAATGATATCCTATATGGAGGAGCAAAAGGTGCTGATACTCTCGTGGGAGGGGAAGGAAATGATACTTTTGTAATGCTTCCGGGGGAAGGTTACAGCATAGTAAGTGACTTCGAGATCAATCAAGATATCATTGTTTTAATCGGTAATCCTGATGACTATCGACTTGAGGTGACACCAACGGAGGTTAATAATGGCACAGCTATTTATATAGCGGGTTCTGACCGACTGGTTGGTATCATAGACCAGGTGATTGATGTGAGTTTAGAAGATAGCAATATCTTCAGTTTTTTCTAGGTTGATCTAGTGGTCAGTGAGATTTGTTTTTAAGAGGCGATCGCCTTTTTATATTGACTGAAAAGTGCGATCGCTTTTGGGAGTCAGGGAACCTCGGCTAAAGCGGCTTTAACTACTTCCACGCCAGTGCCGGGAAGGTGTGCGTTTTCGCTTAAATATCGCTTCCAGGCTTTAGTCCCTGGTTGTCCAGCGAAAAGTTGTAGGATATGGCGGACAACGCTGTTAAGTCGCCCTCCCTGACTTAACCAATTTTCGATATAGGGAAGCATTTGTTCTACTACTTGATGACGGGTGGGTGGGTTGATATTTTCGCCGTAAATTTCTCGGTCAGCGATCGCAAATAAATAGGGATTATCATAGGCGGCGCGACCAATCATTACCGCATCAACTTTTGTGAGTTGTTGTTTCACCTGTTCAAGGGTAGTAAATCCTCCATTAATTTCAATTGTCAAATCGGGAAATTCTGCCTTGAGACGGTGAACATCTCCATAACGCAGGGGGGGTATATTTCGGTTATCTTTGGGGCTTAATCCTTGTAGCCATGCTTTGCGCGCGTGAACGGTAAAACGCTGACACCCAGAGGCGGCGACCACCCGCACAAATGCGGCCATATCTTCATAGCGATCGCGATTATCGATACCAATACGATGCTTAACTGTTACTGGAATATTAACTGCTTTTTTCATGGCTGAGATAGCTTCAGCAACTCTTTCCGGTTCCGCCATTAAACAAGCGCCAAAGTTACCATTTTGCACCCGCGCACTCGGACAACCTACGTTGAGGTTAATCTCATCATAACCCCAATCTTCGGCGATTTTAGCACAGGTCGCCAGTTCATTAGGATCATCTCCCCCAACCTGTAAGGCGAGGGGTTTTTCTTCTGGTGAAAAGTCCAGTAATTTGTGGCGATCGCCGTTAATAATTGCAGCACTTGTCACCATTTCTGTATACAGTAGGGGACGGCGGGTAATTTGTCGCATGAAGTAACGAAAATGGCGATCGGTCCTATCCATCATGGGTGCAATACTCAGGATATGACTTTGATAATTGTCCTCACTTAACCTCAGTTGTGGACTGATAGCTGTCATGTTTAAAATCATAGACTATACTATAATTAGAGTATCTAAGACTATCTAATAATAGTATACCATGACTAATTTTTATGGCAATCTTTCCCCCCAACCATTCCGCCCAAATATCTGATCAATACTCACCAACTGCTCAATGTTCAGCCCGGATTAACTCATCACTCTGCGCCATATCTTCCCCCATGACATCATCGATATTAATCAACCCGTGATTAGGCAAAAAATTACAGGTAAAACTTGATATAATTAGTGGGCTTACTGATTACTTACTGAGTCCATAATTAACCATGCTAGAACCAGGGACATTACTGTTAAAACTTCAACAGCAAACCGCACGGGCTTTAGAGGTCGGTGCATTACAGCCTATTAGCACCCATTATCAGCTCATTGAACAGGCGGAAATCCCTTTTTTGGTCAGGGTGATAGATAATCTGCAACGTAAGGCTACAGCCCAGGAAAAGCAGGAAAAAACCCAGACCGCCACCGGGGTAGAATTTAATCCTTTTTTACCTTATGACCCTGATTTATTTGTCGAGAATTTATCAGCTACTCATGTGGGTTTACTTAATAAGTTTAATGTCGTCGATTATCATCTGTTGATAGTAACGCGGGATTTTCAAGAACAGGATAGTTTGCTAACCTTAGAAGATTTTGAGGCTATGTGGCTGGCTTTGACCGAAATTGACGGTTTAGCCTTCTATAATGGTGGTCGAGAGGCGGGGGCTAGTCAACGCCATAAACACCTTCAACTTGTGCCGTTTCCCCTAATTCCTAATGGTTTAAATGTACCGATTGAAAAGGCGATCGCATCTAGTATTTTTTCCGGTTCAATCGGTAAAATACCCCCCTTTGAGTTTCGCCATACTTTATCATTATTTGAACCCGGTTTAGTCACTGATTATAAATTAGCCGCCCAAGTGACTTTGGCAGAGTATTTAAAATCCTTGGATTTTCTGAACATCTCAATTAATGATCAGGGGAAACCCGCCACACCTTATAACTTATTAGCGACTCGAAATTGGCTGTTAATTATACCGCGATCGCAAGAAAGTTTTGACGAAATATCCGTTAATTCTTTAGGGTTTGCGGGGGCGCTACTGGTTGGTAATCATCAACAATTGGCACAACTAAAGCAACAACAACCCTTAACTATTCTTAAGTCTGTGGCTTTCCCTATTTAAGCTACAGATAGCGCCTGTTTAATGCGTTGAACAAATGATGCAGGCATTCCCGCCACCCATTTTTCTCGGATGATACCATCTTCCACTATTACAGCGGTGGGGACAGTATCAATTTTTAGGCGATCGTATGCTACGCTATCTAAAGCGACCACCGAAAAATTGAGTTGATAACTATCAACAAACCACCGCATTTCATCATAATTAGTAAACGCGACAACCCCTAAAACATCAGGCAATTCCGGGCAATCATGGACAATTTTTAACACCTGTAACCAGTCCTTACACTGAGGACAGCGGGGACTCATAAAAACGATTAATTTTGAACCAAAACTTAGGTCTAAATCGACCGCTTCTCCTAACCATTGATTTTGCCAGGGTCGGTTAGCTTGAATCGGCGCTAAATCAATTAATGGATAGCCATGACTATCTAAATACGCTAGGGAAGCTGAGGCGGCTGTATAGCTAACTAAAAACGTCGCTATAACAATCATCCACCGCCATAAAATAGTCCCTGTGTTATAGTTGCCAATTAAACCTACACCTAGGAAAATAATATATAATAAATTCAGCAGTAAACTTTGATTGGGGGTGATTTTTAGACAGCCATTATAACAGCCACAATTTTCCGTTTTTCCCGTCGATGTACTCCAATAAGTTAACCACGACAGACCCATTAAAATTATGATACTCAACGGGATCATAATGGCGGGTGTCGCCCCGAAAATTAACGCGGTTCCTATGGTCGCTTCAACACCTATAAAAGTGATGGTTATCGGTTCAATTAACCCAGAAGTAAATAGCCTCAGTTGGGCGATGTGTTGGGCGAATTTCCAAGGTTCAATAATTTTGGCGATCGCTGTTAGTAAAAATACACTTCCGACAAATACAATACCAAAATTAGCTAATGTTGCGGATATCATAGTTAAATCATGGTTAAGCGTTAATCACAGGGGTTGGGCTTCCTACAGGTCATCCCCGAATCAACTAGAGACCCAGGGAAACCTATATACACTGGGGAAAGGACATCTGACAATTATGTGATAAAACTTTGCATTGTTCAAGATTTAACCTTCCCATATCTATGATATCATTGTTTATCTTCAATAGTAGCTTTACCTCATTTTGGTATCCCCAACTGAGGCGATCGCTTGCTTATTTGGGAGGGACACAAAATCTATAGCAATTCCTGATTGATCTACATCTAAACTCCCCTTACCCTATTGGGAGAGGGGTTAGCAGTGAGGGATTAGATAAGTTAAAATCTGATTAATACCCATGAAACAATCCCTTAATACTTCATAATTCAGCTAGGTTAATAACTGCTATAGAAGACTCTTGTAAATTACCAGTATACTTATAGAAAAGTGGGAACTAGAATTAACAACCTACAAGTTACTAAAGTTGTAGATGGAGATACTATCAAAGTCTTGCTAAATGGTCGCCGAGAACCTCTGCGATTGCATTGTGTTGATACCGAGGAATCATTTGCTAAAGGTTCTAAACCTGTCACGCAAACCGGAATAGAGGCTTCAGCTATGGCTAAAAAATACTTCACCGAAGCTGATGGAACCTTAACCCAAGTTGATTTGGAATTTGATAGTCATGATTCCTTAGAAGTCTGTTTAGACAAATACCGAGATACCTATGGTCGCTTGATTTGTTATGTTCATAAAGGCGATGATAATTATAACTTGCGACTAATTCAAGAAGGTTGGAGTCCCTATTATATTAAATATGGGCGATCGCAATTTTATCACCGCCAAATGATGGAAGCAGAAGCGATCGCTCAATCCCATAATCTCATCATTTGGAATCGTAATTTACCTCAAAATAAGCCATTTCGTGATTATGAACTATTAAGCTGTTGGTGGTCATTAAGGGATAGTATCATTCAAGATTATCGCCATCATGGCAAAACAGCCGGAGTGCTTTCTGTCCGTTTTGATTATCCCGAAATTCTAGCCGCCGCCGCTAGTCAACAATGGATTACTGTATTTTGTGACTTACAAGATGGTATCACCAAATGGATTGGTAATAGTGCCTTAATTCATACCGGATCAAAAGACCATATTATCAAGCTATGGATACCAGAAGCCAAAAGCGAGAAAAATGCACCCATTGTCCGATTGATTAATCGTCGATATGCTGGTCTCGGTCGAGGATATGTTTATATTACTGGTCGGGTTATTATGTATCGAGATAAACCCGAAATCACCATAAATCACCCACAGCAATTATCTGATTTTTGTCCTACACCACATCACTTACAGCAATTGATAGCACTTGGGGAGCCTGATCGTGTACAATCAAAGATAATTGTTGAATCTAGGAGTTAAGAAAAATGCCAGCCGATTTACCAAAAGGGTTCCCAGAACCCACAGCCATTGGAACTATTGAAGTTAAAAAATACCCCCATTATCGGGCTGTTACCTACCGTCATCAGGGAGATTTAACCATCGCCACCCGCATGGCATTCAACCCCCTATTTCAACATATTAGCACTAATAATATCGCCATGACAACCCCCGTCGAGGCGCGATATTTACAGGAAGATTCCTGGGAAGAAACATCGGCGGCTGATGTGTCTTTTTTATATTCTCAACCCGAAATTAATCCCCAAACTGTTGATTCTGATGTCACCGTAACAGATACCCCAGAAATGATCGTCGTTAGCATTGGGATTCAAGGTCCTTATACCTGGGAAAGCTACCAAATACATTTGGATAAATTGAAAGACTGGTTACAACAGCATCCCGAATATCAAATTTTTGGACCCCCAAGACGCTTGTTTTATAATTCCCCCATGACTCCCCCCTATTTAAAATATAGTGAAGTACAAATCCCCATTGCTCCCCGTTAACCGCTGGGGGTTGACAAGTTTTGGCGACTCATCATATAATATTGACATATTCTTTTTTCATAATTGGAATGTTTTAGTCAAAAAAAAAATGTATATTTGCCCATTATATAAATAATACCACAGCCTCACCCCAAAATCAAGACGCGACCCCCAACCAGAAATTTTTGTAACAATTATTAATTTTTTGTTACAAAAGTTAATCTAATTATCAGAATAGACCGATACCGGGGAATCGCCCTGGGTGTAACCATAACAGGCGGGACTATGTTAGAGGGAACTAGAATCCAAGCTCTTGGCTTCTTCGTCGCTTTGGGGAAGGTGTAAGCCGCACTCTTGTTTAAGTCCCCGGAACCGGGTATCACGATCGCTTTCATCACTATCCGTCACCGGGCGACTGGAATGCCAATCACCAACAGTAGTGTAACCGAGGTCAAAATAGGGATGATAGGGGAGGTCGTGGGCGGTTAGATATTGATAGACATCGCGGGAATGCCAATTAAGAATCGGGTAAACCTTATAACGACCCGATTGGTAATCAATAGAACGCAAAGTTTGGCGGTGTGCGGTCTGATCAGCCCTAAGTCCCGCCAACCAAGCCGTAGCCCCAAGTTCATTTAAAGCCCGTTGCATAGGTTCAACCTTGCGGATTTGGTCATAGCGGTTAAAGGCTTCGAGATCATTTTGTTCCCACAGACGACCATAAAGTGCTTCCATCCTAGCCGGAGACAGGGAAGATTGATAGACTTTCAGATTGAGTTGGAGGCGCTGAGTCAATTCTTCAGCAAAGCGGTAGGTTTCAATGGGAAGATAACCCGTATCGACCCAAATCACCGGAATATCTGGAACTACCTGGGTAACTAGATGTAGCATCACAGCCGATTGGATACCGAAACTGGTACTCATCAACAACCCTGACCCAAAAGTTTCCGCAGCCCATTTCACAATATCAGTAGCATTAGCATTTTTGAGGCGATCGTTAATGCTATCGAGATCCAGTTGCTCTAAAGTGCGATCGTCACAGCACCCGTTTTGGTCTGACGGGATAGATGCAGATTGTCCGTTGGAATTAATTAGACTCAAATTCGTCATCTTTTTTCCCTCCTAGAGACCCCCGCCATAGCTGTATTCAGCTGGGCTGGCTGCCGGAGTAAACGAGGGGCAGCACTTAGTTGGCATACGAATAACCATCCTTCTTGTGAATATTTGACTCTCTCCACGCTAAAGCAACGGAGATTCGGGAATGAACCAAAAGTTCTCACAGGCGTAGTCAAAGCGCCCCTATAGGTAGCCATAAGGCTTCCCTTTACTTTTTTTCGATGTCCCTTTTGCCTCTCGCCGATGAAACCACTTTGCTACCGACATTTCTGCATTATGCAAGTCTGCCCTCACGGGATGTTAAGCCCCTTTCATTCGGGTCTTAGAGAAGGCAGTTATATGATACCATAGCACCCGCCGGCGTAAGCACGCCTGTCGCTTTTCCTCCCCGTTAAAGAGACGGGGCTACCAAGCCACCGAGCTTTCAGCGTGTTGAGATCTTAAAACTTCCAGCAGTAGCCGTGGTGCAACCCACAGAATCAATCGTCCGGTATGATGACTTATCCGCAGTCCCCACAGCGGGTTTAGGCATAACCCAAACAAATCTTACCCAAAAATTCCCTGAGCAACTACCCTTGTTTTGACGCTCCCCGCTCTAAATAGACGGGGATTCTTCATTCATAGACTTGCCATAATTTAGCAGGATTTCTCCAACCAAACTAGAGGGCAAATCTCTGAAGCTTGAGATTTGGTGCGCCCCACCATACTTAATCCTTTTGGCAATATGTTTAAAGCAGCGTTTCTATCACGGAAGTCTGTATATCTGCAATGAGGGCAGACATGAGTGCGAGTAGATAACGACTTTTCTACCCTTTGGTCACAATTAGAACAATTCTGAGAAGTATTATGGGGTGGAACAGCAATAACCAATTTGCCATACTTATCCCCAAAATACCCTCGCCATCGTTTAAAAGTAGCCCATCCTGCATCGGTTATCGACTTGGCTAAACGATGATTTCTAACCATACCTCGAACATTCAAGTCTTCACAAACTACCAAACCGTTAGATTGGACTAAACGGAGTGCCACGCTTTTGACAAACTCTTCTCGCTGTCTGCTTACTCTTAAATGTTTTTGGGCCTAAGGAGTTAAAGGGGTTATGGTATCTCTAGGATCTAATTTGATGGAGAATTGAACATAATATCCATCTGCTTGTCTAATAATCCTCACTCGCTTAATCTGTTCAGGCTGATAGTAATTAATATCCCTAGAGCCGATCAGCTTGAGCTTACCAATACCTTTTTGGTCGGTAAAAGTGATCTGCCGTTTATTGTCTGATAGTTTCCATCCAGAGACTTTATATTCTACCGAACGAGAATGTTTTTTGAATCTTGGATACCCCTTCTTCCCCTTGACCTGGTTTTGGCAATTCTCGTAAAAACGAGTAATGGCACCGAGAACCCTTTCAACTGCCGTTTGACAAGCATGATAGTTTAAATCCTTGACCAAATCAAACACCTTCCGCAGTGCTGTGTTGCATCGAAATAAGTCAACCTTACCTATGCCACGATTGTCCATCCAATAACGAAGCACCTTATTGCCGACAAACTGTGCTGTCCGTATTGCTTCATCAATGGCTTCGACTTGATGTGGCTTGGGTTGGACTTTGTATTCGATCACCAACATTTTGACACTGTACGCGCTGGTATCAGCCATTATAGCCTAAAAAATAAACGCGGGTTAAAACCCGCGAGTCGCCCTAACCCTCCCTTGAAAGACGAGGGCTTGCGGGCATCCCGTGTGATTTTCGTCAGATCCATAGCCAAAATTTTGGTGAAAATTTCTTGATTTCCTCCACAAGATCTTCACAATCTCATGGTTTGATGAGAATTAACTACTTTAGTAAACCGCCAGCACCCCTTTTATAAAATCGCTGGCCTATATGATCAAAGCATAGCCTGAGTCCATCGGACTTGGGCTATGTTGTCTGCGAGGAAAAAGTTGGTTTTTGCCGGGGCGGGTTTATTTACAGTTCCAGAACAGCAACCACTAGCCTGTAACATAGAAGTTCATCATCAGAATTAGGTTTTTGCCAAGGTTGAGCAAGGCTAAGAACCACCAGACATTCAGGACTTAAAATATAGTCATTGTCTAGTTTAGTACAAAGCTCTGGATCAGTCACGTTTAAGACCAAGCTGTTACCGCCCTCTAAAGGAATTTCCCCTTTCCACTTCCCGTAATTATTGCACCAAGTTTTAAACCCGTCAACCTTGACTATTTGTAATGTACGTCTTTGATGGCGAGGCAATGAAGATATGTATGAATAGGGGATAGCATTCAGCCAATCATGACAATGACTATGAATAATTTCATCATCACAATAACAAACTACGTCCATAGGGCTAACTCTGCCAATGTGCTTCCAGGAACCCCTTAAAATCAGTCTATTCTCGTATTCATATCCATTTCCTGTATCACTTAGAGGTATATCAACGATATCCAGAGGTTGGATAAGCCTTCCATTAATCTGAGACATATTTACCGGAATGCGACCATCATCCAATCTAGTCACAGGACGAACCCATTTACCTGTAGATATTTCTATCCCAGCAATACAACGGTCATTGTTCTTCCGAGAATTAGCAAGACAAATTAATTTTGACATCATCCTTACGACTTATAGGTGATGAATGTTTATATTTCCCCATTTTTGGTTTAAGTATTCAGCAACTAAGCGACGATGACAGTTATGAGGTTTAGCCTCACTGCAAAGCAAACAGGCTCCATGAGCTAAATCTGGGGACAGTTTTTTTTCGATTTGACGCTCCTCCATCAGCGTTAAAAATTTCTGCTCGTATATCGACCAATCTCCTTTTTTCTTTTTGTACTCATCAAGAATATCTTTGGTGGGAGCCAAGTCTAAAATATGCACATAATCAATATCGTTGATAGTTTTCAAGAAATACTCTAAGTCGGCTCTTTTAGCGAATCCCGCCAATTGAGATACGTTATTTAGGCGAGTGTCTATAACTGTCTTAACACCTGCTTTTTTAAGAGTTTCAAAGAAATTTTGTGCGCTCTTTTTAGTGAAACCTATGGTGAATAAATCAACCTTATTTTTCATGGCTATTATCCGGTTCGACATAAGCAATCTCATCCCCCTGAAGTCGATAAGCTTGGCTCAAGCATTCTTCTCTTGTCGGTAAAATTTGGGGGGAAAATAGGGAAAGCTGAACTTCTTGTGAATCGCCAAAATCCCTAAAACCATGCTTGACAAGCATTCTATCTTCCAAATGCTCATGAGATTCTAAATCACCATTCTTGAGGATGTGATTTATAGGGATATCCAAATCCCGTAAGTGCTGACAGACCAAGATGGCTCTGTGACAGGTTAATGGATCTTTTTCAGCACACATCAGCGAAATCTTATGTTTTTTCAAACCTTTCTGAAGTCGCTTAATTCCTTGGTGAAACGCATCTGTGAGGGCAATTCTTTCATATACGGCTTTACCATTGATATAGCAGTCGGGGTTACTAGGTCTTGCACCCAGTTCCCGTCCCAGAAAAACATATTGAATTCCCTCTTTAGCGAGAAACTCTTGTAGGGATGAGCGATTGAAATGTGACAAGAATCGGCTGTAGGGATGTGAACGTACATCAGCAACAGCGGTTACTTGATGCTTTTGGAGCAGGGAGATAAAAGCATCTATCTCATGATTAGAGTGACCGATACTGAATAACTCCATGCTGCTCCTCTGTTGTTACCTAGTCATACCATCTTATATAGTAGGGTTCATCCAGGTATATGAACCGTGGTTATTATGATAGTACAGACGCGCTTGGCTTGTCAATCTTAACCAGTTTCCCAATCAGGTAGAGGGGGGATATCTAACTATTCATCAGACAAGGGCAACTCAGCACAACTGCGATCGCCCTATCCCATAACCCCTATGCCATAACCCCTATGCCATAGGCCATAACCCATAACCCCTATCCCATAACCCCTATGCCATAAGCCAATTATCCCCTGGATTAGCTTCCCAGGGAAAAGCGATCGCTTCTGCAAAGATTAACGGGGAGGTCGAGGCGAAAATTGCCCCCAATGTATTCGCACACGCAGCAGGATTTTGGCACTGGGGAGTTGATAACCCGTAACTACCCCAACGCCCAGGGCTATAATTATCCTGACAGGCCAGCGATCGCCACAAAAGCCGCCCAATGGTAAGGAGACTCAAAGGGTTTAACATCCAGCCCATTTTTACCAAAAGTAGGGGTGAGTGCGTCTTTCATTTGCTCCTGCCAATACTCACTAATCAGTGGACAGCTATCAGCCCAGACTAACAAATGTGCCACTGTGGCTTTTCGCAGCCATTGCTGACTTTGCTGCAACGCCAGAGCCACTGATGAGTCAGGCTGCTGGTGGAGAGTTTCATAAAAGCGAATTATTAAAATGGCAGTGGATAAATCATGTGGACTCCACAGGGAGCAGACCACATTGGCAGAACCCGCCGCAAGAAATCCACTGGCGAAACTGATATATTCATCACTGGTAGAGGTGACGTTAGTGATACCGATGCCCGTTTCGCAGCCGGAAAGGGTGACGAGGTGACAGTTGCTCAAGTCAAGCAAGAAAATGTCTTCGAGGGTTAGGCATTTGCTGGGGTCGAGAGTGTTCCCGTTTCGGAGTTGGGACTCTGGAGCTTCGGGGGGGGAAAATGGGTTAGCGAGGATAAGGCTCGATTGGAGGGGGTTTTGAAAGTTAAATAAACCGTGACAAGCGAAGTGAGTACAGTCGGCGTTTTTCAGAATTTCTGCATCAATGGCGACTTTTTCGGCTTGCTTATGTTTGAGGACTTGGTGGGAGTTAAATAGAGATTGGATGGCTTCCACTTCCAAATCGGTGAATGGGAGGTCTTCGGTAGGGTTTTGGATGGCAAAGAGGCGGTTAAAGTGTGGGCGTGAAGAGCGGTTTTGGGCTAGTGCCAGCAGTTGGCAATTAAGGGCATAACTCACACCTTTTGGGAAGAGGTCTTGCAAGAAGACTCCCTTAGCCCCGGCATCAAAGGGGGAGAGGGGAGAAGATGAGACCGGGAGAGCGTGGAGAGGGATGAAGTGCAGTTCCCGGTGGGGAATAAGGATAAGCTGTTTAATCTGGGATAATTCAGCCAGAAGGTGGGGGAATTGCAGTGCGGCGCTGAGGGTTTCCAGGCGTTGGGGGAGTTGCTGATTCCAGGAGGGTTGTCTGTAGTCGCTGCGGTAGTCCTGTAGGGCTTGGTCCAGGTGTTGGCGGTCCTCGGCGCTAAAGTGGTGGGGGGTAATCTGGATTTGCTCGTCTCGGCGGCGAGAGACGAGGAAGGCGTAAAATCCGGAGTCGGCTTCGCTTGGGAGATACCACTCGATGAGGGCGGTTTGGGGCGGGATGAGGCGGCGTAAGTCCGAGAAGTCGAGGGAAACTGTTTGGGTGAGGCTAAAGTAGGAGTCGTCGAGTTCCGTGAGCAGGGCTTGCAATTGCTGGTTAGCGGCTTCGAGTTGTTGCCGGATGAGGGTTTCAGGTGAGGGTTGGTTGGGGTTGTTTTCGGTGGTGGAGGTGAGAGTGTCCCTGGGGGTGAAGGCGAGTTGTTGTTGGTACATGACGATTTGACGACGCAGGTCGCTGATGCGTTGTTTTTGTTCGTCCGTGGCATTTGTGGGGTAGGAGCGGTCGGCGCTGACGAGGAGTTCAACCAGGGTGCGGGATTTACGGCGTTCCACAGTGAGCAAGGCTTGGGCGTAGTCTTGGTGGTTGATGCAGGCTTGCACCATTTTTTGATAGATATCGAAGGAGTTGGCGATGAGTTCGCGTTTGGTGGCTTCGGAGGAGGCCCAGTAGCGGCTTTGTTCGATGGCAAGGATGGCTTGATTGTAGCCTTCGATGGCAATTTCCCAGTTTTGGAGGTCAAAGGCGGTATTGCCTAATCCGCTACCGAGTGCCAAGGCTTCTATGGGAAATTTGTTTGGGGGACAAATGGCTAAACCCGCTCTCCAGGTGGCGAGAGCTTCTGGGATTCGGTGGAAGTGTTTATGGACAACTGCAAGCTCATTGTAAACATAGCCCATCCCCGATTTATCGCCCAATTCGGTTCTCAATGCCAAAGATTGCTGAAACAGACGCTCCGCCTCATCCCAGTTGCCGCGATTTCGCTGGATATCTCCCAACTGTCCCCAAACGACTGCCATCCCGTAGCGATCGCCCAATTCGGTTCTCAATTCCAAACATTGTTGATACAGAAGCTCCGCCTCATCCCAGTTGCCCCGAAGTTTCTGGATATCTCCCAACTGTCCCCAAACGGCTGCCATCCCGGAGCGATCGCCCAATTCGGCTCTCAATTGCAAAGATTGCCGATACAGACGCTCCGCCTCATCCCAATTGCCGAGATTTCGCTGGATATCTCCCAACTGTCCCCAAGAGGTTGCCATCCCGGAGCGATCGCCCAATTCGGTTCTCAATCCCAAAGATTGCTGATACAGACGCTCCGCCTCATTCCAGTTGCCGCGATTGAACTCTATATCTCCCAACTGTCCCCAAACGGCTGCCATCCCGGCGCGATCGCCCAATTCGATTCTCAATTGCAAAGATTGCCGATACAGACGCTCCGCCTGATTCCAGTTGCCGCGATTGAACTCGATAGAACCCAACTGTCCCCAAGAGATTGCCACCATCAAGCGATCGCCCAATTCTGTAAATAATGCCAAAGATTGCTGATACAGACGCTCCGCCTGATTCCAGTTGCCGCGATTGAACTCGATAGAACCCAACTGTCCCCAAGAGATTGCCACCATCAAGCGATCGCCCAATTCTGTAAATAATGCCAAAGATTCCCGGTAGAGTGTCTCCGCCTCATCCCAGTTGCCCCGATTTCGCTGGATATCTCCCAACTGTCCCCAAGAGGTTGCTATCCCTTGGCGATCGTCCAATTCGGTTTCAATTGCCAAAGATTGCTGATACAGACGCTCCGCCTCATCCCAGTTGCCCCGATTTCGCTGGATATCTCCCAACTTTCCCCAAGAGGTTGCTATCCCTTGGCGATCGTCCAATTCTGTAAATAATGCCAAAGATTGCTGGTAGAGTCTCTCTGCCTCATCCCAGTTGCCGCAAGTTTGCCAGATATCTCCCAACTTTCCCCAAGAGGTTGCCATCCCGGCGCGATCGCCCAATTCGGTTTCAATTGCCAAACATTGCCGATACAGACGCTCCGCCTCCTTGAAATTGCCGCGATTTCGCTGGATATCTCCCAACTGTCCCCAAGAGGTTGCCATGCCTTGGCGATCGCCCAATTCGGTTTGAACTTCCAAAGATTGCCAGTAGAGTATCTCCGCCTCCTCCGAGCGCCCCCCCTTCCTTTGTATTTCTCCTAACATCCCTAGGGCATTTTTTAGGTTGGTCAGAGTTACTGAGAGGTCTTTGTCTAACCCCAACCGCCGCCGAATGGCTGCTGCTTCATCGTAGGCAGCGATCGCCCTTTCGAGATTCGCTGCCGGATTCATACCCAATTCTGCCTGAGTCCGGTAGGCATTCCCTAGGTTAGTCAGGGTTTCGGAGAGGTCTTTGTCTAACCCTAACCGCCGCAGAATCTCTGCTGCTTCATCGTAGGCGGCGATCGCCCTTTCCAGATTGGCGGCGGGGTTAATGCCCATATTAGCTTGGGTGCTGTGGGCAAGTCCGAGATTAGTCAGGGTTCTGGAGAGGTCTAGGTCTAAACCCAACCGCCGCTGAATAGAGGCGGCTTCATCGTGGGCAGCGATCGCACTTTCGAGATTCGCTGCCGGATTCATACCCAATTCTGCCTGAGTCCGGTAGGCATTCCCTAGGTTAGCCAGAGTAGAGGAGAGGTCTTTATCTAACCCCAACCGCCGCCGAATATGGGCAGCTTCATCGTAGGCGGCGAGCGCACTTTCCAGATTGGCAGCGGGGTTGATGCCCATATTAGCTTGGGTGCTGTGGGCAAGTCCGAGGTTAGTCAGGGTTCTGGAGAGGTCTAGGTCTAACCCCAACCGCCGCTGAATAGAGGCGGCTTCATCGTGGGCAGCGATCGCACTTTCGAGATTGGCGGTGGGGTTGATGCCCATCTCCGCTTGGGTGAGGCGGGCAAGTCCGAGGTTAGTCAGGGTTCTGGAGAGGTCTAGGTCTAACCCCAACCGCCGCTGAATAGAGGCGGCTTCATCGTAGTAGGCGATCGCCCTTTCGAGATTGGCAGCCAGATTCATACCCAATTCTGCCTGAGTCCGGCAGGCATTGCCGAGGTTAGTCAGGGTTCGCGCCTTTGCTGGATTATCAGGCTTTAGTGCCAACAGCACATCATAGCCCCGGATAGCAATCTCTTGCACTTCTACATACCGACCATAGGGGAATTCTTGAATACTGATGCAGGTATTTTCTACTAACCTGGTTATCCCTTCTTCTTGGTAGGGATTCTCAGCCACAAGCTCCGGTATTGACTGGGCAATAATGTCTCCTAATTCAGGAACAATCAATCCTATATTTTCCCGCATCACCTGATGGACGGCTGCGGTATCACCCTGCATTTCCGCTTGCAGCAGTTGCGCCCAAAATTGCAGTAATGCCGTTTGCTGATTCTCTTCAGGCTCCGAATCTTCGGTTTCCGGTGGCGGTTCCTCAACCACAGAGGAGGATTCCAACTGTTCCGCATACTCTATATATGCTCCTCCCAATGACCTTAAAATCTGAGCCGTTACCCGGGCAAAAGCGATCGCATTCTCCTGAACTGCCCCTTCCCCTAACTGTTGCGGATTTTTCAGAATCGCCCCAAAATCTTTTACCGACAAGCCCAAATTCTCCGCTACACGACTAGAAATTTCATCAATCACACTCACCGTCTCATCCACCGGACCGACTCTAACAATAACTCCCGGACTCCCGGCATAAAATCATATTGCACCAACTCTGGGTCAGTATCGATATTAATCTCCGATATCGGCTGCAATAACCCACCCAAAAACACCTCGGCTACATGGACTGGCAACGACTCTTTTAACAAATTTTCCTGAATCAACCGCACCACAGGTAAGGTAATCACAGGGGCTGCCGCCAACAACCCCGCTAATTTCCGCCCTACCCGAGAAGCCGTTGCCCGAAACCCGTTTACCCGCTTTTCTGCCGTTAATTCGCCGCCAGAATTGGGTCTTTGCCTCCGTCTTTGATGTTCTGCATACTTAAATAGATATCCCGCTGCCCAAACTTTACCTTTCCCCGCCAATAATCGCGCCCAAGTCCCTACCGATTCCGGTTCTAACGTGAAAATCGGCACCTTCACCACCGAATGAGTGACTTCCTCATCCCACCACAAAGGGAATTCATCAACCTTTAAATTCTGATTCCAATCTCCGGGATTAAGTCCCTGTAACCTCACCAACGCTTCCCAACCTAAACCGCTTCTTTTCCACATCCATTCAGGCAGCATCTGCAAAATAGCCATCAACCCCCGTTTCCCCCACAGGTCTAAAATGGGAGTCATTTTCCCCTCTCGCCACACTTTCGAGACACAATCACTCACCACAATCACTAACCGTCGCCCAGTGGGGTCGATTAATTCCTTGGGACTGCGAGGGGCTTGATGTTTCGCCGTTGCCCCAATCCCCCGCCGAATTTTGACCGCTTCCGGGTTATCCGTGAGCAAACTCCAAACTCGGACATCTCGGAAAATTCCATAGTTCTTGAGGAGTTTTTCTAAGTCTCGGAGGGTATGCCGCCAAAGCAACATCGAGACACAATCCTCAATGACTAAATCTAAGTCTAACCAAGGTTCTAGGCGAGGTTTTAAAACCGGAATCCAAATCCCTTGGCTGGCAATTTGTTCGCTAGTGGCAACTTCATCAATCACCCAATCTCGTCCCCCAGAAACTCGACGCATCAGGGGTTTTAAGGCTCTGGCTAAGGTCAGAGGTTCCCGAAGTGAGGGGGCATCGGAAACTCGAATCGGTAAACCCCCTCCACCAGGGGCGGTTTGACTCGGTTCCGGTTTGGGGACAATTTCCCCTTGCGGCGGTTGGGGGGTTGCTGGGGTAACAGGGGCAGGGGGTTGGTTTTCTGGGAGATTCTCTGGAGGGGTTGTGGCGGAATCCTCTGGGGTTGGGGTTTGAGGGGCGGGTTCGGTGGGCGGTTGGGATGAACTGCTGCTGTCCGCAGAGGGTTCAGCCCCAGGAGAAGCACTGGCTTCCTCTGGGGAAGTTACAGATTCAGAATATTGGTCAATGTGGCAAGCCAGCCAAAAGATATCCGCAATATCTTTGGCGGAAAGTTGAAATTCCTGTTGTAAGGCTTGAACCAAGTTGGGATTCATTAGTCTTCTGAACTGTTAAGGTACTTCATCAAGATTTCTACGAGTTCTTTCTCTTCGCTGACTTCCGGTTTTAACTCTCGCGTCACCATATAAATGGCATTTAAAAGTTGGTCGGTGGCAAGGTCGCCCTGGCTGCGACGGTTGATAAACTGATCGATGAGTTGATTAATTTTGGCGGGGTCTTGGGTGAGGCTATCTTCCCCTAAATGGGCTGCGACAATTTCTTTTAAGGCGGCAGAATCGGGTTCATAGGGCATGGTTAGTCTTAAACAACGCCGGAGAAAGGCTGGGGGAAAATCCCGTTCTCCATTGTTGGTGAGGATAATCAAGGGAAAGTTAGAGCAGCGAATTTTTCCATTTTGGACGGGAACTGAAATCCCATCAGCGGTGGTGACTTCCACTTGATTTTGCTCTGGGCTAATTCGGGCGAGTTCGGGAATGGTAAATTCCCCTTCTTCAAAGAGGTTGAGGAGGTCGTTGGGGAGGTTGATGTCACTTTTATCAATTTCGTCGATGAGTAGGACTCTGGGACGATGAGCGGGTAAGAGGGCGGTTCCTAATGGACCGAGGCTGATGTAACGACCGATATCTTTACTTTTGTCGCCCATTTGAACGTCCTGGAGACGGGCGATCGCATCATAACGATAGAGTCCATCTTGCAAGGTGGAACGAGCCGTAATATACCACGGCAACACCGGACCCAGTTTCAATTCATAAGCCACCGCATAGGCTAAGGAGGTTTTCCCCGTTCCCGGTTTCCCGGTTACTAACAGGGGTCGCCTCAGATATAAGGCAGCATTAACCATATTCACCACCCGATTTTGCTCCTGGGTCTCAGGGCTATGAATCCGAAAACTTTTCCCCCGTTTTTGGTCACGAGTTTCTGAGTCTAAGGTCTGCAAAAAATGGTTCCAGCGCTTGGCAATTTCTTCCACCAGACTCTCTTCTACTCCAGTAAACTGTCGCCAACTTGGAGGTGGCGGTAAGTTCTCAATCCCATCATGGGGGTGACGATTTCCTTGAAAGATTTTCCAGGTGTTCATGGGGTTAGGCGGGTTATTCTCCCGGTTGCATCAGTTCAATCATCATCTCAGGGGTGAGACGATAAGGATCTTCCCAGAGAAATCCCAAATGACATCCGAGATGGTCGGGGCTATTTCCCTGGGAGGCGGAGCGGAGTTCTTGGACTGACTCGGTTAACTGACGCAAAGGGCGACAGGTGAGGAGTTGATTGATACTCTCAGCATAGTTGGAATTGGCATCAGGGCATCGGGGCCAAAGGGCGATCGGTGTTGCGGCTTGTAACATGGCTTTGACTAAAACCTGGAACTGCTCAGAGGCGGTGGGACAAGTCAGCTTTAAGCCTATTTTCTGGGTTAATTGGTGGGGCAGTTGCCGAGAGTTGAAGCTGTGGAGGTCTTCTAGGCTCTCAAAACTTTCTAACGGGGGATATTGGTCTAAAATCTGGCTGACTTTCCCCCAGTTTTCATACCACTGATTTAGGTAATTGTCAAGATAATCGAGATTTAATCGTTCGAGCGATCGCACTCGCAGTCCGTACCTCATTCCCCAACAAAATTCACTATCAATGGGGTCAAATTCTAATTGCCATTGGTCAACTTCGGTACTGAGAAACTCTTTGGGCAAAAACACTTCAATAGTTAAATGATACCGCTTTCCTCTCAGCAACTTTAAGGCTTTTATGAGACATTGATTTAACACACTCTGAATCTCCGCCTGAGTACAACTTAACCCATATTCCCCAGGTTCATCTAACAGCGGCTTAAACGCGGTATTGGGGTCATTTTGGATTAAGGAATTATCCTCCACTAGCCAAGCGTTGACGATGAATTGCTCAGACTTTTTCTGGGACTCCACAGTAACCAGCACATAAGACTCTAAGGGATGGGGTAAATTATCGGCTTCTTTCTGGGATGTCTGATTTTCCAATAAGTTTAAGAATTTATCTAAGCATTGATACCGCAAAATCTGGGTCAAACTGCTGAGTTCAGAGGGCAAAAAAGTATCCTCTACAATAGCATCGTCTGGTAATTCAGTCTGGGCAAACTCTACGACATCTTTATCATACCCAATCCCCCGCAATATCTGAAGAATTTGTTGGGATATCCCTTCAAAATTCATAGGTTTTCTATCTTCAAACATCCCAGGAACGGGTAGGATGGTCGATGATTTTAATAGAGCTTTGATTTCTTCAATTCCTTGATTCGCTTGGTCAACCCCTGCTTGAAGTTCTTCTAGTTGCAAGGGAATGGTTTGTAAAATCTCTCGAATACTGCCATAACTCGACTCAAGCCTTTCGGAAATATCTCGCAGGGTTTGCCGTTGTTGTTCTTGGCTTCCCTCAAGTTGACGCTGTAAGTCATCAAAATATGTTTGGATTTTGGCAAACTCTTGAATCTGATAGGCTTGACTCGCTTCGCCGTCATTTTTGAGTTTTAGCAATTGGCTTAAAACACTTTCAAACTGAGCATTTTGCTGTTCATTGAGCCGAGCCAAGTCACTCCGCAACCCGGTCAGTAAATCCAACATTAACCCCGCGAAAGCCTTACCATCTTCGGCAAAATCTTCCTTGAGGGTTTCACGGAAGGCTTTGGGGAATTCATCATGAAGCAGTTGGGAAACTTTGGCAGAAACTCCATCAGGAAACTGAAATCCTCCCCCCGGACAGGCTGCCATCTTCAGCCGAGCAAAAATATCTTGCCAATCTTCCAATTCCAGGATTTTATCACCCTTTGGAATCAGGATATCTGGGAGTTTACCCTCACCCAGTTCTGGATATTTTTCCGATTCTCCTGTATCTTCATTTAGCCAACGACTCCATAAATCTACCCATTTGTCGGGGGTGATTTCGGCAATCTTCAGAAGATGGTGGCGAGTCTTTCTATCATGCTTAAACTTAGGAACCGCTTTATCGGTAATAATGGCGGCGATCGCTTTCCCAACCGCTTGAATTAAATCGTGGTTTCTCAAAGAAACCCCAGGATGTCCGGTCGTGGCATCCCCTAACTCATTCGCCACATTTCCGGCTATAACTGAGCCAATAGCCTTGCAAGTTTCCCCTAAAAACTCTTGAGCCTCTGGGTCTGAGAGTAACCCCACTACACCCAAGGCTGGGGGGAATGTGCAGGTTGCAACATAGCAGGCTCCAAATACTCCCAGCCGATAGAGGGTCTTTTTGACCGCCATATCCTGCTCCGTCTAACTCATGGACTGATTCTACCAGAAACCGCCTAGAAATCTGATGTCTGGGGTCATGGTTTTCTGGGATTTTTGATTCCACCGGATTAACCCTCTGCTGCTGTCTGGGAATTCTTGTGCCGCTAGGCTTGACAGGTGCTGCGAAGTCATGATACTATATTTGTGTACAGTTTCATAATTAATATATATGTCCTTTTAAAAAAATTGCCAATATTACCATTATCTAAAAGTATAGCCCAGGTTTCCCAAAAAAGCAAGGAACCCCCCCAGACAAAAATTTTTCGCAACATTTCTTAAGATTTTGTTACAAAAGTTAACATAATTATGAATTACATTGATAGCTAATCAAGCAGAGTAGATATGAGATTGAGATGATGCTAACTTCCAATGACTTTAGTGGGTTACTGAATCAAAGATTTTTCCGAAACTTTTTACCCATTCCGGCGACTGGGACTTTACACTTAGGGAAAAAGACCCCAGACTTTGAATTACCAGACATCACGAATAATGGGAAAGTGCGTCTGTCTGAATACCGAGGTAATACGCCTGTTATTCTGGCGTTTACGCGAATTTTTACGGAAAAGCAGTATTGTCCCCTATGCTACCCCCACATAAAAGCTCTCAATGAAAATTATGCAGCTTTTGTGGAGCGTGGCGCTGAAATATTGATGATTACCAGTACAGACACAGCACAAAGCCAGACCGTGGTTAAAGATTTAGGTCTAAAAATGCCATTGTTAAGTGATTCTAGCTGTGGTATTTTCCGACTTTATCATGTAGGTCAAGCCTTGGGCGCACCTCTTCCGGCTCAATTTATTTTAGACGGTGAGGGAATCTTACAATATCGCCATTTATTTTCGTTTCTTGAACCCAATGCGACAGTCCCTAAACTACTGAGTGTTCTCGATGAACTAGCTAATTAAAAACCAGGCTGCCAATCTTTGGATTCTAAGCGTTTTAGCTGTTGTAGGTAACGGGAAAAGTAACCATGATTTAAGCGGCTATAGTCGTACATTTTGGCGCTTTGTAAGCTAATCGCCCAGGACCAAATTTGGGCAACTTGGGTGAAGGCGGGTAAGGTATATTTTTCCCAATCAGTGAGGGGGTAAATATCTTGATATCCTTGTATAAAAGCGTCTCGGCTACTACGTCCTAACCCGGCTTGTAGGGAAACTTGTAAAAATTTGGCGATGTCAAAAATGCGCCAACCATAGCCACATTGATCAAAGTCGAATAGGGTGATCTCTCCTGAGTTGGTAAAATGGGCGTTTCCACTGTGGGGGTCTCCCCAACAAATTCCCCATAGGTCAGCGTTTTTGGGGAAATCAGCTAGTTTAGCCCGGATTGTCTCTGCTGTATTATGTAAGTCTGATAGGTCAGACGATCGCAATTGTAGGAAGGGGGCGATCGCTTCTACGGAACGATCTAAGAGGTATTCTAGGGTTAGTGGCGATCGGTAATGGTCTGTATGGAAGTGACGAGAAACCTGATGAAGACGGGCGACAGTTTGACCTAGTTGGCGACTCTGGCTAGGGTTTAAGTCTCCTAGGGGAATTTGTCCTGATGCGTAGGTGAACAGGGCTGCATATCGTTTTCCCTCCGGTGCATTAATTTCTACTAACAGTTGATTCTCCCAAGTCCTTAACGGGTGGGAAACGGGAATATCTCGTTTCCGCAGAAAGTCCAACAGGTCTAACTCGAATTCGGTTTCTGACCTAGACCGCCAATGATGATGGGACACTCTGAGAATATAGGATCTGATCGATGTTTCGATTACATATATATCACTCAAGCCTCGATGCCAAAATTCACAACTCTGGACTGCTTCGAGTCTATACTTAGGTAGTACCTTGGAAACTAAAGCGTCACAGGCTAGGGTGGAGTAACTGACGGGGAATGTCTCTTCTGTAGTCGCTAGGCTTAATCTAGATCGTTTGCTTTTGGTGCGACTAACGGCAATCATGGCTTTATACCTCCAAAGTTGTTTGATTAGTGTTGACGGCTTCTCTGGTCTCACACAGATGCGATCGCTTTAGCTTAACAAGGGTTTCCCTCAGTTTTTGGTAGCATCTGTATTGACTACTTCCTTTTTTGGATCAATTGGCTGACTCTTCGCCTGATTCCCTAAAATATCTGATTATTTCTACCATCAAAAATCATCAAACCTTTTTGGTATAAATGACAAGCTATGGCGACGTTGAACCACCAATCGATCACACCATTTGATTTATTATCATATTTCTTCTAGCGTCAAATTGTAAGGTAAAAATGACATTTTTTATATTTTTTGACCAGATTATTTTCCCGGTAAATAATTCTTAACTATTTCTTTGTGTTTTTCCCAAACACTGATATAATGGATAATTAGACAATTCCATCAGGCTATACTACAAATTGGATTTTTCGGCAAGTCTGATTTGAACAAAATATCTTAGTTATACTTGATAACTTGCCAACTATCTTCAAATTTTGTAAAATTGATTACAGTTTTTTTAATAATTATGTGATATGTCTCACCGAATGGCTGGGAATATGAAACCAATTAAATCAATGCGACAAGGAGACGTAATTCTACAAGCTACCCAGGACTTACCTGATCTGAGTTTGATATCTGTAGAAAAGCTTTGTGATTTAGTATTAGCGAGGGGGGAAGTCACGGGACACACTCACCGCATTACACAAGGGGAAGCTGAACTTTATCAGTGGGGTACAAATCTCTGCTTACGGGTTTATTCCCAAACGGCTATACTCACCCATGAGGAACACCATCCTATTGCTATTCCCCGGGGAGACTGGCTAGTAACGATTCAACGGGAGTATGAACCGAGGGGATGGCGGCGGGTAGTTGATTAAATTGATGAAAATTTATGAATACAACTGATGAGAAAATTCTACTCATTGATGACAGTATAGTGATGAGATGTCTGATTAAAGATGAATTACTCAAAAGGATGACGGGGGAGGTGATTGAGGCGCGTGATGGTCAAGTGGCTAGTGAGATTTTAGCGGCTGAAGGGGCGAGTTTTTCGCTAATTATGTTGGATTGGACGTTGCCGAAAGTTAGTGGTATGAAGCTATTTTGGCAAATTCAAGGCCATAGAGATTGGCAGAAAATTCCTTTGGTATTAATGGAGGTTAAACCCAGTACAATTGATGAACATATACCGCAATATTTTTATGGCTATTGTCAGTTTTTACGAAAACCTTTAGAATCGGAAAGATTTTGGGCGGCGATCGCCTCGGCTAGGGAAAAAGCTAATCAGCCTCATTCTTTCACGAGGTTAACAGATAACAGGTCTCGCTTGCACGCGATCGCCAAACCCGCTATGGTATTTGAGGACGGTTATCAGGTCTACGCCCATCACGGTTGGATTTTCCGAGAAGATTATCTATGGGGGGTTGAGTTAATCCGTCATAGTGTGGATGAAAGCGATCGCCTCCACGCCGAAGGAGAAGCCGCCATCGAATTTTCCGATGGATTTTGCTGCTACTTCAATCAGGGGGTAAGGTTACCGGAAAAATACGGAAAACTGCACCCAAATCAATGGCAATCACAATGGTTATTAACGGAACCAAATGCGGAAATTAGAAGGGTGCTAATTCAGGGGATAGGTTATGGCAGAATTTGCCAAGAACTCGATTCGATAGAATTAGATAATTGGCGGGAATATACTTTATTGAAAATTGATAACTCTCAGGAAAACGAGCCAATTTTATTATTACAAATGACCTGTGGGAGTACCAAATCAATTCATGTCCTGCGGGTTCCCCCAGATATGACCTCAGCTAGGGCGGCGATTAAGTGGGTGAACTGGGGGATTGACCCGGAAGAATTTGCAGTGGAAACTTAAACAATATTTAATGATTATGATCTGGGCAAAATGTATCGCTGAATTCTAGCCATATCGAGATAAAAATGTTACCATCTATTCTACAATAGTAGCATCTAATGGTTGGAGAGTTGGGCTTTTTTTTATGGATTATAAACAAGAATTAATTACGACAATCCACGATTTTGGCTGTGACCTCGAATTATTAGAAGGTCGCTTAACCCAACTCAGTGAAATTTCCCCAACAGCAGTTCTAATTCCGGCGTTGTATGAAGAACTAGCAAGACCGGCACTGACTCAAATTCGCGATTGCTTAAAAGACTGTGAATTTGTCAGAATTGTTGTAATATGTGTACGAGCAACCACCCTAGAAGAATATGCCAATACGGTTCAATTTTTTGAAATCATGCCCCAACCGACCCTAGTAATCTGGGAAAATGGACCCCGGGTAACTCAACTTTTGAACAAATTAAGGGAAAAGGGGCTAGATCTATTGAGTTTTAAAGGTAAAGGTCAAGCGGTGTGGCTAGGACTAGGTTTAGCATCCCTGCAAGCGGAAGCGATCGCTCTCCATGATGCAGATATTACCACCTATGATAAATCCTATCCGCTCAAATTGTTATTTCCCCTAGTGGAGAAGGACTTAGGCTTGGCCTTCAATAAAGCCTACTACGCGCGCATAGGAGGGGAACCCCTAGGTTTTCATGGTCGGGTAGTACGTCTGTTTGTGACACCGTTACTGACAGCAATGATGGATGTATTTGGTTATAACAATTACCTCCGGTATCTTAGCGCCTATCGTTACCCCCTGTCGGGAGAATTTGCCCTGACCGATGACCTGGCCCTTAATACTCGCATTCCGGGTAACTGGGGGTTAGAAATCGGGTTATTAGCAGAAGTCTACCGCAATGTTGCCGATAAACGTATCGCCCAAATCGACTTAGGGATTTTCGACCATAAACATCAAAGCCTGGGAAGATCCAGCAATGAAGGCCTGCGGAAGATGTGCCGGGATATTTTCCGTTCAATTCTCAGAACCCTAGTAGAAACGGAAAGAGTTACCATTAGCCGGGAACAAATCCATACTTTGCGGGTAAAATTTCGGCGAGAAGCACAAGACTACACGAGACAATATTTTCTTGATGCCCGATTTAATAACCTACACTACGATCGCCACCAGGAAGAAATGACTGTAGAAATCTTTGAACAGGTGATCGCAGAAGCCGGGGACGAATATTTCCGCAACCCAGCCGGGGCGCAAATTCCTGACTGGACTAGGGCGTTAGCGGTAATGCCAGCCCTGCGGGAACAACTACGGGAAGCCACCCGGCGCGATATGGTACAAGCGAGGGAACTTACCGAAAAAAATGCTCGTGAACCTTCGCCGGAGGCTGACTCGGAAGCAAATTAGACTGTTGTGGGTTCTCGTCTTGTTTCTCAGAACGGTTATTGTATTAAAAGGAACTACAAGACGCGATCGCCTGATTTTTGGGACTCGACAAAAAGGAAGAGAATGTTTATTGCATCGGACAACACTACAATTTTTATCTTACTAATTTCCCTAGGGATTCTGACTTGGGGGTACTACCGCGCTAGACCTTATGGAAAAGCTGGCATTCTCTCATGGCTACAGTCAGTATCTCTGATGGGACCCTGGCTATTATTTTTTGGGCTAACTGCCTTTGGCATCTATATTAACTTTGTCAGCATTCTGCTGTTATTCGTCGCGGCCACGGGTATTTACATTTACTTGGGGCGAAAACTGCGATCGCTGGCTGAAGAATTAGATGACAACAACCCACAGATTCCTCAAGAGGGGGAAACTCCTACCCCAGAAGCTGTTAACCTCAGCGACACCAGCCGGGAAACTTCAGAGACTCCCCAAACTGAAACTACAGCTATCAACCCAGAAGACCTAAAAGTTATCCAAGGTATTTTTGGCATTGATACCTTTTTCGCCACGGAAACTTTCCCCTATCAAGAGGGAGTGATTTTTAAGGGGAACCTTCGCAGTGACCCGGAAGAGGTCCATGGTCGTCTCAGCCGCAGCCTTCAAGAAAAAATGGGCGATCGCTTCCGTTTATTTTTAATCGAAAATCCTGACGGTAAACCTGTTGTCATTGTCCTTCCCAGTAGCAAAGACCCCCAACCCGCTACAGATGGACAAAAAATCCTCGCCCTGGTTTTACTGGTGATTACAGTCGCCACTATTTTTCAAGCCGGGGGTCTACTTTTGGGCTTCGACTTCTTTGGTGAACCTATGCGTTATGGGGAAGTCTTACCTATTGCGATCGGTATAGGATCGGTTCTCGCCGCCCATGAAATCGCCCATCAAGTTATCGCCAACCGCCACCAGGTTAAATTTAGTCTCCCCTTTTTCATTCCTACTGTACAAATCGGACCTTTGGCGCTTTTAACCGATTTGAGTCTCTACTTCCCAACCGGAAGGTTTTATTTGATGTCGCCCTAGCTGGACCCGCCGCCGGGGGTTTGTTATCACTACTTATGCTATTGGCTGGATTGATACTTTCCCACCAAGGTAGTTTGTTTCAAGTTCCCACTAGCTTTTTCCAGGGTTCTGTTTTGGTCGGGCTACTTTCCAAATTGATTCTCGGAAACGCCCTCAAACAAAGTATTGTCGATGTTCATCCCTTGACTATTATTGGTTGGCTAGGCTTGGTGATTACTGCTATTAATTTAATGCCAGCCGGACAGTTAGATGGTGGTCGCATTATCCAGTCTATCTTTGGGCGCAAAGTCGCTGGAAGGTCTACTTTTGCTACTTTTATTGTTTTGGCGATCGCTTCTTTGGTCAATCCCCTGGCTTTGTATTGGGCGGCGGTTATCCTGATTTTACAGCGTAACCTCGAACGTCCTAGCCTTAATGAACTCACTGAACCCGACGACACCCGCGCCGCTTGGGGACTCCTGGCTATCTTTATGATGATTATTACCCTCTTTCCCCTTACCCCTACCTTAGCCAGTCGCTTGGGAATTGGCGGTTGATCTCACCCCATACACAAACCACCCCCTGTCTCTATATCGGCTATTGTGTTAATTTATGTAACAAAAAATTAAGAAGTGTTAGAAAAAACGGCTTTTTGGCACTGGGGGGGTTGATTTTGTAGGTGGCTCGTGGTATTATTTTTAATAATGGGAATATTGAGAATTTTATTTTTTTAGCAAATTATCCATTGTGCTATAAACTATATGTCAATAGCTTATCACGACTCGACAACAGTTGTCAACCCCCAGAATGATTCAACCATTGTTGAAAGACAAGATTTCTGTCATCATCAGGGATAAGTAATTGATAGACCCGATGTCGTTTTTTGGCATAAGTTTCGAGACGATCGCATTTTAAGCCATAGCCAATTTGATCAAGAAAGCGACTTAATACCATAATGGGGGTAGATCGTGGTGCTAACCCTATTCCGATAATAGACTTAATAGCAGTGCGATCGCCTAAAGCCAGCTTCGCCATTTGCTGTAAATCAGGATCAGTATTTTTAAACTCCCGATTTTCCTGTTGTAATAAAGTAGGAAAGCGTAATAATTCCAGAGTAGCGACGACCGCGCCTAATTGCGATCGGTTAAAATCAGGACCAAATAAACTACCTTTTCCTCGTTGTCCCAAATCCTGTGCTATTCGCGCATCTCTCGCGGACAGGAAAGGGCGACCCACAGTTAAGAAATAATGCAATTTTAATTTTTCATACCATCCCTGGTCATCCTTAGTTATCAATTCAGGATTAACGGGAATACCATAGCGCAATTTTAACTGATGTTTGCGTAAAGATTGACTTTCAGCAGGAGTTTTAAACACTTTTTTTTGCAAAACATGATATGCCAAATCACTTAAATCTGTAGCGTTAGATATAGCCCAGCATTCGGTCTGATAATTGCGATCGCGCACAGCGTCAATCAAATCAGTTAAACTAGGTTTAAGGTGATGGTCAGCCACCAAATCAGAATCAGAAGTTTCGCAAGGGGGAGAAACGGGTGATAATTGATGACCTTCAGCTTCCAAGCCAGCCAATACAGATTCCCGATAGCGGGTCATAGTAGCATTAAACCGGACGGCAATTTTAGCCCAACACATTAAAGACTCAGCTTGAAACCCCATTTCCAAATCATCAAAATCATCAAAATCTGACTGTTGTAATAAACGAATGTTTAACTGAGTTAAGCGATGGCTACAACTCAGCAGGGAAGCCATAGATAAAGCGCCATTTCCCAACCTATTTAAACCGTGGGAAGCTATCCACAAATGGCGAGGTATATTTTCGCGAATTCTAGCCAAAGCCTGACGCACAGAATTTTCAGATTGAACCCCTTGGGCGATACCCCATACGGAGGTAAAATGACCTTTTAAATCAATACTCACCCCAGTTTCAATAGCAGGGGAAGCCAAAACCAGATCATAATCTGCTAAAATATGATTAAGTCGGTTGATGCAACCGTAGGCGGGATGATGAGGGTCAGCCAAAGACTGGGAATCAATACGGAGGATTTTCAGTTGAGGAAATTGGGCTTTAAAATAGGCTTCTAAGGTAGAAGTCCCCCACTTACTAGCTAACTTTTGGGCGGACAAACACACAAAGGGACGACCGCCATTAGCGAGATGATTTTCTAGGTCTTTAACTAATTGTTTAGGAGTATGACCGCCATAGTGATAAACATTCCAAGCCTGATCAGCAGCAGGTCGAAAATGGTTTTCGATAATAAAGGGAGTTAGGGGAATTCCCGATAAGGCTTTGAGATAATCAATAGTAGTATCACTGAGGTCAGCATCAGCGATAACTACCCGACCATTGGACATGAAGACATTTTGCAATAAAACTTTTAGCGATCGCAATATAGCGACTCGATATTGGCGACAGGTGTCGGAATTTAGACCATGCCAAATTATCTGTTCAACTTCATCAAAAATCACCAAAGTATTAGACCAATTATTGGGGTTAAAACCCAGGGAGGAAGAGGGATGCAGGGAATCAATACATAATCCATAACCCTCCCCAGGACGACTGATAACCGTCCCCATTCCGGCTTTCATATAGTTTAAACCAAACCGCTGACAGAGAGATTCTACTAAGCGGATACGATGACCGATAACCAGGACAGACTGACCTTTATCGCTGGCTTGTTTAACGAGATTTTCTAGGAGTCTAGTTTTCCCGCTACCTTTGGGGGATTTAATCGCCACCAATTGGGAGGCTTGAGGGATAGCTAAATCCTCTGGGAGATAGGGACAATTGAGGTTTAAATCGGCGGAATAGGTCAAGCGTGAGTGGGAGATGGCGCGCCAGGTTTCCAGGGGTGTAGCGGCTTGATAGGCTTGATGTAGGGCTTCTACTCCTTGGGTCGCAATGAGATCATCAACACCTTTCCCTAATTGGGGTTTCCAGGTAATGACTTTAGTATGGCAACCTCTGCGGCTGAGAAGATATCCCATTTGGCGGATAGCTGCGTCTACGGCTTTGATGGTGTTAGGTTTGGTATCGCTATCAAAGACAATATAGATTTGGCGACCTTTGCTGGCTAGTTTTTGTAATTCTGGAATTAACTGAGATTTTCCGATGCGGTTTCCCCATTGGTCTCGCGGGACTCGATAGCCGCCGTTAATACCGGGAAGGGCTATGGCTGGGTATCCAGCAGTAAGTAGTGATCCGGCTTTTTTTGCGCCTTCGGTGATACAGATGGGAATTTCGTGATGATCAATGACCCACTCCCAAAATCCTAAATCGGCGCGGTCTGGTTGTATGGCTTCGGGGGAAATGGTTAAACTGTGACGATGGGCGATCGCTTCCCAAATTGATTGGGAGACTCGCAAGGCGAAAATTCCGGTGGCGGTTTGGGGAGGATGTTCGTATTTTATGGGTTTATTGCTGTGACTGCTAAGGCGAGGTTTGGCGGGTTTGAAGCATCCCCACAGATCCTCGTTTCCGGTTAAGATATCGACACCTGAACACCACCAGCCCCCTTGGTTAACATGACTATAGCGTTTAAGAATGCGATCGCATACTCGACCACCATTGCGTCTGGGTAGGTTGTCGGCATACAGCAGATAATCTAAAGGGCGATCGCCTTCTAGGGGGATAACATTCAATTGAGTTAGCTCTGGGTCAACGCAGCTTGCGTTCCATTCTATCAGATGATTCACTATATCTCCAGGAAATTAGGCACACCCCACACTGCCTATACAATCAATTGGGATTTAGGGGATTTATACTATAACCCCAGATGTGGAGTTTTTGTCAATTGATTGGCTGAATCTTCCATAGATATGGGGTAATTGACCGGACTCATCAGGTCCTCGCCCCATCCTGACTCAGTTTAATGATATCAATGGCTTCTCCAATTTGGGTTAGCTGGTGGTTTTCGGAATTATAAGCCCAAACCTTTAAAGATATTTCGCCAGAGGGTAAACTAGCGGTGGGAATCCTTAGCCTCCAGCCAGATTGTGCATATTCACGAATTCCTAAAACACTAGCAACATCCCAGCGAGGAATATTTACTTCTCCCACAGCAATTAACTGGTTATTCTCCCCGACACTGAGATAAACAGCATCAGCAGGTTTTCGGGTTTCGGGAATTACTCCCCACCCGGTTAAAACTGAGGGTTGACCTACCCGAATTGGTGATTCTGGAATGACATCAATTGCGCCATTAAATTGGTTGGTAGTGGCGAAAGTTGGGGGCATATCACTCCGTCGCCAAAACCAATGGGATTGGACGAATTTGTGAGGGCGATATTGTTGTAAAATGTATTGATAAATTAGAGAGGCTGAATCGGCTTTTAAGACTTCATCCCAGGGGTTTTGAAACCAGACATCATTAGTTAATAAAATTATGGGCGGTTGGGTCGTTTCCAAGTCTTCAATTACCCGGTTTTGGGCGACGGTAGGTTTGGCATACAGAACATAGCTATATTTAGAACAGGATGGCTTATTATATAGATAATACCACAATCCCTCTGATGTGACATTAAAAAAACAGGATTGATTGGCTATTTCGGCTGACATGACATTTTTGGCTTCTAAATAATCGGGTTTGAGTAATTCAGCATCAGGGATAGAGATAGCGGCTGGGAGGCGCGAGAGTTTCTGGGATGCTTCCAGGACATTAAAACCAGATTCTGAGGTCAGAATAAATATCAATAACACGCCTATACTCAGCTTTTGCGGCAAAGTTAGGGTTAATTTATGTAGGGGATTTTCCAGATATCGCCGATAAGCCAAGAGTAATAAATATACACTTAACAATGCTGTCATCATTGCGCCGTGATAAGCATGACCTAAATCACTGCGGTCTAAGGTTATTCTCATATAAACGCCGGCGGCGGATAGGAGAATTAGGGTAAATAAATGTTTGCGGACAAAGGGTTTTAGTTGGAATTTATGGCTGATTAAGTCCCAGGTGAGATAGGTTAAAACTCCGGCTTGAATGAGAATAGATAGCCAGAATTTTTGAGAGATAAAGGTCATTTGGAAGGGGGGAAGGGGAATGAAGGAGATGTAGCGACCATATTTTCCCCAGTAGGCGATTTGAGAGGCGATCGCATTGACTTGATCTAGTCCTAAAAAAATGGCGATCGCCGTGAAGGAAACTACTACCCCGGTGGAAGTTACAGTTAACCAAGTCTTGCGAATTGGGGAAGGTAAAAATAGGCTGATGATACAGGTAATCAAATAAACGGCTAGGAAATATATGGCGCGGTCATACACATATAAAAAACCCCCAGGAATAGACAACCCCACCAACAGGGATAAAATTATGGCTTGTCGGCTATGAAAATGGCGGTTATCTTGGACATGATTAGATTTTAATTCTTCTGGCTTTTCCCAGGGTAGAAATAGGCGAAAATAACGTAGAGTGATGGCGAGTTGAAAGACAAACCAAGTCCCTCGCCTTCCGTCAAACTTGAAGAAAATGCCATCAAAAATACACGCGAATAAACAGAAGAGTAAAAAAATGGGTAATTTTGACTTTTTTAATCCTACTAACCCGGTGATTTCCCACAAAATCCAAAAATAGCCTACAGCAGTGAGTGCATTTTGGAGATTAACAAATAGCCGAGTCAATACAATTCCATTATCATTGCTAATCAACCTCATGGCTATTTCTGTGGGTAAAACATCCATACCATAGCCATGAATTAAGACGGTATTAATAAATGGCTTTTCCAGTTGGGAGAAATTCGGCCAAAATCCTAAAAACTCTCCCTCGTGGAAGGAGTCCCGCAAAAGGGAGGTAATTGGAAACTGATTGAAAGGAATATTAATGACCCAAGCTAAGAGTAAAATTCCGGTAACGGTTGCTAAAAACCAATTTTGGCTGAGAGTTTTGGCGGTAATGTTAATGACAGAATGGAGATATTCTCCCAGCGATATTTTCCCGAATTGCGAAACTATCAGAGTTAGCAGGGGGGGAGTAAATAGCAAAATCAGATATTTGAGATAATCTGTATAGGGACTGATATTCTCAATGCTGGCTTGGGAAATTACCCCGGTGGTATTGTTTCCGAGAGGGATAGCAATGGGGTTGACCAGGGGAACAAAAATCATCCAACTGGTAAGGGTAATTATCAGGACTACGGCTAAACTTGGTGACGGGGTAAATTTGCGATCGCTCATTTTTACCTAAGACTCCCAACTGGAAACGCGATCGCCAGACGAAAAGGAATATAGCTTATGTCCGGTAAAACTAATTAAGGCTACACAGGCGGCGCTTACGAGTCTAGCAGGGGTAGGAGACCATCCCAATTCATTAATCAACAATTGTAATAACCCCAAATTCGCCAATAAGCTATTTAAGGCGACTGTCGCAAATACCCCATATTGCATCAACCAATTACGCCAGTAAATACCAAACACAAACCGACGACTTAACCAGAAATTGGTACTTAATCCCAAAAAGTAACTAATTCCCAAGGCGTAAACATACCAAACTCCCGCCTGGGTAAGAAGAGAAAACACCAAAACATCTACAACTGTCGCACTTCCCCCGGTGAGTAAATAACCGCCAAACTGTCGCAAAGTAGCGATCGCCTGACGACGGCGAGATTTTCGGGAAACCGCCGCCACTGTGGTGGGGGTGTCGGCTTCGGCTTCCTCGACATATTCACTATCACTATTGACATTCCAGAGGTTATGTTTTCCGGGGGTCATGACATTTTCCGCCGCCAAAATTCCCATCAAGAGGCTATGGTCTTGATTGTTATACTTAAATGCACCATATCGACCGACCAACTGCAAATTCTGGAAGCCTTTAAAATACTCCTCAATGGTTGCTAAAGAGGCTTTATAATTTCCGGCATATATCGGATAAGTCCGAGGTAAACGCACAACAAACCCCCCAGAAACCTGCTGCTTTTGGAGTAATCCAATTTTAATCAGGTCGGCTTGCGCCATTTGTCGCAGGTCTTCCTCTGGACAATTCCATAACTGATCATCAAAGTTACACCAATACTCACAACAGAGGGGAGTTTGATGATTATTGGGTAACATTTCCGGCGACCAATTAGCAAAATTTGTCACCCTTCCTAATTTCACCCTGGGGTCGTTAATATATAGCCAGTTATCGGGGAATAAATGACCATCATCAATAATTAAATAGACTAAAATGGTATTCCGAAATTTAAGCGATCGCGCTGATTCTATCACTGGCTGAGGCGGTGCTGTTTTCAACTCTTCCACCAATAAAGTTAACGGAATAGAAGAAATCACCCCCCCACAGGGAAAAGTTTGCACTTCTTTAGTCTCACGGTTGCGGACAGTCACATGGGTAGCCTCACCATCATTATGATGTACCTCAATCACTTCGGTATTCAGTAATAAAGGCTGCTGATGCTGATTTAAATAATCAGCTATTTTATCATAAAGTTGACCAGAACCCAACCGAGGAAATTGGAATTGGTCAATCAAGGTTTTGACTTTACCATCATTTCCCAATAAGGCATTAACCACCGCTTTATATAAGGACAAACCCTTAATTCTTTGTGCCGCCCAGTCGGCGCTAATTTCTGTACAAGGAATTCCCCAAAGTTTCTCGGTGTAACTTTCAAAGAAAATCTCAAACAGCCGTCTCCCAAATTTACCAATCACCCACTCGGAAAAATTCTCTGGCTGGGGTTTGGGAAATAAACGCACTTTCACATAAGACGAAAGTATTTTAACTGTCTCTAATAACCCCAACGCGGAAAGCACCTGTTTGGCTTGGAGAGGATAACTAAAGTATTTTCCCCCGTAATAAATGCGGGTAAGTCGATTAACTGTTACCTGGTCTTTTCCTAATACTTGATTCCAGAGTTTCACCACAGGCGATAATTTGGTGAAAAATCGATGGGGTCCGAAATCGAGAATAAACCCTTCATACTCGATACTTTTCGCTAGTCCCCCCACCCGCTTATCTCTTTCTACTACTACTACAGGAATTCCCTGACTGGTGAGAGTATAAGCCGCAGCTAACCCCGCTGGACCTGCACCTAAAATGTAAATCGGTTTCATCACACCACACTCAAATTATCGACTAGGGCAAATTGTACTTATCATACACTATCATTCATAATAACCCGATTTTTCTATTCAAAAGGGGTTGACATTATCCTCTATTTTCTGATATTATAGGTTATATATAATACAATTAAAATATTTGTATATATTTTTTTTGAGGATAGATTCCCATTATAATATAAGTATATCCGACTTTCCCCCAAATTGTCAACCCCCCTTCCCCAAAAAGCCGGGCGATGATAAGTTTTGCTAATTTTAAATTTGCAAATAGTTTTAATATTTAAAAGATTGTAAATATTTATGACATTTTTATTGCTAGTGATTATCAAATAGTTGACGACAGAATGGGGGTTGTGGTAGATTTATGTAAATGAAAATCGACTGGGGTTTATGTCAGCACCCCCGGCTGAAGCACGGGGGCTTCCTGCCCCCCGCTTTCAGGTAGCTGACCAGCTTAAGCCTTAACTGGCTACGTTCAGAGCAAGAGTTAAAGTTCCTACCCTGGAATGCGTGCTAGTTCCCGGCTCATGAACCAAATCGTTAAACAGTCCTAAGGGGTTAAGACAGTGCGATTTGGAAAGTACCGACTCTGAACATTAGCGTTCGCGCAGCGTGCGCGTTAGCGCAAGCGCAAACATTACCCCGCAAGGGAGTCGGAGCCAACCATAGCTCCATGGAGGGGCAACCATACCCCTCCACCCCGCAAGGGGGTGCTGGCGGCGGTCAGCCGCTTGAGTCGGTTTTCCTCTCCGCGATCAATCACGGAGCTTCCAACCCTCCCAGGAGTTTTACGTGAACTAAGCAAAATATAGCCCCAAAAGACGATTATATGGTGAGCTTTAGACGATCGCAGTAGGAATTTCAAGTTTAGCGATGCACGAGTTTTGGGGAAATTCGGAGCGATCGAAAATCGGCGACTTGACAAAACCGGTGATTTATGGTATGTGCTGTCAAACTGAGTAAAATCAAGATGGTGGAATTTCCAAAGCGATCGCGCCTAATAAGCCCTTGCGAAAATCATTAAGTAGTTGTCGTGCGGTGCGTTCCAAATCTCCTTGAAAGCGTTGATCAGCCAAGGCTTGTAGATAAGACTCTCCAGTTTCCGAAGCGATCGGCAGAGAATAGCGATCGGTCAGTTTATCGTGAATTTGGAGATCTTGAAACAAATCGACCATACCCGCAGCCACCCGTTGGTTATCATAACCCGCCTCACCAATATCCTCACAAATCGCCAACTTGAGGGCATCCTGTTGATTTTCAATGCGGCTAGGAATGACCCCCGGCGCATCCAACAATTCAATTTGCTTAGAAATCCTGACCCACTGTAACTTTCGTGTCACCCCAGCCCGTCGAGCGCTTTCCACAACTCGCCGCCCCAAAAGTCGATTAATCAAAGCCGACTTACCGACATTAGGAAATCCAATCACCCCAGCCCGGACAGGTCGGGGTAACATTCCCCGTTGCTGACGTTTTTGATTCAACTGTTCCCCAGCTTGTTTAGTAGCGCGTACTACCGCATCGACCCCATCTCCCTGTTGAGCATTGGTAAAATAGGGGATTTCCTGGTGTTCCTCAAACCACTGTTGCCATTGTTGTTGTATATGGGGAGGAATCATATCTTGGCGGTTAATAATCAATAATCGTGGCTTTTGGGATACCCATTGAGATACTTTAGGATGGTGAGTAGCCAAGGGAATACGAGCATCGCGAACTTCTAGGACCACATCAACTCGTTTAAGTTGTTCTGTGAGGGTGCGTTCGGCTTTAGCAATATGACCAGGATACCATTGAATTGTCATAATCGGGGAAAATAGTTAATAGTGGATTAATAGTTAAGTGAAATGTTCAAGTTTTATTTTGTCCCTGATACATATATTGAGGCAATCGCATGGTGAAGGTTGACCCTTTGTTTGACTGACTTTCCACCCAGAGATCACCACCCATCATCTGACATAATTTATGGGTGATAGAAAGTCCTAAACCGGTCCCCCCATATTTACGGGTTGTGCTTTCATCAGCTTGGGTAAAGGGACTAAAAACAGTTGCTAGTTGTCGCTCATTCATCCCAATTCCAGTATCCTGAACTTCAAAAAAGATAAAGGGAATTTCTGAGAGTTCTTCTTGGTCTTCTTGGGGAGATTCTCGGGAGTGATAAATGGGCAAATCCGGTAAATCTGTAGCGGGAATTAACTGTTTCCATACTCGTAAAGTCACCTGTCCTTGTTCGGTAAATTTACAGGCATTACTTAACAGATTAAGCAGTGACTGTCTCACCTTAGTTAAATCAGTATACATCAAGTCAAGGCCGGGCGCAACCTCTAGGATAAATTGATTTTGATTTTTGTCTGCTAATGGTGCGATCGTAGTTTCCACTTCCCAAAGCAAGGTATTAATTTGACATTTTTCCAAGTGAAAATTCATCCGACCAGCTTCAATCTTGGAAAAGTCGAGAATATCACTAATTAAGGTGAGGAGATGTTGACCAGCAACGTGGATATTTTTCAAGTCCGCCACAAACTCCTCCTGGCCGAGGTCTTCAGCGTCTTCTTGTAGTAATTCACTGTAGCCGAGAATAGCATTTAAGGGAGTGCGAAGTTCATGACTCATGTTAGCTAAAAATAGGCTTTTAGCTTGGTTAGCTTGTTCAGCAGCTTCTTTAGCTCTACGGAGTTCCTCAGCCTGCTTATGTTCAGTGATATCACTAGCCAGAATAAGCAAACAGGGAGTATTTTCTAGTTGGATAGGTTCAATAGCCATTAACCAATCTCGAATTGTTCCCGATTTATGGCGAACTTGAACGGTTAAATTACTGAGGCGATCGCCATTAGTAATCCTTTGTAAAATGGGGTTAATCTGTTCAGCATCCCACATTTCCAAATCCTCAAAAGTGCGGTCAATGACCTGTTCTCGACTCCACCCCAATTGCTGAAGAAAACTATCATTGACATCCACAAATCGGCCTTCTTCAACAGTAGTAATACTAATACCAATGGGACTAGCCTTAAACACCCGCGAAAACCTTTCCTCACTAGCTCTTAAAGCCATTTCCGCTCGTTTGCGTTCCGTGATATCCTGAACAGTGCTAGTAATATGGGTAGGAGTAACGATCGCCTGTTCAACCACAAATCGTTCTTGGCCGTCAGGGCGTGCAATCCGATAATCTATAGAATAGGGAACTTGCTCTGAGATAGCTTGAGAAATAGCATTTTCCACCCGTGGGCGATCCTGATGATGGATATATTGCATCAAGCTATCAATGCTGGGAGTCACTTGCTGAGGATTAACGCCAAAAATGCGGTACAACTGATCAGACCAAGTACAGGTTAGTTGTGGGATATCTAATTCCCAGTGTCCTAACTTAGCAATACGTTGAGCGGTAGCTAAACTAGCTTCCCCCGAACGTAGAGAGGCTTCTACAGTTTGTCGTTCTTCCACCGCACCCGCCAAAAATAAACCGGTGACAGTCATCACCAAAATAAAGGCTTGTAGAGAAAAGACCTGGGGATTTTCGTTAAGGTTGCTCATAAAAGGACCGCTACCCCGTAGGACACCCCAGACGGCAAATGTTGCCGTTAATAAGTGAGCGATCGCAGTTCCTCGCTGACCAAAACGCAGGGAAGCCCAGACCAATAGTGGAAATGGCAGGTACTCTAGGGGGTAGTGAATAGTGAGAACGCGGGTTCTGGAACAGAATACAAACCAATTCAAAGCCGAAAATAGTAGGAACCAGATGGCTATTTCCAGATAGCTCAATAATTTAGGCAGCCATAGCTGTTGCTTGGGGTTTTTGAGAATTTCCCAGCTTTCTGGTAATAGCCAACTCCAATAATTGCCAGTTGACTCCTGCAAGTCTCTGGTCTGTTGATATTTAATCCGAAATCGATAGGCCCAAGTCATAAGTGCCGGGGCTAATAGCAGAACGCCAATGGTATCTCCCAGCCACCATGTTACCCAAATATCAGCGAATGTATCGGGTTTAATTTCTCCAGCGATTAATAATGCGATCGGAGTAATAGTAGAATTAATCAGACTCGAGAGGGCTCCAGCTAGAATAGCTAGTCCCAGTACATCCTTGAGGCGGGCTAAAGCCGGAGAGAAACCGATCCTTTTTAACATCCACCAACCCGCGCCAGCTTCTAGGAGGGTTCCCAGAGTCCAAATTAATCCCAGATAACCGGAGTGACCCGTCAGCCAATAATTAGAAAACAAAGCACCGAGAACAATTCCCGGCCAACATTTACCCCCCCACCAGATTAAAACCACTAAAGACCACCCTGCGGCTGGCCAGAAAATGGCTTCCATGGCATTGAGCATTAAAGTCTCAATGGTGATCCAGATTAGCCCCAGATAGACCAGAAGCGCAACCATATTGATAGTTAGGTAGCGTCCCAGTTTCGATCTGAGGATGTTATGGAACTGAAGCATTTTAGTCCCCTCCGTTGCTTCTCCCCCACACTCAAAGAAATTATCCTCAGTATTAAGCTACCCGCCGCTAAGTCTTGCGACTTCCTTGGGGCACTTCCTCAAACTTCCTAGAATCTGAAGACAAGTTGCACAAACTCACCACCGCTGTCTCTGGCTTCCTACTTTTGAGTTCATCCACCCAGTAAGCGAACCCAGCTAGACCATTAGACACCCACTTCCCACCTCGTTGAAGTAATGGGATATTTTATAGTTTGACACTTCCGCCGTTAATTGCTAGAGCCATCTAACGGGGGATTCTTGCTTCTTTCAACTTTACTATAGCACTCAATTACTCTTGAAACTCCCGCGACTACCGACTCCACAAGCATTTTCAACGCGGTGGGTCAGTTCTAAATAGGTGTGTTGGGGTAAGCGATCGCACTTACAGACTTACCCCAAAATCCTTTTACCAACGGCAATTAGGCATCATCTAAAGCCACAATACCGGGAAGTTGCTTCCCTTCGAGGAGTTCCAGACTAGCCCCACCACCTGTAGAAATGTGGCTCATCTTTTCACCCAAATTCAATTGTTCCACAGCAGCCACCGAGTCGCCGCCACCGATAATTGTAGTAGTACCGGTGCTGGTTAGTTCTGCCAAAGTTTGAGCGATCGCCCGAGTACCCGCCGCAAACTTCTCAAACTCAAACACTCCCATGGGACCATTCCAGAGGACAGTTTTGCAGTCTCCCAAGGCTTCTTGGAAAACCTTAACCGAATCAGGGCCAATATCCAATCCCATCCAACCATCAGGAATTGCTTCAACGCTAACAGTTTGAGAATCAGCATCAGCCGCAAACTTATCAGCCAGAACCACATCTGTAGGTAACAACATAGTTACCCCTTTTTCTTTCGCCTTCGCTTCCAGGGACTTAGCCAACTCCAGCTTATCTTCTTCCACCAGGGAATTACCCACACTCAGCCCCCTGGCTTTGTAGAATGTGAAAATCATGCCGCCACCTAGCAACAACTTGTCGCATTTGTCAAGTAACGCTTCAATGACACCAATTTTGCTAGATACCTTAGAACCACCAATAATCGCTGCTAGGGGACGTTGAGGGCTTTCAATCGCCCCTTGGAGGAACTGCAATTCCTTCTCAATCAAATAACCCGCCACACAGGGACTCAGATATTTAGTCACCCCTTCAGTGGAAGCATGGGCGCGGTGTGCAGTACCAAAAGCATCATTTACATACAGATCCGCTACCGAAGCCAACTGCTTGGCAAATTCCGGATCATTTTTCTCTTCGGCTGCATGGAAGCGAACATTTTCCAGTAACAGCACATCGCCATCACTCATGGCCCCCACTGCTACGGCGACTTCCTCTCCAATGCAATCGTCACATTTCTTAACGGTTTTGCCCAAAAGTTCCGACAAACGCGCCGCCACAGGAGTTAAGCGCATTGATTCAACTACTTGACCTTTGGGACGGCCAAAGTGGCTGCTCAGAATCACTTTAGCCCCTTTAGAGGTCAGATCTTGAATGGTAGGCAGAGCCGCCCGAATCCTGGTATCATCACTAATAGAGCCATTATCAAGGGGTACGTTAAAGTCAGCACGCACCAGCACTTTCTTACCGGATAGTTCTGATGCTGACAGATTTGCTACAGTTTTTTTAGCCACAGGATTAACCTCGTTGATCGTTTATTCTGGTTTAATCGAAATTAAATGGGAACGGTGAGGGTTATTGGTTAAATGGCCCCTAGGTTGTTACCAACCCGCTGGCCTACCAGCCATCAAATCGTTCACCGTAAACATTCTACCTAAGTCCGCGTCTTGGAGATGCGAGATATGTTTAAGACCGTTTTATTTGCTATAGATCAAAGTCGGGAAGCCCGCGAGGCGGCTGAAAGGGTCATTAATATTGTCCAAACCTATCAGTCTAACCTCTATCTTCTCGCTGTTGTTGAACCAAAAGAACCAGACGGGGAACCTCCCCATTCTGAACCGATGACTTCCCCTGATACGGTGAGCCAACTTTTACAGGAGGCTCATGGTATCTTCTCTAAGCTAGGGATTGATGCCAAACTCATTGAACGTGAAGGTAAACCTGCTTTTACTATCTGTGATGTGGCTGATGAGATTGATGCTGATCTGATTGTGATGGGTAGTCGCGGCACTGGACTTACAGAAGAAGGTGTTGCTGACAGTATCACTAACCGTGTGATTAATCTCTCTCCCTGTCCTGTCTTAGTTGTTCCTTAACTGATTCCCCCCCGTTGACCTATAACCTATAACCTACCTTTGACGGGGGGTTCTCCATTTCTACTAAGTTGATTTTTTAGTCAATTTTTAAAAATGTCCCCCCAGACCAACCGAGGGGGTTGACAAGTTCCGGGAATTGATGGTATTATATTGACATATTGCTGAATAATGGAAATATATCCACAAATTTTAAAAATGCGTATATTCCCATTATCTAAAATGATATCATGAGCCGAGCAAAAAAGCTACACCCTCCCCAATGAAGTCGATTTTTGTAACAATTCTTAACTTTTCGTTACAAAAGTTAACATAAGGGAGTTGGATGGTGGATTATTGATTGATTGATTGTCGGTGATTCTTTCCAATTCTTGAATATAGAAATCACCAATATCTAAACCGGGGAGTCCTTCGACAGTAATTTGTTCATAATTAACCTGACCCCGGATGAACATTTGTTCACCGACAGAAGGTAGAGGTTGGGTAGTAAAAACCCAGATAGTGGCGGTGGAGTCTTGAAGCTGATACGCACCAGCGCCGACAAAGGGAGCCAGGTTAGCGACAGTCCCCTCTATGTAGATTTTAGACCCAACTTGGCGCTGTTGTGCGATCGCCTCAATTTTAGTAGTTTGGCGAGTAAATTGAGTGGTAGACTCAATAATTTGGCGACAGCCAATCATCCCTGGTGTTAGGGATAGTAGAATCAAGAGAATATGGAAGCGGTTAGCAAAGCGTGGGGGTAGGAGAATGGCAAATGTAGTCATTTTGTATAAAAAGGGGACAAATTTCTGGGAAGATATACTGGCTTGGAATTGTTGGATATATTGTGATGGCTAATTTATTAGACGGTAAGACAACAGCCCAAAAAATTCAATCGCAATTGAGGGAAAAAATTAAAACCCTAGAACCGCAAAGGGGACGACCTCCAGGTTTAGCAGTGTTAATGGTAGGAGATAACCCCGCCAGCGCCGTTTATGTCCGCAACAAAGAGAAATCCTGTGAACGGGTAGGAATAGCATCGTTTGGTCAACATTTCCCGGCTGATACAAGCCAGGAAGAACTTAAAGAGGCGATCGCCAATTTAAACGAAGATGATCGGGTTGATGGTATTCTAGTACAACTGCCGTTACCAGAACACCTAGACGCTGTGAGTTTGCTGTATGAGATAGCAGCGCACAAGGACGCAGACGGGTTGCACCCGATGAACTTAGGGGGATTAGTGAGAGGGGAAAAGGGGTTACGCAGTTGTACTCCAGCGGGGGTAATGCGTCTATTAGAAGAATATCAAATCCCATTAGCGGGAAAACGAGCGGTAGTGCTAGGACGGAGTATCTTAGTGGGGAAACCCATGGCTTTGATGTTACTAGAGGCTAATTGTACAGTAACTGTAGCCCACTCTCGGACGGAAAACCTAGAAGCGATCGCATCGGAAGCTGATATTCTGATCGCGGCGGTAGGTCGTCCCGAGATGGTGGGAGCGAATTGTATCAAACCGGGGGCGGTAGTGATTGATGTGGGAATTAACCGCTTAGAAGATGCTAACGGAAAATCGCGGTTAGTAGGAGATGTAGACTTCCAGGCGGCTGAACCCATAGCGGGATATATTACCCCTGTACCGGGTGGTATCGGTCCGATGACTGTGGCTATGCTGTTACAGAATACGGTGGAAAGTTATCAAAAACGCATCTGATCGACTCGATGATGTGATTAACGGGATTCGCGATCGCGCATGGTGTCAAAAGACCCGTACAATAAAAACTGATGTTCACCGATTACTGCCCTACTTGTCCCTATAAACCGCTATCAGACTTTGGCTGGTTGGGCTGTGGGGTTTGCCCCTAATTATGACAGATATCAACACCGACGGTATGGTAGTCACAGAAAACATGGATTTATCCGGGTCAGACAGACCATTTGACCTATCGACTTATCTTAGCCAAAAAAAGGAATTAGTGGAAGCGGCGCTAGATGCTGCTATTGCTGTCACCTACCCCGAAAAAATTTATGAGTCGATGCGCTATTCCCTCATGGCTGGGGGAAAACGGCTGCGACCTACTTTATGTTTGGCTACCTGTGAACTGCTTGGGGGTACAGTGGAAATGGCAATGCCGACAGCCTGCGCCCTAGAGATGATTCATACGATGTCTTTAATTCACGATGATCTACCAGCAATGGATAATGATGATTATCGGCGTGGGAAATTGACTAACCACAAGGTCTATGGCGAGGATATTGCTATTTTAGCGGGAGATGGATTGCTAAGTTATGCTTTTGAGTTCGTGGCTACCCAAACTCAAGGTGTACCCCCGGAAAGAGTCCTACAGGTAATCGGTCGCCTGGGTCGTGCGGTGGGGGCGACTGGATTGGTGGGCGGTCAGGTGGTAGATTTAGCATCGGAGGGTTTATCAGATATATCTGAGGAAACTCTAACTTTTATCCATACCCACAAAACTGGGGCTTTATTAGAAGCCTGTGTGGTCTCTGGTGCGATTTTGGCGGGTGCTAATGAAACTGACCTGGAGAGACTCTCTCGCTATGCTAAAAATATTGGCTTGGCGTTTCAAATTGTCGATGATATTCTCGATATTACCGTACCCTCGTCGGAGTTGGGTAAAACCGCAGGCAAGGATCTGGAAGCTCAAAAGGCTACCTATCCTAGTTTATGGGGCTTGGAAAAGTCACGGGCGAAAGCTCAACAACTGGTGGAGGAGGCTAAGGCTGAATTAAAGGCTTTTGGAGACGGTGGTTGCGCTCTGGCGGCGATCGCTGATTTTATTACCTATCGCAGTCACTAACTTTTAAAGCGAGGTGTTCAACCCCATGCAAGAATTTGGTCACATATTGGACAACCGGGTGCTGTTAGTGGCACTGTTTGCTTGTCTGTTCGCCCAAGCGTCTAAACTGGCGATCGAATTGATACAGCATGGAAAAATTAATCTGCGGGTTCTGGTGACTACTGGGGGAATGCCTAGTTCTCACTCAGCCTTTGTGGGTGCTTTAGCCGCCAGTGTTGGTCAGGTGATCGGGTGGGGTAGCCCGGAGTTTGCGATCGCTGTGGTATTTGCTATTATTGTTATGTATGATGCGGCGGGTGTCCGACAAGCAGCAGGGAAACAGGCTCGCATTCTTAATCAGATTATGGACGAGTTATTCCAAGAGCATCCCCAATTTAATGAGGACCGCCTCAAGGAATTACTCGGACATACCCCCTTTCAGGTGATTGTGGGCTTGAGTTTGGGAATAGCGATCGCAGCTTTAGCAGAACTTACCTATTAGCTGCCATATCGGACTTTAATCTCCAATAGCTAAGTTAGGTCGCTCAATTTTCACCCGACTGCTATCAACCATGATTGACCAAAATCCCTGATCATTGAGACGGCGGAAAACTTCCATGGCACTATTGGGCTCGGCGGTATGTTCTACCAGTAAATAGAAGCGCCGATTATAGGAAACTATGGGAATTCTTCTCCCCATAGTTGCCTCAAGTCTAGCCGCAATTTCTGGCTGATTGAAATAGTCTACCATGATCGCATAACCCATGCCTAGGGGTTGGCTACCCAAATCACTGCTAGGACCAGAAGGACCGACAGGGGGACGTGGTTCGGGTCTAGGAGTTACTGCTGCATCAGATTTAACCACATGGGTGGATAAACCGGCTGTTTCCTTGAAATAAGCCGCCCAGTCTTCGGCAATTAGGACGTCATCAAAACCGCCAACTCTGGTGACAATATCATTGAGATAGCGACACACCTGGCTTTCTATGTTGCTAGGTAGGACTTGACGCGCTAGTGCTTGTGTCTCGGGGGTGTTGCTGGTGATTAACAGCAAATACTCACCGGGTCGAGGGGGAACACAGGAGGCTTGACCAAAGCTGGGTTTAGCACTGAAACCTATGGTAAGCAGAACCACCCCTACAGAACTAATCCTAGTTAACCATCGCCTCAACCTAAGTTTAACCATAGCTATAACAACTTTTGCGATCGATTTTGCAGCTATTGTACCCGAATTGAGATTTTCTGAGCGTAGGGGCGGTTTCTTTAGACAATCCTGATTTCAACCACATGATCTGAGAACCCGCCCCTATAGCCTGAAATAGTAGTATATTGAGCGACCACAGGTAATCAGGATTTTTAGCCAGCAGTAGCCAGAGACGCGATCGCATCAGGGATAGTAGCTGAAGGCGCTTCAAATTGTCCGGTAATCACGTGCTCAAGTCGCAATTTCAGCCAAGTAATAAACTGAGGGTTAGTAGAAACCAACGCCGCCGCTGGTTTAGGACATTTAGCTTGGACTTCGGCCATTTCGGGCGCTTCCAAAAATCCTGGCTCAATTACTAACCAAAAATCGATCTCTTTCTCCTGTTCTTGATAATTGCGCCGACGTTCCTTGAGCACTTCCTCAATAGGTTCCTCGATCACAAAGTCTTTACTAGCTAGGAGATAATAATAAGTTGCCATTTGTTTGTCACCTACAATTAACTAAAGAACAACTGGGCTGACTGTAACTTTCCCGTTAACCCAGGATAGCCTGTTTCATTTCCCGCACGGCTTTATCTAAACCGACAAGAACTGCCCGACTTATTATTGTATGACCAATGTTGAGTTCTTCCATACCTTCTAAGCGGGCTACAGGTTGCACATTCCAATAAGTCAAGCCGTGACCCGCATTAACTCGCAGTCCGGCTTCTAGGGCTAATTTACATCCTTGGGCTAAAATCTCGAGTTCCTTTTGCTGTTGGACTCCCTTGGCTTCGCAGTAACAACCTGTATGTAGTTCGATGAATTGGGCTTTAACTGTGGCTGAGGCTTCGATTTGGGCGGGGTTAGGATCGATAAATAAACTTACGGGGATTCCTGCATTTTGCAGGGTGCTGACTACTTCTGACATCCGCTGTAGTTGACCCAGGATATCTAATCCTCCTTCGGTGGTGACTTCTTCCCGGCGTTCGGGTACTAAGGTTATGTAGTCGGGTTTAATATCTAGGGCGATCGCTACCATTTCATCTGTGGCGGCCATTTCCAGGTTTAGGTGAGTTCTCACGGTTTCCCGTAACAGTCGCACATCTCTATCTTGGATATGACGGCGATCTTCGCGCAAATGTACTGTAATCCCGTCTGCTCCCGCTAGTTCTGCGATCGCCGCCGCTGCTACTGGATCCGGTTCCACTGTCCGCCGGGCTTGTCTAATTGTGGCAATGTGGTCAATATTTACACCGAGAGTGGGCATAGTTCTTTTGATCAAATCTTAGACCACAACAGTTTGACATATTCATGGGAACTCTGAAAAGTTAATTATTACAGGCCTTTCAAGAAAAGACCAACAGGGTATTGACAAAATCGATATTATATGTATATGAGTGTGATATAGAAATATTGTGGTAACATTACAGCTTGTTCACCAGTCGCTTAATACATTGCCCTCACCCTAAATCCCTCTGCCAGAGAGGGAGAGGGACTTTGAGAGGTGATCAGATGATTTCTGAACAGGCTGTAAGGTGCGTATCTGTGGGTAAATAATGCCGAATGGGGCTTAGTATAGATTATTAATAGGGAGCATGATTTAATCACAAATTCGGTTAATATTTTAGGGCAATACGGTATAATAAGCGAGAAGGGTTGAGGATAAACCTATTGCCAGATATGTCAAACCCAAGGAAGCCGCCCAAATCCTTGGAGTCCATGAAAGAACACTCCGCAGATGGGACGACAATGGCTCAATCGAGACCATCAGAACCCCCGCTGGGCAACGACGATAAAACGTTGAGTGATATACTGCTGCCAAATCAGGCAGTGACAAACGCAAAGTCGTTATCTATGCCAGAGTTAGTAGCCGCGCCCAGCAGTCCGACCTCAACCGACAGGTGGCCGCACTGTCCAACCTCTACCCCGAAGCAGAAGTCGTCTCAGAAATCGGAGGCGGGCTCGACTTCAAGGGAAAGAAAATGCTGGCCTTACTGGGACATCATTTGTCAGGAGATGTCGGCATGGTTGTCGTTGCCCACAAAGACTGATTGGCAATATGGGGATTTGACTTGTTTCGATGGCTCTGTGAGCAAAACAGGTGTTCACTCATGGTTCTCAACCAGACAAGTCTCAGTCCAGAACCAGAAATGGTTGAGGACATCCTCGCCATCCTCCACTGCTTCAGTTCCCGATTATACGGACGGAGTAAATACAAAACTCAGGTCAAAGAAGATCCGGATTTACCCCAGCCCGGAGCTAAATCAAGTCTGGCGCCAATGGCTGGCTGCTTGTCGGTATTGCTACAACCAAGCAATTGCATTATCTAGGAGTGGTAAACGACTAAGTAAACTGAAATTACGCAATAAAGTGATGCAGAGTGACTTACCCGAATGGGTCAAAGAAACACCCTGCCACATTCGGCAAAATGCCATCTTTGATGCCTATCAGGCTTTGACCGCCAGTCCTGATGCCAGGTTTAGAAGTTGTCGTGACAGCTCTCAAGGGATTAAGTTCAATAATACTAATTTCTCTTCAGGGAGTTGTTATCCAAGACTAACGAAAGGATTAACTTTCATGGTTTCCGAACCCATCCCTAAAACTTGCGGGCAAGGGACTCAGTTGGTGTTTACCAAAGGTCGATGGTTGGCGATTTTCCCTGAACCAGTTGCCGTTACCCCAACTGACGCTACTGGCGTGATTGCATTAGACCCGGGTGTGCGAACTTTCATAACTGGGTTTGATGGTTCACGATTTCTGGAATTGGGCTCCGGGGATATAGGACGCATTACTAGGCTATGTCAACATTTGGATGATTTGATGAGCCGAATCGCCAAGGAACCCTGTCGTTCAAGGAGGCGACGGATGAGGCAAGCGGCTCAACGAATGAGAACCAAAATCCGCAATCTAGTTGATGAAGCCCACAAACAAATTGCTCACTACTTGACTCATAACTACAGTATAATTTTTCTGCCGACCTTCGAGACTTCCAACATGGTTGCCAAGGTGAAGCGTCTAATCAAATCCAAGACTGCCCGCACCATGCTGACATGGGCGCATTATCGATTCAAACTAACCCTGAGACATCAAGGGGAAATAACTGGAACCACAGTTGTAGATGTGACGGAAGAATACACCAGCAAAACCTGTACTCACTGTGGTCATGTGCATTCCCAGCTAGGTGGCTCAAAAGTGTTCCGATGTCCTGAGTGCGGGTTCACTCTACCCAGGGACTGGAACGGTGCTTTGGGAATCTTTCTAAAAGCTTTGCGGGATACCGCCTCTGTTACCTTAACGGGTAATAGTGCTATCGTCGCATTGTCCGGCAATAGCCGGATAAATGTCGCGTAAATGTATCAGTGGGTTATTAATATTGTGAATCTGGGGAACTTTAGGAAACTGCATAGCACGATGGCTCCGATTGTGATGCTACCACTATTTGTGACGGTATTTACGGGGGTAGCTTACCGATTGGGGAAAAGTTGGTTTGGTTTATCAAGAGACCAGGTACATTTTTTAATGGTGATTCATGAAGGGGAATATTTAGGGCAAACCTTAGAACCGGTGTATGTGCTATTAAATGGCTTAGGTTTACTGTGGATGCTGATAACGGGGTTAACAATGGTGTTTCAAAATATGAAGCGATCGCGATGGTTTAGGAATCTGCAAGCCAAAAAACAGGCTTCATCCCAATCGCCAGAATAAATGAGTTATTTCCGTTTGGGGACTAAAAAACCTTCAACTTTCCTCAATACTGTTAGGCGATCGCATGAGCTAGAATAATTTAAGCCGGAAATGGCGATCGCCCATTTCCAGGGTACGACCTTCTAGGGGGGGTAAACCTTGACCATGACACCAAGTGAGTTGAACCACTGTTATAGGGTCCTTGAATTGCAACCCGGTGCATCCCTGGAGGTTGTAGATAGGGCTTATAAAGATTTAGCATTTATCTGGCATCCCGATCGCATTCCAGAAGATAACCAACGGCTGCGACAGTTAGCAGAAGATAAACTCAAGGAAATTAACCAGGCGCGCGATAAGTTGCGATCGTTGTTGAGGTCTAATAAAACGAAACCATCGAAACCGACCCCCAGACCTGAGTATGCTGGGGCTAAACGTCAGACCCAGACCAGCCACAACACCAACTCATATTATACTTACCGCGCGGCCACTCCACCCCACCGTCCCCCCAAACAGGAGTATCAGTCACCACCAGCTTATCAGCGTCCATCCTATTCTGATTTGACTAACGCTGATTTTCGGGGGGCGAACCTGAAGGAAAGAGATTTGTCGGGACGGAATTTGAGTGGGGCAGATCTGAGTTATGCTGATATGACGGATTGTTTTTTACATAGAGTTAACTTGAGTGGGGCTTGTTTGCATCGGGCTAATTTATTCCGGGCTAATTTTTTGCAGGCCAATCTGAGTTACGCTAATCTTCAGGAGGCTAACCTAATTGGTGCGGATTTAAGTGGTGCGGATTTGCGGGGGGCTAATTTAACCGGGGCGAAAGTGGGATATAGCGATCGCTTAATGGTGAAACTAACCGGGGCCAATTTGGCTGGGGCAATTTTACCAGATGGCACTATTCACCCGGGTTAAAACTGATAGCTGCGATCGCTTACCCACAAACGTAGTGGAATTGCATTCCCCTGGGAGTCCACTTTGACTTCAACCACAAAAGACTCAGGATCGCGACTTTGAGCGCGGCTAATGTTCTCGTTAACCTCTAAGCGCTTATTTTCCGGCATATAGTAGGTTTCCAGACCGTATTTTAGACCCCAGCCATCACCTGTACCTCGAATGGCGATCTGATTTTCTGGTAAATTATCAGGACGCTGGTTGCTAACTGCTACGGGTTGCCAAGGAAGGGGGCGATCGCCTTCTGGTTGTTCTTGGGGTTTTTCTAGGATCACATAAACTGTATCACCATCTCGGATAGAATTTCTGTGTGACATGGTACCGGAACCGGGAAGATTTCTGAGGGTACTAGGTTGAGAAATTTCATAACTGAGAATTTGATAATACCCCCGCAAAAAATCATAGGGGTCAACGGGGGCTGTTTGCAAAACTACGGTGGTTCCAGTAATATATGTGTAAAAAGCCTGAGCCGGAATTGACATTACCAATGCTACCTGACACAATAGGGGAGCCAGAAGTCGCCAATTGGGTAAGCGACGTTGACGGCTATTTACTGAACCCGGAAGGATAACTGAGGGTTTTGCGGATGGGATTTTGTTAGTGTTAACCATACTGTTACCTCACCATGAAAGATGAAATTATGAATTAGGACTTGGAATTAGGGAGAGTCGGACGAGACAAGTTTTTTTCAAACCATAAACCGGCGATAATTACAGCAATTCCACACAGGACTAAAACTAAGGCTTTCAGGAGTAGTTCGGTTTCGTATTCAAACATTCGGCTGATAATTTGGAGGACTAATAGCACCATACCGTACCAAAAAGCACTCCGATTGCCTTTTAACAGTCCTAAGCGAACGGTGAATGCGCCCAACAGAAACATTTGCACATTGAAAATTAAAGTGGCGGTGGTGGGAATTTCCGCTATTGAGATATGCCAAAAAGTGACTATACCAGTGATGATAATCAAGGCACTAATAGCGGTGGTATAGGCATCTACACCCCAATATCTTTGGCTACCATGAGGCTTAATTATCTGGAACCATTGCCAGAGGGATATGACCACAAAAGCCAGGATATTAATTAGCATTACATTGGGATTTTCTGGGTTAGATCGATAAGTCCAGAAGTCCAAGTTTTTCCAAACCTCAAAAAATGAAAAGAGGAAGCATAAAACTCCTAAGTACAAAATGGCTAAACGGTGAGCGATCGCTTGAAAAGGCTGACCATGGACATAGGGCCATTGACTATCTCGATAGGACCATAGCCAAGTAGGGATTAAAATTAAGCTGATCACAACCTCAATTCCGCTTATGGGCTGGAAGGAAATCAATCTTCCCATAATGACTAATAATGGGATAGCGATCGCCAACAGCGCCATGATAAAAACTACACGGGATTGACACCAATAGGCTAGGGGTATAAATAAAATAGCAGATGCGATCGGCATATATTGGAGCAAAATATCAATGGCAGATAAATCCCTGGCTGATAGGGCTATATTGATGCCCTGAAAGTATCCTAAGCCCAACAGAATTATGGCTAAAACCGATAGAGAGCGCAATTTTAAGCTATAAGCCATAATCAGGACACCTAGCCCCCAAACGACATATAATCCGTATGGGGAACCGCCTATATGAAACATCTGGGCCAGCAGTGCTATATTTGCTCCCAAAGACAATGCGCCAGCCATTAGCAGTCCCTGTCCGAGGCGTTGTTTAGATTCTGATGTAGGATGTTGCCACAGGTAAAACCCACCTGTATTAAATCCAATGAGGACGGATAGGAGTAGCAAAACCCGCATATATCGGGGCCATTGTTGCCAGTTAGCTGCCACAAAGGTAATCACACCCAATCCCAAGAGGATACCACCACCTACCATGAGAATCATGACAAAGCGATTGCTGGCGGCGGTTTCGAGGCTATTAAACTGATAGCGATCGGCTAATTGTTGATAAAGTTCATCATTAACCAAGCCTTCTGCTTTCCATAGTCGAGCTTCCTGTCGCAATTGGCGACGAAACTTTTCTGAAATCATCGATTGAAAGCCTATGTCAGATAGGTTCAGTTTGTCTTGATGTTCAGATTTTGGTAGAATAGTTTATGCCACATTCTCAACTGTCTCTGTTTCAAAAAAGCAGCAAATGAGGGGAGGAGTAGGGAAGCGGAAAAAAGAGTGTAGAGACAAGTGGGGCCTTATCCAAGGTATAACTTGTCTCTAGGGTCAGGGGCTATTTTCGTGTGATTTGTTGCCTGATACATTTACGCGACATTTTTCCGGCTCCGGATAATGCAACGATAGCACCATTACCTATTAAGGTAATGGAGGCGGTATCCCGCAAAGCTTTTAGAAAGATGATCCCAAAGCACTGTTTAGCTTGGTAGTCTTAGACCTGATTTTTCCCTTCACCTAGCTGGCCATGTTGGAAGTCTCGAAGATGAGCCCAAAAATTAGGCTGTGTTATGGGATGGTCAGGGATGCGACCCAATCAACCAAGGGGTTTAAGTCCTCACCGGGTAGTTATTTGGCTCATTTCAGCTCTATTTCATACCCGAAGGTCCCGCACCATACTTGGTATGGTAGCGCATCGCCCTAATTGGTTCAACTAATCTGCGATTAAATTAAGCTCTTTAAGTTTTTTCATTAGTAAAGAGGGGGACGCTGAGACTCGTTAATTTGCAACTGTTCGCGACCATTGCGGATAATCCTTACCATGTCGCTCAGTTCATGCTCAATTTTAGCTAGAACATGATCAGCATACTCATCGGCTCCGGTTTGGATCTCATTACACTCATTTAAGATCCGATTTCGCATAGCATCAAGTTCCTGTTGAGCCTGATAGCGAATTTGTTCAACCTCGGCGAGAGTTTGTTGCTGTAAGGCTTCACACTCTATCTGGACTTGTTGTCTAAGGCGATCGGCTTCTTCGGTCGCTCGTTGGACAATACCAGTTTCATTAAAAAGTTGAGTAGCTCTTTGTTCAGCATTCTGTAGGATAGAGGCTGCATATTCTTCAGCTTCCTGGAGAATTTCATCTTTATGACGAACAATAATATCAGCCTCCTGAAAAGCACTCGGAAGATTTAAGCGGATCAGGTCTAGTTGATCTAGCAACTGTTCCTCGTCCACAAGAGTGCGTCGAGTCAGGGGAATGCGAGGACTGTCAAGAATCATTTCTTCAAGTCGGTTAAGTTCCCGCTGAATATCTATACTAGGCGAAGCGGTAGGAGTCGGTTCGCCGTTAGTGACAAGTCCATTAGGATTAGATTCAATTCTGGGGGTTAATTCCTGGCGTAACATCTATTAATATCTATAGCGACGTGGTTGGGAACAAGATGATCGACTGAACCGCCAAACTTGGCGATCTCCTTAACGACACTGCTTGATAAAAAGCTATATTCGTTGGAGGTTGCCAAGAAAACTGTCTCGATTGTATCAGACAGGGTTTTATTAGTGTGAGCCATTTGCAGTTCCATCTCAAAATCGGACAGGACTCGCAAGCCGCGCAATAGCACTTGTGCCTTTCTCAGTTTGGCATAGTCTACGGTGAGACCCTCAAAACTGGCAACCTCGACATTATCCAAATGGGAGATAGATTGCCGAATTTGAATCAGGCGTTGTTCGACTGTAAACAGGGGAGTCTTGCTAGGGTTGCGTAGGACGGCCACAATCACCCATTCAAATAGATGGGAACCTCGCTCAATTATATCAATATGTCCAAAGGTAACTGGGTCAAAACTGCCTGGATATATAGCAATCACAATAGATTATGGTTATCTTGAAGTCTTACCAGAGATTACCTTAAACTGTTTGATGGTTAAAACAAACTTTTTCCCTGACGGAATTCCCGGGCTACCCCGGAAGAGTCAAGCCCAGCCATACGGAATCGGCGATCTAAATCGGCAGCATCGGGGGAGGACTTTTCGGCTTCTTCCATGGTAATGCGTCCCAGGGTGACTTGTTCAAAAATAGCCTGGTTAATCAGTTGCATTCCTTCATAGGTGTCATTTTCCATGAGGTGAGTTGCACTTTCCTCGTCGCCTTTGAGTAGATAGTCTTTCATGGCTGGGGTATTAACTAGGATATCGTGAACTGCAGCCCTTTTGTTATCGACTGTGGGGATTAATAATTGAGCAATTACGGCGACTAGGGAATCACAGATCTGAATCCTGACGGCTGGCTGTTCGTCTACGTTGTAGAGGTTTAAGAGTCGGTTGACTGAGTTAATGGCGTTGCGAGTGTGGAGGGTTCCCAAGACTAGGTGTCCGGTTTGGGATGCTTGGAGGGCAGTATTAACTGTGGTGCGATCGCGCATTTCCCCAATTAGAATAACATCTGGGTCTTCCCGCAAAACGGCACGGAGGGCATGATGAAATTCTAGGGTATGTAATCCGACTTCCCTTTGAGAGATTAAGCATTGTCGGGAAGCATGGACAAATTCAATGGGGTCTTCAATGGTGACAATGTGCTTGCGAGCGTTTTCATTGAGATAACGTAACATGGCGGCGAGGGTGGTAGATTTACCTGAACCCGTTGGACCTGTGACTAAAATTAACCCCTGGGGATAGCTAATAATATTTTTGAGAACTTCTGGTAATCTCAATTCATCGATACTAGGAATTTTTAAGTTAATTAGTCGCAGCACCATGGCTCCCCCGGTCAGAGATTCAAAGCAATTAACCCGACATCGGACTATACCAGGATAAAAAATGGCGGTGTCGAGTTCTTTCATTTCGGCAAATTGTTGCCTTTGGTGTGGGGTGAGAATCTCACTGAGATACTGCTCAAATATTTCTGGGGTGACTTTGACTTGGTCTTTAATTCTAACCATTTCCCCCTGTATCCTATATCGGGTAGTATGTCCGACTCGAATATGAATATCGGAGGCTTTTTTAACAAAGGCATCCTTAACCATATCTTTAATGGAGTTACTGGGGGAAACATTGGTCGATTGTCGTTGTCTCGCGCGCGCCGGAACTGTGGGCTTGGGGGGGAGATTTTCGGGAGATGGTGACTGAGTTGAATGAGCCATTAGGTGAGTGTCCCTTAGTTGATATCTGTTGCTAATTGTGGCACAGGGTTAACCGCAGTTGCACACTGCGGCCAAACCGTGCTTCAAAAGCTTTCTGGCTCTAGCTGGATGAGTGGGACTTAACGGTTGCCCCAGTGTGTCAACCACAAAAACGTAATTTGGGTAATTTGGTATTTAAGCTATCTCTCAGATGGGGTAATGTTTGCCTCGGTCATGTTAAAGGGGCTTTTTAGGTCTAGCTCACTGGAGCTTACAAATCCACTCATCTCGTTCCTTAAAGATAGACGACAGAGCCACAGGCTGGCCTTCACCTGTGGGTGTCATCACCCCCTTAACGTAGGTCTAATCCTGGACCTGCATCTTGCAGACTCTGTGAGGAGTAATTTCGGGCAGGAGCCGGAAATTACCGGATTTTATGCAAGAGTTGAGAACAGAGGGAAATTGATTTTCTGGTGGGGTTAGGATTCCCAGGGGCGATCGCCCCTGGGAATCCCTGGGAATCGAGAATTGACAGTAGAACCTGCCCCTAACATGATTGTTGATTTTTGTTTGAACGGCACAGGGAAATGATAGGATGATCTGAGGTATCCTAACCTAACATTTGCTCAAGTTTCGATTTTTTATGATTGTGAGTCAACCAGCCCTAGAGACTTCTGCGGGAGTTTCTTTACAAAATTTTCCGAGACTGCGCCGGGGGGTTACTGATATTTTCCCGGAATTGCCTAATTCTGAAAACCCAGAGGAAAATTTGGGTCAGCGGTTGGCTCTCAGTACCCGCCCTCTTAGGATTAAGTTAGGTATCGACCCGACTGGCTCGGATATTCACCTAGGACATAGTATCATTTTTCGGAAGTTGCGGGCTTTCCAGGACGCAGGACATACGGCGGTTTTAATTATTGGCGATTTTACTGCCCGCATTGGTGATCCTACTGGCAAATCGGAGGTTCGTCGTCAGCTAACTCCTGAGCAAGTAGAACAAAATGCCCAAACTTATCTCGAACAACTGCGCCCGATTTTAGATTTTGATACCCCGGGACGTTTGGAAATTCGTCGTAACTCGGAATGGTTATCTAAGTTGGATCTGGCTAAAACTTTGGATTTGCTGTCGCGGATGACGGTGGGACAAATGTTGGCTAAGGAAGGGTTTTCGCTGAGGTTTGAACAGGAAAATCCAATATATTTGCATGAGTTTCTCTATCCGTTAATGCAGGGTTATGATTCGGTGGCAGTTGAGGCTGATGTGGAGTTGGGAGGAACGGATCAAAAGTTTAATCTGGCTGTGGGAAGAGATTTACAGCGCTATTTTGGACAAACACCACAGTTCGGTTTACTAATGCCTATTTTGATTGGTACTGATGGGGTGCAGAAAATGTCTAAGTCCCTGGGTAATTATGTGGGACTGTCGGAAGACCCTTTGACTATGTACTCCAAATTGGAGAAGGTTCCTGATGGTTTGATTGCACAATATTTTGAGTTGCTCACTGATTACCCATTGGCAGAATTGCCGGAAAATCCTCGCGATCGCCAAAAGTTACTCGCCTTGGATATAGTGACTCAATACCACGGAGAAGCGGCGGCTTTGGCGGCGCAAAAAGCGGCTGTAAATTTGGTGCAAGGAGATGCAACTAGGGCTGAGGCTGTACCGGAATTTTCTCTGTCAGAGGTGGAGTTTCCGGCTAAGTTATTCTATATTCTTTCGGCTAGTGGACTGTGTAAAAGTGGCAGCGAGGCGAGGCGACAAATTGCGGGAGGTGCTGTGAAAATAGATGGCGATCGCATTGAGGATGATAATTTAGTTGTGGCTTCTGCTGAAGACCTGAAAGGGCGAGTTTTACAAGTTGGGAAAAAGAAATTTATCCGGCTGCTGTAAATGGGTTGCCTATCATTGATTAACTTGGGGTGGAATCGGGATAATTGATCATCAATAAATTTCCGGTTTTACCCGGCTTATGTTGACTGTAAAAATTGGAAAATATACCAACCATGACCATAGATAAAGTTATTGTTCCCCTAGATGTTTCCAGTCAAGCTGATGCGATCGCATTGATTGAAACCCTGCCACAAGTCACATTTTGGAAAGTGGGTTTAGAACTGTTTGTCAGTTGTGGTCCGCAAATTTTAAAACAACTCAAACAGCGCAATAAGCGGATATTTTTGGATCTGAAATTCCATGATATACCCAATACCGTAGCCGGAGCCTGTCGCGCCGCCGCTCGCTATGGTGTAGACTTAATTACTATTCACGCCACCGCTGGAAAAGTCGCCCTAAAAGCTGCTCAGTCGGCCGCGGAAATGGGAGCGAATGAAGCGGGTGTACCCGTGCCTAAATTAATCGCCATTAGCCTGTTAACGAGCCTTAACGCCAGGGAATTAGCCTTTGACCTCAAAATTCCCATGGAACTGCCAGAGTATGCCTTACAGATGGCATTATTAGGGCAAGAGTGCGGTTTAGCGGGGGCGGTGTGTTCGCCGCAGGAAGTGGCACAACTACGGCGGACTTGCGGGGATGATTTTCTGTTGGTGTGTCCTGGGGTGCGTCCGAGTTGGGCATCTAAAGGTGATCAAAAGCGATCGCTCACTCCTTCGGAAGCATTGAAAGCGGGTGCTAATTATTTAGTAATTGGACGACCTATTACTGAAGCGAATAACCCCATGACAGCATTAAAGCTAATTTCGGAAGAGTTAGACGCGGCGAATAAAATAGTTAATTAGATGTTTAGTATTGTAGCTAAATTACCATTTTGGTGAGCAAAGGTGCGGCGCGGAGAAGGGTTTGGGTGTAGGGATGCTGAGGATGTTTAAAAATCTGCTCAGTGTTTCCTATTTCCACAATTTTACCAGCGTTCATAACCGCAATGCGATCGCACAAAAATCTAGCCACCCATAAATCGTGGGTAATAAATAAATAGGTAAGATTAAAGTCTCGCTTGAGGTCTAACATTAACTGTAATACTTGAGCCTGAACACTAGCATCAAGCATACTAACAGGCTCATCACAGATTACCAATTTAGGGCGAGTAATTAAAGCACGAGCAATGGCTACCCGTTGCTGTTGTCCTCCTGAGAGTTGTTTGGGATAGCGGTTATAATAGTCCTCTACGGGAGTCAAACCCACGCGATCGAGCATTTCTAATACCCAACGTTTCGCCTGGGGTAGTTTTGCCATTTTATGAATTAACAGGGGGTCAGCAATAGCTCGACCAATGGTCATCATGGGATTTAAACAAGCGTTAGGATCTTGAAATATCATTTGGATATCGCGACGCTGTGAGCGCACTTGTCGCACTGACATAGCCGTTAAATCTTGACCCTCAAATTTCACTGTACCAGCGGTGGCGCGAACTAACTGTAAAATGGTGCGGGAAAGGGTACTTTTACCGCAGCCAGACTCTCCGACCAACCCGAAAATTTCACCAGCAGATAACTCAAAACTCACGCCATCAACGGCTTTGATTAATTGCTTTTGTTTGGTGAATATTTGCTGAATTATGCCGGATTCTAAACTATAATGCTGTTGGAGATTTTCAATTTGCAGAAGTGGTGGTGGTGGGTTAGTCTGTGTCTGTTCTTGGGGAGTATTGGGTTCTGGTGGCTGTTGGGAAGTTCCATGAACGTGGAGAGCAGATTCTAGGAGCGATCGCGTATATTGATGTTGGGGGTATTGTAGAACGGTGCGGCTATCTCCGACTTCGACAATTTTACCTTGATACATAACCGCAATGCGATCGCAATACTCTCCCACCATGGCTAAATCATGGGAAATTAATAGGATAGCAGTTCCGCGTTCACGACATAGCCGGGTGAGTTCCTGCAAAATTTGCGCTGATACTGTCACATCTAAACTGGTGGTAGGTTCATCAGCTACAATTAACTTTGGGTTTAACAATAGGGCTAATGCGATCGCCACCCGTTGACGCATTCCACCACTAAACTCGTGGGGGTATTGAGACCAGCGTTCCGGTTGAATTTGGACGGCTGCTAAAGTAGCGATCGCTCTTTCTTTCGCCTGAGACCTGGACAATTGTGGCTCATGAGCTTTTAGAGTTTCAATGCAATGTTCCCCAATAGTCATCAGTGGATCAAGGCGGGTCATGGGGTCTTGAAACACTAAGGCGATCGCCTCCCCCCGAAACTGTCGCAATTCCTTCTCGTTAAGGTCAAAAACCGATTTTCCGCCAAATGTGACTCGACCTTGAATAAGACTAGACTCTGGAAGTAGACGCATAGCAGCGCGTCCCAAAGTAGACTTACCACAGCCAGACTCACCGACAAGTCCCAGACGTTCCCCCGGTTTGAGGGTTAGGGAAACATCATCTACGACCCAAGAGGGTGATTTATTCTGACTGGGATAAGCTACTCGCAGGTTTTCGATGTTAAACATTCAATTAAAGTTCCGAAGTTAGCCAGAAGCTGCCACCGTAGGACAAGTTTTATCATATCAACTATGTTGAAACAGTTATCAATTATCTGGTGAGGGGAAGGCGATCGCCAGCCTTCACCTAGTAGGGTGCGTCAGACCGCGTAAATAGGGATACCAACCGGGTCATCGACAACTGACGCACCATTAAGAACCGACCTGGTAGGGTGCGTCAGACCGCGTAAATAGCCATACTAACCCGAGCATCGACAACTGACGCACCTTGTCAATAGCTGAATTTTTGTCCCAGGCTGTTGTCTATGGGCCATGTTGATCATGTGGGCGGTAATAGTTGATTTATCGTGAGCAACCGGTTGATATAATTTTCGTTTTAGCCTTTAAGGGTAGAAAAAGTTGGTAAAACCTCCATACAAAAATTTTGTCACCCCAAACATCTTTGAGGCGACATATATAGTGATCATCTAATCATTTTCCAACATTCGCAGTTGAAACTTTTAGGTCATGCAGGTAGATTTTAGTCTTGAGATAAATTGGCTATTAGTGTGTAAATTCGGCATAAACCAAGGAACCTAAGACCCATCTGTAATTGAGATGCTATCTAAGTCCATTGATTCTCAACCAGCTTTTTTGTCTAAATAAGACCGAGAGGTGATATCTGGAGAGGTTCCGAACTGTTCAAGCCAATCAAAAATCCGGTCAAGCTGTTCTAGGGTGACTAGCCCGTATTGCCATAAAATCATGGGAAGTTGACCTGATTCTTGCTCAGGATGTCGGAGGGCCATGTCGATGGAAGAGGCAGGGATCGCTAATTCCCAACGTAAAAATTGAATTAACTGGGCTTGCTTGGTTGAGATCATCATTTTTTTCCTGCATGAATGTAAAAAAGTTGGGAACTGTTGGATGTCGGATTAGATAACTAACTCGGGTGTGAATTCCTATAGTATCTATATTATCTCCTATCTAACTAAGTTCAGTGATATATTACACCCGAACATTGTGATTTATTTGTGAAATTTAAGTGATCTGGGTCACTAATTATGTTTTAGCTGTATAGGTACCGGGGGAGTTAATTGGGCAGACGGCACTTTTTTGGGGTAAATTTATCATAGCCGTTACCAGAGCTATTCTGGTGAAAATCTAATGTTTTTTTTAACAAAAGCAATGAAGCGGGTTTGGATCACAAAATCATCAAACCATAACCTAAAAAGGAATGGGACTGGCGGTTCTGTGTAGTAGGTGTTCCCGGACTCCTGATCCTGCTAGACTGGATGTAAGTTAGACAGATATTTATTCATATTCATGCTCAACACACTAAACCTGGAGCTTTCGCTAGATAAAGAAAGCTATAAGACTCAGACGGAAGCACTCATGCGGGAGTTGCGATCGCTACAGCAAATCTGCTGGGAAAAAAAACTACCTGTGATTATCGTCCTGGAGGGTTGGGCGGCGGCGGGTAAGGGTTCTCTAGTCAAAAAAATGGTTAGCTATATGGACCCTCGTGGGTTCAAAGTGATTCCGGTGTGGCCCCCGACCGAACAGGAGCGGTTGTATCCATTCATGTGGAGATTTTGGCAAGAGTTCCCAGGTTATGGGAAAATCGGGATTTTTTACCACAGTTGGTATACCCATGTTCTGGAAGATCGTCTATTTGAGAGACTTCCAGAAGCTAATGTAGGGATGGCAATGCGCCAAATTAATGCTTTTGAGCGTCAAATGATTGACGATGGAGCAGCGATCGCCAAATTTTGGATTCACTTGAGCAAAAAAGAACTCAAGCACCGCCTGAAAAAGGCGACTAACGATGAACTAGAAGCATGGCGGGTGCGTCCCGAAGACTGGGAGCAGGCGAAAAACTATGATACCTATAGTTCCTATGCCGAAGAGATGCTAATTCACACCAGCACGGGTGTAGCTCCCTGGACCTTAGTAGAGGGAGATGATAAACGGTGGGGTAGGGTCAAGGTGCTATCTAAAATGGTGTCTACTATCAAAGAGACTCTAGGACGAATGGAAGTGCAGCCGCCTCCTATTTTTACTCCTCCCCAAGCACACCTAGAACCTACCGATCCGCAACCCCTGGCTGCTGTGGATCTGAGTTTGTCCTTGTCAGAGGATGACTATAAGGAACAGTTGCGGGAACAACAGGTTCGCTTAGGTAAGATGCAGCAAATGATTTTTGAAAAGCAAATCCCCGTTTTAGCCATATTTGAGGGATGGGACGCGGCCGGAAAAGGGGGAGCCATTAAGCGTTTAACCGATATTCTTGATCCACGCAGCTATGAAGTTCATGCTTTTGCTGCTCCCACTGATGAGGAAAAGGTGCATCACTATCTGTGGCGGTTCTGGCGTAAACTCCCGCAAGCCGGAAAAATTGGTGTTTTTGACCGCAGTTGGTATGGTCGGGTTTTAGTAGAACGCCTTGAGGGGTTTGCTTCTGAACGACAATGGCGACGCGCCTATCGAGAAATTAATGAGTTTGAGGAACAACTGACTACGGCGGGTTATATTTTGCTGAAGTTTTGGTTACATATTGACCCGGATACCCAACTTGAAAGGTTTACTGAACGCGAGAATAATCCGTTTAAGCAATATAAACTGACAGATGATGACTGGCGGAACCGGGAAAAATGGTCTTGTTATGAGGTAGCCGTCAACCAAATGGTGCATCGGACTAATACCCCTAGGGCTCCTTGGACTTTGGTTTCCGGTAATGATAAGTATTATGCGCGGGTGCAGGTGGCGCAAACGGTGGCTGATGCGATCGCTCAAACTTTATAGTTAGTAGGCAATTTGGCGAAACTATTGCCAACGTCGGGTAGTTCACTATAAACTTGAGCCGTATACTATTTGTCAGTTATACGGCTCTCGTTTTCCTCAGTCCCTAAAGCACTCAGTGATTTGATTTGGGGTAGATCAGGAAAAATCAAAGGGTGATATGATGTGGGATTCTCCACGGTCAACCATGAAGGGAAAAAATGATGTTTGTATTACTCACCCAAGTTCTGGTTTTACTGCTACTGATTACCATTTCTTTTAGAATTTGGAGACTCTTAGCAGGCAAAGAAAATAGCTTAGTTAGTCGGCTGTTTTTTTTACTAACTCTCACTTTACTTATAGTCACTTTTATCGCTCCTGATAGCCAGGTTGGTAGATCTGTTATTCAGCTTTTGGCGATTTTTCTAAGACCTCTGGGTTTATCAATTTTACTATTAACCATTGCTTCGGCTTTGATTACTAATGGGGGGATTAAAAATCCGGCTCCGAATTTAATTTTAACTGCATTATTAATTCTGATTTTATCGAGTACCCCCGTTTTGGCTCAATGGTTGGCTTTGCAAGTGGAAAGGGTGGCTGTGCAAACAGTTCAAACTGATTTATGTTGTGGGGAAAGAGCGGGGGCAATTGTTTTGTTAGGACGGGGAACAACACAGCCTAAATTGCCCTACAGAACTCAGATTCAACTGACGGCTACAGGCGATCGCATTCCCTATACAGCCGAACTTTATCGGGAACGTTTAGCTCGTTTGGTGATTATAGCAGCAGGCGATCGCCATGAGTTAATTCATCCGACTAATGAGGCGAAAGATATTCAACAGTTATTGATTTATATGGGAGTTTTGCCTAGTGATATTCTTTTGGCAACTGAAAGCCATACCGTTAGGGAAGAAGCCCTAGAAGTCCAAGAAATCATGGAGAAAAGGCGGTTAGGAAGAACTATCATTTTGGTGACTTCTGCCTTGGAAATGCGCCGCGCCGCCCTCACATTTACTCAAGCTGGTTTTAAGGTAATTCCGGCTCCCACTAATTTTTCTACTTTTATTCCCTATGGCAAACGTAAGGATAGGGTTTCTTTCCAAGACTTCGCTCCTAATGCGGAGGCTTTGGTTCTCAGTACCCGTGTGGTTGATGAATATCTCGCTACTTTTTATTACTTTCTACGGGGGTGGATGGCTCCTAGTTTATAAGTCTGATGATTAGACATCCGTAGGGTGCGTCAGATACAGTAATCATCATGGCCACCAAATAGTTGGATGGCTGACGCACCAGAATAATTAACTAGAGGTGTTGTATTTGATAATACATAGCCCAAATTGCCATAGGGCGGAGATAGTGACTAGCGCGGAAAGTTCCGGCGGCGGTAATAGCTTCTGGGGTGCGGAACTGGAGGCCGTTTTGATATACTTGAGTGATCACGGCTTCGGCAAGTTGAAAAGCCTCTTCTTTCATCCCCATTTGAATAAGGAAAGCGCCCAGACCGAAATTAATCCCAGTCCATACCTCTAGGGGGTGGGTATCGTTAGGATTCATGGGTTCTCCGGTAGTTCTGACACCGTTAGCGGCTCCAAACTTGCCATTATGAAAATTATGGAAGCAGGCTTGATAAATGGTTTGTAGCGCCACTTGTGCGCGATGTGGCGGGACAATATCGGGCAAACCTAATAAAGCGGCATAAAACTGACCACAAAGTTGATCAGCCATGACGACATCAGATCCACTCTGACTGTCGAGATTGTAGTAGCTACCATTCCAGAGAGTTTGGTCATAAAGAGGTTTAGCGGTCTCTAGCCAATTAGTCCAGGTAGCGATCGCCTTAGTAGTATCTGGAGTGAGATCACGATTATGGGAAAGTAGGATATTTGCGATCTCAATAGCGGCTTCCAAAGCGGCTAACCATAACCCCCCACAATAGGCGCTAATCCCCACCAGTCGCCAATCATCAAAAGTCTGATCTGGTGCGCCGCCATTTTCTGGGATACCATCTTGATCGTGATCGAAGGTTTTGAGATAATCGAGAGTCTGGACGATCGCCGGCCAACATTCTACCAAAAACTGAATATCATCAGCCCCTGTCAACAGATAATCGCGATAGACCTGCAAGACAAAATCACAGGGTAAATCCTTCCACAAATTGCAATCCTGATAACTGGTGTAGTTAGTCTTTTCCCAGGGATGTTCATTAGGGGCCCCCAAGTCATGGGGAGTCGCCCCAGCCGCTTTCCGAATAGCTGAGGCTTGATTATAACCAATAATTCTGGGGGTATGATCAGCAGTAGCGATCGCCTTAGCAAAAGTCCGTATCACCGATTTTTCCAATTCTGGCCAGGACATCAACAAGCCAAAGGACCCATACAGGCGCACATCGAGACTTTCATACCAACGATAATCCAAGCATTCGAGGACAGCAAACCGTCCCCAAGGTTGATCCTCATCTGTAGCCGTCCATAGACTCCCCCCGTCCGTCAGTAGATAAAGTTCATTAAACAAAGCCATTTTGAACCAAGGGGGTAAATCTTGGCGATTGAGAATTGGATTTTGCCATGCTTCAATATTCTCACGCCAGGTGTCGGAATGCTTCATAGCTGTCCGAATCATTGACCAAGCGTTACGACCATTGCGCCCAAAAAAATCGGTATAGTGGCGGTAGTAACTAACTCCCGCCTCAAACTCACACACGGGTAAATCCCAGGCGATAAAAAAAGGAATTTTGCGAGTTTTTCCGGGTCTGAGGATACAACGGACCGCCAAAGCCGCGCCAATTCTTTCACCTTCAACGGCGGGTCTGTCATCCTGTGTATCAATCAGGGACCCATCCTTAGAAAAATATTCCCAAATATCGTAACCATTACCGTTAGGGTTCCAGCGATTGTGATAATATACCTCAACGGCGGGGTTAGAAATAGTGGCGATCGCTATTTGACCCTCCCCTTCTCTCGGTTGGTCATTAATATTCAAGCGAGTCATCACACAACCAACACGGTGGAAGTCTTCGACAAAGCGATTCAAATTATCCTGGCTATCTCCCCAGCGGGGCTGATATTCATAGACGGGACTACCATCATCGCGGACCTTTACGGTGGGCTTTTCTAAACTATTAGTAAACCAGCCGATAGTATTTTCCCAGGTTAATAAAATACTGAGGATAATTAGTTTATCGGTCGGGTTGTGGGCTATCCACTCAAAGACAGCAATAGGATAACTGGTTTCTTGGTAATTTCCCCCCCACACTGGGGAAAACTGTTCACAGGTTAATTGAGTTTGAAAGACGTTTTCATAAACAAACCAACTGCGGGGGTAAAGGGCGTAATAGGTTCCGGTTTGGGTATGTTGATCGGAAGTAGGATACCAACTCCATGCTGATAAGCTACCATCTTGGGGAGGCTGGGTAGATAGGGCGTAGGCTTGTCGTTTACCGTCGATTTCCTCAAAAACGCTAAATTGACAGCCAGGAAGGGGGCGAAAGATATGTTCCCCACCATCAAGATGCCATAGATTAAAGTCTCCCCGATGAGACCGACCAATGCAACCCGCGCCAAAACCCCCTAGAGGCATTCCATGAAAGGGACCATCATCTAAATTACTAGGGTAGCGTACTGTATAGGGTTTTTCCCATCCTAGGCCTATGGGACGATTCCAAGTATAGGGGGGAATATTTACGGTTGGGGATGGATATTGCATAGCATTGAATCGTTAAGGGTAGGATAGAAGTTAACTGCGGACCGGCGGGTTTAGCGTTTCATACGGACAAAGGTACAGGGATAGCCAGAAACAGTATTTTCAAAGGTTTCGACTTTGACAAATCCGGCTTTTTCATAAAACCGAATGGCGTTTTTATTCCCCGCCATGACAATAGTCCAGGCTGGGGAACCGATTAAATTAATCGCCAAACGCAAAAGACGGCATCCGATACCTTGGTGTTGATAATCTGGATCGATGTACAACAGGATAATATAGCCTTGGTAGATTGCCATAATCCCAATGACTTTTTTGCCATCACAGGCGACAAACTTGCGACAGAGGGGGAAAATACGGGCGATATAGGGATTTTCTGACAGGGGTCGCATCCCTCTTAAATCACAAGAACCGGCAAATTCGGCGGGTTGGGCGCGATCGTGAACTTGACAGACTTGTTGCCAGTCGCGATCGCGGTAGGGACGAATGGTAATCTGGGAGGTAACAAAATTGGGAGTTGTGGTCATTGATTAATTATCAAAAAATTGGGTCATTAACCTCGTCCTTATAGGACGACTTTATGCGTGTGCTAAGATAAGGTAACTTGCAAATGGTTCATGCCATGATTGTATACGAGTTCAAAGTCAAAGGGAAAGACAAGCAATATCAAGCCATAGACGAAGCCATTCGTACTAGCCAATTTATTCAAAACAAGTGCTTGCGCTACTGGATGGACAACAAAGACATCAAGGTAGACAAGTACGCATTGAATAAATATTGTGCAGTATTGGCGGCTGAGTTTCCTTTTGCCAATGAACTCAACTCAATGGCTAGACAATCGGCTGCGGAACGTTCTTGGTCTGCCATAGCCCGATTTTACGACAACTGCAAGAAGAACATTAAGGGTAAAAAAGGTTTCCCTAAATTTAAAAAGAATTGCCGTTCAGTTGAATACAAATCATCTGGGTGGAAGCTGTCAGAGACTCGAAAAGCGATTACCTTCTCAGACCGGAAAGGAATCGGAACTCTGAAGCTCAAGGGAACTTACGACCTTAATTACTATGACATCAAGCAAATTAAGCGAGTGCGATTAGTGCGACAGAGATATCAATGCCGCTATCAACATTTTCAAGTTAGGACTCAGTACGGTAGGGCATACCGGAACTCACGCGCTCAGGAGATTTGTCCTCTTGGGCGGTTGGCGCCAGTCTGCTGTCTAACGGCGAGTCTGTGAATGTGGAATCCGCACGCCTTTAGTGGGGAGTGTCAATCCGCACTCCGGTACAACAAAAAGCCAGATACTCCTAAACCCAACATTGTTGGTAGCCAAGCTGCCATAAACGGGCTAAGAATTCCTTTCTGGCCCATTGCACCGGTGATAAAAGAGAGTAAATAATAGGCAAATATAATCATAACGCTGATTCCGAAGCTGGTGGCGCGGTTGGTGCGTCCTGGACGAGAACCGAGGGAAGACCCCAGCAGTCCAAACACCACACAGACAAAGGGAAGGGCGTATTTTTGTTGAATGCGTACTTTGGTTTTGAGGATTTTGGCTTGATCGCCACTGAGTTTCATCAATTCTAAGTATTCTTTGGTTTGGGCGATATTCATTTCCCCATAGTCGCGGTCTTGGCTGGCTAAGTCTAGGGGAACACGGGAAAGATATAATTGTTTATGGTCGAAGCGGGCAATATTACGATAAGAACCATCTGGGTCTACAATATAAACGGTGCCGTTATAGAAATCCCAGGTGCTTTCTTCGGGGTTCCAAATGGCGGTTCTTGATGAAATAATTTGGGTGATTCCGGCGCGGGAACGATCTAAAATGGTGACTCCTGACATTTTGCCATCGGCAAATTCTTCGGCATAAAAAAGCCGCCTTAAAACGTTAACGCGGCGGTTAGTACCCTCGACGCTTACCCTTTCATATTCTGGGAAAAAGATGTTAGTTGACCTGATATTTAGTGCGTCTTCATTGAGAGCTTTTTGCAGGGTAATTGTAGCCTGAAAGTTGGCGGCTGGTACGATTATTTCATTAAAGGCGAAAGTCATCCCGGTGACGAAAAAACTAAAAATAATTGCGGGAATTACGAGGCGATAAAGACTAATGCCACAACTGCGAATGGCAATTAATTCACTATCGCTAGACAGTCGCCCATACACCATCAATGTGGTTAAAATCATTGACATGGGAAAGGCGAGGACCATAAAATCAGGCATTTTTAACAGGAATACCTGAAAAGCTACACTGACTGGAAGTCCTGATTCTGCTACGCGGCGGACTAATTCAAATACGGTCCCGACGGTGACAGCAACTGAGGTAAATAATCCTACCCCAAAGATAAAGGGAGGTATTAATTCTTGGATTATGTAGCGATCTAACACCGATAGGTTGGGTAGTAGCCATCGAGTTGAAGGTGTAGACTTGGTAATGCTTAATTTCATAATTGAAAACTATCGCCAAGGTAATACTGTCGCACTAGGGGATTGTTGTAAAGTTCTTCTGCTACCCCTGATGCAAAAATCTGTCCGTCTCTCATGATATAGGCGCGATCGGTAATGGCGAGGGTTTCGCGAACATTATGATCGGTAATTAAAATGCCCATATTCCGATCGCGTAAATCGGCAACAATGGCTTGCATCTCTGATACGGCGATCGGGTCAACTCCCGCAAAGGGTTCGTCCAATAGCAAAAAATGGGGCGGTAATGGCCCTGATGCTAAGGCGCGGGCTAATTCTGTCCTGCGTCTTTCACCCCCGGAAACTTGCACGCCTAAGTTGTTAGCGACTTTTTCTAACCGAAAATCCTGCAAGAGACTGTTAAGCCTATGTTCCCATAGACGGCGGGGGACACGGGTTTGTTGGAGAATTAACAGAATATTGTCGCGGACACTTAGATGTCGGAAAATACTGGCTTCTTGGGCTAAATACCCTATACCTAGTCTAGCCCGTTTGTGTATCGGTAGGTGGGTAATATTGCGATCGTCAAGATAAATACGCCCCTGGGTCGGCTTTTCTAATCCAGTGGCTATATAGAAGGTGGTGGTTTTTCCGGCACCATTCGGACCCAGTAAACCGACAATTTCTCCCTGGGAGATAGATAAATTCACGCGACTAACAATAGTGCGCTTTCCATAGGACTTATGGATGTTTTCCAGCACGATTTTCATTGCTGTTTGACAAAATTTGAGTATAGCGCGACGGCTGTTAACGGTGATATAGATAGTTATATCAGGCAACGGACAACAGAGATTACAGGCAACAGAAATATATTCCTGATTATATTCCTGATTACCCATCAGGTTGAATTCTACGGGGAACCTAAAGGGGTTTGAAAGGCGGGTAAGGGGTTAAATGGTTGAGCGGCAGTGTTGTTTTGCTCGCTGGTGTTGTCGGGAAGCAGATAAATTGACTCGACCTGTCCGCCTTGGCGGGGAGTGGCGATAAATCGCCCTTCATCAATTAGATAGGTGACGGTTTCTCCTCGGATAGTGTTGCCATTTTGTAAAACTAAAACATTCCCGCTCAGGATGATGCGACGTTCCTGGCTGAAGTATTGGGCTTGGGCGGCGGTGGCTTGAATTTGACGGGCGGGGTAGTCTATTTGTACGTTTCCCCTAGCGGTGACAATTCCGGTGTTAGCATCGGCTTCCTGTATATCAGAACGGACAGTCATGGCTTGACCAGAACCTCTGGGACTTTGGGCGTTACCTGGATACGGGCTGAAGATACCCCCAGTAGATAAAAATGGAAAGATGGCGATCGCTATTATAACTCCCAGTACATGGGTAATTTTGGGGCTACCAGAACTACAGCCAGACACGGACTGTTTCCACAATAGCAGTTGTAGGTGTTTGGGTAATCTATTCATCAGCATGATCATGTGTGAGGACGACGATAGGAGTATTGAACCCTGATAACGGCCGGCGGTTTCATTATGGCATTAACACTGACTATATTGGAAACTGATACATTTACGCGACATTTTTCCGGTTGTTCCCGGACAATGCGACGATAGCACTATTACCCGTTAAGGTAACAGAGGCGGTATCCCGCAAAGCTTTTAGAAAGATTCCCAAAGCACCGTTCCAGTCCCGTGGTAGAGTGAACCCACACTCAGGACATCGGAACACTTTTGAGCCACCTAGCTGGGAATGGACATGACCACAGTGAGTACAGGTTTTGCTGGTGTATTCTTCCGTCACATCTACAACTGTGGTTCCAGTTATTTCCCCTTGATGTCTCAGGGTTAGTTTGAATCGATAATGCGCCCATGTCAGCATGGCGCGGGCAGTCTTAGACCTGATTAGACGCTTCACCTTGGCAACCATATTGGAAGTCTCGAAGGGGGGCAAAAAAATCAGGCTGTGTTATGGGATGGCCAGGGATGCGACCCAATCAACCAAGGGGTTGAAGTCCTCACCGGGTAGTCCCCACGCCCATTTCAGCTCTATTTCATACCCGAAGGTCTCGCACCATACTTGGTATTATACCGTATTGCCGTAAAATGTTAACCTAATTTGAGATTAAATCATGCTCTCAAATGCTCGCGAGCATACCGATTCCTAGCCTTGTGATAGTTCTGGGACTGAGGTTTTGCTCCTTTACGAAACTTTCGAGATTTCCGCCGATTCGCACGATTAAGCTGCTTTTCAGCTTTTCTGTAGAACTGAGGTGCCTCTATTACACTGCCATCACTGGTGGCTATGAAATATCGCAGTCCCATATCTATCCCAATAGCTTTTTGACTGGGTTTTGTCTGCACTCGACAATCTGCTTTGATGCAGAACTGAACATAGTACCCATCCGCCCGACGGACTAGCCGAACCCGCTTAATTTGTGATTCGTCATAATGGGCTAAATCATAGCTACCAATCAAGCGCAACTCGCCGATAGCAAAACCATCTGTAAACTTAATACGCTTAGGTTCAAGTAGCTTCCAGCCAGAGGTTTTGTACTCTACTGAACGAGAGTGTTTCTTAAACTTAGGATACCCTACTGGCTTGATGCCTTTCCTACAGTTCTCAAAGAACCGGCTAATTGCATTCCAAGCGCGTTCTCCTGCCGCTTGACGAGCCATCGAGTTGAGTTTTCTGGCAAAAGGAAATTCCTCAGCTAACTCTTTACAGAGTCGGCTGAGGTCGTACCTGCCAACCCCTTGGTTATCCATCCAATAGCGCAAGGCTTTGTTACGGATGAATTGAGCCGTCCGAATAGCCTCGTCTATGGCTAAAGCTGGTAGCGGTTTGGTTTTTGCCTTAAACTCAAGTACAATCATGCTGTGATGTTAGCACATCTAGCCTAAGGCGACTAAAGTCGCCGTTGTTTTTCATCCCCGCGCTGAAGCAATGGGGCTTTCAAATGATCGTGCTAGTTTCGTAAGTTTTTTCCAAGAAATGCTCATGACTACATTAAATACTCAATATATTTTAGCCCTGGATTTAGGCACAACAGGCAATCGGGCGATTTTGTTTAATGCTGAAGGTTCCATCGCAGGTCAGGCTTATAAAGAACTTACACAACATTATCCTCAACCTGGTTGGTTGGAACATGACCCGCAACAGATTTGGGAAGATACGTCAGAGATGATGCAACGGGTATTTCGGGATACGGGGATTTCTCCGACCCAAGTGCAAGCTATTGGTTTGACGGTGCAGCGCGAAACCTGTATGTTGTGGGATAAGACGACGGGAGAGCCTCTTCATAATGCGATCGTTTGGCAGGATCGCCGCACGGCTGCTAAATGCCGAGAATTAGCCGAGCAAGGAAAGGCTGAGGAAATTCAAGAACGCACAGGATTGGTGGTTGATGCCTATTTTTCGGCAACTAAATTGGCTTGGTTACTTGACTGGGTAAAACGAGAAAAGCCCCATGTTAATTTGGATAATGTCTTAGCCGGAACTGTGGATACCTGGGCGCTATGGAAACTTACGGGGGGAAAGGTTCACGCTACAGACCACAGCAACGCCAGCCGCACTATGTTAATGAATTTGGATCGGGGTGATTGGGGTCCGGTTTTGCTAGATTTGTTTGGTATTCCTCGCCATATCATGCCGGAAATTAAACCCAGTATCGGCTTTTTTGGTAAAACTGACCCGAATCTATTGGGGGTGGAAATTCCGATTACGGCTATTTTGGGAGACCAGCAGGCTGCTTTATTTGCTCACGGTTGCGACCAGCCGGGGATGTTGAAATGTACCTATGGGACGGGATGTTTTTTGATTTCTCAGACTGGGGAGATTTTGACGCGATCGCATAATCAACTTTTGTCTACTATGGCATGGACTCAACAGCAGGGAGACCGCCCGATTTCGGCAAATTATGCCCTGGAGGGGGCTATGTTTACCACCGGCGCTTGTATTCAATGGCTGCGAGATGGAATTAAATTGATTGATTCGGCGGCGGAAACTGAGGGATTGTGTCGCCAGGTTCATGATACTAATGGGGTTTATTTTGTGCCAGCCCTCAGCGGTTTGGGAGCCCCTCACTGGGATATGAGTGCTAGGGGTGCTTTTATGGGTATTACTGGCGGTGTACAGCGACAACATTTGGTGCGATCGGTTTTGGAGTCGATCGCTTATCAAGTCGGTGAGGTCGTGGAAGCTATGAATAAGGATTGTCAAACTTCTATTTCTCTGCTGAAGGTTGATGGCGGCGCTTCCCGAAATAATTTTTTGATGCAGTTTCAAGCCGATTTGTTGGGTATTCCTGTCGAACGTCCCGCCATTTTGGATGCTACCGCCCAAGGGGCCGCTTTTGGTGCGGGTTTGGCGATCGGTTTTTGGGATAGTTACCAGGATTTGATTTCTCGCCGCCAAGTCGATCGCATATTTGAACCCGGAGGAGGCTCCGCACAGGCGCGCGATCATTTTATTATGTGGACACGCGCCATCAGTAGGGCTAAAAATTGGGTTGATTAAAAATCCCTTTTTTATCATAAATATCCGATTTTGTCAACCTCCTATAGGATTAATTTTGACTAGATGGCGGTTGACTTTCTGCTTTTATTCAATCTTAGGAACCTGGGTATTTTCAGCGCGAAAAAATGGCTTTTCCTCAAAACCAAAAATAGAAGCAACTATAGAGTTAGGAAAACGTTGGAGGTATTGATTATATTCTTGGACAGTTTGGTTATATCTTTGTCTTTCAGTAGCTATGCGGTTTTCTGTCCCAGCTAATTCATCCATAAGACCGATAAAAGCCGGGGAAGAACCCAGTTGAGGCTGGCTGACTACATACTGATTAAATTGCCTAATCGCTAAATTCATTTCATCATTAGCTACTAATTTTTCCGATGCGGAATTAGCTTGTAAAAACTGTTCCCTCGATTCAATTAACAGGTTAATAATTTGCTGTTCGTGTTGTGCTTGCGCTTGAGTTACAGCTAATAAATTCGGAATTAAATCAGCCCGCCGCTGGAGTTGGTTTTCTACTTGACTCCAGGATGCTTGGGTTTGCTGATACCTGGCTGAAATTAAATTATAAGTAACAATAGTCCATAATACCGTTACTACTGCGAAAACTATCCCCCCTAATGTTAACCCAGATTTAAGTTGGGTGGCTTTTTGTTGGGCGATCGCTTCTAGTTGGCGCTGTTTCTCAATTTCGGCGATCGCTTTTTCGATAAATTCTGGCGGAATAGAAACCTCCGCACCCGCTTCCTGGAGTTCGGCGATCGAATAACTATCAATAGCTTCCTGATACAACCGAGAAGCCACTTCTAACACTTCTGGCGCGAGTCTTTCGGGAATATTGCTATCAGCAGCATCATTCATCAATCTTCCTCCCCCAAAAATTAAGTTTTCTTAAAGAATTGCTCCTCTGCTGATTGTCAGTCCTTATAATATCACATAACTTGCTGATGAGTTAACCTGGAATTATGAAAATTAACAGTATCCAGCGCTACGGTCGCATTTTAGGAGTATGGTGCTTAGGAATTCTCTGTTTTAGCATCATCCTGATATCACAGCCTTCCGTCAGTTATAGTCTCACTCCCTCAGAAGTTCCTAATCCTCAAGAAGTATATGGGGGATGGGTGACAGATATGGCGAATGTTCTCAGCAATGAAACAGAAGACCGATTAAATCAGATGATTTTTGAACTCGAAGAAAAAAACGGGACCGAAATTGCTGTGGTGACAGTTCCTGAAACCGGGTCTTATCCTTCCCCTAAAGCCTTTACCACTGCACTATTTAATCATTGGGGAATTGGTAAACAGGGTCAAGATAACGGTCTTTTATTTTTAACATCTGTAGGCGATCGCCGTGTAGAAATTGAGACCGGATACGGTATTGAGAGAGTTTTACCTGATGCGAGAGTCGGGCGAATTCTTGATAATCATGTAGTTCCTTATTTAAGAAATGATAATTTTAATGATGGCATTTTAGCCGGAACTCAAGCCTTAATTCAAGCCGTAGAATACCACGTTTTTGATGCCAGCCTTCAACCCCCTATAGATATCCCTAATTTAGTTTGGTTTTTGACAGGTTCAGCCGGGTTATTATCATGTACTTTTTATAATTTAGCCAGCCGTGAAGCCCAAAAACCTATTTTGGTTAAGCCTGGAGACTATCAGCGGATTACAACATTTGACCCCAGTGAAACTGGCGCTTATACTTATGTCCGCTTAGGTATATTTTGTGTATTATTTGCCTTAACTGCTATCCCCGTATTATGGATGTTGTATCGAACCCCACAATTAGCTCCATTTTCAGGGGTGTTTTCAGTGGCTCTGATAGCTATATTGTTTATAAACCTGGTGGGTAAAGCGTATAAAAAAGCGTATAAAACTATCTTAGTATCAATGACCAAAATTAATCGGCCCACCAAAATTCATCAGCCCACCAAAATTCATCAGCCCACCAAAATTTATCAGCTCATCATTATGGCATTCTGTGTAGGTATTTTGTCCATAGGTTTCTTTTTTTGGTTAATTTTTGGGTTAATTTTTTGGTTAATAGGGTGGTTAATATCCTATCAAGAATCATGGATTGGCATAATTAAATCGGGAATAATTATCACATCTCTAATTAGTTTGATTGGCTGTTTTACCATCAGTTCTCAACTCATTGAATGGCGTTTTAAGAAAAACAAAAATCAGCGTTCATTCCGTCCTGTTTATAATACTGATTCACAAGTTTTCCTAGAACCCTTAGAAACCGCAGAACTCCAACCCCTATTAACAGACCATGAACAGGTAGCCGCCAAACTCGGAAATGTTAGTTTTGAGGCGTGGTGGAGTCCTGAAGTAGGCGCACTGAGTCGCGATACTATCTATCTAAAAGCCTACGTTAACAAGCCCAGCCATTCAGAATGTCCTATTGGTAAAGAATTAACCGTAACCAGCACATCACAAACCGTCGTCTCACCCACTCAATATAGTACAGGACTCCTACGGATTACCTATCAATGTGAATGTTGCAACTACAATACAAAAACCGACCACACAATTCCCAGCTTATCATCATCCTCCAGTAGTGGTGGAAGTAGCGGTAGTGGTGGTGGCAGTTTTGGTGGGGGTAGTAGTAGTAGTGGTGGGAGTTTTGGTGGGGGTAGTAGTGGTGGGGGTGGGGGTGGTAGTGACTTTTAGAGGCTTTTAATTAATTTATGATGCTTCTCCTCCCACAACCACATTACGGATACGCAAACTAGGACCACCACAGCCTACAGGTAGCCCATTTTGACCCCCTTTTCCACAACCTCCCGACTCATCTTTTCGATAAATTCTGGCGGAATAGAAACCTCCGCACCCGCTTCCTGGAGTTCGGCGATCGAATAACTATCAATAGCTTCCTGATACAACCGAGAAGCCACTTCTAACACTTCTGGCGCGAGTCTTTCGGGAATATTGCTATCAGCAGCATCATTCATCAATCTTCCTCCCCCAAAAATTAAGTTTTCTTAAATAATTGCTCCTTTGCTGATTGTCAGTCCTTATAATATCACATAACTTGCTGATGAGTTAACCTGGAATTATGAAAATTAACAGTATCCAGCGCTACGGTCGCATTTTAGGAGTATGGTGCTTAGGAATTCTCTGTTTTAGCATCATCCTGATATCACAGCCTTCCGTCAGTTATAGTCTCACTCCCTCAGAAGTTCCTAATCCTCGAGAAGTATATGGGGGATGGGTGACAGATATGGCGAATGTTCTCAGCAATGAAACAGAAGACCGATTAAATCAGATGATTTTTGAACTCGAAGAAAAAAACGGGACCGAAATTGCTGTGGTGACAGTTCCTGAAACCGGGTCTTATCCTTCCCCTAAAGCCTTTACCACTGCACTATTTAATCATTGGGGAATTGGTAAACAGGGTCAAGATAACGGTCTTTTATTTTTAACATCTGTAGGCGATCGCCGTGTAGAAATTGAGACCGGATACGGTATTGAGAGAGTTTTACCTGATGCGAGAGTCGGGCGAATTCTTGATAATCATGTAGTTCCTTATTTAAGAAATGATAATTTTAATGATGGCATTTTAGCCGGAACTCAAGCCTTAATTCAAGCCGTAGAATACCAGGTTTTTGATTCCAGCCTTCAACCCCCTATAGATATCCCTAATTTAGTTTGGTTTTTGACAGGTTCAGCCGGGTTATTATCATGTACTTTTTATAATTTAGCCAGCCGTGAAGCCCAAAAACCTATTTTGGTTAAGCCTGGAGACTATCAGCGGATTACAACATTTGACCCCAGTGAAACTGGCGCTTATACTTATGTCCGCTTAGGTATATTTTGTGTATTATTTGCCTTAACTGCTATCCCCGTATTATGGATGTTGTATCGAACCCCACAATTAGCTCTATTTTCAGGGGTGGCTGTGATAGCTATATTGTTTATAATCCTGGCGTATAAATCTAATACCTTAATCCCAGCTCTAAAAATATTGCCGATCTCGATAATGCTAGGTATATTTTTCCTGACGTTTATATTAGCATCAGGCTGGGGAGTATTTTTTTGGGAGGCGATCGCTATTAATATCTTAGTAGTAATTATGACCATTGATCAGCGCCTAAATCCAGCATCAATCGCCCGTATTTTTTTAGTTTTAGCTCTAGTGTTAGTAGGTTTATTTTTGTGGTCAACATACCACCAAAACCTATGGAACTATATCCCTATATTTTCAGAAGAATTAACAAATCAATTTGGAATCATAAAAGCCGGGATAATTATAACATCTATGATTAGTTTTTTGGGCTGTTTTTCAATGGGTTTTAAATTAATTAAATGGCGTTTTAAAAATAACCAAAATCAGCATTCATTGCGTCCTGTTTATAATACTGATTCAGAAGTTTTCCTAGAACCCTTAGAACCAGCAGAACTCCAACCCCTATTAACAGACCATGAACAGGTAGCCGAAAAACTCGGAAGTGTTAGTTTTGAGGCGTGGTGGAGTCCTGAAGTAGGCGCACTGAGTCGCGATACTATCTATCTAAAAGCCTACGTTAACAACCCCGGAAATCAATATTCAGAATGTCCTATTGGTAAAGAATTAACCGTAACCAGCACATCACAAACCGTCGTCTCACCCACTCAATATAGTACAGGACTCCGACGGATTAGCTATCAATGTGAATGTTGCAACTACAAGAAAAAAACCGACCACACAATTCCCCGCTTATCATCATCCTCCAGTAGTAGTGGTGGTAGCAGTAGTGGTGGTAGCAGTAGTGGTGGTGGTGGGAGTTTTGGTGGGGGTAGTAGTGGTGGGGGTGGTGCTGGTAGAGGCTTTTAGAGGCTTTTAATTAATTTATGATGCTTCTCCTCCCACAACCACATTACGGATACGCAAACTAGGACCACCACAGCCTACAGGTAGCCCATTTTGACCTCCTTTTCCACAACCTCCCGACTCATCCCAATAGAAATCATCACCAATTTCCTCAATATCTGCCAAAGTGGTAAACACATTACCAGATAGGGTAACATCCCGGACAGGTTCCGCTAATTTTCCATTGCGAATCATACAGGCTTCTCCAGCACTAAAAGTAAACATTTCGCCGTTAGTCATTCCCCCCAACCAATTCCGTGCATAAACCCCCAATTTAATCTCACTAAACAAATCCTCGACGGGAGTATTTCCCCGTTCAATCCAAGTGTTAGTCATCCGTACTAAAGGGGGATAATGGTAATTTAAACAACGAGCATTTCCGGTGGGATTTTCTCCTAATTTACCAGCAGTTTCGCGGGAGTGTAGCCGTCCGACTAATCGCCCATCTTGGATTAATTGAGTTTTAGTAGCGGGGGTTCCTTCATCATCATAAAAATAACTACCCCGATGTCCTGCTGGGGATGCACCATCAAAAATTTGGAGGTTTTCCGGCCCAAATTCTCGCCCTAAAGTCATGACTTCCAACAGGTCAGGATTTTCGTAAGCCATATCTGCTTCTGAAAGATGCCCAAAGGCTTCATGAACGAATAAACCTGACAAAATTGGGTCAATAACTACAGTGTAAATATTGCCCCGGACGGGAGGTAAATTAAGAGAATTAACAGCCCGTTTGGCGGCGCTGCGAACCTGATGATCAAGTTGGGTTAGGTCTTCATAGGCTGTTCTGGAACCTGTGGTTTCTCGTCCGGTCTGGACGGTTTCTCCGTGGCGCGCTGTGGCGGCAAAACGCATTTCCATATCTACCCAACCCTGTTCTAGTAAAGTCCCCTCAGAGGTAGCTAGGAGCATCCGTTGAGTGCTATCATTATAGCTAACAGAGTTATGGTCGAAAGGGAAGTCGCCTTCCCCAACTCCAATTCAAAACCGTGCTTGATACTTTCACATCACACGGCTCCTGATGTGGATACCCCTTTTGACATCGGGAACAGGGTAACGACTCCCTGCTTTTGTGATTTCAACTTTTGGAGCTAAATACAACATCGTAGTGTTTAAACTCGCTTTCGTCGTAAACACTCCTAATTGTCGCAGTCTCTATATCCACACCGTGACTAGTGGGCATATCCTAACCATTACAGTTAGGCATTGGCTTTCAGTCACATCCTTTCCCCTTAAAGGTATACGCTTACACTTTCACTACTCCGCAGGTACATCCTGCCACTTGAGAGCCTAAAAGGGGTTTAAACGTTCCGTTTATACGGGCATTCCATCTTTAGATTTGTCCTCTCCACCGGGGTACTTTTAAAAGTCTGTGTAGGTGATGTCATGATTACCCTACTTTTCCCCTTGCTCTTTTGAACGCAGCGTATCAACCTGTTTCGCTGCTAAATCATTACGATGGTTCAAGCCGGACATTCGGTTTCCCTAATCATGGATGGTTGGCAGTGGTCGCATTTGGTAGTAGGTTCTACTTCACGCCTTCCGTTCCCCGCTTCAATCCTGGGGTTATGATTCCCAAAACTGGGGGTGGCTATCGCCGTTACTCTCAACGCAATTGTTAAGGAATCATTAATATTTCCAGTTGGGCGTTTTGACCTTGAGTTCCCTGCCTTGTTTTGTATATTTCTATACCAAACGTTGGGACATATAAACAGTTATGGGATGGTCAGGGTACGAGTCCCTTATATTTCACCAAGGGGTGAAAGTCCCACTAGGAGGTTATTTCAGGCATTGCAGCCTTATTTGACTCCTAAACGTCTCGCACAATGGTGGTGATTTTGTCATCAACACTGCGGAGAATTTCTCCATAGCGATCGCATAATGTCTTTTTGTCCGACAGGGGAATATGACGAGGATCGGAACCGGTCAGCGGTAAAATATAGCTATCTTCAATAATCGGAATTGGCGCGAGGATAGTTTCTTCAGTACCAATTAATCGCGCGGCCATAATTGATTCTTGAATCCGGTCTTCTAGCTTAGATAAATCATTAAAACTAGCAAAACCCCAACCGCCTCGATAACAAGCGCGTACCTGTCCCCCTAAAGACAAACCCTCGCTCAAAGTTTCAATGCGATCGCCCCTTAATAAAATATTAGTTTCCTCTGATTCCTCAATTCGGATCGCTAAATAATCCACCCGATGACGATAGCGGGTAATTAAATCCTGGAGTATAGTTTTGACATCTGCAAAGGTAGTGTTCATAATAGATAACAATATTGATGAATCAGTAGGTGTTACTATAACATTATTAGAGTCATATCAACCCATTTGCCAGGGTTCAATGAATTTCCGATCACCAATCTCGCCATAAGCCAGTGAAAACCGATAGCATATTTTACCGCATCTTCCAACAATACCCGCGCAGCTTCTTTGAACTGCTGAACCTTCCTCCCACAGAAGCTGATCAATATCAATTCACCAACCTAGAAGTCAAACAACTCGCCTTTCGCTTAGACGGGTTATTCTTTCCCAGTACCGACAACCCTAGCCAACCCTTTTATCTGACGGAAGTACAATTTCAACCGGACGATGACCTGTACTATCGGATTTTTGCCGAACTTTTCCTCTATCTGCGACAGTATCAACCCCCTTACCCCTGGAGAGTTGTAGTCATCTACCCTAACCGTAACACTGAGCGTGAAAAGTCTCAACACTTTAGCCAAATTCTCAACTCGGAAGCAGTGACCCGCATTTACCTAGACGAGTTGGAAGGCGAAAACGGCTTAGGGGTAGGTATCATTAAGTTAGTAGTCGCATCGGAGTCTGTAGCTATAGAATCAGCCCAACAACTGATTGAACAAGCTCAACAAATACTCCCACCAGCCCCCCTGAGACGCGATATCATTGATTTAATCGAAACTATTGTAGTCTATAAACTACCCCAAGCTAGTCGCGAGGAGATTGCTAGAATGTTAGGATTAACTGATTTAAAACAAACTCGTTTCTATCAAGAAGCCTTTACGGAAGGTCTCCAGGAAGGTCGCCAGGAAGGTCGCCTAGAAGGTCGCGAAGAAATCACGCGAAACATTGTCCTACGTTTGAATAACCTGGGTTATGCTTCGGAAGCGATCGCCGAAATTTTAGGCTTACCTATTGATGAAATTCTGCCGATTTTAGAAGATTCTAATGAGGGGTAAAATTTGCCAATCACTATTAATTAACCAGGGTTTTGGGTCAAAATAGGGAACCGATTACCTATCAAATAAATATCCCGAAAAGCTGTTGTTTAGGTAAAACTGGGTAAGAATTGGCAAGCGATCGCCGCCATCTTACCCTTAGCTATGACTGCATCGTAAGCAGCAAAACATCACCCGGCATTATTGTAGTCTATAAACTACCCCAAGCTAGTCGCCAGGAGATTGCTAGAATGTTAGGATTAACTGATTTAAAACAAACTCGTTTCTATCAATCAGTAGGTGTTACTATAGCATTATTAGAGTCATATCAACCCATTTGCCAGGGTTCAATGAATTTCCGATCACCAATCTCGCCATAAGCCAGTGAAAACCGATAGCATATTTTACCGCATCTTCCAACAATACCCGCGCAGCTTCTTTGAACTGCTGAACCTTCCTCCCACAGAAGCTGATCAATATCAATTCACCAACCTAGAAGTCAAACAACTCGCCTTTCGCTTAGACGGGTTATTCTTTCCCAGTACCGACAACCCTAGCCAACCCTTTTATCTTACGGAAGTACAATTTCAACCGGACGATGACCTGTACTATCGGATTTTTGCGGAACTTTTCCTCTATCTGCGACAGTATCAACCCCCTTACCCCTGGAGAGTTGTAGTCATCTACCCTAACCGTAACACAGAGCGCGAAAAGTCTCAACACTTTAGCCAAATTCTCAACTCAGAAGCAGTGACCCGCATTTACCTAGACGAGTTGGAAGGCGAAAACGGCTTAGGGGTAGGTATCATTAAGTTAGTAGTCGCATCGGAGTCTGTAGCTATAGAATCAGCCCAACAACTGATTGAACAAGCTCAACAAATACTCCCACCAGCCCCCCTGAGACGCGATATCATTGATTTAATCGAAACTATTGTAGTCTATAAACTACCCCAAGCTAGTCGCGAGGAGATTGCTAGAATGTTAGGATTAACTGATTTAAAACAAACTCGTTTCTATCAAGAAGCCTTTACGGAAGGTCTCCAGGAAGGTCGCCTAGAAGGTCTCCAGGAAGGTCTCCAGGAAGGTCGCCAGGAAGGTCGCCTAGAAGGTCTCCAGGAAGGTCTCCAGGAAGGTCGCCAGGAAGGTCGCGAAGAAATCACGCGAAACATTGTCCTACGTTTGAATAACCTGGGTTATGCTTCGGAAGCGATCGCCGAAATTTTAGGCTTACCTGTTGATGAAATTCTGCCGATTTTAGAAGATTCTCATAAGGGGTAAAATTTGCAAATCACTATTAATTAACCAGGTTTTTGGGTAAAAACAGGGAACCGATTACCTATTAAATAAATATCCCGAAAACCTGTTTTTTCGGTAGGGTAAGAATTGGCAAGCGATCGCCGCCATCTTACCCTTAGCTATGACTGCATCGTAAGCAGTAAAACATCACCCGGCATTATTGTAGTCTATAAACTACCCCAAGCTAGTCGCGAGGAGATTGCTAGAATGTTAGGATTAACTGATTTAAAACAAACTCGTTTCTATCAAGAAGCCTTTACGGAAGGTCTCCAGGAAGGTCGCCTAGAAGGTCGCCTAGAAGGTCGCCTAGAAGGTCTCCAGGAAGGTCTCCAGGAAGGTCGCCTAGAAGGTCGCCAGGAAGGTCGCGAAGAAATCACGCGAAACATTGTCCTACGTTTGAATAACCTGGGTTATGCTTCGGAAGCGATCGCCGAAATTTTAGGCTTACCTATTGATGAAATTCTGCCGATTTTAGAAGATTCTAATGAGGGGTAAAATTTGCCAATCACTATTAATTAACCAGGGTTTTGGGTCAAAATAGGGAACCGATTACCTATCAAATAAATATCCCGAAAAGCTGTTGTTTAGGTAAAACTGGGTAAGAATTGGCAAGCGATCGCCGCCATCTTACCCTTAGCTGTCGCGCCAATTCAACATACTTTTAAATTGAATCATACTGATAATTACTAATATCCGTCGTGGCGGGTAAATTTTAGTCAAAATTGATAGAAGTTTAATTGTTGGTGGAGTGAATCAGTGTAGTGGTAGGTTCTGGCTGAGGGGAATAGGATAACGAACGGTTTCTACGGCGTGACGGGTTCGGTTCTACGAATCTACTGGAGCATAATAGCAGATATGCTGAAAATAGGATAAGTTAACCCATATTCAGTATTTCATTTTCCAGAGTCAGGGTAATTATATGAATGGCGCTAATCAATCGGAAACGATGGAGAGAAAGCTATGAGTGATTTTAGTGTAGCAACTTTAAGCGAAATTTTAGCTAGTGAAGCCCTAATAGGCGATCGCAGTCGTTATTCCCGCCAGAAAGCCGAAGCTGACTGGTATGGGGCTATTCGTAGCTTAAATCAATTCCTAGAAGTGACCCCCCCCAGATATCCGAGAATTTCATCAACCAATGACAATCAACTGATCAGCGATATTCCCCCACCTTATTCCCATCGTGGTTATGTCATCTCTGGTCCATCTCCGGTATTAATGAATCCCCGTCTAGCGAGTGATTTCACTACCCTAATTTTGACCTGTGAATCGCAATTCGGGTCTGTAGGATCAGTATGGGGAAGAGAAAGGGGATTTCGGTTATTACCCGCATCCCACAAGGGGGATATTCCCGTTTGTGCAGAAAAAATTAATCAGTTACCCTTTCAGTCAGCTTTTCCCTTATCTGGAGACGATCCACTTATGGGGGAGAGATTTTGTTTAGTCTTGACCGCCGAATTTAGCCTAGTGATGGTGTTAGGGGTTAATCCTGCTAACGATCCGGCGTTTTTGTTTTCTTTTGATCCAGATCTAGTCAAGCGATCGCTGTTGCTGTTGCGCCAACGCATGGTTAAACAGTCCTCAACCGTCCCCAGTCACGATCACCATTATATTACTCAACTAGATGCGATCGCCTCACAATTTCCCCCAGTCGCCCCCCATTATCAAACTGTGACCCAGTTTAGCCGTTTGCTGCTGCAAAACTCAGCCCTACCATCGCGATCGCCCAACCCAGCCAAAAACTAACCCCTCCGAAACCGTAGTTGTTCCCCAATCACCTGAAAACCTATTAACAGTTGGGTCATCAGTCGGGACCGACTACACTATTAGACAATCCCAGGCAGAATTATTACAGGCGATCGCCCATGAAGTTCGCACCCCCTTAACCACAATTCTGACCTTAACTCGGCTACTGTTGAAGCGTCCGAATTTCGACCCAGAGGTAGTCCGTAAACGCTTAGAGTCCATTGATCGCGAATGTAGCATCCAAATTGATCGCTTTAACCTGATTTTCCGGGCGGTAGAATTGGAAATGTCCCCAAATCCCCCCTCCTCCTGCGAAATTCCTAGCAATACCGGAGTCCAGTTAACCACCATGTCTTTAGGAGATGTGTTCCAAAACGGACTACCACGATGGCAAAAACAAGCCAGCCAGCGGAATCATACCCTAGAGGTGATTTTACCCAAACAATTACCCTCTGTAGTTAGTGATCCGACCTTATTAGACCAAATGCTAACCGGGGCGATCGAAAACTTTACCCGCAGTCTACCATCTGGTAGCCATATTAAAGTCGGTGTAAGACTCGCCGGACAGTTGTTGAAATTGCAGCTAGAGTCCCATTCTCACACCCAAACTCATTCCCCTTTTACAGTTGCGCCTAAGTCTCCCCTAAAATCTATCGGACCTGTCTTGATGGTGCAGCCAGAAACCGGTAGTCTAAGTTTAAATATAAATGTCACTAAAAATCTGTTCCAAGCCCTTGGGGGGAAATTAGTTGTCCGACAGCGACCCCAGCAAGGGAAGGTGATGACTATTTTCCTACCTGTACAAGTCCGATGATTAAGTGTTTGAGTCTGACTGGGTTAATTCTGATTGCGCTTGAAGGTATCACTAGTGGGGCTATTGTTGCCCAAAATCCCGATCATTACGGGGCGATCGCTACTTCAACCACTAACCCCGCTATCTGGGGTTACTCCCACGACTACCCCACACTCGCCCAAGCCCAACGTTACGCCCTAGAATACTGCGGACAGGCTGATTGTCAGATCCGGGTATGGTTTAAAAATGGTTGTGGTGCGATCGCCACTAATGGCTCTAATATTGGATCAGCTTGGGCTGTAAATAGGGCCGAAGCTGAGGCGCGTTCAATTGTCGCCTGTGGTCAAGGAGACTGTAAAATTGAGGTCTGGGCTTGTACAACCCATTTTAACCCTTAAATTATTGTTCCACAGCTTTGGGAGTGAATCGAATTTCAATCCGGCGGCGACTGGGGTCAGAGGTGCGGTTAATAGAAGCATAATTTCCCGAAGCCTCATATAATTGCGCCGCCGAATAGGCTTTAAATGTTAATCCTAATGACTGCAATTCTTCATTTTCCTGTAATCTTTGGACAACTGCTAAAGCCCGCATTAAGCCTAAGTCCGCATTAGAACCAGGAACTAGGCTAGTAACCGCTTGGTTATTGCGTGCAACTTCTTCTAATACTTGGTCTAGGTTGCTGTAACCGCCCCCTGTAATTTGTCCGTCAGTATGACCGATTACTTCTACCACATATCCCTCATAATCTTCCGCAAAATCCTTAATTTGTCCTACTAATTTATTATCGATAAACTCACCTAATTCTAACGAAATAGCCGCACTACCGGAGTCAAATGTTCGTGATGATGAATCTCGCAATACAATCACTGGTGGAGATTTGAGGCGTTCCACTTCTCCCTGTAATTGCATAATGCGATCGCCTCTATTTCTCAGTTCAGTTTGTAGCCTAGCTACCTCTCCTTGCAGTCCCGTCACCTGAGTGGTTTGCTGTTGTAGTCTACTTTGTAATTCCGACATTTGTATTTCTAATTGTTCGGAACGAGAAGCCGTCGCATCAGAAACCGTTTGAATAAATATCGACTTGATAATTGCTAACAACAGAAATAGGCTCAAAATCATAAACGAATTAGCCATTAAATCCGTAAAAGACGGCCACAAGTTAAACTCTTCTGATTTCTGATTAGAACGGGAATAACGCATATTTTTTGCCTCTTAAATCTTATTATTTACAGCTTGAAATGCTTGACATTATTGCTTTTCTATGGTATGCCTGAGTCGATAAAGTTCATTTTTAGTGTCCTGTAAATGACTCACACATTCTTGTAACCCAGAAATTACTGGTTGTAACTCCATTGAATTAATCGAATTCCCAGGATAATTAGCAGCAACTCCGCCGCCGACTGCTGTATTGACTCCCTGGCTGTAGGTTTGCATAGCTACTACCAACTTCGATAATTCCGCCTGAATTTCTTCCAGATTATCAGTTTTATTCACCATGCGCCGTTGTAGGCTATCCAGGTTATTTACAGCCAATTGAAACCCTTGGGAAGCAGTTTGTACCTGTTCAACGATATGATTAAATGATTGTTGATTCTGATTCTGGGTTTCTAATAAATTTAATGCCGTTTGATTAGTTTGTTGGATTTGTTCACTAAATTTAATCAGGCGTTTGCTGTAGTTTTGCAGTTCAATAACAGCTAAATCCACCGATTGTACTGAGGTAGCCAACCCGGAAGCTGATTGGGAAAAACTGCGTTGAGTATTGGCTAAGTTGATAGTAGCATTGGAAAGCTGTTGGGGGAACTCGCTTTGTTCAAAAGCGCGCGCTACTTCCAAAAAGCGATCGCCCGCAATTTGAAAATCCTTAGCACTTTGCGTCACTGTCACTGAAGCATCAATTAACCGACTATAAACCTGTTCAGCCAGTTGATTAGCTTTCAGGTTAGTTGCATAAATTTCATCAATCTTTTGTCGAAATGCTGTCTCGATAGACGTTTGGATACCTTGACCAAAACGGATTAAAAACTGGTCAAATACCTGCACCATCTCTTGAACAATTTTATCCGTTTTCGTTTGACCTTTCAGAGTAGGTTGATAAATATTATCCAGATAGTCTTCTAAAGCACTCATCCAGCGATACTTAGCCAGATTAGTATTAAACATGAAGTTAATCACCACCAGAAGCGCGCTAAATAAAATCGCCGCTAAACTGGTAGTAAAAGCAATTCCCATTCCCTGTAAAGGTGTTTGAATATCCTGGAGTAAACTGCTAATATCAGTGACATTAGTGGTGCTGACCGTTTCACTGAGGGAATATAAGTTAATCGTAATACCAATAAAAGTTCCCAGTAAACCAAAGGATAGTAATAAATTGGGAAGAATGCGCCCCAATTGTTCAATTTGTTCGCAGGAAATCAACAAGACTCGCTGCTGACTATAAACCTGATCAATAATTGCTGGAGTGTTGACTTGTTCCAATTGTTGGCTGGCTTCAGCTAGTCGAGTTTCTAAATAATTGACTATTTTCGGTGGTTTCCTGAGAGGCTGTCCGTTAATGAGTCGAATTACTTGGTTTCCTTGGTCAATCAAATAATAGTGTAGCGCCATTCGCAGGAGAACCGCTATCACCGATGGTACAATGACAAAGACAACAATCAGAATCAGAAGGTAACTAGGAATAGCCATAAAATAACCGTTAGATTGCGTGGGATTAATTCTGCTACAGTTTAGTTTTCCCCAATTCCGGTTGAGGTATTCACCCAAATTTAGGTAAATTCAGCCAAATCTCAGTCAACTGTAACCACCACCATGATCATCATAGCTAATTTTTCCCGGCTTGCGGGGACTCAATGGGTTTTATCTCCCCACAATTTTGAGACCTTCCCGAAAATGTGCCGTAGCGGTTATCGCCGCCACCGAGAAATAAAATAATCTGATTCCCCAGAAGCAAATTCCCATTAACCAATTAACTATGGTTGGGGGAATACCGCTGACTCTGACAAATTTTGAGTTAACTTGTTTTTCCAGTCTATCTAAATCCTGCATTTGTGACTGTCTGGTGGGAATCATCGGAAATTGACCTGTATATAAGTAAAAGCCCAAAACTCCCTGATGTCCAATGCGACGTTCTAAAAATGAGTTAGCAATGGTCATGGCTTGACTGTTGCTAATTTGGTCTTGCTGGGAGATGTCCTGAATCCATAGATCGTATTTAATATATTGGGGAATGGCTAAAATAACTGGCACTAAAATAATTAAAAATATGGTGCTGATTCGGCGACTGTCTCGGGTGGGAAGCAAACCGGTTGCTAATCCCAATCCCATCCCCAGTATGGCAAAAACCAGTAAATTTAATAACTCAATAATTTCTAGCCCTCTTAATAAGTCACCAAACACAAAAATCGGATACACAAATCTATGGGCTAACTGGAGGGCGATGACTTTAATGGAAATAGCGATCGCTACTAAAATCACCCCGCAGGTTACATAAGCCAAAGCACAGATCAGATATCTAGCGCCTCGCTTTATGGGTGAAATCGGTGGTTGGGAACGTTGGGATAATTTAGTTTTTTGCTTGACCATTTTGGAATTGAATTTGAGTGAATTCAGTCATTTTGGCGATCGCATCTAAACTGGGGATAGCTTCACCTTGATCAGATAACCATAACAGATATTCAATGTTACCAGCCGGACCCTGAATCGGTGATGCTGTTAACCCCCGATACTCCCATCCCATGCTTTCAGCCTTCGACCCGACCCCCAAAATTGCCTCGGCTTGATCAAGTGGCGATCGCACCACCCCTTTTTTGCCAACCCGACCCTTCCCCACCTCAAATTGAGGTTTAACCAACAATACCACCTCTCGTGGAGGTTGTAGTAGTTCCCACAGGGCGGGTAGAATCTTGGTTAGGGAGATGAAAGATACATCCACCACCCCCAAATCAGCAAAACTGTTTCTAGTATAATCCTCTTGGTGATATAATTGCTCCCGAGTCAGATAGCGGAAGTTGGTGCGTTCCCGTAAAATCACCCGGCGATCGTTGCGAAGTCGCCAATCTACCTGTCCGTAACCTACGTCAATACCATAAACCTGTTTAGCCCCACGTTGTAGCAGACAGTCCGTAAATCCACCCGTGGAAATACCACCATCAATACAGATTCTATCAGTAACATTAATCGCGAATTTATCCAGCGCTTCCGCTAGTTTTTCCCCCCCACGAGATACATAAGGCGATCGCGCTTTCACATCTATAGTCGCCGAAATATCTACTTCTGTACCTGGTTTATCAACTACTTGGCGATTGACCATTACCTCCCCCGCCCTAATCAAACGTTGGGCTTGTTGTCGTGAGTCTGACAAATGGCGATCGACTAGCAATGTATCAAGACGTTGTTTCATATCATCAAGACTTCTTAGATTAACTCTTGTTGGCAATAATAAATTATTTTATCTTAATCGTTTTCTCTTAGGTATAACATAGTCAGGGATTCCCCAATAACTAGAGGCTTGGGAGATATTATATGATAACAAACTTTCCGGCACTTGTGCCAAAGTTGTTGATTTTAACTGATTCACATCTACCCCCAGGGCATCAATTACCGACCCGCCAAGCTGTTTAGCCAGAATCGGAATCACCGCATTTCCAATTTCCCTAAATCCATGCCATATAGTGCGATGAAATTGAAACCAATCCGGGAAAGTATGAAGTCTAGCCGCCTCCCTAATAGTGATACATCGAGGGATAGAGTAGTGAATAGGTCGGGGTGCTGTATAAGCTCCTTTATCGCTATTAGTACCTGCTCTCAGAGTATTACATAACCCCGTAGGTGAGAGTTTAAAAAATCGACTTTTGGGTTCAACCGTACCCGGTGGAGTCTGAGCAAATCTGGCGATCGACAGGGGAGTGTGAACCGAGCCAACATGACCATAAACAGTCGGCTCAATACTACGTTTATGGCAGAGGGAAAAGCTATCACTGGGCACCAATGAATATTTTTTGCGATCGCCTTCATATTCTAGGAAAGCCGGAGAAATTCCTGGGTCATAATTAGTAAAATGATCTATCTTTTCCAGGTCAGATATTGCTTGATAGACCGTGAACATTTCCGATTTATTTGTGGCAGGATATCCGGCTATTTTCACATCGAATCGACTACCGATTAATATTAGTCTTTTTCGTTTTTGAGGAGCCCCGTATTCACTAGCATCAAGAATTTTAATCGGCTTTTGGATCTGGTAGCCAATAGCTTCAAATTCAGTAATTAGTTCATTTAAAAACCGTTTATGTTTGCCAGTAGCGATACCCGGCACATTTTCAAAAATAAAGTATTTGGGCTGAATTTCCGCAATCATTCTGAGATATTCAAAAACCAGGGAATTTCTCGGGTCATCAAGTTGACGTTTACCTATATGGGAAAATCCCTGACAGGGAGGCCCCCCCGCAATCAAGTCAACTTGTGTATCTTGATATTTTAATTGTAATTGCTCCAGAATTTCGGCGCTTGTAACTTTTGATATATCTCTGCATATTGTATGACAGTAGGGAAAGTTAAAATGATGTACCAAACAATGAACAGCATCAAACTCTACCGCCACAGCCACATCAAACCCCGCCGCCTCCAAACCCAGAGACATCCCCCCACACCCAGCAAATAAATCAATCGCAATTGGTCTTTTGGTCACTGTTAAATTTTCCCCGAAAAAACAAGAGGCGAACATATAATAATTAATGTCGCCCCTTTTTATGTTAAATTTTCCCCATCTGGAAAATGATCTTAAACGTCAGTTTCGCTCAATTCAGCGATCAAATGGTCAAAGGGCTGTTCCAAATATGCGCCCACTTCAATACCCGCAGCTTGAACCTTCTCAGTCACCAAGTCTTTGAGGATACCGATACCAACAACAGTTGGACCAATGGGAACCCCAAGAGAATTATAAGTTTCGCGCAAGCCTTGTAGCACACGCTCATCGAGAACATCTGTATCGCCTGCTACCAAAGCATAAGTTGCATAGCGCAGATAATAATCCATGTCCCGCAGACAGGCTGCATAGCGACGGGTTGTATAAGCATTTCCACCCGGACGAATTAACTCAGGTAGGTCGCCAAACAATTGAGAAGCAGCTTGCTTAACCAACTCTGCTGCATTAGCCGTGATAGTTGCTGCCGCTTGAACCCGTGCGGTTCCGGTGACAAAGTAGGATTTTAAGCTATCAATGGCATCTCGGTCTAAGTACCGCCCGGTAATGTCGTAATTTTTAATCAGGCTCGTTACTGCGTCCCGCATCAAGTCGATCTCCCTATGATATCTTTATCTTTAAATTATTTTGATCCAGGTTGCGTCATAGTGTAGCACTCAATACAAAACTTAATCAATTGAAGTCACTATGATCAGCCAGATGTGCTTCGTCAGAAAATCTGGTAAGCTCCTCAAATAGTGGAAATTCTAAGGAGAGATATATGCCCACGACGGCCCAAGAAGTCTTGAGTATGATTCAAGACCAAGATATTAAAGTTATCGACCTGAAATTTATCGATATGCCAGGAACCTGGCAGCATTTGACCGTATACTACGATCAGATTGATGAAACTTCCTTCACCGATGGGGTGGCTTTTGACGGTTCCAGTATTCGGGGTTGGAAAGCCATCAACGAGTCCGATATGATGATGGTGCTAGACCCGACAACAGCCTGGTTTGACCCCTTCATGGCGGAACCGACCCTGAGCGTGATTTGTAGCATCAAAGAGCCTCGGACGGGGGAATGGTATAGTCGCTGTCCGAGGGTGATTGCTCAAAAGGCGATTGACTATTTGAAGGAAACAGGTATTGCCGATACAGCCTTTTTCGGTCCAGAAGCTGAGTTTTTTGTGTTTGATGATGTCCGCTTTGACCAAAATCAACACTCTGGTTACTACTTTTTAGACTCCATTGAGGGCCGTTGGAATTCTGGTCGGGAAGAACCAGGAGGTAACTTAGGCTATAAACCCCGTTATAAAGAGGGTTACTTCCCTGTGTCCCCCACAGATACTATGCAAGACTTGCGGACTGAGATGCTGCTAACGATGGCTCAGTGTGGGGTTCCCATTGAAAAGCATCACCACGAAGTAGCCACAGGCGGACAAAATGAACTGGGTATTAAGTTCGGAACCCTGGTAGAAGCTGCTGATAACTTGATGGTTTACAAATATGTCATCAAGAACGTTGCTAAAAAGTATGGCAAAACTGTCACGTTCATGCCTAAACCAGTTTTTAACGATAACGGTTCTGGTATGCACACTCACCAGTCACTCTGGAAAGGTGGTCAGCCTTTGTTTGCAGGAGATGGCTATGCTGGATTGAGCCAAATGGCTTTACACTATATCGGTGGTATTCTCAAACACGCGCCGGCTTTGTTGGCTCTGACTAACCCAACCACTAACTCCTATAAGCGTCTGGTTCCTGGTTTTGAAGCTCCGGTGAACTTGGCTTATTCCCAAGGAAACCGCTCGGCTTCGGTTCGGATTCCTCTGGCTGGTGATAGCCCCAAAGCCAAGCGTTTTGAGTTCCGCTGTCCTGATGCTACGGCTAACCCCTACCTCGCTTTTGCGGCTATGCTCTGTGCGGGTATTGATGGCATTAAGAACGAAATTGACCCCGGCGAACCGCTGGATGTGGATATCTATGATCTGACTCCTGAAGAACTCCGCAAGATTCCCTCAACTCCTGGTTCTTTGGAATTGGCTCTGGAAGCTCTGGAAAATGATCATGCCTTCCTGACGGATTGTGGGGTGTTTACGGAAGACTTTGTTACTAACTGGATTTCCTACAAACTCGATAATGAGGTTAACCCCATGCGGTTACGTCCTCACCCGTTTGAGTTTTCTCTCTACTACGATTGCTAATCTTCAGAACTTCTATTCTGAGACTTAGCCAGTCACCCCCCTCTGGGGGTGATTTTTTGTTTAACCCCCCCGATTCGATAAAATTGTTAAAATCAATTACAATTCTTAACATTTAGAGATTTTTCACTGGTCATGTCAGATCCCTTAACTCAATTAACTTATCAGGCGTTTCAGTACAGCAAGAGCGTTTTAAGTTTGGCTCATAAAACTTTGAGCAATCAAGTGCTGGAGATGGTAGCACCACCGACCCCAGAGCGTAGACCTCAACCTCTGAAACCAGAGGTGATTAACAAAATTCGGGACTCTTTGGAGAAAATATATCAAAGGGATTGGGAGGAGGCGGAAAGGGGGGTTTATCCCGCCTCGATTTGGTTTGATACGCCGATAGAAGATATATTGCGCTACTATCCGCTGTTATGGTGGGATATGCTGCAAATGCAAGAACGTGCTAATCAGAAGCGATATCAGGAATTTGCGCGGGAAATTGATACGGAGGGCTATCCTGGTTACTACCTCCAGAATTTCCATCATCAGACTGATGGCTATTTGAGTGATTGGTCGGCTAATTTGTATGATCTGGGAGCAAGAATTTAATCCAAGATTTGCTTAATATCTTAGGACAATAAGGTACAATACCCCAAAAGATTCGCAACTCAATAATGAGTATACGGTCAAACCCCAGACCATGCCAAATTTCCTTGACGACATACTCATCAAGTCGGATTCTTCATGGTAAAATCCAATCATGGTGCGAGACGTTTAGGAGTCAAATAAGGCTGCAATGCCTGAAATAACCTCCTAGTGGGACTTTCACCCCTTGGTGAAATATAAGGGACTCGTACCCTGACCATCCCATAACTGTTTATATGTCCCAACGTTTGGTATAGAAATATACAAAACAAGGCAGGGAACTCAAGGTCAAAACGCCCAACTGGAAATATTAATGATTCCTTAACAATTGCGTTGAGAGTAACGGCGATAGCCACCCCCAGTTTTGGGAATCATAACCCCAGGATTGAAGCGGGGAACGGAAGGCGTGAAGTAGAACCTACTACCAAATGCGACCACTGCCAACCATCCATGATTAGGGAAACCGAATGTCCGGCTTGAACCATCGTAATGATTTAGCAGCGAAACAGGTTGATACGCTGCGTTCAAAAGAGCAAGGGGAAAAGTAGGGTAATCATGACATCACCTACACAGACTTTTAAAAGTACCCCGGTGGAGAGGACAAATCTAAAGATGGAATGCCCGTATAAACGGAACGTTTAAACCCCTTTTAGGCTCTCAAGTGGCAGGATGTACCTGCGGAGTAGTGAAAGTGTAAGCGTATACCTTTAAGGGGAAAGGATGTGACTGAAAGCCAATGCCTAACTGTAATGGTTAGGATATGCCCACTAGTCACGGTGTGGATATAGAGACTGCGACAATTAGGAGTGTTTACGACGAAAGCGAGTTTAAACACTACGATGTTGTATTTAGCTCCAAAAGTTGAAATCACAAAAGCAGGGAGTCGTTACCCTGTTCCCGATGTCAAAAGGGGTATCCACATCAGGAGCCGTGTGATGTGAAAGTATCAAGCACGGTTTTGAATTGGAGTTGGGGAAGGCGACTTCCCTTTCGACCATAACCCTTACAAAGCTTTCCGGACAAAACTAAAACTCAATGACCGTCAAGCTACCTTGATGGCCAAACACGCGGGGTATGCTCGATTTGTGTTCAATTGGGGATTACACTTATGGAGGTCAGCTTATGAAGAGGGACTCAAGCCTAATATCAACTCCATTAAAAAGGTTTTTACGAATTATGTGAAACCTCAATATCCTTGGATGTCTGAATTGTCTTCTAAAGTTTATCAATATGCCTTCATTAATCTAGGGGATGCCTTTAAGCGCTTCTTCAAGGGAATAAGCAGTTATCCTAAATTTAAGAAGAAAGGCCACCATGATAGTTTTACGCTTGACAATTCCGGAAAGCCATTCAATCTGTCAGGAACTCGCCATAAGCTGCCTTTTGTGGGCTGGGTTTCTACATTTGAGGCTCTACCCGAAAGTTGGGTTAAGAAAGTCACTATAACGCGCCAAGCAGGTGACTGGTATATGAGCTTTTTCGTAGAAATCACGCCAGAAATTACACCGAAATATCGAGAGAGAATCGGGGTTGACCTAGGAATTAACAATTTGGCGACTTGCTCCGATGGGACCAAATTCTCTAATCCCAAGGCTTATAAAGCAGCCACCAAAAAACTAGCCAGATTACAACGCCATTTAAGTCGCAAAGTCAAAGGCTCAAAAAATTGGGCCAAATGTCTCTTAAAAGTTCAAAAGCTACATCAAAGAGTCGCTAATATTCGCCGTGACACGATTCATAAAATAACTACTTTTTTGGCTAAAAACCACAGCCAAGTAGTCATTGAAGATTTGAATGTGTCAGGTATGCTGAAAAATCATGGTTTGGCGGGTTCTATCGCTGATGCTTCATTTTATGAGTTCCGTCGTCAACTAGGTTACAAGGCAGAACGTTATGGTTCAAAGTTGATTATTGCCGATAGATTTTATCCATCCAGTCAACTTTGTTCTAACTGTGGCCATCGTCAAAAAATGCCCCTAGTCCGTCGGACTTTTGAATGTCAGAACTGTGGGCTGAAGATTGATAGAGATTTGAACGCCAGTATAAATTTAGAAAAATCGCCTGGTTCAGACGATTACACTTGTGGACGGGGTGCTGCCGACAGTCCCGGACGAAGCCAGAAATAAACATCAATATCCGGCTATGTCCGGTTTTGTTTAAGTTTTATAGAGCAGTTGATATCCTGTTTAATGGGGGTGCAGATGCGATGAGGCGGCGGGTATTAGCGCCTCTGAAAGGTGGTTTACAGGGTTTTGAGGGGGTTTCGGCTAGGGAATTACGGGTGCTAGATGTGGCTTGTGGGACGGGTCGAACTTTGAAGTTTATGGGAGCTACTTTTCCCAAGGCTAGTTTATATGGGGTGGATTTGTCGGGGGCTTATTTACGCAAGGCTAATCAATTGTTATCGCGAATTCCGGGGGAACTACCTCAATTAATCCAAGCTAATGCTGAGGCTTTACCGTATCAGGATAACTATTTCCATGGTATTACTTCTGTGTTTTTGTTTCACGAACTGCCACCACTCGCGCGTCAGAAGGTGATTGAGGAGGCTTATCGGGTACTGCAACCGGGAGGGGTATTTGTTATTTGTGATTCGATTCAGGCTATTGATTGTCCTGAGTTGAAGGAGATGATGGAAAATTTTGCGGTGATGTTCCATGAGCCTTATTATCGCAATTATATTACGGATGATTTGAGCGATCGCCTCTCTCAGGTAGGATTTGAAGGAATTAGCACGGAACAGCACTTTGTGAGTAAATACTGGATCGCTCACAAGAAGCACACTCTAGCAGGTGATACTGTTAAATAGAGTAAATATAGGCTCAAGAACACTTAATAAACAGATTTGCTATGACATCGACAAATCAGACTAACCTGGACACTATGCCTGAAGATATGACTGACGACATCAGTATTAGCGATCGCTCTAGTATTGGCTACAGGGAAGAAATTGAAACGGTGATTGCGGGTTTAGCCCAAGACCAGAAAGCGATGGTTGGTCAGAGTGACGCGGGTCATCTCTGGAAGTTTCAGTATGGCAGTGTAACAGTGTTTGTACAACTGACAGGAGAAACGGAAGATGATACGCTAACGGTGTGGTCTCCTATTCTGCAATTCCCAGTCAAAAATGAGGATCAGCTGATGAAGAGGCTGCTGGAAATGAATTGGCTTTCGACGTTTGAATCCCATTTTGCCATCACTAATAATCAGGTGGTAGTTCTGACTACCCGCACTTTAGCTGGCATTACGCCGGGGGAAATATCGCGAGCTATTACTATTGTCGCGACGATCGCCGATGATAATGACGATATCCTGATAGAGGAATTTGGCATTCCTGTTACTTGACATGGACCGGGATGCCCAAATTACGATTGGGGTTTCTGCAACATCCCCCTAAGCGAAGTCGAAGGGGGGTTTTTTTGCAGATCCTACCCCATCAATTCTAGGGGAACTCCCTACCTTATGGGTAACTCTGAGATGGGCACAGCATCAATCTGTGAAAGGGGGTATAGGTATATGTAGTTATGTCTACTGATAGTTCTGTCTGGCGTTTAATCCCTCTGACTGAGGCTTCAGGGCGGCTGCAAATGGCGATAGATAGCTGGTTGCTATCACAACATGATCAAGGTTGTCATCCCTCGACATTGCGGTTTTATACTTGGCAACCTGTAGCCATTTCTCTGGGTTATCATCAACGGCGCTGGCCGGAATTTTGGCATGATTTGCAATGGCAGAATCAGCCTATTGAATTGGTGCGCCGCCCTAGTGGAGGACGGGGGGTACTGCATCAAGGGGATCTGACTTATGCGGTGGTGACTTCGGGGTTGTCTGGATCGCGATCGCAAATTTACCAATACATTAGCGAGTTTTTAGTGAGGGGATGGCGAAGTCTAGGATTTCATCTCGATTATGGTTCTGCGGGACGGGGCTATATTCATCATCCTGACTGTTTTGGGACAGCAACCGGAGCGGATTTAGTCCTAGACAATGGTTATAAACTGATTGGTAGCGCTCAACTGTGTCGGGGTCGGGCGGTGCTTCAACATGGGTCTATGCGTTTAACTCCTGACCCGGGTCTACAATCCCAAGTATTTGGGACTGCTATGGCATCCCCACCATTGCTATCTATGGAATTACAGACTGTCATAGATGCTTTAATTATGGCGGCTACGGATAGCTTTGGGATTCAATTAGACACCCAACCCTTAACGGAGGCTGAATGGGATCAGATCGCCAAATTTGCGCCTCAATTCTCGGTGTAGGAGGCGGCGGTTTTAGCGATCGCATCTAGGGGAAGTCCAGGGGGATAACTACCATCTTCTTTGATCCGTTTAATATTAGCTTCGGGAATAGGAACTCTGAGAGATTTAGCCACGGCCCTAACGACATCCCCACGATCTATTATGCCTGAGACGGCTCCGGCTGGGGATAAAACTGTGATTCTAGGAAGTCCTTGGGATTCCATTTGGTTAATTACTTCCACCAGTAGGGCTTTTTCTGGGACTGCAATTAACTGCTCTAGAGGTGTGACAATATCATGCAAGGTCTGTATTTCCCATTGACTACGTTCGACCATTCGCAACTTGTCCACAGACACTAACCCCCGATAGCGACCGGACGAGGCGGCAAAAAATACTGGAATGGAGGAGGGACAAATCAAATAATCATCGGCAAATTGTCGCAGGGTCATCTCGGCATCAATGACTCGAAATTCACGGGTCATCACGTCACTAGCTTGAATTTTGAGCAAGGTTTCCTGCAAATCGCTCATTCGCGAGTAGGAACTAGCGTTACGGATGACGAACAAACCAATTAAGGCAATCCACAAACCGCTATAGTTATTGGCTGCGAATAGGGCAAATAGACCTAGGAAAATTGCCCCCCAACCCAGAAATTGTCCGCTTCTGGCGGCCCAACGTACTCCAGCAAACCGACTTCCGGTAATCTGCCAAACTGTGGCTTTTAGTACCTGTCCACCGTCTAGGGGTAAACCGGGTATTAAATTAAATATGGCTAGGACTAGGTTAATTTCCCCAATCCGTTGGGCAATTTCTCGCACCAGGTTGGGTTCTGGTAAACTTTGGGCTAATGCGGTGAGTAGAAAAAATAGGGCTAAACTGACTAGGGGACCGGCGATCGCTACTTGGAAAGCCTGACCCGGTGTTTTTGATTCTTTCTCAATGGAGGCAATACCTCCAAACAAAAATAGGGTGATGGAATTGACCTGAATGCCTTGGGATTTGGCAATCAAGCTGTGTCCTAACTCGTGGAGAAGAACAGAAGCAAACAGCAGCAGCGCGACTGCTAAACCTGCGCCCCAGGATAATAGTTCTCCCCATTCCAAATATTCCTGACTATTGAGTAATGTCACCAACACGACGATGACAAACCATGAGGAGTCGATATACAGTGGAATACCAAATATCGTTCCTATCCGCCAACCTGCCTGCATGAATCCCTCCCTTGAATCCCTTGCCGTGATTACAGACAAGGTATACGTTATCTTTACCGGGGGGTTAATTACTTTTCCCCTCTTCCAGTGTAACAGATACATTTAACCCAGAAAAAGCTGGCTATAGTTACGAGTTATGGCCTCACCCCTGCTGTACAAGCCATGGGGAGTCAATAGGGTTAATTGAGCAATTAAGGCTACAGGAAGATGCGGTGAATGTTTAGGCGATCGCCAACTTGAGTTAAGTAAGGTTGGTAAAGGGTTAATTTTAATAGTATTTACCGACAGTTAAGGGCTAATTAATCTTTGCTATCACACCAGGAAATTAGGGAGCATTTTGCTCCCATTACTGCTTGTTTGTGACTAACTATGGCTACTACAGGACTCCAGCATTAGCCAAGCCGAGGATGACACCTGCACCGAGGAGATGACCTAAGCTGGCGGTGGCGAGGAGTTCGGGAAAACCAAACCCAGTAAAAATGCGGGGTAAGGAAACGGGAAGGGCGGGACCTTTGCCACGATTTTCTTTAGAGATGCCATAATAACCAATGACAATGGCAAATACATTGCACAAAATCATGATAATTGCCACGCTAACAGACCACTCAACAGTCTGACCCGTTGTACTTTGCACGCCCAAAAACAGGTTTAAATTGCTCATTTTTTGCTCCTAAATCTCAGATTTTTAGTAAACAGCATTTTAATATGTAATTGGTAAAATCGGCAAGCCCCAATTCCCCAAAGTCTCTGGCTAAGGCTAATTATCGGAACTGGTCTTGATAGTAATCACTCAAAAAATGTGGTTAATTATATCTCAAAAATGCGGAGGGGCAAGGTTTTGTTTTAAAAATTAACAAACCTGGCGCTGAGACCAGGTAGTTAATTGCTAATCAAGGTTAAGTTATGATGGCATTAGGTATGTTAAATGAGGCTTGATTAGCCCCAGTGAATTACTTACCATGAAAAACTATAAATTGTTTGCAACTCACGGGCGTAGCATAAAGAACCAGGAAGGCTGGAAAAGGGGAAAGCCTGACGTTTTAATTGCCCCTTGAGACTGGTTAAAGGGTCATTACCGGAAGCAATTAGAAACTCCAACCTTTGCAAATCTGGTAAAGCGACAATATGATCAAGTATCTGTTGGATAGCATTGACATAGGGATGGTCAGGATATTGATACCAGTCGGGTGATGCTAATAATGGTTGATCAAGACCGAGATGAAAAACTAGGTCTGCTTGACCAAATAAAGCCACGGCGACGGGACGAGTTTCTTCCTGAATTAGCAGGTCATAAGTATGGGCGATACTCTGTAATTTTTCCATGCGATCGCCATAGGAATAAAGTTCCGCCGCCGACTTGAGGACCGACATAGTAGAAGGGATAAAAGTTTCCCCCATTTCCTCTGCTGCTTCCCAAGTGGCTTGGGGTGAATGATGCCATTTAACCGCCACTGTAACCAAATAGGTTTGCAGTAAAAGATGACCTAATTTTTGTGCCTTAGTTGCCAGATACACAGAATTATAATCGGTGGCCTCAATCAATAATGGGACGCGATCGACAATCTCAATACCATAACCCTTGAGTCCGGCAATTTTACGAGGATTATTAGTGACTAGGCGGATATGTCGGACACCAATATCATTAAGAATTTGCGCCCCCATGCCATAATTGCGTAGGTCAGGGGGAAAGCCGAGGCGTTCGTTAGCCTCGACGGTATCCAGCCCCATATCTTGCAGAGAATAGGCTTTAAGTTTATTGATTAAACCAATACCGCGCCCTTCTTGTTTGAGATAAACTATCACCCCAGCCCCAGCATGGTTAATCATTTTTAAGGCCGTTTGCAGTTGCATCCTACAGTCGCAGCGTAGAGAACCGAAAGCGTCCCCCGTTAGACATTCAGAGTGAACCCTAACCATGACGGGAATATCACCAAATGTAGCCGGATCTCCTTTAACGAGGGCGACGTGCTCGCTATTATCCTGGGTGTTACGATAGGCATAAATGAGAAAATCCCCGAATTGGGTGGGAAGTTTAGCCACGGCTTCGCGAATAATAAAGCGATCGTGCTGTAGGCGATAGCTAATTAGGTCAGCAATGCTGATCAACTTGAGATTATGGGTTTTAGCATATTCGATCAATTGTGGCAGTCGCGCCATAGACCCGTCGGGGTTTTGAATTTCGCAAATCACCCCACCCGGATATAAACCCGCCAGTCGCGCTAGGTCTACGGCTGCTTCTGTATGACCTGCCCTTTCTAGGACTCCCCCTTCTTTCGCCCGCAGGGGGAAAATATGACCCGGACGACGCAGATCCTCTGGTTTAGTCTGGGGTTGGATCGCCACTTGAATAGTCCGGGCGCGATCTTCGGCAGAAATTCCGGTGCTGACTCCCATTTGGGGGGAAGCGTCGATGCTGACCGTGAAGGCGGTTTGGTTGCTATCGGTGTTTTTTGTCACCATTAGGGGAAGATCGAGTTGGTCGAGGCGATCGCCTGTTAGGGCTAAACATATTAATCCTCTGGCTTCCACCGCCATAAAATTAATTAGGTTGGGCGTAGCAAAATTGGCCGCACAGATGAGATCACCTTCATTTTCCCGGTGTTCATCGTCCACAACCACGATACAGCGTCCGGCTTTCAAGTCGGCTAAAGCATCTTCAACGAGATCGAATTTAAAGGGAGGGGTGGAAGTTGGTTCGGTCACGGAATCCTAAAATTAGCTATAAGTCTTGGAACAAGCTGATTAACCATTCTAACTGTTTTCGTCTCTATTAGTAATCTGGCTCTGGGGCTAATGGTAAGACCCAAGTCTCCACTAGCCATCTCTGGGAAGGGGACAATATCAAGATTTTTTGATTTCTATAGATTACCATAATCGCAATTAAACCGCTTATTGATAAAACTTGCTCTGCCACAATTGTCTGTATTTACTTAATATAGAGGATTTTAGCCAATTCACTCTCAGTCAACCCTGCCAGATTATATATATTCTGCCTACTTGACATATCAATTTTTTTTGAAATAATAGACACTATACCCAACTTGACCGGGACTAGGGGCCTGATTAATTAGGTTTCTGGGTCACCGTGGGGTATGTATTTAGTCCCTCAACTTAGATATGGGGATTAAAGCAAGTCCTAATAGTCAGGATTTAACATGAGTAATGATTCGCCAAAAGTCAATAAATCAGCCGTACAAGCAGGGGGTAAATTAAACGTTTTTGAAAAGTACCTCACTGTGTGGGTGATTCTCTGTATTATAGCAGGTATTGTCCTGGGTCGATTGTTTCCAGATGTGGCAGTAACCCTGGATTCAATGAGTATCTATCAGGTGTCAATTCCTATAGCCATTTGTCTGTTTTTTATGATGTATCCTATCATGGTAAAAATTGACTTTACCCAGGCTGTGAATGCGGCTAAAGCACCTAAGCCAGTGCTATTAACTCTGGTGATAAATTGGCTAATTAAACCGTTTACCATGGTGGCTTTTTCTCTATTTTTTCTGGGGTGGTTATTTCGACCAATTATCGCCGGAACTGAGATATTAAGAGGGGCAGAAATTCCCATAGCTGATTCCTATATTGCCGGGACTATTTTATTGGGAATTGCCCCCTGTACAGCCATGGTTTTAATGTGGGGTTATCTCTCCTACAGCAACCAAGGACTTACCCTGGTTATGGTGGCGGTTAATTCGCTGATGATGCTGTTTTTATACGCACCATTGGGACGGTGGTTGCTGTCGGCAAATAACTTAACTGTACCTTGGCAAACTATTTTATTATCAGTCCTGATTTATGTGGGTTTGCCACTGGCGGCGGGGATGTATACTCGCTATGGGATTTTTAAGTATAAAGGAAAGGCTTGGTTTGAAAGAGAGTTCCTGAAATATTTAAGTCCTGTGGCTACGGCGGCTTTATTAATTACCCTGATTTTGCTGTTTGCTTTTAAGGGTGATTTAATTGTGGAAAATCCCCTGCATATTCTGTTAATTGCTGTGCCACTATTTCTGCAAACCAATTTTATCTTTTTGATTACCTATGTGGCGGCTTTGAAAATGAAGCTATCCTATGAGGATGCTGCGCCAGCTTCTTTAATTGGCGCGAGTAATCATTTTGAAGTAGCGATCGCTACGGCGGTGACACTGTTTGGTTTAAATTCTGGAGCGGCTTTAGCAACTGTGGTGGGGGTATTAATTGAGGTTCCGGTGATGTTAATGTTGGTGAAGTTTTGCCAAAAAACGGCTTTTTGGTTTCCCAGAGAACCGGAAAAAGCTACACTGCTAGACCCCCGTTGTTTAAACTGCTAATTCAATCATGACTAATTTTGACCATCCTCCCAGAATCCTGTTTTTGTATGGTTCATTAAGAAAGCGATCGTACAGTCGGTTACTAGCAGAAGAAGCCGCTAGAATTATTACTGATATGGGTGCGGAAGTGCGTTTTTTTCATCCCCATGATTTACCTTTGCGCGATCGCTTTGATGAGTCTCACCCAGAAGTTCAAAAATTGCGCGAACTTAGTCAATGGTCAGAAGGTCAAGTTTGGTCATCCCCAGAAATGCACGGTAATATTACTGGTATTCTGAAAAACCAAATTGACTGGATACCTTTGAGTATTGGTGCGGTTAGACCTACTCAGGGTAAAACTCTAGCGGTGATGCAAGTTAGCGGAGGTTCCCAGTCTTTTAATGCGGTGAATACCATGCGAATTTTGGGGCGTTGGATGCGAATGTTTACCATTCCCAATCAATCCTCAGTTGCTAAGGCTTATCAGGAGTTTAATGAGGATGGAACTATGAAAGATTCACCTTATCGCGATCGGGTTATTGATGTCATGGAGGAACTCTATAAATTTACCCTACTGTTGCGGGATCAGGTGGATTACTTGACTGACCGCCACAGTGAACGCCAGGAAATCGCCAAAAAAGCAGTTATTGAAACTGCACAAAAAGCACTTTAGTTATACCTTAAAAATCTGGAGAAACCATGAAAAAAGTCATGTTTGTTTGCAAAAAAAATTCCTCCCGTTCCCAAATGGCTGAGGGGTTTGCTAAGGTAATCGGAAAAGATAAAATAGCTGTGACCAGTTCGGGATTGGAAAGCAGCGAAGTTAACCCTTATGCTATCAAAGCAATGGACGATGTGGGTATTGATATTAGCAAGCAAACCTCTAATGCTTTAAGTGAATTTAAACCCGAAGATTATGACGCGGTAATTTCCCTCTGTGGTTGCGGTGTGAATTTGCCAGAAGAATGGCTAACACGAGAGATATTTGAGGATTGGCAATTAGACGACCCAGCGGAAAAGCCGGAGATTTTTCCCAGGATTAGGGAGGAAGTTCGAGACCGGGTGGAAAAGTTAATTAAAACATTGTTAGACGATAACTAACCTGATTGAGGTTCTGGGGTGGGTTGCTGTTGTTAATTCACCACAGAATCTGGTTTGAATAACATCTAGTTATTTCGGTCAAGCCTATATCAGCCAAGTTAGTCTAGGGTGGGGTGTATAATATATATCAGTGTAATGCGGAGTTAGGAATTATGATAGCAGTTGACACCCTGACCCATAAAACTGATGTTTTTTATCCGAGTGAGGACGGAGAACCCTTGGCAGAAACTTATGATCATGTTTACGCCCTAATGGCGACTATGCTAGTTCTGAAAGAATACCTAAAAAACCGAAAAGCGACGGTTTTGGCTGACCAATTTATGTATTATGCGGCGGGTTTCCCTAAGTTGCGAGTAGCCCCTGATGTGATGGTGATTTTTGATGTGGAACCGGGGGGAAGAGATAACTATAAAATTTGGGAAGAGGGACAGGTTCCGGTTGTCATTTTTGAGATGACTTCTCCGAGTACAAAAGAACAGGACCAAACGGTTAAGAAAAATCTCTATGAAAGTTTGGAGGTGAAAGAATACTGGTTATTTGACCCGAAAGGGGAGTGGATAACTGAACAATTGCGGGGTTATCGTTTAGTGGGAGATAGTTACCAATTAATTACGGATAACCGCAGTGAACCTCTGGGTTTGCGTTTACAAGTTGCCGGGAAAATGATCGAGTTTTCCCGAGAAGATAACGGACAAAAATTGCTAATTCCTGATGAGGCATACGAGGCTTTGCAAGAGGCTACTTTGGCTAGAATAGAAGCTGAACAACGGGCGGAAGCTGAAAAACAACGGGCGGAAGCTGAAAAACAACGGGCGGAAGCTGAAAAACAACGGGCGGATGAATTGGCAGCATTATTAAATCAATATCGCGAGCAATTTGGGGATTTACGTTAATCAAGTAAATAACTGATCACAACCCTGATAAAATACATCAGGAATAATGGGGGGGTTTTTGGGGGGGGTACAGCCTTCACCCCCAACTCCTCCCGGGGGAGGGGGCTTGAGAATGTGCTTGCCTAAGAAATCTGCTAGAGTAAAAGTTAGTAGTTAATTGAGATGATTTACTATTGACAAATTTAGGAACTTGACTTATGATGAAATCATGGGAAAATGTGGCGGCATATATAGGCTAAAATTCATAATCCTGGTATTGAAACTGCTAAAATATCTAAAGACTAATAACTGTTATTTGAGGATTGGCAATTAGACGACCCAGCGGAAAAGCCGGAGATTTTTCCCAGGGTTAGGGAGGAAGTTCGAGACCGGGTGGAAAAGTTAATTAAAACATTGTTAGACGATAACTAACCTGATTGAGGTTCTGGGGTGGGTTGCTGTTGTTAATTCACCACAGAATCTGGTTTGAATAACATCTAGTTATTTCGGTCAAGCCTATATCAGCCAAGTTAGTCTAGGGTGGGGTGTATAATATATATCAGTGTAATGCGGAGTTAGGAATTATGATAGCAGTTGACACCCTGACCCATAAAACTGATGTTTTTTATCCGAGTGAGGACGGAGAACCCTTGGCAGAAACTTATGATCACGTTTACGCCATAATGGCGACTATGCTAGTTCTGAAAGAATACCTAAAAAACCGAAAAGCGACGGTTTTGGCTGACCAATTTATGTATTATGCGGCGGGTTTCCCTAAGTTGCGAGTAGCCCCTGATGTGATGGTGATTTTTGATGTGGAACCGGGGGGAAGAGATAACTATAAAATTTGGGAAGAGGGACAGGTTCCGGTTGTCATTTTTGAGATGACTTCTCCGAGTACAAAAGAACAGGACCAAACGGTTAAGAAAAATCTCTATGAAAGTTTGGAGGTGAAAGAATATTGGTTATTTGACCCGAAAGGGGAGTGGATAACTGAACAATTGCAGGGTTATCGTTTAGTGGGAGATAGTTACCAATTAATTACGGATAACCGCAGTGAACCTCTGGGTTTGCGTTTACAAGTTGCCGGGAAAATGATCGAGTTTTACCGAGAAGATAACGGACAAAAATTGCTAATTCCTGATGAGTTATACGAGGCTTTGCAAGAGGCTACTTTGGCTAGAATAGAAGCTGAACAACGGGCGGAAGCTGAAAAACAACGGGCGGATGAATTGGCAGCATTATTAAATCAATATCGCGAGCAATTTGGGGATTTACGTTAATCAAGTAAATAACTGATAACAACCCTGATAAAATACATCAGGAATAATGGGGGGGTTTTTGGGGGGGTACAGCCCTCACCCCCAACTCCTCCTGGTTCGGGGAGGGGGCTTGAGAAGGTGCTTGCCTAAGAAATCTGCTAGAGTAAAAGTTAGTAGTTAATTGAGATGATTTACTATTGACAAATTCCGGGACTTGACTTATGATGAAATCATGGGAAAATGTGGCGGCATATATAAGCCTAAATTAATAATCCTGTTATTGAGACTGCTACAATATCTAAAGACTAATAACTGTTAATATGCAACCCGTAGATTATACCACGCTGATAGGGTCCTGTTGTGAATTGCGGTCTAACTGGTTACCAGCAAGACTTGAACAGGTGTATCAGCGCGATCGCTTTACTATTTCTCTCGCCCTACGAACGCTGAAGGGTAGGGGCTGGTTAGACATTTCTTGGCATCCCCAAGCGGCACGAATTTGTATTTCTACGCCGCCGCCACGGGTTGCTGATACGTTCACATTTAGCGACCAATTGCGACACCAACTGAGTGGTTTGGCTTTAGTAGACATTGCGGAAGTTGCGCCCTGGGAAAGGGTTTTAGATCTGCAATTTGCGAAGCGTCCAGGAGAAGCGGCGCTCTGGCATTTATATGTAGAAATAATGACGAAATATAGCAATGTTATTTTAACGGGAAAAGATAACTTAATTGTGACTGCGGCGCACCAAGTGAGTTCTCAACAGTCTAGTGTGCGTCCGATCCAAACAGGCGATCGCTATGAATTACCGCCCGGTCTGACTGACCCCATTCCTAAGCTAGAAGAACCCCTAGAAAAGTGGCAAGAAAGAGTTAGTTTAATTCCCGATTTGCTGAAACGACAATTAATGAAAAGCTATCGAGGTTTAAGTTCGACTTTAGCAGTGGGTTTAATGGCGGCGGCGAATTTGGAAAGCGATCGCACTACGGACAGTTTAAGCAATGAAGAATGGGAAAAACTATTCCAGCAGTGGCGACAGTGGTTAACAGCGTTAGAAACTGGGAAATTTGAACCGGTTTGGACAGCCACAGGTTACAGCGTCATGGGTTGGGGAAAGATAGGGGAAATTCCGGGGAATGTGCAGGAACTTCTCAATGAGTATTACACCCAGGAATTAAACGGTCAGGAGTTCAGACAATTGCAGCATCAAATCAGCCAAAAATTGCAGACACTCCTGAAGAAATTGGGGGTCAAGTTAGCGGAATTTAACCAGCGCCTACAACAGTCAGAAAAAGCGGATTTATATCGTAGTCAAGCGGACTTATTAATGGCTAGTTTACATGAGTGGCAGCCGGGAATGAAATCAATCACCCTCGCTGATTTTGAAACATCTGCACCTGTAAAAATTCCCCTAGAACCGGAAAAAAATGCGGTGCAAAATGCCCAAAGTCTCTATAAACGCCATCAGAAAATGAAACGCGCCCGTATGGCGATCGCTCCACTAATTGAAGCGGTCCGGGAAGAAATCAACTATCTGGAACAAGTAGAAGCAGCCCTATATCAAGTTGCTAATTATAGAAAACCGGGAGATTTGCAAACCCTGAAAGAAATTCGAGGGGAATTAATCGAGGAAGGATATCTAACAATTCCCGACTATCGCCCCCAAAACTTAGGAACAGAAACGGAATTTTATCGGTATGTAACTCCTGGTGGTTTTGAGTTATTAGTAGGTCGGAATAATCAACAAAACGATCGCCTAACATTTCGGGTAGCCACGGACTATGATTTATGGTTTCATACCCAGGAAATTCCTGGAAGCCATGCTTTATTAAGGCTACCAGCGGGACAGGTTCCTGATGATAATGATTTGCAGTTTACGGCTAATATCACGGCCTATTATAGCCGCGCGCGTCAGAGTGAACAGGTCCCCGTCATTTACACCCAGCCGAAATATGTTTATAAACCCAAGGGGGCGAAACCGGGAATGGTTATCTATAAACATGAACAGGTTTTATGGGGTGTACCTCAACAGGCGATCGCCCTTTTGGGGCTAGATGGCTAAAAAGTTAATTTTTTTAAAAAATGTTGTGCTTTTTGTTACAATGCAATGGAGAGGTTTGAGAATTTATACCCGCTACTGAAGGCGGAACGCCCAACTCGGGTATCCTCAAATCGCAACAACAACGGTATCCTTATTTAGCGTGACCAGTCCCCGTCAGGAGTCTGGTCATTTTCATTAAGCCTGACCGGGAAGGCGATCGCAACGGATCTCTATCATAAATCCATCGGGGTCATACAAGTAGATACCGCGACCTGTGGGGCGGCTGATAGGTCCTCTGGCGATCGCGACATTATGATTCTGTAAAGCCTCAACAGCCGCATCAAAGAGAGTCGGATCAATATCAAAAGCCAAATGATTGGCCCCAGTAAACTCATGGGTCGGGTCAGGGTGGGGAGGTTGTAAGTTAGGTTCCGAAAATAAATCAATCACTGTGCCATCTCCGGTGACAAAGTTGGCTACTTTTCCGTCTGCAACTAATGATTTGAGGGTGCTGGGAACCTCATCTCCGGTGAGTTCATGGAGTCCCAGAACTTTGCCATAAAATTGACGAGAAGCCTGGATATCGGCAACATTTAAGGCGATATGATGGACGCGACGTAGCATCCCAGCGGTTAAGCACTTTTGATGATGATTGGAGATAGTCTGCATTGTTATAACTCCGCCAAATACCTACTCATCCATTCTAACTAAATTAGTATATAACGGGGGTGATATCTTCTGTTACTTGGTAAATTTTTGATTTAGTATAAAGATGGATTTTCATTATAACATATTTATTCGCGAAACGCCAGCCCAAATCACTGCCAATAATTCTATATAAATCCGATGACCAATAGCTAGAGTATTCCGGTTGACCACCCCACGATTCTCCTGTGTCACTATGGGGAAAAATTGCTATAATTGCGGATCAGATTCAACCCATCAACTTGACGATTGACAAATATTCTATGGTAAGACCAGTTTTTAATAGTATTAAAATTAGTGCGATCGCCTTAATGTTAATAGGGGTAGGATTCCATTTTCCCACCCTTTCCGCCGCCCAAAATCAGTCGGAAGAAGTAGATCTAGGAGTTCTCGATCCCTTTGCGCCTAACCCCCTGCTGAGTCAAGAACCTGACCCTTTATTACCTAACCCCCCCAGAGACGGAAATATCCTTAGTGAAAGTGAACAAGAAACCCTCGCCCCTGAACTCGATCGCCTGAACGCGGAAGCCACGGCTCTCCTGGCGGCGGGAAATGCGATCGCTGCTTTTGAATTATGGACTAGGGAACTGCGTTTACGTCGCTATTTCGGACCTTTGGAAGAAATCGCCGCCCTAGAAAGAGTCGGGTTAATTTCCTGGGAAAATGGTCAGCGTCTCTACTTGGAATTTATTACGGATCGCCTCCATCAAATTCTCCTCAACAGTCCCGATCAGACTATTTTAGAAGCCCTAGGAAATGCCTTTCAAACAGTCCGCGCCAAAGATTATGGAATCCAAGCCTATCAGAGGCTGTTAGAAATTTATGCAGAAGATAATATCTGGCAAAAAGAAGGATGGTTAAATGCGATCGCTGTGATTTATCTTAACTGGTTAGACTATCCCCAAGCAGCGGCGGCTTACCGAGAATTACTGCGAACTCAACAACAGATCGAAAACCTGCGCCAACGGGGAGAACTACCGCCACCACCACCACCCATAGCCAACGGAAACCCCCCACCTTCGCGATTACAATCTCTCCGAAATTTAGCATTTATTTATGAACAAATGGGGGAATTTTTAGAAGCGATCGCCACTCGTGAGCAACTGGTTGAATATCATCTTCAACAGTCCAATTTAGTGCCAATTCCCGACCTCAAAATAGCGATCGCCACCAACCACGAACAACTCGGTCAATTCCAACAAGCTGGTCAAGCCTATCAACAAGCCTATCAGTTTGCCATAAATATCCAACAATTTGAGAATGCTAGTATCGCCCTCGCGCGATTAGCGCAACTTTATATGGAACAAAATCAAACTGAAACAGCCTTAGAATTATATCAAGCTAAACTACTGGTTAATCAACGTTCCTTCAATTTTTTTTCCATGATGAACACCTATGATAGTATAGGAGAAATCCATCGGCAAAAACAGGCATATCCCCAAGCATTACAAGCCTTTCAAAGAGCTTTACAACTCGCCCAACAACTGCAACACAAAGAGGATTATTTTCTCGCCAAAATTGATGAAATCAACCGCCAAATTAGATAAATAATTCCCCCTTAGCAGAGTATTTGATACCCTTTGAAAAAGTCATCAATTGTCCCGCTCAAAATCTAGTAGTTCTGGTTTTCAGTAAATTACAACCCACCAAAATTGAACTTATAGACAACAAAAATGTCAATAAACTGCTAGGACGCAGTATAATTCTGGCGTGTAGAAATACCAAGATAATTCCCAGCGATAGCAGTATCCAACCCAAATTTCCAGTTTCCCTAGGAAAAGAGATCAAAGCCACCAAACCAGAAACCATCAACAAAACACTCCCAGCGGTTGACATACTTCCGAACAAATTGAGTGACAACCTAGTAGCGACTATGATATTCTGACCGAGAAAATAAATCCCCAATAACACTAGCGCCAATCCTACCAATGGTGTTATAATTTTCATAACTCTCCATGACCTTGGTTAATTTGTGTTAATGCTAGTCTAGCATTTTCCTCATACCAATGGGGAAGAGTCTTTCACCCCGGAGAGTTGGTGAGAGTTGCTTTCCGTCCCGTCAACCCCTCACATCAACTCATGAAAATTCCCCACCAGTATCTCAACCTCCATTGTAGACTAAAATCATAGACTAAATAGATTGGTTTCTGGTGAGGAATGTAACCTAGGGGGAATTGGCTGATATATTACTAAGCACCAACGGACTCTTTAGCCGCATACATGACTTCTAAGGTAATTTCTTGGAAACCGCGATCGCGGGCGAATTTCTCCGTGTTGCGCTTGACCTTACCCCGCACAAAACCGGGAACCTTATTTAATTCCGCCTGAGCATCTTTAGACCAACTCAAATCAGAATCAGCGGAAATTCCCTTAGTAATCACTTCCTTGGTATCATGACCACCGAAGATTTCCAACAGGTGATCTTCCATACCCAAGGTAAAGGAATTATACACCAAATCAGCCATTTGATTAGTTCCCTCATAGCCTAAAAATGGCTTATATCCAATGGGGAAATTTTGGATATGAATAGGCGCAGCAATGACACCACAAGGGATATTTAAACGCTTCCCAACGTGGCGTTCCATTTGGGTTCCAAAAATAGCAGCAGGTTCAAGACGAGCGATCGCATCAGCGATCGCACCATGATCATCACTAATTAAAACCTGATCACAGTATTCGCTAACTTGCTGTTTAAACCAGTCCGCATCATACTTACAATAACTTCCAGCCAAAACCACATGAATACCCATTTCCCGCGCCAGAATTTTAGTCATAGCCGCCGCGTGGGTATTATCCCCAAACACCACCGCTTTTTTACCAGTTAAATTCTGGCAATCAATCGAACGAGAGAACCAAGCCGCCTGGGAAACATACAGAGTTTGATTATTGATATATTCTTCATAATCGACACCAGCACCTTGAGCATTAATCAACTCTTGAATTTGGCGGATACACCGCGCAGTTTCTACCACCCCCATAGGAGTTATATCAACATAAGGCGTTCCCAATTCAGCCTGTAAATATTCAGCCGTCATCATTCCCAATTCCCGATAGGGAACTAAGTTAAACCAAGCGCGAGACAGATTTTTGAGGTTATGAACTGATGCGCCTTCCGGGATTACCTCATTTACCTGAATTCCCAAATCTGCCATTAACCGTTTTAATTCAGTACAATCATGTTGATTATGGAAACCTAGGGTAGACATTCCCAGAATATTAACCGAAGGTTGCGCCGTTTTTCCTTCCGGTAAATCCCCTTTTTTTCGGGCTTTTTCAGTATAGAATTGGACAATTTGTTGTAAGGTGCGATCGGCCGCCTGTAGTTCATTAACCCGATAGTGATTAACATCTGCTAACATCACATCCCCTTGAGCGTCCAACTGAGCGCGTTCTACAAAATTCGCCAAGTCTTCTTGCAGAATACTAGAGGTACAGGTAGGGGTCAAAACAATTAAATCTGGGTTTTCTTCCCGATCTTTACGAACAATATTATCAACGACTTTTTCCTGGGAACCGCGCGCCAAGACGTGGCGATCTACGATACTAGCTGTTACTGGGGTGTAGTCCCTTTCCCGTTCTAACATAGACCGCATTACATTAAAGTAATCATCCCCCAAAGGAGCGTGCATAATTGCGTGTACATTCTTAAAAGAACTAGCAATGCGGAGTGTCCCAATATGAGCAGGTCCTGCATACATCCAGTAGGCTAATTTCATACAATTTTCTCCCTTATTTATAATTACTGATCACGGGTTATGGTGATAGTCTCAATCTGCCAACTTTATCGACAGTACCGAGTAAAAACACCTATTTTCCTAGACGATACATTAAGGCTCTAGTGATTCAGTCTGCCACTTAAATAACCATTTGATGATGGGATGCAATGATTCTTATATTTATTGTTGAGATTTGTAAATATTTCGGCAATTCCCTTGACAAAATTACCCAGATTATCCTACAAAAAATCATGGGTAAAATTTCTCATGCTCTATCACCTATATATCCCCCATCTGGCTCCCTAACGGTTGCTTTGTGATTAAACTAATTCGCTATAGAAGCTAAAAATGCGATTTCTCCCTAGTTGTTTGGCTTGATAAAGAGCAGCATCAGCAGCAGCAATTAAAGTTTTAGTGGAGGTTAAATAAGTGGGGACTTGACTACTGACACCTAAACTTAGAGATACATAGGGAGAGACTTTTGAGTGAATGTGAGGGAGTTGTTCTTCCTGGACTGCTAGACGGATTTTTTCAGCGATCGCCTCCGCCATTTCCAAATCAGTTTCAGGTAAGACCACCCCGAACTCTTCCCCCCCATAACGAGCTACTAAAGCATTAGAATGCTCAACATTTTGATTGATAATTTGAGCGACATTTTTTAAGCACTCATCCCCGGCTTGATGTCCATAAGAATCATTATAGTATTTAAAGTAATCGATATCCAACATAATTAAAGATATGGGAAGTCTGACTCGATAATGTCTCTCCCATTCCACCTGTAGAAAATCATCAAATCGGCGACGGTTAGAGATTTGGGTAAGCTGATCAAGATTCACCAACATTTGCAGTTCTAGGTTGGTTTCTTGTAGCTGTGCTTCTGTCTTTTTTAACAGTTCAATTGATAATTGGTGAACATATAATTGAGCCATCAGTAATTGTTGGGTATCTAACAATCTAAAATAGCCCTGATTAATCTGTACCACTAACGGCTCATATAGTTCTTCTGTCGAACGATTTAAGGCTGCACCAGCGGCTTCAGCAATTAAAACATTAGCAGGTAATATTAAAGGTTGAATCCTTAAAAAACGGTACATAGACCGCAGAGGACGGGTCAAAAATAGTTCTCTCCCATAGGGACGGCTGAGGGTACGCCAGAATTGTCGCTGAGAAATTATCCCCACGAACTCATCAAAATTATACAGTAGAACGCCGGGAAGACTGCCATCATTTTCAAAAATTTTAGCCAGCACATTTCCCGGCTGATTGATATCTGTTCGGATATCATAAAGCCTTAAATCCTGGAGAGTAGATTCTATATGAAGGTGGTCCATCATCACAAATTATAAAGGTTAACGATGATTCGCGACCTAATCCATTAAAAGCTGTGATTTCACCTCCATTAATTTAACGGATAAACCTGGGTAAAAACATTTGTACACTCAAAGCGACAGTCAAGATGATAGCGATAATAGCTCCAGAAGGGATAGTAAACATACCGAACCAATGTAGCATTCCCATAGTGGTTAGTAACTGTCCTAACCCGGGGTTCCCTGGACATTGAAAATCCATACCAGTTGCGGAACACCCCAAGACATTAGCCAACCCGATCGCCAGAATAGCGATCGCCAAAGGAGTAATCATATAAATCAGGGAAACCCCGATCAGAATTACATTGATTTTGATCCACATTTTGCCTCGTCTCCATTATATCGCAAACTACTATCCTAGAGCGCCACTGTTACCGCCACCAATCCGATCCCACTGAATATGATATGAGTTTTCCCCTATTTGTTGTATGATCATCCTAAATAGATGCAGGTTTTGCCGACTATTTAGCCAACAAACTAGATCATAGCCAAACCTGCCACCATCAACCTTCAGGAGTACGGAATAACCCATCATGCAACGGTTTAGACTCGATCCCTTTCTCTGGATTCATTTAGCCGGATTGGCAACTCTTCCCATTTGGCTAGGATTATGCCTATTGGGATTTGCCGTGGGTTATCCTGTATTTCCTATCACCATAGAGTTTTTACTGGTGGCAGTCCTGGGTATAGTTCCAGTGCTATGGATGCAGTGGTTTCGCCCCTTCTATATATATAGCATTTTGGCGATCGCCATTAAGCCGGAACAACTAACCACAGAACAACAGCGGATTCTCACAGGTTTTAAAACCCAACGCCATCAGGGTTTTGCCATAATTACCCCTGTTTTGCTGCTGCCGATTTTGTGGCAAGTTTACCGCATTGCACCCCTAGCCACCGATGTCGCCTCCATACTTCCGAATTGGAGGATTTTGGGTTTAGCGATCGCCGCCATAGCCTTCTGCGGGTGTAACCTATTTACCCAAGTGCCAATCAGTGTACTATTAGTATTTTTGACCTCCCAATCCCAGCTAAATCAGCGTCATCCCCTATCAACTGAGCAGATTAGCCAAGGATTTACCATCGTTGGTATGAAAGTCGATCGCATCTTACCCATCACCCCCAACCCCGAAAAAACGTCATAGCCTCATCACCCAGATAGACCATAACCCCGATAAATTTACGATAAATTTACCAACTATGCAGAGATTAGCTTAAATTTTTGTAAAATTGTCATTATGATAAGAGATAGGTTCAGCCTGATGTTATGTCTGCTCCAGGCCAATCAGGTAGAGCCCCACTACTGTTTAGTTAATGTACCGTCATGGCTCAATCTACCTCAATTTTCTGGAACCCTGATGCTGCAATGAACCGCCGGGACTCTCAGATCTGGTCTGATCTCAAACAGGCGATCGCCACCAGTTCAGGGTTCAAGGGTTGGCAGCTAGACCGAAATTCTGCCGAAAATCTCCAGAATCTCAATCTTGACCAACAGGTACGCATATATTTACGGGAAACTCTAGAAACCTTAGCCTATTAATCAAGTATCATCAACCCAGGGCAGTTGTTCAACCCCAAACCATAACCCCAAAACATCAGTAAACCCTAGTGTAAGCGATCGGCCTACACCAATCAGAATCAATAATCAAAGGAGTAAGAGCTTCTGATTCAACACGAACCCGAAAAGCCAGGCGCAGTACCCAGCCACCTTTGGAGTCTGCAACTGTCCATATGTATGTTTATCCCATCGATTGAGTTATCTCAGTCGGTGTCCTCCTATTTGCCAAAAGAACACTACATAATTATTCAACTCGACTCCCCAGAGGAATTTATAGAATATGTAACAGAACATAAACACCAACTTGACTGTCTAATTCTGGAGTGGTCGCCTCAGTGGCAGGGTTTAGTTGATAAACTCCAGCAAAACTTAATTTCCATCCCCACCTTAATCATTATACCTAATGAGCAGTCCCCTGTAGTCCAGCCTAGCCTAACTGAACCCTCCGAGAATTACATACTTTCCTCAACAGAAGTCCAGTTAAAAAGTCAACAGATTCATCTAATACAAGGATATATTGATAAAGCTATTAGCCAATTTATTACCCATGCTGTCACCACTCGTCTGACCGATGAATCATCCTCTGTAGATACCCCTACGGAGTTAACTAATTTCATTGTTCGCCAGCAGCGAAGACTCATGGACAAATTACATGAGCGACTAGGATATCTAGGTGTGTATTATAAGAGAAATCCTAAAAATTTTCTGAGAAACCTGTCCAAGGCAGATCGTCAGAAGCTATTGGAACAGCTTAAATCTCAATATCGCCAAATTGTTTTAAGCTATTTTGCTAACGATAAAAATTTGAATAATAAAATTGACGAATACGTTAACATGGCGTTTTTCGGGGATATTCCAGTGACTCGCATTGTTGAGATTCACATGGATTTGATGGATAATTTTTCCAAACAACTCAAACTTGAGGGACGTAGTGAAGATGTTTTACTGGACTACAGACTTACCTTGATTGACACTTTAGCTCATTTATGCGAAATGTATCGTCGTTCCATACCCCGTGAGTCATGGGGAGAATGACCAGGTAGGAATACCTGTCTATTTCATCACGGGTCTAATGTCAAAAAAATCTCTGTTACTCCCTCAAATTTTCATCTTATATCGGTAGATATATCTATGACTCCTCTGAAGAAAACTTATGTTCTCAAACTCTATGTGGCTGGGAATACCCCTAACTCAGTTCGAGCCCTCAAAACCCTTAAAGATATCTTAGAACAAGAGTTTCAAGGTGTTTATGCTCTCAAAGTAATCGATGTTCTCAAAAATCCTCAACTCGCCGAAGAGGATAAAATTTTGGCAACACCGACTTTATCCAAAATTCTGCCCCCACCAGTGAGGAAAATTATTGGCGACCTCTCCGATCGCGAAAAAGTGCTGATTGGATTAGATTTACTCTATGAAGAATTAGAAGACGACGATTATAACTTCTAGGTCAGCCATCAACCCCCCATCTTGGACACCGCTACTCCCCTAACCCTTTCAGCTAGGGGATAAACCCCATTGTCCGATCGCAGTTAAGGTCTCCGTGGGAATATCCCCGTCCGCCGATCAATTCGAGATGATCATATTCCCACTGATGCAGCCAAGATTATGGTAAATATAAATAACAGTTATAGCAACCACCAGGCTAAATAGAACCGGGAACAAAAAATAGCCAACTTTTGATATCTATCTTGTGGTTATTCTCGATTCCCTCAATGCAGTACAATACCAAAGCCTAGATCTATATAACCCAGTTTCCATAGACCCTGTTGATGGGGAAATATAGAATACTCAAAGCCAAACGTTTTTAAAATCAATAATTATGGTCAATAGCAACCCCAAATCAGAACCCAATAAACGGAACTTAATTAGTGTCCAAAAAATCCGCACCATGATTGAAGGATTTGATGATATCAGTCATGGGGGAATGCCAGCAGGTCGGTCAACCTTGGTTAGTGGTACTTCCGGTACAGGAAAAACTTTATTTGCCGTTCAATTTCTCTACAATGGTATCACATATTTTGATGAACCGGGTATTTTAGTCACCTTTGAAGAGGCTCCTACCGATATCATCAAAAATGCGGCCAGTTTTGGTTGGGATTTACAGGGATTAATTGATGAGGGGAAATTATTTATTCTTGATGCCTCCCCGGACCCAGAAGGTCAAGATATCGTCGGCAACTTTGACCTTTCAGCACTCATTGAACGCATACAGTATGGCATTCGCAAATATAAAGCTAGACGGGTTTCTATTGATTCGGTAACTGCCATTTTTCAACAATATGAAGCCGCCGGAGTCGTGCGACGAGAAATTTTCCGATTAGTGGCTCGTTTAAAGCAAGTCGGAGCCACCACAATTATGACCACAGAGCGAGAGTCAGAATATGGTCCGGTCGCTCGCTTTGGTGTGGAGGAATTTGTCTCTGATAATGTCATGATTCTGCGAAATGTTTTGGAAGGTGAACGCCGTCGCCGCACGGTGGAAATTTTGAAGTTGCGCGGTACTACCCACATGAAAGGAGAATATCCTTTTACGATTACTCAAAATGGGATTAGTATTTTCCCCCTCGGTGCTATGCGACTTACTCAACGGTCTTCTAATGTCAGGGTTTCTTCTGGTAATAAAACTCTCGATGAAATGTGCGGCGGCGGCTTTTTTAAAGATTCAATTATTCTGGCGACTGGTGCTACCGGAACTGGTAAGACTCTCTTAGTTAGTATCTTTGTTAATAACGCCTGTCAAAGCAATGAGCGTGCTATTCTATTTGCTTATGAAGAATCCCGCGCTCAATTGTTGCGAAATGCTCACTCTTGGGGACTAGATTTTGAAGCGATGGAACGTAAGGGATTACTCAAAATAATCTGTAGTTATCCTGAGTCTACAGGCTTGGAAGACCATTTGCAAATTATTCGCTCGGAAATTTCTGAGTTTAAACCTTCCCGCATTGCGATCGATTCTCTTTCTGCTTTAGCTAGGGGAGTTAGTAGTAATGCTTTTCGACAGTTTGTAATCGCTGTCACTGGATATGCTAAACAGGAGGAAATTACCGGCTTTTTTACCAATACAACTGACCAGTTTATGGGTTCACACTCGATTACCGATTCTCATATTTCGACTATTACTGACACGATTCTTATGCTTCAGTATGTGGAAATTCGTGGTCAAATGTCTAGGGCTATTAATGTGTTTAAAATGCGCGGTTCTTGGCATGATAAGGGTATTCGGGAATATACTATCACCGAACATGGTCCCCATATTACTGACTCGTTTAGGGATTACGAACGCATTATTGGCGGTTCTCCCACCCGAATTTCTATTAATGAAAAAAGTGAGTTGTCTCGCATTATTAAGGGAGTTCAAGATGATCCGGATTGACGACTAAACCTTTACGGTGAACCTTTCCCTATCTTCAATGTCACGCATTACCACTCCCGTTAAGGCGCGAGCCTTAACGGTGAGATGAATTTGCACCAGTAACTAAACCCTCGGAAAGCGAATCTTTTTTTGGTAATGTGGGCTGCAAAAAACAAACCAACTCAGTGACTCGAAAGTTGCCAGAGCAAAAGTATAGGGTTGTTGACTGGAAAATAGCAGGGTACGTCAGACCTAATAGCTTAGGTGACGCAACCATTTAAGGCAACTCCCACCATAGTAGATATGTCAACGTTTTCGGTTTAATAGCGGGGAGCGGATTTGAACCTTAACTAAAACCTGTAACCCTTATTCTACCGTCACTTTAATGCACTCAAAGGCGATCGCATATTTAGGATCGAGTGCAAAATGAGTGCAAGTACAAACAGTACACACAGTGGTACATATCAAGGCTTTCAAGACATTCTTGAGTTTTTCAACTTCGCAAACAATGTCCCAAAGGTGTGAGGATGAAGTGTAACCGGGGGACGATTCAGTTAGATATCACTAAAGACCCGGAAATGGGAGGACGTAAGCAACGGGGATGTAATTGTCAATTCACTTCTGAGGGTATCCGTAAGGCTGTTGACAAAGCCTGGTTAGTTCATAAATCCCTTGACGGACAATTTCAGTCAGTATCTGAATGGCTGGACTGGTACAAGGCTACTATCCTTGATGAATCCAAAGTTCCCATGGAAAACGACTTAATCACTTACCGTCAAGTGTTTAAAGACATGGAGGATGATTACTTTAATGGAGTGCATCGTAACACCAAACGGAAACGCTCCCGTGATATAGCTAGTGACCAATCATCGTATCACGGCTGTTTTCTTACTGTGTTTGACAAGGTAAAAGACTGGGATGCCTATGTTAGTTGGGATGGCATCAAGGAGGCACTGTATAGCCCATTACAGGATGGTAGTAGTCCAGTAGGTCATAAAATATTCAAAGACAGATACTATCGGTTAAAACAGGTAGCAGAACGTGCTGGCTGTAAAAAAGCACTGGAGAAATTAGAAAAGATTGACCCTACTCAAACAGTATTTACTGAATCCCAAAGTGTAGACTTAGATACCCTGCTAGGCTTACTAGACAAGGAACGCAACACTGATTATCGTTCTGTCACAGAAAATCAGGCTCGCGATGGTTGGTGTTGGGTGTCAGCAATGTGTACTTTGTACGGATTGAGACCATCAGAAGTTGCGGCAAGTCAAAATCTAACCAAAGCCATTACAGTTGACGGTATCACTTTCCCAGCTATATCTGACCCCAAAAACATTGAGTTAGTGCTAGTTATTGGTGAGTTTACTTGCTTTGGAAATAGCACTAAGACGGGTTGGCGGTTAGCAATACCAATGTCAAAAGACAAGACTCTGATTGACCGCCTAGGAATTCATAATGTCTGTTTACCTATTACTGAATCCCAAAACCCTAGTGGCTTTAATCGTAATCATCGTAAATGGCTAGAAAACCATAAATGGGGATTTACTCAAGCCTACGCTTTCCCACACCTTGGAAGCCAACTAGGCGAGATGAACGGGATACCACAGGAAATCAGGGCGCGTTCGTTTGGTCACTCAGTAACGGTTAATGACAGCAAGTACAAAAAACGCCGCAACCTTGCCACAGAGTTAGGCATCCTGACACGACACCAAAGGCAACCATTGCCACTAGATATGGGGAAACAAGCCTTAACTAATATCGGCATCAATCCAGATTTACCAGAGGTTAAGGCAATTCTTAGGGCAATATATCAACTCGATGATTAATCCCCAATAAACCCACAACACAATACCCTCTAGGCTAAATACCTAGGGGGTTTCATTTGGCACTAACTCCTAAATGTGCGATCGGCATTTCCGGTAGATGATAGTTCAGATTTAGCGATCGCTCATAGGTTTACCTATAGGTCTAGTCCACGAAAAGGCGGCCTGATATCTTTGTACATTGATTCCTTAACGGGTTTCCTTCTATGGCTACCGTGTTGGCTTGGAAACATACCCTCCCCCCTAACCGGAATAGACACTCTTGGGGAAGTGACCGACGGGATAGCAGTCAATGGTGACGTTAGGAACCGATAGGCTTGCCATTGACGGGTATCACAAGGGAACTACCCTATCACTTGTCTGCTTAGGGGGGTGATATGGATATTTGACAGATTGATTAAGTTGTACTTATTGATTAACCCGTCAATAATTAAGTTTTGTTGCTAAGGGATATGCACCAATTGCCCCGTATGCTAAGACTAAATGGAGTGCATTTAGAGTGTAACGGTACGACTATCGGGTTAAGTAAATTCCCGCTATAGTGTATATATCAACGTTTTCGGTTTAATAGCGGGGAGCGGATTTGAACCACTGACCTTCGGGTTATGAGCCCGACGAGCTACCAGACTGCTCTACCCCGCGCTGTATGAATACAGTATAAACCAACAGCCGATAAATTGCAACCCCTAAATCATAATTAATTCTCCGCTAACCTCTAAGCGCTTAAAATTATTGAGACTCATGAACTTATCAGCGAGGTTTTCAGCCATTGTAGGAGTAATCCAACCCATCTGAGTGAGTAGATGAATAGCGATCGCATATTTAGCACGATTCGCCCCATCCATAACCTTAATCGCCAATCCCATACTTTCACCGACCCGACCCACACATTGGACTCCCTCAGCCCCAGACTTACTGATGAGTTCCCCTTGTGTTAATCGCATCAATTCCGTATCAAAATGTCCCTCACAGGCGACAAACTCAGGGTGATGGGTCATAGATCGGACAATGCGTTCCATGTCTAAATTATCACCGGAAGCCAACTGAGCATATAAAGTCGCTATCTGAGACAATTCCATCTGATAAGTTGGGGCCCCGCAATCATCCCTAGCGCCGACAAACTCATCTCCGGGAATACCCAAAAGTTCTCCCACCTTAGAGATAATCAATTGTTGGACGGGGTGTTTACGCTGTAGATAGGTCTCCAAAGGCCAGTGACGTTGACGACAGACGGCCAGCATTCCGGCGTGTTTCCCAGAACAACCATGTTCAAGGGGGCTACGTTTACCTTGAGGAATAGGGCATTGTAGATGAGAAGGGTCAATATCACAGCGCCACAGAATATTAAAGGCTTGTCTAGCCTGTTCAATCTGTCCGTGATGGGAACTACAAACGATCGCCAAATCACGGTCAGTCAAATCATAACGTTCTAAAGTGCCAGTGGTAGTAATTGCCAAAGCCTGAAAAGGCTTCAAAGCGGACCGAACAAAAGTAGAAGTGTCTGGACTACCAGCCAGAAACAGAAGTTTACCCCGGTTATCACAAACGGCGGCTTGAATGCGATGGACGGCTTCTGTAATCCCCTCGCGCAACAATTTAACTTCCAATTCCGCTGTGTGTGTACGTTTTCCCCTTGTCATATTTTCCGAATCAATAATAATTTTAAATGCCGATCCAAATCATCCCTCCCATAGCCATAACTACCCCTAAACCATAGCAGGTTTGTTGAAGTCGGTATAGGAGGGGTTGCACCTGATGGGTAATAATTAACCGGTCTTGGGTGACAAATTCAGGAGTTTTTACCCAAGTTTGACCGTCATACCATCCCGACTCCTCATAAAAAACCGTTGGACTAATTAAACGCGATCGGATATACCACCATCCCAAATACAACCGCAGCAAAACCAAGGCCAGAAACAGAGTGGAACCTGCGCCCGCACTCAAAATAAAATGGACAGGACTCCGTTGGGGGGCAAAACTAGCAGCCGCGACGGGGGCAAAAATGACACCGGACCATAGCCAGACAGTTGCTAACTTGCCCAGATATTTCGGCCATGGTAATGTTACCCAACTAAAAAACCAAGATTCTTTGAGTTCCTGATATTCATTGATGGGAAGTTGTTCTGGGGGGACGGGGCAGACTGAAACAGAAACCTTTCTCATAAGTATTTTTAGGGCTTAGGGTTTAAGTCAGTGCAGACCAGCTAATTTTTTCAGCATGACCCCAGAAGGCTTCTAAATTATAGAACTCTCGTTCCTCTGGTAGCAAAATATGGATCATGACATCACCATAGTCTACCACTATCCAAGAACCTTCGCTTTGACCATCAATTCGCAGCGGTTGTCGCTGGTTTTCCTCTTCTACTTTCTGGATAATGGCTTGATGAATAGCCCTAACCTGAGTATTTGAGAACCCGGTGACAATCAGAAAGTAGTCTGCTAAGTAGGAAACTTCAGTAACTTTCAGCAGTGTAATGTTGTCGGCTTTGCGATCATCGGCGGCGCGCGCCGCCGCGCGCGCTGTTCCTAGGGTGGTGTCATCAACCCGACCCGTAAGGGTAGTAGACCCATCTGGTGCATATTGACTATGGCTATTATTAAACATTAAGCGATAAAATTCCCCCATTAGTGACAGGTTGGACGGATGCGATCATTGTAACAACTCGAATGAAGATCCGGTGTGCAGGTATTGGGTGTTAGCTGTTAACGAGAGTTGCTGACCTCGGTAAATAGGGCTTCATATTTACTCAAAGCTAAATCAAAGCTAAATTCTTCCTCGGCGAATTTACGGCCCTGCTTACCCAAGGCCTCTACTAAGTGGCGATCGCCATATAATTTCAAGACCGCATCAGCCATAGCCTGGGGATCCTCCGGGGGAACCACCACCCCGCCGCCACTTTGGAGTACAGCCACCTTAGCGGTCCCGGTATCTGGAACCGATGCCACGATCGCCCTACCACTGGCTAAAATCACGGGAATTTTAGAAGGTAGATTAAACGCCGTGACATCTCGTTTTTGCACCACCAAACCCACATCAGCCGCCGCCAACATTTCCGGCAATTTTTCCCGGGGTTCAAAGGGTCGTAATAACACATTATCTGCCTGATGAACTTTACATAACTCTTGGAGATTTGCCAAAGCCTTACCCTCTCCGACAATCACAAAAGCCATATCACTAATATGCTGAAGTTTAGCGGCGGCTTTAATCACAGTATCCATCCCTTGAGTTAGGGCAATATTCCCAGAATAAAGCACCACGAATTTATCGGTTAATCCGTGAGCTTCCCTAAAGGGGTTTTTTTCTTTAGGTAAAGGATGAATAAACTTGGTATCCACCCAATTAGGAATATAGGCAATTTTATCGGCGGGGACACCTTGCCGTAATAAATTATCCCTAAATCCCTCAGCGATTACACTAACTCGACTCACATTTTTATAACTTAATTCTTCGACTTTGCGGGCGGTCTTCAACACGAAGCTATCCCCCTCAACCAACTTAACCCGCATGGCTGCTTCCGAGACAATATCCTGAAGATTTAACACGACCGGGCAGCGTCTAATTGTCGCATATAAAGCCACAGGCAAAGATACAAGTAACGGGGGAATTGTGGCAAAAATTACGTCGGGTTTCCAGCCTTTAAATGCTTGTACAATACTGGTAGCAATAAAACTCCCATCTAACATCAACCTAGCTTTTAAGCCTGGTTTAGGCCCTTTAATCCAAATAAAACTCCGCTGAATTTCTACGCCATTTCTCTGTTCATTCAGATAAAATTTACCCTGATATTCTGGATAAACGCGACGTTCTGGATAATTAGGCATTCCGGTAACTACCCGCACTTGATGACCCCGTTTAACTAAACCTTCAGCCAGTTCAGTCATTAAGGGAGCAATACCAATGGGTTCAGGATAGTAGTTGTAGGAATAAATCAGGATACGCATAATTTTCAGCTTATGTTGAGGAAATAAATTCAACTATCTTCATCTCAGTATCTTCTAGGTTTTAGGGTCAGAAGTACCTCAATAGCGATATGATCATCGGTTGGTTGAGTGGTACTGATACCAACTCCTTGGACTGAGTTAAGTAGGCTAATGGTTCTCCTTGGTAGGGCGACAGCAGGCGCAGCTAGAAGGTAGCTTGTCGCCCAGGATAGTAGGTTTTCCATATCTAAGTAAACATAACTGTGTAATGGTTCTGGTAAAGATTTGGTAATTTTCTGAAATCGGGGTGTTTCGGTTAAGGATGGATTATGAACCTGGGTCATGGCTTCAACGACAGGACCACCAAAGGCGAAAAATAGCAGATTAGGGGTTAGCCATCCATGTCCGAACAAAGTCCCCTGTTGGGGGTCATTCCATTCGGTTACTTCGATCCCTTCAATGGTTCGCTGTTCGACGTTAACGGGGGGATTACTTTGGGCGATAATCTCATCAAGTTGGTCTAAGGTGTTTTGGGCGATCGCTTGATTACTGGTTTCTAAGACCAATGCGCCGCCTAATCCCAGGGGGGCGAGAATCCCTTTTTCGGAGGCGATCGCCGCCAGGACGAATTCTCCATCCATCCAACCAAATACTTCCTCATCTGCATCAAGTTCAATAGCTGCCAATCCATACCTTATCTGTTTTACCATGTCTTGAATACTCGGATCAATTTGGCTTTGGTCAACCAATTGTGACCAGAACCGATTAATTCCATGACTATTCACCATAGCAACAGTTTCTGAGGGAAATCTGGAAAGAATTTGACCGACTTGGGGGGAGGAGTTAACGGGGGTTGGCGATCGCCTCTGCTGCATTATCCCTCTAATCCTAAATCCTGTTGCTTCTACCCCTAAACTCACCATGGCAGATTGAATTGGGGCTAATTTAGATACCCGACTCCAAGATTCCCAAGACGAGTCGGAAAACTCCGATAATTTGTCTAAAAATCGGTTATAGTCTGCCACAAAAATAGTTATTAAGGGCATGGTAACCATGTGGGATTCGGTAGGAAATGGTGCTGGGGACAAGGGATAACTAATATCAGTTGTGGCTTGATTGGCGGTTTCGGCTGCGTTTATACCTTTCCACAATTGGGCTAAGTTAGGTTCTCCAAAACTCGTGTCGATCGCTTTTTGGATTGGTTCGGGACTAGCTGCTACTAACAGGCGATCGCCCACTCTAGCTATATGGTATATTTTACCACTATCCTCCCCATATTCATAAATAGTAATACCCCGGTATTGTGGCGGTTTTCCTGACACACTTAATTCGGCATTTAGCCGACTCATAAACTGGTTAGCCCGCCAATGATTTTTAATAGCTAATATCATGAGTAGATCAGCATCTTCCGACTGGTCTGAGGGCAACACACTCACTAAAATTCCCCCTAGCCAGGGTCTAATATCTCGGTCGAAATTTAGGGAAGTTCCGGCTAAACTCTGTTGTTTAAGACTTGACAAAAAGCGATTTATATGATACCTAGTTTGTTGATTGCCAAATTGTCTTAAATAGTGAAGAGCCGATGGATTCGGGGTAACCAAAACCGCCATCAGTGCATTTTCAGGAACCAATCTCAAGCTGTCTTCTGGGCTATAAACCTGTACTCGCAGAGTTCGCATATAAAGCAGTCCAGCCACTGTCCCCGTAAAAGCGATCGCCACAGCAGCCATAATCAGTTTAGACTTTTTTAAGGTCATGTTCAAAGTTGATAGTTGACAGTTGACAGTTGACACTTGGCAGTTAAAAATTATTAATTATTAATTATTAGTTGAGTTCATGAAAGTAGCAATTACAGGAGCCACCGGATTTGTGGGTTCACATCTGGTCCAACAACTCCACTCCCTAGGTTATCAAATTATCGTGCTTACCCGTAACCCGGACAGAGGGCGGCGGGTGTTTCCCGTAGCCAACTACCCCCAACTAGAGATTGTGGGCTATACTCCCACCGAGTCAGGTTCATGGGAAGATGCGATCGCTGGCTGTGATGGTGTAGTCAACCTAGCCGGAGCCCCCATAGCCGATGAACGTTGGACAGAAGCCCGGAAACAGGAACTATACCAAAGTCGAGTTATCCAAACCCAAAAACTTGTCTTGGCTTGCACCAAAGCCACCCGACAACCTCAAGTTTTAGTCAGTACCTCCGCCATAGGCTACTACGGAACCAGTGAAACAGCCACCTTTGACGAAAGCAGCCCCCCAGGAAACGATTTCCTAGCCAACCTCTGCCAACAGTGGGAAGCCGCCGCCACCCCTGTCAAAAACAGTGATATCCGTTTAGTGATCCTACGATTTGGTATTGTACTCGGTATGGGAGGAGCTTTGGGTAAAATGCTCACCCCCTTTAAACTATTTGCCGGGGGACCCCTGGGCAGCGGTAAACAGTGGTTTTCCTGGATTCATATTAGCGATTTAGTCAATCTAATTCGCTTCAGCTTAGAAAATCCCCAAGTTGAGGGGGTTCTGAATGCTACCGCCCCTAACCCGATCCGCATGAACGAACTATGCCAACAAATGGGCCAAATTATGAATCGTCCCTCGTGGTTGCCTGTGCCTAGTTTTGCCCTGGAAATGCTATTAGGAGATGCTGCTATTGTAGTATTAGAAGGCCAACAGGTGTTACCATTACGCCCCCAATCCTACAATTTTCCATATCAATATTCTACGGTGAAACCAGCCCTAGAGGAGATTCTCGCCTGATGTCTCGATCTGACCCATCCACCGCCCATTTCCAACGTGCGCGCAGCAGTTTACAGCAGGCGTTAAAGCGTTATGGTCAAATGCGCCGCCAACCAGACCCACGGGGTAGCCAACTACAAGCTACAGTACAGGAACAGCTTGATACTCTGGCTGCTAATTTGGAAAAACTAGACCAGGGGTTAATTCGGATCGCCGCTTTTGGTTTGGTTAGTCGTGGAAAGTCGGCGGTTTTGAATGCTTTGTTGGGTCAGCGAGTCCTACAAACTGGACCAACTCACGGGGTCACGCAATGGCCGCGGTCTGTGCGCTGGACGGTGAGACCGGAAGAAATACGGGAAGTAGAACCCATTGATGTGGAGTTAATCGATACCCCTGGACTTGATGAAGTCGCGGGCCATATTCGGGGTGAAATGGCGCGGGAGGTTAGCCGTCAGGCGGATTTGATTCTGTTTGTGGTGTCGGGGGATTTGACCCGCACGGAGTATGAGGCGATCGCAGAGTTAAAACGTACCCAAAAACCTTTGATTATCGTATTTAACAAGATTGACCTTTACCCCGAATCTGAACAGGAGGCGATTTATCGGAATTTGGAAAAGTTGGCGGTGAGGGGTTCGGCTATGGTTCCCTCCTCTATAGAAATTGTCCGGGTCGCTGCTGAACCTACCCCCCTACAGGTGCGGGTAGAATGGCCAAATGGCCGCACTACTCAGGAATGGGAGTCGCCACCGCCTCAAATTCAAGAGTTACAGCGGGCGATCGCTACTATTGTTTATCGGGAAGGGCGATCGCTTTTGGCTTTAAATGCTTTGGTTCAAGCCCGGGAAGCTGACCGGGCGATCGCACGCCAGACTGTTCGTTTACACCGTGCCGAAGCCGAAGATTTAATCTGGAAGTTTACCCAATATAAAGCCATAGCCGTCGCTATCAATCCCGTCGCCTTTTTAGATGTCGCGGGCGCTTTTTTCGCCGACTTGCTGTTAATTCGCGCCTTGGCTAAGTTGTATGGGTTGCCTATTACCAGTTATGAGGCGGGGAAATTATGGCGGCAAATTTTGGCCAGCTCTGGGGCGATTTTATTGGGTGAAATCGGTAGTGGTTTACTCCTAGGAATCGGCAAAACTGGCGCGGTAGGAGTGGCTAATTTTCCCGGCTATGCAGGAGCCGCTATTACTCAAGCTGCGATCGCTGGTTATGGTACTTATGTTGTCGGTCGCGCCGCCCAGGTTTACTTAGAACAGGGTTGCACTTGGGGGGAATATGGTATTGATACCGTCATTCAAGAGATTATTAATCAGTGCGATCGCGAGACGGTAATTTATCGTTTACGACAAGAATTTGATGATTTTATTGGATAGCATGAATATTCTACACTTACAGCCCGAAACTATTGCCACCATTCAACAAATGTCTGAACCGGAAATTAAAGAACTTGAGGAGTTTGTGCAATTCCTCGCCTGGAAAAAGTGCCGAGAATCAACAGAACCCTCTTCCCCCCCTGAATATAGCGCCTTAGTGCCTTCGGTTCCGGGGAATATTACCTTAGCTTCAGAATCTCCCCCTACTCTCACTCAAGAAAATTGGCATAAGGCTTTAGAAATGATCACCCAAGAACGTCTCAGTCAACTGCGAACACTACACCATCGCTTGAATTCTCCCTAGAAACCTAGACAATCACTGCGGGCTATGATATAATTCCATGATATGCTATCATATAAACTTCCCATCATACTCCCATGATAGGCTAAGTCAGCTTCGCCTATAAGGGAGTACCAGTGGTTGATTTGAGTTGAGCTAATAACTACTCAAAGCGCGAAACTCTAAGCACTGGTAAACTCACCCTAATTCATTCACAGATTCTTATAGCAGAAGGTATTGACCGTGTTGAGATTTTTACAGTTTCTCATTCAGGCTATTGAACCTTTTTTAGTTCCTATATGCTTTGTCGTCGCTTGGGGGTTGATGTTCCTCACGATTTGGAATGTCGGAGCAGCGATCGCCCAGACCATAAAAAGAGCTAAAATCATGCATCAAATCCCCTGTGCTAACTGTAGCTTTTTTACCGGAGATTATCGCCTTAAATGTCCCGTCCAACCAACTATAGCCCTTTCCGAAAAAGCGATCGACTGTCCCGACTACGAATCCAAATAACCCAGAAGATCAAGACCCTGCTACATCAACCAAAACTTTTAAAGTTCCCCGCTTTTGAGCATGGTTAAAAGCAGCGATCGCATCATCTAAGGAATATTTAGCCTGAATCAAAGGTTCCACATCAACCCGAAATTCTGCCAAGAGTTGCAAAGCCGGAACGAAAGGACCGCAGCGGGAACCTAGCAAAGTAATCTCATCTACCACCAGAGAAGATACATCAATAGTCAAATTTCCCGTATATGTGCTTTTTAAGACCAGAATACCACGCGATCGCAAACTCCGACGGGCGATCGTAAATCCTTCAGGATTGCCAGTACATTCTACCGCCAAATCAAAACTCCTGTCAACTACAGCATCAGCAAATCCCGTTTTAATACCCCGATTTTCTAATAATTGTAACTTCTCGCGATGACGACCTACAGCCAACAAATCACAACCCGTTAAAGCCAAAGTTTGAGCGATTAGTTGTCCTAGTTTGCCATCTCCGACCACTAAAACCCGCCATTCCGGGTGAATAGATAGCTGTTGCTGAATTTCCAGCGCCGCCGCAATGGGTTCCGTGAAAGTCGCCGCGTCCGTAGAAACACTATGGGGAACTAAATGCAAATTTTGCACTGGAAGCGTGAGATAATCAGCGAATGCACCATTACGGTTAACTATACCCAGAACAGTGCGATTTTCGCAGTGGGTGGGTTGTTGAGTCAGGCAAAATCTACATTTCCCACAGGTGGCGTTAATTTCTCCCACCACCCGCCGTCCCAGAAGATTAGGGGGACCTTGTTCCACCACACCGACAAATTCATGGCCCGGAATGCCTTGGTAGGGATAATATCCCCTAAGCAATTCTAGGTCAGTGTTGCAAATCCCGGCTCGCAGGACTCGCACTAATGCCTCTCCTGGACTCGGTGTAGGCGTGGGTATGTCGGTGCGGAGTTCCAGTTGCTGATTTTCCAGCCAAACTGCTTTCATGGTTCTACCTAATCAGTAACGTTTGCTATATTTTAGTCAATCTTTAAATTTACCGACAACCGGGAATTTGTCACCTAGAATAGAAACACAGTAAATTTTTACTAAAGGAGCACTCACTCATATAGTGGGTTGGTGGATACCATTGATGCCGAAAAAGCTCACACAAAATATATTATCAAAGTCCGGTGTGAAAATTACTACTATTGGTCTGATGATAGCTATTGCCATATTGTATGGGTTAGGTTATTTTTTATGGGGTAATGATGTGGTGGCCTTTTTGATTAGCTTGATTTCTGTTTTATTAGCCGCTGGAACAGCTTGGCATAGTTACCACAAACAACAAAAGTGGTATCAGGAAAAACGGGATTTAGAAAATCATATTCAAGACCTGTGCGATTCTTGGCATTTACAACAAACCCAGCTCGAAAAAAATTGGCAGGAATTAACAGAAAAGTACCATCATATTGAACAGGAAAATATCCGTCTTAACAATACTAATATTCGCAAAGATGAATTTCTCAGGCAAACATCTCATGAACTGCGAACACCTCTAAATGGCATTATCTGTTCCCTACAACTGCTACTTGATGAGTTATATGATAACAGTGACGAAGAAACCGAACTTCTGCAACAAGCCTATCAGTCTTCTCTGCATTTAATTAACCTCATTAATCAGGTTTTGGATTTGGCAAAAATTGAAGCGGGGAAAGTCTCAATTGAGTTAAAGTCTATTGATTTGCACGCATCCCTAACCGCTGCTATTTATTTACAGTTCGGCAATTTTCGCAAGAAAAATCTACAGCTTTACCGACAAGATTTTTTTCAAGGCATTAAAATTAAAGCCGACCCCAACAAATTAAAACAAGTTTTGATTAATGTGATTGGTAATGCTATTAAATTTACAGACCGTGGTAATATTACGATTATTACTCAACTGCGACAGGTGAAATCTAATCCCAGCGACTCCCCAATCACTATGGCAGTTATCACTGTTCAAGATACCGGAATTGGTATTGAGCCGAAAAATCAACACCGACTTTTTGAGGCATTTCAAGTAGAAAATGAGTCTAACACTAATCCTCAAGGAAGTACGGGACTCGGTTTAATGATATCTAAAAATTTGGTGGAAATGATGGGGGGTAGCATTTATTTAAACAGTCCCGGAAGAAACCAAGGAACTACCGTAGAAATTCTGCTACCCCTAGCTGATCAAGAATCGGAAATTGATGATAGTAATATTAAGTATGATTAGCCATTAATATTACCTGATTAAACTACCCTACATATTACCAGGGAAGTACCTCACCATTAGCGTGCCAAAATGTGCCAGTATTATCTAAGTTGAGTTGATCAATTCTGGCTAATAGTCCCTGTACTGACTCGGTGGGAGTAATCCCTGTAAAGTTAGTCATGCGGGTTTTGACTAAACCTGGGTGTAAAATACCTACAGAAATTCCCCGGGGTTTTAAGTCATGGGAGAGAGATTTTCCCGCCATACTTACGGCTACTTTAGACATTCGATAACCATAGGAACTCCCAGAGGTATTGTCACCAATAGAACCCATGCGACTGGTGATTATAGCAATTTTTGAGCCAGACTGGAGGTGAGGGAGTAAAGCCTGAGTGACTCTCAAGGGTCCCAAGGCGTTGACTTCAAACTGTTGGCGGATACTATCAAAATCCAGGTTTTCCAGGGTGTTACGCTTTAAAATACCCGCGTTGTTAATCAGTACATCAATAGTGGTACCTTTTAAATTGGAGGCTAACTTACTGACGGCTTCTGGGGAGGTGAGATCACACCCCGACTCGACTCGCACCCCTAATTGTTCTAATTCGGCGCTAGAATGGCGACAGACTGCAATCACAGTTTCTTGGCGATCGCATAATTGACGACAAAATTCTAAGCCAATTCCTCCGGTAGCACCCGTAACTAAATAAGTTGTCATTAGGATTCAAATTATTAAACTCTCTTATCTTGTTGTAGCGGGTTGGGCGATGTTTTGAGTAGGCGATCGCCAAAATTTCTCAAATTTAGCTACCTGAACAGTTATATAATCAGATCGATAATCAGATCGATAATCAAAATACATAATTCCTATAAACCCTGATCATCAATATGATAGAAACCGCCACCTTTGCAGCCGGATGCTTTTGGGGAGTCGCCGACAAATTTAGTCAGATCAACGGCGTAATTGAAACCGCCACCGGATATATGGGGGGACATTTTCCCCACCCATCTTATTTAGACGTAGCCGCTAGAATTACAGGTCATGCAGAAGTCGTACAACTTCAATATAATCCTGATGTAGTTTCCTACGAACAACTATTAGAAGTATTTTGGCAAATTCATGACCCCACCTCCCTAAACCGCCAAGGTCCTGACCGAGGTGAACAATACCGATCAGCAATTTTTTATCATAATTCCCAACAGGAACAAATCGCCAGAAAATCCAAACATCAACTGCAAATATCAGGAACCTATCCGCGACCCATTGTTACTGAAATTAAACCCGCATCCGAATTTTACCCCGGTTCCGGCGGTCCCTAACATTAGAGAATATATCGGGAATCAACCCACCTGGTAAATTGTCATTATGATCAATTCTCAGAAGACCTCCTAGCAGTAATTTCAATTATATATGGGTGATAGCTATTAGGTTCATAGGAACCCACCCAAATTTCATACTTACCAGATAACCACTGACCGATAATTCCTGGGTTCATACCAATTAAGTCATCATTACACCAACTCCCCCCCGGTCCCCTAACCACAATCAAAGTGTCTTCATTGCTTTTAACCGTCAGACTCAGATGGTTAAAAAACTCAGTTAAAATCAGGGTATGGTCTGGCTTTTGATCCACATAACCGATACAGGGACCCGTTGGCGTTTCCTCTCTACCCGCAATATCTTGACTCCTCACCGGACCCCCACTCAGTCCCCTAAGAATCATTGGATCTGGTTGAAAATTCGGTGATAGCGTCACGTTTTCAAACATTACTGTTGGGTTAGAACCCTGAGAATGAGCCACCCCTGAACTATTGACAAATAACCCAACAACTGCCAGCATTGAGCCAAATATTATCCTTTTGGTTTGCTCAATTTTCATGAGTCTTTCTCCTTATATCACACAATTTGAGATAACTATATTATAGTTATAATTAGCTTTTAATTATCCGGCTATCATCCCAATGGTCTTGGGGAAGGTCTGGTAGCGCTATTTGAGACTTACAGAATCATGAATAATAGCTGATTAATAGCTATCCCGATTACAACAATCCCCTGTCTTATGTTGAAGACAGGGGAATCATAATATACGGAAGTTACCTAACTTCCAGTTGTATCAAGTCCGTTTTAGCTAGGTGTTATTCACTGATTAACCGGACTTGATATTTGCGATGTTTGATGTGGTGTAATTAGAGCTGCAATTAACTTTTTTTACCAGTAAATAATTCCCACTAATTTTGAGCAAGAATTAGCCTGATAAATAGTAACTCTACACAGTATTAATTTTCCCCAAACACATCTTTTTTAAACTCGCTCCACTTATTAACCAGTTCTTCACGAGTTTCGCTCCGCAGTAAATAACGATAGACAAACCATCCAGAGAATCCAATTCCCACCATTTCTAAACTGGGTTTAACTAGGGGGATTTGATTAATAATATCAATCACCCCAACTAACACCCGCAGGGTTACAAACAACACAATAATCAGAATTACAGTTGTTAGCGGACGGTAGTATTCACTGAAAAACTTACTAAAGTTTTCGGGTAAATTCGAGAAAAAGTCCAGGACCTTTTCTTTAATCGCTGTCACATCTACTTCCGGCATATCTACACCCCCCCCAAGTGTGGGTTCGGTAGTTATAGCAGCAGGTTTAGCAGCGGCTACAGGTTCCGGTTTGGGTTCCGGTTTGGGTTCCGGTTTGGGTTCCGGTTTGGGTTCCGGTTTGGGTTCCGGTTTGGGTTCCGGTTTGGGTTCCGGTTCTGGGGGTTTAGCAGCGGCTACAGGTTCCGGTTTGGGTTCCGGTTTGGGTTCTGGGGGTTTAGCAGCCACAGGTTCCGGTTTGGGTTCCGGTTTGGGTTCCGGTTTGGGTTCCGGTTCTGGGGGTTTAGCAGCAGGTTTAGCCTCAACTACAGGTTCCTTCTCTTTGGGAGTAGAGGATTTAGCTGGAGTAGTATCTGCTTTAGTAGCAGAGGTCTTATCCTCAATGGGAGTTTTATCGTCTTGTGGTTTGGATTTAGAGCTATCCGCCATAGCATTCAGCCTCAATAACAATTAACGATCTAATATGTTTTGCAAGCGAGTTAGATCAGTTCCTCGCTGATGGAGAAGCAGCCAGGACTCAACCAAATCCGGGCCATGAACAGCCCCAGTGAGAGCTGCTCTGAGCGATCGCATGATCAGCCCTTTTTTAAGTTTCGTCTCTTTGGTAACAGCTTTGATCATATCCTTGACGGTATCTGCTGTCAGTGTAGGCTCAGATTCGAGTTTATCCTTGATAGCTGCCAAGACGGTTTGGGCTCCCTCTTGTTGCAACTGCTGCTGGGCTTCTTCATCTAAACTGACACTGGAGGGAAAGAACATCGCGGCCATATCTACTGCATCTTTGAGACGGGTAAGACTAGGACCAATGAGGGTTGTTAACTGTTCCAACCAAAGGCGATCGCTCTGTGGGTCGAAGTCATAACCCGCCTCTTTCCAATAGGGAATCAACATATCTGTCAACTCCGACACTGGCAGATTATGGATATACTGACCATTCAACCAATCGAGCTTATCCCAGTCAAATTTTGCCCCCGCCTTATTGACTCTATCAAAACCAAAGTTTTTCGCCGCCTGTTCTAGGGTAAAGATTTCCTGAGTCGAATCAGTGGGAGTCCAACCCAATAGTGTCATATAATTAGCCAAAGCGGGGGCTGTGTAACCCAAATTTTGGAAATCTGAGATAGAAGTCACCCCGTCCCGCTTAGATAGTTTACGGCCATCAGGATTCAAAATCAAAGGAGTGTGGGCGAATTCTGGAACCGTTCCCCCCAAGGCTTCGTAGAGTAGTATCTGTTTGGCAGTATTAGCGATATGGTCTTCACCGCGAATTACATGGGTGATCTGCATATCAATATCATCGACCACCACCGCCAAATTATAGAGAGGCTGACCGATCGCATTGCTACTCGAAGCCCTAGCAATGACCATATCTCCCCCCAAGTCGGAGCCTTTCCAGACTACCGAACCCCTGACCAAATCATTCCATCTAATTTCTCGGTTGTCGTCTATTTTAAAGCGAATCACGGCACTGCGGCCTTCAGCTTCCAAAGCCGCCCTTTGTGCTGCGGTTAGGTCGCGGTGGCGGTTATCATAGCGAGGAGCTTGATTTTTAGCTTTTTGAGCCGATCGCATTTCCTCAAGTTCTTCCGGAGTACAATAGCAACGGTAAGCCAAACCCGCATCTAGGAGTTTACAGATGGCTTCCCGGTACAAGTCCAGGCGCTCCGACTGAAAAAACGGCCCTTTATCCCAATTTAGACCCAACCAGGTTAGTCCATCTAAAATATTTTGGGTAAATTCAGGACGCGATCGCTCTTGATCTGTATCTTCAATGCGTAGTATAAACTCACCGCCCTGATTTCGGGCGAAAAGCCAGTTAAATACAGCGGTTCTGGCTGTACCAATGTGTAGATTACCTGTAGGGCTAGGAGCCAAACGAACTCTGACAGTCATAATTTCTGGGTTGCCTGTGTATCTTGATCGCGCCAACGGCTGGCTAATTGTCAATGTTGGCTTTTGTCCACTCAACAAACCACAATCGCCATCTCAACATTGTATCTTTTTTTGTAACTGTCCATACCACCGAAAGCGATCGCAAACCCATTCTACCCTCAACCAACATTGGCAGCGGGTGCAGCCGTCTTGTCTTGTTTCCTGGGGCTGACCTAGCACCCGCCCTTATGGGAGGGCGCTTTTTACCCAGAATACAATTGGGCTCCTTCCGATTATTGTAGGGAATTTTCCGGCAGTTTTTCCACTGAAAATGGGATAAAATTACCAAACAGAGCCAGAGTTCTATAGCGATTATTCAACACTTCCGATGTGTAAATGCTAAAAATCATCGCATTTTGTCGGTGAGTAGAATTGTCAATAAAAGCCCTAATTGTACCCCGTTGAGAAGTTACCAAAGTATTGCAGGTGTCTACAATCATATTAGAAAAACCTCGGAGAATAGCCGGAACTTCCGCCTCATTACATAGGTTATTTTTCGCTTCTTGGGATAACTTCACCGAGGCATATTCGAGATAGTCTTGGCGACTGGGGTTAGTTAAAGCCATTGTTCCCGCCAAAATAGCCAGAGAGATAGCCATTTTACTGATATACCCACCAGCATGGCTTGATTCCATCCGATCAACTTTCATCATTTTAAATAATCACCTCTAACAGCATTTTATCGAGAAAAATAGAACATCATACTAGGTTAAGTTCCACTAAGCCGGACTAGGACTGCTCAGAGTTAAAATTGTTAGACAAACAACAGCCTCTCAGTATAGCTATCAACCAGACCGGGCTATGATATCCCTCACTCACATTGTAGCCTTCAATTTCCGTGGAACAGATTTCGGAAAAAACTGACTAAATTATTGACTTTGATCACCTGTCCCCCAGGTGGGCGCAGTCCAGGTTTCCCCAGACTGCTACCATTGTAGTTGATTGAATTATGTTTTGGGCTGATCGAGTAAGCGATCGCATTACCGATGATACCTGATTGACTGGTTCTGTGCGATCGTAAACATATATTTACCTCCCCATTTTCACCAAAGGTTAATCTCTCTGACGCACCCTACCATTAATTGGTTCATTGGTGGTGCGTAGCGTCCTTATTTCGGTTTAAACGTTCGATTTCCTTTTGCAACTCAGCAATTTGACGGCGTAAGTTTTCCGCTTCCGAAGTAGGGGTTTTCGCTTCCACATTTACAGAACCATCAGCCACAGCCTGTTTGTAATTCCCTAGGCGAATTTGGCGGTATTCTTCAGAGTTCGACCACTCCCGCAAAAATCGGATCCGTTCAACTGGGAAGGGATGGCTTAACATCATGCCCTGACCACCATTATATAGTAGAAATTTATACACTTGATTCAGTTCATCTTGATCTAAATCGTGATACTGTTCAGACTGGCGGATAAACTCATCTAAGCTACACTCGTGGGCGTGTTTGGCGCTAACTCCAGATAGAATCATCATAGACTGCATGACAGGTTTAAGGTTGTCTGTCACCAGCAAAGCCGCACGGTCAGCAGATAATTCCGCTTTGCGTCGCCACTCATAAAAGGCGTAAATCAAACCACTACTAACTACATTTCCCAAACCAAAAGTTACTTCTCCCAACATTGAGGCGACACTCATAGCCCAAATTGCCATTTGATTTAATATGGGATGACCGCATTTAATATGACCGAGTTCATGGGCTAACACCGCCCGCAATTCTGCCTCTTCTACCAGGTCTAATAATCCTGTATTGATGATAATATACGGGTGTTCCTGTCCTAGGGCGAAGCTATTGGCTTGGGGGTTCTGGGCGACAAATAGGGCGGGTTCTGGAAATACATCTCAGATCGCGAATACATTGCCGAAAAATATGATAAATGCTGGCGTACTGGCGGGCGCTAACCTGAATGCAGTTCCCCATTAAATATATATATTGGGGGCGTTCATATACAAACTCTACGAACTTACTCGCAATTAAATCGAAGCCGGGAACACTCCGCAGGGCAATTTCTGCCTCTCGGTCGAGGGGGTGGCGGAATGCTTCGCTGGAAATTCCGGTATAAGTCGGCATAATCAGGTTATCGAAACTTATCTGGTTACTATTTTAACCGAAAACTGAAAGATTATCGGGGCTGGCTATCCCACTTTCTGTTTAACTCAACTCGACCAGGGTGATGATTAATCAAGGTTGATTATCTGCTTTTGAGTTACCAGCCCCAAGCTTTGATTAAACTAGAGATTCGACGGCGGCACGAATTTCGCTACGAACTTCGTAGAATGAAGTAGTCGGGGCTTTGGCGAATAGGGGTGTCATTTTATCTAGCAAAGCCTGATATGCTTCACTTTGATTGGCTTCCATGTCTTGGATATTTTCCCAGAAGATAATGGCAATACCACGATCAGTTCCTGGTTCCTGTAGCAAATAAGACCCTTTGAACCCGGTACTGTAGGTTGAAACTGCTTGTTCAAACAGTTCTCGGGCTTCTTCAAATTTACCAGGCTTAAACTCCCCGATCGCAATATAGGCGTGTTTGTGTTTCAGAAAATCAAAAAATTCGGACATAACTAACCACCGGTTATGAGTTTAGATCATTGGACTCCTGGTGCTAGACCAACCGATACATTTTGGCTAACCAACATTCACGTAAAACTCCTGGGAGGGTTGGAAGCTCCGTGATTTATCGCGGAGAGGAAAACCGACTCAAGCGGCTTTAGCCGCCAGCACCCCCTTGCGGGGTGGAGGGGTATGGTTGCCCCTCCATGAAGCTATGGTTGGCTCCGACTCCCTTGCGGGGTAATGTTTGCTTCGCCAATGTTCAGAGTCGGTACTATCCAAATCGCACGTCCTTAACCCCTTAGAGATGTTTAACGATTCGGTTCTAGGGCCTGGAACTAGCACGCATTCCAGGGTAGGAACTTTAACTCTTGCTCTGAACGTAGCCAGTTAAGGCTATAGCTGGTCAGCTACCTGAAAGGGGGGCACGAAGCCCCTGTGCTTCAGCCGGGGGTGCTGACAAATGCCAGATCCTGAGGTACTTTACGCGCTCTATAGGAAACAAGTCTTGACACCCCCTCTTTTCCGCCACACGGAGAGGAACTGAGCCCAAAACCCATATTAACCCATATAGGTCAATTTTTATCAATTATTCGCTGTTAATTTCCCCTTAATTATCTATATCTGGATATTATGTTAACTTTTGTAACAAAATGTTAAGAAATATCGCGAAAAATTTTCTGGGGGGAGGGGCTTGCTTTTGGCGAGATGTTCGTGATATACTCTTATATAATGGAAATATTTGGTAATTTTTTTAAAAAAGCTATATTTTGATTGTAAAACTGTATATAAGAAGTTTATCATGAGTTCCGGCGGCCTGTCAACCCCCCGACGCTGATCGGGACCGAAAATTTTTTTTTGAAGAAAAAATCAACTTGCTAATAATGCTGAAGCTGTTGTTGTGAGTTAAAGAATTGGCGACCAATAGCGAAGGAGAGGATAATAGTTGCTAGTAAATTAGCAGGAACGATCGCAAATAGGAGCAGAATTTGATAGGAAACGGCATCTAAGGGGTTAATACCAGCGAGTAGCTGACCGGTGAGGATACCGGGGAGAGTGACAGCACCAACGATCGCCATAGCGTTAAGAGTAGGAGTTAATCCAGCTTGAATAGCCTCTCGGCGGTAGTGGTGGATAGCTTGGTCGGGGGTAGCCCCCAAACTGAGATGGGTTTCGATTTCGATGTTGTGGTTGTTTAGGCTGTTAACCAGGTGGTGACCGGAGACGATCGCCGCATTCATGGTACTAGCCAAAATGGCCCCGACCATAGGGATGAGATATTGAGGGGTAGTAGGTTGTGGAGGTTGGATAATCAGGAATATTATATATAGTGCGATCGGGGCAGTGCTAATAAATAGGGAAACCCCAACCCAGAGTAAAAGTTGTGGAAGTTGGCGACTGATGCGGTTACGGGAGACAATGGCAACTAGGGTAATCATTGCCATAATTAGGGCTATGACTAGGAGAGGTTGGCTTGTCGTGGTGGGGTCAAAGACAATAGCCAGGACGTAACCCAAGACGACTAATTGACTGAAGGCGCGCCCAGCGGAAGTGATTAGCTTGAATTCTAAGCCTAATCCCCCAGATACTGATAGACCAATGGCGATCGCCATAAGTCCGAATATTAGCACTAAGTCTGTAAAATCTAAGGAAATCAACTAATTATCGGAAATCAGAGAAAAACTCATTCTAGTATAGTGTGGTGTGAGAAGCGCGTGAACCTAATTCCTGCCCTTGATTTAACCCAACAGTATCAAATGATCAGCGATCGCCTTAATCAGGAGGTACTCGACTTGCTGGCTAGTGGTCGCTACATTGGTGGCTATGCTGTGGACAGTTTTGAGAAAAAGTTTGCCGAGTATATTGGGGCTTCTGAGTTGGTCAGTTGCAACTCTGGTACTGATGCCCTATTTTTGGCTTTGCGGGCTTTAGAAATCGGCCCCGGCGATCAGGTGATTACCACTTGTTTTTCCTTTATTGCTACCTCTGAGGTGATTAGTGCCGTGGGAGCCACCCCGGTATTTGTGGATATTGACCCGGATACGTTCAACTTAGATATTAGTCAAATTGAGGCGGCGATTACTGCCCAAACCCGTGCTATCCTTCCGGTGCATTTGTTTGGTCGCCCTGTGGACATGACCGCATTAATGGCGGTAGCGCGGTCTCATAATTTGGCGGTGATTGAAGATTGCGCCCAAGCCACCGGAGCTAGTTGGGGTGATGCTAAGGTGGGTAGTATGGGAGATCTAGGCTGTTTTAGCTTTTTTCCGACTAAGAATTTAGGCGCTTGTGGAGATGGAGGGGCGATCGCAACTAATAATCCTGATCTGGCGCGTGTGTTGCGGGTGCTGAAAAATCACGGTCAGCCTGAGCGATATAATTCCGAACTGTTGGGGATTAATAGTCGTCTTGATGCCCTACAAGGGGTGATTTTAAGCATTAAATTAGAGTATCTCTCGCGCTGGAATCAACAGAGAAAGGCGATCGCCTCTCGATATAGTCAGGAACTGGAGGGCATACCCGGTTTAATTGTCCCAGCAGAAAGTGTAGGCGGCGAGACCGTTTGGAATCAGTACACTATCAGATATGTGGGTAATAACAGCGACTCGTCAGGACGCGATCGCCTGCGAGAACAACTCCAGAGCCTCGGAGTTAGCACTAATGTATACTACCCCATACCCCTCCATCTACAGGGGGTTCATCGCGATTTAGGCTATGGCTGCGGTGATTTTCCCATGGCAGAACAGGTCAGCCACCAAGTTTTGTCTTTGCCGATGTTCCCGGAACTTTCCAGCGAACAACAAGATAGGGTAATCTATGCTGTCAAAGATTGCCTAAAATTGGGGGCTATAGGTTGAGCAGGTGAGTGTTATATGTCGTTTTGTATATTATAGTTAACATAACGATAAAAAATCATCAATTCACCCAGGGGATCTATTTACCCCGACCTTGGTTGCAGGTAACTAGGCAATCAGTTGACCAAACTTAGGAATATGAAGAGGAAATAAAAGGAGTGAACCCCTACCAAAATAGCGATCGCCGAGTTTACGATCCTCAAGCCATTGCTCAATATTATCGCCGTCGGCTTTGGAAGGCCATCTGGCGCGTGATCACGGTTATATGGTTTTTTTCAGGGTTCATTATTGGTCTACTTTGGGATCAATGGCGACATCGGAATGTTACCGAAACCCCGAAACGAGCCGCCCAACTGCGTAATATTCTCACCCGCCTCGGTCCCACCTATATTAAAGTAGGTCAAGCATTATCAACCCGTCCTGACCTCATTCGCAAGGACTTTTTAGAAGAATTAACCAAACTCCAAGATCAGCTACCCCCTTTTGATACTAAGATCGCCATGGCGATCATCGAGAGAGAACTCGATCGCGATTTAGATACTGTTTTCCGACAAATTTCCCCTGAACCCGTCGCCGCCGCCAGTTTGGGTCAGGTCTATAAAGCACAACTGCTGACAGGGGAAGAGGTCGCCGTTAAAGTCCAAAGACCATTTCTCTTACCAACTCTCACCCTGGATCTGTATTTAATGCGTTGGGCGGCGGGTTGGTTGTCTCCCATTTTACCCCTGAATTTGGGTCATGATTTAACCCTAATTGTCGATGAATTTGGGTTAAAATTATTTGAGGAAATCGACTATATTAATGAGGGTCGAAATGCCGAAAGGTTTGCCACCTATTTTGATGATGATCCGACCGTAAAAGTGCCATCAATTTACTGGAAATATACCAGCAATCAGGTGTTAGTCTTAGAGTGGATTAATGGCTTGAAGTTGACCGATATTGAAAGTGTCCAAGCGGCGGGTTTGGATATGAGTAAAATGATTTTTGTCGGTGTGACCAGTGGCTTGCGACAACTGCTAGAGTTCGGTTTTTTCCATGCTGACCCCCACCCCGGAAATCTGTTTGCTATGCCTGATGGTCGCATGGCATTTATTGATTTTGGCATGATGGATCAGTTAAGCCAGCAAACGAAGGAAACTCTGGTTGATTCCGTAGTGCATTTAATTAATAAAGACTATAAGGAGTTGGCGGAGGATTTTGTCAGGTTGGGATTTTTAGCACCTAATACTAATATGGCTCCCATTATTCCGGCTTTAGAGGCGGTTATGGGGGATATTATTGGGGAGAGTGTTAAGGATTTTAACTTTAAAACTATTACCGATAGTTTCTCGGAATTGATGTATGATTACCCCTTCCGGGTTCCGGCAAAATTTGCCCTGATTATTCGGTCTCTAGTAACTCAGGAAGGAATTGCCCTCAGTCTCGACCCGGATTTTAAAATCGTTGAGGTGGCTTATCCCTATGTGGCGCGTCGCCTGTTGAAGGGAGAAACTCCGGCTTTGCGACGACGGTTGATTGAGGTGTTATTTAAAGATGGTCGCTTCCAGTGGCATCGTCTGGAAAATATGATTACGATCGCTCAAACTGATGGCAATTTTGATATTCTCCCCACTGCACAGCTAGGCCTACAATATCTGTTTTCCGAGGAGGGTAGTTTCCTTCGTCGTCAAATTGTCATGGCGTTGACGGAAGACGATCGCCTACATACCGCTGAAGTCCAACGACTCTGGGGTTTAATTCAGGATGACCTCAAACCGAGTCGCTTATTTGATGTAGCATTGGGGGCAATAACTGAGTTTTCGACCTCCCAAGTGGCTGCTATGAGAATTCAATAAATATCGCTATTCATCAGATCATCACAATTCCCTTGTTAGGGATGCTTGAAAAAAAGGCCCAAGTCTAAGTATTTGGGTCTTTTATTGGTTATGATCTGTAGAGTGTGATTATATATCAAATTGCCCTTGCTCAATTATTCTGCCTTGGCATGAATGTCCCTGAAGCCTTAAAACTGATAGAAGAAAAATTCCTGCGGCGATCGCTTTCCCCTATTGAGCGTTTAATTTTATCTGAATCATGGATGGGTAAGACCTACAGTGAAATTTCCCAGAAATCTGCATACGCTAATGATTATGTTAAAGAAGTTGGTGGACGATTATGGCAGGAACTCTCCGAGGCCATGGGGACAAAAGTTAGCAAAAAAAATTTCAAACTTGTCTTCAAATCTCGGCACCAGATCCCATTAACTTCCCCCCCTGTTCAGAAATCAGGAACTTTTGCAGGTAATTCATTGAATCCTAATGATGGCAATAATATAGAACTCCCAGGGAGTCCAATTTCAATTAACTCTCCCTTTTATATAGAACGTCCACCCATTGAAAATATGGGCTATAATGAACTGCAACAACCGGGGTGTGTCGTGAGGATTAAAGCACCTCGGAAGATGGGTAAAAGTTCCCTACTTAATAGGATGTTAACCCAAGCAGTTTCTTGGGGATATGGAACTGTTTATCTGAATTTTCTGGAAGTAGACGCTGAGACTTTTAATTCCCTAGAACAATTGGTCAGATGGTTTTGTGCTAATGCGACTAAGCAGTTAAAGCTACCAGCGAAACTCGATGAATATTGGGATATAGATTTAGGGACTAAAGTTTCCTGTCGGCTGTATTTTGAGGAATATCTATTCATCACTAAAGATACCCCCATTGTGATTGCTATGAATGAGGTTAACCGCCTCTTTGAGTATCCGGTTATTGCTAGTGATTTTTTGCCCATGTTGCGATCGTGGCACGAACTCTCTAAACATAATAAACTCTGGGAAAATTTGCGCTTGATTGTAGTTCACAGCACCGAAGTTTATGTACCTTTACAGTTACATCAATCCCCTTTTAATGTGGGTTTGGTGTTAAAACTACCCCAATTTACACCGCAACAAGTGCAAGATCTGGCTTTGAGATATGAATTAAGTTGGGCGGCGGAGGAGACTGGACTTAAACGCCTAGAAGGTTTAATCTCAATGGTCGGTGGACATCCTTATCTAGTACAACTGGCTTTTTATACTATTAGTAAATCCGGTATTTCTCTGGAAAATTTAATCAAAAATGCCCGCAAGCCTGATGGAATTTATAGCGCCCATTTGCGGAATTTATTAGTAACAATTCAACAAGATTCGTCTTTGCATAGGGCTTTAAATAAAGTCCTAAAATCCGATAATGGTGTGCCTTTGGAGGCGATTACTGCTTATAAATTAGAAAGTCTAGGATTAGTTAACTTTGAGGATAACCTAGCTAAAATTGGCTGTGATTTATATCGGCTATATTTTTTGGAACAGTTATCAACCCCCCCCAGCCAAAACTGAGGGGTGATGATATGGTGAAATTATTATCCTAGAATCAACCTAGAATAAACTATGTTCTGGGACGTAGGAAGTAATGGCTTTCATGTATTGGGCGCGTTCATAGGCTGACTCATCATCACAATGGCGCTGAGACATAGAACCCTGCATCTGTTTAACGGACTCATACTCGTGTTCTTCCATCCAGTGTTTCATCTCATTTTCCATCACTTGGATGTAACCAATACCATGGCGCAATAAAGCGGAACAAACATGAGTTACCTTAGCCCCCGCCATCAACATTTTAATAGCATCGTGACCGCGCGCGACACCGCTAGTGGAGGCTAAATCGGCATTAATCCGACCATACAAGATAGCAATCCAGCGCATAGGTAGGCGCATATCGTGGGGAGAACTCAAAACGGAACTAACCTCAATTTCTAGTTCTTCGGGGTTAATATCTGGCTGTATGAAGCGGTTAAATAAAGCGAGTCCATCGACCCCAGCTTCATCTAAACGTTTCGCCATATTTGCCATATTACTAAAGAAGGGGCTAAGTTTCATAGCCACAGGAATAGTAACCTCGGCTTTAACTTCCCGGAGAGTAGTAATATAGTTTTCCTCGACCTGAGCCCCACTCATATCAAAATCGGTGGGAACATAATAAATATTCAATTCGATCGCATTTGCACCAGCTTCCTGCATGAGTTTGGAATATTCCACCCAACCACCGGAGGAGAAACCATTTAAACTGGCAATAATGGGAATATCAACCAACTCCTTAGCTTGGCGAATATGCTCAAGATAAAGTTCCGGTCCGACGTGATATTCTTCTGGTTCAGGAAAATAGGTTAAAGCCTCAGCAAAGCTATTGGTTCCATATTCCAAATGGTGATTAAGTTCAAATTTTTCTCGCAGTAACTGTTCTTCAAATAGGGAGTGTAAAACGACTGCTGATGCGCCCGCATCTTCCATACGCCGAATATTATCGACATCTTCCGATAAAGCGGCGGCGGCGGAAGGGACAATAGGAGTCCTCAAATTCAATCCCAAATAGGTCGTACTCAAATCCATAATATAGATTCCTTATGAAAAGTGGAAACGGAAGCAGTGAAAAGTTCTAGGGGTCCGGTTTATAGGGGCGAAAAATAGGCACGCCCCTATAATTGAGAACCGGACTAGGAGTTTCTGTCTACAGTGGGTTTACGAAGTTCACTCTTTGTCACCAGAGGTGTCTGTATTGGGCTGATTGCCTTCTTGATCCAAGGGACGCGCCGCCAGATACTCATACATTTGCCAACGGGTGTCAACGTCTTTCTGTGCTTCTTTCAGCAAGCGTTTAGCATCAACGGGCTTAGTTTTGGTGAGCATTTTAAAGCGGTTTTCGGCATACATGGATTGTTCGATGGATTTTTTAGGCGATCGCGAATCCAACAGCAGGGGATTTTTGCCTTCAGCTTTGAGGTCAGGATGATAACGATAAAGCAACCAACGACCACTTTCGACAATTGCTTTTTGGTGACTCATAGCCGTAGTCATATTAATACCGTGGGCGATACAGTGACTGTAGGCAATAATCAAGGAAGGGCCGTTATATGCTTCAGCTTCCAGGAAGACTTTAAGGGTGTGTTCATCGCGCGCCCCCATAGCCACAGAAGCGACATAAACGTTACCGTAGGTCATAGCAATTAAGCCTAAGTCTTTCTTAGGTGAAGGCTTACCACCAGCAGCAAATTTAGCCACCGCGCCGCGAGGAGTAGCTTTAGAAGACTGACCACCAGTATTAGAGTAGACCTCAGTATCCATCACCAGGATATTGACGTTGCGACCACTAGCAATGACATGATCTAAACCGCCATAGCCGATATCATAAGCCCAACCATCGCCGCCGAGTATCCAGACAGATTTTTTGACGAGGTAATCAGCCAAACTGAGTAACTGTTTGGCGTTGGTATCATCAGACCCTTGCAATTTTTGCTTAACCTGGGCGACGAGTTCCCGTTGTTCCCAAATATCAGCCTCGGATTTTTGGGGGTTATTGGTAATTTTGGCTACCAGTTCATCGCCAACAAGACCGCCTAACTTCTGCAACAATTCACAGGCGAAGGCGGTATGTTTATCAATGGACAGACGGAAGCCTAGACCAAATTCGGCGTTATCTTCAAATAGGCTATTAGACCAACTAGGGCCGCGACCCTCGGCATTTTGCGCCCAGGGTGTGGTGGGTAAGTTACCGCCATAGATAGAAGAACAGCCAGTGGCGTTAGCGACAACCATACGATCGCCAAATAGTTGGGTTGCTAACTTGATATAGGGAGTTTCGCCACAACCCGCACAAGCACCAGAGAACTCAAACAGGGGTTCTTGCCATTGTTGTTGTTTAATCATATCCGATCGCAAATTACGGCGATCGGGGTTAGGCAAGTTGAGGAAAAATTCCCAGTTTTCCCGTTCCGTGGCTCGTATGGGTGGCTGAGACTCCATGTTAATCGCCTTTTTGGAAGGCATGGATTTATTTTTCGCCGGACAGACATCAACACAGACACCGCAACCAGTACAGTCTTCTGGAGATACTTGGATGGTGAATTTTTGCCCTTCAAAGGCTTTATCGCGGACAGCAGTGGTTTTAAAGGTTTCCGGCGCACCATTGAGGGCGCTTTCATCGTAGGCTTTACCACGAATTACCGCATGGGGACAGACCATGATACATTTACCACACTGCACACAGACATCAGCATCCCAAACGGGGATTTCTTGGGCGACGTTGCGTTTCTCCCATTTTGATGTACCTGTGGGATAGGTTCCGTCACAGGGTAGTTGGCTGACGGAGAGTTGGTCGCCTTTACGCGCTAACATCATCCCTTCCACTTCCCGGACAAAATCAGGGGCGTTAGCGGGGACTGGCGGCGCTATGCGTACCTGGCTATTGGCTTCGCCGATATTGACCTCAAAGAGGTTGTCGAGGGTATTGTCTACGGCTTGGAGGTTCATGCGGACAATGGCTGAACCTTTTTTACCGTATGTTTTTTCGATCGCTTTTTTAATTTTGGCGATCGCCTCATCCTTGGGTAGAACTCCCGCCAAAGCGAAGAAACAGACCTGCATCACCGTATTGATACGGCTACCCATTCCACTGTCACGGGCTACTTTATTAGCATCGATGACATATAGTTTGAGGTTTTTGCGGACAATTTGCTCTTGAATTTCAATGGGTAGGTAATTCCATACTTCATCAGGTCCGTAGGGGCTATTCAGCAGGAAGGTCGCCCCATTGGTGGCTGCATCAACTACATTGAGTTTTTCTAGGAAATTCCACTGGTGACAGCCGATAAAGTTGGATTTTTCGATTAAATAGGGGGAGCGGATTAAGTTAGGACCGAAACGCAGGTGAGATACGGTGACAGCGCCGGATTTTTTGGAGTCGTAGACGAAGTAACCCTGGGCGTAGTTATTGGTTTCGTCCCCGATAATTTTAATCGAGTTTTTGTTAGCCCCTACAGTACCATCAGACCCTAGACCATAGAACATGGCGCGGATGACGTTATCCGGTTCGGTGGAAAATTCCGGGTCAAAGGGTAGGGAGGTGTGGGTGAGGTCGTCGTTAATACCGATGGTAAAGTGATTTTTGGGTTTGTCGAGTTGGAGGTTATCAAAAACGGCTTTTACCATAGCCGGGTTGAATTCTTTGGAGGATAACCCGTAACGACCACCTACGATTTTGGGGGCGGGTCCTTCCCAGCTTTCGCTAATGGCGGTGACGACATCTAAATATAGGGGTTCGCCACTTGAGCCGGGTTCTTTGGTGCGGTCTAAAACTGCGATCGCTTTGGCGGTTTTTGGTACAGCGCCAATAAAGGCGTTAGCATCCCAGGGTCGATACAGACGGACTTTTAGCACTCCGACTTTTTCTCCCTGGGCGGCAAGATAATCTACGGTTTCGTGGACGGTTTCACAGCCGGAACCCATTAATATAATGATGCGATCGGCATCCGGTGCGCCATGATATTCAAATAGTTTATAGTGCCGTCCCGTCAGTTCCCCAAACTTGTCCATGGCTTTCTGGACGATTTCTGGACAAGCGTTATAGAAGGGGTTGACGCTTTCCCTCGCTTGGAAGTAAACATCGGGGTTTTGGGCGGTTCCTCGTAAAGCCGGGCGATCGGGTGTTAGTCCCCGGGCGCGGTGTGCATACACGTCCTCATCATCTATCATCGCCCGCAGATCACTCTCTTCCAAGAGTTCGATTTTCTGCACTTCGTGGGAGGTGCGGAACCCATCAAAAAAGTGGATAAATGGAACCCTTGATTTTAGGGTACTTGTTTGGGCGACTAGGGCTAAATCATGGGCTTCCTGGACTGAGGCTGAACATAATAATCCGCAACCAGTAGCCCGCACTGCCATTACGTCACTGTGATCGCCAAAAATAGACAAGGCTTGGGCGGCGATGGACCTGGCGGCGACATGGAGGACCGCACAGGTTAGTTCCCCGGCGATTTTGTACAGGTTCGGAATCATTAATAATAATCCCTGGGATGCTGTAAATGTCGTGGTTAATGACCCTCCCTGTAGGGAACCATGGACAGCCCCCGCCGCGCCTCCTTCACTTTGCATTTCTACTACTGCGGGAACCGTTCCCCAAATGTTGGGTTGTCCTTCCGATGTCCAAGCATCCGCCCATTCTCCCATGGGTGATGATGGAGTGATGGGATAAATGGCAATAACTTCATTGAGACGAAAAGCCACGCGGGCTACCGCTTCGTTCCCGTCTAGGGTGGCATACTGTCTGGTATTCATACTTGAAAATCCTCTCATTTACTTGGGATTTAACCCAGGTTCAAAAAACTGCGGAATTAACCGCCTTAATGGCTGTGACCGGACAACCATTGACGAGCTAATTTTAGGCGATCGCATTATTTATCTTGGCCATGTCCTTGACAGTTCTCTTTACCAAGCGATCGCGCTAAATTTTGTCATTCAACAACAAAAAAAATTGGGTCGATAATTTACCTAGATTTTGACAACAATACCTCTGCGCCGGTTGTCTGATTCAAAGGTTCCTTTCCCCTGAGTCAGATCACAATCTTTAAATCTTTGTTAAGGGTTTTTGGGAACTTGACTGCCTCCTACCTTACCCTATTTATTATCTTATAGGAAGCTGGAAATATAAATCAGGTCTTAACAATTTTTAACCCAATTTGACCATCTGTTGTAAATCTGCTAAGGTTTGTAAAGCGTCCTCTGGTTCTACCCGACTCAGAGCAAAACCCACATGAACCAAAACATAATCACCCACTTGCGCTTCAGGAACATAAGCCAGACTCACCTCTTTAATGACCCCGCCAAAGCTGACGCGCCCTTTTTTTAGTAAAGGATCATCTCCCGATATACTCACGAGTTTTCCCGGAACTGCTAGACACATATATTTCATCCCTAGAATGACAATAATTCTCATTTAGGTTGACAAGAGCAACCTGTAGGCTATCTCTAGGCTCTGTGGTAGTTTGATGACAGGCTAACTAAGTATAACCACTGTTAGCAGACCCACCAGCAGAGGCAGAAATTCTTTTAATTATCTTAATACTTTTTTCCGGGGTTTGCCGTTATACTTAACATTTAGAACAGAATGTTGTAATGTTCAACTAACGAAATATTTGGAGATAAACAACCCTACAGTTGTTTTGGGGATTTGTCCCAAAAATGTCCCCAAAATAGGATGAATTGTCATCAAAATAGAACATCAACCCTGTGGGGATCAACATTGATCATATTTAATAGGGTTGAAACTGTGTAGAAATTACTGTAAAACTACTATGCCATCTCCCACAGAAACCTCCCCAAAATCTGCCAAAAGTAAAGCAGCGTCAAACCATCCCAGTGGCGATAAACGTTTCAAGGTACTGGATATAACCATGAAACGCAGCCAATATAGTCAGGATGCCTTAATCGAAGTGCTGCACAAAGCCCAGGAAGCATTTGGCTACTTAGAAGAAGACGTATTAATATACGTTGCGCGACAACTGAAACTTCCCCTGAGCCAAGTTTACGGAGTCGCCACCTTCTATCATCTATTTTCCCTAAAACCCAGTGGCGCTCATACCTGCGTCGTCTGTTTAGGAACCGCCTGCTATGTTAAAGGCAGTGGAGAAGTCCTAGCAGCCTTAGAAGAGAAAACCGGAATCAAATCCGGGGAAACCACCCCCGACGGCCAGATATCTATTGTCACCGCGCGCTGTATCGGAGCCTGTGGTATTGCTCCGGCCGCAGTCTTTGATGGGAAAGTCGCGGGTCAGCAAACCCCAGAAATGGCCGTAGCACGACTGGAACAGTGGCAGGGTTCAGCCGAGTAAATGCCACTTCATAACCCCAACTCCATTGAGAGAGGAGATATAAAATATTATGGAATTGACCGAATTAGTCGAACTAGCCGAAAAGGAACGCAACAATCAAAAAAGTATCCGTATCCACTGCTGCACATCTACAGGCTGTCAAGCCTCTGAGTCCCTAGAAGTCAAAAAAGCCATGGAAGATGCCCTGAAGGGGTCAGGACTTGAGGCTGACGTGCAAATAGTGGGTGTGGGGTGTATGGGGTTTTGCGGACGCGGCCCGATGGTGGAAGTCGAACCTAACGGCATTCATTATGAAAAAGTCACCCCCGAAGATGCGCCATCTATTATCGAAGCGCTGAAAGGCGGGGAAGCCAAACCAGTTAAAGGAGATCCTGATCATCCCTTCTTTAGTCGCCAATTAAAAATCGTTCGGGAATTTAGCGGCAAAATTGACCCGGAAAAAATCGGGGAATATATTGCGGTGGGAGGCTACAGAGCCTTACATCATGCAATTTATGACCTGACTCCAGAAGAAGTAGTGACAGAAATTACTAAATCTGGATTACGGGGACGGGGAGGCGCTGGCTATCCCACGGGTCTAAAGTGGGCGACTGTGGCTAAAATGCCCCCAGGACAAAAATATGTGATCTGTAACGCTGACGAGGGCGACCCTGGGGCGTTTATGGATCGTAGTGTCTTAGAAAGTGACCCTCACCGTATCCTAGAAGGAATGGCGATCGCTGGATATGCAGTCGGTGCGACCCAAGGCTATATATACGTTCGCGCAGAATATCCCCTGGCGATCACTAGGCTACAGAAAGCCATTCAACAGGCTAAACGTCAGAGTATGTTAGGTAGCCGCATCTTTGGTTCCTCCATAGACTTCAACATTGATATTCGGGTTGGTGCGGGTGCTTTTGTTTGTGGCGAAGAAACCGCCCTGATAGCTTCTATTGGCGGCGGTCGCGGCAACCCCCGTCCTCGTCCACCCTATCCCGCCGTTTCCGGGTTGTGGGACTGCCCAACCCTGATTAATAACGTGGAAACCCTGGGTAATATAGCCCCCATTATCCGCAACGGGGCGGACTGGTACAATCAAATTGGTACCGAGAAAAGCAAGGGTACTAAAATCTTCTCCCTGACGGGTAAAATCCGCAATAACGGCCTGATTGAAGTGCCGATGGGTATTACCCTACGCGAAATTGTCGAAGAGATGGGCGGCGGTATTCCTGGCGGTCTGCAAGTTAAAGCCGTGCAAACAGGGGGTCCCTCTGGCGGTTGTATCCCGGCTGATTTTCTTGATACCCCGGTAGATTATGAATCTCTCACCAGATTGGGATCTATGATGGGATCTGGGGGCATGGTGGTGATGGATGAAAACACTAGCATGGTGCAGGTGGCTCAATTCTATATGGAATTTTGCCGGGGTGAAACCTGTGGTAAGTGTATCCCCTGCCGTGTGGGTACTGTGCAAATGTACCAGTTGCTTACTAAGTTACTCAATAAACAGGCTACCTCCGCTGATTTGGAAAAACTGAAACAGTTGTGCGACATGGTGAAGGCTACCAGTTTATGTGGCTTGGGAATGACAGCCCCTAACCCGGTTACCAGTACCTTGCAGTATTTCGAGAGCGAGTATTTGGAGTTGCTTCAAACTGCTAACGGTAAGGTGGCGGTTCACTAATATTTCACATCGGGAAGCTAAACGGGAAACTAGGAAGCTAAATTAGGAGAAGGGATTGATGTTTTGCGAACAATGTGAACAAACTGCCAGCGGTCAAGGTTGCCACCAGTGGGGCGCTTGTGGTAAAGGACCGGATGTAAATGCGGTTCAAGACCTATTAATGTACTGTCTGCGGGGTATTGCGCCTGTGGCTTTGAAGGCTAAGGAATTGGGCATTGATACCCATGCTGTAGATGTGTTTTCCTGTGAGTCGATGTTCGCCACTATGACGAATGTTAACTTTAACCGTAAACGCTTTTACCATTATATTCGTGAGGCGATCGCTCAACGGGAAAAACTCAAAACCCAAATCCAACAGATTAGCGATCGGCCCATCAGTTGGTCTGTAGCTGCTACCTATCAACCAGACTGGACTGATAGTTTAGTAGCCCAGGGGGAGGAAGTTTCCCGTAACTTTATTGCTGACTCTAGTCAAGACATCGATATCTTCTCCCTCAAACTTACCGTCCTCTACGGTCTGAAGGGCTTGGCTTCCTACAGTTTCCACGCCCAGGAACTTGGTCAGGAAGACGATCGCCTTTATAGTTTCACACACCAAGCCCTCGCCGCCTTGGAAGAACCTAACCTCAGTTTAGAAGATTGGGTTAATCTAGCCATGAAAGTCGGGGAAATGAACCTGTTGGCTATGGAACTTCTCGACGCGGGACACACTAACCATTATGGTCATCCTATCCCCACCGTTGTTCCTCTGAATGCGAAAGCCGGAAAAGCTATTTTGGTCTCTGGTCACGACATTAAACAACTCGAAGCCATCCTCCAACAAACAGCCAATACTGGTATTAATGTTTACACCCACGGGGAGTTACTACCCGCCCATGGCTACCCAGTCCTTAAACAAAAATATCCCCACCTCTACGGTCACTATGGCACAGCTTGGCAAAATCAAACCAAGGATTTCGCTAAGTTCCCCGGTGCTATAGTCATCACCACTAACTGTTTGATGCCTCCCCACGAACACTATGAGGATAAATTATTTACCCTCGGTCCGGTGGGATATCCTGACATCAACTATCTCGAAGATAGGGCAAATCTTACCCCAGATTTTAGCGCTGTTATCCACAAAGCCCTCTCTTTACCTGGCTTTGCAGAAGATGAACCACCCCGTCAGGTGAAAACTGGCTTCGCCCGTAATGCGGTATTAAATGTTAGCGACCAGGTGATTGATGCGGTTAAACAAGGCAAAATTCGCCATTTCTTCCTAGTGGGAGGTTGTGACGGCGCTAAACCCGATCGCAATTATTATACAGAGTTTGTCGATCAGGTTCCGTCCGATTGTGTGGTGTTAACCCTCGCCTGTGGAAAATTCCGCTTTTTTGATAAGGAAATGGGGGAAATTGGTAACATTCCTCGGCTGATGGATGTCGGACAGTGCAATGATGCCTATTCCGCTATTCAAATCGCCCTAGGACTCGCCCAAGCCTTTGATATCGGAGTTAATGAACTCCCCCTATCTATGATTTTGTCTTGGTATGAACAGAAGGCTGTGGCGGTTCTCCTGACACTATTATATTTGGGTATCAAAGATATCCGTTTGGGTCCGACTTTACCAGCTTTCATTTCCCCTAATGTCTTCGCTATCCTCTCGGCTAAATACAACCTACAGGCTATTACAACTCCCGAAGCTGATTTAGCTGCTTGTTTGAATTAGAAATAACTGGGAAAATCGGGAATATTGTATATTCCCGACTCCCGGTAAGATGTTCCCTTAATGAAAGGAGAAACTATGTCCGTTGTCACCTTAAAAATTGATGGCATTGATGTGGCGATCGAAGAAGGATCGAGCGTCTTAGAAGCCGCTAAAGAGGCGGGGGTGAGAATACCAACCCTCTGCCATTTGGATGGTATTTCTGATGTGGGCGCTTGTCGCTTATGTCTGGTGGAAATTGCCGGAATTAATAAACTTTTGCCCTCCTGTGTAACTACCGTTGCGGAAGGGATGGAAGTTTGCACTAATAGCCCCCAGATTAAAGAATATCGCAAAATGGTTGTGGAAATGCTATTTGCAGAAGGCAACCATGTTTGTGCAGTTTGTGTGGCTAATGAAAACTGCGAATTGCAAGATGTCGCCGTTGAAGTAGGTATGGATCATAGCCGCTTTACCTACCGTTTCCCACAGCGAGAAGTTGATATCTCTCACCCTCAATTTGGCATTGATCACAACCGCTGTATTCTCTGTACTCGCTGTCAAAGAGTCTGTGATGAAATTGAAGGCGCTCATGTTTGGGATGTGGCTTTTCGCGGCCCGGCTGCTAAAATGATTACAGGACTTAATCAACCTTGGGGGGCTGTCGATGCCTGTACTTCCTGCGGTAAATGTGTTGATGCTTGTCCGACGGGTTCCATTTTCCGTAAAGGTGCGACGGTCGCCGAAATGACTCGCGATCGCGCTAAATTAGAATTCTTAGTTAATGCACGGGAGAAACACGAATGGAAAAGATAAGATTTGCTACGGTTTGGTTAGCAGGATGTTCCGGTTGCCATATGTCTTTTTTAGACCTGGATGAATGGCTGATTGAACTATCGGAAAAAGTCGAAGTGGTTTACTCCCCGGTAGGTTGTGACCTGAAAGAATATCCCGAAAATGTTGATGTTTGTTTGGTCGAGGGTGGTATCGCTAACGAAGATAACCTGGAACTAATTAAAGAAGTGCGATCGCGCACCAAACTCTTGATTTCTTTTGGAGATTGTGCCGTAACTGCTAATGTTCCCGCCATGCGGAATATGTTGGGTAGCACCGATCATGTACTCAAACGCTGCTATTTGGAACTAGGGGATTTTACCCCACAACTTCCCAGAGAACCCGGTATTGTTCCTGAATTGCTGGAACGTGTGACTCCAGTGCATGAAGTCGTCGATGTTGATATTTTTATGCCGGGATGTCCCCCTAGCGCCGATCGCATTAAGGCTACCCTCGCGCCTTTGGTGGAAGGGAAAATGCCGAAAATGGAAGGGCGAGAAATGATTAAGTTTGGCTAAGGTTTCCCTGTTGTTGACTGACTAGAAAATTAATGGTTAGCCCGCAATTATCTGGTTAATTATTAATTGTTGATTCCCTGGAGAGGTGATTTTATACTATGGCTAAGACAGTTGTTATTGATCCAGTGACCCGCATTGAGGGTCATGCGAAAATTTCCATATATTTGGATGATGCGGGAGAGGTGGAAGATGCCCGATTTCATGTGGTAGAATTTCGGGGTTTTGAAAAGTTCTGCGAAGGACGACCCATGTTTGAAATGGCCGGAATTACTGCCCGTATTTGCGGGATTTGTCCGGTGAGTCACCTCTTAGCAGCCGCTAAAACGGGGGATAAAATTCTGGCGGTAAAAGTGCCACCAGCCGGGGAAAAATTGCGGCGGATGATGAATTTAGCCCAGTTAACTCAGTCCCATGCTTTGAGTTTTTTCCACCTCAGTAGCCCCGATTTTCTGTTGGGTTGGGATAGTGACCCCGCCAAAAGAAATGTATTCGGATTAATTGCCGCTGATCCAGATTTGGCTAGGGCGGGTATTCGTCTGCGCCAGTTTGGTCAGACCGTGATTGAACTATTGGGCGCACGGAAAATTCACGCGGCTTGGGCGGTTCCTGGAGGAGTGCGATCGCCTCTTTCCCAAGACGGTTTGGAATGGATAAAAGACCGCCTCCCAGAAGCGCGCCAAACTACCGAATTAGCCTTAAATCTATTAAAGCGTCTCCTCGATAGTGACTTGGCTTCTGAGGTCGATATATTTGGGAAATTCCCCTCTCTATTTATGGGGTTAGTCGCCCCTAATGGTAATTGGGAACACTATGGCGGACATCTGCGCTTTATCGATAGTGACGGTAATATTGTCGCTGATGGTTTGAGTGAGGATAATTACCAAGACTATTTGGGTGAGGCTGTGGAAAATTGGTCTTATCTCAAATTCCCCTATTATAAACCTCTCGGATATCCTGATGGTATTTATCGGGTAGGACCTTTGGCGCGGCTGAATGTCTGTGATCAAATTGGAACTACCGATGCTGATCGGGAATTGCGGGAATTTCGCGATCGCTCTGGTGGTCGGGTTGCTACTTCTTCCTTCTTCTACCATTACGCCCGTCTCGTGGAAATTCTAGCTTGTATTGAAGCGATCGAGGCTTTGGTAGAAGACCCTGATATTACCTCCCCCCGCGTTCGCGCTGATGCCGGAATTAACAACTTGGAAGGGGTGGGAGTTAGTGAAGCCCCTCGCGGTACTCTATTTCACCATTATAAAGTCAATGAAAATGGCTTAATTGAAAAGGTGAACTTGATTATTGCCACCGGACAAAATAACTTGGCAATGAATAAAACTGTTACCCAAATTGCCAAGCATTATATCCATGGTAATGAAATCCCAGAAGGCTTGTTAAACCGAGTTGAAGCTGGAATTCGCTGTTTTGACCCTTGTTTAAGTTGTTCAACTCATGCTGTTGGTCAAATGCCACTACATATTGAGTTACTTAAACCTGATGGCACAATTGTTGATGAGGTTTATCGTAATTAACTACGATTAAACACAGAGGCAACCGCCGCAGGTTGCCTCCCCTCCCCCCCCCACCCCAGACTATTTGCTTGCGGACTATCTCTTGTTCACTTCCTTTCCTTACTAATCGATATGGCAAAACAAAACTTATACCTGTGTATGGGGTCTGCTTGTCACCAAATGGGCGTTTATGAAGTGTTACCAAAACTTCAGGAATTAATCGCAGAATATAAACTAGAAAACCGCATTGAACTTAAAGGTTCGTTTTGCTTGGAGACCTGTAGTTCCGGTATTGTCATGAAATACCAAGACCAACACTTTATTAATATCAGCCCTAAAAATATCGAAGAAAAATTTGTCGGTGAAATTTTGCCGATAATTCAAAATAGTAATTTACCATTGAATTCATAATGCTAGAAAATAATGAAAATCCCCATTTATGGCGACTGCTTTGGGAATATGATCCTAACGGTTTAATTGCCGTGGATGTCTCCATGAATATTAAAGTTGTGAATCCGGCATTTTGTAACTTTTTTAAAGTCGAGGCTGCCGAGATTATTGGGACTCCCGCTTTTAATTTGTTGGGGAATGTAGACCGATTTAAAAAAGTTTGGGAAAAAAACCAAATGATGCAGGGGATAGAGGTGGAATATGAAAATCATCATCTGTATTTAAAAGAGGTGATTTTCCCGATTAAAGATGAAAATATCATCGCCTGCATTATGACTGATATTACCTCGGAAATGCAAAGGAAAAAGGAAATTAATGATATCCGGGAACAAACAGTTAAAAAAGTGAACGAAGTGGTTGACAATCAAATGAAGGTTGCCCAAGAAATTGCTGGACTACTCGGAGAAACTACCGCCGAAACTAAGGTTAGTCTTCTCAAAATTATCCAAATGATTAACCAATAGCATATTTTTGTTTACCAAACCAAGTAGTTGAGTCGGCTTATGGGTCAAGATAACTTTTTTGATATTTGCGATCGCAGCCTTAATAAAAAAGGCGAGGAACTCTGTGGAGACCAGGTTAAGTTTACCAAAACTGAAACTAAAAGCACCATCGTCCTCTCTGATGGTTTGGGAAGTGGGGTAAAAGCTAATATCCTAGCTACCCTGACTACAGAAATTTTAATCACTATGTTAAATGCTGATGTTCCCCTAGAGGAAGTCATCAAAACTGTGATTGGAACTCTGCCAATTTGTCAAGTTCGCCAAATTGCATACGCCACATTTACCATTATTCAAATTGACCACCAAACCAATCAGTTTAAGGTGATTAATTTTGATAACCCCCCCGTCTTTTATTTTAACAAAGGACGGGTAATTAAACTAGACACTAAGACTGAAAAAATCCTCGGCAAAAAAATACTTTCCTCGGAAGGACAGCTAGAAAGGGGAGACTTTCTGGGCGCTATTAGTGATGGTGTTCTTTATGCTGGTTTAGGGGATACCATGAATTTTGGTTGGGGGTGGGATAATATCGCTAAATACATGGAAAAAGTGTTTATGACTCAAGCGACTAACTCCCGTAGCATTATTGAACAGGTGATGGCGGAAACGCGATCGCTTTATCGAGATAAAATCGGAGATGATGCTACTTTTGTTGGTATTTATGTCCGCAAACGTAACCCGGTTATGATTTTTACCGGACCTCCTTTAGATATTACCAAGGATGAGTTATATGCTGAACGTTTGTTAAGTTTTAAAGGTCGTAAAGTTATCTGTGGGGGTACTACCGGAAATCTGGTGGCTAATTATATGGGGGAAACTGTCGAAATGGATATTTCCACCATGCGAAAAGATTTACCCCCTATCGGTAAATTAACCGAAATTGATTTGGTCACTGAGGGAATTTTGACTATTTCTAAAGCTACAGCAGTTCTCCGACAGTGTAATTGTGATATCACCCGACTTCCTTCTGACCAAAATGGTGCGGTACTTCTGGCGCGAGAAATTTTAGAGGCTGATTCTATTTTCCTTTTGGTTGGTCAACAGATTAATGAGTTTTACCAAAATCCTCTCCTTCCTAAAAATATCTCGATTCGACGCAGTTTAATTGAAGATTTGGTAAACTTACTCAAACAAAAACAGAAAGAAGTTACCGTAGAATATTGTTAAATTATCTGACTATGGTCTTACCATCAGATACTCTTAACAGATAATTACGACTAACTATACGACTAACATATACCATGGAAAATGTCAAGTATTTCTTAATTATTGGCTATGGTAATCAGTTAAGGGGTGATGATGGCATTGGACAGGAAGTAGCCAGGTTGGTAGAAGAGTGGGAAAAACCTAATGTGCGATCGCGTTCAGTTCACCAATTAACCCCGGAAATAGCCGAAGAATTAACCCATTTTGACTATGCCATTTTCGTCGATGCTAGTATTACTGGGGAAGTCCTGGAAGTTTCACCCCTGACACCTGATGACTCAGAAACAGTGGTTAACTTGGGTCATTCTATCAATCCGCGATCGCTTCTTTCCTTAGCCAAAACTCTCTATGAATACACACCCCAAGCCTGGCTAGTAGCAGTCCCCGGCGAGAACTTTGATTTAGGCGATCGTCTTTCTCCCACCGGAGAAGAGGGAGTTAATCATGCTTTAACCCAAATTCAAATGCTAATCGACACTTATAGCAATACCCGACAAAATGAGGACAGTAATTAAACCCTGAATATACAAATTATAAATTTTCTTTAAATCTGGTTAATGAACTGGCAAATACCAAATTTATCATCAGACAATTTTACCTGTCAGCCTCGATTTTGACCCACAGTTTAGGTGTTAGAAAATAGACTACTGGGGGATTGGATCAAATACAAAAACAGTTTTTTAATAAATTTTCGGGTGGGTCGATATCGCCACAAATCTTCCAGCAGCAAATTAATCTTAACATTGCCATAAATTAGGCATTTAGAGTCTTCATAAAACTTCTGCTGCATAAAAGTCATCGGGTCTGAATAAACATCATTAACCAGGAATGGTTTGATTCCCGCCCAATGAATAATACAAGCCTCTTTGTGCCAATCGCGATTCCGAATTTTCCCGTCCTCAATGGGGAAACGTTGACGCATTTCTTCTTGGGAATAGTTCCACATCAAAACCTGCATTGGCGCAGTTTTTACATTAATTTTTCCCTCATCTAATGCCCGAAAAATCATGAAATTTAATAACCCTTGTTCGCCATATTTAAAAACATCAGGGTATTGATTCTTAAACTCCAACAGTTCCGCATATTCATTCAAGCCAAAAATCCCCCTCTTGCCCCAAAATACCCCGGTAACAAAATAGGGTCGATCTTGATAATTAAAATCAGGGAAGTGCTTTTTCATCCCCTCCAAGTCAAAGAATAAACGCGAAATATCTTCAGCCTTCCAATCCTCCAAATTATGATCAATAATCATGTCATAATGTTGAAGACCCCCAAAATCTAGCACATTCCCCCAGACTATTGTATCCGCATCTAAAAACAGAAAATTCTGCCAAGGACTTTCCCAAAAGGCAATCATTTTAGTCAAGCCCCAACCAAAACTATTTTCCTTGAGAAACGGATGCTTGACCGTCTTTTGATTAATAATCTTAACACCGTAAGTGCTTTCTAAGCTGGTTGTATTAAAATCACCATCAACGATTAAACAGATAGGAACATCCCCCAAAAAGTAGCGAATACTAGCACAACATCCTGCCGCAAAGTGGTAGTCCTTAAAACAACAAGCAATGATAATCCCAAAGTCCTGAATCATGGTTTTAGTTTCCTAGGTTTTAGTTTCTAATGGTATGTTTTCATGACACTATCCAATAATAGGGTCTAGTTAGCCCCATCATCAATCAAAATACCTTTTCCACCGATTTGCCTAACCAGGACGTGATTCATAGAAGCTATCTCTGCTTCATACGGACTCCAAACTTTTGGCTACTATTATCTAATTGGGCGATGGTCAGAGTCAGTAGTTTCTCATCGCAGGTTATGGCAGACAGTATAGCATTTGGGTAGGATTTTCGAGAGCGATCGCCCTCCCCAAAATAGGTAGGTGCGATCGCCTCTATTTATTTAAAGTTCCTCCGGGTTAATTCCCTGGGCGCGCAAAAACTCCGCTAGTCTTTCCGCCCGTTGGCGGTCAGCTTCGGCCCGTTGGCGTTCCTGCTGTAACTCTAGTTCGGCTTGTTCCGCCCGTTGACGTTCATTTTCTGCCCGTTGACGTTCATTTTCCGCCCGTTGACGTTCATTTTCCGCCCGTTGATGTTCATTTTCCGCCCGCTGGCGTTCAATTCTAGCTCGTTCATCCCCGGTTAATAACAAATTACCCTGGCTATCCCACCAGCGCAGCCAAGGCAATTCTAGGTTGCCATACTGTCCGAGCCAAATGCCTAATTCTACACCCATGGGGTGAATGGGATAGTGACCTCTTTCATTCGCGGCCACTAACTCATAGTGATTTTCCATTAGGTGATAGACTTCTACACTGGCTTTGTGTACCTCATAGATAGCATAGAAAGGGGGGCGGATGATTTGTTCATATACCCAAAATTTACCGGGTTTTTGACGTTCTCCAGAAATTTGATATAAGGGAGTGCGATCGCGTTCTTCTGAACCATCTCCCGACACAAATTCTATGGCAATTAAAGGGGGGATATATTCCTGCCATAATACATAGGAACGTCTCACCCTACCATCAAGAGTTGGGGGAACGTTGGGAACATAAAACCAGTCTGGAGATTCCGCCCCCCGTTCTAGGGGTTCTGTTAATCGCCAATAGATGCCAGAATCTTGACCTATGGCATATTGCTGGTCTGGGTGTAGACTATCTAGTGTTGATAGAATGGAATCAGTCAATAAGATACTTTGGGGATGCTCCTGAAAGTTTTTCACGAAAGTGCCATCGGAGTCGGGGAGTTGAGTATGGTCGGGAAGGGTAGTAATTCCCAGTTCGGATGATGGGGCGATGGTCATAGTCAGTAGTTTCTCATCGCAGGTGATGGCAGATAGTATAGCATTTGGCTAAATTTGATGGTCTACACCTATTGTGAAACACTGTTAAAACCAACATCGTCGCCTTTAAAGAATAATAGGGGTTGACAAAGGGAGGAGCGATCGCCTAGATTAAACCTGTGGGGGTTTCATGGCTATACTCATGACGAAAAAATCAACACGCCAAGGGAGAAGGGAGGACTGACCCAGGAAATAATCAGGAAGGTCCCGAAATCAGTTAATCTTGAAGATGATTATTGCCAGACCGATAGCACATAACCCATGATTGAAGTTGAGAATCTGTGCAAAATTTATGGCACAACCCCAGCCATTGAGGATGTATCCTTTTCTGTGAAAGCGGGGGAAATCTTAGGGTTTTTGGGACCCAATGGCGCAGGAAAGACTACCACCCTGCGTATTTTATCAGGCTATTTACCAGCCACAAATGGAACAGCTAGAATTGCTGGGTATGAAGTCCACGAACAATCAATGGCGGTGCGGGAGAGAATTGGCTACCTGCCGGAAACACCCCCATTATACCCTGATATGACGGTTGAGGGTTTTCTGCATTTTGTGGCGCGAATTAAACGGGTGGCGGCGGGCGATCGCCCTTTACGAGTACAAGCGGCTATGGAACGCTGCGGTATATTGGATCGCGGCCAGAGTCTCATTCGTAAACTATCTAAAGGCTATCGTCAGCGGGTGGGAATAGCCCAGGCGATCGTGCATGACCCACCTGTGATAGTGTTAGATGAGCCGACAGTGGGGTTAGATCCGCGCCAAATTATTGAAGTGCGGAATTTAATCAAGAGTCTAGCCGGAGACCATACGATTATCCTGTCTACCCATATTTTACCTGAAGTTAGCATGACCTGTAGCCAGGTGGTAATTATCAATAAGGGTCAAATTGTAGCGACGGGAACCCCCGATAATCTGATGGAGAAGTTGACGGCGGGTGCAGGGTATGAGATAGAAGTAGAGGGAGAAATCGAGGAGGAAACCCTAAACTCGCTGTTAGCAGTTCCTGGAGTTAAAATAGTTGACCTATTAACAACATCTCCCACGGAACCACGCCAGCGGTTACAGGTCGTTTGTGAAAATAACAGGGAACCCGGACCTGAGCTGATAGCCGCCTGTGTGACTGAGGGGATAAAAGTTTATGAAATGCGGCGCACTCGTGCTAGTTTAGAGGATGTTTTCCTAACTCTAACCGCCCAAGAAGAAGCGACGATCGCCCGATCGCCTTCTGAGGATAAACCCGATTCTCAGGACATAGCCAAAGACCAGCTAGAAGAAGACCAGCTAACAGAAGAAACAGAAGAAACAGAAGAAACAGTTGAGAATTAATAACTGATGATGGCTCCGGTTCTGCGTAAACTAATAGGAAACTATGCTAGTCGTTTTTAGTAATATCATCGCCATATATCGCAAAGAACTCCAGGGGTATTTTGCCTCTCCGTTGGCTTATGCGATCGCCGGAATTTTTTGGCTACTAACTGGATACTTTTTGATAGCTATTCTGTTAGGACCAGAGGGACTGATTCAACAAGTAGCTTTGAGAGATCAAATGGGTTTAACTGAACCCCCCATTGATTTATCCTATGAGTTTCTGCAAGTATTTCTGAGGCTTATGGGAACCATATCTCTGTTTGTGCTGCCCATGTTATCAATGGGATTATATGCAGAAGAACGCAAACGCGGAACCCTAGAACTGTTGGCGACTTCTCCAATTACGAACTGGGGAGTAGCTACGGGAAAATTACTAGGGGTTCTCACTTTCTATACCACCATGATTTTACCGCTGTTTGTGCTACAGGCGATCGCCCTCAGTGTGTCTAGCCCTCCCATGTCTCCAGGAATTATGATAGTATCTCATCTGGGGTTAATTTCGCTGGCTGCTGGTGTGTTATCCCTGGGAATGTTTATTTCTTCCCTAACCGATAGCACCTTACTTTCGGCGATCGGTACTTTTGCCTTGGTGCTATTTTTATGGGTTGTGGATATCATTGGTCAAGCGGTAGGAGGACCCCTAGGAGATGCCCTCACCCATTTATCATTAATCTCTAATTATACTAATTTAGTACAAGGGGTTATTGAGATTAGGAGTTTGGTCTTGTTTGGCAGTTATGTAGTGTTAGGGGTGTTTCTCACCGCTCAGTCTATTGATGCGTTTCGCTTCCAGCGTTCGTAAAATGTTTTATGAAAAAAAATCGAATTATTTGGCAACTCTTTAAATACTCATTTTGGCTAGGTCCCATGATTGCGATCGCTGGTTTATCAGCGGGTTTCGTATCAGGAATTTGGCAACCAGTTCCCCTAGCATTAATCATCGCTGGGGTGGTAATTATCGGGATGTGGTTGGTCTTAAAAGGTTATTGGGAAACTGACCCGCAACAAAAACGACTAGGTAATCGTCGGTCTACTCAAGCCGGGACTAACGCCCTATTGGCAACAGTTTCCGTGATGGTAATTCTCACCTCTATTAATATTATTGCAGTGCGGAACCCAGTTCGCATTGACTTAACCGAAAACCAACAATTTACCCTCGCCCCCCAAACCCAAACTATACTGACCAACCTCCCTGAACCTTTAAAGGTTTGGGTATTTGACCCGACCCAAAATCCTCAAACTAAATCATTATTAGACCGCTACCGAGAAAAGAACCCAGCCTTATTTAGTTACGAGTTTATTGATCCACAAATGCAGCCGGGTATAGCCCAAGAATTTGGGGTGAGAAATTTTGGTGAAATTCATCTGGAAGCAGGAGACCGTCGCCAACTTATTCGCCGGGAAGGAATACAACCACTAACGGAAGTTACATTAAGTAATAGTATTGAACAAATTTTTAGCGATCGCACTTCCCAAATTTATTTCCTCCAAGGTCACGGACAAAGACCACTTCAAGCCGGACAAGGAGGCTTTCAACAGGCTGTTGATAGTTTAAAAGAAAGAAACTTTATTGTTGAACCTCTGCTACTAGCAGGAGCCACAGGAATTCCCGAAAATGCAGACGTGATTGTCGTAGCAGGTCCCCAACAAAGACTATTTGAAGGGGAAGTTAACGCCTTAATTGATTTCCTTGATAATGGCGGCGGTTTACTGTTAATGCTAGACCCGAAAACTGATCCAGGGCTAGATGATTTATTGGATAAATGGGGAGTAAAATTAGACGATCGCATTGCTATTGACGCAACAGGTAGCGGTCGATTAGTGGGTTTGGGTCCCACGGTTCCCATTGTCCGCGAATATGGCGATCATCCTATTACTAGAGATTTTGGTAATAATATATCTCTGTTTCCGTCAGCGCGTCCTGTGGAAACTCGCCCCGTAGACGGAATTACTGAAACTCCCATAATTTGGACAGATAGACAAAGTTGGGCGGAAAGTAATTTAGTAGAGGGAAGATTAGAATTTAACCCGGAAACTGATCGCGAAGGTCCTCTATCTTTGGGGGTCGCTTTAACCAGAGTTTTAAACCAGCAAGAAACTCCCACGGCGGAAACTACCGAAGCAGAAGAAACCACAGAAACTCCCACCCCGGAAACTACAGACACTGAGGAAACTACAGAAACTCCCACGGCGGAAACTACCGACACTGAGGAAACTACAGAAACTCCCACGGCGGAAACTACCGACACTGAGGAAACTACAGAAACTCCCACGGCGGAAACTACCGACACTGAGGAAACTACAGAAACTCCCACGGCGGAAACTACAGAAACTCGTCAAGAAGCCAGACTGGTAGTATTAGGAAACTCTCAATTTGCGACTGATGGCTGGCTTGAACAACAACTTAATAGGGATATATTTGTAAATACTATTGTTTGGCTGAGTCAACCAGACCAAGAAGTTTTATCTATCGGGGTTAAACCTGTTACCAGTCGTCGGATTTTGATGACTCCCCCGTTAGGTCGATTGTTAAGTTGGATGGCGTTAGTGATTTTCCCGCTAATGGGATTTGCTGTATCAGCTTTCCTCTGGTGGCGGCGACGATAATATGGGATATCTTTGGAGGTTTAGTTATGAAATTGCAGCAATCAACCCGGATTTTAATGATTATTGCTTTGGTATTAGCGGGGGGTGTTTATGTGGTGGAAATTCGCGGAAAATCTCAACAGCAACAAATCGAAGCTAGACAAGATCGGATTTTTGATGTTTCTCAAGATGAGATCCAATCTCTGATTATAGAAACAAGCGATCGCACTTTAAAAATTGAACGGGTTGGGGAAGATGAAACTGATGCAATCACCCCTTGGAAAATGCTTGAACCTATGGAATATCCCGCTAATATTGCTAGGGTGAATGCCGTTTTAAATCAACTGGTAAATACCCAGAGGATTGCATCGAATCCTAACTCGGGTATTAGGAAATTAACCATTTCTAAATCACAATTAGAGGATTATGGATTGGTTGATCCTCAAGAGTCGATCCAAATTCAACTACGAGATGAAACTACTCATCGCCTGGTTTTGGGTAAGTCGGATTTTAGTGGTGATGCAATTTATGCAATGACCAATCCTCCCGAAACTTTACCAGAAAATATCTCGATTTTAGTGATTTCTAAGACCGCGCGAGATGCTATTAGTCACCCCCTAGATGAGTGGATTATGGCTAAAGATGCGGAAGATTTATTATCCCCAGAAACTCCAGAAACTCCAGAAACTCCCACCGAAACTCCCACCGAAATGGAGACAGAAGAAGTTGACACTCCAGAAACATAAAATCACTAGCCAACTAGATTAACTATATTCAATTAATTATGGTGATTAGATAGGTTTGGAATTAGATTGGTTAAACCGAGATTAGGGTTTTCTAGGAGTTGATCCAATTCAGCGATCGCCATTTCAGCGCGTTGAGTGTTTAAAATCATTTTGCGGGTAACTTCGTCTTCTTTATGAGCGATATCTTTCAGGTTATTAATATGAACTTTAAAATGACTAGAAACATTATTCATTTGTTGACTTAAATCAAGAGTTTGTTTAACCAGTCGATTCATTTCTAGGTTAATTTGACTTAAAACTGTTTGATTAGTCGAACTTTGTTGATAAGTTAAAACCGAAGCCTGTACCGAGAGATATCGGACTTTTTGGACAATTTCCGCCATAATTGTCGAAGCGGAATTAATAGTTTCCAAATCCCTAGAAATATTTTTAATCACTGACTCTAAATCTTCCGAATTTTTATGAATAGAATTAGCGCCGATAAAAATTGTATGAAATGCGCGATGGCTTTCCTTAGAAACCAGCCGCCCAGTCTGGACAATTTCTTGATAAATTTTGAGGGTTTTTTGATAATGTTGATTAATGGCATTTTCCCTTTCCATAAAACGACTTTGATATAGCTTTTTCATAATATTTTTCTCAATATTGAGATTATGATGTGCCTCATTAATCCGTTGTTTTTCCTGATTTAACAGATTAAAATACTTCTGTTTTGTCTGTTCTTGCTGTTGAATTATTTGACGAGATTTTTGTAAAATTAAGGTTTGGGCTTGACAAATAATCCGAAAATCTATCAACCTAAATTCATGGTCACTACAGATAATCACAATCGGTTCATAAATCAGATTGACAGACCGATTCATGGCTAGTTGTACCGCTTCATTAATGAGAGTATCTGAGGACAACATGAGGGGAGGAATACGGGTAAAATCTAAGATTTTCTGAATCGGGTTGTTGCTGTAAATTTCCTCCCAATTAGGTAAATGTATTTTTTCTAACAATTTGCTGCGAGAAATCATCCCGATCAATTCGGAATTGTCGATAATTAATACCCCTGGTAGTTCGGGATTTTGGTAAAGTTCTTTAGCTACAATATCGGATCTAGTTACCGAACTAACCTGATAATTATGGGATGGTAGATCGGCGAGAGTTGAGTTAAGAGTGAGGGGTAATTGCTGAGTCATAAAGTTATATTTTTTAGACAAATACAATCAAACCGGGTCGCAGCGGTCATCGCTATGGGAGATAGGCTTAATGGTTGAGGTCAAAACAGTAGATCACCCTACCAGAGAATATGATAGCCACTACCACAAAAATATTAAAATAATATTGTAACAAATCTGACCCTGAAAACGCCTAGATCAGCCACCTGGAGAGACCAAAACCCTGAATCGAACCCTGAATCGAACCCTGATCGGAAGCGCTATAAATGAGATAGAGTGGTTTGGTGCTATCTTTAGAGTGTACAGCAAAAGTCTGTGTTTGGTTAAATCTGTGCGATCGCTATATTTACTAAGCCTGTGGATGATTCCTTAAATAAGCAACTGGAAAGAGAGCGACTTTTAAATCAAGTGACGACCCAGATTCGCCAGAGTCTTGACCTGTCGGTGATTTTGTCAACTGCAGTCCAACAGTTGCGCGAATTTTTGCAGGTTGATCGCCTGGTGATTTATCAGTTAAACACCTATCAGGTCCAGACTGGTGATCGTACTAAAGACCTATCTCCTGAATTAGATGAACCTGACCCAAATCCCGAAATTCCCGTCCCTCAAGCCGATCGCCATGATCAGATTCATGGAAGTATTACCTATGAGGCTAAATCTTCCGATGCGATCGCCTCACTCCTAGACTGGGAAGAAGCCGATCGCTGCTTTGCTCAAGTTCCCGAATATCAACAATACTATCAAAAATCTATCATCCACTGCATCCCCAATATCAAACTCTACTATCAATCATCCCCCGAATTGTATTCAATTTTACAACAAAAGCAGGTGACGGCGCAACTGGTGGCTCCAATTTTAGTACAAAAACAGCTTTGGGGTATATTAATTGCTCATCAGTGTTTTAGCGATCGTCAATGGAAAGAAAGCGAGCAAAAATTTATTAGTAAAATCACTCAACATCTATCGATCGCTATCTATCAAGCCCAACTATACGCCCAAGTTCAGCAACAAAAACAAACCTTAGAAAGACGGGTAAAAGAACGCACCCAAGCGCTTCATGATGCCCTCTTAGCCGCTCAATGTGCCAACCGTGCTAAAAGTGAATTTTTAGCCACTATGAGTCATGAATTACGAACACCCCTAACCCATGTAATTGGCATTTCATCCACCTTATTAAGGTTATATAGTCAGCCGGAGAATTTTCCAGCCCTACCCCTAGAAAAGCAAAAACATTATCTGCAAACCATTCACGATAGCGGCGAAAATTTACTGGCTTTGATTAATGATATTCTCGATTTATCCCAAGTTGAATCTGGTAAAACCGTCCTAAAAGTCAGCGAATTTTCCCTGCAAAAACTCGCCCAACAATGTTTACATACTTTGCGAGATTTTGCTAAAGAAAAAGGAGTTCATATCCACTTACAAATTAAGGTTGATAAAGACCTTTTTCGGGCAGACTATCGCCGGGTTCGACAAATTTTGATGAACCTATTAAGTAATGCTATTAAGTTTACCCCTAAAGGTGGTCGCGTCACCCTCATAGTTTCCCGGAAAGACAAAACCGCTATCTTTCAAGTTAAAGATACTGGTATCGGCATCTCTAAAGACCAACAACCTCTACTATTCGAGAAGTTTCAACAATTAGATTCTCCCTACCGTCGCCAATATGGTGGGACGGGTTTAGGGTTGGCTTTGACTAAGCAATTGGTAGAGTTACATGGCGGTAGCATTCAGTTTGAATCGGAAGTTGGCTTAGGTACTAAATTTACAGTTTACATCCCTATTCAACCTTTAATTAACAAAAGTAGTTCTAATTACAAAACCTCCCTACCTTCCATGTATACAGATAGTCCTCAAGGTAGATTAGTCTTGATTGAAGATGATGAGGAAACTGCTACTTTAATCTGTGAATTACTCACAGCGGCTGGTTATCAAGTGGTATGGTTAATGGATGGTTTAACGGCTTTGGCAACTATTCAACTTCTCAAACCAGATGCCATTTTCATAGATTTACATATTTCGGGACAAGATGGTTATGATATTGTTCGTCATCTTAGGGAAGATGCCACTACCCAAAAAATTAAAATTGTTGCCCTTACTACCAACAGCGATGAACAGGAACAATCCTTACAATTCGGGGTTGATAAATGTTTGAATAAACCTATATTACCTAATCAACTACTTAATCAAGTTGAATCGTTAAACTTGGGGAAAAATTATGATGATTAAATTGATTCAATAGATGCTATAATTTAATGAGGATGATTGGTATCTAAAAAATATCTATGTTAACCCTTCCGTCTGGCTTAATTGTATCTTGTCAAGCCCCCGTTGACTCTCCGTTACATGATCCGGAAATTATTGCAGCGATCGCCAAAACAGCAGTTAAACGGGGGGCGGTAGGGGTGCGAATTGATACCCCCGCCCATATCACGGCGGTGCGAAAACAGGTCGCTCAACCAATTATCGGGTTATGGAAACGACAATTTCCGGGGTTTTCTGTTTATATTACACCTCGGTTTGAAGAGGCGGCGGCGATCGCTCAAGCTGGGGCTGATATTATTGCCATTGATGCGACTTTAAGAAACCGCCCAGACGGGGAAACTGTGGCATCTTTAATCGCCCAAATTCATCAAAAATTAGGTAAACCAGTGATGGCTGATATAGATACTTTAGCCGCAGCCATAGCAGCCGTTGAAGCGGGGGCGGACTGTGTGGGAACCACTCTCTATGGCTACACAGAGGCGACTCAACACCTGTCACCCCCAGGTTTTGAACTTCTTAGTCAATTGGTTAAACAGCTTGATTGTCCGGTGATTTGCGAGGGGGGTATTAGTTCCCCCACTTTAGCTAAACAGGCGATCGCTTTAGGGGCTAATGCGATCGTCGTCGGTACGGCTATCACTGGTATTGATTACCTAGTACAGGGATTTCAAGAAGCTACTACTAATTCCTGATTTCTGGGAATCTCATAACTCATAAAATCATAGGCCATTTTGGTATGGGGAAAAATTGCCCTAGCTTCCTTTAACAAATCCTCCAAAACTATATCATTTCCCGGTGCATAGCGGGGGCTAAAATGCGTCATTAATAGAGTTTTGACTCCCGCAGCCAAAGCCACCTGCGCCGCCATTGTAGACGTAGAATGCAGTCGCTGAAATGCCATATCAGCATCAAGATGAGAAAATGTAGCCTCGTGTATGAGAACATCTGCACCTGCGGCTAATTCGATCGCCCCCTCACACAAGACAGTATCCGTACAATAAACCAATTTACGGCCGATTTCCGGTTTTCCACAAAGAGCAGAACCGTTAATTTGACGACCATCTGGAAGGGTGACAATTTCCCCATTTTTCAGTTTACCATAAATCGGTCCGGGTGGAATCCCCAATGCTTGAGCTTTTTCCACATAAAAACGTCCGGGGCGATCCTTTTCTTCGATCCGATATCCAAAGGCGGGAACTCGATGTTTGAGAGGTCCACAACGGACAATATATTCCTCGTCTTCGTAAATTATTCCGGGTTGAACGCGATGGACTTTTACCGGATAAGAAAAGTGGGTTTGAGAATAGCGAGTGCAGGATTTTAAGTAATCTTCTAATTCAGGGGGTCCGTAGATATCTATGCGGTTAGCATTTCCGGCTAAACCACAGGTAGCTAGTAATCCCATTAAACCAAAAATGTGATCACCGTGCATATGTGTGATAAAAATACGACTCAGTTGGCTGACTTTTAATTCACTACGCAAAAACTGATGTTGTGTTCCTTCTCCGCAGTCAAATAACCAAAGTTCTGCCCTTTGGGGAAGACGTAGGGCGATACTAGAAACATTTCGCGATCGCGTGGGAACTCCTGAACTTGTGCCTAAAAATGTAATCTGCAAAATGGCTACTCCTTTGATTTTACTATGGCGATTTTAGTTAATGTTCATCCTGTTTAAAAATCACGCTTTACCCACCAAATCCGACACAATTTTAGCCGAACTGATCACCCCTGGAATCCCCGCGCCCGGATGAGTACCCGCCCCGACAAAATACAAATTAGGGATATCTTCACTGACATTATGGGGACGAAACCAAGCGGACTGCATTAAGGTAGGTTCTAGGGAAAATGCACTTCCTAAATAGCTGTTAAGGGTATTTTGAAAATGCAGCGGATCTATATAATTTTCGGTGACAATATGTTGGGATAAATTGGGCATATATTGATTTTCTAAAAATTGAATTAGGCGATCGCGATAAGGTTTTGCCATGATTTTCCAGTCCGTATCTCCTGCTAAATTAGGAACCGGAGATAGCACATACCAACAATCACAACCCGATGGCGCTAAGGATGGGTCAGTCGCCGTAGGACGGTGTAAATACAGAGCAAAATCTGATGATAGGTGTTTTCGCCTAAACAAATCATCCATTAATTCTCGATAATTTGGTCCCATGATAATTTCATGGTGTGCCATATTATTATAACGTCTATTGGTACCAAAGTAAACTACAAATAGAGAAATTGAATGGCGCAGGCTTTTAATTTGGCGATCGCTATATTTTCTCCTAAATTGGGGTGAGATTAAATTGAGATAAGTAAACGCCACATCACCATTACTCACTACCGCCTCAGCTTCTAACATTTCCTGACTCTTCAAAATCACCCCCTTAGCTTTTCTGGTAGCCTCATCAATCACAATTTCCTCAACTTCCGCATTGACACATAAAACCCCCCCTATCTCCTCAAAAAGTCGCACCAAAGCCGCCACCAAAGCCCCCGTCCCCCCCATCGCAAACCAAATCCCAAAAACCTGTTCAAGTTTATGAATCATGGCATAAATCGATGTACTATTAAAAGGATTTCCACCAATCAATAAAGGATGAAAACTAAACACCTGGCGCAACCGTTCATCCTGTATATATTGATTCACAAATCCCGCCACAGATTTATAGGATTGAAGTTGTATCATGGCGGGCGCAACTTTCAGCATATCCCGAAATTTATGAAAAGGTTTAGTCATCAAAGGCAATCCTTTACTAAAGACTAAATCCGCCGCTCGACAGAATCTTTGATATCCCTGTACATCCCCAGGATTAAACTCTCGAATTTGCTCGATAAGTTGCTCGTAGTTATCATTATAGTTAAACACTGAACCATCAGGAAATCTGACCCGATAAAAAGGGTCTAGTTTGACTAATTGTACATAATCCGACATGGAGCGATCGGCTAAAGTAAATAAATCCTCAATTAATCCAGGAGCGGTAATAATGGTGGGACCGCCATCAAAGGTAAAACCATCCTGCTGATAGCAATAAGCCCGCCCTCCCGGTTTATCTCGCTTCTCCACAATAGTTACTTGATGACCTAAAGCCTGCAACCGAATCCCCGCAGCCAATCCACCCAATCCACTGCCAATAATGATAATATTCATGATTTTAGTTAATCGCACTGAATAGTTACTATAATATCTGAAAATATGTAATAATAAACAAGTGCTAAATAGAGACCTTTACAAATACCTGAGCCTAATGGTTCCCCATTAAGTTAACTTAAAGAGGGCGATCGCCCTTGGTGATCCGTCCCCACAATTGGAGCCTGAGCCGACATAATTAGGTAAGCAGATAGGAAATCAAACCCTTATCGAAATTAGCGGCTTCTCCAGACGGAAAAGTTAAAACCCAACTTGTCTGTATTCAGCGTCATTTGTCAGAACATCGATGAGTAGATTCTATAGTCTCCGGTTCACCGCCCAAATTTTAGCCCTGTTACCGATTGTACTTCTAACTGGATGTTCCCAGTCTCAACAGTCGGCACACAACCAAGTATCGGAAAAAGCGATCGCCGCCCAAGTGTCTGAATCAGAATCAGTCCCCAATGCGATCGCCCAATCAGCCAATCAAATTATATCCAAATCCAATCACTGCGTCGAAACCAACCCCTTTGATGAATCAGTGCGTTTTGCTCTGAGAGCCTCCAATTTAGCCCAAAACGCCCGCACGAAGGAAGATTGGGACGAAGTAGCCCGTCAATGGGTGCAAGCCGTAGCATGGATGCAAGCCGTCCCTCCCCGCAGTCCCCGGCGCAGCTTTGCCGAGAGAAAAGTAGTAGAGTATATGCGTAACCTGACCTACTCCCAACAACAAGCCGCCAGAAGCAGGTCAGTAAGTGCTTTTCCCAGTTTTGACAGCGAACTTTTCGATCGCCAATTAGAACTATATCTATCCTATTTAAGCACCGTTGGTACGCCAGACATTTTAATTGTCGGCAGTTCCCGCGCCCTTCAGGGAGTCGATCCTAGTCAAATGCAGCGTTCCCTAGCCGCTAGAGGCTACGGAAACCTAAGAATTTTCAACTTTGGCATCAATGGGGCTACAGCCCAGTTAGTAAACTATTTAATTAGGGAAATCTTACCCCCAGAGCATTTACCTCCGATGATTCTGTGGGCTGACGGAGTGCGAGCCTTTAATAGTGGTCGTTTCGATCGCACCTTTGCAGCAGTTTTAGCATCTGCGGGACATCAACGCATAGGTTCTGGTATCCGCCCCCAACTAGCCCAAGCACAACCTTACCCAACCACCTGTCACGAGTTCCCAGCACTTTGTGTGGCGAGGGGGTCAAAATTCAATTTTTACCAAGCAAAGCCGGATATCACCTTAGAGCCGATCATGGCGGACTCATCAGCAGACTGGGAACTAACAGATTTAGTCTATCGCCCTGGACAACAGCCCTTTAATCTGACTCCCATATCTCTTGATAACATTGATGCTCAAGGATTCCTACCCCTAAGCGATCGCTATAATCCCCAGACCTATTATCAACGTCGCCCTTATGTCTCTGGTCGTTATGACGGAGACTATCAATCATTTAACCTACAGGGGGTACAAGCCAGAGCCTTTGATTCTGTGGTCGCCTTTACTCGCGGGCGCAATATTTCCCTAGTCTTGGTTAACCTTCCCCTCACCGAAGGCTATTTAGACTCTGTGCGCTGGTCTGCTGAACGTCAATTCCAGGATCGGATGACATACCTTTCCCGACAGCAGGGGTTCCTGTTTATTGACCTCTCCCAAAGGGCTCTCACCCAATACCATTATTTTGTAGACCCTAGCCACCTCAACCGTTACGGCGCGAGGGCTGTCTCTCAAAAATTAGTCGCTGAACCCTCTATTCCCTGGCCCAGGAGGAACTGAGCGATCCCTAGCCCAGCCCTGTGCGGTGAATTGACCCACCCCACCAGTAGTTTTTTTGGCAATGATTGTAACGAAATATTACAAGTTTGACGTTATAGCAGCATAACTGCTTGACATCTGAAAAAAGACCCGCTATCTTGTCATACATACCCGGGTACACAAGTTCACTGTCCTATGCAAAGTAAGCAAAAGGTAACACTCTATATTCCACCTCAACTGCATCGCCAACTCAAAATCAAGGCAGCAGTTGAATCGGAACCAATGTCCGCTCTAGCTGAAAAAGCTCTTGTCTTCTATCTCACCCACCCAGAAATCGTAGATGAGTTAGAAGGACTACACGGACATAGCCACAAGGTTTATGCCTGTCCCGAGTGCGCCAGTTCTGTGGTCATAGACCAAGGCGAATTGGTATCACTCAAGAACCAACCCACTGTACTGTCGGACGAAGAAATTTCGGTTACGCAAGTGCGAGAAGTGGGTCCAACCACTGCCCACACAGGAGAAGAAGAACTCGTTCCCTGTTGAGGAAGTCAAAAAACCTAGCTTCGATGATAGTGCGATGTCGTGCTCACAATCGGATATGGGGAAACACCATTAGTAAACGTTGTACCGTCTCTACCCTGGATCGAGGACTATGCAAGAAGAACTTAGTATCCTAATTGAAGCTCGATATCCTCTGATCTACCTCGTGACTTTCGAGGAGGAGCGGTCGGAGCAGGCGATCGCCACCATTGCACAGAACTCGAAGCGCCAGCGGGAAGTATACGTTTGGACAGTAACGAGGGGACTGACCCAATATAGCGGGGAGCAAGCCCGTAACACAGTACAGTCTAACACGGTATCACCGCAATCGGCGATCGAATGGGTAATTCGGCACAGAGAACCAAATGCTAGTGGCAGTATTTACATCTTTAAGGACTTGCACCCCTTTAAGGATTCCCCAGAGGTAACCCGGTGTTTACGCGATGCGATCGCTAACTTCAAAAACACAAACAAGACAATCATCTTGATGTCTCCAGTGCAAGAAGTACCCATCGAGCTAGAAAAAGAAGTAGTCGTTCTTGACTTCCCCCTACCGGACATGACAGAACTCAATCAGGTACTGTCCGCCCAACTTGAGCAAAGCCGTTCTAAGCGCATCAACACCGAAACCAGGGAAAAACTCTTGAAGGCTACCCTAGGTTTAACAAAAGATGAAGCTGAGAAAGTGTACCGCAAAGCCCATGTAACCGCAGGTAGACTGACTGATAAAGAGGTTGAAATTGTTCTGTCTGAGAAAAAACAACTCATTCGGCGCAATGGCATCCTAGAGTTCATAGATGTTGATGAAACCATTGATGCCGTTGGGGGCTTAGAAGAGCTAAAACACTGGTTACAGCAGCGTTCTAACGCCTTTACCGAACGAGCCAGAGAGTATGGTCTACCCCAACCCAAAGGGATGCTAATTTTGGGAATTCCCGGTTGTGGAAAATCCCTGATAGCTAAAACTACATCTAGGCTGTGGGGTTTACCCCTGTTGCGATTAGATATGGGTCGGGTCTATGATGGCTCCATGGTAGGGCGATCGGAAGCCAACCTTCGTAACGCCCTCAAAACGGCAGAATCGATTTCTCCTGCCATCCTATTCATCGATGAATTAGACAAATCCTTTGCTGGAGGCAGTGGCTCTGCTGATTCAGACGGTGGCACATCTAGCCGCATCTTTGGTTCCTTCCTAACCTGGATGCAAGAGAAAGAATCCCCCGTGTTCGTGATGGCAACCGCCAACCGAGTCGAAAGGCTTCCCGGTGAGTTCCTCAGAAAAGGACGATTTGACGAAATCTTTTTTGTAGACTTACCCACCAAGGAAGAACGACAAGCTATTTTTCAGATTCACCTCTCCAAACGTCGCTCAGATATTGATCGCTTTGATATCGATCAGCTCTCTACCATATCTGAGGGCTTCTCAGGAGCGGAAATTGAGCAAGCCCTAATCGCTGCCATGTATGAGGCATTTGCTCAGGATCGCGAGTTTACGCAGCTCGACATCATCGCGGCCATTAAGGCAACCCTACCGCTGTCCAAAACTATGAAGGAACAGGTCACAGCGCTACGAGACTGGGCCAGACAGCGGGCGCGACCGGCTGCGTCCTCCGTCGCTGAATATCAGCGCATGGAGTTCTAACAGGCTTTCTCCTGGTCCAAACAGGAGTAAAGGCTAGCACATTCGCTAGCAGTTTCTATCACAATCGTCTTTGCATCCCACGAAGAGCGATTAAAGTTCAAATCAAAACCGTTGTTGTTTCGTTTTTAGTTCCACTAGGAGGATACCTAAATGTCTCACTTTAGCACACTGCGTACCAAGATCACCGATGCCGAAATCCTGAAATCTTCTCTGCGTGATCTGGGTATCTCTGTGAATTCCAACGCTGACGTTCGCGGTTACAACGGCCAGCGCGTCCGTGCCGACTTGGTTGCCGTCCTTGATGGCGAGTATGACCTGGGTTGGTCTCGCAATAGCGATGGAAGCTACGATTTGATCGCTGACCTGTGGGGTGTTGCTAAAAAACACAACCAAACTGAGTTGATCAACTCTATTAATCAAAAATACGCCGTTAACAAGACTTTGGCTGATGTTAAGCAGCGTGGTCTCCAAGGCGCAAACGTCAAACTGGTTGTTCAAAAATAGAATCTCTGAGCGTTCCCAAGCTGGCGGGTTAACCATTATGACGGGTTAACCCGTTTTTTGTGTGGCTAGTTAATTTAACGATGGAAACGGCCCTGACCATGCTACCATCTTGGTTTTGGGCGGGTTTATTAACATCAACGGGGTGATTATCCCAATCAAGGGGGGTTAATAAGTCAACTTGAATAGGGAAAAGGGAGTATTTGAGCAGTTGAAAACGGTTTTATTTTGGGATATTGACGGGACACTTTTAAACACTAAAGGGGCGGGGAGATCGGCGATGGAAGCAGCGATCGCAGATCTAATAGGCGATCGCACGGATTTGTCAGCTTTGAATATGGCGGGATTGACAGATTGGGATATTTGCAGCAGGATTTTAGAAAAGTGCAATCTTGAACCGACGGCGGAAAATATCGAACAACTTGAGAAACTCTACATTAAACATCTCCCCGAAATGTTGCTGCGATGTCGGGGATATGTGTTGGCGGGAGTGCGGGAAATTTTGGAGAATTTGCAACAGCGCACCGATGTTTTATCTTTGGTTTTAACGGGAAATATGGAAGCGGGGGGAAGGGCTAAATTGGCTCACTATGGTCTGGATTCATACTTCCCCCTAGGCGCGTTTTCCAGGCGATCGCGCGAGCGGGTGGAAATTGCACAACGGGCTATGATTTTAGCCGAGCAACAGTTAGGAAAACTCACGCCGGATCGATTATATGTTATTGGTGATACGCCCCATGATGTGCGCTGCGGTCAAGCGATTGGGGCGAGGGCGATCGCGATCGCTTCAGGACACCATGGCGCTGAAGAGTTGAGAGCATGATTTAATCTCAAATTAGGTTAATATTTTAGGGCAATATGGTATAAGAAGCGAGAAGAGTTGAGGATAAACCTATTGCCAGATATGTCAAACCCAAGGAAGCGGCCCAAATCCTTGGAGTCCATGAAAGAACACTCCGCAGATGGGACGACAATGGCTCAATCGAGACCATCAGAACCCCCGCTGGGCAACGACGATACAACGTTGAGTCATATACTGCCAAATCAGGCAGTGACAAACGCAAAGTCGTTATCTATGCCAGAGTTAGTAGCCGCGCCCAGCAGTCCGACCTCAACCGACAGGTGGCCGCACTGTCCAACCTCTACCCCGAAGCAGAAGTCGTCTCAGAAATCGGAGGCGGGCTCAACTTCAAGGGAAAGAAAATGCTGGCCTTACTGGGACATCAATTGTCAGGAGATGTCCGCATGGTTGTCGTTGCCCACCCAGACCGATTGGCAATATGGGGATTTGACTTGTTTCGATGGCTCTGTGAGCAAAACAGGTGCTCACTCATGGTTCTCAACCAGACAAGTCTCAGTCCAGAACCAGAAATGGTTGAGGACATCCTCGCCATCCTCCACTGCTTCAGTTCCCGATTATACCGACGGAGTAAATACAAAACTCAGGTCAAAGAAGATCCGGATTTACCCCAGCCCCGAGCTAAATCAAGTCTGGCGTAAATGGCTGGCTGCTTGTCGGTATTGCTACAACCAAGCAATTGCATTATCTAGGAGTGGTAAACGACTAAGCAAGTTAAAGTTACGCAACGAAGTGATGCAGAGTGACTTACCCGAATGGGTCAAAGAAACACCCTGCCACATTCGGCAAAATGCCATCTTTGATGCCTATCAGGCTTTGACCGCTAGTCCTGATGCAAGGTTTAGAAGTTGTCGTGACAGCTCTCAAGGGATTAAGTTCAATAATACTAATTTCTCTTCAGGGAGTTGGTATCCAAGACTCACGAAAGGATTAACTTTCATGGTTTCCGAACCCATCCCTAAAACTTGCGGGCAAGGGACTCAGTTGGTGTTTACCAAAGGTCGATGGTTGGCGATTTTCCCTGAACCAGTTGCCGTTACCCCAACTGACGCTACTGGCGTGATTGCATTAGACCCGGGTGTGCGAACTTTCATAACTGGGTTTGATGGCTCTCGGTTTCTGGAATTTGGCTCCGGGGATATAGGACGCATTACTAGGCTATGTCAACATTTGGATGATTTGATGAGCCGAATCGCCAAGGAACCCTGTCGTTCAAGAAGGCGACGGATGAGGCAAGCGGCTCAACGAATGAGAACCAAAATCCGCAATCTAGTTGATGAAGCCCACAAACAAATTGCTCACTACTTGACTCACAACTACAGCATAATTTTTCTGCCCACCTTCGAGACTTCCAACATGGTTGCCAAAGCCAAGCGGAAAATCAAATCCAAGACTGCCCGCGCCATGCTGACATGGGCGCATTATCGATTTAAACTAACCCTGAGACATCAAGGGGAAATAACTGGAACCACAGTTGTAGATGTGACGGAAGAATACACCAGCAAAACCTGTACTCACTGTGGTCATGTGCATTCCCAGCTAGGTGGCTCAAAAGTGTTCCGATGTCCTGAGTGCGGGTTCACTCTACCCAGGGACTGGAACGGTGCTTTGGGAATCTTTCTAAAAGCTTTGCGGGATACCGCCTCTGTTACCTTAACGGGTAATAGTGCTATCGTCGCATTGTCAGGCAATAGCCGGATAAATGTCGCGTAAATGTATCAGATTGCGGTTCTTGGTGGGTTTGGGATGCACTTCCCCACCCCCAGCAGTTTTTGGAGACGGTGGGACTTAGGGAAACTATTGATTGAGTTGGGCTATGGCAACTCAAATTAGGGCTGGGAGTATCGCGCCACTGACTGATTGGGATTGAACTGTCTCAGGTGGTACTTCTTGCTGTTGATTTTTTAGTCATAAGTATAGCCACGCCAGCACCACAGGTTCATCTAATGCGATCGCTCCTCCCCTTGTCAACCCCTTTATTCTTTTATGGCGGCGATTTGAGCCAGGGATTATAATGGATAATCATAAAAAAGGAGATGTTTCGGAAGGAGAATTGAGAGGGGATGGAGTGGCAAAGTGTGGTTAACTCGATTGATGAGTTTGTGTTTGAAAAAACTGGGGAACACTTGGATAGCCTGCAATTGGCAATTTTAAAGGGAGTGCTGAATGGCCATAAGTATAGTGCGATCGGCAAGCAGTACGGATGTAGTACAGGTCATGCCAAGGATAAGGGATACGAACTATGGCAGTTATTATCAAAAGTCTTTGATCAAGATGTTAATAAATCAAATTTAGTCGCTACAGTTGAGCGTTTAGGGTTTGTAAATTATCAGCCTCCTTTGATTGGCAATAATGTGCGCGTTAATACTATTAATCTTTGCAGTAATTATGAAACAGCCAATTTAGACAATCCGGATAAAGTCCATCCTGAATCTCCAGTCACAAATACCATATATGAAGACGAAATAGTTGAACAGATATTGCAAGAGACTAAATTTAAGGCGGTGGAGAAACTAAGTAAACTCGGTTTAACACCGGAACAAATTGCCGAATCCCTAGATTTACCCTTACCAGAAGTTGAGAATTGGATAGAGTAAATTAATGTTAATTTTGACAATTATGGATTAGATTATCTGGTATTGCAAGATGGCTGTTGGATGACGCTGTTTGGTTCCACGCTATCCATAAGCCAGCTATTTTTATTACCGTCAAAAATTAAATTAAAAATCAAACTTTCGCAGGGAGTCCGACCATTTTTCATGTGATATTTCAACCACACTTTAATTTTGGCTTGGCTATTATTTTTAGCAAACGTCTGGAAAGCATAAACATCAACTTTTCGGACAGAATCCCACCAATTATCCTTAACTCTTCGAGCTTCTCTTCGTCGCCAAGAGTCGCTGAGTAACTTGATAGCTTCTTGTCTATTGCTGGGGGCTAACTGATAATACCTAACAATTGTGTCTTCAGGAGCAGAAGTATTCCCTGTTCTATTTAAAGCTGACGAGCTAGTAGTATTGTTGTGAGACCTGGGAATATAAGATTGAGGCTTAATTAATATTGCTGCAATAATCAAAGCACCAGCAATCACACTACCGATAATTACCTGATCTTGCCAATCTATTTTTTGTTGATTTTCTTTCATATCTAATAGCTTCCTATTGAATTGGGTTTGACAGCATATCTTCAATAATTTATTTAGGTTGATTATGAGAATTTTGGGGATTATGATTTTTTTCTAATTCTTCTTGTCTCCTTTTTCTTTCGTTTTCTTGAGAAGTTTTAAAAGATTCTGCTAATTGATCTTCAATATTGGGTACACGATCAATTCTGGCAAAATCATAGTCGGTTTTATCCTCCTCTTGTTGTTCTATGGAAGAAATAGGTTTTGCTGATGACATGGCAATTTCTGAGGGAGGAGAAGCATACCCCAAACCAATGATTCCTTGTACAGTTTGAACTCCTGTAACAATTTTTTCAACAACATCACCTAGCTTCACCTTTCTTTGTTCCGCAGTCTTAATTTGTTGCACTAAAAACAACATATATTTTTCACAGCCATCAATTTCACCTTGATAAGTAGATGACAGTTTTTCAAACAAAGGTGCAAATTTATCAAATTGTTGATCGTGCCAAGTCAATTTAAGATTTTCCCATTGAGTAGCTACCTTTCCCCACTCTTGCTGTAACGTTCCTCGAAATTGATCTAACTGCCTGAGCAAGCACTCAGCATCTTCTAAGTTAAAAGAAGTTGGTTTAACCATATCTATCTTTTCCTGATTTATAAGTCGGCTAAACGTCCAGACAATTTTTGTTTTTTAGTCTCATTTATTTCAATTTGTTCTCGAACAAATCTGATGTATTGGTCGCTTTCTTTTTCCGCATCATTATAAGTAGAGATAAATTTCTCAAATATCGGTTCAAATTTATCAAATTGTTGATCGCGCCAAACCGATTTAAGATTGCTCCACTGGTTCAAAACCCTTGACCATTCATCCCGGATAGCCTCGTGAAACTGTTCCAGTTCTTTGAGTAGATCTTCTGCATCTTGAGCATCAAATGAAGTTTGAGCCATAACCCTTTCTCCTTTTATTAATAATTTTGTTCAAACTCTTTCAAGATATCATCAAACTTTCTGAGCCATTCCAAGGCATCGTCACCCGCTTCTAAGGCTCTTTGTACCATGTCTTTGGTTTGGTCGAAATCTTTAGTAAATTGGTCTTTACTTTCTCCTTTCCAAGAATCATCACATTTTCTCCAAGCTCCTTCAACTGCCTTAAATTTATCAGTTGTTAAATCTTGGAAATCAGACAAAGCCGCAATAAATTTGGCTAACTCTTGTTCGTCAATATCCAAATCTCTTGACATCCTACAATCTCCTAATCAGGTCAAACGTTGTTCAAAATTATGGCAGTATTCGCCAATTTCTTCTTTTGTGGGGACAGCATAAGGCTTAAATTTCTCTAAACCTGCTGTCGCCGAATCATCCCGAAAATAAGCTCTGAGTCGTGGTAACTTTTCTGCATGGACTTCTCCTAAGAGTAATCGAGAATCATCTCCCGGCATTGTCAAGCCAACCCGCAGGTCAAAATGGGTTAGCCAAGAACGATTATCCCCAGTCAGTTTGAGAAATGTTTTCATATCTTCTAACCAGAAAATAGTATGGATACCCAATTCAGACCCTTGGGAAATTAGCTTGAGTAGTCTTTCGGCATCTTCGGAAGGTTCTTCACTACGACGACCCATAACAGGACGTAAATTTTGCGCTCTGTTTAACCCTCCCACTGCATAGACAAAAAATAGGGAATCTCCTAAATCATCGGGATTTTGGTCTGGGTTTTCTTCTCGTTGTTTTAAACGTCTTTCAAATTCTTCATAGGTCTCGTTTAATAAAGTTTCAGCTTTAATAACTTGACAATCTGGATCGGCAAAACGTTTAGCGATTTGGGTGGGGAAGTAAGAGTTAAAGGCATTCCTGAAATTGATGGTCATTTCTGTCCAGTCATTATCTTCATCAGGAATGGATAAATCAGCAATCATAAACCGTGCTTTTTGGGGTTGATAGCAATGAATTAAACTCATTAATATTCCCCCAATAATTCCAAAGACAATTTCTTCAGAAGAGCCAACTATCATCATGTTATTGCGGGGACGACGACGGAAAATCGCTTTAGTATGATCGCCAATTCTCATCGGTTCTCCCAGCCAAGCAATCCCCGGAGTTTCTTGAACCACCCAATCTGGTTCTTTAATAACTTGTTTATTTAATTCTTTCAGGGAGAGCCATTCAGTCATCTCCGATAATTTAACTAATTGTCGATTATGACTTAATTTAGTCGGTCGAGATCCATTAAATAGAATTAAAGGTTCTGAGCGCTGATAATGATTTTGATTGACAATTTCCTGAATATTGACTAAGGCATTGTATCTTTCTTTAGCAGAAATATCAGCGACTTGACCAATCTCATTTTGATTTTTCTTACCATAATCTTTGTTATAAATCACTTTACCTGGCTTGTCGAGCAAATCTACAGCATCGGTATTTCCTTCTGCTAATACTGAAGATGCTGTACTTTTATCCATTTGCTGTGCCATTCTTAAATCAATTTGTGAGTAAATACCTCGACTCATATTGGGTACATTGGGAGACTGAGATGCAATTAATAAATGAATCCCAAATGCACGTCCTTGTCGGGTTATATTATCCATCACTTGGTTGAGACTGCGGGTAATAGTATCATTTTCTTGGAACATATACTGAAACTCATCAATCACCACTAAAATTCGTGGCATTGTTTCTCCAGTTTTATCCCGGTAATCTTGCAATTTGTTTAAGTTTCCTGCCGATTTAAACTTGATGCTGCGTTCTTCGATTTGTTTATTGACATACTCTAAAACACTTAATCCAAATTCGCGATCGCTTTCAATGGAGACAACTTTCGCATGGGGTAAGGCTTTATCTTCGTTTAATTCTTCGGAATCGTTAGAGCTTTCTCCTTTGTCTGGATCGACATACATTTGAAACTCGACCCCCTCTTTAAAATCAAGTAAATACAACTCTAATTCATCGGGGGAATATCTCAGCGCCAAACTGACAATAATTGCATGAAGCGTATAACTTTTACCCGAACCTGTTTTACCTGCTAACAAACCATGACTGACCAGTTGTTTTTCTTGATTTTCACCTAACCAAAATTCCAACTTATCCATTGCACCCATTAAACCTATAGGCGCTCTGATTTCTTTCCTGCTATCCTCAGACCATAGTGGTTGGGGATAAAGTTTGGAAAAGGGTAGAGTTTCAACACTAATCTTTTTCGCTTCTTCTGTAATGAGTTGTAGGATTTGATTAAATTGTTCGTTAGGTGGGGGTTCATCTAGTGCGACTTTGAAAACCAAATCATTAGGTAACTTAAACTCAAATAAGGATTGATTGGTATTTGGAGATAAACGAAAATCTCTTTGTTGAGCCGCAGCTTCTTCAGTCGGATTAATATCTAAACAGGTCAGTTCAATTTCGTCTCGACTATTGATTGAGTAAACTTTAACGACAACTTTTTGTCCGACATACGCTGCTTCTTCAGGTCTTTCTATTCTTCGATATACTAATTTGTTGGTTGGTACAAATCCTTGTGTATCGGGCAAAAATTCAACATACGCTCCCCCAGGTATCAAACTCGTAACATATCCTAAATAAACATTGCCCTGCTTAGGTTTTGCTCCCACATTCAAACCAAAACTAGGACTAATAACGGTACAAAAATCTTCAAATGTTCTGTAATCAAAGTTTTTCGGTTTTTCTAAACTTTCGTCAATATGCAAAATTACATAAACACCCGCCCTAGACCCATTTAACAAAATACTTTTCAGATCTTCCCATGAGTTATTTTCAAAGCCACTGGGAAAATCAGCAATAAATAAATAGCGATAGGGTTCCGCTACAGACTGAGCCGCAATATTATAATCTTCTATGCTTTGGTAATTTTTCCCTAAATAGTTTTGTAGAACTTGCTCAATATGTTCGGTTAACCCTCGCAGTTGTTCTCGAATATCATCACTGCGAGTATAGGTTTTCTGACCTGAAATAAATTGATGTAAATTCTTGAAGGGAAAAGTATTTCCCATGCTTACTGGGTCAATAAATGTTCCTTTTAATTTTCTGACGGGGAAGGTACTGACGACTCGCAAAGCGATAGACTCTAAACCTGCAAGTGCGGCTTGACGAGATTCCGCATCACTGCTAAAAATAGCAATGTGTCCGGGCTTAAAGTTGGGCAAATGATTAGAAAAATCTCGGATTGGTATTAATGCTGGAACTCTAGCAGGTGGCTGTACTTGCTCCAGTAAAAATTCACCAATTCGTAAAACACCAGGAGCCAGACCACCATTTTGAGGTTTATAACTATCCCTATTCTCTGAAGGAGTCCAACGAGGATCATTCCATGGGGCTGATAATAAGCGGGGGTGATCTAGTTGATGGACTAATTGACTAATTTCTTTTTGTTTTTCTTCGCATTTTAGAGAAAAAGTTTCACCTTCCAACATTGCTCTTTCTTGAGCTAATTTAGTATCTTCATTGACTATATATATACTTGATAACACTTGTTTTTCCAAACTTTCTATTTGTTGTTTTAATTCAATTTTATTAGATTCTATTCTATTTAAAAATTTCTGTTCTTCTTTAAGAACTTGATTTTGCAAATGAGCTTGGTTTAGTTTTTTTTGTTGTTGCTCTTGAATGAGCTTATTGATATTTTTTAAAATTTCTATAAGAGTCGCCATATTTTTTACCTATTTAACTAAAAAATTACAAACTAAAAAATATAATCTTGAATTTACTTGTCAAATTGCAGACAAAATTATCAAAAGGTATATTGATGTTACCAATAAAGTAGTATAAATTTCTTGCCAGATAATTGTAACCCACAAGGCAACAATAACAGTTGAAATAAGGCGAAACATTTTTTTATTTTTCAGGTCTTCTATTTTTCTTTCAATATTATCTAATTCCTGGCTAATTTTGATTTTTTCATCGATTAAAGATTGTAATTTTGATTGTTTTTCTGCTTTGATTGATTCTATTTCTAAATATTTTTTTTGCTTTGTATCTCGGATTTTTTCTAAGCTGATATTAATCTCATTTAACGTTTTATTGATGCGTTCGCGATCTGTATTTTCTCCAGAAACGTAGTTACAGTCAATTTTGGATAATAGTGATGAAACATCATCAAATCCAAATCCTTCTGCTAATCTATAAGCTTCTTGTTTGCGAGAATTATGCCAACTCAATTCTCGTTGAGCATCTAGCAGCTTTAAATGTTGAGTATTGATGGCATCAAGAGCTTGATAATAGTCTTGAAGCAGATTTTGGTCTAAATTTTCTGGGTAGTTTTGCTCCATTGTTTTGCCTTAACAGAGTAATTTGGTCAATCAAGCATTAAATGTATCTTCGTATACCATAAATTTTCCGGGTGTAGATCCTTTTCCGATTGATGTGGTTGACTGTTTCCTCGGAACAGCTTTGGCAATTTACTTAAAATAGTGGATGATTAACTCTGGTTTTAATTTTGCTCAAAATCAGAGCTATTGGCAAGTCGGAAAAGGACGGAAAAGGACGGAAAAAGACGGGAGTTTGATTAAGAAATGTAAAAATTTAGGATGCTTGCCTCTAATGGTAGATGACAAGATGTTTCCCAAGCGGAATTGAGAGGTAATGGAGTGTCAGCAGTGGAGCGATTCAACTAGGTAAGGCTTGGATAGTCTACCGTTGGTGGTTTAAAAGGAAGTGCGGAAGGGTCAAAAATAGAGAGCGATCGCTCTCGAAAATCCTACCCAAATGCTATACTGTCTGCCATAACCTGCGATGAGAAACTATTTACCATGACCATCGCCCCATCATCAGAACTGGGAATTACCACCCTTCCCGATCATACTCAACTCCCCGACTCCGACGGTACTTTCGTGAAAAACTTTCAGGAGCATCCCCAAAGTATCTTATTGACTGATTCCATTCTATCAACACTAGATAGTCTACACCCAGACCAGCAATATGCCATAGGTCAAGATTCTGGTATCTATTGGCGATTAACAGAACCCCTAGAACGGGGGGCGGAATGTCCAGACTGGTTTTATGTTCCCAACGTTCCCCCAACTCTTGATGGTAGGGTGAGACGTTCCTATGTATTATGGCAGGAATATATCCCCCCTTTAATTGCCATAGAATTTGTGTCGGGAGATGGTTCAGAAGAACGCGATCGCACTCCCTTATATCAAATTTCTGGAGAACGTCATAAACCGGGTAAATTTTGGGTATATGAACAAATCATCCGCCCCCCTTTCTATGCTATCTATGAGGTACGGAAAGCCAGTGTAGAAGTCTATCACCTAATGGAAAATCACTATGAGTTAGTCGCCGCGAATGAAAGAGGTCACTATCCCATTCACCCCATGGGTGTAGAATTAGGCATTTGGCTCGGACAGTATGGCAACCTAGAATTGCCTTGGCTGCGCTGGTGGGATAGCCAGGGTAATTTGCTATTAACCGGGGATGAACGAGCTAGAATTGAACGCCAGCGGGCGGAAAATGAACGCCAGCGGGCGGAACAAGCCGAACAGCGTTTTGAACAAGCCGAAGTGGAGTTACAGCAGGAACGCCAACGAGCCCAAGCTGAACGCCAACGGGCGGAAAGACTAGCTGAGTTATTACGCGCCCAAGGAATTGACCCCGAAGAACTTTAAATAACTGTAAATAGAGGCGATCGCACCTACCTATTTTTGGGAGGGCGATCGCCTGTTTACAGAAAAGTTTGATAAGTTCATTTTTAGGGAATGACAATAATTGAGCCAAATTGCCTAAAATGATTGTCTAAACTGAGAGCCTTGCTGATTTGTAATTTTTCGATAATGACTTTGCTGCTACAATCGGTAAAACTCCACTCTTTATCTGAAAATTGCCTGAAAATTTGCCATGTTAACTGAATGTCTGCTTCGCTGAGAAAGTAGAGTGTACCAAGCTGACCCGAAAAAAATGCTTTTCCCATAGCAAGCGATCGCGCCGTTTCTTTTCTGGCTCTTAATAGTGTCAGTGTTTCATCAACAATATAGTCGGTTGTCAGAAAAGCCTCGGTATTTTGACGCATCCACATACTGACCGATTGATGCTCTGGATCTGAAGGAACGACACTAGCAAACCAAGCACTCGTATCTACAAATATCATGATTTATTTCTGATGGGGATAGAGAATGCGATCGTGGTCGAATCCAGAAAAATTGTCGCGATCGCCTTCTAAGGGTAATGCGGCAATTTGAGCTAAAATATCGGTGGTATTTTTGTTCTCCTGAGTCGAGTCATTAGCAGTAATGATCACTTGAACTGATGTTCCTTCAGGTAGATCGACGGGCTGCATGAGTCGCAGCATTCCTTGTTCATAAATTGCTTGTAGTGTAAATGTCATGGTTCTGAATCAAATCATCTCAGGTATTTTTAGTTAATTATAAGCGATCGCGCCTACCATAACCCAAGGCGATCGCTCTCCAAGGTCCTATCTAAATGCTATACTGTCTGCCATAACCTGCGATGAGAAACTATTTACCATGACCATCGCCCCATCATCAGAACTGGGAATTACTACCCTTCCCGATCATACTCAACTCCCCGACTCCGACGGTACTTTCGTGAAAAACTTTCAGGAGCATCCCCAAAGTATCTTATTGACTGATTCCATTCTATCAACACTAGATAGTCTACACCCAGACCAGCAATATGCCATAGGTCAAGATTCTGGTATCTATTGGCGATTAACAGAACCCCTAGAACGGGGGGCGGAATGTCCAGACTGGTTTTATGTTCCCAACGTTCCCCCAACTCTTGATGGTAGGGTGAGACGTTCCTATGTATTATGGCAGGAATATATCCCCCCTTTAATTGCCATAGAATTTGTGTCGGGAGATGGTTCAGAAGAACGCGATCGCACTCCCTTATATCAAATTTCTGGAGAACGTCAAAAACCCGGTAAATTTTGGGTATATGAACAAATCATCCGCCCCCCTTTCTATGCTATCTATGAGGTACGGAAAGCCAGTGTAGAAGTCTATCACCTAATGGAAAATCACTATGAGTTAGTCGCCGCGAATGAAAGAGGTCACTATCCCATTCACCCCATGGGTGTAGAATTAGGCATTTGGCTCGGACAGTATGGCAACCTAGAATTGCCTTGGTTGCGTTGGTGGGATAGCCAGGGTAATTTGTTATTAACCGGGGATGAACGAGCTAGAATTGAACGCCAGCGGGCGGAACAAGCTGAACAGCGTTTTGAACAAGCCGAAGTGGAGTTACAGCAGGAACGCCAACGAGCCGAAGCTGAACGCCAACGGGCTGAACTAGAGTTACAGCAGGAACGCCAACGGGCGGAAAGACTAGCTGAGTTATTACGCGCCCAGGGAATTGACCCCGAAGAACTTTAAATAAATAGAGGCGATCGCACCTACTGAGAAAAGCCTAGAGGCGATCGCTCTCCCAAATCCTCCCTATTTGAACTCTCAGGAGTTGATCATTTCATCCAAACGCGCTAAGACCTCCTGACTGTGGATGGCTGGAATCACACGCACAAAGGTTTCTCGGAGAATACCATCAGGATCAATAATAAATGAATGTCGCATCGAAAAGAAATTTAACCATGAACCATAAGCCTTGCTGACACTTCCATCAACATCAGCTAACAGCGGAAATTTTAGCCCCTCAGAGTCGCAAAACTCCGCGTGGGAGTCCACATCATCAGCACTAATCCCTAAAATTTGGGTATTTCTAGCCATATATTTCGGTAAGTCTTCCTGAAAGCGACGGGCTTCTAGCGTGCATCCTGGGGTAAAATCTTTCGGATAGAAATAGACTACTACCCACTGACCTCGGTAGTCTGATAGAGAAACCTCCCCGTCTCCCGTATTCGTGGGAAGCGTAAATTCTGGCGCGGGTTCATTTAGCGGCGGAAGTTGACCCCCCAAGGCTAAGACCGGACTCGCTAGGTTTAGGTTAAATAAGGCGATCGCAATTCCTAAAATGAGACTGATCAAGGTTCGGCGTAACATAACACACAGATCGAAATTTCTTTACATATATTTACATATCTCTGCCCTCACCGGACTGGCGGAACCCTAAATCTATATTTGCAGTCATGGAAGTGCGATCGCACCATATACTCCCCTAAATTCAGCAAAAACTCTCACATTTGTCTCGATCTGATCCCAAACAAGCTAACATCATTAACGGAAAAATACCATTTCAAACATGACAAACATTCAGCCTTTAAGTGGTCAAGCATTAGTAGCAATGGTGGTTAATGGATCACCAATTGTTATCCAAGTTGATGGTGATAATGCACCCATCACCGCCGGAAACTTTGTAGAATTAGTTGAACTTGGCGTTTATGATGGTGTATCCTTCCATCGGGTAGTGCGTGAACCATTACCCTTTGTTGTACAAGGAGGCGACCCTAACAGCGTTATTCCAGGTTTTCCCCCTAACTTATTAGGAACTGGTGGATTTATTGACCCAGCTACAGGACAAGTCCGCAATGTTCCCCTGGAAATTATACCAGAAGGTGCTACCGAACCTATCTACAGCCAAACCTTTCAACAAGCCGGAATTACAGTTCCTCCCGTATTAAGAAATGTCCAGGGTTCGATCGCTATGGCGCGGTCAGGTAATGACCCGGACTCAGCCTCTTCTCAATTTTACTTTAACTTAGTTGACTCTCCCGGCTTAGATGGCGATTATGCCGTTTTTGGTATGGTAATGCAAGGGTTTGATGTCATTGACCAAATTCAACAAGGCGATCGCATTCAAGACGCGGAAGTTTTTGCTGGTATTTTACCAACTCGCACCTCTAATCTAATCACTGATGTACCACTTTTAAATGGTTTCATTAACACTCTTAACCGCGCCAGCTTACCCTTATCTTATGCCTTTCCTAGGGATTTGGATGCTGATAATGTCATCGAAATTACCCCCGAAATTAGCCAACAAAACCCTAAAGGAGTTTTCGCCGGGGGTGGTAATGATTTAGTTATTGGCTCAGAAATTGATGATGTAATTAATGGCAACCAGGGTAATGATACCATCTATGGCGGCGCTGGTAATGACCTGATTTGGGGTGGTCAAGGTGATGACCTCCTCTTTGGTAATGATGGTAATGATATCATCAACGGAAATCGGGGAAATGACACTATCTATGGCGGCGCTGGTGATGACTTTATTCGCGGTGGACAGGGTGATGATTACTTGTCTGGAGATGCTGGAAATGATATTCTCATTGGTGATTTGGGTGCTGATACCCTCGTCGGTGGTCAGGGTGCTGATACTTTTGTTTTAACCCATGCTGATGCTACCATTGATCAGGCTGATCTGATTCTCGATTTTAACCTCGCTGAAGGCGATCGCATTGCGGTAGTCGGCGATATTGACCCATCAGTATTAATCCTTAATTCAGTGGGTAATGATACTCATATCCTTCTCCCAGAGGGGGGTATTTTCGGAGTCGTTCAAAATGCACAACCTGATCTAGTTAGACAAGGACTATTTACCCTCTCACCCCAAGATTTAGCTCTGACTATCGGCTAATTTCTTACCCTAGGGAACTGTATTTTTATCTTATCAGTCTAGTTCCCTAGATTACTAAATACTATTACCTACCCTTCCTCACCAGTTAAAACTATGTCACCATTATCTTTAATTCCTCTGGCGATCGCTTGTATTTCTGTTTGGGTCAGCCTCAGTCATCATGGACACTGGTTTGATGAACTTCCCCGCCTTCTCGCCGCCGTCATCGCCACTATATCATCAATGTGGTTTTTTGTGATTATTCCCTGGCCGGTTAAACTTAGTCTAATTCTGTTAACCTTAATTATCGGTAACTTTTTGCTCAAAAAACAACTAGGTCTTAGGTAGCAATAAATACTCAATCAATATCAAATTTTTACGACTCAAAAATGCGACAACAGCAATAGCGCCCTAACTCATTCCCCAGGGACATCCTCTCGTTGATTTAGACTATCTGGAGGTGAACTGAAACCATATCCAGTTGCATTGCTCCCATCGTCGCTATCTGAGGAAATATAAGGAACCTTTGTGGGCGCTACTACCGCGTTTTGACGAAACAGAGTTTAGAGTGAACAGCTTAGAATACCTCCTGGTTGACCGAGTGATTCCCTCGAATAAATTTAGTTTAGCTGGAGTTACATCGAAACTAACGCAGTTAGGTGCATCGCTCCCATCGAAACAGTAGAGGAAATATCAGAACCCTATAGAGGGGCTGCTCTCAAACATGACAGACTCGAAATGAAACAGTGTTTTACCTCCTGATTCTCACTACATTGGCGATGAACAAGTTTGGATTCGTTCTAGTCCTCCTTTGAGATATAAAACCGACAGATTGAACATCGCTTTTGGTATCTGTCAAAGAAGCCTGTTTGACTTCAATTACTACTTTAGCACTATTAAATATAAGTGCAAGCATATTCAACTAAACTTAACAATTTAATGAGTGCTACAATTCAAATATATTAAATTTAGTTAAAAATATTCTCTATTTTCCTGGATCTATGATCCTGTATCCTCTTGTCTGTGGGGGTTTGACAATATTTTACTTAATAAAGTTGACCATTTTGGAGAAACCATTGTATTGACACCGAATCTGGTATAATGAGTTGTTTGTCTATAAGTTTCCCGCTAAATTTAGCCGAAAAATGTAAAGATAATGTTACAATAGCGGTATTAATCCTAAGCCGAATCAATGATGCACCCGCTGGACCAGGAAATCGAAGCAATTAGGAAGGAGATTTTAGCCCTACAAAGGGAAAAGACCCAGATCCAGATTCAAAATAGGCAAATCACCCCACAAATCACGCCAGAGAATAACTCTCCAGAAGCGATCGCCATAGCCTACCGAAACCATGCGCGAGAAACCGCCCACCAGTCAGCAGAGGTCAAAGGTATAGAAGATGCGATCGCCGCCCTAAAAATCCACCTGCGCCATAAACAACAGCAATTAGAACAATTTAGACGCAGCCAGCCTACAGAAGAACAACTAGAAGAAAGCCGCCAGCAAGCGAAACTACACGCCGATCGCATAAACCAACTATCCAGGGAACTCCAAGCCGAAGCGAAAGCCCTGAAAGCGATCGCCGATGAAATCACCCCCCTCTACTGGCAGGTGTACCATAAGCCCTTTATTACCGGATTTAGCAATATTTCCGTCCCCCAGGTGCGTTCTGATGGGGATGTTTGGACAATTCTCAATAAACTTGTCTGAAGTCCCAAATCTATGGTAATGGTATACGATGAATACTACCCCCCTTTTGTTAAAGGTTAAGCGATCGCAGCTACTATGGAATCCGTAGACTTCCTAACTTCCCTCAACTCATCCCAACGCCAAGCCGTCGAACACTTCTGCGGTCCAATGTTAGTAGTTGCTGGCGCAGGTTCCGGTAAAACTCGCGCCCTCACCTATCGGGTAGCCAACCTGATCGACAATCATAAAGTCAACCCCGAAAATATCCTAGCCGTCACCTTCACCAACAAAGCCGCTAGAGAAATCAAAAACCGGATCGAGTCAATTTTTGCCCAACAGCAAGCCCAAAAACAATACCAGAAACCCCTATCAGCCTTAGAACCCGCTACCCAAACTCAACTGCGATCGCAAATTTACCGGAAACTCACCAAACATCTATGGATGGGAACCTTCCATAGCCTCTGTGCGCGGATTCTTCGCTACGATATCAACAAATACCAAGATGAAAAGGGCCGTCAGTGGAAACCTAACTTCTCAATTTTTGATGAGTCAGACGCACTAGCCCTAGTTAAGCAAATCGTCACCAAAACCCTCAACCTAGACGACAAAAAATTCGACCCTCGCAAAACTCGCTATAAAATCAGTAACGCCAAAAACCTGGGATTGTCTCCCCAACAATACCTACAGGAGAACCCCGACTATCAGGGGCGAGTCACTTCGGAAGTCTATAGTTTATATCAAGATGCCCTCGCGGCTAATAACGCCCTAGACTTTGACGACCTAATTCTCGTCCCCGTCGCCTTATTTCGCCAAAACGAACAAGTTTTAGCCTACTGGCATCAAAAATTTTGCCATATTCTAGTTGACGAATATCAAGACACTAACCGCACCCAGTATGACCTGATTCGCCTATTAACAACCAATGGAGAAGCACCGCCATCTTTTCACAATTGGCAGAATCGGTCTATTTTTGTGGTGGGGGATGTAGATCAGTCTATTTATTCCTTCCGAATGGCAGACTATCGGATTATGCTGGAATTTCAACAAGATTTTGGCGATGGTTTACCCGATGATGACAGCCGCACGTTAATTAAACTAGAAGAAAACTACCGATCGCGAGAAAACATCCTAGAAGTAGCCAACCATCTCATTCAAAATAACACCACCCGCATTGACAAAATTCTGCGCCCTACGCGATCGCCTGGTGTTCCGGTCTGCTGTCATAAAGCCGATGACGAAATGGCAGAGGCTAACTTTGTAGTTGATAATATCAGAACCATTATCAACCAAAACCCCGAAATCGGCTTCGGTAGTTTTGCCATTCTCTATCGCACCAACGCCCAATCTCGACCCTTTGAGGATGTATTACTGCGTGAAAATATACGTTATAACATTGTCGGCGGGCTAAAGTTCTACGATCGCCGAGAAATTAAAGATGCCATATCTTATCTTCGCGTTATTGCGAACCCCGCTGATAGCGTCAGTTTGCAAAGGGTGATTAATGTACCTCGGCGCGGTATTGGTCGCACTACCATAGACGGCTTAAATAATGCCGCCCAACAGTTAGGGGTTCCCCTCTGGGAAATTATTAGTGATCAAGACTCCGTTAATACTATTAGCGGACGCGCCGCCAAATCTGTTAATCGCTTCGCCCAAATGATTCAATCTTGGCGCGCGCGCCTAGAAACTACCACCGCCCTCGAAATTTTAGATGGCATTCTGGAAGACTCTGGCTATTCCCAAGACCTCAAACAACAAGGCACTGATGAAGCAGATAACCGCCTAGATAACTTGCGGGAACTCTGTAACGCCGTTTCCCAATTTCAGGAAGAACAGGAAGATACCAGTTTACAGGCTTTTTTAGCCAGTGCATCCCTATCCTCAGATTTAGATAATCTTCAGGAAGGAGAAGAAGCCGTTTCTCTGATGACCCTACACTCCGCTAAGGGGTTAGAATTTCCCATTGTCTTCCTAGTGGGTTTGGAAGAGGGACTATTTCCCAACTTCCGCAGTATTAACGACCCTCTCAGTTTAGAAGAAGAACGGCGACTTTGCTATGTAGGCATCACCCGCGCCCAGGAACAGTTATTTATTACCCACGCCAGGGAAAGGCGTTTGTGGGGGTATCGCGAACCTTGTGTTCCTTCGATGTTCCTAGGCGAATTACCACCAGACCTAGTGCAGGGATATAAACCTTTGACCCGTCGCCAAGCAGCCAAAACCACCACCAAGAATAAAAAAGCCAAGGGGACTACCAAGAAAAGTCCCCAAGAGTGGAATGTGGGCGATCGCGTTTTACACCGCAGTTTTGGTGTTGGTCAAATCACCCACATTTTCGGAGATAAGCAAGGTAAGCTATCTATAGCCGTTAAATTTCAGGGTTCTAGCCCCAAAATTCTTAATCCTAGTGTAGTACCTTTAGAGTCCCTAGATTAGGCCTAGAATATGCCCAGAATATTCCATATACTGCGGGTATACACATAACCCACCCCTAGCATCACCCCTACTTCCGTAGTCTCTCTGATGTAGCCTACATTAAAGCGACCCGTCAAGATGAAACTGTAGGAAATTGGTACGTCAACACCCGTCATAAACAGGGGACCGAAGCTAAAATCGCTATTGAATAGGTCCGCATAAATGATGCCAGCACCTATAAACGGAGAGGCAACTATACCCCCTGTATCTACCCGCATGGGGAAGCTATAGGTCAAAGCCGTGACACTAGCACCCTCACCAATAAGCACGCCGCCAGTGTGCAAAGATAGATTCTCAGAATATCCCGCTTTACTTAAAGTGCCGCCGCCTCCCTTACCCAAACCAGAAGCATTCCCGGTAACGCCAATATTACCCCCAACCGCAAAATAGCTGAAGTGGTTACTCAAGCGGCGGTTATTCCGGTCAGCTGCGCGGCGGGGATTATCCTGCCAGGATTGAGCTATGATATCATCCCCTAAGATATCATCCCCCAAGGCTATCTCTTCAGCAATGCGCCATTGTGGTTGTATGGCTACCACATTTAAATCAATTGCATCGGTAGAAGGGCTATTTTCGTTGATTTCTGACAAATACTGAGGAGTTTCTTGGCTATTAGTATTAACTAATTCCGCGATGGTTTCAACTTCTGGGTTAGTATTAACTAATTCCGCAATAGTTTCAACTTCTGGGTTAGTATTAACTAATTCCGCAATGGTTTCAACTTCTGGGTTAGTATTAACTAATTCCGCGATGGTTTCAGGAACTTCTAGTTGAGATTCTAAGTCTTGGGCTAAACTCAAGAAATTTTTGTTAACTGGTGTTTCCTCTGATTCCTGAAAGTCTTTAATAGTCCCCGCCGCCAAAACTTGACTACCGCTCAAGGCTACGATCGCAAAACAAGCAAGAGCAACCGACTGTTTAAAAATGGTCATACTGGCTCCTCACAACATTCAGCTAGGAATAACGGAATCATACACCATCTTGCCAGGAAGAGAGAACCAAAATATATTTTTCTTATTAATTCTGGACTCTCCCCTCTCGCAGATTAACAGTCAGCCCACCATAACTTTAGTCTAATCTATCATTAAAGGTGCGGATATGTTCTGCCAACTTTTGAGAAATTTCTGGGTTATAAATCCTGAGATAATTCCAGTAATTTCCAAACACAGATTTCACATAACCATAGGTTTCAGGATAGGGGATTTTATCGATAAAGTCATCAGGATCATTAAAACCAAACCGCCTTACCCAATTAGCTACCGCACCCGGACCGGCATTATAACTCGCCACAGCCAACAGTGAATTATTGTTATATTCTCGGTGGGTAAAATCAAAGTAATAAGTTCCCAAATTCACATTATCTTCAACATCTTCTAAAGAGTAGTTAGTCAGTTGAATTTTCTGGGCTACTTCTGCCCCGGTTTCGGGCATTACCTGCATTAATCCAGTCGCGCCCACCACTGACTTAATTGAAGGCATAAACCGCGACTCCTGGCGAATTAGGGCGGTAACCAAGACCGGATTTAGTTGGCGTTTATTTGACCAACTCACAATAGTTTCTAGGAAAGGAAAAGGATATAAAGACTCCCAATAACCCGGTTTTTGCTTCAAAGCCAGATATTCCTGATGTTCTTCGGGGTCATTCCGACGGCTAAGGCTGGAAATCATCCACAGTCCATCTAAGTTGTCACCGACGGCAATTCGCATTAAACCATCAGTATATTGTTGGGCGACAGAAGGCTGCTGACGATAATTACTAAATTCGACCTGCCACAAATTCCAGGCATCCTGACCGCGCCCTAAGCGATATAATTCCCTTACTGCCTCGGAACCTGCGGGGGGAATAGGTAGCTGTTCTAAGTGTTCCACATGGGGAGAGAGGGGGCGCACAGTGGTAAAATCTCCCACTGGCCAACCCAAAAACACGGCAGCCCGCCAAGCATAATAAGATTCGGGATATCTGGCTAACAGATATTCAAAAGCCTTGGTGGCATCTTTGGAATTCCCCTGCTGTCGCGCCCACCTTCCCAGCATAAAGGTAGCTTGCGGCGCTAACTCACTATCGGGGTTTTTGGTAACTAACTGTCGTGCCCATTCTGAAGCCAGATCCAGTCTTCCGGCTGTAGCACCCTGTTGGGCGAGAGTCCAACGCAACTGGGCGGCGGGTTCGGAATCACTATATTGACTCAGCAATAACTGACGACTCTGAGAAGCTGTCTCGGTAGATCTGAGTTTATCAAGCACATTAGCGCGCTCTAACAGGGCCTCGGCGGCATGATTAGGGAAATTGTCTACTACTTGATTAAGCAGGGGTAGGGCTTCTCTAGGCTCGACTAACCGCGCCAGTCTAATCATTCCTAAGCCGGCATCTTCACCCCCAGGATCGGTTTGGGTAGGGAATGCGGCAATTAACTCTTGATAGGCGCGACGTGATTCGGGAATTTTGCCACTTAACCATAGTCCCCTGGCGTGTCGATACATATTTCTGGGGGTTTTTGGGGCTTTGGAATAGGCGATCGCCCCTTGACCATAATCCATCTTCTCCCAATAGCCAAAGCCAATATTTTCCCAATCCTCTGGGGTAAGTTGTTGTTGATAATTCTGAGTTAACTTGGCTAAATAAGTGCCATATTCGGGTAGATGAATACCATGTTGGGCAATTAATAGCAATAATGGGAATTGATCGGGATTCTCTCTCAGGAGGGTTCTGGCAATTTCTACGGTCTGCGGGTGGGCGGGAAATTCAGCGATCGCCCTATCCCAATATTCCCGATTAGTTTCGCCTAAAGCATATAACCCCATGACCACGACGGGATCTTCTGGGTGGCCATCCACTAAGGCCTTCCATGACTGTGAGGCTAATCGTGTATCTCCAAGCTGTTCATAAGCCAAAGCCCGCATTTTCAGGATATGACCCCCTAAGACACGATAACTCCTCTCTAATCCATCTAACTTTTCGAGGGCGGCTTCTGGCTGTCCGGCTTCTAATAAATCGGCGGCTAGTAAAAATCTAGCGCGATCGCGATTTTCGGAGGTAGTTCTAGTGGTGGCAATTTCTTCTAATTCCTGGCGGCGGGATGCTGGAGACAACACCGCCAAACTCATCACAGCTTCTGAAGGCTGGGAAACTTCCGACATTTCCCCGGTCCGAGAAGACCAAATTTTTGGTAATTGCATCATCGGGAAAAATATTCCCACCAACAATGCTGCCACAGCAGCCACAACATACAGCGAAACTTGGGTAACTTTTCCCTTTAACATAATTCTTGAATCGGTAAGTTGTTTTACTTAAAACTTAATTCACCCGACAGAGTATCCATCGCAATGATATGGGAGGGTTATTTATCGGAAAGACATCTCTACCCTGACTCCAATTTTCAAACCAACCCGTTGGAGGCCAGGATTCGGAGGGGAGGTGCGATCGCTCATACTCATACACCGACTCATCGGATAATACCTCTAATGGTAAACCGGCCATGATCGAATTGAACTCCGATCGCGTGATTAAATAAGACCATTGCACCTGGGAAAGTTCCCGCGCCCGGTTATCAGGTTCATAACCTGGCTCTGTTAAAAATGTGTTAAACAACAACAGCCCCCCCGGTCTGATAGCATTACACATTCTCGCTAACAGGGTTCGCACATCCTGATTATTCCGAAAATGGGAAATCACCTCCGACACCAACACTAATTGATAGCTTTTCTGGGGTAATTGCAGAGAGGGGTTCAAAATATTACTTTGGATAACCCGCACCGGTAATTGGTTCTCCTGGGCTTCTTTCGCGATAATTTGGGCAAATTCTGGAGTTAATTCTACGGCATCTACAGGATGTCCCCGCCTCGCTAAAGCTAAGGTATTGCGACCTACCCCAGCCCCTACGTCAAGAATGGGGGCGTTGGAGGGGGGGTTCGAGGGGGGGTTCAACTCTTTTACCACATCCATCAGTTTAGCGTCAGCATGAGAGCCAAACAAGGGTCCCTGGCGACTGGTTAACCACCGTTGATACTTCTGTTCGACTGATAGAATTTCTGTGAATACGCTTAATTTTAAGCCGCTGGTGAGTCCTTGGGTGGGGTCTGGCGGCTCGTATTTAAAAATTATCCGAGAATGGGGTGATTGATTGTAGCCGTATCCTAGTTTCCGCGCTACTAATTCCCGCAGGGCTGTCATTTCTTCCTGGGTGAATGTCTGTCCTAGGGATTTTAAAATTCGATCAAACTGGTCCATGTATTCGTCTATCATGGACGGGATACAGGGTAGGCTCATTTGACCGCTGGCTGCTGTGAGTCGCTTTACCTTTAATGAAATGGCGTTTGATAAAATGGCGTTGTTCATATTTTGGCGATCGCTCAGAGATATCGGCTTGTTTGCTACCACCGGTCAAGTATCCTCAATATACAGATTAAGTGCATTTCTGCTAATTTAACAAAAATCTGCCCATAATTTGGTTAGTTCCGGCTATCACATTTAAAATTACCTGGTTTGTGCCTACGGATGATGTATGACCACAGTATATGCTCATCTGTATTTAAAAATATGCGAAAATTAGCCCTAACTATGGCGATCGCCTGCTTATTCTGCCAGCATGGTAGTGTTCCCTGATACATTTACGCGACATTTATCCGGCTATTGCCGGACAATGCGACGATAGCACTATTACCCGTTAAGGTAACAGAGGCGGTATCCCGCAAAGCTTTTAGAAAGATTCCCAAAGCACCGTTCCAGTCCCTGGGTAGAGTGAACCCGCACTCCGGACATCGGAACACTTTTGAGCCACCTAGCTGGGAATGCACATGACCACAGTGAGTACAGGTTTTGCTGGTGTATTCTTCCGTCACATCTACAACTGTGGTTCCAGTTATCTCGGCTTGATGTCTCAGGGTTAGTTTGAATCGATAATGCGCCCATGTCAGCATGGCGCGGGCAGTCTTGGATTTGATTTTCCGCTTCACCTTGGCAACCATATCGGAAGTCTCGAAGGTCGGCAGAAAAATTATGCTGTAGTTGTGAGTCAAGTAGTGAGCAATTTGTTTGTGGGCTTCATCAACTAGATTGCGGATTTTGGTTCTCATTCGTTGAGCCGCTTGCCTCATCCGTCGCCTTCTTGAACGACAGGGTTCCTTGGCGATTCGGCTCATCAAATCATCCAAATGTTGACATAGCCTAGTAATGCGTCCAATATCCCCGGAGCCCAATTCCATAAACCGAGAGCCATCAAACCCAGTTATGAAAGTTCGCACACCCGGGTCTAATGCAATTACGCCATTCGCTTCAGTTGGGGTAACGGCAACTGGTTCAGGGAAAATCGCCAACCATCGACCTTTGGTAAACACCAACTGAGTCCCTTGCCCGCAAGTTTTAGGGATGGGTTCGGAAACCATGAAAGTTAATCCTTTCGTTAGTCTTGGATACCAACTCCCTGAAGAGAAATTAGCATCGTTAAACTTGATGGCTTGAGAACTATCCCGACAGCTCCTAAACCTTGCGCCAGGACTGGCGCTCAAAGCCTGATAGGCATCAAAGATGGCATTTTGCCGAATGTGGCAGGGTGTTTCTTTGACCCATGCAGGCAAGTCGCTCTGCATCACTTCGTTGCGTAATTTCAGTTTGCTTAGTCGTTTACCACTCCGGGATAATGCAATTGCTTGGTTGTAGCAATACCGACAAGCAGCCAGCCATTTACGCCAGACTTGATTTAGCTCGGGGCTGGGGTAAATCCGGATCTTCTTTGACCTGAGTTTTGTATTTACTCCGTCGGTATAATCGGGAACTGAAGCAGTGGAGGATGGCGAGGATGTCCTCAACCATTTCTCGTTCTGGACTGAGACTTGTCTGGTTGAGAACCATGAGTGAACACCTGTTTTGCTCACAGAGCCATCGAAACAAGTCAAATCCCCATATTGCCAATCAGTCTTTGTGGGCAACGACAACCATGCCGACATCTCCTGACAAATGATGTCCCAGTAAGGCCAGCATTTTCTTTCCCTTGAAGTCGAGCCCGCCTCCGATTTCTGAGACGACTTCTGCTTCGGGGTAGAGGTTGGACAGTGCGGCCACCTGTCGGTTGAGGTCGGACTGCTGGGCGCGGCTACTAACTCTGGCATAGATAACGACTTGGCGTTTGTCACTGCTTGATATGGAATCAGAATATGACTCAACGTTGTATCGTCGTTGCCCAGCGGGGGTTCTGATGGTGTCGATTGAGCCATTGGAGTCCCATCTGCGGAGTGTTCTTTCATGGACTCCAAGGATTTTGGCCGCTTCCTTGGGTTTGACATATCTGGCAATAGGTTTATCCTCAACCCTTCTCGCTTATTATACCGTATTGCCCTAAAATATTAACCTAATTTGAGATTAAATCATGCTCCCTCCGGTCAACCTGAGCAAGTTACTCCAGAAGCGATCGACGAAGACCTTGAGCAAGGTGATCCTTTTTTTCGGGTTCCTGAGTCCATAATGCAGTATTTTTACAGCAATCGTGACCAATTAACCCTTTGTCCCGGTGGTACTTCTTTCCCCTTTCAAGTCGGTTCCTTTGCTTATCCTTTGGGAACTCAGGGATATTTGGTACAATTACTCTGCTTTCAAACAGCCTACCAAAATAATTATAATTTCTTTGTCTATCGAGAAACTAATCAGGGTGTTAAGGTCTCGCGGGTTAAATTACCATCATTTGAAATTAACTCTAGTGGTCAAAGGGTAGAAACTCAGATGGATGAGGTCGTCGGTTTGGTTGATTATGACCCTATTCAGGGTGTTTTAACTGTCTTTACCAAATATCGGGGTATAGGAGATTGTGGATCTTTTGCTAAATATCAATGGGATCAAGTCGATTTTAAGGCGATCGAATATCGAGAAAAGTCTGATTGTGATGGTAATTTTGTCGAGCCAGAAAATTACCCCCAAATTTATCCCTAATCTCCTCTATAATCCCTTTTGATGAATTCACCCTCTCCTATCAACCTGTTTCTCGAACCTCCTCAAAAAATAAAACCCGGCATAAAACCGGGTTAAATTAATTATTTAAAAACCCATCTCTGAGTTAACATAAGTTAACTACACAGCCACAGCTTTTTTAGAAGTTGCACTCAAAGCACCACTAGCATATTTAGCCGCGAACTCGTCGAGAGTTTGAACTTTAATCTTGTCAGCATTACCAGCAGTTCCGAACTGTTGATAGCGATCGGCGCAAACCTTCTGCATATACTTGATAGAAGGCTTCATGAAGTGGCGGGGGTCAAAGTTAGAAGGATCTTTAGCCGCAGCTTCACGAATAGCAGCAGTAATCGCCAAACGGTTGTCAGTATCAATGTTCACTTTCCGAACACCACTCTTGATACCTTTCTGGATTTCTTCAACCGGAACACCGTAAGTTTCAGGAATTTGACCACCGTATTGGTTGATCAAAGCAATCAGATCTTCGGGAACAGAAGAAGAACCGTGCATCACCAAGTGGGTATTTGGTAAACGGCGGTGGATTTCTTCAATGCGGCTGATTGCCAAAATTTCCCCAGTCGGTTTACGGGAGAACTTATAAGCACCGTGGCTAGTTCCAATGGCTACAGCCAAAGCATCAACCTGAGTACGTTCTACAAATTCAACCGCTTGATCAGGGTCGGTCAGCAATTGGTCGCGAGTCAGGACACCTTCCGCGCCGTGACCATCTTCCTTGTCACCCATACCAGTTTCCAGAGAACCCAAGCAACCCAGTTCCCCTTCTACACTCACACCAATGGAGTGAGCTACATTAACGACTTCAGCAGTTACCCGCACATTGTACTCGAAATCAGAGGGGGTCTTGGCATCAGCTTCCAGAGACCCATCCATCATCACACTGGTAAAGCCATGACGCATTGCAGAATAGCAAGTGGCGGGGGAATTTCCATGATCCTGGTGCATAGCCACAGGGATATGAGGATAGGTTTCCACCGCCGCCAAGATCAGGTGGCGCAGGAAGTTTTCACCAGCATAAGAGCGAGCACCACGAGATGCTTGCAGGATCACGGGGCTGTTGGTTTCATGAGCAGCTTGCATGATCGATTGGATCTGCTCCATGTTGTTAACGTTGTAAGCCGGGATGCCATAATCATTCTCAGCAGCATGATCTAGCAGCAACCGCATCGGTACTATCGCCATAAAGTCTCCTCCTAAGTCTTCTTAATCTCTAATTGAGGTTTTGATTAAAACAATCTTAAAACAATTTTACGATTTATGGCTAATTGTATCAAGTTATGTTTACTGAACTACCCGACGCTGAATCTCAAACTACAGCCCGGGCTTCCTACCCACCAAACCGAGTATAGCAGTTTTTCCTCGCTATTTACTGCCGTGTCAGGTGTATCCATCATACCATCAACGATGAATCTGTCAATTTTCCGCCCATCGTAGCTGGCTTACCGCCGCCCCCCCTCAATGGAAAGGTGACTAATCCCGACGCTCCCCTGTCGGCGCGGAGCTAACTACGCAATTATCACTGAAAACAGAGCGAAAATGGGTCGCCCGGGACTCGAACCCGGAACTAATCGGTTAAAAGCCGAGTACTCTACCATTGAGTTAGCGACCCAGTTGTTTTTTCTAATCTCACACAGTTTTCTATAGTAGCACAGCTAATTTTGGTTGTCAAACATTTTCTATAAAAAAGTTGCCATCAGGTAAACTACCATCTCGCAACTGGTTCCCGGCTTTAGGTGAGTTAGCAGTTTTCCAGTGTTCATAGCGTTTCTCGGTGCAGTCCAAGGTTCGAGACAAACATAATCCTTACCCTTGACTGTCCAAAAGACTACACGGGAATAAGCAGCACTGTAGTTGAGGGATAATCTTAAATGGCGACTTAAATCAGTCATGGTCGCTCCTAACCCAGTCAAAGGCCCAAAAATGCCATCGATTTCCTCGACATTAGGATCAAAGTAACCCCGAAAATCGTGGAGACTCTGGGTGGGTTGGTCCCAATACTGCATGGCTGGAATGTGAAAACGCAGTTGACTTTTATCTGGGACCCAGAAATAAGGATGTAAACCGGTTGAAAAAGGCATGGACTCAGGGGGCATACTGTTCACTAACCCGGATAGATTAGTGTAACGCTGGAAAATCTCTAGCCCGTTTCCCTTGAGGGTATAAGTAAACTCTAATTCAAAGTCAAAGGGATATAGCGATCGCGTTTCCTCATTGCTAGTTAACCCTAGAGTAATGGAGGCGGCGTTAGTTTGGTCCTGTTTTCTCACCGTCCAGGGTAAATCACGAGCAAAGCCATGCTGTTTGAGCCCATATTCCCGGTCTTGGTGAGTATAACTATTATCGGGTAAATTTCCACAGATGGGAAACAGAATCGGAATACCACCCCGGACGGTCAAACTGGGGTCAGCAAACCTTTCCTCATCCATATATAGCAGTTCTTCACCTTTAACTGACCAGCGAGTAATTAACCCACCCCTTTCCGGTACTACCTCCAGACAGGACTCTGCCTTATGGTCACATAGGGTATAGGTCTTATATTGTTTTTGGTTAAGTGCGATCGCAAACACAGTAATTTATTCTTCCTTGGGAATTTAGTGCAGTTTGTCGGGTGCTGTCACAGAGTGATAATTTTCCGGAAACACGACAAATGACATGGGGTGACGCACGCTGACATTGTTGAAAGTTTTAGATCCTGACCAATAAACCTCTAACACCCTAGTTGAGGAAGACGAATAGCCTCACCACTATGAGCCAGAGGAGAAACCCTATCGGTTTTAGCGATCGACTGATCACATTTAGCTTGGCGGTGAGACCCGGCTGTTAAATAGCCGGAAATTTCCGACTGGGAATCATTGTAACTGTGTTGTGAAGTTCTCGCTTCAGGTTGAGGGGGAGAAATAAAAGGTTCGGTAATAAAAGGACTTTTGATAAAAGGCCGCAACTGCTCAGACTCCCCAGAAGTTTCCGACCATGTATTTGTCGGACTATCAGCCTCAAGGGACGATTCACTAGGAGCATCATCTAACATAGTAGTGATACCCGCCGCATTCCCTGATAAGCCAGGGGACAAAGTTTCCTGATGTACTTCAGGAGTAGTTATAGCATCACTCAAAGCGGGTTCAGTAGAACGAGCCTTCAGGACTACCTGGTACGGCATCGGCTGATCAAAAATCCGGGAAATGCGCTCAATATGGCGTAAAGTAGCCTTGGCGCTTTCCCCTTGCATTACACGAGCCTGATATCCTCGCACCTCAACGGGTAAAAATTCCACCTTCATTTTCCGATTTTGCTTTAGTGAAACCCTTAAAATGGCTGTATCGTAATCACTGCGATTGTTACCACCAAAAATAAAATTTCCCAAGGAATAAACAATTGGTCTGCCTTTATATATCTCGGCACCTGAAGAACCTGGGGATGATGTCCAATCACCACATCGGCTCCCTGGTCAATGGTATAGCGACCCAGATCAATTTGCCAATCTCCGGGATAATCAGAAAGTTGAACTCCCCAGTGATAATTAACAATTACCCAGTCTACCTGGTCACGCACAGCTTTAATATCTGCGGCGATCTGTTCATTATCACGAGAGTTAGTTCCCGCCCGATTTTCCCCGGCCGCATTCAAATCAGCATCATAATAGCCAAAATAAGCGATCCGCTGTCCTTTTACCTCAATAATTTTCGGTCGTCGCGCTTCCACGAGATCTCGCCCTGCTCCGATCACATGAATACCGGCTTGCTGCAAGGTTTCCAGAGTTTCCACCAGTCCTGCTTCTTCGTAATCCATGATATGGTTATTGGCTAAATTGACCAGATCGATGCCACCTTCTGTTAATACCTTAACTGCTTCTGGATCAGCTTTAAAATTAAATTGTCGATTAGGGCGTGCCAGAGTGGCTCTGGTCAAAGGATTTTCCAAGTTGACCATAGCTAGATCCGCATCCCGATATTCCTGTAGTTCGGAAAAAGCCCAACTATAATTATCACCAACTTTCTGAGCAAAGGAACTAGCCAGGTTCACATCTCCCCCAAACATTAATGTTACGGTAGGGTCTTCTGGATTTAATACATTTTCATGTTGAATCACGGGGACAGTTTCTAAAGCTGCCCGCACCTGATTAGGTCTAGTGACTGGGGGAGATGTCATCACTACCTGACCCGACTGCCTCCGCCCGGCTCCACGGGAATAGGTCATAGCTTGAGCATCCCGACCAATTACCTCATAATAACTCACCCAACATCCCAGAACTAAAGTAGCGGTTACTGAGGTCATTAGCAGCAAAGTCCGCAGGGTTTGAAAGTCTAGGCGGTTTAATAATACTCTCGGCGTTAATCTCCGGGAACGTTGACGCGCGGCGGGTGTGACAATACGAACTGATTGGTTCCACAGGATATCTGGTTGACCCATGAAGCGACCGGCAATTTTTACCCCCAAGACCTGGGGAGAGTTCAGCTTCCACAGGACATGACAAATATATTTGATAATTCTATCGGCGATCGGTTCTTGTTGAAACTCTACCAGCACCTGTAAACATCCTTTGCGATCGGGGATGACCCGCGCCTGTATCCCCTGGGGGGCTAGGTAGCTATTAATCAGATAGGCGATCGCCCGAAAATCACCCGATCGCGCGAGGTCAAATACTGTAGGTTGGGATAAATTTTGTGCGTAAACCATAATTGAGATCTTTTTCCGGCTAGATTAATAACTTCCCGCCTCCGCATGGATCGGAGTGATACCGAAATTTGTGATTACACTGTATAATAATAAGCAATGATGCGCTATTAATAAAATTACACAGATGGGATTCAGTCAAACATCAGGTACAATAAGCGCGCATGGATGACTTATAATCATCCCCATCAGACCAACGCCTTAATATGGCGATTTGACCTAGCCAGCGAACTTCTCAGGATTAAGTTAAAAATGCTACATCGCAAGATCTATCAACTTTGTTGTGATGGCCGCGAAGTCTGCATCTTTTTGCGGGACCAGCAAAGGTGGATCGAAAAAGCCCATATTCTTGATATCGAGGGGGATTTGGTCACGCTGCGCTACGAAACAGAAGAAGATGACGAAGTGTCTTCTTGGGAAGAAATCGTGCGCCTCGAGAGCATCGGATCTATTAGTCAAAAGTTGGCATCAGTTCCCCGTGGCTATTTCGAGCTACAGGTATCTGATGAATGTCCAGAAGCCGAGCAACTGCGTAACCCTTCCACCGACTCCGATCGCGAATAGTCCCTTATGTTACTGGTCTCGGGGAGCTAATGGCTCAAACACCGGACAGTAACCCTCTGGGGTGACTTTAAAGCCATATAAAGCCGAAACTGGGTTCCAACAACGCTGGCTTCGGTAATATTGGCAATTCCCGCAACAGTCTAAGTCTGATGGCATTGTGCGATCGCTCTGACTGCTGAGAAATTCCCGCTGGGAAATTCCCCGCAAAACTAACTCTTCCCCCTGCCATCTGGCCTCCACAATTCCCGTATCTGCAAAGGTAGACCACCGTGGATCGACAGACAAAGCATTGGGTAGGGTAATATTTAACTCGGTAGCCGACTCCGTTAACTCCCCCTGATAATGGGTTTCTGGGAGGGTCGGCTGTAGAAAAGTCTCCCCAATGGGTAATGGAACCTGTGCGCCTGCTGCTGGGTAATGCAATTGGTAGCGGTTCCGCAGTTCGTCTAAATTGGTTAAATCCGCTAAATAAATAGGAGAACCATGCACAAAAATCACGTGCTGGGGTCGCAGGTTATGAATCAGTTGGGTAGTTCCTGGACCGTCGCAATGTTCCGCCAGAAAATAGCTTTCTAACAAAATTTCTCCAGAATTGACCAAGGTCGATATTTCTCTGGTGTGTCCGGGAGTTTCTGATAAAAATAACGTCCACAACCGAGGACGATAGCGCAAATACTGTTCAATATCCGTCCCGTCATCTACAATCACAATACAGGGTGACTGCTCCAGTTCTGGCAACAATTCGGGGGAGAGGCGACGGACACGAGGCTTGATTCGCTCATCCCAAAATAGTGGCTGATGTTGGGCAAAGTTCTGTATATTCGCTGGGAAGTGGGGTAGCAGTTCTAAATATATATCGCACCCGGTTTGCACTTGACCATCAACCCAAATGTCAATATCCCTACCTGTGAAGTAGTGGTGGGAACGCAGTAGCATTAATAATTCCTGACCTAACCCTAATGCTGGGGTGGGAATTAGTACAGAATAACCAGAGGCGATCGCTCGATAAATTCTTTCGGCTAGTTGGTTTTCTAATTGGCGGCGGTGGGGATAGCGTGCAGTTCCATAGCTCCCTTCCAAAATTAGCACATCCGGCTTGAGTCCCCGCAACTCCCCTAGGGGTAGACCCTCCACTAATCGAGAATTGGATAGGAAAAAATCCCCCGTATAAAATAACTTGTAGGTGCGATTCGGTGCATTATATTTCAGCAGCATACAAGTCGCGCCGGGCAGGTGACCAGCAGGAAATAGGGTGATGCTTAGTCCTTCCTTCAGTCGGACTTCTGTTCGCAGCGGTAGGGATTGGCAAAATTTCGGCATTTGCCCTGATGACAGTTCCTCTGGCCAGTTGATGGGTAACAATTGGCTAGTAACATCACTGGCATAAATTGGTAACTCTGGACAGCTTTCATGTAGTGCCAACAAACCCCTAACATGATCCGCATGAGCATGGGAACAAATCACCAAGTCAGCTATACATCCTTGGGAAGATTTTAGCAGCGGCGAAATATCCCGCAAACCACAATCAAGCAAAATGTGATGGGGCCCCATGCGTAACAACAAACATACCCCATCATTTTCGTGTCCAACACTATAGGGAAAACACTCGAGATCAATCACGGTGATTTGAAATAATTGTCGGATGCGTGCTAAGACAATGTTAAGAAGTATCTCACATTTTAATCTTAAATTGTGGGAACCTGCTATGTCCATTTTTGATTGTGGCGTGGTACGGCGATCGCATTATCGGGCGCATTATCGGGCGGGTTGTCGGGTGCGTTGTCGGGCGGGTTTACTAGGCTAACCCCTGTGAACCGAACACGCTACGGCGGAACCCGCCCCTACCATGGCGTGGTGCTGGTTGTCGGGTGGGTTCTGGGGCGGGTTTACTAGGCTAACCCCTGTGAACCGAACACGCTACGGCGGAACCCGCCCCTACCATGGCGTGGTGCTGGTTGTCGGGTGGGTTCTGGGGCGGGTTTACTAGGCTAACCCCTGTGAACCGAACACGCTACGGCGGAACCCGCCCCTACCATAACTTTCTCTCAGGCGATCGCATCGTGAATTTTATTTTTGTAACAAAATGTTAAGAAATGTTGCAAAAAAATTTTTTTTGGGGGGGTAGGTTGCTTTTGCTTGTGACTTCTGTTATTATTTTAGATAATAGGAATATTTGCAATTTTAAAATTTACGCAAATTATCGATTATGAAAAAAGATTATGTCAATACTATAGCATCAGTTTCCGTATATTGTCAACCCCCCCTATAGGGTTATTTTAACGGTGAATCCAACCATTAATGGTAAATCGGCTATCCTCGAACCTCCCAGAAGGACAGAAAACTGGGAGAACTTCGTGTTTCATGCGACTATCAAAAAAGATGATACTGTTATGGCGAGGTTCCACTGTAACAAACTGTTCACCAATCGTATAACCATCACCATTAATGTAGGTGGGATAAATCCTTAAATCTCCACCATAGAAGGCTTTTGGCTGTTCATAGAAATAGTAGACGTATGTCAAAACTCGATTGGCAATTTTTTCGCCATCCATGTCTTGATGGATATAATAATAATCTCCATGGTTATGGGCTGTCATTTGCATTTCCACCCAGGAAACCAAAAAAGTCGGTAAGTTGAGTTGGGCTAAGATTTGGGGTCTAATTTGCAGAATTTTATGTCTGATTTTGTTATAGTATTCATCAAAGTTTTGCACCAGCAAAACCGAAGATTTGCGGGTGTTTTCTTCGTTGTTGGCGACTCCAGACGGGAAAAACTTATCATGATTTTGGAAGGCTATCTTAAAGGTTTCTGCTTGTTCTTCGGGTGATAAAAAGTTGTCAACCTGGATAAAGTTGGCTTCTAATAACCTAGGGGTGTCTGTGGTGCTAGTCTCAGCAACTTCGGGATCATCATTAGAATTTTGGGGGCGATTTAATTGATGATAGACACCAGAGATATCCAAAATTTTTAAGGCTATTTCGACTCTTTCAGATAGAGATATTTCAGAACTATTTAGGGCATTTTCGACTAAAGTTAGAGAATCTGATAATAAATTATCTAGGCGTTTTTCTGAGGCGATCGCTTTATTGAGGAGAGGGGGTAACTGGTCATTCACAACTTATTTAATCCTCCGATTTGCTGGCATTGTATTTGCTACTAATTAATCTGGAATTGCTGAACGCTTATAGATAAAAACTCAACCAGGTTTTTGATGTGTTAGTCTTACCCCCGCCGCAGCCAACCGTTTAGGGTAAAACGACCGTCTTTAAAGTTGGGGGAATTACAACTAACAGGGATGACCTCGTGTTTGCAACGGCTATCAAAAAACACGATACTATTATTAATGGGTTCAATAGTCTTAAAGGTCTCTTTGTTGTAGGCGACACCATTGCGTAACTCGGTTTCATAAAGTCGCAGTTGTCCGCCGGTAAAGGCTTTGGGTTCGTCATAAAAATAATAGACATAAGTGATGGTGCGAGTTTTGGTTTTGGCACTACTAGAGTCATTATGAATCTTATAATATCCACCATTGTGGTGGGCGGTTAGCTGCATTTCCACTTCTGCGACGGTAAAAGGGGGATGTTTCAACTGAGATAATACCTGCGGTAAAGTTTCTAAAATGCGACCTTTCATAAATTTATAGTATTCGGGGAACTTAGTCGCATATAGAATCGACGATTCTCGGTAGTTGACAGCCCCGGTTGTAGTTGTGGATGCCACAAATTGGTCAGCGGAAGCGATCGCTATTTGTAAAGCCTGTTTATTTTCTGAGGGAGACAAGAAATTTTCCATCTGAACATAACTACCCAAAACTAGGGGAGAGTCGGGTATATTAACATTAACAGATGGTAAAGTTTGACGAAGATCACCCCCCGTCGCTTCCAGGATTTTCAGAGCGATCGCCGCCCGGTCTAAAGGTGGCACTTCCCGGTCTTGTAACAGAGACTCTAACACATCAATAGACCGATCCACTAATCCTTGTAGTCGTGGTGATGTGACATTTAAAGATTTCCGATTGATCCGATTTAAGCGATCGCCATTCATAGTCCTACCATAGCACGAATGTTAGCCCTCGACTTGCCGAAAAAAGTATCCTACCATGCACAAAGCATTTTACAATCAGTATAATCCATAAGTTAATAGTCCAAATTATTCTGATCATCACCACTCTATGCTACCATTAGCGATCGCCCCCCTAATCCTGTCAGTCACCCCCCCGCCGCCAGTAGTCATCACCCGACCCCAAGAAGTGCGTCCCCTTCCTGGTCAACTAGATAATATTCCAGTGTTCAATAGCAATAGCCCGGAAGTTGTACCAGTCGAGGGTATCTTACTATCAACCTTTCCCCCCGAAGGTAAAACCCAAACCAATGCCCATCTTAACTTTCCCTTTGACGGTAGGTTCGACATTTTTGCCCATCATATCGCTCGACCTACAGACCCCGAAGACTTACGCACCCTATATCTGGGCTTATTAGCTTACAACCCCACCAGCGAACCGGTCACCTTAGAGATATTACAAGCAGCCAGCTATCTCAGCCAACCAGACGCACCATTTATCCCCTTACCCCCCGTATTAGACAACAATGATGGGACAGTATTTGCAGGTCCAGGAAGTCGAGTCATGGGGGAGATTTTGCGAGTAGGGGGACAGTCATCACCTCCCGACCAAGTAATCATTCCACCACAGCAGTTTCAGATGGTCTTTAAAGCCCCTATTCCGGTAAAAACATTAGAACCACCTCTCAATGGGCGATCGCTTCTTATGCGGCTCCAGAGTAGCGGTGCAGTGCATATAGCTAGTCTAGCTCAATTTGCCATCCAAAACCCCGACGGTAGCGAATCTAGCCCCGCCCTAGAATCATGGGTAGAATTATTACAGAATGGTTCTCTAGTAACTCCCCGCGACCTAGCACCCACCCCCCCGAATAGTCCAGAGAACATCATTTATGGTCGAGTTGCTGGAGTCGCCCTAGGTTCAGTCTGGAAAGCCGAGATAACTAACCTAACCATTCCCAAACCCGGTCAAGCCATTTCCTATATTTTCAGTTCCCTACCTGGAGGTAAATTAGGAACCAACCAAAACCAAAGCGCCCCCATGGTAGTTCGTTATGAGGATACCGCCTATCAAGCCCATGGGAACTATGGCATTCAATATAGCCTAACCCTCGACTTATCCAATCCCACCAATACCCCTAAAACCGTAGTCCTCACCATGGAAACCCCCCTCAAAAGTAATGAACTCACCGACGGGGGAGTGCAATTTTTCGAGGAACCTCCCAGCCGGGTATTTTTCAGAGGAACAGTGCGTTTCCGCTATACTGATGATTCGGGAACTACAGTTAGCCGATACTTTCACCTAGTCCAAAACCGAGGACAAAAGGGGGAACCTTTGATTGAATTAGACATTCAACCCCGAACACGGCGACAGGTGGAATTTGACTTTCTGTATCCCCCAGACGCGAGTCCGCCCCAAGTGTTAACGATTAAAACATTAGATTAATCACGATTATGCCTTGGTTTGCCAAAATTGAAACTGGAATTGTCGAAAAGGCGGTTTTTGATCAATATGTCCCCGCCCATATCGAGTATGTCAAGCAGTTGGCTGCTAAAGGACATCAAGCGCGCAGCGGCTATTGGGTCCGGCGAGGTGGCGGAATGTTGCTTTTTGAGGCTGAGTCTATGGCCGCCGCCCAAGCTATTGTGGCTGATGACCCTCTGGTGGTTAATAATTGCGTGACTTACGAAATTTTTGAGTGGTGTGTGGTTGCACAGTGAATTTCTGTGTTATAATAAATTTTGTGGCCTGGACCTATGCGGTCAGAACGCCTAAATCTTGTCAGGACCGGAAGGTAGCAGCAACACGGGATGCTTCTGATAGGCGTGGAATCCGGGTCACTCCCATTTTTAACTTCCCCTAATTATTGCCTGGAGAGTTTTTCCCTATGCCCGGTTTTGGAGATTTAGTCCAAAAAGCAGTTTACCTTGGGGTTGGTTTGGCTTCCTACGCCGGGGAAAAGGCGGGGAATAAACTGGCTGAGTTACAGGTAGAAGCCCAAAAATTAGCAGATGAACTGGTGAAACGTGGCGAAATGACGACGGAAGAAGCCCGCCGTTTTGTTGACGATGCTCTCCGACAAGCACAAGAACCAGGCGCTGATTATAATCCTACACCACCTCAGTCGGCGCAACCTCGTCGCATCGAAATTATTGATGATGAGGAAGAAGCGCCGGCGAGTGATGATAATATTGAAGACTTGCGCGATCAGGTTGATAAACTCAAGGATGAGTTGCGTAATTTGGAAAATGATTGATTTAATTTATCCAGAAGTGCGATCGCTCTGTGTAAGATGGGTTTATCCTTGACACGGCAAAAATTCGGGAGTTTGGTAGCTCCGTCTTTTTAAAGCGGGGCGGAAAAACGACTCGGCGGCTTTAGCCGCAATGACTATGATAGAATGGTATCGCCTTCTCTATGACCCAAATGAAAGGGGCTTAACATCCCGTGAGGGCAGACTTGCATCATGCAGAAATGTCGGCAGCAAAGACGTTTCATTGGCGAGAGACAAAAGGTGATTGAATGAAAATAAGTAAAAGGAAGCCTTCGGGCAACCTATAGAGGCGTATTTGACTTCGCCTAGGAGTCCGACTTGTCGGAAGTTCTGAAATCCCTCCGGGGAATCCCCGTCGCTTTAGCGCGGGGAGTAGTCAAATAATCCTGTAAGACCTGAGTATGGGAAACCAAAAAGGGCTATGATTAGCTCAAGAGCATGATTTCATCTCAAATTAGGTTAACATTTTACGGCCATACGGTATAATACCAAGTATGGTGCGAGACCTTCGGGTATGAAATAGAGCTGAAATGGGCGTGGGGACTACCCGGTGAGGACTTCAACCCCTTGCTTGATTGGGTCGCATCCCTGGCCATCCCATAACACAGCCTGATTTTTTTGCCCACCTTCGAGACTTCCAATATGGTTGCCAAGGTGAAGCGTCTAATCAGGTCTAAGACTGCCCGAGCCATGCTGACATGGGCGCATTATCGATTCAAACTAACCCTGAGACATCAAGCCGAGATAACTGGAACCACAGTTGTAGATGTGACGGAAGAATACACCAGCAAAACCTGTACTCACTGTGGTCATGTCCATTCCCAGCTAGGTGGCTCAAAAGTGTTCCGATGTCCGGAGTGCGGGTTCACTCTACCCAGGGACTGGAACGGTGCTTTTGGAATCTTTCTAAAAGCTTTGCGGGATACCGCCTCTGTTACCTTAACGGGTAATAGTGCTATCGTCGCATTGTCAGGCAATAGCCGGATAAATGTCGCGTAAATGTATCAGTGTCAAATATTGAAGCAGTTAGCCGCTAAAGCCTAATGGAAGATTGGTCTAATGAGTTGGTTAAGAGTATAGAAGCCACAGTTCTTGAGGTGGAAAAGTTATTTGTATATGCGACGGAAGAATTTAATCATATCATGGATGACCTGACCCAATTTTCCGAAGAAATTGCTGAGGAAGTCCAGAATAAGTTGATTCCCGACTTAGACCAGTGTTTAAATGATATCCTTGAGCCGATTCTGGATATATACTTAGATTTGGAACTAGATGATCTTGAGGAAGAGGAAACTTTTGATCCCTTTGTCACCTATGTTCACCCCAGCGCCACCCAAAACCCAGCCTGTCGCGGATGTAATCACTATCATGGTAAAATCTACGGCGGGAATTTGTTAGTTTGTGGAATGCACCCATTAGGTGTGGAGGGTGACTCCTGTCCTGACTGGGAATCAGATCATGATTGATTTTTGATGGGTGATTTTTGATATTTATATAGGGCTTGTGTTTCAGCGGTGAGTCTACCTGGTATCCCTGTCATTCCCCCACAAATACACCTGAGACACTACCAACGTCAGGCGGTGTCCGAATGGTTTGCTAACCAGGGACGGGGAACCCTGAAAATGGCAACGGGTACGGGTAAGACTATCACAGCCTTAGCGATCGCCTCTGAATTATATCATAAAATTGGCTTACAAGTTGTTTTAGTTATCTGTCCCTATCGCCACCTAGTGACTCAGTGGGGACGGGAAGCCCAGAAATTTGGGATGACTCCCCTACTCGCCTTTGAAAGCGTCCACAATTGGCAGAAACACCTATCTACCTCCCTTTATAACATAAGTTCGGGTCATCTCCCCTTTCTCGCAGTCATCACCACTAACGCCACCCTAATTTCCGATAGCTTTCAGTCTCAACTGCGGTATTTCCCCCCCAAAACTTTGATTATTGGCGACGAAGCCCACAACTTAGGTGCGCCTCGCCTAGAAGCTAGTTTACCACGACATATCGGTTTACGTCTAGCACTTTCTGCTACCCCAGAACGTCATTTTGATGACCAGGGTACAAATGCTTTAATGGAGTATTTTGGTCGGGTTTTACAACCGGAACTTACCCTGGCTGAAGCTATCCGCCAAGGGGCGTTAGTTCATTATTTATACTATCCGATTTTGGTAGAATTAACCCCGGCTGAAACTCTGATTTATTCCCGCCTAACTACTCGCATTGGTTGGGCTTTAATGGACAATGATCAGGACTGGGAAACTAACGAAAATATCACGGCGCTATTGATGCAAAGGGCGAGAATAATTGGGGCTGCTAATAATAAAGTTAAAGCCCTGAGACAGTTAATGAGTAATCGTTTACAGACCAGCCACACGCTATTTTATTGTGGGGATGGTATCACGGAAAAAGGCACTCGCTTTGACCGACAACTAGAAGCGATCGTCTTTTTATTAGGGTCAGAATTAGGCTATCGTGTTAATACCTATACCGCCGCTACTCCTATGGCAAAAAGGGAAGAATTGCGGCAACAATTTGAATCAGGACAACTACAGGGTTTGGTAGCTATTCGCTGTCTTGATGAAGGGGTAGATATTCCAGCTATTCGTCATGCGGTAATTCTGGCAAGTAGCAGCAACCCCCGCCAATTTATTCAACGTCGAGGACGGGTTCTTAGACCTCATCCCGGAAAGGATAGGGCGACGGTTTTTGATATGATTGTTTTACCGCCAGACTTGGGCAGAAATACGTTAGATGTTGAACGGAATTTGTTAAAAAAAGAGCTAATCCGGTTTATGGAGTTTGCTGATATTGCGGACAATGCAGGAGAGGCTAGGGTGAAGTTATTACAACTACAAAAACGCTATGGTTTATTGGATTTATAAATCATCCATCATTAACCATCACCCCCGAGGGTGGTTTTCGGGGACGGAAAAACCCGGTTTTTATCGGGCTTTCTGGTTGTTAACCAAGATTTTTCTAAAAAACCGGGTTTTTTGACTGGTGCCAAGTCTAATTAACAGCATAACCCGCCCAGACATGATCTCTGGTTGTCTCAGAGTTGACGTGATTATGGGGGTTGTGGTATAATGAAATATATTTATGTTAAATCGCCTATTTTTCGCTAGTAAAAAACCATCGATAACTCACGTTTGGAATAGTCTATGTCTTACCAATACTCAGAGGGTTTAATTCACGCGATTTCTAATGTATTCTCGGAGGCAAAATCTACCTATGGAGAAAACGCTAATCAGACATTAGTTCATGACCCGATTACAGATGCACCACCAGAGGTTCGGGAAATTATCGAAAGGGTTTTGCAGGCGGAAAGAGATAAACTATATATGAAAAGTCCCTGGAACATTAATGATGATGTTCTCAAGATTATTAAAGAGGTCATACAATGAATTTACTATCAATTCAGTTGTGTAACTTTCGGCAATTTTACGGAAAAAGCCCGATTATATATTTAGCTAAAGGGGAACGAAATACTACGGTAATTTATGGGAATAATGGTGCGGGTAAGACGACGATACTTAATGCGTTTAGCTGGGTTTTATATGAGAAATTTAGTGCAGCATTTGCGGTTTCGGAACAATTGGTTAATAAGCGATCGCTAACGGAAGCAGAACCGGGGAAGGCGGTAGGTTGCTGGGTGGAAGTTATCTTTGAACATGACCATAAACGCTATCAGGTTAAACGGGTCTGTCGCGCCTATAAACAACATGGGGAAATCGAACATTCTGACAGTGAGTTATATATGCAGGTGGCGGGAGATGATGGGCGCTGGACTTTGCCGCCGCAGCCACCAGAAGAGATTATTAATCGCATTTTACCGATGAGTTTACATCAGTATTTCTTTTTTGATGGAGAACGTATAGAGCAAATTGTTAGGGATGAGAGAAAAGCGGAAATTGCGGAAGCTACTAAAGAGTTATTGGGGGTGGAGGTATTAAATAGGGGTATTAAACATTTAAAGGAAGCGAGAAAGTCTTTAGAAACGGATTTATCGATAATTGGTAATCCTGAGACAAAAAAGTTTTTAAACGACAAAAAAAAGCGGGAAGATGAAATCAATAATTTGTCGAAAAGACAAAAGGAAATCGAAATAGAATTAGCACATCATGAACAGTTGAAACGTACCCTAAATGCCCATTTATTAGATTTAAGTGGGGCGGCGGAGTTGCAACAATTGCGAAGTGAGTTAGAGAGTCAAATTATTTCAATCAGAGATAATTTAAAAAAGTCGAAACAATCGATTAATAAACTGTTATCAACTAGGGCTTATCCGGTTTTGTTGTCAGATACGATCGCTGATTTTCGTAACCTGTTTTCAGGAATGCGAGAAAAGGGAGAGTTGATGACAGGAATTACTAAGCAATTTGTGAATGAGTTAATTAACCGCCAGCAGTGCATTTGTGGAACTCCTATAATAGAAGGAAGTTCGGAATGCGATCGCCTCAAAAGTTGGTTAAATAAAGCCGGAATGGCAGATATTGAAGAAACCGCTATCCGTATGTCTACCCAAGTTGATGATGTGGATCGCCAACTAGCAGAATTTTGGCAAGAAATTGACCATCATCAAATATCTATCAGCAAAAATAGGGCGGAATTATCCCAAATAGAAACCCGATTAGATGATATTAAGAAAAAACTACGCAATTTCCCAGATGAGGATATTCAACAACTGCAAAAACGCCTAGATGAAATCGAAAGCAGCATTGGTGAACTGAACCGAGAAATGGGTTCAAATTCTCAACAAATTGACACTCTCACTCAAGAATGCGAGAAACTATCGAAACAAATAGATCGCCAACAAATGAATGAGATGAAGCAGATAACAGCGCAGCGACGCATTGCGGCGACGGAAGATGCGATCGCCAGATTATCTCAAGTCCTGGAACGTTTAGATCAGCAATTCCGTCAACAGTTAGAAAGCCGAGTGCAAAATATTTTTGCCAAAATTTCTTTTACCCCCTATCAACCGCAACTCAGCCCCAAATACGAACTTAAATTAGTGGAAAGAACCTCTGGAGAAGATGCGCCGGTAGCCTCTTCCACCGGAGAAAATCAAATTCTCAGTCTATCCTTTATTGGCGGAATTATCGAAGGTGTTAGAGAATGGAGTCAAAAAAATACCCTTATGGGACCAGATAGCAGTACATTTCCCATTGTGATGGATTCCCCTTTTGGTAGTTTAGATGAAATTTACCGCCGCCAAATAGCCCGCATTATTCCAGAGTTAGCTAACCAGCTAGTTGTATTAGTCACCAAAACCCAATGGCGAGGAGAAGTCGCTAGAGAAATTCAACCCAGAATTGGGCGAGAATATATCCTAGTTTACAACTCATCCAAACCAGATTGTGAGGAAGATATCATTAATTTACAAGGCGTTAACTATCCCCTAGTTAAACTCAGTCCCAATCAGTTTGAGTACACCGAAATTATCGAAGTAGAACCAGAATTTTAAAACGCCACAATCATATAATTCTATAATCATCCTACCATAATTATAACCTAAAATCATTAGAAATAAGTAATGGCTAATAATTTCCAATCCTGAGTAAATGTGATAGTATGATGTGGTTGTCGCTACTATCTTAAACTATGACTCCAGAAGTTGCGATCGCTGAGATCAGTATCAAAGAGAATCTTGAAAAATTTTTGCTGGTCTTGCTGATTTCCCTCAGTGTAGCCACCATGTCTCGTCTATTCCCTTGGCTGCGCAAAATCCCCTTTACCCTATTATTGGTAATTGTCGGATTGTTTTTAGCCTTTGAAGACATCCACCTAATCCAATTATCACCGGAACTAATCCTGGAAATTTTCCTACCTCCCTTACTATTTGAAGCCGCCTGGAATCTGAATTGGCGAGACCTAAAACGAGATTTATTCCCAGTATTTTTATATGCAACTATTGGGGTAGTCATTTGTGTAGTAGGGATAGCTATTGGCTTAGATTTAGCGGTAGGAATGCCGATAGCGATCGCTTTGTTGGTAGGTGCAAGTTTATCAGCCACCGACCCCATCTCAGTAGTCGCCCTAATGAAGGAATTAGGAGCGCCTAAACGTCTGCGAGTCTTAATGGAAGGGGAAAGCCTCTTTAATGATGGCATAGCCGTTGTAGCCTTCATCATCTTAGTCGGTTTTCCTATGGGAAACATCGAAATATCCCCGGCGGCGATCGTTTTAAAACTCTTATCATTTACAGGAATTGCCGTAGTTATTGCGGGGATAATTGGGTTTGGGATATCCTATCTAACTCAGCGTTTTGACTCTCCCCTAGTAGAACAATCCCTCACCCTCCTAGCCGCCTATGGAACCTATGTAGTCACCGAAGACTTAGGCGGATCTGGAGTTATTGGCGTAGTAGTAGTAGGGTTAATTTTAGGAAATTTTGGTTCCCGAATTGGTATGAATCCCCGTAGCCGATTAATCGTCAGCGAGTTTTGGGAATTTATGGCATTTTTGGTGAACTCAATCGTCTTCTTATTAATTGGCGCTCAAATTGAATTTGCGAGTTTAGCAACCAACATAAAACCCATTGCGGTTTCCGTCCTAGCCATGATGCTAACTAGGGTAATATCCACATTTACTTTAACCGCCATCAGTAACACATTAGCCAAATCAGAAATAGACCTACAAAATCAAACTATGCTGTGGTGGGGAGGCTTACGAGGTTCCGTTTCTATCGCCCTAGTCTTGAGTGTTCCCGTAGCTATACCTGAACGGGAAAATCTGATCGCGACAGTCTTCGGGGTGGTTTTATTTAGTCTACTATTTCAGGGTTTAACTACCCAGCCTTTGTTAAAGTGGTTAGGACTCCTCAGCGACCAACCCTTGCGTGAAGAATATCTGGAATTAGTAGCCCGTCGTGTAGCCCTAAACCGAGTACAAAACCACCTCTCCCAATCGGTTGTTAAGCAGGAATTAGACCCTGATGCTTATCAACATCAAGCCCAATTGATTAAATCTAAATTAGAAGCTATCACGACCAAAACTCAGCAGTTACTATCACAAGAACCCAAACTGCAAGAGTTGACCATAGAATTACTTCAGGAAGAATTAGTTGATATTGAGGCGGAAACCTATGCGGAATTTGTCAGATCCGGCCGTCTGAATACTCAACTATCAACCCTTTTATCGGAGGTTATGGAAGAGAAAGACCCAGAAACCGCATAAATAGCCAGGAGTCTGACGCAGTTATATGACTCCCGTTAGAAGCGATCGCCTTAACAAAGAGGTGAATTTTGACCAGTAACTAGAGGAAACAATACCGCCTAGATACTAGGGTGAGGGTACAACATAGCCGGGAGAAGAAACCTAGTTTAAAATGCTTGTGGAGTCGGTCTTACCGAGGTTTCAAGAGTAATTGAGTGGTATAGTTAAGAGGCAGTCTGAAAGAAGCAAGAATCCCCCGTTAGATGGCTTTAGCGATTAACGGCGGGAGTTTCAAAGCTATTAACCTTGTTCCAATTTATCAATCGCCAATGAATGTAATACCCGCCATAGACCTATTAGAAGGGCGCTGCGTCCGCTTGTATCAGGGAGACTACACCCAAGCCGAGACTTTTAATGAAGATCCTGTGGCTGTCGCCCAGGAATGGGTGTCCCAGGGCGCTACTCGTCTGCATTTAGTTGATCTTGATGGGGCGAAAACTGGACAACCTACTAACCACGCGGCTATTGGGGCGATCGCCAAAGCTGTCAAAGTCCCGATTCAAGTCGGCGGCGGGTTGCGTAGTCGTGATACTGTCGCCGCCCTATTTGATTTAGGGGTAGAAAGGGCAATTTTGGGGACCGTAGCCGTGGAAAATCCCCAATTGGTAGCTGAGTTATGCGCTGAGTTTCCCGGACGAATTGCTGTGGGAATTGATGCCCGTGATGGTAAAGTGGCGACTAGGGGCTGGCTGGAAACTTCTGAGGTCAAAGCCACAGACCTAGCCCACCAAATGGCACAGTTGGGCGTGGCTACCATTATTTACACTGATATTCACCGGGATGGGACTTTACAGGGTCCCAATAAAGCGGCATTGCGGGAAGTTGCGGAAATCGTCTCAATCCCTATTATTGCCTCCGGCGGTGTCAGTAGCATTACTGATTTATTAGGGTTATTGGGATTAGAACCCTTGGGGGTAACTGATGTCATTGTTGGCCGTGCTTTATATACTGGAGATGTGGTTTTAAAAGAGGCTATACAGGCGATCGGTCCTGGACGTATTCAGGATATACCCCCGGATTTTGGCAATTCAACTTTTGCCTAATCCTCTTCTCCCCAGAGGGCGGATTTATTCATATTATCCCCCTCTGATGTCATTAACGGCAGAACCCCATAAATAGGGCGGGTTAATTATTAATTATTAATTATCGGGTGGGGCGGGTTAATTATTAATTATTAATTATTAATTATCGGGTGGGGCGAGTTAATTATTAATTATTAATTATTAATTATCGGGTGGGGCGGGTTTATTCATCTGATCGCCCTTTGATGTCATTAACAGCAGAACCCGCCCCTACATGATTTCTGGGCTATTAATTATTCATGGTGAATAACACGATATAATAAAATTTGCTTGGAAATGCGAACCAGTTGATAATTTCCCTGTTCTATTAAAATCGGATAATCTCCCGGTTGTAGTCCAATTCTGGCTAAATCCTTGGCGCGACTAACTACGAGGGCTGTGGGGGATTCTGAGGTGTTTTGTAGGACATCAAGGATATGCAAGAGGGGTTCACCTTCCGCCCTCAAAAAGTCGTTGATTCTGAAAAAATGGACGGGTTGCTGAGAATAGAATACTACGGTAGGTTTAGCAAATCCAATCATCCATAACTCTTCTTGGGGTTGTTGGAAAGTTGCCAAGTTTTGGGCGATATTTTTTAGAGGTATTTGTCGGTATTCATCGACCAAAAATAAGCCGGGTATAAACACCATATTAAAGAATAAAATAAACCCGATGAGGTTGGCTGCAATAATTAGTCGCCACTGACGTTTATCGCGTATTAACCAAGCAATTAAAACAGCGGTAGCTGTCCAGATTATACCACCTTTTATCGGTAAGCCAGAGTTATTAACTACTGATGCTAAATCTTCAACGGCTGGGTCGGGTCCGATAAATTGGGGGCTGTAAATAATGGCGATCGCTAAAACCACTAAAAACAGTATATTGACTAATGCTGTATTGAAAAAACAGCGATTTTTACGATTAATATAATTTCCAGTTTTGGCAAATTCTTCTCCCCAAAAAATCCCGATTAAAATCGCCGCCGCAGGCATCAAAGGCAGCACATAACTAGGAATTTTAGTAACGGCGATAGTAAAGAATACAAAAATACAGGCAAACCACACCCAAGCAAATAAACCCAATTGCTGATTTCTGGGTTGATTAATCCATTGATTACGCCGCCAAAATCCCAGCCGATATATGGCTATGGGTAAATAAATAGACCAGGGTAAAAACCCGATTAAAACCACGATAAAATAGAAATACCACGGCGCACTATGACCATTAACAACACTGGTAAATCTCTGGACATTATGATAACCAAAAAACGAATTTATATAGTCTTGACCATTTTCAATAATTACCAAAATATACCAAGGGACAGTAATTAATCCGAAAATAATCCCACCCCAAATCACTCCCATTTCTGGCAAAACTGACCACAGGCGATTTACATAAGCCAGAAAAACCACCACAATTAAGCCGGGGATAACAATACCTACAGGACCTTTAGCTAATACGGCTAATCCTGTGCAAATATAGAATCCTAAATACCATTTATTCGGAAATTGCCAGTGACAACAATTTCTGAGTTTATCCATCAATTTAATAGCGGGATTATGAGCCGGTTCTTTAGTGGTGGCATATCCCCAAAAAAAGCTAAAGAGACTCAAACCCATACAGCCACTTAATAACATATCAGAAACTCCCTGACGCGCCCAGATGAGAGTTTGTAAATTCCAAGCCACTAAGGCAGTAGCTATCCAAGCAGAAGGCTTAATCTGGGAAAATTTGAGATGTGGGTGGGTAGTAGTTCCGAATTGTTGTAGAGTCAAAAAACAGCCTACCATTAAAGCGATCGCTGAGATAGCAGAAGGTAATCTTACCGCCCACTCATTCACCCCCACCATATAATAAGCCAGGGCAATTAACCAATAAATCAAAGGCGGTTTATCAAAGCGAGTTTCCTGATTAAAATAGGGAGTAATCCAATTACCGGAGATTTTCATCTGACGGGCGGCTTCAGCAAATAAAGGTTCCGTTTCATCCACCAAACCCACACTACCAAGATGCCACAGAAAAGCCATAATGGCGATCGCCACTAACCCAGCCATAGATAAAATCCACCCCGACTTAGGATGACGACCCCACATCATCAAAGTTTTTCCCATATTTCCAGTTAACTTCAACCCGTCTAACTCCCAGAATCTGATCTACAACCCCTTAATTTAACAGCCCAACTCAGAAATCGGTGTACCCTGTGGAAAATGTACAATTTTAATCAACATTTTCCAGCGAGGACGAATGAGAAAAGCCCTATTTCCGACCTATTCCTTACCCCTAATCATTTTCGTAACTAGCTTAGTCCTATTTTTTGGTAGCAGTTGGCGACACGCCCTATTTCAGTCCAACGCCTTCGATTTAGGAATTTTCGATAATGGCATTTATCTAATTAGCCAAGGCGAGAAACCCTTTGTCACCTTTCGGGGTATCCACATACTCGGCGACCATGCAGCTTGGATTTTATACCCCATAGCGCTGCTTTACAAGCTATATCCCGATGTACACTGGCTGTTTGCAGTCCAAGCCATAGCCCTATCAGTCGGGGCGATACCAACCCAATGGCTGGCTTTACAGGCGGGTTTAAAGCCAACCCAAGCTAACTTAATGGCGATAGTTTATTTGCTATATCCCCTGATTTTCAACGTCAACTTATTCGACTTTCACCCAGAAGTTATCGCGCTTCCCCTGTTATTGGTCGCCGTTTATCAAGCCAGGGCGAAACAAGTCCTGTGGTTTTCCCTAGTGGTCTTGGTAATTTTGGGCTGTAAAGCCGTCCTGTCCCTAACCGTGGCGGCTATGGGAGTTTGGTTATTCCTATTTGAAAACAGACGTAGATGTGGTGCGATCGCCATAATTTTAGGGCTGACATGGTTTATAATCGCCACAGGTATCATCATCCCCCACTTCAGCGGCGGTCAACCCGAAGCCGTCGCGCGATATGGTGAATTAGGTAACTCAGTCACAGAAATTGCCAAAAACCTCTTCTTAAAACCCCGACTGGTGGCGCGACAACTCTTCACATTAGCCAACCTAGAATATCTCTTGCTATTGATACTTCCCCTGCTGTGGGGACTCTCACCCCGCCATTTAACCCCCATCATCGGCGCATTACCAATTTTAGCCCTTAACCTCCTTAGCAGTAGTCTCCAACAAAAAAACCTCACCCAGCATTATTCTGTCCCCATACTGCCATTTTTGTTACTAGCCGTAATTTCCGCCCTAGGGAGTAACTCCCATTGGCTACGAAACCCCCGCCATATTATGTTATGGTCTCTAGTAGCTTTCTTGGCTTTAGCTAAATACGGTTATTTTTGGTCGCGATATCTCCAACATTTTGACACCGTTTCCCCCTCGCGGGAAGCTGTCGCCCTCGTCAACAGTCCCGGAAGCGTCTTAACTGCAGACCATATCGCCCCCCACCTGACCCACCGCCAGATTTTGATGTTGGCTACCCAAGGGGCGGAAAGTTTGGACCTCACCCAGTTTGAGTGGGTCTTACTCAACTCTACTTACCCAGGCTGGAATAGTTCACAGGAACTTGTGGACGGTCTCATCGTCAAACTTCAAAATATCCCAGAGTTTCAATTGGGATATAGTCGCGACGGGGTACTTTTATTTCACCGGGACACCTCCCCGAAAAATTAAGATTTTCTCAACCGGAATTTGAATTTTCCAGAGTGATGATAAGCAGGTTAGTACCACATTAATTAATAACCTATGTCTAGCACTGATTTGACCCCACCTGTTCACAATTCTGAGAACATTGTTATATCCCGGACTCTTCTACCCACAGAAGAAACCACCACAGGGGATATGGCCTCGCCTTCCCCGAATTGCCCTCGTCAATTGGCCTCAAATACCATGATAGAGTATCTCGGTCATGCTTTTTTCATTGTCATGGCTTTGATTGTCATAGACTGTCTACAATACAGGGAACCTGTATCAACTGAAATAGGAGTAACTCCACATTTACAAGATTTGCAAATTATCAGACGACTGAAAAATAGATTATTGTAATCTCAAATACACCCCAAAGATTAGGGTCATAATACATCATTTGATACAGCCGGGAAATCGCACTAAACATTACCCTCACCCTAAATCATTCTCCCCCTCCCTCTCCCCAGAGGGCGGGTTTCTTCCTCTTCTGGTTGGGAGCCTAGGAAGCAGTAGAACCCCAGAGGGCGGGTTTCTTCCTCTTCTGGTTGGGAGCCTAGGAAGCAGTAGAACCCCAGAGGGCGGGTTTCTTCCTCTTCTGGTTGGGAGCCTAGGAAGCAGTAGAACCCCAGAGGGCGGGTTTCTTCCTCTTCTGGTTGGGAGCCTAGGAAGCAGTAGAACCCCAGAGGGCGGGTTTCTTCCTCTTCTGGTTGGGAGCCTAGGAAGCAGTAGAACCCGCCCCTACAATTATTAATTATTCATTATTAATTATTCATTATTAATTATTCATTAATATTAGACTGATATAATTTCAGTAAGATTTCTTGATGATATTCTCGGGTAATTGGATAAAAATAGGTAAGGATAATTCCCACGATAGATAAGATCATAGGTAGAGGTCCGATCGCCAATCGAATTGCCAATAATACTGATTCGGGTTGAGTTGGTATAGGTTGACCAGCTACGGATTCAATAAAACCCGCCCAATCCAAAGTTTTACCTACCATAAAAATACCCAAAGCCAAACCAATTTTTTGCAGGAGAACCATAAAAGAATAGAAAATTCCCTCGCGGCGCTGTCCGGTTTTTAGTTCATCATAATCAATAACATCCGTAATCATAGACCAGGGAATCAGATAAGCGGTAGATACTCCCAATCCGGCAATAAAACAGAGAAAATACATCAGAAACAACTGTCCTGGCTGTAGAAAAAATAAAGATAATTGAGCAATTATCCAAAATCCCATGCCGCTGATATATACAATTCTTCTGCCGTATTTTTCACTAATTTTACTCCACATAAATAAGGTTAATAAAGCGGTTCCCTGAACGACGATCGCCACTTGAGTAAAATAGACTTCGGGAAGTTCCATACAATAGACTACAAAATATTGGAGAATTGCAGCCGTCAGTTGTACCGCCAACCAAGAACATAAATAAATGCCGATGACAAACAAAAAAGGACGGGTACTAAAAGCAATTTTGACCTGTTCCGAGAGGGGTAAAGATGTAGGTTCATCAACTTCTCCCATGGCCGCCTGTACCTGGGCGACGCGATCGCGAGTTCCCCAAACACATAAAAATATGGGTGGGACTGCTATAATAGTACAGAGTAAACCCAAAACCATATATCTGGTAGCTGGGTCTTCAATAGCATCAAAAATCACAAAAGCTAAAACTAGAGACAGGATGCTACCACCAAGAGAAAAAGAAAAGCGAAACCCATTGAGGCTAGTACGTTCGTTGTAGTCGCGAGTTAATTCGGGGGTGAGGGTGGCATAGGGGAGATTAACTGCGGTGTAAGCGGTATGAAAGCCGATCGCAATAATTACATAATACCAAAACAGAGTCTGGGTATTGGTACTAGGTACGATCCACATTAAAAAGAAAAATATGCCAAAGGGAACCGCAGCAAAAATCATCCAGGGATAGCGCCGTCCCCATGGGTGCTTAGTGCGATCGCTTAAAACCCCGATAATTGGGTCGTTAACCGCATCCCAAATTTTACCCACCATGGGTACACTGGCGGCCATTCCTGCTGGTAGTCCCGCGACAGTGGTCAGAAAAAACAACAGGAAAAAAGCGAAAATATTAGCAGTCATCGCCGTCCCCAGGTCTCCCACCCCAAAAGCTAACTTGGTGGAAAACTTCATTTTGGGAATAGTAGGACTAGCAGAAGATGACTCAAAGGAGGAAGAATGACTCATAATTTTTGTCCCAAGAGGTTCCAGGATAGACAAAAGATCGCGATATCCTAAAAACATAACTGATCTGTTTGCAGTAATCCAATGAGGAGTCAATTATGGCCAGCTTAGGCGATCGCTTTAATAAAATGATGGGTAAGACCCGCTTTGTCGTCTGTCGGCTATTCCTACACCTAGGCGGCGCTGAAGTTGCGCCATTACTAGGTGTTCTTAACCAAGTCACCCGCGAAGCCATAGACCACGATGGAGATCTGGAAATCATGGGAGAGGGACTCGTAGAAGTCTGTCAAAGCCTTCTCCAGTACAATACCTATTGGCAGTCCGCTGGTAATGAAGGAGACGTGATCTGGGATGAAGAAGAAGCCGGGGACTATGTGAACGAGTTATTCACCGACTCCGCCCAAAGGTATCTCAGTCAACCGGACTTGAACCAAGAAGAAATCGATCCAGACGAACCCCTGTCCCTACCTATCACCTATAACTTGGTTGTAATAGTTACAATAGCTTGTGAGGGGGAAGTTCCTGACCTCGAAACTGACCTAGCCAATTTTGAAGCCATGGAAGCTGGACTGAAAAGCATCATTAACCTCCACTACCAAGGGAGTTTACGCGCCATTCAAATTCACTTTTCCCCGGCGCGGTTGGGTGATGTACTCACGGAAGACCAGCTTTTACAAAACTTTCCCGAACTCGTACCCCTATAAACGGTGCAGAGAAATTTCCTAAGTTAACTTTAGCTAAAATTATGTTACCCAAAAAATTAATCACGGTTTTAATGGTATTTGCGCTCTGTTGGACAACCGTGGCTTGTGGGTCTTCCTCACAGACCACCACTCAACAAACAGTCCGCAGTTCAGCATCGGCGGCTAACCGACTCGCTGATGGCAAATATCCCGTTCAACAAGCGCAATATGATGATGCTACTGGAGAGTATCGCTTAATGTTACTGAACGCCAGACCGCCAGTATTTCAGACCTCTGAGTTGCAAATGGCGCGTCTGACGGACGAACAAATTAAGGCTGGTGAAAAAAGTCATCTGTTGATCGAAAATAATCAGCCAGTTTTTTACCTGACGGAAGATTTCCAGATTGAGTATGTCCACAATGTGACTGAAACCCGCACCGATCCTCAAACGGGTCAGACTCAAACGGTGGTGGTGCGCCGAGAGTCTAATTTCTGGACTCCTTTTGCGGCTTCCTTTGTGGGTAGTGCGATCGCCACTAGCCTATTTTCCCCCCGTTACTATGTTCCCCCCGTCTATCAGTCCGGTAGTTCATTAGTTGGCTATGGCGGTTCTGGTAACACCTACAACCAGGCGGTCACCCAATATCGCACTAGGTACAATGAACCTCCCGCCGCCGTTAGAAATCGGCAAACCTTCCGCACTACTGGAACCGCTCGCAGTTCTTCCCCTAGTTCTACTACTCGCCAAACTAACCCCAATGTTAATCGCTCAACCGGTTCTGGCGCGGGAACTAGCAATTTGCGTCAGTCTCAGCAGGCTCGTCCCCAAAGACAACGTACACCCAGTTTTGGTAGTGGTAGTAGAAGTCCCAGCCGTTCCGGTTCCTCTGGAAGACGGCGACGTTAATTGACATCATGATCTAGGGGGTGGGTTCGACAGACCCTCTCCCTCTGCCAATATTTTGCCCAGGGGATACTCCTGGCCGCGTGCTGTTTAAAAACTTATTATTGTTTGATAATAATATGGCTTATGATATGAGATAGCAAAGTGCGCGGAAAATGGGTTATAGGGTGAAAAGTTTTGACTTTTACCTGTTGCCTATTTAAAGGTTGCATCAGGTGTTCAACGCGCCCTTAAAGCCTTGGTATGATTGAGTAGAGAGGTGCACTGAAAATGACCCCAGAACCATCTGTACAATCTGAGTTGACAGGTAAACATCTAAATCCGATTAATGAATGCCAACAACTTCAAGAATTAATGGCAGGGATTTCTGGGGTATTTTATCAATATCTATTGTCTGCTGATGGGAGTGAAAAATATACCTATATTATTGGCAATTTTAGAGATATTTATGGGGTAGAATTAGATGATTTTTGCATCAATTCGGACAACATTTTTGGATTAAAAAAAAAGGGCGATCGCCAAAATTTTTATAAGTCTATTTATGATTGTGCAGCCAGTTTAAAAGCTTGGTCTAGACATTGGCAATATACCACACAAGACGGCCAAATTAAATGGCTATATGCCAGTGCCAAGCCCGAGAGAAAACCTAATCACGATATTGTCTTGAATGGCTTTATTTTTGATACGGAAATGGCTGCGGACTATCATGATGGTAATAATCCCGCAAAATTGCCAGCTATTATTACCTCGAAATTTACTCATCTTTTCAATTTCAGACAGCACAGGTTACTGGCTTCTCTACAAAAACGTTTAGCTGAATGGTGGCATCATCGAACCCAAATAGATCGCCTATTTAACCATACGGTTGACCTGGTGGTAATTCTGAACCTGGAAGGTAACTTTCAGTTTCTTAATTCCGCCTGGCAAATTAGCTTGGGCTATGATTTTAATGAACTGATAGATAGTTCTTTTATGAGTTTGGTATATGAGCCAGACCAGACCATAACTTTTTATGAGTTTAATGCTATACATTATGGCAAAACTCGTCAGTTTGAAAATCGACTTTTATCTAAAGATGGCTCCTCTAAATGGTGGTCCTGGACTTTTGTGCCTGTGTTCGAGTCGGGGTCTATTTATGGAGTAGGTCGAGATATTACTGAACAAAAAGCGATCGCCGATAATTTAAAGGCTGTTGAAGATAAGTTCCGAAGGATTATCGATTTTACCTATGATTGGGAATATTGGATTAATCCTCAACAGGAAATTGTATATGTTTCTCCCTCCTGTGAACGCATAACTGGCTACTCTGTTAAAGAGTTTATGCAAGACCCTAGCCTATTGGCAAAAATTATTCATCCTGAAGATAGCGATCGCATAATTCCCTATTTATATGAAAATGTCTGCGATCGTAATAACCAGGAAATAGATTTTCGTATTATCACCCGCGATCAACAAGTGCGTTGGATTGGTCATAACTATCAGCCTATCTATGATGCAGCCGGACAGTATCAGGGAAAACGGGTGAGTAACCGAGATATTACTCAACGTAAACAGAAAGAAACTGAAGCCTTGCGAGTAGCTGAAAACCTGGAAATGGCCCAGCGTATTGCTCATGTAGGTAATTGGGAATATGATGTTGTTACTCAAAAAATTACTTGTTCTGATGAATTTTTGCAGATTTTGGGTTTGGTCAAAGACCAAGATTGTTTAACCTTTGAGGAATTACTAAAACTTATTCATCCTGAAGATCGCGATAATTGGCTAAACCAAGTTGAGAGAGCTTTAGCTACCGGAAAATCCTACGAAATTGACCACCGTATTGTTAGACCTGATGGCATTCGTTATATTCAAGGTCGCGGGGAGGCGGTTCGTAACCAAGTCGGACAGGTACTGCGCCTATTTGAAATTGCTATGGATATTACCGATCGCAAAAACTCTGAGCAAATTTTGCGCGATCGTGAGCAGTTCCTCTCTAGCATTTATGATGGCATTGAACAAGCAATTTTTGTCGTTGATGTTACCCTAGATGGAGACTTTCAGTTTGTGGGATGGAACCCCGCCTCCGAAAAAATTACTGGCATCAAATCTAGGGATATTATCGGTAAAAAACCCGAAGATATGTTTTTATATGAATATGCTAAAGCTATCCGCAGTCACTATGAAACTTGTTGGCTGAAAAAGTCATCATTACAGTATGAGGAATATTTGAATTTTGGTCAAAATCAAATTTTCTCCCTCACTACTCTTAATCCTATTATAGACGATTCGGGAAGAGTTAACCGAATTATTGGCACAGCTTTTGATATTAGCAGCCTTAAAAAAACTGAGGAAAATTTAAGAATTTCCGAAGCACAACTGCGAGAACTAGCCGAAAGAGAAGCACTCGAAAATTGTTTGTCTGGGTTGATTCGTAACTCCCTAGATACAGATACTATTTTGGCAACTGCTGTCGCTGAAATTAGGCGTGTATTGGATATAGACCGCACCTATTTTGTCTGGTATAGAAGCGACTTAGAGACCCCCGAATGGGAAGTTCGTAAAGAAGCCAAAATTGACTCCCTGAGCAGTATTTCTGAACTTTACCCCGGCGATGCTTTGCGTCCTGTGAGTAAATATATATTGGCAGGAGAAATGATGCGAATTGATGATATCGCCATCTGTCCGACTCCCACTATTCGCAATTTCTTTTTGGTGTTAGAATGCCGTTCTGTTTTGATTTTACCCATTCAGACACAACAAGACACTAAAGGAGCTTTAGTCCTAGCACATTGTCAGGATATCCATAATTGGACTCATTCAGAAGTCGCGCTATTAGAAGCGATCGCTAATCAATTAGTTATTGCTCTGAACCAAGCAGAACTCTACGCCGCCACCCAGGAAGCCGCCAGAGTAGCACAGGCGCAAACTGAAACCCTAGAAGCTACATTAAACCAGCTTCAACAAGCACAAGTTCAATTAGTGCAATCCGAAAAAATGTCTAGCCTAGGGCAAATGGTAGCAGGTTTGGCTCATGAAATCAACAACCCAGTCAGCTTTATTTACGGCAATATTACCCATGCTAAAGAATATACCAGAGATTTATTAGGACTAATTGAACTATATCAAAAGCATTGCCCCCAAGCAAACCCGGAAATCACCGAAGAAATAGAAACTATTGATTTGGAATTTTTAATAGAAGATTTGCCGCGTCTATTTAAATCAATGACTTTGGGAGCAGATCGGATTCGAGATATTATTAAATCCCTGCGAACTTTTGCTAGACTGGATGAATCGGAAGTTAAATATATTAACCTACATGAAAACCTCGACAGTACCTTGATGATTCTTGATAATCGTCTGAAAGAAAAACCATTACATCCCGCGATTCAAGTCCATAAACAATATGGAGATATTCCCCAGATTGAATGTTGTGCTGGACAGCTTAATCAGGTGTTTCTCAACCTAATTAATAATGCTATTGATGCTATTTGCGATCGCTACAAAAAACAGACCCTGGAACAAATTATCAAAGAACCAGGTATGATTTGGATCAGCACTATGCTAACCGAGCAAAAAACTGTCCAAATTCGCATTGCTGATAACGGTATTGGTATCAGTCCGGAAATCATCTCCAAAGTCTTTGACCCTTTCTACACCACCAAACCAGTCGGATCAGGAACAGGTTTAGGACTATCCACCAGCTATCAAATTATCGTCGAAAAACACCGCGGAACCCTACGTTGTGTTTCCCAAGAGTCTGTGGGAAGCGAGTTTGTTATTGAAATACCCCTAAAACTTCCCCAAAACTCTTCCTCAACTTCATGATCACTCTGATTTTGTAGGTTGGGTGAAACCAAGTGTAACCCAACTAAAGACTTTGTAGGTTGGGTGAAACCAAGTGTAACCCAACCAGAGACTTGGTAGGTTGGGTGAAACCAAGTGTAACCCAACCAGAGACTTGGTAGGTTGGGTGAAACCAAGTGTAACCCAACCAGAGACTTGGTAGGTTGGGTGAAACCAAGTGTAACCCAACCAGAGACTTGGTAGGTTGGGTGAAACCAAGTGTAACCCAACTCAAGTCAGCAAAGCGATCGGCTAAATTCCCCAAAAAAATAGCAGCAGATTATCCCCAATCGATAAACTCTGCTGCTACCCCCCAAATTAATTCATCAGTGGTGACAATTGCAACCCTTATGACCGCAACCATCCCCATTAGGATGGCCATTAGCACAGGCTTCGCTACAGTAATATTGGCCATTTTTGGCGATCGCTTTTGTCGTATCCACAATACACAGACACGACTCGCAGGCGCATTTCATTTGAGTTACCGTGGTCATCAGAACCTCTCCTCAAGATATAATAGATTTATGCTTGAACAAGCTTTCATAGTAACTACTATAACATCTGAACAGACTTTCAGATATATGTATCTGGAAGTTTAATAATTTCTTTAGAATTGAGATTAATCCCCCACAGTCAAACCCCCCACATCACAATATGTCTAACACCCTTGATAGCAATCCCCATCACCACGACCACCAGCCCCCCGCCCCAGAGAAAATTTTGAGCATGGAAAAAGCCCAACGGATGGCAGAATTTTTTAGTACCCTAGGAGACCCCAACCGCTGGCGTATCTTATCAGCACTAGCCCTGAAAGAAATGCGTGTGCGAGACCTAGCCGCCGCCGTTGACATGACCGAATCCGCCGTATCTCACCAACTGAGAATCCTTCGCACCATGCGCTTTGTCAGTTATCAGAAAAGGGGACGCAATGTAGTCTATGGTCTCAAAGACCATCATATTTTCAACCTTTATCGGGATGTATCCGAACATCTCGATGAACCCGAAGAGCACCCGTGAAAATGAACCGCAAATCCTGTTTCCGGACGACCACCAATTTCTCAAATCGCGATTATACCATACAAGTAAAAAATAGGCAACAACTTTGATCAAAAGCCATCCTCCGCTACCTTAAACAACGGGGCTTTGTACCCCATTTTTTGATAAAATGGCTAGGAGTGTGACAGATTCGGGAATATAAACTCCACCTCTGGCTAGGAGTGTGGGAGTAATTGGTCTGAACAATTTAGCAATTTTGCTTTAAAAATCGCCGAAACTGATCAATCTGTCACAGTTTTTGGGTGAACAGCTCAGTATTGTTAAGGGAGAAATAACGAATGTACAGTCCAACTGGAACTGGTGTTGCTATGAGGACAGGAGCGGCGGGCCGTATCTTTGTCTTTGAAGTCGAAGGGATGCGTCAGGGACAGAACACTGACAACTTTAACTATCCCATTCGTCGCAGTGGCACAGTCTACCTCACCGTTCCCTACGAACGCATGAACCAGGAGATGCGTCGCCTATCTAAAATGGGGGCCAAGATTGTCAATATCTACCCTGCTGGCGAAACCCCTCCGGTTCGGACTCAAGCGGCACCAGAAAATGGACAACAGAGCCAATCATCTGGAACCCAAACCCCTACTATGACTCAAGCGAAAGCCAAAACAGATATTCCTGTTAACATTTACAAGCCCAAAAATCCATATATCGGCAAATGCCTGTCTAACGAAGAGTTAGTTAGGGAAGGTGGAACCGGGACTGTTCGCCATTTGATTTTTGATATCAGTGGCGGCGACTTACGCTATCTCGAAGGTCAGAGTATTGGTATTATTCCGCCAGGAACTGACGACAATGGCAAACCCCATAAACTCAGGCTGTATTCGATCGCCTCTACCCGTCATGGCGACCATGTAGATGATAAAACAGTTTCCCTATGTGTTCGTCAGTTGGAATATAAACAGCCAGAAACTGGGGAAACCGTCTACGGAGTTTGCTCAACTTATCTGTGCAACCTGGAAGCTGGGGCCGATGTGGCTATTACTGGCCCGGTCGGTAAAGAAATGCTGCTCCCAGATGATGAGGATGCCACTATCATTATGATGGCAACGGGTACGGGAATTGCGCCTTTCCGCGCCTTCCTGTGGCGGATGTTTAAGGAACAGCACGAAGATTACAAGTTCAAAGGCTTGGCTTGGCTGTTCTTTGGCATTCCTTACAGCCCCAACATCCTCTATCAACAGGAACTTGAAGAATTGCAGCAACAGTTCCCGGAAAACTTCCGCCTTACCTATGCCATTAGTCGGGAACAACAAAACCCAGAAGGTGGCAAAATGTATATCCAGGATCGGATTAAGGAAAATGCCGATCAGTTATGGGAATTGATCCAAAAACCCAACACCCATACTTATATTTGCGGTCTCAAAGGTATGGAAGGCGGCATTGATGAGGGAATGTCGGCCGCAGCAGGTAAGTTTGATGTTGACTGGTCTGATTATCAGAAGCAACTCAAGAAAAAGCACCGTTGGCACGTTGAAACCTACTAGGACATCAACTTAACCATTTGACTGGCGGGCGTGGCTCTTGAGTCGCGCCCTTTTTGTGGCCGGATTGGACTGATTGGACTCTCGGCAATTATCATCAAAAAATCGCGATCGCTACTGGAAACCTCAGACACAAGGCAGCCCAGAGACCAGGCCAGCCTTGTCCCTGCTAAGAGTCAATACTTGGGGCTTTAGTCAATATTGAGTTGATTTCCGCGCTTGTACTGTTGATAGGCGGCCAAGAATAGTCCCGCTAATGTAACCAGGATTAAGCCTAAGACAATCCCCGAAAGTAATGGTTCAATCACGTTGAAACTCCTTGATGTTAAGTTTTGATATCCTTGGATTAATATCGCATATTCTTGGACAGATTCCACCGATAAATTCCACCTTGAGCGATCGCCACTTGCCCTCACCCGGAGAAAGTATTAAGCTGTAGGGTGAACAAGTAAAGTTTTTTGTAGATTCGTGTATTCGTGTAGCTTTGGATAACCATATTGTCAACACTAATATAACCGAGATCATCCAGCGAGTGGCTTTGGTTGCCGTAGGGCTGATGGTGGTTATTCTCCTCTGGGTCTGGGGAGTCAATTCCGTGCCCACTTCAGATCCCTACATTCAAAAAGTGTTGTCACTAACCGGAGACCCAACCCGAGGACACGCTATTTTTGAGATGAACTGTGCGGGATGTCATGTTAGCCAAGTTGACCATCAAATCGGTCCCAACCTAAAGGACGTTTCCCAACGAAAATCACAGATTAGTATTATTCAACAGGTCGTTAGTGGCAAAACCCCTCCCATGCCTCAGTTTCAGCCCAATCCTCAAGACATGGCAGATTTATTAAATTATTTGGAACAAATTTAGAAAACTATGATATACTAAGAAACTGTGGGTCGGTTGGGTGGTTCCAATTATCATCCCAGCTAGACCTCAAGCCAGTATAGCTCAGTGGTAGAGCATCCGCCTTGTAAGCGGACGGTCATCGGTTCAAGTCCGATTACTGGCTTTTTACTTAAGCCCCTATCCTAACTGCGATTATCGGGATTTACTCAACCCGATAGTCGTATCCAATTACTCAAATATTACTCACAATCCATTCCTAGCACAGGAAAATAATTCTGTCAACAGGATGATTACTCAGTCAACAAGCACAACTTAATTAATCTGTCAAATAGCCACATCTCCCCCCAACCAGACAAGCGATAGGTTAACTCCCTTACGATACCCGTCAAGGGTATCCCTATCGGTTCGTACCTCACCCTTGACTGCTATCGCGTCGGTCGTTTCCCCAAGATGTCTGTTCCGGTTGGGGGGAGGATTGTTTCTCAAAATCAAGACGATAGCCGTAGTAGATAATCCCTCAATCTATCTTTGTACATTGATAGTTAGGTTATTTTTCGTGGACTAGACCTATAGATAAACCTATGAGCGATAGCCGTAGTGATTGTCTATGGGGTCAAACCATGATTACTACTGGGGAGATTCTTGGGAGTGCGATCGCTAAATCTGGGTTGACATCTCCCTGGAACTGACTCAATACCCCTAAACCATTTTCTAATTGATGGTGATTGCTGAGATGTGAACCGATACCAACATAATCACCTTGCCCAAAAATATTAGCTGTCTATTGTAGGTAATTTAGTTATGGGTATTATGTGGACATGATAGGGTGAGCATTCATATAAATCAGTGGTAGTCTACTGTGGTAGTCTACTACCGAAAAATATGCAGATACCCCTACAGTCAAAAACCATAGGGGTGTTATTTTAGGATATTGGGTTATGGGTTAGGTACTAGGGCTTACGCCAATCATCAGCATTAGGGGTATCTTTGTGGTTAGGATTCTGATGATTGTTACTTGATTTACAGATGATTTTATCAAAAGAACCCCTAATAAAATCAAGTAAAATTCGCAACACCTCACTGTTATAGTCAAGTTTTGACTCGATAACCTTATCTTCCCTAAGTATCGCATAAGTCGAAAATATAATTATAGTTATCAATAAAGCTAATTCAGCGATTATTATATTCATTGTGTTAATATCCAAAAATAAAGAGTGAACCATTTTATCCGTTCTAGTGGGTCAAATACCGCATAAAAACTGCTATATGGGGGTGATTCAATTATTTGATATTCATTAAGCCAAATAGTCTCACGTTTAACCATCATATTCTGTTTGACATCATTATATGCGTAAAATTTTAACCAACCCGCCATTTTCCAATAGGTGGAAACTTGGTCAGCGTCAAATAATATTCTAACAAATTTGCTACCCGATATATCTGGCAATCGTTTACTCCCATGTGGGGTATCATCTTCTTTTATAAAATACTGGTTGTAAGTTAAAAACCATTTATTTTCTGATATATCGTAGTTATTAGGCATATTATTAGGTTATCCAATGAGTAGGTCTAATAGTTTGCAGACCAGATTCTGTTATATGGGTTAATTCATCAACATCTATTGACAATGGATTCCAGGAAAAATAAATATTGATATCATCCTCACACGATAATAAATCCCAACTTACACCGTTATACCCACTATCTGTAAAGTGAGTTACTAGATATATTTCGTTATTAGATTGAGAAATATAACAGCGTAATCCTGCTACAGACGGACTAAATGTGTGGGCTTGATGATGTGTGGAAAACTGAATCGATATGGTGCCAACGGTTGATGTTCTATAAAACAATAAAACTGGAATAATACCTAACTCGCTATGAGATGCGACAACTATATCGCCTTTTATCCAACCATAGGTATCGTCAGAATTAACCGTTACTTTACAGACTTGATTCCAACCGGATATAGTTGCGGAAGCATCAAAAAAACCACCAACATATTTTTTGATTTTAAAATTGCCAACCGGACTACTGCTTCTGTCATTAAAAATAATATTTTTTGTGGTGATATCTCCATTAACGTCTAACTCTGTTTGTGGTGTTGTGTTTGCAATTCCTAGGCGGGAATCTCCAGTTAATACCATCATCGTTGTTCCGCCAAGTCCCGATGCAAACGTGCTGTCATGGTGAATTCCGCGCTTAAACCAAGCAAAATGCTGCCCCGTCCTACAATAATATGTACTATTTTGTATACCTATCCCGTACAGGGGACCACCAGCGACAGTAGTCCCCCATAGGGTTATCATTTGCCTCGTGACGCTACCAAACCTAATATTATCTAAAAATACTTTATCACCGTGTATTGTTTGCTCTCCGGTCAAATTAACTGTTTCCGGTAAGGTAGTGGGTTTGTCTGTAATATTATCCCATGATAAATCAGTTAATTTAATTAAATCAGTATTTGAGTCAATAACCGCTTGTATCCTTTCATTAGTTAAATAAAGATTAACCTCGCCCTCTGGTAAGTTATCGGTTGATTGCCCAAATTTACTAGAATAAATATTAAAGTTAGTCATAAATTAAGTCCTATTTAATAGGGGGAAATCCCCCCCATATCATTTAATCAACAGTTACAAACTCAACTACAGTTACCGAAATATCCGCGACAGATTCACTGATTGCCTGTAGTTCACTAGCGCCAATAGTGAGCATAACAGTATCGCCCGGCTTAACGGAAAATGCTGCATCAGCGATAGCGGTTCCTGTTGGGTCTAAAATTAGGTGAACGGGTACAGCAGACCGATTTTTGATAAATACATTACGTCCGTTTGTTGTAGCATTTACTGCTACCAACTCGGCAATTGTATTAGCCGTTAAACTAATAGAAGTTGTAGTGGGTGTGCCCGGTATTTTAGCCGTAATATTGAGAGTATCTAAATTTAGGACACTACTGTAAACTGAAAAGCTCATAATTGATTACCCGGTAAATAATTCCATTGTAGCCGGTTAGTAAGTGATTGTCTGTTCTAATCCAACAATCTGCGAAACACTGCCTTCTGTTACCCCATAAATACTAGCGGTAGATTTTAACTCATCATCCCAAGCTGTATTAGGTGGTAGCCATAAGCATTGACCGGGTACACAATTGCTGATGTGTCCGTGACTAAACCAAACCCCAACACTACCTGCGTTCTGTAGGTGTAAGCGATATCTGTAAGTATTAGTAGCACGAATTAGGGTGGGTGTATTGCCTACTGAAATCCCAAAATTTTCGGGTTGAGTTAGTGATGGTGTTTTCGGTAATGTATCTAGCTGATATTCTGCCATTCCAAAAATATTAATCGAATCATTATTGTGCAATTGATTTAGACATCTAGCCTTTAACACGGAATGTGAATCTATAGCTAATCCCTCTGTTTGATTGGTAATCAATTCGATTAATAAATTTTCGGTATGGATTCCCCCATAATAAGGGAGTTTTACGATACCTAGATTTAACCCGTTTTCTGTGGCTAGGTTCCAATAAAATATCTGTAAGTCTATAGAACCTTGTAACACATCTTTTTTCTTTTCCCATCTTTGATAATAACTATCCTCTGGATAAATTTTAGGTATTTGTGATTGATTAATACTAGGGATATAACACCTAGCATTTAAACTAGAAACATAGGCGTAAGCAGTAACATCATAACGAAATCTATCAGTTATCAAACCTTCTAAAATTGCGCCATTAAATAACTCTACAGCGTTATTCCAATTACTAGCGTTAATCTCTGTGGCAATATTTTTAATCCCTCTCATGAATAATCCTCAATTATCTTGTAGTATTATATAATATTTCTAAGTTATTAATTAGTCTCATGTAGTTACTCGGTATGGTCAAAGACAGTATTAGGTCGGGTACATCTCGAAATATTGGTAGGTCTGGTGGCGTAAGTTCAGGACTTGCTGGTAGTGTAGGTGGAGAGTCATATATAAGATTAAATCCTGCTGAGGGAATGCCATACACAAGAGACGTACTTAGGGGGGGTGTTCTTGGATTGGCAGACCCGTGGGATCCAATTACTAGGGTACCACGCGGAATTAATCCAGAAGACCGTGGCAGGTGGAAACGAGAAGACGAACAGCGCCGAATAGATGAGGAATATCGGCGACGTGATGTCAAAAAAGAGGCAACCGTCAAAGAACCGCCAAATAGAGATGAACCAAAGGGAGGTAAAAAACCTAAGGGAGGTATTAGCGGAAGAGGTGGTAGTGGTCGCAGTTTTGGGGGTCCTAATTCAGGTGATAAAATAGACGATGAAGAGGGAAGAGATATCGACGATGATATCGACGACGACGATGCCGATGATGATGATGATGATGGTGGCAAATGGATTGTTATAGACGATGAACCTGACCCAGAAACCGGGAGAGGTAAAAAAGGTAGTAAAGGTTCTGATTCATTACCTGAAAATTGTAACGGTTGTTTAGTTATTTTACATCATAATTATTATAAAATAACCGTTAAATATCCTAGGGAGCCGGAGAAAAATTATGAACGTATCACAATTAAGACGGAAGATGTATCACGAGCAGACGGGGTAGATTATTTAATCGTAAAGAAGACTACTGTTGGCGATTTTTTTGATGTTAACAATGGTATTCGATATTCGGACCCATTCTCATGGGTACCCGGTGCGTCTAGCGATGTTCCTTTTGCCTACTGGGGGGGCATGACATCAGACGATAATTCACACCCTCCCTCATATGATAGGATTTTCCCTAGAAGAAACGCTCGCGCAATATTTGTAACAAGCCATCCTAAACAATTATTAGAGACAATAGAAACATGGACGGGTGTCATTCGACCTAATCGAAGATATACCTATATAGACCATCGCGGTATTTTATATAGACCTAATGATAATTACTGGCTATGGGTGCCACCATCATTTTCCAGGGAAACAACAGAGATATACCTATACCCTAAAAATCATAAGTGGGAGGGAGAAGTTTTCACTATTGTTAATATAGTAGATAGGTGGGGGTGGGAATGGAAATGGTTTAGTAATGAGTGTGGAGATATTCAATGGTATTTCCCCGAAACTAATACAACTCCTAAAGCTAAAAAAAGAAAGATTTGGATACCAGACATGAATGAAGAATGTTGCGGAATGATTAGAAGGATTTATGAGTTTTTGGACCCTGAATCCTTTCCGGCTGAAATGCCAGAAAAAATAACAGTTAATGCAGATAACCCAGAAAACAGAATTAAGCAAATAAATACATTACCAGAATGGCTGATGTACAGGTTTGACATTGATGATGAGAGGTGGGGTGAGTTTGAGGTTAAGGTGGAAATTGATGATGTAAACTTAATGACAAAAGAAGAGGAGAAAGCCGAAATCAAGTTACCTAATCTAGCCGAGTCAATTGCCGAAATATTCGGAATGGTAATGGAAATTGCTATTAGCCATCAGGTTACACAAAACGCCGTTTTAACAGCATTACACGAGGCGGGTTTAGCTCACGCCGCAGCGTTTAAAGCGGGTAGGGAAGTGTCGGAGATAATCGACTATTTGGGATTTGCTACTGAGGAAAAATACGAGACACTTAAAACAGCATTTACCCCCGAGGCAGAATCTTTTGAAGAGTTGTTAGAACCTAATGAAAGCAAAGTTAAGATTACAAATCAAAAGGATGCAAAAGAAACACTGCAAACAACATTAAACCAGATTAAAGAAATATTCGCTATTGTACGCGCCCAAGGTACTTTACAGGTTAACAGTAATGACCCAGCAAAGGATATATTAGCCGATTTAACGCGGTTATATGATTCAATGAAAAAACAAGACGATATTAGGGAACAGGAAACAAAAAAAGTACAGGAATTACTGAAAAAAGACTTTCCTGATATCAAGATAGAAACTGAATTGATTGACGGCGATAATCCATTAAGAGGGGCTTTATAATGGTAGCTAGAAGTGCGAGAATGTTGAGAAGTACCCGTAGTTTGTCTAGTCGCCAAACCCGTAGCGGTATAGGTAGAAATGGCGTTAGACAGGTCAATCTATCCCGCAGAACATCTACTCAGGAAATGGGATGGTTTGGTAAATTATGGGCAAAAATTACGGGTAAAGTAGTTGAATGGGGCAAAAGTTTTGGGGGTTGGTTATGGGAGGGGATTACTAAGTTTTTGTCCGCATTTAGTTTTGAGAAAGTAGCACAATTTATCACTTCTAACTGGGATTCTTTCTGGAATTTTAACTGGAATATTTCTGATTCAGATATCGATAAAAATATCCTTAACATCAAAAGACAATTTATAAGCACTACTGCAGGTTTTTTAGGCAATATGGCTGGCAAGTTAGTCTGTGGAGTGTTACCGGTAGCGGGTCTCGCTTTTATTAATAAAGCGGCAGCTATGCACGTTGCCTTGAGCAAAGGTCCTGAGATGTTAATAGAAGTATCTACAGCATTTGGCTCATACTTAAAACAATCGTTTAATATGGCTATGAAAGCGATAGCATGGTCACTATTTAAACACGGTAGGCGGTTTGTTAAAATGTTTTGAACAGCAAGTCCAACAACACTAGCAAAGACTGTCACTGGAATGATTCCCGGCGGTAAATCAACAATTGAAAAATGGGGTAATGAAAAAGGTGAAGAATGGAGTTTTGGGAAACAAAGAAGGGAAGCTAGAGAGAAATTACCAGAAGAATACGATGGTAATATAAACACTATTTGGAATCAAGATAGTTCCGAAGAATTCTGGGATGAATTTAGCGATAGTTGCAAAGAATCTATCATCTTAGTTGCTCAAGGTTTAGATGAGTATATTGCACTGCAAAGAATAGAGGAAAATAGACAGCAACAATTAGTTAACGCTGTGGTAGAAAATGGTGGTGAGAGATTCAGAATCGTGTCATCCTTAAGGAATTTACAGGAAAATATCGCAACCACATTAGCCCAAACTGAAATACTAGGAAATAGAGATATAGGTCAATTTATGGGGTCGGGCGATTTCCAGGAAGTTAGCACATCAGCTAATCTTAAAATACAATTAACCTTTGTTTTATACAACTACGAAAAACCGCCATATTGGACTAAAGATAGGCGGTCAAAACTACAAAAAACTCAAATAGAGTTACCATCAGTTGACAGGAGTAAAATTACTTGGGATAGACTGCAAAAGATATTTACCCAACCTAGTAAATCAGCATTTACTAAAGGCAATATTAAAGTTACCTGTACTATGAGCAATGGTAGAAAATTCTCGTTTTTTGTTAACCAATCAAGTAAAAATGAAGCTGAAGCTTTGTGTAAAGAATTGGTTGATTTAACTAACGCTAAGATAGTTTATCCTATTACATTTGAGGAAAGGAAAGGCTTTGGTGGTAGGGAAAATGCGAAAAGAATCAAAGAAAGTAGAATGTATATCAGTGAGGTGAAAATACTTAACTGGGAGTTAATCGATAAATTTGAACAAGCGAAAATTGATTTAGGTGAAGGCAGCGTATTGGCAATGTATCAGGACCCCAGAAAAACAAAAGCCAAAATACCCCTACACTTTGAGAAAAAACCAACCTGGGTTGACGATGCTATAAAGAAAGCCACTAGAACGTCATTAGAACTGAAAACAGGAAACAAACCCCCAACGTCAACCTAATTATCTGATGATTGTTGGTAGTTGATATTGCCTGGGATGGTAGCCATTACCCACATACTTAGACTTACTCGGTAGACTTATGGGCGTAATGTTGGTATTGGTAACGTGCTGTTGTGTTTAACTTAAAAGCTGCTACATATATGTAGCTTCTGTTGAGTAAATCGAAACCACCATAATCGGCGAATATACTGCTATAGTCTAAATATCGAATTGAGTAAAAATAAAACTATGGCTGCACCTAAAACGCTAAATGCTACCACGATGGAAAATCAACTGTTAGAACTTGTTGAGCAAACTCAACGTATGCAATCTCTCTTAGCAAATAACCCTAATGGCGCAACCGTTATCACAAGCTACACTCGCAACATGGCTACCGGTCTCATCAGCGTCTCTATGTCAATCCCTAGTGATGATGTTTTAGACCCTACAGACGGTTCTATTGACGTAGTAGCGACTGAGTTATTTGTTGATTAATAGATATTGGGTAGGTGTTAATACCATCATTCTACCTACCCTAATTTAGGCAATTAAAAAAAAGGAAACTAACACTATGTCTTTAAGTGAAACATTCAATAAATACAAAGAATCCTGGGAAGCCAAAAGAGCGACAGCCAAAGGTGCACATTTGGGGCGCAGTTTAATAGTTGAAGTTCCGGTAGATGCGACTTCCAAAATAGGTGTACCAATGCCATTTCTTCTACTCCATACATTGAGTTCGGGTGCATTAACCAACGAACCGTCAGAAGTCAGAGACTTGACTATTTGGAAACCTCCCATTAGTGGCACATCTACACCCCAAACCAATAGACGCAATATCATAAGAGGGACTCGAGTTAGGGCATACAAAAAAGCTGAATACACTCGATTCTTTATCGAGGCTCCGTTAGACCCTGGTTATTGGCGTAAATATACTCAAACGCGGGTAGGTGAAAAGATACTAAGATTTATAAGTATCAAAGCACCTTCTATTGTTTCTGTTAGTGGCTTATTATATGTATTTGCTCACTATTGGACTATTAAGCCAGCATCAATCAGAACCCATAATAGTATGTTCAGAATTCCCGACAAAGAAGGCTTTGCCCTAGCTAATTTGGGCGAATTAACCGTCGGGAGAAGTGAAGCCGCAAATCAAACACAAGGTGACATCCCCGCTAGTGCACCTCCGTCATCACCTGGCGGCAAGAATAGTTCAAAAGCCTAAACCTCTAAAAAGTAAACACAGTAAACTAACCACTATTTTTTTAGATAGTGGTTTTTTATTTGAGTTGTCTGTGGCGATAATTTAAATATTGCACAATTATTATATAAAGTCAATAATTGTTTTATCGTTTTTGCTTATATATTTATTACTTATTCATAAGTATTGATTAATCCTAAAACAATAATCATAAATAACAAAAAACATAAATAACAGTAATTTCAAACTCAACAACCTAATCGTATTTTTAAAAATTGATTTTGTCAATGAGTTTGAAATTACTGACAGATGCCTAAAAACAAAGATACATCACCAGACCAAAATACTGCCATTTATCAAGTTGAGACAAACAATCAACTCTCACCTACTGAATACCTAATAATACTAAAAAGGTTCAGTAAATTTATCGGGTTTTTTGAGCAGGTAACACCATTTTTGCCATATCCCAAAACATCACCTATCTGCACACTAAAGGAGAAGTTACTGTTAGCCAAAACTACAGAAACAGCAAAACCTGAACTAGAGTTAACCTACTCAGAAATTGTTGTACTAAAAAATAGCATAAAAGCTATTTTGACCTTACTCAAGACTTGTGGTGTCAAAATGCCGCGTAAAGTTTCTGGCGCTATTTCTGATGACATCACAGCACTAGAAAATCATTTCTTCTACTTGTCTGATGGCGATAACGAGACGGTTAGTAGTGAACCTGACGCTGTTGACCCGTTCTCAGATTGGCTTCACACTAACACCTAATTAACCAACAAAAAAGGCTACCTATCGCGGGTAGCCTATACACCAAACATTGAGGACTGTTACCATGATATCAAAGCACTGGAAAGAAGTGAGATTAAATCTTAGGAATATCAAGATTAACCCGTTAATGTATATAGGGACATCGTCTGTAGTGAAAGTTCATAATTATAAAGGAGATAAAAGCATTGATTGGGTGTTAACTGCAGTCACGTTTGATAAAGAATTTCTGGCTTATTACATGGGGGAAGTGATTAAAAAATTAATCCCTTTGCATCCAGATAAAATTGAGGAAATTTTCACTACAGCACTCGAATATTATCGAGCGGAATGGAATATTTATCAAGCTGAATCTGGCGGTGACAGAGAGCCCGACAATGAAACTTATTTTGGAGATGTGAATGATGATTAATAAGTATCACGCTAAGGGTCAATACTACGATGGATATTACTTTGGGTCAACATTAGAAATCAAAGTGTATCACTCGCTTAAAAAATATGACGATAGGTTGTTAGTTCACCCGCAATTAACTTTAGTTAATGGTGAGAAACCCTGGCGACCAATTACTTGGAAACCTGACTTTTATAGTCCAGTGTTCAATCAATACATTGAGGTAAAGGGAGTACTAACACCCGAGTTCAAGTTCAAGATGCAATTACTTAATTATCTCAACCCCGGAATGATTGATGATATCTGGTTTGTTACACGCAATCGGTCTTATCGCTGGCAAGGTATCTACTTAATGAACATTGATGAATTCCAGCGACATTTAAAAGCACAAGAGTTTGAATTAACGGGAGAGTGTCAACCATGAGAAATCTACACTATAAAGGCATATTTAGCCTTGATGGTGAGTTGATACAAACTCACTACAACCCACACGAATTCGATAAAACCACAATTCTTGTAGCGTATCAAATTCTCACGCATATTGAAGAGCATCGTCTTCCCGAGGTTAAGAATATTGCCTATCAGGTTATGGGTAGCTACAGACCTCGTGGTGATTATCAAGGTTACGCAAAAATCAAACTTGTCCAACGAACCCAAACAAATGAAACAGACAAACAATCTAAGTTAAAGGTTGAATTGTCTGGCAACCCATTATTTTGGTATGGGTGTCGTGAAATTGCCGCAAAAGTTGAGTTCAACGCTAGGGCTAAATTATCTAACTCTAGCGCGGCAAAACCAGAGACAACCCAAATGGATTTCGTAGACTTTGTAAACCAACAATTAATTGAGGAAGAATAGTCATGAGTATCGGTTATTACGGCAAAAAAGATGGTGACAAATTCGCGTTCTGTAGCGCAGTTAAACCAGGAGAATCTGGTACATATTTGGAGGTTACAAGCGCCATGTTTGTTGTCAAACCTCCCCACCTATGGCTTTTTGGTTATGGGTTGACTGGTGACTTTCAGAACTTCAATGATAGGTCTTGGAAGTTTGAGGAACAGTTGGTAGCGGTACGATTCTGCATTGCTGAATATTCTAGCGAATATCAAGACAAAAAACGGGAATACAAACCTACTCCGGTAGAATTGGCGTTACTGCATTTAGTCGAGAGTGACGCTATGCTAACCAACGGGAAAATGATGTTCACAGGGACTATAAACCTAGGACAATCATCTGTCCGGATAGCGGAACGTTTGCTTGAGATAAACAAAGAGAATTCTAGTGATTTTGAATCAACTAAAAATAAACATGATTTAGCGGCGTTTATCCTAGAATACACCATGGGATTAGACACATTTAATCCTACCGTTGCGGGTTACACTGTACAGGAAGCTATTGATTTTGTTGATTCAAAAACTAACAAAAAAAATGGTAGCTTTGGTGGTAAAGCCAAGTACAAAACCTGGGAAGAGCGAGTTGAGGGGACAGCAAAAATTCTTGATTGTGAACCCGACTTTGACAGTCTCTACAGCAAGGTTAAAAAATTAGACCCCAACGTTTTGATGGCGTTACTTGAATTGATGAAACTCAGCTAATCACAACAAAAATCCCCCCAATATTGGGGGGATAACTACCATACAGCAAGCCAACATACTAGGAGATTACTACCATGCCCGATGACAATTATTTAGATTATAGACTGATACGCGACTCATTGGCAGACGAACTAGAGGAAATAATCGTTGATGGTGTATTGGGTGAGCAAATAGAGTCAATATGTAGAGCCTGCGCTATTCTGCCGTATCCAGATATTCAGTTTCCAATTATTACTAGCTTTATTTGCTCACCCGTAACGCTAATGTCAACCGCAGGCTGTTTATTCCTTTGGGGTTCTAGTGGTACAGGGAAAAGCCAAATAGCTACCATTGCAGCCTCACTATATAACACCGATACAGTGTTAGCTAACAGTACCTTCGCATCATTGAGAAACAAAATCCAACAGGAAAGATATTATGACCCATTGCGGAGTGAGTTTGAACGTAATTTCTTATTAGTCTGGGAAGATATCACACCCAACCTATTGATTGAAAACGAAAATATGTTATCTCTATTTAAAGTCTTGAATAGGAAAAATAGCAGAATAACAATTAGTAGTCAAACTCCCGGTCAAAACATGATTTTCAATGCATTTGCATTAAAGGTTATAAATTCAATACATCCAGTTTGGACATTTTGGGAATTAAATGAATTGAAACGTCGTATGTTTCCTATATGGTTTAAAAAACGGCAATCAATGACAAGTGAGGAATACAAGGGAAACGGTCTTGAGTTGGTGGAACTCTCTGATATTGAAGATATAAACCTTGGTAAAATATCATCTCGCTTGGAAATGTTTTGGAGGGATATGAATAATTGTACTAATTATGCCAAAACTAAACGAACGATACAAAAAAAGAAACAAGGCATAATCAATTACAGATTATCTATTGATGTAATCGCTACACACTCAATGATATACGAATCATCGATAAGTGATTCGATTAAAGTATTTAATCGATATTGGGAATTAGCGGAAAATAAAATATTTACAGTATCTAGCGGTACAGAACAATTCTTAGATAGCTTTATCGCTCAAAGTATCGAGAATAAAACTAAACAAAATGAGCAAGCGATAAAAGCAGGCTGTCCCGAATTAATCGAACCGGTAACAGATATTGACCCCAAGACACTAAAAATAGCCATAGAAACCGCTAAAAATGATGGTTATTTGGATTCACGGGTTGCTGTAAATGAATTAACAAATCTAATGAAAAATAGGGGATATAGCATGATTAATGTTAACGGTAAAAATGTATGGAAACAAATAACTTGATTTCCAGTTAGTTTATTAATTTAGGAGAACAAAAATGATGCAAGATATCACTAACCAGATGTTTGTAAAGTTTAAAACTATGGTAGATAGTTTAGTTTACAACAGCAACAGGGAGGAAGGTTTGGCAACGTTAAAATCAATTTTAGACGATTGTGAAACAGAATTAGCTGCTACAGAACTCAAAAGGCAATTACTGATTAAACAATTGAATTACACAAAACACCTGATGGATAAAGTCCAGTAAATACCCGTCCGCAATGACGCTAAACTACGGCAAAAAACAGCAACCAACTTTAGGAGTACAATCAATGAATATTGACCCAAGGATGACAGATTCAAGGCTACTGCGATTTTTGACTACGCTGATTGCTAACCATAAATCACAATTGGAGTTAACTCTTAACTATATTAACGGGTTAATGGTAGCGTTTGATGCTGGTCTAATTTCTGAGGATAAGCTGAACAATTCATTAAAAGAAATCAACAAAACTACCCTAATTCAGTCCAAAGCATTTTGCAGTACACTACAGAATCACTGTATTGACGTTAAAACCTTAAACAATCCAAACGAACGTATTAACGATTAATAGGAGTTTCAATCATGAATGAAGAGCATGCAAAAATGATGGTCATTGCGGAATTAGCGCGTGATATTTATATCCAGTTAATGTCACGGGATATTCCCTACAGCAATCAAGATACCAGAATCAAGTTAGCTGAAGTTGCGCATAACGCTGCTGTTGATTTTATGGCGGTACATCAACAATGGGTATCATCTCATGAAGCGATTATTCAACCGGTGCCATTTATGCCCGATTTTACCGGCAACGGGTACAGTAGTGATATTTTTATGGGAGGCGACTTCGGTGCCTAAGTTGTTACCCGTAATCACCCTACATACTGGAAGCTTCAGTAACTATCTGCAGGGTCCTAATGGAGTCTGTATTGAGCTAGAATCCCCGGAATGGTTTGATTATCTGAGAAAACATAAATCATTTTCGGTTGAGTTAAATGGCAAACGATTTACAGCCTGCAAAAAAATATCAATCAATGGTTTTGCATACTGGAACCTGAAAGGTTGGGACGGTACGGTCAACTACCATATCTATATCGGAAAATCTGACCAAATGACAAACGCAAAAATCGAACAGGCTGCAATGGCTATGTTTTATCGGTGTAATCCCGATAGCAAGCGGAAGCCCTAGTAGCCTACCTAACCCATAACCCAATAACCTAAAATAATCCCCCTATGGTTTCTAGCTGTAGGGGGTGTCTATGTATTTTTCAGTGGGAGACTCCTGTTAGGAGACTCCTGTCGAATTATATGAATGCTCACCCTATCATGTCCACATAATACCCATAACTAAATTACCTACAATAGACGGCTAAGGTTTTTGGGTAAGGTGATTATGTTGGTATCGGTTCACATCGTGGCAGTCATCATCAATCAGAAAATGGCTTAGGGGTATTGAGTCAGTTCTAAGGAGATGATTCTGATTTAGCGATCGCACTCCCAAGAATCTCCCCAGTAGTAATCATGGTTTGACCCCATAGACAATCACTACGGCTATCGCTCATAGGTTTATCTATAGGTCTAGTCCACGAAAAATAACCTAACTATCAATGTACAAAGATAGATTGAGGGATTATCTACTACGGCTATCGTCTTGATTTTGAGAAACAATCCTCCCCCCAACCGGAACAGACATCTTGGGGAAACGACCGACGCGATAGCAGTCAAGGGTGAGGTACGAACCGATAGGGATACCCTTGACGGGTATCGTAAGGGAGTTAACCTATCGCTTGTCTGGTTGGGGGGAGATGTGGCTATTTGACAGATTAATTAAGTTGTGCTTGTTGACTGAGTAATCATCCTGTTGACAGAATTATTTTCCTGTGCTAGGAATGGATTGTGAGTAATATTTGAGTAATTGGATACGACTATCGGGTTGAGTAAATCCCGATAATCGCAGTTAGGATAGGGGCTTAAGTAAAAAGCCAGTAATCGGACTTGAACCGGACATATAGCCTATAACCCCTATTCTACCGTCACTCAGACATTACTCAAAACCACAATAGGATCTATCAATTTGTAGCCATAAAATAACCCCTAGGGGTTTAATCTAGGGGTGTTAACTTATGAGATTGTAACGAGTAGATTAATCTATCTGATAGATTACCCTAAGAAATAATTGAGCCTCGGGGCTATCAGTATCAACCCCCAGAGTAGTTAACCTTTCTACAGCTACATCTAAGGGTACGGGTAGTTTAGTTACCCCTTTTAAGACTTCTAGAGTAGCGTCAATCCCATCTGTTTTGTATTTACTCTCATTGACAATCGTGCTATGACCCATCATCCTAGCGCGTAATTCTATGGGCACTCCATATTTTTCACCCAACAGGTTGTACAGCCTACGGAAGGCATATTTCTGGGTTACTGGACACCCCATAGCTTTAATGTTTTTACCAAAGGTAGCGCCAAAACCTGCAGCTACGGTCCTAGGATGACTGCCATCCTTGGGTGTGTACTCTGGCAGTAGTGGTCGCTTTAATTCCAGAAAATTAAACATCTCGGGGCTAGGAATTGGTGCTATAACCCGTCCCCCAGTCTTAATACTTACTTTCCGACCTTCTCCGTCAGTAAAGTAGGCATAATCACCCAAGACTAGATAATTATCTTGATTATCGGGGTCTGATAGTGCTTTGATGGTGTAGCCATCTTCTGTTGTGTAGGGTTTGGTTAAATTAATAGCGGCTGCTATCTCAGTAGGTCTTAACCCATACATTACTGCCATACCAGTAACCCACAGCCAGGCATGACGCGCTTTACTTACCGTATGGTTTTTAATGGTGTAGGCTTCCTGTTTGGCGCTATACCACCAACCTTTGAAGGCATCAATGCCTATTCGCTGTTTAACTGTAAATCGTGTTTGTTTGGGGTTGATAGGCTCTAGTTGTTTTAGTAGGTGGTCTTTATTGGGGGATTTTTTGGCGATAGCTTTCAGGATGTAGTAACGTTCTTTGAATGTTTTAGACCCTATCAACTCTTCTCCGTTCTGTAAGGGAGTGTACAGCATAGCTTTAAAACTCTCCCAGTTAGGGTAATCATCCCAATTAGGGAACTGGTCAAGATACAATCCCTTGCTCTGGTGATATGACGATAGGTCACTAACTATATCGCGAGAGCGCTTCCTTCTCGTATTGCGGTTGTATCCAGCGAAATACTCATCCTCTAGTTGTTGGAATATCTCCCGGTAGGTTATCAGGTTATCTTCAATCTGATTCTTTCCTAGGATAGTCGCATCATACCAATCCCAAAATTCACTAGCACTACCAATAGTTCCCAGAGCTTCTGCCACTAACTTAGCTTTTTTAACTCCGTCTATCACACCTTGGGGCGTACACTCAAGATTGGCTGTCTTGGGTAGCCGTTTCCCGGTAGGTGGTTGCTTAAACTGCAATAGCAGATTGTACCTGGTCCCAGACTTCTGCAGTTTGAGAGTCACTCCCTTGGGGCATTCTCCCTTAAAGTCTTGATAGGCTTTCAGAAATCTATCGTAACTCTCGTCATAATTACCCTTTCCCCCTACTGTAGGGGTGTTAGCAGCATTACTCATTTTTTACTCACTTATTACTCTATTGTGGTTTTGAGTAATGTCTGAGTGACGGTAGAATAGGGGTTATAGGCTATATGTCCGGTTCAAGTCCGATTACTGGCTTTTTTTTCGTGTCAGTGCGCCTGAGTCACTGATAAATCATCAAAAATTACCCGCCCCTCTCAACTGACCGCCCCCCAATATTGTCTTTGAGGGGGGACAGATTAAGCTAGAGCAGGTTAGCTGGGTTGGCTGAAAGTAATATCAAAGATATTAGCTGGCAGACGCGAGATTTTCAGCTACAAAGTCCCAGTTCACCAGATTTTCGATAAAGTTATCGATGAAACCTGGCCGCGCATTTTGGAAGTCCAGATAGTAGGCGTGTTCCCAAACATCGAGAGTTAGCAGGGGAGTTTTACCCTCAACCATGGGGTTAACAGCATTAGCAGTCTTGGTAACTTTCAATGTGCCATTATCCAGGACTAGCCAAGCCCAACCACTACCGAACTGGGTAGCCGCTGCGTTCTTAAATTCTTGAATGAATGCGTCAAAGCTACCGAAATCTGCTTTAATCTTGTCAGCCAAAGCTCCTGTAGGTTGACCACCACCATTGGGCTTGAGGCACTTCCAGAAGAAACTGTGATTCCAGACTTGGGCAGCGTTATTAAAGATACCAGACTTAGAAGGATCATTGTAAGTGGCTTTGATGATCTCTTCGAGGGACATATTAGCCATGTCTGTACCTTCAATAGCAGCATTTAGCTTGCTCACATAAGCTGCATGGTGCTTACCATGATGGTAGGATAGAGTATTAGCGGACATTTTGCTAGACTCTAGTGCATCCTGAGCAAAAGGTAAACTGGGAAGTTCAAAAGCCATTGTGTTTTCTCCTCTCTTAACTATCTAGGCTCCTCGATTTGTCTTGAACGGGACAAATTTATGAGGGAGCCTACATAAAACTTTACAATATTCTCATCATATACCATCAACGGTCACTACAACAAATCTAGTCAGGCTAACTTTGGTTTTTGACGGTCTCCCCCCTCAGCTAACCTCTCCACGGGAGTGGTGTTTTGGCGTTTTCGAGATCTAGCCCATCACTCTGGTATATTTACGGGAAAATTTGGTGCTATGGTGCGCGTTTCCAGAATACTGCCAATATGGATCCAACTGCGGGCTACGGGGAGAGAATGACTCCTACCCTGCGGGAGGTAAACCCCAGTATCTTGGTGTAGTTGGTGTTGCTAGATCTTGAGAATACGGCGCTGTAATCCCCATGTAGGAGGGGGTTCCGCAGTCAGCCATGATTTCCATCAGCCCACTTACTAAACCAGCACTGCGGCTTGTCAAAGTCAATTTTTTTGGGCGTGCAATTGTGGAACCAGAGGTTCAGCGGGATTAATCCTTATACCCGGACAGGGAGCGATCGCATCGGAGCGCGCGCCATGATTGTGTGGGGTAGGCGGTGGCCAAAGTAGCCAACGACTCTGAGGGGAAAGGCTCATGATACTGTCAGAATTTTGAGTAATCCAAATCAGTGGAACATCAGGGCGGTCAATGGTGCTATTAGATTGACCCGCCATCACCCCAGCCAAAACGGAGAGAACGCCCCAATTGCCTTCCACCAGTCCGTCGGAGGCAGTCCATAGCCGTACATTAAGTTGAGCGCGACGGGCGTAGAAATAAAGAGAAGCAGCCACAGAAACGGCGGTTTCAAAATCGGCATGGTCCCAAGAAAATGCACTATCAAGACAAATAACTACTTCCTGACCCCCAATAGCGACCTCCAATTCTCGGACTCGTAGATCCCCATAGCGAGCACTAGAACGCCAATGAATCAGTCTAGTAGGGTCGCCGATACGATAAGGGCGTAAAGTGCGAGTAATGCCTTCTGTGGCTTGATCAAGGCGAAAGCAAGAGTAAATCTCTGGACCTTGGTCTACTTCAATGCTATCAACAATAGGACAAGCAGTTAAAGGCAATACGGTGGGATAAACAATAGCTGTAGCAGGAACTTGGCGATCGCGACTACACCAAAATAACCCCAGGGGAGAAGCCGATCGCAGTCTCACCCCAGACCAATGGTAAATCCCCCGGCGTTTAGTAATACGGGAATATTTCCAGTGATAAACTTGTCCGGGTCCAATGACATCAATAGACTCCGAAGCATCTCCCAACTCTGTGGGGAGGCGATCGTAAATTTGAAATAGGGGACAAGATTTTTTCGACTGGTTTTCGATTTCCAGTTCAAAAGTCAGGCGCGAGCCCACACTGACCGGAGTAATAGGGTAGCGGCGAACCTGAAGGGGACGAAGACTCCGCCCTGGCAGAATTGCCGCGGCCAATAACAAAGCCAACCCCATACCACTAATCACATACAGCCACCCTGCCATAGTATTAGTAGCAGCCCCAAAGAAAAAAACCGTCAGAAACCCTAACAGCCAACCAGCATAAGCCGGAGTTACCCAGTTACGTTCTAACCAATTAGTAATTTTGCGTTTTGACCCCATAACATAATATCGCGCCGCTCACACCAGGATAACCAAAGTTCAACAAAAACTCCAGAAGTTTCCGGTTTCATCAGAAAAACTGGAAACCGTCTATAATTTTGGCGATCGCCGAAATAGCCCAAAACCAGGAACCATCGCGCCTACTGGTTAGCTGAGTGTCAATTTTGAGCAATTGGGCTAACATGAGATACTCAATGCTATATTCTATGATTTGAGCTAACAGGAGAAAAACTGGTCTAAGCTAATTATCAAGTTTAAAACCCTGTAGCTTTGTTTTCTGGAAGGAGTGGAATCAGCGTGTCATTAACAAACGTAACAGTCCGAGGTAGACAAAGGCTTGAGTCGCCACCGTCAGGCTTATTTGACTTCATCCAGTCAGTAAGCAAAGTTACCGCCGGAACCATATTGGGTACAACCATGTTAGCCAGTTCCGTGGTGGCAGGAGGGCTGGTGGGTCTAGCCGTTAGTTTCCGTAACTTACCAGACGTAAGGGTATTACAAAACTATATTCCCACCGAAACCACCCACATCTACGATATTCAGGGTAGACACTTAGCCAGCCTTCACGACGAAGCCAACCGAGAAGTAGTTTCTCTTGATGAAATATCCCCCCACGCCAAACGGGCAGTATTAGCTATTGAAGATAGCCATTTTTATTATCATCGGGGTATATATCCCACCGCGATAGTGCGAGCTATGCTTGCTAACCTGGAAAGGGGGAAAACCGTAGAGGGTGGTTCAACCATAACCATGCAGTTGGTGAAAAACCTGTTTTTATCCCCCAGTAGAACCATTAGCCGAAAAGCCGCTGAGGCGGTCATGGCAATTCGCCTCGAACAAATTTTAGACAAAGATGAAATCCTAGAATTATACCTAAATCAGGTTTACTGGGGTCATAACCTTTATGGGATTGAAACAGCCTCCCAAAGCTATTTTAACAAACCGGCATCAGAGCTGAAATTATCTGAAGCCGCCATGATTGCTGGTTTAATTTCCGCACCAGAAGACTATAGCCCCTTTGCTAATTATCAACTAGCTAAACAACGACAGGCTCAAGTGCTTAACCGCATGGTAGAGCTAAATTGGATTACTCCAGAAGAGGCGGCGGAAGCTAGAAAAGAACCCCTATTAGTGGGTAGGATCACCTCATTTAGAACCAGTGAATTGCCATACGTGACCGAAGCGGTGGTTCAGGAGCTAACTAGGGAGTTTGGTCGTGATGCCGTCCTGAAAGGGGGAATGCGGGTTCAAACGACCATTGATTTGAACTTCCAGCGCATGGCAGAAAGAACGGTGAGGGAATGGCACGATCGCCTTTATTATCGAGGAGTATATCGCGATCGCAATAACGGTCAAATCGCATTAGCCGCCGTAGACCCCACTACCCATTTTGTCAAAGCCATGGTGGGAGGGTCTGATTATAATAAAAGCCAGTTCAACCGAGCTATTCAGGCTCAACGGCAACCTGGATCAGCCTTTAAGCCATTTGTTTACTATGCCGCCTTCGCTACCGGTAGATACGCTCCTAGTACCATTGTTCAAGATACCCCTGTTAGCTATCGCGACGGGTCTGGGTATTATTCACCCCAGAACTATGGCGGTGGCTTCTCCGGCGCTGTTACCATTAGATCAGCTTTAGAGAGTTCCCTGAATATTCCAGCCGTCAAGCTGGGTCAATCTGTAGGACTCAATCAGGTAATCGAGGTTTGTCGCCTCCTGGGAATTACTAGCCCTATGGAGCCGGTCATTTCCTTACCACTAGGAGCTGTGGATCTCACCCCTATGGAAATGGCTGCATCTTTTGCTACTTTTGCTAATGACGGTTGGCATTCTGACCCCACTTTTATTGTACAAGTCACTGATAGCCAGGGAAATATCTTGCTTGACAATACCCCATCACCTCGCTTAGTTCTGAATCAGTGGGCTGTTGCCTCCCTAAATGATGTGTTGCAAGGGGTAATTACCAGTGGTACTGCCACCAGCGCCCGACTAGGACGACCAGCAGCCGGGAAAACTGGGACTACATCCTCCGAACGCGATGTCTGGTTTGTGGGTTATACTCCCCATTTATCGACAGCGGTTTGGGTTGGTAATGATGACTTCACTCGACTGGCTAGGGGAGTAACTGGAGGAACTGTCGCTGCTCCGGTATGGCGGGACTTTATGAGTCGTGCCTCTGTAGGGAAACCTCAAACTGGTTTTACTCCCGCTTCCAATTTTCCCCGACCTTAACCGGATGGGCAACAGGTGAGATTGAGATCGTACAATAGAATAAAGTCCCTAAATCATACTCAGTCTTGAGTTGAGCCTCCGGGATAAACCCCGGAGGTATTGGGTTTTCTGAATTAGGATGTTTGCGCCATGAATCTAAATACTTCTTCGACCTCTAGTGTACCAAGCAAAGTAGAGGTTTCTATCCATATTGATTCGGAATTATTAGATCAGGTCAAGCACTTGACCAATGATCCGAGTAAGGTGATTGAAACCGCTCTCCGACAATGGTTGCGGGGAGAACGCCCAGAAGATGATTTGGCTTTGAGTCTACAACGTAACCCTCCCGTGCCACCCCGGGGCGAGTGGAATGATTGAACAAAAACAGCGACGCACTCGGTCTACCTCACCGCAGGCAGGTCCGCAGGCAGGTGGGGAAAGCCTCATCAAAAATCTAGCATAGCCGGCGTGTTTGACCATCAAGGTGGCTTGATGGTCATTGAGTTGGGGGCGGAAAGCCTTGTAAACCACGGTGCGATCGCCAGATTTCTGCGGGTTCAATGTGTCAGTTGACATTGTACCCGTTTTAGGGTAGAATGGATGGGCAAGGTGGTGTTTAAGCCTTGACTGAAGCGGGTGATTTGTGCGTGATATAAATAGCTCTTTCAAGATTCTGTTTCTAGCAGATAGAAAGATAGATCCACATCTGGGATAATTAAATTATTCCAGATTTTGCAATACTCAGAAACTTCCGGCTAATGCAAGATTTTTCCGGGTTAAATGTATCTGATAACAGTTCTCAGCTACCATTATCAGGCTTTGGGAACCTTTTACCCGGTTTGGATGCCGATCTAGTTTTTATTCAGAATCAATCGGGGGAGTATCTACTATTTTCTTGGCGACAATGCGATCGCCATCCCCTTCCTGTGGACAAAATCACGGGAACTAATATGGCAGATACATTTAAGCCTCTGGTACTCGGACCCTATCAAGAAAGAATCCACCGGGTGATCACCAGCTTAATACCAGAGCGCTTCAGTTATCCATTTTGTTATGAAGAATACTATTTTCCCCTAGAACTGATTGTCAGTCCCATATTAAAATCTAACGGCACTGCTACTCATGTTCTGGTGATGGGGCGACTACTGGAAAATTCTCAACTGAATCTTAACCCTAATCAAGAACTGATTGCCTACCGCGCCTTACCATCTAATTTTGATATCCAGCAAAAAATGCTGGTTCAAATTGCCGGAACCCTTTGCCGCAGCGTTCCCCCCACTTCTCAAATTTATCAAACTATTCTCGGCCAAATTACTCAAAAAATTCGCCGCACTCTGGACTTAAAAGAGATTTGGCAACAAACTGTTAACAGCTTGGGTCAGGTTCTTGGTGTCAGTCGCTGCATTATCTGTCCCTATCGCAGCACCTCTGATAAGTCTATCCAAGTGGTGGCTGAGTACCGCCAAGAAGATATCCCCATGATGTTGGGTTTAAATCTATCGAGTGAGTCGGAATTGGGTTGGGCTCAAGCCTTAGCCACTTTAGAACCGATTATCATTGAGCGCAGTTCCCCTGAAAATGACCCCTATCAACGTCATTCGTTGATGGTTGTTGCTACTGCTTATCAAGATCAGCCTAATTCTTTGATTTCCCTTCATCAATGCGATCGCACTCGCCAGTGGACGGCGGCGGAAATAGATTTTGTCCGGGAGTTGGCTACTCATGTGGGAACCGCGATCGCCCATGCTACTCTTTATCAGGAGTTAGAAGAAGCTAGACTAGAAGCGATCGCTCTTTCTCGTCTCAAAAGTGAGTTCCTCGCCAATACTTCCCACGAACTCCGAACTCCCCTTAACGGTATGATCGGCTTCCTTCAGTTAGTCTTAGATGGTATGGCTGATGACCCAGAGGAAGAACGGGAATTTATCGAACAAGCACATCAAGCAGCTATTCATCTCCTGAATTTAATTAATGATGTTTTAGATATTGCTAAAATTGAAGCGGGTAAAATGGATATTGAACTCGCCTTGGTCAAAGTTGATGAAGTTATCGGAGAAATCGAACATTTTATTCGACCTCAAGTTGAACAAAAAAATTTGAAATTTACTATTCAACCAGAAGCTGTCAATAGTCAAATTATTGTTTATGGCAACTATCAGCGCATCTTACAAGTGATTCTAAATTTGGTGGGTAATGCGATTAAATTTACTCACAAAGGCGGCATTAATATTAGCATAGGAATTATTCGGAAAAATGTGATGATTCAAAATCAACAATTTCCGGGATTTGTGGAGTTTAGAGTTGTGGATACTGGTATTGGTGTTCCCATTGAAAAGCAAGATAGATTATTCCAGGCTTTTTCTCAGGTTGATAGTGGTTACACTAAGCAATATGGGGGGACGGGACTCGGTTTAGTTATTTCTCAAAAGCTGGTTCAAGCCATGGGAGGTAAGGTTAAGTTTTACAGTTTGGGGGAAGGCTTAGGATCAACTGTGACTTTTACTATTCCTCTCTATCAAGAACCATGATATTAATTACCAAAAGATAGGGGGTTGACAACCTCCGAAATATCATGGTATTATTTTGATATATGATTTTATAATGCAAATCTTGCCTTGTTAAATAAAATTGCAACTATTCCCATTATCTAAAATGATACCACAAGCCGACCGGAAAAGCAACCCCCACAGCTTCCCATCGGCAAATTTTTTTTGTTACAAAACTTAACAATAAATTTACAAATCTCATTGTTATTGTTGCAGTAAGCGTTGATAGTCCACTACTCGACAAATGCGCCATTCAGGTAGTATTGTGGCTCCTATATGTTGGTAAAATGCGATCGCCGATTGATTCCAGTCGAGGACAGTCCACTCTAAGCGCCCACACCCACGTTCTAGGGCTACTTGAGCGACCTGTTGGATCAAGGCTTTCCCAATGCCTAAACCTCGATATTCAGGCATAACAAATAGGTCTTCTAAATGAATGCCGGGTTGAGTCAAGAACGTGGAAAAGTTATGAAAAAACAGAGCAAAGCCTACGGTTTTTTGCTCCCATTCAGCGATAATGACCTCAGCCATTGGCCGATCGCCAAATAGATGCTGTTTCAAGGTTTCCAGATCTCCAGTGACTTGGTGGGAGAGTTTTTCATATTCAGCCAAAGCCTTAATTAAAGCCCAAATGACCGGAACATCATCAACAGTAGCAGGACGGATAATTAGTTGAGCAGGCATAGTTACTTAGAAGTTGACAACTGATTTTAATCGGTTCGACATGGGGAGGAGTTAGCTAGTTAGCAGTCTGCTCAAAAAAAGTAAAGATTCTTAGAGTTTAATCTAGGCCTAAAATGGTTATAATGGCTTCACTTTGTAATTAAAGTTACCATAACACCATGTCACAACCGACAATCGAATCAATTTTACACGAGAAACGGTTATTTCATCCGTCCGAGGACTTCTCCAAACAGGCCCGGATTAAGAGCATGGAAGAGTACCGGGAACTCTACGAGAAAGCCAAAGCTAACCCGGAAGCCTTTTGGGCAGAATTAGCCGAAAATGAGTTGCACTGGTTTAAAAAATGGGATCAGGTGCTGGACTGGCAGCCACCTTTTGCTAAGTGGTTTGTGGGGGGCAAAATTAATATTTCCTATAATTGCCTCGATCGCCATTTGACTACCTGGCGCAAAAATAAAGCCGCTTTAATTTGGGAAGGCGAACCGGGAGACTCTCGCACCCTGACTTATTCCCAACTACATCGGGAAGTTTGCCAAATGGCTAACGTGATTAAACAGTTGGGAGTCAAAAAAGGCGATCGCGTTGGGATTTATATGCCCATGATACCAGAGGCGGCGATCGCTATGTTGGCTTGTGCCAGAATTGGCGCACCCCATACCGTCATTTTTGGCGGTTTTAGTGCCGAGGCTTTAAAAGACCGCCTGGAAGATGCCCAAGCTAAATTGGTGATTACTGCTGATGGTGGTTGGCGCAAAGATGCGATCGTACCCCTAAAAGAACAGGTAGATAAGGCTTTACAAGCTGGTGCGCCTAGTGTTGATAACGTTTTGGTCGTACAGCGCACTCAGCAAAAAATCCAGATGGAACCGGGACGGGACCACTGGTGGCATGACTTGCAACAAAATGCTTCCGGGCAATGTCCCGCCGAAGAAATGGATAGTGAGGATATGCTGTTTATCCTTTACACTAGCGGGACTACTGGTAAACCCAAGGGAGTTGTACACACTACTGGTGGCTATAATCTTTACAGTCACATTACTAATCAGTGGGCTTTTGATTTACAGGATACTGATGTTTACTGGTGTACCGCTGATGTGGGTTGGATTACTGGCCATAGTTATATTGTCTATGGGCCCTTGTCCAATGGGGCCACAACTTTGATGTATGAAGGGGCTCCCCGTGCTTCTAATCCCGGTTGTCTGTGGGATGTGGTAGAAAAGTATGGGGTCACTATTTTCTATACTGCTCCTACTGCTATTCGAGCTTTGATGAAAATGGGTGAAAGACACCCTAATGCTCGTGATTTGTCTTCCTTGCGGATTTTGGGGACCGTCGGAGAACCCATTAACCCAGAAGCCTGGATTTGGTATAACCGCGTCATCGGTGATGGAAAATGTCCCATTGTTGATACTTGGTGGCAAACCGAAACCGGGGGTTTTATGATTACTCCTCTTCCTGGTGCGACTCCTACTAAGCCGGGTTCCGCTACTTTGCCTTTCCCTGGAATTCTTGCTGATGTGGTTGATACCGAAGGCGAACCTGTTACTAATAATTCTGGGGGGTATTTGGTGGTGCGTCACCCCTGGCCGGGTATGATGCGGACTGTTTATGGCGACCCCGATCGCTTCCGTCGTACTTATTGGGAGTATTTACGACCTAAAAATGGCGATTATGTCTACTTCGCTGGTGATGGCGCTCATAAAGATGAGGATGGCTATTTCTGGGTGATGGGCCGCGTTGATGATGTGATTAATGTTTCCGGTCATCGCTTGGGGACTATGGAGGTTGAGTCCGCTTTGGTTTCTCATCCCGCTGTCGCTGAGGCGGCTGTGGTTGGCCGTCCTGATGAGGTTAAGGGTGAGGAAATTGTGGCTTTTGTTACTCTCGAAGGCGATCGCCAACCTGATGAAGCCTTGGAAAAAGAGTTGAAGCAGCACGTTGTTAATGAAATTGGCGCTTTGGCTCGTCCCGGAGAAATTCGCTTTTCTGATGATTTGCCTAAGACTCGTTCCGGTAAAATTATGCGACGTTTATTGCGATCGCTTGCTTCCGGCCAGGAGATTTCTGGGGATACTTCCACTCTCCAAGATCGCACCGTTCTCGAAAAGTTGCGCGGTGGCGCTTAGTTGAGCAATTCCCTCCCTCCTTAATTGAGGCGGGATTTTCTTAGCCACAACTTTGGTGCGTCAGTTTCCCCCATCGGGAAATCATTAATTAATTGCTCTGACGCACCCGATCGCATTTTTGATTTTTTCGTCAATATCAAAATCCGCCCCGCCGCAGGGGTTGACAGGGAGCCGAAATTTTGCTACGATATTAGTATCAAGTTAGATAATGGAAATATAATCTAATTCTTAAAAATTGCAAATATTCCCATTATAATACGAGTATACTGTCAAGCACCCCAAAAGTCAAGCCCCTACCCCCAAAAAGCGAAATTTTTAACATTTCTTAACATTAATTGAGGCGGGATTTTCTTAGCCACAACTTTGGTGGGTCAGTTTCCCCATTTCCCCATCAGGAAATCATTAATTAATTGCTCTGACGCACCCTTTTTTGATTTTTTCGTCAATATCCAAATCCGCCCCGCCGCAGGGGTTGACAGGGAGCCGAAATTTTGCTACGATATTAGTATCAAGTTAAATAATTGCAATATAATCTAATTTTTAAAAAATGCACGTATTTCCATTATAATACGAGTATACTGTCAAGCACCCCAAAAGTCAAGCCCCTACCCCCAAAAAGCGAAATTTTTAACATTTCTTAACATTTGATTTTTTCGTCAACATTTCAGGTCATCTGGGGAGAGTTGAAAGGGGGGATAATTATATGCGCGGGAAATTTGGGTCAAACTTTGATACCAATTATTGATAGTTTGTTGAGCAGGATAGGGACTATAATTGCGGGACTGTCTGAGAAATTGAATCATCTGGTGTTTGTCTTGGGTGTGATAGCTTAAAGCAGCTAACCAAACCAGGACTTGATAGCGACAGAGGGTTTCTAGGGGACGCATCCAATTTCGTAGGGTAGGACGAGAAAAGTAATTTTGAATAAGTTGATTACAGTCAGAGGAAAGGATAGCGATCGCATATCGTTTCAAGTTATAATCAGCCTCGACTGTTATAGTCTTTCTTTGTAGACAAATTCCCGCAGCGCCATGGGATGCTAAATTTAGCAATAAATCTATAGTAGCAGCATGGGGAGATAGACCAGATTCAAACCCTCCCCAGCGTTTAACCCAGGAATTGCGGAATAAAATCGCACCAGTTTCCACCAATCGCCACAAGTCTGTTAACATCCAGATATGGACACCATGTAAACCGTCGCGACCCTGCAAAATTGGCGCGAGATTATTGTAAGGCTGAACTTCCGAAATTAGCTGATTTTCCTCCCAAATTTCCCAACCAGAGAATACCATTTCCAGTGAACCCGCACGATTATCAAAAGCATCTATCAGGTCTGATAAACTATGAGGTAGTAAAGTAGAACCCCCATCTAAAAACAGGATAAATTCTCCCCTAGCAATATCTAAGCCTCGGTTTCTAGCAGCCACAATTCCCTCGCCACATTGACCAACATATTGCAAAGATTTTCCATAACCTTCTAGGACTTCCGGGGTGTTGTCCGTCGAACCGTTATCAATCACAATAATCTCGCAACCATCGATATTTTGATTAAGGATACTATCAAGAGTTTTGGGTAAACTGATACCCTGATTATCGCTACAAACAATAATACTAATTTGGGGAGAATTAGCCACCGTCGCCGGGATTAAATAATCAGTAGCATCAGCAGTATTCCCCGCGAAATGTCCTTGTAAAAGAGCTTGATTTTGCTTTGCTTCCCGTCCGTGAAACGCTTCGATGCGGTTTCCCCGAAGATGTCCGTAGTCATGATTTTGGTGAACAATCGTAATAGTTTGACTCCCGTTAATTACCCGATATCCTTGTTTTAATCCTTCTCCCACCATCCAATTATCCCAACCCGGACGACCAATAGCAAAAGCCGGAAGTTGATTAAACAGAGGTTTAGGAAATACAAAGTAATCTAACGCACCGATACCGCTAAATATTCCCGCTGTATGAATTTGATGATGTAGCTGTTGTTCCCAGTTAGGGTTATCAAAATTCACAGGTTCTTCAATATCCAAATTCCAACGTCGTCCCACCATCAGAAACCTAGAGTAATTAGCAATCACCTGTTGAACATTCCCGAGAAAATCGCTAGTTAGGATAATATCCGAGTTAATATATGTTAAAATATCGTGGGAAGCGTGATGATGTACTTGGCTAAAAATATCATTCAGCAGAGGGGTTCCATATTCGTTAACTTGGATATTCCGAATATGTCTCACCTTCAATTTACTAGCCACTTCTGCGGTTCCTGTCTCATCACCAAATAAGATAATTTCCGGTCTCGGAACCAGTTTAGTCCAACTGGTAATCGCATTATCTTGAATCATTCCCACACTTCCCACAAAGGCTTTAGGAACCGCAAAAATAGTCACCTTAACAGTAGGTTGAATATTATCAAAAATCCAGACACGACCTTTTTTAGTTCCCATAGAAATTAACTGATACTACAAATCCTCTGTTCGTCTAATTTAGCGGTCAACACCTGGGAGAGTTGGGTGAGATAGTAGGTGGGTTAGGTAACACGCATCCACCCCACCTTTTATATGGTAATTTAGATGTTAGTCTGGCATAGTTTCAGCAATAATTTTAGCAAACATCTTGACAAGAGCAGCATTATATGTATTCCCAGACTGTGCTACAGCAGGTTGATACTGTTGTACTGGCTGTCCTGGTGGCGACATATTTTGATACTGTTGTATATGCTGTATCTGTTGTATCTGTTCCCGCAGTTTTTGAATTTCCGACCTCGACTCTTCCAATTCTTTCTGCTGTTGCTGTAGTTGAGACTGCGACTCTTCCAATTCTTTCTGCTGTTGCTGTAGTTGAGACTGCGAACCCTCTAACTCTTCCTTAATTTTATGTAACTCAAATGTAGCCTGTTCAAGTTCCACCTGTACTTCATCTAATTGGAAGTTAGCCATTTCCAGTTCTTCCCTGGTATCATGTAACTCCGAGCGAGACTTATCGAGTTCCTGTTGAGTTTCCGTCTGTTTATTCTGTGCATTTTTAAGCTGGTCTTGAACTTCCTTAACTTTGGTTTCCAGTTTCTTCCTTTCAGACTGAGAGTTTTCCAACTCCTTCTGCTTCTGCTGAAAATCAGATTGAGACTTTTCCAGGTCTTTCTGAGTCTGCTGTAGTTGAGACTGAGAGTTTTCCAACTCCTTCTGCTTCTGCTGAAAATCAGATTGAGACTTTTCCAGGTCTTTCTGAGTCTGCTGTAGTTGAGACTGAGAGTTTTCCAACTCCTTCTGCTTCTGCTGAAAATCAGATTGAGACTTTTCCAGGTCTTTCTGAGTCTGCTGTAGTTGAGACTGAGAGTTTTCCAACTCCTTCTGCTTTTGCTGAAAATCAGATTGAGACTTTTCCAGGTCTTTCCGAGTCTGCTGTAGTTGAGACTGAGAGTTTTCCAACTCCTTCTGCTTCTGCTGAAAATCAGATTGAGACTTTTCCAGGTCTTTCCGAGTCTGCTGTAGTTGAGACTGAGAGTTTTCCAACTCCTTCTGCTTCTGCTGATAATCAGATTGAGACTTTTCCAGGTCTTTCTGAGTCTGCTGTAGTTGAGACTGAGAGTTTTCCAACTCCTTCTGCTTCTGCTGAAAATCAGATTGAGACTTTTCCAGGTCTTTCTGAGTCTGCTGTAGTTGAGACTGAGAGTTTTCCAACTCCTTCTGCTTTTGCTGATAATCAGATTGAGACTTTTCCAGGTCTTTCCGAGTCTGCTGTAGTTGAGACTGAGAGTTTTCCAACTCCTTCTGCTTTTGCTGATAATCAGATTGAGACTTTTCCAGGTCTTTCTGAGTCTGCTGTAGTTGAGACTGAGAGTTTTCCAACTCCTTCTGCTTCTGCTGAAAATCAGATTGAGACTTTTCCAGGTCTTTCCGAGTCTGCTGTAGTCGCGTATGGTATTGTTCTAATTCTGATAGGATTTGGTCTCGTTGATATTGAGACTGTTGTAACTCAGTCTGAGTTTGTTCTAATTGAGACTGGGAGTTTTCTAAGTCTTTCTGACTCTGTTTGAATTGAGAATAGGATTTCTCTAAATCAGCTAAGATTTGGTCTCTTATCCCCTTGGACTCTTCTAACTCTTCCTGACTTTGTTCGAGTTGTGAGTGCAGATTTTTTAATTCAAGCTGAGTCTGCTGTAGTTGAGACTGAGAGTTTTCCAACTCCTTCTGCTTTTGCTGATAATCAGATTGAGACTTTTCCAGGTCTTTCCGAGTCTGCTGTAGTTGAGACTGAGAGTTTTCCAACTCCTTCTGCTTCTGCTGAAAATCAGATTGAGACTTCTCCAGGTCTTTTTGATGTTGTTGTAGTTGATATTTTAAAAGTTCTTGTTCTGATTCTAATTCTTGGAGGCGAGATAGAGTTATTTTAAGTTCGGTTGGTTTGGGTACTGTGGGAGGTTGGAGGCGAAGATTTTGGGCGATTTCGGAAGGAATTACTGAGGTATTGATTAGGTTGTTGTGAATATAAACCACTTCATACCGAGAGGGATGATAGGGAGTGGCTTGCGCTACGGGGGTGAAATAATGTTCATTGAGAAAGGCGTTAAGTTGCTCAAAAGTTGCGCCACGTTCAAATAGTTGATTTTGGCTGGTAGTGCTGTAAATAGCATCAAGATTTTGGAGGATTTCGGAGGCTCCTGTTAAGGCGAGAAGTTCGGCTCCTTGGATGTCTAAACATAGTATATTATAGTCTTCTGGAAGCAGATTCAGTTCCGTTAAAATGCTGTCAATTGTGCGGGTTTCAACGGGTATTTGCTGAGTTTCGGTGAGGTTGGGATACAGTTTTTTGTATTCTGTTAGTGACAAAATAGAACTGTTAGACTCGATGTTGGTAACGTGGAGAGTGGCGGTACTATTTTGGTCAGCGATCGCCACATGAACTGTCTGAATATTGGGTCGATCGCCTACAGCCATTTTCAACCGTTCACAGGTGACGGGATTCGCTTCTATTAGCAATATTTGAGCATTGGGAAACTTGGCAAAACGTTTGAGCGATCGCCCTTCTCCTGCTCCCACATATATAATACCACGAGGCGTAACTTTATGATCTTGAAAAATTTGGTGTAAGTTAAGTTTCATAGATACCAAAATATACTAAGTAAGTTGATTTCAAACTTTCCCGATAACGCGACCAACATCTAGTTACTGTAGGCTGCCATATAGGGTATAATTAGGAAGTAGGTGTTAATCATCATGAGACATATTCCCGGATTTGCCAAATGCTAAATATCTGAGCGATCGCCTTATTATAGACTTTTATATAACCATCAATAAGTCAGCCATAACCGGAAAATTTTAGTGATGGTTTCCCGTTGATCAACTCCACGCCTCAAAATCCCGAGAAAATTGAGACAAAGACAATAAACAGATAGGGGGATATTCAGCCACCAAACGTCGCTCTATGGGGGTATTGTAGCCCCAGTCAGCCAAAAACAGTTTAACCTGTTGTAGGTCTGTTTGAGCTTGTACAGACAACAAAGTTTTCATTCTGTCTTCAACGAACCAGATCACCGGACTAGGATCAGAAAGAGTCATGAGATCCCGTAGAGTTTGGTGCTTAGGCTGTTTGTGTCCTTTCCCAAAAATCATACCCGGACCGAGAATAATTCCCTGTTGTCCGAGAAGCGATCGCACAAATCGTTCTTCCTTAGTAGTAATTATGCGTAATTCTATCATGTCCTGCTCAAGAATAACCCGAAGGCGATCGCATACCCCCGGATAAAAGCCATGTAAAGCCAACCACCCTGGTAGGTCTGTGGCGATCCACTCATCGCGAATTTGATCAAGTCGAGGGCCAAGAACTTCCGGTGACAAATGTTCTTGTTCCAGCAGTTGACGTGATATACTATGCCAATCGCTGAGAATCTCAGATTCAGTCCACCCCAAAACCAAAGCCCTGATCAAAAGAGGCATTTCCCAACCCGTTTCAATCACAGGTCTAGTGCAGTAGAATCTAGGGGGTAAATCATCCGGTGGGGTAGACTCAGGAGGCGACCAAACTTCGAGATATGTACGCCAAGCCGTCTGAAAATACTCCAGCAAGCCATCACAGAGAACACCATCAAAGTCCAAGGCGAGAAGATTGGGTCTATCTGGCATAGTTTTAGTATGTTGTAGGGCAATTTACCGAAATTCTTGAGTTGTTGTGGTAGCTTTTAGTGTAGCATCTAAACAGGTGTGTTAATTAACCCTTGGGGAATTGTCTTTGTGGTTTATACCTCAAACTCAGAGTTAAAAAACCCGTTAACCCCGCCGAAAAACCCGGACTTACCCCTTAACCAAGAGTCGCGGATACAAGATCCCCAACTACTGAGGATAGCCCGACGGGTGTATCATGCTTATTCAGAAGTACACGCCAAACGAATGCGCCGTCCGTCCGGTGTAGCCATTCATCTCCGCAGCTATCGAAGTTTACTGCTTTTCTCCCCCAAACCTGTTTTGCTTCCGGGAGAATGTTTTATCCCCTTTGACCAGATAGAATTAGAGTTATTTTAGCCCAGGGTAGGAACCGCGTGTGAAACCCCCGTGAAAGGTGAGAGTCCAATATGGAGATTTTAGTTGATCTACCAGCTTACTTGATTATATTTGCCCTAGGCGCTTCCATAGGTAGCTTTTTAAATGTCATTGTGTATCGAGTCCCCGCTGGTCTGTCGGTGTGGTATCCTCCCTCACGATGTCCCCATTGTCATACCCGTTTGGGTTTAAGTGAAAATATCCCAGTTTTCGGGTGGTTGTGGTTGCGGGGGAAATGTGGCCATTGCCATGCACCGATATCTATGCGCTACCCTCTAGTAGAAGGGTTAATGGGTGTATTGTTCTTGCTGGTATATGTAACCATCATGCCAGGGACTATAGTACAACTGTTTGGCTTGTGGGCGCTATTAGCTTGGTTGGTGGCGTTATCTCTAATTGATATAGATACCTTAACCCTTCCTAACCCTCTCACCCAGTCAGGTTTAGTGGTGGGGTTGTGCTTTCAAGGGTTACTGGGATTAAAAACGGCTGGGGTGATAGACCAGTTAATGGTGGGTGTTTTGGGGGCGGTGCTAGGATTATGGTTATTTGAAGCGATCGCCTTTTTGGGGTCCATGGCTTTTGGACAGACCGCTATGGGGGCGGGAGATGCTAAATTAGCGGCTCTTATGGGGGCTTGGTTGGGGTGGAAGATGCTATTGGTCGCAAGTTTCATCGCCTGTGGTTTAGGAGCCTTTATCGGCGCAGGAGCCATGGCTGTGGGCATATTAGACCGCCGCCAACCCATGCCATTTGGTCCTTTTTTAGCGATCGCCGCTGGTATAACTGCCCTGTGGGGTGAGATAATAGTATCTATGTATATGGAGTTATTTTTCCCAGTTATCTGAGGTAAAGTGCATCGGGCTTTGTGCCTATCCTAGAGATATATAATGATCGTGTCTTGGATTACACTAAAAACCACTGCTATGCGCTGGGAAGCCGAGTTAATGCAACAGGTCCTCGCCTCCCATGATATTCCAGCACGGGTAATTAGCCTAGGAGTTGGGTCATATATGGGGGTGGGGGGTCCGGCTAAATTGCAAGTACCATCGGAACATTTGTGGACAGCACTACTGCTGCTTAGTCCGGTGGACGAGGAGCCAGAGGAGGCTCAATAAATCATTTCCTCAATCAAACATCAGAACGTATTTTAATTAATGTCTCTATTTGACTGGTTTGCAAATCGACAAAAATCAGTTCCCATTAGTCCCGATCGCCAAGAGCGAGAAATTGCCGATGGTTTGTGGGTCAAATGTGAAAAATGCGGTGCATTAACCTACACCAAAGACTTACAGGCGAATCTTATGGTGTGTCTGCAATGTGACCATCACATGAGGGTTTACAGTGACGATCGCATTAAACAACTGATTGATGAAAATACCTGGCAGCCCATTGCTGCTAATCTGTGTTCAGTAGATCCGCTGAATTTCCGCGATCGCAAACCCTACAGCGATCGTCTGCGAGAATACCGGGAGAAAACAGGTCAAATTGATGCTGTACAAACGGGGACGGGTTTATTAAATGGGGAATCGATCGCCCTTGGGGTGATGGATTTTCGATTTATGGGGGGTAGTATGGGGTCGGTGGTGGGAGAAAAACTCACCCGGATGATTGAATATGGGACTGAGCATCAATACCCGGTAGTGATTATCTGTGCTTCCGGAGGGGCTAGAATGCAGGAAGGAATGTTAAGCCTCATGCAAATGGCGAAAATCTCGGCGGCTTTGGAACGACATCGAGAGAATAAACTTTTGTATATCCCTGTACTAACCAATCCTACTACTGGAGGGGTGACGGCTAGTTTTGCCATGCTCGGTGATCTAATTCTAGCTGAACCCCAGGCAACTATTGGTTTTGCGGGTCGTCGGGTAATTGAGCAAACCTTGCGAGAAAAACTACCTGATGATTTTCAAACTTCTGAATATCTGATGGCTCATGGGTTTATTGATGCGATCGTCCCTCGCACTCAGCTCAAAAAAACCCTCACCCAATTGATTAAACTGCACCGACCACCACAGCCTACCGGAAGACCCTTTGTAAAATTGTCCGACTCTAACTCCCGCAGCCATGTCCATCATTCTGAGGAAACCCAACAGCATCGATAATCTCTAAATCAGTGATTGGATAGTACCCACTACTGCATATAATTGGTGGGTGATGTCGGTTTTGACTAATTGTCATCGGTTTTTGCGGATTTGTCTAGGGCTGAAATGGCCTGCGACTACCATTTGGCGATCGCACAGGTGCTTAAACTTGGCGATCGCCTAGTAATTGCCTACCAACATCCCCAAACCCGTATAGTTGAGGATGTCAAAGCAATTCTCTCCGCCATTGAGGCCACAAGTGATTCAGAATCGTAGATCCAACGATTGACAAAGATCATTTAACACAGGACTATTGAGATAAGACTTCTGAGACAGAATCGCTAAAAACCAGGATCACAACTGCTCAATATTGCCGATTGAGTTGTTGCTTTGGTACGTTCTATAATCATCTAAAAGTTAAGGAGAACCATGCTAAAAAGGTACATTTGGTTGGCTGTTGCCACTGTATTCTTCACCTTTCAAATGTGGGTGGGTAATGCAAACGCTTTGGAATTGACTGAAGAATTGAGAACCCTTCCCATCAATGCTCAAGGCGATACTGCTGTCTTGAGTCTCAAAGAAATCAAAAAAGGCCAACAGGTATTTAACGCCGCCTGCGCTCAGTGTCATGCGCTGGGTGTGACTAAAACCAACCCTGATGTTAACTTGAGTCCTGAAGCCCTGGCTTTGGCTACTCCCCCCCGCGATAACATTGCGGCTCTGGTTGATTATGTCAAAAATCCCACCACCTATGATGGCTTCATCGAGATATACGAACTGCATCCTAGCCTGAAAAGTGCAGACATTTTTCCCAAGATGAGAAACCTATCAGAAGATGATCTCTATAATGTAGCCGCTTACATTCTCTTACAACCCAAGGTTCGCGGTGAACAGTGGGGTGGTGGTAAATACCTCCGTTAATCTTTCCGCCTGAAAGATTCACCTAACTAAGTTTCTGACTTTAGGTTTTGGTTTTTGGTGGCTACTAAGAAGGGTTACTAACTACTCTGAAATTGTAACCACTAAAGTCCGCGAATTATCTAGGATAATCAGCGGAGCTAAAATCTAAAGTCTCCGATTTAACTGCTGATATTAAATACGTCAAATTTCCATGTTTCGTAACAGTTTTTTGCGCTCTCTACTGCTCTTATTTATCACCAATATAGTAGGATGGCTGATTTTTAGTTTCCCGGTTCAAGCTCAAAATGTTGACCCCTATGTGTTAAGATATCTGACTGATCAACCTGTGGAAATACAGAGCGATCGCCAAGGTGGAACCCAGACCTTTTCGGTGGAGGATCTATCAGCGGGAAAAGTCTTGTTTACGGATAGTTGTTTGAACTGTCACGCTGGTGGTGTAACTATTCCCTATCCGACGGTTTCCCTGTCTCTGGAAGACCTGAAGGGAGCCACCCCTCCGAGGGATACCATCAAAGATTTAGTGGCTTATATGAGGCATCCTGTCAGCTATGATGGTAGTGATACTAACTACTGGTGTCGGGAAATTCCCGAAAATTGGCTTGACGATGCAGAAATTGATAACCTAGCCGCTTTTATCTTACAATCAGCCATAAAAGCACCGGGTTGGGCTAAAAAGTGAGGTAATTGTAGCAGATTACCTAACCCGAGTCAAGGGGTGAGTTAATTAGTTTCGCCAGCTAAATATCACCCTTACAGCGGGTTAAATAAATCTGAGCGACCTTATCTTCGGGGTTCCGTTCTAAACAGGATTCAAAAAGTGCGATCGCCTCAGAAATCTCGCCTAAATAATAGTGTAATAATCCTCGCTCAAACATAGTTTTTGTGGCTTGTTTTCCGGCGCGCAAGTCGGGGGGGTCAGCATCAAAGACCTCAAACACAGAAACCATTTCTAATTTACCCTTAACCTGAACATGATCAATAAGGCGGATACCATATTCATTAATATGGTTAAGTCGGACAAAGGTATAGTGAGAGATTAACAGAGACACCCCATAATTTTTAGTTAATCCTTCCAAACGGGAAGCCAGATTAACCGCATCACCAATTACAGTACCATCCATGCGAGATTTTCCCCCCACAGTTCCCAACATCAATTTTCCGGTATTAATACCAATACCAATTTCAATAGGAGGACGATAGGTAGGTTTGGTGGGGTCGGTACGCCGTCGAGTTTTGTTGTATTCTGCGAGTAGGTCAAGCATTCTAATTCCGGCTCGCAGAGCATCATCGGCGCTCTGGCTAAAGAGGGCCATAATTTCATCACCAATGTACTTATCAACAAAGCCTCGATATTCGGCGATCGCCGGTTCTACATGGGATAAATAAGCATTAATAAACTTAAAATTATCCTCTGGGGTCATTTGTTCCGAGAGGCTAGTAAAATCGCGAATATCAGCAAATAAAACCGACATTTCCCGTTGAACATTATCCCCCAGTTGAACATCAACAATACTATCTTTACCGAGATATTGTAGAAATTGGTGAGGAACAAAGCGGAAAAAGGACTGGTTGAGTTCAAATAATTCCGAGGTAAAACGTTCTAATTCTGCTTCAGCGCGTTTGCGTTCCGTGATATCTTCAACAAACCCTTGATAATAGAGAATATCACCATTTTCATCATTAACAATTCTGGCACTTTCAGAAATCCAAATAATCTCACCATCACGATTATAAACCTGAGATTCAAACTTAGATATTTCGTGGCGCTGATGCAAAGTTTCTAATAATTCATCCCAACGATTTGGTTGAACATATAACTGTTTTTGGACATCAGTTATAGAGGACATGAGTTCCTTGGGGGACTCATAGCCATAAATCTTAGCCAAAGTGGGATTAGCATTAATAAACTTTCCATCAGGGGAAATTTGAAAAATCCCTTCCAGAGCATTTTCAAAGATACTGCGATATTTGCGTTCAGTCTTACCCAAAGACTCAATCAAATTGGCTTGGTCTTGGGTGAGTAATTCTAAGGCGCGGTTCATTTCCTGAAGCTGAAAATTTTGGTCAGTGAGTTGTTTTTGTTGCTGGAAACTGTTAATCGCTTCAGTAATGGTTAAAGTCAAATCTTCATTTTCCCAAGGCTTAGAAATATAGCGATAAAGTTTAGCATATTGAATAGCATTAAATACCCCATCAATATCAGCATGACCTGTCAGCATAATATTCATAGTATTGGGGGATAAATGATGAATGGCTTTTAACACCTCATCTCCCCGCAAACCCGGCATCATATAATCAGAAATGACTACCGCCAATTCTTCCCCAGCTTCAATCAATTCTTGGGCTAATTTAATGCCTTCACTGCCACTCCCAGCACATTCAAACCGATATTTTCCGCCCAATGTTCTCCGAAGCAGTCGCCTCAGAGTGTCCAAAATCATAGGTTCATCATCGACACAGAGAATAACTGGTTGGGTCATTAGTCAATCAAGAAACGGGGGAAAATTAAAAAGTGTGCTGAGGATTAGGGGCCATCATCTCTGTTTCCCTTGTTTTAGGTCAGGATAGCTGCTTTTTGTACACCCCAAACACACTTTACACCCTAAAGCCTCAACTGTTATTGTGCCATTTCCTCAAGTTCGCGGATACGCTGTAAGGCATCCTGATGAGAATCTGAACGTCCCAGTTGTTGATAAAGTTCTGCGGCTTGGCGAAAGTCAGCTAAGGCTTCCTCAAATTCTTGACGACGGATATGACTGAGGGCACGATTATAATAGGCATCAGCAAAACCGGGATTAAGCTCGATCGCCCTAGTATAATCAAGAACGGGATTGGGGCCACGGGTAGGTTCATTAAGCACCAATAGTGTCCGCGCTAATCCCAAATTAAAATAGGTTTCTGGGGAATTAGGATTCAATTCTAAGGCTCGGTTAAAATCAGCGATCGCCTCCCACGCATAACCGCGATCCAACCAACTCAATCCGCGAAAGTAGTAGGTTTCCGCATTTTGGGGAGTATCCAACGACACAGGAGAGGCTTCTAGCGTGTCCGAATCGATTTGTAAATCATTAGGACTTAACTGAGCTTGTGATAGCTGTTCCAGAAACAAATTAATGGGAACGGCAGCATTAAACCCTGTTTTAATGGGGGTAACATCTCCAGAACGAGTTTGAGCAAATCCAAACTCACCTTGACCGTGTAAACCCACCACACGGCCTTGAGAATCAAATACTGGACCCCCACTCATACCACTCCAAGTAACAGCCTGATACCGCAAATTATAGCCTTCTGGGCGATTTTTGGGGCGACTGGTGACCAATCCAGGGGAGAGTTCTGGTTCCCGTGCCGCGCCGGTTAACCCCCCAGTAGCGGGATAAGCATAGACATAAATCTGAACCCCAATCACTACCTGTTCGGAATCGGCTAAAGTGGCGATCGGGTATTCCTGGGTACTTTCAAATCTTACTACTGCTAAATCGGGTTCATCCTTAGTAGTCTGTAGCCTAGTAACACTGGTGACCGGGTGACTTTGACCATCATGGGTGCGGATACTGTAGGCGACATCAGTTGCTTGTACTACATGATTAACGGTCAGCACTGTATATATATTATCTTGTCTAGCAATAATTACCCCAGAACCGTCTCCGAGGGCGCTATTAATTTGAACTGTAATGGGTGCGGCGATTTCTGCGACTTGCTGGGCGCTTTTAGCAGCTAGGGCGACTTGACAAGTTATGACCAGGGCGGCAGTTGTTGCCATTCCGGTTAAAATGGTTGTCAGGGAATCAAAGCGAGAAAGACCCAAGTTGAACATGGTTATATCCCTAAAATTTAATTAGTTAGTCTATGGTAATCTGACGTAAACTCCATCAAGTTTGTTCGGGGTAGTTACGGGAAACAAAGGGTTAAATTCTAGTTTTATCGGGTTCCGCTACAGCCTCGGACTTCCTGGCTAGGTTTTATCTATGATAGCCTGAGTGAGTCCTTCTAGGGTATATTCTTGGGCTTCAATATCGACCTTTCCTAGGAGAGTTTGGCAGGTCTGGGAGGTCTGGGGACCTATAGAGGCGATCGCTACTCCGGTGAGTAAATCTCGCCAGGAATCACCCGCAAAGCCTTCTAGGAGTTTACAGAAATTTTTGACAGTCTTGGAACTGGTAAAGGTGGCAATATCAATTGTACCATTTTCTAAAGCTAATTGAATATTAGGATCGATGGTATCTGGACAAGCGGACTCATAGGCGGGAACTTCTACTACTTCCGCCCCTGCTTGGGTTAATTCTTTCACTAATATCTCCCGCCCTCCTGTTTCCACTCTGGGGAATAATAGACGTTTTCCGCTGACTGATTCGGGGAAGTTTTCCACTAGGGAATCAGCGATAAAATCCGGGGGGATAAAATCAGGATTTAGTCCCCATTTTCGCAATACCATGGCGGTTTTTTTGCCGACAACAGCAATTTTTGTATTGGCTAAAATGCGGGTATCTTTCCCACTAGCCATGAGTCTTTCACAAAAGAATGAGACAGCGTTGGCAGAAGTGAGTAATAGCCAGTCAAAAGGCTTTGATGTATCATAAAAAGCGATCGCTTTATCCAGGGGTTCCCAAGTAGAAGGAGGCGTGATAATTAGCGTAGGCATTTCTAGGACTTCAGCCCCTTTTTGTTCCAGCAAACTGCGAAACTCGTTGGATTGTTCCGAGGAACGGGTGACTAAAATGGTGTGATTAAGTAATGGACTCAGCATAATTATTGAGTGGTTTTGGCGAGGCTGTAGATAGGTTTGCAGTTGCACCACATTCCCCACAACTATGACACTGGGAGATAAAGATTCTCGTGATGTTTTATCTACAATATCATTTAACGTGCCAACGATTACCTTTTGATTAAAGCGACCGCCATTTTTAATAATAGCTATGGGAGTTTCAGGCGATCGCCCATGTTGTCTAAGTTGGTGTACAATCACAGGTAAATTTCGCGCCGCCATGAGAATAACTAAAGTTTCCAGTTCCGATAAACTCGCCCAATTTAGGGCTTCCGGTTCATGGGCTGTCATGACTGCAAAACACCGACTCATGACTGTATCGGTGACAGGAATACCAGCCAGTAGGGGGGCGGCCAATGCTGAGGAAATACCTGGAACCACCTCAAATTCACACTTAGCAGCAATTAAGGCTTGAATTTCCGTACTAGCGCGACCAAAGATAAATGGATCGCCGCCCTTGAGTCGCACCACCAGTTTTCCCTGTTGACAATATTTGACTAATAAACGATTAATTTCGGTTTGGGGGGTGGTGACTTGGCTACCCCGCTTTCCCACATATACTTTCAGACAATGGGGCGAAATTATGGGTAAAATTGACTGGTCAACTAGGGCATCATAAACTAGGACTTCAGCCTGCTTCACTAACTGATAGGCTTTGACAGTCAAATAAGCTACATTTCCTAATCCCGCCCCTACTAAATACACTTTTCCCGTGAATTTGGTCATGGTTTCTCTCTACTGTACACCTAGTCACATATACTGCGTAAAGTCTCTGATTCTCTGATTCAATAGTACCATTAGCCGGTTGTCAGACTGTCACAGCGATCGCCATATAGGTTAACACCTTCTGCATAATAATGATTACCACCCCTGAGAGATTATACTCTACCTGGTCTTGGGGAATGTCCCGCAGTGTGAAAATTTTGGACTTGAGGGCTTTTAAGTATGAAGTTACCATTTAATTTCGGTTTTTTTACCGCTGGATTTGTTTTGCTTTTATTGCTGACTTTTTCCATACTTCAGTGGCTAAATATTCCCAGTGGTAGTTTTGTGGATTGGATTATCGGTGGCATTACCTTTTGGTGGCTATTGTTAATAGTAACTGTTCCTTGGAATATACACTTTGATGCTAAGGAAGTTCTCGCCGAGGCGGCGGAGTCCGACAAAAAAGGGATTCGGATTGAACCCAGTCAGCGTTCTTATGTGCATAAATTAGTCAGTCGTTCTTTGTGGGTGGCGATCGCCTTACATATAGCTAGTGCGATCGTGCTTTTATCGTTATCATGGGCGGGAATTAGTGTAGTGGGATATATCGGCTCTGTAGCCGCATTATTACTAACCATTTTACGTCCCTCTCTCCGAGGTTATCAATACTTAGTAACCCGTTTATCAATGGTACGTCGGGAGTTTTCTTATCCCCGCGAGGATGTAGTAGAATTGAGAAATAGAGTAGAAGTTTTGGAGGCTTTATTAGAGGTCACCAAGAAAAGTCTCGACCCGAATAAATCCAATTCTTGGGCATCCCAACAAAACCAAAAATTAGCTTTTTGTCAAAATGAAATCACCCGTTTAGCCGCCGATATGCAAACTCTCAAAGCCACCAACCAATCGGAACATGAGCGCCTTTCGCGTACAGCCGAAAAGGCGATCGCGCAAATTACAGAAGATGGTAAAATTCTCAATAACGTGAGAGAAATTATCCGATTTTTCAAAGAAGCCTAATCATCCCTTGAAAATCTTTCACTCACCCATACCCACCTCATTAATTATTGATTGCGTTTGGTTATTGTTTATGGAGCTTCTCGCTTCTGTGTCCGTGTCTTGGTATTGGGGGACTTCTCCCGCTTCTGTTTCTGGTTTGGCTCCTTCTCCTGGGTCCGTTGTTTTATGGGCTTCCGGGGCTGGTGCTTCCTTCGTGGGCGTGCGTCCTTCTTCCCGGTCCTTCTCTCGCTGGGTTGGTGTGGTCTGGTTTTCCTCTCGTCGCGCCGCTGTCTCCTTCGGGCGTGCCGTGTCTTCCGAGGCGTTTGGCGGCGGGGTTATCACTGTTCGTCCCTGTGGGTGCTGGTGGGTTGTCTCAGTCCCCGTGTTTGTGGGCTCTGTTCAGGGTGGTCGGTTTGGTCGGGGCTTACCTCTGTCCGTGTGGGCGCTGTAGGGTGCGCCAACAACTATCGGGAAAACCAACTAACTAGGGGTTGCGACCCACGCGGAAAATTCTGTTGGGTGTCCCAACCCAAAAACACCATCTCTCACCTTCTGTTGGGTTTCACCCAACCTACAAAGCTGCTGTTGGGTGAAACCCAAGCGACAAACCCTGCTGTTGGGTTTCACCTAACCTACAAAGCCTGCTGTTGGGTGAAACCCAAGCGACAAAGCCTACAAAGCCTGCTTTTGGGTGAAACCCAAGCGACAAAGTTTAGTCGTAGCGATGATTGGTTGATGTAATTATTCTCATCTTTTGCCACCTTCACATCTGTACAATCGCCAACCTCATCAAAAGACTAGCACTATGATATACTTTGATCAGTATGTCAGGACATTCTCTGATCGGCAGTTTTGGGTTTGCTCAGGTCTGAAGTATAATGCGATTTCAGTTATCTTCCCAAAAATTATCTACTCAAGCCTTACAATGGCGCTATTTTAGCTTGTCTTGTGTCTCTTCTCCCCTTGTCGGTGCTTATTTATTAGGACATACTTCTGCTAGTTTTGGGTGGAAATGCCTGATTTTATCAGCGACGGGTATTCCTTGTCCTAGCTGTGGGATGACTCGTGCTTTTGTAGAAATTGCTAGGGGAAACCTCAGAGAATCTCTCTCCTATCATGGATTGGGAATCGGCATTTTTGTGGGTTTTTTATTGCTCACTATTCATTTATGTATTGAAATTTTAACCCGTCGTTATTTGTCTAGTTCCTTGCATGATTGGTTATTCAAGCATAAGATCGGGTTGCTAGGATGGTTTATGATCGTCTTATTCGGTTATCATGGGATTCGCTTGGCTGTTTTCTTCACAACCGGGGAACTCACCCTAAACCAGGCTTTCATCTAACCTGGGTAATGTCACAAATAATTGCTTAATGTAAACAAAAATTAAACAAATATAAATTAATTCTATAATTTTCCTGAGATGATCCCAATTGGGGCTAGTCTAAAAGAAAATGAGTTAGGGGTTAACATAGATGTCAGAACCTACATTACAGGAAGCCAATAGTAAGAAAGTTGCTGCTGGAGTTTTGGGAATTCTTTTGGGTGGATTGGGGATTCACAAGTTCGTTTTAGGGTATAATACAGAGGGGTTAATTATGCTGTTGTCAACCCTGTTTACTTGTGGAGTAGCAGCAGTAGTTGTAGGGGTAATTGGTTTGATAGAAGGAATTATTTATTTGACTAAAAGTGATGAAGAGTTTTTGCAGACTTATATGCTCAATAAAAAAGGATGGTTTTAACGTCTATAGACTGGTAAAATTCAAAAATCAGTATAATCTGAATATTACTGATTTTTTCTGATTATATTTCCGGCACTTTATCAAAAATGTTGATTAAGAGAAAGGCGATTTTATTAACTGGATTGACAGGAATCAGCCTCCTGTACTTTATAGCTTTTTCCAGTTTTTCGTTTCCGGTATGGATACGCGGTAATCTTGCCTTAATTCCCTTACAGGTGTTGGCTATTTTATACGTTATATACTGGAATAATCGACACTAAAATTGGGGACGGGTAAAATAAAGTTAGCGTCGATTCCCGTTTATAGGATTGGTGAAAGTCCTATGAAGGATACCTACAAAGTAACATAAGGGATGATGGCTAAAGGTTTGGGAAAAGAGGCGATACTGGCTGCTTCCGAGGGCGATCGCCTTTTCCGCAGTAGTATTAAATCTTTCCCCCCTACCCGCCTCTTTCCCGTAGTCGTAGGGTGCGACCCACGCGGGAGGTTCCGTTGCAGGTCTCAACCCAAAAACACCATCTCTCACCTGCTGTTGGGTTTCACCTAACCTACAAAGCCTTCTGTTGGGTGAAACCCAACCTACAAAGCCTGCTTATCAGTGAGGAATGGCATGGGAAGTAAATTCGCGAGAGACTTATCAGGAAATATGAATAACCAAGATCTTCATAAACACTTAGCGGTTCTTGAGCTGGAGCCAGGCGCTTCCTTAGAAGAAATTAAAGCCTCTTATAAGGAACTTGTTCAGATTTGGCATCCAGATCGGTTTGATAGCAATTCCAATTTACAGCAACGTGCTCATCTACAGTTACAGCGGATTAATGAGTCATATGAAATTCTCAAAGATTATTGCGAACACAATGAGTATCGAACTCCTGAAGATAGTTCACAGAATGCTAGACAGAAAACTGAGAGTCAAAGATCAACATCCAATATCTTGAAGCGAGTTATAAACATTTTGAACGAAGTGCCAGGAATGACTCCAGCACACCATCGAGATTTCAATCGTGCCATACCAAGATTTAAACTTGGTGATGGTTCAGTGGTGAAAACCTGGAAAAATCCTGTAGGTGTCGATCATGTATTCATTGCAGACAAAAGTGGCAATATGATTTTTGGTGGTTTTGTCGGTTGGATTCATTCAAATGCTCTTCAGGAAGCCATTGACGAAATTCATAAAGACTTCACTTAATGCGATCCTGGCTTCCCCCAGGCTGCGCGATCGCCCAACGACTCCCCAGGGCGATCGCCTTTTCCGCAGTAGTATTAAATCTTTCCCCCCTACCCGCCTCTTTCCCGTAGTCGTAGGGTGCGACCCACGCGGGAGGTTCCGTTGCAGGTCTCAACCCAAAAACACCATCTCTCACCTGCTGTTGGGTTTCACCTAACCTACAAAGCCTTCTGTTGGGTTTCACCCAACCTACAAAGCTTTCCCCCCTACCCGCCTCTTTCCCGTAGTCGTAGGGTGCGACCCACGCGGGAGGTTCCGTTGCAGGTCTCAACCCAAAAACACCATCTCTCACCTTCTGTTGGGTGAAACCCAACAGAAAAAGCTGGTAGGGGCGGGTGCTAGATCAGCCAGCGGAAAAACCCGTCAACTACCGGAACCCGCCCCCAGACGATCGCTTTTTAAGGCACAGCCGAACCGTGTCGCACCTGCCCTACACCGCAACCTTTTGATTACTAGCTGCCGAGGAAACCTCCGGCGTATTTTCCTCAGAAGGGGGAACCACTTGCCAGAATTTAGGTAGGAACTCAGACCAATTAGCCAAAATCGAAGCTGCCACCTTGCTACCAGTGCGATCGCTATGGTCTTGAATCAATCCCCGCAACTGAGCCTCACCTTGACTGGTCGCTACCCGTTGAATGCGGACAATTTCCCCATTCACACAATCGGGGAAAGATCCATCCAGGTCAAGGAAATAAGCAATACCGCCAGTCATTCCAGCCCCGACGTTACGGCCGACCTTACCGAGGACCACAACCACACCACCAGTCATATACTCGCAGCAATGGTCGCCTGCGCCTTCAATAACTGCTTGTCCCATAGAATTACGAACAGCGAAACGCTCACCCGCTTGTCCCCGTGCGAACAGAGTGCCTCCGGTGGCTCCATATAGACAAGTATTGCCAATAATCACATTTTCCCCAGAGTCCAGAGTCGAGTCATCACTGGGCTTAACAATCAACTCGCCGCCGTGCATACCCTTACCCACATAATCATTAGCCTCGCCATTGAGGGTTAAAATCATGCCGGGTAGGTTAAACGCGCCAAAACTCTGACCTGCTGAACCATTAAAGGTGAGGGCAATTTCCCCAGAGAAGCCACTATTGCCGTACATAGAGGCAATTTTCCCAGCAATGCGAGCGCCCACAGTGCGATCGGTATTGACAATATCCACAGTTTTGGCAACCTTGTACTGATGGGAAATGGCATCAGAGATTTCTTGATCAGCCAAAAGCCTGTCATCCAACACGGGACCATTGCTGTGTACAGGTTCATGATTCAACCAATCATTACCCGGAGCGACGGGAGGCTGCATCAACACCCCTAAATCCAATCCTTTGGTTTTCGCCAGAGGTAAATCGCGCATTTTTAGGAGGTCCGATCGCCCCATCAAATCAGTGAGGGAACGGTAACCCAGCATAGCCAACAACTCCCGCACCTCTGATGCGACAAAATGGAAGAAATTAACCACATGGTCAGGAGTTCCTGGGAAGCGTTTACGCAACTCCTCCCGCTGAGTAGTGACCCCCACCGGACAACCATTGGTGTGACAAATCCGAGCCATGATACAGCCTTCGGAAATCATGGCGATCGTACCAAAGCCAAACTCTTCGGCTCCCATGAGAGCGCCCATGACCACATCCCAGCCGGACTTGAGACCACCATCAACCCGTAGGCGAACACGATCGCGCAATTTATTTTCCATCAGTACCCGATGCACCTCCGTTAAACCCAACTCCCAGGGTGTTCCGGCGTGTTTAATGGAAGACAAAGGCGAGGCTCCGGTGCCGCCATCATGACCCGAAATCTGGATATAGTCCGCATTAGCCTTAGCCACCCCAGCCGCAATAGTACCAATACCAATTTCGGCTACCAGTTTCACCGACACCTGAGCATTAGGATTAATCTGATGCAAGTCAAAAATCAACTGTGCCAAATCCTCGATGGAGTAGATATCATGATGAGGCGGCGGAGAGATAAGCGTGACACCAGGTTTAGACCGTCGCAACATGGCGATATAGGGGCTAACTTTCTTGCCGGGTAACTGTCCCCCCTCACCGGGTTTCGCCCCTTGAGCGACTTTAATCTCGATGGACTGGGCATTCATCAGATACTCTGGTGTTACCCCAAAGCGACCAGAAGCCACCTGTTTAATCGCCGAGGAGCAACTATCCCCATTTTTTAAGCCTCGCAAATATGGGCGACTGGGAGAAATGCCATCATCCCCGACATCAGATAAAGGCTTAAACCGGGCGGGGTCTTCGCCACCTTCCCCAGAATTTGACTTGCCGCCTAGACGGTTCATGGCGATCGCCAAAGTTTCGTGAGCCTCTGGCGACAGCGCCCCCAAAGACATTCCCCCAGTACAGAAGCGCTTGACAATATCGGTAATCGGTTCTACCTCATCAATAGAGATGGGAGAGCGATCGCTTTGGAAATCCAGTAAATCTCGCAGCGCCGCCACTGGGCTGTCTTTCAGGTAAGCCTGGTAAGTCGTGTAATGGTCTGCACCCTCACCGCGTACCGCCTGATGCAGTAACTTCGCCAATTCCGGGCTATTGCCGTGATATTCTCCCCGTTTAAAATAATTCACAAAGCCGTAGTTTTCCAGCTTTTTGCCTTGCATTTCCGGGAAAGCCTTAGCGTGAAACTGGCTGACCTCCATAGCCAACTCCGCCACAGTCAACCCTCCAATCCGAGAAGTCGTCCCCTTGAAGCCCAAATTCAACAGGTCTTCCCCGATACCGATCGCCTCAAAAATTTGGGCTCCTTGGTAAGAAGACAGTAGAGAAATCCCCATTTTCGAGAGAATCTTTAACAGTCCCCCTTCCACCGCCGCGCGATAGTTTTCCTGAGCCTGAACCATGCTCAAAGGTGGCATTTTCCCTTTTTCCATCGCCATCTGAGTTTTGGGTTCCGACCACCACTGTCGCACCGTCGCCAAAGCCAAATAGGGGCAGACAGCAGACGCACCATAGCCGATTAAACAGGCAAAATGATGGGTACTCCAACATTGGGCAGTGTTCACCACCAACGAGCATTTCAAGCGGTCTCCCGACTCAATCAGATGGTGATGGACAGCCCCCACAGCCAACAGAGGAGGGATATAGGTATTTTCCCCATTCAAAGGCGATTGGCTCTCCGAGTTGCGATCGCTGAGAATCAAGATTTTCGCCCCCTGAGCCACTGCGGCGATCGCTTTTTCGCACAGAGCCTCCACCGCCAACCGCAACCCGTCCGGTCCCGTTGCCACCGGATACAGAGTAGACAGAGTGACCGCCTTTAAACCAGAGTCCGCCAGTTTTTGCAGTTCCGCCTCATTGAGGACTGGGGATGATATTTTTAGCATCCGCGCATCTTCCGGTTTAGGGTCTAGGAGGTTTCCGCGTTCTCCCAAGCGCATTTGTAGGGACATGACAATGCGCTCCCGTAGGGGGTCAATAGCCGGGTTAGTCACCTGAGCAAAGCGCTGTTTAAAATAGTCATATAGCAGGTGAGGTTGTTCCGAAATCACCGCCAGGGGGATATCATCTCCCATACAGAAAGTCGGTTCTTTCCCCAAACTCGCCATATCCGCAATCACCATTTCCACATCTTCCGAACCGTAACCAAAGGCTTTTTGGATAGCCAGGTCAGGAAGAAGAGGATTTTCTGTCCCCACAAAAGGTTGAGGCTCCAAATCGTAGCGGTATTTTCGCAGCCATTCCCCATAGTTGCATTTCGCCGCCACTTTCCGTTTAATATCCCAGTTTTTGAGGATTTCCGACTCCTCCAAGTTCACCGCGATAGTTTGTCCGGGTCCCAGGCGACCTTTTTCCAGAATTTCCGACTCGTCAACTTGTACTACTCCCGCTTCCGAGCCGACAATAATCAAACCCCCTTTGGTGATGCAGTAGCGAGCGGGTCTGAGTCCATTGCGGTCTAAGCAGGCTCCCACCTGTTTACCATCGCTAAATACTAGCAAAGCCGGACCATCCCAGGGTTCTTGTACTCCGCTGTGGAATTCGTAGAAGTCCGTAATTTCTGGATAGTCTTTCAGCAGCGGCTGATTTTGGTAGGCTTCTGGAACCATAATCATCAAAGACTCCGAAGGTTCCCGTCCTGTCCGCACCAGGAGTTCCATCACGTTGTCGAGGTTAGCCGAATCGCTGTTATTGGCATCCACAAAGGGTTTCAGGTCCCAAAGGCGATCGCCCCAAACCGGATGAGAGAGGATACCTTCCCGCGCACGCATCCAGTTAATGTTACCCAGAAGCGTGTTAATTTCCCCGTTATGCCCCAGTAACCGCATCGGTTGAGCGAGAGGCCAGCGTGGCATAGTATTAGTGCTGAAGCGCCTATGATACACCGCAAATTGACTTTCATAGTCGGGATTTTGTAAATCACGGTAAAACTCACCCAACACCGCCGATCGCACCATACCCTTGTAAACAATAGTCCGACAAGACCAGGAGCAAATGTAGATATCCTGTCCCCAGACTAAGCCCTCTTTTTCTAGGGCTACCCCACACTGGCGGCGTGCTAGATATAATTGACGTTCTAGGTCGTCTCCCACCAGACCTTTTTTTGAGCTAACAATAAGCTGTTCAATGCAGGGTTGGTTAGCTGCCGCCATTGGTCCGAGGACTTCCGGGCGCACCGGAACCACTCGCCAACCTATCAGGTTCAGGTTTTCCGACTCCAGAACTTTGGCGATCGTATCGCGGGCTAACTGTTGTTTACCGTCCGCTTCCGCAACCTCCTGATTGGGGGAACCATTCCCTGAAGAACCCGCCTGGGGTAGAAATATCATTCCTACTCCATAGTCACCCTCTGGACTGACCCCATATCCTTCCGCTTGCAGTATTTTCCAGGGAATAGTAGTCATCACTCCGGCTCCGTCCCCAGAGTCGTAATCGGCACTACATCCTCCCCTGTGTTCCAGACAGCCTAGGGCTTTTAAGGCTTTCTCAATTATGCTATGGTTGGCTTTTCCGTTTAGGTCTGCAATGAACCCAACGCCACAAGCATCTCTTTCTTCCACCAGCCACCGAGGACCCGCGTAGGGTGTACCCAGGCTATTTCCCTGGTTAGATAACCGGCGAACTTTCAGGGTAGGGGGTTGATGGGGGTTGAAATTGGTTTCTTTTCTATCCATGTCTCGATCAATGGGTTTTGCTAGGGAAATTGCTGTCTGGTGTCCGTTGTCCGTGAAATGCCCTTAGGTATTATTATGTAGCCAAGATTCGCAGGGTGCGTCACATCCGACCGGCTACGAGAAACACCAACCAAAAGCGTTATTGTGACGCACTCCGTGTTGATTTACTCCGAAATTTTCGCATCGAGGGGCGGGTTCTTACGCGCGACTCTATTTCCACGCCCATTGTTTGTGAACCCGCCTGTACCCTATTCCAAGCTATAGCTCATAATTACCTAGGATACACGCGATTTTTGGTCTTGACTCCCAAAAGTTTAAATCTGATTACATTTTGATTTCATGTTTAACTCATCCCGATTTTCTGTAAATTTGGCTGCTTTTTTCTGGTTGTTGTCCTCTCCCGCCCTTAGCACTCCCACTGGGGGGGTCGGCGGGGGTGTGGCATTAGCGGCTGGGGTATACCATTGTATCAAAACCTATTCAATCAGGAACCGAGATTGCCATCAACGGAAAAAATTTGCCAGTTAATTGGCTAGAGTGGCAAGATTCTCGCATACCAGACCGCCTTGCTATTGGTATTAGCGATTTGGGCTTAATGCACTCCATGGGAGTCGAACTCCTTGATACCGATAACCACCAACAACAGCCCATTAGTTGGTTTGCATTTTCCCATAACGTGCCTACACAATATCAATCTGGCTACCGATACCTAGATATTAGCGAACTGGCAGCCAGGGAAAATTGGCAAATTCAGATCCAGGGAAACCGTCTCGAAATTGTCACCCCCCCTAGCACTATTGAATCAGTGCAGGCTGATTTCATTGAAGATAATATCTGTCTTCCCGTGGCGGGTGCTTGTAGGGGCGGGTGCAACATATCCCACGGGAAAAATCAGCCAACTCCCCACACCCGCCCCTCGGATCCGGTGTTGAGCGGGGCTGATTTCGGCATCCCCCCTTACACAGTCGCCCTAGCTTCTTTGGGGGAAACGACTGGTGACAGAACCGCCGGACGGGTTCAAGAATTATCTGACCTCCCCACCACAACACTCGTCAACCCGCCAGGACGCAACTCGGAAAATTTCTGTCGCCGTTTTGTCGTTAGACTCACCAACCCAGCATCTTGGCAAACTCCTAGTATCATCGGGCGCAGCATATCTCCCCAAAACCTCGATATATCTGATCTTCCCCCCCCTCTGCAAGAGTTACTTAAACCACCGTCCCCACAACCAGAACCAGAACCTGAGCCAACAGAGGTAACCAACTTAGAAGATGAAGGGGATAGGCAACCTTCACCCCCACCACCCCAGGAATTACCGCCTTTGGTATGGTGGTCAATTCCCTTGGAGGCTACATCGCCTCACCTCTCCAATAGTAGCGGCTCGCGCCAGCTACTCGGTTCCGTAATTTTACCTGGTAATAATATCCAATCTCTCACCCCCTCCGAGAGTTCATCAGATCTCTGGACAAATTTAATGGGGTTATGGGTAGATTCCCAGAACCAGCAGACTCGCCTGATTTTCAGCACTCCCACCGGGTGGCAGCCTGTGATCACCTCTAGTGCCGTGCTACCGGAAATTAACATCGAAATTCGCCCCGATTTTTGGCGCGATCGCAATATCGTTTGGGCTGAGGGACTGCGCTGGCAACAAAAATATATCGATCTTAATAGCCACCAGAGGCTATTTACACCCCCACCCTCAAACTCTACTGGCCGCGAGTCGGCTAGGTTCCCAGTCGTTTGGTTAGAAATAGACTTAAATAACCAGGGAATTTCCCTACAACCGATTCTTAGCCGACAAGGATCTCGCTCCGGTGTCAGTCCCTTGGTTCATGTCGCTAGTAGCACCAGAGCCGCCGCTGCCATCAATGGCGGATTTTTCAATCGCAATAATCAATATCCCCTGGGAGCCATCAGACATCAAAATCGCTGGCTCTCTGGCCCGATTCTCAACCGGGGGGCGATCGCTTGGACAGACCAAAACCAATTTTTGATCGCGCGCCTCGAACTTTCACAAACCTTGTTCCCCGACCGTCGTGAACCTATCCCCCTCGCGCGCCTCAATAGTGCCTTTATTCAACGGGGACTATCTCGCTATACTTCTGACTGGGGAAGCACCTATAGCCCTTTTACTCCCAGAGAAATTGCTATCACTGTTCAAGGCGAAACCATTATTAGTTACCAAGTCCTCGACTCCATTAACTTTTCCGCCGTCCCTATTCCCGACGATGGCTATTTACTAATTCTGCGAAATGAACCCGAAATAGCTTTAGCCCTCGGCATAGATCAAACCCAGTGTATCGGGTTGGTTTGTCCCCCTAGCACCCAGACAGAACACCAACCCCTACCCGTGCAACTGGTTGATGAAACTAATCCGCCCGATTTTGCTGAATATCCCCATATTCTGGGGGCTGGTCCTCTGTTACTCCGGGGCAACCAAGTAGTCCTAGATGCTAGGGCCGAAAACTTTAGTGATGCTTTTAATACTCAAAGGGCTATCCGCAGTGCCGTCGGTCTGAAAACTAACACCAGAGGGCGATCGGGCAGCGACTCCCCAGGAGTATCGCTTTTATTAGTCGTAGTCCATCCTCGTCTTGGTGGTCCTGGACCCTCTCTGGCTGAATTAGCAGAGTTAATGAAACAGTTGGGGGCTACTGATGCTCTCAATTTGGACGGTGGTAGTTCCACTGGTCTCTATTTAGGTGGGTATCTACTCGATCGCCCTCCTCAAACCGCCGCCCCTATTCACAATGCCCTGGGTGTGTTCTTATCCCCTTAAAAACTATGACTTGTATGTAAAGCTATGGGTGGCTACCGTAAAGTTTTGATAAAATTTGGTAGCTATCACCGCATTCTGAGGCAAACCGGGTGACATCTTCCCTAATCTGTTTGCTATGGTGGTTTGTAGGAATCAAGGCTCAATGTACAGGCTCGAACCTCGAGCATCTAAAACCCTGAGCTAGTGCCAAATTTATCCTAAATGTTTCAAGGACAGATTGCTATGGTAGCCATCAAAGAAAATCCTCAAGTTGCACCCCCACTCACCACCACCATTCCCCAATTGCCTTCAGCCACTGAGTTGCGGCCTTGGGGTTCTTTTACCGTATTAGAAGAAGGACCTGGCTACAAAATTAAACGCATTGAGGTAAACCCAGGCCATCGCCTTAGCTTACAAATGCACCATCATCGCAGTGAACACTGGATTGTGGTTTCCGGTACTGCTAAAGTTACCTGTGGCGATCGTGAAGAGGTACTATTTTCTAATCAATCGACTTATGTGCCTCAATGTACAACCCACCGCCTGGAAAATCCCGGCGTGATACCTCTGGTTTTGATTGAGGTTCAGAATGGAGAGTATTTAGGGGAAGATGACATTGTTCGTTTTCAGGATGACTACTCCCGCAGCCGCTAACCTCCAGGAATTCCTCATTCTATCAGTGTTGATTGCCTGAATTGACTTAATGTATTTGTGTAGTTGTCTCCTGTAGCTGTATAATTACGGCTTGACCAAAAATCAAGGGTGCTTATGGTCGAGCCTCAGTTATCGGTTATCTCTGAAGTATGATTCATCTAACCCAATCTGCCACTAATGAAGTTTTACGCCAACAGTCTAGGAAGAATGACTCCAACCTATTGTTTCGACTAGGAGTTAAGTCTGGGGGGTGTTGTGATTGGGTTTATACCTTCAGTTTGGAAGCATCAGCCACAACCAACGATGGTGTTTATCAGTGTGGTTCGATTAAGATAGTGATTGATAGCCACAGCGCTCCCTACCTGGAGGGATTGACCCTAGACTATTCAGAGGATCTCATGGGGGGAGGCTTCCGGTTCGATAATCCTAATGCAGCCAAGACCTGTAGTTGTGGTCACTCTTTTGTCCGCAAGTCCTGATATTAGGGAGTTGCGTCCGATTCGCTTCCGTATTTCCAAAAAAAGTTTGCCAAAAGCAGTTAGATCGTTTAAAATAAAGTTTTGGGTATCAGAATCTAACTTATAGATAGAAAGGAAAATCCCATCCCCAAATCGGGGAGGGCTATTTCAGTGGAGATACCGCAACCCCTAAAATTGACGAATTCATAGATTATGTCGTAACTCATGCCCACTATACAGCAACTAATTCGTTCTGCACGAGAAAAGACTGATAAAAAAACCAAGTCTCCAGCCCTGAAAAGTTGTCCGCAACGTCGTGGGGTTTGTACTCGTGTTTATACTACAACACCTAAAAAACCGAATTCAGCACTTCGCAAAGTAGCAAGGGTGCGCCTGACTTCAGGATTTGAAGTGACAGCATATATACCGGGTATTGGTCATAACTTACAAGAACACTCTGTGGTAATGATTAGAGGCGGTCGGGTGAAAGACTTACCAGGCGTTCGATATCACATAATTCGTGGGACATTGGACACAGCCGGGGTCAAAGATCGTCGTAATGGTCGTTCTAAATACGGAGCCAAACGCCCGAAGGCTTAGGACCGGAGTATGAATTAACCCAAATTTTGGCAGCCTAATTTTAGGGGCGGGTCTGGTTGACATGGGTTATTGTAAGTATTGCTGGCCCGGCATGAACTTGAGATTGTGTTGAAGGAAAATTAGTATGTCTCGTCGTAGAGTTGTTCAAAAACGTCCGGTTCCTCCTGATTCTAGGTATAACAGTCGCTTAGTGAGCATGATGGTGCGTCGCATCATGAGACACGGCAAAAAATCTGTGGCTCACAACATTGTTTATGATGCTTTGGCGACCATTGAGGAACGGACAGGCTCTGATCCGCTAGAACTGTTTGAAAAAGCCGTGAGAAATGCGACTCCTTTGGTAGAAGTTAAGGCTCGCCGGGTGGGAGGAGCGACTTATCAAGTTCCCATGGAAGTGCGTTCCGAAAGGGGAACCACCTTAGCTTTGCGCTGGTTGATTCACTTTTCGAGGACTCGTTCAGGGCGATCGATGGCTAGTAGACTAGCATCAGAACTGATGGATGCAGCCAATGAAACCGGGAGTGCAGTTCGGAAGCGGGAAGAAACGCACCGGATGGCAGAAGCCAACAAAGCCTTCGCCCATTATCGGTATTAGAATATTGGATTAGCAGTCAGTTCCAGAAACGTATAAAATCTTAATAAAGGTTTAAAAAAGGAGGTAGCTGTGGCACGTACCATCCCGCTTGAGAGAGTACGTAATATCGGCATCGCAGCCCATATCGATGCGGGCAAGACAACCACTACGGAGAGGATTCTATTCTATTCGGGTGTGGTTCACAAAATGGGCGAGGTTCATGAAGGAACTGCTGTAACGGACTGGATGGCTCAAGAGCGGGAGCGTGGTATTACCATCACGGCTGCCGCCATTAGTACCAGTTGGCTAGATCATCGCATTAACATCATTGATACTCCTGGTCACGTTGACTTCACCATTGAAGTAGAACGGTCTATGCGGGTTCTTGATGGGGTGATTGCAGTTTTCTGTTCTGTCGGTGGCGTACAGCCTCAGTCAGAAACGGTTTGGCGGCAGGCTGAACGCTATCAGGTTCCCCGAATTGCATTCATTAATAAAATGGATCGCACCGGGGCGGACTTTTTTAAGGTCTATGGTCAAATCCGCGATCGCTTGCGAGCTAATGCAGTACCGATCCAGGTTCCCGTAGGTCGTGAGAGTGACTTTCACGGCTTGGTAGATATAGTCGCGATGAAGACTTATCTATACACCAATGACCTGGGAACTGATATCCAAATCAGTGATGAGATTCCAGAGGAAGTCCAAGATGTGGTGGCCGAGTATCGGGAAAAACTCCTAGAAGCTGTAGCCGAAACGGATGAGGCTTTGATGGAGAAATATCTCGAGCATTTGGAAGGTGGGGAAGCTCTCACAGAAGAAGAAATTCGTCATAGCTTACGTCAGGGGACAATTAAAGGTTTGATTGTTCCGGTAATTTGTGGTTCTTCTTTCAAAAACCGAGGGGTTCAAAGGCTTCTGGATGCTGTGGTAGACTATCTTCCGGCTCCCACAGAAGTGCCTCCCATCAAAGGGATATTACCCGACGGTGAAGAGGAGGTTCGCTATGCGGATGATGATGCACCGCTATCAGCTTTAGCGTTCAAAGTGATGGCTGATCCTTATGGACGTTTAACTTTTGTGCGGGTCTATTCCGGTGTTCTCCAGAAAGGAAGTTACATCTACAATGCCACTAAGAACAAGAAAGAGCGGATTTCTCGCTTGATCGTTCTCAAGTCTGATGAACGCATTGAGGTAGAAGAACTCCGAGCGGGGGACTTGGGAGCTGCTTTAGGTCTCAAGGATACCCTGACTGGGGATACAATCTGTGATGAAGCTAACCCGATTATCCTCGAATCTTTATATATCCCAGAGCCGGTGATTTCGGTGGCGGTCGAACCCAAAACCAAACAGGATATGGAGAAACTCTCCAAGGCTTTGCAATCGTTATCTGAGGAAGATCCGACTTTCCGGGTATCAATTGACTCGGAGACTAACCAAACGGTAATTGCTGGAATGGGTGAACTACACCTGGAAATTCTGGTAGACCGGATGTTACGAGAGTTTAAGGTGGAAGCTAACATTGGTGCTCCCCAGGTGGCTTACCGTGAAACTATCCGTAAGTCAGTTCGCACGGAAGGAAAGTTCATCCGACAGAGTGGTGGTAAGGGTCAGTATGGCCACGTTGTGATCGAATTGGAACCGGGTGAGCCGGGAAGTGGATTTGAATTTGTCTCCAAGATTGTTGGGGGTTCTGTTCCCAGGGAATATATTAATCCGGCGGAACAGGGGATGAAGGAAGCCTGCGAATCCGGTGTGATTGCTGGTTATCCGCTCATCGATGTCAAAGCCACCCTGGTGGATGGTTCCTACCATGACGTTGATTCCTCGGAAATGGCCTTTAAGATTGCCGGTTCCATGGCGATTAAAAATGGTGTCACCAAAGCCTCACCTGTGCTGTTGGAGCCGATGATGAAGGTTGAGGTGGAAGTTCCCGAGGATTTCATTGGGAATGTCATCGGGGATCTAAACTCCCGCCGTGGTCAAATTGAGGGTCAGGAAACTGATCAGACACAATCCATTGCCAAGGTAGTGGCTAAGGTTCCTCTGGCGACTATGTTTGGCTATGCTACGGATATCCGCTCGAAAACTCAAGGCCGGGGGGTCTTCTCGATGGAGTTTAGCCATTATGAAGAGGTGCCTCGGAGTGTGGCAGAAACTATCATTGCGAAGAGCAAAGGTAACTAGAGATTAGGATGGTTGCGCGATCGCGATGGTGGTGGTTTTCTTCCCCGCTCCACCGGCGCGCGCACCAACTATCCGATCTCCAACTTGATCATTGATTACTAGAAGAACAAACGAAACAATAATATGGCACGCGCAAAATTTGAACGGAACAAACCTCACGTTAACATTGGTACGATCGGTCACGTTGACCACGGTAAAACAACGCTGACTGCTGCTATTACCATGACATTAGCTGCCTCTGGTGGAGCTAAAGCTCGTAAGTATGATGACATTGATGCGGCTCCTGAAGAAAAGCAGCGGGGTATTACCATCAATACCGCTCACGTTGAGTATGAAACTGAACAACGCCACTATGCTCACGTTGACTGTCCGGGACACGCTGACTATGTGAAAAATATGATCACTGGTGCTGCCCAAATGGATGGTGCAATTCTGGTGGTTTCAGCGGCTGATGGTCCTATGCCTCAAACCCGTGAACATATCCTGCTGGCGAAACAGGTAGGGGTTCCTAGTATCGTGGTTTTCCTGAACAAAGCCGATATGGTAGATGATGAGGAACTACTGGAACTGGTGGAATTGGAAGTTCGCGAACTGCTAAGTTCATACGATTTCCCCGGTGATGATATTCCCATTGTTTCTGGTTCTGCTTTGAAAGCATTGGACTTTTTGACTGAAAACCCGAAAACTGCTCGCGGTGAGAATGATTGGGTTGACAAGATTCATGCTCTGATGGATGAAGTGGATGCTTATATCCCCACTCCTGAGCGCGCTATCGATAAGCCTTTCTTGATGGCTGTGGAAGATGTTTTCTCGATTACTGGTCGGGGTACGGTATCTACAGGCCGGATCGAACGCGGTAAAGTCAAGGTGGGTGAAACTGTTGAACTGATTGGAATTAAGGATACCCGCACCACTACTGTAACTGGGGCGGAAATGTTCCAGAAAACTCTTGAGGAAGGGATGGCAGGAGATAACGTCGGTCTACTCCTGCGGGGTATTCAGAAAAATGATGTTCAACGGGGTATGGTAATTGCTAAACCCGGATCAATTACTCCTCACACTAAGTTTGAGGCGGAAGTTTATATCCTCAAGAAAGAAGAAGGCGGACGGCACACTCCTTTCTTTAAAGGTTATCGTCCTCAGTTCTATGTACGGACTACTGATGTAACCGGGACTATTGATGAGTTTACTGCTGATGATGGCAGCACTCCAGAAATGGTTATCCCTGGTGACCGGATTAATATGACTGTACAACTGATCTGCCCGATCGCTATTGAGCAAGGGATGCGTTTCGCTATCCGTGAGGGTGGTCGTACTGTTGGTGCCGGTGTAGTTGCTAAGATTCTGGCTTAGAACTAGAATCCGATCGCTAGATTCTGAACTGATCAATTAAGTGGCAGGAAAGTGCTCCGAGTTGAGGACACTTTTCTGCTCTCTCTAACCTTGCTTATTTAATTCAACTGAACCTCGAAAACTAAACAATTAGACCATGGCTACCATTCAGCAGCAAAAAATTCGCATCCGTCTTAAAGCCTTCGATCGCCGTTTACTTGATACCTCCTGCGAGAAGATCGTCGATACGGCTAACCGCACCGGAGCTACGGCCCTCGGCCCGATTCCTTTACCGACTAAAAGACGTATTTACTGTGTCCTACGTTCTCCCCACGTTGATAAGGATTCACGAGAACATTTTGAAACCCGGACTCACCGCCGCATTATTGATATTTATCAACCTTCCTCAAAAACAATTGATGCTCTCATGAAACTCGATTTACCCGCAGGGGTGGATATTGAGGTGAAATTGTAGGGTCACTAGGGGCGATCGCTCTTCAATATATTCGGTGATCGAAACAGGGGTCGTCCGAAATCGGCTAAAGTATAAAGAAAGAAGCGCACACTGTACTAAGGGACAATGGCATCATCTTCCTCTCTTGCTGTTCGAGAACTTCCCCTGTTTCCGCTACCGGAAGTGGTTCTGTTTCCACATCGACCCCTACCTTTACATATTTTCGAGTTCCGTTATCGAATTATGATGAACACTATCCTAGATGGCGATCGTCGCTTTGGGGTGTTGATGTTCGATCCTACTCAAGGACAAGTGGCTTCGGTAGGCTGCTGTGCTGAGGTCATTCAGTATCAGCGTTTACCTGATGATCGCATGAAAATTGTGACCTTGGGACAACAACGATTTCGCGTCCTCGAAGCTGTCCGGGAAAAGCCTTATCTGGTTGGTTTGGTGGAATGGATCGAAGATGAGCCACCAACTACCGATCTTAGACCTTTGGCTAAGGATGTGGCTAATTTACTGCGAGATGTGGTTCATCTTTCCAGTAAGTTAATGGATCAGCCCATCGAATTACCCGATGATATTCCTGATTTACCCACAGAGTTATCCTACTGGGTTGCTAGTAACCTCTATGGGGTGGCATCGGAACAACAGATGCTTTTAGAAATGCAGGATACTGTAGCTCGTTTGGAAAGGGAAGCTGAAATTCTGACTTCAACTCGCAATCATTTAGCTGCTAGAACTGTGTTAAAGGATGCCCTAAATTAGGGCAGTAGTTAACAGACCAAGCCTGCCTCATGAGACAAGGCAGCCCTTGTCTCTACGGCGGCGGGATTTTTTCGTTAATATTCTGCGCCTGGGCTTATTTATCCAGATTAAATGTTGAAAAAAAAATCAACACTCCTCGCGCCCAGCCTCACCAGGAAAAGGGGCTTGACTTAGTGAGCGAGTTGGGGTAGCATATTTATATAATGGGAATCTGTGCTTAAAAATTATTTTGGTCAAGCCTCCCATTATCAGGAATTACCTCCCAGCTTACCATAATTTCCCGCCACCTGTCAACCCCTCCACGGGCGGCGCAATTAATTTTTGTTGAAAAAAAAATCAACATGGGGATTGTGGTTGATGGTTAAGAATGCTATAACTGCCAAAAATTTTGAGAGTTTCGGTGTGAGTTTTGAGTTCTTGCAAAGCCGATCGCACGGATTGATGATCAGTGTTAGCCTCAATATCAATAAAGAACAAATAATCGCCAAGCGATCGCTTAGTAGGACGGGACTCAATGCGACTTAGATTAATATTGCGTTGGGCAAAAATCTGTAATGGTTTAACCAAAGCACCAGGAACATTAGCGGGAACACTAAAAGCTAAGGAAGTATAATTACCCCCAGGCCAAGGCTGTAAACTGACGACCCAGAATCGGGTACAATTGTCAGGATAATCATTAATTGGATGAGCCAAAATAGGTAACTGATAAAGTTCAGCAGCGCGTCCAGATGCGATCGCAGCGGTAGTAGTTTCCTGCAAATATTGGAGTGCTTCTGTAGTGGAATTAGTAGGGATAGCCTGAACATTAGGGAGAAATTTTTCGAGCCATCCCTGACACTGAGCCAAGGCTTGTGGGTGTGAGTAGACAGTTTTAATGTCTGCTAATTCCTGAGCGTTAGATAATAAAGCGTGGGAAATAGGCAAAACCAGACCCTGTTGAATCCGAATTATATCTAGTTTCCAGATAGCATCAAGGGTAATAGTAACACTACCCTCAATAGAATTTTCGACGGGAACGACTCCGAGAGCGACATCACCGTTAGCGACGGCTTGTAGAGTTTGGGTGATACTAGGATAAGGACATAGTAAAGGTCTATGTCCTGTAGTTTGGGTTAGATAGTCGGCATAAACCAGAGTCGCCGCCTCAGCATAAGTACCTGGGGGGCCCAAATGAGCAATAGAGACAGTCATTTTAACCACTAATCAATTAAATTTAGGTTGGTATGGTGTGAGGTTTGGGGGAGTGTGAACAGGGGTCGAAGGCGGTCTATCTAGTTGAACTTGGCTTACTTAGGACCAGTGGGGTAGGGATAAATGAACTCCCCGGAATTGAGGTTGTTGTAATTCTTTACAAGGTTCTCATCAATATGATGGTTATGATGGAAAGACTAAACACCAAAACCCCAATCTAAGAATAATCTAAGAATAATCTAAGACTACTTGAGGACTTGGGGTGATGGCAGTCACATTAAAAAAAGTTAATTTTTGTTAATATAGGTTAACAAGTGTTGATTTATACCGTCTCCCATGCTTAATAGATTTACAGCTTCCCAATCGGTGGAAATTGCGGTAGGTGAGCAAAGTATTCCGATCCAGCACTATTTACGTCAGCCCCAACGTTTGGTGAACGCCTTAGTTGATCCAAATAGGCTACAGAGATTGGAGGCGGACTGCTTTCGCTTAAAAATGCGTCCCCTGTCATTTATGATGCTGACCATTCAACCGACAGTAGATATGAAAGTATCAGCTTTGGCGAATGGAACGGTAAGGTTGCGATCGCGGGGTTGTGAAATTCGGGGTATTGAATACATTAACCAGAGGTTTTCGCTGAACCTATATGGCAGATTAGCGCCGTACAAAATCAATGGTATCACCTATCTGATGGGTCAAGCGGATCTTGAGGTACAGGTGGAGGTCCCCTACCCGTTGTCGCTAACTCCTAAACCGATAATTGAAGCCACTGGAAACGGTTTGCTTAAAAGCGTTTTATTAACGATAAAACAGCGATTAATGCACAATTTATTATCGGACTATGAGCGATGGACTTGTGAGGTACAGGAGCAAGAAATTGCCACCCAACCCAATAGTCAAGTGGTTGTCGGGGGGAGTTCCGCAGTCAGTCATGATTCTCACCAGCCCACTTAGTTAACCCGCCCCCGCCTTAACGGTAGGGGGTTGTAGGGTGCGTGAGATTTGTATGATGGCATGGCCAACCCGGAAACTAGGGACTGCGGGGCAGGCGGGTGGGTGCGTCACTGAGTTAACCCGCCCCCGACTCGAAATATTGACGGACGGGAGCAAAGGAGAAACGATGGTGAAAACAAGGACCATAAGATTGTAAGGCTTGTTTATGTTGTTTAGTGCCGTATCCCTTGTGTTGAGCGAAACCATATTGTGGGTAAGTGCGATCTAAGCGGGTCATAAGTTCATCACGCCATACCTTAGCGACAATACTAGAGGCGGCGATGACAATACAATGGCTATCCCCTTTAACGATCGCCTGTTGAGGGATAGACAGATTGGGGATAAGTCTGTTCCCATCAACCAAACAAAATTGTGGTGGCGGGTGCAATTTAAGAACCGATCGCCGCATAGCGAGTTGGGTAGCTTGTAAAATATTTAGGCGGTCTATTTCCCGTGCCGAAGCCCAACCAATTTGACAAGCGATCGCCTTAGATCTAATTAAAGTAGATAAACTGAGGCGATCGTTGTGGGTCAATTTTTTACTATCTTTAACCCCAGCCGCAGCCAGTTCTAAGATAGTTGTTTCTGACAGTTGTACAGCCGCCGCCACCACCGGGCCAAACCAAGCACCTCTTCCCACCTCATCTATACCAGCCACAGCAGTCCAGGACAGTTGTTCAAAGGGGTAATTTTCCCCCTGAATAAACAGGGGGAGGGAGTTGATAGGTAATCGAGGGATACTCACTCAGAGACCGCCGAAGAACGGCGACGGCGGCGGCGAATAACGGGTGTATTTTCAGCGGATGGCTCTAGTTCCAAGTTATCGGAATCTTCCGAGACATAAATATAATCAGAATCTTCGAGTTCATCATTAGGATCTGGTAGTTCGCTGGTTTCTGTGAAATCGGGACCCTCGTCGTGCAGTTCACCAGATGCTGTCATTTCTGGGGACTCTTGAGAATCGTCAGTGGTATCTTCTACATCATCAGAAACCAGGTTTTGGTCATCTTCAGTCTGGAGATTTTCAGTGGGAGGGACAGGTGCGACATTAGGAATTGGGATAGTCGAGGCAGACGAGAGGGTGGTGTCAGTTTCCTCCTCCAAAATAGTAGCCAGAGGTAAAGGCGCATCACCTGGTAAACGAACTGTTACGATCGCATTTCTAGCATTTTTCACTGACTGATTAGAGAGTACCAAGGGAGAAATCCCCATGAGGGCATAAACATCTTGTTCATCCCCGGTCATTTCCACCGCCACCACTTCTGGAGGTTCTGGGATAGCCTTGATAGAATCAGACTTAACCGACTTAGGAAATCGTTCAGTAAGTTCTTGGCGATCGTTCAAGAGAACATCGGTATTAGCTTCCGTCCTAGTCGTGTCATTGTAGGTATTGGCGGAGTTAACGCGGAGGTTAGAACGATTTCCTTCTTCCTCGCGAACTAAAGGTTCAAGATCACCAATACGGCGGCGGCGGCGGCGGCGGATATTGCTACTACCGCCAATGTCTTGATAACTGGGATGATTAAGCAACTCCAACTCTGGGAAATTACCTGCTGTATCAGTTACATCCGCAACCATTTCCGAATCATCGCGCGTACCAGGGTAGGCGGACGATGCAGAAGAGACAGGCTGAACTCGGCGAGTGTTGTCTACGGCTGCTGTGCGAGTTCCCGTATCAAAACCAGGGGCATTAGATAATGCTTTCGGGCCAACCATGAATCGTTCAGAGGCTTCAGCCGTACCTATGCGTTCTTCTCCGGGGAGGTGAATCAGATGTCCCAAGCCGTTACAAGTGGGACAACTGCGGCCAAACAACTCATAAATATTTTGTCCTTGGCGTTTTCTGGTCAACTCGACCAAACCCAACTCAGACAATTGAGCAATTTGTGGTCTAGACTTATCTGCTTTCAAGACCTTATTAAAGTGTTCAAGGACTTGTAGCTGATCTCGGCGGGAGTCCATATCAATAAAGTCAACAATAATCACCCCAGCGATATTGCGTAGGCGCAGTTGACGGGCGATTTCGGTAGCCGCTTCACAGTTAGTCCAGAGGACAGTTTCCCTAGAAGTTGCCGAGCGGGTAAAGGAACCGGAGTTAACATCAATAACAGTCAAGGCTTCTGTTGGTTCAATGATAATGTATCCTCCAGAGGGCAAATCTACTCTGGGGCGTAGTGCTTCTCGAATAGCAGCATTAACCCGGAAATATTCAAGGATAGGGATACGTTCTCGGTGGTGGTCAATCAAGACTCCTTGAGGAGTTTTACCAACACTCCAATTGACTAAATGCTGTTTAACTCGTTTAATGCCATCAGCGGAATCTACAACAATGCGATTAACTTCGGTGCTATACATATCTCTTAGCACCCGTTGAATAAAATCATTATCTCGATTCAGCAGTGCGGGAGGTCGGGTAGAGGTAGCCTCTTGTTGGATTTCTTCCCACTGTTTTTGTAAGGCTTCTAAATCTTCCAAAATGGCATCTTCTGCCATACCTTCGGCTTCAGTTCGGACTAATAAACCCATACCAGAGGGTTTAATTAAAATAGCCAAGGCTCTAAGGCGATTGCGTTCTGTCTCAAGGCGGATACGGCGAGACAGATTTACACCTCGGCCAAATGGCATTAAGACGAGATAGCGTCCTGGTAGGGTAATATTGCCTGTTAATCTTGGTCCTTTGGTGCCGGTGGGTTCTTTCATCACTTGGACTAGAACCTTTTGTTGAGGCATCAATAGTTCGGTAATGGAACCGGACGATCGCTTTAATCTTAGCGGTCCCAAATCGGAAACATGAATAAACCCGTTGCGTTCGGGGTCGCCAATATTGACAAAAGCCGCGTCTATTCCGGGCAGGACATTTTCAACAATTCCTAAATAAATATCACTAACTTGTTGGTTTCCGGTTGCCACCACAAGTTCTTGAATCTCGTCTTCAGAAAAAACTGCAGCGATCCTATGCTGCTCTGCAATAATAATTTGCTTGGACATTTAATTTCCTCAAAACTTTGCAACACTTGACCGAGTAGGCGGCTCTGCGTGAGCTTGATATTGTGGTGGCTAGAGCGATGAGAGAGCGTGCCGTGTGCCCAATAACCATCTGTGTGCGCGGGGCGAATGGACTCACACTAGCAGCCCTTGTCAGCAGACTTTGCTCCCGGCGGGAAATTTTGGTCTTATTCATATCACCATTTATCGAAACCTGTGTCTTCGGTGACACAAAGGCGGGTGAGTTCGTTGTTTGGCGTAGGGCGGGTGCAGAAAGTTGGCCGGTTTTTCATAAGGCAGACCTAGCACCCTGGGGGCGGGTGCAGAAAGTTGGCTGGTTTCTCTAATGGCGGATATAGCATCCTGGGGGCGGGTGCAGAAAGTTGGCCGGTTTTTCATAAGGCAGACCTAGCACCCTGGGGGCGGGTGCAGAAAGTTGGCTGGTTTCTCTAATGGCGGATATAGCATCCTGGGGGCGGGTGCAGAAAGTTGGCCGGTTTTTCTAATGGCGGATATAACATCCTGGGGGCGGGTGCAGAAAGTTGCCTGGTTTTTCTAATGGCGGATATAACATCCTGGGGGCGGGTGCAGAAAGTTGCCTGGTTTTTCTAATGGCGGATATAGCACCCGCCCCTACCGCGACAGGTTGGCTGGTGTTTCCCCCGTCGCGTGTCCCGCAGCACAAAGCCTGCTTCGGTTGGTGCGTCACATCAGAAAGCTTTTCGTGTTTATGCCAATTATCGGGATGCGGTCCACCCTACCGGGCTGGTTTCCCCGAAAGCATATCCCGTGCGGGGTACCTCGCGCACCCCCCCTACAGGTTTTCAAAAAAGGTCTTCCTAAGAAACTGGGTTTTTTTGCTTGTGTTTCTCATGGCGGCGCTAGCACCCGCCTACTTTTTTCCCGCAGCGGCGTGGTCTGACATACCCGCCCCTACCTGTTTTCTTGTCCGATTTTCACGAACCAATTTTGGTGATCATCTTCCGTCAGCCCAACCCAAGTCCTGCAATAATGATTTTAAGTCTGATTCCAGAACTGTAGCGGGCGATTCGGCATCATTCCACCAGAGCCCCCTCACGGTTAACCCGACAGGGTTAGCAGGAGTGATCATAGAGGAAGGAGGAAGATGGATAAATCTGGGCGCTTATATCCAACGCTTACCACTTGAAACAGGCCAAGCCTGACTCTACCTTGGTTATAACCCTCAACCCGATCGCCTAAATTAGGCTTAGGTCTTAGGGTTAATCAGGTTTTGTACAGATTAGATCATTATACCCCAAATCAGCCGCACCTGTAACCTCGGCGCGTAGCGCTAGATGTTCTCGGTGGATGGAAATTAGTTGCAATTCCTGGCCGCTAACTTGTTCTAGCATATAAACCACTTGTTCAGGTCGCACTTGAGTTCCATCATTGCGACAGGTTCCCAAATAACGCAATAGGGTAGCGTTTTGGGGTGGTTGGTCTAATTCCCATAGTGGAATTTTGACTGTTTCTTTCGCGATCGCCTCTAGTTGTAATAACTGCTCACGCAGGTTAATAATTCTGATTCTACCCGATTTGGTAGTTTTTTCCCACAAGATTTCTGAACTGTTGAGTACAGCCTGCACCCAACTTGCCCAATGATTCGGGGTAATAGTCTCATCTGTGGCTTGTAAATGGATGATATAGGTAGCGTGTTCTATGGTTTCGGCGATCGCCGGCGAGTTAACGTCCACTTCTGCGACCCGATAAATGGGTAAGTTGTCGGGGAGAGAGGCGGATAGTTCCTGTTGAAAGGTTTGTAGTTCCATAGTCTCCGCCAGGTCAAAATCCGCGATTTCCCCGGTGCTAGTGGTCCCTAAAGGCAGTGCATTGGCGGGGGATATACGGGGGCCTGGATGATAGCCTCCCGTGAAGGATATGGGCAATTCTGCGCGTCTGACAGCCCGATCAAACACTTTCATCAGGTCAAGATGTCCGACTAATGCCATGTCTCCCAATTTGCCAAACCAGACTCGCACCCGTTGGACTCGTTGGGAAGGCGGGACAAAATGACCGACAAATTCGGGAATGGGTGGGGGTGTAAATACTAGGTTATGGCCTAATTCTGGACCACATACCCCACAATGGGAACAGGCGGCGAAGGAACAGTCGGGAACTGTGGCCGCTTCGATCGCCTTTTGTAGGTCTTGTTTCAGCCAGTTTTTGTCTATTCCGGTGTTGATATGGTCCCAAGGTAGAGGTTGGTCTAGTAGTTGTTCACGGTGGCTGTGGTCCTGGCTGTCCTCGGCGATCGCGTTTTCCATGAGGTTCCATTCCCCCGCTTCTACTTGCCGATATTTCCAGCCTAACCCCGACTCCTCTATGGCTTGGGTCCAGGCGGCGAAGGCACGATCTAGGCTTTCCCACCAGGCATCCATTCCGGCCCCTAGTTCCCAAGCTCGTTGGACTACTGGCCCTAGTCGGCGATCGCCTCTACCGATAAAGTCTTCCATAGCCGAGATCCGCACGTCGGTAAAGTTGGCTTTAACCCCTTTGAGGCGGTGAAATTCAGCTTTTAGCAATTGCTGTTTGCGTTGAAATTCTGTAGTTGATACGCTGTGCCACTGAAAGGGTGTATGGGGTTTGGGGGTAAAATTAGAAATGGTCAGGTTAATGCTGAGGGGTCGGCGGCGGTGTCCCTGACATTGGCGCTGCAACCAGCGGACGGTTTCGGCGATACCCAGGACATCAGTATCCGTTTCTCCCGGCAAGCCGATCATAAAGTATAGTTTGATTTTATCCCAACCTTGTTCGTAGGCGGTTTTTACTCCTCGTAACAATTCCTCATTGGTTAGTCCCTTATTGATGACATCCCGCATTCTTTGGGTCCCTGCTTCTGGTGCAAAGGTCAGGCTACTGGTGCGGGTCCCGCCAATGATGTTGGCAATGTTTTCGTCAAAGCGATCGACTCGTTGACTGGGTAGGGATAGGGATACGTTACTGTCACGCAGACGGTTTTTGATTTCCATTCCCACTGCGGGTAATGATAGGTAGTCTGAACAGCTTAGGGATAATAGGGAAAATTCATTATATCCCGTTGCTTTCATCCCTTTGGCGATCGCCTCTACCACCGCTTCCGGTTCCACGTCTCTAGCCGGACGGGTTAACATTCCCGGTTGACAGAAACGACAGCCACGGGTGCAGCCTCGTCTCACTTCTATCGCTAGGCGATCGTGAACTGTTTGCACCAATGGAACCATTGTAATCGAATAGGCAGGCATCGGGGCTGCCACCCGGCGGAGAATCGTTGTGGGGACTTCTGGATGGTTGGGATGGATTGACCCATCCCCTGCCATATCATAGAATTGGGGAACGTATACCCCTGGCACTTGGGCTAGGTCTAACAGCAGTTGTTCCCGGGTTAACCCTGCCGCTTTCCCTTCTTCTATCACTAAACCTATTTCCGGGAGGAGTTCCTCTCCGTCCCCTAGGGCGATAAAATCGAAAAAGTCCGCGTAGGGTTCCGGGTTCGATGTCGCCGTTTGACCTCCCGCGAAGATTAGCGGTATTTCTCCTAGGGGGGTTTGTCCATCCCGATTCTGCCTTTGTTTCCAGGTTAGGGGAATTTGGGCAAGATCCAGCATTTCTAGAATGTTCGTGGCCCCTAGTTCGTAGCTGAGGCTAAACCCCAGAATGTCAAATTCCCTCAGAGGACGGCGGGACTCTACCGCAAATAACGGGGTTTGCGTCTCTCGCAGTTTTGTGATCAGATCCGCCGCCGGTAAATAGGCGCGATCGCATAATTGTCGGGGCTGCGTATTGATGATATTATAGAGGATTATATGCCCCAGGTTCGAGGCTCCTACCTCATAGATTTCTGGATACGTGAGAGACCAGCGCACTGCCGCTGATTCCCAGGGTTTGTGTTTCGCCCCTAATTCATTACCTAAATATCGCGCTGGTTGGTTGATTTCTGGTGTGATTAATTCTTTGACTGAAACTGCCACTTTCTACCTCTTCTGATTCTTAATCGGCAATCTTTACTTATACGTTTTGATGATGTTGGGCTGAGAAATGACGCATATACCACCATTATACATCATCGGTGCAATTCTGGTAAATTAAATTTTCCTGATTCACTACAGGACTTCCTGGCTGCCTATTTCCTGGGTTTTGGGGCTGATAATTAGTTGATAGATATCCAGATTTTTTGAATTAAAATATCGTCGATATTTTCTATGTTTGGGGTGGCTGGCCATATTTGATGGGGCAGGTGCTATATTACCGGTGGCACAAAGATTAAGTTTTTGTTAACTTATTCCTAGGCGCTGAACTTGTCATGAGACCATAAGAAGTGTATAAAACAACACAGATAAAAACTGTTTGATTGTCTCATAATATAGCAGCATCTTAATTTCTGCTATCACCAACCCCCAAGGGCCAGGCTGGGTGATTTAGATCACATATTTAGGAGATATAAATCACCAGCCAGACTGTTTATTGGTTGGAGAATTAACATAAGTTGAGTTACTTGACTACTCATGTCAGCCACCAATGGAATTCGACAACTGGTATCTAAAGCACTTTACTTTAGATGTCTCACCCCCGAAATCGAAAACGGGATTAACTATGAACTGACTCGACTGGGTTATATTTCCGATGTGGATTATGAAGCCTTAGAATTACTGATGGACGAAATGGATGCCGGACGTATTCGCTTAGTACCTAGTCCCTAGGTTCGGAACCTAACACAGTTAATCAACCTGGGTCACCTTGAACCCGAAACTGTTGCATTTAATTTAGAGTTGTTGTTGCTGCCGATTTTCTTTTGGCAATAATTTAACTAAAAAGCCTGTAATTGAGGCGATAACAGGGTTGACATCGCCGTTCATTTACTGCTGTTCATGGCTGGGTTGTAAGAGTTTTCTGGTATAATTTTCTGGCTTATACCTAATGAACCAACCCCCTGTGAGTGATAATGCAGTTTGCTAAACGTTTAGAAAAAATCCCCCCCTACCTGTTTGCTGAAATTGACCGGAGACGCATAGAACTGGTTGCTCAAGGGGTAGATATAATTAATATTGGAGTGGGTGATCCTGACCAGCCCACTTTGGATCATATCAGGGTGGCTATGCACGATGCCATTGAAGACCCCTCCAACCACAACTATCCGCCCTATCGGGGTATGATAGAATACCGGGAGGCGGCGATCGCTTGGATGTCTCGTCGCTTTGGGGTGAATGGCTTAAACCCAGAAACCGAGATCATCTCCTCTGTGGGTTCTAAGGAAGCTATCCACAACACAGCCTTAGCTTTTGTGGAAGCTGGGGATATTGTCTTAATCCCCGATCCTGGGTATCCAGTGTATCGCACTTCTACCCTCTTCGCCGGGGGAGAGCCTTACTATGTTCCCCTACAGCCGGAAAATGGCTTTTTACCCGATTTACAAGCAATTCCAGAGGAGATAGCTAGGCGGGCTAAATTATTTTGGGTAAACTACCCGAACAATCCCACCGGGGCGATCGCCACCTTACAAGACTTTAGCACCATGGTAGATTTTTGTCAAAAGTTCGACATTCTACTATGCCATGATAACGCCTATTCCGAGGTTTGTTATGAAGGTTATCGAGCGCCCAGTGTCCTAGAGGTTCCCGGTGCCAAAGATATTGCTATTGAGTTTCATAGCCTGTCTAAATCCTATAATATGACCGGGTGGCGCATTGGGTTTGTCGTCGGTAATCAAATCGGGATTAAGGGATTAAGCCAAGTTAAAACTAATGTGGATTCTGGTGTATTTAAAGCTATTCAAAAAGCCGCGATCGCTGCTTATTTAACCCCAGAGTCAGACCGTCAAAAGCTGAATGATATTTATCAACATCGCCGCGATTTAGTCATTTCAGGATTGCGTTCTCTCGGTTGGAAAATTGAACCCCCCAAAGCCACATTATATATTTGGGTCCCGGTTCCCAGCAATTACACTTCCACAGAATTTGCCAAATTGCTATTAGAGAAATGCGGCGTGATTGTCCCCCCTGGTAACGGTTATGGCGCGGCGGGAGAAGGTTTTATCCGCATTGCTTTAACTAACAAAGAAAGCCGCATTCAAGAAGCCATAGACAGAATGCGAAATGCGGGGATAACTTATCAGTAAAATCACTCCTTAGTTACACCACCCAAAACCCTCTCGACAGAGGGAAGGTTGATTATAGCAGTTCCCGGACTCATGAGGTACGTTTCCAAGCCCCTCTCTCTTTCTGGGAGAGGGGTTTGGGGTGAGGGCCGTACCTTAGGAGATGAGAAACGCTATAATATTCTCCTGGGGAGGTGAGGAAGTAGCCGAAACCCCCCCAGTCCCCCTAAAGGTGGTGGAAGGAGTCTCAGAAACTGCCCCAATTACAGATAGTTCCAGGAGAATGCCCGAATATATCAAGGATAACTAAAAAACTGATATATATGCCCGCACATTTTCCCATGCTTCTAGTATATGTCAAATCATGGGAGTTTGTCAAGAGGAAAGATAGAATTATCCGGCAGAAATTTTGGTAGGATGAAGGCACATTTAACCGTTGTATCATCAATTATTGGGTGTTACAACTAATCCCCATATATTGAACCCGATTATGGTCAACCGTATAGATCTGTATAACCCCATGTGTGCTGAGTACAACGTTCGCCGAGCCTTGGCGCTAGACTCTCAGAGTGAAGTATTACCCACCTGGATAGAGGGGTTTCATTTAGGAGAAGGAGTATTTCGCATCGAACATCGAGAAGTAGCTTTTCCGGGGATAGAAATAGCGCATTTCTTCACGGAAAATCTGTTTAGCGATCGCCATGTAATTCCCGAAGGAGAAACCCATTTTGCCCTCGGCTTGTATCCCCATCATCCCATATTGTCTTGGATGGGCTATACAGACCCCATTGGTAATACGATCGCCGTTCATCGCAGCCAGATCGAATATACATCAGGTTTTCCCCCCGGTTGGCATGGTTTATATATTTGTTTTAATGATGAACTCCTAGCCAACCTGGACCTATTACCAGAGAAATTTTGGGAAAATAGCCAGGACCCGAATCAAGCAGTTTTGACCGTCCACCCCATTAGGTTTGCCAACTTCACCAGATTTATGCAGCAGTGGTTTCCTACCGCTGAATGTCTGTATCATCGAGGTCTTTTGACTCCCCAGGAAGCCGCACTGTTGCGAGAAAAATTTTTGTGTCAGTTTCGGGAATTATTAGACCATACCTTTGAACAGCGTGGCGATCGCCAAATTTTCAAACCCACTCGACGGTATTGGATCTTTGCCACAGTCCAGGCCATGATCGACAGTAATTTAGCCAAAAACTTCACCAATGAGGAGTTATGTCAACAGCTTGGCATTTCCCCCAGAGCCATGCAATACGCCTTCAAAGAAATTACCGGCGTAGGGGTACAGCAATATATTCGCGCCCGCAAACTGAACGCCGTCCGGGAACAACTTTGCGGACGTAGTGCAGACCCAAGCACCATTTATGCGATCGCCAGCGCCCACGGCTTCTCCCACATGGGCAGATTTTCCGAACAATTCTATCGTTGCTTCGGGGAATATCCCTCAACCTTGAAAAAGTTGCACAAATCGGATATAAAAATGAGAAAAAGTATGATATCTTAGTTAAAGACGCGATATTTATATCGCTATATCGCCAATAGTTAGAGCTTTCAATAACATTGTTAGCTTGCTTCAGGGTCTAGTCAAAAGCACTCCTAAACTACCCCTACCACTAGGGATAGTTTGGGAATGCTTGAAAAGTGCTTCATCCCTCGCCTATCCTCGTGTTACGGGAGTCTCGGTTGCGGGGAAGTTAACTAAGACGGGCTTTTTGATTCAGAATCCCCAACATCCCTAATTCTGACCCTGATTTTGCCACACATCCCATCAATAGAGAATGTTCTAGGCTGGCGATCGTCTAATCTGCCTTCTTTTCTTTAACCCAGTTAACATCCTAGTTTTCCCAGATAGTCAAGTGCAACCGTAAAAAGGGCGTTGGATGAAAAAAAAGCTAAAACCCTTGCCAGCAAAGGGATTTATAGACTTTTGCCCTGCACAAAGCAACATTTGCTTGATATAATGATTGGTTAGAGAAACAGCCCTCTACTAATGCCTCAATAAACCAAACCCCATCTCACCAATTAACCAGGAGTCTATCAATATGAAATTACATAACTTAACTGTTGCTAGTGGTCTAGCAATTCTCGCTTCTATGGCTTTTGCGCCACAAGTCATAGCAGATCCAGTTACTATAGATGCAGAATTTGAGGGTATTATAGGTACAGTTTGCGTGTTTAGCGACCTGCAAAATGGTATTTTGGCTAAAGATGATGATAATGCAACTCAATGGTGGCTAGAAGCCTCTAGAGGTACTAATGCGGGCAATTTAGGTACAGCAGGGACAGTAACCATCAATTGTAACGTTGGTGGAACTGTAAGCGTGGCTCAACCTGTTCAGCTAGCAGCACCCGCCGCCTTTAATGGTAATATTGCTCATGCTGTAGTTTATCGTCCAGATGGGCAGTATACAACTTCTGGTACCGGAGAGAACTTTGATTGGTGGCCTAACGAAACTGAAGAGTTAGAGATTCCTAATGCTGAAGACTTGACTTTACAAATTGCCATGATTGTTGGCGATAATGAAGGGTTTGAGCCAGTACCTAATGGATTATATCGTTATCGTGTGACTATCACCGCTACCCCTAACTAGAGCTAAAATTAGGATAGGCTGATTGACAGCCAATATAGGTAACTTTTATGTCAGGGAGAATTGAGCCTAAAAACTCTAATTCTCCCTGGTGGTTGTTTTCCTAATTGCTGATTTGGCAGTCAATCCCAAACCCCAAAGTTGATTTACCTATCTAGTCAAAGCAAAGCCAAAAAACTGGTTTAGGAACGCCAAAAATATGATATTACGTCCTTTATGGGTAGTCATAACTCTCGGTATTGTCGGCGTTGTGACATTTCCCGTGCAAGTCTTAGCCACAGGTTCAGAAACCACAGTTGAGGTTACTACTGATGTTGAGAAATCCTGTGAATTTTTTACTACTAGGAATGGTACATTAAAACTCAATGATGTAAATCTCGCTCAATTGGTAACTGATGAGCCTGCTGAAGTAGAAGTTTTATGTAACACTGACGCTAAGTTAAGTATAACCAATGTCAGACAAGATGAAGCACCCCGTGAATTTCAACCCATTAATTTACGCGCTTTGATTAATAATCAGCTACACTGGCAGGGAGATAGTGCTACAACTGCTATTACCCAAATTAATGGCGGAACTACTCAGGATTTCCAGATTTCTCTGGAAGTAAGCCATGACGGTGAGATTATGCCTGCCGGAACCTACAAATACACTATTACAGTGACCGCAATTCCTGATTAAGCAATAGTAGACCTGCTAATCATCACAGAAATTAACCATCATAATCTACTGAGATGTCGCGCATTTTATCCTATTTTAGCAAAATTTTGCTATCAAGTTTGTTATTATTGCCTGGTGCAGCCACAGCCGACGTGCGGGTTTCTCCCATGGTAATAGAAACCGAAATCAACCGAGGTCAAGCACAGGGAACCATCGCCGTTTCTAACGTTGGTGATCAAAATTTTCGAGCCAGAATTTTTAGCCTTCCCTTTACCTACGATGCTGAACAGGGATTTCAATTTTTAGAATCAAGTGATAACGATTTGACCCCCTATCTACAGTTTTCCCCTCGCGAATTAGAAGTCCCTGGTAGAGACCAGCGCCGCATTCGGTTTATTGCTCGTGTCCCGCCGAGTTTACCTGATGGAGAATATCGAGCAATGCTAATTACCGAAAATTTAGAAGCCATCATTGAGGAACAAACAGATGAAACCGGAAATTTTGTATTAAGGACGACTATTGTTCCTCAAATTGGGGTAGCAGTCTATGTTCGCAAGGGAGATATTTCTCACGATTTAGATATTGTTAATGTTCGCTATAATCCCGAGTCGAATCGTTTACAGTTATTGGTTCGTAATAGTGGACAAGCCAGTGTGATTGTGCAACCAGAATGGGTAATTTCTCAAGGAAATCAAGAAATCCAGAGTGGTCGTGGTGTAGATACTACCGTGATTGCGGAAAAAGAACGTTTGGTTAATATCAATTCTAATCAACCCCTTGAACCGGGAGATTATCAACTTTCTGGGAATTTGGGTTGGGGAGTAAACCGGAATAACAAAATCCCATTCAGCGTAACATTTACCGTTCCTTAATATCGTGATTAATGGAGTATATTATCAGGAAAATACTGCCATAATCTGACGGTAAGCAAGGCAGTTTTAACACTGAGTTATGCCAAATATTTATAAGTGTTTATTTTATGGTTTGCAGTTATTGACCCTGATGGCTGTTGAAAATTTGTGGATACAATCTGCTGGGAGTTTCCCAGATATCACAGAGGAAATTACCCCAGAATCACCGGAATTCACGATTTTTATTATTGGCTTAAATGCTGGTCGGCGCAATGTTAAAACTGGGGTATTTGTGCGCGGGTCAGTAACGGATAATGAGGTGATAAATTTTGGGGATTGGCTAATTCCTTATGATGAAGTTTTGCAGGTTCTACAGTTTACATCTACAGTTATATCAGATAATGAAGTCGAATTGCGATCGCCTTTTAAAATTGTCCGCCTTAACCTCGATGAAATTCGCAACGACCCCGAATTAGGGTTAGTCCTTTCTGTGCAAGATATTCAAGACTTATTTGATATTGAATCAGAATTTAGTTTTCGGGAATATGCAATTATTTTTGATGTCCCCGAAGTCAGAAGGGGGAGAAGAACCAGCCGGGAAAGACCCCCAGTAATTTTAGAAGGATTGCCAGAAATTTCCCCCCCCAACTTTAACATTGGTATGATAGAACAGCGGGTTAATCTTACCAAAAACCAAGGTTTTGACCTGAACAACACAGGTCGCCTATCCGCCGTCGGAACAGTTTTAGATAGTAGTTGGTTTCTCACCCTTAATCAGGGAGACATAACCGACAGCGAAACCTGGCGATTATCCGAATTTCAAATCATCCGCCAAACTGAATCTAGCGATTATTTTTTAGGTTCTCAACGGCGATTTTGGCGAGACCAAAGGACTACAGGTGACTTTTGGGGATTTACTACTATTCAAAGGCGGGGATATTCTCCTAGTTCATTATTGGGTAGTGGTGCCGCCAACCCTCGCCAACGTTTGCAACCAGAACAAGTCACCCCCACCATAACAGGTAATGCTGAACCAGGAACTTTAGCACAACTGGTATCGAGTCGTTATCGTGGGGAAGTCATAGCAGAACAGTTTGTCGATAATTCTGGCTTTTACCGTTTTGATAATGTTCCTGTAGGTAGAGAGGTTGGCAGAAATTACTATGTTTTACTTTACCCTGGCGGTTCTCTAATTAGTGAACCCATCATAGAAGAAGCTAGGTTTACCATTTTACCAGAACAACTGCCTCAAGGAGCATCAGCATTAGTAATTTCTGGGGGGTGGCAGCGTCGTTTTAATCCCGGTCATGATTTTTGGGGAGAACTCAACGAATTTAATGCCGGAGTTTCTCAGCGTTGGGGGATAACTGAAGATTTAACAGTCGGTTTAGGTGGCGTTTATGATTCATCTACCCGTGGTTTAGCGGAAGTTTTTTATCAGCCTAAAGGAACACCTTTGCGAGTAGGTATTTCTGGCTTTGTGGGGGATGATGCTAATATTAATGCCGATGTGGTTTGGGATTCTCGACAATTTTATGCAACTTTCAATAGTGACTTTGATAGAACTTGGTATAGTCTCAATTGGAGACTTTGGCGGGGATTGACATTATTTGGGAGTGGGGATTTGGATAGGTCTTCGAGTTTGGGTCTGCAATATTTTTGGGGTAGGCGCAATTTTTCTACTAATATCCGTGTCAGTGTTGATACAGATGAAACTATAAATTGGCATCTTAACCAACGTTTCGGCAACTTTTACCTATTTCAGAGAGGTTTTAATATTCCTCTCGGCTATGCTAATTCCGCCTCTAGGGATAGTCGCACTAATTCCCAATTATCCTATCGTTGGGACGCTAATAATTCTATATTCCTTAATTATGATACTGTCAATTCTCCCAGAAGTTCCCGACCTGGGGATAATTTATTAACGGCTTATTGGAGTTATAGGTCTCCGGTTAGAACTGCTTTTGGTGAGTTACTTTGGCAGGTTGAATTAGGCTATGGTGTCGGTTCCCAAGGACATGGATTATATAGTACATTAGGAACGACTATTATACCAGGGGTATTATTACAGGCGCGCTATGAAGGTGTATCTTTAACTTCTGACCAAAACCGTTTTAGTCTGCAATTAGTTTCCAGTTTAGGACTACAACAGGGAATTAGTCCGGGTCACAGACGCATTGACCGTATGCGTCAACAGGGAGGGTTATTAATTCAACCTTTTTATGACCTAAATAATAACGGTAAACTAGATTCGAGTGAGGAAATATATGCGGATAGTTCGGAGTTTCTGATTATCGATAATGAATTGGTTAGACCTACACAAATGATTTGGCATCATGGTCGTTTTCTCGTACATCTTAACCCCGGAATGTATCGTGTAGACTTAGACCCGGCAGGTTTTCCCCCAGATTTTCAACCCCTAGAAACGGCTTTTGCTGTACAGGTGGCGGAGGGGAGTTATACACCTATTCTCATTCCTCTGGCTGCTTCTTATACCATTGCTGGAGTAGTTACCAATACGCTGGGAGAACCGATTTTAGGTGCGCGAGTTGAGGCTTTTGATAGTGATGGACGTTCGGCGAGTTTATCAATTACTAATGCGGCGGGAGTTTATTATCTGGAACAATTGCGACCCGGAACTTATCAGCTCAAGGTTAACGGTAGGTCGCAGGTGCAACCTAATACTATTACTATTGATGAAAATTCGGAGACGTTGGAGGAGTTAAATATACAACTACTAGATTAATCTGGTGGTGGAGGTCTTCGGTTCCTTCCCGGAAAGCCATATATATGCCGCCACATTTTCCCATGATATAAGTATAAGTCAATCCCTAGGATTTGTCAAGGGGAAAGGGAATCTTTATCTAACTCCCCGAAAAACCTGGGAATGATTGAGCCAAATTTGGGAAATAAACTCTCGAAACCGTTGATGGTTTCGGGGTAACATTTCCGGCTTTTGCTCTGGGGGATTTAATGCGACTAAAAAAGGTATTACTTCTGTATCCAAAGCTACCCTAAATAACTCCCAGGGCCAAATCAAATCAGCACTGTCTCGCAAATCATAGCAAAGGGGCTGATTTTCTGTGGTCAATTCCACGAGCATTAAGGGACGCACCCAACAGACTTGGCGCAGGATAACGACTTGAATTACCTCGGCATAAAGAGAGGTATTTTCAGCATCAATAGCTACAATTTGACCGGAGTTAAATTGAGGTAAATTATTCATATATACTACAAACTATCAATCTCGATTAAAGCCTGATTTAAGTCTGACATCAACCTGAGAGATTCTTTTTTTGCGGGACCTGTGGCATATTTGTTGACTTCTAGGGGTTTCCCAATTGTGACGTTAACTTCAGAGCGCCAATGGGGAATATTGGGGCTATAATGGATAGATATAGGCACAATCTTAACCCCTAAATTAGGATAGTGGGATTCAGCCTGAATTGCCAAACGACCTAATCCGGCTTTGAGAGGGTGAATTTGGTGATCCCTAAAAATGCCTGCTTCTGGAAAAATCACTAACATTTCTCCCTGGCGCAGTAAATCAACGCCATATCGCAAAGTGGCGATCGCTGGATGTTTTTGATTAACCGCAAACCCTCCGATTTGGCGAATAAACCACCCTTGAAGTCCTTGCATTTCATCAGCAGTTACCATAAACCGCGAATCTCGTCCAGTGACATAAGGACCTGTTGCAAATGGTACAATAAAAGCATCCCAACGAGATCTATGGGTAGGTGCTAAAATCACCGGACCATCTTTGGGTAAATTCTCCTGTCCGGTGACGGTAATCTTTTTAAAATAGAAGGGAAGAACCCCATAGCGTCCCAGGGGATAAACAATAGAAGTTAACCAATGCGCGACACCAGAGGATTTAGTCTGGCTAGAAGGAGATGAATTAGACCAGGGTTTAATCGATTGAACTGTTACCATGACAATAATTTGGGATTTCTAAACTCTATAAGTCTAAGGTAAATCCTTTAACCCCCTCTGTCATGGCAGAGGATGACAGTTATTAGATTGTCTCAATGGTTACATATTAGCGCGATGTTGAGCAAACCAGGATTGCAGTTGTTGGCGACAGGATGATTCGAGAATACCCCCTAGGACAGGGAGACGATGATAGGAGGCGGGACTGTCTGGAAGATTGAAAACGGTGCGAATGCTGCCAGTTTTGGGGTCGTCGGCACCATAGACCAATAAACCTATCCTAGCTTGAATAATGGCTCCTGCACACATGGGACAGGGTTCTAGGGTGACATACAGGGTGCAGGTGTCTAAATGCCAATCTCCTAATACCTGACTGGCTTGCCGTAATGCTATAATCTCAGCATGGGCGGTGGGGTCTCGATCGCGTTCCCGGCGATTTTCCCCCTGGGCAATCAGTTTTCCCTGTTGATTGACAATGACTGCACCGACGGGGACTTCTCCGGCTTCTCCTGCTGCTGCGCCTAGTTTTAAGGCCTGTCGCATCCAGTGACTATGGGTGGTGTAGGTTGGCTGCATGGGAAACTCTGGCTAAGGTCGCCTGGAATGTTCATCAGTCACCATGGCTTCTCCTAAATTGCGATAAAACCACAGGTGAACAGGTCCTGGCTGAAGGTCTATGGCTTTTTGATAATGAGCGATCGCTAATTGGGTTTGACCCTGGCTATGCAAAAGCTGTCCCAACTCCTGATGTAGATCAGGGTTGTTGGGACTGGCTTGGAGTAAATGCCGATAATGAGAAATCGGATCGGTTTTAGAGGCTACCTTTTTTTTTTGCGATCGCCTGCTTGAGAGCATCATAACCCTCTTCAAATTCTGGGTCAATGGTGATGGACTGTTTGAAATGAGCGATCGCTTCTTCTAAGCGTCCTTCCTCAACCAAGGCTTGTCCCAGGTGATATTGTACATGGGGAGAGTAGGGATTAAGTTCGCCTGCCTTCTGATAAGCTATAATTGCCTCATCCCAGCGTTGACCACGAGCTAGGGTATAACCTAGTTGATGATGGGCTACGGCTGACTGGGGATTGAGAATACAGGCTTGGTGAAATCCTATGATCGCATCTTCGATTTTTCCCTTGCTTCTGAGAAACTGTGCAAATTTTTCGTAGGATTCGCTAGAATTGGGATGAAACTCATGGCTTTCGCTATAGGCGGCGATTTCCTCGTCTAGGTGGCGCTGCTTGTCCTGAACTTCCTGTAGATGAGTTTGAATTTCAGCCTGGTTGGGGGGATTAAGATATAAGGCTTTTTGATAGGTGGCGATCGCCTCTGACCAATGGTAAAGTTTAGTCAAAGCCTGACCTAAATCAAACAGGACTGGGGTGGAAGTGGGATGGAGTTCGGAAGCCTTTTGATAGGCGGCGAGTGCTTCTGATAGGCGATCGCATTTGGTTAAAGCCTGCCCTAACTGATGGTAGAATGAAGCAGAGTTAGGATCGACTTGGGTGGCTTTTCGGAATATATCAACGGCGGCTTCCCATTGATTTAATTGGGTTAAAACCTGTCCTAGGGGTTGCAGAATTTCTACCAAATTCGGGTCTAACTCCAAGGCTTTCTGATAACTCTCCGCCGCTTCCGATAGCTTTCCACTATTGGCTAAAGCTGTTCCCAGGTATTTATGACTGGTGGCTGAGTTAGGATCAACAATACAACAGCGACGGTATAGGGTGGCTAATTCCTCCCAACGTCCTTGGGACTCCAGGACTGTTTGCAATTTGGGCAGGGGTTCTGATAAATTGGGATTAAGTTCGTAGGCTCGACGATAGGAGGCGATCGCTTCTTCGGTTTCTCCCAAAGCCTCCAAAGTTTGACCCAAACTCATATAACAGTCAGACCAATAAGGGTTTAATTCTAACCCCTGACGATAGGCTGTAACTGCTTCTGAATATTGCTGTTGTTGGTGGTAGGCTTTACCCAAGCTGTGGTATAGTTCGGCATCATCGGCTGTTAACTCAATGGCTTTTTGCCATAGGGAAACGGCCTCCTCTAGGCGACCTTCTTTGAGCAGCACTAGGGCTAAATTGTGGTAAAATTGCCAGAAATCTGGGTCAAGTTCAATAGCCTGGCGGAAACAACTAACGGCTTCTGGTAAGTTACCCTGTTGATTTAGGAGGGTTCCCAGATTATCATAAGACCAGGCAGAATTAGGGTTAAGTTCCGTAGCTTGACGGTAGGCTGCAATAGCTTCGTCGATTTTACCCTGTTGGCTGAGGGCTTCTCCCAAGTTATGATAATACCAAGCTGATTTAGGACTTTCTGCGATCGCCTGATTATAGGATGCGATCGCCTCGTCTAACTGACCTTTTCTTAGGAGTTGATTGGCTGTGTCGAAATAACTGACGCTCATGTTAGGATTTTTGACTATATTTTGATATGGAAGAACAGATGATTGATATTTGTTGGTTATGACCCGCCCTAGAGACTGACCCACAGTTTAACTGGATGTTCCCATCCCATTACTCAATGGAGCCATCCCTCCCAATTGTACATAATTTATGGAATTTGACCGCCAAAAATTAGAACAAATCGACTCGGAGTTAGAGCGATCGCAGTCGTGGCTAGAACAAATCTCCCACCAGATGGAACAGTTACCCGCCCAGGGTAGTCCATCCCCGGCAATTATACCACCTAGCTTACCACAGCGAAAATCTATTTTATTTTATCGAGATTATCGGGGACTAACCGGAGGTCATTTAAAAGTCTGGGATTATTTTAATCATATTCTCGATTCCCCGGACTACCTACCCCAGATTTATTTTTCTCCCGAAAGTGCGATCGATGCTAATAACCCGTGGTTCAATATTGACAAACAACTAATTTTATCTAAACCGCTATCAGATCCCGACATTATCTTTATGGACGGTATGGACTGGGAATTTTTATCAGCCAGCCAGCGCCACAACTCCCCCATACCAATTATTAATCTAATTCAGCACATCCGGCACGCCTACCCAGATAATCCCCGCTATCAGTTTCTCAACCATAAAGCGATCCGCATTTGTGTTAGCCCAGAAGTGGGAACCTATCTGGCAGAATCACGTCGAGTCAATGGACCCCTGTTTATTATCCCCAATGGCTTAGATACCAGTAGTTTCCCCCAACCCCGACCCGACCCCCAACGGGATATCGAAATCCTGATTTCGGCCCTTAAACAACCGGAACTAGGCGAACAGTTACAACAAAGGTTAGCAGCAATGGGCTATGGGGTGCAACTGCTAACATCCCTAATTCCCAGAAGAGATTATCTACAGTACCTCAACCGTGCTAAAATTACGATACTCCTGCCTAACCGCGAAGAGGGAGAGGGATTTTACCTTCCCGCCCTAGAAGCCATGGCTATGGGGACTCTTACCATCTGTCCAGATTGTATAGGGAATCGGTGTTTCTGTTTTCCCGGTTACAATTGTCTGCGACCCAAGTATGCTCTGGAAGGGCTGCTAGAAGCGGTCAAAGAGGCGATCGCCTTTTCTGAGGTGCGGAAGTCTCTGGTCAAAAAAGCAGCCTTTCAAACGGTCGCTGAACATGGTTTAATCAAAGAACGGACAGCATTTATGGAAATCCTGAACCATCTGGAGGATTTATGGTAAACTCCCACCGACTGGCGGGCTAGGCTGCCCGGGTTAGTAGCTAGTCAGTTATAGACCTTAATAAACGCTATATTTGCCATTCACTTATAAACTAAAGATAAACCTACATTTATACCATGCAGCAATCTCCCCAACCATCTGCTTTACCCGTGAAACCAAACCAGCCAAAACCTAATCAGACTAATTCACCCCCGAAAAATCCTCGGGAACATCATCGCTTTTTGTATTATAAAAGTGTATTGACTAATCTTATAGATGTCAAAACTACTACAGGGCTAGAAATAGGAGCATTTGATCGCCCATTTTTCACACCAGGTCAAGGAGACATCAGCTATGCTGACTATAGGACAACACAAGAGTTAAAGAAACTCGCCAGGGATACTCCTGGTCATAGTGCCAATTTTGTGGTTGATGTAACATACAATTTGTCACAAATCAATCTGAGTGATATTCCCAAGAAACATGATTATATAATTGGTTCTCATGTTTTGGAACATACACCCAACATGATTGGTTTTCTGAATCAGATTTCCGATTTATTAAATAATACTGGTTTTGCTTTTTTCGTCATCCCTGATAAGCGTTATACTTTCGATGTCCTTAAACCCCTAACCAGCCTGGGTGAGATATTAGAGAACAACTTTAATAACTTAGAAAGACCGTCTTTTCGTCATGTATTTAATTCTAACTATTACAATAGACCCTTAAATCTTGGTGATGTGTGGTCTGGAAAAACCAACAGCCAGTCACTTTCTCGAATCCCCAGAGATGTCAAACAACTAATCTCGACGGCAGCAAAATCTAAAGAGTCATATATTGATACCCATTGCAATATTTTCACGGATGTACATTTCTATGATGTGATATCTGAGTTAATTAAATATAATCTGGTGAATTTTGCCAAAGCAGAAGTTTATCAAACTAAACAAGGATATCTAGACTTTTTGTGTATTCTCTGGAAAGCAGAAAGCCGGACCTCCGAGATTTACAGTTTGTTTCCCGACTTAAAAAGTAGACTGATCAATTCTAATCTTCCTTCCTCAACTGCCACTTCGGCAACTATACCTCAAACTGTAGATGTGAGTAATTTGCCTAAGTTAGAATCTCTGCGAAGCAGTCTGACAGATTATCAACACAAACTCAAGAAAATCGTAGATGATTTTAAATAAAGTTGAATGTTGAATATTGGTGAGTAGTATAGTGGGACTTAATACCCAGAGGTGGGAACCTATTTCGCCGAATCACGTCAGGTGAATGGATCAGTGTTTATGCTCCCAAGTTACCACCAAGGTTAGCAGCAATGGGCTATGGGGTGCAACTGCTGACATCCCTAATTCCCAGAAGAGATTATCTACAGTACCTCAACCGTGCTAAAATTACGATACTCCTGCCTAACCGCGAAGAGGGAGAGGGATTTTACCTTCCCGCCCTAGAAGCCATGGCTATGGGGACTCTTACCATCTGTCCAGATTGTATAGGGAATCGGTGTTTCTGTTTTCCCGGTTACAATTGTCTGCGACCCAAGTATGCTCTGGAAGGGCTGCTAGAAGCGGTCAAAGAGGCGATCGCCTTTTCTGAGGTGCGGAAGTCTCTGGTCAAAAAAGCAGCCTTTCAAACGGTCGCTGAACATGGTTTAATCAAAGAACGGACAGCATTTATGGAAATCCTGAACCATCTGGAGGATTTATGGTAAACTCCCACCGACTGGCGGGCGAGGCTGTCAGGGTTAGTAGCTAGTCAGTTATGAACCTTAATAAACGCTATATTTGCCATTCACTTATAAACTAAAGATAAACCGACATTTATACCATGCCAGATAAAAAGAGCGAATCCCAGGTTTTAATTATGACAGGAATGCACCGTTCAGGTACATCCTTGACCGCTTCATTATTGCAAAGTGCTGGGTTGCACGTTGGTCGTCGGCTAATGCAGGGAACTGAGTTTAACCCCAAAGGCTACTTTGAGAATATTGATTTTTTTGAATTTCACCTAGATTTATTGCGATCGCAAGGTGTTAATATAGATGGTTGGACATTACAAGACAACCTAGATGTTCCAGACGAGTTTATCGACAAAGCAAATGCAATTGTTGAAAAAAATTCTCTGAGTCATATTTGGGGATGGAAAGAACCTCGGACGACACTATTTTTAGATTTTTGGGCGCAGTTATTACCTGATGCTAAGTTTCTGTTGATTTACCGTTCTCCGTGGGATGTGATAGATTCTCTGTACCGCCGAGGAGATGAAATTTTTAGAAATCAACCCGAACTAGCAGTTAAATATTGGATATTTTATAATCAGAAAGTCTTAGATTTTTATAATAAATATGGTGATAAATGTTTATTAGCCAATATAGAAACAATTGTCAAATATCAAGATAAATATGTAGCGGAAATTAATCAGAAATTCGGGATAAATCTAACTAATCCTTCTCCGGCGGTTTATGATGATTCCCTAATGCAAACCAATATATCAGAAGATGGTCAACGTCCCAGCTTAATCGATTATTACTTTCCTGAAGCCATAGAAATGTATCAGGAACTAGAGAGTCGGGGATGGCATCCTAATCAAACTCCAGATTTATCATGGAATAATCAGATTAAGTCTTCTCCCTATATGGCTTGGGCTTTTAGAGATTGGGCGAATTATCGACTGTCCGCCGCCGAAAATAAGTCTCTTAGGGTTGAGTTAGAAGGGACTCAAGCTAAACTTGAAGAAACTCTGTCTCAGTTAAACCCAACTCGCGATGAATTGGAAGAAACTAGGTCTCAGCTACAGGAAACAGAGTCGATTGTAGAACAGTTAAAATCTCAGTTGGAAAAAACGGAAGGGGTTCTAGAAAAAACTCACAGTCAACTGCAAAAAACTGAGTCAATTTTACAGGAGTCTCACAATCAACTAACTCAAAAGAATACCGAATTAAATCAAGTGCGATCGCAGTTGGAGTCGCAGTTTAGTCAAGTTCAGGAAGAACTAGAACAAGCCAAATCACAGTTGAGTCAAACTCAATGGGACGTGATGAAATATCAATCCCAACTACACCATACGCAGGAAGAACTAGAACAGGCGGAGCAACAAAACCGGGAAATTTTAGCTAACCAAAATCAACTACAGTCTCAACTGAATGAGTCTGAGTCTCGGCTGATGAAAACTGAGATGATGTTTAGTCAATTAAGACTACAACTGGAGCAAGCTAACAAAACCCAAATCCGAACTATTGCTCAACTTCATGATACCCAAGGTAAACTAGAATATTCGGAGTTTCAACAACATCAGTATCTAGCAGAATTAGAACGACTTGAGCCACAACTGGAGAAAACTGAGATCCAATTGAGTCAGTCTTTGGTTAAACTTAACCAGGTTGAGAAAAATCATCAGCGAACTCTGGTACAATTACATCAAACTCAAGGTAACTTGGAGACCTGTCAATTGTATTTAGCTGAAAGTCAACAACAACAAACCCAGTATAAAAATCAACTGGAAGAGTGGGAAGGACTTTGGGGAGAATTAATTGAACAGGAAGATGAGATGGAAAAAGCGATCGCTCAGTATCAGGCAAAATTGCAGGCGACGGAACAGGAGTTAGAATCATCTCAACATCAACTACAGCAAACTCAAGAGGAGAAAACCCAATGGGAACAGGAAATTGAGGAGTACGAAAAACTTTTGGCGGCGGCGAGTACACAGGAAGATGAGATGGAAAAAGCGATCGCTCAGTATCAGGCAAAATTGCAGGCGACGGAACAGGAGTTAGAATCATCTCAACATCAACTACAGCAAACTCAAGAGGAGAAAACCCAATGGGAACAGAAAATTGAGGAGTACGAAAAACTTTTGGCGGCGGCGAGTACACAGGAAGATGAGATGGAAAAAGCGATCGCTCAGTATCAGGCAAAATTGCAGGCGACGGAACAGGAGTTAGAATCATCTCAACATCAACTACAGCAAACTCAAGAGGAGTTACAACGGTCGCAAGACCAACAGTTAAAAATAGAGGAAGAACTGGTTAGGTTCCGTTTAGAGCGATCTTTAAACCCGACTGGGGAGACGACAAAACAAGTAGAGTACAGATTTTTAGTATGGAAGGCATGGTCTTCATATACAATGGGGAACTATGATGACATGGTTGTAAGTTTGAGACAATCTTGGAAATTCCGAAACGACTCTCCCTCAGAGACGATTTTAGATTGGCTAAGAAGTTTTGAGCAATTCTCATCGGAGAAAAGCATCCCGTTTAATTCTGAGTCGCTAACCAAGTTACCGGAGTGGCAAAAACTGATGAAATTGGTCATGGCTAATAAACCCGTTCTAGTCAGCAACCTGTCAAATCCGAAACCCGTCACTTAGAGCCAATTAGGAAAGTTATGTTTCCGTAGCATATATTATTCCTATAACTAAAATTTATCAAATATGCAAGCATCAACTTGTTTTTTTAAGTCTATACAAGTAGGCTAATAGGAGCAAGATGTTGTCTTTAAACTTAGCTTGAATAAGGACAAAAATTTGAGGTCAGTTAATCGATGAAAAGTTCTGTAAACTGGAATAATTTAGAAAGTAAAAGAATTGTCAGAGGCTGGATATCAACTGGAAAAGGAGGTTGTGATCCTTCTGATATCGTCGTATTGATTAATGGTCAAAAATTGACTTCTGAGCAGATTAAGCCAAAAAATTTCCATAATAATAGTGACACTTTAAAGGTTAATTTTTGCTTTGATTTATCTCAATATAATTTAAAAAATGGAGATAAAATACAGTTGGCTTGGAAAGATACGGGAGAAATACTCGGAACCAGTAAATTTGTGGCTGCCAGTCCCCAATCAGATGATGATAATATATATTTGTTTATTCATATTCCAAAAACGGCTGGTACATCTTTTAGAATCGGATTAGAACAACAATTTAATCCTTCTCAAGTTATCTATGATTATGGCATTAAATCTCCAGTCACAAGTCCAATAATTAAATCTTCAATTTACGGGGAATCGGCTAGTCCATTAAGGCTTAAAGACTATGTTGATGAGAAAAAAATAAAAGTCATAGGAGGACATATAGGAGACGCTAATCAACGTGGTATAAAGCATTATTGCTCTATTTTTGGTAATCGTCTCAAATTAGTTACATTTCTGAGAGAACCTATTCGGCGGTGTTTATCTAATTATTTTCATATGTATGATCATTATGGTTATTCCGGTACTGTTGAAACATTTGTAAAACAACGACCTAATTTACAATCGAGAGTATTAAAAGATATAGCTCTGGAAAACTTATATTTTTTGGGAATCACAGAGAAATATAATGAGTCTGTTGAATTTTTTAATCGTATTTCTCAAACTTCCGTACCATCACTCAATCTCAACAAAAACCCTAAAATTGAAAACTTTATACAAAATTTACCTAAATCAACATTAGATGTGGTTGTTGAAAATAATGATCTCGATCTAGAGTTATACAAAGCAGGTGTTCAACTGTTTGATAGAAGATTATCAGAAAGTATGGAATCAAACAAATCAGTGACTTATGTCAATTTTCACCAAAAGGTATCTCCCCATGAAGTTGGTGAAATCTTGTTTAATCATCAGCCAAAACCTCTATACAATGAATCGCTGAATTTAACTTTAATTTTCTGCGCTAAAAGTGCTTGTAGCTTTGCTCTGAAGTGGTTTTTTTATCATGCTGGACTTTACCAAGAGGTGGAATCTTATCATCCTCAGCCTCATATGTATAAAGCCGAGGTTTTTATGGCAAATCCTAAATACAGAAAACAGCTCAGATCCACCCATAAAATTATCCATTCAAATATAGTATGTTTAGTTAGAGATCCTTTTTCTCGTGCTGTCAGTAGCTACCTTCACGCCATTAAAACAGGATATGATAATCCCGAGATATCAAAATTTTTAGGAAGAAAAATAAGCCGTAAAAATAGTTTTTGTTTTGATGAGTTTGTACAATATTTAAAATCACTAGATATTAGAAATTGTAATATTCATCATCAGTTGCAAGCTCATCCTTTAATTGAGATGGGTATCATCAAACCCCATCTTCTCAAAGTTGAGAACTTATTTAATGATTTTGCAAACATCGAAAAAACTTTAGGTCTTAGTCCGGCTCCACTTGAACAAATTAGCAAATCCTTAGAGTTTCATAAAAGACCAAGAGATCACGGATTTGAACAGGAGTGTCATCAAACCAAGTTCAGATGGACTAAACAACAATTATTTCCACATTACAAATATTTCTACTCTGATGAGTTAGTTCGGGATATTGCTAATATTTACCGCGCTGATTTTGAGATATTTGGGTACAAGCCAGAATTAGATTTAGAGTTGACTTCTCAGGCTCCGTCTCAACCTTTATTTGCTCAAATAGAAAAAGATCTGCTCAAGTGGAGAGATGACTTAAATAAAATCAGAGGTTAATAAAGTTTCAAGCCCAACGGAGATTGTTATAATTTATAGAGTTCCTAAATGAATTGAGGTAAGCCCATAAATGAAAAGTTCTGTAAACTGGAATAATTTAGAAAGCCAGGGAATTGTCAGAGGCTGGATATTACCTGACCAAGGAGGTTGTGACCCTTCTGATATCGTTGTCTTAATTAATGGTCAAAAGTTGACTTCTGAGCAGATTAAACCTAAACGTTTCCAGAGAAATAGTGATAATCTACGGGTGAATTTTTGTTTTGATTTATCTCCCTATAATTTACAAAATGGAGACCAAATACAGTTAGCTTTGAAAGATACGGGAGAAATACTGGGAACCAGTAAATCAGGAAGTAGGGAATCCCAAAAATCAGTGACTTATGTTAATTTTGACCAAAATCTATCTCCCCATGAAATTCGTCAAATATGGCTTCGTCATCAGCCAAAACCTCTATACAATAAATCACTGAATTTAACTTTAATTTTCTGCGCTAAAAGTGCTTGTAGCTTTGGTGTAAAGTGGTTTTTTTACCATGCAGGACTATATCAAGATGTAGAATCCTACCATCGTCATCCTCATAGGTATAGAGCCAAGGTTTTTACCCAAGATCGTAAATACAAAAAACAGATCAGATCCACAAAAGAAATTTTAAATTCCCATATTTTATGTTTAGTTAGAAACCCTTTCTATCGAGCAGTTAGTAGCTACATTCATGCTATTAAAACTGGATATGATGATCCCAAAATCTCGAGATTTTTAGGAAGAAATATAAGCCGTAAAAATAGTTTTTGTTTTGATGAGTTTGTACAGTATTTAAAATCACTGGATATTAGAAATTGCAATATTCACCATCAGCTGCAAGCTCATCCTTTAATTGAGATGGGTATTATCAAACCCCATCTTCTCAAAGTTGAGAACTTATTTAATGATTTTGCAGACATCGAAAAAACTTTAGGTCTTAGTCCGGCTCCACTTGAACAAATTAGCAAATCCTTAGAGTTTCATAAAAGACCAAGAGATCACGGATTTCAACAGGAGTGCCATCAAACCAAGTTCAGGTGGACTGAAGAACAATTATTTCCACATTATAAATATTTCTACTCTGAGGAGTTAGTTCGGGATGTTGCTAATCTTTACCGCGCTGATTTTGAGATATTTGGGTACAAACCAGAATTAGATTTAGAGTTGACTTCTCAGGCTCCGTCTCAACCTTCATTTGCTCAAATAGAAAAAGATCTGCTCAAGTGGAGAGAGAACTTAAATGAGATCAGAGGTTAATAAGGTGGGCAGACAAACGGAGATGGTTATAATTTGTAGAGTCGCTCCCAAAATGAAAGCAGTAGGGCGTATTATATACGCCCCTAAAGTTCTGTAATAACAGGTTATCTCTGTTAATAGTTAATCAAATGTTGTTATTCTGAATCTGCCTCTTCTGTATCCTTAGAGGGTTTAATAACTCGGAAGTTAACGACTGTACGTGCTGGGACTTCAGTGGTTTCACCAGTTTCTGGGTTGGTTTTGGTTCTTGCTGGTTGCTCTTTGGGGGTAAATTTCCCTAAACCTCTGACGACAACTGGCTGACCACTCTCAATTTCCTGAGAGATAGCACTAAAAGCCAAGTCCAAAATCGCTCTAACTCTTTTCTTGGGAATTTTGGCTTCTTCGGCGACGCGCTGGACCAGTTCATTTGTTTTCATACCCAAAAACTCCTATGATTAGGTGGGAACAGCCAGATTATTGTTCTAACTGACTTTACTATAACAACTTTTTGTCTATGTGTCAAGTCTATAGACACAATCTAACAACAAAATCTCTGATTAACTACCACTTTGTTTGGAGTTCTAGGCGCAAACGTAAGGTACTCAAGGGGATGGTAGCGATTAGACTTAGGGAGTTAATGGAAGAAGTGTGTCCAGATTTGGAGGTCGAAATCCTGACTCTGGATATACAGCCTAACTATGTCCACGCATTTTTGGATTGTCCGCCGACCCTAGCCCCGCATCAGATTATCCATCGAATCAAAGCCTATACAGCCCGTCACCTCCGTAAAGAGTTTGAACATTTGCTGGTGCTACCATCAATATGGACTCGTTCCTACCTAGTTTCGACATCGGAGACCATCTCTCAGGAGATTATTGAGAATTATGTGAAACACCAAGGAAAAAGAGGATGAAACACCACCCAACAGACCAGTTGGTAACTATCAATGTCTGGGCTGTTGAAGTTGATAGACTATCTTGGTTAAGGCAGTTATACTGTGGTATGCTACCCTAAGACAAATATCAATAGATGGGTTAGATACTGCATTACAGTCAATCAAATATAGTAAATTAGCTGGGAAAAACTTAGAGATTGAAATTATGACCGAATTCTCTGAAAAATTACCAAATAATACATTTTTATTTATTCATATCCCTAAAACGGCTGGGACTTCTTTTAGGTCTCAAATCGAAAAAAAACTCAAGTGTATTTTTGAGTATGGGGCTGACCCAAAAACTTCCCCATTGGTACATGAGACGATAGATAAAGGTGACTTAACATCTTTTGTGAAATCATTTAAATCGGAGGGCTTTGAAGCTGTATATGGTCATTTTGAGATGGCTAAGTATCAGCCAATTGTAAACGACACGACAAAATTTGCTACTTTCTTGCGACACCCAATTCAGCGATCTATATCTAACTACGAGCATTTTCGTAGACATTATGGGTATGATAAATCTATGGAGGAATTTTTCAGCAATCCCCATTTTTCTAATCAACAATCTAAAGCCCTTGAGGGGATAGAAATTGACGATCTATTTTTTGTAGGAATTACTGAGCGCTATAGTGATTCTATTAAACTATTTAATAAACTGACAAACCTTGGTATTAAGGATGTCCAAATAAATTATAACCCCCAAAAAAAAGTTGATGAGCAGTACGAGTTGGATTCTGAATCCTTGAAATTGATAGAAAGCAAGAATGAGAAGGACTTAGACTTATACTTTAAAGCTCAGTCAATTTTTGAGAGACGACTGGAAGAGATGATGTAATTGTTGCGGCTCTGGTAATTTACAAAGGTGTACGGAAGAAGGTTGAGTCCCTTCTTCCATGGGTGTTAATCTAATCGTCTGAGCTACCATGTCGCAGGTGTAATGTTGACAAAGGAATCTCATTCCCGTCTTCCATAGTAGCCAGAATCAAAATTTCTACTTCACTGGGTGTTTCACTGACATCAAGGGTTTTGACGAAGCCACTATCAATAGCATGGGGGACATCTGGAAATACTTTGGCGACATCACCACGTTCCTGGTTCATTTTGGATTCGCCAAGGACACGATCGCCACAGATAAACTTGATTAGTTTAGCCGGAGAGTGCTTACCAATCACCCATCCCTGAATCAGCATATTTTCTTCATTGAAAGGATGGTGTAGCTTGGGTAAATCGATCGCACATCCTAAAAGCGCCTCCTTATCCTCAGACATTGATATCGCCACCACTTGATTTTCATCATTACTCAGACGAATACCATAATCTTGTCGTATGCGACTCAGGTTAGGGTTATAACAGGGGTCATTCTTGAGTACATCTCTCCACCGCTGCTTCATGATTTTAGATTCTCGTTTAAACCGAGCTTCTTTTTCCGGCGTATCCTCATAACCGCGACTCTTAGACTCATAGTGATATAAAACCACATGGGGTAGATAAATATTCCGATATCCTCGGCTGACCAACTTTAAGCAAAAATCCACATCATTAAATGCAACTTCCAACTCTTCATCTAACCCCCCGACTTCCTCAAATGTCTCTCGCCGACACATCAAACAGGCTCCGGTCACGGCGGAGTAATTATTAACCGTTACCAGTTGGTTATAATAACCCAAATGATGAGCCTGATAACCCTTATGGCTGTGACCTGCTACGCCGCCAATTCCCAGGACAACGCCAGCGTGTTGAATGGTATCATCGGGGTAGAGTAACAAAGTACCGACAGCACCAATAGAGGAACGTTGAGCCTGTTCTACCATGGCTTCTATCCAATCGGGGGTCAATACTTCGGTGTCATTATTTAGAAACAGTAAATAATCTCCCCTAGCTTTAGTTACGCCATAGTTATTAATTTGGGGGTAATTAAACGGTACATCGAACTCGTAACAGCTAAAGCGTTGGGGTTCTTTTTGTTTCCAGGCGTTGATAATATCGAAGGTTTCTTGTTCATCACTGCCATTGTCAATGACGACGACTTCATAGTTAGGATAAGTGCTTTTTTCAAAAATTGACTGTAAGCAATGATTGAGAGTAGTTCCCAGGTTGCGAGTGGGGATAATAATACTGACAAGTTTGTGTTCTTCGATGTGATAGCGAACAGTGTATTGACCGGGGAAATTCTCATGATCGGAAACAATTTGCGCCTTTTCCCCGCAACGAGCAAAGGACTCATTTAAGGCTTTTTCTGCTGCTATATAGGCGTAGAGTTTACTGTTGGGGTCGTAGGCGGTGGAGCCGCTATGCTGTCGCCAACTGTAGAGAATTTTGGGGATATGGAAAATATTATTAGTTTTCTCAGTAACGCGCAAGACCAAATCATAGTCTTGACTACCTTCGTAACCAATTCGGAAGTTACTGACTTGATTAACCAGTTCCCGGCGATATACTCCTAAATGGCAGGTATACATCCGTGCTAAAAATGAGTCAGGACACCAATCAGGTTTAAAGTATGGGAACACCCGTTGACCGTACTGGTCTAATTTATCCTCATCGGAATAAATCATATCAGCATCAGGATTTTCATTAAGTACGAGTGCGACCTCATAGAGTGCTTCTGGGGTAATGACATCATCATGATCTAAGAGTGCTATATATTCTCCGATCGCCAATTCCAAAGCCGAATTAGATGCCGCACAGATGTGACCATTTTCTGTCCGAAAAGCGACTTTAATCCGGTTATCTTTTCTGGCATATTCTTCCAGCAGAGGTTTAATCCAAGGTTCGCTGGAATTATCATCAGCGATACACAGTTCCCAGTTCGGATAAACCTGAGAGGTAACTGATTCGATCGCCTTTTTCAGGAACTTTTCCGGGGTATTATATACCGGCATAATCACGCTAATTAGCGGCTTATATCCGAGATAATTAACCGCCTGAGACATTTGCCGTAAGTCAGCGGGTCGGGGCAAATTTTCTCGGAGCCACTGTTCATAACTTTCTTGGTCAATGGGAAACCGTTGCTCAGACGGACGGGATTTTTTCTGAGTTGGAAGAATCGGTGGCTCAGACGGATGGGATTTTTTCTGAGTCGGAAGAATCGGAGTTTCCCGGAAAGTTTCTTGAGGAATAAATAGGTCTACCCCCTCATTTTTTTTTTCAATCACCTGTTGTAGGCGAGAAGCGATCGCGCTATTGTCAGGGTCGAGGTCTTGAGCCATTTGGTAAAAAACGATCGCCCCATCCAACTGAGTTTGTCGAGCCAGAGTATCAGCCAACTTAACATAGAGTTCCGAATCATCAGGCTTAATCTCGATCGCCTTATGATAGGTATCCACATTATCTGGTTCCTGTTCCATCACCTGAAGATAACATCCCAGAGCCTCATCTAAATCGCCTTTAGCGCGTTCTCGCAGTGCATCAGCCAGTTTTTGTTGAATCCCAGGTAAATCCGACTGTACAGCCATGGCGGCGCGATATCCCTTAACCGCCTCTTCCCAATTTTGAAGTCTAACCGAAACCTCTCCCAAATTATAACTAGACCAGGGGAACTCTGGATTCAAGCGCGCCGCCTCTCGGTAAGCCGTAGTCGCCTCCGACCAGCGTTCCAACTTAACCAGAGCCTCCGCCAAACTGTTGTAGGACCAGGAATAATCCGACTTAATCGCGATCGCCTTTTGATAAGCCTCAACCGCTTCCGACCAGCGTTCCAACTTAAACAGTACATCAGCCAAACCATTGTGAGACCAGAACAAATTAGCGTCTAACTGATTAGCCTTTTGATAAGCCTCAATAGCCTGATCAAACGCTTGTTTATCGCGCCATAGGTCTCCCAACTTTTGCCAAACCTCAGCATTATCCGCCGCCAAATCGGTAGCTTTTTGATAGAAAGCGATCGCCTCATCTAGCTGTCCCGTCTGTACCAGAGCATCAGCGAAACCCTTACACAGCTCAAAATCAGCCCCAGAAGCATCCAAAGCCATTGCTTGACGCAGAACCGGGACCACATCAGCCCAACGTTCTTGTCGCAGCAATACCCGACCCAACCCATAATAGGCAGCCGCCAGATTTTTGTCTAATTCCAGGGCTTTACGATAAGCCGCCTCCGCCTCTGACAAATTCCATTGTTGGTTGCGAAGTTCCCCAATTTGGTAGTATCCCGCCGCCCAATTAGGATTAAGCTGTAATAGCTGACCATAGAGAGCGATCGCCCCATCAAAGTCTTGTTTCCCGGCCAAACACTCAGCCAAACCCTGGTAAAAAACTCCTGATTTCGGGTCTAATTCAATAGCCTGACGGTAAGCCGCCTCCGCCTCTGACCAAGCCTGTCCATAAGCCTTCACCTTACCGATACCATAATAAGCCGGAGCCAGTTGTTTATTCAACTCCAAAGCCCGCTGATAACTCTCATAAGCCTGATCCAGCTTACCCTGAGCGAGGCGAGTATTTCCCAGACGCACATGATCTTCCGGGGTAGCCTTATTCGGTTCCAAAGTATAGGCTTTTTCCAGACATATAGAGGCTTCACCCTCTCGTCCCAGACGTTCGAGAACCTTAGCCAAATTGCGATAGACCCCGGCAAAATTAGGATTTTGAGCGATCGCCTGTTGATAAAAGGTAACCGCTTTTTCCAGGCGATCTTCCTGGGCGTACAAGCTACCCAAATTCGCATGAACCTCCGGGAATTGGGGCTTAACTTCCAGAGCCTTATGGTAGGAGCGCACCGCCGCCTCCATTTCCCCCAACACTTGCAAAGCATTCCCCTGAATTTTATATGCTTCCGCCAAATTCGGGTCAAGTCGCAATGCTTTCTGACAAGCCGAAACCGCCTGTTCCCATTTTTTCATAGCGCAGAATGCCTTAGCCTCTTGTAAAACCGTTTCCGGGTTAACCGGGCGACTAATAGGAACCCCCATTCCCTTCTCAATAGGAACTTGTGGAGATTGACCCACCACCAAAACATCTGTCTGAGGAACTTGCGCCGCCGCAGTTGCGGCCGATAAAGTATCTTGAGGAGTTGACACAGCCGCCGCCAAAGTATCCACCGGGTTAGAAACTGCTGGACTTGGGTTATTCAACTCAATAGCCTTACGGAAATAGGTAGCAGCCTCCTGCAATTTACCCTGTTGTTTCAGGGCTTCCCCCAGGTTTTGATAAGCGGCTGCCAAATTAGGATTAAGATTAATAGCATTTTGATAACAGGCTTGTGCTTCCGCGGCCATACCCTGCTGCATCAGACCATCACCCAAAGCCAGATGTTCTTGAGCGCTGACAGTGTGAGGTTCCAGGGTGTAGGCTTTATATTGAGTTCGGATAGCATCTAAGGGGCGATTAAGCTGAGTCCAGACCTTAGCCAAATTCCGATAAGCCCCAGCGAATTCTGGTTTAATCGAGATCGCCTTTTGATAAGCCGCCTGCGCCTGTTCCCATTGTTGCGATCGCGCATAGAGGCTACCCAAATTGGCATAAACCTCAGCCCAGTTCGGTTGTAGTTCCAGAGCCTTGGTATAATTTTGCTTGGCACCTTCGAGATCTCCCCCTCGCAAGGACACATCTCCCAGGATTTTCAATCCCACCGCCGAGGTAGGTTGAATCTTCAATAATTGTTCACAAGCCTTACGAGCATCATCAACCTGTCCTTGTTGAAGATATGCTTCTGCTTGTTGTTGCAGGAACTGGACACTTTTTTGAAGGATCTCTTTAGCTTGCATGGTTTGGCTCAGTTCGGACGGACTCATTTTTTAATTCCCAAGGTTCAATTGTACTCGTTGATGGTCATTGGATCACAAAATTTTTTTTGATCTAATTTCCAACTTCTCTAAAATCTTCTCCAACCCGGTCAGATTTACCCAGATATCCTCAGTTAAGGGATTTTGGTACATTAGCGATCGCAAAGGGTAACAGGAAAACCCATCTCCCGTCAGGGAGTAATGTTCCAATCCCAAAGCCTGAGATATCACCCAATAGTAATGGCGGTCATAATGGGGGGACATCAACTCAACCACTCTCACTCCTGGCTGACAGAAAACCAAATTGGTTAAACCACTCCCATGGGGACCTATAACTATTTCCGCCCGTGAGAATAAAGCCACCTGCTGAGAAAACGATAGTTTCTCTGGTAGCACCCGCACAAACCCCAACCGACTCAGCTGCGCCATCACCTGTTCTTCATTCAGAACCCGTCGATGTCTAGCCTGGGCGCGACTCACATAGATACGATTAGGGTAATCATGATTATCACCTGTCGCCAGGGGGAGAAAAGTTCCTCGCAGGAAGTCCAGCCCCCAAGGTTGCAACCATCCCGTCGGAGAAGCAAAGGAGGGGACTAGCAACTGTCGCGCCTGAATATGGGGGTAGCGATCGCTTTCGATAATTTTCGATTCCGCAATACCCAAGCGCCGCAAAGTTTCCCGCTGAAAAGGTAGCCTAGCACTATTGACCACAAACCCATCTATCTGATTAAAGTCTACCCCCACCCGTCGCATTAATTCCCACCGTGGCAGTATATCAACCATCCAGTGAAAATAGATATGTCCCGAAAGTCCTGATAATACCGCCACCGTCCCATCAATATATTGGGGGGGACAAAGTTTAGTTTGGCGAAAAATCCAATGTTTTTCGGGATTATAGTTAGTACAACCCGGAAGGGGGGCGGGATATTCCCGTGATAGGTCGGCTAACAGTTGATTATCCGGTGTTATGGTAGCGATCGCCCGACAGACTTTCCAGTGATTTTCTTGGGGAACAATCCAACATCGTCCCTGGGGAATACTTGCCACAAACGTTTCAAAGGGGACCTCTACAGTCTTCGCATCTGCCACTCGCCTCTGAATACCATAACCTAAATTGCTCACCTCAAATCCCGCAAAAATTCGCTCTCGACAAGGGCTACAATCTAAACCGCCGCACTCTCTGCCCCCTACATTATCTAACTCTGCTGAGGGAGGCTGTTGTGCTACCGTTGGAATGGGGATATAGTGGCTGGTGTCTATATTATTCGCCTGTAGCCATGCCTGGGTTTTCTGATAAACTCCTTGGGGTGGCTGTTGTGGTCGGGGAATTTCTCCGGTTGATATAGTTCCGGTATCCCGCCACTCCTGCGAAACAGTAGTCAAATTCTCTGCTGTTTCCTGGTTTTCTAAAACCTTTGAATAATAAGCGATCGCCAATTCCCACCGTCCCTGCGCCTCAAGTAAACTCCCCAAAAGCCAATAGACTCCTGGGGAGTATTCAATCACCCCGGCAGTATGGCAAACTGTTATTGCCGCCTGCAACCTTCCCTGTTTAGCTAGACAGGATGCTAAATCCAGGTAAGTTTGTATTTGGTGAGGTTTAATCCTTAATGCTCGTTGATAATACCTAATTGCTGCATCCCACTCCCCATATTGATTTAGGGTATTACCCAAATGGCGATAGGTAGCCTCTAGGTAATTATAAACTGCATCCGGAACCTCCGTTACATTATGATCAGACTCCTGGGAGTTCTCAGAGTTCCCCAATTCTAAATCGGATTTTTGCAGAGCTTCCAAAAACTGGGCGCAGGCTATTTGTGCCTGTAGTAGTTCATCTGAACCTATTTCTAGGATAACATCCTGATTAAAACGTTGGATATAACCCTGCACAAATTTAGGGTCAATGGCGATCGCTTTCTGAAAACAAGCCATGGCTTGAGATAGCCAACCTATGATTAAGCAAGAACTACCACAATCGCTATAGAACATGATATTATCCGGTTCTATGGCGATCGCTTTCTGGAAATAACTTATCGCTTGTCTGTGGTTATTTTTTTGCTGCCACAACTTACCCAAGTTACTGTAAGCAATAGCTAAATCGGGTTTCAGGCTAATTGCCTTCTGGTAGGCGGCGATCGCTTCACTCAGCTTTCCTTGGCAAGCCAAAGCCCAGCCTAAGTTATTATATACTAATGGCTCTGTCGGGTCAATATTTAGGGATTCTTGAAAGATGGCGATCGCCTCATCTATCTGATTTTGCTGTAATTGCAAATATCCCAGGGTGTTGAAAATTTCCTGAAAATTAGGGCAGTTAATTCCGCCTTGTTGTAAAACTTTAATCGCTGTGTTAATGTCCCCCCTTTCATTTAACCGCAGCCCCATATCCAAATAAGCCTGACCTAGCTTAGGGTTTAAGGCGATCGCCTTTTCGTAACAGCCAATAGCCCCTTCAATATTACCCTGCCAATGTAAAGCCTTCCCCAAATGATAGTGTAAATCTGCCCAATTAGGAGATAGGTCGATCGCCTGTTGGTAAAATGAAATAGCTTCATCAAACCAGCCCATATTCCGATATATTTGGGCTAGGTAAGCATAGCTAATAGCTTGGTTAGGTGCAAGTTCAAAAGCTTTTGTATAAGCCGACATAGCCGCCATTAATTGGCCATGGTCTTCATGAATATTGCCTAGCAGTTGGTAAGCAATGGCACAATTAGGCTGTTGGCTGATGATTTCCCGACAAATAGCAAAAGCCCGATCTTGGTTTCCCTTGCTTAAATTATCCTGTGCCAACTTCAACAACTGTTCAACACTCATTCCCACTCCCGGTTTCCCTATTGCAGTCTACAACAGGTCTAGCGCTATCTTACCCAAGAATTATAAATCCTCCCCTGCTCATTTACTCAACTTTCAGCCATCATCGTCTGGATGTCCATATAATATTGATTGATATTTGGTGGGAATATTGCTAAATTTTGATGATTGTTAGTGAGGACTGATCATGAAAACTATTCATGTCGTCTTAATTGCCGTTGCTACTGCCTTATTTAGTGGTGGTATTGGCTTTGTCGGAGGTACAGCGATCGGCGGTGTTGGTGGTGCCGCAGCCGGGGTTTTCTTAGGTATATGTATCACCGCAGAAACAGCCAGACAAGAGGGTTTTTTGACTGCTGAACAAGCTGATAATCTCGTATCTATCATGCGCCAAAATGCCTCAACTCAATGGGAGATACCACCCGAAAGTTTAGAGAACTTTAACTGCGAGCAAATTACTCAAGATTTGGGTTCTGAGTAAATATCACTCACCCCAAAAGGCAGGCTATCATCCTGCCTTTCTTTATCTCAAACCTCGCCAAAACGCCAAAAATACTAACTCCTCACTCTGGGTTATTTAAAATACATTTTGCATCAATAATCCACCAATTAGGCTGCTCAAAAACCGTACATATATTAACCTGTTCATATAAAGCGATCGCCGAATCCTTCTCCAGTAAATCCAAGGCTTTTTGACCTTCAGAAAAAATCAACATCCAATGATTATTTCTAATATATTCAGGCGTGAAAGCTGCCGGATCAATCAGCCAAAAATCCACATTATATTGACTAATAAAATTCTGAAGTTTTGCCAAATCATCCGTATAGTGAGCATTAATCATATCCAAAGTTCTCGCCAAAATTTGATGGTAATAACCCAAGTGATAAGGGATAGCATATTCTCGCGCCATCAAAACAGTTCTTTGAGCAAAAGTTGGCAGTTGATCAGCCTCTGCTGACAGAGAAGCTATCACAATATCTTTCCCTTGCTGTTGGCAGAAATCATAAACTTCTGTCATTCTACCTTTCTCATATCTAACCAATGGAAAATAAGGCACAAAAGCCGGATATAATAGGAGAATTGCCACTATTACACTCATGATAGTTCCCGCCAACCATCGATAAACCCTATAGCTATGGTTATTCCTAAAAACTCTCAGAAGTGTATCCAATATTAAACTCAGAGATATAGCCGTTAAAACCGCAATAATAATCCGAAAACTTAACTCTGTATATCGACCTGGAAGGTGTAGCTTAAACAAAAGTGCATGGGATGCAAAAAACATCAAAACCGATGATATTAACAATTGCAATAATACCCAAACCTGTGGTGTAATATATTTCCAGAGGGGAAACTGTCTCCGAAATATTAGTAAAAATGGCAGTAGTAAAGCCACACATTGAGTCGCGGGGGTAAATAAGGAACTGTGAAACATTCCGCTACGTCTTCCCGTGAACCAAATATCCATAAAATTATCGTGAAAAAACCTACTTCTTCCCCCCTCGAAAAATTCGGGAGAATTCATAGCTTCCGCGCGAGTAATGGTCGGACCAAATTCTGAGGAGGTGATCATATATGGAAGTAATACTATCAAAGCCACCAATAAACCCCCTGCTAAAATTTGATAATTTAGGTGATTTTTGCTTGGCTTAAATCTGCCATTTTCCCAATGAATAACTCTCAATATCAGCATGATAGCAGCAATGAAAACATATTGAGGATAAAATAAGCCAATAGCTGCTACTGTGACACCAACCCCCAGCCGAGAATGTTTCACTAGATAGTATAAAAAGGCGATAAAAAGCGGGTTAATAAATGCTCTGGGTGTTCCTGATGCTAAATCGTCCTTTAACCATAAGGCTTGATTGATGATTAAACAGCCTATAAATCCCGTGACTGGAATTGGCAAAATTTCCAGACATAACTTGAAAAAATAATAAGTAACAAATAATCCTAAAATTGGCGGAATAATTTTCGCTAAGTCAAAGGGGTTTATTCCTAAGATGATACCCAGTTTATACACTAGAGTATATCCCCGGGGAGCTACAGATTGAAAATAATCGGCTATTAAATCATTGGGAAACAGGTCGGGGTCAATAAACCGCAACATCCAAAAAATGTGCTGTCTTGCGTCATTATGGACTAAATTGGGTTCCGCAAAGGCTTGTTTTAGTGATAAAATACCGTATAGGGTGGCTAAACTCATGCTGAGGAAAAGCCACAATCGGGTCTGAGATGTATATTTTTTCATATTCTCATGGCTATTGACGGGTCTAGGGACACAAAAAAAGACCCCTACAACAATGAGGGGTTTTAATTAACTTAGTTTAGTAATTCAGCAACAACCATTAACAATTATTAAGCTGAAACGCGAAATTGCTAAATAAGCTGTAAGACTGATAGAAAAGTGGGAATCCTAGGACCGACGAGAGTAACCACCGCCACCACGACGACCGCCACCAAAAGATCCGCTATTTTCGCGAGGCTTGGCTTTATTGACTCTCAGATCACGACCGCACCACTCAGCACCATCAAGAGCATCAATGGCTGACTGTTCCTCAGCTTCTGTGTCCATTTCCACGAAGCCAAAACCACGCATACGTCCGGTTTCACGGTCTGTAGGTAGTTTAACCCGCTTAACTGCTCCATACTCTGCGAATACAGCAGTTAGATCTTCTTCTGTAACCTCATAGGACAGGTTACCAACGTAAATCGACATAAATTATCTCCAAAACCAGAGTTTCGTAGGGAGTGAGGTTCTCGGAGAGAAACTTGCCAGCATAAAACGTGAAAAACTCGTTGATACTTGAAACAAAAATACTACAACCGATACTTAATTCTCCATTGACTACAGTCTAGCACCCTAACTGATCATTTGGGAATAGGTATTATTACTTTTTTAGAAAAATTTAAGATTTGGTGAGCATATTGTGGCTCAGTGCTTTGGATCTAATCAATCTGCAAGTTAAACGGTAACCTGGTATATATTCCCCTAGGATCATTGAGATGCCTAAGCACGGAGAACTCATGATAGACTTTGAGCAGTTCCCTAGTCAAAGGGTCTGCTGGAGTGGCTTCGGTTCGCAGGCTTTCTAGCAAACGTTCCTCAAAACTAGGAATTCTGGGATATTCGGCGAGTTTCCAATCATCACCAAGTTCGGCTTTTTCGGCTACAGCAGCGATCGCATCTTGTAAACCCCCCAACTGATCAACCAACCCCAAGGCTTCAGCTTGTACCCCCGACCAAACCCGACCCTGAGACATTTCCAAAACCTCCTCTTGTGGTAAATCTCTCAATTGCGCGACGGAAGAGACAAACCGCTGATAAATCAGATCAACCATCTGCTGAACCTTCTCTAGTTCCTGGTCTGTTTTGGGACGGGAGATAGAATTAAGATCAGCAAAGGGTCCGGTTTTCACACCATCCCAGGTAATTCCATTCTGGTTAGCAATATCCTGAGCATTGAACAGCAGTCCAAATACACCAATTGAACCAGTGACTGTCGTGGGTTCAGCCAAAATGCGATCGCTACCCATAGCAATCCAATAACCACCGGAAGCGGCGGCATTGCCCATAGAAACTATAATCGGTTTTTCCTCTCTGGTCAATTGTACTTCCCGTGCGATTACCTCAGAAGCGGTAGCGCTACCACCGGGACTATTCACCCGCAGGACAATTCCTTTGACCCGATCATTATCCCGTAGCCGGCGTAACTCTTCGCTAAAGCGATCGCCGCCTACTTGACCAATCCCGCCGCGACCATCGACAATTTCACCATCAGCATAGACTACAGCAATGATATTGCGACTGTTGGGATTACCAGCCCAACTTCCCTTAACTTGAGGAGTTCTGGAATATTCCTGTATCCCCACCCGTCGAAAAGGTTGTCTTCCCTCTTCCTTTTCTCCGGTCAATTCACGCAGTTTAGCCGCCACCTCATCTCTATGGGCGATCTGATCAACCATTTCGCGATCCTTCGCATCTGCAGCCATTAAAAATCCATCCTGATTCACAATTTGCTGCAACTGTGCTGTAGTCAGACTGCGACTAGATGCGATCGCCCCCGTAAACTCACCCCACAAATCTCCCAATAACTGCTGCATTTGCTGTCTATTTTCTGGGCTCATCTCTTGGCGCAAAAAAGGTTCAACAGCAGACTTATATTGACCAACCCGCGTCACCTGTACCCCAATCCCAAACCGTTCCAACGCTCCCGCTAAAAACACGGTTTGAGAACTAAACCCGCTCATCTCGACGGTCCCCATGGGGTGGATAATGATTTCATCCGCTACTGAACCTAGGTAATATTCACGCTCGGTCCAGTCAGTATCATAAGCAATAATAGTTTTACCGCTCTCTTTAAACCCTTCCAAAGCCCGACGGACTTCCTTTAAATTCCCAAACCCTGTGGGAGTTGTACCACTACCGCCTTCCAGGTACAGCCCCACGATTTTATCATCCTTACTCGCCCGCTCAATCGTTTCTAGCACTACCCGCAATGGCAAGAACCTAGACCGATCGTCTCTCAGGGTCTGTCCTATGGCGATCGATGGTGTTGGCGGCGGTGCCGTGTCCGCTATACCCACAGACAGGTCTAGCACCAATACTGATTTATCTCTGAGGGTGGTTTGTGTACCCCTCGAAGCACTAACTACTACTAAAAACGCGATTCCCCCCATGCCAAATGTGATCACTAGGAACAGTCCCAGTAAATTGCCAACTACACTGGCTAGGGTATATTTCAGAAATTCTTTCATGATTAGGTTTCCCTCAGCCGGGGACGGTTTGCTCTGGCTGAGTAGGCTTAATCATAACAAAATAACACGGTTCAGATTTAATCGGCTACCATCGACTAATTTTAGCTGAGGGGTTGACAGGATCAGATTTGGGCGGATATCCTTTGTTTGATTTTTTATTCAACATGACACCGGCCGCACCAGCCGCACCGGTTGACAAATCAAGTGCGATCGCTTATCATAATCTTGTGGGGCTGATATGGCTTCTTGCTTGATTTTTTATTCAACATGACACCGGCCGCACCAGCCGCACCGGTTGACAAATCAAGTGCGATCGCTTATCATAATCTTGTGGGGCTGATATGGCTTCTTGCTTGATTTTTTATTCAACAGAGCGACAATAAAGAAACTGGGTTTCAGGGTGAAAGAAACCCAGTTGTGAGGGTTTATAATGACTCTGCGAGGCGGTCAAGGGAAATCATAGCGGCTTCAGCGACTTGATGATGGCTGTCTTTAGCCAAATATTTAAGGGCGGATAAGCTCTTAGGGCTAGGTAAATTTCCCAGAGCCTCGGCGAGACGCTGGCGAATTAACCAATCATCGGACTGAGCAAACTTGAGGATATGGTCTATGGCTTCGAGGTCGCGAATTTCACCCAAAGCAGCGATCGCCGCCTGTTGCAAAATCACCATATCACTATCAAGGGCAGACATCAAAACGTCACGGGCGCGGATATCCTTCAAATTGCCGAGAGAGACAGCAGCACTAAAACGCACTAGCCAGTCGGTATCCTCATAAAAAGCCCGCATGAGGGGTTCAACAGCCCTAGAGTCCCCCAAATACCCCAAAGCCCCGGCCGCATCAGCGCGAATGCCATAGTCGGGGTCGGTTTCTAATAATTTTACCAGAATCGGATAACATTCGTCAGTTTGTTTAATCCCTAGGGCGAAAACAGCCATTGACCGAATTTGTAGGCTTTTATCAAAGAGAACCTTCTTAATTAGGGGAACAGCTTGCTCTGGGGATACCTGGCGCAAGGAAGCTAAAGCTAACATCCGATCGCGGGTATTATCGCTGTCTAACTTACTGGAAATTTGGTCTAGGGGAATAATTACACTCATGAGAGCAACTTATTAAAACTTTACATTGGGAATTTTCCCCATTATAGATAAAATTCACGGATCGGACAGGGGACAGCCAAACCAGAAATTAGCAGGCAATTGCCGATGAAATAGTCGATAATGAATAATCGTCGGTGCAATTGTATCAGTTATGCTTTACCCTGCGCCCCATTACTCCTCAGCCCTTGAACAAGCGGTAGACCGCTATCCGGTCACAGTCACGCCCGATACGTCTGTAGCAGAGGCGATCGCATTGATAAGCCAATTGCAAAATCACTGTCCCTTTCCCCAGGATCTCAGACTAGAACCAGACAGATCTGATTCTAGAACATTAATCCAGCCTACGGGTATACGAGCCAACTGTATATTAGTGGTTGATAAACCCACGCCCATAGGTACAGAAATTGTGGCTCAACCACCAGAACAATCAACGTTATTAGGGATTTTTACGCCCCGTGATTTATTACAACTAATTGCTACGGGAATTTTAGATAATCCCGAAGAAGCCACCCTGGATCACATCAGAATTGGGGAGGTTATGTCAATTCCAATATGTCAACTAACGGAGTCGGAAGATCAGGATATATTTACGGCGTTGTCTATGTTTCGACAACATCAAATTTTGCATCTACCAGTTTTGAATAGTCAAGGTCATTTAGTGGGAGTAGTCACCCCAGAGCGAATTCGTCAAGTCTTGCAACCTTCTAATATATTGAGAACTAGACGGGTCGCTGATGAGCTAATTACGGAGGTTTTGACGGCATCGGTAAACACCTCGGTATTAACCTTAGCGCAAATGATGGCAACTCATCCAATTGGTTGCGTTGTTATTCATAATCAATTAACTACCCATAAATTAGAACCTGTAGGTATTGTCACGGCTGAGGATATAGTTTTAGCGCAATTTGTTAACCTAAATTTAGCGGAAACTAGAGCAGAAACTATTATGGGGATTCCGCAATTTTCCTTAAAAGTTCAAGATTCATTATGGCTGGCTCATCAGGAAATGCAAGCCAGACAACTCCAGCGTTTATTGGTTAGTAATGACCAAGGACAATTGCAGGGAATTATCACCCAAATGAGTCTGTTACGAATGCTCGATCCTACGGAGATGTATCGGGTGATTAGACAGCTACAGCAGTCTGTATATCAACTGCAAGCGGAGAAAATGGAACTGCTGAGAAGTCGTAATATCAAACTAGAAAAACAGGTGCAAGAACGCACGGCGCAACTCCATGAGCAATTGCAAAGAGAACGGCTACTAGCTAAAATATCTCTGCAAATTCATCAATCTTTGAACTTAGATGAAATTTTAAAGCTGTTTCTACATCCTTAGCCCGGACAACCATGTGCATTTCGATAAAAACCTGCCGTCCTATCATACCGCGAGAGGCGATCGCATGACAATTAACGACACCGGGAACAGACATAGCAATCAGCTTAATTTGTTCAGGTGCGATCGCCATTCTATCCACCAACCAAGGTAAATTATCGCTAATCACCTCCCACCCGCTGCGAAACACCAAAATAGCCACCGGAAACGCTAACACCACATCCAAAAATTGTAATTGTGGTAAACCCCAAGCATTACCCCGCCACACCCCAATTAATCCGGCGATCACCATAATTGTGATCCAAACATCACTCATGGTATGTTTAGCATCTGCGACCAGCAAAGCACTTCCTAAACGCTTACCCACCCGCCGCTCATAATAAGCCACAAAAATATTAATACCCAAGACCACCAACAAAATCCATAAATGCTCAACAGAGACGATCACGGGGTCATTTTCACTGTCTAGCAGACGTTCCACAGCACGGGTGAGGATTTCAAAACAGGCAATTCCCAAAAAAGCGGCAATTCCCAAAGCACCCACCGCATCAAATTTTTGGTGTCCGTAGGGATGTTCGCGATCGGGATCTGGGGAAGCAAAATGATTAGCAACCAATCCTAGCACATTATTCGCCCCATCCGTCACACTATGCAGAGCATCAGCCAACAAACTCAAAGACCCAGTGAGAACTCCTACAGCAGCCTTAATCCCCATCACCAATAAATTCAAAGCCAAGGTGATAATCAGAACCCGGCGCACTTCACAACGGTGATCCACACTCATGATGATACCCTGCTATTTTCCTCAAATTCGCTCTCCAAACTTTCCGGTAAACATCAATCCCCCCCCAAACCTCGACATCCGATAATTAAGAGGCGATCGCTAATCGGTACAATTGTTAAGGTAATCATCCTTATACCATTAAAACCATGTCTGCTGCTCCTCTAACTCTCAATTTAATACAGGGCTCAGTAGCCTTGCGCTTCACCCCGTGCGCCGCCACCAACTTACAAACAGCCCTAAATGAGTTAACCAAGCTAATAGCAGTGGCTGCTCAATCTACCGCTGCTGGAGGTAGACCCACCCCCCAGAAGTCGATGGAATACCAGTATACCGGAGATGTCTTTCTGGAAGTCTTCTGTAATCCCAACATCTGGCCAAGTCTCTTTGCTGCTAAAGTCTTGATTACCCTCCGCGACGATCGCATTAAACTTACCACGGAGGCTGAATTAACCCAAATCCTTAATGATGTGCAACAATACCTCGAACAGGTTGGCTAAATTCGCGCTATTAACTCCAGTTTTGGCGTAAGTCCCCCCAGACTAAAGTCAAATGCTAGAATATATCCTAATTCCCCTGAATTAGCCACTCCTTCCTTGTCGTGACGAGTTTTCTGCTACTTATGAATGTCGATAACCTAACCCAAATGCTACACCAAGGATTTCGTGTCACCCTAGGCGCAACATCCTCACTGATTGAAATTCTCCAAGACCCTCAAAAGCGGGAAGCCAACCTGGAAACTATCCAGTCACAGTTAAATGAACTCGCCCAAGAATGGGCGGAAAAAGGCGCTATCACCGAAGAGGAAGCCCGCAGCTTTGTCGATACACTCCTTTCTCAATCAGAATCCACCCAGTCCAGTGAAGTCGATAGTTCAAACATAACTACTCCTACAGATTCCACAGAGTCTGAAGTATCTAGCCCCCAAACCAATGAAATCACCGAAATCCAAAATCTCACCTCTCAAATTGCTAAGTTAAGGGAAGAGTTGGAACGCTTGCGGGAGTCTGATGCTTCCTAATCAACAAAACCAGCCCGTTAGTTAATTAAAGCCAATCCCCCCCCATCCGTACCCCACCCATAGAGACAAGCCTCCCTTGTCTCTACACTTGCTATGATTTTCTGGCATTTTTTCTCGGAACTGTTCCTACAATTGATGATGAACTATTCACCTTTTGAGGAGTCCAATTTCGGGGATTTTGCCGGAATTGAGGATTACTGAAACTATAACTATAAGAACTCAGAGGAACTTCAGGAGAACGGTTCGCAACTACTCCTAAAATGGGGGCGCTCATGTTCGGGTGTTCTTTCAATTGAGCGATCGCATTTTCCAGAACCGAACGATTAATTCGACCCAAACTTGCTACTAACACCATACCATTAGTTTCCGAAGCCAGCAAGTTAGCATCTGCTAATCCTAACATAGGCGGTGCATCATAAATCACCAAATCAAAATCCTGCTCAAGTTTTCGGATTAAATTAATCATCCTATGAGATGATAAAATCCGAATCGGGTCAGGGGGAGTTGAACCTGATGTTAAAATAAACAGATTACTCTCTAAAAAATATGGCTGAATTACACGCTCTATATCTATATCTAGTGAATCACTAGAAATCAAATCAGTCAATCCCTGCATATTAATCAATCCCAACTGCTGATGCAGAGTCGGACATCGCAAGTCACTATCCACCAACAGCACCTTTCTACCTTGTTCAGCCGCCGCCAAAGCCAGATAAATAGCAGTTGTAGATTTACCTTCCCCAGATACAGAAGAACTAATCACCATAGACCGAATTTGATGATCAGGACTCAACAGCCGAATGCTAGTATAAAGGCTTCTAAATGACTCATAAAACGCCGACATTATATTTCCTTGTTGCTGATGACCCTGGCTAACTCCCAAACCCAATTCTTCAATATTTTCTAGTGAATCACCATCGGTATTAAGATTCTGTGAAACTGTAGACTTCAAATGGCGGTCAAACGGAATCACTCCCAACATCGGTAACTTAGTCGCCTCCTTAACCTCCTTAACCGTGTAAATCACATTGCTAAGTTGGTCTACTAATAGTGCCAAACCTAATCCTAACAGGAAACCCAAAGCAGTTCCTAAAACTAAATTTTTCTTCAGACTTAAAGAAGAAGGTTTGGGTTCACCCGGAGGAGTTAATAACTCCCAGGGAGCATCCCTTTGAGCCATATCAATTTTAAAAGCCTCCCGTTTCGCCAAAAACTGATTTAAGTTATCCGTAGCAATCAATAACTCTCGCTGAATATCCGTATATTCTCGACTCACTACCGAAAGCTGTTTAACTTCGGCATTAATCCTGTCTATAGTATCTTGCAGAATTAGATTTCGTTCTTCTAGGTCTTGAATTTTACTAGCCCACTCTTGACTAACTCGGTCGGATTCTCTTTGTAAAAGTGGCAATAAACTTTCCCGTTGTTCTTGCAGAATGCTGATTTCTGGACTTTCTTCTAAATAAAGAACCGAATCCTTAGCTATCTGATTATCTATAGCCCGCAGTTGATTCATAATTTCTTGATAACGGGGACTTTCCATCAGTACAGAAGCGATCGCATATTCCGGGGATTGATTAGCGAGTTCCCTTTGTAGGTTCGCATACAAGGCTTTAGCTTGACCCAGTTGCAGCTGATTTTCTAAAAGTTGTTGTTCAATTGCTGTCACCTGAGTTGAGAGTTTACTCCCCTCAGTTTCCGGGTTTAACAGATTATTGGTTTGGCGGAGAGTCTGTAGTCTTTCTTGCTGATTATCAACTCTTTGTTGTAATTGTGGTATTTGCTCACCCACAAACTCAATACCTTTGAGAATATCTTGTTGTCTGGTTTCTAAACTGAAGTTCAAAAATGCCTGTGAAACCAAATCTAAAACCGACTTAACTAAATCTTTATTAGGGTGCTGATATCCAACTATTAAAATATTTTCAGGAGTAGGTCTTATTCTGAGATTACTAGCAATAAATTTATAAGTAATACCCGGATATTGAGACTGAAGTTCCTCTACAATCGGAACAATAACCCTGGGGCTAGTCAGTAGTTTAAGTTGTACTGCGTCCAGGGTCACAGCTACGATTTCTTCTCGATTACTAAGAGTTTGGGGATTAGCAGAGGAAATTACTTGAGTAGAAATAGCCACTGGCTGAGTTAATATTTCCAACTCAGCTTGATAGATGGGTGTATCAGTAATAGCCTTGTAGGCAGCCGCCCCAGCTACCACAATTGTCACTCCACTAATCAGTAAAAGTTTCCGACGAACAGCGCCCAACAGCCGCCCCAAGTCTAAGCCGCCTTCATCATCATCAACGTGAGTATTGTCAGTCATGGCTACGAATTTGGTGATTGCTTACTTGCGATCGCCTTATATTCAGCGATAGCACTACCTCCTATCTCTCAGTATACTCGGTTGAGTTATGGATCAACTGAGTACATCCAGCCATCAAGCCGCCCCGGAATTGGCTCCATTGAACAACTCGAAGATTTGCCTACAGAATAATTTTAACTTATCGGCTCCCTCATCGGCAGGTTGACACTCACCCCAAAATTGCCAATTGTCTACGGTGGAGACTTTCCACTGTTGTCCACGGTGATCATATCCAGCGGCTTCGACTCCGATCGCCCTAAGTCTAGTCTCATAAGGATCATCATACAGTCGGATCTGAATCAAAATACAGCGACTTTGCATCAACCGACTTCTACCGGGAAAGTTAAAACCAATGTCGATGGAGTCTGGGTCAACTAATTCCCTAGTCTCTGGGTCATTCATCCAGGGCTTGAGGTCTACCCGCACATCGGGAAACTGTGCTTTAAATAGATTAACGACAGAAGCAATTTTGCTGGCAACTTCGAGATTATTAGCTTGTTCGGCTGCATTCACTTTGTGCTGGTCCTCCGAAAAACAGTCCTATCAAAAATCAGATGATGGTGGATTTTTGCATCGTAACCGAGATTTCTGAAAAAATCAGGTTATGGTCGAACATAAACCCATTACAGGGTATCTCTGACCGGGTGTGGTGGCAGGTTATTTAATTGCTGTTGGTTCGTAAATAGTCAAAATGCTGCAAAAATCGGTAGGATCGAAAAAGTGATCGAAAAAATTTGACAGGAGAACATAACATGGATCTGGTGGTACTCCAGAATCAGTTAGATAACATTTCATTTGCCATTCTGCTAATCACAATGTTGATTTACTGGGTAGGGGCTGCATTTCCTCAAATACCCACCTTGCAGGGCTTAGGAACGGCTGGTATGGCGATCGCCAACCTGTCCATAGCAGCCCTATTAGGGGCTAGATGGATGGAAGCCGGATATTTTCCCATTAGTAACCTCTACGAGTCCCTATTTTTCCTGGCTTGGGGGATTACCGCCATGCACTTAGTGGCGGAAAACATGAGTGGTAGCCGTTTGGTCGGTGTGGTAACAGCCCCGGTAGCTATGGCGATCGCCGCCTTTGCAGCCCTCAAGCTACCCGCCCCCATGCAACTATCAGAACCTTTAGTCCCAGCCCTCAAGTCCAACTGGTTAATGATGCACGTTAGCGTCATGATGATCAGTTATGCCACCCTGATGGTAGGTTCCCTATTGGCGATCGCCTTTTTAATTCTAACTCGCGGCCAAGCCGTCCAACTTAGTGGCAGTTCCCTGGGAACCAGAATTTCCCGGAATCATAAATCATCCCTTCTGGAAGTACAAACCATTACCACTTCCCCTAATGCTCTGCTATCGACCTCCAAACCTTCAGAATTTGCCGCTGCTACCAACGGTCAAGGTTCTACCGCCCTTCTCGAGTTAGTTACCCCCTCAACAGGCCAACCAACCAGCACCGCCACCCTATCACCCCAACGTCTCAGCCTAGTAGAAACCATTGATAACATCAGCTATCGGATCATCGGTTTAGGTTTTCCCCTACTCACCATTGGCATTATTGCTGGTGCAGTTTGGGCTAATGAGGCTTGGGGTTCTTACTGGAGTTGGGACCCCAAAGAAACCTGGGCTTTAATCACCTGGTTAGTTTTCGCCGCCTATCTCCACGCCCGCATTACCCGAGGATGGCAAGGCAGGAAACCCGCCATTCTAGCTTCTGTAGGATTTTTGGTGGTTTGGGTGTGCTACTTAGGAGTTAACCTATTAGGCAAGGGTCTCCACTCCTATGGTTGGTTCTTCTAACAAATAGTGCGGCACAAGGGGCCAGTTCTGTAATCATCTCTATTTTCCCCAGACTTTTGAGAACCCGCCCGTACATATTCTACAGGGTGGAAACAAGGGCTAAGACCTGATTACCGCCCTGATCCCAAATTCACTAAAAAGGAAATTTCATGAACAACCTAACTCGTATTTTGGATGATAACGACGTACTCCATACCGGTTCGAGTACCCTCATGTTTCAATGCACCTTCAAGGTCAGCGAATTTCTGACTATGATGCAGTCTAAGTTGGAAGAGGAAAATCTGTTTGGGGAAGGCATTGAGTGCGAACTACTTACCCCCGGCGGCCCCTGGGAAAAGGGTCGGTTTCAAATCTGTTTAGAGTTTGTCAGTGATAATGTTACCAGCGCGAACGCTATCCCATCTGTTGACTATGGCATGATGGGCGGCGGCGATACTCCTGAAGTTTTGCCAGCCCATATTCGACGACAAACCCAAAGAATTGGTATGTGGAGTTAGCAGGACGTAACTCTCATCTCAGGATTGATTCTGGGAAGCAGCCACCGATTCACTAGGGTCGGTGGCCGGAGGGTGTCAGATATTACAAACCTAAATCCAATTTCCACCCGTTCAATTTACCAGTGTGATGGGGCGCTAAATCCGCGACAACTAACCGCCAAGTCCCCTGTGGTGAGTGATTTAGTAACTCTCTCATGTAGGGAGTCGTCTGGAGATTATAGGTAGTTTTCAAAACCTTATTGCCTCCCAAAGTGCGACCCTGGAGTAGAACCTCCTCCCCGTGTGGAGCAATTAACCGCACTTCCAAATCACCCAAAAATTGATGCTCGATATCGACAGTCACCTGGATATCTAAAATCGGGCTAGTATTAGCAACAGAAATAGTGCTAGTCACCCCCTGGGGGTTATTATCAGGGATATTTAAGACGCGGTTATTAGATTGCTCCACCCGCCTTTGCACCTGTTGGCGGCTTACTCGTTGACTTTGAGCCATTTTGACGGCTTTTTCAGCATTAACTCGACCGTAGCCAAACCATTGGGAATATCCATTACCATCATAGGTTCCCATGCTGATAGCCAACTGAGGATCAGCATCAGGGTCTACAATCTTATCGGCGGTTTGTTCAATGATGCGGCGCACTTCCCTAGCACTGAGATCAGGATTAACAGATAAGACCAGAGCGGCTACTCCAGCCACGAGAGGAGTGGCGGCGGAAGTTCCTCCAAAATGGGATGTAAAGTCACCCTGATCATAGCCGGCTGCACCTACGCGATCGCTGGTAAAAACTCCTAAACCACGCAGAGCGGTTCTAATCGCTGGAGGGGTTCCAATATAGCCAGTTTCTTGGAGCCACATTCCGGGGGGGGCATTGTTACTGGGGGCACAGACGGTGATTCCGGTTCCCCAATTGCTGTAGGCGGCTTTTTTATTAAGACTGGTACAGGCGGATACGGAAATTACATCAGGATGAACCGCAAATCCAGATAACCATCTGACTCGGCCTGATATGACATTATTAGGCCAGCCACTTTCATTAATGGTTCCGTTGATGGGGCGATTGGCGTTTCCGGCCGCAAATAATACGACGCAGCCTCGACCGTTGCGCCCTACGGTGGCGGCTTTGGTAATTACTGCTCGCTGTCGTATGGACAAGGGGAAATAAACGGCACTCGCCCCCCAACTACAGGAGATGACAGAGGCTCGGTTATTGATAGCCCAATCAAAAATCCTTTCGACTGATTCATCATCGAGATATCCAGTGGTGCGAATGGGCATTAAGGCACAACCTGGCGCAACTCCGACGATACCTTTGCCATTTTCTTCGGCGATCGCTAATCCGGCGCAGGCGGTTCCGTGGTTATCTGAAGGAGATTGTGGTGAGGGGAGACGATTTTGGCCTTTCAGGTCAATGGGGGCGACAATTTTTCCTATACCCTGAAAATCCGGGTGATTGAGGTCGATCGCATCATCGGTAATAGCAACTACTATAGATCTGGTTCCTCGGGTAATATCCCAAGCTGGTTCTACCGAGATATGAGCATCAGTAGCTACGTCAGCACCTCCGGTATTATGGAGATACCACTGACGCGGGTAGAGAGGATCACTAGGTCGATAATACTTTTGGCTTTTGACCACAATATTCGGTTCTGCTACTAGAACTTCTGGGTTCCAGGTCAGGCGGTTAGCAATTTTAATCGGATTTTCTTTAGCTTGGCGGATGACTTCATAAACAAAGGTGTTGGGAACACCATAGACGGATTTTAATAGTCTCAAACCTTGGCTGTTGGCGATCGCATTGCGGTTGGACTCCTCAACATCTTCGCTGAACTGAATGGTGATTTGATTGGTCAGATACATAACCATTCCCGGATTATTATCAGCCTGATAGACATGACTCGCAAAAGCCACCCGATCTGACTGACGAGCCAGTTCCATCGCCTGATCTAGTTCTGTGTCTTTTACCTTAACCTCTTGGAGTTCTGGTGGTACTGAGGAAGTTTCCTCAATGTGGATAGGCAAATTTTCCAAGTTTTCTGCCTCAGATACAACCGGGGTAAACTGAGGGCCACTATCCGTGACTGGTTGTTTTGGCGTGAGTCCATCAGCCTGACCCGGTAGGGGGCTGACTCCAGCACCGCCTACTGGGGGTGTGGAAACCAGGCGAACCGTAAACCGCCCAGGAACTTTAGTAATTGCCAGTTCCTCACCTCCCCGTTGTAGAATGCTGCCAAGACTTTCTTCGGGAACACCTATGCCCTGATATTGTTGAGCGTTAATCTCGTAGGGGTTAGCTGATGTCATTTTGTTATAATCCTCAAAAATGCTCACTATTATTGGCTCAATAGATTAAGTCCGATGTTAATGGTTGACCGAATCAAGCTGGGGTGGATGGATGGTCATCCTATAAAGACTATAACCCTTGGCTGGTCAGGATTTACAACAGTTTTGCTCAACTCCCACAATTTGGCCAGAAAATGATAAGATCCGTAAACATAAATAACCTTTCATTTCGCGATCGCATGATGCTGTCCCGTTTCATAGTCCGCTATCCGCAACTTTGTCTGAGTATGTTGGCATCGGTCTTAACTGTTTTCACCGTCTCAGGCAGTGCTACAACGGTTATGGCTCAAGATCCTTCTGTGTATGATGAGCCCACAGGTGAAGGGTCCGGCTCTGAATTTCCTCGAGATTTAAGTCCGACTCCAGTACCTATGAATCCTCAAGATATGCGCCCATTGAGCCTTGATAGTAGTTTTTTAAGTGTTCAAGGGGGGGAGCGCTTGTTAGCCGAAGCCGGGGAAGCCATTAGTAACGAGAATTACGCCCAGGCGGCGAGGAAACTCCAGGAGGCGCGGCAAATTTTCAATCAGCTTTCCAATTTTCATCAACAGTTAGCCAGCAGTTTCTCAGGGGTTGACAACCGCATTGCCGACCAACATCGCAGTGAAGCCAGAGATACCGCTCAAATGAGGGATACAGCCACTTATCAATTGGCTTTAGTCCATCGCGCCCAGAACCAACCAGAGTTAGCGGTTCCCCTGCTGGTGCAAATTATTCGTTCTCAAGCCCCAACCCGGGATTTGGGCCAAAAAGCATATCAACAATTACTTGAATTAGGATTTGTCAGCAGTCCCGCCAGGGGTAGTGCTTCTTCTAACCCGGCGACCACTTCCAATGCTCAATAATTCATCTACAATCATACATAGTCGTTTAATAGGAATCCCATGATCACCCTTTCCCAAGTTGAGGCAATGATTAAGTCTGAGTTGCCTGATGCTGTTGTTAAAGTTGAAGACCTCGGCGGCGGCGACCATTTACAGGCTGTAGTGGTTTCGCCTCTGTTTGAGGGCAAAACCCTGGTGAAACAACATCAGATGGTTTATAAAGCTGTTAAGCAAGCTATGGCAACAGAGGCCATTCATGCCCTGGCCCTGAAAACTTATACCCCCCAAGAGTGGTCAAAAGTCAACCAGGCTGCTTAATTTGTTGATCTAAGTTGTCAAGAACTGAATTGAATAATCACTATGAATCCTGAAGTAGAAGCCAGAATTGAAAACCTGATTAACCAGCACAAGGTTTTTGTGTTTATGAAGGGTACCAAGTTGATGCCCATGTGCGGTTTTTCCAATAACGTGGTACAAATTCTCAATAGTTTAGGGGTTCCCTTTGAAACCCTGGATATTTTGGAAGATGGGGAAATTCGCCAGGGAATTAAGGAATATTCAAACTGGCCGACTATTCCCCAAGTTTACATTGATGGCGAATTTGTCGGCGGTTCCGATGTGATGATTGAGCTATATCAGAAGGGCGAACTACAAGAGATGCTAGAGGTGGCTCTGGCATCATAGTCGGACTTACTAATTAACTCCCAGACCCAGCCTTCGAGTGGCTGGGTTTGGTAACAATATCTAGTAGTAGTCTACTTCTGGTTGCGGTAGGGGAGTCATTTCAAAGTTAGACGGGTCGTTGATGTACCTAAAGGTTTCTTCCTCTAGGCGGTGAATTTGATAAGGTTCGAGGGCGTTTGTATTTCTCAGGGCGGCAATGTAGCCATCTACAAACATTCTAAGCTCATCATAACGATAGCCTCGATTCCACATTTCGACGAGGGAATCGGTGATTTTTTGGTAGTGCCGGATGGTCTGAGCATTCTGTAACATGGTGGAAACCTCAAGTTATAATCTATATGTTGGGGGTATGGTTAAGGGATTAGTCTCTACCTTGATTCAGTTTTATACACCTCACCGATATGGATTTCTGGCATTCTAGCTGAATCGGACTATGATTGAAAAGACTTGGACCTCTAGTTATAGGTTTCCCTGGACTGATGGCAATTGTTTCAACTTCTTACTCATTCCCCTCATTGTGATCATAATGCACCCCTGAAAATTACGGGGGTTGTGGGCTGATGGCCGCTTTAAGGTTGATGCCTCTCTCCCTCTGGTTATTTTTATATTAACCTAATTCTGATCACAGATATAGGGTGGATTGCCGATCGCAAGGGTAGCAGGAGTTACAAAATGATGATTTAGACTCTGTTAACCTGTGTTCAATTATTGATAAAGGAAGCTGGCACCAGTGGGATCTGCTTATATTTCAATTATTGAGGGAAATCCGCACCTGCGATCGCTGTTAGGTTGGCATCTTCAGCACGTTGGTTATTCGGTGTGTCAATCTGCGGACTTTCATCATGCTAGAGAGGTGTTTTACGCTACTCAGCCTAGTTTAGTAGTTCTTGATGCCGAATTACCAGGCGGCAATAGTCTAGAATTCTGCCAGTGGCTACTACAGCAACGACAGTCTTTAATCCTGATGCTTTCGGCTCGGAATACGGAATCTGATATTGTCCGTGGTTTGAGAGCCGGAGCTGATGATTACCTAACTAAACCTTTTGGAATGCAGGAGTTTTTGGCGAGAGCTGAAGCACTTATGCGTCGCACCCGCAATGTGGCTCCTCCTACCAGTTTAGATTATGGGGATTTGAAAATTGATTTGGTACAGCGTCGGGTTTATCTTCAGGGTCAACTGATAGAACTGACTCCCCAAGAGTATAGTCTTCTTTATGTTTTGGCTCAGAATGATGGGGAACCTCTCAGTCGTTCGGAACTTTTACGGCGCGCTTGGCCAGATTATATTGATAATCCCCGCACGATTGATACTCATGTTCTATCATTACGGAAAAAGATGGAAACTGACCCTCGACAGCCTAGTTTAATTCAAACGGTTCGTAATATTGGTTATCGATTGAATTTGGATGTTCTTAAACCTGAGCCCAGTTGGTATCCTAGCGTTAATGGTCAATTACCACCGATTCAGGCTAAAACTGGCAGCTAATTTTGAGGATTCGGTAGGGTGCGTCAGCACCAGTAGCTCAATGGCATTGTTAACCACAACATTCACAACTGACGCACCCAATAAAAGGCTTTGACTCGGTTTGTATGATTCCCTGTATAGGCAACAGAGTTGAGAAAAAGCCGTTTTTAGTTATGGGCAATGATGGTAAATTTATTAATCAGATAAATCGACCATATTGCAGATAACAGATCAACTATTTTTGATGGAAAATCTCATCAGGTTAAATTTGGGTTTATAGGGTGCGTATCGCAGGGGAATATCGAAAAGCAGAGATTGCTTTAAAAGGCTTTTGTAATGGCAAAAAGTGTCAAAGGTTGCTTGACCGTGATATTTACCGATACCGCTTTCTCCTACGCCTCCAAAAGGCAAAGATTGACCCCCAACTTGCATAATGGTTTCATTGAAACAAATACCCCCGGATGAGGTTTCTTGAAGAACGCGCTGTTGTGACTGTTTACTACGCGAAAATAGGTAAAGTGCGAGAGGTTTGGGTCTGGCGTTAATTTGACTAATCGCATCTCCTAAATCATTATATGTCAAGATAGGTAAAATCGGCCCAAAGATTTCGTCTTGCATGATGGGGTCTTCCCAGGAAACCTCATCAATTAGGGTGGGAGAAATATAGCGATCGCTTTCATCAAATTTCCCACCAGCGACAATCTTACCATCATGTATTAACTCAGTTAACCGATGAAAATGATAGTGATTAATAATCCTCCCATAGTCGGGACTTTGCTGCGGTTCGGAGCCATAAAAACTCTCAATACAGCCAATCATAGCTGTAATTAAGTCCGATTTAATGCGGCGGTCTACCAATAAATAATCGGGAGCTATACAAGTTTGACCAGCATTAATAAACTTCCCCCAAACTATTCTTTTGGCGGTATAATCTAACTGAGTATCAGCATCGACAATACAGGGACTTTTGCCACCCAATTCTAAGGTAACGGGAGTCAGATGTTTGGCGGCGGCGGTCATGACAATTTTACCGATACGCTTCCCTCCGGTAAAAAAGATATGGTCGAAGGGCTCATCTAATAGTTGTTGGCTAACTTCTACCCCCCCTTGAACAGTGGCAATATAGTTAGGTGAAAAAGTTTTGCTAATCAGATCAGCTACGACTTGGGAAGTGTGAACAGCTAGTTCAGAGGGTTTGAGGATAGCACAATTCCCGGCAGCGATCGCACCAACTAGGGGAGAAATGACCAATTGAAACGGATAATTCCAAGGTCCGATAATTAAGACAACTCCCAAAGGTTCAGGATAGATATAGCTAGAAGCAGGAAAGGCGGTGGGGTGGGTCTTGACCCGGCGAGGTTTGACCCAGGACTTTAGATTTTTGAGAGCATATTTAATTTCTCCGAGGGTGGACAGTTCAAACAACCCTTCTAACTCAGGACGGCCTAAGTCAGCTTTGACTGCTTCTAGGATAGGTTGTTCAAAATCGGCGATCGCCTGTTGGAGTCGTCGCAGTTGCGAGAGTCGGAAGTCTACCTGTTTAGTCTGTCCGGTGGCAAAAAATTGTCGCTGTTGGCTGATAATTTCCGAGATATTCAAGTTTTCTGTCATTATTGAGAATTTCCTTATGGTTAGAAGTTCCCCTGTTATAGACCAGGGTACTGAGAGTCTGCTATATCTGGTTATGGTGGCATAACAGATCATTGTTACCTGTTCTACCGCCCTCTGGATAGTTACTGCTGGCGCAGTTTCCCCTATGCTTAGTGTAATAGAGCGATCAAATTTCGTTAAAAGTGAAGCGGTAAGCCTCAACTCAGGTACCAAAGAAATTGACATGGACATGAAAGAGATTCTATATCTGGAAATTCCTAACCCCGATACACACAGCGTTTGTACCTGGTTGCAGCAAACGTTTAATCCGGGGGTGGGCGAGAAAATGATCACCCCAGACGGGTTTCGCCTGAAATTTCCCCAACAGGGGTCTGGGGAATTGTCGGTGTTTACTTGGTCAGTCCAACGCACAACCTATCTCAAGGTTTTTCGGGTGGGGACTGTGGGAAGTTCTCAAGAAAAACAGGCACTCAACAGCCTGGAAACTGGGTTAAGACAGGAGTTTCCCTATCAGTATCCTGAACCTCCAGCCATTGATTTGTCGAAGGAGTCGATTTTTGAGGCTTTGGCTGCCTATTATCCCCAAACGGTCAAATATTTTCAGAAAATCCCTAATGGGGAATATGACTTAAAACGGGTGTACTGGTGGGAAAAACGCTGGCGGGAGGGGGTGAGAAATCCACAAACTCCTAAACAGGTCATTTTTACTGAGGCGAGAACCGACTCTGATGGCGAGTTGCCTAGTTATGACCTAATTTATGTTGGTGGGGCTTTAGGGGTCATTCATGCGGCGGTAATGGCACGTTTAGGGTATCGGGTGCTATTGATGGAACGTCTCCCCTTTGGTCGGATGAACCGGGAATGGAATATTTCTCGGAGTGAATTACAGAGTTTAATTGACCTGGGATTGTTCACCGGGGCGGAAGTAGAGAGTTTTATCGCTAGGGAGTATAAGGACGGTTTCCACAAGTTTTTTGATGCTAATAATCCCCCCATTGCTAAGGGGGAAGTTTTGCATACTCCTCGGGTGTTGAATGTAGCGATAAATACGGATAAATTGCTGTATTTGTCTGGTGAAAAACTGCGACAGGCGGGGGGAGAGATTTGGGATGAAACGGAGTTTATTCGGGCGGATATTGGGGGCGATCGCGTTAAGGTTACCGCTACTGATTTGACTACTAATTCCGAACGCATAGCTACGGGAAGGTTATTGGTTGATGCTATGGGGACCGCTTCCCCTATTGCTTGGCAACTTAATGGCGATCGCACTTTTGATAGTGTTTGTCCTACCGTCGGGGCTGTGATTAATGGTGGGTTTGAACCTGGAGTTTGGGATTCTAATTATGGGGATGTTCTCCACAGTCATGGGGATATTTCCAAGGGTCGCCAATTGATTTGGGAGTTGTTCCCCGGCGAAGGTGATGAGTTGACTATTTATCTGTTTCACTATCATCAGGTTAATCAGATTAACCCCGGTTCTCTGTTGGAAATGTACGAGGATTTCTTTAGCATTTTACCAGAATATCGTCGTTGTAATCTGGATAATTTGGTGTGGAAAAAGGCGACTTTTGGCTATATTCCCGGTTATTTCAGTCTGGGAGGAAGCGATCGCACTGTCGCCTATGACCGTTTAATTGCTATTGGAGATGCTGCTTGTCTTCAGTCTCCTTTAGTGTTTACAGGTTTTGGTTCTTTGGTGCGGAATTTATCCCGTTTAACCGATTTATTAAATACCGCACTCAAGCATGATTTACTAACCAAATACTACCTGAATAAAATTCGCGCCTACCAAAGCAATATCGCCGTTACTTGGTTGTTTTCTAAGGGAATGATGGTTCCCACCGGCCGTTATCTTCCTCCTCAAAGAATCAACTCCATTTTGAATACTTTTTTTGGGCTTTTGGCTACAGAACCCGAAGAAGTGGCTAATACATTTATTAAGGATAGGACAGACTGGTGGACCTTTAACCGTCTGGCTTTGAAAGCCGCGCGCACCAACCCCCAGTTGCTGATTTGGATTTTAGATTTTGTCAATACTGGGGAAGTTATCCGCTGGATGATTAGTTATTTTACCTTCACCTGGTTGGCGTTCATCAGTTGGCTATTTAGTTGGGTTCCCCCCCTCGCGCGTCGCCTTCAACCCTGGTTAGAACCTCGTTATCCGGGGCTATGGCTGTTATTATTAGCCACCAGTTATGTACTGACAGATGGTTTGGGACAGCATCAACCACCACTTCTCAGGAAGTTACAACCCAGGACTTCTTAATCATTCATGATTAATTATTAGCAGAAGTCGCCGGTTTAGGGTCAAAGCTGGGAAATGGGGCGACACCCCCTTGGTATAGGGGAAGTACACCGTTCCATTTCTGAATCATCTTTTCCTGAAGTTCTAATTCCCTGAGTCTGATAGTCATGGGGTTGACTGTGGATGCACCAATTCTGGCTGCTTCTGCGTCCGCTTGGGCTTTCGCTAGTTGACGTTCTGCTTCCGCTTGGGCGACTTGTAGTTGTGCTTGAGCGGCGATCACCTGTTGTTCAGCTTGAAAACGGGCGGTCATTTGCGCTTCAATGGCGCTATCAAAACGGGGCTTACTGACAAACCCAATCGAATCAAATTCCACCCCCACGCCGACAAATTTTTGGTTTAAGCAGTTTTGAACCGAGGTCAATAGTTCTCGCTGTTTAGTTCCGACAATATCTTCCGGTCTTAATCCGGCTGCTTCTTGGTTAAAGCAGTTGCGGAGTTCACTGCGGACTAAAGTCGCTTTAAACTCATCAGGGTCTTTCAGATATTTACCGTAGAAATCCTTGATTTCATTGGTATTGAAAAAGTAGGATAGAGAAATATCTGCATTGACGCTAGTTCCCCCAACTCCGAAAGAGATGCTTTCATCGATAGGTGAACCTTCATCTCTCGCGGAGGTGAGAATGTAATATTGAACGTGATCGGGAAAAATTATAATTTCCTCGCTGTAAGCATTATACCATACTTTTCCGGTGCTAATAGTGGCATTCTGTACACCGCGATTGCTTCCGTACATTTGCACTTTCAGTCCTACATACCCAGGGGGAATGCGTTTAACAGTGGTTCCCGGAATTACGCCACAGGAAGAGATACTCATACTTACTAAAATGGCGCATCCTGTTAACCCTAGTAAATTGGGAATTTGCGCGGTTTTCATCATCATAATTACCTCTGGGAGTCTAACAGTTTTAACCAAGATGTTTCATCTTCGGGAAATGTGGCTTGTAGCTGTTTTTGTTCGACTTTGGCGCGATGAATTTTGCGGGTAACATGAGAAACCGATACGCCGGGAATTATTACTAATCCAGTGAAGTAGCCAAAAACTCCTAACCAGACTTTCAGGTTACTGGGGGAACTAACTAAGTTGGCGGAAGTTCCTAAAATCCAAAAGCAAAGGATGAGTTCCAAACAACCAACTACTAGCCATTTAAGCAGGGTTTTCATGACTGGGGAATAGAATCGAGTTATAGCCCGGAGGTTAACTCGATGGGGTGGATATGCGCGATCTATTTAGCTCCTGTGTATTATTATAGGCGATCGCTTTAGGATTTAACAGATATCAAAGATTTTTTTAAGATTCTCTCGTAAACCTCAGCACCGGGTGGCTTTAGTAATTGGTAACTGCTACCAAAAGTTTTTAAAAACCCCCGTTGATGAGGCTATGAACTAGGAAATATTTACCTAAACGGACTCCATTCCACCGAAAAATATAACCCATGTTCTTGGAGAGTTCGTTTATTGGAACTAAGTTCTATCAGGGGAATTCCCCAATCAAACCGGGCGCGGAAATTATCACCATACTGCCAACGCAAGCCTAAGCCTAAAGAGATTAAAGTTTCCGCAGATAATTGCAATTCGTCAGCGTTGCTACTCCAGGCTGTACCGAAATCGACAAAGGGGGTAACTTGTAAAATTCCCTTATTGTTATCTACTCGGAGAATGGGATAGCGTAACTCCGCCGAAGCAAATATAAAATTGTCGCGCAATAAGGCATCCTGACGGTATCCCCGAAGATTGTCTAATCCCCCTAATCCTACTTGTTCTAGGGGTACTAATTCCTGTGTAGATAATTGGATATCCGATCGCAATAATACGGGGGTATTTGGGGCTAATAATCGCAGCCACTGGGCTTGACCTCGCCATGCTAGATATTGGCTATCAGGGCCGTCATCATTAATCGTTGAGTTCAACAGATTTAAGCCTATACTAAATTGCGATCGCGCCGCCAAAACCTGTTGAGTTCCTCGCCTCGTATATTCCTGAGATAAGCGCAAAATTGACAGGCGGGTTTGACCATCCGAGTCCGCACCTCTAGCTAAGGGAAAACCTATGCCTAAAATAGATGTCTCGCTTTGGCGACGGGCGAAACTAACACCCAAAGCAAACTCTTCTGTAGGTGTCTGAATAATAGGTTGGCGATATCGCAATTCAAAGGTCGTGCTTTTGGCTTCAATATCCAGTTCATTAAAAGGTCGTTCTACAATATTACTATCCGTATAATTAAAGTAAAATCCGACCGTACCGTTGCGGGCATTAATCGGAAAATCATAGAATATATCTACTACATTACTGCCATCCGTATTACTATAGTATATCCCTAAACCATCTCCTTGTCCGAGAAGATTCGCCTCTGTCAGTTCAATGCCTCGTTGAAACGTGCTAACACTGGGGGGGCGGTAGTTATTAGCAAATAAATTAATATCGAAGGTTTTAGCCGTCGTAAATTCTACGTCTAAGATACTCTGACCAGGACGAGTCCCCGTAGACAATTCCGCTTGTATAGTATCAATTATGGGGTTTAATTGTAATAGTTGTAACGCCTCAAGTAGACGATTTTGATTTAGGGGTTTCGCCGTAGCCACAGCTAGACGACTACGCACATAATTGGGGTTTAGTCGTCCTGTACCGCTGACGTTAATATCAGTTACTTCGCCTTCTAAAATTTGGATATTTACCGTTCCCTGTTGCAGTTCCTGGGGGGGGATAAAAGCGCCAGAAGTGATGTAACCTTCGCTGATATAAAGATTGGTAATCGCCGAACGTGCTTGCAAAAGTTCCGCAAACGTAATCGGACGGTTTAGAAAAGATTGCGTAACTTCTGCTAGTTGTTGATTACTAAAAGCTGTGTTTCCTTCAAAGCTGAATTGTTCGACAATAATAGTAATAGATACATCTGGAGTTTCTTCGATATTTTCTGGTGTCGGTAAAGGGGAAGGAAATAACTGATCAGGTGTAGGTAACTGGGGGGGAAGTTCGGGTTCTGGTTGGGGACGTTCTGGTAGTGATGGAATGGTGTTGGGAACCTCTGGAAAATTTACAGGTAAGACCGGGGAGAGGCTTTCGGCTAAGGTGGCATAAGGGTAAGTTATAGCTACAATAATGGTGAGATTGAGTGGCCACTTAAATAGGTGATTGAACATAGGTTTTGGGGTTGAGATGCCCATATTTACTCCTCAATGTGTAACTGCCAGCTATATTGATATTTTAATCGTTTTTGGCTGGTTTTTTGTGTCTGACGCTGTTAAATATTTCCCAGAGGTTCCTGTTAGTTTCAATGGCTGATTAATCAGAATTGGTCGCTAACAGGTCCCTGACTTGTTGGGCTAAGGTCAAGGGGTTGAATGGTTTGGTAATCACTCCGGCGATGTCCATTTGTTCAAAGCGATCGCGATCTTGTTTTAGCACTTTGGCTGTCAGCAGAATTACCGGAATTTCTCGACAGCTTGGTGTTTGTTGCAGTTGCCTGACCAACTCGAAACCATCGAGATCTGGCATCGATACATCTAACAAAATCGCATCAGGATGTTCCGTTTTGGCTTTCTGTAACCCCTCTTGACCCGAGTTGGCTGTAATTACATCCCAACCTCCTAGATCGGTCAGACAAACCCGGACAATTTCCCGGATACGTTCTTCATCATCAATTACTAAAATTTGGGGTTTTGACATAGGTCACAATTTACCGTGTAAACAAGATAAAACTACTCTGGCTTATTAAATTAAAATCGACAAGCATTTTTCCTGTCTATGAATACAGAAAGTTATATAGATAATTGACAATTTTTACCTGTCAATTCTGTTGTCTGTCCCTGATGGAACTTTAGTTAAGCTATACTTATTTATCTGGCAAAATGATTTTAATATTTAAAAAAATGTAAATATTTATTACATTTTTATTGAGAATATTTCCCACAAATTTGACGAGAGAATGGGGGTTGTGGTAGGGTGGAAAAAATCAAAAATGAGCGCTGTTTGTGTGCGTATAGCAAAAATGAGGCTAAAACCCTGATTATGTCGTCAGTTTAAATGTCAGTGGGCGGAAAATGGCTAATCCCGAGACACCAATTTTGCCGAAAAAATGGACGGCCAAAAATCGGGGGGTTGACAAAAATCACATTTTGTGCATCATGACTGTTAAATGGGGAAATTGAGTTTTTAAAAACAAGTTTAATGGTCAGTGTGGTTGGTATTTATAACCCTAGGAATAGTGAAATAAAAAGTGCTGCCTTTAGCCAATTGACTTTCGACCCAAATTTTGCCGCCGTGTTGCTGAATAATACTTTGACAGATAGATAAACCTAAGCCAGTCCCACCCTTTTGGCGAGAGTCGGAGGCATCGACTTGGTGAAAGCGACTAAAGATAGTTTCTAGTTGTTCGGGAGGAATGCCACGTCCCTGGTCGCGGACTTGAAAAAGCACCATATCATCCTGTGGATAAGCTGAGAGAGTGACGGTGGTATGGGGAGGGGAAAACTTAATAGCATTACCGACCAAATTAGTCAGAGTTTGTAGCATAGCATCTCGTTCCGCCCAGAGTTGAACGGAAGTGGGTAAAATTTCGAGGGTAATGGAGTCTTGATGAGCGATCGCTTGTAAACTATTAACCACTTGTGTCATCAAGTCCTGAGCGGAACAAGCCTCCATTTGAAATTCAACCTGACCGGAGTTTAACCGTTCAATATCAAGAATATCATTCACCAGTCGCACGAGTCTTTCTGTCTCTAATAAAGCAATTTGAATAAATTTATGAAACTCCTGGGGTTTGTGATCATACAAGCCAGAAGATAATAGTCCTAAAGAACCTTGAATAGCGGTAAGCGGGGTTCTCAGTTCATGGCTAACTACAGAAATAAACTCATTTTTCATCTGTTCTACAGCTCGCCGTTCACTGATATTTTGAGCTTGAGCAATAAAATAGAGAGGAAACCCGTCAATATTTCGCACTACGGACATACTTAACAATACCCAAATCACATATCCTTGCTTATGAAGGTAACGTTTTTCTACATAGTAATATTGAACTTGACCATCGAGCAATTTTTGAACCGTTTTTACCTCCTGCTCATAATCTTCTGGGTGGGTGACATCTTTACATTTAAGTTGGAGTAGTTCTGATTCCTGATAGCCTAACATTTCACACATAGAGCGATTAACTTTTAACCAGTTTCCTTGGGGGGATAACAATGCCATACCGATCGCTGCATCTTCAAAAGCAGTGCGGAAGCGTTCCTCGCTATCTCTGAGTTTTTGTTCGGCTTGTTTATAGTAGGTGATATCAAAGGTCAAACCTAAAATTTGGCTAAGTTTACCCTGTTGGTCTAACAATGGTAAATATTTGATAATCACGGTTTTTGGGGGTTGATTTGGAAGTGTAATAGTAGCTTCCCCAATTTGTATAGTTAGGGTTTGGATCGTTTTTTCTAGTAAGGGTAAATAGTGGGAAGTTATCTCTGGGGGAAATAGTTCTTCATCTCGGCGACCCATAAATGTTTCTTCTGACCAACCTGTTCGTTCTAATGCTCGTTGGTTAACGAATTTTAAACGGCGATCGCTGTCATAAATTACAAAGACATCAGGAGCATGGTTTACCGCTAGGCGTAGGAGTTCTTCGCTTTCTGCTAAGGCTAGTTCAGCTTGTTTGCGATCGCTAATATCTTCCGCAAAACCTACATAACGCAGGGGAGAACCATCGGGATTAAAAACAATGTTTACTTCTGCATAAATCCACCTAATCACGCCATCATTTCTAATAATGCGATATTCTCGCTTAATTAAATTATTTTTATGCTGTGTTCGCAGAGAATTAATTACTGGCTCCCGGTCTTCTCGGTGGATGGTATCTAACCAAGAATCAGGATTTTCATAGAGACTCTCACAGGTGCGTCCCCAGATTTTTTCATAGGCTGGACTTACATAAATATATTGTCCTGAATTGGCGCATTTTACAAAGAAAAACTGACTGATAGTAGAGACAATTTCTTGAAAGCGTTTTTCACTCTCTATTAACGCGATTTCAGCTTCTTTACGATAAGTAATATCTGTGACCATTGCACAACATCCAGCATATTCATTATCATCAAATATAGGATGGGTTGATAGTATAGTCCAGAGAATATCTCCGTTTTTCCGCTTCCATCTAAACTCATGTTGTTCCGCAATACCTTCACGACGACGTTGGAGATAATTTTCGACTATTGGATAATCCTGTTCATCCACAAACTTAAATAGGGAAGATTGAGTGATTTCTTCTTGGGTATAACCCAGCATATCTGCCATTTGCTGATTGACAAAAGTGGTAATATTGTCACCGTCAATCATCCAAACTCCTTCCATGGTGGTTTCAATGATAGTCCGAAATTTAGCCTCGCTTTTTATTAAAGCCGCTTCCGTCTTTTGGCGATCGCTAATATCTTGAACCCAAGACAGCAACATATTCAGTTTTCCTGATTCATCGTAAAGATTGGAATTGTACCACTCACAATAAATAACTGAGCCATCTTTGCGGTAATTACGATTTATGCAAATCCTCCTTTTTTCTTGATTAGCAAAAATTTTCTGAGTTTCTCGATTAACGCGATCGCTATCTTCCTCAAAGATTAATTTCCATTCATTCATCGACTTACCCAATACTTCCAACTCAGACCAACCAAATATCTCTTCCGCTTGCTTAGACCATTGGATAACCCGAAATTTTCGATCCCAAATAATAGTTCCCAGGGGAGAATTATCAATCAGTGTTTTTAATTGATGATTCACCGATTGTAATTGCTGTGTAATTCCTGACTTATGGGTGAAATCATCCCCTCTGTGGGAGGATAGCAGTTGCATTTCAATGCGACCTTGTGCTTCTTCCAAATCTAAGGGATAAATCAGAACATCTGCTACTCGCAAGTTCAACCGGCGAACTTCCCGAAATATGGTTGTAGACTCAGCTAGTAGAATAATGGGAATGTTGGCGGTTACCGTGTGCGCTTGTAATTGTTTGGCGATCGCATATCCATCAGTATCCGGTAATTTCACATCTAAAAGAATTAGGTCAGGTGGAATATGTTTCGCTACCCCCAGACCTTCATATCCATCACCAATAACCTGAACTTGATAATTATTGATAGTTAATAGGTTAACCAGTTCCCCACGACTCGGAGACTCGCCTGCAATCACTAAAAGCCGAACCGGAAAATTGATATCGGTGGAAGTCATAATCTGCTATCAGTGTAAGAAAATATACCTATAATTGTGATAGTAGTGCTTTTGAGATTGGGGCCATAGCGACTTTACAAATTTTTTTCTTTAAGTTTATAAGTTTCTTATATTTCATTGCTATCTTTAATCCCGGACCCTTATTTTTTCTCAGTCCACCCATAACGAAAATCACTCTTGATTTTTCCGTGGCGATCGCTTTCCGACTGGCTATGCTGGTTAAGGAGGTGTTAGCCACTTAACCCTATCACGACTCAGAAACTCTCTCCGAGGGTTGATGCTGTTTACATAGATAGGGTATATGGGGGGGCTGAGTTTTTTTGATCGCGCATACCTGCTGAGATAAATTTGGCTAACTCACCCGTCGTCTTATAAGTTTCTTATATTTCATTGCTATAGTTAATTCCGGACCCTGATTGATTCTCAGTCCACCCATAAACGAAAATCACTCTTGATTTTTCCGTGGCGATCGCTTTCCCACTAGCTATGCTGGTTACGAAGGTGTTAGCCACTTACCCCTATCACAACTCAGAAACTCTCTCCGAGGGTTGATGCTGTTTACATAGATAGGGTATATGGGGGGGCTGAGTTTTTTTGATCGCGCATACCTGCTAAATTAACACCAGACCCGCCGTCAATTACTTGTCTGAGGATAGTTTCACCCAATTCGTATCTATCCCCCCTTCGTCCCCTTAATCATAGGAGTTGGGGAGAGTGGGATTTTTTGTTCAACAAGATGATCAAAAATTTCCAAATGCTGCTATACTTAATCCCAGACCCTGATTTGTTCTCAGTCCACCCATAAACGAAAATCACTCTTGATTTTTGAGTGGCGATCGCTTTCCGACTGCCTATACTGGTTAGGGAAGCCTTAGCAACTACCCTTAATAAAATTACATGGTATATGGGGGGCTGAGTTTTTTTGGTAAATTAGTCTATGACATCTACTGACAAACCTTATCAAAAAATTCCGATTCAAGATTGTGGGGAATTGTTGATTCCCATTCCCCCAGAAGTGTTTATTTTTGAGTCTCCTCACCCCTATCAAAAATTGGGTGCGCCCTATCAACTGTCTCCCGTTAGTTCACCCTATTACCTACGAGATAATGTCGGCGATCGCTTAATTACCGCTAATCAATATTTACAAGCTGAATATCCCCATTTGCGGATTTTGGTTTTTGATGCTTATCGACCCATTGAAGTACAACAGTTTATGGTTGATCATGCTTTTCAACAACAACTTAAAGCCACAGGATTAACCCTACAATTGCTATCCGAACAACAGCGACAACAATTGTGGGAGGAAGTTTATAAATTTTGGGCTATTCCTAGCCATGACCCTGCTACCCCTCCCCCCCATAGCACTGGGGCTGCTGTCGATGTTACTTTATTTGATATCGTGACGGTCAGCGTGCTTAATATGGGTTCTGATATTGATGAGATTTCTCCTCGGTCTCAACCAGATTATTTTGCCGAAAGTTCCGATCCTACTGAACTAGAATATCATCGAAATCGACAAATCTTAAAGCAGGTCATGACCCGGACTGGGTTCCTACAACACTTACATGAATGGTGGCATTTTTCCTATGGTGACCAAATGTGGGCTTGGCTGCATAATCGTCAGAGTACAAAAGGCGCGATCGCTTGTTATGGTCGGTATAGTTAAAATCACCATATATATGCCGCCACATTTCCCCATGATACAAGTATAGGTCAAGTCGCCGAGTTTGTCAAGCCCAAAACCCTAGTTAATTTCATGTTTAATCGTTGAGTGTTTGTGTGGCTGTGTCTAACCTTGTAGCCCTGAGAGACAGAGCAAATTTCCGCCAGAAGCGATCGCTCTCCAGGCTGGCTATTATGTAGAAATTAGCATATATATGCCGCCACATTTTCCCACAATACAAGTATAGGTCAACTCCCCCAATTTGTCAAGGGTAAAATCTGTCTGCCTATAACTTTATGTGAGTGATAGAGAAATCAGAATTATCTGAGGATGGGGGAGTAATAATTGAGAGATGATCAGAGATTCTAAGGATAGATAAAATCGGGAAAATCTGTTAACTTCATATTAGGAATTAGTGGCTAGGAGTGATTTAATCTTGACACATTTAGAAAATTCTGATAAATTCAGGGTAGAACATGGTAGATTGTCTATCCCCGTGGCTATACGAACCGTTATGGCTGTAATCACGCTATCTGTGGCGATATTGCTGACATCATGTAGCCTGCCACAGGTATCAGCCGCGAACCGGATGTTCTTAGATTTATCCCTAGAGTTTGTGGGTGAGTACGAACTACCAGAGTCTCAAAGGCTGTCAGATTTGACCTATGAGATTACCGGATATGGTGAACCCACCGACAGTGGTATTCGCTTCTATGGCCTAGGAGAGTCCGAAGGCGAAAGCGACCCGACAGAATTATATACTTTAGGGTGGGAGTTTGCTGGCGGTAACAAGTCGCCAGTTCCTGGCAAAATTACGATAGAGGAGAGCATCAAATTAAGCGATCGCCCTATGGAAGCGCGCAGCATAGCCTTTTCCCCGCGCAAGTCGCTGTTTATCGCCACAGATAACTCCCACATTGGGGAATATGACCTAGAAACGGGCGACCTCAAAAATACCGTCCCACTACCTCCCAGCTATGTATTGAATGAGGATGACACCAAACCCCCCCAAGGCTTACAACCCGAGTTAGGCATAAAATCTCTAGCCATAGCGCCTGATGGTTTTAGTGCGGGTGGGATGGACCCATTTAGGTTGTTTGTCGCACCATACGCACCACTAAAGCAGGATATAGATAGCGGTGCGGGAAAAGTGCGAATATTGCATTATGTGATAGCCGATCGCGCTTCGTTTTTAGTGTCGGAAAATCTGTATAATTTTGATGAAGATGCCCAGGGAAGGGAGTTAGTCGGACTGGTGGCTCTAAACCGGGGAGGTTCATTTCTGAGTTTAGAGCGATCGGCAAGTGGTATCGGGCCGGAATTTATCAAGTTTTTAGTGGAGACGCAACAGATACCTCCCGCATTGCCAGTTTACGGGGTAAATTAACCAAAGTTCAACCCTTGCGAAAACAACTGCTTTTAAACCTCCCAGAATTAGGAGTTAATGCCCAAGTTACTGGTATGACTTTGGGACCCCGGCTTCCTGACGGTGGACAGAGTTTAGTCGTCATTAAAGATAACCCTCCCGGTTTATTGATTTTTCGCCTGACCGGAATTAAGGGATAGAGCTTGTTGACCAGTCGCTTAATACATTGCCCTCACCCTAAATCTGGATCCCAGAGAGGGAGAGGGACTTTGAATCGATGATGGGCAATTTAGTCAATCATTGGCGTTGGGGGTGCTACTGCGCCCCCATGGTGAGCCAGCTTGGTGCCGCCTAGAACTGTGTACCCAATTGTTGTATCCTACAGAATCGAGAAAAAATTGTTAGGAAATCATATTTATTGGCGCTATTATGACACACGCTACAGATATTCTGACCCTAGGGCGTTGGTTGGCTGCGGACTTCAGCAACCAACCCCAAGCCTTTGAAAATCCGCCATTTTTCGCTCATATTCGGGTCTGTATGCGTCCATTACCGTGGGAACTTCTCAATGGGTTGAGTTTGTATCTGGAACAGGCCTATGATATTAACCTGAAACAGCCTTACCGGGTGCGGGTGCTGAAATTAATCGCTGTAGATGATCATATCGAAATCGAGAATTATGAGATTGATGGTCAAGAGGAGTTTTTTGGGGCTTCTAGGGAAGTCTCGCGCCTGAAAGCCTTAAAGCCGGAACAACTGAACAAACGGTGCGGCTGTACTTTTATCACCCACTGGACGGGAAAGGGATTTAAGGGAGTCGTGGAACCCGGGAAAAGCTGTATGGTAGAACGGAAGGGGAAACTGACTTATTTGGATAGTAGTTTTGAGATAGACGGCGATCGCTTTATTAGCCATGATCGTGGTATGGACCCAGAAACCGATGAGCATATCTGGGGCGCGGTAGCTGGACCTTTTGAGTTTGTGCGCTGGGCGAGTTTTGCTGATGAGGTGAAGTTAGGGCAATAATGGTTTATAGGGGGACCAATTGCTGATAAATTAACCTAAGTATCAACAAATACAAAATTTCACTGAAAGTTTATGAGAGTTCTGGTTACTGGTGGTGACGGCTACTGCGGTTGGGCGACGGCGCTGTATCTTTCCAACCGTGGGTATGAAGTGGGTATTCTGGATAACTTGGTGCGGCGACACTGGGATCAACAGCTAGGTATTGAGACCTTGACACCCATAGCCCCTATTCAACAAAGGATTCAGCGCTGGCGTGATTTAACGGGTAAGTCTATTGACCTGTTTATGGGCGATATCAATAACTATAGTTTTCTGATCAATAGCTTGCGGGAGTTTCAGCCAGATTCTATTGTTCATTTTGGTGAACAGCGATCGGCTCCCTTTTCAATGATAGATCGTGAACACGCAGTTCTCACCCAAAGCAATAATGTAATGGGGAATTTGAATATCCTGTATGCTATGCGGGAAGAATTCCCTGATGCACATTTGGTCAAGTTGGGGACTATGGGTGAATATGGTACACCCAATATTGATATCGAAGAGGGCTATATTACCATTGAGCATAATGGCCGTAAGGATACTGTCCCGTATCCGAAACAGCCCGGAAGTTTCTATCACCTTTCTAAGGTTCATGACAGCCATAATATCCACTTTGCTTGTAAAATCTGGGGTCTGAGGGCTACCGATTTAAACCAGGGTGTGGTTTATGGGGTTCTCACCGAAGAGACGGGAATGGATGAGTTGTTGATCAACCGTCTGGATTATGATGGGATTTTTGGGACTGCTTTAAATCGTTTCTGTATTCAGGCTGCCATTAATCACCCCCTGACGGTTTATGGTAAGGGAGGACAAACTAGGGCTTTCCTGGATATCCGCGATACCGTGCGATGTGTTGAGTTGGCGATCGCTAATCCCGCTGAACCTGGTCATTTCCGCGTGTTTAACCAATTTACCGAAATGTTTAGCGTTGGCGACCTGGCGATGATGGTTAAAAAGGCAGGTGTGACCCTGGGGTTAGATGTGGAGATTCAGAATATCGAAAATCCTCGGGTTGAATTGGAAGACCATTATTTCAACGCTAAAAACACTAATCTGTTAGACCTCGGTTTGCAGCCTCATTATCTCTCGGATTCACTCTTGGATTCTTTGCTGAATTTCGCCATTAAATACAAACATCGGGTAGATAAAAATGAAATTCTACCCAAGGTTTCCTGGCGTAATCCGGGTTCCGTTTACGCGAAAAGCTAATCTCTTTTCCCCCCTATGTCTCCCCAGAGAGATAGGGGGGGGAATCTGATAATTGACCATGGATAATGGATAATTAAATCCCGGAAATTATAATATGTTTATATGTCCGGTTTGTGGATATAAATATTTGCAAAAAATTCCGAGAAATTGTGAGGTTTGTAACTGGAATTTAGAGTTAACCGAAATTCATCCCGAACAACTAGGTTGGGCGAGAGAAACATGGAAAAACCTAGATAGTTTGCAGGAAAAACGCAAGAAAAAGCGGGTGACGGTAGCGGATTTGTTACCCAGAATAAATGCCATTGAGTCGGAACTGACAGCAGCGAAAATTGAGCGAGAGAATCTGAGAAATCAACTAGATTGGGTTCTCTATCATATCGAAACCATTAATCCTGAACAGGTGACAGAAACCCTGTCAAAAATGCGGATCTGGTTAGAAGATAATCAAGCCGAAAATCCCCCCATGTCTGAGGTGGGTATGGACTATACAGGATTAATGGAATTATTGGCATCCGGAGAGTGGAAAACTGCTGATGAGTATACTTGGCAGATTATCTTATATCTGACCGGAAGGGAACAAATGGGATGGTTAAATGTCGAAGATATTGATAATTTTCCCCTCACCGATTTACGGACAATTGATTATTTATGGGATTATTATAGTAGTGGATTGTTTGGGTTAACAATTCAACAGCAAATCTGGGAAACTGTAGAATCAGATTATAGTAAATTTTGCGATCGCATTGGATGGCGAGAGGGTAGTTGGAAATATTATGATGAACTAATCTTTAACCTAAACGCCCCCAAGGGACATTTACCAGTAATTCCTTGGCGGCGGCGGTCTTGCTACGGCGTAGGAATAGCCACCGCTTCCGAGATTTTATCGTCATTTATCGAGAGACTGGACGTAACTCTTAGCAGCCACCACTGACGGGAGGAATTAAAACCACCTCATCTCCGTCTTTTAGGTAGGTGTCTGGATTGACAAACTCCAGGTTAACCCCAAACCGGGTTAAATCCCGCCATTGTTGCAATTGGGGATGTTCACTAATCGCTACATCAAGGATATGAGATACAGGAGTTTCGGGTGCCAGTTGCAAGACCAACTCAGGGACTCCATAGGCTTCCTGAAAAGCCGCGAATAGTTTAACCGTCACTGTAACCGAGGGATGGGACATCAAATCTTCAATCATGAAAAACCCGTCAAAACCTAGCTATCAGCCGTTTATAGCCTTATTGATAAGCTGAGATTAGCATATTGATTGCAAATTTCTGAAGCAGATGATAATTGACCTACACATCATAGACTATAATCTATAGCAAATCTAAAGAGAAGATAAAATCTCCCTTATAGTGGAGAACGGATTTTAGCAATTTATCCCAATCTTTCAGTTATGACTGAATTTTTCCTGCAAAACATTTGGTGGATTCCCTGCTATCCCTTTTTGGGGACGCTACTATCAATTCCCTGGTCTCCGGGAATTATCCGCAAAACCGGACCGAGACCCGCAGGATATATAAATATCCTGATGACCCTGATGGCTTTTGTACATGGCTTAATCGCCTTGGGCGGAATGTGGGGTCAACCTGGCTATGAGATGGTTATTCCCTGGCTACAGGTGGCGGATCTGGATTTTTCGATTCCCTTAGAAGTCTCAGTCACAACTATCGGCGCTACTTTGGTAATTACTGGGCTGAATTTCCTAGCCCAAATTTACGCTGTCGGCTATCTGGAAATGGATTGGGGTTGGGCGAGGTTTTATTCGCTGATGGCATTATTTGAAGCCGGACTCGCCGCCCTGGTGTTGTGCAATTCCCTGTTTTTCAGTTATATCATTTTGGAAATTCTCACTCTGGGGACTTATCTATTGGTGGGCTTCTGGTTTAATCAGTCCCTAGTGGTAACTGGGGCGCGAGATGCTTTTCTGACTAAACGGGTGGGGGATTTATTCCTGTTGATGGGGGTGGTTTCCCTGTATCCCCTCGCGGGAACTTGGAATTTTTCGGAATTAGCAACATGGGCGGAAACTGCAACGGTTAACCCTACTGTTGCGACTCTGTTAGGGTTGGCTTTGTTGGCGGGTCCTTTGGGTAAGTGCGCCCAGTTTCCTCTGCATTTATGGCTTGATGAAGCTATGGAAGGTCCCCTTCCTAGTACCATCCTACGGAATGCGGTGGTTGTCTGTTGCGGCGCTTGGGTATTAATTAGGGTGTTTCCGGTGATTTCCCTGTCTCCGGTGGCGGTGTCTGTAGCAGTGTTTATCGGTTTGGCTACGGCTGTGGGTGCAAGTGCGATCGCTATTGCTCAAATTGATGTCAAACGGGCGGTTTCCTATTCGGTTAGTTCCTATATGGGGATAACTTTTATTGCTGTAGCCAACGGACAAACTCAGGCGGCGTTATTACTCCTGTTGACTTACTCCATGGCTATGGCATTATTAGTCATGACCAGCGGCGGAATTATCCTCAATAATATTACCCAAGATTTGACTCAATATGGGGGGCTGTGGTCGCGCCGCCCCATTTCGGGTATTTGTTTTATTGTCGGGATTATCGCTTTGGTCGCCGTGCCTCCTTTTGGTGGCTTTTGGACGATGTTGGAGTTGACACAAAATCTGTGGATAAGTCAACCGGCGATCGCCATTACCCTATTGGTAATCAACGCTTTAACTGCTTTTAGTCTCACCCGTGAGTTGGGCTTGATTTTTGCGGGACCTCCTAAACAGATGACTATTAGATCACCGGAGGGACTCTGGGCTTTAGTGCTACCGATGACCGTTTTAATGGGTTTGTGTCTACATATTCCCCTGTTGTTGAAGGCTTGGGGAGTCCTACCCAGTTGGGAAAATATTAACCTAACTATAGCCACATTACTCGTGGCTTCTAGTGCGATCGGTGGTGGACTAGCTACCTGGATTTATGTATTTAACGGCATTGAGAAACCCGTTAAATTATGGTCTCCATCAGTTCAGGACTTTTTCGCCTACGATTTCTATACCGCTAAACTGTATCGATTGACCATCATTTCCGCTGTCGCCCTCATCTCCAAAATTATTGATTGGATAGATAGATTTATTGTCGATGGCTTCGTGAATTTAGTCGGTCTAGCCACAGTCTTTAGTGGACAAAGCCTTAAATATAACGTTTCGGGACAAACTCAATTTTATGCCCTCACTATTGTGATAGGCATTACTCTCCTGTTAAGTTTGTTATCTCTTGGTTTGTTCTAACTCCCTCAAAAATGCTCAATCATGCTTAGTTTGTTAATTGCAATTCCCCTAGTTGGTAGCCTGTTAATCGGCTTGCTACCCTCTTCCTTTACCCCCCAACGGATTCGCTCGATCGCCCTAGCTTTCATGGCAGTAACCGGGCTGTTGACCCTGAAATTAACCCTAGATTTCGACCTAGATAATCCCGGTTTTCAGTGGGAAGAATATCTGCCCTGGATTCCCCAATTAGGGTTATCCTATAGTTTGGCAATGGATGGCTTATCTTTACCTCTGGTAGGGTTAAGCGCCATTTTGACCCCTATGGCGATCGCCAGTAGTCGCCCCGACATGAATCGCCCCCGTCTTTACTACTCCATGATTTTGTTAGTAAATGCGGCGATCGCTGGTGCTTTTCTCTCCCAAAATCTCCTGCTGTTTGTGCTGTTTTATGAATTGGAACTCATCCCCATTTATCTATTAATTAGCATTTGGGGCGGCGAAAAACGCGGCTATGCAGCGATGAAGTTCCTCATTTATACCGCCATCTCAGGAATTTTAATTTTGGCAGGTTTCCTAGGGATAGCTTGGTTAAGTGGGTCAGGAAGTTTTGATTTTAGTGCCATTAATACTCAGAATTTATCATCAATTAGCCAACTGGTTTTGATGATCATTCTCCTAATTGGATTTGGGATTAAAATCCCTCTAGTCCCCCTCCATACCTGGCTACCTGATGCTTATGTAGAATCTTCCGCCCCCGTCACCATTTTACTGGGAGGTCTATTAGCAAAACTGGGAACCTATGGATTAATTAGATTTGGCTTACAACTATTCCCAGAAACCTGGCAAATCATCGCCCCCGGATTATCCATTGTCGCCGTCTTTAGCGTCATGTATGGGGCTTTAACCGCTATTTCCCAACAAGATATCAAGCGCATGGTTGCCTATAGTTCCATCGGTCACATGGGTTATATTATTGTCGCTATGGCTGCGGGAACTGAAGTTAGTCTGATTGGCGCTATTTCCCAAATGGTCGCCCATGGGTTGATTTTAGCTATTCTATTCCACTTAGTTGGCATAGTTGAAGTCAAAGTGGGAACTAGGGATTTAAAACTCTTAAATGGCTTAATGAACCCCCTTCGTGGTCTACCTCTCACCAGCGCCTTATTAATTATGGCAGGAATGGCGAGTGCGGGTATTCCTGGGTTAGTGGGATTTGTGGCAGAATTTCTGGTTTTTCAAGGAACTTTTGCCGTCTTCCCCATTCAGAGTTTACTCTGTATTATTGCCTCTGGTTTAACCGCTGTTTATTTTGTCATTTTGCTTAACCGCACTTGTTTTGGTAAGCTAGACAATGATTTAGCCTATTATCCCCAAGTTGCCTTTTCTGAACAAGCGCCAGCTTTGATTTTAGCCCTGTTAATTCTGTTCCTAGGCGTGCAACCTAGTTGGTTATTACGCTGGTGTGAACCTACAGCCAAACAAATGGCGATCGAGTTAAGTATTCATCCCGTGCAACAGGTAGCTATTCAACCCGAAAATCCTTCGAGTTTATGATGTTTTCCCCGCAGTTCACTTAATTACTGTTGATTATGACAACCAGTTTCATGCAAGCAGAAAAAACCCCCACTAAATTACCGCCCTCTCAACATGAGTTTGCGGAGATTATTCATCGCTTAGAGGCGGGAGGCGCTATGCTACCCGATACACCCGAAAATTTGATGCAAATTATCGGCATTTATAAGGCTTATGCCGTCCCTATGGATTTCTATTGGCGCGATTTGTTGTATATTGCTGAACGGGTGTTCCTAAATCCGTTGCCGTTTTTTAAATACTTTTTACCCCGGGAATATTTAGACCTGCATAACCATTATGCCGGGGATGATGCCGATTTAAGGATTTGGCGCGGAGAAGCGATCGCTCACCCGGAATTATTGGCATTTATGCAGAAAGGGGAAACCCGAAAAATGCCCAAACTCCTCCATCATTTATGGCACGATCGCGTTAATATGGAGTTCGCCGAAGCCTGTATGCAAGCCATGTTTTGGCATCGAGAAATGGGCGGCAGATTTGACAGTTATTTAGACACAGACGAATATAAAGCCAATGCTGACCGCGCTATCCGCGCTTATTTCCGCAAAAATCCGGTCATGCTGGGTTTATATAAACTGTTCCCCGATATGTTCTTAGAACAGGTCAGGCAACTATCCTATTATAGCAATTTAGGGCTATTTTGGGAAGTTATGGCTCCCGTGTTTTTTGAAATGAGCGATCGCTATGATGAGGGGACAATGACCACCGTACCCGAGGCGATGAATTTCCTGGTTAATGGCATTTTTGCGATCGCAGGTCGCCCTATTTATCATCATGTTTATATTGATGGCGAATGTTATGAAATCGTCCCCAAATCCAAGGGTTTTATGTGGCTCTATGAAGCTGCCTTACCCTATGTAGAAGCCGTTTTTTATCGCACCGCACCTTTCCGGGGTACCAAGTCCTACAACGCCCAAGCTAAAGAAGTTCCTGATGACCAGAAAGATTTTCATTATGGTATTCTTTACGCCGATATTTTCCCAGTTGGTACCGCTGGAATACCACCGACTTTATTAATGCAGGATATGTATCACTTCTTACCCCCCTACTTGGTGGATTATTACCAGAAATATTGCCGAGGTGAGGATGATATGTTGATTCAGTTGGCTAACACTTTTCAGCGTTCCATGTATTGCGTCACATCAGCCGTTATTCAGGCTCTAAGGACTGCTTTACTATATCCCCTTGATGACCCCAACCCCCGCCACTTAGAAGCCAACAGAGCCTTTTTTGAGGCGCAAATGGATCGATTTAAACGCCCCGAAGCACGGTTAAGGAATATTCAAACTCCCAATTACCGTTAAGCTAAATTCCCCGTAGGGTGCGTCATACCCAGGCTATATGAATCCCAACCCGATAATTTGGGGATGACGCACCATGGCAGCCCTAGCGCAGCATTACCGAGGGGTGGTAGATATGGTATTAGGTTTCATGAAGTAATAAGACGGCACATTCAGCCAACCTAGCGACTTGTTCTGCGACCGACCCCATTAACACCCGTTTAACGCCAGTATAGCCGTGGGTAGGCATAACAATTAACTCTATGTTTTGAGCTTTAGCATAATCGACAATTTCATGGCTAGGTGTACCAATTAAAACCGTGACCTTTGCGCCATCAAATCCTCTTTTAATCAACTCATTGTTCAAAGCGTCTTCTGCGTGTTGTTGTCGAGACTGAGGACTAACTGATTGCCACATAGAGCCAGGTTCTGCGGGGTGTAATTTAGGCAAAATATGGAGAATGTGGAGTTGCGATATATCGGGGACCAACTCTCGCGCTGGGGATAAAGCAGCAAAAGAAAGTTCAGAGAAATCGATAGGGACTAATACCGCATTTTTATTAAACCAACTCATCAGTTACTATCCTTTACTATCCTATTGTGTTTTTCTACGACGAATTTCATCTCCTACTGTGGAATTTAATTGCGCCCCCAGAAGCACTACTAGGGAACTAATATTTAACCATAACAGGAGAACAATAAAAGTGCCGATCGCACCATAGAGAACATTATAATACTCAGACTGGTAAACATACCAGCGAAATAAATTAGAGATTAAAGCCCAAAAAATCGCGGCCATAATTGAGCCAGGAATTAAGGGAGTTTTAGGCTTTCGGTAACTAGGGCCATAGCGATATATCAGAGCAAAGTTAGTGGAGACAATGCCGAGGGTAATTGGCCACTGTAGACGATTCCAAGTATCCAATAATGTTGATTGAAGCAAACAATCTTGGACAGGTTCTTGAGCTAAACACATATCAATTTTATCGAGGGGACAGTTACCCACTGTTTCTAAGATGCAACTTTTGCGGGCAAGAATTTCGACCAAAAAATCACTAATAAAGACCGCCCCTGATGCCATAATCAACAGCAATAATGTACCCAAAGTCAAAGCGATCGCAATTAATTTTGACTTCCAAAAAGGTCTAATTTTATCTGGTGGCACTTGATGAATCCTATTTAAGGCTTCCATAGCGGAACTAATCACCCCAGAAAACAGCCAAATAGAAATAATAAAACTAAACGAAAATAGTCTAGGGCTAAGACTTCTTCCCGATTGGCTCATAGTTGCCCCAATCAATTTTTGCACTTGTTCTGGTACGACTTCCCCTAACAAATTCGCCATTTCCAATAGGGTTGATTGTATAGATGGATTGGCACTAATAGCGGCTAACAGAGCAAAAAGAGCGGGAACCAGTGCTAAGGTAGAGTGATAAGCCATTTCGGCAGACAAACCGTATAACCGTTGTTGAACAGTACGAACTCCTAAACTATGAATAGTCTGCCAATTGAGGTAGGTAAAGAATAGAACAAAATCCACCACGCGCTTTTTGATTTGACGACCTAGCCACCATAGGCATTTGAAAAGGATAATCAGCAGATCGGCGGTTTTGGCTGCTACCCACTCAAACCCCAGATACCATGCTTTACGGTTGAGTATCCATAGGGTTTTCAATCCCTGTAGCAGGGTTAACAGCAGCTTCCATAGCCGGTGTAGGATGATTAATAACAGGTTAACTACCATTTCAGCAGCACAGTCTATTATCTGGTTGAAACTTGGCAGCTTGAACCGACAGTGCAATATTGCCCTATTTAGGTGATATAAAAATTGGCAGGGCAATGCGAGTAGCATTTTGCGGGTTGGGGGAAATTTAACCAGGGCTACTTTATAGTATGACCTGTTGTGGAAGGTTTAACACAGAGACAGGGTGTTACTGATGGTTTAAACTTCCCCAGGGATTCAATGTTTCCGGTTGCTTATGGATTTTTAGGTTGAGTTATGAATCAGGATATTAGACAATGGTTGGATGAAATTAAGCGATTGCAAGAGCAGTTAGGACAACTGCGATCCGATCGCGATCAGGCTTTAGCCAGTGCCGACCAGTGGCGAGAGCGTTATAATACCGAAGCCCAGCAGCGCCGAGAAGAGGTGCGCCGCCATCAAGATGCGATCGCTCAACTGCGCCGAGAACTTGAACAACTACAGAATAAGTTTGGGGTTGCTAAAAACGAGATTCTGACGCGAGTACAAACCGAGCGGGAGGTTGAGGGCTTAGAAACCGTGGAGGAATTGAAAAATAAGATTATCCAGATTACCCTAGAACGCGATCGCGCTAGGGAACAGGTCTACCAAATAACGGCAGCCCTAGAGAAAGAGAAAGCCGATCACCTAGAAACCCGCAACAGTCTCACTACCGCTTTAGGGGACACCATGGACCTGCTCACCAAGGCTCAAAATGCGGCTAACTCCAATAGTTAACCCTCCGGTATGGGAAACTCGGCGCTACAGTACGGCTACAGGAGGGGGGGGTGGCACTGGAGTTGAGCAACCCCCTCCCATTGGCTAAAATCCCATAGCTTTAGCTACTGCGTCCAAATTAGCAGCAATACCCTCTTTAGTGGGGTTATTACTGTGTTTGATAGCCACGTCGGGGTCTTTTAACCCATTACCTGTTAAGACACAAACTACAGTGGCTCCTGCTGGTACTTGGTCTTTGACTTTCAGGAGTCCAGCTACGGAGGAGGCGCTGGCGGGTTCACAGAAGATGCCTTCTTGGGAGGCTATAAGGCGATAGGCGTTGAGGATTTCTTCGTCAGTAACGGCGCTAAAACTGCCTTGGCTGGCTGATTGGGCTGCTATAGCCATATCCCAACTGGCGGGGTTGCCGATACGAATGGCGGTGGCGATAGTTTCGGGATGGGTGACTGGGTGACCATTAACTATGGGGGCGGCTCCGGCTGCTTGAAATCCCATCATCCTAGGGAGGCGATCGCATTTTCCTTCTGAATGATACTGACAAAATCCCATCCAGTAGGCGGTGATATTTCCGGCATTTCCCACAGGGATACACAACCAATCGGGTGCATCACCTAAAGCGTCTACCACTTCAAAGGCGGCGGTTTTTTGTCCTTCCAAGCGATAGGGGTTCACCGAGTTAACTAGGGTGACAGGATATTGGCGGGAAACCTCCCGCACAATGGTTAGGGCTTCGTCAAAGTTTCCTTCGATAGCTAAGACTTCCGCACCATAAAGGAGAGCTTGGGCTAGTTTCCCCAGGGCTACATAACCCAATGGAATCAGGACAAATGCTTTTAATCCGGCACGACGCGCATAGGCTGCCGCTGATGCTGAGGTGTTACCTGTACTGGCACAAATGACGGCTTTGGCTCCCTCTTCTTTGGCTTTGGATATAGCCATAGTCATCCCCCGGTCTTTAAATGACCCAGTGGGGTTCAATCCGTCATATTTCACATATACCTGCACCTGTTTTCCGATTTCGGCGGCAATGGTGGGGACTGGAATTAGGGGGGTATTACCTTCTTGCAGGGTGACAACGGGGGTGGCTGAGGTAACAGGTAGATAGTCCCGGTATGCTTCAATCAGACCGGGCCAGATATTGAGTTTTCTTTCAGTTGCGGGCAAAGTCAGGGTCATTTCAATGTTACAGTTTGTTGTTTTGGGCTCAATTTACTTGACTTTTCAAGGTTGCCGTGCTATATAACTTGGGGCTAATGGGTTAATCAGCCCTTGAGTCTTACTCAGGTGAAAACGGTTTCGCGCCTGTCACGTAAAACTCCTGGGAGGGTTGGAAGCTCCCTGATTGATCACGGAGAGGAAAACCGACTCAAGCGGCTTTAGCCGCCAGCACCCCCTTGCGGGGTGGAGGGGTATGGTTGCCCCTCCATGGAGCTATGGTTGGCTCCGACTCCCTTGCGGGGTAATGTTTGCTTCGCCAATGTTCAGAGTCGGTACTATCCAAATCGCACGTCCTTAACCCCTTAGAGATGTTTAACGATTCGGTTCTAGAGCCTGGAACTAGCACGCATTCCAGGGTAGGAACTTTAACTCTTGCTCTGAACGTAGCCAGTTAAGGCTTAGGCTGGTCAGCTACCTGAAAGGGGGGCACGAAGCCCCTGTGCTTCAGCCGGGGGTGCTGACCCTTAACTCAGTTTACTCCTGATTTAAACATCCAGCCACTTGCCTTGGGGGGCGATGATGTTTTTCTTAAAAAAAGTTTAACATGGAGTGAAAATATAGTTAAGATTTGTTGATGTGCCAGTTAAGTTTATAAATCCAACTAATTACTGATGCCAACTCCTTCATCGACTTTATCGCGTCCACAAAATCTGTCATCCTTGCCGTTGTCTTCAGCTTCCGGCCAAATAGACAAGATGCCATCCATATATAGTGTTGATCAGCAAGTGAAGTTTTTGCATCTTCAAGCTGAGGTGGACACTCTGCTGCTAGAATTACAAACTATCAAGCAAATGCGATCGCTTAGTCCCACCGACCCGAAAAATTAGGCCCAATCCCGCCAGGGGGCCAATAATCAGCAATCAGAAATTAGCGATCGCGATCGCAGACGGTATGCTATAAATGATCAGACTACACTTAACCGTCTGAGGGGTTGATTCAACTATTTGGAATCAGCCAGTCTTGGTTGAGGATTGCTCTCAATCTCAGGGTCAGGTAACTCCATCAAAAAAGACCGCTTAGGCGGGTTAATTGGCTGAGATACCATTACTGTAGGTTGGGAAAGTTGTCGGCTACCTTAGCAGTTAAAAAAGCACATTCATTCAGAAGCCAGGCACCAGTAATGGTGGCTTGGTTTTCCCTTAAAATTCATCTATGACCCTATCAATTGTAAAGTCTGAAGATTCATCGTCACGCCCCTCCGCAGTTCCCTCGGATTTGCGCTTGAGAGATATTATTAACACCCTTCCTAGTGATGTGTTTGTCCAGGACCGATACAAAGCTTGGATGACAGTAATCATTAACGTTGTCATGGTGGGTTTAGGATGGCTAGGAATAGCGATCGCTCCCTGGTTTCTCCTTCCGGTGTTGTGGGTATTTACAGGGACCGCCCTCACCGGATTTTTTGTGATCGGACATGACTGCGGACACCGCTCATTTTCTCGGAATGTTTGGGTAAATGATTGGGTAGGTCATATCCTGTTTCTGCCGATTATATATCCCTTTCACAGTTGGCGTATTGGTCACAACCAACACCATAAATACACTAACAGAATGGAGTTAGATAATGCTTGGCAACCCTGGCGTAAAGAAGAATACCAAAACGCTGGTAAATTCATGCAGGTGACTTATGACCTTTTCCGAGGTCGCGCCTGGTGGATTGGTTCCATTCTACACTGGGCAAGCATTCACTTTGACTGGACAAAATTTGAAGGTAAGCAGCGCCAACAGGTTAAGTTTTCCTCTCTGTTGGTCATCGGCGCGGCGGCGATCGCATTTCCGACTATGATTTTAACCATCGGAGTGTGGGGATTTGTCAAGTTTTGGGTCATTCCTTGGTTAGTCTTCCACTTCTGGATGAGTACCTTTACCCTACTTCATCACACCATCGCCGACATTCCCTTTAGAGAACCCGAACAATGGCACGAAGCCGAATCCCAACTATCAGGGACTGTTCACTGCAATTATCCCCGCTGGGTTGAGTTTCTCTGTCACGATATCAACGTTCATGTTCCCCACCACGTCACCACCGCAATTCCCTGGTATAACCTCCGTAAAGCCTACGCCAGCTTACAGGAAAATTGGGGTGAATATCTCTATCCTGAGTGTGATTTTTCCTGGGGTTTAATGAAGCAAGTTGTTGACCACTGCCATTTGTATGATGAGAATAACAACTATCAGTCAATCTCTGACTACAAAAAGAGTTTAGCAGTCATAACTGATAATTGATAATTGTAGGATCGCGTCTGGGCTGTAAATTTTCAATTCCCCAGCACCATATTAATAAACCCGCCCTCAGCATTGATAATTGTAGGGGCGGGTTCTGCTGTAAATTGGTTATTCCCCAGGAGGATATGAATAAACCCGCCCCAGGGTGTCGGCTGAGAAACCGGGTTTCTTGACCTCTGCGATAATTATTAATTATTAATTGTAGGGGTTGGTCGTGATTGACAGAAATATCGAATTATGTTATGGCTATAAGGATGATGTATAACCTCATAGCGATAGCAGCTAAAGACATTCACTTATGTCAAGCCCCACCGTCAGCCGGAACTGGAAACCGATAATCAAAGAATTTGCCGCCGTCGTAGGTAAGCGGGGGGTGGTTCAGCGACGGGAAGAACTCCTAGTTTATGAATGTGATGGACTAACCAGTTATCGCCAACGTCCCGCTTTGGTGGTCCTTCCCCGCACTACAGAAGAAGTCGCAGCAGCAGTGAAAATATGCGATCGCCATAATATACCCTGGGTAGCGCGAGGGGCGGGAACTGGACTATCAGGAGGTGCATTACCCGTAACTGATTGCGTGATGATTGTCACCGCCTTAATGCGCCAAATTCTGAAAGTAGACCTGGAAAACCAGCAGGTCGTCGTACAACCTGGCGTGATTAATAACTGGGTAACTCAAACCGTCAGCGGTTCAGGATTTTACTACGCCCCCGACCCCTCCAGCCAGATTATCTGTTCCATTGGTGGTAATGTCGCTGAAAATTCCGGTGGTGTTCACTGCTTGAAATATGGAGTCACCACTAACCACGTCCTCGGCTTAAAAATCGTTACCCCTGACGGGTCTATCGTCGATATAGGCGGTTCAATTCCCGAAATGCCAGGATATGACCTGACCGGTTTATTTGTGGGGTCAGAAGGGACCCTAGGCGTGGCTACCGAAATCACCCTCAGAATTCTTAAAGCCCCCGAATCCATTTGTGTCCTGTTGGCAGACTTTGCTACCATTGAAGAAGCCGGACAATCCGTCTCTGATATTATCGGGGCGGGGATTATTCCTGGTGGTATGGAAATTATGGATAATCTCAGTATTAATGCCGTGGAAGATGTCGTTAATACCGGATTATATCCCCGAGATGCTGGGGCGATTTTATTGGTGGAATTAGATGGTTTGCAGGTGGAAGTAGACCGCAATAAACAGCGGGTGGCAGAGATTTGTAAACAAAATGGCGCGCGGAATATTACTACCGCCAATGAACCCGAAAAACGCTTGAAAATGTGGAAGGGTCGGAAGGCGGCATTTGCGGCGGCGGGTCATATTAGCCCAGATTATTATGTCCAAGATGGGGTGATTCCTCGGACTCAGATGGCTTATGTATTGAAAGAAATTGCCGCTTTGAGCGAAAAGTATGGCTATCGCATTGCCAATGTCTTTCATGCGGGAGATGGGAATTTACATCCTTTGATTCTCTATGATAATTCGGTGGAAGGTGCGTTAGAAACCGTCGAAGAAATTGGCGGCGAAATTTTGAAAATCTGTGTTGATGTGGGGGGGAGTTTGTCCGGGGAACACGGTATTGGGGAAGATAAAAAGTGTTATATGAATCAGATGTTTAATGAACAGGATTTGGAAACTATGCAATGGGTGCGATCGGTTTTTAATTCTAAGGGTTTGGCTAATCCCGGTAAAATGTTCCCTACACCTCGCACCTGTGGAGAATCCGCTAAAGTTCAGAATGTTAAGAAGTTTGATGGGGCTGAGGTTTTTTAAGGGCTAACATAACCTGGTTACTGTGTCAAGGCAACTTAACAAATCTTAACTATCGGCGAGGGGGGGACTCAACCGACCCGGATAATCAACTTCCCACCTATAGCTAATCTGGGAGGTTGCGCGATCGCCTGATCTGACCTAGGATAAAATCAGAATGCCCAACCTAGATAATCTCAATTAATTGCCTTTACCATGACTCATTCTGCCCCTGATGCTGATATCTGGCCGCAACTTCTCCAACAACTCCTAGATCATCAGTCCCTTTCCACCGACCAAGCCTCAATGTTAATGGAAGGATGGCTGAGTGAGTCTATCCCCCCTGTCTTATCCGGGGCGATTTTAGTGGCTCTGCAAACCAAAGGAGTATCTGGGGAAGAATTGGCGGGAATGGCGAAAGTATTACAAGCGCAGTCCCAATCAGGAAATTTACCCACCCCCAGCGCAGATGGTTTGAAATCTAAATTTTCCCTAATCGATACCTGTGGAACCGGGGGAGATGGGGCATCGACGTTTAATATTTCTACTGCTGTGGCGTTTGTGTGCGCCGCCGCCGGGGTTCCGGTAGCTAAACATGGGAATCGTTCGGCTTCGAGTAAAGTTGGCTCTGCAGACGTATTAGAGGGGTTAGGAGTGAATTTAGGAGCGCCCCTAGAAAAGGTGAGGGCGGCGGTTGAACAGGTGGGGATTACTTTCCTATTTGCACCGGGTTGGCATCCGGCTATGAAGGCGGTAGCGCCCTTACGTCGAACTCTGAAGGTGCGGACGGTATTTAATCTTTTGGGACCTTTGGTTAATCCTCTGCGTCCGGTAGGGCAAGTTATTGGGGTGTTTGATCCGAGTGTTTTGGATGCGATCGCCCAAGCCCTAGGACATCTTAACATAGAAAGGGCTATTGTCCTCCATGGACGGGAGGGTTTAGACGAGGCGGGTTTAGCGGATGGTACGGATTTAGCTATTCTATCTGAGGGTAAGGTAATGCGATCGCTCCTGAACCCAGAAGATTTAGGCATCAACGCCGCCCCTATTAGCGCCCTGAAGGGGGGAGAACTTGCCGACAATATGGAAATTTTAACCCAGGTGCTACAAGGGAAAGGAACGACCCCCCAAGAAGATGCTGTGGCGCTCAATAGTTCCCTAGCTTTACAGGTGGCTGGAGTAGTTCCACTCCAGGAACATCACCAAGGCTATAGCCTGGCGCTGGATATCCTCCAAAGTGGCGCGGCGTGGTCGAAATTACAGGAGTTGATCAAGTTCCTGAACTAGCTTTAAATAAGGCGATCGCTCCTAAATGGTAGGTTTAAATGGTGCGATCGCTCCTAAATCGTAGGTTTAAATGGTGCGATCGCTCCTAAATGGTAGGTTTAAATGGTGCGATCGCTCCTAAATGGTAGGTTTAAATGGTGCGATCGCTCCTAAATGGTAGGTTTAAATGGTGCGATCGCTCAAATTTATCAACTCCCAACAAGAGTTATTTCAATCTCCGTTCAGCGATTGATAACACCAGCTAGGACGGCGTAAAAGATTGAAGGTATCCAAATATTTAATCTCCCGATCTTCTTCGATAGAGTCAACCGCTTCTTTCAAGATATTCATCGGATTGTTAACATTCCACAATGGATGAATGATTACTAAGCTCTTAGAACCCAAATTAAAGCCAGGTAAAGTACCGAACAATTTAGGGGAAAAACTGCCAAAGGATGAACTAAAACTATCTCGCAATTTTGTAGCTTGGTCTTGCCAATTTTCTAAGTCTGGAGTCGAAAATTTGCCGTTTAAGCCACAAGGAAAATTCTCGTCAGCTAGAATTCGCAGCAAGGACAATCCTAATCGCCAATCGAGCAAGCCGTGGTAGTTCATATTACGGTATTGCCGCAAGCAGTCATAACAGGACGAGTCACAATTATGACGATGTTCTGAAGATATCAGAGAACCAGCAAAGGTGTTGGCATTTGGGTCAGCATTGACTATTTGAGCGAGGATTTCTTGCCAGTGATTAGCAAGCCAGTAAGTAAAGCCGGAACCATTGGGAAGGCGATCGCTAATTACGAGTTCTCCAATCTTCTCCCCAGTAGTTTCTAATGTCACCCGTCGCAAACCACTGATATCCAGTTCTTCGGGATCGATATCTAATTCTTCTGCTGTCACCGCACGAACGATGAAAGCGGCTGAGTAGAAAGCAGCTTTCACCCCAGAACCGGATGCCAGAGGATCGAGACATAAACCAGACGGAACAGCAGCGGGTTTAATTCGTAAAACCCCAGTAGTTTTTGGGGCGACAATTGCGATCGACTCCTCTTCTACTTGGCGTTTAAATTGCACTCCTTCGTCATTCGCTTGCTGGAAACGAGCATCTATCCATTGATAGGGTAATTCCCTTAGATTCTTGCCGGACAGAGAAGCAGTTCCGATTGCTCCTTTAAATAAATAACCTGCATTATCATTAATACGGAAAACACGACCTGAGTTTGCAAATGCAGTTAACGTATTTGTATTAGTTATTTGCTTAAACTCTTGAGGCCGTGATTCGGCAACACTTCCGGCACCTGTTAATCTCAGGTCATCTCCGTCTTTAGCGTCTGAACCTCGGTTGAAACTGGTACGAAAAGCCAACGGCACAGCCCATTGGAAAATGCGGATTCCTTTTTTGTCTTCTTGTTCTGCGGTTGCCCCACAAATCGGGCATTCTGCATATTCAAGTTGTTGATGAGACGTTTCCGTATATTGACAGCGAGTACATCTCAACATCCACTGACGCTGAGAAAGTGGTTCATCCGAAGCGGGAACGAGACTCTTTTTCCACAGCAAAGGCGCAGTAAAGCCGATCGCAGTATAAATTCGTTTATCTTTAGTTTTCTGAGAACCGGGGGCAAATTCTGTAATGGCTAAATCCAAGTCGCGATCGATGCTGTAAGTCATCTTGCTACGTCCGTTCGCACCGTGGTACAAGTTACGCACTCTTGAGGGCATCCCATACATCGGCATAATTCCAGCCTCAGCAAGACGTTCGGCTAATCCTTCCCCGGCTAATTCGCGATTATTGGCGCAACTGTCAATCTGTTGAAAGAGTTCTTCACGCGCGTAATTTTCTAACTGCACTGGATCGATATTTTCAACGCGGACTGCCAAATCATGGACAATATCAGCTACTTCCGGTGAAGTCTCTAGCCATTCGCGGACTGATTCTTGGCGATTTTTTTGACTCAGCCAATCTTCTGTTGTGCCAAATTCTCCATGACTGTCTGGAGGTGTTGGCGCTTCCCACCACCGAACACCAGCGGAGAGAAAGGCGCGTCGCAGGCATTCTTTAGCCAGGAGACGACGGATAATTTCAACCTGAGACATCGACAAAAAGGGAACCGGAGGCGGATCCCCTGTGATTCTTTCGGGATACTGGTAATAAAACTCATCGTGACTGCGACCGCGACAGAGGGTGACAACAATCGCAAAAGCCTGACCGCGACGACCCGCACGACCCGCTCGTTGTTGGTAATTAAAGCGCATTGGCGGCATATTTGCCATGACTACAGCCATTAAGCTGCCGATGTCGATGCCAACTTCCATTGTTGTGGTGACGCTCAAAATATCGATCGTGTCCACAACCGGAATAAACTCTCGTTCTTGTTCGCCAATATTGACCACAATGTTACGAAAATGTCGCTGTCTTTCCGCCTGATTGTCAGTTTGTCCCGTCAATTCCTCGCAGTGCAGTCGAATGGGTTTACGCTTATTCACTGCTTCTGTCGCATAATAATTTCGTGCGTGCAAGTCGGCACAAGTTTGATTAGGTTCGGTGGGCAATTCTTTCTGGCAATTCGTACAGATTCCCCCTGCATGGTGAAGATGTGGGCGTCCACAGGATTGGCATTGCCATACTGGGTCATCAGAAACCGCAACGCGCACCCATAAATGCCGAGGGTTGAGGATTAAGTAACGGTGTTGACCTTCTGTACAAATCGCCGACCATAAAGTTTGAAATACTTTCTGTTCTGAAAGTTTATTTTGACGAGCACATTTCTTAACGTAATTTTTCAATTTAGATCGAGCATCCTGCCACTGACTGCATTCTGTGCTTCCATATGGTGCGCCTTGATAACGATACAAGTCTCCCATGACCCGCAGACATCCATCACATATATTCTGAAAAACTTCTGGGGCAACACCGCATTTATTCGCCAAATTTTTTATGGTTGCTGAGGGTAAATTAAGCCGAACGTAGCCTAACCCAGCCGCTTCAATCCCAAAGTAAAGACGACCAAAAAGTGGATCGCAAACCTCTGATTGGACTTTAGGACGAAGGGTATTTTCACGCCTTTCCTGTGCTTGAGGGGATAAATCCGATTTCCATCCTGGATTTTCACTGTTCAAGTCAAACAATTGTGTCCAATGATTCCACCGATCCTCGTAGGAATAATCCTGATAAAGTACATCATTACCAGCCGGATTTACACCTAAGCTTGCCAATCGTTCAATCAGCAGCCCAGGGGCTTGATTTTCTCCTTCAAATAAAACTCGAATAGGAACTGTTCGCGTGTCACCTCTTTGCTTAATATTCTGTAATATTTCTTTGGCTTTGTCTTGTTTTTTTTGCAGCTCTTGTAATTCAAGTTCATCCAGTCCCACTACGTTTTGCAAAGACCTATTAACTCGTCCAATCTGCAACTGTAAGTTTTTAATCGAAGTGGGGTTTCGCTGGGCAAATTGAATTGCTTCAGGACGGATTGGTTTTTTATATTTTTGTAAGTCTTCCAAAAGTTGTGATTCACCAATAGCTAATTGTCCGAGTTCATCAAAGATTGCCTCGCGAACCAAGTCATCGTAGTGGGCTCTTTCAATGCCATTAGAGATAGAAGCGGCATCTTCACGACTATCAGAAAATACCACCAGTTTGCGGGATTCTTCCGTGTCAGGCAACTGATAAAACAATTCTTTAGAAAGCAATTGGCTAACTTTGGAAAAGCCAGTGCGGAATCCTCTAATCGGTGATTTGCGATATTTTCGTTTTGTATGATCTGCACCGCAACTCGGACAAATAGAGGGTAATGCACTTATTGCTGCCTGTTTGTCTGGTAAGGCTTTTCGCAGGTGAAAGACATAACCCTGAATCCATTCTTCAGGTGTATCGGAGTCCGGTTCTCCAAGAAGCACTCGACCGCTGCGAGTATCCAGAGATGCTTGGTCCCAGGAAGCTTCTTCTTTCTGTTTACTGCCACTTTGTTTTGATGGCTGCTTCCATGACTTAACATCTTTATCGATATCTCTTGAAGGCCAAAAAACTGCATATTCTGGGTAGGTTCGGCGCTCCACAAGCTTGGCTGCTTGGCGGTCTGGGATGCCTTCGATATCTGGTTCTGTTGGTAAAAGTTCCCAACCCTCATTATTTGGTAAAGTCAAACGATTTCCACCCAAGAATACAGTGCCACATTGTTCGCATCGGAGTAGCTCTAAGACTCGATATCGATCGCAGAGAATGGGTGGATTTTCGACATAAAGTCTGCCAATCGGTCGATTTTCGCTGCATTCATTTTCATGACAATCATAATTTGGCTTAACGCAAGCCCACAATCCCTCGATATTTCTGAAAAACCAGTGCAGTCTGAAAGATGGCAAAGATATTGAGCCATTATATAGACCTCGCGCCATCAGCAAACCTCTTGCCGCTTGTCGCCGCATCTGTGGGTCTAAATGGTTGCCGAAAATACCTTGAGCAAAGCAATCTATAGAAACAGCGCGGGTTTGTTCTGACTTGGTGCAGCCATGAAGCATTCTCGCTCGGACAGAGGTACTCTCAGATTCTATAATTGAGCGGCACTGTTCGTATTCAGGGAATTGACGTATTTCTTCTTCAATAGTGTTATCTATATTGTTGCTCTTGGAAGATTCAGCTAAAGCGATAAAAGGTTCGGGACAAAGAAGATAGTCCCCTTCGATGGTTGGAATTTCTTCCAGACTTCCGGGGATGATTTGTTCGGAATGCCATTCAGTGCCAAAAAATTGCGATAGGAATTCTAAACTTTCTGGATCGTTGGGTTCCAGAGAGGCGCTAGAAGCTAAAATTCTCAGTTTGGGGTGTCCGGGATGAAGTCCTAAGCGTTGTAGCAGCAAACGCAGCAAATAGGCAACTTCCGTCCCAGACGTTCCCCGGTAAAGGTGCAACTCATCAACGATTAAATGAAAAACGCTGTCATCCTTTTTTAACCATTCTTTAGTTTTCTCGAATATATCTTTATCTACATCCCGCATCAGCATGATACTGAGCATACTGTAGTTGGTAATCAGGATGTCAGGCGGCTCGTCTTGCATATCCCAACGGCAGCGCATTTCTGCCCCATCTAATCGAGGAAAAAAGAAGCGAACTTCACCGTTGCCCGTTTCGCGATCGTGTTCATCTGCAGCCTTCGCAGATAACTCGAGCTGCTTCATTTCATCTACCAGCTTGTCGATTTTGTCTTTGTTTGGGTTGCCCTTTTCCTTGAGTTCATGTCCCGGTACTGGCGTAACGCCGTTGTATCTGCCAAAGTAAATCCGATTGCCATTTCTATGTTGTTTGAGCCATTCTCTAGCCGATTCGGAATCGAGGGCGCGGCGAAGTCGAGTAAGCTGGTCCTCCACCAGGGCATTCATGGGATATAAAATCAACGCCCGTACTGCTGCATCGCGGGTTTCATGGCTTCTTTGAGGAACGCGATAAGAACGCTGCATTCGCTGTCGTTTGGTGACTTTTGGATTGCATTGATTTTGCCAATCTTCATTTTTCCACCAGTCATTGAGATGAGGAGGTTCTGAATTGGGAGCGTCCCAGTTTCTTGACTCTCGGACAAGGTAAGCAAATAAGGGCAAAAGAAAAGATTCAGTTTTCCCGGAACCCGTCCCCGCTGTAACCACAGCGTTTTGTCCTTGTAAAGCTCTGCGGAGCATTTCAACTTGGTGGCTGTAGAGTTGATAATCGCCAACCAGTCCACAACCTGCTAGTTGTTTAAATTCTGCTAAGGTCGTCTCGTCTAAGCCTGGAACGTCTTCTAAGTGTAGCTGATGGATCGTCTGACCAGAACGCTGGTATTGAGGCAGTGGCTCTAGCCAGGGTTCCTGATAAAATACACCAGGTTCCCCCAGAAGCCTTTCTCGCTCCTGTTCGATTTCAGGAAACTTAGTACCGAACGCGGTTTTAATGTAGAGTAAGAAGTTATCGCGGATTTTATCGAAAGCTCCAATGGGATCGTGCATGGGTGTTTACCTCATCATTAACTGGGTGAATTTTGGTGGCTTTTCGGTTAGATGTGATTCCAACTAAACCTTCAGATTTTGAATAGACAACTGCTGGCTCAATTTTTGTGCAATCATTTCGGCGATTTGGGGTGGGATATCTCGGAATAATTTAAACTTTTTCGTTTGAAGATTGTCGAGTTTTAAGTTTTTTATATTTTCTGCTACATATCCAGAGCAGAGAGTCAAACTCCGTTCGATGAGGCGCGGTAGAGTCGCCCCCATAGGAACCGCCACGATCCATCGTTGCGGGTCATAGACCAAAACATTCAACCCCAATGCCTTCAAAACGGCGTAGCGTCCCCAGCACTGATCTATTTCTGTAGATTTTACCTCTTTCCACAAATGATAAGTGTAAATTTTTCTTACAGGATTTTTGTATTTACACAGACGGACATAGCGATCGCTATTTGGGCTCGGATCAAAACCACAGTAAGCCGGATCGAAGGTTTCGCGCTCCCAGTTTAACTCGGGTGCGTCAGACCATTCGAGGGTCGCCAGGTAATCATCGAGGGAACCCGAAAAATGCAGCAACGACCAAGGGAGGGGAGTCTCGCTGAAGGTGATGCCAAGAGAGTCGGCGATCGCCTTTAGTTCCATAATTTCACGAGCTTGAATTGCAATGCGTTGTGGCACTAATGATAACTTGCTGGTTTGGTCTGTCACCTCTAGCTTGATATGATTGCCAATAGACTGACAAATCTGATAAATTTCCTCAATAGTTTGGGGCGATCGCGCTCCTGTTAATATGGCTTGAGGAATCCCAGGTAATGGTAATCGCACCAACGCAGGAGGAGCCACATAGACCCAACTACTATTATCCCCAAATTCAAAATTACAATGTCCAAGCGCATCGAGAGCGCGAACTGTTTCCCATCGAGTTGTTTTGAATTGCTGTTCCGCAGCTTCCAATTGTCCTGGTTGTTTCAGATTTTCAGTGAGTTGGTAAAGGTTAGAAAAGACATCTTTAAAAGAAGACCCCCAAGCCATTTTCTGTTTGGCAGATACCACATACAATAAGCGATCGCCACTGGCATTGTTAACCGGGGATGAGCGCGATGTTTCCTGCGCCTTAGCTTGGATTTTTAGTCGTTTGGCAGTTTTTTGATACTGTTTCCATAAAGAGCGAATATCAGAATGTCGTTCGACCAGTAAAATTTGTTTGCGATCGCGCCACAGCATTTTTTGCCATTGGACTAAATCTCGTGGATCGGGATCCTGTGATTCTATGGGCTGAGAGGTCGCTATATTGACTCCGCAAAATTGGGCTTCATGGTACTTATCACCGACGTAGATAGTCCAGACAGGAGACCAATCAGACGGTGGATATTTGGAGTTTTTAATTTGACCCGATTCTTTGCCAATCCAAAAAATATTTGCAGTCTTCCGAATTGATGATTGAGGTTTAATGGAGGGATGAGATTCCCATGGTGGCAAATCTTCTGTGGCGGTGATAATCGCCCCTTGATTTCCCGAATCCTTAGTGGGATGCTGCAGTTGACCAAAGCGATCAAACTGTTGCTGTTCCCGAACGTCTTTCCAGGTAAAATTTTTGATTAAAGATAGCGATATCCGTCTGATTACCCTTTCCTCTTCACGAGCTTCAACAGTTGTTTTATCTTCGGAGAGTAGCTCGGTGGGTAACGTATAAAGTCCGGTTTGGCGATCGCGAATTAAAAGGCGATTTTGGCAATACACTTGCACCGTATCATCAACACCATCTAACCAAACTTGAGGCACGGCAAAATCAAAAAATTGATTACCCTTATCAAGTCGGATTCCTCCGGCAAAATTTAGCTGAATATTGTTGGGAAAGGCTAGTATGGGATATCGATCTTTCACCCAATCATCATTGCAAGCCTCTGCCACTTTATAAAAATGCCAGTTCTGAGGTAAGCCTTTGGTTATCCGTACTTTTTTAAAGTCCTTACATCCCGATGATCCCCACTGCTCAATTTGTTCACGGCAACTTTGATGGACTCCCAAATAAAAGGGAGTTCCTTTTGTCAATTGTCGCACTTCTACCAGACCCGGCAGCCCCAGCCTGCTTCCCGTCACGAAAATGCGGATGGGAGATGCAGGCAGCTTAAAAGACCATTGCTTATCTAGCGATCGCATCCGTAAGCCCTGACTCCAATCAACCCGAGAAGCGTCAAATGATTTTCCATTGGAGTCGGAAATAATAGATGACCAGTTCTGATCGTGTTCATAACAAGAAAAATCACCATCTGGATTATTCTCGAAATGCAACAACAGGTCATCTTCCGGAAATTCATGTTTGGTTTGGCAACGTAGAGTAATTCTTACATTTTCTGCAACCTCATCGAGTTGGCAACATAAAACTAAGTGACCCAAAATCTGCTGATGGCCATTTGCTGATATAATTTCTGCTGTTCCATCCCAGTTCCGCAACTCATCTATGATTCTTGCGATCAGTTCTTGACGGAAATTGTTACTGCTTGAATGAGATTTTAAGGATGTGAGTGTCCGTCTTCGCAAAAGCCGATTTCCATGTTGAATTATCAACAGTCTTATCTCTTCCTCAGAACCAGGAGACGTGGGATCTAATTGAGCTTTATCAAAAATTGCGGGTAATACTTTCAGTTCTGGTTCGGTTAAAAGCGTCTGAGATAAGGGATAACCGATATGAACATTTCCACCTATACTTTGACTATAAAATAGTCCCCATTCACCACATTTTTCTGTTTGAGACCATTGCTCCAAGTCGTCCCAAAGTTCCCGCATATCTTGAAATCCTGGATAGGGCCGACTGTTATATTTTTTTCACCGAGCAAATCATACAAATCTGGATAGTAGGAAATCGGATCGAACTTTTCTTCTGGCTTACTAGCTGTCAATGCAAAAAGTGCCAAATAAGCCAGATATCGAGGATATCCTCGTCCTCCCTCTTTGTATTTCCAGTATTCCCAGGTTCGTTTTGCGTTGGTGCAAATATTGCCATTTCTGGTCCCCATATCATTGCTTTTAATGGCTTTAATAAAATCATCAATACCATCAGGATTTCCGATTTCCTCAATCAAGTCTTTGGTGACATACAAGTAGACCCTACGGTTGGCTTTTTCTGGGTTAAAGAAATATTCTGCGATTTTTTCATTCCAAGTTAGGTAATTCATGATCAAAGCGGTTGCGGTTATTTTCGTTTGGCGAGTCGTGTTTCGGATTGGTAGTTGGCTGAAAGGTTCACACTCGGAAGCCAAGATATTCTTGCCATATTACACCAGTGATGTTGGCATCCGGTAAGACCTGATACCATTAACCATTACACTTGGCATGATATTTTTAAGTTCAACCATACTAATGAGCTGCGAAGCCCTCCGCTTGACGGCTAATGGTAAACTCCAATCCCGGCTCCCTAGATTCCTGAATTTTAGTAATTTTTGGTGGCGCTGACCCTAAGTTATTCTAGCTTGGGAAACCCAACCTCAGCCTACAGATAATCACCCCACAGATAATCTGAAAAGCAATAGGGGATGTGTTTAACTAGGTTGAAATGGTGCGATCGCTCAAATTCACCCACTCCCAACTACTCCCCGCCGCCTCCCACCTCAACAACTTAGGCGTATTTACAACTCACCACAGCCAAAGTCGTCACCCTCCCAGACCGCCAAAAAAGTCAGGCGGTATCAGAAGATGCTACCTGAAATCGATAAACAGACAGAACTGTGATGTGGGAAAGGTTGGCCATAATCAGGTAAGGGTGTGGACTTTACAAAATTTTGGATATCATCTTATAAGTTTCTTATATTTTGCTGGTACTATGCTACATAGACCCTGATATGCAGCCCAGTCCACCCATATAGAACTGGTACCTATAGTTTAGGAAACCAAAAGCCCTCAAGGGTTCATACCCTTTCTCGGTAAGTAGGAGACCTAAATATCTAGCCCCTAGCGGGTTGGAAATGGGGGGCTGGGTTTTTTTATGAAAATCTGGGTCAGTAGCTGCGGCTATGATGGATAACTTACCTAGACTATCTCAGAGTCTGTTTTCGGATCTGTTTAACTTTTCTTCTCAGTTGCGATCGCTCAATACGAGCCATAACGCGGGTGACTAATTCCGGGCCAATAATTGGCTTAGTAATAAAATCATCTGCGCCAGCTTCAAAAACCCTTTGGATCATATCAGAACTTTGATGTCCAGTGACCACCAAAATTGGTAACTCTTCCCAAGCCGGGTCTTGTCGGACGACCTGACACAAATCCAAACCCGTATAGGTAGGCATTTGTACGTCTAAAATTAATAAATCCGGGAGAGTTTGGGTTAGGACTTGCCAAAATTGGTTAGGTTCTCTCAAGCAAATCATATCAAATCCCCAGGGTTTGAGGATATTTCGCAAAACTTGCAAACAGATAGGATCATCTTCTACAATCAGAATCCGAGAATCTCGGCTAGGGGGTTTGGGGAGAACTTGGGCGATCGCTTCAAAAATATATTGAGGCGTTATTGGTTTGTGCAAAAATCGTCTAGCCCCCAAACGCGCTGACATAATACGTTCCGACAGGTTATCCTCATAAGTAAAAATCAAAATAGGAATTTCCGGGAAACGTTGTCCGATGTTCTTGAGGAAATCAAATCCTGTCAAATCTTCCTCTGACAAATGGGGGTCTAATAAAATCGCATCAGGGAGAGTTTTGGTCAGCCACTGTCTAGCATTAGTCAAAGTGGAAACCGCTTCTATATTTAAGTTCCAAGCGCCAGCTTGACCTTGTAATTGTTCCGCTAAACTTCGATCAGCATCAATCAGCAAAATTTGATTAGATGAAGCACAAATGTGGCAATATATCGGTTGAGGAGACTGGTTAATTTCATTACATAATTCCCGGATTTTGTCTTGAATTATACTGATATTTTTATGTATAAAACATAAGCCATCATCATTTCTCAAGCAGTTTTCGATATCACGGGCTAATTCCGAACCTCGTTGATAGCCAAAAGAACCCAAACTTCCTGCCAAATTATGAGCAATTTCCTGAGCCTTTTTTTGGGAAATTTCCGAGATAGAATCATCCGAATAATTAATTAAAAACAGGTTTTCTAAAAAACTTACCTCTTCGCCAAAAGAATTTTGATATTTAGCCAAAACTTCCTCAAGATTATGGGTGGATTTCGGCATTAAGGATGTTGAATTATCCAGATATTCCCCCGAATAATCTTCCGTTTCTGGGGGGGGATTTAAGCGATATCCCAAGCCATAGACAGTGGCGATAATATCTCTCATCATCCCCGCATCTTTCAGGGTTCGGCGCAGGTCTTTAATTAAATTAGTGACCGCATATTCGCTAGGTTCATTATCAAAAGACCAGAGTTGGTCGATAATATCCTGACGGCTAAAAATCCGCTGTGGATTTTTGAGAAATAGCAAAAGTAAATTATAGGCTTTGGGCTTAATATCAACGGGCTTTTGATCATAACAAACCTGTGCAGAAGTTTCATTTACCTGCAAGTTTTCCCAGGTCAATTGTAATGCTGATTGTGGTAAACTTTGCCTTCTTAATAAAGCCCTAATTCTCGCCAAAAGCTGAGACGGACTGCAAGGTTTAGAAACAAAATCATCAGCGCCAGCATCTAATCCGGTAATGATATCCTCATTAAGATTGCGTACAGTTAAAAGCAAAATCGGTTTGAGAAAACCTTGCTCGCGCAATTGACGACAAATTGCTGGTCCATTGATTCCGGGAAGCATCCAGTCAAGGATAATTAAATCATAATTCCATTCTAAAGCGAGTTCCAATCCGGTATGACCATCAACCGCCAAGTCAACAATATAGTGATAGGCTTTTAACTCGTCAATCAGAGGAATAATTGCATTTCTATCATCCTCAACAATTAAAATTTTCATGAACATCTCCTACTGATGCTATCAGAAACTCTCTAACCCTGACTAACAAGATAGGAAACCGGATAGAAAACAGAAATAACTGTCTACTATTAAGTTTCTCAACTCCTGACAAGTTTTACACAACTCGACAGACAAAGTTAAAGGTTCCCCAAGCATTAACATCTAGTGCGAGATTATCAGTAGAAATCCCGGAACGTTCAACTCCTAGTTTACTAGCTTTTGCCAAATCTTCCAAGACAGCGCGGGAAACTTCCAAAGGATTAGATAGCAATTGCAGCCCATTTGGTGAACTTATGGAAGTTGGCTTTAAACCACGACTAATAGCTGGTAAAGTCTGAGTAAAAGGGAAATGACTAATAATTAGATAGGTTTCAATCAATCCAGCCGGACCCCGCACCAGTTCTCCTAGGGTTTCGGTGTTGCTAGTTCCGCCATTAACATTAGCTGGGGGGATACTCATGGTTTTACCAGCCTCTACCCGTAAAACCTGGGGTAAAATCATAGAACTGTCTTCAGTCTCAACTATGGGAGGTCTAGTAGCATCATAAACGTATGTTTGACCACGACTGTCGAACAAAAACATGATGAAATATAGGGGGAGTTCACCATTATTCTGCAATTGCATCTGAATGCGACTTTCCTTTGGTATAGTCGGTATACCAAAAGTTTCGGAACGGTGCGCTAACCCTGGGGTAGAATTACTATGATTCGAGGCATTTAGGATGAGTTGTTCGGTTCCCTGATGGGATAAATCAGGGGTTTCTCGTTTAGCGATCGCCCTTGACTGGGGAGTTAACATAGCCAGGGTAACTTTGGCTTTGAGTAAGTCGGAACGTTCATTTTCGGTCAGACGCAGCAACTTAGCGGCTAATCGAGTTTTCAATTGGGGAACTAATCGCTGTACGGCGACTTTTACGGCTTCTCCTCCTTCTCCGGCCGTATCAGGAAGCACCACTTGACCGGGGGAAAATAGACCATAATGCCCTTGGAATAATGAATTCAGGGGAGCAGTCGAATTTTGAGCAATAGTAGTATCCCGAACGCGACTCAGTAGATAATCCATGGGTTGGTCGTTGCTGGTGATAGAGACATCAGCAACACTAGACAAAGCACTGGTCGCATCGACCCTTTCAATGCGATCGAGTTTAGGGTCAAGACCAATTTTTAAGTCAATGTGGCGAGGTAAAACCCGAATAGTCTCTTTAATAAATTGGCCAGATTCAACGGCAGGTGACTTGATACCACCAACTTCTAATATTCTCACCTCAGCGGTAGCGTGCAATGAGTTAAATCCGCGAATTTGAAGTTTTGGCAGGGCTTTAGCTTCTGTACTCTCAGTTTTTGGTACGATGGTAAATAGGGAGTTAATTTCTCCCGATGCCAGTACACAGCCAGGTAAGCCAGCCAGTAACAATTCGGTACTTTTACCATCCCCCGTCACCGCAGTAACAATTCCATCGACTGGGGGTGATGTTAGTGGTAGATTAATCGTCGGTAATTCATCACCATCAGCCTGGATAGCTTGACGGTGAAGCTGGGGTTGCTGGTTGGGTCCGGTGATACGTTCTACGACTCCGGCTACACGACCTAGACTTTCTTTCAAGTCTGAGGTGGCTGTGGCATTCCAGAGAGTTTGGGTTAGGCTATAGGTAAATAATCCGGCGCTGAGTTCAGACCAAGTGGTTTCTGTAGCCATTTGGGTGGGTGTGCTGGCTGCTAACACTATACCGGGAAGTTCTCCGAGGCGACGCTGTTCTAGTTCTTTGGGGTCAATTTGGCGGCGCTGTAGTAATTCTTGTTGTCGGGTAATGGTGCGATCGCTAATTTGGCTAGAATTGGGACTGGCGGCTGTCCGGATTCTCAGGACTCCCTGTTGAGAATAACCAGGATAAACATAACTGGTATCCAGAATTGTGACTACTTGTTGAGTCCTCAGCGATCGCAGTAATAACCACAGGGTATCCTCCATAATATCGTTAATTGGTTCCCCATTATGGTCTGGGGTGACATCAACGGGAATTAGGGAGTGTTTAATATTAGGTAGCTCAGGGTTGGGATTAGTACCAGCTACATGGCTGCCATAGCCGCTATAATGAAAAACTACCAAATCCCCTGGTTTAGCTTGGTTAATTAGATGTTCTATAAAGCTAGTTTCGATATTTTCCCCCGTCGCTTCCTTATCAGTAAGGGCGAGGATATCTGAGGGGTTAAACCCAAATCTACCGATTAAAAGTTCCCGCTGTAATTCTACATCCGTGACACATCCCGATAGGGGTTGTATATGACGTTGGGAGACTTTCGGATATTGATTTATACCCACTAGCAGAGCCAGTTTCCGATGGTTGGGTTGTGCTAAAGCCTGCTGGTAGCGATCGCCTAGTTGCCACCAAGCCACCTCACTTAGTCCCAACCCTGCCAGTAGCATACCCGATCTGTTTAGAAATTGCCGTCGCTTTAATGCCATGATCTATTATTCCTAATCCATCTATCCCTGAAACTTAAATCAATCAAGGCTGACCAAATTCTCTAAATCTAGTCACGCGGTTTTTTTGTAATAGGATTAAATGCCGCAAATTAACTTTTATTATCATCAATATTATTCTCTAAAATAGGATAATTTTTTTTATGAAAATTCGACACCTGATATGGAAAAACAAAAGCTGCCACTAATTACCCTCCTGATAGTCGTTGTGTCTCACTCCTATAACTAGATAATATCGCACCCAACAAAGTGATAATTTACCAGACACCGGGAGGTGAATGTTTTTTGTGTTCATAACCAGAGAGCTGAGAACCTGCGGCTGAGATAGTTGTACAATAGCCTGGGGACTTTCCCACCGATTAAATTCGGTTGAACCCTCGCACTATATTTTTATCCTAGCGCGTCCTCTGCCATTGTCGAGAATTTTCTACTCCCCCCTCCCAGAGACCGGGATAGGGGGAGTTTGGTGAAATTATGCTTCTGAGGGAACCCTCATAGCCTTAATTAGTTCCGCCGCCACTTCTGGACGAGAAAACTCTGGGGGTGGCAATTCTCCCCGTCGCAGCATTTCCCGAACCTTGGTTCCCGATAAGTGAATCCGTTGTTCTGGGGTACTGGGGCTAGTTTTACTGGTAGCCATACCCTTAGTCAATGTGCAATAGAAAGCGTGTTCAAACTTCATGGGAGTAATACCCAATTCTGCTGGCTCAAACTCATCAAAGATATGCTGGGCATCATAGGTTCCATAATAGTCCCCCACACCAGCATGATCACGCCCGACAATAAAATGGGTACAGCCGTAGTTTTTGCGGACCATAGCGTGAAAAATGGCTTCTCTCGGTCCAGCATAACGCATAGCAGCCGGATTAATCGCTAAAATTACCCGATTTTTAGGATAGTAGCGTTCCATCAAGATTTCATAACAACGCATCCGCACATCAGCCGGAATATCATCAGACTTAGTAGCGCCAACCAGAGGATGGAGAAATAGACCATCAACAGTTTCTAGGGCGCATTTTTGAATATACTCGTGGGCGCGGTGAATAGGGTTGCGAGTCTGAAATCCGACAATGGTTTTCCATTCCCTTTCTCGGAAGAGTGAACGACTATCAGCGGGGTCAATTTGGTAGTTGGGAAACAAAGGGTGCGCTTCTCGTTGGAGTAACCACACAGGACCGGCGAGATTTACGGGACCTTGCTCATAAACTACCTTGACTCCCGGATGTTTGTTATCATTAGTGCGATAGACGTGGATGGCTTCCTGTTCTTTATCGTAGGTGTATTTTTGGGTAAGTTCCAGAACTCCTACAAATTTACCCTGTGGTGAGTCCAGACGAATTAGGCTGCCTTCGGACAAATGCGCCGCTTCCTCTTCGGTGACGGATAGGGTGATGGGAACAGACCAGGGTAGTCCGTTACTCAGTCGCATATTATGGACGACATTGGTATAGTCCTCCTGTTCCATAAACCCGGTTAGGGGACTGAAACCACCGATCGCAATTAGTTCTAAATCGGACTGCGATCGCTCGTCAAGTTTTACTCTGGGGAGAGTATCGGCTTTTTCTAGGAGTTCGGCCCGTTGTTCGGGACTAGCCATGCGATTAATTAGCTTTCCACCGTGGGGCGCGATAGCATCTTGATGATGAGTCAAGGGAACCTCTAATGGTTAACTACAGATTGAATTAAATCGATTCAGTTTGATTCAATCTCCTATTTTACCCTCTGCTGTGACTTAATATTGGCGCTCTACCTAAGTTATACTACTTAGGGTCCTCCCTGGGAACTTTATGATCACCAATATCGACTATAAACTTGGTCAATCCTATTGACAAAATGCTACTATTATGTATGGGTAAATGAATCCGGATTTTCGTTAGTCTGAAGCGGTAATCATTTGCCATGGGGGTTCACGCACACCCGGTATAGAACCAATCATAATGGAACTATGGGGGTGTCAATTAATCTTCAATTATGGAGAATTGAGCAATGAAAGGTATTTTGGTTCTGACAACATTTATACTCGCGGGAGGATTACAACTTCCAGCTAACTCTACGATTTCCTATGCTAATTCTACGGCACAAGCTACCATAGGACAAACGGGATTCGCGATCGCTAATCGGAATAATGATGATTGGCGGCGACAGTTTGAGAAGGATTTTGAAGACTATAGCCGACGGCGACATGAGCAGCTAGAATCGGAAATGCGAGATGAGATGAACAAACCCCATAATCAGCGTTTGTCTCAAAGCCAAAAAGAACAGGTGATTCGAGAAGCTCACCAGGAATTAGAACGCACCCTCAGTCGCGAGAAAAAGGAATGGGAAAAGCGCTATCGCGACAACTTTGAAAAAATGCGCGATCGCCAAGACCGCTATAATCGCGGTGACCGCTATAATCGCCATGATCGTTATAATCGCGATGACCGTTATAACCGCTAATACCTAGGTAATTGATGGATAATGAAACCCTCTAAATCTGGCTCTCCCGAACTCTGTGAGAGGTTTGGGGAGGGTAGTTGATCATGTGGTAGCATTGAAAAGTTGGTCGCCCCTACTGTGGCTATAGGGCTGGTTTAGCCATCTTTTCTGTGGGAATTAAGGATTGACAGCAGAACCCGCCCCGACATGATGGTTAATGTGATGTTCAATTGTTGATGGTCTAGTATATACTGGGTGGGATGGTGGAAACTTGTAATTGATTGAGAATGGAACGTTCTAAAGTAGTTGCTTATATTACCGGAGCCATTTCGATTATTTTAGCGATCGCTTATTTGTTATTGGTAAGTATCCTAGACTTCCGTGGAGAAATGCTCCCCGCCCCCCAAAGCCAAGTCACCGGGGAGATATCAATAGCCTCCGTTTCGATTTCTGGTGAAGCAATGCACCCAGGGGGCGGAAGTCAAACCGGCTTCTATGGGTAGCCACAAGGCTGGCTGGGGCTTTTTTTGTCAGACCGAGACATTAGGGCGCGGACATTGGGCCTCAATGTAATTCTAAGCATATTCATCGCGCCTCTAGCCGCCGATTCCTTTTGACAGCCCCCTGGGGTGGTTTAGCTGCTGATTGGTTCCCTCTTCTCCGGGGGACCGTTAACCCGTTCAATTTTCTGTTAAGTTTTATAAAGTAGGTGTGAGTTAACCCGAAATTGGGACTTTTTCAGGGCCGAGAATGGATATACAGCAGTTAAAAGACGAGCAGATATTGATTTTAAACCAGATTGATCAGGCGATCGCCCTATTTGACAGTAGCGATCGCCTAATCCTATTCAATCCCCAACTCGCCGCCATTTGGGGAATTTCTGTTGACCAACTCGCCGCCCAACCATCCCTAGATCACATTTGTGCTGAAATCACCTCCAAAAAACTGTGGTCAAAGCCAGACTGGGAACACCTGAGACAAACCCTGCGCGACTGTGTGAGAGGCGAAATCTCATTTTGCATCCAACAACATAATCACATATATCTCGAAGTCCACAGCCAGACCACAGCATCAGGGGGACGTTTACTCACCTTTAGAGACATCACAGACCATCGCAACACCCAACTGAGCCTCAATACCGAAGTGCGACGACTAAGATTTTTGTTGGGACTAAACGAACGCCTCCAAGACTCCGATAACCTCGATAACATCGCCCAATTTGCGCTCAACTATCTAGTACACACCACCAACGCAGCCTTTGGGGATGTCAAAGTAATTTTAGGAGAAGGAGAGAATCGCATCACCGGGATGCTAGGAAACCAAATTTCCGGTCAGTTTGTAGCCACCTATGGAGAACCCGCCGTCGCCGAAATGAAAGCCCTATTAAGCCAAGGAATTCCCTACGGCGAGGGTCTACTGTGGGATGTAGTTAGAACAGGTGAACCGAGATTTGTCAAAGACTACGCCAACCACCCCAAAGCCTTCTCCCCCTTCCGCCATCCCGGAATTGGTCAACTAGGAATTTTTCCCATTCCCGCTACCAACGGAGAAATCATCGGCGTGTTGACCCTCGAATCACGGGATCTCACCAAAATGCAGGAATATCCCCAATTAGATATGTTATTTGCCGCCTGTCGAACCCTCGGAACCGCCATAGAACGCGCCCAATCCCAAGAGCGCTTGCGTCAAACCAACGAAAAATTAGAACGCGCCTCTCAACTCAAATCCGAATTTTTAGCCTCCATGTCTCACGAATTACGCACCCCCCTTAACAGCGTTTTAGGCTTTGCGGATTTACTCAAACGCCAAAACTCTGGAACTCTCAACTCTCGCCAGCTTAACCAAGTCCAATTTATCGAAAAAAGTGGTTGGCACTTGTTGCAGTTGATCAACGACATTCTGGATCTATCCAAAATAGAATCCGGCAAAACGGAGTTAAACCTGGAATCCGTTGACATCCACGAACTCTGTAGCGAGTGTCTGAAAATGATTCAACCTCGGGCTGATAAAAAATGTCTAGCCCTGTCTTTAGAATCAGACTACCGCATCACCCAAGTTTTGTTAGATAAGCGACGGGTCAGACAAATTGTGATTAATTTGCTCTCCAATGCCATTAAATTTACCCCAGAAGGTGGTAAAGTGCGACTAAGCGGACACCTAGCTTATGGCTCTCAGATAGAAGGAGATTATCGCCCTGACTGTTCTCCCATTAATGACAGTACCCCTTATTTATGTTTGGAAGTACAGGACTCTGGTATTGGCATTCCCCAGGACAGATGGCATTTATTATTTCAGCCTTTCCAACAGATAGATTCTTCCCTAACTCGTCGCCATGAAGGTACGGGATTGGGATTGGTTCTAACTAAGCGTTTGGCAGAATTGCACGGCGGCACGGTATCTTTGCAGTCTCAGGTTAATCAAGGCAGTCGCTTCCGGGTATGGCTACCTCTAACTGAGATGCGACGGGAATTAGCCAAAAGTTATAATCCTGAACCGGAAAGGCAGGAGGTAATTACACCAGAACCGGAAACCCCTAAGTTACATAAGGTAGACTGCCCTCGGATTTTGGTGGTGGAAGACCAGCCTTTTAATCAGTTATTAATTACTGAAGTGTTGGAATTGGAAGGGTATCAGGTTGAGTTGATTGCTGATGGTAATACAATGTTGGATATGATTAACTCGACTATGGCAAAACCGGAACTGCTGCCTGATGTGATTTTAATGGATATTCAACTACCGGAAGTTGATGGGTTTGAACTGATACGCCGACTCAAGCAAAGCAGTTTATGGAAAGTCATTCCAGTGGTCGCAGTTACGGCTATGGTTATGTCGGGCGATCGTGAACGCTGTCTGGCTGCTGGGGCTGATGGTTATTTGAGTAAACCCCTTGATGTTGACGAGGTATTGGCAACTGTCAAAAACTTCCTGGAGTCTTAGGACAACATCCCTAAGTGGGTATAGCTACCTAATGACTCATTTTAATACGGGTTGGTAGGGGCATCTACTGAAAGATACAATTATCAATGTTTATACAGCCATGTTGGCACATCTATCAGTCAATTTTGTGAATTTACTCTGTATTAAACAGTTACCCCCACCTTTTTTTACCTATGTCTGAAACTAAATTACATATCCTTTTGGTTGATGATGAACCCGCTAACCTGGTTTTATTAGAAGATTTATTGATGGCGGAAGGTTATGACACTACCTTAGCAGAATCGGGACCTAGGGCGATTGAACTAGCTACAAATAACCCGCCAGATTTGGTGCTTTTGGATATTATGATGCCGGATATGAATGGGTTTGAAGTTTGCGATCGCCTCCGAGAACATGACATTTTGCAAACTACTCCTATCATTTTTTTGACAGCCTTAGATGATGAGGAATCCCGCTTAAAAGGTTTAGAAAAAATGGGAGATGATTATATTACCAAGCCTGTTAATACCAGACTTTTATTGGCTAAAATAAATAATATTATCAGATTACATAAAATGCGTAATAATACCGCTAAACTCAAGTTAAAGCAGGAATTTCAGGAACAAAATCAACGCCAGTTTTCGGCGGCTTGGCAGATTAATGAAAATTTATCAGATAAATTTCAGCTATTTGTACCTCAACAATTTTTAAGGCGCATTGCTCCCCAGGGAGTCGGATCTATTCAACTAGGAAATGTCACGGAAGAACACTTGACTGTCTTGTTTTGTGATATTCGCGGTTTTACTTCGATCGCTGAATCTCAACAAGCTAGAGAAACCTTTGAGTGGTTAAATGCCTTTTTTAACCAGATGAGTCATTGTATATCCTCCCATAATGGCTTTATTGATAAATATTTGGGTGATGCAATTATGGCAGTTTTTGACCGCACCAATTCCCATGCTATTGATGCCTTAAATTCGGCTTTGCTGATGAAGGATAGTTTACGCCAATTTAATCGCGATCGCCATCTTTTTAGTATCAAAAAACCTATCAGAATTGGCATTGGCATTGATACCGGAATTGGTATGATTGGCACTTTGGGGTCAGATAGCCGCATGGATTCTACCGTTATCGGTAATGTGGTTAATACCGCCTCCCGATTAGAAGGGTTGACTAAAATTTATGGCTGTCAAATTATTGCCAGTAAATCCGCTATTGATACCGCTGAATTAATGACACAATCCCCGGAAAATAACGAATCTTTCCAAATTCGCTGGATTGATTGTGTCACCCCCAGAGGGAAAAAACAACCCTTGGAAATTTATGAGGTTTTAGCTAGTCAAATCTATGAGATTTCCCAAAAGAAAATTCTCACCCGTCCGGTGTTCGAGCGCGGTACTCGTTGCTGGAGAAATGGTAACATTAAAGAAGCGTTAAAATGCTTTCAAGCGGTTCTGAGTGAAGACCCCAGCGATACAGTGGCTCAATACTACCTGGAGAAATGCCAATAAATAATATCCTCGGACTTCCCACCCGCCGGAATTAGTGTAGATCTGAAGGCGATCGCCTTAATTACTCCATTCAATAATAGCATCAAACCTTCCATCATCGCCTTTGATTTTCCTGGGGCTGCACCTCATCACAACCCCCAATGCTATCGATGGATTTAACACAGCATAATTAGCGATAAATTGGGTTAAGAAAAGGTTAAATTTTGCGCCGCCCATCTCAACATAATTTATCGCAGTTTCAGTCACCCAAAGCTATTTATTCCTATTCTCAGAAACCTGGTCAACACCTCCCTAGCATCACCGGGGAAATGGGGATATCATCTACACAAATGATTCTATTAGTTGTTATAGTGAAGAGTATCTCAAAATTTTAGTTTGACAGAGAAAAAATGACTATTGATACCTCACCTGAAACCAACACCCTGGGGAACTGGGCCAGTTTAGGGATTCAGAAATATCTTGATAAAGTCCTCAGCCATGAAGCCGCCGTGTTACAAGATCAAGATCCAGAAGAATTACATCAAATGCGGGTAGGAATGAGAAGACTGCGATCGGCTGTCACTGGTTTTGCACCCGTTTTAGATTTACCCAAAGCCGCCAGCGATGACAACATAGGGAAAATCGCACGTCGTCTGGGAGAACTCCGAGATATTGATGTCATGATCGAAGCCTTGAATAATCAATACTATCCCACCTTAACCGAAGCCGAAAAACCCACATTAGACAAGGTATTAATTCGCCTAGTTAAGCAACGGGGTAAAGCCTTTAAAAAAGTTCAGGCTACTTTGGAGAACAAAAAATATCAACACCTTAAACAAGACCTGCAAAACTGGCTAGATTTTCCCGTTTATACCCCCATAGAAAAGCTCCCCATTCTGGAAGTATTACCAGATTTATTACTCCCGCAAGTCAGTCAGCTATTATTACATCAAGGTTGGTTGTTTGGTATTGAAAAACTAGAAACCGAGTCCGAGTCCACAGAAAACAGTTCCCAGGAAACTACCCCTAAAAAAACCATTACCAAGAAAAAACTTGAAAAACTCCTGACCACTCATGGGGATGTCTTACACAGTTTACGCAAGCAAGCCAAACGAGTCCGTTACCTCATGGCCCTATTTACTGACTTTTACGGGTCTACCTATCAAGCCTATCTCCAGGATATGAAAGATCTGCAAGAATGTCTAGGTGATATTCAAGATACCATGGTACTCGAAGCGGTTTTAGTGGCTATCCTACGTTCAGATCTCAAGAAAAGTCTACCCACCCTCTCAAATCAGATGAGCCAAAAGCGCTATGAATCATGGCGGCGCTGGACTCAGCTACAGCGTCGATATCTAAATCCTGTAGTCCGCCAAGATTTTCACTTGACCCTTTTGCGTCCTTTAGTAGACTCTGATTCTTAACCCACAGTTAACCATTATAGCCCTGACAGACCCATTTAAGCTATATTGAACCGACAAAACCGCAGTACCTTATAAATAGGGGAGGAAAGATCACTGTCTACTGTCTACTGTCAACTGTGGACTGTCTACCTCCTCCCTTCGTGGTCTCCAATTTTTGCTCATTTTTGGCCTTTTGTATTAATAGATACATTTATTTGGGTCTCATATCCCGATATAATATTTCCTAGACTTATGTATGGTGGGAATCTCACTGTTTAAGATCCTAACCCAAGAAAGTGAATTTAACCTTTTGTAAATATTTGACTAGGGAAGTAAGTTTCATTTTTTCTCAAGATTTAATTAATGGTTAACTGCTATACAATCTTTTGTTAACTTATGAATCAGAATAGATAGCGTAAGTTCCCTAGCCAAGTATTGAATTAAACATTTTTTTAATATTTGCAGTTAGGGTTTGTGAACTATAACTGCTATTCTGGGAATAAGAGTCTAAGGTTTTCGGTGTTCACTTTAGTCATATCTTCACAAATAGGGTCTGTTAAGTCAATTTTTGTAAATTTAGAATGGAAATCTTAGGCATCTTGGCAAATTTCTTATACATTGTCTGTATATTCAGTATAAGGGTCTGGTTATATGGCGATCGCTAGAGATGATTCAACCTGTACAAACTAATTGGTCTTTCTGAGATTTCTGGGAAAGTACCAATGTCCATCCCATGAGGCAATTAAAATGGACAGCAACAATTTTTCACACCCTCCAAATAACTGGGGAAACTGGCAAAATTCCCCAGCAGTCTCTATCCCATCAAGTAATTTGCTGTGTGTAGGGGTAAATCGGCAAGTTGAGCCAATGGGAAGAGCATGGCAAGCATTAAGTGCAGTAGCTATAAATGCTCAGGATTTTCTAAGTATTGCCATTTATAATTTCCAGCCAGTCGTACCCAGAATAACATTTGTTAACCCGCTATTTACAGGTAACACCGGGTATACAGCCGATGAATTTTTCAGTAAAAACCCAAGTCTTATGCAAATTACCAAAACTATTCGTGAAGGCTCTCATGATGACAATAACACCCTTTTCAATAGATTTAAGGATGTTTCAGAAGACCAACAGCTACCCTGTGGAGCCTCCCTAAATCCCTCTGATAACCAAGGTGAATTGTCTTGTAGATGGCAGTGCGAGCCATCAAGAAACACGGAAATTGTCAAAAGTAAACGGCCAGTTTTAGACGCTGACAAAAAACGACGGAGACGTGAGGAAGCTAGATTACTCATATATAAATCAAACCACGACGGGTTAACTGATTTATATAATAGATCCTACTTTATGAGGGAACTGGACGAAGTAGTAGAACGGGCAAAAGAAGATCCCGAATACCAATTTGTGGTACTACTTTTAGATATAGATCGGTTCAAAATAATTAATGACAGTCTCGGTCATCAAGTTGGGGATCGCCTATTAGAGGGGGTAGGAGAACGATTAAGGGAGTGCATCCCACCTTGGCATACTGTAGCGCGTCTGGGGGGAGATGAATTTGCTATTTTGTTTGATGACCTCAACAATTTAACCCAAATCTCCCAGACGGCACAGAACATCCAATATTATCTACAACAACCTATTATTTTAGGGGAACAGGAAGTCTTTAGCACTGTTAGCATTGGTATTGCGATCAGTAATGTCAGCTATAGCAGCGGGAAAGAAATTCTCCGAGATGCAGACACAGCGTTATCGCAAGCGAAAAGGAAAGGAAAAGCCTGTCATGTAATATTTAACCCTACGATGCACCGCCAGGCTTGGGATCGTATGCAGCTTGAAAATGATCTGCGTCATGCCATTGAACGTCAGGAATTGCAACTACACTATCAACCGATTATTTCCTTAGAGACCCTAGAGATTATAGGCTGCGAGGCTTTAATACGTTGGGAACATCCCAAGCGAGGCTGGGTGTCTCCTAGTCAATTTATCCCCATTGCGGAAGAAACTGGACTGATCCAACCGATTGGAGAGTGGGTGCTACGGGAAGCGTGCGAAACATTGCACCGTTGGCAGTTAATGTTTCCCCAGGGAAAACAGCCATTTATGAGTGTGAACCTATCGACGTATCAATTAACTAACCCGGAATTAGTTAATAAGGTTCAGACAATTTTGGCAGAAACTGGCTGTGATCCCTCTAGGTTAAAACTGGAATTAACGGAAAGCACTATTGCTGAATATGCAGAGGTAGTGGTTCCCCAAATGAGAGAACTTAGCGAATTGGGGATCAAATTATGTATTGATGACTTTGGAACTGGGTATTCTTCGCTCAGTCGCCTATATCACTTTCCGATTCATACGCTGAAGATTGATCGCTCTTTCATTGAGGGGATCGATGAATCTCAGGATAAACTAAAAATTGCTTATGCCATTGTCAATTTAGCCCATACCCTGGGACTAGAGGTGATTGCAGAGGGTGTGGAAACTCCGGAACAAATGGCTGTATTGCAGGCCTGGGGATGCCAACTGTGCCAGGGATATTTATTCTCTAAGGCTGTTGATTCGCAGAAAATGGAACAATTCCTGAACCAAGGCAGGATCATGCTTTCGGCTACGGAAACTCTACGAGAATGGCAGCGGTTTGCTCAAGAAATTGAAAGGCTAATCAAACCGCTAGAAAAAGGATGCCCTGGAAAGGTCAATCCTAACATTCATATTGCTTGAGGTGGCTAGGTTACAGAAACTGTGGTGAATTTCCTAGCTAACTGAAATCGACTATTGGGAGAATTAATTATGAGCGCAGAACTTTTAGGGCTCCTGTTCCCCGAACCTTTGGTAGCAGCTTATCAGAGAGCAGTGGCTGATTTGACCAAAACCAAACAACAATTACATGAAAGTCAACAGGAACTTTGGGATCTTCGTCAGGTGGTCAACCGGACCACCCCAGGAGCATGGGTAGACGAAAATGGCACACTTGTGGAAATTAACGAGGGATTTATTGAGGTTTTCGGTTACGGTGCAGAACAGTTAATCGGTAAACTGCATCCGTTGCTAAATTCTAGCTGCTATAATGCGGATTTTTGGGAAGAGAAGGTCTGGTCTGTGGTTAGATCTGGCGGTGTCTGGCGCGGTGAACTGCAAAACTGTACTTTGACGGGACGAGAGGTTTGGCTGGAAACGACTATTGTACCTTTGATGAAAACAGGTGCTACCCCAGAGAAGTATTGGGTAGTTACCCAGGATATTACGGAACGCAAGGAAATTGAGTTGGAACTGACCCAACTTTCCTGGGTGGCGAGTCAAACTGATAATGCGGTGATTATCTGCGATCGCCATGGGAAGATTGAATGGGTTAATGAGGCGTTTACTTGGATTACAGGCTACACTCTGGAAGAGGTGAAAGGTCTAACGCCAGGGTCTTTTCTCCAGGGACCTTTGAGTGATACGGAAACTATAGGCCAAATTCGCGCCTGTCTGAAGGAACACAAGCCCTATCGTGGGGAGTTGATTAACTATAAACGCCATGGGAGTCCCTACTGGCTGTCTATTAGCATTACTCCGATTTTTAACCACCAGGGGGATCTGACTAAGTTTATTGCGATTGAAACTGATATTAGCGATCGCAAAAAGATGGAGGAAGCCTTACGACAAAGTGAGGTGAGAAATCGCAGCCTGATTGAAGCGATCCCCGATTTAATGTTTCGTCTGAACCGAGATGGGGTGTTTCTTGACTATTTCCCGTCTAAGGATGATCGGGTGACAGAATCTAAAGAAGTTCTGGGAAAAACGGTTGAGCAAGTCTTTTCGGAGGACCTGGCCTGGTGGACACGCCACTATTTAGAATTAACTTTAACTAGCGGACAGTCTCAGTCTGGGGAATATATGCTGCCTTTTGAGGAAGGATGGCGCACCTATGAGGCTCGCTATGTTAAAAGTGGGGATGATGTGGTTTTGGCGATCGTGCGCGACATTACGAATCGCAAGGCTATAGAGGCGGCTTTATTAGTTGAACAGCAATTGGAAAAACAAAAAGCGGCTCAACTGGAAAAAGCGTTAGACAAACTACAACGCACCCAAACCCAACTAATTCAAGCTGAAAAGCTATCGAGTTTGGGTCAAATGGTGGCGGGAGTGGCTCATGAGATTAATAATCCTCTGGCTTTCATTCATGGGAACTTAATGTATTTGGATACCTGTATTAAGGATATTCAATATATGCTGTGTATGTACCATAAATATTACCCTGAGCCACTGCCAGAACTTAAAGAGGCTGTGGCTGATATTGATGTGGATTTTCTGCTAGATGACTTACCCAAGGCTTTGGAATCAATGAAGTTGGGAACCCATCGCATTCAGGAAATTGTTACGTCCCTACGCAATTTTTCGCGACTAGATGAGGCGAAAATGAAGGCGGTTGATTTGCATGAGGGAATTGAAAGCACTTTGCTGATTTTACAAAATCGCCTGAAGGCAAAAGCGGCACAAGGGGAGACACATATTATCCGTAATTATGGGCAACTGCCTCGGGTAGAATGCCATGCTTCCCAGATTAATCAGGTGTTCATGAATTTAATCTCAAATGCGATCGATGCTTTGGAAAATCAACCCGCACCTAGGGAAATCAAGATTAGCACCCGGTTAGAATTGGCTGAATATGAGGAAAATATGGATATGGTTGTTGTGGAGATTTCCGACAACGGCCCCGGAATCCCGGAGTCAGTCAGACAACAAATATTTAACCCATTTTTTACTACTAAACCTGTGGGAAAAGGTACGGGATTAGGTTTGGCTATATCTCATCAAATTGTGGTAGAAAAACATGGGGGAAAAATAGAATGTATTTCCGAACTAGGAGAAGGAACTAAGTTTATCATTTCTATGCCTTTGAATTGCACGAAGATTGATGGGGAACAATTAGTCTAGTGATTGCTAGGGTCGGAGGGGATAGGTAGTAGATAGTAGATAGTAGATAGTAGATAGTAGATAGTAGATAGTAGATAGTAAATAATAATCACGCTAACCGGAAAAGCTAAGGCCTATGTAATCCCACTCAATCAATTATTGATTATCGAGATGATTCCTAGAGATAGGTAAAGGACGCATCCGACTGAGTTTATCGGCGGCCCATTGTGCGGTCTCCCTGACATCGGGTTCGGGATCATCCATTGCTCTTTGGAGAATCTGGCTAGTTTGATACATTAAATCATAAATTCGGGTTAGGTCCCGAATGGCATTTTGTCGTACCTCTGGGTTTTCATCCTGCAAGGAAAAAACGAGGGCCCTACTCATGGGCTTGATACAGCGGGTGCTAATTTCTGCTAAGGCTGCCAATATTTTGCTACGCTGCTTGGAGTCTGATGTAAATAGCAAGTTTACCAGAGGTTCGATCGCTCTGGAGTCCCCCTGTTGGGCTAACTCCCAAATGGCTTTGCTGCGATGATTGGGGTTAGGATACTGTAGTTGTAAAATTAGTTCCTCAATGCGATCGATTTTGACAGGCTGGGGACTCTCGGGTACTAAGGTGGGTTCAGTGGGGACTGAAGGGGGAGGCGGCGCTTCTGTAGTAGATTCGGTGACGGGGGTAGGGGGAAGATTAATTAAACCATTCTCGGAAATGGGGGGGTCTGCTTCGGGGGGCGCTTCTGTAGTAGATTCGGTAACGGGGGTAGGGGGAAGATTAATCAAACCATTCTCGGAAATGGGGGGGTCTGCTTCGGGGGGCGCTTCTATGGCTGGAAACTGTATTAAGGTCTGAGGGGAGGTGGGGGAAATTTCGGGCGCGGGTTGTGGTTGGGTAGTCTGTTGAGTTTCCTGGGACTCTTCGTCTAAGTCGGGGGTAGCCAGAAGCCGAATTAGAATAAATACTGCGCCACCGGTGACAACTACTCCACCAACTCCTAAAAGAATCAGGGCTTTTGGGAAACCAGAAGGGGATTGTACCTGATTGTTGCCATTGCTGTTGGGGTTTTCCTGTGCTAAAAGCAGACTTTCAGAAGTTGTAGCGGCTAGGAAGGGAGATGGGGAGATCATCCCAGCAGTTTCCCTAAGCTGTTGCGCTACGGTTAAACTCTGGCTAGGACTAGCGGCAACTAATCCTGACCCAGTTAAACTTAGTGACAAAAATAACATTAAATGATCCAAAGCCATGAAACTTAAAGGGGGTGATAACTAAGGGCTACTTGAAAACGCGCTTTGGCTGGTTAGAGGAATGCGATCGCCAATCTGGGCTTCATGGTAACATTTTTGTTGCGCCTTGCGGTTGATGCACCCTACGCCATATTAGCGAATTATGGGGGCGATCGCCAATCAATGGGAATCGATAAGGGGCCCCCTGGTATAAGTCGGGTTTAGTGGGGGCTAGTTTTAGGCTATGCTTCCCTAGAACAGACAAATCTACACCAAACCAGGTTATATAATACTAATCTCAAAGCTGCTGATTTACCAAAAGCCAAGACAACAGACCTAACACGGCTTGATTTAAGTCACGCTATCCTAAAGGGGTGTCAACTTGGAGGAGCTAATTGGAGTCATGCTAATCTCAAGAGAGTTAATCTCGTGGGTGCTGATTTTACGGAAACTGGGCTGATGATAACTTATCTCAAAAAGGCTATTATGCCCAATAGTGAAATTCCGAGATGATCCGCCTAAACCTGTAAGTGCTTTTCTGGTCAACTTTCGAGCTTTTCCCATTACCTCAAAGTGGCGGCTATTGTTGCTGATTTGGGGTGGTCTTTGCCGATTTCTCGGTTTACTAATTCAGGGTGAAAAGTGAACAACTGTGAATAGTTGTTAATCAAGTTCGGGAAAAGGAAAGAGGGAACAGCTTAACGGGGAAAACGGGAAAGATAGCAGCATGAATTTAAAGGCTAATTCGCAGGTTGAGATGGTAACTAACTTTACCAGTCGGAAGGTGAGCCTAAATCAGATGGAAGCCTCCAAACCAACAGTCCAAATACCAGGGTATGAAATTCTCGATCTCATCTACAATGGCTCGAGTACGGCTGTTTATCGTGCTTTGAGTGGTGGCGATCGCCAACCTGTGGTAATTAAATTATTACACGATCGCTATCCTACCGCCAATGAATTGGAGAAATTTCGCCACCAATATACTATCGCCGAGTACCTCAAAGGATTACCAGGAATTGTTAATATATTAACTCTGCAACCCTATGGTAATGGGTTAGCCTTAATTATGGCTGATGATGGGTTGATATCTTTGGCTGAATATATCTATGAGTATCCCCTTGATGTACCCAAATTTTTGACCGTCGCCACGGCTATTGTTCAAATTATTGAAGGTCTACACCGTCGCCAAATTATCCACCGGGATATTAAGCCTCAAAATTTGCTGATTGAGCCAATTACTTTAGCTATTCAGTTGATTGACTTTAGCATTTCTGTGAGACTCTCAGATCAGGTAATTTTACACCATCAGAATAAAGGCTTAGAAGGGACTCCGGCTTATATTGCGCCAGAACAAACGGGACGCATTAATCGAGGGGTTGATCACCGGACAGATTTTTATTCTCTGGGGGTAACTTTCTATCAGTTATTAACGGGAAAATTACCTTTTAAATATAATAACCCCATGTCGTTTATTCACGCCCATATTGCCAAAAAACCTCAGCCTCCCCATGTCATTAAGCCAGAAATTCCGTTAATTATTAGCGATATAATTATGAAATTAATGGCTAAAAATCCTGAAGATAGATATCAAACTGCTTGGGGTATCTATATGGATTTGGTAGAGGCGAAAACACAATGGGAAATCGACAACCAACAGACATCGATTAAGCTGGGTGTTCCCTATTCAAATTATCCGGATAATTTGATAAAATTTCGGTCAGTAGAACTGACAGAAAACCTATCTTTAGACCATCAAATGCAGCCGGAGGTTGACCAAAAATTACAACGGTTAAATCCCTTGACTCAAAGGCTACTACAACAGGCGGCTTGTTTGGGGGATGAATTCGCCTGGGATATTTTATTCAGGGCTTCTCAGGTCTCACAAGCTCAAATGGGAGCGCTTTTGACTGAGGCGATCGCTGTTAATTTAATTGAGTTAGTAACCGCCAACTGCTATGGTTTTGTTAACCCTAGTATCCGCGTGGCTGCTTATCACCAAATTCTCCCTCACCAACGACCTGCTATCCATCTGGAATTGGGAAGACGGCTTTACCCATATCTAACCGCACAACCCTCTGATTCTCAGGAAAAAATATTACATTTTCTGGTAGTCAATCAGTTGAATTTGGGTGTAGAATTGATGGGGGAACAGTGGGAAAGGGATAGATTAGCAGAACTGAATTTAACCGCTGGATTTTTGGCTGTAGATCAGCAAAATTACCCTCATGCGATCGGATATTTGATGGTGGGTATCGGTTTAATTGGTGTGGAGGGATGGACAAGACAATATGAACTGACTTTAGCACTTTATACCCAAGCCGCACGGGTGGCTTATCTGGTTGGTAATGAGGAACAGATGAGCCAATGGTGCGATCGCATTTTGGCGGAAGCTCAAACTTTTGCTGATCAAGTACAAGCCTGGGAATTAAAAATATTGGTAGACCTTGATCAAAATCAATCCCAGACACCGATTATTAATACCCTGAATTTATGTCAACAACTGGGGGTAGAAATTCCCCTGGTTCCCCGGGGGGATATATTACAGCAGTCGCGGGTTAAATTCCTGAGTCTATCTCATTTAGAACCTGATAATTATCCCAGTGAATTATCCCCTAATTCTCCAGCTAATCATACCCGGCGCGCGGCGGTACATCTACTGTCATTAATTTGGGAGGCTAGTCGCCGTTATTACCCCCAAATGTCGCAGCTTATTGGCTTTGAATTAGTCAACTTATCAGTGGAGTTGGGAATAAGCGATCGCCTAGCTGTAGCCTACGCCGCCACCGGTTTAATCTTGACCGAATCAGGAGATTTAGATAGGGGATATGCTTATGGTAAATTAGCCTTAAAATGGCTGGATAAGTTAGATTTTATTCCCTTAAAGTCCAAGGTGTTACAATGGGTTAATCAAGGGATTAGACCTCGGCGCGAGTCCCTAGCTAATTGGCGTTCTTCTCTACCTGCTGAACAGTTACCCCGCTTGGCTTATTTAACTGGGGTTGATAATGGTTCTTTGACTCCTACGGAAGCCATTAACACCCTCAAGGGTACTTTGACTTTAGAAGACTGGTTAGGGAACTCATCACCAGAGATATTAACCTTTAATGATTATCTCGATCGCTTAATGGTGGCTTATATTTTGAGAGACTTTCCTAGGGGTTGGGAGTATGCACAGTTAGCCAGAAATCATGTGAATAACGTCATTTGTGTGGTGTCCAAAGCGCTATTTTATGCCTATGATTCCTTAATTCAATTAGCCATTCATCCCCCACCGCTAGAAGTGGGGGAAACCCTTAGGAAGAATCAGGATATTATTCAATCTTTTTGTGTGTCCGCGCCGCAAAATTTTAGGCATTTATGGGAGTTAGTGGAAGCTGAAAAATATCGAGTTTTAGGAAACCGTATTGAGGCGATCGAAGCCTATGACCGCGCCATAGAATTAGCTCAAAAACATGGTCATCACCGCGAGTTGGCGGTAGCTAATGAACGAGCAGCACTGTTTTATTTAGACTGGGAAAGGAACAAAATTGCGCGCACTTATTTAATTGATGCCTATTATGGTTATGCCAATTGGCAAGCATCCGCTAAGATTAAACTGCTAGAATCCAGTTATTTTTCACTATTAAGACCCATTTTATCTCGCCATAAGTCAGAGTATTTGGGAGCCACAGAAACTATTATTTCTAGTAGTACAGGCTCGGATGTTTTGGATTTATCTACTACCATTAGAGCTTCCCAAGCCTTATCTGGAGAAATCGATTTAAAGCAGCTATTATCTAAGTTAATGCAGGTGCTATTAGAGACTGCTGGCGCGCAAAAGTGTTGTATTATTTTAGGCGATCGCCTATCCAATTTGGCTATAGAAGGGGTCGCCATTTGTGATATGATATCTACATCTAATTCCACCAAAAAGACTCCGGGTAAAATTCAAGTTATATCAGTGTTAGAGTCTATTCCTGTCACCATGACCCAACAATTATCTCAGGGGATTATCGAGTTGGTCATGTCTACGGAAAAACCTGTCATTTTTGATAATGTTAGCCGTGATTTTATCAAGCCAGAGGATGAATATTTACAAGATAATCAACTATTATCTCTACTGTGTATGCCGATTCATCATCGCGGCGACTTGGTGGGTGTTTTATATTTAGAAAACAATTTGATTTACGGCGCTTTTACCTCAGAAAGACTACAAATTCTCAATGTTTTATTTTCTCAAGCTGCTATTTCTATTGGTAATGCTCGACTTTACTCGAAAATGCGGGAAGGGGAGCGACGCATGACCCAATTTTTAGAAGGAATGCCAGTGGGTGTGGCGGTAGTTGATAGTGTGGGGAAGTTACAATATATCAATCAACAAGCCAAAAATTTGCTGAATAAAAAGCTAAAATTAGGGGATATTTGTGATGATTTTTTGCCTATGCTACAGCCATTTTTAGATGGTTATCCAGACAGTTCCAATGCTGTTGATATCCATCAAGAAAAAAAGGCGATCGCCAATTTTCTGGAAATTAATCAAGGCGATAAATTAGTCCCTATTGAAAGTTGGGTAACTCCTTATTATGACCAAGAAGGTGATTTAGTCTATGCCATTATTGCCTTTCAAGATATTACCGAGCAACAGCAACGAGAAATTGCTCTCCGAGAAGCTGAGGAAAGATATCGCAGTATTTTTGAAAATGCCTTAGATGGTTTATTTCAGAGTACCCCCGATGGCAAATTTATCCGAGCAAATCCCGCCATGGCTAGGATATTAGGCTATAATTCCCCAGAGGATATCATCAACATTTGTGAGGATATTTCCCAGCAAATATATGTCAATCCCGACGATCGCATAACTTTTGAAAGATTAATCAGAGAACAGGGGGAAGTCTCCAACTTTGAATGTCAGTTTTATCGCAAAGATGGTACAAAAATCTGGATTTCTGAAACCGCGCGAGCCGTCCGAAACCAGTCCGGCGATTTACTTTACTATGAGGGACTATTGGAAGATATTACCTCACGCAAAATCGCCGAAAAAGAGCGATTAGAGTTATTAAATGAACTCTCCGAATTAAATCGGAATTTAGATAAAGCCTTAGATGCAGAATTTGAAATGACAGACGCTGCGGGTCGGTTTGTACCCCATCAGTTTCTTTCCTGCTTAGGTTATGAAAGTCTAGTCGAAGTTCAACTAGGAACTGCTGTCCAGAAAGAAATGTCAATTTTATTTTCTGATATCCGAGACTTTACCAGTTTATCTGAAGGTATGACACCCGAGGATAGTTTTAAGTTTATCAATGCTTTTTTAAGCCGTATGGAACCAGAAATTGTCGATAATTATGGTTTCATTGATAAATATATTGGCGATGGAATTATGGCTTTATTTGGCGAAAAACCCGACCACGCTGTTCAGGCGGGAATTGCTATGTTAAAACAATTAAGTGAGTATAATTTGACCCGTAGTAGACCCGGAAGGCGACCTATCCGCATTGGGGTAGGTATTCATACAGGAACCCTCATGCTGGGAACTGTTGGTGGTCGCAACCGCATGGATAGTACCGTTATTGGAGATGCGGTTAATTTAGCGGCTCGCATTGAGAGTCTCACCAAAAATTATAGCGTGTCTTTGCTAATTACCCACCAAACCTTGATGGGATTAGATGACCCTAATCAATACGCCTTTAGAATTATTGACCGAGTGAAGGTGAAGGGGAAAACTGATGCGGTAACAGTTTACGAGTTTTTTGATGCTGACCCCCCAGAATTACACGCTAAAAAGTTAGCAACTAAGGTATTATTTGAGCGTTCCCTATTCCTTTATTATCTCAACCATACCTTAGAAGCTAAACAGGGATTTCACGATTGTTTATCTCAAAATCCTAACGATATGGTGGCTAGAATTTATTTAAATCGTTGCTGGGAAAAACTCCGCTTGAGTTAGAATTTACCCCCTTACATAAACTTTTTAACAACCCCACTTAAATCTTGATTGAGGGGAGTACCCAAAGCCGTAAATTTCCATTTACCATTGTCTCGGTAAAGTTCCCCCATCAACATAGAAATTTTTTGGTCGTATGAAGGGTCTGCTGAGAGGTTATATAAAGCCATTTCTTTACCTTTAGCATCTACCACTCTGACAAAAGCATTTTCTACCTGACCAAAATGCTGTTGGCGAGTTTTAGCTTGGTAAATACTTACCCCAAGAATAATGTGGCTGTACCTATCGGAGATAGAATTTAAACGCAGAAAAATACACTCATCATCCCCTTCTCCCTCCCCAGTTAAGTTGTCTCCAGAATGATAAACTGTGCCATCACTAGACTTTAAATGACCATAATAAATCACATCATCTTTATAATTGCCGATTTTGCCACTATTGGAGAGTAAGATAGCATAAGCATCCAAGTCAAAATCGGCATTGACTCCCAGTAAATTACCGAAAAACCCCTTAGATTCTACTACATCCCATCCTAAACCCATCATCACATTAGATAGGTCATATTGACTTTTATCAAGAACAATACTCTGTCCTTTTTTCAGGTTAATACTCATGGTAAAATCTCCAAATTTTGCATCATAACAATCAGTCAGCAATCGGATTTCTATCATTTATCTGATAGTTAATGGCTTAGTTAACTACTTCTCCCAGAATTTTTATCCTGCTTGAATATTGTTCATATTTCATCAGAATTAATCCAGAAATCCGGTTGCTAATTAGTTAATTGTGACTGCCAATTTCTCACTTTGGGAATGAGATTAAGTCAACGCCAAAGGTACTTTAAACGTACTTATCTACGAAACTTTGTAATCCCTCATTATATCCCTGTCCAACTGCATGAAATCGCCATTCGCCACCTTTCTTATATAACCGACCAAATTCGACGGCGGTTTCCCGAGAAAAGTCTTCTTCTAGGTCATATTTAGCAATCTCGGTATTAGTTTGCTGGTCATAAATACGGATATAGGAATTGCGGACTTGACCGAAATTTTGTCGCCGTTGGTCTGCTTCGTGAATTGTGACGACAAAAATCAATTCTTCGATCGCAGAATTAACCAGATTTAGATCAATTTCCACCACCTCATCATCACCACTTCCCGACCCAGTGCGATTATCTCCTAAATGTCTAACCGCGCTATCAGGGGACTTCAAATTATTGTAGAATACAAAGTATTCATCTTGGGGGATTTTCCCATTGCTGGCTAACATAAACACGGAAGCATCTAAATCAAAATCCACCCCGGTATCAGTAGCATTGATATCCCATCCTAAACCCATTCCCACCTGTTGCAGTCCGGGGGACTCTTTGGAAAGATTAATCCGCTCACCTTTTTTGATATTGACTGACATCTTAGGTTCTCCTTCAACTCAATTTAGCTTTGAAAAACAATGCGTTTCTGATATTCGTCTTCTGTCATCATGCTATGGGAGTCAGCTACCCTATCCAAAAATATGATCCCTTCTAAGTGGTCATACTCATGCTGAAAAATACGAGCGACAAACCCAGTTAGTTCTTGGTGTTGAAGATGACCATCACGGCTGGTATATTCAACTTCGATCGCCTGATAACGGTTAACAATTCCCCGAATTCCCGGAACACTTAAACAGCCTTCCCAGTCAGCCACCATTTCCTCAGATTTACCGATAATTTTGGGGTTAATCATAGCGGTGGGTTCCATTTCGGGCGCTGCTGGATAGCGGATACTAGGACGGGAAGCGATGACTAAGATACGATCGCTATATCCCACCTGTGGCGCAGCGATACCCACGCCATTTTTTTCAATCACCGTTGCCATTAAATCATCAATCAGAGACTGAATACGCGCTTCCCAGATATTAGCAACAGGTTGAGCATGGTCACGCAGCACCGGGTCGCCCAACTGAGTAACCGCGAGTATATCTCCCATAGCAATGCCTCCAAAATTCACAAACCGAGGTAGAACCGTTTAGCCAGTTGTTTGAGATGGCAAATTCCCAGTTTTCACTTGCAATATCTGTGAACTTCCGTTGCGATTCACCTCAATTTCTAGTATACTACCAACTGCCTTACTTTGTACAATTTGCTGTACTCTTTCAGAGGTTGTAATAGTTTGTTGGTCAAGATTCAGAATCACATCTCCCGGTTGCAGTCCTGCTATGTCAGCCGGGGAACCAGATACGACATTAACAATTAATACCCCATCAGTGTCAGGAATAGCAAATGGCAAACCTTGGCTATTTTGGAGTTCTTGGCGAAATCTCTCGGTGAGGGTGACCATTTCAATTCCCAAATAGGCGTGTTCAGCGCGACCGGAAGCGATTAGCTGTTGAGCAATTTGTTGAGCATGATTAATGGGGATCGCAAATCCCAAGCCCTGAGCGCCGCTGATGATGGCTGTATTCATCCCAATGACCTCTCCCTTAGCATTCAGCAGGGGACCGCCAGAATTACCAGGGTTAATAGCAGCATCAGTTTGGATGAATCCTATACGCTTATCAGGAACACCGACATCAGTGCTAGAACGTCCTGTAGCGCTAATAATTCCGACGGTTACGGAGTTATCAAGTCCGAGGGGGTTTCCAATGGCGATCGCCCATTCTCCGGGGGAGAGTTGTTCAGAATTTCCGATAGTGACAGTGGGTAAATTGGTCGCGTCAATTTTAATCACGGCTACATCTGTGACCGAATCAGTACCCAACACCTGACCATCATAGCGGCGACCATCTTTTAATATAACCTGGACGGTATCGGTACCTTCGACGACATGACTATTGGTGAGAATGTGACCATCAGGAGATAAAATAAAGCCGGAGCCAGTCCCTTCCTCAAGGCGATCGCCAGGGGGACGCATACCCCTAGGAGGATTAAAGAAGTCCCTAGGGAGAGAATCATCGAAACGATCGCGACTGACCCGCCGAGAAGCATTAATTCTCACCACCGCCGGACCCACCTTATCGACTGCTTCTACAATAAAGTTAGAGGCTTGATCAGAAGAGGGATTAAAGGGGTGAGTCAGCCAATTAGGGGCGTTAAGTCTAGGTTGGGGTCTAGTTTCTGTGCTACCGAGAGTGGCGCTATCTGGGGAACTGACCTGAGAGGCTGTCTCGTTAGGATTACCAGGGTCGCCTAATTTGTTCTGTAGCCAGCGATCGCCGATTAATGCTCCAGTTCCGCCAATCAGCAAAAACAGAAAATAGATAACAGGGTGTTTCCAAAAGCCTTTTCCAGTGGTATCAGTCATAATGACTCAAATATAATTTAGTAGGGGGCTGTCCGGGGTTAGCATCTGATACCAACTTCCCGTCATGATCAGGCACTTTGTCCCAATTTAACATGATTCTTGCCGGCTCTGGCAGAATCGCGGGAGCAAATCTTTAATTTTGGTAAGCCGTGGATATTTCTCTTGAACAGTTATGGAATCGAGTCTTGGAACGTCTCCAGCTACAGCTTGGGGAACCGACATATAATACCTGGATTAAGACAGCGATCGCCACTAGCCTAGAAAACCATTGTCTAGTAATTCGCACCGCTAACCCCTTCACCTGTAATTGGTTACAAAAACACTACCGGGAAATCATCGCGGATGTCGTCCAGGATATTATGGGCGATCGCCTAGAAATTTGTATCACCACCGGAACCGGAGAATTAATGACAACCAATGATCACAGTCCTAGGGTGTCATCGAGTGGGTTAGATACCCCAGGGGAAGTAGTCTCTAGCGTGCATAAACCGCCTAACCTTAATTCTAAATATATGTTTTCCCGGTTTGTGGTGGGGTCGGGGAGTCGCTTGGCTCATGCTGCATCTCTGGCTGTAGCTGAGTCTCCCGGACGTGAATTTAACCCGCTGTTTCTCTGTGGTGGGGTAGGTTTGGGAAAAACTCATTTAATGCAGGCGATCGGTCATTACCGCTTAGAAATTAATCCTTATGCTCGTGTTTTTTATGTATCTACAGAAAAGTTTACCAATGATTTAATTGCCGCGATCCGCCGCGACAGTATGCAGAGTTTCCGGGACCATTACCGAGCCGCTGATGTGTTATTAGTTGATGATATCCAGTTTATTGAGGGGAAGGAGTACACCCAGGAAGAGTTTTTTCATACTTTTAACACTCTCCATGAGGCGGGGAAACAAATTGTCTTAGCCTCCGATCGCCCCCCGTCGAAAATTTCGGGATTGCAAGATCGCCTATGTTCTCGGTTTTCCATGGGGTTAGTAGCGGATATTCAACCTCCTGATTTAGAAACGCGGATGGCTATTCTTCAGAAAAAGGCTGAATATGAAAATATGCGACTCCCCCCAGCGGTGATTGAGTATATTGCGACTAACTACACCTCGAATATTCGGGAGTTGGAAGGAGCCTTAATTCGCGCGGTGGCTTATATTTCTATTTCCAGTCTTCCCATGAATGTGGAGAATATTGCGGCGGTTTTAACCCCGACAGAACCCAAGTCCGAGTCATCCCCAGAAATAGTCATCCAAGCGGTGGCGGACAAGTTTAAGGTATCGGTAGAGGATTTAAAAGGCAATTCTCGCCGTCGCGAAATTAGTTTAGCACGTCAGGTGGGGATGTATTTGATGCGACAGCATACGGATCTGAGTTTACCTAAGATTGGGGAAGTGTTTGGAGGGAAAGATCATACAACGGTTATGTATGGCTGCGAAAAGATTGCCAAACGTCGCGATCGCGATCCGGAACTCCATCAGATTCTACAACAGTTAAGCGATCGTATTAATTTAAACAGTCATTAACAGTGGCGGCATTTCTGGACATCTAGGGGAGTGCGATCGCTCTCAAGTCTGACCTATAACAGGCTGTGGGGGGTCATCTATAAACTACCGAGTCTATTGTCTAGGTAATCTCTCAAGTCTGAAGGACAGGGGAGACGGGGGGACAGCAATTCAACGATATTGTTGATATTGATCTGCGATCTAATTTTTAGCTTAATTTGTCCGGTTTTTACCTCTTCTTCCAGTCTACTCAAGAACCGTATTAAACACCAGAGTTCTTGTTTTCCCCGCAACCAAACTTTTGTCGGTAAGGCTTCCAGTTCTCTGATAGTAGAGTCAATTGTCATCGGATCTGGCTGGATATTGACATGACAGACTATCCCTAAGTAAGTATAGATGTCAGGTTCACAGTTTAGCATCATTTTATAATTGATATCGATAGTCAGGATGGAAATTTGTATATTATTGATGTTGTGCGAGACGTTTAGGAGTCAAATAAGGCTGTAATGCCTGAAATAACCTCCTAGTGGGACTTTCACCCCTTGGTGGAATATAAGGAACTCGTATCCTGACCATCCCATAACTGTTTATATGTCCCTACGTTTGGTATAAAAATATACCAAACAAGGCAGGGAACTCAAGGTCAAAACGCAAAACCGGAAATCTTAATGATTCCTTAACAATTGCGTTGAGAGTAACGGCGATAGCCACCCCCAATTTTAGGATTCACAATCCTGGGATTGAAGCGGGGAACGGAAGGCATGAGGGAAACCTAGTCCCAATAATATGACCACTGCCAACCATCCATGACTAAGGAAATTTGAATGCTCCGACTTGAACCATCGTCATTAATAAGTAGCGAAATAGGTTGACACGCTGCGTTCAAAAGAATAAGGGGAAAAGTAGGGTAATTACATCAACACCTACACAGACCTTTAAAGTACCCCGGTGGACAGGACAAGTCTAAAGATGGAATGCCCATATAAACGGAACGTTTTAACCCCTTCTAGGCTCTGAGTATCTGGTCGAGATAATCAGTAGTGAAAGTGTAAGCGCAAGCCTATTAGGGGGTGAGATGTGACCAAAAGCCAACGCCCAACTGTAATGGTAGGGATATGCTAACGGGTCACGGTTTGATTGTAAAGAATAGAGTCTAGTAGGAGTTACTATGGCGAATGCGAGTTTAAAGAAAGGTTTTGAGAAATCAAAGCTAATCAAGACTACGAATGTATGGAAACAAATTCCCTGGGCGAAAGTTCAGAGAAAAGTTTTCAAGCTCCAAAAGAGGATATTTCAAGCAGCTAAATCGGGACAGGATGCAAAGGCAAGAAGGTTGCAACGTCTATTGGTGAAATCATATTATGCCCGACTCTTAGCAGTGCGGCGAGTGACCCAAGATAATCAAGGCAAGAAAACAGCCGGTGTCGATGGAATGAGAACAATCTCACCAAGGCAAAGGTTTGAACTTGTTGAGAATATTAAAAGAAACCTTAAAGCAAAACCACTGCGACGGGTGTGGATTCCAAAACCTGGAAGGGATGAAAAACGCCCCCTGGGAATACCCACAATCCAAGATAGAGCGAGGCAAGCCTTGGTTAAGTCGGCACTCGAACCGGAATGGGAATCGAGATTTGAAAGCACAAGCTACGGGTTTCGACCTGGAAGGTCTGCCCATGATGCAATATCCAGAATCTTTCAGAGTATCAACAAAGGAGGTTATTACGTTCTGGATGCAGATATAGCGAAATGTTTTGACCGAATAAACCATGATTACCTTCTGTCCAAAATTCATTGTCCAAGCAGTCTAAAAAGAGACCTGAAATCATGGCTCAAAGCAGGCGTGCTAGATAACGGTGTATTCGAGGATACAGAAGCAGGGACACCTCAAGGAGGGGTAATAAGTCCACTCCTAGCCAACATCGCACTGGATGGGATGGTTAGGTTCATAAAGACAATGTATCCAAATAAAGGAACAACCTTTCAGGTAAACCTCATAAGATACGCCGATGATTTTGTGGTCATATCCAAAGACCTAAGAATCATTGAACAGTGCAAAATTGCCATTTCCGAATGGCTAAAACCTGTAGGACTAGAAATAAAACCTGAAAAGACTCGAATCTGCCATACGCTCAATCCTATTGAGTATAACGGCAAAACAGAAGAACCAGGATTTGACTTTCTAGGATTCAATATCAGGCAATATCCAGTAGGAAAATATAAATCTGGAAAAAGTGGGGGAAGAAGAAAAGGAGGCTTCCTATTTAATAAAAACCCTCACAAAATGTTGGGACTCAAAACTCATATCAAACCCAACAAAAAGGCAATTAAAGCCCATACAGAAGTGATAAAAGGTGTAATTAAACAACATAAAACAGCACCTCAATCAGCCCTGATTAGCAGATTAAACCCAATCATAAGGGGATGGTCAAACTATTATTCAGGAGTCGTCTCATCTGAGACCTTCGTTAAACTAGACCACATAACTTGGTTAATGTTACGGGCATGGACATCATCAAGATGCGGAAAGGCAAGTTACGAAAAGCTAAGAAACTACTTCCACAAAGAAACGGTTAAACTTAGCAACGGAAAAGAAAGACATGAAACTTGGTTATTCAAGACTAAGGATGGAATTCAATTATGGAAACATAAATGGACTCCAATTGTCAGACATACCCTAATACGCCCGGAAGCAACACCATACGACGGAAATTGGACTTACTGGGCAACCAGGAAAGGACAAGCAATTGATACGCCAATTAGAGTAGCCAAACTACTCAAGAAGCAAAAGGGGAGGTGTACCTGGTGTGGACAGTATTTCGCACCATCGGATTTAGTTGAAGTTGACCACATTATACCTCGAAGCCAAGGTGGAAAGGATGAATATAAGAATCTTCAACTACTACACCGCCACTGTCACGATGATAAAACGGCGTTAAACAACGCCAAAGCCGTATCCTTAACAATGGAACAGTCAGACTAGGAGCCGTGTGAAGGGAAACTTTCACGCACGGTTCTGAATGGGAGGGAATGGAGGCGACTCCATTCTCGACCCTAATGGGTTTTTCTCCTAATCGACGAGTAGCTAAAAGCCACGCCATCAATGGCAAAAAAACTTGAGGATAATCCTGTTGGAATTGATCAAATTTTTGGCAGGCGATCGCAATAGCTTTGTTGGATGAATCCCAGCCCCAAAAATCAGTTAATATCGCCGCAATGGCTGTTTCTGACACTAGATAATTTTCAAGAGAGTAGTATTGGGTTACGAATAAGCCTTGCTCAGTTTTTGTCCCCCGATTTTCACCGATGAGGTCATCATGATCTTTATCCACAAAAAACATGATTTTGGGGTGGTTGGGAAATCGTTTCTCTAGATAATCATAAGCATTCAAAACTTCTTTTTTATTCCCTAAGATAATGGTTTCGACCGATAAACCCTTCTGTTCAGCAAATCGTTGAACGTTGACTCGAATGAAGGAAGGATCGTCGCGTCCCTCCAGAAAAATGGCGATCGCCTTTCCCTGGGGTTGAAAACTTAGGAGAAATGTATTTAATTTAGCTTGGGATGATTTCGGTGCAGCCTTCAAAGCATCCAAAAAAGATGACATTTTTAAATCTCCTCGATAAACTCACTGATAGAATGTGCATATTCCGCTAGTGAATTTTCAAACACAAAAGGAGAATGAGTTACGGCAATTAAACCCGCACATTTTTGGGTATCTTTCAAGTCTTGAAGAAAACGGCGTTGCCAAGGTACAGATATAGATAATTCCGGCTCATCAATTACCAGGAAATACTGATCACAGTCACTTAAAAATATATGAGTAAATAAGGAGATAATTTGCTTTTCCCCAGAAGATAAACCCGCAATCGGAACTTCTGTCATGTCTTTATTTTTTCGCTTAAAAACTAACTTAAATTCACTGGAGTTAAATTCTAAGGTTTTGTTGCTGAGATACTGATTGACCAAATCAACGAGGTTTCTAATTGGCTGTTCTTTTTCCTGTTGACTTTTATGAATTTCGACCAAACGAGTCAAAAAATAAGCAGTCACCCGTTGTTCTTCTAATAAAACCTGGTTAGTTTTTACATCTTCAAGTAACTGTCCCAGTTTTTGGCGATCGCCTTCTGAAAGAATATCCCCAATCCGAGGAAGCATCACCTTAATTGTTTCCCTAAATTTATCCGTAGACAGTTGAGATGGCTCAACATTTTTATAGTTATTACGAATAATGTCCCCTAAGTAACTTCCAGTCAGCCGATTAAGTGCAGTGCGGAAATTTTGATCCAAGTCTGATAAAGTCGAGTCAAATGCTTGCATTACATCTTCCATACCAAATTCAACAAGTTCAACATATCCAGACTGTAGCTTTTTCCGATAACTCTTAGTTTTAGAAAAAGGCAACACATCATTCAAGTCTATATCAGGAAAAACATCGCTTAGTTCTTTTTCAATTCGGCGATAAGTTGGCAAAAACAAGACTTGTTCTCTCTCGTTAGACTGTACAGCTTTAGCTAGTATATCTATAACCTGGTCTACTTCATTTTCATCTAAAGATGCCAATCTTGGACTAACTCTAGCTAACTCTCGCAATGCCATCAGGGAAATTCCAGGGAATTTATGCCTTAATTCTAGGAATCTGTTTTTTGACAACCAGTATTCTGAGTCATGGTCGGCTAATTCATTGATAAGACTGTCAAATTCTTGGGAAGATAGCCTTTTTTGATAGTACCTAATCAACGACAATCTTTTTTGATTTTGAGTAGTGGGTAAATCCTCTCTTTTGATGGTATAATCTTGATTGCCAATTGTGACAATACAGGAATGAAAGGGAAGCTGGCTTAGGCGATCCCACTGAGTCGTTAATGTGTAGTATAATAAATTAATTAGTGTACTTTTCCCAGAGCCGTTTTCACCAACTAGGATTAAAGTATTGTCTTGAATGGGTACATCTAAATTATAAGCGTCAAAGAGACGCTCTATCCGAATTCGCTGGAGGTCAATAGACATTTTGATAAAATCACTTACTTGGGTAATTATTTGTACAGTCGTCCCCTATTATAAGCCTTTCCCCTTCCAGTGAACAATTTTAGCTGACCCGGTTTGGGGAAACAGAGTTTAAGTCGGATAAAACCACTCGTAGCAAATCAGTTGTAAATCCTTCGCTGTAATTTCGCGAATTGGGGATTAATACTAGCTCTTTACTGTAACCAGTTAAACTTTCCGGGGGAGGGTGATTGCTTCTTATAGTCAAGATATCACCTGACCGAGGAATGCTCTACGTCTGATAAATCAACAATTCTTAGGGTAAAACCATTCATAACAAACGAGTTTAATGTCTTCTTGTTGGATGATTTGGAAATTTTTTAGTCTTGGATCTACTTCCGTTTCTGCATATAATTCATTGTCTACGAAGAAATCATCTAGTTCATTCACCAACTCAAACAAATTTGTGGACTTTTTAAATCTATCCCATATTCGTCGAATATCTCGTTCAAACGCGCTGAGATTATTGGTTTCAATAACCGATATTATTCGCTCACTTATATCTGAACTTGGCATGGGGGATTCTGGGAATAATTCGTGCCGCTGAATCAGTATTTCTAAAACATTTTTCATAACCTTAGTGAGTGCTGGCTTAATTTTCGCCCCCGACTGTTGTTTTTGAAACATCATCATTAGATTATTGATCGCACTTTCCAGCACCGGAAAAATTGTTCGGTTGAATGGTGTTGGGGGTTGTTTTTCAGGTTGCGGGAAGTCTGATTCCTGGCATTTAATCCAGTTAAATATCTGGCGTTTATCCGTGATAGCAGCATTATCATCAGTACAAATTTCATTGTTGATGCGTGGATAAAAATGCCAGTAATGGTTATCTTCAGTCTTAAATGCTAGAAAAATGCCACCTTCGGCAAATTCAGACTTAGGAATGTTAAAATAACGGGTGCTGTGAATGCCCAAAGGAATATCCTCTACTTCTTCAGCAGTTTTGCGCTGGATATATTCGAGTAAGGGCAAGCGCATTTCATCTAGCGAGATTAAATCAGAGGCTTGTTCTAATTCTTCTAAAATTGCTTGCTTTTCTGCATCAGTGCTGGCTCGTTTCAGTCTAAATAATTCCTCTAGCGATTTATCAGAGATAGCTTCACCGAGTACACTAGCATCGAGTCCAACTTCTCGGTCAATGGTTGCAATCCGATCCTGCAACCGCTTCACCAAACCCAACAGTTCCTCTAACCCTTCTTCGGGGAAGCAGTTGTAGATATAGAGTTGTTCATAATCAGTGCCGAGTCTGTCAATCCGTCCGGCTCTCTGAATCATTCGCACCGGATTCCAGTGCAAATCATAGTTCACCAGCACTCCAGCATCTTGCAGGTTTTGACCTTCAGAAAGTACGTCTGTACAGATAAGGATATCAATTGGGTTGTTCAGCAGGCGTTCTAAATTTTCCTGAGTTTCATCATGGTTCGCTTTCGGTGCAAATCGGCTGACCTTCTCCTTACGCTGCTTTGAGGGTGTTGATCCAGTAATGAGTTCGATAGCTGGCGCGCGTCCGCTAACTGCCATCTGCCTCAACCACTCTGAATCATCAATTAGCTCTTTGTGTAAGTGTTCCGCCGTATCCTTAAAGTAGCTAAACACTAAGATTTTTTTCCCTTTCAGGCTCTCCAGCAGCAATTGCTTGAACGCGACCAGTTTGCGATCATAGTCAACTCCCGTTTCCACACTGTTTTTAATAGTCTCAAGCATTTGGAGGATATAGTCTAACATCCTCAAATCTGCCTGAATTTGCTGTTCCAAAGTATTCAGATTATATTGCTTGGCATCAACTGCTTCCAGATAATTAATAATTTCTGTAGCGGATTGGGATTCCTCCTCATCTTCAATTGCTAGAAGCAGTTTGCGGAAGTTCCTGCTATCGAGTAGCTTACCTTCTTTGGTAAGAATCTGATAAAATTTATCTTGGAATTTAGCCTGCCTTGTCACACTATTGCTAAAAGCAACTAGCCCACTTTCTAACCGCTTGAGGTAAAGCGCTTTTTGTAACGCCACCAGTGCCTTGTTCCGCTGTACCTCGTTTTCCTCTTGTCTCACTTTGCGCTTTTTGAAGGCCTTGATGTTGTAGGGGGCTAAGTTTAACTCATCAATGCAATTGGCAATTTTAAGATACATTCCAGAAAAGCTGGCTTCAAAATTATAGGTAAAATTCTCCAACTTCCGTGCTGGGAAATGAATGAGTTTACCCCCAATCCGAATCTCTTCACCTGCCTGCTGCCGCCGAATCACATCCTGCCTCGACCGTCGCACCATTGTCTCAAATAAGAGATTAGTAATTTCTATTTGACCTTTGGATAATGCTTTAAAATAAGTTTGAAGGTTGCTAATGCCGTCAGTCCGATAATAAGTATTTTGGCCGCGACCGAGCAACAGAATTTGATGGTACAGGTCGAACACACTATTGTTAATAGGAGTCGCGGTGAGCAAGACGAGTTTTTTACTACGCTTGCCACTATTCATCAACTTTTGGAGGGTGCGATAGCGGTTGGTGGCAGAGTTACGGAAATTATGGGATTCGTCAACCACTATGATATCGTAGTTGCTGTAACTACGAATATCAAACTCATTGCGGCTGATTTCTTCGTGAGAAATGACATCCGCTTTAATGCCGAACTCGTCCAGTTTTTTATTCCAAACCAAATCACGCAACTGAGCCGGACATAGCACCATGGCGCGAGGGACTTTCCCCGGTCTGCGTTCTTCAATTAAGTAATGGTCAAGCACCCGCAAACCGATGTAGGTTTTTCCTAATCCGACCGAATCGGCAACCATGCAGCCACCGTGCTTGTTAATCAGTCGCACTGCCCTAGCAAATCCTTCCTGCTGAAAACTAGCCAGTTCCACCGAGGTGCGATCGCCTTCCCCCAAAACCGACTCTTCCTTAAACAGTTCGTACAGTGCCTTGAGGAAAACCTGATAGGGCGTGTAAGCCTTGCTGCCAAACTTAGAGGCGTTGAGAGCGTCGATGAATTTGCTTTTGTAGTCTAGGTCAACGCTGGGGTCATCCCAAAACTTCTCAAACCACCTTTCTCGCAGGTCGCGGGCGATCGCCTCGATTTTGTTGACCACGTTCAGTTCAGAGTTACCTTTCAGCCCTGATGGTGTGAAGTTGCTCGAACCAACGATGCTGTATCTGTCAAATATGTAGGCCTTGGCGTGCAGAAATTGAGACTTGTCACCCACAGATCCAAACAATCGCATCTGGATATGGTCTTGCTGGAAGTAGGCGATCGCCCGGTCTATTTCCTGCTTGTATTTAAGGTTATATTCCCGCTGTTCCAGTTGTCGTCGGGTTTCTTCTTGGAAATATTTAACCAGGTCAATGCGATCGCTCTCCGCTGGTCGGATAGCCGGGTCGCGACCAATCAGCAACCGCAGCGATTTCAGATGGTTCATTGCTTCTTCCAAATCCACCCACGCCTCAATCCGGAAAAAGCCCGTGGCCAGGTCGAGGATGTATTGGTTCTCGTCCTCAATTAGTTGTTTGAGGATGGTTTCGAGGGTGTGTTGGGAGTTGTCGATGTAGTCGGGTAATGTCATAGTATTTAGCAATTAAGGATAGTTAGGTGAACATCTTTTGCAAAATTCCCCATTGCTCTAGTTGATTGTGGGCAATGGCATACAGGTCAGTTTGATTGATACTTATATCCCAAACTATGTAGATGATATCTTTAGGTTTGAGTTCGGGCTTATTTTTGATTAGGTTCAACAGGTGTTCAATTAACAATGAGTCATCATTGGCATAGCATTGACGGTAAGCGTTGCGTTCTTGGAACTTAGCAAGTGGATCTATGTCAGGATTGCCAAAAAGTTGCGAAACCTGTGATTTTTGTGGCTCCATACCTGTATCAATTTTTGAGTTACTAGGATTCTTAGACAATTGTGATGGAATGATTTTCTTTTTCTCCAAATCAATTAGCCTATACTCAGTACATTTGCGGTTTCTTATTCCATCGGTTAATTTCCTGCGGTTTCTTATTCCATAGGTTAATTGCAATTGTTTTAGGGCTCGCTGCTCAATTTGACGGATTCTTTCTCGTGTCAATCCACAGGAATCACCAATTTCTTGTAAAGTCCGTTCTCCCTGACCATCTAAGCCAAATCGAAGGGTTAACACTTCCTGATATCGTTGTTTTAAAGTAGACAAGACTTGCTGAATTTCGTCACGCATCCATTGCTCTTCTAAGCATTGGGACGGGTCATCGGTACCGTGGACTAAATCAGCTAGACTGAAGTTATCGGTTAGCAGAGCATCCAATGACCTTGGTCGGCTTAATTGGTTGATTCCGCGTAAATCCTCAACTTTCTCCGCACTCATCTTTAACTCAACCGCAATCTCTTCTAAACTGGGGGTACGCTCAAGTTTAAGGGTGAGCTGACTGGTTGCTTTTTTGATTTTGTTCAAACTATCATAGACGTGAACAGGTACTCGAATTATTCTAGATTCATTGCAAATACCACGGGTGATGGCTTGCCGAATCCACCACGTTGCATAGGTTGAGAATTTATAGTCCTTTGTCGGGTCAAACTTTTCGGTAGCCCTAATCAATCCAAAATTGCCATGCTGAATTAAATCTAATAACTCTAGGCCACGATGTTGGTAATTCTTGGCAATGGATACCACCAATCTGAGGTTACTACAAACTAAAGTGTGTTGAGCATATCGTCCCTTTGAGATAGCATCATGTAATTGGGATAACGACAACCCCGTAGTATTTGCCCACTCTAGGTCTGTAGGTTCTCGGTGCAGGCGGGAATCTAAGGACTTCTTATCTTGTTCTAACTCAAGCCATCGTTGCACCTTTTGAGCTAAGAATATCTCGTCCTGTCTTTTAAGTAATGGAATCCGGCCAATTTCTCTGAGGTAGCATTGCACTAAATCTTGACTGATGAGTTGCTGTTTTTCTTTCCTCACCTGTTTCAAGGTTTGGTGTTGTACCCGATAAAGTTGCCGAGGGTTGAGGCTATGGGCAGCCATCTTCTCCAATTGATTCAAGTCATAAAAGCTAGGGTCTTTGAGGTTGATGAGCATCTTAGCAATGCTCCACTTAACGTTAAATTGTTGGTCAAATGTTTGGAATGGACTGACCAACATTAATTTTTGATAGTTCACTGTAGCAACAATCAATATATCGGTATAACGTTGGCATAAACTTTTAGCGATCGCTATCAGCCGAGGCATTACTTCTACATTATAACTCCAGCTTTTCGGTTCTAACTCCAACAAAAATACCTGTAGCGCTCCCTTTTCCTGATTGGCAATTAGATACGCTGTTTTTATCGCTTCGGTATTGGTAGGCGATAACTCTAGGTCACTCACGTCAATCACATCGCAACAGGCATCGTAACCCAATAATTCAAATATCACGGCTACCGATAAAGCATCATTAATATTTTTTAAATCTTCTATATGTATATGCCGATAAACCATAACCTTCCCCTGATAAAAACATAAAAAATGACATGAAAAATTTGCCGTTTTTTTTTGATTACTACTCCCCTAAATTTTAATTTTTTCAGCAGTCAGCCCATATATATGAGCTACCATATCATCTATTTTTGCTTCCCAATCCTCTACTTCGACTCCTTTGGTGTCTCGGTATTTATTAACTATAAATTCCATAGCTTTTTTGTCTACCTTTGAAGCTGATAAGATGGGAAATTGTGATAAATATTTATCCATAAATTTGACCAATCCTCATCCCATTAAATAACTAATTTGTGCATCAATCAAAACTTGATTATTTAAAATAGGTAAAATAAAATGCAAGTAAGTAAAAATGCAATATAATTTATTGAATAAACAACTGTTATTTTTATGAAAATCTAATTGACTATAAGATGCAATATCAGGATCTATAATTTTAGGCGTTTCCAATTTTTGACAATAAGCACAACTTATTAATTCCCCAAAACACTTGCCTAGATCTACTCGTTTAATTAATTGATTTCGATATTCATTGAATCTCTTGTAAATAACAGAATAAGTTTTAGCAAAAATAGTTTCTGCTTCTTTGAAGGCTTCGCAGTGAGCGTGGTACAATTGGGAGGGGGGTTTACCGTTAACAGCCAGGGCTTCCAGGCGATCGCGATCGAACGCGGTGGGGTTAGTGCGATCGATGAGTAGTTTGCGAATGTGACGCTTGATGTTCTTGTTGTCATCGAAGGCTTTACGAGGGTTAACCAACATCAATTGGTTATAATCGGTGGTAGCCATCAACAGAAATTCCGTGCTTTGTTGTCCTAACTGGTTAGCGATCGCCTTCAGGCGGCTACTCGCGGTGCTATCTTCCTGCCATTCTTCCGGGCGTAGTTGAAAAAGCAGCACCTTCAAATCCGGGTCGCCGTTATCCTGTTGTGCGATTAAGTAAGCCTTTTCAACCGCCTCACCATGGCGATCGCTCAGACCCACATCTTCCGGGTCAAATTCCTCGCGGCAGGTATTGTAACCCAACCGCCTGAATAAATCAGCGATTTTCTCCGGTCCAGTGAGACCCCTAATATCCTCAATTCCGAGCAAACGTTGATTAGTCATCTTGGCTTCCTGATCATGCGATCGCCATTCCCCCATAGTACCAATAAGCGATCGTTATTCTGGTGCTGCCCTTACGTCACCGGGCGAGTCCATCCCACTCAAATAACTTCCAGTGTACCCCCCCACCGACCACAAAAACCCCAATTTTTTACAATTCTTATTAATGAGCCAATCCCCATCTAATTAATAGGGAGCAGCACCACAATCTTACGGACATTTCCGATATCACCCCCCGTCGAGAGTGTCTGCGAGTTATTGTTTTTGGTGGCGATCGGTTTCTCCTCGTGTGGAAAGTGTCTTAGGTATTGTTATTGATTAATAGGCAATTTCCGAGAGGGGGAGAGTTTGTCCGGTCAATGATTGTCGCCCTTCAAAATATAGCCAGTATAATCAAAATATGACTGAACGATGAATCAGAATTGAGCAAGCCCCAACTGAAAAAGGAGCAACAGCCAATGGACTACAGAGAACGAATCACCCTAGAACCGAGCCAACGCAGTGGCAAACCCTGCATTCGCGGTATGCGGATCACCGTTTATGATGTGCTGTCCTATTTAGCCTCTGGCATGACCTACCAAGAAATTTTAGACGACTTTCCCTACCTCACCCAAGAGGATATCTTGGCTTGCCTCAGCTACGCCGCCAATCGGGAACAACAAACCCTACTGGTGCAAGCATGAATCTGCTATTTGACCACAATCTTTCACCTCGGCTAATACAAAGACTTGCTGACTTGTTTCCCGAATCAACCCACGTTTACCAAATCGGACTCGAGAAATCAGGCGATCGTGAGGTTTGGGATTATGCCAAGCACCATAAATTCATCATCGTCACCAAAGACAGCGACTACAACGAACTCCTCACATTAATGGGCTTTCCCCCAAAAATAATTTGGATTCGTCGAGGCAACTGCTCTACCACAGACATTGAAGCAATCCTGCGAACTCACGCAGCACATATTCAAACCTTAATCAGTGACTCTACCCTAGGCATCTTGACCCTCTACTAGCACCGGATTAGCGTTAAGGTAAGCTAAAATCGACAGCATTAGCTGTAAACTCAACAACAACTATGGCGACACAACTCCCCCTCCCAACCGATACCGAAATCATTTATCCCGAAAGTGATGGACAACCTATGGCCGATAATACCCTTCAATTTCGCTGGATTACTGTCATTTACCATAATCTAGCCTGGTTATTTGCCCAAGAGCCGAATGTGTTTATCGCCGGGGATTTATTGTGGTATCCAGTACAGGGAAATAATAAATTATGTCAAGCCCCAGATGTAATGGTGGCTTTTGGTGTTCCCAAAGGAGATAGAGGTTCTTATCAACAGTGGCAAGAGAATAATATTGCCCCGCAAGTCGTCTTTGAAATTCTTTCTCCGAACAACACTGAAAAGGAAATGAGCCGCAAATTATTATTTTATGACCGCTACGGGGTGGAGGAATACTATATCTATGACCCTCAAAAGAATAAACTAACGGGATGGTTACGTTCTGAGGCTGGGTTAGATATCATTGAACCCATCAATAGTTGGGTTTCCCCTCGTTTGGGCATTCGCTTTGACCTTTCCTCGGATAATTTGGTGTTGTATCGTCCCGATGGTCAACCCTTTGCCGATTATCTGGAAGTCCAACAGCAGTTAACAACTATGACTGAACAATTGGAAGATGTGACTGAACAATTGGAACAGGAACGGCAAGCCAAACAAGCGGCTACTGAACAATTGGAACAGGAGCGGCAACGTAACCAACGTTTAGAACAATTGCTGCGAGAAGCAGGACTGAATCCTGATGCCAATTTATAGGCGGTTTCGGTGGGTGTCGCCCCGGGGTCTTATTCAATGGCTTTTATGCTGTTTCTAGCCGCCAGGGGTGGTTCCCCAGCCTGTCGCTTCCCTCATGTGGGGGGGTCGATTGGCGTTAAAGCACTTTTTTCTCGATTTACCTATCTTCAACCTGAACTCATACCCTGTGGAAAATGTTGTGGATAACTTGCCTATTATTCCCAAATACTAAGGTTGACAGGGGATTGAACCAGACCAAATCCCTATCGATTTGATGGATTTTCCACAGTTTTTCCACAGATGCTGACAGGATGGAACCCTTAACCAAAGTCAAATTTAAACACAATTTCCACAATTTCCACAGTTGCTCGCCACCCCCCTAAACAATTAGCCTCAAAACTTAGCCTCAAAACTTAGCCTCAAAACTTAGCCTCAAAACTTAGCCTCAAAACTTAGCCTCAAAACTTAGTTTCAGAACTTAGGCTCAAAACTTAGGCTCAAAACTTAGGCTCAAAACTTAGGCTCAAAACTTAGTTTCAGAACTTAGGCTCAAAACTTAGTTTCAGAACTTAGGCGATCGCCACGTCCCCATAGCGCGATATAATGTTAGCTTCAGTCCCCTTGCTAAATACCTGAAATGCGGTTAATTGTAGAACAGGAACAACTCAGTTCTAATCTATCCTTAGTTTCCAGAGCCATTCCATCCCGTCCCAGTCACCCGATTTTGTCTAACATTTTGGTGAAAGCTGATGCGGACACTCAACAATTGAGTTTAACCGCCTTTGACTTGAGTATGGGAATTAACACCAGTTTTCCGGCTCAGGTTCAGCAGGGGGGAGTTTTGACCTTACCTGCTAAATTGCTCAATGATATTGTCTCCCGTTTACCTGGGGGCGATATTCAGGTCGATGATGAAGAGACCGAGGCTGTAGTTACCCTAACTTCCAGTTCAGGACGCTATCAAGTCCGGGGAATGGTGGCTGAGGAGTATCCCGACTTACCCTCGGTACAAGGTGAACATAGCATTCAACTAGCGGCTGATAGTTTATTGGAAGGCTTAAAGGGAACTCTCTTCGCTACCAGTCCTGATGAAACTAAGCAAGTCCTAGCTGGTGTTAATCTCAAGGTGGGAAAAGATACCCTTTGTTTTGCTTCCACCGACGGTCATAGACTCGCGGTGGTCAAGGTGGAAAATGTCCGAGACCCCAATAGCCAAGAACCAGAAGACCTGGAAATAACTATCCCAGCACGCGCCCTGCGGGAGGTGGAACGCATGATTGTCAGCGCTAACTCAGGGCGACATAATACCCCCACAGAGGAAGAAGCAACAACCCCCCCCATGGTGACTTTAGGTTTTGATGATACCCAAGTGGTTTTTGAATTGGGGACTCGTCGTTTGAATTCTCGTAAGTTGGAGGGTGCTTATCCGGCTTATGAACAGTTAATACCTAATAAGTTTTTAAGCCAGGTGAATGTTGAACGGCGGACACTTTTGGCGGCTTTGGAGCGGATTGGGGTTTTAGCCAGCCAAAAAAATGATATTGTTAAATGTATCATTGATGAGGTTAATCAACAAATTTCCCTATCTGTAGAAGCTGCTGATGTCGGGAATGCTTTGGAGTCAATGCCTGCTCAGATTTCTGGTGAAGAACCCAAGGAACTTGCCTTTAATGTTAAATACTTAATGGATGGGTTAAAGGTGTTGAATAGTTCGGAAATTCAGATACAATTGAACGCGGCAAGCACCCCGGTAATTATCAATCCTTTGGGAGGTTTAAAAATGACCTATTTGGTGATGCCTATTCAGCTGCGTAGATAGTAGTCAAATGGCAGCGTAAAAGTTGAAAATGCAGGGAGGGGCGGGGCTGTAGCCATTAATTTATAATGCTTTTTCGGGGAGAATATTAAACAATGCTCTGCCTCAAAAACATCTGATTTAACTCCGCCCCGCCCCAGAAAATATATATAATAGCTGGCATTGAGAGGAGGGATAAAACCCTAACCGATGACCAGAAACTTAATTATTTTCGGATTCAGGAAATGTGCGTTTGAAGTCTTCTAGCAACTCGTCCATTTCTTCGAGAGCCTGATTTACATCAATTCGCAAAGGCCCTAAATTGGGTTTTTCCAATAACTTGAGTAGAGCCTCCCGTTTGCTCTCAATTAAGGCAACTCCCTCTCGGATCTTCTGTGAATCCATGGATTATCCTCTTGTCACCTAGTTAGATTTTCGATGATTTTAGCATCAAACTCAAGTTTTGTGTTCTGGTGATGTGAAAAAAAAACCGGACTGGGGGACTGTAAATGATTGGGGTTGACGGGCAATTTTTTGGTAAAGTATTGATTGATGACAAAAATTGATAATTAGTTAATCTGATGTTGCGTAAAATTTCTCTGGCTCAAGTGGGTTTAGTGCTGGGTGGGTTAATTACTGTGGTGGGGTTTGTCGCCTATTTTGCTGACTATGCTACCCTGAACCTAGCGGGGTTTTTTTATGGGATTCCCCTATTATTGGGGGGACTAGCTCTGAAAGCGGCAGAAATTAAACCGATACCATTTTCTGAACCGACAACGCCAGAAGTCCTCAGCAAGCGGGAACAACAGGCGACCCCGACTCAAAATCAAGTGCGATCAGATGTGACCCGCTATCGTTATGGCCAATCTGCTCACCTGATTGATGCGATCGAACGCCTGAAGCTAGGAGGGAATGATGAGGAACACCCACAACTACAAGCCTTGCGGGAAGGGGTGGTTGATGGCAGTTATGCGCTCATTTTAGAATTTTACTCGCCTTTTGTGCCTCTATCGGTGTGGGAAGAGAAACAAAGCAAAATTGCTCAATTTTTTGGTCCGAATTTGCGGGTACAGGTGACTCAACCAGAAACTGATTGCGTGGATTTAATCATGATTGCTGATACGGAAAGCTAATTGAGGGCTAATCAATAGGCAAATTTGGGGTTAAATCCCATAGCTTTGGGGAACTGGTGTCTATGCTACCTATTCGGGATTGCCTTTTTCTAAACGTACTGCATACCACTGTAGATATTTTCCGGGTCCCAAATCAAGATCACAGCAGGTATTGATGAGATATTCGGCTTGGTGGGAGGGTGTGGGAAACTTTTGGAGCTCACGGGGGAGATCATCTTGTAGTTGGGCTAGAATAGCCTGTAACTTGTCTGTAAGTTCAGCGACAGTCATAAGTTGCTCGGGTTGGTTAGACTCCAAGACGACAAAGTGATCTTCCTGGTACATTAAAGAATCTGCCATAAAAAATTTTTACCAAATCTAAACATCAGCAGGACAATCTCTAGCATAATCATGGTACGATCATTTTGCTAGGATATCGAGAACCAGTGGGTGTGGCTTGGAATTTATGCTAAGTCAGGTTCAGCCTCGATGTTTTTTTGTTTTGACTGGCACTTCACCTTACTATGACAAGCCCTACATTTACCAAATCAGCGGAAAAGCTCTCTAAACTTGAAGCTATCAAAGAGCGCAGTAATCAACTGCGGGAGCCTTTAGCAACTGAACTGCTGAACGATCGCAACTATTTGACAGAGGATGCGGTTCAGATTCTCAAGTTTCATGGCTCCTACCAACAGGATAACCGAGATCATCGGGTTCCGGGACAAGAGAAAGATTATCAGTTTATGTTGCGAACCCGCAGCCCAGGCGGATTTATCCCCCCTGAACTTTATCAGACTCTGGATCATCTAGCGGATGAATACGGGAATGGGACACTGCGGACAACTACCCGCCAAGGGTTCCAACTCCATGGGATTCTCAAAAAGAACCTGAAAACGGTTCTCTCTAGCATTATCAAAAGCATGGGCTCGACTCTGGGTGCTTGTGGAGACTTGAACCGGAATGTGATGGCTCCTCCAGCCCCCTATTGCGATCGCCCTGAGTATGAGTATGCGAAAACCTACGCGAATTATATTGCGGATCTGCTGACTCCTCAGACTGGGGCTTATTATGAAATTTGGCTCGATGGGGAAAAAATAGTTAGTGCGGAGGAAAACCCGGAAGTCAAAGCGGCGCGCGATCGCAATGGTAATGGCACAATTTTCCATGAGGGGGAAGAGCCGATCTATGGCAAGCATTATATGCCCCGTAAGTTTAAGTGTGCGGTAACAGTCCCCGGAGATAACTCTGTTGATATTTATACCCAAGATGTGGGTTTGGTGGTCATAACTAATGCGGCGGGAGAATTGGAGGGCTTTAACGTCCTAGCAGGCGGCGGTATGGGTAGAACTCACCGCAAGGAAGAAACCTTCCCCCGTATAGCTGATGAAATTGGCTATGTCGATCGCGCTGATATTTATGATTTGGTGAAGGCGATCGTAGCAACCCAGCGGGATTATGGCGATCGCACTAACCGCCGCCACGCGCGGATGAAATATTTAATTGAGGATTGGGGAGTTGACAAATTCCGCGCTCAGGTTGAGGATTATTTTGGCAAACCCCTAAAACCTTTTAAACCCCTGCCTCCCTGGAAATATCAAGATTACCTGGGATGGCATGAACAGGGCGACGGTAACTTATTTCTGGGTATCTCGGTAGAAAATGGTCGGGTGAAAGATGACGGGAGTTTCCGGCTGAAGGCGGCTTTACAGCAAATTAACCAAAAGTTTGAGTTGCCAATGTTAATTACAGGCAACCATAACATTATCCTGTATCAGATTTCGCCCAAACACCAAAAGACAATCGATCGCCTTCTGAAAGAACATGGGGTTTTGCCAGAAACAGAAATTGATCCTCTGGTCCGCTATGCCATGGCCTGTCCAGCTTTCCCGACTTGTGGATTAGCAATTACAGAATCTGAACGTGCAATCCCTAGTATCCTGGACCGGATTCGGGTATTGTTGGACAAGGTAGGGCTGGAACAGGAGCATTTTGTCGTTAGGATGACAGGATGTCCCAATGGATGTGCCAGACCCTACATGGCGGAACTGGGGTTTGTCGGTAGCGCTCCCGACACCTACCAGGTTTGGCTGGGAGGCTCTCCTAACCAAACGCGACTAGCTGAACCTTTTATGGAACGGCTGGCTCTATGTGACCTAGAAGCAGTTCTGGAGCCGATTTTTGTTGGCTTTAAACAGAATCGGCAACCGTCCGAGAGTTTTGGCGATTTTTGCCATCGTGTTGGTTTAGACTCCATCCGCACTTTTGTATCCAATTACCAAGTAGATTCCTCGATGAACATTGAGACGAAAGAAATCCCTGTCCCGACTTCCGTAGAAACACCCTCTAATGAGGCTCCCGCGCCCCAAGCTCCGGTCGATCCTAGCAAAATTCGACATCGGGTTAGTGTGCGTCATGACATCTATAGTCAACTAAAAGATGAGTCCAAACGCCAAAGCAAACCAATTGTGGAAATTGCTACCCAGGCGATTGAGGAGTACCTAGCTAAGGTGCGAGCTGAGTCCTAATTGCCTTTAATGGCAGATTAAGTAATCCCCACCCTACCAAAAGTCGGGTGGGGTCATTTTGTTAACAGAATTTCATGAGGGAACTTCAACGGATCGCGATCGCTTCTGAACAATTCCACGACCAACAAGTAGACCTGACTGCTGGACAACAGCATTATTTGGGTCGGGTTTTGCGCCTACAACCAGGCGATCGCTTTATTATTCTTGATGGTCGGGGGGGTTGGTGGCTGGCTATCTGGAAAGGCGGGCAAAATGCCACTGTAGTTGAACCGATAAGGATTAACAATGAGTTACCCATACCTGTGACTTTATGGGTGTCTATGCCTAAAGGAAGTGGCTTTGAGGAGATTGTGCGCTGTACTACGGAGTTGGGAGTGTCTCGTTTGGTTCCCATTATCAGCGCCCGCACTGTGGTTGTCCCTAGCCCTCAAAAACTAGCCCGCTGGCGACGTATTGCTACAGAGGCGGCGGAACAGTCAGAACGTCAGATCCTCCCGGAAATTACTGATCCACTATCGATACAGCAGGCTTGGGAAACTTTGTCAGACCAGGGAGAAGAGGTAGATAAATATATTTGTGTGGCTAGGGGAGATTTTCCCCACCTGTTGAATTGTTTGTTGGCTGCGAGAACGGGACAAGGAAAGGGTTATGTCTACAATTCCCTGCTTTTAGCTATTGGACCCGAAGGGGGATGGACAACACCAGAGGTTGAGGAGGCTATTAATAGGCGATTTCAGCCGGTGTCTCTGGGAAGCCGAATTTTGCGATCGGTCACAGCCCCCATGGTGGCTTTATCTCTAGTAGCGGCGGTCTCCGAAATGGATAATTATTAATTATTAATTATTAATTATTAATTGTCCGGCTTCTGATAAGCTCTAATCATGGCTTGGGTTCCTTGAGTAGAGCCTAAACCTTCATCCAAATTCTGAACTATTTTAAACAGGGTATCGGCTAATTTTACCCCTGGTAACTCCCTGGAAATAGCCTCTTGAACTAATCGCAAATCCTTAACCATGTGGCGAATCATAAAACCCGGAGCGAAATCATTGTTAGCTACCTTTTCCCCTAGGTTAGACAAAGCCCAAGACCCAGCGGCTCCGGTGCTGCATACCTCCACAATTAGTTGAGGGTCAATACCCTGATGTTCCGCTAGTAACATCGCCTCACATAGTCCAATCATGTTGAGGGAACATAGTACCTGATTACAGAGTTTGACAGCTTGACCGCTACCACTAGGACCACAATAGCGGATATTTTTACCCATTGTTTCTAACAAGGGTAGGCAGGTGTCAAAGCTATGGCGATCGCCACCCACCATAATAGTTAGAGTACCATTTTTCGCGCCAATATCTCCCCCGGAAATAGGTGCATCTAAAAACTGCATTTTATGGGATGCGATCGCCGAAGCGATCGAATGAACCGCCGCCGAGCCAATGGTGCTAAAGTCTATAATGATCGCGCCCGGTTTAGCAAACTGAATCACCCCAAGGGGACCAAGGATGACTTCTTCCACGTCGGGAACATCTCCCACACAGGTACAGATCACCTCAGCTTCGGTCACAGCTTCTTCTATGCTATGGACGATTGTAGCACCTGCATCAGAGGCGATCGCTACACCAGGACGCGAGGGAGTACGATTCCATCCTTTCACATCATAACCACCTTGAGCGAGGTTAGCAGCCATATAGCCACCCATCACGCCAAGCCCCAAAAATGCAGTTTTAGTCACGAAATCCTTACCTCAATTTTTCAATATCTGTATTATTAGCTTGGGTAGTTTTCATATAGGAGCCAGAATTTAATCCAAGATTTGCTTGACATCTTAGGACAATAAGGTACAATACCCCAAAAGATTCGCAACTCAATAATGAGTATACGGTCAAACCCCAGACCATGCCAAATTTCCCTGACGACATACTCATCAAGTCGGATTCTTCATGGTAAAATCCAATCATGGTGCGAGACGTTTAGGAGTCAAATAAGGCTGCAATGCCTGAAATAACCTCCTAGTGGGACTTTCACCCCTTGGTGAAATATAAGGGACTCGTACCCTGACCATCCCATAACTGTTTATATGTCCCAACGTTTGGTATAGAAATATACAAAACAAGGCAGGGAACTCAAGGTCAAAACGCCCAACTGGAAATATTAATGATTCCTTAACAATTGCGTTGAGAGTAACGGCGATAGCCACCCCCAGTTTTGGGAATCATAACCCCAGGATTGAAGCGGGGAACGGAAGGCGTGAAGTAGAACCTACTACCAAATGCGACCACTGCCAACCATCCATGATTAGGGAAACCGAATGTCCGGCTTGAACCATCGTAATGATTTAGCAGCGAAACAGGTTGATACGCTGCGTTCAAAAGAGCAAGGGGAAAAGTAGGGTAATCATGACATCACCTACACAGACTTTTAAAAGTACCCCGGTGGAGAGGACAAATCTAAAGATGGAATGCCCGTATAAACGGAACGTTTAAACCCCTTTTAGGCTCTCAAGTGGCAGGATGTACCTGCGGAGTAGTGAAAGTGTAAGCGTATACCTTTAAGGGGAAAGGATGTGACTGAAAGCCAATGCCTAACTGTAATGGTTAGGATATGCCCACTAGTCACGGTGTGGATATAGAGACTGCGACAATTAGGAGTGTTTACGACGAAAGCGAGTTTAAACACTACGATGTTGTATTTAGCTCCAAAAGTTGAAATCACAAAAGCAGGGAGTCGTTACCCTGTTCCCGATGTCAAAAGGGGTATCCACATCAGGAGCCGTGTGATGTGAAAGTATCAAGCACGGTTTTGAATTGGAGTTGGGGAAGGCGACTTCCCTTTCGACCATAACCCTTACAAAGCTTTCCGGACAAAACTCAAACTCAATGACCGTCATCGCACCTTGATGGCCAAACACGCGGGTTATGCTCGGTTCGTGTTTAATTGGGGATTACACTTATGGATGTCAGCTTATGAAGAGGGACTCAAGCCTAATATAAACTCCATTAAAAAGGTTTTTACTAATTATGTGAAACCTCAATATCCTTGGATGTCCGAATTGTCTTCTAAAGTTTATCAATATGCCTTCATTAATCTAGGGGATGCCTTTAAGCGCTTCTTCAAGGGAATAAGCAGTTATCCTAAATTTAAGAAGAAAGGCTACCATGATAGCTTTACCCTTGACAATTCGGGAAAGCCATTCAAGTTGTCAGGAACTCGCCATAAGCTGCCTTTTGTGGGCTGGGTTTCTACATTTGAGGCTCTACCCGAAAGTTGGGTTAAGAAAGTCACTATAACGCGCCAAGCAGGTGACTGGTATATGAGCTTTTTCGTAGAAATCACGCCAGAAATTACACCGAAATATCGAGAGAGAATCGGGGTAGACCTAGGAATTAACAATTTGGCGACTTGCTCCGATGGGACCCAATTCTCTAATCCCAAGGCTTATAAAGCAGCCACCCAAAAACTAGCCAGATTACAACGTCATTTAAGTCGCAAAGTCAAAGGCTCGAAAAATTGGGCCAAATGTCTCTTAAAAGTTCAAAAGCTACATCAAAGAGTAGCAAACATTCGGCGGGACACCATTCATAAAATAACTACTTTTTTGGCTAAAAACCACAGCCAAGTAGTCATTGAAGATTTGAATGTGTCTGGAATGCTGAAAAATCATGGTTTGGCGGGTTCTATCGCTGATGCTTCATTTTATGAGTTCCGTCGGCAACTAGGTTACAAGGCAGAACGTTATGGTTCAAAGTTGATTATTGCCGATAGATTTTATCCATCCAGTCAACTGTGTTCTAATTGCGGTTATCGTCAAAAAATGCCCCTAGTCCGTCGGACTTTTGAATGTCCAAACTGTGGCCTGAAGATTGATAGAGATTTGAACGCCAGTATAAATTTAGAAAAATCGCCTGGTTCAGACGATTACACTTGTGGACGGGGTGCTGCCGACAGTCCCGGACGAAGCCAGAAATAAACATCAAGATCCGGCTATGTCCGGTTTTGTTTAAGTTTTATAGAGCAGAGTAACCAGTTAGCCATAGTAGCGCGCCGGGTTTGTCTCGGTCCAAAGTTTCCAATAGTGTAGCCTTTAAAGCCTAGTTCCTCTTTCAGGAGTTGTTTATTTTCTTTAGGTATCGACCGGGTGAGTTGAACAGTAGCCGGACGGCTTTCGATAAAGTCCGGGGGTTCTCGATATGTTTCTCGCCACTGTGTATCAACCTGAGTTACATCCCAGCGATCGCTTTGTTCATCATAGCGATAACCGAGATAATACCACACCAGTTGATTAACAGTGCTGTCCTCTATTTCCTCATTGAGAATCGCCCAAATCGTATCAGTATTTAGGGGGGGTAGTTCAGACATAACCTAGGTTGTAGTTTCAAGTTAGTTACATGGTGGGGGTAATGAGTTCCAAAGGTCCCAATCCCAACTCATCAGGAGAAACAGAGCGCAATTCAACCAATGCCATCATGTCCTTAAAACCGGGCTGACCACGAGAAGCGCCCGTCAACCCCATAGCAATAATTAAACCACACCAACCCTGAGTTTGGCTACAGCGTTTTTCCCAATTTTTCCTAGCCCGCTGATGAGTCGGGTCATCTTCCATAAATTCCCCAAACAAATGCAATTCACCATTTTCCGTCTTCAAAATTCCCAGGTCATAACTGCGACCCTCCATGGGATCTTTCCCTGAGTTAAAACATATTCCCGCTAATCCTCCAGCATCCTCCAAATTTTGAATTAGTGTTTTCGCCTTCGGCTTAGACGTTTGAATCAAAATCACAGGTAAACCATCCCCTTTCTGAGGAATATCCACATCAGAAGGCTGGTAGAACTCCGTATTGTTTCGCAAGTAATCCACCGTTTCCCAAGGAATTACACCTAAACTCAAAAATGATTTAGGTGGGATCAAATCATCTCGTAAGGTAGGGGAATCAAACTCCTCCTCGTCATCTTCCGCTGCTTCCACCATTTCCAGAAGTTCATCAGCCACCTCTGGTAAAGTTTCCACCTTCACCGAAATCATTTTAGTTTCAGATGTATCAGGTACAGAACAAGATATGCGATAGCGTTTAGACAGCTTAGGAAATGAATCCTCACTTAATTTATAGCGAAAATCTCGTAAGAATCGGTGCAGTGCTTCCAAGGCTACCATCATCACCGTGGCTTCTTCTTCGTAGATGACCGATCGCAAACCTTCTAAGGGGTGTAAATTACCAAAGTTAGGTTCAATCTGCGATGCTGATAAAGTTTCCCAGATTACGTCCTCCTCGTCATCTTCTTCTGACAAAGGCTCAAAGGTGACAAACAGACAATCTTGAGTTAAAAATGCTTCTTCTAGGTTATCAAAAGGTCGGTCAGCAATAACTCTTTCTCGAAACCTTTTTAAAGATTCTAGGGAACGGTACATTAGCACCCCATAATCCATCCCTAACTTACCCAGTGTAGAAATGTAGAGAGTTCCTACGTCTAAGTGATTGATTTCTATAGAAATAATTTGATGTTCCCCTAATTTATCCCAAGGTGCATCTTTCCAAATTTGCTCGGCTTTTTTGAGCAGGGGATCTACAAAGGGTTCGGGGAGTTGAGGAGGGCGACTTTCGGCTACTTCTTGGAGTCCCCTAAATATCTCATCAATTAGTGGTAAATCTGGTACATAGTCTATAACTATATCGAGTTCTTGTAGGACACCGCGCAGGAAAAACTGAATTTCGCGATCTTTGACCACAATTTTGTGAGGGCGGGCTGCTGGGGTAGGGCTTTGGGGATGTTCCATCGCCCTGAGTAAAGTTCGGACGATCGCTTCTGGGCCAATATTAGCCGATACCATATCCATTGACCGTACCATTCCCTGAGAACCGTCAACCCAAATGATGCAGTCATTATCAGCCTCTATATCTGTTTCCAAACTAGGTCGAGACTCGTGAGACATGGGACGGCGATCGCCCTCCCACACGCTAGGAATGGAGGGTAGTTTTTGTAAACGACGAAGGGTTGAACGATTGAGAAATGTCATTTAGATAATTTATAATATCGAGTAGTGCTACCAGATTAGGATTTTACACAATTCTCAGAACCAGGAAAGGACCCGCTCCGTTTATAGTACCAGGTTGTTTGTCCCGGCTGTAGCCCCTAATTTAGATTGTATGACAAAATACCAAATTCGGGTAAATGCGATCGCGCCCAGATTAGATCTGGCTGTAGGACTGGGTTTCCGCCCCTAGCCAGGATCTCCTAGACCGTGATCTTAACACTCTCCCATTCTGCCATGCTAAGGATAGCAGGTAACGGTTCTCAATAGTCCGAGCCAGTCGTCAGACCTATCTCGATCTCTAGTTCACGCTTGGCGAAAATCATAAAAATCAAGGAGCTTAATTTAATCGCAGATTAGTTGAACCAATTAGGGCGATGCGCTACAATACCAAGTATTGTGCGAGACCTTCGGGTATGAAATAGAGCTGAAATGGGCGAAATAACTACCCGGTGAGGACTTCAACCCCTTGGTTGATTGGGTCGCATCCCTGACCATCCCATAACACAGCCGGATTTTTTGGCCCACCTTCGAGACTTCCAATATGGTTGCCAAGGTGAAGCGTCTAATCAGGTCTAAGACTGCCCGCGCCATGCTGACATGGGCGCATTATCGATTCAAACTAACCCTGAGACATCAAGCGCGGAAATAACTGAACAGTTGTAGATGTGACCGAAGAATACACCAGCAAAACCTGTACTCACTGTGGTCATGTTCATTCCCAGCTAGGTGGCTCAAAAGTGTTCCGATGTCCTGAGTGCGGGTTCACTCTACCACGGGACTGGAACGGTGCTTTTGGAATCTTTCTAAAAGCTTTGCGGGATACCGCCTCTGTTACCTTAACGGGTAATAGTGCTATCGTCGCATTGTCCAGGAACAACCGGAAAAATGTCGCGTAAATGTATCAGTTAGGAAAGCCAATGACACAAGCAACTGAGTCTAAAACCCCAACCCAAGGAATTCAGATGACTGATGCTGCTGTTCAGCAGGTGCTTTTCCTGCGCGAGAAGCAGGGTAGAGACCTCTGTTTACGGGTGGGTGTCCGTCAGGGGGGATGTTCTGGTATGTCCTACATGATGGATTTTATTGAACCCGATAGCATCCAGGATACCGATGAGGTCTTCGACCATAATGGTTTTCAGGTTGTTTGTGATCCCAAGAGTTTGCTGTATATTTATGGTATGGTCCTTGACTACAGCAACGCTTTGATTGGGGGTGGGTTCCAATTTACTAATCCTAATGCTAGTCAAACCTGTGGCTGTGGTAAGTCCTTTGCTACTTGATTTTTGACGGACTACATCAGGTATGATTAAAGGCGATCGCAGATTGTAGTTAGACAATGGCGATCGCTTTGTTGTCTGTAATACTTGCTATCTAAGGATGAAAACTACTGAAGAACTGTTTAAGGAAGGATTTGAGCGTTATCAAGCTGGGGAAGCTATGGATACCTTAATCCCCGTGTTTCGTGAAGTGTGCGATCGCTCTCCTAAAAATAGTAACGCCTGGACTAGCCTAGCTTGGTTATACCTCCTTGCTGATAAACCTTCTGCGGCTTATAAAGCCGCCAAGTTAGCAGTTAAATTAAATCCCCACGACCCCCAAGCTAGGGTAAATTTAGCCGTATCGATGTTGGATTTACAAAAACCCGGGGTTCGTCCCCATGTAGAAATGGCTCAACAGATGATTATGGCTGATTCGGAGTGGCTAGAGGAAGTCAAAAAAAATTTGGACGATGGATTGACTCGCAAACCTGAATGGAAAAGTTTACTTAGGGTTAAACAATGGCTGCTAGAACTTTAGCAATACTAATTTGATGATATGCTAACATATAGCATATCTAGTAATAGACCTGAAATTATCGGGTCTGTTCACGGCAATTCAAGTAAATTCCAGTTGAATAGGGCGACTGAGTAAATATTCCTACTAGGTAGCTCTTTAAACTCCTTTACAAAAAATAATATTATTTAACCAACAATCGGGGAAATAAATGATAAGATTTGGGAACTTCACACATTAACAATCTTATTTGAAGTTAGCAGACCAATTTGATAACACAAGGAGTAGAAATAACTATGGGCAATGATAACCAGGTTTACGTTAAGGCTGATACCCGCAATCATAAAGGCTTTTTTGTGCAGCAGGGTGCTTACAAGTTAAAAAACATTGAAGAGTCGGGCTGGGCGTTAATTTGCTTAGATTCCGTTTGCTACTATGTCGATCCTGATAATTTACAATCATCTCAGTCAGGGGAGAGTGCAGAATCTTAGAGCATTAAATACTAAGAGTATATACCTATAAATTAGATAAATTAGGCTGTCCTCACAGGTAAGGACAGCTATTTTTTTTGGGGGGGTAACAATCAGTCAAATGAGTATGATTACTGATGGCAGTAGGGAAGTTGATCACCATACCAAATAGATTCTATCTGTTGAGCGATCGCCTGTGCTTCCTCATGTAAAGTATGGGGGTCTTCAGTATCAATTAACACGGTGACATGACCCAGTTTGCGACCGGGACGGGACTGAATTTTCCCATACCAGTGAACTTTAGCTTGAGGAATAGCGGCGAGTTGTTCCCGTTTAGCTAAATAGTCATTTTCCGCCAACTCAAACCCCAACAAATTCACCATCACCGCGCCGCCACATTTAAGGTCAGGATTTCCCAAAGGTAAACCAGAGACCGCCCGCAAATGTTGTTCAAATTGGGAGGTATGACAAGCATCAAGGCTAAAGTGACCGGAATTATGGGTGCGGGGGGCGATTTCATTCACCAAAACCTCCCCAGAAGCGGTCAGGAAAAACTCAATACCAAATAGCCCCACCACGTCTAAACCATGGAGAAGGGTATGGGCTAATCGATTAATTTGATCCTGTAAATGGGTGCTAATCTTAGCGGGGGCGATCACCCGATGACAAACCTGATCATGTTGGATAGTTTCCACAATGGGATAAATAGCGACATCTCCGGTGACTGACCGGGCGGCGATCGCTGCCAATTCCCGTTCAAAGGGGATAAACTCCTGTAGTAGCATGGGGGGATAATCAAACTTCGCCCAGGTAGCCTTCAAGGTAGCAGCATCAGGAATGATAAAGGTTCCCTGGCCATCATAACCATGCCGTCTAGCTTTGAGAACTACCGGATAACCCAAACCTTGTGTAATCTGAGGGTTAAGATCCCCTTCAGCCCTTGTTAGCGCCTCAAAACGAGGCACAGGCAAGCCTAAACCTTGTAATTGAGATAATTGCTCAAATTTATCTAATAGGGGTGCTAAAGCCTCCAGACGGGGGCGGAAACAGACCCCGGCTTCTGCCAATACCCGGAGGGCATCAAGATCAATAAACTCATTCTCAAAAGTAATGACATCGCAGCGTTTAGCTAACTCCTGAGTAGCGATCGCATCAGCAATATTTCCTAAAACCGTATCGGCGGCGATCGCCACAGCCGGATCACTATTATGGGGAGTTTGGACCACCAGAGACACCCCCAAATTCTTAGCCGCACTAGCCATCATCCAAGCTAATTGTCCGCCGCCAATGACACCAACGCGGGTAAGTGTTTGATTGGAAGGGGGGGGCATAAGGGTGACGTTCATCGTAAAAAACCTCCGCGACACTTGACGGTTTTATGTGATTAAAGCTGATCAATCTGTTTGGCTTGTTCAGGAAGACTTGCTTGTTGCTGACCCTGCGATCGCCATCTAGCATTAAGTAGACCTATGGGAGTCCCCACCACATCAACCCACTCACCGCGACCTATAATCGCCTTAGCGCCATTGATGGGCAATTCTTTGACTATCCACCGCCCCAGGCTATATATGTAGTCTTTAGGCTGCATTTGAGGCATTAAATCCACGCCGTGGATTTGGTGAAGATAGCGGTTGGATTCTCCATAGCGTCGCCACTGACTTTGTAATCCTTTTAGGGTGCTGCGGTGGCGATGTTTAACCTGTGCTTTTTCCATAAAGGCTAACTTGTAGCTGGTTTGCTGTTGAATGCGCCAACACAAATCAGCATCTCCCCCGGTGGTGAGATAGGGACGAAATAACCCCGTTTTTTGGAATGCGTCTCGTCGCACGGCTAAATTAGCGGTTTGACCGTAGGGATAAAAAGGGTGTGCGAGGGTGTGTTTTTGGGAAAGGGTATCTTGGCGGCTGGCGTGTTTTTCTAGGAGAGTGTTTCCGGGTAAAGCGATAATTTCCCCTGCTACTATGCCGATTTGATCATCTCCAAATGGTTGTACCAGGTTTTTTAACCATTCCGGTTCTGGGCGACAGTCAGCGTCGGTAAAGGCGATAATTTCGCCTCTGGCGGCGCGGATACCACGATTTCGGGCGGCGTAGGAACTTTGGATTTGATTTTCCGTCAGGGGTCGCAAGGGCAGGGTTGGATCTTGGGTAGCTGTTTGCAAAATTTCCCCAGTGCGATCGCTGCTGTTATTGTCTACTAGCAGATACTCAACCTGATTAGTTGGGTAAATTTGCGATCGCAAACAATCAATCAAATCTGGCAAATCAGCTTCGCCGTTATAGATAGGGATGACAACAGAAATATATGGCATAATAGGCAGTTCAAATTGAACTTGTTAACCACACCAAAAAATCCCTAACCAGCTATCAGAAAAACCACCCAAATTAGTAAGCCTTGTACACAGTAGAAACAGCCTACAACTTGAGTTTCTGACCAGCCAGAAAGTTCGAGGTGATGGTGAATTGGAGCCATTTTAAACAGACGTTTACCAACTCCGTTGGCATCTTTAGTCGCCTTGTAGTAGGTCACTTGGGCAATGACAGACAGGGTTTCGATTAAGAAAATCAAACTGATAATTAATAACACCCAGAGGGTATTAGTAATCAAAGCCACCCCAGCTAAGGCTCCCCCTAAAGCTAAGGCTCCTGTGTCTCCCATAAATACTTTAGCAGGGTTGCGGTTGTGGGAAACAAATCCTACACAAGCGCCGGACATACAGGCACAAAATAGGGCAATTTCTGGGTAAGTGGGGGCGAGATATGCGGCCATTCCCAAAAAGGCGATCGCTCCTAATCCTCCCATTAAACCATCAACCCCATCAGTTAAGTTAGTGGCATTACTTTCCGCCACCTGAACGAATGTAGCGAAGGGCCAGAATAACACCCCTAGGGATAGAGTTAAGCCAAAGGGTAAAGCGATGTTAGATGCTACCGAGGCCTGATTGTAGGCTAACCAGATACAGAATAGCACTGCAAACAACACTTGCAGCGCCAATTTCATCTTAGCAGAGATACCTTTATTAGATTTTCGTCTCAAGATTTGCCAGTCATCTATGAACCCCACTAAACCAAAGGCAGCGGTGAGCGCACAAATTGCCATCACATTAGCATCAAATCCTGAGCCGGCTAGTGCGATCGCAATACCGACGGGAATAAAGAAAATCCCTCCCATGGTTGGGGTTCCCGCTTTCTTGAGGTGGGCTTGCGGACCGTCTTCCCGAATAAACTGTCCCGCTTTAATCCGGGTTAGGATGGGGATCATCCACTGTCCGGTCGCCGCCACGACCAAGGCGCAAATGGTAAACGGTACGAACAAGGAAATATTAGTAGGCCATAGGTGGCTTACTGTCATATCCAAGCCAATGGCGAAAGCGCTCAATCCTAAACAAAGGAACAGTAATAAATACGATCCTGATAGTTGTAGGGACTTGGAGTTAGCAAATTTACTATCCACAGGTTTTTCAATCAATCCTCAACACCAAAAACTTTGTAGGCAAATACAATTTGCACTAGGGTAACTTATGAGTCCCCATTGATCAATCTTCCTCAGTCGAGACCCGCACTCAATCGCTACTCCGATTAGTGGCACTGTTCCTTAGTCTTCGTCGATTTCATCATCGCTATCCTCATCAACATAAGAAGCATCATCAACGATGAGTTCTGATATTTCTTCTTCGTCGGGCCTGTAACTATTCACAGGTTCCTGAACAGTGTCTCGCGGAATCAAGCGCCCAGTCTGGGTTAGCCAGTCTAACAGGGAAACCTGCTGTTTAGATGGAATCACATCAGCGGGTTCATGGCTTGGGGTTTCGCGCAAAGAGGGATTTTGCATAGGTTTTGGTTTCGTGATTCAGTTAATGGAGTCTATTTACATAGGTTTTAACAGTTGACTCCGGCTAAGAGTCTCAGGAGTCATCCCCTCGACTCTATTGCGCCTGAGTTAGTTTACTGTGGCTCCTATATGTTTATTAGGCAGAAAGTACCAATAGAGATCCATATTGAAGCCGTCCATAATTTACCACGATTCCTAAGACAATCTACATGATTTGACCAAATTTTCCGCACTCCCACCCGTAAATCCTTCTACCCAAACCCGGGAAGAGGTTGCGGAGTTCTACGCCTGGTGCTGCTGAGGGTCTGGCTGTTGGGTACAAGAAACTGCAGATAATTGATTGATTTTTGTATATCCTGATTTGCAGGTAGCCGAATGGGTCGCCCTTTTTGTTTAAATGGCATGATGCAAATCTTCGGGTTTCAGGTGGGAATGAATCACCTGACCATCTTTAAACCAAACTACCCTTTTGGTTTGGCGGGCTACATCGGGTTCGTGAGTTACCATAACTACAGTCATGCCGCTGTTATTCATTTCGGTGAAAATATCCATGACTTCCTGGGTGGTTTTGGAGTCTAAAGCTCCTGTCGGTTCGTCTGCTAGTAATAATACTGGACGGTTGACAATGGCGCGGGCGATCGCCACCCTTTGCTGTTGTCCCCCAGATAGTTGGTTGGGTTTGTTGTGCATACGATTTTCTAAACCTACCCTAATTAGGGCCTCTGTGGCTCGTTCTCGCCTTTCCTTGGCGGAAATTCCCGCGTAGAGCATTGGTAACATCACATTATCGAGGGCTGTCATTTGTGCCAGAAGGTGGAATTGCTGAAACACAAAACCAATTTTTAGGTTCCGAATTTTGGCTAGTTCCCCTTCATTCATTTGGGCGACACCTACCCCGTCTAATTGATAAGAACCTGAACTAGGACGATCTAAACAGCCGATAATGTTCATGGCTGTGGATTTTCCTGAACCGGACGCTCCCATAATTGAGCAGTATTCTCCTGGTTCTACCGTCAGGCTCACACCATTTAAGGCTTTAACTTCTATGTCTCCCATTCCATAAACTTTGCTCACTCCTTCTAAATGCACGATCGCTTTTGGTGACTCATTTTGAGATTTATTCCCAATCTCTCTCGGAAAGGTTTTCATAATCTTTGCTTATATTAAGTTTTGTAACAAAATTATCGCCCCCGCCGATAGGGGGATGGGAGGGGGTTGCTTAGTTGAGTATCTTGTGCTATTATTAAATAATGGATATATTTGCAATTTTTTTATTTAAGTGAATATTTCCATTATTTAACTTGCCACTTTCATCGTAGCAGTTTTCCCCCGTCCTGTCAACCCCCTGGGCGCGGCGGGAGGTGGGTTGAATAAAAAATCAACAAAAAAAGGGGACTAGGGAGAGGGAGCCAGAATTTAATCCAAGATTTGCTTGACATCTTAGGACAATAAGGTACAATAACCCCAAAGATTCGCAACTCAATAATGAGTATACGGTCAAACCCCAGACCATGCCAAATTTCCTTGACGACATACTCATCAAGTCGGATTCTTCATGGTAAAATCCAATCATGGTGCGAGACGTTTAGGAGTCAAATAAGGCTGCAATGCCTGAAATAACCTCCTAGTGGGACTTTCACCCCTTGGTGAAATATAAGGGACTCGTACCCTGACCATCCCATAACTGTTTATATGTCCCAACGTTTGGTATAGAAATATACAAAACAAGGCAGGGAACTCAAGGTCAAAACGCCCAACTGGAAATATTAATGATTCCTTAACAATTGCGTTGAGAGTAACGGCGATAGCCACCCCCAGTTTTGGGAATCATAACCCCAGGATTGAAGCGGGGAACGGAAGGCGTGAAGTAGAACCTACTACCAAATGCGACCACTGCCAACCATCCATGATTAGGGAAACCGAATGTCCGGCTTGAACCATCGTAATGATTTAGCAGCGAAACAGGTTGATACGCTGCGTTCAAAAGAGCAAGGGGAAAAGTAGGGTAATCATGACATCACCTACACAGACTTTTAAAAGTACCCCGGTGGAGAGGACAAATCTAAAGATGGAATGCCCGTATAAACGGAACGTTTAAACCCCTTTTAGGCTCTCAAGTGGCAGGATGTACCTGCGGAGTAGTGAAAGTGTAAGCGTATACCTTTAAGGGGAAAGGATGTGACTGAAAGCCAATGCCTAACTGTAATGGTTAGGATATGCCCACTAGTCACGGTGTGGATATAGAGACTGCGACAATTAGGAGTGTTTACGACGAAAGCGAGTTTAAACACTACGATGTTGTATTTAGCTCCAAAAGTTGAAATCACAAAAGCAGGGAGTCGTTACCCTGTTCCCGATGTCAAAAGGGGTATCCACATCAGGAGCCGTGTGATGTGAAAGTATCAAGCACGGTTTTGAATTGGAGTTGGGGAAGGCGACTTCCCTTTCGACCATAACCCTTACAAAGCTTTCCGAACCAAACTAAAACTCAATGACCGTCAAGCCACCTTGATGGCCAAACACGCGGGGTATGCTCGGTTCGTGTTTAATTGGGGATTACACTTATGGAGGTCAGCTTATGAAGAGGGACTCAAGCCTAATATCAACTCCATTAAAAAGGTTTTTACGAATTATGTGAAACCTCAATATCCTTGGATGTCCGAATTGTCTTCTAAAGTTTATCAATATGCCTTCATTAATCTAGGGGATGCCTTTAAGCGCTTCTTCAAGGGAATAAGCAGTTATCCTAAATTTAAGAAGAAAGGCCACCATGATAGCTTTACCCTTGACAATTCCGGAAAGCCATTCAATCTGTCAGGAACTCGCCATAAGCTGCCTTTTGTGGGCTGGGTTTCTACATTTGAGGCTCTACCCGAAAGTTGGGTTAAGAAAGTCACTATAACGCGCCAAGCAGGTGACTGGTATATGAGCTTTTTCGTAGAAATCACACCAGAAATCACACCGAAATATCGAGAGAGAATCGGGGTTGACCTAGGAATTAACAATTTGGCGACTTGCTCCGATGGGACCCAATTCTCTAATCCCAAGGCTTATAAAGCAGCCACCCAAAAACTAGCTCGATTACAACGTCATTTAAGTCGCAAAGTCAAAGGCTCGAAAAATTGGGCCAAATGTCTATTAAAAGTTCAAAAGCTACATCAAAGAGTAGCAAACATTCGGCGGGACACGATTCATAAAATAACTACTTTCTTGGCTAAGAACCACAGCCAAGTCGTCATTGAAGATTTGAATGTGTCAGGTATGCTGAAAAATCATGGTTTGGCGGGTTCTATCGCTGATGCTTCATTTTATGAGTTCCGTCGGCAACTAGGTTACAAGGCAGAACGTTATGGTTCAAAGTTGATTATTGCCGATAGATTTTATCCATCCAGTCAACTGTGTTCTAATTGCGGTTATCGTCAAAAAATGCCCCTAGTCCGTCGGACTTTTGAATGTCCAAACTGTGGCCTGAAGATTGATAGAGATTTGAACGCCAGTAGAAATTTAGAAAAATCGCCTGGTTCCGACGATTACACTTGTGGACGGGGTGCTGCCGACAGTCCCGGACGAAGCCAGAAATAAACATCAATATCCGGCTATGTCCGGTTTTGTTTAAGTTTTATAGAGCAGAGGAAGAAGAAGAAGACGAAGTAGTAGGTGCAAACTCTGCGAGGATATGGGTTAGGGTAGGAAAGCGGGTAATTTCGCCGAAGGTAGAGGGACTAACAGGGTTTTGGTAAGTAAAATGGCGGTAATTCAAACAAAAGCGGTCCCAGTCAGCCATTTGTACGCGAAATACAATGATGAAAAAATTAGCCAACCACAGAGAGAGAGAAATGGAGAAATAGATAGATTTGTGATAGTAGGCACAAGTTTCGGCGATCGCCTGATTTAATGTCAAGGGTGGGTTTCCTAAAACCAGCCATTCAGGTTGTGGAGACTGTGGGGGATGATTAACTAAATATTGGACAACTGTAGCAATATCGGCGGCGTGGACAAAATGAAAACTCGCATCAGCCTTAAACCAGCGAATCAGATTAATCCAGCTTACCACCTGTGGTAGACCAGAGGAAAGATGGGAATAGGGTTTATCTGTATCTCCCCCCAAAACCAGGGTAGGGAAGAGAACCCGCAAGGGGGGAAAATCAGGATAGTTTTGGGAAATCTGCTGCAAACAATGATATTTTGAGCTAATATAATCGGTGCCAATTTCTCCAGCTTCGGGGATGAGTTGATTTTGGCGGTCAAGGACACTGGCGGTAGAGAAATAAATGACTTGCTGACAGCGTTGATGATCGAGGGATTTGAGTAAGTGGTGGGTACTGGTTATATTAACATCAAAGACTTCAGGTTTTCCGCCCCATGATGTGGCTGCCAAAATGGCGATATCAATGGTTTTTAATAAGTCGGAGAATTTATCAATCTCTCGCAAATCACCTAATAAAATGTGAATATCTGGTCGTTTTTGATAATCAAAGCCTAGCTTGTCTGGATTACGAACAAAAAAGTACAGTTCATAATTAGTGTGATTAATTAAACTTTCGGCGATATAGTGACCAATGCAGCCACTAGCACCAGTGATGAAAACTCTTTTGGTCATAACAAAACAAGAGGCAGGCGGACAACAGAGGAGACAGGCTAAGAGAGGGAGAGAGAAGAGAAGAGGCAGGGGGGAATCAATGATTAATGATTAATTAATTGTTCCGACCAGGGGAAACACCCCCTCTGCAAGTAACTGTTGACTATTGACGATTCTTAAAAACCAGTTTTTGGGAAGGTATATTGATGGATACCGAAAACCGTATAAGAAACCCATTTTCTGAGAGTCAATAAGATGTGACAGTTAGACATGAGTTGCCAATAGTTGATCTGCTTGTTTGGCAGTTTCAAAGAAATAGGCAACATTTTCCTCTGGGGTCTTCTGTAAAACTCCATGACCGAGGTTAAGAATATGACCTTGGTTTCCGGCTTTGCGGATAGTTTCCAAAATGCGATCGCGGATAGTTTCTTTAGATCCAAATAAAACACAAGGATCAATATTTCCTTGTACTCCCAAATGGTGACCGATGCGATTTCTAGCTTCAGCCATATCCACGGTCCAGTCAACGCTGATCAGATCAACTCCAGATTTACCCATTCTTTCTAAAATTCCGGCACTGCCGTTAATATAGAGAATCAGAGGGGTATCAGGATGTTTAGCTTTGACCTGTTTAACGACTTGCTGTTGATAGGGTAAAGCAAAAGTTTCAAAGTCCTGGGGGCTTAATTGACCCGCCCAAGAATCAAACATTTGCACAACCTGGGCCCCGGAGTCAATCTGGTAACAGGCGTAAGTGGCGATCGCAGAAGCCAGTTTACCCAAAAATTGGTGTAGCATGGCAGGTTCACTGAATGCCATACTTTTGATAATAGTGTAATCCTTAGAACTTTTGCCTTCGATGGCATAAGCTGCTAGGGTCCAAGGTGCGCCTACAAATCCTAACACGGCTGCTTTGTTGGCAACTTCGCGGCGCAGAGTTTGGAGAATTTCCCGAATAAATGGCAGGGAGGCTTCTGGTTCGATAGGATGTAGTTGGTCAATTTGAGACTGAGTGCGGATAGGCGGATCAATGATCGGACCTTTGCTTTCCACGATGTCGAAATCAATGCCTATACCGGGTAAGGGAGTCAGGATATCTGAAAATAGGATCACTCCGTCTGGCGCGAAGGCGCGGAAGGGTTGTAGGGAAATTTCCACGGCGATATCTGTTTTTTCAGAGCGATCGCGGAAGGAGGGATATTGTTCCCGCAGATCGCGATATGCTTTCATATAGCGACCCGCCTGCCGCATCATCCACACGGGGGGACGGTCTAAGGCTTCACCACGCGCAGCGCGCAACAGATAAGGGGTTTGGGTCGAGTCGGTCATGGGTAATTAATGTTACTTACTAAGTGAAGGAATAATTGATTGAGCCATTTAGTAGCTTACCATTATGCGATCGTCTGGGGATATCTCTGGCATGAGGAGTTAGCCCAAGTTTGGTAAAGAATTGTAACGTTGATCTGCCATGGGCTACCACTAGGGTTTGTGGTGGTGGCGCTGGGGGATTTTTTGATGTTGACTCACCTGGTCTACTTCTGACTCGGACTTCCTCAGAGAGGGACTGGTCAAATTTTGGTTTCTAATAGGGTCGGAGAAGGGGGAGAAATTTGGCATTTTTGCAGGCGGGAAAATATGGCTAGGTTGAGTTGTTCATTACAACGGATAGCCGGGGAGTTTGGGGGCTGACTATCCCGACAAATGTGGGATTTTTTGATGAATGAATTAACAGAGGCAAAGGTTAAGGGGGTATCTGGGTCTAACTGCTGAAATTTTTGCCAGATTTGATGTTGTCTGGTTAAACTGAATTCCCCCTGGCTGGCTTGGTGCCAGGTTTGGTCAATTTGGCTTAATTCGTGACAGGGAAACTTGGCGATATCTTTGGGGGTGAGTTCCTGATTTTTTTTGCCCAGAATTAACAACATCATTCGATAGGTCTGACGTTCGGCTTTTTGCCAAGCACCAAAGCTGATTAAATCGGCAAGGCGATCGTAGTCGGGAGGGAGGGGGGCTATCTGATAGTTTATGGAGTTGGTTAACATACCCATCCCTAAAGATAGGAGACTACAAATCAGGGTAAAAATAATCATTAAATATTCAGGTTTTGCCATTAATTATTTATCGGGTAGATACAACTCTTCTTAGCACTTTAATGGTGGCGATCGCCTCCTGTGCTACCTGGTCAATTTCGGCTTCTGTATTAAACCTTCCTATCCCAAATCTCAGGGAGGCATAAGCTAGATTTTCGGGGACTCCCAAGGCTTTTAAAACGTGGGAAGGTTCAATGCGGGTTGAGGTACAGGCGGAACCTGATGATACTGCCATTGTTGGCTGTAATGCTAATAGTAATGCTTGACCATCTACCCCGTCAATACTGACATTTAGGTTTCCGGGTAAGCGTTGGGTAGGATGACCATTCAGACGGATATTGTCGAGGGTTGACAGTTGATTCCAAAGGCGATCGCGTAATTGGGTTAACCGTTTGGCTTCGGTTGCCATTTCGCTTAAAGCTAGTTTTACTGCTGCACCAAATCCGACAATTTGAGGGGTGTAAAGGGTTCCTGAACGGATGCCCCTTTCTTGTCCGCCGCCGTGAATTTGCGGGGCGATTTTGACGCGGGGTTGGCGACGACGCACATACAGACAACCAATGCCTTTGGGTCCATAGATTTTGTGGGCAGTTAAGGACATTAAATCAATGTTCATTTCTTCGACATCTAATGGTATTTTACCCAAGGCTTGCGCCGCGTCTGTATGAAATAATATTTGGCGATCGCGACAGATTTTCCCGATGGCTGCTAGGGGTTGCAATACCCCGATTTCGTTATTAGCAGCCATGACTGAAACTAGAATTGTATCGGGTCTCAAAGCCTCTTCTAGTTCGGTTAAATCAATTAAGCCATCGGGTTTAACGCCGAGTAAAGTTACCTCAAATCCTAGGCTTTGTAAGTAATCGTAGGGGTCGAGGACTGCATGGTGTTCTGTAGCCACAGTAATTAGATGACGACCCTGGCTAAAATAGGCTTCTGCTACTCCTTTAATGGCTAAATTATTGGCTTCGGTTGCGCCGCTGGTAAAAATTATTTCGGTGGGGGTAGCATTAATGGCATCAGCGATAATTTGTCGCGCTTGTTTGACGGCGGCTTCGGTTTCCCAACCATAGAGATGATTGACACTGGCGGGGTTGCCAAAGTGTTCGGTAAAGTAGGGAATCATCACTTCTAAAACGCGCTTATCTACCGGGGTAGTAGCATGACAATCAAGATAAATAGGACGTGCAGACATGGGTGATAACTTTGATTAATACTTGAGACTATTATTTAGAGTGAGTAGATAGCCATAGGTTTGGTAGCAAAAGGGGGAATGATGGGGAATAATATATTGATGAAATCCCCCAGGGGTCTATCTTTAAATGAATAATCAGAATAAAAGGCTGTGGGTATGGTAGCCCAAAAATCAGATCTAGGGTATGTATACACAGAATTTATATCCATAGCGCCGAGATTATTATAATTTAAAATCGGTAATTTTCCTAAAATTATGGTAAATTTACGGTCAATAGATTATAATAGGTAATATCTAGGTTTTGAGAGTTGCGATTGCTGGCGATCGCCGTTTCGCCAAGCCTATCAACATGGCTATACTGGCTAAATTCAGATTACCCCAGAGCTAACTCTGAAGAAGTCCACCAAAGCGTTGATACCCAATTAAGGGATGTGGTGACTCAGCGCCAACATCAAACTTTTGAGAACTCCTATGGTCAAAATCAATTGAGCCTAGGAGAAAGGGATGATTCTGGCGCGTAGAGATTTGGGTTGAGGAAGACGAAGTAGCCGAACTAGCTAAAATGGGGGTAAGATCATAATTGTTCAATACATCGCACAACAGATCCGATAAATCATGACTACTTTAGCACTGACTCCAGAAAATGTGGAAACCGTCCTGGATGAACTACGTCCCTATTTGATGGCTGACGGTGGAAACGTGGAAGTTGTAGAACTTGACGGTCCTATTGTCCGGCTACGGCTTCAAGGAGCCTGCGGTTCCTGTCCCAGTTCGACGATGACGCTGAAAATGGGGATTGAACGCCGTCTGCGGGAAAGAATCCCGGAAATTGCGGAAGTTGAATCAGTTATGTAATAACTGTCACTGTTAGTTTCAGGTTTAGGGGGTTCTCACCAGTAGCGGTGGTGGAACTCCCTAATTAGCCAGAGGCTGGAGGTTAATTGTCCAGAGGCAGTTTTTTGGGCAGAATTTACCCTATAATTTATTGTTGAGGAACGATAATAACTAAATGGGGATCGGGGAGTTGCTCAGGAAAATGGGTAATTTACTCGGCTGTTTCTCCAGAAAGAGAGTTGAGTTTTGCTCTCGGAGTTGGGGGATAAACAGACATTTCCTAAATCCATCTGTCCTCAACAATTCCAAGTTTAAGTGCATCAATGCGTATTCTTCTGGTTGAGGACGATTTACACCTAGCAGATGCTCTGGTCGCCATGCTGACGAGCCAGAAATATCAGGTAGATGTCGTCAATGATGGACAGCAGGGATGGGAATATATCCAAAGCAGCAGTTATGATCTGGTTTTACTGGATATAGAACTACCATTGCTGGATGGTATTAGTTTATGTCATCAATTACGATCGCATAATTTCCAAGTTCCGATACTGCTATTAACGGCGCGCAATAATCAACAGGACAAAGTTAAAGGCTTAGACGCGGGAGCCGATGACTACATGGTGAAACCGTTAGATATTGCGGAATTATCGGCTCGTATCCGTGCTTTGCTGCGTCGTAGTAGCGAGGCGACATCATCAGTATTAACCTATGAAAAAATGGTTTTGGATACTAGCACCTGCGATGTTAGTTATAACGGAAAACCGCTGAAACTCACCCCGAAAGAATATGGGTTACTAGAACTATTGATGGGGAACCGTCAACGGACTTTCAGTATTGATAAAATCCTAGATAAGTTGTGGACTTTTGATGATCCGCCTTCTGCTAATACGGTCCGCGCTCATATTAAGGGATTACGACAAAAACTGAAAGCGGCTGGTGCGGGTGCTGAGTTTATCGAAACTGTCTATGGGTTAGGATATCGGCTAAATCAGAATTTGGAGAAACCCCATTCAGCGACAGCGAGGGTTAACTCAGAAACCGATAGCGATCGCCAATTCCAACTGAATCAATCGATCCAAAAAGTTTGGGAAAGATTTAGAGAGACCCTAGATGATCGGATAATCACGATTGAAAAAGCGATCGGCGCGGCCAATGATGGACAGATCAATCTGTTAATGCAACAACAGGCGCGACAGGAAGCGCACAAACTAGCGGGATCACTGGGAACGTTCGGACGGAGGGAAGGGTCAACTGTGGCTCGTGAAATCGAGCTGATCCTGCAACTTGACACCTCCCTAATTAGTGAACACCTACCATCTCTATCTATTCTAATTGATCGCCTGCGTCAAATAGTCGAAACCGATCGCCCCAACAATTGTACCTCTGACCAACAGCAAATCGACTCTCCCCGGCTACTAATCATTGATACGGACGAGCCATTTATCCAAAACTTAATTATAGAAGCGAGTCGTCATCAGATCCAAGCGGAAATTATCACGGAAGAGGCGACAATACGCCAAATATGCGATCGCACTCCCAGCGGTAGGGAAAAAAATATGCTTCAACTCCTCCCCTCTCCCCAAGTAGTGCTACTGAACTTTGATCGCTATCCTTTCCGTCAGCTATTAGTTGACCTGACCCAACAAAAGCCCCCCATACCGACGGTAGTATTCACCACCCAAGGAGATATCAGCAAGCGGGTAGAAGTAGTGCGGCTAGGTGGTAGTGCATTTTTAGAAAAACCTGTCACCATAGAAAGGGCGATCGCAGTAGTCAGGGATGTTTTCCGTCAGTATTATGCCATCAATACCAGGGTGATGATTGTCGATGATGACCCCCAAATGTTAGCAGCAATCCAAGGGTTACTGCAACCTTGGGGTATTCAAACCATAACCCTAGACGACCCTCGCCAATTTTGGAAAACCCTGGAATCAAGCCACCCTGACTTGTTAGTTTTAGATATAGAAATGCCGCATCTTAATGGCATTGAATTATGCCAAATTGTCCGCAATGATCCTCGTTGGCGAGGTCTCCCAGTTCTGTTTGTCACCGCCCAAACCGATCGCCAAATTCGCGAGCAAGTTTTTCAAGCAGGAGCCGATGATTATTTAACCAAACCTTTCACCGGATCGGAACTTGCTACTCGCATTGTTAATAGACTAAAAAGAACTCAGAACCTAGCCACCAAAACCGATTTTGCCCATAACTAAACCCGCTAGATATTCTAGCTATTGTATCACCTAATTCTACATAAAATAAAGTCATTTTATTTCATCTCATTTATATGCTCCATGAGGTTTTTAAAATCCAATGGCGAGAAAAAAAACTCCGAAAAAAACGAAACTTATCCAGTCACTCAAATCAGCTAATCGACAACTGAAGCAAGAAATTGCCGATCGCCTGCGGGTTGAGGAAGCATTACGAGCCAGTTCCGAACTATTGCAAACGCTAATTAATGCTATTCCTGATCTGGTTTGTTTTAAAGATAGCCAAGGGAGATGGCTAGAGGCAAATCAAGCAGTTTTAGACCTGTTGCAATTAAATAAGATTGATTATCGTGGTAAAACTGATGCCGAAATATTTGAGATACTTAAACAAGTGAATAATTTATCTTGTTATCAAGAAATACTTTTACATTCTCAGTGCAAAGACGAAAAGGCTTGGCAGTTACAGAAAGTCCATCAAGAAGAAGAAAACATCCGTCAAAATGATGGCAGTCTGAGAATTTATGATGTGATGAAAGTGCCACTTTTTACAGCCACGGGAGTCCGGAAAGGGTTAGTAATTTTGGGTCGAGATATTACCGAAAAAAAACAGGCAGAAGCCGATTATATTCGTTTAGCATCGATGGTAGAATCTTCGGAAGATGCGATTATTGGTAATACCTTAGATGGTATAATTGTCAGTTGGAATGAAGGAGCCAAGCAAATCTATGGCTATAGTGCTTCCCAAGCCATTGGCTCTCCGATTTCGATGTTAGCTTTACCAGAAAGACCCAATGAAATGCCTCGCATTTTAACTAGCATTACAGCGGAAGGCGGTATTGATCATTATGAAACCATCCACGTCCGCCAAGATGGTGCAAATATTGATGTTTCTCTAACGATTTCCCCTATTAAAGATGCTTTAGGTCAAATTACAGGCATTTCAATGATTGCCAGGGATATTAGTTATCGTAAAAGAATTGAGTGTACCTTGGAGCAACTGCGCCACCAAAATGAGTTAATTCTTGATTCTGCGGGGGAAGGAATTTGCGGTCTCAACCAAGATGGTAAAATCACCTTTATTAATCCGGCTGGGGCGCGCATGACTGGATATGATATTAGAGAACTAATCATGAGCGATTTACGGCAGATTACTAAAGGCCATTGTCGTTCCCAGACCCCAGGGGAACCCCACCCAGATAGCCTCCAGCTTTCGCCAATTTTTGCTACCCTAGAAGATGGGAAGGTTCGCCATGTTACAGATGGGGTATTCTGGCGCAAGGACGGGACAATTTTACCCGTGGAGTATGTCAGTACCCCCATGCGACAAGAAGGGGCGATTATTGGCGCTGTGATCACATTTAAGGATATTACGGAAAGGCAAGCGATGGAAAAGATGAAGGATGAGTTTATTTCTGTCGTTAGCCATGAACTGCGTACTCCCCTGACTTCTATTCGTGGTTCTTTGGGGCTATTATCTAGCGGCTTATTAGCCTCTAGTCCGGAAAAAAGCCAACGGATGTTAGATATCGCAATGTTTAATTGCGATCGCCTCATGCGTTTAGTTAACGATATCCTTGACCTGGAGAGAATGCACTCGGGTCAGCTTCCCATGCACAAAGATTGGGTCAATCTGGCAGATTTGATGATACAAGCTGCTGATGAAATGTTACCCGTGGCTGAGAAAGCCGGGGTGGATCTCTGCGTGATTCCTCTGGAATTTAAAGTAATGGTTGATCGTGATCGGATTATTCAGATGCTCACCAATTTGTTGAGTAATTCCATTCGCTTTTCTGGCGCTAACAAGCGGATTGATTTTACCGCTAAACCACAGGAAAATGATGTTTTGATTTCGGTGCGCGATCGCGGTCGTGGTATTCCACCAGATAAAATTGAGACTATCTTTGGTCGTTTTCAACAGGTGGATGCGTCGGACTCTCGACAAAATGGGGGGACTGGATTGGGACTGGCTATCTGTCGCAGCATTGTCCAACAGCATGGCGGTAAAATTTGGGCGGAAAGTATTTTTGGCGATGGAAGTACATTTTTTGTCAGCCTACCCATTGACTCCTAATATTGATGCGAAGCGGTATCAAAATCAGAAATAGTAAAGGAAAACAGATGACAACTAAGCGAATTCTATTAATTGATGATGAGGATGACATCCGAGAAATTGCCCAACTGAGTTTGGAAATGATCGGTGGATGGAATGTAATTACTGCCTGTTGTGGCATGGAAGGGATAGAAACCGCCGAAAACGAACAGCCAGACGCGATTATGCTTGATGTCATGATGCCGGAGTTAGATGGTTTTGCTACTTTTCAAAAACTACAAGCGAATCAGCAAACGAAAGATATTCCTGTGATTTTGCTGACGGCGAAAATTCAATCTAGCGATCGCCAAAAGTTTGATAGTCTCGGTGTCAGTGGTGTAATTGCTAAACCCTTTGAACCTCTTTCTTTGGCTGAAGAGGTTGCCCAAATTCTGGGCTGGACTTAACCCAATTTCCCTCCCACCTGGTATGGGCAAAAATTTTTTTGCCCCCACAATATTTTCACCACCATATTAACTTACTGAAAATTTTATCTGAGTGATAGTACAATAGTAATTGTGGTTCAATAACGCCATCATATCATTGATGAACCCAGCGATATTAATCACCAAAGTTGAATAGTTTCATTACCATCAATGCACTTACAAACCCTGGTTTTGACTACCGCCTTGAACTTTACCGCTAACGGTGTATTCTTAATTGCTTTTTTTAAGGTTAGGAATCACGATTTTCTCAAGTGGATGGCTTATGGATGCTTTTCATTCGCTTTGGGATGTCTGTTATTGTTTTTGAGGTTTAGCTATGGAGTCAATGTATATACACTGCCATTATCTAATATATTTCTAGCCTTAATGCCCATTTGTCTAACCCATTCTATTTTAATTTTTTTAGACAAATCTATCAATCGTAAAATCCACAAATTATATCTAATTATTGCGCTCAGTGTACTTGTTTTTAGCCTGATTTTTCTCATCTCGATTATGCACCATAAGTGGATACCTGGAATATACACATCAGCCCTAAATGCAATTCTTTACCTGATTCCAGGATTAATTGTCCTCCGAGAACCGGTGCGTAGAAATACAATTATTAGGATCATGCTTTGGCTTGATCTGATGCTGTTTATAGTTCTGATTGCCAGAACATTAATCCTCCTAAATTTCTGCCTTTCTCCGAGTACCGATGATACAATAAGCAACTTTCACATGATGGGTTTACTGCTGTTTCTGACCATCCCCTGCGTCAATGCCCAGACCCTCTGCTTTCCGGTACTCGACTTCATGGAAACCTATAGGGAGCTACTGGTAGCCAACAAAAAACTTGAGCAGTTAGCAACCGTTGACGAATTGACCGGGCTATTAAATCGCCGCTTTTTAAATTCTAGGCTAGAACAAGAGATAGCCTACCACCAGCAAATGGGCTTCCCACTCTCTATAATGTTGATAGACATAGACCATTTTAAAAAAGTCAATGATCAGTTCGGACATTTAGCTGGTGATTATGTCCTCCAAAAAGTCGCGAAACTCACAAATAAATTGTTGAGAGTCAATGATTTAGCGTTCCGATATGGTGGGGAAGAATTTATGGTTTTGTTACCCAGAAGCGAAATTTCACAAGCCCTAGACATGGCAGAGCGTCTGCGGGTGAGTATTTCCCAACTGTACTTTAACCATCCTGATATCCCATCTGATTTTAAGATAACGGCTTCTTTTGGTCTCTCAGAATTGACCAAAGATTTGCGATGCTTAGATGATTTATTGAAACAAGCAGACCTCGCACTCTATCAAGCGAAGTCTCAAGGTCGCAACCAAGTTTGTATGGGATAACCCGACTTTTATTTTACCCGGTTGGGATTAAAATACAGGGCGTTGAGGTTGGCTGATAGTTATGAGTTGGCAGGCGGGTGATTGGTTGCACCGGGGAGAATATCGAGGCGATCGCTCTCTAAAAGAGATGAAAGACCATAATTTATTACCCCGCCCACAAAACTCCAGAGGTTTCTCATTCCAGACTAGCTGAATGACTAAATTAATCCGATTTATTTGTACCCTTTGGGAACCCGATGATTTTTCTCGACTGATTGCCAACTTTCAAGCTAATCTTGAAACCCGGAAAACTATGGTTAATAATTCACAAAATCCAATTAATGCGATCGAGTCATTTACAAAAGTGAGACACAATGCTTAGATGGTCATAGCACTTATCGAGTGCGCCAACCTTAACCCAGAAACCGAGTTGCTTTAGTTCACGCCATCCTAAATCATAACACAATTATACCATGTTCAACCTTTTTTTAATCACCATTAGTCTGCTGGTATTGGCAATTGTGGTAGGATTAGCACTTTACCTGCTTTCCCCTCGCAAATATCAATCCGCCGATTCTGTTGCCAACTCCTATGATGATTGGACTAATGACGGCATCCTGGAATTTTACTGGGGGGAACATATCCACCTCGGTCACTATGGTTCACCGCCACAACCCAAAGACTTCCTGAAAGCTAAAGAAGACTTTGTGCATGAAATGGTCCGTTGGGGGGGATTAGACGGCCTTCGGAGCGGCACAACAGTTTTAGATGTCGGTTGTGGTATCGGTGGCAGTAGTCGCATTCTAGCGCGAGATTATGGCTTTGCCGTCACAGGTATTACTATCTCTCCAGGGCAAGTCAAACGCGCCCAGGAACTCACCCCAACCGACCTCAATGCGCGGTTTCAGGTAGATGATGCCTTGGCATTATCTTTCCCCGATGCCAGTTTTGATGTGGTTTGGTCTATTGAAGCCGGACCCCATATGCCCGATAAAGCCCAATATGCGCGGGAGATGATGCGGGTGTTAAAACCCGGTGGGGTGCTGGTTGTGGCGGACTGGAATCAACGAGACTCGCGCCAACAGCCTTTGAACTTCTGGGAAAAGCCAGTCATGCGGCAACTTTTGGATCAATGGTCCCATCCCGCCTTTGCGAGTATCGAAGGCTTTGCGGAAGAACTCGCGGCGACCGGGTTGGTATCTGGTGAAGTCACCACCGCCGACTGGACTGCCGAAACTCTACCCTCTTGGCTAGATTCCATTTGGCAGGGGATAATCCGTCCAGAGGGGATTATCCGCTTTGGGGTGACGGGATTGATTAAATCCTTGCGAGAAGTCCCCACATTCCTGTTAATGCGGTTAGCTTTTGGGGCGGGTTTGTGCCGATTTGGGATGTTTCGGGCTGTTCGCGCTGCTGCACCGGTTGAGGAGATGGCTGTATCGACTCAAACCAGTGAAGCGTTACCAAAATAATCAAGATTTGAAGTCTCTATCTTCAAATGTTAATTAAGGGGAAAAGTCAACACCGTTCTCTTGATTGGAGCCGCCGCCAATTCTGCTAAAATCCTGATCAACTCCTAGTGCCAGCATATGGCTGGCTTCTAGGACTGCTCCCATGGCATTGTTAGGAAGGTTTTATGAGAAAAACGCATCTGGGTTTAGCGATCGCCGCACTTAGCCTTTTGGGAGTGTTGGCAGAGCCGTCGGTCAACCTTTCCCGCACCGCCTCGGCTCAACATCAGACCCAAGTCGGACAATCCCAAACCAGGGGTGATGGGCAAAATATTATTATGCACCTGACTCATGGCACTGATGACCTTCATGCGGCTTTCATGGCTTTGAAATTAGGCACAAACCTCCAAAAACGGGGCGCTCAGGTGACGCTGGTTTTGACTTTGGAGGGGGTGAGAATTGCCTCTAGAAATCAACCCTTAGACTTGCGCTGGGGTAGTAGTCCGATGACTTTAGCCCAAATGTATGATGATTTTGTCGCCGCCGGAGGCAAGGTAATGGTTTGTCCTGCTTGTGCCGAAGCCGCCGGAATCACCGCTGCTAATTTACGGACTGGCGCTCAATTAGCAAAGGAGAACGAGGATATCCCTAGTTTGATTTTAGCAGCCGATAAAATTATTGGTTTCTAGTCAGTTTTTGACCTCAACAGAGAATTTGGTTGTCATCGCCAATTCCCTGTTGAAGAAATCTCCCCAGGTATCTGACTATTCCCCTGACTGATACATTTACGCGGCATTTTTCCGGTTGTTCCCGGACAATGCGACGATAGCACTATTACCCGTTAAGGTAACAGAGGCGGTATCCCGCAAAGCTTTTAGAAAGATTCCAAAAGCACCGTTCCAGTCCCGTGGTAGAGTGAACCCGCACTCAGGACATCGGAACACTTTTGAGCCACCTAGCTGGGAATGAACATGACCACAGTGAGTACAGGTTTTGCTGGTGTATTCTTCGGTCACATCTACAACTGTTCAGTTATTTCCGCGCTTGATGTCTCAGGGTTAGTTTGAATCGATAATGCGCCCATGTCAGCATGGCGCGGGCAGTCTTAGACCTGATTAGACGCTTCACCTTGGCAACCATATTGGAAGTCTCGAAGGTGGGCCAAAAAATCCGGCTGTGTTATGGGATGGTCAGGGATGCGACCCAATCAACCAAGGGGTTGAAGTCCTCACCGGGTAGTTATTTCGCCCATTTCAGCTCTATTTCATACCCGAAGGTCTCGCACCATACTTGGTATTGTACCGTATTGCCGTCAAATGTTAACCTAATTTGAGATTAAATCATGCTCTCAAACTATTAGATTAATAACTTGGGGATTTTTCAGCGATCGCCTTCAATATTTCCTCCGTCAACTGGGGCAGAGTCATCGTTCCCAGATCTCCTAAGGAGCGAGTTCTCACACTCAAAGACTGATTATCTAACTCCCGCTGACCAATCACCACTGTAATCGGAATTTTATCGAGTTCAGAGTTGCGAATTTGTTTGCCTAAACGCTCCCCAGTATTATCGACTTCCGCGCGGATATTCTGCTGTCTTAAACTTTGGGCAATTGATTGGGCATAATCTCGAAAGCGATCGCTCACCGCCAATACTCTCACCTGAACCGGAGCCAACCACAGGGGAAAATCTCCCGCATAATTCTCAATTAAAATCCCAAAAAACCGCTCCAAAGATCCAAAAATTGCCCGATGAATCATAATCGGACGTTGCCGAGAACCATCCGCCGCCACATATTCCATATTAAATCGTTCTGGCAAATTAAAATCCACTTGAATCGTCGAACATTGCCACAATCGACCGATCGCATCCTGAATTTTAATATCTATTTTAGGTCCATAAAAAGCCCCGCCACCCTCATCAGTCACATAATCCCAGCCTTTAGTATTCAGAGCAGCAATCAAAGCATCCGTTGCTAATTGCCACACTGCATCATTCCCCACCGATTTACTCGGACGAGTAGAAAGATTCACCTCATATTTACTAAAGCCAAAATCCGATAAAATCTTTTCCGTCAAATTTAACACCCCTAAAATTTCATCTGCCACCTGTTCAGGCAAACAAAAAATATGGGCATCATCTTGAGTAAACCCGCGCACTCGCATCAATCCATGTAATACCCCAGAGCGTTCATACCGATAAACCGTGCCTAACTCTGCCCAGCGAATTGGCAACTCTCGATAAGAGTGCAAATGACTTTGATAAGTTAATACATGAAAGGGGCAATTCATCGGCTTTAATTGATAGGATTGATTCTCAATCTCTATCTGGTCAAACATATTTTCTCGGTAAAAATCATAGTGACCCGAAGTTTTCCACAGTTCCAAATTAGCAATGTGGGGACTGTACAACAACTCATAACCATCTTGCAGATGGGCTTGTCGCCAATAGTCCTCAATTAATAGGCGTATTCTTGAGCCTTTAGGATGCCAAAAGACTAAACCGCCTCCGGCATCTTCTTGGATGCTAAATAAATCTAACTCCTGTCCTAACTTGCGGTGGTCGCGTTTTTTCGCTTCCTCTTTCTGCTGCTGATAATATTCTAGTTCTTCTGGAGTTTCCCAAGCCGTCCCATAAATTCGTTGTAGTTGCGGTAGGGTTTCATCTCCTCGCCAGTAAGCCCCGGCTACACTTTCTAAAGCCAAAGCATCTGGATTAATTTCGCCCGTAGAATTCAGGTGAGGTCCTGCACATAAATCCCACCAAAATTCCTGGGTGGGAATAACCACCGGTGAAATCAGAGACGGTTCGACTTCGGGATGATTCGTCCGCCCCATATCTGGGCTACCGATAAAATAGCGAGTAATGGTTTCTGTTTCGGGAATACTATCCAGAATTTCTAACTTTAATGGTTCATTTAATTTCTCTATTTCTGCCCTAATTTGTTCTCGGTTGACTTCTTCCCTAATTACCGGCAAGTTACCTTTAATGATGCGTTTCATCTCCTTAGTTATTTGCCCTAAGTCTTCCGGGGTGAACGGTTCTTTCCGGTCAAAGTCATAGTAAAACCCCGTGTCGGTGGTGGGACCAATGGCGACTTTGGTTTCGGGAAATAGTTTTTGTACCGCCATTGCTAGGATGTGAGCGCAGGTGTGGCGAATTCGCCGCAGCTTTTCTCCATCTCTTTGGGAATGGTTTTCCTCAGAGGTGGGACGGTTGATTTGACTGAGCATATTAACCCCATCGTGAGAACGATTATCATTTTACTCGATCGCCTGAGCAATGGGCAAGTATTGGGTTGAGGGACAAGTATTGCATTAAGGCGATCGCCTCCCAAGGTTTGATACTCTCCGAGAGAGTTTCATGGGTTAAGTGTGTATAGTGGCAAGTTCATCCTCAAAATGCTATAGTGCTGAAAAACACTTTGTTCCAGGCAGGTTAGCGTCTGGCACAGATGTAGCTGGCGGAGTTGAAATATGTCTAGCACCCATACGGGTATTGAGTGGACTGATAAAACTTGGAATCCGACAACTGGGTGTGACAAGGTTAGCCCAGGGTGTCTTCATTGTTATGCTGAAGCTATAACGCAGCGTTTTCACAAGAACTTCCCGAACGGTTTTGCCTTAACATTGCATCCAGAGAGGTTGCAACAACCATTGAGTTGGCGCACTCCCAGCCGAATTTTCGTTAACTCAATGAGTGATCTTTTCCATGAGGATGTTCCCTTAGAATTCATCCGAGAAGTTTTCTCTGTTATTAATCAAACTCCTTGGCATATATATCAAATTCTGACCAAGCGCCATCAACGTTTAGATGATTTATCTTCTCAGTTGGATTTTCCACAGAATGTCTGGTTAGGGGTATCAGTTGAGAATCAAAACTACGTTGAGCGTCTTGAATATCTTCGCCGAGTTCCTGTATCTGTACGCTTTATATCGTGCGAACCACTTTTAGGGGAACTCCAACTCAATTTGACTGATATTCATTGGGTTATTGTAGGTGGTGAATCTGGTCACAAACATCGACCAATGCAAATTAAATGGGCAGAGGATATCCGCGACCAGTGCCAAAATGCCGGGGTGGCATTTTTCTTTAAACAAGTTGGAGGAAGAACACCAAAAGCCGGCGGTAGATTACTTAATAATCAAATCTGGGATGAAATACCAGATGTATGGAATCAGCATATTGACAAATGGGGAACTTCTCCAATTAAGGGAACTAAGGGGAGGAACCAGTTAGAGCTTATTGCTTAGATGAAAATACTACCCTGACCCCATCAGCAAATGTGATTTCTCCCTGTTTTTTTCGCCGTTTATTAGCAGGTGGATATGCCATAATTTTGCCCTGAGATTCAAGATTACTAAGGGCAGTTTTGTAGTTCTTTTTAATATACGGTTTCCCTACATGATGCTGTTGGTAAATCTCTTGCATTGTCATGGTTTTACCTGAAAACGTATCTAGCAACATCGCTTCCAGTTCATCAAGAGGACGAGTAAGCTCGAACAAGAACGGTTGTTGTAGAGTCGCAGCATTGTACTCAAAAGATGGCACGCCCTGCGTCTGCTCAGAACTCTCTTTAGCCATTATTTCTTTGATGATTTCATAGCCTTTGATATGCTTGCTTACAAAGATCAGATGATGGCTAGTGCGATTGCCTCTTTCATTTCTAAATCTGAAGGGAAGAACATACTGACCCCCCATCTCTTTTAAGGCTTCACAAATTGCTTCTACAATAGTTAACTCACGTTCTTGTGGACTAAGTGGTTCCAATTTCTGGCGGACTATATCTGCCCTTACTTCTCCAAATAGCGCATTAATATGCTCTTTAACGGCATCATTGCTCAATCCCATATTGATCCGGTTATAGTTGAAGAAAAAGATACAATCACAACCCCAATCTTTGACCACTGAATTAATGAGTTGAAGGGATAAACCTTTGTAGCCCCAAGGATCTACAAAAAATAAGCTGGGAACTCCTCGGCGTTCTGGGAAGGCTTTAACTATATTATCTCCAACTTCATGATTTAATATTTGGGGAGGGTACTTTAAACACTCTATGCCTGGAATCTCACTTATCGCTTGTTCCAGAGATTTGACATGGGTGGCATCGACATCGTTAAAAATCGATACTAACATACTTCGCAGCTCTGGATCTGAGATAGCCGTTTCCAGCACTTTCACGGGGGTTGATTTTGAGCCATTTTTATATCGTCCGGTCCCCGCAAAAAGATCAATATAAGCAATTTTGGGTTCTGGAGAGTATTTTTTTACAGTAGGAATAATGACTTTGGCCCAAACCCAGAAATATTTTTCAACAATTCTGGCTTTGATCAAGGACTGTTCTTTTTGTTCCTCAAAAAACGAGTTGCTGGTCATATACTGTGTGAATACTAACAGGATGTGGAATCGAGTAATACCTACTATATCATTTTATTTTTTGGGTTGATGCTATTAATCCTTTGAGCTATCCTAAAGTACCCTCGACTTCTGACCATCACGATCGCTCCTTATGCACAGAAAGAAAAAGAACCCCGTTCCCGGAGCGGTTTACCAGGGGCGCGCGCCACCTTTGCTGAGGGGGAATCGATCATTGGCGATCGCCTCCTTGATGGTTTCCCCTTTAGGTGTCTTCTCTCTGGGAAATCGGGCGATCGCTTTTTAAGCATAACCCCACTTTTTCAAAATCAAAAAAATCAAACTTTGTATTATTAATTACAGTTTTGTCAACAATTGTGTATATTGCATCTATTATTATGTCGAGAAAACTGTAAAATTAAGCTGCTGTACAAGGTACAACCCCTGAGCAGTTGTTGATAGCCAGCCAATTGGCTTGACCGACCATCTGAGGTAGTTCAAATATCAGTTGGGGAGGGTTTTAAGCGTGGTAATCGAATCGTAAAAGTAGTTCCCTCCCCTAGTTGTGAATCAAAATAAAACTCACCTTGATGATATTTAGTAACAATTTGATGGCTGGTAGGTAATCCCATTCCCGTCCCATAACCGACGGGTTTGGTGGTAAAAAAGGGATCGAAAATCTTGGCTTTTACTTCCATAGTCATCCCGATACCATTATCCCGTACTGAAATAGTCACCCCATCATCATCCTCTGATGTCGTGATATTTACCACCCCTTGATAAAGGGAATTAACCTGCTGTTCTTGTTTCTCTTTTATGGCTTGAATACCATTCATGATTAAATTCATAAATACCTGATTTAATAAACCAATATAGCATTCCAAATTTTCGACACTACCATAGTTTTTAATCACCGTAATTTCTGGGTTGCCGTCTCGACCATTTAACTGATTTTGTAAAATCATCAAGGTACTATCAATATTTTCATGGAGGTCTACCTCCTTCAGGTCAGCCTCATCTAAACGGGAAAAAGTCCGCAGGGATTTGACAATATTTTTAATCCGGTCAGCCCCAGTTTTCATGGAATTAATCATTTTCGGTAAATCCTCACTGAGGAAGTCTAAATCCACCTCATCTATTAATTCGATAATTTCCGGGGTCGGCTGCTGATAGGTATTTTGGTAAAGTTTAATTATTTCTAATAAACTGTTATTATATTCCATGAGAGGGTCTAGGTTGCCGTAAATAAAACTCACGGGATTGTTGATTTCATGAGCAATTCCCGCCACTAATTGACCTAAACTAGACATTTTTTCCGCTTGAATAAGTTTCACTTGGGCTTGTTTTAATTCGTGATAAGCCTGTTCCAATTCTTGGCGTTTCACGAGGGAGGCTTGATATTCGAGTTCCGCTACCCGTCGGTCCGTAATATCCATGACTACGCCAAACTCTCGCACTACTTGTTCCCCTTGGAATTCTAATTCAATCCAGTTACTGAGGTAGCGGATAGTACCATCAGCCCACAAAATACTAAAATCAAAGGTTTGTGGGTTTCCTTGTTCAGCAGCAGCAATTCTTTCTAACCAAAAATTGCGATCGCCTGGGTGAATTTGCTCGAACAATTCCTCCAGGGTTGGTTCCCCTTCGTCCGGGTGGCGGTTAAAGATGCAAAAAACTTCTTCTGACCAGGTAATTTTCTGGGTGGCTAAGTCATAAGACCAATAACCCAAGTGAGCAACTTCTTGGGCTTTCTTGAGTTGGTTGCTCAGTGCAATTAGAGCGATTTCTCCTTGTTTAATCTCGCTAATATCCGTGTGAGTACCAATAAACCGGATTGGGTTCCCTTCTCTATCCCATTCCACCACACGCCCTTGGTCTAAAATCCATTTATAAGAGCCATCTTTACAACGCAAGCGATGTTCATTTTTATAAATGTTGGTGGAATTTTGTAAGTGTTGTTCAATATGATGATACGCCTCTGTTAAATCCTCCGGATGAACTAAGATTTCCCACTGTTTCACTGTATCCTGTATTTCATGTTCATCATAGCCTAACATTGTTTTCCACTGTTTATTAAATACTACTTGATTGGTTTTAAGATTCCAATCCCACAGCCCTGTATTAGATGATTCCAAGGCAAGTTGTAGCTGGATTTTACTGTCGGCTAAGGCGAGTTCTGCTTGTTTTCGGGGGTGAATATAACTGGCAATGCCTAAACAGTGAAATTCTGAGTTTTCATCCTCCTTAAACCCGGACAAATTAGCCGAATGCCAATAATAGTTTCCGTCTTTATGCAAAACCCGATACTCTAATCCCTGTACCCTTTCCCCAGTCAAAGACGCTTGAAAACCATTGACACAGATATGCAAATCTTCGGGATGAACAAACCGGGAAAATGGTTGACTTTTTAACTCCGTCATGGTATAACCCATAACCGTTGTCACCATTGGACTCATAAAACCAAAACTGCCATCGGGAGTAATGATAAAAACCATATCATTCAGGTTTTCAATGAGGCGAAGTAATTTGTTTTCACTGTGCTGTTGGGCATTTTTCAGGCGGGTAATATTTTGGAGCAAACCATACCATTTTGTGCTACCATCTAACTGTCGCTCAGGTATGCCTTGACTGACCACCCAGATGCACTCACCATCAGCATTACAGACGCGGTGGGTGTTATCCCAAGGCGAGAGATGGGTGGCGGACTCCTGAAGCGATTTAAGCACCACTGGGCGGTCTTCCGGGTGGATAGCGGCAAACATCCCATTAGCATCCTCTGGGAGTTCAGCCCCTGCAATTCGGTAGATATACCATAGTTTTTGGCTGGCGTAGGGGATGGAAAAGTTACCATCAGGGTGCTGCCAAAGTTCATAAATGCCACCAGGAATATGACAGAGTATTTGTTGGAGGCGTGTGCTGTCTGGTGAAGGGGTAAAAGGGGGAGGAAAAGTCATGTTTGCGGTTCCTATTTGTACTATTTTAATTCTTGATATTTGGGGATTATAAACACCCTTTTATCTGACAACTTGGTTGAGTTGATGTTAGCGGTTTCATACTATTGTGAATCATCATCAGCAGGGATTTTGGAGTTGGTGGTCAGGGTTTAAGTTAAATGTTGATTAATCTTCATTGATGATTAGGTATAATCTGGATAAAATCTCAAGTTTTGGGAGATTCTTTTAAACGGGGTAATCGAATAGTAAAGGTAGTTCCCTCCCCTAATTTTGAATCAAAATAAAACTCTCCTTGATGCTCTTGGGTGATAATTTGATAACTGATAGATAACCCCATCCCCGTGCCTTTTCCGACAGGTTTGGTGGTAAAAAAAGGCTCGAAAATCTTGGTTTTTACCTCATTACTCATCCCTATACCATTATCCTGTATGGAAATACGGACCGCCTGATTTTCTGCTAATTTTGTAGTGATATTTATTACGCCCTTATAGTTTAAATGTGCTTGATTTTTTCGTTTTTCTTCGATGGCTTGAATACCATTCATGAGTAAATTCATTAACACCTGATTTAGCAGACCAATATAACATTCAAAATTAGGTAAATTACCATAATTTTTAATGACGGTAATTTCGGGATTCCCCCCCCTACCATTTAACTGATTTTGGAGAATCATCAGGGTGCTTTCAATATTTTCATGGAGGTCTACAGCTTTGAGGTCAGCTTCATCTAAACGCGAAAAGGTTCGCAGAGATTTAACAATCGCTTGAATCCGGGATGCTCCGGTTTTCATGGAATTAATTGTGTTGGGTAAATCCTCAAGAATAAAGTCTAAATCTCTGTCTGTGACTAACTCGATAATTTCGGGAGTGGTTTGAGTATAGGTGTCTTGATAGAGTTTAATTATTTCTAATAAACTATCTGTATATTCAGAAATAAACTCGAGATTGCCATAAATAAAACTCACGGGATTATTAATCTCATGAGCAATTCCGGCTACTAATTGACCTAAACTTGACATTTTCTCGGCTTGAGTGAGTTGGAGTTGGGTTTGTTGTAATTCCCGATAAGCCTGTTGGAGTTGCTGGCTTTTGGTTTGGGAGGTTTGATAGAGGTCGGCTTGTTGAATGGCGATCGCAATTTGCGTTCCCAAACTTTCCAATAACTCAATTTCATCAGGCTGCCAATCGTGACTAGCATCAATTCTACCCATCTCCAAGCCCCCGATTTTCCCAGGAGTATGAATGGGTAACATCAGATAAAGATTAATCCCCATAGATACGCAGATTTCCACGAGGTCGTCATCATAAACAGGCTCTAAATTTTGCACGTTCAACCTATAACCTTGGTTCGCAGCCAGACGCTGAAACCGCAGGGGAACTTTAGTCATGCAATAAGTGCCTAAACCTCCATTAACTCCCAGTTTGCGCTGTTCTTGCACCATTTCCCAATAGGGAGAAACTCCATCAGCGTGATACCAACCAAAGATACAAACATCAACTTTGAGGTGAGTAAAAACAGCCTGAACTGCTGTCTGTAAAATCTGGTTTAAATCTAGGGATTGGCGAATTTCACTGCTGAGATGATTCAAGAGTTGGGCGCGAGTCAGGAAGGCTTGCAGTTGCGTCTGGACTTTCACCCGTTCCGTAATATCCCTAGCGGCTGCATAAATAAACTCCCCTTGAGGAATTGACATCCATTCAATATAGCGATAGTCACCTGTTTTAGTCCGATAGCGGTTCGTAAATCTCTGAACGCTACAGCCAGCAGTTAAATCCGCTAGGGCGACTTGGGTGGAGTTGAGGTCTTCAGGATGAACAAAATCTAAGAAGGCTTTATCCTTTAACTCGGACAGGGAATAACCTAAGATATCTTCCCAGGCTTGAGAGAGGCGGCGGAAATTTCCCCGGAGGTCAGCAATACAGAGTAAATCGAGGGAAATGGTAAAGAAGCGTTCGAGTTCGAGTTCGGCGACCCGGCGTTCTGTGATATCCATAACCACGCCGAATAGTCGCACCAATTGGTCTCCCTGAGTTTCTAATTCAATTCGGCAATTGACATAGCGCACGGCACCATCTTTCCGCACAATGCTAAAGTCAAAGTTTTGGGGAATTCCTTGTTCAGCCTCGGTCATTCGCTGTAACAAAAGGTTGCGATCGCTTGGGTAAAGTTGCAGCAGCAATTCCTCAAAGGTCGGTTCTTGTTGGTCTAGGGAACGACCAAAGATGCTAAAGATTTCTTCTGACCAAGTGATTTTCTGGGTAGCTAAGTCAAAGGACCAGTGACCCAAGCGGGCAACTTCTTGGGCTTTTTTGAGTTGGTTACTCAGTTGAATAAGGGCGATTTCGGCTTGTTTGCGTTCACGCAGTGCAGCTTGCTGTTCGCTAATATCGGTGTAAGTGCCAATAAACCGCACCGGGTTCCCTTGTTCATCCCATGTCACCACCCGCCCTTTAGTTGCCACCCATTTATAATTTCCATCTTTACAGCGCAGGCGATGTTCATTTTTATAAAAGGAGGTTTGCTTTTGTAGGTGTTGATTAATATCATGGTAAACCCGTGGTAAGTCTGGCGGGTAAACTCGGCTTTCCCACTCTTTCACATCATTGTCAATCTCATGCTGTTCAAAGCCTAACAGAGATCTCCACTGTTCGTTAAACACGACTTCATTGGTCTGTAAATTCCAATCCCACAGCCCGATATTTGAGGATTCTATGGCAAGTTCTAACCGCAGTTGACTTTCGGCGAGGGCGAGTTCGGCTTGTTTGCGAGGGTGAATATAACTGGCTACACCTAAACAACATATTTCCCCTTCCTCTTCCTGGAATTGAGATAAATTAGCGGAATGCCAATAATAGTTTCCGTCTTGATGTAAAACCCGATACTCTAATTCGGTCACCTTTTCCCCAGCTAAGGCGGCTTGTAAGCCTTTGGCACATATATGCACATCATCAGGATGAATAACCTTATGGAAGGGTTGGTTGGTTAACTCACTCAAGGGATAACCCATGACGGTGGCAAACATGGGGCTGAGAAAACTTAACCGACCATCAGCAGTAGCAATAAATACCATGTCATTGAGGTTTTCAATGATGCGGCGTAATTTGTCTTCACTGGCTTTGAGTAACTTTTGGGTTTGGGTTAACTCGGTAATATAGCCCTGGGCATTTTTGAGGTTGGTAATATTTTGCAGATGACCATACCATTTGGTGCTACCATCAGGTTGTGGCTCTGGAGTGCCATGAGCGATCGCCCAGATACAGTAACCATCAGGGTGAAGGACGCGGTGGGTACTATGCCAAGCAGAGAGATGGGCAGCCGACTCCTGAAGGGATTGGAGTACCTCCCGGCGGTCTTCCGGGTGGATAGCGGCAAAAATCGGGCTGGCATCATCTCGGACTCTGGGGGCTGAAATTCCGTAGATATCCCACAGTTTTTCACTGGCGTAGGGGAAGGAAAGGTGACCATCAGGGTGCTGCCAAAGTTCATAAATGACACCAGGAATATGGTGCAGCATTTTGTGAAGGCGATCGCTTTCCGGTTCAGGTGACAAAGGCAGAGCAGTCATCGGTTCAGTTCTCATCACACGACTACATCTATATATAATAATGAAATACTCCGGTCGCTGACCCGATGCTAGGGAACTCTACCCCACTGCCGAAAAATCAAATTTTGTAAACAGTTTCCGGTTCTTCACGGAATCTTCATATTTTCCCATTAGGCTTGATGTTGTAGCCCAAACCCTGTAACCCCCAGGAGGTCGAAATTATGCCATCAGTGTATCTAGCACTACTTATATTAACATTTGGCTCTCTTTTGGTGTATCTGCAAACATCCGAAGATATCCCCTTTGTTTTGGCAGGATTAACCGGAATTGTTTGTTTTATATGGGGTTTCGCCTTTGCACACTGGAGCCTGCAAATCTTAATTGTTTTGGGTCTATTAAGACTATATAAACTCCACATTCCTGATAGTCTCACTTCCCGATAATTAGCAACATACCCCTGAACTATCAGGGGTAGTTTTTTCTCTAAGGTACTCGGTCAAGACTGATATTAAGTAAACCATACCTTTCCCAGCCTTGAGCATCAAAATGCCACCATTCAGTCATTAATGGTTCAAAGCCATATTGTTTCATTTTCAACTCTAATAAGTTGCTATTGCGACGGACTTGGGGTTCATTGCCTGTGTAATCTCTCCAGGCTTTCTCAGTAAAATCATCGTAATCTGTAGGCATTTCCAGAGGTTGACCAGTTCTCAAATCTACTAGAGTCAAATCAACCGCCGCGCCGCGATTGTGACGGGAACCCCGCGCCGGATTACCTACATAACGGGAATCTGGGAGAATTTGCCACATTTGCCAAGTCACAGACCAAGGGCGATAACAATCATAAACCATTAACCCTAATCCCATGGTTTCTAGGTCTTTTTGTACATCGGAAAGTCTCTGGGCGAAGGGACGACGGAGGAGGCATCGAGACACGGGGTAAAGGGTTCGGTTGACAAAATTATTGGGGGTTGCATAGCGAATATCTAAGCGAATATTGCGATTGACAGATTGAATATCTATCAGTCGATTAGCTGATGAAACTTGACTATAATCTGTGATGAGATTAGGGGGAGGTGTTTGAGCGATTAAAGGCTGGCTGTAAGCTGGTTCTGCCCACAAGTTACATGACCAAAATACTAGGAAAAATGTAATGATAATTAATGCAGTTTTTCTTACCATAATATCTACCTGTTGTCAAGGGTTGAGTAGGTTCAATTAAATTTAATGTTAAATCAGGGAATTATTAACCAAGTATTGACTATGGATACTGAGAGTAAATTCCCTGAATTTTCCTGAAATTTAGATGCTTAATCTTTGATAGATTTCATCTAAATGTTTAAGGTGATGTTCAGCCTGAAAACAGGATTCAATTTCCTCTGGGGATAGGTAAGACTGGATAGCAGAGTCTTGGGTAATTAATTGATGAAAATCCCCGTCGGGAGTATTCCAAGCCTGATGAGCGCAGGATTGAACAATGCGATAAGCGTCCTCCCGACTCATGCCTTTTTCGACAAGGGTAAGTAAGACGCGCTGGCTGAAGACTACGCCACCATAGAGGTTCATATTCCGTTTCATGTTGTCAGGATAAACCAGAAGATTTTTCACCAAATCTGTGATTTCTACTAACATGAAATGGGTAATAATGGAGGCATCGGGTAAAATCATGCGTTCGACAGAACTATGGGAAATATCCCGTTCATGCCAGAGGGCCACATTTTCTAAGGCGGCGATCGCATGACCACGCACCACCCGCGCTAGTCCGGTAAGGCGTTCGCTACGGATAGGGTTGCGTTTGTGAGGCATAGCAGATGAGCCTTTTTGACCCCGTGCGAAAAATTCCTCGACTTCTAAAACGTCTGTACGTTGCAGGTTGCGGATTTCTACGGCAAATCTCTCAATGGAAGCAGCCAGCAAGGCGAGGGTTTGCACATATTCAGCATGAATATCTCGGGAAATTACCTGAGTTGAGGCGGTGTCCGGTTGCAGTCCCAGTTTTTGACAGGCGATCGCCTCTACCCTGGGATCAACATTAGCATAGGTTCCCACCGCCCCGGAAATCTTACCTACAGCGATTTGTTGTCGCAGACGTATGAGACGTTCCCGGTTGCGACAGACTTCGGCTAACCATCCGGCTAGTTTGAAGCCAAAGGTGATGGGTTCCGCGTGAATACCATGCGATCGACCAATCATCACGGTATTTCGATGCTGTTGCGCCTGATAGCGAATGGCTTGGGCTAGGGTCTCTACCTGTTCGAGAAGTAAATCCGTACTAGCTACCAGTTGCAAAGCTAGGGCTGTGTCTAAAACGTCGGAACTGGTTAACCCAAGGTGAATGTAGCGTCCAGCATCCCCAACATATTCGTTAACATTGGTGAGAAAGGCAATCACATCATGGCGCACTTGGGCTTCAATTTCTAGGACGCGCGCTAGGTCAAAATTGGCTTTGGCTTTAATTTCCTCCACGGCTGACTCTGGAATATAGCCGAGTTCGGCTTGGGCTTCACAGGCGGCAATTTCCACCTGTAGCCACGTTTTTAGCTTATAGTTGTCTGTCCACAGCGAACCCATTTCGGGTAAGGTATAGCGTTCAATCATTGGGATTGTCAGAACTCTGTTGATTTTTAAGGCTAGTGTCTAAAATTCTCTACTGGCTAGGGTTTAGCAGGTTTTGGCTTAATCGGGAAGTTTGAACACCCGACGATCGCAAAATCACAGCTCCTCGACCAATATTTCATTTTGACATACCACCGTGCCTAAGATTACTAGATTCCCGGTCTGTCAACACCGATCAATCTGGGGATGTATCATGGGTGCGTTTGGGAGACCCCCAGATCACCAGCCAGCCCACCCCCAGGACCACTAATCAGCTATGCCTTTTGAGATATTCCTTTCAGCCTGTTGTCAGCTTAGGGGCTTAACATAAAATTAGCAAGCGCTATAATATCAGAGTTTTGTCTTGTCCTGACTCTCTTGAGGTGCTATCGGCTATATGATGAAAGGAAAATTTTATAGGTTTCATCGAGTAATTAAATGTTTTGCGATCGGTTTATTAGCCGTGGGGATGTTCGCCCCTTGGGGAACTGCAGCGATCGCACAATTGCCACCCCTTCCCACATTTCAGGATATCACGAGAGTCAGTAACCCTCGGATTCTGAACTAGAGCCTGTGCCAACTTATTTTGTGCCCCGGTTAGCCTGGATAATCGCAGCATCCTTGAAGTCACTTCCCAGCCTACTATCTCCCCAGATAACCCTCAAGATTTTGGGGTTCAGCAGAGAGTTCAACGCATTGAAAAAATTTTGATGTCCATTGTGGCGGCGGTAGAAAATCCCGACACTCTCCAAATTGAAATAGGCATCCGCAATGATGAAACTGTCGTTTATGCTCCTGAACAACCGCAAATACAGGATCAGGTGATCATCACAATTACTGATTTTGACTCCCTTCATCAAGGACAATCTAAAAAAGCGATCGCTAAACAGTGGCGAGATACCATCTATCAAGAATTGTACCGTTCCATCTCAGAACGCCGCGCCTTTCAACAGTATTTCTGGAATCGCAAACTTCCCTTTACCCTCCTATTTTTGGGGATAATCATCCTGAGTAGCTGGATATTATGGCAAGTCCAGAAAATCATTGACCGAGAAAATCAACGCATCCAAAATTTATCTCAACCAGCCACAGATATTATTGAATCTGACCCCACGCCTGACCCTGAAATCATGCCTAAATTCCGGTTTAAATTGGGATTTAATCAGATTTGGAGTCGTTTACCCAATCTTTCTCCTAATCAACAAAAGCAAGTTATTCAATTCCTCCGGCAGGTAACTCAGTGGGGACAAATTTTTATTTGGTTAGGGGGATTAGCCTATCTTTTATATTACTATCCAGCCACCCGCGCCATAGGTGTAGCCCTAGGGGGAGTTCCCCTCTCTTTATTGGTTTATTATCTCATTGTCATTGCCTCCATTAAAATCAGCCATTTGTCTATTGAATATTCCTTGCAAGAATGGGTTAACCAATCTCTGTTTAAATATCCCAATTCGCAGCAAAGATTTCTGTCACGACAAATCACATATATTGCAGCCCTGAAAGGTTTGGCATCATTTACCAGTTACTTTGTTGGCATTTTGTTGACCCTTAATACCATTCTCAGTTCAGTTTTTAATATTCAGATGAATGAAATATTAACCGGGGTCGGTGTCATTGGTTTTGCCTTAACTTACATCTTTCAGAGTACCATTAAAGATGTCTTAAATGGCTGTTTAATTTTGTGGAGTGACCAATATGCCGTCGGTGATGTAATTGCCGTAGAAGATAAAAGTGGTTTGGTCGAGTATATAAATCTTTATATCACCCAAATTCGCAATCTTGATGGCAATTTAATCACCATTCCTAATGGCAGTATTTCCATTGTAGAAAATATGACCAAAAATTGGTCGCGAGTTAATTTTACTATTGAGGTAGCCTATGATTCCGATATCCGCAAAGCCATGGAGGTTATGAAACAAGTCGGAGAAGAAATGCTACAGGAACCCCATTGGCGGAATTTGATTTTAGAATTACCCCAAGTTTTAGGGGTTGATGCCGTGAGTCATCGGGGAATGTTGGTCCGCATTTGGATTACTACTCAACCTGTGAAACAGTGGGAAGTCGGTCGAGAGTTTCGGTGTCGGGTCAAAGAAGCCTTCGACCGTGAAGGGATTAAAATTGGCATTCCTCAGCAAACTTTGTGGCATCAAGGCTATCATCATTTATTAGACCAAAATGGTAATCATGGCGGTGAGTTTTCCTCTTCTGTCAATTGACACCGACAATTTGACCGCCAATTATCCTGCTGAAGTAAGATGCAGGAGGCTAGATTAGAACTAACAGTTCCCAAACAGCCTGTTATTTATATGGGGTAGGAAATGCTCGGCGTGGTAGCTGTAGCGTGAATCCGTTAAACTACTGATACTGACCTGGGTATGGGGTACTGAGAACCCCCTAGTAGAGGAAAATTGATAACTAATGAGGTGGACTTGAGATTATTGTGTTAACTGAACTGAAACCGAAAATTTCTGAATTAGAAAATCTGGCGCGTGCCATTAGCTACGAACATCAGCGGTGTCTAGGAAGTCCCCAGACGGCGTTAGTTCCGGCTTACCATGCGGGAGTTTTATTGCTACAAGCACAAACCAAATTGACCTCGACTGACTGGGAAGGTTGGCTAGAGTCGATTGATATTTCTGCCCAAAGTGCTGACACTTATATGCAGATTGCTCGCACTTGGCCAGGATTTCTGGGGGTGGAAATAGGCATCGAGGCGGCTTGTATTGGGGAATATGCACCACAACCCAAACCTTTGGAATCAGAAGCCCAGAAGGAAGTAGAACCCCCCATAGAGGAAGTAGAACCCCCCATAGAGGAGGTCAAGGACTATGATACCCCTATTGATGTAGAATTTACCCCGGTTCCCCCAGAGGAGGAAATACCACCCAAGACGGAATTGATTAGCTTTGTAATTGAGGGTGCTGTAGTTCCGAAGGCGCGTCCCCGGGTTACCAGTAATGGGACTTATTTACCTCCTCGATATCGGGAGTGGCGGAACCGGGCGGAAGTTGAATTGTATCGCCAGATATCAGAACGGAATTTAACAAATAAATTTCCCCTCAGACGGGCGGCGGTGACTATCCGTTTGTTTGGTAATCATCGGACCAATTCTGATATTGATAATTTGGCTGGTGCTTGTTTAGATGCTTTGACGTTGCAAGGGGCGGGGGTTTTGATGGATGACCGCTTGAGTTGTTTACCTAAACTGAGGGTAGAGTTTTTTCCAGATATCCCTAAAACTGGAGTATGGATAGACATTGAACCTCTTAGTTATTAACAGTTAATTAGCGGTTAATTATATAGATAACTTTTGACTAATTTAAATGCAGTTTAACCGCTATTTTAGCATCTTGTACTACGTCAATATATAACCTTTCTATATGGGTGATATTCTCATCTAAAGTATATTTTTCTAGGACTCTATTTCGGGCTTTTTTACCTAAAACAGTTGCCATTTCAGGGTGGTCTCTAAACACAGGTAATAAGGTTTGTAGTTGACTGCTAACGCCTTGGGTTTTTAAGACGACACCCGCGCCATTTTCTAAGACTTCACCATCAGCACCAGCATCGGTGGCTATGCAGGCGACACCACAGGCCATAGCTTCCAGTAGAGATAAGGATAGTCCTTCGACTAAGGAGGGTAAAATAAACACATCGGAGCCGCGTAAAATTTCGATGCGCTTATCTTCATCGCCGATAAAACCTGCCCAAATTATGCCGTCTTCTAAGCCATACAAGCCTTGCAGATAAGGGGCTAAGGGTCCATCTCCTACTAATAATAGGCGGCAGTTTTCACCCATGCGGGCTTTTTTCCAGCCTTTTAACATGGCTTCGATATTTTTTTCGGTGGCGATGCGTCCTTGATAGACGAAAATCCGATCGCTTTGAAGTTGAGATTTGAGGCGAGAGGTTCCGGGAGAATATTTTTGGATATCCACGCCATTAGGAATAATGGCTACTTTGTGTTCAGCGACTCCGAGTTTAACCAGTAAATCTTTCTGAATTTGAGAAAAGACAATTACCCGGTGATAATTAGCCAGGAAGGGAGCATAAATCTGGTACATCAGATGCTGAGTCCCAGAAGTGAGGTTGCGGAGTTTGCGATCGAAAGGGGGGTGAAAGGTGGCTACTAAGGGTAAGTTTAATTCTTCGCAAATTTCTGGGAGGAGGAAATCAAGGGGAGACAGGGTTAAGGAGGCATGAACCAGATCAGGCTTTAATGCTTGCAGAGACCGCATCAGTACCTTACTAGATTTGAGGGTAGGGATGGTATAGATCTGAGACTTATAGAGACAGGGAAGTGGCACTTCTTTAGTCCTCTGAGTGTCACCGAAAGAATCGCGACTAAACTGGAAATCTTGGGCTTGAATTTTCCAGTGTCCATTTTCTGTCGGCCACTGTTCTCGACGTTCGGGGTGGGTGGTTTCTTGGGCAAAATGGATAAAGCTAACCTGATATCCCCGGTCAAGCAGCATATTGGTTACTTCCCGAGAGTAGGTAACGTTACCGCAAAATGGTGATTTTTTTCCAAGCCAAGCAATGTGCATTCAGATATGTTTGTATAAGGGTGGTAGTCTTTTGGGATGACTTTATCACGGAGTTATAGCGGTTGGCATCCTTACTCGGGAAAATCGGAGATCAAAATTTACCGAGTCCTCCCCAAATCATGCCGGAAAATATGCCCCAGGCTGAACCAATCCCTGCGGAAACGATAATGGCTCCTAACAATAGGGGGATGCTGTTGTCTGGGGGGCTGGTTTGCAGCAATTGAGGAAATAGGGTAGATGCGATCGCTCCTAAAAAAGCGCCGGTAATCACTCCCAGGAAATTACCCCAAACCATACCCACCCACGCTCCCCGTCGTCCGGCTAGTCGTATAGCAGTGGGGAGGGGTGGTGCGCCGCCAATGCTGCCAAAGGTAGCACCAGATAGAATCCCCCCCAACGCACCCAATCCGGCGGCGACAATGGCTGTGACACAAATGCGAGAGATGATCTCTGGGGTGGAGTTACCAGGCTGGTCTAATTCCATGGCGAGGACGGCGATCGCTCCTAAAAGACTACCGATGGCTGTACCCAAAAAGGCTCCCCATATAGCACCTAGAACCATGCCATTTTTACCGTGTACACGGCCTTTGGGAACCGATAGAGGGGGTTTAAAGAGGTTCCAGATGGTACCCCACACCATACCCATAAACGCGCCCCACATAATCGCCTGACCAATGAGGGCATCTTGTTCTAAAGCGCCGAAAATCACTCCAGCTATGGCGGCGGCGATGAAGGTTCCACATAGACCACCAATGATGACGGGGATTTTGCTAGGTCCGGTAATGGGTTCGGGTATGAATAACCCGGCGGTGGCACCGAAAAAACAGCCCCAAATACTACCGACGATCATGGCTCCGAGTATGCCGCTGGTGGGTCCAAAGAGGGCGAAAATTATGGCGACGATCGCTGATAAACAGGTAACTCCCCAAACACCCCCAACTATTGCGCCTTCGGTAATATGCCAAATTGCTAACCATGTGTGCGGTGATCTGATAATGGCGGGAGGTTGGGGACGTTTGAGGACCCGTCTGGGGCTTTTGGTGGTGGGGGTGATGACTCGCGATGGTTGTTGGGGACGGGTAACTCTAGGGTTGAGGGTGAGACGATGGCGCTTTTTGATTTTTAGTGGTTCTAGGTGTTGACCGGAACGCACGGCTTCTCGGGACGGAAAGGGATCGCGTCCTCCTAGTTGGCGGGTGCGATCGCACCAAGGACAGGATTTGAGATGGTTACTGTATCGGTGTTGTCGATTCTTAGTACAGGTGCTTAGGTCGGATTCTGCTTGTTTGAGCGCCTGTGTCCAAGCTATGGCTGGGGGGCGTTTTTCGGGGTAGTTGTGGCCGTCTTCAAAACAGCGGATAAATAGTTCCTGTAGGCTGGGGTGAAGGGTTTTGAAGGAGGGGGCTAAGGGCATCGGTTGGTAGGGGACTGGTTTTTTCCCATAGACGAAATGACCGGCTTTGATGCGCGCTTCTATGGCTGGGGGGTCGCCACTGCCTTGATATACCCCAGAAAAGGGGTGTGTTCCTTCCATTAGTAGTTGAAATATCAGCACTGCTAAACCAAAGCGATCGTGTTCTGCTGTGCGATCGATATCTCGGAAAGTCTGATTTTGCAATTCTGGCGGCGTAAATTCCGCTTTTCCTACCGGACAGCGAAACGTCAGGTCAGTATAGGGGTCGCGCACTTGGAAGGAGTCTGTATCTACTAGGGTGACAATGGCGGTATCGCTGACTAAAATATTGGATTCGTTGACATCTCCTACTACATAGCCTCCGCTGTGAATGTCGTTAAAAGCGGCAGCTAGGTTGCGCGCAGTACGGTGTAGGTAGAGATAGTTAAATAGGGGTTTCTGTTCCCGGCGGGTTTTGGGGGTGTAAAATGTGTGGATGGGTGCAGCCGCCGTGACTCGCGGCATTAGATACCCAACAATGTGGGGGCGGTTATCGACAGTCCGCAACAGGTCGATCGGCCAAGCGATTAAGGTCATCCCCGGCATTACGTCTAAATTGGCAGGGGGGGCGTTGTACATTAGGGTTAGTTTGTCTGCGTCTTCGTCCGTCGGGTTATGGTAGATTTTGGCTACTAGGGTGGGGTCGTTGGCAACAACGTAGATGCGACCCTCACCACCACTCCCAATGGGGTTTCTGGTGTCGAGGGTGATGATTTTTCCATTAAACTGGCGCTGCAACCGCATTATGCTTAGGAAATTGGGATAGGGCTGATATTATCCTCAAGGATAGCGCTTTCGGACGGTTATCAATGCCAATTTAATTGTCGTCCTAAAAATTCCTCTAGTTTCTGATTATGGGGTTGGAAGAATTCCCGGATTTGCTGGAAAACTGGATCTTGGCGATCGACTTCATATTCTCCAGCGTTGAAGGGGTGATATTTATGGAGTTGGTGGGGGGAGAGTTCTAAAAATTCTAAGACCTGATTTAAAATGGCTTGGGGATGTTCGTAAAAGTCTTCGCTACGAATAATCAAAAACTGCTCCCGGGGAAATACTGACATCCAATTTTCCAGAAAATCGATATATATGCCTCTGGCTAGGTATTGCTTTTCCTCTTGTAGGCTGGGAGAATTAAATTTGATATTGTCCAGGTTAGACATGATTTCTAATTCCGTGGTAAAAGCCTCTTGCCAAGACCTCTTTTCCCACATTAATCTCTGCCAATGATAATAATGTGAAAAACTCCTGATTATCGGATTTCTCAATAATACAATCAGTTTCATGCGCGGAAATACTTCCCAGACGCGGCGGGGAACTTCTGGGGTTTCTAAATAGTGAGGGGTGGCTTCTCCCGTGATAAATTCGGCTGAGGTCGCTAGGTGGGGAAAATGGGAAAGATACCAGTCTAAACCTCGATAAAATAGCATAGTCCAAAAGTAAACTTCTTTTTTGATGCAGGGTAATACTTGCGGATGTTTACTTAAATAGTTGTACAGGGAAGTAGTGCCGCCTTTTTGAGTGCCAATAATTAAAAAATTCGGGTGCATGGGATGGTGATCATCCCAATATTGACTAGCAATTTCTGGGCGATTTTTTAACAGTTTTTTGTGGCTGGCATTGCGATAATGGGTGATGGCTTCTTGGATATTTCCTTGACGACTTAAAGCCTCTCCCAGGTTCATAGAAACTACATGAAAATCGGCAAAGTCTTGGAGTTTCTGGCGATAGATTTCAATGACGACATCAAGTTGATTGTGTTCGGATAATAAATTCCACAGATTCCAATATGACCAATAAAAATGAGGCCGAATATTTACGGCTTTGATATAGGCTTCTATAGCCTTAATTGGTTTTCCTTGGCGCAGAAATATCTGGGCTAATTGCAGACAAGCATCAAAGCATTCTGGGTCGATTTCTAGGGCTTTTTGGTAATTTTTAATCGCCTGATTCCATTTATTGAATCTTACGGCTACCTCGGCTAGTTTTTGGTAAATTATCGCGGAGTTATCTGGATGATTATTTAGGAGTTCTTTATAGTTACTAAAAATTTCCTGCCATGATTCGAGGTGGTTCAAAAGTTCTAAGAGTTTTAAGTAAGGCCATGTTAATTTTGGTTGGATAGTTATGCCTTTTTGATAGGCGGCGATCGCTTGCTTTATATCTCCTTGTTTTTGGCAGATTTCCCCCAGCTTAAAATGTGTCCAATCTATGTCTGGCTTCAGTTTAAGGCATTCTTGATAGGCGGCGATCGCATCCTGGTAATTTTTCTGTTCTGTGAAAACATCCCCCAAACGACTATAGACATAATACAAATCCGGGTTCATTTCCAGAGCCTGTTTATAGGCGTTTATCGCTGATTCCCATTGTTCACAATTGACGAAAGTTTCCCCTAAATTATAGTGAATTTCTGCCACATTTGGGTAAATTCCCATCGCCTTAGCATAAATGGCGATCGCTTGGGGAAATTTTCCCTGATTATCCAGTGCTTTGGCAACCTCCATATATTCAGGAAGGTTAACATTTTGTGGGTCAATATTGATAGCTTTTAACCAACAGTAGTTGGCTTTATCCTGCTGATTAATTTGCCCAAAGACTTTGGCTAAGTTGCGATAAACACCGCCAAAATCCGGTTTAATTTCGATAGCCTTTTCATAGCAGTTAATCGCAGATTGCCAATCATTTTTTTGAGCAAAAAGGCTGCCAAGATTCGCGTAAACTTCGGCAAAATCTGGCTCGATTTCTAAGGCTTTTTTATAGGATGCTTCCGCCTGATCAAACTCCCCTTGTAGCTGTTCAACAGTGCCGATAATTTTGTATGCTGGAGCCAAGTTAGGATGATATTCTAAGGCAGTTTTACAGGAAGCGATCGCCTCAGAAAATTGCTGTTGGGCTAGATATGTGTTGGCCTGCTGATATAGCTGTAATGCTAGTATTTCTTCGGAGGATGGCATTATTAATTTAAATCTTTTTCAAACTTCCAGGATGCTTAAAACATCGACTGATGGCTAATATATCTAGCACAAAATTCGCCAAATGTCAACCCTTGACCAATCATTAATTTAATCCCAATCAAACTCTAAATTTAAAAAATCCTGTAATCTTTGATTATGAGGATAAAAATAATCTCGGAGTTGGCTATAAACTGAAGGTTCAATTTGGGGATAACGTCCTGAGTTATAGGAACAATAATTAGAGAGTTCATAGCTAGGTAATCCCAAAAAATCCAAAACCTGATTAAAAACTTGGGAGGGATTTTGATAAAAATCTTCACTGCGGATAATTAAAAACTGTTCCCTGGGGAAAATCGACATCCATTTTTCCAGAAATGGTAGATATAATCCTCGCCAGAGATATCCGGGATATTGAATTAGTTTGCTCTCGGATTCTAAATTACTTGTGATTAGGTTTAACTCCGATTCCATGACTGTTTCTAAGGGTCTATATTCCCGCATTAATCTGACCCAATGATGATATTGAGATATGGCTCTCGTGATGGGATTACGCAGCAATACAATTAATTTAATATCAGGAAATGCCGCAAATATACGCTCAGGAACTTGGGGGTATTCTAAATAATTTGGTGTGGCTTCCCCGGTGATGATATTAGCTTCTGAAATACTCTGGGGAAAGTGGGAGAGATACCAGTCTAAACCTCGGTCAAAATGCTGAGTCCAAAAATGAGTTTCTTTTTTGATACAACCTACCATTTGAGGATGTTCTTCTAAATAACGATACAGAGATGTAGTGCCACCTTTTTGAGCGCCAATAATGATAAAATTAGGTGGGATAGGAGACGATTTATCTCCAGATTTCGCCATAATTTCAGGATGTGATCGCCGCATTTTTTGGGCAGCAGCATCCCGATATGCTACCATAGCCTCCGGGAACTTGTTTTGATGGCTGAGAAGTTCCCCCAAATTCAATTTCACTTGTTCAGAATCAGAAAAACGGTCAATGGCTGCTACTAAAATTTCCCGGGCTTGGTCTAGCTGTTCATATTCAGCTAAAATATTCCATAAGTTCCAATAAGACCAAGAAAAATCAGGTTTAATTTCAATGGCTTTAAGAAAGGCATTCATAGCATCTTGAATTTGACCTTTTTGCAGTAAAATTTTACCCAAATTGCGATAGGTTTCAAAGCAATTATAATCTACGGTTAAATGTTGATAATAAACTTTAATGAGTTCGTCCCATTGGTGATGCTCAATTAAGATTTTTTCTAAGCTACGATAGGTCATGGTAGACTGGGGATTAACTTTCAGAGCTTTTTGATAAGACAAAATTGCCTGTTTCGGTCTTTTTAATGCCTTCAAAACTTCCCCTAAGTTATGATAGGCTTCAGAGGTATCAGGATATAATTTAATGGCTTGCCGATAACAGGCGATCGCCTTAGTGAATTCGCGGCACTTGAGCAGCATATTTCCTAACTTTATATAATCATCTGCACTCCCTTTCTCTGGTTCTAATTTCAGAGCTTTATATTGACATTTAATAAAATTATCGGTATCCTCTAACTCAGTCCATACCTTCGCCAAATTTCGATAAGCTCCGGCTAAATTAGGGTTAATTTTTAATGCTTTTTTATAGGCTGTAATAGCAGGTTTCCACCGGCTTTGCTTGGCATATAAACTACCTAAATTTGAGTAAACTTCCGCAAAATTAGGGTTAATTTTTAATGCTTTTTTATAGGATTTTTCTGCCTCGGATAATTGACCTTGGCATTGCCAAGCTATCCCCAAAGTTTTATAGGCGATCGCTAAATCAGGGTAGAGTTGTAAGGCTTCTTCACAAGCTCTTATCGCCGCCTCCCAGTCGCGATTATTAATGTACATAATAGCTTGCTGGTGAAGTTGTAATGCTAACAATTTCGGAGGTAGAGATACCATAAATAATTCAGTGAGATTAATAGTAGGCTTGATTGGGTCCGGAAATTTCTGATAACAACATTTCTAATTCACCTGGCTGGAAACCATCTCCGGTTTTCACTAAAAATAATTGATACCCCTCATCTATAATATCCACCCAATCTTTCACCTTTTCTAAAAATAGATTAATTCCCCGTTTAGCTTCTTGCTCATCGTTATCTTCTTCGGAAACATTATAATCATCAAAAATAGCCATTCCTCCCACCTTTAAAAGTCGCCATGAGAGCAAAGCATCTCGGAAGGCTACCGTCGCCAAATGACAACCATCAATATAAATTAGGTCATAGTAATCAGCCGCCAGAGAATTCAGAATATTTTGAGAATATCCGACTATTTTAATCACGCGATCGCCTGCATTAGTTTGAGCAATATTGCTATTAAATTCCGGTTGAAAATATGGGTCAATACAAGTAATTTTTGCAGTCGGATGAGTCAGGATATAATCAAGCAGCCAACAGGCTGACATCCCCTGAAAACTGCCAACTTCTAAGGCTTGAAAGTCGGGAATACCCGCCAGATGATGTAAATTGTTTTCCCAGGTGGGGATATTACTACTAAACCAGTCTCGGGTAAATCGATAATTACGTTGTTCGCTAACATCCCATCCCCGCAGTTTTAAGGCGGTGCGGTGATAACTAGCAGCTTCATCTAGGCGGTTATGTTCAGATAATAAATTACCCAGTTCTGTATAAGGTTTAGGGGAGGTAGAGTCTTTCTGGGTGGCAAGTTGTAGGGTGCTAATTTTTTCCTCAAACTCCTGGTATTGTTGACAAATATTCTGATATTTTTCCAGGATTTCAGCGTTCTTTGGTTGACATTCACAGGCGAGTTTATGAAAGGCGATCGCTCCTTCAAACTGATAATTTTTAGCTAACATTTCTCCTAATTGTAAATAGGGTTCCGGGTTTGGTTGGCTCAAACCTAAATTTTGCCAATTGTGATCCGGTGGATGATTAATCATTTCCGATAACCACTGACTAGCCTGATCTACGTCTGCTTGACTCTGTTCCCGGATCGCATAACCCAATTGACGATATAAACTATTACTAACTCCCGGCTTGTCTTCAGGAACTTTTTGTAAGGCTTGTAAATATATAGGAATGGCTTCCGAAAAACGTCGGTTTCTGCTTAAAGCATCCCCCAAATTTTCATGAGCCCAGTAGGAGTTTGGGTTTAATTCAACTGCTCGAAAACAAATAGCGATCGCTTCTTGAACTTTACCAACCTCTAACAAAGATCGCCCTAATGGGAGATGAGACCAAGGAGTTAGTGGGTTAATTTCCATGGCTTTTTTATAAACAGAAATCGCTTTTTCTGGTTCCTGTAAGCGAAACCAAGAATTTCCTAATTTATGATAAGCGAGTTCATTTTTGGGGTTAATTTTAATAGCTGTTTGATAGGCGGTGATCGCGGGTTGCCAATTTCCCTGTTGAGCCAACATATTCCCTAGGTCTACATGAATGCGATCGCATTGAGGATTAAGTTCAGCACCACGCTGATAAGCCGTTTCTGCTGCTGACCATTTTTCTAAGCCACTCAGTGCATTTCCCAATAAATAATAGGCTTTAAATGAGTCGGGTTGTTTAGCGATCGCTTGCTGACAATAACTGATAGCATCTTCATATTTTCCAAACATAATTAATAATTGAGCCAGGTTACGATATAACCCCACCAAATCAGGATTAAGACGCAAAGCGACATCATAGGCTTGCACTGCATCTTGCCACAATTTATGTTCGGCATACAGACTTCCCAAATTGCCGTAAACTTCAGCAAAATCTGGTTTAATTTCTAATGCTTTTGTATAGGCAATTAAGGCTTGCTCAAAGTTACCTTGTTTCTGGTAAGCTAGTCCCAAAGTTTTATAACCATCTGCCCAATGTGGTTGCCTTTCCAAGGCGAAATTACAGCAGGCGATCGCTTCCTCTAATTTACCTTCGGTGAGATGTTCAATTGCTTGTTGGTAGGGGTTAACTGATAACAATTCCATATTTTTTAGTACATCCATATTATTTATTAGTGATTTAAAAATCAGTCAAGCACACCATACTGTTATATTTTTGTTTACACATTATACCATATTTACTAAATTTGGGTGGTATTTCTAAAAAATCCCAGCTAATTTTAAGGTTTGCAACACTGAATCAAGATTAACATTAAAATTTTGTACATGAGCTGCTGTAGGGGTCAGATCTTCTGGAGCTTTTGCGATTAAATAATAATAATCTAAATGACAAATAGAACTTAGTTTCCAGTAATAATCTATAATGCTACCTGGTGCAAATATTTCAATTACTTTAGTTCCTGGAAGACAAAAAACCAAATTTGTCAAACTGGCACCATGTGGAGATATGACCATTTCTGCTTTTGTAAAATAAGCTGCTTGTTCTATGACAGACATACCCTCTAAAGTCAACACTTTAAACCCAAATTTTTCCAACAAACAAATAAGTTCAGCTTCGTTTAAAATTTTCCTATACTGGGACTTGTTTCGAGTAATATAGATACGACTTATTGGTTGTATAGATTGACTAAAAACCTCAAATTTTTGTGAATTTAATATCAAGTTTTTTAACATCTTACAAGACCATCCATTGGTAATCAGTGGACGTGGACTTACAGAAGGCACAATGAGACAATCAGCTTTAATATAATTAATTGAATTATCAATAACTCTATCCATAGGAATTTTCAGCAATTCAAGAGTTTCTTGTTCATATTTTTTTCCATGTCCTGAAATAAATATACCATCCAAATTATCAAAGGTAATACCTGCTTCTAACAAAAGCATTAACCTAGCCAAAATTTCAAACATCCAATGAAAATAGTTGTAAGTATACTGAACAGATAAGATGGCAATTCTACCAGAAACTTTTATGGGTTTAGGCAAATAATTGGAAGTCAAAATAATTTCAGGAGTTCCGGTAGATAAATCATTAATAATTTTTTGGTCTTCAGTAATAATTGCACTTGTGCAACTACTTCCCCAAGCTGTACTATTTTTTACTTGAGCAACAAAAGCATCTGGAAATTTAACTTTTTTATTCACAAAATAATTTAAACTTTCATTATCAGTTGTTTTGGGTTGTAAAAGATTGACTACTTGAGATGAGTATACAAGTTTTTTTTTGAATCTATTATCATCAACAGAAATGGTATAATTTCGCTGTAATTTGCTATATTGAAACATTACCGAAGGAGGAATTTTATATCCCATCCTGCATAGTTTAGAAAAATTTATATTTCCTAATTTCTCAAAAATTATACCTATTTTATCATAAGCCTGATAATAGTCAGGGTCAATTTCCAGAGACTTAATAAAAATGCTAATAGCTTCATCCCATTGATGCTGGCTGATCAAAATATTACCAATGCCTTCATAGTACCAAGGACAAGGCTTGATTTCAATGGCTTTTTGATAAGCATTTATTGCTTCAGATAATCTATTTAGTTGACGTAATGAATCCCCTAATTTTTGATAAAACCAATCATTATGATTATTTAATAAAATCGCTTTTTTGTAAGAATTGGCTGCCGGCTCCCATTTATGTAATCCCATAAAAGCATCACCTAATAGATAGTAATTCCAGGCATTATTGGCTGTATCAATTATAGTCAATTTTTCAAATATATTGACTGCATTTTTCCAATCATTCAAAGTTAAAAATACCTGTCCTAAATTATAATAGGCTTCAGTTAAATTGGGAGACAGTCTGATAGCAGTTTTCAGGATAATAATTGCGTCATTATAAAGTTGCTTTTTAATATAAATTTTGCCTAAAATCATGTATATTTCAGCATAACCAGGCTGCATTTCTAAGGCGAAATTACAGCAGGCGATCGCTTCCTCTAATTTACCTTTTGTGAGATGTTCAATTGCTTGTTTCTGGTATATAACGGCACGGTCTGGGGTATTCATCGATAAACTCATCGGCAATTTTTTCACTCAAATAATTAATTAAATTATATCAGCAATTTCCATAGTTTTTAATAAACTCTTGATATCTATATAAAAATTTTGATTTCTATCTATCTCATCATCTATGGTATTTGGGCATTCTGGATTAAATTCGCCCACTAAGTAATAATAATCTAATTGACAAATTTCGCTCATAGTCCAGTAACAGGGAAATGAGCTTGCGGGAGGAAATAACTCAATTACTTTAGTTCCAGGCTCACAGAAAACTAAGTTAGTTAACCCAGCACCATGAGGAGAAATTACCACTTCCGCATGATGTAAACACAATGCTTGTTGTTTCACCGACATATTTTCAAGATAGACCACTTCAAAACCTAATGGTTTGAGGATATCCATTAACTCCTGTTCATTGATAACTTTGCGAATATAAGCATTAGCTCTACTAATATAAATTTTACTAGAGTAATTGCATCGATTATCCTCTTCCAGTAATGGATGTTTTAAAACTAAATCTTTGACAAAATCACAAGCCCATTTGGGTGTAGACAAGGTGCGAGATGGGACTATCAAAACCTCAGCTTGAACGTGACGAAAACAGCCAAACATTTTTTGATGTTCGGGAATGTCAAACATAGCTAAAGTTTCATCCTCATATTTGTGACCAAACTTATTAACCACAATTTTATCAACGGGTACTCCGCTGGCTAAAACCAGATGTAACCTAGGTATTACCTCGACCATCCAATGAAAGTAGTTTTGTCCACAATAAGCAGATACAAAAGCAATATTTCCTTCTAAGTGTATGGTCTCTGGTAAATTATGAGCAGCTAAAGCAATTCCTGAGTTGTCGGAAGACAAATCTTTAACAACCTGATTATTGGTTGTTATTATTGTATGCAAAAAACCAGTATTTAATCCTCTGGATTGTGGAAAAATTTTCACTGATCCGGATGGTTGCTGAGTTCGATAACTTTTAAAACCCAAAGAACTCTTGGAAACTGTATTTGGCTGTTTAAAATTCACGGAAGTCGATGGATATATCTCGATAGTTTGAACATTGCTACAACTTCTACTATTGACTAACCACTTGTCTGGACTTGGTAAATTACAGAATTTAGAAAGCAGATCATTAGGTAATTGTAAATGATTGCATCTGTGAGCATCTTGATGTCTTCCTAAGTGTAGTAAGTTTGTCTTAATTTTGTCGTAAAATTGATAAGAGTTTGGGTCATTTTTCAGTGACTCAAAACATACTTCCAGCGCCTCTTCCCACTTTTTCTGAGACATCAATACATTAATAATTGCTTCATAATACCAAGGAAAATTTTTGATGCTAATAGCCTTTCTATAAGCCTCAATTGCTTGGTCAAAATTACCTAATTGGTGTAAGCAATTCCCCAAGCAGCAATAAAAACAGTCCTGATTACTATTGATAGATATCGCTTTTTGATAATTGGCTAAGGCGGTTAACCAGTCTTGAGTTTGATAATAAGCATCTGCTAGTAATCCATAAAACCATTCGCAATCAGGATTTTGATTAACTAGAATTTGATACTGAGATATCGCCTGTTCATAACGTTTTTGGCTGACTAAAATTTTACCCCAATTAACTCGATTATTAGCCGATTCTAAAAAACTTGGGTTGTGTTCAATGATGGCCTCGTAAATCACTAAAGCAGCATCCCAACATTCCTGCTCAACTAAAGTTTCTGCCAGGGAATAATAGTTTTTGATAAAATCAGGCTGTTGTGATAAAATCAAGGGGTATAATTTCACCAAATCTAGCCAGCGTTTTAACTCAAATAATGCCTTAGATAAGCCTAAATAAAACTCCAGAAAGTCTGACTTTAATTGAATGGCTTTTTGGTAAGCATCTGCTACATCTTCCCACTGCTGGAGTTGGGTGGCAGCTTTGGCTAATTGATAATAAGACCAACAAAAATCTGGGTTGATAGCGATCGCCTTCCGAAATGCCTCTACCGCCAAAGCCGGTTTATTTAACACCTGAAAAGCCTCTCCTAAATGGTGATGAGACCAACTAAAATCTGGTTGGATAGCGATCGCCTTCTCAAAAGCCGACACCGCCTCAGCTGGCTGATTTAATTGCATCAGACCTAACCCCAATTTATGGTGCGCTAAAAATAACTGATGATGGTAAGCGATCGCCTTTTGAAATGCTGACACCGCCTCTGACCATTTCCCGGCTTCAGCTAAGGTATTTCCTATCTGTAATTCCTCTTGTCCTCGCTGTTTTAAAATTGCATCTAATTTCAGTCCCTTTTGCCAATAGTTTTGAGCTTCTTCCGGTCGTCCTATCTTGGTTAAAACTCTGGCTAAATTGCGATATAAACCTCGAAAATTAGGGTCAATACTGATGGCTTGCTTTAAGGTTACTTCCGCTTCTTCCCACCTTTCCTGTTGCGCGTAAAGACTGCCAAGATTTCCATAAGCAGCCACCAAATTAGGGTCGAGATTGATAGCTTTTTTATAGGCGTTTTCTGCGGCTTCTAGGCGGTTACTTTTTTGTAAAGCCAACCCCAAAGTTTTATAAGCCATAACCCATTCTGGCTGCTGTTGGATAACTTGTTGACAGTTAGCGATCGCCTCATCAAATTTCCCTTCTTCTAAATAGGCGATCGCCTGTTGATGAAGACTCACTAATTCCCCCGGAAGTTGAAAATCACGCTCCATATTATTCACTCACCCCTAGACTCACTATAATTATATACTAATCTTGCCAATTATTTACATTGATTAAAACTCAGCCATTAACCGCTATTCCAGTCAAATTTTACACCCACAAAATCCTCTAAAGCTTGATTGTAAGGTTCGTAAAATTCTCCCAACTTATAGCGCCATAGTTCAGCCAGATCAGGATAAAATCGAGAGTTGTATTTTGGATATGTTTTTAATGAATAATCGGCTAAACCCAAAAACTGATGTACTCTCCTTAAAGTATTGTCTGGACTATTATATAAATCCTCGCTTTTGAGAATCAGAAAATTATCTTTGGGGAAGATAGATAACCAATGTTTCAAAAATTCCACATATATACCACGTGCCAAATAACTATGGGGACAGTCCCAAATCTGACGATTACCCTGTTTAAATCGGTTTATTTCTGAGGCGATCGCTGTTGATAAATCTCGCGATTCCCAACCAATATTAACCCAATGATAGTAATGAGAAATCGCCCTATCTATGGGATTTCTTAGCATTACAATTAATTTCATGTCAGGATAACAGTTAAACAGACGTTCCGCTACAGACTGACAGTCCAAATAACTAGGTGTCGCTTCCCCAGTCATCACCCTATCGGCTTTAGGTATAGTACAAAAATGGCTCAAATACCAGTCTATACCTCGGTCAAACTTCCGAGACCAAAACTCAATTTCTTTGATAACAGATAAAGCCGTTTGTGGATGCTTTTCCAGATAATAATATAGGGAAGTAGTCCCCCCTTTTTGAGTGCCAATAATGATAAATTTAGGGGGAACTCCATGGTTAATTAACTGCTGATTAAACTTAATATCTGTGGCTTTAAGGTTACAATTTATCGCTGCTTCTAGGTTTCCCTGTTGGGCTAAAATTTCTCCTAAATTAATATACAATTCGCAGGTTTGTGGATTTTTAATAATGGCTTTTTGATATAAATCCACCACTTCCCCTAAGCGTCCTTCCGCTTTAAGCAATGTCCACAAGTCCTTATATAACCAAGGAGGTAAATTCGGCTTTAATTCCATAGACCGTAAATAAGCCTCAATAGCCTGATGCCATTTTCCTAACTTAAATAAAGCATTGCCTAAGCCATAATAAGCATCATAACTATCAGGATGCTGTTTAACAATCTGATTTTGGATATTTAGCTGATGTTCCAGTTCCCGTTGGCGTTCCCAAGCCTGATTAAGTTTGGGTAAAATCTCTGGATTTTTTGGCTCAATAGCCAACACTTTTTGATATAATATAATGGCTGCTAACCAATAATCTTTGCTGGCTAAATTGTCGGCTAACTTGTTATAAATTGTGATATCCTGAAAGGATGGTAAAATAGTTAAGTGTTCGATGATATTATCAAGATTTCCCTGACAGTATCCCGCCAAAGCATTACCCAACTTTTCATCAAGGTCTGGTAAATTATCATCAAGCTGAAAAGCTGTTAAATAGGCATCAATAGACTTTTCCCATTCACCTATAGAACTGTAAGCATTACCTAAATTATAATAACACCAGGGAAAATTAGTATCAAGAGAAATTGCTTTTTGATATACTTCAATAGCTGCCGACCAATGACCCTGTTTAATCAGAGTATTTCCTAAATTATTATAAGACCAAAAAAAGCCGGAATTAACAGCGATCGCCTTTTGGTAAGCCACCATAGCATCATCCCACCTTTCCAGTTGAGAGAAAGCATCCCCTAATTTATGGTGAGACCAGGAGAAACGAGGGTTTAGCTGGATTGCCTTTTGGTAAAAAGCGATCGCCTTCTCCAGCTTTCCCTCAGCCAAATAGTTTTCTGCCTTTTCGTGTAAACTCAAAGCCTCTGCTTCCGGGTTAGGTACAGACATCAACTCATTTTCAAAAATAACTAATTGCTAAACCAAACTCGATCAACTTTATGCCTTAGTTGTATAGGCCATCCTCACCCAGCACCATCAACTCTAAACACCCAAATTATGAGGCACTTAGAATAGATCCCGGTTCACAAAATATATGAAACCATAAATAGCCCCAGCTATGACTGGCCCAGCTATCAATAACCCCGCAAAAATCATAGAAATTGATGTACTATAATACACAAAACCCCCATAAGGAATCAGAAATCCCAAAGCCGCAAGAATGATTTTAGTAGGAGTCCACTTAATATCCTTTTTCAGGGTAGTATTGAGAGCTTTTTGGTCTTTAATGTATTTTTTAGCCATGCTATTATTTCCTCCATTTTGGCGATACTGAGATTAAGTCAATCTGAGTCTAACCATACCCCAATCCCTTAGAGACCATCAACTTCTGTTTTTTTGATCAAGGACCAATCATGTCAGCAACTACTCGCCAACCCAGAGTCAGTGTCATCATTCCCGCTTACAATGCCGATCGCTACATTACCGAAGCCATCAATAGCATTTTCAGCCAGAGTTATCAGGACTATGAAATTATTGTAGTCGATGACGGCTCTACCGACAGCACCCCAGAAATTCTCCAATCCTACGGGTCACGTATCCACAGTATATCCCAAACTAATGGTGGCATGGCAGCAGCCAGAAATCTGGGTATAGCAGCCGCTAAGGGAGAATTAATTGCCCTATTAGACCATGATGATATTTTCCTCCCGGACAAATTGCCAGCCCAGGTCGCCTGCTTCGACTCTCACCCTGGGGTAGGACTGGTCAACAGTGGTTGGCAAATTATTAGTGCCGACGGTACACCCCAATCAAATATTGAACCCTGGCATAAAGTCCCAACTCTCACCCTAGAAACTTGGTTGACTGATACTCCCATTTTACCCAGTGCGATGATGTTCCGGCGAGAGTGGTGGGAAAAGGCGGGAGGCTTTAACTCGCGGTTTGACGGTGCGGACGACGTAGACTTTGTGCTGCGACTAGCCAAAATGGGATGTGAGGCTACCTGGTTAAAACAGATGACCGTGGGTTATCGCCAACACGATCGCGCCATGTCTATTGCCGATCCTACCAAACAGTTAGAGGCTTTTAATGCCGTCCTAGAAAACTTTTTCCAACAACCAGACCTGGACGACTCTATCCGCCAACTAGAGAGGCAGACCCGTTATGAATCATTAACCTGGATGGCTTGGCGATTTTATTATACTGGTCATCCGACCAAAATGGCAGAATTTATCAGGCGATCGCTTTCCTATACCCCCTACACCCTTCCTATCACCGTTTCTGACTGGATACATCGCTTTATGGGTTATTGTACTGGCTACGGTGAATTAATGGATACCCACAGCTTTAGACAACAACCAGAATGGCAACAACTCCTCTTAGAAACCCTCCCCAAAACCACCCCTAAAGTTAGTGTAATTATTCCCGCTTATAATTGCGATCGCTATATTGAACTGTGTGTCCGAAGCGCCCTAGAACAAACCTATACAGACTATGAAATCATCGTAATTGATGACGGTTCCACCGACAACACCCGGCAGGTTCTCGAACCATATTTAGACGTAATTTCCTATCACTATCAACCCAACCAGGGGGCTGCCAAAGCCAGAAATTATGGTTGTAGTTTAGCGCGGGGAGAATTTCTCGCTTTTTTAGATGGGGATGACTTTTTTTTGCCCGAAAAACTCGCCGAACAAGTTGCCCATTTCCAGAAAAATCCCTCCATTGATTTAATCCAAAGTGGCTGGATGGTGGTTGACCAAAATTCTCAAATATTAGCCAAAGTTACACCCTGGGAAAATGCCCCAGTCTTGAACTTAGAAACCTGGGTTTTATATAAATGTGTCCGTCCTAGCGCCTTAATTATGCGGCGTGAATGGTGGGAAAAAGTGGGAGGATTTGATCATCGCCATCCCCCCACAGAAGACCTAGATTTTGTCCTGCGGTTATCTTTAATGGGGTGTCGCACCGTTTGGCTGAAAAAAATGCACGCCTGCTACCGCCAACATGATTCTAATTTGATGTCTGGAGGCGAAAAAGTCATCCGCAATACGGAAGCCTTAATGAATGAGTTTTTTCGCCGCCCGGAATTACCCATATCTATCCGTCAACTGGAAAGAAAAGAACGCTATGAGCGCTGGATATGGTTAGCATGGAGAATGTATCGAGATGGTTACCCTAAATTCATGGTAGAATGTTTACAGAAGTCCTTAGAATATAGTGATGTTTCCCCGGTGGAGACTTTACTACACTGGACAAATGCCTTTCAGAACATCTCACAAGAGTATGGAGAAAAGTTATTAATTGAGCAACTGATTAAGAGCCCAGAATGGCAAGAGATTTATACATTATTTATCGGCGGTTCAAGATTCCGCAAAAAATCACAGTTAAATTTATCGAAATCGGCTTTAATGAATCAACACATTATTTTAATCAATACAGATGATCCGGGTATTGGCGGACTGGCACAATATGATCATCTAATTATGTGTGAATTGGCTAAAATTGGTTATAAAGTCACAGCAGTTAGACCAAAACATACTAGCCCTTTGGTGGAACAAGAGGGGAGTTTGGGAGTGCAACAGTTTTGGCTAGATTACAGTACGAGTTCAGATTTGGCTAGAGTGTTGAGAAATTGCCAAGATTACGAAAAATTGTATTCTCAACTGAAGCCTGATTTTATTATCTTTAGTGATGGCTGGCCCTATTCCCATTTTGCGGCTAAACAGGTGGCTATTGAACAAAATATTCCCTATGCGATCGCCCTAGGTTTAGCCATGAGTGAACACGCAGATTTTTCCATGGGTGATGATATCCCATATCGAGAAGCTGTGCGCTATCAATATGGTTTGGCGCGGGTGGTAAATGTGGCGGCGCGGGAACATTTAAACATTCTCCATCAGGATTTTAAATTACCTGAAAATAAAGGCAATGTGGTTTATTATGGCCGATCGCCAAAATACTTTAACCCCCCCGACCCAGAAGCGCGAAAACGGTTGCGCCAGGAAATTAGCCTTCCCGAAGATGCAGTAATGTGCTTTACTTCAGCCCGACTCGCCCCAATTAAAGGTCACCGTCATCAACTAGAAGCGATCGCCCACTTGAAAAATTCCCCGATTTGGTCAAAACTATATCTGGTATGGGCGGGAACCGGAAAGGGTAGCGATCGTGATGTGGAACCCGAACTTAGGGAAATGGCACAACAGCTAGGGGTAGCCGAAAAGGTGATTTTCCTAGGTCAACGCTGGGATGTTCCCGACTGGCTAGATGCCTGTGATATCTTTGTGTTAACCTCCTATTCAGAAGCCGCCCCCTCCTTCGCCATTATGGAAGCTATGGCTAAGGGTTTACCTATTGTCGCTTCCGCCGCCGGTGGCATTCCTGAAGGTTTAGGCGGAACCGGAAAACTGTTACCTAACCCGAATGTTGACCCAGCCGCCACGGCGCGGGAACTCGCCCACACTCTCGAAGAATGGGCCGTTAATCCTCAACTCCGACAAGCTATGGGACAGGCGAGTAAACTGAGAGCCGAACAACTATTTCGGGAAGAACGGATGCTTAGGGAAACCATAAACATCCTTCATCCGGCTATATCAGCCCCCATAAGCGATGAATTTGCCCAGTGTGAGGAGGTGATAAAAGGGGTACAAAACCTCAGCCACAGGCTTCGCTATCGGTCGCAAACGTGGCAAGCATGGCACGCCTACACCACCGGAGACACAGCCGCGGCGGTTGAACATCTCCAAGGGTCTCTCAAATATTCTCCTTTCCAATTCACCACTCAAACTATCCTAGACTGGGTTAATGATTTCGTGCGCTTATCCTCTCTAAAAGGCGATCGCTTAGATGCGCTTTCCTTTGCTAAATTGATAATGGATAATTGTTAATTATTAATTGTAGGGGCGGGTTTTGCCGTCAATTATCAATTCCCCACCCAGGTTTTGGTAAACCCGCCCCACCGTTTCTATTGTAGGGGCGGGTTTTGCCGTCAATTATCAATTCCCCACCCAGGTTTTGGTAAACCCGCCCCACCGTTTCTATTGTAGGGGCGGGTTTTGCCGTCAATTATCAATTCCCCACCCAGGTTTTGGTAAACCCGCCCCACCGTTTCTATTGTAGGGGCGGGTTTTGCCGTCAATTATCAATTCCCCACCCAGGTTTTGGTAAACCCGCCCCACCGTTTCCCCTGAGAAACCCGGTTTCTCAAAGAAACCCGGTTTCTTGACCACGATATGGGTGGTGCGTCAGTTCATCTGACGCACCCTACCAGGGTGATAATTATTAATTATTAATTATTAATTATTAATTATTAATTGTAGGGGCGGGTTTTGCCGTCAATTATCAATTCCCCACCCAGGTTTTGGTAAACCCGCCCCACCGTTTCCCCTGAGAAACCCGGTTTCTTGACCACGATATGGGGGTGGTGCCGTGGTGCGTCAGATGAACCAAATTGGCCGTTAACCCGATATGTTATCCCTCTGACGCACCCTACGCACTAGAATAATGATGATTCGGTTATTATCTATATTTGGTAGTCTGACCCACCCTGCTATATGAAAAAAGCGCTAATTTGTGGAATATCTGGACAAGATGGAGCCTATTTAGCCTCACTGCTGTTAGATAAAGGCTATGCCGTATATGGTACTTCCCGTGATGCACAGATGTCATCATTTCGGAACTTGAAAAGGTTGGGAATTTATGACCGAGTGAAATTATATTCCATGTCTCTCACCGACTTTCGTAGTGTTCTTCAAGTTTTGACCCAGGTTGAACCACAGGAAGTCTATAACTTGGCGGGTCAGAGTTCCGTGGGTCTATCCTTTGACCAACCTGTGGAAACCCTCGATAGTATCGCTGGGGGAACCCTCAACCTCTTAGAAGCGATCCGATTTACTGGCGCACCTATTAAACTCTATAATGCTGGGTCTAGTGAGTGTTTTGGTGATACCTACGGCGAACCTGCTGATGAAAATACCCCCTTTCGTCCTCGCAGTCCCTACGCGGTCGCTAAGTCCGCCGCCTTTTGGGAAGTCGCTAACTATCGCGAAGCCTATGGTTTATTTGCTTGTTCTGGAATACTATTTAACCATGAGTCCCCCCTGAGACCCCCCCGGTTTGTGACTCAGAAAATTATTCATGGAGCCTGTGCGATCGCCTCTGGAAATCAGGATAAACTATATTTGGGTAGAATCTCCGTGCAGCGAGATTGGGGTTGGGCTCCTGAGTATGTCGAGGCTATGTATTTGATGCTTCAGCAGCCACAAGCTGATGATTATGCGATCGCTACCGGGGAAACTTACTCTCTTCAGGATTTTGTCAAAACCGCTTTTGATTGTGTCGGTCTAAACTGGGAAGATTGTGTCGAAACTGACCAAAGCCTCTACCGTCCTACAGATATCGCTGTCGGTCGCGCCTCCCCCGCTAAGGCTAAACATAAGTTAGGATGGGAGGCTCAGGTTAAAATGCCTGATATAGTCAAAATGATGGTGCAAGCGCAACAGGAGCGATCGCCATAATACCATACATTGGATATGATATGATATAATGGTCTATGCTGACAACTCTGATTTTTGATTAATTATTTACTAATGGCTAAAAACAAAGAAGTTCACATTCTGGAAGTTGTCTTAGTCCCTAAAGAGGACTGTGATTCCCTGCTGGGTTTTAAGATTGATAGACCTCAAGCCGAAGCTAAACTTAACTCTGCGGAAATTGAATTTTCCGGTTGGGTATTGGGTAAAACTTTACCCGCTATTGCTGTGGAAATCCTACAGGGGGAAAAGATTGTTAAAACTATTTCCGTCAGTGATTCTCGTCCTGATGTCGCCAGGGTTTACCCTGACGCACCAAGCGCCAGTATTAGTGGCTTTAAAGAAATTATTGATTTGGGGGAATTTTCTGGGGAAAATGAACTCACTGTACAGGCTATTTTGCGGGATGATAGTATTGTTACTATCGGACAGGTGCGATTCCAAACTCCTGAATCGGCTCAAGTTTCCCAATCCCCAACTGTGATATCATCTGAAAAGCTGGAACGTGCTAGGGCGGATTTAGAGCGATCGCGTCAATTTTTGGAACAGGTAAAAGCCGACTTAGCCAAATACGAAGTTAACCCATAACCGCAGCTATATGGTCATCCCGCCTCTGGTAAACCCCTAGGAACCCAGACCGTTTGTTGATTAACCCCACCCACATCAACCTATGTTGGGTTCCACTTCCTTTCACCCCACCAACCCCGGATAATTAGAATTGTATGTGGTCGCCATATTGGGCGCGCAAACCCTCCCAGGCTTCTACCTGTCCTGGTTCATATTCTCCCGGTTTTCCCCATTGTAAAAAAGCACTTAAAGCTGGTTGATTTTCAGCATCTAAAAACCGAATCGCATAGGTAGTAAAATTCCCGCGCTTCGCTTCTCCCGTCTCAAATTTCACCGCTTTAATTTGGTCAATATTTAGGTGGAATTCAAACAAATCGCTGTGCATATTAGCATACATTCCTTTCGGAAGTTCTGCATAAAATAGCTTTTGAATTTTCCCCTTAACTTCCAGAACTGCAGCACTACTGGTCACAATTAAGCGCAAAGTTCCCAAACTTTCGCAAGACTCTAACAACTCTTTTAAATCAGCCATAGTTATTCTCAGCTATTACCTATCCAGTAATAGTCATTTATTTTTCATGTCGTTCATAGGCGGCGACAATGCGCTGAACCAGAGGATTCCGCACCACATCCGCCTGAGAAAACTCACAGAAAGCTATCCCTTCAATATTTTGCAGAATCTTGAGGGCAACTGTCAACCCCGAAGATTGATTTAGTGGTAGATCCGTCTGGGTAATATCACCCGTTACCACCATGCGCGATCGCGACCCTAAACGAGTCAGCACCATTTTCATTTGTCCGGGAGTCGTATTTTGCGCCTCATCAAGGATGATAAAGGAATTATTGAGAGTGCGTCCCCGCATATAAGCAATAGGCGCAACTTCAATCACTCCCCTTTCCATCAAATTAGCTGCTTTTTCTGGGTCTACCAACTCATAAATCGCATCATAAAGAGGTCGCAAATAGGGATTAACCTTTTGCTGCAAATCTCCCGGAAGGAAGCCTAGACGTTCCCCCGCTTCCACCGCTGGACGGGTAAGAATTAACCTTTCGTATTGGTCAGAAAGTAACGCCTGAAGCGCGATAATTGCTGCTAGATAAGTTTTACCAGTTCCCGCTGGTCCAATGCAAAAAGTTAAATCATGGGTGCGGATAGCTTGGATATATTGTCGCTGACGGAAAGTTTTAGCGCGTATATCCTGACCTCGGCGAGTTCTCGCTAAAACATCCTGCTGAAGTTCCCGCAGATTAGCTTCTTGGTGGGTATTAATAGCATGACGTGCGGTTAGAATATCGGGGTCTGTGATAGTTTTACCATTTTCCCAAAAAGGTTTGAGGGATTCTATCAAAACTCGGCACAATTCCACCTGTTTAGTCGTACCACTAATCAGCAAATCTTGACCCCGCAAAACTATCTGAGTTCCAGTTTGTTTAGACAGGGTTTTGAGATTATCTTCTTGATAACCCCCTAAAGCGATCGCACTTTCGATAGTAGGTAACTGAATCGTCAGTCGCTCAGTCATTCACGTAAAACTCCTGGGAGGGTTGGAAGCTCCGTGATTTATCGCGGAGAGGAAAACCGACTCAAGCAGCTTTAGCCGCCAGCACCCCCTTGCGGGGTGGAGGGGTATGGTTGCCCCTCCATGGAGCTATGGTTGGCTCCGACTCCCTTGCGGGGTAATGTTTGCTTCGCCAATGTTCAGAGTCGGTACTATCCAAATCGCACGTCCTTAACCCCTTAGAGATGTTTAACGATTCGGTTCTAGGGCCTGGAACTAGCACGCATTCCAGGGTAGGAACTTTAACTCTTGCTCTGAACGTAGCCAGTTAAGGCTTAGGCTGGTCAGCTACCTGAAAGGGGGGCACGAAGCCCCTGTGCTTCAGCCGGGGGTGCTGACCAAACATCATCTATACACCAGACAAATACAGGACAATCAATCAGGAAAGCGACAGACAGGCGTTCCTTGCGTCGCTTTCCTTAGCAACAGAAAACTATCCGTCTCTATGAATTGGTCCCCTAGGGGTAGATGGACGAGTTGGGCGGCTGGTACGTTTCGGAGACGGACGGTTTGCTGAAGCCCGAGGCGGACGACCTGGGGTAGGACTGTCTTCGTAAATATCTAAATACACCGATTCCCCCGCCACTCTAGCGATCGCAGATATAACATTACGAATCGCCTGGATATTATGTCCCGAACGACCATAAACACGGCCCTTATCTTCCGCCTCAAAAGCCAATCTCACCCAAATTTTGCGGTGAGCTGGCGATCGCTCACAATCAACCCGCAGCGCCTCTGGCGACCCCAAAAACGGGCTAATTAAGAATCGTACCAACTCCCCATAATTAGGATTGGCTGACAGGTTCTGGGATACTGGGTTCAGCGATGACTCCGGACTTGAGTTGTTCAAATACATTGGCTTTTTGCAGGATGTTACGCACAGTTCTAGTAGGTTGAGCCCCTTGTTTCAGCCGTCGAATAATAGCCGGGGTATCCAATCTAGTTTCATCCGTTCTGGGGTTATAAAAACCCAACTCTTCCAGAGGACGACCTTCACGACGCGACAGACTATCCATCGCCACAATCCGATAACTAGCTTCTCGTTTCTTACCGTAACGTTTCAATCTCAGTTTGATCATTTGGTTTTAATCAACTCTCCTTATGAATTTTAAGCTATTGTAGCAGTCTAGGACAGACTGACCAGCAAATCCGCCTCTCAATGGGGTAACTTAGTATTATAGCATTCCCAGAACCCGACAAAAGTCAACTCCCACAGTTAAAGCTGACCGAAACCCTTTTTCTTTTTGGCTTTCTTTTTCTTCTTCTTGCCGCCAGCCATACCCGGCATTCCCATACCCGGCATTCCCATACCCGGCATTCCCATACCCGGAAACTGACCCTTACCCATTTGTTGCATCAAGCTCCGCATCCGCTGAAAATCGCTCACCAAACGCATCACATCCTTTTCCGCATATCCAGCCCCTTTAGCCACCCGCTTACGTCTTGAGGGCGAATTTGACAGCAACTCAGGATTCTTCCGCTCCTCAATAGTCATAGAATTAATCATAGCCTCCGAGCGTTTAAGCTGGCTTTCCCCCGCGTCCAACTGCTCCTGAGAGATTTTATTCATCCCCGGAATGAGTTTAACCAACCCCCCCAAAGACCCCATATTTTTCATCAACCGGGTCTGCTTGAGAAAATCCGTGAAGTCAAACTTAGCCTCTAAAATCTTCTCCTGCATCTTCTCAGCATCGGCGATATCAAACTCTTCCTGAGCCTTTTCCACCAATGTGAGGATGTCACCCATACCCAAAATTCTGGATGCCATACGTTCCGGGTAAAAAGGTTGTAGGGCTTCTACCTTTTCCCCGACCCCGACAAACTTAATCGGAGCGCCGGAAACTCGCCGAATTGACAGAGCCGCGCCGCCGCGACTATCCCCGTCCATTTTAGTGAGGATAGCACCAGTAATGCCAATTCGGTCATTAAAGGTCTGAGTCAGGGTAGCTGCTTCCTGACCCGTCATGGCATCAACTACTAACAAGGTCTCGTGAGGTTGAACCGTCTCCTTTATTTGAGCCAGTTCCGCCATCATATTCTGGTCAATTTGTAACCGACCAGCCGTATCAATGATAATTGTATCAATACCCTGGGCTTTGCCGTACTCAATACCCTGGCGAGCAATTTCTACCGGGTCGGCATCTTTCCCTAACTCGAATACGGGAACATTTATCTGTTTCCCCAGAGTCATTAACTGGTCAATAGCTGCTGGTCGGTAAACGTCCGTAGCTACTAACAGGCTGCTGCGATTCTCTTTTTGTAGGTGCAAGGCTAACTTAGCGGAAGCTGTGGTTTTACCTGTACCCTGCAAACCTGCCATTAACACGATGGTTGGTGGTTGTTGGGCTTCAGCCAGGGGAACATTGCTTTCCCCCATGACTTTCACTAACTCATCGTGAACAATTTTGATAAACTGTTGACCGGGTTTCACGCCGGATACTACTTGCGAACCCTGGGCTTGAACGCCAACCTCTTTGATAAAATCTTTAACTACCATCAGGTTAACGTCGGCTTCCAATAGGGCGCGACGAACTTCTTTCAGAGCTTCCTGGATATTGGATTCTGTAATTTTGTCCTGACCCCGGAGTTTTTTCCAGGCGGACTCTAAACGTTCAGAAAGGGCATCGAACATAAATAATAATGCTTTAGTGAAAGGTTCTGGCTGCTATAATTTTGGCCATGGGGCGATCGCATTTTACCACAGCAACCTAACGAAAAATGTCTCCCTCCCCGAACGCACCTCCAATCAGGCGAGTAATTGGGCAGGATATCCGGTTAAGGCTATGGCGGGCGATCGCATTTAATGCCGTATTTTTGGCAAAAACTCCCCGGGTAGGATTCTGAACCTACGACCAATCGGTTAACAGCCGACCGCTCTACCACTGAGCTACCGAGGAAAGTGGGTTGTGGTTGTCTTAGCCACAGTTAACTATAGTAACCCAGTGGTAAAATTTTGTCAAGCATTTTGCTCAAATTTATTTTAGCCCCATCCGCAACTGATCCAAACGCCTTTGAGACTCAGGATCTAGGGAACTGTCAAGAAAGCGACTCCTCGATCGCTTAGGAGTTTGGTGGCGACGTTGGCGCTGTCGATTAGAAGCCTCAACCGCTTCGGATAACTGCATTGCAGACATCCATTCTGCACCGTAGCCCATCACAGTTAACTGTTGTGCGCGGTCTGAGGTAGCCACCAGCAACCGTCGCCGTGATAGTCGCAACTTATGACACAGGGAGGCACACATTTTTTCTATATAAGTGTCAGCAGTTTGACCATAACCTGTATAGTGAATCAACAGATTACGACTGATCTTTTCACTGACACCGGGAGTATTCTGATAGTGAGCATCGAAGACAATGCGAGCATCGAGACCTTCAAAAGCACTGTAGTTAATCAGAGTTTCGATCAGATGTCGCCGGGCTGACTCCATGCTTTCCCCGTCGCGCTTTTGTTGTAAACGGGGCCAGATTCCGATGATGTTATAACCGTCTACAAACAGGACGGCATTGGTTAAAGGGCGTGACATGATTTATTACTGCAAAGCTCATATTGAACAGTGGACAATTTTTGCTTAGTTTCAATAATGGCATTTTTTTCGTTAGGTAGGATGAAAAAATCAAGGTCCAAAATCTAGGTTTGATGATTTTGCATCAATCGCCGTTTCAGGGGTTCAGGGTTTCCCTGAGCCACCACACGGCCGTTTTCCAACAAAAAAGCACCATCGCTGTAGTCAAGTTCATCGAGGCGGTGTGTCACCCAGAGGGCGGTAATGCCGCGATTTTTGACTAAATGGCGAACTTGAATAACCAGGTCTCGCTGACTGTCTGGGTCTAGTAGGGCGGTGGGTTCATCGAAAAGTAGGACTTCACAATGTCTAGCGATCGCACCGGCGATCGCGATCCGTTGTTTTTGTCCTCCGCTGAGGGCATAAATAGGGCGGCGCTGCAATTCCAGCAATTTCACCGCCACCAAAGCATCCTCAACCCGTCGCCTAACTTCCACTAGGGGGAGGCGATCTTCCACCAAACCAAAGGCCACATCTGCCCCCACAGTAGGCATAACCAATTGGTGATCGGGATTTTGGAAGACAAACCCCACCCGTCCCTTAATGTTAATCTCACCGGACTGGGACTTCAGCAGTCCAGCTAGTAGCCGCAACAGGGTTGATTTCCCGCTGCCATTCGTACCAAGTAACATCCAAAATTCCCCAGCGGGGACGGCTAGGGAACAAGAAGTCAGGACTCTAGCACCTCCCGACCATTGAAAGTTCAGGTTTTTGACTTCAATAGCCGGTAGGGGTGTTTGGGGTTGGGGAGATTGGCTCATTCTGTTAAGGCTACAAATCCCGGAGATCTACCTGTAGCTGTGGTCCCCGATTTTTCGGAAATCTGCACAGCCGAAATTTCGCTGCTGAGGACAGCTACTTTTTTATCGGTCATTTTCTCGCAGGTTAACTCCAACAGTTGCCGATGGTCCGAACGCATCATGTCTAGTACCTGGTTATAGACCCCCATAGCGTCCTCTTGGGTCTTTCTTTGTACCGATAGGGGAACCGGGACATATTTAACGATGATGTCAATGGTGAACATAGAAAAGTCTTAAAAAAAGGTTAAGTTTAACACCGACTCTCATCAGTATGTCAGATATCGGCACTGTCTGGTTAACATCACAGCCCTTAAATCCCAATATATCCGGCGATCGCATCACTTCTGGGGCTTAGGGCTGACCCACACTAGGACCCTCGCCATTAATTTTATTCTGGAACTTGCCAATCTGAGAATTTATGTTTATACTGTTAAGATAGGTAAAGAAAAGTTAACGGCATCGATCATATCCCTAACTTTCTGTTAAGAACGGGAAGCTAGATTTTAAAATAGAGTGCAGTTGGCTGATTTACTGGAAATCATAATTTATTCGGAGATTTGGGTTTATGACAATAGCAGTCGAACGCCCTCAAGTCACCAGAGGATGGTTTGATGTCCTCGATGACTGGCTGAAGCGCGATCGCTTTGTATTCGTAGGATGGTCTGGTATCCTGCTTTTCCCCTGTGCCTATCTATCTATCGGCGGATGGCTCACCGGAACTACCTTTGTTACCTCTTGGTACACTCACGGACTCGCCAGTTCCTACCTCGAAGGCTGCAACTTCCTGACCGCTGCCGTCAGCACCCCCGCCAACAGTCTGGGTCACTCCCTGCTGTTCCTGTGGGGTCCCGAAGCTCAGTGGGACTTTACCCGCTGGTGTCAATTAGGGGGTTTATGGGCTTTTGTAGCTCTACACGGAGCTTTCGCGCTGATTGGGTTCTGCCTGCGTCAGTTAGAAATCGCCCGGTTAGTTGGCATTCGTCCTTATAATGCGATCGCTTTCACCGGTCCTATTGCCGTGTTCGTGAGCGTATTCTTAATGTACCCCTTGGGTCAATCTGGATGGTTCTTTGCTCCCAGCTTTGGTGTAGCAGGCATCTTCCGGTTTATCCTATTCTTCCAAGGATTCCACAACTGGACGCTCAACCCCTTCCACATGATGGGAGTTGCCGGCATCCTGGGTGGTGCGCTACTCTGTGCTATTCACGGTGCTACAGTAGAAAACACCCTGTTTGAAGACGGAGAAGGATCTAACACCTTCCGTGCTTTTGAACCCACCCAAGCCGAAGAAACCTACTCCATGGTGACAGCTAACCGCTTCTGGTCTCAGATTTTCGGTATTGCTTTTTCCAACAAACGCTGGTTACACTTCTTCATGCTGTTTGTTCCTGTAACAGGGCTGTGGATGTGTTCCATCGGTGTAGTAGGTCTAGCTTTGAACCTGCGTGCTTATGACTTCGTGTCACAAGAATTGCGCGCGGCAGAAGATCCTGAGTTTGAAACCTTCTATACTAAGAACATTCTACTTAACGAAGGTATTCGCGCTTGGATGGCTCCAGCCGATCAACCTCACCAAAACTTTGTATTCCCCGAAGAAGTTCTACCTCGCGGTAACGCTCTGTAATCTGGGACTACTCACATAACCACCAATTAACCCCCTTTCCTCAACGGATTGGGGGTTTTGGTTTGATTTTGATTTTATGGGTTCAAAAGGCTTCTGATGGTTTCGATCCGATCGCGATTAACTCCCAAATCTGACTCTCCGAGTCGGGATGCCGATCGCACTTGAATCACCCCCGCCTCATCATCCAAATAAAATTCTACATCATCCACAAAGCCCATAATCGCCGAGGTAAATTCGGCATTAAGATAATGGTCATCCGCCGTCACGATTTTGGCGTTGTCCATACTCTCCACCACTTGTTTGATTTGAGCGAATGCTTCCTCCCCAGAGGTGGAATAGGTGAAAGGTTCGATATAGTGAACCCCGTCCTGGCTTTGGGTGGAAACGCAGTTAGGGGAAGCAGGACAATCGGAAAGATAGCCGTCGTGTACTCCTAGGTTATCGGGTCGCTTTCCTGAGAAGGAAAACAGACTCCCTAGGACGCTGGGATGGGTAGGCGCAGCCACCGCGACGGTTTCCCCCCCAAAATATCCAACCAGTCCCAACCATAAGGCGATCGCCATCGGTAGTAATTTCTTGTGCAAGAATCTTAGGGGCGAAATCTGCATATATATAACTCTCCCGTTAAATTGATTGATATCGATACTTCCCCGATTCTATCCCAGGAGGCGATCGCCCTGTAGCGCGACGGGGGAGGAATAGGTAATCATCAATTACTTAGAAGCCGGGAGTTTCAACCTCATCCTGCCGGAACTAACCGAGTCACTTTTAGGCGAAAATTTCCGCCTCTTCTTTCCCCAAAGGCGCGAACTCTCACAATATAATCCCCTCCCTCCATAATGCGAGCAAACAGGAGAGAGTTGGTTGTCCCGTCCGGGCCGTCGTCATTTTCTGCGATCGCTATACCATCATCCGATAACAACACCACCACAGTATCAAATTCATCCGACATCAGCTCAATCATCACTTGTTCATTGTTTTGGAGACGGACGCGATAATCCCGTAAAAAGCCTCCATCTCCTATGGGAATATCTCCTTCCGAGAGGATGTCCTCTACCACCTCACCCGGAACGATGGAAATGGGTTGATACATCACCTGTTGCGCTCGCACCGGACCTGTTGCCAGTGCTAATGTACAAGCCGTGAGACTCGCCAGTAAACTTGAAGACCAAGAGGAAATAGACGGGTTTTGCATATACATAGTTTAGAGTTACCGTGAAAATAAAACCCTTTTATGAGAATCTGTGCCTGGCGCGCTGAAAACTTTTCCAGTTGCGACAAACCTCGCCCTATGACTCCCTGACCGAAAACTAGAAACCAACCATTAGCCCGGTTTTTGCCTCGCCCGGACTATATATGGCGGCACAGTTTCCCATGGTGTTATATTACCTCAAATTTACCCGGAAGTCAAGCCCCCATCCCCAAAAATTTCCGCGACTGGCGACGCACCTTTCCCTCATTGGCGATTATGTAGAGGCGATTATGTAGAGCGATCGCTTATATATATGGCGGCACAGTTTCCCATGGTGTTATATTACGTCAAATTTCCCCCGAAGTCAAGCCCCCATCCCCACAAATTTCCGCACCCGTCAACGCCCTCTTTACCCTGCATAAAAACCCGTGCCAGAATCGATATAACAGTGTTAGCAGATTCGGGAGAGAGCAAATCTCCGAGGAGTTGGGAAGATGGCAACAACCTTAGCACAGGTGGCGGGTTTTCTGGATAACCGCCGATGGCACTACCACAGCGACACCGACCGAAATCGCATCATTACCGGTGTCGTGTCCGAACAAGTCGAGAATTTCACGATTGTCATTCAACTACAGGAAGACGGGGAATATTTAGCCCTGTTTGCGCCGCAACTCTTGTACCTCAAAGACCACGTATATAAGGGGGTGGCATTTCAGACAAGCCTTCCTGTTGATCCATCTTCTCAAAATATTCGATGACCTCAATTCCCAGAGAAATAGTGACTTGTTTTTTTAAGGGTTCGGCAAAAGGATTGGGTCTCCTTTTCATTTGGGAAAGCGGATATTCCGGTTCCATGAGTTTATCTCCGATATTCTTGGCTATGCGGTGCGTCAGATGACGCACCCTACGAGGGTGATAATTATTAATTATTAATTGTAGGGGCGGGTTCTGCGGTCAATTTTCCCTCCCAACGAGGATATTAATAAACCCGCCCCCAAACCCGCCGCCGTCAACGGTCAATTTTCCCTCTCCCACGGCTGAGAAACCGGGTTTCTTGATTTCGGCGGTCAAACCCCGGTTTTTTCAACAGGACCATGCGGTGCGTCAGGTGACGCACCCTACGAGGGTGATAATTATTAATTATTAATTGTAGGGGCGGGTTCTGCGGTCAATTTTCCCTCCCAACGAGGATATTAATAAACCCGCCCCCGCCAACGGTTGATAAACCGGGTTTTCAACAGGACTATGCGGTGCGTCAGGTGACGCACCCTACGGTTGCTGAGAAACCGGGTTTCTTGATTTCGGCGGTCAAACCCCGGTTTTTAATTAGCCGTTTACCCGATGGGTTATCCCCCACAGGCATATATATGCGCCCACCTTTTCCCATGATGTTATGATATGTCAAGTTCTCCTAAAAGTCAACCCCTAATTAGGAGAAATTTTGGGGGGATTAAGAAGATTATGGAAAGTGCGATCGCACTGGGGGAAATGTGGGATAATGTCAGGAGGTCTACCGAGTTGATAAATGTGGCAATGACACGAGATTCTAAATGTCCCGATAAGGAAGTAAAAGAGATTTTGCGCCGATCGCTAAAAACCTAATCGGTGAAAGAACGTAAACGCCTACGACGGGAGGCGATGCGAATGATGATGATAGCTGCACCGGAACACTGTTTGTGGAAGGGAGAACCGCCACAATATCGCGATGATTTGATATATATTGAAGCGACGGCGGCGGCTTGGGATTATATCGATCGCAAAATTCATGGAAATGTCCGGGGTGGCGAAGTTTATGACCCGGATATTGACAAGGCTGCTAGTCCCTTCACTCTCTGGAATATTCGCTGTAAAGGGGAGTATAAAAACCTCCTAAAAAAACGCAGACAGTTAATCGATGATAATCCCCCCACACCAGATCCGGAAACACCTGACAATATTTAAAATTAACCGCAGCCGTCGGTAGATATTCCTCGGTTACAACGTATTCGCCGAGAAATTGAAAATGACCCTACGGGGGAGTTAAGGAGTTCTTTTGTACGCCAAACCCCACCGCCGCTGATTACGGTTCAAGATGCTTTATTGTTCATTTATGATTGCGTGTCTCGCGGGGAAAAATACACCCTAAAATTGGTGGCGGAACATTTTAATATCCCGTCTGGGTCGGTCAACGGGGCGAATACCAAAATCAAGCGCCTGTTGAAAAAAATGGGCGATCGCCTATCTCAGGAACTAGATTGAGATGATGGGGATATTTACCCTGAAACAAGCTGTTAACAAGAGGATTATTTAAGCATCATGAACACTCAAGAATTATTCGGTCAACTGATTCCGATACCCCCGCAAATCACCGAGTATTTACAAAGGGTTTCCGGTGACATTTAACCCTCCCAATTCCCAGAGATTGCCGAAAGAGCGATCGCTGTTTGGGTGGTGCATCGATATCTAAAAAGGTTCGATTATCAATCGGATTTCCGCAGCAGTAGCGCCTGGAATATCGCCGCCCAGGTTTTGACCGATTGGGGGGATTTGGAAATCTGGGAAGAAGGGGAAAGTTTGGGCATTGTGGAATGTATCCCCCTCCCAGCGAATGCGGAAAGTTTGGAGATTCCCGAAGGTGCCGTAATAAGCGATCGCATAGCCTATATTGCAGTAGAAATTAACCCGCCCCAAACCTGGGGAAAAATTGTCGGATTTACCCCCGCCCTAGAAACAGAATATCCCGAATTGAGTATCGATCGCGAAGACCTGTTAGAATGCGATCGACTGTTGGATTTATTGGAACTCGCCGAACCCCTCGCCGACCCGTCCCGATTTGCCGAATTAGAGTCCTATTGGTCGGGTTTGGGTGAATGGTCTGCGGAAGCACGCCAAGCAGTTGTCGCCCAACTGGAAAGAGCCTTATTATTGGAAACCATGGAACCCCTACAAGTGGAGTCCGCCGCCCAGGAAGTAGAAGCGTTAATCGCCCAATCTGTAGCGGAGTCAGGGCGAGAATTGGCAGTGCGAGAAAATGCCGAAGATGAGTCTCGCCAAGAACTGCGATCGATTTTGCGGCGGTTATTCGAGTCATTGCGGGGAGCAGAAGATTAATCACCAGCCCCCCTACCCCCAAGGGATGGCAAGGCTCTAGGAGCCTCCTGGGGCTTGTTGGTGGCGATCGCGGTTGAGGGTGCAACCTGCCCCTGCATAAAAAATCACGATTTCCCAGTTAGTTATCTAGGGGGGTTCTCCCCAAATATAACTATCGAATTGCAGGCACAATCATGGAACATATAGCCAACATTCTGCCCAACGTGATTCCCCATATCAACACCGCCCAAAACGGCTTATATCCCCTGGTAGAAAATGCGATCTTCACCTCTGCTATCAGCCTAGACCGCCTACCCTACGCCGTCCGCTGGCACATTCCGGCTAAGAAATATTCCCAGGCGAAAGGCTGGCTGGAAGAACTGACCCGACCCGCCGGAGGCCACAACGCGACGTTTTCCCATGGCAATTGGTGGAGTCCGGTCACCAAAACTTGGGTGGGAGAACCGATAGTTTTGGTAAAATCTTACATGACGGCTGCAGTGTTGGAGCAACACCTAGGGGCAATGCTGCGGGGTTCTTATCGCATGGGTCGCACACTGGGAGAAGAAGCGATCGCTTTGGAAATTCTCAGCCATAACATCATGCTAGTCATTCCCACAGATACTCGGATATCCCCTTGACTCCCGACCGCTGTAGCCGGTCATTCTCCTGTAAAGAAGCAGAAGCCCGCACCTATCCTAACCGGTGGGTGTCGGGAGTCTGTCATCGTATGCCAATTTTTCGATAAGATGAGAACTATAGACCGACAGTGAAACCGGAAGCAGAGACCATGGCTAAAACCGTTGCCGATGTAATGACCCCTAATCCCCTTGTGATTAGTCCTGATGCGCCCCTGGCTGATGCGATCGCCCTACTAGCCCAGAACCGAATTGGAGGGCTTCCCGTGATGGATAACACGGGTAAATTGGTGGGCTTTATCTCAGAAACTGATATTATCTGGCAGCAAAGTGGCGTGACCCCACCAGCCTACATCACTATTCTCGACAGTGTGATTTATCTGGAAAATCCCTCTCGCTACGAAAAAGAACTACATAAAGCCCTAGGTCAAACCGTGGGAGACGTGATGAGTAACGGACCCATGATCACCATTAAACCAGATTGCTCTCTGTCAGAAGCAGCCCGGTTGATGAACCAAAAGCAAGTGCATCGGCTGCCAGTTTTGGATGAATCAAAAAAATTAATCGGTATTTTGACCTGTGGGGATATTATCCGAGTCATGGCTATGGGTACTGATGACGACTAAAGCACATCGGTTTCCCCAGTTGTTGTGAGTTTTCTCTCATCGCCGAATAAGATGGGAATAGTCCTTAAAGGTTAGTTCTCCCCCTAGGGTGAGAGTCGCCCCGGACTTTAACCGACAGCAACTGCTTAACTGTTTAACCAAAATGACTATTACTCCAGAGTCCATTGTGCAACAACTGAGTTCGGAAAATCTTGGCGATCGCTTACGGGCAGTTAACCAAATCCGTCAACTCGAAAAAAATATCGGCTTTCAACTCCTGCAAACGGCGATCGCTGACCGAGATACCCGAGTCCGATATGCAGCAGTTAGCCAAATGGCCAGCCTCGGACACCAAGATCGCGATCGGTCTTTAACCCTGTTGCGCGATTGTCTGCTTAATGACCCAGAAGCTGATGTCCAAGCCGCCGCAGCCGATTCCATTGGGGCTTTGAAACTCACAGAAGCCTTTGAAGACCTGCATCAGGTTTACCATAATACCTCTGAATGGTTGGTGCAATTGAGCATTATTGCCGCTTTAGGAGAATTGGGAGATCCGCGCGGCCTTGAACTCCTCCAACATGGCCTGATTCATGGTAACGAATTGATCCAAACCGTTGCTATCAGCGCTTTGGGAGAATTGGGCGATCGTCAAGCCATACCCCTATTGATATCTCGTGCATCAGACCCAGATTGGCAGATCCGCCACCGCATCGCCCAAGCCTTATCTCGCCTGGGGGGTGAGGAAGTTCAAGAGGTTTTGCAACAATTGGCTACTGATGAAGTTTCCCAAGTCGCCCAAGAAGCACAATCAACACAAAATTCCTAAAATCTGGGTTTCTCAGACGGTGCAATTTCTGGTAGCGTAAATATAAAGTACGAGCCGAAAAGGCTGATCTCGGCTAATCTATCGTTATTTGTACTTACGCTTATCCTTTCTGCTTGGGAGAAAAAAATGTTAACACTTCTGTTTCAAGTGCTTTTGGCGGCTTTGGTGATTGTGTCCTTCCTCATGATTGTCGCAGTCCCTGTGGCTTATGCTTCTCCTCAAAATTGGAGTCAGTCTAAGCCCCTCATTTTTATCGGTTCTGGCCTGTGGGCGGTTCTGGTGATTTTAGTAGGAGTTTTTAACTACTTGGTTGTTTAGCCCCTAGGCTATTGACAACCAACTTAGAAGAGGTGAGAGGAATGGGGAAATCTTCCGCCCCAAACCTCTATCCTCACATCCTCGATAGATAATTTAGACTACTTATATTATGACGGTTTTTGAAGGTACTTTTACTCAGCTTGACTCGGTAAAGTTGGCGATCGTAATTGGTCGGTTTAACGATTTGATTACCACTAAACTACTAGAAGGGTGTCAAGATTGTTTAAAACGACATGGGGTAAATCCTGATCCCCACGGGACTCAGGTTGATTATATTTGGGTTCCTGGTAGTTTTGAAATTCCCATGGTTGCTAATCAATTAGCCCTCAGCGGTCGCTATGATGCTATTATTTGTCTGGGGGCGGTCATTCGTGGACACACTCCCCATTTTGATTATGTGGCGGCGGAAGTGTCTAAGGGAATTGCCGCTTCTGCCTTCCAAACTGGCGTACCTGTGATATTTGGTATCTTAACTACTGACTCTATGCAACAGGCCTTGGAACGCGCCGGAATTAAAAGCAACAAGGGCTGGGATTATGCTATGAATGCCCTGGAAATGGCAAGCCTAATGCGACAAATGCGCCATAAAGGACGCTCAGGGCCTTATTTGCCTAATACTATTGGTGCGACATCAACTCCGGTTTTATCCGCCGGTGTCGATACCGATGAACAGTCGGAATTGTCCCAGGAATCAGGCGATCGCTCTAATCAATAACACGGTAAATAATTTACTTGGAGAACTGCCCAATATTTAAGCTGTTAATTATCGTAGTTTGCGGGATGATTGACCATGAAAATTAAACAGGCGATCGACCTCCATAAATTCTTGACTTTCCTGGTAGTCCTGGGGTTGATGGTCGCATATAATAACTTTACTATCGGCCCCTGGGTTTATCTCGCTCTCCACGGAACCTATGGGATTTTGTGGTTGCTAAAAAGCCGTATTTATCCAGATAAACAGTGGGAAAAACAAGTTCCTTGGTGGCAGGGAGTGGGCGTGTTTACGTTTTTAATCTTATATTGGGTGGCTCCATTTATATTAGTTAGTAGTCACTCAGAACCAGCCCCTATATTAATTTCTGCCGCCATTTCTATTAACCTGTTCGGGGTATTTTTGCACTACAGCAGTGATGCTCAAAAATACTACACCTTAAAATATAAACCCGGATTAATTACTGAGGGATTTTTTGCCCGTTCTCGTAATACTAATTATGGGGGAGAAATTCTGATTTACCTATCTTTTGCTATGTTAGCACAACATTGGCTACCGTTTTTGATTCTGGGATTTTTTGCGATCGCTATTTTTCTGCCCAATATGCTCAAAAAAGATGAATCCCTCTCCCGCTACCCAGAATTTGAACAATATAGCCAAAATTCGGGGCTACTGTTCCCCAAATTATCGGGGAAAATCCAGGACTCTAACCCTAGTGCGATCGCCCCAAATAATGATGGATGATTCCCTGAATTTAATCTTACTGTTAAAAATAGTAAAGATATAGAGATAAAATAGACATATTGCGAGACAATATGTTTAGGGAATACCGATAGGGTAGTCCCGGATACCGTTGAGTTTTAGTTATTTACCCAATTAACTGGGTAGGAGGTTGTGATATGGTACAAGCTGTGATTCCTAGTGCCGTCAAATATTCCATTCAAGTCATTCAAGACGAGGCGCGTAACCTCGTAGAAAAAGGATTAATCGATCGCCATCAACCAATTTACACCATGTGCCAGTATATCCCAGCCCGTGAGTGGGATTGGGTCGAGTGTGAATTAGAACAAAATGATTTTTTGCTCAGAGATCGAGTCATTGACCTTTTAGGTCGTGAGGACTGGAAGGAAGACTAGATTGATAGATAAGGATATTAGCATAAATCTTCGCGTCAGCTTGATTAGGGCGCTGGCTAATTGCGCCCTGGTAACTGCTATTTAAGAATCCGTCGGAGAATCAATATTAGCCTTGAATGGGGACGGTGGGCGATCGCTACTCCAAGCCCACCAAGCACAACCACATTGACAGTGATAAAATTCTTGCCACTTGCGGCGGTTATTATCCCCATATACAGGCGATCGGCGATTAATCCACACCTGTTGAGCTTCTAAACTGCTGGCCGAACATTGGGGACAGCAAAACTCAAAGGCGTGAACAGCATCACTGGTCCAGTTAGGCGGTGTTAGCTGAAAAGCATCCATTTTAATCAGACTTTTTGCCCTATTGTAGAGTGTATTTGGCTATGGCAACATACCCAATTCAAGTATGCTTGCATTTAAACCGGATCTGGTGCAAGATTCGTAGTAACCAAAATCCTTAGCTACCCATTTATCATCGGGTGATGACTTAGCTCAAAGGTCTATATCCGTCCCCGGATCAGTCAAAGCTATGGTTGTGGGTGCAGCTTCTCCATTATTCAGTTTCCGCACTTAGGGAAAGATTTATGAATCCACTGCTGAATTTAATTTCCCTGCTGGGAATTGCTGGTTTGTGCTTTATTGCTTGGTTAGGTTCCGAAAACAAGCGCGTTATCCCCTGGAATGTGATCTTTTGGGGAATAGGCTTACAAATGGTTATTGGACTCATTGTATTTGTCTTAGGTAGCCAATTAGTCGAGGGACTCAGCACCCTGCTTAACTCAATTTTGGACGCTTCCGAAGCTGGGGCGCGATTCTTATTTGGTGGACCACAATCAATTTTGGTAGCTGACCCAGACTTTCGCGCTGGTCCTGGTCCCGCTGGACGTTGGATTGCTAGGGCTGTGGGAACTCCCTTTGTCGCAGTTCCGGGCGATCGCATTGGTCCCGATAATCTTAACCCCGGTTTTGCTTATGTTCTAGCATTTCGCGCCCTTCCCCAAGTCATTTTCTTTGCAGGTTTGGTCAGCTTATTATATAGACTGAATATCATTCAGCCTGTTGTACAAATATTCGCCAAAATCTTTCAGAAAACCATGGGAATTAGTGGCGCTGAATCCCTATCCGGTGCCGCTAATATTTTTGTGGGTATTGAATCTGCGATCGCGGTAAAACCCTATTTATTAGACATGACCCGCAGCGAACTCTGTGCCATTCTCGCCAGTTGTTTCGGGTCGATCGCTTCCTCCGTTTTAGCATTATATGCAGGATTTCTCAGACCGACTTTTCCCAACATCACCGGACACCTAGTTTCTGCCTCTTTAATGACAATTCCCGCCTGTTTTGTCATTGCCAAAATTCTCGTTCCAGAAACTGATCAACCCCAAACTATGGGGAAAGTTCCCGAAGAACCAAAAGCCGATAAAGCCAGCCTTCCTAACCCTATGGATAGCTTAATCGGTGGTGCTTTAGATGGCGTGAAAATGGCAGTAGGAATAGCCGCCGCCTTGATTGCAATTTTGGGAATGGTGGCGTTAGTTAATTTAGTATTTGAGACTTTGGCCGGATTTTCCGAAAGTGATTTTTTCCTCCTTAGTTGGATAGGTAATCTATTTCAGGTCATTACCCTACAAAACATTTTGGGAGCCTTATTTTTACCTCTGACTTTTTTAACTGGGGTTTCCCTCGAATGGCAAGAACTATGGCAGTCTTCCCTGTTAATTGGCAGAAGGCTTTTGGAAACTAATATCCCCCCCTATCAAGCCCTCGCTCAACTTAATGCTAACGGCGAAATAAGCAACCGCGCCATGTTAATTGTTAGCTATGTTTTGTGCGGATTTACTCATTTTGCCTCCTATGGAATTTTCGTCGGTGGTTTATCTTCCTTAATTCCTAGCCGACGTTCGGAAGTCGCATCTTTAGGCTTTACTGCCTTATGGGCAGGTACTTTAGCCACTTTAATGACCGGCTGTATGGCGGGATTATTCGACTTTGGAAATCCGGCTATTTTTGGAAAATAATTAACTAGATTAATTCGGGCTTATTTTGAGGAGGAATTATGCAACCAAAACGCCTGAAAATTATAGGCTTGGGACTCATCACCGCTTTACTTTTATTGGTGTTCGGTAATATTGATCGCCTACCATTTACCAGCATACCAGGAGAATCGGCGATCGCTCAACAGACCACTCCGACACCCACTCCGACACCCACCCCAGAAGCTACCCCAGAAGCCACCCCAGAAGCCACCCCAGAACCCGCACCGCCGCCGGAACCGACAAATTCTGTGGAAGCATTACCCCTAAGTGGTAGCGCCTTCAAGGACCCCCAAGGTCGTTTTGAGGTGGGGATTATTCAAGATTTTAATGTCGGGTTTGCGGGCAATTTTCCCCTGTTTGAGTCACCAGATGGTAACTTGGCTTATACAGTGGTAGCTAGATATCGCGAAAGCGATCGCACTTTACCCGAATTAGCGATCGCGCAAATTGCGATCGAAATCTTTGAGCGCGGGGAAGGTTTTAGACCCGGAAATTTTGAAACTTTGGGGACTGGGGAAGTACAAATGCCTTGGACAGGAACCTTAAAAATCGGAGCCAGAAGCCAGCCTATGTCAGGAGTAATTTTTGCTCGTCAAGCTGGTAATCAAATCCTAGTTTTATTAGTGTCTGCCACAGCAGCAGGAGCCCCCAACATAGAGGGAGCAGTTGCAGCTTTATCCGACACACTACAACCCCTGTAAAAGTAATTAATAATTAATAATTATTAATTAATACTTATTAATTGTAGGGGCGGGTTCCACCGTCAATTTTCCATCCCCACCAGGATATTAATAAACCCGCCCCACCGTTTCTTTCAGAAACCCGGTTTCTTGACCACGATATGGGTTGGTGCGGTTGACCCGATAGGTTATCCCTGTGACGCACCCTACCAGGGTGATAATAATTAATTGATAATTATTAATTGTAGGGGCGGGTTCCGCCGTCAATTTTCCATCCCCACCAGGATATTAATAAACCCGCCCCACCAAACCCGCCCCACCGCCGATAATTAATTGTAGGGGCGGGTTCCACCGTCAATTTTCCATCCCCACCAGGATATTAATAAACCCGCCCCACCGTTTCTTGACCACGATATGGGGGTGGTGCGGTGGTGCGTCAGATGAACAAAATTTGCCGTTGACCCGATAGGTTATCCCTGTGACGCACCCTACGGGGGTGATAATAATCAATTATTAATTATTAATTGTTAACTATGAATCCTGATACAGAAATCCGTCATCTATTAGATTTAATGCCAGCCTCCGGTCGCATGATGGCTAGACTAATTGCTAATCCTCGACAGTCTACTGTAATTCAATGTGAATTTCCCCTTCCGTGGAAAACTACTAGACCCATTTTGATTAATTTTGACTTGTGGAAACAGCTATCAAGACCTCAGCGAGATTTATTGTTGTTGCGGACTGTTAGTTGGGTTACTAATGTGCAATGGTTTAAACCTGACTGGAATCAAGGCATTGTGGTGGCGGGAATAGTCGGAGTTGGGGTACAATTTATGCAGCAGGATGCTGTTGGTGTTCTCCTGGCTGGAGGATTAGCTTCTATAGGTGTGCGTCGGGTATGGCAGGCTAATCAACGCTCTGAGATGGAGTTAGAAGCTGATGATATCGCCATTAGGGTAGCCACGCGACGGGGTTATGAGGAAGCGATCGCAGCAGCCGCTTTAGCAGAGGCGATCGAAGTTGTGGCTACAATTGAGGGTCGCCGGGGATTGAGTTTTATGGAATTAGTCCGCTGTCAGCATCTCAAAGCGATCGCCAACTCTTCTAAGTAAGCGCCATAATTGATACGATCGCACCATTCGCCAAGTTTGAATAGCCTAACTTACCAGAGGGGAGAATCAACTCCCCTGTGTTTTCAACGTCGCCAAAGGGTTTCGCCGCCGGGACGGTCAATTAGCGTCACACCATTAGCCTGTAGTTGGTCACGAATGCGATCGCCTTCCGCATAGTTTTTAGCCTTTCTAGCCGACTGTCGTTGTTTAACCAAATCCTCAATTTCAGCGTCGCTAATTCCCTGAGTCGCCGCTGGTGGTTGTGCTTGTGTTACAGCTTCCAACCCGAAAACTCCCGCTAACTCCACCAAAGTTTTCCAGGTCCCATAAATGCGATCGCTCGGGGTATCAGTCTTACCTTCATGAGCCAATAAATTCCCTTGGCGGCGCAACTCTTTAGCCAATTCAAACAACACAGCCAAGCCTCCAGGAGTATTAAAATCATCATCCATAGCCACTCGGAAGCGTTGGAGTGCATCTTCTGTCGTGTCGTATTTACTGGGAGATGAATCAGCAGACCACCCCAAGCGCGCGCCGTATTGTTCCGCAAATAATAACCCATCTTTCAAGGTTTCCCAGCCATTTTTAGCTGAGGCGATCGCCTCATCAGTGAAATCGAGAGGTTTACGATAGTGACCCTGTAGAATAAATAAGCGCACCACCATAGGGTCTACAGGGCGATCGAGCAATTCACGAATCGTCGTAAAATTGCCCAAAGACTTAGACATTTTTTCCCCACCGACCGTCACCATACCATTGTGCATCCAATATCGAGCCAGAGTTTTACCAGTCGCCGCCTCAGACTGAGCGATTTCATTTTCATGGTGAGGAAACACCAAATCACCCCCGCCGCCGTGAATATCAATAGTTTCTCCCAGTAGTTGTCGGACCATAGCCGAACATTCAATGTGCCACCCCGGACGACCGGGACCCCAAGGAGAATCCCAGGCTGGTTCTCCCGGTTTAGCAGCTTTCCAGAGAGCAAAATCCGCCGGATTTTTTTTCTTGAGAGTTTCCGGGTCAGCCACAGCTACGCGACCACTAGCCCCCATTTGTAGGTCTTCGAGTTGTCGCCGGGAGAGTTTACCATAATCGGGGAAGTGACCGACACTGTAATAAACGTCTCCATCGACAGCATAAGCGTGTCCTGTAGCCGTGAGTTGCTCAATAAGTTGGTGAATTTCCTTGATATGATCTGTCACCCTAGGATAAGCCTTAGCATCCCGTACATTTAGCCGCCGCAGGTCTTCAAAGTAAGCGTCTATAAAGCGTTGGGATACCGCCTCCATAGTGCTTTCTTGTTCTTTAGCGCGGTTAAGGATTTTGTCGTCAATGTCGGTAAAATTCTGGACGTAGTTAACTTCATATCCTGACCATTCCAGATAGCGGCGTACCACGTCCCAGGTCGTGTAGGATCGTGCATGACCCAAATGGCAATAGTCATAAACTGTAACCCCGCAGCAGTACATTTTGACTTTTCCGGGTTCTAGGGTGGTAAAGGTTTCTTTTTGGCGGGTTTGGGTGTTATAGATTTTTAGAACCATGTTGAGTCTTAATAGTGTAAATGCTTAGGCTGGCTAGGGTTTAGCTAAGGATGGCTGATTTGATAGGGACGGCGTTAAAGAAACAGGATCTAGCCCCCGTGTGACAGGCTACGTCCCCAATTTGCTCGATTTTGAGCAGGAGGACATCAGCATCACAATCGTAGTATAGGGCTTTGAGCTTTTGAATGTGTCCTGATGTGGCTCCTTTGTGCCACAGTTGCGATCGCGATCGACTCCAATAGTGAACTTCACCCGTTGTTAGGGTTTGTTGCAACGATTGGCGATTCATCCAAGCCATCATTAATACTGTACCGTCTTTATGGTCTTGGGCGATCGCTGGAATTAAACCTTGTGGATTAAATTTTAGGCTATCGATCCATAATTGGTCTTGGTTCATGGTTAGGGATTTCGTGTAAACATTGTTGTAGGTCTTGGGTGAGGGTTTCGCGGTTCAGGTCTCGACCGATAAATACTAATTGATTTGGGGGTTCGCCGCGAGGATAATTAGGCGTAAGCTGATAGCGTTTTCCGCTGAGTTGGAATAGGTGAGAGGAGTTGTTACCTTGATACCAGATAAATCCTTTGGCGCGAAATACATTCGTTGGTAGGCGATCGCTTAAGAAGGTCTGGAATTTTTCCACACTCAGAGGGCGATCGCTGCTAAAGGATACAGCCACAAATCCATCATTAGCTAGATGTTCCGAATGGTGATCATGGTCTGGTTGCTCCCTAAAGTCTGGGTGGGAATATTCTATTCCCCAAATAGTCGCTAAGGGAACCTCACCGTATTCGCTCGTCATTATACGAGCATCTGGTTTAAGCTGGCGGATCTGTTTTTGGATGCGATCGTATTTTTCTGGGGATACCAAATCGATTTTATTGAGCAAAATCAGATCACCCCAAGCAATTTGGTTAAGCGCAGCTTCACTGTTAGCCAATAGGTCTGGCGAAAACGTATCAGCATCTACCAGCGTAAAAATAGCATCAAGTCGAGTCAACTTTCGCAATTCCGTCCCCGCAAAAGTCATAATAATCGGTAACGGGTCCGCTATTCCTGTCGTTTCAATCAGTAGATAATCTATGGACGTATTTCGTTGTAAAACCTCCACAATTGTATCTGCTAGGCGGTCATTCAGGGTACAGCATATACAACCATTATTTAACTGCACCATATCATCTTCTACGTTGATAAGCAGTTGACCGTCAATACTAATCTCCCCAAATTCATTCACAAAAACCGCCACTTTCCGACCATTACGGTGACTCAGAATATAATTAACTAGGGTAGTTTTTCCACTTCCCAAAAATCCGGTAATTACAATTACAGGAACTTCCCGGTTTATGGTTAGTTTTTCCCTCGTAGTTTTCACGGTTTTTGTGACCTAATATACTTGACAAAATCCCTGTAATATGCTCCCTTCACTCCCCGCAAGCACTAGCCTGTTTTTGTAGGGTTTTAAAAATGTTATAAAACCCATTCGCACGGGAGGGAGTCAAACTAGCCTGTAGCCCAGTTTCTTCAATAAAATCGGGTTTTAATTGGCTAATTTGTTCAATAGTTAACCCATTCATTCCCTTAATTAACATAGCCAATAATCCTTTAGTTAATTGAGAGTCCGAATCACCCTGAAATTGAATACAGCCATTCGAGTCTAAACTCGCCGTCACATAAACCTGAGAAACACAACCAGGAACCTTGTTTTCTGGCAATTTTTGCTCCTCTGGAAATTCCGGCAATTTTTGAGCTAAAGTCAGTAGTTGCTCGTAACGCAGCTTATTAGAGGAGGCGCGTTTAAAGCGTTGAACAATGCGATCGAGTGCAGGGGGCCGTTGAGTCACAGGTGAAGCCATGATATTCTACGAGCATAAATATACAACAAGTCAATAAGCCGAGTTTGTATTTTAACGCAAATTTTCCTATTCGTTGATGTAGACTTTATGGCGATCGCGATCGAGGGGAGGGTTCACCAGTCCAAGCAGAGACCCCCCCCAAAAGTCTAGCGAAGGATTAGGGCAACTTCCTTAGCGAAATAGGTAAGAATCAGATCCGCCCCGGCTCGTTTCATGCTGGTGAGCGTTTCTAGCATCACCTTTTTCTCATCAATCCAGCCCATACGTCCGGCTGCGCGAATCATCGCATACTCACCACTAACATTATAGGCCGCCACAGGTACATTTGTAGCTTGTCGAACCTGCGAAATAATATCAAGATATGCCAGCGCTGGTTTCACCATCACCATATCCGCTCCCTCTTGCACATCTAACATAACTTCTTTGATCGCTTCGCGGCTATTAGCCGGATCCATTTGATAGGTTTTCTTATCGCCAAATTTCGGAGCCGAGTCTAACGCATCCCGGAAGGGGCCATAGTAAGCCGAAGCGTATTTAGCCGAGTAAGCCAGGATACCAACGTTTGTATAACCCGCTGCATCGAGTCCTTCACGAATTGCGCCGATCCGTCCATCCATCATGTCCGAGGGTGCTACTATATCCGCTCCCGCTTCCGCGTGGGATATCGATTGTTTAACTAGAACTTCCACCGTTTCATCGTTGAGGATTTCACCGCTATCGCTGACGATACCATCATGACCTTTGCTGGAAAACGGGTCTAGGGCTACATCCGTGATAATCATGATGTCGGGAACAGCTTGTTTGATGGCCCGGACTGTCCGCTGTACCAGTCCTTCCGGATTATAGCTTTCCGTACCCGCGTTGTCTTTTTTTTCTTCCGCTACTAGGGGAAATAACGCAATAGCCCGAATCCCTAATTCCGATGCTTCTGCTACTTCTTTCAGTAATAGGTCTAGGGTGTAGCGGTAGCTTTCCGGCATTGAGGGGACTTCCACTTTCTGATTTTCCCCTTCCATCACGAATAGGGGATATATCAGGTCGTTAACTGTTAGTTGCGTTTCTTGCACCATCCGCCGCAGCGCATCGGTACGACGTAGACGACGGGGACGTTGGACAAGGTTTAATCTATGGTTTTCTGATGACATGAGATAACAGTTGTTTTCTTTTATACAGCCAAATTGACTGTTTATTATCCCACCGATCGCTATCGTTTGGGCCTGTTGATACAAATCAATACAATCCCCAAAAAAGTTGATGTTTTATTCAATTTTTAAAAAAATGTTCGGCCAGATTACCGTGGGGGGGTTGACAGCTACGGGAACTCATGGTACGTTATTGACATACTCTTTTATAATCGGAATATTACTCACTATAAAAAAATTGCAAATATTTCCATTATTTAAAATGGTATCACAAGCCCAGGCAAAAAGCAAGCAACTCCCCCAGAAAAAATTTTTCGCAACATTTCTTAACATTTTGTTACAAAACTTAACACAATTCCGCTAGTGATTGATTAAGTGATTAAGCGATCGCCTGATGAGAAGAATTAACTAGAACCGAATTTGGGGTATTTTAAGGTTAACTGGGTTATTGTCGCCAGGTGCGAAACCTTCAAGGGGGGGAAGGGAATAGCGATTAATCTGAATCGGCTGGAATAATGATTCGAGGTATTCTTGAGTATACTGAAAGTCCTGATCCAAATCCGGACCACCAATAGGCATAGCCAACCGAGAGGGGTCGCGACCAATACTCAAGTCATCGCCGCCCAGGTCATCGAGGGAACCGGTAGCAACTGGGGGGGTAATTCCGATGATAGGTGGCAACATTTGGGTTTGTTGTAAATTCGCCCCAGCGAAAGTTGCTCCTGTTAGTCGAGCCTTAATCAGGTTAGCGCCACTGAGGTCAGCTAAATCAAGAACTGCGTCATTCAATTCGGCTTGATTTAGAAATGCACCGCTCAAATTAGCGCCAGTTAGATTTGCCCCTTTAAGGTCTGCACCTTCGAGGTTAGCATTAGCTAAGTTAGCATTTTCCAGGTTAGCATTTCGGAGGTCTACCCCAATAAGATGGGCTCCTGATAGATCAGCCCCTCTAAGATCGCAACCTTGACAAAATCTGGTTTCTAGTAGTTGTCTCAGGTCTGCTGGATTTTCAGCTCGAATTGGAGAGGCGAAGCCTAGGGATACTATGGTTGTGGCTGCCCCTAGAATCATGACTGTTGATAAAGTCTTCATCTTTTTGTCCTCCTGAATGGACAGATAGGAATTATGTTTTATTCCTCATGTACTCTAGGATATAGCATAACGGAATTATATGGGCGATCGCTTCTCCCCTGAGACATAAATTTTAACCTTGATGAAATCCGGTAATCGGCGAGTATATCAGTAATTATCTCTATGATTTAGGGGATCATATCTGATTTGATAGGGGTTAGTGAGATCTTCAGGCGATCGCCCCATGGCGGGTGGATATTGAGTCAGGGGGAAGAATATTGTAGATTTCAGCGAGGTAGGTGGTCGTGGGTGAAATAAATATGACCGAGGGTGCGATCGTTGTAGGTTCGTTTAGTGAAGCGCCAACCGGGTTCTAAAAAGATTTTGGTAAAGCCACTAGACCGACCAAAGCTGCGACCGATAATAATGGGTGGTGCGTAGACATCAGCGCGAGAGTTAGCGACCAGTAAAATCTCTCCTGGAGTAGCTTGGACGGTGAGACTATGGCTGAGGGCGAGGTCTTGTCCTCCCATGCGAACCGAATAGCCGTTGCTGTCGGTGGCGCGTCCACAAATTCCGCTAAAGTCGAAGTTAAGAAGTAGGGGTTCAACTTGAACGGGACGGCTGCCATTTTCACTCCAACAGGGTCGGGAATCAGAAATTTGTTCAACGACTACTAGGGAGTAACCAAAGGCGCGGGGAACAGCCATGGCTACGAATCGCTCCTGATCAACTTCCTGTTGACCAAATTGGACTGCATTGGCACCAGAAAATCCAGTGATAATGGAGAAGGTAGCTGCTGCTAGGGTGGTAATGGTTTGTGTTAGTGAGATCTTCATCTTCAAAATCTGTTCAACTGTTGAGTTTTAGAACCGGGGACTGTGCGATCGCATCTGTAGGTCTGTAGGTAAGAAGTTTATGCTCCGAGGTTTAGTTTAGCGCTTTAGGGGGAACCTAGTGTTTTGTGGCTAAAAAATTGTAATCCGGTACTCCAGACTAAATAGCCACGATCATTGAGATGTAGACCATCGGTGCTGAGTTCCGGGCGCAGGTTTCCTTTTTCGTCGGTGAATAGAGGATGTAGGTCTAGGAAATAAGCACCATTGGCGATCGCGATCGCTTCTAATTCTCTATTAAGTCGGCGTATACGACGATTAGGAATTTTAAGTAGGCGATCGCGTCCTTCCCAACTAGCATTTTGATCGCTGTGGGGTAAAATCGACTGAACGACCACTTGAGCGCTGGGATGAACCCATTGCACATCTCTAATAATTTCCCGCCAGTTGGCTAAAACCGTTTGATCGTCAATTCCCCGTAACAGGTCATTGATACCGATCATGATAAATACAGTTTCTGGTTGGGTCAGGTCAAACACCTTGAGTCGTCGTAGTAATCCGGCGGAGGTTTCCCCGGATATACCTTGATTTAACCAGGTTCTCCCTGGGGGTAATAGTTCAGGGGGAAACCATAAACTTAATGAATCTCCGGCTAAAATGGTTAGGCGATCGGGGCGATTCTGAGCCGCGAGAAGTGCTTTTTCTTTTAGCTGTTCTACCGAATCTTCGTAGGTCAAGCGATATGGTGGCTGAAATGAGGAGTTAGCGCCGTTAGGCTGAACTTCATGGGTCTGTTGGGTTTGTACTGCTGCACCAACTTGTTTTTCTTCTGAGGGTTGCGCTTGGGCTTGGGAAGTGTCGGATAATGATTGTCCCCTTAGCAATAGTAGGACAATCACCAGAGTTAGTATCCCGTTACCGATGAGGGATAACATCACCCAAGCTGGAATAGTTTTTAACGGAATCAACACGAGAATCTGAGAAACGCCCTAAAGTTGTCTACTTCTATGTTGACACTCTACCTTTGATTTTAGGGAAGGGTAGATTCTGGGTTCGCGCTACTCGCCGACCTGCCGCAGGTTTACACCAACAGTAATCGCCTCTACAATTGGCCACTCTGTGATGTAGAAGTTTAAAACGGCTGTTGTGCTACATCCTCCCTAGAAAAAGAGGAGGTTTGGCATTCTCTCATCATCAGACTCTGGATATATGGGGCGATCGCCCTAGCAATGTCTAGCAATGTGTGGAAAGAAAAAATCGCCTCCTGTAGGGGCTATGTGCCAGTTAGGAGACGATTTTTAAGCAGATAAGATGGCAGATGAGATTAGAGTTTAATAGCTTCTGCCAATTCCATCTTCGCGGCTAGGAATACCGGGGTCAATACCTCCGACACTGGCTGGGCCTACTTCTTTGAGGAATCCGTTATAGGCTTCCATACCATGTTCGGCGATGTCGAGTCCTTCATATTCATGTTCAGGATGGACGCGGATACCGACCATGGCTTTGATGGCTAACCAGAAAATAGTCGTCATGACTACTGTAAATCCACCGATAGAGAGGATACCGAGGATTTGAACGCCGAGATTAGCGCCGCCAAAGATACCGACGGCTAGGGTTCCCCAAATTCCACAAACTAAGTGAACCGAGGTAGCACCTACGGGGTCGTCAATCTGAATGCGATCGAAGAAGGCGACTGAGTAGACGACGATAACTCCGGCGATCGCACCAATTACAACTGCAGCCCACAAGGGTACAGCATCACAACCGGCGGTAATTCCCACTAAACCGGCGAGAATGCCGTTGATAATCATGGATAGGTCTGGTTTACCATCCTTAATCCAGGAGGTGAGGGTAGCAGATACACCCCCCGCAGAGGCTGCTAAGTTCGTGGTGAGGGCGATATAGGGAACATTCTCATTAGCAGCCAATTCGGAACCGGGGTTAAATCCAAACCAGCCGATCCACAGAATTAAACATCCCAGGGTAGCAATACTCATGTTATGACCAGGAATCGCCCTAGGTTCACCAGATGGACCGTATTTGCCCATGCGGGGTCCGAGGAATGCTGCCCCCATGAGGGCAGCCCATCCTCCCACGGAGTGAACTACGCTTGATCCGGCAAAATCATGGAAGTCCATACTTGCTAACCAGCCGTTTTCAGTCCAGACCCAGTGTCCGGTAATGGGGTAGGAGATTCCCACTAGCAATAGGCTAAATATTAGGAAGGCGACAAATTCGATCCGTTCGGCTACTGCGCCGGATACAATGGTGGCGGCGGTACTCTGCGAAGGCGACCTGGAACAGAAAGAAAACTTCTTTGGGTAATCCTTCGGGGAATTTGTCAAGTCCGTAAACGCTGGGATCTCCAGTCAGGAAGAAGCCACCACCACCAATAAAGGGGTTTTCCCCTCCGAACATGACGGAGAATCCAAAGAACCAGTAAATTAGTGTAGCGATCGCAAATACGATTAGGTTTTTGGAGAGAATGTTAACGGCATTTTTATGACGACAAAATCCGGTTTCTAACATCCCGAAACCAGCGTTCATAAAGATTACCAAAATACTGGCAATCACAATCCAAATGGTATTTAAAACACCCTGCACATATTCGGGAGTTATGGGTTGTGCGTCGTCTTGGGCGACTGCTGCTAAACTCCAAAATATAATAATCAGGGCCGTGAGAGGAATGCACCCTAGTAGGCTAGGAGAAAGCCATCTGGGTCTTTTGGGCTGCAAAATTGACGGAGTAGGCTGAGGCGCAGATCCAACTACCTCAGCAAATTGCCGATAACTTCTGGTTCTCGACTTTTGGCGTTTCAACATTTGCTTAGAGTTGTTCAATTTACGTTAATGTGGAAAGAATGAGGCGGCAAATGATAGCCGTCTGGTTAGAGAGATGCTTAATCTTTATGCCTACCTTACTTAATAGGTAGGTGTTAACTAGCCGGACTTGAACAGGTGTGGGTTAACCGACAAAACTCCCACATCTGTACTCAACTGAGTTCATTTGCTAACAGGTGGACTTACCATTTAACCATAAAAAGTACGGATAAACTACGAGAAGTTTCGAGGGATAATCAGATTCTTTCGAGTCCAGGGCTATAACTTTAAGCTACGATTTTTATCTACTTTGTTAACATTATCTTAATCAAGATTCTGTATCAGGCGATACAGAAATCTATGACAATTTGCTGGGGGGTACTGATAGATTGTGGGCCAAATATGGTTATATACAAACTGGTGTAATAATGGAGTTTTTCTCACTACATTTGTTTAAGGTATTCTTGATATCCAAACTGTGCAAGCAGTGTTTGTTTTTCGAGTACAGATTCGGTTAAATCTTGGCGATAGGCTTGGACTTTTTCCATGAGTTCAGGTTGATGAGAAGCCAAAATCTGAACAGCGAGTAGACCGGCATTTTTAGCGTTTCCGATCGCCACTGTAGCCACAGGAATACCGGCTGGCATTTGAACGATAGAATAGAGAGAATCTAGTCCCATTAGGTGACGGCTGGGGACGGGAACCCCGATCACAGGTAAAGGGGTGAGAGATGCAACCATTCCGGGTAAGTGAGCCGCGCCGCCTGCACCAGCTATAATAACTTTTAATCCGCGTCCTAGGGCAGTTTTGGCATACTCAAACATCCGGTCTGGGGTACGGTGTGCCGATACGATCGCCACTTCCCAACTAATACCAAAATCTTGACATACGGCGATCGCTGCTGACATGGTAGGTAGGTCAGAATCACTGCCCATAATAATACCAATTTGAGCAGGGGAGGAGTTAGGGTCCTGAGAGATTGAGTCCATAGCAGTTGTTAATAACGAAGTGAAACTACAGACCCGGATTATAGCATTAGGGGTGGAGATAGTTGGGAGTAACTACGTCTGTTGAGGAATTGTCCCCCCAAATTGAGCTACAATGTTTATAATCGTGCGAGACGTTCAGGCATGAAATAAGGCTGAAATGCCCGAAATAACTGCCTGATGGGGATTTCAGCCCCCTGGTTGAATACAAGAAGCTCGCTTCTGACCATCCCCATAACTGTTTATATGTCCCGACGATTTGTATCAATTTGATACCAAATCAAGGCAGGGAACTCAAGGTCAACATACTCTGTAGTAAATCGTAATAACTCTTAACATTAGGGAAATGCGATACAGAGGTGAGGGTGACGGCGATAGCCACCCCCAGTTTAAGGTCTCACAACCCTAGGAATGAAGCGGGGAACGGAAGGCGTGAAGTAGAACCTACTACCGAAAGCGACCACTGCCAACCATCTATGATTAGGGAAACCGAATGTCTGGCTTGAACCATCGTAAGCATTGAGTAGCGAAATAGGTTGATACGCTGCGTTCAAAAGAGCAAGGGGAAAGGAAGGAGACTGATTATACTACCTTCACAGACCTTCAAAAGTACCCCGGTGGATAGGACAAATCTAAGGATGGAATGCCCATATAAACGGAACGTTTTAACCCCTATTGGGCTCTGATTATCTGGTCGAGGTAGTCAGTAGTGACAAGTGTAAGCGCAAGCCCATTAGGGGGTGAGATGTGACCAGAAGCCAACGCCCGACTGTAATGGTAGGGATATGCCAACGGGTCACGGTTTGATTGCAAGGATAAAGCTGAGTAGGAGTCAATATGACGAAATCGAGAGAAAGTAAGGGATTCGGTAAACCGAGACCTACCAAGACTACGAATGTATGGAGAAGTATCAATTGGGCTAAGGTTCAGCGATATGTCTTTAAGCTCCAAAAGAGGATATACCAAGCAGCTAAATCGGGACAGCACGCGAAGGCGAGAAGGTTGCAACGTCTACTGGTGAAATCATATTATGCCAGGCTCTTGGCAGTGCGGCGAATGACCCAAGACAATCAAGGCAAGAAGACGGCTGGAGTTGATGGGGTTAGAATAATCTCTCCCAAACAAAGGTTGGAACTTGTTGAGAGTATTAAGGGAAACCTCAAAGCAAAACCACTGCGACGGGTGTGGATTCCAAAACCTGGAAGGGATGAAAAACGCCCCCTGGGAATACCCACAATCCAAGATAGAGCAAGGCAAGCGTTGGTTAAGTCGGCACTTGAGCCCGAATGGGAGTCAAGATTTGAAGGCACGAGTTACGGGTTTAGACCGGGAAGGTCAGCCCACGATGCGATAGCCAGGATTTACCAAAGTATCAACAAAGGTGAATATTATGTGCTGGACGCTGATATAGCAAAGTGCTTTGACCGAATAAACCATGATTACCTACTGTCCAAAATTCATTGTCCTAGTCGCCTAAAGCGAGACGTTAAACAATGGCTCAAAGCAGGTGTACTGGATAACGGCGTATTTGAGGATACAGAAATAGGGACACCACAAGGAGGGGTAATAAGTCCGCTCCTAGCCAACATTGCACTGGATGGAATGGCTAGGTTAATAGAAGAAATGTATCCTAACAAGAAAGGAAAACCTTTTCAGGCAACCTTAATAAGATACGCCGATGATTTTGTGGTGATATCTCCATCACTTGAAATCATCGAACAGTGCAAAACTGCAATTTCCAAATGGCTAGAGCCTGTTGGGCTAGAGATAAAACCCGGAAAAACCAGGATATGCCACACACTCAATCCCATTGAGTATAATGGCCAAATGGAGAACCCAGGGTTCGACTTTCTAGGATTCAACATCAGGCAATACCCAGCAGGAAAACACAAATCTGGAAAGACAGGGGGAGCAATAAGCCGATTAATCGGACACAAAACCCAAATTAAACCCAGTAAGAAAGCAGTTAAAGCCCACACAGAAGTGATAAAAGGTGTAATTAAACAACATAAAACAGCACCTCAATCAGCTCTGATTAGCAGACTAAACCCGATAATTCGAGGATGGTCAAACTATTACTCAGGAGTTGTCTCATCAGAGACCTTCAACAAACTAGACCATAAAATCTGGTTAATGTTAAGGGCATGGGCAGTCTCAAGATGCGGAAAGGCAAGTTATGAAAAGCTGAGTAAATACTTTAGACCGGGAACGGTTAAACTCAGTAATGGGAAAGAAAGGCAGGAATCTTGGATGTTCCAAACCAAAGATGGGTTACATCTATATAAACACAACTGGACACCAATTGTCAGACATACCCTAGTACGCCCGGACGCAACACCATACGATGGAAATTGGACTTACTGGGCAACCAGGAAAGGACAGGCAATCGATACGCCAACAAGGGTAGCCAAACTACTCAAAAAGCAGAAAGGTAGGTGTGCCTGGTGCGGGCAATACTTCACCCCATCAGACTTAGTTGAAATCGACCACATTGTACCCCGAAGCCAAGGAGGTAGAGATGAGTACAAGAATCTTCAACTACTGCACCGCCACTGTCACGATGATAAGACGGCACTTGACAATGCCGACGCTGTACCTATAACAATGGAGCAATCAGACTAGGAGCCGTGTGAAGGGAAACTTTCATGCACGGTTCTGAATGGGAGGGGATGGAGGCGACTCCATTCTCGACCCCTAATATGAGAGAGGCGAAATACGAGGGTTGACATTGCGCCAGTCTAGTTGGACTACAAGCCAGCAGCAGATGGACTCGGAATCATCCACTATTATTGAGAGGTAACAGTAAATCATGCTAAAAAGTTACGAAGCGATCTACGAAAACGGTGAGTTTAAATGGTTATCAGACCAGCCAGACCTGAACAAAGCGCGAGTGATTATCACTGTATTACCGGAGCCAGATCTATCTAATCGAGAGGGAAATAAGAAACGGCGATTTCCGCCAGATTCAATTGCCGGAAAAGGCCAAACCATTGGGGATATAATTAGTCCAATTGTAGATGAGGATGACTGGGAATGTCTAAAGTGATTGTCCTAGATACCCATATATGGATTTGGCTGATTACACAAGAGTTTGAAAGATTTCCGGCTCATTGGTGTGACCAAATTTATGCTGCTGACGAAGTTGGTATTTCCCCAGTATCTTGTTATGAAGTCGCAGTAGCTTACAAAAAAGGAAGGTTAGAGTTACCCTGTCCAGTAAATGAGTGGCTACATGAAGCCCTAACGCCCACAGGTATTAGTCTGATGCCTTTGAATGCGGAAGTCGCTTGTCAAGCGGTGAATTTATCTGCGATTCATCAAGACCCTTTTGATAGGATAATCATAGCAACGGCGTTAGTTTATCAAGGTCAATTAGCAAGTGTCGATCGCCAGTTTACTAGATATCCCGAATTAACAGATTATTTAATGAGATAAATTTGGGTCAAGCGAGAGTTAGTTTAACCCAGTTATAAATCAATGATTATGTAAGATGATGAATGAAAGCCTCCCGCCTAATGATGTGTCAGTAGATTTAATTAACAGTCAGATTCTAGGTAAACCTGGATTACATACCCTACAAATTCGTGATGGTGTAGTTAAGGCGATCGCCACGAAACCAGACCCCGCCGCCGCAGTGGTTGATGTAGGTGGAGATTGGATTTCCCTAGGGGGGATAGATTTACAGATTAATGGTGGGTTAGGGTTAGCTTTCCCGGAGTTAACGGGGGAGAATTATCAACAACTGCAAGGTATTTGTGAGTATTTATGGCATCAGGGGGTTGATGGATTTTTGCCTACCATAGTGACAACCACCGTAGAGAAATTTAGGCGATCGCTGGCTACCCTAGGGGAATTTCAACCAGACGGGAAGGACGGGAAGCACTCGGCGGCGGAGATTTTAGGAGTTCATCTTGAGGGACCATTTCTGAATGTGCAAAAACGGGGCGCACATCCTCAAAATTGTCTATTACCCCCAACCACAGATAATGTCAAACGGGTTCTAGGGGATTATGGGAAGGTGGTTAAGGTGATGACTCTAGCGCCAGAATTAGACCCCACGGCGACAGTTATCCCCTATTTGAGGAGTTTAGGCATTATCGTCAGTCTCGGTCACTCTCAGGCTAATTTAACTGTGGCTGATGAAGCATTTAACCAGGGGGCGACAATGGTAACTCATGCTTTTAATGCCATGCCTCCCCTACATCACCGGGAACCAGGACTATTGGGGGCGGCTTTATGTCGCTCAGAGGTATTTTGTGGGGCGATCGCTGATGGACATCATGTTTGTCCAACCATGCTGGAGGTACTGTTACGGGGGAGTAAGGGTGAGATTTTTGTGGTTAGTGATGCTTTAGCGCCTTTGGGATTGGCGGATGGTGTTTATCCGTGGGATGACCGGCGCATTGAGGTGACAGGGGGGGTGGCTCGGCTAGAGGATGGAACTTTGGCGGGAACTACTTTATCGCTGTTGAGGGGAGCGGAAAATTTAGTCAGGTGGGGGATTTGTTCTGCTGCTGAGGCGATCGCTTTAGTAACAGAAACCCCACGTCGAGCGATCGGATTATCAACGGAAATCATCGGTCAACCAATAACCCGATTATTGCGATGGACAGAGGAGCAGGGATGTCTGAGGGGACAAAGGTTGAGAATTGGAGCTAAAATAGACAACTATCTCCCCTCCCTAAACTGTTAGGAATGGTGGGGGATAGTTAGTACATTTGTTGGAAGCGCCAAAATTATGGGTGAAGCTAAACGTCGCAAAGAGATGATGGGGGAAAAGTACGGTAAGGAGGAATAGTGCGATTCGTTTGGTAGAAACCAGCCTAAAGCCTACTGGTTATAGGTTTGGGGGATTACCAGCGGGGACAGATAAAAACAGAAAAACCTGTTCCCTGACAACTGAATTACCTTGAGGGTGAAAGTCCCTCCCGTCTGGTGTAGACGTGACAGCATCATCCCCACTGAGGCGATCGGACTATCGCGACTTGGTGAAGCGGGATGAAAAGGCGGCTCTGCTGGTAGCCTAAACTAGCACTCTGTCGAGCAAGTACCCATGGATAAGGAAATCTGAAGATGTGATCAAAACGTCGTCACCTTAAACCAGCGAAAAGGCTGACACGCTGGAGCCAAAAGGCTAAGGATAAATGGGGTTGGCTGATTGTTCACAGACCAACATACACCCCCTATAAACCCGGCGTAAAGCATCGTCCTAAAGGTACAACCAAAGGTAATTCGGAACGAAGTAACCCATGTATATGCTCTCAGGTATTGGTCGATAACTGAGTAGGTAGCCAGCCGCAAGCTGTATGTGGTCAGGATTGGGACAGAAGCGAAGGTCTAGGGTAATGCCTAGAATAGGCTGACAGTTCCACGATGTTACGGAATATAGAGTTGCCAGTAACAGGAAATGAAATCTGAAACGAGTGTAAAGACTACGGAAAGACTGGAATGGGGTGACATCAACTGGAAAAAGGTTGAACGTCGCTTATTCCGCCTGCAAAAACGAATCTATAAAGCCTCAAAGCGTGGTGATTTCAAAGCAGTTCGCTATCTCCAAAAGTTGTTATTAAAGTCCTGGTCAGCAAAGGTATTAGCGGTTAGATCGGTAACTCAAGATAATCAAGGTAAAAATACGGCGGGTGTGGACGGGGTAAAATCCCTATGCTCACAAGCACGAATCAACCTTGTCGGACAACTGACGCTAGGTGCTAAACCCAAGCCTACCCACAGAGTAGACTCGACAGAAACGGTCGTAAATGCTCCAAATCGGAATGGAGAACAGACTATATTTTGTCGCGCGGGTCAAGGTTTGGTGAGACTAGCATTAGAACCGGAATGGGAAGCCAAATTTGAATCTAACTGTTATGGATTTAGACCAGGACGCTCATGCCATGATGCCATAAAAGCAATATCCAATCATCTGGAGTCAGAGCCTAAATGGGTGTTAGATACCCAGATCACTAAATGCTTGAGCGATCGCATTAATGGCGATCGCCTGTTGGATAAATTAGGAACATTCCCTAAATTACGCCGACAAATACGAGCATGGCTCAAATCCGGTGTAATGGATGGAAAACACCTATTTCCGACCAAGGAAGGCACTTCCCCAGGAGGTGTAATCCAGCCATTACTGGCAAATATTGCCCTCCACGGAATGGAAGAAGATCTGCTGAACATGGCGGATCAGCTATCTGGAAGAGAGCCAGTTAACCGTCATAAACTATGTTTAATTAGATACGCGGATAAGTTGGTTATACTTCATCAAGATGCTGCTGTCATCCATCACTCCCAACAGGTAATCAGGGAGTGGTTAAAGCCATGGGGTCTTGAATTAAAACCAGAACAAACGAGGATAGCCCATACTCTTGATGGGGAGGATGCGGGTTTCGACTTCCTCGGTTTCCATATTCAACAATACCGAGTCGGAAAATATCACTCTGGAAAAGACAGAAAGGGAAACTCTCTGGGTTTCAAGACTATGATCAAGCCATCCCGAAAGGCATTCAAAGAACACTATCAACTACTGGTGAAGGTTATTGATGCTCATCAAGCTGCCCCTCAAGCGGCACTAATCAGGAGATTGAATCGAATCATTCTCCGATGGAGTAACTATTACTCAACAGTAGTCTCTAAAGAAGTGTTGAATAAATTGGATTACCTGCTATTCGGAAAGCTGAGAAGATGGGCAAATCGCCGTCATCCCAATCAGAGCGAAAAATGGGTGGCTAAAAAATACTGGCAGAGTATTGATAACAGAAATTGGGCTTTTGCTGTACGAGGACATGAGGAAATAGCCTTATTCAAACATTCCCAGATACATATCTTTAGGTATGTTAAAGGAAAAGGGGCAGCCTCTACTGAGGATAGCAATTTCAGCTATGGGAGTACAGCCAATTGTGGAAATTATCAGTGATGATAGCTGAGGTGCTAATGACAGGAGCTGTAACATTGAGGAGCCGGATGAAGGGAAACTTTCACGTCCGGTTTTGAAGACGAGTTAGGATGGCGACATCTTGGCTTAGTTTAACTATCTTGCCTTGGGTACCGATTACTAAAACCCAAAGTGAACAGTTTATGCAATGGACTACTAAGGGGGCTTGGTTTGGGATTAGCTTTTTAGTGATTTTTTGGCTAACTATTCGGTTGGTTGGTCCGGCTTTGGGTTGGTGGACGGTTGATTAGCTAATTGGGGTAATTTGCACCCTTAGAATCAGTTAATCATCTTAACCTGTAGGGTTAATTGATTAATTAGCCTTACAGGTTCCCTGGCTAGGACTGCTCAAAAAGATTGAGTTTTGTTAAATTTAGTTATGTTTATCATAAGGATTTGTTTTAGCTATGGCAAAACTCGAATCACTATGCTAGATCTGAGAAGGCTATCTCTAAGCCTAATGCCATCAAGGATTTGGGAATAAAGCGATCGCTTTGTTTTCAAGTTGTTTTCAGTGGATTTGGGGTCTGGTTGACCTCCAATATTCAACCGCTGCTGATGATGAATTGGGTTAGCAGAAGTGATACTTTACCAACATCGAGACATCCAGTCCTGAGATTATGTTAAATTTTGACAATAATCTAAAGATTGTGGTGACAGGAGAAAAACTATGTTTATCAGACTTGCGGAGCAACATCGAAAATTCGTTCAGGATTTGGTGATGAATCTTAAAGCCCTAGCTATTGTGCTAGAACGACGGGGCTACCTGGCTTCCTGCTATACTTGTGGGGGCCAAATGAACAGCGCGTCATTTATGGTCAGCCTGGGTGAAAATCATCTGATCCGATTTTTGGTGTCGGATTATGGGATTACCTGGACGGAGATGCGCGACGATCGCGAATTGATGAAGTTGGAAGGTGCAGAGGCGATCGCTCAATTAGAGGAACTCGCGAGTCTGGTCAAACATGATATACTCGGACCGGCGGCTGTACCCCAAAGCATTCATCAGGGATAAGGGATAATTACCAATCCAACCGGGTCTTAAAATGCTAACCTAGATATATACGGAGCATGATGTTCAAGCTCTTTGGCAATCCCAAGCTGCTGCTAGTTCTCTGAGAATCGATGCGGTTTGGGGTAAGTTATTGTGGCAGGATATGGCAGGTTTGGAGTCTGGGTGGGAACACCTATATGTTGAAACTAATAACATTCACCTTCATTCTGTGACCCAAGGACAAGGTGAATTAGTTGTTTTGTTACATGGTTTTCCTGAGTTTTGGTATGCTTGGCGTTACCAAATTCCGGCGCTTTCTCGTTATTTTAAAGTAGTTGTCCCTGATTTGCGGGGTTACAATGACTCAGATAAACCGGAAAGTGGTTATGATCTCGATACCCTCAGCCAAGATATCCGAGGGTTAATTAAGCGCTTGGGATATGCAAAAGCCCACATTGTTGGTCATGATTGTGGGGGTGCGATCGCCTGGAATTTAGCCCAAAAATTTCCAGAATCAGTTAACCGTTTAGCTATTTTAAACGCACCGCCGCCCCATAGGTTTGTTCAGGAACTTATGGGTAATTTTGATCAAATTCGTCGCAGTTGGTTTGTCTTAGCTTTTCAAGTTCCGGGGGTTCCTGAATGGCTAATTCAGCAAAATTTGAAAGAGTTTATCCGTGGTTTTCTGCGAGAACACGCCATCCGCAAGGGGGCTTTTAGTGCGGAGGAAACCGAAATTTATCAGGCGGCGTTAGAGAAGCCGGGAGTATTGCGATCGGCAATTAATTACTATCGTCAACTTCTGCAACCAGCCGGTTTATTTTCCAGTTGGATGCGTCCGCCCCAAATCAATGTACCCACATTGGTACTATGGGGAGAAGATGATTCATTTCTTAGCCAGAAACTGGTTGAGGGTTTAGATAAGTTAATTACCGCACCTTTTCGACTACAATTAGTTGCCGACTGTGGACACTGGATGCAGCAGGAAGTTCCGCAACTGGTTAACCGGGAATTATTGAGTTTTCTCAGGAACTAATGAACTCCTCCCCCTGATTATAGTTGGAGACAGGGGTGAGGAGTGCCAGACTCCAGCAGGGGAGGCGATTACGTGCCTTTTCCCGCTGGTGAAAGGGGACTTGATTTAACTCAATGATTTATTCTTCATCAGTATTGTCGTCAACGTCTTCGAGATCATGATCATCTGTTTCGACATCATTATCATCGAGTTTAACAACGGAGGTGGCTGATACAACTGCACCCCCGGCTAAAGCGGCACGGACTTCATCATCAATCTTTTTGGTAAATTCTGGGTTTTCCTCCATATAGGTAATGGTGCGATCGCGTCCTTGACCGATGTTCTCGTTGTTGTAGCTATACCAGGAGCCCTTGCGTTTAATCACTCCCGTTTCTTCTGCGAGGTCAATCAAACAACCGATAGTTGAGATCCCCTGTCCAAAAATAATATCAAATTCAGCAATTCGGAAGGGTGGCGCGACCTTATTTTTAGCCACTTTAACTTTAGCGCGAATGCCATACTCGTCCGAGCCTTTTTTCAGAGTTTGGGTGCGGCGAATATCAAGACGGACCGAGGCGTAGAATTTAAGCGCATTCCCCCCCGTGGTAGTTTCTGGGTTGCCGTAGACAATACCAATTTTTTGGCGTAACTGATTCAGGAAAATGACCGTACAGCCAGATTTACCGATATTTCCGGTAATTTTCCGCAGGGCTTGACTCATTAACCGCGCCTGTAGTCCCATGTGAGAATCGCCCATATCCCCTTCAATTTCCGCACGGGGAACTAAAGCAGCTACGGAGTCTACCACTACAATATCAACCGCCACCGATCGCACCAATTGATCTACTATTTCTAAAGCCATTTCCCCGGTGTCAGGTTGGGAAACTAGGAGGTTTTCAATATCTACTCCCAGCGCCGCTGCATAGGTAGGATCGAGGGCGTGTTCAGCGTCCACAAAAGCTGCTATTCCGCCAGTTTTTTGGATTTCCGCGATCGCATGGAGGGCTAGGGTAGTTTTACCGGAACTTTCGGGGCCATAAATTTCAATCACCCTTCCCCTGGGCAAACCACCACCTAGGGCTAAATCCAAGGTGAGTGCGCCACTGGAGATAGTTTCCACCTTCATGCGGGCGGAGTCTCCTAGGCGGACAATAGACCCCTTACCAAAACTCTTTTCGATTTGGTTAAGGACTGAATTTAGGGCTTTCTGCTTTTCGGAGGTCTCGGTTTTGCTGGCCATTAGCTTTGAATCCTGCTCAGAGTAAAAATTGGAAAAATTGGGGCTAAAAAATAGATCTATGTGATCATCTGACCCTCTACCCAACCCTCTGCTCCCGGCGACAAGCTCAGGGAAGGGGTAGAGGGATTTCCATTTTATGTTAGCAGATGGCTTGTTGCCTATTTTCTGGTTAATAGGCGATCGCCCATTGCTATAGGTTAGAAGTGGCGAATGATAGCTTCGGCGAATTCTGAACACTTGAGGGGTTCAGCCGGGGGTTCCATGAGTCGGGCCAGATCATAAGTTACCTCACGGTTAGAAATCGCCGCCCCCAGACCTTTTTTAATCAGGTCTGCTGCTTCTTGCCAGCCCATGTATTCTAACATCATCACTCCCGATAGGATTAACGAACCGGGGTTAACGCGATCGAGTCCAGCGTGTTTAGGTGCTGTACCGTGGGTAGCTTCAAAGACCGCGCAGGTGTCACCAATGTTCGCACCGGGTCCCATACCCAACCCTCCTACCATAGCGGCGGCTGCGTCCGATAGGTAGTCTCCGTTAAGGTTCATGGTAGCCAGGATAGAGTATTCGCTAGGACGGGTTTGGATTTGTTGGAAGATGCTGTCAGCGATGCGATCGTTGACCATAATTTTATCTTTCCATTTACCATTACCGTGACTTTCCCATAGCGCCTCCAGAACCCCCTTCACCTCATCGCAGATTTCTTGGCGTTTTTCTGGGGTCAGCGCATCAAAACCCGGTTCTACCTGGCGCGCGTTATCTTCTAGGGAGATGTCGGGTTTATGTTCTTTGTTGCCGAGGATCCATGATTCTCGTTCAGTGATACATTCTTCCCGAAACTCCGTAGTTGCTAGTTCATAACCCCAGTCTCGGAAAGCCCCCTCCGTGTATTTCATGATATTGCCCTTATGCACCAGAGTCACCATTTGCTTATTTTTGGGGAGGCGCAGGGCGTGTTTAATGGCGCGACGGACTAGCCGTTGGGAACCAGTTTTACTGATCGGTTTAATACCGATACCCGAGTCTAGGCGGATCTGTTTTTTGCCATGTTCCGGGGTAGCCGGAATTAGCTCATTGTTGAGGGTGTCGATGAGTTTTTGGGCGATTTCCGTACCCTCGCGCCATTCAATCCCTAAGTATATGTCTTCTGTGTTTTCCCGATAGATGATCACATCGAGTTGTTCCGGGTGTTTATGGGGGGAGGGAGTACCAGGATAGTAGCGACAGGGACGGACGCAGGTATATAGGTCATTAATTTGCCGTAGCGCCACGTTCAGGGATCTGATGCCGCCGCCTATGGGGGTGGTTAGGGGGCCTTTGATAGCGACACCATATTCTCGGATTGCCGTCAGCGTGTCTTCCGGTAAATATTGATAAGTGCCGTATTGTTCGCAGGCTTCGTCCCCAGCGTAAATTTTAAACCAACTGATCTGGCGTTGGCCGCCGTAGGCTTTGGCCACTGCTGCGTCAATCACTCGTTCTGTCGCTGGCCAGAGGTCTACACCCGTGCCGTCGCCCCGAATGAAGGGAATAATTGGGTTATCGGGAACAATCGGTTCTCCGTCAGAGAAGGTGATTTTCTCGCCTGTATCGGGGGGGTAATTTTTTCGTACATGATCTCTGTTCTTACTATAAACCTTCAGGTTTCCCTTATTCTGTCATGATTTTTGCCTGCACTCCGCAGCGATCGCCACAGAAATTTATCTTTTCTTTAGAATTACCTCTTCCCAAAGCTAGGGAACATAAACTATGATTGAGGCAATTTCGGTGCTCTATGATGCAAAATCTGCATTCAGAATTATAACTTAAACAAATGCAATAAAAGTACAATTAGCGCTTAAAAAAATGTAACCTCACAAGTTAAGCGATCGGTGTAGTATTTGTAAGTGGAGGTAGATCAAACCAAAAACATTACCAAGCACAACTACCTTCATGTAGACGAGAGCGGGCATTGAGAATAAACACCAGAATCAAAAAATATGGTTTCCGAACTTCAAGCTCAAACTTTCCATTGAGGATAACGCTTCTAGCTGAGTGTACATAATCTATATATTCACAGGACAGGCTGAGTTCGGTGTAGGGGCTTGTTATTAAAGCCACAGGCATTGGGGTTAAAGTTGTAGGTTACTTATTAATATTCCCCAGCCACTCCCAAAATAGTTGCCCGTAAATACTTCACTTAAAAACCACTGGAGGTTATAAACTATGGATAACGTAAGTACAGTTGATCGCAGTGATTATCAAAACGTTTCAATTCCCAGCCTAATCAATAAAAGGTTATCTGACCAAGAACAAGACTTCCCAGTAGCTAAAACCGGAAAATATGTCGAGCGTCCTCTACAGGGTGATCCCACCTATGGATTAGAAAACCTAGGCTTAAAAAACCTAGGTCATGTCTATCACAACCTACCAGTTGCTATTCTGATTGAACACGCAGTAGCTAGGGGTGAAGGTGTATTAGCAGCCAATGGTTCCCTTTGCGTAAAAACCGGTAAATATACAGGTCGTTCTCCTCACGATAAATTCATTGTTCAAGAAGAGAATAATAAGGACGAAATTCATTGGAGTAAAATGAACGTCCCCATTTCCGAAGGCAACTTCGATCGCCTATTTCGGCGGGTACGTTCCTACGTCCAAGGTCGTGATTTATATATCTTTGATGGTTTTGTAGGAGCAGATACCGAGCGTCGTTTTGGTGTGCGGATCATCAACGAGCTGGCATCTCAAAACCTGTTTGTTCATCAACTGTTTATTCGTCCAACAGACGAAGAACTGCAAACCCACAATCCTGACTTTACTGTAATTGCAGTTCCTGGACTCCATGCTGATCCCGAAGATGATGGCATCAATAGTGAAGCCTTTATCGTACTTAACCTGTCGAAACGGCTAGTAATTATTGGTGGTTCCAAGTACGCCGGAGAAATCAAAAAATCAGTTTTCTCCCTAATGAATTACTTTATGACCAAAGCTGATGTGCTACCTATGCACTGTGCAGCTAATGTGGATGACGCTGGTAATACGGCGTTATTTTTTGGTCTATCAGGAACCGGAAAAACCACCCTGTCGGCTGACCCGGAACGCTATCTAATTGGGGATGACGAACACGGCTGGTCAGAAGATGGTATCTTCAACTTTGAAGGTGGTTGCTATGCCAAAACGATCGCCTTATCTCGGGAAAATGAGCCACAAATTTGGGATGCGATCCGGTTTGGTTCAATGATGGAAAATGTAGTGCTTGATCACTACACTCGCATTCCCGACTACAATGATGGTAGCTTAACAGAAAATACCCGGGTGGCTTATCCCATTGACTACATTCCCAATGCAGTTATTCCTAGTATTGGTAGTCATCCCAAAACCATTCTATTTTTGGCAGCAGATGCTTTCGGAGTTCTCCCCCCCATCTCCAAACTAACCCGCGAACAAGCGATGTATCACTTCATGTCTGGTTACACCAGCAAGGTGGCGGGAACTGAACGGGGAATTAAAGAACCGGAAGCGACTTTCTCCGCTGGGTTTGGTAAGTGTTTCCTACCCTTAGAAGCGGCGGTTTATGCCAATTTGCTGGGTAAACGCCTTGCGGATCACCCAGAAACCAATGTATATTTGGTGAATACTGGCTGGTCTGGTGGTGTGTACGGAGTTGGCAGTCGTGTTTCCATCAAATACACTCGCGCCTTGGTGTCGGCGGCGGTGAATGGAGACTTGGATAATGTGGAATTCCATGAGCATCCGATCTTCAAGATTTGGGTTCCTAATGCTGTACCAGGAGTTCCGACGGAAATTCTTGATCCGGTGAAAACCTGGTCTGACTCCCAAGAGTATGAAAAACAAGCGAAATACTTGGCTAAATTGTTTGTGGAAAACTTCAGCAAATATGTGAACGTACCAGAGGAAGTAACCGCCGCTGGTCCGGTTGTCGATTAATCAAGGGTTGGGGGATAATTCCCCCAATACCTGAAGAAGGTCTAAAATTAGGTCGCGGCGTTTTCGTCGCGATTTTGATTATACTAAACCCGATCGCAAAGCGACGACAGCGACCATTACCCGGTCATCAACGGCTAATTTATTCATAATCCCCCGAACATGGGTTTTAATGGTGTTAGGACTTAAATAAAGCGCCTCAGCAATTTCTGGGTTGCTTTTACCTTCCACCATAAGTTTGAGAACTTCTAACTCCCGGGGGGATAAGGTACCCAAGTTAGTTTGGGGTACGGGTGGCTTGAGGTGTTCCATAACCAAGCGAGCAACTTGAGGATCTAGATAGGTTGCTCCCTCATAGGCTGCCTGTATTGCTACAATCAAACTATCAACACTAGCTCCCTTAACACAATAAGCATCAGCACCACTGGAAAGGGAAGCAAGTACCTCCGTTTCTGCTGTGTGGGAGGTGAGCATCACGACTCTGATTTCTGGTAAGATTTCTTTAATCTGTTTGGTGGCTGCAATGCCATCAAGGCGAGGTAACCCGATATCCATAATCACAACATCAGGTTTTTTCTCCTTAGCGGCTTCGACGCCTAAATAACCATCTTCAGCAATACCAACCAGGGTAATATCTGGACAGTCTGATAAGACTTGCTCTAACCCTAGTTGCATCATAGGATCGTCTTCAACAATTAGAACGCGCATTATTGTTCACGGGAATGTTATAATGGCAGGGTTGCCAATGGTCACAAATGACGGCGGAAACTATAGTCAATATATTAGCTATTGTGGTTGATATTTCCCCGTTACATTAGAATGTAACGGGAGTCCTGTGGAACCAAATATATCCAAAATCTTAACGGACTTTGAGAATTTGGACAAATTCCCCAGCCTGAATGCAGGTCTGACCGACTGGAAGCATAGCGAGGGCGTTGGTTTGGGCGAGGTTAATCAGGTTTCCAGAATTTTGGCTTCCTGGGGCGAGGATAAATTGGGTTTCGCCATTGACCGATCGCAGATTTCCCCAAAGGTAGGTTTCTCGCTTACCCCCCGATCGCAATTCCATTGGCGATCGCACCCGCCACCATTCTGGTCCCCAAAACTCAGAAGTGAGTCCGCTTCGTTTTCTCAAGGCTGGTTGGACAAACCGCCAGCAGGTGACTAAGGCTGACACCGGGTTTCCGGGTAAACCAAAATACAAACAATGGGGAAAAGTCGCGAAGGTAAGGGGTTTTCCGGGTTTGACGGCTACTGAGTTGACCAGAATTTCTCCCCCAAGGTCAGCCAGAATTTGACCAACATAATCATAATCCCCGACGGACACTCCCCCAGTTGATAATACTATATCAGCGCTGAGTAGGGCTTTGGCGATCGCTGTTTTGATGGCTTCGGGTTCATCAGGAATAATCCCTAAAATAACGGGTTCTGCGCCCATTTGCATCACCCAACTCGCTAAAGCATACTGATTAGAGTCTACTAGCTTTCCTGGGGCTATGGGATGCTCTGGGGGGATTAATTCGTTCCCGGTTGACATCAATGCTACCTTGAGTTTAGCATAAACTGGGACCTGCACACATTTGGCCGCGGCTAAAACTGCGATTTCTGCAACTCCTAAGCTAATTCCCGCAGGTAGTAGAGGGTCTCCGGCGCGACTATAGGACCCCTGATGACGCACAAAGGCTCTCAGTTGGGGGGTGGTTAGGATTTTGATGCGATCGCCATCGGGTTGGGTATCTTCTTGGATTACAATTGTATCAGCCCCAGCAGGTAAACAGGCTCCGGTAAAAATGCGCGCCGCTTGTCCGGGGGCGATAGTTTTTTGGGGACAATATCCGGCGGGTATTTCTTCTATGACTGCCAAAGTTACAGGATTTTCGGCGCTACTTTGGGCGACATCAGCATAACGGACGGCATAACCATCCATGGCGGAGTTATCCCAGTGGGGAAAGTCTAATTCACTGGTAATCGGGGCGGCGAGAATGCGTCCGGTAGCCTCGGATAATTTGACCAGTTCTATATCTTGTTGGTGGGGTGGTCCTACTTGTTCTAGGATAATTGCCTCTGCGGCTTGGGCTGATAACATACAATCTCACCATGGGGATTTATGGGTTTTCCTGTCAATACTCTATAGCAGCTTTAGCCGCCTCTATGCTACAGTTGATCAGGTCCTACTCAGTGATGCGATCGCTATGGAAACTACGGGTTTGACGGCGGAACAACACCGCCAAAAAATGCAGCGCCGCAAGGAAATTCAAGACCAGCGGGTAGCTGATAGACAGGTGGAAAAGGGTTTGATTATTGTCAATACTGGCAATGGGAAGGGTAAAACTACGGCGGCTTTGGGGATGGTTTTACGATCGCTTGGTCATGGCTATCGGGTGGCGATCGTCCAGTACATTAAGGGCGCATGGGAACCAGCAGAAAAAGCCGTTTTCAGTCTCTGGCCGGAACAATTACAGTTTCATGCTTTGGGGGAAGGTTTTACCTGGGAAACTCAAGACCGCGATCGCGATATCCAAAGGGTTAGTGAAGCCTGGAAACTTAGTCTATCTTTAATTGAAAATCCCGAGATTAAGTTGGTACTTTTAGATGAAATTAACATCGCAATTAAGTTGGGATATCTCACCGTAGAAACCGTTTTGGCGGGTTTGGAAAAGAAACCTCACGACTCCCATGTGATTTTGACCGGTCGTGGCGCTCCCCCTAGTTTGATAGAACGCGCGGATCTGGTTACCGAGATGACTTTGGTTAAGCATCCTTTCCGGGAACAAGGGGTTAAGGCTCAACCGGGTATCGAGTTTTAAGTTGTCTATAATCATCAGGGGGATTTAATGAGTCCTTTTCGAGTGGGAATTGCAGGTCCGGTGGGGTCGGGTAAGACGGCTTTACTTGATGCACTCTGTAAAGCTATGCGCGATCGCTTTCAAATGGCTGTGGTTACTAATGATATTTACACCCAAGAAGATGCTCAGTTTTTGATGCGATCGCAAGCCTTAGAAACTGATAGAATTATCGGTGTCGAAACCGGAGGCTGTCCCCATACCGCTATCCGCGAAGATGCTTCGATTAATCTTAGTGCTATTCAAGAGTTGGAGTCTACTTTTCCTGATTTGGATGTCGTGTTTTTAGAGAGTGGTGGCGATAATTTGGCTGCCACTTTTAGCCCGGAATTGGTCGATTTAACTCTCTATGTTATTGATGTGGCGGCGGGTGATAAAATTCCCCGCAAAGGAGGACCCGGAATTACTAAGTCCGATTTATTGGTGATTAATAAAATTGACTTAGCTCCCTTTGTCGGCGCGGATTTAACCGTCATGGAACGAGATGCTAAAAAGATGCGCGGAAATAAACCTTTTGTCTTTACTAACCTCAAGGAAAAGCAAGGATTAACTACTATCCTCGATTTTATTCAGTCTCATATCATTAACTGACCAAACCTTAATATCTATACCACATCACAGACACCTATAGGCGATCGCCTCCCCCCTATTATTGGCGCAAATAGTTAAGTTTTGCTAATACTTCCACCCAGATAATTTTGATGTTCCGAACGACATTAAGAATTAATAAGTTTTTATTGAAAATAGCTCGCAAAAGGTTGACGAAATAATAGGGGTTCTGGTATCATAGAATAAATCGCACCCAAGGGCTTGCTGTGTCTATACGCAAAAAAAGGCGCTGAAACCCTTATTATAGCGCCCATCTAAATATTTTCTGGCTAAAGAATATCATTCACGAATCACGAGTTTTGGGGAAGTAAGGGACGGCCAAAAATCGACCTCTTGACAAAAGCGACATTTTGTGCATAGCCCCAAACTGACCCACAATTGAAGTCGGTTAGCGAATAGAAGCGCGAATAGCAGGTTGAGGGAACATAGACTGGAAACTATACTGTCTTTCGGCGAGGGGTTCAGCGGCGTGGTCCCAGAGACTTTCATAGAAAAAGAAAGCGACACCGAATTGGCGATCGCGCGCGGCACGAACCTTAGACTGGATGAAATTGATAGGAACTGGTCTAGTTCTCAAACCGGTGAGAATACCAACCCCGGTAGAAATCTTGTTTTGTGCCGCTTTCATTTCCGGGCGGTTTAACTCAGTAATAAAAAAGTCCAATTCATCCCGATAAACCTGCACCACCAACTCATCAACAAGACCATCTCTAACCCAAGTAACCCAATCTTGTAAATGACCGTTATAGGCGATATGATAAGGATTCGGACTAACGGAAATAATGCTATGAGGTTTTTGGGCTTTAATAGCTTGGTGCAATTGTCTCATAAAAGCGGTGATTTTATGAGCACGCCAACGCACCCAAGCGGGGTCTTGGGGGTTACTAGGTGGGGTGCGATTAGTCTCTCTTTGATAAAGAGAAATGGTATAAGGGTCATATCCAAATGTACTAGGTAAACTGGTATGGTCGTCAAACTGTACGCCATCAATATCGTAGTCGGTAACCACCTCTACAATTAAATCAGTCATAAACTTCTGGACTTGCGGGTGAAAGGGATTTAACCAAACGACTTCCCCAGCGGCGCTTATGGAAGTTTTAGTTCCGTCTCGCTGTTGAGTCAGCCAGTTGGGATGTTTTAAAGCCAACTCGGAACTAGGGGGAGCCATAAAACCGAACTCAAACCAGGGAAGCACTAACAAGTTATGACGATGAGCGCGTTCAATGATATCAGCCAGCATATCTTGTCCTTGGAAACCCCGGCGGACAAAAGGCTGAATTCCGGCTTCTTTAACTACAGAACTTTTATAGGTGACATAACCAGAGTTCCAAACCACTGGATAAATTGTGTTAAAATTGAATTGGGCGAGTTTGCTGACTGCTTCTTCGAGTCTCGGTTGATTCATTAACACATCTGTATCATTGGTGGTCATCCAAACGCCACGAATTTCGGTTTTGGGAATTTGGGGAATGGGTGGAGGTGCGATCGGCGGCTGAGGAACTGGTGGGGGTATATCAGGAACTGGTGGGGGTGTAATGGTTTCCTCGATAGCTGGTGCGGGAGGAGGTGTAATGGTTTCCTCGGTGGCTGGTGCGGGAGGAGGTGTAATGGTAGGCTGTGGTGGCTCTAGGGGTAGAGGTTCATCAAAAACTTCTGGGGGAAGTAGGGGTAAGTCGGAGGGGGTCGGTGGTGTCCGGAAAGCTGGCGGAAGTGCGATCGCTGGAATTTGTATGACAGCAATTAGGCTGACAAAAAATAAGGCAATGAGGAAACTGGCTTTTTTGACCAAGGTTGATTTCATAGTTGTAGTTAGGAGCATGATTTAATCTCCAATTAGGTTAACATTTTACGGCAATACGGTATAATACCAAGTATGGTGCGAGACCTTCGGGTATGAAATAGAGCTGAAATGGGCGTGGGGACTACCCGGTGAGGACTTCAACCCCTTGGTTGATTGGGTCGCATCCCTGACCATCCCATAACACAGCCTGATTTTTTTGCCCACCTTCGAGACTTCCAATATGGTTGCCAAGGTAAAGCGTCTAATCAGGTCTAAGACTGCCCGAGCCATGCTGACATGGGCGCATTATCGATTCAAACTAACCCTGAGACATCAAGCGCGGAAATAACTGAACAGTTGTAGATGTGACGGAAGAATACACCAGCAAAACCTGTACTCACTGTGGTCATGTGCATTCCCAGCTAGGTGGCTCAAAAGTGTTCCGATGTCCTGAGTGGGGGTTCACTCTAGCCAGGGACTGGAACGGTGCTTTTGGAATCTTTCTAAAAGCTTTGCGGGATACCGCCTCTGTTACCTTAACGGGTAATAGTGCTATCGTCGCATTGTCAGGCAATAGCCGGATAAATGTCGCGTAAATGTATCAGTTTAGCAGAAAATTGGAGGTCTGGGATCTAATTTCAAGGCATAGCTACTAATTTGATAATTTGAGGACGATTTGAGATGATGGCTAATTTGTCAAGACTATTGTGGCTCCTACCAATGGTGACTATTACGGCTGCGGTAAGTTCTGATGCGATCGCGATCGCCTCTACAGGGACTATAGCAGAAAATGCGATCGCTCAAGGGCGGATCAGGACTCCTTTTTTTGAGGAAGCCCAAGACCCTGGGTTTACCAACACTTTTCTTGGGGATGCTTTGGGGGGTGTTGCTAACCCATTAGAGAGTAGTGATGGTGATAGCGCAGAAATGATTAACATCGGTTCTGACTCCCTACAGACCATACAAAACAACGTAAACAGGAGTAGGGGAGACTTGAATGGGGGTCCATCTCCCCGTAATGGTCGTTCTATAGTGACTCCAGATAATGGCAGAATACCGACAGGTAGAGGTATTTTTCGGTCTTTACCCTCTTCTGGTCGCTAAGAAAGAATTAATTAATAATTGGGGAGAAACCCGGTTTCTTCGAGAAACCGGGTTTCTTGACCTGTGGGGAGGAAACCCACCCTCTGGGAGAGGGGGATAGGATAGTCTTAGAAAATCAGAATTGAGGAATCATCTCTGACTGTATTTGAGATATTGGGGAAAGCACCAGTTTCGTCGGGGGTAAACTGAGCAATAATAGATCCGCCTCCGAGTCCGTCAGCATTGGTATCATAGATTAACTGTCCGGTTAGTCGTTCATAAATAATTACAGATTGCGATGCGGGTAGGGTATCGAGTAGGGTGTCAGTTCCGGTGAGTGTATCAGTCACCACAAATAAGGGGTCAGCCAAGATAAACTCATCGGTAAACTGCAATGTATCACGACCCGGGGCAAAATCGGTAATCAAATCAGAGGCTGATAATAGGACATCATTAGTAGAGGAGTAGAGGAAAACATTATTTCCCCCCAAACCTGTCAGAGTATTAGCGCCAGACCCTCCGACTAGGGTATCATTACCAGGACCACCGATGAGAGTATCATCGCCAAGACCACCTATAAGAGTATTATCACCAGGACCACCCACTAAAGAATCATTACCCTCATTACCCAATAGCAAGTCATTACCAAAGGCGCTACCTACAAGAGTATCATTACCAAGACCGCCAATTAAAACAATAGGACCTAAGTGACCGGCGAGAAAATCATCGCCTGCATTACCATCAATGGTGTCCACTGTTGCAATACTAACGCTAACCAAAGCGGAGGCGGTATTTCCTAGGGAGTCTTGTGCGGTATAGGTAAATTCGCCACCGAATGGTCCTGGGACAAGGGGGATAAACTCAACGGAGGTATTACCTGGGAGAATATTAACTTCTCCTCCGCCGCTGACATTACTGATGCTATTAATGGTTAATCCACCGACGGGACTATCATTGTCTAATACAGGAATTTCAATGCGCCTCAAGTTGGTATCCTCTGCGAAAATAGTATCATTTCCGGGGCTACCTATTACGAGACTGGGAGTGGTAGCAAAGTCGGGGTTAACGATTAAAGAGTCTGTGGGTGTCAGTGTCTCTGTGGTGGTTCCAATGAGCAATATATCATCAATAGATAATGGAGGATTACCGATAAATGTGGCGACGGTTACAGGGGGTTGTGTTCCTGAAGCGTCGGGGTCGTAGATGAGGTTTCCGGTCTGTAATTCATAGGCGAGAATGGGACTGCTAATGGTGCCGAGGTTATCGGGATTCAATTCTCCGGTTTCGAGGAAAATAAATTGTTCAGGACTGAGGCTATTTTGGGGGGTAGTACCTATTTGAGTGAAGCGGAATTGATCACGGTCAAATAGGAGGCGATCGCTTCCGGGGGTAAAATCAACAATTAGGTCAACTCCTAAATTAATTTGATTGAGAGATAGATAAGCAAAGGTATCGCTTCCTTCACCACCGACGAGGGTATCATCCCCAGCACCACCAATTAAACAATCATTACCTAGATTACCAAATAGGGAGTCATCACCATCAGAACCAATGAGGGTATCATCACCTGCATTACCATCAATGGCAGTAAGAATATTAACATTAACGGGAACTCTAATTAGATTTCCTTCGGAGTCGATCGCTTCATAACTAAAACTGCCAATATTTCCGCCGGGGAGGGTGGGAATAAACTCGACGGCTGTACCACCTTCTAGGATATTCACATTTCCGCCGATTAAATCGGTGATGGTATTTATCACGGCTATGCGTTCATTATCAGAAGCGGGAATGGTGACGGGAACCCTAACAAAATCGATGGTATCGTTAGCAGCGATCGCATCATTTCCGGGAGTACCATTAATTAAAGCGAAGGCGGTGATATTTCTAGTATCTTCATCTGTAGGTTCATCATCATCACCATCATCTAGGGTATCGTCTCCGGCTGTACCAATCAAGATGATATCATTAACAGATAGGGGAGGGTTGCCTTGTAAATTAGCAATAATTTCAGGGGGTTGTGTTCCTGAACCGTCGGGGTCATAGAGCAGGTTTCCGGTCTGTAATTCATAGGCGAGAATGGGACTATTTATGAGGCTGAGATTATCTTGATAAGTTCCGGCTTCGACGATCACAAATTGTTGAGGACTCAGGATATTTTCCGGGGTAGTACCTATTTGAATAAAGCCGAATTCCTCACGGTCAAATAGGAGGCGATCGCTTCCGGGGGTAAAGTCCCAAATAAAATCAGTTCCGGTGGTGATTTGACTGCGGGAAATATAGGCAAAAACATCATTGCCAGCACCTCCGAATAGGGTATCATTTCCGGCATTTCCAAACAGGGTATCATCGCCATCATCTCCTGATAAGAAATCATCACCCTGTCCACCATAGAGAATATCATTATCAGCCCCTCCATATAGCTGGTCATTTCCCAAACCGCCAAAGAGTACATCTTGACCACTACCACCTTTGAGGATATCATCATCACTATCTCCGAAGAGGGTATCATCGCCTGCTTCTCCGAAGAGGGTATCATTACCCGCGCCGCCATAGAGGAGATCTGGTCCTGAACCACCATACAGGAGATCATTGCCGCCACCACCTTTGAGGGTATCGGCACCACTACCACCGAAGAGGGTATCATCGCCTGTTTCTCCGAATAAGCAATCATTACCCGCGCCGCCATAGAGGAGATCTGGTCCTGAACCACCATAGAGTATATCATCACCATCTCCACCGGAAAGGGTATCGGCACCACTACCACCGACGAGGGTATCATCGCCTGTTTCTCCGAATAAGCAATCATTACCCGCGCCGCCATAGAGGAGATCTGGTCCTGAACTTCCAACCAGAACATCATCTCCACCTAAGCCGTTAATACGGGTGACGGGAAGAATATCGATAAATACATTAGCACTATCTTGGGTGTTGCCATCACTGGCGGTATAGGTAAAGCTGGCTTGGGTTCCCCCAGGCAATGTGGGGGTAAATCTGACAATGGTATTATTATTAAGTAAGGCTACGTCCCCGCCTGTGATGTTGCTGACGCTGCTGATAAATAAACCTGTCTCGGGACTATCATTGTCTAAAACTGGAATTTCGACGGGATTAAAGGGTTCTGGCGCGATCGCAAAAATGGTATCATCGGAGTCGGTTCCGTCTATTTCCTGGGGAGTGGCGGCGCGAACTTCCCTGGCGATGATGTTGACGGTTTCGGGGCGAGTCAATGAAACCGGATCAACTAGGATAATATCATCGGGGGATAAATTGGGGATGCTGCCATCTTCTGATTGTAACTGGGCGATCGCTATAGGTGGAGAGGTTCCCAAGCCGTCTATATCGTATTCCAGAAGTCCGGTAATGGTATCGTAAAGCAGAATCGGGATTTCTGTATTTTCGGGTAGGGATTCTCGATTGGTGGTAAACTGTTCGGGGTTGAGGGTTTGGGTCTCGGTATTGAGAGCGGATAAACCAAAACCACCTTCCTCTAGGGATTGGCTTTTCAAAACTAGGCGATCGCTATTTGGTGTAAAGTTTAATATGCGATCGGGTTGTGTACCTCTGTCATTAGGGGACAGGTAGACTAAGGTATCATTTCCTGTACCAGCGGTGAGGGTGTTTACGCCTGCACCACCTTCTAGCCAATTATTCCCGCCGCCACCAGATAAGCAATCATTCCCCTCGCCACCAAATAGGGAATCATTACCAATACCTCCCAACAGGGTATCATTACCCGCGCCACCGTCAAGGATATTACCTCCTGACCCGGCTTGTAGGAGGTCGTCTCCTAAACCGCCAAATAAGCAATCATTACCAATACCCCCCAACAGGGTATCGTCACCCGCGCCGCCATAAAGGAGGTTATTACCTGACCCGGCTTGTAGGCGGTCGTTTCCACCTTGACCCAAAAGGGTATCATCACCAGAACCCCCTAAGAGGGTATCGTTACCACTTCCCCCTAAGATAGAGTCGTTTCCGGTCCCCCCGTCAAGGGTTTGGTCGAATTGGTCTCCCACTAGGGTATCATTTCCGCCTCTCCCTTGCATGGCTGTCACTGGTCGCAAATTAATGATTGCGGTAGCGGTCGCAAATTGGTTATGGCGATCGCGCAATGTATAATTAAAGCTACCAGAACCGCCAACGGAGATTGTATCGGGGATAAATTCTACTCCGACTCCCCCAGGGAGAATGGTAGCACTCCCGTTACTGACATTACCAATATTAGTGATGGCTTTTTCATCGCTAATAAAATCTGGCGGGAGGGGGATAATTAATCTGGGTTCTGCGGCTTGGAGAAAATCATTATTTTCTGTACCTACAACTAAGCTGGGGGTTGAGGTGATAATCGGGTCAGCGACGAGGGTGGTAAAATAGGAGATTCTAATATTGTCTATGGCTAATTCTGTGGCTTCGGAACCAATGGCAATAATTCCGGTGTTCGGAGGGAGGGTTGTACTAAAGCGCCGAAATTCGTTAAATGTTTCTCCTGGGGTGGGAAATAAAACGCCAGTCCCTAGAGAATTGCCTTCTCGGTCAAATAGTTCGACGGTATGTTCTCGATTTGGGGAGGTGTAGAAAAAGGAAAAGTCACCCCCTCCTATGCTTAATGGTGATAAATTGCTGAGGTCAATGGTAATGCGATCGCCTGTCACTAATTCATTGACTTCTATCTCTTCGGAATCTTCGGAATCTTCGGAATCTTCGGAATCTTCGGTGTTTATAATAGCTTCGGAATATGAGATAACTGTGGTGCCAGGGGGGGAAGTGCTGGTGGCATTAAATAAGCCTTCTCCCCCTTCGTCAACACTGACCAAAGCTATGGCGTTGGCGGAAAATATCACCCCATCGATTGTGCCAATGGGTGCAAAGTTGCGAGTTTGGAAATCTTCAAAGTCAAAAAATAGTTCCCGCATTTTCTTAGCTTAAAAAAATATATATGTTTGCTGATAATTAACCCAAGTTAACCCCTGGCGGATTACCTTATCACATTTAACCGACTTTGGCAAGGGATCCACCTCAAGATTAAGTTAATTGGTTGACAGAAACAGTTATTTAAATTATAATTAAGAGGTAGATAATAGGCAGCAGTTGTATCAATACCACGCTTTGTGGTGAAAAACCATGGCAAGCAACTCATCATATACCTCGACAGAATTAGAAAGCGCGATTATTAGAGAGCCGTTATTAGTAACAGTAGAAACAACGGTGAGGGAAGCGATCGCGCTGATGAGTGAAAGTCGCGCCAGTTGTAGTATATCATCAAAAGCCAGTGTTCTATTAGAGGAAGTTTATGGAGAGGCGCGTTCCAGTTGCGTCTTAGTGGTAGAATCGGAGCAATTAGTAGGTATTCTAACTCAGCGAGATATCATCCGACTCTGCACAGGAAAAAGACCCTTAGATCAGTTATTAGTAGGGGAAGTCATGACCGCCTCAGTATTAAGCTGGAGGGAGTCAGAATTGAGAAACTTTTTTGAAGTGATTGATTTGCTGAGGAAAAATCAAATCCGCCACCTACCGCTAGTGGATGATAGCGATCGCCTAGTAGGGTTAATAACCCATGAAACTCTGCGTTATATTAGCCACCCCATAGACCTGCTGAGATTACGAACGGTAGAAGAGGTAATGACAACAGAGGTTATTTGTGCTAGTCCTGAGAGTAACCTGCTAGAAATTGCCTGTTTAATGACACAATACCGGGTCAGTTGTGTAGTTTTGGTAGAAACCCATTTCGTGAACAATTCAACGGCTGTCAATGTTCCGGTCGGGATCCTGACCGAGGGAGATATTGTCAAGTTTAATACCTTCTGCTTAGACCTAGAAAACTATAGCAGTAAACAGTTAATGAGTACCCCAGTGTTCTCGGTCGCTAAAAATGAGAATCTGTGGAGAATTCATGAGTTGATGTCATCCCAATATATCCGGCGAGTTGTAGTCACAGGTTCCCATGGTGAACTCTTAGGGATAGTGACCCAAACCAGTATGCTCAAAGTGCTAAATCCTCTGGAACTGTATAAAATGACGGAGATTTTAGAGGGTCGTATATCGGAGTTAGAATTAGAAAAAATTAGGATTTTAGAAACTCAGGCGAAACAACTAGATGAACAGGTCAAAAAACGGACTTTAGAGCTAGAACAGGCGCACCATAGAGAACAACTGGTATTTGAGATTACCACCCGCATTAGGTCTTGGTTAAATTTACCGGAAATCCTGGACGAAACGGTTAAACAAGTCCGCATTTTGTTAAATTGTGATCGGGTAGTAATCTACCAATTTAACCCAGATTTGAGCGGTGATATCGTAGCGGAATCAGTAATCGCACCCTATACATCCTGCTTAGATAAAAATATTAAAGATACCTGTTTTCAGGACAACCCATCAATGTATCAAGACGGAAAGATTTTCGTAGCACCAGATATTGATCAGGTGGGATTAAGTGAATGTCATTTATCTCTGTTAAAACAATTTGAAGTCCGAGCAAATTTAGTAGTTCCAATTGTTTTATCTAACCATGAACCGGAAAGCCAATCTAAGAGTTTGTGGGGTTTATTTGCGATTCATCAATGTAGTAATACGCGGCTGTGGTTATCAGAAGAAATCCAGATAGTCCAACAGTTGGCGCTACAGGTAGCGATCGCTATTCAACAAGCGATCGCCTACGATGACCTACAAAGGGAACTACAGGAACGCCAACAAATTCAAACCTGTTTACAAGAAACAGAAGAACGTTATGCGACTCTGACAGATTTAATCCCGGTGGGAGTTTTTCGGACGGATAAGGAGGGTGATTGTATCTATGTCAATGAGGAATATTGTCAGATGACGGGACGTATTCCTGGGGAAACAATTGGTTTATCTTGGCAAATTTCTGTGCATCCTGAAGATAGCGATCGCATTAATGAAGCCTGGAAACAGACTCAAGCAAATCATCACCCATTTAAGGAAGAATATCGTTTAGAAGCCGGGGAAAATCAGTTGTGGGTGTTTGGTCAAATTGTCCCGGAATTTAGTGTAGAAGAAACAGTAAATGGCTATGTGGGTACTATTACAGATATTAGCGAACAGAAAGCGGCACTTTGTGAACGGGAAAAAGCGGAAACCGCATTACAAGATCTTAATCAATCTTTAGAAGCGACGGTCAAACAGCGAACCCAGGAACTTTCTCACCTTAGCGATCGCCTACAATTAGCGATTAAGTCAGCCCAAATGGGAATTTGGGATTGGGATATTTCTCAGAATCATCTAACCTGGGATGATCAGATGTATAAAATTTATGGAGTCTCACCTTTAGAGTGTCCCCAGACAGTGGAACTCTGGGAAAACTCCCTACACCCAGAAGACGCTGAATTAACTCAGGCAATTTTACAGGAAAGTCTGCGAGGGGAAAGGGAATTTAATCCAGAATTTCGGATTGTACGTCCTGACGGTTCTATAGTTTTTATTAAAGCAAATGCTCTAATTATTCGCCACCCCGAAGGAGAACCTCAAAGGATGATCGGTACTAATGTTGATATTACCGAGAGTAAACAAGCCGAGTCCGACCGCCAACAATTACTAAGGGAGTTATCCGATCTAAAGTTAGCCATAGACCATTCAGCGATCGTAGCTGTTACTGACGCGAGTGGAGTGATTACCTACGTCAATAATCGCTTCTGTGAAATTTCCGGTTATTCCCCGGAAGAATTAATCGGTAAAACCCATCGTATCGTTAACTCAAGATACCATCCCCCTGGTTTTTTCGCGAATTTATGGCGGACTATTTCTAGTGGTAAAGTTTGGCATGGAGAAATTTGTAATCGCTCTAAAAATGGTTCTATTTACTGGACTGAAAGTACCATTGTCCCTTTTTTAAATTCCCAGAAAAAAGTCTCTCAATATTTAGCTATTCGCTTTGATATCACCGCTCGCAAACAGGCGGAAGCTAGACTATTAGACTATTCCCATGAGATTGAAGACCTATATAATAAAGCACCCTGTGGCTATCATTCCCTCGATGCTGAGGGTCGCTATGTCAAAGTTAATGATACGGAACTGCAATGGTTAGGATACTCTCGTGAACAATTACTTGGGAGACGTTTAGCAGATTTTCTCACCCCGGAAAGTCGAGAGATATTTGAGAGTAATTTTGAGTTATTTAAACAGCAAGGATATCTCAAAGATATGTTGCTGGAGATGATTAGTAGTAATGGTCATGTTTTCCCGGTACTCTTGAATTCTAGCGCCGTTTATAATCCCCAAGGTGAATATCTTTATAGTCGTTCAACTTTATTTGATATTACTGACCTAAAATCGGCGCAAATAGCCTTAGAAAAAAATCACAACCTTCTACAGTCAATTACTATCGCACAATCCCAGTTTATTACATCGGAAAATCGCCTAACTATTTTTGAGGGTTTACTGAGCAGCTTGCTGACTTTAACTGATAGTGAATATGGCTTTATTGGTGAGGTAATGTTCCGAGATAATGGGGAAGCGACTATGGAAGAAACTTTCCTAAAAATTCGGGGAGTTCCTTATCTAAAAACCCATAGCATAAGTAATGTGGCTTGGGATGAAGCCACGGAGAAATTTTATCAAGAAAACCATGAAGAAGGCATGGAATTTGATAATATGAATACCTTATTTGGGGCGGTAATTATGACCGGGAAACCTGTTATAGCTAACAGTCCTAGCAGTGACCCACGCCGGGGAGGTACTCCTAATGGTCATCCGCCTTTAAATAGTTTTTTGGGGTTGCCATTTTTTAGCGGTTCTACTCTCGTGGGAATAGTGGGAATTGCCAATAAACCAGGTGGCTATCATGAGGAAATGATTGATTATTTACAAGCATTTTTAGTTACCTGCGGCAATTTAATTGAAGGGTATCGTTTACACCGGAAAAGAAATGAGGCGGAAGAGGCGAAGAAGGCCGCTGAACAGGAAATTGCTAAACAGTTGGCGAGTATTGAAGCGGCGGGGGATGGTATTGGTATTGTTCAGGATGATTTGTATCAGTATGTAAATCACGCTCATTTGGTCATGTTTGGTTATTCTGAACCTGAAGATTTAGTCGGTCATAGTTGGAGAAAAATCTATTCTCCCACAGAAATTCAACGCTTTGAAAATGAGGTTTTTCCGATTTTAATGCGCGATCGCTACTGGACTGGAGAAGCGATCGCCACTCGTCAAGACGGGACGAGTTTTGCGGAAGAATTATCTCTGACCCTAACGGAAGATAACCTGTTAATTTGTGTCTGTCGAGATATTAGCGATCGCCGAGAAACCGAAGCCAAACTGCGCCAGACTAATCAGGAATTGATGCGCGCTACCCGTCTGAAAGATGAGTTTCTCGCCAATATGAGTCATGAACTACGCACCCCCCTTAATGCTATTTTAGGAATGACCGAGGGTATGCAAGAAGAGGTATTTGGTACTTTAGGCGATCGGCAAAAACAAGCATTACAAACTATTGAACGCAGCGCCAGTCATCTCCTGGAATTAATTAACGATATTTTAGATCTGGCTAAAATTGAAGCCGGGGAAATGAAACTAGACCTTAATTATACTTCGATTCGCCCCCTGTGTCAATCTAGTATAGCTTTTATTAAGCAGCAAGCCTTTAAAAAAGGGATTTCCATTAATGTAGAAATTCCCCAAGCCTTACCAGACTTATATATTGATGAACGCCGCCTACGTCAAGTGTTAATTAACCTCCTCAATAACGCGGTTAAATTCACTCCAGCCGGAGGTAAAATCCGCCTGGAAGTCAAGTTACAGCCACCCCCGATAGACAGCGATAAATACCGAGTCCGTTTTGCTGTGATTGATACGGGAATTGGTATTGATGAAGAACACTTATCAAAACTGTTTAAACCCTTTACTCAAATTGATAGCGCTCTCAATCGTCAATATGAGGGAACAGGTTTAGGATTATCCCTAGTTAAACGCATTGTAGAAATGCACGGAGGTACTGTTAATGTGATTAGTAAAGTGGGGTCAGGAAGTAACTTTATTTTTGAGATTCCTTGTGATGATATCTTAACCGGAACTAACACCCCCCATATATCATCTAATACCTCCGAGTTCCTGACGACAACTGAAGATGTGGCTAAAGTTTCTCCCCTGATTTTAATTGCTGAAGATAACGAAGCTAATATCATGAGTTTGTCGAGTTATTTGGGTGCTAAAGGCTACCGTTTAATTATTGCTAAGGACGGTCAACAGGCGATTGATTTAGCACAATCAGAATCTCCTAATTTAATTCTGATGGATATTCAAATGCCGGGAATAGATGGCTTAGAAGCAATTAACCGTATCCGCCAAATCCCCACCATGACCCAAGTGCCAATTATTGCCTTAACCGCCTTGGCTATGACAGGCGATCGCGAAAAATGCCTAGAAGCTGGCGCAAATGATTATGTAGCCAAACCCGTTAAATTAAAACAACTCAACGCCAAAATTCAGGAAATTTTAGACTTATAATTGGAGACTTATAATTGATGCAGCATTCAGGAATATGAAACTATTGTGTTTAAGTAATGGTCACGGGGAAGATATCATCGCTGTTAGAATACTGCAACATCTGCGAACACCAGTTAATAACCTAGCGGCTTTACCCTTAGTAGGGGAAGGAAAAGCCTACCAGCAATTACCGGATATTCCGATTATTGGGAGAGTCCAAAAAATGCCTTCTGGGGGATTTATTTATATGGACAGTTCCCAACTCCTGGGAGATTTGAAAGGGGGTTATTACAGTTATTATATTCCCAGGTGCAGACCGTCCGCCAGTGGGGGAAAGAGGGGGGATTTATTTTGGCGGTGGGGGATATTGTCCCCCTATTTTTAGCCTGGTTAAGTGGTGCAGAATATGCTTTTGTGGGGACGGCGAAATCTGAATATTATTTGCGGGATGAAAACGGACAGTTATCTCGCCAGTCCTGGTGGCAAAAATGGGAGGGGTGGTCAGGTTCCGTATATTTACCCTGGGAACGTTGGTTAATGACTCATCCCCGTTGTCGGGTGGTGTTTCCCCGCGATAGACTGACCACGGAAACTCTGCAAAGGTGGTCAATTCCGGCTGTTGATTTGGGTAATCCTATGATGGATAATTTGGAACCTGGGGGAATTATTGCGCCGTGGCCACCGGGTGTGTTAAACTTGACTTTATTGCCGGGTTCTCGTAGTCCAGAGGCTTATGAGAATTGGCGGTTAATTCTAGCAGCAGTATCGCAGCTAAAAATATCACCCCTCCGGTGTTTGGCTGCGATCGCACCTAGTTTAGATTTAGACCCCTTCGGTTCGGTTCTGAAGGCGACCGGGTGGGTTCCAGTTGATGGTCATACCAGCAAGGAACAACAATTGTTTCAGCGCGATGAAATGACTATGCTGCTGACCCATGAGGGGTTTAATGATTGTCTCCACCTAGGCGATATGGCGATCGCTATGGCGGGGACGGCTACCGAACAGTTTGTCGGTCTGGGAAAACCTGCGATCGCTATTCCCGGAAAAGGTCCGCAATTTACACCAGCCTTTGCTGAGGCACAAAGTCGCCTACTCGGTCCGTCACTAATTCTTGCCGAAAATCCCCAAGCAGTGGCAGGAGTGGTGCGATCGCTTCTACAGGACCCCCCACAACTAGCCACTATTGCCACTAATGGTCGCCGCCGTCTCGGTGAAGCCGGGGCAGGCGATCGTATTGCTGACTATCTCATATCACAAATTTTCCCAAATGTCAAGGGTTAGCCATGACGTTTTTGATGCCACTGCCAGCCATGGCTAATGATATCGTGAATTTGGGAATATTGAGGATTCCAGCCTAATATTTCCTGGGCTTTTTCGCTAGTTCCCACCAAACTGGGGGGGTCTCCGGGGCGGCGATCGCATTCTACCGTTTTAATCTCTCGTCCCGTGATTTCCCTAGCGCTTTCAATCACTTCTTGAACCGAGAAACCCTTACCATTTCCGAGGTTAAAAAACTCAGTTTTCCCCCCCGACAATAGATATTGTAACCCCAAAACATGAGCATCTGCCAAATCACTAACATGGATATAATCGCGGATACAAGTACCGTCAGGAGTCGGATAATCGGTTCCAAAAATAGAGATATGATCTCGTTTTCCTAGGGCTGTAAATAGGGTGAGGGGAATTAAATGAGTTTCCGGGTCGTGGTCTTCTCCCAGTAATCCATCAGGGTCAGCGCCAGCAGCATTAAAATAGCGAAAACTGACCGATCGCAAATTATAAGCCGTGTCAAAATCCGCCAAAATTCGTTCAACCATTAGCTTACTCGCGCCATAGGGACTAATGGGATTTTGGGGGTGGTTTTCAGGAATCGGAATAATTTGGGGAACCCCGTAGGTCGCACAGGTAGAAGAAAACACAAATTTATCAATTCCCGCTGAGTTCATCGCCCCCAAAAGGGTGAGAGTTCCCACCACATTATTACGATAATATTTCTCAGGATTAGTTACCGACTCTCCCACATAAGCATAGGCGGCGAAGTGCATCACCGCGTCAATTTTACGGCTAGAAAATAGCTGATCCAATAAAAGGCGATCGTTAGTATCTCCCTGGATTAATTCCACCTTCAGCACATCTTCCACCAATTCTTGATGTCCGTAAACCAAATTATCAAGAACTATCGGATTATAACCCGCCCGTTGCAAAGCCAAAACCCCATGGGAACCGATATAACCAGCCCCTCCCGTAACCAAGACATTTACCTGATTTTCAGACACTTTCAAACATCCTTTAATTGTCAATCTTCTAGGACTCGTGACGAAACATCAACCGCCTTAACGTCAATAGTTCCCGGTGGAGTCAGACGGGTAAAACGTCCCTGTTCAATTTGAATAGGCTCACCACAATTCGGACATTGACATTGAGTCTGATTTAGGGCTATAAACTCATGGGAACAGACCGGACAGGAATCTTCAATCAAATTCCGGTTTAGCCACCACCGCGCCCCAAACACTAAAATAATCGGGGTGATGACAGCCAGACCAATCAGAATCAGAATCGAGTTGACTAGCCAGCCCAAACCAACTGAGGCTAACAAACCCATGATTCCTATAACCACGATCCAATTGCCAATTCCTGACCAGTTAAATTGTAGGGTTGGTCGTTCCTGGTTCACAAAATCATCTCCTTGAGAGTTCAGGGCCTCTATTGACCATCAATGCAGCCTCACCCCATTGTAACACCAGAGCCGATTATTTGGTCAAAATAATTAATTGCTCAATGACATGAATTAAGCCATTTTCTGTCTGAATATCGGCATCCATACTATGGGACCCTTCAACTGTGATAGTCTCCGAACCCACCTCCACCGGAATCGACAAATTTTCCTGAGTTGCCAAATATCTATATATTAACTCCTCCGAGGTGATGGCATCACTGTCATCTCCATCATACCTCATAATCCTAATTAACTGTTCGATATTATTACCTTTGAGGAGGTTTTCTAAAACCGTCCTGGGAAGTTTAGAAAAGGCTTCATCTGTGGGGGCTAAGATAGTAAATACACCCTCTTGGCGGAGAACATCCATTAATCCCGTCAGTCTTAAAACCGTGGCTAGGGTACTAAAACGGCCATCATTTAGCAGTAAATTCATCACATCTTGATTAACCGCCCGTCTGACGCGATCGCTTGGAAATTGGGCCAATTCCGCCAGATTTTCTGATTCCCAATTAAACTGCAATTCTGGGGAACTTTCGGCGATCGCCCTCCCAGTTCCCACCGACATACTGAGAATCATTCCCATACCCAGAGATATAGCAATTTTACCCAGATAATTCGTACCACTACAGATAGCCATATTTTTTCACTCCCCAATGAAGCTGATAGTTGATTAATCCATGCTAGTCATAATTACCACAATTATTTCCCCGGTCAGGGATAATCGTCTACACCCTCCCCTAAAAATCTCCGCCATTAGCGGAAATATCATAATTATAGCCCATTACCCGCCATAGTCAACCCATCATCATTAAGCTGGTTGCAAGTCAACGTTAAGGTGTCGCTATTAACATTCCTAATCGTTGCATTAGTCATCACATCAACGAAATTATCAACCGGAACAAAATCGCAGTTATTAACGTCCGTCCCCAGAGTCTGTCAGGTAGGGCGAGTTGATTAATCAAGTCGTGAGGATGAGAATTGCCAGCAGAACCCGCCCCGACAATTATTAATATAGGCTGTATTATCTTTCATCATGAAGATAGCTAGATTCCCAAGTTTCCTCTAAACTAAAGGGTGACTCCTTTGGCAAAAAATTTAACTTAATCCCTGTTTCATCCGACGCTTTTAGACGTGCTTTTTGATAACAATCTTTAAATACTTCTGTAAGTAGAGGTTTCAAGCTGGGACTGTCTTCTAACAAACCTTCAATACAAATGCGTTGTTCTGTAATGGTGCTGCGCCAACTCTCACTGCGTTTGGTTGGTTGATAGTGCCATTTTAATAAGTGCATTAACAACACAATTAAACGGCTTTTTAATTCCCGTTTTTCACTTCTTCCCAGACTTTCAATCTCTTCAATCAAATTGGCGACATCAACTTGAGTAAATTGATTTTCTTTTAACTGTTCAGCCGTGATTTGTGTCCAGAGGTAAAAATCCTCCTCATATAAATTATTTGGTGTTTTCATAGAATACCCATATCCTTGGCGATCGCTCAACCTGCCTAGAAGTTTATCAAACCATAAACCACATTCCGAAGCCCCTTTCTGGTGAGGGCGGGCGGGTTTATTAATCAAGTCGTGAGGATGAGAATTAGCAGCAGAACCCGCCCCTACAATTATTAATTATTAATTATTAATTATTAATTGATGCCGAACTATTAAAATTATAGCTCATCACCCCAATAGTCAAACCATCATCATTAAGCTGGCTGCGAGTCAACGTTAAAGTGTCGCTATTAACATTCCTAATAGTTGCATTAGTCATCACATCAAGGAAATTATCAACCGGAACCAAATCGCAGTTATTCACGTCTGCAGCCAGAGTTTTATAGTGGGTGGGAATCACTAATCTAGGGTTGAGGGAAGCAATTACCGCCGCCGCTTCCGTGGGAGTATAAGCCTTCGGACCTCCACCCACAGGAATTAACAACAAGTCGGGGCGACCAATCAAAATCCTTTCTTCAATATTAATAGGTCCGGCTAACCCTCCCATGTGCAGAATTCTGATACCACCCTGAGTCCATAACCAGGCGACATTCTGACCAAACCTGCGACCTCTTTCACGGTCTTTAATAGTGCGAATACCTTGAATTTGGGTTCCTTGAAATTGATAAACTCCCGGTTCATGTAATAGCGCCGGATTATTGGGAAACCCATCAATCGACCCTTCATCAAGTAACCGACTGCTAATTAACACCAGGTCAGTCTCTATTTTAGGGCTACCAAATCCGGCGGTACATCCAATTTGTCGAAACGGATTTACCAGTATCCGCAAACCATCCCCAGTAAACAGAAAACTCGTATGTCCAAGCCAGCGAATAGTCAAGTTAGATTCACTGGGTGTCTGCGCTTGGGAAACCTGCCACCGCGCACCAAATCCGGCGGCCAAGGTAACTATAGCACTGGTTTTAGCTAGGTGGATAAACTGTCGCCGTTTCATAGCAATTATATGACCAAAATATTACCGCAAATTTACCGCTAATTAATTAGCTTTCTACTGCCATTAACCGACAACTATTTAGGAAGTTCTTAATTAAGGTTTTCCCAGCCGTTGTCAAGATGCTTTCCGGGTGAAATTGCACACCCTGAATATGGGAATAATGGCGGTGTTGAACTCCCATAATTGTACCATCATCCACCCAGGCGGTAACTTCTAGCACCGGTGGACAGGTTTGGGGGTCTATGACTAAACTATGATAGCGCGTCGCGGTAAAGGGATTCTCTAAATCGTGAAATACCCCCTTGCCATTATGATGAATGGGGGAGGTTTTCCCGTGCATCAACTCTGGGGCTGAGATAATCTTCGCACCGAAGGCTTGACCGATGCTTTGATGTCCGAGACATACCCCTAAAATCGGTAAGGTTTTACCTAATTCTCGGATAATGGCTAGGGAAATTCCGGCATCTTCTGGGCGACCGGGACCGGGAGAAATGACTAAACCATCGGGTTTTTTATGTCTAATTTCTTCAACGGTGATGCCATCGTTTCGGTAAACTTCTATGCGATCGCCTACCGGATTTTCTACCCCTAATTCTCCTAAATATTGCACCAGGTTATAGGTGAAACTATCATAGTTATCAATGACGATTATCAATGTCTATACTCCTTGCAGCCACACTTGCATCACCGTTAATAAAGCTGGTAAAATCAGCACTCCCGCCACTAATAAAGCTGCCAAAGACGAGATTAACACAGCCCCCGCCGCGCAGTCCTTAGCAATGCGTGCCAATTCATGATACGACTTTCCTACCGTTAAATCAACTACCGACTCAATGGCTGTGTTCAACAATTCCAAAGCCATGACCGCGCTGATAGTTAAACCAATAATAGCAATTTCTACAAAGCTAAGATGCAACCAGAAACCCAGACTGACCGCTAAAGTCCCTATGGCTGTATGAATGCGAAAGTTGCGCTGCGTCCTGAATGCGTAAGCCACACCATTCCAGGCGTATTTAAAGCTAACCAATAGGTTATTGGCGATCGCCCAAGACTGAGATACTCGGTGGTTAGCGGTTTTCGTCTCTGGGGTGTTGGGAATATAGGCGTAGTTGGTAGACCGAGGACCTAATGGGGTGGGAAGTGCGGAAACACAGGTTTTTTTAGCTTTCATGGTTGGGTATCCTTAAATCAGCATTCTCTAGGAATATCAGGATTTCTGATCAATTCTGGGTGCAATGTAGCACAATCGCGGCTTAGTTCAGATTTTCTTCCGACTCCCAGACGTAACCTGAACCAATTTGTAGGTTAATCTTCTGTAATAGGGCTTTTTGTTGATCCAACATTCGAGTTAAACTGCGATCGTCGGGATGATCCCACCCCAGTAGGTGTAATAGGCCATGACTGGTCAACCATGCTAACTCGGTTGTAAGATTATGCCCTGCCTGTTGTGCCTGTCTAAATGCTGTTTCCACTGAAATTATTATATCCCCAAGATAGCAGGGATGCAATGAGAGGTGTTCTGCTGGCATCACAAGGCTGGTTTCTAGCGCCGCGAAGGATAGTACATCAGTAGCCTCGTCTAACTGCCTATATTGGGCGTTAAACTCCTGTATTTCCCTATCGTCCGTCAAACGCAGACTAAGTTCATATCCCTTAGCCGGGGGTAAATACGGATCAAGTTGTTGCAACCACTGATAAAACCATGATTCCCAGGTTTCTGGTGCGATCGCCTTTTCCGCCAGTTCCCCCAAGCGCAGAGACTCTCCCTCTTTCCCCCACCAGAAATTATCTTCAATATTAACTTCTAACTGCACCTTCTCACCCCCCAACAGCATTTAATCTTTAACGGGTAAGATAGGCGAGACCCACCAGCAAGCCAATGAGACCCATAGTAGTCAAGAAAAAGTGAAATAGGGATTTTGAACCTTTCCTAACCATATTCCGCATTGCCAGTTTAACATAACTCGGTTGCCCTTCAGTCGTCGAAACCCGAGTTTCTGGGTTAGTAGTTTCAGGCGAAACCGGAGTTTCTGGGTTAGTAGTTTCATTCGTAGTAGTCGGGTTAGTCATGATCTAGGGTTCAAACATTCAATTAGTGAGTTGCCATCAATTGTAAGCCATATTGAGAATTTTACAACTCCGGCGATACCCCCCACCCACCCCCAGCCCCTGATTATCGACTCTCCACCATCAAAATATGCAATTTTCGTAATGATTGATCATAGTTATATAGCAGTTTATTAAGCCATCAAGTAGATTCTAAAGCCCCTCGTCCTTTTGGGGAGAGAGGTTTGGGGTGTAGAAACGCAGCCGCTTCTCCTTGAATCCGCTGTACCCCAGGATTCTGGAAAATGCTATATCTGGAGACAAAATATCTGGATACAAACAGTTATAATAATTTCCGCGCCACCAGTTAGACCACCTTACTCCGATAACTTACCGATAATTTATGATGTTGAATTATAATCTTGGTCTCTCATGTAGATACAGCCCTTTCTGTAATCATGGCATCTGCTTTCGCCCGTCCTTCTCCCCCCGGAGATACAGATTTAGGCGCAGGGTAATGTTTAGTGCCATTTCCCGGCTGTATTTATAGAACTTTATAGAAATTTGCCAGGTAAAAACATGAGCAATTCCAGTCGCCGTCACTTTCTGCAATTCTTAGGTGCAGCCCTAGCCACCCTAGGAATTGACCCCGTTTTATTTCACCGACAAACCCAACGCCATCGCCAAGTCTTAGCCCAGAGTACCTCCCGCAAACTCGCCTTACTCGTAGGAATTAACAGCTATTCCACACAGCCCTTAATCGGCTGTGTCAACGACATCTATTTACAGCGAGAATTACTGATTCACCGCTTTGGTTTCCACCCGCAAGACATCTACATATTAGAAGACAAACAAGCCACCAGAGACGGCATTTTAACCGCCTTTGAAGAATACTTAATCAAACAAGCCAAACCCGGAGATGTCGTAGTTTATCACTATTCTGGGCATGGTTCTCGCATTTTTGACCCCCAACCCATTCTCCGAGAAGTGGGAAGTACCGAACAACTAAACGGCACCTTTGTTCCCATTGATGGCGACTTACCCCCTGGATATCCTAACGCACCAGGAAGCGTCAAAGACATTATGGGGCATACCTTATTTTTATTAATGTCCGCCTTACAGACCGAAAACGTCACCGTTGTATTAGACAGTTGTTTTGCCGGAGGTGCCACCAGAGAAGCGCGAGTCCGGTCTCGTGATGGTGGTCAAAACGTCCTAGTTTCCGACTATGAAAGAAGCTATCAGCAGCAGTGGTTATCACGCTTAAATATGTCCCCAGAAGAATTTGTTAACGGCTACCGCACCGGAGTTGCCAAAGGGGTAGTATTATCAGCCACAGCCCCCCATCAACTAGCGCGGGAAGTGAATGTTAATGGTTTTGACTGCGGCTTATTTAGTTATTTATTAACCTATTATATGTGGAATTCGGATAGTAATATACAACAGCTATTTACCAAAATCATCCCCGAAATTCCCAAAAACTTCTATCAACAGCCCCGTTATGAAGTCAAAGTAGGTAGTGGTTATCAACTCCAAACTCCCTATTTTATCAATAATCCGAACCCACCCGCCCAAGCCGTTGTCACCCAGGTAAGTGGTAGTAACGCCCAATTATGGTTAGGGGGGATTGATTTACGAAATGTCAGCAGTGGCACAATCTTAACCGGGGTAAATAGTACAGGAAAAGTCCGAATAATTGACCGGAATGGCATAGTAGCCCAAGCCGAAATCCAGGAACCAGTAACGGTAGGAACCCTATTGCATCAGGGAGGTTAATAGACTTATAACTTTCATTTATCCATTATCCCTCTCTCGCCCTCACCCAGCTTTATTCGGAGGTTTGCTTGAGGAACGAAACCCTACATTATGGCTCAAATCGCGGGGATTGACTGACTAAAATCAACCCAGATTTTTTAGCTTTTGCTTACCCATAAATTATCTGCAAAAATAAAGGAATCAACCCATGATTAAACCACAGCAACTCATCGAAATCGGATTGATAACAGCCACATTATCCGTGATGCTAGGGGAGTCAGTCTTGGCGACCTCATCACAGCTAAAAACCAGTTCATCATCCCCTCAAACAACGCCTATAATTATCGCCCAAAATAGCGGTAATTCTGAAGCGGATAGATTGTTAAATGAGGGATTCATACTATTTCAACAAGGAACCGCCGAATCATTACGAGAAGCCCTAGAAAAGTGGCAAGCCGCCCGCGAACTCTATCGCGCTGCTGGGGATAAGGGAAATGAAGCCGTCACCCTGCTGGGTATGGGGAGAATTAATGATTTATTAGGAGAAAAACAAACAGCCCTAGACTACTACAACCAAGCTTTACCCCTATTCAGGGCTGTGGGGGATAGAGGAATGGAAGCTACTACCCTCAACAATATTGGCGGTGTGTACGACTCCCTGGGAGAAAAACAAACAGCCCTAGACTACTACAACCAAGCTTTACCCCTATTAAGGGCTGTGGAGGATAGAGGGGGGGAAGCTACTACTCTCAGCAATATTGGCCTTGTGTACTCCGACCTGGGAGAAAAACAAACAGCCCTAGACTACTACAACCAAGCTTTACCCCTATTAAGGGCTGTGGGAGATAGAGGAATGGAAGCTACTACCCTCAACAATATTGGCTTTGTGTACGACTCCCTGGGAGAAAAACAAACAGCCCTAGACTACTACAACCAAGCTTTACCCCTATTCAGGGCTGTGGGCGATAGAGGGGGGGAAGCTACTACTCTCAACAATATTGGCTTTGTGTACGACTCCCTGGGAGAAAAACAAACAGCCCTAGACTACTACAACCAAGCTTTACCCCTATTAAGGGCTGTGGGAGATAGACGGGTGGAAGCTACTACCCTCACCAATATTGGCCTTGTGTACTCCGACCTGGGAGAAAAACAAACAGCCCTAGACTACTACAACCAAGCTTTACCCCTAAGAAGGGCTGTGGGGGATAGAGAGGGGGAAGCTACTACTCTCAGCAATATTGGCGCTGTGTACTCCGACCTGGGAGAAAAACAAACAGCCCTAGACTATCTTAACCAAGCTTTACCCCTGTATCGGGCTGTGGAGGATAGAGGGGGGGAAGCGAGAACTCTCAACAATATTGGCTTTGTGTACGACTCCCTGGGAGAAAAACAAACAGCCCTAGACTACTACAACCAAGCTTTACCCCTATTCAGGGCTGTGGGGAATAGAGGGGGGGAAGCTACTACTCTCAACAATATTGGCCGTGTGTACTACTCCCTGGGAGAAAAACAAACAGCCCTAGACTACTACAACCAAGCTTTACCCCTATTAAGGGCTGTGGAGGATAGAGGGGGGGAAGCTACTACTCTCAGCAATATTGGCCTTGTGTACTCCGACCTGGGAGAAAAACAAACAGCCCTAGACTACTACAACCAAGCTTTACCCCTATCAAGGGCTGTGGGGAATAGAGGGGGGGAAGCTACTACTCTCAACAATATTGGCGGTGTGTACTCCGACCTGGGAGAAAAACAAACAGCCCTAGACTACTACAACCAAGCTTTACCCCTATTCAGGGCTGTGGGCGATAGAGGGGGGGAAGCTGGTACTCTCAACAATATTGGCCTTGTGTACTCCGACCTGGGAGAAAAACAAACAGCCCTAGACTACTACAACCAAGCTTTACCCCTATTCAGGGCTGTGGGCGATAGAGGGGGGGAAGCTGGTACTCTCAACAATATTGGCCTTGTGTACGACTCCCTGGGAGAAAAACAAACAGCCCTAGACTACTACAACCAAGCTTTACCCCTATTCAGGGCTGTGGGGAATAGAGGGGGGGAAGCTACTACTCTCAACAATATTGGCCTTGTGTACTCCGACCTGGGAGAAAAACAAACAGCCCTAGACTACTACAACCAAGCTTTACCCCTATTCAGGGCTGTGGGCGATAGACGGGTGGAAGCTGGTACTCTCAACAATATTGGCGCTGTGTACGACTCCCTGGGAGAAAAACAAACAGCCCTAGACTACTACAACCAAGCTTTACCCCTATCAAGGGCTGTGGGCGATCGCTCTGGGGAAGCCTATACCCTCACCAATATGGCTTCTCTCCAACGTTCCCAAGGCGAACTCACCGAAGCCCTGGTTAATATGGAAAAGGCGATTAACTTAATTGAAGAACTCCGCAGCCTAGCCCCTCCCGGCGAACTCCGCCAAACCTTTTTCTCCACCGTTCAAGACCGTTATCAATTATATATTGAATTGTTAATGGAACTGCATCAACAAAACCCCCAAAAAGGATATGATGCCCTGGCTTTTCACGCCAGCGAACGTTCTCGCGCCCGCCGCCTTTTGGAACTTCTCGCCGAGGCTGGTGCGAATATTCGTGAAGGCGTAGACCCCCAACTTTTGCAGCAGGAACAAAGCCTACTACAACAACTCAACGCCATAGAACATCAACGCTATGAACTCACCCAGGGTCAATTTACCCAAGCACAAATCGATGCACTTACAACTCAATCCCAATCTCTCATTAATCAACTCAATCAACTACAAACCCAAATTAGGGTAGTCAGTCCCAACTATGCTAACCTGCAATATCCCCAACCTCTCAACTTAGAACAAGTGCAGCAACAGGTACTTGATGATGATACCTTGCTGTTACAATATTACCTAGGAGAAGAACGCAGTTTTCTCTGGGCGGTGACTAAGGATAGTATCACCAGCTATATTCTGCCCAACTCCACCGAAATCGAAGCCGTAGCTACCCCCTATCGAGAAGCGATTAACCTTGATAATACCACCACAGTAGCACAGGGATTAGCCCTGAGTGAAATCTTGATTGCTCCCGTAGTTAATCAACTGAATAATCAACGGTTATTGATAGTCGGAGATGGGATTTTACAATTCATTCCCTTTGCCGCTTTACCCATACCTTCTCAACCCGATACCCCCCTATTAGTCGAACATGAAATCGTCACCGCTTCCTCAGCTACTCTCATTGCTAATCAACGAGAACAATTAGCCAATCGACCGACGGCTGCCAAAGCTGTTGCGGTGATTGCTGACCCGATTTTTGAATCCAACGACCCGCGCTTAAATTCTCAAATATCCTCCGAAAATAACCCTCCCAGCTTAGATAATTTAGCCTTAGCTAGGGCGACCAGAAGTTTAGGTTTAGGAGATACAGCCCCCCAGTTAAACCGTTTAGAATATAGCCGATTGGAAGCCCAAAATATCGCGGAATTATTCCCGGAAAATGAAAGAATCAAAGCCTTAGATTTTGAGGCTTCCCGCTACCTAGCGACTCACCCCAATTTATCGCAATATCAAATCATCCACTTCGCGACTCATGGGTTAATTCATCCAGTCAACCCGGAATTATCAGGATTAGTGTTATCATTATTTAATCCCCAGGGAGAATCGGATAATGGCTTTGTGCGGTTAAATGATATATTTAACCTGAATTTACCCGCCGAATTAGTGGTATTAAGCGCCTGTCAGACTGGTTTAGGTCGGCAAGTGAGGGGAGAGGGATTAGTGGGTTTAACTCGCGGTTTTATGTATGCGGGAGCGCGGCGAGTGGTGGTGAGTTTATGGAATGTGAATGATTTGGCGACTTCCCAGTTAATGACGAGGTTTTATCAGCAGATGTTGAATGAGAATCAACCGCCCATTATAGCTTTAAGACAAGCACAATTAGAGATGTGGAATTCCGGTCAATGGCAGTCTCCCTATTATTGGGGTGCGTTTACTATTCAAGGAGATTGGCGGTAATTAATACAGCCACCCAGCTTTATTCGGAGGTTTGCTTGAGGAACGAAACCCTACATTATGGCTCAAATCGCGGGGATTGACTGACTAAAATAAACCCAGATTTTTTAGCTTTTGCTTACCCATAAATTATCTGCAAAAATAAAGGAATCAACCCATGATTAAACCACAGCAACTCATCGAAATCGGATTGATAACAGCCACATTATCCGTGATGCTAGGGGAGTCAGTCTTGGCGACCTCATCACAGCTAAAAACCAGTGCATCATCCCCTCAGCCAACGCCTATAATTATCGCCCAAAATAGCAGTAATTCTGAAGCGGATAGATTGTTAAATGAGGGAGTACAACTATTTCAACAAGGAACCGCCGAATCATTACGAGAAGCCCTAGAAAAGTGGCAAGCCGCCCGCGAACTCTATCGCGCTGCTGGGGATAAGGGAAATGAAGCCGTCACCCTGCTGGGTATGGGGAGAATTAATGATTTATTAGGAGAAAAACAAACAGCCCTAGACTACTACAACCAAGCTTTACCCCTATTAAGGGCTGTGGGGGATAGAGGGGGGGAAGCTACTACTCTCAACAATATTGGCGGTGTGTACGACTCCCTGGGAGAAAAACAAACAGCCCTAGACTACTACAACCAAGCTTTACCCCTATTAAGGGCTGTGGGGGATAGACGGGGGGAAGCTGCTACTCTCAACAATATTGGCCTTGTGTATGACTCCCTGGGAGAAAAACAAACAGCCCTAGACTACTACAACCAAGCTTTACCCCTATTAAGGGCTGTGGGGGATAGACGGGGGGAAGCTGCTACTCTCAACAATATTGGCCTTGTGTATGACTCCCTGGGAGAAAAACAAACAGCCCTAGACTACTACAACCAAGCTTTACCCCTAGTAAGGGCTGTGGGGGATAGAGGGGGGGAAGCTACTACTCTCAACAATATTGGCCTTGTGTACGACTCCCTGGGAGAAAAACAAACAGCCCTAGACTACTACAACCAAGCTTTACCCCTATTAAGGGCTGTGGGGGATAGACGGGGGGAAGCTGCTACTCTCAACAATATTGGCCTTGTGTACGACTCCCTGGGAGAAAAACAAACAGCCCTAGACTACTACAACCAAGCTTTACCCCTAAGAAGGGCTGTGGAGGATAGAGGGGGGGAAGCTACTACTCTCAACAATATTGGCGGTGTGTACGACTCCCTGGGAGAAAAACAAACAGCCCTAGACTACTACAACCAAGCTTTACCCCTAAGAAGGGCTGTGGAGGATAGAGGGGGGGAAGCTACTACTCTCAACAATATTGGCGGTGTGTACGACTCCCTGGGAGAAAAACAAACAGCCCTAGACTACTACAACCAAGCTTTACCCCTGTATCGGGCTGTGGAGGATAGAGGGGGGGAAGCTACTACTCTCAACAATATTGGCCTTGTGTACGACTCCCTGGGAGAAAAACAAACAGCCCTAGACTACTACAACCAAGCTTTACCCCTAAGAAGGGCTGTGGAGGATAGAGGGGGGGAAGCTACTACTCTCAACAATATTGGCGCTGTGTACCACTCCCTGGGAGAAAAACAAACAGCCCTAGACTACTACAACCAAGCTTTACCCCTAAGAAGGGCTGTGGGGGATAGAGGGGGGGAAGCTGCTACTCTCAACAATATTGGCCGTGTGTACTCCGACCTGGGAGAAAAACAAACAGCCCTAGACTACCTTAACCAAGCTTTACCCCTATCAAGGGCTGTGGAGGATAGAGGGGGGGAAGCCAATACCCTCACCAATATGGCTTCTCTCCAACGTTCCCAAGGCGAACTCACCGAAGCCCTGGTTAATATGGAAAAGGCGATTAACTTAACTGAAGAACTCCGCAGCCTAGCCCCTCCCGGCGAACTCCGCCAAACCTTTTTCTCCACCGTTCAAGACCGTTATCAATTATATATTGAATTGTTAATGGAACTGCATCAACAAAACCCCCAAAAAGGATATGATGCCCTAGCTTTTCACGCCAGCGAACGTTCTCGCGCCCGCCGCCTTTTGGAACTTCTCGCCGAGGCTGGTGCGAATATTCGTGAAGGCGTAGACCCCCAACTTTTGCAGCAGGAACAAAGCCTAATACAACAATTCAACGCCATAGAACATCAACGCCATGAACTCACCCAGGGTCAATTTACCCAAGCACAAATCGATGCACTGAAAACTCAATCACAATCTCTCATTAATCAACTCAATCAACTACAAACCCAAATTAGGGTAGTCAGTCCCAACTATGCTAACCTGCAATATCCCCAACCTCTCAACTTAGAACAAGTGCAGCAACAGGTACTTGATGATGATACCTTGCTGTTACAATATTACCTAGGAGAAGAACGCAGTTTTCTCTGGGCGGTGACTAAGGATAGTATCACCAGCTATATTCTGCCCAACTCAACCGAAATCGAAGCCGTAGCTACCCCCTATCGAGAAGCGATTAACCTTGATAATACCACCACCGTAGCACAGGGATTAGCCCTGAGTGAAATCTTGATTGCTCCCGTAGTTAATCAACTGAATAATCAACGGTTATTGATAGTCGGAGATGGGATTTTACAATTCATTCCCTTTGCCGCTTTACCCATACCTTCTCAACCGGATACCCCCCTATTAGTCGAACATGAAATCGTCACCGCTTCCTCAGCTACTCTCATTGCTAATCAACGAGAACAATTAGCCAATCGACCGACGGCTGCTCAAGCTGTTGCGGTGATTGCTGACCCGATTTTTGAATCCGACGACCCGCGCTTAAATTCTCAAATATCCTCCGAAAATCACCCCCCCAGCTTAGATAATTTAGCCTTAGCTAGGGCGACCAGAAGTTTAGGTTTAGGAGATACAGCCCCCCAGTTAAACCGCTTAGAATTTACTCGGTATGAAGCCCAAAATATCGCGGAATTATTCCCGGAAAATGAAAGAATGAAAGCCTTGGATTTTGAGGCTTCCCGCTACCTAGCGACTCACCCCAATTTATCGCAATATCAAATCATCCACTTCGCCACTCATGGGTTAATTGATCCAGTCAACCCGGAATTATCAGGATTAGTGTTATCATTATTTAATCCCCAGGGAGAATCAGATAATGGCTTTTTGCGGTTAAATGATATATTTAACCTGAATTTACCCGCCGAATTAGTGGTATTAAGCGCCTGTCAGACTGGTTTAGGTCGGCAAGTGAAAGGAGAGGGATTAGTGGGTTTAACTCGCGGTTTTATGTATGCAGGAGCGCGGCGAGTGGTGGTGAGTTTATGGAATGTGAATGATTTGGCGACTTCCCAGTTAATGACGAGGTTTTATCAGCAGATGTTGAATGATAATCAACCGCCCATTATAGCTTTAAGACAAGCACAATTAGAGATGTGGAATTCCGGTCAATGGCAGTCTCCCTATTATTGGGGTGCGTTTACTATTCAAGGAGATTGGCGGTAAATTCAGGAAAGAAACCGGGTTTCTCAGTATTTGGAACTCAGGAAAGAAACCGGGTTTCTGAGGGGGCGGTAATTAATCTTTGTAAAAATCCTTAGCGCCTTCTAAGACGGGATTAAGGTCAAACCAACTACCATCATGATCGCAATATTCAAAGACAAATAGACTGCGGAGGAGAGTTTGATATTCTTCCTCACCTCGGACGGTTTTCTGCTGCGAAACTTGGCGGAGAAGTTCCCACTCGTCGGAGGTGATGGCTTTTCCTAATTCGTTGCGTCTCTCGCTAATTACCCGTTCAATCATGGTGCGGGTGAAGGGTGGATCGTCTTTTTGTAGACAATTAAATAGTAAAATTAGCAGGTTTCGCACATGACCACCACTCATCTGACAGAGATAATCGAGGGTGCTGGTAGAGTCAAATAATTTAGGGATTTCACGGAGGCGTTCGGTTTGGTTTAATTCTGGAAATGCTCGTGCTAATACCATTTGTCTGAGCAGATTAATTCCGGGTTCGCAGTCGCTACCGTCTCGTTCTTTGACTCTGACCATTGGTAGCAGTTTGGCGGGGGAACCAAAGCGGTTGCTAACGGCTTCTTTATCGTTGGAAAAGGTGAGAATTAGGGGAATTGTATAGATGACATGACACAGAAGTTTATTGAGTTGTTCACCCCTATCTACAAATAAATATTCTGGTTGGGTACGGATGCCGAATTTGGCTTTATTATCGATGCGATCTAGGTTGTCAATAATCACGACTAATCCGGCTTGTCCCCGTTGCTGTAGTTGTTGTTGAGCGGGGGTGATTAATTCCTGGTTAATGACTTCAATAATGTTATTAACTCGGGGTTCTAGGTGTTGTCTTAATAGCGATCGCACATCCCTTGAGTCTTTGGCTTTGGCGGTAATTTCACCAATCCCAAAAGCCAGAGAAAAACCCTCGGAGTCTTGGCTAACACCAATATCACCGACGACGGGAATATTGCTCCGAAAACTGGTAATTTCTGTATTAAGGAGGTTGGCGGCGCTTTTCAGAATGCCTTGAAAGCGTTTGGGTTGCAGACAGACACCACTATTTTCTAAACTTTGGGAAACTTGGCGAGCGATCGCCAGTAAGATGTCACTAATATCGACATCTGCCATATCTAAGTCCTGGGAAGACTCGAAGTAAACTACATGGAATTTATCCGCTTCTAACTCAGTTTTTAATCGTGATAATTCGGTGGATTTTCCACAGCCTATATGTCCGGTAAATAATTGACAGGTAGGTTGATGGTCAGAAAAGGTGATCGTCCGTTTCAGTTCCCGAATTACATTAGAACCCCGAACTGTTGAAAAATCAATATAGTATTGTCGATCTTCAGGTTTCGATATATTCAGAGTGTATCGCGGGTTACAGGCTCGAAAGAATCGTCCAAGGTTTAGGGACATTTAATTTATGCTCTATAAAACTTAAACAAAACCGGACATAGCCGGATATTGATGTTTATTTCTGGCTTCGTCCGGGACTGTCGGCAGCACCCCGTCCACAAGTGTAATCGTCTGAACCAGGCGATTTTTCTAAATTTATACTGGCGTTCAAATCTCTATCAATCTTCAAGCCACAGTTTGGACATTCAAAAGTCCGACGGACTAGGGGCATTTTTTGACGATGGCCACAGTTAGAACACAGTTGACTGGATGGATAAAATCTATCGGCAATAATCAACTTTGAACCATAACGTTCTGCCTTGTAACCTAGTTGACGACGGAACTCATAAAATGAAGCATCAGCGATAGAACCAGCCAAACAATGATTTTTCAGCATACCTGACACATTCAAATCCTCAATGACGACTTGGCTGTGGTTTTTAGCCAAAAAAGTAGTTATTTTATGAATCGTGTCACGGCGAATATTAGCTACTCTTTGATGTAGCTTTTGAACTTTTAAGAGACATTTAGCCCGATTTTTTGAGCCTTTGACTTTGCGACTTAAATGGCGTTGTAATCTGGCTAGTTTTTTGGTCGCTGCTTTATAAGCCTTGGGATTAGAGAATTTTGTCCCATCGGAGCAAGTCGCCAAATTGTTAATTCCTAGGTCTACCCCGATTCTCTCTCGGAATTTCGGTGTGATTTCTGGTGTGGTTTCTACAAAAAAGCTCATATACCAGTCACCTGCTTGGCGCGTTATAGTGACTTTCTTAACTAGATTGGGTGGTAGAGCCTCAAATGTAGAAACCCAGCCCACAAAAGGCAGCTTATGGCGAGTTCCTGACAACTTGAATGGCTTTCCGGAATTGTCAAGGGTAAAGCTATCATGGTAGCCTTTCTTCTTAAATTTAGGATAACTGCTTATTCCCTTGAAGAAGCGCTTAAAGGCGTCGCCTAAATTAATGAAGGCATATTGATAAACTCTAGAAGACAATTCGGACATCCAAGGATATTGAGGTTTCACATAATTCGTAAAAACCTTTTTGATGGAGTTGATATTAGGCTTGAGTCCCTCTTCATAAGCTGACATCCATAAGTGTAATCCCCAATTGAACACAAATCGAGCATACCCCGCGTGTTTGGCCATCAAGGTGGCTTGACGGTCATTGAGTTTTAGTTTTGTCCGGAAAGCTTTGTAAGGCATGATTGGATTTTACCATGAAGAATCCGACTTGATGAGTATGTCGTCAAGGAAATTTGGCATGGTCTGGGGTTTGACCGTATACTCATTATTGAGTTGCGAATCTTTTTGGGTATTGTACCTTATTGTCATAAGATGTCAAGCAAATCTTGGATTAAATTCTTGCTCCCCAGAATTTTAGGTCTACCTACTATTATCTGCGATCGCAGCAGTTACATATCAGCATCTGCGATTAATTTCCAACGGGACTGGCCGGACTCGAACCGGCGACCTAGCGCTTCAGATTTGTGTGAGTTTCCCCACTCTCTGGACTATCCCTTCACCATAAGCACTCATAGAATGCTCTTAGGTGGTGGCCGTTATGTTCAAGAAGTCGTTTAATCCAACTCCCAAAACCAGTCTCTGCACCTTCTCCAACCGTAGGAGTTAGAGCTTGGCTCAAGATTACCTTATTCATGGTTCACATAAACTTAGGCTTCCTTGAGTTTGACCACATTCACACAAGGGGTTTCCCCACATGGTGCCCGATTCTTCAGGAGGCGCTTGCTCTATCCATCTGAGCCACAGCCCCAGTCATTTACTCTATGGTAACAGATTCTTGTGCTTATATGTTGATTTTTTAGACAATTTTAAAAAATTTGCCCGCCAAGTTAGCCCCAAGGGGTTGACAAAAGCCGGGGATTTCTGGTATTATATTGACATACTCTTACACAATTGGATAGTTGCCAAAATAAAAAAACTGTCAATATTCCCATTATCTTATAATAGTAGCATGAGTCTACCCAAAAAGCTACCCCCTCCCCCAAAAAATGATTTTTTTTAACATTGCTTAATTTTTTGTTACAAAACTTAACATAACTATCAATGAACCCAGGTTTCATCCCAGGGACCACCTCCAGTTTCCAGGCCACAGAGGGAACTATGGGCTTCCAGAATTAAGCGTCCCTGTTGTCGGAGTTGTAGGGTTACTTCACCTTTCATAGTATCGCGACAGCAGAATTGCAAGCCATGATGAGTAGGGGCGCGTAGAGGAGTACCGGGGTAGGTAGTGGTAGCCTGGAGGGAAACTTGAAACTGTCCGTTGTCAGCTTGAATGTGCCAATCTCCCCAGGGTGCAATTTGCCAGTGAACTTGAGCATTCCAGGGGACAAACTCATAAAATTGACCGCGATAGTGAATACCGACCATAGCGACGGATTCGAGCCACCACAATACCGATCGCTTTCCGCCGCCTGCTGTGAGAGCCAAATCAGGAATATGGTCAAAACAGTTGCAGTTAACCCAAAACCACTTTCGAGGAAATGCGCCGCCCCAGTTTTTCTCACCGTAAGCGGGGGCGTTAGTAAACTGATAGAGTGTGCCATTCCAGTCAATCCAGCCAGTAGCCGAACCGTGAGCCATTAATATTTGCCATCCCGGTTCAAAAATCGGCAGAAATGATAGCCAGCCAGCGGTTGACTGTTGTTGTCCCCACCCATAAACAGGAGTGATAGTATATTCCCAACTACAGTTACGGGTTCCATCTTTGAGGCGACCTTGATGGTGGGTATCAGTTCCCTGATATCCTTGATGAATATGGCGATCGAATAGTTGAGAGTCGAGATATCCGGGGGCAGATTTTAGGCCAGTGTCTCCCCAATGACCCAGGGCTAGGGTGTCGGTAGATGCCCAGAATTTATTGACATCAGGGAAAGTCCGACAGAGGTACTGGTCATCTGGTCCTAAAATTTGGGCAGCACCGCCGCTGTGGGGTTGTCCGCCGCTGGGGTCTTCAATGGAGTACATGAAGGCGAAAGTTTGACCGGGTTCGGGGAGAGTGACCCGATAATACCAGCCTTCAAAAAAACGGCGATCGCCGCCTTCCCAGTGATAACCATTGTGGGGGGTAGATAGAGCAATGGGTTTCAAATCAAACATGGCAATCATAAAAACTCCTGTCTGGAGATTAGCGTTGGTGGCGGCTATGCACCGAAACCGTAGCCTTTCCTATTCCCGTTATTTACAGTTAGCGACGGTTCGCCTGGACGGACGACCAGCTAATCGGACGGTAGTATTTAGGGGGTTTATGACTAAGGGCGATCGCCTTAAATTTGTGACGGACACCCGCAGCCAAAAGGTGAGAGAAATTGCCGAAAATCCTTGGGGTGAGGCTTGCTGGTATTTTCCGAAAACCCGAGAACAGTTCCGCATCTCTGGTCAGTTAACCATAGTAGAGTACGCAGAGCATCTATGTTATCAGAGTTGGCAGGAGTTATCAGAGGCAGCCAAAAGTCAATTTTTCTGGCCGGATCCTGGTCAACAGCGGCGCGACTCGGGCCACGCTAATTTTGACCCTCCCGACCCCATTCCCCAACAGCCACCCCCCAATTTTTCGGTGCTGCTGCTAACACCTGAGCGGGTGGATCATTTACAATTGCGCGGCGAGCCCCAGAATCGGACAATTTATGATGCTCAAAGTAATGGCACTTGGAAAGGGAAGGCGGTCAATCCTTAAATACCAGAACCGTCTAAAAATTCTTGGATGGCTCTGTTTTTAATCCGACAGCTAGAGCGCGTACCTTCAGAGGTAGTTAAGGTTTGATATTGTCCGTTAGAGGTGCGGAAACCTGCTCCTACAGGGACTTTTTCCACCAACGCCACCCGTTCTTGCTGTAGGGATTCCATTTGCTGCTCTAGGGTTTCAATGCGATCTAGCAGAGTCCGAATGACTACGGCTTCTGAGTCAGGTAAACTGCCATGTTCAAGGGGGTTAACTTTGACACCGGAGCGGTAAACAATGCGACCAGGAACCCCTACTACTGTGCAGTTAGAGGGAACATCCCGCAAGACTACGGAACCCGCACCAATGCGAACATTATTACCAATTTGGAGATTACCGAGAACTTTGGCTCCGGCTCCGACGACTACATTTTCCCCTAGGGTGGGGTGACGTTTACCGCTTTCTTTACCTGTACCGCCGAGGGTTACGCCTTGGTAAATTAAGCAGAAGTCTCCGACAATGGCTGTTTCTCCAATGACTACACCCATACCATGATCGATGAAGACACCTTGACCTATGGTAGCCCCTGGGTGGATTTCAATGCCTGTAATAAATCGGGACAGGTGAGATATCAGACGGGGAATTAGGGGTAAACCGATACAGTACAACCAGTGAGCGAGACGGTGAAATAGCAACGCTTGCAGACCGGGGTAGCAGAACATGACTTCTAGCCAGTTCCGAGCGGCAGGGTCGCGATCGAAGATAATGCGAAAGTCGGCTCGAAGGGTCTTTAGCACAATCAATAACCAGTTTCTGTTAAACAAATTACTTATCTATGTTAACGGATGAGGGGCTAATACAAAAGTTTAAATGTCAGGATGTGATCAATTTTACCAGAAAGTTAGAATTTGGTAGAGGGGCACATACAGTAGTATAGGTTCATGATGGCCTCAAACGCCCAATGGTCGGGGGATACATCAGAAAAGGGAATTGGTAGCAGGTCAAAGCGTTTGGTAGCACAAGCATTTCTCAATGTGGCTTGGTCAATTTGAGCGATCGCTTTTGGTTGGTCCACTACAACAGGATTAACTGAACTGAGGGACTCACGGCTATTGTCGGTGGTTTCGGTGGTTTGGGCGGAAACGGGGGCGATCGCAGTTATTATCAATAAGCTGAGGGGGATTAGCTCTTGTGCTTTCATCGGAAAATTTAAGCTCTCATTATGGGGCTATCTTCTTCAGTATAGCTGTTTTGATTCGGTTTATGGGGTGGTGAGTCTGCTTTCTGGTACGTTTAAGGATATGGTAGCTGTAGCCACCTGTATAGAAGAGCATGATTTAATCTCAAATTAGGTTAATATTTTAGGGCAATAGGGTCTAATAAGCGAGAAGAGTTGAGGATAAACCTATTGCCAGATATGTCAAACCCAAGGAAGCCGCCCAAATCCTTGGAGTCCATGAAAGAACACTCCGCAGATGGGACGACAATGGCTCAATCGAGACCATCAGAACCCCCGCTGGGCAACGACGATACAACGTTGAGTGATATACTGCCAAATCAGGCAGTGACAAACGCAAAGTCGTTATCTATGCCAGAGTTAGTAGCCGCGCCCAGCAGTCCGACCTCAACCGACAGGTGGCCGCACTGTCCAACCTCTACCCCGAAGCAGAAGTCGTCTCAGAAATCGGAGGCGGGCTCAACTTCAAGGGAAAGAAAATGCTGGCCTTACTGGGACATCATTTGTCAGGAGATGTCGGCATGGTTGTCGTTGCCCACAAAGACTGATTGGCAATATGGGGATTTGACTTGTTTCGATGGCTCTGTGAGCAAAACAGGTGCTCACTCATGGTTCTCAACGAGACAAGTCTCAGTCCAGAACCAGAAATGGTTGAAGACATCCTCGCCCTCCTCCACTGCTTTAGCTGCAAGTACAAACAGTACACATAGTGGTACATATCAAGGCTTTCAAGACATTCTTGAGTTTTTTAACCTATCCCGCAAACAATGTCCCAAGGGTGTCAGGATTAAGCGTAACCGGGGGACGATTCAGCTAGATATTACCATTGACCCGGAAACTGGGGAACGTAAGCAACGGGGATGTAATTGTCAGTTCACTTCTGAGGGTATCCGTAAGGCTGTTGACAAAGCCTGGTTAGTTCATAAATCTCTTGACGGACAATTTCAGTCAGTATCTGAATGGCTGGACTGGTACAAGGCTACTATCCTTGATGAATCCAAAGTTCCCATGGAAAACGACTTAATCACTTACCGTCAAGTGTTTAAAGAAATGGAGGATGATTATTTTAATGGAGTGCATCGTAACACCAAACGGAAACGCTCCCGTGATATAGCCAATGATGTTAGGTCATTTCGGGACTGTTTTCTTGATGTCTTTAACAAAGTTACGGACTGGGACGCTTACGTTAGCTGGGAGGGTATCAAAGAAGCGTTATATAGCCCGTTACAAGATGATAGCAGTCCGGTAGGTCATAAAATATTCAAAGATAGATACTACCGACTAAAACAGGTAGCAGAACGTGCTGACTGTAAAAAAGCACTGGAGAAATTAGAAAAGATTTGCCCTACTCAAACAGTATTTACTGAATCCCAAAGCATAGACTTGGATACCCTACTAAGCCTACTAGATAAGGAGCGCAACACTGATTACCCTTCTATCATGGAGAATCAGGCGCGTGATAGTTGGTGTTGGGTGTCGGCAATGTGCGCCTTATAAGGGTTGAGACCATCAGAGATAGCAGCGGTCCAAAACCTAAACAAGGCAGTCAAGATTGACGGCATCACTTTCCCAGCCATATCTGACCCTAACAACATTGAGTTAGTGTTAGTGATTGGTGAGTTTACTTACTTTGGGAGTAGCACCAAAACAGGCCAAAGGTTGGCTGTCCCAATGTCAAAAGACAAGGCTTTGATTAACCGCCTAGGGATTCATAACGTCTGCTTACCTATCACAACATCTAATCACCCTAACAGTTTTAACAACAATCACAGACTATGGCTTAAACGTCACAATTGGGGATTTACTCAAGCCTATGCTTTCCGACATCTAGCTAACCAACTGGGAGAGATGAATGGAATTCCACAAGAAATCAGGGCCCGTTCATTTGGTCACAGTGTGGCAATCAATGATAGCAAGTACAAAAAACGCCGGAACCTTGCCACAGAGTTAGGTATCCTGACACAACATCAAAAGCAGCCATTACCGCTAGAGATGGGAAAACAAGTCTTAACTAATATCGGCATCAATCCAGACCTACCAGAGGTTAAAGCAATTATCAGAGCTCTTTACCAGCTAGACGATTAATTCCCTAATAAACCCACAATACAATACCCTCTAGGTTAAATATCTAGGGGGTTTCATTTTGCACCAACTCCTAAGTGTGCGATCGGTATTGAGTGCATTAGAGTGACGGTAGAATAGGGGTTATAGCCTTTAAACCAGGTTCAAATCCCTCCATGCTCGTTTAAATTAAACCCTTATCCTAAGGGCGATTGCGGGAATTCACTTAACCCGATAGTCGTACCGTTACACTCTTAATACACTCTATCTAGTCTTAACATACGGGACGATTAGCGCATATCCCCTAGCAACAAAACTTAATTATTGACGGGTTAATCAATAAGCACAACTTAATTAATCTGTCAAATAGCCACATCACTCCCCCCAACCGGACACGCGATAGGTTAACTCCCTTGTGATACCCGTCAATGGCAAGCCTATCGGTTCCTAACGTCACCATTGACTGCTATCACATCGGTCGTTTCCCCAAAGAATGTCTGTTCCGGTTAGGGGGGAGGATTGTTTCTCAAAATCAACCACCACAGCACTAAAGGATAATTCCCCAATCTATCAATGTACAAAGATAGTCGAGCTATTTTTCGTGGACTAGACCTATAGATAAACCTATGAGCGATCGCTGTAGTGATTGTCTATGGGGTCAAACCATGATTACTACTGGGGGGATTCTTGGGAGTGCGATCGCTAAATCTGAACTATCGTCTACCGGAACTAACCCGATACCCCTAAACCATTTTCTAATTGATGGCGATTGCTGAGATGTGAACCGATACCAACATAATCACCTTACCCAAAAACCTTAGCCGTAGGTTGTAGATAAAACCACCTGCTAGGGGTAGCTTAGTTATGGGTATTATGTGGACATGATAGGGTGAGCATCCATGTAAACTTCTATCAGGCGTGATACATCAGGCGTGATACGGTAAAATACATAGACACCCCTACAGTCAGAAACCATAGGGGGCCATTTTAGAGTATTGGGTTATGGGTTAGGTGGGCTATCGCGGTTTACGCTTGCTATCGGGATTACACCGATAAAACATAGCCATTGCAGCCTGTTGGACTTTTTCGGTTGTCATTTGGTCAGATTTTCCGATATAGATGTGATGGTTAACCGTACCGTCCCAACCTTTCAGGTTCCAGTATGCAAAACCATTGATTGATATTTTTTTGCAGGCTGTAAATCGTTTGCCATTCAAATCAACCGAAAATGATTTGTTTTTTCTCAGGTAATCAAACCATTCTACAGTTTCTAATTCAATGCAAATTCCATTAGGACCCTGTAGATAGTTACTGAAATTTCCAGTATGTAGGGTAATTGCGGGTAATAATCTAGGCATTGAATTCGCCTCCCATAAAAATATCACTACTGTATCCATTACCGGTAAAGTCGGGCATAAATGGCACCGGTTGAATAATTGCCTCCTTAGCCTCTACCCATTGTTGGTGTACCGTCATAAAATCAACAGCAGCGTTATGTGCAACTTCAGCTAACTTGATTCTGGTATCTTGGTTGCTGTAGGGAATATCCCGTGACATTAACTGGATATAAATATCGCGCGCTAATTCCGCAATAACCATCATTTTTGCCTGTTCTTCATTCATGATTAAAACTCCTGTTAATCGTTGATACGCTCGTTTGGATTGTTTAAGGTTTTAACATCAATACAGTGATTCTCGCAGTACGCTACAAAATGCTTTGGATTGAGTCAAGGTAGTTTTGTTGATTTCTTTCAATGAACTGTTCAGCTTGTCCTCAGAAATTAGACCAGCATCAAACGCTACCATCAACCCGTTAATAGAGTTAAGGGTTAATTCCAATTGTGATTTATGGTTAGCAATCAGTGTGGTCAAAAATAGCAGTAACCTTGAGTCAGTCATTTTTGGCTCAATATTCATTGATTGTACTCCTAAAGTTGGTTGCCGTTTTTTACCTTAGTTTACCGTCATTGCGGACGGGTATTTACTGAACTTTATTTATCAGATGTTGTGTGTAATTTAACTGCTTAATCAGTAATTGTCTTTTGAGTTCTGTGACAGCTAATTCTGTTTCACAATCGTCTAAAATTGATTTTAATGTTGCCAAACCTTCCTCTTTGTTGCTGTTGTAAACTAAACTATCTACCATAGTTTTAAACTTTACAAACATCTGATTTGTGATATCTTTCATCATTTTTATGCTCCTAGTTTAATAAACCAACTGGAAATCAAGTGATTTGTTTCCATACATTTTTGTCGTTAACATTAATCATGTTATAGCCTCTATTTTTCATTAGATTTGTTAATTCATTTACAGTAACCCGTGAGTCTAAGTAACCATCATTTTTAGCGGTTTCTATGGCTATTTTTAGTGTCTTGGGGTCAATATCTGTTACCGGTTCGATTAATTCGGGACAGCCTGCTTTTATCGCTTGCTCATTTTGTTTAGTTTTATTCTCAATACTTTGAGTAATAAAGCTATCTAAGAATTGTTCTGTACCGCTAGATACTGTAAATATTTTATCTTCCGCTAACTCCCAATATCGATTAAATGCTTTAATCGAATCACTTATCGATGATTTATATATCATTGAATGTGTAGCGATTACATCAATAGATAATCTGTAATTAATTATGTCTTGTTTCCTTTTTTGCATCGTCCGTTTAGTTTTGGCGTAATTAGTACAATTATTTATATCTCTCCAGAACATTTCTAAGCGAGATGATATTTTACTAAGGCTTATGTCTTCAATATCAGAGAGTTCCGCTAACTCAAAACCGTTTCCTTTATATTCCTCACTTGTCATTGATTGCCGTTTTTTAAACCATATAGGAAACATACGGCGTTTTAATTCGTTTAATTCCCAAAATGTCCAGATTGGATGTATTGAATTTATAACCTTTAATGCAAATGCATTAAAAATCATGTTTTGACCGGGTATTTGACTACTAATTGTTATTCGACTACTTTTCCTATTTAAGACTTTAAATAGAGATAACATTTTCTCATTCTCAATCAATAAGTTGGGTGTGATATCTTCCCAGACTAATAAGAAATTACGTTCAAACTCACTCCGTAACGGGTCATAATATCTTTCCTGTTGGATTTTGTTTCTCAGTGACGCAAATGTACTGTTAGCCAACACTGTATCGGTGTTATATAGTGAGGCTGCAATAGTAGCTATCTGGCTTTTCCCCGTGCCACTAGAACCCCAAAGGAATAAACAGCCTGCGGTTGACATTAGCGTTACGGGTGAGCAAATAAAGCTAGTAATAATTGGGAACTGAATATCCGGGTAGGGTAGAATAGCACAGGCCCTACATATTGACTCTATTTGCTCACCCAATACACCATCAACGATTATTTCTTCTAATTCATCTGCCAATGAATCACGTATTAGTCTATAATCTAAATAATTGTCGTCAGACATGATGATAACCTCCCAATATGTTGACTTGCTGTATGGTAGTCATCCCCCCAATATTGGGGGGATTTTTGTTGTGATTAACTGAGTTTCATGAGCTCAAGTAACGCCATTAAAACGTTAGGGTCTAATTTTTTAACCTTGCTGTAGAGGCTGTCAAAGTCGGGCTCACAGTCAAGGATTTTTGCTGTCCCCTCAACTCGTTCTTCCCAGGTTTTGTACTTAGCTTTGGTGGTAAAGCTACCATTTTTTTTGTTAGCTTTTGAATCAACAAAATCAATAGCTTCCTGTACAGTGTAACCCGCAACAGTAGGTTCAAAGGTATCTAGCCCTGTGCTGTATTCGAGGATAAATCGCGCTAAATCATAATGATTTTTGGCTGACCCAAGGTCTGTAGATTTCTCGTCCTTTACCTCAAGTAATCGTTCTGCCGGACGGATAGCTGATTGCCCCAGATTTACAGTTCCTGTAAACATCATTTTACCGTCAGTTAACATAGCGTCATTCTCGACTAGGTGAAGTAACGCTAATTCCACTGGGGTGGGCTTGTATTCCCGTTTTTTATCTTGATACTCGCTAGAGTATTCGGCAATACAGAAGCGTACTGCTATCAACTGTTCCTCAAACTTCCAAGCCCTATCATTGAAGTTTTGAAACTCACCAGACAGCCCATAACCGATAAGCCATAGGTGAGGAGGTTTGACAACAAACATGGCGCTCGTAACCTCCAAATATGTACCGGATTCTCCCGGTTTAACTGCGCTACAGAATGCGAATTTGTCACCATCTTTTTTGCCGTAATAACCGATACTCATGACTATTCTTCCTCAATTAATTGTTGGTTTACAAAGTCTACGAAATCCATTTGGGTTGTCTCTGGTTTTGCCGCGCTAGAGTTAGATAATTTAGCCCTAGCGTTGAACTCAACTTTTGCGGCAATTTCACGACACCCATACCAAAACAACGGGTTGCCAGACAATTCAACTTTTAATTTTGATTGTTTATTTACCTCATTTATTTGGGCTCGTTTGACAAGTTTGATTTTTGCGTAACCTTGGCGGTCACCACGGGGTCTGTAACTACCCATAACCTGATAGGCAATATTCTTAACCTCGGGGAGACGATGTTCCTCAATATGTGTGAGAATTTGATAAGCTACAATGATTGTGGTTTTATCGAATTCGTGTGGGTTGTAGTGAGTTTGTATCAACTCACCATCAAGGCTAAATATGCCTTTATAGTGTAGATTTCTCATGGTTGACACTCTCCCGTTAACTCAAACTCTTGTGCTTTTAAATATCGCTGGAATTCATCAATGTTCATTAAGTAGATACCTTGCCAGCGATAAGACCGATTGCATGTAACAAACCAGATATCATCAATCATTCCGGGATTGAGATAATTAAGTAACTGCATCTTGAACTTGAACTCGGTTGTTAGCGCTCCCTTTACTTCGACGTATTGATTGAACACTGGACTATAAAAGTCAGGTTTCCAAGTAATTGGTCGCCAAGGTTTTTCGCCATTAACTAAAGTTAATTGCGGGTGAACTAACAGCCTATCGTCATATTTTTTAAGCAAATGATACACTTTGGCTTCTAGTGTTGATCCAAAGTAATATCCGTCGTAGTATTGACCCTTAGCGTGATACTTATTCATCATCATTCACATCTCCGAAATAAGTTTCATTGTCGGGCTCTCTGTCGCCGCCAGATTCGGCTTGATAAATATTCCATTCCGCTCGATAATATTCGAGTGCTTCAGTGAGAATTTCCTCAATTTTGTCTGGGTGTAATGGGATTAATTTTTTGATTATTTCCCCCATGTAATAAGCCAGAAATTCTTTATCAAACGTGACTGCGAGTCAGTGAATAGGAAAATCCTTTATTGTCTGTGCGACTAGGAATCTTTGAAACAAAGGATGTCCCTATATACATCAACGGGTCAATCTTGATATTCCTAAGATTTAGCTGCACTTCTTTCCAGTGCTTTGATATCATGGTAACAGTCCTCAATGTTTGGCGTATAGGCTACCTATCGCGGGTAGCCTTTTTTGTTAGTTGATTAGGCGTTAGTGTGAAGCCAATCTGAGAACGGGTCAACAGCATCAGGTTCACTGATAACCGTCTCATTATCACCATCAGACAAGTAGAAGAAATGATTTTCTAGGGCTACGATGTCATCAGCAATAGCACCGGATGCCTTACGCGGTGTTTTGACACCACAAGTCTTGAGTAAGGTCAAAATAGCTTTTATGCTATTTTTTAGTACAACAATTTCTGAGTAGGTTAACTCTAGTTCAGGTTTTGCTGTTTCTGTAGTTTTAGCTAGCAGCAACTTTTCTTTTAGTGTGCAGATAGGCGATGTTTTGGGATATGGCAAAAATGGTATTACCTGCTCAAAAAACCCGATAAATTTACTGAACCTTTTTAGTATTATTAGGTATTCAGTAGGTGAGAGTTGATTTTTTGCATCAACTTGATAAATGGCAGTATTTTGGTCTAGTGATGTATCTTTGTTTTTAGGCATCTTGCCAGTGATTTCAAACTCATTGACAAAATCAATTTTTAAAAATACGATTGGGTTGTTGAGTTTGAAATCACTGTTATTTATGTTTTTTGTTATTTATGATTATTGCTTTAGAATTAATCAATACTTATGAATAAGTAATAAATATATAATCAAAAACGATAAAACAATTATTGACTTTATACGATAATTGTGCAATATTTAAATTATCGCCACAGACAACTCAAATAAAAAGCCACTATCTAAAAAAATAGTGGTTAGTTCACTCTGTTTACTTTTTGGCGATTTAGCTTTTCGTGCTCTGTTTAGCCCCGGGATTGCCCGCTGGCGCGCTTGCCGGAATTTCGCCTGTTTCTTGACTTGCAGCTTCACTCTTGCCAGCGGTTAATTCACCTAGGTTATCTAAAGTGAATGTTTCTTTGTCTGGTATGACAAACATACTATTGTGGGTTTTAAGTGCTGCTGGCTGTTTAGTGAAATAGTGAGCTAAGACATACAGCATTGAGTTTATCCCTACTATAGGGGGAGCTTTAACACTGATATAACGCAACGTTTTGGGTTTGGTTTTGGGCGTATATTTTAACCAATGACCTGGGTCTAACGGGGCTTTAATGAAATAGTGATTATATTCACTGCGACGATAGGCTACTACCCTAGCGCTTTTTAGGGGTGTACGCCTATTGGCAACCGGTGTTGTAGCGGTTCCTGGCGGTTTCCAGATGGTTAAGCTTTTAACGTTCGCAGGTTCATCTTTTAATTTGTCTTGACTACCACCTAACACATACAGCAACAACAAAGGGAATGCAACACCTATTTTTGACGTTTTATCAACTGGTACTTCAACTACCAGCTTAGGTCCTAGGTGGGGTGTCTTCGCGGCGGCGAGACCGTCTTTCCATCCTTTGACTGCGGCGGCGTATGCAGCATCTAAAGGCATAATATTAGTTTCCTTTTTTCTAAATTATCTAAACTAGGGTAGGTAGAGTGATGATATTAACACCTACCCAATATCTATTAATCAACAAATAACTCGGTCGCTGACACGTCAATAGAACCGTCTGTAGGGTCTAAAACATCATCACTAGGGATTGACATGGAGACACTGATAAGACCTGTAGCCATGTTACGCGTGTAGCTTGTGATAACGGTTGCACCATTGGGATTATTTGCTGCGATAGATTGCATACGTTGAGTTTGCTCGATAAGTTCAAGTAGTTGATTTTCCATTGTGGTAGCATTTAGCGTTTTAGGTGCAGCCATAGTTTTATTTTTACTCAATTCGATACTTAGACTATAGCAGTATATTCGCTGATTGGGTGGCTTGTGTTTAATGAGCGAAACGCTACATATATGTAGCCTCTTATACATCAAACACAACAGCACGTTACCAGTACCAACATTACAGCGAAAATCTGATAATTAGGTTGATGTTGGGGGTTTGTTTCCTGTTTTCAGTTCTAATGACGTTCTGGTAGCTTTCCTGATAGCATCGTCAACCCAAGTCGGTTTTTTCTCAAAGTGTAGGGGTATTTTGGCTTTTGTTTTTCTGGGGTCCTGATACATTGCCAATACGCTGCCTTCACCTAAATCAATTTTCGCTTGTTCAAATTTATCGATTAACTCCCAGTTAAGTATTTTCACCTCACTGATATACATTCTACTTTCTTTGATTCTTTTCGCATTTTCCCTACCACCAAAGCCTTTCCTTTCCTCAAATGTAATAGGATAAACTATCTTAGCGTTAGTTAAATCAACCAATTCTTTACACAAAGCTTCAGCTTCATTTTTACTTGATTGGTTAACAAAAAACGAGAATTTTCTACCATTGCTCATAGTACAGGTAACTTTAATATTGCCTTTAGTAAATGCTGATTTACTAGGTTGGGTAAATATCTTTTGCAGTCTATCCCAAGTAATTTTACTCCTGTCAACTGATGGTAACTCTATTTGAGTTTTTTGTAGTTTTGACCGCCTATCTTTAGTCCAATATGGCGGTTTTTCGTAGTTGTATAAAACAAAGGTTAATTGTATTTTAAGATTAGCTGATGTGCTAACTTCCTGGAAATCGCCCGACCCCATAAATTGACCTATATCTCTATTTCCTAGTATTTCAGTTTGGGCTAATGTGGTTGCGATATTTTCCTGTAAATTCCTTAAGGATGACACGATTCTGAATCTCTCACCACCATTTTCTACCACAGCGTTAACTAATTGTTGCTGTCTATTTTCCTCTATTCTTTGCAGTGCAATATACTCATCTAAACCTTGAGCAACTAAGATGATAGATTCTTTGCAACTATCGCTAAATTCATCCCAGAATTCTTCGGAACTATCTTGATTCCAAATAGTGTTTATATTACCATCGTATTCTTCTGGTAATTTCTCTCTAGCTTCCCTTCTTTGTTTCCCAAAACTCCATTCTTCACCTTTTTCATTACCCCATTTTTCAATTGTTGATTTACCGCCGGGAATCATTCCAGTGACAGTCTTTGCTAGTGTTGTTGGACTTGCTGTTCACAACATTTTAACAAACCGCCTACCGTGTTTAAATAGTGACCATGCTATCGCTTTCATAGCCATATTAAACGATTGTTTTAAGTATGAGCCAAATGCTGTAGATACTTCTATTAACATCTCAGGACCTTTGCTCAAGGCAACGTGCATAGCTGCCGCTTTATTAATAAAAGCGAGACCCGCTACCGGTAACACTCCACAGACTAACTTGCCAGCCATATTGCCTAAAAAACCTGCAGTAGTGCTTATAAATTGTCTTTTGATGTTAAGGATATTTTTATCGATATCTGAATCAGAAATATTAAAGTTAAAGTTCCAGAAAGAATCCCAATTGGAAGTAATAAATTGTGCTACATTCTCAAAACTAAATGCGGACAAAAACTTAGTAATCCCCTCCCATAACCAACCCCCAAAACTTTTGCCCCATTCGGCGACCTTACCGGTAACTTTCGCCCATAATTTACCAAACCATCCCATTTCCTGAGTAGATGTTCTGCGGGATAGATTGACCTGTCTAACGCCATTTCTACCTATACCGCTACGGGTTTGGCGACTAGACAAACTACGGGTACTTCTCAACATTCTCGCACTTCTAGCTACCATTATAAAGCCCCTCTTAATGGATTATCGCCGTCAATCAATTCAGTTTCTATCTTGATATCAGGAAAGTCTTTTTTTAGTAATTCCTGTACTTTATTTGTTTCCTGTTCCCTAATATCGTCTTGTTTTTTCATTGAATCATATAACCGCGTTAAGTCAGCCAATATATCCTTTGCTGGGTCATTACTGTTAACTTGTAAAGTACCTTGAGCACGTACAATAGCGAATATTTCTTTAATATGATTTAATGTTGTTTGTAATGTTTCCTTGGCATCCTTTTGATTTGTAATCTTAACTTTGCTCAAATTGGGTTCTAACAGTTCCTCGAAGGATTCTGCCTCGGGAGTAAATGCTGTTTTAAGCGTCTCATATTTTTCTTCAGTAGCAAAGCCTAAATAGTCAATTATCTCCGACACTTCCCTACCTGCTTTAAATGCCGCCGCGTGGGCTAAGCCTGCTTCGTGTAATGCTGTTAAAACAGCGTTTTGTGTAACCTGATGACTGATAGCAATTTCCATTACTATCCCAAATATCTCAGCAATTGACTCGGCTAGATTAGGTAACTTGATTTCGGCTTTTTCTTCTTCTTTTGTCATTAAGTTTACATCATCAATTTCCACCTTAACCTCAAACTCACCCCATCTCTCATCATCAATGTCAAACCTGTACATCAGCCACTCTGGCAATGTATTTATTCGCTTAATTCTGTTTTCTGGATTATCTGCATTAACTGTTATTTTTTCTGGCATTTCAGCCGGAAAGGATTCAGGGTCCAAAAACTCATAAATCCTTCTAATCATTCCGCAACATTCGTCATTCATATCTGGCATCCCAATAGTATCGAAGTTTGATAATGGAGTGTGATAATCGCCACAATCAGAATATGTATATAATTCGTATGTGTCGTTATATGTGATTGTACATTCCCTATTGTGGCTTGGATAGTAGGTGGCTGGCGGTCTCGTCATTGGGGTCAAAGGAAACCAACCATCTTCATTCACGGAACTAAAGTCACCATTTCTGCGAGATAATGGATAATAATACGCCACAAGATAATCTTTCTTAGGTCTGTCACTAGAGGGTGATTTCCACAGGTTTATTACCTTTAAAAATTCTGATGGGCGTTTTGTCCAGATTATATCTATTAGTTGCTGTTCGTAACCCCATAATGACTTTTTATGATAATATGTGTGTGTATTTCCATTACCATCATTCACTATAAAGCACCTTTCGGGCGTAAAAAAGTCAAGATACCACCGATTATTAGGCTCCCAGTAAAAAGGTGATTGCGAGACTTTTTTGCTCATTGTATAACTCCCGCTAGATGTTTCGCCGTCTCTCCCAATGATAATTTGACTTACCTCACCATCCATTTCAATCACAAAACTATCAGCAGGATTATCGCCATTTACTTTATTCATACTGAAAGAAGAAAATTCAGTTCTATCGTTGTAAACTTCACCTGTATCAATGAATTTGCAGATACGGTGATATTTAGATAATTTCCTCCAAAATAGCATCACTTGCCAACCGCAATCATCGTCAACAGGGTAATTACGCGGGTCTGGAACGGTAGTATCATCACCTGGCTTAGGTCGGCGCGGCTCACCTCCTTTATCATCATCTATTTTATCACCTGAATTAGGACCCCCAAAACTGCGACCACTACCGCCTCCTCCACTACTACCTCCCTTAGGTTTTTTGCCTCCCTTTGGTTCATCTCTATTTGGCGGTTCCTTAACGGTTGCCTCTTTTTTGACATCACGCCGCCGATATTCCTCATCTATTCGCTGTTCGTCATCTTCTCGTTTCCACCTGCTACGGTCTTCTGGTTTAATTCCGGGCGGTACCCTAGTAATTGGATCCCACAGGTCTGCCAATCCAAGAACACCCCCCCTAAGTACGTCTCTTGTATATGGCATTCCTTCAGCAGGATTTAATCTTATATATGACTCACCGCCTATACTGCCAGCAGGTCCTGAACTTACGCCACCAGACCTACCAATATTTCGAGACGTACCCGACCTAATACTGTCTTTGACCATACCGAGTAACTACATGAGACTAATTAATAACTTAGAAATATTATATAATATTACAAGATAATTGAGGACTATTCATGAGGGGAATTAAAAATATTGCCACGGAAATTAACGCTAGTAACTGGAATAACGCTGTAGAGTTATTTAATGGCGCAATTTTAGAAGGTTTGATAACTGATAGATTTCGTTATGATATTACTGCTTACGCTTATGTCTCTAGTTTGAACGCTAGGTGTTATATCCCTAGTATCAATCAGTCACAAGTACCTAAGATTTACCCAGAAGATAGTTATTACCAAAGATGGGAGAAGAAAAAAGATGTGTTACAAGGTTCTGTAGATTTACAGATATTTTACTGGAATTTAGCAACAGAAAACGGGTGAAATCTGGGTATCGTAAAACTTCCTTATTATGGGGGGATTCACACAGAAAACCTATTGATTGAATTGATTACCAATCAAACAGAAGGATTAGCTATAGACTCACACTCTGTATTAAAAGCTAGATGTCTGACTCAATTACACAACAATGATTCGATTAATATTTTTGGGATGGCAGAATATCAACTAGACACATTGCCGAAAACACCATCACTAACTCAACCCGAAAATTTTGGAATTTCAGTAGGCAATACACCCACCCTAATCCGTGCCGCCAATACTTACAGATATCGCTTACACCTACAGAACGCAGGTAACGTTGGGGTCTGGTTTAGTCACGGACATATCAGTAATTGCGTACCAAGTCAATGCTTGTGGCTACCACCCAATACCGCTTGGGATGATGAGTTAAAATCTACCGCTAGTATTTATGGGGTAACAGAAGGCAGCGTTTCGCAGATTGTTGGATTAGAACAGACAATCACTTACTAACGAGCTACAATGGAATTATTTACCGGGTAATCAATTATGAGCTTTTCAGTTTACAGTAGTGTCCTAAATTTAGATACTCTCAATATTACGGCTAAAATACCGGGCACACCTACTACAACTTCCATTAGTTTAACGGCTAATACAATTGCCGAATTAGTAGCAGTAAATGCCACAACAAACGGACGTAATGTATTTATCAAAAATCGGTCTACTGTACCCGTTCACCTAATTTTAGACCCAACAGGAACCGCTATCGCTGATGCAGCATTTTCCGTTAAGCCGGGCGATACTGTTATGCTCACTATTGGCGCTAGTGAACTACAGGCAATCAGTGAATCTGTCGCGGATATTTCGGTAACTGTAGTTGAGTTTGTAACTGTTGATTAAATGATATGGGGGGGATTTCCCCCTATTAAATAGGACTTAATTTATGACTAACTTTAATATTTATTCTAGTAAATTTGGGCAATCAACCGATAACTTACCAGAGGGCGAGGTTAATCTTTATTTAACTAATGAAAGGATACAAGCGGTTATTGACTCAAATACTGATTTAATTAAATTAACTGATTTATCATGGGATAATATTACAGACAAACCCACTACCTTACCGGGAACAGTTAACTTGACTGGAGAGCAAACAATACACGGTGATAAAGTATTTTTAGATAATATTAGTTTTATGCTTGGCAGTACGAGGCAAATGATAACCCTATGGAATACAACTAGCGATAGTAGTCCCCTGTACGGGATAGGTATACAAAATAGTACATATTACTGTAGGGCGGGGCAGCATTTTGCTTGGTTTAAGCGTGGAACTCACCATAGCAACACGTTTAATCCGGGACCTGGCGGAACAACGATGATGGTATTAACTGGAGATTCTCGCCTAGGAATTGCAAACACAACGCCACAAACAGAGTTAGACGTTAATGGAGATATCACCACAAGAAATATTATTTTTAATGACAGAAGTAGTAGTCCGGTTGGCAATTTTAAAATCAAGAAATATGTTGGTGGTTTTTTTGATACTTCTGCAACCATACCAGACTGGAACCAAGTTTGCAAAATAACAGTTAATTCTAGCGATACCTATGGTTGGATAAAAGGTGATATAGTTGTCGCTAATCTTGGTTATTTAGGTATTATTCCGATTTTATTGTTTTATAGAACATCAACCGTTGGCACCATATCGATTCAGTTTTCCACACATCATCAAGCCCACACATTTAGCCCGTCTGTAGCAGGATTAAGATGTTATGTGTCCCAACCTAATAACGAAATATATCTAGTAACTCACTTTACAGATAGTGGTTATAACGGTGTAAGTTGGGATTTATTATCGTGTGAAGATGATATCAATATTTATTTTCCCTGGAGTCCGCTATCAATAGACGTTAGTGGATTAACCCGTATAACAGAATCTAGTCTTCAAACTATTAAACCTACTGACTGGATAACTTAATAATATGCCTAATAACTACGATATATCAGAGAATAAATGGTTTTTGACTTACAACCAATATTTTATAAAAGAAGATGATACCCCACACGGGAGTAAGCGATTGCCAGATATATCGGGCAGTAAATTTGTTAGAATATTATTTGATGCCGACCAGGTTTCCAATTATTGGAAAATGGCGGGATGGTTAAAATTTTACGCATATAATGATGTTAAACAAAATATGATGGTTAAACGTGAGACTATTTGGCTCAATGAATATCAAATAATCGAATCACCCCCATATAGTAGCTTTTATGCGGTATTTGACCCCCTAGAACGAATAAAATGGTTCACACTTTATTTGTGGAGATTAACACAATGAATATAATAATTGCCGAACTAGCTTTTTTGATAACTATAATTATATTTTCGACTTATGCGATACTTAGGGAAGATAAGATTATCGAGGCAAAGCTTGACTATAACAGCGAAGTGTTACGAATTTTACTTGATTTTATTAAAGGCTCTTTTGATAAAATCATCTGTAAATCAAGCAACAATCATCAGAATCCTAACCGCAAAGATACCCCTAATGCTGATGATTGGCGTAAGCCCTAGCGCCTAACCCATAACCCAATACTCTAAAATGACCCCCTATGGTTTCTGACTGTAGGGGGTGTCTGCATATTTTTGGGAACTCATAATGATAGCTCACTATGATAGAAGTCAAAAAAAAGTTAAAAAAATCATTTAGCCTATCCCGTATCATAATGATAGCTCATAATGAGAGTGAGAAAATATGAATGCCTACCATATCATGTCCACATAATACCCATAACTAAATTACCCCCAATAGACGGCTAAGATTTTTAGGCAAGGTGATTATGTTGGTATCGGTTCACATCTCAGCAATCGCCATCAATTAGAGATTTGTTTAGGGGTATCGGGTTAGATCCGGTAGGAGATGATTTAGGTTTCGCGATCGCACTCCCAAGAATCCCCCCAGTAATAATCATGGTTTGACCCCATAGACAATCACTACAGCGATCGCTCATAGGTTTATCTATAGGTCTAGTCCACGAAAAATAGCTCGACTATCTTTGTACATTGATAGATTGGGGAATTATCCTTTAGTGCTGTGGTGGTTGATTTTGAGAAACAATCCTCCCCCCTAACCGGAACAGACATTCTTTGGGGAAACGACCGATGTGATAGCAGTCAATGGTGACGTTAGGAACCGATAGGCTTGCCATTGACGGGTATCACAAGGGAGTTAACCTATCGCGTGTCTGGTTAGGGGGGTGATGTGGCTGTTTGACAGATTAATTGAATTGTGCTTATTGATTAACCCGTCAATAATTAAGTTTTGTTGCTAAGGGATATGCACTAATTGTCCCGTATGTTAAGACTAGATAGAGTGTATTAAGAGTGTAACGGTACGACTATCGGGTTAAGTGAATTCCCGCAATCGCCCTTAGGATAAGGGTTTAATTTAAACGAGCATGGAGGGATTTGAACCCCCGACCCTCAGAACCGGAATCTGATGCTCTATCCACTGAGCTACATGCCCTAACACGAAATCCACTATAACATATATTCCGCAAATATTGATCAACCCAACTACAATTTCATCTCTTAGCAATCAATCCCCTGTAGCCGGGAGGGGGTCCGATCGCCAAATACCAGGAACCTCAACGCTAATTTCCTGGGTCATGGGCCTATATTTCTACCATAGGTGGCGCTTTGGGTGAAAATTAAGATCACAATGACAAAAAGGTTAGCTAAAAATATGGACTCAATTGAAATTAAAGGTATCCGCAGTTATGGTTATACGGGATATCTCCAGGAGGAAAGGGTATTAGGTCAGTGGTTTGAAGTTAATGTGCGCTTGTGGTTTGATTTGCGTATCGCCGGACATAGTGATACGATCGCAGATACGGTGGACTATCGGGGAACCATTGCTACAGTTGAGCATATTGTCAAAACGGCTAAATTTGCTCTGGTGGAAAGACTAGCAGAGGCGATCGCTCAAGCTATCCTGGAACAGTCCCAGGTTGAGCGGGTTCAGATCCAGTTAATTAAACTCGCTCCCCCCATTCCTGACTTTAGCGGACAAATTCAAGTTGAAATCACTAGACCTTAACATTCACCACCGCAATTAGCAGTCGGTTAACTCCATTTTCAGGTTATACCTTTCCCTAGGTGTCAGATCACAACAGGCTGTGATTTGTGACACATACGTTCAAGACCATAGTCACAAAACTAAAAAGCTACCTTTACAAAAGCCATACATTTATAAATCTTTGGTAAAAAAGGTGTTTTACATTAGACACACCAGGGAAATGATGCTACAACATTAATAGTACGAAAGTACGAAGTCCAGCCAAGTTGTTATCTAAGTTAGTCAAATTATCACACCAGAGGTAAAAATTATGAACACTAAACTAAGTCTATCAGTATTTTTAGGTGTACTAGCCGGTGGTCTAGGATTCGCAGGTTCTGCTCAAGCATTTTACTTCGAGACCCACTTATTAAACCAGGATTCCTACGATCCGGGTGGGGATGTCTTGCTGGATTATGTTAAGGTTGATGGCAATATTTTCAGTGATTTTGCCCTTGTCAACCGCGCTAATATCATTCATAACGACGAGTATACAGGTGGTAACACAGGTGCTGCTAGTTCTGATATGGGACCACGAGCAAACATAGGAATATCCGTCGAAGACCCCACCAATGAAGACATTGTGACATCTTTGGGAAATTATAGCCTTACCAGCATTATCGATGGAGAGGACCGCGGCAGTTTCGTGATCGATGTTTGGTTTGATAGTAAGGTTGATAACCTGTTTTTCTGGGAACGTGGCATGAACAGTGCTTTAACAATTCAAGCGATCAACCAACAAGGCAACAGGTTGTTGGGTAATGCCTTTACTATTGGACGGGGGGACTGGTATGATGCCGAGTTTGAAATTACTACACTAGAAATTGCCAATACCAGAAATTCTGTTCAACAAGTCGGTTCTCGGGGAGTCTCCTTGGCTGATTTAGGACTTTCTTCGTCTATTCATGGTATTCGTTTAAGTGCTGAGGGTACTTCATTTTATAACGGACCAGACTGGAAAGTGGTTGGTGCTGCTGTACCAGAACCAGGTATGATTTTCGGTCTAGGCGGTATTGGTGCTGGTTTGGTTGCTTCCAACCTTCGCAAGAAAGCAAATAAAGCGTAGAATTGCAGTAACGGTTAGGTTCAGATTCTCTACTGCATAGACTCTACAGGAAGGCGGGTTGATCAACTTGATCAACCCGCCCTATATTTTTTAACCAGAAAAAAGGTTGTTTGGTGACTAACGGACTAATTCCTTAACCTTGGTCATAATACCGTTGGGGTCAATACCCTGATGAGGGAACTGTTCCCAGAGACCGCCACAACCTTCCTTGTGAGTAGCAAGATAGGCGTATTTAGGAGTATAGCCACCTTCTAGCAACCAGGAACCAAAACGGCTACCGAGTCCAGTGCGACGGTTAAAGGCTTCGACGACCATGACAAAGGGAGCCTTTCCGATTTTGGCTAACATATCTTCATCAACGACATTGAGGGTAGATTTATTAATTAACCCGACATCAATACCTTCTTGTTTGAGGCGCTCGACAGCATCTAAGGAACGGTACAAACTATCGCCAAAGCTGACAATATAACCAGCAGTACCCTCGCGAATGACCTCATCTTTACCAGGGATGAACTTGTAGCCGTGGCCAAAGAAATGATTTCCGTCACTGTTGAGAATATAGGGAACTTTGGAACGGGTAGAGAAGATAAAGCGGAGTCCGGGGTCAAAAAATACGGCTTCGACACAGGCTTTCATCTGGTTAGCGTCGGCGGGGAAATACAAACGAGTTTCGTAACCGTCATCTAAGCCATTGTCGGCGAACATATTATTAATTCCGAAATGGCAGGTATTATCAGCCATGTCGTCAATGCCGCTATGGGAGAAGTGACAGAGGACGTTGGAGTAATTCAGGCGCGCCATAGTGATTTCGGAAATGCACATTTCTAAGAAGGCGCTAAAGGTGCCGAAAATCCCCTGTTTGCCTTTTTCCATACCAAACCCGGCGGCGGCGGAGAAGTTACCGCGCTCCATAATACCGCCTTTGATAAAGATTTCTGGGTAGGCGGTGCGGATTTTTTGTAGACCACAGGAGCCTTCTAAATCGCTATCGACACAAAGGACTTTTTCTTGACGATCGCTATCTGTCATGGTAGCGAGAACGGAAACGACGGCATCCCCAAAGACGTTACGGTTGGAACCGAGATCCTCACTAGAACCGATGAAGGTGTAGTTTTGTTTAGGTGCTTGGATACCTTGGAGATATTTAACCGCTTCGGTGCGACCTTTGGCTTCCAAATAAGCGATCGCCCCCTTGACTGAAATGACATCATGACCGTGGGGGGAACCTTCGAGACCTTCAATTCCGACACACATTTTCCGACGGTTAATCACGGCGACCGGACCATCTGTATTAATAGCTTGGCAGATCAGACCATAGAGGCTATCAATATCTTCTCCATCTCCCTCTAGGACTTTCAGACCGTGACCGATAAGGGTTTGGGCGACTGTGTAGCCAGGAATATAATCAGAAGGGTGTCCGGCGATGGTGACATCGTTATCATCAATAATCAGTTTAACGTTAAGCTGTTGGGAGACAGCCAGACGAGCGGCTTCAGCATCATTTCCTTCCTGTTGAGAACCATCGGAACCCAGACAGAAAAGGGTTTTATTGGGGTTAGCCATGGCTACGCCGTTGACGTAAGGCCACATATGACCGAGACGACCGGAGCTAAATTTTACGCCGGGGGTGAGTCCTAATTCGGGGTGTCCGGGTAGTTTGGAATGTGCGGCGCGATAGCTCAGGAGCTGTTCGGCGGGCATAGAGCCTTCGAGTACGGACATTAAATATTGGGTAGCCACCCGGTGTCCGGCTTCGTCAAAGAAGATAGGGACGAATTTATCGGGGGAACCGCGAAATAAGGCATCAAGGATCATTACTTCTGGGGCGGTGTCGTAGGGTCCCCCTGTGTGTCCGCCAACTCCGCGCGCTGCGCCAGTGGCGGTGAAGAAAACGATCGCATCTCTGACCAGTTCAATATTAGCTTTCAGGGCCTTTCGTTGTTCGTCGGTTAGGGTGCTATTGGCTGGGTCAAGTTTCAGGTATTGGTAGGCTCCCAAGTCAATGGGGAAGACGGCTTGAGCAACAGTCATGAGTATTCCAGTTTAGATATGTCAACTTCATGGGCGATCGTGGTTGCTAAGGACTGCGATCGCCTTGATTTGATTGTTTCACATTTCGGCCCCACTTCAGCACTTACTCTCCACATTTCCCAAAAAAGTCCCAAATTATCCCGCCTATGTTTGACGGGGTGTCTGTTATCAAGAAACTGGGTCTAAAACCCCGTCCTTCTAGGACGGCTTTAATTGTAAATTTGTGTGGCAATATCGAATATTTTGTGCTGATGGCGTTAGTATAAGATAGGAAGTAAACCCATGCTAGTTTTTGAGTTCAAAACCTACGGAAAACCAAGTCAGTTCATTGCAGTAGCTGAGGCAATTCGTACAGCACAGTTGGTCCGCAATAGCTGTTGGCGCTATTGGATGGATAATCCTCAAAAGAATAAGTACGATTTGAACAAATACTGTGCGGTGCTGGCAGCGACTTTTCCATTTACCGACGAACTCAATTCTCAAGCGAGACAAGCCAGCGCTGAAAGAGCTTGGTCAGCTATCTCTCGATTTTATGAAAACTGCAAGAAGAAGATTCCAGGTAAAAAGGAGTATCCGAAGTTTCAGAAAGATTGTCGCTCAGTTGAATATAAATCAACCGGGTGGAAACTTGCAGACGACAGAAAATCAATAACTTTCACAGATAAAAAAGGAATTGGTAAACTCAAAATCAAGGGTACACGCGATTTACACTTTTACCAAGTCAGCCAGCTCAAACGGGTAAGACTGGTGAAACGTGCTGATGGTGTGTACGTTCAATTCTGTATTAACGTTGACAGGAAAGAAAACACAGCGCCGACAGGCAATACCATTGGCTTAGACGTTGGACTGAAAGAGTATTACACCGATTCAAACGGAGTCACCGTTGAAAATCCTAAATTCCTGAAAAAATGCGAACGTACCTTAAAACGTAGTCACCGTCGCGTATCGAAGAAGGTTAAAGGTTCAAAAAACAGAGGCAAAGCTAGACAGATTCTAGGTAAACACTATCTCCAAATAAGTAGGCAACGTAAAGACCATGCTGTGAAGTTGGCAAGGTGCGTAGTTCAGTCAAACGACTTGATAGCCTACGAAGATTTGAGAATTAAAAATATGGTGCAGAATCATTGTTTAGCTAAGTCTATCAACGACGCTTCTTGGTATCAGTTCCGTGTCGGGCTTGAATACTTTGCTAAAGCGTTTGAAAGACGTAACGGTTGCGGTAAATCCGCAATACACTAGCCAAGAATGCTCTAACTGCGGTGCAATTGTGAAGAAAACACTATCCACAATCCGCGCACGTTTGTAAGTGTGGTTGCTCAATGGATAGAGATGAAAACGCAGCTAGAAATATTCGGAGTCGAGGATTGAGTACGGTAGGGCATACCGGAACTTTCGGTGTGCCGAGCAACGCTTTGGGAGACAAGTCCTCTACTGTTGTTGGAGAAATCCTGCATCAGCAAGTCGTGTCGTAGAACAAAGAATCCCCGTGCGTTCACGCCGGGGAGTGTCAAGCAATTGAACAAGATATAGGGGGTAGGGATACTGGCGCTAAATCACCAAGAGGTTAGGGTGAGGCGGAAATCGGAAAGTTACTGATAATCTATCAGCAGTTGCTCATAGACATCACTGGCGATAATTTGATGAGTGGTGGTGGTGGGGTGTAGGATATCCCAGAATAAATACTGCTCTGGATTATCAGCAATGGTTCCTAATATAAATGATATACTACTGTCGGTGACGTTGGTTAATCCAAATTGTTCAGGATTGGCGATCGCATCCTCAAATAAACCACCCACATCAAATAAACTCACATTAGCACCAGGTAGGTTTTGATTTAATTGGTCTACAGCTTCCCGTAAACCTTGATTATGTTCTGCACTGAGGCGGTTCAGTTCCTCCGCATCAAAAGAATTAACTGGATCGACGGGATCTAGGGGGTTAAATCTCGCTACTGGTAATTCTCCTAATGGTGGTAAGTTTAACATCAGGAAATCCCGCGCCCCAAACTGATAGAGAGAAGTTACAGCTTCAGTTAAATTATTAACCGGAATAGTCCCATCAGTCTGTCGTCCCGCTAAGTAATCATTAGCGCCAACCCAGAGGGTATATAAGGCATTAGGATTAGCTGTTTGACCCGATGCTAACAAAGGAGCAATAAAAGCCTGTAATTGATTTTCCAAACCCGGGAATAATCCCGGTTCTGTGGTATTTAAACCGCTAGTATTAGCCCCAAAAAAGGCAAAATTAATCCCCTCATTTGAGGGAGATTGTTCGCTAAAATTGACGGGATTTAAACTCAGTTTATCCCCCAAATAATCTACCCATAATAACCCATTAGAGGCGCGACCTTGAAAGTAGGGTAATCCTGCTAAAACTTGTCCTTCCGAGGCGATAAAAGCGTTTCCGGTATCGGATAAACTATCACCAAATATATAGATTTCCTCGAAGTGCATAGCCTCGATAAAGTCATCAATGGTTAAAGAATTAGCCGAGACATTATTGAGGGTGACTAAGGTTTCACCATTGAACTCAATTACAGTGGATGAATCCGATTGTTGAATGTCTAAATCTGAAAAGGTGGCTCCCCTAAACAAGCGCAATTTATCAATACCTGGTTTAAAGTCGGTAATTAGATCCTGATCCGCACTTGACTGGGATAGTATAAATTCATTAATTCCATCTCCACCAGTGAGGGTGTCTAAACCGCGATCGCCTGATAAAATGTTATTCCCAGAACCACCAATAATCAAATCATTACCCTGACCGCCATAGATGGTATCATTACCCGAATGACCGATGAGAGTATCATTACCCTGGTTTCCTAACAAAATGCGCCCTTCTGGGTCATCATTGATGATATAATCATCACCCTCCAAAAGAGCGATCGCCTCCGTCAGGGGAGAAGCGCTAAAACCAGTAAGCTGTAATGGTGGTAGTTCCCAGATAATGGTCACATCTTTACCAAAAGTCCCCAGACCCATATTTAAGCGATTTTAGGTAATAATATCAGAAAGCATATTCCCTTCCTCTGATGTCAAATCTTACACAGTATAGCAGGATATTTTACCCTGGGCTTAATTTACGGGGTTTTTTAAATACTCTTGATTTTCTACATAATTTTCGATATTGATGATAATTTGTCGTAGATAAATTATCACTCTATTCTTAATGATAAAAAGTTCTTTAGCCGTGGTATCTCTGCCTATATCATTAAAGGATTTTAAACCATGTGCTAAATTATTTCTATGATTCTTTATAGACAATAAATCCTCACCATTTTGGGTTCTTCGAGGGGATACTTTACTAGAAAAACCATAAGTTTGGGCTACATCTTTTATTTTTTTAGCGTCTATATTTCCCGAAAAAACATCATCATTATTCCAAGTTTCAATGATAATATCCAGAGAGATTTTATCAATTTTATCTATAATTTTTGCAGGCGATCGCTTTTGGATATTCTTTAATATCACTATCTTCATCTCTCGTCTCAAAACATCAAAATTCACTTGATGAGTATCGAGGTAATCAAATATATATTCAATGGCTCTCCTCATAGTTCCCTCCACCAAATTATATAGCAATAAAAAACCATTGGCTTTGAGAGTTTTTTCGATATCAGTATTAAAATAAATTTGTTCATATTTATGAATCATTATGCTGGCATTGATATCACCAAGATAAAGTTTATAATTGTCTATCATCGTGGTTTTTTGCTACATTCGTTTAAGAAACATAAAGTATTGACTAACTTCTACAGACTATTTATTAAAATATGCCCATAATGTACTATCCATAGATTAACCCAAAACCTGGTCACGAACATACTCAATTCGACGGCTAACTTTATTACCAGAACTACTAGCATCACTTTTAGTATACTCATTAAAATCTTGTGATTTCAAGAAGTCTGTAGACTTGGGAACTAAATCTTTTTGTTCACGCAAAGCCAAAGCCAAACCTACACATAGAGACTCAAACTTGATGCGAGTTATAGGTCTAATTTTATGTTTACCTGTTCGCAAACTCTCAGGAAAGTATGTTTCTATTACCGATAGCATTGACATAAATTCATAGCGCATACGCTCTAATTCTGCTGTGGGATTTTGAGATTGCTTTAATTGTTCATTTTTCTCCTTTAAGTAGTCGTCTAAAAAATCATGAATCTTTCCCGAAAAATCTTCATATTTTTCTAAAAAAGCAAAGAATCTCAAAACATACTCTTGAGGATCACGTTTCTTGATAGATGCTTCCGAAAAAGCACATAAGCTGATAAATTTTGGCTCCTTTGATAACTCTTCTATCAAGTTTAAAAATAATCCTGGCTGGCTCCCTCTTCGTTTTTCCATTTGGTTAAGTTCAATGCTTCCTGAGTTAATCCGTTCAAACAAATCTCGGCGGACTTCTTCATCAGCATCTTCAGTTAATTTAATTAATCGAATAGTATTTCTAAGAAATCGTCGCTGACGAGATGGAGACAAATATCGAAAATGAAACCCGTTTAATGCGGTTAACTTTTGGAGTTCACAAAGTTTAAGTTGATTATGGATAAATCTAGCTAAGGTTCGTATTCTCTGGGTTCCATCTATAATTTCTAACCGTGAGTAATCTTGATCATCTTCTTCTTTGGAAACATCAGCGACGAAAATATAGGGAATTGGAGGACCCAGAAAAATCGATTCAATAAATTTGGACTGATGCTGCTCATCCCAAGCCATTTCTCTTTGGTAGTCAGGTATAAATATTTCGTTGGTGTCCTCATCAATTCCAGTTAAATATTTATCCACTAATACCTCAATGGGATATTCAAGGGTATTGTAGTCAATCCGCTTTTGGTTTTCCCTAATCTGATTTTCGGCTGACTCGACTTTGGCGGTAGTAATAACTTCTGTATTCGACATATTGACAATTAAAATAGGTGTATCATCATGGTAGAGATAATCAATGATTAGCAACCAATGCCAGATTTTGGCACTTCGGGGTTAAACTGCCACTATCTTTATCAGTAATTTAGGACTGCCTGGAAATTTACCACATACTTTTTAAATTGTCAATGGATGTAGACTATATAGCTCGCCCGGCTATGCCTGGAAATATCTGGCTATATCAGATATTATTTAAGTGATAAATATCCCCATGGCTTGAGTGTTTTTTATAAGTCATGTAGGATAGCGATAAGTAAACCAACAGGTCAGAATTAAATATGTCGTTACACTCATATACAGTCAAACCAGAAAACCCGGAAAATCCCGAAGGTTTAATCATATTCCTGCATGGTTGGGGTGCGAATTGTGAGGATCTGACCTTTTTGGCTCCCATGTTGAGATTACCGAATTATTGGTTTGAGTTCCCAGAAGCTCCCTTTCCTCACCCACAAGTTCCGGGGGGTCGCGCTTGGTACGCCTTAGAAACTCAGGAATATGAGGGAATTGAGGAAAGCCGGGAAAAACTAATTGATTGGTTAAACGCGATCGCCCAAACTACTGGAATACCACCACAGCGCACGATTTTAGGCGGTTTTTCCCAGGGGGGAGCCATGACTTTTGATGTCGGACGGACAATGGGTTTCGCTGGTCTGATTGTACTCAGTGGCTACTTACACTTTAAACCAGAACCCCAACAGACCCCCCTACCGCCGATTTTAATGGCTCACGGTAAACAAGATATGGTCGTCCCCCTCGGAGCGGCTCACCAGGCGCGGGACAGTTTCCTGAAATTAGGGGCAACGGTGGAATATCATGAGTACAACATGGGTCACGAGATTTGTCCCGATATTTTGGGGTTAATACAAAGTTTTGTGATCAAAACCCTGCCTAACAACCATTAACCCTTTAATATAAAAGAGAGCATGATTTAATCTCAAATTAGGTTAACATTTTACGGCAATACGGTATAATACCAAGTATGGTGCGAGACCTTCGGGTATGAAATAGAGCTGAAATGGGCGAAATAACTACCCGGTGAGGACTTCAACCCCTTGGTTGATTGGATCGCATCCCTGGCCATCCCATAACACAGCCGGATTTTTTGGCCCACCTTCGAGACTTCCAATATGGTTGCCAAGGTGAAGCGTCTAATCAGGTCTAAGACTGCCCGCGCCATGCTGACATGGGCGCATTATCAATTCAAACTAACCCTGAGACATCAAGCGGAAATAACTGGAACCACAGTTGTAGATGTGACCGAAGAATACACCAGCAAAACCTGTACTCACTGTGGTCATGTCCATTCCCAGCTAGATGGCTCAAAAGTGTTCCGATGTCCTGAGTGCGGGTTCACTCTACCACGGGACTGAAACGGTGCTTTTGGAATCTTTCTAAAAGCTTTGCGGGATACCGCCTCTGTTATCTTAACGGGTAATAGTGCTATCGTCGCATTGTCCGGGAACAACCGGAAAAATGTCGCGTAAATGTATCAGGTATTGCGAGATGGAAATGTTGACTCAATCTTCGCCCAAGATTTCCGCATTGACAGCAGATGATGTGGCTCAGTTAGCTTCCCGCTTGGAAGTGGATAATTACAGCAACGCATTTGAGGGATTGCAGGATTGGCATTTACTCAGAGCGATCGCTTTCCAGCGTCCAGAATTGGTTGAACCTTATATTCACTTATTGGATTTAGAAGCCTATGACGAAGCCTAAAGAATTCTAGGATACGCCAAAACCACAATTTCCCCAGGGTGGGAGTATATAGAAACCGGGTTTCTAGGAAAATTCGTTAGTGAGAAACCCGGTTTCTGCGCCTACCAAATATCACTAATACAGCTATTAGCTTTTATGTCCGACCGGCGACGTATTTTAATTGGGGTAACTGGTGGAATAGCCGCCTACAAAATTTGTGAGGTGGTTTCCACTTTGGCAAAAACGGGGGCGGAAGTTCGTACCATCGTCACCGACTCGGCTCAACAATTTATTACCCCCCTAACTTTAGCTACTTTATCGCGCGATCGCAGTTATAGCGATCGCGACTTTTGGCAGCCTACCCACGGTCGCCCCCTTCATATTCAGTTGGCACAATGGGCTGATATTTTCGTCATTGCACCCCTAACCGCCAATACCCTCAGTAAACTAGCCACGGGAATGGCGGATAACTTGCTCACTAATACGGTTTTGGCTTCCACCTGTCCGATTTTATTGGTTCCAGCTATGAACCGGGAAATGTGGAAACAGCCAGCGGTGGCGCGAAATTGGCAACTACTTTTAACAGATAGTCGCTTTCACAGCATTACTCCCATTCCTGGTATTCTCGCCTGCGATACCCCTAATAATACCGACAGCCAATCAGTTGAGGTGTCAGCAGCCGGACGTATGGCAGAACCTCAACAAATATTAGCCCATATTTATTCCCTACTCCATACCCAAGGAAATCGAGATCTCGCTAATAAACAAGTCCTGATTTCCGCCGGGGGAACTCGCGAACATTTAGACCCCGTGCGGTTTATTGGTAATCCCGCTACTGGTAAAATGGGAATAGCGATCGCTCAAGCGGCAGTCCACCGAGGCGCACGGGTGACAATGGTACATGGTCCCATGAATAATCTGGAGATGGTGGAGACTCTATCAGAGGTTACCTTAGTTAGTGTGACTACCGCCCAGCAAATGTCCGAGGCAATGTTATCATTATTTCCCGCAGCCAACCTGACTATTATGGCGGCGGCGGTCGCTGATGTCCGACCTACGGCTTATCACCCGGAAAAGTTACCTAAGCGATCGCTTCCTCAACAACTAGACTTGGAAACAGTACCCGATATTGTCGCTCAATTGGCACAAAAAAAACGCCCCGACCAGCAGTTAGTTGGCTTTGCGGCGCAAACTGGAGATATTTTAGCCCCCGCTTGGGAAAAATTGCAGCGCAAAAACTTAGATGCGATCGTTGCTAACCCCATTGACCAACCTGGGGCGGGTTTTGGTAGCGACACCAACCAAGCTATCTTACTCGCGCGCCATGGCAGAAAACAGAACATCAGCGGATGCACTAAGTTACAATTAGCTCATCACCTGTTAGATTTCATTGATTTTTCACCAATAACCTAATAGCCGCGGGTTCTGCGATCGCCTTTATATTACAGATTCTTTATAACCCCCCCTTACCCGCCCATAGCTGGTCAGATATTTAACTAAAAGATAGCCCCGTCTCTTGAGATGAGAGCGGGGCGGTAACTTTCGGTTAAACTAGGTTAGGGCGCTAGGGCGTGACCGCGTAGCAGACTACCCAGAGTTTTGGCTGTGATCTTCATTTGTACTAACGGGTTAGCCGGAACAACTGTCTTATACAGATAGCTGTCAAACGTCATCCGTTGTACATCGAGATCAGAACACATTTCTACAAATGCTTCCCGACTTGCATCAGAACGGTAGAATACCCGTTGCAGGACATCCAACACTAGGTAGGTCATGCCATACTGTTTATCCCAGCGTTTCAGATACAGTTTCAAATCATCTTCAGTGGGGATACGCTGACCGGCGTTGGAAGTTTCCACAATGGTTTCAGCACACATACGACCAGACTTAGCCGCAAAATAGATACCTTCACCAGAAGACTTAGTTACGGTTCCGGCTGCATCTCCCACCAGGGCTACCCTTCCCACAACCCGACGAGGACGGGGATGTTCTGGAATTGGGTGAGCTTCCACTTTAATGATTTTACCACCTTCAATCCGATGGGCTGCGCGGGCACGGATTCCAGCTTGCAGCTTTTTGATCATGGCTTGGTTAACCTTCATGGTTCCGGTTCCTACCGCCACGTGATCATATTTCGGGAACACCCAAGCGTAAAAGTCCGGGGAAACATCATTCCCTACATACATTTCCGCCCGATCTTCGTAATAAGCCATTTTATCAGCCGGGATGCGAATCCGCTCTTGGAAGGCGATCGCATAATTATAATCCCCAGCGTCAATAGCCTTGGCTACACGGGAGTTAGCTCCATCAGCACCAATGACGAGATCTACTTTCAGGGTTTTGGCAGTTCCTACCGCATCACCACTAGAATGATCATTGTAGTGGATCGTGTAAGGTTCGCCACTGCTGGCGGGGATTTCTAATTTGTGAACAGTACCGTTGATTAGGTTAGCACCCAACGAAGCAGCACGGTCACGCATGAAACCGTCGAGGACCTCCCGACGACACATTCCGATATATTCGTTTTCATTTTCTAAATTGATATCCACCTCACGGTTAGAGGGGGAAATCATTTTCATTTTTCTGACCCGCCGATCAATGATTTCGGGTGGCAGGTCGAATTCACTTACCATACACAGAGGAATAGCACCACCACAGGGTTTGGCGTTATCCAGTTTGCGCTCGAATAAATAGGTTTCAATTCCAGCTTTTACTAGCGTTTCGGCTGCGGATGAACCCGCAGGACCAGATCCGACAACAGCAACCCGTAGAGTCAAAGGTCTTCTCCCAAAAATTTATCTCGTCAGTTACTAAGCCAAAATCCTAACACGAACTTGCAGCCTAGGGGGAGGTTTCTGTTCAGACTTGTGACGTATTGCAACACACCTTAACATAACTTTACAAAACTCCAACTTCATTCTCACTTGCCGCTTTCATAGCCATGAGCAATAGTTAATTATACTTATTGGCTCTCCCCAACCTTACCCACAAGCATCGTGGGAATTGATGATTGACAGGAAAATCCGGTAGTATTGATAATGGCAGACTAAATTAATTATCCATCCCTAACTCAACCGTAAATAAGCCCAAACTATGCCTTGGAATAATAAGCAAAACTCAACCACAACGCCTACTCAACTAATTAATCAAATCTTAACTTCCGGGAAACTGACCTATCTCCAATATCTGGGATTAATCTCAATTATCTTGTCAGACACTCAGATTAATGATTTAGAACGCCATCAAATTAATCGCATTTTTGATTATGTGCAAAATGGTCGCCTGACTCTGATTCCCTAAAATTAATTTTGGTTATGAATACCCCCAGTCACGCAATTATTAATCTGGCTTTATTGGCAAATCCCAGCCAACCCGATGCTAATTTATTCATTGTTTTAGGAGGTATTTTACCAGATATTCCCATCTTTGTATTCTACGGTTGGGCAAAATTTATCGCCAAAATGCCAGAATCTCAAATCTGGTCAGAGGCTTATAACTCCCAGCATATACAAAGGATTGTGGCTATTTTTCATTCTATCCCCTTGGCGATTTTAGCCTGGGCGATCGCCTTTAAGTTTGGATGGTTGATAGCTCAAGTTTTGTGCCTAAGTATAATTTGGCATAACTTATTAGATTTGCCTGTTCATAACGATGATGCCCATCGCCATTTTTTCCCGCTCAGTAACTACCGTTTTATCAGCCCAATTTCCTACTGGGACCCCCGACATTATGGCTCCCTAGTGTCCCTAATGGAATTGCTGTTAGTATTATGGGCAAGCTATACAGTATTTTTCCAAGTGCGATCGCCCCTAGGTCAAACCCTAATCCTATTGGTTAACCTGCTCTATACAGGTGGCTACAGCTACCATATCCTTAAACGTACCAGAAAGCAGACTCACCACCCCATAAACCGAATCAAAACAGCTATACTAAAGAAGATAGCCCCATAATGAGAGCATGATTTAATCTCAAATTCGGTTAATATTTTAGGGCAATAGGGTATAATAAGCGAGAAGGGTTGAGGATAAACCTATTGCCAGATATGTCAAACCCAAGGAAGCCGCCCAAATCCTTGGAGTCCATGAAAGAACACTCCGCAGATGGGACGACAATGGCTCAATCGAGACCATCAGAACCCCCGCTGGGCAACGACGATACAACGTTGAGTGATATACTGCTGCCAAATCAGGCAGTGACAAACGCAAAGTCGTTATCTATGCCAGAGTTAGTAGCCACGCCCAGCAGTCCGACCTCAACCGACAGGTGGCCGCACTGTCCAACCTCTACCCCGAAGCAGAAGTCGTCTCAGAAATCCGAGGCGGGCTCAACTTCAAGGGAAAGAAAATGCTGGCCTTACTGGGACAAGTCTTGTCAGGAGATGTCCGCATGGTTGTCGTTGCCCACCCAGACCGATTGGCAATATGGGGATTTGACTTGTTTCGATGGCTCTGTGAGCAAAACAGGTGCTCACTCATGGTTCTCAACCAGACAAGTCTCAGTCCAGAACCAGAAATGGTTGAGGACATCCTCGCCATCCTCCACTGCTTCAGTTCCCGACTCTATGGGTTGCGAAAATACCAAACTCAGGTCAAAGAAGATCCGGATTTACCCCAGCCCCGAGCTAAATAAAGTCTGGCGCAAATGGTTGGCCGCTTGTCGGTATTGCTACAACCAAGCAATTGCATTATCCCGGAGTGGTAAACGACTAAGCAAGTTAAAGTTACGCAATAAAGTGATGCAGAGTGACTTACCCGAATGGGTCAAAGAAACACCCTGCCATATTCGGCAGAATGCTATCTTTGATGCCTATCTCGCCTTTTCAGCCAGTCCTGGCGCCAGGTTTAGGAGCTGTCGGGATAGTTCTCAAGCCATCAAGTTTAACAATGCTAATTTCTCTTCAGGGAGTTGGTATCCAAGACTCACGAAAGGATTAACTTTCATGGTTTCCGAACCCATCCCTAAAACTTGCGGGCAAGGGACTCAGTTGGTGTTTACCAAAGGTCGATGGTTGGCGATTTTCCCTGAACCAGTTGCCGTTACCCCAACTGACGCTACTGGCGTGATTGCATTAGACCCGGGTGTGCGAACTTTCATAACTGGGTTTGATGGTTCACGATTTCTGGAATTGGGCTCCGGGGATATAGGACGCATTACTCGGTTATGTCAACATTTGGATGATTTGATGAGCCGAATCGCCAAGGAACCCTGTCGTTCAAGGAGGCGACGGATGAGGCAAGCGGCTCAACGAATGAGAACTAAAATCCGGAATTTAGTGGATGAGGCCCACAAGCAAATTGCTCATTACTTGACTAATGACTACAGCATAATTTTTCTGCCCACCTTCGAGGCTTCCGATATGGTTGCCAAGGTGAAGCGTCTAATCAGGTCTAAGACTGCCCGCGCCATGCTGACATGGGCGCATTATCGATTCAAACTAACCCTGAGACATCAAGGGGAAATAACTGGAACCACAGTTGTAGATGTGACGGAAGAATACACCAGCAAAACCTGTACTCACTGTGGTCACATGCATTCCCAGCTAGGTGGCTCAAAAGTGTTCCGATGTCCGGAGTGTGGGTTCACTCTACCCAGGGACTGGAACGGTGCTTTGGGAATCTTTCTAAAAGCTTTGCGGGATACCGCCTCTGTTACCTTAACGGGTAATAGTGCTATCGTCGCATTGTCAGGCAATAGCCGGATAAATGTCGCGTAAATGTATCAGACTCATCGCCTTGTTGGTTTTTCCCCACAAGGTTAATTGTGAACGGAGAGGGAGGGATTCGAACCCTCGGAGAGGATGAACACCCCTCAACAGATTAGCAATCTGCCGCTTTCGACCACTCAGCCACCTCTCCCAGTGACATCATTCTACTATAACTGATTCTCAAAAATAAGTCTAGTCTTGTCGCCAAAAAATTTGCTCGACCTTCCCAGAGATTTTAATGGCCCGTTGATTCTCGGTTAATAATCCCATTGAGAAAAATATCAGTGAGTCCTTCGGCCATTTCCTGCATATCGTTGGGGGAGGCGGCTGGGTCAATAATAGTGCGATAACTGAAGCCAGCTACAGCAAACATCCCCAAAAATACCTGGGCGACGATACGGGGATTCATGGGACGATAAACCCCCTTCTCGATAGCGGTTTGAAAGAAAGCCTCAGCCACGTCTGTCATTTTAGCAATAATTTCTGACTGAATGCGATCGCTCAATTCCGGGTGAAACTGCGCTTCTAGGAAACAAACCCGCAGTAAATCGGCGTTACTATGCAGACCCATCATCCGATGTCGCATAATTTGTGAAATCCCTTGATAATTAGCGACTTCACTCAATTCTGTGAGTAAATCCGTCAAAATCTCCACCCATCCCTGAGTCACGACCTCGACCAAAATCGCCTTTTTATTAGGAAAGTAGCGAAATATAGTCCCCTCCGCCACTCCCACCTTAGCAGCCAAGTCCTTGATAGTAGTTGCTTCATAGCCACGTCGCGCAAAAAGTTTAGTCGCCGCTTTCAGGATACGAGTAGGTATGTCAACTTCTCGGGGTGGAGATTGATTAAAGATGTTCATAAATAAATTGAAGCTGTGGGGGAGATAATTATCAAAACCCTGAGTTGATGGTATGATAGGCAATTCGCCAGAGTCAAGAGTGGATGAGACATTGTAGTTCACGAATAGTATTTTTCATGGATAGCAGTTGACGGGGGAGTATGTCAATATAGAAACTATGATCTAAACCAGAAACTCAAAAATCTTTATGAATCTAAGTTGGTTCGTGACTTCACATAACCACCATCAAAAACGATTACCCCCTTGGCTAAAACAATTTCTGCTGTTGCTGTTAGCAATTGTCCTGGGGGTGACTACTTTTGGACAGCCAACCCAAGCTGATGAACTTCCCAGCAATTCGCCATCTATCCAACCTTACTTAGATCGAGTTATCGATAAAGTGAGTGAATTTCGCCTGGATAATGGAATGAAATTTATAGTCTTACAAAGAAATCAAGCGCCAGTGGTTTCTTTTTTAATTCATGCAGATGTTGGGGGTGTTGATGAACCGGAAGGACAAACGGGGGTAGCCCATTATTTAGAACATCTGGCTTTTAAGGGAACTAAACGGATTGGGACGAGTAATTATGGGGCGGAAAAACCGCTTTTAGATAAACTAGATCAACTATTTGACCGTATCCTGGTCGCCCAAAATCAGGGTAATACAGAGGAATTAGCTAAACTGACGGCGGAATTTGTGAAGGTGGAAAAACAAGCGTCTGAGTATGTTAACCAAAATGAATTTGGGCGGATTGTTGAACAGTCGGGGGGAGTGGGAATGAATGCTACTACTTCTGCTGATGAAACGAGATATTTCTACAGTCTACCATCGAATAAGTTAGAATTGTGGATGTCTCTGGAATCGGAGAGATTTTTAGAACCTGTATTCCGAGAATTCTTTAAGGAAAAAGAGGTGATTCTTGAAGAAAGAAGACTGCGGACTGATAATTCTCCGGTGGGTCAAATGGTGGAGGCTTTCGCTGAAACGGCGTTTCAAGTACACCCCTATCGTCGTCCGGTGATTGGTTATTTAGAGGATTTGCAAAGGATGACCCGCCCAAATGTTCAGGATTTCTTTGATACCTATTATGTACCGAGTAATTTGACTGTAGCGGTGGTGGGAGATGTAGAGCCATTACAGGTTAAAAAACTGGCGGAAATCTACTTTGGTCGCTATCCATCTCGACCTCATCCCCCACAACTTGATGTGAAGGAACCGCCACAACTTGAAACTCGCGAAATCACTAAATATCTACGTTCTCAACCTTGGTATTTAGAAGGGTATCATCGCCCGGCTATCAGTGACCAAGACCATGTGGTTATAGATGCGATCGCCAGTATTCTTAGCAGTGGTCGCACTTCCCGGTTATATCAATCTTTGGTAGAACAAAAACAGGTAGCCCTCGCCGCCCAAGGAATTAGCAGTTATCCGGGAAATAAACATGAGAATTTGATGTTGTTTTATGCGTTAACTTCCCCTAATCATACGGTGGATGATGTGGCGGCTGCTTTACAAGTGGAAATAGACCGCCTCAAAAATGAACTGGTTTCTCCCCGGGAATTAGAAAGGGTAAAAACTCAGGCGCGGGCGAGTTTATTGCGATCGCTTGATTCTAATATGGGGATGGCTTTTGCTTTAGTTAACTATGAGGTGAAAACGGGATCTTGGCGGCATTTATTTGAAACTTTGGATGCCATTTCTGCTATCACTCCCCAAGATATTCAAAGGGTCGCCCAGGCTACTTTCCGCCCGGAAAATCGCACGGTGGGTCGTCTTTTATCGCAAAATTAATGTACCACTTCCTAATAATATGCAATTGACAACCTCTATGAAATTGAAAAAATCCAGGTTATTACTAATGGCGATCGCCTGTCTAACCCTGGTCATGACAGTGGTTTGGCATTCCCCCGCCGTCGCCGGAGTTCCCAAACATTATCGGGAACTAGAATTCCCTCCCCTCCGCACTTTGGAACTTCCCGAATACAGTCGCTATGAACTAGAAAATGGCATGGTTATTTACTTAATGGAAGACCGGGAACTTCCTTTGGTGAGGGGAAGTGCTATCTTTAAAACTGGCAGCCGTTTTGAACCCAATAATCAGGTAGGATTAGCTAGTTTAACGGGGAGTTTAATGCGTGCTGGGGGAACCCAAAAACATCCCCCCCAAGTGTTAAATGAAATCCTGGAACACAAAGCCGCATCGGTAGAAACTGGAATTAGTGACACTATGGGAAATGCGGGTTTTAGTACCCTAAGTGAGGACTTGGATGCGGTATTTAGTTTATTTGCAGAAGTGATTAGAGAACCAGCTTTTGACCCTCAACAATTAGAGTTGGCTAAAAATCAAATGCGAGGGGCGATCGCTCGTCGAAATGATGACCCTCAACGCATAGCTAGTCGGGAATTTCAAAAGCTAATTTATGGGGAGACAAGTCCCTACGCTCGCAGTGTGGAATATGAACATTTAGCACAGATTTCTAGGTCAGATTTAGTCAAGTTTCATCAACAGTATTTTCACCCCCAAAATATGATATTGGGGATTGTGGGAGATTTTGATTCAGCGGAAATGCGATCGCTAATTGCTGAAAAGTTCGGAGATTGGAAATCTGGCGGTCAGGCTATCAATCCTCCCCTTCCTGATGTGAATCAGGTTAATCTCGGTGGGGTATTTATGATTGACCAACCCCAACTCACTCAAAGTTATGTGCAGATGGGACATTTAGGCGGTAAGGCTAATAATCCTGATTACCCGGCGCTAATGGTTCTTAATGGTGTGATGAATGGCTTTGGTGGTAGGCTATTTAATGAAGTGCGATCGCGTCAAGGTTTAGCCTATTCTGTGTATGGGGTATGGAGTCCTAATTTTGATTATCCCGGCTTATTTATTTCTGGGGGTCAAACTCGTTCAGATACGACTGTTCCATTAATTCAGGCTATGAAATCGGAAATTAAGCGCATACGCACCCAACCCATTACCACGGAGGAATTGAACTACGCCAAGGAATCAACCCTTAATTCTTTTGTGTTTAATTTCGCTTCCGGCGACCAAACCCTTTCTCGTTTGATGCGTTATGAATACTTCGGTTATCCCGCCGATTTTATCTTCAACTACCGTCGTCAAGTTGAGGAAACCACCATTGAGGATGTTCAGAGGGTGGCGGCTGAGTATCTCCAACCGGAAAAGCTGGTGATTTTAGTGGTGGGTAATCAAAATAGTATTGACCCCCCCCTTAATAGCTTGAATGATGATGTCAAAGTTACCTCGATTGATATTACTATCCCCAATCAAAGCTAGGTATTTTCAGGGAATGATAATTCCTCTTTGACAAAAATCTCCCTCTCTCTGTAGGAGAGGGTCATCACCAGCGCCTACCAGATGCTTAACCAGGGATGGTAGAATCCCTCTGGTAGGGGTACAATTTTATGGCTTAATGTTGCAGTAAAACGACGGTCGCAATTCCTAAGACAAAGAAACCAAAGAATTTTTGTAATCGTTTACCGTCAATAAACTGATTCAAATAAGCGCCGCCGAGAGTCCCTAAACTAGCAGCTATGGTCATGGAAAAGGTGAGAGACCAATTGATGGGAACCTGTTCTAAATAGCCGATAATGCCAGCAATAGAGTTAAATGTGATAATTAATAAGGAGGTACCGATCGCCTCTTTAATCGGAATTCCCCCCAGTAATACCAATACTGGTACGATCGCAAATCCACCCCCAACCCCGACAAATCCGGTAATTACACCTACGCCTAATCCCCCCAGGGGAATCAACCACCAGCGAGAATTGTCTTTACCCACAGACGGACTGACCGCCTTGGGGACATGATTACTGCGGGAAATCATCAATATACTAGCCAGTAAGGCGATCGCCCCAAAAGTGACCATTTGAATGGTATCGGTAATCCCAGGAAAAGATGCTAAACGAGCGCCAAAATAAGCCCCTACCATGGCTGTTGGGGTAAAAACAGCAAAAGTCTTAAAATTCACGTTTCCACGCCGCCAGTGGGGTAACATCCCCAGCAAACTGACTGAACCGACAATGGCTAGACTCATGGCGATCGCTTCTTTAGTCCCTATTCCCATAATATAAACGAGAACCGGAACGGCTAGAATTGACCCTCCGCCCCCAATTAAACCCAGACTCAAACCAATACAAATAGCGAGGAGATGTCCGACAATCAAAATAATCATTAATCTATGAGGAAATAGGGAATATCAAAAAAAAATTTGGGGTGGGTTACGCAATTAATAATTATTAATTATTAATTATTAATTATTAATTATTAATTATCGGCGCGGGTTCTGTAGGGGCGGGTTCTACAGTCAGCTTTAATGTATCACCAGAAAGATAGATAAACCCGCCCTTCCTAACCAGTCAGCTTTGGTGTATCACCAGAAAGATAGATAAACCCGCCCTTCCTAACCAGTCAGCTTTGGTGTATCACCAGAAAGATAGATAAACCCGCCCTTCCTAACCAGTCAGCTTTGGTGTATCACCAGAAAGATAGATAAACCCGCCCTTCCTAACCAGTCAGCTTTGGTGTATCACCAGAAAGATAGATAAACCCGCCCTTCCTAACCAGTCAGCTTTGGTGTATCACCAGAAAGATAGATAAACCCGCCCTTCCTAACCAGTCGGCTTTGGTGTATCACTAGAAAGATAGATAAACCCGCCCTTCCTAACCAGTCGGCTTTGGTGTATCACTAGAAACCCAGAAAGATGGATAAACCCGCCGTTTCTGATTTTGCTTAAAGACTTAGGAAAGACTGGGAACTTTTCCGCAGCGTTCATTAGCAGGAACCGCGGCCATAATTTTTTTAGGGTCGGGAAGATTGAGACTATTCATTAATTCAATAAAACTATGGCGGCTTTTTCCGGCTAAACGGGGGTTGTAAAGTTTTTCTTCTTGAATAGTGGAAACTGTATGACCTCGATAGTCATGACCAGGATAAACTAGAGTATTTTCGGGAAGTGTAAAGAGTTTTTGAACAATGCAATCATAAAGTTGTCCAGGGTCGCCACTTTGGAAATCAGTACGTCCACAACCTCGGATTAATAGGGAATCTCCGGTTAAAATACGATCGCCATTTACCAAATAAGTGATATGGCTGTCAGTGTGTCCGGGAGTAGCGATCGCCTCAATTTTAATCTCCCCTAATTCTAAGACTTCTCCATCACCAATGTAGCGATCGGCACAGGCTGCATTAGCCTTTTGAGGTACAATTCCCAGACATTCGGTAAGCTGGCGTAGTTTCCCCGTCCCGGTAATATGGTCAGCGTGAATATGGGTTTCTAAACAATAGCGTAACTTTAATTCCAATTCTTCCAGCAATTTCAGATCGCGATCGACTTGTTCAAGAACCGGATCAACTAAGGCTGCTTCCTTGGTGACAGTATCAGCAATTAGATAGGTATAAGTGCTGGTTTCCGGGTCGAATAGCTGACGAAATAGCATTGATTCTCCTTTAGCCGTTGCATTTAGATATTATGTGAATACTTAACTAGATAGTAAAATATTAAATGCTAAACGTCAATGGGTGGGGGTTAACGAAAATAAGGTCTTCCTTTCCAGAAAACGCCGACGAGAACGCCAATAAAGGAAAATCGTGATAAAGTGATCACGATGCCAGGTATGGGAAGTAAGGATTTAATCCATAAACTCAGGAGTAGACAGGCAAGCAAAGCCCAGAGACTGCCGGAATTAAGGATCATATCTTGGTCCCAAAGTTCCAAGAGATAAACAGCCAAAGCGCCGATACCGATCGCCGACAGGATAAACATAATTATGCCCAAGGGTGGGGAATACAAGAAGGCGATCGCCTGAGAGAGCATGATTTAATCTCAAATTAGGTTAACATTTTAGGGCAATACGGTATAATAAGCGAGAATAGTTGAGGATAAACCTATTGCCAGATATGTCAAACCCAAGGAAGCGGCCCAAATCCTTGGAGTCCATGAAAGAACACTCCGCAGATGGGACGAAAATGGCTCAATCGAGACCATCAGAACCCCCGCTGGGCAACGACGATACAACGTTGAGTCATATACTGCCAAATCAGGCAGTGACAAACGCAAAGTCGTTATCTATGCCAGAGTTAGTAGCCGCGCCCAGCAGTCCGACCTCAACCGACAGGTGGCCGCACTGTCCAACCTCTACCCCGAAGCAGAAGTCGTCTCAGAAATCGGAGGCGGGCTCAACTTCAAGCGAAAGAAAATGCTGGCCTTGCTGGGACAAGTCTTGTCAGGAGATGTCCGCATGGTTGTCGTTGCCCATAAAGACCGACTGGCAAGGTTTGGATTTGACTTGTTTCGATGGCTCTGCGAACAAAACGGGTGTGAACTCGTGGTTCTCAATCAGACAAGTCTCAGCCCAGAACGAGAAATGGTTGAGGACATCCTCGCCATCCTCCACTGCTTCAGTTCCCGACTCTATGGGTTGCGAAAATACCAAACTCAGGTCAAAGAAGATCCGGATTTACCCCAGCCCCGAGCTAAATAAAGTCTGGCGCAAATGGTTGGCCGCTTGTCGGTATTGCTACAACCAAGCAATTGCATTATCCCGGAGTGGTAAACGACTAAGCAAGTTAAAGTTACGCAATAAAGTGATGCAGAGTGACTTACCCGAATGGGTCAAAGAAACACCCTGCCACATTCGGCAAAATGCCATCTTTGATGCCTATCAGGCTTTGACCGCCAGTCCTGATGCAAGGTTTAGAAGTTGTCGTGACAGCTCTCAAGGGATTAAGTTCAATAATACTAATTTCTCTTCAGGGAGTTGGTATCCAAGACTAACGAAAGGATTAACTTTCATGGTTTCCGAAGCTATCCCTAAAACTTGCGGGCAAGGGACTCAGTTGGTGTTTACCAAAGGTCGATGGTTGGCGATTTTCCCTGAACCAGTTGCCGTTACCCCAACTGAAGCGAATGGCGTAATTGCATTAGACCCGGGTGTGCGAACTTTCATAACTGGGTTTGATGGCTCTCGATTTCTGGAATTTGGCTCCGGGGATATAGGACGCATTACTAGGCTATGTCAACATTTGGATGATTTGATGAGCCGAATCGCCAAGGAACCCTGTCGTTCAAGAAGGCGACGGATGAGGCAAGCGGCTCAACGAATGAGAACCAAAATCCGCAATCTAGTTGATGAAGCCCACAAACAAATTGCTCACTACTTGACTCACAACTACAGTATAATTTTTCTGCCCACCTTCGAGACTTCCAACATGGTTGCCAAAGCCAAGCGGAAAATCAAATCCAAGACTGCCCGCGCCATGCTGACATGGGCGCATTATCGATTTAAACTAACCCTGAGACATCAAGGGGAAATAACTGGAACCATAGTTGTAGATGTGACGGAAGAATACACCAGCAAAACCTGTACTCACTGTGGTCATGTGCATTCCCAGCTAGGTGGCTCAAAAGTGTTCCGATGTCCGGAGTGTGGGTTCACTCTACCCAGGGACTGGAACGGTGCTTTGGGAATCTTTCTAAAAGCTTTGCGGGATACCGCCTCTGTTACCTTAACGGGTAATAGTGCTATCGTCGCATTGTGAGGCAATAGCCGGATAAATGTCGCGTAAATGTATCAGGAAACTATTGTGGAAACTACCATCAATTGTGCAGAAGCCTGTAAAAATGGTTGTATTCTGGGTGATCAATGCCCCCACCGGGAATATGTGAGTTCTGTATCGAGTTTTATTGAAAATACATCTTTAGATCAAATGCTAGATATCGCAGAAGAAGCCGTCCGCAAAAAACGCACAGCACCACCTCAATGGGTAATCCCAGACTTTCCTGATAGTCAATCATAAGTTAACTCAGGCCAGAGTCGAGCAGGAATATTGCCACGGAAAACATAAATATATATCTGTCTTGTGTTTTCTTAGTGGTTGATTAGGGGGATGACATCAAAGCGATCGCTATGCGGATTTGGGATATAATCCCTTTTGGTCAAATCACACCCGGGAGGATATTTTATGGCTGGCAGTGAAGTTCAGGCTGATTTTTGGATGACAGAGTACATCACACCTTGGGATATTTATGCTCACGGGGTGATCGATGTTCTGGCCCATAAAAAAACCCCCTATCAGGAAATGTACATAGTTGAAACTGGGGCTTATGGCAAAGCCCTAGTCCTGGACGGTAAATGGCAGTCTTGCACCGGGGATGAGTTTCTGTATCATGAACCCCTAGTCCATCCGGGGATGGTCATTCAAGGTAAACCAGAGAAGGTTTTAGTCTTAGGTGGCGGCGAGGGAGCGACTATCCGGGAAGTGTTGCGCTGGAAAACTGTTGATCGGGTGGTAATGGTTGATATTGATGGGGATGTAGTGGAGGCGTGCCGCGAATATCTGCCAGAAATGCACCAGAATGCTTTTGAAGACCCCCGGACGGAATTAGTGGTTGGGGATGCGTTGGAGTTTCTCGATACCACCGACCAAAAATGGGATGTGATTATTTCTGATCTATCAGACCCCATTGAGGAAGGACCCTCATTTAAACTGTTTACGAAGGAGTATTTTGAGAAGATCCAGCGCGTCCTAGCTGATGATGGGATATTTGTGATTCAAGCGGGCCCGGTGGCTCCCGGAAATTTGAATCTTCACGTTCGCATTGTCAATACAGTTAACGCTGTGTTTCCCCATGTTCAATCCTATACTAGCTTTATCCCCACCTATGGGGCTCCTTGGGGATTTGCGATCGCCTCGCAACACCCCATTGATCCCTATCCTCAACCGGAGAAAACAGATGAAATCCTCCAACAGCATACTGTAGGCGGTATGCGGATGTTTGATGGTACTACTCTGTTAGGAGTATTTCAACTTCCCCGACATCTACGAGAGGCGATCGCCGCCGAAACTGAGGTCTACACACTTTCGGAACCGCCTAAATTCTTTGGCAAAGGCAAGTTAAATTAGCCTAGAGAATTTTTAATTGAGGCGATAAATTACCAGATTTTCGGGAACTGGGAACAGTTAAACAGCCTAGTTAATCAGATAATTCCTAACTAGCGGCTATCTACTGTTCCCTCCCCCCCATAAAATCCATCATTTTAATCCTTTGCCACCTACGGAAAATTATCATGAACAATCCGCATCTGCACTTACGAATTGAGACTACCAAAAAATCCCGTATTAAAGAACTGGAAACCGAACCGATACCTTTCGGAAAAATCTTCAGTGATCATATGTTAGTGGCTAACTATAGCCAGGGGAATTGGCAGGATGTTCAAATTATCCCTTATGGTCCGATAGACCTATCACCCGCCACGTCTGCTCTCCACTACGGACAGGCGATTTTTGAAGGTATGAAAGCCTATAAAAACCCCAATGGTGAGCCACTCTTATTCCGACCAGATGCCAACTATAAACGGATTAATCAATCCGCCGAAAGGTTATGTATGCCAGCTATTCCCGAATCGATTTTTATTGATGGATTGAAAGAGTTAATCAAGTTAGATGCTGATTGGATTCCTAATAAAAATGGCAGCGTTTTATATATTAGACCCATTTACTTTGCTGTTGATGAATCGGTCGGATTAAAACCCTCAGATTCCTATAAATTTATCATTATCTCCTGTCCGGTAGGTGCTTATTATTCCCATCCAGTTAAATTGATTGTCACGGAAAAATATGTGAGAGCCTTTGAAGGGGGAACCGGTGCGGCTAAGGTAGCCGGAAACTACGCCGCCAGCCTTCTAGCAGACCGAGAAGCTAAAGAGAAAGGCTATGATAATGTAATTTGGCTCGATGGTATTCATCGCCGATATATCGAAGAATGTGGCACGATGAACCTAGCATTTGTGATTGATGGAGTAGTTGTCACCCCGAAATTAACCGGAACTATTTTAGCTGGAATTACCCGCGATAGTGTGTTAACCTTATGTCGTGATTGGGGTATTCCGGTAGAAGAAAGGGCGATCGCCATTGATGAGATAGTCCAAGCCTACCATCAAGGAACTCTCACGGAAGCCTTTGGTATGGGAACAGCAGCAACTATCGCCCATATTTCCACCATTGGATATCAGGGGGAAGACATGATTTTACCTCCGGTAAGCGATCGCAAAGTAGCCAATCAAGTTTTCCAGAAACTCGAAGAAATAAAAACCGGGAGAACAGAAGATATCCACAATTGGATATGTAGACCATAGTAGTGGGTACTTTTTCCCTGTGATTGCCCCCTAATTGCCCCGCCAAGGGCATCATTTCCGCCCCAAGGCATGAAATATCTTTTACAAGGTATATCAGCCTGTGGTTGCCCTGTAATTGCCCGCTAATTGCCCGTTGGTTGTTACCTAACGGGCTTCTTTAGTGATTATCCGAAAAAGATATCAGGCTTTCTTAATTTCCTTAATGACCCAATCAAAAGTTTCCATAACCTGTTGTAGCGCCGTTTCATCCTGGAGAGTAGACAGACGCAAAGTTAGCGATCGATACTCAGTCGGTTCTACCGGGAGAGATAAACCAATAGAACTAAACTTATTGCGAAGTTCCCCCCATTTTTCCTGACAATCAAAAGGAGGTTGAGAGGCATATTTATTAGAGGAAATTTCCAAACGCCCCGAAATATCCACACTAAATAACTTATGGGGTTTTTTACCCTTTTGGTGAAACCAAGCCGTAAACCCGCCATAGATATCCCCGGTTCCCCATTGAATATCAATTTTCGGCTGTTGTTGTTTCGCCCAAGCGTGAATTTTCTGGGCTAGTTGTGCTTCATCATTTCCCCGGCGGATATTTAATTCCTCAAAAAAAGACACCTCATCCCAGCGTCTGCGTTCCCCAGTAGCGCTAGATTTTTTCTGTTGTGCTTCCGCCGTTTGACCAATTACGCGAGGTACTAAAGTCCTTAAACCGTCCTGACTGACATATTGCTTAATTTCCACCGCCCAGACTTCCCCCGGATCAGTTTGCTTATTGAGAAACTCCACCACCCGACGCAAAGAGGGGGAGATTTCATCAGCCACAAAAACCAGGCGAATTTTACCAGCCTGTAGATTAGTTTTCACTTTTTGCCAAAAACGCTCTTCTTTAGCATCAGGTCCAAGAAACTCCTCAAAAACCTGTTCTGGATCGCGACCTTGTTCGCGACAGTTAGCCTCAAATTGAGCAATAGTCGATTCAATGGGCCAGTAAAAACTAACATGGGCCGCATAATCCAACATAAGCCCGATCGCCTTTTGGCGCATTTCCGTATTACGGATACGGCGAATATCGACCAAAGTAGGGATAGCATCCTGATCGATAAACAAATGATCCAAAGACCAGCGACCGCCGCTTTCTTCCTCCGGGGGAACTATAGCATCCCTGGAAATCAATAGCCACCGTCTAGGGGTGGCGCGATCGATCTCATCCCCAGCCAGTAAATTCGGATAAGATTCGAGGAGATCCTGAAGTTGGTCTTCAGAATCATAGTCTTGTTCCATCATTTCCACAAGCTGATCATCATCCTGAATGAGATAAATGCCTCCACCCATAGCAATGTCCTTGGTTTACCTAATTATTGATTATTGTTGATTGGAAAGGTTAACTGACCTTGAAAAACTGCTTGCGCTAGTCCAGTCATGTATAACCGTTGGTCTGTAGCTGACCATTCAATCTGTAGACAACCCCCTGGAAGTTCTACAGTTACTTGGCGATCGCATCTTTGGGTCAACACTCCCGCCACCACAGAAGCACAAGCCCCGGTTCCACAGGCTAAAGTTATACCAGCGCCCCTTTCCCAAACCCGCATTTTGACATAATCTGGTCGCACTACTTCAATAAATTCTGTATTGGTTCGTTCAGGAAAAGCGGGATGATGTTCAAACAAGGGTCCAATCTCGGTTAATGGAACACTAGCTACATCATCTACAAAGGTGATGCAGTGGGGGTTTCCCATACTGACGCAGGTAACAGACCAAGACTGTCCTGCTACCTCTAGGGGAACATCGATCACCTTGAGGTTATTTTCAGATAGGGTAGTGGGAATTTCCGCAGCCAGTAGCCGTGGTAATCCCATATCTACTTTAACCTGACCATCGGTTAAAAGTTCGGGACAGATGACCCCGGCGGCGGTATTAATTTTATAAGCGATCGCCGTCCCAGTTTTTCCTTCCAACTCAGTGATAAACTTAGCCAGACAGCGAATTCCATTCCCGCACATTTCCGGTTCTGACCCATCAGAGTTAAATATTCTCATGGTGTAGTCACTAGCCCCGTCACCGGGAAGCGCAAAGATTACCCCATCAGCACCAATACCAAAATGGCGATCGCACATTTGCACAGCTTGTCTCTGTGTACAAATCGGCTCCGACTGATGACGGTTATCAATCAGAATAAAATCATTGCCCAAACCGTGATACTTTGTAAACTCAATTGCCATCACTGATATCTCAATCTCCTGCTTTAGTAATAACTAATCGATTATGCCTGAGTTTAATACCGATTTACCAAGCATCCGCAAGTTACAAACCTACATCAAGGATAAACCCACTGTTGAGATTCAATTACTCACCAAAGTTGTGCTAGAGGGCAAAATCATCTGGCAAGATCCTAACTGTATCTGTTTACAACCCCCACAGGGGGAACCGATTTTGATCTGGCGAGAGGCGATCGCTTACATACAAGCCAAATCTTGACCCCTCTCCCCCCCCCTCCCCAGAGGGCGGGTTTATTAATGGCGAGGTACTAGCAGAACCCGCTCCGAAAATTAATAATTAATAATTAATAATTAATGACCGGGTGGGGTCGGGCGGGTTGATTAATATCGTCCTGGGTAGGTGAGGTAATAGCAGAACCCGCCCCTACAGTTAATAATTAATAATTAATGACCGGGTGGGGTCGGGCGGGTTGATTAATATCGTCCTCGGGAATTGAGAATTGACAGCAGAACCCGGAGGGCGGGTTTATTAAAGCCTGTTCAGAAATCATCTGATCACCTCTCAAAGTCCCTCTCCCTCTCTGGGATCCAGATTTAGGGTGAGGGCAATGTATTAAGCGACTGGTGAACAAGCTGTAATATCCCCGTCGGGAATTGAGAATTGACAGCAGAACCCGCCCCTACAATTAATAATTAATAATTAATAATTAATGACCGGGTGGGGTGGGGCGGGTTGATTAATATCGTCCTTGGGAATTGAGAGTTGACAGCAGAACCCGCCCCTACAGTTAATAATTATCAATTTTTTGTCAACTCCAGAATTCATCAAGGTTAACGTTAGATATTTCCTGCTGAACTTCCTGGAAATAACTACTCTCAGTTAAACTAGCCACTTCTTTTTGACGTTTTTTATGATCAATTTCAATTTGCAACTCTTCCAATTGTCGTTTTAGTTGCTCCTCCTTGCGCTTCCGTTCAGTAATATCTTGAACAATGCCTTCGTAATACAACACATTGCCATTGTTATCATTCACGACACGCGCATCAATTTGAATCCAGATAATACTACCATCCTTGCAGTAACAACGATATTCAAAATCTTTGACTGAATTTTGTTTAGATAACAAATATCTAAACTCGGTTCTTTTTTCCTGGTCTACATAAAGCTGCTCACTAATGTTGGTAATACTTGCCATCATTTCTTCAGGAGAATCATAGCCATAAATTTTGGCTAAAGCCGGATTAGCATTAATAAATTTTCCTTGAGGGGACGATTGAAAAATCCCTTCTAAAGCATTTTCAAAAATGCTGCGGTAGTTTTCCTCAGCAATACGCAAGGCTTCTTCTGCTTGTTTGCGGTCGGTGATATCTCGCACGATAATCAAAACTTCATCTTCTGCCAAAACCATAATTCGCACCTCTTCATCCACAGACTTATCATCCCGGATTATTTGATGTTCATAAACTTGTAACTCTCCGCTTTTTAATGCTTGTTGAATATTCTGCATTAATTGTTCATTATTATCGGGTAAATACTCCTGGATAGTGATTCCCTTTGGCAATCGATTAGAGGTTAAAAATTGCTCGCCATTACTATCTACTCCCTCCAGCCGATCGCTACCGACCACATCAAGATAACTACCATCCCCCTTAGCGCGAATCATTAAATCTGGAATAGTATTAACAATGGCGCGATTAGTCGCTTCACTTTGGCGGAGGGCAGAAAATGATTGTTTCAGTTGTTGTGCCATACTATTAAAAGACTTCGCCAAGCGATCGATTTCAATAATTGGGCTAGGTTTTACCTGTTGATCTAGTTCACCTTGCGCTAATTCATCAGCCGCATGGGAAACGCGCAAAATCGGTCGAGTCACCCAGCGAGAGGTGAAAATTCCGACAGCGATCGCTATTATTAACGCCCCGAAACTTAACCCAATCGACTTTTGACGACTGGCATTAATTTCGCTCATAAAATCCGATTCGGGAATGGTTACAACTACTAACCAATCCAAATTTACATCTCGAAATGGCACAACTTGAACATATTGTCGCTCACCCTGCAACTGAAAATCTAATTTTTCAACAGTTTGAATATTGCTGAGATCATTAAAGCGATCGCTCAGATAATTAGCGGTAGCGCGCACTGCGTCATTTTCACTGGCGATCGCCAACAATCGTTCACGATCATCTCCAACAGTAGGTTCTCCCGTAGAAGTAGCCACCAATTTACCAGAACGCTCCATAATAAAAGCCGTCCCAGTTTTACCAATCTCCAAATTTCGCAAAAACCCACTCACTTCTTGGGGTAAAAAAAAGTCAGTTGCACAAACCCCGATCAGAGAACCATTGGTCAGACTATAAACCGGGAGACTTGCTGTTATGGTAGGTAATAGGGTGGAGAAAGAAAGATAAATCTCACTCCACACAGCCTTACGTTCAGCCTGAGCGGCTTTATACCAAGGTCTTTGGCGTGGATCATAAGGTTGTTCAAGAGTGCCAATTTGTTCAGTCCGATTTCCTTGTTCATCAAAAGCAAAATCCTGGCGCATAAAGTCAGTCGAGAAATTGCTATACACCATAATTACATTGGAACGGTCTTGTTGGTCAAGTCTACCTACCCCAAAAAAACTACCATCTTCGTCACCACAATAGACATAGCTCAAGCTAGGATAAATCTGCATCTGCTGCCAGAATTTGTGTTCCCCAAAGGTGTTACTGACATTTAGATCACCATGGGCAAAATCATTAGCATTGAAACGATTAATAGTTTTGGGAATCTCCGTATAGGAGGATAACTTTTCGGTAATCCGATTGGTCAGTTCACTGCGTAATTGGGTAGCTACATTATTCACAGCTTGTTGTCCACTGCGATAACCAATCCATCCTACCAAACCAACCCCTCCCACAATTTGCAAAAGAAAGGGAATCAGTAGGGTTGTTCTGAGACGAAATCGACGAACAGGTGAGTTTTTAGCGAGGTTCATAGCCAGTTTAAATCAGATAGTTTCTGGGGGTCAAAAAATTTTTTTTTCTACAGTATTAAAGCCCCGACTAAAGTGCGGGCGGGGATATAAGATGTTAACCAAATAGTTTGGGGTGCCAGAAATTTTAGACAAAAGACTTAGGTTAACCTGGATGTTAGGCTAACATCTGCCACTGTGGATAGTGGAGACTTGTTAGAAGTCATGTAGACCATCACCACCAGCAATCCACTCTTCTAAATTGCGATCGCTTTTAGCTACATTAAACAGGTGTAAACCAAAATCCTGTGATAGGTCTTCACACACCTTAACGCCTCGAATGCTATTACCTTTAGGATCCAAAGGCGGCGAAAATATACCAATCCCCAACTTTCCTGGTACCACGGCTAAAATACCGCCGCCTACGCCACTTTTCGCAGGTATTCCCACCCGATAAGCCCATTCTCCTGATGCGTCATACATCCCACAGGTGAGCATCACACTAATTATATCCTGCACATAATGTTCATCAACAGCCCGTTGCTTAGTGATTGGATTAATACCCCCATTAGACAAGGTACAAGCCATCATAGCTAAATCTTTAGCATTAACGAGAATTGAACATTGCTGAAAGTACAGGTCTAAGGTTTCATCAATTTTGTCGCTGACCATACCAAAGTTCAGCATCAAATAAGCCATAGCCCGATTTCGGTTTCCCGTGGCTTTCTCAGAGAGAAAAACAGGGACGTTAATATCATGATCTCGTCCCGTGTAGCCTTTGAACATTTCTAGCAATCGTTTCAGGCGATCGGTGCTGTTTTGACCTTTGATTAAATCTGCGGTGGCGATCGCCCCAGCATTTACCATAGGATTATAGGGTCGGTTAGTAACCTCATCCAAAACAATAGCGTTAAAGGCTTCCCCACTCGGTTCTACACTCACTTTACTATTGACATATTCCCGGCCACAATCTGACAAAGCCAAACCAAATACAAACGGTTTAGAAATAGATTGAATTGTGAACAACTGATCACAATTTCCGACCTCAAAAATCTGACCCTCTGGAGTCACTACGCAAATCCCGAACCATTCCGGTTTTGCCAATGCTAACTCAGGAATATAGTCAGCGATTTTTCCCTCATTTAGTGGCTGATATTTTTCGTACAAATCATTTAAATAGTTACGAAAAGGTGAGACCACGGATGCAATGGAACTAGCCAGAGATTTTAAATCTCCAAAATCAGACATAATTTTTATCCCTCAATAATTTGATTGGCAACTTTAGCAAATTCTTGGCTGACGGGATGTTCAGGATATTTCACACAAAACACCCCTTCACTTGCCAATTGTAGTAAATCTTCCGAGAGGGGAAACACACCCGCGACAGTTTCGCCGTATGTTTGTTCTACCTTTTGTTTCAGTGCGTCTAAATTCAGTTTACTATGGGCTTTGTTGATAGCCAGCAGCATTTTCCTAACATTTAACTGTCTAGCCACATCTATGGTAACTGCTGTTCCCTGATAATCTTGCTTATCGGGACGCAAAATTAGAATTAGTACATGGGAAATGGCGATCGACAAAAAGGTTTCCTTTGATAAACCTGGGTGAGTGTCGATAAACAAATAATCCAATTCTAACAATTTGACTAAACGACGAAATCCGTCATTCATCAGTTTGACATCATAGCCATTCTTTAAAATTCTAGCAATATCATCAGCTTTCACACTGGAAGGGACTAGATATAGTTTGCCATTTCCACTTAATCCTAGATGTTCACTGACATCATAAGCAGCATCTTCAATCTGACTTTCACCCCATAAGTAGTTATTCAGGGTTTGATCAATTTGTTCTGTTTCTAGGCTAAATAAATTATGAATTCCCGGTGAGGGAACATCTGTATCTACTACACCCACACGGTAGCCTTTGGAAGCTACAGTTGTCGCCAGGTTCGCGGTAAAGTTGGATTTACCTGTTCCGCCTCGGTAGGAGTGAATTGAAATTACTTTTGGCATATTTGGTTCAGATGATACAACAATTATCTCAATAACCAATCCTGATTGACTGATTATACTGTTTTACCTTGATAACCAATATAGTATGAGTCATTCTTACACAAGGGGAGCAATTGTGCAAGTTCTCTCAGAAATAATATCAGGAATCAGTGAAGTTCCTGTCATCAATTGCCATAAAGTTATCGAGTGTATATAGCCAGTCATACCCAAACGAATTACTATAGCTGAATACTTAACCATAAAGTAACCATCAGTAGGGTGTGTCAGACTCGGAGAATTGAAATCAACACGGGATAATTAATTTCTGAGCCACCATAACCGATAATTGAACTGATAGCATCAGAATTATTCTGTGGGATTCATATAGCCTCCATGGTGCGTAGCGCCGAGCATTATTCCTGGGGATTTATATAGCCGGGTTCTGACGCACCCTACCGTAGGCGATCGCACCACCATTGAAATCAAGACCGGATAATTGATTGAAAGGTCTATCAGTAGGGTGCGTCAGACTCCGAGAATTGAAATCAACACGGGATAATTAATTTCTGAGGCACCATAACCGATAATTGAACTGATAGCATCAGAATTATTCTGTGGGATTCATATAGCCTCCATGGTGCGTAGCGCCGAGCATTATTCCTGGGGATTTATATAGCCGGGTTCTGACGCACCCTACCGTAGGCGATCGGGTGCGATCGCCGGGTAGGATATTAACTATCTGTAATTGGTAAATTGTAGTGCTACGGGGAAATCTTCTTGCTTGAGATATCTAATGATATCCTGTAAATCATCTTTAGATTTACTAGAAACCCGCACCGCATCACCTTGGATAGAAGCCTGAGATTTTTTGAAATTATCTTTAATAATCTTGGTAATCTGTTTAGCCACATCCTTGCTAATCCCTTTTTTCAGGGTAATTTCTTGGCGGACTCGGTTTCCACTAGCTGACTCAACCTTTCCATAATCAAAAATTTTGAGGGATAGATTACGTTTAGCCGCCTTAGTTTGCATAATCGTATGGACCGCATCAAGAGTAAACTCGCTGTCGGTATTGACAACAATTATCTCATCACCAAGTTCTAGGGTAGTATTAGTATCTTTCAAATCGTAGCGACTAATAATTTCTCGTTTGGCTTGGTCTAGTGCATTGACCAATTCTTGACGGTCGAAATCGCTGACAATATCGAAAGAAGATGTTGAAGTCATAAGTCTTCGTTGTTATGTAATGTTCTACTGATTTCTTAGGACAAGGATTCTAACCCCAAACATCCAAATATGCAACAATTTTGATAAAAAGCCGTCCCCAGCTAGGCTAAAGGACGGGTCTTTGTACCCAATTTTTCGGTAACAGCAGTGTGATTTTTGCATTTAAGATCAAATCAGGCATATAGGGATGAGATAGTTTATATCTCTGAGAACTTGCCCCAATAGATCTACACCAACTAAGTGCCACTGGCAACCTCTGGCTTCAATCCAAATAGAACAAAGTTATCACCTTCCGCTGATTTTCGGCTTCTTCACAGGTCTTCAGCAAAGTATCACTGTCATGAAAAGCAAAACATATCAACTGCTGACACCGGGAAATAATTTCCTGATTACAGGATGAACTAGCTTCGGCCAGAGATAAGGTATCTCCAGAGGGATTTTCGACCAAATGGATTACCTGTTCTAGCTGTAACCGCGACTCGCGAGGCTGACGTTCGAGACTCTGAGGCAGAATCACCGTTAACAGATTAGGATCAGCCCGCATTGCCCCTCTAATGGCGGCTGAGTTAGTCCCGGTTGCACCGGAGGTAATCAGATGGTTTCCCCCCAATACTAGGGCATAACTCATCATCTCAATCAAATTCTGATGGGTTAAGGGAATATGGCGGGAACCGAGTAAGGCAATGCGCTTGGAGCCGGTTTGCTGAATGGCTGCAAGTTCTTCTAAAAATTCATCTACTCTGGGCAAATTGATGGACTGACTCAAGGATACTCTTATATATTTACCAAGACAACCTTGAAGATTGTAGCAAATCAGGGGCAGTTTTCGGCAGTTTCATAATTTATCGCGCTCAAATGGGTTCTGGGTAGAGGGTACATTTTTTAAAGAAAATGGTACGCAGGAACTGCATTTCCAAGACTGAACTCCCATAGGTCTATTTTTTGTTGCTGTTGGGCGACCCACTCAACTAGGGCTAGTTCTTGAGTGCGGGGAATCAGCAAATAAATGCGTTCGGCGTCCTCGGTAGCTTTACCCTGAACTATGGGATATTTACTGGCGATCGCATTTATAAATTCTTGCCACTGTTGTTCCTGTTGCTGTTCAAAATTGAGGCGCTGCTGGTGTAGGCGTTTTTTCTGCAAAAAATAGTCCCGTCCCTTAGTTGGCGGCGCGGTGGTATCAGAAGATGGCTTCTCCTGGTTGAATGGTTGGGGGATAGCCTCCAGTAGGTACTCAGCCCGACCTGTTAATTTTTCTAATTGCCGAAAATAGCGATCGCCCTCTGTGGTCAGATGTTCGCACAATCTCGCCTCGGAATCGAAACAAGTCCCAAATCGCACAGGTAAAACTGTAGTTTCCTCAAATATCTGACACACAATCCGATCATGAATCAAAACCGCCCGCATCAACTCTTCCTCATTGTCAGTCGAGAGATTTTCCGCCTGTAGGTTCGGTTCCACCAGCGCCGACAAAGCCCCAGCCTCCAGCAAAACTACTGGTTCATAGATTCCCTGAAGGGATTTCCAACTAATTGATTGACTCTTAATAAAGGCATATACATACATTTAGAGACACTCCTACCCATCGACAGCTTTTTTATCAAAAATCAGATTTATCCTAGGATATAGGCTCTAATACAGCCCCTAGGAGGCATTTTTTGTGTATGGTGGTGGGCGGGGTAACTATGATATACCCATCGTGAACCCGCGCCTACTTAACCCACTCCCAAACTAATACCAATTGTGCGAGTCCCGATCGCCAAATTGATTCAGTCAGCATGGGTTCTTCCCAATCAATTTCTACCCCATCGATCCATATCCCCAATTCCGGCGACACATCTCGCAGTTGAGTAATAATTGCGTCGCTACAGATACCCACTTGCTGAAACCTTTGACCACCTAAGCATTGTAGGGGACTGGGAGTATTGATCGCCGATACTAGAGCGCCGCCATTGTCAACCCCAGTCTCGTCAGGTTGCCAATCAATCACGGCACTTTCATCTAATATAGTACCTATCAACCGGGGAGGTTCACGGGTAGCGATATCAATTTCCCAATGATACCCTGGGAAATCAGCACTTAAAATCGCCACTAATCTAAGGGTTCCTTTATACCATAGTTTACCCGGTTCGAGAACGCGGACGGTAATGCCACCAATAAGTCTAGCGATCGCCGCCGAACCTCTGACAGTATGCCACATCAGAGATTGGATCAACTGACTGAGGCTAACTTGAGGAATCATCACATAGCCATAAGGAGATGATTGGCGATTATCTTGAGATTCTGAGGCGATCGCTTCCACCAAATCCCAGGCTTTGCGAATCAGAAAACGATTAAATATATCTGGGGATAGTTTAGGTTTTGGGGAAGAAACCGGGCGATTTTTACTCTCAGAAACCGATGATTTTCTGGGTTCATCACTCCCCGCAAAATTCTCATTCATTAAACAGAATTTAACCAGGGGAGCCGCTATTTTTTCAGTAATTATGTCTTGAAAATAACGACTCAAAATCATCATATCAGTGAGTTTAAGTTGACTTACCAACAAAAGGGCTGGGGTCAGTTCTCCCGAATCGTAACTACCTTCAACGGGATAATAATTCACCTCATTAACCTGATGGTTACTCCACTGCATCGAGGGATAATTAACTAAAAACTCAAATCCGAAATCTAATAAGAGTTGACCGGGTTCCCAATTATATCCAGGTTCGAGAACTGCAATTGATTGTGATTTCCATAAATCCAGCGCCTCAAATTCCTGATTAATCATATTTTGAACCTGCTCAAGCAGAGACTTGGCTGAACGAGGAACAGTACATAACTCACAGTCAAAAGACTGCACGATCGCATTATGATGTAAATTAAATTTCGGACTATCACCCGTAGCCAGGTCTAAATCATATTCACCCTGGGAAGTTTTCAGGATTAAACTAGCTACCAGTCGCAAAACCCCCGGTTTTCTTTGACCTTGAGGGGAAGTCACCATCACTTCAATTCCAGTTAGCAGCGCCATAATATTTTCAGCACTACAGCCTAAGCGCCACAATAATAGACTTTGTAAATCACCGAGAGTTACAATTTCCGATGGAGTCTGATCCGATAAATTGCCGGACTTAGGGTAACTTTTTTCTGTGGTTTTTTGCCCTTCTAAAAAATGATTCCAAATATCCCCCAGTTCCTCGGTAACGTAGGGAATCAGACGTTCTTCGGGGTAAAAAGGTGGCTCACTGGCGATAGAGAGGGAATCAGAGTTAATCTCAGCATTAGTCTGTAGGAGAGCATCAGATGATGAATCATTAACTAGCGATCGCAGACTAAATATCAGTTCTACCAACTTTTCCAGACTGTTAATTAAAGCGCCTGTTCCCAGACATTTACCCAAATCTCTGAGACGGGAAACATCAACTTTCAGTAAAGTTAACTGTTGGGCGATCGACATATTTTTCGCCGTGGTACTATCGCCACCATAAATAATTAGATCAGACATCAAATGTCCTCCGATAATTCTTGCACAGGTAGACCTAGACTATCGACTACCTTAATAGAGTCCCCTGTTGAGGTAACTAAGGCTAAACCAGTTTGTTTCCAAGGTGCTAAGGCTGTAGCGACAGGACAGTTATACTCAACTAAACGATGACCTGACCAATTAAAAATTTGCATTTTTCCAGGTTCGATCGTCCAACCATAACCCCAGTCTGCCATAAATAAAGCTGTCGGGGGAGATGCTACAGCCACACGAATGACACTGAGAGGTTTAAGATTGATTTGCAGTAGGGTTAATGGTTGATGCTGACATAAAGCCAGGATCGTATAAGGATGAGGGGTGGCGAATACTTGGTTAACATTGATGGGTAATTTTATAGTTCCCATGCGCGCACCTCGGCGACTGTACATCTGAAAAATAGTTTTCGGTGATGAGGGTTTAGTGTTTGACCAAGTAGCCAGTAAATGTCGCCCATCAATAAAGGTTAATTGAGGCAGTATTTGTGTGGAAACGGAAATCACTTTTAGGAGTTTTATGGATGAGTGACCCTGATTTTCGGTGCTATGGTCGGGGTTAGTTAATCCTTTGGTGAGGGAGTAGAATCGCAGTTGACCAGGTACAGCGATGGTTAAATAGTCCCGTTGGCATTCTGGAAGTAGATCTGCTTGACCTACTAAGGAAGAATTCAAACGAGATTTAACTAAATCCTGGGATATAGCGAGGGTAGTTGATTTAAGGGTTGTGTCTGTTTCTTTAAAGATTTTTTGGAGAAACCCGAGGGATTGAGAGTCTGGCTGAGGACTGGAATTATGCCACCAATGGAGATAATTATTGGTCAAAATATAACACCCGTGGGACATGGGATATAAACTAACTACAGATTCTGATAGGGTGAAGGATTGAGAGTGTTGTTCTGTGTAAGACCAGGTGATCACATTGCTACCGGTAGCACTGTAGAGATGGGTCGGATTTGATGCCAGAAGGGGTTGGCTATCAGAGGGGGGAGGGTTGTTTAATTTGTAGGGGAGATCATAAAATTCCAGGGAGTCGATCGCATTACTGTCCTGGTCTAGGGAGTCCGCCGCTTCCCCTGTTCTGGTCATCTGTGATGGCAAATACCAGGGAATTAAGCGATCGCCTATTTCTTGCACAGATGGATCAGCCATAGCCGCCTTTAAACTTTCCGCCATAGCGCCGGCGCTGGGAAAACGGCGGGCTGGCAGTTTTTCCAGGGATTTTTGTAATATATTTTGTAGGCACTCCGGCAAAAAAGTGGGCCGTTCAACTCGATGGTTCATGTGTGCCCACATGAGTTCACTAAATAAACCATGAAAGGGGCGATCGCCTACTAATAATTCATACAATACCACCCCCATAGCATATACATCAGATTGGGCCGAGTACATACCATAAAACCTTTCTGGGGCCATATAAGCCGGAGAACCCCCTGGCGCTTGACTCGAAGAACCTATATCATGGTGACTGGGTAGACGACGAGCAATGCCAAAATCAGATAGTTTCGGCTGCCATTTACCAGCAACTATCGTCAGGAGTATATTCTCTGGTTTAATATCACAGTGAATTATGCCCCGCTGATGAGCATAGTCTAAGCCTTCGAGTATCTCTACTATAATCTGTAGACCTTCGAGGAGTCCTAGAGTTTGATCGCCTTCAATTAAACCCCGCAAAGTTCCCGCCTCACAGTAGTCCATCACTAGATAGCGCCCGTTTTGGATATGTTCCAAACCCAGACAGGCAGCAATGTTAGGATGCTGTAAACTAATGATATACCAAAGTTCTTGTAGGAACTGATTGGTTGGCGATCGCTCATGGCTCAATTCCTTGAGTGCCACCAATTTACCTTTTTGGCGATCGCTCGCGCAATAAACCTTCCCGTACTGTCCTTGTCCTACCAATCCCAAAATTCTGTATTTAGAACGCTGCATAGCTTTAGCCAGTGTCCCCCCAAATCCAATTAAAATAGATATATGACAAATTTGTATTTAATGCCCAAGCTAATACAGTAAGCTCCCACTTTTTGGATTTGTTCATATACCACATTCGCTCACAGGATTACTATGTCATCTAAAATTGAGTCTCAACCCAATTCCCAATTAAATTATCCCGCTCCTACTAGAATCATACAATCTAGGAGCCAATATCAACCCTGCCATATTAATGTCCCTGATCTGGAACGACCTGTTCCTGCTATTTCTCTCGGTCAGGAATATTATAGTTTTTTTCGGGCTGTACCCACCGCTGACAAGACCTTTGAGATTATAGCCAAATTGAGCAACATGGGGGAAAATACTGTAATTACTAAAGTACCCAAAGCCTATGTAATTTGGGTCCAAGAACCCGAAGCGTCCCTATCTCAAAAGTAACCAACAGGGTTTAGGTGACAACAGGGAGAGAATTTCCTCAAACCTGACACCCGATACTCTCTCGCCTAAACCCTCAGCCAACTGTTAACACAGTAGCGCTGGGCGCTATACTTTAACCCAATTACAATCAAGGACTGAACCACATCATTATGGCTAAAGTGATCCGCCTCGAACCTATCGCTGAGGAGATGGAGGTTAAAACTAATTCTAACCTTTTATCTGCTTTGCTGTCTAAAGAGCTTCATGTCTTGAAAGAATGTGGCGGTCGTGGAATGTGCGCCACCTGTCATGTTTATATTAAAGATGGCATGGAGAGTTTGTCGCCAGTTAACCGACGAGAACAAAGAACCCTAGAAGTAATTACTACCGCTCAAAAAACATCCCGCCTCGCTTGTCAAGCGCAGGTTCTCGGAGAAGGTATTGTAATTGAACTACCTTCCGGGATGTATATTAACGCTATTGAGGATGTGGAGTCTTTGATTGGCAGACGCGCTGAACAGGAACTCCTGCATCCTATTACGGGGGATGTCGTGGTGGAAACTGGTAAACTGATTACCCGCTCCATTATTAATCAACTCAAAGAAACTCAATTCCAGGTCGGTGAATATATGTCTCGTACTACAGATGCTAAATAAGTTGACACTTAAAAGAATCTGATACTTGAGACCCCCCTCACCCCAGAGGGCGGGTTTATTAATCTTCTGGTGGTCAGGTGTAATTTTCAGGGGAACCCGCCGCTATATTTCCCTGGGGGAGAGGGAGCCAGAAAGGGGTTCCTCATTTCTTGGATGGTTTGTAAACTTTGCCATTAGGGAGGGTAGCTCCGGCTAATTGAGCGCCTTTGAGTTCAACCCCCGCCAAAATAGCGGCGCGAAGATTAGCTTCTCGGAGGTCAGCCTTAGTTAAATTAGCTCCCGTAAGGTTCGCATCACTCAAATCGACGCGATCGAGATAAGCGCCGCGTAAGTCAGCATGAATCAAGCAAGCACTTTGCAGGTTAGCGCCACTCAGGTTAGCAGCACTAAGATTAGCTTCCATTAACAATGCACCCACCAAAGTAGCTTCACTCAAATAGGCTCCGGCTAGATTAATCCCAGTTAATAATTTTTGGCTCAAGTCCACCCCCCCCAAATCAGCACCACTGAGGTTAACCTTAGTCAGGTGAGCGCCGTTAAGACAGATATCTCGCAAATAGGTTTTGCTGAGATTGGCTCTACTGAGGTTGGCTCTAGTTAGGTTAGCTTGATGCAAATCAGCTTCTACCAGGGATGCTGAGTTGAGATAGGCATCTGTCAGGTTAGCACCGCGCAAATTAGCACGACCAAGATTAGCTCTAGTTAAATCAGCTTCCGTCAAGTTAGCACCCATCAAGTTAGCACGAGTCATTTTGCACTCAGTCAGATTAGCCGCGCTAAGGTTAACATCCTTGAGGTTAGCTGAACTTAGATCAGCTTGGGATAAGTCCGCCTCAGATAAATTAGCTTTAATTAAATAGGCACGAACTAAGTTAGCTGCTTGTAAATTGCTTTTGGTTAAATTAGCGGAACTGAGATCAGCTTTGTGCAAATTGGTTTTGATAAAAATGGCCTCGGTTAAATCAGCCCAATTTAGATGAGCCGATTCTAGGTTGACACCACTTAAAGTTGCACCTTGTAGATTGGCTCCATTGAGACTAGACCCGCTGAGGTTAGCCCCAGTTAAGTTAGCTCCACTGAGGTTGACTTTACTTAGATTTGCTAAACTGAGATGAGCGCCGCTGAGATCGGCTTCACTAAAATCAGCCCCAATCAGTTGTGCTCTGTTATTGATCTGTGAGGCTCCTACGCCGATGGTAGAGATACTACTACTTTCGGGATGGTTGCTGGTGGTGAGGATAATGCCACGCAGGCTAATTCCTTTAAAGTTTCTCTCTCCTTCTGCATATCGACTGATAAGTTCTGTGGCATCCATAGGTTAGGGCAAAAATCAATCTGGTTTAACCTCCCATAGGTTATCCAGACTTTTGTTGGCAAAGTTGCCGGATAATGGTGTCATGGTCTTGATTTTCATCAACCATTGCTTCTGCACCCTTGAGGCGATCGCTCAATCCCAGAATAAAGCAGTTATAATCTGCCCCCTGGGATTGACAACTCGTTTGGATACAATGCAAATCACGGCCAGTTAACTGGCTAAAAAAGATGCTCAATAACCCTGCCTCTAGGTAGCAAACCGGCCGTTTCCATTCGGGAGCATCATTGCTAAAGGGGGAGTTAGTGGTCTTAATCAACAGAAATCCTTGTTGATAATAAGACCCATCTATATCTAAAGTTCCCCAACCGTGAGTTTTCCAACATTGTTGTAAGCACTGAGTAAATTGTATCATTTCCATACTGCCGAGGGGCTGATGGTAATATTCGGCGATTTCTTCGCAAAATCTGACGTAAAAGTGTTTACCCCACCAACGACCACAGTTAAATAGTACCAGACGGGCTGCTTGACCTGTTTCTTGTTCTAGGCCCTTATAAATGGCTCTGACTAGGGTATCCGGTAGGGCTAAAATGCGATCGCCGCGCCGATTTTCCAATAAACCGAGTTCTAAATCCCCCCTAACGTAACTATTAAATGCGAAGTAGTTGCCTGGTAGTTGATTTTGTTTAAGTAGATCATCAATTTCTATCATGGTTGGTCTCCTTGTTTAAGCAATAGACAATCATCGGCATAAATCAGCTAATCTGAGTCAGTCAGTAAGGTGTCTTTAGCGAGATTGAGGTTATCTTCCAGGTAAATCATGGCTTTAGGAGAGAGCATTTCTTGAAGGCGGGCTAGTAAAAGTTCATGAATTTTGGTTTCAATGGTTTGACTTTGGCGAGTCTTGACAAAGCCTCTGAGCCAGTCTAATACATTATTTTTTAGGTAGTCGTTATCATCAAGCAAGATAGCCATTGCACAATGACGCATAATCAGAATCCAATGTTGTAGAGATTTTTCCACAAGGGGCTGTTGTGCATCAGGGAAAGCCGTTTGTAATTGTTCGACAATCGGTTCAAAAATGGCCCCTTCGCGATCGCGTAAAAATTCATAGACCTTGAGTCTTTGAGCCAAAGTTGAGGTATGGCGCTTAAATTCCTGAAGTTCTTCAGGTTTAAGATAGCGATTTTCAGCTTGAGTCAACAAGCTATTAATATCTGAGGACATAAGGTTTACCTTGGAATTATGGATGTGGGAGTTGGATTATGTGGTCAGATTTTCCCTGATAATTAACTTATAGTTTTAGAACAAATTTACCAGATCGTCGATGGTGACATCATCTTCTGTTTCTGGCGAATTGTCGGCCGAAGAAACCGATGAGTTATTGGCGAATACTCCGACTTCTGGTTTGCCTTCCCATACAAACCGACTAAAAAATTCCGCCACAGAAATGCTCAAGGTTTCTAAGTCTTCACCCTGGGTGCTATTGGGGCTGGGGGAACTTTGGGTAGTTCCTTGCCAATTAAGATTATTAAAGAATTCTTGAACAGAAATAGATAGCCAGTGGTTGTGTTGGTCAGTCATTATCTTCGGTTTCCATCTTGTAATTTCCGTTGAATATCCCGTGCTGTTGCTCCTTCATTCAGCCAGAATGCTGCTGCATCAATGCGATCGGGGTTGCCCAGTAGAAATTTACAGTAAGTTTCCCCCATGGAGTAGCATTGCAGTTCAATGCAACTGAGGGGTTTTTTAACCAGCGTGCTAAAAAATCCCGAAAATAGCCCAGCGTAGATGTGACAGACAGGTTTTCCCACATCTCCCAGACTACGAGCCACAGCCGAGTCAAATAGATTAATAAAAATGCAGCCATGTTGGCGATCGCTCATATCCACCTCCCATCGTCCCCAACCTTGGGCCGTAAATGGCCACCACCAGGTTTCCAACAGGAACATGAGGTTAGACTTGCGGATACTACGGCCAAATTCTTCCTCAAACCATTTTTGGAAAAATTCCGCATCTTCTAGTCCCCACTGATGTCCAATCGTGTACATAATCACTGATGAAGCCGGACCAACTTCTTCTTCCAATCCTTCTACCAGACCAATAATAAAATCTTCGCTAGTTAGGACATTGCGGGAGTTATTCCAATCCGTGATCGAACCCGTGGACGATTCCAGGCTAAAAAAATCTTGAAATCTATAATGGTTATGAGCCTTGGGATTATAGCGTTTCAGCAGAGATTCTGTCTTAATTTCGTTGGTAACCGGAGAAGTTGAGGTCATTTGTATAATACTCCTTTTTAATGAGGTGGACCCAAAGTAGACGCAAATAAGTTTCTTAATTTTAGGGGATTTTTAGACCCAGTAGGGTTGAAGGAACCGAATACCCATAGCTGGCCAACATATATCAATCAGCCGATACCCTATCAGTCCCTAGGCTGAGGGGAAGTAGATACCCGCCTATTGTTACTGCCATCTATTCTGGCTGGTCTTCCTGGCCGTCGCGACCCCTTGAGTCATGCTTTGCACCCCAAAGAGTCCCCATAGTAGGTCAATTCATCCCTTGACCCCAAGGAATCCTGTTATCCAACCAAGGGGTTGAAATTCCGGTTAGGCAATTTTTCGCCTGAACCCTACCCAGAATAGACCGTATATAGACCCTCTTTACTAATTTAACTGAAGGCACGTGATGATGGCTGTGAAGTACCCCACCCTCAACGTAGCAGGGTGGGGCTTCCTACCCTCAAGAACTTAACTCTTGATACACAGTGTTTCAACTGTCTGGTTAGGCGTAGATTCGGACACTTCCTGCCCTATTTGAAACTCAGCAAACTGCAAAAGGTTTAGACAAGCATTAACATCACTGTCATGGAATGTATGACATTCAGGACAATTCCATTCTCTATCTTTTGGGGTCAAATCCTCCTTGATATATCCACAATTATAACATCTTTTAGAAATCGGAAATGATCTATCTACCCGGTAAATTTCACAGCCGTATAATTCCCCTTTATATTCCAAAAGCGTTAAAAATTGTCCCCAGTCTACATCACTAATCTGTTGGGCTAATTGGCGATTTTTTACCAGGACTTTGATTTTCAAGTCTTCGCAACTAATGGCTTGGTTATCGCACGTTAGTTTCAGACTAATTTTATGTTGGTAATCTAATCGTTGATTCGCTACTTTTTCGTTGATTTTCGCTACCCTAATCCTCTCTTTTTTGCGATTATTAGAGCCTTTGACTTTTCGACTTAGCTTCCTTTGTCTAATTTTCAAGCGTCTTAATGAACGCTCAAAATAACGGGGATTAGCAAATTTTTCGGCTTTTGACGTAATGGCAAAATCTTTTAACCCTAAGTCCATGCCAATTTTTTCCCCATTTAAAGGAGCTTTAGGGATTTCTAATTCAGCAACAATACAAGCATAGTATTGACCTGATGCTGTTTGAGTAATTGTGACGCTTTTGATTTCCCCTTCAATTTCTCGATGAATCACCATTTTAATCTGGGTCATTTTCGGCAATTTCAGCTCGCCGTCTTCAGTGATTGAGAAATATTGAGGGACTCGAAAAGACTGCTTATTTGACCTTTTCTTAAATTTAGGGAATTTCGACAATCCTTTAAAAAATCTCACATAAGCAGTTTCTAAATCTTTCAAAGTTTGCTGTAAGGATTGGGAATTAACTTCTTGTAACCATTCATATTCTTTTTTGAGATGAGTTAGAAGTTTAGACCATTCTTTATATCTCAAACTCTTTTTACACTCAGCATAGACATCGGTAGTTAAGCGCAAAAAATGGTTATAGACAAATCTAGAACAACCAAAACATTTAGCTAAAAATGCTTTTTGTTCTGGGTTCGGATAGAGCCGAAAACGGTATGCCTTATTACCCATGCCTGATACCTGATTCCTTGAACTTATTATAGCATAGATTATCTATTTTGATAAAAAAAGTTAAGTTTGGTTTTGTTGTCCGATCAGACGTTAATAGATTGGTCGGGTATTCATCCCCACCTGGTGAGAAGGATGGAGTATTCTGTCGGACATTTTCCATAAATTTCTGATCTAGTTGATCGGGTCTGGCTAAGGTCATGGGTATTCAGATGGCGGAAAATGTGACTTTGAATAGTAACCAGGATAAAAAGAAATCGAGAATAAAGATAGCCAGCAGGGATGTAACTACAGCAGTTGTAGTTGATTGTCCGACTCCTTTAGCGCCTCCCGTCGTCGTCAGACCCCAACTGGTTCCAATCACAGCGATCGCCCACCCAAAGACCAAGGACTTAATTTCCGCGCTAATCAAATCCCACAATCCCATTAAATCTCGAATCGAATCGAGGAACAGCACCGATGGTATATTGTAAAAACTCGTAGCTATGAGTAACCCACCTGCTAACCCCGTAATCAGACAAATGATGGTCAGTAGGGGAAGCATGAGAGAACAAGCCAGGACACGGGGAATCACCAGATAGTCCACCGGGTCAGTTTTCATCATATAAAGCGCATCAATTTGTTCTGTAACTCGCATAGTTCCCAATTCAGCAGCAAAAGCCGAACAGACCCTTCCCGCAATAATCACAGAAGTGAGAACCGGGGTAAGTTCACGGCTGAGAGACAAAGCCAGAACTCCTCCCACCAAGTGACCTGCGCCCAGGGTAATAAATTCCTGTGCCACTTGAATAGTGAACACCATACCCACGAAACTAGCCGTCAGCAGGGCGATAAATAACGATTCTGGACCAACGATCGCCATTTGTTCTAGGGTATTGCGGCGGTGAATTTTCCCCTGTAGGATGTGCAGCAGAACCTGTCCCCCCAAAAACAGCGAGGCGATAAAGCGTTGAGTCCAAATACCAAGGCTAGAACGGGTTTTAGTAGGATTCAAGGAACTGACTATGGTTGCAGTAGCAAATTGTATACCTGGTGGCTAGTAGCCGTAGTCCGATGATATCATTATATCAAACTTCCTATCATTTCCGCATCCGCCCGTCCCCCGTTGGTGGTTGCCAAGCTGAATTTTAGCTCCAATTTAGTCTAGGATTAAGTGGAAATTGTTATTTTCGAGTTGGGTAAATTAGGATAAATGGCGGATATTGTAGATATAGCAGTGAGTGCCGGGTGTTTCACCACCTTGGTGGCAGCCGTACAGGCAGCGGGATTAGTGGAAACCCTGAAAACTCCCGGTCCTTTTACGGTTTTTGCGCCCCATGATGATGCTTTTGCGAAACTCCCCCCCGGAACTGTTCAGACCTTAGTGCAGAACCCACCCCAGTTAGCGCGGATTTTAACATATCATGTGGCTGCTGGCAAGTTCCTGAAGGCAGACCTAGAAAAACTGGATTATTTAACTTCGGTGGAAGGTGCGCCTATTTCTCTGAATTTTACCGAGGGATTTGAGGTGAAAAATGCCACAGTTATCAACCCGGATATTGAAGCAGACAATGGGGTGATTCATGTCATTGATACAGTCATTTTAATGGGGTGATATTCCCAGTTACCAAGACCGGAAAAATCCCCGCCCACCCCCCAGGTTTAAGTAGACAATCAAGGCAGTTGTAGTCAGTGCATTCGTGGCAGGATAACCATGGATTTAAATAGGTTGATTCTTTTGAATAGTCCGCTATTGGGGGGAACCGCTTTGTTGGGGTTGGGTGCTATTGTCACCGGAGCATTAAGCGGACCTGTTTTAGCCCTGGGGACTAATGTTACCTATGGCTTAATTGCTAACAACCTAGGCACATTAATAGACCGATTACGCAGCCAGAGTAGCGATGTGCTGCGGAATGAAGATATCGCCAAAGCCGCCGGACGCACCGTAGCCAAAGCCTTGACGGAAAAAATCAGCCCCAAGTATCCCGATATTCGGAAGTCCTTAGATAAATTGGGCGACAATATCGAGGGTTATTGGGTGGAATGGGCCGAACAAGCCCAAACCCTGAACCTGTTTGAAACCCTCCAAGAACAGCAATTATATCAGATTTTCTGCCAACCACCGGAGCAGTTTACCGAGTATCAGGTTCTACCGGAACCGGAATGGCGGGAGGTCGTCACCTGGTTATTCCAACAGGGATGCGAGAAGGGGGTTTTGGGGGATACCCCGGAGAGTTATCAAGATGTCATCACCGACTTGGCGGCGGAATTAGCCACCAACTTTAACAAACACTTGCGCCAAGTCCTCAAAGATGATGCCAATAACGGGGGGAAAGCCTTTGTGGGGATGTTATTTGACCTGCATGGGGCGACGTTGGCGAAAATTGACGAGATTCGGGACTATTTACCGCAACTGGCGACCCGTGAGGATATGCGCCGGGTATTGGCTGCCATTGCCCAATTACAACGCCCCAGCCAAGCCGCACCCGCCACCCCTTGGCACGGTTTAGGGGCTGTGGATACGGTTCCTAAACTCCCCCCTCATTTTCTCCCCCGTCCTGAAGATATTGCGGCATTAAAAGAACGACTCTTGACCCCCAACCATCAAACCCTGGTGATGACTGGACAGGCGCAAAAAGTCGGGTTACAGGGGATGGGCGGCTTAGGGAAAACGGTGTTAGCGGCAGCCTTAGGGCGGGATAACGACGTGCGGCGACAGTTTCCCGATGGGATTATCTGGCTGACAGTGGGGATTAAGCCGGACTGTATCGCCCTGTATCAACGCATTGCCACCACCTTGGGGGAAACCAGTGCCTATCAGGAAGGGGAACCGCAGTGGAATGCCTATCTCTCCAATCTGTTGCGAGAGAAGCGTTGTTTATTGGTGCTGGATGATGTGTGGACACAACCCGAAGCCGAGCGATTTGTGGAGGTGTTGGGGCCGGACTGTCGCCTGTTGCTGACGACGCGGGATGCTCGGTTAATTGCGGGTTTGGGGGCGAATGGCTATGAGTTGGGGATGCTGGATGATACCCAAGCGCGACAATTATTAGCGAATTGGGCGAGAGTCCATGTCGAGATGTTACCGCCGGAAGCCGAGGCGGTGCGGAAACATTGCCGGAATTTGCCCTTAGCCTTGAAGTTGGCGGGGGCGCAAGTGGGCATGGGCAACAGTTGGGCGGATTTGGTGACGGCGTTGGATGCGGCGGATTTGCACTATCTCGACTCTTCCGAGGGCAGTATCTATAAAGTCCTCAAAACCAGTGTGGAGCAGTTAGCCGCACCCTTGCGACAGGCGTATTTAGACTTAGGGATTGTGGCAGCGGATGTGCAAGTGTCGGAGGCGGCGTTAGTCAAGTTGTGGGGACGGCGGGGGGATATGTCGGACTATCGGTTGCGGCAGTGGTTGACGGAGTTGGCGCAACGGGGGTTAGTGTTTGTGTCTGGGGAGTCGCCCTCGCGGTGGATGTCGCTGCATGACGTGCCGCAGAAGTATTTACGGGAACAGGTGCAGAATCCGGCGACGTTGCATCGAGACTGGTTGCAGAGTTATGGCGGTGGCAAGTTTCCCTGGACGGGGGCGGAGGTGGCGGCAGAGGTTTATCTGTATCAGCAGGGGCTTTATCATTTCCGAGAGGCGGGGGAAATGGAGGCGTTTCGGCGGTTGTTATGGGATTTTGATTGGTTACAAGGGAAGTTAGAGGCGACGGATAGTCGGGCGTTGTTGGCAGATTTTGAGGCGGTGACGGTTGGGGAGAGTCGGGACAGTCTGCTGAAGCGGGTGGAAGGGGCGTTGCGGTTGTCGGCTCATGTGTTGGAGCAGGATAGCAGTCAGTTGGTTAGCCAGTTATGGGGGCGGTTGTTGTCATTTGTTGACTCTCCCCAACCCACTGGGAATCAGGAGGATCTAAGTTCTCCCCAACCCTATCGTTATTTCTGGGAAAGAATCCCCATTGTAGGGCTATACTTGCCGAAATATGCCCCTCGTCAAGGGCAAAAAGTCAATCGTTCCCCCCTGGCTACGGCGGAATCTTCCCGCATCGCCCAACTGCTCACCCAAGCCGAGCAATGGCAGGACAAGCCCTGGTTTCGTCCTCTCATTGCCAACCTCACCCCTCCCGGCGGGCCACTGATTCGCACCTTCAGCGGGCATAATAGCCCGGTATATGCAGTAGCGATCGCCCCCGACGGGAAACGAGCCGTCTCGGCATCTTTGGATAAAACCCTGAAACTGTGGGATTTGGAGACGGGGACGGAACTGGCTACCCTCACCGGGCATAGTAGCGGGGTAAATGCAGTAGCCATTACCCCCGACGGGAAACGAGCCGTCTCGGCATCGGATGATAAAACCCTGAAACTGTGGGATTTGGAGACGGGGACGGAACTGGCTACCCTCACCGGGCATAGTAGCTGGGTAAGAGCAGTAGCCATTACCCCCGACGGGAAACGAGCCGTCTCGGCATCCTATAACACCCTGAAACTGTGGGATTTGGAGACGGGGACGGAACTGGCTACCCTCACCGGGCATAGTAGCTGGGTAAATGCAGTAGCGATCGCCCCCGACGGGAAACGAGCCGTCTCGGCATCCCATGATAACACCCTGAAACTGTGGGATTTGGAGACGGGGACGGAACTGGCTACCCTCACCGGGCATAGTAGCGGGGTAAATGCAGTAGCGATCGCCCCCGACGGGAAACGAGCCGTCTCGGCATCCTCGGATGAAACCCTGAAACTGTGGGATTTGGAGACGGGGACGGAACTGGCTACCCTCACCGGGCATAGTAGCTGGGTAAATGCAGTAGCGATCGCCCCCGACGGGAAACGAGCCGTCTCGGCATCCTCGGATGAAACCCTGAAACTGTGGGATTTGGAGACGGGGACGGAACTGGCTACCCTCAGAGGGCATAGTTTCTGGGTAAATTCAGTAGCCATTACCCCCGACGGGAAACGAGCCGTCTCGGCATCTTTGGATAAAACCCTGAAACTGTGGGATTTGGAGACGGGGACGGAACTGGCAACCCTCACCGGGCATAGTAGCGATGTAAATGCAGTAGCGATCGCCCCCGACGGGAAACGAGCCGTCTCGGCATCGTTGGATAACACCCTGAAACTGTGGGATTTGGAGACCGGGACGGAACTGGCTACCCTCACCGGGCATAGTAGCGGGGTAATGGCAGTAGCGATCGCCCCCGACGGGAAACGAGCCGTCTCGGCATCGGGGGATAACACCCTGAAATTGTGGGATTTGGAGACGGGGACGGAACTGGCTACCCTCAGAGGGCATAGTTTCTGGGTAAATTCAGTAGCGATCGCCCCCGACGGGAAACGAGCCGTCTCTGCATCCAGGGATAACACCCTGAAACTGTGGGATTTGGAGAGGGGGACGGAACTGGCCACCCTCAGAGGGCATAGTAACGATGTAAATGCAGTAGCGATCGCCCCCGACGGGAAACGAGCCGTCTCGGCATCGTGGGATAACACCCTGAAATTGTGGGATTTGGAGACGGGGACGGAACTGGCTACCCTCAGCGGGCATAGTAGCTCGGTAAATTCAGTAGCCATTACCCCCGACGGGAAACGAGCCGTCTCGGCATCGGGGGATAACACCCTGAAACTGTGGGATTTGGAGAGGGGGACGGAACTGGCTACCTTCACGGGGCATAGTAACCATGTAAAAGCAGTAGCCATTACCCCCGACGGCAAACGAGCGGTCTCAGCATCAAAGGATAACACACTGGAAGTGTGGGATTTGGAGACGGGGGATGTGTTAGCCACCTTTACCGGGGATGGTGCGATGCTTTCCTGTGCGGTTGCACCGGATGGCGTGACGGTGGTGGCGGGGGATAATGTGGGGCGGGTGCATTTTCTGCGGTTAGAGGGGTTGAGGGGTTAAAATCACTGTGGACTATCTAATTTTGTTAGAATTACCGAAATATATCAACTGATTCACTCATGGAAATTGCCAAAGTCTCCGAAACAGGACAGATTATCATTCCACCGGAAATGCCGAAAATCTATAGCTTGGACGTGGGGACAGAAATCATCTTGACTGATACAGGCAAAGGGATTTTAATTCAGCCCAAACCGCCTTTTCATCCTACTACTTTAAATGAAGTAGCCGGGTGTTTGAAGTATAACGGTTCACCCAAAACCTTAGAGGATATGGAAGCGGCTATTCGCCAAGGCATTCAGGAGCAATGGCATGATTGCAGTTGAACCCAATATTTTGACATACTCCCCGCCCTAAAGGACGGGGATTCTAAACAGCCTCACGGTCTGTTCTTTCTGGCTCATCCACAACACTTAAATCAACAGGTTGCCCCATCAATCCAGAGGTGTTCATGTCCCCAGACGTTTCAACTATTTCTAGCTCCGTTCCCCTATGCCCTAGGGTACGGTTCCAATCTGCTCCCACCATCTCTAATCCTCGCTTGAGGATATTCAGCGCCGCATTCTCATCCCGACACATCTCCAATCCGCAGCGAGGACAATCATGGGTTCTAGTGGACAAAGATTTAGGGCTACGATGCCCACAACGAGAACAGTCTTGGCTCGTGAATCGCGGCTCTACTGCCACTACAACCTTGCTCCAGATTTTGCCATAGTAGTCTAGCCAATCTGTGAACTGACTCCATCCAGCATCGCTAATTGACTTAGCCAGATGATGATTCCTGACCAAGTTTCTCACCTGCAAATCCTCATATGCCACCAAGTCGTGAGACTTGACCACGCACCGGGCTTGCTTAATCGCCCAGTCTTTACGCTGGCGTTGGATTTTGAGGTGTACTTTACCCAGCTTTTGACGTTGTTTATGGTAGTTCTTGCTTTGCCGCTTAACCCCCTTTCTGAATCGTTTGGACAGGCGACGTTGTGCCCGTTTAAGGCGTTTCTCACCCTTTCTCAAAAACTTGGGACATTCCACCTCTTGCCCATCCGAGCCTTTGATGAAGTATTTCAGCCCCAAATCCAGACCCACCACAGAGCCGGTATACTCCCCCTCCTCTCGCCGTTCCACTTCCAAAGCAAACTGGGCATAGTAGCCATCAGCCCGACGAATGACTCTCACCCGATTGATTTTGGAATTAAGCACCAAAGAACGAGCCTCACCATTCATCCACAGCCCAAAGGAGCCAGCTTTGAATCCGTCGGTGAAGGTGATGATCATTCCGTCTTGAGAAAGTTTCCAGCCGGAGGTTTTGTATTCCACTGAGCGGGAATGCTTCTTGAACTTGGGATAGCCTTTCTTGGCGGCTCCTTGACGGCAGCGGCGGTAGAAGGTGTTGATAGATTGCCAAGCGCGTTCAGCAGCGGCTTGTCGAGCTTGGGAATTAAGCAATCCCATCCAAGGTTGCTCAGGATCCTTTGCCAAAACAGCGCACAGCTTTTGCAGGTCATTTTTGCAGACACCACGCCGTTCCATCCAATGACGGAGACAGCGGTTGCGGACACATTGGGCAGTGCGGATTGCCTCATCCAATCGGGCAAACTGCTCAATACTCCCTGATAGCTTGGCTTCTCTGATTAGCATGGTATTATCCTAACATATTGCAGGATAAAGCCGCCCTAAAGGGCGGGGCTTTAGACCCAGTTTTTTCGGTAAAATGCTATTCAAAACATCAAACTATGCTAGACATAACCCTAAATTGGAAACCAGACCCCCAAACCTTGACCCAACTGGTACAGGTCGCCATCCAAGAACAGAAAAGTTTAGAAACTCTGCTCGATGAGGCGATCGCTCAGTATCTACAAGCAAATTTAACCCCTAACCCCCTTTCCCCATCCCCCACTCCCCCCGACCCCTTTCTCACAGGTCTCTATGACGGTAGTGCCGAACTTTCTACCGAAGCAGAAGCCATCCTCACCGCAGAAATTCAATCTGCTTCGGGCTTATCATGGAAAAAATAGGGGCGATCGCTGATACTGGATTTGTAGTTGCCTTGCTCAATCGCAAAGATCGCCAGCACGTTGCTGTTGCCACAATTTATCAACAGCACCCAACCATTGCCCTTCCCCAACCTGCACTAACCGAAATTGCTTATTTATTGGGGCGAGATGCGGGAATTCCTACCGTAGTTCAATTTTTGCGATCGCTGGACAAAAGCCGCTTTCAAGTCATTTCCCTAACTTGGCCCGATACTCAACGAGTTGCCCAAATTTTGGAAATGTATCAAGATAGTCAGATTGATTTTGTTGATGCTTGTGTCATGGCGATCGCTGAACGCTTGAACTTACAAACCGTTCTTACCTTAGATCGTCGAGATTTCAGCATTTTTCGCCCTCAGCATTGTCAAGCCTTTAACCTGTTACCCTGATGCCGTTCTAGATGAAAAAGCAAAATCTGATTTTGTTCAAATGACCCAAAAACCCAAACACCATGAAAATCAAAGCAATCATTTGGCAAGAAAAAGATGTTTGGTGTGGTTCAGTCCCCGCCCTTCCCGGTTGCCACACCTGGGCATCCAGTCATGAAGAATTGTTAGTCATGCTCGCAGATGCCGTCCAAGGTTGGCTCGAAGTTGCCAGCGAAGAACCCGAAATTCTCTAATGCAATACCTCCTCGATACTTGTGTTATTAGTGACTTCATCAAAGGTGAACCCGGCACTCAAAACAGAATCAAGCAAACCGCCTCAGTCAACTCTCTTCTTCAGAGCCAAGTTCTGGCCGCGTAAATTGTTGGAAGGTCATTATGGTTAGGGATAATTGAGAGATTTGAGGGTTGATGGTAGCTTCTCAACTCTAGCAACTCTGCATCAAGGGCGATCGCACCGGGTGAAATGGCGATCGCACTACGGGAAGCGATGGGAGGACAGAATAACGGGGTAGAAGCAGTAGCGATCGCCCCCGACGGGTTCCTAGCGGTCTCGGCATCCTGGGATAACACCCTGAAACTCTTGGATTTGGAGACGGGGGAAGTGTTAGCCACCTTTATCGGGGAAAGTGGTGCGATGAAGTCCTGTGCGATCGCACCAGATGGGGTGACGGTGGTGGCGGGGGATAGTGGGGGTCGGATGTATTTTCTGCGGTTGGAGGGGTTGAGGGGTTAATATCACTGTGGACTATCTAATTTTGTTAGAATTACCGAAATATATCAACTGATTCACTCATGGAAATTGCCAAAGTCTCGGAAACAGGACAGATTATCATTCCACCAGAAATGCGGAAAATCTATAGATTGGACGTGGGGACAGAAATCATCTTGACTGATACAGGCAAAGGAATTTTAATTCAGCCCAAACCGCCTTTTCCTCCTACTACTTTAAATGAAGTAGCCCGGTGTTGGAAGTATAACGGTTCACCCAAAACCTGAGAGGATATGGAAGCGGCTATTAGCCCAGGCATTCTGGAGCCATGGCATGATTGCAGTTGATACCCAATCTGGGAAAAAGTTACCATTATGTATGGGTAGACTGGCGGGGTTTCCCTTGAGATGGCTACAGGATTTTGGCTCCGGTCAGAGGAGAAATTGTCGAAATCTGGCGAGTTTTACATGGCAGACAAGACCGAGAAGAATGGTTGAGCGATTGATGGCGAGGAAGGATGAAAATAGCTGCAGCCATTCTAACCCCAGATGCGATCGCTTTGTTAATCAGGTTTGGGTGAGAAGGCAAAGGTTAGGGCAGCCACCGGATTTCTGGGATGTGGGTGGGAAGCGTTGGTTCTGACGGAAACCTGGGATAAAATCATAACTGTCCCACCTCACCCCCTGTCCAAATCACTATCGGGTAAGCATTGCCAAAGCGATGACCACAAACTTAGAGCGCTACTGTTTCAAAGGCAATGCGTATGGGATTATCAGAATGCGGTAAAAAGTTGAGCTTTTCAAACCCAATCACTTGCCCCTGTTGGTCCTTCATTAAAATCACCTCATCCCCCGTTTCTTCCGCTTCCACCTCATCTTGAGGATTACCAAACCAGACAACAAGTGTATTGCCGGTGCGGTCATAGAATACTTTTACTTCTGCCATAATTGCTCTCCTTCCTTAATAGCACTGGTTCGATAGGCTGTAATTAAAAATCCTTCTCCATTTAAGCGTCTAGTCACCGCACAAACCCAACGTTTTGTACCATCATTACGGTAGAATAGGTAAACCTGAGCATCAGTGTTACTAAGACGAACTTCGTCTGGGTCGCTTAATGTATTTTATACGTCGGTCAAGCGGTTGCTCATGATTGGATGTTTAACGGTGACAATAAACTGCCAATACTCGGCAGTTGTGCGAACACAGAAGCCAAGAGGGGGGACGATTTCAAAGAGGATTTCAGGATTCGATGAGGAATCATCATTCATAAACCGATTTGGCGATCGCCACATTCATCGAAAAATTCGCCCCCACATCAAAGGTGGGGTCAATACCAATCAGATCCACCTTCGTCCGCCTCGGCTCATCAATCCCCTCAATCTCCTCCCACACCCACTCCCTCCGCAGCGTAGAAAGCAGATGCAGGTTGTGGGGGTCGGTGGGTTGCTGACTCATAAAAACACCAGAGAGCGCACAGCCCATTATAGCCCCTTCCCCAACCCGAACCTGACCTCCAGCTAAAGCATCGAAATAACTGACAATTTCTTCCCAAGTCCCCTCGATTTCTAGCGGTTTTGCCGTCATAGAATATCTCGCTCAATACTAGGATTAAATTCATTATAGGTTGCTTCTAACGATCAGATGCTGGAACTGTGGAACTTAGCGACAGGTAAACAATTAGCCACCTTTATCGGGGATGCTCATATGCTTTCCTGTGCCGTTACACCGGATGGGGTGACGGTGGTGGCGGGGGATGAGTCCGGGCGGGTGTATTTTCTGCGGTTGGAGGGGTTGAGAGGTTGAGAAACTGGGTTGCTTAACCCGATTGGGGTGAGGAGGCAAAGGTTATGGCAGAAACCGGATTTCTGGGATATGGGTGGGAAGGATTGGTTCTGACCGAAACGTGCGATAAAATCATAACTGTCCCACCTAACCCCCTGTCAAAATCACTCCTTTTTCAATTTATGATGACACTTACAGAACTACTCCCAGCCATTAAGCAACTTTCACCCCTTGACAAAATTAAACTGATTCGCTTGTTGGCTGAAGAAATGGAATCACGAGAAAAAATTGCCCCTTTAGAACCCGGTAAAGCCTATAATTTACCCACCCCATACAATAGTTTTGGGGCGGGGGCGATTCTGATGCAGGTCATAGAGTCCAGTGATGAGGCTTAATGACCATGCGATTTCGTTACTCTACCACTGAGTCATCCCAAAACGAATTTGATAGCCTGCCGCGAATCCCCATAATTATTCGGCGAGAGGGTTATACCGTTGAAGCCCTTGGATTAGTTGATAGTGGTGCAACGGTAAACGTCATGCCTTATGATATGGGAGAACAATTAGGGGCTGTCTGGGAAGACAACAAGGCAATCATTCAACTGACTGGTAATTTAGGAAAACAACCCGCGATACCTTTTTCGGCAATGGTTCAAATTGGCGATATTCCACCGATTCAGTTGGTGTTTGCTTGGACAAAAAACCTCGATACATCTCTGATTCTAGGACAGACAAACTTTTTTATGGAATTTGATGTGTGTTTTTACCGTTCCCGGATGGAATTTGAGGTTAAACCTAAGTCTCTGTAAACGGTAGGGCCTGCAAATTCATATCTGAAACCGGAAGGTAAACTATGACTCAACAAGTTCCCGAACCCAATGCCGAGTTACTATCCGTTGATGATATTCATCAAGATGTGATGACCCTAACAACGGTTTTAGAACCAACCATGCTGAACGCAAAGCCTATCAGATTTTATCCCAACCAGATATCCGTAATTTGCGCGATCGCATCCTAGCCAAGGGAATTTGTAGCACAGAAGAGTCAGCCATAGAACGCGCCCTGACCCTCTTAATAACTGAAAGTTGAGAAAGCGAGTTTTTGTTTGTTCAAATAGCCATTAGAGAAAAACGATGAAAATTAAAGCAATGATTTGGCAAGAAGATGATCTGTGGTGCGGTTCAGTCCCCGCCTTTCCCGGTTGTCACACCTGGGCATCGAGTTATGAAGAGTTGTTAGAAATGCTTGCAGATGCGGTTCTTTCTTTGGCTGGAAGTGGCGAGTGAACAACAAGAAGTCACCCCGGAAAAACAAGTCATTGAGCTGTCTTTATGAAATCCATTTCTGGGAAAGCACTCTGCAAAATTGTTGAACAGCAGGGTTAGCAGCTAAAAAGAATCACGGGTAGCCATCATATTTATGCAAAAGAGGGGGTTACGGCTATTCTCTCAATTCCAGTCCATAGCAATCGAGATTTACCGACTGGAACCTTAAGAGGCATTCTTAAAGATGCTGGGATGACAGAGGACGACTTGCAATAAACCTCGATCGCAGCAAGAAACCGGGTTTCTGCGCTAGATTTCGGTGAGGAAGCAGAGATTTTGTTAGAAACCCGGTTTGTGAGGGTTGCTGGGATCTGGGTGAGGGGTCAGTGAAGATTTAGGCGTATAGCAATTGATTTTTAATCTCACTTGCAGTCAGTGTATAAACTAAAATGCCAACTCGCCGTGCCACTTCATAAGCATTTTTCTGAGGAACTATAATAATGCCCCCATGTTCCTTGCCCTCTGCCATATACTGAAGATGTAATTGCTCAAAATCAACCGGATTATGAGTCAGGATACACCGACCCCCACACTGGCAAATTCCAGTTGCTCGCTATCCGTCCTGCCGATCGCCCCCTGTTCGGGAACCGTAGTGATATCCAAACCCCGGGCTTTGAGAAGGGTGGCAACTAAAGCCGACATATCCTCATCGGTGTAAAGTGTTGCCGTAGAGGTCATAATGTACTTAACACCGACTTAACAGAGGGATGGACTAATTCATCAGGTACTCGGTTTTTTTCGATGTAATCATTAATTTCCCCTTGATTATCGAGATAAAAACTCAAGGCATCAAACACTTGTGCTCAAGTCAAATGAGGCAAATGACTGAGAATTTCTTCGGGCATAATGCCCATTCGCCATAGCCCCACAATGGCGCGAACTGATGTCCGAGTGCCTGTGATAATAGGTTCTCCGCCTCAAATCTCAGGGTTGCGATTAACATACCGTGACAGGGCTTTAGTCGCCATGATGAACTACTCCATTGTAAAGTTAAGAAACCGAGGTTCTGGGCAAATTTTACCAAATTGTAGAATGCTAAGGGGTTCAAGAACCACTAATTATGGTAAACTTCGATACCCAATTGGGGTGAAGAGGCAAAGGTTATGGCATTGGGTCATGCTTGGCTGAGGTAGAGGGTGGCTGGGATGATTTGCTCAAAGCCTTAACCTGATGATCGGCGATCGCCCTCTGGCGTTTCCAGAAGGTAAAAGAGTAGATACAGCACCCCAGGAGCTAGATATGACACTCAACGAACTCTGGTGGTCAGGGATTCATCAACTCAACCCCCCCACCACCAGACCCAGAACTCCAACCCGCTAACTTTCCCAACGAGGGCTATTGGCTGGTTGCGGTCTTTGATCGACACTTCAGGGCGATCGCACCGGGTGAAATGGCGATCGCACCACGGGAGGCGATCCGAGTTGACGAAACCCTGTTGGGCGAACCATGAAAATCATTCTTGATACTAACATCATTTCAGAACTCATTCAGCCCATGGGTTCTGGTGTCATCCGCGAATGGTTAACCCGCCAAAACGGTGCATCACTGTACACAACCAGTATGACCCAAGCCGAAATTTTGTATGGTATTCAAATTCTCCCCGAAGGACAGCGACGACAGAAATTGCCCGACGGAGTATTGATCGTCTTTGAACATTACTTAACAGAGCGAATTTTAGCCTTCGACAAAAAGCCGCTGAACTTTATGCCCAAATAGCAGCGAACCGCAAACAAATCGGCCGCCCCATCTCACAATTTGATGCACAAATCGCAGCCATTTGTCGAGTCAATCGGGCAACATTAGCGACCCGCAATATCCGCGACTTTTTGGATTGTGGAATTGAGCAGGTTAATCCGTGGGAAGCCCAGCGATGAACTGCCTAAATTGTCAACCAGACCCCCAAACCTTGACCCAACTGGTACAGATTGGAATTCAAGAATCGAAACGTTTAGAGAGTCTACTGAATGAGGCGAATAGGGGCGATCGTCCAATATTTACAAGCAAATTTAGCCTAATACGATGGCTGGGTCTCCCACTACCCCTGAGCCATTCATCAGAAACCTCCAGGAGCTTGGAAACCCAGTGTCTTCAGACCTGGGAGGAAAAGTGACTCGTGCGGCTTTAGCCGCCTACTAGCTTGCAGCATATTGAAATCTCCATGAATTGAATGACAAGAACTTGATATCTGAAGGCTTCGCGTTTGGGCACAATCGCTTACCTGTTTCCAGAGAATGTAGACTCACTCGCCCTTTCGACGCACCGCCGATGTAGACAATGCCATATTTGGGATGCTTGGCGATTCCACCTCGCTTAAACCCTTCTGAAATCGTCCCACCATAAGGTGAACGAGTTCCGCCCTTACTGGGTTGAAATCGATGCAACTGTCTACGGTGAAATCGGAGCGGAATCACTACAATCAGTTCGTTGTTATCGGGTTGCTCGTGCCCTTCGGTGTACCAGTTTGCTAAGACCCAACTATCAACACAGTGAGCAGAAAACTTATCTGAAAGCTTCTGCTTTGATTTCTTGAGTCCTAACTGATTCCGAAGTTCTGCGGTTTCGTGTCCCTTCAGAGTGTGAAGAATTGCAATTCGCTCTAGCTCTGAGTAGAACCACTTCTTACCCACTTCAATCGGACTGAATAACACATTCCACTGGCCACAGTTCTTGAACGTCCGCGCTTTGATGTCTTCGACAACAAAGGCAGTAACCGGGAATAACTTGGTGAGCCAGTGACAGATTCGTAATTTCCATTGCCATCGCGCTTTCGTGCTAGGTGGGATTCCGCCTCGCTTACGATTTTGGCAATTCTTCCGGCAAGGAGTATTACGGTATCTTCGCGCTCTCCGAGCATTGCGCTTCGCTTCGACGGCATTCTTGACCCAATCCACTGCATGAGCCTGGATATTGAGATAGGTTCTCGTTCTTGACTTCACCGTAAAGCCTTCACGCTTTGAACCCGGATCAATCCCAACTGCAACAGGCTGAGTGAATCGTGATGATGGCTCTACATTCAGACGGGCACACAGTACGCCTTTCTTGCAGAACAAGGTTGCTTTGCCTGACTTGTTCCACCGAATTGCTCGGTTCAAGGTCGTGGGCATTAGTGGACGCTGATTTATATCGACAACTGGTACAGATTGCATGGCGGTAAGCCGTTAATGTACATCTCTTCGACGCTGACGACTCAAGGGACTAGGGATTAGAGAAGCGTCTCTAGTGTTGGTTGCGCTGCCACGCGCTAAGTCGTTCAGTTTGCCTTGTGGCGTAGTCTAGTCCTCGTGTTTAACCTGAACTTGCTCTATGGCTTGAGCTTATTCAAGCCCCGTCTCTTTAGAGCGGGGTACATGACAATAGAAACCAGATTTCTTGGCAAGATTTAGATGAGGATGCAGAGATTCTACTAGAAACCCGGTTTCTGAGGTTGTAGGTGGTTGAGGTTGAGAAACCGGGTTTTTTTGACTATTCGTGGGTTACTTTAGCGGAAGAGTACATCTGAACGCATTGTCAGGGTCAGATCTTGTTCTGGGTTAATCACAACGACATCCACCTGACCGCGACCAATGAAGACTCCCGCCAGAGCCCCTAGTCCCGCGCCGCCGAGAACTTCCTCAGTGGCGATCGCTTTATCTCCGAGTACCCCCGCCAAAGCCGCCGCCGCCGCCGCACCCACAGCAGCACCTTTAAGGATATTACCAGCAGAAGGACCACGACGGACGGTTTCCGTGCGGGTGACAACGTTAGAATTAGCATCAAGACGATATCGGCGATTGTTGCTGATAATCACCTCATTAGCCACAAACTGAGAACCACCAGAAGCGGGTCGCAATTCCCCAACAATTTCCGCCCCTGCGGGTATCCAAACCCGTCCTTGGTTAGTACGGATATCTTGGGCGACTACCATAGTCAGAGCTGTCGTTTCTGTGGGGGTGAGAACGATTCTATCAGCTTCTGGGTATTCCACGGGGATAGTTGTTCCGGCGGAAATTCTTTCCCGTTGTAGAGAACCCGGTAATTGTTGGGCGCGCGCTACGGTTTGATGCAGCAATAGAGGGGCTGCTAGTCCAGTAGTTAAACCGAGGGTGAGGAAGATAGATGTAGCAGAACGGTAGAGTTTTTGGTGGAACATAGTTTACATTATCCTCGGGTGTAAATTAATTGATTTGTCTCTATTGACGTGGGTTGTTTGAATTTAGTTCACAATTTCTGGAGAAATTTGTTTAACCCGGACAGTTAAAGTTGGCAAAAAGCTGACGGAAACGGCGATCGCTTTTCGGCGACAGGGTAAGTTAATTAGGCTTTACTGGCGGTATTTATCACATAAGGGCTCACCCTGTCTCTATAGTCTATCTGGGTTAAATGTTAACGGAGATTTTAGGGAACAGGCACAGAATATTCTCTTTCTCGGACGGAGGGACCTCTGACCACAATGCGGAAGCGACGAGACGGGGGGAGGTTGGCGATTAAATCGAATTTACCTTCAGAATCCGTGACGATCGCCCGATTATCAATATAGACTATATCCATCGGATCAACTTGTCCTACAATTCTAGCTCTCCTAGGGCTAAGTCGCGTTACCTGAAACACTTGTAAATCAGACAAAGGTGGAGTTAGATCAGCAACAGTGGGGGGTAGGTTAGGGTTAACTACGGAAAATTTGTGTCTGTTAACTTGGGTTTCTTGTCCCTGTGCGGAAGTTCCGACAATACCTTCAACGGTGCTAATACCCGTTTTACCATCTGGTCCAACATCGACCCCAAAGGAAGTTCCCCTAACTCCAGCGACAGTTACAGGGGTTTCTACTCGAAAAGGGGAGGCTTCCACAGACTCTTGAGAGTTTTGGGAGTCTTGGCTAAATATTCCTTCCCAGTTTAGGGCGGCGATTTCCTGGGGGGGGTGAGAAGCGGTAGAATTACGGAATGGGGCGCTAACAAAACGGGCGATGGAAGACCTAACCCGACCTTCGGAAATAAAAACAACGGTTTCTTGGTTAGGGTCGAGTCCTGGTTGTCCTGATAGGCTTCTAATTTCCAGGGTGGTGTTTTCTGCTAATTCCAAAACACCGATATTGCTATCTACTCGTAAAATAGCGATCGCACGTCTTCCGGTTGTGATCACGTCTCCCACCCCTAAGCGATCGCCAAATTGGGCTGGTCTACCATTAATGGTAACTCTCCCCTGGAGTTCCTCTACCATCAAACTGCGGGTGGCGGTCCGGTCAACCTGGGATAATGGGGAGGTATTAGCGATCGCCGGTTTAATAGCCCCGAAGATACCTAATTCCATCATGGTAATGGCGATCGCCGTCATTCCCGGTATCAGAAAGAAGGCATACTTGAAAAAGTTGTCACCGTTGGGCTTTAGCCAACTCGTCCCTGTTGTTACCATTTTCCTAATTAAATCTATGCTGTCGCTTCAGTTTACGCAATTTACCCGCCGGGTTATCCCCTTAGTTGCTGTGGTCTCCTTAGCTTTAGTCGGATTTACTCCGATTTTAGTTGCCATAGGTGAGGAGGTTACTACCCCAGATCCACGTCTGACAGAGGCTGATACCGCTTTTGCTGCGGGGGTAAAATTAGTACAAGAGGGATCTCCAGAATCTCTACAACAAGCCCTGGTTGAGCTTAACCAAGCCCTAATATTGTATCAACAACTGGGTTTAGGGTCTCAGGCGGCTGAGACTTTCCTGGGTTTGGGATTAGTTTATAAGAGTTTGGGGGATTTGCGATCTAGTTTAGAGGCTTATCAGGAGGCTTTGAGTTATTATCAGAGTAGCGATCGCATTTTGGATGCTGCCTATAGCCTCAACCAAATTGGCAAAATTCATTATGAGTTAGGGGATTATCAAAAAGCAGTTGAAGTCTATCAACAGGCGATTATTTTTTATACTCAAGGGGAGATCTCCGGGGGAAAGCCTACGCTTTAAATAATTTGGGGGCGGTATATGAACCTTTAGGGAAGTTTCAAGAAGCCCTGGAAGTTTACACCCAAGCCTTAGAATTACACGAGCGGGCTAATAATAGGGTAGGATTGGCTAGTAGTCTGAATAATTTGGGTTTGCTTTATGATACTTTGGGGAATTTTGAACTTAGTTTAGATTATTATAAGCGATCGCTTAGTTTGTGGCAAGAGTTAAATCATGCCCATGGGGAAGCTAGTACCCTCAATAATATAGGGTTATATCATGAGTCTCAGGATGATTTCGAGCCGGCTTTACAAAGTTTTCAACAGGCTTTAGCACGATATCAGGAAATTGGCGATCTTCGCGGAGAGGCTACTACTCTTAATAATATTGGCTTTACCTATACTAGGTTGGAAAACTGGAATGCTGCACAACAGTCTTATCAGCAAGCCTTACCTTTATGGGAGGAAATTGGCAACCGTAGCGGACTGGGAAGCACTTTAAATAATATGGGTGTGGTTTCTGCTGCACTGGGAGAGTTTGACCGGGCTTTAGAATTTTATCAGCAGGCTTTAGTTATACGCCAAGAAATTGGCGATCGCTCTCGGGAAGCCCTATCTTTATATCGAATAGCGATCGCCCATAGGGGTAATGGTAATCAAGATGATTCTTTAATGGCTATTCAAGCCGCTATTGAGATTATAGAAGACTTGCGGACTAATGTAGTTAGCCAAGATTTAAGAACCTCATTTTTTGCATCCAAACAAGAATATTATGAGTTTTATATTGACTTGTTAATGGACTTCCATCAACAAAATCCGGGACAAGGATATGATGGTTTAGCCTTAGCAGTTAGTGAACGAGCAAAAGCGCGATCACTTTTAGATTTACTAGCCGAAATTTCCGGAGAAGTTCAAGGAGGTATTGACCCGCAAATACTAGCTGAAAAACAACAAATTCAGCAACAATTAGCCGCTGCAGAAGAACGTCGCATTCAACTACTCAGTCAACAACATACAGACTCTCAAAAAACCGCTATTGATCATGAATTAGAACAGCTACTAATTAAATACCGCAGTATTTTAGGTCAAATTCGCGCTACCAGTCCCCGCTATGCCGCCCTAACTCAACCCGAACCCTTAAATTTAGCAGAAATTCAAGAAAGCGTTATCGACCAAGAAAGTGTATTGTTGACTTATTCTATTGGTGAAAAACGGAGTTTTCTCTGGGCGGTTACTTATAACTCTATTAGTAGTTATGAACTGCCAGGTCGAGAAGTTTTAGAAGCCGAAACCAAGAGGTTTCGGGATAGTTTTATTTTTGGGAATCTCAGAATTAGACGAACTTTAGCAGAAACTGCTGGAAAAAATTTGGGTCAAATCCTCCTCGCGCCCTTATCTAATTATACTAATAAAAGTAGGGTTTTAATAGTACCTGATGGAGTCTTAAACTTTGTCCCTTTTGTCGCCCTCGCTTATCAATCCAGTGATGAAGAATATCGACCATTAATTATTACCAGAGAAGTCGTAACTCTCCCATCAGCTTCCGCTTTAGCGGTTCTGAGAAATGAACTTTTTGGCCGGAAACCAGCAGAAAGATACTTAGCAATTTTGGCAGATCCGGTGTTTGGCACTAATGATGAAAGATTGCATAATAATAATGAGATTACTTCAACTTCTTTGCCTCCTGATTTAGAGCAATCGGCGCGAGAGTCCGGCATCTTATTTGACCGCCTACCTTTTACACAGACGGAAGCCGAACAAATTGTATCTTTATTTCCCGCAGAATCTTTTAGCAAAGAATATGGTTTTGCGGCTACCCGCGAGGTGGCTATCAGTGATAAAATGAGTCAGTATAGAATTATTCATTATGCTACTCATGGGATACTCAACAGCCAAAATCCTGAACTGTCTGGCTTGGTGCTTTCCTTGGTTAATCCTGACGGTCAGCCTGTCAATGGTTTTGTGAGACTACATGATATTTTTAACCTAAATTTACCCGCTGATTTAGTGGTTTTAAGTGCCTGCGAAACGGGTTTAGGGCAACAGGTTAGGGGAGAAGGTTTGGTGGGACTTACGAGGGGATTTATGTATGCTGGCGCGGCGCGTGTGGTGGTGAGTTTATGGAGTGTAGATGACCAAGCTACAGCAGAATTAATGGTGTTATTCTATCGTTATATGCTCGACAATGGTCTCTCCCCCGCCGCCGCACTTCGTCAAGCACAAATTGAAATCTGGCAAAACTCTCAATGGCATTCTCCCTATTATTGGGCGGGTTTTACTATTCAGGGAGAATGGCAAAATTAGCGAGATGGTGGGTACGCGATCGCTTCATAATCACCAACCCAGGAAGTGATGAACCGCGTATTCTATTAATGATTGATGAACTGGTAGCGTCAGACCCTTGTATAATAAGTGTTATGGGAATGAATGAACCTGACGCACCAGATAGTCAATTATGGAATTGTACGCGATCGCTTGATCATCAAAGACCTAGGAAGTGATGAACCGCGTACCTGATTAAGGATTCAATTAAAAATACTCAGATTAAGCGATCGCACTATTTCTTCAATTAAAAATAAACCGGCTACTGAATTTCCGGTATCATCAAGAGGAGGACTATAACAAGCGATCGCCCCCCAACCGGGAATCACCGATAGGACTACCCCACTGACTCCCGACTTAGTAGGGACTCCCACCCGGACCGCAAATCGACTAGAGGCTTCATATAACCCACAGGTCATCATCAATGCTTTCACCTGTCTACAGGGTTCTATCCAAGTCGGTTGAGGAGGCTGCAATAATAACATCCCCAATTTAGCCAGATCTTCCACTGTGGCAGACAAACAACAAATATGATTGTAAGCGTCAATAGCAGCGATCGCGTCAGAAATAGTCCCCCGGTGATATAATTCCGTAGTGATGGCATCATTACGAGAATTGGGGGCCGAACGCACAGAATTGAGCGTATCGTGATCCAATTGCAGACAACAGCCGCCCCAGTGATTTAACCAATCACATAATACTTGGCATCGTGTTTGTCCATCAGGGCCAGGAAGCAACGCCGATAAAGCGATCGCACCACTATTAATCATAGGATTACGGGGCCAGCCACCATCAGCCTGCAATTGTTCCAGAGAATTGAACGGGTAATCAGAAGGTTCCATTCCCACCTGTGCAAATATGCGATCGCCCCCCAACTCTACCAACATATACAACAACAGAAATGGCTTAACCACACTCATCAGGGAAAATCTCAGATCACCATTGCCTAATAAATAACAGTTCCCCTGGGAATCTAAAACTTGAACTGCGAATGCCTTTGGACTCGCCATGGCTAACTGAGGAATATAGGTCGGTAAACTGCCTTCATCGCTGCGAGACGTAGCAGCTTCAACCCATGTCTCTAGTTGCACCAGGTTTAAACTCAATCTTGCCCGACTATTCATAGGCTTATAGATTAACCAAAACTCTATTATCTATTTTGACTCCGATTTGGGAGAGTTATATAAACCACCAGATTGAGTTTGTTATCTGTTGGCTGCTATAGTTTCTCTGAACTGCGCCGGAATATGGCAAGATGGGTTAGGGAAAAAAATAATAATTTATGCTGAATTTGTCCAAGTCCATAATGAATACCTGTAAACGCTGGCTGAAAACTGGCCTGATTGCCCTATTGCTGTGTGTTCTTTCCGTCGGTCTGAGCGCCGCTTGGTGGGATGGCGGCAATAGTACGCCAAAACGGGAAAGTGTCTTACCTGCTGGTAATGCTATTACTGATGGTAAGGCTCTCCTACGCTATGCTCTCCCTATTGACAATGAGCCGATTCGCAAATTTCAGGGTAGCCTTGAAGAGATTGCTGATCGCATTAGGGGTAAACGCTGGAGTCCTATTAAGGGAGATATTACCACTGCTGCTAGGATTCTATCTATCAATGAAGGGGATATTTTGGCTAGTATCCCCGACGCGCGCCAAGCTGAAGCTAAAGCTATTATTGAGGAACTCAGAGCCGAAATTGAGATTCTGCGATCGGCTTTGGATGTTAAAGATGGTGAAACACTCCTAGAAACCCGCGCCTCTATGTTGTCTCAGGTGACTCAGCTTCAGGAAATGATGGTTGGAGAATTTCCTTTTGAGGTCCCCGCAGAATATGCTAATATCCCCCAACTAAAAGGCCGTGCTACCGTCAAGATGACTACCTCTGAAGGCGATATTACCCTCGTCGTCGATGGTTATAGCGCTCCGGTAACGGCCGGTAATTTTGTGGATTTGGTGCAACGTGGGTTTTATGATGGGTTGGAATTTATCCGCTCCGAAGAGTCCTATGTTTTGCAAGTCGGAGATCCACCCGGTCCGGAGGAAGGATTTATTGACCCCGACACAGGCGAATATAGGGCTGTTCCTCTGGAAATTTTGGTGCGTGGGGACGATGAGCCTACTTATGGGATTACCCTAGAGGCGGCGGGTCGTTATCGTGATCAGCCAGTTTTGCCCTTTTCTGCTTATGGAACTGTCGCTATGGCTCGTCCTGAAAGTAACCCGGACGGCGGTTCTTCTCAGTTTTTCTTCTTCTTGTTTGAACCAGAACTGACTCCGGCGGGACTTAATTTGCTTGATGGTCGCTATTCTGTGTTTGGATATGTGACCGAAGGTAAGGAAGTCTTAGAGAATTTGACACAGGGTGATGCGATCGCATCTGCTAAGGTCATTCAAGGGTTAGAAAATTTGGTTCAACCTAAGAAGTCCGCTTAACCAAGCCTTGAAAGTGGCAATTTATTAATTGCCACTACCCACTATTATCGATGATTGTACTCTCTCATCATTTGTGCCAGCTATTATGGCTATTTTAGAATTAGTATCTGTGGCTGCTTTGGGTGTTCTCGTGGGATTATTCCTGTTTAATATCAATTCTAAACGGGAAGAACAACGCCAGCTTGATAATGCTTTTTATCAATTAATTGAATCCCAAGATGGCGAAATTTCTTTAATTCAATTAGCCGCTTTGGCGCGGGTTAGTGCTGATGTCGCTCAAGAATATTTAGACCGACAAGCCGGGGTATTTGCTGCTATTCCTGAGTTTGATCAAGATGGTAATACCTTCTATCGATTTCCCCGCCTACGGCTTCCTAAGCAGTTTCCAGAGCGATCGCCTAATCAGGATTGGTAAAACCCCCACCATAAAATCAGTGCTGGGGGTTGACAAGTCTACCGAAACACTGATATTATCTACATATAATTTTTAATAATTTTATTATTGGTTAAATTATTAAAATTGCCAATATTCCCATTATATAGCAGTATACCAGAACTACCCGCCAAAAGCAACCACTCCCCCCCAAAAATTTTTTTGCAGCATTTGTTAATTTTTCGTTACAAAACTTCACATAACTTCCGTAACAAAAAAGTAGAGACAAGGTACGCTTTGTCTCTACTCTTGTTTATTGCCTAATTAGGCACGGTGTTAGAAATCGTCGTCATCAAGGATGTCATCAGTGATGATAGCAGACGAGAAAGGTTCTTCATCGTCATCATCAATTAAAGGGAAATTATCAGAATCATCATTGATAGCAAACTCATTATCCTCATCATCCTCATTATCTACGAGGTCATCAGAGAACATAGCCTGGTCACTGTAGGCGCGAGCCGAGTGGTCATCAAGAATTACATCTTCCCGCAAATCATCATTATTAACATCATCTTCGGGGTAGTTGTAAGGTTCCTCATCCACAGCCGAATCTTCCGCCAAAACCGCGTCTTCATAAGCATTAAAACCGCTACCGGCCGGAATTAGTCGTCCGATGATGACATTTTCCTTGAGACCTCGCAACCAGTCCGACTTACCCTCAATAGCAGCTTCAGTTAAGACGCGAGTAGTCTCTTGGAAACTAGCAGCCGAGATAAAGCTGTCAGTATTGAGAGAAGCCTTAGTAATCCCCAACAGAACAGGAGTATAGCGAGCGGGAGCGCCGCCAGTAATAAACATAGCCTCATTGACCTGTTCAACCTGACGAAGTTCCGTCAACTCTCCCGGAAGAGTAGTAGTATCGCCGCCATCATCAATGCGAACCTTAGAGGTCATCTGACGGACAATCACCTCAATATGCTTGTCGGAAATATCAATACCCTGAGATTGATAAACCGATTGAACCTCATTAACCAGGAAAATCTGACACTTTTGGAAGCTCTTGAGAGCCGCCTCATAAACCATCCCATCCTGTTCCAGATAGTAATTAAAGAACACCTCCAGAATTTCATGAGGATTAGCCGGACCATCAGTGAGAGGCTGTCCGACATCAACCGTTTGTCCATCAGAGACAATAACCGTCTGACCAGGAGTAAGGGGATACTCAGTCGCAGCGCCGCCAGACTCAATCACGCGCAACTGGACCAAATCCTCAAAAACCTCCACCTGAGCCGTACCGGGTTGTTTAGCCAAAATACAAGCCTCTTTAGGTTTACGAGCCTCCAGAAGTTCCTCAATACGAGGTAGACCCTGAATAATATCCCCAGTCTTGGGTCGCTCAAAAACCAAAAGCACCAAATTATCACCCCGTTGAACCAAATCGCCATCACTCAAATGCAGAACCGCGCCGGAGGAAACGCGATAGGGTCGTCCGATACGGAGAACTATTGATGTTTCCGAGTCATCCTGGTTAATGGCTACAATTTGTCCAGATTGCGACAATTTAACCCCAGGTGCAATTTCGGAATCTTCTACTACCAGTTGACCGACTTTAACAGTAGGAGTGACACCATCGGGTAGTTGAATGGTCATCATATCGGTGTCACGAACAATGAGACAGCGGCGGAGAATTTCAGCACCGGAGCGAATACCGCCAACGACACCGCCATCTTTACCGAGAATTTCGGTGCGAGTGACGACTGCGCCTGGTTCAATTTCCTGACCATCATGGACCAGTAAGCGAGTCCGGGTGCTACCTTGGGTGGAATCAGCGATAATATCGCGCCGAATCACCAAAGACTCTAAAATCACCAATTGGAGGCGCATAATCTCAGGATTCTCTTCATCGGGAATCAACTCGATATCAGCCGCCAACTGAGGCGCTTCGGTACCGATATTAATTACCAACTGAGTACGCAACAGTTCGACTCCTTCGACAGACCGAACCCGCTCGCCGTCTTTATAAGATAGACGTTGTACTGCTTGGAGAGAGATAGACTGATTGAGGGATTCCTGGGAGGGGATAGGGGGAGTTTCTGGAACATGAAATTCCACGACGGGACGCAATAGCAAGGCGGGACCTTCGGGAGTTTCCACATACTCAACATAATTAAGTTCTGTGGCTGTAACTCCTGGTATAACTTCTTCTCCGGCGTTTTTAATCTGACCATCGATCGCCATTACCATTTCGGGGTCATCGACCAGATGCAATTCCCCTGGTTTGACGACAATTTCGCGAAGGATATCGTTCTTTTGGGTAACTTCAATAACCCCTTTACTCTGACAGAAGATATCTTTAACTACCTCTGTTCCGGCTTCGACATATTGACCATCTTCAACGATTAACAGAGAGATGTCCTTATTCACTTCGTGACACTCTTCAGGAATCCATAATAAGGTTCCCCCAGATGTTACCTCATAGCCTTGTTTACCTTTGGAGCGTTTAGCAACTTCCACGCCAGCGTATTTAATAATCCCGCCAGTAGTGGTGCGGTAGCTATCATCCATCAATTCCGCGATCACTTCATGATTTTCGACCTTGCTACCGGGTGTAACTTTGAGGGAGAAACGGTGATTGCTGTTAGTTTCAATCACATATTGTTCCCGTCCCAACTCTGATTGGAGACGTACCAAAGCCTGGTCTAAAAGTACAGAGGCGGTGATAATTTCAATTTCCCGTGGTAGAGCATTTTCCTCACCGGAGGTGGTGGTGGTGATAGTACCATCAGCGAGTGTTTCTGTGGCTACAGTGGCGGGGTCTATGTCATTATCATCGGTAATGCGGACAATACCGCCATGTTCGGTTTGCAGTTTAGTTTGAGCCAGGACGCTACCTGGTTCCACACGATCGCCATTTTTTACTACTGGTTCTGCGCCGGGGGGTAAGTTATAAACTTCTCCGGCTAAGACCCACAGCAAGCCACCCCGTTGAGCGATGCGGGTCATATTTCCTTGGCGATCGAGTTTTTCTTCTGGTACAACGTCAGCAAACTTAACCTCTCCGGCTAAATCTGTTGCTACGTCCTTAGTGGCTTTTTCAGTAGTTTTACGAGCGGTCCGACCCCCGGCGATAATCTCGACCAAGATTTGGTCAGCCTGAACAGCTTGTCCATCGTGAACCACCACCGTAGAGCCTTGGCTGATGTTAATGCGCTTGTTCCCGTCTTTCCCTTCCACCGTGAGATAACCGTTACTTTCAGCCAGGAAGGAATCATCCCCGTGTCGGGTACGGAAAGCACGCAGACGGAGAGTTTTCGGAAATTTAACAGTCCCATCAAAGGGAGCGCGGAGAAACCCAGCCGCTTCAGCGGTAAATACGCCTCCGGTGTGGAAGGTCCGCATAGTCAATTGAGTTCCCGGTTCCCCGATAGACTGAGCGGCGATAATACCGATCGCTTCTCCTAAGTCTACCATTTCCGCATGAGCCAAACTCCAGCCATAGCAGTGGCGACATACGGATCTGTTCGCCTCACAGGTTAGAGGCGATCGCACAAAAACTTTTTTCACCCCAGCATTACAGATAGCGGAGGCTAGGTCATCACAAACGACTTGATTGCGAACAGCGCGGATTTCTCCAAAGCTAATAATTTCCCCGGTCTCTGGGTTTTTTACGTCCTCACCCAAGACGCGACCCATAAGGCGGTCTTTGAGGGGAATCAAAATGCGATCGCCATCCGTCATATCTCCCAGAGTGATTCCCCGTTCCGTACCGCAGTCAATTTCCCGCAGAATCACATCCTGAGATACATCCACCAACCGTCTGGTCAAGTATCCCGAATCTGCCGTCCGCAGCGCCGTATCCACCAATCCTTTCCGCGCCCCGTAAGACGAGATAATATATTCTGTTACCGTCAATCCTTCCCGGAAATTAGTTTTAATCGGCTGGTCAATAATTTCACCTTGAGGGTCAGCCATCAAACCCCGCATTCCCACCAATTGACGGACTTGGGAGATATTACCCCGCGCCCCAGAGAACGCCATCATATAGACAGAGTTCAGGGGATTTGTCGAGCGGAAATTCCGCACTACTTCATCCTTCAGAGCTTCCGACGTACCGTTCCAGGTATCAATTACTTTTTGAAAACGTTCTACTTCCGTGATTTCTCCCTTCGTGTATCGCCGTTCTGTGCGCCGAATTTCCTCTTCCGCCTCCTCTAACAATTCCTTTTTAGTCTGGGGAATTTGCAAGTCATCAACACTAATTGAAACCCCCGCTTTTGTAGCATATTTAAATCCCAAGCTCTTTAATTCATCAGCTACTTGGGCCGTAACAGCGCTTCCATGATTCATAAACGCCCAGGTCATCAATTTTTTGAGTTGACCCTTATCAATAACCCGGTTGCGGAATATTTTTTGATTGTCAGACATAGCAGTTCACAGTCAAAGTGCAAATTTTCAGGCGGCGGGTTTTCGGGGATTATGTACTGAGTAAATATCTCCCCAACCCGCCTTTAATTATTGTTAAACTAGAGCATCTAGCACAGTTTTGTTGAAGATAATTCGACCAGCCGTTGTCCGCACATATTGGGAAATCATTTGTCCTTCCTTATCTGCTCGAACTCTCCTGGTCAAATTTCCACTTTTTTGACCCACATATAATTTAGTCTGGCTACCATCAGCAGACTTGTCCTCTCGGTCAAGTTGTTCAGGTTCATCTAGGTCAACCTCCCCATCAAAACGCACCCAAATCTCAGCGTGCAAATCCAGCAAACCGTGATTATAGGCAACGATCGCATCTTCCAAGTTACTGAAATAGCGATCTTTTCCTCGCACCGCTTTAGGATTTTGTGCAGTCAGATAATAGCAACCCAAAACCATATCCTGAGAAGGGGTAACAATAGGTCTTCCGGTAGCCGGAGACAGAATATTATTACTAGCCAACATCAGCAAACGAGCTTCCGCCTGAGCCTCAATAGACAAAGGAACGTGAACAGCCATTTGGTCTCCGTCAAAGTCAGCGTTAAAAGCCGGACAGACCAGGGGATGCAATTTAATCGCCCTTCCTTCCACCAGGATCGGTTCAAAAGCCTGAATCCCGAGGCGGTGGAGAGTTGGCGCACGGTTAAGCATAACGGGGTGTCCAGAAATCACCTCTTCTAACACATCCCAAACACTCGGATCGCCGCGTTGAATCAACTTTTTCGCCGCCTTAATATTATTGACCAAATTCTGACGAATCAGGCGGTGAATAACAAAAGGTTGGAAAAGTTCGATCGCCATTTCCCGAGGTAGTCCGCACTGGTGCATTTTCAAATTCGGACCCACCACAATCACAGAACGCCCCGAATAATCAACCCGTTTTCCCAGCAAGTTTTGACGGAAGCGGCCTTGTTTACCCTCAATAATATCCGAGAGAGATTTCAAAGGTCGGTTATTAGCGCCCACCACAGTCCGACCGCGGCGACCATTATCAATTAAGGCATCCACCGCCTCTTGTAGCATTCGCTTTTCATTGCGAATAATAATTTCCGGCGCTAAAATCTCCTGCAACCTAGCCAGGCGATTATTACGGTTAATCACCCGTCGATAGAGGTCATTTAGGTCAGAAGTAGCAAAGCGACCCCCATCTAACTGAACCATCGGTCGCAAATCCGGGGGAATTACCGGAATCACATTTAAAACCATCCATTCCGTTTTAGAACTGGTGGCGATAAAGTTATCAATGATCCGCAGTCGCTTAATCAGCTTGGCGCGTTTTTGACCTTTAGCGTTAGCAATATCCGTTCGCAATCGTTCCGCTTCTTCTTCTAGGGGGATATCTTCCAAAAGGCGGGCGATCGCCTCAGCGCCAATACCCACTTCCACCCCAACCAGTTCGCCTTCTTCTGCGTAAATCTGCTCCTCAATTTCCAGCCATTGTTCTTCCAGCAGCAGTTGTTTATAGGATAGATTATCAGCATTCCCCGGATTCAATACCACATAGGCATTAAAATAAACCACCTGTTCCACATCTCGCAGAGGCATATCCAGCAAAATCGCCATATAGCTAGGAATACCCTTGAGATACCAAACATGAGTCACCGGAGCCGCCAGCTTAATAAAGCCCATGCGATGTCGTCGCACCCGCGATTCTGTAACTTCTACCCCGCAACGTTCGCAGACAATCCCCCGATGTCGGACTCGTTTATATTTACCACAGTGACATTCCCAGTCCTTAGCCGGTCCAAAAATACGCTCACAGAACAACCCATCCATTTCCGGCTTGAGGGTACGGTAGTTAATAGTTTCGGGCTTGGTAACTTCCCCTACCACTTGACCGTTAGGTAAAGTACGTTCTCCCCATTGTCGGATGCGTTCTGGAGACGCTAACCCAATTTTGACGTAATCAAAACGTTGCTCTAACTTAGGCATAATTCTAGTTACCCATGTATGCTGACAAGAACCCCCCTCCTCCCCCTCCGTGTTTTAGAGGTAGGGACGCGATTATGTTTAACCGGCTGCTGCGCGGTGGGAGTGTAGGGGTTGGTTAAGAGTTCCCATGATTCCCACAGACCCACTACGGTACGCCGCCCCATGGGGGGGAGGAGGGGGGGGGCTGAAAACCCCCCAAAGTAAGTCAATTGATGAATTAACCTACAACCCGTGAAGAGTGTTCGTCGTCATCAATGACGCTCAAATCGTATGTAGGCTTAGAAGGTGGTCTGACCCGGTGAGGCTCATCAGCCATCAGGTCTACCTCCAAATCTTTACTAGCACCATCTTTATCAGTATCCACCTTATGAACTGCAATATCCAAACACAAAGATTGCAACTCCCGCATCAGCACTTTAAACGATTCTGGCGTACCTGGTCGAGGGATAGTTTTGCCTTTAACGATCGCATTGAGAGCTTCATTACGGCCTGCCATATCATCAGACTTAACCGTTAGCAACTCTTGCAAAGTATAGGCTGCCCCAAACGCTTCCAATGCCCACACCTCCATTTCTCCGAACCGCTGACCGCCCTGTTGTGCCTTTCCACCCAACGGCTGTTGAGTCACCAAAGAATAAGGACCAGTAGACCGGGCGTGAATCTTATCATCCACCAGGTGAACCAACTTGAGGATATAAGCGATACCCACCGTTACCGGTTGGTCAAAGGCTTCTCCCGTGCGGCCGTCATAAACAATAGTTTTGCCGGGGTATTCCTCACTAAATAACCAATCCTTTTTGAGTTTTTCGCGGGCTTCTTTAAGTTTACTGTGGACTGTCTCACGGGACATTTCTTGACCAAACATTTCATCAAACGGGATCACCTTAAACCGTCGTTTCAGGTTTTCTCCCGCCCATCCCATCAAACACTCAAAGATTTGACCTACATTCATACGACTAGGCACACCCAGGGGATTCAGGACGATATCCATCGGCCGACCGTCCGGGAGATAGGGCATATCTTCAATGGGAAGAATACGCGAGACAATCCCCTTATTACCGTGGCGGCCCGCCATTTTGTCTCCCACCTGAATTTTACGTTTTTGTGCCACATAGACCCGCACCACCATATTAGCTCCTGGGGGCAGTTCATCGCCTTGTTCTCGGGTAAACACCCGCACATCGACCACCCGGCCTTTTTCACCATTAGGAACCCGCAGGGAGTTATCCCGCACATCCCTAGCTTTTTCTCCAAAGATAGCCCGCAGCAGTTTTTCTTCTGGGGGTTGGTCCGACTCTCCTTTCGGGGTAACTTTTCCTACCAGAATATCTCCCGACTCTACCCAAGCGCCAATGCGAATAATCCCGGAAGCGTCAAGTTGTCGCAGGGAGTCTTCCCCGACGTTGGGTATTTCGCGGGTAATTTCTTCGGGTCCTAGTTTGGTTTGTCGCGCCTCAATCTCAAATTTTTCGATATGGATTGACGTATAAATATCGTCATAAACCAGACGTTCACTGATTAAGATTGCGTCTTCATAGTTGTAGCCTTCCCAGGGCATATATGCGACTAAAATGTTATGACCCAGCGCTAATTCTGCCCCTTCCGTCGAGGAACCATCAGCTAACACCTGACCTGCCACTACTTGGTCGCCTTCATAGACTAAGGGGCGCTGGTTTAAGCAGGTATCTTGGTTAGACCGTTGGTATTTTTGCAGTTCATATTCGATTTCCCAGCCGTCTGGGTCAATCACCCGAATTTTCGCGCCATCCACATAACTGACTTCTCCATCAGTACGAGATACAATCACCATACCTGAGTCCCGCGCCGCCTGTGCTTCTAGTCCCGTTCCTACAAACGGACGTTCAGGACGCAGCAGCGGAACTGCTTGGCGCTGCATATTGGAACCCATCAGCGCACGGTTAGCGTCATCGTGTTCTAGGAAGGGAATTAGGGAGGTAGCTACCGAGACAATTTGCACCGGGGAAACCGCTACATAGTCCACTTGGTCGGGGCTGGTTTTGGTGAAGTCCTGACGATAACGCACCGGAACTAGGTCGCCGAGGATATGTCCTTCGGAGTCATAGCTAATGTCTCCTGGTGCTACCCGTAGATCGTCTTCCTCGTCAGCCGTCATATACACCGGAAGCAAATCTCGGCGCACTCGTCCATTTTCTACGGGATAGTAAGGGGTTTCGATGAAGCCGTAGGGGTTAACCCGGGCGTGGGTAGCCAGGGAGCCAATTAGACCCGCGTTCGGTCCTTCTGGGGTTTCGATGGGACAGATACGACCATAGTGGCTTGGGTGAATATCACGCACCGCAAAGCCAGCCCGTTCTCGTGTTAAGCCACCGGGACCTAGGGCAGATAAACGCCGTTTATGGGTTAATTCCGCTAGGGGGTTAGTTTGATCCATAAATTGGGACAGTTGGCTAGACCCGAAAAATTCTTTGATGGCTGCTACCAAAGGTTTCGGGTTCACTAGGGAGGCGGGGGTTAGGGTTTCGGCATCGCCAACGGTCATCCGTTCCCGAATAATTCTTTCTAAACGGTTTAAACCTACTCGGATTTGGTTTTGCAATAGTTCCCCTACTGAACGCACCCGACGATTACCCAGGTGGTCAATGTCATCGGTTTCGCCGATGTCGTATTCTAGGTTAATCAGGTAGTCGATCGCCGATAGAATATCAGTGGGAGTTAGGACTCTGGTGCTATCTGGCACACTTAGCCTTAGTTTCCGGTTCAGTTTATGCCGTCCTACCCGACCCAAATCATAGCGTTTCGGGTCAAAGAAGCGATTCTGCAAAAGTTGTTCTCCCCCGGTGATGGTGGGAGGTTCCCCTGGTCGCAGTTTTCGATACAACTCCATCAGGGCATCTTCTTCGCTAAATTCCCCTTCTTTTTCGATGGTTTTTTGGAAGTAGTCTGGGTGCCGCAATGCGTCAAATATTTCGTTATTCGTCAATCCTAGGGCTTTCAGAAGTATCTGAGCCGATAGTTTGCGAGTTTTGTCAATTCTTACCCAAACTAGATCATTTTTATCGGTTTCAAATTTCAACCAAGCGCCTCGGTTAGGGATGAGGGAGGCGCTATAGGTACGTCGTTGGTTTTTATCGATTTCCGATTTGTAGTATACCCCCGGACTCCGCACAATTTGGTTAACAATAACCCGCTCGGCTCCGTTAATAATAAACGTGCCACGTTCGGTCATTAAGGGCAGGTCTCCGATAAAAACTTCCTGCTCTTTAATTTCCCCGGTTTCTTTGTTTATTAGCCGGGTAGGAACGTACATCTGCACGGAGTATGTACTATCCCGCCGTTTGGCATCGTCTACGTCATATTTGGGCTGTTTCAGCTTGTAATCTCTGGCTAAGAAATGCAGTTCTAGTTTCCCTGTATAATCACTGATGGGCGAGAAACTTTCTAATTCTTCAATTAGCCCGGTTTCTAAAAACCAACGAAAACTCGATCGCTGAATTTCAATTAAATCAGGAAGTTCAAATGCGGATTCGTATTGGGTTGTGTTTATCATGGTTTCTACAGGTCTGCTGGGATGTTCAAGGTCTGCTGGTATGTTAGGGTTAGGCGAAATCAGGGTTACCCCTACCACATCATCGCCCCCATTGAGTATCGATATATCCCCACCTCTGGGCAATTGCTCAATGGCTTGTCGGGCGATTGGGGAAATTTGGGAGTTGATTTGTTTGATTAGGGGGTTAGTTTACTAGGAATGACGGACAAGCCAAATAATTCCGAGGCATTTTTAGTAGTCTGCTGACTCAGAGTTTCTAGGGATACACCACGGAGTTCGGATACTTTTTCGGCAACGTATTTCACGAAGGCGGGTTCGTTCCGTTTACCTCGTCGAGGAACCGGAGCTAGAAAGGGGCAGTCAGTTTCAATCAATAGCCGATCGCTACTAACCCGACGAGCAGATTCCTGAATTTGGGTAGCATTTTTAAAGGTTACCGTTCCGCTGAAACTAATGTAAAACCCCAAGTCTAAAAACCATTGCATTTCTTCAGGAGTTCCACCCCAACAGTGCATAACACCTCGCACGGGACCATGATCTTGATCATCGAAGAAATCCCGCAACAGTTCCACCATCGAGGCTGCTGCATCTCGACAGTGGATAATTACGGGTTTATTTAGTTGGCGAGCTATTTCCAGTTGGGCTTGGCAAATTTCCTTTTGACGGGCTTCATCCTTCGCCTTATAAAAGTCTAACCCCGTTTCCCCGATCGCTACTACCCTCGGATCAGATTCAGCTAGAGTCCTAATTTCACTGGCTGTGGTTTCTGTCCATTTCTCTGTATCCAGGGGGTGCAACCCTACGGCAAAGGATAGTTCTTCTACTTGGTCGGCGATCGCCCTGATTTCGGCAAATTCCCCTGGATGAACACAGGAGTGTACCAAAGACACCACTCCAGCAGACCGCCATCGCTGCCGGATACCTCCGAGGTCTGTAGCCAGACTCTTGAAGTTAATGTGAACGTGAGTATCAATTAGCTGCATCTGGTGCTATCTGTCCTTCAGCATACTTCCCAGCCTTTTGGCCCATTTTTAAGCCAACACTGTTGGATTTTTGGTGATCACCGTTTTCTGGGATATCCCATCTAGCATAGCCATCCACTGAAGTTATAGGTTTTTCAACCCCTCACTTCAGTGCGACTTGCTGACATACTCGCGGACGGCACGAGGTTTCCCCCTAGGAGGCTGTCGCTTCCTGGGCGCTAGAATTAGGCTGGTGTCGTTTCAAGAACCGAGCTAATCTCGATTTTTTCCGTGCCGCATTGTTCCGGTGCAGAACACCTACCTTCACGGCTTTATCGATTTTACTGGTGGTTGCTGACATCCGCTGCTGGACTTCCTGCAACGCTTCATCGCTGGGATTAGCCGCATATTGCTCAACAGCGGCAAAATATTTTCTCATGAGGGTCCTGACGGCTGAATTATAGGTTCTATTCCTCAGCCGATTGCGTTCAGCAATTTGGACTCGTTTAATGGCAGATTTGATGTTGGCCATGGCTTCCGGTGTAGGACTACGCGGATCTTTGATAATCAAGATTTCCAGAAATACCAATATAGCACGTCAATAGGGGAATTTGTGCATTAAATTTTTATTTTGCCAATACGGGGGCGCAAAAGTCCAGATGAGGGCTGAAGATCTCGGAGTCAGGCAGAGTCTGTGAATCCGCGTTACACTATATAACAAACGCGGGTTATACTGAAAGTTAGGCTGACCTGGTTCGGCTTAATTAGGTATAAAAGAAATTTAGCCCCATCCGGGTTGATCAATTCCCTCGCGTTTTGGCTAGTAACTTCTACGGTTTGCACTCCTAATCACCATGCTGCGAATTATTACTCAGTGGGTTGAAGCACAATCAGAACTGCGACGCATCGCCAGTCGTACCCATGATGATACTGTTATCCATAAAGAAGCTACGGTGCGAGAAGTTCTGCAAACCGTGAAGCGACAAGGGGATAAAGCACTGCTACACTACACCCAAGAATTTGACCACAAAACTCTGACCCTGGAACAGTTGCGGGTGAGTGCTTCGGAGTTGGATGTCGCTTATCAACAGGTTAATTGCGAACTTCTCGATGCAATTCGGTTAGCAAAAAAACAGATTGAGGCATTTCACCGCCAGCGTGTTCCTAAGTCTTGGGTTCAGTTTGGCGATGATAATGTGGTTTTAGGTAAACGATACACCCCTGTTGACCGGGCGGGTTTATATGTGCCGGGTGGCCAAGCGTGCTATCTCAGTACGGTTTTAATGAATGCTATTCCGGCTAATGTGGCTAAAGTGCCTCGCATTGTGATGGTAACTCCCCCAGGCATTGATAATAAGATTAGTCCGGCGATTTTGGTGGCGGCTCAGGAAGCTGGAGTCCAGGAAATTTATCGGGTAGGTGGCGCTCAGGCGATCGCTGCTTTGGCTTATGGTACGGAAACTGTGCCGAAAGTTGATGTGATCACAGGTCCGGGTAATATATATGTAACGCTGGCGAAAAAATTGGTTTATGGTACTGTCGGTATTGACTCGCTGGCGGGACCGTCTGAGGTGCTAATTATTGCCAATAGTATCGCCTCCCCTGTTCATGTGGCCGCGGATATGCTGGCTCAGGCAGAACATGATACAATGGCCGCGGCGATTTTGTTGACTACAGACTCGGCTTTGGCTCGTCAGGTGGTGGCTGAGGTGGAACGGCAGCTTGAGCATCACCCGCGCCGAACTATGACGGAAAAGGCGATCGCTCACTATGGCTTAGTGGTGGTGGTGGACTCCCTAGAAGCAGCGGCTCAGTTATCTAATGAATTTGCTCCCGAACACCTAGAACTAGAAGTTGAGGAGCCGTGGGAACTATTAGAACACATTCGCCATGCGGGGGCAATTTTCCTAGGTTGTTCGACCCCGGAAGCGGTGGGAGATTATTTAGCAGGTCCTAACCACACCCTACCCACTTCAGGTGCGGCTAGGTATGCTTCGGCTTTAGGGGTGGAAGTATTTATGAAACACTCTAGTTTGATTGAATATTCTCCGCAGGCGCTGCAAAAAGTCGCAAATGCTGTTAATATTTTGGCTACTGCAGAAGGGCTACCATCCCATGCAGATTCTGTTCGTCTGCGGACGAAAAATCAGGGAGATGGGGATTTTTAGCGGGTGTTGCTGATTTCTATATCAGCTTAATGTGAGGAGAAGTTACCAATGCTGAGGACAATTTTGGTTGCTATTGATGATTCCCCTTCTATGGAGATAATGATGAATGCCTTAAAGCAACTACAATTGGAACCCACAACCCATGTGATATTCTCCCATGTGGTTTCAACTACAGGGCCTGATGTAGATCCAATTGCCGATCGCCCCCATCCTAGCTCATCAGAAGAGTTAGCCTATTGGGATATCGAGAATTATCTACGCAGCTATCAGAAACAGTTAGCTGTTCCCAGTGATGTGGAAATTGTCCAGGGAGATCCAGCCGAAGAAATTATCCGGCTTTCTAATATCTATAAAACTGATTTGATTATTATTGGTAGTCGCGGATTAACTGGACTTAGCCGAGTATTACAAGGGTCCGTTAGTTCCCAAGTAGTAGCCGATGCTAATTGTTCAGTTTTGGTAGTGAAAGAAAAGGTGTAATAACCATGGTGTGAAATGCCGGACTAGCGGAGATTAACTAGCTAACCGGTTTTTTTTTCCCAGAAAAACAGGTCGAAAATATTTAGGGGATAGCGATTGACTGGGGCGGGTGATGAGCGCGAAAGCTGCATAATTTGCCCTTGAGGGCGGAACTAGAAAGCTGTCATGATCATGATCGACAAATTCCTAACTTCGGGGTTATGCTGGGTTTAAACATCCCTAGATCCTTGCGCTGATGGTTGATTACAATCAGAGTCCGACCGAAACCACCATAGACCCCAAAACCGCGATCGCCCTTAATGTGTTAACTATTTCCCCCGAAGCGACAGTGGAAGAGGCGATCGCCTTGATGAGTAATCCCAGTCGTGAATCAGACAGCAGTTCAATTATAGTCGTCACAGAAAGCGATCGCATTGTCGGTATTGTCACCGAGCGGGATATTGTGCGTCTGGCAGCCCAACAGCAACCCCTGCAAAGTTTGTTGGTAGGCGAGGTAATGAGCCAACCCGTTATCACCCTACAGCAGTCGGAACTAACTGATATTTTTGCGATCATTGACTTTCTGCAAAAGCGTGGCTTGCGCCATTTACCCATTGTCGATGACCACGATCGCCTCCTCGGTTTGATTAGCCACGAAAGCCTACAAAGGCTGACCCGTCCGGTGGACTTGATGCGGTTGCGGTCAGTGGGGGAAGTAATGGCTCAGGACGTGGTGACATCACCCCCCGATCGCACCCTGCTAGATATTGCTCAGTTATTGACCCGAAACCGAGTCAGTTGCGTGATTATCACCAAGTTCGATCCGGCCGACAACCCACCCATAGAGCGTCCTGTGGGAATCATCACCGAGCGGGATATTGTGCAATTCCAGGCTGTCGGTGGTGCGATCAGGGAAACCCGCGCCCAAGAGGTGATGAGTTCTCCCCTGTTTACAGTGCGACCGGATGAGTTTCTGTGGGCAGCCCAGCAACAGATGGAGGAACGGCGGATTCGGCGGGTGGTGGTCACTGGAGAACGGGGGAACCTAGTGGGAATCGTCACCCAAACAACCCTTCTACGGGCGTTTAACCCCATTGAACTCTATAATTTGGCAGAAAACCTCAAACAGCGGGTCAACCGTCTAGAAGCGGAAAAACTGGCGCTGCTGGAATCTCGCAACCGGGAACTGCAAGAGGAGGTGACCGCACAAACTCAGCGGCTTCAATCTCAGGCCCAGCGCGATCGCCTGCTGCTGAATATTTCCACAACCATTCGCAATTCCCTGGACTTAGCCACCATTCTCCAGACGGCGGTGGATGAAGTGCGGCAGGTGTTGACCTGCGATCGCGTCATTATCTACCAACTTGAAGACAATTTGAATGGTGTCGTCATTGCCGAATCAATTATTGCTGGCGGTCGGTCCGTGCTGCACAGTCAAGCCAATGACCCCTGTGTGACTCGAGAGTGGCTCGAACCCTATCGCCAAGGTCGCGTGCGGGTGGTGCGAGACATTTATGATGAGTCCATGACCCTGTGCCATCAGGAGCTATTATTGAGCTTTGATATTCGCGCCAAGCTGATGGTGCCGCTTGTGGTAGACGATCGCCTCTGGGGGTTGATGATCACCAGTCACCGAGATCAGCCGCGAGATTGGCAAACCGGGGAAATCGAACTCTTGCAGGCGCTCTCGATCCAATTGGCGATCGCCCTCAAACAAGCCACCCAACATCAACAACTCCAGAACGAGATTAACCAGCGCCAAACCGCGCAACTGGCCCTAGCATCTTTAAATAGCGAACTTGAAAGCCGAGTCGAGCAACGCACCGCCGAGTTACAAGCTCGCGAAGCCCGCTATCGGGGCCTCATGGAAGGCGCGACTGATGCCATTCTCCTAGCTACCCCTGAAGGTTACCTGATTGAAGCCAACCGCGCCGCCGAGGACTTATTCGGCTACTCCCGCGAGGAGTTCAGCGGACTGAGCCTAGAGCGATCGCCCCTACATATCAGCCAAATCCATCCCCCCGAGGAATTAGACCGCATTTTTAGCAGTTTTGAGCGGATTATTAAGGAAAAACAGATTTGGGTGTTGGATACCCGGATTCTCAAGGCCGATGGTTCAGAAATTCCCGTTGATATCTCAGGAAGCCTGATTAAAGTGGGGGAAACCTATGTTGTGCAAGGGATATTCCGGGATATTAGCGATCGCGCCGCCTTTGAGGAAAAACTACGCAGCAGTGAAACCGAGTTACGCAGCGTCTTTGAAGCCATGGGGGATCTCGTTTTAATCATTGCCCCCGATGCGCGCAAGGTGAATGTGATGCCCACCCGCCACCAAATGCTCGACCCCCAAGCCACGGAGATTCTCGATCAAACCCTCGATTGTCTATTTCAAGAAGAATCAAAATCCCGCAGTCAATCGCCGATTCTGGAAGCCTTAACCACCGGACAAACCGTGTCGTTTGAGTATCAAATCGACCTGGAGGATCGCCGCATCTATTTTGAAGCGAGTATTTCTCCCATGAGCGATCGCCAGGTGATTTGGGTCGCCCGGGATATGACCAAACGCAAACAAGCCGAGGCGGAAATTTTCCAACTCTCCCAACGACTCAGAATTGCCTTATATTCGGGAAACATCGGCTTTTGGGATTGGGATATTCGCCAAAATCGAATTACTTGGGATGAGCAGATGTATGCCCTCTATGGGGTTGATTATCCTTCAGAGTCTCCCAACTCAGAATCCGTAGTCCCTTACGAAGTTTGGGCTAATGGCGTTCATCCCGACGATCGCCAAGCTACCGCAGACCTCCTCCAGAAAGCCGTTGTAGGGGGAGCCGACTATAACACCGAATTTCGCGTTCTGCATCCCGATGGCAGCCTCCACTATATTAAAGCCTCTGGGTTAGTGGTTCGGGATGAAGCCGGTCAGCCCATCAGCATGATTGGGGTGAATTTAGATATCACCGACATCCGCCAAGCTGAAGCCGCTTTACAAGCCAGTGAAACTCGTTTTCGGCGGGTGTTTGACTCCAACGTAGTGGGGATGATGTTTACCAATTTTGCCGGAGACATCATCGAGGCGAATGATCGCTTTTTAGAGATGTTGGGCTATAGCCGCGCCCAAGTCGAGGCGGGTTTAATGAACTGGGCAGAAATCACCCCCCCTGACTATCGAGAGCAAGATTTGCAGGTGATTCAACATCTACGCCAATATGGATTTATTCACCCCTTTGAAAAAGCCTATCGCCATCAAGATGGACATTTGGTGTTTGTGTTAATTGGGGTGGCGATGTTATCTCAAACTGATGAGAGTTCTGTTTGTGTAGTGGTGGATATTAGCGCCCAGAAAGCGGCACTTCAGGAACGCACCAAAGCGGAACAGGCACTGCAAGAAAGTAAACTGCGCTTAGAACTGGCTCTGGCCTCGGCCAACACAGGACTCTGGGACTGGAAGATGCAGACCGGGGAAATTTGGTTCAATAAACAATGGAAATCCATGCTGGGTTATCAGGAGCATGAGATTGAGAACAAGTTGACGGAGTGGGAAAGTCGGGTTCATCCTGACGACTTAGCCCAAATTTACCAGGACGTGGAGGGACATATTCAAGGAAAAACGGAGTTGTATCGCGCTGAACATCGTCTGCGCTGTAAAGATGGCTCCTATCGCTGGATTTTATGCCAAGGGCGCATTGTGGAACGGGATGCTGAGGGACAGCCCCTGCGGTTTATCGGCACTCATACGGATATTAGCGATCGCAAAAAAGCCGAACAAACCATTGAGCAGCAAGCGCAACGAGAACGACTCTTGCGGGAGACCAATCAACGCATCAGTCAATCCCTGGATTTACCCACCATTTTTGACACCGCCTCTCGAGAGATTTGCAACTGTCTGCAAGCGAGTCGAGTCGGTATTTTCAAATTTTACCCTGATTCTGGCTATGACGACGGTGAGTTTGTGGCGGAGTCAGTGGTTAATGACTTCCCCTCGGTGCTGGCTATCCCCGTCCATGACCATTGTTTTGGGGAAAACTATGCCAGTCTCTACGCTCAAGGACGTTATTATGTGGCGGATGATATCCACCACGACGGTTTAGAAAACTGCCATGTAGATATTTTGTCTCAGTTTCAGGTGCGGGCTACCTTAGTGATACCGATTCTCTATCAAGATGTCTTATGGGGACTGTTGTGCATTCATCAATGTGACGGCACCCGCCATTGGGAACAGTCGGATATTGATTTGGCGCAGCAATTCTCGTTCCAGTTGGCGATCGCTATTCAACAGTCTAATCTGTTTGAGCAGTTGCAACAGGAACTCAGAGAACGTCAACAGGCGCAACAACAGCTTACTCAACGCAATGAGGAACTAATCCGCGCTACCCGTCTCAAGGATGAGTTTCTGGCTAATATGAGCCATGAACTCCGCACCCCCCTCAATGCCATTTTAGGCATGACGGAAGGGCTACAGGAGGAGGTGTTCGGTCCCGTGAATGACAGACAACTGAAAGCCCTGCAAACCGTGGAACGGAGCGCCTCTCACCTGCTGGCTTTGATTAATGATATCTTAGATGTGGCGAAGATAGAATCGGGTCAGGTAGAGTTAGAATGTTCCCCCACGGCGATCGCGCCTCTATGTCAATCCAGTATCGCCTTCATCAAACAGCAAGCCCTGAAAAAACGGATTCAACTCTCGGTTAATCTGCCCTTAAATTTCCCTGATATTATACTCGATGAACGGCGCATCCGTCAAGTATTAATTAATCTGCTCAATAATGCGGTTAAATTTACCCCAGAAGGGGGAAGCATCACCCTAGAAGTGATATTGCCCCCACCAAGAGAAGCGGAGGAAGAAAGCCCATATCTCCGGTTTTCGGTGAGAGATACTGGCATTGGTATCAGCCCAGAAAATATCAAGAAGCTGTTTCAACCGTTTATGCAAATTGACAGCGCCTTGAATCGCCAATATCAAGGAACTGGCTTGGGTTTGGCGTTGACAAAACAAATTGTAGAATTGCATGGCGGTCGGGTGGGTTTAACCAGTGAAGTGGGGGTGGGTAGTTGTTTTAGTATCGATTTACCCTATCAGGCTTCTGTGATGATTCCCCAACGGACGGACTCGGAGGCGGATTTAAACCCTAATGATGTGGAAACGCCATCAACCCCAAATGCAGCGCCTTTGCTGCTGTTAGCGGAAGATAATGAAGCGAATATCAGCACGATTTCCAGCTATTTAACCGCGAAAGGCTACCGGATTGAGTTGGCGAAAAATGGTCAGGAGGCAATTAATCAGGCTGTGGCTTTATCTCCTGATTTGATATTGATGGATATTCAAATGCCGGGAATGGATGGACTAGAGGCGATGAAACGGATTCGGGTGATGCCAGAGTTAGCGACAACGCCGATCATTGCCTTAACGGCGTTGGCGATGGACAGTGATCGCGATCGCTGTTTACAAGCGGGGGCTAATGAATACTTGAGTAAACCAGTGAGATTAAAACAGTTAACCCTAATGATTCAAGAGTTATTAGATTCTTAGCTGAGTAGAGATATCTAGTCTAACGACTCGAAATCAATAGTCAGGAATAAGTTATGCCATTTTGTTTACCCACCCTAGCAGACCTGCAAACTATCATTATCCCGTCTCCCCCCCAACTTAGCTTAGAGGATAGCCTCCAAGAGGCGATCGCCGCCATCAGTGGGGGAGATTGTGGCTGTGTCGTGATCTCCCAACCGGAGGGCTTTGGGCTGTTAAATGCCGAAGATGTGGTGAGACTCTTAGCCCAAGGACAGGACACCCGCCAGCCCCTCGCCACTTTGGACATTAGCCCCGCCCCAACCCTGAAACTATCGGACTGGCAAGATATTGACCAGATTGGTCAATATTTTCTGACTGAGGGGGTGCGCCATCTCTTGATTGTGGATGACCGGGGGAACCTAGAAGGGGTCATCAGTCAGGACAAACGGCTTTCACTGCTCCTCACCCCCCACGGGGATATTAAAAAGAATCTCGAACCCTTCTTTACCTTAACCCTGAATCTGCTTTGCATTGCCGATGTCCAAGGGCGATTTATCCGCCTCAATCCCGCCTGGGAAACCACCTTGGGTTATCAGGTCAAAGACCTGGAAGGGCAAATCCTCTTAGATTTCGTCCATCCCGAAGACCGCGCCGCCACCCTAGCCGCCATTGAGCAATTAAAGGGACAAGAAAAGGTGGAAGGTTTCGTGAATCGTTATCGCCGTGCCGATGGTCGTTATGTTCACCTACAGTGGTACGCTCAACCCTACGGATTTTTCCTCTATGCTGTCGCTCAGGATATTACCCAGCAAAAAGAGATTGAAGAGACCTTAAAAAAACGGGAAGCCCACCTGCAAACCGCCCAACGGATTGCCCATCTCGGCAGTTGGGAGTTTGAGGTCGCCACAGGTAAAATCACTTGGTCTGATCAGGTTTTTCGACTGTTGGGGCGCGATGCCGCCCTAGGGATTCCGAGTTATGAAGAAGTCCTGCAAATCTATCATCCAGAAGATCAGATTGTGCATGATCGGGTGGTGACAGAGGCGATCGCCACCGGAAAACCCTACGATTTGGAATGTCGCGTCTGCCATGAAGACGGCCCCTATACCTACATCCAAGCGCGGGGGAACCCATTATGGATGCCAAAGGCCAGGTTACGGCTTTAGTCGGTACTATCTTAGATATTACCGATCGCAAAACCCACGAAGCCGACCTGCTGAGAGTTAGCCAACAACTGGCCGCCTCCAACCAAGAACTGGAAGCCTTTGCCTATTCCGTCTCCCATGATCTGCGCGCCCCCCTGCGAGCCATTGACGGCTTTAGTCAAGCCCTCCTAGAGGACTATGGGCAGCTATTTGACGACATCGCCCAGGACTATTTCGATCGCATCCGCTTTAACATTAGTCGAATGAGTCACCTGATCGATGATCTGCTGTCTCTGTCGCGGGTATCGCGTTCTGAACTCAAACCCCAATGGGTGAACCTCAGCGCCCTAGCAGAAAACCTGAGCCAAGATTTGCAAATTCAAGAACCCCAAAGACCCGTAGAATTTATCATTGCGCCGGATCTGAAAGTAACCGCCGATCCCACCTTGATGGCGATCGTCTTAACCAATTTACTGGAAAATGCCTGGAAATTCACCAGCCATCACCCCAGCGCCCGCATTGAATTGGGGGTTATGCCGGCAGAAACCACCCCCGTTTATTTTGTCCGCGATGATGGGGCGGGGTTTGATATGCAATACGCTAAGATGTTATTTGGAGTGTTCCAACGGCTCCACAATACCGCAGAATTCCCCGGTACAGGCATCGGTTTAGCCACAGTGCAACGGATAATCCGTCGTCATGGGGGAGAAATTTGGGCCGAGGGAGCGATCGAACAAGGGGCTACCTTTTATTTTACGATTCCCTAATCGCCCAAGCTCACCTCAGCTTTTCTACCAACCCTTCTGTTATCCTGCCTATGATTTCCCCCCGTCCCATTATTTTGGTGGAAGATAATCCCGACGATGAACGCTTGACATTGCGATCGCTCCGTCGGAGTACAATCACCAACCCGATTTTAATTGCGCGCAACGGCGAAGAAGCGTTAAATTTAATTTTTAGCACCGATCCCTTGCCAACGGTGGTGTTATTAGACCTAAAACTACCGAAGATAAGCGGCTTAGATGTTCTGCGTAGACTGCGAGCCGAGCCAAGGTTTAAAGCCTTACCCGTCGTGGTTTTAACCTCCTCCAGCGAAGAACCCGATATTCTCGAAAGCTACAATTTGGGAGCCAATAGTTACGTCCGAAAGCCCGTAGATTTTGAGCAATTTGCCCGAGCTGTCACTCAACTCGGTTTGTATTGGGCCTTAATCAATGAGCCAATCCCCACAGAGGAACCTAGGGAATGATTATGCCGGAAGCACTGCATCTGTTATTAGTGGAAGACTCGGATGATGATGCCGAGTTATTGCTGCGGGTGTTGCGACGGGATGGATTTGATCTGATGTGGGAACGGGTGCAAACCGCCCAGGCACTGCGGGAAGCCCTACCCCATCAGCCTTGGGATGTGATTGTCTCCGATTATAACCTCCCCGGTTTTGATGCCCCCACCGCCCTCGAAATCCTCAAAGAAAGCCAACAGGATATTCCCTTTTTGGTCGTGTCAGGAACCATTGGGGAAAAATTGGCCGTGGAGATGATGAAAGCCGGAGCCAGCGACTACATTATGAAGGGGAATTTAGCCCGGTTGCCGGAGACAGTGCGCCGGGAAGTGCGAGAAGCTCAAACTCGCCGTCAGCGTCGCCAAGCCGAGCAAGCCTTGCGGGAGAGTGAGCGTCGCAACCATGCCGTATTGATGGCGATTCCTGATTTAATGTTTCGGGTGGGGGCCGATGGGGTCTATCGAGGTTTTGTCACCCCCTGTCGTTGTGATGTGATTCCCGCCCATATTGACCCCACCGGAAAATCAATCACCGCCCTGCTGCCCCCAGAGTTGGCAGAACGCCAGCTTTACTACCTCCACCAAGCCCTAGAAACGGGGGAATTGCAAGTTTATGAGCAAACCCTCTGGGTGAATAACCGCCGTCAGGATGAAGAGGTGCGGGTGGTGAAAAGTGGGGAGGATGAGGTGTTATTCATGGTGCGGGATATTACCCAACAGCAAGCTGCACTCCGTCAACGCCAGCAAGCAGAGCAGCAACTCCATCGCCTCAACCAAGAGCTAGAAACCAAGGTCGCCCAACGCACGGCCGAACTTCAAAAACGGGAAGCCCAATTACAAAAACTCTCGGAACGTCTCTCCCTGGCTTTAAAATCGGCATCGATGGGGTGTTGGACGTGGCAATTGCAGGACAACACGCTGATCTGGGATGAACGGATGCGAGAACTTTACGACCTCCCCCCAGATGCCCAGATTACCTATGAGCAGTGGCAGGAATATGTCTACCCGGAGGATCTGCGGCGCTTGATGGAGGATGTGACCAGGGTTCTCAACACCGGGAGGGAATACAATACTGAATTTCGCATTTTCCTACCTGATGGCAGGATTCGCCACATTAAAACCTATGGGGTGGTGGTGCGGGATGAGGCGGGGCATCCTCTGACCATGACGGGGGTCAATGTGGATATTAGCGAACAGCACGCCGCACGGGTTCAACGGGAACAGGCAGAACAAGACCTGCGGGCATCTCAACAGTTTTTACAAACGGTGCTAGATACGTTTCCCCTGGCGGTTTTCTGGAAGGATTGTGATCTTAAATACGTTGGCTGTAATTACCAATTTGTCCAAAGCCTAGGGTTAGATTCTCCTGATGAAGTGGTGGGGAAAACTGATTTTGATCTGTACCATGAGGTGGAAGCTGTTGCCTATCGGACAGCCGATCGCCAGGTGATTGAGTCGGGATTGCCTATGATAAATATTACTCAAAGGGCGATTTTCTCAGATGGGGAATTACATTGGCTGGATATCAATAAGCTGCCTCTGCGGGATTTGAGGGGGAATATTATTGGGGTGGTGGGAACTTTTCAGGATATTACCGATCGCAAACGAGCAGAAAATGCTCTCCAGGAAAGTGAGGAAAAATTCCGACAATTGGTACAGGGGATTGATGCGGTTTTTTGGATTATTGAACTCGAACGCACGGAGAGAGTCTATGTCAGCCCAGCTTATAGTCGCATCTGGGGCCGCACGTCAGATGAACTTTATATTTCGCCTCATGCTTGGGTGGAGGGGATTCACCCGGAGGATCGTGCTGGTATTATGGCAGCGATTCCTAAACAAGTCAAAGGGCAATTTGATGAGGAATACCGGATTGTGCGCCCCGATGGGAAAATTCGCTGGATTCGCGATCGCGCCTTCCCCATCCCTAATGCCCAAGGTAAGATCTATCGGGTGGCTGGCATTGCTGAAGATATCACCGATCGCAAAATAGCACAAGCCCAACTGCAAGCGACTAACAACGAACTGATCCGCGCTACCCGTCTCAAGGATGAGTTTCTGGCTAATATGAGCCATGAACTTCGCACCCCCCTCAATGCCATTTTAGGCATGACGGAAGGGCTACAGGAGGAGGTGTTCGGTCCCGTGAATGACAGACAACTGAAAGCCCTCCAAACCGTGGAACGGAGCGCCTCTCACCTGCTGGCTTTGATTAATGATATCTTAGATGTGGCGAAGATAGAATCGGGTCAGGTAGAGTTAGAATGTTCCCCCACGGCGATCGCGCCTCTGTGTCAATCCAGTATCGCCTTCATCAAACAGCAAGCCCTGAAAAAACGGATTCAACTCTCGGTTAATCTGCCCTTAAATTTGCCTGATATTATACTCGATGAACGGCGCATCCGTCAAGTATTAATTAATCTGCTCAATAATGCGGTTAAATTTACCCCAGAAGGGGGAAGCATCACCCTAGAAGTGATATTGCCCCCACCAAGAGAAGCGGAGGAAGAAAGCCCATATCTCCGGTTTTCGGTGAGAGATACTGGCATTGGTATCAGCCCAGAAAATATCAAGAAGCTGTTTCAACCGTTTATGCAAATTGACAGCGCCTTGAATCGCCAATATCAAGGAACTGGCTTGGGTTTGGCGTTGACAAAACAAATTGTAGAATTGCATGGCGGTCGGGTGGGTTTAACCAGTGAAGTGGGGGTGGGTAGTTGTTTTAGTATCGATTTACCCTATCAGGCTTCTGTGATGATTCCCCAACGGACGGACTCGGAGGCGACAAAAAACCCTAATAATGTGGAAACGCCATCAACCCCAAATGCAGCGCCTTTGCTGCTGTTAGCGGAAGATAATGAAGCGAATATCAGCACGATTTCCAGCTATTTAACCGCGAAAGGCTACCGGATTGAGTTGGCGAAAAATGGTCAGGAGGCAATTAATCAGGCTGTGGCTTTATCTCCTGATTTGATATTGATGGATATTCAAATGCCGGGAATGGATGGACTAGAGGCGATGAAACGGATTCGGGTGATGCCAGAGTTAGCGACAACGCCGATCATTGCCTTAACGGCGTTGGCGATGGACAGCGATCGCGATCGCTGTTTACAAGCGGGGGCTAATGAATACTTGAGTAAACCAGTGAGATTAAAACAGTTAACCCTAATGATTCAAGAGTTATTAAATTCTTAGCTGAGTAGGGCTAGGGGGAATTGTCCAGAAAATCTGTCGATCCATGTCGTCTCACAAATCGATCGCCTGACCTTGGCTATTCCCCACGTCCAAGGTCTAACCTAGGATTTACTATTGGGTGGACTTGACCACCCTAGGACTGAAAAGCGATCGGCGAATTTCTCAGGAAAATCTTTAGTTAGCTACCATCTAAAGGTTATAATTATGGTCATAGGTTTGCCGGGATATAGCCGGGGATTCCTGGGGGGTGATGAAGCGATCGTGGCGGGTAGAGTAACTCATGAGTAAATGAGTATTGAGAAATATTGATAAACTCATGACTAAATGAACTAAGAAAAGTCATCAAATTGGGGATTTTAGACTTGCTAAGGACTATCGGAAAATGTTATCTATTTTAGTGATTGATGATGAACCTGACAACTTTGATGTGATTGAAACCTTTTTGAGTAATCAAGACTATCAGCTACATTATGCTGCTAGTGGACAGGAGGGAATTTCCGCACTCAAATTAATCCAGCCAGATTTGATTTTGCTGGATGTGATGATGCCAGCTATTGATGGGATTGAAGTTTGTCGCCGCATTAAAGCTATGCCACTATGGCAATCTACACCTATTATTATGGTGACGGCATTATCTTCTAAAGAAAGTTTAGCTAAATGTATCGCAGCGGGAGCGGATGACTTTATCGGTAAACCCGTTAATGCTTTAGAATTACGGTCTCGTGTTCATTCAATGCTGAGAATTAAGCAACAATATGACCACATTGCCAAGTTATCTAATGTGCAGAAGAATACTATTCAATTACTAGAAAACACACTAGATCAACTGCGGGGGAATTTAGCCTCTAGCCTCTCCCACGAACTCAATACCCCTCTAAATGGTGTTTTAGGAATGCTCACCCTGGTAATGGAGGATATGGAGGATATAGAAGATGTGGGGATGTCGGAAACAGTGGAGATGTTAGGGTTGGCGTATCAATCAGCCTGTCGCCTGGAAAATTTAGTCAAAAGATTCCTAATTTATTTGGAATTGGAACTGATAAGTAGCGAGGAAAAAGAAGTTTCGCCAGGGTCTACAATGTTATCTTTGTATTTTGTGGAACCTATCTGCAAACAATACGCACAGGATAGCCAACGCTATGATGATTTTAAGTTGGATATAGAACCGGCTACGGTGGCGATATCAGAGCGGTATTTGTCGATTATTTTAAATGAGTTGATTGACAACGCTTTGAAATTCTCCAAGCCGGGGAAACCTATCTCGATTCGCTCTCAGATTATCGGGGAAAAACTGGGGCTATGGATTCATGATCTGGGGCGTGGGATGACGGAAGAGCAAATCAATCAAATCGGTGCTTTTATGCAGTTTGAACGCAAAAGCTATGAGCAACAAGGCCTGGGTATTGGTTTAAAAATCGTGGATAAAATTGTTGAATTGGTGGGAGGAACCATAGAAATTAATAGCATATACAATCAAGAAACGACGATATATATGACTTTACCGATTTTGAATTAGCTATTAAATAATACAAATCACCCTATTTTGACGTTACAACGTATCATATTTATATTAAGATGGTGAAACTAGATAGCGTGGAACCATAGAGAGTTGTTGAATGGCTAAGGAAAATCTACCGATGTTCTCGATTTTAATTGTGGATGATGATCCAAATAATTTTGATGTAGTTGAAACTTTTTTGATTCATGAAAATTATCATTTACACTATGCTTCTAGTGGACAGGATGCACTTTCAGTAATTAATGTAATCAAACCGGATCTAATTTTACTGGATGTAATGATGCCAGTTATGGACGGTCTTGAGGTTTGTCGCCGTATTAAAGCTATGGGTGAATGGGAAGGAACACCGATTATTATGGTGACGGCATTATCTTCTAAAGAGAGTCTAGCTGAATGTCTGGCGGCGGGAGCAAATGACTTTATTGCGAAACCTGTTAATCGCTTAGAATTGCTGGCACGGATTCGCTCTATGCTCAGAATTAAGCAACAATATCAACTACTAGCCGATTTTAACACGAAATTGGAACTGATGGTTGAAGAACGCACGGCTCAGTTACAAAGGCTAATAGATGAAGATATACTAACGCAGCTACCAAGTCGGGCGCAGTTATTACAAAAACTATCGGATAGCTACGTTGACAGCAGCGGGGAAAATTATGCGATCGCCTATCTCGACTGTGACCAATTCAAATTAGTTAATGGTGCTTTTGGTTACCAGGTGGGAAATCAACTACTGAGAGCGATCGCAGAACGTCTTAAAAAACATCTGCGCCCCGGAGATATACTATGTAGAGTGGGAGAGGACGAGTTTTGCTTTTGGCTGAAAAACATTTCCGCAACCGGAGAATTAACAGATTGGATTAATGGGGTAATGGGGTCATTTATCGAGGCTTTTCAGGTAGAAAATTGCGATATTTTTATGTCTGTTTGTATGGGAATTGCCCTAGATACGGAAGTAAACTCTAATGCTGAAGCCCTATTACAAGCAGCGGATACGGCAATGTACAAAGCCAAAGGGCGGGGAAAAGGTTGCCATCAAATCTTTAACCGAGAAATGACGGCGGCTACACTTAAACGGCTGACTCTGGAAACGGATTTACAAAGGGCGATCGCACAACAAGAGTTTATCACTTATTACCAACCTATTGTGAGGCTGGCTACAGAGAAGTTGGTGGGTTTTGAAGCATTAGTGCGTTGGCAACACCCCCAGCGAGGTTTAGTGTCACCGGGAGAGTTTATCCCCTGTATGGAGGAAACGGGTTTAGTGGTGCAGGTGGGTTTATTGGTGCTACAACAAGCCTGTGAACAACTAAACAAGTGGCATCAACAGGGTTATTCTGATTTGATGATGAGTGTTAATATGTCGGTGCGTCAGTTTGCCAGTCCTACGCTGTTGGTAGATATAGATCGGGTTCTGGCTAATACGGGAGTGAACCCACAGGCGATCAAGTTGGAGATTACCGAAAGTGCATTAATGGATAATCCGGAAATGGCGATCGCCCTAACATCAAAATTGCGATCGCGAAAAATTGGGATCAGTTTGGATGATTTTGGTACAGGTTACTCTTCTTTAGGCTACTTGCACCGTTTCCCCATTGACACTTTAAAGATAGATAGATCTTTTGTGAACCAAATGCAGCCAGGAAGTCGGAATCATCAGGTAGTGCAAACGATTGTAGCATTGAGTAATCAATTGGGTTTAGGTGCGATCGCCGAAGGTATCGAAACAAGGGAGGTGTTAGAGTATCTTCAGGATCTAGGATGCGAATTTGGTCAGGGCTATCTATTTTCTAGGCCCCTACCTGCATCAGATATTGAGGCGAATATTTTAAAATTGTCCCAGGCGCGCTAATTAATGCTAAATGAATCTTGTATAAATACTGAAACCCCCACTGCGGCTTATGTACATATTCCCTTTTGTCGTCGCCGCTGCTACTACTGCGATTTTGCGGTGTCTGTGGTAGGCGATCGCCGCCATGGGGAAAATTCTGGGATGATGGAGGAGTATGTAGATTTTCTGCGATCGGAAATTCTCAATCAAAGGCATTTCGGACCGCCACTGAAAACGGTGTTTTTTGGCGGGGGGACTCCCTCTCTGTTATCGGTTCAGCAGTTCGATCGCCTCATCAAAACCATTAGCGATAACTTGGGAATTGCGAGTGATGCTGAGATCTCCGTGGAAATGGACCCTGGGACTTTTGATTTAGGGAAATTACAGGGATTTGTGGCGGCGGGGGCCAATCGGGTGAGTGTGGGTGTACAAGCGTTTCAGGATGATTTATTAAGGCTTTGTGGTCGATCGCATACTGTGGCGGATATTTGGAGGGCGATCGATTTAATTAATCAAGTGGGTGTTGTCAACTTCAGTATTGATCTGATTTCTGGTTTACCCCATCAAACCCCAGAAATGATGCAAGAGTCCCTAGATCAGGTTTTGAGCATTAATCCTGCTCATGTTTCCCATTATGATCTGATTGTGGAACCTCAAACGGCTTTTGGTCGCTACTATAAGCCGGGAGAGTTTCCCCTTCCTGATGATCAAACTACAGCCAACCTCTACCGACAGGCGCAAAAATGCCTGACTTCCCGGTTTAAACATTATGAGATTTCCAATTATGCGCGACCTGGGTTTGAATGTCGCCATAATTTGGTTTATTGGCACAATCAACCTTACTATGGCTTTGGTATGGGGGCGGCGAGTTATGTGGGGGGCTATCGACTGACCCGACCGAGAACCCGCGATCGCTATTATCAGTGGCTACAGTCCTCCGGGGGGGCAGGTGTAGAAAGTTTGCGGGTTTTTCATAGTGCTGATCTTGCACCCGCCCCTACAGAGGCGATCGCGATTATTTTAGGATCGGATATTCTCTTAGAAACCCTGATGCTGGGACTGCGGTTAGCTAGTGGTGTGGATCTGGTGAGGCTGCAACAGCAATTTGGCCAAGAGACGGTAAGTCAAATTACTGATATTCTCAAACCATTAGGCGATCGGGGTTGGGTGGAAGTAGTCTCTACTCAGGAAGAACCCGACCAGCCAGCGACCCCTCACCTACGACTGACAGACCCGGAGGGGTTTTTATTCTCCAATACCATTTTAGCCGAGCTTTTTGGCCACTTGCAGCTTTCCGAGACTTCCACGGCGATCGGGACAAGTGCAGTCTGAGTGGTCTGGGGATATGACAAAAATAAAAACATATCGGGAACCAATGGGATGTGATAATAAACATGATCAGTCAGTGATAGCGATCGCGACACTGATTTACCCAGATCCATCATACTTAAAAGTAAGCCATTAGATAGACTAGCTAACTCTGGCCTTGTTGTTATTCTTTAGAAATAATTAAAATGGGGATTCTGATTTGATGCAATCTTTGAAGATGATGGACACACACAACGGCTAAGGTCCGAACCGAAAGCTAAACCTCCGGGGGTTAACTCGCCCCAAATCGGCGAAGATCCCGGAAATAGCGATCGGGGTGCTTTCCCGTAACTCTAACATAGATGGAAGGGAGAATTAGCCTAAGTCATTATCATCAGGGGAGAAGCATTATCAGTTTCAGGGTCCACGGATTTTTAGCAATTTGGCTTAATCTGAGAATTTGATCCCTCATCAAGTTGGGGTCAGGGATCAAGTTTAACAAAGTCAGTATCGACAAACTTTTTTTAGTTCCCAGAGGATTTAACCATGATGTCAACCTTATATCAATTTAATAATCGTCAGACCAATCAACAACTTTGTTGCTACTATAACGATAGCCAAAAAGTCGAGATTGCTCGGATTTCTAATATTGATAACTGGTATTTAGAGCATATTGTTTTTCCCGGAGAAAGATTTTTATTTGAAGCGCCATCAGATGCGGAATTAGAAATTTATCACTCTGGTAAAGGCAAGCCTATTTTGATGAAAAAGCTGTTATGTTTACATTTGATTGTAGACGAAGGCGAAGACCTAAAATGTGCCAGCTAGAAGTTGATGGAAACTGCCAATAATCGGTGACAACCTGGATGGGTTTAGCGGCTAATAACTAAGTGGCTAACTATCCAGGTTTCTGATGTTTAAATAGCGAAAAACTGGAGGCGATCGCTATTCTAAATGCTGAATATTTCTAGCTTGTTTAGCCTGTTCAACATCTACGAAATATAGACCGACTAAACCAACTATAAAAAACACAATTAATGCCAGGATAGAATTGCGTGCTGTTCCCGTCACCTGGAGGATTACAGCAAATAGTAAAGGTCCGAAAATCGCCGAACCTTTGTTAAAAACTGAGTAAAACCCATAAAATTCAGCCGCCGCCCAAGGTGGAATGATCGACCCATAGAAGGAACGACTGAGGGACTGGGACCCCCCCAAAACCAATCCGACAATTCCCCCTAAAATAAAATACTCAGTGGGGCTATTCATAAAATAAGCATAGATAACTACAATCGACCATCCCACCAACGAAATCATTAACGCTGTTTTGGAGGTAGTGAATTCGGCGAGTTTACTAAAGCCCAAAGCCCCGAAAAAACTGACAAACTGGATTACCAATAGGGTAATCATGAGAACATTTGGGGAAAAACCCAACTCTTCCGCCCCGTAGATAGTAGCCATAGTAATCACAGTCTGGATGCCATTGTTATAAATCATGTAAGCAATCAGAAACCTTAGCAAATGCTTAAATAAACGCACCTTCCTAAGTGTGACAATGGTTCGGACAATTCCGACTTTGATATAAGCGCGCCAGGGTGGTAAATGTTGATATTCCGGGGGAATTTCCTCAAAGGTTTGGGCTTCTTTCAGGTTAAAAAATGTGATTAAGGAAAAACCACCCCACCAAACTGCTGCCATTAAAATCGCGAGTCTGGCTGCTAATTCGGCGGAAATACCAATCGTCTCATGTCCAGCAATCAAAGCTAAAGATAAGGCTAATTGCAAGCCACCGCCTATATATCCCCAAGCAAAACCTTGACCAGAAACCCAGTCCATTTTGTCTTCTGATGCAATACTGGGGAGGAAGGCATCATAGAAGATATTGCCCCCAACAAAGCCAATTTGGGCTATAATAAAGAGAGTCAGCGTTAGCCAAACATCTCCTGTGCCACAAAAAAACAATAGACTAGCAGCTAGGCAGCCTGTGTAAGCACAAATTATTAAAAATTTCTTTTTGGATGCGGAAAAGTCGGAAATTGCCCCCATAATAGGGGCTACCATAAACACTAAGAAGGCAGCCAAACTGCTGACAAATCCCCATAAGGCGGTCGCGCTATAGTTAATTCCGGCTATGGTGACTCCGCCGGGGGGGACGACGACAGCCGCAAAGTAAGCAGGGAGAACCGCTACCACAACGGTGGTGACATAGGCAGAATTGGCCCAGTCATACATGATCCAACCGAAAATCTGGCGGCGATCGTTGAGTTCTGGGGTATCATTCATAAGATTTTTAAAGTAGCAAGGAGGAATTGAGTTTTTATACCTTACTGATGGAAAGGTAATATATTGCTCTGATTGATGCAACTTAAATATAGGTGAAAGTTATCCCCTCTGGGAGGGTTTCGGGTGGAAATATTTGTTGTCAAAATGATTAGCAGTGATGTAGCTGATCGTGAATGGGAGTGGTACAGGTGGATATTAAGGAGTTATTAAGTCGCTATAAGGTGGGCGATCGCGACTTTAGGAAGGCTAATCTAATTGGTGCGAAATTATTTCGCTGTAATCTTCAAGGAATTGACCTAGGGGGGGCTTCCCTAGCTGGGGCGGATTTGAGTAGGGCGTTTTTAGAAGATGCTAATTTGTTTAATGCGTTCCTATATAGGAGTAATTTAACTTTTGCTCATTTGGGACGGGCTATATTGACCAATGCTGATTTGACTAAGGCTGACCTGGGGGGTGCGTTTTTGGTGCATTCTGACCTCAGTGGGGTTAAGTTGAGTGGTGCTATTTTACAGGGGGTTAATCTTAGGTCGGCTAATTTGACCGGGGTTAATCTATGTGGGGCGAATTTAAGTGGGGTTAATCTTAGGTCGGCTAATTTGACTGAGGCGAATTTGAGTTGGGCTAATCTCAGTCATGCGAGGTTAAGCTGTTCGGTTTTAACTAAGGCTCGTCTCACCAGTGCTAATCTGAGTTATTGTCATTTGGTAGATGTGGATTTAGGGGGGATGGACCTGAATGGGGTAGATCTGTCTGAGGCTAATCTGCGGGGGGTTAACTTACAAAAGGCTGATTTGACTGCTGTTAATCTGAGGTCGGCGAATTTGACGGGGGCTAATCTGGAGGGTGCTATTCTCCACGGCACAAATTTAACTGACGTGATTCTGTGGGGGAGTAATCTGGCTGATGCTGTGCTGATGCGGGCTAATCTGGAAGGTGGTAATTTGGTACGGAGCAATTTGACGGGGGTTAATCTTAACCTGGCTCGTCTTTGTGGGGCTGATCTTAGCTATACTAATCTAAGGAATGCTTATCTCTGGAAAGCGGACCTAACTGGGGCTAATTTATCTGGGGCGAATTTGCGGGGTGCTAATTTTCGGGGGGCGATTCTCGACGGTGTGAGTTGGACTGATGCTATGTTGATGGGGGCGGTGATGCCAGATGGCTGTATTCACGAGTGAACTTGACATAAGGCAAAAATTTAATAGATCTATCTCTCATTCTAGCAGAAAACGGGGGTTAAAACAATTCTTTCTTTTGAAGCCATAACAAGGCAAGCTATAAGAGTGTATCAAGTTATGGAGAGCCTGCGATGATGCTAAAAGCTAAAGATATTATGACGACCGATGTAGTGACGATTCGGGGGTCGGCTACGGTAGCAGAAGCGGTGAAACAAATGAATGATCTGTGTTTGCGGGCGCTGATTGTTCAACGTCGCCACGAACAGGATGCTTATGGCATTGTGACGGAGACGGATGTGATTTACAAGGTGACGGCTTACGGTAAAGATCCGAAAAAGATGCGGGTTTATGAGATTATGACTAAGCCCTGTATCTCTATTAACCCTGATTTGGGGGTGGAATATGTGGCGCGGTTATTTGCTCAGACTGGTATTCGCCGCGCTCCGGTGATTCAAGAAGAACTGTTGGGGATTGTTTCTGTAACTGATATCCTGAGTAAGGGTGACTTTGTAGAGAAGCCTAAGAGTATTGTCTTGGCCGATCGCATAGAACAGGCGATCGAAGAGGCTAGGGCTACCTGTGCGGAAAAAGGTGCTACTTCTCCTGAATGTGCGGCGGCTTGGGATATTGTTGAGGAACTTCAGGCTGAGGCGGCACATCAGAGATCGGAACGGATTGAAAAAACTGCTTTTGAGATTTACTGCGAGGAAAATCCAGAAGCTGCTGAAGCTAGGGTCTACGACAACTAAAGGACTATTAAAGTTGACATTGGGGGGGGTAGATGTTCTATAAACTCCCCCCATGTCAGCGCCTGACTGAGTTTATGTAATTAGGTATGACTGGACTGATGAACAAAACTAGACTGTTAGGGATTTCGGTTCTGTTAATGTCTGCTTGGAGTGCTAAACCATTGATGGCTCAGTTTAACACTACGGATCCGAATGCGTTTTTGAGGGGCGAGTATTCTTCTTGTCAGGGTTGCAACCTAGGAGGCGCTGATATGAGTAATCAGTCTCGCCGCAACGCGCAATTACGACAGGCTAATCTGACTAATGCTAATATGAGTGATGGGGACTTCACGGGTGCTTTTTTCACCTGTAGCAATTTGAGTAATTCTAATTTATCGGGGGGAAACTTTAATTTTGCTAATTTTGTTGATGCTAACCTGAGTGGGGTTGATTTGAGTAATGCTGATTTAAGTCGGGCTGACCTAAGTGGGGCTATCATCGACAGCAGAACTAATCTGGATGGGGCTAATTTAGATGGTGCGAGACTTTGGGATGCTGCAACTATCTATAGCCCAGGAATGAATGTGAGAACTATTGAACGTAGCACCCATACAGAAAGTCAGCGAGTCCAATGCAATAATCGATGAGCCATTAATGTTGATGAACTGCGATCGCTTTTATATGTGGTTTCCGGTCAAATATAAACTTGGGTTTGAGTAAGACCCTCAACAATAGCCATAGCGATCGCAATTCTCCGGGAGTTGACAAATTCTGCCATTGTCCTGGACGACAGAACAGCATTTCTACCAGTTGTCGATGTTGCGATACTGTCAAGGCTTCAAACTCAACCCGAATAGTGGGAAATTCACCGACCCATTGAGTATCAGTAATTTCTCCCTGTAGGCTCAATTGTACATCAATAATTTCCATTTGTAAAGGCAAAAATCCGAATTTTTCGCCTTTTTTTTGATGAAGGATAGAGGCGGCGGCGGGTTCTGTTACCACAATTTCTGCGCCTACTTCGGAAATATGACGAGTTATCCCCCATAGCACTTGGTCAGAAATCTGGAGTTTGACAGACCGACGCAATTGGAACCAGTCATAGATATCTGGTAGTGGTGCATCTATGACAATTAGGAGAGAAACACTTAAAACTACTAAGTTATAAATACTCCAGATGATACCCAAATTAAATCCGGGGTAATTATCAACATTTGATGCTAAGAGTGGATAATTCCAGAATAGGCTGACCATTGTGGCTATTAATAGCAAAATAATAGGTGATGCCAATTTCCAGGAACAGGTAAATTTTTGCTGTTTTTTACCTTTGGGAGTCACTTTAAAGCCACCTTTAAAAGGGTTAATCATTACTTGAATTACAGTTAATGCCATGGGGAAAGATTGGAAAATGGCATAAATTTCTGATAGGAAGGCTGACCGAGATTTTTGGTTTAACCAAGCAAAAGCCAGGAGAGACACCAGATAATAAGGCATTAAAAAGTAAATAAAATCCCCGATACTAGCTTTAATAGGAATCACACCTAAAAAACGATAAGCCAAAGGCATTAACAGGATAAAAATCCGGGAAATGCTAGTAAACCAATGTAGCAACCCTTCTAAATGTGCTAATCTTTGTCTGAGGGTTAAACCGGGTATGGTTAAAGGATTAGAGTTGATAAAAAAGGCTTGTAATGTACCGCGCGCCCAACGCATTCTTTGATTAAGGTGGTCGGTGATACTTTCGGCGGCTAAACCTGCGCTTAATTTTTCGTTTAAATAAATGAGTTTGTATCCCTTGCTGGCTAGGGTAATTCCGGTAAAATAGTCTTCACTAATTGACTCGGTAACAAACCCGCCAATGGCTTGTAATGCTGTGCGTCTAACTACAAATGATGTCCCCGCACAAACTACACTACCCGCACCATCTTTTAGGGGTTGTATATGTCTATAAAATACTTCTTCTTCGGGGGTAATGATATTTTCTAATCCTAAATTGCGGGATACTGGGTCGGGGTTATAAAAGCTTTGGGGGGTTTGGACTAAGGCGGTGTTAGGGTTCTGAAAAAATCCTACTGTTCTAGTTAAGAAATTTTTGGTGGGAATAAAATCGGCATCAAATACTGTAATTAATTCGCCACTTGTGAATTTCAAAGCATGGTTAAGGTTTCCAGCTTTGGCGTGAAGGTTATTAGGTCTAGTGAGATAATGACAGCCTAATTCTTGGGCTAATTGTTTGACTTGGTGGCGGTTTGTGTCATCTAAAAGGTAGACTTTTTTTTGGTGATAGTCTAAGGCTTGACAGCCGATAATTGTGCGCCTCAGAATAAATAAGGGTTCGTCGTAGGTGGGGATTAAAATATCAACGGTTGGGGTAAATTTTCGTTGAATAACTGACTGTTGGAGTTGGTCGGCTTGGCTGCTTCTATCGGTGCTATTTACAATTAAGTAAACTTGAATTATGTTGGCACCAATAATGTAAATTTCGAGACCCATTAGAGTGAGGCTAAATAAACCATTTAGGGGGTCGCTGAGGTTGAGGGTAGAGAGCGATCGCCATAGTAGATAACGGATAGTTAATGCTAAAATTATGGCGACAATTATCGCCCTTGATCTGGCTGTAGGTTTAGGGTAAATTTTGGTAATAATGAAGGCGATCGCACTTAATAAAATGGTGGGCAACCATAAATAACTACTCGGAATATACGGCAATTGCAACCATATCGGTGGGTTTTTTTGCTGGAAATATAGTAGCTGAAAAAAATCCCTGATTAGCGGCTGGTCAGACACCCAACCCCAAGCGATCGCACTGAAACAGCCCATCACACCAAACGCCCACAAAGTAGGCGTATTGGGGCGTTTAATAACTCGGAAATAGCGTTTAATAGACTGATAAATAAACCCTGATGTCATGGAAAATGCTCCGGCTCTGGTTAAATATTTAAAGATTTTCAGGAGAGTGCAAAAAATCAGAATAGGTGAGCATTGGTTTATATGTTAACATTATTTAACAATTTTGTGTCAACTAGCAAATCCCACCTAGGACTATGGAGAAGATGCAATTATCCTGAATCGGGTAATTAAGTCGATAGGTTCAGTAAAGCTGCTATTTCTGAGTTTTCGGGAACAGTTATCTGAAATTTGGCTCAGAATTGGATAATGAATGATTAATGGTATGTTCCCATCTATAAAATAAGGCAGACAAGTGTTGTCTGCCCTCTCACCAGAGACATATTTTAGCTTGGGGGATTAACGGATCAATTCTGTGTCTGGTTTCGATTTGGTGTTCTGGCTCGCCATTGAGCGATCGCCTGTTGAGCCGCCGTATATGGTGGGGTTCCCTCTGGAATTAAAACGGCTGCCAAAATAGCAGACTCAAATTGATTATTTTGAGCGCGGGACTGAGCGAGTTTCCAAATTTCACCACTCCAGCGAGCGATCGCTTCGGTGGCTTGGTCATAACCCAATTCTTCCGGACCAATGGTAGAGACAGCAGCGATCGCATTACTATAGGTCGAAGCCTGTCCCGGCCGAATTTGAGAGCGAGCCGCCTCAATTTTAGCTTGATTCTCGCGCAGTTGTGTGAGAGGCTGTTGCCAATTTTGAATTTGCAATTGCGCCTGTTCATAAATAGGGCGTTTAGTTTCGGGGACTAAAGATGCTGCGGCGATCGCTTCCGACCAATTCCCCATAGCCGCCCGTCCTTCTGCGATATCGAGAATCATTTGACTCCAGCGTTCAATAGCTAATTGTGCTTCAGGATAAAGTGGGTCATTATTCGGAATTTGATTAGCTTGGACGATCGCCTGACTCAAACGAGAAGCGGAGGTATTTTGAACTATCATTCTAGCCTGCTGTAAAAGCTGTTCACCGTTAGCAGGAGTCGGCGCAGGGGTTTCAGGAACATCATCCCCAACTACAGCTTCTGGCGGCGTTAGCGCTTCGGTTTCTGTGGGGTCGGTAGTTTCCGGGGTGGGTGGTTGGGATAACTCCATAGGAGGTAAAGAGGGAGTGGTAGAGGGTTGCGAACCTACGAATAGGGATCGGTTAGTATAGAAAACTCCCAATAACAGTAGTACAGCGATCGCACCACTCCAGATAATAAGCTGTTGAAAGAATGATCTGTCTGACATAATTTCTTCCTGGGGCTGTTCATTGGTCTTTTGGCTGGGGTCTGCTGCTTCTGGGGAAGATTCAGAGGCCGGATCGTGATTTAATGGTTCTGTGGGGTTTTCACTGGGGTCTGGTTGGCTTCCCGGGGCGGTTTTGAACGGTGAAGACAACTTCAGATTAGGTAAAGCTGACGGGTGGCTGCCATTTTGCTTGGGCGCAAAAGTGCTATTGACCGCAGAATTGCTCTGATGGTTTCCCGCCGCCGCCATGGCTTTGGCTGGTTCCGGTTTGAGTCGCAATTGGGTCTGTTCTGCGGTGGCGATCGCAAATACTGGGTTTTGTAAGGGTCGTAAATGTTGATCGGTCAATTCGGGAAGGCGATCGCTTAAAAATGATTTCAAATCAGCCAGAGTCTGACACTTTCCTGATTTCAAACCTTCTAATAGGGCGGCGGTGAAAAAGCCATGTCGTAAGGAGGAGGTTTCCCGAGATACTTCGTCAGGACGACAAGATAAGATCGTGGGAATCCTAAATTTTTCCGATAAGGCGATCGTCTCCCCTCCAATCTGATCGCCTACCTGTACTCCCTGAGTCCGGTTAATATCCAACAGCAGTAATATATTATCCGTAGGTGCATTGTTTAAATGCTTAAACAGTAGGCTGATCGGGATAGCCGTTTCCTCCAGGTTCTCTGGGCTGCCATCAATAGGCATTAGATAATCTTGCCCTTTATGATGAATGCCATAGCCACTAAAAAAGCAAAATAGGGTATCTTCCGCCTGTAGTTGTTCTCGACAGATACTTTCCATCCAGTCTAACAGGTTTCCCCGGCTTGGATAAGTCGGCATATCCCACGTTTCCGGGGATGTATCCGTGATCAACACACAGCGATCGCTCGCAAAACCAGCATCTTCAGCCCAGAACTGATTGAGAGCTTCTGCATCCCTTTGGGCGTAACTTAGGGGTTGCAGGAATTGATACTGGTTAATCCCAATCGTCACACAAACATAATGTTTCATCTAACTTACCTCAATTTGATAGCTTTAACTTGCTGCTTAGACGCTACAGACGGCACTTAAAGACTTTTGATGGCTCAATACCTGATTCCAAAACCCCATAACCACCAATAATAACTACTGTTGTTCTACCTTGACTGGATCATACGACAATATCCGTCGATCATCCCCCACTCAAAAGTCTATTGTACAAAACTAAATAGTTAAATTTTACTAATATCTTTCGCCAAAGAGTTTTTGATTTTCAATCGACGTTAAGAATTGTTAAATTTTTATTGAGAATCTCTCTCAAATTGTTGACGAGTTTATAGGGGTTGTGCTACTCTAAAAATAATCGCATCCAAGGGCTTACTGTGTCTATTTGTAAAAATAATCGCTGAAACCCCCACTGCGTCGCTGGTATGATTATTTTGTCGCCACAATTTAAAATTCACGATGCACGAGTTTTAGGCGATCGCCAGAGGGCCAAAAAATCACCGCTTGACAAAATCGACATTTTGTGCATATACCTATAAATTGTCATAGAAAACTCTCAAAAATCAATTATAAAGCACTTATGACCACAACTTCAGAAACCAGCCAACTACCTCCGATAGTCGAACTTCCCCCCAGTTACGTCATTCCCGTGGTGTTGGTACTTAGTTCAATCCCCTTATTTCTGATTCTGAAATGGGTAGCCCTTCCCGTGTCTTTGTTTGGACTATTCCTAGCCATTCAGACAGCCACCATACGCCTACAGTTTACCCCCACAGATTTAGATATATATCGTTCAGGTAAGATGATTCGGCGTTTTCCCTATCGAGAATGGACAAACTGGGAGATTTTCTGGTCGCCTATACCGATTTTATTCTATTTTCGGGAAGTTAATAGTATCCATTTTCTACCCATGCTATTTAACGCCGGAATGCTGCGTTCTTGCTTAGAAGAAAAAATCACGATTAATCGGTAGTTGATTTAGGGGGGGGTGTAGCAACCCTCCCCGTGGGAGGGAGATAGGGCTGCTGACAAGAACTAACTAACCTTCGAGTTTTTGAGAGATTAACTTGTTGGTTAACTGCGGGTCGGCGCGTCCTTGGGTTTTCTTCATCACCTGTCCCACAAAGAAACCTTTTAGCTTAGTTTTACCAGCCTTAAACTTTTCAACTTCCTGGGGATGACTAGCTATAACTTCATCGATAATCGCTTCTAATTCCCCTGTATCGGAAATCTGAATTAAGCCTTTTTTCTCCACCATTTGTTTGGGGGAACCACCCTTAGCCAAAAGTTCCGGCAGAATATCTTTGGCGATTTTACCACTAATGGTATTTTCGCCAATCAGATTAATTAGTTCCGCTAGTTCTGCGGGTTTAAGGGGAATGTCAGTAATTGCCAGTTTTTCATTTTTCAGATATGCCGTAATATCCCCCATTAACCAGTTAGCCGCTTGTTTAGTATCTGCACCTGCTGCAACTGTAGCCTCGAAATATTCCGCCACAGTGCGATCGTCCGTTAAGACACGGGTATCATAGGGAGATAATCCCAAGTCCGTCTCGTAACGGTGTCGTTTTTGGGCGGGAAGTTCTGGTAATTCCGACTCCCATTGTTTCAATTGTTCCGCTGATACTTGAATAGGAGGAAGGTCAGGTTCTGGAAAATAGCGGTAATCACTGGAACCCTCTTTACTTCTCATGCTGATAGTGCGTTGGCTGCCTTCTTCCCAGAGACGGGTTTCTTGAATAAGAGGTTGTCCGGCTTCTAGGGCGGCAATTTGGCGTTCTATTTCGTAGTCGATCGCTTTTTGAATGGCACTAAAGGAGTTCATGTTTTTAATTTCAACTTTAGTACCAAATTCTTTTTGACCGACGGGACGCACAGAAATATTGACATCACAACGCAGGGAACCTTCCTGCATATTCCCATCACTAACGCCTAAATAGCGGACAATGCGGCGCAATTCTTGGGCGTACTCAGCCGCCTCTAAACCCGAACGGATATCAGGTTCCGAAACGATTTCGACTAGGGGAATACCTGCCCGGTTAAAGTCTACCATAGAATAGGTAGAACCAGCCAGGCGATCGCTACCTCCATGGACAAGTTTTCCCGCATCTTCTTCCATGTGGAGGCGGGTAATACCTATGCGTTTACGGATAGGATTATTGTTCTCATCAACAATTTCAATTTCCAGCCAGCCATTAGTAGCAATAGGTAGATCGAATTGGGAAATCTGATAATTTTTGGGCAGATCTGGATAAAAATATTGTTTGCGATCGAACTTACTATAGGGCGCAATTTCACAATTTAGGGAACGCGCCGCCTTGACTGCATACTCTAATACCTTTTGATTTAAAACCGGAAGCACTCCCGGCAGCCCTAGACATATAGGATCAATATTGGTGTTAGGATCAGCACCAAATTCGGTAGAGGAGTTAGAGAAGATTTTAGTTTGGGTACTAAGCTGACAGTGAGTTTCTAAGCCAATGACAGCCTCGTACTCTGTTTTTACTGGTGCTAGAGTAGACATAGGCGCTTTGTGTAGCAATTGAGCAACAATAATTTGATTCTACATTTTATCTGATCTTACAGCTTGTTCACCAGTCGCTTAATATATTGCCCCCACCCTAAATCTGGATCCCAGAGAGGGAGAGGGACTTTGAGAGGTGATCAGATGATTTCTGAACAGGCTGTAACTGATACCAGCAATGATATTATCGAAAACGCGATCGCATTTAAGAAAATGCACAACCCACCATAGACAATGAACCAGACCTTGCTCGCACAAGCTAAAAACCGGGCTGCTGTTTTCGAGAAGTTCCTTCAGATAGAACTAGACCAGGAGGCGAATGCCAGCCAATTAGCCTTTTTGGATAGAGGGATTGAGAATTCCCCATATCAAGCCGAACTTTCCAACTATCCAATTTACTTGGAACAAAAACCCATGGATTTTAGCCCCTATCCTAATCGAGGAAAAGTTCCCCAAATCAACACCACCCACCTGAACTTCTTGGACCCGGAGATTCTACAGGCCTGCGTTTGTGTAGGTCGGTTTATGGATGACCAATTACAAACTATGTGGATGGGAAAAAACGCCCTAGAGAAGGTCCAGTTTTGGAGTACCACCAAAATTATAGCAGGTTTAAATATATTATCCCAGGTAAATACTAAATTTCCCGATGCTCAGATTAAGAACTGGGTATTTCGAGATCCTCAAGGGAAAAAGCCAGATTTTGCGTTTGTTGATGCTATGGCTGATGTGGTCAGCTACAGAAGACAAATTGGGACTTCTAACGCCTTGTCAGGGATGTTAAAGCGATTTGAGTCCCGTACAGGTTTAGAACGTTGGCTAATAGAAATCACAGGTAATCAAAACCTAGAATTTCGCGGGGACTACGGAGAGGATGCCTTTATTCAAAATCCGCGATTGGTGGATGCCAAAAGCAAAAAGGTGCTATTATCTGCCGTAGATGATACTCCGCGAGGTGATAATCTGTTATCTGCCTATGATCTGACTCGGATAATTTCTATGGTAGGATGGCATTATCATCTAACTCCGTCAGCTCGACTGCCGGGGGTGACTTGGGAAACCCTTAAATATGTGATTCCGGCTTTGGGTCAGGATACGGCTAGATTTGTAGATGTTGCCTTAGATGCTTTAGGATTAACCGACATGATTTATGCTCCGGTGATCCTGTCGAAGTTGGGACATGGCCCCAGTCAACTTCGCAACAGCATTGAAACCACCTATGTGGCTTTTGTGCAGTTTATAGATCGGCTTCCTAGGGAGACTGGAGAGGCTAGAGAACCTTCTCGATTACGAAGCATCTCGATGACTTTGCGAGGAGCTATTCCCATCGCTAATTTTCAAGATTATAATCAGGAATCAGTCCGGTTAGATGCTCGTATGGCTGCAGAAGTAACTGAGATCCTGCGACGGTTGGTAAGTGAGGAGTTTAATGCGATCGCTTAGGGGAAACTAGGCTAAGATGATTTTGGCGCTTTTCCCCGGCTAGATAGCTTGATGTGCGATCGCGCGATGCAGAACCTGCGCCAGGTTGACCAAGCAATGATGGAATTTGAAAATGTACGATGGGGAAAAGGCTAACCAAGACGCGATCAGAACCCTGATCCGCAGTATTACTCGCCTCCAGGGTGATTTTTCGCTGATTCTCGCCTGTTGCAATTATCGTTCCGTTCGGGAAACTATTGTGCAACAGTTGCGGGTAGATTGTCCTGTTCCCATTCAAGAATTAGTTTTAGACCCCAAGGCTAAAACTCTCTATACGACCATTTTTGATACCCTACAGGGGGAAATGCCATCAGCTTTGATGGTGTTTGGCTTGGAGTCGGTGAATAATTTGCAGGGGGTACTCAAGGCGACTAATCAAATGCGGGAGGAATTCCGCAATTTTGAGTTTCCGTTGATTTTGTGGGTAAGCGATCAATTGGTGTCGATGATGATTCGCTTAGTCCCAGATTTTCATAGTTTTGCAACTACAATTCACTTCGAGGTAGAAACTGATCATCTCATTGACTTCCTGAAACAGACCAGTAATCAGATTTTAGAACAGTTACTCGATAGTGGCGCAACTATTTTTTTAGATGAGGCTACCCTGGAGTTAGAAAGCGGTTCTCCCCTACGCAATGAACTAGAATCCGCACAACAGGACCTCCAACGACGGGGAGTAACTCTTGATCAGGATTTAGAAGCTAGTTTAGAGTTGATACTGGGTCGAATTGCTGATCATACTACTCAGGAAGCATTGCAGCATTACCAACGGAGTTTAACATTGTGGCAGCAGACTAACAACCGCTTAGGCTGTGGTCATGTTCTGTTTTATTTGGGTTTCTGGTGGCGTTACTATGGGATGATGAACCGGGGGGAAAAGTGGGAAGCCTGCGCCAAAGCCAAGGATTATTATCGGCAATCTTTACGGGAATTTGAAGCGGCTGATCGACCGGATTTGGTGGCAAAGTTTATTAATGCTTTGGGGGAAATATTACACTATTTGGAAAATTGGTCAGAGTTGGATGAAGTGGCTAATTGGGCCTTAGATTTGCATCAAAATCAGTCCCATTTGTTTAGAACTGCGCGCGCCTACCACTTTTTGGCGGAAGTACAATTGGCTCATGGTAACTTCCAAACCGCTAAATATATTATACAGAAATCTCTGGAAATTATCAAGAGCAATTTATCGGAAAAATCCCCCCCAGTTGAGGATAGCCGGAACTTAGAATATTGCCGAAAGTTGGATTGGGAACGTTCTTATCATTGGGGATGGTATTTGCTGTGTTTAGGGAGATCTCAACAGGGTTTGGGAGAACATGAAGAGGCGATCGCTACTTTTAAACAAGCCAAGAATTTGACCAAACCTTGTTATGATCCAGAACTATATATTAAAATTTTTCAACAGTTACATTACAGCTATTTTAGACAGGGTGAATATCTCGCCGCCTATCAAGTGAAACAGCAACAGCGGGAAATCGAACAACAGTTTAGTTTTCGGCCTTTTATTGGTGCGGGTGCATTACAGGAAAGCCAGTTAATTACTAATCCCAGTTATCCCAAATCTGGAGATGTGACGATTATTAATTCGGAAATGACGGCTTCGGGAAGATTGCAAGATATTGACCAATTAATGAAACGTCTGGGGGAAGACAGATATAAATTAACCATAATTTATGGACAGTCGGGAGTCGGGAAAAGTTCTCTATTGCAAGCGGGACTCATTCCCCAACTGAGACATCAAAATACATTGATTCAAGCTAGGCGAATTCTCCCGATTTATCAAAAAACTTATACTAATTGGGTGGGGGGACTCAGTAATGCGATCGCCACAGCTTTATCCCAATTAGATAACTGTGAATTAGACTCAGGATTTTTAACTAACCCGACCGATATTTTAGACCAACTCCAGGTTCTGAATTATCGAAATTTAATGATGATTATTATTTTCGATCAGTTTGAAGAGTTTTTCGTAGCTACCAAGGAACCCCAAAAGCGAGAAGAATTTTATCAATTTTTACGGGAATGTTTGAATATTCCCTATATCAAGACTATTTTTGCACTGCGTCAGGACTATTTACACCACCTACTAGAAGGAAATCGTTTAAAATACTTTGATGCGGTTAACGACAATATTTTAGATAAAAATATTCTCTATTATTTGGGTAATTTCATCCCGGAAGATGCCGCCTCAGTTATCAAAAATTTAACCGCCAAAACTCAATTTATCTTGGAACCGGAATTAATTAAACAACTGGTGCAAGAATTAGCCGGAGAGTCGGGAGAAGTCCGACCCATCGAACTACAAATTGTCGGTTCTCAACTTTACACTAATCAAATCACAACCTTGGAAGAATATCGCCTCCAAGGACCGAAAAGGCGGTTAGTAGAGAGTTATTTAGAGGAAGTAGTGGCAGACTGTGGCGAGGAAAATAAAGACATCGCCGAATTAGTCTTATATTTACTCACAGATGAATATAACAACCGACCCTTAAAAACTCGGTATGCTTTGAATAGAGATTTACAAAGTTTGGCGGATAACCTAAAAATCACAGATCAACTAGATACAGTATTAAAAATATTTGTGTTATCTGGGTTGGTCTGTTTACTCCCAGAAATTCCAGAGGAACGTTATCAGCTTGTCCATGATTATCTAGTGTCTTTTATTCGGGAACAACGGAGTAGTGAATTAGTTTATAAGCTGCAAAATGAGAAGGAAAAAAGACAGGAAGCTGAAGCCGAAATCACCGAAATCAATCAAATTTTGAGGAAAAGGCTAGTTAATACGATTGGATTATGTATAGGGTTGAGTTTATTATCATTAGCAGTATTAATGCTGTGGCACAATACTAAAACCCAGGAAAAACAACTGAAATTAGCCAAGTTTAATTATGAATATTTTGCTTTGTTAAAAGGGGAAACGGATCAACTGAAAGCCTCCCTAACTGCTATGGAAGCAGGTAGAATTCTGCAACGCCAACCCGTTACGGACATTGAACGCCGCACGGCTAGTTCTCTGTGGGAAGTGAATAATATCTTTCGGGAAAGCGATCGCCTATCTGAATCTTTTGGCGGTGTTTTAAGCGTGAATTTTAACGCTACTGGTGATCAAATAGTATCAGGCGATCAAGATGGTACAATCAGGATCTGGAACCAAAATCGGGAATTAATAGGAAGTTGGTTAGCCAATAAACGCAAAATTCGCCGCGTGGTTTTTAGTCCAAATTCCTCCGGTCAAGAATTGATTATAGCTTCAGCGGGGGAAGATGAAAATATCAAACTCTGGCGACCTGATGGAACTTTAATTAACACCCTAATAGGACATACCAGAGATATACAATGGCTGAGTTTTAGTCCAGATGGTCAGCAGTTAGCCTCCGCTAGTGAAGATGGAACTATTCGTCTGTGGAGTCGTGACGGTGACACCATAGCCATATTAACCGGACACGAAGCGGAGGTTTTGTCGGTCAGTTTTAGTCCAGATGAACAGTTGATTGTTTCCTCTGATGAAATGGGGGTAATTAAATTATGGAATCGTCAGGGGGAGTTAATCACCAGTTTTCAGGGTCATGACCAAGCCATTTGGAGTGTGAATTTTAGTCCTGACTCTCAGATAATTGCTTCTGCTAGTAATGATAATACGGTGAAACTGTGGAACCTCGATGGGACATTATCTCAAACTTTAACAGGTCATGAAAAATCAGTAAATAGCGTTAATTTTAGTCCAGATGGTCGCCTGATTGTGACAGCCAGCACCGATACAACTATCAAACTTTGGAACTATGAGGGAATTTTGGTTTCTACTCTCCGGGGTCATAGAAATACTGTCAATCAGGCTATTTTTGCTCCCGACAGTCAAACGCTAATTTCCGCCAGTGCAGATGGTTCTATCCGTTTTTGGGAACTACAAAATCTCCCCAGAGTTTGGCAATCTCAGAATGATATTTATAACGCTGTTTTTAGTCCGAATAGTGAGTTAATAGCTTCAGTATCTAGCAATAATATGGCGATAATTTGGGAGACTAATTCCCTAAATATTAGGCTAATGTTTGATGAACATACGGATACTGTTAATAATATCAGCTTTAGTCCTGACAGTCAACTGATTGCTTCTGCTAGTAATGATAAAACGGTGAAAATTTGGAATACAGAAGGTGATGTTTTAAGGACTATCAACCATGATTTCCCCGTGTGGACGGTGAGTTTTAGTCCTGATGGTCAAAAAATTGCTTCGGTTAGTGATGATCAAATCATTCGGTTATGGGATATCAATGGAGTATTACAAACTACTCTGATTGGACATACGGATAGAATTAATGATATTAGTTTTAATCAACAGGCTAAAATCATGGCTTCTGTGGGTGATAATACTATTAAAATTTGGGATATTAACGGTTCTTTAATTCGCGACCTTTCCCAGGGTAGTCACTTCTCTAAGGTGGCTTTTAGTCCTAATGGAACTCTGCTGGCTGTGGGGACGGGGGATGGGTCGGTGCAATTGTGGGAAACTTCGGACTGGAAACCAATTACAACTACTACCATAGGACGACATAACCGGGTGGTGTTTGATTTGAGTTTTAATTCAACTGGGGAGATACTGGCTTCCGCGAGTCAGGATGGGACGGTGAAACTCTGGGATCGTTCTGGTCAGTTAATCACGACTCTGGAAGTGGGAATTAAACCGGTTTTATCAGTGCATTTTAGTGCTGATGACCAAATGTTGGTCGCTACTGATGCTGACAACCGCATGGTATTTTGGGAGTTGGATTATAGCAATTTTAACCAGGTTGATTATTTACTGGATCAGGCTTGCGATCGCCTCCAAAATTATTTAAATCGTCATAATAATAACCCGGCGATTAATCCTAATCTTTGTAATTGATTACCCTCTGGGGGGTCTGGTTTGCTGAATGCGATCGGCTTCCGCTTCCTCTCTGGAGGCGGCTTCGGTTATCTCTTGTGATAGGTGATCCTCTCTGAATTCACTCGCTACTACCATGGGAGTCATGGTCAAAATACCTGCGATCGCATAAATAAACAGGATGATAGTTTTAGCTAACATAGTTTAGTACAGGGGTTTACGTTTCCCTATACATCAGCTTTTATCCCTATCAGGATAGCCATAAGTTTATGAGAATTTTCTTAGAATTAATCCGGTTGATCAGACCATTGTTAATTAACTAGGGACAGGCTTGGTCAGTTTTCACAAACTACATTAAAAAGTCAACTCAGAAAACTTAACCATGCGTAGTTGTTCTAACTCTTTCATGCGTTTTTGTTCCGCGTAGAGTTGCTGCTGATAGTATTCGGCTAATTCTAAATTAAGTTTAATATCAGTTTTTTTCCACTTGTCTAAATATTGAAGATAGCGTTTTTCACACAGCACCCATTCTAGGGAAGCCGTAGCGGCGCGAATCCCAATATTAGGACATTTAATATCATTAATGGTCTTTTCGTTTAAGTAGAATAAATGAGAGACTTCCGAGATTTCTGATGAATGTTCCCGGTCGAAGTTTTGTAGTTGAGAAATCAAATCAATATCTTCTCTGGCTTTCTGTTCCTGTAAACTTAACTCGATTTCCGAAATTTTTATCCACAAAAAACGATGATTGGTTAAACTAAATTCTAAATTTTCTGCCTCCAAAGCCTTAATTATTTCCTGTCGATACTCTGGACAGTGTAGATAAATTCGCAGTAACAAACCTTCGGCTTTTTCTAACAGAGTCCGGTCACGTTGAGCCGAAATAATAAGATCTGATTTCCTGGAATCAGAGGCTTTATTCTGCTGATTTTGTACTAGGGGTTTATTAATCTGTTTTCGCAGACTATCGGCTAACATGGGAATTAACCGTGATTGACCCTGGCTGAGAATTTCCGCGCATGATTGAATGTAAGCAGTCCGTTGGTTTAAATCTTGGACTTTGCGAAGTAATTCCACCATGGCTGTGGCTATTCTCTGTGATTCGGCGACATTTTCGATGCTTTTACCGCCGACAATTTGATGGATTTGCCATTCTAAAAAATAGGGTGATTTTTCCAGTAAATCCTGATAATCATGGCGGGTGTGAATATATAGATATTCATCGGCATCTTTGCCATTGGGAAGGTTTAAAATTCTCAGGTTTACTTCCCCGCGATAGGCGAGAGTTTCAATTTCTCCTATGGCTCTCTCGGTGGCTTTAGTTCCGGCTGCATCTGCATCAAAATTGAGGATAATTTGCTTGGATTCTGTATAGCGTAGCAGCAGACGAATTTGATTAATACTAAGTGCAGTTCCTAGGGATGCTACCACATAATTAATCCCGGCTGCATGGAGAGCGATCGCATCAAAATAACCCTCGACAACTACAGCCATATCTTGTTGGGATATAGCCTTTTTGGCTCGGTCTAAACAAAACAAAGTTCTGCCTTTATCAAATAATTCGGTTTCGGGAGAATTTAGATATTTAGGCTGTTCATCTCCTACACTTCGACCCCCAAAACCAATCACTCTTCCCTGGATATCATAAATGGGAATAATTAGGCGATCGCGGAAACGATCATAATAACCATTCCCGGCTTTTCGGGGAACAATTAACCCGGCTTTTTCGACTAATTCTACCGGAAAATGTTTTTGTTCTACTAAGTAACCATAAATGGTTTCCCACCCCGCTGGTGCATAACCTAGCTGAAATTCCTGGATAGTTTCCTCTCCCAGACGACGGGAAAATTTCAGATATTCTAAAGCTGCTTCTCCCTGGGGTTGGCGGAGTGCGTGTTGATAAAAACTGGTGGCGATCGCTAAAATTTCGTAGAGTTTTTCCCGCAAGGAAAGGGTCTTTTGGAACTCCTGATGCTGTTCAGGCGATTCCGTTTTGACCGGAACATTATACCGTCGCGCGAGGTCTAAAACTACATCAGCAAAGGAGGATTTATCCAACTCCATTAAAAACTTAATGCTATTTCCCGCCGCACCACAACCAAAACAGTAGTACATCTGTCGGCTAGGACTCACCGTAAAACTTGGGCTTTTTTCTTCATGGAATGGACACAGACCCACAAAGTCTTTACCACGGCGTTTAAGCACCACTTTTTCCGAGATGATATCATAAATATCTGCTCTTTCTTTAACCTCCTCAATTGTGTCGGAATGAATACGGGGACTTGACATATATTCTGGATATTTTATAATCTAATTAATGTCGGTTTTTCCGATATATTATAGCATATTCGGTGTAATTAAGCAAGAGGCAACCCCCGAACCCGCCATAATTCATAGGTTCAGCAATGCACCGAAAAATCAGCAATTGTCAATGATTAGATGAAATCATGCCCAAAAATGTGGAGAAGTTGTATAATCAAAATTTAAATGGCAGAAATGGCAGCAAGGAGAAATTATCTGTGTATCGATTATCTGAATATCCGCCGCAGAAAGGAAGATGGGTATATTGGTGGCGGTGGTTAAGGTTAGTATATCTGCGGTTAATCAGTCTGCGAGGACAACCAGAATATTTGGCAAGGGGTCTGGCGGCGGGTGTGTTTGCTGGTTTTTTTCCATTTTTTGGGTTTCAAGCAATTATCGGGGTGGCTGTTGCGGTTATTTTACGAGGTCATAAACTCCTAGCGGTGGCGGGAACTTGGGTGAGTAATCCCTTCACCTATGTTCCCCTATTCTTTTTTAACTTTCAAGTGGGGATGTGGCTGCTAGGAATTAATCAATTTTCGCTAATGATTGATGATGTCAATCTACAATCGGTTAAAGACTTTAGTGAACTTGTAGAAACTGGGGCAGAATTGGCGGGGGTTTTCTTGTTAGGATCGACTGTCATGGGATTGATAGCAGCGATCGCCATTTATACTGTGAGTGTGCCTTTATTCCGATATTGGCAACAAAAGCGATCGCAGCGTCGCTAAAATCCCAGGTCATCTAAAGCGGTCGCGGCGGCTTCAAAAACTACCTCGTCCGGCATTTCTTCCCAAGCTATATCCCCAATTTCGCGGTAAAATGTCTCATCGTATGGTCTAGTGCGAATTACCACAGGCATAGGGACGGCATGACCTAAAACTAAAGCCTGTTGTTTAGAGTCTAGTTTTGCCAAAACCGATCGCAAATTTTGACCACCAGAAACCCCAGTAAAAATCGCATCAATATCTTTATCATCGTTTAATAAAGCGGTGATACGAGTCCCTATTTGAGACATCACCTCCGAGTCAATTCCTGACGGACGTTGATCGACAATTAATAGGGTGACAAAATACTTTCTCATTTCCCTAGCAATAGTGCCAAAAATAGTAGACCTAACTACGGCTGGATCGAGAAATCTATGAGCTTCTTCGATGGTAATAACCAGAGGTTGAGGGCGATCGCTAGGATTTTTAGAAGCCAAAAATGTTTCAGCTTTTCGGACATAGGACTGGTGAATGCGGCGGGTCATCATATTAGTTACCAGCATATAGGATAACATATCCGACTGGGAACCAAACTCAACAATAACGTGCTTTCCAGCCGACAGAGACTGAAGAATGCGATCGATATAATTAAACGGACAACTAGCCCGCATATACTTCAAATTTTCCAGACGCATCAACTTCCGTTGTAGGGACATAATCGACCCTTTATGACCCCGGCGTTCATCGCAAAATATTTGGATTTCTTCATTAGTCATCCCCAAAAGTTGGGAGATCCAATCCTGACCAAACTCACTACAGAGAATATTAGCGTTATCTAAAGCAGCTTCCGAGAGATTTAATTCCCGTTGAACTAAGTTTAAATCTTCTACCTCTATCTGATTGTAACTCAAATACAACTCTTGAGCGTCTCGAATTCCTCGGCGGCGGGTAGACTCTGGGTCAAGAGTATAGACTTCTACTTGATTCGGAAAAAGTTGTCGTAATCCCTTAACCGTATTAAATTGTTTACCTTCCGATACAGCCTCCCAACCATATTCAGAGTGCATATCAAAAATCAAGTTAACCGCCGCTTGTTTACGAATAATTCCCGATAATAATAACCGGGTTAAAAAAGATTTTCCGGTTCCCGATTTCCCAAAAACACCGTTACTGCGTTCCACAAATCGATCGAGGTCGAGACAGACGGGAACTGGCATATCAATAGGTTCCCCGATCGCAAAATTACGTCGTTGTGGGTCATCTTCCCAGCCAAAAATCACCCGAAAATCTCGTTCCTTAGCTTCGTAGACCTGAGAGAAGTGGGTGGGGATAGTTTTAACGGGGAGTAGTTCAAACTCTTCGGTGTTGGTGTTAGGTTGAAAAGAGGCGGCACCGTTACCATTCCCGTTAACCTTGAGTTGAATATCATAGTGATCGCAGACATCCCGATTCAGCATTAACATGGGACTAAGTTCAATAGTGCCATAGGTGCTATTTCCGGCTAACACAGCTTGGAGAAAATCATTTTCCGGTAGAGGAGGATTGCTAAGAATGCGGGGGCTAGAGGTTCCTAGACAGACATCAGTTAGTAAACAAAAGAAATGCGATCGCACTCCATAGACTACCAAAAACTTACCAACTCTCATGTCCTCGACGGAAACATCGGCGTGTAGTCGCACTTCCAGTCCCTTTGTCAAAGAACCTTGAATCACAGAACCAAGGGGTTGATCAGTAGTCATTAGATACTCATTCCCCGGAGGGGTATAGTTGTTTTTGTCTGTTGATTAATGATACAATCTAATCAGGAGTTATAGCAAATCTTCCGATGGATAGGCGAAGGATTTTGTCAGGTTTAACTTCTCAAATAGTTGAGCAACTTTAGCCATATCCTTGTCTCCAGGCGATCGCTCTACTCCACTAGACAAATCTATACCGTCAGGGTGTAGGCAACTGAGGGCATTAATAATATTATCAGGATTAAGTCCCCCCGCCAAAAACCAGGGTATGGCGGGGCGGAACTCACCCAAAGATTGCCAATCTATGGTGAGACCAGTCCCCCCCAACTGCTGACCATGATAGGCATCTAGCAGCAAAGCATCTACATGGGGAATAAAGCTGTCAGCTAGGCTGAGAGATTGTGGGTTTTTAACCCGGATAGCTTTAATTAACTCGCCATGGGGAAGTTCTTGTCGTAGGCGATCGCAAAATAAGGGGGATTCATCGCCATGAAGTTGTACCCCGGTTAATTTAGCCTGATGGAAAGTTTCCCAAATTTGCTCAAAAGTGGCATTAGCAAAAACCCCAATCCGGTCTACCCTGTCTGGTAGGTGAGAGGTAATCGCCCGAATTTGGTCGGGGCTAATATAGCGAGGGGAAGCCGGAACGCAAATAAACCCCAAAGCAGTCGCCCCCAAAGAGGCGATCGCCTGTCCTTGGTCTAGTCGGGTTATGCCACAAATTTTAATCCGCATGAAATCAACCCACCATTAATCCTGAACCCGAATATCAACCACACTGGCATTAAAATTGTAGGTATTGCCCTCTAGTTCTACCGTATTACCAATGCGAATTTTGACATTACCCAAAACCGGACCCGTATTAGTAACTTGACCCTGGCCCTCCAAAGTGAGCAAAATATTGTTACTGAAAATAAAATCAGCCGTTGGGTCAGGTAATGCCCTCAAACTCCCATCAGGTTGGGTAACTGGGATAGTCCGAGGTAGGAACTCAACCGCTTTAATGTCTACCTGTCCATAGGGTTGGTTACGGATAATCAGATTAGTCTTTTCTCCCGCCTTGAGAAAATCCTGGGGATTACGTCCGCGCATCCCCAAAGCAATCACATCAACTTCCACGGGTTTAGTCGTGACCCCAATTTGAGCCACCGACCCAGAAGTTCCCGGGAAAAAGAAAATTCCGACAATCACCAACAAAATGACAGTCGCAGCGCCGAGGTCGAGAATGCTCACCTTTCCGAATAAGCGACCTTTAGAATCCAAAATAGCCATATAAGCAGATAGTGGGCAGTGTATAACCTTGAGTTTAAGTTATTCCCCAGCATACCATTGACCATCAACGATCCCAACTAGGGATTATTTGGGAATACTGGGCGGTTAAGTTGACAATAGTAGTAGGGGGGAAATCTCTAAGGGAGATGTAGCCTGATCAGTAAGCTGAAATTTATGACCCTCAGATTCCCTGAAAGTAGCCCTAATCCTTATTTTATATAGATTTTGGCCGATGCAAGGGAAAATAGATCAGACATTTACCCCAAATACAATTTATCCTGGAGATAGTAAAGGGGGTTTTACCCCCCAACCACTAAGCCCCCTTGTCATTTTGAGTCAATGATGTTCCATCACTCCCGATCTCACCTTCTCCAATCCCAATCACCAGAAGCTGTCCCATGTTTATTCCCTCCATTTTTCAAGCAATCAACCGCAAACCCCTGACGACCAAGCCAGATACTCTTGTCGAAGATGTCATTTTGCTGATGAGTAGCAAGAGGTCAAGCTATGTATTGATTGTAGAAAAACCGGAAAAAGTTGTTAGTGAAGAGGACACCACTCTTCAGGAAGTATATTCCGTATTGGTGGGGATTTTTACAGTCCAGGATATAGTGCAGCTTTGCTCAATTAACGATCGCCTCTGTGGGTTTCCCATTTCCCGGATTATGATTCGGTCTGTGATTAGCGCCAAAGAGTCCGACCTGACCGATATCTTTACCCTGTTTGCTTACTTTGAGCAAAACCAGATCCACCATTTACCCATTGTCAATGATCGGGGGAAGTCACCGGGGTGATCTGTCCGGAAAATTTCCTCTGTCTATCTGGGAGCAATAATAGCCAGAAAAAGCCTCAGTCATTATCCTATTCTACCAATGGTCGTAGTCCCTCGTCCGTCGCTCCTCAGTCCCAACAGACCTTTGTACCAGAAGACGTAATCCAACTGAGTCAAATTGCCAGCAATCAGACATCTAGGCTAGTTCACGCCCCCTCCTCCTCCTCGATTTTCCATATAACTAAGTTAATGTCCAGGTACAGAGTGCCATCTGTAGTTGTCACCGAAACCGTCCCCCCCCCAGAGAACACATCAGCACCCAATTCCGATAAACAGGCGATTAAATTAGTGGGAGTTGTCACCAGCCAAGATATTCTCACCCTGGTAGCTTTAGGGGTGGATTTTTACACAACCCCAGCCCATAGCATCTGTAATAACCCAGCCGTAATTGTGCGATCGCGCATTACCCTAGGAGCCGCCCTAAGAGTTATGGGGAAATACTATCACCAACTACCCCTAGTAGTGATGGATGAGCGCAACTATCCCATCAGCGTTATATCCCCTAGCGCCATCCTTATGGGTGCATTGCGTCCCCAATCGATGCACACCGCCCTAGCTAAACTCGCCCAGCAAGTTCAGTCTCAGCCAGAAGTTAAAAATCCGCCGAGGGTTCCGGTTCCGTCTGTCCCCCCACAATCCACCTTGCCCAACGAATTGCAAGAAAGATCGGAAGCCATGACTCAGCTTTATGAAGCCACTATTGGTTCTAACGCCGATTTTGATACTCGTATCACCCGTCTTTTACAAATGGGATGCGATCGCTTTGGTATGGAAATAGGACTGCTAGGGCGCGTCTGGGGGGGGCGCTATGAAGTGATCGCCACCCGTATTCCTGGAAATTTGACCTTCGGATTTGCCAAAGGCGATACCCTCGCCCTCCATCAAACCTTAGAAGGAGAATCCGCCGGGTCTGATGAGGTAGTAGGTATCGAATCACTCCACGATTCCCCATGGAAAGACCACCCAGCATACGCTGTGCGCCGTTTTGAAGCCTATCTAGGCGTAAAAGTCACCGTCAGTGGTAGAGACTATGGAACCCTCAGTTTCCTGAGTTATCAGCCACGCTCAAAATTTCGAGCCATTGAAAAGGAAATCCTGAAACTCATGGCTACCTATATTGGTAGTGAAATTGCTCGCGAACAGGCGGCGCAAGCACTTCAGCAACAAAATCAGCATCTAGTATTACTTAAAGAAATTACCCATAAAGTTCGCTCTAAACTGGAAACCCAAGAAGTATTTCAAACTACCGCCAGCCAAATTGGTCGGGTATTTGCTGTTAACCGCTGTTCTATTTATACCTATATTCCCGAACCTTATCCACACCTAACCTGTGTGGCAGAATACCTAGAAACTGGCTATGAGTCTACCCTCAAGCTGGAAATTTCTGTATCTTATAATCCCTATATTGAAGCACTCCTCGCTTCCGATAGAAGCGATCGCATCTACCGATGTTTTTTCCGAACCTTTACTGGAATCTTCCATTCCCCTCTGTCGTCGCATGGCCTTAAAATCCATGTTAGCCGTTCGCACTTCCTATCAAGACGAACCCAATGGCATTATTATGTTGCATCAATGCCAACAAATGCGCGAGTGGAACCGAGACGAAATCGAATTTCTCGAAGATGTCGCCTCCCAAGTAGGAATTACCATCGCCCAAGCCAAATTACTAGAAGCCGAAGTCAAAAGCCATCGCGCCCTCGAAGCCAAAAATCAAGCCTTAGAAGAAGCCAAACTCGCCGCCGAAATTGCTAGTCGTGCTAAAAGTGAATTTCTGGCAACCATGAGCCACGAAATCCGTACTCCCATGAATGCAGTAATTGGCATGACCGGGTTACTATTAGATATGGAATTAACCCCCGAACAGCGAGATTTTGTCGAGACTATCCGCACCAGTGGTGATTCCCTTTTAACCATTATTAATGATATCCTCGATTTCTCCAAAATTGAATCCGGTAAACTTGAACTAGAACGGCAACCCTTTAAACTCCGTAACTGTCTGGAAGAGTCCCTAGAATTGCTGTCCGGTCGCGCCGCCGAAAAGGGTTTAGAGTTAGCTTATATTATCGACCCTTCCACTCCCAAAACTATCGTAAGTGACGTAACTCGCCTGCGTCAAGTCTTCGTTAATTTGGTCAGCAATGCGATTAAGTTTACCTCCGAAGGCGAGGTAGTTTTAGCAGTAAAAGCTACCCAGGTCGATGCTAAAAAAGACGTAAAAAAATCTGATGATTCTGATTTTACTGAAAGTAATTACGTCCTGCAATTTGAAGTCAGAGATACCGGAATTGGCATTCCTCCCGACCGGATAGATCGCCTATTTAAAGCATTTTCTCAAGTTGACGCTTCCACCACCAGGGAATATGGAGGCACAGGTTTAGGTTTGGCAATTTCTCAGCGCTTGAGTCAATTAATGAATGGGAAAATGTGGGTGGCTAGTTGGGTAAATTTGCTCGATGAACATCAGCAAGATGACAGCTCATCTTTGATATCTAGTGTAGCCGGAAATCCTCCCCCTGACTTTGTGCGCCCACAAGTGAAAAGACCTGGCTCTATCTTCTACTTTACCATAGTTTGTAGCGGATTTAATACCCCCGATTTGGGAGAATTTAGTGATGATTTCCTTCATGGTAAGAAAGTGTTAATTGTTGAACATCACGACATTAATCAAAAACTGCTAACCCGTCAGGTTAAATCTTGGGGTATGGTTCCCGTGCGCGTCAAAACTGGCGCGGATGCCTTAAAGGTTTTGCATGATAACCCCGAATTAGATTTAATTATTTTGGGTATCAATTTACCAGATATGGATGAGGCAACCCTGGCGAGTCGAATTCGCCAATTAGAAAAACAGATGATTTCTGGTAAATACCGCCAAAAACCCTTTAATTTAGTCATGTTTAATTATGCTAGCAATACCGATTCACTGCGACGACTAGAAGCCCAGGGTGTTAATGTAGCGGGATTGGTTAACAAGCCTCTCAAACAATCTCAGTTTTACAATACCCTCATGCAGATTTTTGCTGATAGCCAGACTATTGAAAAACACTATCATATTAAGAATGCTGAGTCCGGCTATGACCCGGCAATTCCCCAACCTCATGCCAATTTGCGGATTTTATTGGCTGAAGATAATGTCACTAACCAAAAAGTCGCGATTAAACTATTACAACGTTTAGGGTATCGCGCCGATATTGCTGGTAATGGCTTGGAGGTTTTGGATGCCTTAAATCGACAACAGTATGATGTAATTTTGATGGATGTACAAATGCCGGAAATGGATGGCTTGGAGACTTCTAAACATATCTGTGCCGCTTACTCAGATGGTAGCGATATGGGTCCACGGAAACCTAGAATTATTGCGATGACTGCTAATGCTATGCAAGGCGATCGCGAAATGTGTTTGAATGCAGGTATGGATGATTATATTACTAAACCTGTCCGCCGAGAGGCTTTAGCCGAAGCCTTAGCTAAATGTCATCCGATTTCTCCGACGGTAACTGAAGTTCACGAAGTATCTGCTCAAAATGGATATCGGGTTAAATCTACAACCGTCCCTCAACAAAATACAAATGGGGGTAGTCCAAATGGACAGGTGATGGTTGTTGATGTTACTGAAACTAATGGGCACAAAATGCCAAATAATGATAGTCTCGAGGAAGAATTAATGACCGATAATAGCCCCATAGATCATCAAGTTTTGGAAAATCTCAGGGAATATGATGATGAAGATGATCCTTTTGTGGATTTGCTAATTGCTACCTATTTACAGGAAGCACCACAACATATTGATGGTATCCGTAAAGCTATTGATGCCCAAGATGCTAAAGGTTTAAAAGAGTCCGCCCATACGTTAAAATCTAGTAGCGCACAATTGGGAGCCTTGAGATTTTCTGAGTTTTGCAAGGAACTTGAATATATGGGACGTGCGGGGATGGAAAGTGACAGCCCAGAAGTAGAATGTTTTGTTACTGGTAGTGCGGTTGAACGCTTTGCTGAAACTATGGCTGAATGGCAACGGGTTGAAATAGCCCTCCGCAAAGAAATTAACCAGTTATAAATTAACAATTGACAATTATAGTAGGGTTTCCCCCACAGAGGTCAGGAAACCGGGTTTCTCCCACAGAGGTCAGGAAACCGGGTTTCTGGAAGAAAGGTTTCTCCCACAGAGGTCAAGAAACCGGGTTTCTCCCACAGAGGTCAAGAAACCGGGTTTCTCTCACAGAGGTCAAGAAACCGGGTTTATCAAAGAAACCGGGTTTCTGGAAGAAAGGTTTCTCCCACAGAGGTCAGGAAACCGGGTTTCTCAGCCGAAACGGTTTGATATCTGACGCACCACCCTAGGAATGATTGGTATTGAACTTTAGGATGATGCAATTGATGATTAATGTACCACTGAAGGTAGAAGACGACATAGAGATTAACTGATAGTATGAGGTTAATGCTGATTAGTGAGGAAAATATCTGTTTATGGATATTAATTTAGTTCTAGCTGAAGTTGCAACAAATGCGCCTCATTTTCCAGTGGCTGCTACTTTATCCTTGGTAGTAGGGTTTATTGCAGCAGCTTCTATTGGTTCTATTGCTTGGTATAACTCTAAGCGTCCTGTCGGTTGGGAGGATAAAGAACGCCCCAATGTAGTTCCCAACATTAATAAATAGGGTGATTAATTCACCCAGAACCACAAGATAACTTAGCTATTGTAGCACAAAATTGGAGAAAATCAAATTATGGCAACTCAAAAAAATAATCAGGCTACAGTAGGTGATAACTACGATCGCAACATCATGTCAGCGGAAACAGCCGCCCGCATGGAAAGGGAGGGGGACAACTTTAAAAAGACTCCTGACGCAGCAGAGGGAACCACAGATACTACGGGTGGTTATCGTATGAGTCGAGAAGGGCTATTAGATAATTTTGCCGTTGAACCAGAAATGTATATTGAGGAACCTGGTGATTTACGGGAACAAGAACAAGCCGATAAAGCTGAACGAGTCGAAACCCTTAAACAAGTTAATGAAACGGACGAAGAAGGTAAATTAACTATGTCTGAAGATACGCGAGGTAAGGGGGCCGGAATGATCTAATTATCCGGGTGGATAATCAATGATTGATTAAGTATTTATGGGGTGCGTCATGGTGATGACGCACCCTCAAAAATTGGGTTATTGGGGGGTGTTGACACGCCCGACAAAAGGTTGGGTAATGGCGGGTTTGGAAGTGACAACAATTATGCGATCGGGGTGGATAAGTTCCCCGGCGACTTGGTTAACTAATGAGGGAGTCACCGCGTCAATTTTTTGGTAAAATTGATTAAGTTCTGTGGGGGGAAATTGGAAGATTTCATTCCACATAATTACACCAGCGAGAAACTCAGGATCTCCTAAAGCTACACGATCGCTCGAAATTATACTATGTTTAGCGGTTTCTACTTCGGAGGGGGTAACTCCCTGTTGCTGAACTTGTTTGAGTAGGGCGAGGGTTTTCTCAATTGCTAATGCTGCGTTTTCCGGTGCGGTTTGCATTTCGATAGTGAAACAACCCCAACGCCACCCAGAATTAAACCAACTATACACCCCATAGGTGAGTCCGTGGCGATCGCGCAATTCCAGTCCTAGGCGACTTGACAAAGTGCCACCCCCTAGGATGTGATTAAGAACTAGGGCTGCATAATAGCGGGAATCGTGGCGGTCTATGCTAGGATATCCCATGGCGGTGACTGACTCAACTATACCGGGTATCTCTTCCTGTAGCCAGACAAATTTGGCGGGTAGGGAAACGGGCGGCCAAGGATTTTCCGGGGCGGTGGTTTGGTTTTTCCAGGAGCCAAATTGGGTTTCGATTTGCGATCGCATCAACCCTAAATCAAAATCTCCGACTACTACCAAAACTGTCCGCTCAGGGCGATAATAAGTCCTCTGGAAATTCTTAATATCATCACGAGAGATGGCTCTGAGGCTGTTCTGGGTGGGGTAACTATGCAGCGGGTGGTCTTTGGGGTAAAGCTGCTTTTGTAGGGCGCGGTGGCTCACATAGGCGGGATTCTGTTCAGATTCTAGTAACTCAGATATCTGTTGTTGGCGGGTCAGTTCTAACCATTTTTGGGGAAAAGTGGGATTTTGCAATACATCAGCCAGCGTTTCCAAAACCAGAAGCCAATCACCACTGAGAGCGGAAGCCGAAATATCTACCCCTTCCGTGGCGGCAGTAAATTCGAGATTTGCGCCTCGATTTTCCAGACGACGGGCTAATGATTGCCCATTATAACTTACTGTTCCACTCATTAGGTTTTCCGCAGTTAGTAGGGCTAACCCTTCCCGACCTGGGGGGTCAAATTCTTCCCCGGCTTTCACAAATCCCCGAATTGATATCGATGGGGTACTATTGTCCGCTAGTAATAACACTCGCATCCCATTATCTAGGGTGAAAGACTCCGGCGGCGTGATGGTGTGAACTTTCGCGGGGGAATTTCTGGCAGATATTGGCTGATGGCTGCTGGGTCTGGGGGTTCACTAATGCGATGATGACCGTTCGTTTGGATATTAACTTTAGTGGCGGCGGAATTAAGAGCATTTGGGTCTGTTGTTGACTCGGTTTGGGTCTGGGTGGGTTCAAATCTTCCCAGGGTGCGATATTCTGGTTTGAGATAGGTTTGGGCGACTTTTTGCACGTCTGCTGCTGTGACTTTGGCGATCGCTTTTAGATAATCTTCTGTATAGCGATAATTCCCCGTTGTTGTCCAGTCTAAACCTAATTGCATGGCTTGACTGGTCAGATCACGATTTTCCAGGATAGAACTAGCCAGGATTTGGGTTTTGGCGCGATCAAGTTCTTCCGTAGTCACCAATTTTTTTTGTAGTTTGACAATCATTTTTTGCCAGGCTTTATCGAGGCGGTTCAGAGATTTGATGTTAGTGGTAGTTCCCCACATTTCTAACCAACCTCCCGCATTTAAATTAACTACTGTACTGCCAGCATCCGTCGCAATTCCACTATCTATTAATTCTTGATAAATCCGAGAACTACGACCACCATTATCTAAAATATAATCCAGGATATTCAGGGCGGGAATATCATCATGATTAATGGCGGGAATTGGATAAATTGCTAGGCTAAAGGGGACGGCTCCCGGTTCCTGTAGAATAATGGGTTGATTTGATGGTAAAATCTGGGGGGGAAAGGTACTGGGAATTTGTCCGCGCTGTACACTGGTGGGAGGTTCATCCGGGTTAGGAATGCCGCCAAAGATTTCCTGAATTGTGGTGAGAATTGATGCGGGGTCAAAGTCACCAACCACAATTAAAACCGCGTTATCAGGGCGATAATTGAGATGGTAATAAGAACGCACATGATCGACGGTGAAAGTTTCGACATCGGCTTTAGTTCCACCAATCATTAAACCGTAGGGATGATGAGGAAAGGCGGCTTCCATGACGGCGCGACTGAGGCGATATTGGGCGCTATTTTCATATCCCTGTAACTCGGAGATAACTACTCCTTTTTCTTTGTCAAGTTGTTCTGGAGAAATCAGGGCATTTTTGAGGCGATCGCCTTCCAAAATGAGAACGCTTTTTAAGGCATTAGATTCCACAGTATTATGATATGCTGTCTGGTCATAACCTGTAAAAGCATTAAAATCTCCCCCCAAGGTTTCTAATAAACTACCATATTGAATAGGGCGGGTAGTAGTACCTTGAAACATCATGTGTTCCAGTTGATGCGCGATACCATTATCCCCCGGTTGTTCGTCTAGTGATCCGATTTTATACCATACCTGGACTGTCACAACTGGGGCGGTATGGACGGGTTTAGTTAAAACGGTCAGACCATTTTCTAGGATGGTTTTAGTCACGTTTTGGCTAGGGTGAATGGTGGTGGCTTCTGTGGTTAAATTGGGTGGGAAGGATGGAGTTGCAATCACTTGGTTTAAAGGGTTAGTTACAATGATAGTCACAGTACATATAACACATAGTATATGACAGATATGCCGCCTAATGTCTAACATATAAAAATTGCTTGACTCTCACAGATACAGAATTAACTGGGCATGATATTATCATGGTAAAAACAGGTGATTAATCGGATTTTTGGGCATTAAAAATAGGCTGGGAAAGTTAAAGATTAAAATTCATGATTCGGCAAAATGCTCTAATGGGAAGAGGGATAGTTATTAACTGTTCCCTCTAGCCGTGTTCAGGTGAAATGATTAAGGATTTACCAGCCCATTGTCCCCGCCCCACCTTTAAAAGGTCCGACAATATCTTGAGTAATCCAACCGCCGTAAAAATCTCCGGGTTGAGATTGCACTAACTCATCATTAACATAACATTCATCCATGAGACTAGCATAGAAGCTGTAACAGTCTTGGATATCGACAAAACTGGGAGTTGGCTGCACATAACGCCAAGCGGCATTAGATACTCGCTTATCTCCGACAATGACATCATAATAAACACAAACTCCCTTCCATTCGCACATAGTGCGGCAGGGAAGTTTCCACAAGATATTCAAGTTGAATATCATCGCCGGGAATGTAGTATGTTGGGGGGTGGCTAGTTTCTAAAACCCGTTTAGCGTTGCGGGAGTCAGCGAGAGTAATGCCATTAAAAATAATCCGCAGGTGTTTATTGGTATCCTCCAATTTGGCGGGACGGGGATAGTCCCAAACTGATTCTTGTCCGGGACCGGGAGTAATTGGTGATGGTCTAAAAAAGCTCATGTTTTCTGGTTTCAGGGTTTAACTAATTAGAATCCGAGGAAGGCGATGTTTAAATCCACAGAGGATTTCCCAGGAAATCGTGCCTAACTGTTGTGCCCAATCATCGGCGGAAATGCTATGATGGCGATCGCTTCCCAAAAGGGTAACGACTTCTCCGACCTGCAAATCAGGAATAGCAGTTACATCTAACATTAACTGATCCATAGTGACTGCGCCAATTTGGGGGACGAATTGACCGCGAATTAGGACTTTCATCTGGTTAGACAGGTGGCGGGGTACTCCGTCAGCATAGCCAATACCGACAACTGCAATGGGAGTCTTTTGTTTGGCGATAAATTTATATCCGTAACTAACGCCGCACCCAGCTTCAATGGTTTTGATTTGGGTAACACGGGCGCGAATACTCATGGCGGGCTGAAGATTGACGACCGATCGCAAATGAGGGGCGGGATATAACCCATAAAGGGATAAGCCGACCCTGACCATATCATAATGTAAAGCTGGATCGGTTAAGGTGGCGGCGGAGTTGGCTAGATGTAAGCAGGGTTTGACGGTAGGGATAGAGAAGAGGGTTGTATGTTCCTGAATTTGGGCTAAGACTTGTTGAAAGCGCCAATGTTGCTGATCCATAATGGTGCAGATCGCGAATATCAGCGGTGGCGAAGTGGGAATATATGCCAGAAATCTCCAAATTAGGTAATCCCCGCACCAGTTGCACAAATTCTAGGGCTTGTTCCCACCAAGTCCCCAGCCGTGACATTCCGGTATCTATATTAAGTTGAACGGGTAGCGATCGCTTAATTGATTGGAGAGTTTCCGAGAAAAGTAGGGCTTGAGTCGGCGTGCATAAAGTGGGTTGTAGTCCCCAATGGGCGATCGCCTTGATCTCATCAGAAGTATGAACAGCCCCCAGCACTAAAATAGGCTGTTGAATACCTAAGCGCCGCAATTCAATACCTTCGGGAATGGTAGCCACCGCGAAATCGTCAACCCCAATTTCAGACACAATTTTAGCCACACTCACCGCCCCATGACCATAGGCATCTGCTTTAATTACAGCCATCAACCTAGTTTCCGGGGATAGTAGGTGGCGGATCTGTTTGACGTTATTGGCGATCGCCGAGGTATCTACTTCTACCCAAGCACGATGTTCACATTCACCCTCATAGTTATAAGTGCGATCGTCCTGGGCTAGTGGCTCAGATTTCCTGCTAACCATTATCATTCCTTAGCGCGAAAGTTAAAATACACAGATACCAATTAGATACAGATATGGTCTGGGGATTTCCCGACCCAGGCCAAAAATTTAAATATATGATAATATCGGGTCAAAATCATTACATCGCAGCAATTTATTAGTATGGGCAATGTTCTGGTGTTGAATGCCTCCTATGAACCGCTCAATATCACGACTTGGCGGCGGGCGGTGGTCTTATTGTTGAAGGAAAAGGCGGAACAAGTTGAGCATAATGGTAAGTATCTGCTACCAGATTTTCCCCTCCCAACTGTGATCCGATTACGTCATTATGTCCGAGTCCCCTATAAAGAAATTCCATTAACCCGAAGGAATATCTTGCAGCGCGATTGCCACTCTTGTCAATACTGTGGCTATAAGGGGGATGAATTGACTCTTGATCATGTGATTCCGCGATCGCGCCAAGGGGGTGATACTTGGGAAAATCTGGTAACCGCTTGTATGCGCTGTAATGTCAAAAAGGGCTGTCGCACCCCGAAGGAAGCCGGAATGCCTTTAAGACATCCCCCCCGAAAGCCTTACAGCAGCCTTTATTTTGAGGTGACTCGACACCTCAAAAGTGGCATGAACCAAGAATGGCAAAAATATATGATTGGCCTGTGAAGCCCCTGGATACAATGATACCCAGGGGTTTTTGTATAGGGAGAGGTCTTGTGACCGACGGTTGGGAAAATGGCCAGCCATATCTTCCCACGGCGGCTAAATAATCCAGCTACCCCAATAATACCAATAATAAATGTAGGGGCGGGTTCTACTGTTAATTACAGAAGGGGGCGACAAGATTAATTAACCCGCCCTCTGATACCCCCCGTTAATTACAGAAGGAAGAGGGGGCGACAAGATTAATTAACCCGCCCTCTGATACAGCTTGTTCACCAGTCGCTTAATACATTGCCCTCACCCTAAATCTGGATCCCAGAGAGGGAGAGGGACTTTGAGAAGTGATCAGATGATTTCTGAACAGGCTGTACCCCCCGTTAATTACAGAAGGAAGAGGGGGCGACAAGATTAATTAACCCGCCCTCTGGAAGATTGTCGCATACCCGGAAATTTTGGGCCATAGCCAGATTTTTCCACGTTCAATGTATCTTTAGCAATCAATTCGGGAATTTTGAGATGAGTAACTTATATTTAATTCGTCATGGAATCGCCGCCGATCGCGGTACTTACCAAAAGGACGAACAACGTCCCCTCACCCCAGAAGGCGATCGCAAAACCCGTCAAGTAGCCCTTACACTGAAACAGCTCAAAATTCAGTTTCATTGTATACTTTCCAGTCCTCTTGTGCGAGCCAGACAAACCGCCGAAATTCTCCAATCAACCGGACTGAGTTCCCGGTTAGAAATCTTGCCAGCCCTAGCCCCTGATGGTGACATTCAACAATGGTTAGATTGGTACGGAAACCATGACAAAACTAGGGATAAGGATTGGGCGCTAGTCGGACACCAGCCCGATTTAGGCAATTGGGCAGAATATCTAATCTGGAAAAAATCTGCAGATGTTTTAATCGTGAAAAAAGCTGGTATAATCGGAATCACAATTCCCAAACAGGGTATGATACAAGGGAATTCCCGTCTGTTTTGGTTGACAGCTCCTAAATTTTTGTTGGGGCTAAATGAACGTTAACTTTTATTAACAGCCATTTATTAATTAATTATTTTAAAATGGCGCTTGTTTGAATGTGTCTGGTAATGTAATACCTGTACATTCTACACATATAGAAAAGCTCCTATGACTACAACGAGTGAGTTTAAGCCCGGTTTAGAGGGCGTTCCCGCTACGCTGTCAAGCATCAGCTACGTTGATGGACAAAAAGGACTCCTGGAATACCGAGGGATCAGCATCGAGCAGTTGGCCGAACAAAGCACATTTTTGGAAACTGCCTATTTGTTGATCTGGGGAAAACTGCCAACGAAAGACGAACTCGCAGATTTTGAGCATGAAATCCGCTATCACCGTCGGATTAAATATCGGATTCGGGACATGATGAAATGCTTTCCCGAAACCGGCCACCCCATGGATGCTCTGCAAACCTCAGCGGCTGCTTTAGGGCTGTTCTACTCCCGTCGCGCCTTAGATAATCCCGAGTACATTCGCCAAGCGGTAGTGCGACTGCTGGCGAAAATTCCGACGATGGTAGCAGCTTTTAAACTGATGCGGAAAGGGAATGATCCGGTACAACCCAAGGACGATTTGGACTACTCCGGCAACTTCCTGTATATGCTGAGTGAAAGGGAGCCGGACCCCTTAGCGGCTCGTGTATTTGATGTGTGCTTAACTCTCCATGCAGAACACACCATCAACGCTTCGACATTTTCGGCAATGGTGACAGCTTCGACGTTGACTGACCCCTATGCGGTGATCGCGTCGGCGGTGGGAACTTTAGCCGGTCCACTGCACGGGGGTGCTAACGAGGAAGTTCTGGAAATGCTCGAAGAAATTGGTTCTGTGGAAAATGTCCGGCCCTACCTAGATAGCTTGATGGAGAAAAAAGCCAAAATTATGGGCTTTGGTCATCGGGTGTATAAAGTCAAAGACCCGAGGGCAACTATTCTTCAGAATTTGGCAGAGCAACTGTTTGAGAAGTTTGGTTCCGACCAATACTATGAAGTGGCGGTGGAATTAGAAAAGGTGGTTCAGGAACGGTTGGGACATAAGGGTATTTATGCCAATGTGGACTTCTATTCGGGTTTGGTGTACCGGAAATTGGGTATTCCCTCGGACTTGTTTACTCCGATTTTTGCGATCGCTCGGGTAGCGGGATGGTTAGCGCACTGGAAAGAACAATTGGTCAAGAACCGCATTTATCGACCCACCCAGATCTACACGGGAAATCATGCGGAAACTTATATCCCCATTCATGACCGCAACTGTGCGATCGACCTGCAAGGTCCAGTGATTAAATAGGTATTGAACCACTACAGATTGGGATTGGGGGAAAGGGCAATAGCCCCCCCCATTTCCTTTTTTTGGGGGCAGAAATTCCCCCGGCGGTGAAAATTTCCCGTGATTGTGAAGATTTGAGTCCCTCCAACGTTATACTGATCAGGGGAATTGCAGCCGTTTTGAATGCGAATAATATATGAATCCAGGAATTGATATACAAGGAAGTTTCATTCAAGTCCTCCTAGATTTGGGTATACCAACAGGGGTGGCTAAAATTCTGTGGATGCCATTTCCCATGGGATTAATGCTAGTTGGTGCTACCGTAGGAGTATTAGGGTCGGTTTGGTTGGAGCGAAAAATATCCGCCGCCGCTCAACAACGTATCGGACCCGAATATATTGGCCCGATGGGGAGTTTGGCTCCCCTGGCAGATGGCCTGAAACTGTTGCTAAAGGAAGATATTGTCCCGTTTAAGGCAGATCCGCTCTTATTTACTCTCGGCCCGATTATTGTGTCGATTCCGGTGTTTTTGTCTTACCTGATTGTGCCGTTTGGACAAAATTTGGCGATCGCTAATCTGGGGACAGCAATATTTTTGTGGATCGCCCTATCGAGTATTCAGCCTATTGGTCTACTGATGTCCGGCTACGCTTCCAATAATAAATACTCCCTACTGGGAGGGCTACGGGCCGCCGCTCAGTCCATCAGTTACGAAATTCCCCTCGCCCTAGCCGTGTTGGCCGTGGTGATGATGTCTAATAGCCTCAGTACCCTTGATATTGTGCAACAACAGTCCGGCTATGGCATCCTGGGTTGGAACGTCTGGCGACAACCTGTGGGTTTTGCGATTTTCTGTATTGCCGCTTTGGCTGAGTGTGAAAGATTACCTTTTGATTTACCAGAAGCTGAGGAAGAGTTGATCGCTGGATATCAGACCGAATATTCGGGGATGAAATTTGCTCTGTATTACCTGGCTTCCTATGTCAACCTGGTACTATCTGCCCTGTTGGTATCAGTTTTGTACCTTGGGGGTTGGAATTTTCCGATTCCCGTCGTGGCGATCGCAGGACTTTTGGGCGTGAGTGAAACCACCCCTTGGTTACAGGTGCTAACCGCCAGTCTCGGCATTACCATGACTATCCTGAAAGCCTATCTACTGGTATTTACTGCTATTCTGATCCGGTGGACGATGCCTAGGGTTCGTATTGACCAACTGCTTAACCTGGGTTGGAAATTCTTACTCCCCGTGGCTTTGGTAAATCTTTTGCTAACAGCCGCCTTAAAACTAGCATTTCCCATAGCTTTTGGGGGATAAATATTAAAGGGGGCTAATCCCTAAACTAAGTTAACCCAAGCTAAGACACTCCGAAAACACTATGCTCAAGTTTCTTAACCAAGTTGGCGACTACGCCAAGGAAACCATTCAAGCCGCTAAATATATCGGTCAGGGTCTATCTGTCACCTTTGACCACATGAAGCGGCGACCCATTACTGTTCAATACCCCTATGAAAAACTGATTCCTTCCGAAAGGTTCCGGGGTCGCATTCACTTTGAGTTTGATAAGTGCATCTCCTGCGAGGTCTGCGTCAGGGTATGCCCCATTAACCTCCCCGTCGTAGACTGGGAATTTAACCGGGAAACTAAGAAAAAGCAACTCAAACACTACAGCATCGATTTTGGCGTTTGCATCTTCTGCGGTAATTGTGTCGAATATTGTCCGACTAATTGTCTGTCAATGACCGAAGAATACGAACTGGCAGCTTACGATCGCCATGAGTTGAACTATGATAGTGTGGCACTGGGACGGTTACCCTACAAGGTGACTGATGATCCGATGGTGACTCCCCTGCGGGAACTTGCCTATTTACCCAAGGGAGTTATGGACCCCCACGATCTTCCCCCAAATTCCCGTCGTTCTGGTTTGCGTCCAGAGGAAATTCTCGATAAGATGGAACAACAACGGGATGGGGAATCCCAAGCTAAGGCAGAAAAAGCCTGATTTTAATAACTTTGGCAGGGGTAATGTCTCCATTACCCAAACTTTGATAACTCTAGGATATGCCCGTGAATTTAGCAGAAGGGGTTCAGGTCGTTTCCTTTGGCCTGCTAACCATCATGATGATTGGCTCCGCTTTGGGTGTGGTTTTGCTCAAAAATATCGTTTACTCGGCATTTTTGCTGGGAGGCGTGTTTATGAGCATGGCTGGATTATATCTCCTACTCAATGCGGATTTTGTGGCTGCGGCTCAAGTTTTGATTTATGTCGGTTCTGTTAATGTCTTGATCCTGTTTGGGATCATGTTGGTTAACAAACAACAGGATTTTCGGGTTTTACCTAATGCTGGGCTGCGCCAAATTGCTACGGCTGTGGTCTGTGTGGGCTTATTTGCTCTGTTGTCTACTATGGTGTTATCAACGCCATGGTCGGTTACGACTACAGTGGTGACCATTGAAAGTTCGGCGATCGCTATTGGTGAACATTTCTTTACTGACTTTTTGCTACCCTTTGAGTTAGCTTCTGTGTTCTTGCTAATGGCTATGGTGGGAGCTATTGTTCTCGCTCGTCGGGATTTTCTCCCCGATGCTTCTAACGCGCCAACTACAACTACACCTCTTTTAATGCTCACCGAGCGCCCCCGGGAACTGGTCTCCGTTTCTGGTAGCTCTGAGGATTCCTCCGAATAATGGCTAGAGTAGCGATCGGTTAATCTACAGCGAGGCTATTTAACCCTGGGTTAGGCCTTCGCTGTGGTGATCCCGATGGCATTACACAGACACTTGGAAATCTTAAAAATTGTTTATGGAATTGCAACTTCAATATTTTCTATTGGTCGCGGCGGCTTTGTTTTGTATTGGTATCTATGGATTGATTACTAGCCGTAATGCGGTCCGGGTTCTCATGTCTATTGAGTTACTGCTTAATGCTGTTAACCTCAATTTGATGGGGTTTTCTAACTATTTGGACTCTGGGAGTATTAAGGGTCAAGTTTTTGCGGTGTTTGTCATTACCGTGGCGGCGGCGGAGGCGGCGGTCGGTTTGGCGATCGTCTTGACAATTTATCGTAACCGTGATACGGTCGATATGGAAGAGTTTAACTTGTTAAAGTGGTAGTCTTCCTAACTCAAACTAATCATTGAAAGCCTGGTTTCTAAGGAAATTAGGCTTTTTTGGTGGTGGACTCTAAGATGAGAGGGGCGATCGCAGAAGTAAGATCTTATTTTCATTGTGCTAGAATGTTGTAGTGCAGGAATCCCTTGAGCTATCAGGGTATTCCCAGGGTCTAGCACAATTGCCAATTGGGGTCAACGGGTTCCCGATAACTGAATATGGTAAACCCTTTCAGTGAGGGGGAGTTGTTGAACTCGGAAAACCCTGGCTTTGATGGCTAGTGGGTTCAGTTTCAGTTAGCACTCTTATCATCAGAAAAAATTATCCTAGATACTTCACCTATTATTGTTGGACCGGAGACTAAAATAATTGATGCGATCGCTCTAATGAAGGAGTTGGACGCACAAGTTGTTTTGGTTGTCAATGACAGTACCCCGATTGGTTCATTCAGCGCCAAGGAGGTAGTCGATGTCGTGTCGAAAAAAATAGATCTAAATGAGACTAAAGTGGCAGAAGTAATGAAGGAATTACCACTGGTCTTCAAAAAGTCACATTTGCCGAATATCTCTAGCCTAATTTCATTATTTAACAATGCTAAAACTGATTTTTGTGTCGTAGTTAATGACGATAATCATTTATTGGGATTAATTTCTACTTCCCGACTTTTAAAAATTCTGAACAATCCAGTATTATATCAATCAGTTTCTCAACTACAACAACAGGTTGATAGTCTGCAAATTGACAATGATGATTTGCGGGATGATACCCAAGCACAAATAGACGAAATACAGGCAGAATTTCAAGATTTAAAAACTCGTTTAATTACGACAATTTCCCATGAGTTAAGGACTCCCTTAACTACTATTTCTTTCTCGGCTGGATTATTAGAAAGTTATAGTCAGAAAATTTCCGATGACAAAAAACGCACCCATTTTCAGAGAATCAGGGTAGGAATCCAGCAAATGACAGAACTTTTAAATGATATTCTAATCATTGAAAAAGCGGAATCTGGCAAGTTAATCCCCCATCCCGTGCTGGTGAATCTGAAAGAATTTTGCGCTAACTTAGTTGCGGAAATTCAACTAACCACGGATAAACACAATTTAATTTTTACCTGTCCTAGCAGTTTCCCGGATACCAGACTTGATGAGTATTTAATCTCACAAATACTAACTAACCTGATTTCTAACGCGATTAAGTATTCCCAGGCGGGGGGGGATATTAAAATAGACTTGACTTGTGAGGATGATCGGGTTATCTTGATGATTAAGGACTCAGGTATTGGCATTCCTAAGTTGGATCTCAAACACCTATTTGAGCCGTTTCACCGTGGTAGCAATGTGGGGAATATATCAGGAACAGGACTGGGGTTGCCTTTGGTGAAAAAAGCGGTAGATTTACAGCTTGGTGAAATTCGGGTGGAAAGTGAAGAAGGAATAGGAACAACTTGTACAGTTATCTTGCCATCTAAATTAGAGGAATGAAAAAAATTCTGATTATTGAAGATGAAAGATTGGTCAGAGAGAACTTGGTGGAACTGCTAACATTTGAGAATTTCCAAGTGTTGGAAGCTACCGATGGTCTGCGGGGTGTTCAACTAGCTGAACAGGAGCATCCTGATCTGATTTTGTGTGATGTGATGATGCCGATACTTGATGGTTATGGGGTTCTCGCACAGCTTCGACAGAACCCGAAAACGGCAATTATTCCGTTTATTTTTATGACGGCTTTAGCGGAGCGTATGAATACCCGCAAGGCTATGGAGTTGGGTGCTGATGATTATATTACTAAGCCTTGTTCAGCAGATGAGTTGATTCGCTCAATTACGGTGCGTTTAGAAAAATATTCCAATATGCAACGGTATTATCAAAATAATCACAGTCAAATTGTATCTACAGAATCACCACTGAATCAACTGTTGGACTGGGACGGAATCACTAATTTACCGAATCGTTTGGCTTTGCGCGATCGCTTTGAACAAATTTTAGAGAATTTACCAAGTTACGATTCGGGATTAATTCCCATTGTCTGTTTGAGTGTAGATAGATTTAAGCGGATTAATGACATCCTCGGTTATGAGTCGGCGGAAGCACTACTTAAAGCGGTGGGAGAAAGGCTGGTTAAAGCTATGGATAATCAGGGGACTGTAGCTTATTTGACCAGTGGAGAGTTTGCGATTATTGGTAACTTAACCTTGTCGGAAAGTCAAGTCCATGAGCAAGCTCAACTACTCAGAAATGCTGTGGCTGAACCTTTATTAATTAGGGGTCATGAAATTGTGATTATGGCTAGTATGGGAATTGCTCTTTATCCGGTTCATGGTCAGGAGATTGATTCGCTGTTAAAAAATAGTCAAATTGCTTTAAATTCGAGTCGCAGTCATGGGGGAAACCGCTGTACAGTATATCGAGATAGTTTACAGGTTATCTCAGCGGATAGTCTGGCTTTAGAGGCGGATCTGCAAAAGGCGATCGCCAAAAATGAGTTACAACTTTATTATCAGCCAAAAGTCTGCTTAAAAACTGGTAAAATTGTGGGTGCTGAGGCTTTGCTGAGGTGGAATAGGCGCAATAATGGTCTAGTCCCACCTGGGTTATTTATTCCTGTGGCTGAAGAAACAGGTTTAATTCAAGCTCTTGGAGAATGGGTAGTTAAAACGGCTTGTCACCAAATCAAAAATTGGGCAAATTTAGGCCTGTTAATTCCGGTAGCGATTAATGTTTCAGCTTATCAGTTTAATCAGCCTGATTTTTGCGAAAATTTAAGGCAAATTTTACAAAGTGAAGGGGTAGACCCGGCTTATTTGGAACTAGAGTTAACGGAAAGTATCTTAGTTAAAAATGAGGAGTTATCTATCCGCAAGTTAAAGGAATTAAATTCTCTGGGTTTCAAAATTGCCATTGATGATTTTGGGACTGGTTACTCTTCTCTTAACTATTTAAATAAGTTTCGGTTTGACACTTTGAAACTAGACCGCTGCTTTGTGAAGGATGTTGATAAAAATCCGAAAACTCAAGCTATTGTGAAGGCGGTTACTATGATGACCAAACAACTTAACTTAAAGGTGGTGGCGGAAGGGGTAGAAACGGAAGAAGAACTGGCGTTTATTTATGAAAATTTATGTGATGAAATTCAGGGTTATATTTTCAGCCCCCCCATAAATGCTGCTCAGTTTGAAGGTTTATTAAAAAGCGATCCTGATTTGAACCTACCCAATTATTGAAATAAAGCGATCGCCTCTTTTAAATCCACATTACCGCCACTAATAATCACCCCAACACGACGATTAGCAGCGGGGACAATTCCCGAAAGTAAAGCGGCTGTGGCTAATGCTCCGGTGGGTTCTACCACCAATTTTAACCTTTCCCATAAAAACCGCATCGCCTCAATAATTTGAGTTTCGGAAACGGTTACCATATCATCAACGGTCTCTAGGATAATCGGAAAGGTGAGACTTCCCAAATAAGGTGTTCTCGCGCCATCAGCAATAGTTTGGGGGTTGTGAATAGTCTGGAGAGTTTTAGTCTTAAATGACCGGGTAGCATCGTCTGCTAAAGCGGGTTCAACGCCGATAATTTGACAAGCGGGAGAAAGTTGGCGAGTAGCGATCGCGCAACCGGAAAGCAAGCCACCGCCGCCACAACAAACTAACAATAAATCCAATTCTCCTACATCCTCAATTAATTCTAATGCTGTAGTTCCCTGTCCGGCGATAATATCGGGATGATTATAGGGGGGAATAATGGTAGCATTTCTTTCCTCCGCTAGTTGTTGACAATATTTTTCTCGCACTACTTCCGAGGGATTATACAGGACAATTTCCGCGCCATAATTGGCTGTAGCCGATCGCTTGACAGCGGGGGCATTGTCTGGCATAATGATAGTGGTGTTGATTCCTAAAATTGACCCGGCGTGTGCGATCGCTTGGGCGTGATTGCCGGAGGAATAGGTAAACACGCCGCCCTGTTGCCGTTTCGGATCTAGCAAAGATAGGGCATTGAAAGCACCACGAAACTTAAATGATCCGGTACGTTGGAAATTCTCGCACTTAAAAAAAACCGTCCCCCCAGTTAGTCGATTCACGGTGGTAGATGTAACCACTGGGGTAGGCTTAATGTAGCCCTGGAGACGTGCGGAGGCGGCAGCAACTGCGTTAAAGTTAACTGGTAACTGGCTATCCATGGTTAGTGCTGAATTTTGCCATCTTCGAGATGTAGAATGCGATCGGCCACATCGATAATGCGGGGGTCGTGAGTCACCATTAACACGGTCGCGCCGTCTTCCTTAGCCAACTTCCGCAAGACATCAATAACCGCGTGACCGCTGGTAGAGTCTAAGGCTGCTGTAGGTTCATCAGCCATAATCAGTTTAGGACTTCCCGCCAACGCGCGAGCGATCGCTACCCGCTGTTTTTGCCCCCCAGAAAGGTCACGGGGTCGCAAATGCTTCTTATCAGCCAAACCCACTTGATCGAGGCGTATTTGGGCTTCCTGGCGCGCTCTCCGTCCACGAATGCCTTTGATATTTAGGGCAACTTCCACATTTTCCGCGGCCGTGAGTGCTGGAAACAAGTTAAACCCCTGAAAAATAAAGCCAATATTCCTGAGTCGGAACTGTGCCAACTGTTGGCGGGACATTTGGGTAATATTTTCGTCTAACAACATGACTCGCCCGGCTGTGGGGGTGAGAAGTCCGGCTAAAATTGAGAGTAATGTGGTTTTACCAGACCCACTTGGTCCCATCAAAAGTTGTATGTCCCCAGAGCGAACTTGCAGGTCAATACCTTTGAGGACTTGAAAATTTTGCCGTCCAGATTGATAAATCATTTCAATCCCACAGGCCCAAATCGCGATCGCTTTGGGATCATGGTTGCGTTCAGCCACTAGGCTTTTGCTTTTGGCTAAGTTCGTCCAATTTAAGTTAGAAGTGATCATTGATGACTCTCGATCTGAAGATTAGCGACAGCTTACTGGCACGGTCTTTAAAACTTTACTGGTAGTTGTGACATGATCGGCAAAAAAATCTGGTTTCCATTTAATTATGACCTATTGGATAGTGGCAGTTTGGTATCAATATGACATTTGGGTAACTGTCACTGTCGGGGTCAATCTTTCCCCTGGGTTCAGGGGGGAGTCCAATTTTGGCTGGCACTTGATTCCCGCAATTCTATATATAATAGCCTGAAACCCAGTGGATTTGTCTAGTGGTAGCCTTGCCCAAATCGCGATCGCTGATTCTGATCTGGCTGGTGCTGCTAACATAGCTGGGGTAACTCTACCCTTGCATGACAAGTTTATGGAATGGTTATATACGGCTGAGGCTGGACTCAAACTGCTAGTTGATTTGGCGAAGTTTTTATTAGAGACCATTTCGGTTTTTTGTGTGTTATTTGGCGTAGCGAAAACCGGACAACTGGCGATTCGATTTTCTCAATTTCAATATGATGAGTTTCTGTTTATTGAGTTACGGATTAGGTTTGGGGTGTGGTTGGCATTAGCCCTAGAATTTCAACTGGGGGCTGATATTCTGGCTACTACGGTAGCGCCGACGGAGGAAACTCTAATTAGATTGGGGGTGATTGCTGTGATTAGGACGTTTTTAAACTTTTTCCTGAATAAGGAACTTGAGAAGGAGTTTGAATTTAAAAATAATCATGTAAAATAGAGGGATTTTATGGGTGGGTTAATTAGTGGAATTGAGGAAGGTGTGAACAGATGAATGAGGCGGTTATATTATCTCTGGTTGATGCGATCGCCACCCAAGCTGTGGGGGTGAAATTGGGGCGATCGCTTAGTGCTAATAGTTTAATTCTGCTAGAGGGTAATCTAGGGACGGGTAAAACTACTTTAGTGCAAGGTATCGCTAAGGGTTTGGGGATTTCCGAATCAGTGGATAGTCCGACTTTTACTTTGATTAATGAGTATACAACCGGACGGATTCCTCTGTATCATTTGGATTTATATCGCCTGAATGAGTCGGAAATTGAGGGGTTGAATATTTCATTGTATTGGGAGGGGGTGGAGGTAGAACCGGGTATGGTGGCGGTGGAGTGGTCGGAACGTCTAACCTATCGTCCGGCTGATTATTTGCAGATTATTTTGAGTCATACTCCCCAAGGCGATCGCCAAATTAAATTAATTCCCATGGGGGAGTTTGTGATAGAATTGGATGGGTTAATTGACCCGGTTTAACCAAGCTGGGTAAAGTGGCTCATAAATTGCCGATCAATATGGTCTTTCCATTGCCAAATTAGGGGATGGGGACCCAGACGAAAACAGCCGCGTGAGGCGATCGCCTGTTGGTCCCCTGTACTAATTAGGATTAAAAATTCTTTCTGCGGTCGATAGGCTTGTAGGGGTTGTTGGTTGGCTTTGCGTCGCAGGTTTTCCGCCAGGGGTTTTCCTTGACGGACCGCAAAAACTCCGGCTTTGGGTCGGGGATGGTTTAACATGGTGGCGATATCTCCAGCCGCGAAAATCTCAGGGTGAGAGATAGACTGAAGGTAATCGTTAACTAGGATAAATCCTTGTTCGTCCGTCGCTAGTCCTGCGTCTTTTAACCAGGTGGCGGCGCTGGCTTGTGTCACCCAAAACAGGCGATCGCATTTTAGGGTTAATCCTGATTGACAATGAATAGTATGGGGGGATTTTCCTTCGATTTCCGTGACGGTTTCCCCTAGGTGTAGTTTGATACCTCTCTCGCTGAAAAGTTTTTGCAAACGCCGACTAACCCCCCGGTGGCGTTGGGGAATTAGGCGATCGCTTTTTTGAAATAGATGTAACTCTAGGTGATTTTCTGGTAGTGTGCTGTCGAGACCATAAATCTGTTGGAGACGGGAAAATATGGCTAGGCTTAATTCCACTCCCCCCGCGCCGCCGCCAACCACTGCTAATCGCATTTTCTGCGTCCGGTTTTCCCTCACCGTTTCCACAATTTTATCCCAGTGGTCGAGAAATTTAGCAATGGGTTTGACCGGAATGGCCTGTTGTTGGACACCGGGAACTGTGATAGTGCCGGGGGTACTACCTATATCTATGGATAGGATATCGAAGGGGACGGGGGGACGGTTGGCGCACAGGACTTGATTGGTTTGTAGGTCTAAACCAATGGCGCGATCTATCAATAGTCTGGCTTTCGCCAAATTGGCTAAGGCTTGCACATCTATATGACAATCGTTAAACTTATACAGTCCGGCTATATATCCCGGTAGCATCCCCGAATAGGGAGTATGGTACACATCAGAAATCAGGGTGAGGCGTAGTCTGGGAATGGGATTGATGGCCAATTCTTTGAGGGCGATCGCATGGCTGTGACCCCCTCCAATTAGTACCAGGTCCTTAACAGGGGTAACAGAAAACATGGCTTAACTAGGGGAAACTCCGTTGATTTTCATCTTTTATTGATATTAATCGCCAGCAAAACTAGATTAAATATCAGCTATTTCGCTGCCCAAATCCATGATTCCGACACCCAGAAAATTTTACCATAAACCGATAAAAAACTTTATTAAATTTTTCTAAAGATAGCGATCGCTATGTGGTTGGGGGAATGTGGCTAAGTAGACAGTTAAGCACTGATTTTCTGCTGTAACCCCCCAAGCCGTAGACCCCAAGAGTCATAAGGGGATCAAGGATTTTAACCTGTTGATAGGATAGATTTAGTTTTTCCTTAACTCACCTCCAGGCAATTAGTGTATAATCTTATAACAGTGAGCAGTGGCGAATGTACCCAAAATTTTATGGAATCGGGAAATTGATAGATTGGTGTAATTGAATACAAATCTGGGTAGCATATTTTGACATCAATTAGCAATTGCGATCGGTAATATGGCGCATCAGAAAATGTAGATAATACTTCACAACTTATTCACAAAGGCTACCTAGACTAAGTAAACAGAGCTGAATAAATCCGCGTTAACCCTCAACTTTGATCAACTTGGAGTTTGAAATTATGAGTACCTGTCCTTGCTGTGGTTCACCTATGTTAAGGCATATCAACCATAACCGAATTTATTGGTACTGCCAACACTGCCACGAAGAAATGCCTAACCTGTCTTTTATAGTAAGTCTCCAACGATCTGCAAGTCGGATATCTAGCCCCCTTGTGGCTCTGAGTTTTGAGGAAACTAACCTAGAAATGCCAGTGCTGGCTTAGTTTTTCCAGCTAAAAGGCAGTAAAATGCCTAACTTGTATATTTGTATATACGATACCTTTTGGCTAAATCCGGGTCCTATCTACTAAAGGCTGCAATATACCCTCGCAGGGTCATGACCATATCACTCCATCAGCAAAATCATCAACTCCAACTAATCACGAGGGTATTGGAGAATTTTCCAGAAAATTGATAAGTGGCGATCGCTAAGGTAAATTGAGCGATAGCTACTATGCAGCAGCCTTGATGGAAACTCCAATATGTCCACGGAACGATCGCAGTCTTCTCAACCCAAGCGGCCATTACGCTATTCACCACCGCCTAGGTCTCAACGTCACCCTTGGCGGGATTTGGCGATCGCATTATTACGGAAAATCATTAAAATTTTGGAAGGCACCATTGACCAATTGGAAGCCGACCCTCAAATTCCCCGTCGTGGCCGTGGTTATGTTTGGTGGTGGGGTGCAATTTTATTAGTCATATTTGGTGTAGGACTGCTGCTGTTCTCGAAGTCTGGACCGGAAACCGCTACCAATTATCAGAGAGTTGAGGATATCCCACCAGTGACCACAACGGAGACACCACCACAGGTCCCCGTCACTGCGGAAACTATTTCCGAACCACCAGCCGAACCAGAAACCCCAGAAGTTCCTGAAGGCGAACCCCCTAACCCGGAAACCGAAATAGAGCCGGGTCGTTTACCTCCAGAACTAATTACCCCGAAGGCGGCGGAACCTGTGGGTTTGATTGCTTCTACTTTGACTGTGGAACCTTCTTTAACCAACTCAATTCGCGATCGCCTTGCTAAACTAACTAAAGCCTATGGCGAGGATTTGATTGGGTCAGTTAAAGCGAATTTTGCCGGGAGTTTATTAGAAGTGGAGATTAGCGATCGATGGTATCAGCTAGAATCTAAATATCAAAGTCGTTTGGCTAATCAATTATTTAAGCAAGTGCGATCGCTCGATTTTACTCGTCTGGAAATCCGAGATAGTGATGGTCAGCTTGTAGCTCGTAATGCCGTCATTGGATCTGATATGATTATATTTACTCCCTTGAAAGCAGGCGTTATGGAACTTTCCGACCCTCAATAACCGGGAAAAAATCATGCCAATGACATCTTGTAGCCATAATTTGGGGTTCATCGAATCATCGAGGGTGGCCACCTCAAAACTAACTGGGATGATGAGTAATCAATCAGAGCTGATCTAACATCCTGTGATTTCACCCCTTTGTAATCTGAACCTATGTTAATCAAATTATTAAAGCAGAGAACCTCTAACCTATTTGAGCAAGTCCCTCTCAAACAGATAATTATTGTTCCTTTTGTGCTTCAGCTATTCGCCACAGTGGGAGTCACAGGATATCTATCTTGGCGCAACGGTCAGCAGGCGGTTATGGATATAGCTAACCAACTGAGTCATCAAGCAACTAATCGCGTCAAAAGTAATCTGACCCAATTTTTACAACGTCCCCATCTTTTATCTCAAATTCTGATTAAAGATACTATGGAAGGAGATATTAGCTTTGCTGATATTGAGAGTTCCGAAAAAGTATTATGGAGAATTATACAACTTTTTGAGAATGTCTATGCTGTCTATATTGGCAATGAACAAGGGCAATTTATTTATGTGAGTCGGGAATCTGATGGTTCTTTTCGAGCCAAAAGTGTCGAAGAATCACCGAATCGCTTATATTATCTGATCACACCAGAAGGCGATCGGGGTGATTTCTATAACCAAAACCAAACTATCTATGAACCGATAAGGCGACCTTGGTACACTAAAACTCTCGCATTAAATGCACCCAATTGGAGTCCAATTTATGCCTTTCCCAATGGTAAATTAGGGATTACCGCATCCCATCCACTTTCTGACAGTCAAGGTCAATTTATCGGCGTGATTGGGGTGGATTTTGTGCTAACATTAATTAATGATTTTTTGGGAGGTTTGGAAGTCAGCCCCAATGGGGAAATTTTTATTGTGGAATCCTCCGGTTTATTAGTAGCTTCTTCCACCAATTTACTCCCCTATACAATGGATGATCAAAATGTAGCCCAACGCCTGCATATTTCCCAGGTTAATCACCCCCTAATTAGCGGCACAGCAGCATATTTTAGCCAAAATTTTGAACATTTAAGCCAGATTAAAACCAGCCATCAAAGTAGCTTTTATATCAACGGAGAAAAGCAGTTTATTGATGTCGTGCGTTATCAGGATAAATGGGGGTTAAATTGGCTGATTGTCGTCGTCATGCCAGAGTCAGATTTTATGGGCAGAATTAATCATAATGCCAGAATCACTTTTATGCTATCTCTTGTGGCTTTAGCTATTACGATTTGTATCGGTATATTCATGGCTAGTCGGGTAACTAGACCGATAGTTAACTTAAATAAAGCAGCCCGGAAATTTGCCCAAGGTGATTGGGAACATACCGTCCATATTTCCCGTTGTCAAGAAGTCGGAGAATTAGCTGAATCTTTTAATCAAATGGCCGCACAAATTCGGCAATCTTTTATGGAATTAGAAGCCCAAAACAGCCTCAGTGAAGCATTAAATCGCCAGCTTTCTGACCGAGAATATTGGCTTAAACAATTCCTAGAAGCCTTGCCAGTTGGTGTTTTAGTTTATGATAAACATGGCAAGATATACTATGCCAATCAAAAGTTAAAAAATTTATTCAGGGCTGAACATATACCAGAGGTTTCTTTAGAAGAATTTGCCGAGATAAATAATTTATATTTAAGTGGCAAAGACCAGCTTTATCCCACCAAAGCCTTGCCATTAATTAGAGCATTAAAAGGCAAAACTGTCCCCATTGAAAATATCGAAATTCGTCACCCAGATCAAACTATTTGCTGTTCCCTGATGGCTACACCAATTTTTGATAGTGAAGAAGATATTGTTTATGGAATTGGAGTTTTTGAAGATATTACTCAGCGCCGACAAGCCGAGATTGAACGCCAAAACTTTACCAAGCAATTAAAAGAGAAAAACGATGCTCTCAAGCGTATGGATGAACTCAAAGATGAGTTTCTCGCTAATACATCCCATGAACTGCGTACTCCTCTTAATGGTATGATTGGCTTGTCGGAATCAATGCTGGATGGTGTCGCCGGACCTTTAACAGAACTTCAGCGCCAAAACTTGTCTATGATTGCTAAAAGTGGACATCGTTTATCTACTCTAGTTAATGATATTCTTGACTTCTCCAAATTGCGCCATCAAACCTTAGAACTACAAATGCAACCTTTAGGTATGCGGGAAATTGTCGAAGTTGTTGTAGTGCTAAGTAAACCTCTGATTGGCAATAAAGATATTGAGTTAATTAATGAAATACCTGCTGATTTTCCGGCGGTTAATGCTGATGAAAATCGCCTCCAACAGATTCTGTATAATTTAATTGGTAATGCCATTAAGTTTACCGATTCGGGAACTGTGCAAATTACCGCCTCGGTGTTAGATACAGACGCGAATAACTCCACCGCTGTGATTAATATTTCTGATACTGGTATTGGTATTCCCCCAGAAAAACATCATCGTATTTTTGAATCCTTTGAACAGGGTGATGGTTCAACGGCGCGACAATATGGCGGCACGGGTTTGGGTTTAGCCATCACTAAACAGTTGGTGGAATTACACCATGGTACAATATGGTTAGATTCGGTGGTGGGGTCGGGTTCTACTTTTTCCTTTACTCTTCCTATCAGTGAGGAAATACCAGAAACTACTGCTAAGGCGGACTCACTACTGGTTAATGAGGCGGCGCTGGTGAATGCTGATGTATTGTGGGATGCTGCTATACCAGAAACTGAAAATAATCAATCTATGGCGGGGTCTAAGTTGGCTCCAGATAACAATCAATTTAAAATTCTGATTGTTGATGATGACCCGATTAATTTACAGGTTTTGGCGAATTATCTTTATTTGGAAAATTATGCTGTTACTCAAGCTACTAATGGTATGGAAGCACTGGAAATTTTAGAGTCTGGTTTTATTCCAGATCTGATTTTATTGGATGTGATGATGCCTCGCATGACTGGTTATGAAGTGACGGAAAAAATTAGGGAAGATTGGCCACCTCATCAACTGCCAATTATGATGTTAACGGCGAAAAATCGGATTTCTGATTTAGTGGTGGGACTGGAATTAGGCGCGAATGATTATTTATCTAAACCTCTGAATAAAGAGGAGTTGCTGGCGCGGATTAAAACCCACATTCGCATTAAAAAACTCCGCACCGAAAAGGCTCATATCCGCAAGACTTTTGGGCGCTATGTAACTGATGAAGTGGTGGCGAATTTGCTAGAAAGTCATGAGCATTTGGAGTTGGGGGGAGAACGACGGACTATCACAATTTTAACTTCGGATTTGCGGGGATTTACGGCAACTTCTGAACGTTTAAATCCTGAAGAAGTGGTCAAAATTCTGAATTTTTATCTGTCAACTATGGCGGATATTATTACTCATTATAATGGGACAATTGATGAGTTTATGGGTGATGGGATTTTGGTGCTATTTGGTGCGCCTAATGTCCGGGAAGATGACCCGCAGCGGGCGATCGCCTGTGCGGTGGCTATGCAGTTGGCTATGGAGTCAATTAACCAAACTATGAAGGCTTGGGGTTATGCTAATTTAGAGATGGGAATTGGGGTGCATACGGGAGAGGTGGTAGTTGGTAATATTGGTTCGGAAAAACGAACTAAATATGGGGTGGTCGGTAAGAATGTTAATTTAACTTATCGGATTGAATCTTACACCACGGGGGGACAAATTCTGATTTCTGAATCTACCCTAGAAGCGGTAGGGAGAATGGCGAGAATTACCGGAGAAAAACAGGTGCAACCCAAGGGGGTACAAAAACCGATTACCATTTATGAATTGGGAGGAGTGGGTGTACCTTATAACTTGTATTTAAAAAGGGAAAAAGAGTTATTTGTGGTACTACCAGAACCCATCTCTTTACAATATACGGTTTTGGAAGGAAAGCACGTCGGGGAAAATGTCTTTTCTGGTACTATTGTGGAATTGTCGGCGCGGGAAGCTAAGGTTAAAGCTGAGTCAGAGGATGAGGCTTATTTGCCTTTACCTCTGACTAACATTAAGCTGAATTTTAGTAGTGATATTTGCGGTTCTGGTGCGGAAGATGTCTATGCTAAGGTGTTAGAATATCCGGCAGAACCAGGTCATTTTTACATTCATTTCACGGCAAAATCGCCGGAACTAGAAGCTAAGTTAACTGCCATATATCAAGGATTAAGTTGATAGTTGATAGCCCATCATCAATGGGTAGTCTTTTCATGATTGCTGTCTCCTCCATATAGCAACGGTTCCGTTTTGACTGCCTCCTATTAAGGTGTCATCATTAAGGAAAAATACGGAGTTAATGACGGCGGGAATATCTGTTAAGGTATTCAGTAGCTCTCCGGTGGCTCGGTTCCAAATTCTGACAGTGCGATCGCCACTACTACTGGCAATTTGAGAGGCATCGGGACTGACGGCTACGGAGAGAATTTCCCCTTGATGACCTGTGAGGGTTATGGTTTCTTGTCCGGTTTGTAAGTCCCAAATTTTTATGGTATTATCACTACTACCACTGATGATATTTTGACCATCAGGAGTAATGGCTACGGTTCGGACTTCTCCGTTATGTCCTTGTAAACGGTGGCGTAACTCACGCATTTCTAAATCAATAACATGAACAGTGCGATCGCCTGAACCCGTCACCAGCCAGCGACCATTAGGACTAAAAGCCAGCGCATAAACTGTTTCTGAGTGTTGAGTATGGTTATACAAAACTTGTCCGGTACGGCGATCCCAAACTCGCACAGTATTATCAGCACTGCCAGAAGCAATATTTCTATTATTAGGGCTAATTTGTACTGTCAAAATTGGGGCTGAGTGTTCCAATGGTAAATACAATTCTCGGGTTTGTAAATTCCATTCCAGAATCCGCCAAAATTCCGTCCCTGATGCTAATTCAATGCCATCACTACTAAAGTTGACGGACAGAATAGCCGATCCATCTCCGGTGAGTGTGGAGATATTTTCCCCGGTTTGTATATTCCAGAGTTTGATAGTATTATCCCGACTGCCACTAGCAATTATTTGTCGTTCATTACTAGCTGATACTGACATTACAGAGGCTGTATGACCTGCTAAAGTCGTTAGGTCTGCTTGTTTCCAATTAACCACATTTTGGCATTGTTCAAGCAATGTCTGTGCTTGGGGATGATAGCTAGAAGATTCGGGAATTTGTTGGGCTTGGGTAATACAACCCTGGTAGTTTCCGGCTTGTACCAAATCGGCGACGGTCTCAAACTGTTGGCTATAAAGTTGTTGTTGATTGGCTCTGGTTAGTTGTAACTGTTGCCATCTTTGATATTGATACAACAGGAAAATTAACAGGGCGATCGCCAAAGAAATAGCCCCAATCACAAACCAAAAAGACGGGCGCGGACGAAAAGCGACGGATGATTTAGGCTGTTTATTAGCCACTTCAGTACGGGGATTATATCCAAAGATAGCTAAGATTTGACTCCACCAAGATTTGGGTAAGACATGAGATTTAATCACCTCGACATCTTCATCATAAATACCTAACAATTCCTTGAGTCTATCTAGTTCACTTTGCGTTTCAGCACTAAAAGGATATTGCTGTTTAACTGCTGCTATTAATGCCTGTTCGTAACGTTCTCCCTTCTCACGATACTTACGATAGGGATTAAGTATTTCATCTTCTAAGGCTTCTGCTTCTTCCTTGGATATTTCTAAAGTGACTCGCAGTTCCTCCAAAATTTGCCTACCAACTACGGAAATATCACCTTTATGACTAGCGCAGCGTTGTATTTCTTCTCGGTAAGTTTGGAGTTTACTAAAATCGGTGGGACTGCGATCGCCCATGGTTCGCAAAGCAGTTAAAACCTCTTCCGCCGATTGATACCTTTCCCGATAGTCCAACTGCACCATGCGATCTATAATGTCGGCAAATTCGGAACTAACAATAGTTAAATGCCTCCAGAACAACTGTCCTGGGTTAGTATGATAATTTTCTCGCAGTTGTGATAATTCATAACTAGGAAGTCCGGTTAAGGCTTGAATAGCGACCATACCCACGGCATAAATATCGCTATTGAGGCGGGGGTTACACTCGAACTGCTCAATAGGCATATATTCTATGGTTCCAATCGGACCTGTGGGGGGGTTATGATTTTGGCTAAAACTAATTTCTTTAACCGCCCCAAAATCCAATAGCATTAACTTTCCGTCCGAGTCTCGCCTGAGTAAATTACTAGGTTTAATATCTCGGTGAATTACTCCGAATCTATGGACAAAAGTCAGGATTTCTAGGACATCGTAAATTATCTGAATTACCAGGTTTTCTGATAGGGGATGACCGGGCCAAAATTCATCAGAGAGGAGATGACCAGGAGTGTAAGACTCCACTAGATAAAATTCTTCGTTTTCCTCAAAATAAGCTAAAAGTTGCGGAATTTGATCATGTCTAGATAATTTTTCCAGAATCTTGGCTTCCTGGCGAAAACGACGACGAGCAATATTCACCAGTTTTATATCTTCTGCCAGAAGTCGCAAATGTTTGATAAAACAGAGGGATTCCCCTGGCCGACGGGTATCTCTTGCTAAAAACGTACTACCCAAATCCCCAGACTCAATAACTTCTAGGATTTGATACCGTCTATCTAAAAGTTGGTCAATCATGATCCGTGTAAATACTGAGGTAAATTTTGGTAAAGATGCACGACACTATAATGGTCACAAAGATTTAAAAAAATTAATCTGGGCTTAGTAGACTCAGATACAGATGTAGTAGCCCATGGTCTTGTTATTCCTGACAATCTTTTACTTATGACCAAAGAAAGAATATCATACTATCTAACAGTTGGTCAATCATAATCTGTGTAAATACTGAGGTAAATTTTGGTAAAGATGCACGACACTATAATGGTCACAAAGATTTAAAAAAATTAATCTGGGCTTAGTAGACTCAGATACAGATGTAGTAGCCCCTGGTCTTGTTATTCCTGACAATCTTTTACTTATGACCAAAGAATATCATATTTTGCAACAAGTTTATATCCGATTCGTGCAACTTTTGGGCCGAATTTTAGCAAAAGATCGAATTTGTGATTATGGTATTGACGGGTCGGTTGCGGATCATACTGGAATAATGGATTATGAATTCAAAGCTAGTAGGCTGAATACCCATAGGGGTCATACCCCACAGCTCAAATCCTGATGGTGAACCCCCCCTAACGCAGACTACCGTTGCCAGACTACAACTACTCCATCCTGAGTGCCTCCAATTAAGGTTTCGGAGTTAATACCAAAAACTAGAGAATTAACTACAGCTTGAGGGTGAGTTAAAGTATTAAGTAATTCCCCAGTTTTTAAGTTCCAAATTTTGACGGTTCTATCCCGACTACTACTAGCAATTTGTGTCCCATCTGGACTAACAGCTACGGAAAGAACTGCGCCTCTATGACCTGTTAAAGTTATGACTTCTTCTGCTGTTATTAGGTTCCAAATTTTGATATGGTTATCTGTACCACCACTGATCATTTGCAGACCATCGGGAGTAATCGCAAGCGATCGCACTTCTCCGGTATGTGCTGGGAATCTATGGCGTAACTGATCTATCTGCCAATCAATAATATGAATATTGCCATCCCCTGAACCCGTAACCAACCAACGACCATTGGGGGTGAAGGCGACGGAATAAACAATAGTCGAATGCTGATTGTTGTTATATAAAATTAACCCAGTTCTCCGATTCCACACTCGCACATTACCATCAGCACTTCCGGTGGCGATCGCTCTATTATCAGGGCTAATTTGTATAGCTTCAATGGGAGAGCCTCCGACTAATGGGGGATACCATTCAATGGTTTCCAGATTCCATTCTATCACCTGAGAGAGTTGAGTTCCGGCTGCTAATGATAAGCCATCGTTACTAAAATCTACGGAGAGAATAGCTGATGAATTGCCTACAAAATTTTGCAGGACTTCCCCGGTTTCTATATGCCAAAGTCTGGTGGTGTTATCTCGGCTACCACTAGCAATTATCCTGCCATCAGGACTGACAGCAACTGACTGGACGGCGGCTCTATGAATGGGGAATGTGTTAACTTTTGCTTGTTTCCAGCTAATCACATCTTGACATTGGCTGAGTAATTCCTGGGCGGCAGGATACTGAGGTGAAGACTCTGGAAAAGTTTGGGCAGCGGTAATACAATCTTGATAGTTATTGGCGGCTAATAATGACCTAATATCATCAATTTTTTCGGCATCAAATTGTTGTTTAATCTCGGCTTTTGCTTGGGCTTGTCTCCAGTTATTATATTGATATAATCCCCAACCCAAACCGATAATGGCTATGATAATTCCACTAATCATCAATCCCCAACGCCAGGACAGAAAATGATCGCGATCGGGATTTAATTTGCTTAAAACCTGATTTAACCAAGATTCCGGTAAGATTTGAGCCTCTATCAAAGCTACATGATCATCGGAAAGACCTAATAATTGCTGAAGTCGCCCTAATTCTTCTCTAGTTTCTCTGGTTAATGGGTATTGTAAAATATGGGCTTCAATGATAGCCATATCATGATCAGAAATTCCCAACATTTTTTGCAGTCGGTCTAATTCTGCTCTGGTTTTCTTGGCTAATGGATATTGCTGTATAATGGCTTCGGTCAGGGCTTGTTGATAGCGATCGCCTTTCTGGTGATCTTGACGGTAAGGATTAAGAATCTCGTCTTCCATGGCTTGGGCTTGGGGTTCGGAGATTTGTAAACTCACTCGTAACTCTTCTAAAATTTGGCGACCTACTACTGATATTTCCCCTTCATAATTGCCGATGCGCTTAACTTCTTCTCGGTATCTTTCGAGTTTATTAGCATCAGTTTGAGAAAGATTACTGAGATTATTAATATCTGCCAAAACTACCTCGCTTGACTGATATCTTTCTCGGTAGTCTGGTTTAACCATGCGATCGATAATCTCGGCAAACTCAGGACTAACAATGGCTAAATCTCGCCAGAATAATTCCCCAGCATTGGTCGGATGATTTTCCCGAATTTTTCGTAATTCATAAGCTGCCATTCCAGTTAATGCTTGAATAGCAATCATTCCGAGGGCATAAATATCACTATTAAAGCGAGGATTACACTCAAATTGCTCGATGGGCATATATTCTAAAGTGCCAATTCTCGCCGTAGGAGGATTATGATTTTGGTGAAAAGCAATTTCTTTAACTGCCCCAAAATCTAATAACATAATTTTTTCATCTGCATCTCGCCTCAGCAGATTACTAGGTTTAATATCCCGGTGAATTACTCCTTGACTATGAACAAAATCCAGAATTTCCAGCACTTCTGATACGAGAGAAATTACTTGATTTTCTGATAAAGGTTGACCGGGTAAAATTTCCTGGGCTAGGGACTGTCCATTTATATAGGATTCGACCAGATAAAATTCCTGGTTTTGTTCAAAATAAGCCAGCAGTTGGGGGATTTGGTCGTGGTGGGATAACTTTTCTAGAACCTCGGCTTCCTGTTGAAAGCGACGGTAAGTATTCTTAAATAATTGGGGATCTTCTACCAAAAATCGTAGATGCTTGACAAAGCATATAGGTTCCCCAGGGCGACGGGTATCTTTGGCTAGATAGGTACTCCCAAATTCCCCCGACCTGATTATCTCTAGGATCTGATACCGTCCATCTAAAAGCTGGTCAATCATCTGATGTCCTACCAGTGCTAAATTGTATATCATACCGCAGGTTTGATCATTTGAGGTTGATGCAGTATAAAATAGATTGACAGATAGTGGTCAATAAATGGATCTGATGATTAGGGGTTCTGTCCCTAATGGCGATCGCTTGTTGGGTAAGTTGTGGAGAAAAAAATAACCATGAATATTCACCGATTTTGGCTAATTATGCTAGGAATTTTGGTGGGGGTATCCCCTTTGTCTTCAACCGTGATGACAACACCTATGGCGATCGCCCAAACTACCCGCCGAGAATTGCAACTTAGTCAAACTGGTAGTGGAATTTATTCGGTTAATAGTCGCTTTCAAGAATCTATTACTGCCGCCTCTATTAATGTTGATAGCAGTGGTAATGCTGAACTAACCTTTTGGGATAGTAGGGAAAATTCGGTGAAGTTAACGGGTAATATAGCCCGCGAAACTGCTTCCGGTTTGGAGATGACAATTACAGGGGCGACCATTCCCGGAGTTATGGGAACTGCCAATATTCGCTATAATTCCTACAATGAGATTAGTTCTATTTTTGTGGCTGGAACTATCGAAGGACAGCGATTTTCTATTAATTTTAGTCAGTAGAATTGGCTGGAACTATTAATATCTTAATAGCTGGTGATCGGGGTAATTTACCGTCAATTTTTATGGGTATGCTGACCATTAATTTGATGTTAAAATAAAGTTCTAATTGGTTTTAAACAAAATGATAAAATCCCAAAACCAGACGGATTCCTGGTTAAAATGGCACGCAATCACTTTAATTTCTGGCTGGATTTTAACAGCGATCGCCTATGGAAACATCATCAACTCTTTTTTCTTATCGGATGATTTTAACTGGATTTATCAAATCAAAACCAGAGGTGTATTTGGTGTCTGGACAACCCCACCAGATGTGTTTTTTCGTCCCCTAATTTCCCTAACTCTATTTGCTGATTATCAACTGTGGGAACTGAACCCCCTTGGTTATCACCTCACCAACTTATTTTTCCATGGCTTAAATGCTTTTCTGGTTTATGCAATGTCTCGGCTGTTGTTTAGGGGTGCAGATCTAGCCGGAAAATTAATTAATATTTTCTCCCTAGTCTCCGGCTTTATTTTCATTATTCTTCATAGTCATGTTGAAGCTGTTACCTGGATATCAGCCAGATCCGATCTCGTCGCTACTTGCTTTGGCTTGGCGGCATTTTGTGGTTATCTTAAATATAAAGAAACCGACAATAACCGATTATTTTTTATATCATATATCCTATTTTTTCTGGGTTTACTATCCAAAGAATCAGTCATTATTTACCCAGGATTAGTATTGTTATATGAATTATATAATTACCTGAATAAAAACAATTATATTAATTTATTAAAAATACTATATTTGCCGCTAATGTATGCCTCGGTTTTTCCAATTTATTTGGGGCTAAGATACTTGGGAATTAGACAATTTTTAGGAGGCTACGGAAGCGGGGTTCACACCAACTTTAATCTTGACATTATCCAGCGAGGTTTGGCTTCTAGCCTCAGAATTATCATTCCCCCACTTCCTAATATTCCAGAAGAAAACTGGGTGATATTTTTTGCCATATTCATGACCATTATTTGTACTTTTGTGGTCGTCTGTTTGTGCCGACAAGGGGTTTATATATTAATTGCAAAATTAGCAATTCTTTTGTTAGGATTATTTGGCACTTCTTTATTACCTGTGATTAATATTCGCATTTCCTTGTCCAATACAGAAGGGGAAAGACTCCTATATTTACCATCGGCATTTTTGGTGATTTTATTGGTATTAGTTATTGGTGTTTCTCTGGCTAGATTTCGTGTACTTTTAGCTATTCAATTCATGATTATATCAATCATTTTATCTTATTATTTGTATAGCTTTAATCAAAACTGGAATTTAGCCGGGAACATAGCTAAACAAGTAATTGAAAGCATTGATCAGGAAATCCAAGGACGCAGAATGTTTTTAATTAATATACCAGACAACTTAAATGGAGTCTATATTTATCGCAATGGCTTATATGCTGCTGGCCAACTTTTTGCAGAGTCAGAAATTGAATTACTCAACAATGCCACATTTAACAATTTGATTAATCCCTCGAATGCTTTAAATATTAACCGCATTGGCGATCGGGAATACTGGGTTAAACTATTATCACCAGGTACTTATTTTATGAATGTACATATTCCCTTTGACCAAAGATTAGAAACCCAAAACTTTATAATTTCTAATGTGGATTTTCAGACTATGCAATCTTTTCGCATTCAAATCAAAGACAGGATTAAACCTGGGGAAGTAGGTTATTACTCTGGCGGCAGAGTCATTAACACTAAATGGCTAGAATAAATTAAGTTAAATGGTATCCTATGAATTTTTATTTAAGTGGTTGGGGATTTTTGATTTTGGCAGCAATTAATAACTGTGTCGGTAGTCTGCTGTTAAAAAAATCGCGACTGGTAGCTACCGATCCAAGTTTGTTAACTCTGTTGCTTTCTCCCTGGTTTATTGGTGGCATTATGGTCTATGGAGTTAATGTGATTTTATTTGCGAAAGCATTAGATCAGCTTCCGGTTTCGACTGCTTATCCAATTTTTGCCGGAATTAGCTTTACTTTAATTGCGATCGCCGGAAATTTACTATTTGGTGAAAGATTTGATTTGAATCAGTGGATCGGACTTTCCCTAATTTTTACTGGTATCATTATTATGTCTCGCTGAAGAATGTCTATGGTTGAGATTATGGTTAAAGAATTATGAACCTGTAAATTCGCTAATTCGTGTTTTAAAATTCATGGTGATCTTTACAATTCACTAACCAAATTTTACCAATAGCTGATCTTCAGAAACAAGTTAATTTTTACCTTGGGGTTAAGCCTAAGCAAAACCCCACTCTTTTTTTTAAGTTAACATACCAGCCAAATTTTACAAAACCTCTCGCCCCAAATAAGGCTGTAAAACCTCTGGAACCTTAACGCTTCCATCCGGCTGCTGATAGTTTTCTAAAACGGCAGCCATAGTTCGTCCAACCGCCAATCCTGAACCATTTAAAGCATGAACAAACTCCGTTTTCTTTTTCTTTTTCTTGGGGTCGCCTTTGGCTTCCCGGAACCGAATATTGGCACGTCTGGCTTGAAAATCTTTAACATTAGAACAACTCGAAATTTCTCGGTAAGTTCCTGCTGAAGGTAGCCATACTTCTAAATCATAACATTTAGCTGCTGCAAATCCCAAATCTCCCGTACACAATTCTATCACACGATAGGGTAATTTTAAAGCCTGTAAAATACCTTCAGCATCCGCCACTAATTTTTCATGTTCTAACTCCGAAGTCTCTGGGTGTACTAATTTCACCAATTCCACTTTATTAAACTGATGCAGTCTAATTAGACCTCTGGTATCCTTTCCATAGCTTCCCGCCTCCCGCCGAAAACAGGGAGTAAATGAACAGTGATAAATGGGGAGTTGTTCACTTTCTAAAATTTCATCACGATATAGGTTAACTACCGGAACTTCTGAAGTAGGAATTAACCATAAATCGTCATCAGCACATTTAAAGCTTTCTTCCGCAAATTTAGGTAATTGACCTGTAGCAGTTAAAGATATACTATTAACTAGCAGGGGTGGTATAACTTCTAAATAGCCATTAGCTGTGTGAGTATCCAGCATAAATTGAACTAATGCGCGTTCTAATGCCGCACCAGCCCCCACTAAGCTAACAAAACGACTTTGGGCAATCTTTACCCCTCGTTCAAAGTTAAGAATTCCTAGCTTTTCTCCGATTTCCCAATGGGGTAAAATCTCGGCATTTTGGAGTTTATATTCATCTCCCCAGCGGCGTACTTCCACATTTTCGGCTTCACTTTTTCCCTCTGGGGTGGTGTCACTAGGAAGGTTTGGTAAAGGAAGTAATAGGCTAGTAATTTGCGATTCTAGGTCTTTTTCTTGGGGTTCTAAGTCACTTAACTGGGACTTAATTTGCTGTCCTTCTTCCCTCAATGCTTGAATTTCTGGCCCTTTAGGGTCGGTTCCAGATTTGATTTTTTCTCCTACAAGTTTACCGATCTCGTTGCTGCGGGTTTCTAGTTGAATGCGTTGCTGTTCAAGTTCCCGCCGTTTTTCATCTAATTCTAAGATGGCTTCTAGGTCATAGTTTCCTCGACGGTTGAGGCGTTGTTGAATCTCTTGTGGATTTTCCCGAATCAGTTTAATGTCTAACACTGGTCTTCCCTAAATTATCAAGGTCTGATTAATTAATCTTCAGAAGATTTTACTAGCCTCGTGTCTATAAGTCAATGTAATTTTTATTCTAGTGGTTCGGTAAGCGATCGCCAGATGATAATTAATGGCTAAAAATAGTTTTAAATTAGGTGATATTATCTCACCTTAAAGGTTAATAGCATCAATCAATCTGATGTGTGTCAGATTATACAGAAATTTTCCGATGGCCACCCCTTAAATATTAAGTAATCTAAAGTTGCCTTGCCATAATCCTCAAAAATTTGTATAATCATAACCCAAGTGAACCCTAACCTGCATTTGATACCAGTGTAAATCAGGTCTATCTCCAGATATAGGGATTGTTTCCGGTTGTCAATTGCAAAAATTTAGTAATGTTACATAAACACAGAATTAATCGTCAAATCAATAGCCGCTTACTTAATCTAAAATATTCGAGATTTTGGCGAAATTTGGTATTAGCGATCGCCAGTTTATTAGCGGTATTGTGCGTTATTATTCCCGCCTTTAGCCAACAACCAGTAACCGTGAGGGTGTTAGTCCAAGCCTTGGAAGCAGCCCAATGGCAACCCCTGGTTAAAGACTTTAATGAAAGCCACGAAAATATCCGCCTAGAAGTCATCAGTGGACCCAATAACACCAATTTAGTCGAAGACCTATATACCTCGGCTTTTTTACTCGGAGATTCTCCCTACGATCTCGCTTATATGGATATCGTTTGGGTACAAAAGTTTGCAGCAGCCGGGTGGTTATATGATTTATCTAATCGGGTGACTCCAGGACAGTTACAGGCGTATTTAGAAGGGGATATTGACGGAGGACGCTATCAAGATAAACTTTACCGAATGCCTTTCCGTACAGACGGAGGAATGCTGTATTATCGGACTGATTTATTAGAAAAAATTGGCGCAGAAGCCCCCGACACTTTCGATGAATTAATAGAGATATCCCAAAGGCTACAAGAAGAAGATTTAGCCCAATGGGGTTATTTGTGGCAAGGTAGACAATATGAAGGTTTATCGGCTATGTTTACCGAAATTTTAGAAGGTTCTGGAGGATTTTGGATCGACCCAGAGACCCGAGAAGTCGGGTTAGATAAACCGGAAGCGATCGCCGCTGTGCAATTTCTCCGAGATACCATTACCAAAAACATTTCTCCCCCTGGAGTTACCACCTACGCCGAAGAAGAAACCCGCCGCCTATTTGAAAGTGGTAATACTGCCTTTTTAAGAAACTGGCCCTATGTTTATTCCCTCGCCTCCAACTCAGACATAGCCGGAAATTTTGCCATTAAACCAATGGTACACGCCCCCGGTAAAAATAGTGGTGCTTGTTTAGGAGGTTGGGGATTTGGCATTGCCTCTACTTCTCGCCATAAAGATGAAGCCTGGGCGGTTATCAACTTCTTTAATAAACCAGAAGTTCAGCGCAAATACTTTTTAGAAACTGGTTATGTTCCCTCCAGAATATCCCTATTTAATGACCCGCCATTAGTCGAGAAGTTTCCCTATCTTCCCAACTTATTGGAAGTAGTGCAGAACCCAGTTTTAAGGCCTCCGATCGCTCAATATGCCCAGGCTTCTGATATTTTGCAACGGTATCTCAGCGCCGCCCTAACCGGAAGCAGAACCCCAGAACAAGCCATGCAAGCTGCCTCCAATGAAACCCGCGCCTTGTTGAATCGATAACTAATTAATCATGAATGAAAGAATTAACAATCAGATGGAACGCCAAGAGAAACTCACCGGATGGATCTTAATAGCACCAGCTTTGATAATTCTTGGCTTTGTGTTTATTTATCCGATAGGTAGGGCATTTTGGTTGAGTTTATTTACCAATAATTTAGGCACTCAATTACAACCAATTTTTGCGGGATTATCCAACTATCAGCGCCTAATTGGAGATGGTCGATTTTGGCAAACCATGTGGAATACTAGCGTTTTTACCATCATCTCTATTTTCTTAGAATTGGTGATTGGTATGGGCATCGCATTAGTGCTAAATCAAGCCTTTTTTGGGCGAGGTTTTGTCCGCACATCTTCCCTAATTCCTTGGGCGTTACCTACAGCCGTGATGGGGTTAGCTTGGGCGTGGATTTTTAATGATCAGTATGGGGTAGTTAATGATATTCTGACCCGCTTAGGATTCATTGATAGCCCCATTACTTGGCTAGGCGATCCTACCCGCGCCATGTTAGCTATGATTATCGCTGATGTGTGGAAAACCACCCCTTTTATTGCCATTATTCTCCTAGCTGGTTTGCAGTCGATTTCTAGTGATTTATACGAAGCCCATGCTATTGATGGCGCTAACCAGTGGCAGAGTTTTTGGCAAATTACCATCCCCCTAGTTATGCCTCAAATTATCATTGCTTTACTGTTTCGGTTTGCCCAAGCATTTGGTATTTTTGACTTGGTGCAAGTCATGACTGGCGGGGGACCCGGTGGGGCTACAGAAACCGTGTCTATTTATATCTATGCTACGGTGCGCCGATATCTGGATTTTGGCTATGGTGCTGCCTTGGTTGTAGTCACCTTTTTACTGCTGATTTTAGCTGTGGCGATCGCTGCCTTTTTCCTATCAAGAACTCGCTTAAATGTTATGGGAGGTAAATAATCAATGACCGTTGCTAATCAATCCTCAGAAACTGATAGCAAAAGCCAAATCAACTGGGGTCGGATTTTTCTGTGGATAGGTGTGATTCTCACCATCATATTTTGTCTAGCGCCCGTGTTATGGCAGTTGCTAACTTCTTTAAAAACCAATGAATCTATTTCCACCATTCCCAATGTTTATTTTCCCAGTCTGGATCAACTCACCTTTCAACACTATCAAAGTTTAGGCTGGCACTTTCTGCGCTATGTGTTTAATAGTGCTTTAGTTTCGCTCATTTCAACCTTTCTATGTTTAGGAGTTGGGGCCCCCGCCGCCTACACCCTAACTAGATTAAAAATACCCGGAGAAAATGTGATCCTCGGCTTTGTCCTAATTATCAGTTTGTTTCCCTATGTTCTCCTATTTTTAGGGTTGCTGGAAATTGTCAAATTTATGGGATTAGGTAACAACTACATCGCCCTAATTATCCCCTACACTGCCATTAATTTACCCCTGACAATTTTGGTCTTGAGAAGTTTTTTCCAACAACTACCAAAAGACCTAGAAGACTCCGCCAAAATTGACGGATATGGAACCATTGGGATGCTGTTACAGATAGTTCTACCCATGACCATACCTGCTTTAGTAACCACCGGAATTCTCACCTTTATTTTCGCCTGGAATGAGTTTATTTTTGCTCTCACCTTTATCAGCCGCGAAGAAATGTATACCATTCCGGTAGCCGTTGCACAAATTGGAGGTGCATCTATTTTTGAAATCCCCTATGGTCCTATTGCTGCTGCTACCGTAACTGGAACTATTCCCCTGGTTATTTTAGTGTTAATGTTCCAACGTCGTATTGTTCAAGGAATCACAGCCGGCGCTGTCAAAGGCTAAAATCACCTCAATCACTGCTCTGTAATTATCGAAATCATGGCTAAATTAGAACTAAAAAACCTGCGTAAACAATTCGCTCATAATGTCATCCCCGTTAAAGATGTAAGTGTTAATGTTAATGATGGGGAGTTTCTCACTCTTCTGGGTCCCTCTGGTTGTGGGAAATCAACCCTATTAAGGATGATTGCTGGGTTAGATGAACCCACCCAGGGTCAGGTAATTTTAGGGGGAGAAGATTTAACCAATATTCCCCCTGGTAAACGCAATATGGCGATGGTATTTCAGAGTTATGCGTTATATCCTCACATGACGGTTTATGAAAACATTTCAACCTCTTTGAAATTGCGGAAAGTTGATAGCATAGAAATTGAAAAACGGGTTAATGATGTATCGAACCGTTTGGGAATTCAACATCTATTAGAGCGTAAACCCGGACAACTTTCGGGGGGTCAGCGTCAGCGGGTGGCTTTAGCCCGATCGCTAGTCCGTAACCCTGATGTTTTCCTGTTAGATGAACCTCTGAGTAATTTGGATGCGCTGTTGCGGGAACAAGTCCGCGCCGACCTCAAACAGTTATTTGAATCTCAACAAAAACCTGTGGTTTATGTCACCCATGACCAAACGGAAGCCATGACTCTTTCTAGTAAAATTGCGGTACTTTATGATGGGTATTTGCAGCAGTTAGCCTCTCCTACTGAGATTTATATGCAGCCGGCTAATCGGTTTGTAGCCGGATTTGTGGGGAGTCCTCAAATGAATTTATTAACCTTAGACTGTCACGAAAATCAGGCAATTTTAGGAGAGTTTGGTTTAACTTTACCTTATTTACAAACTTCCCCAAAAGCTGTGGTTTTTGGGATTCGTCCAGAGGATGTATCTTTAGGAGAAGAAGCCGATGCCGATCTAGTTGAAGGACAGGTCTATTTAATTGAAGACTTGGGGAAAGAAAAACTTTTGAGTGTCCGCATTAACGGCTCTGAACAAACTCTGCGGGCGGTGATTCCGGCTGACCTACTTTGGGAAAGTGAACAGGTAAAATTAAGCCTATCTCGACAACAGATGCACTGGTTTGATCTCGAATCAGGCGATCGCCTAAATTAACCCAATTTTTGACGACATCCCTAGGGGCAACTAGCAACAGTTGCCCAGTTAATTAATTATAATGGTATACTGATGTCACTCCCTAGCCATTTAATTAGATTAACCTATGCAAGACTTTTTTCAGAATGTATCCCGCTATCCCCGCTACCTGATCACCTTTACTCTGGGGATTTTTTATTTCCTGTTTGAACGTCTCAAACCTCTTTTAAACCGTCCCGTGACAGCGATCGCCCTGTTAGGTTTACTGATAAGTGTCTTCTTATTTACCTACTTTACCCTCAAAGGAATGTTAGGCTTGAATGCAGTTTAGGCTAAAACCTGATAGTTTATAGATAGGGAAGTTGGGACTAAAATTAGCTCTCAACTTCCCCTATTATATCATATAATCACTCACCTAGCTATGATGCGTATCCCCAAAATGTGGTCTATCCGTCGTCGCTTAATTACCGGGATATCCTCTAAAATATCGCTGCGGGGACTGTTAGTTATCCCTTTTGTCGTCCAAATTTTTGCCACTGTTGGTGTCGTGGGATATCTGTCTTTCAAAAACGGACAGAAAGCCGTTGATGATTTAGCCCATCGGTTGATTGTCGAAATTGTAACTCGCATTGAAGAAAATATAACTCACTACTTAGAAATTCCTTTTATAGTAGGTCAGGATATTCAAGATACCGTAGCTTTGGGATTATTAGATATTGAAGATTTATCAGGATGGGAATTGTATTTCTGGAGAAAAGCCAAGTTTTTTGAATCAATTGATATTATTTCTATTGGTAATAAGCAGGGAGAATATCGCTCAACTGCCCGCACTCAAGATGGTCAATTACAAGTAGGAATTGCTGGGGCATCTACCAACTTTGATTTATATCGCTACAATAGCTTAGAGGCAATTAATAGGCAACCACCAGATTATATTGATCCCGATTATGATCCCCATGAGCGACCCTGGTATCGGGTGGCGATCGGCACTGATCAACCTGTTTGGAGCCCAATTTATACCCGGTTTGAACCCCCCCCAATTCTGCAAATTAGTGCTAGTCAAATTATTTATTCTTCCCCTGATTCCACGGAAGCTGATGGAGTCATGAGTATTGTCATCAGTCTGTCTTATATTAGTCAAGTTTTGAAGAGTTTAGATATTGGAGAAACCGGAGAGGCATTTATTATTGATCATGAGGGTTTATTAGTAGCAAGTTCTACCTCAGAACCCCTGTTTACACAGGAAGACGATCGCATAATTAGAAAGGCTGCTTTAGTTAGTGCAAACCCTTTAATTCAAGAAATCAGTAAATATTTAAAAGATGAATTTGATAGATTTGATCGCATCGATAATTCTTATTTTAGAAAAATCCCATTTAATGGTGAAACTCAATATATAAAACTGCTACCTTTTCGGGATGAACGGGGTTTAATATGGTTGATTGTGGTGGTGATTCCCGAAGCCGATTTTATGCAAAATATCCAAAATAATACCCGCCTTACCATGGGATTATCGGTGATTGCTTTAGCAGTAGCGATCGCCATAGGATGGATGACCGGAGAGTGGATTACTCGCCCCATTATCGATTTAGCGAAAGCGGCTAACGCCCTATCTAGGGGTAACTGGAATCAGAAAGTTGGAAATAGTTGCACTCAAGAACTCCGCACCCTCGCCAGGTCTTTTAAACAAATGCGGGGACAATTAAAACTTTCCTATAGTCAACTTCAGGAATACTCCTATAGATTAGAACAAAAAGTTGCCGAACGTACTCAACAACTCGAGCAAAAAGTTAAAATTGCCGAAGCCGCAGTCCGAGAACGTAAAGCTGCTGAAGCTGCACTTAGGGAGTCAGAACAAAAATTTTCTACAGCCTTTCATGCAGCCCCTAACCCCATTACAATTAGTCGTCTTGATGATGGTATTCACCTAGAAGTTAATGAAAGTTTTTGCCTAGTCACCGGATACAATGCGGAAGAAATTATCAATCGCACCCTGGACGAACTCAACCTATGGGTATATTCTTATCAACGGTCAGAGATGTTGGATATTATAGCCCAAAATCGTCAAGTCCGCAACTTTGAACTAGAATTTAGAACTAAAAATGGCGAGATTAGAAGCGGATTAGTTTCGGCAGATATCATTAATTTAAACAGCCAAGAATGTCTACTTACTAGCAGTAATGATATCACCGATCGCCGTCGAGCGGAAGAAGCTCTCCGCCGCCAATTTGAGAGAGAAAGACTGCTGCGACAAATCACCGAGGAACTCAGATCTAGCCTAGATCCCCAGCAAATTTTTCAAACTGCAGCCAACCGTATTGGTCAAACTTTCGGAGTCGATCGCTGTACGATTTACACTTATTTATCTAGCCCCACACCCCAAATTAAAGCCGTTGCCGAATATTTAAAATGCGAGTATCCCCCGATTTTAAATCAGGAATATCCCCTCGAAGATTATCCCTATATTGACAGGATTCTTAGTCAGGATATCGCCATCACTCACGAAAATATTAACACAGATAAAAACCTACAAGGAGCCTTAGAGTTTTGCCAGCAATTTGAGATCAAATCTCTTTTAGCTATTCGCACATCCTATCATAGTGAACCCAACGGCGCAATTTATCTAAGTCAATGTAGCAACAGTCGCACCTGGACAGATGAAGAAATCGACCTTTTAGAATCAGTAGCTGCTAAAATGGGAATAGCCCTCGCCCAAGCCAATTTATTAGAACGAGAAAAACAACAAAGGCTGAAACTAGCTACCCAAAATATTGCCCTAGAAGAAGCCAGACGCGCTGCCGATGCTGCGAACCGTGCCAAAAGTACATTTTTAGCCAATATGAGCCATGAATTAAGAACCCCCCTTAATGCGATTCTGGGGTTTAGTCAATTGATGTCTGATAACCCCATATTTGCTGAAGGTTCCCAGGAATTAGCAATTATTAATCGCAGTGGGGAACACCTCCTAGAACTCATTAATGATATTCTAGATTTATCCAAAATTGAAGCGGGAAAAATCACTTTAGAACTTCATCCTTTTGACCTGCATAGGCTTCTGGAAACCCTGGAGGAAATGTTTAAGTTAAAAGCTGCCCATAAAGATATTGTATTAAATATTAATCGCCCCTTAGATTTGCCTCGGTATCTGTTAGGTGATGAGAAAAAGCTGCGACAAGTTTTAATCAATTTACTCGCCAATGCTATTAAATTTACGACCGCCGGGGAAGTGACATTATACACTAAGACTCTACCGACACCTAAAGATGCTCATACAGATTCTAATACTGTACTGATGCAGTTTATAGTTGAAGATACAGGCCCAGGAATTTCACCCCAGGAAATCGATGCTTTATTTGATGCTTTTGTGCAAACAGAAACGGGGAGATCTTCTCAGGAAGGAACCGGGTTAGGATTGCCAATTAGTCGAAAATTTGTGCAGTTGATGGGAGGAGATATTACCGTTGATAGCACTATGGGTGTGGGGAGTAAATTTAGTTTTGAGATTCCCTTAGATTTAGCTACAGCCCAGCCCTTGATTATTACTCCTATGTGTAGCCGGAAAATTTCCATTGAATCCGATGGTCAAAATTACCGGATTTTGGTAGTAGATGAAGTCCCAGAAAACCGACTATTGGTAGCTAGAATTATAGAACCTTTAGGATTTGAGGTTTTGGAAGCAGAAAATGGTCGGGAGGCGATCGCCACTTGGGAAAATCATAAACCCCAACTAATTTGGATGGATATGCGGATGCCAATTATGGATGGCTATGAGGCGACCCGCCAAATTCGATCGCGCCCCTTTGGTGATACAGTTAAAATAATTGCTCTCACCGCCAGCGCCCTAAGTGAACAGGAGGTAGATATTATCAATGCTGGCTGTGATGATATCCTACGCAAACCTTTTCAGAATCCTGATTTACTGGAAAAAATGGCAATTCATTTAGGTCTGCGCTACCGTTATCTGATGGAACCTAACCCCCCTAGCGTCTCTTCTCAATCACTGCGCGCCCTGACACCGCAGGCTTTAATGGTTATGTCTTTTGATTGGCTAAAACGGCTTCATAAGGCGGCAATTTCTGGGGATGATGCGGAGGTATTCCAATTAATTACTGAAATTCCCGAATCGGAAACGGAATTAGTGGCCACTCTCACGGAGTTGGTAAATAATTTTCGATTAGATACAATAAATGATGTTACGAAAACTTTGATTTGATCGGAAAGCAGATCCGATGCTGCCCTAGGGTCATAGTAATAGTTTTATTATAGGGATTGCGAATATGAGTCGTGATATTAGTTCCGAGTTTCAACCGGATATTTTGATTGTTGATGATATTCCCGAGAACCTCCGCCTCCTCTCTCAAATGTTGCTAGAACAGGGCTATAAAGTCCGTAAGGCTATCAATGGTCAGCGGGCGCTACAGGCGGTAAAAGCGGAACCTCCTGATTTAATTTTACTGGATATTATGATGCCAGAATTAGACGGTTATCAGGTAGCTAAATATTTAAAAGATGAGCCGACAACTCGGGAGATTCCTATTATTTTTCTGAGTGCGTTGAGTGATACCATGGATAAGGTATTAGCTTTTGATGTGGGAGGGGTGGATTATATTACTAAACCCTTTCATGTTCAGGAAGTATTGGCGAGGGTGAGAACTCAATTAACCATTAGTCAACAAAAACAGCAATTAATCAGCCAAAATCAGCAATTAGAGCGAGAAATTAGGGAGCGCCAAAAGATAGAATCTGCCCTGCGAATTTATATTCATGCGATGTCCCATGATTTACGAAATCCGGTTACTGGAATGTTAATGGTGCTGCAAAATCTCCTCAAAAAAATACCAGAAAATTATGAGGAATTACCTGTAGCACCATCAATTTTAAAGCGTATGGCTAACAGTTGCACTCGCCAATTGGCTTTGATTAATTCCCTAGTGCAAACCAGCGATATAGAATTAAAGGGGATTCATTTAAATTGTCAATCCTTAAATTTGCGTCACTTTACTAACAGATTATCCCTGGAATTAGAGCTAATCTTACAAAAAGAACAGGCGGCAATTAATAATCAAATATCGGAAAATTTACCCTCGGTTAACGCTGACCCTAATCAGCTATGGAGGGTTTTTGATAACCTGTTATCTAATGCGATTAAATATAATCCTCCGGGTATTATCATCACTCTGTCAGCGGAGTTGATTACAGAAGTTATCTCCCCTAAAAATACCCGGGTTAAGTTAGTCCGATGCACTGTTCAAGACAATGGTAATGGTATGAGTGAACAGGAATTAGATGGGATTTTTGATTTATATAAACGGGGGCGAACTGTGGGGAATATTCAAGGGTTAGGTTTGGGTTTATATTTGTGTCGGCAAATTATCAACGCCCACGGTGGTAAAATAGGGGCGATCGCCACTCCAAAGGAAGGGGCAAAATTCTGGTTTACTTTACCTATATTTGATGATAAAATAGACAGATAAACAATTCTCTCAGCCTGGGGATTATTGCTGATGTCTATTTCCATCCCATTAGGCGTAAAATCGGGATAATTGTATAGTGAATTACTGCCAAAGATAAAGCTATAGTGCAGCCCAATAAACCCACAAAAGTAATGGCAGACCAGAACTCTAACCACTCAAGTTTCAGGGTAATTTGGGGAAATTGTAATAAATAAATTGGCAGGATATTAAAGTTAGCTAAACCCCAAAAAATGGCGCTGGTGGCGCTGGCGGAAACGATCGCATAAACCGAGCGATGGCTTTTCCAATCCAATCCCCAGGTTAAAATCACGGTAGTCATTCCTATACAAAACCATCTCGCCATAGCCAAATTGCCAAACCCTGGCACTAGGGAGATGGTACTGATAATGCGCCACAGTAACCCCCCCGTTAAATATCCTAATACACCCATCACGCCCGCCCATTTATAGTGACGGCGTTGCTGAAAACCTGCGCCATCGGTCAAGCCTAAACCTGTGCCTAATCCGGCTAAACTTAACACTATAATTTCCGCGCCCAAATTGTTAGATAGATGACTAAACAACAGGGGTAAAGAAGGCTTGAGTAAATCCCCTAATATTTGACCGAGGGGAGATTGATAGGCTAAAATTAACCCTAACCCCGCCCCCAGCATTCCTCCTGAACTAGCCAACCCGATTTGCCAAAGGGTTTCGGTGATAGCCTGAGATATAGCCAGGACGCTGCGCCCAACCAATTTCAATCCCCCCCAGATAATGCGATCGACTTCAATTAATGCAGTTTTGATGACATCAAGAAACAGTTGAGGAAAGGACATCATCCGGCGGGGATGCCTTTTCATCCTGGCGATGCGGAATAGATAGGTTTGAATATCATCAGCATTTTGGGGGCGCTCATTCACATCATTTTCGACCATACAATCAAGTAATTCGGCAAAGCCGGGAGTCACGGCTACCCGATGTTGCCATTGCAATTTTCCGGTCATGGGGTCTTCAAGTTCGGCGGGAAACAGACCCGTTAACAGGTGGATACAGGTTCGCCCCAAAGCATAAAAATCGGTGGCCGGAGTTATGGCGGCCCCAACTATTTGCTCCGGGGGACTATAACCGGGAGAAACTAGGCGGGTGTGGCTTCTGGGGGTAGTTTCTCGATCGCTATGGACTAAAGCCCCAATTTGTTTCGCGCCGCCAAAGTCAATCATCACCAAGGGACTATCGGCAAGCTGGCTGTAGTCGAGGGTTTGCGGGTGGGGTAAACGCAACATCAGGTTAGAGGGTTTCAGGTCTCGGTGTACAATTCCCCGTTTGTGTAACTCCCGCAAAATATCCAAAGCCTGATGCAGCCACAGCATGACCAACTCTTCAGGACAGCCTTGGGGATATTCGGCGAGAATTTCCTCGAGAGTAAGGCCGTTAATTTTTTCCATGATTAAGCAGGGAAGTTGTAAGGGGTTACGGTTGCGTCTTCGTAGGAAAAAATAGCCGTCTGGGACTACCCGTGGGACTCCCGAATGCTGTAGGGATGCCAAAACTCTGGCTTCTTGTTCAAATAATTCTAGGGCTTTGGGGTCGGGTTGCACGAGGACTTTCAGGACTTTTTCGGATTGGGTTTTCAAGTCCCAAATGGTGTACAGCCTGGAAAAGCCGCCACTTCCTAGACTGTTTAAGGGAATATAGCGATCGTTGAGTTGCAATGGCGCACCGCAACTTTGACAAAACCTATTACCCCAAGGCTGGCCATGGGGTTTAGGGCATTTGGGGTTAATACAGTGAACAGTAGATGAAACGGGATGTTCCACGATAGCGACCTTAGTGGTCCAACTCAACAGTTAATTGTGCTATCGTCCATGATAACGTTTCTGGGCGAGATGTTCCTAATTAGTCACGCGCCTTAATTGTTCAAAGGTTCGATACATTTGAATGGCTAACTGTTTAGGATTCCACAAGGGGGCGAGAGTTTCTGGTTGTTTAACTCTGGCTAAATGGTTACTAATTTGCTGTCTTAATGCGGGATTTTGACCAAATTCAATCCCTAGTTTGGTGTATTCTTCCCAACTCCAAGCTACACCTATATCAAGGTTAACTGATTTTAGGAAAGCATAACCCATCCGCGATAAATACTGTCTACCTGACCTGGTGACTACGGGTAATTCTGACCATAATGCCTCTAGGTTATGGGTTCCTCCATTGTAGGGGTAGGAATCTAACATGACATCCGCAACTTTATAAATCGCTCGGTGTTCTTCTTCGGTTGGGGTGAGTCCTAAAAAGATTAAACGATTGATGTCAACTCCTAGGTCTTCGCAGGCTTGGTTATACATTTCTCGCAGTAGTTTGGCATCCCCTTGACCTTTGCGAATTAATACACTATTGGGAACGGATCGCAGAATATTAACCTGGGCTTTGATCATCTCCCCATTGGTTTTTCGCCCCGGCGCAACGCATAGATAAGCTACGGCATTTGGGGGGATATTTAACTGTTGTCTCACCATGTTTCTATCTACGGGACGGGTGGGAAGTCCGGCTATGGCTACGGCGGTATCTGGTAGCCTAACTAGGCGTTCGAGATAATGTTTTTCTATTCCGGGTGGGTGAGTATTTTGGTCACAAATTAGATAATGGTTACTGGTGAGATAGGGGGCATCAAATCCTAACCAAGTTACACAAACTGGGGCGGGGGATTTATGCAAAACTTGCACGTTTACAGGAATGGTTACTGAGTCTAGATCAACTAATACATCAATGCGATCGCTTCGGATTTCTTGACTTAATTCTTCTGCGGAGGCAAAACCATTGGGATAGGATTTCGGCCAATAGCATTTAGCGACGGTTTGTTCATATCTGGCTGTTACCTCATCGGGGTGCAGTATGCCACTAATATATAAATTAATATGGGGGGTAATTGCGGACATTTCTTTGATGACTCCTTCGGCACACCAACCCACGGAATGGCGGCGAAAATGTTTGGAAAGAAAACCGATTTTTAAAGGGGAACGCGGTTCGGCATAAATAGACGGGGGAGTGGCTATGGGTTCTTGGTAATAAGATTGACAAATTATCTGATAAAATCGGGCGTTTCCTTCTAAGTTATCCCGGAGGTGGGGAACTGTAAATAAAATGATTTCATAAATTAGCCTGATTTCGATTTCGGTGAGGTTTTCTATGCTGTTATTACAGATGGTTTCTAAGTGTTCAAGTTTGGCTAATGCCTGTTCACAAGCGCCTGATTGAGTATAGGAAAAAATATAGGCGATCGCGCATAAGACGGGTAGAGTTTTACCGCAGTTTTCCCAGTAGCGATCGGCTACCTTTCTGGCTTTTCCTAAATTGGTGGAATGGCTGAGAAGATCACAGAGTTGTTGATAGGCTTCGGCAAAATCTGGTTTAAGTTCCAGCGCTTTTTCTAGGTTGGCTACGGCTTCTTTGGGTTCCTTTTGTTTTTGAATATGGGCGAGACGACAGTAAACTTCTGCCCATTCTGGTTTTAATTGTAGGGTTTTTTGATAGTTAGCGATCGCCTCTGGTAGTTGTCCAATGGTTGCCTGCATATTCGCTAAATTAGCATAGGCATCGGGAAAATTGGGTTTGAGTTCAATTACTTTTTGATAGTGATTAATGGCATCTTGGTGGCGGCGGAGTTTGGTAAAAATGCGGGCGGTGTGTAGATACAGTTCCGGCATTTGGGGGTTGAGAGAAATGGCTTTTTGTAACTGGTCTAAAGCCTCTTGTAAGCGGTCTTGCTGCACCCGTAAACAGCCGATATTAGCATAGGGTTCCGCCCAATTGGGTTTCCGGGAAATTGCCCGTTGATAACTGGCGATCGCTGGTTCATATTCACCCCGTCGCGCCAGAATATTGCCCAACTCAAAGTGAAAGTCGGCTTCTACTAAATCGGGTTTTAATTCTAAGGCGATTTTCCAGGAATTAATGGCGGCTTCTGTATTTCCTAATTGTTGATAAACTCTCCCTAAATTCCAATGTACCGCCGCCAAGTCCGGTTTAATCTCAATGGACTTTTTATAAGCGGCGATCGCTTCATTTACCTGCCCATTTTGCAGATACATGGTCGCTAGATTAGCATGAACTTCCGCAAAATTGGGATGAATTTCTAAGGCTTGATTATAGGCGCGAATGGCTGAGGATATTTTGCCTTGAAAATGTAAGGCATTACCCAGGACTACATAGACAAATAAAAAATTAGGATCGAGTTTTAAGATTTGCTGACAGGTGGCAACAGTTTCCTCTAATTTGCCTTGAGATAAATATAATTCTGCTTGTTTTTGTAATGATAATACCCTGGGATTTATCGGCTTTTCTGCCACGAATTTTTCATCAGTTTTAATTAATAACTGTTCAGTGGGAGGGGTAACTAAATCCTCTGATTCCTGGGTTTCTTCCTGATAGTGTAATTCCCCTTCTAAGACTTGACCCGAAAAATCTACCCCCTGTTCATCAAAACTATCGGTAGCATCTGCTATAAAATTCATCGATTCACTGATAGACCCCGAAACCGGAGTTTCTAGCCGGGATTTTAATTGGGCAATTTTCCCGATAATATCACTATGATTAGCATCAAGTTTTAGGACTGTTTGATAAGTAGCGATCGCCTCATCAATCTGACCATTTTTCTCTAGCGCTTCCGCCAGTTTGCGATAAAAATCCGGTCTGTCTTGTAGGTTAATCGCCCGCTGATAACAGGTAATAGCGCCCGCGATATCCCCTGATTTAATCAAAGCATTTCCTAGCATCCAATGAACAATCGCCAAATCAGGATCAATTCCCAGGCATTTCTGATAACAATTAATCGCCTCATGCCATCTCTGTTGCTGATAATAAACACCACCCAAATTACTATAAGCTATGCTATAATTTGGCTCAATTTCCAAACCTTGAGTATAAGCCCAAATAGCCAAATCCAGACAATTACAGATTTGCAGAGCATTACCAACCCGCATATAAGCACCAACCCAATCCTGCTGTAATTCTAAAGCCTTTTCTAAAGCCGAAATAGCTGCATCAATTTCCTGATTATAAATATATGATTCTGCCAACAGGATATAAATCTCTGCATGGTTAATATCCAGTTCTAAAGCCTTCATATAAGCCTCAATACTAGCTGGATAATCACCCTGAGCAAAAAAAACCTGGCCTTGACTACAATAAAGCTCAATCTGTTCTGAATTCACTAACTTTCCCCAAATGCGTGTTTATACAACTAATAATAATCTGTCAGCGTCTTAGGTAGAATTGGCAACCGTCCAACAGTTACCCCCAAATTCTCACTTATTCAAACCACCGCTCTGCTATGATATAATACAACACCAGGGCGACTTATCCAAGCCTAGGGAATTTTGCTGTTGACTCAAATCTGATGTTTGCCAAGGTACAAAACGCGATAAAGTAAAAATTGTTGATCAAACTACAGTTATCCAAAGCTGTCCTTTAGGAGTATTTAGCATGAGTCCAGAACAAGACCCCGTTAAGTTAATGAAGCAACAGGTTGGCAAAGCGGCAGCAGACCGGGTTAAGTCCGGTTCCATTGTCGGACTGGGAACGGGGTCAACCACAGCATACACAATTCAATTTTTAGGAGAACGCCTCAAAAGTGGGGAAATCAAAGATATTAAAGGCGTTCCCACCTCATTCCAAGCCTCTGTACTTGCCAAGGAATATGGCATTCCCCTCACCACTTTAGATGAAATTGACCATATTGATATCGCCATTGATGGTGCTGATGAGGTTGATCCTCACAAAAATTTAATCAAAGGTGGTGGTGCCGCTCACACTCGCGAAAAAATTGTAGACTGTTTAGCAGATCAGTTTATTGTAGTTGTAGATGGTTCTAAAATGGTAGATCGTCTGGGTTCTACATTTTTATTACCCGTGGAAGTTATGCCAATGGCGATGACTCCGGTAATGGCAGCCATTACCAAACTTGGGGGTAAACCTACCCTGAGAATGGGAGTCAAAAAAGCTGGACCTGTGATTACAGACCAGGGAAATATGGTGATTGATGTCAAATTTGATGCGATCGATAATCCCGCCGAATTAGAAAAAACCCTCAACAATATTCCTGGGGTTTTAGAAAATGGTTTGTTTGTGGGTGTGGCTGATGTTATCCTAGTGGGAGAAATCAAAGACGGTCAACCTGTTGTCCGCGAGATTTCCTAATCCTCAAAAAAAACTGGGGGATAGAAACCCAAACACTGGTTTCTGTTTCCCCTAATTGTTGCCATATAAATAGCTGATGATGCACTATAGAAGGTTTGGACGAACTGAACTGCCGATGCCTGTATTATCCTGTGGTGGAATGCGGTATCAATATCAGTGGCAAGATGCCTCTCCTGAAAAAATACCCCCCGAAAGTCAGCGGAATTTAGAAGCGGTAATTCGCCGTTCCCTAGAGTCGGGAATTAACCATATTGAAACCGCTAGGGGTTATGGTACATCGGAGATGCAACTGGGTTGGATTTTACCAAAACTACCCCGCGAAAGGCTAATTATTCAAACCAAAGTTTCCCCAAAACCAGACCCGGCTGAGTTTCGCCGTGACTTTGACAAATCTCTGAAATATTTACAGTTAGACTATGTGGATTTATTGGGTCTGCATGGGATTAATACCCCGGAACTGTTAGAATATTCGATTCGACCCGGTGGCTGTTTAGAAGTCGCTCAAGAATTACAAAAAGAAGGAAAAGTCAGATTTATTGGCTTTTCCACCCACGCGCCAACGGATGTTATTGTTAATGCGATCGCTACTGATAAATTCGACTATGTTAACCTACACTGGTATTATATCAATCAACTAAATTGGCGCGCCATTGAAGCCGCCAACCGTCATGATATGGGAGTGTTTATCATCAGTCCTTCTGATAAAGGGGGGAAATTATATGATCCGCCTCAAAAGTTAGTAGACCTATGTTCTCCCATTAGTCCCATTGTATTTAACAACTTATTTTGTTTATCTCATCCCCAAGTTCATACCCTCAGTTTAGGCGCATCGAAACCTACAGATTTTGATGAACATTTACAGGCTATGGACCTCCTAGACCGTTGGGATGAAATCTTACCCCCCATTTTAGAAAAGCTAGAGAAAACCGCTATAGAAGCCCTAGGGGAAGATTGGTTCAAGACATGGAATCAGGGTTTACCTAACCCAGAAGATACACCCAATAATATTAATATTCCCATCATTCTCTGGTTAAGAAATTTAGCGATCGCATACGATATGACCGAATATGGTAAAATGCGCTATAACTTACTGGGAAATGGTGGTCATTGGTTCCCCGGACAAAACGCCGCCACTATTGACCAAGTAGATTTAAGTGACTGTTTAAAAAATAGTCCCCACGCCGATAAAATCCCCCAATTATTGCGAGAAACCCATCAACTGCTAGGCGGTCAATCCGTCCCCAGATTATCTCAAAGTTAAGTTAATCATAATCCCGTAATAATTACCCCACTATCCTATTAACAATAAAGCGCGGAGTAAAACTTTAGGTCTCAGAAGAGTCTTAATAGTTAGTCGTGGCGGTTGAGGAATCTCAGTAGATTGACGACTAAAGTGATATTCTTGCCATCGCAAAACCACAATACAAGCCAGATAAATCATATAACCTGGTTCCTCCATCTGAGTAAAAATCAACCCAAAAGACAAGGGACATAAAACCAGAAACTTAGAAGTATCATCAAAACAGAGTCTACGCCAAACCACAAACCAAATATACAAAAATGATGCCAGTCCCAAAAAGCCGACATCTCCCCAAATTCCCGCCCAACCAAACAGGGGAGAAAACATACTTGATTGATCTCCTAACCAACTGTCTCCTACCGCTTGCCAAATCGCGTTAGTAGCGGGGTGGGAAGTAGCCCCAAGGGGTCTTAAAATAAACGCATATTCCCGTAGCATCCAGCCTCCTAGTCTTCCTACAGTGTGACCAGGACCTAAGCCTAGCAAAGGATGAAGGGGAGACTCATAGAAAGCCGGAACAATGCGAAAAGTAGCAGATTTCAGTAAAGTAGCTTCTCCTTCCGGCCCATAAATTTCCGGCCGCATCCAAGTCTGAAACGCTTCTAAACCAGGTACATTATGAATCGCCCACCAAAACACATAAGATAATATCCCAAAAATAATTACAAATTTAATAGCATCAGCCAGATTTTTAAATTTAGTCAATAGCAGAAATGCCCCAGCAATACCAAACACTAAAATTACCTGTTTAGCATCAGAAATAACCATGTGCCAAAAAGTTGCTAATACCACCGCAGCCCGCAACCATATAGGCAGATTTTTAGCTGCCAAAAAATAGTAAATCCCAAAGGTTAATGATACAGAAGCACCGATGACATGACCCGCACCTTGGGCAATAAAAACACCTTTGATATTGTCTTCTAATCCCTGGCGTAGATGGAGATGCAGAACATACTGTTGCACATAGGCAAATGCTAGATTAGTGAAGGATGCAAAAACAATATAGCCACGCAATTGGTTTAACTTGTCCAAAGTAATCGGGACAGTCAGAATAATAACAATAAATAAAAAATGCTCACATAACAACAAGAAATTAACGGCAATATTAATTAAACCAGCGGCATTTAATAAGGCACTGGCTACGGAAATTACCATAAATATAAATAGGGCAACTACCATTTCTTTAATGATGGTAATTTGTTGTCGGTCTTTTATCTTGGTTTTCCACAGAGAAAAAGCAAACAGCCAGGGAACTATTGCTAGATGCAGTAAGTTAACAATCGAGGGGAATTTTAAAAGCTGAAGTACGCGGGAAAAAAACGCGGAACTGAAGGCAAATAGAGTCAGCGTCGAGAGTTTAATATATCCTTTTTTGGGTTTAATTAATCTTGATTGATTGGGGTATATTTCCATTAATCATTTAATCTACTAGGGTTTACTCAAAACCAACTGGTAAATTGATTGCAGTTGCTCATAATTTTGTTGGGCTGTATATTTGGCTTCAAATTCTGCCCTGGCTTCTCGGCGCATTTGGTGGAGTATTTCAGGATGGGAAATTAGGGATTCAACTTGTTCGGCAAGACTGATGGGATCGCTGGGTTTAAATCGCAGTCCCGTGCGACCATCTTCTACTAATTCGGCGATCGCACCTAAGTTAGAAGCAATCACAGGAGTACCCTTAGCAAAGGCTTCTACAGCGACTCTACCAAAGGTTTCATACCATTTAGAAGGGAAAATTAAAACCATGGCTTCTCCCATCAATTTATACACTTCTGGGAGGGGTCTACGTCCTAACCATTGAATGTGAGGTAATTTCTCAGCAGCGGCTTGGACACGGGGGACTAAAGGACCATCCCCCACAATTTTTAAGGGTACTGGTTGACGGAGATTTTGCCAAGCATCAATCAGCACATCTAAGCCTTTTTCTACAGATAATCTACCTACAAATAGCGCATATCCCCCTTCCCCACTGCCGACTCCTGGATCGGGATAGACAAAGTTAGGTTTAACTATTATTCGGTCTTCTGACCACCCGGCTTCAATAAATTTCTGGCGAGCAAATTGGCTGAGAGTAATAAATATATCTACCTGATTTACCCAAGTGCGAGCCATACGGTGTAGGGTTAACATGGTTGCAGTTATGGCACTGGCGGCTCGATTTTCTCGGTAACAGGCGTGAATAACTCCGGGATAGGGTACAAATTTACCTAAGCAGTCTTCACAAATGCGATCGTCTCTAAAAAACAATCCATTAGGGCAAATTAATCGGTAATTTCGGAGAGTTTGAACTACTGGGACTCCCTCAGATTTAGCCGCATAATATACTGATGGAGAGATTAAGGGGAAAAAGTTTTGAACATGAACAATATCTGTGGGGTGGGTTCGCAACTTTTGTTTAACTATTTTGTAGGCTTCTGTAGACCAAATAGTTTGAGAGGCTAAATGTACTCGATTAAGGCTGGCAACTCGCTCATTGCTATCTTGATAAATATCAACTTGATTACCATTTGCTTTGAGCAAATTAGCTTCGGCTTGGGTTGATTCGTCTTCCCCGCCTCGAATTTGATAATTGTTATGAATAGACAAAATACGCATTAAGATTGAGTTGATACCTCGGTAAATTGCTATGGTTATTATACAGTAAACTTTCTCATTATGCTGGCTATGTTCCTTTCCCTAATTCAGGCGGCGCTAAAACGGTTGTATAAATTTCTTCTAATCTTCGCGTTTGGCGATCGCGATTAAAATTGGACTGCATATATTTTCGCCCTTGTTGACTAAATTTTTGCCACATTTCCAAATTAGTTAATAATTGCTGTATTGAGTTAGCTAAACCATCTATATCTCTTTCTGGACAAAGAAAGCCAGTTTCTCCATCAATCACCGCTTCTGGGATACCTGCGTGGTAGGTGCTGACCACAGGGAGACCCATCGCCTGTGCTTCTAAAACCACATTCGGTAAACCCTCTGAGTCTCCCTGGGTTCCGGTGATGCTGGGAGTCGCCATAATTTGGGCGCGGTTCATCCAATTTTTGACTATTTCTGGAGATTGTAAACCTAAAAATTGATAATTTTTGATAGTTTTAGCTGCTAGATTTTGTAAATCATTAGCCAAGGGTCCATCACCAATAATTACTAATTTTATATCCGGTATTTGCGAGGAAATTTTAGCCATAGCTTGAATTAAATATTCACAGCCTTTTTTTTCGGTTAGCCGACCTACAAATAAAACAATTGGCTCCCGTTGAATAGCCAAATCAGGCGTAAATTGATGAACATCAACACCATGATAATGGGTCTTAATTTTATCGGGTGGAAATCCCTGTTCTAGCAGTTTTTTTTCAATAAACTTAGAAACAGTTAAAAATAATGTGGTCTGTTGTTTCAAGGTTGCTAGGCGCTGAAAATAAACCCAATGGTTGAGGGAGCTATAGCGAGATGATTGTTCCTTTACCGTGGCATCAGCGCCCCTATAATGGACGATAAGCGGAATTTTTAGCCGCACCACCCAAGGCAACACTAGCGCCCCACTCAAGCCAAATTGAGCATGAATCAGCAGCGGATTTAATTTTTGGACTTTTCCATAAATTTCCGGCGCAAATCCAGTTATTTTAAAAAGCTGTTCTGCTACTTTATCTATAGGTCTTCCTTGATTAATAACTAAAGTACGTTTTTCAGGTAAATCTAACCCCTTAACCCGCCGACAACCTACATAATAAGGGGTAAATTTCTCAATTTTTTCGGCGGGATCTCGGATAAAGGTTTGGGAGGGAGGAAGCAGTAGACTATTAAAAATAATGATATTCACTGTAATTATACCGAATTATTAGAATTGTGGATTGTTGCATATAAGTTAGCTAGTTCTTGCCCTTTTTTTTGCCAACTATACAAGTTTTTAACTCTGGCGCGAGAGCGATCGCTTTTTTGTTTCCACAGATGCTTATCATTAGCTACAATAGTCATGGCATTAGCTAAATCATTGATAACTTGATCGGGGTTATTTGGCTCAACTTTAAAGCCGGCATCCTCAGAAACAATTAATGCTGGTCCCCCTAAATTTAAACAAATAACCGGGCGACCTGCTGCCATTGCCTCCAAACAAACTAACCCCCCTGATTCATGTAGGCTAGGATGAACTAATGATACACATTCTGATAGTTTTGTCAACGTTTCTGGTCGAGATAATTGATTGTGAAATATCACTTGATCGTCAATTTTTAACTGTTTAGCTAAAGTCTCTAATCTACTCCTTTGTGCCCCATCTCCGACGATCCAATATTCGGCATCTGGAGGCAATTTCGCTTCGGCGAAGGCTTTGAGTCCGAGATGAAACCCTTTCCAGTGTAACAGACGACCGATACTGATAAATTTAACCCCTTGAGGTTGAGAGTCAGCCAACTGGCTGAGTTGAGTTATTTCTAAATCAGATAATCCTAATTGAGATAAAACCTCTACATTTTTCGCCCCTAATTTTCTGAGTCTCTGGGTGGTTTCTGCTGTGGTTCCCCTGGCTAAAACACTGCGTTGCGCGGTGAGTTTAACGAAGGGGTCTAATTCTCCTAAATTCCGGGCTATATCTCGCATTATTTCATACATAATCCCCCGCCAACCGAAGTCTAGCCAGAAGGCTTTTGGAGCCGATTCTCCACCGCCTACAGATCCCCATAAAAAAGGTATAGGAAGAAGTGCTAAAAAACTGGGGGTTGAGTGGCGAACATAGGTGACATGATGCACTACATCAAAATTGATGGTTTCCTGGAGTTGTTTGGCAACAAAATAAGCTGCTATTTGCCATAAATAATAGTGCAGGTAAACTAGCCTTTGTTTGAGATTTAGTGGTCGCACCCAGGAGGGAGGTTCGCAGTAAATTACCTGTAGTTGAATTATGGGGTTTTGCTTGAGTTCGGCTTCAATGGTTGGGCGGTTATTTTGTCGGGTGAGAACCCAAACATTATGAGATTTTGCTACTTCCTGAATGGTATTCCAACCCACGCCTGGTTCTGAACCTTCTCCCGGACGACAGGCGTAGGCTGAAATGAGAATATTTAAAGGTTCCACGCCTCCTCCTTTGGTCTAGTAATTCGGAAATATAAAAGATGTAACCTGATTGAGAAAATTAGCTGCTGCTTGGGGGGTGTAATTATCCATTAATTTTTGCGATCGCATTCCCATTAACTTAGCTAATTCGGGATTTTGAATAAACCTGGCCATCAATTCTGCTAAATATTCCGGCTGTTGGGGATGAAAACAATAACCGTTTTCTCCATCAGTAATTAATTCAGATGCTCCCGCCAATTCAGAACACAAAACAGGTCGCCCCAAAACCATTGCCTCTAATACTACCATTCCCCAAGTATCCTCCAAAGTTGGTAATACAAAAACATCAGCTTGGGTGAAATAAGTGGCTAATTGATGGTATTCTACCCGACCGAACCAACGCACATAATTGGTGAGTTGATTTTGTTGACAAAAAGTTTCTAGCTCCGGTCGTTGATGGCCATCACCCACCACCCATAACTGATAATTGGTTTCTCCCTGTTGTTGTAGTATAGCACAGGCTTCTAAAAGATAGCTCAGGCCTTTGCGAGGAATAATTCCCCCCACAAATAAAAAGGTTAGCTGTTGAGAAGATGTGGATTTAAAATCCCGATTAGGAGTACCCAAAGACTGCACCCAAGGTACCTCATAGGGATGAACAAAAACTTGATTTTCTTGGGCATTTAGAACCTCTATTAGATAGTTTTTGCCACCGTGAGAGTTGGTAATACAAGCATCAGCCGCTTTCACCATAACTCGTCTAATAGCTAGACGTAGGGGGGAGTTACGATAGTCTACACCGGGAGAACTTCCTTCGTAGGCGATGACAACTCGCCAACGTCCTATAGGTTTAAATAAAATTGCTAAAATTGTCCACACGCCAAAGGAGTTAGAAAAAATTAAATCTGGTTTAAACTTGAGTAATCGCTTAACAATATTTAGGGGAAGATAGGTAAAATTATCCCCATAGCTATTGGTAGATTTTTTGATGGAAATAATTTGGCGATCGCCTAAAATTTCCACTCGAAAACTATCCTCTAGTCCCGGTGCGAAACCATGCCAGCGACTGGTGAAAACCGTAGTATCCGGGAATTGTTTACTATAGCAACTTAGGGAAGGTTGCCAGTAGTAAAAAGCCGAAGTAAGTAACCAAGCCACACGGAGATTTTTCATGATTTTTCGATTTTCTATATATCAGATTGTTTCAGATTTCTGACTGTAGTTAAATATTGGCTTAAAAATGGCAAGCCTCCTACAGCCGGGAGAAAGTAGCGAGCAGTGCATAATAACCCTAACCCTGCTGCCACTGTAGCATTAAAATAAGGTTCATAGAAAATCACTAAGGCTGCATCCCTCGTACCCACCCCCGCAAAAGTTAAAGGCATTAATCCAGCTAAAATAGCTAAGGGAGAGAGAGCAAGATTCGTAATAAAAGGAACCCAGGCATTAAGTGCAAGGATAAAAAACCAAATTTGTAGTAAATGCAAAAACCAAATAAAAATCGAAGTAGCACTAATTTTGATAAGCTGGCGCTTATCACTCCAAAAATGTTCGTGCATTGCTGCCCAAGATACCTGCAAATTTTCGATTTTTTTTCCGATAGTTTGCGGAGTAATTTTCTCTAAAATTAAAAAGAAAAAATCTGCAAAATTCCGAGAAATCAAAATCAAAATTCCGATAATTAAACCCGTGGTTACACCCAAAGTCATTGTCAGAAAAATCACATCTTTTTGAGGGTATAAAAATAGACCGAATACACACCATAACAATAAAGATAGTAAATCACATGATTTCTCAAATACCACCAATGAAAGGGAAAGAGAACCGCTTAAATGTCCCCGTTCTCGCATAAAATACGCTTTAGCAATATCTCCCATTTTTGAGGGTAAAACCATATTTAAAACACTAGCAGCTAGAATCAGGCGATTAGCTTCCCAAAATCCGAGATAGGTGCTTTTGGGCATAAGTTGTTGTAGTCGCCAAGCGGTAAATAAAGTAATAGGAATTACCATAGCTAAACTTACAGGCATCCAAAAACGATGGGAATTGAGAAAGATATCTGCTAATGCTTGCAGGTCAATTTTAGAATAAATAATTGACAGGATAATCATGCTAACTGTAATGGAAATAAATCGCTTCATAGATAAGAATCCTCTGGCTAAAATTTAGTTGTCTTTGTGATGGTCATATTCCATCCTACGCAGGCGCAGTTGAATGTCTTCTAGCATTTTTCGATTGACTGCCATTAAATCAGCAATTAAACCGAACATCCACAACTGAAAACCAATTAAAATTAGGATAGCTGCTAAAATTAAACTAGGAGCGCGAGCGCGGGTAGGTTCTCCCACAAATAGCACTAACCAACGGATACATAATATCAGTCCTAAACTCAGGGGAAAACTTCCTAGAAAAGTGAATAATCGCAGCGGTCTATAGGTCATGAAAATTCTAAAAATGGTAAAAATTGACCGCTGGATATAGGAAGGAATACTTTTAACTAATCGGGAAGGTCGTAAATAGGAATTAGTACGGATAGGTACGGATGTAATAGCGATACCTTTTTGACCTGCTTGAATAATGGTTTCTAAGGTATAAGTATATTCATTAAAAACATTAAGCTGCATGGCTGCTTGGCGACTAAAAGCTCTAAAACCACTGGGAGCATCGGCGATCTTAGTGCTACTGGCAAGTCGCACAACACGACTACCGAGTTTTTGCAGGAACTTTTTAGTAGGAGAAAAGTGTTGAATATTCTGAATTGGTCTGGCTCCGATGACTACTTCGGCATAACCTAATAAAATTGGTTCGATGAGTTTCGGTATATCTTGGGCGCAGTATTGGTTATCGGCATCGGTGTTAACAATAATATCGGCTCCGGCTTTTAATGATGCTTCAATTCCTGCCATAAATGCTTTAGCCAAACCTTGATTATGGTCAAAATTTACCACATAATCAACACCACAGGCTTTAGCAACTTCTACAGTATTATCAACACTACCATCATTAATAATTAGCCATTCTACACAATCGATACCCGGTATTTGGCGGGGAAGTTCTGATAGGGTAAGTCCGATGGTTGTTGCTTCGTTAAAACATGGTATCTGAATAATTAGCTTGGTCATAGTTTGAGCTTAATTTTATTTTTCTATGCCTCAAATTAAATATAAATGACAGTAAAATAACCATACCATATATTGATTTAACCTGACTGATAAAGCCGAGCCATCTTAACTATACTTGTTCAAAAATAATTCGGGAAAACTCGGATGCTGAGTTTTGTTTAACCCAATTTTGCATTGGCAGCGGATCGCAAAGTTCCAGGGGATTAGAAATTTCTAAAAACTTAATTAATCCCTTAGCAATTTCTTGGGGTTGGCTAGAATCAACAGTTAATCCCAGATGATACCGTCGCACCATTTCTCCCATTAATCCATAATTAGAACATAGTACAGGTTTGTTAGCTGCCGCCGCCAATAAGAGAATACCACTCATCCCCACATGGCGCTGATACGGTGCTAAAACTACATCGGCAATTTGAAAATAAGCCATAACTTCTGACTCCGGCACAAATTGATAATATCTAATAATTTGAATTGGCTTAGTTTGACAAATTTCGGTAATTTGGCTGTCTAGGGAATTAGCAATGCTAGACTCTCCAACCAGGAGAATACACAGTTTTTGACACAAATCTGCTGGTAAACTAGCAATGCTATCCAGTAGCTGATAGATGCCTTTACGTGCTGTTAAAGCACCAAATAATAAAAATACTCGCCGCTGAGAATCAATTTGGAGACTCTTGCGCCAATCATCTATTATAATTGGTTGGAAATTATCCAATTTGACCGGATCAGGAAGGTAGACAGCTTTAGGTTGACTCGGAAACTTAGGAAACTGATTAAGTTGGGGGACGGCGAAAGGATCAAGGCAAAAAACTGTTTGGAGTTGAGGATTAGACAAAATGCGTTTTAGGGCTATTTTTTCGCGTAACTTTTGCAGGTAATTTTTCCAAGTGCGATCGTAATGATCTAATTGGTGATAGTGAAAGGTCGGCCGAAAATAAATCCCCGAAAATTTGCAGGGTGATTTTGCCCCAAAGGCTAGGGGAATTTGACAGGTATCAAAATACATAATCAGACAATGATCTGGTCTCAAGTTGGTGGCATACTTGCAGAAAATTTCCCACTCTTGAAAATTGCGACTTAGTCTTTTTAACTTAGATTTTCGGGAGTTAAGATGTTCTTCTTCGGCTTGGGTAATTGGCACAAAACGGATGTCTTGATGATGATCACCTTGACTCAATTCAACTACATCCTGATGTTCATCCAGAAATCGGCAAGACACCACAATTTCCAGATTTTTGGGGATTTTATGGATTTGCCAATATTCAATTAAATGGCGAATATAACTGGGATGATGACCTCGAATCGAAAGGTCAAACAGCATCAATTTTTGTGGGTAATTTTTCACGGTTATTTTATCCCCCTAAATTTATCGATATCCGATGATAGTCATACCTCTAAATAACAGGGGGGTGTTGGCTAATTTTTGTCTAAATTTATAAGGAAAAATGTTTAATAAATATTCTACCAACTTCATCACATTAATTGATATACTATTGATGGGAATTTCCAAGTAAATTTTGCCGTTAGACTTCACCCAAATTATCTGAGAAAAACCTACTTTCTTAAAAATATCATACATTTCACTGAGTTTATATTCTTTTAAATGAAAGCCAGTAGCTTGCTGATCAAAGTGGCGAGAAACATCATGGGGACCTGAATACCAATTAGGTGTGATACAAATATACTTACCATTTGCAGCTAAAGTATTGTAGATATTTTCAAGCTGTTCTAGGGCATCATCAGGATGTAAATGCTCCATTAATTGATGACTATAGGCTAAATTAACTGTATTTTCAGGTACGGGAATACTACAACCATCGGAAATAAAAATTTCCATATTATCGGGAATATTCGGTAGTTTAGTAATTTCAGTTGATACATCAACTGCGTAAACTCGTTTTACCCGTTTAGCGACTTCTAGGGATAAACTACAATCACCAGGACCGATTTCTAAATAGGTGATTTCGGAGTTAAGAAAACGGGCTAATAATTGCAGACGCTGGTTAACAATCCAAGTTTGAATTTCGGGGCTAGATTTGCGGGTAAGTTGAGGATGATGCGAGACTTTTTGGAAGAGTTGATTATATACATGAGTGTATAAATGTTGATTAATGCGTTCCTCTCTGGTAGAGTTCATTAACTGGCGGGCGAGTTCTTGTTCAATTTCATAATGTTCTCGAATTTGCTCCCAGGTTCTGCTATCTCTGGCATCAGTTTTGGCAGTAGAAACCTGAGTTGTATCGCTGTTAATTTTAGTCATAATTAATAGGTAAAATTGAGGTGGTACGAATTGGTGCAATTCAACCAAATTCCATAAATTTAGGTGTTTATATTGGTCTGGGTAAGACTCAAAAAACGGATAAATTATACAGAAAGGCTGAATTATAGTAGGCGCGGTTATCACAAAATTTGATGTTTATTATGGCACTGTTTTCATGGGAAGTCAGCTATCAAAAGTTATCAATGGTTAATATATAGTTGTGTTTTTTATAATTAAAACTTATGTTGGGTATATTTAACAATCAAATCAATATTAATTATTATAGAATAATCAAAGCATTGTTGGGAATTATTAACTATGGCTGTAGTTCAGCCCGATGTGGCACTTTTCCTTGGTTATATAGGCGGAGGTGGTGCGGAGAGGGTCATGCTAAATCTGGGTCGTGGTTTGATTGCAGAAGGCTTGAAAGTAGATTTAGTTCTAGGGAAAGCCTGGGGGCCTCACCTGGAAAAAGTACCACCAGAAATAAGGATAGTTGATTTGGGGGCTTCTGGGGTTTGGGCTACTATTTTGGCGCTGAGAAATTATTTGCAGGAATCACAGCCTAAGTCCCTACTTTCTGCCCTCCATTATGCTAATGAAATTGCGGTTTGGGCAAAACGTCTAGGGGGAGTTTCCACCCGGGTCGTTGTGTCTGAACATAATACTTTTTCGGAGGCAATACAACATACTACTAAACTTAGAAAAATTTTGCTGCCGTTGTTTGTTCGCTATTTCTACCCGTGGGCGGATGGAATTGTAGCTGTTTCTCAAGGGGCGGCTGAGAACTTAGCTAAAAGTACGGGTTTAAATAGCGATCGCATTCAATATATTTATAACCCAGTTATCACGCCGGAACTATTACAAAAATCCCGAGAAACTTTAGATCATCCTTGGTTTCAACCGGGGGAACCTCCGGTAATTTTAGGAGTCGGAAAGCTGGAAGCACAAAAGGATTTTCCCACCTTAATTAAAGCCTTTGCTAAAGTGCGACAAGTGCGACAAGTGCGCCTAGGAATTTTAGGTTGGGGACCTGATGGCGATCGCCTCGAAAATCTCATTCAAGATCATGGTTTAGGAGATGATGCCGCCCTATTAGGATATGCTGATAATCCCTATCCTTATATGGCAAATGCTGCAGTATTTGTGTTATCTTCTCGCTGGGAAGGTTTACCAACAGTTTTAATTGAAGCTATGGCGGTTGGCACTCCGGTAATTTCCACTAATTGTAAAAGTGGGGCCGCAGAAATTTTAGCAGAGGGTCGATATGGTTCCCTAGTTCCGGTGGGCGATACTACAGCAATGGCAGAGGCAATTTTAGCCACCATTGAAGGTAACACCCCGGCTGTAAACACCCTATGGCTAGAACAGTTTAGCCAGAAAATGGCAACCCAAGAATATCTGAAAATTTTAGGACTTGATTGCCGCAATTCATCCTAATTATTAGTGGTAATTCATCCTACAATTAGGTTAGGTGATAATCTGATGGAATAGTGATAAATATTGCTGGGCTTGTCTTCCTAGGGGAAATACTTGTATGGCTTTTTCTCTGGCTTTTTCTTTGAGTTTTTGCAGGCGATCGCTATCATTTAATACCCATTTAATCCCCTCGCTTAAATCATCAATTTCATAGGGTTTTACCAGATAACCATTAACTTGGTGATCAACAATATCCTTGAGTCCAGTAGCATTAAAAGCCACCACCGGAGTACCACAGGCTAAGGCTTCAGAGGCCGTTTGTCCGAAGGATTCTTGCAAGGATGGAACAATCATCACATCGGCGGCAGAATAGACCAAAGCCAAAGCAATATCATCAGAGAAACTGCCTAGATAATTAGCTGGAAAACCTAAATCTACTGGGTTTTCCGGTTCCGCAGATCCAAAAACTACTAATTCAAGCTGATTTTGCCACCCTGACTGACTCAGCTTTTGCAGCGCCGGAAGTAGCAAATTAAAACCCTTTCTGGGGTCAGCAGTCGCAGCGATCGCCCCAAATAAAACCAGTTGTTTATCCTGGGGTAAATTCAGTAAATGTCGGGCGATTTTCGTTTCTATAGGTCGATAAATTTGGGTATCCAGACAGAAGGGAATCACCTCTACTCGCCGCTGTCCAAATAAGGAACTTGAACGCACACAATCCGCCATCCAACTACTAGGAGTTACAATAGTTAAGTTGAGATTTTTCCAGGCTTTAAATTTCCGTTTCCAAACCTGTCGAGATAAATCCCGATCGCGACCACTTTTCAGTTGCGGACATTGACCGCAGGAATTTTGGTAGCGATCGCATCCCTCGCTGTAATGACAACCCCCAGTTAAAGGCCACATATCTTGAAGAGTCCACACTAAGGGTTTGTTCAATTTAGCCAAAGTTTCAATCTGGATAAAGCCATTACAAACCCAGTGTAAATTTACCACATCTGGGTTAATTTTAGTTACTCTACTAGCTATGACATCGGGGAACCATTGAGGAGAAAAAAGCAGGCGATCGCGTTTTGGGTAGCGTCTCAGGGGGATACTATTAGCACCAGGACCTAGTTTAGTGATGATACTTTTTTCCGCAATAACAGTGCGATCGCCACTAAATTTTCCCCGCACCAACATTCGAGATTCAACCCCCATAGAAATTAAACCTCGATGTACTCTATACGCGGCTCTAGCCGCACCGCCTTCGACATCAGTTGAACTGAGAATTACTGGTTTCATCTGTGTATTTCCATGGGTTATGATTGAATATTTCCTAGGACAATTTCGTTATAAGTCCCCGACCTAACAATGCGGCCTTTTTCCATGACATAAAGGCGATCGCAATGTTGTATAGTCGTCAAACGATGAGCAATCATAATCATAGTTTTAATTCCACTCAGAGATTTAATAGACTCAGTAACCAAACTTTCCGTCTCATTATCTAACGCCGAAGTCGCCTCATCTAACACCAGAATATCCCGTTCATGGTAAAGAGCGCGAGCAATACCAATCCGTTGGCGTTGACCCCCAGAAAGGCGCACTCCTCTTTCCCCGACCATGGTATTTATTCCATCGGGAAGTTCTTTGACCAAATCCATAAGTTGAGCCATTTCTAAAGCCTGTTGTAGACGTTTATGATCAATTAAATCATCAGCCACCCCGAAAGCAATATTTCTCTCTATTGTATCTGCCATTAGAAAAATAGACTGGGGAATATAGCCAATCATATTTTGCCACGATCGCAAATTATTATAAATAGAAATATCATCAATTTTAATATCACCACCTTGGGGTATTAATAACCCCAGCATGATATCAACTAACGTAGTCTTTCCGGCTCCAGACTGACCAATAAAAGCAATCGATTCTCCCTTCCTAATCGACAAAGAAACGTCCGAAATTGCTGGTGATTCAGAACCGGGATATTGATAAGTTACTTTCTCAAAAATAATCTGACCGTTAAAATCCTTATTCTTGAATTTATGGTCAGCTAATTGACTGATTTCTGTAACTACGGTGCGATTGAAACCTTCGCTGTTTTTGAGAGTTTCAATTTCTCGTAAATCCTGACTTAATCTTTCTAATACATAGGTCATACTCCGCAATTTACTCACATCTTTACTCAAATTAGAAATAGCTGGTAGTAAACGAATTGATGACAAAGCGAATATACTTAATGCCGGAATCAATCCATCAATATCTTGTCCCAGTAGAATCATAGTTGATGTGATTCCCACTAAAAATAAAATTAGAATTGCCTCAACTAATATTCTGGGGACAACTTGAAAAGAAAGTAAGAAAGTTCCCGCCTCTATATATTCCCGTGATTGATAACTCAGTTGTTCTTCAAAAAAGCCAGAACAGCCAATTACCTTAGTTTCTTTAATCCCCCCTAAACTATGATTAACAATACGAATTATCGATTCATCAGCATAACTAACACGCTTACCCCAGTATTTAATTTTATCTTTAAAAGCATTCAGGATTAAAATTAAAGGTAAAAACAGAAATATTAAAACAATTACCACCAATTTACTGGTCATCAATAGCAATCCACTCAAAGCTATAATAATCATTAAATTGGCAGCCGAATTCAGTATAGGCATAAGAATATCTAGTGCAAAAGCCTGGGTATAAATAATTATACATTGAATGACCGCAGCACTATCCTTCGACAAGTGGAAAGTATAAGGGACAGACAGATATTCTTGGATTAATTTTTCACACAATTTCCCACGAACTTTCAGACAAAACCCAAATACATAGGTTTTAATCTGCCAGTTTAAGAAAGATTTAATCGTAAATAAAGCAATAATAAACAATCCCAATAATGCTATACCGTGGGATGCTTCTGTTAAATTTAAGCCAGCATATATAGAGGCTACAAATTCACTTTCATTGACTAAATTGGGATGACTAGCTAAATTCAAAAAAGGTCCTATCATGCCAATCCCAAAGGCTTCCAGCACTGACATGAATACAAATAAAATTACTAAAATTACTAACTGTTTTGGCGAAGCCGGAAGAATGAAAAAAAACCGATTTATAAAATTCTGCATTGTCGCTATATTTGACTCCCAGTGCCTTGGATATTTTTAATGACCAAAATAGACCAGTACCATGATACCCCAGATGATAGCCACCCATTATATGGACTTTACCCTAACTATAGCAATAATAAATGTTATGTAAAGTCTCCTCAACTCTACTTATACCAGTACGGTGGTCGCTCAGACTGTCTGACTAACTACTGATGTATCATACTAGACTACAGTAACCTCTTGGCTAACTTACTCTCCGGGGTCAAGCCAGAAGGTCTGGTTACATTTCACCCTAGCTTTACAATCAGCACCCTTATTTAAACTTTTAAGTAAAGATTCTGTAAACTACTCCGTATTTTAACGGATATATGACAAAATCTAAGAAATTAAGCCCATCAGTCAGTTCAGACTGGGACTTGAGTTATTGTTCCGGCAGCTTGCCATCAGCTTTTTAGGTTCCTAGCAACTCACCCATGATTAACCCCACAGCCACCGATATTAACTCAAAGTCTTTCCCCTTGGAATGGCTATTCTCGGCGTTCAGAGTATCCGAAACGCTTAAAACTGGTCAACAGGTAGTAATAATTGACTCCGGGGTTAAAGATTATCGGGAGTTGATTAGTGGCCTTCGCGCGGTGGCAGATGTCATAATTTTGTCCCCCAACAGAGATGGTGTCCTACAGATAGCGGAGACCCTACACCAATATAATACGATCGCACAAATTCACATCATCTCTCACGGCTCACCAGGTTGTCTGAAATTGGGGAATGTGGAACTAACCTCAGAAACCCTCCCCCACTACAGCCAACTAGGAACCTTAAACCATAAACTGCACCATAGCTCTATCATCCTCTATGGTTGCCAAGTCGCCGCCGGACCTAAGGGGGAAACCTTCCTTAAACAACTGCATCAACTTACAGGAGCCAATATTACCGCCTCAACTACCCCCACAGGTAATCACCAATTAGGGGGAGACTGGGATTTTCAGATCAACATAGGAAACCCTATCGATACCAATTCCATATTTTCCCCAGTCACAATGGCAACCTACAGCCACACCTTAGCCTTTGAGTCCGACGACTTCAACACCAACAGCCTCAACGCCTGGTGGAATTTTATCACTCCCAACAATAACAGTTCCTACCTACTCACCGGAACAGGTACATCAGATGCTTATGTAGAACTATCAGTCCCTGGTGCTACTGATATGTGGAATGCCAACCGTAGCGCCGCCAGACTCATGCAGCCAGCTCAAAATCAAGATTTTGAGTTAGAAATCAAATTTGCCGCCGACCCCGCCTTAAATAAGCAAATGCAGGGGATTTTGGTAGAGCAAGATAATAATAACTGGCTCAGGTTTGATGTCTTTAAAATTAATTCAGATTTAGCCTTATTTGCGGGTTCAACCCGTAACGGTGGTTCCCGGTCCATGATTCGTATGGGGGTACAACCCGGACAAGCGCGACACCTGAAAGTTAACCGCACTGGGGATGTCTGGACTCTCAACTATTCCGCTGATGGTGTGAGTTGGACTACGGCTGGGAGTTTTACGGAAGCCTTACAAGTCCAACAGGTGGGGTTATTTGCGGCTAATGCTGAAAGTTCATCATCTCCTCAGTTTACCAGCCAGGTGGATTACTTTTTCAATACAGCGGCTCCTATTATTCCAGAAGATGGTCAGGTTGTTACTCCAGAACCAGTTGAAAATCAGCCACCCATAGCCAATGATGATACGGCTAGAGTAGAACCATTACAATCTGTTGTCATTGATGTGTTAAGCAATGATAGCGACTCGGATGGTGTTTTAGTCCCGGATACGGTGACGGTAGTTGATTTACCAGATTACGGTACTATCACCGTTAACCCTAACGGAACTATCACCTATAACCATGACGGTTCATCTACCGGTACGGATAGCTTTACTTATACCGTAGAGGATGATGATGGCGCTACCTCTAACCCAGCTACCGTCTCCCTGACTATCGAGGAAAATCAACCCCCCACCGCTAACGATGATAACGCGACGGTCAGAACCGGAAACACTGTTACCATTAACGTCCTTAGCAATGATAGCGACTCGGATGGTGTTTTAGTCCCGGATACGGTGACGGTAGTTGACTCTCCCAACTACGGAACTATCACGGTTAACCCTAACGGAACTATCACCTATAACCATGACGGTTCATCTACCGGTACGGATAGCTTTACTTATACCGTAGAGGATGATGATGGCGCTACCTCTAACCCAGCTACCGTCTCCCTGACTATCGAGGAAAATCAACCCCCCACCGCTAACGATGATAACGCGACGGTCAGAACCGGAAACACTGTTACCATTAACGTCCTTAGTAATGATAGCGACTCGGATGGTGTTTTAGTCCCGGATACGGTGACGGTAGTTGACTCTCCCAACTACGGAACTATCACGGTTAACCCTAACGGAACTATCACCTATAGCCATGACGGTTCATCTACCGGTACGGATAGCTTTACTTATACCATAGAGGATGATGATGGCGCTACCTCTAACCCAGCTACCGTCTCCCTGACTATCGAGGAAAATCAACCCCCCACCGCTAACGATGATAACGCGACGGTCAGAACCGGAAACACTGTTACCATTAACGTCCTTAGTAATGATAGCGACTCGGATGGTGTTTTAGTCCCGGATACGGTGACGGTAGTTGACTCTCCCAACTACGGAACTATCACGGTTAACCCTAACGGAACTATCACCTATAGCCATGACGGTTCATCTACCGGTACGGATAGCTTTACTTATACCGTAGAGGATGATGATGGCGCTATCTCCAACCCAGCGAATGTTAGCATCACCATTCAAGAACCATCAGCAGACCCAAATCCCACCGTTCTTGATATCTGGTATGGTTCAGAACAGAGTTTTGGTCATATTGGTAAGCCTCTAGTTTGGGTCAATATCCTTGGTTACGCTTTCGACCCAGACGGTATATCTTCTCTAAGCTACTCACTCAATGGAGGACCAGAAATTCCTCTTCGTCTTAATGTTCATGGTCAACCCAGGAATCCTCGTTTATCAAGAAATGGCGACTTTAACGTTGAAATTGCTTACACAGATCTCAACCCCGCATCTGATCAGGATGATATAGTTGTTATTACAGCAGTTGATACACTGGGTCATATTGCTACCGAATCTGTCACTATTAAACATGAATTAGGAAATGCTTGGCCGAAAACTTATTCCATTGACTGGAGTGAAGTTGAGCAAATTAACGATGTAGCACAAGTAGTAGATGGTCTGTGGACTTTAACAGATGATGGAGTCCGCACCGCTGAAACAGGTTATGACCGCTTAATTGCTATTGGTGACATTGGATGGGATGACTACGAAGCCACTGTTCCCATTACGATTCATGAAACTAATACTAATGGGATAATCGGTCTGTTAATGCGATGGAAAGGACATCAACCTGATGGTGGGACTCAGCCTTATGTTCAGTGGCGCACCCATGGGGAAATTGGTTTTTATCACATGAGCAGTGGCTTGTCTTTAGAGGGATCAACCTTCTTTAATAGTGGCAGAAATATCACGCTGGAAGCGGGGAATACCTACAATTTCAAGATGCGATCGCAAACTGTGGATGATGGTAGTATTTATAGCTTTAAAGTTTGGGAGGAAAGCGAACCGGAACCCACAGAATGGGATCGTCAATCCTTTAAATCATCATCAGACATCAGAGCCTTGTCTCATGGTTCGTTGCTGCTAGTTGCTCACTATTATGATGCCACTTTTGGTGATGTTACAGTTGTTCCCTATGGAGAAGAGCGACCTAACCTCGCACCGATCGCCAATAATGATCACACTAGAGTTAGCCAAGGAAATAGTGTTAATATTAGAGTTCTCAGTAATGATGAAGATATTGACGGTAGCTTGATGCCGAATACTGTAACTATCGTTACTGAACCAAATCACGGCACTGTTAGTATTCAAAATGGGGTAGTTACTTACAATCATAATGGTTCCTATACCAGTGGCGATCGCTTTACTTATACCGTCGAAGATAATCATGGTGCCACCTCCAACGAAGCCACTGTATTTCTGGGTATTTCGGAATTAGATTTAGCCTTCAACTCCGATGATTTTAATAGCAGCAACCTCAAGCCAGAATGGAATTTTATTAAACCCCTAGCCAATTCCTCCTATGCTTTAACAGGAACCGGAACAAGTGATGCTTATTTAGAACTTTCTGTTCCCGCTCAAACTGATCTATGGAATCAAAATCGGACCACGGCGCGACTCATGCAACCCGCCGCCAACGAAGATTTTGAATTAGAAATTAAATTCGCTTCCGACCCCACTGTATCCAAGCAAATGCAGGGAATTTTGGTAGAGCAAGATGAGCGGAACTGGTTAAGGTTTAATGTATCTCAAACCGGGTCAGGTTTATCAGTATTCGCTGCTTCTACGACTAATGGTAGTTCCCGTGTGATGGTTTCTGGTTCCGTGGCTGCTGGACAAGCTCGATATTTGAATGTAAATCGACAAGGAAACTTATGGACTCTCAAATCTTCTGGAGATGGTATAAATTGGAATACAGTTGGCAGTTTTATCCGTGATTTACAAGTCCAAGAAGTGGGGTTGTTTGCAGGTCATGCTGACAAATCACCAGCAATGTTTACCTCCCAGGTCGATTACTTTTTCAATATGGCGGCTCCCATTGTCCCGGAAGATGTCTCCCTAGGAAATCAGCCACCCATAGCCAATGATGATAATGCCAGAGTAGAACCCAGCCAGTCCGTTATCATTGATGTATTGAGCAATGATAGAGATAATGACGGTACTTTGATGGTAGAGACTCTAACAGTGGTTAATCAACCTAGCCACGGTACTGTCACCATCAATGAAAATGGAACTATTACCTACACCCACGACGGTTCATCTACCAGTATAGATAGCTTTACTTATACCGTAGAGGATGATGATGGCGCTATCTCTAACCCAGCCACCGTCTTCCTGACTATCCAAGAAAATCAACCCCCCACCGCTAACGATGATAACGCTACCGTCCGCACTGGAAACACCGTTACCATTGATGTCCTCAATAACGATAGCGACCCTGATGGTGTTTTAATCCCAGATACCGTCACCGTAGTTGATTTACCAGATTACGGTACTATCACCGTTAACCCTAACGGAACTATCACCTATAGCCATGACGGTTCATCTACCAATAGCGATCGCTTTACTTATACCGTAGAGGATGATGATGGCGCTATCTCTAACCCAGCCACCGTCTCCCTGACTATCCAAGAAAATCAACCCCCCACCGCTAACGATGATAACGCTACCGTCCGCACTGGAAACACTGTTACCATTAACGTCCTCAATAACGATAGCGACCCCGATGGTGTTTTAGTCCCAGATACCGTCACCGTAGTTGATTTACCAGATTACGGTAATATCACCGTTAACCCTAACGGAACTATCACCTATAGCCATGACGGTTCATCTACCAATAGCGATCGCTTTACTTATACCGTAGAGGATGATGATGGCGCTATCTCTAACCCAGCCACCGTCTCCCTGGCTATCCAAGAAAATCAACCCCCCACCGCTAACGATGATAACGCCACCGTCCTCATAGGTAACACTGTTACCATTAACGTCCTCAATAACGATAGCGACCCGGATGGTGTTTTAGTCCCAGATACCGTCACCGTAGTTGACTCTCCCAACTACGGTAATATCACCGTTAACCCTAACGGAACTATCACCTATAGCCATGACGGTTCATCTACCAGTATGGATAGCTTCACCTATACCGTAGAGGATAATGATGGCGCTATCTCTAACCCAGCTACCGTCTCCCTAACCGTTTCCGAGTTAGACTTAGCCTTTGAGTCCGACGACTTTAACAGCAACAGCCTAGACCCCCGCTGGAATTTTATCACTCCCAACAATAACAGTTCCTACCTACTCACCGGAACAGGTACACCAGATGCTTATGTAGAACTATCAGTCCCTGGTGGTACTGATATGTGGAATAGCAACCGTAGCGCCGCCAGACTCATGCAGCCGGCCGCCAATGAAGATTTTGAGTTAGAAATCAAATTTGCCGCCGACCCCGCCTTAGATAAGCAAATACAGGGGATTTTGGTAGAGCAAGATGATAATAACTGGGTCAGGTTTGATGTCTTTAAGACTAATTCAGGTTTAGCCTTATTTGCAGCTTCAACCCGTAACGGTGGTTCCCGGTCTATGATTCGTATGGGGGTAGAACCTGGACAAGCGCGACACCTGAAAGTTAACCGCACTGGGGATGTCTGGACTCTCAACTATTCCCCAGATGGTTCAACTTGGACGACCGCCGGGAGTTTTACCGAAGCCTTACAAGTGCAACAGGTAGGGTTATTTGCGGGAAATGCCGGAAGTTCATCATCTCCTACCTTTACCAGCCAGGTCGATTACTTCTTCAATACGGCCGCTCCTATTATTCCAGAAGATGGTCAGGTTGTGATTCCCGAAGATGAACCGCCTGTTATTCCAGAAGATGAACAACTGGAAAATCAACCCCCCACCGCTAACGATGATAACGCCACCGTCAAAACCGGAAACACCGTTACCATTGATGTCCTCAATAACGATAGCGACCCGGATGGTGTTTTAGTCCCAGATACCGTCACCGTAGTTGATTTACCAGACTACGGTAATATCACCGTTAACCCTAACGGAACTATCACCTATAGCCATGACGGTTCATCTACCAGTATGGATAGCTTCACCTATACCGTAGAGGATGATGATGGCGCTATCTCTAACCCAGCCACCGTCTCCCTGGCTATCCAAGAAAATCAACCCCCCACCGCTAACGATGATAACGCCACCGTCCTCATAGGTAACACTGTTACCATTAACGTCCTCAATAACGATAGCGACCCCGATGGTGTTTTAATCCCAGATACCGTCACCGTAGTTGACTCTCCCAACTACGGTAATATCACCGTTAACCCTAACGGAACTATCACCTATAGCCATGACGGTTCATCTACCAGTATGGATAGCTTCACCTATACCGTAGAGGATAATGATGGCGCTATCTCTAACCCAGCTACCGTCTCCCTAACAGTTTCCGAGTTAGACTTAGCCTTTGAGTCCGACGACTTTAACAGCAACAGCCTAGACCCCCGCTGGAATTTTATCACTCCCAACAATAACAGTTCCTACCTACTCACCGGAACAGGTACACCAGATGCTTATGTAGAACTATCAGTCCCTGGTGGTACTGATATGTGGAATAGCAACCGTAGCGCCGCCAGACTCATGCAGCCGGCCGCCAATGAAGATTTTGAGTTAGAAATCAAATTTGCCGCCGACCCCGCCTTAGATAAGCAAATACAGGGGATTTTGGTAGAGCAAGATGATAATAACTGGGTCAGGTTTGATGTCTTTAAGACTAATTCAGGTTTAGCCTTATTTGCAGCTTCAACCCGTAACGGTGGTTCCCGGTCTATGATTCGTATGGGGGTAGAACCTGGACAAGCGCGACACCTGAAAGTTAACCGCACTGGGGATGTCTGGACTCTCAACTATTCCCCAGATGGTTCAACTTGGACGACCGCCGGGAGTTTTACCGAAGCCTTACAAGTGCAACAGGTAGGGTTATTTGCGGGAAATGCCGGAAGTTCATCATCTCCTACCTTTACCAGCCAGGTCGATTACTTCTTCAATACGGCCGCTCCTATTATTCCAGAAGATGGTCAGGTTGTGATTCCCGAAGATGAACCGCCTGTTATTCCAGAAGATGAACAACTGGAAAATCAACCCCCCACCGCTAACGATGATAACGCCACCGTCAAAACCGGAAACACCGTTACCATTGATGTCCTCAATAACGATAGCGACCCGGATGGTGTTTTAGTCCCAGATACCGTCACCGTAGTTGATTTACCAGACTACGGTAATATCACCGTTAACCCTAACGGAACTATCACCTATAGCCATGACGGTTCATCTACCAGTATGGATAGCTTCACCTATACCGTAGAGGATGATGATGGCGCTATCTCTAACCCAGCCACCGTCTCCCTGGCTATCCAAGAAAATCAACCCCCCACCGCTAACGATGATAACGCCACCGTCCTCATAGGTAACACTGTTACCATTAACGTCCTCAATAACGATAGCGACCCCGATGGTGTTTTAATCCCAGATACCGTCACCGTAGTTGACTCTCCCAACTACGGTAATATCACCGTTAACCCTAACGGAACTATCACCTATAGCCATGACGGTTCATCTACCAGTACGGATAGCTTTACTTATACCGTAGAGGATAATGATGGCGCTATCTCTAACCCAGCTACCGTCTCCCTAACAGTTTCCGAGTTAGACTTAGCCTTTGAGTCCGACGACTTTAACAGCAACAGCCTAGACCCCCGCTGGAATTTTATCACTCCCAACAATAACAGTTCCTACCTACTCACCGGAACAGGTACACCAGATGCTTATGTAGAACTATCAGTCCCTGGTGGTACTGATATGTGGAATAGCAACCGTAGCGCCGCCAGACTCATGCAGCCGGCCGCCAATGAAGATTTTGAGTTAGAAATCAAATTTGCCGCCGACCCCGCCTTAGATAAGCAAATACAGGGGATTTTGGTAGAGCAAGATGATAATAACTGGGTCAGGTTTGATGTCTTTAAGACTAATTCAGGTTTAGCCTTATTTGCAGCTTCAACCCGTAACGGTGGTTCCCGGTCTATGATTCGTATGGGGGTAGAACCTGGACAAGCGCGACACCTGAAAGTTAACCGCACTGGGGATGTCTGGACTCTCAACTATTCCCCAGATGGTTCAACTTGGACGACCGCCGGGAGTTTTACCCAAGCCTTACAAGTGCAACAGGTGGGGTTATTTGCGGGAAATGCCGGAAGTTCATCATCTCCTACCTTTACCAGCCAGGTCGATTACTTCTTCAATACGGCCGCTCCTATTATTCCAGAAGATACCCCAGACCTGTTACCCCCAACGGCGGCTTTACTGGCTCCTGATTTGACTCCTATCTTGGGTAGTGATACCGGATATGCTTTCACGGTTAGCTACTCTGATGACTGGGAAATTCAAGAATCTACTTTGGATGATGCCGATATCCGGGTTATAGGACCATTAGGGGTTCAGCAACTGGCTAGTTTGGTGCGTGTCTACGGTGAGGAAAATGGAAACACGCGGAATGCTACCTATCAAATTGCACCTTCTGGCGGCGTTTGGGATGTCTCGGAGGGCGGAACTTATACGGTCATAATGGAACCCAATGCTGTTAGTGATGTGGTGGGTAATTTTATCCCAACTGCCACTTTGGGTAGTTTTACTATTGATTTTAGCGCTAATACACCGACTCAAAATATTGTTTTCCCGGCTGATGCGGGTGTGGTTGATGTTAGGGATTATGGAGCGATTCCTAATGATGGTATCGATGATACTGCGGCTATTCAGCAGGCTATTAATGAGAATGCTGGTCAAAATCGGATGATTTACTTCCCTAATGGGGTTTATGATGTTAGTGGAAGGATTGCATACCCTGGCAGTGAAAAGCGCAATATTCTTCAGGGGGAAAGCCGTGATGGCACTATTATTAGACTTCAAGATAATTTGGGTTTTGATACTGCGGTTATTGATACCGGAAATCCACCCGCTCAACGGTTCCGCAATGGTATCAGGGATTTGACTGTTGATGTGGGTCAGGGAAACCCAGATGCGATCGCTATTAATTTTATGGCGAACAACCAGGGAACTCTCAATAATGTTCGCATAGTTTCCCGTGATGGACAAGGTGCGATCGGTCTTGATCTCGCTACGGATGAAAATGGACCTCTACTGGTTAAGGATGTCGAAGTCGTCGGATTTGATGTCGGTATTCGGACTTTGAATCCTACCGCTACTCAAACACTCGAAGGCGTTAAACTTGTTAATCAAAATGTTTATGGTTGGCAGAATTTTAATCAAACTCTGTTTGTGCGAGACTTAGAAAGCACTAATGCCGTTCCCGTCATTTGGAATATGCCTGATGGTTCCAGTGATTTTACGATTATTGATGCTAACTTAACTGGGGTCGGTGCAGCCGCCACTCAACCTGCTATTCATAATCAAAAAGGGATGTATGTTAATAATCTCAATACCTCTGGTTATGAACTGGCTATTCTACAGGATGATAATGGACGAGGTAACTTGTCTCAACCTGATGGTTATGTGGCTGAGTGGATGGCGCGTGGTGGCTTTAATACCCTATTTGATGCTCCCACTCAGGCTTTTGAACTGGAAGTTTTGCCAACTCCCGTAGTCCCTTGGGATGATTTGTCTGATTGGGTCAGTCCTTTGGCTTTTGGTGGTTTGCCTAATGATGGCATTGATGATACCCTGGCAATTCAGGCGGCGATCGATTCTGGTGCTAGTACCGTTTACCTACCTAATGGGGTATGGAATATTGGTGGTAATCTTCAGTTAAGAAATAATCTACAGCGCTTTATTGGCACAGAAGCTACTATTCTAGGTAGTGGCACAATTACTGTCGCTGATGGCACTACCGATGTCGTCTCTGTGGAGCGTTTGGAAGCTCCAAATATTACCTTTGTTCAAGACAGCGATCGGACTATGGTTATGTCCAATATGATTATTAATCAGTATTTTAATACCAGTCAAGGAACTGGGGATTTATATATTGAAGATATCAGTGGCGGTCCTTGGTCTTTCACTAATCAAAATGTTTGGGCTCGTCAAATTAATCCCGAGACTATTCACACTCCCCGAATTAAGAATGATGGCGGTAATTTGTGGATTCTTGGCTACAAAACTGAGGATGAGGGGACATTAGTTGAGACTGTTAATGGTGGAAAAACTGAAGTTTTGGGCGCTTATATACTCCATGGAGAATTTGGAGATATCCCCGTTTTTATTAATAATGAATCCTCTCTAAGCTATGTCGCAGCCAGTTTCCGATCTTTCAAGGGTGAGCCTTTACCCGCTGTCGGAGTAGAGGAAATTCAGAACCTGGAAACCAGACGAACTGTTGGACTTCCTGGCTACTATAGTTCTACATCTTTAAATCGCGTTCCCGTTAATACCATAGTTGGTACTCAAGGCGATGATTGGCTGAATGGAACAGACCCCAATTCCTCCAGTCCGGGACGCGGACAAATAGATATATTGACAGGAAATGGCGGTTTTGATACCTTTGTCTTAGGTGATAGTAATTCTGTTTACTATGATGATGGCATTGATGACCAACCCGGTTGGCAAGATTATGCTTTGATTACTGATTTTAACAATGATGTGATTCAGCTTCACGGTAGCTCAGAAGATTATCGCCTGGCAGATAGTCCCCAAGGCTTACCTAATGGGTTGGCTATCTTCTATAAAGGTGATGTTACTGATGAACTGATTGGTATTGTGCAAGGAATGAACAATATCAGTTTAAATAGTTCCTCTTTTGTCTATGTGTAATCCCGAAAAGGAGGATTTCTGGTTGATTGACCGTTGAGTTGAGATCTGCTTATTCAACTTTTATTCACTTTTATTCACATGAGAGGCAACAGGTAAAATATGGTACAAACTTATCCTCATCATCCCCGCGTTAGCATTGGTATGCCTGTCTACAATGGGGAAAATTTTATACGCGAAACTTTAGATTGTCTATTGTCTCAGACTTTTGATGATTTTGAACTGATTATTTGTGATAATGCTTCCACGGATAAGACTGAGGAAATTTGCCGAGATTATGCGGCTAGGGATAAACGTATCCGTTACTATCGCCATCAGGAAAATTTGGGTGCTGCTAAAAATTATAATCGAACTTTTGAATTGTCTACCGCTGAATATTTTAAGTGGGCAGCACACGATGATTTATATGCTCCCGAGTTTTTAGAACGCTGTGTAGAAGCCTTGGATACTTACCCATCTGCTGTTTTGTGTTACCCTCAAGAATACTGGATTGATGAGCAAGGAAATCCGCTCAAATCTCATGCTGATATTCTCAATTTGCGATCGCCAAAACCCACGGAGCGATTTAAACAATATCATGACCTTTGGCAACAACGTAAGTATATGCCAGGACACATGGTATTTGGCTTAATGAGAACTGATGAACTGAGAAAAACTCAGCTAATTGGAGATTATATATGGGCTGACTTACCCTTGGCTGCTGAACTCGCACTTAGAGGCGAGTTCTATGAAATTCCTCAACCTCTTTTCTTTTATAGGGAGCATTCCCAAACCTCACGAGCCATCCGCAAAGATGCTGGTAGTTTGGCTCTTTTGAATTGGTATAACTCTCAGACAACTAGAAAGTTTTCACTCACCAATTGGACGCTTTTATTTCAATATATCAAAGTGATTAATCGGGTTCCTATCACATTTTCCGAAAAGCTATATTGCTATGGTCAAATGGGTAGGTGGGTCTCGTGGAAGTGGAAAAGGCTGGGTTTGGAGTTGATGCAAGCTGCTGTCCAAGCGCCTAGTGTATTTTTCCCAAAAACCCAAAATACTTAATTTATTTGAGCAAGCCATCAAAGACTTTACACCTTTGATGACCATAACCTATTAATTAAATATCGGGTTCCATAAACTCTAAAAATAAGTCCACAGTCTCCGGTTTAACCCATCCCTTACTAATTGCCATTTCTCCAAACCTCAGTCCGGTTTTATGTTGGTTGTCTAAAATTATCTGAATTTGATGTTCATTTAATAAAGCCGCTGATTTTAAATAGTACCCTAAAGGATGCTGTTCTCTGTGAATAGCTAATTCAGGTAACTGCTCTGTGAAAAACTCTATGGTTTCCGGTTTCAGTAAACCTTGAGCAGTTAAAATGTCTCCAAAACGCAGGTTTTTTCCGGCTCGCTGAGTTTGTAAAACCATCTGTACTTGATCTGGAGAAAGTAAACCCGCCCTTTGTAAGACACGCCCCACAGGTCGATAAATTAAACCCCTGGGCGCTTCAATTAATACATTACTAGGAATTTCCGAGTATTGTTTTTTAACCCGGTCTAACCAATGATACTCAGTTAATAGTTGTTTAGTTGCTAATAACATAAACGGCGGAATAGTCTTAGCATAGCGACCAAACAAACGATTAGGTTCTTGAACTAATCGGTAAAACCATTCTAAGCCGGACTCTCGCACCCACTCTGGGGCGCGATTATGAAAACCTGCATAAACGGGAAACACCGCCCCAATTCCAATCATCACAGCCCGAATTTTGCCTCGATGCTGATGAATAAATTTTTCTTGTTTAGGACATCCAAGAGAAACAAATATTAACCCCGCCCCACTATTGTTAATTTCTTTAATTAATGCGTCATCTTCGGCTTGAGTCAGGGGACGAAATGGCAAAGATTTAAACCCCGCGACTTTTAAATGGGGAAATTCCTTGAGGATCTTGGTTTGCATTTTTTCCAGCACCTCTGGTTTAGAACCTAAGAAAAAAACGCTGACATTATATAAAGGTGCTAAGTTACACAAACTCAGGAGCATATCCATTCCTGCTACTCGGTCTTGAGGAATACCTACTTGCCGAATCATCCAGACTAGAGGCATTCCGTCAGGAGTTACCATATCAGCATTTTCTAATATCCGAGCAAATACAGGATTCCAATAGGCTTCCATGAGCATATGAACATTTGCCACACAAACGACCCGGCTTTGTCGCCGAGAACCCCACTCCAAAATAGTTTCAATTTGGTCTCTGAACTGGAGAGCTGTAATATAAGATCCTACAACTTTCACTTGGCGAATAGGTAAGCTCATAGTTTTTATATAACTTTAATATAAATAAGTTGTTCAAAAAATCAAGCCATAGGTTTATTGCCAGTATACTCGACTTGATAGCAGTTTGGCAAGTCAAGTTTGATTAACTTACATTGTGATTTGTATCTTGGGGAAACGTTACTAGGCAAATCACCAGGACAATGATATGTTAGTAGGTAAATATTAGCACCTATAACTATGTTAGAAACACCTATCTGTCCGGTATGCGGTTCGGAACATCGCCAGGTATTTTGGGAAATGTTGGATATTCCGGTTTTTTGTAATATCCTATGGTCGGATCGTGATGGGGCTATTAATTGTAATCGTGGGGACTTGAAACTGGCTTTCTGTGAAGATTGCGGTTTTATTGATAATATAGCTTTTGACCCACAACGTTTAGAATATACGCAAGTCTATGAAAATGCTCTGGATTTTTCGCCTCGGTTTCAGCAGTATGCTCATAATTTAGCTGAAAGGTTAATCAATACCTACAATTTACAGGAAAAGACTATTATTGAGATCGGATGTGGTAAAGGGGAATTTCTGACGCTGTTGTGTGAATTGGGGAACAATCGCGGCATCGGTTTTGACCCTACTTATGTGCCTTTACCTGACCATGAAAAATTGGGCGATCGCCTCCAGTTTATTCGGGATTTATATTCGGAAAAATATGCTGATTACCAAGGAAATTTTATCTGCTGTCGCCACACATTAGAACACATACCCACCCCCACAAACCTGCTAAAATCCCTAGCACAAATAGTGGAAAATAAACCAGAAACCGGGATTTTCTTTGAGGTTCCTAATGCCTTAGATATTTTTGATAATCTGGCAGTTTGGGATATTATTTATGAACATTGCTGTTATTTTGCGCCCGTCAGTTTAGCCTATGCTTTCTCATCCTGTGGTTTTGAGGTTAAACAAATAACCGAAGAATTCCGAGGGCAATTTTTATGTCTGGAAGCGCAGCCTAGTCTTGATACCCATGGTCAAAGTAAACCGGAAACCGAACAGGTTAATCAGTTAGCTAACAGCATTGCTGAATTTTCACAAAAGTTTGAGGATAAGTTATCAGAGTGGGAACAAAAACTAGGTGATCTGGTTAACCAAGGCCAGCGGGTGGTCATTTGGGGCAGTGGTTCCAAAGGTGTGACATTCTTAAACTTTATGAAAGCAGCCAAGACAGCAATTGAATATGTTGTTGATATTAACCCTCGCAAACAGGGAATGTATGTAGCGGGAACTGGTCAAAAAATTGTCCCCCCTGCATTTTTAGTAGACTATAAACCAGATGTGGTGATTATCATGAACCCTATTTATGAACAGGAAATCACCCAGATGCTAGAGGCTCTGGGTTTAACATCCTGTCAAGTGCGCTGTGATGTTTGAGGTTAAATCATTCTAATCTTGGAAGGGTCATTAATCCCCAAGTTTCCGGGTCCCAAATTCATGCTGATATCTAGCCAGGGGGAACGGGTAATAGTAGCGCTAGTGGAGATATAATCAACACCAATTTCGGCAACTTGGCGAATAGTTTGTAGGGTAATATTTCCCGATGCTTCAATTTGAATGCGGCTATTATACTGGCGAATAATCTCGATCGCCTCTTGCATCATAGCTACGGACATATTATCTAACATGATAATATCCGCCCCCGCATTTACCGCCGTTTTCACCTGTTCAATAGTTTCGGTTTCCACCTCAATAGTCAGAGGATAAGGCATAGTTTCGCGAATTAGGGCGATCGCTTTTTCAATACCCCCAGCCGCCAAAATATGATTATCTTTAATCAAAACCGCATCATCAAGTCCCATGCGATGATTTTTCGCCCCCCCGACTTGGACGGCATATTTTTCCAACAGTCGCAGTCCTGGGGTAGTTTTGCGGGTATCCACCAGTTGAGTCGGTAAATCAGCGATCGCATCCACATATTCACGGGTGGAAGTGGCTACCCCACTCAGTCGCATCGCCAAATTTAGGGCTACCCTTTCCCCCATCAACAAAGCATCTAGGGGTCCTTCTAATTGTAGGATTACTTGTCCACGATCGCACCGATCGCCATCTTTCACCGTTGGTGTCACCTCAAGGCGATCGCTTAACAGTTGAAAAACCCGCGCCGCCACTGCTAACCCCGCCATAATTCCTGGCGCTTTCGCTTCCCAATGGGCTGTTCCCCATAAACTTTCCCCCCTCAACAAACCATCAGTAGTGCGATCGCCCCTACCAATATCTTCAGTTAACCACTGTTTTAGCAGAGGGTCTAGGACTATCCAGGGCGGTAAGATTGCTGATTTGGGTTTAATCATGCTATTGTTCCTTAAAAACTAAAGCCTCCCTCCGTTTATCACTGGAAGGAAGCTATAGTTTATATTAATCCTGGCATCTTGCTATTTTCCCAGGCAGCTACCCGCCAAGTATCTTCGCCGTTTCAGCGTTTCACATCCGAGTTCGGGATGGATCGGTGTGGTTCCACTGAGCCATAGACACCAGGAAAGACTTAAAATCTTTCGAGGTGGCTGGAAAGTCGCTCTCGCTTGTTTCCCTCGCACAATTAATAATAGTAGTAGGTTATCGGATATATGTCAACCCCTTTCACCAAATTTTTGGCAAATTTGTTGCCAAACCTCTCTGTGTGGGATTTTCCAGGTATCTGGGAATAGTTTATATTTAGGCAATGTTGCTGAAACTAGGCCTCTGGGAGGGTAAATTATAAAAATTAGCTAGGCTCCCCGGCCACGGCAATTTTTTGGTAAAATGTTGAACTGCTACGCTCAGATTGAAACTATGTTGCCCAAATGGTTAATACTACACTGGCGTTTATTATTGGTGTTATCAGTTATTGGCGGGCTGCTTACGCCATTTGTGCTGAACTTATATATTAACTTGATCACCCAAACTCGCCGCTATACTGAGATCGCTGATGTTCCTGAAAAACCGGTGGCGATCGTGTTTGGGGCGGGACTTTGGGCGGATGGAACCCCTACACCGATGTTAGCCGATCGCATTCAGGGGGCGATCGACCTGTACAAACTGGGACGGGTTGAAAAGATTTTAATGACCGGAGACAATGGCACTCCCGAATATAATGAGGTAGTGGCCATGCAGCTATATGCGATCGACCAAGGAGTTCCCGCAAACGACATTCGCCTGGACTATGCGGGATTTAGTACCTACGAAAGCTGTTATCGCGCCAGGGAAATTTTTGGCATCGAGACGGCGGTACTAATCACCCAACAATATCACCTACCCCGTGCGGTGTATATATGCAATCGTTTAGGGATTGATGCGATCGGTTTTGGGACACCGGACTGGGGCAAATTTCGGGATGATTCCATGCGATTCTATACCCGGCGAGAACTTCTAGCCGTTGTCAAAGCTGTTGTCCAAGTCCATATTCTTCGCCCTAAACCCACCTTCCTAGGACCCTTTGAGGGAATGTATTAATGACGAAGTCAGCACCCCCGGCTGAAGCACGGGGGCTTCGTGCCCCCCGCTTTCAGGTAGCTGACCAGCTTAAGCCTTAACTGGCTACGTTCAGAGCAAGAGTTAAAGTTCCTACCCTGGAATGCGTGCTAGTTCCAGGCCCTAGAACCAAATCGTTAAACAGTTCTAAGGGGTTAAGACAGTGCGATTTGGAAAGTACCGACTCTGAACATTAGCGTTCGCGCAGCGTGCGCGTTAGCGCAAGCGCAAACGTTACGAGCAATCAGAACAGACGCAACAATGTCTAACCATATTTTCGTTTTAGATACCAACCGCAAGCCCCTGACACCGTGCAAGCCAGGGGTAGCACGATCACTGCTCAAAGCGGGGAAAGCATCGGTATTTCGACGCTACCCATTCACCATTATTCTAAACAAGGAGGTTGACGCTAATCCTGAACCGCTCGAACTCAAATTAGACCCAGGCTCTAAAGTCACTGGAATTGCCTTAAAGCAAGGGAATCATATTATCTTTGCTGCCGAGTTGCAGCACCGAGGACAGCAGATTAAAGAAGCATTGCTCTCTCGTCGTCAACTCCGACGTTCTCGACGAAACCGCAAGACCCGATATCGACCAGCTCGGTTCTTGAATAGGACTCGGAGCAAGGGTTGGTTAGCTCCCAGCTTGCAGCATCGAGTAGATACTCTAATGACCTGGGTTCACCGATTTCGTAGACTTGCCCCAGTTGGCCGCATTACCCAAGAGCTAGTACGGTTCGACCTGCAATTGATGGAAAACCCTGAGATATCAGGTGTTGAGTATCAGCAGGGAGAATTACAAGGCTATGAAATCAGGGAATACCTGTTGGAAAAGTGGGGCAGAACCTGTGCTTACTGTGGGGCTCAAAATGTACCACTCGAAGTTGAGCATATCCAGCCTCGGTCTAAGGGTGGCTCTGACCGGGTTTCTAACCTGACGATGGCTTGCCACTCATGCAATCAAGCCAAAGGCAATGGGGACATTCGGGATTTTTTATCGGGCCAGCCTGATGTCCTGAGTCGTCTTCTCAGGCAGGCCAAATCACCCCTTAAAGATGCGGCTGCCGTTAACTCGACCCGATGGGCCTTGTTCAAGGCTCTCAAAGCAACAGGACTCCCAGTTACCACAGGAACGGGCGGACAAACGAAGTTCAATCGACTGAGGCTCAACCTACCTAAAGCTCACTGGCTTGATGCTGCCTGTGTTGGACCAGTCGAATCACTCGAAGTTCTGACTTCAAAACCGTTGCTGATTTTAGCAAAGGGGCATGGAACCCGTCAGATGTGCGGGACGAATAAGTACGGATTCCCTACTCGTCACCGCTCCAGGAGGCAAATTCATAAAGGCTTTCAGACTGGCGACATGGTGACGGCACTGGTCACAGCGGGGAAGAAAATTGGCTCATATCTAGGACGGGTTCTCTGCCGTGCGTCTGGTAGTTTTGATATTACCACCGCTTCGGTACGGGTGGCAGGCATCAGCCACAAATACTGCCAACCCATTCACAGGAAGGATGGTTACGCCTATGCTTGAAAGATTGACGGGGACTAAAGTCCCCCTGTCGCGTTTCCTCCCCGGTCTAAAGACACGGGGCTTCCACGCTCCCAAGAGGTTTACGTGAATCACCCATTAACCTTCCCCAATTGTCGAAAGTTGCGTTAGACTATCGCCAAAGTATAGCAGTCAGATCAGATCTGGCTGTTTTTTGCAGCCTTTACTACCTTTGATGATTGCTTTATTTTCTGCTGTTATCCCCGTTGGGTGCATTGTTCTGATTGGTTTTATTGCCGGGAAAACCCTGATCATAGATCGCCAAACCATCTCCCGTTTGCTGCTGTATGTTCTGTTTCCCATACTGATTATTGACACACTATATAGAACCACTCTTACCCCCCAAAATATGGCGGGAATTGGGATAGGGTTTATTTTGACTTATATATTATTGTGTTTGGTAGCTTTGGCGATCGCACGTTATTTAAACCTGTCTCGGTCAACGGAAAAAAGTTTAATTGCCACCACCTCCCTATCAAATGTTGGCAATATGGGGTTATCTGTCACCCTCTTAGCTTTAGGAGAAGCCGGACTAGAAAGGGCGATTGTTTATTTAATCGCCTGGAATTTAGTGGTTTTAATCACAGCGCCAGCTATCATCAAAGGGGGAGGTTGGCAATCGTCCTTAAAATTTACCCTCAGATTACCGCTATTTTGGTCAATTATCGCGGCTTTGGTACTTTACGCACTTCAGATAAAATTACCTTTTAATATTGATGATGGATTGAATTTGGTGGCGGAATCGGCTATTCCCCTCGGCTTGTTATTGTTGGGCTTAGAAATTGCCGAAAGTCAGTGGAAAATTAGCCTTTATGAAGTGGGAGCCAGTTTTCTCAGATTAATCGGTGGTGCGATTATTGCCTATAGTGTCGGTTCATTATTAAGACTGAGTGATTTAGATTTACAGGTGTTAATTTTACAGAGTGCTATGCCAACAGCTATCACGGCTTTTCTGATGGTTAATGAATTTGGCGGCGACCAAGTACGCACCGCTCGCGTGGTGGTAGTTTCTACTATATTATCATTCCTAACTCTGCCTTTGGTGTTATGGGGAATTAAGGCGATCGCCTAAAATATGCTCCTCGATTTCATGGCAGAAATTCCCATAATCCCAATGGGTTATTCAGAGCTGAGTCACAGTTGATCTAAAATATAGACTGAAAGCGATCGCTAAAAATTACCATGTGGAATCAAATTTGCGAACACATAACCACTGCTACCTCCCAAACCTTTAAAGCCAACAACCCTACTTCTGTAGGTGGCGGCTGCATTAACCAGGGATATCGCCTTACTAATGGCGATCGCAGCTATTTTGTGAAACTCAATAGCGCCTCTCAAGTTGCCATGTTTGAAGCGGAAGCCTTGGGAGTTAAACAAATGTGGGAAACCCAAACTATTCGCGTCCCTAAACCCATTTGTTGGGGTACTGCTGGCAATTCTGCTTATATCGTCCTAGAATGGTTAGAGCTAGGGGGTCGTAGCAATTCTCAGGCTATGGAGAAAATGGGGCGACAATTGGCGCGACTACACCAGTGGACTCCCCCGCGAGACTATCCCGGATCTCAGCAATTTGGTTGGGATATCAACAACACTATCGGATCAACTCCCCAAATTAATACCTGGACGACTGACTGGGGAGAATTTTGGCGAGATCATCGCATTGGTTATCAACTGAAACTCGCGAGACGGCGGGGAGGATCGTTTGAAAATAGCGATCGCCTACTTGACAAAATACCAGAATTGTTGTCCGGTCATCACCCTAAACCTGCTTTAGTTCATGGGGATTTATGGGGGGGTAATGCCTCTGTTACCAATGATGGAGAACCAGTCATTTTTGACCCGGCTGCCTATTTTGGCGATCGAGAAGTTGATCTCGCCATGACCGAAGTATTTGGCGGATTTTCCCCCGCATTTTATCAGGGTTATAATCAAGTTTACCCTTTAGACTCCGGTTATTCTCGCCGCAAAATTCTTTACAATCTCTACCATATTTTGAATCATTTTAACCTATTTGGTGGCGGTTATGGTTCCCAAGCCAATCAGATGATTCAGCAAATTTTACGTTAAAGAATTTAGTCGCTGATCTTGTCAATTTACCCAATGCGCCAAATGCCAGCAGCTATGGCAGCCAATCGCTTTTGCCGAGACTCAATTTTATGTTCATCCCAGGTATCATAATGTTCAGCGATCGCTTTAGTAATTTGAAAATCACTCTCCGCATAAACATCCCGCTTAGTCCCATAATCCTGATTCCCAACTTCACAGTTTTTAGTCGCTTCGAGGGGGGTCATATTACCGAGGCGGTAGATTAAGCGTTCCTGTTTACTTTCCTCGATATAAGCCCAGGCATCCGAGGGATTTTCCGGGAGAATATGCTCTAAATTATAGGTGGAACTCTCAAAATCAAACGCTTTCCCGGAGCGCTGTTTCTCAATTTCAAAGAGAATATAGCGGACAATTTTCTTATGGCGGGTGTCGGTAGTGCGGAGTTCTTTTTCAGTAAAAGCTCCCTTAAACTGATTATCATCTGGATACACAACACCCAGCGCCGCCAAAACTTCCTCAGCAGTCTTATAGTGACCATGGGAAACCTTCACAGCAATCTCATTATACAAACGTTCTTGTTCATAGGTCTGCAAGTTGCAAATAACATTATAGCGAAATGAAATCACAGCGATCGCTTTCAGGATGCGGGTAAAGGCATCTCTATCGTTGTCAAAAAATTGATGATAACAAGCTAAAAGTATTGCCAAAGGCTGACGCACACGAAACATTAATAGTTGCTTTAATGCTGGTTTTTCCTCGGGTTTCCAACTGGCATAATATGGGTCTCCAAGACTCGCATACACTCCAGCATCATGCTCCAAACTGCGGACTAAGCCAAAGGCATCTTTACGGCTTTTCACCTGTCGTCGAATGGTTTTGAACAGATCATATTTACGGACAAGTCTATGGCGACTATTCCAAAAAATACGCAGAAATTCCGGGAAACTCTCACTACCCAATAAACCAACAATCCTCTCCCATTTATCTTCTAGGCTACGCATTTCTAGCTCATGAGTATCTGCGTTATTAATTAGTGAGAAGACATAGTTTTTGAGTAGATCCGTGGCGGAAAGACGCACCCCTCTGGCGTTGAGAGTTTCAAAAACCTTAAAAGCGTTCAATTCATCTGTAACGGTGATCACAGTAAAAAAGAGTTTGTCTACTAGGGAATCAATAAAAGCCGCAAAATTTTGTCCACTATCAGATTGATTTCCCAGTCGGAGTCTGATTTTTTCTTTAAACCAAATAAAGGCTTGGCGTAGTTGATGTTCGGAGGCTTTTAGACCTCGTTGGGGGAGGGGTTCGAGGGGAACCAAGTAGGTTTGATAAAAACGATCATTATGGCGATTTAGTCTGAGTTTTGATTGGGGAATGAGGGTGACGGGATCGACATAACCAATGTAGCTATTTTGCAGTTGGTATTGGCGGCGACTGTTGTTGAGTGCATCCAAGTCCGCCTTAACTAAATCTTGTAAATAAGACAAACCAGCCAGGATCATAATACTGATGGTAGTCATTCGTTGTTGACCATCAATAATATCGAAGTGTTTGCTATCAGATGATTGTAGCACGAGGTAGCCCATATAATGAGCGGGTTCGCTATCTTCTTCAAATAAAGCAGTCAGATCTTGCCACAGGTCGTCCCATTCGTCATTTCCCCAGGAATAGTCACGCTGAAAGGGAGGTACATGATAGATTAAGCCATTACCCAGAAGTTGGCGGAAGGTGGTGTTGGTGGTGTGGAAATTTAGGGTTGCCATGATTAATTATCACCTCTGGCTGATGATTAAATTCGGGTCAATTGGCGCAGAATAAATGGGATTAGCTTTTATGGGAAAATCTCTGTTTTAATTCGATCGCACATTCGGCTAGTGCTTCCTGTCCTTGACTGATAAATCCGGCTAAATTAATGAAAGCATGAATGGTTCCTGGATAGCAAGATATTTTCACGGGAACTCCGGCTTTTTGGAGGCGATCGCCATAAGCCTGTCCCTCATCGCGTAGGGGGTCTAATTCCGCCGTGATAATCAAAGCGGGAGGCAAATTTGATAAATCTTCCGCTAACAGGGGGAAGAATATGGATTATTTTTATCGGCAGGGTTGGTGATATAAAAACTGCACAAATGCTTAATATCATCCGTTCTCAGAAAGTAATTTTCCGCAAATAGGCGGCGAGATTCGCTATCAATTTCTATCTGAGTTATGGGATAAATTAACAATTGATAAACTAGGGGGGCTAGTTTTTGATCTCGCCGTTTTAAGGCTACCACCGCCGCTAAATTTCCCCCCGCACTTTCTCCCCCCACCGCAATGCGATCGCTATCCCAGTTGCAAGTTTTAGCCTGATTAAAAACCCACTCAGTCGCGGTAAAACCATCCTCAATGGCGGCTGGAAATGGATGTTCTGGTGCTAGGCGATAGTCTACTGATATAACCACACATTCTGCGCCATTGGCGAGGCTGCGACAAATACTATCTACCATGTCTAAATTACCGATTACATAACCGCCACCGTGAAAATAAACTAGAACCGGAAAAGGTTGATTTCCCTTGGGGGTGTAAATGCGGATTGGTAATTCTCCAGCGGGACCCGCAATGGTGCGATTTTCGACTTTGGCGATCGCTTCCGGTGGGTGACTGGCTTTAACAAACATCTTATTAAGGTTTCTCAATTCGGCGGGTTCCATGGCACTAATTGGGGGGTGATTAGCTGCCGATACATGATTGAGAAATGATTGGGTTTCGGGATTAACTGAATGGTTCATTTATTGATTAAAAAACATCTTTCCGATATTCAATACATAATTGCTGGGCATCAGGACGGTTTTCGGCGACAAATTTATGGCGATTGATTTCGGTCAAGCCGCAGGTTTTAAATGCCGATAATTCTGCCTCGGACAAAGGCCATGGGGGGCCGTCCGGTGCGGCTTCGGTGTCACGAAATCGGGTAATTAACAATAAAATACCATGGGGGGCTACCAGATTGGCGATCGCCTTAATTGCTTGGGATCTGACTGGCAAAGGCATGGATTGAGTAATCCGAGATTCGAGTACAAAATCGAACTTTTCTAGCCAGTTAGGATCGGGGTCTAATAAATCCGCGACTGTATAATTTACCTGAGAATTAGGAAACCTTTGGCGACACCAAGCGATCGCTGTTGGAGAAATATCAAAAGCCGTCACCTGAAAGCCAAAATCTGCTAAGGCTTCTGCATCATCTCCTAACCCGCAACCTAACACTAAAGCGGTTTTATTATTATCCTCAATTGCCTGATTTTCTAGCCATTTTTCTAGTTGGGGATGAGTCGCTAAGGTAGCCCAAGGAATCAAGGATGGGTCGCCTTGGGATTCAGCATAAAGGGTTTCAAACCATGCGGTAGGATGGGATTGAGAATTGGCGACCATTTCTCGAATTTTTTGTCTGATATCATTAGGAGGAACTAGGGACATGATGTGACCTAAGACTAGAATTTAACATTGATTAGGGGTGGATATTTACCATTATAGCCTATTAGTGTGATTCGGCGGGTATCAGGTTATGATATTTACCTCGATTTGAGGATATTTCTGTGAAGATAATGGTAAAATCCTAGGGTAATGCTATACTATACAGGTATTTTGCGAGTATTTTGCGAGGCTAGTTATGACCATAAAACTTACGGTTTCTTCAATGGTTTGTGATGCTTGTGCTAACAGTGTAACCAAGGCTATTCATAGTGTTGATAGTGATGCTACTGTCAATATTGACTTAAATACAAAGGTGGTGACTGTGGAAGCAACGGCTTCTGAGGCGGCGCTAAAGGCGGCGATCGCTAAAGCTGGTCACACTACAGAATCCTAGGGTTATGGAGGGTTTTGGGAATCCCATAGATGACAGGAAACAAAATGTCCGGGATTAATTTCTCGCAATTGGGGTTCCTCGACCCGACAGCGATCGCCAACTAAATGCGCGGAAGGACAGCGGCTATAAAATCGACATCCACAGGAGGGTAATAAAGGGCTGGGAACATCTCCTTTCAGGATAATTCTTTCCCGTTTGGCTTCGATTTCTGGGTCAGGAATAGGGACAGCAGAAAGTAAGGCTTTAGTATAGGGATGAAGGGGATAATCATAGACAGAATTGCACTCCCCTATTTCGACGATTTTACCTAAATACATGACTGCTACCCGACTGGAAATGTAGCGGACTACACTTAAATCATGGGCGATAAATAGATAGGTTAAATTTAGGCGTTTTTGTAGCGATCGCATTAAATTCACTACCTGTGCTTGAATAGAAACATCCAAAGAGGCGATCGGTTCATCACAGACCAAAAAATCCGGGTCAACCGCTAAAGCCCTAGCTATAGCTATTCGCTGTCTTTGACCACCCGAAAACTCGTGGGGATAACGATTAATAAATTGCCGATTTAGTCCCACTAATTCTAATAACTCTTCCACTCGATGAATCAGGGATTCACCCTTAGCTAATCCATGAATTAATAGGGGTTCCCCAATGATTTTTTTAATGGTCATACGCGGATTTAGGGAGGCGTAGGGGTCTTGGAAAATTATCTGCATTTGGCGGCGCATAACTCGCAACTTTTCGGGTTCTAATTTAGTCAGTTCAATATCATTAAAATAAACCCGGCCACCTGTGGGAGGTTGAAGCTGTAAAATCGCTTTACCTGTGGTGCTTTTCCCGCAGCCAGACTCCCCAACTAAACTAAGAGTTTCACCCCGTTTTATGGCAAATGTTAACCCATCTACTGCCCTAATTATCCCTACCTGTTTCTGTCGAAATATCCCCCCAGTGACCGGAAAGTGTACCTGCAAATTATCAACCCTTAATAGGGTATCGGTTTCTGGGTTACTGGGCTGTGTTTTGGCAACCATCAGGTCTCAAACATTCCAAGAAAATAGATAGATTTTAACTAGCATAAAATCATCCTTTTGTCAAGTCATGGTTTAACCCAACAGGCGACTTGATGATGGGTGGCAACTAATTCTAAAACCGGATCTTCCTGAAAACAACGGTCGATCGGATATTGACATCGAGGCGCAAACGGGCAACCTTGAGGATAGTTAATCAAATCTGGGGGAGTCCCTGGGATAGCCGCGAGAGTCTCTCCCATGTCGCAGTCAGGACGGGGGAGGCTTTTTAACAATCCCATTGTGTAGGGGTGACGAGGATGCTTATAGAGTTGATTAACCGGCGCTTCTTCCACAATTTGACCTGCATACATGACTAAAATGCGATCGGCAAATCTCGCCAAAAGTGCTAAATCATGGGTAATCCAAATTACCGCCATTCCCATTTCATTTTGCAACTGTTGAATCATCTCAATAACTTGGGCTTGGACAGTGACATCTAAAGCCGTTGTCGGTTCATCAGCAATTAATAATTTGGGATGACAGGCTAAAGCGATCGCCATCATAACTCGCTGTCGCATTCCCCCAGATAATTGATGGGGATAGCTACCAAGTCGGCGTTTTGCTGGTGATATACCCACCTTTTCTAAAAGTGCGATCGCCTGTTTTTCTGCCTCTAATTTAGTCGCGCCGCAATGTAATTGTATAGCCTCCGTAATTTGTTTACCAATAGTTAAAACCGGATTTAAGCACGTCATCGGGTCTTGAAAAATCATGGAAATATGGTTACCCCGAATTTTTCTTAATGCCGATTTATTTAATTTAAGTAAATCCAGATTTTCAAACCAAATCTCCCCCCCGGTAATCCCGCCAGAATTGTCAGAAATTAGCCGCAAAATTGATAACACCCCGGCACTTTTCCCCGAACCCGATTCCCCGACAATGCCAAGAGTTTCCCCAGGATTAATATGATAGGAAATGCCATTAACAGCCTTAACTACCCCATCATTAGTAATAAAACGAGTTTCCAAATTGTTAACTTGTAGCAGTGGTGAGGTCATCATCAAAAATTGATTTTACATATCTTTTTTTAACCTAGGCTTAGGCTTCTTAGGCTTAGGCTTAGGTTTAGGCTTAGGTTCCGGTTCCGGTTGAGAATTGCGAGGCTTAGGCTTAGGCTTAGGCTTCGTTTCTGGTTGCGGTTGCGGTTGCGGTTTAGATACCGGTAAAAATTCATATTCTTGGATATGTTTACTAATCCTCAAAACCTGTTCATCTGTCAGATATTCGGGAGATTTCCAGATCATGGATATCAAATCTGTCATACTGGTTAAAACTGGCACAGAACAATTTTTAGCCCCCACCCATTTAGCTATAGGAAAAACCACAGGCGCAGTGATACAATCAGTAGGTAAGCCAGGGATTTCTGAAAAAATCCACCGCTGAAACGTCTGTTGATGATAGAGACTTTGGGAAGTAGGACTGTTAGATACAGGAACCCACTGGGAACCCTCGCGCCGTTTCCAGTTATCTTGATTTCCCGCCAAGGAACCCTTCCAGGTTTTCACTTCAATTAAAAAAATACCTCGGTTCCCAATCAATAGCAAATCAATTTCTGTTAAACTGCCAGCAGTAGCAGGAATCAGAGCATTTTTAAATAATACCCAATTGTCAGGAAATGTCATCAGCAACAGAGCAATTAAATTTTCCCCTAAACTACCCTTAACTTGATTTCGGATTTGTTTAAATTCAAATACTCCTGCGCCTATCATCCCCAAGAAACCACCACCCCAAGCCTGACTAGCTTCCTCCCGTTGGCTGGATACTTTGCGATTAATATTTTGTTTAAATTTGGCTTTCAGAGATGGGGACTGTTCTAGAACTTTCATATAATGATCACCCTGATTAAACTTGATCAAATAGGGAGCTAAGTTAGCCCCCCAAATGATGCTTAATTAAGCATTCAGCTTAATGACACGACTGTAATCATTTCTGACCCGGTTTTCGTAAGCATTGCGTCTTTCGGCATCTTCATCACCATAGAAGAAAGAAAGCAAGGCAAAACGTCGCCCTGATGTCACATCAGTAGCCTCGTGCATGGTAGAACATGAAAATATGATAGCATCTCCTGTGGCAGGTTTATACAAATGGGGTGCGTGTTCAGGAAATCTTAAACAACCCCCTTCGTATTCTTCAGTATTAAGGTTAATAGTCATCGCAAATCGCCGATGGAAAGTTCCCCCAGTGGTGTTGTCTCGATGGGGTCGGAAAAAGCCCCCTGATTCACTATCATAGCAGCCTATTTTGTAGCATTCACGGCGAGTTAGTTGGAATTGAAAGGCTTGCAGAATTTCTGGAAATACCCGCCGCTGCATAATAGAATCGATGTAATTTTTAACAGGTCCGTCCTGTATAAAGTGATCGCGCCGTCGCTTGAAACTGGGGTCAACGTAGCCGACGGTTTTTTCTCCCTCTCTTTTCATGAACCCGGATTCATCATTACCTTGAGTTTCCCAAATCTTGATCAGTTCCCGACAGAAACGTAAATCCAAAACTTTAGGAATTAGCAAGACAGGAGCCTGCATTTCAATGAGTCGAGGAGGTTCTTGGGCGACTAAATCTTGAATTTCTCCTAGGAATTTTTGGGTAAATTCTTCGAGGGGATGTAATGGGTAAATTTTGAGAATGCGAAGACTGCGATCAAGCAGGAAAGCGACACGGTTATAAACGATGGTGTTGCTATTTTTTCCGTCGCAAATATAGGCTCCGTATCTGGTGCTAACTTCTCCTTTTAAATCGGAGAGTAAGGAATAGGTAAGGTGATGATTTTCGGCGAAGGTTTTGCGAGTTGAGGGGTGGTTGAGACTGATGCTAAAAATCTGAAGATCAAAGCGATCGCACATTGACATAATATCCTGCAATCGACAAGCGATTTTTTCGCATTCTGAGATCTGATCCCCTGCATAAAATACTAACAGAATTGGTTTCCCGGCATGGGAACGGAGAACAATATTTTTGCCGTTGGAGTCGGGCAAACTGAACCAGGGGGCAGGATCGCCTACGGTGAGAATAGAAGCAGAATGAACCATGACATCAAAATACTAAACTCCTAGATATTTGTGACCTAAATCAAATAGGTAGTCAAAAAATCAACCTATCCGTTGACGTAAAGATTAAGGGATTGGTTCCCGAAAAGGTATTTACCAATGGGGATGAGATGTAAAGAATTGTGTAGCATCGTCAGCAGATATAGGTCTTTGGAAATAGTAACCTTGAGCATATTCACAACCGAGCGATCGCAATTGTTCCAATTGTTCAAAGGTTTCTACTCCTTCGGCGATCGCATCTAAATTTAAGGCTTGTGCCAACATCAAAATAGTTCTGACAATTGCCAAATTTTCCACCTCGGTAGCTTCCCCAATATGAGCAATAAATGAGCGGTCAATTTTCAGGACATCCACGGGAAAACGAGGTAAATAACCTAGGGAGGAAAACCCGGTGCCAAAATCATCAATACTTAACTTGATTTGCAAATTCTTCAACTGATGAAGTAGGCGAATAGTAGCTTCGACATCATCCATAATCACGCTTTCTGTAATCTCCAATCGCAAGCCACTGGGGTCAATACCTGAATCTTGAATAATTCCCTTAATTTCGTCAACTAAATCAGGGTGAATAAACTGTCTGCCTGATAAATTAACGCCCACAATAATCTGACAATCTGATTTTAGGGACTGCTGCCAAATTGCCAATTGATGACAAGCCTCTTGCATAGCCCAGCGACCAATAGGAATAATTAATCCGGTTTCTTTAGCGACTTTTAAAAACCGTTCTGGTGTCACCAAACCTTGACGAGGATGCTGCCAACGCACTAAGGCTTCAAAGCCGACAATTTCGCCAGTTTTTAGGGAAATTACAGGTTGATAATACATGACAAATTCCCCACGGCTTACGGCTAAACGCAGATCAGTTTCTAATTGCAGGCGATCCAAACCACCGACCTGCATAGTGCGTTCAAATACTTGATATCGAATATTTTTGAGAGATTTAGCCCGCAGCATGGCGGTATTACCATTACGGAGTAAATCTTCGGCGCGAGTTTCGGCTGTATCGGCTAAAGCAATGCCAATACTCACGGTTTTAAATACCTCATGACCATTGAGAATAAAGGGAGAAAGTAAGGCTTTTTGGATACGTTCAGCCACGATTGTGGCATTATTTACTGATTTTAAATTCCGCAGCAGAATGGCAAATTCATCAGCGCCTAAACGTGCTATAGTATCCCCTAATCTGACGGAGGTTTTGAGTCTTTCTACCAATTGGATGAGCAGTTGATCTCCGGCTAAATCTCCTAAGCTGTCATTAATTAGGCGGAAATTATCAACATTAATAAATAATACGCCACAGATAGATTTATTCCGTTGAGAGTAGGCGATCGCTTGTTGAGTGCGATCGAGAAATAGGGAACGATTAGGCAATCCGGTTAAGGAATCATGCAGGAAGTTATGAATTTGTTTATAAGCAATCACCCCAGTAGCGGCTAAAGTCAGGGCTAAAACCGGAGAGGCTAGGGGAATCCAAGCATTGAATAAAAACAGGACGTAGGTAGCGCCAAAAATCGTGAATATCCCCAGGAAAAAGTACAATCCTTGCATTCCTGGATGGTGGATACGCCAAGCCAGAAAACCGCCGCCAATTCCCCAAAGAGTCAACCAGATAAGTTCTACCCACAGAGGCAAAAACCAGAATAAATTATTAGCCGGAGAATTGCCAGAATCTGCCCCCAAAATCTGACTAACTATATTGGCATGAATAAAAACCCCTGGCATTTTCGGTGCGGTTGATTCCCTGACACTATAGGGGGTAAAAAATTCGTCTTTAATACTGGGGGCGGTGGCTCCGATTAAGACAATTTTATCAGTGATTAAATCTGGGTAAACTGTAGCGGCCAAAACTTCGCTCAAGGTGACGACGGGTGCGGGTTGAACTCCCCGATAGTTGAGCAGGATTTGATAACCGCGATCGTCAATATTGGAGTAGCCCCCATGATGATACCTTAACGGCACAAATACCCGATTATTTAACTCCATATATTCGGGGTTTTGCTGATAATTTTGGGGTTCGATACCCTCAAATTTTAGGTAATGTAGTGCTAATCGTAAACCCAGGGAAAAAAAGGTGTTTCCCTGAGATTCAGCAAATAAGAGTTGGCGGCGCACTACTCCGTCTGGGTCGAGAATTAGGTCATTAAAGCCAATTTGCTTGGGTGGTAGTTGAGGAGGGGGGGGAATAGTGGGATTGTCGGGGTTGCCAATTTTGGTAATCCCAAATATATTAGGAGCCTGGAACTGTTGACTTAGTTCGGCGCTACCGGGTGGGTGAGGTAGATCCCGATATATATCTAAACCGATCGCTCTGGGTTGATGCTGTTGTAGGTTAGCTAAAACTTGGGCTAATACGGCATCAGACATGGGCCATTGTTCTTGGGCGGCAATATCTGATTCAGTAATAGCGACAATCAAAATCCGGTCATCAGGTTCCAATTCGGGTCGGAGGCGAACTAACCCGTCAAACAACCTCAATTCTACGGGTTGCAAATCTCCCCTGAGTTTAATACCAGTTAATAATAAGGTGCTGGTGAGGCTGATAATCAACCACAATGGCGGAGTCATCCGTAAGACTAGCAATCGCCATTTAGATAGCGGTGACCATTGGGAACCAGAGTTGTGACGCAGCATTAATCAGCAGAAATGGACTACCTGATTCTATCATACCAATTTCGATGGGGCAGTGCTCTAGCCTGGATAGACACAAAATGGTTTGATAGTCTAATAAAGGATATTTCTGGTTTAAAGTCATGGTAGGTCAATTTCCAATTCCAGTGGTGGTCAATGGTGCTGGCGGTAAAATGGGTCGAGAAGTGGTCAAAGCGGTGGCTGCTGCACAGGATATGACGCTGTTGGGGGCCATTGATAAAAATCCGGCTTATCTGAATGAAGATGCTGGAAGTCTCGCGGGGATTGAACCTTTAGAGATCCCGATTACAAACGATCGCGAAGGAATGCTGGTTATGGCGGCTCAGGAAAAGCAGCCAGCCGTGATGGTGGACTTTACCCACCCAGACTCAGTATATGACAATATTCGGGCGGCGATCGCCTATGGTGTCCGTCCGGTGGTGGGGACTACTGGGTTAAGTGAAGCCAAAATTCAGGATTTAGCCGAATTTGCTGATAAAGCCAGCATGGGATGTTTATTGGTCCCTAATTTTTGCATCGGCATTGTACTTTTACAACAGGCGGCGATCGCTGCTTCTCAATATTTTGACCATGTAGAGATTATTGAGTTACACCATAATCAAAAGGCTGATGCACCTAGCGGCACGGCGGTTAAAACCGCGCAAATGCTGGCAGAGTTCGGGAAAACCTATAACCAAAGCCAAGTTAAAGAAACGGAACAATTACCCGGTGCTAGAGGTGCGATCGCTGATGAACAAATCCGCATTCATAGTGTCCGTTTACCCGGTTTGATTGCTCACCAAGAGGTAATTTTTGGGGCGGCTGGTCAAATTTATACCCTCCGCCATGATACCACCGATCGCGGTTGCTATATGCCCGGTGTCTTGCTGGCAATTCGTCAAGTCTTATCACTGAAAAGTCTGGTTTATGGATTAGAGAAAATTCTCTAATCATGGATAATCGATAATTAATCATGGATAATGGATAATGGATGATTAATTACTACCCGCCCTGGCTTCGATTAGGCTTTGCTCATTTATGGTGCTAATTATATGCTAATTCCACTCACCCGTCAAACTTTCCATGAACTGGTTCCGGCTGTGGCTACTAGCGAACAGTATCAACACTTTTGGGGGAAGCCATCACAATTCATCAGAAGATTGTTAGTGTCCGCTGTGGGGACGTTAATTCTCGCCTTAGTGGAGTTATCAGTACAATTTGAAGGCAGGCAAATTTTGTTAATTCCTTTGGTGATGTTTGCTTTGTACTGGCTGTGGGGTCCCATTTGGGATGCTAGTATACGAAATCGCCAGTTTCGCAAATATCCCTATTGTGGATTTTGGCAGGGCAAAGTTTTGGATTATTATATTTCGGAAGCGGTGACTAATGAGCAAGAATCGGTTAACTCTAAAGGTGATTTAATTATCATTGAAAACTTAGAGCGGCGGATTAATGTAGAAGTGGGGGATAAAACCGGGTTTGTGGTGAAAATTGAAGCCCCCCTTAACCGCAACCATAAACGACTGAGTCGGGGTCAGGTGGCGGTGATGTTGGTAACTTCCTACCTGGATGACCTCAGCAGTATTAATGAGGTGTCTGATGTGTATATTCCTAGCCAAAATATTTGGGTGGGGTCATATCCCTATTTGCGGCGGGATATGTTTATGGAAATTACCCGGGAGATGCGATCGCGTTATGGTCGTCCCCAATCGCGATCGCCTCGTCGGAGTCCTTCTCCCCGTCAGCAGGCCTATGATTAACTCCCCCCTGACTCATTTCTCCCGTAGGCTTGCCAAGCTAGGTCTACCAAGCCATTAACTATGGCTACAGCGACCACTGAACTACCCTTGCGGCCGTCTATACGGATATGAGATACCATAGAATCATTTAAGCGCGATTTGGCTACATCCGCCCCCACAAACCCCGATGGCGTAGCAATCACTAAGGCGGGTTTAATTTCCTCAGCCTCAATTAAATCTACTAAGGCTGATAGGGCCGTTTGTTCCTGACCAATCACAAAAATTCCCTCTGGATAACGTTTCGCTAGGGTTTGAATACCCCAAGCCGTGCGACTTTTTTCCCGTTGGGGTCGAGTCACTGTGTCCAGGGAACAGTACACTGGATTAGCAAAGGTTGACAAAATTTGGGGAGTGATACCCACCTGCACCATGGGTACATCTACTATAATTGTAGTACGGGCAGCTAGGGCCGCTGCTCCGGCTTGCAGGGCTTGGTCTGAAAAGCGCACAAGGCTTTTATATTCAAAATCGGCTGTGGTGTAAATCACCCGCCGGACAATTTCGTACTCTGCGGGTGAAAACACATGAGTACCGATTTCGCGATCGATGATACCCAAACTTTGGGCATCGGTGATATGCCATTCCATCCTGACTCGCCGCTGTTGGGTGTCCTATAATTGGTTCCGGTGTTAGCCAGAACCACAGTTGCGCTGGTTGCGCCTGTTTATTATCGGTTATGGGGGTATCTTATCAAAGATTTGGGATTTAGGGCAGTTCCAGGCTAACTTGACTCAGGAAATATCTGGCCCTGGTCAAGTATGGCAGAAATTAGGTTGACTAGACTAGGGGACAAATACTTATGTTTAAGGTGGGTGAAGTATCTGAGATTTTGGGAATTAATCCACAAACGATTTATTTTTATGAACGGATAGGATTAATTCCTTCTCCCCAACGGACTGAGGCGGGTTATCGTCTCTTTAGTCAAGATGATTTGGAGAGAATTAGCTTTATTATTCGCGGCAAGTCTTTGGGCTTAACTTTGGCGGAAATTCAGGATATTTTAGAACTGAAACATCAGCGATCGCTTACTTGTCAGGCTGTTTATGAACGTTTGAATGGTAAACTTACTCAAATTCGCGATAAAATTGACAAATTACAGGCTTTACATGATGAATTATTGCCCATAGTACAGGAATGTCAGACTCATCTCGATCGCACTAATTCCGAACAACAATGTGTCATCCTGGATAATTATAGCCACAAACACCCGCCAACCCCTTGACATTATACCTAAGTATAAGCTCTACAATAGTCAGCATCAGTTATAGTTCAGGAGAACTCAAATCATGACTGCTGTCAAAATTGAAGTGCTAGGGACTGGCTGCCAAAAGTGTCAGCAACTAGAAGCCAACGCTAAAGAGGCGATCGCCTCCCTCAATATCGAGGCGGAGGTTTTACATATTACCGAACCCCTGAAAATAGCCGAACGAGGAGTTATGAAAACTCCCGCCTTGGTGATTAATGATGTGGTTGTCAGTCAGGGGAAAGTAGCCACCCCGGAACAGATCCAAACTCATCTCAAACCTTAAATATCGGTCGCTGAGATTAAGTCTATACCCTAGAAACCTGGTGGGTTGGGATTATCTAATTTGATTAGACCATACCTTGCCGAAAATCGCAGCAAATTTGACCCCTACCACCAGGTTATTTTAGACATCTAAACTGCGAAAATAGCCGGGAGTAAACATCATGAGAATTTCCACTTTTTGGCGGGAACAGTGGCAACCTCTCGCCTTAATTGTAGCTTTATTTTTACTGTGCTTTTATCTGCCTGTAGAAGCCATAAGACAGTCAGAAAGGCTACAAAATGCCTTCTGGGAGTCTCTTTATCTAGTCCGTTGGTATGCCCAAGAGCACGTTTTATTGTGCCTAATTCCGGCGTTTTTTATTGCGGGTGCGATCGCTGTTTTTATTAGCCAAGACTCAGTAATGAAATACCTGGGAGTCAAGGCTAACCCTTGGCTGGCTTATGGTGTCGCTTCTGTATCCGGTACTATTTTAGCAGTTTGTTCCTGCACTGTACTACCTTTATTTGCCGGAATTTACCGCATGGGCGCGGGTTTGGGTCCGGCGATGGCTTTTTTGTACTCAGGACCCGCCATTAACGTTCTAGCCATTATTCTCACGGCTAGAGTTTTAGGATGGCAATTAGGTCTAGCTAGGGCAATTTGTGCCATGATCTTTAGCATGATTATCGGCTTGTCAATGCAGTGGCTTTTCCGCCGCGAAGAAACCGAAAAAGTCAAAGCAGCTTCTCTGTTGTCTGAGGCGGAAGAGACTCGTCCCCTCTGGCAAAATGCCGTATTTTTTGCCGTCCTGGTCGGTATCCTAGTTTTTGCTAATTGGAGTGCGCCAGATGTTAATACTGGTTTGTGGTATGTTATCTATTCCTTAAAATGGTGGATTACTGGCTTTTTTGGTGTCGCCTTGGCTGCTATTTTAGTGGCTTGGTTAAATCTCAGTCTGGGGAAAGTTTTGTTGATTAGTGCCGTCACTGTGGTATTATCATTACAGTTCCATCAATACCCTTTGATTGCCTTTAGCTTTGCCGTGGTCGGTTTATCTTGGTTGACCAGTAACGATAAAAATGAGGCGGGAGAATGGTTTGAGTCTTCCTGGGATTATGCTAAACAAATTTTACCTTTGTTATTGTTTGGGGTATTAATTGCGGGCGCTTTATTAGGTCGTCCCGGTGAGGAAGCCTTAATTCCTTCTGAATGGGTGGCTATGGCGGTGGGTGGTAATTCCATTTTGGCGAATTTCTTCGCGGCGATCGCTGGTGCATTTATGTATTTTGCTACCTTAACAGAAGTGCCGATTTTGCAGGGATTAATTGGTAATGGTATGGGAGACGGACCCGCCTTGGCTTTATTATTAGCTGGTCCGGCTTTATCCCTTCCTAATATGCTGGTCATTCGTACCATTATAGGAACCAAAAAAACTGTGGTCTTTGTGGCGCTGGTCGTCGCTATGGCTACGATTAGTGGTATCATCTATGGGGGGATTATGGCCATGTTTTAAAACTTGATTCCCACCTGACGGGCTGCTACAATATATCTGAAAATATATTCGGCTAATTCTACATGATTTTCGGCTTCGGCGGCGGAATTAGCCCAGACTGTCACTCCATGATTACGAATTAACAAAGCCGGGACTTGGGGGGTCTCTCGGTGAAAGCGATCGCTTATTTCCTGAGCGATTTTGGGAACCTGTAAATGGTTGTGAAAAACTGGCATAAACACCTGGGGATTTTCCTCCCACACCCCCAAACCTTTTAACATCTCAATCGGAGGTAAAGGCAATTTTTCCCCTTCCACAAAATTAGTCACTAATTTCGCTTCCACGGAATGGACATGATAGCAGGCTCTAGCATCAGCAAAACAGGAATAAATCGCCTGATGGATACTGGTTTCGGCTGAGGGTTTATTCTCAGGATTGGGCGTTTCCAACAATTCCCCCGTGAGACTCACTCGCACAAAATCATCAGCTACCAATTTCCCCTTTTGTTTACCACTAGCAGTAATCCAAAAACTGCCATCTTCAACCCTAGCGGACAAATTGCCAGCGGTCCCAGCCATCCATCCTAGCTGATAAAATTGGCGAGATGCTTCCATTAAAGATTCACGGGGGTCTGTATTCATTGTCAATTATTAATTATCAATTATTAACTATTAATTCTGTAAAGGTTTTCACACCAGCGGCGGGACCGTCTGGATGATCCATGATACCAGTTCCGGCATTGAGAATAACATCATTGCCATAATCAGCTAATACCTGGGGAATAATCCCCGCATGGATACCAGCAGAAGGGACTGGGAAAACATTACGCGATCGCAAAGTATCCCGAATTTTGGCTTCTTCGGTGGGGTCAAAAGGTAAACTACCATAATGGGCGGGATATAAAACCGCATCCGCCCCCGCATGGGCCATGAGAGTCCCCAAAACCACAGAATAAGCCAAACCGTGATCCGGTGATGCACAGAGGCTACCAGCAAACGCAGGATGCACAAAAATCGGAACATTGATTTCCGGGTCAGTGGCGATCGCCTCCAATACCGAAAATCCGTAGGTTAAAACATTTAATAATAGGGCATTTGCGCCCGCCTTAACTAGGGTCCTGGCTTTTTCGATCAGGGCGATCGCAGAACCGGTGATATTTACCGCATAGAGGACGTTGCGACCCGTTTCGCTTCTCACCCTATCTAACACGGTCCGACAAGCCTTTAAGCGTTCGAGAGTGGGCGCTGTGGGCAAGTCTGGGAGGATTTCATCATCTTTAATTAGGTCTAATCCGGCAAAGGCCACCTGTTCCAAAATATCCGCGTGGTCGGCGGCGGACAACCCCAAGGCGGGTTTGAAAATCGCCATAATTAGGGGTCGGTTGGGGACTTCTAGGCGATCGCGAATTCCTGTAATTCCTAGTTTGGGGCGTTTCCCGTAATTTTCCCCCAGCCGGACAGCAATTACCTTTCCACTACCCGCCATGGAATATTTGCCAAAAATCATGGTTAGTAGGCTGGGGATATCGTTTTCTACGTTAGCCTCTGGAAAAGCAACGGTAACAATGCTATATTTTTGAGCATCGGTTTGGATATTGATCACCTCTCCTAAATGCGATCGCATCACCTCTTCCCGGTGCTGAAAACGTGCATCCCAAGTTCCCGCTGTTTGTCCAATGGCGATTACTTTCCCTTGACGTTCTGGATCTATTCCCGGGGGAAATCGATAGTCTACCTCAATACTTCTAACCATAGATAAGTTCCTAGCCCTCAAATTATCACTTCTCTGATTATTGATTATCCTACCTTAACCTAATGGCTAAACCTGCGAAATTTTCCGATCTCCAATCTACCATATCCCCGGCTAGTCTGAACACTATTAGAATTATCGGGGCGAGACAGCATAACCTGAAAAATCTCAATCTGGAACTTCCCCGCGATCGCCTGATTGTATTTACTGGCGTTTCAGGTTCTGGGAAATCTAGCCTAGCTTTTGATACCATTTTTGCTGAAGGACAACGGCGTTATGTCGAGTCCCTTAGTGCCTATGCGAGACAATTTTTAGGACAATTAGATAAGCCTGATGTTGATGCGATCGAGGGGTTGAGTCCCGCTATTTCTATTGACCAAAAATCTACCTCCCATAACCCTCGGTCTACCGTGGGAACAGTTACCGAAATTTATGATTATTTACGTTTATTATTTGGTCGGGCGGGTTCCCCTCATTGTCCTATATGCGATCGCCATATTGCCCCCCAAACTATTGACCAAATGTGCGATCAAGTTATGGCACTTCCTGAAGGCACTAAATTCCTTATTCTTGCGCCTGTCGTCCGAGGGAAAAAAGGCACTCATCGCAAACTCTTATCTAGTTTAGCATCTTCAGGTTTTGTCCGGGTCAAAATTGATGGGGAAATTCTCGAATTGTCTGACCATATAGACTTAGACAAAAATCATGTCCATGATCTTGAAATTGTCATTGATAGACTTATTGTGAAACCGGGGTTACAGGAACGTTTAGTTGATTCCCTAACTACTTGTTTACGCCATGGGGAAGGTATTGCTATTATTCAGATTTTGGATAACCTCAGTATATCACCAGAAGAACAATTCCCCAAACCGCAACAATTGGTATTTTCCGAAAACTTTGCTTGTCCTGAACATGGGGCGGTTATGGAAGAACTTTCACCCCGCCTATTTTCTTTTAATTCTCCCTATGGCGCTTGTCCCGCTTGTCATGGTTTGGGACACTGGCGGACTTTTTCCCCAGAATTGATTATTCCTGACCCTTCACAACCTGTTTATAATGCGATCGCCCCTTGGTCAGACAAGGACAATTCCTTTTATTTATCCCTACTTCATAGTGTCGCCCAAGCCTTCGATTTTGAGATTTCTACCCCCTGGAAAAAACTGACACCCGAACAACAGCATATTATTCTTTATGGGAGTGATGAACCCATTTTAATAGAAACTGATTCCCGCTACCGAGAAAATCGCAGTTATTACCGCCCCTATCTCGGTGCAATTCCCATGTTACTCCGACAATATGAGGAGACAGGTTCCGAAGCACAAAAGCAGAAATTAGCCCCTTATTTGGTTGACCAACCCTGCGAAGTCTGTCACGGTCAACGATTGAAGCCAGAGGCGCTATCTGTCTATTTGGGACAGTATAATATAGCAGATTTAACCGAGGTTTCCATTCGGGATTGTTTGGATAAAATTAATCAGCTACAATTGAGCGATCGCCAAGCCCAAATCGGGGATTTAGTCTTACGGGAAATTAAGGCAAGATTACAGTTTTTGATAGATGTCGGTTTGGATTATTTAACCCTCGCTAGATCCGCTTCTACCTTGTCCGGCGGAGAAGCCCAAAGGATTCGATTGGCTACTCAAATTGGCGCGGGTTTAACCGGTGTTTTATATGTCTTAGATGAACCTAGTATTGGCTTACATCAACGGGATAATGGCAGACTATTAAAGACCTTGATAAAGTTGCGAGATTTAGGCAATACCTTGATTGTAGTCGAACATGACGAGGAAACTATCCGCGCCGCTGATTGGTTGGTTGATATCGGTCCTGGGGCGGGAGTTAATGGCGGAGAAATTGTCGCCCAAGGGGATTTAAAAACTTTATTAACTACTCAAAAATCCCTCACGGGTGCTTATCTTTCTGGACGCAAAAAAATTGAAACTCCCCCCAGCCGCCGTCCCGGAAATGGGCGATCGCTATTTCTCAAAAACGCCCATTGTAATAATCTGCAAAATATCGATGTCGAATTACCCCTCGGTAAATTAGTCTGTATTACTGGGGTCTCAGGTTCCGGTAAATCTACCTTAATTAATGAGTTATTATATCCCGCCCTCCAACATCATTTTTACGGGAAAATTGCCTTTCCTAAAAAATTAGATAAAATTCAGGGATTAGATGCTTTGGATAAGGTCATTGTCATTGATCAATCTCCCATTGGACGCACTCCGCGATCTAACCCCGCTACCTATACGGGAGTATTTGATATTATCCGAGGACTGTTTGCAGAAACCATTGAGGCGAAAGCTAGGGGATATAAGCCAGGACAGTTTTCTTTTAATGTTAAAGGCGGACGCTGTGAAGCCTGCGGCGGACAGGGGGTAAATGTGATTGAAATGAATTTTCTTCCTGATGTTTATGTGCAATGTGAGGTATGTAAAGGCGCACGATATAACCGGGAAACTCTCCAGGTTAAATATAAGGGCTATTCTATCGCTGATGTCTTGAATATGACCGCTGACGAGGCTTTAAAGGTTTTTGAAAATATCCCCCGCGCTACCACTCGGCTGCAAACTTTGGTTGATGTCGGTTTGGGTTATATTCAGTTAGGACAACCTGCGCCTACCCTTTCCGGGGGAGAAGCACAACGGGTTAAATTGGCTTCCGAATTGTCAAAACGCGCTACTGGTAAAACTCTGTATTTAATTGATGAACCAACTACCGGTTTATCTTTTTATGATGTTCATCAGTTATTGAATGTTTTACAAAGGTTGGTTGATAAGGGTAATTCTATTATGGTCATTGAACATAATTTAGATGTGATTCGTTGTGCTGATTGGGTGGTGGACTTGGGACCAGAAGGAGGCGATCGCGGTGGTCAAATTGTCGCCACCGGAACACCCGAAGATATTGCTAATAACCCCCATTCCTACACCGGATTTTATTTAAAACAACTGTTAACAACTTCCTAAAAAAACCTAGTTCCAGAAACCCGGTTTCTTCAGAGAAACCGGGTTTCTTTTATTCTGGGGTTTCTTTCCTATATACATAGAGACCCGGTTTCTTTTATATACACAGAGAAACCGGGTTTCTTTTATTCTGGGGTTTCTTTTATGATAATTTTTGTTGTATTAACTGCCAATGTTGTAAGGCGTTTTGATGAATATCTAGCCAGGGGATTTGATGCTGTTGGGCGAGGGTAGCGCAGTCCTCATATTCAGGATGTACATTAATAACGCGATCGCCTGAAAAAGCCACCTTAATTCTGACTAAACCATATTCAGTGTCAACCGTCTGTAATTCGCGGTCAAGAATAGTGCGACATTGCCAACTTTGACGAATCCCTAAAGTAGTAGTTTCGGCAAAGAGAATATTCCGGCAAGTATCCACAGCTTCCGGGTGACAAATCACAGTTAATAATATTCCGAGGCGAGACTTTTTCATGGTCACAGGTTGCACAAAAACATCCACCGCCCCCGCCGATAATAAAGCCTGAGAAGCATAGGCGATCGCTTGGGGGCTAAGGTCATCAATTTGAGTTTCTAATACTGCCACCATTTCCTCATCATGATCATGGAAAGTCCCCGCCAAACCATGACTTTCCGCCTTGGGTTTATCTGTATCCTCAGTTTCCCCTAACCAGAGGCGGAGAATATTAGGGATGGGAAAATTTGACGAACCCGCCCCCAGTCCCACCCGTTTCAGAATCATCGGCGGTGGCGGTCCGAATTCTGTAGCCAAAGTTACAGCGATCGCCGCCCCCGTTGGGGTAACTAATTCTCGTTCAATGCCATTGCTATAAACTGGAACACTACGCATTTCCCAGAGTTTCAGAACAGCAGGGGCAGGTACTGGTAAAATTCCATGGGCTGCCCGGAATGTGCCACCACCTACCGGAAAAGCAGAACAATAGAGGCGATCGATTTTTAGCCAGTCCAACCCCAAACAGGTTCCGACAATATCCACGATCGCATCTGTCGCCCCCACTTCGTGAAAATGTACTTTTTCCGGGTCAATACCATGAACCGCCCCTTCCGCCTCCGCCAGCTTGCGGAATACCGCTAAACTCATGTTTTCTGCCCTTGGGGGAAGTTTTGCCGCCTTGATAATGGCTTCAATGTCTGGTAGGTGGCGAGTGTGATGATCGTGGCTAGTTAGGTCTACATGAACCTTCGTGGCTTGTTGACCCTGGCGAGTTACCTTTTCAGCCCATAGCCGATATTCTTCAGCCATTCCCAGCCTTTCTAGCTGTGTCGTGAGATACTCCAGGGGAACCCCGGCATGAACTAACGCTGCGAGGCACATATCCCCAGCTATTCCAGTGGGACATTGAAGGTAGGCTATATTGATCATTTTCCGCCGTCTGGTTTGAGTGATATCGATTTTAGTTTAAAGTTATTTTACTCAAAAATTGGGCATGATCAGATCGTCATTCTGACTTTAAACTTTTAATGGTTCGATCATTATTCTAGTTCATGGACTTTATTATATGGCTACTCTGTACGAAATTCATCCCCAAAATCCCCAAAAACGCACCATTGAACAAATTAGGGATGCCCTCAAGCGTGGGGCGGTCATGCTTTACCCTACCGATACCGTTTATGCGATCGGTTGCGACCTCACCGTTAAATCTGCAGTGCAAAAGGTGCGACAAATTAAGCAGATTTCCAATGATAAACCTCTCACCTTTCTCTGTTCATCCTTATCTAATATTGCCGATTATGCCATAGTTACTGATGCCGCCTATCGCACCATCAAAAGATTGATTCCGGGGAGTTATACTTTTGTACTTCCCGCCACTAAACTGGTGCCGAAATTGGTGATGTCACCTAAGCGCAAAACTACCGGAATTAGGGTTCCTGATCATCCCGTATGTTTAGCCATTTTGGAATCTCTGGGAAACCCCGTCATTTCCACTTCCGCACATATTAAAGAAGAAGATGAACCCTCCGCCTTAATTAGGAAAATTCCCCAAGAGTATGATAAATTCCAGCTTTTTGATGCTTTGGAGAATTTGGTTGATATTATTGTTGATGATGGCGCTGATTTGGATTATCAAGTTTCCACAATTATTGATTTAAGTGCTGATGATCCTGTCTTGGTGCGGCGCGGAAAAGGATGGGAGGCGATCGCTGATTGGGATCTGCCAGAAGAATAGCTAAATAGCCCCAATTTTAGGGGCTAGGTTAAACTTTCATCAAACTTTAATTAATGCGATCGCACAAATTTCTTTCCTCATCCTTTAATTCCGGGTAATAATCCAGGTAATCTTGGATGACATAACAAGCATAACTCAACTCATCTAAATTCATAATCTCAGCCAAATTCCAGATAATGACTTGATTATCATCTCCCCCAGAAATCATCCATTTTCCATCATCACTAAAACCCACAGTCCGCACCGACCCTTGATGTCGGATCAAAGTTCTTATTTTCACCCCTTCATTAGTCCAAAGTTGAATAGTGCCATCCCAACTAGCCGAAGCAATCATCTGACCATCTGGTGAAAAAGCCACCTGATCAACAGTCCCCTGATGATGCAAAACTATCGGTTCTCTACCATCTAAAAACCATAATCTGAGCGTGTTATCTGTACTAGCAGAAGCAATCATATCACCCTGGGGACTAAAAGCCACCCCCCAAACACTACCCTGATGATTACCAATTAACCGCGTCCCAGACCCGTCTATATATACAACTCTGACTTCCGTATCCTCGCTACCTGTAACCACCATTTTACCATCAGGACTAAAGGCAATTCCCGTAATCGCTTCTGAATATTCCCACTCCCGCAAAAACTCCCCCACTCGACTCCAAAACTTCACCTTATTATCATTTCCCACCGAAGCTATAACCTCACCATTTGGCGAAAAAGCTAGTTGATTTCCCCCCATAGAATGAGCATTATTAATAACCTTTAATAACTCTCCCTCCATATTCCAGAGTCGAATACTGTCATCCCAGCTACTCGTAGCCACAATTTCACCATCAGGAGAAACCGCCAGACCAATTACACCCTTATTATGACCTTCTAGGCTTCCCAGTAAATTACCCTGCATATCCCACCGATAAACCTCTCCACCCCAACTACTAGAGAAAACTTGCTGATGGTCTGGAGTGAAAACTGCCGCCCGCACATTGTCTTGATGTCCTGATAGCACAGTAAAAAACCGATTCTTAACTTTCCAGAGTTTAACCTCCCCATGGAAGTCAGCAGAAGCCAGAGTTTCACCATCAGGACTAAAGGAAAGTTGGGTCATAGGCGCAGTATGGGAAGCGAAAGTTTGCAGGTGTCTACCGTCAGGACTCCATAAACGAATACTTCTATCCCAACTCCCAGAGGCAATTATATTACCATCAGGAGAAAAAGCCACAGTCCTAATACTATCCTGATGTTCTCCCAGTACAATGGCAGACCTTTCATTAATAGACCATAATTTCAGTTGTCTATCTCTACCTCCCGCCGCTATATACTGACCATCAGGAGAGAAAGCCAAAGCCTCAACAGGTTCTTGAGAATGTTCAAAACTAGCTACTAACTCCCCTCCTATTTCCCACAGTTTGACTCTGCCATCATCACTCACAGAAGCTATGCGTTGACCGTCTGGAGAAAAAGCTATATTTCTCACAGATTGAGTATGACCAACAAATTCATTTAATAAAGTGCCATCCCTGTGCCAAAGTTTTATAGAACCCTTGGTGCTGGCAGTGGCTATGGTGTCTTTATCCCGAATTATCAGAGCCCATATTTCTTCATCATGGGCGGGAAAGGTGAACACTAAATCACCTTCATTAGACCAAATTCTGACTTCCCCATTGCTGTGTCCCGTGGCTATATAGCCGTCCGGAAAAAAATCCATAGTTCGTAATTCATAGGTAAAATTATCGATAATCTTCTGTAGTTTTCCCCGTCGATTAAAAATTAAAACTTGATTATTTTTGTCGGTGTTCTCCCTTCCTTCAGTATGGGGATAATTGGCGCGGGCAATAATCCCTATCTGTTCCCCATCTTCCGTCCAATTCAAAGCCCAAACTCGGTCTTTGTGACGACCAAAACTATTATATTCATTCATCCCATAAACAGATTGAATCAGAACAGCATTGACTTTTTTTAGGAGATGATTTTCTACGTTTTGGACATCCTTTATCCTGATTTTTGCCCGCACAGCATTAACTAAAGCATTCAGGTTATTGTTTGATAAAAACTGACCCTCTGTGGCGGAAATTAGGGCTTCAATTTCTCGGACTTTGGTGATTTCATAGCTGGCGATCGCTCGACGATATTGGGAGTAAGCTAAACCAGCTAATCCTAGGGAGAAGAATAACGATAAGACCACCGTCGTTAACAGTCGTCGCTGTAGTCTTGAGTTTTTATATTCTTCTAAAAGTCTCGCTTCTACCGCGATTAATTTTTCCGCTTCTAAAGCCTGTTGCATAGCGGCGCGATCGCATTTTTCCGAGGCAGCTAAAAATTTATAATCACCATCACTTAAACTTTTACCTAACGCCCAAGTCCGCGCTTCTAATAACGCTTGACCTCGTAAAAGCCGAGAGTCATCAGTTTGATGAGAAGCTATCCAAGCCTCAAAGTTTTGGGAATAGGGACGTAGTAAATTTAGCTGTGTTTGAGTCCATTCTAAATTAAAAATATGCTCATAAATCGGATTTTTTACTTTTAACATATTCCCGGATTTTTCAATTAATCCAGATAGCAAAACCTCCGTTTCTTCCCGACTACCATCAAAGGGTATTTCTGTCTCTAGGAGTATTTTCTGATAAATCCCTAATAATCTTGACGAGATTTGAGAATTGCTAATTATTCTATTTCTAATGGTTCGTAAATGTTCCGGTTCATCCTGTTTCTCCCAATTGGTGATTATCTGGTCAATTACTAATTGTTTAATAAACTCTTTCTCTGATAATATATCATCAAAATTGTGGGGATTCATATCTTGATAATATTGGCAATAAATTAAATGACATAACTTCTGAGTTAAAAATGGCTGTCCTCCCGTCCAGTTTAAAATTTCTTGCAGCAAAATATCCCCATTCAAACCGGGAACATTTAATCCCTGTTGTAGGGGTTTCGCTTCCTCTAGGGTAAACCCAGAAAGTGCGATCGCTGTGCCAATATTAAAAGGGGTTCGGGTGCGATCTCTAATTAAGTCGGAGGGATTAGCTACCCCAAAAATCGCAAAATTTAACCGCTGATATGCTGGTTCAGTTGCCCTTTGATTATAACAAAATCGAATAAAGGCAAACCAATCATCTACTGGAAATGACAAACTTAAAATAGTGTCGATTTCATCAACAAAAATGCAAAATTTATCCTGGTTAAATGTAGGCAGTAAAACTTCCACTATAAACTGATTTAATTTTTGTACCAATGAAAGTTCGCCTTGTTCTTGCCACCAGATTTTAAATGGCATAGATTTTAATAACCCAAACCCGCGCCAAAGTTCTACAAAAATTCCCTTATACCACTGCATTGGGGTGACATCTTCACTACCAATAACCGTCATGTCTAACGTCGCACAACGTATTCCTTCTGCTTGTAAACGGTGGCGGGTTTGCACTAACAGAGACGATTTTCCCATCTGACGAGAGTTGAGAACATAAGCAAACTCTCCCCGTTTTAAGGCTTCATATAAGTCTGTGTCTGCCTGTCGCTTAACATAGCTAGGACAGTCTGTATGCAGACTACCCCCGACTTGATAAATTGACCGATATTCAGTTATCATAGTTAAAAATCCATAGCCAATTATGGTAATTACAGCCTGTTCAGAAATCATCTGATCACCTCTCAAAGTCCCTCTCCCTCTCTGGGATCCAGATTTAGGGTCAGGGTAATGTTTTAACCGATTTGCAAACAAGCTGTATGATAATTATCTCACTCTTACAATTGATAAAATAATCGACAGCTTGATCTTAAATTTTGGTAAAGAAAACATCGGATGCACCAAACGCCTATTTTGTCAAGATGCGAATTATTGGCCCTGGCTAAATCCTCAAAAACTCGTGCATCGCAATTTAAAACTTTCACCAAAAAATATTAATATTTCACGATATATATAGGGTTTCCAGCTTTTTTTTTGCGTGTAGTCACAAGAATGCCTTGGATGCGATTTATATGAGTATAGCAAAACCCCCATGCTGTCGTCAAGTATTTGAGAGGAGTTATCAATTAAATTGTATTAAATCTTAACATCATTTTGAAAATCAAAACTATCTTGATGAATTTATTAGTAAAAGTTATTTATTGGCGGTATTTAAAGGCTGTGGGTGAGGGTCCCAAAGGATCTATTTAATTTGGGCAAATTTGGCGATCGCCATTTTGAGTATCGGGATTAATTTGTAAGTAATCGCGCACCCATTCACAAGCATAATTCTTCACCGATTGATAATTAATAGAATTCTCGATATTCCATAGGATAGCCACCCCATCAATATCAGTAGAAATTAACCGTTGACCATCATTACTAAAATTCACCGACAAAACCCGAGTTTTAATGGTACTATGACCATTAAAAACCGCCAAGTTTTCACCATCAAGAGTCCAAAGTTTCGCACTCCCATCTGTTCCCGCTGTCGCCAGCATTTGACTATCTGGGGAAAAATTAACATCAGATACAATATCATTATGATAAGTTTTAAAACTGTTAATTAAATTGCTATTAACATCCCAAATTTTCACCATATCATCCTCAGCTACCGAAGCCAAAAAGCGACCATCACGAGAAAAATCCAAGCCTAATATAGTTCCGGTATGGTATTGACTTAGTTCCCGTTTAAGACTACCATCAATTCCCCAAATTTTCACCGTTTCACCACTACCACCAGAAGCAATTAACTGACCATCTCGGCTAATAGCAACTGTGCGGATAGTCTGTCCTTGTGAAGACCAACTGTTTTGCAAAACTCCATCTTTATTCCAAAGTTTGATAGTGCCATCACCACCACCACTTACCAGAAATTCACCATTAGGACTAAAAGCCACCGACCAAACAGGTCCAGTATGTTCAGTTAAAGTGTTGAGTAAAGTTATGTTGGTTCCATCAGGTGAAATTTGCCACAGTTGAACAATATTGTCATAGCTACCAGTAGCTAAAATCTGATTTTGATAATCAAAACTGACCGACAAAACTCCCCCCTGGGTAGTAGGAATAGTCTGTAGTAACTCCCCATTAACTCGCCAAATTTTGAGAGTTTTATCATCACTAGCAGTTACCACAAAACTGTCATCCTCAGAAAATACGGCATCTAAAATTCCCCGATTATGTCCCCTCAAAATTGTGAGACTAGGGTGGTCAAAACTCCAGAGTCTAAGAGTTTTATCATTGCTTACGGAAGCCAGAGTTTTACCATCAGGACTAAAGCTAACATTCCAGACCTGTTGTTCATGACCTTCTAGGGTATATAACAAATTGCCATCTATATCCCACAGCTTAATATTATTAGCTAAATCAGCGGTAGCAAAAGCGATACCTAAACGGCGGATAATGCTATCGGGAGGACTAATAGCCACAGACCAAACCCAACCTTCCTGGGAGGGTAAAGTAGTAATCAGACTGCCATCAAGTCCCCACACTTTGGCTGTACCGTCATTGCTACCGGAAACGATAGTTTTGCCATCGGGGGAGAACACCACGTCCCAAACTGGGTTTTGGTGTCCCCTAAAGGTATTAACTAGACTGCCATCTATTCCCCATAGTTTCACGGTGTGGTCTTTGCTGCTGGTGGCGATATTTTGACCATCTGGAGAAAAAGCGATCGCCTCTACAGCATCATCATGACCTGTTAAAGTCAGGTAAAGATAAGCATTAGCCCATCCCTGGTCACCCCGTCGCCACAGTTGCACTGTTTTGTCTTGACTGGCTGTTCCTATGGTTTGACCATCTGGAGAAAAAGCGATCGCTCTCACACCCTTTTCATGGAGATTTAGGGTAGTAACTAAATTACCATCAACAGTCCATACTTTGGCTGTTTTGTCTAAACTAGCTGAAGCTAAAAATTGACCATCCGGCGAAAAAGCCACATCAAAAACGTCCCCTTCATGACCATGAAAAACCTGCAATAAATTACCTCGTCTATCCCAGAGTTTAATAGTTTTATCATTACTGCTAGTAGCCATATATTCACCGTAATGAGAGAAAGTAACTCGCCAAATTAAATGGTGGTGGGCTACAATTCTATTGAACTCATCAGCGCGGAAAAATGCCCGGCTAACCGTCTCTTGTACTCTCTGGATAATTTCGGGATTAGGTGATTGGATAGTTTCAATTTTTGCGTTTACATCTAAAGCAGATAATAAAGCATCTAAGTGATAATTTTGGGTGAATAAAGTATTCGCAGAATTTAAAATGGCACTAACTTCGTTAATTCTCGCTTTTTTTTCATTAATTGAAGCCCGTCGATATAAATTAAATATCTCCAATGCTAACAGGGAAGTTATCGCCAAACCAAAGGTTAAAACCCCGATAAATATTTGTTGTTGTTTGGCGGTTTTTTGTTCCTGTAATAATCTTTTTTTCTGTTCTTGTAATTGGTTAGCAATAGCTTGCGATCGCTCAATTTCTAGTTGCTGTCTAACTTGCATTTGTTCCAGTTCAGCCGAAGCATTTAAAAACTGATAATCTACCGGACTTAAAACCTTACCTACCATCCATTTTTGAGCATCTTTTAAAGCCTGTCCTCGCAGCAGTCGAGATTCATCAGTTTTACCAGAAAGTACCCAGGCTTCAAAAGTTTGAGAATAGGGTCGTAAATTACTTAACTTTTTCTCCACCCATTCTTGATTAAAAATACTTTGATAAATTTTGTTTTTTACCCTTAAATAATTGTGGTACTTAATCACCAATCCAGACATGATTAATTCCGTCTGTTCTGCACTTCCGTCAGTCTCAACTATCATACCTCTTAAAACTTGCTGATAAAGACTTAGCAAATTAGCCAGACTTTTTTGATTTTGCAATAATCGATTAGAGATAGTTCTTAAATGTTCCGGTTCGTCGTGATATTCCCAATTGTCAATAATGTAATCTTGAACAATTTTATAGATAATCTTTTCTTCTGTTTTGGACTCCCAGAACTTATGTTTCTCTTCTTTCAATATATCCACATATAAAATATTACAAATTTTCTGAGTTAAAAAAGGCTGTCCTCTCGTCCAATTTAAGATACTCTTCAGCAGACGACGAGAATTTTTACCCGGAATCATTAAACCTGTCATTAAGGGTTCAGCTTCCTTTAAAGTAAATCCTGATAACTGTATAGCTTTACCAATATTGAACGGCGTGCGATTTTTATCTTTAATTAAATCCGAAGGGGTAGCCACTCCAAAAATCGCAAAAGTAATCCGATTATATTCGGGATTAACAGCCCTTTCATTGTAACAATAACGGATGAAAGCAAAAAAATCATCCACCGGGAATGGTAAACTTAAAATACTGTCTATTTCATCCACAAATATAAATAGGTATTGGTCGGGTAAATGTTTTAATAACTCTTCAATAAATTGACTTAAACGCTGCAATAAAGATAGGTCTTCTCGTTCATTCCACCAACTTTTCAGCGGAAATTTACTGGTTAGCTTAAAACCTGTCCATAAAAATGTTAAAATCCCTTTATACCATTGTAAAGGTGTCACATTTTCACTACCAATACAAGTCATATCTAAGCTGATACATTTCAGCGACTCCTGTTGTAGCCTATGGGAAGTCCGCACCAACAGGGACGATTTACCCATTTGGCGACTATTGAGAACATAGCAAAATTCCCCGGATTTCAAGGCTTGATAGAGTTCCCTATCCGCCGCCCTCTCTACATAGGTCGGTGAGTCTCTATGAAGGCTACCACCTACTTGATAAATTGATTGAGACTCAAGTATCATGAAATTACATCGATGATGGATTATAGTTAATTATTCGCCCATAAAAAAGCACATTCGATAAAATCTCGATTTTGTCAATAGCCTAATTTTCCGCCTTGGCTAAATCCTCAAAAACTCCTGTATCGCAATTTTAAATTTTAGCCACAAAATATTAATATTTCACGATATATATAGGGTTTGCGGGTGTTTTTTCAGTTTAGGCACAATCACCGATTCCCAGGGATTTCTGTCAGTATAGCAAAACCTCCATTCTGTCGTCAAGTATTTGAGGTTACTGATATTGAGGCGATCGCATTCGCATCTCAAATTATGCTTTTTCTAAGAACACTCGGAAATAAATTTCTTGCTGATACTTAACCGATAAATAGTGCTTCGGTATTTCCTCTATATTGTCATCGTCTATTGTTATAGGATAGAGCGATCGCTTTAATTTGTGCTGATTCATCAATTAACTCTGACAGAATTCGATAATCTACCTCCCACACTAAAACCCTTCTCCCCAGACGATCGCTTCTTGAATTTTATTCATGGCTTCAATGGCAGTGTCAAAGCTGGAAATTTCAATACCTAAATCTGGTGTAATCTTGGCAGCCGTTAAGGTTGGGCAGCGACTTCGCCTCGATTTGCCGGGTAATTGAACAAGGGCTTCTTCAGCGATATAAACTTTAACACGACTAGCATCGAGAATTTCATCTGGTTGATAGCCTGCTTGTTGGGCAATTTCCTGAATGTGGGGTTTATCGGAATTGAGCATAATCAGGGTGTTCAATTCCTTAACAATATAATCACTGTGGGTCGTGATCAATACCTTGATGCCACTGTTGATCAACCGAGCAATTAAACGAGCAATTCGACGTTGGTTTTCTGGATGCAAGTTTAGTTCAGGTTCATCAATAATTAGTAATTCACCCCTTTGGGCAATATGTTTTAAATAAAAGCCAAGATCCAGTAAAGAACGAACGGCGCTAGAACTTTCATCCATGGTTAACTGAGCTTTTTTATTACCCGTAGGAATATAGTAGAGTTCATCATTTTTGGTAACAACATAACGACCGCCAATAATATCATCAAAATCATCTAAAATGCCGGATTTTATTTCACTTAACTGACTGTTGCGTTTAGATATTGCCTCTAAATTACGCAGAAACTCAACATTAGTCCGAATGGGTAACGCATAATCTTCATAGCCCCTGGAAAAGAGCAGTTTAAACCTATCTTTTTCCCCTTCAACTTGGCTCAGTTCATCCAGGAGGCGATTACGGGCAAAATTGAGTTCTTTGCGAAAAATAGCCGTACCGGTTCTTTCTGAACTGGCGATAAAAGGACGCGGAAAAAATCGAGAAAACAGGATATTTTTAATTGAATCACTAATAATTTTCCTGATGATTTGTCGAGGAAAATTCAGATTTTCCTTTGTGGCTAAGAGTGTAACCGTCAATTCTGGGCTATTTACAGGTTTGATTAGTGAAAAGATTTGCTGATCAGAACCTCTGGCTCCTATATTGGTTTCATAGACATCATCAAAAAAATCTCTATTGAAATCTAAAAAAACTTCAAAGGTTGTCTGGGCGAACCTGGCTCCGTTTGTCCCAAAGATTTCCGCCAGACTGTTGGTGTAGGCTTGGCAGGCTTTGGATAGGATTTTTTCTGGGGAATCAATATCAGTGAGGAGGTTTATAGTCGCCAATCCTTGATTTAAAATCTGGTCAATAATATCATTGGCAATTTCCACTTCAAATCCATCTCTCCATGTGTCTAAAAATCCAAACAAAGCATAGGTCACATAGGTTTTGCCAGAGTTATTTTGCCCACAAATAATCGTGAGATCTCCTAATTCGAGTTCCGCTTGTTTGATAACACCTAAATTTTGAACGTTTATTTTCATTAATAATTTAAGTGCGAGAATTTTACATCTCCATGGTACTGGCCTTTGGAGGCTCTGGCTCCAGGGTTGCGTTTCTTAACAATCTTGGGAAATCCAAAATACTTTTTTAGTACGATGATAGTCAGTGGGGAAAATTCCCCACAGTTAGGAAAACCCTAAAAACCACTCAAACGGCTTTGGAGAATTTCGGCTTGTTTCTCAGCTTCGGCTAAAGCATCTCGCGCCCCCTGTACAACCTGCGGGTCGGCTTTATCGACAAAATTAGGATTACTTAAACGCTTGGTATAGCTGTCAATTTCTTTCTGAATTTTTGCCAATTTCTTCTCGGTTCGTTGCTTCAAGGCTGGTAAATCAACTACCCCCGCCAAAGGAATTAAGGCTTGAATAGTCCCGACTACCCCGGCGATAGTTTGACCTTCATTTCCGGTTAGGGCTTCTGTAATCACCAAGTTATCCACCCCAGCAATTTTATTAATATAGACCTCTCCCCGCTGCAAAATCTCCCTTTCTTTGGCATTTTCACTTTGCAGAATCGCCGTAACTTTCACCTTGGGTTTAATATCAGCGTCGGCGCGCAAATTTCGGAGAGTGCGAATTGTGCCGATAATTAAATCAAAATCGGTTTCTAAGTCGGAACTGATCATCTGTTCTTGCAATACTGGATAAGTCTGCACCGCCAAACAATCTTGTTCCCCGGTTTGGGTTAAGGTGTGCCAAATTTCCTCGGTAATGTGTGGCATAAAAGGATGTAATAGCTTTAAAATGCCTTCTAAAATGTAGGCGAGTACCTGCTGGGCTACTTTCTGAGAAACGCCACCATCTCCCTGTAAACGATACTTGGCTAACTCAATATACCAGTCGCAAAAGTCACCCCAAATAAACTCATATAAGCCTTTAGCTGCTTCCCCTAAACTGTAAGCATTCATATAATCACAAGTTTGCTTGACAGTTTGGTTAAAACGAGACAAAATCCAGCGATCGCTTAATTCCAACTCCTCGAAATTCGGTGTTCCCAATTGTGCGGGAGTTTGTCCTTTCAGGTTCATCAACACAAACCGGGCGGCATTCCAGAGTTTATTAGTAAAATTCCGGGAAGCCTCCACGGACGGCGACTCATCCTTGCTGCGGTCATACTCTAAACGGATATCCTGTCCTGCGCCGATCACTTCCCGCATTAAAGTATAACGCAGGGCATCAGTCCCATATTTATCAATCAACAATAACGGGTCGATACCATTTCCGGCTGATTTCGACATCTTTTTGCCATTTTCATCCAGGATTAAACCATGGATATAAACGGTTTGAAAAGGCATTTGGTCCGTAAAATATCCCCCCATCATCGTCATTCTAGCCACCCAGAAAAAGATAATATCAAACCCAGTAGACAGAGTATTGGTCGGGTAATAGGTTTGCAAATCGGGGGTTTTTTCCGGCCATCCCAAAGTCGAAAACGGCCACAAACCAGAGGAAAACCAGGTATCGAGAACATCGGGATCTTGCTGAAGTTTTACCCCTTCTCCAAAGGAGGCGATCGCTTTTTCCTGTGCTTCTGCTGCTGTCCGCGCCACCAGAAAAGGAGTATGATCAGTAATTTCTCCCCCAGTTTCACTCACCGCATACCAAGCCGGAATTTGATGTCCCCACCACAGTTGACGAGAAATGCACCAATCTTCTAATTTCACCAACCAGTCACGATAGACTTTTTGCCATCTTTGGGGGACAAAATTCGGGCTATGTTGATTATCCAAAGATACCAAAGCCCGATCAGCCAACGGTCTAATCTTGACAAACCACTGAGTAGATAATAGCGGTTCAACCGGAACTTTTCCGCGATCGCTATAAGGTACAGAATGGCTATAGTCTTCTATTTTCACCAAAAACCCTTCGCTTTCCAAGCGTTTCACCACATTTTGGCGCGCTACAAACCTATCTTGTCCGACAAACGGTCCGCTATTCTCATTCAAAGAACCGTTTTTATTCATAATATTAATCATCGGCAAATTATGCCTTTTTCCCATCTCGAAATCATTAGGATCATGGGCGGGAGTAACCTTAACGCAACCCGTCCCAAATTCCGGATCAACTAACTCGTCCCCAATGATAGGAATTTCCCGATTCATAATTGGCAAAGTCAGAGTTTTACCAATCAAATTTTGATAGCGTTTATCCTTAGGATTAACCGCCACAGCCGTATCACCTAACATAGTTTCCGGGCGAGTAGTCGCCACTTCCACAAACCCACTACCATCACTCAGAGGGTAGCGAAAATGCCATAAATTGCCATTAACTTCCTTATTTTCCACTTCCAGATCCGACACCGCCGACTCACTAGCGGGACACCAATTCACCAAATATTCACCCCGATAAATTAAGCCATCTTCATACAAACGCACAAAGGCTTCAATTACCGCTTTTGATAATCCTTCATCCAGCGTAAACCGTTCACGAGTCCAGTCACAGGACACCCCCAAACGTCGCAATTGATTAACAATTGTACCACCGGACTCTTGTTTCCACTGCCAAGCCCGGTCTAAAAACTTATCCCTGCCCAAATCATAGCGAGTTTTACCTTCTTCTCGCAATTGTCGCTCTAAAATAGTCTGTACTGCTATACTAGCGTGATCAGTTCCCGGTAAATATAGCGTATTATAACCGCGCATCCGATGATAGCGAATTAACGCATCAATCAGGGAATTATTGAAAGCGTGACCCATGTGGAGACTTCCCGTCACGTTGGGGGGGGGAATCATGATACAGTAGGGTTCACCTGGATGGTTAGGGTCTGCTTTAAAGACCTGCTTCTGTTCCCAGTATTGCTGCCATTTGGCTTCGGTGGAGAAAGGGTCGTATTGGGGCGCTAGTGTGGGAATAGTTGCAGTCATAGCAGATTAATCGACAGTTTAAGCTGATTACTCGTTCCTAAATATTTTGCCACATCAAGGCATAAATTACAGTAGTTGATTAGATTATTAGTTATTCTCGCCCCTGGCGGTCATCGTAACCGCTACTATTCAGCGCTGTAGAGCGTGTTTTTCCTGTGGTGTGACCAGCCCAGACCCACCCCAAACCCCTTTTATGGAGGATGGGGGGGACTGAATCCGTTGATAGTCTAACTGTATTGTTGACCAGATATAGCTTCTGGGTCAAGGTTAAAGAGAGTTTGCAGGGTTTGCATAGCCCGGCGGCGGGCTTCAATATCCTGCTGCGATCGCAATTGTACCATAGGATCATGGAGAATTTTATTGACAATACCCCTAGTCAGGGCTTCAATAACCTCCTGATGCTTTTCCGCAAATTCCGATCCCAAACGAGATAAGGCTTTTTCCAGTTCCTGTTCTCTAATGCCTTCAATCTTATCGCGCAGACAGTTAATGGTCGGAACCGTTTCCAAACTCCGCCACCAGACATCAAAGGCTTCCACCTCTTCTTCAAGAAGAACCTCCGCCTCCTGCGCCATTTGGCGGCGGCTTTCATAGTTTTGGGCTACCACCGCCTTTAAGTCATCCACATTAAACGCCTGAATTCCTGGTAACTCCGTGACATCAGTCGCCACATTCCGAGGAACAGAAATATCCACCAACATTAGAGACTGGTTAGGCGCTAAAGTAGTCTCTAATTTAGCCCTATCTAAAATCGGTTCCGTCGCACCTGTGCTAGTAAAGACGATATCGGAATTAGCCACAACAGCCATCATTTCCGAGAGAGGACACAAGTTCAAATCCGCTTCTCTAAATTGACTCGCCAACTCTTGCGATCGCTTTAACGAACGATTTATAATAGAGATGTGGTTCGCCCCCTTAGAGAGCAGATGTTGTACCAATAGGCGAGACATTTTACCCGCCCCAACAATAGCCACTCGGTAATCAGACAGATCCTGAACTTTCATCTGCACCAATTCCACAGCCGCAGAACTAATAGAAACCGCCCCGGTACCAATGCTAGTTTCTGTCCGCACCCGTTTACCAGCCGTCAAGGCTTGTTTAAATAAACGATTGAGAATGCGCCCTATTCCCTTGTATTGCTGACCCAACTTGTGAGTTTGCTTAACTTGGGCGAGGATCTGTCCTTCTCCCAGAACCAAACTATCCAATCCCGCCGCCACTCGCATTAGGTGCATAATCGCATCATCGTGGAGAAGCGTAAATAGATGGGGACGCAGTTCAGCCAGGGGTAGTTGACTCGACTCCGACAGAAACTGAGTCACTTCCCTAATTCCCGGTTGAGCCTCAACTGTGACCAAATAGATTTCCAAGCGATTACAGGTACTAAGAATCGCCACCTCTTCCAAATGAGGATAGCTCAACAAATGCGCGATCGCCCCTTCTATCTGAGGTTCTGGAATACTGAGTTTTTCACGGACGTTAACTGGAGCCGTTTTGTGACTAAGACCTACGACTGCAATATTCATAAAACGGTTTAGTGTTTCGGTTTTTTTATTAGTGCATGGGATCAGGTTTAAGCCATCTCCGGTGTTTCTGCTTTCAGCCTACAGAAATCCACAAAATCTGTGCAATTTCCCTGATCCCGTTTCCCGACAGGAAACTAGCGAAGCTGAATATTTTTCGGCTTCTCAAACATATGGATAGTATCTACAAAGCGAGCCGTTTTCGACTGAGAGGAAATTACCAAGCTCTGAGTCCGAGCGCCGCCACCGAAGAAGCGAACCCCCTCCATCAGAGTACCAGAAGTAATACCACAGGCCGCAAATAGAACAGTTCTGCCGTTAGCCAGTTCTTCTGCATTATAGACCTTATCGGGATTTTCAATCCCCATATCTTTCAAGCGAGCGATGTTGCTTTCCTTGCTTTCACCGATCAGACCAGTCTTGACGACTTCTGGGTCGTAGATCAATTGTCCTTGGAAGTGACCCCCCAGACAGCGCATAGCAGCAGCAGAAATCACCCCTTCAGGAGCCGCACCAATACCCATCAGAGCATGAATGTTAGTTCCAGAGAAAGCACAGGAGATAGCTGCGGACACATCCCCATCACTAATCAGACGAACCCTAGCACCAGCTTCCCGAATTTCCTTAATCAGTTCCTTGTGGCGGGGGCGATCCATAACCACAACCACTAATTCCTCAACCGCGCGACCCATGCAGTCCGAGATAATCTGGAGGTTTTCTGTAGCTGATTTGTTAATATCAACATGACCACGAGCTACCGGAGGGGCTGCTAGTTTCTTCATGTAGAAGTCAGGAGCCGCAAAAAGCCCCCCCTTCTCAGAAATAGCCAGCACAGCCATCGAGCCATTTTGACCGTAGGCTACCAGGTTAGTTCCTTCGCAGGGGTCAACCGCGATGTCAATTTCTACCAATTCTTCTGGGTTACAAAACGCCGACGCATTTTCCTGGGTGCAGATACCTACCTCTTCACCAATGTAGAGCATAGGAGCCTCATCGCGCTCCCCTTCACCGATGACGATACGACCGCGCATATGAATTTGATTCATCCGTTGGCGCATGGCTTCCACAGCCACATGGTCGGCGGTATTTTTTTCGCCTTTACCCATCCATCGAGCCGAAGCGATCGCCGCTTGCTCCACTACCTCAATAATCTCTAAACCAATAGCGTTATCCACGAGTTTTATCCTCCCAACATCTGAGACTGCCTGATTGTGCGGGCTGGTTCAGTAAACAGCCTCTATATGCAACAGGTTATTTGTGAACCCGCCCCTAAGCACTCCCAGTGTTCAAGTCTATCAGGTTATTGAGAGCCTATATGCAGCGAATTGAAATCCTCCTAATAATCTTAACAAATCGTTAATTACCCTCCGCCGACTGTGCCACCCTTCTGTCCCCCTCAAAAGTTAAATTTTGTTGCATTTGGGCGATCGCACCCCCATTCAGGACTGCCCTCGTCACAATTTTGCACTATGGTAATCTAATTATTGATCAGGAAGTGGTACTAGCCGAGCAGCTTTAATGAGTAGCAACGTCATTGTCATTCAAGATTCCCAATTTGAAACCGAAGTCCTGGGTAATACTGGACAGCCGACTTTAGCCTACTTCTGGGCTCCCTGGTGTGGTCCTTGTCGTCTGGTTTCCCCCTCCGTCCAAGCCGTAGCAAATACTTACAGCGATCGCCTAAAAGTAGTTAAACTAGAAGTTGACCCCAACCCCCAAGCAGTTAAACTCTGTCAAGTGGAAGGGGTCCCAGCCTTGAGGCTATTTATGGGCGGAGAAATTATCGCCTCCCTAGAGGGAGCAATTACCAAAGACAAGCTAATTGAGTGGATTGACCCTCACCTGTAGAATCTGTAAATCTCTTATTGAGTCCCGTTTGCGTCGGAGTTGAATTATGCAATTTTCTAAGCGACTAGAACCTCTACGGTCTAATGTATTTGCTGATATGGATCGAGCCAAAGCCAAAGCATTGGCCGCCGGACAAGATCTCATTGACTTGTCTTTAGGTTCTTCCGATGTACCTGTGGCTAATCACATTATCGATCGCATTCGGGACTCCCTCGACGATACTACAACCCACGGTTACGCCTTATTCCGCAATACTAAGGATTTTCGAGATACCGCCGCTCACTGGTACACTCAAAAGTATGGCGTACCCGTTGACCCGGAAACCGAAGTTCTGCAACTTATAGGCTGTCAGGAAGGGACAGGACATCTACCCTTAGCTATTCTGGACCCCGGAGATTTTGCCCTCTTGCAAGATCCAGGCTATCCTTCCCACGCTGGGGGAGTATATATAGCCGGGGGGCAAATTTATCCCATGACTATGTTAGCCGAAAATGGCTTTCTGCCAAAGTTTGAGGAAATTCCCGAAGCCGTATTGGCTCAAGCTAAAATGATGGTCTTGAGTTATCCCCATAATCCCACAACCGCGATCGCTCCCTTATCATTTTTTCAGGAAGCCGTAGCCTTTTGTCAAAAAAATGATCTCGTCCTCGTTCATGATTTCCCCTACGGGGATTTTGTCTTCCCAGAAGGCAATGCCCTCAATAATGATGCCATTGCCCCCTCGATCTTGCAAGCAGACCCCCAGAAAACCGTCTCCATAGAGTTTTTTACCTTTTCCAAGTCCTATAATATGGGAGGCTTCCGTATCGGTTTCGCCGTCGGAAATCCTCAGTTGATTCTCGCTCTGCGACAGGTCAAGGCCGCGATCGACTTTAATCAGTATCGTGGTATTCTTAATGGAGCGATCGCTGCCTTAACCGGCTCCCAGGAATTAATTAGCCACACCGTTGATACCTTCCGAGAAAGGCGCGATGTCTTTGTTAAAGCCCTCCATGACATCGGTTGGGATGTACCTACCCCCATAGCCACCCTCTACATTTGGGCAAAACTCCCCCAACCCTGGAGTCAAGATTCTATCCGCTTCTGCGCCCAATTAGTCCAACAAACCGGAGTCGCCGTATCTCCCGGCGTTGGCTTTGGTAAATCCGGCGAAGGATATGTCCGCTTTGCTCTCGTCCATCCCCCAGAAGTCTTAAAAGTCGCCGTAGACAGGATTGCCCAATTCTTGCAGTCCCACCAGCCCTAAGCCAGCTAATACCTAACTTACTACAACTCATTATAGGAGCCGGTTCTCGACAATTCCCAGCACTGGTCTGGGTTTCATCGAGTCCGGCTCCCTTAAATATACGGATCAATCTCTTAAACATCACCCCCAAAACACTGTAATTTTCCGTAGAAATACGGAGTATTTTTAACCATCATCAGACAAATCTTAGACCACATCAAATTTGCCAATAACTTTATATAAAATCACCATAACTTTACAGAACCTTTATAGACTTTTCCCCAACCGTCAACTATAATGAACACAGAGTCAAAAAAACAGCAGGCGTTAAATTTATGTCTATATTAAAGACTCTACGCCCTAAATGAAAAGCGCACAACCGATGAAAAAAGCGGTGTCATCTACGAAAAACTAATAATAATTAAACAAAATCCCTTTTCAGGTAAAGCTGATTACAGCTTCCCAAAAGGACTAACTCAACCCTCAACCATTCACTTTAGGAGACTTCAATCATGGCTGGACTTATCAACAAATTCTTAGTTAGTGCCTCCCTTGCCGCAGGTATGACCGCAATGGTCGCCGCTCCTGTCCTAGCCCAAAACTTCAGAATCGAAGGTGAAGACCATATCCTCTACGATGCCCGAGACACTACTGGTGACGGTTTAGTTGACCAAACCTATGAAAACTCTTCTGCAAACATCGACGACATTTTGCGGAGGCTAGACGGAACCCCCGGCGGTAACATTGAATTGTTCTCCAGCAGTCACATTAATGATGCCACCTATCGGTATCGGGTAGGAAGACAGTGGCATGAATGGAAGTATAACTCATCTTTCTATGGTGGTGTAAGAACCAGCCTGATTGGTGAAGTTAACGGTAAAACCCTGACCATCAGTAGCCTCAACTCCTCGGACTGGTTCGGAAGTGATGGTACAACAGCGTATGGCAATGATGACCTAGCAAACCGTTGGTTTGGTCAGTTATTGGACAACTACCAACCTGATTTAGGAAGAATCGGTAGACAAACGGCTTTTAATACCTTTTTGGGTATGTATGGTTTTGAACGCGCCAGCGACCCCAACATCTCCTACATTGAAAGCGATCGTAACGGCATTGAAATCGGTTTAGCCGGACATATGGACTTAGGTAATGTCTACGGAGACTGGTTTGCCGGTTGGCAGGCTAGTGAAATTCTCAGGTATGAATATGACGGAGTAGTTGATTATCTGTGGAGTTTCAGTGCTACTGCTACTGGACTAACTGAGTACACTGATGGAACTTCCCACAACGGTCTTTACAAAGTCTTCATTCCTACAGGTGACGTGCCTTCTGTTCCTGAACCTTCCACTATGTTAGGTCTGATGGCTGTTGGCGGTTTGTTTGCAGCCTCTTCCCGCAAGTCTCGGAAAAATAGCTAATTAGCTTCCTGTTAGCTACAACTAGCATCCATATCATTTTAAACACTAGCCCGGTGGTAGAGAGCTTAATTTAATCGCAGATTAGTTGAACCAATTAGGGCGATGCGCTACAAGACCAAGTATGGTGCGAGACCTTCGGGTATGAAATAGAGCTGAAATGGGCGTGGGGACTACCCGGTGAGGACTTCAACCCCTTGGTTGATTGGGTCGCATCCCTGACCATCCCATAACACAGCCTGATTTTTTGGCCCACCTTCGAGACTTCCAATATGGTTGCCAAGGTGAAGCGTCTAATCAGCTCTAAGACTGCCCGCGCCATGCTGACATGGGCGCATTATCGATTCAAACTAACCCTGAGACATCAAGGGGAAATAACTGGAACCACAGTTGTAGATGTGACGGAAGAATACACCAGCAAAACCTGTACTCACTGTGGTCATGTGCATTCCCAGCTAGGTGGCTCAAAAGTGTTCCGATGTCCGGAGTGTGGGTTCACTCTACCCAGGGACTGGAACGGTGCTTTGGGAATCTTTCTAAAAGCTTTGCGGGATACCGCCTCTGTTACCTTAACGGGTAATAGTGCTATCGTCGCATTGTCAGGCAATAGCCGGATAAATGTCGCGTAAATGTATCAGTTGACTTGAATCAGAGTCTTTTTCTCTACCACTTGGGCTTTTAACTTGTCCGTATCCTGGGGAGTGCCATCTTCTGGGCCTGTTG
>NZ_CP102296.1:2155000-5562896 GCF_059013425.1 Arthrospira sp. PCC 9901
AAAGGCTTCGGGGAGCTGGAAGCAAGCTTTGAGCCGAAGATGTCCGAATGGGGCAACCCAGAAACAGCTCGCTGAATCCATAGGCGAGTATGAGCGAACCCGGTGAACTGAAACATCTTAGTAGCCGGAGGAAGAGAAAGCAATAGCGATTTCCCAAGTAGTGGTGAGCGAACGGGAAACAGCCTAAACCAATGGGATTTCCCGTTGGGGTTGTGGGACAGTCATCAGAGACCGCCGAGGCTAGACGAAGCAGTTGAATACTGCACCAGAGAAGGTGAAAGTCCTGTAGTCGAAAGCCAAAACGGCTCGACTGTATCCCGAGTAGCACGGAGCCCGTGAAATTCCGTGTGAATCCGCCTCGACCACGAGGTAAGGCTAAATACTCCTGTGTGACCGATAGAGAACCAGTACCGTGAGGGAAAGGTGAAAAGAACCCCGGAAGGGGAGTGAAATAGAACCTGAAACCGTTAGCCTACAAGCAGTGGGAGGACGATTTAACGTCTGACCGCGTGCCTGTTGAAGCATGAGCCGGCGAGTTACAAGTTATGGCAGGTTAAGACCCAATAGGTTGAAGCCCAAGCGAAAGCGAGTCTGAATAGGGCGTTACGTCATGATTTGTAGACCCGAACCCGGGTGATCTAACCATGTCCAGGATGAAGCTTGGGTAAAACCAAGTGGAGGTCCGAACCGACCGATGTTGAAAAATCGGCGGATGAGGTGTGGTTAGGGGTGAAATGCCAATCGAACCCGGAGCTAGCTGGTTCTCCCCGAAATGCGTTGAGGCGCAGCGGTTGAGGTTTAAACCTGGGGGTAAAGCACTGTTTCGGTGCGGGCTGCGAGAGCGGTACCAAATCGAGACAAACTCTGAATACCAGGGGTACACTCAACCAGTGAGACGGTGGGGGATAAGCTTCATCGTCAAGAGGGAAACAGCCCAGACCACCAGCTAAGGTCCCCAAATCACTACTAAGTGATAAAGGAGGTGGGAGTGCCCAGACAACCAGGAGGTTTGCCTAGAAGCAGCCATCCTTAAAAGAGTGCGTAATAGCTCACTGGTCAAGCGCTCCTGCGCCGAAAATGAACGGGGCTAAGTAGTGTACCGAAGCTGTGGAATAGGCAACTATTGGTAGGGGAGCGTTCTGTAGTAGTGTGAAGCACTAGCGGCAAGCAGGTGTGGACGAATCAGAAGTGAGAATGTCGGCTTAAGTAGCGAAAATGTGGGTGAGAATCCCACACCCCGAAACCCTAAGGGTTCCTCCGGACGGCTCGTCCGCGGAGGGTTAGTCAGGACCTAAGGCGAGGCTGAAAAGCGTAGTCGATGGACAACGGGTTAACATTCCCGTACCGTTTGCAGTTGATGAAGGGGGACGAAGTAGGTGTTCGTCATCCGGATGTTGGTTACCGGTGCAAGTGTTCGAGGTGTTGAGGTCTGGTGAAAACAGACTGAGCTGAGGCACGAGTCCGACCCGCTACGGCGGGGAAGTGATAGTCATCAGGCTTCCTAGAAAAGCCCTATACATCTTAAACTGTAAATGCCTGTACCCGAAACCGACACAGGTGGGGTGGTTGAGAATACTAAGGGGCGCGAGATAACTCTCTCTAAGGAACTCGGCAAAATGGCTCCGTAACTTCGGGAGAAGGAGTGCCTGCCGAAAGGTAGGTGGCACTGAAGAGGCTCAGGCGACTGTTTACCAAAAACACAGGTCTCCGCTAAGTCGCAAGACGATGTATGGGGGCTGACGCCTGCCCAGTGCCGGAAGGTTAAGGAAGTCGGTTAGGAGTAATCTGAAGCTGATGACCGAAGCCCCGGTGAACGGCGGCCGTAACTATAACGGTCCTAAGGTAGCGAAATTCCTTGTCGGGTAAGTTCCGACCCGCACGAAAGGCGTAACGATCTGGGCGCTGTCTCGGAGAGAGACTCGGCGAAATAGAATTGTCTGTGAAGATACGGACTACCTGCACCCGGACAGAAAGACCCTATGAAGCTTTACTGTAGCCTGGAATTGGGTTCGGGCTTCGCTTGCGCAGGATAGGTGGGAGGCTGTGAAGAATTCCTTGTGGGGGATTCTGAGCCATCGGTGAGATACCACTCTGGCGAGGCTAGAATTCTAACCTTTTCCCGTTATCCGGGAAAGAGACAGTTTCAGGGGGGCAGTTTGACTGGGGCGGTCGCCTCCTAAATGGTAACGGAGGCGCGCAAGGGTTCCCTCAGGCTGGTTGGAAATCAGCCGTAGAGTGCAAAGGCATAAGGGAGCTTGACTGCGAGACCTACAAGTCGAGCAGGGACGAAAGTCGGCCTTAGTGATCCGGCGGTGCTGCGTGGAAGGGCCGTCGCTCAACGGATAAAAGTTACTCTAGGGATAACAGGCTGATCTCCCCCAAGAGTTCACATCGACGGGGAGGTTTGGCGACCTCGATGTCGGCTCATCGCAACCTGGGGCTGGAGTAGGTCCCAAGGGTTTGGCTGTTCGCCAATTAAAGCGGTACGCGAGCTGGGTTCAGAACGTCGTGAGACAGTTCGGTCCCTATCCGGTGCGGGCGTAGGAGAATTGAGAGGAGCCGTCCCTAGTACGAGAGGACCGGGGAGGACGCACCGCTGGTGTACCTGTTGTCGTGCCAACGGTAAACGCAGGGTAGCCATGTGCGGAGCGGATAACCGCTGAAAGCATCTAAGTGGGAAGCCCACCTCAAGATGAGTGCTCTCACTGGGTTAGCCAGGTAAGGTCACGGGAAGATTACCCGTTAATAGATGTCAGGTGGAAGTCCAGTAATGGATGTAGCCGAGGCACACTAACAGACCGAGGGCTTGACCTCTTTTACACTCGCTTTTTCTCTATGCAGCCTTTAGGGTTTGGTTTCTACACTACAATTTAATATGATGACTCTGCCTCTTTCTTCATTTGATTGAGGCTTTGTCTTTTGATAATCTGGTATTCACCATGAGTTCTGAAAGGTCTGAGTTATCGGAGTTAGTAGCCCCGGCTTTTCCAAGGGTTCCAACTTGGTGTCGGGCGATCGCATTAGGGATTGACGGATTTCTAGTGTTGTTGATTACTGGTTTATTAGGGCTTAGTGGCTTAGTCGGATTTTTGATATTTATGCTGCTTTGGATAGCCTCACGGGTGTTTGTCGTTTATCGAAACTACGGACAGAGCTTGGGGCGCTGGGCTTTGAATATGAGGGTAATTGATACACGATTCCACCGAACACCGCAATTGCTAGAATTATCTAAGCGCGAGGGGGTCCTAGGGTTTTTTGTATTCTTGGCCCTAAATGGATTAGGCAGTCTGGCTTCAGGCCATGCTGGAGTTGTGTTATTATTAGTTCCCCTGATCGCTGATGGTGGGACGGTGCTGTTTGATCTGACTCAATATCCGCAAACTTTTCACGATCGCCTGGGCGAAACCATCGTTATTGGTGTTCAGCGAGGCTATTCTCTGGATATTAGAGTCAAAAATTGGATTGACAAAATGCAGCAATACCTGAAATAATAGATGATTGTGCTTTATTAAGAAATCTTTTAGGATTATGGCTAAAGGTGTTCGCATTGTAATCACGCTGGAATGCACTGAGTGTCGCACCAATACCGATAAGCGTTCTAAGGGTGTGTCACGGTATACAACGACCAAAAACCGTCGGAATACAACTGGCAGAATGGAACTCAAGAAATTCTGCACCCACTGTAACAAACATACGGTTCACAAAGAAATCAAATAGTGCTTTCAGATGACTGGTGGGAGAGTAGTCATCCCCATCGACATAGAATCATCCATTAAACCAACAGGAGTCAAAGCCCATGAGCTATTTCCGTCGCCAAGTTTCGCCCATTGATCCCAAAACCCCCATTGATTATAAAAACATCGAGTTGTTGAAAAAGTTTATGACCGAACGGGGCAAAATTCTACCCCGCCGCATTACCGGTTTAACCTGTAAACAACAACGAGACCTGACAAAAGCGATCAAACGGGCTAGAATTTTAGCCATGCTGCCCTTTGTCAATAAAGAAGGCTGATTGAATTGGTGGAAAAGGGAACCTTAGTTGAATTCCGTATACATGGGGAGCGCCGTCTCGCTGTGGTAGCTCGCCCTGAAGGAAAAAAGCACTGGATCTTAGTTGATGACCAGGGAAATTCCCATACCGTTCATCCCAGACAAATTACCTATGAGGTAGGGGGAACGACTTATCGTCCTGCTGATATTCCCTCTTTTTATGAAGAAATACAACCCTATCTAGATCCAGCTAGTTTAGAGATAGCCTGGGAGATTTTGATTGAAGAGGGGGAAACAGTAGACCCCAAAGGAATGGCATTGTTGCTATTTTCGGAGGAAACTCCAGCCCAGTGTTATGCCAGCCACCTGTTGCTATGCAATGATAAACTCTACTTTAAACAGAAGGGCGATCGCTATGAACCTCGCCCTCCCAACCAGGTAGCAGAAATCAAACATCAACAGGAAGTTGAACAGCAACGGGAACAGGAAACCCAACTGTTTTGGCAGCGAGTTGAACAATGTCTAGCGGGAGAGGTGGTAGAATGGCAGGGGAGCGATCGCACTCGCCTTGATGCTTTAGAACGTTTTGCTCTTTACGGGGAGGAAGCATCCCATACCGGACCCGCCTTAGAAACCCTAAGCAGTCTTAATCGCCCTCAAACTCCCAGTGCCTCTTTTCAATTGTTGGTAGACTTGGGGATATGGAGTCTGCATGAGAATCTTTCCCTATGGCGCAGTCAGATCCCAACCCAGTTTCCCGCAAAGGTGCTAGACGTGGCTCAATATTATTTGCAATCTCCCCAACCTGACCCGGATCAAGGTCATCGGTTTGATCTAACTCATCTGAAGGTCTACACCATTGACGACGAAAGCACCCGCGAAATTGATGATGGAGTTAGCCTAGAATTCCTGGAAGACGGAACCCAAAAAATTTGGATTCACATTGCTGACCCTACTCGTCTAATTACACCGGGAGATGAACTAGACCTAGAAGCGCGGCGCAGGACGACCAGCGTTTACCTACCGACGGGGATGATTCCCATGTTCCCCCCAGAACTAGCCACGGGGCCGATGAGTTTGGTACAGGGTAAAATTTGCTGTGCCTTGAGCTTCGGGGTAGTGCTGAATGAGGATGGCAGCCTGAAGGATTATAGCATTCATACGAGCATCATCAAACCTACCTACCGCCTCACCTATGATGATGTGGATGAGATGCTGCACTTAGGTATCAAGGCTGAACCAGAAATCGAGATTTTAGGACAGTTAGCCAAACGTCGCCAACAATGGCGTTCCTCCCAAGGGGCTATTAGTATTTATATGCCAGAATCGATGATCAAGGTGGAGGGGGATGAGGTAATTGTTAAACTCCTTGATGATTCTCTGTCTCGCCAAATGGTGGCAGAAATGATGATTTTGACTGGGGAGGTAGCGGCTCGCTATGGTCAGGAGCATAATTTAGCATTACCCTATCGCAGCCAGCCTCAACCGGAACTACCCCCAGAAGAGGAGCTGCTGCAACTACCAGCCGGAGCGGTCAGAGCCTGTGCATTGCGTCGTTATATGCCTCGCAGTGAGGTTAGCTTAACTCCGGCTCGCCATGCAAGTTTAGCCTTGGAAACTTATACGCAGGTGACTTCCCCCATTAGGCGTTATAGCGATCTCTTGGCTCACTTCCAGATTAAGGCTCATTTGCGGGGAGATGATCCACCTTTTTCGGTGGAACAAATGCAGGAAATGGTGATGAGTCTCGGTCCGGCGGTGAAAGAAGCCTCGAAGGTGGAACGGGAGACTAACCGCTATTGGAGTTTGGAATATTTGCGTCGTCAAACTGATGAGGTCTGGGAAGCTATTTTGCTGCGGTGGTTGCGCGAGGATAGTAATTTAGGTTTGGTGATGCTGGAGGAATTAGGGTTAGAGTTACCAATGCGGTTTAACCGTGATATAGAACTTGGCGATCGCTTTGAGGTCAAAGTGACCCATTCTGACCCACGCCAAGACGTGATTCAATTCCAGGAAATTATTGGCCCAGCCACGGAACCAGCGGTTTAGGAGAATAGCGACCAGCAGCAGGTGAGGGCGGGTTATAAACCTGCCCTAATAAATTAGTTTTCGCCGAGGGCTTCTACGATCGCCCTAGTATTGGCTTCCATCATTCTAACATAACTATCCCCTTCCGAACCAGGTGCGCCAATAGAATCTGAATATAATTCTTGGGGGGCTAATTCCACCCCTGCTTCTTCCGCAACCGCCCTAATTAATTGGGGATTAAGTGTAGTTTCCGCAAAAATAGCAGGGACTCCTAGGCGGCGGATTTCCTCTGCTAAATTCCGCACAGTTTGGGCGCTAGGTTGTTCTTCGGTGCTGATACCTATTAAGGTTCCGGGTACAGTTAAACCATAGGCGGCGGCGTAATATTGAAAAGCATCATGGGTGGTGACCAGATAACGGCGATCGCTGGGAATTGTGGCAATTTGTTCACCAATCCAAATATGGAGTTTTTCCAACTCCTCAATAAGCTGTTCCGCATTATCTATAAATATCTGCCGATCATCTGGGGATAGTGCTATTAATTCATCCCGAATTACCTCAACCATGACGATCGCATTTTCCACATTTCCCCACACATGGGGATCCGGTTCTACCTCTCCATTTTCTTCAATAGTTAAGGGAGTGATAAACTCAGCAACTGCCACTCTTATGGCCCTTTCTCCCACCGCTTCAATTAACCTAATTAAACCTGGTTCCAAATTATGACCATTATACAGAATTAGGTCAGCGTTTTCTAAGGCTATACTATCCTGGGGGACAGGTTCATAAATATGAGGATCTACCCCCGGCTGTAAAAGACTGGTATGTTGAATTTGGTCAGAGGCGATCGCTTCAGTTAAATCGGCAATAATAGTCGTAGTAGATACCACTTTCGGCATTTCATCCCCAGTAGAAACCACCGACGGCGACTGACAACCCCCCAGCAACAACCCACACAACAACCCAACTACACCTAACCCCTTAGCCATTGGTCTAGCCATTTGTACTTACTCCTTTTCATTTTGTTTTCATAAATTATTTCATATTCCCTTCATTTTTGTGCTATTCTTGACATAAAGCGATCGCAAATCATAGTTATGGATACTCTCAAAATTGCCCACAACTCCTTTATTAAGCAGGTTTCAGCCGATATGAGTATTATCATCAGTAACCTGGGGGTACAGTACCGAGGGATTGAAGCACTGCGGGACATTAATCTACAGGTGAACCCAGGACGGCTAACCGGAATTATTGGACCCAATGGTGCGGGTAAGAGTACCTTGTTAAAAGCTATTTTGGGGCTGATTCCTGCCACAGGAAGCCCTGCCATTTTCGGTGAACGTCCCCTGAGTCAACAACGCCACCGCGTCGCCTACGTCCCCCAGCGATCGCAGATAGACTGGACCTATCCCGCCACAGTTGGGGATGTAGTAATGATGGGAAGAGTCCGCCAAACTGGTTGGTTTAGAGGCTTTTCGGGAGTCAGTCGTCGCTTGGCTACCCAAGCCTTACAGCGGGTAGGAATGGAAAGCTATAGTGCGCGTCCTATTGGTCAACTTTCAGGAGGTCAACAGCAACGGGTTTTCTTAGCTAGATCTTTAGCGCAGCAGGCGGAAGTTTTCTGCTTTGATGAACCCTTTGCAGGTATTGATCAAAAAACTGAAAATGTGATTTTTAGCATTTTTAGGGAGTTAGCAGCTTCCGGTAAAATTGTGTTAGTAGTTAATCACGACTTAGGTAAATCCATTACCAATTTTGATGACTTAATTCTGCTAAACAAAGAACTAATCGCCGCCGGAACTAGGGAAGCTGTCTTAACTCAGGAAAATCTTGATCATGCTTATGGTGGTAGGGTCATGTTTTTCTCAGACAATGCAGCTTAATGGCGTTGGAGAATTATATATTTAAGGCGAGAAACCCGGTTTTTTTACCTGTATATCCATCGACAAAAATCCGGGTTATGAAGATATAAGAGACAGTATCAACATGATAGTTTGGGAAATATTAATAGAACCTTTGCAATATGGTTTTATGCAGCGATCGCTCACTATTGCTATATTGGTGGGGTTAATTTGTGCCGTGGTTGGTAGTTATTTAATGGTGCAGCGGCTGGCTTTATTAGGGGATGCCATCAGCCATTCCGTTTTACCTGGATTAGCGATCGCCTTTATTTTAGGGTTTAATATTTTTGTAGGTGCGTTTATCGCTGGGGTATCCAGTACAGTATTAATCGAAATAATCCGCACCCACTCCAAAATCAAAGAAGACGCAGCCATGGGGATTGTTTTTTCCGGCTTTTTTGCTTTGGGGATTACTCTAATTACCATCATTCAAAAAGACAATAAAATCGACTTAAATCATTTTCTCTTTGGCAATATATTGGGAGTTACAGCCTCCGATGTCCGGGATACAATGATTATTGCTGCTATTGTCTTATTGGTCGTGTTCCTCATTTATAAAGAATTATTGTTCTATACCTTTGACCCCCAGGGCGCGGAGGCGGCTGGCTTACCTGTGAACCTGTTAAATTTAGGGTTAATGATGTTAATTTCCTTAACTATTGTCGCCAGTCTCAAAGCTGTAGGAGTCATCTTAGTTTTATCCTTATTAATTACACCATCAGCCACGGCTTATTTATTGGTTAATCGTCTGCATAATGTGATGATTTTAGGCGTGTTAATTGGCGTGGGTTCTAGCATGAGTGGAATGTATCTGAGTTATTTCTATAACTTGCCTTCCGGTCCAGCCATTGTCTTGGTGGCTTCTGGTTTATTCCTAATGGCATTTTTATTTAGCCCTAGTGAAGGACTGCTAACCCACCCGGTTAAGATATCCAAAGAACCGCCACTTTTAAAGGAAATCAAAAATTTAATTAATCGTTAGGTAATTTCACTAAAATTAAACGGCTATCCTGGATTAATTCATTTTTAAAATTATAATACTCAACACTTTGGCTAATTGGTATCATTTTAAACCCCAACTTTTGATAAAACTCAGGTAAATAAGCATATTCAGGGTTAGCCGTAGTTCTCAATATATAACCTATGTGATCTGATAAATGACCAAATAAGGTTTTAAACAGTCCTGTGGCGATACCTTGCTGACGGTAATTAATGGCTACACCTAAATCAGCGACATAGTATAATTTATCAATGCTGAGTCCGGTTTGCTGAGTGAATAAATCAGAATTTAGATGAACTTTTTGGTTGTTCATATATCCCCAAGTCTCAAAAAATTCTAACTCTCCTATATTGGCGGTTTCAGCTAAGGGGAGTGCCGCCATAAATCCCATGGGGGTTGAGTCAGAATAAGCCAAGTATAAAACCCCGGATTCGATATATTTTTGAAAGTAAAAATTGACTTTTTCTGGGGTTACTTTTTCGTTAAAAGGGGGAGCAGAAAAACACTGATATACAGTAGTATAAAGACCTTGAGCCATGGCTGAGTTAAGTTCATTCCCAGAGTTAATTTGTGTAAAATTAATGCTCATTCAACTTGTCCATTGATGAATTTTGCCGGATTAATTATACCATAGTTGAATAATGGCGCTTAAAAATACTTAACCTAAATACGGATGACAAATCATCAATTTTTCCTTACACTGAAGATAGAGGATTCAGTTTACAGATCCATGCGATCGCGGCTGTAGCAGCCAGAAACTGATGTCCACCGCTTAACCAGATTGAGCAGTTTGATTGACTAACAATTTCAATTGATTAAACACTGTATGACCGACAAGCAAACACTAACAGGATAGGATCATGTTGTATGATGCAATCATTATCGGTGGTGGTGTAACCGGATGCACCATTGCGCGAGAATTGATGCGGTATGCGATTCGAGTCGCCCTAATTGAATCAGAAGCAGAAGTGGGTTTCGGAACCAGCAAAGCCAACAGCGGTATTATTCACGGTGGACATCACAGTTCCCCTAATACCCTGAAAGGTAGGCTAGAATGGGAAGGAAACCAAATGTGGGATACCATCTGCGCAGAATTAGGGTTTGGTTTTAAACGCATTGGAGAACTTACTGTCGCCTTCGCAGAAGACCAAATACCCACACTAGAAAAATTGCAAAAACAGGGGGAAGCTAAAGGAGTTCCCGGCTTAGAAATTTGGCAACAAGAACGCCTGCGAAAAGAAGAACCTCACCTAACATCAGAGGCGATCGCTGCTTTATATGCGCCGACAACTGGGGTAGTTAATCCCTACGAGGCTTGTTTTGCCTTAATTGAAAATGCCTGTATAAACGGCTTAAATCTCTTTACCAATTGTAAAGTTACAGCCATTAATCAAACCCCTGATCATCACTGGGTGATCCATACCCCCAGAGGGGAATTTAATACTCGTTTTGTCATTAATGCGGCTGGACTATATGCAGATGCGATCGCTGAATTTGCGGGAGTGCGTACCTTTACCATCAAACCCCGTAAAGGAGAGGAATATCTCCTCGATAAGCGATTAATTGGACTGGTCAAACGAGTAATTTTTCCCTGTCCTACTCCCGTTTCTAAAGGTATCTTAGTCATCCCCACCTATGACGGGACTTTAATGGTGGGTCCCACCGCCGAAATGGTGGACGATAAGACCGATTTAACCACCTCCCACGAAGGGGGAAAAAAAGTTTTTGATGCAGTTACCCAAACCGTCCCTGGAATTAGTCCTAGGGACTGTATAGCTGAATTTGCGGGACTCCGCGCCGTAGTAGACGGAGAAGATTTTATCATCGGGACTACGGCGAAACCTGGCTTTATTAACGTGGCGGGAATTCAATCACCAGGACTAACCGCAGCACCTGCGATCGCCACTATGGTTAGGGATATTTTACAACAAGAAGGCTTATCCTTAGCCCCCAAAGATAGCTTTATTACCTCAGTTACTAAACCCATTCATTTCGCCTCTCTTTCTACAGAAGCACAAATTGCACTGGTCAACCAAAACCCTAGCTATGGTCGAATTATCTGTCGGTGTGAGTTAATTTCCGAGGGTGAAATTCTCGATGCGATCAGCCGAGGCGCAAAAACATTAGATGGCATTAAATTCCGCACCCGCGCGGGAATGGGTCGCTGTCAGGGGGGATTTTGTACAGGACGCTGTATGCAACTTTTATCCCAGGAATATAACATTCCCATGACCGAAATTACCAAACGTGGCGGCGATACCTGGGTAGTGCGTGAACAGCATTCATAAATCCCCACTAATTAACACTGATTACAACCCATAGCCTATTGTGCCTAAAAATGGCGGGTTAATGTCGGTTACTTACTACCGACAAAAATGGACTATATAACCCGCCCCAAATTTAGTCTTTTTTTGTTGTTAGCCATGGAAAAATTATCATGATTACCGAGAGTATTAAGCACCTAAATAGCAACTATGATGTAGTAGTTGTTGGCGGCGGACCTGCTGGGATAGCGGCGGCGTTAGGCGCGAAAGAGTCTGGCGCTGAACGAATTTTAATTGTCGATCGCGAAAAGGAAGCGGGAGGCATTTTATTGCAATGTATTCACCCCGGTTTTGGACTCCAACACTTTAAAGAAGAATTGACCGGACCTGAATATGCTCAACGTTTTTTAGAACAAGCGATCGCCCAGGATATAGACATTATAGCAGATGCCTATATCTTAGATATAGATGGCGATCGGCGAGTTAAATTAATGTCTGGAAACCACGGAATGCACGTCATTTCCGCCAAAGCCACCGTCTTAGCCATGGGTGCGAGAGAAAGGACTCGTGGCGCTATTCGCACCCCCGGAACCCGCTGTTCAGGAGTCTTAACCGCCGGGTTAGCCCAAAGATTTGTAAATTTACTAGGATTTCTACCTGGAAATAAAGCCGTAATTCTGGGCTCTGGGGATATCGGATTAATTATGGCGAGACGGCTAACCTTGGAAGGGGTAGAAGTGGCGGGAGTATTTGAAATAATGCCCCACGCCAACGGATTAAACCGGAACATTGTGCAATGTTTACAGGACTTTAATATCCCCCTATATCTATCTACCACAGTAGTAGAAATTCATGGACGCGATCGCATTGAAGGAGTCACCGTCGCGCCAGTTAATGAACATCTACAACCCCTCGCCGACCAAAGCTGGTATGTTCCCTGCGACACCCTGTTATTATCGATTGGATTAATTCCCGAAAACGAACTATCTCGTCAATTACAACTGCGAATTGATCCGGTTACCAGTGGTCCAGTGGTTAGCAGCACCATGGAAACTTCTATGAATGGAGTTTTTGCTTGTGGTAATGTCGTCCACATTCATGATCTAGTTGATTTTGTCAGCCAAGAAGCCATTTTAGCTGGTCGAAATGCGGGATTATATGTAACTAAAAATCGCCCACCTACCGATAATATCCGTTTAATTCCTGGTGAAAATGTCGCCTATTGTGTACCTCAAACCATTTCGAGCGATCGGGATCATACCGTTTATATGCGAGTGCGTCGTCCTCTCAAGGAAAGCATTTTAAAACTTGGGGATATTTATGAGAAAAAACTCCGGTATGTATTCCCCGCCGAAATGGTCAACCTGAAAGTCAAACCCCGGTTTTTGCAGAACTTCCACGGAGAGGCTTTAACAATTGATATCCTCCCCCTTGAGTAAATCCCGCCAATTTTGAGGAGAAATAAGCCATGACTAAAACCACAGAAACCACCACAGAAACTACCATTTCTCATTATCTATGTATTGGTTGTCCTTTGGGATGTCGCCTAGAAGTTGAGGAAGAGAATAACCACATTGTCGAAGTGCGAGGCTTCACCTGTAAGCGAGGCGAGGAATATGCGAAACAGGAACACACCGAACCCCGTCGCATGGTGACAACTACAGTGCGAGTTAATAATGGTATTTGGGCAAAATTACCCGTAAAAACTACCGCAGCCATACCGAAAGAAAAAGTGATAGAATTATGTCAGCAATTGCGGCAAGTCAATGTCACCGCCCCGATTCATATCGGCGATACCATCTTATCTAATGTTCTTGATTTAGGTGTCGATGTGGTGGCATCACGAGATATGCCTACTGCCCCCAATTGATGGTCAAAATCGACTAAAATTGATTTATACAAGGTGTTTCGGCACCTTGTATAAGTTCTCGTATCATCTATTTTAGCAGATCACCTAGTAGTTAACTAGATTGTTAAAATTTGTACAAAAATTTTATAAAACCCATAGTTTCCTGTTACTATATATGTTGTAGGAGACTAAATATAGATCCTGTTTATACTCCACCGTAATCAACCGCAGGGCTTGGGAGACTTGGCAATGGCTAAAATTTTAATCGTTGATGATTCTAGTCTCTCCCGTAGGATTATGCGTGGTATCTTAGAAACAGATAAACACGAAGTCATTGAAGCCACAGGGGGACTAGCTGCGCTGGAACGCTACTTTATCGATAAACCAGACCTGGTTTTAATTGATCTGGCTATGCCAGATATGCAGGGGACAGAAGTTTTAGAAAAACTCATGGCAATGGATAACACAGCTAGGGTTATTATTGCCAGTGCTGATGCTCAGGAAATGACTCGCGCTGCAGTTCAAGCCGCTGGGGCTGTGGGCTACATTACCAAGCCTTTTATGGCTCAAAGTGTTCTCGACCAGGTAAATCAAGCTCTCATTACTATATCACAGTCCTAGGGAGGTGCTGCGATGATCCTGACCGAAAAGCAAAAAGATGCTCTAACTGAGTTAATTAATATTGGTTTTGCTCGCACTGCCAATTCTTTATCACAGCTAACGGGTCATCGCATTTTGCTTGATGTTCCTCAAGTTTCTATTCATCCTATTGAAGAATTAGCGGCTAAACTGGCGAGTTTTGTTAATGGTGAAATTGCCACAGTACAGCAGATTTTCACCGGGCCAGTGTCGGGAAATGCTCTATTATTATTAAACTATGAAGGGGCGGTAATGTTGTCCCGTTTAGTGTCCCCAGAGGGTAGCCCATCAAGCGATCGCCTTGACGTTCCCGCCGGAGAAGTGCTAACAGAAATTGGCAATATCCTACTTAACTCCTGTTTAAGTGTATTCGGAAATTTACTAGAAATTCAGATTTCCTTTTCGGTACCGCGCCTTTACCTAGAAGCCCTAGATGGACTGATTCATTCTCTGATTATTGGCAAGGAAGAAGTCAGCTATGCCATGGTAATGTATACCTCCTTTAAAATGCGTGAAGACTCCGTAAACGGCTATCTAGTGCTGGTATTGGGTGTAGTTTCCTTAGAGAAATTATTAGAGTTGATAGACAGTTGGGCAGATGAGGCTGTAGCGCCATCTCTGACTCGGTAATCCACCAATTACTATTAAAGATGGGATTTACCTAATTATGTTAGATCATAATATCCATCCTTCCCATAGTCAAGCCTTGTTAAAATGGCTCAATAACTTTGCCGAACAGGGGATTTTTACTACTAATAATAAATTAGAAGTTCTCAGTTGGAATCATTGGCTAGAAATCCACAGTGGTAGGTCAGCCCAAGATTTAATTGGGTGTCATTTATTCAGCCTTTATCCGGACATGAAAGAACGAGGAATCCATCGTTTTTATGAACAAGCTCTCCAAGGTCAAGTAGCTTTCCTGTCTCAGCGCCTCCATTCCTATCTCATTAATATTCCGGCAAATATTGGCAGTCATTCTTTATCCCCAATGCAACAAAGCGTCCGTATTGCTCCCTTAATTGAAGCCGGAGAAATTTGCGGAACTATTACAGTAATTGCCGATGTTACCGAACGGGTAATGCGAGAAACAGAACTGCAACAAAAAATCACTAAACTTGAGCAAACCGAAGCGAGATTAAGTTCTATTCAGATTCAACTTGAACATTTATTAGCATCGAGTCCGGCGATTATTTATACTTGTTATCCCACCGATGACTATCCCCCTAAATTTATCAGTGATAATCTCATAACTCAACTAGGATATCAACCTAGTGAATGGATTAATACCCTCAATTTTTGGAGCGATCGCATTCACCCTGATGACCGCCCCAAAATCCATCATCGTTGCTCACAAATTCTCAAATTAAATCACCTAACCACCGAATATCGTTTCCGCCATAAAAATGGCAGTTATCGTTGGTTACGAGACGAAATGAAGCTGGTGTGTGATGCCTCTGGTCACATTGAAGAAATAGTCGGTGTTCTCTCAGATATTACCGAAACCAAGAGACTAGAAATCCAACTACTGAGAGCGCAAAGACTGGAAAGTATTGGCACCCTAGCCAGTGGCATAGCCCATGACCTCAATAATATTTTAACACCGATTCTCGCCTCCGTGCAAATGTTTCAATTAGGACTTGACCAAGAAAAACAAAATAAAATGCTCAAGTTAATTGAAAATAACACCAAACGGGGAGCCAATTTAATTAAGCAAGTTCTTTCCTTCGCCAAAGGCTTTGAAGGGAAACTAGAGATTTTTCAAGTCAGACACTTAATTAGTGAAGTAGCAGATATTGCCAGGGAGACATTCCCCAAATCTATCAATGTTAGCACTAATGTTTCTAAGGAACTCTGGACAGTTTATGGCGACCCCACCCAACTACATCAAATCTTAATGAATCTCTGTGTCAACGCACGAGATGCCATGCCAGGCGGGGGGAATTTATCACTATCAGCTAGTAATGTTATTTTAAACCAAAAAGAAGCTCGTTTAAACCTTGATGCGAGGGAAGGTTGTTATGTAATGATTACCGTCTCTGATACGGGAACTGGCATTACCCAAGAAGTCTTAGACCGGATATTTGAACCGTTTTTTACTACCAAAGAATTTGCTAAAGGTAGTGGTTTAGGACTATCCACAGTCCTAGGTATAGTTAAGGGTCATAATGGCTTTATTGACGTTGACACTCAAATGGGTTTGGGAACTACTTTTAGAGTTTATATACCCGCCTCAGAGGAAACAGAAACTACGGCTGATGAGCATTTAGAATTAATGACAGGTCAGGGTCAACTAATTTTAGTGGTTGATGATGAAGAACCCATCCGAGAAATTACTAAAGCCAGTTTAGAGAGTTTTCAATATCAAGTTTTGGTGGCAAGTAATGGAGTTGAGGCGATTAAAATATACCGTCAATATTTAGATAAAATTGACTGTGTGGTTATCGATATTATGATGCCTGTTATGGGTGGTAAAACTACGATTAGGGATCTAAAATACCTTAACCCGAAAATTAAAATTGTCGGAATTAGCGGTTACTTTTCAGTAGATATAGCCAAAGATATAGCTGAGTTAGGAGTTGATATATTTTTATCAAAACCATTCACCACGCAGGAGTTATTAGAAGTGCTACAAAAATGCCTTAATTCTAGTCCCAACAAACCCTAGGCACTTGATTCATAAAAATAAAGGGGTTTGTTCTGCGATTATCCCTAGAACCGACCCCTAAGTTTTACGAGGTTTGACCCTGACTCAGGAAAAAATTATGCCTTCCCTAAACTAGGAAACTCGATTACAGTCTGAGTTCCTGGCTGAAAAGTTGGCAGATCTAAATTGCCGGGACGGCGACTCTTTTGAGCCAGACGGTAGGTAACACTTTGTAGTTCTGCGTGCAGTTGCCGATTTTCCCGTTGCAGTTTTTCCACCCTTTCCATGACCTCTTCGAGGCGTTCTGAAAACTTCTGGCGGTAGACTCCAGGTAATTCTTGAACTACCTGTTCCAGCATTCGAGAGCGATCGGTTAACTCCTGGACAGACTGTCTAAGTTGGTAAACTTCCAGATCCCGCTCATTGATCTGGTCTTGATAAAATTTAACCTGTTCCTCTACTTGCTGGAGCTGTTCCCGCAATGACTTCATCTGAGCCTGGTGTCGCTCGGCCATTTCTGGATCTGGCGCTAAATTAGCATTTCCCTTCACCAAACGGAATAATTCTTGAGATAACTGCTGCACCAGTTGATCTCGCATTTTTAACTCTTCACTCAGTCGAGCGACTTCTGCTGTGAGTTCCTGGGAGTTGGGATTATTTTTCTGGCTCATGATAACCAATGGCTCCTATAAACTTCCAATATGTCCCCTAAAATACTCCCAATTCCACCCAATCGGCAAGAGAGATACTCCAGGAGTATCACGCAGTCAGGAGTTGGCGACGGTCAGCGGTGCCAACTCCTGACCTTACTTGAGATTTACACCTGATACATTTACGCGACATTTTTCCGGTTCCGGATAATGCAACGATAGCACCATTACCTGTTAAGGTAATGGAGGCGGTATCCCGCAAAGCTTTTAGAAAGATGATCCAAAAGCACTGTTTAGCTTGGTAGTCTTAGACCTGATTTTTCCCTTCACCTTGGCAACCATGTTGGAAGTCTCGAAGATGAGCAAAAAAATTAGGCTGTGTTATGGGATGGTCAGGGATGCGACCCAATCAACCAAGGGGTTGAAGTCCTCACCGGGTAGTTATTTCGCCCATTTCAGCTCTATTTCATACCCGAAGGTCTCGCACCATACTTGGTATGGTAGCGCATCGCCCTAATTGGTTCAACTAATCTGCGATTAAATTGAGCTCTTGGGGTTGCGGTTGCGGTTGCGGTTGCGGTTGCGGTTGCGGTTGCGGTTGCGGTTGCGGTTCGGCTTCGGCTTCGGCTTCGACTTCGGCTGGAGATGCGGTCACATCTTGTTTAATCGTCAGATAACGAATTACGTCGCCACCTATACGCATGGCTCTTTCCATGACTTTAATCTGGTCGCTGTCGCCACCTTCATAGTTCATCTGGATGTAAATGCCTTCGCGATACTTGTCGATATCATAAGCTAAACGACGCTTACCCAAATTTTGCACCTCAAGATTTTGTGCGCCATGTTCCCGCAGGATGTCTTCATATTTGGCTCGCGCGGCCTCTACCTGCTCCTCATTTAGGTCGGAGCGCAGGATATACATGGTTTCGTAAACAAAAGGCTTCATTCTGATGATACTCCTTATGGACAATTCAGGCTTCTAATCAGAAGCAAGGACCTATACATTCTACATTAATTCCCTGCACAATACAATCAATATCAAAGTTGATTTTTTATTCAATTTTTAAAAAATTGTTCAGCCAAATCACGGTCGGGGGTTGACAAGCGCCGGGAACTAATGGTATCATTTTGTCATACTGTTAAATAATCGAATAATAACCAAAAATAATTTTTTTCAAAATATTTGCATTATATAAGACAATAGCATAAGTCAACCGTAAAAGCAACCCCCCGGCTGGGAGGGCTGGGGGGACTTTTTGACAAGTTTTACAAAACTTAACATAATTTCCGAGGACGAGATAGGGGCTAGGGGTATTGCAGGCTACTCATGACCCATTTTAATAAGTTTTGCCACTCAGGAGATGTAGATAAATGATCGACATCGAAAATAGCATCAACATTTTGAGAATACTGAGTAAAACTTTCGACCCAATTAATGACGGTTTCAATAGGTAGAAAAGGACTATAAGACCATGAGCGCTGTAAATATTCGACCATCTCAGTATTGAACCCAGTATGGTATAAATACCAGGAACTCCAGACCAAGGTACTATAGCGAACCCAGTCCTCAATTACTTTAATTTCCAAGGGTATATCTGGCAAATTAAAAAATTTATCGAGGACATAATTAATAGACTTGGCTTGAGAGATACCATCTCGCATAGTATTGCGATCGTGCTGACGATAGCATACAGTCGATCGCTTCAACCAGGCGCTGCGATACCCGCTGGAGGCCAAACGCAAAATCAAATCGACATCCTCAGCATGAGCCAACCCAGGTTCAAAGCCTCCGACGGTCTCCAAAGCCTGGCGGCGGAACATCAAAGTTCCCATAGTCCCCAAAGGCTTCCAGCGCAACCAATTCTCTAAATTCAACTCAGCGACCATTTCCCAAGGCTGAACATCGATCAGCATTTCGCCAGTTTGGTTAACCCTGCGCCAACCACTATGGACGATCGCCAATTCGGGGTCAGCATCAAATACAGCGAGTTGGCTTTGGAGGGTATCGGGAAAAAAGTAATCATCGGCATCGAGAAAAGTGATAAACTCACCCCTAGCCAAACTCAGACCATGATTTCGCGCCACGGAAACCCCTTGATTATCCTGATAAACATAGCGAACTTGGCTGTCATAGTTGGCTACTACTGAGCGAGTCTGGTCTTGAGAACCATCATCAACAACTATGATTTCATAATCAGTCTCAGTTTGAGCCAGTACACTATCAATGGCTTCGGCAATATACTGTTCACAGTTGTAAGCTGGGATCACAACACTGATACGGGGATAAGATTCAGACATGAGATTATCAATAAAATCAATTCGTCAATTACTGAAATTTTAACTAGAGTGAGTTGTTGTCAACAGAACCGATTGAGTCTATGACCATGAAAAAACCGAGAGCGATTAATAAAAACCACCCGGTCGGTCTGTGGATCGAACGAGGTCTGTCAATGATAGCAGTTGTCAACTATGCCCTAGTTTTATTTAATATTAGTTATATACCCTGGCGCGACTTTTATTTCCGTTATTTTCGAGAGTTAACGGAACTGTATGATCCGATTATGGGGATTGAACCCCACCGGGACACGGTCAGATATATAGAAACTGTAGAAGCTCTTAATAACCAGGTGGTGGAGACGGGACTAGAATCACCGGAAGTAGAGGTGATTCTGACGAGTCTGCGACAGCAAAGTATAGAAATGGTTGATACTAACCCTTTTGCGATCGCCAATAAAAGTGGTGCTTTAGAGACTATTAAAAATCGAATGCGCGATCGCGCTCCCAACCCGGACGATTCTTCTAAGCAAGCATTCTCTACTTTTTGGACTGTTGAATATTTAGCCGATCATGGATTTCCACAGGAGATAGGCTGGTTTAAGAGTGAGATCAAGCCGTTCATGGAGGCTAATTATTTTCGACGTTTATCAGAAACCGGTAACTTTGTCAACGATTTCTGGAGAATTGATTTTCCGTTTGTGATCTTCTTTTTAGTGGAATTTCTGATTCGGACTAGGGTAGTCAGCAGTAAATTTAACACGGTGACTTGGCTAGATGCGATGCTCTGGCGTTGGTACGATATCTTAATGTTTGTTCCGCTGCCAACGGCAAGATTATTAAGGATTATTCCGGTAACTATTCGTTTAGACCAAACGGGATTAATTAAGTTGGAGAAACTCAGAGCATTTGCCAGCCGAGGTTTAGTGTCATCGGTATCGCAGGAATTAACGGAAGCGGTGATCATCCAATTTATTAATCAAGTGCAAGACGAACTGAGAGAAGGTAATATTGGCAAGGCGATCGCCCAGTCACAACAGCAGCGGTATATGAATATTAATAACCTGAATGAAATCGAATTTATTTCTAATCAATTAATTCAGGTAGTGGTTGATAAGGTGATCCCACAACTAGAGTCGGATATAGAGGCACTAATTCGTTATAATGTGGAGAGTGTAGTCAAAAATTCCCCGGTGGTAGAAAGGTTTAAAAAAGTACCAGGATTTGAGAATCTGGCGAAAGAATTAAGCGATCGCCTGATCGGGGAACTATCCCAATTAGCCACGGAGGGTCCAAATAGTGCCTATGAAGCGATCCGTAAAGCCATGTCGGACCGCCAAGGAAGCCAATTAACAGAGCAACTGGTGCGGGACTTTGGCAAAGTATTATGGCAGGAAATTGAAGGGGAACAAATGCAGCAGTTTGAATATTTACTGGTAGATCTATTAGAAGAAATTAAACTGAATTATATACATCGAGTGGACGAAGAAAACTTCGAGCAAGTTCTCGCCTCAATCCAGGAAAGGCGGAAATTAGAGGGATTGATTGTTTACGAGTCCGACTGAGGCGATCAGACCCCTCCCCCACTCCTAGATAGCCTAGCCACAGGGAATTATGGAGTGGCGATCATCCAATAGTTCAATTGTGAGTTAAAGTAATACATTAGGAAGTTAAGCTGCGGGTCAGCCCTCAGCTTCTTGTGGAAGATACAGTTTCATCTACAAGTGGGTGACGCCCACTTTTTTTAGTGGCAGCATTTCCATGGCCAACCCCAAGGGACAGGTCTATGGTAAAGGATGATCTCCAGGTTTCCGTAACCCTAGGCTTAGGTACAAACCGCAATAGAGCCTAATTGTAGCGTTTTAACATCAAATCTGACTATGGTTCACCCCCTAATTCCCAAAATTATCGACATAGCCACTCCAGTCGCCAAGCCTCTGGGGTTAGAAGTCGTGGGGGCAATGTTTTACACTAACCAGAAGCCTCCTGTACTGCGGGTTGATATCCGTAATTTGGAGCAAGACACCAGTTTAGAAGATTGTGAGCGGATGAGTCGAGCCCTCGAAGAACAACTCGATGCGGTAGATGTAATTCCCGATGCTTATATTCTGGAAGTATCGAGTCCCGGTGTATCGAGGTCTCTAAGTTGCGATCGCGATTTTATCTCCTTCAAAGGATTTCCGGTCACAGTCAGCACTTCCGAACCCTACAAAGGACAAAAACAACAAAGTGGAAAATTGGTGGGGCGCGACGAGATGGCAGTCCATATAAATCAGAAAGGGCGACAAATCTCTATCCCCAATTCCTTAATTACGCAAGTGCTGCTAGAGGAAGGGGAATAAACCCGACTCTCAGGAAACAAGCTAATCTCAATTTCTGTATTTAACTAATTACGAGGACAAATCATTATGTCAATGGTCAGTTTACCCGGACTCAAAGATATGATTGAGAGCATTTCCACGGAGCGCAACCTACCGAAACAGGCGGTAGAAGAGGCTCTGCGGGAAGCGTTACTGAAAGGTTATGAACGCTATAGGCGCACGGTTCAGATTGACACCCAATTTAGTGAGGACTACTTCGATAATTTTGATGTAGAACTGGATGTTGAGGAAGAGGGATTTAGGGTTTTAGCCAAAAACCTAACTATTGTGGAACAGGCTAGTAACCAAGACCACCAAATTTCCTTGAAGGATGTGCAGGAAGTCGCCCCAGAGGCTCAATTGGGAGATACAGTAACTTTAGATGTTACCCCAGAGCAGAATGAGTTTGGGCGCATGGCTGCCATTCAAACCAAACAGGTTTTGGCTCAGAAGTTACGGGACAAACAGCGGAAGATGATTCAGGATGAGTTCGCCGAACATGAAGGAACCGTCCTACAGGCTCGGGTACTGAGATTTGAGCGCCAGTCGGTGATTATGGCTGTAAGTAGTGTTTACGGACAGCCAGAAGTTGAGGCAGAATTGCCCAAACGAGAACAATTACCCAAGGATAACTATCGGGCTAATGCCACTTTTCGGGTATATCTGAAGCGAGTTTCCCAGGGTTCCCAGCGTGGTCCTCAATTAATTGTCTCTAGGTCTGATGCGGGGTTAGTGGTGTACCTGTTTGCGAATGAGGTGCCAGAAATTGAGGACGAAGTGGTGAGAATTGTGGCTGTGGCTAGAGAAGCCAATCCACCCTCGAATCATGTGGGTCCACGAACTAAGATTGCGGTTGATACTTTAGACAGAGATGTTGATCCCGTGGGAGCTTGTATTGGGGCGCGGGGATCTCGAATTCAGGTGGTAGTTAATGAACTGCGGGGAGAGAAAATAGATGTGATCCGCTGGTCTCCTGACCCGTCAATTTATATTGCTAATGCTCTGAGTCCGGCTCGTGTGGATGAAGTGCGCTTGGTGAACCCAGAGGAACGTCGAGCCCATGTGCTGGTAGGGGAAGACCAATTGAGCCTAGCTATTGGTAAAGAGGGGCAGAATGTGCGATTGGCAGCACGTTTGACGGGTTGGAAAATTGATATTAAAGATGTCGCTAAGTATGATGCGGCGGCGGAAGATGAAATGGAGGCGAGCAAGTTTCAGGGACAACTAACTGCGGAAGTATCGGAGGACGAAAGTTTAGAGCCAGAAGCTACAGAAGTATCTGAAATTAAGGTATAGGGGGTTTTGGGGATGTTATAAATAGGAGGATGCTAAATTATGGTAGATCATCTTCGTCGATGTGTTACCTGTCGCCGCCTGGCTGCTAAACAGGAGTTCTGGCGATTGGTCAGAGTCTATCCATCTCATCAGGTAGAATTAGATCAAGGCATGGGTCGTTCAGCTTATGTTTGTCAAACGGCTGAATGTCTGATGGTTGCTCAGAAGAAAAATAGACTCGGACGAGCATTAAGGGCTCCGGTGCCGGAAAAAGTATTTCAAATCCTGTGGCAGCGTTTAGCTACGGACTCGCAGCCGGATAGCTAATGTATTATGGGAACTGGAATTGTACAGCCATCAACCCGCTATCTGGAATTAGTAAGGAGGTGATCACAGCATAAGTCAATAACAAGAGTTTCCCTGGTGGCAAATAGGGGTATCAGGGTGGGGCATAATTAGCATTATGTCTGTTTAAGGCTTAAACTGTTTCTGTAGCAAACAAATGTGAGTTGATCTAGTGCCGATGGCGATCGCGATCGAAAGTGGTACAGTGTAACCAAGTGGAGGCGATCGCAGTTGGTAACACCCCTAAAATAATGTCAATATAATTAAAAACGGGTTGGTACGAAGAGGCAAGAGTGGATGAACAACGTCAAAGTCAGAATTTACGAACTATCACGAGAGTTAAATTTGGAGAACAAAGACATCTTAGCCGTATGTGAACGGCTGAATATCTCCGTCAAAAGCCATAGCAGTACAATTACAGAATCAGATGCTGAACGGATCGAGAAATACGTCGCCAGTCATCCGATTTCCACATGGTCTGATGACAACTCCGATCCAGCCAATCAATCCCATTCCGGTGGTGGTGCGGCTGACAAGAAAAAACAACAGATTTTAGAAATTCGCAGGCCAAATCCTATCAGACCAGAAAATCAACCATCACCAGCAGACTCTCCCCAGGCGGAGTCGCCTGCTGCATCCCTTGCCACTCCCCCCAAACCCCCAAAATTCTCTGAATCATCTGTGACTTCCGAAACCAATATATCCGAATTGCCAAAACCCAATAATTCCCCCCAACCCCCCCGCAAACCCCCTGTGGAAGTTACCTCTTCTGTATCTACCACAGCCCAAGATGATGTCAGCGGGGCTAATAAGCCGGACGAAAAAACCACTTCCCAGGTGGCCAAATCGACTACTTCGACTGTGACTGAGCCAGTCGAAGTAAGCTCAGTCATAACGGAGGAAGAATCACCGACTTTAGTAGGGCCACCCGCTCGACCGGTACCGACGGCTACTAAATCTCCGCAACTGTCTCGTAAGCCAGTTTTAAAACAGAATAAGCCCACTCCCAAACCCAGTCCGGGAGGGAGCGCTCCGGTGGAGAAAAGCGCTGATAAAGCTGATAAAGCTGATAAAGCTGATAAACCAGTAGCTTCCAAACAGAAAAAACGGCCAGTTCCCTCTGATAATCAAGAAGTTAGAGAGGTGAAAAGGCGCGTTTCTACGGTGAAACCTGCCAGGTCGATGCCGGAACTGCAACCACCACCTTCGAGACAACCAAGCGTGGCGACTAAGACAGACTCCAGTGATATCGTCGAGGATGATAGCGATATCGGGGCTATACCTGAAGATGATGGGATACTGGAGTCGAAGCGCCCCAAACGCGGTTTAACGCTGAAGCGGCCTCAACCCATGACTTCACCTAAGCGTGCGAGTTCTGTGGATGATGATGATGATGATATTGATGAAAAGGGTGGTAAGGCAGGTAAAGCCAAGGTCAAGCGCCCCCGGATTAAGCCTCTGATTGACGATGAGGATGATGAAGATTTTGATAGCCTGACGGCTAATAGCTCGGAGTCTGAGGCTCTGAGTATATCCTTAGCTCGACCTCCCAAAGCTAAAACTGCTTCTGGTGCCGGAAAATTGGCTGTAGTCTCTAATCAGGGACGAAAGAAATCAGCACCATCTCGCAATTCCGGTGGTAGTGGTGGTAGTGGTAGCGGGGCGGCTGCTTCTCGGCGCGCGCCTACACCAGCATTACCAGAAAAGGTTGAGCGTTTAGTGGTTCAAGGACCGATGACGGTTCAGGAACTCGCCCATGCTCTGTCAATTGCGGAAACCGAAATTATCAAGCGTCTGTTCTCCCGTGGTATTGCGGTTAATATCACAGAAACCCTAGATTTCAAAACTATTTCGATGGTTTGTGAAGAATTAGAGGTTACGGTGGTAACCGAGGAGCAGAAATCAGCGGCTCAAAAACCTGATAATATGCTCAATGCGGAAGATTTGGATAATCTCCAACGCCGTCCGCCAGTGGTAACGATTATGGGTCACGTTGACCACGGAAAAACTACCCTGCTCGATTCTATTCGCAAAACTAAGGTAGCCCAGGGAGAAGCGGGAGGCATTACCCAGCATATTGGTGCTTATCATGTTGATGTGCAAAATGAGTCGGGCGAGACTCAACAGGTAGTTTTCTTAGATACTCCTGGTCACGAAGCCTTCACAGCTATGCGAGCGAGGGGAGCGAGAGTTACTGATATTGCTATTCTGGTGGTAGCTGCTGATGATGGGGTGCGACCTCAGACGGTGGAGGCTATTAGCCATGCTAAGGCGGCGGGTGTGCCAATGGTCATTGCCATTAACAAAATGGATAAGGAGTCGGCTCAACCGGACCGAGTTAAGCAGGAACTGACGGAATATGGTTTAGTTCCTGAAGAGTGGGGCGGTGATACGATTATGGTTCCAGTTAGTGCTATTAATGGCGGAAATCTCGACACTCTCCTAGAGATGTTGCTGTTGGTGGCGGAAGTTGAGGACCTCTATGCTAATCCTAACCGTATGGCTAAGGGTACGGTGATTGAGGCTAACCTAGATAAAGCGCGCGGCCCGGTGGCTACTCTGTTAGTACAGAATGGGACTCTGCGGGTGGGAGATGTCATCTTAGCAGGTTCTGCTCTAGGTAAGGTTCGGGCTATGATTGATGATCATGGTCAACGGGTGGAGAATGCCAGCCCTTCCTTTGCTGTTGAGATTTTGGGTTTGCGGGATGTTCCGGCGGCCGGAGATGAGTTTGAGGTGTTTGAGAGCGAAAAAGAGGCGGCGGCTTTGGCTTCGGAACGCGCGAATACAGCTCGACAGTCTCGCTTACTCCAGGGTCGAGTTAGCCTCAGTGCTTTGTCGGCTAGGGTTCAGGAGGGAGAACTTAAAGACCTCAATATTATTCTGAAAGCTGATGTTCAGGGGTCTGTAGAGGCTATAGTTAATGCCCTGAAGAAATTACCCCAGAAGGAGGTACAACTGCGACTGCTGTTAGCAGCGCCGGGTGAGGTGACAGAAACTGATATTGACCTAGCAGCGGCTAGTGATGCGGTTCTGATTGGTTTTAATACTACTACAGCTAGTGGCGCACGCCAAGCGGCTGACCGCGCGGGTGTAGATATTCGTGAATACAACATTATCTATAACCTCCTCGATGATATTGAAGCGGCGATGGAGGGTATGCTAGAACCGGAATTGGTGGAAGAACCTCTTGGTCAAGCGGAAGTGCGGGCTATTTTCCCTGTGGGTCGTTCCCGTGTGGCTGGGTGTTATGTTCAGTCTGGTAAGCTGATTCGTAACTGCAAAATCCGAGTTCATCGTGGTGGACAGACAGTCTATGATGGCTTCCTTGACTCCCTCAAGCGGATTAAAGATGATGTGAAGGAAGTTAATGCCGGATATGAATGTGGTATTGCGGCTGAAAATTTCAATGACTGGAATGAGGGCGACTCTATTGAAGCCTATCGAATGGTGACTAAGCGTCGGACTCTCTCCCGCTAGGGACTTTGTTGGTTAGCTAGAGATTATTGGTGCGCCAGTAATGAGGGTCTGGCGCACGCTACCCCGGTTTATTGAATAAGCCGGGGTTTCTGCTGTGAACTAATTTCAGAGGGCTTTAAACTTGTCTGTGATGCGTTCCATGGCGGCTTCTACGTTTTGACGACTGTTAAAGGCTGAAATGCGGAAATATCCCTCGCCGGCTGCACCAAAACCGGAACCTGGTGTTCCTACTACATTACAGGTTTGCAGTAATTTATCAAAAAAGTCCCAACTTGATAGACCGCTGGGGGTTTTGACCCATGCATAGGGGGCGTTGACACCACCATAAACTGTGAGTCCGGCTGCGGTCAATTTTTCGCGAATGATTTGGGCGTTTTCTAGGTAGAAATCTACGAGTTGTTGGATTTGGGATTGTCCGGCTGGGGAATACACTGCCTCGGCTCCCCGTTGTATAATGTAGGAGACTCCGTTAAATTTGGTGGACTGGCGGCGGTTCCACAGCTTCCACAGCTCGACATCAGACCCGGAGGATGTTTTTGCCATTAATGTTTTGGGAACGACTGTGAAGGCGCAACGAGTGCCGGTAAAACCAGCATTTTTGGAGAAGGAACGGAATTCGATCGCACATTCACGAGCGCCTTCAATTTCATAGATGGAGTGAGGTAAGCTGGGGTCGGTAATAAAGGCTTCGTAGGCGGCATCAAATAGGATAATTGAACGGTTGGCGCGGGCGTAATCAACCCATTTTTTCAGGTGTTCTTTGGTGGCTGTAGCGCCTGTGGGGTTATTGGGAAAACACAGATAAATTAAATCGACGCGATCGCTGGGAATTTCGGCGGTAAAATTATTCTCGGCGGTAATGGGAAGGTATAGCAACCCCTCATATTCCCCACGCTCATTCACGGGTCCGGTATTTCCTGCCATGACGTTGGTATCTACATAGACGGGATATACTGGATCTGTGACGGCAATGGTGTTATCTTTGCCAAAAATATCCAGAATGTTCCCAGTGTCGCATTTGGAACCGTCAGAGATAAAGATTTCCTCCGCGTCAATATCGCCGCCTCTGGCTTGAAAGTCATGTTGGGCAATTTTTTCGCGCAACCAGCTATAACCCTGTTCTGGTCCATAGCCCTTGAATGTAGAGCGATCGCCCATTTCCTCGACCGCTTTAATCATAGCAGTTCGGCAGGCTTCTGGTAAAGGTTCCGTGACATCACCAATTCCCAGTTTAATTATTTGTGCGTCGGGGTTGGCTTCCGCAAAGGTATTAACCCGCCGGGCGATTTCTGGAAATAGGTAGCCAGCTTTGAGTTTCAGGTAATTATCGTTAATAGTTGTCATCGTTACTGTGCAAACACTGATACATTTACGCGACATTTATCCGGCTATTGCCTGACAATGCGACGATAGCACTATTACCCGTTAAGGTAACAGAGGCGGTATCCCGCAAAGCTTTTAGAAAGATTCCAAAAGCACCGTTCCAGTCCCTGGGTAGAGTGAACCCGCACTCCGGACATCGGAACACTTTTGAGCCACCTAGCTGGGAATGCACATGACCACAGTGAGTACAGGTTTTGCTGGTGTATTCTTCCGTCACATCTACAACTGTGGTTCCAGTTATTTCCCCTTGATGTCTCAGGGTTAGTTTGAATCGATAATGCGCCCATGTCAGCATGGCGCGGGCAGTCTTAGACCTGATTTTCCGCTTTGCTTTGGCAACCATATCGGAAGTCTCGAAGGTGGGCAAAAAAATTAGGCTGTAGTTGTGAGTCAAGTAGTGAGCAATTTGTTTGTGGGCTTCATCAACTAGATTGCGGATTTTGGTTCTCATTCGTTGAGCCGCTTGCCTCATCCGTCGCCTTCTTGAACGACAGGGTTCCTTGGCGATTCGGCTCATCAAATCATCCAAATGTTGACATAACCGAGTGATGCGTCCTATATCTCCGGAGCCCAATTCCAGAAATCGTGAACCATCAAACCCAGTTATGAAAGTTCGCACACCCGGGTCTAATGCAATCACGCCAGTAGCGTCAGTTGGGGTAACGGCAACTGGTTCAGGGAAAATCGCCAACCATCGACCTTTGGTAAACACCAACTGAGTCCCTTGCCCGCAAGTTTTAGGGATGGGTTCGGAAACCATGAAAGTTAATCCTTTCGTTAGTCTTGGATACCAACTCCCTGAAGAGAAATTAGCATCGTTAAACTTGATGGCTTGAGAACTATCCCGACAGCTCCTAAACCTTGCGCCAGGACTGGCTGAAAAGGCGAGATAGGCATCAAAGATAGCATTCTGCCGAATATGGCCGGGTGTTTCTTTGACCCATTCGGGTAAGTCACTCTGCATCACTTCCCCAGCGTAACTTTAACTTGCTTAGTCGTTTACCACTCCTAGATAATGCAATTGCTTGGTTGTAGCAATACCGACAAGCAGCCAGCCATTTACGCCAGACTTGATTTAGCTCCGGGCTGGGGTAAATCCGGATCTTCTTTGACCTGAGTTTTGTATTTACTCCGTCCGTATAATCTGGAGCTAAAGCAGTGGAAGAGGGCGAGGATGTCCTCAACCATTTCTGGTTCTGGACTGAGACTTGTCTGGTTGAGAACCATGAGTGAGCACCTGTTTTGCTCACAGAGCCATCGAAACAAGTCAAATCCCCATATTGCCAATCAGTCTTTATGGGCAACGACAACCATGCGGACATCTCCTGACAAGACTTGTCCCAGTAAGGCCAGCATTTTCTTTCCCTTTCCCTTGAAGTTGAGCCCGCCTCCGATTTCTGAGACGACTTCTGCTTCGGGGTAGAGGTTGGACAGTGCGGCCACCTGTCGGTTGAGGTCGGACTGCTGGGCGCGGCTACTAACTCTGGCATAGATAACGACTTTGCGTTTGTCACTGCCTGATATGGCAGCAGTATATCACTCAACGTTGTATCGTCGTTGCCCAGCGGGGGTTCTGATGGTGTCGATTGAGCCATTTTCGTCCCATCTGCGGAGTGTTCTTTCATGGACTCCAAGGATTTGGGCGGCTTCCTTGGGTTTGACATATCTGGCAATAGGTTTATCCTCAACCCTTCTCGCTTATTATACCCTATTGCCCTAAAATATTAACCTAATTTGAGATTAAATCATGCTCTCCAACAGCTTACCGCCTAGGGGGGACGTGCGATCGCTTATTTTTCAACACAGTCTTTCTAGGGTCCTGCCAACCGACAAGATATCCAGGTCAAGACACCTCGGAATAATTCACGGTTATTTTAGGCTAATTTAACCCCCAAATAATTACCTGTAGGGTGCGTCAAACCTGGCAGATATGGAGGTCAAGACACCTCCCCATAATTGACCCACCATCTTAACTGTATCCCTGTTGTTAACTTCGGAGATTCATAGAGACTTAAACTGAGGCATATTGTTTACTAATTTCTCGCAAAAATTTAGTCAAAATACGCCGATCTGATTCCTGGGGTAACATTTCCAATAAATCTCCCCAGGATTGGTCTAAATCTTGGTACTTAACATAGTGATGGTTCCAGAGAATTCTGTCATCAGTAAAGGCAATTCCTTGGGTAGACATAAAGCCACTGGTATCTATCAGGGCAATAACTTTTTCGTTCTCCTTGAGATATAGCCATTTTTCTAAAGCCTTTGATAGCCTATCCAAGGGAATATTAGGAGCAGAAAAACCATTAGTAAATTTATACTGAGACTGTACCTGATTTTGCACAAATTCTCCGATACGACTGGGGATTTCTTCTTCAGTATAGATGTAGGATAGAGTTTCTAGCTGCTCAAGCACTGATTGATCCCGTTTCTTGCCCTTTTTCATGGATGACCAAACCCAAAATGCTGTACCGAACGCAACCGCTGCCGCACCGCCAGTCATCACACTAACTCCACCCAGAGCCGCCATAATTGCAGTAGTTGCGGCTGCACCGGATAAACTTCCGGCTACTCCCAAAGCAGTGGCTGCAGTCCAAGCGCCCAAAATAGTTGTAGCGCCAGCAATTGTGCCTGTTCCGATCGCAATTCCCAGATTTTTTTTGTCTTCACCATCCATTTTTGAGACTAATGCGATCGAGACAACTCCCGCCGCTCCGATCAGGGCTGCTCCTCCAGTAGCTACGGCTAACCCGCCAAGCATTCCCAAACCTCCAGCAGCCACAGAACCACCACCCAAAGCAGCTAACGCCGCATTAGTAGCAGCCCCTCCAGATAACGTGCTAATCAGAGTCCCCGTACCTGCTGACACTCCACTTGCGCTCAAGGCATTTACAGATACCGGGACGATCGCCGATCCTATTTTGGCAGCGTTTTTTGCTGGTTTAACCAGTGAAAGCACATCATAATTGTTCTGGCTCACAATGTTTTCTAAATCCTGCTGGCGGGCAGCCTGGTAAACCATTTTAGCATTATCTGGAATATTCGCTTGAGCGATAAAGGAGTCTAAGGCTTTTAAGGTTCTTGTATCTTCCAGCTTATTGCCGTCACGTACCTCCTGATAAATTGACAGGTAATTTTCTTTTGTTTCTGAGGATAGTTGGGGACTTTGCCAAATCTCGTTGACTAAAATCAGATCAACGGTTAAAGCCCTTGATTTGGCACTTGCTAAAGAGTAAGTTACCTGAATTTCTGGTGGCAAATCTGAACCCACCACAATTGCATCTAAAGCCGTGAGAGCGTTAAAGTCAGGACATGGTTCATTAGCACGTACATAAGCAAAAGTTCCTTTAATTATTTTCTGCTCTTCTGGACTGAGTGTAGACTCGTTTAAAGTAGAGTCAATGGCTTGCTGAAGTCCCACTAAACGGGAATTGGTACTAGCAAGTTGATAGCGAGCCTGAATGGTGCTGTCCAGCTTAGAAGAAGCGATCGCATAATCCAACAAATTTAAAGCGCTCAGATCCTTAACGTACTCACCATCCTCAATTTGCTCATATACTGACTTACATTTTGATCGGCTTGAGCCGGGCCGAATAAATTTGATATTTTGGCCAATTTCTTGATAAATTTTATCGTCTATTCGAGTTTTTTTGTCATACAAAGTATGCAACACAAGCGTAATATCTTTACCCTCAAAACCGCCCCCCTTGATAGTCATCTCTTGGTTATCTTCAATCTGGGCGGGAATTTTCACCGACAAGTCATTTCCCGATCGCAGAGTAACTATCTGCTTTCCCCCATTTCGAGCGATGGTATAAGGAACAAAAATATGATAAGTTTCTAAGGAAATGTTGCCTTTGCCTAATCCTTGGCTATCCGCTTGAACACTCAGTGGATTAATTAAATCTTTAGTCAGCAAACCCAAAGTTACTAAAGCGATCGAACCCAGAAAATGGCGACGATTCAGAGGATAACTGTTTGGTGTCAGCATAACAACTAATACCTGAAAATATGACGGTTAATGGATAATTGACAATTGTCGGGGCGGGTTCTGCTGTCAACTCTCAATTCCCCACGACCAGATGAATAAACCCGCCCCACCCCACCAGGGAATTAATGGATAATTGACAATTGACAATTGTCGGGGCGGGTTCTGCTGTCAACTCTCAATTCCCCACGACCAGATGAATAAACCCGCCCCACCCGACTGCTGTCAACTCTCAATTCCCCACGACCAGATGAATAAACCCGCCCCACCCGGTCATTAATTATTAATTATTAATTGTGGGTGTCATGTCAACTGAAATTAGATGGCTTCTAAGGTAGGATTACCTTGTTCATCTACCCAGGCTATTTGGGTAATTCCCCGGCGACGGGCGGACTCTCGGAGGGCGAGTAAATCATCGGAAATACTCAATTCCATTTGTACCTGTGCATCGGGGGACTGACGCAAATCTTGTGCATAAGCAAAGGCGGCGGCTTCAGCTTGGGGGGTTTTGGGAACCACCAAACAATCACCGGAGGGAATATCAGAGGGAAGCTCTCCCATGTCTAATAATACCTGATGCAGTTCCTCAATGGTGAGGGAAAAGCCAATACTGGGTTTAGTTTCTCCCTGGGGATGATAAAGTCCTAAAAGCTGGTCATAACGTCCGCCGCGACCTAATACCCGTGAACCCGAATGACTATCACTGACTACAATAAAGACAATGCCTGTGTAGTAGTCAAAAGTCTGAATCAGACTGAGATCTAGGGTGATAGACATAGGAGATAGAGTATCTGGTCGCAATTTCTGATATTGATTGAGACCATCAATTAAGGATTTTAGGTTGTTGAGGGCAGATCTTTGGCTGTGGTCTAGGTCTAGTTGGGAAACCTTGGCTAAAACGTCTTCAGGACGACCGCGCAAGTCAAAGAGGAATAAAGCCCGTTGTCGCAATTCTGGCGACATGGAAAGGGTTTCCAGAGTAATTCTATCGAGATTAGCGATCGCTTGTCGAACCTGATCGCGTAAGGGTGGCGGAAAGGGAGATAAAAGCGATCGCGTTAATCCAGCTTCCCCTAGGATAAACTGTGGGTTTTGTAAGTTTAGCGATCGCAAACAGTCCCATAGCAGTAGTAAAACTTCCGAGTCAGCGCGGACCCCATCAGCCCCAAGTAATTCTACTCCCGCCTGATAAAATTCTAACTGTGTACCATGTCCCGTCTCTCCACCCTTGCGGAAGATATTAGCATTGTAGTACAGACGTTGCGGCCAGTGGTCATTCCCCGCCATGCGAGAAACCGCCGCCCTAGCAATAGAAGCCGTTAATTCCGGGCGCAGTCCCAAACCTTCATTTTCTGCATCTTGTAATTGTATGACTGTTGAACGTTGTACCGCACCCCCAGCCATAAGGGTATCAAGCCTTTCCAGGGTAGAGGTGATAATGCGATGATAGCCCCAGCCGTGGAATACTTGCTGTAGTCGGCGTTCAATCCAAATTTTTTGGGCTACATCGAGAGGAAGTAGATCTCGCGCACCCGGCGGCGGTTGATGAATCATGGGATTAAAAAAAGTAGTACAAAATTAGGGGACGGCTTACAGATTATTACAGCTTACCTCCAATTGAGTCGATTTGTTCACCATGGTGGCATTTATTTTTTCTTACTCCCGCCAAATAGTCGCCCTAATAAACCGCCGCTTCCTGAACCTGACTTTTTGCTTTTACCTTTGACACTAGAGGTGGTAGCGGTTTTCTGAATTAGTTGTTGGGCTTCGATCGCTTCCGGCTGATTGGGATCAATACTTAGGGCTTTTTTAATATGGGGTGTACCTAATTTAGGCTGATTTTGTTTCACATAAATCAACCCTAATAGACCATGACAACGGGGGTGTGATGGTTCCCGTTTTACCGCGTCTTTTAGTTCCAGAATAGCTTTAGCATAGTTGCTAGTTTGCATTAACTGGACCGCGCGATCGCAAGCCTTATCCACAAAAGATGTTTTCGCTGGTCGGGGTGGCGGCGCTTCCTCTGACTTAGCTTCTGCTGGTGGGGGTGGCGGCGTGGGTGTAGCGGCTGCATTACCTGGTCGCGATCGCATTAAATACACTAAATTCAGTTCGCTAATTTCCCCAATTCTAGCCAGGGCTTGTTTCGGCGATTCATACTGTTTTTCGACCAATTCTTGTAAACTGGTTTCATATGCTTGATTAAAATCACCTATGGTCTGTAGTTCTTTAGCTGATTCTGTGGAGATTTGAATACTGTTGGGGTCTTGTTTAATGCGATCGGCGATCGTTTTGATTAACAACTCATATTCTCGTTTCTCATCATCCTTAGAAAACTTGTTATAAGCCGGACTCACCAATTTCGCCAATAATTCCTTACCAATTTCTTGTTCTTCCGCTTCCTGAAAAGCAGAAGTATCTGGATGCAAACGACGCGCAATCCTCATATATTGTTTACGAATAGCATTAAAATCAGAGTCGATTTTAACACCTAAAATAGCATAATTGTCCGTAATTCCAAGCTGGAATAATCCTTGATTAATTTGAAATGACATAGTATTCGCCTTTTGGTATCTGAGAAATGCTAAGTTAAGTTCTAATTTTCAGTGATATTCATGGGATTATAACTAGATGCAACCATATCGAGGATATTCCAATAACCTCCAACCCCAAAGCATAACAGTTAAGCCTGGCACAATTACGGATGATTAGCTAGTTAAGCCCACAGAGATAACCGGATCGCGGTATCTGTGTGTACGTCTGACCGCAATTTACTCAAGCTCAACTGCTACTCAATCTTATTTTGACATATTTTCTGACTGATTGGTGATTCTGCTGTGGGAGTCAGAGGCTACCAGGAAGATAAGGGGGGTGTTTCTAACAGGGCTTTACTAAGGCTAGAATGTAGGAAACCATTGGTAGCTAAAATTCGCCCAGATTTAATTTCAAAAGGACTCTCATCATAGGCTGTCACCTTTCCCCCAGCTTCTTGGACTAAGACCACCCCCGCCGCCAAGTCCCAGGGAGATAGTCCTCTCTCCCAATAACCATCTAAACGTCCGCAGGCGACATAGGCTAAATCTACAGAAGCCGACCCACCACGCCTGACTCCCTGAGTGAGGTGAGTCAGATAACAAAATTCCGCATAATTATTATCGGGGGTTTCGCGACGGTCATAAGCAAACCCTGTCACCAATAGACTTTGATCTAGTGAATTGGTTTGAGAGACCTTGATCGGTGTACCGTTACAGGTAGCACCATGACCAGTCGCACCCTGGAATAATTCATCATGAAAGGGATTATATACCGCACCGACCTGGGGGACTCCATCAATCAAAAGAGCGATCGAGGTAGCAAATGCTGGATACTGATGAGCATAGTTAGTGGTACCATCGAGGGGGTCGATCGCCCACAAATAGCGACTGCTAGTATCCCCTAAACTACCAGACTCTTCCGTAAGGATACCATGACCGGGAACATGGCGCTTGAGAACCTCCAAAATTGCCGCTTCTGAGGCTTTATCGGCTTCTGTGACTAAATCTCCTGAGCGTCCTTTCTCTTGAATATCTTGTAAATTACCCCAGTAATACTTTAAGACTGTACCCCCCGCAGTTGCTGCTAGGGTAGCCACATCCAAAAATGTTTGTAATGGTTCTTGAGTCATTTTGGCAAAAATTCCATCAGTTTCAGCTCACAGATAACACCATAACCCGATTAATCAATCATAATTCCCATAGTAGGGAAAGCCTGTGTCTGGGGACAAGTTTTGATTATACGAACAGCACTGGATCATGAAAACCTTGTCTCAAGAGAGCAAGGATGAAAGGCGACACGGGTACTTTAGTGCCCGTCAGCCCAAGACCTGATCAACTCTCGAACAACATGGCTGTTTGACTTTACACGCTTACTAGATAAATGCTACACCGATTGAGCGTGGATAAAGGTAACCAACCACTTAAAAAACCTTGTTGCCTCAAGGCGTACACTGAACCTTGACCATTGAATCTATGCGGTTTGGCTGCATTGTTCTAGCTTCCTCCTGGCAGCAGGTAAAAGATTCACAGGAACTAGACAAATCAGTTTTTGAGGTATATTTGCTTCAATCTAAACAGGATTGGCAGAAATGCAACTACGGTAGGGCATACCGAAAGTAACGCTTGGGGAGAGTCCCACCTCTGGGCTAGACGACGCAAGGAATCTAGTTTAAGTGGTCTCGGTGAGCCAAGAATCCCCGTCTCTTCAGAGCGGGGAGTGTCAAATGGGGAATCTGAAATTGATTAATTTCCGCCTACCCCCAGACTGTCGGCTGCCTCTTTTTCAGTCAGGACTGTTGTTGACGAAACTCAGCGGGGGTAAATCTCATGGGTTCTTCTGGGTTCCAGATACCTAACCCCATGATTCTAGCCCACCGTTGGGCATTGTCAAGGCGTTGGCTGTATTTGTTGTTGTAAATTCCAGCTTGGGCGAGGGCGTAACCTTGTTTAACCAATTCCTCATTAATCAGAATTTGATCGCGCCATATATATGCTAATAGGCGATCATAGCGATCGCTTTCCATTTGGTCAAATTCTAATAGCACCTGCTGTCCCTGACAAAGCTGCTGTAGCCTTCGTTTAGCTTCCATTCCCCAGGGGTCTTGTCTTAGGTCTGGCGCATTAATGCCAATCAGTCTTACCCGCTGTAACCTGGGAATATTATCGGTAGGACTGACAATTTCTATAGTCTGACCACTAACCACCCGTTCTACTCTGACAGTCATACCTGTGGGCATTTCCGGCGGTTCAGAACACCCAACCCCCACGATACAACACAACAGGAGTAACAGTCCGGTAAGCATCAATCTCAATGGCATTAGACTAATCTTCATCTAAGGGGAGCCCCGATCGCACCTTACCTTTACCAAAGTAGCGACCAAACTGGAGTTCGTAGACTTCATCCTCGTCCTGGGTTTCCACTTCCAGGTCTGAACGGGGATAGCTCACACAGAGCAAAGCATATCCTTCTTTTTGGAGTTCTGGAGATAATCCCATCGCCTCCGGCTGATACAACTCCCCTGAGATCACCCGCACCGCGCAAGTTGTACAGGCACCATTGCGACAGGAATAGGGTAAATCTGAACCCTGATTTTCTGCACATGGGAGGATATAGCGATCCTCTGGAACTTGCACACAGTAGGACTTATCCCTTTGGCGATCGTGAATACGAATTGTATGATAGGCGGACATAATATCAGTTCTTGGATTTTTTTCACAACCCCTCCTATCATAGGATATTTTAGCCACCAACAACCAACAGGCAACAGACAACCGCCCACTAACTAACCGTGGAACCCGCCCGGACAATTAATAATTAATAATTAATAATTAATAATTAATCCATTAATTTACGGGTATTCTGGGGGGTTTATTAATATGGTCGGTGGGTAATCTAATTAACCGTGGAACCCGCCCCGACAACATTATCCATTGTTGGGGATAGATAGGGCGGGTTTATTAAGATGATCGGTGATGACTATAACTAACCGTGGAACCCGCCCCGACAACATTAACAATTATTAATTGTTAATTATTAATTGTTAATTATCTTATGGATAGAGTCCCCTATCTTTCATGGCTTGTGAGACCCGACCGACACCGAGAGTATAGGCAGCAAGCCGCAAAGAAACAGACCGTTGTTGGGAATGTTGGCTAACGCGGTGGTAGGCATTACGGAGTAGTTTTTCCATTTCCCGATTCACCCGTTTTTCATCCCAGAAAAGGAAAGATTGACCTTGCACCCATTCCAGATAGCTAACCACGACACCACCCGCATTAGCGAGGATATCTGGTAAGACAGTAATCCCCCGCGTTTCGAGTATTTGGTCGGCGATGAGGGTAATGGGAGCATTAGCAGCCTCTGCCACTAATTTCGCCTGAATGCGATCGGCATTATCTTCAGTAATTTGGTCTTCTAAAGCAGCAGGAATCAAGACATCACAGGGAAGGGTGAGTAATTCAGCATTACTAATGCTATCGCTACCAGGAAAACCGACAACAGTTTTCTGGTTATTCACATGAGATTGCAAAGCCGGAATATCCAAGCCATTAGCATCAAAAACGCCGCCAAAGGCATCAGAAACAGCAATAATTTTAGCCCCGGCTTCGTGAAGGAGTTGTGCGGCGGCCGCGCCGACTTTTCCAAATCCCTGAATAGCAATTGTCACACCTTCTAGGGTTTGTCCTTTCTCTAATAAGGCTTCTCTGACAGTAATCATCACCCCGCGTCCGGTCGCCATATCTCGACCTTTTGAACCGCCAATAGATAGGGGTTTTCCGGTGACGACACCTAGGACAGCATGACCCATATTCATAGAATAGGTATCCATCATCCAAGCCATTTCTCGTGAGGATGTGCCGATATCTGGTGCGGGGATATCGATCGCCGGACCAATATCTTTAATCAATTCGCTAGTGTAGCGACGGGTGAGGCGTTCCAGTTCCCCTAGGCTATATTGGGTAGGGTCAATAGCAATCCCACCTTTAGCGCCACCGTAGGGAATCCCTAATAGGGCACATTTCCAGGTCATCAACATAGCCAAGGCTGACAATTCTCCCAGATTAACAGTCGGATGATATCGGGTTCCGCCTTTATAGGGACCGAGGACATCACAGTGCTGCACCCGGTGTCCGGCGAGGATTTCTACTTTTCCATTGTCTAATTTAACCGGAATGGAAACGGTGACGACTTTCCGGGGATGTTCTAAAATCACCAAGATATTTGGGTCCATACCTAGTTCCGCAGCCGCTTGGTTTAAATAGCTACAGGTGCGATCGAATGGACAAATATAAGCCGGAGTTGGGGATGTAGTCGCTACCTGGGATGATACAACCATAATTTATTAAACCTCTTTATTAATTAATTGTTCAGGCTGAAGCCAGAAGCTAGACAGTACAGCGATCTGTTCTGACCAACTTCTTGATCCCCAGCTAGATTCCCTCATATCTGTACCATAACTTAAAAAAATCTATAAATACAGAATTATGTAAAAATTGTTACAGTTTTAAATTCGGTGATATGGTAAATCAGCCAAAACTGACTCAGTGAACCCGTTGGGTTTAAAATTAGATGAAATACTCAAGCCCACTGGCCTAATTTCTCTCACCGAAAGTAAGCAAAAATTATGAAACGTCGAAATATCCTTGGTTATGCTGCCACTGGAGTGGCCACCGCCGCCTTGGCTGCCTGTAGTCCTCCTTTAGCTAAGTATGATGTCCAGAACCCTCAAGCGTTGAAAAGGTTGATTGATGGGGGGACTCAGTTAAAGGCTTTTAGCCCAGAAATTTTACAGGCCTCTCTGGCTGCCACTACGGATTTACTGGAGCATGATTTAATCTCAAATTAGGTTAACATTTTAGGGCAATAGGGTATAATAAGCGAGAAGAGTTGAGGATAAACCTATTGCCAGATATGTCCAACCCAAGGAAGCGGCCCAAATCCTTGGAGTCCATGAAAGAACACTCCGCAGATGGGACGAAAATGGCTCAATCGAGACCATCAGAACCCCCGCTGGGCAACGACGATACAACGTTGAGTGATATACTGCTGCCAAATCAGGCAGTGACAAACGCAAAGTCGTTATCTATGCCAGAGTTAGTAGCCGCGCCCAGCAGTCCGACCTCAACCGACAGGTGGCCGCACTGTCCAACCTCTACCCCGAAGCAGAAGTCGTCTCAGAAATCGGAGGCGGGCTCAACTTCAAGGGAAAGAAAATGCTGGCCTTACTGGGACAAGTCTTGTCAGGAGATGTCCGCATGGTTGTCGTTGCCCATAAAGACCGACTGGCAAGGTTTGGATTTGACTTGTTTCGATGGCTCTGCGAACAAAACGGGTGTGAACTCGTGGTTCTCAACGAGACAAGTCTCAGTCCAGAACCAGAAATGGTTGAGGACATCCTCGCCCTCCTCCACTGCTTCAGTTCCCGATTATACCGACGGAGTAAATACAAAACTCAGGTCAAAGAAGATCCGGATTTACCCCAGCCCAGGGCTAAATCAAGTCTGGCGTAAATGGCTGGCTGCTTGTCGGTATTGCTACAACCAAGCAATTGCATTATCTAGGAGTGGTAAACGACTAAGCAAGTTAAAGTTACGCAATAAAGTGATGCAGAGTGACTTACCTGCATGGGTCAAAGAAACACCCTGCCACATTCGGCAAAATGCCATCTTTGATGCCTATCAGGCTTTGACCGCCAGTCCTGATGCAAGGTTTAGAAGTTGTCGTGACAGCTCTCAAGGGATTAAGTTCAATAATACTAATTTCTCTTCAGGGAGTTGGTATCCAAGACTAACGAAAGGATTAACTTTCATGGTTTCCGAACCCATCCCTAAAACTTGCGGGCAAGGGACTCAATTAGTCTTTGCCAAGGGGCGGTGGTTTGCGGTGTTTCCTGAACCAGTTGCCGTTACCCCAACTGACGCTACTGGCGTGATTGCATTAGACCCGGGCGTCCGAACTTTTATGACCGGGTTTGATGGTTCACGATTTCTGGAATTTGGCTCCGGGGATATAGGACGCATCACTCGGTTATGTCAACATTTGGATGATTTGATGAGCCGAATCGCCAAGGAACCCTGTCGTTCAAGAAGGCGACGGATGAGGCAAGCGGCTCAACGAATGAGAACCAAAATCCGCAATCTAGTTGATGAAGCCCACAAACAAATTGCTCACTACTTGACTCACAACTACAGCCTAATTTTTTTGCCCACCTTCGAGACTTCCGATATGGTTGCCAAGGTGAAGCGTCTAATCAGGTCTAAGACTGCCCGAGCCATGCTGACATGGGCGCATTATCGATTCAAACTAACCCTGAGACATCAAGGGGAAATAACTGGAACCACAGTTGTAGATGTGACGGAAGAATACACCAGCAAAACCTGTACTCACTGTGGTCATGTGCATTCCCAGCTAGGTGGCTCAAAAGTGTTCCGATGTCCGGAGTGCGGGTTCACTCTACCCAGGGACTGGAACGGTGCTTTTGGAATCTTTCTAAAAGCTTTGCGGGATACCGCCTCTGTTACCTTAACGGGTAATAGTGCTATCGTCGCATTGTCAGGCAATAGCCGGATAAATGTCGCGTAAATGTATCAGGATATGGCTATTCGTAATTCCTCTTTCCGAGATATTTATGAACCCTGGAAACAGTTTCGAGATAGCATCCGACAGTGGCACGCTGTGGGTGAGTTTGCTTTCAGTAATTTTGTGTCAACACCTATTTTAGAAGGGTTGTAGCAAGGTTAAAGAGGTGCTTTGATGATACGATCGCCTACTGGGGGGTTAATCAGGGGGCGCGCGCTTATATAATCAGCCACAACATCTGACAGTAAAAAACCAGTATCTACCTGATTATTAGACTGTTTGAAAATTTCGTAACCATCGCCGCCTGTCATTAAAAAAGTGTTGGTAACTACCCGATAACTAACATCATCTTCTAGGGGTTTCATGCTACCATCAGGACTGATGACATTAACTGACATAATCCGCGAACCTATGGGCGCTTCTGGATTCCACATCAATTGAATTCCAGACACTTGCGGAAAACTTCCCTCTCCCTTTTCTACTCCACTAACACCATGTTCTAACAGTTTTTTTATCTGATTTCCGGTTAAGTCACAACGAGCGATCGTATTTCCGAAGGGGAGAACTTCCATAACTTGACCAAGGGTGATATTCCCCGCCGGAATACTGGCTCGAATTCCTCCCCCATTAATAATCGCTATTTCGACACCGTCTGGCTGCATTTTTGCCAGAATTGCATCAGCAATTAGATTTCCTAAGTTGGTCTCAATAGAGCGAATATTTCGGCGATCGCCATCTAGTACAGTATCAGTTTGACCAATAACTTTATTTCGTAATTCTTCCAGGGGGGCTTGGAAAACTTGCAATTGCGCTTCAAAATCCGGGTCAGGAATAATACTTTCATCCACAGCATGAGGAGAACCAGACCAATATATTAGATGACCTCTACCATCAAAAACAACTTGTAAATCCCCCAAATATTTCCCCCATTCCCAATCAGTCACCACTAACACATTATCCCCATTAGGGGAAGTTTCTACCAAAGGATAAGGTTGAGTCGCACCTGGTATATTTCCTAGGGGAGTGTGGGAATGTCCCCCCACAATTAGATCAATTCCATCCACTTGTTGGGCTAATTTAATATCCTCAGAAATGCCTAAATGAGTCAGGGCGATGATTTTATTTACACCACGACCTCTGAGAATTTTAACTGTTTTTTTGGCAGCGGCGATCGGATCAAGAAACTTAATACCTTCCCCAGGACTAGACAAAACCTCCGTGTCTGGTGTCGTTAACCCCAAAATACCTATTTGTTCACGATTGACATGAACAATAATCCAAGATTTGATTAAATCAGACAGCGGTGAGTTGACATCAATTTCCAGATTAGAGGAAATCATCGGAAACGCCGAACTTCTAATAAACTCCGCCAAGGTTTCCTGTCCTCGGTCAAATTCATGATTTCCGATCGCCACAGCCGCATAATTCATTTGATTATAAAAGGGAACATCTGCTTGACCTAAATACTTATTAAAATACAGCGTTCCCTGGAAAATATCCCCCGCATCTAGCAATAGGGTTGTGGTTTCATTCTCAGCCAGGAGTGTATCAATTAGGGTTTTTCGTCGCGCAATACCACCTAACAAGTTATCCCCAACTTCCACCGATTCTAGGCGAGCATGATGGTCGTTTGTATGTAATAATCTTAGGCTAAAATCCTGTGAGTTTACCAAAGCATCATGAAAGGCAATTCCTACAAAAATTGCTCCCACAAATAAAATCCCATACAAGCGTACAGCCCACTTCATGATTATGACTAGATTATCAGTGCAGTTTTATTATACCTTTAATTCTGGCGAATCTGGCTGAGATTGGGGCGCTACAGAAGCATCTAAAACCGCTTGGGGTACTTCGTATTTAGTCCCGCCAAAGAGAGTGCCTAAATTACTTTCATCAGCGGTTTCTCCCATCACCATAAATTGTTCCGGGTTAAGAATCAGGTTTTCATACTCACCCCCCATAGTTAAGTCTACTGAATAACTTTCTTGGGGATTTTCATAACATTCTACAACTGTTCCTACAGTTCCCTTGGGGATAATTTGGCGACCAAAATGGGCTTTTATTTCTATTACGGTTTCAATTCTATCATAGAGTTTAGCTTTCATTGATTTTTGCCTCAATTTTAGGAATCATCAGCCATAAAACAACCCTTCCCCAAGGACTAGGGAAGGGTTGAAGTTAGTCTGGAACCTTGTCCAAACAATCAGGTTTAAACTGGGCTTTCCAATACATTTGGGAAGCGTGATCAACAATCAAAGTTATTTGTATAACTGTTGTTATCACCAACCTAATCACCTACTCAGCCTTAGAATCTTGTTCTGAAGATGTTTGCTCACCCTCAGACGGGCGATCGTTGCGGTTGAAGCGCTTATTACGAGCTGAGTGGGGGTTGAATCTCTTACGATACTGGCGTGCATTGGCCAGGTTGCGTTCAGCCTTTTCTTTTTTTAAATTACGACGCTTGGCCATCACGATTACCTCATAAAGACATAGTTGTGCTTGAACTTCCCCAATACTAAAAGTATGGGGATTTCTGTCTACCCTCAAATGGGGGACAGCGGGACATTCAAGTATCCCTCTAAGCCCTCCAGCCTTGGCAGCTATTGGGCTTACTTTGGTTTTTTTGGTTTCCGAGTCGATCGCCTAGCCATATAGCTACGCTCTGCATCTTCCCATTACTTGTCAGTTGTTTAGGCAGGCGGCGAGCATGGCAGTAGTGACTTACTGTGCCGGGATGGCTCCGATACTAGAATACTTCCTTGGGTAGATGGTTCTCCGTACTTAATTTGGCTACGCTAGTTCGCCGTGTTTAGGACTGCGAACCGCCTACATCCCGATCGCCGCCGTCACGGACAGGCGATCGCTTTTCGGGTCAAAGGACTTTCTAATATCGTGGTTTGCGGCCCCCTCTATCAGACGGTTTCTTATCTTCCCGAGGACGAGCTAGGTTAACTCGGATTTCTCGTCCCATCCACTCAGCACCATCAAGTTCTTCGATCGCATGAATTTCTTCTTCTTCGGTATTCATTTCCACAAACGCAAAACCACGAAACTTTCCAGTTTCGCGATCGGTGGGAAGATGAACCCGTTTCACCGTGCCATATTCTGCGAAGACTTCTTTTAGATCTTCGTCAGTGACATCATAGGATAAGTTCCCTACATAGATTGACATTTGTTTCCTCCAAAATCATTGATAAACGAGGGGACGACAGACCCGGGAGGAACGTCTGCTAATACCTTACGGAAATAACCAGCTAAGATCAACAACAAACTTTACCACCGAATCAACTGTTCTTAGATCATATCTTAGCACCACCAGGGTTCAGCTAAGGAACTCACCTTGATTTATCCCGATCGCATGAGTTAGCGAACGGAGAGGGAGGGATTCGAACCCTCGTTAGAGTCACCCCTAAACAGCATTTCCAGTGCTGCGCCTTCAACCACTCGGCCACCTCTCCAAAACCGTCGCATTTTTTAGTTTTACTCACAAGATATGTATCTTAGCAGAAGCCTATATGATTTGACAATACCCTTTGCCAAATTTGTTGAGATACAGCCTATACCCTCATTTGAGACCAACCCAGTTGAGTGGGTTGTTCATAAATACGTCGCAGCGTATTCACATCACGGGGCGAGATCGGGGGAGGTTCCCGAACCTGGGAGTAATACATCACATCCGTTTCCGTGGGACTATGGCCCCAAATTCCCAGGGCGTGTCCAAATTCGTGGCGAGTGGCGGCGGTAATATACTTGCCGCTTTGGGTAGGACTCAGCCAAATAGTAAAGCGATGGACTAAAATATAAGAGTCATTCCCAGTAATCCGTTTAAAAAGCTGATATCTGGCTTCCGCAGAACTAGCCCGCAGCCTTCCTGGTTGTAGGGGAGGGCGACGACGGAAAATCTGGATCTGGGCGCGATCGCTATCCTCAATAATTTCTATGGGTAAATAGGGGTTCCAGTCCATCACTGCATCTAAGACCAGATCCCGCCAATTTTCAGCCACTGGATCTTCTGGGGATTCAATATAGACACGAACCGGAAAACTAGACCAGACCAGATGACCAAATGTAGGTGGCGCTATCTGGTCGAAATAATCACCACTGTCCGTAGGATCTTGCCATTGTTCCAGAGATGGGGGGAGGGGATGGGAATCAAACGGGATTGACAGATCAACAGCAGGCGATCGCCAACCGTAAACTACGATCAGGAAAATCGTAAATAGACTCAATCCTATTAGCCGAACCCTCACCAACCCCAAAATCCCTATCCAAGCCAACCAGCGCTTAAAATCGTGGTTAACCCCATAAACACAATTGCTAGTATCCAGGTAATGCGATTTAGGGTAACTTCCGCTGTTTTCGCGCTAGTAAACAGTTGCGCCTGTCCACCAATTCCCCCAATACCATCACCCTTGGGACTGTGCAGGAGTACCAAAATCACCAACCCTAGGGCCGAGAGTGACCAGATTGCCTGTAATATATCAGTAAGAGCCATAGTTCGTCATCAATTCCGTGCGTTTCGGCTTTCAGTATCTTAACATTAAACAGAGCAACTCCATGGATGACTGGGAAACAAGAAACGGCTTAGACCTAAGCACACCCGTAGATTACACAGACTACAATTCAAGTTCAACAGGTAACTCCTACAGTTCGTCAGAGACTGCTGGTAAAAAGCCTAGTGCGCCGACACCGCCCAACTCAGACCCCCCTCCCCCTGAGCCAGAGGAACGGGGATTTTTACCAGTTTTGAGAAATCGCAATTTTCTCGCCTTGTGGAGTGGACAGGTTTTCTCTCAACTAGCCGATAAAGTCTACCTAGTCCTAATGATTGCTGTCATCTCCACTGAGTTTCAACAGGCTAACCAGAGTATTAGCGGTTGGGTCTCGGCGGTAATGATTGCCTTTACCATTCCTGCTGTATTATTTGGGGCAGGAGCCGGGGTCTATGTAGACCGCTGGCCGAAAAAAATGGTGTTAGTGTTAACAAATTTGCTGCGGGGTGGGTTGGTTGTTATCCTCCCGATTCTCCTGTGGCTATCTGAGGGGATGAAATTTACCAAATTCCCCTTGGGGTTCTGTTTGCTATTACTGATTACCTTTTTAGTCTCGACTCTCACTCAATTTTTTGCCCCCGCAGAACAGGCGGCTATCCCTTTAATTGTTGAACGGAAACATTTACTATCTGCTAATTCCCTATATACAACTACCATGATGGCTTCTGTGATTGTCGGTTTTGCGGTGGGGGAACCGCTGTTAGCTTTAGCCGATACCTTGCTAGAAAGGCTGGGGAGTCAATTACCTGTGGGTAAAGAGTTGATTGTCGGTAGTGGATATGCGATCGCCGGTTTACTATTACTATTGATGAAAACTGGCGAACAACCAAATATTAGCTCACAAGAACAACCCCACATCCTCGAAGATTTACGCGAGGGGATGCGCTATCTACGAGATCATCATGGAGTCCGTAATGCTTTACTGCAATTAGTCATTTTATTTTCTGTCTTTGCTGCCTTGGCTGTTTTAGCCGTTCGGGTGGCGGAGTTGATTCCTAACCTCAAATCATCACAATTTGGCTTTTTGCTGGCTGCGGCGGGCTTAGGAATGGCAATTGGTGCAGCTATTTTGGGTCATATAGGACACAAATTTCCCCACTTTAGAATCGCACTATTTGGGTCAATTGGTATGGCTATTTGTTTGGTGGGTTTAGCATTTTTTAGTCAGCAACTAGCACCCGCTTTAGGGTTGATTGCGCTCCTAGGCGTGTTTGGTGCAATGGTAGGAATTCCCATGCAAACAACCATCCAAGCCGAAACCCCCGAAGAAATGCGTGGTAAGGTGTTTGGCTTACAAAATAATGCCATTAATATTGCCCTATCACTTCCCCTCGCTTTGGCGGGTATTACCGAAACCTTATTCGGTCTGTCTTCTGTATTTTTGGCTTTAGCTATACTATCTGTGGTGGCAGGTAATTTAACTTGGTATATTTCCAAAAATGAGCGGTGAGTATGGGCAATCAATGGTTAATTATTGATGATTGATTCATCAGAACCATAGGCCATTTTCAGACTCCACCAGAAAATAGCAGTAGAAATAACCATAATTAAGGCAGCCCAAAACCATTGAGGTAGAAACAAGTATTGGGCAATTCTAGCAGTATCAGAAACCAAATTTTGACCATTGATGTTAACCCAACTACTGCCAAATAAATAATGTTTTTGGTGGTAGGTACTAACAATGGCTTGCATTCCCATGAATTGTACAGTAAAAGCCTGGATTTTTTGGGGTGTTTGAAAGGCAATGGATAAAATTAATAACCCCCATAGTAATATAGCAAAAACTCCGAACAAAGTCCTAATCCATAATAAAACCGATAGCAACATAATCGAACCCAAAGCCATTAAACACCAGTGGGCTGTTTGATAACGACGACTAGATAATATTAAGATTCCACCTGCTACAGCGGGACCCAAAGGACCACCCATTGCTATTAATGCTCTGGCTAAAGAACCAAAGTTACCGGAATTATATGCGAGACCAGAACCATTAGGAAAAAGTAAGAGTTTATGAAAATTTCCTCCCAGTAAAATAGCAGTTAATCCATGACCCATTTCATGAAACCATGTAGCCAAAATGGAGAAAGGATATAAGACATAATTTCCCCAGTAAAATTGCCATAAGATAATGGTAGCAATAGCAGCAACAACTAACCCAAGCACCCCAATTTTAGATGATGATGAGTATTGAAAATCAGACATAAATTATCCCTCTTTTGTAGACCGGGGGCTAAACCAGATCTTAGCCGTGATTATATTTTAGCCTGAAATCCAGTCAAGTCGCCCCAGGGTCAAAAAAGAGGGTCATTGAGCTAAGGTCGGATGAAATGCGCCCAGACATTGCCATCTGGTCCACAAACTCGATTAAGATAGCTATAAGAATAGGGAAGGCGGCGACCCTCGGTGTTGGAATAGCCGGTGTAAGCATCTCCCCAGGGGTCATGAACGATATAGCCATATCGGTTGTAACCAATAACGGTGACAATATGACCGGAAGGAGTAAAATCTCCGGCTAATACGACCGGACGACTATTAATCAACTCGTTGCGAACTTCAGACCAGCGGCGAGTTGTGCTAAAACTGCCTTGAAAACCATAGGCGCGAATTAAGGCTGATAAAACACTGTGGTTAGTTTGAGAACCTTGTCCAGCATAATCAAAACACCACTGTAAGAGTTCATCTTCTAACTGTCCACCCCATTTAGAACGCACACCATAGTAGTGCATGACCATGGCGATACAGGTAACATTACAAGTAGACCAATAAAATCGGGGATTATCTCGCTGGGAAAAATAGGGAACATTGATTTGGACTTGTGGGGGAGTCGGATCAAAAACTTTTCCCCCTCGTTGAAACTTGACAAACTTGGGAAATATATAACCGGTATTACCAAAATTCGGCAATTCTTCAGTTAAGGCAACTCGGACATGGCTTTGATCTATACTGTAGCTACTAACACCATAAACCCGACCCAGAGAAAGGGTAGCTTTTTCTGATTCTGCTAGTTGTCCTGAGTCTACGGGGCGTTTTTTGAGGACGGTTGTTTCCCTCATGGTCATGGTAATAGCATCGGGGTTATATGCGATCGCTTTTCCATCTCGCAATAAACTGACGTGCTGCCAATAAACATAACCCACATTACCAAAACCGGGGATAGATTGGTCTAGTGTGACCCGGAAATGACCTTGAAAGGAAGCATATCCGCGAATAGCAAAAGTTTGTCCTAACAGTAACTCAGCAAATTGATCAGGTGCTAAATTGGCAGAATCAATCGGTTGCGCCTTAATTCTGGTAGTGGTGGTCACTAGCATTTGAGCGCTAATATTAGTGTCGGGAACTTCCTCCATGTCAAAGGCTAAGGTGGTGCTTCCTTTCCGTAGCCGAACATGACCCCGGAAAAAATAGCCAAAGGAACCAATGGGAGGAATCCCATTTTCTAACAATAGTTTTAAGTGACCATCTACTAGACCATATTTGATCACTTTAAATGTTTGACCAGCGGGGACGGTGACTTTTTGTTCAGAACCGAGTAAATTAGCATCCAGCGGTGATACTTTAAATAGGGTATCTTCTATAACATCAAGTTGTAGAGATTCCCCTACGGTCATGGCGTTTTCACTGACGGTAATATTGATAATTTGACTGGCTACCAGTTGACCTTGAGCATCTGTGGCTTTAAGGCGCAGCCATCGATATCCGGGTTCACTAAATCCGGCTTCTAAATTAACCGTCCAGGTTCCGGCTTGTCGATTTATAACTACTTCTAAAGGATAACGGTCTTCGGCTACTAAAGAAACGGCGATCGCTTGTTGACCATCAAATTGACCCTTCAGAACCACAGGTGTATTTATTAACACTTCTGGGGGGCGCTTCATAGGTAAGGCTAGGAGTCGGAGAATAGGAAGCTGTAGCCCGGTTTAATTGCACAAAATTAGGAAAGAAATAACCCGTATTACCAAAACCTGGGAAATTTTCAGTTAAGGCTACTTTTAGATGTCCGTCTTCAGTGGTATAACTTTGTACCCCATAAATCATTCCGGCGGGAAGGGTAACTTGTTCTTCTGGAGATAAATAAGCTGAGTCAATGGGGCGTTTTTTAAACAGGGTGGTATTGATAATGGTTAGGGTAATGGCATTATGATCAAAGGTGATTTCACGGTCTCCCTGAAACATTTGTAAATGGTAGCGATACAGGTAGCCTACATGACCATAACCGGGAAGTGACTCGGTGAGTGTTACCCGAAAATGATCAGCTACACAGGCGTAACCTAGGGCTAGATAACTACTCCCTTGGCTGAGGGGATAGATGGCATTTTCCGGCAGTTGGGCTCTATCATCAGGACTACGTTTAATCACTGTATCATGAGTGACCCATATTAGTTTTGTTCCCGGAGGGGTAGGGGGTATATCATCTCGATTAAACCATAAAATTTGAGCCCCTTGTATCAGCAAAATATGTGACCGATATAAATAACCAGAACGCCCCAAATCACCCAGGGGATTAGTTAGTTCAATATAAAAGTGATCATTTTGCAGTTCGTAGCTATCAACTGCTAAAATTTCGCCAATTTCTAAATCATATTTCTGCTCTGAGGTTAGTCTATCAGAGGCGATCGCTTGATGTTTAAATGATGTATTTTGTAAGACGATTAACTGAGTAGATAAACCGACATTAAGCCCAGTATTACCCACAGTAAACTCAGCCAAAGTGTCAGCGACAACCTTACCAGATTGGTCTTTGCCTTGAACTCTTAACCAGCGTTTTCCAGCGGTATTAAAGCCTTTAGGCATGGGAATAAACCAAATCCCTAATCGAGGACTTAGTTGGGTAGGTAAAGGATATTGATCCTCAGCCATAACCGAAATCGTATCAATGTATTGACTAGCGTAGTTACCAATCAAAACGACAGGTTGATCGATGATAATATCGTTAGGGCCGAGATAGCTCAGGATAGTTTCACTCATCTTCCTAAAAACCGTAAGGGTCAGAACCGTAGGGTGTCTAAGGGTGCATTTGACATTACACATCCCACAATGGTTAGCATAACCCAGTGGCGCACCAATAAAGCCACCCCTAGAAAACTCTACAGGTGGCTAATGGTTAAAAACGGATATTTTTTGAATTAGCGATCGCACTAATTGACTTTAGCAAGAATATCCTGAGCGTGGGTAGAGGTGTTCACCTTGTCATCAACATAGTCAATGACACCCTCGCCATTGATAATATAGGTAACACGCTTGGCATAACCGCCGCCATCTACATCATAGGCTTTGGTAATAGCCCCATCGGTATCCGCCAAAAGTTGGAAAGGTAAGCCATATTTTTCGGTAAACAGCTTGTGGGAGGCTTCGTCATCAGTGCTTACACCCAGAACCACCATATCCCGGCTTTGATAGTTTTCGTAGTTATCCCGGAAACTTTGGGCTTCCTTAGTGCAACCAGGGGTGTCATCCTTGGGGTAGAAGTAGAGAACAACAGTTTTCCCAGCAAAGTCAGAGAGGGAAACCGTATTCCCGTTGGTATCTTTAGCGGTAAATGCGGGGGCCTTAGTACCAGCAGATAAAGCCATGTTATGGTTGTCCTCCTGAAAACGAGTTTGATATGCTTTGTCTATTTGTGAAGTTATTTTAAGATATTTTGCAATCAATTACACAATCCGATCAAAATTTGGGTCTACTGGTGGAGGATAATATACTCAAAACCAGCCATGAGGAAAGCCCATCAACCCATGAGTGCCCCTAATTCGGTTTCCAAGTCCATAGAATATTCTAGCGGGACGATCGCCCGAGCCCAGCGAGCCATCCGCTGTTCTCCATTTCAAATCAAACTTTTAACCGATTCCATTGACCAAAGCGTTAAACTGAGTGCCATTAGCGGAAATCGGGGTGTAGAGTTAGGATATACGCGATCGCCTCTACCGGAATTGAGAGCCGAAAACGCCCTTTTATGGCTAATCCAAGTCGGAGTATTGAGGCGAGAAGTAGACGGTCAGGGAATCACCGATAGTTTTCGACTGACTCCCCTGGGGCGAAAAGTAGCAGAACGACTAGCCGATGATATAAATAATAGCAAACCCCCATCATGGAGCGATCGCCTCAGTAATGCCCTGAGGCGTTGGTTACGCCTTCCCCTATAAATTAGCATCTCTGGTCAAAATCCCGAAATGAAAGCAATCATGGTGGTTGGAACCACATCCCATGCCGGAAAATCCATGCTCGTCACCGCCCTATGTCGGATTCTACGTCGTCAAAATCTGCGGGTAGTTCCCTTCAAAGGGCAAAATATGGCTTTAAACTCCTACGTCACCCCCACCGGCGCAGAAATGGGTTATGCACAAGCCGTACAATCCTGGGCGGCGGGTTTAGTGCCAAATGTAGCCATGAACCCAATTTTGTTAAAACCCCAGGGAAATATGACCTCTCAGGTAATTCTGAAAGGGAAACCACTCGCCACCCTCAAAGCTACCGAATATTATGAGAAATTCTTTGATACCGGGTGGGATACCATCACTAAATGTCTGGATTATCTGAAAAAGGAATTTGATGTAATTGTCTGTGAGGGCGCGGGAAGTCCGGCGGAAATCAATCTCAAGCACCGAGATTTAACCAATATGCGAGTCGCGCAATACCTGCAAGCATTCACCATATTGATAGTTGATATTGACCGTGGGGGGGCTTTTGCTCATGTAGTGGGAACTCTAGAATTGCTAGACCCAGAGGAACGAGCCTTAATCAAGGGCATTGTGATTAACAAATTTCGCGGTATGCGATCGCTGCTCGATTCTGGTATTGAGTGGTTAGAGAAATACACCGGAATCCCCGTCCTCGGAGTAATTCCCTGGGTAGATATCGCCATGCCAGCAGAAGATTCTCTAAGTTTACTCGAACGCCGTTCTCGTTCCGACAATATTGATATAACCATCGCCATAGTGAAGATTCCTCGGATTTCTAACTTTACCGATTTTGACCCCTTAGATGCCGAATCCACCGTTAAAGTCCAATATGTCGAACTCAATCAACCCCTAGGACATCCCGATGCCGTAATTATCCCCGGTTCTAAAACCACCATTGCTGATCTACTAGCCCTGCAAAAAAGTGGCATGGCTTCTCAAATTCAGGATTATGTAGAAGCAGGCGGTCAGGTCATGGGTATCTGTGGGGGGTATCAGATGCTAGGACAACAGGTATCTGATCCCCGTGGCTTAGAGGGTAAAATCGGAGACTTTCCCGGCTTAGGTTTACTTCCCATCAAAACCATACTTTTATCAGACAAAGTCTCCCGCCAGCGGTTGGTAACATCGAATTATCCAGAAATCGGATTTCCCGTAGAAGGCTATGAGATCCACCAAGGGCGGACTCAAATTTTGGACAAACGGGAGACAGTACCCCTATTTGACGATCACGATTTAGGAGTAGTCAGCAGCAATAGATCCGTCTGGGGTCACTATTTGCATGGCATATTTGATAATAGTCCCTGGCGCAGGTCTTGGTTAAATCATCTCCGAAAACCAAGGGGATTAGGAACCTTACCCACCGGGATTCCTAACTATCGCGAACAACGAGATCTGATGCTGGATACCTTAGCTGATGTGGTCGAAGAATATTTAGACCTGAGTACCATTCTCGGTTGACATGGTGGGGGGCGACCCGGAATCGGGTTTCTCGGGGGAATTTGTCTTCCCCCCCTTGTCACTTGTCCCAAGGCGATTAAAATTGAGATTGCTTTGGTTTATGGAAAACAGATAATTTTTTCGTCAATCTTGGCTAATGGGAGATCTGAAGGACAATAGGTTATATGGATATTCAACAAATCTTGGAGAGAGGCGGCCCAGCCATGTGGCCCCTAATGGTATTATCAATTTTATCCATTAGTACCATTATTGAAAGACTGTGGTTTTGGGGAAATACCCTCACCCGTGAACGCCGAATTGTCAACCGGGTTTTGGATGTCGCCCGGAGGGGACAGTGGGGAATGGCTTATCAGATTGCCAAACAAAGCAATAATCGCCCCATGGGAAGGTTTTTTTATGCCCCCCTTAAACTCGCTACCCCAGACCCTGAATTATTTAGTCTCGCCCTGGAAGCCGCCGCTGAGGAGGAATTTGTTTCTATGCGACGGGGCGATAAAATCCTAGAGGCGGTAATTGCCCTCGCCCCTATGTTAGGTTTGTTGGGAACAGTTTTGGGTCTGATTAATTCTTTGGGTTCTATCCGCCTGGGAGATATTGGTACTTCTTCGGCTGCTGATGTCACCCTGGGGATTGGAGAAGCCCTGATTAGTACAGCTACAGGCCTGATTGTGGCTATTATCAGTCTGGCTTTCTATCGCCTGTTTCAAGGCTTTTCCTTTAGCCAAGTTAAGGTCTTCCGAAAAGCGGGAAATGAATTAGAATTACTCTATCGCCAGGATTGGCCAGAGGTTAAAGCTCAGATGCTGCTTCCGGGAGAGGCTAATGATGCCTCTTTGATGGCGGAAGAACCCCAGGAGGATTTTCCCCCAAAAGGTAGTTTAATTAAGCTACCCGATGAGGATGGGGCGGAGGATGAGGAAACTCCTTTAATCAAATTACCTTCAGAATCTGAGGATGAGGAAACTCCCTCTCAATCAGAATTCCCTGGGTCGGTAGCTGAACAAAATACTTTAATTCAACCTGTGATTAAGGGTAATTCTCGCTTGGCTGATGATGATGATAAACATCAAAAAGGAGAGGTTGAATAATATCAACAACACGCCCAGATCCAATTAAACCTTTGTCATTGATATCAAGATACTAACAAACACCCTTTTTGGTGGGACTATCCACGGAGGCAGATTGATGAAAGTTAACATAGATTCTCAGCTTGATGAGGGGCGCATTGAACTGCTACCCCTGATTGATGTGGTTTTTTGTATTTTGACGTTTTTTATTTTGGCAGCCCTACAGCTTACCCGACAACAGGCGATCAATGTGGATTTGCCACGGGCGGGGACTGGTGAAACTCAGATGCAAAAAATGTTGGTGGTTGGGGTGGATATTCGAGGGGATACTTATATTGACCAGCAACGGGTTAATGCTGAACAAATGCAGCGGGCTTTGGAGCGTTTTTTAAGGTGGAATCCTAGTGGTTTGGTGGTGCTGTATGCCCCTAAAGATGCCCGTTATAATGATGTTGTACAGGTTTTAGATAAAATGCGGGCTGTGGGAGGCGATCGCGTTGCTTTGGCTACTTTACCGAGTTCTGAGGAAATGCCCTCTCCGGTTGATTCTGAGGGTTTATTAGCCCCTGATGTACTGACACCTAATAATGGGGTGGAACCTCCTATTAATCCTTTCCTCCCCTCTCAGCCGCTTAATGAAATGCAGCCAGGGAGTCCTTTATTGCCGCCTCCGGGTTCCCCCACTTCTCCCACTTCCCCTCTACTTCCTGACAGTTGAAAAATCGATCATTGTTCCGGTCAGCAGCCACGGCTATTACAGTAGATACATTGGGGGGTTAAAAAATAAAATTTAGTTGTAAATGCCAGTGATGGCGATCGCGAATAATTTGGATTTTTTGCAGAAACTCCCGCAGATAAAATCGCCTCTCCGTTTCTGATAAATCTAGCCAAAATTGGCGGATAGAAACCGCTTGAGCCGTGGCTTGTAAATTCACTGGGGGAAGTTGGGATAATTGATTCTCTAGTTGGGCGATTTCTTGGCGCAATTTATATTCCCTAATGGTGGCAGTTTCCCTGTCTAAGATTCCTGTGTTTTGCAGAGTTGGCAGTTGATTGATGATGTCTTTTTTGTGGGCTATTTCATCATAAATCTGCTGCTTAAATAGGTCTAAATCTGGAATCTGTAATTGGGCAACTGCTGGGGGTAGGTCGGTACAAATTCGGTCAATGGTAGCCGATAAAATATCATGATAATTAAGGGATTTACACTTAGTTAAGCGTTGGCATTTTAGAGGTCTCACATAAAGATATTCTCGCTTTTTGTTATGTGTAGTTACCCGGCTAATAGTCATCCCTGAACCACATTCACTACACATTAATAAACCAGCTAAAGAACGGGGGGCGCTGGCTGTGCGAGGTGGGAGGCGCTGGTTGCGTCGTAATAACCTATCGATTTGGGCGGCTTCTTCACGGGAAATAATCGGAAGATGAGTATTAGAAATAATATCGCCATTCTGATAAGCTAAATCCCCTCGATAAACGGGGTTAATTAACCATCGCTTCCCGGTAGTTACGGAGATTTTTTTATGATATCGCTTTTGTAAATACCGGACTGCACCGCGTAGGGAACCGTACAGTAAAAAATGCTCAAAAAAGTCTTTAACTACAGGTGCGGTGCTGCGATCGATGGTGTAGCGGTCCTTTCCTCTACGGTAGCCATAGGGTGCTTTTCCGGGGGGAGGAATGGCTTTTAAACGGTTGCGCGCGTGTCCTTGGCGGATACAACGGCTGTGGTAACTTTGTTGAATTTCCGAGATAAATTTGATTAAATCTACACGGGAAATATCCGAGGATTTTAGGTCGGATTCAATGGCGATAACTTGGATGTTTAACTGTTGGAGTTGGCGGAGGCGATCGCTAACTTCTAGGACAGAGTTACCCAATTCTTCATAGCGTTGGATTAATAAATAGTTGGGGGGTGGTAGTTGTTGACAATCTTCTAGCATTTGCTCTAGTTGTTGGCGATCGCCAAAATCTTGATAAATCCCATCAATATCCCATCCCCAAATCGTCGGATCTGGCGGCGGTTCTAACAGCGGTTCCGTATAAGAATAGGCGAGAATTTTCATATTTGACTCAATTCGATAATATTACCATCAGGGTCAGCCACAAAAAGGGCTGAACGACCGGAAGCGCTCATTTGAAACGGGTAATTATGGCGGGTGAGTTGTGCTTTGGCGATCGCCAAATCAGCCACAGCGAAAGCTAGATGTCGGTTGCGTCCCCATTTGGCTTCATTGACTCGATCGCCAATTACTTGTTCAGATTCAATTAGATGAATTTGCCAATCACCAATCTGATACCATATTCCTGGGAAATTCAAAGGGCGATCGACAGCAGTTAACTGTAAGATCTGGCTATAAAATTGCTGAGATTTTGCCAAGTCCGAGACTAAAATGGCTGCGTGTAGAGGTTTGGTGATGTTCATAGTTGGGAGCAATTATCGATAATTGTTGTGTTTGACCTGTGGTTGGTAGTATGCGATCGCCCGATCGCATAAACTCCTGTAGTATCAACCAAATTATCACCAAATCCCCGTAACTCTGCTATAACCCCATTAAGATAGATAGGGAAAAGACCACACGGCTAAAGATCCAATGACTTCTATCCTACTTGAATCAAATATCACCCGCTCACTAAACGCTCCCACCATCTACAAATTATCAAATGGTCTCACCATTGTGGCAGAACAGTTACCCGTTGAAGCCGTGAACTTGAATGTTTGGATTGATGTTGGATCCGCTGTCGAACCCGACCCGATCAACGGGATGGCTCACTTTTTAGAACACATGGTGTTCAAAGGGACTCCCAACCTCAAAGCTGGGGAATTTGAAAGACTCATCGAACAACGAGGCGCTTTAACCAATGCAGCCACCAGCCAGGACTACACCCACTATTATGTTACCAGCGCTCCCGCCGACTTTGCTACCCTAGCCCCCCTACAGCTTGAAGTAGTATTTAACCCAATTATTCCCGATGATGCTTTTGAGCGAGAGAGGCTAGTAGTATTAGAAGAAATCCGGCGATCTGAAGACAACCCCGCGCGTCGTTCATTTCAGCGGACCATGGAAACAGCCTTTAAGCGTCTCCCCTATCGTCGGTCTGTACTAGGACCAGCAGCCGCTATTGAACAGTTAACTCCTCAGCAAATGCGAGATTTTCATCGCAGCCATTACTGTCCCCAAAAAACCACGATCGCAGTTGTGGGAAATTTACCTGTAGAGACTTTAATTGGAACAGTAGCCGAGTCTATCCCATTACAGACACCTCCAGAACTTCCCCCAGAAGTAGATCTGCATCATCTGATCCCAGAGTCAGGATTTAGTGAAATTGTCCGCCACGAAATCATAGATGATAGCTTACAGCAAGCTCGATTAATGATGGTGTGGCGGGTTCCCGGACTCAATCAACTCTCAGAAACCTATGCTTTGGATGTTTTGGCTACAATTTTAGGTCAAGGTCGTACCTCCCGCCTAGTGCAGGATTTACGAGAAAATCGGGGTTTAGTGTCTGGGATTAGTTGCAGCAATATGACCCAGAGGCTACAGGGAGTATTTTATATTTCCGCTCGGTTGCGGGTCGAACACTTAGCCGAAGCCGAAGCGGCGATCGCAGAACATATTAACCGACTCCACAGGGAATTAATCACCCCCACCGAAATGACCAGGGTACGGACTCAAGTAGCCAATCGGTTTATTTTTGGTAGTGAAACACCAAGCGATCGCGCTAATTTGTATGGTTACTATCAGGCGATCGTCGGAAATGTGAACCTAGCTTTAGAATATCCCAGCCAAATTCAATCCCTCAATGCAGAAAAATTACAACAAGCCATCCGCCAATATTTATTACCCCAAGCCTATGGGGTAGTTATCCTGAAACCTCATACCCCCTAACGAAACTGAAACCGGGAGTTGATATCCCCTTCTAAATCTCGACCCCCTCTGATATTTTGTATCAAATAATGAATTATTTGTAGGGGGGGTCAACAAACCATGTACAATTGCAGTGATTTTGTGACCTAGCACCCAAAATGAGACTACAAGATTTCCTAGGAACCAATACTCGATATGATATACAACAGATTTATGATGACGAAGCTCTGAGTCGTCAAATTCAAACTCGGCTGATTGATTTAGGACTCCTAGATCCCCCAGTTGATGGTATTTTTGGCCCCAATTCAACCGCCGCATTCAAACGCTTTCAGGAGTTAATGAACATCAGTGAATCTGGTATTCTGGCCACTGAAACTGCCCAAAAACTCCTAGACACTACCACTATGCGGCCCCCGAACATGAGGCTTGAGGATTTTCTGGGAACTAATATTCGATATGAAATCAAAGCCATTTATGATAATGAACGTCTGAGCCGTCAAATTCAGACTCGACTGATTGATTTAGGACTCCTAGCGCCGCCAGTTGATGGCATATTCGGCCCCAATTCAACCGCCGCATTCAAACGCTTTCAGGAGTTAATGAACATCAGTGAATCTGGTATTTTAGGCTCTGAAACCGCCAAAAAACTGATAGAAACCACCACTATTCGACGGGAAAATATGAGACTACAGGACTTTGTAGGGACTAATATTCAATATGACTTCCAAGCCATTTATGATAATGAGGCTCTGAGTCGTCAAATTCAAACTCGGCTGATTGATTTAGGACTCCTAGCGCCGCCAGTTGATGGCATCTTTGGCCCCTTATCAAGGGCGGCTTTTCGGAATTTTCAGGAGTTAATGAACTGTAGCGAACCCAGTGGCATTCTCGGCACAGATACCGCCAAAAAACTGATAGAAACCAAAACTGTTAGTCGGCCGGGAAATATGCGGCTACAGGACTTCCTAGGAACCAATATCCGATATGATGTTAAGGCGATTAATGCTGATGCAGGTTTGAGTCGTCAAATTCAAATCCGGCTCATTGATTTAGGGCTGCTAGACCCGCCCGCCGATGGAATCTTCGGTCCCAAGTCAACCGCCGCGCTGCATCGTTTTCAGCAGTTAATGGAATGCTCTGAACCCGGATTTATTGGTTCTGAGACTGCCAAAAAACTCATTGAAACTAAGGTTTCTGACCTCCCCGTAACTACTCCCATTTTAAAAGTCATCAGAAATACAGTTTTCAAGGTGAGACCGATCGCCTCTTCTCAACTGAACAACTCCGAGAAATTTTCCATTCCAGCCGGACGGGAATTTTCAGTTTTGGCTTATGATCCGATCCGGGCGCATTTAAGGGTAGCTTTGCGTAATGAGTCCTTTGGTGGTTATTCCATCTTGTATATTTGGGCTGGCCATGTGGAAGTTTACGAGGGAGGGACCAGAACCCATCCCCGACCCCTACCAACTAGCCGTCGTCTGAATGTCCCCTTCAAGTCACAATTAGATAATTTCTACAACCCCACAGGCGCTTGTAATGTCACTTCCATCGCCATGTGTTTGGCATATTTTAATATTCCGCGTCGCAATTTGAGATATCGTCAATTTGAGGATGAACTATATCGCTATGCCCTGGATATGGGTTATAGTCGCCATAATCCCTACGATTTAGCTCGCATTGTCCGAGACTATGGTGCTAGGGATCATTTTACCGAAAATGCCGTGATTGAGGATGTACAGGACTGGATCGCAGCCGGTTATCCTGCCGTTATCCATGGATACTTTACCTCCTTTGGGCATATTATTGTCGTGGTAGGCTATGACCAAAATGGGTTTATCGTCCATGACCCTTATGGGGAGTGGTTTTCAACCGGATATCGAACCGATCTAAGTGGTGCTTACTTACACTACTCCTATCGACTCATTCGGCGGGTATGTATTCCTGATGGTAATTTTTGGGTGCATTTCATCTCCAGGTGAGATAATTTAAACCCGACTTTACCAACTCCTAATAAATTGCATAACTCCACAGGAGTTATGCAGTACATAGCCAGCCAAAAAACTTGTACAAAACACCAAAATTATAACTATAGACATGAGACTACAGGACTTTGTGGGGACTAATACTCAATATGATATCAAAGCCATTTATGATAATGAAGCTCTGAGTCGTCAAATTCAAACTCGACTGATTGATTTAGGACTCCTAGCGCCGCCAGTTGATGGCATATTCGGCCCCAATTCAACGGCGGCTTTTCGGAGTTTTCAGGAGTTAATGAACTGTAGCGAACCCAGTGGCATTCTCGGCACAGATACCGCCAAAAAACTGATAGAAACAAAAAGTGTGAATCGCCAGGGAAATATGAGGCTACAGAACTTCCTGGGTACAGATATCCGATATGATGTGAAGGCGATTAATGATGATGCAGGTTTGAGCCGTCAAATTCAAATCCGGCTGATTGATTTAGGGCTGCTAGACCCGCCAGCAGATGGGATATTCGGTCCGAAGTCAACCGCCGCGCTGCATCGTTTTCAGCAGTTAATGGAATGCGAAGAACCGGGATTTATTGGGTCTGAGACTGCCAAAAAATTAATTGAAGCTAAGGTTTCTGACCTCCCGGTAACTACTCCCATGTTAAAAGTCATCAGAGATACAGTTTTGAAGGTCAAACCGATCGCCTCTTCTCAACTGAACAACTCCGAGAAATTTTCCATTCCAGCCGGACGGGAATTTTCAGTTTTGGCTTATGATCCGATCCGGGCGCATTTAAGGATAGCTTTGCGTAATGAGTCCTTTGGCGGTTATTCTGTGTTGTATATTTGGGGTGGTCATGCGGAAGTTTACGAGGGAGGAACCCAAACCTACCCCAGACCCCTACCGAGAAGCCATCGTCTGAATGTCCCCTTCAAGTCACAATTAGATAATTTCTACAACCCCACAGGCGCTTGTAATGTCACTTCCCTAGCCATGTGTTTGGAATATTTTAATATTCCCCGCCGTGATACGAGATATCGTCAATTTGAGGATGAACTGTATCGCTATGCTATCAATAAGGGCTATAGTCGCCATAGTCCCTACGATTTAGCCCGCATTGTGCGAGACTATGGTGCTAGGGATTATTTTACCGAAAATGCGGTAATTGAGGATGTACAGGACTGGGTAGCTGCGGGTTATCCTGCCGTTATCCACGGATACTTTACCTCCTTTGGGCATATTATTGTCGTGGTAGGCTATGACCAAAATGGGTTTATCGTCCATGACCCTTATGGGGAGTGGTTCTCCAGTGGATATCGAACAGATCTAAGTGGTGCTTACTTACACTACTCCTATCAACTAATTCGGCGGGTGTGTATCCCTGATGGCAGTTTTTGGGTGCATTTTATCTCGAAGTAAAATTGTCTAAACTCTGCTATACCAACGTAGGAGGACTTGGGCGAGTCGTTTGGAGTTGTGGCGGACATAGCCAGTGTCGCTATCAACTTCAATGATATTGGTTAATACCATTTTTCGCCCTAATTCCTTGACGGCTTCCCGGTCAATAAAGACTGGGTGAGAGTCTTCTTGAGCATAGCGGATTAATGCTTGAGCCGGGGGGACTTTTCCTTGCACTAGGACGGCATCAAATAGTTGATGGCCACAAGCGTCATCGATCGCCCGAATGTGGTCGGCGACGCTGTAGTTATCAGTTTCTCCCGGTTGGGTCATGACATTACAAACATAGATGCGGGGGACTTGGCGTTGAGCGATCGCTTCCGTAATTTCTGGGACCAATAAATTGGGGATAACGCTAGTGTAGAGGCTACCCGGTCCGATAATAATCAGATCTGCTTCTTGAATGGCATTAATAGCTTTAGGAAGGGCTGGGGGGTTGGCAGGTGTGCAACCAATTTTAACAATTTTACCCTTAGCTTCTGTAATACTAGACTCTCCATGAATACGACGGCCATCTTCTAATTTAGCCCACAGGTGAACATCGCTGAGGGTAGCGGGTAGGACTTGACCGCGAATAGCCAAGACCTTAGAACTAGCTGCGATCGCCCTTTCCAGGTCTCCGGTCACCTCTCCCATAGCCGTGAGAAATAAATTACCAAAACTGTGACCTGTCAAACCATCCCCAGCCCGAAATCGGTATTGGAATAATTCGGTCAATAGCTTTTCCTCATCAGCTAAAGCCGCTAAACAGTTGCGAATATCTCCTGGGGGTAATACTCCAATTTCGCGACGCAAGCGCCCAGAGGAGCCACCATCGTCCGCTACGGTAACAATAGCCGTGATATTAGCGCTGTAATCTTTTAAACCCCGCAGCAGGGTTGATAGACCCGTGCCGCCGCCAATAACTACGATTTTCGGACCTCGGTTGAGGCGGCGCAATGCTAGGAGGCGATCGACCAATTCCTGATCACCTTCCGGGGTGAATACCTGGGTAATAGAGTTAAAGCTGCGACTCTGACCCCAAAAAACGAATAGTAAACCCGCCAAAATTAGCAACGGTCCAGAAACCGAGTTAGGGATAATTTGGGTAATCCATTCCAAAAATCCCCTGAGCAGTTGCAAAATATAAAAAATTGGGGTCATTCCTGTCCAGATAGCTAACCCCAAACTGGTCAGCAATACCCCTCCGGCGCTAATGAGTAACCACCGTTTGACTAGCAAACCGGGGGCTAACCATTTGAACCACTGTCCTATTCGTGAGGAGGAACGATAGCCTGAGCGACTCCAATTTAGTCGGAGTTTGAACAGGCGACGCAGTTTCAATCTAAGGGAAATAATCGACATTGATAATAGACCTCCAGAAAAATCTGTGGTGGTTAAATTTTGGCAAACCTAATTCGAGATGATAGCCTGTATATCGCCATTTATAGTTATGTATATGGTGCATAGGGAAGAGTCTATGGCAAATTGGGAATGGCAGTATATCTTGTATATAGCCATAGCTTGTGTATTACAGGCGGGTTGATTGATAACTATGTCCGGGAACCGAATCCAAATCTAATATGTCTGAGCCACTAATTGAACTGCGAGGAATTTCTAAAGCCTTTGGTTCCAATGTGATTTTAGATGGGGTAGATCTAAAAATCTATCCTGGTCAAGCGTTGGGAATTATCGGTCCTTCTGGGACGGGAAAATCAACGATTTTGCGGATTATAGCGGGGTTATTACCTCCTGATGCTGGAGAAGTATATGTCAAGGGACAACTGCGACGGGGTTGGGTGGATGATCTTAGTGATCCGATTGGTATTGGGATGGTGTTTCAGAATGCGGCTTTGTTTGACTCTCTTAATGTTGAACAAAATGTGGGATTTCGCTTGTATGAACACAGCAGACTTTCCCAGGCTACTATTCGTCAATTAGTTGAGGAAAGGCTAGAAATGGTGGGTCTGCCTAATATTTGCGATCGCTATCCAGCAGAATTATCTGGAGGAATGCGAAAACGGGTGAGTTTCGCCAGAGCCATTATGCCCAACCCAGAAACCCCAAGCGATAATCCCGAAGTTATACTGTATGACGAACCAACCGCCGGTTTAGATCCGATCGCTTCAACGGTGATTGAAGATTTGATTCGCAGCCTACAAAAGCGGGACGGGGGTGGCAGCACCTATGTGATGGTGACACACCAAGATAGTACAATCCGCAGAACCACAGACCAGGTAATTTTTTTGTATAAAGGTCAAATTCAATGGCAAGGGTCAATTGAGGAGGCTTACAAGTCCACCAATCCGGCGCTGAGACAGTTTTTTACGGGCAGTGTAAGCGGACCCATTCAGGTGGTCAATTAGCTGATGGGATCCTGAAATTTGTTAAGTTAGCCTAACATTATGAAGATGGGACAGACAGATGAGAGGATGAATTATGCGATCGCGAAGTGTCCGTGAAGGATCAGTCGGTTTGTTGATTATATTGGGAGTGGGGCTATTTGGGGCCACAGCTTTTTGGCTGCGGGGGATCAGTCTTGGTCAGCAGAGTTACCAAATTCGGGCAGAATTTCCTAGTGCTACTGGTCTTCAAATTGGCGTACCTGTACGATATCGGGGGGTAAGAGTCGGGCGGGTTACCAGAATTCAACCCCAGTCTAATGGGGTGGAGGTGTTGCTAAATATTGAATCTACCGATTTAGTAATGCCACGAAATTCCCAAGTTTTGGTCAATCAGACGGGTTTTCTGAATGAAACATATATTGATATTATCCCCAATATAGTCTTAACTCCTGAGCTGGTGGCTGCTAACCCCATTGCTGCTAACTGTCCCTCGTCAGATATTTTGTGCCATGAGAGTTCCGTTCAAGGTTTACCGGGTATTAGCCCCGATCGCCTCATGGAGACTATGCTTGATTTAGGGGAACTCTATGGCAACCCGGAATTATTTGCTAATCTAAATGCTGCGGTGGAAAATACCGCCCTCGCCGCCGCCGAAGCCACCCAACTGACCACCAAAATGGGGCAATTAGTTGATATAGCTAAATTGGAGTTGGGTAATTTCAGTGCATCGGTGGATCAAAACATGAACTTATTTTCCTCGGAAATGACTCAACTTTCCGAGCAGCTAGAGCGCTCCATGCAGGAAGTCAGCGGAGCAGCACTGCAGTCGGCTAATTCCTTAGACCAGGTTACTGGTGATATCAGTGCCTTAACTCAAGAGGTAAATGCCCTGGTTGCTACCAATCGCTCCACTTTGCTGATGACCTTAAATAATATTAATGAAACCAGCCAGGAATTGAGTGTAGCGATCGCTACACTAACCCCAGTTATAGCCCGATTTGAACAGGGGGAACTATTAACCAATCTGGAAACCTTATCAGCCAATGCCGTGATCGCCTCGGAGAACTTGCGAGATGTTTCTCAGAGTGTCAACAACCCGGATAATATAATCTTACTGCAACAAACCCTAGACTCGGCCCGTTCCACCCTGCAAAATATGCAGAAAGTGACCGCAGATATTGAAGATTTGACAGGAGATCCGAGATTGCGCGATAGTTTACGGAGGATCATCAACGGCTTGGGTAATATTCTCGCCTCCACCCAGGAGTTAGAACGCCAAACCGCTGTTGCCGAAACCCTAGCCCCCCTCAGTCAAGCGGCGGACGCGGGGGATGAAAAAACCATGAAACTGCTATTCTCAGAAATCGATTCAGATATATCCGATTTATGGGCTTTGGTCAGTTCACCAGACACCGCCGCTAATTCTCCCCGGTGGACTATTGACAGCACTTCCTCAGTAGAGATTTATGGGGAATAGTTAACTATGAGCTGGGTATGTTTGGGTTATGCTTATGCCAAGGGGTGGCTTGTTCATAAGCATGGGCGACTTCAAACAGACGACTTTCGCCGAGAACTTTGCCAATTAACTGCATTCCAATGGGGAGACCCTGACTGTCAAATCCACAGGGAACGCTGATCGCGGGTAAACCGGCTAAATTGACGGGAATTGTCATCAGGTCGGAAAGATACATACTCAGGGGGTCAGAGGTTTTTTCTCCGGCTTTAAAAGCGGTGGTGGGAGAGGTAGGACAAACTAGGACCTCTACTTGAGTAAAAGCGCGATCGAAATCTTGTTTAATCAGGGTGCGGACTTTTTGGGCTTTCAGATAATAGGCATCATAGTAACCAGCAGACAAAGTATAGGTTCCTACCATGATCCGACGTTTGACTTCCGCCCCAAAGCCTTCGGCGCGGGTTTTGGCGTACATCTCAATCAGGTTATCAGCATCAGGAGTGCGGAAACCATATTTAACCCCGTCATAGCGGGCGAGATTAGCGGAAGCCTCGCTGGGGGCGATAATATAGTAGGTGGGTAGACCATAGCGGAACCGAGGACAGGAGATGACCTGAATTTCTGCGCCTAGGCTTTGCAGGACATCGATCGCTTTAGTAACGGCTTGTTCTACTACGGGATCTAAGCCTTCCCCGAAGGTTTCTTTAATTACCCCAATTTTGATTTTGCTTCTGGGTTTGAGGGAGGGCTTTAAAAAATCGGTATAGTTGGGGATCTCTACGTTAAGACTGGTGGAGTCTTTGGGGTCGTAACCAGCGATCGCATTTAGCAAAATCGCCGCATCTTCGACGGTGCGACCAAAGGGGCCAATCTGATCCAACGAAGAAGCATAAGCTACCAACCCATAGCGGGATACTAGCCCATAGGTGGGTTTCATGCCTACAACTCCACAGAATGAGGCTGGTTGACGAATGGAACCCCCTGTATCCGAACCAAGGGCAACTACTGCCTGGTTGGCTGCTACGGCTGCTGCTGACCCGCCAGAGGACCCTCCGGGAACTCTGGTTATATCCCAAGGGTTAGCGGTGATTTGAAAGGCTGAGTTTTCGGTGGAACTTCCCATCGCAAACTCATCTAGGTTGGTTTTTCCGAGTATAACTGCTCCGGCTTCTATGAGTTTGGTGGTCACAGTGGACTCATAGGGAGGCACGAAGTTCGCGAGAATTTTCGAGCCACAGGTGGTGGTAATCCCTTCCGTACACATATTGTCTTTGACGGCTATGGGAATGCCTGCTAATAATCCGATTTCGTCTCCGGCTGCAATTTTAGCATCGACCTGTCGGGCTTGTTCTAAGGCTCGATCTGCGGTAATACACAGAAAACTTTTAAGTGTGGGTTCTAGTTTATTAATGCGATCGAGCGCTTCGGTGGTGATTTCCACAGCAGAGCGTTCTTTATTTACCAGTTGTTGGTGCAACTCGCAGATCGATGCCATGCGGTCTCCTCTGTTTTAGTTCCAATATTTGAGTTTAGCGAAAAATTGGTAACACTCTACTACCTGATCAGTGGCGATCGCTAAATTTTTGTTTGATCCGGAAATTTTGCCAAACTGACGATAGATCAAGCAGTGTTGTGGATGATGAGATGAGGAGGTATGCCACCAAAGGCTCATATTGAACCCCATTTATCGGTTGATGATCTCAAAAACCGTTACCGACAAGCTAGAGATACTACTGAGTCGCGTCGGTGGCATCTTCTTCATTTGGTTGGCAGCGGTTGGACGATCAAACAGGCGGCAGAGGTTGTGGGGTTAAATTACGACTACGCCAAAGAGATTATCCGACGTTATAACCACGAGGGCCCACCTTCGGTGAGAAACCGTAGTCGCGATCGCCAGCCCCCTGTGGCGCGATCGCTTTTGACTAAATCACAGCAAAAGGAACTCAAGCAGGCTTTGCAAGGTCCGGCTCCTGATGGGGGACCCTGGTCTGGCCCCAAGGTAGCCCAGTGGATTGCTGAACGCACTGGCCGCCAGCACGTTTGGCCCCAGCGGGGGTGGGACTATCTCAAACGATTAGGGGTCAATTGGAAGCAACGGAACAATTCTGGTTCGGAATTTTGATCTATTCAGTTATCTGGTTCTAAGGACAATGAAACCAAAATATCTCTTTAATTTAGCCACGGGAGGAGCGATGGCGATCGCTTCTTTCTTTGTTGGTAATGGCACAGCCGCTGAAGAAACCGAAATCACACAGTTTCCGCGCCATCGACATCAGCTATATCAGCCACATCAGCGATATAATACAGTAGTGGAACAAGAGTTTTTTTGTGGACGTAGTGATGATGATGTCCCTACTACTTTTGTCCGCAACTCGCGGGGGACTTTTCCCGTAATTCGTTGGGTTTCTTTGGTTTTTAATCAGGCTGGTTATGTGCCACAAACTCGCTGTCGCCAAGTTTCGGCTAAATTTCAGGAGTTCTATGAGCGCGGATTACTTAATTATGTGACTACAGGAACTGTTAATCGACAGCCAGTTATCTGTGTTTCTGATGCTAAGGATGGTCCCTGTTTGGGGGTTCTATTTACTCTCAAACCTAATCAAGATGCTCGCCGCACTATCCGACAGCTTTTTGCTCTACAAGCTAATGCTAATGCTGGTCCTTTGTCGGAAACTGATTCCCGTCTATATTTGGATTTCCAAGAATACCTAGATCAGCAAATTACTTTTAATTCTGATTAAATGCTGATCCTTCTGCCTCCTTAGTTGAGGGGTCCTGGGCGTGAGGAGGGGGCAGGAATAATTAATCATGGCAGTTTTTGATGAGGATTTATATGCTATTACTGCCTTTTTTAATTGCTAATTTTTCGGGAATTTGGCAGCATCATTTAGATTATTTTTTTCTACCTAATAAGTTACCCGCCATTACTTGCTCTACTAATCCGGTATGTGGCGAGGGTGAATGCCGACCTTGTAGCCCTCAAGAGTTGAAGGCGATCGCTGAATCAATTACAGTCAAAATTATTTCTGGGTCAGCTTGGGGGTCGGGAATTATCATTAAAAGAGAAGGTGATTTATATACGGTTTTGACTAATGATCATGTCATCAATACCGAGGAATCTCCCTATTTAATCCAAACTCCTGATGGTCAGATTTATCAAGGGTATTTACTCAAGAATTATTCCTTACAAGGACAAGATTTAGCCCTGATTCAGTTTCAGGGTAAACCTCAAAATTATGCGATCGCTTCTTTCCATCCTTCCGCTACTCTCTCACCCGGTGATAAAGTATTTGGGGCGGGTTTTCCATTTCCGATAGATGCCGATAATATTCAACCCATTAACTTTCACAATAATCATGGCAAACTGATAGACAAAAAACCATCATTAGATCATCTATTTAATCCCAAATCATCCCTCGCCAAATTCCCGGATAAAAAATACCCTCCCACCAGAAATAAAGGATTGAATTTAACCAGAGGGAGAGTCTCTTTAATTCCCGAAAAACCCTTTAAAAACGGTTATCAAATTGGCTATACTAATCCGATCCAAAAAGGCATGAGTGGCGGCCCCCTGTTAGACCGTTGGGGAAAGGTAGTCGGTATTAATGGAATGCACGCTTATCCCCTGTGGGGAGACCCCTATATTTATGATGATGGTGAACAGCCACCCCCAGATTTACGGGAACAAATGAGACATCTAGCTTTTGCCATTCCTAGCGATCGCTTTACTGAATTAGCGCCGGAATTTTCCCCAATTACCGATTTATATATTCCTGAAAGTAATGCCATATTATGGCAATTTAACTATCCTGATTTTCCGTGGTTTTTACTGCCAGAAATCACCCAATAACTGGAGAAAATTACCCACATATCTTGTGGTAGCGTCAGACTCCGTAAAGAGTAAGGGCAAGCCGATTAGGGATTTGCTATAATTACTAACGACACATATAAGACATATCCAACATCTGACAAATGCTCAAACACCTGCGATATCTATGCTTATTTATGTTGGGGTTAGGACTATCACTGCTGATAGGTTGTGTTCCTCCGTCAATCAGTTTCAGCCTTAATTCCGAACCGGATACAGTGGCGATCGCCACAGATAGCGTGAGTTTGTCTCCACCGCTGAAATGTGAATTAAATAAAGATTGTTTAGTGATTTTATACACCGATCGCGATCCGAGTCCCCAAGCCGTAGATTTTGGCTGTGGTCGTCAAACCTATGATGGTCATAAAGGAACAGATTTTGCCATTCCCGATGAAAGAATGATGGCCAAAGGAGTCCCCGTATTTGCATCAGCCTCTGGTCAGGTATTAAGAGTCCGTGATGGAGTCGAAGATCGGCGAATTAGACATCCTGCGGAAAGGTCAAGGGTAGAGGGTCAAGAATGCGGTAATGGGGTAGTTATTGACCACGGAAAAGGTTGGGAAACTCAATATTGTCACCTGCGGCGGGGTAGTGTGGCGGTTAAATCAGGCGATCGCGTCAATACTGACACAGTGTTAGGAATGGTGGGAACATCCGGTTTAACCTCCTTTCCCCATGTTCACATCACCGTTACCCACCAAGGACAGGTAGTTGATCCTTTTGTCGGTCCGACCTCCTCACCCGGTTGTCAGATTAGCTTAGATCCGATTTGGAATCAACCTTCTGGGTATAATCCCACAGGTCTAATTAGGGCGGGATTTTCCACAGACCCCCCCGACATGGACCAAATTTGGGATGGGAAGCATTCAGAAACCGTCTTGTCCGCACAAATTCCCGCCCTATTATTCTGGGTGCAAGCCTATGGTATTTTAGCGGGGGATGAGGTGAAATATCGGATGATTGACCCCAGAGGTAATGTGGTAGTTGACCATAATGACCGCATTCAATCTCCCAGTCTCACCTGGGTGGGCTATGTGGGACAAAGAAATTCTGGCGCTAGTCTACTTCCAGGAGTCTGGAAAGCTGAATACAGCCTTACCCGTGGCGATCGAGTTTTAATAAATGTGCAACGACAGGTTGAGTTAAATTTGACCTAACCAGAGTTAAACAGCCGATTAATGGGACAATGGTTATACTGTCGATCGCTGTCAGAGTCGCTCAAGACTCGATCAAGCATCGATTTTGCAGTAATGGAAATGTGTTTCAATGTTCAAACGAATTGCATCAATTATCCTAGTTGTTGTTAGTCTCACCCTGGGGGGATGTGTAGCCACCGGGGGAGGTCTAAAAAGTTTTGTGGACACAGCAGATGGCTATGAGTTTCTTTACCCTAACGGTTGGGTGGAGGTGAGGGTCTCTAATGGACCGGATGTGGTTTTTCACGATATGATCGACTCCACCGAAAATGTTAGTGTGGTGATTAGTTCTGTGACTAGGGGTGATAGTTTAGAGGAAATTGGCACTCCCACAGAGGTGGGATATACCCTCAGTAAAAATGCGATCGCCCCAGAAGGTTCGGGTCGGACAGCCGAGTTGGTGAATGCTGGGAAAAGAGAATCCACCAATAATACTTACTATTTACTGGAATATGCTGTGACTCTTCCTAATCAGCAAAAACGGCATGATTTCGCTAGTATTGCTATCAGTCGGGGTAAGTTGTTTACCTTGAATATATCCACCAGTGAACAGCGTTGGCAAAAAAGCAAAACTCTGTTAGAACAAGTGGTGCGATCGTTTACTGTTTATTAACGGAGATTCTGATATGGTGGACTCAGCTATCACTTTCGTCCTGGCTTCTGCTTCCCCAGCCAGACATAGACTATTAAAAACTGTGGGAATTGAGCCAGTAGTAATTAAGAGTGATTTTGATGAGTCTAGCATTCAGATTGATGATCCGACTGCATTGGTAGAACAACTCGCTAAAGCCAAAGCGGAAGCTGTGGGGAGACGGTTAAAAGACCATCCCCCTAGCTATTTGGCAAACGGCAAAAATGCGCTAATTTTGGGCTGTGATTCGGTGTTGGTAATGGGGGGTGAAATTTACGGGAAACCTGCTGATAAACTAGAAGCGATCGCCCGTTGGCAAAATCTTAGTGGTAATGTCGGACAGCTTTATACTGGTCATGCTTTACTGGATTTGAATAAACCCAAACTTTTGGTTTTATCTCGCATAACTCATGTGCATTTTGCGACTGTTGATCAGGAGGAAATCCGGTCTTATGTGGAGACCGGAGAACCTTTGAACTGTGCGGGATGTTTTGCGATTGAAGGGAAAGGGGGGGCTTTTGTTGATAGGTTAGATGGCTGTCATACTAATGTGATTGGTCTGAGTTTACCTCTGCTGCGGTCAATGCTGCGCGAGTTGGGGTATGGCATCACTAATTTTTGGAATTAACCTAATAAACAGGCGATGGGGAATAGTATATATTCCAGAAAAAACAGTTTCCATAAGAGTTGGTAAAAATTGGCGATCGCTTGTTTTTCCCCTAGGTCTACACTGGTGCTTTGCCACCACATAAAACTCAGTAATATCAGATTAGTCATCACTAAAAATACTGGGTTTAAACTTTCATAAACTAGGAAAGCCGCCGCCATCATCCCTAAATAACAGATGGTGATTACTCCCCTAGCTAGATTAAATACGGCTACGGTTCCGAGGCGGATGGTAAAGGTGGTAATATGATATTGGCGATCGCCTTCAATATCGGGGATATCCTTAAAAATGGCAATAGCAAACGTAAACACCAAAATAAATAGGGTTAACACCCAAACCGTCGGGGGTATTACCGGAATTTGCCATAATTGGGGGGTTGATAACTGCTGGCTAAAATGACAAAACAGCCCCAGGTTGACAATCACCCCCCGGACTGTAAATATACATAATGCCGCCCAAACGGGAAATCTTTTTAAGCGTATGGGAGGGAGGGAATAGGCGGTGCCGAGGACTAAACTAATCCCAACAGTAGCTGCCAAAAAAGGCCCCCCAACCACGGCTAAAATAACCGCCAATATCCCTGTAGTGGCTACGATAATTTGACCCTGGCGGCGAGAATATACCCCAGACGCTAAAGGTAAATCGGGTTTATTAATTACGTCTATTTCGATATCTTCTAATTGATTAAGACCGACAATATAGATATTCCCACACAGACAGGCTATCCAACTAATCAGCAGGATGATTAAATTGGTGGGGACAAAAAGGGGATTTTCCCATGTAGTAGGATTAAGTTGAGCACTAAATGCGATCGTAAACAACCCCAACACACTGAGACTGGTTCCGATAATGGTATGTGGTCGGGAAAACTTCCAGAAAGCATACAGCCAAGGCGCATTTTTCTGAACCGAGTTTCCAGTAACTTTTGGTAATGTAGTCGAGGAAGTCTGATTCATAATTGAGTTAAACTGATGGTCAATTAATCGTTAATATGCAATAGAGTTAATTGGTGAGATTTTCCATGGTATCCCACCCACAAAATCAGGTAATTGTGATAGTGTTTAGCAGCATCTTAATCACCTAGATGGATAGTATAGCATACCACCATAATTTTGAGGAGATTATTAATATTAATTAATTGGGCAGCGTGAACAGGCTGGGTTGAATAATAATTTCATCAATTCTATTTTGAGCCATTTTTTGATAGGTCTTGACCAGTTCGCAGCCAATAAACTTTCTGTCATGCTTAATAGCAACAACTCCGGTAGTACCTGAACCAGTAAATGGGTCTAAAACCAGATCTCCTTGACGAGTTGATGCCAGTAGACATATTTTAACTAAATCTTCTGGATAAACCGCAAAATGTGCATCCCTGAACTTACCGAGGGGTATTTCCCAAACAGTTCTCTTGTTTCTTCCTTTGGGGTGAAATGCTTGGTCCCATCGACCATCATGCAAATTCTGATTACCGGAGTTTTTGCCATTTTCTGGGGTGCTATTTCGTTTCCCAAAATGATTCCTACCGCCTCTCATTTTTGATTGTTCGGTAAATGTGATATGAGGTTCCCTAATGGCATCAGCATCATAATAATAATCAGTGTTTTTAGAAAACATGAAAATATATTCATGGTCAGTAGTTGGTCTATTTTTCACAGAGGATGGCATAGCATTTGGCTTTTTCCAAATAATATCACTGCGGAGAATCCAACCCCTATCTTTGAGAGCAAATGCCACCCGCCAAGGAACACCCTCAAGTTGTTTATTCCGATAAGTATCACCTAAATTCAGCCACAGCAAACCATTATTTTTTAGTTTGGGTTTTACCACTTCAAAGCAGGTGACCAGATTATTAATATAATCGGTTACATTTGCTTCTCTACCTATCTCGTTGGCACAGCCATCTTTTCCGGTGTAATTTCGATGCCCAAAATAGGGAGGGCTAGTAATTATGGCTTGGATAGAATTATCAGGAATAATTACAGATACAGTGCGGATATCCCCCAACAGAACTTTATTAATAATATGGATGAGATTATCCATTATCTAAAACACCTTGTATATACTTATTTAACTTAATTTGACTGGCTTCATCAAAACCACAAAAGAGGATTCAAATTAAAATGAAAAACCATGTCCATTTGATTGGTAATGGTTGTTATTTCTGATATTGACCAGTTATTGGCGATGATAACCACTATAATATAGCATGGACTTCCCGATGATTTTAAGTCCTGTACAGCACCCATAATATCCCGAGTAAATAAATGTGCATGACCTCCTTTTTCCATCGACTTATTAGGGGTGCTAACCTCTGCTGAGGTGCATCTCTAATCATCCAGGCAAAAAAGTAAAAGCAGGCTTTTGGGTGGGGGTAAACTCTGCCAATACCATCAAAGAGTAAAGGACGCTTTTCTTCCGGTTCTGCGTAGCAAGCATAAATAATAGATGCCATTTCATCTCGGGTGGCTGACATCATAATCTCGTTGAGTTCTTTATGAGAACCTGTTATCTTTTTGGCGTTTTTTTCTACCCATTGGTAGAAAGGCTTGGCTTGATCAGCAAGTTGGCAGAGTTCTACTAATCGGTAGTGTGTAATATCTACTTGGTGAACTATAATCTCCTTCATCTGATCAGTTTTAGATTCATTGTTTAAGCATTATTACCGAGTTAATGCTAGTAGTTAACTCTAGTCAAATGTCAAAAATTATCTCCAATTTTCCCAAGAACGGTTAAAAATGGAAGTGCGGGGAAATGCGATAGGATTACCATTTTCTTGGATGAACCATTGTAACTCATCTAGTAAAGGCGATCGCCTTGGTAAATCCGCCACTAATTGATAGGGAAAAACATCATTATCAAAAGCAAAAACCGCCGTCATTCCCGCCGCCGCACCCGAAGACCATTCAAAGGAATGCACCCGGTAAGCCGCCGCCGCAATATGGCTAGTAGCAATACTTTTACCCACCACTAATAAATTATCAATTTCCTGGGGAATCATAGCCCGGAGAGGAATTTGGAAGGGGTAAGCCTGTCCTTGTCCGAGACGTTCTCCCTCTCTTTCAGTATTTCCGGGAGTTTCGTGGGGGCTTAAAGTCATACATGGGTGAAAATCGATCGCATAATGTCCAATACCCACCGTATCAGGATAAATGGTAGATCTTCCTCTGCGGGAAGTCTGTTCAACGGTTTGATTTCTAGCGACTAAAGCTGGTAATTCCAACCCAGCCAAAGCCATCCATAACTCCCTAAATTCTGATTCCGAGAGATTTTCCCGGTAAAAATCCCCGGCAAAATCATTACGAGAAATATCAGTTTCCCAAATCATAAACCCTTGAGGTTGACCGAAGGAAGGGCGACCAATAATCCGTCGCGCCTCTCGCATATAGGGAAACTTAGAGAGTCCGTGGGCGGTTCCCATGGGCTGATCAAATCCTCTCAAAAATCGATGATTAGGGTACTTATTTTTCATACCATCGCCCAATTGAGAATCAGTAGTCCCCTTGACTAACCAATAAAAGAAACCTTTGGCATTTTCTTCGCCATATTGCAAGGACTGCACCCGTAGTCCGCCCATCCAATTTCCGGGTTCTAGCTGCCCGCTGGCGGCTAGTTGTCGGGGAGTTAGGATTAAATTGTCCTGAGAGGTTCCCGGACGGTAATCATTGCCCCAAGTCCAGTTTTGCATCGAGATATCCCCTGGATAAATAGTCCACCTGCGTGGGTCGGGGTGAAAAGGTCCTTCTGGGTTTTCGCTGTGAATGCGACGGTAAGTAAACACTAGGGTAAAATTAGCTAATCGCTGCAATTCATAGCTGTAGTAGGGCGCATAGCGTTCGTAAAATGGTGGTTTTTCGATGGGTTCTGGCTCGGCGAGGGCTTTCATGGCGAAGGTATAGGTGAAACCCTGGGTACAATAGGGGTCTCCGGTGACGCTGGAGGAGGTGGGTTCTAGGGGGTTGCGTGGGTCTATACCCAAGTTGTGGGGAATATTGGTCATTCCGATAATTTCCCCGGTTTCTGTGGCTTCTACCACGTACCAGTTAGCGGTTTGTTTATCTGTATTGGCGGGGAGAAATTCGATAATGGTTTTCGTGAGGCGGGGTGAGTCTTCCCAACTGTAAGCATCTTCAATAATTTGGGATAGGGGTTCGCTATTTAGGGGGGGTGTACCGGGGGCGGCTTGATGTTGAATGGCGATCGCACTGAGAATTTGTCTATCTGCTATTTCTACATATTTGGGAACAGTATTAGGAAACCATTTTAAAGTACCTTTGCCCTGTTTTGCCGCATCTTGTAGCATTGATAATAAAATGGCGTGACCGTCATAAGGTCGGAAACAAGACTCGCTTACCCAACAAGCACCAGGGTTCAAAATCCCATATTTTTCTTTGATGCGATCGCGCAATTCTAGGTATCCTCGCGGGAAAAATAATAGCGATCGTTGTGTGGCGCGTTCATCCAAAGCCGAGGTTCCCTGGGAGGAAATTTGACCCCCTACCCAGTCAGTAATATCCGTTAAGCAAACTGTCCGACCTGCTAATAATGCCTCATAGGCTGTGGCTGCGCCTGCTAGTCCGCCACCAAACACTAAAATATCACAAGTTTCTTGAGTATCTGTCGTCCTGGGTAAACTCGCCTCCGCTACTTGCTGACTGAACACCGAAGCCACTAGACCCAAGGCAATTTTTACATAAAACGCAGTTTTAATAATCTTCATAATATGTTACCATATAAAACCTGATCATTGCGCGTGAGTGCGTCAATTGGTAGGATACCTCAGACGGATAAATTGACAATTTAAACCATTATATATTCCCTTGACCAAAATTGGTAAGATGCGTCAGAGAGAGCCATGATAACTTTCACCTGAGATGTTCAGGTCTGACGCACTTATAGTTGGGGTTTAGGGTTGGTGGGGTAGCCAGTCGCCTATGCTATCTTTCATGGCAGCTACCACCAATTGAGAAATATAGGGTAAAATCTCCGGGTTTTTACTTTGGAATTTACCCTCGGTAAAAACTACTAATAAATAAGGTGGTAAATCGGGAATTTCTATATAAGCTGCATCATGTCTAACTTGAGAAGTCCAGCCCGCCTTTGACCATAACTTAGCATTCTCAGGTAGTCCCTCCCCTAAAAATTCCTTAACCTGATTTTCGGGGTCTTCTGCTAAGGCTGCTGGCTCAAGATTTCTGTGCATCAATTGCATCATTGTTTGAGAGGCTTCCGAAGATGCTGCTACACCTCCGACAATGCTATGTATTAGCCTGGCTGTGGCATTAGTTGTCAGCATATTACGGTTTTCCATCAGTTCCCCTAAAAAGGCTCTTTCCCTACCATAGGCACCATCACACCAGGTTTTTTGATTGACATTAATTGATTCAAGTTCCGGCCAATTCAGGGATTGAAAATAGCGATTAATGATATTTCGTTGATATTTCCAAGTCTCGAAGGGACCGGGTGATAATTCGGGACCGCTGGTGGTTCCAGTTAATACATCCACTACTAAACTGGTAGCATCATTGCTAGAATGTGCAATCATATCTTTAATGGCACGTTCTAACTCGGGAGAGATTTGCAACATACCCTTTTCCACCCACTCGTAAACAGCCACCAAGTAGAATAGTTTAACTACACTGGCTGGATAAATGCGTTCAATTCCCCGATATGCAAACCCCCTAACAGGATATTTCCAAAATTCTTCGGGAGTAAGTGCGCCTCCGGTATTCACAGAAACTGGCGGGTCATAAATTACCCAGGTCATGGCTATTTGATTGGCGCTTAGTCCTGGAAATTTACTCCGGGTTGCCTCTATAATGCTTGTGCCAAGAGTTTGTATCTTTGGGTCTGGATGGAAAAATGCCATAACAGGAAATTAGTTTTCAATATTGGTGACAAATATGGTCGTTGATGGATTATCGGATATTTTGGGGAAGGTGGCGACAGTTGTTGGCACTGATGCTACAGTGTCACTAAAGCTACTCCCAGTTGAGTATAAATGCAAAGGTGATCTGAATATTTATGATTCTCCTGAGTGTAGCACTCTGGCAACTCAGGCGGCGACTGGACGACACCTGCGCCTGTTTGAGGTTAACACGGCTGAGAATATTTCAGCTATACCTGTGCAATTGTGGGAGGATGATTACCCGGGTTGGTTGGCTGCGGGGGATGTTGAACATTTGCTAAAGCCTCCATCACCATTACCCCGTACAATTATATCATCCGAAACGATTAATCAGGCAATAAATAAGGCGATCGCATTTTGTCACCAAGCTGCACAAATTGGTAATACTTACCTATGGGGAGGGACACTAGGGCCGAATTATGATTGTTCCGGTTTGATACAAGCTGCTTTTTCTCAACAGGGTATTTGGCTACCGCGAGACGCTTATCAACAACAGGGGTTTGTTCAACCTATACCACCAGTTATCTGGGAAATGCAGCCAGGGGATTTGGTTTTTTTTGGTACAACATCTAAAACTACTCATGTCGGTCTTTATTTGGGTGATGGTCAATATATACATAGTTCCGGCCCGGAACATGGTAACAATGGTATTGGTTATGATTATTTGTGGCACGCAAATAATCCGGTTAGTCAATATTATGCGGAACATTTTATCGGCGCTGGTCGGGTAGTATCTAGCTATCCTTTTGATGCTTTTGGTAGGTTTAATCGACAGAGGGTTAAGTTGTGAAATCCTATATATCTCGCGGTAAACCTTTGTTACGCTGGTTGGTTTTGGGCATTACTTTGTTTTTCCTGGCTACGGCTATTAAAAACCACTGGCGAGAGGTGGCATCACTGCAAATTACTGGCAAAAGTTGGGGATATTTAGCCATGGCTTTGGCGGTCACTTTTCTGGCTCATTTATGGTCTGCCTGGGTCTGGTTATTGATTTTAAGGGAGTTTCAATCTGTGGGCGATGCGGGGATTAATTATCGCCGGGGACTACAGATTTATTTGAAAACTAATATTGCTAAGTATATTCCTGGTAATATTTGGCATTTTTATGGGCGTATTATAGCTGTTCAAAATGCGGGTATAGCTTTAGGTATAGCAACTTTAAGTGTTTTACTAGAGCCGTTATTGATGGCGGCAGCGGCTTTATTGATAGCTTTGATAACTATCAACACTGCTCATTTATGGTTGCAAATTTTATGTCTAATTGTGGTTTTAGGTGCTGTTCATCCGGGGATTTTAAATCCGGTTTTGGGGTGGTTAGGAAGAGTTAAATTAAGGTCGAATAATTTGGCGAATACAGAGGAAAAAACATCTACACCTATACAACTACAACGCTATCCGATTAAGCCTTTTTTAGGAGAGTTGGGATTTGTGGGTTTACGGGGCATTGGGTTTATGCTAACTCTGGTGGCTATGGGTTATTTTAATTGGCTGGAAGTGCCTAGGGTTTTTGGTGCTTTTAGTTTAGCCTGGTTATTAGGGTTGGTGGTTCCGGGGGCTCCGGGAGGTTTGGGAGTGTTTGAAGCTACGGCTTTGGGATTATTAGAAAGTTCGATCGCACCCGGTATTTTATTGGGGACGATCGCCTTTTATCGGGTAGTTAGTATTATGGCAGAAACGGCGGCGGCGGCTTGGGCTGCTGGAGATGAAAAAGGTATAAAATCGGCATAAAATTAAGGTAAATTGATAGTGATCCTGGGCGTTAAATCTCTATACACCCCCAAGTCACGCCTAAATATTATATGATAGCATCAGTTTAACTCAGGTTTGTTGCTAGATTACCTGGGAAGCCACCCCCAGTGAAATTTTATGGATATCAGCTATGCAACCAGAAGTCAAATCAGCCATAATTCGAGATCCTTTGGTAGTATCAGGTGATTTAACTGTCATGGAAGCGATCGCCTGTATGAGTGGTGTCCGCCTTCAGTGCCAGATGACTGATAATATATCAATATCCGAGTCAGAACCAGACCTATACAGCCACTTAACTTGTGTAATAGTGTTGCAAGACCTAATGGTGGTTGGCATCCTGACACAGCGCGATATTGTGGGTCTAGCCGCCCAACAGCAAAATCTGGAAGAGTTGCTAATTCAGGAAGTAATGACTCCCTCTGTAATTACTGTACGGGAATCAGAACTTACTGACTCACTGACTACAATTAACTTACTACAAAAGCACCGCATTCGACATTTACCTATAGTTGATGATAGCGATCGCTTAGTGGGACTGGTGACCCATGAGAGTCTGCGAAAATTGATGCACCCCATTGACTTATTACGGTTGCGGTTAGTATCGGAAGTGATGACCCGCAATGTTGTATCTGCTAACTGTGATCAGACCATGTTAGAAATAGCCCGGTTGATGTCGGAAAGACGGGTTAGTTGTGTGGTAGTTGTGGAAACTCAGGGTCATGGTGATTATGCTATGCAAATTCCCGTAGGAATTTTGACGGAGAGAGATTTATTACAATTTCAATACTTGGATTTAAACTGGGAAAATATCCGGGCTGAAAATATGATGAGTTCCCCGTTATTTACGATTACACCAAAGGCGAATTTATGGCAAGTTCAGCAACTAATGGAACAGCGCCGAATCGGTCGGGTGATAGTAGCAGGAGGAGGGGGTGAACTATTAGGAATTGTCACCCAAACCAGTTTGCTGCAATGTTTTAATCCGTTGGAACTCTACAAATTAGCGGAGCTGCTAGAGGAAAAGGTATCGCGGCTAGAATCGGAAAAATTCCAACTGCTAGAAAATCGCGCTGCTGAATTAGAAAAACAAGTTAAACAGCGGACTAATGAATTAGTGAAGCGGGCTGAAGGGGAAAAATTAATATCAGAATTAGCCACAAAAATTCGCTCATCCCTAGATTTACAGACGATTTTGGATACGACTGTTGACCAAGTGCGACAGGTGCTAAAATGCGATCGCGTTAATATTTGGCAGTTTGGCGATAATTGGGAAACGGTAGTTGTCGCAGAGTCTACTAATTCGCCTTTTTCTTTGATGGGAGAACGCATCGCAGATACCTGTTTTCTGCAAAACCAAGCGGAGATTTATCGCCTGGGAAAGACTAGGGTAGTTTCGGATATTTATAGCACAGAAATGACGGACTGCCATAGAGAGATGCTGATCCGCCTTCATACCCGCGCTAAAATTTTACTACCTCTGCTGTGTGGTGATCAACTTTGGGGTCTGCTTAATGTTACTGAAAGTGAACATCCACGCCAATGGAAAACAGAAGAAGTGGAACTACTACAAGCGTTAGCTGTACAATTGGCGATCGCCCTTAAACAAGCTACCATCCATCAACAATTACAGGTAGAATTACAGCAAAAAAACCGGGTAGCAGCAGAATTAACAGCTACGGAAAATCAACTGCGGAAAGCTCAAAAAATTGCCGGACTTGGTACTTGGCATCTCAATCATAAAACCCAGACATTATCATGGTCTGAGGAGGTGTTTGCTTTCTTTGAAATTGAACCGGAAAACTTTAGCTATACCCACGAGCAATTTATCAGCCTTGTACATCCTGAAGATCGCGATTTAGTCAATGATATGTATAACCAACATCTATGCGATCGCCAGTCTTACAGTGTGAGTTACCGGATTTTACTAAATGATGGTAGGATTAAGTATGCACAAGAATATTGCCAGACTATTTATGATGATAATAATCAGCCCATTATATCTGATGGAACTATCCAAGACATCACCCTACAAAAAGAATTAGAACAGGAACATATCCGCGCCGAAGCTATGCGACAACAGGCTGAATCTATTAGCCGGGAAGTGAAACTATTAGATAATATTTTAGATATCATCCTAGCGGGATATTGGGATTGGGATATTCCTGGTAATAAAGAATACATGAGTCCCGGCTTTAAGCGTATGTTTGGCTATGAGGATCACGAACTCCCTAACGTCCCCGAAAGTTGGCAAAAACTGATTTTTCCCGAAGATTTACCGGGAGTATTCGATATTTTTGAAAAACATATAAAAAGTCGTGGTAAAATCCCCTACTACAACGAACTTCGATATCGCCACAAGAATGGTTCCACGGTTTGGGTGGTGTGTTCTGGAAAGGTGATTGAGTGGGACGACGATGGTAATCCGAAGAGGATGGTAGGCTGTCATATTGATATTACCGATCGCAAAAACTCCGAAATTGCACTTGCAGAAAGCGAGGCGCGTTATCGCAGCATTATTGAAACTACCCTAGAGGGGGTGTGGATAATTGATGGGGACGCTAAAACTACCTTTGTGAATCAGCGAATGGCAGATATGCTGGGTTATACTCCATCGGAGATGCTAGGTATGGGGTTAATGGACTTCTTGAACTCTGAAGACCAACTTGAAGCGGTAAACTACCTGGAAAGGAGAAAGCAAGGTATTCAGGAACAGCATACCTGTCAATTTCAACGCCGAGATGGGACGGCTTTGTGGGCGATCGTTTCCACTACGCCTATGTTAGATGACCAGGGTAACTTTGTGGGGGCTATTGGCTTATTAACTGATATTAATCAACTGGTGAGTATTCAACAAGCCTTAAAAACTTCGGAAATGCAGCTTAGTGGGATTCTGAATAGTTCCTTAGATGGGATTATGGCGTTTCGTTCGGTTCGTGATGAACAGGGTAAGATTATTGATTTTGAATGGTTATTGGTCAATCCTAGCGCTGCTAAAATAGTCGGTAAATCAGCAGATAAATTAATTGGGAAAAGGTTACTGGAGGAATTGCCAGGGTATCAAGAAAATGGCTTATTTGGACACTATGTGGAAGTGGTAGAATCGGGAAAATCTGTGAAAAAACAGTTTTATTATAACCAGGATGGCATTGACTTTTGGTTTGAAAATATTTCGGTCAAATTAGGGGATGGTTTCGCGGTGACTTTCCGTGATATCACCGGAATTAAACAATCGGAAAAAGCCCTAAGTCTAGCAAACGAACAATTGAATAATCGGATCAATGAACTAGATCAACGCCATGCAGAAATGTTGCTTTTGAGTGAAATGAGCGACTTTATGCAGGCGGCTTTGACTGTACAAGAAGCCTGTGAAGCGATTAGCTATTTGCTAGAACCCCTTTTCCCGGAATGTGGTGGCGGAATTTTTTTGATGGCGGCTTCCCGGGACTCGCTGGAAATGATTTCTTCTTGGGGACAAGAAGAATCCACATCAGCATCTAATTTTGTGCCGAAAGATTGTTGGGCTTTGCGCCGGGGAAGAGTACATTTATGTAATCATGAAAAAGGGGGTATTTCTTGCCGACATATTCAGGTAAGTTCTACCCTATCTTGCACATTGTGTGTTCCGATGATGGCTCAGGGAGAGACTTTGGGTTTGTTTTATCTAAGTACAGATTCGGCGATCGCTTTATCTAATGCCAAACAGCAGCTTGCGAATACGGTAGCTGAACAGATAGGGATGGCGATCGCCAATTTAAACCTCCGGGAAACTCTGGAACATCAGAGCATCCGTGACCCTCTCACGGGACTTTTTAATCGTCGCTATTTAGAGGAATATTTGAGTCAGGAAATAGCCCGCGCCCAACGGAAAAAGCACTCCATTGGGGTCATCATGATGGATGTAGACCATTTTAAGCATTTTAATGATACATTCGGTCATGATGCGGGGGATTATGTATTACAAAAAGTGGGAGAACTGCTGAAACAGAAGGTGCGAGAATCTGATATTGCTTGTCGGTATGGGGGTGAAGAAATGACTCTAATTTTGCCGGAGTCTTCCCTAGAAAATACTGCCATGAGGGCTGAAGAAATTAGAGAGGCGATCGCCTCCCTTGCAGTAGCCAGTGGTGGTCAACATTTAGGCAGTATCACCGCCTCCTTCGGTGTGGCAGCCTTTCCCAAGCATGGTAGTATAGGTCTAGACCTAATCCAGGCTGCCGATGTGGCTCTGTACCGCGCCAAAACTGAGGGACGCAACCGGGTTGTGATTATTCCTTGACATCCGCCCCTAGATTAGACTTTAGCCCCTGCTGGTTTCCCGACAATTTCACCGCGTAACATTCGCCCCGCCGCTTCCAGTAATTGTTCTTCTAGGTAAGGCTTAGTAAAATAGCCTCTCGCGCCTAATTGATAAGCCATCTGGCGGTGTCTGTCAGCCCCCCTAGAAGTTAGCATAGCAATAGGTAGACCTTCGAGTTGTGGGTCTTTCTGCATTCGCGAGAGAAGTTCCAAGCCGTCCATACGAGGCATTTCAATATCGCAGAAGACGATATCACAGGGTAAGCCGGATTTAAGTTTTTCCCAGGCTTCCTTACCGTCGCGGGCTTCTTCAACCCGATAGCCGGATTTTTCAAAGGTCATAGACAACAACGATCGCACTGTAATCGAATCATCAACAATCAGCACAGTCGGCTCAGTTTTGGAGGCGGGAGCATCTATGGGTTCACTGGGGAGGTTATCATCCCACCTGCTAGTATTAGCATCTCGGCGTACCCGATCAGTAGCCAGGTCAATTAATTCTAAAACATCGGCGATCGCCACAATTTGACCATCCCCCAAAACAGTCGCCCCGGCGATACCAATAGGTTTAGGTACCGGACCTTCAAGCTGTTTAATGACGATTTCCTGTTCTACCAAAACCTGATCAACTTGAACAGCCAGATAATTCCCCGCCGCCCGTAGTACAATCACAGAAATCATATCCTCTTCGATATTCGCACCATAAACACCGCCGCGACCCAAATGGCGTTTATAGGTAAGTAATTCCCGCAGGTGGCGGAAAGGCAGCACCGAACCCCGCCATTCTAGGGTCTGTTTACCGTCTGGTCCTGTTTGAATTTGCTCACGAGGCACATCGATCATATCCTCCACCCCATCCATAGGGAAAGCAATCCGAGCGCGATCGCTAATACAACAAAGCGCCCGGGAGATACTCATATTGAGTGGGAGGCGGATGGTAAAAGTAGTTCCCTCTCCCAATACCGAATCGGTAGTAATATTGCCTCGAATTTCTGCCAAATTCGTCCGCACCACATCCATACCAACCCCTCTACCTGCAATATCACCCGCCTGATCCTGGGTAGTAAAACCCGGCAGGAAAAGCAAATCGTAGGCATCATGGTCTGGCAGATTTGAAGCCGATTCCAGGGTCAATAAACCCTTCTGTATAGCTTTTTCCTTAACCCGATTCACATTAATTCCCGCCCCATCATCAGAAACCGATAACACCGTTTGGTTGCCTTGGTGGAAAACCTTAATGGTAATCTGACCCGTGGGAGACTTACCCGCCGCCTTGCGAACTTCTGGGGATTCGATACCGTGAGCGATCGCATTATTTACCAAGTGAGTGAGAGGGTCGCGCAATTTACCCAAAAGCATTTTATCTATGAGGGTATCTCGACCTTCCACCACCAATTCCGCCTGTTTACCACACTTAATCGACAGATCCCGCACCGGACGTTTCAGGCCATCGGCTTGTTGAGCGAACTGTTCCATTCTCGCCTTATTCAAGCCTTCCTGTAACTGATTAGTTACTTGGCGCAGTTGGCGACCCACCTGATCTGCTTCTTCCACCAAGAATTCAATATCAGCCGCCGACTCTCGCACCCGCACCACCAACTCAATAATTTCTTGAGACAGTGTGTGGAAGGGGGTAAAGCGATCGAGTTCTGTGGAGTCAAAAGTGTTAGGATCTGATCTAGTCGGGTGTTCATCACCATCGCCATGATAACTTCCGTGGAAAGAAGATGATTTTTGCCGATTAGACAATAGGGAAATTTCCAGCAGCGATCGCTCATAGAAATCCTGCATCCGCTGACCCACATCACTTAGCAGCGACACCTGATCCAGTAGGTTATCTAAAAACTGTCGCATCCTTTCTTGGTCTTGTTCCAGGCTATTGCGGTTAACCACCAGTTCCCCAATCAGGTTACTGAGATTATCCAATTCTTTCACCGGAACTTTAGCGATCGGATCAAATTTAGTTTGAGGTTTTTGAGGTGTACGATCTACTGGGCGGCTAGATCCTCCGTCCAGCAGTTCAGCCAACTCCTTGAACTCATCATCCTCACAGGATCGAGCCCTCTGTTCTTCCAAGGTACTCGATTGCGCCCCTGGCGGTGCTGTTTCACCCAAAAGGCGATCGAGATCAGATAGCACCCCATCATCAGCATTATCATCATCAGTCGTATTCTGATCATCCGTAGACCCTAGCAAATCATCCAGGAGACTAAAATCATCTTCCCAATCACTATCTAACCCCAAATCTGGAGTCGTGGTTATGTTGTCAGTTGTCTGCGACGGGGCTGGTAATGGTGTGCTTTCAGTTTTCGGTGCGTTACCCAGTTCGTCGGTTTTCCCAGGGGTTTTTTTGCTACCCAAGCTAACGCACTCTACGGTTTCCTCCGTGTCGCTACTACCAAACAAATCATCAAAATCAAACAAATCTACAGTTCTATCATCCCACTTCGACTCAGGCGGCGTTTGAACCTGTTTGTCCTCAGCAATAGTGTCTACACTAGAGGTTAATTTGCCATTGTTGTTATCCTCACGGGCTAACACCTCAAACCAATCAAGATCCCCATCAGTCTCCCCATCTTGATTATCACTCTCCCAGGGATCCGGGGTATCTAATGATTGACCAATCCCTGTTGAACTTTCAGGCGCGACAGTTGTTTCCAGTTCCTCATCATCAAGTTCCAACAACTGTTGGATAAAATTATCCGGGTCATCATTACTACTTTTCTTGACAGGTTTGGAATCGGCTGAAGAATTTTCTGGGGTTGGTCGGCTGCCGGATTCTAGTTCTTCTAACAGTAGGCTAGTCAAATCATCATCATCATCAGAAACCGGCTTAAAGTTGCTTTCATTAGACGGCGGTTCATTGCTAAAAAAGCTGTCAAAATCTTCTGTATCACTGTTCAAGTCGGGAAGTTTATCAGCTTCTTCGAGCAGCCTTTCCTCTTCCCAAGCATCTTCAATACCGCCCCCATGACGATCAACCACCTCAAACAGATCTGCCAAACTTTTCAACTCTTCCGGTTGCATTTGCGGCCCTGGGGGGTGGCCGCTGTGTTCTTTTTCCATCTCCACAGAATCAACCAATGGGAAATCATCTAGTATTGATTCTGATGTCTTCTCCGGTTCCAAATCAATCTCATCAGTTTCTTCTACTTCCGAGTTAGTAGTTAAATCTAATTCCGACCAAAATTCATCATCAGCCGTTAAAGTTCCCTTACCATTCCCCTTACCATTCCCATTCCCATTATCTACAGCAGGCAGTAATTTTGACAACTCCGAATCTACAACTATTTCACTTTCTCTATTACTTAGCACTAAATCCTGAGCCTGTTTAATGCCAGTAATCACCAACGGAGCCAGAGTTTTATAGCTATTTTCCCCATAAGCGATCGCCTTTTCTACAGTGTATAAAAATTGCACCCAGTGCATTTTATCAAAAGTTTCTCCACCCCTAGCCAATTCCCGACAAATTTCAGTTAAGCGGTTTCTATTGGCGGTATTATCCGACTTTTTAAACACATCCAGCATTTCCCGCAACCGTGAAGTTACATCACCACCAAAGAAAAGTTCTTCCGCACTATCGATCGCCTGAACTGTCACTTTCGGCTCAACCTTCACCGGAGTCGGAGTGGGTTGAGGCGGAGTCGGAGTCTGAGTAGGTTTAGGCGGTCTTTCCGCGACCACACCATGTTGAGCCGATAGGTTTTTCAGATGATAATTTAGTGCTTCAAAAACCGGCTCAACTTCCGTTAACAGGCTTTGGGAAGTTTCCTCTGTCAGTCCATAGGGACCCGACAGATTATCTATTAATGCTTGCAGGGTATCAAATACTTGTAAAAATAGCGATTCTAGTTGTTGATCAACCTCAATATGAGATTGTTCCGTTATTTTTTCCAACGCTTTAAAGTTATCTTCTAGGCGATGGGAACTTTTTTGGATACTATGAAGACCCAGCATAGCTGCTCCCCCTTTCACCGAGTGAGCCGCCCGATACACCTCATATAATAGTTCTCGGTCTTCAATGGTACTTTGCAGATTCAGCAAGCCCTGTTCTATGGTATTGAGGTGGTCTCTCGCCTCCTCAATAAAGTAACCCATTATCCGTTGTTGTTGTTCTGGTTCCATGGCTTTTTAATAGTATAAATAAATGGACAATATTCGTTTTTTTTAAACTCAGACACTTACTCAGAAAACCACATTTTACGAGGGATAATTAATCTTTGACTCGGAACTTTTGCTATTAACGTTCCGAAGGATCTACCCGGAACCTTTCCACCGAAGTTAGCAGATCTCGTGCTACTCCCACCAGGTTACTGAGGGCGCTGGCGACCCTTTGGGCTTCTTGGGATGTGTCTTGGGCGCTAAGTTCTACCGTTTGCATTACCTGAGCCACAGCCCTAGCTGTTTCGTTTTGCTCAACCGTATCAGCCGTAATCGATCGCACCAAAACATCAATACGATTGGTTACTTGGATGATATCATCGAGCGATCGCTTCGCTTGTTCCGCCAGACGGGTACCCTCAATTACTTGCTGGTTTCCTTCCTCCATTGCCATCATTACAGAACTGGTTTGGCTTTGGATCTGCATTACAATTTGTTCAATTTCCTTGAGGGACTTAGCCGACTTATCCGCCAGTTGTCGCACCTCATCAGCCACAATAGCAAAACCACGGCCAGCTTCTCCCGCCCTAGCCGCCTCAATACTAGCATTCAAAGCCAGTAAGTTAGTCCGCGAAGCAATATTAGAAATGATTGCGACAATTTTCGAGATTTCCTGAGAAGATTCAGCCAAACGCTTAACATCTCGCGTCGTTTCTGCCACTGTTTCCCTAATTTTCAAGATACCAGCCACAGTCATTTGTACCGCTTCACCGCCCTTAGTTGCTACAGCCGCCGCCGTCCTGGCTACTTCCTCAGCTTCCTTCGCGCTATCTGCTACCCGTTGAATAGCATCAGTCAGTTGTTGCACAGAATTAAGAGTCGCGGCCAATTCCTCCGCTTGTCGCAAAGCATCCCCAGCCACATCTTTGGCAAAACTCGCACTATCGGTCGCTCCTTTGCTCACCTGACGAGCCGCTTGTTTCACCTGAACCACAATTTCCCGCAGGTTCTGAATTGTCAGGTTAAACGAGTCTGCTACCGCCCCCAGCACGTCTGCAGTCACCTCAGCACTAACAGTTAAATCTCCTCGCGCCGCCCCTTCCACATCATCTAGGAGTCTAATCACTTGGCGCTGGAGGTTTTCCTTAGCCTCCTCCTGTTCTTCCGCCTTCCGTTGAGCTTCCCTGGTGGTGCTTTCAATGAACTGAGCCATGTAGTTAAATTTAGCGCACATTTGCCCCAGTTCATCTTCGGCGTAGACATTCACACGGGCATTAAGGTTTCCTCGTGCGATCGCATCAAACTGGTTTTGCAGGTCACCAGTCGCCTTTTCTAGTTGTTGGCTGGTAATACGACCCATAGCAAAAGCCGTCCCAAAACTACTAGCCCCAGCCACAATAGTCATAAACCAACCTGAGCGGCGTAGATAGTTAACCACTTCCGCCTGATAACTACTAGCAGCCACCTTAGTAGCAATATTAGTAGCCACAGCCACAGTAATCAAAGTTACTAACCCACTCCCCAATGCTATATAAAAAGACTTAGCTCTGAGCGGCTTATTTTCCAGGAAGGCAAATGAGCCCTGTTCTACCGAAATATTAGTATCAACCGAGTCTTCTGATGGGTTAGAAAATGTCGTGATCGTCTCCCTTTCTGTGGGAGTATTAAACACATCATCCTCGTAGATTGCCGAACTATCGTTATCTGAGATACTGCTAGACCTTCCCAGGAAATTACTATCGAGGCCATCATCATCAAAGTCAGCGCTATCCGGGATAAAAGCCGATGCCGCCGCATCTGGAATCGCAAAACCCTCTACATCATCAAACTCTTCAAAATCGTCTAAAAATTCGTGGCTAACTTGAGAACCAGAGGTTTGATTTGTATTGTTGTGGGCGATCGCACCATTAGCCGTCCCATTGCTTACAGTTGACTCTTCCAGGCTATCGAGGTCAAACGTATCCGGGATATCATCCAGTTCCAACTCCTCAGATACTGAATCATCAACCTGGTCAAACTCATCCAGATTGAAATCAGATAAATTTTCTTCTTCCTCATCTAAATTATTATTTGGGGTCTTATTCAGGCTGATCTGATCAGGTTTCACAAATCCTTTACCGTTACCATTACCGTTAGTTTCTGGCACAGTTTGATGCATAGCATCAGCCATATCTTCTAGGGGAGAAAAAATATCATCCTCCTCTAGTTCCAGTTCTCCGATATCCAGTTCATCCGGCACATCGCCCAAATCCGGCGGTTTAATTTCTTCGGCAACATTATCAACTATCGGTTCATTAGTTATCGGCCCATCAGTTAAAGGTAGATCTGTCAGGCTGAAATCGTCATCCAAATCATCCAAACTGTCTTGATGTTCTTGAGTCACCCCAGGGGTATTTGTCGCGGGGGAGTCTTTATGGGGATCATCGATTAAATCTTCCTCAAACAAGTCTTCTGATAGTTGTTCGAGGGAGCCACTCATCGGGTCTTCTGGATCTAATCCTTCCGTCAACACCGGTTCATCCTCTTCGTCCATCACAAAGGGATCTGATGTTTCTAAGTCAAAATTCAAGTCAGGGTCTTCTTCTTCCTCGTCAGTTTCTTGCCCCTGAGCAAAGGGGTTATTTAACGGGTTGGTTAGGTCTGAGTCCACCTCATCATCTAGGTCGAAGTTGGAATCATCTACCAGGGGATTAGCTTCTAATTCTAGGGGATTAAAGTTATCTTCTTCTAAGGAAAATTCATCTTCTAGGGAGTCATTTAGTTCTTCACCCCCTACACTGGCTTTACCATTCAAATTTTCCGGCTCTAGTTCATCTGCAGATATATCCAAATCACCCAGATCATCGTCGATCGCCTCTAAGTTTTCCTCTGTTCCTTCCTCAAATTCGAGGTTACTTAGTTCATCTAAATCATCATCCAAGGCTGACGATATCTCTATTTCTTCCAGGCCAATATCTTCGTCATCATACAAATCCAGATCATCATCATCCAGGGTTTCTATAGTTGCCGAGGGTTTTTGGGGAGATTTCCCTAGTTGTTGGGATGCTGCCGTTAATTCTTCCAACTCATCTAATTGTTCATCGATCGCATTTAGATCTAGTTCTTGTTCCAAATCAAAATCGAGGGAACCGTTAGAATTCTCACCTACCGAGGTAAAATCTTCTAGCATAGTTTCTTGAGCGTCATCAAACTCATCATCCAAGTCATCATCTAAGCTAATATCTCCCAAAGACGAACCAGTCTCCGAGTCCTCGCAGAATTGACTAGCTTCTGTCATGTAGTTTTCCGCCTGTTCCACCAGTGCCGGGTCTTCCGTCAGGCTCAGGACCACCTCATATTGTTCCCGTGCCACATCGTATTGTTGTAAACCGTAGTAAATGTGACCACACAGCAGGCGAGCGAATGGGTCTTCCGGGTAGTCTTCCACTAATTTATAGACTAAAGTAGCCGCCTCGTCCAATTTTCCATCTGTGTAGGCTGCCTCAGTTTTTTGGTACTCCTGCAGATATTCTGCACTTGCTGTCATTGGCCATTCCCCTTACGACTCTATAAAGTTACCGCAAAAATTACATTTAAAACTTAAAACAACTGTATTAGCTTAGTTAGTATCTTGATTACTGCTTGGGCAAATGTTGGACTGATGATGACCACAACCCCCTCAATTGTAATCATCCTGAGCCAAAATTAGTTATATTATAGTGATGCAGATAGCTGTATTGGTTCAATCACCTTGTATACAGCTTATTTATACTGCCCACCGAGCCGATCGCAAAATGGCAATTTGGTCTAACAGGCGCAAAGGTTTATCTGGTTCCCCCAGAACCCACTCCCCTTTTATATAGGGAGCCATGCTATCGGGAACCTGAACTGGCGTTCTCATTTTTTCTATGGGTAGCCAGTCCATAGCCGTCAGATTGTTGATCGACTCTACTGCTAGACCCAACATAGTATCTTGGTCTTCTACGGCAATTACGGGAATTTCCGTGCGATCGGTGTTTAATTGCATTGTATCTCCCAAAAACTGTCCTAGATCAGCCACCCAAACCACTCGTCCCCTCAAGTTGAGAGTCCCCAACAGTAGGGATGATACATTGGGAATGGGAGTAATGCGATCGATAGATTGAGATAGGACTTCTTTGATACCCATAGCGGGCAAGGCAAATTCGGCACCCGATGCCACAAAAAAACGCAGATGCAACTCACCCTCTGGGGTTTCTAGCTCCTGAAACTCGGAGCCGTCTGCACCTTGACCCGTGAGAAAATCGGGACTTCCAACCATTACCCCTCACCTACCCCCTTAATAGCTGTTTAACCGTCCCTACCAGTTCAGTCGGCTGAAATGGTTTGGCGATATAAGCATCTGCCCCCTGTTTCATGCCCCAATATCGATCGAATTCCTCTCCCTTGGAAGAACACATCACAATGGCAATTTTTTGAGTTTTCGGATCAGACTTGAGACGGCGACACAGTTCGTAGCCATTCATGCGAGGCATTACAATATCCAACACCACTAGATCGGGAGAGATGTGTTGAACTTGTTCTAGTGCCTCTACACCGTCGCTTGCTACCGCGACTTTTAAGCCACTTTCTCTCAGGAGATTTGAGATCATCTCCCGTTGTGTCACGCTGTCTTCTACAACCATAATTGTATTCATACTGTCTTGCTGAGTTGCTGGGTTCTAACTTAACTGAGGCAGGGTGCGGACACAAAAACGTAATTTGGGTAATTTGGCATTTAAGCTATCTCCCAGATGGGGTAATGTTTGCCTCGGTCATGTTAAAGGGGCTTTTTACGTCTAGCTCACTCGATATTGCCAATCCACTCATCTCGTTTCTTAAAGATAGACGACAGAGCAACAGGCTGGCGTTCACCTGTGGGTGTCATCACCCCCTTAACGTAGGTCTAATCCTGGACCTGCATCTTACATCTCCTTTGAGGAGTAATTTCCAGATCCTGCCGGAAATTACCGGATTTTATGCAAGAGGCCACTGGCTTTATTGCAACCGCGATATTCCACCCGCAGAGTTGATTTGAGCAAATCCTTAATGCGAATGGCTTTAATCTCAAGTATACCTAAGTTCGCTACGGATTGATTACACTTTGGCTAGACCGAATGAGACTCTTCCGAGTCAAGAGAAGGCCAGTTATAGGAAAAGGCTTCTGCGAGTTGACTTTCTAGCTTCAGGGAATGGCCGTCCGCTGTACCAATATAGTTTTCTACTAGGGTAAGTAACTCCCCTTCGCTAAAGGGTTTGGTCAGATAATTGGTCGCTCTCACCATTCTGGCTTTGAGGCGATCGATAAATCCATCAATGCCTGTTAGCATGATAATCGGAGTTTCCCGAAAAGCACTAGAACTTCGCAACATCGCGCAAATTTCATATCCATTTAGTTCCGGCATGGCGATATCGCATAAAATCAGATCTGGTTTCAGTTGGAAAACTTGACTTAATGCCTTCAGGGGATGACCTATAGCCGTCGCCTCGTAGCCATGCTCCGTTAAGATTAACTCTACTGTCTCCCGAATTACACGGTCGTCATCAATACAGACAATGCGGGGAACCTTACTCTCGAACTGAGAACGGGGGTACGGACTTGGTTCGGTCGGCCGAAAGCGCAGCTGCACAAAACCCTGTTGTACAAAAGGATAGATCGCCTTGGTGACTGCGACAATATCTCGGTTCAAATAACGGGCAATTTGCCTGAAAGTCGTTTTTCCGTCCGCCCAACGGGTTAAAGTCTCAAAGACATTGGGACGCACTACTTGTCTAAGTTTGTCTGGGTCTAAAATGAGGGGACACTGACTCGGGGATTGGATATGGGGGTGAAAAGTTTTCCACTCCTGCACCTGTTTCATAATTTTAGGTAACACCGTGTTGATTTGTAAAGTCATTAATTGCGGTGCTAGGGGTGAACCCATTTCAAAGTTAAAAGCCCCGTGGTGAAGGCTGAGAAGGTCGAATAGGGTTTCGGAAATCATCCCATGGAGAATGCTGCGCCCCTGGGTGGGGGTAATCATGTTTTGTTCTAGTAGCACCCACAAATAGCCGTATTCGGGCGCGTTAACTGCCGTAATTGACGGCACTTCTAACTCATTGAGGACTTCTGTTAACTTGTAGCGGCGCATATAGTCCCGCAGTCTTTTCAGGCTACCCTCGCTTTCCCCAGCATAGACAATTCTACCGTTGGAGCAAAAAACTAGCCAGCAGTTACCCTTAAAGCGATCGCTATATTTTTCCGACACTACCGAGGCGGCGGGGCTATAGGCTTCCACCATTAGCTGACCTGTGCGTTGACCCACTTCGACCAACTGCAATATACTGCGGATATCGATTTCATTTAAAGAGCCTTGCATGAAGCCGCTTGGCCTCCTGACGATCGCTGAAATTTTCTAGTTAATGCTCTCATACAACTCAATAATGGGATTGAGTAGGGTAAGGGCAACATTACTGTCTACACTGTCTACACTCTGGTTAGGATAGCATAAATAGTGGATTAACTCAATCCATCGTGGATAATTGATAATGGACAATTGATCATGGTGGACGCGGGTTCTCCTAGGACCGCACTTGCCCCCGGCAATAATGAAGAATTGTTAATTGTTAATTATTAATTATTCATTGCTTAAACTCAATCCCTCCTGGTGGATAATGTATAATGGACAATTGATCATGGTAGACCCGGGTTCTCCTAAGACCGCACTTGCCCCCGGCAATAATCAAGAATCGTTAATTATTAATTATTAATTATTAATTACTTATGGCTACTCTGAATTTGAAACCTTCCCACAAGGCGGTAAAGTCCTATTACCAAACATTACAAAACTTTCAGAAGTTGGGGGCGGCTAATGAAGGGGCGGTTAAAGTCGCTTTTGCCGATTTGTTAACTTCCTGTTGTCAGCAGTTTAATTGGATTTTGGTACAGGAAAACAGCCTGAAGTTGACCGCCAAAAAACGGATTCAAGTTGATGGGTTATTTGTCCGAGATGATACCCTAAAACATGGCATTTGGGAAGCTAAAGACACCGCCGACGACTTACCCAAAGAAGTACAAAAGAAATTTGCCAAAGGCTACCCCAAAGATAACATTATTTTTCAGTCCCCTGACCGGGTGATTATTTGGCAAGGGGGAAAACAAGTCTATGACCAGGATATCACCAAACCGGAAGCCTTGGTCGAAAGTCTAAAGTTGTTTTTTGAATATCGCCCACCCCAAATCGAAAATTGGGAGAAAGCCGCCGCCGAATTTGGCGAGAAAGTGCGCGGGTTGGGGGAAAAACTGGTTGATTTAATCGAGAGTCAACGCAAAACTAATCCCCAGTTTATTGGGGCTTTTCAAGGGTTTAGTAACCTGTGCCGTCAGTCGATTAATCCTAATATTTCTGATGCGGCTGTGGAAGAGATGCTGATTCAGCATTTACTCACCGAAAGGATTTTCCGACAGATTTTTAATAACCCCGATTTTACCCGGCGCAATATTATCGCGGTGGAAATTGAGAAGGTGATCGAGGCTTTAACCTCCAAGTCGTTTAGTCGCGCTCATTTTCTGGGAGATGTTGATTATTTTTATCGCGCCTTAGAAGAGGCTGCGGCTACTATTACTGAGTATAGCGAAAAGCAGCATTTTTTAAACACGGTTTATGAAAGGTTTTTCCAAGGCTTTGCCGTCAATGTCGCCGATACCCATGGGATTGTTTACACGCCTCAGAGTATTGTCGATTTTATGGTGAGAAGTATTGATGAGATTCTCCGCACCGAGTTTAAGAAATCTCTGAGTGATAAAGGGGTGCATATTCTTGACCCGTTTGTGGGGACGGGTAACTTTATTATGCGGATAATGCGGGAGATTAGAAAAACTGCCTTATCTCATAAGTATCAGCAGGAGTTACACTGCAATGAGGTGATGTTATTACCCTATTATATCGCTTCGATGAATATTGAGCATGAATATTTGACGGCAACGGGACAATATCAGCCTTTTGACGGGATTTGTTTGGTGGATACTTTCTCGGTGCAAGAAGCATTACAACTCGATTTATTTACTCCCGAAAATACCCAACGGGTCAAGCAGCAGCAAAGTTCCCCCATTTTTGTGGTCATTGGCAACCCTCCCTATAATGTCGGACAGCAAAATGATAACGACAATAACAAAAACCGCAAATATAGCCAAACGGGAGGAGTTGATCAACGGGTGGCGGAAACTTATGCGAAAGACTCGAAAGCGACTAATAAAAATAAACTTTCCGACCCCTACGTTAAGGCATTTCGCTGGGCGGCTGATAGGATTGAAGATGAGGGAATTGTGGCATTTGTCAGCAATAACAGCTTTATTGATAATATTGCTTTTGATGGAATGCGGCAGCATTTAGCCCAAGATTTTGACGCAATTTATATTTTAGATTTGAAGGGAAATATCCGCAAAGACTCGATGCGAGAGGGTATTCCCCTTGGAGAAAAACATACGGTATTTGGTTTGTCTGCAATGGTGGGTATAGCGGTCACATTCTTGGTGAAACGAAAAGATATAAATAAACATCAGATTTTTTACAGTGAGGTTGACTGGAAGGCGACTCGCTTAGAAAAATTTGCTTTTCTGGAAAAAGTAAAAACCTGGGGTGGGGTAGACTGGGAAGAGATTAAACCGGACAAAAAACATACCTGGTTAACCGCAGGGTTGCACGCGGATTTTGAAACCTTTATCCCCATGGGAAGCAAGGAAACCAAAGCCGCCAAGGGAGACGCGACGGGGGCGATTTTTAAGTTGTTTAGCTTGGGAGTTGCAACTCATCGCGATGCTTGGGCGTATAACTTTAATCCTGATGAATTAGCCGCCAATATTCAAAGGATGATCGCCACCTATAATGAACAAACCAGGAAATGGCTTGATTGTCCCGACAAATCGGCTAAGGTTGATGATTTTGTGACCTATGATGACGCTAAAATTAGCTGGTCTCGCGACTTAAAAAAATATTTGAAGCGCGGGGTGATCGTAGAATATGACCCGAAGCATATCAGACAGTCTCTGTATCGTCCTTTCACGAAATCTTGGCTTTATTTTGCTGAGTATATCAATGATTTTCGCTATAAATTTCCCTACATATTCCCCACCCCGGAGACAGAGAAAGAGAATCGGGTGATTTGTGTTAATGGTATCGGTGGCAGTAAGCCTTTTCACTCTCTGATAGTGAGGGTCATTCCTGATTTACATTTTACTGGTGATTCTCAATCTTTCCCTTTCTACACTTATGACGAAGACGGAAATAACCGCCAGGAAAACATCACGGACTGGGCGTTAGATGCTTTTCGGGAAGAATACGAAAACCGGGCTATCAGTAAATGGGATATTTTCTATTATATATATGGTTTGTTACACCATCCCAGGTATCGGGAAAAATACGCCGACAACCTGAAAAGGGAGATAGCGCGCATTCCCTACGCCCCCGACTTTGAGAGTTTTGCCAAAGCCGGAAAACGTCTAGCGGAAATTCATCTAAACTATGAAAAGCAACCGGAATATCGGCTGGAATTTATCGAAAATGATGAGGTCGCGTTAAATTGGCGTGTCGAAAAGATGAAACTGAGTAAAGATAAAACCCAGTTAATTTATAACGAGTTTCTGACCTTGGCGGGTATTCCCCCGAAAGTGTTTGCATATCGCCTGGGGAACCGATCAGCTTTAGATTGGATTATTGACCGCTATCAGGTTAAAATAGATAAACGCAGTGGTATTGAAAATGACCCCAACCGCTTAGAGGATGAACAATATATTGTGAGGTTAATTGGTCAGGTGATTACAGTTAGCTTAGAAACCGTGGATATTGTCAATCAATTACCCTCCCTGGAATAAGGAAAAGATGATCGTCTACCCCCAGCCATATCGGTGAGTTATGGAAACCTGGGGGGAACCCTTGACAAATATCACCATGGCTGGTAGGTTAAAAGGGGGGGTAAAAATCAGCCTGTTTTGAGATTGCCCACAGAGGGGAAGATTCCCGAAATATCTACCCGCGAAAATCCTAGGAAGTTTACCCGTTGACGGGACTGGCGCAAATTGATGTGGTGGCTGAAGTGTTCGCTGATGACCATATTACCGCTGACCGTAACAGTGGGATTAATCGAAGTAGGAATTACCCCACCATCCCCCGATCGCATTCAGGAATTAACATCGTTTTTGGGTGCGGTCACGATTCCCACAGGTTTCCGATTTGAGGATACAGAAGTGGGGGGACTGTCGGGAATAACTTATAACCGGCAAAAAGATGTATATTATGCGGTGTCGGACTCCCAAGGCGATCGCGGTGACGCGAGATTTTACACGCTGAAATTGCACTGGAGTGGGGACCCTTTCCAATTAGAAGGGGTGGAAGTAATAGGAGTAACGCGGATATTAGACGCCAACGGGGAAGCCTTCCCATTGTATAGTTTAGACCCGGAAGGAATTGCTTTTACGGGAGAAACGGTTTGGATTGCTTCGGAAGGAAATATAGCGGCGGGTTATCCTCCGTTTATCAAGGAGTTTTCCCTAGAGTCGGGTCGCCAACTAAGTGAATTACCCATCCCAAAACAATTGTTTTCGCGGGATAATCCTAATATAGGAGTCAGAAATAATCTGGCTACGGAAAGCCTGACCCTAACCCCGGACGGAAAAACTCTATTTACAGCTACGGAAAATGCTTTAATTCAAGACGGACCGGCGGCCACGGTTAAGGAAGGAAGCCCTAGCCGGATAATTCGCTATAATTCGGAGACGGGTTTAGTAGATGGTCAGTTTCTGTATATGACAGAAGCGATCGCGGGTAGTTCCCTGATGTCTGAGACGTTACAGCTTAACGGACTGGTGGAGTTGCTGGCTGTGAGTGAGAGGCGATCGCTGGCTATGGAAAGGTCATTTTCCCTAGACCGGGGATTTGTGATCCGCCTGTTTGAGGTATCGGTGAAGGAAGCGACGGATATTAGGTCCTTGGACAGCCTGCGAAACCAATTAGAGGGAATTACCCCGGTTAGCAAAACTCCGGTCTTGATTCCCCCAGAGATACAGGCTGAGGTAATCTGGGATAATCTGGAGGGGATGACTTTTGGGCCAACTTTCCCGGACGGAAGGCGATCGCTAATCATGGTCAGCGACAACAATTTCCACCCGCTACTACACACCCAGATCGTAGCTTTGGCGATCGACCCCGAATATAGCGCGAAACCCTATCAGCAAAGGGTCTGGGAGTGGATAGAAAATTTTTTCGGTTCAGGGGTTGACAAAACCGGGAATTAAGCTGATAATAGATTTTGTGCTTAAAACGAAGCACTAACTACGAAGACCTCAAATCAGGGTCTACCATAGGGGACTGTAGTTCAATTGGTTAGAGCACCGCCCTGTCACGGCGGAAGTTGCGGGTTCGAGCCCCGTCAGTCCCGTTTATGTCAAACCCCTACCCTAACTGCGGTTACCGGGATTTACTCAACCCGATAGTCGTACCGTCACACTCAAAATGCACTCCATTTAGTCTTAGCACACGGGACGATTAGCGCATATCCCCTAGCAACAAAACTTAATTATTGACGGGTTAATCAATAAGCACAACTTAATTAATCTGTCAAATAGCCACATCTCCCCCCAACCAGACAAGTAATAGGTTAACTCCTTCGCAATACCCGTCAATGGCAAGCCTATCGGTTCGTACCTCACCATTGACTGCTATTGCGTCAGTCGTTTCTCCCAAGAGTGTCTGTTCCGGTTGGGGGGAGGATTGTTTCTCAAAATCAACCACCACAGCACTAAAGGATAATTCCCCAATCTATCAATGTACAAAGATAGTCGAGCTATTTTTCGTGGACTAGACCTATAGATAAACCTATGAGCGATCGCTGTAGTGATTGTCTATGGGGTCAAACCATGATTACTACTGGGGGGATTCTTGGGAGTGCGATCGCAAAATCTAAATCATCTCCTACCGGAACTAACCCGATACCCCTAAACAAATCTCTAATTGATGGCGATTGCCGAGATGTGAACCGATACCAACATAATCCGGATAAAATGGTTCACTCTTTATTTTTGGATATTAACACAATGAATATAGTAATTATTGAATTAGCTTTTTTGATAGCTATAATTATACTTTCGACTTATGCGATACTTAGGGAAGATAAGGTTATCGAGTCAAAACTTGACTATAACAGTGAATTGTTGCGTATTTTACTTGATTTTATGAAAAGTTCCTTTGATAGAATCGTTTGTAAATCGAGTAACAATCATCAGAACCCTAACCGCAAAGATACCCCTAATGCTGATGATTGGCGCAAACCCTAATCTCTAGTAGCCCACCTAGTACCTAACCCATAATCCAATACTCTAAAATGACCCCCTATGGTTTCTGACTGTAGGGGGTGTCTATGTATTTTCCTGTTTACTGTCTGTATTTACAGTCTGTAAATCAGTTTATATGAATACTCACTCTATCATGTCCACATAATACCCATAACTAAATTACCTCCAATAGACGGCTAAGGTTTTTGGGTAAGGTGATTATGTTGGTATCGGTTCACATCTCGGCAATCGCCATCAATTAGAGATTTGTTTAGGGGTATCGGGTTAGTTCCGGTAGGAGATGATTTAGATTTTGCGATCGCACTCCCAAGAATCTCCCCAGTAACAATCATGGCTTGACCCCATAGACAATCACTACAGCGATCGCACATAGGTTTATCTATAGGTCTAGTCCACGAAAAATAGCTCGACTATCTTTGTACATTGATAGATTGGGGAATTATCCTTTAGTGCTGTGGTGGTTGATTTTGAGAAACAATCCTCCCCCCAACCGGAACAGACATTCTTAGGGACGTGACCGTCGCGATAGCAGTCAAGGGTGACGTTAGGAACCGATAGGCTTGCCCTTGACGGGTATCGCAAGGGAGCTACCCTATCGCGTGTCCGGTTGGGGGGAGATGTGGCTATTTGACAGATTAATTAAGTTGTGCTTATTGATTAACCCGTCAATAATTAAGTTTTGTTGCTAGGGGATATGCGCTAATCGTCCCGTGTGCTAAGACTAAATGGAGTGCATTTTGAGTGTGACGGTACGACTATCGGGTTGAGTAAATCCCGGTAACCGCAGTTAGGGTAGGGGTTTGACATAAACGGGACTGACGGGGCTCGAAGCCGTCAGGATAGCTATAACCCCTATTCTACCGTCACTCTAATGCACTCAATACCGATCGCACACTTAGGAGTTGGTGCAAAATGAAACCCCCTAGATATTTAACCTAGAGGGTATTGTATTGTGGGTTTATTAGGGAATTAATCGTCTAGCTGGTAAAGAGCTCTGATAATTGCTTTAACCTCTGGTAGGTCTGGATTGATGCCGATATTAGTTAAGACTTGTTTTCCCATCTCTAGCGGTAATGGCTGCTTTTGATGTTGTGTCAGGATACCTAACTCTGTGGCAAGGTTCCGGCGTTTTTTGTACTTGCTATCATTGATTGCCACACTGTGACCAAACGAACGCGCCCTGATTTCTTGTGGAATTCCATTCATCTCTCCTAGTTGGTTAGCTAGATGTCGGAAAGCATAGGCTTGAGTAAATCCCCATTTATGACGCTTAAGCCATAGTCTGTGATTGTTGTTAAAACTGTTAGGGTGATTAGATGTTGTGATAGGTAAGCAGACGTTATGAATCCCTAGGCGGTTAATCAAAGCCTTGTCTTTTGACATTGGTACCGCTAACCGTTGACCTGTTTTGGTGCTACTCCCAAAGTAAGTAAACTCACCAATCACTAACACTAACTCAATGTTGTTAGGGTCAGATATGGCTGGGAAAGTGATGCCGTCAATCTTAATCGGTTTGGTCAGGTTTTGTCCCGCTGCTATCTCTGATGGTCTTAACCCATATAAAGCACACATTGCTGATACCCAACACCAACTATCACGTGCTTGATTTTCTGGAACAGAACGGTAATCAGTGTTGCGTTCATTGTTTAGTAAGTTCAGTAAGGTCTCCAAGTCTATGCTTTGGGATTCAGTAAATACTGTTTGAGTAAAGTTAATCTTTTCTAGCTTGTCCAGTGCTTTTTTGCAGTTGGCGTGTTCCGCCACCTGTTTCAACCGATAGTACCTGTCTTTAAAGGTTTTACTACCTACTGGACTATCACCATTCTTTAACGGGCTATATAGCGCTTCTTTGATACCCTCCCATGTAACGTAAGTATCCCAATCTGTGACTTTATTAAACACATCTAGAAAACATCGTTTAAATGACCTAGTATCACTAGCTATACTACGGGAACGTTTCCGTTTAGTATTCTTGTGTACCCCATTAAAGTAATCATCCTCCATTTCTTTAAACACTTGACGATAGGTGATTAAGTCATTTTCTAGGGGGGTTTTGTTTTCATCAAGGATAGTAGCCTTATACCAATCCAACCATTCAGATACTGACTGGAATTGTCCGTCAAGGGATTTATGAACTAACCAGGCTTTGTCAACAGCCTTACGGATGCCCTCAGAAGTGAACTGACAATTACATCCCCGTTGCTTACGCCCCTCAGTTTCTGGGTCAGTGGTAATATCTAGCTGAATCGTCCCTCGGTTACGCTTAATCTTGACACCTTTGGGACATTGTTTGCGGGATAGGTTGAAAAATTCAAGAATATCCTCAAAGCCTTGATATGTACCACTATGTGCACTGTTTGTACTTACACTCATTTTGCACTCACTCCTAAATGTGCGATCGGCATTGAGTGCATTAGAGTGACGGTAGAATAGGGGTTATAGCTATCCTGACGACTTCGAGCCCCGTCAGTCCCGTTTAAATAATTAATTATTAATAATTAATGCTGCCCCGTTGGTTCACTTCTGGGAAGGCTGTGGGCGATCGCCCTCACCCTAAATCTGGATCCCAAAGAGGGAGAGGGACTTTGTGGCCCTCACCCTAAATCTGGATCCCAAAGAGGGAGAGGGACTTTGAGATTTGATTGTAACCCACTGGTTAACTGATAGGTAGCCAATAGGCGATCGCGCCTAATTGTTAGAGGACAAAATTTGCTCGATTTCCTCTAATGGTAAACCCAAAATTTCGGCGATCGCGATCGCACTATTTCCTAAATTAGCCAAACGCAGAACAATATTTATCCTTTCCCGTTGCAGACCTTCTTGCAGACCTTGTTGGATACCTTGTTGCAGCCCTTCTTGGCGACCGTCGGCAAATGCTTCTTGATAGAATCGGGTTTGTTTTAAATCGGTGAGTCCTAACATTTGGGCAATCTCCTCGCGACTTATTTGGGGCAATTTGTAAACAACAATGGTTTCGATGATGTCAATGATATCCCGTTGAATGGATTCTGGGGGAAGGGTTTGTTCGGCTTGTTCGATCAGGTTTATGGCTGATGCGATCGCATCGGATTCTGATTCGAGTACCAGTTTGATTATACCAACTCCTAAACGGTTTTGGGCTTCTAACTCGTCGATATAAACACGAGTCACCCTGCCTGAGTTCAGGAGTTCCCGGAATTGGTGGGGCTGTTCCCGTTCAATGCTCCGGTTCGGATAGATAACCACCACTTGCCACGGGTGCGGGGGTTGGTATTGTCGCAAGTACAGGAACAGTTCCGCGAAAATGCGATAATATAGGTCTTCGTCCGGTTGGAATTGCACCTCGGCTAGGTAGAAGGGGCGATCGCCCTCTGAGGCAGTCGGCAGAAACACTCCGTCGAGGCGGAAGGCTAGTTGTTTCACTTCCACAGAGGTAAATTGGTAGCGATCGCTTTCTTCCGGTGGACGGTTCAGCAGTTCAAAGAAGCTGCGGGGGTACTGTTGGAAAATTCGGTAGAATATACTATCTGTTTTCACAGGGGATAATCCCTCGATAATTGGCGTTCCACTGCCTTGAGCTGCCGAAAGGTGTTGATTAACTTCCGGAAAGGCAACGGGCAATGGGCGATCGCCTGGGATAAAATCATCAATGCGATCGCACCCCTTATAAGACTATTATAAGGCTGTGGGGGGGAAATGCGCCCTACTGGAATCGAACCAGTCTGAAGGCGAATTATGAGTTCGCTGCCTCCCCAATCGGCCAAGGGCGCACAAATCTTCGTAGTTTATGATAGCATAGCACATCGAGAGTATGCAAGACTCTCAGCAAAAGTCCTAATTAGCGATTAATACAAGGACACTCACACCCATATAGTATCACAGGAGATCAGCTTGAATTCAACAGTAATCATGACAATTGTACTGCTGGTTATGATGTTTGGAGCGGGTATCTTCAGTTCTTCGACAGGATATAAACTCGGTCGTGATGCACTCAAGGAAATCACTCAGCCAGACGTGCGACCCAGCAACATTAGCGATCGCATTAATAACTCATCGTCTCCCCGTCAAGAGGGAGTAAAACTCCTCAGAGAAGAAGATATTATCGCTCAAGTCAAAAAACGCATAGCAGCCGGGGGTGTTGATCCGGATACCCCACCTCCTCAACCCCAACCCCAGGAGAAACCCAAAGAAGAGGATCAGGCGCGATCGGAAACCACTAACCAAGTTACATTTCCTATTACTAGCAGTGATGGGGGTGTCACTATGGAAATCACCTCCACCCAACGCCGCAGCAATTCTTTACAGCTAAATGTCAATCTCAAAAACGAAGGTAATCAATCAGTGCGGTTTCTTTATAGTTTCCTGAATGTAACTGATGACCAGGGACGTGCTTTAAGTGCTAGTGTAGATTCTCTACCTGGTCAACTACCACCAGGGAGTCAAACTTATACTGGAACTATTGCTATCTCTACGGCTTTGCTAGATAATGTTCAGGAACTGGCTATCAGTTTAACGGACTATCCAGAGCAAAATTTGCAATTACAAATGTCGGGTATTCCTGTGGCACAATAAAATTGTATGGAGACAAGTGCCTTGGGTGATTTATCAGGATTAACGCTGACGGCTCAGGATATTTTTGGGCGATTATTATCGGTGTTTTTGCTGATTGCTGTTAATGCCTTTTTTGTGACGGCTGAATTTTCGATGGTGTCGGTAAGGCGATCGCGAATTAGCCAGTTAGTGGATGAAGGAGATTTACCTGCTCTCACGGTTCAGCATTTACAAAGACGCATAGATTTATTGCTGTCTACTACCCAATTTGGGATTACTCTGTCGAGTCTGGCTTTGGGTTGGATTGGTGAATCGACAATGGCGGTAGTGATTCGCCAGATACTTGCTCAAATTCCTCTACACCAATTCCAAGTGGCGATCGCTCATTCCTTGGCGATTCCGATTGTCACCTTTTTTCTGCTGGCTTATCTGCAAATTGTCCTGGGGGAATTAGTCCCCAAATCTCTGGCGCTATTATATCCCGAACAAATCGCGAGAATGTTGGCTCCTTCTTCTTTGGCGATCGCTCGGTTTTTTAAGCCATTTGTCTGGTGTTTAAATCAGTCTACCCGGTTTTTATTGCGTCTGTGTGGGATTAACTACACCGGACAACCTTACACCCGCGTAACCCCAGAAGAATTGCAACTAATCATCACTACATCTAGTGAATCTATGGGTTTGGAGGCTGAGGAAAGACAGTTACTTAATAATGTGTTTGAATTTGGGGATGTACTAGCGGAAGAGGTGATGATTCCCCGCACCAGTATTGTCTCGCTTCCTAGCACCGCCACCTTTCAACACCTCCTAGAAGAAATGGCGGTTTCTAATCATTCTCGTTACCCTATTACTGGGGAATCCTTAGATGATATTTTGGGGATTTTAGATTTTCGGGATTTAGCCAAACCTTTAGCAGAAAGACAGCTTTCCGAACAGACACCTATCTTAACTTGGATTCGCGCTGCTCGGTTTATTTCTGAGCAAATGTTACTCAGTGAATTACTACCCCTAATGCAGCGATCGCAACAGGAAATGGCTATTGTTGTAGATGAGTTTGGCGGTACAGCCGGACTGGTAACAATTAACGATCTCATCTCCGAAATTATTGGGGATGGCTCGGAATTAGCCGAACATGAAGATGTGAATATTCAGTTTGTCGATGACCAGACTTTTTTAGTACAGGCGCAGTTGAGTGTTGAGGAAATTAACGAACTGTTAAATTTGGATTTACCCTTAAATGAAGAGTATCAAACTTTGGGGGGTTTTCTCACCTATTACCTGCAAAAAATCCCCGCCGTTGGGGAGGTTTTCACCTACCGAAATATTGAATTTAAAGTGGTGTTAGTGGTGGGTCCCCGTTTGGAACAGATCCAAATTTATCAGTCGGAAACTGAAACCACATCAGACGCTGATCATACTATAGCGGAACTTTTGGAGTCTCCCGACTTTGAGGAGGATAGGGAAACGGAGAGTTTAAACGCCATTGATGAAATGACCCGCCAAGGGGAGAGTAACACCTCGGAAATCGCCGATAATTCCTTATCAGAAAATACCGAGGCTGAGAAGACTATGGCGGAACTTTGGGATGCTTCCGACTCTGAGGATACAGAAGGAGAGAAGGATAGGGAAACGGAGAGTTTAAACGCCATTGATGAAATGACCCGCCAAGGGGAGAGTAACACCTCGGAAATTGCCGATAATTCCTTATCAGAAAATACCGAGGCTGAGAAGACTATGGCGGAACTTTGGGATGCTTCCGACTCTGAGGATACAGAAGGAGAGGAGAGGAGAGGAGAGGGGGGAGGTAACTGTTAACTCTCAGCCTTTTCTGAGGTGTCAGTATTATCGTTATTGGTTTGAGGAATAACGGACGGTGCGAGAATCTTTAAACCGTTGGGAATACATTGAATTTCCAGGGGTGTAGTCCCGATAATTTCACCATCTAGGACAACTTTTTGAGGGGGTTCAGTTTTCACTTTAACGTTACTGGCGCGTAACCCAATCATGTTATCGCGCTGGGTTCCGGTTTTCAGCAAAGCCGACCCAAACAATTCTACCATACCAGCGATCGCCTCTAACTTTAGTAAATTTCTGATTTTCGTTTTGATTAGCAGCAAAAATCAACACCTCTAACTTCCCATCATTAGGGATAACCTCTCCCAAACCTTGAGCTAAAATTGAGGTAGCCGGAGCCGCATTAGCAATAGTGACAGCACCAGAACGAACTCGGCTAATAGTTCCATCAATCTCGATTTCCGTATCAAAAAGGACTTGTTCATCGAGTTGTTGTAATCCCGCCATTATATAAGCCAGAGCGCCCCAACGCTGCTTAGTTTCTCGATCAGCTTTATCAATGGTTTCGGCTTCATAACCAATACCAGCCAATAGAATCATAGGGCGCGCGTTACAGGTAGCAATGTCAACCGTGCGAGTTACCCCAGCGATAATATTATTACAAGCGCCGCGAATATTCCCAGGAATTCCCATAGCCACACAAAAAGCATTAGCCGTCCCGCGCGGAATGATACCCAGAGGGATATCTGTTCCCATCACCGCACCAGCGACCGCTGAGACCGTTCCATCCCCTCCGGAAGCAATAACCATATCCACCCCGGAATCAACGGCTTCCTGAGCCAACTGTTCGGCGCTAATGGTAGGAGTAGTGAAGGATACCTTGAGATAAATATGGGGTTCTAACAATTGTCGAATCAAAACCAAGTCCTGCTGGGAGTTTCCCGTCCCGGAAACCGGGTTAAAAATTAAACAAGCCGACCGACTACGGGTGAGACCGCTTAACATAGCCCTAGCAGTAGCGCGGTTGGTGGCTAGGGGTACATTTTGCAGGTTACAAGCGCGAATCAATACTTGAATTTCGGGGGAGGATAAGTTAAAACCAGGATCGAGGAAGAAAATCACAGCGGCGATTTCTGTTTCCTGTAGGATGCGATAGGCTAGTTCAATATCTCCTCCGTGATGGAGAGATGATAACACCTGCACCTCTACTCCGGTTCCCTGTAGGAGATATTGGGCGGTTCTTTCTGGGGCGATTAGTTCGTAGAAGGACAAAGCCACAGTATTCTCTTCTACAAAGCTGACCAGTTCCTCTCGTTGGCTATCATGGGCGATTAGGGCGATGGTTGTAGACATGGGGGGTTATAGTTGACAGTTAAAAGTAGACAGTCAACAATTATCAATTATTTGGGGATAAGTTTCACCAATTCCCGCCATGGTTTCGGGCTGTTTCTCCCCCAAAAACTCAAAATTAGCTGATATCTAGGGTATCCATATCTATGCAATTAAATCCCCAAACTACATCAGAGCAGCAGTTAACCTCGACTACCCTACCCACCCAGACGATTATTTTGGATGTTGGGGGGATGAAATGTGCTGGTTGTGTGATGGCGGTAGAACGCCAATTAAACCAACAGCAGGGGGTGATTGCTGTCCGGGTTAACTTAGCCACGGAAGTGGCGACGGTTGAATGTGAACCCGGTACAGTCGATCCACAAAAACTGGCTGATATTTTAACAGAAACGGGGTTTAATAGTCAACTGCGTTATGGGTCTGCGGCTCACCAAAAGCTGACTTTTGAGGAACGTCACCGCCAAGAAATGCGCGACCAAATTGGGCGGGTGATTATTTGTGGGGTGCTGATTTTTCTGTCGGGAATAGGTCACTTTCATCATATAGCTTGGGGAGGGCTTCCCCTAGTGAGTAGTATTTGGTTTCACTGGGGGTTAGCCACTTTGGCTTTACTATTCCCAGGCCGATCGCTTATAGTGGATGGCGTGCGTAGTCTGGCGCGAAATGCTCCTAATATGAATACCCTCGTGGGATTGGGGACTATTAGCGCCTATACTGCCAGTTTAGTGGCTCTGTTATTTCCTCGGTTGGGTTGGGAGTGTTTCTTTGATGAACCTGTGATGCTGTTGGGGTTTATTTTGCTGGGAAAAACCCTGGAACAACAAGCAAGAATTAGGGCGGCTAGGGCTTTTGAGGCTTTGTGGGGTTTGCAACCGACAACGGCTCAGGTGATTCTCTCGACACAACTACCTGAACAGAATCAGGAAAATTCGGCGATCGCCTGGTCATCTCCGACGGTGGAGGTTCCGGCGGAACAGGTGCGGGTGGGGGATTTGGTTAAGGTTTTTCCTGGTGATAAAATCCCCGTTGATGGTAGGGTGATTATGGGGAGTAGTACGGTTGATGAGTCGATGCTCACGGGAGAGTCTTTCCCGGTGACTAAACAACGGGATTTAATGGTTTTTGCGGGAACTTTAAACCAGTCGGGAGGACTGATAATTGCGGCAACTCGCACGGGAGAAGAAACTACTGTTGCCCAAATTATCAGTTTAGTAGAAACGGCTCAAACTCGCAAAGCACCGATTCAATTTTTGGCGGATAAGGTGGCGGGATATTTTACTTATCTGGTTATGGGTTTGGCGGCGCTGACTCTCATTTTTTGGTACACAATTGGCACTAAAATTTGGCCGGAGGTGATGACATCGGGAGGGGTGAATTTGGCGGTTGATGCACCTTTGCTATTGAGTCTAAAATTGGCGATCGCTGTTTTGGTGATTGCTTGTCCCTGTGCTTTGGGACTGGCTACCCCTACGGCTATTTTAGTGGGTTCTGCGATCGGTGCGGAACGAGGTATATTGATTAAAGGTGGTGATATCCTAGAGAGGGTTCACCAACTCCACACTGTGGTTTTTGATAAGACGGGAACTTTGACGACGGCTTCTCCCCAGGTGACTACCTGCGTTAGTTTGTCTCACGGCTTTAGTGAGGACCGGATTTTGCAATTGGCCGCGGCGGTGGAACAGGGAACCCATCACCCTATCGCTACCGCCATCTGTAGAGCCTTAGAAGGGCGTAACCTGCCTATTATAGATGCGGAAGGTTTTGTGACTCAGACGGGGCTGGGTGCGGCTGCTATGGTCGATGGAGAGAGAGTTTGGGTGGGGAGTGCAGAGGGTTTGAGCCGCTGTGGGGTGATTTTGTCGGAGTCGGTGTTATCGATAATTCCACCAGGACAAACGGTGGTATATGTGACTGTGGGTGATGAGTTGGTGGGGGTGATTGGTATTTGCGATCGCCTCAAGTCTGATGCTAAAATGACGGTGGAACGGCTCCAGAAAATGGGGTTAAATGTAGTTCTACTCACAGGCGATCGCTTTTCGGTAGCCCAGGCGATCGCTTCGGAGCTACAATTGTCTGAGGGGTCGGTGCTGGCAGAAGTGCGACCGGAAGATAAGGCTAAGGCGATCGCTGCTTACCAACAGCAAGGACACCGGGTAGCCATGGTGGGGGATGGGATTAATGATGCTCCGGCTTTGGCTCAGGCTGATGTGGCGATCGCTTTGGGAACCGGAACTGATGTGGCGATCGAAACTGCTGATATTGTACTCATGGGAGACGCACTCGGTGACGTAGTGGAGTCTATTCGGTTGAGTCAACAAACATTCAACAAAATTCGCCAAAATCTGTTCTGGGCTTTTGCTTATAATACCATCGGTTTACCCATGGCGGCGGGTGTCCTGCTACCAGGTTTTGGTATAGTTTTCAGTCCCTCGGTAGCAGCGGCATTTATGGCTTTTAGTTCGGTGAGTGTAGTCACCAATTCCCTACTATTACGTCGCCAATTCACCCCCGCCGATTTTCCCCCATCAATAAAATCCTAGCCGGAATAGCTGGTTATATAACGGCTGAAATTATCGCCTCCACGGGAATAGTAATATCAGGAAAAGCCACGGGGGAAACCTCTCCAGAAGTCAGGGTAATTTTAGAACCATATTCCCGTCCTCTCGGTTCCCGGTGAATAATCAACTCTCCCGTTTGTAAATTCACCAGCCAATATTCTGGAATACCAGCCTCAGCATAGATATGATATTTCACTGTTTTATCTTTCAGTAGGCTGCTGTCCGCATATTCAATCACCCAGAAAATATTTTCCGGGTAGGGGTGATGATTGAGATATTCCCGACCCAAAGGTGCAACAATAGCGATATCTGGTTCGGGTTCGGAGTTATTGGGGAGAGTAATGGGTTTGGCTGGACTGACTAAAGCGCGATCGCCTAAAATACGAGTAAGATAAGATCCGGCTTCGGAACTAAAAAAGGCATGAGATGTACCTTCTCGGGGTATTTCGACAATTTCTCCGGCTAGTAATTCTACGGGACGACCCACCAGCAACCCCGTTTTAATCATGTGATGATAATCGTCTAAACTCCATTTGATGGTTGACAGTACCATATTTTTTCCCCTAACCCAAATAGGAATTTTATTGATAGGCTGCTATATCTCAGGGCGTGACCGACGACGCTCTCCCATGATAACATAATTTCACCCCAGGGGTGAAAGCGGCTTAATCTAGTTAAAATATCACCTGTAGTTAGACTGTATCTTAGTTATCCGCCAAAATGAGTACATCTTCTCAACTGCCTCAATACGTTAGTGATTTAATGGAACTCTATGGTAGTTCCTATGGAAAACTCCTCGATTCAGGGGTTTTTTATGATATCCTGGAACCAGAAGTTGACCTGGAAAAGGTAGCATTTAACCATCTTCGTAAGTTTGTAGGGCCTCGGTTTTTTGAACCCAATGAAGATGGCTGGCGGCGAGGCTGGGAGCTACTTTATCGCCGCCCGGAAGGGGAACCGGGCAATATTGTCAAAGAGTTTGAAGATGTTTATGATATCCTGGAAAGAGTTTTGGAAAGGTTCCTTAATCCTTTAAGGCAGGATGATTATGAAACCGCACCTCAAAAATTGGCGATCGCTTTTGATAATCCAGAGGTGACGGATTTAAGAATTTATCAAATCCATGATGAGGATATCCTGAATGGACGCTTAATCATTAGTCGGCGTTCCAATGGTGAGACCACCACCCTAATTTTTATCTGTGACTAAACCTGACAACAAACCCGGTTTCTAACAGTCTTGGGAAAAGAAACCCGGTTTCTCTAAGAAACCGGGTTTCTGGGAGTCTCTTATTGATTAGCGATCGCATAATCAATTAACTGTGCAATGCGGCGGCGGAGAGTTTCCAAACCGAGGGCATTAGCAGCCGAAATAAATACAGCTTGGGGGTATTCTTCTTGGGCAAAACGGAGAGTTTCCCCATCCACAGAATCGATTTTATTAAAAGCCAATAAAGCCGGACCGGGAGTAATCGGCATTTGAGTTAAAATCTCCATAACCGATTGAATTTGTGCCTGCCACGCCGGGTGAGATAAATCTACCAAATGCAGCAGCGTATCAGCATCAGTCACCTCCTCTAAAGTAGCGCGAAAAGCATCAATTAAAGCTGGGGGTAATTCATGAATAAACCCCACCGTATCAGTAATTACAATATTTTGGGGTTCTTCCGTAATCGCATCGGGGATAGTTAGGCGGCGGCTAGTGGGGTCGAGAGTAGCAAATAATTGGTCAGCCGCGTAAATTTCCGAAGCCGTGAGAACATTAAGCAAAGTAGACTTACCCGCATTCGTATAACCCACAATAGCCAATGTAGGAACCTCCTGGCGTTGGCGACGTTGGCGGAGACGGGCGCGATGGGCCTGTAGTTGGTTAACCTCCTGCTGAAGGCGGGCGATGCGCCGCTGAATGGCCCGTCTTTCGGTTTCTAGTTTAGTTTCCCCAGGTCCACGAGTACCAATACCGCCACCTAACCGAGACATAGCCTGACCCCTTCCGGTGAGACGCGGTAGACTGTATTCTAGCTGCGCCAGTTCAACCTGTAATTTTCCGGCCCCAGACTGGGCGCGTTGGGCGAAAATATCTAGGATAACTTCGGTGCGATCGACTACTCGGACTCCAATGCGGGTTTCCAAATTACGGACTTGCGCCGGAGATAAACTGCGATCGAAAACAATTAAGGTCGCCCCCAGAGTTTGCGCCGCCAGGGCAATTTCCTGGGTTTTTCCCTCTCCGACTACGGTTTGGGGATGGGGACGCGATCGCTTTTGGCGAAGAGTTTGCAGGACAATACCCCCCGCCGTATCCACCAGGCGGGCTAATTCGGCTAACCCTTCTTCAAATCTCTGGGTGGAAATTTTGTCAGTTTGTACCCCCACCAATAGCACCCTATCTTGGTCAGAGTTGACATCAAGGGCGACAAATTCCCGCTGAAATTCGGCTTCTAGTCCATCTACCAAATCCAGGAAATCTTGGTTAGAGAGAACATCAAGACTCATGGGGGATGAAACATAATAGGGTACTGGAGCCAGAGGACTATCAAGTTGGGTCTGGTTTTCCCCTTCCCCTTGGGGTAACAAATGGGCGAGATAGGCTTCTTTCACATAACCTGTCCCACCCCCCCCACGACGTTCAAACCCGCTTCCGGTCAGGGTCAAAATCGCCAAAACATCTAACCGTTGCATAGCCATGGCGGTTAAGACTGACTCCCTAGGTACATCAGATTTTAACTGGGTGGCTATACACCGAATACCACTGAGGCGACCATTACCATAGCGGGGCAATTCTAGGGCAGGAATGCGGGTCTGACTGACCGTGCCTACTCCCACCCTAATCACCTGCCCACGACGGTTTATATAGGCGCAGACTGGCTCTTTGATGTCTGTACTTACCCCGGCGAGTCGCTGGGCAAATTCTGAAGTAGTAATGCGATCGCCTGGTAGTTTTTGATGGTACAGGCGTTGCAGTTGTTTAAGCTGACTCGGTTTGAGACCTTGCAGGTTTCCGTGTATGGTTTCGATAGGCGCTCCTTTTGGTTGCTTAACATTTCCCCAAAATATAACAAAAAAATGAGTTTTGAGAACCGATATGGGGTCGCTCAAAACTCAATCTGCTAATATCTGAATGGAACTGGGGTTAGAACTGGAATGTAGTTCTCAGGGTTCCTACGAAAATGGTGGCATTGCGATCGTTATGACCGGGATTGGTGATGAAGTATCCTCCGGGAGTAATGGAAATATACTCGCTGAAGGGGAAGTGATAGAAGGCTTCAATGTGCAGTGAAGTATCACTATTTTCTAGGCTTGGTCTGTCATGGGAGGTCACTTTAGGAGGCATTCCCACAATTAATGCGCCTGTGTCGCCTTCTCGCAGTAAATCGGGGAAACCAAGAGTTACCGCCCAGTTGAGAATGGTCGCGCTATCACTGCCATTATTCTGCTGGTTAGCCCAGGTAGCACCGAACCAACCTCCTAATTGGAAGCTGTTAGCCAGCCGCCAATTGAATTGGAAACCTAGGTTATCACTGGTGGTCGCATTATCACCAAAGGGGCGATCGGCAATCCAGCTACCAGTCCCGCCAGCTACCTCTACACCGCCGTTAGTGAAATACTTGCGGGCATATTCTACCGCCAATCCCAGTTTTTCCGTCGGTTCAAATACAAACTGAGCCGATGCTGTATTACTACCGTTGAATAAGCCATTACCAGCAGTAGCATCCGATGCGTTACCAGCTAAATAACTCAGATTCAATCGGTAACGGTCTCGATCGCCAAAGGCGAAGTTAGCCCCTACCCCGGCTCCTTCTGGACCCCGGAAAATGGCAGGGTTGCGCTGACCAAACATGGAAATTGAACCTGTACCGTCACTGTTAAAGGGGGTCAGAATTTCCATGGTGTCATCTAAATCGAGGCTGTTAGCACCGATAAAGATTTGCGCCCTGCCATTGAAAGCTGGGAAACGATAGTATAAATCATCTAGCTCTACTCCGTTGGAAGTCCCATCAAAGGGAGTCCGAGACATCAGGCTATTGGTTAGGTCGAAGTCGCTCAGGTTGGGATTGTCGTAAACCTGTAAACGGGTTTTTAACAGATCCTGTCCGGTGAAGCTAGTATCGAAGTCTAAGCGAACTCGATAGCCCAAATAAGTTTGGGTCGGGTCACTATTGCGGCCGCCTTTTGGACCTCCAGCCACGTTATGTCTAGCGCGATCGCCAAAGCTATCACCCGGCCAAAAGATGACTTCCCCATGCAGCCTGGTAGTGGTGGAGAATTGGTTAGCTTCCAATTCCGCAGTACGAGCTTCTAACACGGTTACCCGTCCGCGAATGCTGGCTAGTTCCGCCGCGAACTCTTCCATCAGTCGCTGCATTTTCGCCAGGTCTTCCCGAGTCACTAGGTCGGCTGTGGCGGCGTTAATTAATTCGTTAACCCTTTCTAAACAGGCGTTAACCCCCGCCGCAAATTCAAAACGGGTTAAGGCACGGTTTCCTCGGAATGTCCCATCTGGATAACCTGCAATACAACCATAGCGCTCAACTAAAGACTGGAGTGCTTGGAATGCCCAATCTGTAGGCTGTACGTCGGACAACTGAGAAACGGAAGTCACCTGAGACTGTCTCCGGCTTTGTCCTTCTCTACCGTATTGATTGAGCTGATTTAGCGTATTCCCATCGGAACTGGGAGCATCTAGGTCAGCGAGGGGAATTTCTGTGCCACGGTCCGCGACTGAGTTACCTTGGGAAAATACACCGCCAGCATGGGGGTTAACCGGAACTTGAGCTAGTTGCTGGGGTAACTCGGCTGTGACATCCTCAATAGATGCGATCGTGATAGCGTTGTTTGTCGTTAATTCTGTTTCTCCTGTCTCAGTAGCCGAAATTTCCGCCACCGCAGGTAGAGAGGCTAATAGACTAGCTCCCAATACTGCTGGACTGAGCAGCCAAAGATTTAATGATCGTTTCGACACTCTCTCTCTCCTCACACGGATAACTTGGTTGATAAGGTTTCGCAACGAGGAGATCAAAACCTCCCCTCGCTATTTTATACACCCTAGATTCGCCTTCGCGAAGCCCAGGTCTATAATATAACCAATTTATTCTGACATCTTCCCGTCATCGAATCCAAGATTACGATGAGGGCTTCCTTACCTTGCGATAAGGCATTCCTGTTTCCTTGGTCTTCCCTAGCAGTTCGTTGGTACAAGTGGCCTAAGCCTCCCAACATTGTTGCCCCGTTCCGATACCTGATACATTTACGCGACATTTTTCCGGTTGTTCCCGGACAATGCGACGATAGCACTATTACCCGTTAAGGTAACAGAGGCGGTATCCCGCAAAGCTTTTAGAAAGATTCCAAAAGCACCGTTCCAGTCCCGTGGTAGAGTGAACCCGCACTCAGGACATCGGAACACTTTTGAGCCACCTAGCTGGGAATGGACATGACCACAGTGAGTACAGGTTTTGCTGGTGTATTCTTCGGTCATATCTACAACTGTTCAGTTATTTCCGCGCTTATGTCTCAGGGTTAGTTTGAATCGATAATGCGCCCATGTCAGCATGGCGCGGGCAGTCTTAGACCTGATTAGACGCTTCACCTTGGCAACCATATTGGAAGTCTCGAAGGTGGGCAAAAAAATCAGGCTGTGTTATGGGATGGCCAGGGATGCGACCCAATCAACCAAGGGGTTGAAGTCCTCACCGGGTAGTTATTTCGCCCATTTCAGCTCTATTTCATACCCGAAGGTCTCGCACCATACTTGGTATTGTAGCGGATCGCCCTAATTGGTTCAACTAATCTGCGATTAAATTAAGCTCCACAGGCATTACCACCCAGAGTCCCTGGGCTATTCAAGCATCATAGCAGATACAAGACTTCCTTCTTACGGTTAGGTTTTACCTCAGCACCGCAGCGGGAAATCTCTACCTATTTCTAGCACAGAACACCATAACCTGAATTGTCAAGTGACACCTATTGTTAAGTTTGATCACGTCCCTGTCAACTTCGGAATATCTGCCACAGAGATGAGGATAAGGCACATTAAGCGATCGAAGATACTAACGACCAGAACAGGTTCCGCGTCCCCATTGACCATCATAGGATACGGAAACTTCAGTTCCGGGTCTAGGTTGAAACTCTGCCAAATCAATTAAAGTGACACTAGCCATACCGCTGACATTTCCACGATAAAGCCGTTGACCCTGATCATTTCTGCGATCGAATTGTAAACGGGAAGATTGAGCGATACCCGCACCCGTCCGAGCATTACGAAACTCTACTTCCTGTTCAAAGCCAGTATTAGGACTCCAGGGAACAGAAAAAGATAGGTTATCTGCGTTGGTCCGGAAAATAGTTCCCCGACAGACAATATCAGCCAAGGCTTTAGGAACAGCAACTCCTAAAACACTTATACCAATAATAGTTGGGGTAGCGACGATGAAATTAAACCTATTTGTCCACTGCATTGGAATTACTCCTCACCACAAATTAATTCAACCTTGTAGCATACTCTGTCGGGTTCACTCTAGCCACATTAACAAATATTAACATCAGCAATAGTGTCTCAAACCTCAATGGCAATTAACCTATATTGATCATGGTATAGAGCCGGATTTCCATCAGAACTTATGGAGCATAAATCTATACAAATTTGATACACTATGCTATGATGACCTCCATCAATTCTGAGTATACCAAGCCGATTATCTCTAAGTTAGACTAATTAACCAAGGGTGAGTCAGAAGCACTAATTTTGATGTCCTGTAGCATAATTAACAATCATGAGCAATCCGCAACCAAAGCCCGAGATAGATCCGATCACAGTAACAGTGGTGTTAACAGCCCTGATATTAATTCCCCTAATTATTGCGGGATTCTCGCCCTAAAGGCTAATTAATCAGGTAAAATAGCGCCCCGCAAATCAGCATCACGCAAATTAGCGCGGTAGAGTACCGTGTCCAACATGACAGCCTCAATCAAATTAACGCCACTAAGATTAGACCAATTGAGTTTAGTGCGATAAAGTCGGGCGCGACTCATATTAGCCCCCCTTAAACTGGTCCAACTGACATTAGCCGCCCGTAGATTCGCCTCACTGAGGTTAGCATCAGTTAAATCAGCCCCCACCATAGTAACCCGACTCAAATCAGCTCGATGAAAATTAGCTCCCATCAGCATCGCGCCACTGAGGGTAGCATTAGATAAATTAGCACCCTCAAGGGTAGAATCGCGCATAATCACATTAGTGAGATTAGCTCCATCCAAGTTAGCCCCACTCAAATTAGCTTTTAACAAATTAGTTCTGATCAAAGTGCTGTTAACTAGATGAGCGCCAATAAAATTAGCTTCAGTAAAATTAGCCTCAGCCAAATTAGCATCAGTAAGATTAGCCATATTTAGGGTGACATTTTTGGAGATAGACCCCCGCATACTAGCCCCGGTTAGATTAGCCCTAGAAAAATTAGCATCAGTTAAATTAGCGCTAATCAGGTTAGCATCAGCGAGTTGAGCATCAGTGAGATCCACGCCCATCAATTTAGACTCACGGAAATTAGAGCCACTCAGATTAGTATTAATGAAGCTAGTATTTTCGAGATTAGCCCGGATAAAGCTAACCTCCCGCAGATCCATATCACTGAGATTGACCCCAACCAGGTTAACAGACCGAAACATTCTCTCCCCGGCGGCATATTGTTTGAGTAGCTCCTCAACCTCCATGTTTAATTAACCTCATCATCAGTATTGCAGTATTAAACAACTGGGGGATAAAATCCCTCAGAATTATGATTTCAACAAGTTTCCCTACTTTCCGCACTATATGTCCAACCGCGTAGTTATACCCTGTATATAATCATCATCTCCTGAAAACGGCACATTGGTGGTGATAGTTCATAATTTGAGGGGTAACCCCCATATCCTGTCCCCAATTAGCGATCGCTTAGGCATCACTAACCTGGTAAATTATAGAATCATTAGGGAAAGATACCAGAAAAAACAGGTCAATCCTCCAAGATTTAGTAGAAACAGGAAACCAGGGATGTCAGATAATTTGAGAAGTAAAGCAATTACCCAGGGCAATCAGCGAACCCCTAACCGGGCTATGTTAAGGGCTGTAGGCTTTGGCGATGAGGATTTCAATAAACCCATTGTGGGCATTGCTAATGGTTATAGTACCATTACTCCCTGCAATATGGGCTTAAATGATTTAGCATTACGGGCAGAAGCGGCCCTGAGACAATCGGGAACTATGCCCCAACTGTTTGGAACGATTACTATCAGTGATGGTATCTCTATGGGTACGGAGGGGATGAAATATTCCCTAGTGTCGCGGGATGTAATTGCCGATTCCATAGAAACTGTCTGTAATGGTCAGAGTATGGATGGGGTGTTAGCTATTGGCGGATGTGATAAAAATATGCCTGGGGCGATGATTGCCATTGCTCGCATGAATATTCCGGCAATTTTCGTTTACGGGGGAACTATCAAACCGGGTCACTATAATGGCTGTGACCTCACTGTGGTTAGCGCCTTTGAAGCGGTGGGACAACATAGCGCGGGAAAAATCCCTGATGAGGAATTACTGGGGATTGAACGCAATGCTTGTCCTGGGGCGGGTTCCTGTGGTGGTATGTTTACGGCTAATACTATGTCGTCAGCTTTTGAGGCTATGGGGATGAGTTTGATGTACTCTTCGACTATGGCGGCTGAAGATGCAGAGAAAGCGGAAAGCACTGAACAATCGGCGTTTGTATTGGCTGAGGCGATTCGGAAACAGATTTTACCGAGCCAAATTCTCACCCGTGATGCTTTTGAAAATGCTATGGCGGTGATTATGGCTGTGGGGGGTTCTACTAATGCGGTGCTACATTTACTGGCGATCGCCAGTTCTATGGGGGTAGAACTAACTCTGGATGATTTTGAAACTATGCGACAACGGGTTCCGGTATTGTGCGACCTGAAACCTAGTGGTCGGTTTGTAACTACGGAATTTCACCAAGCTGGGGGAGTTCCCCAGGTGATGAAAATGTTGTTGGAACATGGCTTGTTACATGGCGATGCTTTGACGATTACTGGTAAAACTATTGCGGAACAGTTGGCTGATATCCCGGCTGAACCTGACCCTAACCAGGAGGTGATTCGCCCTTGGGATAATCCTATGTATGCTCAAGGACATTTGGCTATTCTCAAGGGTAATCTGGCTTCGGAGGGGTCTGTGGCTAAAATTACTGGGGTCAAAAATCCTCAAATTACTGGACCGGCTAGGGTGTTTGAGTCGGAGGAGGAATGTCTTGAGGCAATTCTGGCGGGTTCAATTAATCCGGGAGATGTGATTATCGTCCGCTATGAAGGCCCGAAAGGGGGGCCGGGAATGCGGGAGATGCTGGCTCCTACTTCGGCGATTATTGGGGCTGGTTTGGGGGATTCTGTGGGGCTGATTACTGATGGTCGCTTCTCAGGGGGAACCTATGGTCTGGTTGTGGGTCATGTGGCTCCAGAGGCGGCGGTCGGAGGTGCGATCGCCTTAGTGAAGGAGGGCGATAGTATTACTATTGATGCTAAAGCCCGCCTATTACAAATTAATATCTCTGATGAGGAATTACAGGCGCGACGAGAGGTGTGGCAGCCTCGTCAACCTCGCTATACGAGGGGAGTCCTAGCTAAGTATGCTAAGTTGGTATCCACTAGCAGTCGCGGCGCGGTCACGGATGTAAATTTGTAACCTAGGTTCGACTTAATCATTTTCGTAGGGTGCGTCAGAAGCAGGCTATCTACATCCTCACCGAATCATTATCGGCGCTACGCACCTCAATCAATTATCCGGGCTTTGATGATAATTCTCGGTGTCTGGTGCGTCAGAAATCAATTATCCGGGCTTTGATGATAATTCTCGGTGTCTGACGCACCCTACGGTATGATTACCTGGGAGTGTCAAAAAAAGGAGTCAACGGTTTGGTCGGCAGTAATGGTAGGGGAAAAGCCCTGCTGTGGTGTCCAATGTAGTGCGCCATCTCGCCCGGTCCAAAATAGTTGAATGTTAAGATTTTCGAGCATTTGAGATGTTTCAGGACTGAGGGTATCAGTGCTGGCGATCGCTACTTGAGGTTTGAGGGTGTCTAGTAGTTGATAATTCAAATCGTTACCCAACCACCACAGGACATCAACGGGGGATAAATCATGCTGTTGTAACAACTGTGATTGTTGTTCTTTGGGGATATTTCCCATGAGTAACCAGCGGCGATCGCTCATAATAAATTCCACCAGAGGAACCTCAGCATTAATCAGTGTAACCTGAGTTTCTCCTAAATCCAAATTTTGCTGAACTGGCAGAGTTAGATATTCTCCTTGGGCGGTAACAATTTTATTTTGAATAGCCTGGGCGCTAACTTGGTAAGCATTCTTAGAAGCGGGAGTATCATAGAATTTCTGAATTGGTAAAGTGTCTAAAATATCTGGGAAACCGATGGTCAAGCCTAGCTGAGGGTGAGTGAGGATCGCCCAATCAATTTGATTAATTCCCTGCCTTAGTAGAAAGGGCAAAAGGGTAAATTTAACGGTGCGTTCATCCCCGGAATTTACTAACAAAATGCGATCGCGATCTTCCACGACCAGAATAGGTTTTTCGGCGGTAGCTAAAACGGTGACTCGAAATTGGGTAAATTGAGCATAAGCCATGGGGATAGTGATGATAGCGATCGCCATTAATATACCAGCGATAACGGGATAAAATCGGCTATGGGTTCTGGTTTTATTCTTCTGGTCAGTTTGACCAACTTTGTCCGGTAGAAGTATCGGCAATAAACAGAGCAATATATTAATGGTATATAAACCGATTAATTGTGCCATAGATAAACTGCCTACTGCGATGGAATTGCCCGGTAAATCATTAAAAAATTCGACTATATAAATTAACCCTTGTAGGGGGTAATATAAAGCGGAGGCTAGAGCGGCAGCCGCCCAGGGCGAGATGAGAGCGACCGATGCAGTTAGCATTCCTCCCAGGGTAATTACTGTAATGAAAGGTACTCACCAAAATATTGACAAAAATACTAAATGGTGATACCAAATTAAACACATAAATTTGCAGGGGAAGAATCCAAACGGTGGCGGCGATAGGAACTGCTATACAACTAGCAATTACTGGGGGAAGCCAGGTGAGCGATCGCATCAAAGGTGGTACAGTCACCAATAGCCCCAGAGTTGCCAAAAAGCTAAATTGAAAGCCTAAGTCTTGAATCAATAGGGGATTCCATAACAATAGGAAAACGGCTACAGCCAATAACACAGCCAAGGGTCGCACCTGTCGTTTCATGACGAAACCCACCAACGCAGCTAACCCCATTAAAGCCGCCCGCAGTACGGAAGCGGACCCCCCAGTTAATCCGACATATAACAATAGGATAGTTGCACCAAAAACAAATCTCAACTTAGGAGACCAGCGGGCTGTCAAAGCTAGGACTACGCCCAGAAGTAAAGAGACATGAAACCCAGAAGCGGCTAAAGTATGAGCTAAACCGACTCGCACAAAGCGATCGCTAATTTCTGGGGAGATATCCACAGCCCGCCGCCCCAAAACCATGGCTGATAATAGTGTGCCTTTGGTAACATCCAAACCCTGAACCTTAGCCCTGACAATTCGCTGTCGCACCCTAGACAGTCCCCACCTAGGGGTAGTGTTAATAGAGAGATGGCGACCATACATTCCCGCAAATCCCCCTTGTCTGGCGAGATAGGCTTGAAAATCAAAGCTACCAGGATTTAAAGGAGGTTTTGGTGCATATAAAGTTCCAGTCACAGAAACAGTTTCGTTGCCTTGTAATCCCGTGGCTTGTAGAATAGGCACGGTAACATAAAGTTTACCTGTAACTGTTTTGTTAACCTGAACCGGGCTGTTCTGATCATTACTGGTAATCTGGTTAACAAGGTTAGCCTGTAGCCAAAACTGGACATTTCCTGAACGAGTGACCCGTGGAGAACTAATCACCCTTCCCCAGACGGTGATTACCAGGTTTTCGGCATTACCACCGCTGACAATTAATCTGCTAATGTCATGAGTGCCCTGGTTGTGGAGTTTGTAGTTGAAAATATAGGGTAGCGAGGAAACCTATTAATCCAGCTACTAGCCAAAGGCTTCTAGGGATAGGAGGTCGGGGGACTGTCAACCTATCTGGATCAGATGTCCTTTGTCTACGTTGCCTTTGACGGCGGTTTGTAGTAGTCGGAGAATTTGGCTTAATCAGACGGCCACGGAGTTTATATTGCCAAATGGTTGTCATAATTGCCATTCCGACTCCTAGGGCGAGGAGAGAATATCCTCCCCAGCTAAAGCTCGCCATTAGTAATCCGACAATATAGGCTAATCCTAGGGCGATCGCAGCGGTTTGGTTCATCTATCCGGGAAGTGATGGAGGACCGGTTAGGGTTGGGATTAGGAACCAACCCTGATTGTTTGCTAAATGGATAGTCCCAATTTTAGACCGAGTACGGTGTGAATGACCATCATTAATAGGGCGACACTGCCAATATAAGCATGAGCCTTGCGCCATTGGTCTTGGTTGCCGCCAAATTTGCTGAGGGAAATAGCGCCGTTAATTCCTAATAGGCCTAAAACTGCGGTACTGGTCCAAAAATGGGGACTTTCAAAAATTGGTTGTCCCTGCATAATTAAGGATAGTAGCCCGCCGCTAAACCCCAAAGCCATAAATAGGGTCATAAAAGGGGCAAGTTTTCGGTGACTAGACCGAGAAGCGATCGCCGCGTCTTGGTCTGTGGCTAAACGTCCCTGCCAGCCAGTATAACCGACAAAACTACCCATCACAAAAATTACAATTCCCATCATCAGGGGGTGTCCCCAATGAACAATAGGTTCGGGAACTCCTAAACTAGCAAAAAAATTGGCGATCGGTTCTAATAAGCCTCTGATGTCCATAACTGGCTCTGGTTCTCTTCTCTATGCGCTATCAATCCCGATATTATAAATGTTTGTTGAGCCGTTATCAATCTTTGATTAACTGAAAACCCGCCCCTACTATTCACTAATAAGAGCGGGTTCATAAGTATGGTATGAGCGAAACCTTGTCTAGAGTTAAACACTCACGTAAAACTCCTGGGAGGGTTGGAAGCTCCGTGATTGATCACGGAGAGGAAAACCGACTCAAGCGACTTTAGCCGCCAGCACCCCCTTGCGGGGTGGAGGGGTATGGTTGCCCCTCCATGGAGCTATGGTTGGCTCCGACTCCCTTGCGGGGTAATGTTTGCGCTTGCGCTAACGCGCACGCTGCGCGAACGCCAATGTTCAGAGTCGGTACTATCCAAATCGCACGTCCTTAACCCCTTAGAGATGTTTAACGATTCGGTTCATGAGCCTGGAACTAGCACGCATTCCAGGGTAGGAACTTTAACTCTTGCTCTGAACGGAGCCAGTTAAGGCTATAGCTGGTCAGCTACCTGAAAGGGGGGCACGAAGCCCCCGTGCTTCAGCCGGGGGTGCTGACATCAAGCCAAGTTAAAAGTTATTCGACCACACCCGGCAAGATTACGGTGTCAACAGCATGAATCACCCCATTGCTGCCCAAAATGTCAGATTGAATGACACTGGCTTCATTCACCATTACAGTGCCGTCCATAACAGTAATAGTTAAGGGCATTCCGGCAACGGTTTCCACAGACCCATCAGTAATGTTAGCAGACAGAACTTGGGCGGGGACAACGTGATAGGTAAGAATTTGAACCAGTTGATCGCGATTTTCGGGTTTGAGAAGTTCCTCAACAGTGCCTTCCGGTAGGGCCGCAAATGCTTCGTCAGTGGGAGCAAAAACGGTGAAAGGTCCTTCACCAGAAAGGATTTCGGCTAATTCGGCTGCTTCTAAAGCAGCTACTAGAGTGCTGAATTGGTCGTCACCACTAGCAATACCAACAATGGTTTCTGTGGGGTCTGACTCAACTACAGCAGCCATTTCTTCCCCGGCGGGTTCTGCTTGAGCTTCGATGGTTTCATCAGAAACGGTTTCAGTGGCTACAGGCTCACTGGTTTCGGCAATTTGTTCGGTGGGTTCGCCTTGGGTTTCGGTGGCAGTAGGTTCGCCACAAGCCGCCAAGAATGCTGTACCACCTAGGGTCACTAACAGGATCAAAAGCCGTTTAGCCATCAAAGTCATAGTTTTCCTTTAGAGAGTTTTCTACAGAACTGTTCAAATAATCTTGACTTAATTTAACTTATCTTAACACAACTTTACTGGCCGTCAAGTCCCATGCTAATTCTTGCTTAACCATGCCCGCTATCCCCTGCCCTTTGGTATGGGGTGGGAGGATTAACGACGGTCTTTGAGCCAGAATGTCACCATTTGGCCTCTTCCTTTGACATCAATTACACCCCTTTCCTCAAAAATAAAATTATCCTTGAGTAAGGCTTTGGTGGCGGCGGTGGTCTGAATTCTTCCTACTTCCCCTTGAGACTCCATACGGGAGGCGACATTGACGGCATCCCCCCACAGGTCGTAGATAAATTTACGAGTGCCAATTACCCCGGCTACCACGGGTCCGGTATTAATCCCAATGCGTAAATTGAAGGGTTCGCCGTCTTGGCGACGGAAACGGACAATTTCTCGCTGCATATCTAGGGCCATGTGAGCGATCGCTTCTGCATGGTTTTCTCTAGGGGTGGGTAAACCTCCGACTACCATATAGGAATCCCCAATAGTCTTAATTTTCTCGAGTTGGTGTTTTTGAGCGAGTTCATCAAAACAGGAAAATATATCATTGAGTAAATCCACCAATTCCGTGGGGGAGATACGCGCCGAAAACCCGGTAAAATTGACCAAATCGGCAAACATGACCGTTGCTTGCTCAAAGCGTTCCGCAATAGAATGGGGGCTCTGTTTTAATCGTTCCGCAATGGACCGAGGCAAAATATTCAACAGCAGTCGCTCGGATTTTTGTTGTTCAACCCGCAAAGCATCTAAAACCCGGCGGCGCTCGGTGGTATTACGAGCCACCCAAATTACGCTATTGTCTGGCATGGGGGAAACTGTGGCAGCAAACCACACCAGATCGGCATCAGCAGCAGAGGGTAAGATATTAACAGGGCCTTGCTGCCCGGGTTCTGGGGGTGCTAATTGCATACTGTATTCTAGGTTGATGGTTTGTCCGGTTTGAAGGACTTTCTGGATATTTTCGTAAAAAAGCTGTGCTTGGGGAGTCGGAAATATGTCAAATACTGTTTTTCCGAGTAAATCGCCACTAGGTGTATAGACTACTTCGGCGTTAGTGGTGACTATTTTCTTATAGCGTCCCTCTCCATCAAAAACAGCGATCACGTCGGTCATGGCTGCAAATAAGGCTCGCAATTCGGCTTCTGAGGCTCGTAAGGCTGCTTCTATCCTTCGTCTTTCGGCCACTTCTCTGATTAGGTGATGGTTGGCTTCTTGTAAGGCGGCGGTGCGTTCGGCTACCCGCTTTTCTAGTTCGTCTTTGGCTTGTTGGAGACCGATTTGTGCTAGTTTGCGATCGGTAATATCTTCGACAGTTCCTTCATAATAAAGAATTTCTCCCTGGGGACTACGGACGGCGGTGGCATTTTCCGAAATCCAACGAACTTGACCATCTATACGTCGAATTTGGGACTCAAAATCTACTACGGAACCTTGGCTTTCTAAGAGATCAACAAATTCCTGGCGGCGCTTGGGGTCGATATACAGTTGGGATTGAATATCGGTTAAATTAGTCATTAATATGGTCGGGGATTCGTAGCCGTAAATCCTGGCTAAGGCGGGATTAGCGCTGATATAACGACCTTCTGGGGTGGTTTGAAATATTCCTTCTAGGGCGTTTTCAAAAATGCTACGATAGTTGGATTCTGCCTGTTTTAAGGCTTCTTCTGCGCGCCGACGATCCGTAATATCAATACCTACAAAAAAGGCGGCACTACCGCTGTTGTATTTCCGGGCAGCAATTAGGTAATCTCTGGGTTCATTTTTAATATAAGATGTCACTTCTTTATAGGCTTCAAAATTCCCGCTATTAAAGAAATATTCCACAAAGTCATTAAATTCGGGACTGGCTTTCAGAAAACCGATGTGCTGACCAATAAATGCCTCGGCGGGGAGGTCGAAGGTTTGGGCTAGGTATTGATTAACCCCTAAATAACGTTTTTGAGAATCAATCCAAGATACTGTTCCAGGTACGACATTTAAGACGGCTTCTAACTGGTCTTGAGTCGTTTTTAAGGCGGCTTCTGCACGTTTGCGATCGCTAATATCAATTCCCACCACAAAAGCAGCTTGATTATTATTATACTTGTGGGCAGCAATCAGATAATAATATTCCTCATTTTCTAGGGAAGACGATATTTCTTGATATGCTTCTAATTCTGGACTATCAAAAAAATATTGTATAAAATTCTGAAACTGAGAACCCCTACCCAGAAAACCAATATGTTGATTAGAAAACTCTTCTCTGGGTAAGCCATATAAATCAGCTAATTTTTGATTCACTTCGATATAGTGCAGGTCTGATGTCACCCAGGAAACCGTACCAGGAACCGCTGCCAAAACCGCTTGTAAACGCATATTAGCTTGGCGGAGTTCTTCCTCAGCTTGGCGACGTTGAGTAATATCAATTCCCACCACAAATACCGCTCGATTATTATCATATTTTTGTGCAACAATTAGATAATGGCGTTCTTGATTATCCACATGAGTCCGCACCTCGCGATGGGCTTCTTTTTCAGGGCGATTAAATAGGTCAGTTACAAAGTCATTAAATTCGGAACTGGTTCCTAAAAAGCCAATATGTTGATTAGCAAAAGTTTCTCGTGGCAGTTTAAATAAGTCTGCCAAAGATTGATTAACTTCTAAATAGCGCAAATCGCTACTAATCCAAGACACTGTACCAGGGACAGCTTCTAAAACGGCTTGCAGTCTAGCATTAGCCATTCTTAGAGCCTCCGCAACTCTAGTACGTTCGACAATTTCTTGCAGTAGTTGATTGTTGGATTCTCGCAGGGCGGCGGTGCGTTCCGCGACGATATTTTCTAAGTCTTCATTAACCACTTGCAGTTGGGCTTCTACCTGTTTCCTGATTTCGATTTCTTGTTCAAGTTGCTTTCTGGTTTCTTCTAATTCGCGGGTTTTTTGTTTGAGTTTTTCGGCGCGTTCGGTACTTTGGCTAACTTCAGCAAGTAAGCCAATCACAATTTCGGAAGCATTAAAGTTATTGGCTTCAAACCCTAACCATGGCAAGGGTTTAATGCGATGGGGACTGGTGTAAATAATCTCAAACTGACCATCATATTTAGCCCTACCAATGCGGCATAATTTCCTAATATGATGGTTGGGTTCCATACGGATAATGCCACTGGGGGCTGAGAAACTTTGACCGTAGGTAGCAATTCGTACCCTTTCCGGGTCGAAAGATTCGGCTAACTCTACGGCTTGTTTCCATAGATAAACTTGACTATAGGCGGCTTCTATGGGGTCGCTAGTAACGCGATCGCTTCCATATCTCGCCTGAAAATGTTGAACAAACCGACGATTTTCGGGAGTATCTAAACTCTGAAAATAACTCCAACAACTCAGATGACCGGTCGCCGCATTCCCGATGCTTTTCAGTTCCGTTTCCGAAACAGAAATAGCCAAAATGGGGATTTGTTTCGCGTTTAAACCTGCCGCTTGAAATTGTTGGTAAAATGCTACATTGCTATCACCAGTAAGGGTATTAAACACCACATCAGGTTTCGCTCGCACAATACGCGCAATAATCGAACTAAAATCCTTAGCCCCCAAGGGTTGATATGCTTCCCCCACCACATAGCCTTCATTTTGCTGAAGCTGAATTTTGATCAGTTTACTCACCGTATGGGGGAATGTATAATCAGAACCGAGCAAATAAAAGCGCTTGCCAATATTTTCCAACAACCAGGAAACCGCAGGTTCAACCTGTTGATTAGCACAGGCTCCTGTGTGAAAAATGTTGGGGGAGTCTTCTAGTCCTTCGTATTGGACGGGATACCACAACCCCACCCCTAATTCTTCTAAAACGGGTTTGACAGCCTGACGACTGGCTGAAGTCCAACACCCAAAGAGGGTGACAACCTGTTTGTCCTGAATTAGATTTTTGGCTTTCTGAGCAAAACAAGCCGGATCTGATTGACAATCTTCAATAACAGGTTCAATAAACTTTCCGAGAATTCCTCCACTTTGGTTAATTTCTCGAATGGCCATCAACTCGGCATCTCTGAGGGGCGCTTCGCTAATTGCCATTGTCCCACTCAAAGAATGCAGTATCCCGACTCGTACACCTGGCATAGCTACTGCTTAACGGTTTATACAATTGATATCAAGGGAACCTCGGACCTGGCTGCACCCAATTTTCGGGCCGGGGTCTAGCTAGTCTAATATAACTATATTAACCAACTATGGCATAATATACTCTAGTTCCACCCCTTGATCCTCAAATATTTGCCAATCATGATCTTAAACAGATAGATGTAATTGTGATCCGGTAGCGGTTTTAGTGACTTCTATTTTGGCTTGAAATGCCTCTTTCAGGTGGGGAATGTGGGTGACAGCTAAAATGCAGGAAAAATCTGGGGCGATCGCATTTATGGAAGCAATTAGGCGATCGCATCCTTCCGCGTCTTGGGTGCCAAACCCTTCATCAATAATCAGCATTTGCAGCGCACATCCCGCCCTTTGTGCTAATAATTTAGCTAGGGCTAATCGAATCGCAAAATTAATCCTAAACGCCTCACCGCCAGAATAGGTTTCATAGGGTCTAGTTCCCCTAGCATCAGCAATTAATATATCCAGTGTATCAATTAACTTAGCCTTTTTCCGTTTCGCGCTGCCACTGCGTCCACTCCGTTGGGTAACAAACTGGACATGGAGTTGATTCGCCGAAAGTCTCGCTAAAATTTGATTCGTTTCGGCTTCTAATTGCGGTAACACATTTTCAATCATTAAGGCTTGAATACCATTTTTCCCAAAGGCTTGGGCTAATTCCTTATAAATTAGGGCTTGGTGACGATATTCCGATAATTCCTGTTTTTGCTGGCTTTGCTGCTGGCTCAGATTTTCTAAATGGATTCGTTGTTGTTGCCGCTTTCCTAATTGACTTAAATATTGATCAAGTTGTTGTCGCTGCTGTTTTATTTTCCCTTCTAGGTTACTAATATATAAGCTAGGATTTGGGGTATCTTCCAACTGTTTAGTTAAGAGTAGTATCTGTGATTTCACCCCCGACAAATCCTGCGATCGCACTTGATTTAATTGCCGTAATTCAGTCAGCCGTTGTTGAATTTGCGGATACTGACTTTCGGCAACTTTCAACTGTTCTGCTTTCCTCACCCATTCCTGTGCTTTACGCAACCGCACCCGGACTTGATTATGGTCTTCCAAATTATAGCCGCTCTCATTTAACTGTTTTTTTAGCTGAATAATCCTCTGCTGTAATTCCGAGGCGGTTTGTAGATAAATTATCTGGTCTAATGCCGACTGTAATTGTGCCACCATTGGCGGTTTGTCGGCTTGTAGTTGCCCTAGTTTTTGCTGGGCATCCCGAATTTGTATTTGCTTCATTTCTGCCCATCTCCAGCGCTTTTCTTCATTCCTGGCTAGGGCGTGGCTTTGTTCATTATAATCTAGTTGTTGCAGTTGCCGATCTAGTTGTTGCAGTTGCTGATACAGCGTCGCGGAGTGACTACCATCAGATAGCGATCGCTCAATTTGACTAGCTTCATCTCTCCACTGTTGTAGCTGCAATTCATCACTACCGAAACCCTCTAAGCGTGCTTGTAGTTGACCTCGTTGTTCTCGCAATTCTTCATAATTAGAGATTTGCCTTTGTAAGGTTGTATATTCAACCCGTAACGCAGCTATTTCCTGTTCTGAACGCGCCAAATCTTCCCGAATTATCCACAGGCGATCGCGAATTTCCTGTTGTTGGTTTTGGTGTTTACCCATTACCAAATTCCAGTGATGTTCATCTAAAGGGCGATCGCATAGGGGACAAACAGGCGCAGAGTCCCCCCTATTTTCCTCACTAAAAGAACGCCCTAACATTTCCATCTTTTTGTCTAATTCCGCTAATTTCGCCTCATACTCATGCTGTTGATGAGCCAATTTTTCCAAGTAGTTATGGCGTGACTGACCCTTAGCTGTTACCCGATTTTGATAAGTGCGTTTATTCTCAATTTCCCCAATGATTTTATGGAGATTTTGTAACTCTTGTTCCAATTCAGGGCGGTTATTTTCCAGGCGGTTCTGCATTTTGTGCATCGACGTATATAGTTCATCCAAACGGGCGCTAAGACGCGCTTGAGCGCGGTCTATTTCCCCCTGTATACGTTGATGTTCTTGCAGGATAGGGGTAACTTCAATTTGTAGTTTATCTAACTCATTCAGGCGCAAACGAGCCTGAGAAAGTTGAGCCATTCCTGCTTCTACTTCCGGCTGTTCAACCAGCACTTTTTGATATTCTTGTTCCTGTTTATGGAGAGATTCCATGCGAGTTTCAATCGTATCTTTATCCCGTTGTAATTGGTGGATTTTATCCTGTTGTTGCTGCTGAAGTTCCCGGAGTTGCTGTTGAATTTTTTGGTGAGTTTGAAACTGTAAACTCATCGTTTCTTCTGTAGCCTGTAGGGTCTGAAATTCCACCATCCCAGCGTTTATTTCTTCCTGTTGTTGCCGAATACCATCTAATTGTTGTAGTTGAGTTTGGGTGACGATAATTTCCTGTTCAAGGCGATCGCATTCTTGTTTAATCCCATGATATTGTTGTCGCTGTCCCTCTAATAGTTGTTCACAGGTTTGGCGATATTGTTGTTGTTCTCGGTAGGCTTGCAGTTGCTTTTGCTCAGACTCTTGTTGTTTCTGAAGTTTACCAAGGGTAGTTTCTAACTGAGTGATTTGAGCCACTATTTCCGGCAGTTTTTGTGTCTCCAACTCTCCGATAGTTAAAGTGTGTTCTAATTGCTCAATTTTCAATTTATATTCCTTCGAGATATCTTTAGCTTTCTCCACTAAAGTATCATATTCATCTAACTTGAGTAAGCTGCCCAAAACTTCTTTGCGATCGCTGGGACGTTTTAACATAAACTCATCAGCTTTTCCTTGACGCAAATAGGCAGAATTAATAAAAGTATCGTAGTCTAGGCGCAGATGTTCTAAAATCTTTTGTTGTGTGCTACGGACTCCCCCTTGACTGAGGGCAGTAAACTTAATTTGCTCCGCTTTTTTGTCCGGTTCTAATGGTGCGATTTGAAAATCCAGAGTCCCCGACTGACCACGGCGACGAGTCCTAATTACCCGGTATAAGTTACCATGACTAATAAAGATAAAATCAACCCGCATTTGGGTTTCGCCAATTTGAATTAAATCATCTTCTGTCCCCGCCCGACTATGACCCCAAATCGACCAGGCGATCGCCTCTAACAGCGAAGACTTACCCGCCCCATTCGGTCCACAAATGCAGGCAGTGTGCAAGCCACTAAAATCCAGGCTGGCGTCGCGATAACTGAGAAAATTCTTCAGGGTGAGTTTCTGTGGGATCATATCGCGATATTCAGATGAAATTCCGTTTGATATCAGTTTGAGCGAAGCTCCCATAATTATAGCATCAATCAATCCTATTGGTGAACCTAGACCAATCCGCCTTCTCATATTAATTGTGTCACTGACTTTTCTCCAACCATTGCTAAGGATGATATCAGCTCATAAAAAGTGTCGCTATGAGGTCAAACAAGCTGCTAAAATCGTAATATTGTTATTGTGGGCAGCGATTATGACAGGAGATTATCGATCGCCACAGGGAATAGTAGATCAGTTTCAAGCATTGCAACATCAACTCCGAGAGTCTTTCAGTCAAGGGGGAAACCTGGGATTTGATGATTTTGATGTATTAGTGATTCCATCCCTCACCTTAGATCAGCAGCAATTGCAGAAAATTCCCGGAGTTCATCAGTATGAGGAGAGATTTCTGTTTTCTCTGACTCGTTTACGAAATCCTAGAGTTAGATTAATTTATGTAACTTCCCAACCCCTTCACCCCAGCGTTATTGACTATTATCTGCATTTAATGCCTGGAATTCCCTTTTCTCACGCGCGCGATCGCCTACTATTATTTTCTACCTACGATTCCTCTAATCGCTCCCTCACCGAAAAAATCCTAGAACGTCCCCGGTTAGTCGAAAGAATACGCCAAGTCCTGCGACCTAACCGCACCTATATGGTCTGCTTTAACTCTACTCAATGGGAACGAAAATTATCAGTTAAATTACAAATTCCCCTCTGGGCTTCTGACCCCGATTTAGCCCATTGGGGAACCAAAAGCGGCAGTCGCCAGATTTTCGCAGAAGCCAATATTCCCCACCCAGACGGCAGTAAATTAGTCTGGAATGAAACAGCTTTAGCCGCAGAAGTTAACGCTTTATGGGAACGACAACCCCAGTTAAAACGAGCAGTAATTAAGCTAAATGAGGGCTTTTCTGGAGAAGGCAATGCTATCCTTAATCTCCAAGGAATTGGCGACATTCCCCCTCATCAAAGGGTCGCAAAAATTAGCGATCGCTTGGTGAATTTAAGTTTTCAAGCCAGCCATGAAACCTGGTCTAGTTTCCGTAGCAGAATCCCTGAATTAGGCGCAATTGTCGAAGCCTTTATCGAAGGAGACATTAAGCGATCGCCTAGTGTTCAATGTCAGATTTACCCTTCCGGGGAGGTCGAAGTTCTATCTACCCATGACCAAATTCTGGGGGGTCCAGATGGTCAAATTTTTGAGGGTTGTAGTTTCCCCGCTGACCAAGCCTATCGATTACAACTGCAAGAATTAGGCGAAAAAGTCGGTAAAATCTTAGCCCAAAAAGGAGCCCTAGAAAGATTTGGTTTAGATTGTATTGCCGTTCGTCAACCACAGCCACCAGAGGCACAATGGGAACTACAAGCCATTGAAATTAACCTGCGTCGGGGTGGCACAACTCATCCATTTATGACCCTCCAATTATTAACTAATGGCGAATATGATCGCCATACTGGCTTATTCTATAGCCAGCATAAACAACCCAAATATTATATTGCCTCAGATAATCTTCAGAGCCATCATTATCGCGGTCTTTTACCCAATGATTTAATGGATATTATCGCCCAATATCATCTGCATTTTAACAATAAAACAGAAACCGGAACCGTATTTCACTTAATCGGCTGTTTGTCTCAATTCGGGAAACTGGGTTTAACCTGTATTGGTGACTCTCCCACACAAGCACAGGAAATCTACGATCGCATTGTCGCCGTTTTAGATCGAGAAACTCAGGCGATCGAACAGTCAGAAGACACACTAGACCTATCCCCAAACCTGGGAAAAGTCTGTGAACATTTATCAGGATCTATTTATTAGTTAGCGTTATTTAGGCTGATAATGATCACAGCTAGAACAGCAACCTGTAGGATTAACAGCACATAACAAAAATGCCGAGTTAGCGTTAAATTTACAGGTCGCCTGTTTATTAACCGTCTTTGATAGCAGGTTATAACGCTGTTCGTGATGTTCTATAAATCGTTTGATTTGTTGATGGGACTGTAGCCGCATTCTTTCCATACCTAGGTTGTTCATCGCCCAGCTTTGCGTAAATGTTCATGATTATAGATTGTATCTATATCTTATCCTATCCGCTTGTGTTTTTGATCACAGAAGCGCCCAGGTATCTTAGAGTCTCAGCGAGAGGTTACGCCAAGCGGCGGGTTGAGAGATAGGTTTTTTGATTACCACCCCAACCCGCCGGATTCGAGTTAAGCTACTTTTACCAATTCTAACTCCTGTTTTTTCTTGACATATTCAGCCAGTTGTGATTCGATTTGCTGGCGCACTTCTTGGCGGTAGTCGTAGAAGTGTTCAAAGTGAGCGCACATGACTAGATACATTTCCACAACACCGGGGTTTTTGCGGATAATATCCAGTAGATAAATCCAAAAAGTCCAGCGAGTCTTACGGACTACTCCCTGTCGCCATATCAGAATTGACAAGGCTTTTATAGTTTTCCAGCTTAGGGTTCTTCCCCCAGCTTTTTTGCGACGAGGTGCGCCTAGTTTCAGATAATAGCGGTGAGTGCGATCGAGAAACACTTGCGGATCGTAGAGTTTCCAAAAACCGTCTATATATTCCTGTGCAATTTCCTCAATGGGACGAGTAGGAATAAAATTCATCAGAGTAGTCTGGTTAATATTGGCGGTTTCTGAGCCTTCCAGCAGCCTCCCTTCTTTCTTTAAACGATGCCATAATCCCGTATTAGGGAGAACCTGTAGCATACTAAACATAGCCACTGGAATAGCCGTAGTTTCTACAAATTGGATAATGCGATCGCCAGCCCCAGACTTTTCACCATCAAAGCCAATAATAAAACCAGCCATTACCCGCAGTCCAGACCTAGTAATATTATCCACAGCATCAACTAGGGAATTACGGGTATTTTGGAATTTTTTAGTCAGCGCGAGACTACCTTCGTCCGGGGTTTCAATTCCCAGGAAAACCGCATAGAAATTAGCCTCTACCATCATGTTCATTAATTCTTGGTCTTCGGCGAGATCAACTGATGCTTCTGTCATCATACGGAAGGGATAGTTATTTTTTTCCATCCATTCTTTCAACGCCGGAAGCAGCAATTTGACATTGCGTTTATTCCCAATGAAGTTATCATCAACCAAAAAGATAGTTTGAGTAAATCCTAGTTCTAGGAGGCGATCCAGTTCCGCCAGTAACTGTTCCGGTGCTTTGGTGCGAGGTTTGCGACCATATAACACAATAATATCACAGAATTCGCACTGAAACGGGCAGCCTCTGGAGAATTGCAAAGCCATCATATCATAGGCTTGTTTTTCCAACAAATCAAACCTAGGAATTGGGGTAGTAGTTACATCAGGTTTTTCGCCATTAGCGGCGCGTAATATCCCACTTGTTTCCCCTCTTTCCAGGGCTGCTACAAACATAGGGAGGGTAATTTCTCCCTCATCTAACACTAGAAAATCAGCCCCCATTTTTTCAGCTTCGTGGGGTAGTGCGGTCGGGAAAGGACCCCCCACAGCTACAATTTTGCCGCGTTTTTTGGCTTCCTTAATTTGGGCAAGGAAGTCATTTTTTTGAACAATCATGGCGGACAAAATCACTAATTCTGCCCATTCCCATTCTGCTTCCGTGACGGCTCGCACATTGCGATCGACCAGCTTAAATTCCCATTCTTGGGGGAGAATAGCCGCTACTGTGATTAAACCCAAAGGCGGTAATAGAGCCTTGCAATCGACTAAATCTAAGGTTTTTTCAAAAGACCAAAAACTTTTTGGGAAAATTGGATAAACCAGTAAGACTCTCATGGAATAATGCACCGTATTAACGATAAATTAGATGGGAATTGGATGGGGTCTCATACTTTTAAGAAACCGCCATTTTTGCAATTTCTTCGGTGACAATTTCCACCGTTTGATAAATTTGTTCTTCCGTATGCTGACAGGTAACAAAAAAACGCAGACGGGCTGCATTTTGAGGAACGGAAGGATAGAACATAAATGGGACGTTAATACCCCGATGAAACAGATTTTGGGACAGTTGCACAGAAGCCAGGGAATCGCCCACAATAATCGGAATAATGGGCGAATCTTTGCTGGTTCCTGTGTTGAGATTATGTTGTTTAGCGAGATTCAGGAACAATTGACCACGATCGCGTAGTCTTTGCACCCGTTCTGGTTCTGATATTAACACATTAATTGAAGCCAGAACCGATGCCGCGTTAGGTGGCGAAATACCCACGCTGTAGACAAAACCGGGGGCCGTATATTTCAAGTATTCCACTAAAGCACTAGACCCCGCAATATATCCCCCACAACTGGCGAAAGATTTACTAAGGGTTCCCATCCACAAATCTACATCATTGGGGTCAACGCCAAAGTGTTCACTAAGGCCTCTGCCCTGTTGACCTAATACCCCAATTGAATGGGCCTCATCCACCATCAGAAAGGCTTTATACTCTTGTTTTAACTCAATAAACCTGGGTAGATCGGGAATATCACCATCGGTGCTATAAATGCCTTCTATCAGGATTAAAGTGCGTCTATAACGGTGGCGGCGGTCTTTGAGAATTTGGTGCAGGCTTTCCCAATCATTATGGGGAAAAGCAATAGTAGTGGCTCCCGAAAGTAAACAGCCTTGTAATAGACTATTATGGCTGAGGACATCATGAAGGATCAGGTCATTTTGTCCAAACAGGTGGCCAACGGTGGTGACGTTGGTAGCATGACCGCCAACATAAACGATGCTGTCTTGGGTGCCGATAAAATTGGCGATCGCCTTTTCTAACTCCCGATGAATAGGTTTTTCCCCCGAAAGCAGGCGGCTGGCGGAAGCCGATGTACCATAGCGGTCTATAGCATCCTTCGTAGCTTGGGAAACTATCGGATCACCAGACATCCCCAAATAGTTATAGGTAGCATAGTTAATCAACTCACGACCGTTAATAATCGTGGTATTGCTGGCGATACCTTCTTGGGGGGTAAAGAAGGGGTTACTAATGCCCAGGGCTGCGATTTGCTGCTGTTGCTGTTTAATTTTCAGGTATTCTGGATACAGTTCAAACCGATAGTATTCCGGGGGAATATCTGGTAAGGTTTGGCTGGTGGCTCTTTGGCGCAACAATTCGGCAAGGAGATCCCGTTTTTGTTGTGGTGAAAGGTTAGCGGTGCGATCGGATATATTGGTCATGAATGATTTTCCTGTTCAGACAACATTGAATTCAGCAGGGAGTCTACCTCGGCATCGGACATTTGGTTGAGTCTTTCTAGCAGTTGTTGTGCCTGTTGTGGACTCACAGACTGACCGCTGCTGTTCGCTGTGGCCATAGGGGTAGTATCCTGGGCTAGATAATCAGCGATCGCCTTAATAGTCGGATAATCCCACAGCAAAGTGGGGGGAAGTCTACGTCCAAATTGATTTTCCAGGTCTCCAGATAAATTAACCGCCTCAATGGAATTGAGGCCATAATTGGCAAAGTCTTCATCAATATCAATGTCATCTGGATTTAACCCCAATCTCTGGGCAATTTGGGTAATTAACCAGCCTTGGATCGCTTCCGCATCAGGGGATAACCCCACAGAATTTGGCGATTTAGGTTGGCTACCCAGTTGGTCAATATCTTTTCCATTCCAAGAGTGGTTCAACACTTGCACTATTCACTCCTCCATCACATTTTAGGCTGGCTATGCAAGATTCCGGGGCAGATTAGGCAGCCCGTCGGCGGTGAATCTTAAATCGCACCTTGACGGTTATTGTGCCACGAAGCCGATCTGATCAATCCTTTGCTGTTTCTGTTACCTCTAACGGACACAATAAGTTCAGTCTTCGACTACCTCCAAAGTCCCCGCTAGAAAACCAGCACGGCAAGCATGACGTTGGATCTTACCACTTGATGTTTTGGGAATGGTTCCAGGTTTGAGTAGCAGGGTACTATAAACTTGCAAATCATGATTTTGGGAAACCGCACGCCGGATTGATTGAATTAGGTCCTTAGTGCTGAAGGATTCCTCCCTGGAAACATTGGTTGAGGTTTCACGACGAGGACTAGATTGCCGTTTCCAATAGTAGCGTTCTACTTCTGCAATCACCACTAACCTTTCTTCCCCCCCCACATCTACGGAAAATCCCGCCGCACAACTAGGACGGATTAAGGGGTGACTTTGTTCAACCGTCCATTCTATGTCTTGGGGATAATGGTTGCGGCCGTTAATGATAATTACATCTTTCAGGCGACCAGTGATAAATAGTTCCCCGTTTTCGATGAAGCCTAAATCTCCAGTCCGCAAAAATGGTCCTTCTCCGGTGGTGGCTAGATATTGACTAAAGATGGACTCGGTTTCTGATGGTCGATTCCAGTAACCTTGGGCGATACTTGGTCCTGATACCCAAATTTCTCCTACCTGTCCCGGTTCACAGGGTATCCCCGTGGATGGGTCCACAATGGCGATCGCCTGATCTTCTAAACTTTGGCCACAGCCTACTACTGTGCGACTATTCTCTGTGTGACCGTTAGTGGCGATCGCCTGATGTTGTTCTAGGGATGATGCTTGAATCGTTTTCAACGTCGGTAGTTGAGTTTTATCGCCGCCACTGACGATTAGGGTAGCCTCCGCCATACCATAGCAGGGATAGAAAGCCTGGGGATTAAATCCACAACTAGCAAACGTCCGCGCAAATTTTTCTAACACTTCATGGGATATCGGTTCCGCCCCATTAAACGCTAAATCCCAACTACTCAGGTCTAGGGTTTCTATTTGGTCTGGTGTGACTCGGCGCACGCACAAGTCATAAGCAAAGTTTGACCCGCCGCTGGTGGTCGCACCATGTCTTGATATCGCTTCTAGCCACCTGATAGGACGTTGGAGGAACATTAGCGGAGACATTAACACCACCGGAAATCCTCCATATAGGGGTTGGATAATCCCCCCAATTAACCCCATATCGTGATAGGGTGGTAGCCAGATCATCCCTATGCTGTCCTGGTTGTGACCGAATTTCTCATAAATCCAGCCGGAATTGTGCATCAGGTTCTGGTGGCTGATCATCACCCCTTTGGGGGTAGCCGTTGAACCTGATGTATATTGGAGAAACGCTAAACTCTCCGGGTTGATGCTTAGGTCCTCATAGCGATCGCTGCAACTTTCGGCTACCTTATCTGTGGCGACCCAGTTCAGTTTCTGTAGTTCCCAGACCTCCCCAAATTGCCGCTGTAGACTCGGTAGCACAGATTCTGTGGTTAGAGCTAGGTGAGAGTCCGCGTCTTCTAAGATACCCATAATCCTCGACAGCGAGCGGTTGGGGCGCGGCGGATAGGCTGGAATTGGTACTATACCTGCATACAAACAGCCAAAAAATGCCGTAATATAATCTATGCCCGGTTGATATAGTAGTAAGGCTCTCTCTCCCGGTTGGCTGATGCTTTGGAGATGGGCGGCGATCGCTCGACATATTCTGTCTAACTTTTGGTAGGTTAAACTGATGGTTTCAGTTTCTCCATCCACTAAAAATTTATAAGCAACTTGATGGGGTTGATGGATGGCTCGACCCTTTAATATTTCCATTAACGTTGCTGCATCAAACGGATGTTGGAAAGCAGTCATTAAGTCTTAATAAGTGATTGAGTAAGCGAAAAAGTTTCCGGTCTCTTGGATAATATAACCTATTTTAATCTTTTGGCAACTTTTTTGTTGATTGGATGCTGACATCATTTGTTCAGGCTGACCCTAGGGACTATAATTACATCCCTAGACCAAAGATGCTGATAGCCAGTGTCAAGTTGACAAAGATTTTCTCTCGTCCAACCTGCTTGATTAATCATTAATCATTTACTGGCTATATTTAACCCCTAATTTTGAGAGTTAATTGGGGCGTGACTTTTGCCATACTTGGTCTAGGCGATCGTTCCATTTTTTCTGATTCGCCGTCGCTTCCTGAATGTATGGAGAAGCCGCAATTAGTTTAATCAATAACTCATTAACTGCCGACAAAGGAAACTTTAAAGGTCGCACAATATCCAAGAATAACACTACCCTAATTCCATTCGTTTCATTCCACGCTTCATGGGGAAATGAATCGTCAAATAACATACATTTTCCCTCTTCCCAATGCCGGATTTCATCCCCCACTCGCAGACGGCACTTTTCCCGGGGTTCCGGCACTTTTAAACCTAACAAACACCGAATTACCCCCTTGTATGGTCCCCGATGTTCCGGGATATGTTTGCCCGGCAGTAATATAGAGAAAAATGCCGTTTTTAAACCTGGGATTTGTTGGATGATTTTGGTGGTTTCAGGACAGCGATCGCAACTTTCCGCCGATTTAACTCCATAGCCATATAAACAGTAGGTTTTCCATAAATTATCCGTACTCGCATTATAGGCTTGATCCGGCGAAATATCCTGAAAATTAGGCAACTCATCCCGATATTTTAACAGTTCGTCTACCTCCTGGCGGATTAAATGCCAATCCCTTTCTAACAGGTCAACCCATTGGAAATGTTCCGGGTATTTGGCAGCGTCAAAAAATGCCGTATCCCCAATTTTGGAAGATTTACCAATCGATGTTTCTAAGCCTCTTAATATCGGTTCGCCAATGCCATAAATTAAGAAATTTCGCAGTTTATCTTTAAAATTGCTCTGTAACCCTACCTCAGTCATAAATAGCACTTTTCCTAATTTGATTAATCACCCATATAGTAATACAGGTATATTTAATTATACAAGACCAGGGGCAACCAAAGAGATCCGGTTGCGATACCCTGGCCAAAGCTGCTTGATGTTTGTTGATTAACTGTTAACTTGTTCCCGGCGCACCAGGTCAGAAATATTGCTTTGTTGCAACTCCTGACATTGCCATTGTCCGACCACCTCCAGAGTTCCCGCGAGAAACTGACGGCCACAGACTTGGCGTTGGACCTTACCGCTGGTAGTTTTCGGGAGAGTTCCAGTTTTCAGTAATACTACCGCAAAAACATCCGCTAGATGCTGATCAGCGATCGCATGACGGATAGCGCCAATAACCTCCTCGACATTCAGCTTTCGCAGAAATTGCCGTTGTACCTCGTAGGCGATGACCAGACGTTCTTCCCCCTCCACTTCAATCGAAAAAGCCGCCCCACAGCCAGGACGTAACTGATCATGACAGGTTTCTAAAGTTTGTTCAATATGTTGAGGATAATGGTTGCGACCCCAGAGAATCATCATCTCCTTAATCCTACCCGTAATAAATAATTCCCCATTCTCCAAAAACCCCAGATCACCCGTCCTCAGAAACCCACCCTGATTACCTAATTTAGCCTTAAACGTGCGATCGCTTTCCTCTGGGTTATTCCAATAACCCAAACCAATACCCGCGCCGCGCAGCCAAATTTCCCCTACTTCTCCCTCAGCACAACGGGTTAGGGTTTCCGGGTTAGCAATGACAATTTCATCCCCTAGCCAACCATGACCACAGCCAACCACAGCTTTCGCCGACCGATGATCACTCTCCACAGCTACCACCTTATTTTCCTCCAAAGCCGTGCGATCGACATAGCGAATCACCGGAAGATCTGCTTTTCGACCCCCAGAAATAAATAAAGTCGTCTCCGCCATACCATAACAGGGATAAAAAGCCGATCGTCGAAAACCACACTCCGCGAACGTTTTGGCAAAATTCTCTAAAGTTTCGGCGCGGACAGGTTCAGCCCCAGAAAATGCCACCTCCCAGCTACTTAAATCCAATTTTTTGATCTCACTAGGGGTCGCCTGTCGCCACAGTAAATCATAGGCAAAATTCGGCCCGCCGCTGGTCGTCGCTTGGTACCGAGATATGGCTTTTAACCAGTTCATGGGTTTCTGTACTAGCGCCACCGGAGACATTAACGTTACCGGAAAACCACCATATAGCGGTTGAATGACTCCCCCAATAAGTCCCATATCGTGGAATAGGGGTAGCCAGATCAAGCCTTGACTTTCCCCCCTGTGTTCAAAGGCTTGATAAATCATTTCCGAGTTGTGTAGGACGTTTTGGTGAGTCACCATTACTCCTTTTGGTGTTCCCGTAGAACCCGAAGTATATTGCAGAAATGCTAGGGTTTCCGGGTTGATGTCTGGGGGAGACCAGGACTCTCCTAGCTTCGGGTTTAGACTGTCTGTAGTTATCCAGGGGAGTTGCTCGAATTTGGGCGCTAATTCCGGCACTTTTTTTAATAGTCCTTGTATATGGGATAGCAAGGGTTTACTCGTTAGGGCTATTTTCGCCTTTGATAATTCCATGCGTTCTTGCAGTTTTCCTAATCCTTGGCTAGACCGGGGTGGGTTATCCGTTACCGCTACTACCCCCGCATACAGACACCCAAAAAAAGCCGCGATAAATTCTAGTCCGGCCGTGTAGGGATACACTACTAATACATGGGTTCCGGGGGGGACGTGGCGACGAATTTCTGCGGCGATCGCTTTCGCTTGTTCCTCTAGTTCCCCATAGGTTAAGCGCCCCGACTCCGTTTCTCCGTCCGCTAAAAATGTATAGGCGTTTTGGTCTCTTAATTTTTCGGCGCGATCGCGCAGTAGGTCTACTAACGTTTGATACTCAGTCATTTGGCTTGCATATCCCATCTTTTTGATCAAACCACATTTTGCCACTTCCTACCCCCCCTTTAACTTCCCTCACATTTTTACCCAAATTCTCCATTTTCTATTGACAAATATTAGGGCTTGACTTATTATAGAAGCATGGGAATCTGTGGGCGCATATATATAGAAATTTGGCCGATATCTTCATATCCCAAGAATTAAAGACCCGAATTTTCATGGGTCTTTGCTAGTTTTTAACCCCCCCCTACAGAACTTGATGGCGATCGCTTAATGATCGCTACCGATAACGCTGGGGTTGGACGCGCCCCGCATTTAATTAACCTTTAAACAGTTGACAAACCTCGGCACTTGACATACAATTTTATTGTGGGAATCTGTGCCGACATATATATGGCTTTTGAGAGCCGGGACCCCTTCGATATCATTTAGAAATCGGAAAAATTGCCATAAAAGCCTCACCAGAACTTAATCTTATCGCCCTTATCCCAACACCATAGTTCATCTCAGGTCAGTATTAGCTTTTTTATTCCTGAATAGTCCCCAAAGTTACCGAAAAAGCCGACAATAGGGAAATCGTTGTCAATAAATGCGAGGCAATGAGAAACCCACTTGATTGACAGGGACTAAGGGAAGCTATTACTATTTGCTGGCTGACTTTGTGTTTCCCGCATCTGCCCATTTTTCGATAAATCAATAGACTATGCAAATCTTCTTGCGAATCTGGTTAGGACAAATTATCTCCGTAGTCGGCACATACATCACAGACTTCGCTTTAGGGGTGTGGGCTTATCAGACCACAGGTTCCCTAACCCTGTTTGCTCTGATCATGGTGTTAGCCTATCTACCCAATCTGCTAATTTCCCCTATAGCAGGGGTGCTAGTAGATCGGTGGAACCGACGTTGGGTGATGCTAATTGCTGATTCTACCACAGGTGTGACAGCAATAGGGATGATGATCCTGTTACAGTCCGGCAGCCTGGAAATTTGGCACATCTACATAGCCGTTAGCATCAGTTCCGTCGCTAACGCCTTCCATATTCCAGCTTACATGGCAGCGATCGCCCAAATTGTCCCCAAACAGCATTTAGGTCGAGCTAACGGCATGGTACAGATATCGCGGGCGCTGGCTAGAATTTTAGGTCCGACCATTGCCGGATTTTTAGTAGAAGCTGTCCAGTTGCAGGGGGTATTAGTCTTTGATTTTGCCACCTATGTACTAGCCACCATTGCTCTGCTGAGTGTGAGGCTTCCCGATCCGAAACCAGTCGCATCAAGCGATCGCAAAACCGTTAACTTTGAACGGATCTGGGGAGAAATTAGCTCCGGGTGGGATTATGTAGCCGCGCGTCCGGGACTGTTAGGGTTAATGCTATTTTTTGCAGTCATTTATCTAACAGAAGGAATGATCCAGGTTCTTTTCTGGCCGATTATTCTCAGTTTTGCATCTAGTTCCCAATTGGGGATAGTGTTATCTATTAGTGGTTGCGGGATGTTATTCGGTAGCCTAGTAGTCAGCGCCTGGGGAGGATTAAAACGCCAAGTTAATGGAATTCTGTTGTTTGTCGCCCTACAGGGACTCTGTTTATGTTTAGGAGGATTTCAACCTACCCTATTTTTAGCAGCTATTGGCGGATTTGGTTATCTATTCTCCCAGCCCATTGTCATCAGCAGCAACCAAACTATCTGGCAATGCAAAGTTCCCCAATATCTGCAAGGACGAGTTTTCGCTTTACAAGGGTTATTTGAAAAATCCTTGTTAGTCGTAACACAACTCAGCGTCGGACCTTTGGTTGATGGCATTTTTGAACCCATGATGCAGCCTGGGGGAATATTGGCAGATCGAGTCGGACATATTATCGGTATGGGACCCGGACGGGGAAGTGCTTTGCTTTTGTGTGGGGTCGGTATAATTAATATTGCTGCCGTCATTATTGCCTATCGCAGTCCTCGTCTCCGTCGTTTGGAAGCTGAGGTTCCTGATGCGATCGCTCATTCTGCTAATGTAGTTTCTAGTTAACCTTAAACTAGACCCCGTAATGCTGCCAACTCTTCCATAATTAAAGGGGGTTCATATCCTAAATCAAACGCTTGGGAACTGTCTAGGGATGTATCGGGAGAACGAGGTGCGATCGATTTAACATCCTGTTGCTTTCCTGGCGTAATTCTATCCGCTGGTAAATCTAGCACCTGCGCCATTAGCAAGCCAAACTCATAGCGAGATATCCTCTGTTTTCCCCCTAGGTGTAATATCCCATTAACCTTTTTTTCAATCGCTAACAGTAACCCCCTAGCCGCAGTCTTGCCACTAACTGGCGTGCGAAATTCATCCTCAAACAGGTTGAGGCAATTTCCCGATTTTAGCGTTTTGATAAATCCCTGGATAAAACTACCCCCATGAGGCGAGGCTATCCCATACATTAAAGGCATTCGACAGATAGCAGCTTTCGGATATCTGGCTAATATTTCCCCTTCCGCTTTCACTTTCTGTTCCCCATAAGTGTTAATCGGACAAACTAGATCAGTTTCTCGATACGGAGGGTTTAAACCATCAAATACTAGGTCAGTCGAAGTAAACACATAAGGAATTCCCGCCGCGCCGCACAAACTCGCAATATCCCCAGCCGCCACCACGTTAATTTTATGAGATATATCCGGGTTCTCTTCGCAAAAATTCGGTTTTGAAGCCGCCGCTGCATGAATGACCGCATCAGGTTTTATTTCTTCCCATACCTGCTTTAAGTCTCCTAATACCGTCAAATCAGTTTTGATAAATTTGACACCACTCTCTATCACCGGACTGGAATTATACGTTCCGTAAACCTCCCATTCAGATTTGGCTACCTGGCATATATTCCAACCCAAGAAACCGCTCGCACCTGTCACTAACAGTTTTTGAATCATCGCTTTTTATTGTATGGCTTTTGCTGCTGTTATCTTCCCGCCTAGTGGTCGATACTTTTGGGGATAATCCTATATATATGTCGCCACAGATTCCCATGCTTCTATAATAGGTCAAGTTCCAGGGTTTGTCAATACTAAATCATCATTTATTTTCCATTCATTGATATGGGGAAAATTACTTAGTTTTTTATGCCCCTAACCGCCAGATGAGCCATGATGCATAAAATGGCGTTTTTGTCAATAGGCAGATTTTGGACCGTCCATTTTAGCCCCAAAACTCGTGCATCGTGATTTTAAGTTTTAGCCAGAGAATATTGATAATCCGCGATATAATCAGGGTTGTAGCCTCTTTTTTGGCGTAAGGACACAAGAAGCCCTTGGATGCGATTATTTATAGCATACCAAAACCCCTATAAATTCGTCAAGTGTTTGAGAGATATTCTCAATAAAATCTTAACAATTATTAACATACTTTTAAAATTCAAAACCTTGGAAATTTATCTATCAGCAAAACTTAACTATGCTCGATGATATAAGGGGATAGGTGAGGGGGGCGGGTTTGTTAATATCGCAGTAAGTTTCATTAACTGTGGAACCCGCCATTAAAGTAGAATTGAGAATTGATAACTAAACCCTAGCCCTAACTACTTGTTGTAATACAGCTTCAAACATTTTAATGCCATCAGTATTACCCAACATAGGGTCAGCAGCTCTTTCGGGGTGAGGCATCATACCGACCACAGTACCGGATTGGTTACAAATTCCGGCAATATTATTGAGAGAACCATTAGGGTTATCGCCTTCATAGCGGAACACGACCTGGTTATTATCTTCTAATTGTGCCAGAGTTTTTTCGTCGGCATAGTAACAACCCTCACCGTGAGCAATAGGAAGAGTAATCACCTCATTAGGTTGATATTTTCTAGTCCAGGGAGTTTTATTATTGACAACTCTGATGGGAACGCGATCGCAAATAAAATGCAGATCCCGATTGCGAACCAAAGCCCCAGGTAAAAGTCCGGCTTCGGTTAAAACTTGGAAACCATTACAGATACCGATCGCGAATTTACCAGCATTTACATGGTCAATAGTAGCGCGAATAATGGGAGAAAAACGGGCGATCGCACCACAGCGCAGATAATCACCATAACTAAACCCGCCGGGAATGACTACCACATCAATATCAGAAAGGTCTGTATCTTGGTGCCACACCATGCGGGTGGGTTTGTTTAAAAGTCCCTGTGTCACCCAGGCGACATCGCGATCGCAGTTAGAACCAGGGAAAACTAGGATACCAAATTTCATATCTAATGGGCTGTAGTGGTTGCAGTTTCCGATAGGGGGGTTAAATCAAAACGATAGGTTTCGATGACCGGGTTGGCTAAAATGCGATCGCAAATTTGATCAATTTGCTGGACTGCTTCCGCTTCGTCCGCCGCCTGGAGTGTCACCTCTATATATTTACCAATTCGGATTTGTTCGACATTTTGATATCCCATCTGCTGAACGCCGGAACGAACCGCCGTCCCGGCTGGGTCTAACACTGAAGGACGAAGGGTGACGTAAACTTTAGCTTGAAATGTTTGTGCCACAAAACTACCCATACTGCTTAACTAACAAATCTTATTATCCACCAAACCCGGATCACAAGAAACATCTACGAATTATCAACTGCAACAAGACTCTAGTTGGCTTCTGGCAGGTGTCACAAAATCTTCATACACATGACACAGGGCTGTAACAAGGCGTGACTATTCTTAACACTGTAAGCAAGCAAGTTTAGTAACTCGCTCCTCACACCATCATCCTTTGTAGTTCCACCGCCACCGCGTCGGTGGATTTTTTTGGCTTTATGGTTGATTTTTTGTTCAATTTTTTAAAAAATGTACAGCCAGGGTGGCTGGGGGGGGTTGACAGGCGGAGGGAACTCATGCTATATTATTGACATATTTTTATATAATTGGATATTTGCAAAAATAAAAAAATGAATATATTTCCATTTTCTAAAATAATACCATAAGTCAACCCAAAAAGCAAGGGAACCCCCAAAACAGAAATTTTTTGTAACATTTCTTAATTTTTTGTCATAAAACTTAACATAATTCGGTTCCCACTGGTAAGGGGATATACTATTGTGTGAGCGCATAAATGGAGGAAAAACAACGGTTTACACACGCCCCTTAGCCCGTCTAATCGAACAGTTCCAGAGGCTGCCCGGTATTGGCCCCAAAACTGCCCAAAGACTTGCCCTTCATATTATCAAACGGCCAGAGGAAGAAGTACAGGCTTTAGCGAGGGCGTTGTTGGAAGCGAAAAAACAGGTAGGTTTGTGTCAGGTATGTTTTCACCTGTCAGCGGAACCTGTTTGCGAAATTTGCCGTAATCCGCAACGCGATCGCGAAACGATATGTGTAGTGAGCGACTCACGGGATGTAATTGCGTTAGAGAAGACCCGTGAATATAGAGGATTGTATCATGTTTTGGGGGGAGTAATTTCCCCGATGGATGGAATTGGACCAGAACAACTAACAGTTCAACCCCTAGTGAGGCGGGTTAGTCAACAACAGGTTAAGGAAGTGATTATCGCGGTTAACCCGAGTGTGGAAGGGGAAACGACGACATTATATTTAGGCCAATTACTGAAGCCTTTTACGAGGGTAACTCGTATTGCTTTCGGTTTACCTGTAGGTGGAGATTTAGAGTATGCTGATGAGGTGACGTTAGCGCGGGCGTTAGAAGGGAGACGGGAGTTAGATTAAATAAGTTCTGATTAGAGCAGCGATAAGAGAAAGGTATTGGATGTAGCTGTGACAGTTATCACCAGCCATAAGTGTTTTAACTCACCAAATTACATCTGTATAATCACTGATAGTGGGAGAGCAGATCACGGATCTAATCTGAGAAATGGAGGATGATAAAAGTGTCGAGTTCAAAACACGCTTATGTCTCCAGTCAAACTACTTCCCGGCGCACTCTCCGAAATCACTGCATCGGTAACTGAAACCAGAGCGCTAACTAAAGCCGATCGCTATGGTCTAATGGCAGCGGTACTAGATGAATCCTTAGAAAAAGAAGAACTACGAGCCATAGATCGCCTATTGTACTCAATTCGGCGGGGACGAGTCCGGCTAGTAGACGAAATATAAGTAACGGTATGAATAAATCGAGTCGATCAACAGAATGAACTCGACAGCCTTCTGTTTATCCCAGGAGAGTCCGCATAGCGCGGACTCTTTTTGTTCTGCGAAATCAGTAGCGGGGTACGGTATCATCAACGATTACAGAGTAAGCATCAATGCCCCCGGTAATATTTTTAACATTAGTAAAACCCTGTTGAATGAGCCACTGACCCATTTGGGCTGAACGTCTGCCATGATGACACATTACCCAAGTTTCCTTATGGAGGTCAAGTTCAGAGAAAATGGACTCTGACCACTGCTGATGTTCACTCAAGGGGTAATTGACAAAACCATCAATACTAGCGATCGCCAATTCTTGAGGTTCTCGAACATCAATAAGCTGCACCTCTTGGGTAGGCTTTTGTAGGTAATCAGCAACGGTCTTGACATCAATTTCAGGTAAGTAAAAAAATTGAACCGACATATAACTAAGGTATTTTTAGTTCCTGTATCAATTTCAATAATTATGGCAGATTCTGGAGAAGGTTGCCGAAAAGTTGTAGAGGCGGGCCCTGTAGGGGCGGGTGCGCGATCAGCCACAGCACACAGGATAGGACTGCTACACCCGCCCCGGTGCTAAAGCCAGCCACAGCACACAGGATAGGACTGCTACACCCGCCCCGGTGCTAAAGCCAGCCACAGCACACAGGATAAGACTGCTGCACCCGCCCCAAGCCACCACAGCACACAGGATAGGACTGCTACACCCGCCCCGGTGCTAAAGCCAGCCACAGCACACAGGATAGGACTGCTACACCCGCCCCGGTGCTAAAGCCAGCCACAGCACACAGGATAAGACTGCTGCACCCGCGTAGGGTGCTTCGCATCGGACAAGCTACGGGAAAAACTAGGATAGGGGCGGGTTATGAAGATTCTGGTGAAATAGAGGATGGATGGGAGAACCCGCCCCTACGGATGGTGATGGACGCGGAAAGATAACAGATTGCTAAAAAATAATAGTATATAGTATCAGGGTGATTGGGTAACTTTATAGGGGCGGGTTATGAAGACTCTGGTGAAATAGAGGATGGATGGGAGAACCCGCCCCTAGGGATGTGATGCACGCCCAAAGATAACAAATTGCTAAAAAACAATAGTATCAGGGTGATTGGGTAACTTTAGTTGAACCAATGGGGGACTCTGACGATAGATAATCGCGCCACTACAACCAGTAACAGGACCTTGAAACAAAAGACGCTGACCATCATCCGCTTCGACAAACATATTGCCAATACAGACCCTACCGCCGCGACTATCAACCTCGATTTGTAGACTCTTGAGAGTATGCAGATCGGTAATTGTCGCCTTGAGGAGGTGATCGCGTTTAACGACCCGCACTTCAATGGAATCAATACGGAAACTATAAGCATGACCATCGGAAGAGGAAAGATTTAGCTGCACTCCAGGGGGCAACCCTTGGACAAGATTGATAGCGCCTTGCTGGGATTTATGGACTGTCAAACGGTCTATGGGTGGCAGATCGGTAGGTAAAGCGTCTAAATCAATCCTCCAATCAGAGGCTTTGCGGTTAATCTCCTCCTGAATAGCGACAGCCCGCCTAGTGTCAACGTTGGCCGCATAATTTTGCTGTTTAATTTTATTAACAATCCAACGTTGTCGAGCAAACACCTTTAAATGCAGGTTTTCGGCTTGAACAAACTGCTCATAAAATCGTAAAGTCCGCACCAAATCGCCAATTCTTTCGAGGACTATGCCGACTTCGGGAACTGCTAGATAGGTTTTCCAATCGGAATTAGATAATACTTGGTCTATGAGGGTCATATAGCGAGAGCGAGCAATGCGGACCTGTTGTGGGGTCAAATTAGAGCGAGCCAGTTGTCGGATTAACTCAAACTGTAAGCTCTTGATTTCGGATGGAGAACACTCTTCTAAGGCGGCGATCGCATCAGACCATTGTCGGGAGCGCATCAAATATTCTACCCAGTCACGGTAGCGATTTTGTGCAAGTAAAGCGCGTCTAACACATTCGCCATATTTTAACCACTGGGCGGTGACGGGACGACCGGCGCGTTCCCATTCAGCAATAATGCGATCGCTATTTCCGGCTCGTTCCAAATAAGCCAAACCTTCTGGGAAGCCTAACACATCAGCTAGAGCAATATTATATTCCCGTCGGTCAGTAGACCCACAACGCTGCCAACAGCGGACTGCGCGCCGCAAGTTCTGAGCTCGATAGAAGCATTCTCCAGCAATATCTAGGAGACCATCATATTTGGCTTCGTCCAAGGCTTCCAATACATCACCAAATCTTTGCCACACAGGGAGAGATAATCGCTTTTCGGCCATCAAACGTTTGATTCTGCTGGCATATTCAGAAATGGCAGCTTTCCAGGGTTTGCGGTTGTGGTCCGGCGTGCGAGAACCGAGGTGGGGGTTATGAGAACTATACTGGGTACTGGCATTTGATCCTACATAATTGGATAAACTGACTGTTCCCGGGTCGGTAGTAGATTTTTGGGCTAGGGCTTCTTCTAAAAACAGGGTAAATGCAAGGACCACAGCTAAGGTTTTGGTGGGGGTTGCCATGAATTCTACTAGGGGACGTTCTGCTGGTCTTGATTCAGGGAATTGGTGATACCAGTTGAGTAGGGCTTGCCAACATAGACCATGCCAGAAACATTCCCAGGCTGCGTCATTTTCACCACGGCGATAGAACAATAGCCCGGCTTCTCGAAATCGGCGATCGAATCTCAGAGCCCAGGCTTCACATAGTAGGGCTTCTTGTTCCTTTCCGAGTTCGAGATAGAACTGTTTAGCCCGTCGCAGGGAAACTGGATCTTTCTGCATTCGGCCGTTTTCTTCAAATTCTTGGGCTTGTAATTCCCGGTGATCGAGATCGAGATTTTCGAGACTATCGCCCCAATTTAAACCGCCTATATAGCCGTACCAAATTTGGCGATCGTCTGATGCAGCTAAACATTGTTCTAGTTGGTATGCAGATTGGTGCAACGAGTCTGTGGTTGCATATTGCCAGAGGAGGCGGTCTCCAGCTTCTGTATCAATGACTATTAGGTTAGTGATTCCTCGACTGGCTGCTACATATAATTTATTGAAAAAATACTCTAATTCTAAGGGATGTTCTTGGTCTAAATTGATATAATCCCAAAGCGATCGCCCAAATTCCTTGGCAAACTGTTCGCCAAATTTATATAAAATTACTAGGGGGAATTCTAAGCCTTTAGCTTGAATGGCGCTTAACACATTTTTGGGGGGATTCGTTTCGCTGGCTAGGGGATATAAGGAGGATAAAAATTCATCGTTTTTAATATATTTTAGTTCGCCGTGGGCTTCACATGGTACAATGAAAATGGGCGATTTTTCGATGTGGCGTTTGAGGTCATTCACGGAAAAATTACGCTGACCAAAGATGAATTTTTGGGGATGACGAGCATTGGCGATCGGTTGCCATGCTTCCTGGGGTTTGAGTTGGGGAATTTTAAAAACTAGATGCCGCCATAGGTGAATTAAATTGGTCATTTTGACTATGGCTGGGCTGGATCTGTAATTAGATTCTAGTTCATAAAATGACATTCCTAGATTGAGTTTTTGGTCAGGATCTAGGTGAGAAATTACCTGATCAAAAAATGTGGCTTTGACGCTTTGCCAACGAAATCCGGTGGGGTTAAGGGTCTGAAATGGGTCCCCCGCAAAGGCAAAGGGTAAACTGGGAATGGGGGGATACATAACTGAGTCGGAAAATAGAGAGAGTTTGACGATTAGCAATAGTTCTAACTTGGTGAAATCCTGGGCTTCATCACAAAAAATGGCTGTATATTTGGGGAGGTTATCACCTTGGACTTGCAGGACTCGCCGGATTAAGTCTTGGTCATCCCAATAGCCACCATCATGGGTTAGTTTATAGTACCATGGCCATACCTGTCTATAAATGGCATCAAAGACTTCTGAGGAAATGGTTTTTTCTCGGCGAGGAACATCATCATAATCCTCTGGGGTCATGTATTCATCGTTTTGAGTGACGAGGCTATAGCCTTTGATAAATGTGCGGATAATATGCCAGCATAATTCGGGAGAGTAGCGTTTTTGGCGATGGGTACAGTGTTGGCGGAAGTCGTAGAAGGAGATATAGCGATCGCGATCAAATTTGTCGCTTTCTTCTGGGGGGAGTAAATTAATTAGAAAATCTTGGAAGGATTGAAAGCAAGAGTCTAAGGGGGGCATTTTCTCCAGATTACTGCTGTTTAGCATGAATTTAGAGTTAGTTATTAGGAGCTTGTTTACTCCTTGGCGGGCGCGAGTTAACAGACGTTCATTATAAGTTAAAAACAGTGGTTTAATGACTTTTTCGGGTAGTTTTTGAGCGTAAAGTTTGCGGTAGCGATCGCAGTATTCAGCAAACAAATAAACCAACATGGTTGATTTGCCACTCCCCGCGCGACCATTAATAAATAAGGGTAGAGAATTTTCCGAATCCGGGCTAGAAAGTTCATGTAAAATTCTTTCTTCTTCCACAGAAAGGGCTAAATTAATACCTGATTCGGCTTCGAGTTCTAGCCAAAGTGCTGGGTCTAGGACTAAATAATCGGGATAAGCGCGACGGGTATAACGGGAGAGAATATCAAATGTAATGGGTCTGGAAAAAATACCCTGGGGAAAGTCAAGAGTTAACAGACGGGTCTGTTGTAGCACCGCCTCAATATCGCCGGGCTGGGGTGGACTATCAAAACTGGCTACTAAGAACACTACCCGACGAGGTAAGCCGTCGGCTGTCTCTAAATGGCTATAGAGGACATAATTACTACTGTCTGGTTTACGGGTTAAGTATAAATTTGGCCAGGGAGTGTCCTGTTTTTCCTCCTGTCCTTCGACAATGGCTAGGACAATTTCACCATAACTCTGCCATTGGTCGCGAGTTTCCTGCTGCTGAAATTGTTTGACCCAGACCTCACCTTCACAAATAATGCGATCGTCTGTGTTGCGAGTCCAGGTAGGTCGTTGTAGCCAACCTTGATAGATTTCTGGTAAAAATTGTTGACGTAAAGGCCCTTTTTGTCTTTCTTTTTGGCCTTTGATACTATTTTCCAGATCAGTATAATCAACTAGAGGGTCTAAATGCTTTTTCCCGTAGTCTTCGGGGTTTTGCAGAAAAGACTCATATTCATTACCCCCCCTAGTCAAAACATCCAGTAAACACAATACTCGCTCATTCTTAAAAGGAAAGATTTTCCCCAGTAGTCTGAGATTACGGACAGGTCGCTTCAGATAGGGATAATTCCAGTTAAAATAGGCATGGACAGCAGAACTGCCCTGGGTCTGAATGGCTACTACTAATTCGGCAATCTGACCCTGAATACCAAATTGTTTGGCTTGCTGATCAAACCTGGGGGTAGTGTAAATATACATAGATCTTGCGGATTTCCAATTAACCCAGGGGGTGCAAACGAATTACACCAAATCTAACTAATTATACTTACAGATACCCACTAATTGTGTGATAATGGCTGTGTCAGTGTCCGAAACATTCCGGCTCAGGTCTAAGGTAATAGGCTGAAACCTAAGCAGGAGTATGGTTTCAGAAACTGCTGCGGCTTGTCTCGCGCTGAACATAAATTGGGCTGTGGGGGGTTTACTTAAATAATTGGGCTGACGCTTCCCTTTGGATGCACATAGTATCAATTAAAGATGTTCAGGGGGACTTAAATATGCAAAACTTGTTTTTTTGGGAACGACTGTTTTAATTAGGTTTTAGAATGCAATCAACTTACAACCAAAATTCTTTGCGGGAACAACAACACCCGTTAATTAGTAGATTGGCGAACAGTATTGAACGCCTGTGGGGTCAGTATTTGGATCTGCAACCCTATCATCTGCCTGATGATTTAGGATATATTGAGGGGCGATTAGAAGGGGAAAGGTTGACTATTGAAAATCGCTGCTATCAAACTCCACAGTTTCGTAAGATGCACTTGGAATTGGCTAAGGTGGGTAGTGGTTTGGATATTCTCCATTGCGTGATGTTTCCCCGCAGTTCCTATGCTCTGCCTATGTTTGGTACGGATTTGGTGGGGGGACGTGGTAGAATTGGGGCGGCGATTGTGGATTTGTCGCCCATGAATGGCGATCGCACTTTACCCGAAAATTATCACCGAGTCCTGCAAGAATTACCCCAAAATCAGTTTTCTCAACCCCGTGATATTCCCGCCTGGGGGGATATTTTTTCCGAGTTTTGTCTGTTTGTGCGTCCGGTGAATGAGCAGGAGGAGGACTTGTTTCTGAGTCGGGTTGAGACTTATATGGAACTACACTGTCAAAGTGCGATCGCTCAAACTCCAGTTTCCCCAGAGCAACAAATTCACATGATCAACGCACAACGGCACTACTGTCAACAACAACAGCAAAACGATAAGACCAGGCGCGTCCTCGAAAAAGCCTTTGGTGAGGAATGGGCAGAACGCTATATGACTACGGTTTTATTTGATACTCCTGAAACTGAGACCAGCCACAGTTAGGGGGTAAAATGAGTGTTACCACTCGAAGCAGTTTTACGGCGTTTAGACTTGTTGCGACCTGATGCTGGTAAGGGAGTTTTACCCTGACTTTCCGGGAGTTTCCGATTAGTACGGAACGTAACATTCATGCCTTCGTTAGATTGTTCTAACACCAATAGGGGAGTAGGTTTTGCTTTTTGGTCCCATTCAATATGGGCAATTCTCCCCTGAATTGTAGGTTGCCAAGTATCATGGTCATCCGAGGGACTCAAATAGGTTTCCAAGCAGTCAATAATCTGATTAATAGTCGTTGAAGTTGCTTGCGTAGGTAATTTCATCAACCTAATTTGTATCCGAAATAATACCCGTTTTTTGGTATTTTCAGGGTCTCCTGTTTCGTATTCAACATCAAAAATTGAATCGACTTGGCGACCTTGACCAGCATTACTTTTTTCTCCCACAGCCGCCTGTGTAGGTCGCAGAGCCACAGCGATTTGCTGTTTGACCTTCATCTTAATTTGAACAATGATGGCATAATGGAAAACATCCTCAGACATTCTCATCCTCAGATAATCAAGGTTAAATTCCCTTGAGTGAATTAAGTCTGGGTTTTTCTCCATTTTAGAAATAGTCGCCAAGGCTAATTTATATTTTTTATGGAGTTCTTTATTTCTAAAGGTCTCCATTTTCAACTGCTTGGCAAGACCTTTGTTTTTAGAGTTATAAATGACTGAGACTACAATCAGTATTATTAGCATCAAACCAGTAGCGCCCATCCACAACATTTCTGAGGTTACTTTATTACTCAGAGCAGTGGTAGGATTTTCGGAAGGAGTTTGTGCTAATATAGATTCAACGAAATTTGTACTATTATCCATCAGCAATCATCAATAAGGTTGACATACTCCCCCACGGGAATTTTACATTTAAATATTGACTATTTGAGCCGGGGGACAGGCATTTCTCGAAGGGATTTCGGAACTAGCAGTTTCCTGGACTTGAGCGAAGAAGTGACCAAACGCACCCCTTAGATCTACTCGTGATAGGTGATTAGTTCTGTTGGTCAAGTGTATTTCTCTAATTATACAAGCAGAAAAGCCACTCGTGGTGGTGAGAAACGGGGCCATCAATATACAAGCCCACCTAGCCACAAGTGCCCAAAAAGATGAAGTTAAATTAATTTTTAGATATATAGCGCTGATTGCTATTGGCATATATACACCCGATCGCAATTGTAGCGAAATTGAGCGGGTGAACTAAACACGCCACACCGCCAAGGCGGTTGGCGTTTCCACTATGATCACAGCAGTCCTGTATTAGTTCCCGGCTTCCCAGTGGCTAATTCAACTTTGACAATTTTTCCACCCATTTTCATAATCCGTTGCTGTTCCCGGAACCAGTTGTCATAGGGAACCAGCTTAGTGAAATAGGTATTTTGTAACTCACGCTGAGTGCGAATCCGTGTTTGGCTGGGAACGCAAGCTGTTACTTTGAAAACTCTCATGATTATCTTGCTCCTGAGTTAAGTCAGCAATTTTGACAGTATTTGACAGTAATATTTATCAAATGACTAAAGGCCGGGAGTCATAAGCCAATACTAGCTCGCTAAAACTTATCAACTGATACAGACAAGCCTTTGGCGGTCTAGCACTCACTTCAGACTTCCCTGGCCCTAAGTTTATAGGAATTGAAGAACCAAGATTGTAGTATTTCCAAAGGGGATGACTACATTCTAGCTTCCTCTGTGAGCAGTCTTAGCTCAAGCCAGAGCAGATGTAATCAAAGTAAATGCCCATTTCCTTACCAGCATCAGCACCAACTAAGCCAGCAGTAACTTCTTTCATAGCTTGGATAGCTTGAACGGTAGCGCCAATGGGTACACCCAAAGAGTTATAAGTTTCTTTCAGGCCATTGAGTACACGCTCATCCAGGATGGAAGGATCGCCAGCCAGCATAGCATAGGTAGCATAGCGGAGGTAGTAGTCCAGGTCACGGATGCAAGCAGCATAGCGACGAGTTGTGTACATATTACCACCGGGACGGGTGATATCGGAGTACAGCAGAGACTTAGCAACTGCTTCCTTAACGATGTTAGCTGCATTAGCGCTGATGGTGGTTGCGGCACGAACGCGCAGTTCACCAGTAGCGAAATAGGCTTTCAGTTTTTGGATAGCACTAGCATCCAGGTATTTACCTTGAACGTCAGAGGAGTTGATTACGGAAGTGATTGCGTCTTGCATGATGGTTTCGTTTGCTAATGGTCGCTTGATCTAGGAATTGTTTAGATGAATCTTGGTCGATTAATAAGAGATAATCGCCAGTGCTTATGACATTGCACCAATTAGGTAGTCGAAGTAAGCACCTGCTTCGGCTGCGTCTTCTCCAGACAGCAGGGAAGTGGCTACACTCTTCATAGCCCGTACACCTTCAGCTACTGCTTCGATGGGAGTACCAAGAGATTTGTACATTTCGCGAACACCTACAACCCCGATTTCTTCAATGGGGGTAACATCGCCAGCAACAATTCCGTAGGTGATCAGACGCAGGTAGTAGTCTAGATCCCGCAGGCAGGTGGCAGTCATTTCCTCACCGTAGGCATTTCCACCGGGAGAGACTACATCAGGACGTTTTTGGAAAAGTTGGTTTCCTGCTTCCTTGATGATGCGCTCACGAGCACCTGTCATGGTTTCAGCAATCCGAACCCGGCGTTCGCCAGAGGTAACAAAGGATTTGATCCGATCTAATTCACCAGGGCTCAGATAACGCGCTTCAGCGTCTGCATTGACGATGGATTTGGTAACGATACTCATTTTCTACCACAGGGTTTAGCTAATGTGTTCATGATGAAGCCTACGACTTTCGGTCAGCCCGGTGTCGTGGCTCCTCAGCTTTGGGAAGTACCATTTAACCTGCCACAGGTGGCGGTTAGGAGGCAACTTCTCCTGAGCAGGCAACTTTTGGCTATTACCAAGATTGCCGAGTCATTTATCGATCGCGATCGGGCGTATTTGATTATACGCCGCCACGAGTTTCGGGTGTCCCTATTTGGTCCCCCAAATGAAACCTCATGACATGACTACCTCGAAATGTATTTTGAGGCATTATGTTCACATTATTAGTATATTTGTAATAGTTTTTAACATTTCATGGGGAAAAACTTAATAATTCGGTACGAGGGACTGAGGTAGATGGCCAAATCCGGCGGTGATTTTCCCGATACTGGCTGAATATTCGGGTCATAATCTTGGCGATCGCTGTTGTAAAATGGCGTTAAAAGATTGTAACAATTCCGAAAGCTAGGACTCTCAATTAACTGATGACAGTGCTGAACTCCAACCCAATAACATTCAACCTCCGACTCATACCCAGGGGCTTACTAATCATGGCCTTAGCTGCCTTGCTAACATTTACCCTGGGAACTGGTCCAGCTTTAGCAAATATTGACGATGATAAGTTTGATGGCAACATTTTTGCTCTTTATGGCGGTAATGGGTCTCTGGTGCCGCCACGAGTTGAACTGTCCCAGTCTTTGAGACTCCATAAACCAGCATTGCTAGTTTTTTTCCTGGACGACAGCCGCGACTGCAAAGTATTTTCGACAACAGTATCGCAACTGCAAGAGTATTACGGAAGGGCTGCGGACTTTATCCCAGTTAATATTGATTCAATCCCCATGGACTCGTCCCTACCTCCCACGGAACCGGGTCATTACTATCGAGGATATGTTCCCCAAACAGTGATAATTGACCAATCAGGAGATGTCGTGTTAGATGAGGTAGGGCTAGTCGCCTATGAAAAGGTAGATGATGTATTCCGGGAAGTATTCGACTTATTACCCCGTGAGAAATCTGTAGAACTGCGACGCAAACCCGTTAATGAGATTAATAGTGAACTGGTAAAGGATAACTAACCAGGGGAGATGGTGGACAGTTGATAGCCAGTTGATAGCTGGTGGTCAACTGTTCGTTTTTTTTTGAGAAATACAAGGTTTTTGCCGAAAAAAATGTTATTATAGATACGAAAGTGAATTTAAAATCGGTTATTTTTCCTGCCTCTGTAGGGTTGTTATAGGGTGTACCCGTAAGCGTGTTTTCCCCAAGACTTAGTTTCAGAAATCTTATAGATGATGAGTAACGGAGTCGGGTGTGAGATTCCTGTTAAATTGCTTCAGGAAGACGAAGGAGGGAAACAATGAGCCAGAACCCTTGAGCGCGCGCCCTTGAGAAGTAGGGTATCAAAGGGAGTTAAATCATGGGATATCATAGGATTTTAGTAGCGCTAGATAGATCGAATCATAGCGAACTGGTTTTAGAGCAGGCGATGGAACTAGCGCAAAACAACTCAGCGGAACTAATGATTTTTCACCGTCTGGAGGTGAGCGAACCGGACCCCTATGGTTTTAGCGATCTTCATGCGACTAATATTGCTCGTTACTCGCGAATTATGCAGGATCGGCTAGAGAGTGAACTGGACCAGATCCGCAGTTGGCTAACAAGTTGCACTCGTCGTGCTACGGACCAGAATATCACTGCTGACTGGAATTGGAAAATGGGGGATGCGGGGCGGTGCATTTGTCAAATAGCCAAAGACTGGAATGCGGATCTAATCGTGGTAGGACGCAGGGGATACGAGGGGGTAATTGAGGCGTTGCTGGGAAGTGTGAGCAACTTTGTGGTTCATCGCGCCCCCTGTTCAGTTTTAGTAGTACAGAGTAGCGATCGCCATTAAGAAAACATTAAGATCAAACGAAATCAAATAGCGATCGCCCAATTTAGGGAACAGAGTCCCGGTAAGTTTAAACGGATCTATTTAGGTTTAGTTCTAACACTTACCGGGCCATTAACAGTAGTTTGACAAGCCAAGCGGTAGGTATCAGGTTTTTTCTTGAGCATTCGTTCTTCCACCGGAGTTTTAGGGGAGAGATTTTCCATACCCTCAACTACTTCCACAATACAAGTACCACATTGACCGTAGCCGCCACAGTTGAGGAGTTTTCCCTTTAAGGTATACAAATCAATCTGATTTTCCATCGCTTTGAGTCGGAGATTTGCGCCATCAGCGGCAATAACTTCGCGGTTTTCGTTGACAAAATTGATGTTAGCCATGATGAATTTTTGAATCTAGGAAGGTTAGGTTGACAGAGATTTTGTTGTTATCGGACAAGGCTTTGAGGAAAGGAAGTTTCCCAAAGTGTCTACCAAATAATCCGTTTTTGGGGAAACCGACATCCTTGGACAAGTGAATTGCAGTTAAGGTTGATCTTGAAGGATATTATCGGGGAGATTGCTAACAAATCGCCTCAATTGAGCCAGAGCGCGGTTATAACCAATAATTGCTCTGAGCAACTGGTTTTGGGCGCGAGTGAGGCTAGTTTCTTGGTTAATGACATCAGTTTGAGTACCGACACCAGCTTGGAAACGGAGTCTAGCCAATCGGAGAGCTTCTGTAGCCTCCTCAACGCCTAAGTTAGCAACTCCAATGTTCTCAAAACTAGCTTGTAGGTTAAAGAAGGCCTCTTCAATTTCTCGGCGGATCTGGTTGCGGGTTTGGGAAAAGCGTTCTTCAGCGATCGCTATACCAAGTTCCTGTTGTCTAGCCCTAGACCTAGCCGCACCCCCATCAAAGAAATTCCAACGTAGCTGTAGTTGAACATTATAACCATCAGCCCACCCCTGAGCCGCAAAGCGATTAGCGTCATCAGAAAGCTGTCCAAGAACGTTATAACTAGCGGAACCAGTTAAATTAGGTCGAGTTGCAGATAAAGCCTGTCTGCGTCTTTCTGCAGCTAGATTACGGTTAACTAACTGTGTTTCCAACTCGGGGCGATTCCTATAGGCGAGGATGATAGTTTCATTGAGGGTAAATTCCCAAGTTCCCGCCAAGGATATCGGGTCTGCTGCGACTAAATTGACATTTTGACTGACATTTAATAGGCTAGCGAGATTGCGCCGAGATGTTCTTTGGGTGCTAATAGCGCTAGTCAAATCCTGCTGGGTGCTGGCGAGGGTAACACGAGCCTGTAAAACCTCAAACCGAGTACCCACCCCAGCGCGTTCGAGGGCTTCTGCATCCTCCAAACTTTTTTGAGCATTGCGAACAGCGGCGCGCTGAATTTCGACTTCCGCATCGGAGGCTTGTAGGTTATAGTAGGTTTGGGCGACGCTAAGATAACTTTCTTCAATCACCCGTTCGAGTTCTAACTCTGCGGCTCGCAGTTGCTGTTCGGCTTCTCTAATTCGCGATCCTCTGGCTCCACTTAAACCAAAATCATATTGAATTTGCAGGGAGTTATCAAAGCTGGTAGATCCAAAGGGGATCTGAAAGGAGGTTGTGTCAACTTCACCTCTAGCGGCGGCTTGACGGCGTTGATTGCGAATCCGACGATTTTGGGCGCGGGTGGATATGGTGGCTCCTGCTGTTTCGGAACGGGTCAAGCTGGAGGTGAATGATAGGGAAGGGAACAGTTCTGCTTGAGCAACTCGCAACCCCGCGAGATTTTGCTCAACCTGGAGTTGTAGAACTTGGATTTCTGGGCTGTTGCGCCGCACCAAATCAAATGCTTGTTCTAGGGTAATCGGAACGGTTTCTTCGATTTCTACTTCCCCAGGTTGACTGGGAAAATGCAGGGGGTTAGTGCTGGGTAAAACTATTGAAGGTGGTTCAGTGCGTAAGGTTCCATCTGGATACCTTTGGGGGTATGGCTCGGTAGGGGGTGTCAAGTCAGGGATTTGAATTTCTGGTGTATCTACTTGGGACAGTTGTACTGGTGCTGTCAGATTATTTGCGATCGCAGATTGACCATGAGAATTGTTACTGATAGCCACTTCTTGTGAGGGGCTTTCGGAAGATACCTCTGTGGCGGAGTTTACATCAGTTGAGGGGGCGATCGCATCATGGTTAGGAGACTTAGCCTGATATTTTCCCGGCAAGTCTACTGATTCTAAGGCTAACCCATCATGGTTAGGAGACTTAGCCTCATATTTTCCCAGCAGGTTGGGGGGGGTTTCCATGAACCCGTCGTTACTCAAGGTTTCTCCAATGGTGTCATGGGAAGACAATTCTGGAGTCTGTGGGTCAATTTGACCAGCTACAAGGCTAGTGTCGTTAGGTTCATGGTCAGTAATGGGGGTTTGAGCAGTTGGTGAGGCTACAAATTTGGTTGGTTTTTGCTTGAGAGTTGATTCTTGAGTTAGAGGATGGTCAGATAAGCTATCCTGGGACTCAACAGGCGAAGGCACTGCTTCTCCCTGCCCAACATTGAACAACACAATTGCTCCACTCACTCCCACAGCCATCAAATAGCGAAGAACAGGCATAATTTTTTCAATATACTCAGTCTGCAAGTCCAGAACTCATTTTAAAGCAAGGTTGAAGTATTACTCGAAAATGCCCAATATTAATCGCCATTTTCGGGAATGATGGTAATTTTCACAGGCCTGGGGGCGTTGTCAGATGGGGCATTGAGGGGTGTTTTCATTAATGCGATCGCTTTTGCCAATCAAAATCTCCGTATTTTTACGGACATTTTAGCAGTGATTGGTGTTCACAATTCAAGAAATGTCCGAGAAATTACTGTTGGTGTTTCTGGGAATTTATCTTAACCTGAATATAGGGGCTGCCAATTAGTTAGCTGTCAGCCTGACTATTACAAAATTGCTCCATCCCACACCTGCTATGATGATGAAACCGATATCGTTCTCCGAAAAAAATTTACAGGATATCCCCCAACTGCTTCGTCAACTCCGGGGAGATTTAGAGTTGTCCCAAGCTGAACTGGCGGAATTTCTGGGTGTATCTGCACAAACTATTAACCGCTGGGAAAATGGACATTCTCAGCCTTCCGCCATCTCGATTAATTTGATGCAACATAAGTTAAGTTCTTTGGATTCTCTCAAAGATGTCAAAACTGTTAAGGCTAATTTATCACAGCCTAGTAATAGTCTACGACAGGCTGATGTAGCCCGCATTCTTAATGTTTCGTTTCAGCGAGTGCAGACTATTAGGAAGCGACATTACATAGAATTTACCTGGGATAATACTATTGATGCTTGGGTGACATCTCGGGAAGAAGTACAGCGCTATATTGACAATAAAGGGAAGCGTCGGAAACGAACAATTGATAATTAATGAATTGAGCACAGCCCTGGAGCCAAGGCCTACTTGGTCTCTAGTATTACCTGATAATATTCGAGGGGGGCTATGTTTGCGATTCGATTAAGCCTTGGGGAGGGGTGATTTCCAAACGGCGATTCTCTAAATCCACAACGGGGACGATATCCTTAACAAAGGGAATTAATACGGTTTTGGGTTGCTTTGCTTTGGTTTGGAAATGGCGCTTGCGACGTTTATTTTGGGGAATTTTCTCTAGTTTAGCTTGTCGTTCTGTATCGGCGGCGAGGTCTTCCTCGGTGGGGGTAAAATTTAACTGGACCTCTAACAAGTCATTTCCGGCGGGGATGACATCAATAACTGTACCGATCATGTCTTGGGTGTCTTGATTAAAGACTTCTAAGCCAATCAGGTCTAATACATAAAACTCATTATCGTCTAAATGGGGGCGATCGCCATATTGAATGAATAGGCGACTATCCCGCAAGGCTTCCGCTTGTTCGCGGGTCTCGACCCCTACCATTTCAATAGCATAGAGTCCTTTTCCAGGAATAAACCTCCCCCCCAGAAGTTCTACGGGTGATGGTTCATTTTGTCCGGGTTTTTGTAGCCAGCGGGTTCCGGGTTCGATAAATCTTTCCGGGAAGTCGGAATTTGGATATACCCGCATCTCGCCATCTAAACCCTGAGCAGCTACAATTTTACCAATTTCGATCCAATCAGACATTTGGCCAGTCTCCTGAACCCCGACACAACACATGATAAGATTTCAGCATTTTAACCAGCATTGGGTTAGTAACTTATGACGCGGAGTTCTCGACAAGTTCCCATTTTCTCCCTACCGGGGGGAACTATCAAGCATCGTATCCCACAACAACAAGCTAGTTTAGCTGTCATTCCTATTTTACTATCTTTGGGTACGACTACAATTTTTGTGGAACCTCTACAGTGGGACGGGTCTAGGTCGAGTTCCCACATTGTAGCTCAGGCGGTAACTGAGTCGGACTGGGAATTGCGCGATCGTGTTCAAACTGAGGTAGATAGTTCTTTTCGCCGCACTCTGGTTTTATTGAATTTAGTGCTAGTTTTCCTATTTTTGCTCCCAACTATTGCGGGGGTGGGAGTCTGGTTTTTGCTGGCTAAGTTGACGGATCAAGTATTTATTGTTCAGCAAGAAATTGAGAGCCTGAAAGCTGATGCTATTGGTCAAATTGAAGACAGTATTAATGAGGCGAGAAATACTCTCTATCAATTGGAACAAAATACTACTAAGGCTGATGAAGCTATCGAGAGTCTCAAGGTGCAAACTATGATTCAAGTCCCTGAGTCGGAGACTGAGGATTCCCTAGTCTCGCAAGTCTCGGAGACTACCCAAAACACGATCGCTAATAATTCCGCTGGGATATCTGATGATTCTAATTCTCAGACTCCTGAGACGGCTGAGACTTCTGAGACGGCTGAGACGGCTGAGACGGCTGAGACTTCTGAGACTTCTGAGGATAAGGAAAAAGAACCAGAAACGCCTAGTCGCGATCGCATCATAGCTGAGGCTCATGAGCTGGCTAAACAGGCAGAAAAGTTATTTTTGTCAAATCAATTAGAATCGGCTGTGGCAGCTTATAATCAGGCGTTAAAACTTGAGCCTAATTTGGCGGAAGTTTGGAATAATCGAGGGGTGGTGTTAACCAAACTCAAGCGCTATCAAGAGGCGATCGCTTCCTATGAAAAAGCCATCCAAATTCGCACAGATTATCCTGATGCTTGGAGTAATCGTGGGGTGGCTTTAGGGAAACTTAATTATTATCAAGCCGCGATTTTTTCCTATGACCGGGCGATCGCTTTAAAACCTGATTATTTAGATGCTTGGAATAATCGCGGTCAAGCCTTGATGAATTTGGAACAGTATGACGAGGCGATCGCTTCTTATAATCAGGCTGCTAAAATTCGTCCTCATTTTTATAAAATCTGGTACAATAAGGCTCGTTGCTATGCCCTCAAGGGGAATCGAGAATTGGCGATCGAAAACCTTAAACGCGCCATGCGGATTAACCCAGATGCCGTGCAAAAGTTTGCTCAACAAGAACCTGATTTTGCGGGCATTTGTCAGGAACAAAAATTTCAAAAATTGCTGAATACTAAATAATTAAATTTAGGTATTGGGAGGGTTACATACCATGATAAATTTGACTAAAGCCTATCTATATATGGTGGCAGGATTGCTATTATTGATGGGTGGTTCGGGGGTATCATCCGCAGCTATACCGTCAGAAATTCAGGAGATAAACCCGACAGAAATCTGGGCGCAAAATCCCTCTTTTATTAACCGTTATTCGGCGACTCAACGCTCTTTAATCCAGAAAGAAGTTAACCATACCAGGAAACGGTTAAATCCTTTTTTGAATACATGGATATTGATAGCTGTGTTAATTCCTAGTACCATATCAATCACAATTTTGGTCTGGTTTTTTCGACAAGCGCAACAGGTTCAAGCCTGTTGCCAAAACCTAGAAGCCTATAAAGAAGAAATCCTGGAACAGATTAGATATATGACCGAAAATGCTCAGGATATTATTGATGAACTTGATGCTAATGTCAATATTAGCGAGGTACAAATAGAGGTAATTGCATCCCAGATTCAATCTTTATCTATTGAGGATGAAAAAAACTCTGGTTTTACTGTAGAAACGGAACATTTAGAAGTTCAATAATCATGAAACGCTATCGATTAATAATCTTGATGTGTTTAATGATTGTGATTGCCATTGGCTGGTTTAGTAAATTTTATAGCGGGCCGTTTGATGGGTGGATTAACGATTCCGTATCCTCGATATTTTATGAGATGTTTTGGGTGTGGTTAGTGGTATTAATCTGGCCGCATCTTTCCCCCATATCCGTAGCGGTGGGGGTATTTATTGTTACCTCAATTTTGGAATTTATGCAATTGTGGAATCCGCCCATTTTGGCGATGATGCGATCGCATATTATCGGTAAACTCCTATTAGGAACTACCTTTGATTGGTGGGACTTTCTTTATTATGCTATAGGTTGTATCTTGGCGGCTTTAGTATTAATTACTGTCCGAAATAAGATCGGACTACCAAATCATCAATAATACTATCAAGATTTGCCTACAAAATTTCTGCTCAATAGAGATTTTCTTAATCTTTTTTTAAGTTCAATACCTTGACCTATCCCATATAATACGGTCAAGTAAGCAACCAAGTTAGGGCGATCGCCTGGTAAGCTAGTAGGGACAATTGTTGAAGAGGTTTATAACTTGACTATGAAAGTTGCTGTTTTTGGTAGCCAGCCCTACGATACTAAATTCTTTGATGCGGCTAATGCCCAAGGAGGAAGTCCCCATGAGTTAGTTTACTTTGAAACCAGGTTAAGGGCGAAAACCGCCTCCTTAGCCGCTGGTTTTCCGGTTGTTTGCGTTTTTGTGAATGATGAAGTAGATGCCACCACCCTAAAAACCTTAGCAACCAATGGCACTAAATTAATAGCCCTGCGCTGTGCTGGATTTAATAATGTTGACCTGAAAACAGCAGAAGAAGTAGGTATTTCTGTAGTTAGGGTTCCAGCTTATTCACCATATTCAGTAGCTGAACATACTGTGGGTTTAATCCTTACATTAAACCGGAAACTGCACAAAGCCTATAACCGAGTCCGGGAAGATAACTTTACCCTGAATGGTTTACTAGGTTTTGACCTACATGGTACTACCGTTGGCGTGATTGGCACTGGCAAAATCGGGATGATTTTCGCTCAGATTATGCACGGTTTTGGCTGTCATCTTTTGGGTTATGATGCCTACCCTAACGATGATTTTATCAAGTTAGGAGATGCCCGATATGTAGATTTGCCGGAACTGTTTTCACAGTCAGATATTATCTCTCTGCACTGTCCCTTATTACCAGAAACCCATCACATTATTAACCAAAATGCGATCGCTCAAATGAAGCGAGGGGTCATGTTAATCAACACCAGTCGCGGACCTCTGGTTGATACAGTTTCTGTCATTGAAGGGATAAAATCCGGGATAATTGGCTACTTGGGAATTGATGTGTATGAACAAGAGGAAACACTTTTCTTTGAAGATTGGTCCGATGAAATTATCCAAGATGATACATTTCAGCTACTCCAATCTTTCCAGAATGTTGTGATTACAGGTCATCAGGCATTTTTTACCCAAAATGCCCTAACTGCCATTGCCGAAACCACCATGGCGAATATTAGTGAATTTGAGGAAGGCAAACCACTAACCAATCCGGTTAAACTACCTCATTAACCATCAAACCATCTTAATCAATTAAGGAGAAATTAATGTACATTGACGAAATTATTGCTGGCGAGATTCTTGATTCTCGTGGGAACCCCACCGTGGAAGCCGAAGTAATTTTAGAGGACGGAACCCGTGGGAGTGCCTTAGTTCCCTCTGGCGCTTCAACGGGAGAAAAAGAAGCAGCAGAATTACGAGACGGCGACCCGAAACGCTATGGCGGCAAAGGGGTTCTAAAAGCCGTTGAAAATGTCAATAATCGTATAGCCCCGGCTTTAGTTGGTATGGATGTCACCCAACAGCGGTTAATTGATTTAACCATGATTGAACTGGACGGCACACCCAACAAATCCCAAATGGGGGCTAATGCAATTTTAGCGGTTTCCTTAGCCGTAGCGCGCGCGGCTGCTAATTACTTAGGAATTCCCCTATATAGGTATTTAGGGGGCAGCAACGCTTGTGTATTGCCCGTTCCTTGCATGAATGTAATTAACGGTGGGGTTCACGCCGACAATACTGTTGATTTCCAGGAGTTTATGATTGCTCCCCATAATGCCCCCAATTTTGCGGAATCTATCCGTATGGGTGTGGAAACTTTCCATAGTCTTAAATCGCTGTTGAAAAAGAAAGGATTAAGCACTGGAATTGGCGACGAGGGTGGATTTGCGCCTAACTTAAAATCTAATGATGAGGCGGTTGAGTGTATTTTAGAGGCGATTACGGCGGCGGGATATAAGCCAGGTGAGGATATTTCCATCTGTCTCGACCCAGCCACTTCGGAATTGTGGAAAGATGGTAAATATCTGTTTTTCAAATCAGATCAATCTACTAAGACTCCTGAAGAAATGGCGGAATTGTGGAAAAGTTGGGCTAATCAATACCCGATTATTTCCATAGAAGATGGTATGGGAGAAAATGATTGGGATGGTTGGAAAGTGCTAACTAATTCCATTGGTGATAAGGTGGAACTGGTGGGGGATGATTTATTCTGTACTAACCCGGCTATTTTGGCAGAGGGTATTCAAGCCGGAATTGCTAATTCAATTCTGATTAAGGTTAACCAAATTGGGACTTTAACGGAAACTTTAGATACAATTGAGTTGGCGAAAAAACATAATTACAAGTGCTTTGTGTCCCACCGTTCAGGAGAAACGGAAGATACTACTATCTCGGATTTGGTGGTGGCAACTTGCACAGGTAAAATCAAAACTGGTTCGGGTTGTCGCGGTGAACGGACGGCTAAATTTAACCAACTGCTACGCATTGAGCGAGACTTAGGAAAGGCTGCTAAGTTCGCGGGTCGTGCTGCCTTTGTGTAAGGTATAATTAAGTAAGGCGAAATCGGTGGAGACCAGGGGTTGACTGTCTCCACTGTTCGCTATTTTTCAGAGGCGGAATTTTTTTGGGTTAATCGGACAAATAAGACTTGGACGGTTAAGGCTAATAAACCCAAAGAGGCGATGGTAAATATTCCGGTAACTAAGGCAGCACCCCCAATTACTAAGGTGCGAATGGCTATGGAAATTTGCAGGGCGGTTCGATTATCGGAATAGATGTTTTGGTTGGCAAAAGTGTGAGCGATCGCTGCAGTTAAGGAATACATGGCGATCGCAAAACCCCCAGAAAGCAATCCTCCCATCAGCACCTGAAAGGGGTTGACTGATGATAAATCCGGCGATAAGTCACGGCGAGACTGGTCGCCGGAATCAGAAGTAGAAATTGATGATTTTTCAGGCAGATCAGACATAATTGATGAACTCTCAAAAAATAGGCAAGTTTAAGATTCAGCCAAATGAATACCTGTGGAGACAAATTTAGTAGTCCACAATAATAAATTCTGATTAGCGATTTGATTTTGGACAGCATCGGAAACCCGGTCAGCTTCCGCCTGACTCTCCACTAAAGCGAATACGGTCGGACCGGAACCAGACATCATCGCGCCCAAAACTCCTTGGGCGATAAAGGCATCTCGCAGGTCTGCGACTTGGGGATATTCAGGTAAAGCGACTTTCTCTAAATCATTGTGCAACAACTGACCAATTTTAGCCCCATCACGTTTCATAATAGCTGCTACCATAGGTCCTGAATGCACCCGTTGCTGACGACTTTTCAGATCATCGGCTTCAGAAATGTATGAACTGCTGAACTGCTGGCGGTAGGTTTGATAAGCCCAAGGGGTGGATATAGCGATATTACGGAACTTAGCGAGGACCACATATAAGTTATCTAAATTCAGCAAGGGTGATAGTACCTCTCCCCGTCCGGTAGCTAGGGCTGTTCCGCCACTGATACAGAAGGGAACATCAGAACCAATTTCAGCGCCTAGGGTTTGTAGTTCATCTTGGGTTAAACCGAGATCCCAGATTAAATCTAAACCGACCAACACCGCCGCCGCATTGCTGGAACCGCCCGCGAGTCCGGCGGCTACGGGTATTCGTTTGTGAATTTCGATTTCGATACCGCCATAACGCGCCATCATATCGGGGAATTGTTTAACCATCAAGGCTGCTGCGCGATAGGCGAGGTTACTATGGTCGTTGGGGAGGCTAGGGTCGTTGGAGCGAATGGTAATGGCATCTATACCAATAGGGTTAATGGTAATGCGATCGCTTAAACTGATAGTTTGCAGGACCATAGCGAGTTCGTGGAAACCATCGGGGCGCGATCCGATAATTTCTAAATACAAATTAATCTTGGCGGGAGCAATTAAGGTGACAGAACGCATTAGTAGTAGTGTAAGGTAACACAAGGCAAGTTTATCATTGATTATTGAGGGGCTAATAGCAAATTACTGAGTTGAACCCATTGTTGTAGGCTGAGGTCTTCTGCGCGGACTTGGGGGTTGATGTCTAATGTTTCCAGCAGTTGGTTTAATGTTTGCGGTTCTACCTGGCTTTTGAGGTTATTGCGTAACATTTTGCGACGGGTAGAAAATCCTAATTTAACTAGGGTCTCAAGAAGTTGCGGGTTTTGGGCGGGGGATGCTATGGGACGAGGACGCAGGCGGACTACGGCTGAATCGACTTTAGGGGGCGGATAAAAGGCTGTGGCGGGGACATGACAGATCCAGTCACATTCGGCTAAATATTGGACTCTGACTGATAAGGCTCCAAAGGCTTTGGAACTGGGTTTAGCACAGAGGCGCGCGCCTACTTCTTTCTGTACCAGTAGCACGATCGCATCAAAGGGTTTAACTGCCGGTTTAGCAATAGTTCCCAGTAACCCTTCGATGATTGGTCCGGTAATATTATAGGGAATATTCGCCACTACCTTATTGGGGTTTTGGAATTTGGGAAATCCGCTCAGGTGTGCATTCAGGTCGAAGTTGAGGATATCTCCTTGTAGCAATAGGAAGTTATCGATTTTGCCAAATTTTTTGGCTAGTTGAACACAAAGATCGCGGTCAATTTCCACAGCTACCACTGAGCTGACCTTGGGGAGTAGCCGTTCTGTTAATATACCTGTTCCCGGTCCAATTTCCAAGATGCGATCGCCCAGAGATAGATCCGCAGCTTCTAGGATATGGTTCAGGGTCGCAGGACTGCGTAGCCAATGTTGAGCAAATCGTTTCCGAGGTTGGGGGGAAGGCATAGTTCAGGTAGGTCCACGATACTGCGATGATTAGGATATCAGGAATTAGCCATCAATTGGTTGTTATTGATTCCCGTGGTCCTAGCCTAGGTCTGAGAATTTGGCGCAATTGCATCAAAGTTTACAGAAATCTCCAAGCCGACATCAAATTTTTACCCAAATTCAGATTTATGTGATATGATACCGTTCCTAGTAGATTGTTTTGTTGCCTTTTCAGTCAACACCTCAGTTCTACAATAGTTAGGTGTGAGAAGCGAGCGGAGGTCTGCTCGAGTTGCGCTTCAATCCACAAATTAAGGATGGTCAACTCATTATATGCACGCTTATTGGTGAATGATTCTAGTGATTGATAGGGTCTAACTTCTGTTAGGGATATGGCAAATATCCGACTTAATCAATCAACGGAACCAGTAGCAGAATCAGCCGCTTAATTCGGTTAGTTTGTAGAGCGGAAGATATCAAGATCCTGCTACCTCACCAATGAAAGTCCGCCGTGATTTTCAAATCTTGCGGAATTTAATTAGAGACCGATGTAGGTTCGTAGCAGTGAACCCGGCTTACGGTACTGGTGGGCTTTTACCCCTGGTGCTAAGGGGTGGGTATGCTTTGCGCTAGTTGCTTAATCAACGTATACAACAGCCATAGATTTGGATTTCTTTGCGAAGTCAACAGACAGATCAGGTGGTGTCTACTATCTAGGAGGTGAAACCAAAATTGACACCCACAAAATATGCACAATTTCTGAATTTTTTAACAGAAGACTTATCAATTTCCCAGGCTTCTATTGAGGCGGCACAGAGGGTACATAAGCGGTCAGAAGAGAAACATAAGTATCCTGATCCAAGTCCCCTATCGATGACACTTTGGCAATATGGACTTGTGACCCTTGAACAACTTGAGAAAATCTTTGATTGGCTGGCAACAGCTTATTGAGATATAAAAGCAGAAACGGGGTTTCTAGGTTTTTGATGGTCTCACCAAGATGGTCATAGAAACCCAGTTTCTGGCTATGATGGCGCTTTAACTGTCAAACTTTATTTTAGTTCAACTGTTGGAGGGTAGTTTCTAAGGCGGCGATCGCACAAAGAATATCGCGATCGCAAACAAAACCCAAATGCCCAATACGGAAGATTTTACCCTTGAGGTGATCTTGTCCTCCAGCCAAAACGATATCAAACTGTTTTCGCATGATAGAGCGCACCTTTTCCGCGTCTATAGACTCAGGAGGGCAAACCGCAGTTATAGCGGGACTAGCAGCATGATCGGGGGCAAATAGGGGCAAATTCAGGCCTTTGACGGCATCCCGTGTCATGGTCATTAAGCGATGATGACGGGCAAAAATATTCTCTAACCCCTCGGCTTTCATCATTTGCAAACTCACCTGGAGTGCATAAAACAGATTAACCGGGGGGGTAAAGGGGTTAGTATTTTTAGCTGCCGTTTTCCGGTATGGTCCCAGGTCGAAGTAATAGCGGGGTAGGTCAGCGGTTTTGTAGGCTTCCCATGCTTTAGGACTGACAGAGACAAAAGCTAGTCCTGGGGGAATCATATAACCCTTTTGGGAACCGGACCCTACCACATCTAATCCCCATTCATCAATAGGAAGATTAACAGCGCCTAAACTGGTGACTGCATCAACAATAATTAGGGCTTCCCCGTGGTTTTTGACGTGGCGGTTGATGGTTTCCAGGTCATTGAGAACCCCGGTTGAGGTTTCGCTGTGGGTGATAATGACTGCTTTAATTTGCTTTTCGGTGTCCGCTTCGAGGACTTCGCGGAATTTTTCGGGGTCTAGGGGTTGTCCCCATTCAGCGGAAATGATTTCTACATTTAACCCGTATGCTGTAGCGACTTCCGCCCAGCGATCGCCAAATTTACCGTTACAACCACATAAAACGCGATCGCCACGTTTGAGGAAATTAATAATTCCCGCTTCCATTGCACCAGTCCCGCTGGCGGTAAGGATTAAGACATCATTTTGGGTTTGGTGTAGCCATTTGAGGTTTTCTTGTACCTCCGCCATAATTTGACTAAAATCACCGCTGCGGTGTCCTATGGGGTGTTTAGCCAGGGCGAGTAATGCTTTTTCGGGTACTGGGGTTGGTCCCGGAATCATCAACATTAACTTATCATCCATTGCGGTATCTATCCGTATTTGTACTAGGTTAGGGGGAACTAAATATTCTACTGGCTTTTAAGCTCTAGCTAACATTTGTTGCAGGGCGATTTGAGGATCTGGTTGTTTAACCAGGGATTCCCCGATTAAGACGGCTTCCGCGCCAGCTTGGAGTACAATATCTAGGTCGGTGCTTTGATGCAAACCGGACTCACTGACCACCAGGATATTACTGGAGTTGATTTGCGATCGCCGTTTTTCTAATAGGGTGGTTGTGGTGTTGAGGTCTACGGTAAAATCCGAGAGGTTGCGGTTATTTATGCCAATCAGGTTAACTCCATCAAGTGCCAAAACGCGATCGAGTTCCGCGAGGGTATGAACTTCTACCAGGGCAGTCATGGTGAGCATCTTAGCAATTTTGAGAAAATATTGCAGATCCTGGTCAGACAAAATTGCTGCAATTAGCAAAACTGCATCAGCCCCATGTAGTCGTGCTAGATAGAATTGATAGGGGTAGATCATGAAATCCTTGCACAGTAGGGGCAGATCTACGGCGGCGCGGACTTTCGCGAGGTTTTCAAAGCTACCCTGAAAGAATTTTTCGTCAGTTAAAACGGAGATACAGCTTGCGCCGCCAAGTGAGTAACTTTTAGCGATCGCCACACAGTCAAAATCTTCTCTAATTATGCCTTTACTAGGGGAGGCTTTTTTCACTTCTGCGATAACGGCGGGACGGGTAGCCGACGTTTTTAGCGCCCCCAGAAAATCCCGACAGGGGGGGAAGTCCATGACCCGTTTTCTTAATTCTAGTAATGATAAGCGATCGCGTTTTTGGCTAACTTCCTTTTCTTTTTGCCAGACTATTTCTTCTAATATATGGCGTGGTTTAGCTTCTGGTGTCGCTATTTGGTAACTGAGGTTAAGGACATCAATGGAAGGGTTAGGAGAATGGCGGCGAATTTCGATCATAGTTTCCGTAAAATCATCATCAGCTATCTAAGAATTATATGTGGAGTCCGCCCATAGTATACTGACAGAATTTTAACCAATCACAGTTGGGAGGATAGGGAGGAAAACCCCGCCGCCAAGCTATAGTCATGACGGTGGGAGTTTCCATAACTACCGGATATGTTAGGACTTATTGAATTCTAAACCGTTTTCTTCAGCATAGCGACTCATAAATCGCATAAACCTATCCCACTCTTCAGGGCTTCTCATTAAGTAAGTCGCCTCAATATCAGTAGCTTTACCATTAATGAATTTTCCCTTAACTTCACGAGTGGTAATTTCCCCTTCCTCGTCAATCAAATACATCCCAGTAATTTCCTCAGTCGCATCATCAGCCAAAGCCTTGGGATTTTGGAAACGAAATGTAGCCGTTCCTTGGCTACCATCTCGGGAACGAGTCAGTCGCACATCTGGGATTACTTCTTCGTCAACTCCCCGTGAAAATTGAATTGAAGCCATAAATAACTATGCAGTCAAATACTAAACATTTGCCAGCTTAACATTTTTCGATCGCCCCTGTCTGCCTAAAAAAATCCGACTCTGGGGCTAACTGCATATCACATTTTACGAAATTTGTCAACCCCCAAATGGGAATCCCACGCCATGACATGATCGGAATATTTAGCGTGGGAGTAGGTTAGTTAGTAGCCGCCGGGTTCTTCCTCATATTCCGGCATTTTCTTTTTGTCAGGAATATTGACACGGGGGGCTTTATAAGGTTTAGGGGTTTCATCATCAGCCCAAGCATCAGACTCCACATCATCCTCATATTCATACTCATATTCTCGGGCATAGAGACGTTCTTGGCGGGGCGCTTCTATCGGCACATATTCCGCATCATCATAATCATCCCGTTCAGCATCTCCCCAGTTATCATCTTCATAATCATCATAAACTGGTTCAGGCTGTCTAACGGGGGGAGGGGCGATCGCCTCTTGCCAGGTTTCTTCTTCTTCCCAGGCTTCCTCAACCGGGGCGGGGGTGCGATATTGTTGTTGTGGTGGTGCTTGAGGAACACCAGTACCCAATTGGTTAGCAGGTTTAACCGTGGGGGGATAATACATTCCTTCTTCTTCGCGGTTCCAGGGTGCTTCACCCAGTCCGAGACGTTCCAGAACACCGACCGTCAACTGTTGAAGTTGATCTTCCGAGCCTTCAAAGACAATTAAGCGGTTCGGACCACTACTAACGATCGCATCTATGGAAAGTTCATAGGTACTAATAACCTGATCTGGAATTTGTGGAAAACCCAGAGAGGCAATAATAATGGATTCGAGCTTACCATCACGGGTATCGAAGCGGAAGCCCCGCACTCGTCCGAGGGGTTCTCCGGTTTCTGTAATTACCTCACTGTTGATCAAATCGCTGTAACCTTCTATATCAACATCATCTTCAAGAACCTGGTCGTTATCCACCAAGATCACGTCGCCGATCTCACAGATCCTGTTGAGATAGATGTATTTAGGGAGTCCAGCCACAGCCAGAAAATTGTCTCGCAACCCCAGGGCTACAATTTCTCGTCGGTCCACATCAACCCACAACTGGCTAACGACTCCTAGTCGCTTACCGCGATCGCGGGTAATCACTTGAGTGCCGAGAAGATCGGAACGTTGGCGGATATGTTCAGATGTCATACTTGGCTAAATTTAATTCCAAACGTAAATATATGTTACCGGGTCAACTTACTACAGTTTGATACCCAGAACCTGAGTATAAGCCCCCCTAGCTTGTGTGACCCCAGGTCTGCTGGGAGGCTTCCATCATTGGGCGACGCAGACTAACCACAATAAACTGGGCTTGTTCTGCTTCTCCTTTAATCATTTTAGCTAATAGTTCCACATTTGCCCCGTCGAAGAACATATCGACCTCATCGAAGGCATAAAATGGGGAGGGTCGGTAAGGCTGGAGGGCTGTTAGGGACTTCTCCCCTCCCGACATATAAGCCATGTAGGTTGGGTTTCACCCAACTACTGGGTAGGTTGGGTGAAACCCAACATCACTGATAGGGTGAAACCCAACATAACTGAGAGATGTTGTTGTTGGGTTCCGTACCTCCACCCAACCTACTAAATAGGCGATCGCCTTACCTCCTGGGTAGGTTGGGTGAAACCCAACATAACTGAGAGATGTTGTTGTTGGGTTCCGTACCTCCACCCAACCTACTAAATAGGCGATCGCCTTACCTCCTGGGTAGGTTGGGTGAAACCCAACATAACTGAGAGATGTTGTTGTTGGGTTCCGTACCTCCACCCAACCTACTAAATAGGCGATCGCCTTACCTCCTGGGTAGGTTGGGTGAAACCCAACATAACTGAGAGATATTGGTGTTGGGTTCCGTTCCTCCACCCAACCTACTAAATAGGCGATCGCCTTACCTCCCCACTGAGAGATGTTGGTGTTGGGTTCCCGTACTCCACCCAACCGACTAAATAGGCGATCGCCTTACCTCCCCACTGAGAGATGTTGGTGTTGGGTTCCCGTACTCCACCCAACCGACTAAATAGGCGATCGCCTTACCTCCCCACTGAGAGATGTTGGTGTTGGGTTCCCGTACTCCACCCAACCGACTAAATAGGCGATCGCCTCACCTCTCAAAAATTCGCCGCCGGAAATGCGATCGCCTTACCTCCCAAAAACTCGCCGCCGGAAATGCGATCGCCCTACTCACTTTCGAGGAATTCGAGGAAAGCGCAGGAAAGATTTTTATAAAATTCAGGAAACCATAAAATGAATCCCACCAATCCGCCTATTCCATAACATATTGTTATTATGGTTAATCCTAGCGCTGCATCAGAGGCTCCGGCCGCCTCAAACACCAAATATAAAAATAGACCCGCACAAGCACCCAACATTGCAAAAAAACCAGCGGCCGTCCATAACACAAAAATATTTACTAAAATAGCAAATACCAAACATAAGAAACGTGATAACACAGGGGTTCTTGCCATAAAAACGACTATTCAAACTAAAATTAAAATCGCATTAAAAACCCACATAACATCACCTCAATTGCTGTCTATTATCTTCAATCTACCTGATGATAAAGTTTTCGGGTTTAGCGATATCTAAGTCTCCTCAGACTTCAGTCATAAGACAGAAGAGAATAATATTGAGTCCTCAATTGTTTAGAGATATGTCCAGTATGGTTAATGAATTTGCAATTGTCAAGTATAGTGAAAATTTTTGTGACTTATTGTAAAGTAAAATACATTAAATCACCTTTTAGGAAATGCGATCGCCTTACCTCCCCACTGAGAGATGTTGGTGTTGGGTTCCCGTACTCCACCCAACCGACTAAATAGGCGATCGCCTTACCTCCCCACTGAGAGATGTTGGTGTTGGGTTCCCGTACTCCACCCAACCGACTAAATAGGCGATCGCCTTACCTCCCCACTGAGAGATGTTGGTGTTGGGTTCCCGTACTCCACCCAACCTACTAAATAGGCGATCGCCTTACCTCCCCACTGAGAGATGTTGTTGTTGGGTTCCGTACCTCCACCCAACCTACTAAATAGGCGATCGCCTTACCTCCCCACTGAGAGATGTTGTTGTTGGGTTCCGTACCGACCTGGGTAGGTTGGGTGAAACCCAACATCACTGAGAGATGTTGTTGTTGGATTCCCCTCCTCCACCCAACCTACTAAATAGGCTCCGCGCCGGAAATGCGATCGCCCTACTCACTTTCGATAAATTCGAGCTGGGTAGGTTGGGTGAAACCCAACATAACTGAGAGATGTTGTTGTTGGGTTCCGTACCTCCACCCAACCTACTAAATAGGCTTCAAAACATAAGGAGATCATCTCTTAAATCACTAACAAACATATGCCCTGGAGAATGCGTAATTGCTAATTCAGGCTTGGCTCTAAGAATTGCAGTCTGTGTTGTCACTCCACAAGCCCAAAACACAGGTATTTCGTCATCGTAAAGTTTAACCGCATCCCCATAATCAGGTTTTGCCAAATTCTTGATACCTATGGTTTCCGGATTGCCAATATGGATAGGAGAACCATGTGCTTTGTAATATTGGCTAGTTACTTCCACCGCACGAACAACATGGTTAAAGCGAAGAGGGCGCATAGAAACAACTAAGGGACTAGAAAACGCCCCGGTTGGCATACACTCAATATCTGTTTTGTACATAGGAACATTCTTTTGTTCCTCTATATGTCGAACTGGCAATCCAATATTCAACATAGCATTTTCAAAAGAAAACGAACAACCAATTAAAAATGCGACTAAATCGTTTCGCCAAAATGGTGTTATATCAGTCGTTTCTTCAACTAACTCACCATAGCGAAAAACTCTGTAGCGTGGAAGATCAGTCCTGATATCTGCTCCTGGACTAATTATTTTAGGTTCTGGACTGCCAACATCTGTTACATCGAGAACAGGACATGGTTTCGGGTTCCGTTGGCAGAAAAGTAAAAACTCAAATGCTAAAGAGTACGGCAATACAACTAAGTTAGCTTGAACAAAACCTAATGCCAAACCAGGAGTGGGAGATGTAAAGCTTCCATCTTTGCAAAGTTGACGTATTTCGTGAGGAAGAGAATAGCTATCTAACAATTTAAGAACTCCTCAGTAAATTCGTTTGTTTTGCGGTGTTTTTATATTATCAGGAGTTGTGCGAGACTGTCAATTTCCCAAATATTGCCTTACCTCCCAAAAACTCGCCGGCGAAATGCGATCGCCCTACTCACTTTCGATAAATTCGAGCTGGGTAGGTTGGGTGAAACCCAACATAACTGAGAGATGTTGTTGTTGGGTTCCGTACCGACCCCCAACCTACTAAATAGGCGATCGCCTTACCTCCCCACTGAGAGATATTGGTGTTGGGTTCCGTACCTCCACCCAACCTACTAAATAAGCTCGCCGGCGAAATGCGATCGCCCTACTCACTTTCGATAAATTCGAGCTGGGTAGGTTGGGTGAAACCCAACATAACTGAGAGATGTTGTTGTTGGGTTCCGTACCTCCACCCAACCTACTAAATAAGCTCGCCGGCGAAATGCGATCGCCCTACTCACTTTCGATAAATTCGAGCTGGGTAGGTTGGGTGAAACCCAACATAACTGAGAGATGTTGGTGTTGGGTTTCGTACCGACCCCCAACCTACTAAATGAGAGATGTTGGTGTTGGGTTTCACCCAACCTACTAAATGAGAGATGTTGGTGTTGGGTTTCGTACCGACCCCCAACCTACTAAATGAGAGATGTTGGTGTTGGGTTTCACCCAACCTACTAAATGAGAGATGTTGGTGTTGGGTTTCACCCAACCTACTAAATGAGAGATGTTGGTGTTGGGTTTCACCCAACCGACCCGGTACGATCGCCTTACCTCTAAAAACACTTACGATAATTTGATACCCAGAACCTGAGTATAAGCCCCCCTAGCTTGTGTAACTCCAATCGTCCGCTGGGAGGCTTCCATCATGGGGCGACGCAGACTAACCACAATAAACTGGGCTTGTTCTGCTTGTCCTTTAATCATTTTAGCTAATCGTTCCACATTCGCTCCGTCCAAGAACATATCCACCTCATCGAAGGCATAAAATGGGGAGGGTCGGTAACGCTGGAGGGCAAAAATAAAACTTAGCGCCGTTAGGGACTTCTCCCCTCCCGACATAGAAGTTAGTCGCTGTACAGGCTTACCCTTGGGGTGAGCCACTAAATTTAGACCGCTATTAAAGGGGTCTTCTGGGTCATCAATTTGTAAATATCCATCTCCCTCCGACAATTCGGCAAAAATGGTTTGGAAGTTTTGGTTAACTGCATCAAAGGCTTCCTGAAAAGCGCGACGGCGGAGGGTGGTAAAGTTTTCAATGCGTAATAGTAGTTCTGTCCTCTCAGCTTCTAGGGTAGCCAATTTTTGGCTTAACTCCTCTAGGCGGGTAGTGGTACGTTCGTACTCTTCCAAGGCTAACATATTCACGGGTTCGAGATCTTCCATGGCTTTGGTGAGGGATTTAATCTCTCGTTGGAGGGTAGCTAGATCCAGTTTTTCGGGAATGGTGGGTAGTGGGTCGGGAAGTTCAGCTTTTTGGGTTTCTAGCTGTTGCTGTTTAATGTTGAGTTGTTCACGCCGTCCCTGTTGGGTTTCCTCAAGTTTCTGGATCTGCCATTCCAACTGCGACTGGGCGGTGTGCATTTCGCGCAGTTGTGCTTCAGAGCGATCGCGTTCTTGTTTTGTTGTCCCCAAACGTTGCTCAACCTGGGAGATGGCTGCGCGGGTTTGGCTAATTTGGTTATTGATGGTGGTGATGCGGTTTTGGGTGTCCGTGATTTGTTGGTTAAGGGACTGTTGCTGCTGCTGGAAGTCGGCGGCGCGGAGATGGTCGGCTGCTAATTTTTCGCCCAGGGCGGCTGTAGTGGTCTCAATGTACCCTAACCGCTGTTGAACCTCTCGCAGAGCGGTTTCTTGGGCTTGTAGGTGCGCTTCTTGTTGGCGGAGGCGAACTTGTATCTGTTGCCATTCCGTGTGGCTGTTGGTTCTTTCCAATTGGGCTAGGGTTTCCCGATCGCTTTGTAGTTGTTGTTCTGCGGCGGGAATGGTGCTATCTAGTGCTGCTAGACGTTCCCTGGCGGTGGATAATTCTTGCTGGGCGGTGTTTAGTTGCGATCGTGTTTGTTCTATAGTCGTGGTGATAGCCACAATTTGGGACTCGACTTGAGCCACAATTTGGGTAGCCTCTCGCAGATTTTGTTTAGCCTCGATTAATTCCGCAGAACGTTGTTTAACAGTTTGTGTGCCTTCTGTAATAGCTTGATGGCAACGGGTGAGGATACGTTCTATTTCCGCTAATCTTTCTTTGAGAGAGGCGATCGCACGGGCGGTGGCACTAACTTGATCATCTACACTACCAAAGTGCAGGCTAGAACGGGATGTGCTACTACCCCCTGTCATGGCTCCACTAGATTCTAACAATTCCCCATCTAATGTCACCATCCGATATTGTCCCAGATAGCGCCGGGCTTGATTTAGGGACTTAAATACTAAGGTTGTGCCAAAGACATATACGAAAATGTGATGATAACGGCGATCGTATTCAATTAAATTTACCGCCAGGTCTACTAAGCCATCCAGGGAGAGCCGAGTATAAGTTTCCATTCTCTCTGATGATGGTCTGATTTTGTTGAGGGGGAGAAACGTAGCCCGTCCGGCTTTTTGTCGTTTCAACAGGGCGATCGCTTCCGCGGCCACCGTATCATCTTCTACCACTAAATGTCCTAATCTACCTCCCGCCGCAATTTCTAGGGCTAGTTGGTATTGAGGTTCTACCCTTCCCAACTGACAGACCAAACCACAGACCCCAGTTAACCCCGCTTTTTGAATCGCCATAGTCGCATAGGTCCCCGCCGCCTCCGATCGGGCTTGTTGTTCAGCTTCTAGGCGGTCTAGCTTGCGTTGACGTTCCCGCTGTTCTTCTAATAAGCGGTTAAGGGTGTCTTGTTGGACAGACAGATCTTCTTCTACCGCCGTAACTATCCGCGAGAGAGACTCTACCTGAGCGGCGGCGCTGCTAACCCCACTGGTTGCCCTTTGCAGGGTTTGCTGGTGGGTAGTTAATTCCCCTTGTAAAGATTCTAGCGCCTGTTCCCTTTCCTGGGTTTGGCGCGCCAACTGTTCCGCCCTCTCCCGCAGTCTCGCTTGTTCTGTCTTTTGGGGGTTCAGGCTTTTTTGCAAGGCTTCTATTTGGCGGTGTAGGTCCGTCTGTTGTACCATCCAACTTTCCGCTTGGTTGGCTATTTGGTCCGCTTCCCTACGGGTTTGGTTAAGGCTAGTTTCTGCCACATGGCGATCGCTTTCCCGTTGTTGTTCTAACTCGGTTTCCGTCTTTTTTTGGGCTTGCAAATTAGCCAGGGTTTGGCTATGTTCTTCAATAGCCGCTTGAGTTTGTCGGAGCTGCTCACTCGCCTTTTGCGCCGCCGTTTCCAATTCCCGCCGCCTCTGCTGGCGAGAAGCCAATTCCGCTTCCTGGGTAGCCAGGGTTGACTGGAGTTGCAGCAGTTCCTCTTCCCCCATGGCTTTTACTAGAGCGTTTAATGCTTCCAGGGTAGTGGTTGCTTGTTTAATTTGGCTTTGCTGCAACTGGAATTGTTCCGTCAATTCACTATGACTGCGATCGCCTGCTTCGATTTGTTCTCGCAGTCGCCAGAGTTGTTGTTGTAGGGTTTGGTAGTTTAGTACCGCGTACCAAAGGCTTTTTTCGTGTAATTCAGCCTTGAGTTTTTGATACTTTTCCGCTTTGGCGCGGTCCTTAGCCAGGCGATCGCGTTGGCTAATAAGTTCCTGTTCAACTATGCGGCTACGTTCCTCCCGTTCCTTCACTGTATCCAGTTTTTCCCGCGCTAGAACAATTTTGCGATCGAATTGTGCCACTCCCGCCAGTTCGTCGATAATTTCCCGCCTTTCCCTGGGTTTCATCGTGATAATACCCGTCACGTCTCCCTGAAGCACCACGTTATAACCTTCTGGGTAGATCCGCAGACGGTTTAGTTGTTCGTGTAGTTCTGTTTGCGTACAGGGTTCCCCATTAATGTAGTAGGTGGAGGTATAAGTTCCCTGTTTCGTCACCCGCAATTTCCGGGTCACACTCCATTCCCCCTCAGCTACCAGTCCCCTTGCTCCCGTTTCTCCCTCCCCTTCCAGTTCCGTCGGTTCCTCTTCTAGTTCTGCAAATGTTAGGTCTGATAGGTCAAAGGTAACCGTAACCCGAGTTTCTACCGTCGTTTTCCGGCTTTGGGAATTATTCACCAAATCAGGTAATCTTTCCGCGCGCATTCCTTTCGAGGAAGACAGACCTAGCGCGAATAATAGAGCATCAAGAATGTTGGATTTCCCAGAACCATTCGGTCCAGACACCACAGTAAACCCCGGTAGCAGGGGAATTGATGTAGTGCCACCGAAGGATTTAAAGTTGGTAAGTTCCACGCGCTTAATGTGAACCATTGAGGCTGGTTAAGATTGCCAATCAGGTATTATAGGGGTTTACCCATTAGGGTAGCATATATGGTTAGTGGCTTTTTCCGTAATCGTGCTAACATGGGGACCTGTGAAAGGCTAGGAAGGTAGATTATGGAAGATACGGCCCTACTTGATGGGATTATCGGCTTTTTGGCGATCGCTATTTTGGTCGGGGGTCTCATTTTACTGTTTCAAGGGGTTTCTTCGATTAAGTAGGATATCAACTGGGAGTTAATTGATTAGTATGTCCGAGGTCGAGTTCCAACAAATTACCCTCGAAAATCCTGATTTTGCCAAGGCGATCGCACTCTATCAACAGAGTTTTTTACCCCAGGAAATCATCCCCATTCCCATCATATCCCGGTCTCTCAAGTTGGGCAAGATTCAACTATGGGGGGGATATTATCAGCAGGAATTCGCCCTGATGTCCATTGTCCATCCTCTCCCAAATTCCGAATTTGTTTTGTTAGGATATTTAGCCACCGTTCCCCATTTAAGAAACATTAAAATCGGTTCTCGGTTTTTAGAGTATATTATCAATGTGGTTCAACAGGATGACAAATCACTTATCCTAGAGGTGGAACATCCCTATTTTGGCGACAATCGCCAGTTAAAACAGCGCCGCGTTGCCTTTTATCGAAGGTTAGGCGCTAAAATCTTTCAGGATATTATCTACATTTTGCCTGTCTTAGATGGCACTAAAACCACCGAAATGATGTTAATGATTATCGGCGAAAAACATCATGACAAGTTACCCCAAACCCTTGTACAGCAGTTAATCCGCGACTTATATTCAGAGGTCTATAACTGCAATCCTGATGACTCGATTTTTAATTGGATTGCAGATATAAAACACGACATTAATTTGGTTAGTTAGTCGTCATTGTAATTACCTGTGATAATAGGGCGGGTCAATTAATCATTAATTATCAAACCGAAAGGCGGCGGGGAGAGATAATTGTGGGAAAGGTTTAACCTCAGCCGGTTTAGCCGAATGTCCGTTTTGGGATGCGGGGTTAGATTCATCCGAGGCTAACACCTCTCGAAGGAGACGAGCGATCGCTCTTTGGGCTAAATCTCCCGCGACCTGCTGACTCAAATCTCGGACTTCCGGTTTTCCTAATAAGTTGGGAACCCGCTGGACTAATAGCATGGGGTCGAAACCTTTAGTTTCCTGAAGAATAGCAATAATCCGCTGAACATGATCAAGATTTTTGCTATCAGTTTCTGATACTGGCTTGACCGGTGTTTTAGTCTTAACCCCCATCCATTGAGCAATAGTCCTTTGTGCTTTAGCGATCGCACTTTGGGAAGCCAAATCAATATTATTAACCAGTTCCCGCGCCAGATTTTCTCGGATAAACTCTCCTCTTTCCGAGAACAGGAAATCTAAAGTCTGATCCAGAACCTTATTGATATCATAATCATCGCTATTTTTAGCATTTTTCAGCAAATTTTCCAAACGATTCCACCGGAAGGAACCATCTTTAAATAGTAGTAGGCGCAGAGAAGTTCGCAACTCTGGCGATGGGTCACTTAACAAGCGTTTGGCTACATAAGGATAGGCTTTGCTGAGAACTTTAAAATTGGGGTCTACATTAATCGCAATTCCCTCTAAAGTTACCAGCGATCGGATAATTAACGCATAATAAGCCGGAACCTTAAACGGGTACTCATACATCAAAGCCGAAAGTTCATCGGTAATGCTTTTAAAATTCAACTCGGCTACACTAGCACCCAAAGCATTATTAAAAACTTCCCCTAACGCTGGGATAATCGGGGTTAGGTCAGTGTCAGGACTCAAAAACTCTAGCTTTACATAGTCGTTGGCTAAACCTTCAAAATCCCGATTAACTAGATGCACCACCGCTTCTAGTAGACCATAACGCTGATAGGGTTTAACCTCGCTCATCATCCCGAAATCGAGATAAACTAACTTGCCATCTGGACTAGCCAGCAAGTTTCCGGGGTGAGGGTCAGCATGAAAAAAGCCATGTTCTAGGAGTTGACGGAGGGAACATTGCACCCCCACTTCAATTAAATAACGAGCATCAATTCCCTGAGCCGCAATTTCTTCTAAATTCGTGAGCTTCGTTCCCGTTACCCACTCCATTGTTAACACCCGCCGTCCGGTATATTCCCAATAGATACGGGGTACATAAATATCTTTTAAATGTCCGTAGAGTTCTTGGAAGCGTTCCGCATTATGACCTTCTTGGTTGTAGTCCATTTCTTCATAAATGCGACTCCCCAACTCATCCATAATCGCTACTAAGTCGCTGCGAATAAATTTCAAGTTATTATTCGCCCAAATTGCCAAAGTTCGGAGAATATAAATATCTAGTCCTATTCTTTCGCACAGGTCAGGACGTTGAACCTTAACGGCTACAGTTTCACCTGTTTTCAGTTTGCCTTTATAAACTTGTCCCAGGGACGCGGCGGCGAGGGGGTCGCGGCTAAGTTCAGCATAGATGTTTTCTGGTCGATCGCCTAATTCCTCTTCAATAAACCGATAGGCTACTTCGTTGGGGAAGGGGGGTAATTGGTCCTGGAGTTTGGTTAATTCCTCAAGATATAGTGGCGCTACTAAATCAGGACGGGTTGATAAGGCTTGTCCGATTTTGATGAAGGCTGGACCGAGTTCCGTCAGCAGGTTTCGCAGTTGAATGGCTCGTTTTCGCTGATTACGATCGCCTCTAGCAAATCGGCGATCGCTCCAAATTCCCCAATACCAAAATCCTAGTTTCCAGATAATTGACAATAGCCGACCCCAAACCTCAAAAATCCGCGAACGATAATGATTGGCGATCGCTTCGGGGTCATAACGCAATAAGACATCCTCCGAGTTGGCTGGTGTATCTATGGTTTCCGAGAAGTTCACATCAATGGCCTCGGTTTCGAGTGCTTTCGGCGTTAGTGAATTGGAGTCAGCCTCGGACAATGTAGGCAACACTGGTTTAGCTGTCATGTAAATCTTGGTTAGGGTCTGATTGTGATTGTAAACTATCTTAACAAATTTTCAGCTAAAGTTCTAACCGTGTTGAATTGACTCTCGCATCAATCTATGACATAGATTAAGTAAATGACTACGGCTGTTGACGGGAACCCTGGGAGGAGGTGATTCGGAGTTTGGCCAATCTTTTAAGTCAAAACAGGGACAGCAGGGTGTTGGCATACCGTGAATGCGGACCGGAATAGGTATTGCACACCTAGCGCAGTCCATGATTTCCCATTCTGGTGTCAGCAGTTCTGCTATGGTCTCATTGGTTCCCTCTAGGTAGCAGTCGCCAGACTCTGGACTTAAAATTTGTTCCCAGCACTTCTCGAATTCTTGGCTATAGCGATCGCCTGTAATCGTGGGTAATGGTAGTTGAGTTTGGTTGCCGTTATTCAGGACAACTTTTTTGCCTAACTGAAACCAGTAGGCTAGATATTGTTTGACTTGGTTTTCGGAAGCCATAATTTTTGATCCTGGTTGCCATTTATCTTTGCCAATTGGGAGAATTTCTGACTCCTATTGATTATTTTAGCTTAAAAAAGATGATATTCTGGAGATTCAAACCTTTAATAATATTTAAGTTTTGGCAGGAATGACTAATCATTGATTGTCAATACTGTAGCAATACCAATCAGTATTTTTACGGATGAGTTGAACCGTATAACCAGATTGGACCAGGGAATTTTCCGTAATTTCCACATTGTCTAGTTTATGGTATGCGGCTTAAAATGAATTTACTGGCAACAGTAGACAGTTGTTGCTAACAGCCCAATTAACGAGGACTCTTAGGATGAGTACGGCTTTCTCGGTTTTAGACCTAGCCAAACAAGGAGATATTAATGCGATCGCTACATTAATTAAAAACAAACTAGAATCGAAAGGTATTCGGGTAAAGTTCGACTGTGTTCAAGGAGATATTAAGTTATTTTTAGAATCTTCCCAACTGGGAGGAAAAACCGTAGGGGATGCTGTTTATAAGTATGTGGAAGCCAGCAAGTTTAACTTACAGTCTATTAACTATATAAAAATCTATAAGACGAATGAAGGTCGTTGGAAATTAGTTTATCGAGTCGAAGTTGAGCAGAAGAAGACTGACAATGTAATCCCGTTAAAATTCAACTCCCCACCGACTCTTAGCACACCAGAAATAAACGGTAATTCTTCCGACTTACTCCCTCTGAAACAAGACTTGGAGCAGTTACACGAATCTGTCAAAACTGAAATTAACCGTCTGTCTAAAATTTCATCCCAATTAGAAAGGGTGTTACAGGTATTAGAACCTAAGATTCCTTCACCTGAACCCGTAAAAACCAACCAAGAACCGACCGAATTAATTAACTGGCTAGAAAAACTGGAGATTAAAGTTAACAGTAGTAATCAACCGAGTGCTTCAGATGATGTGCTAAATCAACTAGCTGATATCATTGGTAATAACTACCAAAATTTAAGCAAATTACATCAAGCGATCGTCCAAAGTATTTGTAGCAGAAGTCCTTTTCATCTCAACTTATCAAATAGCAGTCAACCAGAGATATCGCAATCGACACAATTATGTAATAGGCTAAGTCGTCTCAGCTTTCTGTCAACCTATCACTATAATAAAAATAGTAGAACCATTTCCGGTCAAGTTGACCCCCAAGGACAAATCATAAATTTCTTTAATGGTATTTGGTTTGAGAAGTTTATTTACCGAAAAATCACCAATTTATTTAATGAGTATAATCTGAGCTATCAATACTTAATTAATCCCAAGCTAGAATTTGCCAATGGAAATGTATTTGAGTTAGATTTTCTATTTTGGGTTAACCAACAAGTTCTCTGGGTTGAATGCAAATCAGGTAAAAATTATAACCAGACTATTAGTACCTATGAGGAGCATAGAAATTCCCTAGAATTACCGAAAGAATCGTCGATGATGGTATTATTACAAGCAGATGCACAACAAACAAAGGACCTGACTACACTACGTGGCTTAACCATTGTGAATCCTGATAATTGCATTGATCAAATTAAACAAACTCTCAACTTAGGTAGTTAAGAGTCAGTCAGAATCAAATTTTTTAAGTTTGGGGTTAGGTACTAAAGTCCGCCTGATTAGCGGTTAACACATCCCTAGGATTTCCATGGACTTTTCTAGGACTTCATCAGGGTCAAAAGGCTTAGTCATATACAAATTTGCTCCCACCTTTTCACCCTGTTGTTTATCAAATTCCTGACCTTTAGCAGTGAGCATAATCACAAAAACATCAGATAATCCCAGTTCATTTTTGACGGCGTTACAGACATCAAAACCATTCATTTTCGGCATCATCACATCCAGAAAAATTAAATCCGGCTTTTGTTCTTTGATAATGGCTAACGCCGCCTCACCATTATCAGCAATTAATAATTCTACACCCTCATCTTCTAGTTCTTCCAAAGTTTGTTGAAGCAAGAGCCTGATATGAGGTTCATCATCTACAATTAAAATACTTGGTGACATCAGCTTGTCCCTAAACTCATCAATATAACACTTCAAAGACTTCTATCTTATTTTTTTTTCCTTTGAGCTTAACAATACCCACCTCTTTAAAAGAGAAATCATTTTGTGTTGCATCATATATACTACGTCCTACCAGTATTTGTCTACCCTTGGCCAAAGATTGTAATCGAGAGGCCACATTAACCTGATCTCCGATCGCAGTATAATCAACATGATGGGGGGAGCCAATATTCCCGACGACCACTTCGCCGGAACTAATACCAATTCCGGTATGAAAATTGTCTCTAATCCAATCATTAGAGATTTGTTGTAAGCGATTTTGCATTCCAATGGCGGCTTCTATGGCTCGTCGTTCACAATTAGCCAGACTAGCGGGAGCGCCAAACATACAAACTATCATATCTCCGACAAACTTATTGACAGTCCCCCCATGTTCAAAAATGACATTAACCATCTCTTCAAAATAAATATTCAAATATTCGACAATTTTTTCCGGTGGCAATTCTTCGCACTTGGTGGTAAAATCGCGGATATCAGAAAATAAAATCACTAAATTTTTGCGGCAGTTTTTCAGCAAATTTTCATCTTTGGAGTTAATCAAAGCCTCGACTAACTGAGGTGACATATATCTTTCCAAATTGCTTTTAATCCGTTCTTCCTGCAATCGATATTCATGAAATCGGATATTTTCAATAGCATTGGCCGCCTGAGATGCGATCGCTGTCAATAACTTTAAATCACTAGCATTATAGGAGACAGCTTGAGTGCTAAATAACACAATAAACCCAATAATCCGGTTTTGATGTTTGAGAGGCGAAAATAACAGAGCCGATATTTGGGAAGCCATGAAAGCAAAGCGAAAATCATAAGCAATATTATTAATAATTTCCGGCTGAGTAAAATCAAAAATAGCATCGCCAATTTTCTCAGCTAAGAGGTAACTAAGTGGGGAGTCCTCCCCAGATACTACAATCATTTCGCACTGGTGATTATGTTGATGATCCTCGTGACAATTCATCACAAAACCGCCAGTAGCTCGAATGGCTTGCATAGCTTCTTCTAAAAGCAGTAAAGACAAAGATTTCTGATCCAAAACCGCACTCAATTTTTCAGAAATTCGGTAAAGTAGATTAATTTCCTTGTACCTTTCCAAGGTTTCATGAGCCAAAGTTTTTCGTTCCCATTCTCGATTAACTAAATAAGTGAGGAGAGAAGCGACTGTGGCGGCTTGTCGATCGCCTTCCACCCAACCAATAGATTGATTATGAAGTAAAATCGGATAAGTTTCACTATCTATTTCTTGAAAGTCCCCTAACAGACAATTTCCCTCATGATCAAAAATCGAAATTGAGCCATTATTCAACTTAACAATTTCATCGATAATTGAGGCAATATCAGGAAAACGTAAAATTTGTTTAAGTTTAATCTTCATGGCTGCTACGGGAGTCTTCTAACAAAAATAGAAAGATATTAGCTAGTTCTTTTTCAAACTTAAAGCTACGGACTAAATTATACTTTTTGGAAAATTCCGCATTAGCAATAACTAAATCTGGTTTCATGGCTCGAATTTGAGGCAAAAACTCTTCCTCCCCTTGGGTCTGAGATACAAGATAACCTTGAGTTTTTAGGACTTCATTTAAAATCTCAAGGGTAGAAATATCGCGATCGACAATTAACACCCGTTTAGGAGACTCTCCACGAGCAAACAAAGATTTAACTTCTTGTAATAAAGTTTCTTGAGCCACTGGCTTAGTTAGGTATTTATCAACCCCTACCTGATAGCCACGACTAACTGAGTCATCAGCGGAGACAACCAAAATAGGAATATGCTGAGTTTCCGGGTCATGTTTTAAAATAGCCGCCACATCAAAACCATTAATCTCCGGCATAATAATATCAAGAATTACTAAATCTGGTGGATTTTGTTTAATTTGACTAATGGCTTCTCGACCATCTTTCGCCAAGCGGACATTATAGCCTTCCGCATCTAATTCTTGACGCAATAACTCTCTAATACTTGGGTCATCATCTACGATTAAGATGGTTTTTTTCTGCTCTTCTACGGACTTATTATCCTGATTTTTTTCATTAGTTAGGTGATTAATTAAAGATTGTAAATCAAGAGTTTTAACAGCGTTTTGGATATCTTGGTCATCAGGTAAAGGCAAGGTAAAATAGAAGGTACTACCCACTCCCACCTGACTTTCTACCCAAATAGACCCGCCATGATGCTGGATAATTTCTTTACAAATTGGCAAGCCTAAACCAGTTCCTTGCGGTTTATTAGTTAGGGTATTACCTACCTGTTTAAACTTCTCGAAAACCTGTTCTCTATCAGCAATATCAATCCCACAACCCGTGTCTTTTACGGAAACCTTAATCACGGAATTAACCGCCCTTAATTCTAAGGTTACATTACCATTTTCGGTGAATTTGACAGCATTAGAAATTAAGTTAATAAAAACCTGCATTAATTTATCATTATCTCCCATAATATCGGGGAGATTTTCGGGCATATTTACAATTAATTTAATGGGTCTATTATTAAATAGAGAAGTAGTGGCAGATATAGCGCGTTCTACTACGGTTTTGATAGCTAAAGGTTCTATATTCCATTCGGTCTTACCCGCTTCCATTTTGGCAATATCAAGCACATCATTAATTAGATTAGTTAATCTGATGCCTTCTGAAACAATAATATCTACATTACTAGCGACTTGATTAACGGCTCTATTGATTTTCTTATCATCAGTTTTAATGAAGGGAAAAATCACATCATCGAGTTTTTTCTGAATCAATTTAGCAAACCCCAAAACAGAGGTTAAAGGTGTTCTTAATTCGTGGGATACGGTGGAGATAAAATCAGTTTTCATCCGATCTATTTCTTTTTCGGCTGTAATATCCCTAAATAATACCACTGAACCAATATATATTAATTCTTCTGAACCTGATGGGGAAGATACCTGTTTAAGTACACCCTTAGCGACGGCTTGACCAATGCGATCGCCTTCTAATTTCACCTCTCCCCCGAAAGCATCCAGAGGTTTAGCCTTAGACTGCAAAAGCAAATCCATCACATCCCCATCAAAGGCTTCGCTGCACAATTTACCGCGTATATCCACATCTCCCAAATCAAACAAATTAGCCAAAGCGGGATTAGTGCGAGTAATTTTACCTTCCGTATCAGTGACTAACAATCCATCAGCAATGTGGTCAATAATTGAAGTCAGATTAGCCAAAGTTTCCTGAAGTTCTGCGGTAGCCATATTGACCCGTTCTTCTAAATGTTGATTAGACTCAGATAACTGTTGATTAAAATCTTTAATATCATTAATCATCTGATTAAAAGTCTTAGCCAAAATTCCAATTTCATCTTGAGTTAAAACTGGTGCTTGATAATCGAAATTTCCATCGGAAACCTTTAAAGCTGTCTCAGTAATGGCTAGAATAGGCTGGGTAATTTTGCGAGTTAACAGATAGACAGCAATCAACAGTAAACTGATAGAAGTCAACCCTAGCAATAAGATATCTTTAGCGAGGCGATTAGCGGGAGCAAAGGCTTCTTGTTGTTCCATTTCGGCAATCAAAGCCAAATTTTGCTCCTCTAACCAGGTATATACCCCAATCACGGGAATACCATCATAATTGCGATAAATACCCTCTCCGGTTTCTCCCCGCAAAGCTGCATCAATTCCGGGACTGCTAACAGCTTGGATCAGTTTTTCTTCTCCGATTTGGTGACTAGAAATCAAAGCGCTTTGGCTTTCTAAACGACCGACTAAATAAGTTTCGCCACTGTTTCCCAAACCCGCCCTTTTTCGGATAATTTCATCGATGCTATTCAGGTTCAAATCTAGTGCAATGACGGCTATACGTTGATTTTCTGGGGGTAAATTAATATTGTTGGCTGATTGCACCAATTGTTCTAGGGTAGGGCGATCGGGTTGTCCAGTTACTGGGAGTCCATAGGCATTTTGAGCGTTTTCGATCGCTGTTTGGGTTTGCAGACCCCATATATTATCAATGGAACCATTATAAAACCCTCCGTTAGCCAACAGGGTTTGAATAGCAAGGATATCGTCTAACTCTGGTATATCGAGGGTGGCGCTAGTGGAAGAGGTAGGACGAAAAACGGGGGCGGCTAGGGTGATCATGGGTCGCCCAGTTTTGGTGGAGGTGTAAAAATTAGGACGGACTCGATCGCCTGACTCCATGCTTTCAAAATAGGTAGTGGTATTACCTAGAGGTTGATAGTTTCCGATAATGGTGGGGTCGGTAGAATAGATGATAATTCCGGCGGTAGTCAGTAGGGAAATGCGATCAATTTCGGGTTTGAGGGCGAGGAGGTGAGTTAATTCTTGGTTGATGATCTCTTGGGCTTGGGCTTTTTGGGCTTGTGTGGCGTTGGGGTCTACCAGAATTGCGGCTTGAGTCCTGACGGTTAAGTTACTAGCTGTAGCTAGGGTTTCTCGGCGTTGATTTTCTGCCCATTTGTTGACCTGATGGGCTTTAAGGGAGGTGGCGACTTGCAATCGTTCAAAAACTGATTGTTGCAGGGACTCCCGCGCGCGGATGTTCACAGTAAAGCTAACCAGCCCAACGGTGACACTGGAAAGTAGAAAAAAGTAACCCACCAATTTTGACAGTAGGCTTTGATTGAGGAGTTTCATTTGTTTACCTCATGGAGACTCTGGCTATAACCTGATTCGGGTTCCTATGGTGGGCCATAAACTATTATTGCTCCCAATTGGAGAAAATTCCCTCAATTTGAGCGATCGCCCGATCCGCTGCCTGTTCTGGTGAGATACCATCAGCTACAATAGCACGGATAACCTGACCCCAAATATTATCCGATAGCACTTGAGAATAAGCCGGATTAAATGATTGTGGGAATGGCCTAGCTTGCTGATATTGCTGAACAGACGCTGAAATATGCGGATCTTCGGGATTTGTCCAAAATGGATCTTCTAATAGTTTTGGCATTACCGGAAAATAGCGTCCTTGAGCACCCTGGAGATAGGAACCTAAGTTCTCTGGTTGAATTAGATAGGATAGTAGACTTTTGGCTTGTTCCTGATTGGGGGACTCTTTAAATATAACAACCATTTTGACACTGGAAACGGAATTAAGGCGATCGCCATTTAGTTTGTTCGGCCAGTCGATGGTGACTAAATCTTGAAAATAGGTCTGGGTATCCTGACGCTGGGAACCGGGAATTGATAGGGATGGGTTAGCGGTTAAAATTGAATTTCGACTCAGGAAAGAGACGTTATTATCAGGATTTCCCCAGTCGATGGCACTAGGGGGAACATAGCCATCTTTATAAAGGTTGGTGTATTCGGTCAAGGCGTTAATCAGACCTTGACGCACCCGGGGTTCCCTAACTTGCAGTTGTCCTGTGGGGCTGATTAATTCTACACTGTGGGCGGCTAAAAATTGCTCAAAGGTGAAGTAGGTATCACTGGCGGCGGGAGACATGGGGAAACCAAAGGCGTAGATATTTTGCTGACCCTGGGAACGTAATTCGTCTTGAATGTCTTTCCAAAATTGCCAAAATCCCTCCCAGTCTTGAGGAATGCGATCGCTACTAAATCCGGCTTGTTCAACTAGGGGTTTCCAGTAGTGAATATGAATAGTTTGCTGGCTGAGGGGGGCGGCATATTTCCCAGTTTGTCGGGTGTGGGAATTCTTGTATGCTACGGATTCCAGGGCCTGCGGATCGTAAATGTTTCCCAGGGGAGTGATTATATCCGATAGATCAACCAGTTGATTATCCCACGCTAAACTAGGGATTAAGGTTTCTACTTTCCCAGTGCTAAATAACAGGTCAGGAGGATTAACTGATGCGATCGCATTATTAGTTTCTCTCAGCATATCTGCGTCACTGTAGAAGGTCAATTCTACCCGATTTCCGGTCTCATTTTCCCACTCTTGGACTAATCTCTGAATCTCTTGAGTTTCTTCTGGATAAAAACCCTGTTGCCACCAAACCCTAAATGGCCTATACCCAGCACCAGAACCCACAGACGATGGGGATGCGTTACAGGTAACTACCCCTAATGATAAGAAGAACAGAAGACCATATTTAATAAATTCTTGGCGTGTTTGCATGGTAAAATACTACCCACAACTATTGTGTCAAGTTAAATCATAACTATATCCAATTTTACCACGGAATCTATTAAGATTCTCAAGATTTGATCAGTTGACTGGATACCATAGCTGCTGGGGATTATTGCCCATCATTTAGTTAAGTTGTCTGCCGAAATATTAAGCTATATAAACATGGATAGTTACATAATGTTAACTTCCTGTCTAATTCCGATAAAATTGATGTTACTCATGTTCTTGGTCTTCTTCATCATCAGGGCGAGATTTGCGAGACTTGTTAAACCTTTTATTTTTGATGGCAATATCTTCATTCATAGTCCGAATTAACCAATAACTAGCAGCCAAAGCTAAACTCGCACCCGCCAAAGCGATCACATCGATTTTTTGATATTTATTGGTGTCAAAAATGATAATCTTTCGGGATACAGCAATTAAAGCTGTCACCACCACTAACTCAACTTGAACAATATGCTTTTTTAAATAAGCTGTTATATTTTCCAGCAACTCCAAAGCAATTAAAATATTCAAGAATAGCCCAAAAATCTCAATTAAAGTTGCATCAAAAAACCCGGTTGGCTTGGAGGTAAATAAATCCGACAATAACACTCTAATTAAATCCACCAGAGAAACGATGATTACCAAAATTAAAGCCACGGACAAAATTTTAGAGACGCAATTCTCCACCCAGTGAATTATCCCCAAAAAATTCTCATCTTGAAACTGATTTAAAATTCGCTGCAACTTTTTTTTAAACATTGGGTTTATCCGTGATATAATTTAATTCGGCATTATCTTGGGGTTGATAATCAATCAATTGACGGGCGTTGTCAATGTTCCAAATCCGATTAGTATTGTTAGAAACCCCATAAAAAATCTGAAAACCCAAATCTTGATGATCTAGGGATTTTTGCACCAATTGCGCCAAATCTCTGGGACTACACCAAGTTTTCAAACTGCGATCGCTATTAGGATATGGCAAAAATGAACCAATCCGCAAGCAAATAATCGACATCCCATATTGGTCTACAAACAACTGCGCCAACGCCTCCCCAAAAGCCTTACCAACCCCATATAAAGAATCAGGTCTCACGACCATTTCCGGGGTGATATGGGACTCTCCCATAACTTCTCGCCACCCGGAAACATGATTACTACTAGCATAAATTAACTGCTTTATCCCCACCCGTCTCGCCGCCTCAAAGACATTATAAGTTCCCGCAATTCCCCCCCGATAGACATCCTCCCAAGGCTGTTGTATGTCTGGGTTACTCGCCAAATGAATTACTCCATCAACCCCGTCCATAGCCTGGGATACTGCTTCAAAATCAGTAATATCGGCTATGATGACATCATCAGCACCAGAAATCGGTTTAAGATCCAAACATCGGAATTGGTAACAGCCAGCTAACAATTCTCGAAGCGATCGGCCAATTTGTCCAGCCGCACCCGTAATCAGAACCTTTCGCATTTCCTTTGTCAACCAGTCAAATCCATTCTGATTCTAACATTAACCTGTCATGATTTTAACCCTATTAGAAAATCCAATTGTTAGATTATACATCAATTTAATTGGCTGGGCTTTACTAGGATTTATTCTCGGCAAAAAACTCCCCGATAGTACATCTAAGTATTTAGGCCAGTTTCTCTATTGGATTGGTGTTCCCCTCGGCATCATTGCCTTTATGCGGGGAGTTGATATCTCTGGATATATTTGGATTTCGCCTATAGCTGGATGGCTTGCCATGTTTATTGGGGCAGTTTTTGCGCGTTTTTGGATGGAATTAGAAATCAGTGATGAACGCATTAAAGCTATAGCTTCTGGCCTGATTGATCCCCGCCATTTAAAAGCAGATAAACCCATCCCAGACACCGCCTGGACTCGACCAACCCAAGGCAGTTTTTTACTAGCTATGATGGTAGGAAATACCTCTTATTTAGGCTTTCCTGTAGTCTTGTCTTTAATTGGTCCTGAATACTTTTTATGGGCAGTCCTTTATAATACCCTCGCCACCAGTCCCGGACTCCACGGCATCGGCTATATGATTTCGGCTAATTATGGGAATAATCCCCTAGCACAACGTCGGAAAAGTCCACTACAAATTATTTTCGGAAATCCGGCTTTATGGAGTTTTGGGTTTGGGTTTTTTTTCCGCCATGTTCCCCTCCCAGACCTGGCAGAAAATGGTTTAAGAACTTCGGCTTGGTCTATTGTCACGTTAGCGATTATTATGATTGGGATTCAACTTAGTCAATTAGGGAAACTGCAAAAATTAAGCCAAGCGTTAATTTGTCTGGCTATTAAAATGATTGTAGTTCCGTTAGTAGTAGGAACAGGTTTGATGTTTTTGGGAGTGACAGGTTTACCGAGATTAGCTATTGTTCTCCAAATGGCTATGCCGCCTTCTATTGCTACGGTAATTTATGCGATCGCCTACGGTCTTGACAAGGATTTATCCGTAGCTACTGTAGCTTTAGGTTCCGTGGGTTTATTAATGACAATCCCGATGTGGTTATGGCTATTTGCGCCTTAAAATTAAATCGGTAGCATGGTAAACAATAGCATCAAATTCCGAGGGATCTAAACTGGCGGGGTCGCGATAGCCTAAATTAATGCGATCGCACATTTTCTCATCAATATATTCCGATGCCAAAAACACCTTAATTCTCTGTAAATGCTGCCCAACCCTAATTAAATGACTAGCCACTAGGGGATTATTTAACTCTCCCGAATCAACCCAGGTTTTCACCTGTTCAGGAATAGCATAACCGAATTGATTAATAATATCCCCGTGGGTGGCAGAAATCCCCTCAGCCAACTTCCCTCTCACCACCAAAGTTCCCCCATCTCTGACCATATCTGCACAGTTATAAACGGCTTTAGCAGCCTGCCAAAAATCTGCACTTTTGTCATCCACAATAGCCAGCAATTTATCGCAGGGTTCAACAGTTTTTAAAAACAATTTAGCACTAAGTGCGGCCGCCTGACGATAGGAAGATTGTAAATCACCCACAAACACATCGACAATACCAGTGGGAAGGGTAACAAAGTTAACGGAAACGAAAGTAGCCGGAAAGGCTTGAGTAGCTAACTCTCCCACTTGAGCTAATATATCCCTAATTGGGTTATCCACTTTTGCCATAATTTCTTCAGTAGGGAAGAGGTTACTTTTCCAGTGAGTGTAATCAATTATGGCTTGATTAGCAATTCCCGGACACAGATATTTTGTCCCCCCAGAAAATCCCACAACTCGATGAGGAAATACACTCCCCAAACACATGACGACATCCTGATTCATCATCACCCTGTTTAACTTGACAGTGACCCCATCAATCACGCCAATTTCGACTAAATGACTATCATCAAAGGCATTATGATTTAACAGGTTTATCTGTTCAGCTTCTCTGGGGGATATTCCCAATTTATTGAGCATTTCGGTCTCAGTCATCGGTCGATGAGTTCCCAAGGCAAAGATTACGGTAATTTCTGGGGATAAACTTCTGTTAATAAAGGCTAATAATTGGGGAAAAAAGAGGTCAATAGGTGTGGAACGGGTGACATCTTCACAGATAATCAGAAGGCGATCGCACCGTTGATTTATGGACAACAAATAATCGGTTATTGTGCCGACAATAGCATCAACAGAAATCAGACTAACTGTTTCTAGGGTGATAATTTTCATACTCACTTAAATATCAGCAATTAGCGCCATCAAATCATGAAAGTAGGTTGGGTGCAACCCAACACCATCAAATCATGAAAGTAGGTTGGGTGCAACCCAACACCGTCATCTGATGAAAGTAGGTTGGGTAACCCAACACCGTCATCTCATGAAAGTAGGTTGGGTAACCCAACACCGTCATCTGATGAAAGTAGGTTGGGTAACCCAACACCGTCATCTGATGAAAGTAGGTTAGGTGCAACCCAACACCGTCATCTGATGAAAGTAGGTTGGGTGCAACCCAACACCGTCATCTGATGAAAGTAGGTTAGGTGCAACCCAACCCCATCAATCAACCCCTTCTCTAACCCCTCACCCAACCGCCGCCAAATCACCCATTTCAGCCATCCTTAAAAAAACTCCCAAAATCCCAGTTTTACCCCTTGACAAATCCCGAAACTTGACTTATTATTAAAGAATGGAAATCCGTGGCGACATATATATGCCTATAAACGGGTCAAGGTTCTAATTAGGCAGTAAATCGAAAAAAGCGATCGCACTTTCAGCCCATCTCATAGACAAGTAGCTAAACGGAAAGCCGCCCAACCATCACCTACCCCCAACCGAAGATATTACCATCTTCTAAACTGACATTAGTAACCCCTTCCAGGACACCCACCAGTTGGTCAGAACCGGCTACATAAATAGCTGTACCACTATGAAAACCGCTGGGTAGTGACCCAATTTCATAGTCATCAGGGCTACCGAGCAAAACCACCATATCCTGATTTACCTGAAAGTCAGTTACTATGCTGTAACCTTCTCCCGGAAGCATTACCAAAGTATCATTTCCCTCGCCTCCCACCAGAGTATCAACACCTTGAGTGCCTCCAAATAGGATATCATTACCCTGGTCTCCAAACAAAATCTGATTCCCATTACCTGCTACCAACGTATCATTCCCCTGACCACCATAAAGGGAATCATTCCCGTCGCCTCCAAATAGGATATCATCATCCTTATTTCCCAATAGGATATCATCCCCCTCACCAGCAACTAAGATATCATTACCCTGACCGCCAAACAGAGTATTATTTCCCTGGGAAACCTGGAGCCAATCATCACCTTGAAAACCCAGCAAAGTTTCATCAGAAGCCGTCCCGATAATTACATCATGATGGTCAGTCCCAAACCATTGATTGGGTAAAGGTTGAGTAATAGAGCCTTGATTCTCGGTTGGCAAAACTCCCGTAATTTGAGGCGGGAAACTATCCCAATTAATGACTTGATGAATTTCTGGTCTCTCCGGTGTGTCAGCACCATCTACTATCAACCTGCTAATAAAGGCATCACCGCCACCACTATTGGTTTGTCCATCTAGGTCGCCCGTAGTCTCGCCCGCCACATAAATAGACCCATCACTACCGGTGGTCAGGGCACGAGGCACGTCAGCCTCACCGCTTCCCAACAGGCGCGTCCAGTCTTTAGTGCCATCAGGCTGGAACCTACTGATAAAGCCATCAGCCATACCACTATTGATTTGTCCGTCTAGGTTGCCCCCAGTCCAGCCCGCCACATAAATAGACCCATCACTACCGGTGGTCAGGGCTGATGCCCCCTCATACTCACCGCTTCCCAACAGGCGAGTCCAGTCTTGAGTACCATCAGGCTGGAACCTGCTGATAAAGGCATCAAACTCAGCATAAAAACCACTACGGGTTTGCCCATCTAAGTTGCCCATAGTCTCGCCCGCCACATAAATCGAGCCATCACTACCCGTGGTCAGGGCTGATGCATAGTCAGGTCCCCAGGTTCCCAACAGGCGCGTCCAGTCTTGAGTGCCATCAGGCTGGAACCTACTGATAAAGGCATCAGCGTCACCACTATTGATTTGTCCGTCTAGGTCGCCATCAGTATAGCCGGCTACATAAATCGAGCCATCACTACCGGTGGTCAGGGCATTAGCCACGTCAAAATTACTGGTTCCCAACAGGCGCGTCCAGGCTTTAGTGCCATCAGGCTGGAACCTGCTGATAAAGGCATCCCCCTCACCACTATTGGTTTGTCCGTCTAGGTCGCCATCAGTATAGCCGGCTACATAAATCGAGCCATCACTACCGGTGGTCAGGGCTAATGCCTGGTCCCAAGCACTGGTTCCCAACAGGCGCGTCCAGGCTTTAGTGCCATCAGGCTGGAACCTGCTGATAAAGGCATCCCATTCGCCACTATTGGTTTGTCCATTTAGGTCGCCATCAGTATAGCCGGCTACATAAATCGAGCCATCAAGGCCAGTGGTCAGGGCTGATGCCACGTCATACTCACCGCTTCCCAACAGGCGCGTCCAGGCTTTAGTGCCATCAGGCTGGAACCTGGTGATAAAGGCATCAGCGGCACCACTATTGGTTTGTCCGTCTAGGTCGCCATCAGTATAGCCGGCTACATAAATCGAGCCATCACTACCGGTGGTCAGGGCTAATGCCTGGTCCCAAGCACTGGTTCCCAACAGGCGCGTCCAGGCGAACTCTGGCGGCGCGGACATCTGTACTGCTACTGGTTCACCTTCTACCCCACTGAATCCCTGTGAGGGCATGAAATTCTGAGAATCTGATGATTCAAAAATATCGGATATTTCGCTAGTATTGTTCATTAGGGTATCCCCCTCCAATGGAGCCATAAAGATTTCATACCTGGATTGGTATTTACATGGCTAACGACAATTGTACTTGGCTGTAAATATAACTGGCCACCATCAGGGCTTAAAAAAAGCGATCGCACCATTTCCCCACACTCTCTAAAACCAGCTACCAATCAGCAGATTAGGCAATCCTAAAAAAACTAAAAAAATCCCGATTTTTGCCTTGACAAATACGAGGGCTTGACTTATTATTAAAGAATGGGAAACCGTGCCGACATATATAATGTTTTTTTGAGCCTATAGCTCTGAGTAGGTTGGGTGAAACCCAACAGCGGTGAGATGGTGGCGTTGGGTTCCGTTCCTCCACCCAACCTACTTAAATAGGCTATATAACCGGCCACCATCATTCTTAAAAAAAGCGATCACACCATTTCCCCACACTCTCTAAAACCCGCTACCAATCAGCAGATTAGGCAATCCTAAAAAAACTAAAAAAATCCCGATTTTTGCCTTGACAAATCCCGGAACTTGACTTATCATTAAACAATGGGAAACCGTGCCGACATATATAATGGTTTTTTGAGCCTATAGCTCTGAGTAGGTTGGGTGAAACCCAACAGCGGTGAGATGGTGGCGTTGGGTTCCGTTCCTCCACCCAACCTACTTAAATAGGCTATATAACCGGCCACCATCATTCTTAAAAAAAGCGATCGCACCATTTCCCCACACTCTCTAAAACCCGCTACCAATCAGCAGATTAGGCAATCCTAAAAAAACTAAAAAAATCCCGATTTTTGCCTTGACAAATCCCGGAACTTGACTTATCATTAAACAATGGGAAACCGTGCCGACATATATAATGGTTTTTTGAGCCTATAGCTCTGAGTAGGTTGGGTGAAACCCAACAGCGGTGAGATGGTGGTGTTGGGTTCCGTTCCTCCACCCAACCTACTTAAATAGGCTATATAACCGGCCACCATCATTCTTAAAAAAAGCGATCGCACCATTTCCCCACACTCTCTAAAACCCGCTACCAATCAGCAGATTAGGCAATCCTAAAAAAACTAACAAAATCCCGATTTTTCCCTTGACAAATCCCGCGACTTGACTTATTATTAAAGAATGGGAAACCGTGCCGACATATATAATGTTTTTTTGAGCCTATAGCTCTGAGTAGGTTGGGTGAAACCCAACAGCGGTGAGATGGTGGCGTTGGGTTCCGTTCCTCCACCCAACCTACTTAAATAGGCTATATAACCGGCCACCATCATTCTTAAAAAAAGCGATCGCACTATTACCTCACACTCTCTAAAACCCCCCACTCATCAGCAGCTTAGGCAATACCAAAAAAACTCTAAAAATCCCAATTTTTGCCTTGACAAATATGGGAGCTTGACTTATTATTAAATAATTGAAAACCGTGCCGACATATATAATAGTTTTTTGAGCCTATAGATCTGGGTAGTAGGTTGGGTGAAACCCAACAGCGGTGAGATGGTGGCGTTGGGTTCCGTTCCTCCACCCAACCTACTTAAATAGGCTATATAACCGGCTACCATCAGGGCGGAAAAAAAGCGATCGCACCATTTCCCCACACTCTCTAAAACCCGCTACCAATTAGCAGATTAGGCAATCCTAAAAAAACTCTAAAAATCCCGATTTTTCCCCTTGACAAATCCCGCGACTTGACTTATTATTAGATAATGGGAAACCGTGCCGACATATATAATGTTTTTTTGAGCCTATAGCTCTGAGTAGGTTGGGTGAAACCCAACAGCGGTGAGATGGTGGTGTTGGGTTCCGTTCCTCCACCCAACCTACTTAAATAGGCTATATAACCGGCTACCATCAGGGCGGAAAAAAAGCGATCGCACCATTTCCCCACACTCTCTAAAACCCGCTACCAATCAGCAGATTAGGCAATCCTAAAAAAACTCTAAAAATCCCGATTTTTCCCTTGACAAATCCCGCGACTTGACTTATTATTAAAGAATGGGAAACCGTGCCGACATATATAATGTTTTTTTGAGCCTATAGCTCTGAGTAGGTTGGGTGAAACCCAACAGCGGTGAGATGGTGGCGTTGGGTTCCGTTCCTCCACCCAACCTACTTAAATAGGCTATATAACCGGCCACCATCAGGGCGGAAAAAAAGCGATCGCACCATTTCCCCACACTCTCTAAAACCCGCTACCAATCAGCAGATTAGGCAATCCTAAAAAAACTCTAAAAATCCCGATTTTTCCCCTTGACAAATCCCAGGGCTTGACTTATTGTTCAATAATGGGAAACCGTGCCGACATATATAATGGTTTTTTGAGCCTATAGCTCTGGGTAGGTTGGGTGAAACCCAACAGCGGTGAGATGGTGGCGTTGGGTTCCGTTCCTCCACCCAACCTACTTAAATAGGCTATATAACCGGCTACCATCAGGGCGGAAAAAAAGCGATCGCACCATTTCCCCACACTCTCTAAAACCCGCTACCAATCAGCAGATTAGGCAATCCTAAAAAAACTCTAAAAATCCCGATTTTTCCCTTGACAAATCCCGCGACTTGACTTATTATTAAAGAATGGGAAACCGTGCCGACATATATAATGTTTTTTTGAGCCTATAGCTCTGAGTAGGTTGGGTGAAACCCAACAGCGGTGAGATGGTGGCGTTGGGTTCCGTTCCTCCACCCAACCTACTTAAATAGGCTATATAACCGGCCACCATCATTCTTAAAAAAAGCGATCGCACCATTTCCCCACACTCTCTAAAACCCGCTACCAATCAGCAGATTAGGCAATCCTAAAAAAACTCTAAAAATCCCGATTTTTCCCCTTGACAAATCCCGGCACTTGACTTATTATTAAAGAATGGGAAACCGTGCCGACATATATAATGGTTTTTTGAGCCTATAGAGAAGTGGGGTTAAATAGCCATTCAACCCCACCTCATCAATCGGAACTTAATTCCCCAGGATTACACTACAAAGAAATCCTCAACCGGAATCTCTCCGAAACCTGGTAAATCCCCCGTATATCCAGTGATATTGATAACTAAATCATTCCGGGGCTGAAAACCACCAACATTATCATTAATCACCAGATAAGTGCCGCGAATATCGGCATGAGTCGCCCTGACTAATGCAGCACTATTAGGTTGTAATCGTTGTCGTCCGGCTTGTCCGCCATCAGCATTACGAAATACCTGATTAACCAGCCTTCGCAGGTTAGGAGCATTGCTATTTCCAGCGCGGGTCAAATTCTCAGGAGCCCCGATATCCCGTCCGCGTCGGTTCAGCAAGTCAATTTTATCAGTACCGATTTCCAAGTCGGTAATATGGTCAGGAGCCGCTACCCTCGATTCCCCAAACTGGAACACAAAGATATCAGCACCACGACCACCAGTGAGAATATCTTGACCGGGACCACCGTTGAGGGTGTCGTTACCAGCACCACCGATTAAAGTATCCCGACCGGGACCACCAAGGAGGCTGTCATTTCCTGGACCTCCATCTAAATAATCGTTACCTTTTCCACCGATTAAAGTATCGTGACCCGCACCACCAAGGAGGCGATCGTTTCCCGGACCTCCATCTAAATAATCGTTACCTTTTCCACCGATTAAAGTATCATTACCTGCTAATCCATAGATGGTGTCATGACCAGGGGTTCCTCGTAATAAATCATTGCCACGAGTACCCCTAATTGGTTCTGGTTCGGGTGGTTCCGTTGGTGGTACGGGTATTTCCGGTGGTGTCGGTTCCGATTCTGGTGGTTCGACTACAGGTATGGGTGGTTCCGGTTCTGCGGGTGGTTCCGGTTCTGCGGGAGACCCAACTATCCAATCTTGTTGGACGTTTTCCGAATCCACCACAACTCGATAATTGGCTGTATCTGTTTTACCGTCTCCATTCCAATCACCGGAAAAAGTTACTGTATAGGAGGTATTTGGATGAACTTCTAAGCTATAACCCCCCGAATCCCAGGTTGTAGTGGTGAATACCTGACTATTATCGTTGGTATTAACTGCTCTAACCGTTAGTCCACCAATACCTTCACCAACTGTATAGAAGTTATCCTCAGTCACAGTATCACTATAAGCCACACCCAGAATAAAGGGTCCCCTGTCACTGGAATAAGCAAAATTCTGGGTAGTCATTACCGAATTATAAGTCCGCCCGGTCGAGGTAAAATCTCCTTGTAGGGAAGCCAGTCCAACCTCCCGGAAATCAGCGTTCATTAAGTTCTGACGATGACCTGTAGTTGACTGAAAAAGTCTTTCATAGTTCCCCTGAACTCTCTCAGTAAAGTCAATATCTCCAGTGCTTCCTGACCAAGAAATATTTTCACCACTCATCGATCGCCCAGAAAAGGGATAACCAGCGATCTCCATACGCTCACGAAATGTTGTACCATCAATACCATCATGAGAGAAATAGTTATCATCCAGCATAGACTGGCTGTGGGTTTCCGCCGCTGCATTCAGGTTTAGGTTGAATGCTAAAGGTTGTTTTGGTTCAGTGGTAATTGTTCCCGCAGCAATTCCTTTATTGAGATATCCATCCAGATATAGATTAGCTTCACCTTGAGGCGATCGCCGACCACGGTTGATCAATTCCAGCATATATTGGTCTTGAGGAGAAGGATATCTAATAGCCATGTTATTGTCACTCCTTGTGATAGTTGTAAATGATTGATGAGCAATGATTCCCTCATCAACCTTGTATACCAACCCGATCACATTACGAAAGCTATCAGTAACACCTATCTGCTGCTCAAAACCAGACGGTTGTTCACTGCCTCAACTCAGTTGATGCTGCATCTGTCTTCAATCCTATCCCTTACCTGGGGCGGACTCAACACCCAATTAGTTCCTGGCTAAAGCTATCTAGCCGTAATATTTGTGGGCGCTATTACTTAATTATTATACCTGCCTATCAACTCGCCTTTTATACCAAATCATTTTTGGGTTAGCATGGTTAACAAAATTGAGATGCTATTACACACTCAATATCAGAGGCTTACATATTCCTCTAATTTCTATTATATTTTCCCCAAAATGGAACGTCAAGTCCGCATCCCTTCCCAAAGGCGATCGCTTCCTACTACTCTCCTGCTAATCCCCGGCAATCAACAGTTTAGGCAATCCTAAAAAAACTCTAAAAATCTGGGATTTTTCTCTTGACAAATTCTATGACTTGACTTATGATTAGAGAATGGGAAACCGTGCCGACATATATATAAGGGGTTTAAGCCCCCACCCCCATTTCTGGGAAGGGGTGGTGGTGAGTAGGTGGGGTTAAAAAATCACCCCAACCCACATTATTTAACTAAATCAACTCAATACTCAATCTGTACTTCGTCCGAGCGCTAACATGGGGATGTACCCGCACATGGTAAATTCCGGGTTCAAGGTCTCGTTGGGTAATAGTTTCTGCCTGAGTATCTGGATTATTAGATTGGTCTATCAACTCACCCAGGCTACCCAACAATTGCAGGTTAGCATTTGCCACTAGGTCATCAAGGTTGATTGTGACAGTACCGGTACGATTCAGTCTGAAGCTGTAATAATCATTGACATCACGCTTTTCTGATTCAATAAAGCCGATTCGGTTCGTCCTAACGATTTCACCAGTAAGGTTGCCAAGCACAAAGGGGTTACCCAAACTATTACCCAGTTCTGGGTCATCGTCATCAAGAATAGTACCCGTAGCTTCACCCCGTTCCAACTCGGCATTTTGTGGGTCACTGAGAATTACCTTAAAGGTTTGATCCGGTTCGATTTTGGTATCTCCAATCACCGGAACTCTGATCACCCTTTCCGTTTCGCCTCGCGGGAAAATTAGCTCTCCGCTAGTTGGTTCATAGTCACTGTCAGCCACCTTAGCCGTGCCATCCTTGGTAGTATAATTAACTCTCACGATTTGGTTACTCGGACGGTCGAGAGTTACCTTAAATTCCGCAAAACTGCGACCGCGATCGCCTTCCAGTATTTGGGTGTCTGCAATGGAGATATTGGCACTAACGAGTCCATCATCATTAAGAATAGTACCCGTAGCTTCATCCCGACCCAAATCGGCATTTTCCGGTTCACTGAGAATTACTTTAAAGGTTTCATCCGGTTCGACTTCCGTATCTCCAATCACCGGAACTCTGATCACCCTTTCCGTTTGACCCCTCGCAAAAACTAGCTCTCCGCTAGTTGGCTCATAGTCTCCATCAGCGACGGTAGCCGTGTCATCAGCCGTAGCATAATTAACTCTCACGATTTGGTTACTCGGACTGTTGAGAGTTACCTTAAATTCCGCAAAACTGCGACCGCGATCGCCTTCCAGTATTTGGGTATCTGCTATAGATATTTCTGGTACATCATCATTAAGAATAGTACCCGTAGCTTGACCCCGACCCAACTCGGCATTTTGTGGTTCACTCAGAATTACCCTAAAGGTTTCATCCGGTTCGACTTTGGTATCTCCAAACACCGGAACTCTGATCACCCTTTCCGTTTCCCCTCGCGGAAAAACTAACCGTCCCGTAGTTCGCTGATAGTCACGGTCAGCCACCGTAGCCGTGCCATCAGCCGTATTATAATCCACCCTCACGATTTGGTTACTCGGACTGTTGAGAGTTACCTTAAATTCGGCAAAGCTGCGACCGCGATCGCCTTCCAGTATTTCGGTATCTGCTATAGAGATTTCTGGCACATCATCATTAAGAATAGTGCCGATCGCTTCATCCCGACCCAACTCCGCATTTTCCGGTTCACTGAGAATTACCTTAAAGGTTTCATCCGGTTCGACTTTGGTATCCCCAATCACCGGAACTCTGATCACCCTTTCCGTTTGACCCCTCGGAAAAACTAGCTGTCCGCTAGTCGGCTCATAGTCTTCGTCAGCCACCGTAGCCGTGTCATCAGCCGTAGTAAAATTAACTCTCACCATTTGGTTACTCGGACGGTCAAGAGTTACCTTAAATTCCGCAAAGCTGCGACCGCGATCGCCTTCCAGTATTTGGGTGTCAGAAATCGAAATTTGTGCGATATCGTCATTAATAATAGTACCCGTAGCCTGTCGATTAGCTAAAGTCACATTTTGTGGGTTACTCAGGATTACCCTAAAGGTTTCATCCGGTTCGACTTTAGTATCTCCAATCACCGGAACTCTGATCACCCTTTCCGTTTGACCCCTCCGAAAAACTAGCTCTCCCCTAGTTCTCTCATAGTCACTGTCAGCCACCGTAGCAGTGCCATCACCGGTAGTAAAATTAACTCTCACGATTTGGTCACTAGGACGGTTGAGAGTTACCTTAAATTCCGCAAAACTGCGACCGCGATCGCCTTCCAGTATTTGGGTATCTGCTATAGACATTTCTGGCACTATAATATCATCATCATCATCATCAAGAATAGTGCCGATCGCTTCATCCCGACCCAACTCCGCATTTTCCGGTTCACTGAGAATTACCTTAAAGGTTTCATCCGGTTCGACTTTGGTATCCCCAATCACCGGAACTCTGATCACCCTTTCCGTTTGACCCCTCGGAAAAACTAGCTGTCCGCTAGTCGGCTCATAGTCTTCGTCAGCGACGGTAGCCGTGCCATCAGCCGTAGTAAAATTAACTCTCACCATTTGGTTACTAGGACTGTCGAGAGTTACCTTAAATTCCGCAAAACTGCGACCGCGATCGCCTTCCATTATTTCGGTGTCAGAAATCGAAATTTGTGCGATATCGTCATTAATAATTGTACCCGTAGCCACTGCATTAGCTAAAGTCACATTTTGTGGGTCACTCAGAATTACCCTAAAGGTTTCATCTGGTTCGATTTTGGTATCCCCAAACACCGGAACTCTGATCACCCTTTCCGTTTGACCCCTCGGAAAAATTAACCGTCCGTTAGTTGGATGATAGTCTCGGTCAGCCACGGTAGCCGTGCCATCAGCCGTAGTAAAATTAACTGCGATCATCTGGTCACTGGGACTGTTGAGAGTTACCTTAAATTCCGCAAAACTGCGACCGCGATCGCCTTCCAGTATTTCGGTATCTGCTATAGACATTTCTGGCACATCATCATTAAGAATAGTGCCGATTGCTTCATCCCGACCCAACTCGGCATTTTCCGGTTCACTGAGAATTACCTTAAAGGTTTCATCCGGTTCGAGTTTGGTATCCCCAATCACCGGAACTCTGATCACCCTTTCCGTTTGACCCCTCGGAAAAACTAGCTGTCCGCTAGTCGGCTCATAGTCTTCGTCAGCGACGGTAGCCGTGCCATCAGCCGTAGTAAAATTAACTCTCACAATTTGGTTACTAGGACTGTCGAGAGTTACCTTAAATTCCGCAAAACTGCGACCGCGATCGCCTTCCATTATTTCGGTGTCAGAAATCGAAATTTGTGCGATATCGTCATTAATAATTGTACCCGTAGCCACTGCATTAGCTAAAGTCACATTTTGTGGGTCACTCAGAATTACCCTAAAGGTTTCATCTGGTTCGATTTTGGTATCCCCAATCACCGGAACTCTGATCATCCTTTCCGTTTCGCCTCGCGGAAAAATTAACCGTCCGTTAGTTAGCTGATAATCTCCGTCAGCCACTGTAGCCGTGACATCAGCCGTAGTAAAATTTACTGCGATCATCTGGTCACTGGGACTGTTGAGAGTTACCGGAAATTCCGCAAAACTGCGACCGCGATCGCCTTCCAGTATTTCGGTATCTGCTATAGACATTTCCGGGAAAAAGTTGGCAGGATTATCAATGACAATATCTTCATTGGCTTCTACCTCAACCAACCCACCCAAAATCATTACTCGGTCATCTTTATTCCTCAAATAAGTTAGATCAACTTCACTCAATACCTCCCCATTCACTAACCGCATGAATAACTCTCCCTCATCCCCAGGAGAGTCAATTTCATTTAATTGGGAGTCTATATAATGCCCGAATTCCTCCGTGATCACATTTACCAGTTGATCACTGTGAATTATCGCATCCGATAAATATACCGTACCCGTCAGAGAGTCAAAACCGCCATTAACACCATTCATTAGGTCTGATGACACTACTATCATATCTGGGAGTTGGCTACTCTTAGCTAAAGCCTCGATGATAGTTGCACCTAATTCCACATCCGTATATTCACCGAAAGCCGTTTGTAAATCTGCCTCAAAATTAGCTGAGGCGACAAACTCTGTTAATTGTTGGTTAACCTGAGTCAATGCCGCCTCGATTTCTAATGCTGCTGTCAGTGGTTTTACGGATACATCACCTATGAATCCCAGTGAGGGTAAGGGATTCAGATAGTCCGGTGGATCTGGTACTGTCAGACCCAATATTTCACTAGTATTTTCCATGGTGGCTTACTCCCTAGGTACATAAGGCCATAATCGTTTATGGTAGGGGCAATTCATCAATTACCCCGGTGGCAATGGTGAAATGTGACTAAATATGACGAATGCAATAAGATTGCTATATTTGCCTAGTTCTCCCCGCAATACCAATTTTATTCTACCTCAAATATTATGTCAACTCCGAATCGGGTCAAAAAGGCGATCGCTTCCCACTGATATGCTGCTAATCCCCTGATATAAAACAGTTCTCGACTTGATCAGATTTTCTCTTGACAAATTCCAGAACTTGACTTATTATTAAAGAATGGGAAACCGTGCCGACATATATAATGGTTTTTTGAGCCTATAGAGAAGTGGGGTCAAATAGCCATTCAACCCCACCTCATCAATCGGAACTTAATTCCCCAGGATTACACTACAAAGAAATCCTCAACCGGAATCTCTCCGAAACCTGGTAAATCCCCCGTATATCCAGTGATATTGATAACTAAATCATTCCGGGGCTGAAAACCACCAACATTATCATTAATCACCAGATAAGTGCCGCGAATATGACGATTAGTTGCCCTCACTAATGCAGCACTATTAGGTTCTAATGGTTGTCGTCCGGCTTGTCCGCCATCAGCATTACGAAATACCTGATTAACCAGCCTTCGCAGGTTAGGAGCATTGCTATTTCGAGCGCGGGTCAAATTCTCAGGAGCCCCGATATCCCGTCCGCGTCGGTTCAGCAAGTCAATTTTATCAGTACCGATTTCCAAGTCGGTAATATGGTCAGGAGCCGCTACCCTCGATTCCCCAAACTGGAACACAAAGATATCAGCACCACGACCACCAGTGAGAATATCCCGAGCCGCACCACCGTTGAGGGTGTCGTTACCAGCACCACCGATTAAAGTATCCCGACCGGGACCACCGTTGAGGGTGTCGTTACCAGCACCACCGATTAAAGTATCATTACCTGCTAATCCATAGATGGTGTCATGACCAGGGGTTCCTCGTAATAAATCATTGCCACGAGTACCCCTAATTGGTTCTGGTTCTGGTGTGGGTTCTGGTGTTTCAGCACCATCTATTGTCAACTTGGTGATAAAGGCATCCCAGTCGCCACTATTGGTTTGTCCATCTACGTTGCCAAAAGTCTCGCCCGCCATATAAATTGACCCATCACTACCTGTGGTCAGGGCACGAGCCATGTCATCCCTAGTGGAGCCGAACAGGCGCGTCCAGTCTTTACTGCCATTGGGCTGGTACTTGGTGATAAAGGCATCTAAGCGACCAATACTGGTTTGTCCATCTAGGCCGCCCCCAGTATAGCCCGCCACATAAATCGAGCCATCACTACCGGTGGTCAGGGCATTAGCCTCGTCCCTCTCACCACTTCCCAACAGGCGCGTCCAGTCTTTAGTGCCATCAGGCTGGAACTTGGTGATAAACGCATCAGTAAAGCCACTATTGGTTTGTCCATCTAGGTTGCCAAAAGTCTCGCCCGCCACATAAATCGAGCCATCACTACCGGTGGTCAGGGCAAAAGCCTCGTCCGAAGCACTGGTTCCTAACAGGCGCGTCCAGGCTTGAGTGCCATTGGGCTGGAACTTGGTGATAAAGGCATCCCGCCCACCACTATTAGTTTGTCCATCTAGGTTGCCTTCAGTATAGCCCGCTACATAAATCGACCCATCACTACCCGTGGTCAGGGCATAAGCCTCGTCATCCTCACGAGTCCCCAACAGGCGCGTCCAGGCTTTAGTGCCATCAGGCTGGAACTTGGTGATAAAGGCATCTTCTTCACCACTATTGGTTTGTCCATCTAGGTTGCCTTCAGTCGTGCCCGCTACATAAATCGAGCCATCACTACCCGTGGTCAGGGCATTAGCCTCGTCAAGCCCACGGGTTCCCAGCAGGCGCGTCCAGGCTTGAGTGCCATTGGGCTGGAACTTGGTGATAAAGGCATCTTCTTCACCACTATTGGTTTGTCCATCTAGGTTGCCTTCAGTATAGCCCGCCACATAAATCGAGCCATCACTACCCGTGGTCAGGGCATTAGCCTCGTCAAGCCCACGGGTTCCCAGCAGGCGCGTCCAGGCTTGAGTGCCATTGGGCTGGAACTTGGTGATAAAGGCATCTTCTTCACCACTATTGGTTTGTCCATCTAGGTTGCCTTCAGTATAGCCCGCCACATAAATCGAGCCATCACTACCCGTGGTCAGGGCATAAGCCCGCTCATCCTCACGGGTTCCCAACAGGCGCGTCCAGGCGAACTCTGGCGACCCTGACATCTGTACTGCTACTGGTTCTCCCTCTACCCAGATGATTCCCCAATCATTCTGATTCCTTAACCCAGTGATATCTGCTTCTGTCAAGGCTTCCCCATTCACTAGGCGCATAAATAACTCTCCCTCATCTCCAGGAGAGTCGATTTCGTTTAACTGAGAATCCAGATAATGCCCGAATTCCTCGGTTATTACATCCACCAGTTTCTCACTGTGAATTATCGCATCCGATAAATACACCTTACCCGTCACGGAATCAAAAGCGCCATCTGCACCATTCATGGATGTAGTCGCAAGCACCATCATCTCTGGTGTTTCACCTTGACTCAAAGCCTCAATGATGGTTGCACCTAATTCCACATCCGTATATTCACCGAAAGCCGTTTGTAAATCCGCCTCGAAATTAGCGGAGGCGACAAACTCTGTTAATTGCTGGTTAACTTGAGTTAATGCTGCTGTCAGTGGTTCGACGGATACATTATCAATGAATCCCAGTGCTGGTAGGGGATTTAGAGAATCTGATGATTCAAAAATATCGAAGATTTCGTTAGCATCATTGTTCATTGGGGCATCTCTCTCGAATTGAGCAATGGAAATTTCATACCTGAATTGGTATTGACATGGCTTACTAAAACGATACTGAGTTCCCAATATGATGTCAAACCCGAATTGTCAAAAAATGCGATCGCACCATTTCCCCACACTCTCTAAAACCCGCTACCAATCAGCAGATTAGGCAATCCTAAAAAAACTAACAAAATCCCGATTTTTCCCCTTGACAAATGCGGAAACTTGACTTATTATTAAATCATGGGAAACCGTGCCGACATATATAATGGTTTTTTGAGCCTATAGATAAGTGGGGTTAAATGGCTCTGGGTAGGTTGGGTGAAACGCAGTGAAACCCAACAGGGGTGAGATGGTGGCGTTGGGTTCCGTTCCTCCACCCAACCTACTTAAATAGGCTATATAACCGGCCACCATCATTCTTAAAAAAAGCGATCGCACCATTTCCCCACACTCTCTAAAACCCGCTACCAATCAGCAGATTAGGCAATCCTAAAAAAACTAACAAAATCCCGATTTTTCCCCTTGACAAATGCGGAAACTTGACTTATTATTAAATCATGGGAAACCGTGCCGACATATATAATGGTTTTTTGAGCCTATAGAGAAGTGGGGTTAAATGGCTCTGGGTAGGTTGGGTGAAACGCAGTGAAACCCAACAGGGGTGAGATGGTGGCGTTGGGTTCCGTTCCTCCACCCAACCTACTTAAATAGGCTATATAACCGGCCACCATCATTCTTAAAAAAAGCGATCGCACCATTTCCCCACACTCTCTAAAACCCCCCACTCATCAGCAGCTTAGGCAATCCTAAAAAAACTCTAAAAATCCCTATTTTTCCCTTGACAAATGCGGAAACTTGACTTACTATTAAAGAATGGGAAACTGTGCCGACATATATAATGGTTTTTTGAGCCTATAGCTCTGAGTAGGTTGGGTGAAACCCAACAGCGGTGAGATGGTGGTGTTGGGTTCCGTTCCTCCACCCAACCTACTTAAATAGGCTATATAACCGGCCACCATCATTCTTAAAAAAAGCGATCGCACCATTTCCCCACACTCTCTAAAACCCGCTACCCATCAGCAGATTAGGCAATCCTAAAAAAACTAACAAAATCCCGATTTTTCTCTTGACAAATTCCAGAACTTGACTTATTATTAAAGAATGGGAAACCGTGCCGACATATATAATGGTTTTTTGAGCCTATAGAGAAGTGGGGTCAAATAGCCATTCAACCCCACCTCATCAATCGGAACTTAATTCCCCAGGATTACACTACAAAGAAATCCTGAACCGGAATCTCTCCGAAACCTGGTAAATCCCCCGTATATCCAGTGATATTGATAACTAAATCATTCCGGGGCTGAAAACCAGGAACATTATCATTAATCACCAGATAAGTGCCGCGAATATGACGATTAGTTGCCCTGACCAATGCAGCACTGTTAATTCCTAATGGTTGGTCGCCTTCTTGCTCCCCATTGGCATCTTTAAATACCTGATTAATCACAGCCTGTAGACGGCGACCCTTATTATTAGCAGCACGGGTCAATCTCCTGGGGGGATTCATTTCCTCCCCGTCCTGTTTCAGCAGGTCAATTTTATCAGTACCGATGTCAAAGTCGGTAATATGGTCAGGATAAACCCTCCTCTTTGCCTGCATTACCCTCGATTCCCCAAACTGGAACACAAAGATATCAGCACCAGGACCACCAGTGAGAATATCTTGACCGGGACCACCGTTGAGGGTGTCGTTACCAGCACCACCGATTAAAGTATCCCGACCGGGACCACCAAGAAGGCTGTCATTTCCCGGACCTCCATCTAAGTAATCATGACCAAAACCACCCATCAGGGTGTCGTCTCCACCTAGTCCCTTAATGGTGTCGTTACCGTCTAATCCCAATAGCAAATCGGCATCGCGGGTTCCGGTTAAAGTATCATTGCCAGGAGTGCCTCGAATCGGAACAACTGAGTCAGGCGCAGCGGTCTCAAATTTAATGATATAAGAATTACTTCCCGCCGAAACCAGGTCAGCAGTGCCGTCCCCGTTGATATCTATGCGGTCAGAAAAAAAACCTGTAGCATAGACATTCCCAGCATCATCTACGGCGATACCATCGCCATAGCCCCAACTTCTTCCCACAATATTTTGTGCCCAAACCAAAGTACCATCACGGTTGAATTTGGCAATATAGGCAGCCCTCTCATATACAGCCTCCCCATATTCCGCCGAAACCAGGTCAGCAGTGCCGTCCCCGTTGATATCTATGCTGCCATAAAAATCACCTGTAGCGTAGACATTCCCAGCATCATCTACGGCGATACCATTGCCAGAGTCAAAATCACTTCCCCCAATACTTTGTGCCCAAACCAAAGTACCATCACGGTTGAATTTGGCAATATAGGCATCCTCCCCATATTCCGCCGAAACCAGGTCAGCAGTGCCGTCCCCGTTGATATCTATGCTGCCAGAAAAACCACCTGTAGCATAGACATTCCCAGCATCATCTACGGTGATACCACGCCTGCCCCAATCACTTCCCTCAATACTTTGTGCCCAAACCAAAGCACCATCACGGTTGAATTTGGCAATATAGGCATCCGTCCCTCTCGCCGAAACCAGGTCAGCAGTGCCGTCCCCGTTGATATCTATGCTGCCATAAAAACTACCTGTAGCGTAGACATTCCCAGCATCATCTACGGCGATACCATTGCCATAGCTGGAATAATCACTTCCCCCAATACTTTGTGCCCAAACCAAAGTACCATCACGGTTGAATTTGGCAATATAGGCCTCCCCATATCCCGCCGAAACCAGGTCAGCAGTGCCGTCCCCGTTGATATCTATGCTGCCAGAGAAACCACCTGTAGCGTAGACATTCCCAGTATCATCTACGGCGATACCATTGCCAGAGTCCGAATAATCACTTCCCCCAATACTTTGTGCCCAAACCAAAGCACCATCACGGTTGAATTTGGCAATATAGGCATCCTCCCATCCCGCCGAAACCAGGTCAGCAGTGCCGTCCCCGTTGATATCTATGCGGCCAGAAAAATCACCTGTAGCATAGACATTCCCAGCATCATCTACGGCGATACCATTGCCAGAGTCCCAACTTCTTCCCCCAATACTTTGTGCCCAAACCAAAGTACCATCACGGTTGAATTTGGCAATATAGGCATCCGTCCCTCCCGCCGAAACCAGGTCAGCAGTGCCGTCCCCGTTGATATCTATGCTGCCATCATCAAAACGACCTGTAGTATAGACATTCCCAGTATCATCTACGGCGATACCATGCCTGCCCCAATCACTTCCCCCAATACTTTGTGCTGCCCAAGCCAAATTGTAATGGAGTACCCCACCATAGGTAGCCATTACCTCTGTAGACAATACTGGAGATGCAGATATCCTCCCAATATTGACACCTAAATTCCAACTGCCACCCCGTTGCTTATTTCCGGTTAAGTTATCGGTAGCTGCTAAGTTACTACCCAGAACTTGGTGCAGGGTGTTGACGAATTTTTGCCCTACTTTTTGGGCGGCTACTTGGCATCCGTAGAGAATCACTTGGCTACCAACACCCAAGGCGTTTCGCCATTTTTTTAACTCAGGAGTATACTTTCCTAGGGTAGCTAGGTTGAGGATACTATTGCCTAAATATAGACATCCCGGAGAACCGTGGCAGAGTAGATGCAGTTGTTCAATTTCGGTTTCTGTTGCTAGAATATCGCTAATTTGTTGCACTCCATCCCCCTGGCTATCTAACAATAGCACCTGGGCGCTGGGAATCACTCCTGCTACTAACAGAGAGTAATCCTCTAGGGCGCTATCGATAATTACCAGTAGTTTGGGCTTAACCGCCTCCCTGGTGGCAGGTTCTGTGCGCTGACTGTAACTGAGCGGTTGACTGTTCATAGGTATTACCTGGAAATTAGTTGCAGATAATTGGATAGGCTCTGAGTAACTCTATCAACTAAATATTCAGAAAATGTGAAGTCTTGAAACGGATATTGATGGCTTCGATTATAACTTACTCTGGGGGGTTGGATGGCTGGAAAATTGTGAATATTTGTCAAGGAGAATTCCCGGTAAATCCCCCGGGTTATCGGTCTGAAGTTAAGAAATGCGATCGCTTTTAATTTTGAGCCTCTACCAGCCGACATATATGGGGATGGGGAGACCGTGGAAAAACCACCCCACGTCATCAATTAATCCCCTATCAACCAACCCCTTCTCTACTCCCTCTCTAAAACCCGCTACCAATCAGCAGATTAGGCAATCCTCAAAAAACTAACAAAATCCCGATTTTTCCCTTGACAAATATGGGAGCTTGACTTATTATTAAATCATGGGAAACCGTGCCGACATATATAATGGTTTTTTGAGCTTATAGCTCTGGGTAGGTTGGGTGAAACCCAACAGCGGTGAGATGGTGGTGTTGGGTTCCGTTCCTCCACCCAACCTACTTAAATAGGCTATATAACCGGCCACCATCATTCTTAAAAAAAGCGATCGCACTATTACCTCACACTCTCTAAAACCCGCTACCAATCAGGGGTGAGATGGTGGTGTTGGGTTCCGTTCCTCCACCCAACCTACTTAAATAGGCTATATAACCGGCTACCATTAGGGCTGAAAAAAAGCGATCGCACCATTTCCCCACACTCTCTAAAACCCGCTACCCATCAGCAGATTAGGCAATCCTAAAAAAACTAACAAAATCCCGATTTTTCCCTTGACAAATCCCGGCACTTGACTTATTATAAAAGAATGGGAAACCGTGCCGACATATATAATGGTTTTTTGAGCCTATAGCTCTGAATAGTAGGTTGGGTGAAACCCAACAGGGGTGAGATGGTGGTGTGGGGTGGCGTTCGGACCCCCCAACCTACTCAAATAGGCGATCGCTCTGAATAGTAGGTTGGGTGAAACCCAACAGGGGTGAGATGGTGGTGTGGGGTGGCGTTCGGACCCCCAACCTACTCAAATAGGCGATCGCTCTGAATAGTAGGTTGGGTGAAACCCAACAGCGGTGAGATGGTGGTGTTGGGTTCCCCTCCTCCACCCAACCTACTCAAATGGGGTGAGATGGTGGTGTTGGGTTCCGTTCCTCCACCCAACCTACTTAAATAGGCTCAAAAAATCCCAGGTTTTTCTATTGACAAATACCGGAACTTGACTTATTATAAAAGAATGGGAAACCGTGCCGACATATATAATGGTTTAGGGAGGGGTTCAGTCTCTCCCGGTAAAATCACCTGAAAGAGAGACCGAATCAACTAGCTAAGACCAGTTCTTTTTGGCTGGTTTAATGTGAGGGACTCCTAATCGAAAATCTGTAGGTGCGACTGGTTCAATGTCGGGGTCAAAACCACCTACTTGATTAGTCCTGAGTATCCATAAATCCGCCCCTAATTGCAGAAAAATCATGGCGATTTGGTCGTGAACCCAACGAGGTAGAAGAGTTCGCCAACTAGACAAAGCCTTAATCAGAGTGTCGCGGGGGTTTTCGACAGTCAAATCACCTAATTTGGGGGCATTAAATCGCCAGTCTGGGCGTACCTTTCCCATGGGGGTTAAATAATGTTCGAGGGTATTCAGTAAATCGCCTAACTGTTGGAAACGGAGAGTTTGCTCATGATTAGGGTGTTCTCGCATCCATTTAATGATTAGGGGATTTAATTCTAACTCGGCTAAAATTTGCCGCAAAGAGGAATATAAGGCTTGGCTAGAGTCCTGACAACAGGAATTAACGGGACTCACAAAAGTAGTTCCGGTTCCGTCTCCGACACGATAACGCGCAGCCATAATATCTAATTCCTGAATAACGGCATTTAGGGGGGAGAATTTGATGCCATCAAAATCATAATCTTCGGTGAGGGGGCTAAACTTAATTAGAGTTTCGCATAATGGTCGCACACCCAACCATCCCCATTGACGATCGCCTCCATAATGTTCCCAAGCATTCGCCCCAGAAATAATACCATCAGTATTATTAGTATAAATTTGTCGGTACTCGATCGCAAAACGTAACTCCCCCGTTAAAGGGTCTCGTTTCACCGTAGCTACCCCGAAAGCAAAATGCCCAAAATAGATTTTCATTGATGCTAATTCGGCTTTATTTCCGCCAATACCGCCAAACAGGTGCATCATCAAAGCGCGATCGCCTTCTCGCCATTGAGAAATCGCCATATGATCATCTTCACCCTCATTGTGCGGAGATAATAACACATTTTTAATCTTCCCCTTTTCCGCCTTTAAATTACTCAAATAATCACGCCTCAAGTAATCCAAGCATGGTGTCAGACCGTGAATCACCCGTTGAGGGGAGAGGCGGAACATTTCCCTAGGTGCGATCGCCTGTACCGTAAACCGACCTTGGTTATTTCTCGCCCCATAAATATACCATCCTCCCCTGTTAACCGGAGACTCTTCCACCCCCTGATTATTAAAAGAATAAACCCCATTACGATTAGGGATTACCGTCGGCATATAAACTATCTCCTCATCCCCATCAAAATCCCCTGTAGACCGGTTAAAATGCCGAACTTGAAACAGGTCATTGCCCAAGTTTTTAACAAACCTTACCACCCCATAAAACCGCCCCGAAATTTGCATCGGTTCCCGTTGAATATACACCACCGGAACACCCTCCCCAGTATCCTTAATTACCACCGGTTCACGAAGTGCCACAATCATATCATCATCAGGTCTCGCTCCCGCCAAAGACTCCAAAGGATCCACATTTTCCCAACCATCAAGTCGGTGAGGATGAACCTTTCCCTGTCGTTGACTAAGGCGCGCTTGTTCAGATAAATTCACATCCATTTTTAACAATTTCGAGTAGTTTTGCACCCACTGTTCATCACTCCAGCGCAAAATTACTACCTGTCCGATGCGATGTTGATTTTCCGGGTCAGCATGATAAATTTCCAGCCGCACGCCTTTCAGGGTTTCCCGTTCATCTTTACTTGGTAAAATTAACCGACCTATCCAAGTATAATTGGGGTGATATAAATCGGTATTTAACCTTTGTTGAAGCGGATAATAACCTACTTGATTAAATAACCCCTGCTTGTAGCGTTCATATTCGCTAATGGTGATAAACTTCTGCGGGTCTAATCCCGTGAGTTCCCAATTTTGACAGAGAATACCTGTAATAATTTGCACGGTCTGTTCCAGGTGCGTCCGTCCGTCCGGTAACAGCGCATCCCCCATGGGTCCATCATCGCCATTATGACCTACTGGACCCAAAGAAATCAAGATAATTCTGCCCCGTCTTTTGGCACAATTCCAATTAGAAAGAACGGAAATCGGCCAGCGTCCTGAAAACATAATCGGACCGAGTTTTTCCACAGGATCTTTTTCCCCCACTAGGTGATAGAGTCTTTGAATCGCCATAGCCCCGGTATTCCCACTAATTACCCCCGCTAAAGAAATCACCTCAATGGGGGCATTAATATTGTATTTCAGGAAGCTAACGGCACCCATAGACATCTGACCACCCCCACTGTAACCAATCAGGGTAATCGGTTTACCACTACCGAGGGGATAGCCAAAGCTAATTAGACTATTATAAATGACTTGGGCTAATCCTTGGTTTTGAATCGGACCATAACGGGGGTCGGCGGCGATCGCTACAGAAACCACATTGCGGAAATTGATAATAAAAGCGATCGGGTTAGCCGGATTTTTTAGGGATATTGATTCAATGATTTGCCAAATAAACGATAGGGGACGGTCTGAGGTTAGGGGTTTATTGGTGACACTATAAGGCATGATTCCTTTGACGATGAGAATATCATCAGGTAAGGACTCAGCTACCTTATCCAACATATTTTCAACTTGGGGGAGGTATTCATGGGAACCTTGATTGATACCGTCTAGGTACATTACATAACGGGAAATACTGTTGGGGTTCTCGATTTCTTTGACCGGGGTTCCTGTATATTTCAGGGTGCGATCACCATACCATCCCGCCCACCAACTTAGGGCTTCTAGGGGAGTTAGGAATATCGAAAAGAATAGCGCGATCAAGCCAATAGTCGTCAGGTCGATCGCTAATTGCAAAGTTTGTTCTAACGCATTGTACCAACGACTAAACCAACCTGGGGACTGGGAGGAAATTAACACAAACACGAAAAACCCCGTTAATCCTAATGCGATCAATTGGATCGCCCGGTTGCGTTTGATGGTTTCTGGACTGTGGCGGGTCGCAGCATCCAGTATTACTTCATTACCCACATCATCGATGCTTTCGATATTACCTGATATCACCATTTGTGTGAGTTTTTGGCGATCGGTTACTACCTCGGTTCCCGCCACTAGGTTAGTTAACTTTTGACCCAGAATCATTAACGGACTGCCGATCGTTCGTTGTAAAATCTGCAATAGTACCCAGCCTAACCCTACCGACGAAAAAGTAGCCCAGGTGTCAAGATTGGTTACTGCTTTAATCGCCGTTACTTCCGCTAGTAATGACCAAATCGACAGAAATACACCAATGGGAATGCCAAAATAGGGAAGACCCACTATGAATCGTAAAATTTGCGGCGCGTAGCTTAATCCTAGCGTCGTAATCGTTGCTTGTAGGTTCAGTCCGCTATTAAATATCGCATTGTGGACTAGCCAAATACTCGCCGCCCAAAACCAAAACGTGAACACAAACAAAATCGCGGCCATTCCTAAACTCAGCACAAATCGGAAGGGTCGGACTCGGTTAATAAATAAAACAATCGATTGACCTATCGCCTGGGAGACTCCCGCCACCAACACTATTGTTAGGGCTAGTCCTCTACCTAGGGGTAGGATATTAATTTCTACAAAAGCATCTCGGTTCAGGGACAGCGCCCCTAAGATTAGATGCCACCATTGGTCAAATGCCGTTTCCATAGTGATTTATATCGCGTCAATCTGTAGATTTGGTCTGCAATAGACTTTAAGCGATCGCATGATCGTGTCGTTTTTGATTGAACTCGCTATGATATCAATATTGAAATTTCTTAACTTTTGTTTACAAAATGCAATTATCCCCAGTTGGCTTTGGCAATACCAAGGCATGGCTCAAGAAGCATATACTATTTGGCAATGAACCTAACCCAGAATTGGTCGCTATTCTGACCGTATACTTTGTGCAAGGTATTCTGGGCCTCTCCCGTCTCGCCGTTAGCTTCTTCCTCAAAGATGATTTGGGTATGAGTCCCGCCGAAACCGCCGCCCTATTCGGAATAGTCTCTATTCCCTGGGTGATTAAACCCCTATTCGGCTTTATGTCCGACGGGTTGCCAATTTTTGGATATCGCCGCCGACCCTATTTAATCCTATCCGGGTTAATGGGGACTTTCTCCTGGGTTTACCTAGCTACCTTCGTTCATCATCCCATTACCGCGACAATTGCGATCGCCCTTAATTCCCTATCTGTAGCTATCAGCGATGTCATTGTAGACTCCTTAGTTGTAGAAAGGGCGCGAAACGAGTCTATCAGCAATATCGGTTCCCTTCAATCCCTATGTTGGGCTTCCTCAGCCCTGGGGGGGCTAATTACCGCCTACCTCAGCGGCTATCTCCTGGAAATCTTTACCTCCGAAACAGTTTTCCTCATTACCGCTACCTTTCCCCTATTGGTGATGGTTGTCGCATGGGCGATCGCTGAAGATAAAATTACTAGCATCTCCAATTGGCAAACCGTCAAACACCAAGTCCAACAACTGCGATCGGCCATCACCCAAAAATCCATCTGGCTACCCACCGCCTTTATCTTCTTGTGGCAAGCTACCCCCACCGCCGACTCAGCCTTTTTCTACTTCACCACCAACGAATTAGGATTTCAACCAGAGTTTTTAGGACGAGTCCGCCTAGTTACCAGTATCGCCGCCCTCCTCGGTATTTGGTTATTTCAGCGCTTCTTTAAATCTGTCCCCTTCCGTAAAATCTTCCTAGTCTCAACCCTTCTCTCCGCCGCCCTCGGTATGACCATGTTACTCCTAGTTACCCACACCAACCGCGCCCTAGGAATAGACGACCACTGGTTTAGCCTCGGAGATAGTCTCATCCTCACCGTAGCCGGAGAAATCGCCTATATGCCTGTTTTAGTCCTCGCCGCCCGCCTATGTCCCCCCGGTGTAGAAGCCACTCTTTTCGCCCTATTAATGTCCATCTCTAACCTCTCCCGACTCCTCTCCCACGAGTCTGGCGCACTTCTCACCCACTTATTAGGAGTCACCGAGACTAACTTCGATCAATTATGGTTGTTAGTCATTATCACTAACTTAACTACCCTTTTACCATTACCCCTAATTCGCTGGCTACCATCTACCACCGCCGAAACTAACACCCATAACATCCATTCACCCACCTTAGAATCAACCGCAGAATTAGTCCCCGAATTAGTCACCACCGATTAATTAATAATTGATAATCGGTAATCAATACCCCTTTCCGACTCCCTCCCCCTCACCTAATCGGCGGAATTTATGCCTGCTATTCTCAACCTATCTTGACCTATCACACATCTTGATATATACTAAATATATCTACTAACTGATGTCTGATATCAATTAACCATAATTTCTCAGTTAATCACCTTAAAATTAATCATTGAATCATGCAAAACACCATATCTGAACCCTCCCAAAATCAACTATCATATAACCCCAAAGAATGGCAAAAAGGCTATTTGTCTCAACCAAATGAATATAACTATACCATCACCAATATTGATGGAGAAATCCCCCCAGACCTCCAAGGAACCCTATTCCGTAACGGTCCCGGTTTATTAGATATCGGTGGCTTACCCATTCATCACCCCTTTGATGGAGATGGCATGATTTCCGCTATCCGTTTTCAGGACGGACAAGCACACTATCAAAATCGCTATGTCCGCACCCAAGGCTATATAGACGAACAACAAGCCAAAACTATTCTTTATCGCGGTGTATTTGGAACCCAAAAGCCTGGCGGTTTTCTCCACAACGCCTTTGACCTGCGGATTAAAAATATTGCCAATACTCAAGTCATTTATTGGGGTGGTAAATTACTCGCCTTATGGGAAGCAGACCTACCCTATCATCTCAACCATCAAACCTTAGAAACTATTGGGCTAGATAACCTTAACGGTATCCTCGAACCCGGAGAATCTTTCGCCGCCCACCCCCGCATTGACCCCAGTTCTAAGTTTAATGGCGGTTCCCCAAGTTTAGTTAATTTTTCCATTAAACCAGGACTATCAACCACTATCCGTATTTATGAACTCGACAGCCATGGTAGCCTCCTACAAAAATACGCCCATACAGTCCCCGGATTTGCCTTTATCCATGATTTTGCCATCACCCCTAACTACTGTATTTTCTTCCAAAATCCTGTAAAATTTAATCCCCTTCCTTATCTGTTTGGACTCTGTGGCGCAGGACAATGTGTGCATTTTCAAACTAATCAACCTACCCGCATCATTGTTATTCCTCGTGACCCCGCACAACGACAAAATATCCGACATTTTCACGCTCAATCTGGCTTTGTTTTCCATCATGCTAATGCTTTTGAACAGGAAAATCAGATTGGCGTTGATTCTATATGTTACCAATCTTTACCAGGGGTTGACCCACAAGCTAATTTTCGCGATACTGATTTTAATGCCTTAGAACCTGGTCAACTCTGGCGGTTTACCCTTGACCTCACTACCGGACAGGTTCAGCGTCAATTAATAGAATCTCGCTGTTGTGAGTTTCCTACTACTCACCCTAATTCTGTCGGTCGCCCTTACCGATATCTCTACTCCGCCGCCGCCCATAATAGCCAGGGAAATGCACCCCTTCAGGCGATTATTAAGTTTGACCTGGAAACCGGTTTGCGTCAACTTTGGACTGCTGCACCACACGGCTTTACCGGAGAACCTGTCTTTGTTCCCCGTCCTCATGCTACCTCCGAAGATGATGGCTGGTTATTGACTCTCGTTTATAATGCACAACAACATCGCTCTGATGTCGTTATTTTGGATGCGAAAAACCTTGAAAAAAATGCGATCGCTACCTTACACCTTCAACACCATATCCCCTATGGTTTACATGGGACTTTCGCTAACATTTAACTGATTTAACATTGGGGGGCAGCTTTTTTGTATACAATCTTCTTGCCCCCTTCTGGCTCGCCTAATGTTAACTTTTGTAAAAAAAAATTAAGTTTTGTTGCAAAAAAAATTTTTGGGGGGAGGGGGGTTGCTTTTTCGCGGCACTTGCGCTACACTTTTATTATAATGGGATGGTTGCACAATTTTTATTTTATGCAATGCTCCATTATTAAACCCAATACAAATATACTATCATTAATCCTGAGCCCCTGTCAACCCCTTTAACAAAAATTGTCGGCTGATGAATTTACCAAATGCTCAATCTGTCTCAGAATTTGACCGCCAGATGATGCGTAATTGTCTAAATCTGGCAAAGGAAGGGCTAGGAAAAACGGCACCAAATCCCCTAGTAGGTTGTGTGATTGTCCGTGATGACCAAATTATCGGGGAGGGATTTCACCCCGGACCAGGACAACCCCATGCAGAAATTTTCGCCTTGCGGTCTGCGGGAGAATTAGCCAGGGGAGCGACAGTATATGTGAACCTAGAACCGTGTAACCATTACGGAAGAACTCCCCCCTGTAGCGAAGCGTTAATTAAAGCAGGAGTTGCTAAAGTAGTGGCGGGAATGGTGGATCCGAATCCTCTGGTAGGTGGACAGGGAATTGCTAAACTGCGCCAAGCCGGAATAGAAGTAATTGTGGGAGTAGAAGAATCAGCCTGTTTAAAATTAAACGAAGCATTTGTTCATCGGATTATTTATAAACAAACCTTTGGTATATTGAAATACGCCATGACCCTGGATGGGAAAATAGCCACAGATACAGGTCATAGTGCTTGGGTAACAGGTGCGATCGCTCGCCAGGAAGTCCACCGTCTACGGGTCGCCTGTGATGCGGTAATTGTGGGGGGAAATACGGTCAGGCGAGATAATCCTCACTTAACCACCCACGGTCAAGGGGAACCCAACCCGTTGCGGGTAGTCATGAGTCGTAGTTTAGATTTACCATCATCAGCGCGACTGTGGGACACTTCCGAGGCTGCTACCATAGTTTTTACAGAAGTTGGTTCCCGTCCCGATTTCCAAGAACACTTGCGGAAAAAGGGGGTAGAGGTGGTGGAATTTGCACCATTGACACCCGCTAAAGTTATGTCATATTTCTATGAGCGTCAATTTTTGTCCGTGCTATGGGAATGTGGGGGTCGTCTAGCCTCTGAAGCCATAACTCAGGGGTGCGTTCACAAGATTTTGGCGTTTATTGCTCCTAAAATTATTGGTGGACAGGCTGCACCCTCTCCGGTCGGTAATTTAGGCTTTAGTCAAATGACTGAAGCCTTATCCCTAGAAGCAGTAAGCCTGCGAGCGATCGGTTCAGATTACCTAATTGAGGGTTATTTGTCTAATGGCTGGTCTGGAAATTTACCAGAGGCTTTTCAATTCCAGGCTACAGGGAGTAAAGCCTGATGAATGAGGTGGTTATTTTAGGCTTGATGGTCAGCAGCCTCGGTGTGGAAGCTGTCCTCGCTGGAAGCTGGCTATGTCAATTGCAGGATGAACAACAACAAGAATATGAAGAGGAGGAAGAAATCTTGACTCATTATGATTCCGATAACCCTAATACCACCACTATTGCATCATCTGCATCTTCTCAATCTCAGATATCTTCCCCTAATCACCAAGACTGGGAATATAAAATTGTTCGCGCTCAAACAGATTTATTTCGGCACCCTAAAACCTTTGAAAAACTTTGTCAGGAAGAGGCGATCGCTGGTTGGGTAATGGTGGAAAAACTAGACGATCGCCGCATTCGCTTTCGTCGTCCTAGCAATTACCAACCATCCCAGTCAGATCAGGTAGCCTTGATTGACCCCTATCGGTCTTCCTATGGGTCTAGTTTTAACTTGATGGGTTTACTAACAGGTTTCGCCTTTTTAATCGCCATTATTCTCCCCGCTTATTTGGGATATATATTGGTATCAACCACCTTAAATACTCGGCTCCCAGAACTACCCATAACCCCCGAAATAACTGAAGATAATGAAAGTGAAGACATCGAAATCCCCAGATAAATCCTATAGATACCATCAGAGTTTAGCACCCCATTAAGTTTATACTTTCGATTTCTGAGAAAATGCGATAATTGGTCTATTCTGCTGTAGGATAGACCATTATTCTATAGTGTTCATCTGGTTATGACTGCAACTAAAAGCCTCGAAACCCTTGGCTGTCTTGGTCAAGTTACCTTAGAAGGTGATCTGGTACGCCTTAAAGGTTGGTCTGCTTCCTGGGGAGGTGGTCTCGTCCTGGATTTTCGTATTAATATTGGTGGCTTAGATGTTCCTGAGTTTCGGGTAGAGAAAGGGTTAATTAGTCAGGATGTCCAACAGTTATTTCCTAGTTTAGATCACGCTGACCAGGCTAGATTTTTAATTTATATCCCCCTAAGTTGGATTCAACAAACAGGTTTATTCAATAGTTTGGTAAGGCTAACTCCTATATTTGCATCGGGAGAAGGTGATGTTTTATTTGGGTTCTTGGAACCTTCGCTTCCGGTTCCCGAAAAAAGCGATCGGGTTGGGGTCGGTGGTAGTTTTAAGTTTGTGGCGGCGGACTTTTTAGGACACTTTGTTAATAAAGCCAATTTACAACCAGCAGAGGCGGTTCTTGATGCGGGTTGCGGGGTCGGTCGCATCGCTTATGGTTTGGCTTATTATCTCAACTCTCAAGCCTCTTATCACGGGTTTGATATTGTTCCCCATTGGATTGATTGGTGTCAGCAAGTGATTAGTGCTACCCGTCCTAATTTTCATTTTGAATGTGCGGATTTATACAGCGATCGCTATAATCCCACTGGCAAAACTCCCGCCGACAATTTTGTGTTTCCCTACCCTAATAACCAATTTAATTTTGTGCTGTTAACTTCCGTTTTTACCCATTTATATGCAGCCGCCAGTCGGAATTATTTACAACAGATAGCGCGAGTGTTAAAGCCTGGTGGTAGGTGTTTATGCACGTTTTTTCTATTAAATGATGAAACCGAATCCTTGATTAAATCCGGTCGCAGTTCCCGGAATTTTGCCTATGTTGTCGGCGAAAGTTTTATCGATGATCCTGATAATCCTGAAGATGCGATCGCACATCCTGAAGCATTAGTAATGGATTGGATTAAGGATTCTGGTCTATCAGTACAACGCCAAGATTATGGGATGTGGTGTCGTCGGAGTCGTTCCGCTAGTTATCAGGATATGTTGGTGTTGTGCAAAAATTAAAGCATTTACCTCATTCTAGTCTCACCAAAAACTCATAGGTAAAACCTCGGAAATTCGAGTCAAGCTCGAAAGTATAGGTTCCCGATTCCGGAATCATTCCCGTCCATTCCATTAGGTCATCATTAGCATTAACATCATCCCCTAAAAGTTGACCATCTGGAGTGATAATATAGGGAAAAATCGAGTTTTCCGCCGTAACTGTCAGGGTTTGACCTGCTTCAGCTTCCAAGGTATAGCTATGGCTACCACCGCCAATAATTTCACCTTGGATAATAGCTGAATTACCACCAGGTAAAAATTCAATCGGTTGGCGGACATTCGGACAACTGCTATGGGTTCGGTTTTTAGCAACCCACCCCGGAACCGGATCGCTAATTTCTAGCCAACCGTCTTGCTCATTTACTACCGAAATAAAAGTATTATTGGGTAGTTGACCAACAATGTTACCTTCCTGAACTTGAGGCGCGCGCCGTACATTTAAAGGAGGGTCAGGGTCTTGGACAATTGCCATAGTAATCTCGCAGCCAGTTGTCGGCGGTCTCACCACAATTGGTGGCGACTCTATAACCCCAGGTGCTTGACTGGGCGCACTGGGAACCGGGGACTCAGTAACTGTTCCTTGAGGTGAGGCGGCGGGAGTTTCCTGTGAAGATCGCCACTGAATAGCGATCGCTGCTACTATAACTGCTGTCACCAGTCCGGCTACACTGGCAACTATCAATTGCTTGGGTTTGAAGGACATGGGACAGACCTCGCTGGTAGACAAAAATCATCTTCAAAAATTGCAGAGTTCCCAATTCCAAATATATCAAAACTTACCCCCTCTTCCCCAATCCTTCAGGACTCTAACCTAAAACTTAACATGATAATTATCTCTAAAGTCATAGTTCAGTGTATTTTTAACATAACCATTATTTCCTGTACCGATCGCAAATCCTGACTCTATTCAATGCCTAGATTAACTGGTACTCGGGTACAAGTTCCCAAACGCCATCAATTACTCACCCAAGTTAAACAGGAGGTGAGACAATATCGGCTACAGTCTCCCCATCGCCATGTTCTCACCAAGTTAGCCCAGGAAAAACCCCCCCTACGCATGAGGCGCGCTTGGGATGTGGAAGTGAAAATAGGCAGCCGCCCTAGTGTGAAATTAGCAGCTAATGCCGGAATTATTGAAGTTTTCGATCGCATTGACGGCCGCCTGTTGATTTTGGGGGGGACTGGTTCCGGGAAAACTACCACCCTGGTAGGACTGGCTAAGGTCTTAGTAGAGAGAGCCTTATCTGATGAACATGAACCTATGCCGATTTGGCTCAATTTATCATCTTGGCGAGTTGAGCAACAGTCTATCTCCGATTGGATGGTAGAGCAAATGCACCTCAAATATGCGATCGCTCCCGAATCAGGACGCTACTGGATGGAACAACTCCAGATCCTCCCCTTATTGGATGGTTTCGATGAGGTCGAAGAACATCATCGGGAATCCTGTATTCAATATATTAATGATTTTTTAGACAGTCATCTCTCCCCCCTACATTTAGTAGTATCTAGCACCGTCAAATCCTATCATCCCTGTCAGGCAAGGTTGCAACTAAATGGTGCAATATTATTACGTCCCTTGACTAATCGACAGATACACAACTATTTAATGAATGCTAGAAGTCGGGAACTGTGGCATGACATCGAAGAAGAACCACAGTTATTAAAAATCGCCCAAAAGCCATTATTTTTAACAATGATGACCCTAGCTTATGAAAATATCTTAATCTCATCTTGGAAACATTTAAACACCATTGATGATCAACAAGAGTATTTATTAAAAGCCTATCTGCGCCATCAAATTTCTAGCTTACGCGATCGCCATCATAATAGTGATGCCGGAAAAAACTACAGTTCCGAACAATTCCGCCACTGGCTAACAGAACTCGCCAAACGCCTGGAAAAAGAACAAACTCAAGATTTTATCCTCGATCGCATCCCGAAAACCTGGCTACATACCCGCGAACAAGAACGGGCTTATCATCTGGGTATGAAGATAGTCGAAAGTGGGATTTGGTGGTCAATTATAGCAATCATGATCCTAGCAATCATTTGGCGATCGCTGCCATTGTTAATCGCCGCCATGACCCTAGGAATCATATTAGCCCTCACCTACCAACCGTTGAGCCTAAAATTGGCGATCGAACGCCTGATCTTGCGATTTGTCCTATGGGGAGAAGGAGATGCACCCTGGAACTATGCCCAATTTTTAAATGATGCCACCGGGTTACTGTTGCTCAGAAAAATAGGCTCACGCTACCAATTCATTCATCGCCTACTACAAAAACACCTTGGCAAAACGTGACCAGCCTTACAACACAGGACGTAACTCCTCTACCAGGACTCGCCTCAGTAGTTGATGATGCCCTGATGTCCCTATTTAGCCCGTCTGACCCAGCCCACCAGAGCGTCTATTTGCCAGTTTTAACTTTGCTACTTGCCAAGATTGCCATCCAGTCGGACACTTAGACTTGGGAGAACTGATGCAGTCGAGAGCATGATTTAATCTCAAATTAGGTTAACATTTTACGGCAATACGGTATAATACCAAGTATGGTGCGAGACCTTCGGGTATGAAATAGAGCTGAAATGGGCGTGGGGACTACCCGGTGAGGACTTCAACCCCTTGCTTGATTGGGTCGCATCCCTGGCCATCCCATAACACAGCCTGATTTTTTTGCCCACCTTCGAGACTTCCAATATGGTTGCCAAGGTGAAGCGTCTAATCAGGTCTAAGACTGCCCGAGCCATGCTGACATGGGCGCATTATCGATTCAAACTAACCCTGAGACATAAGCGCGGAAATAACTGAACAGTTGTAGATGTGACCGAAGAATACACCAGCAAAACCTGTACTCACTGTGGTCATGTCCATTCCCAGCTAGGTGGCTCAAAAGTGTTCCGATGTCCTGAGTGCGGGTTCACTCTACCACGGGACTGGAACGGTGCTTTTGGAATCTTTCTAAAAGCTTTGCGGGATACCGCCTCTGTTACCTTAACGGGTAATAGTGCTATCGTCGCATTGTCCGGGAACAACCGGAAAAATGTCGCGTAAATGTATCAGGTAATTGAAGTGAAACAAGTATTAGCAGTAATTCTAGGTGGCGGTGCGGGCACCCGTTTGTACCCCCTAACCAAAATGCGAGCCAAACCGGCTGTTCCTTTAGCCGGTAAGTACCGTTTGATCGATATTCCGATCAGTAACTGTATAAACTCAGAAATTCTGAAAATCTATATCCTGACCCAGTTTAACTCAGCATCCCTTAACCGTCATATTGCCCGAACCTACAACTTTTCTGGCTTTACAGATGGCTTTGCGGAAGTCCTCGCCGCACAACAAACCAGTGTGACTAACCCCCAATGGTTTCAGGGAACTGCTGATGCAGTGCGCCAATATCTATGGCTCATGGAAGAATGGGATGTTGAACATTTCCTAATTCTGTCCGGTGACCACCTGTACCGCATGGACTATCGGGATTTTGTCCAACGTCATATCGACACAGGGGCAGACATCACCCTATCAGTTTTACCCGTAGACGAAAAACGGGCTTCTGCTTTCGGTTTGATGAAGATTGACGAAAGCACTGGTCGGATTATCGATTTCAGCGAAAAACCCAAGGGAGAAGCCCTAAAACAAATGGCAGTGGATACCAGCAGTTTGGGGTTATCCCCCGAAGAGGCTGCCGAGTCTCCTTACATCGCTTCTATGGGCATCTACGTTTTTAAAAAGGATGTTTTATTTAAACTACTCAAGGATGCCCCAGAGCAAACCGATTTTGGTAAGGAAGTGATTCCTGGTGCCGCTAAGGATCATAATGTTCAAGCCTATCTGTTTAACGATTACTGGGAAGATATCGGAACTATTGAGGCCTTTTTTGAAGCTAACTTGGCTTTGACTCAACAGCCACAACCTGCTTTTAGTTTCTACGACGAGAACGCTCCTATTTATACCCGTTCCCGCTACTTACCACCATCCAAGATGCTGGACTGTCAGATCACTGAATCGATTATTGCTGAGGGTTGCATTCTCAAGCAATGTCGCATTGATCATTCTGTGCTGGGGTTGCGCTCTCGTGTCGAGTCCGGTAGTGTCGTTGAAGACACCATGTTAATGGGGTCAGATTTCTATCAACCTTTTGCTGAACGTCAATATGGTTTAGAAAAAGGTAGCGTTCCTATCGGTATCGGTAACAACACTACTATCCGCCGCGCTATTGTCGATAAAAATGCTCGCATTGGTCGCCATGTCCAGATTATCAACAAGGACCATGTTCAGGAAGCAGAACGGGAAGAGGATGGCTTCTACATTCGCGGTGGAATAACCGTAATTTTGAAAAATGCCGTGATTCCAGATGGGACAATTATTTAGGTTTACCTTTTGGGTAGTTCTATGGTTGACTAAGGGAAAGGAGGCTGTTTTAACCTTCCTATCATATAAACAATCTGCCCTAGTCCATGTCTAAAATTGTCTTGATTATAGGGCTTCCTGGTAGTGGGAAGTCCTTTATTGCTGAAAGGTTATCTCAAGGGTCGCACTTTCAGCGCTGGGTCTCCACTGATAGAATTCGCCAACGCTTATTTGGTGATGAGAGTATTCAAGGACCTTGGTTGTCAATCTGGGCTCAGGTTCGCGGGGAACTTCAACAGGCCGTTGCTGATATGGTTGATGTTATTTATGATGCAACTAATGTTCAACGCCGTCGCCGCCGAGATTTAATTGCTCAGGTCCGTGGTTTTGGTTTTCAGTCCGTGGTGGGATTATGGGTTAATACTCCCCTGGAGGTCTGTCTAGCACGCAATGAAAGGCGATCGCGTCAAGTTCCTGAAGAGGTGATTCTCCAAATGTATCGCCAACTTACTGACGCGCCTCCTACCCTTAGTGATGGGTTCGATCGCCTCCTTGAGATTCAAAATATATAAATATGCTGCTTTTCCTAGCATCCTCTGCTAGGCTGGATCGAATTAGACTGGATTTTCAGACTCAAGTTATTGTGTATCCGCACCCAAAAGCACGAAATGAGAACAGTAGGAGAGTAGATAATGCCGACGACAGATTATAAAGATTACTATTCGGTTCTCGGCTTAACTAAAAATTCTAGCGCCGATGAGATTAAAAAAGCCTATCGCCGATTGGCTCGTAAATATCACCCAGATATGAATCCCGGTAATAAGGCTGCGGAGACCCGCTTTAAGGAGGTTAATGAGGCTTATGAGGTACTCTCTGACCCCGAAAAACGCCAAAAGTACGATCGCTTTGGTCAATATTGGCATCAAGCCGGAAACTCCGGTTGGTCGGGAACTACTAATAGTGCTAATAATCCTGATGTCGGTGGGTTTGATTTTAGCCAGTTTGCTAGTTTTGATGAGTTTATCAATAGTCTATTAGGACGCGCGGCGGGAAGTCCTGGGGGGGCTGGTCGTAGCTATTCCTATCGCACCAATCAGTCCAAATCACCCGGTTATGGTGGATTTGAGGATTTTACTTCTTCCTCTTCCTCTGCTGGTCTCAATGTCGATACTAAGGTGACATTGACTCTTAGTGAAGCCTTCCACGGTACTCAGCGCCGTATGGCTGGTGGTGAGGTTTCCATTCCGCCAGGGGTGAAGCCGGGAAGTAAGATTAGAATACGGGGACAAGGACAGGTTGATCCCTATACCCAGCAACGGGGAGATTTATATTTGATTGTCGATATTCAACCCCACAATTTTTTTAAGTTGGATGGCGATAATCTGATCTGCGAAATTCCCATAACTCCCGATGAGTTGGTTTTGGGAGCCTCTATTCAGGTTCCTACTCCTGATGGTATGGTCAAAATGAATATTCCCCCTGGGCTTCGGTCTGGACAGTCTCTCCGACTGAGGGGGAAAGGTTGGCCGAAACCAAAGGGCGGCGGACGTGGTGATCAGTTTGTCAAGTTATTGGTGGTTCCACCTGATGAACTTACTGCGCGCGAGCGTGAATATTATCAGAAAATTGCCGCTAATCGTACTTTTAATCCCCGTAGTAGTTTATCTTCCATCACTCTTTAGATAGTCAAAACTCTACAGCCTCAACTCGATTATAACTCGATTCTCCAAAGGCAAGGGACAACCGGGAAATTAATTAATAATTGTACTAACCATATCCCTCTGGGAGATGATCAAACCCCCCCATATCAAGCCTAAGCTATGGGGGAATTGTTGGCTATGAGATGCGATCGCTTTTTCAATCAACTTATGCTCACACAAGCACAAACCCTATATATCACATTTTAGGTAATTTGTCAACATCTCATCGGCAAAACTGATGGGCTAGTTTAGCCAGATAAAAACCTGGTTCATACCAGCTAAATTTACCTCTCATTTAAGGCTTTATCTGTTTGTTACTTCAATCAGATTAGGGTTAAATCATGAGGGTGTCAGACATTAATTAATAGTGCTGACATCACCTCATTTCCCCCCAATTTTACCTACTCTATACTAAACCCTCCAGGTAGCTAAGTAGGTATCATTTCCACCCAAAGCATTAGGGTTAATAGCTGTGGGAGTCGTGAAAACCTCAGGTTGAGTAACTGTGCCAAAAATCACGGCTTGACCATTGCGAACCGTAAAAGCATTAACAGTTCCTCTTGAGCCATTGTCACCAGGTTGGGTTAGTGGATTCCAGAATCTCCTGATTGTATAATCTGGAGAAAGTCCCAAAACCGCCATTTCTCCCAAGGTGTAGTTTCCTACTGGTTGACCGTTAATAGTTTTATCACCGCGATTTTGGAGTTGGAATGCGGAAGAACCACCAATATAAACCTGTCCAAATTCATCAGCGGTAATAGAGCTAGGGTTAAAACTATTAGCACCTGTGGAAGTGCGGGTAACAATAAATTGACCGCGTTCGATATCTCCGTTATTGGGATCTATTTTAGCGTGGAAAGTAAAGGAACCAGAACCCGCGCCAGAAAAGTTATTAAATTGATCAACATTCACCATAGTTGATAGGTTTTGGGTGATGTCTTGACCATCCCTTTGAAAGACGTTATTTCCGCCATCGGTTTTTCCGAGGAAATAGAGTCCGCCATCTTGTCCAAAGGTAATTCGTTCCCCACGGGTATCAGCACCTAAATTCTGTCCGGTGATTTGAGAGGCGCTATAATCCCAGGTATTCCAGAGTTGATTTAATCCGGTATCAAAGGCGCGTAAAAATGGGGTTTGTAAGTTGCTAGTTACTTGATTAAATCCGGTGACAAAAATGCGATCGCCATTAGGGTCAATAGCAATATCTGCGGGACGGATATCAGTTCCGGTCAAGGTAGTAGTAGCCAGTTGGGTTCCTGTAGAACTCCACAGAGTCACCGTATCGCTACTATTAGTTAGGGTAGCAATAGTACCATTGTTAGCAATAGAAACTCGGTCAAAAATTCCCGTGTCTGACCACAAGATATTTGCCGCCGTACTATCATAAACCCGAAGGCCAAAATCACCCACAGCCACGATTTCTCCACTGTCTCGGTCTACATCAAGATGTCGGACATTTCCTCCTAAGTTGGTAATTGATAAAGGTTCTGTATTTCCATCCTCCAAGCGTTTAATCTGACCCACACCGTCAAAGTTTCCAGCAATAATAATAGCCGAATCTACAGGAGAAATCACCGCCGCATTAGCACTATCATTTCCCGGTGTTCCTAGGTAGGTTGCGCTTTCAAGTTGTAGGTTATTGGTAGAGTCATTATCAACAATGAACAGAGTAGCGGTTTCTTGGGTTCCCAAGGTCGCACTTCCTGTCAGGTTACTCAGACTCAGAATCACGGTTTCTGTTGGTTCAAAGATGTCATCATCAATAATAGGAATTGTGACCGTTTTCGGTGTGGTATCTCCATCGGCAAAAGTGATGGTCATGGGACTATTAATATAGTCTTCCCCAGCGGTAGCTGTTCCATCAGTTTGGATGACATCAACACTAATTTCGCCAATACTTTCACCAGTTCGTATTACCGTAATTTCGGAGATAGGTGTACCATCTTCATTAACACTGAAAACGGCATCACTAAATTCGATAACTGACGGCTCCACATCGTTATCAATAATACTCAAGATTATTGAATCGCGATCGCCTAAAGTTAAACCACCAGTAGGATTACTCAGCACAATCCTAAATTGCTCCGTATCTTCTACTTGATTATCATCGATAATCTGGATGTCAATATTTTGGATTGTTTCGCCTGAAGAAAAAATTAGGGTTCCGCTACTAGCGATGTAATCTTCTCCGGCGATCGCTGTATCATCTACCGTCGCATAATCTACAGTTACTGTACTACTTGTGTCTCCTGTTCTTTCGACTGTAATTATAATATTACCGTCACTTTCAACAACTTCTATTTCCTCCATAGTAAACCCTACAACTACAGGTTCAGGTTCAGGTTCAGGTTCAGGTTCCGGCTCTGGCTCTGGTTCCGGCTCTGGTTCAGGAGTCGGTTCGGGTTCCGGCTCTGGTTCGGGTTCCGGCTCTGGTTCCGGTTCCGGCTCTGGTTCCGGCTCTGGTTCCGGTAATGGTTCGGGTTCCGGCTCTGGTTCAGGAGTCGGTTCCGGTAATGGTTCCGGCTCTGGTTCCGGCTCTGGTTCCGGTAATGGTTCGGGTTCCGGCTCTGGTTCCGGTAATGGTTCGGGTTCCGGTAATGGTTCAGGAGTCGGTTCGGGTTCCGGTAATGGTTCGGGTTCCGGTAATGGTTCAGGAGTCGGTTCGGGTTCGGGTTCCGGTAATGGTTCCGGTAATGGTTCGGGTTCCGGCTCTGGTTCCGGTAATGGTTCCGGCTCTGGTTCAGGAGTCGGTTCCGGTAATGGTTCCGGCTCTGGTTCCGGTAATGGTTCCGGTAATGGTTCGGGTTCCGGCTCTGGTTCCGGTAATGGTTCGGGTTCCGGTAATGGTTCAGGAGTCGGTTCGGGTTCCGGTAATGGTTCGGGTTCCGGTAATGGTTCAGGAGTCGGTTCGGGTTCGGGTTCCGGTAATGGTTCCGGTAATGGTTCGGGTTCCGGCTCTGGTTCGGGTTCGGGTTCCGGCTCTGGTTCCGGTAATGGTTCCGGCTCTGGTTCCGGTAATGGTTCCGGCTCTGGTTCAGGAGTCGGTTCGGGTTCCGGCTCTGGTTCAGGAGTCGGTTCGGGTTCCGGTAATGGTTCAGGAGTCGGTTCGGGTTCCGGTAATGGTTCGGGTTCCGGCTCTGGTTCCGGTAATGGTTCCGGCTCTGGTTCCGGTAATGGTTCGGGTTCCGGCTCTGGTTCGGGTTCCGGCTCTGGTTCCGGTAATGGTTCCGGTAATGGTTCCGGTAATGGTTCGGGTTCCGGCTCTGGTTCCGGTAATGGTTCCGGTAATGGTTCCGGTAATGGTTCGGGTTCCGGCTCTGGTTCCGGTAATGGTTCCGGTAATGGTTCGGGTTCCGGCTCTGGTTCAGGAGTCGGTTCTGGTAATGGTTCGGGTTCCGGCTCTGGTTCCGGTAATGGTTCGGGTTCCGGCTCTGGTTCCGGTAATGGTTCCGGTAATGGTTCGGGTTCCGGCTCTGGTTCAGGAGTCGGTTCCGGTTCCGGCTCTGGTTCGGGTTCCGGCTCCGGTTCAGGAGTCGGTTCGGGTTCCGGCTCTGGTTCAGGAGTCGGTTCTGGTAATGGTTCGGGTTCCGGCTCTGGTTCCGGTTCCGGTAATGGTTCGGGTTCCGGCTCTGGTTCCGGTAATGGTTCGGGTTCGGGTTCGGGTTCCGGCTCTGGTTCAGGAGTCGGTTCTGGTAATGGTTCGGGTTCCGGCTCTGGTTCCGGCTCCGGTAATGGTTCCGGCTCTGGTTCGGGTTCCGGCTCTGGTTCCGGTAATGGTTCAGGTTCCGGTTCCGGTTCCGGCTCTGGTAATGGTTCCGGCTCTGGTTCAGGAGTCGGTTCGGGTTCGGGTTCCGGTTCGGGTTCCGGTTCCGGTTCCGGCTCTGGTAATGGTTCCGGCTCTGGTTCAGGAGTCGGTTCGGGTTCGGGTTCGGGTTCCGGCTCTGGTTCCGGCTCTGGTTCCGGTAATGGTTCGGGTTCCGGCTCCGGTTCGGGTTCCGGCTCTGGTTCCGGTTCGGGTTCCGGTTCCGGTAATGGTTCAGGTTCCGGTTCCGGTAATGGTTCAGGTTCCGGTTCCGGTAATGGTTCAGGTTCCGGCTCTGGTTCGGGTAATGGTTCAGGTTCCGGCTCTGGTTCAGGAGTCGGCTCTGGTTCCGGCTCTGGTTCCGGCTCTGGTTCCGGCTCTGGTTCCGGTTCCGGTTCCGGTAATGGTTCAGGTTCCGGTTCCGGTAATGGTTCCGGTAATGGTTCCGGCTCCGGTTCCGGCTCCGGTTCAGGAGTTGGTTCAGGAGTTGGTAATGGTTCAGGTTCGGGTATAGGAATATCAGTATCTAAGATGGTAAATGTGACTGTAGATTGACTTCCTAAAGTAGCGCCATCAATAGGATTAGTTAAACTTAAAGTGAAGGTTTTATCCCCTTCTCTTTCGTTATTATTAATAATCTCAACGCTAATGGTTTGGCTGGTTTCTCCCGGCGCAAAAGTTAGGGTTCCTGATACGGGTATGTAATCAATGTTAGCAATAGCAGTACCATCAGCGGTAGCAAAGTCTATGGTAATTTCACCATTACTTCCTTCTGTACGTTCTACCCTAATGCTGGCGGTTCCAATATCGTCAACTTCGATATCTGTGAACTCTAAATTGAACACGCCAGGATTAGGAATATCGTTATCAATAATATTAAATGTTAGTGTATCACGATCGCCTAACGTTAAATCACCAGTAGGATTACTGAGAACTATTTTAAATTGCTCCGTATCTTCTACTTCGTTGTCATCAATCACTTCAATGGTAATATGTCTGCTATCTTGACCGGAAGCAAAAATCAGCGTGCCGCTAGTAGCGATGTAATCTTCTCCGGCGATCGCTGTATCATCTAATGTGGTATAATCCACAGTTACGGCACTATCAATATTTCCAGTTCTTTCTACCGTAATTATAACATTTCCTGCGCTTTCAATAACTTCGATTTCATCCATAGTAAACCCTACAATTCCCAGGTCACTATCTATCTCTGGAGTCGGTGTCGGTATGGGTGCGGGTGCGGGTGCGGGTATGGGTGCGGGTGCGGGTGCGGGTTCCGGTGTCGGTTCCGGTTCCGGTTCCGGTATAGGTTCTGGTGTCGGTTCCGGTTGAGGAGTTGGTAAAACTGTAGATTCTGGTGTGGGTTCCGGTGTCGGTGTGGGTTGATCTGAAGGGAAAATGGTAGCCTTGAAAATATCGCTATTTACATTTTTAATAATTGCCAAAAATTCATTAGTGGCGCGGTCTTGAATAATTGTATCTGTCGCATATATACCGGAACCTTGATAAATATTTAAAGATTCAAAAGTGAGATTATCGAATAATCCAATAGAGTCTTTATTAATATCAAAATCCATAATAAAATTGCTGCGATCTAGGGTAAATGCTCCTGTATTTAAACCAAGATAAAACCAGTTATTTCCTTCTCCACCTGTGAGAGTGTCAGAACCCTGATCGCCAATTAATGTATCATTTCCGCGATCGCCAAATAATAAGTCGTCCCCTTTACCACCATAGAGGAGATCATCCCCCTGACCGCCATAGAGGGTATCATTGGCTTGATTTCCAAATAATGTATCATTGTCGCGATCGCCAAATAAGAGGTCATCACCCCGATCACCAAATAGCACATCATTGCCTTTTCCACCTCTAAGGGTATCATCCCCGTGACCACCATAGAGGGTATCATTACCCTGATTTCCATGTAAGAAATCATTACCTTCATTTCCGCCAATAATATCATCGCCATCTAAACCATAAACCGTATCATCTCCCCCTAAAGCAAAGATGATATCATCGAATTCTGTACCTAGGATAAAATCCGAGTGATCAGTTGGTTCTGATGAAATTTGACCATTAGTTAAGACAGTTATGGAATTTTGCGCCTGAATACCAGTTGCGGTGGAAATCGGATCAGGATAAATTCCGGTAGTATCTGACTGAGGTTCCGGATTAAAATTAACGTCTTCAAATTCAAAGGCAGTAAAACTCATGGGTGCAAAATGGGTAAGTTTAAATAGCTAAACAGAATAGCGATCGCGCTTAATTCTGTTTTCAACTTGCACCCTATAGATCCGGATAATTAGTGTGCGTAATTTTCCGGTTGAGTTATAGAAATGGGAATACGTGATGGTTTTTTATATTAAATACTCAAGCATCTAAGCGGAGTATCAATATTTGGGGCAACCGCCTAACTGGAAGTGTAATCGTGACCATCAATTCCCTAAAACTTAGGATACCCTCCTAGGACGAATAAATATACAATGGATTGAGAAATTAATGGAATTCTAGTCCAATGAATATTACCCCCACCCCTGTAGATCAAAATGGCTGGCAAAAACAACTCGATCACTTTGTGGAAAATCACCATCCGCAACTAGCAGCCTTAGCTTGGGGAGTTCACCTGGAAGGGGAAAGCGAACAGGGAACTTTAGGTATTGACCTAAAGCCAACTCCTCACTTTGTTTTTTGTCCGAAATCAGCTATTGAACTCCTCAACCAAAATGCGGATAATAAATTACAGGAAATCCTGGGAATTATCGACGGATATAAACCAGAGATAGAAGTTTTGATGATTTGCATTAGTCCAGATCGGATTAAGTTAATTTATTTCCAGCCGGAGTTGCCACCGCCGGATTATTATGCTAAAATAGATAGGGATAAAAAGTCTCTCATGAGCGAACTCGAAAAAGCGATGAGTGAACTAATACAACTGCCAGAAAATATGTAAAGTTGTTGGGGGCTAAGTTTCGGGATTTTTCAATTTAATCCTGGTAAATTTTACGCCCCTACAATTCCCAATCAGGACACATATCAGATTTGGGTCCTTGAGGATGCACTGCACAATTGATGCCATCCTGACCATAAAAATAGTGACATATTTGGCAGGAATGAGTTGCCTGTAATTCTTTGGTAAAAAGTTGATATCTATGATTAATTATCCGATAATATTGACGCGCTTGAGGATAATTAGGATTGAATGTTAGGGTATGTTCAAGGGCTTGAATTGCCGACTGATAAAGTTTAACTATTTGGAGTGCATACTTATCTGGTTTACCTTTAGAGATAAAACAGACATCAATAATCTTGACAATTAAGAAAAAATAGTTGAACCAGGCTTTATCAGAATTAACTGTGGGTTGAGATTTAGCACAAACTGTCACCCATTTAATCGTCTGCAAAAGTTCTTTAGGTCGCCAGGGTTTACTCACATAGGCTTCGGCGTGTTTAATGCCTTCATACACGGCTAGATTTTGTTCTTTTCCGGTTAAAAATATAATGGGGATATTTTGAGTGTCAGGGTTAGATTTAATCAGACGACAGGTTTTGTAGCCGTCCAATTTAGGCATCACCACGTCCAACAAAATCACATCTGGACACACCTGCTGTAACTTATCTAAAGCCTCCAAGCCATCAGAAGCGGCTATGACTTCCAAACCACTCCAGGTTAGTTGGTAGGAGAGACATTCTCTTTGGGTGAGGGAGTCTTCAACCAGTAAGACAGTATTCATGACACGAGGGGTCCAGTTTAAGAAAAATGGTGCGCTACCTACCTCTACCCTGAATTCCCTATTTAAGAGTTTATCCATGAGTGGTGGTGTAACGCACCCAACTTCTCCGAATACTTATAGTTTACCCAGTTTAGTTCCCTTTACGATCGCTCTTTGACAAAATCTGGCCCAGTTGTATCCGATCAATACCAAGTCCACCACCCCAGGGTAATATTAAATTCTGTCACTTTTCACACTTTTTTCACAGTTTTCTGAGATAGTCAATTGCTAATGAAGCGAAAACGCTATTATACCATGAACCATGTGGTTTTAGCTAATTATATGATTAATTTATTGGCTGATTTAGATACCCCAATTGAGTATTACTAATACTTTCCCAGGAATCCCCCAAAACCATAGGGATCAATTATAATAGATGTTAATGGCTCATTAAACTATCAAGTGAGGCAAAGACATGAAAACACTGAAACTGGAAATTCAGAAAGTTTCACCCTGTTTGTTTCAATTATTGCGGGACTATTCGCCTAAGCCACTGGTGGATGGAATTTTGTTTACAATTGATGGCGATAGTTACGACACGCTGATGGTTGCTGATAAAATTAGCACTCTGGTCGCACCCCCTTGGAGTCTAAAGGAAGTGTAGGATGCAAATGCGATCGCCACCATAGGTTAAAAATCACTACAACAGACCAACTTTAAGATAACTTAACCTGAGTTGTACTCAAGCGAGGAACCCTAAGAGAGCGATCGCATAATTTCAACCCCACCCAATTAATAAACACCCGAAAGCCGAGTTTGATATCCCCCTAAATTGGTCTAGGGGGAATTACAGATTTATAAAACTATCTACCCTTAGCCGCCGCCTTTTTCTGAGCCGCCTTAGCCGCCTTAGCTGCTTTTTTAGCGGCTTTTTCGGCTGCTAACTTAGCTTGTCGTTCCTGTTCTTTTTCCTCAGCCAACTTATCCAAATAATAGTGATAATCTCCCAGATAAACCCGAAACTCACCATCACGAATTTCCACAATTTTGTTAGCCACCTGAGAAATAAAGTAACGGTCATGGGATACCAGCAGAACCGTTCCCTCATACTCCTGTAAAGCTGATTCCATCATTTCCTTAGCCGGAATATCCAAGTGATTAGTTGGTTCATCCAAAATCAACAAATTCACAGGTTGGAGCAACATTTTAGCCAAAGCCAGCCGCGCCTTTTCCCCACCACTCAAAGAAACAACTTTTTTAAATACAGTTTCACCACTAAATAAAAACCGACCGAGGAGGGTGCGAACTTCCTCATTTTTCCAGTCGGGAACTTCATCATGGATAGTTTCCATAACTGTTTTGGTCAAGTCTAAGGCTTCGGCTTGATTTTGTTCAAAGTAACCCGGAATCACATTATGTTTTCCTAGGGATACACTTCCTTCGCTGGGGGTTTCCAGCCCCATAATCATCCGAAGTAAGGTAGATTTACCGCAACCATTAGGACCCAAAAAAGCTACGCGATCGCCTCTTTCAATTAGCAGTTCTGCCCCCAAAAACAGGATTTTCTCATCATAGGTATGCACCAAATCTTGAATTTTAACCACATCCCGACCACTACGGGGAGCCTCTGGAAAGTGGAATTTCAGCGTTTTTAAAGAAGCTGTAGGAGCCTCGATTTTCTCAATTTTATCTAACTGTTTTTCACGGCTTTTTGCTTGGGTGCTACGGGTGGCACTCGCCCTAAATCTTTCGACAAATTCCTGTTGTTTTTCTAGTTCCTTTTGCTGGCGTTCATAGGCGCTTAATTGAGCCGCCTCTGCCTCCGCCTTTTGTAGCAAATAGGCGGAATAATTACCCAAATAAGTCCGAGAAACTCCCCGTTCGGTTTCGACAATTTGAGTACAGAGACGGTCTAAAAACTCGCGGTCATGGGAAACAATTACCATGGGGGTAGTTAAACCCTTCAGGTAAATTTCTAGCCATTCTATCGTTTCTAGGTCGAGGTGGTTTGTCGGTTCGTCCAGTAGTAATAAATCTGGTTCTTGCAGAAGAATTTTACCTAAACTCATACGCATTTGCCAGCCACCACTAAAGGCGCTAACTAAGCGATCGCCATCTTCCGAGTCAAACCCCATTTCTGGTAAAATCTTCTCAATTTTAGCTTCTAAGCCGTAGCCATCAAGGGATTCAAATTTCCGTTGGAGTTTATCCAATTTATGAATTAATTCATCCAGGCGATCCGGATCAGCCGTTTCCATTTCTCGCTGAACTTCACCATAAGCTGCATGGGTGGCGTTAGCCTCATTAAAAACCCTCCAAAACTCCTCTCGGACGGTGCGCGCCGGATCAACTTCAAATTCCTGGGTTAAATAGGCGATATGTAGACTTGATGGCTTAATAACTTCCCCGGATGTGGGTTCAACTTCTCCGGCTATAATTTTAAGTTGGGTAGACTTTCCCGCGCCATTTACCCCCACTAAACCAATGCGATCGCCAGGTTTAACTTCCCAGTTAATATCTTTAAGAATAGTACCTGTCGGATAGATTTTGCTAATATGTTCTAGTCGCAGCATCAACAGTCTCCTAGGACGAAAATATGTTCAAGGGTGGGGCCAGGAAATCGTGTAAGGACGGGTTCGACCGTAGATCCGTTTCCGGCGAAGATATGGCATCACCCCCCTACAGTGCCATCAAAGCCAAAAATTACATACCCGCATTGGATCTTAACAAAAATCAACCATTTCTGGAGTCATGGCTAAACGTGATCAAATTAGGCCTTGGTTGTTTATGGATTTTCTGCACCTTGTCGCTGCTGGTAAACTGCTTTAGCATCTTTAATGGTAGCCTCAAACACTGTGGGGTCCCACGGTTTAGTAATACACTGAAACAATTGCGCCGCCTCTAAATTTTCGCCGGAGGCTTCTAGGGTTTCTGGGGAGTATCCACTCAGCAAAATCCGAATTGTGTCGGGAAAACGGGCCACAGTTTTACTGAGAAACTCAAGTCCGGTCATTTCTGGCATACTCTGATCCGAAATTATGATCGCCATTTCCCCTTCAGTTTCCAGTAATTGTAAAGCCGCCGTTGGGCTATCTACTCGAAACACCTGAAATTCGCGGCGAAATATCCGATACAGCAAATCGAGGTTATCGGGTTCGTCATCAACTACCATCAGTTTGAGTTTATTTTTAGCCATTTCTCAACATCAGACTGCACTGTTTGCTATCTCGGAAGTAATGGTGCTGTTTTTCCACTCAACTCTGCTTCCCGTTACACGATCGCAGAACCCCCCGATAGAAACCGGGTTTCTTGGTTAAATCTTTGATCAGAAACGAAAAACTCTCACATCAACCCGGTTTCTTTCCCCAATCATAAAATAGCGATCGCCATTATTATACAGATGCAGGAGTAGTTGATTCTGCTAATTGTGCCAATCGTTCCTGTTGATCTTGAATGATACACGCTTGGATCAAATCTCCTATTCCCCCTTCTAATACTGGGGCTAACGAGAAATTATGACCCAGACGATGGTCTGTCACCCGATTATCCTTATAGTTATAGGTGCGGATTTTTTCCGACCTCGAACCTGTCCCCACCTGCGATCGCCGCATGGAAGTCACAGCATCCTGTTGTTCCCGCAGTTTAGCTTCGTATAACTTAGCCCGCAAAATCTGCATAGCCCGTTCCCGGTTTTTTAGCTGACTGCGTTCTTCCGTACAGAATACCCGAATACCCGTCGGTTTGTGGAACAAATCAACTGCCGTTTCCACCTTGTTTACGTTCTGACCCCCTGCACCTCCGGATCTAGCCGTAGTCATCTCAATATCTTTCGGGTCTATTTGCACTTCCACATCATCAACTTCTGGCATAATTGCCACCGTTGCTGTGGAAGTATGAACCCTCCCACCTGCTTCCGTTACAGGAACTCGTTGGACTCGATGAACTCCCGCTTCAAATTTAAGCTGACTATAAACGCGATCGCCTTGAATTTCCAGAATCGCCTCTTTAAATCCCCCCATATCAGCCAGGGACTCACTCAGTAGCCTTACCCGCCAACCTTTAGTTTCAGCATAGCGGGAATACATCCGCACCAAATCCCCCGCCCAAATACTCGCTTCATCGCCCCCAGTACCTGCCCTAATCTCTAACATGATATTTTTATCATCATTGGGATCTTGGGGTAGCAGGAGAATTTTCAGGCGTGTTTCCAACTCTTGCAGTTTCGTGGTTAGTTCTTCTACCTCCAAAGCTGCCATTTCTTTCATTTCCTTTAGTTCAGGATCATTCCCTGTCTCTCGGAGGATTTGTTTGGCCCCGGCTAACTCCGTCTGAGTTGTTTTCCAATCCTGATAGGCATTAACCACATCTTCCAGGGAAGACCGAGTTTTGGCTACCCGTTGAAATTCATCAGGATCTGTCGCAATTTCAGGATCTGCTAATCGTAAAGTTAACTCCTGAAAGGTTTGCTCAACGGATTTGAGTTTATCTAGTAAATAAGTTTCTGCCATGGCGGTTCGGTTGCCTCTTGTTAGTAGTCGGTTGTCGAAGCATAATTTAGCTTAAATTGTCTTTGTCTCCGTCTTTAAACCAGCGTATAAAGATATATTAAATATCAGAATTTTGCAGCTTTTTACCATCAAAATTATCTGTAAATGTTGATTATTTACATCATTAAATATTCGATAATTAGGCGTTGGTATTATCTCCATCACCATCATTAACCCTTACTTAATGGTGGTTTACAACTTATTTTACACTGCTAAATATTAGGGATAAACCGGAAACCAAAAATCAGTCGGTTGCCAGTAGTCAGACGCTACGGACAACAGACGACAAACAATCGACAACCCGGCTATTTTTTCGATTGATCCGCTTCCGTTCCTGTGGCTTGACTCTCATCAATCATGCCATACTTACGCAGGAAGCGTTCAACTCGTCCTTCTGTGTCAATAATCTTTTGAGTTCCAGTATAGAATGGGTGGATTCCAGACCAGATATCAACGTGCAGTGATGGCTGTGTGCAACCAACTTTCATAACGACTTCGCCGTTACAGATTACTTCAGCTTCTGGATACCATTCGGGATGAATATCAGGTTTAGGCATGGTTTAAGCTACCAAGTCAAAATCAACAAATTTTACTTTCTTTCTATTATAGCCATAATTGGCTCGCGACAGGCTGAGTCACAAAACCTAATAAATTGAGATTCTGCACCCACCTGGGGATGGGCCATATTACCACCCCCTGTCTAGGATAGTTTACACGATCGCGCTTGAGTCTGGATTGATAGCCAAAACTCTCTAGCGTTTCGAGTATTGGGGAGCCTTGCGAGCTTTCCGCAAGCCGTATTTTTTCCGCTCTTTAGCGCGAGGGTCACGGGTTAGATAGCCTTCTGCTTTCAGTGGTTGGCGATTATCAGGACTTAACTCGCATAAAGCACGAGCCACACCTAAGCGGATGGACTCAGCTTGACCTGTGAGACCTCCACCTTGGACATTTACCAGAACATCGTAATCATTTTCTAGCCCTAAAGTTTCTAAGGGTGCTTTAGTAGCTGAAAGATAGCTCGTGTTAAATTGCAAATAGGATTCGCCCTCGCGACCATTAATAATTACCTGGCCACTGCCCGGAACTAAACGCACACGAGCGATCGCTGATTTCCGGCGACCTGTACCCCAGTAAACTGCCTTACCTGTATCTATAGCCTGCATTATTTACCTCCTGTGGGAATTGTGTCAATTTTCAGCACTTCAGGATCTTGAGCCTGATGGGGATGAGTCGGACCAGAATAAACTTTTAGCTTCGTAAATAGTTGGCGGCCCAAAGCATTTTTGGGGAGCATTCCCTTAACTGCTTTCTCAATAATTCGTTCCGGGACTCGGTTTTGCAGTTGATCAAAAGTCTCTGTCTTCATCCCTCCCGGTCTACCCGAGTGGCGACGATAGATTTTTTGCTCCCCTTTTTTGCCAGTTACTGCCACTTTGTCAGCGTTAACCACGATTACAAAATCCCCTGTATCCATGTGGGGGGTGTAAGTGGGTTTATTTTTGCCACGAATGATTTGAGCAATTTCTGTAGCCAGGCGGCCCAGTCTTTGATCCGCCGCGTCAATGACGTACCATTTTCGTTCAATGGAGTCAACCGGCGGCAGATAGGTTTTAGTCATCATGATCTTGCAGTTCTCCTAAGTTAATGGTGATTGTGGTTCAGTTTTTCCTAGGATAAATTTAGGAAAAGTATCGAACCAGATATCAGGAGTAAAGGGGAAATTCGGATAGCCTACCCGTAGTAGGCACAACCCCTGGGGAGGGGCTGCCGATTTGACAATTTCCCGACGTTCGTTGACCCAGATATCTTGGAAGTTTTCTAGCGATCGCTCCCCCGCCCCCACCTGTAACAGCAGCCCCACCAGTAATCGCATCATTCCATACAGAAATCCGCTCGCTTGAACTTCAATATGAATAAATGCTTCGCTCCGCCAACATTGCACATCCTGGACATCCACCCAAGCATGGGGGCGACTAGAACCAGCTCGTTGGAATGCTGATAAATGGTGATAGCCCAGTAATGGTTTGAGAGCTGCCAACATTAGGCTTTCATCCAACCGCTGATGATAGTAGTGCCAGGTAAACCGACGGATAAACAAGTTAGGTCGAGCATCCGTGTAAAGGCTATAGCGATAGCGTCGCCATTGAGCGTCAAACCTGGCGTGCCAATCCTTCGCTACCGGAGCCGATGCCCTAATCAGGACATCCGCTGGCAATCGGCCATTGAGAATGGTTGCCCACCGATAGGCAGGAATATGGGCTGGGGCATCAAAATGAGCCACCTGGGCTGCTGCATGAACTCCAGAGTCCGTGCGACCTGCTGCATGGAGGGGGACTCGCTCCTGCTTTAAAACCTTGCCAATAGCTGTTTCTATGTCCTCCTGAACCGTGCGCTGATTGGGTTGCCGTTGCCATCCGTGGAAGTGGGTTCCATCGTATTGGATAATCAGAGCAATGCGCTGTTTATCAGTCATTGACAATCCGCCTTCCCTTGAGTTCAGCTTGAGTCACCGGCTCCCTGACAATCGCCTTAAACCAGCTCAATGATTGCCATTTCCGAGTTATCTCCCCGGCGAGGAACCGTTCGCACAATGCGAGTATATCCCCCTTTACGGGAGCCATAGCGCTGGGCTGCTCCTTCAAACAACGCATGAACCAGTTGTTTGTCATAGATATAGCCCATCGCTTGGCGACGAGAGGCGAGTGTTCCATCTTTAGCTAGAGTAATCATCCGTTCTACTTCAGAGCGCACAGCTTTAGCTCGTGCTTTCGTCGTAGTTACACGACCATGACGGATGAGTTCGGTAGTCAGCGATCGCAAAAGGGCTTTTCGCTGGTCCGCAGGTTTACCAAGTTGATGAATACGACAACGATGACGCATGACAAATTATTTAGATAAGTTACTTAGATTTAGTTCCGAAACCAGCCATAAACAGGCACTCACAACTCATTTCGAGCCGTGACCTTCTATGGCACTCACCTACTCAAGATTTAGCTGCTCGCTCCTTAGGTAAAGTAATTCCTAGGCGGTTTTGGAGAGCTTCGATCACCTCTTCAGCAGACTTTTGACCGAAATTTTTGATCTCTAGGAGATCTTCCTCTGTATAATCTCGTAAGTCCGCCACCGAGTTGATTTGCGCTCGTTTTAGGCAGTTATAAGCCCTAACCGAAAGTTGTAGCTCCTCAATCGGGATCTGGCTGGTAGGATCGATATCATCCCTTTGATCGCTCGTAATTGATTCTAGGTTGATATCTTTCAGGGCACCGAATAGATCCACCAAAATCGCAGCCGCTTGACTGATCGCTTCTTGGGGAGTCAAACTGCCACTCGTCCAGATTTCCAACGTCAGCCGATCTTTCTCCAAAGATCCACCATCGCGGGCATCTTCTACAGTGTAGTTTACCTTCCGTACCGGCATGAAAATTGCATCAATTTGGAGAAAATCCAAAGCCGCAGAATCATCCCGATGTCTATCAACCGCTCGATACCCTGTCCCCTTTTCAATCTGACATTCCATCTCCAGAGTTGCCCCCGGGGATAAGGTAGCAATATATTGATTTTTATTGACCACCTCCACTTCCGAGGGTAAATCAAAATGGCCGACTGTTACGGTTGCTGGACCTTGCACCAAGAGACGGCCAATTTGCTTCTGATAGGTATGGCTTTTGAGAACTGCTTCTTTCAAATTCAGCATGATCTCTAGGACATCTTCCCGAACCCCTTCAATCGTTGCAAATTCGTGGTTAACGCCAGCAATTCGGACCGCTGTAATGGCAGTCCCTTCTAAATTTGACAGCAGCACCCGCCTTAGTGCATTTCCAACGGTTATTCCCTGGCCACGATCTAACGGTCCCAGGACAAATTTGCCATACTGACTACGGTCAGTGCTTATATTGGATTCAATACACTCAATCTTAAACTGCGCCACCGATTGACCTCCGTTCGACTCTTACCCCAAAAATTAGACCTAACCCATTACCAATGAAAAATGAAAAGTATCGGGGATGTAACTTCTCATTTTTCAAAACCTGTTACGGCTTTAGTTTGGGCGCACGCCACCAGGCTTTTTTACACCCTACGACGTTTGGGGGGACGACAACCATTGTGAGGAATTGGGGTGACATCACGAATGAGAGTAATTTCTAGTCCCGCTCCCTGCAATGCCCTAATTGCTGTTTCTCGACCTGATCCAGGACCGCTGACCATTACTTCAATTTGGCGCATACCTTGGTCGGACGCTCGACGGCCAGCACTTTCAGCCGCTGTTTGGGCTGCAAAGGGAGTTCCTTTTTTCGCTCCCTTAAATCCTGTAGACCCGGCGGAAGCCCAAGATATTACTTCCCCATTTTGATCCGTAATACTAACAATTGTGTTGTTGAACGTAGACTGAATGTAAGCTACCCCGTTGGGGACATTCCGTTTTTGCTTTTTTGGTCCAGTTTTTTTAGTTTGTCGCGCCATAGTTGTCTCTTTAACGACCTATTGAGTTGATTAACTTGCCTACTGAATAATTGATTAATACAGTTGGCCCATGGAAAGCCTCTCCATAGACTATTTCTTGGAGGCGGCTTTTTTCTTACCTGCTACAGTTCGGCGAACTCCACGCCGGGTTCTGGCATTCGTCCTCGTCCGCTGACCCCGAACCGGTAATCCCATTCGGTGACGACGACCACGATAAGTACCAATATCCATTAAACGCTTGATGCTCATCGCTTCTAAGCGCCGCAGGTCTCCTTCTACTTGGTAGTTAGTTTGGATTACAGAACGTAAAGCTGCTACGTCCGCATCAGTTAAATCCTTAACCCGAGTGTCGGGGTTGACACCCGTCTCCGCTAAGATTTCTTTGGAGCGAGATAATCCAATTCCGTAGATATAGGTCAGACCAATCTCAACACGCTTATCGCGTGGAAGGTCTACTCCGGCTATCCGTGCCACGTTTTTTTCTCCCTAATAATCGTGCTGTGCCAAAATTAATTACAGTGCCGAGTTGTTCTATTTAATCCTGCCAGTGATCAGACCGTGAAGGCTAACTTAACACTTCCTAGCTTAGTGACTGAGCCGCCTCGCGCGGCCATCATAACAGCCATTAAGTGCGTTTGACGAGGGTATCACTGGCTTGGGTTAGTGGGATACTTAATTTAGCTTTCCCGCTACTTTGCTTTTCTTCCCTCTGTGTACAATAGACATCAACAGTTAAGATGGGTAGGGTGCGCCAGACCAATTAATAATAATTGAATCTGCGTGCATTCTGCCTCTCTGACGCACTTCACTACCTTCATCATCACTATCCTTGTCTTTGCTTATGTTTGGGATTCGAGCAAATCACCATCACTCGCCCTCGACGGCGAATGACGCGACATTTTTCACAAATTTTCTTCACTGATGCTCTAACTTTCATGTCAACCTCATGGGAGTTGGGAAACCACTAGATTTAGCTGGCCGATTACAATTTTATGGCTCATGAATTTGCCTTACCCTACTGGGGAAGAAAGACAGAGGTGCTGTATCTTTCTATGGTTAGCCTGATTTAGGCTGTTTTCAGCACAAAGTTACTTCGCTACTATGGTGTTACTGGTCGGCGGTACTTTCCCCAGAGTATTATTTGACAACTCAGCCCTACGCGCAGGTAGTCCCCTTGTTGATTTTTAACTCTTAGGTTTTAGTGCTTGAGATTAGCGACCCCCCTATCCCCTAGGAAATTCAACTATTGTCCATAACTTAGTTCCCCGGAAACATGGCTGTTGACCAGCCTGGTTTTTACAGGGGGATGCTAACGCTATATAGAACGACACTAACTACTAATAGTAGTTTACAACAAATTCTTAATTATACCACAGGCTAAAAATTTTCAGCCAGGATTGAGGTAAATCAACCTGGAGCGATTCAGCTATGAGGGGAACCTATTTCTTTTTCAGTCGATAGGTGATCCGACCTTTGCTGAGATCGTAGGGGGTTAATTCTACCTTGACGCGATCGCCCGGTAGAATTTTAATGTAGTTGCGCCGGATTTTACCCGAAATGTGTGCTAGTACATTAAAACCATTATCGAGATCGACTCGAAACATAGCGTTGGGAAGGGACTCGGTAACAGTTCCTTCCATTTCTATTAAGTCTTGTTTAGACAAACTGTTAGTTCCTCAATTCGGTAAATAAACCCCCCAGTAGGCGACTAAAATCATCCAACCAGGTAAAATCGCGTCCGGGCATGGGCCTGAGCGTGTTAACATATCTTATCAAAATCTGGTAATCATCTATGAAATCGACACAAATGATTAAGCCAGGATGAGAACCGCCGGGGGGAGATTTTGTTCCCAGATTGGTGAACCTTGATTCCCCATGCCAATTATGAGCTGGTAATTACCTCTTTTAAACTATCGGTTACTTCTTCCATGGTGCGATCGCCATTGATATGATGCAGTTGGTTACGACTGCTGTAAAATTCAATCAAGGGAGCCGTCTGTTCCCGATAAACCTGAAGGCGATGTAAAATCGTTTCTTCATGGTCATCTTCACGACCTCGCACCAGCAATCGTTTCAGGATGACATCATCTGGAACCTCTAAATTAATGACCCAGACGTGATCTTTATCTGGAATTTTGCCCGTTTTCTCATCAACCGACAACAAATGCTCTTGGACAAACTGAGCCTGGCTGACATTACGAGGGAACCCATCGAGAATCCAACCCGTTTCAGCATCAGGCTCAGATAAGCGATGAGTCACCATATCCAAAATCAGTTGATCTGGAACCAAATCACCCAGATCCATATAGGTTTTAGCCTGTTGACCCAGGGTAGTTTGCTTAGAGACATGATCCCTCAAAATCTCTCCAGTGGAAATGTGAGGAATTTTCATAATCTCAGCCATACGAGCCGCTTGTGTTCCCTTTCCCGAACCAGGCGGCCCCAAAAAAATCAATTCCCGCATTATTTTTTCACCATCCCTTCATATCTTTGAGAAATTACATAAGTCTGAACCTGCTTGGCGGTATCAATAGCAACCCCGACCAGAATCAGTAGAGAAGTAGCACCAAAGCCTCGGAAAGTAGGAACTCTGGTAGCGCTTTCCACTACAGTAGGAATAATTGCTACTAAACCCAAGAAAACCGCTCCCAAAAAGGTTAAGCGATTCAGAACCCGCTCAATATACTCACTGGTGGCGCGACCTGGACGAATTCCGGGAATACTAGCTCCCATTTTCTTCAAGTTCTGAGCCATATCTACGGGATTCATAATTAAAGAAGCGTAGAAATAGCTAAAGAACAGAATCATCAGCAAGTAAAAGGCAATATAGAGCCAAGGAGCAGGTCCTCCGGGACTCAGATAAGTAGAAATTTGTACCAGAACCGGATTATTAGCAAACTGGGAGATAGAAGCCGGAAGAATCAAAACTGCCGAAGCAAAGATAATCGGCATCACCCCGCCTTGATTTAGACGCAAAGGTAGATAGCTACTTTTTTCGCGATAAAGTTTGCGACCCACTTGTCGGCGGGCGGAAACAATAGGAATACGACGGGTTCCCTCTTGTACAAAAACAATCCCAACAATCATTGCTAGGAAAATCAATAACAAGATCACAACTCGTCCTACAATAGCGCTATCACCACTTTGAGCTAATTCAATGGTACTGCCCAATGATTGGGGTAGAACCGCTACGATGTTGATAAAAATGAGCAGGGAAGCGCCATTACCGATACCGCGTTCTGTAATCAGTTCCGATACCCACATGACAAACATAGACCCAGCAGCCAGAGCCAGGACTACTTCAGCCATGACTATGAACTGTGGTTGATTGGGATTTTGAGCAAAGGGGCTGACCCAAATGGCAATACCAATACTTTGCAAGATAGCCCACCCCAAGGCCACATAGCGGGTAATTTGAGATATTTTCCGCCGTCCGGCTTCCCCTTCGTTTTTTTGCAAATCTTCTAAAGTGGGGAGAGCCGCCGTCATCAACTGCATGATAATGGAGGCGTTAATATAGGGGAGAATTCCCAGAGCAAAAATACCCAGGGCTGAAAATCCACCCCCGGAAAATAGGTCGAGAAAACCGATAAAGGGGGTGTTTTGAATATTTTGGCTAAATGCTTGCCGATCAATGCCTGGGATAGGCAGGAAAACGCCCAAACGGACTAGAATGAGCAGACCAATGGTTACGAGAATACGACCCCGTAAACCAGCAGCCTGAGCCATCTGCATGAATGTTTCCTGTGCAGTTGGCGTTTTTTCACGACTGACGACCATGAAGGACTACCTCTTGAAAACACTATTGGGAATGTACAGAGCAGTAGGGGCGAAAAATCGCCTACGCTTAACCTTCCGAGCTGGTGTTTCTGGCTCCTAAGACTTCACAACTTCCCCCGGCTGCTTCAATTTTAGATCGAGCGCTTTGGGTGAAGGCTGCTGCTTTAACCTGAAGTGCTACATTTAGTTCTCCATCTCCCAAAATCTTGAGCGGTCCCCGGTCAGTGGTAATAATTCCGGCCGCAATGAGAGAGGATAGAGTTACTTCGCTGTTGGCACCCAGAGAATCCAGACGACCCACATTAATGGTAGTGTACTGTTTTCGGTTTACCAGAGGAAAGCTTTTTAATTTAGGTAGTCGTCGATAGAGGGGGTTTTGACCTCCTTCAAATCCGGGTCTGGTGCTGCCACCGGAACGCGATTTTTGACCGCGCATTCCTTTGCCACAACTAGCTCCTTGTCCGGCCGAAACCCCACGACCAAGGCGACGGCGACGTTTTTGAGAGCCAGCTTTGGGCTTTGCGTCTTGTAATCTCATGGTTGTCTCAATACAGTGCAATTGATGGGTTATCAGTGAGAGGCAATTGAGGAATTGCCCCGATGGTCCACTTATGATTAAGCATAAAGCTGTTCGATGGGGATGCCCCGTTCTTTGGCCACATCCGATAGAGTCCGCAATCCTGAGAGAGCGTTAATGGTGGCGCGGGCGTTATTAAGGGGATTACTGGAGCCTAGCTGTTTAGCTAGAACGTTTTTAACCCCGGCTAGTTCTAGCACGGTGCGGACAGCACCCCCAGCGATTACCCCTGTACCAGGGGCAGCGGGTCTAACAATGACTTGGGCTCCGCCTCCCACACCATTGGCGGGGTGAGGTAGAGAGTTAGATTTGGTTAGGGGAATCTCGACGACATTTTTGCGGCCATCGGCGACACCTTTTTTGACGGCTCCGATGACATCTGCTGCTTTTCCGACACCGACACCCACCTGGCCTTTTTCGTTGCCGACGATAACAATGGCACGGAAGCTGAGTTTTTTACCGCCTTTAACTACTTTAGTTACACGGCGAATTTGAACAACCCGTTCTTGCCATTCGGATTCTTTTTCTTTGGTGCGAGTATTTTTTTTACGACGTTGCTGTTCTGCCATACTTTTAGTTCCTGATTGTTAAGGGCAATTATAAATTGCCCGTCAGCTTATTAAAATTCTAACCCGGCCTCTCTGGCTGCGTCTGCCAAGGCTTTAACGCGGCCATGATAGATGTAACCTCCCCGGTCAAATACGACGCGCTCAATTCCTTTAGATAGAGAGCGTTTAGCGATTAATTGACCAACTTTAACAGAAGCATCACAGGTAGCCCCAGTTTTCAAGTCGGCAGTTATTTCGGGGTCTAAGGTAGACGCGGCAACTAAGGTGTGTTGCTGGCTATCGTCAATCACCTGCACATAGATGTGCTTGTGAGAGCGAAACACAGCCAATCTAGGACGCTCTGAAGTTCCTAGGACTTTGCGCCGAACTCGACGGTGACGGCGCTGACGGGAATCGTTACGAGTAAGTTTCATGATCTATTTTTTCCCTGCCTTACCAGCTTTACGTCTGACTTGTTCTCCGGCGTAGCGAATGCCCTTGCCTTTATAGGGTTCAGGGGGTCGCACGGCGCGAATTTTCGCAGCCATGTTGCCGACGAGTTCTTTATTAATTCCGCTAACAATCACATTGGTGTTATTTTCAACGGCTACGCTGCAACCTTCAGGGGGAACCATTTCCACCGGTTTGCTGTAGCCGACATTTAAGATCAGGTTTTTACCTTGAACCTGAGCCCGATATCCCACTCCTTGGATTTCCAGTCGCCGTTCAAATCCTTGGGAAACTCCATCCACCATGTTGGCTACCAGGGTGCGACAGAGACCATGACGCTGACGGGCGACTCGGGATTCATCCCGACGCTTAACGATTAGTGTGTCTTCTTCGAGGGAGAGGATAACTTCGTTGGGTAATACGCGGGAAAGCTCCCCTTTTGGTCCTTTGACTGTGACTTTTTGGCCGTCTAAGGTTAGGGTAACTTTGGCGGGAATCGGAATTGGACGCTTACCAATTCTAGACATAATCCTTGTTTAATGGTCGATGAGCAGTGTTTAGGGGTCTGCGGAGTGCGAGGCTGTGGGTAATGGATTTACCACACATAGCAAAGCACTTCTCCGCCTAAGCCCTGAAGGCGGGCTTCTCGGTCGGTCATTACCCCACGGGAGGTAGAAATGATCGCAATTCCAATTCCACCTAAAACCCGGGGGAGTTCTTTGCGGTTTTTGTAAACGCGCAAACCTGGACGGCTCACTCGTTTAAGGGTGCGGATGGTGGGGGTGCGGGTTTTGGTGTTGTATTTTAGTGAAACCACTAAATGTTTTTTGACACCAACACCTGCTTCTTCAAAGTTGGCAATAAAGCCTTCATCCTGGAGGACTTTGGCAATACTGCGGGTCATTTTGGTGGATGGAATTTCTGTGGTTTGATGCCGCGCCATGCAAGAGTTGCGGATGCGCGTTAACATATCTGCAATAGTGTCGTTCGTCGCCATAGTTGTCTCGTTATTTTACTGCCTCAGTTCTCCCGGAAGGGCATTCCCATTTCTTTAAGTAAAGCACGCCCTTCTTCATCTGTCTGGGCTGTGGTGACAATTGAAATATCCAGACCTCGAATTTGATCGATGCGATCGTAGTCGATTTCTGGGAAGATCAGTTGTTCTTTGACCCCCAGACTGTAGTTACCCCGACCGTCAAAACTTTTGGGACTAATGCCACGAAAGTCTCGAATGCGAGGTAGGGCTAGGTGAATCAGACGTTCCATAAAGGCATACATCCGATCAGAACGGAGTGTCACCATTACCCCAACGGGCATTCCTTGACGGATTTTAAAGCCGGCGATCGCTTTTTTAGCGCGGGTCACTACTGGTTTTTGTCCGGTAATAATCGCCAATTCATTAACTGAAGATTCCAGAGCCTTGGCATTTTGGGATGCTTCGCCCAGTCCTCGGTTAATGGTAACTTTAACAACCTTGGGAACCTGATGGATGTTCTCATATTTGAACTGTTCCATCAATTTAGGAACGATGGTTTCCTGATAGATGGTTTTGAGTGGAGATGTCATAGTTGCTGTCTGTCCTAAATACATTCCCTGGGCTTGGTCAGGGATAATCAAAACGAGTGTTTAACAGAGTCCACCTGTCCAGTCAGGGCTGGTGGGAAACCCGCCCCGGGGGAGAAAGTGTGCCATTGATTAATCAATAACTTCCCCGGTTTTTTTGAGCATTCTGACCTTGCGCCCGTCTTCCGTAAAGGTGTAGGAAATACGACTAGCGACTTTTTCTTTGGTCGAATACAGCATCACATTAGAACTGTGAATCGGAGCTTCAAAGTTGACAATACGGCCCCCTTCACCCTCTTGTTGAGGTTTAACGTGCTTGGTACGGACGTTAACATCTTTGACAACTACTTTACTCAATTTAGGTAGAGTGGATATCACCTCCCCAACTTTTCCTTTATCTCGTCCGGCAATTACCTGGACAGTATCCCCTTTTTTGACGTGCATTTTGTAGCCCCGGGGCGGAGCTAATTTGCGCTGACGCTTGGGCATAATTTAGAGTACCTCCGGTGCAAGGGAAACAATTTTAGTGAAATTTTTGTCCCGTAGTTCCCGTGCCACAGGTCCAAATACACGGGTTCCCCTGGGGTTGCCATCCTGGTTAATGATAACGGCTGCATTATCGTCAAAGCGAATACTCATACCGCTATCTCGGCGTAGTCCTTGGCGACTGCGAACAATGACAGCTCGAACGACATCGGATTTTTTGACGGCCATGTTGGGAATTGCATCTTTAACGACAGCGATGATGACATCACCAATAGTGCCGTAGCGACGATTCCCCCCACCCAGGACGCGGATACACATAAGTTTGCGCGCGCCGCTGTTATCTGCCACATTAAGTATGGACTGCTGTTGAATCATGGTATTGTCTCTGTAAGCGTAATTTGGGGTTCAAGATAAACAGAAACCGGTGAGAATTACTGGTTATTTTTGTTGAGAATTTCAACTACATTCCAGCGTTTAGTGCGACTGAGGGGGCGGGTTTCTCGAATGCGAACCCGATCGCCTTCTTGACAAGTATTGTCTTCATCGTGGGCTTTATATCGTTTAGTATTAACGACAATTTTCCCATATTTAGGGTGAGGGGAGCGGTTTTCAATAGCTACCACCACAGTTTTTTGCATTTTATTGCTGACGACTACGCCAACTCTTTCTTTAACTGCCATGATTGTGAGAAATAAGAGATGAATGATTGTTTAGGTAATGGGTAATGGGTAATGGGTAATGGGTATGACTGACCAGTATTTCCCATTTCCTATTCCCTAGGGCCTTAGACTAATGAATTAGGGAATACTAAGCCGGACTTTGATTTTGAAGTTGTCGTTCCCTCTCCACGGTGAGTAACTGTGACAATCGATGTCGTGTGTGTCTAATTTCATGAGGTTTTTCCAAGCGTCCTGTAGCTTTCAGGAGGCGCAGATTAGCGAGTTGTTTTTTAATTTCCAGGATTTGCTCAGAGAGGTCATCATCATTTAACTGTCGGGCTTCTTCAATTTTAGAAAGAGCCATAATTATCTCCTCGGTACAATTAGCGGGCAGTTTTCAGGTCAATGCAATCAGTATTAGGACTGTGAATCTTCCCGTGTGAGAAACTTAGTCTTAATCGGGAGTTTAAAGGAGGCTAGGCGCATAGCTTCGCGGGCGACCTCTTCAGAAACACCTGCAATTTCAAACATGATGCGTCCAGGTTTAACAACAGCGACCCAGTATTCAGGGGCCCCTTTACCGGAACCCATACGGGTTTCTGCGGGACGCATAGTGACAGGTTTATCAGGGAATACACGAATCCAGATTTTCCCACCCCGGCGAATATAACGAGTCATTGCCCGACGGGCTGCTTCAATTTGGCGGGAGGTAATCCAAGAGGGTTCAAGGGCTTGTAGGGCAAAATCACCAAAGTTGATATTGTTGCCGCGAGTTGCCTGACCCCGCATTCGACCCCGCTGTTGTTTGCGGAATTTAGTTCTTCTTGGGCTTAACATGATCGCAAATAGTAGTGAGTGAAGTTAATGAGACAGAGGCGTACCCATGAGGGAGATAAGTGTTAGGTTTTGGGTTATGAACCTATCGAGATCGCGCCTACTAGAACTTTTTATGTATCACTAGACCGGTCATCATACTTTTGCCGTCTGGGTGTACGGCGACTTTTCGGCGCTCTTGTATTAGGTGCGGGGGTTTCTTCCTGACCGGGAATAATTTCTCCCTTAAACACCCAAACTTTGACACCGAGGATGCCGTAAATAGTGAGAGCGGTGCAGTAGGCATAGTCAATATCAGCTCGTAAGGTGTGTAGGGGAACACGACCTTCACGGGTCCACTCAGTCCGAGCAATTTCTGCTCCGTTCAAGCGGCCACTGACCTGGATTTTAATGCCTTCAATGCCAGCTTTTTGGGCGCGGGTAATAGCTTGGCGGACAACTCTACGGAAGGAAACCCGTTTTTCAAGTTGAGCGGCGATATTTTCAGCGATGAGGGTAGCATCAGCATCAACGCGGGACACTTCCACAACGTTAATGCGGATCTGGCGATTGCTGCCCAGTTCTTTCTGAAGTCCTTGGCGGAGGGAGTCAATTCCGGCACCACCACGACCAACTACCACACCCGGTCTAGCGGTTAGCACTTCCAGGTCAATTTGATCAGCTTTGCGTTCAATGCGAACATCTGAGATGCCAGCATTGCTGAGATTTTTCTGAATGTACTTACGGATGGTGTAGTCTTCCTGCAAAAGTTGCGGATACTGACTAGCATCAGCAAACCAGCGAGATTTGTGTTCTTGGGTAACTCCAAGGCGGAAACCAATTGGATGTATTTTTTGTCCCATAGCAGCTTAATAATTTAGTCTGTACGACAGGTAATGGGTAATCTGTAATCGGTAATAGGTAATAGGTAATAGGTAATGCTAACTTCTTCCCTATTCCCTACTCCGCAGGAGCGACGGTCACGGTAATGTGACAGGTAGGTTTGCGAATGGGGTAGGCTCGGCCTTGGGCGCGAGGGCGGTAGCGTTTAAGGCTTGGTCCAGCGTCGGCGAAGGCTTGGGAAACGATGAGAGTGGCGGGGTCTAAACCCTGGTTATGTTCAGCGTTAGCAACAGCCGATCGCAGAACTTTCAAGACAGGAGTACAGGCGCGGTAGGGCATAAACTCCAGGATAATCAGGGCTTCGCGATAGCTACGTCCGCGAATTTGATCAAGTACCCGCCGGACTTTTGATGGGGACATTCTGATGTAACGAGCGATCGCTTTTACTTCTGAGTTGGAACTAGCCATATCTTTCTCCTTGATTCGGGCGTGATGTAGGTGTGGTTTAGGGTCGCTCAACCCAGAAATTGTCAGGGCGCTTTGGACTTGGGCGGGTTTCTCAAAACACGCTTTGGGGAATTAAGGTTACGGGCAGAACCAGCCCCAGCCGAGTTTTTTCCGAAAATACCGCATAATCCGCCGCTACTCCACAGTCCTACAGGCGAACGAAGCGCCGCTTATCGGCGAGCTTTTTTATCACTTTTAGCGTGACCTCGGAATGTCCGAGTGGGAGCAAATTCTCCCAATTTATGTCCCACCATTTGTTCGTTAACAAATACAGGGACGTGCTGACGGCCGTTATGAACAGCGATAGTATGACCAACCATTTGGGGAACAATGGTGGAGGAGCGCGACCAAGTTTTGATCACTTCCTTACGATTGTCAGCGTTGAGTTTTTCGATTTTGACGAGCAGATGATCGGCCACAAATGGACCTTTTTTGAGCGATCGAGACATGGTATATGTTTAGGATTCCAATGGTGATCTAGGCTGTGGGCGGAGGCTACCCATTACCCTTTGGGCAGGGTAGGGGTGGGGGGCTTAGTCCGATTTTCTTTTGATGCCTTTACCAGGAATGCAGCCAGATAGCAGTCTGCAAGGCTTGGCGATTAGCTCTGACGGCCACCTTTGCCTCGTTTCGAGGATTTCCGACGACGGCGAACAATTAAAGCAGTGCTGCGTTTTTTCTTGTTTCTAGTTTTCGCTCCCAGGGCTGGTTTACCCCAAGGCGTAACCGGGCCACTGCGACCAATGGGGGCGCGTCCTTCACCACCACCGTGGGGGTGATCAACAGGGTTCATAACACTACCGCGCACGGTGGGACGTTTACCCAACCAGCGATTGCGTCCAGCCTTACCAATGCTGATATTTCTGGCATCCACATTGCCCACCTGTCCAATCGTCGCATAGCAACGGGCGGGGATTTTCCGTTGTTCACCGGATGGCAGTTTCAGGGTGACATAATCTCCTTCTTTAGCCATAATCTGAGCCGAGGCTCCGGCTGCTCGTACCATTTGTCCACCTTTACCGGGAATCATTTCCACGTTGTGGATTGATGTACCCAAGGGAATGTGGGATAGGGGGAGAGCGTTACCCACTTCAATGGGGGCATCAGGCCCAGATATAACCACAGTCCCGACAGCCAAGCCTACAGGGTGGAGAATATAGCGTTTTTCGCCATCCACATAGTTAAGTAGGGCAATTCTGGCGTTACGGTTGGGGTCGTATTCAATCTCAGCGACTTTAGCGGGTACATTATGTTTATCCCGGCGAAAGTCAATAATCCGATATAGTTTTTTATGTCCACCACCTCTATGGCGACAGGTAATCACACCGCGATTATTACGACCTTTAAGGCGGTGTTTAGAGACGGTTAGGGATTTTTCCGGCTCGGATCTAGTAATTTCTGTAAATTCCGAGACAGTATGTTGGCGTGTGCTTGGGGTATAAGGTCGGTAAGAACGAATTGCCATATAGTCGATCCTATGTCTGTTTCTGTGGAAGTTAGAGATCTAGATTTCAGGATAGGGAAAGAAAACTCGATCGCCCTTCATGTCGGTGTTCAATAATTACCAGGGTAAAGGTGGGTTCTCGGTGCCGCTTTTTTTTGATAGTTATTCAGAAGGTGGCACACCCGCGTTTTACCCGACACCATTAAACTTCAGGGAAGAGGACTTTTCTCAAGGCTTCCCCATCTTCCAGGGTAACGATCGCTCTTTTATAGCGAGGTTTGTACCCGACGAAACGGCCGACCCTACGTCGTCGTCGGGGAGGATTCTGGGTATTAACACTCAAAACCTTAACTGGAAATAGCAGTTCAACTGCCGCCTTAATAGTTGGTTTATCAGCCCTAGGATCGACATCAAAAGTAAACTGATTCAGCTCCATTTGAATTGTGGCTTTTTCAGTTACAATTGGTCGTCGGACCACATCAGCTAAATCACGGGTTTTAAACTCAGTCACCATAAACCTCCTGAATTTTCGCCAGGGCATTAGCAGTGGTTACTATTTTGTCTGCTGCCAGAACATCATAGACATTCAAGCTATCTGCCAGACAAATTCTAATTTTCGCCACATTCCGACCCGACAAATAGACGTTTTCTTGTTTTTCAGGTAGTACCAGCAGCACTTTAGCTTCTGGTGAAACTCCCCAACGGGCCAAAGCCGCTGTCAAGTCTTTAGTTTTAGGACGTGGCAGTTGCGTCACAAATTCTTCCACCACCACGATATCCTCTGCCCTACTCTGAAACGCCGTTCTCAAAGCCAACCGACGTTCTTTGCGGTTCATTTTGACGCTGTAATCTCTCGGTTTTGGCCCAAAGATCACACCACCACCGCGCCATAGTGGAGAACGAATTGAACCTGCCCTTGCCCGTCCTGTTCCTTTTTGTCTCCAGGGTTTACGGCCACCGCCTCGCACTTCTGAGCGAGTTTTGGTGCTGGCTGTTCCCTGTCTGGCTGCCGCCTGCTGACGTACTAAGGCTCTATGGACGATGTGGGAGGCATTTTCTTCTTTAGCAACTTTTAGTTCCAGGGTAGTCTGTCCGACTTCTTCCCCTTCCCAGTTGCGAATTACACAGTCAACCATTTTTCCCCCTGTCTTCTCTCTACTTGCCACCCACCAGGTTGGCTGGTTTGATATTAAGCAAGCCACCGGGTTTGCCGGGGATTGATCCTTTAATTAGCAACAGGTTCCTTTCTAGGTCTATCCGCACGATAGTCAGTTTCCTAGTGGTAATCTGTTTCCCGCCATAACGTCCGGCCATTTTTTTGCCGGGATAAACGCGCCCTGGTGTGGTTCCGGGTCCGATGGAACCTGGTAGGCGGTGGTTTTTGGAACCGTGAGCCATTGGTCCACGTCGGAAGTTATTACGTTTTTGGTTTCCCGCAAAACCTCGACCCATCCCAATCCCGGTCACATCTACCATTTGTCCGGGTTCAAAGGTATCTACTTTGATTTCCTGACCTAGTTCAAAGTTATCGGTACTTTCTAGCCGATATTCTTTCAGGTGACGAACCAAGGGACTGTTGGATTTGGTTAGGTGTCCCTGTTCAGCATGGCTGAGGTATTTATTAACCTCTTTGTCTGGGGATTTTCGGGTGTTTAATTTCCGGGTTTTGTTAGGAACTTCACCATAACCTAGCTGGATGGCCGTATAGCCATCGGTGGCTTCGGTCTTCACTTGGGTGATTGTGCATGGCCCGGCTTGAACTACGGTGACGGGAATCGCTTTTCCTGTCTCTGCGTCAAATACCTGAGTCATGCCTAGCTTGGTGCCGAGGATACCTACAGACACTTAAACTGGCCTCTCTTTTCTACGCATTACAATAGGGCGGAATTTTCCACTGACTAAATCATGGTCAACCCGCCAGTTAACGATGCTTGTGGCATCATAATTTAAACCCGATTTTGGGCAGGCAAACCGACCGTCTCTCCGGCTCAGGAGCCAGGATAGACGTGCTTGGTTGCCTGGAAGTATTTCAGGCTATCAACTTGTTTAAGCTGTTCCCAGACTGAAGCATAAGCCCCAGTGCGGCCCGATGTCGCTAGGACTTGAGCAGATATCTACTCAGTATCCGTTTCTGTTGCTCAGGGTCAAACTAGCATCAGGTTTGACCCAGTTTACTGTTGGCGCTTGGCAAGTTCGGCGAAGCTGCTGTAGCTTAAAGCCATTGATGTCTTATGAGAAGTTCTCGCTATAAGGTTGTATCTGCTTGGCAGATCCTATAGGTTAGCTATCCCTACTCCAACAGTTATGCTGCAATTTGATCACGATTCTTGATTGTATGTGATATCTGTGCTTTCGTCAAGTCTATTTTTAACATTTATGATCTGGCTCTATGACGATCGCATTTTGGGGAATGATAGAAGGGGAGCCAGAATTTAATCCAAGATTTGCTTGACATCTTAGGACAATAAGGTACAATACCCCCAAAGATTCGCAACTCAATAATGAGTATACGGTCAAACCCCAGACCATGCCAAATTTCCTTGACGACATACTCATCAAGTCGGATTCATGGTAAAATCCAATCATGGTGCGAGACGTTTAGGAGTCAAATAAGGCTGCAATGCCTGAAATAACCTCCTAGTGGGACTTTCACCCCTTGGTGAAATATAAGGGACTCGTACCCTGACCATCCCATAACTGTTTATATGTCCCAACGTTTGGTATAGAAATATACAAAACAAGGCAGGGAACTCAAGGTCAAAACGCCCAACTGGAAATATTAATGATTCCTTAACAATTGCGTTGAGAGTAACGGCGATAGCCACCCCCAGTTTTGGGAATCATAACCCCAGGATTGAAGCGGGGAACGGAAGGCGTGAAGTAGAACCTACTACCAAATGCGACCACTGCCAACCATCCATGATTAGGGAAACCGAATGTCCGGCTTGAACCATCGTAATGATTTAGCAGCGAAACAGGTTGATACGCTGCGTTCAAAAGAGCAAGGGGAAAAGTAGGGTAATCATGACATCACCTACACAGACTTTTAAAAGTACCCCGGTGGAGAGGACAAATCTAAAGATGGAATGCCCGTATAAACGGAACGTTTAAACCCCTTTTAGGCTCTCAAGTGGCAGGATGTACCTGCGGAGTAGTGAAAGTGTAAGCGTATACCTTTAAGGGGAAAGGATGTGACTGAAAGCCAATGCCTAACTGTAATGGTTAGGATATGCCCACTAGTCACGGTGTGGATATAGAGACTGCGACAATTAGGAGTGTTTACGACGAAAGCGAGTTTAAACACTACGATGTTGTATTTAGCTCCAAAAGTTGAAATCACAAAAGCAGGGAGTCGTTACCCTGTTCCCGATGTCAAAAGGGGTATCCACATCAGGAGCCGTGTGATGTGAAAGTATCAAGCACGGTTTTGAATTGGAGTTGGGGAAGGCGACTTCCCTTTCGACCATAACCCTTACAAAGCTTTCCGAACCAAACTAAAACTCAATGACCGTCATCGCACCTTGATGGCCAAACACGCCGGTTATGCTCGGTTCGTGTTTAATTGGGGATTACACTTATGGAGGTCAGCTTATGAAGAGGGACTCAAGCCTAATATAAACTCCATTAAAAAGGTTTTTACGAATTATGTGAAACCTCAATATCCTTGGATGTCCGAATTGTCTTCTAAAGTTTATCAATATGCCTTCATTAATCTAGGGGATGCCTTTAAGCGCTTCTTCAAGGGAATAAGCAGTTATCCTAAATTTAAGAAGAAAGGCCACCATGATAGTTTTACGCTTGACAATTCTGGAAAGCCATTCAATCTGTCAGGAACTCGCCATAAGCTGCCTTTTGTGGGCTGGGTTTCTACATTTGAGGCTCTACCCGAAAGTTGGGTTAAGAAAGTCACCCTAACGCGCCAAGCAGGGGACTGGTATATGAGCTTTTTTGTAGAAATCACGCCAGAAATTACACCTAAATATCGAGAGAGAATCGGGGTTGACCTAGGAATTAACAATTTGGCGACTTGCTCCGATGGGACCCAATTCTCTAATCCCAAGCCGTATAAAGCAGCCACCCAAAAACTAGCTCGATTACAACGTCATTTAAGTCGCAAAGTCAAAGGCTCGAAAAATCGAGCCAAATGTCTCTTAAAAGTTCAAAAGCTACATCAAAGAGTAGCAAACATTCGGCGGGACACGATTCATAAAATAACTACTTTCTTGGCTAAGAACCACAGCCAAGTCGTCATTGAAGATTTGAATGTGTCAGGTATGCTGAAAAATCATGGTTTGGCGGGTTCTATCGCTGATGCTTCATTTTATGAGTTCCGTCGGCAACTAGGTTACAAGGCAGAACGTTATGGTTCAAAGTTGATTATTGCCGATAGATTTTATCCATCCAGTCAACTGTGTTCTAATTGCGGTTATCGTCAAAAAATGCCCCTAGTCCGTCGGACTTTTGAATGTCCAAACTGTGGCCTGAAGATTGATAGAGATTTGAACGCCAGTATAAATTTAGAAAAATCGCCTGGTTCCGACGATTACACTTGTGGATGGGGTGCTGCCGACAGTCCCGGACGAAGCAAGAAATAAACATCAATATCCGGCTATGTCCGGTTTTGTTTAAGTTTTATAGAGCAGGTGCGTATCCCGAAGCCTTTGGGGAAAACAGCCGACCTTCTGCTGGGGGGGGAGTGCTATTTAAGGTTCGCCGATCTTGGCGACGGGTGAGCGCTAACTATCACCCCTAGTACAAGCTATCTTAGAGACCAAAGCGGCTTTGTGGGTAGCTTTGGGTAAGTCTTAACTATAAGGAACGCTGGCCATGAGTCAATTAACAGTTGTCGCGAGAATCAAAGCTAAAGCCGGAGCAGAAGAGACAGTTCATCAGCAGTTACTGAAACTAATTCCGCTGACTTTAGCTGAAAGTGGATGTCTCAATTATGATTTACATCGGTCGATTGATGATCCGACTTTATTTTTGTTCTATGAGAATTGGGAAAGTCGTTTGTTGTGGGAACAACACATGGCGACGGAGCATATTAAAATATTCCGGGAAAATACAGAAGGTTTCATCGAAAAGCTGGATATTGATTTATGGACGCTTGAGGGTAATCTAGGATGAAGTCGTTTAAATCTGTTTTGGCTAGTTGTCTAATTCCAGCCATGGCTTTGCTGACGGGAAATGTGGCGATCGCTCAGACTGTGGAACCGGATCAGTTGACCATTGCTGGCGATCGCACCACCAAACAAGTCCGCCAGCTTTATATTAGAACCGATAGCGCCGTCAGAGATTTACAGGTGCTTCCGTTTGACCTGAATGGAACTAATGGGGTATCGGTGTTTCCTGGGGCAGCCATCGCCGCCGGAGAAATGCAGCCAATTCTGGGTAAGGCGAATGAGGTGATTGTACCCGTGGTGTTTAATTTACGCCAGGCTCCTGATAGTGGTGAATTTGTGGGAACTGTGCGGCTAAGTTACTCTGGGGGACAACTGGCGATTCCGGTGACGTTAAGGGTTAAGGACCATTGGTTTTTACCGCTGGTAATGCTGGTATTTGGGACAGGATTAGGAATTGTCATCTCTGCTTATCGCGACCAAGGACGACCGAGAGATCAGATTTTGATGCGGGTAGGACAGGTTTATGCTCAGATGGAGGAAGACCCAGATCTTGAGAAGGCTAAGGCGTTTAAGGGTCGCATCAATGCTTATTTAGTTGAAGTGAAGATGGAACTTCAGGGGGAACGCTGGGAAGAGGCGGCGCTGATTATTGATCGCGCTGAGGGAACTTGGCGACGTTGGGTGATGGGAAGGTCTGATTGGTTGGCGCAGTTTGAATATAGCGATCGCCTCAAGCAGAAGTTAGAGGATTATGATGCTACCACTACCTTTGTGCGGATGGTAAGCTGGGATTTGGATGATGCTCTGAACACTGCGCCAGAGTTGGAAGGTCCGCCTCAATTGCGCGAGAAGTTGGAGGCGATCGCCAAACAAATTAACAGTTATGCTCCTTTAAAAAAGGATATTGAGGAACTACAAAAACGCCTCCCCGTTGAAACTGATGATGACCAAAAGCCTCTGGCTGCAATTATTCGCCAACTCGATCGCCAGGTTGACCGTTTAACCCCCATGGAGTTACAAAAAGATGAAACTGTCGGTCGTCAGTTAGAACAGCTAAAGGTTCAGGTAGATGAACAAAGTCTCGATGAGTCGGATTTGGTTTCTAAAGGATTAGGATTTATGTCCGGTTTGTCTTTAGTGGCTCTCCCTCCGGCTACTCATTACAACGCTTCTTGGAGTGAACAAGCAGTGTCCGCAAATTTGCGGATTAGAGCCTTTGTTTGGACGAGTTATGCGTTGGCGGTGGTGCTATTAGCCGGAGCCGGTTTTACTGAGTTATATGTGGCAAATTCGACTTTTGGCGCTAACCCTTCTCGGGACTATTTTACTCTCATGGCTTGGGGTTTTGGGGCGGAAGCGACCAGGGATGCGATCGCTAAGGTGGTTCAGAGTTGGGGTTTACCCGGCTTGAAGTCTTAGGAGTTACTCAATTAGTGGATCCGGGGCAATTTTATCGTAAATTTAGTACCTTCATTTAGGGTACTAACTACGCTAATTTCGCCCCCATGAGCCTTGACAATTTGTTGGGCGATCGCTAATCCTAATCCCCAACCACCGGAGGCTTTAGAACGCTTTAAATCCGCTCGATAAAATCGCTCAAACACATGGGGCAATGCTTCAGCCGCAATGCCAATTCCAGAGTCTTCCACCTCGAATATAGCATATTTTTCCGAGTTGTGCAAGTTAATTTTAATAATTCCTCCGGGGGGAGTGTAGCGACTAGCGTTGCTGAGAAGGTTGGTGATCACTTGTTTTAATAAACTGCGATCGGCTAATACCCAAACGGGGGTTAATGGTAGGTTAGTTATTAATTCTAATGATTGACTTTTCAGGGGAGTTATCCACTCCGAGGCGATCGCCAATAGCAGTTGATTGACATTGACTTTTTGTATAGACTCAGGTGCTAGTAAGCCTTCATGTCTGGCGAGAAATAATAAATCACTGACCAAGGAACTCATCTGTTTAGTAGTTTTGACGATGTTTTCCAGTCTTCGATGTAATGATGGGGGGATTTCATCCACATCATCTAATTCTAGTAAAGCCACCTGAGCATTACTTAATACAGCCGCTAAAGGCGCTCTTAATTCATGGGAAGCATTAGCGGTAAATCTTTGCAGTTGGTCACAAACATTTTCCAAACGTTGATTGGTGATTTTCAATTTAATTTGTCTCTGGGATAATTCTTGTTCTAAGTTATAGAAAAGATGAATAGTCAACATAGTAGCGATCGCACTAATTACCCCAGAAAAACATAAGAAAATCCAGGTTAATTGTCGATATTCATCTCGATGATGGATGCGTTCAATTAGTAGCTTTTCTTCATTTTCGCCAAAGATATCAATAGCTTGACGTGCTTGATTCATCGTTTCTTGACCTTTAGCCAGCCAATCATATAAAGACTCGATGGGTACTAAAGTATCATTTTGTCCGCGAATCCTAATTAATTCTTGTTGGAGGATTATTTTTTTTTCAAAATTAGCGATATTTTCATCAATATAAAACCTGACATCTTCCAAGTATTCTGATTGTTCAGCATTGTCTTGTACCAAGTCTTGTAAAGTGTCTAAAACTCCAGGAATTATACTTTTAGCATGATGATAACGCTCTAAAAACTCATCTCGTTGAGTGAGTCCATATCCCCTCACCCCCGTTTCCGCATCAAGTAAAGCGTTTAAAAGTTGTTTAGTTTCTAATCTAACATTCTGGGTATGTTGTACCCAAGCCTCGTCTTCAATTATGTTAAATTTTAACCAAGCAAAGGCTAACAATACTATCAATAAACAACTCACGGGAATCGCAATAATTGCTGTGCCCCGCCATCTAATTGGTAGAGATAGCCAACGTTTTTGGAGTTTGGTAATTAGCTTAACCATAGATATATATTATTTAATCTTTAATCTGTCCGAGGTTCGAGACGATAACCCATACCATAAACCGTTTCAATCCAACTGTCAATTTCTATGGCTTTCAGGGTTTTACGCAGTCGTTTAACTCTCGCTACTACCGCATTGCTTTCCGGTTCTTCTCCCCATTCCCAGAGTGCTTGTTCTATTTGATTATGAGTGAGAACTTGGTGGGGGTGACGCATCATATATTCTAAGAGTTGAAAGTCGCGACTTTTCAGCTTTAAGCTATCATTCCCCCATGTTAAAATCATAGTATCGAGATTTAATGATAATCCTTTGACTGCTAATATATCCCCCACCCAAAGAGGCGATCGCCTTCTTAAAGCTCTAATTCTAGCTAACAATTCTTGTAGGTCTACTGGTTTAACTAAATAATCATCTGCGCCAGCGTCTAGTCCCATAACTTTATCAGCCGTCGTATCTTTAGCTGTCAGCATTAACACTGGTGATGTTTTCCCCATTTGGCGATAATTTTCACATAAAATAATACCATCTTCTCCCGGTAACATCCAATCTAAAATCAACAGATCATACTCGGTTTCATTCATTAACCACAAGGCGGTTGTGCCATCTTCTACCCCATCAACAATATGTCCATAACGAGTTAAAGCTGCATGAATTGGCTCCCGTTGTTCTGGATCATCTTCTACCAATAAAATCCGCATTTTTACCTATACCAAAATAGACCATATATAGTTATTATATTAATAGCTAAATTTTGGCAGCCATGTCAAGCCGTCCCCTCCCGGTGAGGGAGAGGACAGGAATTGACGGTAATTAATGCTTATGAACTGTTGTTATCGAGAGCTTTGGGAAGCAGAATTCCGTCTTCTGTAACCACCTGACCAAGGTGGGGGACCCTGTGGATCGCGAATAAAAATCACTTCGCCATTACTGCGAGTAATAGTGAAAGCATCAAAGTCATAGTCATCATATTTACCTGTGACTGTGACCTGTTCTCCGGGTTGTAAATTCAGTTGATGATGGCGCATGGGTCCAGCATCAACAATAATTTGTCCAGTTCCGTCGTCTAAGATAAAGTCATTACCTACAACACTGCGAATTGTACCAGATATAGTCACTCCTGAATGACGCTGTAAATTTTGAATAGAAACTTGTGCATTCGCGGCTGGAACCCCTATCGTTAATAGTGCGGAAGTTAGTAAGGCTGTAATAGTTGCTTTCATAAGATTTGATGGCCACTGCACTACCCTACATAGTAAACTGCAAATATGACCAAAAAATGACGGCGGCTAATTGGTGATCAGCATTACAGTTATGATTAACTTGGGTGATAATATTAACTATACCTACGGGATGATTGAACTATGGCTAAAATTGCTAAAATTGGCTCGGTTTTGGGAGTTGATGAACAAGGCTTTATTATTCGGAAAGCTAATATTGACAAAATTGTGGAACCTTGGCGATCGCTAGTTGATGAAATTGTCACAGCTTATCTTAATCATTGGTCTGACCAAGTTCATAGCATTTATATTCGCGGGTCTGTCGCTGTAGGACAAGCTATTCCCTTCATTTCTGATGTTGATAGTTTCGCCGTGGTTTCCGGGAATTATCAAGACTGCGATCGCCATTGGTTTGATGGTTTTAATCAGCACGTTAGACCAAAATATACCTTCTGTAAGGGAGTCGAATTGTCACCTATTTCAGGCGATCGCTTACGGGATTTTGATGATTATGGTTATGGGGGTTTGCGAATGCTAATTGTCACTCAAGCCGCCTGTGTTTACGGACAAGATATCTCCCCAGAATTGCCAAAGTTTAAGCCTGATATCGATGCGGTTAGTCATGCTTTTGATTTGTCCGAAGATATCCAGGAAGTCAGTTTTGACCTATTATATACAACCCCTCAAAAGCCACCTAATGAACAAACTGCTTATGTTCATAAACTCGGTCAGTGGATTATGAAAAGGATCCTCCGGTCTGGCTTAGAAATTGTCATGGAACGTCATCAATGTTATACCCGTGATTTATATCCTTGTTATCAGATTTTTTCCGAATATTATCCCGCACAACAAACACTCATGTATCAAGCCTTAAATTGGTCAATTAATCCCCTTGATTCACCCCAGGAAATTGTCGATTTTTTGGCAACTTTTGGTTCTTGGTTGGTCGCCGAAATTGATCACGTTTATCCTCCCCAAATTTCCGATGATTTCCTCTTGACAAACTAGCCGACTTGCTCTATTATATTATCATGGGAAAATGTGCCGGCATATATAATGGTTTTTCAACCCAAAAGCAGTGATTAATAAACGCCGTTTATGGATGGGAGATAACCAGCAAAATTCCAGCTTTAACCAAACGCGACAGTAGGGGAACAATTTCTGTATCCCAGTCAAAATCTTGTAACCATTGTTGTATGTCTAAGCCACTAAATTCTGTGGATGTAAAAATTTTCTCTAATATATGTTGGTCAAGTCCGGTCAGAGATATTTTCTTACCCCCAGTTTTAATTTCCAATTTACCCGTGGGAGTTAATTGCGTAATATAGACGGGTTGCTGAGGACGATAGAATTTAGTTTCCTGACCTTGGGGGAAGATATCATAGCCAATTTGACTGGGAAAGCCTAATTGTAAGTCGGGTTGTCCTTGTAAAAGTTGTTCATCTAAATAGCGATTAATTAAATCCTCTGACTCTAATATCTCTAGCCAGTTTTGGACTAGGTTTTGTAGATGTTGGCGACAGTTTTCTCGATGGGATTTATTTAATAAAGGTAAATTTTTGCGCCATTGTGGATGTTGTTGCAATTGACTGGTTAACCAATCACTAAAATCAATACCAGTTTGACAGTCAATTCCTAGGGTTAAATGCAAAGAAGGTTCATCAATTGCGATCGCATAATGCCAATGTCCACGGGGTATATAAAGCAGATCGCCAGGGTTAATAATTGCGTCTATATAGGGTTGAGTATCAGGGGGAGAAAACTGGGAAGATCGATTTTCACTCAGGGGATAAATAAAGGTATCTGAAAAAACTCGCCAGTGTTTTCTACCGGAAATTTGCAGGATGAAAACTTCGTGGGAGTCGTAATGACAAGCAAAGCCTTGATGTCCGGGAAATGAACAATAACTATTGACTTGGCTACGATGTCCGATTTCTATGCGTAATAAGGCTACCATTTTGGCGATCGCTTCTATTTTTTCATGAAGTCGATCTATAATGAGAGTAGCACCTTCCTGACATTGTTTAATTATCTGTTCATTGTTGGTAATTTCTGGCAAAGTTTCCCCAGTTTTAGCTAATCTGATTTCTGGGTGTTTTAAGGGATAATAGTTGAGTAAATTATTGAGTTTTTGCCAGGAAAACAAATCGGCAAATTTTTGATGATTATCACCCGGAATTAGCACAGCTTTTTCAGTCCAATATTTATCGAAAAATTCGCTAATTGGTAAAGGGTGTAATAATTCGGTTAAGGTCTGCATTGATAGATAGAAAACGAGATTTTACTAACCTTATGGGGGACGATTAATCCCCCTAAGTATAGCCGCCATTGACAACAGTTAAAGGCTGATAATTTAGTTAAGACCATCTGTGACGACGGTTACGGGAAGCACTACCCCTATCATTATCATAGTCATAATCGACATCATTATCCCGATCTGAATCAGCTAGTAAATTAGCATCCTCTCCAGGTAAGATATTCGGTAGGTCTTCAATGTCTATCTGAATCCGATTTACGAGGGTTGATGATGGGGGATTTATCGCAGCTTGACCAGCTTCAGCAAAACCGATAATAGCGGCAAAGGATAACAGGGTCGCAATTTTCCAGGAAGGTTTCATCGAAGCATCTCCTAAAGAGTTAAATTTGAGTATTGAGATGGTAATTTATGATTACCCTAAGTATAGCCTAAATTGACAAATTTATCAATGTTTATCAAGTGGTGACTATCTTTGACGACGACCAGCATTAGGACGGTTAACACGGCGGGGAGTTTGACCATTAAAACGACCAGCATTAGGACGACGAACTCGGCGGGAATTCCGACCTCGATCATTGTCATAATTAAAATCGCGATCGCTATTATTAAAACGATTTGCTAGTAAATTAGCATCCTCTCCAGGTAAGATATTCGGTAGGTCTTCAATGTCTATCTGAATCCGATTTACGAGGGTTGATGATGGGGGATTTATCGCAGCTTGACCAGCTTCAGCAAAACCGATAATAGTGGCAAAGGATAACAGGGTCGCAATTTTCCAGGAAGGTTTCATCGAAGTATCTCCTAAATTAATTAAATCAATGTTTTTTGTGTTCAATGCAAAACCGGGATTGGTTTATAGATGATAGTGGCTGAAACTATTAGTTAAAACGACGAGATCAACCGTGGTCATAGTCATAATCAGGCTGATCATAATTATAATCGCGATCGCCTACTGTTGGGGATGTCCTATTACCCGGATTTAAGGGAGGGTTAGGAATATTATTAATTGGCGCAAATCCGGGATTATTAATATCAGTAATTTCCATCTGAATACGATTGGATAATACCGGAGTTACGGGAGGAATAGAAGCCGGTGGAAAAGCCATCATTGGCTGTAATGGCACAACCGCCGAACCGTCCATACGGGTCAAACTGTAAGCATCAAAATCATAGTCATCAAAATTGCCAACAATGGTTAATATTTCTCCCGGAATTACACTTACCATTCCTTCCCCTTGAGGAATAGCATCTACTAAAATCGGTCCGATATCACTTTGGAAGAAAAAGCTATCCGGTTCAGCTTGGCTAATTACTGTACCTGAGAGAGTCAGAAATTCTGGAGTTACGGGAGGAATAGAAGCCGGTGGAAAAGCCATCATTGGCTGTAATGGTAGAACCGCCGAACCGTCCATACGGGTCAAACTGTAAGCATCAAAATCATAGTCATCAAAATTGCCAACAATGGTTAATATTTCTCCCGGAATTACACTTACCATTCCTTCCCCTTGAGGAATAGCATCTACTAAAATCGGTCCGATATCACTTTGGAAGAAAAAGCTATCCGGTTCAGTTTGGCTAATTACTGTACCTGAGAGAGTCAGAAATTCTGGATTTACGGGAGGAATAGAAGCCGGTGGAAAAGCCATCATTGGCTGTAATGGTAGAACCGCCGAACCGTCTATACGGGTCAAACTGTAAGCATCAAAATCATAGTCATCAAAATTGCCAACAATGGTTAATATTTCTCCCGGAATTACACTTACCATTCCTTCCCCTTGAGGAATAGCATCTACTAAAATCGGTCCGATATCACTTTGGAAGAAAAAGCTATCCGGTTCAGTTTGGCTAATTACTGTACCTGAGAGAGTAGTTAATCCGACACCTGTTAAAGGGTCTATATTAGGTGGTATAGTCATGGGGGGAATGTTAGATAAACCTAACACCGTAGACCCATCAGGACGGATAATATTGTTAGTGTCGATTTCGCGACCATTCCATTCTCCTACTTGGAGAGTGATGATTTCTCCAGGCATTAAACCAAGTTGCCATGCGGGGAGAGGGGAGACATCAACAATGACTTCTGAACCGTTGATAGGATAGAATAGAAAGTCATCGCCGTTATCAATTAGGCTACCGACAGTCCCAGAAACCATCGCACCAGGAATAAAGTTGTGATCAAGGGGGAATAACTCGCTAAAAGCCATCTCAGTTGTTTCTTTCTTGGGGGTTGAAATATACCTTATTAAAGAAAGATGACCTAAATATGACAATTGGGAAATTTGGAGAGTTTACCTTTGATGATAGATAAATATACCGATCGCACCAGCAATTAAGCCGATCGCCAAGCTGAAGGCCAAAACTACCCCTACAGGTATGTTAATTGACTCGAATATCATAAACTGTAGGGAAACCGGGGTGGCATTTTGGACCGATAATATAGCAACGGCGGCGATCGCCACTGCGAGAATGAGGTTGGTCGTGAAGGGAAATAGTGCTTTCATGGTAATTTGGGTAGCAGTATAGCAACAAAAAGGCAGAAATATTCCGGGGGCGGTCCGTGGAAGTTTGCAGAAGACTTCCAGGGTTTCAGTCACCCGATCGCGATCGCCTGTATTGCTGAGGGTTTAAACTGAATCATATTATACAAACCGTGAGGCTAGACCAATGGTAGATTGGCGCAACTATACGAACCGAGAACTACGTTTTGTTCTTTATGGCTTGGGCTATGGTGTCCCAGTCAATAATGATTCTCCCACAGATGCGATCGCTCAACAAGGCATTCGCGCCTTCCAACATGATCGCAATTTGGTTGTTGATGGAATTGTCGGAGACAAGACCCAAGCCGAGATGGCTGCCATTGTCAGCAGTCTGCATAATCATCTTAATATTGTAGTGCGGCCGAATCCTCCCTTACCCGGAAATCAGTTTTATGGTCCGAAAACTACCGCCGCCGTTAAGGATTTTCAGAAAAGGTATGATTTACCCATAACTGGGGTGGCTGATACCTATGTCCGCGATAAGTTAGAGGATACAGCCTATTGGTGGGAAAATCGACCCCAACCAGATCCAGTTAAGCCTATTTATTTACCTAAAGATTTTGCCGAGACAATTAAAGGCTTAGGATATGCTAATATTTCGTCATTTCAGCGAGATTATGATATACCTCAAACCGGGACAGCTAACCCAGAAACCCAGGAAATTTTAGCGAAAATTGTTCGGAATCTTCAGCACAACTTAAACTTAATCTTCCAACCTCGTCCTCTGATTCCTTACAGCGAGATTTATGATCATCGGACTGAGGAATATGTGGGTAAGTTTCAGCAGCAGTTAGGATTACCCATAACTAAAACTGCTGATTTGTCACTGCGTAAGCGTTTGGATCGTTGGGCGAGAAATAAGTGGCTGTTAGGATCAGTCAGTTATTAAATATCACCCGATCAGGTCATGCGATCGCAGGATGCCGCACTTCCGACCATATTAGATGATTAAATTAGCAAGAATCCATTATAACCTCAAGTAATTCACAAGCTGCCTTGGTTTGGGCAGCTTTTTTTGGGGATTCCATTATCCCCACCCTCTCCCAGATGGAATTTAACCAACCTTTATTCATGATCAACAATGCCATAGGTATCTCGAATTAAATAGAGAGGTCTTCTTTTGACTTCCGCATAAATTCTGCCTAAGTATTCGCCAATTACGCCTAAACTAATAAGTTGAACTCCTCCCATAAATAGAATGGCTACCATTAAGGAAGCGTAACCGGGAACATCAATGCCAAAACTCAAAGTTCTGATGATTAAAAATAGGGCGTAAAGAAAAGCCGCCAATGAGATAAATAATCCCATGTAACTCCAGACTTTTAGGGGGAGGGCGCTAAAAGAGGTAATCCCTTCGATCGCCAAATTCCACAATTGCCAATAGTTCCATTTTGTCCGACCTTTATATCTCGGTAAGCGGTCATATTCTAGGGCGGTTTGTTTAAACCCTACCCACGCAAATAAACCTTTCATAAATCGATGAGTTTCGGGGAGTTGTTTTAAGGCTGCCACTACCTGACGATCCATCAGTCGAAAATCTCCAGTATCTTGGGGAATGCGAACCGGAGTCATCTTTTGCATAATTCGATAAAAACCATTGGCGGTTATCTGTTTAAGCCAGGTTTCTCCCTGTCGCGATCGCCTTTTGGCGTAAACTACATCATAACCTTCTCGCCACTTTTCCAGCATTTCTACAATTAATTCCGGTGGGTCCTGTAGGTCAGCATCAATAGGAATGACCGCTTCACCTTTAGCATGATCTAAACCCGCCGTTAAAGCGATTTCTTTGCCAAAATTCCTTGACAGGTTAATCACTTTAATGTTATGATTGGAATGGTGATGTTTAATGAGTTTGGCGAGAGTATCATCCTGACTGCCATCATTAACACAGATAATTTCATAGGTAATCTGCAAAGGTTCAATCACAGCCAGCAACCTAGATAATAAGTAATCGAGGTTAGGTTCTTCGTTGTAGCAGGGAGCGATAATTGAGAGTTGAACTGTGGTGGGTTTTGCTGATGGTGGCAACACGGTAAAAATAAATTGATATTAACTAAAATTGTATTAATTAAGTGGTGCGTCAGGGTATAATTATCCGGTAGTAGATTGATCTAGTCGGGTTCTGACGCTACGGGAAAGCTGTAATTTTTCGGGGTAATGGCGACTACAGCTTGTTCACCAGTCGCTTAATACATTGCCCTCACCCTAAATCCCTCTCCCTCTCTGGGAGAGGGACTTTGAGATGTGATCAGATGATTTCTGAACAGGCTGTAACTGGGTTAGTGGTTACGAGGAGGAGGGGGACAGTCCAAGGACCGACGGGGTGATCAAATGTGAAAATAAGATTAGATATTAGACCAATGGGGTAAATTGGGGACATACTAGAGAGCGGGGGGAAAGAGCGATCGCATAAAATACCACCGCATGGTTGAAAACAGCACCAACTACCAAAGACAGACTATGAGTAAGCAACTTTGGATTTATGATACAACCCTACGAGACGGAGCCCAGCGCGAAGGACTCTCTCTCTCCCTAGAAGATAAACTCCAGATAGCGCGGAAACTAGACCAACTAGGTATTCCGTTTATTGAAGGTGGTTGGCCAGGTGCTAACCCGAAAGATGTGCAATTGTTTTGGCGACTGAAGGAAGAACCCCTCAGCCAAGCGGAAATAGTGGCTTTTTGTTCTACCCGCCGCCCCCATACCAAAGCAGCAGAAGATCCTAGCCTCAAACCGATTTTATCAGCCGGAACCATCTGGATTACTACCTTTGGCAAATCTTGGGATCTCCACGTTACGGAAAGCCTAAAAACCAGCCTAGAGGAAAACCTGGCAATGATCCAGGATACAATCGAGTTTTTCCGCAGCCAAGGGAGGCGGGTAATTTATGATGCTGAACATTGGTTTGATGGCTATAAAAACAACCCAGAATATGCCCTAGAAACCCTAAAAGCGGCTGTAGCCGGGGGGGCAGAATGGTTAGTGCTATGTGATACTAATGGTGGTACACTACCCCACGAGGTAACAGCGATCGCCAAAACCGTAGTTACAGCCCTAGCCAATTGGGGTGAAACCTCAGTACAGGTAGGCATTCACACCCACAACGACTCAGGAACCGCCGTTGCTAATGCTTTAGCAGCAGTCATGGAAGGCGCTACCATGATTCAAGGGACCATTAACGGTTATGGGGAACGGTGCGGCAATGCCGATTTGTGTACTTTGATACCTAATTTACAGTTAAAATTAGGCTATTCTTGCATCGCCAATGAACAATTAAGTAAACTGTCCGAGTCTAGTAGATTTATTAGTGAGGTGGTGAATCTAGCCCCAGATGACCATGCCCCGTTTGTGGGATTATCAGCTTTTGCCCATAAGGGGGGGATTCATGTTTCGGCAGTGGAACGCAACCCGTTAACCTACGAACATATCGCCCCGGAAGAGGTGGGAAATAAACGGCGAATCGTGATTTCTGACCAGTCGGGATTAAGCAATGTTTTGGCGAAAGCGCGGAACTATGGTATTAACCTAGAACGGGATAATCCAACCAGTAGGCAACTTTTGCAACAGTTGAAAGAATTGGAAAATCAAGGTTATCAATTTGAGGCGGCGGAGGCGAGTTTTGAGTTATTGATGCGGTCAGCTTTGGGGACTCGGAAACAGTGGTTTGAAATTCGCGGTTTTCAAGTGCATTGTGACAAGTCTAGTCTGGCGACCTGTAACTCCCTAGCTACGGTTAAGGTAATTGTAAGCGATCGCGAACTTTTAGAAGTAGCCGAAGGTAACGGACCCGTCTCCGCCTTAGACGCAGCCTTGCGGAAAGCCCTGCAAAATTTCTACCCAGAAATAGCCGAATTTCAACTGCGCGATTATAAAGTGCGGATTTTAGATGGTAAAGCCGGAACTTCTGCCAAAACTCGTGTATTGGTAGAGTCTAGTAATGGTCATCAGCGTTGGACTACCGTGGGAGTCTCTACTAACATCCTAGACGCATCCTATCAAGCCGTCGTAGAAGGTTTAGAATATGGCTTAATGTTGCAACAGCAAACCCCATCCAATTCAGTTATATTAGCAGAATCCTCACTGTAAAATAGCAGTGATAATCAGCTAGGGATGGCATTATTGGCATAGCATAAAATGGCAATAATGGCAAGAGTATTAATCAGAAATTGTCACAAATATAAAAAATTGATGACAATTGCTCAGGTAATCCCAACCATAATTTATCCTAGGCATCAGAGATGGAGAATGTTATGCAGGACCAAAAACAAGCCGTAAAAAGAGTAACAGGAGCCTTTGCCCTGATTGATAGCCTGCGCCGCCACGGTGTGCAGCATATTTTTGGCTATCCAGGAGGTTCAAACTTACCCATTTACGACGAAATATATAGAGCCGAACAAGCCGGGGAAATCAAACATTATCTGGTGCGGCACGAACAAGGAGCGGCTCACGCTGCCGATGGATATGCCCGGAGTACCGGAAAGGTGGGGGTATGTCTAGCCACCTCTGGACCAGGAGCCACCAATTTAGTTACAGGTCTAGCCACTGCTTATCTCGATTCTGTCCCGGTGTTAGCCATTACCGGACAAGTCCCCCGCAGCGCCTTGGGAACAGATGCGTTTCAGGAAATTGATATTTTTGGGATTACCCTGCCCATTGTTAAACATTCCTATCTAGTCCGCGAACCTTCGGAATTACCGAGAATTGTGGCTGAGGCATTTCACCTAGCCAGTAGTGGCAGACCGGGACCTGTGTTAATTGACATTCCCAAAGATGTGGGTAATGCTCAAATTGATTATATTCCGGTAGAACCAGGGTCAGTGCGACGGGTGGGATATCGTCCCACGGTGCGGGGAAATCCTCGACAAATTAATCAGGCTTTACAGTTGATTTCTGAAGCTACTAAACCCCTCCTATATGTGGGGGGAGGTGCAATTATGGCGGGGGCTCATGCTGAAATCGCCGAATTGTCGGAACGCTTCCAAATACCAGTTACTAGCACTTTGATGGGAAAAGGTGCTTTTGATGAAAATAACCCCCTATCTCTGGGAATGCTGGGAATGCACGGAACCGCCTATGCTAATTTTGCGGTGAGTGAATGTGATTTGCTGATCGCGGTGGGGGTTCGCTTTGATGACCGGGTGGCGGGTACTGGAGATCAATTCGCCCATAGCGCTAAGGTGATTCATATTGATATTGACCCGGCGGAAGTGGGCAAAAATCGCACTACTGATGTTCCTATTGTGGGAGATGTGCGACAGGTTTTGGGGGATATGCTACAACGTAGCTATCAGTTGGGAACGGAAATTAAGCCGGAACAAACCCAGGAATGGCACTCGCACCTTAGTCAATTGCGTAACCAATACCCCCTGACGGTTCCTCACCCGGAAGATGGTATCTCTCCTCAAGAGGTGATTGTGGAACTTAGCCATCAATGTCCTGATGCTTTCTATACTACTGATGTGGGTCAGCATCAAATGTGGGCGGCGCAATTCGTGAAAAATGGCCCCCGACGTTGGATGACTAGCGGCGGTTTAGGGACTATGGGTTACGGTTTACCTGCTGCTGTGGGGGTTAAGGTGGCTCATCCTGATGATACGGTTATCTGTATTAGCGGTGATGGTAGTTTCCAAATGAATATGCAAGAATTGGGAACTATTGCTCAGTATGGTATTGGGGTTAAGGTGATTATTCTCAATAATGGCTGGTTGGGAATGGTGCGCCAGTGGCAACATATGTTTTATAATGACCGCTATGAGGCTACTAACCTGGAAGATGGAACCCCAGAATTTGCCCGGTTAGCTGATGTTTATGGCATTGAGGCTATGACAGTCCGCCAACGGGAAGATTTACCAAAGGCGATCGCTAAAGCTCTATCTCACAAGGGGCCGATGATCCTAGATGTTCGGGTTACCCGTGATGAGGACTGTTACCCGATGGTAGCCCCCGGTCACGATAACAGCGACATGATGGGTTTATCCAGTTAGTTGCTCTAACCCCTCACCCCCCCTTAGTGCTTTATGGGGGGGGTGTTCTGTCTGAGAGCAAATCTTAAATTAACCTGAAAAAACGCCATATTGATTTACAAAAATTCGCAAAAATTAATAATGTTTTGTTTGATTAACTAGGTGTAAAATTGGTGACAAAATATCCTAAATTAAAAGGTAGTTCACTCTCAATCCCTAACCGGAAGTATCTATCCTAATATGAGCCGGAGACTAAGGGAAACTGAGAGCAGCAAAGTCCCACGGTATCCCGGTTGTGAATTGTTGAAAAAATCTGGATTTTCCAAGAGATGATTTCTCGGTCAAAAAATCACAATTGCCACCGTGTTATAATTATTGATTTATCCGGTTTCAGGAGAGCGTCAGATGACAAATAATGTTGCATCAGAAAACCGTAATGTCGCGATTGTCGGCCCCTATTTGAGCGGCAAAACAGCGCTGCTAGAAAGCCTGCTGTTGGCGACGGGAACGATTACCCGTAAAGGTACAGCTAAAGAAGGCAACCGGATCGGGGATGGCGTAGCTGAGGCTCGCGATCGCAATATGAGTGTAGAAATCAATGCCGCTTATACTCAATATGGCGGCATTAACTTTACCTTCCTCGACTGTCCAGGTTCCGTAGAATTTGCCCAAGAAACCTATAACGGTCTCATGGGTGCGGGATTAGCAATAGTGGTTTGTGAACCGGAACCATTACGCATCCTCACCCTATCCCCCTTATTCAAATTTTTGGATGATTGGGAAATTCCCCATATTGTGTTCATTAATAAAATGGATCGGGCTTTCTCTGATGAAGAAGGCTGCAACCTCAACTTTTTAGAGTTATTAAATGCCCTGAAAACTGTATCGAGTCGCCCCATAGTTCCCCAAGAATATCCGATAGCTAAAGGTTCAGAATTAATTGGTTTTATCGATTTAGTCACAGAACAAGCCTATAACTACCATCCTGGTGCCACCTCAGATCCGGTTCCCATGCCGGAAGAACTAAAAGACCTGGAACACGCAGCCCGCCAGGAGATGTTAGAACAATTATCTAACTTTGATGATCACCTCTTGGAAGAACTTCTCGAAGAAATTGAACCCCCCACCGAGGAAATTGTCAAAGACCTAAAAATGGAATTGGGCGCGGATTTGATTGTTCCCGTATTTTTCGGAGCGGCTGAATTAGAATATGGAGTGCGATCGCTTCTTGATGCCCTAGTCCGAGAAGCCCCAGAACCCAGCTTAACCGCCGAACGTCGGGGACTCAAAGGAACCAGCGATATCCCGATCGCCCAAGTCCTGAAAACCTTTTACACCCCCCAAGGTGGTAAACTCTCCCTAGTGCGAGTCTGGCAGGGAGAACTTACCGAGGGCATTGTTCTTAATGGTATACGCGCAGCCGGAATGTACCGTCTGCTGGGACAACAAACCCAGGGCGTGCAACTTGCCAAAACCGGGGAAATTGTCGCCTTGGCGCGTATGGAAGGCATCAAAACCGGGGATACTTTGACCACTCAACCCGATCGCCTCAAAGCACCGTTACCGAAAGCCCAGGTTTTGCCACCAGTATTGGCATTTGCGATCGCCCCAGAAAATCGCAAAGATGAAGTAAAACTCAGCGCCGCCCTCACCAAAATGATCGAGGAAGATCCCTCTCTAACTTGGGAACAAAACACCGACACTCACCAGGTTATCCTCTGGGGACAGGGAGAAATTCACCTAAAAGTAACCCTCGATCGCCTACGCCGCAAGTACAACTTACCCATAGTTACCTCGCCGCCCCAAATTCCCTATAAAGAAACGATCCGTTCTAATACCAACTCCCACGGGCGCTACAAACACCAAAGCGGCGGACATGGACAATTTGGTGATGTTTATTTAGATATTACCCCCTTACCTCGCGGTGAAGGTTTTAACTTTAGTGAAACCATTGTCGGCGGCGCGGTGCCAAAACAATACATTCCCGGCGTGGAAATGGGCGTGCGAGAATACCTCCAACAAGGTCCCCTAGGGTTCCCCGTCGTTGATGTTTCTGTCACCCTGACTAATGGTTCCTATCACTCTGTGGATAGTTCCGAACAGGCTTTTAAACAAGCCGCCAGGCTGGCTATGCAAACGGGTATGGCTAAATGTAACCCCACTTTGCTTGAACCTATTGTTACCGTGGAAGTATGCGCCCCTAATGAGTTTACCTCTCAACTGTTCCAGTTGATTACTACTCGCCGTGGTCAAATTTTGGGCTATGAACCTTTTGCTGACTGGAAAGGTTGGGATCAGGTGTCGGCTTATTTACCACAGGCGGAAATGCAAGATCTGATTGTAGAATTGCGATCGCTAACTATGGGGGTCGGTTACTTTAACTGGAAATTTGACCATTTACAGGAAGTCCCCGAACAACTAGCCCAAAGAGTTTTAGCCACTGTTGCTGATGATAGCAATGGCGGCGGAAATAGCAAATCCAAAAATTAACTCATTGTAGCCCCCAGCCTTTAACCCAAGGGACGATCTACCGATCGTCCTTTTTTGCTGGTCTAGGGTTATTCACTCCCCTATACCTGACACCTGTTCTAATTGGCTGTATGATCAAACGTTACCTTTGTGAACAGCCACTTTACCATATCTTCACCCATGGAAGTTTTTCTGACTCTGTCTATAGTTGTTCTCGCCCTGATTAGTTTTATAGTTGAATGGCTACCGGTAGATTTAACGGCGATCGCTGTTACAGTTTTATTAATGTTCCTGGGTTTAGTCACTCCCGAACAGGGAATTTCTGGCTTTGGCAATTCAGCCACCATTACCGTTATGGCTATGTTTATCCTCAGCGCCGGAATTACCCGCACCGGAGTCATTCAAATTATACGCGATCGACTAATTAAATGGGGAGGAAACGGCATCAATCAACAGCTTTTTGTGATGGTTGGCTTAGTCGGACCTATTTCTGCCTTTATTAATAATACCGCCGTCATCGCTATTTTTCTACCCATCATCGAAGATTGGTGTAAACAGCAAAAAACTTCCCCCTCTCAATTCCTGATTCCTCTTTCTTACGCTTCAATTTTAGGGGGAATGATTACCGTAATTGGCACATCAACTAATATCCTCGCTGGTGGCATCTCTGAACAATTAGGTTATGGCAACTTTCATATTTTTGAGTTTACCAGTGTCGGATTGTTAACCTTTGTCATTGGTTTATTATACATTTCCTTCGTTGCCCCCAAACTTCTACCCAAACGAGAATCACGCATCAATAGTGACATGGATAATAGCTATGATTTGCAGGAATATCTGAGCGAAGTAGTCGTCACTAATACATCCAGTTTAGTCGGACAAACCCTCCGCCAAAGTGAAATTCAACGCAAATTTGACCTAGACGTATTAGAGTTAGTTCGCAACAAAATTCACCTCCCCCAACCCGTAGCCGATAAAGTCTTAAAATCCGGAGATATTCTGATTATTCGTAGCACCCGTGAAGATTTACTCAAAATTAAAAACGAAAGAGGTTTAGATCTTTTACCTGATGTCAAATTTAGGGAACAATCCCTAGAAAAAGTCCTGAGTTCTGGAGAAGAAAAAATCGCCGAAGTCTTGATTTTATCCAACTCCCGTTTAATTGGTACTACCCTCAAAGATTTACGCTTTAGACAGCGGTATAATGTCACCGTATTAGCCATACGTCGCGGTTCCGAATTAGTCCAAGGACGCTTAGGAAAAATCAAACTCAGATTTGGTGACTTATTATTAGTCCAAGGTCCAAAAGAAAGTTTTATTGGTTTACAAACTACTAGGGAACTTTTAGTCCTAGAACAGCGCGACATCGACAACTTACGCACCGAGAAAGCGGCGATCGCCATTGGCATTACTTTAGGCGTAATTGCACTAGCAGCCTTCAAAATAGTTCCCATTTTAGTTAGTGCTTTAGCCGGAGTGATTTTGATGGTCGCCACTGGATGTCTAAAACCCGGTGAAATGTATGGTGCTGTTCGTTGGGATGTAATTTTTCTATTAGCCGGATTAATTCCCCTAGGAATTGCTATGGAAAATTCCGGCGCAACTGAATGGCTGGCTAATAATTTAGTGTCTGTCGGCGGTCATCTTTCCGGGTATTGGGTGTTAACATTTTTCTTTATCATCACAGTTTTATTAACAGAAATTCTCTCCAATAATGCCTCCGTATTACTCATGATTCCCATTGCGGTCCGAGTAGCTGAAACCCTGCAATTAAATCCCTATGCCTTTATGTTTGCGGTCACTCTCGCCGCTTCCTGTAGTTTTATGACCCCCATTGGCTACCAAACTAATACCATGGTTTATAGTCCCGGAGGTTATAAATTCTCCGACTTTACACGAGTTGGCTTTCTTCTCACCCTCTTAATGACCATTGCCGTTCCTTCATTGGTCATACTATTTTACGGTCTTTACCCTAGCTGATAATCCCTCAAATTAGGAAACCTCAAACCCTAAAATATAGCAGATGAAAACCGCCCATAATCAACAGATTTGAGCTGATTAAAATGGCTTATGGTAGGTCTAATCATCTGAATGGGACTCTTCCCCCAACTGTTCCAATTTAAATTCTAAGGCCGATAGTCTGACTTCTAATTGATCAAGTTTTTCCTGCTGAGGTGATATTCCCAGATAGGATCTCAAGGCATCAATGACCAGATCGGACTTGGATTGTCCAGTGATTTTTACCCGCGCCATGAGTGCTTCGTGTACCTCAGAAGGAATCCTGACACCTAGGAATGGATTGGGCATAGTTTCAATAAGATTACATTTTTGACAATGAATGCCAATAGTCTGTTAATGATATCTGCCTATCATTAACCCAACGGCGTGGTGTGGGACTTCTTTTGACATCGAGTTAAAAGAATCTTGGTCTTATATGTTAATTTCTTAACAGTAAAGCTAAGACCCCCATTCTTGTAAATGGTTTTTTGTAAAGTTTTTTTGCGTAACCCAAAGTTCTGTAAAGAACCTTAAAGATAAATTGATAACATTACGAAAATCTATGTTATCATCGGAAATCATCGGTTTCCAACCCCGTGCTTCCAGCACGGCTGTACCTTTGAGACAGAAATAGAGGTAGTTCTAGTCAGCACCCCCGGCTGAAGCACGGGGGCTTCGTGCCCCCCTTTCAGGTAGCTGACCAGCTTAAGCCTTAACTGGCTCCGTTCAGAGCAAGAGTTAAAGTTCCTACCCTGGAATGCGTGCTAGTTCCAGGCTCATGAACCGAATCGTTAAACATCTCTAAGGGGTTAAGGACGTGCGATTTGGATAGTACCGACTCTGAACATTGGCGAAGCAAACATTACCCCGCAAGGGAGTCGGAGCCAACCATAGCTCCATGGAGGGGCAACCATACCCCTCCACCCCGCAAGGGGGTGCTGGCGGCTAAAGCCGCTTGAGTCGGTTTTCCTCTCCGCGATAAATCACGGAGCTTCCAACCCTCCCAGGAGTTTTACGTGAGAAGCTATGTACCTGACTCAAAAGAACCAGATACGAGGACTTCAAGTGCAAGAGTTTAAGGCCTTGCGGGAACTCTGCCGACTGAGTAAAAATCTCTACAATGTAGGACTTGACACTCAATGGCAGTATTACTTCCAGGCTCGGAAACACCTTCCCTACGAGTCCAACTATCACTACTGTAAGGGAAACGAGAACTATAAACGCTTGAATACCGATATAGCCCAACAAACTCTTAAAGTAGTCGATCGCACTTTTCGGAGCTTCTACCGTTTGAGCCAGGCCATCAAAGAGGAGACCTTTCCACAGAAAGTTAGACTCCCTGACTATCTGCCCAAAGACGGTTATTTTGTCCTGATTATGCCGAGGGTTCAAATCAAGGACGGAAAATTTAGAGTTCCCGTGTCTCGCGACTTGGGCAACTTGCGGGGCGAAATTTGGATTCCTTTCCCGGAAAGAATCGCTCCCGATACTCTCCAGGAAGTTCGGATTCACCCTCGATATAACGCCCGTTTTTTTGAAGTCGAGTTTATTTACGAGGTGGAAGAAACTCCCGTTCTTACGGAACCCGATACGGCTCTAGCGATCGATATGGGACTGGACAATCTGGCTACTTGCGTCGATACCAACGGGGCATCCTTTATCGTGGATGGCAAAAAACTGAAATCCCTTAACCGTTGGTACAACAAAGAGAACGCCCGACTGCAATCGATTAAAGATTTGCAGAAAGTCCAGGGAATAAAGGAGCGCCAGACTAGGGTAACGCGGAATCGCCATAACAAGGTTAGGGATTATCTCAACAAAGCCGCCCGTTACATTGTTAATCACTGTATCGAGAACCGAATCGCGAAAATTGTGGTCGGTTTCAACGTCGGCATCAAGCCGGAGATTAATATCGCCAGCCCCAATAATCAGAACTTCCTTCAAATTCCGCACGCCAGCTTGAGAGCTAAACTGAAAGCCTTGTGCGAGAGCATGATTTAATCTCAAATTAGGTTAACATTTTACGGCAATACGGTACAATACCAAGTATGGTGCGAGACCTTCGGGTATGAAATAGAGCTGAAATGGGCGAAATAACTACCCGGTGAGGACTTCAACCCCTTGGTTGATTGGGTCGCATCCCTAACCATCCCATAACACAGCCTGATTTTTTGGCCCACCTTCGAGACTTCCAATATGGTTGCCAAGGTGAAGCGTCTAATCAGGTCTAAGACTGCCCGCGCCATGCTGACATGGGCGCATTATCGATTCAAACTAACCCTGAGACATCAAGGGGAAATAACTGGAACCACAGTTGTAGATGTGACGGAAGAATACACCAGCAAAACCTGTACTCACTGTGGTCATGTGCATTCCCAGCTAGGTGGCTCAAAAGTGTTCCGATGTCCTGAGTGTGGGTTCACTCTACCCAGGGACTGGAACGGTGCTTTTGGAATCTTTCTAAAAGCTTTGCGGGATACCGCCTCTGTTACCTTAACGGGTAATAGTGCTATCGTCGCATTGTCCGGGAACAACCGGAAAAATGTCGCGTAAATGTATCAGTGTCAACAAACATATTTCCTGTCCAACTGAGTCCGGGGACTAAGAGCCCTAGCCGGTTTTGCTCAAAAGCCGATCCATAAAAATTACTGGGAGCAAACATGACCATAAAAGCACGAGTTGACGAACGGCGCAATCCTGAAAAAATCCTCATTGCCGATGATGAATCTGCAATTCGACGTATTTTGACAACCCGTCTGTCAATGGTCGGTTACAGTGTTGTCGCAGCAGCAGATGGTTTACAAGCTATTGAAATGTTCGATCGCGAAAGTCCAGACCTGGTAGTTTTGGATGTGATGATGCCAAGGCTTAACGGTTATGGGGTTTGTCAAAAAATTCGAGCGATTTCTGATATCCCCATCATTATGTTAACCGCCTTGGGAGATGTCGCCGATCGCATCACTGGTTTAGAATTGGGGGCTGATGATTACTTAACTAAACCCTTTTCTCCCAAAGAATTGGAAGCCCGCATTCATGCTATCCTGCGTCGGTTCAAAGATAACGCATCTTCCCATGATCTAAGTCCTGAAGTTATCCAAGTTGACACCCTCCGCATTGACACGATTAAACGACGGGTTTACAAAGGCGATAAATTGTTGCCCCTAACATATATCGAGTTTAACTTGCTCGAACTGTTGTTTAAGCGATCGGGTGAGGCGGTTTCTCGTTCGGAAATTCTGCAACAATTGTGGGGTTACACCCCCCGCCGCATTGCTGATATGCGGGTTGTTGATGTTCATGTGGCTCGCCTACGAGCTAAAATTGAGACTGATCAGCGTAACCCGGAGTATATTCTCACGGTTCGCGGTATTGGCTACTCTTCCCAGCGACTCGCAGCAGTGGAAGAAGCAATTGGCGCATAATTAATATCAATCCCCGAAAAGAAAATCAATTTGAATCAAACTTAACAATAACCCATTCTGGCTATATCATAACCAGGGTGGGCTTTAATTTCGAGAAGTGATAAGATCGAATTAGGGTGAATTGGTGAGCTAAATGCTAAGGTGGTTTGTCTGTTTCCTGCTAACTATTGCTTTGATAGTAGTCATCAGCGATGCTGACCTTTCGAGTCAGCCCAATATCAGAGCTGATATAAAACCCGGACAATATATCAAAGTTGATCAGTTTGGCTATCGTCCCCAGGATCATAAAGTCGCTGTAATTACTACTCCCGAAGTGGGTTTTAATGCCCAGGAATCGTTCTCACCAGGAACTACCTACGAAGTTTGGGATGCTAATTCTCATCAACAAGTTTATGGGGGTCAAATTCAGCCTTGGTTGGATGGTAACATTCATTATCAATCAGGCGATCGCGCTTGGTGGTTTGACTTTTCCCCGGTCAATAAACCTGGCTCCTATTATATCATAGATTCCGAAAATCAACAACGTTCTTTTGAATTTGAGATTAGGGATGATGTCTATAAACAGGTTCTGATAACTGCTATGCGTACCTTTTTTTATCAGCGTAGTGGCTTTCCTAAACAACCCCCTTATGCTGACCCTAGATGGACTGATGGTGCTGCTTTTTTAGGACCCGGACAGGATACAGAAGCTCGCTATATTTATGACCCAGATAATCCGGCTTTAGCTCGCGATATGCGTGGCGGTTGGTTTGATGCGGGAGATACTAATAAATATGTAACTTTTGCGACTCCGGTAATTCATCAACTTTTGGATGCTTACTCCCACAATCGGGAGATTTGGACTGATGATTTTAACATTCCCGAATCGGGGAATAATCTCCCAGATATTATAGATGAAATTAAGTATGAAATTGATTGGTTAAAACGGATGCAGGATGATGATGGGGGAGTGTTTATTAAACTGGGTACGATTGATCATAATTATCCAGAGCGTCCTAGTCTTGATAAACGTCCCCGTTATTATGCTCCTAAATGTTCTTCTGCTAGTATATCGACGGCGGGAATGTTCGCCCATACGGCGTTAGTTTTTCGGGAATTTCCGCCTCTTAAGGACTATGCAGAAGACCTGCAAAATAGAGCGATCGCTGCTTGGGACTGGTTTCAATCTAACCCAAAACGGACTGATTGTGATTCCCAGACGATTAAATCTGGGGATGCAGATAGAACCGAACGGGAACAAAAAGGGACAACTGTAACGGCGGCGGTTTATTTATTACAACTGACCGGAGACACCAAATATAATCAATATATAAGTGCCAATTTAACGGAAACTCAACCCTTTAAAGATGATACTTGGTCGAGGTATAGCTCCTATGAAGGGGATGCCCTATTATTATACACTAAACTAGCCAATGGCGATAAAAATATCCAACAACAAATAAGCGATCGCTTTCGGGAAATGGTGCTAAGTAATAAAGCCTCCTACGGTAATTCTGACCTCGACCCCTACCGTGCTTATATGAGCGACCCTCAATATCATTGGGGTAGTAACCTAGTGGAATCCAACTATGGTAATACCAACTACGATGTCTTGTTGTATGAGGTAGACCCAGACCACGCGGACAGCTATAAAATCCGAGCCTTAGACCATCTCCATTATCTCCACGGTGTCAACCCATTAAGCATGGTTTATTTAAGCAATATGTATGAATACGGAGCGGAAAAATCCGCTAACAAAATGTATCATCAGTGGTTCGGCGGCGGCATTTATGATCATGCTTTAAACTCTCCCAGCGGTCCAGCTCCTGGCTATTTAGTAGGGGGACCCAATCAATATTATACTGGTTCATCTAAACCCCCTGTTGGTGAGCCTCCCATGAAGGCATATTTTGATGAAAATGACCCCCGCCAAAAAGCCTGGGAAATTACGGAACCTGCTATTTATTATCAAAGTGGCTATATCAAACTTTTGTCTAACTTTGTCAGTTCCCCTAGCCAGTAAATTCCCTCACGCCTAACCCCTCCCCATTGGTGGGAGAGGGGAGTTTAGATGTACATCAATGGGGAATGGCTATTTTAATGGAGAAAATGACGCATTCCGGTGATTACCATGACCAGACCTAATTCATTAGCGGCATTAATGGAATCTTGATCTCGCATACTGCCGCCGGGTTGAACAATAGCCTCAATACCAGCAGCAGCAGCGGTCCTTACTGAGTCATCAAAGGGGAAGAAACCATCACTAGCAAGGAATCCGCCCTTAGCATCTTCTCCGGCTAGTTCTAGGGCAATTTTAGCGGCTCCTACGCGATTCATTTGTCCGGCTCCCACCCCTAGAGTTGTGCGGTTTTTGGTGACAACGATCGCATTAGATTTAACGTGCTTGGCAATTTTCCAAGCAAACAATAACTCAGCCAATTGTGCGGAGGTAGGTTTCTTTTCGGTGACTAATTGCCAATGGTCAGGGATATCGATTTCATCATCACAGGTCTGCACCAAAAAACCCCCAGCAATTAGCTTAATAGTTTCCTTGGGACCAGAAACTAAATCGGGCAAAATCAACACCCGCAAATTAGCCTTTTTCCTGAGAATAGCCTCGGCTTCTGGTTCACAACCGGGGGCGACAATACACTCTAAAAAAGTTTTGGTCATGGCTGTAGCCGTCGCCGCATCAATGGGACGGTTGAGCGCAACAATACCCCCAAAAGCAGAAACGGAGTCGGCAGCAAAAGCCCGTTGATAAGCCTCCGATAAACTATTAGCGATCGCCGCCCCACAGGGGTTAGTATGTTTCAGAACAGCCGCCGCCGGTTCATCAGTAAACTCGCAAATAATCCGTCTAGCGGCTTCCAGGTCCACCAAGTTATTGTAACTGAGGGGTTTTCCCTGCAAAATTTTACCCGCCGACCAGCCATTAGGGACAGTTCCCGTTTGATACCAGGCGGCGGGTTGGTGGGGGTTCTCCCCGTAGCGGAGGGCTTGTATTTGGTTTCCGGCCACAGTGTAGGTGGTGGGGAGGGGATTAGTTTCGGTGGTGTTTTGATGTTCTAAATAATTAGCGATCGCCCGATCATAAGCCCCAGTATGACGGAAGGCTTGTAAAGCGCAGCCTTGACGAAATTCTAAACTCGGTTCGCCGCTGCTGTTTCGCATTGCTTGGAGATAGTCCCCATATTGGTTAGGGTGACAAAGGACGGTCAAATGGGCGAAATTTTTAGCAGAAGCCCGCAGTAAGGTAGGCCCACCGATATCAATTTGTTCGATCGCCTCTGGTAGGGTAACGTTTTCGGATGCAATAGTTTGTTCAAACGGGTACAGATTAACCACTACCAGGTCAATAGGGCGGATCTCATGCTGTTGTAATTGTTCCACGTCCTGGGGAATATCCCGACGCGCGAGGATACCGCCATGAATGCGAGGATGCAGGGTTTTGACTCGTCCCCCCAGAATTTCAGGAAATCCTGTATAGTCAGAAACCTTAGTCACAGGTAGTCCCGCCTCTTGGATAGCTTTAGCAGTTCCCCCACTACTAATCAGGTCAAAGCCAAATTCTTCCACAAGCGATCGGGCTAAGTCAATCAGTCCAGTTTTGTCAGATACACTTAATAGGGCTAAACGGGCCATTTTTCCAAGATTTACAAAGCAACTTCCCTATCTTAAAGTCAACAGACCATTCCAGTTCAAGAAACTATAGCCAATTGATTAGCCAATTATCGGCAATTTCTACAGAGTAACCACAAGATTAAATTAAGATTACACTAAGATCACATTAACTCATAGAATCGATGTCTTGAGGTTGGGGTGGGTTTTCATATCCTGCATCTGGCGGTAAACTATCTCTATGAGTAGCTTCTACAGCAAGACGATCGCAAATTTCATTTTCGCGATCGCCTGCATGACCCTTAACCCAGACAAACCGGACTTGATGTTCCTCGCACAAACCTAATAATTGCGCCCACAAATCTGGATTTTTCGCCCATTCCTTCTGATTACGTCGCCATCCATTCTTTTGCCAACGTTTAGCCCATCCCAGGGTCATAGCATCTACGAGATATTTAGAATCACTATAGAGGGTCACACAACAGGGAAATTTGAGGGCTTGTAATGCGGCGATCGCTGCCATCATTTCCATGCGGTTATTAGTAGTTAGTCGGAAGCCTCCCGATATTTCCTTCCGGTGACTACCACACATCAACACAGCCCCATATCCTCCCTTCCCAGGGTTCCCGCTACAGGCTCCGTCCGTATAAATTGTCACCTTACTTAGGCCCATATTCATAATAATTGATTATATAATTTATTCCACGAGAAATCATATCATTGTCGGTTTTGTCAGTTCACAATTTATCTAAACCATATCTAAAATATGTATGATTAAACTGTAATTGATATCTAAAATATTAGTTACTACTGCGATCGTCTGTGACCATGATCATAGATTATATGAGACAAATATCCTGCGATTAGGCCGATCGCTCTGTATAATCTTCCCTGCCCTATTCCATATTTTATCAGTGTTAATCAATCAATACTCACGGGTAGAAATAAAAAAAGGGTACAAACAATGTTGCACCCTTGCCGATTAAGACGGTAGGGTGCGTCAGACCGCGAGAATGTTGATGATGAAATGCTGACAAACTCTTCTGACTGACGCACCTAGGTAATTAATTAACCAAGAAGTTCCTTAGCTTTCGCCACCACATTATCAACGGTGAAGCCAAATTTCTCCAATACCACACCGCCAGGAGCAGACGCGCCGAAGGTGTCAATACTGATAGTAGCACCTTCATCAGTCACATAGCGGCACCAGCCAAAGCTAACACCGGCTTCCACCGCCAAACGCTTCTTAACAGAGGCAGGGAAAACCGACTCCTTGTAAGCAGCATCCTGCTTCTCAAACAGTTCCCAACTAGGCATAGAAACCACGCGGACTTTTTTACCCTCTTCCCGGAGTTTAACCGCCGCATCAACACAGAGGTAAGTTTCTCCACCAGTACCAATCAGAATAATATCAGGGGTACCATCACTGTTATCACTAAGGACATAAGCACCCTTAGCCACATTGTCGATGGAACTACCTTCCAGGTTAGGCAGATTTTGGCGAGAGAATGCCATCAAAGTGGGATAGTGACGGTTTTCGATCGCCACCTTATAGGCTCCAGAAGTCTCATTACCATCAGCGGGACGAATGACAGTCAAATCAGGAATCAACCGCAGAGAAGCGATATGTTCAACGGGTTGGTGAGTCGGACCATCTTCACCCAAAGCAATAGAATCATGAGTCATCACCCACAGCACCGGAGCTTCCGACAGAGCCGACAAACGGATAGAATTACGCATATAATCGGTAAACACCAGGAAGGTCGCGCCATAGGGAATCAGACCCGAACGGTGCAGAGCGATACCATTACAAATGGCTCCCATAGCGTGTTCACGCACCCCAAAGCGGAGGTTACGATTTTGGTATTGACCCTTTTGGAAATCTCCCAAACCTTTGAGTAAAGTCTTATTAGAGGGAGCCAAATCAGCAGAACCGCCAACCAATTCAGGAAGGACTCCAGCGATCGCATTTAGAGTCACACCGGACTGGTTACGGGTTGCATCAGCCTTAGTTTCCGGGGTATAGGTAGGCAGAGATTTTTCCCATCCTTCGGGAAGTTTCCCACTCAGCAAGCGTTCGAGAGTCGCCGCCTCTTCAGGATACTTAGATTTGTAGGTTTCCAAAGCGGCTTTCCACTCATCCTCATAATTCGCACCCCGCTCGACTGCTTTGCGGAAATGCTTAATTGCATCATCAGGAATCACAAATTCAGGATAACTCCAACCCAGATGATCGCGGGTAGCCTGTACTTCTGCTTTACCCAAAGCGGCACCATGAACGTCATGGCTGTTAGCTTTGTTGGGAGAACCAAAACCGATGGTGGTGGTAACTTTAATCAAGGAAGGCTTATCAGTGACGGCCTTAGCTTTTTCAATGGCAGTGGCGATCGCCTCCAAATCTGTATTACCATCAGCAACGTGCTGAACGTGCCAGCCATAGGCTTCAAAGCGCTTGGCTACATCTTCTGTGAAAGATATATCCGTAGAGCCATCAATGGAAATATGGTTATCATCATAGAAGGCGATCAGCTTACCGAGGCCCCAGTGTCCCGCCAAAGAACAAGCCTCTCCAGAAATACCCTCCATGTTGCAGCCATCGCCTAGGATGACATAGGTATAGTGGTCTACCACAGTACAATCAGGCTTGTTAAAACGCGCGGCTAGATGAGCCTCAGCCAAAGCCAGACCCACAGCGTTAGCAATACCTTGTCCTAGGGGTCCGGTAGTTACTTCCACCCCTTCGGTGACGTGGTTTTCTGGGTGTCCTGGAGTTTTCGACCCCCACTGACGAAATTGTTTAATATCATCGATGCCGACGCTATCATAGCCCGTCAGATGCAGAAGGGCATAATGTAGCATACAGCCATGACCGGCGGATAGCACAAAGCGATCGCGGTTGAACCATTTAGGGTTTTTGGGGTTATAACGCATAAAGCGATCCCAGAGTACAAAAGCCATCGGGGCCGCACCCATAGGAAGTCCGGGGTGGCCTGAGTTCGCTTTCTCTACTGCGTCAATAGCTAAAAAACGAATTGAGTTAATGCAGAGTTGTTCAAGTGATTGAGTTGCAACAGCCATAGTTGTATTTTTCTATATAATCGCTCTAAAGTGTGAGTGCCGGAGTAGAGAAACCAGATGATAATGGTTCTATTTTCAGAATTGCTCTGGAATCGCCCTCAGACTGCATCTGAGATCATCTCATTTTGAGGGACTATCAGGCAAGGGACTTTCTAGTGAATTACCCGACGCTGAATCGAAGATTACAGCCCGGGCTTCCTACCCACCAAACCAGGAGATAGCAGTTTGCCCTCTACTATTGGGTCTTACGGTTTGGCGATCGGCTTTCCCCCGCGTCCCACAGGTCATCAACATGGAAGTACAAATGCTGGTTTTGTGTTTAGCTTGGTTGTCGCTATTTACTGCCATGTCGGGTGCATCTATCATACCATCAAGGATGTATCTCATACCATCAACGATGTATCTATCAATTTTGGGGACATCGTAGCTGACCCTATCGGCGTGGCGGCGCGGCTTGTCGGGGGGGGGTGGTATTTACTCAGCCAAACGGCCAGCGGACCCTACCAGTCTACCCTGGACACATCCCGGAGCGATCGCCACTTGCCATTGTGGTAATTTCCATAGATATTGTCGGAGAGTCTCGGTCAAAACTGGTAATCGGTTAAATTATTAAACAGAAATCATGGCTTTATATCTGGATTCTGCTATTCTGTCGGAAGCTGAAGCAGCTAGTCAATGGGGGTGGGTGAAAGGAGTCACCACTAATCCCACTTTACTGGCTAAAAGTGACCTATCCCCAGAGGCAACTTTAAAAGGACTTAAACAACTGTTCCGGGGGGAGATTTACTATCAGTTAACTGCCTTAGATTTTGATAGTATGCTGGGGGAGGCTTGGGCAGCTTATAATATTTTGGGAGAACAAACAGTTTTAAAAGTTCCAGCCACTAGCTTAGGCTTTCAATTAGTGGCTCATATATCCCCTAAAATTGCCTGTTCTGTGACGGGGATTTATAGTGCATCTCAAGCGGCTGTCGCCCAAGAAGCGGGGGCAAAATATGCGATCGCTTATGTCAACCGCGCCACCAGATTTTTAGGAGATGGAATCACCCTAGTTAAAGATATGGCTGAAATTCTCGCCGGAAGTGAAACCAAAATTCTCGCCGCCAGCATCAAGTCCCCAGAGGAAGCCGTCGCCACTCTCAAAGCTGGTGCTTATCACCTCACCCTACCCTTGAATATTCTGCAATCTTTAACCACCCATGAACTCTCCAATCAAACTGTACAAGAATTTCACCAAAATGGTCGTGGTTTACTCAGTTAATCGGCTAGGGTACAGCCCTCACCCCAGAGGGCGTTACATTATCTTCGGTTAGCGTCAGATACTGCTACTGTGCCGCAAAAATCATCCGCAGAAAATTGAGGATTATTAACCCCCAAACCCGATAAATCATTAGCTATTAAAGCCGTGTCAACTGACTCCTTAGCCGACCATTTGGGAAAGTCACCTTTTTGATAGGTAGCAATTTGTTCTGGGGTGAGTAAATCCATAAAATCCGCCAATTCTCGATAGGTGATACATTTAACTTCTGGCTGACCACAAACTGCTTCAGCAAAGCGAAACATAGCATTCCAATAAGCGCCATTATTCCAGGCGGAAAAATGATGACCGATGTGAATAGGGGCGCGATTTCCTGTATAGTTAGCTTGAAAATAGTTTAGATAGGTTTGGAAAGTATCTTCTTCGTAGAATTGAGCATTAGCAGGGTTAGGCTTGGCTTGAGAATGAGCATAATAAAAATTATAGTCCATTGACAAGACATTTTTACGGGTTTTAGCGGTAGTTAAACTAGCGAGGGGGAAATTCCAGATGCCGTTTTGTTTTTGTGGCCAGTAGTTAGATTGAGCGACTTTACTGGTATCATAACGAAAACCTTTTTTTTGTAGGGTTTGATATAAACCAGGACCCTGACCCAATTCGGGGGCGCGAAATCCTTGAATGGCGGTTTTGTCAAAGGCGAGACTACCTTCTAGGTTATTAATTTGGTGGGATTGAAAAATAAACTTATCAAAATAGTTAAATTCTCGCGTCCAGTCCGCCTCAGTCCAGCGACTACCATTAAAATGACCTACTGCATGGGAGGCAATTTCATGACCTTCTTGATAGGCTAAATTTAGCTGTTCTAGGCGTTGTTTAACGTCTGGTGGGGTTCCTCCCCAACCGATCGCCGAATGACCGACCCGGTGACCGCCAGGTGGTTGATAAAGTTGGCGATCGCCAGTATTGACAAAATAGACAGCACTGATAAAATAAGTAAAGCGGAGGGGGATATTTTGAGCAGCCTTATCTTTAGCAAAGTGGCGAGATTTTTTCCATGCTTCCAGGGAACGGGAACCGTCAAAAGCCAGCAAGACAAATTGAGGAGGGCGACTAGGGAGATTAATCAAGCCTGCTTGACGAATTAAACTTAATAAAAAATGTGAATCCCAACGATTAGATAAGCAGGAATTACCGCCCCCTTCTTGTTGACAAGCAGTAATTAAATCTTGAGGAAACGGCCCCAATGAGTCATTGGCTTCCATACAATAACCAGTAATGGCGTTAAGATGAGAACCATCGGGACAGATATTATTGCCGTATGCTTGGCGAAATAATGTTTCTGACCATTTGTTATTAAAACAGGCGGAACCGCCGCCCCATTGGAGACATTTATTAATCATGTTTTGGGTGATAGGTCCGGCAGCTATCTCACCATTAGAGCAGAAAAAGCCGCCGTGCTGATTAACGGTTTTTAGTTCCCATTTAACTGGGGTTTCTGGGTTGTTGTGGGGTGCAATTGATGGGGATATAGGGGATAAATCAGATGATAAATTATTGACATTGTGGCAGGCAGTCAGGACAAATAAGAGGCTAAAACCGGATAAAGTTTTGGGGAACAGAGGGGTAAACATAACGCAATTGAATCTCACCTTCAAGAAAAAAACCGGATTTCCGATAGCCATGTATAAGAAACCCGGTTAAATTTGTTTCAACAAATTGTAGATTTTGACAACCCCATTAGGCTTCCAACTGGAGATATTCAGGAGTTTTCAAAGGACGGGTGTAGCAGTCATGTTGATAGTTAAGCATGAAACCATTAAGGGTCTTGAGTAGGTCTTCGCGTCTGAGTAAGTGTTCAATGCGGTAGAGTGGTTCTCCTTGATGAAAGAGAATTAGGGTAGGTAGATTCTGAAGTCGATAGGTACTGGCCAGCTTTAAATTCTGGTCAGCATTAATACCAAATACCTGAACCTGACCTGTCCACTGGGTCTGGAACTGTTCCAATTGTGGGACAATAAGTTTACACAGGCCGCACCAGGGAGCCCAGAAGTGAACGAGAATAGGTGTAGAAGCACTCAAGACCTCTTTAGAAAATTGCTGCTCACTGACCGATAAAAGCATGATGCCTCTAAATTTTATTAACGAACATTTTATATCTCTGGGATCATGCTACCAGCCTACGTTACCTGTGACACGAATTAATAGCGGATGAGCTTTCCAAAGTAGGATAATGAAAACCCCAACCCCCAGATAAGCGGGGCGGAGAAATTCCTGTATAAGGAGGGTTTGCCGTCCCTGGATAATTGCCAAAAAGGGAATGACGGAGGTTTGGGATTTGAGGGTTTCAAAGGATTCGCCAAAACGGGCTTGTAAACGCCGATCGCCGTGCCAGACTCCAAAAAGGTGATGCAAAACCAAACCAATGGAGGTGAGGAGGGTAAAGGTGGTACCAATCCAGAGAGTATGGGCAATACACCAGATAACTTGTCCGACCATTTGGGGATGTCGGGTAATACGGATAATGCCAGTTTGATGAAGATGGACTTCTGGTTTAGCGATCGCAGCAATTTCCAGTAGATTGAAAGTAGAGGGGTATAAAAACAGAAAGGAGATAGCCGAGAGGACCCAAACGATAGGTTTAACGGCGGGTACACCCTGAACTTGCCAGAGTTGTAGGCCATCATAGCGGTGATTAAAGAAATAGATAATCAAGACCACAGCCAGGGATAAACTGACCAGGGCGAAAAAAATGCGATACAACCGGGGACCGATGACCTGTTCGACAACAGGGCGGAGGGCGGCTAGACCACTATGGGCGATCGCAAAGCATAGAAGTAGCCCCACCATAACAAAATGGCTAAGACTGAGCCATTGATCAGACATTTTGACCTCTTCAACAGATAATAAAGTTAACTCCAATACAGATCATCTCGCAGTATGCTCAAAGAAGACGATCCTCAGCTACCTATTCTCGGATCTTTTGTCTGCCGATGAGGTTAACACCATGTCCGATCTTCCATTCACTTTAGATCAGTTACGCATTTTGCAAGCGATCGCTTCCGAGGGAAGTTTCAAGCGAGCCGCCGATCGCCTATATGTATCCCAACCTGCGGTCAGCTTGCAAGTGCAGAACCTGGAACGCCAATTAAATGTACCCTTATTTGATCGGGGAGGTCGTCGCGCCCAACTGACAGAAGCGGGTCATCTATTATTGAGTTATGGGGAAAAAGTGCTTTCCCTGTGTCAGGAAACCTGTCGTGCGCTAGAAGACTTACAAAACCTGCAAGGAGGAACCCTAATTGTCGGTGCTTCCCAAACTACGGGAACCTATTTGCTACCTCGGATGATTGGGATGTTTCGCTCCAAATATCCCGAAGTAGCGGTACAACTTCATGTTCACTCTACCCGTCGCACGGCTTGGAGTGTGGTTAATGGACAAATTGATTTGGCGATCGTCGGGGGGGAGATCTCCCCGGAATTGGCGCAGTCATTAGAGGTAATTCCTTTCGCAGAAGATGAACTAGCTCTAATTATGTCGGTTTCCCATCCCCTCGCCACACAGGAGATTATCGAACATGATGATTTATACGAGTTGAAGTTTATCAGCCTTGATGCTCAATCGACTATCCGCAAAGTGATTGACCAGGTATTGAGTCGGTCTGGGATTGATACCAGTCGCCTCAAAATCGAAATGGAACTAAGTTCTATTGAAGCGATCAAAAATGCGGTGCAGTCGGGTTTGGGGGTGGCCTTTGTTTCCACATCAGCCATTGAGAAAGAGTTACAAATGGAAGTATTGCAAATTCCTAAAATTGATCGAGTCACTATCAAACGGATGTTATCAGTGATTTATAACCCTAATCGCTATAGATCAAAAGCAGCATCTGCATTCATGCAGGAGATTTTACCCAATTTCTCTAGTACACAACTCCCACCGGAAAACTTAGAGATTTCTGTTGTGGAGGTTAACGAAGCGACCTCAGAACAGATGCCCTTGTAGTCTGTAGTGGGGGTTCGACTTCCAACACACTAGCACATCGAATAGCACTTTTATTTACTGATGTCAGACGTTCCGTTTACCCTGGATCAATTACGAATTCTCAAGGCGATCGCCTCTGAAGGGAGTTTTAAAAGAGCCGCCGATAGTCTCTATGTCTCCCAACCTGCGATCAGCCTACAAGTACAGAATTTAGAGCGACAATTAAATGTTCCCCTGTTCGATCGCGCTGGTCGCCGGGCTAAACTTACCGAAGCGGGACATTTACTGATTAGTTATGGGGAAAAGATACTTTCCCTATGTCAAGAAACCTGTCGTGCGATCGAAGACTTACAAAACCTACAAGGGGGAACCCTAATTGTCGGTGCTTCCCAGACTACCGGAACCTATCTCCTACCGGGGATGATTGGGATGTTTCGGCAAAAATACCCAGATGTGGCCGTGCAACTTCATGTCCACTCTACCCGTCGCACCGCTTGGAGTGTTGCTAACGGACAAATTGACTTAGCCATCATTGGGGGGGAGATCCCGCCGGAATTGCAGGACTGTCTCAAGGTTCAGCCTTATATTGAGGATGAACTAGCCCTGGTTTTACCTGTATTTCACCCCTTGGCTGAAAAAGACTTTATTCAAAAGGAAGACCTGTATAACCTAAAGTTTATCGCCCTAGATGCTCAATCGACTATTCGCAAGGTGATTGATCAAGTCCTCAGTCGCTATGATATTGATCCACGTCGCTTACGGATAGAAATGGAACTTAACTCCATTGAGGCTATTAAAAATACTGTACAAGCCGGACTGGGAGCCGCTTTTGTTTCTACCTCGGCTATTGAAAAAGAGATCCAAATGGGGATGCTGCATCGGGCTACCATTGATTCAGTAACGGTTAAACGGATGTTATCAGTAATTGTTAATCCTAATCGCTATCAATCCAAAGCTGCCGAAGCCTTCAGTCGTGAGATTTTACCCCTTTTTTGTAATTCTGAGCAGCAGATGAATTGACCCCACGGTGGATTTTTGCCAAAATCCTAGGGTAGCCGCACTTTTTCAGTGAAAATCAATTCAGGCGATAAGCCCAACCTAACTTCTGATGAAAATCTACTGTACTCGCCCCGGTTGTCCCAGGCCAGACAACTTATATCCTGACCTTGATGATCATGCCAACCTCAAAACGGTACAACAGAAGTATTGTACTACCTGCGGTATGCCCCTGATTTTAGATGGGCGCTACCTCACGGAACGTCTATTGGGTCAGGGGGGGTTTGGGGCGGCGTTTTTGGCGCGCGATCGCCGATCGCCAAGTTTACGCACCTGTGTTGTTAAGCAGTTTCTCCCCGCCGGAGACTTGGACCCCCAACAATTAGCGATCGCCCAAGGATTATTTGAACGGGAAGCCCAGGTTCTCGATCGCCTCGGACACCAACATCCTCAAATCCCCAATTTGTTAGCCTATTTTCCCCTGGAAGCAACAGGTTGGCAAACTCGCACCCCTCAGCAATTTTTCTATCTAGTTCAAGAATATATCGACGGTCAGAACCTGGAACAGGAACTATCAAGCCGGGGTCCGTTTTCGGAAACGGAAGTGCTGGAAGTAATGCGGGAAATTCTGAATATCCTGGAATTTGTCCACGGGGAAGATGTCATCCACCGCGATATTAAGCCCTCTAATATTATGCGCGATCGCTCTGGCACTCTCCATTTGCTCGATTTTGGCGCGGTTAAGGAAGTCACCCAAGCACCAGGAAATAAATCCACCGGAATCTATTCTGCCGGATTTGCTCCCCCAGAACAAATGCGAGGTCGCAGTGTCTATCCATCTACCGATTTATATGCTTTGGCGGTCACAGCAATTATGTTATTAACAGCCAAAGACCCTGAAGATTTGTTTGATAGCTACAGCAATGCTTGGATTTGGAAAGATCAGGTGACAATTTCTGATTCCCTGGCTAAGATTCTTGACCGGATGTTACAACCTACCCCTAGCGATCGCTTTGGAGCCGCTACCGAGGTATTAACAGCCCTCAATGCCATGATATCGCCGCCACCGCCACCGCCACCTCCTCCCGTAGTTCCTGCGCCTTCTGTAACTCCTCAAAGCGCCCCAGTGTCCGCACCAGTAGCTACTCAAATTCAACCGCCAACCCCCACCGTCAGGCGGCCTTTTTCCATCCTGGAAATTCTAGCCTCAGCAGCATTTACCGGCTTTGAGGGGGGATTACTGGTGATGGTGTTGTGGTCGTTGTTAGATACAATACCTTTGATTTTGGGGATTGCTGGCTTCCTGTTAGCGGGGTTACTATTAGCTCAAGTGCGCCGTTGGGTAGAAAAATGGGATCTGCTGATTATTGCTGGGATATCTTTTGCGATCATTTTTTGGGTTGGCACTGGACCCGGTAATCTTGAAGTTACCCAGGTCATCATTTTACCAATATTGACAGCACTATCAGCCGTCGCCGTAACTGCCCTATTTCGTCTAATTTACGGGATTCTCAAACGGCTCATTTCTTGAGTTGAACTACAACAAAAACGGGATTGGAGCCAGAATTTAATCCAAGATTTGCTTGACATCTTATGACAATAAGGTACAATACCCCCAAAGATTCGCAACTCAATAATGAGTATACGGTCAAACCCCAGACCATGCCAAATTTCCCTGACGACATACTCATCAAGTCGGATTCTTCATGGTAAAATCCAATCATGCGTGCGAGACGTTTAGGAGTGAAATAGGGATGCAATGCCCGAAATAGCCTCCTAGTGGGACTTCCACCCCTTGGTGGAATATAAGGGACTCGTATCCTGACCATCCCATAACTGTTTATATGTCCCGACGCTTGGAGAAATCTGAGCAAGGCAGGGGACTCAAGGTCATAAACAAACTGAGAAATCAGGGAGTAGAGAGTAAAGGCGATAGCCACCCCCAATTTCAGGATACACGATTCTGGGATTGAAGCGGGGAACGGAAGGCGTGAAGTAGAACCTACTACCAAATGCGACCACTGCCAACCATCCATGATTAGGGAAACCGAATGTCCGGCTTGAACCATCGTAATGATTTAGCAGCGTAATAGGTTGCCACGCTGCGCTCAAAAGAGCAAGGGGAAAAGTAGGGTTTTGCATAAAACACCTACACAGACCTTTTTAAGTACCCCGGTGGAGAGGACAAGTCTAAAGATGGAATGCCCATATAAACGGAACGTTTAAACTCCTCATTGGTTCTCCTTATCAAAAAAGTGAGCAATATTACTCACAAGGAGTAGTGAAAAGTGTAAGCGTATACCATTGAGGGGAAAGGATGTGACTGAAAGCCAATGCCTAATTGTAATGATTAGGATATGCCCACTAGTCACGGTGTAGATATGGAGACTGCGACAAGTAGGAGTAATATGACGAGAGCGAGTTTAAAGACTACGAGTTGTATGCCAAGCTCCCAAAGTTGGAATCATAAAGCGGGGGTTCGTAACCCTGTTCCTAGTGACAAAAAGGGTATCTACATTAGGAGCCGTATGAGGTGAAAGTCTCAAGTACGGTTTTGAAGTGGAGTTGGGGAAGGTGACTTCCCTTTCGACCATAACCTTACAAAGCTTTCCGGACAAAACTAAAACTCAATGACCGTCAAGCCACCTTGATGGCCAAACACGCGGGTTATGCTCGGTTCGTGTTTAATTGGGGATTACACTTATGGAGGTCAGCTTATGAAGAGGGACTCAAGCCTAATATCAACTCCATTAAAAAGGTTTTTACTCATTATGTGAAACCTCAATATCCTTGGATGTCCGAATTGTCTTCTAAAGTTTATCAATATGCCTTCATTAATCTAGGGGATGCCTTTAAGCGCTTCTTCAAGGGAATAAGCAGTTATCCTAAATTTAAGAAGAAAGGCCACCATGATAGCTTTACCCTTGACAATTCCGGAAAGCCATTCAAGTTGTCAGGAACTCGCCATAAGCTGCCTTTTGTGGGCTGGGTTTCTACATTTGAGGCTCTACCCGAAAGTTGGGTTAAGAAAGTCACTATAACGCGCCAAGCAGGTGACTGGTATATGAGCTTTTTCGTAGAAATCACACCAGAAATCACACCGAAATTCCGAGAGAGAATCGGGGTAGACCTAGGAATTAACAATTTGGCGACTTGCTCCGATGGGACCCAATTCTCTAATCCCAAGGCTTATAAAGCAACGACCAAAAAACTAGCTCAATTACAACGTCATTTAAGTCGCAAAGTCAAAGGCTCGAAAAATTGGGCCAAATGTCTCTTAAAAGTTCAAAAGCTACATCAAAGAGTAGCAAACATTCGGCGGGACACCATTCATAAAATAACTACTTTCTTGGCTAAGAACCACAGCCAAGTCGTCATTGAAGATTTGAATGTGTCAGGTATGCTGAAAAATCATGGTTTGGCGGGTTCTATCGCTGATGCTTCATTTTATGAGTTCCGTCGTCAACTAGGTTACAAGGCAGAACGTTATGGTTCAAAGTTGATTATTGCCGATAGATTTTATCCATCCAGTCAACTGTGTTCTAATTGCGGTTATCGTCAAAAAATGCCCCTAGTCCGTCGGACTTTTGAATGTCCAAACTGTGGCCTGAAGATTGATAGAGATTTGAACGCCAGTATAAATTTAGAAAAATCGCCTGGTTCAGACGATTACACTTGTGGACGGGGTGCTGCCGACAGTCCCGGACGAAGCAAGAAATAAACATCAAGATCCGGCTATGTCCGGTTTTGTTTAAGTTTTATAGAGCAGATTTGATCATGTCTCAAAAGAACGAAACAGCCATTCTGATTGTAGCCTTGCTGCTTACGGGAGGATTATTAGCCGTGGGGTATTTTGCCTTTACCCAGTGGCAATCACAAACAGAGGCAGGTATGACAACATCTCCCACTTCCCCAACAGCTAGGAATGACTCCCGACCTAGGGCGATTAGTGGTGGGCAACAGTTATTGGTTGCCAGCACAACTTCCCCCGCTAAACAAGAGGGAATTGAGGCGATCGCTGCCGGAGATTATTCTAGGGCTGTTTCCCAGTTGGAAGCCTCCCTACAGCAAAATCGCAATGATCCAGAAGCCCTAATTTATCTCAATAATGCCCGCATTGGTGCTGGACAGTCCCATACAATAGCCGTTTCTGTTCCTATCACTACCGCAGAAAATGCAGCCCAGGAAATCCTGCGGGGAGTAGCCCAGGCTCAAAATGAAGTTAACCAAGCCGGGGGTATTAACGGCGTTCCCCTGGGGGTGCTGATTGCTGATGATGCTAATAACCCTAGTGTCGCTGAACAAGTGGCTCAGTCTCTAGTCGCTGATGACCAGGTTTTGGGAGTCGTGGGGCATTTTGCTAGTGATGTGACTTTGGCTGCATCCCCCGTTTATGAAAGGGGTCAATTGGTGGCGATTTCTCCCACCAGTACCTCGATGCAGTTATCTAGGGCGGGGGATTTCATTTTTCGGACTGTTCCCAGCGATCGCTTTACCGCTAATACCCTGGCTAAATATATGGTAGATACCCTGAATCTGAACCAGGCGGCTATTTTTTATAACCAGGATAGTAGTTATAGTCGTTCCCTCAAAGATGAGTTTACTACCGCTTTATATGGAGATGGCGGCGCAGTCGTCGCAGAGATTAATCTGGCTGAGGGGAATTTTAATAGCTTTGATGCGGTAGAATCAGCTACGCGACAGGGTGCAGAGGCGATCGTATTATTGGCTAATACCGAAACTGTTAGTCAGGCTTTACAGGTGGTGCGTGTTAATGCTAGAAACTTACCTGTGTTGGGGGGAGATAGTCTCTACAGACCTGAAGTTTTACAGGTCGGAGGCGATAGTGAAGGTATGGTCGTCGCTATTCCCTGGCATATTCTTAGCCACACTAATTCCGCGTTTCCAGACGCGGCGACTCAGTTATGGGGTGGTGATATTAACTGGCGGACTACTATGGCCTATGATGCCACTAAAGCCTTGATTGCTGGTATTTCTGGAGATTCTAGCCGCCAGGGAGTCCAAAGGACACTATCAGAACCCGGTTTTTCCCCTAAGGGGGGTAGCGGAAATATCCGTTTTTTACCTTCTGGCGATCGCAACCAAGCCGCAGAATTGGTTAAGGTTGAACCCGGAAGGCGATCGGGATTGGGTTATGATTTTGTGCCACTTCCTTGATGGTTTAACCCCGTGCGTTTTTCGCTATAATTTACTGATAGCATAGTTTGGGCATAGTCATCAATAACAAACAAGGAGATGGGGGTTGTTTGGTCGCCAACTGATTTCTTTTCTATCATTATCTGGGTTCCGACCAAAATCTGCTCTCGACAGAAAGGTTTGGCGATCGCATTTTCGGCTATTCATTGATAGGGCGATCGCTATCTTAATTCTCGCCAACCTCAGCTTAGTAGTTTTTGACTTTATCTACCTCAAAAACCGCCATTTATATATACGCATCGATGATTATCGCCAACAAATATCTAACACTCCCCAAAGGAAATATTTACAACTAGTAGATAATCTCCAGATCATCCTAGAACAGGAAGGCTTAAACTCTCCCCAAGTTGACCCTATCTTATCCGAAATTAGACAATCTAGCATCGAAATTCTCATAAAACAACCACCATTTCGGGTTCAAGACTCCCACGGAACTTTAGCAGTTATTAATAACCGACTCCGGGAACATCTCAACACCGATGACCTAGAAACAGCCATCAATACCTTTTGGAGTCGAGCATATTTCACTGATAATGGTTGGGAAAATTCCCTGAGATTTTTTAATATCAATTTACGACATCTATTTACACTATATGAACCCCAATTAAGCTATGATATAATTAAGGGAGTCGAAGCCTATCGACCCTCCCAAAGCTATCTGATGATTGTAGCAGACCTGAAAGCCATCTTAGAATATGAGGGTTTAGAATCCCCCCAAGTTGAACCCTTATTACAGCAGCTTCAGCAACTCAGCACTGAGATGATAGACCGCAGTTATATCCCCCAAATTGACAACACTTTAGGGTTAATCACTCATATCAAATATAGGATGGTCGAACATATCCACAGTGGCGATCCATCCACGACTAATCACTTAACACCCACCTTAAAATTTTTGTATTCAATGAGGGTGTTAAGTATCCTCGCACCCGAAGTTATTTGGGTAGATCAGTCCTCAAGAGAAGCCTTGAGAACCTTCTGGAGTCTTGATAACCTCAGCCAAAAAGGATGGGAAACAGAACTAGATTTTTTTGACAGTCAAATAGCTAGTTTAATGCGTCAGATGTATTTCCGCCACCTGGGAATAAATGGCGAATTTATCGACCGTTTTTGGCTAGTTGATTTCCCTTGGGTAATCGTTTTTTGGCTGATTTTTCTCGTGGAACTCTCCTTTATTCGTCGTCGCCATCCCCAACTAGGGTTATGGCCATGTATTAGGATGATCTGGTATGACCTATTTTTACTGATTGGGGTTATTCGCCTAATTCGGATAATTCCAGTTATCATTCACTTAGAAAGAGCCAAATTACCTAATATGGCTACACTGAGGGCTCAAATTAAACTCAAAGTTATTGCTAGTTTTGGGAATGAATTAATCCAGGTAGTAGTTAACCAAAGCATTAGCCAACTCAAAGCAACTGTCAGCAGCGGAAAACTGCGAAAAATGATTTTTAAATCTCAACAAAAATCGATGAGTATCACCAAGCCAGAGAGTCCGAGTCAAGTCAAAGTAATTAGCCAACAATTATTAAAAGTTACTGCTTGTCATGTTTTACCAGAAATTCAACAGGACTTAGAAGCCTATCTTCATTATCAGGTCAGTCAGTCTGTTAAACAATCAGGAATTTATCGCCGTTTACAGAAAATTCCGGTGATTCGGAAACTTCCTGAACAGGTGAGTGATAATCTGGTCAAACGCATCGCCGCCATTATCTCCCAGCAGCCACTAAAATCCTATTATGCCTCACAAAATAAACAACCAGATCCCATCGCGCAAGAATTGCAACAGCGATTAGTTAACCGTTTTTTAGATGTGTTACGTTCCGAACTCAAAAATAATGAGACTATCCAAGAAGTAGAATATATTTTAATTGACTTTTTAGACCAAGCCAAAATCAATAACGTTGAATCCGCACCACCGGACCCCGACACTCCGGCGCTAAAACCCGCACACTTCCCAGATGAATTTGACTAAAATCAGATGTTTGCAATATTACCTAAGATTCCCACAAACGTCGCCCTTTAGATCCTCCCAGTCGTTGGTGAGTGTCTCGCAACAGACGGGGAATATCTAAATTTTCAGGACAGCGGGGTAAACAGTCGCCGCAGTCGGTACATCGATCGCCTCTACGTCCAGGAAACCAATGTCCGGCATTCTCAAACATACCATAGCGATACTTACCAAATTCCGTCATATTGTAGGCGATCGCCAAATTTCGCAATCTCAGGACTTCCGGGATATTAATCAGTTCAGGACATGGTAAACATTGATAACACTGTTTACAGGTATCGGTTGCTAATGTTTCCTCTAAGGCGGTTTCCAGAGCCATGAAGGTGCTTTGTTCCGACTCCGTGAGGGATTCTACAGAATCGGCTACTTGCAGCGGTAAATCCAATTCTTGAGGGTTAGCGGCCCCTAAACTGATGGTAGTAATGCGGCGATCGCTCAATAGGAATCGATAATTCAAGTGCAGGGGTGAAAATGGATCGCATAGCTGAGTTAACTTAGCTGGGGGGGTGTAGAGTCTTCCCCCTTTATCGGCTGGGGAAATAATGAAAATCCCCATATCCTTTTGAGATGCTAGGGTGATGGCGGGAGCATGGCGCTGGAAAAAATAGTAATAATGGAGATTGACAAACTCAAAGCGATCGCTATTAATGGCTTCCAGAATCACCTCAACCGGAGCATGGGTCGAGAACCCCAGATGTCTGACCCGTCCATCTGCAATGGCTCTGTCAATACCCACAATACCAGCGATCGCCTCCGTGAGATGTTCAGGGGTATTAATACCATGAATCGCCAAACCATCGAGATAGTCAAGATTCAGCCTAGTTAGGGAATCATCGATCGCCTTTTCTAAAGCATCAGGATCAGACATGGGTGGGATCTTGGTAGTAATATAAAGCTGCGATCGCTCCACAGGTAGACCACCCAGCAAACTCGCTCCCAGATACTCCTCACTTTTGCCATAACCTTTGGCAGTCTCTATATGGTTAATTCCCATAGAAACTGCCCTTTCTATGGTTTGGTGGGCATTTTCCGGGGATGCTAAATAGCGCATCGTCCCCAGGGAAAATACTGATAGGGGTAAATTGGTTTTACCAAAGCGTCGATAACGCATGATTTTAGTTATTGAGCTTCGTCTTTGCGAAAATCGGCTCGTCTAATCAACTCTTCTGGACTCAGGTTAGCGACAAAATCGCGAAAGGCGCGTCTTTCGGCTTCGTCAGCATCACGATCAACAGGGATAGAAGCATCAGCGATGACTTCTTCCATGACCCAGATGGGGCTATCGGTACGCAGTGCAATGGAAATAGCATCAGAAGGACGCGCATCAATTTCTTTACGATTCTCCCCTTGACGTACAATCAAGACAGCATAAAATGTATTGTCTTGGAGGGAGTGAATCACAATCCGCTCTAAAACCATATCCCAGGTTTCCATGAGATTGACAAATAAATCATGGGTTAGGGGTCGGGGGGGTTGATGGTTTTCCAAAGCGCCGATTATCGATTTAGCCTGATCCTGACCGATAAAAATAGGTAAGGCTCGTCGCTCAGACGCATCTCTGAGTAAAACAATAGGGCTGCGTGTGGTAGCGTCTAGTGCAATTCCGGCGACTTTCATTTCAATCATCGGTTCAGCCTCGATAAAATACGATAGACAAACAACAAGTGGTTAGACCCGCAAGTAAGAATCCAGCAATTCCAGTATGCCTTGATTTTTACCCGAATTGACGACAATTGCTCCGAAATTGTGGACAGCCCGGATGTGAATATGGTCAAACAATGCCGCATAATTAACTGGTGTTAGCCTAAAAATCTAGGTGTAATGGGGATTCTAGCTTACCGGGAAGGTAATCGCTAGGGGTTTTGGTGGTCATGGGAATTACCACCTCGGTGATTGGTTTTGTTTGTTTAACGTTCACTTGATACGGGAAAAAAGTTATGTTTACCGGATTAATTCAGGCCTTGGGGACGATTGAGAGTTTGGGGCGATCGCGTTTTCAGATCGATTGTCAGGTGGGTGCAATTGATCTGATTTTGGGGGATTTGGCGATCGGTGATAGTGTCGCGGTTAATGGGGTTTGTCTAACAGTGGTGGAAATTATGCCCCGTGGCTTGGTGGCGGAGGCTTCCCCGGAAACTTTGGGTCGGACTACTTTGGGTAGTAATTTAAATGGTTATGTGAATTTGGAGGCTTCCCTGCGTGCGGGAAGTAAGTTGGGAGGACATTTTGTTACCGGTCATGTTGATGCGATCGCCACTCTCGAGGCGGCGGTGTCTGTGGGGAATTCCTGGGAAATGCGTTTTGTTCCCCCCAGTGATGCTGGTCTGTGGAATCAACAGATTGCTCCCTATTTGGTTGCTAAGGGTAGTATTGCGGTTAATGGGGTGAGTCTGACTATTTCCGAATGCGATCGTCATAGTCGTTGGTTTGCAGTCGCTGTTATCCCTCACACCTACCAAAATACTAATCTTTGCACCTTGGAAACTGGTAGTTTAGTCAACTTGGAAGCCGATATTTTGGGTAAATATGTCGCCAAATTTCTCAGTATAAATTCCACCGATTCCCTGAATATTTATCATCAGCAATCTCTCACAGCCACCCCAGAAATTACCCCAGAATTTCTCAGCGAACATGGTTTTAATTAGTCCATCAATTAATTATTAGTCAAAAAAAAGCCCCCCACCAATGGTGGAGGACTTGCAACTAATTACCTAACATTAGGGTTCAGTTTAACCGAACTTACCAGCAGTTGAGGCAATTAGGAAGGCTGCGTAGGTGAGGATATAGCCAACCGTGAAGTGAGCTAAACCAACAACGCGAGCTTGAACGATGGACAGAGCCACTGGCTTATCTTTCCAGCGAACCAGGTTCGCCAAAGGAGTGCGCTCATGAGCCCAAACAATGGTCTCGATGAGTTCTTGCCAGTAACCACGCCAGGAAATCAGGAACATGAAACCAGTTGCCCAAACCAAGTGTCCGAACAGGAACATCCAGGCCCAAACAGAGAGGTTGTTAGTTCCGAAGGGGTTGTAACCATTGATTAACTGGGAAGAGTTCAACCACAGATAATCGCGGAACCATCCCATCAAGTAGGTAGAAGATTCGTTGAACTGAGCAACGTTACCTTGCCAGATACCCAGGTGCTTCCAGTGCCAGTAGAAGGTTAACCAGCCCAGGGTGTTCAGCATCCAGAACATAGCTAGGTAGAAGGAATCCCAAGCGGAGATGTCGCAAGTACCGCCACGGCCGGGGCCATCACAAGGGAAGGCATAGCCGAAGTCTTTTTTGTCGGGCATCAGCTTGGAACCACGAGCATCCAACGCACCTTTGACCAGAATCAGGGTGGTGGTGTGCAGACCGAGAGCGATCGCATGGTGAACCAAGAAATCGCCAGGGCCGATGGTTAGGAACAGAGAGTTAGTGCCGGAGTTGATGGCATCCAGCCAGCCAGGCAACCAAACGTTACCGTAGTTAGGCCAAGCAGTGGTGGCAATGCTTTCAGGATTGGAAAGCAGCACATCCATTGCATAAACCGCTTTACCATGAGCAGCCTGAATGAACTGAGCGAACACAGGCTCAATCAGGATTTGCTTTTCAGGAGTACCGAAGGCGACCACAACATCGTTATGGACATAAATGCCTAAGGTGTGGAATCCGAGGAACAGAGACACCCAGCTCAGGTGAGAGATGATTGCCTCTTTGTGATCCAAAACGCGAGCTAAAACGTTACCTTTGTTTTGCTCAGGATCATAGTCACGAACCAGGAAGATAGCGCCGTGAGCAAAAGCACCGACCATTAAGAAGCCAGCAATGTACTGATGGTGCGTGTAAAGAGCAGCCATCGTGGTGTAGTCCTTAGCAATGAAAGCATAAGGAGGAATGGAGTACATATGCTGGGCAACCAGGGAGGTGATTACACCCAGACAAGCCAAGTGCCATCCTAACTGGAAGTGGAGAGAGTTGTTATAGGTCTCATAAATGCCTTGGTGAGGCATATTAAAAGGACCTTCGAGACGACGACCAAAGAAGTCTTTGGCATCGCACATTTCTTTGATGCTGTGACCGATTCCGAAGTTAGTCCGGTACATATGACCCGCAATGATGAAAATCACTGCGATCGCCAGATGGTGGTGAGCCATATCGGTCAGCCACAGGGACTCGGTTTGGGGATGAAATCCACCTAAGAAAGTCAGAATTGCAGTCCCTGCACCTTCAGAAGTACCGAACACATGACGAACGGTGTCAGGATTCTGAGCGTAAACTCCCCAGTTACCAGTAAAGAAGGGAGCCAAACCCGCCGGGTGAGGCAGAGTGCTCAAGAAGTTATCCCAACCCACGTGCTGTCCGCGAGATTCGGGGATAGCGACGTGAACCAAGTGACCAGTCCAAGCCAAGGAACTAACACCGAACAGACCTGCCAAGTGGTGGTTCAAACGAGATTCAGCGTTTTTGAACCAGGACAGACTGGGGCGGTACTTGGGTTGCAGGTGCAACCAACCAGCAAACAGGAACACTGCAGCCAGTAAAAGCAGGAAGATAGAACCTTGGTAGAGGTCTCCATTGGTCCGCATCCCGATGGTGTACCACCAGTGGTAAACACCAGAGTATGCGATATCAACCGGGTTAGAAGCGCCAGCTTGGGTAAATGCGTCAACAGCGGGTTGCCCAAATTGGGGGTCCCAAATGGCGTGAGCGATGGGACGTACATTTAAGGGATCTTTGATCCACTGTTCAAAATTGCCTTGCCAAGCGACGTGGAACAGGCTGCCAGAAGTCCAGAGAAAAATGATGGCGATGTGTCCAAAGTGAGAGGCAAAAATCTTTTGGTAAAGATTCTCCTCGGTCATTCCATCATGAGTCTCAAAATCATGGGCTGTGGCAATCCCGTACCAAATCCGACGAGTGGTCGGATCTTGAGCCAAATCCTGGCTAAATTTTGGGAATTTCGTTGCCATAAGTCCTAACTAAATGGTGTTCTCATTAAGTCCGCCCTGGGAAATCGAGGTAGTTACCCCGATTCCCGAGCGAAGAACCCTCATCCTACGGAGATGATGCGGGCGAGGAAGAATGCCCAGGTGGTGACAATTCCCCCCAGAAGGTAGTGAGCTACTCCCACCGCACGACCCTGAATGATGCTCAGAGCGCGAGGTTGGATCGCCGGAGCCACTTTGAGCTTGTTGTGTGCCCAAACAATGGACTCGATTAGTTCTTGCCAGTAGCCACGGCCACTGAACAGGAACATCAGGCTGAACGCCCATACAAAGTGAGCCGCCAAGAACATCAAGCCGTAGGCTGAAAGGGCTGACCCATAGGAGTTGATTACTTGAGAGGCTTGCGCCCACAAGAAATCACGCAACCATCCATTAATGGTAATAGCACTTTGTGCAAAATTGCCATTGGTAATGTGACTAATCGTGCCGTCAGAGGCGACGGTTCCCCAAACGTCAGACTGCATCTTCCAACTGAAGTGGAAAATCACAATTGACAGGGAGTTATACATCCAGAACAAGCCAAGGAATACATGGTCCCAACCAGATACTTGGCAGGTGCCGCCACGACCAGGGCCGTCGCAGGGGAAGCGGAATCCCAACTCGCTTTTATCGGGAATTAGGCGAGAACTGCGGGAGTACAGAACACCTTTGAGCAGAATTAAAACGGTCACGTGAATGGTGAACGCATGGATGTGGTGAACCATGAAGTCCGCCGTACCCAATGCGATCGGCATCATTGCGACCTTGCCACCCACAGCAATTACATCACCGCCAAAGGCAGGACTAACGCTGGCGAGGGCATTGGGGGCTGTATTGCCCGGTGCTAGCGTGTGCAGGTTTTGCACCCACTGAGCAAAGATAGGTTGCAGTTGAATTCCTGTGTCAGAGAACATATCTTGGGGACGACCAAAGGCACGCATGGTGTCGTTATGGACGTACAGCCCAAAGCTATGGAAGCCCAGGAAGATACAAACCCAGTTTAGATGAGAGATGATGGCATCCCGATGACGGATTACCCGGTCTAGCAAGTTGTTAACATTCTTAGCCGGATCGTAATCCCGCACCATAAAGATGGCAGCGTGAGCACCAGCACCCACAATACAGAATGCTCCAATCCACATATGGTGAGTGAACAGAGACAGTTGAGTGGGGTAGTCTGTTGCGATATAGGGATAGGGAGGCATGGCATACATGTGGTGAGCCACAATGATGCTCAAGGAACCCAACATCGCTAAGTTAATAGCTAGTTGAGCGTGCCAAGAAGTTGTCAGAATTTCATAGAGCCCTTTGTGACCTTCTCCAGTGAAGGGGCCTTTGTGAGCTTCTAATAATTCCTTCATGCTATGGCCAATACCCCAGTTCGTCCGGTACATATGACCGGCAATGATGAATAGAACTGCTAGAGCTAGGTGGTGGTGAGCTGTATCGGACAGCCACAAACCGCCAGTCTGAGGATTTAAACCACCCTTAAAGGTTAGGAAGTCTGCGTAAACTCCCCAATTTAAAGTGAAGAATGGGGTTAGTCCTTGCTTAAAGCTGGGATACAGTTCCGCCATCAAGCTGGAGTTCAGAATGAACTCATGGGGCAAGGGGATGTCTTTAGGAGCCACCCCGGCATCTAGCAGCTTGTTAATTGGCAAAGACACATGAATTTGGTGTCCAGTCCAACCCAAGCAGCCTAAGCCCAATAGTCCAGCTAGGTGATGGTTCATCATCGACTCCACATTCTGGAACCATTCCAGTTTGGGAGCACGTTTATGGTAGTGGAACCAACCAGCGAACAGCATTAGACCCGCCATCACCAATGCACCGATCGCTGTGCAGTAGAGTTGGAACTCGTTGGTGATACCGGAAGCTCGCCATAATTGGAACAACCCAGAAGTGATCTGGATGCCCTGGAAGCCACCACCTACATCGGCATTCAAAATTTCTTGGCCAAAGATGGGCCATACAACTTGTGCGCTCGGTTTAATCCCTGTTGGGTTTGTTAACCAAGCCTCGTAGTTGGAAAACTTCGCGCCGTGGAAATATGCACCACTCAGCCAAATGAAGATTACTGCCAGATGGCCGAAGTGAGCGCTAAAGATTTTGCGCGAAATATCTTCTAAATCGCTGGTATGACTATCGAAGTCGTGAGCGTCGGCGTGCAGGTTCCAAATCCAGGTTGTTGTACTTGGACCTTTGGCAAGATCGCGGCGAAAATGACCGGGTTTTCCCCACCTTTCAAAAGAGGTAGGAGTTGGGTCTTTGTCTACCGTGACCTTGGCTTTTACCTCCCGCTCTGGAGGACTGATGGTCATTTAGACTCTCCTCTCCGTATCACAAATAACAAAATATTGTTGCAGATTCTGAAACGGGATTTTTAAGCCCCTTCATCATCCTTCACAAAAGTTTAGAGTGTTCTTAACCTTTGTTGGGGGCAACAACAAACCCTTAGTTTTGCCTTGGGCATTTAAAGGCATATTATAACGACAACTGTATGCTGCTGTCTACAACAGTTTTTGATTCTGCCGTCAGCTGCTGCTGTCTGTAAATTGTATATCATCTTTCCGAGTCACATGGGGGAGTCGGTAACAATAATTAAGAATTCCTAAAACCCCTATAAAATCTTGGATTTAGCCCATATCAGCCGAAAAACTCTGTAAAGATCTGCATTGAACCGTTACAAAACTTAAAATTTGCTGCCATCAACTACTTTTATATACAGTTGGTAGCGGGACCAGTCGCTGGATCATGGCAGCCCCTGGACATAGATAAAAATGTTAAGGAGAATCAGCATTTTATCAATATGTGTTTGACATATATATTAAGGATCGGGTCTGTTTTGGGCTATAGTTGCATACAATACGGTTTCTTTGCACGATTTGGGTTTTAGGAGTTTATTTAATTGTGTCTGTGAACAAGTTCTGGTGGACTCCCATCAAAAAACTGCTGACTATTTTACTCGTCGCAGTAATCACGTTTCATATGACTGGGTGTGGTGACTCTGAAGCCACCGATCCATCAATTACCCAGACTCCATCATCAGCGAAAACTGTTAAGCAGAGTATTTCGGAAGTATCACCCCCAGATATCATTCAAAAATTACACCCAGCCCTCGATCGCTATCAACCTCAAGTCCAAATTCTTAGTCCTCAACCCGACCAATTGCTAGAGGATAATAATGTCACAGTCCAACTACAAGTTTTGGACTTCCCCACCTTCCGAGACGAAAAACTAGGTGATGGTCCCCACTTACATTTAATTATTGACAACGACAGCGATCGCGATATTTACAATCCCACGGAACCGATTATCCTATCAGACCTCAAACCAGGAACCCATACCCTGCGAGTTTTTGCGGTCTATCCCTGGGGCGAAAGTTTCAAAAATGATGGTTCAAGTGCGATCGCCACATTTCACATTTACACCAAAACCCCCAATAACAACCCAGATCCCAACCTTCCCTTACTTACCTATAACCGTCCCCAAGGAACCTATGGTGCTGAACCCATTTTGCTGGACTTCTATTTAGACAACGCCCCCCTACATTTAATCGCCCAGGAAGATCCAGAAGATGAAATCATCGATTGGCGTATCCGCGTCACCGTCAACGGCGAAAGTTTTATTATCGATCGCTGGGAACCCATATATTTAAAAGGATTCCAACCCGGTAAAAACTGGGTACAACTGGAATTTTTAGGCGAACTCGGAGAACCCCTTAATAACGTCTACAACAACACCGCGAGAGTTCTCACCTACGACCCCAAAAACCAAGATACTCTATCTAAACTGATTCGCGGTCAATTATCCCTATCCCAAGCTAGAAGTTTAGTTGATGGGAACTATACCAGTCCAACTTTAACCCCCTCTCCTGAAATTGAGGAAATATCAGAACCTGAACCTATAGTTGAGGAACAGGAAGTCTCAGAACCTGAACCTATAGTCGAGGAAGAGGAAGTATCAGAACCCGAACCTATAGTTGAGGAACAGGAAGTCTCAGAACCCGAACCTATAGTTGAGGAACAGGAAGAGGAAATATCAGAACCCGAACCTATAGTTGAGGAACAGGAAGAGGAAATATCAGAACCCGAACCTATAGTTGAGGAACAGGAAGAGGAAATATCAGAACCTGAACCTATAGTTGAGGAACAGGAAGTCTCAGAACCCGAACCTATAGTTGAGGAACAGGAAGTCTCAGAACCTGAACCTGTAGTTGAGGAACAGGAAGTCTCAGAACCTGAACCTGTAGCCCCAAGGGAACCTTTACCCCCAGAAAATCCCACATCAGAAAGTTCCGAACCAGTAGCCGGAAACCAATTACAGAAACTTGGGCAAAACTTGGAACTACCCAAATCTTCCAATAACGACTCGGAAACGCCAATTTTAGAGAAAATTAAAAACTTTTTCAGCAGCTTTGAGATTCCGGGATTAACTAAAATAGAAACGAAACCGGGGACTCCAGCCGCCTTACCTAAAATTGTGCGAGACCAACCAGAAACTGAAGCCAGAGAAGCACCTGTAACCGAGAGCGAATCAAGCGATCGCCTCAAGTAAACCCCCATAAACATCACTCAAAACATGATTATGAGTAATTCCCAACCGACTCAAAAACCCATAGAATACTACCAATGGCGTGGGTATCAATGCGCCTATGAATTTCATCCCTCATCTTCCGAAAAATCCGCAGATATTCCCCTACTATTAATCCATCCTATTGGAGTAGGATTATCTCGGCGTTTCTGGTATAGATTTTGTGAAAAGTGGCAGGGATATAATAACCCCATATACAGCCCAGACCTCCTGGGGTGTGGGGAAAGTGATAAACCAGCAGTAGCTTATCAAATCACAGACTGGGCGGAACAACTACAGTGTTTAATTCAAACAGTAATCAAGCAGCCAGTGATTTTACTAGCACAGGGTGCTTTATTACCAGTGGCGATCGCCCTCAGTCAAACATACCCAGAAAGTGTGCGGGGAATCGTGTTATCAGGTCCCCCAGCTTGGCGAGTCATGACCGAGGCTTCATCACCCACTAAACAGCGTCTATTGTGGAACCTATTTTTTGATACCCCAGCTGGGCGACTATTTTGGAATTATGCTTGTCGGGAACAGTTTTTACAGTCTTTTTCAATTAAACAATTATTTGCTGAAGCCAAAGATGTTGATCGCGAATGGTTAGACCTGTTAGCAATAGGTTCAAAAGACCCCAAAAGTCGCTATGCAGTCTTTTCATTTTTAGCAGGATTTTGGCGACAAGACTATACCCAAGACATGGCAAATTTGACTCAGCCGACCCTGGTGGTGTTTGGCGACAAAGCCTCTAGTATTAGTCGCAGTGGGAAGTCAGAAACAGTAGATAATCGTGGGCAATTCTACGAAAAAGGATGGAAAAAATCCAAGTCTATAGTAATTACGGGTCGTAATGTTTTACCATACGAAAAAACCGAAAGTTTTGTCAAAGTTACCCATGATTTTGTCAATAATATAAATTAATTCATCCACCCCTATAAGTTGGGGGCGGGTTTATTTAGACCGCCATTAATCACCACAATTCACGATGGTTGGGGGCGGGTTTATTTAGACCGCCATTAATCACCACAATTCACGATGGTTGGGGGCGGGTTTATTTAGACCGCCATTAATCACCACAATTCACGATGGTTGGGGGCGGGTTTATTTAGACCGCCATTAATCACCCAATTGACGGCGGAACCCGCCCCTACATTACCATTATACATGGTTGGGGGCGGGTTTATTTAGACCGCCATTAATCACCACAATTCACGATGGTTGGGGGCGGGTTTATTTAGACCGTCATTAATCACCACAATTCACGATGGTTGGGGGCGGGTTTATTTAGACCTTCGTTGAATACCAAATTGACGGCGGAACCCGCCCCTACATTGCCATTATACATGGTAGGGGCGGGTTTATTTAGACCGTCGTTGAATACCAAATTGACGGCGGAACCCGCCCCTACCCAATTATTAATTATTAATTATTAATTATTAATTATTAATTATTGCTTCTGGCGCAACGAAACCCGGCAAAAATTTCGCGGACATGGGGATAATACCAATTGCGAAAACTACAACGCATAGCCCAGGGACGAGTTATCCAACTACCACCGCGCAAAACTTTATGTTGGTTATCAAAATAAGTTTCAGAATAACCACGATAGGGATAAAACTCAAATCCTTCATAACCCATAAAATTACTGCTAGTCCACTCCCACACATTACCTAATAAATCATAAACTCCAGCGGCGCTAACTCCTGAAGAATACCTATCCACGGGGGTAGTTAGGGGTTGATTAGTAATATTTTTTCCCAGGGAGTTACAGTTACAATTTTCGGGTGTAGGGGGTTCTTCGCCCCAGGGATAAGTGCGTTTTTTTCCAGCTTCCCTATCCCAACTAGCGGCTTTTTCCCATTCGGCTTCTATGGGAAGTCTCTTCCCGACAAAATTACAATAGGCTTCGGCTTCATACCAACTCACACCACAAACGGGGTGATTATCTAAACTAGGGTTATCAGTCCAATAAAGAGGTTGTTGGTAATGGTTATGTTTAAGCCACTCCCAACCATCATTAGACCACCATTTAGCTTTATGATAGCCTCCCGCCTCGATAAATTGGCGATATTGACCGCAGGTGACGGGGTAAGTATCAATCCAATATTGATCTAAATAACAACTATGAAGGCGGCGTTCATTATCCATTGCGTCAATGGCTTGATTTCCCATGGTCAACTCTCCGGCGGGTATTTCGACCTCGGAAACTGACAACATAGGAACATCAGAAAATAGGGAAAAATTGCTGTTTTGTACCTCAAATCTATATAATTGTAGGACTATGGCGATGGTTTCTCCGTGTTGAGATTCATGTTGGACAATAAACCGCCATAGCCTTTCCTGTGTTTCTATGGGTGCGGTTTCTAAGTATTTGATAACTTGGGTTCTCACCAAGGATAAATACTCTAAAATAAACTCTAGGGACGGAAGCTGAACTCGTTGATTTTTGGGGAGACCATCAGCAGTGAAAAGTTGCCTATATTCTGGATATAATGGTTGATAGCCTGCACATTCTTCTAATAGCCAATAGGCTTCGGTAAAGGCTATATGCCCTAAATGCCAACCTACAGGGCTAAAGTCTGGGTGAGGCTGGGCACAGAGGGTTTCTCGATCAATTCTTTCAATGAGTTTTAAGGTGCCGAGACGGCATTCATGCAGGGCGTGATAAATGGTCTGTTTGAGTGAGGGGGTGGATATGGATATCACAATCTTCTCCGACGCTAATTATACTTTGTTCTGGGCAAAGATGCCACTTTCCTGGAAATAAAGGTTCCGAAGCAATGATAACTGATTCTGGGAAGTTTTTATCATTTTTTAACCAGTAAAGACTGGGAGGAATACCTCCTACAGCATAGCGGGAAGCTACGATTTGCTTTCCATCACAAATAATCATATTAGCCAGAACTCGCACCTGCATTGTATGGGCGATTTTGTCAATGGTATATAATGTTTGTTCTAAGGCAGAAATTAGGGTGGCTATTCCTTGACTTTGTAGGCTATCTTTAAACATGGCAAATAAATGCTCTGAGTCGGTGTTTCCTTCTATTAAACGATAGCTTGTATCTGTGAGGCGATCGCGAATGGGTTTATATAGAGTTTCTCGGAAATCCTGAATATAACCATTATGGATAAACATCAGTTTTCCTGACTGGAAAGGTTGACAGTTATTCAAGTTGACGGCTTGACCAGGAGTGGCGCTGCGAACATAAGCTAAAATTTGCCCTGACTCAATATAGCGGCTGAGAGGAGTTAAGTTTAAATCACTCCAAATTGGCTGAATATTACGATAGCGATAGGGTTCGGTGTCGGCGGTGGGATGATACCAACCAATCCCAAAACCATCGGCATTTAGCAAGGCTTCCCGCATTTCCTTGGGTTGGTAACTTTGCACAATTAAGGAATGTTCAGGCTTGCACAAAATTTGTTCAAGTTGAATCGGAGATCCGATATAGCCCAGTAAACGACACATAGTTAATAATTCAAGGATAACCAGTACAAATCAAACCAGAGATTAGGTGATGCTGTCAGCTTTCATTGTTCACTAATTAGACTGATTAACAGCCTGATTAATGCTTCCCCATACCAAGACAAAAACCAATCCTTTGATTATAGCATAATTCGACATCACCAGTCAAGTATACCATACTAATTGTCATTGTCTATCGCTTGACTTGTGGATATTTCCATTCGTATGTATTGGGGAACACAAAATTGGTCATAGAAACGGAGATACTGGGTTCTAAAGACCGAACATGATGCCACCAACCCACGGGAATAAAAATTACCTCTCCGGGTTCTAAAATGAATTCAATGGGTCTCACCTTTTGAAATAATGGATATTTTTGATAGTCAGGATTTTCTAAATCTACTTCGCTGAAAACTCCTATATGGTTATACAAAAAAGGTACTTGATAGGGAGGAATCATTCTGATGAATTTACGACCAGAAACTTGGGCTAATAATAAATTAACTGGGTCGTGATGCAAGGGGGTAACAGTTCCGGCGGGTCCATACCAAAAGAAGATACAACCTGATATTTGTGTCGGGTCTAAATACTCTGTGAATATTTCCAGGTCATTTAACAATCCTTTGAATTCAGGACGGTCTAAGTTTTTATTATTAGCGACCATATAATAGTCGTTGGTTTGTTTACCGGAAACAACCCAATCAATATAATCAGCAAATCGCACAGTTTTTTGATGGCGCTGTAGGTTGATTTCATAGTCGGGGTCGGCTTCTCTTCCTGCTTGAATTTCGACCATAGCTTGTCCATAATTCTGTTTAAGATATTCTGGAGTCCATAATTCTAATGCGCGCCAGTTTGTGAGAATATCAGTTAAAATTAAGGGGGTATTTTGGGAATAGTAACTCTCCAAAAATTCCGACCGAGATACCCAGGGTTTGCGGTCAATGCTTGGAGATGCTTCTGAGAGAGACGCTAATTGACTCTGAATGGTCAGCATTGACTCGACTTTTTGCAAGAGTTGGACAAACTGCTTTCCTGCTTGTAAATATGGGTGATTGCTGGCTTGGTTAACTGCCTCTAAAGCTAGTTTTACATCGATGCCCTTTTCTACCATTTTCTCGACTAAAACATGATCGGGAAATTCCAGGAGTTTATTGACGGCTATCCACTGTTGCCAATGGTCAGATAATTTGGGTAATGGGGGTTGATTATTGACGGGAAGAGGCTGTTGATGCAGCCACTCTAAGCTAACTTTTTGGTCGGCGTGTATGGTGATATTAAGGGGAGGTAAGGTAATTTGTTTAATTTCCGGTTGATTCATCACTTTATATGGAGTTGCAAGGGTGGAATTTATCTATCAATTTTGTCGGGATTTTTAGGATTAATTATTAGTGGTATCAAATCGCCAAAATTGACGACTACTCCACAGAAAAGCTATGCCAAAGCTGAGGTTAAGCAAAGCAATCATGGCGTTTCCCCACCCTATTAATTTCATGGTGAAACCGATCGCGATCGCCACGGACATAATAGCTAAGGTAATCCATCCAAATCGTGCTAAAATAGGATGGAGCGTATCGGTTTGAGGTTCTCTGATCCAGTCAACTAGGCGATCGAACAGGACTTGACCCGTAAATAATCCGATAGTCAGGGAAACCATCGCCCATAAAGCGTGCCATTCATCTAAGAATAGCAGATAGGGCAGGTGAAACCATAGAATTGCACCGATCGCTAATAAACCCATACCTGCGACCATCCAAATGATACCAGCTATCCACGCTGGTGGGATTATTGGAGATGAGGGATTTTCCATAGTTTAGATCTATTTCCAAAGCCAGACCGACCCAGACAGCCATTAAGACACAGCCAGCCTGGGAAGTTTTGATCAATTATAGATTAAGGTAACTATTCAGGCGGGCAACCATAAATAGTTGCCCTTACCTGTTAGGGATTATCTGGAAACTAGCATTTTAGGTAATTTTCCCAAACATATCCTTCCATGACAGGGGTATAGATATAAACCCACTTACCATCAGGCGATCGTTCCCACACTTCCACCTCAACACCATCCGGCAGACTACCAATAATTCTACCACGAGGGGTAGCCCGAACATTCAGGGGAGTATCAGTCGGATCAGCGACAATACAGACGCGGGCGATTGACCTCTGATCTGCTTGTGTCTGGCTACTGCTTTCATCCCGATACCTTTGCCAAATCGACTCTCTGGCTACCGCCACACTATGGCTAATAGTCAGCAGAGAAACAACCCCTAAAAATAATAATCCTATTCCAATCCGCCGCCATTTACTCATGGTTCAACACTCCTTCTGTAGGTTAATGAAGCGGTAAATGCACCTGGAAAAGGATTGAAAACTGACCATCTGAATTATAAATCAAATCTCCCCAAATTAATTATCTGATTTTTTTGATAACATTTCGGCAAATTTGAGCAAGGTTGACCCATAGCGATCGCCAGCGACCTCCAGCAAATCATTATGACCAGCCCCCTCAACCCAGAGAGACATTCTCGGACCGTCAAAACCAGAATAAAGCCTCTGTCCGTGGTCAAAGGGAATCACCCGATCGCGATCGCCATGTATAATCAAAACCGGAACCTCGACATTTTGAAGATTAGCCAAATTGGGGAAACGGTCAAAAGGAAAAATAGGAATCCGCGTTACCACCCGGAATGTACTAATAAAACCACTTTCAATCACCAACCCCCCCACTAATTCCCGCGCCGCCAGGTGGGTTGAGGGACCACTACCGACCGATCGCCCGTAGACAATAATACGCTCAGGGGGAACCTGTAAAACTTGGGTAAGATGGTAATAAGCGGCTTCTATGGCTTGATAAGCGCCCGCCACCGAGGGTGTGCCGCCACTAAGCCCATAACCGGGATAGTCATAGGCGAATACAGAAAAACCGATATCCCGTAGATTTTTCAGGCGAGACCGAATATCCCCCAAATCTTCAGCATTACCGTGGCTGTAGAGAATGGTATACTGAGCGGTGGGATTGGGAAGATACAAAGCAGCAATGGGCACTCCGTCAGAGGTCGTCAGGAAAGTGAGATCCTCGGTTTTCTCATAACTGGGGGGACGAGGCAAAAAAATCAGGCGATCGCTTTTAAAATATGCCCAAACACCCACTATTATATAAATCGCCAAGATTGAAGTAACTATCCGGCGCAGAGAAAAGTCTCCAATAACCCATTTTTTGATTTTGGCATTATTCATAGATGATGAGGACCTAACATGACCATGGAATTTCCCGACGACCTCAAATATTTAGATAGCCACGAGTATGTGCGTCTTGATGGCGAAATTGCTACCATTGGTATTAGCGCCTTCGCCGTTGACCAATTAGGTGATATTGTGTTCTTAGAATTGCCCGATGTCAATGATGCCTTAGAGAAAGGCGAAACCTTTGGTAATGTGGAATCGGTCAAAGCCGTTGAGGAACTCAAGGCTCCCGTTAGTGGTACAGTTGTGGAACGTAATGATGCGATCGTAGAAGCACCGGAAGAATTAGCCGATGACCCCTATGGAGAAGGCTGGCTGCTGAAAGTCCGCATAGGCGATGAATCAGACCTTGATGATGCCCTATCTGCTGATGAATATAGGGCCTTAGTCGAAGGGGAATGAATCTGCCAAAAACCTACCTACCTAGTCTAAGACTGCGGGGCAGAACTTGCAATTTTTCCCATTTGGATTTAGACTGCCCTATCAAATAGAACATTAGCATGAGTTTTCATTGTCTATGCTGTGGCTATGGCGATCGCCTTTGCGTAAGTCATGCCAGATCAATCCCTAGGATTTGGTCTCTGAAAACTGCGACATTGAAAACAGTTTTCGCTTGCCATTTAGTTCTAACTGGGTTATAATCAATACAGCCCAACCTATACCCCTGCTTTAACCTAATTCAGGATCTCGCCATGCAGACCACAGTTAGTAACCAACTCAAATCTGAAAGCCTGGAGTTGCTGCGCGAGTACCAGCACTCCCCGTCTAACAGTGTCCGTAATCAACTTGTCCAAATCAACATTGGATTGGTCCGTAAAGAAGTCCACCACTGGCTCAACCAATGTACGGAAAGCTATGATGATTTGTTACAGGTGGGCTGTATTGGCTTGATTAGAGCCATAGAAAGGTTTGATATGTCTAAAGGTCATGCCTTTAGCTCCTTTGCTATTCCCTACATTCGCGGGGAAATTCAACACTATTTGCGTGATAAGAGTCCCTCCGTCCGAGTTCCCCGTCAGTGGCTAACTCTACTGCGTAAAGCCACCCCATGTATTCAAGATTTACAAGTCAAGTTGGGACGCAAGCCCACCGATGCGGAAATAGCCTCAGCCCTAGAAATTTCTGTAGAGGAATGGAACCAGGTTAAACTTGCTTCCCAAAATAGATCTCTGTTGAGTTTAGACGCCCCCATTCAGGACGAAGAAGAAGGATCAACCAGCCTTGGTGATTTAGTTCCAGATACTCGTTACCGCAGTTTCCAACTAGCCCAAGAAGATCAAATTCGTCTCCAGCAAGCACTGGGACATTTAGAAGACGGGACTCGCAAAGTTTTAGAGTTTGTGTTTCTCTATGACCTCACCCAAAAAGAAACAGCGGAAAAATTGGGAATTAGTGCGGTTACAGTCTCTCGGCGAGTTAAACGGGGTTTAAGCCTGCTCAAAACCATGATGAATGGCTGATCCGATTCTGCATAGGTAGCCAAATAGGTAGCCCCAAATAATTCACAAAAGCCCGATCCATTGCGTACCGGGCTTTTTTCGTCAATGGGGAATGGGGGTTTTAGGGTTTGATCAGCCTACCCCTTGACAAGTGATATCAGTTAATGATATCAATGAACTGTTATCAACATCGGTGATAATGCAGACACTTCCTCCAAAGACTAATCAATATCAAGAACTCCAAGTGGTAGGTGGGTTAAATGGGAAACATCGTCGCACTTTTAAGGCAATTTACACAAACCCGGTTCGGTCAGATATTGTCTGGACTGATGTTGAAAGTCTGTTTATAGCGCTGGGCGCGATCGCCCGCGAAGGGAGAGGATCTCGGGTACGGGTGGCCTTGAACGGTGTCAAAGCTGTTTTTCACGAACCACACCCGGAAAAAGAGATGGGTAAGGGTGCTGTTAAAAGCGTCCGGGAATTTTTAGAAAACGCGGGAGTTGCCCCCATGTCTGAGTAAGATATCTATTAGAAAGGGGGTAACGAGCAATGTTACCCCTACCCAAAGTGACTCCCAAATCTACTAACCAGTCCAGCCATTGCCGGATCGTGCCACAGAATTCTACAGATTATCCTAGAAACTTAATTTTACCATTTAGACGGTCAAGAACTGAGGGAAATATGCTGACATATAAGGGTTACAGTGGTCAAATTGAAGTTGATATAGAAAACGGCATCCTGTTTGGTCGCGTCTTGGATATTAGGGATACGATTACTTTTCAGGGAAAAACTGTTGAGGAAGCGAGTCAAGCCTTTCGTGACTCGGTTGATGATTATCTGGAGTTTTGCGAAGAGTTAGGGGAAAAACCTGATAAGCCTTTCTCTGGAAAATTGCCGTTTCGGACGACACCGGATCTACACCGAAAAATTTTTCTGGCCGCGGCTTCGGCTGGAAAAAGCATTAATGGTTGGATGGAAGAGGTTATAAAAGATGCAGCTAATCGTACTTTCCAGAACTAATGGAAGTTTTTGATCAGATAGCGGAAACCCTCTCCCGGCTCTCTCCCAGAGTGAGAGGGGGCCAGAGAGGGAGTTTGATGATCCATTAAGGGGTTCAAGGTTCCTACATTTGGCGCATTTCAGCTTCAAGCATTCGGACTAAATTTTCATCTCCCTTGGCTCTAGCTACCTCAAGTCTATATTCCAGACGTTTTTGGATGTTAGCGCGATGGGTTTGGGATAGCTGGTTGACTTCTTTTCTAAAATCTTTGTTCATGATAAGCGGTTTTGATGTCAAGTTTATGGTTTAATCCTGCCTCCTCTATTATTATATCTCTATTCAACGGAGAATCAGCGATCGCCTCCCGAAAAATTTAATGTTTCGTAACCTAGGACACAGTTTTTGAACTGGCAAAATGTATGAGGGTGGTTATCGGTGACGGGCAAGAGGCGATGGGACTGGGTTGCGGCTGGACGATCGCCGGATAGTGTGCTACTGGAGCAGTTGGAGCAATCGGGTAGTATCGAATTTTTCCGCCATAATTTGGGTCATACAGTCAACCTTAACCCGATCATGGATACGGACGCGACCAAAAGCGCGATCGATGCTTTCCACGGTGGTGAGAGTATCGAGGTCAACACACAAAATGGGAATCTCCAACTCTTCAGCGCGGGTAATCACAATTTGAGCTGGGGGAAGTTGACCGGTGAGAATCAAGCAATGGGTAGACTGTTCCAAAGCGGCCATTTGAATATCAGTGCGATCGCCGCCTGTCACCACCGCCATATTATGTGATTGGCTAAAATACTTCATGGCGGAACTAACATTCATCGCCCCCACACTAAGAGTTTCCACAATCAAATCTAAACGTTCCTGACCACAAACCACCTGGGCTTCAAGCTGCGCCACCAACTCGCGCACCGTGACACTACGAAGCAGCGCATTTCTAGGAAGGATACCCAAAACCGGAATCCCCGCATTTTCGAGAAAAGGCTTAATCTGAGTTTCGACCTTAGCAACCTGTTGGTCGGTGACATCATTAATCACAATTGCGATTAAGCGATCGCCCAAACGTTCTTTCGCCGATAGTACCTCATCCAAGAGACTATGGGAGTGACAACGAACCACCAACATAATCGCCGTATCGAAAACCTCAGCCATTCGGGGTACAGACAAATTAAAAAGACTCCCCTCCTGTAAAGTTCCGGGACCCTCAAGCAACACCAAATTCCCAGCAATTTGCTGGAGATAGTTAGTCAAAGCCTGGTGGTAATAATTTAGATCTTGATGATATAGATGTTGATCAATTGTTACCTGATCAAGCATTAAAATAGGCGATCGCATATAAACTTCCGAAAGCCCCAAAGTCTGAGCAATAAACTCACAATCAGCATCAACTTGATGATCACAATCATCATCAAAATCAGTTCCCAAAGGTTTCCCGTAAGCAATATCAAACCCCAGATTCCGCAACTGAGGCACTAAACCGAGGGTGACAGCAGACTTACCACTAGAAGGCTCAATTGATCCAATTAATAGATACTTAACGGGTTTAGCCACACCAGTAACTCCTAAACTTATGAAATCAGATTTAATTTTGACACGCTTAACGCACAGTCAACGTGAGTCTATCTATTTCATTCCATGTGTAGCAATTTTTTATAAAATTCCTGAGAAAAATCAATCACATGATGATGCTTGAAACTGTAGACCACCTGAATCAAGTGCTTCATAAACTCATAATTGGGCATCATCACTTCATAAGTTAGATCAGCATTATGCTCAAACATCACCCGACATCGAGTAAGATCAGCCGGAAGCATAGAAGTATTCCAGGTGGCCACAAAAGGAATATCCTCACCCCCCTCGATTTTGCGTGCGCCTTCCAAACTCTTGTGTTGGTAGAGGCTCATAGACCAAGGCAAATATCGCCGTCTCTTTTCATCATAATAGGGTAGATAAACCACCAATTCCCGTTTTTCAGCCTGTTTGAGGTCTTTGAGAATAGCAGCCGAATCACTCATGATTAAATTCCTGCTGATTGTGTTAACCCCTCCATCTTAGCGGTTCTTGGAAACTCGGTATAGAGGTTAAGGGGGTAGAGGTTAAGGGGAATTGGTTATGATCGTTGTCCCCCCCATCGGGCCAAACACCTGGTCTGGCAATTATTCCGTGGGGAGCAAATTCTTGGATCAATGGCTGCAAAAAGGTGAAATACTGCACAATGATAGAGAACAATTGAACTCAAATTTATCAATGCCAGAGAAATCTTGGCTGAACCGTCAGCGTCAAAATCAAACCAGTAGAGGTGCAACGGAGTTATTTGATATGCACCATAACCATCGTGATTCGGGAGTTACAGACTCCAATAGTCAAAATTATAGATTCCCTCCGGGGATTAGGCGTTTTCGTCTTCTTTCCCGTCGGGGGGGATGGGGGGGGTCTCAACCCCAGAAACCTGAGCAAGCTAATAAACTTAATATCCCCCCAGAATGTTATCAGAATCGGCGAGGCAAAGCAGCGATCGCCCTAAGCCTGATTTGGAGTCTGATGATTATCGGGCACTTGATTTCCTGGGGATATTGGCTAATTCTGGGATTAACGGGGTTATTAGTAATTCAAGCTATCCGCATTGTGTGGGCTGGCCACCGTGGGTTAGATATTAACCCGGAACATAGGCCAGAAGAATTGCCTTTTGTCTCCCTCCTGGTGGCTGCTAAAAATGAAGAGGCTGTGATTGCCAATTTAGTCAAGAATCTCTGCAATCTCAACTATCCTAGCCATTGCTATGAACTGTGGGTGATTGATGATAATAGTAGCGATCGCACTCCCATAGTTCTCCAGGAATTAGCCAAAGAGTATCAACAACTGCACATTCTGCACCGAGACGAAAATGCCACTGGTGGCAAATCGGGCGCACTCAATCAAGCCCTACCCCTCACCCGTGGTAAAATACTAGGGGTTTTTGATGCCGATGCTACTGTGGATTCAGATCTGCTACAACAGGTGATTCCCAAATTTCAGGCGGAACAAGTCGGAGCGGTTCAACTGCAAAAGGCGATCGCCAATAGCAACTTCAACTTTTTAACCCGTTGTCAAGCCTCAGAGATGGCTTTAGATGCCTTTTTCCAGAAACAGCGAGTAGCTGTGGGCGGTATTGGGGAACTGCGGGGAAATGGGGAGTTTATTCGTCGCGCCGCCCTCGAAAGCTGTGGCGGATGGTGTGAAGAAACCATTACTGATGATCTGGATTTAACCATTCGTCTGCACTTAGACCATTGGGATATCGAATTTCTGGATACTTCCGTCGTCTTTGAAGAAGGAGTTACCAATTGGGTCGCCCTCTGGCATCAGCGGAACCGTTGGGCTGAGGGAGGATATCAAAGATATCTCGACTATGGGAAATTCATCATCGCTAACCGTATGGGAGTTGGCAAAACCTTTGATTTATTCGGGTTTTTGATTACCCAGTACATCTTACCCATGGCTGCCATTCCCGATTTATTCATGTCATTGATTCTCCGTCGCCCCCCCATTACCAGCCCCCTGACTCTATTAGCAGTTAGTCTGTCGCTGATCGGAATGTTTATCGGCTTGCGGCGTACTGTTAGCCGTGGAAATATGCCATCCCAGAAAACTAATTCACCTGATAACTTAACCACAGATGGCGATCGCCAACCGCCTACCGAGTCATTAGGCAAATATTATCCCCCACTTTCCTACATGACGACATTGTTCCAAACCCTGCGTGGTACCGTGTATATGTTTCATTGGTTCATTGTCGTTGCCAGTGCCACGGCCCGGATCAGTGTGCGTCCCAAACGCCTGAAATGGGTGAAGACGGTTCATCAAGGAACCCTAAACCATCAATGAGGAACCACCCATGGATTTGCTAGAGTACCAAGCTAAAACCCTATTTCGTCAGATGGCAATTCCCGTATTGCCTTCCCAGAGAATTGATTTTGCTCATGACCTCAAAGGATTAACCATCCCCTATCCTGTGGTTCTCAAATCCCAAGTTCGGGCTGGGGGACGGGGAAAAGCTGGTGGTATCAAGTTTGTGGAAAATACCATTGATGCAGTGGCTGCGGCTCAATGTATTTTTAATCTGGCTATTCAAGATGAATATCCCCAAGTCCTACTGGCTGAAGCTAAATATGATGCCGATCAAGAAGTATATCTGGCGGTGATTCTTGATCCGGTGACTCGCCGCCCCCTATTATTGGGGTCTGTGCAGGGGGGAGTTAACGTTGAGGCTACCATGTTCCATATTCAAAAGGTCGTCGTAGATCAGGAATTTTCCCCTTTTTATGCTCGCCGTCTGACGGTGAAAATGGGATTACAAGAACACCATGTCCTATCTGTCAGTAACATTTTGGAGAAAATGTATCGGCTATTTGTCGAGAAAGACTTAGATTTGGTGGAAATTAACCCCCTGGGGATTAGTTCCACGGGCGAGTTAATGGCTCTTGATGGGAAGGTGGTCGCTAATAATCAGGCTTTGGAGAGACACCCGGATTTAGTTCTGTTGGTTAATGAACAATGTTCAGATACTAGCGCAATTGAGCCAACGGATTTACCCACTAATCAACCCAATTTTGTCGAACTTGATGGCAATATTGGTATCATCTGCAATGGGGCGGCTTTAACTATGACTACCCTAGATCAGATTATAGCAACTAAGGGAAAACCTGCTAATTTCTTCAACTTGGGAGGAGAAGATCATTTTGACCTGACCGAAACACTGTTGCAGAATTTCTATGAGGGACTAACATTGGTCATGGCATCCGATCGCATTAAAGTCGTGATGATTAACTGGCTGGGACACCAGACTACTACTGATCAACTGGCTGAGGCGATCGCCAACTTTTTACAGCGCCAAAATAATATCGAGACTCTCCCTCATTTTGTCCTCCGTTTGACGGTGACTCAACTTGAGAGTACCCTAGCTAAATTTGCTGATTTACCTGTGGAAATTGTGGCAAATTTCGATGATGCGGTTAAACGAACCGTAGCTTTATCTCGGTAGGTAAGGGTTCATAAATAATCTCCTGTAGATAGAGGCTGTTTACTGAACCCGCCCGGACATAGCTGCATGGTTTCTGATTAATTATAGCTTGAAAAAATATGAATTTAACTCCAGATAGTAAAGTAATAATTCAGGGGTTGAGGGATTCTGATCCTTCCCTAAAGGTAGCCCTCAATATGAAAGCATATAGCACTAATATCGTCGCCTGTGTCAGCGCCGGAAGAGGTGGGGAGATCATCCATGAAATCCCAGTTTTTGACCTAGTAGAACAGGCTCAATCCGCCGTTGGACCTGTAGATACTAGCATCATTTTGGTTCACCCTTATGACGTTCTTGATGCTGCATTAGAGGCTATTGATGCCGGAATTAGACAGCTTGTAATTGTTACTGAAGGAATGCCACCCCTCGATATGGTGCGTTTGGTCAGAAAAGCAGAAGCTACCGAAACTTTAGTTGTCGGTCCTAATTGTCCTGGTATTATTGTCCCCGGTAAACTGTTATTGGGAACTCATCCTCCTCAATTTTATACCCCCGGTTCTATTGGCTTAATTAGTCGCAGTAGTACCCTCACTTATGAAGTCGCTCAAGCCTTGACTGATGATAAATTGGGGCAGTCTATTAGTGTCTGTATTGGTAGTGATTTAATTGTGGGTTCCTCGTTTATTCAATGGCTCCAGATTTTGGATGAAGATGACCATACAGATGCCATTGTTTTAGTGGGAGAAATTGGCGGTTCTAGTGAAGAAGAAGCAGCCTCTTATATTGCGGAAACTATTGATAAACCCGTGGTAGCTTATATTACAGGTATTCATGCTCCTAAAGCTCAGTTGATTAGTCATGCTAGTACAATTATTACTTCTAAATTTACCCAAGACCTTCACCCAGGGACGGCTCAAAGTAAAATTTCGGTATTTGCTAAAGCTAAAATTCCCGTGGCTTCTAGTCCCTCTCAAATTCCTGAACTGTTGAAAAAGTGCCTCAAAAAAAACCGCGCCCATAAGTAAATATATAACCGATTGAGGATGATGTATAATAGGTAAAAAATGTCAAGTTTTAACTGTCAATTAAATGGCTGCTAATCCTCAAAAAATCATCTTATGGTATCGGCATGATCTGCGGTTACATGACCATGAACCACTAGATTTGGCTACCTCCACTAAAGCGCAAATTATCCCCCTCTACTGTTTCGACCCCAGACAGTTTGCCCAAACTTCCTTTGGTTTCCCGAAAACGGGGGGATTTCGGGGTAAATTCCTGTTAGAAAGTATCGCAGATTTACGCCATAATTTGCAAAAAATTGGCAGTAACTTATTAGTAAGAATAGGTGAGCCAGAAACGGTTATATTTGACCTGGTTAAACAATTAAATATTGATGCGGTTTATTACCATAAAGAAGTTACCACCGAAGAATTAGCAGTAGAAAGCGCCCTAGAGAAAGCCTTAACCCCCCTGGGAGTTGAGGTAAAATCTTTCTGGGGAGCCACATTATATCATCCCAAAGAATTACCCTTTCCCATTGAAAAACTACCGGAACTTTTTACCAACTTCCGTAAACAGGTCGAGAAAAAATCAATTATTTACCCGCCATATACCCCCCCTAAGCAATTACCGACATTCCCAGATATTGAACCCGGAGAAATCCCGACTTTGGCGGAACTTGGCATCACAAAATTACCGTTTTATGGGCGGGCTGTCTTGGATTTTGTCGGTGGAGAAACGGCGGGTTTAACCAGATTAAATGATTATTTTTGGCAGCGAGATTGTCTCAAAAACTATAAACAAACTCGTAATGGGATGTTAGGCTCTGATTATTCGTCGAAATTTTCTCCCTGGTTAGCTAATGGTTGTCTATCTCCTCGATGGATTTATCAACAGGTGTGCGATTATGAACAACAACGAGTTAAAAATGATTCCACTTATTGGCTGGTTTTTGAATTATTATGGCGGGATTATTTCCGGTTTATTTGTCTGAAACATGGGCGTAAGGTGTTCTATAAATCGGGTTTACAGGGTGTCAAAATTCCCTGGGGAGAAAATTGGCAACAGTTCCAGAGTTGGTGTGATGGACTGACGGGGTTTCCCCTGGTAGATGCGAATATGCGAGAGTTGGCTGCTACGGGGTTTATGTCTAATCGAGGACGGCAAAATGTGGCGAGTTTTTTAACTAAGAATTTGGGCATAAATTGGCAAATGGGGGCGGAGTGGTTTGAGTCTCTCCTGATTGATTATGATGTCTGTAGTAATTGGGGTAATTGGAATTATACGGCGGGGGTGGGTAATGATGGCAGGGGATTTCGCTATTTTAATATAGCTAAACAGTCCCAGGATTATGACCCGATGGGGGATTATGTGAAACATTGGCTACCAGAATTAGCGTCTATTCCTGATGGTAAGGTTCACTCTCCCTGGCGTTTATCTAATCAAGAACAGATCAGGTTTGGGATGCGTTTGGGGGTGGATTATCCCTATCCTATGGTGGATCTGCAAAGGTCGGTAGAAGCTAATCGCCGGATTTATGAGAAAGCCTTGAAAATGACCTGAAATAACTATGGGATTGGTGTTAATTAAAAAAAAGTCAAAATGGAGGGTATACAGTCGGTGAGTTGTGATTGCTGTGAAATGGTGAGGTTGTCGAAGTCGCCCCAAAAGTTGCGCCTGTTGGGGATAGCTTTAATTTCGATCCTGGGTTTTGCTGGGGTAGAGGCGGCGGTGGGATGGGTTAGTCATAGTATGGCTTTGACGGCTGACTCTGGTCACATGGCGGCGGATGGGTTGGCGATCGCTTTAGCGATTTTAGCGGCTTCTGTGGCGCGACGTTATCGGGGAATTGAGGTCTGGGCGGCTTTGTTGAATGGGGTGGGACTTTTGGTAATGGCGATCGCCATTGGTCTGGAGGCGATCCGACACCTACAAAATCCCCCGGAAACCATTTTGAGTTTACCTATGTTGGTAGTTGCGATCATTGGTTTGGGGGTCAATGGCTGTAATATCATGCTGTTGCACCGAGATGGTCAACAGGACCTGAATATGCGGGGGGTTTTGCTTCATATCTTAGCTGATACCCTCAGTTCTGTTGGCGCTATTGTGGCAGCGATCGCTATTTGGTTAACAGATTGTACTTGGGCTGATGGTGCCGTCGGTTTGGGGGTGTCGGTGTTGGTGGGTTTGGGTTCGCTACCTGTGATCCGCCACAGTTTGGCGATTTTGTTAAATATATCTCCGGTGGGGGTAGATCGGGAGTTAGTCCGAGAGGCGATCGCCAACTTTCCGGGAATTGTAGCCGTCGAAGATTTGCTGATTATAGCGATCGCACCAGGTTATTATGCCGTGGAAGCCACCCTCAAAGTAGATATAGACCTAAAACAAGGCGATCGTTTACTCTCCCAAATTCAGGCTACCCTCAGCCAAAAATTCGGCATTGACGATATTCGCTGCCAACTAGATCAGGTATTATCTCCCCCAAAACTGGGTTTCTGGGAAATAGGACAGACTAGCCTCGCATCGATAATCAGCCCAGTCCAGGTAAATCAGCCCCTAGGAGTGAAAGAAATGCAGATCCCTCTCGACAAACGTTTCCACCAGTAGCGATCGATCCAAATACTTGTTACCCCTTTCACAAGAAGTCTCAGGGCTAAATAGGCAGGCGTGACAGGCTGCCCAGTGGAGAGAGGGACTTCCCGATTCCGGTTTGTGATCTGCACAAAGGGGGTCAGAAGCGCACAGACCCATAGCCTCTAGGGCTTGGGCGATGTGATAGCCGAGGGTAATCGGTTCACCCAGATTAACTAATCCCCCCAAAGTTCCCTCACTATCCGGGGCTGCCGTATAGATTAAAACCCCCGCTTGGGGACCCTTTTCATCCTCTGGCGGTTTCGAGTAGATCCGTTCTCGCAAACTAGCCGCATTGTATCCACATTCTAGGGCTAGTTGACGCATTAGGGCATGGGAAAACGAATGAATCAACATATAGCGCATAGTCGGGGGCGGCACCATTTTCGGGTCTAAATTGCGGCTGTACAGCCAACGTTTTTGCGCCTCAAATGCCATGGCTGCTTGTTTCCTCACCGCCTTTTTATTTTCCCACTCTCCCAGTAAAGACTCGTTGAATTGTAGGAAAATGCCTTCCCCTTTCACCTCCGAGGCGGGAACCCAGAGGGGGTCATTGCGACTAATGGGGACTCGATATTGGGAGGGGATATCTCCCGCATCATCAAAATCCCCTGGGGACTGAATCCGTGTAAAGCCAATCAATGCGCGAACTTCACGAATTTTCTCCACCAATACCGTTTGGCTGAAATACTCCTCAAAACCCATCGGGGGGGGGACGGGTCGCAACTGAAACTCAGGGCTTTTTGGGGTAGGGACTGACAGAGAAAAAACTTTCCATTCCGGGGTTTTCAGGTCTTTTGGCTCCTCAACATCTTCGCCTGGGGACTGTTGTTCCTCCATGGCGGACCAGATTTCTGCCTCGGAATATTTAGTAAAGGCTTGCAGTTTACCAATACTCTGCATTGCGTTTAGCACTGAGGCTAAGGCTTCCATACTGGTAACCCCCTTTAGCACGTTCCAATTATCTTTCACCAGTTGCGTGAGTGGGTTAGACTGATCTGGAATTGATAGGGCAGACTGGATAATGGGAAACCAACTATTAGAAGCCCCCAACAACAAAGCCCGCATTTGTTGGTTACAATCGTCATCAAAGCTGCGAAGATGGGGATGTCGCCCACGACATTGGGGCATATTTTCTTTGCCAGCATTACCAAAGGCATCCGACAAACGACGAGAGGCATCGCACGTTTCACATTGAACTACAATATCTGTGACCGCCCCAGTCACGCCGTATTCTTTCAGTCGCAGGACACTTTTACAGTCGGACACCCCTTGATGAACAAAGTAATGCCAAGGGAAATCATCAAGATGTCCGTGTTCACAGGCGACTAAAAAACGGGCGGGAATGACTGTGGGTGCTTTTTTGCTTGTTTGGCTGCTTGTTTGGCAGTTGGTGTGAACGTAGCGGGTTTCATTGATGCGGTAGGGATTGGTTTTTAATTGAAACAGACCCGATTTTAGGGGGGCTAACAGTCGGCATTTTGGGCAGACCATCCAGGTGGGGAAGGGGGCGACAGGAATCCCTATTTTCGCGCCTTCATCAAAGGGATTATATAGATCATTTGTATCTGTGATAATGGGAGGGGTGCGAAGTGATTTTACTTGGGAGCCAATTTCTTCGCGGACGGCTGCCAGCAGTCGGTTTTCATTCAATTCCTGGCTGTTGCAGATCTGCCAATTATCTAGCCCCATGACCATAACGGAGAGGTTGGGCAGGTCAGCAATGGAACCAATGCCAAAGCTGAAAAGGATTTGGCTGGGGCGGAGTTCGCCTATTTTATATAGGTCTGAATTGCTCATGGTTATTCCCTTTTCACAAAAGGTTGGGGAGGGCGATTTGAATCATCATCGGGGGGGTCGTTAGTGAAGATGAGATTTATGGTGGGTTCGACATTTCGCAGGGAATTGAGACAAGTAAAATCCTGCCAATCGCCCTGTCCAGCTTGGGTTAGCAAAGGGAGAGAGATGCCGTCTCGGGAGGTGAGGTTGTATTTGAGTTGTGCGCCGCCTACCAGATTATTAATTTGACTCAGCCAGAAGTCGAGTTTAGCTTCTAAATCCTCACGCAATTCTGTGTTATTCGTGTGATTCGTGTTATTAGTGTTATTAGTGTTATTAGTGTTATTGGTGACTAATTCAGCTCGCTGGGCGATCGCCTTAATCGCCGCCTGTACATAAGGATGATCGCGTTGCAGGTTTCCCGCCTGGTCGTTACCGTTGAATTCGGGACCCCGCAGGCGAATTAAAGCCGTTAATACCCCACTCAAACCCCGTTGCAGTGCGCCGGAAGCGAAGGGAGTCACAGATAGGGCTTCCACGTGCTGATAGAAGGTAGCGTGGTAATGCTCAAAGCGTTCATAATGGGATAAATCGCGGGGACGCGCCCAGTTATAGACCGTAACCACCAACCCCGGATAAGTACGCCCCACCCGTGAGGTAGCTTGGATATATTCGGCAGTATTTTTGGGCTGTCCGCAGACGACCATCATGCCTAAGCGTCGCACATCAACCCCCACAGAAATCATATTGGTGGCTAAAATCACATCTAGGGGGTCACGCCGTTCTACTTTTTGCCGGGTTTTGCGTCGCGCGTAATTTTCCGCCAACAATGCCGGGTCAAAGGGGGTTTCTAGGTGGTCAAGAATCACCGGAATTTCTGTGGAGTCTTTGCGGGAGGTCAACTCGTCAATCCATCCAATATAACGCCTGCTTAAACCCCGTTCATTCATTTTGGTGAGACGGGTGCGAATGTCGTCATCGACCAACCTTCGCATTCCCCCCAACTCGCGCAGGGAGTTAAAATAGCCAACTAAGGTCATCCAGGGGTCTACTTCCTGACCATAGCGTTCATAGAGGGTCTGGGAGGAAGATAATAGGGCAAGGTAAACCCGAATCATAGCGGCTTTTAAACGGCGACCGGGCGCACAGATGCCCATATAGCGACGACCGGGGCGATATTCCTTTGATGTGGGGTCGGTGTCTCGCTGACGGGAGAAAAAGTTATCCCCAATGTCTAAACCTTGGGGGGGAAAAACGCTGAGTTTTCGCAAAAACAAATGGCGAACTTGGGTTTCGGCTTGGCGGATAGTGGCGGTAGAGGCGATCGCTTTAGGGCGGACGGTTTGACCGTTTACCTCCCAGGTACAGAGTTCATCCACTGCAGTTTCATAGAGTCCCACCAGAGTTCCCAAGGGGCCGCTAATCAGGTGTAACTCGTCTTGGATGATTAAATCTGGCGGACGCAGTTGGGGGTGGGGAATGGTTTTGGCTGCCGGTAATTTTCCGGTTTTGTTGTGGCGATCGCTATCTTCCAGGTCAGGAGAGCGAAACCCGTGCCTTTCGCAGTATCCACTCACCTGACCGAACAACATTTGCACCTCCCCTTTCCAAGGCATTTGGGCAAATTTATCCACCGTGGCAATTAGCACAGTGGGGAGGCGGCGATAGATTTCCTCATCCACCACCAGCACCGGCAAACCTTCCCCTTGACTGAATGGACAGCGACCCAGGCGATCGCCGCACATAATAAACGTCCGACCCCGGCCTTTTTTAAAAGATTCCACCCAGATATGGCGTTTTTTGGGGTCAATTTTAGACCCACACCAGGGGCAGTTAGTCAGTTGGTGGGGGGAACTGCTGCTGCGGGGTCCGTTGCCCTCTAAATGCTTTTTAACCGCTTCCTCACTGTCCGCCGTTTTATTGGGGGTGTTTTTCATCCCCACCCACAGACCAATGCGGAAAGGTTCTTTCCCCCATTTTGCCTCATCTGTGCGCCGGATGACTTCACAGGCACAAATGAGGGCGGTTGCTCGTTGAAATTGCTGGAGAGTCAGCAGTCGGAGCGTATAACGCATCAACACCGCCACCCCATGTTCTCCATCTCGATCGCCTATTGTCCCTTGCAGGCGACGCAGACCAATGGTAAAGGCGGTTAAGCCCAGATAAGCCTCCGTTTTTCCGCCGCCGGTGGGAAACCACAGGAGGTCAGCCACCGCGTCTGTCGGGTGAGACCGCGCCGGGTGGTGTAGGTCGGTGGTGCTGGGGATATTCAGGAGGATAAACGCCATTTGGAAGGGATACCAACTGCGGTTTTGGGGAAGGTCGATCGCCTCTAGGGTGGTGTTTCCGCCTCGTCGTTGGCTTTCCGCCCAGAGAGTGTGAACACGCTGGAGATACATCGCCTCATTCATAAATCGGAACGCCGCTGCCGCTTGGGGATGGGTTTCTAAGGTCCTGATACCTTCTTTTATGCGATCGAGAATGTGGCTACAGTGGCTAAGGTGGTTTTCTGCCACTTTTCTGTAGGCGGCGAGGTCTTCTTGTGGGTTGTCCAGGCGTTGGCTTTGCTGTTCAATCCAAACCCCATAAGCCGTGGTGAGGGGTTCTAACAGGCGGCGCAGTTCAGTTTCTGGGCTTTCCGAGAGTTGTTTCATATCCAGAACCAACCCCGCCAATTCTGGGATTTCTGCGACCGTAGGCGGTTGGGTGGCGGGGACTTCGTAGGTGGGAACTACACGGGTGACTAAACAGGTGGCTCGTTTGGAGTCGTTGGGGTCAGTTTCTCCATGAACCCCGATGCCATGACCTACCGCAAATTCTACCTGATGACGGTAGAGCATCGCCATGGTCTGATTTTCCGCTTGAATGACTGGATCAATTAGCTGATATCGGTTGGAGTCCCTTGGGGAGATGGATTTTTTCAGGAAAATTGCCGATCTGTTCTGATCAGGCGATCGCACCATGATTTCCGGTTGAAACAGCCAAAAAGTATCTTTGTTTTTACTGGGTTCGTGTTGAGCGTTCACCAGAAACAGGGTCACGATCCAATCCCCATCACTCAAGGCTCGAATATGTCCCCGCAGCAGCACCGAAGGCGCTTCATTGGGGAGGGGGGCAAAAGGTGCGATCGCCCCCAGTTCCAGGGGTTGCACAACTGTCGCCTTCATCGGATACCGTTTCCAGACTCTTTTGGGGTTCCCCTGTTCCGTTTGCAGGGTTTCACTCTGTTGGCGATCGTAGCGACCCCAAGACACCGTGATTTCCAAGGCTTCGGCTAGTTGACTCACACAGAAACTTAAACCAATCGAGGATGGCAACATACTATCAGCCATGGGGGGGTTGGTTTCCGTTTTCCCTTCTTCCGGGTTGTCTTGGGAGGCGATCGCCATTTGGTCCTGTGGCTCTATTTCCGACTGAAGGTTCCGATTTTGTGGCGCGAGGACTCCCACCAAGTAGCGATCGGTTACCCGGCTTTCCTCAATTTCCTCCTCCTCACCCCCTGCCGGACCCAAAAGGTCTTTCAAAACCAAATCTTCTAATTCCGCCCGTATTTCAGCCTTTGAGGGGGCATTCAGGAACCTTTTAGCGGGGGGGTTCACCTCTGGCGGGCGGCTGTTTGCGCCGGATTTTTTCCCTGTCCGAGTTTTCTGAGGTTGACTTTTAGGAGTTTCCGGGGAGGGTAAGTCAGTCGCCTGTAGGTAATACTCCAGGACACGATCAACAATATGGATAGCTGGGGGGTTTTCATCAAGTCCCAAACCCGGATGATTTTGGGGAATATCCTTCAGCAGAATTTGCAGACTTGGTAACGGCGCGGAAATTACGCTACTCCAATCTAATTTTCCTTCATCCTGACGGAGTTGTTGGTTAATTTCCGCCAGATCCAAATTTCCGGGGAGAATGGGGGGGAGGTGGATATTCATAACATGGAGTCCGTCACAGATACAGAGAGACAAGGTTAAGTTCACCCCCTCCCTTGATTGGATTATATCCGACTTCTGTGCAAAAAAACCGCGTTTCTAGTTTTTTGTAACCTTCTGTAGTCTTCTGTCGGGTGCGTCGGAAATGACACACCCTACTAAATTCAAGTTTATTAGGCTACATTAGAGAAATCTGGTTGAATTGGAATGAAACGAACTTCTAAACGTTGATTCAAGGCTTGAGCAATGCGTTGTAGTATTGATAGGGAGTTGCCTTCATAGTCTGCATCTTCAATACCCGCAATCACTGATTGTTGAGTGCCAATGCGTTCAGCCAGTTGCTGTTGGGTTAAACCTGCTTGGGTTCTGGCTTGATAAATCAACTGCGCTAATTCTGCATTTAAAGAGGCTTCTTTTATCATCTCCTCCATTTCTGAATCATCAACAGTCATCTGTTGTAGAATCTTTAGTGCATCATTGGTTTTAGCCATGGTCGATGTCCTCCAAATAAGTATGAATTTCTGGGTTTGCCTCAAATTGTAGTCTTCTGTCGGGTGCGTCGGAAATGACACACCCTACTTCGGTTGACACACCATTAACCAATTATCTGCTTTGGTGCGTCGGAAATGACACACCCTACTTCGGTTGACACACCATTAACCAATTATCTGCTTTGGTGCGTCGGAAATGACACACCCTACTTCGGTTGACACACCATTAACCAATTATCTGCTTTGGTGCGTCGGAAATGACACACCCTACTTCGGTTGACACACCATTAACCAATTATCTGCTTTGGTGCGTCGGAAATGACACACCCTACTTGGGTTGACACACCATTAACCAATTATCTGCTTTGGTGCGTCGGAAATGACACACCCTACTTCGGTTGACACACCATTAACCAATTATCTGCTTTGGTGCGTCGGAAATGACACACCCTACTTGGGTTGACACACCATTAACCAATTATCTGCTTTGGTGCGTCGGAAATGACACACCCTACTTGGGGGATTAAAGTAATGTACCTTGAATGGCGGACGATGATTCACCTTTTTTTGATGTCTTTTTACCCGGCTTTTTGCCCCTCTTCGGACTATGCAAACCTTCGGCGACTTCCATCGCATAACGTTCATGATTTAGCCTTAGAAGACGGTCTAGCACTTCCACACGCGCCTTTTCACTAATCGTAAACCTTAAACCCTGTTTCGTCTCGTGGAAGTCGTGCTTTAGGTCGATATCTTCCCAACCGTAAGCCGCACCTACCCCTCTATCCATTTCTATCTGAAGCTGCCGCAACTTTTCGATTTCTGGGGCGCTTTCTTCGGGGTTATGGAAGCGGTTATAGGTTTTCGTTAGACCCTCCCCACGGCTTTTCATCATGCTTTGGCGATGACTATAATACTCTTCCCCAATCTCTTCTAGCCTCCCTATTTCTTCCGGGAAAGGGAAGGTTTCAAAGCAGTCTGTGGGAGTGTATTGAGGTCGTGTTTCTAATTTGTTGCCATACTCAAGAACCCATTTCCAATGGAATTCACTTTGTAAAATTGCATAATCAGAGTAATTTGAAAAATTTAAAACAACAGTCATGTGACTTAAAACAATATTTACAGGACAAAATACTAAGCTATGATGCTTGCTAGTTAAAGGGTGTACTAAAACCCGATCGCATTTCTTAATCGCCTCATAAAGTCCTTTTCTCGGACCACCATATCGCCACCAATATTTCGCTACTCCTTTATTGAAATGATTGATAGGTGGCAACACAATTCTTTCCGGTTTAACCAACCTTTCCAGAATCTCCAAACAATCGGGATAGTCTGCCGCGTAGGGGGGACCTTTGGGCTTTTTCGGATCATCATGTTCCGCATCTAACGGCCAATCAAAGAAATTAATCACCCAACGACTAGGAGATTGGTCAGGATTCGTGTTCAAATCTTGACCATTCAAATAGGGAAATAACACATCCTTGTTGCGGGGGTTTTTGGCAATTAAAGCCTCTGCTTCTTCCGGTGTCAAAACAAACCCCATTCCCAGAACAATTGACCCCTGAAAAGACTTGCCACTATTGGCAACTAACCGATGAGGATTTCCTACTACTTGACCTGGCACAGTTAAAAACGGCGTAATTCCCGCCACTGGTTGGTCATTCAAAACAAAACCTTGCGGCCATTTCCCCTGGTGTAACCATACATAAGCCACCTCTAAAGCCGCCGTCCCCAGCCAAGGGCGACTGGGTATCGCCCGGGGAATCGTATAACCTTGCGCCACCAATTGATCTAAACCCACTTGACGGGTATCACCCTGTGCAATGGTATTAGTTGCCACTAAACCACAATTGCCGAGGGGTCTAATTAACCTCGCCGCTTGCAGGAAGAAATAGGCGCATAAATCCGCAGTACCTCTATTTCCTCGTACTCCATTCGCCAAATATTCAACAAGATAATTTCTATAATTTCCCCCCAAAGCAGTAAATATCTTTAATCCCCCCTGAAAGGGAGGATTTCCGACAATGGCATTAAAGCCAACCCTTTCCCCCCAAAACACCTCTGGAAACTCCAAAACCCAATGAAAAGGTAGCCGAGGCGGTTGACCTTCTGGTTTACCCAGGTTTAACATTCGTTGTGCGGTCTCGCGAATTTGCCGTAACTTGAGTTCCCTGGTCGCCTCATCTTCCTCCTGGAAAGCCGCCGTCACCTGAGTAGATAAAACCCCCAAATCTTCCAGCTTCAAATTCCCAGTTTTTCCCGCCTCCGCTAAGGCTTCCCCAATCAAATAATCCGCGGCAATTTTGATACTCTCCGTCAAAGCATCCGCCTGGGCGAGTAACCTCTGCTTCTGTTGCAAATCCTGCACATTCCCCACCGTAAAAGCCTCTAATTCCCGCCGTTTCGCTATGGCTTCGTCTAACAGGGGTCGCCAAATCTCCGACACGGTGCGTAATTGTACCGCCTCTTGGTCGGGGTTCAAATGCAAAAAGTCAATTTGTTCGCGACGGGTCACCCCCAACAGGGAGTCGCCACAGCGCAAAGCATGGTCTAAAAAGGTGAAGGGGCGGTCTTTTTGCAGGGTAGTCAACCACAACGACAACTTCGCCATTTCCACCGCCATGGGGTTCTTGTCCACCCCATACAAACAACGGTCGGCTACCAACCGGCGCGCCACCACCAAACGTTCATCGGGGTCTGTGGGTAAAAGCGCCTCCCGCAGGTCTCCCACGGACAAAGACCCATCAGGGAGGATGCGAACTTCTTTTTTCCGGCTGCTGGCAGCCCCTTCTTGCCCCTTCCCAGACTCGGAGGGGGTGATTTGACCTTCCCAGGCTTCCACGAGGCGATCGCCTAAATAACGGCAAACCTGCACCAAAAACGCCCCGCTTCCCATAGCCAAATCGCAGACTTTCAAGGACAACAACTCGGTGGGGGTTTTCAGTCGCCATTGCTGTTGAGGTTTCCCCTCGGTGACTCCCTCATAGACTAAGGGTTCTAGGGTATATTTAACAATCTCTTCGGTGAGGGCGCGAGGGGTGTAATGGGTTCCGGTTTCTCGTCGGTCAGTCCCCAGGGTGACAAATACACTCCCCTCTGGTATAATCAACGGGTAGCCAAAGGTGTCTGGGCGGATTAATTTTAACCAAGGTTGCACCCGCTCAAATAAGGCGCTATTATTGTTACAAGCAATGCGGGCTTTTTGACTGGAAGGGAGGTCTAGGCTTTCCTGGGCGGACTCGGAAGACGGCAGGGCTTTGCTCAGGGCGCTGGCAGAACGTCCGGTCTGTTTTTTCAGGAATTTTACTAGAGCCTCCTCTCCCTCGGCGGCTAGGGTTTCCAGTTGCGCTAAGGGAATTTCCGGTTGCTTGTCTTTTGTCCCGGCTAACCCGATAATGGTTTCGGTGGCGCGGACGGCGGTATGGTCTAGTAAGCCTTCGTAAACATGACCTATCTGCTCAATGTCTAAGGCGCGAAAGGAGAGTTTCCGAGGTTCAACTCCGCCGCCGGGTACTTTCACCTGGAGAATTTGCAGGGCTTCCAATAGGTGTAAAACCGTGCGATTATTAATGGGGATAGGTTCGGCTGGCGTGTTTCGCCAATGGGTCTGGGGAGTACGTCCTTCTAGGAACTCGAAACGGTCGGGGTCGAACAATTCTCCGGCTAATGGCAGCAATTTCAGCAGGTCATGACTTATGCCACCAAATACAGCCCGAAAAGTAGCCAACAGACGACACCAAGCATCATAACGCCTTTCGAGGAGTTCTTCCCCATGTTGGTCGGCTTGTTCCCGGAGTTGCCCCCTCAAGGTGGAAACGGCATAAAATTGGTCGTAAATGCGATCGCCCAATAGCAGTAAATGACGTTCCTCCGCCGAAAACAAGAACACCAACCGCATCATCACGGTTAAGGCAGCTTGATAGACGACGGCTTCCGAAATACCGGCTAAAAGTTGGCGATCGCGGTCTTGATCAATGCGGTCTATTGCCTGCACTAACAATTCTACCGCCTTTCGTACCTGAAAACCCAACTGATCGGTAACTTCCTGTTGAGCGTCCTTACTCTGGGCTAAAAGAGACTCTAAGGTTTCCGAGTCTTTGACCGCGAAAAACTGCCGCACCCCCAACAAACTCCGAAACGCGCGCAGGGTGATTTTTTCTTCCAGCCACAGGTTACTATACCAGGAAATATAACCGGTTGACTCCCCTTTCGGAGCATTAACTAGCATCCAATGTTCCCCATTAGTCAACAAGCCTAAGCGCACCTCTGTAGCGTGGAGAAGTTCCATCATTCCGGTAGCGGGGGAGGCTTTCCAGCGAGAGTTTTGGTAGGTTTTTTCTAATCCTTGGTCGGGGGAGACTCTCTGAATCAAAAGGCGAGGTTTTTTAGTATTCAAGTCAACCACAACGGCATCAGGTCGCAGGGTGATTTGATATTCGGGAATAGTGACTTTCAAACTGTTAGGAATAGCGGCTTGAGTAGCCAACAATTCCGGGGGAAATCCCAAAACTTCCGCCAAAACCCAGTCAACCCAAGCGTAATGAATACCGGGGTTAGCGCGACTTTCTAACCATTCTTGATAGGCTTGACGCAACAGTTTAAATTGTTCGGGGTCGTGACCTTCTAAGCCTTGGGGAAAAGCCTCCAACAAGACGCTTAAACTGAGAAAAGGACCCGATGCTTCCACGAGGGAAAGCCATTCGGCGTGGTGACGGGTGATGGACATTGTGGTTAGGATATGGGTACAATCTGGAGACAAGCAAAAGGCAGCTACCTAACTACTGTAGGCGATCGGATATCATTGATGCAAGTAGTCTAGCTTGGTAGGGTGCGTCACAGAGACTAACTTCTGGTAGAAACGACTATCTTTCATATTGACACACCATTAACCAATTATCTGCTTTGGTGCGTCGGAAATGATGTAACCCCATTTACCCGATGATTTACCCCTGACGCACCCTACCCACTTCGAGTCGGCGGCTCATCGTAAACATCATGTAGTTGCTTCATTTATGGCTAAAGATCGTTTTCATGAACTTGTTAAGATAGCTCTCGAATCAGAGGGATGGAATGTTACTCACGATCCATTTCACATAAAAATTGGTGGAGTAGAGATGGAAGTTGATTTGGGAGCTGAAAGATTGATCGCAGCCGAACGAGGAGAGCAAAAAATTGCTGTGGAGGTCAAAAGTTTTTTAGCGAGTGCATCGGCAATTTCGGAGTTTCATACAGCATTGGGACAGTTTATTAACTATCGGGCTGCCTTACGCAGTGAAGATCCACATCGAACCCTTTATTTGGCTATTCCCAGTCTAGTTTATAACAGTTTCTTTCAACTGGAATTTCCTGCGTCAATGTTGCGAGAAAATTCAGTTAAAATCATGGTTTATGATATAGAATTGGAGCGAATTTTGCTATGGAAAGAGTGATAGATAAGGTGAAAAACTATCAGCAAATTGTCCAGCAATTATTGATGGATTATGCCCAAAGTAAGCCTGCTTATGGCGAGATTGAAGTTGAAACAATTTTCGATACAGAGCGACATCATTATCAAATTGTCCACTTAGGTTGGCATCATCAGCGCTGGGTGCATGACTGTATAATTCATGTAGATATTCGGGATGAAAAAATTTGGATTTTTTATAATTCCACGGAGCATGATATTGCCGCCGACTTAGTTAATTTTGGTGTACCCAAACAAGACATTGTGCTAGGATTTTACCCTCCTTTTATGCGAGAAATGAGTGATTATGCCGTCGGTTAGAAGTGCCGGCAAAGATGGACAGATATGATTAGCTCGTTTAAGTTAAGTTTTTGGGAATCAAAAAGGTAATCGCCAAGGGAAATAATCGGGGTGTGGGGTCAGCAAAACGACGGCGAATGGCATCGGTTTCCTGTGCAATTTCCTGGGGAATTTGACTCAGACGCTGCTCTAAACTGTGCTGATTTCGTTCAAATTGTTCCCGTTCGGTATTATTGAATAGGGATAATTGCAGGGGGTTTTGGAGTTCTTGGCGGATACTATTTTCTAACTCTACCAAAATGGTGGTAATATCATTAACTTCTTTCTCGCAGCGTTCCTTTAATGCCTTTTCTAAGGAGGCTGTCCGAGCGCTTTTTATGACCTCTAAACTCTGCATCAGGGGTTGAGCATAACTTTCCCACAGAGAAACCAAACGTTCTTTAATGGCTTCCGGGACGGGTTCATCGGCAATCACCCCTTTCTGAACCTGTTGCATTTCTAACATTTTAAAACGCCGAAAACGACCTTCTCGCAGTCGCCCTCCGGCGGTAATGACTTCCTCATGGAGCCGGCGCGCATCCCCTCCTAAAATGACTAGACGACCATGGGCGATAACGGCAGGATAATCTAATTGGGAACTATTGACCAGATAGGCGGTGACCCGATGGAGGGATTTATTAGAGCCATTATTCCACACTTCCGCCCGCAACAGGCGTAGACACATCTGGACTAGGCGATGATTTAAATGCACTAACACTACATCATCCCGTCCCCGCGAGCGATCGGGGTCAAAGGTGATGGGACGAATTTCGCCAGTGTGGGGGTGTTCTAAGCCTGCTGCACAAGCTGACCAACTGCCCCCTAGGGGGGGGATATGGTAGAGGGATTTCTCGCCCTCAAGGGGCTGTAAAGGGGGTTGTTGGGCGACTTCTAAGCCGACCCGCACGACGGATTGTATATGCTCTGGGGTCAGTCTTAGCTGGGTGCGGGTTTCTTGGAGTTGGGCTTGTAGTTGCTCAATGCGATCGCGCACTTTCCGCTCGAATTGCAACAGGCGACGCACGGGTTCGCTTTCCCTTTCGGCTTGGGCGGTGTCGAGGTGGCGACGTTTCCCTAACATGGCTTCCTCAACTTGGGCGGCAATCACTGGCCCGACTTTGCCTAGGTCTTCCCGGATGGTATTTACTTTGAGGGCGGCACGCATCAAAAATTCTAAATCCCCCGCCAAATCGCCCGGACGAGTCCCTAGTGTGCTTTCCTGTTGGCTATAGCCTCGACCAACAAAGTGATAAATCATGACTTTGGGGGCTGGTTGTCCGTGGCGGTCAATGCGACCATTACGCTGCTCGAGACGGTTGGGGTTCCACGGGATTTCATAATGGATTAGGTTGGAACAGTGATTTTGCAGGTCTAAACCCTCGGAGGCGGCATCGGTGGCTAACAAAATTCGTACATCCGACATGGCGGCGCTGGCTTGAAAGGCGGCTTTGACTTTTTCGCGATCGCTTGAATTCATGCCACCATAAAGGGTCATCAGGCGATCGCCTTGGGCTAATCCAAGAAGCGCCAACAGCTCATATAACCATTTTTGGGTAGTGCGATATTCGGTAAAGATGATCACCCGCTGCTCAGACCAATTCCCTTGGGGGCGAATGTGGGCATTAATCCAATCTAACAGCTTTTGGGCTTTGGAGTCCCGACGGCGGGAGGCAGCCTCGGCCCATTGTGTCATGAATTGCAGCAGGGCTTCCTCTTCCGGGGTGAGGGGGCGAAACAGCACAGAGGTTTCACTGACGGCATCTTCGACGGTTTCTTCTAGGAGATCATCATCATCTTGGTCTTCGGCTACGGCTTCAAATCGACGGCGTAAAATGTCAACGGTGGGGGGAGATAAACGGCGGTTGGGTCTTTGTTTTTGGGCTTTAATGGTCTGCTGGTGCTTTTGAAGGGTGGTCAAAAAAGCCTGGGGGGAAGAAAATAACCGCTTTTTCAGCAGTTTCAGCACAAACTCGGTGGCGGTTAATTCCACTTGTTCGACTCCCTCACCACTACAACGTAATTCTGTATAACGTTTGAGGGCGGCGTGGATTTGCTCCTCCTCTGGAGTGTAGTCTACTTCTAAGGCTTCTAATTGCCGCACGGGAAAGCGAGGCGTGCCATCCCAACGGGGGGGTAATTCGCCCTTGAGGCGGCGAATCATGACGGTTTGTAATTGATGGCGATCGGGGTTCACCCCACGAGCAAATCTTTGGGAGTCCAGTAATTCTAACAGGGCGGTGAAACTCTCAGGGTAGCCATTGTGAGGGGTGGCGGTTAAAAAAAGTTTATGCTCAAAATGGGGGGCTAACAACCGAATGGTGGCAGTCCGCTGTGAGTCTACGGCATATTTACCGCCTCCAGAAGGGGCGACATTGTGGGCTTCATCCACAATCAGCAGGTCAAAACGACGGGGAAAGACGGATTCCCCCTCGGCGGGTAGGACTTCCCGAATCAGACGCAAAGGGCGATCGCGTTTCAGAAAGTCAATGGAGGTAATTAGGCGGGGAAAGTGAGTCCAGGGGTTGACGTGCAAACCGCGACTGCGCCGCAACTCCCGCAATAAGTCACTGTTGACGATGCGAAAATCTAAGCCAAATTTATCCCGCATTTGGTCCCGCCATTGGATTTGTAGGGAGGATGGACACACAATCAAAATCTGACGCGACCCCGCGCAGCGGCTGATCAGCAATTCTTGGGCGACTAAACCCGCTTCGATGGTTTTCCCTAAACCTACATCATCGGCAATTAACAAATTCACCCGGGGCATTTGAATGGCACGCACCACCGGATCGAGTTGGTAATCTTCGATATCAATGCCACTGCGGAAGGGAGATTGTATATTGCGGACATCTGCAGTGGAAGCAGCCCCCCAACGGACGGCATCCAGAAAGGCATCAAGGCGATCGGGCGAGTCAAACCCATCGGGATAGGGCAGTTGGGCGGATTCAAATATCTTAGCCCCGGGTTCGAGTTCCCAGACCACCTGCAATTCTTCACCTAAGGCATCATCTTCTACTGAAGACAGACTCACCAGATGTTGTGTCGGTTGATAGCATGGGGGCAGGTTCATCGAGTCTCTGGTTTTTCCCGTGGCTGATATAGCACTGGTCTCTACCTGATGGGGTGGCAAGATAGACCGTTTAACCTCGGTCACGGCGAAACGTTGACCCCTCACCTCAACCAGTTGACCGGGTTCTGGAATGGCAAACACCGGGGCGGGTGGATGCCTTTGGCTAGTGGTGTTTCCAGTGCCGTGCCAAGGCTGGGGCGACAAGCTGGCTGATTCTTCTAATGGCTGATCTAGCACCCCGTCGCTACCATCCGTCCCTACAGCTCGATTCATCAACCTAATTTTACCTAAGATTGCTTCCGGCTTATTATAGCTTTGGTCTCAAATTTTCAGCAATAACTATTGACAAATTTCAACGGGTGTGGTAGGACTCGAACCTACGACAAACGGCTTAGAAGGCCGCTACTCTATCCAGCTGAGTTACACACCCAGGCAAATCTTGCATTTTACCTGAAGTTGACACCTATAGTATCAACAGTCCCAAGGCTTGGCCACGAATGGACACCTGTAGATGATAACATAAAAGCGATCGAGCTTGACAGTTGACTGGCAAAAATTATCTGGGATGATTAAGTTTGCCACATTGGAGATTATAGCGCCATGGGTTCAACAAGCACTACAATAACAAACACGAGCCGACCTGCAACTCTGCCAAGAGTAGGTACATAGTGTTATGTTTATTCTGAAACGACAGGATGTTGAGATCTCCACGATCCAACACCCCAATCGGGATCAACAGATTCCCATTCTCTATTATCAAGGGCAGACCTTCCGTCTGATGAAGGTTTTTACTGTTCAGCAAGAAAACGAAGCCAGAGCTTATTGGCGAGACTTGACTGATAACAAGGGTAAAGCCTGCGTACTACTCGAAGAACCAGAACGCTATAGTGTTTGGGGTAAAGTTCGCCTTGAACAACTCGGTAGTGAGGGGGGTGGAGGTACTGATGCTAAGGTATCAGGTCTCATTCGCGCTTCTCTATTGGTCTTACAAGCAGTTTACTTTGATGTTGAGGATTTATTGGGGTCAAGACAAGCTGTAGCCTTTGAAAAGGATCTGCTCAAGATTCTTCAAAAAGGGAAATTTCCCGCCCATGATAACTCAGAGGCGGTCAAGACTCTTTTGACCAAAGACCCCCTGGAAAGTTTACAAATTCCTTCCTGGAATGAAAATCACCTGAAAACATTGCTAGAAGAAGTTTACCGTCTGGGTAAGAGCTACTTCGGAAATACTAGCTTTGCAGAAGGCTTAGATGAAGTTCTACAGGACTTGGCCAAAGAAGACCGGGATGCATTTATCAGTTGGCTGGGTGAATCTACTCTGGGAAATCTCTGGGAGATAAGTTAAGTAATGTTAGGATTTTTAAGTTTTGGTATCTAAATATGGGAGGCTTGAATTGAGATTAGTTTTTGACTGAGTATTCTTGGGCAAATCTATTGCCATCTGGTTTAGTAATGGTTTTCAACTGTAGATTTCTTGTTATTGTATCGCTATGAGTAGCACGTCACCACAAAAATCATCGGTTATATCATCTCTGGTATCTCCGCAAAATCTGGTGATATTTGGCATCACCTGGGCGGTTCTGGCTCTGTTGTTCTTCCTGCTGTTTAGTGTAAGTGCGCCAGGGGAAGAACGACCTTTATGGTATTCCATTGGCACTTATATCTTTGAATTGGGTGCTTTTCTGATGGCTGCACTGGTTTGCTATAGAAATTGGCGTAGCCCCCAAATGGTCAGCGGACGCAATGTCTGGCTGGGAATTGGTCTAGGATCACTGTTTTATTTTATGGGAGGTTTACTATTTGGTTTATGGGAACTGGTATGGAACCTTGACCCGGTGGTTTCCCTAGGGGATGGGTTCTATGTCCTCAGCTATTTGTTGTTTGGCTGGGGAATGGTTACGGCGGTGACTTCTAAACGCCTAAATCTGGAGGTTTGGCAGTGGGCAACTCTGACTGGTGTGGCGATCGCTGGTATAACTTTGGCAACCTGGGTAGCTGATCCGTCATTTTTTGGGCTGTTAGGGAATGCGGAAGAACCCCCGGGTCAGGAACAGATAGTCACTACGCCTAATGGAGTGGCTATGGTTGATGAAGCCATAGCTGAGGAGGAGGAAGAAAGTACGGCCCCAGATTGGGTGCTGGCAGCTGATGCTAAACTTGAACCTCTGGGATTTTGGCTGAATTTGTTTTACATCTATGGTGATGTGGTGTTGCTGATTCTAGCAACGGCGCTGATTCTGGCTTTTTGGGGAGGGCGCTTTTCTCAGTCCTGGCGTATGATAGCCTTTGCTATCTTCTCGCTGTATGTGGCGGATACTTACTTTAAATGGTCTGATTCTCGGGTGGAAATTGAGTATGAAAGTGGCAACCTGCTAGAAGTGTTTTTTGTCTTTACTGGCATTTTGTTTGCGATCGGTGCCATCCTAGAATATGACATATCAACTCGTTCTCGCCAAAGCCGACGTGGTAGACGCACCAGCAGAGGCTAGAATGAAAGTTGATGTGTCTAGTTTTGTCGCTGGATTTTCCAGAGAACTTCAAGTTTTGATGTTCCTAATCGTTGAAGAAAATCTGTAGAGAAAATTAGCAAAAGAGGCGATCGCACTTAGGGGGATCCCTTCTAAGCCTGTGGAAATTAACTCCAATGTCCAATTTAGACCAAATCTGATGACATCCTCAAAACTTTCTGACTCCCAAAAACAGGAAATCGTTAGGCTTTATCAAGATGTACCGGAGGAAACGACCATCACCCTAGCGGAAAAGTTCGGGGTGAGTAGTTCTACGGTAAGGCGTATTCTACAAAGTGCCGTCCCACGGGATGTTTATGATGTTCTAACTCATCAGAAGCAACGGTTACGAAATCAGAAAAAACCCCAACTCAAGGATAGCAGATCTGAATTTACTGATGGGGAGTCTCAAGCATTGGAATCTGAGGATTCTAAGTTAGATTCTGATGCTACGACGGGGGTCCGCCTGCGGAAACGCTCATCTGTGTTAGAAGCTGAGACGGTAAAAGCCACGCCAGATTCAAATTCTGGGGAAACTACCCGTGCGCCGTTGCGGGAACAACCAAATTTGAAAACTCCAAATGATGAGATGGAGGAGTTGATCACACCGGAGTTGTTTTCTGGGGAAGAATTTAGCGATTTTGAGGATGATGAGGATGAGGATGAGGATGAGGATGAGGATGAGGATGAGGATGAGGATGAGGGTTATGGGGACAATGATCAGGATTTGTTCGATCGCCCCCTTACGCCTGATGCTAACAGCTTAGTTCAAATTCTCCCCCTGACGGAGGCTGAGTTACCTAAAATTTGCTATTTGGTGATTGATCGGGCTTCGGAACTGATTGTTAAGCCTTTGAAGGCTTTTGCGGAGTTAGGACGTATCCCGTCGGAAGAAATTCAGGAAAAAACTCTACCTGTTTTTGATAATCATCGGGTGGCTAGTCGGTTTTCGGCACGCAATCAGCGGGTTTTTAAGGTTCCTGATGGCAGGTTAATACAAAAAACAGCCCCCCATTTGCAAGCGAAGGGAATCACTAGGTTGTTGATTGACGGTCAGGTTTATCACTTTTGAGTTGGGTTAATTTAGGGAACAGGAAACAGCTTTCACGCGCCAGGTTTCCTGTTCCTATTGTTGAGAAGTTAGTTAATTGGCTTGATCGCTATTCTAACGAACACTACCAGGAACAACACGACCAGGACCACGACCATTACCGGGACCACCACCGGGACCACGACCAGGACCACGACCAGGACCACCACCAAGACCAGGACCACCACCAGGACCACCACCACAACCAGGACGTTCCCCCATTCTTTCCTGGAGTTGCGATCGCTGTTCTGGGGTGAGAACTTCCCGCATTTCTAACATAGTCTCGAACCGCTGGTCACTCAAGGCGCGACTCAACTCTTGGATTCTTTGACGCTGTTGGCGCAATTGTTCTGGACTGGCGTTGCTTTGTTGTAGCGATCGCATTTGTTCCCGACTGGCTTGGAGTTCCTGCCGTTGAGGCTCTGAGGAAGTGGCGGCGCGATCGCGAATTGCTTGCATCATCTCCTGTTGTTGGGGGGTTAGGTTCAGACTATCAAAGCATTCACCTTTACGGGGACCAGCAAAAGCGGCGGTGGTAGTTATGGGGACAATTAAGGCGGTAGCAGCCATTAGAGAAAATAAGCGTTGCATATTCATAATCTATAATCCGGGAATATCTTTGAGATTATCGACTCGGTTTGAGCTTTAATCTCATTGTAGGTAGATACAAGCTGCGATCGCCTCGATCAGAATACCCAATTATGATAGGTCTTTGGTAACGGTTTCTGATAGTCCTAAAGTACCAAAAGAGATATCCGGGGGGGTTGGCTGCGCGTGAAAAATATTTTGGGTCGTCGGAGTTTTCCAGTACCTTTGCTGCTGTATTTAGAGTGGGTGCTGTTGGCGATCGCCCTGTTAACCGCCTTTAGCCCCCCTGTCATCCACAGTCCCGGACAACAGGGACAGGGACACAGGGTTCACCGTCAAATCCACAGACCAGACAGACCAGAAACTGTAACGGATAATCAACAGAGGCGATCGGGGTATGGCGTGCGTCCCCGAGACCGGAATTGGGGACACTACCGCAGTCGTCGGTTTCCCCTGGGGATTTTGGTTAGTATTGGCAGTTTGGGTCTCATGGGGTTGAGATTACCTGAGCGATCGCGCAGACCTGCGATCCGGTGGGTATATATCGCCTGTGGGTTTACGTTTAGTTGGTTGGCGGTGGTATTTGGGGGGCGGGGGGTGAGTTTTTTATCCGCCCTGTTGCTAGTCGTGGTTATTCGCGCCTGTCTGTTATTTTCCTGGCGCGATCGCATTGCGGTCGCTATTTTTGCCTATGGCTTATTTCTGCTGTGGGTATTTCTGCGCCTGAGACCCCTGGCTGGTAATTGGGCTGATCCAATTCAGGGGCTAGTATTGACTCTGACTTTTAATTCTAGTGTTTTATTTGGGTTAGTATTACTGTTTGTTTTATTGTTAGTAGGAGCGCTATTATCAGAGCAAGAAAGTCGCCAGAAATTGGCGGAAGCGAATCAACAGTTAAGGGAATATGCTATGTTGATTGAGGATAGGGCAATTAGCCAAGAACGTAATCGCATCGCCCGAGAAATTCATGATTCTGTAGGTCATCATTTGACTGCCCAAAGTATTCAATTGGAAAATGCGGCTCTATTTATCGCTGAGGATAAACAACGGGCTGCCCGACATCTTCAACAGGCTAGGGAGTTGGGGAAGGAAGCCTTAAAAGAGGTGCGGGCATCGGTGAAATCTTGGCGATCGCATCCTCTAAAACAGTCTTTTTTGCAGGCACTATCACAGCTAATTTCCGAGTTTGAGGCGACTACATCAGTCCCGGTAGCATCTAATTTACAAATCACGGATACATTACCCCTTGATATTTCTATCGTTTTATATAGGGTCATTCAGGAGGCTTTTACCAATATATCTAAGCACGCCCAAGCCACAAAAGTAGAGTTATTTTTATCGGAAAATAGCCGAGAATTTACATTGACCATTGAGGATGATGGCTGTGGTTTTAATCCTGCCCAAAACACAACGGGATTTGGCTTGCAAGGTATGGGGGAAAGGGTGATGGCTATTGGGGGTCATTTCGACTTAAACAGTTCTCCCGGTGAAGGATGTAAAATTGAAGTAAAAATCTGGAAAAATCAGCATCATGATTCGAGTTCTGTTGGTTGATGATCAGGGGATTATTCGGGAAGGGTTACGGAGTTTATTAGAGGCGAAACCAGACTTGGAAATAGTGGGAGAGGCTGAGAATGGGAAATTGGCGGTGGAATTAGCCTTAAAATTAAAGCCGGATGTGGTGTTAATGGATGTGCGAATGCCAATTATGGATGGGGTGGCGGCGATGCGATCGCTTGCTGAACAACAGCCGGAAATTAAGGTTTTGGTATTAACGACTTTTGATGATGATGAATATGTCACCCAAGCTATGGAATCCGGCGCTAAAGGATACCTATTAAAGGATACACCTTCCGATGAACTAGCGCAAGCTATTCGGGCAGTGTATAAAGGATATACACAGTTAGGACCGGGTTTATTTGAGAAGGTGATGGCTGCTAGGTCTAAGGCTTCTAGGGATGAACCTTTACCAGATAATTTACAAGATTTAACTCCTAGGGAATTGGAGGTTTTGCGGTTAATTGGTAAGGGTTACAGCAACCGAGAAATTGCCCAGGAGTTATTTATTAGCGAGAGAACTGTGAAAAATCATGTTTCTAGTATTTTAAGCAGTCTGAATTTACGCGATCGCACTCAGGTGGCTTTACTGGCTAATCAATACCCAATTCTGTCTGAGCATCAACCTCCCCCATAATTGACTCTGAGATACTATAAATCCCCGTGCTAGGCTTCCCTGTCAGAAGTGGCGATCGACTCCCAAAATAGTAAAATCGTGCTAAATTAATCATCATAACTTTACCAATAATCATTATAACTATGACTAACTATATTGTTGTCAAGGGAACATCAGGCATTGGTAATCGTGTTTTTGCAGTAGCTACCGGGATTTTATATGCTCAGTTGAGTGGTCGTCAGTTAGTAGTTGATTGGCGAGATGGGAGTTATTCTAATAGTGGAACTAACTTATTTTTCCGGTATTTCGACTGTCCCGTAGCACAGTCCGTAGAAGTGTTACCCGCCACCGATTCGATTTATCCTACCCATTGGCAAAATAAACTTAATCGGTCTTTGGGTTCTGTAATCAATGAGTCGGGTCTTAGTTGCTATAAAGACTTGTCCTTTGATGTGTCTCGTTTGGATTATACCGAAACTATTATAGTGTTGTCCGCTTATACCCATAAAATTGGTTTTATGCGCCTTTTATTTACTGGGTCAGCTAGTCGTTTTGCCTCAATGAATAATCTGGAAATTCTCCAGTTGGTTTTGCAGTCTAACCTCAGCTTAAAAGAGGACATTCGGTTACAGGTTGAGGAATTTAAACGAGAATATTTTGCCGATTATATGATTGGGGTGCATATTCGTTACTCCGATATGAAAGTGCCTTTATCAGAGGTAGAATCATCTCTGGCATCAATCATCAGGTCGGTTAAGTCAAAACACCCTAACTATAAGATATTTGTAGCCACCGATTCTCAAGAGGTGCTGTCTTCATTTAAACAGAAATTTCCGGTTATTATCTCAACTAATAAGTGGTTTTCTGCTTCGGGAAAACGACTGCATCAAAATCCCGAAGAATGCGAGGACTTAATTCAAAATGGCATTGAGGCTCTGGTAGATTTAGATTTGCTGGCTGCTTGTGATGAGTTACTATTTGCATCCCGCTCATCTTTTGGTTTATTGTCGAGTATGTTAATGGATAAACCCCAGGCTATTCGCCATGATATTGATACCCAAAAACCACTAATCAAACGAGTTCAACTCAAGCTGAAAAATCTAGCCAAGAAGCTGAAGATTGGGGGGTAAATCAACGATCACAAAATCGATAAAGACCAATCATCAAAGTGTGGTAGCGCCACCGACTATCTGAGAAACCCTCATAAACCGTGTTTCTAGGATAATCTGGAGCATCCTTGCCGAAATCTAGCTTTGAGACTGGACTTCATCATCTTGAGCCAAAAGCTGAACTATAATATTCGCATCAACTGCTCCCCCCAATCGGCAGAAGAAACTCGGTTTTTGACACCGTTGTAACTGGAGCGATCGCCCCGAAAAATCACCCCCTACCCCGATAGTTTTTCGCGACGATAGGCCCACCGCGCCAACATCCCCGCCACAATTGTCCACCACAACAGCCACAGAATGTGAATCACCTGGTAGCCATCAAAACGGAATATCCCCTCTAGTTCCACCTCTCCCATCCAAGCCACCAGTTGGCCGTAGTGATAGGTGGGTAGGAGGAGAATTAAATCTGCAAGCCAAGGTCGGGGAAGTAAAGGGGAGATATTGAAGCCAGACCCAAGTAACATCACAGCCAGGAGGGCTACAGTGGCCCAGGACAAGGATTCCGTTTTGAAGAGGTATCCTAGGCTGAAGCTAAAAATCGCGAAGGGAATCACCCCTAAAACCAGGACAAAGCTGAGGTAAAACATCCAAGGTTCCCATTCCCAGACAAAGGAACTGTTTTCGCTGAAGTGACTGCCAACCCAACCACTCACAAAGGCTAATCCCGTCATTAAGGAGGCTAAGACTAGGAAGTTTCCCACTTTGGCTGCGACATAGGTTGTAAAGGACAGGGGAGTGATCCGTAGTAACTTCAACCAGCCGCGATCGCGTTCTGAGGCAATCTTAACCCCAAACTGACTCACACAGAGAAAAAGCACCAACCCCGCGAGTGAAACCGCCACGACGGATTGAAACTGGTCTGAGTTCTTCTGTTCAATGAAGAATCCTGCAATAATTGCCAATCCCAGGGCAATAACAATGGTGTCAATTTTACGAAAGGTTTGCAGCAGTTCAACATAGAGTTGTCCCCAAAAGGCTTTGAAACTAAAGGTTGGAGGGTTAGAAGCAGATTTAGACTTTGAAGACGTTTCTGTTTCAGAACTTGACTGAGATTGGAGTTTGGCTGCATCCTCTAATTCAGTGCGAGAGTTTAGGAACTTCTGATAGCGTGGAAATTCTCGGATCTCCACATCTCCATTCTCATTACTCAAGCGCAATTCCCGCGTCACCAAGTCCTCAATTTCGTCACAATCCTGTTCACTGTGACTAATCGCCAAGATCGTTTTTCCTTGCTGTTCAAACTCCCGCACTTGTTTCCAGAAATTCGCCCGCGCTTCCACACTAAGATTGTTAGTCGGCTCATCGAGAATCAAAATATCAGGGTTTCCCACAATAGCTAGGGCAAAATAGAGGGATTGAGCTTGACCTCCCGCCAGAGTTGTGGCGAAATCATTTTGCTTACCTGTTAGGCGCGATCGCTCTATCGTTTCAGCTAAACCCAATGGCTCAGGATAATAACTTTGAAACAGACGAATAGTCTCTTTTACTTTCAACCCTTCCACAGGTTTCGCTCGTTGCAACATCGTTCCGAGTTTAAGATGTGCTTGAGGGTCTTCGGGAGATTTGCCAAAAATTGCAATCAACCCCTCATCAGGAGGCTGCAAGCCACAAATTAGGTTGACGAGCGTTGTTTTGCCCGAACCATTATCACCCCGTAGCAAGATAAACTCGCCGGGCAAAATATCGAGACTCACGTTATCTAAAACCTTTTGTTTTTGTTGGTTGATCACGTAAGTTTTGGACACATTCCGAATCTTGATAGCAGTTTCCATGGGATAAATCCTACAATAAGCAAAGAGATAAATGAGATTAATGCATCTGAAACCAACCTAGATTATGAAGCAAAAACCACACCCCACAACCAGACAATAATGCCAGAGGTAGGGGAATTGGAAACATACTCATTAAAATCAATGCCACTACTCCACCAATCGCCAGTTCTGGGGTGACAATTCCAGAAGTAGTAGTTGTGCAAGTTGAGAAAATACAAACTTGGCTAGAGAGAAAAAAAGCGATTAGCAAAAATACCGCTAACCCAGCTATAATTTTTGCCAAACTTTTAGGAATGCCGAAGATTTTATCTGAGTCATTCATGAGTTCTGCTCCAATAATTTATAGGGAGGTTTCTAATTTACCTGATCATATACCCAACAAATTCCACTAGCAGCCGCACTTCCCGCCGCCACCGCTATGGGAGGAGGAACCAATAAGGCAGCGCTTCCGACAGTAACCGCCGCCCCAATCGCCGCCGCCGCACCAGGAGAACATCCCCCAGAGTTGACAGTCACCTTAACCACAGCCACCTGATTGGAATTACTGACTGAACTAGCCTTAACCTTAGTTTTCCCTTTCTTCACCCCAGTCAAAATTCCCTGTGCATCCACTTGAGCAATTTTGGCATTCTCTGAACTCCAAGACACAAGTTTGTTGAAATCGCCTCGTCCATCAAGTATTGCCTGAACCTTGGTCTGGCTATTTACTCCAAATTTTACTGAAGAGGGTTTAACGGAAATATTAGTGACGATAGGATCTACAACCTTAATGGTAAGAGAGCGGGACTGACTATTATCGATAATTGAAGTCGCGGTTAGGGTTACTTCTCCCGCGTTTGAGGTGTTGATATCTCCATCAGAGGAAATCATCGCCAGGTCAGGATTATTGGAAGACCAGTAAACTCGGGTATCCGCCACCGTACAATTTCCCTGACAACTTGCTTGTGCGTCCAGATGAGCCGTCTCGCCAACATAGAGTGATAATGATTTGGGGTTAGATAGAAATTCTATCCCGGTAATTCGAGGTGGATTCTCAAGCACAGAAACCTGAATGGTCTGACTCACACGAGGGTCTTGTGTCCAAACGGCTTTTAGGGTTGTGGTTCCAGTTTTCAGAGCTTTAACTCGATTGTTTCCATCAACTTGGATCAGGTTAGGATTGGCGACTTGCCAATCAATAGACTTATTCTTGGGCTTGTCAATACCGATTAAGTTAACCTCAAATTGCTTATCGGTACCTTCTTTAATCCGTAACTCTGGCGGTTTAATGCTTAAACTCGGCAAAACTTCGATGGGAACTTGAAACTGAACAGAGTTCTCGGCAGACATCTGATTTTCTAAGCCAATTGTGGCGGATATTTCTGTTTTCCCCGCACTTTTTGCTGTAACTGAAACCTCTTTTCCCTCGTCTTTTTCCTCTAAAGAGGCGATCTTTTCATTTTTCAATTTCCAGTTAATTTCTGGACTAGAGTAGCCTGTCCCCGTCGCTTTAGCTTTTACTGTGGCACTTTCCCCCGGTCTGAGTTCTAAGGATGTGGGTGTGACTGAGGTTTGCCAACAGCTTACCTGATCACCCTGTTGCCACCAGATAATGGCACTACAGCCATGTTGCTGGACTAGGGTATAGGTGGTTAGGATGATAGTCCAAATCACAAAGATAGCAATCAAACCCCTAGAATACTTAGGAACTTGTGTCGGAACTCCTGAGTTGGAAGGAGATTCTGACGAAACTTTTGTAGTCATGACTAGCGGATTTTGTTTTAAGTTTAGAGTTTACTTGATCTCGTGCCTTCTGCAAGTCAAAACGAATACTAATATCCGAGATAATCCTGATTATATCACCATGACACAAGCATCAACACAATCAGTCTGAGTCTCTTGAGAGTTTGCCAGAATTTGGGCAACCAGTTCAGCATCTGCAAGACTGAAGGAAATCACTTGAAATCGGCTTTGCTGGACCGAGATAGCCGAGCCATGCGATCGCCACAATTCAACTACTGTCAGAGTCCCCACATCTCGTCCCTCAAAATAGGCAATTTCCATCAGTGCAGGTTGAGGTAGGGCAATGGTTGACTATTGTTTATAAATGGTGACAACAGGACTATGATAACGATCCTTACCCTTGAGTAAGGTAAGCACAAATCCAGTATAAGCGATCGCCCCTATACCCTTTCGCCTTAATTATCGCTAACCGTTGAGTTGGCAGAACTTTGCCCCTCTCTCCCCTCAACCCCAAATGATTTACCATCTTCAGCTTTTCAATCCCCGCAAATACTCTCGATATTTACTCAACCCAATCCGCGATTTTCGGGTAAATATTCTGAACATTAGCCGCAGCTTGCCACCTAGTCTCATCATTTATATAGACTCATACCTATGTTCGCAAATTTCACCATAGCGACAGGTTTGGCAGTTTTCTCGTGATGGTTTGGGGGGATAGTATCCCTCTACTATATCTCGAACTATGCTTTCTGCCTCGTGGGCAGTTTTGGCTAATATTTCCGGTGAAAAAGAGTAGCATTTTTTATGGCGTAAATAGGCAATATGTGCCTCGGAACAGTTTAAGGCTTTAGCATAAGCCCATAGTTGTAGATTATGGTGTTCTGGGCGCATGACTTTATCGGTTTTATAGTCTAGCACCCAATTATCCCCAATTAAATCGGCTACGCCATTAAAGGTAACCCCTAATATATCTAATTTTAACTCAACTTCTCGCTGATTTTTGGGGTCTATGAATCTTTTAAATTCTTCAGTATTATCAAACTCTTGGGCGAGGTAAATCGCCTCCCTGAGTGATTGTTCATTACTGCCATTGTTGGCGAATTTGCGGAGTTGATCAATGTCTCTGATATCATATTCTAAAGCGTTGTGAACTAACTGACCAATTATCATGCCTTGATTGGCTTCTTCTGATAAGCCTGGATGTCCGAGAATATACATGAATTGAAACCTGGTTGGACAACGTTTATATTCACTTAAAGAGGTTACAGGAAGTTCAAATAAACCAGAAGTCATCGCGTTGGTCAGTAGGGGAGGGTTAATGGCTGGAGGTGGGGGACTTGGGGGGACTGGCGGGATGATATCATCACTATTAATTTCTAGGGTGGTTATGGGAATATTGGCGGCTTGTAACCCTAAGTATAATTTATCTAAATAATTACCTTTTTCCTGGGGGGCGGTTAATAAGATATAATCCCGACTGCGAGTTAATGCTACATAAAGTATTCGCAAGGCTTCGGCTTCTTCTCGCTGTTGACTTCGATATTTTAACCAGTTGTAAAGAACTGGATCTTTCATGTTTTGGTCGTCGTCTTTACAGCGGATAGCAACACCATATTCTGGGTCAAAATAAACGGGTACTGATGAGTTGGGACTTGGGCGGCTGAGGTCGGCTACAACTACCATCGGCCATTCTAATCCTTTGGCGGCAAAAATGGTCATTAATGATACTGCATTACTGGTATTAATGGGGGGACGTTCTACGGTTACGGCTTTATCTTTTAGGCGCTTGAGACGGCGAACTACTCCGAATAAATCATCGGTTCCTTGTTCTAAAATTTGCACTAATTCTCGAAATCCACTAAAGTCGGCTAGGCGACGATTAGAGGCTGGTAAATTGGCAATTATGGCTGTATATCCTGTTAATTGATCTGCTATTTGTAAGAGGCGAGATGGTGGCTCAATCTGGCGTTGTTTGAGCAGTGTTTTTAAAGTATCGATCGCTTTTTTTAATTCTGCGGGTGATGCACTGGTTAAAATTTGCCACCAACTGATATTTTCTGATGTAGATTTGTGAGACAATTGAGATTGTCTACTAATAGTGAATAAAAGGCGATCGCTAATGGCAAAAAAGGGACTTCTTAACAGGGCTACTAATGCGATATCATCTCCAGGGTCGGCTAAGAATTTTAGCAGTGACCAAGCATCTTTAGCTTCTTGGGTTTCTAATAGGTTTCCACCTCCTGAAGGCGCTAAGGGTATTTGGGCGGCGGCTAGGGCTTCTCCATAACTGTCTAAGGGTTCCCAAGTGCGGGTTAAAATAGCGATATCGCCTGGTTGAATAGGTCTTAATTGTTGAGTTTGTTTATCAAATACTGGGATTTGATTATCTAACATTTCTTTTAAGGTTTTAGCAATCAAGTTTCCTTCCGCTATCCGTCTTTGAGTAATATCAGTTTCGGCGGTTTTAGGTATCACAAATACTTGCAATGTTTCCCTAGGGGAGGGCGGGTCAATGCGGACAGCTTCCAAGTCTTGTCTTAAATCTCCTAATAACGGAGAAAATACCTGATTAATTTGATTAATTAATTTTTGATGAGTCCGGAAACTTTTATTAAGAATCATCTCATCTCCCTGGTTGTCAATAATGCGTTTTCTAAATTTGTTAAAAACCTCAATATCTGCCCGCCTAAATCCATAAATTGACTGTTTTTTATCCCCCACTATAGTTAAATCTGCTGTCTGGGTTAAAAGTTCTAATATTTCCCCTTGAATAGGGTTGGTATCTTGAAATTCATCAACTAAAAAGCAGCGCCACCGTTGTTGATAATAGAGTTGAATGGTGGGATTATTTTGTAATGCGGTCAATGCGCCAATTTCTAAATCTGCAAATGTCAAAACTCGCCCTTGCCATTTTAACTTCTGTAAATGGTCTTGAACTTCTCGGTAGGCTTCTTTTAAGGCGGCTAACATTTCGGCTAGTTTGTGGTCGGCTTCCCCAACTTCTGCATTGATTAAATTTTCGTTTAGAGAAGGTTTAACTAATTCTTCTCGTAAGGCTTTTAAGGCATACTTAACAGTTTGTATATTTTCCCCCCAGTTTTTTTTGCTACCATATCTGATATCTATTTTATATAAAACTTGCAGATTTTCGGAGATATTATCACCGTTTTCTAGGGATAATATGGCGCTAACTGTCCCTTGTCGGATGGCTTCGAGTTTGTCTTCTGGTTTGCCAATATTTGACGTTAAAATGTCTTTTAATTCCCGCCATTGGGGATGATTTACGAGGTCTTCTAAGGCGCGATCGCGTAATTTTTGGGCTAACTCTGACCAGTCTATTTGTTGATTTAATGACCTTTCTGCCATCAAGGGGTCATCTAATAAGGTTGCCAAAATTCGCGATAATAAAGAATAAGGTATGGTTTCAAAAACCTGAATAGGCAATTTAGATAAAGCAGTTTCTAACCCTTCATAAAGCCAGATTTTGCCTTCTAAATCTTCTAAAACTTGGAAGTCAGCAGCAACGTTAGCCGCCTGGGGATGTTCGCGACAAATACGACTAGCTAAAGCGTGAATTGTACTAATGGGGGCGGCTTCTAATTCGGCTAGGATATCGGGACGGTTAGGAAGTTGTTGCCTTACCTGTGAACGAATACGCGATCGCAATTCTTGGGCGGCTTTTTCAGTAAATGTAACCGCCACTATTTCCAAGGGAGAAAGTCCCTTTTCTACTAAATAATATAAATACCTTTCTACTAACATATAAGTTTTGCCAGTCCCCGCCCCTGCTGTGACGATAATACTTTGAGGACTGGTAGCAGCGGCTTGTTGTGCATTGGTTAAACTCATGGTTAATTAATCCTTACAAATTGACGAAAAATCTGGAATTATTTTGATGATTTTTGGCGACTTAGACGGTTACCCTTACGACAAACAGAGTCAAATTCACAATATTGGCAGACTTGCTGTTTCTGGTCTGGCGCTACTGGATAATTACCCTGTTGTAGGCGTTGTTTAACCTCCTCTGCAAAGGCTTCTAAAATGCCGGAGTCGGTGACTTTCGCCTTTAAATAACGCTGTTTGTTAAGAGAATACAACTTGACATCTACCTCTGGGACTTCGTTAAAGTTTTGGGCGATCGCCTGTTGATATAATGGCATTTGAATATTGATTTTGGCTTTTCCAGAATCATCTTTAATTCCCAAGGGTAAGCTACTGGTAGTTTTATAGTCTAACACTAATAGACCCGTGGGGGTGCGATCAATGCGATCGACCCTAGCAATTACCTTTAACCCATACCATTCAGCATCAAAGTAATTTTCACGACTAATAATTTCGGCATTTGACTGCAAAAAATCTTCAGCTTGTAAATTTAATTCTAACATATTTAAACCTTCTAATCGGCGGGCTTCCCAACCCATAAACTTGTCAAAATCCACATTTTCTTCAGCTTTTAACGCCGCTTCTGCTTGAGATAATGCTTGGTTAATATCTTTTCTGTCTAACCGCCTTAAATCCGTTTGATTTTTGATGTCCGCTAACAAAATTTCTAAGCAGCGATGATATAACCGACCTCGGAGACTGCCAGTGATTTCGGATTCCGCTTCCGATGGTTCTTTTAAGCATAGTAAATAGGTGGAAAACCACTTAAACGGACATTGACCTAATGCCGTTAATTGCGATGCACTAAACATCCTATTTTGATAATCAACTCCTATGCCAATAACCCCATCATATTCATCAGGAGATTCGCCACTTTCTCGACGCTGTTCAACTTGCCAATTTTTGATGATATCATTAACTAGAACATCATCAGATAACTGGTCTGGCTGCTGTAAATAATAGCGTCTAGCTTCCTCAATACTGGCTAAATTTAACAGGGGTGGGGGAGTTTTTTCTATTCCTAAACGGGTAGAATAAGGACTAGGTAACAGCGGTTTTTTGTGATGCTGTTCGGCACAAGAAAAAGTCAAAGATTTTGTGGGTATTCTTAATAGTTCATAAAAACATAATTCATTCCGTTGGGCGATATCTATAGCCGTTTCTAGGGTAATGTTGAATTGAGATAGTCGCCGGGATTCGTAAAAGTCTAAAACTGGATCATTTTCAATGGCTGCGGGTAGGATACCTTCCTGAAAACCGATTAAAAAAACATGGGGATAACTCGCACCCTGTAGAGATAAGGGGGTGTGAACTTCTATCCCTCCTTTTCCTGGTTGCATGGGGACTTTTAGCTTGGTGATTATCTCTAAAATATCTTGAAAAAACTCTTGTCGATTAAGGCGATCGCCATCAAGTTTTGATAATTCCAGCCAAGCTGTTTCTAGTTGATTAAAGGCGACTATCTCCCGAGACCATTGGCTGCTATTTTTGCGGATATCAAAGAATTTTAAAACTTGTTTGATCCGGTCTACCAAATTGGGGCGGGTATCGCTTTGGGGGAATTTTAATAATGATAAATTTAACCCTAATTCTTCCCATTCAGCTAGGTTATTTGGTCGCTTTTGTCGCGCTTCTAACCATTGTTGATATGTTAAATATCGGGCTAAAGGATGATGCAAAAGTTTAGCGGTAGACTCAAAGGGAAAATTATTTTCGATGACTTCTATCAATAATGCGATCCAAGACCCCAGGCGAATATTCCGCAAGGGAATTTTATAAAATAATCGCAGTGGTAACTGATATTCCCAAGCCATATCTAATAATAAAGGCGCATAGGTTTTTTCATCCTGGGTTACTAGGACAATTTTACTGGCTGAGACTCCATTTATTATTAACTGTTTAACCTGGGAAAGAACCCCTCTAATTTCTGCCTCTAAATTTGGGTAAATATGGCATTGAACATTATGGGGAAGTTCCCCTTTACCCAAAAAGCATTTTTGCAGTTTTTCTCCTAAGCTAAAGTTATGATCATTTTCCTGACAATTTACCTGCCATCCTTCCCTCTCTAAATAGGCGATCGCCTCTCTATTTTTGCCAAAAAGTTCCGCTGATCCTGTCGGTAAAACCCAGATGCTACCTTCCCCTGCTACTAGGTTAATAAATTCTACCTGATCAAGTTGAGGTTGAAAATAACCATAAATTAATAAAGTTTGTGCTGGGGTTGGCGCTTTGGTTTGATAATTAATGGCTTCCCAAAATAATTGATCCTGGTCAATATAGCCCTGCTTTTGTAATTCTTGTTGATAGAGATGAGTCACTTCTGCTAACTTCCTAATTCTCAGAGAATTATGATTCTTAATTAATGAATTTAAGTCTCCCCCAGATTTTAAGAGTTTTTGGCGGGAGGGTATTAACATTTTCGCGATACCATCAGGGTCATTACTGTTGATATTCTCAGCCACAATGCGCCGCCAAGTTCGATCCATAGTTAACACTGGCGCTATGGTAATTTCATGATTATTTATAGTTTTGATAGCCAGCTTGTCTAAAGATTTATAAGGTACTTTTAAACAACGGGCTACTGGTTGAGTTGGGGTAATAGTAGTTATTTGTGATGGTAGATGGTTTAAATTGTTGGGATTAACAATAAGCGATCGCATAATTAATTACACTCGTTGACAGTATGATAATTTTACCCATAAGTGGCTGTTCTGGTCAAATAGGTGCTGATGATTGTTAACATTTCCCAATTTTCTGGTAACATTAGTCAAGGCTGACCGTCAAATTGAATGCTGAGTTAATCCCTTGAACTTCCCAAAATGATTAATACTGCGCTGCTGTCAGGTCAAATTCTCCGCCACCACTATCTAATCATTCGTGAATTAGGTCATGGTGGCTTTGGACGCACCTATTTAGCTAAAGACCAACACCGCTTTGATGAGTTGTGCGTGTTAAAAGAATTCGCACCCCAACTCAAAGGTAATTATGAGTTAAAAAAATCCCGAGAGTTATTTCAACGGGAGGCGCAAACTCTCTACCAACTTAAACACCCGCAAATTCCCAGATTTCAAGAAATATTTGAGGAAGAAATAGGCGGTCAAATTTATATGTTTGTAGTTCAGGATTATGTCGAGGGTTTCACTTACCGAGAATTACTCAAACAGCGACTGCAAAAAGGTGATTTTTTTAGCCAAGCTGAAATCACCGAAATTCTGTTAAAATTGCTGCCAGTGTTGGATTATATCCACTCATTAGGAGTTATTCACCGTGATATTTCCCCCGATAATATCATCTGCAGAGACTCTGATGGGTTGCCAATTTTGATTGATTTTGGAGGTGTAAAACTGATTAAAGCGCACATCAATTCCGAGTGGTCTTCTCAGAGTTTACACCCCAGCCCCGCCACTCGATTAGGAAAGTTGGGCTATGCGCCAGATGAACAAATGCAGATGGGTATTGTTTATCCCCATAGCGATTTATATGCTTTAGCTGCGACTTTGTTAGTGTTGCTAACTGGTAAAGAACCTCAACAACTTATTGATAGTTATAATTCTACTTGGAAATGGGAACCATATCTAACTTTAAATTCTGAGTTATATCGGATTTTTCATAAAATGTTAGCACGTCAACCTAGCGATCGCTATATTTCCGCGCGTCAAATTTTACAGGATCTTAACCGGATCTCAATATCTCCTCAACCGACTCCCACTCAACCCCCACCAGAGTCAGTCAACCCTGACATATTAGCGCCCCCAAAAAACCAGCCCCCTGTAGCTAATTTTAGTCCTCCTACTGTTCAACAAATAACCAAATTCGAGTTTTCTCCTAGGTTGAAAATGGCGAGTTTAGTCCTGTTGTCAATGGTGGTAATGGGTAGTTTTGGCTGGTGGGTGGGTAATTCTTGGGCCGATCGCTTTTTCGTTACCGAAACACCCCAGGATGAGTTTGGTAAAATGTCAGAACTTGAAAGGATAGAAATATTACGCGATCGCCGTCGCAATTTAGGTGTTAATTATAACTTTTTTATGACTTTAGTTAATGAAGAGTTTTATTTTCGCTACCCCCAACAACAAGGGCGACTATTAACTAATGATCCTGTTGATTTCGTTTGGCGAAAACGTTGGGATCAAATCGCCCATGAAGTCTTAAATGAGTTAGAAACCCTCAGTTATGAATCTCGACAAGGTTTAGGAACTTATACCCAAGCCGATCTAAATAGTTGGATTAGTACAGCCAACCGCCTTAATCTTAGCACGGCTGAACTGTTTAATTTAGCCGATACTCAATTCTATCAACTCTTCCCAGAAAGACGTGATCAAGGCTCCATAGAAGCTGAACCTTTAATTCAAATATGGCGGGGAATTGTTCGCGATCGCCTCTCTAATTTGGAATCAATTAATCGCGAAAGTTGACATAGGCGGCATCAATACATCATCTAAGGCTTGGCGATCGGGTAGAGAAGACTGCGCCCCTACCTGAGTCGTGGATAAAGCCCCCGTTGCCGCCCCCCAGAGAATCGCCTCCTTTAGCGATCGCCCTTCGTCTAAAGCCGCCGCCATTCCCCCATTAAAAGCATCTCCCGCCGCCACAGTATCCACCGCATTAACCGCAAAAGCCGGAACCCAAAAAGATTCTGATTTAGTCGCCCAAAATACCCCCTTAGATCCCAATTTAATTACCGCAGTTTTTACCCCAAAATCCAACAGAGTATCCGCAGCTTTTTGGGCAGTTTCTACATTATTGACCCGAAAGCCCACCAGTTGACTCGCCTCCGTTTCGTTAGGGGTAATAATATCCACCAACGGATATAATTGTTGAGGGAAAACATCAGGGGCAGGCGCGGGATCAAGAATTACTCTCACTCCCGCATTTTTAGCAGCATGAATAGCCGCTTCCACTGCTTTTAGGGGAATTTCTAATTGCAATAATAAAGATGTTGCTTCCCCCCATAAAGGTTCCAGTCTCTGCACATCTTCAGGACCCACACAACCATTAGCACCCGGAATAATAATAATCTGATTTTCGCCGTTATTATCTACTGCAATAGTCGCCAAGCCAGAATGGGTAGTATTATCGCGTAAAACCCCTTCACAACCGACGCGATTACCTTTTAATCCCTCCAGAAGTTCCTTAGCAAAAGCATCCCCGCCAACCCTTCCTACTATCTCAGTTTTTGCCCCTAACCGCGATGCTGCTACCGCTTGATTTGCACCCTTTCCACCTGCTACCGATAAAAAATTATATCCGGTTAAAGTTTCCCCAGGTTGAGGGAGTCTAGGAGTTTGCACCACTAAATCCATATTGATGCTGCCAAAAACCAAAATACTCATAGTTTCCTGTTAATATTGGGATGATTAATGGGACTATTTTGGCTGTAAAATAATCAAGGTAATATCATCGAAGATGCGCTGACGACCAATATGGTCATAAACATCAGAAACAATGGCATTTTTTATTTCCTCAGATGTCTGTTGATGATGACATAGTGCCACCTCACACAAACGGTCAATGCCATAATGTTGGCCATAGCTATTTTCCGCCTCAGTAATCCCATCTGTAAATAATATTAGCACATCTTGGGGATTTAGTTTCACCGTAATTTTACGGATAAATTGACTAATATCTGGTTCTAAACCCACAGGAAATCCTAAATCAATCGTATCGATAACTTCCACTTGAGGATCATCACCTGATCGCAGTAAAATCACCTGTTCATGCTGGCCACTAATTTCTAATAATCCCTGACAATAATCCAACAGAATGAGAGTCAAATTTTTATCACAATTCATCCGATCCACATTGTCATAAATCGTGCTATTTATAGTTCTCAAAAACTTGACTATATCCGTTTCATCATGGTTTAAAAGAGTCCGAACAGCCGTCTGCACCATCATCATTAAAATACCACTTTCTAACCCATGTCCGGTCACATCTCCGATGCCAATTTTCACCCTACCTTGATGTTGTAGAATATCATAATAATCACCACCCACCTCAGCGGCTGGCTTCATATATGTAGCAATATCTAACTGAGTAATCGCCTGAATTTCTGCGGGAGTAGGTAGGATAATTTCCTGAAGTTGGCGAGTAATATCTAGTTCAGCATTTAACCGAGAGTTTTCTTGTTTTAAGCGTTGATTAAGACGCTGAATTTTATCATTGGCGCGAATTAACTCAGCTTGAGTACGCTGACGTTGAGTTAGTTCTTCCTGTAATTTATGGTGCATTTCTGCTTGTTTAATAGCAATAGCTAATTGAGTACAAAGTTCCGTAAGAATATCTACTTCTGTGGTCTGCCACTTTCTCGGACTGCGACAATGATGGGCAATTAATAACCCCCATAAATTCTCATCCTCTCCTACCATTCTAGGTTTTTGGAGAATGGGAACTACAAAATTAGCCCGCACCTGTAAACTTTGCAATAACTCAACATAGCAGGGGTGAATTGTGCAATTTTCGATATCTTCAATGGCACTCACATGACCTTGACGATAGGGTTTATCCCAACCATTTTTAAAGCAGGTATCATGGATAATTTGATGAATAATAGGTCGCCAATCCTCCGACACAGATTCTACCACAACTTCCCCACTCCAGTCTGGCAAAAACTTGTAAATAACTACCCGGTCAGTTTCTAACAGCGATCGCACTTCTTCAACTGCTGTATTTAAAATCTCGTCAAGCTGGAGTGACTGACGAATTCTCAGAGCAATTTCAGCTACAATATTAGATGTTTCTGATTGCAGCCATAAGGGGGGTGTGTTGACGGTCATGGGTTAATCCTACCTAAAATAAACAACTTAATTATATCCCAGCTAAGATACAGATAGGCTAATTTTCCATTGCAGAATGCGATCGCCAATATCCGCTCGAATTGGCATCACAGACAAACGATTACCCCGCCGCACCAGTAACAAGTCATCAGGATCAAATTGCTGTTTGAGGTCGCCAAGAGAAATCATCTGGGGAAATTTCTCAATAAACTCTACTCTGACCGTATACCAACGAGGATGGTTAGCCGTAGCTTTCGGGTCATAATAGGGGCTATTTTCATCAAATTGAGTAGGATCAACTATATCAGATTCAATGACTCGCACCAAGCCGACAATCCCCGGAATTTTGGTATTAGAATGATAAAAAAAACACAAATCATTAACTTGCATTTTCCGCAAGAAATTCCTAGCCATGTAGTTACGAACACCATCCCAAATACAAGTTGTATCCGACTGCATTTGGTCAATACTATAAGTTTTTTCCTCAGATTTTATCAACCAATAAACCATTGACAGTAACTCCCGCTGGCCATGATGCTACAATTACTTTCATCCTAGCCTTGTTTTGATTAGCCTGGTCTAAAATTAAATTTTTCTTAATGTATAGTAATAGTTTGGCATCAGGTTTGATTGGTTGTATAATGTTAATAATGATTTAAGATGAACTCTTAAAAATCAGCCGCCAAAATGATATGATGGAAAGATTTAGCTGAAACACAATGACTGATAATCAACAGAGTTCCTGCTGTTCATGCAATGGAGACGATCGCCATTCTGATAATCTGGTCTCCGAAGTGATACCCCTGGCAATAATCACCGCCATTTATATCCTAGCCTTAATCTTCAACAATTGGCTTAAACTCGCGGTTTGGGGTTGGGGGGAATATGTAGTATTAATTCCTCTATATTTACTCACAGGCTGGGAAATCTTAGTCAGCGCCGGAAAGAATATCTGGCGAGGTCAGATATTTGATGAAACCTTTTTAATGAGTTTAGCCACCCTGTGCGCCATTGCTATTAATGAAGTTCCCGAAGCCGTGGCTGTCATGCTATTTTATCGAATTGGGGAAGGTTTCCAAGAGTTTTCTGTGCAGCGTTCTCGGCGTTCAATTAAATCATTATTAGCAGTACGTCCAGACACTGCAAACCTGCTAATAAATGGCGAAATAAAAACCATGTCTCCGCAGTTAGTAAATGTCGGCAGTAGTATTGTCGTCAAAGCCGGAGAAAAAATCCCTTTAGACGGAGAAATAATATCTGGAACCTCCCAAATTGACACTTCACCCCTCACCGGAGAATCCTTACCTCGTGCCGTTAAACCCGGAGAAATAGTCCTAGCGGGAACCATCAATCAAACCGGACTACTAACCATTAAAGTAACCAAACCATTTAACGAATCTTCGATTAGCAAAATTTTAGAATTAGTAGAAAGCGCCCAAAGTCGGAAAGCCAAAACCGAAAAATTTATCACCACCTTCGCCCGTTATTATACCCCAATTGTGGTAAGTTTAGCCATAGCGATCGCCTTAATTCCTCCCCTCGTCAATTTAGGCAGTTTTCAAGAATGGTTTTCGCGGGCATTAATTCTCTTAGTAATTTCCTGTCCCTGCGGTTTAGTAATTAGCATTCCTCTAGGCTACTTTGGGGGAGTCGGAGGAGCAGCCCAGCAGGGAATCTTAGTGAAAGGATCGACATTTTTAGACGATTTAGCTGCCGTTAAAACCGTGATATTTGACAAAACAGGAACCCTGACCGCTGGCGTATTTGAGGTGACAAAAATCGTCCCTCATCATCACTTTACCGAAGCAGAATTAATCGAGATTGCCGCCAAAATAGAATCCCTATCTAACCATCCTCTCGCCCAAGCAATTCGTGAATACTATGGAGATTTACCTACCGAAACCTTAATCGAAGATTATCAAGAAATCCCCGGCTGTGGAGTGAAAGGCAAACTGCAAAATCGGACAGTAATTGCGGGAGGCGATCGCCTGTTACACTTAGAAAAAATCGACCATCCTCTCTGTGATGTAGGCGGCACAGTAATTCATCTAGCCGTAGACTATCGCTATGCCGGATATATCCTAATTTCCGATAAAGTTCGACCCGATTCTGTCGCTGCTATTGAAGCCCTCAAAAAACAAGGAGTGCAGAAAATAGTCATGCTAACCGGAGATAATCAAACCGTAGCCGATCGCCTAGCCAAAACCTTAAATATTGATGAATATTATGCCGAATTAATGCCCGAAGATAAAGTCAAGCAACTGGAAAAACTACTAAGTCCAGATCATCGTAAAGTTGCCTTTGTCGGAGATGGAATCAATGATGCGCCAGCCATTGCTAGGGCTGACGTAGGTATAGCCATGGGAGGTATGGGTTCAGACGCAGCCATTGAAACTGCCGATGTAGTAATTATGACCGATTCTCCCTCTTATGTCAGTCGTGCGATCGCCATCGGACGAAAAACCCGCCGCATTGTCTGGCAAAACATCGGTTTAGCCATGGGAATTAAAGGCTTTTTTATCATCTTAGGAATTTTCGGACTAGCCAGCATCTGGTCAGCAGTATTCGCCGATGTAGGAGTAGCATTATTAGCCATTCTCAACGCCACCCGCATCTTTGGGAAACCAGTTAATTGATAGCCCTCCACCGCTGAATTGTCATGCAATCAAAACTCAACGATCAGCGGTTTGTCAGATATCTGGCAGAATAGGGAGGTATTAAGTTTAGATGCAAATTGGCTTTTATGTCCCTTATCTCTGCTAAACCAGCTTTACTGGTTCTGATTGACGGCACCAGCTATCGAGGTTGGTCCTTTGGCGCTCCAGGTACAGTTTTAGGTGAAGTGGTGTTTAACACCGGAATGACAGGTTATCAGGAAGTTTTGACTGATCCCAGTTATTGTGGTCAGATTGTCACCTTTACCTATCCTGAATTAGGGAACACAGGAGTTAACCCAGAAGACGAAGAATCCCAAAGACCCCAAGTCCGAGGCGCGATCGCCCGTAATATTTGCACCCGTCCCAGTAACTGGCGTTCTACCCAATCCTTACCGGACTATCTCAAAGAACATAATATTCCCGGCATTTATGGCATAGATACCCGTGCCTTAACCCGCCAACTGCGAACTGTCGGGGCCATGAATGGTGGCATATCCACCGAAATTCTCGACCCCGCAGAATTATTATCCTTAGTCCAACAGGCTCCCAATATGGATGGGTTGAACCTAGTTAAAGAAGTAACTACACCAGAGAGCTACGAGTGGTCTGAGTCCACCGATACAGTTTGGGAATTTAGCCCCAGCTTGGAATCAAAAGACAGCCCAACACCCCCACCCCGTTATACAGTAGTTGCCATTGACTTTGGAGTAAAGCGTAATATTCTACGTCGCCTAGCCAGTTATGGTTGTCGGGTGATCGTAGTTCCCGCCAGCACTCCCGCCGCCGAGATCCTCAAATATAATCCCGATGGCATTTTCCTCTCTAACGGTCCAGGAGACCCCGCCGCCGTTTCCGAGGGTATTTCCACAACCCAGGAGTTACTGAAAAGTAACAAACCAGTATTTGGGATCTGTATGGGACATCAAATCCTCGGTTTATCCCTGGGCGCGAAAACCTTTAAGCTAAAATTCGGACATCGGGGATTAAACCAACCTGCTGGTTTAGAAAAGCGTCAGGTGGAAATTACCAGCCAAAATCACGGCTTTGCTCTCGATCCTGATAGCCTAGCGGAGGATGTAGAAATAACCCATCTGAACCTGAACGATCGCACTGTTGCTGGTCTCAAGCACAAAACCCTACCGCTATTTTCAGTGCAGTATCACCCAGAAGCCAGTCCCGGTCCCCACGACGCTGATTATCTGTTTGAGCAGTTCGTTAAGGAAATGGAAAAAGGCAAGTAATTACCTAGCCAGGTTATTGGGGGACAAGCCGATCGCTCGTCCCCCTGTCTCTTGCTAATCTCAAATTTGATCCAACCGAATCAGATACCATAGACAATTATGGCAAAAATGGAATATACTAATAAGGCAGTATATGTGCTATCCAGTTAGGAGGGGGCTATTCCTGAGCAACTACACCTGACCGTTAGCCTCAGAGGGACTCGCGACGTTAAAGATAACTATCAAATATTTCGTCTGACCGGATTACTCGATGCCTTCTCAGAAGGTACGTTTCGGAAAATTATGTCCAAGTGTATCGATAATGGACCAAAACACATTGTGTTGGATCTTTCCCAGATAGACTTCGTAGACAGTTCCGGTTTGGGCGCTTTGGTACAACTCGTCAAGAAGGCTCAGACTAACGGAGGAACTTTACAAATTGTTTCTAATCCTCGCGTCACCCAAACCGTGAAACTGGTTCGTTTAGAAAAGTTTCTATCTCTACAGCAAACCGTTGAGGATGCTGTGGCGGCGGTCAAAAAAAGTTGAGTGACTGCTAGGAGTCTGCCTATTTCCAGTAGACCGATAGGGGGTTTCTCTGTCGGTCCTACTATTTGTTGATTAAAAATTGCCTAATCTTCGAGGGTTTTTTAATGAGACCTCCTTCATCTCCCCATCGCAAATCTGGCCCGAACCGAGGAAAGGTTAAGCCTTCTTCTAAGCCACCGCATTCTCCTCGGGAAGATAAACCAGCTATCCATCCCCGTCGTCGCGATCGCCCTGTGGCTTCAGCAGAGACAGAACCGCCAGAGGAAGATCTAATTTATGGCCGCCACACAGTCTTAGCAGCCTTAGAAAACGGCCGATCGCTTAACCGAGTTTGGGTAATTTCCCAATTGCGATCGGATACCCGGTTTCAACCTCTATTACAAGAGGCGAAAGCCAAAGGTGCTATTGTAGACGGAGCCAGCTATCAGCGCCTAGACCAAATTACCAGAGGCGCTAACCATCAGGGAATTGTCGCACAGGTTACACCGTATAAATATTGGGATTTAACCACCCTAATCACCCAGGCTAAATCTGCCAATAGCCAGCCTGTCCTAGTGGCCGTTGATGGTATCACTGACCCCCACAACTTAGGCGCGATCGTTCGCACCGCTGAAGCGATCGGAGCCCAAGGCTTGATTCTACCCCAGCGGCGGGCTGTTGGTATTAATGCTACAGTCATGAAAGTAGCGGCCGGAGCCTTAGAGACTTTCCCGGTAGCGCGGGTGATCAATCTTAACCGTAGTCTAACTGAACTCAAATCAGCCGGATTTTGGATTTATGGGACAGTAGCCGGGGAATTTCAACCCCTGTATAATGCCAATTTAACCGGAGGCGATCGTTCTGGTGGTTGGTAGTGAAGGGGAAGGATTGAGTCATGCGATCGCCGAAAACTGCGATGTACTGCTTTCTATTCCCCTACAAGGAACAATCCCTAGTCTGAATGTCTCAGTAGCCACTGGTATGGCACTTTATGAGATATTCCGCCAGCGTCAGAATCAGAGTCCGAGTCAATAGCGATCGCTGCTGAAAATATGGAGTAAATTATTCGGTAATGACAGGTTCTTGAACCAAAACGCCCAGATCCGCCGATTCCAATAGTTTACTCCAAGCCTCTGAGACTGCCGGATCAGGATTACCATGAGACCGCAACTCAGCCAAAGTTGACATAGCATCAAACCACAGCCCAGCCTTCAAATATAGATCCACCTTCTCCAGTGGACTGGTTTGGTTAATTTGACTAGCCAATGCTGGGTCTATTTCTGCCCACCGGATGCCACCTTCGACTATGATATCCTCCGAACGGTCATCAGGATTACAAACGATCGAAAAGTACCACTTGTAATTATTGTTGGTTTTAATGTTTTGAGTGCTGTGTGATGGTATAGTCACACCCATAATTCCAGCTTTACCTCCGATTTTCAGGGTCTCTTCATAAATCACTGTGTCATTGGTGTTATCAATCAGCACAAACTCTGCCGTTTGGACAGTTTCCATAGCAGGTAAGTAAAAATATAACCTAGGAGAGGCTTGAGCTGTTAACCCTATCGATCGAGAGGGGGCGATCGCCATCAAGGGAGTTCGATCAAATCTACAATTAGGGTTGCTACTCCTAGTCCCTCCTCCCACCAAGCGACCTGGGGGCTGATCATCATTACCTAGCACAGATTCTATTAAAGGTGGTGTCATAGAAACTGTTAACAGAGACACCGTACCGAGGATAACCCCTATCGGACCCGCAAAAAGTTTAAGTTTCATAGTTATATCCCGATTATTCCCTGATTCCTAACATTATGATTATAGCAAGGTCATTAACAGACAGCCATCAGTCAAATTACTGATATTCAACCATGGTCAGTTACATATCTTCTAACTAATGCGTCTGGACTATCAACTATTTGAAGTATAAATAAAATTCTGTCATCATGATTTCAAATTATTTTCATCACTTAAATCATCAAATATATAGGGTTATTCGTCGCCCATTAAAAAAAATAAAATATTATAGACAATCAATAAGGGCGCATTTGCCATCACTAAAACAGCTAATTACTATTCTCTTAGCCAGTTTATTAACCACAGGGTTAATATCGGGGATTAGGTCTTTGGGAATCTTACAACCCCTAGAATTAGAATCCTTTGATAGAATGATGCGCTTAAATAGTGATAATATTCCTGACCCTCGCCTATTAATTATAGAGATTACAGAAGCAGATATTCAAGCCAACCAAAAATGGCCGTTTTCCGATGAAATTTTAGCCCAAGCCTTAGCCAAACTCCAAGAATACCAACCCAGAGTCATTGGTTTTGATATTTATAGAGATGTTCCGCAACCCCCTGGAAATTTACAAATTGTTGAACAATTCCAAGCAGATAATATTATTGCGATTAAACAAATTGGAAGAGTTGAGCCACCGCCTTCTATATCAATTAATCAAGTAGGTTTTAACGATTTAGTTACCGATTTAGATAATACGATCCGCCGTAACTTAATGTATGTTCGATATGATGATCAAGAACTTTATTCTTTTGGCGTAAAAGTTAGCCAAAAATACTTAGCATCTCTCAAAAATCGCCCAATTATCCTTGATGCACAACCCGGCTTACTGCAAATAGACGAAACTATTTTTCCGGCTATCAGATCTAATTCTGGTGGCTATCAACTACCTGCATCGGAAGTTAGTGGTAGACAAATATTGATGGATTATCACACCAAAGAAATAGCTAAATCTATCACGATGACGGAACTGCTAGAAGGACAAATAGATCCGAATTTGGTCAGAGATAAAATCGTCTTAATGGGGACAACAGCCGCCAGTTTAAGAGACCTACATCCCACCCCTTTTAGTGCGGGTAAAACTACTAATCATTTAATGCCAGGAGTAATGATTCATGGTTACATGATTAGCCAAATTCTTAAAGTGATTTTAGAAGGAGAATCTTTATTTTGGTTCTGGCCAATGTGGGGGGAGGTTTTATGGTTGTGGCTTTGGTCATTTTTGGGGGGAATTTTCGTAGTTAAATTTCATCGCCCCCTATCGTTGGGATTACTAATTAGTATCAGCACGATCGCCCTCTGGACTATCTGTTTTATAGTATTTGGTGAAAAGGGATGGATTCCCCTAATTCCCCCAGCTTTAGGCTTATTATTTACTGGTGCAATTGTCTTAGCTTATCAGGTTCTTTATGGGTTATCCTATGATATTCTTACCGATTTACCAACTCGCACCCTACTTAATCAAAAAATTCAGCGCCTTAGTAATCAGTCTAAATATACCCAAATTGCCCTGTTGTTTTTAGATTTAGACCGCTTTCGTCTCATCAATGAAGGTTTTGGTCATGCTATCGGTGATCAACTGCTAATTTCTACTACTAAACGCCTCAAAAAGTGTTTACCTTCTCAGGTGATTTTGGCGCGAGTTGGCGGGGATGAATTTGCGGTAATGATGCCGAATATCCAGAATATTGACCAAGCGATCGCCATGGCAAATCAACTGCAAAAAGCCCTCACCGCGCCCTTTTCTCTCAACGGTCAACAGGTATATACCACCATCAGTATTGGCATTGCATATAGTAACCAAAATCAAGATTTAGTTGCCCATGATTTATTGAGAGATGCCCACACAGCCATGTATCGCGCCAAGGCTTTGGGAAACAGTCGTTATCAGGTGTATATCTCCACCATGAAATCTCAGGCTTTGCAGCAGTTGCAACTAGAAGCCGACCTGAGAGAAGCCATTAAAAATCAAGAATTTCAACTGTATTATCAGCCGATTATCAATTTAAAAACTAATCAGATCGCTGGTTTTGAAGCCTTAGTGCGTTGGATATCTCCCCAGCGGGGGTTTGTGTCTCCTGGGGAATTTATCCCAGTTTCTGAAGAGAGTGGTTTAATTATTCCCTTGGGGGAGTGGATTTTATTAGAAGGCTGTCGTCAGTTGGCAATCTGGCATCAAAAATATTGCCAAAATCCCCCTTTTATGTTAAGCATAAATCTGTCAACCCGTCAATTTTCCCAAGTTAACTTAATTGAATGTGTCGATCAGATTTTGACTCAGACTGGGGTTGACCGCAGTTGTATTAAATTAGAAATTACCGAGAGTGCAATTATGGATGATGTCGATGAGGCGATCGCACTCTTAGAAAGATTAAAAGCCCTAGGTATTAAACTGAGTATGGATGATTTCGGCACAGGTTATTCATCCCTAAGTTATTTGCATCGCTTTCCCATAGATACTCTCAAAGTTGATCAATCCTTTGTGCGTCGGATGGATGACAGCCAGCAAAATACAGAGATTGTCAAAACTATTATTATGTTAGGGCATAACTTAAACATGGATATTGTCGCGGAAGGTATAGAAACAGAAGGTAATGTCCAGACTTTAAAAAACCTCAATTGCGAATACGGACAAGGATATTTGTTTTCCAAACCCTTGCCCGTAACAGCCATGGAAGACCTGTTAAATAGGACCCTGTATAAATCATGAACTTAACCAAAATTTAAGAATGACGCTTGCGGAAAAGACCAAAACCCAAGATCCCAAAAACTAAGAAGCCGATCGCGCTATTAGGTTCCGGTACACTCACCTGGTCCCCCTGATGGTTATTGGCAGTTAAATCACCTTCTCCATTGAAATTCATCCACCAGCGGAAGCGGTTATTAGCCGCATTTCGGTTGGCCTGAGAAGGTAAACGCATTAAAGCATCTGCACCCCCTCTAGCTTGTTGAGTCTGGTTTTGATTGCCAAATATGGTATCCAAATTAGTGATATTCACATCCCAACCCAATATATCCATTAATTGGCGATCAAGGGCGGTAATACTAATAGCTTGACCTTTATCTAGGGTGGGGGTCATGATGCCTAGGGGTTGATCTTGTTTTTGCCAGTGGCTGGCCTGATAACCGTCTCCATTGGCGGTGATACCACCCGCAAAATTAGCTAAGTTAGTAACTCCTCCATCCAAAGAAAAATATCTACCTGTGCCGCTAGTCCAATCAAACACTCCCCCATCGCGACTGGCTTCAGAGTTGCGGAATAGATCCATAGGGCTAACGTATGTAAGTTCATTTTCTGCAATGATGCCTCTCTCACCGTTTTCCGCCTGCATATAGAGGATATCCGCCGTATCAATACCACTAATAAAGCCGAGGGAATGTCCGATTTCATGGAGGGCTACCGACAAAAAGTCGATTTTGTTTGGGTTAATGGTGGCATTGTAGTCATAAACCCGTGAAAAATCCCAGAAAGCCGAGTTATTGAGTGCATTACTGTTAATACCGATTTCAGCATCGATCGCCAAGTCTTCATCGTGACCCGCCATCAGTCCTAGGGCCTTAGCATTGGCACGAGTCAACCAGATAATCCGGTTATTAACGTCCCCATTATTATCTAGGACGGTTTCGCTTCCATTAGCCGATGGTCTTAACATCCCGAAAGTTTCGGTACTAAACGCGATCGCCCCCCGATCCATAGTCAATACCTGATCCAGAGTAAGTTCAGATAGACTCGCTAACCCCAATTGATTTATAATATTTGCGACACCGCTATCATCAGGGTCAAACTGTAAATGTTTGAAAGCCTGTAAGTCATCTACAGAGGAAATATCCCGAAACATCCCGTGGATATATTGGTTATAGCTAACCTCGACCATTTCCGGGCGCGCCCCTCCTAAAAGGGTATGACTATGAAATTGCTCATAGTTGACAAAGATATTAATCTCGACATCATCTAAAAGGATTGATGACCAGATATTACCAGCGCTAACAAAAGCATCGGAAATTTTTTGAGGGGTTCCATAGTCGTGGAAAAAATTAAAGGTGGCAGCTTGTGCCGGAGCAGTCAACAACAGGGTGGAAGCCGCACCTAAAATATGTAATGGTATATTTTTGGTAAGCATAGTGACAGGTTGGGAGAACATGGTTTTAACTTGTATAACTAAATTGATTGTCGATGCAGTATCAGTGATTGTCAATGTCCTGATCTGCCATATAACTAACATTTATCACCCTGGTTTTTTTGATTATAACCTGATATTAACCGGAAAAAATCACCTAGGGGTTAATAATGTGTCAAATCTTTAAATATTTACCAGATTTTTAAAGAATCAGTGCCTGTCTTTATCCAATCTTTACAAAACTTTGATGATTGCTATATGATGCTGATGCCAACCCAACCGAATACAATGCCCAAATCTACAACTATCATGACTGGATTAGGGATAGTCTCCATAGCCTTAGTCTCTGCTGTTCCGGTCTCTGGTCAGCCGATTCAACCTGATAGGACTCTCACCCCTCATAATACGGTGGTTACTCCCCTCAGTCCTGATGTATATGGCATTACCGGGGGAACTACATCAGGTCAAAATCTGTTTCATAGCTTCCGGGAATTTTCGGTCCCGGAACTGGGGGCAGCTATTTTTTTTAACGATAACCCCACTATTCAAAATGTGATTGGTCGGGTAACAGGTTCGTCTATATCAGCGATTAACGGATTAATTGAGGCGGGGGGAATTGCCCCGAATTTTAACCTATTTATACTCAACCCCAATGGCATTGTATTTGGTCCTAATGCCAGCTTAAACATTGGCGGCGCTTTTATGGCGACTACTGCAGATAGCCTGTTTTTCCAAGGGGGTGAAGAATTTAGCGCCAGCAGTCCCCAAACTCCATTATTAATAGTAAATGTTCCCCTCGGACTTCAGTTTGGCAATAATCCAGGTTCTATTGTGGTGATGGGGTCTATATTGCCGGGTCCGCCGCCAGAAATTCCGCCTGGTAATACCCTCGCTTTAGTAGGGGGAAATGTTAGCCTACAGGAGGGGGGTTTAGTTGCGCCGGACGGACGCATAGAAGTGGGTAGCATTGCTGGTGGGGGGCTGGTGGGTTTAATGCCGGATAGGGGAGGGTTTCAGTTACGATATTTACCAGATCAAAGGTTGGGTAATATCGAAGTTCAAGGGTCGATAATTGATGCCAGCGGACCTTCTGGGGGTGGCAGTATTCAACTGCGGGGAAATGACATAGCGATCGACAATTCGGGGGTATTTATTACGCCTGGACCTGATGCTACCCAAGGGGGAGGGGAAATTAATATTCACGCGACGCGACTTTTAACTATCGAAAATGGTTCGGAAATCCAAACTATTACATCAAGTCGGGTCAGTGGCGCGGATATCCGCCTACAAGGGCAAAATATTAGGATTCGTGATGGTTTATTCCCAGAGGCAGATAGTCCCCCAGATACTGCGCCGATTTTGACTCAGGTGGCGGCGGAAACGGAGGGCTTTGGACCTGGGGGAAATTTGGCGATCGCTGCTGATACCCTGGAAATGAATAATTTAGCCTTAGTGGGGACTGAAACTAGGGGTTTCAGTGAGGGAGGGTCTCTTAATGTTCAAGTCAGACAGTTAAGACTTAATAACTCTGTTATAGCTACCAATAGTCTGGGAGAGGGAGATAGTGGCAACCTGACAGTTAACGCGGCTGAAAACATCCATTTAACCGGGGATATCACGGCTTTACAAACGGAAAATAGTGGCGGCGGTCGGGCGGGTAATCTCCTAGTTAATACGGGAGAGTTAACTATTAATAATGGGGCGCTAATTTCCACTTTTAGCTCAAGTATTATCCCGCAGCAACCATTAGGAAATGCCATAATTAGGGCTAACCAAATCACCCTAGAGGGAGTTTCTGAGCAGGGTTCACGCAGTAGCATTCTCAGCCAAGTTGCTCCGGAAACTATGGGGAAAGGTGGTAGCATAATTATCGAAACAGAAACCCTAGAAATTCGTGATGGTGCTGCTATTATCGCTACATCAGATCAGGGTTCTTTAGCTAATGTTGGGGATATTATCATTAACGCAAGCGATCGCATTCTGATTCAAGGAATGTTTAACCGCGACCAAATTAGTACAGGTTTATTAAGTAGTTCTGAACTGGATTCTACAGGTCAAGCTGGTGATATCACTATCAATACTAATCAATTAACTATTTCCGGTGATGGGGCGACTATTTTCAGTGCTACACAAGGTAGCGGTCAAGCGGGGGATATTGGTATTCAAACCCGACAACTACAAGTTAATAATGGCGCTCAAATAGTTGCCACTACTCTCGGTGACGGACTAGGCGGAAATATTGACGTTTTGGCTGAGTCTATCCAGTTAGTCGGAACTTCCCCCACTAGGGAAAATCCCAGCGGCTTATTTACTTCTACGGGAACCCCAGACCGGTTTGGTCAAGGAAGCGCACCCGCCGGAAATATCCAAGTAAGAACTGGACAATTACAAATTTTAGACGGCGCTCGCATTTCGGCATCTAGTCAAAATCAAGGGTTAGGAGGAAGCCTGAATATTATCGCTTCCCAAGGGGTAGAATTTACCGGAACTTCACCGGATGGCTTTTTCCGTAGCGGCTTATTTGCGGAAAGTCGCAGTGAAGGAGAAGGGGGAAATATTCACCTCAGCGCGCCGAATTTGCGACTAGACAATGGCGCGACTATTACCACGGAAACCGCATCTAATAATGGGGGTAATATCAGTTTGGCGATCGCCGATACCATCACCCTGCGCCGCCAAAGTAGCATATCAGCCACCGCAGGTATAAATAGCGGTCAAGGTGATGGCGGAAACATCGATATAATCACCAAGTATCTGTTTGCTATCCCCCTGGAAAATAGCGATATAACCGCCAATGCTTTTTTCGGAACTGGGGGTAATATTACCATCACAGCTAGGGGGATTTTTGGCATTGAGTTTCGCCCCGAATTAACTCCCTTGAGTGATATTACCGTTAGTTCCGCCTTTGGGGTTGATGGGGTAGTGACAATTAATAATCCCGACGCTGACCCCAGTCAAGGACTGTTTGAACTACCCACCGGACCCATTGATGCGTCTCGGTTAGTCACTCTTAGTTGTTTACCGGGGTCGGATAATAATCAATTAATTGTCACCGGACGCGGTGGTTTACCACCCAACCCCACCACCATACACACCGGAGAAACTCCCCTAGAAGATTTGGGTAATATAACTTTAGAATCACCAAATCTACAAAGTAGTGCTACAATTTACCAAGATTTTCCCTCAGTAGACAATTCTAGCTTAGTTGAGGCTCAAGGGTTAGTGGTGCATTCTGATGGTCGAGTTAGTTTAATTGCGCGTCGTCCTCACTCTTCCTCGCCTTCTATTCCCTGGCTGAACCCTCAATGTCGTCCTACTATAATTCCCTAATTGTGTTGTGCCAATTCTATGAAATATCCTAGGCGTTTGACTTTTACCCTGCTGATTTTATTGGGTTTATTGATTAGCCTGCTGTTAGCAGATACGATCTGGAAACCGGGTTTAACCGAAATTGTACCCACTAAACAGACTCCCATAATTAGCCAAGCCTCCCAGGGGTTACAGGAGGAACAACGGGGACGCGATCGCTATCGACAGGGGGATTTTCAGGAGGCGATCGCTATTTGGGAGTCCGTCGCGCAAACCTACGGAAACGAAGGATATTTCATAGCCCAAGCGCGGGTTCTTAGTAACCTATCTCTGGCTTATCAACACCTGGGAAAATGGCAACTAGCCACCGAAGCGATCGCGCGCAGTATCGCGTTATTAGAGAATGCTGGACCCTCTGGCTTATCTGTTTTTGCCCAAGCCATGAATACCCAAGGTCAATTATATCTGGCTACAGGAAACCCAGAAGCTGCCTTGAGTGCTTGGGAAACCGCCGAAGAGTTATATCATCGCGATCGGCAGGAAATGGGAGTGTTTAAAGCCAGAATTAATCAAGCCACAGCCCTACAGAAACTGGGATTATATCGCCGCGCTTCTTTACTGTTAGCCGATATTAACAACAATCTCCAGCAGCAAGAAACCTCCCCCGAAAAAGCGATCGTCCTCATTCGACTCGGCAATTTACTTAGTACCCTCAGCCGTTTTAACGAAGCCAAATCCATCCTACAAGAGGGTTTAACTATAGCCACCAACTTAGACCTAAAATCCGAACAAATTACCGCCCTAACTGGCTTAGGAAATGTCGCCAAAAACCGTAAAAATTATACCACAGCCTTAGACTATTATCAACAAGCCCTAAATAGATATCCTTCTCCTCAACAACAAGCAGCCATAGAACTCGCGCAATTAAGTTTATTCGCTGAAATCCAAGACTGGGAAGCCTTTAGTCAACTATTACCCAGCACCAAATCTCACCTAAATCAGTTACCATCAAACCAGACAACTATCTATTATCGTCTGAACCTAGGAAAGCATTGGTCTGCCTTTCAACAAGCACAAAATCCCCAATCATCTTGGCAGGATATTCTGGAACTGTATACCCAAGCCACTCAAGAGGCGATCGACCTAGGAGACCAACGCGCACAAGCCTTTGGGTTAGGTTATATAGCCAGTGTTTATGAACAAACCCAACAATGGCAAATTGCCCAAAATATCACCCAAAATGCCTTAATCTTGAGTCAACAAATTAAAGCCCCAGATATTTCCTACTTATGGTTATGGCAATTAGGTCGCATTCAACAGGCACAAGGAAAACCAGAAAAAGCCATATATTCCTACTTGGAAGCCGTCAACCTCATTGGCTCCCTAAGTCAAGATATCGCATCCGTCGGTCGAGAGTTTCAGTTTTCTTTTCAAAATAGTATTGAACCCGTATATCGAGAATTAGTATCCTTACTATTAGAAACCACACCGCCGGGTAATTCTATCAGTCAGAATAACTTATCCCAAGCTATTAATGTAATCGAGTCTTTAAAAGTTGCCGAATTAGATAACTTTTTTCAAGCTGATTGTGTAGATATTGTCACTAGAAAAATAGATGAAATAGACCCCAGCGCCGCCGTTATCTATCCCATCATCTTAAAAGATAATCTTCATGTGATTGTCAGTAAACCCAATCAACCCCTAGTTCATCATCAAATTAATGTCAGCAAAACCGAAGTAGAAACCACCATTAAACAACTCTCTAAAGCATTAGTTATTCGCAGCCGCCGCGATTTTTATGAACCAGGACAAAAACTCTATAATTGGGTAATTAGACCCCTCACTGAGCAAATTAATCCCGAACAAATTAAAACCCTTGTTTTTGTCCCTGATGGTTCCTTCCGTAATATCCCCATGGCGACCCTTTATGATGGCGAAAAATATCTCATAGAGACCTATAGTATTGCCATTACTCCCGGATTAAAATTACTATCCGATAAATCCATCAAACAGCTAGATTTAAAAGTTCTAGCCGGGGGATTAACCGAAGAAAGAGATGGATTTAGTCCCCTGAATTATGTAGCTGAAGAAATCGCCACTATTCAATCAGAAACAGCCAGCACAGTCCTACTTAATCAAGATTTCACCAATCAATTAATCCGCCAAAAACTAGAATTCACTAACTACCCCATCGTTCACTTTGCTACCCACGGTCAATTTAGTTCTCAGCTAGATGAGACATTTATTTTGGCTTGGGATAGTCGTATTAATATCCTGGAATTGGATAGTTTATTGACTGAAAAAACCCTCACAGGTCGTACTCCCATAGAATTACTAATTCTCAGCGCCTGTCAAACCGCCTCTGGTGATAATCGTGCCACTTTAGGACTAGCCGGAATGGCAGTTAAAGCCGGAGCGCGTAGTACAGTTGGCACTCTCTGGTCAGTGAATGACCAAGCCAGCAGTGAGTTAATGAGTCAATTCTACAGATTGTTAAACCAAAAGCAATTAAACAAGTCCGAAGCACTCAGGGAAGCACAATTAAAACTCTTAAATAATTCCTTTTTCCGCCATCCATTTTATTGGAGTCCCTATATTTTAGTCGGTAATTGGTTATAAACATTTCTCCCCACTGATGGTATAATCATCTAACACCCATGTTGACCAAACACCTCGCTAAGACCCATGACCACCTCAACCACTAAAACCTTTATCGACCTATTTTCCGGAGCCGGAGGGATGTCCTGTGGCTTGGAAATGGCAGGTTTTGAATGTTTGTTAGGTGTCGATTTCGATAAATCTGCGATCCAAACCTTTCAACATAATCACCCTCAAGCGGAAACAATTTGTGGCGACCTGCGGGAGATTTCTACCGAGCAAATTAGGGAATTAATTGGCGATCGCCATATTAACTTAATTTGTGGAGGTCCCCCCTGTCAAGGTTTTTCCACCATTGGGACTAACAATAATCTGGATAAACGCAATTTTTTATTTTTAGAATTTCTACGGTTTGTTGAACAACTTCAACCCGACTATATCATCATTGAAAACGTCACGGGTTTATTATCCCGAAAAAACGAAAACACCCTCACATCAATTTTAACTTGTCTACAGAATATCGGATATACTGTTGATGTCCGGGTCCTATCTGCTCATCATTACGGAGTCCCCGAAAAACGCAGGCGCACCATTTTTTTAGGTAATCGTTTCGGCGTACCCAATTTATATCCATCCCCACAATTTCAAGATAATGAACCGGATTTAGACTTTCTTCCTGCTGCTAAAACCGTAGGATTTGCTTGGGAAAATTGGTTAGAATACCAGGGAAAAACTTACAACCACGACCTCAGCACCGCCCAAATTCCCAATCATTTAGAACGTCAAAGAATCCAGCATATTCCCGAAGGTAAAGGCGTTCGTTATCAACCAGACCAACAGGCTTATTTGCCCCCCGAATTATGGTATGATATAGATTGGGAAAAGCTGCGAGAATCCCGATTTAGGGAAACCAAACTTAAACGCCTAGCGCGAGATAGTTATTCTCCCACCATCAACACCAGTCGCACCACTTACTATCACCCCACAGAAAACCGTTATCTGACCCCCAGGGAAGCCGCAGCCATTCAGTCTTTCCCCCCCAATTTCATCTTTTACGGAACCGTTACCCAACAGTGGCGACAAATTGGCAATGCCGTTCCCCCTTTATTAGCCAAAGCATTAGGGGAAGCTATTTTAAAATTAGATTTAAAATTAGATAACTCCCAAAACTCAGGAGATAGTCTGAATACAGAATCAGGTATTGAGCAAATTAGAGCTAATGCCTTTAATTATAAAACCAGTGCCTGAGCTTAAAAATTATCGGGTTATTTGACAGATAGGGTACTAAGTCTTAGTACCCTACTGTTAGACTAAGCCATCACAGAATGTTCTGGACGGGCGAAAATCATGCGGCCGGCGGAAGTTTGCAGAGAACTGGTGACAACTACCCGCAGTTGGTCGCCGAGGTATTCGCTACCCGATTCTACCACAACCATCGTGCCATCCTCAAGATACCCAATTCCTTGGGAAGGTTCTTTACCCTCCTTGCGGATTTTCAATTCCAGAATATCCCCAGGTAAATAGGACGGACGCACCGCCTGGGTGAGATCATTAATATTCAGCACTGGAACCTGTTGGACGGTTGCCACTTTAGACAAATTGTAATCATTAGTCAGCAGAAACCCATTAATTTCTTGAGCAAACCGCACTAATTTCGCGTCTACAGTGGCAATATCCTCATAGTCCGCCGAGTGAATTTGAATTCGTTCTGGGTATTCTTCCCGGATACGGTTAAGGATATCAAGTCCCCGTCGTCCCCGCGCCCGTTTTTGATCATTAGCAGCATCAGCTACCAATTGCAACTCTTGCAGAATAAACTGAGGCACGAGAATTTTACCTTCCAGAAATCCAGTTTCTAGTAGAGGTTCAATGCGACCATCAATGATGCAACTGGTATCGAGAACTTTGGTATGAGCAGATTTGAGAGTTCCCTCAGCCAGTAGTGTAGTTTCCAAACTATTGGGGTTGATTAGCTGTAGAAAAGCCCGTCCATGGGTATCAGCCAGGTTAACCCCAGTGTAGCCAAATAGAACACTACATAACACAGCCCCCAGGGGTTTGATAAAGCCAACCTCTTTAGGAATGGGTAACAAAAAGAGGGGAGCGAGCATGAGGTTAGCAATCAGTAAACCGATTACCATACCAATAGAACGGGTGAGTAATACCTCAAGAGGCATTTGGCGGATTTGTTCCTCGACCCGGTGATAAGTGGTTTGTACGACTAAACCGATTACCATACCAATTAGGCCAGTAAAAGCGGCGGTGACAGACCGTAATCCCTCAATATTAGTTACCTGTTCTAGGACACTGCTGGGAAGCAGTTCTATCCCGTAAAAGCCGGTTCCGGCTCCTGCTATGATAAATAAAATGATAATGGTGGCATCTAGCATAGTTCTGGAGAATCCCAATTAAATCTCAATTCCCCTAGAGGGATTGAGTGGTTTTGTATTTTGCTTAATTATATCTTTCACGGGCTAACCGATTTAATTGTGGGTAATTTCGGTAATCACGACTGGTCTGGGGGTGTTAGTGGTTTTCCTGTCTGAGGTTTCGGGTGTTGATAAATTCCTATATTGGTTGATTGGAGGCGGATTGAGGCTGGTTGAGGCGTAACAATTATTTTATAAATTGCTAGAATTAGATCAGAGTCCAGCTAAAGAAGTGTCACTGTCAGCACCCCCGGCTGAAGCACGGGGGCTTCGTGCCCCCCTTTCAGGTAGCTGACCAGCTATAGCCTTAACTGGCTCCGTTCAGAGCAAGAGTTAAAGTTCCTACCCTGGAATGCGTGCTAGTTCCAGGCCCTAGAACCGAATCGTTAAACATCTCTAAGGGGTTAAGGACGTGCGATTTGGATAGTACCGACTCTGAACATTGGCGTTCGCGCAGCGTGCGCGTTAGCGCAAGCGCAAACATTACCCCGCAAGGGAGTCGGAGCCAACCATAGCTCCATGGAGGGGCAACCATACCCCTCCACCCCGCAAGGGGGTGCTGGCGGCTAAAGCCACTTGAGTCGGTTTTCCTCTCCGTGATAAATCACGGAGCTTCCAACCCTCCCAGGAGTTTTACGTGAGGAACAATAACTAGAGGCAGTCGAGAGCATGATTTAATCACAAATTAGGTTAATATTTTAGGGCAATACGGTATAATAAGCGAGAAGGGTTGAGGATAAACCTATTGCCAGATATGTCAAACCCAAGGAAGCGGCCAAAATCCTTGGAGTCCATGAAAGAACACTCCGCAGATGGGACGACAATGGCTCAATCGAGACCATCAGAACTCCCGCTGGGCAACGACGATACAACGTTAAGTGATATACTGCCAAATCAGGCAGTGACAAACGCAAAGTCGTTATCTATGCCAGAGTTAGTAGCCGCGCCCAGCAGTCCGACCTCAACCGACAGGTGGCCGCACTGTCCAACCTCTACCCCGAAGCAGAAGTCGTCTCAGAAATCGGAGGCGGGCTCAACTTCAAGGGAAAGGGAAAGAAAATGCTGGCCTTACTGGGACAAGTCTTGTCAGGAGATGTCCGCATGGTTGTCGTTGCCCATAAAGACCGACTGGCAAGGTTTGGATTTGACTTGTTTCGATGGCTCTGTGAGCAAAACAGGTGCTCACTCATGGTTCTCAACGAGACAAGTCTCAGTCCAGAACCAGAAATGGTTGAGGACATCCTCGCCATCCTCCACTGCTTCAGTTCCCGATTATACGGACGGAGTAAATACCAAACTCAGGTCAAAGAAGATCCGGATTTACCCCAGCCCGGAGCTAAATCAAGTCTGGCGTAAATGGCTGGCTGCTTGTCGGTATTGCTACAACCAAGCAATTGCATTATCTAGGAGTGGTAAACGACTAAGCAAACTGAAATTACGCAACGAAGTGATGCAGAGTGACTTACCCGAATGGGTCAAAGAAACACCCTGCCACATTCGGCAAAATGCCATCTTTGATGCCTATCAGGCTTTGACCGCCAGTCCTGGCGCAAGGTTTAGGAGCTGTCGGGATAGTTCTCAAGGGATTAAGTTCAATAATACTAATTTCTCTTCAGGGAGTTGGTATCCAAGACTAACGAAAGGATTAACTTTCATGGTTTCCGAACCCATCCCTAAAACTTGCGGGCAAGGGACTCAGTTGGTGTTTACCAAAGGTCGATGGTTGGCGATTTTCCCTGAACCAGTTGCCGTTACCCCAACTGACGCTACTGGCGTGATTGCATTAGACCCGGGTGTGCGAACTTTCATAACTGGGTTTGATGGCTCTCGGTTTCTGGAATTTGGCTCCGGGGATATAGGACGCATTACTAGGCTATGTCAACATTTGGATGATTTGATGAGCCGAATCGCCAAGGAACCCTGTCGTTCAAGAAGGCGACGGATGAGGCAAGCGGCTCAACGAATGAGAACCAAAATCCGCAATCTAGTTGATGAAGCCCACAAACAAATTGCTCACTACTTGACTCATAACTACAGTATAATTTTTCTGCCGACCTTCGAGACTTCCAACATGGTTGCCAAGGTGAAGCGTCTAATCAAATCCAAGACTGCCCGCACCATGCTGACATGGGCGCATTATCGATTCAAACTAACCCTGAGACATCAAGGGGAAATAACTGGAACCACAGTTGTAGATGTGACGGAAGAATACACCAGCAAAACCTGTACTCACTGTGGTCATGTGCATTCCCAGCTAGGTGGCTCAAAAGTGTTCCGATGTCCTGAGTGCGGGTTCACTCTACCCAGGGACTGGAACGGTGCTTTGGGAATCTTTCTAAAAGCTTTGCGGGATACCGCCTCTGTTACCTTAACGGGTAATAGTGCTATCGTCGCATTGTCCGGCAATAGCCGGATAAATGTCGCGTAAATGTATCAGGATCACTAACCGATGTTAGAACTGATGGAAACATTCCATTTGTGGGAATACCAACTGAGAATTTATCGAGTTTTTCAGGAATATCGGATTGAACTTTGCCGTCAGGGTAGATATTACCTGCATCAAAAATCGTTTTCTGATTTAGATAACTGTGTACTCTGGGCTTGGTTGGAATTGACCGATCGCCTTGAAACATCACTGACAGAAGATGAATGGGTAGCCCTGTCTCAGGGTATTACCCATTCACAAAACTATCGCCAATGGCTGAATATAAGTCAACCCCCACCAGCGCCGGCTAAATCATCAGTTGCTGCTGCTATCTGAATTAATACCCTGGCTATTAGGTAAATAGTAACTAGCAATCAGTGCCACCATTAACCACCAGAGAGTATTAACTTGGGGACGATACAACACTGTATCAAACAGACCATGGGCTAACATTCCGGCTAAAGTGGCGATCGCAGCTATTAACCAGAAACCATTAGGATCTTCCCACTCTCGTAGCCTTTTAAGTTGTAGCCATCCTTGGTTAAAAGTCACCGTCAGCAACCACAAGAAGGCGGTTAACCCTACAAACCCAGTTTCTACGATAACCTCTAAGATGACAGAATAGGCACTCAAAGCGGAGTATCGGGGGCGCATATATAACGGATAAACCTGATTAAAAGCATTATTACCAGGTCCAATTCCCAATACAGGGCGATCGCGGATCATCTCTATGACCGCCGCCCAAACATTAATGCGGAAATTATTACTACTATCACCACGTCCCGCAAAGATAGTGGCGACGCGATCGCGCACTGGTGGCACAATGACTATGGTTAACACCAGCAACGCGGCCAAGCCACCGACACCAATAGGAACAGCCCATTTTTGCCAAAAAGGTGGGAAATATTGGCTAATCCAGTACAGCAGCAAAACGGCAAAAGTAAACAATAACGCCACAAACCCCAGCCATCCCCCACGGCTAAAGGTTAAGACCAAACACACAGAATTGACTACAGCCATAGTAATTGCCAACAATTTCGGCATCACGCCGCGCCAAACCAAAATCGCCCCGAGACTCAATCCCACGGCTGGGATGAGATAGCCAGCGAGTAAATTAGGATTACCCAAGTAACTGTAAATTCTGGTGATATTAGCTTGGGCTGATGTAGGGTCCACCCAAGTAGCTAAAGCCTTAGTACCAAAAAACCACTGCCGCATCCCATAAACCCCGACAATCAGGGTAATATGCAGATAGAAGCCGATAAAAAGCGATCGCAAACGAGGCGATCGGAAAACCCGCGCCATCAGGAAAAATAGGACTAAGTAAAGAGTCAAGCGCACCCAACCAGTGAATGCGGCCTGTTTGACGGGAGATAGGGATGTAGCGATCGTGGCAATTCCCCAATACAACAATACCAACAGGTGAATAGGGGTAAATGCCACTTGTGAGGGTTCATCACTAAGGGTCAGCAGAACCCAAAAGCCACCACAGGCGATCAGCAAAACTCCAATCAAAGCCGTATTGACAAAAGGCGCTAACCCAAACACCGTAGCCACCAACAGGGCTCCAATTAATTCCCCCCATTCCATCAACCAGCTTCCCTGTCGCCACGATCGCAAACTCCCACTAATGCGATAGAGTAGACTTCCTCCCCGCCACTGGTAGAGCCTCAGATTCCGCAAAGTAATAGACTGCCAAATTGATGCCACACTGGTCATGATCGTAAAATTCGATAAGTTTGCCTCGGTCATCGAGTACGGGGCGCGCCCAGGAAACCCGAAACCATCAAATGGCGCGATCGCACCTTCCCACTTTAGGCTCGACGATAAATCGCATCTGCCACCCGCGCCACATCTACCAGTTGTGGCACATCATGTATTCTGAGAAGATCAGCATAATTAGCGATCGCAGCCACACAAGCCGCCGCCGTCCCCCAGACACGCCCTTGAGGATGAGGCTTGTCAAGAATCTTACCAATAAAACTCTTACGGGAGGGTCCCACCAATAGCGGACAATCGAGATCCTTCAATAGGGGCAATTCTCGCAGAATCTGCAAATTTTGCTCTAATGTTTTGGCAAAACCAATCCCAGGGTCAACAATCATGTACTCTGCTGGAATTCCCGCCGCCATTCCCGCGGCCAGACGTTCCGCCAAAAACCCTTTAATTTCCCCCATCAAATCCCCATAATCCGTCAAAGTTTGCATAGTTTGGGGAGTACCCCGTAGGTGCATTAACACCACTGGAACCCCCAAATCAGCCACCACTGATAGCATATCCGGGTCATATATCCCCCCAGAGATATCATTAATAATATCTGCCCCACAGCCCACTGCTGCCTCAGCAACCGCCGCCCGGGTCGTATCCACAGATATCACCATATCCCCCAGTTGTCGCAAACCCGCCACCACTGGAAGCACCCGTTCAAGTTCCGTTTCCAGAGACACCACCTCAGCCCCAGGACGGGTAGACACCCCTCCCACATCAATAATATCCGCCCCCGCCCGAACCATATCACCCGCCCGGACCAGGGCAGCATCTAGGGAATCGAACGCCCCGCCATCACTAAAGCTATCCGGCGTTACATTCAAAATCCCCATCAAATAAGTACGGCTTCCCCAATCAAAGGAATGACCCCGAATCGTGATTGGTTTAATCATCGCCAACCTATCAACGATAATTGACAATGCGGCTAAAACTATCCGGCTGCAAACTAGCCCCCCCGACCAAAGCACCGTCAATTTCCGACTGTGCCATAATTTCATCAATATTATCCGGCTTCACAGAACCGCCATATTGAATCGTCACGTTAGGATTACTCAATTTGCTACGGATGAGACCAATTACCCGATTAGCCTCCTCAGATTCGCAGGTGTCCCCGGTTCCAATCGCCCAAATCGGTTCGTATGCGATTACCAGGTTATTCTGATCTACATCTACCAGACCCTGTTCTAATTGGGAAAAAATATGAGATTCCGTCTCTCCCGCATCCCGCTGTTCCTTAGTTTCTCCCACGCACAAAATCGGAGTTAGACCGTGGTTTTGAGCCGCTTTCAGGCGCAGGTTAACTGTTTCGTTGGTTTCGCCAAAATATTGGCGACGTTCACTGTGACCTATGACCACAAACCGCACACCAATTTCCACTAGCATCGGGGGTGAGATTTCCCCAGTATAAGCCCCGGAATCTTCCCAGTGAACATTTTGCGCCCCTAGGCGTACCCGTGAACCATGCAAACTTTTGGACATCACACCTAAATCAGTGAAGGGGACACACAAAACCACTTCCCGATCTTCTGGGGTGTCCTCCAATTCCATCACAAACCCTTTCAGAAACTCCTGGGCTTCTGCTTGGGTTTTATACATTTTCCAGTTTCCGGCAATAATGATTTTTCTCACTTTTGGACCAATAAACCTCAAAAAACAATCAAAAGCCAACCCCTAGTTTAAAGGCTTAGGGGTCATTTTGAGCAAATACTACCAGCAGTTTTACTACTGACCAAACTCAAGGCGTGCTTGTTCTACCAATTCGACTGTAACCTCTTCCTGGTCGGCTTCCCTGGCTAGTTGCTCAATCCTCTGTCTGGCTTGACCTCGGACGAAGTAGGGAATATTCTTGAGTTTGGCTGTGGCTTCTGGCTGCCACTTTAAATTGTTGATGTAGTCGGAATTGGACATAGCAAGTTCTGGCAACTGTTACCTAATTTTTCAGCTTATGCGACTTCTAGGGCTTTGAGCAAACTCCTAATTACGCCAATGGTTACGCCGGGTAATTCTAACTGCGGCGTTAGTCCTACGTCCTCGAGTTTTTGGAAAATTCGCACGGCCACGGGATTCAGATTGGCTAATCTTTCTCCCATCTCTGGACTGGTAAATTGGCTTTTTTCACCCCAAATCATGGCGGTGGGAGTGGTTAATTGGGGTATATATAACGATAAATCAAAGCATAAATCCCCTCGCACAAATGATAAGGCTGCATATTCTGCGTTAGGCTCTAGGGCGGATTCGAGATAGGCTTCGACGATTTCGTTATAAATTCGAGATGGACGCGCAAATTGACGCTGCTCTAAAAAACTGCGAATTCCGATGGGGTTGGCTACGGCGGTGGCGTACAGAATTTGGTCTAAAATTGGGGTTTTGACAATTTGAGCAAATAAACTGTTAATATAATTTTGCCCAAAGTCCGATAAGCCGGAGGGGGTTGTGAGAATTAGCCCTTTGAATAATTCCGGTTTTTCGATCGCTACTCGCACGGTTAGGGCGGCGGTTACTGAGGAGGCGATCGCCATAATCGGTTCCTCGCAGGTGGCTTCTATGAATTCGGCGATCGTAGTTATATAATCCTCTGGGGTATAATCACGCGCCGGGTGTTCCGAACGTCCCCAACCTATCAGATCTGGCGCAATAATTTTATAATCGGCTGCAAAGGCTGGATAGACTTTAGACCATTCATAAGCAGAAGAACCGCCCCCAAAACCATGCAAAAACAATAAAGACGGCTTTTTTTCGGATTCCTTTTCTTCCGAGCCTATCCATGGGCTTGTGGTAGCCGTATAATACACCATTCTACCTAGAGAAGTAACTATCGAATCTGGCGTAAATCCAATGGGATAAAACATTTTTAAAACTCCTTTGCTTGTGGTTTTTTGCGAATATATAGCGCTAATTAAATTGCCTTGATTTGACTATTCCGGTTGCTGAAAATTGCGGTTATATAACAGTGGATTAAATCGCGATAATGGGTAAATTGGCACTTTACCTCATCCCAGAGTGACTTTTGACTGCTATAATTCAGTGAGGGGTAATACCCCTCACGGCTATTAGCCCTCAGTGTACTGTTTTTAACTGTCCAGTGACCGGGTGATCAATGGGCCAGGTGCCATGATGTTTTTTCCAAAATCTCCTGATTGGGGCTTGTCGTTCCTGAAACCATGGCTAAGGGTATTTATTTAGCATCTAACCAAGACAGATAGAACAGTCCCCGGTTGTCGGCTATAGCAGTAACAAAACCCTCAATTTCAATGCTGTCGAGGAATTTAGTTATGAGCATTTCTATGGTAGAGGATTTTAGCCCAATGGTGGTTCAGGAAGTGACTCGAATGCAGAATCACATCGGAAAATTAGACTCTAGCAAGCGAAAAGAAAAAACATCGGAACTGGTAGTTCATCCCGTGGGTACAGACTCACCGGGTTCTAGGGACAGGGCTAAATCTTCCGGGTCTGCTGACTATGAAAAATTGCCACAGTTGTCGCCCTCGACTCGCATTCGGTTAGCGTTGGAAAAATTACAGGGATTTGAGAAAGTAGAGGAGCAATTCCAGCATTGGGGTATTAAATTTCATAATGCGATCGCCCTTCAACCCTCTAATCCGCGATTTGGCATTGAACCTGGGGTAACAGTTCTCATGGGCGCACCCAAGGGCGGCGCACTAGAAGTGACATTTTCCCACGCGGTGCGCCAAGTTTGGGCTAGGGTGACAAGTTCTCGACATACGGTGATGTCAGCCTTTGATGAAAATGGCCAATTACTGGCCACAGATGAGATGAAGGTTAATAAAGCTAGTGATTCGATTGGGTCTGTATTACCGAACGCCGAATTAACCGTAACGGCGGAGAATATATCTAAAATTACCTTCTACACTTTTGATGCACAGTTAATTGTGGATCACCTCAAGGTTGAATTTTAACTGGTTTTGGGTATATGGGGCGATCGCACTATGGGGAATCTGAGCAACTATCGCAAAAGGTGCTACAAATTTTGCTAAGATGATGGCAGTTGGGTGGGAAACCATTAGCAATTCCTGACCTGGCGTACTTGGCTTGGTTTGATAACTTAGCCACAAAAATCGGATTACACAACCAAGGCTGAGTCAAAAGAAGCCATAAACCGCCTAGCTGAATCTTCCAAAAAAACCCATGTCCAGCACAAAACACCAATTTACGGTTCACTTTTGGGGCGTTCGAGGAAGTATTTCCTGTCCGGGAACGACAACAGTTCGATATGGTGGGAACACCCCCTGTGTTGAGATGCGGGTGGGGTCGCAACGATTGATTTTTGACGGTGGGACAGGCTTACGGGTCCTGGGACAAGCATTATTAGCAGAAATGCCAGTAACCGCTCATATGTTCTTTACCCATTCTCACTGGGACCATATCCAAGGCTTCCCCTTTTTTGCTCCGGCCTTTGTTCCCATCAATACGTTTAACATTTATGGAGCGATCGCACCTAATGGTTCCACAATTGAGCAGCGCCTCAACGACCAGATGCTTCACCCTAACTTCCCAGTTCCTTTACAGGTAATGGGAGCTAAACTTAACTTTATTGATCTCACTATAGGCGAGTCAATTTACCTCGAAGATGATCTAGTCATTGAAACGGCTTTACTCAATCATCCGGGGGAAGCCGTGGGATATCGCGTCAGTTGGAAAGGCTACACCACCGCCTATGTCACCGATACCGAGCATTTTCCAGATCGTCTTGATGAAAATGTACTCAAGTTAGCCCGCAATGCTAATGTACTGATTTATGATGCCACCTATACCGATGAGGAGTATTACTCGCCTAAGTCTAGTAAGGTAGGTTGGGGACATTCTACCTGGCAGGAAGCGGTGAAGGTCGCTCAGGCTGCGGGAGTTCAAAAATTGGTGATTTTTCACCATGACCCACTACACAACGATGATTTCATGGATCAAATAGGTGAAAACGTGGCTGATGCCTTTCCTAATAGTTTAATCGCCCGCGAGGGTTTATCCCTACAGTTGATTCCGCCGTTAAAGAATATTGCCACCAGTGAAAAGTGAAATTTTCAATAGCCCCCGCCTACTTCTTGAGGTGGGAACCATTGAATTAGTTGGGCGCACCTCCACCCTAAAGAGACGGATCCACCAAACTCCCGTGTGATCACCTATCCATCCCCACAGTAAAAGACGGTGGGGAATTCCGGCGATCCGTGTTAATTAAACGGTTCGATAGTCGCAGTAACACCCCGTTGGCGCAATTGTTGTAATAACCGATTCGCCTCGTGTTGGCTGCGGAAGGCTCCAGCTTGGATAAGCGATCGCCCATTAATCACCGTCGTAAAGGCTTGGGGAACCAGCGATCGCACTCTTTGCAGAATTTGACTGCTAGTATCATTCACCACCACTCTATATCGCAACCCCAATATACCCGCCGTAGTTGCAGGCGCAAGACCTGCCGTTACTTGGCTTGGTAGTTGTCCTCCCCCAGTACCAATAGGAATATTACCACCAGGAACCCGGAGAACATCAGACGAAGCTGGTGGCGGTGGGGATGTAATCGTAGATTGTCTCTGGGGTGGTGGTACCGGGATATAAACTGTTTGGGAGTTTTCTTCAGGATTAGAGGCACTGGTCACAGCCCGTCTCACCAGAGACAGCAACAGCGAGCCCGTAGACGGGTTTTCCGCCGCCGTCTGGAGCCTCACTGGTGGAGGTGGGGAACCCGCTGCTACAGGGGCAGACATCACAGGCTGAGGACGTTCTGGCGGCGGTACCGGAATTACAATCGCCTCCGAGTCATCCACAGGAATCGGAGGCGGTGCCGTGTTTGAAAGTGGAGTCACATTAGACTCAGGTAGATAAATAGGTAACGAAGCCGCTTGATTAATGGGAGAAATTGACGAAGAATGATTTTGACCACCCTCCTCAGTATAACTTCCCATAATGCGATTAGCGATCGCAGAAGTGCCCAGCCCCACTCTGGTAACTACCCGCCAACTCTACAGAGCCAGCATTTTTAGTCATAGCCAACTCATTACCGTAGGCAAGAATCGTTAAACCCTTAGTACCATTGTTCACATCATAGCGGCCATTATTGCGGATCACATTCTCTCCCGGTTCCGTTGGCGTTCCCAAATCCGGCAAAGATTGAGCAATAACCACAATACCATCACGCTCATTTTGTTCGATATAGTTATTGCGTAGTACCGGACGAGCGCTCGATTGAATCACTATGCCATCACGATTATAGGCAATTCGATTACCCACGACAAACGGCTCTGACTGTTGGGCGATATTAATACCAAAACCAGTGTTTTCAAAATCATTATCGCGGATTTCCGGCTTAGATGAACCATAGACAGTAATGCCATTCGCTCCATTATTAGCAAAACTGTTTTGTTGAACTAAAGGCGCACTGGTTCCCACCACAGAAATACCATCATGAATATTGCCCGTAAAGGTATTATTAGATACAACCATCGAGCTAGATTCAATCCATAAACCATAACCGCGCGGGTGAGGATTAGTCACAGTTACCCCACTTAACCGGGCTGCATTCGCTCCCACAATAGCTACATTCTGGTTAGCAAAAACCCGACTGCTAAACACTCCCCCGCCATAAATAACCACATCCCGACCCTTATTCTCGGTATTACCCTGAATTGTAATATTAGGTTTAAGTATTAAGGGGAACGCCTCTCCCGTCTCGACGCTATAGGTTCCTGGTGCTAATAAAATAGCCGTATTCGGTGGGGCGACTCTCAAGGCTTGGGTTATGCTTCTCAGCGGTGAAGCCTGTGTACCTTCCCCAGAGTCGTTTCCCGTAGATGAACTCACATAAATTACATTGACTGAATTGGGATCGGCGGAAGGTGCTTGAGCCAGTAGTAGGGGCGGGTGTATATAGTTGGCTGGTGTCTCCGATAGTTGCTCTCTGCACCCGTCTCTACAGGGGGTAGCGAATGCGGCTGATGCGATTCCCACTAATCCCACACTGGAGACTATAATCATTAAAATCAGCTTTAGAGATAACCAAGCTGTTGTAGGCTTAGGTGAACCTAGGGGGAAGAGAGGGCGGGATAGCAGCTTCAGATCGCTGCTAGTTAAGTTCCCATCATAGGCTGACGAGGGTGAGTTCAGGGAACTGTTGGGCTGGGTGTCTGTCAATGAAAAAGCCTCGGGTGAGGTTTGCTTTTTAGGATATTGACAGTTGCGGGGGGATTTAGAACTCACGGCAAAACTCCGACAAACTGTAATATTAATTGGGAAAATTAATCTATTTTGGTCCAGTATCCCCTATTATGGCAACACCTGGTTTTTTTATATGATTAATTTTCGTAATGGTGGTTCCGCCCACGGCTAAAGAAAATCTGATATATTAACCTGCGCCGTGGTTGATCATGATTGGGCTTGATTATTTGGCTTGATGGAGTTGGTGAGGAGATTTCGATGGGCGATTTGAATCATAAGACTAAACTGGGACAACCAGCACTTTATCGGATTTTAGATGCCAACTTAGACCGGGCGCGGGAGGGTATCCGAACTATTGAGGAATGGTTTAGGTTTGGCTTGGATAATTCGGAAATGGCTGCGGAGTGCAAGAATTTGCGACAGCAACTGGCACAGTGGCACAGTAATGAGTTGCGGATGTCCCGGGATACTACCACGGATGTGGGTACTCAGTTGAGTCATCCCTCGGAGGAAAACCGAGAAAGTCTCGAACAGGTGATACAGGTCAATTTTTGCCGGGTAGAGGAGGCTTTGCGAGTCCTGGAGGAATATGGTAAGGTTTACCATCCCAATATGGGGGCGGCGGTTAAGCAGATGCGCTACCGGGTCTATACGCTGGAAAGTAATTTACTCGCCTACGGACGACATCAGACGCTACAAAGGGCGAATTTGTATTTGGTGACTTCTCCCTCGGAAAGGTTGATGTCAGTGGTAGAGGCGGCTTTACAAGGGGGATTAAAGGTGGTTCAGTATCGCGATAAGGATACTGATGATCATCAGCGTTGGAAAAATGCCCGCCAGCTTTGTCAGCTTTGCCACCGTTATAATGCCCTGTTTTTGGTTAATGACCGGGTGGATATTGCGATCGCTGTTAATGCTGATGGGGTACATTTGGGACAGCAGGATTTACCTATTGCTGTGGCTAAACAGCTTTTGGGTCCTCAAAAAATTGTCGGTAAATCAACTACTAATCCCGAAGAGATGAAATTGGCGATCGCTGAGGGTGCCGATTATATTGGGGTCGGTCCGGTTTATGCTACTCCCACTAAGCCTGATAAGCAGGCGGCGGGTTTGGAATATGTACGCCATGCGGCTCGTCATGCTTCGGTTCCCTGGTTTGCGATCGGCGGCATTAATATGAACAATTTTGATGATGTTTTGATGGCTGGGGCGACTAGGGTGGCTGTGGTTCGATCTTTGATGCAGGCGGAACAACCTACTTTGGTAACTCAATATTTCCTCTCCCAGTTTACCCGTGTTCAAACTTTACGCGATCGCCAGATTGTACCCGAAAATACTCCGGCAGATTTTTCCTGACCTGCTAGGGCGCTTGCCTTAATCATCCATAATTGAGCCTTGGGGGGCGAGGTGGTTGGTAGATGCGATCATAATATCGTCCCCATATCTGTGACGGCGAGTCCTGTCTCCCATCCGGTTAAATACCATAATAGGATTTATACCAAGCCACAAATTTTTCTACTCCCACCTCTATGGGTGTACTTGGTTTAAATCCTACATCTGCTATCAATGAATCTACATTAGCATAGGTAATCGGCACATCTCCCGGCTGCATGGGAAGCAGATTTTTCTGGGCTTTTTTGCCTAAGACATTTTCCAGGACTTCAATCAAATACAATAAATTCACCGGCTTATTATTACCGATATTATAAATTTGATAGGGTGCCGTAGTTTTAACTCCCTGAATTTCCGCTTGATTGCTTCCCGGTTGTGGAATCTTATCAATTACTCGAATTACTCCTTCCACCACATCATCAACATAGGTAAAATCTCGCTCCATATTACCATAGTTAAATACCGGAATCGGTTGGTCGCCTAAGATAGCTTTCGTAAAAATAAACATCGCCATATCAGGACGATACCAAGGACCATAAACCGTAAAAAATCGTAATCCCGTCGTGGGAATATTATACAGGTGACTGTAGCTATGAGCCATTAATTCATTAGCTTTCTTAGTGGCTGCATACAGACTAACTGGATAATCTACATAATCCCCTACCGAAAAAGGTACAGTTTTATTGGAACCATAAACCGAACTAGAAGAAGCAAAAACCAAGTGTGGGATTTGATGATGACGACAGCCTTCTAAAACATTGATAAACCCCACCAAATTACTATCAATATAAGCGTAGGGATTTTGCAGTGAGTAACGGACTCCAGCTTGGGCGGCGAGGTGGGCTACCGCCTCAAATTGATGTTCGGAAAACAGGTTTTTGATGCCGAATTTATCGCATAAATCTAGTTTATAAAAGGTAAATTTTTCTAAGGGTTTCAGTTGGGCTATCCGGTCTTCTTTTAAAGATACTGCATAATAATCATTGAGATTATCAATGCCAATGACTGTATCCCCCCTTTTCAATAAATGTTGACACAGATGAAATCCAATAAATCCCGCCGCACCAGTTACTAATATTTTCACGGTTTTTTCTCCTCATCATCTATATGGGGGTATTTAGATTATTACAGATAGTCTGTGCTACTATTCGTGGGGGTTAGACAACGGATTTAACCATCGATCGCCGCCTAGACAATTGGTGGCACAGTTTGGCTATATTATAGCTAATTGGCTAGATAGTCAATCATTAAAATTAAGATACCCACCTGACTACTGTTAGGTGGGATCTTAATTATCAATCAGTTTGTTAGTTGACATTTAAAACCAACAATTGATTAGTCTAAATATCCCATCAATAGATCAGGATCATCAATGTCATTAGAAGCAATGGGACGGTTCATCACCATCGAAGAAATTTGTAGTTCAGTGGCTGAAACCGGACGGTTAGCCATAGAACCAGTAGGATTTTCCGATTGAATAAAAGTTACTGAAGCTGCATGAACAGCCTTCCCAATAGGGCGTTTGGCGGTTAACATTCCCGCTATTTCAAATTGGTTTTGTCCCACCGGACGATGATTAACGATCGCCGAGGGTTCTGGCGATACTTGAATTTGAGTTGGTGCTGAATTACCTTCTGTCGAACTTGATTTACTAGCCACGTCTAATTTCTCCTTGAGAGTATCTGATTCAGGTACATTGTCAGCGTCAGCCGCTTGAGTTTCAACTTCATCGGCTGGAGTCACTTGATTTTGAGGCTGATTATCTGTATCCTTTCTTGTATTGCTACGGGTTCGTCTACTTGTGTTCCTCCTATTTGAACCAGAAGAGTTAACCACCATAGTTAAATACCTTGTTTATCAAATGGAACTAACCCGCTGCCTCATGCTAAAATTGCCCGGGCAACTTAGTCCCTCATCTTAATTCTAGCGTTTGATGTTCCCTAATTACAGCCCCATTTTGGGGGATGCTGGAACTTAAAAAATCTCACCACAGGTGCTGGCATTGTAAAATCTATCCGTGTCTTTAGTAAAGAAGATTTAACAAAAAATAACTTTTTGCAATCATAAGTAATAAAAATAAACAATCCACACCTATAGCCTGTGGCCCCATTCCCTAGCTCATCCCCCCAAATCTAACGGCTCACCGGAATTCACCAAAATTCCCGAAATTGAATGGTGGTAACTCCCCTACATTAGGGGTGGCAAATCTACACTTTCATGGGGCGGGATAATTTGTCAAGCTAGAATCATCAACAGATTCGATATGGTGTGGCCCAGACATGAAAAATATTGTGCAGTCCTTTTATCTCTGGTATCGGCAAACCTTGCGCCATGCGAAATATCGCTGGCTGCTAATTGGTGGGACTCTGATTTATCTGATATCGCCGATTGATATTGCGCCTGATTTTATTCCGGTGATTGGATGGATAGATGATGGTATTATTGCCACGATGCTGGTGACAGAAGTTTCGGCCTTGGTTCTGGAAAAAATCAAGAAACGGAAGGGTGATGACAGTACCTCAGAAGTTGGGGAAGCAACTGATGTTAAAGCATCAGTGGTAGATGTAGCGGCACAGGAGTTTTAACTAAGGGCTTCGGACAAGTAATTAGCGGTCGCTTCCACAAGAGCGATCGCATTTTCGTAGACCATGCGAGTAGGTCCCAATATACCCACACTACCAATAGGCTGGGAATTTTGGCGGTATTGAGCCGAGATGAGGGTACAACTGCGGATGGGTTCGAGGGGATTTTCCGAACCAATGCGGATGTTTACCTGTTGGGAGGGTTCTGGGGTCACAAAAATCAGGGGCCAGAGTTGCTCCTGTTCATCTTCGAGGAGATGTAGAATAGTTTGGACTTGCTGAAGTTCTGAAAATTCGGGCAGTCGTAGGACTTCGGAAACACCGCTAACCTGAATCCTAGTATATTCTGGAGTTTGGTGGCGATCGCCTAAACTCTTGAGCAACTGTTCGATAAAATTACTATATTGCTGAAAGCCTTGATCTATCTCAGTCCAGTCTAAAGTTGACAATTCAGCCAAAGCTAGTCCCCTAAGTTGGTGATTGAGAAAATTAGAGAGAATCTGTAATTCCTGTTCTAATATTTCGGTATCGTCGCCGATATCCTCAACTCCCGGGGCAATTTCCATCAAAATGGACTGGGTTTGATAGGTATGAGTCACCACAACTACCATAATTTTTCCTGACCCCATAGGAACCAGTTGCAAATGTTGGAGCCTTTCGGTCTTGGTTTGGGGCATAGTAATCAGGGAAATATAGCCACTGAGGGTAGAAAGAATTTGGGCTGCACCTCGTAGCACAGCCTCCAAACTACAACTATCAAAATTTAGCTGTTCCCGTAGGAGTCTAGCGACTTCCTTAGCGAGAGTATCAGAGGGAGTCATCAGGCGATCGACATAAATCCGATAGCCAGAATCAGAAGGTACTCGTCCGGCGGAAGTATAAGGTTGATAGAGTAGTCCGGCTTTTTCCAAGGCTCCCATACCATTGCGGATAGTAGCGGGACTGACATTGAGATTATACTCTTGGGCTAAGGATTTTGAGCCAACAGGTTCTGCTGTCGCGATATAGTGGCGAACAGTTGCCCAGAGAATTTGTTGTTGTCGTGCGGTTAACTTGGATTGAACAAACATTGCACTAAAATTCAGTTACCGAACAATTGTTAAGATTCAAGCTCTGCACATACCTTGACACACTTTATGATAAATCGCTAGGGAATAGAAAACAGAGGGGCGAAACTTTCCGGCTACAAGTCAAGAGTTGAACACCTGACCGTTTGCCCGAAAGCCTCACCCCTAGGGGAAAGGTAGTCTAAACTGTTGGTTTCTGATTAACCTAGGGACTTACCAGCCTTTTTCCGCTTGCTCTACAACATAAGCAGCAACGTCTTCGACCTGCTTGGGAGAGAGTCGGCCATTAAATGCAGGCATGGCGTTTTTACCATTCATGACTTGGTAAAGCACTGCAGACACTGCACTCTCTGGACCCTCATCAAATCCTTTCAGATATTTAGCCAAATCAGACTTGCTGAGGGTTTTGTTAGCAACAATCACATTGCGTCCGCCCATGTGGCAGGCTGCACAGTTAGCGGAAAAAACAGAAGCGCCAGCGACAGGATCACCACCAGCCAAAGCGGGACGTGGCAGTGCCAAGGTCAACAGAGCCACACAGAGTAAAATAACTGACAGCAGCTTTTTCAAAATCGTTCTCCTCTTCTTTAGGTTAAACAGACAGTTAAATGTCAACGGGTTTTATTTTACCGGAGTCTGCCCACTCCAGAAAACTGATCAACTGTTTTTTGTTGAAGATAGATGGGGGTTAACAATGGTGGGACTAGGCGTAAACCTGTCGATAGTAGGCTTGGTATTCTTCGGATAGTAATGGTTCCCACCAATGGCGATGGGTAAGATACCAGCCAACGGTCTGCCGTAACCCTTCTTCTACGGTGACTAGGGGAGCCCATCCTAACTGGGTTTTTAGCTTGGTGGAATTGATCGCATAACGGCGATCGTGGCCGGGTCTATCTTTAACAAAGGTGATCAGGTCGCATGAGGGTTTGACGGGTAGGTGGTGGGAGGCTAGTTCGTCCATAATCCGACATAGCATCTTCACCAGGTCTATATTGGCTACTTCGTTATTCCCGCCGATATTATAGGTTTCTCCGGGTTTACCTCGGTGAATGACTACATCGAGGGCGCGGCAGTGGTCCAGTACATATAGCCAGTCTCGCACATTTTGCCCATCTCCATAAATGGGTAGGGGTTTACCCAACAGGATATTAATACACATCAGGGGGATGAGTTTTTCTGGATAGTGATAGGGGCCGTAATTATTGGAACAATTGGTGATGATGGTGGGTAGGTTGTAGGTGTGATAGTAGGCGCGCACTAGATGATCGCTACCAGCTTTTGAGGCAGAATAGGGACTGTTGGGGGTGTAGGGGGTGGTTTCGGTAAAGGGAGGATCTTCGGGGCCGAGACTGCCATATACTTCGTCTGTGGAGACGTGCAGAAACCGGTAATGATCAGGCTGTTGATGGTGGTTCCAATAGTGTCTGAAGGCTTCTAATAGGGTTAGGGTTCCGACAACGTTGGTTTGAATGAAGGCATCGGGACCGAGAATTGAGCGATCGACATGGGACTCGGCGGCCAAGTGGGCAATGGTGTCGATCGCCTCTTCTTCTAGTAATTTGTCAATTAAAGTGCGATCGCAGATATTACCTTCGACAAACCTAAACTGTTCCTGGTCTTCTAAGGTGGCTAGGTTCTGGCGGTTTCCGGCGTAGGTGAGGGCATCTAAAACGACGATGCGATCTTCTGGGTAAGCATTGCACCAGTGGTGGACAAAATTTGAACCAATGAACCCCGCCCCCCCAGTGACTAGAACCCGACGAGGATACAAATTTTCACTACTATCGTAGCTATATTGAACTGCCAAAGTGTTTTCCTCCAAACAGTCTTCTGGACTGGCGCTAACTGATCACTAAGTATATTTTGATTGATGGCAACTATTGTATCTTGAACCTAGTGGTTAACCAAAGCTGGCCAATATATCTTATTACTCGGTTATTCAATGCCTGTTGATTTATCGATGTTCTCCTGGGTCTCGGCTTCTCTTTGGCGATCGCCCATAGACTGCCACAGGGAAAAGGCCTGATTTAAATAATCTAGGGCCTGTTGTCTGTCCCCTAAAGCTAAGTGGGCTAGACCAATATTATTGAGGGTTTGCGCTTCCCCTGATAGATATCCCACTGATTGAGAAATTGATAAAGCCCGCTGGTAATACTCCAAACCACCAGAGATTTCCCCTAGGTTTACATAAACCTCACCGATCTCATTAAGTATATTAACTTTCCGATAAGGTTCCCCTATTTCGTCAAAGATAGATAGGGCTTGCTGGTAATAATCTAAGGCTGTGGTAGTTTCCTCCATGCTTAGGTGAACCTGACCAATACTTTGCAAAGTGTTAGCTTTACCAAACCCAGGGGGTAGCCTTTGTTCCTCTGGCGAATCGATTATATCCCACATTGACAGGGCTTGATTTAAATAATCCAGGGCGGGTTGATTTTCTCCTAATTCCGAGTAAGCGGAACCTATAGCGGTCATAGTGGCAGCGATCGCAAAAGAATCCCCGATTTGGTCTAATAAGGGCATCACCTCTTTAAATTTAGCGATCGCCTCCCGCAATGCGGATGGTGTTCCCTGTTTGGTCAGGAAAATAGCTTCTTGAAATAATTGGTTTGCCTGGTCCTGTGGGTTCTCCTGAGCCACCAACCTTGGTAAGCGAATAGATAGGATTTCCGATGCGGAGGCGGTTAGTCCCGGTAAAACTAACCCTGCTATCAGCCCCATTGCCAAAACCCGAGTCAAATTAATCATAATTTGGTCCGCCTATCAATTTGTTGCCACCATATCGTAAAAATTCAGAGTTTTTGCCAATTACCAATCACCCTGAACCGTAAACGCCGCCCAATAATAGGGAGATTTCCACTGGTCAGAATTCCACATTTCCAACTGTGCCCCCCTAAGTGCTGTGGCTGGAGTTTCTCCGCCATCCAACATCCTTTGGTAAAACCGACTCATCACCTCTGACGTACCCACATCACTCACACTCCACAAACTCACCACCACCCGTCGCGCTCCCGCATACATAAAACCCCTAGTTAAACCAACTAAACCCTCCCCGCGCAACGATCGCCCTAAACCAGTTTCACAGGCACTCAACACCACCAATTCAGCGGGTAAATTTAGGTTAAAAATATCATGAAGTCGCAAAAATCCATCCTGCACCTGTCCCCTTTGGTCATAAAGAGACAAAACCACCCCCGATAACTCAGGATTAATTGGATCAATCAAGCCGTGGGTGGCAAAATGAACGATCTGATATTGGCTGAACTCAGGATTAGTAATAGTTAGCCGCGAGGCTTCAAAACCTAGGGCTTGTCGTCTTTCGGACTCTGGTACTAGACTCAGAATAGTTTGGGCTTCCTTAGCGGTAAACGGCAAACGGTTCAGCACGGGACCAGCATCCCCTAAGCCTAAATTGCGAGTAGCGCGAGTTAGGGCAGAGTCCCTAGAACTATCTAGGGTAGTTGAAACCAATTGACCCGTCAAACGAGGGTCATCACTACCGAAAACGGGATCGGCAATTACCGCTAATTTTTTGGCTACAGGAGGGCGGTTTTGTAAGTGTCGCCGTTGGATCGCAACCGTAGAAGCTGAGGGTAGGGTGATTATTGGGTTTTGAGACAGTAGGGGAGTATTAGGTTGGTTGGGAAGGGGTAGGGCTGCAAAGGGAAGGGACTGTAAGACCCCATCCCCGACAATAAGCAACCTGTGATTAGCTAATTTGTCAGCCACAGGACCGAGAACTATTTGACTTAATGGCTGACCCGGTTCAAGGCTGGTAGTAATGCTTTTGAGGGAGTCGGTGAAGGTTTGGGCTGCGGCTTCAATTTCTGAGCGCGATCGCAAAATATAGCTAGTTATCCCAGTTTTATCCACCGCCCAGAGATAGCTTTGTTGTTCTCCTAACGCATATTGCAGTAGCAGGGTATTTTCATCGAGAACCTGTTGCTGAATTTCTGGGAGAGTCAGGGGTTGGGGATATTGCAAATCAGCATAACGGGGACTGGTGCGACGAATTTGGCTGCTGAGTTCTCGGAGTTGGTCGAGGGTGTTGTCGGCTTGTTGTTTGAGGTTTTCTAGTTGGGTTTGGGTATATTGACCCCTGGTTAATTGGTAACGTTGGTATTCTAGGGCGTTGAGTTGTTGTTGTAGCCGTTGTTCTTCCGCCAGCAGTTGCGGATCAACTCCTTGACGGATATTGGCGTTGGCTTCAGCCAGGAGTTCGAGGAGACTGCGGGCGCGACTGCGTTCGCTGGCGTGAAGGGCTTGGCTATCATAGCCTTGGTCGGGCTGTTGTTGATGCAGTTCCATCAACAGGTCGATATATAACTGGTAATAGTTTTGGACTGATGCAAAGTAGGTTTGCCGTAGTTCTTGGGAGCCAATTTTTGTCCGCAAATTTTCAATAATATTAATGGCGGCTTCCATATTAGCTATGGCTGAATTGAGTTGATTTTGATTACGTTCTACCAGAGCAATATTATAAAGGGTATAAGTTTCTCTATCTAATAAGCCTGCTTCCCGAAAAATCGGCAAGGCTCGATGATAATATTCTAAGGCTTTGGGGTGGTCTCCTAACTGGGCGTAAACTTCCCCCAGATTCTGAAAAATAAATGCCACGACGTAGATATCATTGACGGTTTTTGATAAGTCTAATGCTTCCTGATGGTATGTTAAAGCCTGTGGGTAATTTTTGAGAGCTTGATAAACTTGCCCAAAGCATGATATAATAGATGTTTTGAAAATTAAAATATCTCGGTCATGGGGATTAATAGATAACAGATTTTCTGTAGTTCTTAAAGCCTGTTCATAGACAGATAAAGCTGTTTGATAATCTCCGATTTGAGTATATATTTCCCCCATAAAATATTTGATATTAGCGACGGTTAAGGGTGATAAATAATCATCGGCTGCTGAACTTTGAAAAAATGATAGTGCCTGATTATAAGATTCTAGAGCTCTGTCTGGATCGCCTATGCGTTGATACATTGAACCTAAAGATATCATCACATTGGCTGCACCATGGCGATCGCTTAGTTGTCGATATATAGCTAAAGATTGGTTTACATGGTCTAAGCCTTTTTGCCATTCTGCTAATCCGAAAAAATACGAACTACCCAAAAGATGAAGTTGAGATGCTATCTTGACCGGATTGCCCAAGGCTTGATAAAAAAGCATTTCGATCTCCTGAACATCAGCCAGCAAAAACCGTGAACTCATATCATCAACCAAAAGATTACCATAACCACCAAAGAAAAATTCGATGGCTGAAATCAGTTGTTCAGTTGGTGGATTTACCCGCAAATATTCCCGCATAAAGTTGATGACTTTGGGTTGATCTTCGAGTTCTTTTAAATATATGATAGAAATCCCCAATAAAGTGGATGCTTCTAAGGGTGCTAATTGGTCGGCATCGGCTGATTGTTTGTCAATTGTGGCGATAATATTTAAGGTTTTCTGGTAGTAATCTAATGATTTTTGTGGCTCCTCTAAAAGGCTATAGCTATCACCGATATATTTCAGGGTGGATGCTTCTTCATATTGTTTACCTAATGTTTGCCAAATGGGAATGGCTGCTTCAAACTTGATAATTGCCTCTGTCAATGATGATGCTGTACCCTGCTGAAATAAGGCTACACCAGCTTGATAAAGTGCCTCTGCCTCCTGTTGTTGGGTTTCTGGAGTCATCTGCACCAGTAGAGGAGGGTATGCTATCTGTGGCTGTGGGTTTGCCTCAATTCCCTGGGCTGCCACTGACCAGACTAAGGCTATGATCATCTGTGTACTGCCACACCATAACCCTAGGGGACTAAGCATAATTTTTGCCTCCAATGACCTAAATGGGATAATTTCCGCCGGGCTGAGGTGGTTAAACGAATCGGACTATTAAGATATAAGATATCCTAAGAGTTCCCATTCAGCTGGGGAGTTTGACAAGTAAGTGGTGTCAGGAGATCTGTCAGTGAGTCAGCAAGAAATTCTTAGGTCTGCCTATCAGGGAGATCCAAAAGCGATCGCTATTTTACTCAACCAAGCCTTGAAACCTAAACAGGTGCAAGCACATCTAACTCTGGAATATAATCATCTCTATATTAGCCTAGAGTCTCCCACAATTCCCGACCAAGCTGCATCTGTCCGTGTGATTCACAAGGGATTAATGCGTCTTGAGCCTGCATCTATCTGGTGTGTTACGATTGCGGCACAATTAGGCGATGATCATCACCCAGCTTGGATTGAGACTCTGGTACTAAAGTCGCCGCCTGTGGTGGTTAACCAGGTTAGCCCTAAAAATGCTCCGGTTTCTGACCCTAAACCTCCTCAAAAAACTAAGCGATCGCCTTCACCTAAGACTCCGAAAAAAACTCAGACTTCTGCGCCACCAAAAACCAAGAATAAAACCAAAAAAGTGGCGACGGCTTCCCCAGTAGTATCTCAGATGGCTACTTCGGAAATTGCGCCTAATTCGGCAAATTCGGAAACTAATAAAACCCAGAGAGTTAAAGTTAGACGACCAAAATCTTTATCTTTAGTGGGTTATATGACTCTGGCGATTTTGCCTTTGTCTGGGTTAATTGTCGGTGCTAAATGGGATAGAGTTTCGGCATCTTTGGCGACTATCCCACCGACTTTGGCGACGGCTTCTCAAGCGGTGCTGGAACAACTCCCCCAATTACCTAATTTCTCATTTGGGTCTAATGCTGAAAATGCCCCGGTGGCCGTTGAACCATTGCTGACTCAGGCGACTATTGAACAGATCCGAAATATATCTGAGTTGACTATTTCATCACTACGGAATCCCATTGACCCTGATATGCGGATTACGATTAAATCGGTGGGTGATATTATTCCGGGAACCAATTATCCTTACAATAAATTAAATCGCAACAAGCAGGTATTATTTGCGGGGGTGAAACCAGCTTTACAAGATGCGGATATAGTCTTTGGTAATTTTGAAAGTACCCTAACTAACTATCCTAATAGTGCTAAAAATGTGGGTCGTGGTATGGTGTTTGCGTTTCGGACTCCGCCGGAATATGCGGCACTTTTAAGGGATGCTGGATTTGATGTTTTGAGTGTGGCGAATAATCACTCGTTTGATTTTTTTGAAACTGGCTTTAAAGATACGATCGCTAATATTGAAAAAGCGGGAATGAAGGCGGTCGGCAAAAAAGGTCAGATTGTCTATCATGAGGTGAGGGGTGTAAATGTGGCATTTATTGGCTTTAGTTATTTTAATTATCATAATAATATGAATGATTTGGAAGCGTCCAAAGCGGTGGTTAAGGAAGCGGCGGAAAATGCTGATATTGTCGTGGTTTCTGTACACGCAGGGGCGGAAGGTACTGCGGCTTTACGCATTCAGAATAGAACCGAATATTTTTATGGGGAAAATCGCGGTAATAAGGTATTATTTGCACGCACAATGATTGATGCTGGGGCGGATTTGGTGTTAGGACATGGCCCCCATGTGCCGAGGGCTTTGGAATTATATAATGGTAAGTTGATTGCTTATTCTTTGGGTAATTTTTTGGGATATCGCACTTTATCAACTCGCGCGGAATTGGGATATTCTCTAGTTTTGGAAACTCAACTTGATGTCATGGGTAATTTTGTGGAGGGTAGAATTATTCCGGTTCATCTTGATGGCCAAGGGATTCCGTCTCTGGATAATTCTTTGCGGACTGTGGGGTTAATGCGACGTTTAACTAAAAGTGATTTTCCTGATACTCCTTTGGAAATTGATGATCAGGGTAATATTTTCGTGTCTCAACCATAACCGGAAACCTCAACGGCGATCGCTCCTGAATAAAAGCTAAATTGCTAAAAGTTGGGTTTTATATTATACTACAGTCTGGCTGTTGTTTGGGAAATTGGCATAAGACTATGAACTCGGAAAATTTGGTGGTTGAACCTATTTATATTGTGGTGATTGCGTCTACGATATTCTCGATTATCTTGGGTCTAATTTTTAAGGATATGCTAGAATATCAGGTGGCAGTTTGGCGACAGGATGACCGGAAAAATAGGATTAACTATAAAACTCCTAACGCTAAGGTGGCTTATGTAGCTATGTCGGTTTGTGTGTTTGTGGCTGTGTCTTCCAGTTTGCTGGTGTTTATTCCGATTTACTGGTTGGCTACTTTGGGGGGGGCTATTGTGGTTTTTCCTACGGCTTTATTGATTTGGCTACAGTTGGGATCAATGCTGAATCTTTGGGAAGATAAAGGGGATGAGGCGATTGATTTGGATAGGTTTTTTGAAGGCGATCGCGAAAAAATTACCGGATCGAAAAGTGACCAATCATAGTTAACATAGATACTCAGTAAAAATGGGCAGAAAAGCTAAACTTAAACATCTGCGAAAGCAACAACAGACTAATCCGACTGCGGACACCCAAAACAGTCGAGAAGTGGAGGCTGATCCGACTCATTTTGTGGATGAACTTAAACACCAGGGCTATGATCTGAAAGTGAGCGATCGCTGTCCAGAAATTCCTGAAAAAATTGTCAAACCGCAACTTTAGCACTGATGAGTCATCTAAAAGCAATCATTTTTGATGTGGATGGGACCCTCGCTGAAACGGAAAGGGATGGTCACAGATTAGCCTTTAATCAAACATTTGCTGAAGCGGGTTTAGATTGGGATTGGTCTATTGAATTATATGGGGAATTGTTGACGGTTTCGGGGGGTAAGGAGCGTATAGATTATTATATCAAACGCTACCATCCTAATGGTCAACCCCCCAATAATTTGGATGAGTGGATAGCGAAACTTCACCAAGCTAAAACTCGCCACTATCGGGAGTTATTAGCCAAGGGAGATATTCCCCTGCGTCCTGGGGTGAAGCGATTAATCACGGAGGCTCTGGGGGAGGGGGTCAGATTGGCGATCGCTACTACCAGCGCCTTTCCTAATGCGATCGCACTTTTGGAAGAAACCTTAAACCCCCATTGGTTTGAAGTAATTGCGGCTGGAGATATTGTCCCCCACAAAAAACCCGCCCCAGATATCTATAATTATGTATTAGAAAAATTGGGTTTGACTGCATCGGATTGTCTGGCGATCGAAGACTCCCGACAGGGGTTACTGGCGGCGCGAGGAGTGGGGTTAACCACGATTATTACTGTAAATAATTATACAAAAAACGAAGATTTTTTAGGTGCTGCCTTGGTGATCAATCATTTGGGGGAACCGGATATTTCCTGTGAAGCGATCGCCTCTACAGCCTTGAATAGCGGTTATGTCACCCTAGATTTATTAAGATATATCCACCAAATATCAACAGGTGTTATATAATAGCGACCAGTTTAATCAAAATATCCCTGGTGGCTTTGTAATTAGCAAGTTCTATGTCAGATTTTCCCATTGACCCCAATCTTTATTTGTTGCTGAGTGGCCACTGTTTGATTGGAGGGGTAGCGGCGGCGATCGCCTTCCAAAAAGGTCGTCGCCTCGGTGTTTGGTTAATTTTAGGACTAATAGGAGGGACGGCGGCTTTAGTCGCATCACTACTACTGAAACCAACTAAACCTAGTTAATATCTATAACTAATCAACTGAACAGTAAGGCATCTGAAGCCCTCCCCAAGCATTTCATCTATTTATTAATGGGGTAATTAAGTCATGCTAAAAAGCCTTTGGAGTCTATTTTCTTTCCAACAAGGTAGCCTGCGCCAAAGAATTTTTAAAGGTTATCTGATTCCGTTAATCCTATTTTTAATAGTCGCTGGCTTGGTCTATTTTATCGGTGTTCAGCCTGTCCAACAACAAATCAAAAATGTGGACAAAATTTATGGGGAAATTGAAGAGGTTAATAATCTAGCATTTAGCATTGTAGCAATGCAGCGGGCGGCTAGGGGCTATATTTTAGGTAGAGACTTGAGAGAGTTGGAGGAGTACGAAGAATGGGATACCCTCTTTTATGAACAATCGGAAAATTTGCGTAGTAGAATTCAAGAAACGGAACAGCGCCAAACATTAAATCGGATCATTAATATTGGTGATCAGGTTAATGAGTTCGATCGCCGTTTAATTTCCTACGTGCAATTAGGAAGACCAGACAAAGTGACTGAGGTCTTACAAAAAGCCGAAAATCAAGCCATTACAGAACAGTTAGAACAATTGGTGAGAGGTTTTGATGCGACCAAGCGAGAGCAACTTAATGACCAACAAAATCGGCAAATTAACCTATTAAGATGGCTGACAATTTTAATATTTGGCAGTACAGCCATTGGTGCGGTAGTTATCCTAACTATTGGCTTGGGAATTTCGGCTACTATTGACCGCGAAACGGCGCAAATTTCTAACTCTTCTAAGGAAATTACTAGCGCCTTGGAGGAACAGGAACGCAGCTTAGGAGTTCAGGCGACTTCAGTTAATGAAACTACGACGACTATTGATGAGTTAAATGCGGCAGTCCAGAACTCTACAGAACAGGCGAAAATTGCTACTGATGAAGCTCATCGCGCTTTGCTTTTGTCGGAAAAAGGTAGTGCGGCGGTTCAACAAACTTTGGATAGAATGGAAACACTGCGACAAACAGTAGAAGCGATCGCTAATCGTAGCCTAGAATTAAGTGAGAAATCCCTACAGATTAATAATATTGCTCAGTCAGTGAGTAACCTAGCTTATCAAACCAATTTACTAGCCTTAAATGCTTCTGTGGAAGCGGTGCGCGCGGGACAACAGGGGTTGGGTTTTGGGGTGGTGGCGGTGGAAATCCGTAAATTAGCCGATCGCAGTAAACAGTCAGCAGCAGAAATTAATACCCTGGTTTTGGATATTCAAAATGCCATTAACACCACGGTAAAAGTCACCGAATCAGGCAAATTAAGCGTTAGTGAAAGTGTGAAATCTGCTCACAATATGTCTAGTTCTTTTGCGGGTGTATCCCAAGCATTTCATCAGGTGTATCTCAATAATCAAACTATTGCGAGAACCGCAGAACAGCAATTACTGGCTCTACAGCAGGTCAGCGAAGCCATGAATAGTCTTAATCAGGTTGCTCGTGAAAATGCGGAGAGTATTGCCTTGTTAAGAACCAATACTCAACGACTCAATGAATCTCTGATTAATTTACGGTAAAATTTAGGGTAAATCTATCATGAAAACTCCTAATAAATTCAGCAAATCCCTTGACAAAACCCCACAAATATGCTACAAATGTGGTCGATTTCATGATGTAAATTTGGACAGTCAGGATTTATCGGTCAATCTCAGCGAGGCGGTAACTAAGGGATTAAATCATCCCCGAATGTTGTCTAAAAACTCCATCAGACGGCGACAGTTTTTGTTAGGACTAGCAGGGACATCAGCTTTGGGAGTTCTCAGCAATTGTGCGGCATCTCCAGACCCCAACTCTCAAGGTAATTCGTCGGGTGTTATGCTGGAAAAAACTCAGCTAAGAATTGGTTTTTTGCCGATCGCCTGTGCTACGCCTATTCTGATTTGTGAATCTTTAAACCTCTATGAAAAATATGGTTTAGATGTACAACTGGTGAAAATGAATAGCTGGGAGCAAATCCGAGAGAGTGCGATCGCCGGAGAACTTGACGCTTATCATATGCTCTCCCCCATGCCGATCGCCATTAGTTTAGGGTTAGAATCTCGTCGATTTCCCATCAGACTGGCTAGTATTCAAAACATCAATGGTAGTGCGATTACGGTAGCCATCAAACATCGAGAAAAAGTCAAAACCGCCGAAGATTTTAAAGGATTTAGGATTGCTGTTCCTTTCACTCACTCAATGCACAATCTCCTACTCAGGTATTATCTGGCTAATAGCAAAGTTCACCCAGATCGGGATGTAGAATTAGTGGTTACACCGCCGCCAAATATGCTGAACAGGTTAAGAAGTGGCGAAATTGATGCTATGGTGGCTCCTGAACCTTTTAACCAAATAGCAATTAATCAAGGTCTGGGTTTTATTCATCTTTTAACTAGAGACCTGTGGCCGGGTCATCCCTGCTGTTCTTTCACTACTTCTCAGGAATGGATCGACCGTTATCCTAACACCTTCCGTGCTATAAATAAAGCAATCATTGAGGGTTCCTATTATGCCAGCCAAAGTCAGAACCGCACAGACGTAGCGCGGCGACTAGCACAGTTACAATATCTGGATGCGTCGGAAGATGTGCTGCGACAGGTGATGACCGGACAGTTTGTTAACCGCTTAGGTGAATCTCTGAATATTCCCGATCGCATTGATTTTGACCCTTACCCGTGGAAAAGTTTTTCCTACTGGATTACTTCACAATTTGAACGCTGGGGATATGCTCCCATGGGAAGCCTTAATCATGAAGCGATCGCCGCCAATATGTTTCTAACTGGACTCGCACGCCAAATGGCTAAACAGTTAGGTCAGCAACCCCCTACCATCACCCTGCGATATGAATCATTAAAATTTGATACTTTCGACCCCAGTCAACCGGAAAACTACGCTAGACAACAGATTGAAAAGTTAGGTTTTTAATGGCAATTAACCCACCAGAAAAGGGTAGCGTCAGAAATCCTGAATCATCATGAATATATGACCGGGGAAGACTGACGCACCAGAAATCAAGTTAAGAATACTTATTTGTTAAGGCATCTCGCGCTTGTTCACGATCATCAAAATGCACTTTTTCCGTGCCAATAATTTGATAATCTTCGTGACCTTTCCCAGCAATTAAGACACCATCGCCGGGTTGAGCCTCGTCGATAGCGGTGCGAATAGCTTTAGCCCGATCGCCAATTACTATAGGTTTAACATGATCAGCAATTCCCGCGAGAATATCTTGCAAAATGCGGTCAGGATCTTCGGTGCGGGGATTATCGGATGTGACTACCGCTAAATCGGATAAATCCGCCGCAATTTTACCCATTTTCGGGCGTTTAGTGCGATCGCGATCGCCCCCACACCCAAACACGCAAATCATCCGACCGGGAATAAACGGACGGGAGGCTTTCAGTAGATTTTCCAAACTATCAGGAGTATGGGCATAATCAACAATGACGGTAATATCCTGATCTGGGGAAAGCTGGACCCTTTCCATGCGACCAGGAACGCCGCCAAAGGCTGGTAGAGAGTCCACCATAGCCGACAAATCCAAACCGAGGGCTAAACCCGCCCCCAGGGCTGCCAATAGGTTAGAGAGGTTATATTGACCGACTAAGGGTAGGGAAAATGAAGCCGATCCCATGGGGGTATGGAGAACTCCCTTAACCCCTGTGGGTTGATAAACGAGGCTATCTGCCCATAAATCGGCGCTGGGGTCACTGACGCTATAACTCCAAAAGCGATCGCTCCCCAACCGTGCCATCAACTTTTTACCATAGTCATCATCAGCATTAATAATCGCCTTACCCTGGAGATAATCATCAGTAAATAGCAAGGCTTTCGCCTCAAAGTAATCATCCATGGTGGGATGATAGTCTAGGTGGTCCTGAGTCAAATTAGTAAATACTGCCACCCGAAACGGACACCCCAAAACCCGGCCCTGGTGTAAAGCATGGGAGCTAACTTCCATGACCCCAAACTGGCAGCCTGCGCCTACTGCGTCAGCTAATTGGTGTTGAAGTTCCACCGCAAAGGGGGTAGTATGAACAGCGACTTCTTGAAACCCCGGCCAACGGGTGTAAAGGGTTCCCAGTAAGGCTGTAGGTTGGTCAAGGTTGCTGAGGAGAAATTCGATCAGGTGAGTGGTGGTGGTTTTGCCATTGGTTCCGGTCACCCCCACTAATTTGAGGGTTTGGGCGGGATGGTTATAAAATGCTGTGGCTATCTCAGCGCAGGCTGTGGTCATGTCGGCCGCGGGAATGACACAGGGAATGGTATCAGAGTCTGTCTCTGGTGGGGTATTGCTGGCTGCGGACTGGGAAACTATGGCGGCTACGGCACCGGAGGCGATCGCACTTGGCCAAAAATCCCCTCCATCAACTCTTGTTCCCGGCATTCCTAAAAACAGATCCCCTGGCTTACAGGCGTGGGAGTTAGTCGCCAAGCCTGTGATTTCCATGTCTAAGGCGGGGTGATACTCTGGGGGTAGTAAGTTGGGGTTGAGTAAATCTTTGAGTTTCACGGGTCAAACTCCTGCCAATTTGATGATTATTGTTAATCTAATGTTTTACCAATATTTTTGTAGGATTTGTTCCAACTGGTAGGCGGAAATACGGGGAGATGGTCTGGGGATGGGTTCTTCGGTCAGGCTGCGATCGCCACATTTATACAGGACTGGGACTTCGTATTGATAGAGTGCATACCAGTCCGGTCGGGTGGTGATGTCCCTCACTTCCAGGTCAAACTGACAGGGACTATTGCTATCTGCTTGAATTTCTTCCAGTTTCTCCTGGAGGTTTTCGCACAAATGACAGCCAGGTTTACTATAAAGTATGAGTTTCATTGAGGACTAAAGTTCCGGGTTCAATCTATTTATTGGGGTTAGTTATCGAAGATTATAGTTAACTGGCAACTCGTTGGATATCTCCGGTGGGAATAGAGGCGATTAGTCGGCGGGTATATTCCTGTTGAGGATGGCGATAAATCTCCTCTGAGTCCCCGATTTCCTCGATTTTGCCTTGGTTCATGACTACAATGCGATCGCTCATAAATTTAACCACACTCAAATCATGGGAGATAAAGATATATGTTAGCTCAAACTCCCTTTGTAGCTCCCTCAGCAGGTTTAACACCTGGGCTTGTACAGAAACATCCAAAGCTGACACCGACTCGTCACAGATGATAAATTTGGGGTTTAAAGCCAGAGACCTAGCAATACAAATCCGTTGTCTTTGTCCTCCCGAAAACTCGTGGGGATAGCGTCTCATAAAATCCGGGTTCAGTCCGACTCTTTCTAATAAATAAGCAGTGCGATCGCGTCTTTGTTTATAGCTCCCGACCGAGTGAATTAACAGGGGTTCCATCACCGCATCCCCAATGGTTAAACGGGGGTCAAGGGAACTAAACGGGTCTTGGAACACAATTTGCATCTCCCGCCGCACCCACTTCATTTTTTGCTGAAATTCCCGGCGCTGGCGATAGTCTTTTAAACGATTAATCCAAGAACCAGAAGGCTGATAATTTGTAATATCTTCCCCAGCAAAAATCACCCGACCGCTATGGGGGAGAATCAGTTGTAAAATCGCCCTAGATAGGGTACTTTTCCCGCAGCCAGACTCTCCCACCAATCCTAATGTTTCTCCGGGGAATACATCAAAAGACACATCATCAACTGCCATAAATAGTCTTTGAGTACCTCCTAACACCCCAGGGATTTTAAATCCTACTCGCAAATTTTGCACAGATAACAACGGCGAATTATCCGGGTTGCTGGGAACCTTCCCCGCTGTCTCCCGCGTCTCATTGGGGATGTTTTTTTGAGATTCAATGGCACTAAGTTCTGTGCCTGTTTCCGTGGTGACAACTTCCATAAAATCCGCAATCGTGGCAAGTTTTTCACCCCGTCGGGTTTCCAATGTGGGACGACAAGCCAGCAATCCCTTGGTGTAGGGATGTTGGGGGTTATTAAACAGTTGGTTAATCGGGTTTAATTCCACGATTTTACCCTGATACATCACCGCGACTGTATCGGCAATTTCGGCAATAACTCCGAAATCGTGGGTAATGAAAATTATCGACATTCCTCGGCGATCGCGTAATTCTCGCAGCAGGTCTAAAATAGTCGCTTGTACTGTCACATCCAAAGCCGTCGTCGGTTCATCAGCAATCAATAATGTGGGATTGCAGGAAATAGCCATCGCAATCATTACCCGTTGCAGTTGACCCCCAGAGAGTTCGTGAGGATAGCGATCGAGAAATGCTCGTTTTTGGTCATTGATCCGAGTTTGCCACTCCCGCTGTGAGGGTGGGTTATTAATATCATCATTATTCGGGGGAGTTTCTAACTGTAGTTGCTTGAGGATTTGCTCATCACTAGGTAACAGTTTGACTTCCTGCAATAAACTCGTCGCTTTCCATAATCCTTCACGGGGGGTAATATCCTGATGCTGTCGGATAGCTTCTATCAGTTGAAAACCAATCGTATAAACCGGGTTGAGGGAACTCATCGGTTCCTGAAATATCATAGAGATTTCACCGCCGCGAAATTGCTGCTTTTGAGATTCTGGCAGTTGTAGTAAATCGATCGCTCCTTCTGTGCTATCATTGTTGTGATCAGCTTCATCCGCCTGGGGGTTTCCTGGCCGAAACCAGATTTCTCCCCCCACTTGAGATGTAGCCGGGGACAGCAACCCCATAATTGCTAAAGATGTGACAGATTTTCCCGACCCGGACTCCCCAACAATTCCTAGGGTCTGTCCGGGTTTGACCTGAAAGGAGATCTGATCGACCGCGCGGGTGATTCTCTGGTCAGATTTAAACTGAACCTGTAGGTTTTTGACATCAAGGACAAAATCTGGCATAGCTAGGGGGAGTTTTCAGGACTTGCGGGAAATTTCCCCGATTTTAGCAGAATTGTTAAGAACTCTCACCGAATCCCATCGTAAAGCACCGATTAGGGTAAAATGAATGCCGATTGTTCAGCCCAGGTGAAGATGCTCCCATGATTTCGAGTAACGACTTTCGCACAGGTGTCAGTATTGAATTAGACGGAACTGTGTGGCGGGTGGTAGAATTCCTCCACGTTAAGCCAGGAAAGGGTTCCGCCTTTGTCCGCACCAAACTAAAAAACGCACAGACGGGTAACGTTATGGAACGGACATTCCGGGCTGGGGAGACAGTTCCCCAGGCGAACCTGGAGAAAAAGACCATGCAACATACCTATAAAGATGGTGATGATTATGTGTTCATGGACATGGACACCTTCGAGGAAGCTCACCTAACTCCTGATCAGATTGGTAATGGGGTTAAATACCTGATCGAAGGTATGGAAGTTAATGTACTCTACTGGAATGACCAAGTGCTAGAGGTGGAACTTCCCAACTCCGTTAGCCTAGAAGTCACGGAAACAGATCCAGGAGTTAAAGGCGATACCGCGACGGGTGGCACGAAACCAGCTACCCTACAAACAGGCGCAACTGTGATGGTTCCTCTGTTTATTTCTGTGGGTGAGCGCATTCGCATCGATACCCGCAACGATAGTTATCAGGGTCGCGATTAATGCTTCCAGTGTTAACCCAATTTCTGGGTAACATGATATGGGCGATCGCCCATAATTTTCGACAATGTTATTTTTAGGGAGATATACCAACTGTGCAACTAGATCTCAACCAGCTTCGAGAACTGCTGGCTGACATCGATAAAACTAATATTTCCGAACTGACGCTCAAAAGTAGTGATTTTGAGTTGATGGTACGCAAAGGTGGCAGTTCTATCGATCGCCCGCTATCTTCTGTTGATGTCGCCCTCAGTGGTGGGTTTCCTAGTGCGGAGTTGGTGTCGCCTCCAGGGACGGTTTCTACTGGCGATCGCTTATCAGAATCAACCGCCACCAGCACCCAGACTACTGCCGCCACAGGAAAGGTCTCTAGTCCGGTTGACGCTAAATGGGTAGAGGTAACATCCCCCATGGTGGGAACTTTTTACCGTTCTCCGGCTCCTGATGAGCCGCCATTTGTGGATAATGGCGATCGAGTCACTAACGGTCAAACTGTCTGTATCATCGAAGCCATGAAGCTGATGAATGAAATTGAGGCCGAGGTTTCTGGTCAAGTTATGGAAATTTTGGTAGCTAATGGCGCACCTGTGGAATATGGACAACCCCTGATGCGAATCGACCCCGATTAATTTGTCCGGCGCGATAGTATATTCAGTAGATGAATCGGGAGAAATAAACTATGACTGAAGATAATTTACCCAAGGAGTCCGCTATTGTGGAACCCACAGAAACCAGCCTAGTTCCCCAAGATGCAACTACCCCCACTGATGAGAAACCCAGTCTTGATGAAGTCCAAAAGGAAACCCAGGAACTAATGGATGCTATCCGACGGCTGGCTATCTCGGAAATGCAGGCGGCGGGGGATTTCTCCAGGGAGGCTTATATTCGCTCAGTGCGTAATGCTAGGGCTACTCTGGAGCGCTTCCAAGGTGTCACCAGAGAACAGATGGAAATGTCGGTGAAAAACATTGAATCGGAAGCTGAGAAAAACTGGAAAGGAGTGCTTGAGGAGATGAATGAGTGGAGTAATCGCATCTGGAAAGCGGCTCAAGCGGCTTGGGATGTATTAACTGCTCCCCGTGACTCGTAGACTCGTAGGGTGCGTGAGAGGGATAACCTATCGGGTGAACGGCAAATTTGATTCATCTGACGCACCACCCCTACAATTAATTATCGGCGGTGGGGCGGGTTTATTAATATCGTCGTCGGGATGGATAATTGACGGCGGAACCCGCCCCTACAATTAATTATCGGCGGTGGGGCGGGTTTATTAATATCGTCGTCGGGATGGATAATTGACGGCGGAACCCGCCCCTACAATTAATTATCGGCGGTGGGGCGGGTTTATTAATATCGTCGTCGGGATGGATAATTGACGGCGGAACCCGCCCCTACAATTAATTATCGGCGGTGGGGCGGGTTTATTAATATCGTCGTCGGGATGGATAATTGACGGCGGAACCCGCCCCTACAATTAATTATCGGCGGTGGGGCGGGTTTATTAATATCGTCGTCGGGATGGATAATTGACGGCGGAACCCACCCCGACAATAATTAATTATTAATTATTAATTATTAATTATTCGTAGATTTCGATGGTTTGGGGTTCGGTGAAAATCATGGCGATCGCTTTTTCGTAGTAGGCTGCCTCATTGATAAAAATCGGCCAGACGGGGGTTTCTCCCTGGTAATAAATGGTGGTTCCGTCAAACTGTAAAAACATCGGATCGCCCGGGTTTAGCTGTTGATAATCCCTCCCCTGTAGTTGTGGGTGAATCATGGCGGCGAGTTCCCCCGTCGCCGTGCGGGGATAGTCTATCTGTTTGATAAACTGGTATATGGTGAGAGTGCGATCGCTGTGGATAATCTCCCCCCGATTATACTTTTCTATGTAGTCTAAAATCGCATAAATCACCTTTTCCGCTTTCAGAAATAATGCCGCATCTAACATCCCTGGCGCAATGGGTCCGACTTCGATGGAAAATCCGTAATTAGACAAAGATTTGAGGGAGGGGTTTTCCGGTTCCGATTCGGATTCGATCCAACTGTAGATATTTATTTCGGGAAAAATGCTTTTTAAATAGGCGGTAACTTGGCGATTAAAAGCATTATTTTTCACCCAAATTAAGGTTAATCCCATGTGGGCGGTGCTGCTGTGTAAATCAATGATGGTATCAACAGGAGATGGGCTTTGGGGTCCCCACTGGCTGGCTATCCATTGCGATCGCTGAATTTCATAAATATCAGAATTGGGATGTTCTAAATCTTCCCGCCGAAAACAGCGGTTTAAATCACGATCAACATAGCGACGATTAATTTCCCAGGCGCGGGGATTAGCTAATAGTGTGAAAGTCTCAAAATTAGAACGCCGCAATAATTCAGGCGATCGCTCAAATTTCTTAATCAAATAAACTCCCGTCCATTCATTGCCATGAGTGCCACCCACAATGGCAACTCGTTTGATTTTACCATGATTTTCTGCTGTTAATCCCATGAGATATTATGCCCAATTAATCAATTGATGATGGATAGTTAATAAGTTGGCTGACCGGGAACACCCCAAACCGGACAACCTCCATCAATTAAACAATCTCCGAAAAGTTGCCAGTGGGGCGGTATCCTGGAAATACCTGCCCTAACTGAGAAGCAGTTAACCCAAACTGAGAAGTTAAAATCGGGCTAATCACATCTCGAAAATCCGTCGTCACAGCCAGATCCCGTCCCTCGTATAACTCGGAGTCAGACAAACCTGGCCAACTCCCATAAACGCGACCACCACGCACGGAACCACCCAAAACCCATAAAACATTACCACGTCCGTGATCAGTGCCGCCATTGCCATTTTCTCGCACTGTGCGACCAAATTCTGACATCACCACAATAGTGGTATTGCTATAAACGGAACCCAGCCTATCCACTAGCGCCACCAAGCCCTCCCCTAACCTTTCCAGACGGTTCGCCATTAACCCCCGACTTGAACCCTGGTTAACATGGGTATCCCATCCCCCAACATCGAGAAATGCTAATCTAATCTGTGGGTCACGCACTACCAAAGTCGCTAATTGTTGAGCATTCCCAGCTAAACCAGCAGGTAGAGGCGCGCCATTATTAGCGGCGACCATTTCCGCCTCTAATTCCCTAATGAGTTGATCGCGGGCGCTTCTACCTTCCTGATAAGCCACGCTGAGGGGGTCATTATTGGCATAGAGTCGGTCAAAGGTGGCTCGCACCTGATCGCGATCTATGGGCATTTGGCGGGAGGCATTGCGACCTAGGGAGATATTGCTAACTGGCTGAGAACCTGATAGAATGGAAGATATCGACTGACCGACACTCACCGCATCTACGGGGTTTTGTCCTGGTAACAAGCCCAGTAGGCGGTTCATCCAACCGTCGGGGGTTCTTTTATTTCCTGGTGTACCCACTTCCATATAGTGTTGAGCCTCAAAGTGAGACCGGGTGGGGTCAGGAGAACCGCAGGCGTGAACAAAAGCTAAACTTCCTTGGTTCCATAGCGGAAGCAGGGAGTTTAGGCTGGGGTGTAAGCCAAAGTGTTGGTCTAGCTTAATTGCGCCTCCCTCCTGTTGGGGTCGGGGAATGGCGATCGCTGGTCTAGCCTGATAATAGTCGCTGTCGCCATAGGGGACAACTACATTTAATCCGTCAATTCCTCCCCGCAAAAATAGGACGATTAACCTTTTGGGGTTAGGGGTGGTGGCGGCACTTCTGGCGATCCAACCGTGGCTTCCTAATGTGGCGATCGTGGCGGCGCACAATTGAGCGCCAAAAGTTAAAAGTTGTCGTCTTCGCATATTGACCGCTTCCTATCTATCGGCTGATTAATTTCCCATACTGCTATTTTAAGTTAAGTTTTCCCGGTTGTGGGAAAATCAACCGCAAGTCTAGTCTGGTTAATGAGGCTGATAGGGAAATTGGCTTAGTCTTTACCGCCATTGCTGTTTGTACCTAATACTTACTTAGATGTATGTGGGTGGGGTACTTACCGGATTATATCATACTCCTAAATCAAAGGTAAGACTATCTCAAATTCGGTGCCGACTCCGGGGGTGGAAAGGAGATGCAAACAACCACCATGTTTCTCGTAAATAATTTGATGACTAATTGCTAGTCCTAAACCTGTGCCTTTTTCGGCGGACTTGGTAGTGAAAAAGTTATCGAAAATCCGGTTTTGGATTTCTTTGGGGATGCCAGGGCCATTGTCGGTAATCCGAATCACAATATATTGGCTATTCGGTGTTGATGGGTCTTCTGATGATTCGGTATTTTGGGGATATTCTGGGTGATTTTTGGGGGGAATTATGAGCGATCGTAATTGGGAAGGACAACTATCCGCTACATGGGTGGAAATCCAGATTTTGGCAGTATTAGGGCTATGATTGGCGGTTTCTTCTAAAGCATCGATCGCATTAGCCAACAGATTCATAAATACTTGACTTAGCAGCCCAGAATAACCCAAAAACTTGGGTAAATTTCCATAATTTTTAATAACTTCAATCCCAACTTTTAGGCGGTTTTTTAAGATGATCAGGGTACTGTCTAAACATTCATGAATATCTGTCTCCCGCCTCTGTTTATTCTCCATGTGGGAAAAGGTGCGTAAACTGTTGACTAGGTGGTTCAACTGTTCAGAAGAAACTTGAATACTTTTGAGCATTTGCAAGCCATCATTTTTGAGGAATTCCCAATCAATATCTTCTTTTAACTCTTCAATACTTGGTCGGGGAGTAATTAATTCCTGTTCGTAGGCGTTAATTAACTGCATAATATCTTCATAATACTGAGTTAAACAGTGAGTATTTCCGACAATGCAGCCTACAGGATTACGGATTTCGTGAGCCACTCCCGCGACCATTTGACCTAGACTTGCTAACTTTTCAGTTTGCATTAATTGGGACTGGGTTTGTTCTTGTAATAATTCGGTGGCTAGTTGATGAATAAAAGACTGAACAATTAATAGTTGTTGAGTATCTAATAGCCGATAATCACTCTCGGAAATTTGTACAATAATCGGCTCATAAATTTGTTCAGGCGATCGCATAATAGCCAGCCGTGCTGCATCAACTATCAGAGTATCTCCGGGAAGTATTAATAACTCCACCTGAGACAATTTATAGAGGGCTCGAATAGACCTAGGTAAAAACAGTTCCCGACCATAAGGACGACTGAGATGCTCCAAAAAACGCCGCCGGGAAATCATGCCAATAAACTGGCTATCATGGTTTAAAATAACTCCGGGGATAGTGGGGTTAGTTTCAAACATTTTAGCCAACACCATTCCCACTTGATCTAGATCTACTTGAAAGTCATACAGAGACAATTCTTGTAGGCTAGACTCTAAGCGCAAATTTGTATGTGAAAATACCGATGTAGACCGAGGGGTGCAATCTTCAATACAAACGTTCATGACTAATTTTTTCAACCTAACTCATTGTATGATATTTTGCCGTTAGCCTTCTGTAGATGCTAGTCTCCATTTATAAGTCTATCATGGTTTAATGCTCTGACCAGGAATTTAGCCAAAATTAACCAAATCTTAATTAATGTTTAACCTTTAGGGGTTAGTGCTGGGATTAATTATATGCACCGTAAATTTCCCTCACCCCAGAGGGCGGGTTTATGAATCTTGTCAGTGCTATATGTAATTAACAGCCCCCTGTGAGAGGGGGGGCGGAACCCGCCCCTACATGATGATATCCGTCGCCTTCACCCCAACCTCTGTCTCAAATAGTCAGATAGGGCGAGGGAAGTTTAGATGTACATCGCCAATTGCTATATAATTAGAAAAGACAGTATATATATCAAGGTATCTAACCCATGGACTTTGCATCAGAAGACCGTGCTATGTCTTTAAGTCCTGATGAGTATAGCTTACTAACAGATCTGTATCAATTAACAATGACAGCCTGTTATGTGGGGGAAGGAATTGAGAATAAACCCGCCAGTTTTGAACTTTTCGCCAGAAAGTTACCGGATAACTTTGGTTACTTAATAGCTATGGGTTTAACCCAAGCATTAGACTATTTGGAAAACCTCAAGTTTAACTCATCTCAAATTGAACAACTGCAATCCTTGGAAATTTTCAGGAATGTTAATAATCGCTTTTGGTCGGTGTTAGCCGAAGCCAAATTTAGCGGGAATGTGTGGGCTGTCCCGGAAGGTACGGCGGTATTTGCGAATGAACCAATCTTGCGAATTGAGGCTCCTTTATGGCAAGCTCAAATTGTAGAAACTTACCTTTTAAATACCATAAATTATCAAACTTTAATTGCTACCAAAGCAGCCAGAATGCGCGATGCAGCGGGACCTGATGCGAAATTATTGGAGTTTGGAACTCGGCGGGCTTTTAGTCCCCAAGCATCTTTGTGGGCGGCGCGGGCGGCTTTGGGGGCGGGTTTTGATGGTACTTCTAATGTGTTGGCGGCTTTGAAATTAGGTAGAAAACCAAGGGGAACAATGGCTCATGCTTTGGTAATGGCGATCGCTGCTATTGATGAAAATGAAGATGCGGCTTTTGAGGCTTTTCACCATTATTTCCCCGGCGCACCTTTGTTAATTGATACCTATGACACGGTGAAAGCAGCACAACGGTTAGCTGAACAGGTCAAAGCTGGAAAAATTCAGGTGCAGGGGGTAAGATTAGACTCGGGAGATATGGTAGAATTATCTAAACAAGTGCGATCGCTATTACCAGAGGTGGAAATTTTTGCTAGTGGGGATATTGACGAGGTAGAAATTGCTCGTTTAAAAGGGGCTGAGGCTCCTATTAATGGCTACGGAATTGGGACTAAACTGGTGAGTGGAACTCCAGTTAATGGAGTTTATAAGCTGGTAGAAATTGATGGTATTCCGGTGATGAAAGAGTCTAGTAGTAAGGTGACTTATCCGGGACGTAAGCAAATTTATCGGCTCATGGAAGGGGGTAAAATGAAAGGCGATCGCCTCTGTTTAATGGACGAAAGCGAGAGTATTAATCCATCATCTATCGGCTTATTGCAATTGGTCATGAAAGACGGAAAACTGGTCAATCAGCCAGAGCCTTTAGCCGCCATTGCTGAACGCACCGCCGCCTCGGTTGCCAGTCTTCCCCCAGAATGTCGTAGGTTTGATCATCCGATTTTCCCGACCCTTGAAATTTCCGAAGAATTGGCAAATTTGAGGCAAAAAGTTAGCAAGTCAATTGAGGTAAAATAATGCAATATTCTCCAGTTTTGTCTGGTTTAATGGGAGTCTGTGTAGGCGATGCTCTGGGAGTTCCGGTAGAATTTAATAGCCGCAGTGATTGTCAAGAAAAACCGATAACAACTATGGTCGGCTATGGTACTTACCATCAACCCGCAGGAACTTGGTCTGATGATAGTTCTCTGACTTTTTGTTTGGCTGAAAGTCTCTGTAATGGCTATAATTTGCATGAGATAGCTAAGGCTTTTTGTAAGTGGATGTATGAGGGTTACTGGACACCTTATGGTAATGCGTTTGATATTGGTGGGACTACTTACAGGGCGATTAGTAGATTGCGTGAAGGGGTGGAACCTATAGCAGCAGGAGGAACAGATATTCGTGATAATGGGAATGGCTCGTTAATGCGAATTTTACCTTTGGCTTATGGTTATAATTCCCTGGAATTTCCCGAATTAATTAAACGGGTTCACGACTGTTCTCGCCTTACCCATGGTCATCCGCGATCGCAAATGGCTTGTGGTATTTACATTAGTATTGCTGTGGGTTTATTACAGGGTATGGATATTAAAACCGCCTATATTGAAGGACTTAAAGCGGTTAAAGCTATTTATACTAAACCACCCTTTAAGTCTGAATTATCAGAGTTGAAACGAGTGTGGACTGGTGAAATTAAAAGTTTACCGGAAAATGCGATCGCCTCTGATGGTTATGTAGTTCATACCTTAGAAGCATCTCTGTGGTGTCTATTAAACACTTCTTCCTATGCTGAAGCTGTCCTAACAGCAGTTAATTTAGGTTCTGATACCGATACGACTGGCGCGGTTACAGGAGGTCTAGCAGGGATTTATTATGGCTTTGAACAAATACCTTCCGAGTGGGTCAAGGCGATCGCGCGTCGAGAGGATATCATCGATTTAGCTAACCGTCTAGCTAAAGCCACAGAAAATAGTTAATTTTTGAGTAAAATAACTCTAGAGATTTAACCCATTTCTTGGGTTAATTAACCGGGGAGGTGGTTGGGTAACTAGATGGATGGTCAATCATCTAATTGGCTTAATGAATTGAGGATGGATAATCCAGGCGCATTAATAACCCTAACACCTGGGGGTAAACTGACCAAATCCGAAAAATAGCCCCCTTCATTTATCGCAATCAAAAACATAACTAAAGCATTCTTATTTTTTGAGGCGTTATAGAGATAGTTAGCCGCCTCAACTATAGTCTCATGATTACGTTGAACCCTAACCGGAATAGGACAACCATTAACATCAGACCTAAGAATTGCATCAATTCCTTTATTTCTGTGAACCACAGCAAAATCTAATCCCCATAGTAGTCCTAACACACTTTCATCAACATTTTTGTAAGAATCGCGACCTTTAGTGAGTAGATTAGAATTAGTTTTAATCGGGTCACTCAAACGTTTTTTAGTTAATTCGACAGCATCAGTAGATATATCAATTCCCACAGAATTTCGTCCGAGTAAACTAGCCGCCACCAAAGTGGTACCGCTACCACAGAAAGGATCTAAAATCAAATCACCTTCATTGGTAGCTATCTTAATAATTTGTTCCAGTAAAAGCAGCGGTTTTTGGGTAGGATAACCGACCCTTTCTTTAGCTTTAGGATTCAAATAGGGTATTTCCCAAACATCACTAAGAGGAACCCCTTTCTTACCGCCACTAGGGATAATATTACCATCTAGGTCTTTGTCATAAATAGACTTGCCATATTCATCTCGTTTTCGGCGCTGGAGAATTTGATCTACGTTGGTAGTTTCCGAATATTCGCCATAAATAAAATTAAATGTATAATCATCAGATTTGGTATAGTAAAAAATAGTTTGATGTGCTGGTAGCAAGGCTTTCTGGGAATTAGACCAGCGTTTATAGTGCCAAATAATTTCAGAGCGAAACATTTGCGGACTAAAAACATCATCCAACAACAATCTAATCAGGTGTGAAGCATGGCGATCGCAATGAACAAAAATAGACCCAGATGGCGACAAAATTCGCCACATTTCTTGCAAACGTTGATAGATAAAATTCCCATATTCTTGATGAGAAGACCACAAATCTTGAAAAGAAAACTCTTTGCGGCTATCTCTAGTTGTTAATTTATGGGTTTTTTGCGAAAAAAATGGCGGGTCAAGATAGATTAAATCAATGCTATCTTTCTCCCAAGTGCTGATGATATTAAGGCAATCACCTTGATAAACTAATGCACTCATAGTTAATTACTCAATATTTTCTAGAAACAGTAAGGGCGGGTTATGCGAGACTGCTCAACCCACCCTAGTAGCTTAATCTGCTAACTTAATCTGCTAATTGTTCAGGGAAATTATGGCTTTTCCTTCTCCAAACTTTGGACAGACTCAATGAGCGATCGCACTGTTTTAGTTCCCTCAGAAGGTTCAAAACTAAACGGAAACTTACCCCGTAAAAGCATCCGAACACCCAAAGGACCAATACTGAGAATACCTCGGACATCTCGTAAGTAGTTACCCACAACCATTAAGCCAAATTTACGCTCATCAACCCATCCCCCTTGCTTCACCAGTTCAACCATAACCTTACGGTGGCGCACAGGACGACTATCAGATGGCTGCTTACGTTCTAATATTTCATGCTTAATCTTACCAATTTGGTCCATAGGAGCCACTTCCATCGGACAAACTGTATTGCAGTTGTAGCAACGGGTACAGCCCCAAACTCCCTGAATATCCTGGTTATACTGTTCTAAACGTTCCTCAGTGCGTGCGTCACGAGAATCAGCAACCATTCTCTGAGCCTTAGCCAGGGCGTGAGGACCGACAAAAGCCGGGTTAACCTCTTTGGCATTGCATTCAGAATAACAAGCGCCACAGAGGATACAATTGCCATTTTGATTCAAACTTTCCCTTTCTTCGGGAGTCTGGAGAAACTCCCGCTCAGGAATTTTACGCGCCTGTGTACTAACATAGGGTTCCACCGCTTCCAGGTTATCCCAGAATTGGGTCATATCCACCACTAGGTCTTTGATTACAGGCATATTACCCATGGGCGCAATGGTTAATACAGGAATCTCATCGCCGCCTGTATAACTTGAATTAGCAGCAGCAATGTCTTGTAGGCGTTTGACTTCACTGGCCACATTTTCTTTACAAGCTAGGGCGGCGCGACCATTAATCCTCATTGAACAACTACCGCAGATGGTATTTCGGCAGTTTTTGCGAAAGGCTAAAGTGCCGTCAAGTTCCCATTTGATCCGATTTAGACTATCTAAAATAGTAGTAGCTGGATCAACATCTAGCTGATAACTTTGCACTTGCGGCGCGCTTGAAGCAGTTTGCCGGATAATATTAAATTGAACTTTCATGTGATCAAACCAAGGTCTTTGCCTATTTTTGCCTATTATAATAAATCAGGTTTCGTCTTCATACTCAACCCAGGAATTGGCTGTTTCGGAAACCATGACTTTTAGCTGTACTCCCTCTGGGACTCGCTTTTTGGTTTCATCATAGATAAATTTGGCAATCATTTCGGCGGTGGTTTCGTAGTTGGGGGGTAATATTTCATTGAGAAGACCGTGATCAAGTCCGCCTTTGCTGACATCTTTCTTGGCCCATCGCAGGCTGCGGAAATCGGCAACCATCACCGGGTGGGGACAAAATTCGGATCCGTGCAGTTGGTTTGATGTGGCTTCTACTCGGACTTTATAGGTGTGTCCATGGAGGCGACCACAGGGGCCGTTGTAATCTTTGATATAGTGGGCGCTATCGAATGTAAATTCGGTTGTTAGTTTCCATTTAGACATGGGTGGCTGACCTGTGGTTTTGGTAACTGTTGACAATTAGCAAAAAATTGGGATGACTGATACAGGAAGATTAATTTTAGTAACTGGTCCGGTGCGATCGGGTAAGAGTGAGTGGGCGGAAAATTGGGCGGAAAATTACGCTATAAATTACCGCAAGTCGGTGATTTATATAGCCACATCTGGTTTTGATGATGACGATCGCGAATGGTGCGATCGCATTCAAAAACATCGCGATCGTCGCCCTTCCGATTGGACAACTTTAGAGGTTCCCATCACATTATCAACTACTTTAGCATCTGTGGCAACGGCGGATAATTGTATTTTAGTAGATTCTCTGGGGACTTGGTTGGCTAATTTATTGGACTGGGAAGAATCACAATGGGAACAGGCGGTTACGGAGTTATTACAGGTTTTATTAACCGTCACTGGACCCGTGATTTTAGTGGCTGAGGAAGTCGGTTGGGGGTTGGTTCCCCCTTATCCCTTGGGCCGCCTTTTTCGCGATCGGCTAGGGGGTTTAGTCCGACTGCTGGGGACTCATGCTGATTCCGTTTATTTAGTTACTGGGGGTTATGCGTTAGACTTAACTCGCTTAGGTGTCAAAATATCCCCTGATTAATAATTAAAGTCTCTTGAATTTTTGCACTTCCGCGAAATCTTTTTCCAAATTCCGTTGGCTAGATTGATATTGGTCTTTTTGCATCCGCAACTCTAACTGATGTTTTTCGCTATTGAGTAAATAAGCATTATAGCACTCATTAACCGCCTCTAAATCATCTCTAATTCTTCTTTCCTCCTGTTCTAAAGCATAGCCCATATTTTGGACAATATTATTGCTGACATTTTTAATAAAAGATTGATAATAGCTATTCATATCTTTCTTGAGTTTTTCAGTATTATCTTGAATTTTCGCGGTTTTATCTTGATGATAAGATATCAGCGTAGTCACCATAAAAATAGGTAACAAGATCGCCACTATCCTACCTTTGACATCCCCACCCGCTGGAATAAATAAACTACCCATCAGCATAATAGTTCCCACGCCAGATATTACCTGACCTTTCAGATTTTTAAATAAATAACCGAACAAACTCGGTTGTTTATATCGACTCTCAAAAGTTGGTTCAATCACAGAAGCCTGTAATATGCTTCTAAAATCTATATCTTCTGGGGGGTGAAATAGGGATTCCGACCATGATAAATTAGGCACAAAGTTCAGGATATCATAGATACGTTTTAGCAGCCCATTTAAACCATCACCGCCATAAAAATTACCAATCCTTTGCCATTCTTCAGAAGACCATTTTATCAACTCTGTTTGACAAACATGAATGGCTTTTAAGTGCAGATATTGACCCGTAGCATTAGGATTATCTCCTGCTTGTAGTCGCACATATAAATATCCGCCCCGCTGGACTCCGCTGGAATGTAAATCATCAGTAAACTGTTGGATTTTATAGAATAAACTACTTTTCCTAAACTCATCTAATAAATTATTTTTTGATTGATTTAAGTCATTTTTAAGCATTCGGAAAAACTTATCCTTCTCATCTCCAGCTTTTTTTAAAGCCTTTTTCATATCATCTTTTAAATCATTAGCCTGTAAAAGACTAAGCTGTGCTTCCATTTGTTGATAACTCTGTTTAATTGCCTCAATTTCTCGTTCTAAAACCTGTTCGATCGCCTCTAGTTTTTCAAGAATATTTTGGCTGAAGCGTTTTAATAATAATTTTTCTCCCTGATTGGCTGCCAGTTTTTCTAAAAAATCATAATGTTTATCTAGTTTCTGCTTCACTTCTGCTTCAATATCTCCGGGATTATATGCTGCCAAATCTCCTGGTAAATCGATTACCTCAACCCCAGGATATTCGGTATTTAAACTGTTATATATATCCTCAAATTTTTGACAATCTAAAATTACAAATATATGCTCTATTTGGTTTTTAATTGCTTGCTGAATTGCCGATTTATGACTCTCTGAGAGTAGCTGTTCCTCATCAATGATTATATATAGTATATCCCCATCAGTTAACGCCTTGGCGCTGGCTCCATTGTTCATTGATGGATTAACTGGCTGTGATGCTTGCAGATGTAAACAAATACAGCCTGTAATAGGTATTGCAGAACCCAAAAAAATCGATTCATCACCAGTTAATAAATGATGATTTTCTAGCGGCGCATTATTAATAAAACTGCCATTGGTACTGTTCAGATCGTTAATTTCCCAGCCGCGAATATTACCGTTAAAAATGGGTTTAATTTCCGCGTGTTTGTTACTAATCAAATGATACTCATTGGCAATTTTTACCCGACAACTACGATGGCGACCCACTTGGATAATCTCATGTTCCGAAAGAGGATAACGCTGGATTTCTGACCCGCTTAATCCATCAACAATAATTAATTCTGGAGATAACTGGGGTCGGGTTTGGCTGATTACCTGAGTTTCCCATTCATAGGATTCTAACAAATTAGGGCGATCGCTTAATAGATTGTAAAAACTCTCGCCTATCTCCGGGGAACTACTAACAATTTTACCTCTCAGTTTTCCGCTGTTTAACTCAGACTCTAGCTGTTCCAGGGTTTTGGCAATTTCCAGATAAGCTGGGTCTCGGTCACTTCTCAACCCCAAAAATCTGTGAATTTCCTGTATTCTAGTCGCGATTTTATCAGTTTTTAAAGACATAATCGAATCCCCAAAACTTAACTTTAATTTAGCCTATTACCACAGCAGAGGACCTTCTACCTGCTCAGGAATTGCTGATGGTGTTGCTGGAGGTGGTGGAACATCTCCCGTGGTTGCGGGTGGCTGATTGGTTTGTTGTGGCTGCGGCTGCGGCTGTGGCTGTGGCTGTGGCTGTGGCTGTGGCTGTGGCTGTGGCTGATTGGTTTGTCGTTGCGCTTCTTGCTTGGCGGCTTCTGCTTCTCGCTTGGCGGCTTCCGCTTCTCGCTTGGCTTCCTCCGCTAGTCTCCTCGCTTCTGCTGCTTCCGCATTCAGCCTTTCTTGGCGCTGTTGTTCCGCAATGCGTCTTTCTTCCTCCCGTTTCTGATCATTAGCGCGATCGATAATTGGTTGCACTTTTTGTTTCCAATATTCGCTATCTTGTCGCGGTGGTTCCTCCAATAATGCTACCCTTTCAGTTTCGGCGATCGCCTCCCTCCAAGCCTCTCGGTTCAACGCCTGTCTCGCATTTTCTAGGTAATTCTCATTCCGATTCCACTCCTGCTCCCATTGGGAAAGTTCTTGCTTAACTCTGGCGGCGTTGGGACTCGTTTCGGGGATAGCTTCAGCAATTTTTACCGCCTGCTGATAATTACCTTGGCGATATTGTTCCTGCGCTAATTCCTCCATCCGTTGAGATGCTTGCTTAAAGAAATTTTGCGCTTCTGAGTAGGAAGAAGTATTTTCGGGAACCTGTAAAGCCATATCGATCGCACCCCGCCAAGAACCCGCTTCCGCTAAACTATTCGCCTGTTTCATTAACACCGCCGCATGACCATCCTCACAACTTTTTAACAGTCTTGTTAACTCGGATTTTAATACAGGTGTCATCCCGGTAGTTGTCGGTTCTATGGTTAATGCCGTTTTACAAGTCTCATAAGACTCCTGGGATGCTACCATATTACCCTGTTGATGATAACTAGCTCCCTGGTCTAGTGCTTGTTCCGCCTCCGCGATCGCATTTCTGATCGGTGCAGCAGCCTGCCATTTATACACCCAAAATCCTCCCCATCCCAAGCCGATCATTAATACCACTCCACCCAACCAGGGTAATGCTTTCTTAACCGGAGAAACTGGCGGCGGTGGTGGCGGTTCCGGTGGTGGTGGCGGTAGTTCTAACCCTCCCGACACTGGCTGGGTTCCAGCGGCGATCGCTGTGACTTTAAAATCTATATTTCCTAACTGAATATGGCTGCCATTATTTAGGGGTTCCTCACCCACAGGTAGCAATTTACCATCTACAATTGGCGGGTTACTTTCCCGTAGCGATCGTAGATAAAATTGGTGATTCTCTGGACTAAAAAAAATTTCGATATGTAGACCGGATACCGTCTGATCCACGCACACTAAATCACAGCGACTCCCATCTCTACCTATACGGAAAACTCCCGGATGTTTGCTGGGTTGGTTGGCTCGAATACTGGCGCTATTCAACCTTCCCTCTTCTGCCCACTCTAAGGTTAGTTCAGCCATGAATCTGCCGCCTGCTATTATACTGGAAACTCTCTACTCCATTTTAGTAGATATTCCCTGGATTGGGTTAATCTTTTAACATTTTGTAAATCTTAGATACACCAAATTTTGATCTGATTGTCTTCACTACCACTAGCTAGATTTTGTCCATCGGGACTAATGGCGATCGTCCTACTTGCCAACTATAACCGGAAATAGTGCGGATTTCTGTCTGCGTTTCCCATTGCCAAACTTTCACCGTTTTATCATCAATTCCAGCAATTAAAATTTTGCCATCTGGACTAAACATCAGAGCATTAATCGCCGTTTTACCACCCTCAATAGTCAAGATTTCCTCCCCTGTTTTTACCTGCCATAGTTTAATGGTTTTATCTCCACTACCACTGGCGATAATTTCACTATTAGGACTGATGGCTAAGGCAGTTATAGCTAATCTGTGTCCTGATATATTGAGAGTTTCTAAACCAGTTTCGCGACTCCATAATTTCACGATTTTATCACCACCGCCACTGGCGATAATTTCACCATTCGGCGCAAAAGCAATAGCATTAACTGCCATTTTATGACCCGCTAAGGATTGGATTTCTTCTACTGTATTAATATCCCAAAGTTTGATGGTTTTATCTTGGCTACCACTAGCTATAATTTGACCGTCGGGACTGAAAGCAACTGCGTTAACTCCTGATCTGTGTCCCTCAAATGTGCGGATTTCTTCCCCATTACTCAGGTTCCAAAGTTTAACGGTTTTGTCAGCACTCGCACTGGCTAACATTTTACCATCTCCACTGAAAGCAACCGATCGCACTGAGTTAGAATGTCCCCCTAAAGTTCGGATATCCGCTTCTGGGTTCAGAGTCCACAAACTTCGACCCGGTGCTGATATTTCCCCTGCTTGTATCCCGAAAATCTTACTCTGACTCTTTTCGTCTTCCCCTTCTGACTCCGCTACAGGTTCGGGTTCTGACTCAATTATCGGTTCGGGTTCCGACTCAATTATCGGTTCGGGTTCTGACTCCGCTACAGGTTCGGGTTCTGACTCCGCTACAGGTTCGGGTTCTGACTCAATTATCGGTTCGGGTTCCGACTCAATTATCGGTTCGGGTTCCGACTCCGCTACAGGTTCAGGTTCCGACTCAATTATCGGTTCCGCAATGGGTGGGAGAGAATTATCAGAAGTTGGCGGCTGAGGCTTGGTTTGATATTCAAATACAAATTCGGGTCCATCCTCACTAAGTTTAATGCGATCGCCTGCTTGGAGGGGATGATTTACCACCATACGCACACCATTAATAAAAGTGCCATTGACACTATTAAGATCCTCAATTTCCCACAGTTCCACAGAACCTTCTAATACTGGCTTAATTTTAGCGTGATACCGCGATACCATTGTATATTGAAGAGAATCAACTACAATCTGAGCATCTTTACCACGACCCAAAATAACTTCTTTAGCCGCCGATAAATCATACTGAAACACAGGATGATCTGGTTGTTTATTACCGGGGATACACAATTTAATGACAGCACATTTGTTTAGGTTAGATTCAGACATATCGACTAATCCAATCAACTATAATAATTTGGGGGGTTATGCACAATATAGGGTGTCCGCTCCCTGATTAAGTTAAGTTATCTGAATATATTATGCTCGATTTTGCCTCCCTCGTCAATTGTAAAAAAAACCTAAATTTTCTGCTCAAAATTAGATAAATATGGTAAGATAAGCAACCCGCCATGCTTTCTATCAAAAATTGTAACGTAATTGTGGGCATCTCAGTGTGAGTTAGCATATAATAAAAGCACGGCAATTTTCTCAACCCATCCCCATCATTAAATTGGGAGGACGTTAGTATGGCAGATATTGCAACCATTGAAGATTTAATCGAACAGAATGAGGCGAGAACCCAAGCCTTATCTGAAGAAGTAGATCGAGCCATGATCAGTGTAACTCAGGTTGAGCAGTTTCTGACAGCGATCGATAATAACTTAACCGTCGCTGGCGACACCGCTAAGGCTCAATTTGAAACGATGCTCGCTGCTCTCAACAGCACCGACGAAGCCATAGAGAGTGAACTAGAAACGGCGAAAGAAAACCTAACCAGTCTCCAGGAAAAAATTAGCCAAGTTGATGAAAAAGTAGAATCTACTTTAGCGGAGATTAAAGCTAAGTTAGATGAGTTAAAAAGCCACGCCGCCGAGATATTATCAGATTTAGAGTCGGAGGCTGAGTCAACCAATTCGGGGTTATTGGAACTTTCCCAACAGGTGGAAACATCAGAGGCGGAAACCCAGACCCAAAGTGAAACTGCTAAGGCTAATGTGGAGGTATTTCGCAATAAAATAGAACAATTGCAGGAGGGTTTTAATAGTCAAAAAAACAGCCTTTTTGAGCAATTCGAGGCTTTACAAGGTGAAATTCAGGAAAAAATTGAACAAATTGCCTCGGATTTTGAGACATTGCGATCGGAAAGCAATAACCAAAAATCCGAGATGGAAAATGCCTTAGATACGGCTTCGGAAGACGCTATCAATACGATAACTAATAAATTTGTGGATGAGGCGAAAAGTCAGCTTTTAGAAAGTGCAGAATCTCTGAGTGAGGCTCTCAGTGCTTTAGGAGAAGCTGGAGAGAAATCCGAGGAAATGTTAGACGGACAATTGGGGGATATTATCGATAATATTAATGATGTGGTGGACGCGGTGCGACCGGTTTTAGATGTGTTGTCAAGAGTTAGAGATTTATTAGGTTAATTTTAGGGAGTTAAGACCATGGCGATCGCTGAAGATTTTGGTCAATCATTAGAAGAATCGGCTGAGAATTTAACCAACTTGTTAAATGTCTTAGATCAAGCCTATGATCAACTTGATCAACTCTGTGAACAATTGGAAGGGGAGAGTGACGACCTGGAAGAAACCCCAGAAATTGTCGAAACCTCATTTTCTAATTTGGTGGAAACCCTAGAAACTGAAGAGTCTAATGTTACCTCGGCTCAAGAGGAGTTGATTTCGGCCTTAGAAGAACTAATACAAAGTATTTCTGATGCTGAAGGTAGCCTAGATGAAACCTCAGCCAATATCGAAGAAAATTACAGCACATTTGAATCTGAGTTAGATAATGATATCGCGGAAATGGATGGGGATATGGATGAAACCCAATCCACATTTGAGGAACTAAAAGACAGCTTCGAGCAACTAACAGAAGCGATAAATCAAGCCATGGAAACCACTATCGGGGTGTTTGAAACCTTGGGTGATGCGATATCGGATCTTGAGGAACGAGTGACAACCAATCAGGAAGAAACAGAAGGTGATTTTGAGGGTTTATTTACGGAAATTTCCGATAATCATAGGGACTCGTTAGAATCATTGTTGGGAAACTTTAGCCAATTTTTGGCTCAAGATAAATTATCAGAAATTACTGATGATTTTAGTAATTTTAAGGGGGTTTTGACGGATGTATATAACACCCTTGGTAGTCAAGCGACGGCAGTAGCCGATAATCTTCAAGAAAGGGGAAGCGCAATTTTTGAGAATGTCAAAGATTATGCTGAGGACTCGCTCAAGGACAATTTGGAGGATTCCTTTAAAGATGCTATTGATGATGTGGTCTCGGATATGATTGACGAGGTAGGAGAAAATATGGTTATGATGAAAGTGGGAGCGACCGTTACTTCATCACTAACTCCGATTTTACCGCAAATTGTAGCAGCTAAGGTCGCCACCGGAACTATTAAAGAAGTTTTGAGTTTGGGAGGCATTTTATCTTGAGTTTGACGGTTGAATGCTGCTTGTGCTTATTCAAATATTAAGGAGAAGTGACAATGGAAGAAGTTTATAATTCTTTGGCTCAAATGTCTTCGGTAGCACCGGATAAATTAAATAGTTTAATTGGGGGAGCTACAGAAATTAAAGATGCGGTGCGTGTTCTCGAGTCTAATGTTGAAGAAAAACAGGGTTTAATTGAGGCTTTGATGGAGCAAATAGCTGATGCTTTGAATGAATTTCAGCAGGAGGTTGGGGAACAACAAACGGAAATAGAAAGTGAGGTGGAAGAAACTAATAATATTGCGGAAACTTGGCAAGAAATTATTAGTGAGGCTCAACAACAATTAAGCTCGGAAATGCAGACGGCTCAGGAAAAATTAATCGCTCTGAAAGAGGAGTTGGAGTCGGGTAATGATGAGATTAATAATGCGGGAGAAGAAGCACAAAATAGCCTGACTGAATTACAGGCAAAGTTGCAGGAGGGTCAACAGCGACTTCTGGAGGCTCAAGAAAACCTGAGTGATGCTATTCAAGTTTTGCGAGATAAAATTGAGGAGGCAAAAAATAGCGCTCAGGAACAGGTAGAAGAGTTAAATGATCAGGTGAATGAGGCTGAGGAGGAAGTGAGCGATCGCCTGGAAGAAATGGGTAATAGTTTTACGGAAATTCAGGGAGAATTTGAAACTAAAATCGGTGAAATTACCAGTGACATTATTGAGTCAAAAATTGATGAATTACTGGATGATTTACAGGAGAAAATCGAAACGGAGTTAAAAGACTTGACTGATTCTGCGGTGTCTGAGGTGAGAGAAACCCTTGACAACATGATGGATAAACTCAGGGGTGCGAAAGATGATGCGGCTAGTCATAGACAAGTAATTAGTCCGCTAATCGACCAGTTAGAGGACTTTATTCAACCTATGGAACTTTTAGTAGACTCGGTGCGAAGTTTGGCGAGTAAAGTTGGGGTTTCTTTTGGTTAAATAACCCTAAATCTATGGGAATCAGCAGAATTTGATATTACGGAAATTAGGAGTTAGAAATGACTTTAGAACAAGCAGCCAATGAAGTGGTTTTAAAGATGACTCAATTTTTAGAAAAAATTGACTTGGAAGAGGACCGCATTGATAATTCTCGCCAACAGTTAGAAACGATAACGGAAGAAGTGGAAACTGACTGGTCAAGCCTACAAGAACGCGCTGAGGAACTGTTAGAAAAAATAGCGACCGGGAGGGAAGAGTTGGCGGCGGAACGGGAAGCGGTTAGTAATGAACTTGGGGAATTACGGTCAAAAATTGAAGCAGCACAGGAAGAAGTTAATCAAGAATTAGAAGAGACTCAAGCTGCTTTATCTGATTTTTATAACCGAGTTGAAGCGGTTACGCCAGAGTTGGTTGAGGTGATTAACCAGGTAGGAGAATCGTTTAATGCTCTGACGCAAAAGGCGGGGGAACTGAGCACAGAACAGGAACAAAACTTATCGGAAACTCAAGAGTTTATAGCTGAAGAGGTGAAAAGTGATATCGAAACTCACCAGTCAGAAATTGAGGAACGGAGTGGCGATTTTGAAACTTTTATCGGGACAACTATTCCTGAACTGAAAGATGTGTTGAGCGAATTTACGCAACAGGTTAATGAAATTGTTGAGGGGGTAACAGACAAGGTACAAAACTTACAGGAAGTGGCGGAAAAAACGGCTGAAGATACAATTGAGGAAATTACGGAATCTCAACAGGGTAGAATTGAGGAGTTGTTGGATGCTGCTAACCGTTTAAAGGATATGATGGAACAAATTAGTAATATCATCGACCAAACCAGTGATACGGTGGTGACGACTAAAGATACTATGGTTGATGCAGCAGATACTACTAGCACCGGTTTAAATGCGGCGATCGGTATTTTTGATGACCTCAAAAGTATTTTAGGAGGGATTTTGTAATTATTGATAACTGCTGCTGATGACTGGGTGAAATCATGGTTAAATATTGGCGATCGCCATTAGGGTACACTCCCAGACTAAGCGAGGTTGAACGTAAGCCAGCAGATGTTTTCTCGCCTGTTCTAACTGGTGAAGTAATCCGGGAATTGCTGGTAGACTATTGTTACCGTTAACCCCCGGATTATGGTATTGTTCCCAATAGGAATGTTGCAGATAATCCACTAACCATAACTGAGCCTGAGTGTCAAGAGAACGGCTAATTTCTGCGGCTAATTCGAGAGATTCTCGTAAACTTTGGGGGAGTTTTTTGACTTTGGTTAATAGTTCCGGTGGAATAGTTTGTAATTGTTCCCAACAGGCGATCGCTTGTCCGGGACTACCCTGCGCCATTGCCATGATCTCAGCATGACGGCAAATTTCACCATAACCCTTTTGAGTTAATATCTGAATTATATCAGTATTTGACAGTCTAAAAAAGGGGATTTTGGCACAGCGAGAAACCAAGGTAGATAACAATGAATCCACACTGGGAGCAATTAAAATTAACACGGATTTACCCGGTTCCTCTAGGGTTTTTAATAAACCATTAGCCGCTCCCTCAGCCATAGTTTCCGCCGCCTCTAAAACCACCACAGACCGCAGAGACTCCAAAGCTGGACGGCTGACAAACTGACTAATTTCTCGGACTTGATCAAGGCGAATTTGTGGCGGTGCGCGACGTTTGAGACCAGAGGCGGCGGCTTCGGCTGCTGACAGCAATTTTCCTTGGTGTAAATAGGTGGGTTCTACCCAAAGTAAATCGGGATGATTTCTCATCTTAACTCGATGTTTAATAGATTGTTTGTGTGCGTCTTCCTCGGATGAATTTAGCAGATTTTTGCGACCTTTCTGCAATAATAATTCAATAAAATATTGAGCGGCTAAACTACGACCTACTCCGGGTATCCCGACGAATAAATAAGCGGGAGCGATCCGATTTTGGGCAATAACTCGGCTCAGAAGTTCGATCGCTTGAGGCTGTCCAATTAAATCGCTAAACGCATCCATAATTATTTGAGATTAACCCCCATTCTAGGAGTTTTTGGTTGAGTATATTTTGGATTTGTTGGGTAACACGATCGCGATCGCCATTTCCATCAATAGGGACAATCCGCTGGGGATACATTTTGGCTAGAGTCGCAAATCCCTCAGCAACCCGATAGTGAAATTCTAGATCAGCCTGTTCAATGCGATCGACTTTTTTTCTAGCCTTAATCCGGGTCAGTCCTGCTTCTACAGGAACATTTAACCACAGAGTCAAGTCCGGTACAACACCCCCAGTCGCGATCTGGTTAATTTGATGAATTTGCTGCAAATCTAGTCCCCGACCATATCCCTGATAAGCTAGGGTAGAGTCGGTAAAGCGATCGCATAAAATAATCGTCCCCTGGTCTAACAGCGGTTTAATCAGAGTTTCGATATGTTGTGCGCGGTCCGCCGCATATAATAATAACTCACTGCGATCGCTCAGAGGTTCCCTGATATCATGGTGAAGTAGTAAATCCCGCAAATGCTGACCTAACTGGGTTCCCCCCGGTTCCCGCGTCACTTGAACCCCCCGTTGGTGGAGTTTCCCCCCGGAAGAATGGTTTAACGACAAGCGATCGGCTAACCACGGTTGAATTTGCTGTATTTGCGTAGTTTTACCGCATCCTTCTATACCTTCAAATACAATTAGTTTTCCCGCCATTTTTGTATTTAGAACCTCCCTAGATCTGATTCAGTCATCGCATATTATGGCAGTTTCGTTAATCAAAATCCGAAAATTTTAGCAAATATGGTGGGGATTTTTTACTAAGCCACACCGGAAGCGCTATAATAATCCCGGCTTAATCACCCATCTCTAGGGTTGTGGACCAGAAATGCCAGTGTCTCTGTCAGGGAACCATAAAAACAGTTAGTCAATATAGCACTACAGCTTGTTCACCAGTCGCTTAATACATTGCCCTCACCCTAAATCCCTCTCCCTCTCTGGGAGAGGGACTTTGAGAGGTGATCAGATGATTTCTGAACAGGCTGTAACCTGCTTATTGGTATTAATTAAACTTGGAAATTATCGGGAGTTTTTCGATGGCTCGTTATACGGCTTTTTTTGTGATTGCTATCAATATTGAAGATGCCAGAGAAATATTAATAGATATTATGGAATCTTGCAACCTTGATCTGATTTATCAAACCCCCAGTTCAGTTATTTCCAGGGAGGCGATCGGTCAAGTTTCTATACCTCAATTAGTCACCGTAGAGGTAGTATTTGATACAGCCACCTCCACAGACACAGAAACAAAAATGACTGTGGTTTTTAAAAATGAAGAATTACCCCTACAACCCGATAATCACTGTCGCCAAATGTTTGAATTTGTCAGCCAAATGATTATCGACCATCGCCAGTGGGTATTACTAGAAAGCATTGCACTCTAGTCATTTTAATTTAAGTTAATTTTTACACCAAAAAAGCGCCACCCCAATTGGGGAGACGCTTTGTTTTCTTACCTACAAATTAGCGACAAATTAGCCGATTTTAGGAGCAACTAAATTGACAGGTGTAGACTCAGTAGAAGCCAAATCTAACGGGAAGTTGTGAACGTTACGTTCGTGCATAGCTTCAATGCCTAAATTAGCGCGATTAATCACATCAGCCCAAGTATTCAGGACTTTACCCTGGGAATCTAAAACCGAGTGGTTAAAATTAAACCCATTCAGGTTGAAAGCAAAACAAGCTACTGCTAAAGATGCAAACCAGATGCCAACAACAGGCCATGCACCTAAGAAAAAGTGTAAAGCGCGACTGTTGTTAAAAGAAGCATACTGGAAAATCAAACGACCAAAGTAACCGTGAGCAGCTACAATGTTATAAGTTTCTTCTTCTTGTCCAAAGCGATAACCCCGGTTTTGGCTTTCAATTTCAGTGGTTTCACGTACTAAAGAAGATGTCACCAGAGAACCGTGCATAGCTGAGAAAAGAGCGCCACCAAAGACACCAGCTACTCCCAGCATATGGAAGGGGTGCATTAAAACATTATGCTCTGCTTGCAGCACTAACATAAAGTTAAATGTGCCAGAAATCCCCAGCGGTAAACCATCAGAAAAAGAACCTTGACCGATAGAATAAACTAACAGTACCGCCGTCGCAGCAGCTACAGGAGCGCTATAAGCAACAGCAATCCAAGGACGCATTCCTAACCGATAAGACAGTTCCCACTCACGACCCATATAGCAAAAAATGCCGATTAGGAAGTGGAAAACAATCAACTGGTAGGGGCCGCCGTTATAAAGCCATTCATCAATATTTGCCGCTTCCCAGATGGGATAAAAGTGCAACCCAATCGCATTAGAACTGGGTACAACAGCGGCGGTGATGATGTTATTGCCGTACAACAGAGAACCGGAAACGGGTTCGCGGATGCCGTCAATATCCACAGGAGGTGCAGCTACAAAAGCTAACACAAAACAGATGGTGGCAGTTAGCAAGGTAGGGATCATCACAATACCAAACCAACCTACATAAAGGCGGTTATTGGTAGATGTTACCCAAGTGCAAAACTGTTCCCAAACATTGAGATTTTCCCGTTGCTGTAAGGTAGTGGTCATATCAAATATGATTGCGTTATTGAGTTTTCGAGGTACATATCCGGTAGTTGTTTTTCTACCGTGTCTGTAATATCTCACACTTAACTCATATATGTCAAGCGTTTTATGACTATTTAGTTATATATTTAATCTGATAAAACTGATGATACCCATAAGTTTTGCTTATAAATTGCCCTAAATCCCTAAACTCACGCCACTGCGTCGGATATCCCCAGTTCCTAAAATAGTCCCATCAGCATTAGTGGCGACTCCATTAACTCCACCAAAAAACATATTCCGTTCCCCCCATTGGACAATTTCGCTATGGTCCGCAAGTTGCAGATGATTAATCTCGGTTTGATTAAAACCGGGTTCGATATCAAAACGATAATTCTCCCAATGGACACGGGGACGATTAACGGCGGCGGCTAAGGACATCCCAAAATCGAGATAATTGGAGATTACTTGCAAAATGGCGGTGCGAATACGATTAGACCCGCCAGACCCGATCACCATCTCTAAACGATCGCCATCTAAAATCAAAGTAGGAGCCATCATCGAGGATAGTCGCACATTTTCCCGCCACTCGTGGAAGCCGTGGGGGTTCAAATCTTCCTCACCCAACATATTATTAATCATAATCCCGGTCCCCGGAATCATATAACCCGACCCCTCCCCGTTAGAAGTAGTAACACTAGCCGCATTCCCCTCACTATCCACAACACTAATATGAGTCGTACTCCCCCACTTATTCACCGTCTCCTGTAATTCTTGTAGATAGGGTTGTAGATGTTCTCGGGACAGGAACTCAGCAGCCATATTCTGTTCATGAAGGCGATCGTCAAACCCCTGTTTTCTAACAGTATTAGTTAATCTCATTACATCCGCTAACATACGGAGATGCCGACAACTACCAAACTCCAGATTAGCAACTTCAATTCCCGACAGCAGTTCCAACCCCAAGCCAATCAGCGTTCCCCCGGAACTGGGAGGCGGATTAGTCAAAATCTGTTTTCCCCGATAACCAATTCTTAACGGTTGGCGTTCAATCACCCGATACCGTCTCAAATCTTCCTCAGTCAAATAGCCACCCCCCTGCTGACAATCAGCCACCAATTGCCGAGCAATTTCCCCCTGATAAAACTCCTCAAATCCCTGTTGCACCAGATATTCCAGAGTATTCGCTAGATTTTTCATAACTATTCGTTCACCAGCTTGGAGAATCGAGCCTTGGGGAGCATAAATTTCCCGACCTTCCGGGGAACTCAATAAAATGGACGAGAGAATCGGGTTAAAAGTATAGGCTTGGAAAGTATTAATTTCTAAACCATTTCTAGCCAAATTAATCGCGGGTTCAGCCACTACCTTTAAAGGCAGTTTTCCTAGGGTCTGGTGAACCTTAAACACCCCAGCCGCCACACCCGGAACAGCCATAGAACCCAAACCAATATGAAATTCCTGAACACTGCCACCAAAATTGACATCAACCGGGTAAAAATCTACTTGACTTTTTAATTGTTTAATGCTTGGTGTTTGTGTAAAGAAATCAAATAAAATATTCTGATTGGTGTGGGTGTGAGCCAACAGGAAACCTCCCCCACCTAGGGAAGTTAACCCGGGTTCAGCCACACAAGCAGCCAGCATGGACGCGACGGCCGCATCAAAAGCATTACCCCCCAGGGGGAACATTGCTAACCCAGCTAGTGCGGTTTCTTGATGGCCGGCTGCGACGACACCATTTAGTTTCTGCATATTTGAGGAACTTCTGATCTACAAAATAATTCAAAATAATTATGCTGTGTTATAGCCTGATCCTGTTCGGATTCTTAGAATTCTGGGGCAGGTGTTGGCTATGTCTAAATACAACTTCCCCTTAGTGAGGGGTGATTAATGCTTGTTGCTGCTTGGAGACGCGGATATATGAATTCTTGGCTGGCTTCTGTCTATAATCCCATGAGCCGAAAAGGGTTACAAACACTTTTGGTCGGTATTTTCGCGGTGTTTGGAGTCCTTAGCGGAGTGGTCCCGGACTTGTTGTCCCCTACAGGTCGGTCAGGGACTTTCGCTCACGCACAGCAAGGCCCTAATATTACTGATGATGAAATTCGCAATTATGCCCGTGCCGTTTTATTGATTGAACCTAGGCGCAAACAGGCCTATGATGAGATTAGGGGAATTGCAGGGGGTACGGTTCCAGAGGTGATCTGTAGCGATCGCCGCCGTATTAATAGCTTGAATCGAGATTTAAGGGCGATCGCCGTTAATTATTGCAATCTGGCTAAAGATTTTATTGAACAGCACAATCTAACCATTAATCGATTTAACGAGATTACTCGATTACAACAAGATAACCCACAACTGCAACGGCAAATTCAGGCAGAGTTACTTCGTCAACAGCGTAGTAACGGCAACTAATTCTATATTACTCCCCTAAGCATTTTAGGGGAATTTGTGTTATTTATTTATTACTTTACGGAGTAACCAACTACTATGAAACTACTACATCATGGGCATTTACATCGGCTACTCATTCAGTCCACTGCCATCACTATTTTATCTAGTGTCGGACTGGTGACGGGGTGGGTTCCTAATTTAACGGCTCCATCCCTAACCGCGAGTTTTAGCACCACCGCTAGAGCCGGAAATCCTACCTTTACTAATCAGGAGATTACCAGCTACGCTCAAGCAGCGATCGCGCTAGAATCCAGACGGCATCAGGCGGTTGAGGAAATTAAAAGAATTGTCGGACAAGTGCCGCGCATTGTCTGTGACGAGCCGACTAGCATTAATATGCTACCTGGAAATGCTCCCCAAATTGCGGTTAGCTACTGTGACCAAGCCAAACGCATTATTGAAAGCAAAGGATTAACTGTTAGTCGCTTTAATGAAATCACCCGCCATCAACAATCTGATAGCCGATTCCGAGAGCGCATTCAAGCGGAAATTCTCCGAATTATGCAATCTCCTGATGCACAATAGTTAGGAATTGGGGATTCTGCGACTGTGTTGTATTATCCCCATCAACAACTGATTGGCGATCGCATAAATTCCCCTCCATTCATCTCGGCGGATTTTGCGTAAATAAAACCAAGTCCCTCGATACAAATCGACCAAACGCCGACCGCGATACTCTTTTTGAATGCCACCCGGATCAAGTCGGATACCCTCAAGGCTATAGTTATTTAAGTTTAAGGGGTTGAGTTTAGTCAACCCTTCTTTCTCCGCAAATTCTTGATATGTTAAACCTTCGCGATTACATAACCTCGATTTCTCATCATCAATCCACTCACTCACCACCCAATTTTTACTCGCAAATAAAAACTCAGCCATATCTTTTGTTACCCCACAATATTTTAAACGAATCCCCACCGGAATTTCACCCCAGGGACCATGAACCCATATAAAATCGGGGTCAAAAAATGCTTTAAATGCTATCGGTTCTGCCCCATTTATGGTGATTTTTGCCACTCTACCCACCATCCCACAACCGATAATTTTAGCAGTGATATTTATCGATTTTTCCGAGTCTTTATCAAGACAATTTATCCAAAAATTAACAGTAAAATTAGTGGTGTTAATCAGCCGGACATAAATTGCCAAGCCATCCAGAAACGCCCTAATTTCGGATACCCCCAAGCCTCTATCAGGGTCTAAATAAGAGGCGATCGGTTCCCCAAAGTATAACTTATTGGTACCCGTTTTTAGACAAAACTCCTGGCAGAGCTGATAAAATCTATAGGGTGAGATTAATTCAGTTTGTGCCATAACTATGATCGACCCTAACATCCCCTGATGACAGTTCAAAATCCCCACTCTCCCCTCTAATAATTCCTGGTTGAACACAGGGTAAGCTATATTTCTGAGTGAACTTCTGTTAACAAATGTCCACTACATTGATTTTATGAGAAATATCATCCGGGTTTTGCTGACCCTAACTCTGTGTAGCCTATTTCCCCTAAATGCGATCGCCGGAACCGTCCTCGAAGACATCAGAAGAACAGGTATTCTCAAAGCCGGAGTTAGACAAGATGCCGCTCCCTTGGGTTATCTGTCTCCAGAAACTGGAGAATGGGAAGGGTACTGTATCCAACTCATGGAACTTCTAGCTAGTCGCCTCACCCAACAACTACAACTTAATCAACCCGTCCAAGTCCAACTGCTACAGTCCACCCTCGAAAATCGGGAGTCTATCGTCGCTGATGGAACCGTCCACCTAGAATGTGGCCCCAACACTGTCACCCGCACCCCTCCACCTGGGATAGTCTATTCCGATCGCTTTATCGCCACAGGAAATCACCTATTAGTTGCCGCAGATAATCAAACCTTAATCAACCCAGATGGTGCCATGGAAAACATCATTATTGGTGTACTTCCTAACACCCTTACCCAGCGATTTATCAGCAGTCGTTATTCCCTAGCTCAAATCGTGCAATATCATGGCACATCAGGCCGCGCCGATGCCGTGCGCGATGTTCTTAATCGGGAAATCAACGCCTTCGCCAGTGATGGTTTATTGCTAATTGGGGAAGTGTTGCGCCAACCAGATATTAACCCCCAAGACTATGCCATAATCCCCCAACAACCGCTAACCTGTGAGTTCTACGGCATGATCGTACCCGAAGGAGACATCGCCTGGTTAAATACCATCAACTCATTGATTTTAGTTGAGGAAACCCTGGAAATTCTCCAAAGTCTCTATGGTCGCGACTCCGCCTATGTAGCCACCACACAAGCCGCCTTAGAAAAGTGTACCCGTTAGCTAATCACTTAGCTTTCATCAACCCTCCTCTTCACCCAGGGGAGGGTCGGGGAATGTTATTGAGCAGTTTCCGAAGTGGGAATACCTAATCGTTTCCGTAAAGACTCAGCGCGACGTTTAGCAATTTGATTATTGGGTTCTAAACTCAGAGACTTTTCGTAGGCTTCTAAAGCCTGAGAAGTCAGCTTTTTGCGTTCGTAAGCATAACCTAGATTATTGCAAGCCGTCGCATATTCAGGAGTTAGCTTTAATGCTTCCTTATAATTACGAATCGCGATATCGTATTCTTCCTTAGCAAAGTGAGCATAACCCAAGGCATTATAAATCATGGCTATGTTCTCCGGCGACTCCTCTTCCTCTACTGCTTTCAGAGCTTTTTGCAAAACAGCGATCGCCTGAGAATACAAATTTTTATCATTATAAATACAGCCTAATTGGTAATATTCCTGAGCTGTTCCTTTACCCTGAGAAAGCTCCTGTTGCAATTGCGACATCTTACTCTCAACTTCGCGAGTTCGGAAAATCTGACGCACAATAAAAAAGCCAGAACCCGACAAAAAAACCAGCAGTAATACCAGATAAACAACTGCGAGATTACTATCCATTTTTAATCTTAAATTACCAATTTTATCCTACCTTGAAGAAGGATAGAATTATCTCCATCCTTCGTTCAAAGTTTACCAAGTGAAAATCCCCTAGGATTGAGCTTGAGCAGCTTTAGCGACCACTTTTTCAAAGGTATCTGGGTCAAGAACTGCCATTTCCGCCAGCATCTTGCGATTGATTTCAATGTCAGCTTTTTTCAAATTTCCCATCAGTTGACTATAACTGATGCCGTGAACTCTAGCAGCGGCATTAATCCGGGTAATCCACAGGCGGCGGAAGTCGCGCTTGCGTTTCTTTCTATCCCGATAGGCGTTACGCAGCGCCTGCATAACCCGCTGATTAGCAATTCGGAAATTTTTGGATTGAGAGCCGCGAAATCCTTTGGCAAGTTTCAGAATTTTTTTGCGACGTTTACGGGCAACATTACCACGTTTAACTCGTGTCATTGTTGTTTTTCCTTAAAATTGAGTTGATCGAACTATAACGTTACAAATACGGCATCATTAGACGCACGTTTTCTGCATCGCGCTCATCGACAATAGCCGTTTTTGACAAACGGCGCTTGCGAGTTGCACTTTTGTGTTGTAGCAGGTGACTCTTAAAAGCCTTGCGGCGTGCGAGTTTGCCGCTTCCCGTTACCTTAAAGCGCCTAGCGGCTGATTTACGAGTTTTGAGTTTGGGCATGAAATGGCTGGAATTCGACACAAGCTATAATTATAGCATTTGCTGGGATTCATGAGAAGGAAAATTCATCAACTTTCCGGATGTTGTTTATGATGATGCACCTCAACGACGGTGTGAACATTACCTCTGGGGTTAAAGTCGCCTTTGATGTGAACTGACAGGGGGTCACAGGCGGCTACAAAGTCATCAAGGATCTGGTTAACTGATTCCTCATGGGATATGTAGCGATCGCGATAACTGTTAATATAGAGCTTGATGGACTTTAACTCTACCACCGACTGATCAGGCACATAGGTTAAATCAATGGTGGCAAAATCTGGATATCCAGAAAACGGACACTTACAGGTAAACTCCGGTAACACTATGTTAATTTGATAGCTGCGTCCGGGTCGGGGATTGGGGAAGGTGATTAACTGTCCCTCAGTAATCTGTCTCTCACCATATTTAAGTTCTGTATTAGTAACCGATTCAGTCTCAGAGGATTTTACCTGGGAGTTACTCATATTCGCATCAACAATGAACAACCAATTGCGATCGCCCATTTCCTTGACTAAATGACCCGTGGTTGGTCTAATAGCAATATCATCAAGGCGATCGCCATTTAACTAATCCCGTTGATCATACCCCAAAGTTTATCCATAACAGCCATGTCAAATCCTATACAAAATTCTACAGCCTCCAACCCCACCCCACCCGAAGGCGGAAATAGTAGTTATTCACCCTCAGTCCCCATATCCCTATATCGAGAGGTGACAGCGGAATTACAGGGGTCTCAAAACCTAATCAATTCCCTGAGAACCCAAAATCAACAACTTCTCGAAGAAAATCAAAATTTGCGCCAAGAACTTAATCATGTAGTTCAGGCGGCCAATCAATTCTATCTAGCCGTTGAATCAGTCCAAGGGAAAAACCAGATCCCATCGATGGGAGTTCCCCCTGTCAATCCTAGCTTTAGTGTTAATCCCGTCTCGCCGCCACCGAACTTTTATGAACAGCCGACAACCGAGACTCCCCAACCAGATCTAGTCTTTCCCCCAACCAGCGACGGGCCAGACATCCCGCCGCCCCAATTTACCGAGGAACCAGAAGGACGACTGCGACCCGCATCAAGACCCGATAGAGGCGAATTAAGTGGGGTCTGGCTAATTGTTTCCATCGCCCTAATTGTAGTAGCCGCCTTTGGTATGGGCTATTGGGTAGTTCGTCCCCTGTTGCAGCAACAAGGGCGCTAATCGTTGATGAACCGGACAATCAGACCCAAATCAGACCCAAATTCCACGATCGCAGATGACTAAAGATCGTGGAATTTTCTAGGTGGCGATCGTCTAACGACCAGCAAAACTGGTTTCTGGGAAAGCCGTCAAATTAGTGGCTGGTGAGGTTTCAGAAACACTAACCGAGGAAGTATCAAGACTGACTGAAGGTTCAAAACCGCGCTCAAACTCACGTCTATTGACCTCACCCGCTTGTAGTGCAGTTTCCAAATGTTCAGCAGCTTTGCGAGGATTACCACGGCCACAGAAAAACAGATCAGCCGCAAAATAGCCATACTCAGGCCAGGTGTGAATAGCAATGTGTGATTCAGCCAAGGTAGCTGTTGCCGTCACTCCGTGGGGGCTAAATTGATGCACACAAAAGTCAATCAGGGTCGCTTCTCCTGCGGTGACTGCATCGAGTATAGCAGTGCGGATACGTTCAGGGTCATTTAAAAGATATGCAGGACAATGCCAAGCGTCAATGACCAGATGGGTTCCCAATTGTTTCATGCTGCGCGGTTTTACCTCCACCCTTAAATGGTCTCAAACTTTTTCAGTCTATCACATCAGTTAAATTGCGATCGCACCATTACAAAATCCTGTCGTTCCCTCTTAATCCCTCTTAACTCTGAGATACGGCGATCGCCTAGGGGCGCGCCTGGGCAGTTCCCCGAAGCCGCCCCCGGACCTCTCCTCTAGGAGAAGGCGATCGAGCTATTGGTGGGTAGCCCCATTAGGAAGAATAGTTCCTTCCATAGTAGTATGATCCAAATTAGCCACACTCAAACTCGCCCCAATCAGATTCGCCTGATTCAGGTTAGCCCCCGCCAAATTCGCCCCCCGTAGTGAAGTCAGTAGCAGTCCAGCACCACAAAGATTAGCATCAGTCAGGTTAGCCAAGCGCAGATCAGCTTCTAACAAGTTAGCCCCCGCCAAATTCGCCCCCGTTAAATTCGCCCCCCGTAAATCAGCTTTACTGAGATTAGCCAACCGTAGATCAGCGGATTGTAACGTTAAGCCATTGAGGTTAGCCCCCGTCAAATTCGCCCCCGTCAAATTCGCCCCCGTCAAATTCGCGCCATTGAGGTTAGCCCCCGTCAAATTCGCCCCCGTCAAATTCGCCCCCGTCAAATTGGCAATACAGAAATTACTATTTTGTATAACTGACTCACTCAAATCAGCCCCCGTCAAATTCGCCCCACTCAAATTTCCTTGATTTAAGTGAACCCGGATCAGAGTAGCCCCCGTTAAATTCGCCCCACTCAAATCTATCTCACTAAGAATAGAGCGGTTTAAATTAGCTCCCGTCATGTGCGCCCCACTGAGAACAGATCGAGTCAGGGTCGCCCCAACCAAAATAGCATCAGTCAGTTGAGAACCATTCAGCAGACAAGTTCCAATCAAACTTGCTCCCGTGAGGTTAACCCCTGTTAAATTAACCTGAGACAAAATCGCCCCGCTCAAACTCGCCCCACTCAGGTCAGCTTGATGCAAAACTGTTTCCGTCATAGTAGCCCCGGTCAAATTCGCATCAATCAAAACCGCCATTGATAGATCCGCATAACTCAACTGAGATCTACTCAGGTTCGCACCAATCAAGCGGGTATGAACCATCAGGGCTTCTGACAAATTCGCCCCGCTCAAGTTGATCCGATTTAGGGTAACTTCATTGAAAATTGCTGCCACTAGGGAGATATCGCTAAAGTTTCGCTCCCCTTGGGCATATCGAGTTAAAAGTTTATTAACAGTAACCGTTTTAGGCTTGCTCATACAAAAGGAATAATTGACTAACTCTATTGGAATAGAAATTGAAAAGGGATATTTTCCATGAACTCCAACCGAAAAAGCTCATAGAATATGCGGGTGAACTGATGGTTAACAACAAAAAGATCTACTCGCCCCGGAGTCGATACCCACAGGCTACCTGCTGACCGCCTCAGAAGGCTTTAGCTAATTGCCCCCATTCAGCTTGTATCACCAGCCACCATCCCATAATGTTCCTGGGAAGCTAAAGATACTAGGACTAAATCAAGGTGCCAGGGTTCGGAAGTCTTAGATGACAGGAGAAGATATACTCGCCAAAACTGACCCCCATCGTGGTGGTTATGGGGATAGGCGATCGCCTCAATAATCCAGGATTTGATGATTTTAGCTAACAACACATTTGGCTGATGATTGGGAAAACCCTTAACCCATCGCCAACCTACAGCGGACGGATCCCTTGCAACTCCCATAAAGTGTGTATTCCTTACCCCAATACCCAGGTCAAACTCTGATTTAACCTAAGACAGGAGCACCCATCTGGGGAATTAGTCGATTTATGCTATTAACTTTGATGCAGCAGCAGCCAGAACATTTAGGACATCCACTGTCCTGAAACCTGGGAGGTGGACTCTTTTGAACCCCTATTCCCTGTTCCCTATTTCCTGTTTGCTGCTATACATTGTTAAAATTCCCCCTTAACTAAAGATAATAGCTGAGGGATATACTGAGCAAGACTGCCCTCAAATCAATTTGAGAAATGGGGAACAGTCTACGGATTGGCGGGTTCATTCCCCGAAAATCCTCAATGTGAAAACCAAGTTACTGGCAACCGGAGGGACTATGGAAGTTCGTGGGATTTGGCTAACTACTACCGATAGCAGGGTTCTCTACTCTAGGGCGACTATTGCTGAAGCAATGGACTTTTTAGCCGACACAGGCTTTAATGTCGTGTTTCCAGTGGTTTGGAATAAAGGGGTTACTCTCTATAAATCTCAGGTGATGAGCCAAAAATTTGGCGTTGAGATTGATTTTTATGTTCGCGGACGTGACCCTCTCGCCGAAGTGATTGAGGAAGCCCATCGCGTCGGACTCAAGGTGATACCCTGGTTTGAGTATGGGTTTGCTAGTTCCTATCAACAGAATGGGGGCCGCATCCTTAACCAAAAACCTAACTGGTCGGCGATTAATTCGCAGGGGGGTATGGTGGTGAAAAATGGCTTTGAGTGGATGAATGCCTTTGATAGCGAAGTTCAGGACTTTATTATGAGTCTGATTTTGGAGGTCGTCCGTAAATATAATATTGATGGCATTCAAGGCGATGATAGACTCCCCGCGTTACCTTCGGAAGGGGGATATGATCAGCAAACGGTGCAGCGTTATGTCAAAGAGTTTGGTCGTCAACCTCCCCTACATCATAAGGACTCTCAATGGCTACAGTGGCGCGCTAATATTCTCACGGATTTTCTGGCGCGCATTAAACGAGAGGTTAAGGCTATTAAACCCAATTTGATTGTTTCTATGTCTCCTAGTGTTTATAGTTGGGGATTAAATGAATACCTCCAGGATTATATTGCTTGGATTGACCGCGATTTGGTAGATATGATTCACCCGCAACTTTACCGCCGCAATTTTTGGAGTTATAAGGGGTTGGTTGATCAGTTGGTTGATGTTCAATTCCGAGATTGGCAATTGCCTAAATTGTCCCCAGGAGTTTTGATTAAAGTGGGGTCCTACCGAATTAGTGCCGATGAACTTTTAAAGTCTATTGACTACAACCGACATCGCGGCGTGAAAGGGGAGGTTTTATTCTTTTATGAAGGACTCCGGGAAAATAATGATGAGTTGGCTAAAGCACTCCGCCGAGGACCTTATGCTACTCGGGCTCGTTTGTAGATGATATTGACTTAAAAAAAACTGGCTATTTTAAGCAGAGATGACGCTATTTTGTGACGGCTTATTATGGGGATATTTAACCATAATTAAACGCTGTAACTTTAACTGCCTCTCTGTTTGATGATAGCTGCTGCTATTCCTTCGCCTAGATGAGAGGGGGTTGATGGCTCTCCTGGTTGGTAAATATATGGTAATTAATTGTTAGGATTTGGTCATGTATGATAGCGGGGAAGTCACCAGAGACACTCCCTTAGTTAGTGTGTGTGTTCCCACCTACAATGGGGAGAGGTTTGTGGCTGAGGCTATTTCTACTGTTTTATATCAAACTTATCCCGGAATTGAGTTGATTATTTCTGATGATGGTTCGACAGATGAAACTGTGACGATCGCTAATTTTTTTCGGGAAAATTCATCTCTGGAAATTCGAGTAATTACTAATCAGAATCAGCGGGGAATTGCTGGGAATTGTAATCATTGTATTACTCAGGCTCAGGGTAAATATATTAAGTTCCTATTTCAAGATGATTTGTTGGCTCCAGAATGCCTAGAACAAATGGTTGGCTTGGCTGAAACTTACCCGGAAATATCCTTAGTATTTTCCCGGCGAGAAATGTTTTTTAACCAAGGGGCAGAAAGTGACCCATATCTAATCATGGTTTATCAGGATTTCCAGGATTTGGCGGCGGGTTGGTCTCAATTAAAACCTGTGCAATGGGGTAGAGATTTATTGTCAGACCCGCGATTATTTGAACATCCCATTAATAAAATTGGCGAACCCACTACGGTTTTACTCCGTCGGGAAGTATGCGATCGCTTAGGAGGATTTGACCCCCATTTAAACCAATTAGTTGATTTAGATTTATGGTGGCGAATTATGGCAGAATATCAGGTGGGTTTTATTGATGAAACTTTATCTTATTTTCGGCTACATCAGCATCAAAAAACATATCAAAATATCCGGGAAGGGACAGATACAGATATTAACTTTTTTGCCAAGGTTTCCTCTCACCCAGACTATGATTTTTTGCCCTTAAACATCAGGCAAAAACTACATTAAACCTGACCAGTTACATCAATCATCAGTCCCTCTCACCTCACGGGAAACAAATCTATCAGGATTCTGTCAATAAACTTGGTAAAGTTTAAGCAGATATGGTTTTGAAAAGGAGTCCCAAATTATGACCAGCTTTCTAACCCCTAGCGCTAACTTAGGTATATTCGGAGTTAATGCTTTATTGGGTTCCCCTGGAGATGATATAATTTTTGCAACTCCAGGTCAGTCTTTACCGTTTCCTGATGGGATTTTATTACTAGCAGGAAATGATAGCCTCCAAGCAGGTCACATCACGGATCCCTTACTGGTCAATGGCAACCAAGGCAATGATACCATTAGTGGGGGAAGCAATAATGATACACTGTTCGGGGGGCAAGGAGATGATTTCTTGTATGGTGGACCTGGTAATGATCTCCTATTTGGAAATTTAGGGGATGATTTATTAGAGGGTGGTCCGGGAAATGATACCATTTATGGTGGTCAGGGAAATGACACGATCCGGGGAAATGATGGCGATAATCTCTTATTTGGAGATTTGGGTAATGATTTTCTCTACGGGGGATCCGGTCGCAATACCCTGATCGGTGGTGAGGGTGATGATACCTATTTCTTTGACCCCATACATAGGAGTTCACAACTGCGAGATGTTGATGAAATTCGCGGTTTTAATGTGGTCAATAATCCGTTTTTTGGTGATAAAATTGCTGTCCCGGTGGGAACTCGCATTGATGAATTGAGTTTAGAACGCGATCGCCCCGATTTGCGCCCCAGCCAAAATGATGTCAATGGTAACGGCTTAAATGACATTATTCTTGAGTTGGAAAACGGAGATTTTCTGGGGGTTCTGATTAACGATGGCAACCTGCCGCGACGGTTGCTGTTGGATATCGATTTTATTTTCATCTAAAATGGGTTAAAATGGCATCTAACTTGGGAAGTCTCGTGAATTGATGAGAGTCAACCCCCAAAGTCCTCAAACCAGGTGTTTTATATGGATAACCATGCCAAGCCCAGCGTTTTTACATCCCCCAAAATAGTCCGGTTTTGTTTTTCGGCGATGCTGTTATTAATGGGAACAACCGCCACCCAGGCGACAGCTACAGCAGAGGTAATTACTAAAATTCAGGAACTCGGTAGCGATAACCGACAACATCGACTAGCGGCGGTGAAAGTGTTAAAACAAATGGGGTCTACCGTGGTTCCGGTTTTGGTGGAAGCCTTAGAAGACCCAGACCCGGCTATCCGTCGCAGCGCGGCCTATGGTTTGGGGGTAATGGGTTTACAGGACTCCCATGCGATCGCCGCTTTGCTATCTCACCTAAAAGACCCAGACCCGGCGGTGAGAATGGATGTGGCTGTTGCGCTTCAGCAATTGGGACCTGCTTCTGATCAGATCCAAAAAACGGCGATCGCTGATTTTATCGAAGCCCTCAACCATGAAGATAAGGCGGTCAGGGAAGGGGCAACTTTTGCCTTGGGAACTCTGGGAAAAGAAGCAGCCCCGGCGGTCCCTCAGTTAATTGCTGCCCTCAAGGATAGTGATGAGGAGGTGAGGATTAGCGCGGCTATCGCCCTGCGGCGCATCGGTTCTCCGGCGGTTCCTGCCCTCACTAAGGCACTTACGGACGCGGATATGCAAGTTCGCACCAAAGCGGCTTTCGCCCTCGGTAAGATTGAATCAGCCCTGATTCCAGCTATGACCGCCGCCCTGGAAAATAGCGATCGCCAACTGCATCAGAATGTGGCTAAATCCCCGGAAAAGACCACCAATCGAAGGGTTGAGGCTAATCGTCCCTTTCCGGTCGGTTCTCAGCCTATCCGCCCTAACACCAGTCCGAGTCCTTCCCCTAGAGGTTCTCAGCCTATCCGTCCTAATTCCAGTCTCCGTCGGTCTCCTGGGGGGGGCTCCGCCTATCCCCCTAACCAGCAGATCTAGCAATTCTACTGTGGGTTATCTGTCCCCCCCCTCCAGGGGGGCTTCATCACTGAGACCAATCATGACGGATCAAATAATTTCTCCTGATGTTGAGTTGGCGACTTTTCATTGTCAGTTAGGGTCGCAATTCCTGGAGTCGGGACGGTTGGCGGCGGCGGAGTCTGAATATCAAAAAGCGATCGCTATTTGTCCAGGTCTGACTAATGCTTACTTGGGCTATGGTGCTTTATTGTTGTTGCAAAATCAACCACAACAGGCTATAAACACCTATGAAAAAGCCCTTCAATACACCAGCACCCCGGAAATTCTTTCAGCCCTAGGGTTGGCTTGGTTAGCCCTAGGAAATGAACCCCAAGGCTATTATTATCTAGGATGGTCAGCCTCTTATAGTTGTGACTATCAAACAGCTATTAATTACTATAATCAGTATTTGGCAAATTGTCAAGAGTACGAATCATCTATTAATCTGGAAGTTAAGGTAAACCTGGCTAACTGTTATCAACGGCTAAATCAATATAATTATGCAGCGGCTATCTATCGCGGTTTAATTGATGAATTCCCTCAAGTTGTGGAACTTTATGTTAACTTGATTTTATCATTGTCAGAAATCGGCGAAATTGCGGAAGCTATAACTATGGCGACTGTGGCTGTTAATAATTTTCCTGATCAGATTTCTCTCAAGTTTGCCAAATTGCGATTATTCCCGATCATCTACAATACTACTGCGGAAATTTTCGCCTCTCGACAAGGGTTTGCTAAAGACCTCAACGCCATGATTGAGGAAACCTCGATTTTTGATAATGCTACCCTCCAGGCTGTGGGAGAAGGGACAAATTTTTATCTGCAATATCAGGGAGATGAACAGTTATTTAAAGGTGGTTTGTCTGAAAAAAACTTACAGCGCCAATATGGGGATTTTTTACATCGGGTAATGGTCGCCCACTATCCCCAATGGCGAGAAGCACCGCCCCCTAGACGCAGGGCAAAATCTGAGAAAATTAGAGTTGGTTATATCTGTTCGTTTTTACAATGGCACACGGTGGGTAATCTATTTTTAGGATGGGTGAAAAATAGCGATCGCCAAAAGTTTCAGGTCTACTGTTATTATACCGGACAGGAAGCGGATCAGATTACGGATTTATATCAACAATATTCGGAGGGATTTTATCATATCTATAATAACATTGAACAAGTCAGCCAACAAATTTATAGCGATCGCCTGGATATTCTGGTATTTTTAGAGTTGGGAATGTGTCCGCAAACCCTACAAATAGCCGGACTAAAACTCGCCCCTATTTATTGTGCTACCTGGGGACATCCAGCCACTACAGGATTACCAACTATCGATTATTTTATCTCCGCTGAATTGCTGGAACCTGCTCACGCCGAAACTTACTACAACGAACATTTAATTTGTTTACCTAATTTGGGGATTTACCTAGACCAGCCATCATTTCCCCCCTTAGAAAAATCTCGGTCAGATTGGCAGATATCCGCCCATGATATCATCTATTTATCCTGTCAGTCTCTGTTTAAATATTTACCCCAATATGATGATATTTATGGTAAAATTGCCCAAGGGGTAAATCAAGCTAAATTTGTATTTATCTCCCATTGGTATCAGGAAGTTACCGCCAAATTCCAAAATCGTCTGTATGCTGCTTTTGACAAATTGGGTTTGTCGGGGGAAGATTACTGTCTATTTTTGCCCCGTTTAAATTATGCCGAATATCTGCAATTACAGAGTTTGGCTGATGTGGGTTTAGATACGTTTCAGTTTACCGGATTTGCGACTACCTTAGATGCGATCGCGGCTAATTTACCCCTAGTTACTCATGAGGGTACAATCATGAGAAGTCGCCAATCAGCGGGGATTTTACGGCGCTTAAGAGTTACCGAAACCATCGCCTCTTCCGAAAGCGAATATATAGAAATTGCGGTAAAATTAGGGTTAGACCATGAAACCAGAACCGCCATTAAACAGAAAATCAAAAACCGTCGATTTCGTCTGTATAATGATTTAAAATGTATTGAGGGATTAGAAGAATTTTATCAAACTTGTGTCCCAGTTAAATAGGCTCAATTCCGGTAGGGTTGATTATAGTTCGATGTCAATATTTGCGAGTGATATAATTATATGGGTTCGTCAATTTTAGTTAATTTAAGAGAGGCATTTTTAACCGCCCCAGGATTTTGGGAAAGTTGCCTTAATCCTAAATTAGGTAATTGGTGTAAATTAGTAGAAGGAATAGACCGCAGTCAGACTGATGGTTATTCGATTGAGGGACCTTTTGTGAGTCAAATTGACCAATCAGCTTTACAGGTTCCGGGATTATATCTTTATTGTCAAAAAGGAAGGCGAAAACGGGGAAATTGCGATCGCTTATATACCCTCTTTGTGTTGGAACCTGACGGGACGGTGAAAGTAATTCATGAAATGAAAACCGCCAGCCGCGACTGGGCGATTGAATTATGGCCGCCAATAGAAGCCTATTTTAATAGTCAAACCCAGTCGGTAGAAAAACGCCGTCAACAGTTATTAGCGGAAATTGAATCTTTGGAATTTCAACTGAGTCAGCGGCGGTCAGAATTATTAGCTTTAGAAACTAATTATGACGGGGAATAACAGTTAACGGAGACTAGAGGTTAGCTTTCCGTCTTCCATGGTAACAATGCGATCGGCGATATCTAAAATTCGGTTATCATGGGTAACTAATAAGATAGTACAACCCTGTTCTTTAGCTAGTTTTTGCATGAGATTAACTACCTCCCGTCCCGATTTACTATCGAGGGCGGCGGTGGGTTCATCGGCTAAAACAAGAGGGGGATGGCTAACTAAAGCCCTAGCAATAGCTACCCGTTGTTTTTGTCCCCCAGATAGGTCTTCTGGGTAATAATTAAGGCGATCGCCTAGTCCAACTTCTGTTAATATTTCAGCAGCATGGTGGTGCATTTCCTCTGGGGAAAAAGTGCCGTGCATTTCTAAACCCATCCTCACATTTTGTAAAGCTGTTAAACTACGGTGAAGGTTATGGGCTTGGAAAATATAGCCGATTTTTCGGCGAATCATTACTAACTGATTATCCTTAGCCCCACAAAGTTCTTGATTTAATATTTTTAAACTGCCGAATTGAGGCGATCGCAAAGCCCCTACCAAGGTCAAAAGGGTAGTTTTTCCTGACCCTGAAGGCCCAGTCATAATCACAATTTCTCCCGATTTAATATCCAAATTAATATCAAACAAAACCTGCTTTTTTAAATTTCCATGACCAAAGTCATGATTCAGACTGGTAATTACAATCACCGAATTTTTGCCCGGTTCTGAAATACCGGCATTGATAATATTCGCCGAATTCATAATCATCTTCCCTGGTGTTAACCCCCTAATTGACAACCCCTGATCTCAATCTAAAAAATATCAGCCGGGTCAGCCCCCTGAAGTTTCCGGGTAGCTATACCCCCCGATATTGCACACATAATAATTGTTAAAATCAATACTTGAACCGCCCTAAATAAAGTAATATAAACAGGTAAATTGGTAGCATTTCTAGTTATGGCATATAAGCCAATAGAAATCCCCAAACCTGGCACAAAACCTAATAGGGATAAAATCAAAGCCTCCTCCCACACAATTGACAATAAATAAATAGTCCGATAACCCATAGCTTTAAAAGTGGCGTATTCAGCCAAATGAGAAGCGACATCAGTTGACAATACCTGATAAACAATAATAGTTCCCACGACAAAACCCATTGCTACTCCCAAATTAAACACAAAACCCACAGGAGTATTAGCCGTCCAATAATTCTTTTCAAATTGGATAAATTCAGCCTTAGTTAAAACCCGAACATCATCAGAGGGTAGATAGGCTTTTAACAGGGCTTGAGTTTGCAAAATATCCGCCCCTGCTTCTATTTTAATCAAGCCGATATTAATACTCTTTGATTCTTGTCTGGGCATCAGGCGCAAAAAGTTTTGATCACTGGTCATTAAACTACCATCAGCGGCAAAAGATGCCCCCAGTTCAAATAAACCAGAAATAGTAATAGTGCGCCGTTCGATTTCCGTTGTCACCCTTTCTCCCCGGTCTATAGATGTGATCGCTTGTTGATAATCTCCCCTAGCTTCCCGGTCAAATAAAACCCGATCTGGTAACTTAATATCTGGTAAATTGGGATGATTTTTGATAAAATCAAAAGCAGGTTTATCTGGATTAAATCCCAGCAGCAAAATCGCGGTTTCTTTCTGGGTTTGGGGATTTTTCCAAGTTTTGAGAGCGACATAAACAGGTTCCACCGACTCCACCCCCGGCACATTCATTGCCTGATAAAGTCGGCGACGGGTAAAAGTAGACATACGGGTTAAGTTCAAAGCCTGGGGACTAACTAACACTAAATCAGCTTCTAAGGCTCGATGGAGACGAGTATTACTATTATATAATGCTGTCTGAAATCCTAACTGCATAAACATCAAAATATCAGCAAAAGCAATACCGGCGATCGCGACTAACATCCTACCTTTATCATGGGTTAACTGTAACCATCCTAAAGGAGTCCGTCTAGCTAATTGTTGTAAAGGCTTTATCAATTTAATCATTGTTCAATGACCACTACTACTTGTAAATTAGTTAACCCAGCCACTCTCTGACTGGAAGTTTCATCTAAACGCACCCGCACTTCCACAACCCGGCTATCAATATTGGCAGAAGGGTCAGCATTAATCACATCTTGCCGTTGAATTTGTAAACCTACCCGATCCACAATCCCCGATAATTCCCCCTCTAAAGCCGCGCTAGTAATCCGGGCAGATTGTCCAATTTTAACCTGGTGAATGTCACTTTCATAAACTTCAGCGATCGCCACCATTTGCCGAGTTTCTCCCAGTTCCAAAATTCCCAAATTATCAATTTTTTCTCCAGGGTGAGCATGAATTTTTAAAACTTGCCCATTTCTGGGGGCAATAATTTCAGCTAAAGCCAAATCTGCCTGGGCTTGTCTTAGGGCAGCTTGGGCTGATCTTACCTCCGCTTCTGCTACCGCTATATCCACAGGTCGCACTTCTGCAATACGATTAAGGGTAGCCATGGCTTCCCGAATTTGTTGTGTTCCTCCCCGGTCCATACCATCTAAATTAGCCTTAGCTTCCTCAATCTGCTGTTGTTTAGCTAACCGAATTTGGGTTAATTGAGCCTGGGTTTCTTGAATTTGCTGGTTATAAGTATTTTCAATGCGAATTAAATTAAACCGTGCCTCCTGTAACTGTTCTTCTGTCGTTATCCTGTGCAACCGTTTTAAATTCCATAACTCCTCAGAAATTGCCCCCTGTTGATGCAATTCCTGATAGCGATGTTCATCATTTACAGCATTGTTATATTCAGCCTCAATGCGGTTAATTGTTGCCTGGGCAGCCTGCCATTCCCCCTGCTTTTGAGCCTGTAAACGGGCGATTTTGGCTTCTGTCGCTACAATATCGGTGCTGCGTTCGGTCTCTAAACGGGCAATCATCGCCTGTCCCGCCTGCATATTCGTTAGCCTTTCGGTCTCTAGGCGGGCGATAGTAGCCCTAGCCGCTTCGAGTTCCCCAATTTTCGCCCCCGCCTTAATTTGCTCGAGTTTGGCTGTTGCTAAACCTACCTGTTCCTGGGCCTTTTCTAGGGCCGCTAGAAGGCGATCGCGACTATCTAAAATTGCTATCACATCTCCCTCCTGCACCCAGTCCCCCTCCTGGACCAGCAACTGCTGAATTAGGTTATTTTCCATCCCACCGGAAGCAGAAATTGAGACCACCTCTCCTTCAGGTTCCAATCGCCCCAAAGCAGTTACCTTGATTGATACGGGTAGACTAGCTACCGCTAAGGGCATTTCCTGGCTTTCCTGGGTAGACTGCCAAAACATATAGCCAGCAACACTTCCTAACCCTACAGTGGCAACCATCGCCCAGGTGGTGATCCTATGGCCTAGGAAACCAGTTGAGGTGAAATCTCTGGTGCTGTGGGACTGTAGCATAACATATCTCTCCCCATAATTAAACTAGACTGTTTAGTTTACTTTTCAAGTATACTAAACGGTTTGGTATAATGACAAGTAGATCACAAAAATTCACAAGGACTGCCACGGCACGAGGAGAGAATTAGATGGCCAAGAGACAATCTCACCCAGAGACAGGGATGGCCCCCAAAGCAGAACAAATTCTTCAGGGGGCGATCGAGGAATTTCTGGCCCACGGCTTTGCAGCTACCAGCATGGATCGGGTAGCTAAAACGGCTGGAGTATCAAAAGCCACCCTATATAATCACTTTGGGGATAAGGAAAGTTTGTTTAGTGCCTTAACTGAATATTTAGGGGAAAAACGAATTTTGGACTTTGTAATTGAGGAACCAGAAGACCCGGCTATATTTTTAAAAACATGGGCAACTGCAATTTTTAATCAAATCTTAAATGACCCAGAATTGCTGTGTTTTTTGCGCTTAATTATTGGGGAATCAGGAAGGTTTCCAGAACTAGCCCAAGCCTTTATTCGTAACGTTGTCAAAGTCGGAATTAATAGGCTGACTAAGAGTTTAGAATCTTACCCACAACTCAGGTTAGCTGATGCGGAAGTAACTGCTAGGGTAATTATGGGAGCATTATTACACTACTTACTCATCCAGGAAATTATGCACGGTGAAGAAATTATGCCCATGGAACGCGATCGCTATATTGAAGGTCTGGTAAAATTAGTAATAACGGACTAAGGCGACTCGTCCAAAACGCTGATCAATTTCTATAGCCATGATCTCAATTTCGGGAATTGCCGGATTAGCATAAATAGTGGTTTCTCCGAGAGGTAAAGATAAACAGCAATTAAATATAGGCTGTCGGTGTTCTGGGGGTAAAAATTTATCCTCTCCCATAGCCATAACTGCGGCATTACAAAAAGAAAGCTGACCCTCTAAATTCAGAACCCCAGCCGGAGTAGTAAACTGTTCACACCAGCGGAGAGTTAAAAACCATTTCGCGTCTGACAGTCTTTTAAATACGCGATCTGGCTTCGGATATTGCAGGACTTTATATCCTCCTTGAATAGCCACAACAGTGCCGCCCAAAAAACCAAATATAGTGCCGATATCGCTCATATTGCCCCCTTATTCTTCGACCCGATAACCCAACTCAGCCAACTGATTTCGCGACTGTCGCCACTTAGGTTGAACGCGCACAAACAACTCGAGATAAACCTTTCCATCTACTAACTTTTGAATTTGTTGGCGGGCGGCGCTACCAATAGTTTTGAGCATTTGTCCGCCCTTCCCAATTAAAATGCCTTTTTGGGAAAGACGTTCGACATGAATGGTGGCTAAAATGCGGGTAATCTTAACATCTTCCTCTACTTTATCAATAGCGATCGCCACAGAGTGCGGTACTTCCTCGCGGGTGTGTAGCAAAATCTGTTCACGAATTAACTCACCCATAATAAACCTTTCCGGTTGGTCAGTCACTAAATCGGGAGGGTAATAATAGGGACCGGGATCTAAACTGTTAATTAACAGATTTTGTAATGTTTCTAGCCCCGCACCAGTAGAGGCAGAAAACTTGACCATTTGCCATTGATTAGCCTCAGCAAACTGCTGATAACTCTGGTCGATCGCCTCATATTGATCTGGCTGTAAGTCCCACTTATTTAAACCCAAAATCACGGGGACTTTAGTATGAGTCAGTAAATCGACGATATAGCGATCGCCACCCCCCGACATCACCGAACTATCCACCACAAAGACTAACACATCCACGGAGGCGATCGCCAATTTGGCATTCTTTACCAACACCTTACCTAACTGATGATGTGGCTTATGAATTCCCGGCGTATCGACGAAAATAATTTGAGCGGACTCAGTAGTAAGAATTCCCCGTAAGCGGTTACGAGTAGTTTGAGCGATAGGAGAAGTAATCGCAATTTTCTGTCCTACCAACTTATTCATCAGAGTTGATTTCCCCACATTGGGGCGGCCGATAATGCCGACAAAACCTGATTTGTAGCCTTCTGGCGCGACCGGAATACTCACCGGAAATATAGAGTCCATCTTTCCAATTACCTAAAATTTTGATAAAATTGATATATGACTAACTGATCAGATTAAATCGCAAATAATCATCGAGTTGGTCAGTTCGTGGATCGAGAGGAACCATAATGTTAACAGATCCCAAACCCGAAACCGAGTCCCCTAACGGTCTCGTGAAGCATGACTTCCAACCCCCAGCAGTAGCAAAACCGCCCCGACGTAGACCAAAATGGTGGGCGATCGCACTACTGGCTTTAGGAATTCTCGCCGTTCCCATGGTCGCGCACCGAGTCTATCATCGCAAGCCTAACTCACTACAAATGGTAGAAGCCTTGACTGTACCAGTGGAAGCCAAGGATCTGACTGTAACCGTTAGGGCGAGTGGAGTTGTACAACCCGTGCGCCGGGTCAATTTGAGTCCCAAAACTCAAGGGCGTTTAGCTCAATTGTACGTTGAACAGGGCGATCGTGTCGAAGCCGGTCAAATTATTGCGCGCATGGAGAGTAACGAAGTTAAAGCCCAGGAATTGCAAGCCCAAGCCAGGTTAGAACGCACCCAAGCCATCTTAGATAAACTGCGCCATGGCTCCCGTCCTGAAGAAATTAACAGAGCCCAGGCTAGGCTAGAAGGTACTCAGGCACGCCTAGCAGAGTTGCAGGCTGGAACACGCCAAGAAGAAATTGCCGTGGCATCTGCGAGGCTTAGAGAGGCGGAAATTCGCTTATTTGATGCCCGATCGGGGAGCCTGCAAAATGAAATTGACCAAGCGCAATCAAGAATACAAGCTAATTTAGCTGAGTTGGAATTGGCCCAAGGACGGGTACAGCGCTATGAAGAATTGAAAAGTCAGGGGGCTGTTTCTGAGGATACTTTGGATGGCTATAGGCGAGATCAACGCCGCTTGGAGGCTTTACAGGATGAGGCTAAACAGCGACTAGCACAACTTCAGGAAAATAGGCGATCGCAAATTGAACGATTGGAAGCTACCGTTGAACAGGAACGTCAGAATTTGCGACAGTTACAAAATGGCACTCGTCCTGAAGTTATCAGACAGGCTGAGTCTGATGTTACCGAGGCGCGCAGTCAGTTGAATGAGTTGGAAAATGGCACTCGTCCTGAAGATATTGCCGCCGCTGAAGCTGATGTCCGCGAGGCTGAAAGTCAACTGCGCTATTATCAAGTGCTGTTAGAAGATACTAATATTCGTGCGCCTTTTGCCGGAATTATTACTCAAAGATATGCCGTTGAGGGCGCTTTTGTCACTCCGGCTACTTCCGCATCTGATGCTAGTTCTGCTACCTCTACTTCAATTGTCGCTTTGGCTAAGGATTTGGAAGTTTTAGCCAAAATCCCCGAAACTGATATTGTCCAAATTGAACCATTACAAAAGGTGGAAATTGTCGCCGATGCTTACCCAGATCAGGTCTTTGAAGGTGCAGTGCATTTAATCGCCCCGGAAGCTATTAAAGAACGGGATGTTACCCTGTTTCAAGCCAGGATTGATATTCGCACCGGACAGGATGTATTACAGTCGGGAATGAATGTTAATTTACGGTTTGTCGGTCGCCAACTTAATCAAGCTGTTGTGGTTCCGACTGTGGCGATTATTACTAATCGGGGAAATACCGGTGTACTCATTCCTAACCAGGAAGGTCAACCAGAATTTCAACCGGTTACTATCGGTTCACAAATTGGTAATGAAATCCAGATTTTGCAAGGAGTTACTACAGGCGATCGCGTTTTTATTGAATTGCCACCCGGACAAAAACTTGAAGATATTATACAATAAAATAGCATCTCAATCCTTAACTACTTATCCCTAATTATGCATATTGTAGAAAGTATCAAAATGTCCTCGGCGACATTATTGGCTAATAAAATGAGAAGCAGCCTAACTATGTTAGGCATTATTATAGGTAATGCCTCAGTTATTGCTATGATAGGTATTGGAGAAGGCGCGCAAACCTTTGTCGAAAATCAAGTTAATTCCTTGGGTCCTAATGTATTATTTATTGTACCCGGAAGCCCGGAAGCCCAGAGAAGACCTGTTTATCCCCCTCAAAATTTAATCCTAGAAGATGCACTGGCGATCGCTGAACAAGTCCCCTCAGTCGAAGCCATTGCCCCTTCCTTAACAGCTAGTGAATTAATCTCTTATCGGAGTAGGAATGCCTCCGCTTCTATAATTGGCACTACCCCAGAATATATGAGCGTTCGTAGCTTTGATATTGCCCAAGGAAGGTTTATTTCTGATTTGGATATTCAGCGAAATGAACAGGTAGTCGCCCTCGGTTCAGAAATAGCAGAACAATTATTTGGTAATGAAGACCCCATCGGTAAACAAGTCCGACTCAAAGATATTACATTGCAGGTAATTGGAGTCATGCAACCCAAGGGTTCAAGTTTAGGAAGTAATGAAGATATGAATGCTTTTATCCCCATTACCACCGTGGCTAATCGCATTACTGGGCGCAATTCTCCCTATGGTTTACAAGTTACCTTTATTTCCGTTTCTATTAAAGAAGCACATCAGATGAGGGCGGCACAATTTCAAATTGAGAATTTGCTACGTTTACGACATAAAATTACTGATGAAGATGATTTTACGGTTCGTAATCAACAGGATTTAATGAATATCCTCGGACAAATTACTGGCGCTTTAACCTTGATGTTAGCAGCCACGGCGGCGATTTCCTTGTTAGTTGGGGGAATTGGAATTATGAATATTATGTTAGTTTCCGTCACAGAAAGAACCCAGGAAATTGGTCTGAGAAAAGCTATAGGCGCTTCCCCAAATGATATTCTCATTCAGTTTATTATTGAAGCGATTATCTTATCTGTAGCCGGGGGATTAATTGGTACAGGTTTAGGTGTTAGTGGTGTGTTACTGGTGGGAATACTAACACCTTTAGAAGCTGGAATTTCCACAAGTGCGATCGCAGTCGCGGTCAGCGTTTCTGGGGGTATTGGCTTATTTTTCGGTGTAGTTCCCGCCAGACGCGCCGCCGCCCTTGATCCAATCGTCGCCCTCCGCAGTATTTAATAGTTGATAGGCAATGAATAATTATTATTGGACTTGGATTCTAGCGAGAGTTGTATTTCGATAATAATGGGCGAGAATTTGCTGATAATTATATCCAGCATTAGCTAAACTATAAGCCCCCCATTGACTCAAACCCACACCATGACCAAAACCGCGACCAGTGACTACAAAATTGCCAGAAGCATTGTTACGATCCACCCTAAATCTGGTGCTACGCAACCCCAAAGCCCTAGCAATATCCTCACCGCTAATAGTGCGAGTTCCGCCACTTCCGACAACTCTCATGGAAATTACACTTCCAAAAGCGGAGGTTCTTTCTGGTGTCATAGAGGAAATTTGACCAACTCCTGAAATGCGGTTACTAAGGTCATTAGTGGAAAAAGTCCTTGTCCATTCAAAGACGGGAGAACCACTATCAAAATCTGGAACCCCCCGCAGGTAGGGTAAGGGATTTTCCCAGACATCCTCAACATTTTCGGTGTGACCCCCAGAGGAAGAATGGAAAACAGCCAAAATCACCCGACCATTGTAAGTTAACACCTGACCTGCTGTCGCCCTAACCGCCGTCTGAGTCCCTGGCGACTCCCCAGACACACCGCGATAGACCTGATAGGTTTGAGTATCCCCCAAATCATAAATCTGACTGCTATTATTTTGGCGCTTATACAGTGCATAGGTCCGCGCCGCCACAGCTTGGGCTTTCAGGGCTTCCTGGGGCCAATTTCCCCCCATTTCCGCCCCTAGGACACTGTAGAGATACTGATCGAGATCGACATAATTAATAGCCATTAGCCCACCATTGCGCTGGACTAATAACACCCGCCCCCGATACCAATTATCACCTATCCATACTTTGCCATTTTGGGAGGGTTCGACCCAAATTTGACCTGCTTTCCATTGACTGAGGGATACCTGACCAGATGCAGATTGGGCGACAGTTGCGCCCATATTGGGAATTTGTCCCAAGACCCTACCGCTACCGTCGCGCACTGTTGCTGGGGTGGAACTTCCGACTTTAATTTGATTGCTGTCAGTGGTTATCGCCACCCGCATTAACACGGAAGCGGCTGCTGGGGACATCATCAGCAGCCACAGCAGCAGGGATAGCCAGCCATAACGCTGGAGGGGACGAATCAAGAGTGAAACCAAAAATATTCCTGAACTCATATCTTAACTATCAGATGTGGGAGATACAGCTTGTTCACCAGTCGCTTAATACATTGCCCTCACCCTAAATCTGGATCCCAGAGAGGGAGAGGGACTTTGAGAGGTGATCAGATGATTTCTGAACAGGCTCTACTGACCTTGACTGTACTATTGGCGAGGGTAGCATTTACAATAATTTTGTATACCAAGCTCAGGTCACAAAATCAAGTCGGTTCAGATTATATGCTTAATATTACTCAAATTCTAGTTCAGGAACTTTCGTTAAAACGGGTTCAAGTTGAAAATACATTGGCATTATTTGCGGAAGGGGCGACTATTCCATTTATTGCACGTTATCGCAAAGAAATGACGGGTTCTCTTGATGAAATTCAACTGCGGACTCTGGCGGAAAGATATAGTTATTTAACTGAACTTGAGGAACGAAAAAATAGCATTTTGGAGGCGATCGCCTCTCAGGGAAAACTCACGGATGAACTCCAGACCCAAATTGATAACTGTTTGTTAAAAACGGAACTTGAGGATTTATATCTTCCTTACCGTCCCAAACGTCGCACCCGCGCCACTATGGCTAAGGAAAAAGGATTAGCACCCCTAGCTGAGTTGATTAGTTCCCTTAACCAACCCCAAGCGCCCAAGGTTTCCCTAGAGTCAGAAGCGGCTCAATATATCGATGCAGAAAAGGGGGTTAAAACGGTGGCAGATGCCCTGGCTGGAGCCGCCGACATTTTAGCGGAACAGGTGGCAGAGACGGCACATTTAAGGGCAGATGTGCGCGATTTTTTAATCAATGATGGTGCGTTTGTATCCAAGATTAAAGATGATTACCCAGAAGGTTCGACTAAATTTGAAATGTATCGGAATTTTCGGGAAAATGTGATGGATATTAAACCCCATAACCTGTTGGCATTATTCCGGGGAGAAACTGAGGGGGTTCTCAAGGTGGATTTAGATTTTGATGAGTCTTTGGTGCTGCATCATTTGGAATCTCAAGTTATTCGCATTAAAAATAGGGAGATTCGCCAGTTTTATCAGGATATGATTAAAGATGCTTTTAATCGTCTGATGAAAAATTCATTAATTAGTGAAATTAGGAGCGATCGCAAATCCTACGCAGACCTAGAATCTATTAAGACGTTTGAAGCTAATTTGCGGGAATTATTACTATCTCCACCAGCGGGAATGAAGCCTACTTTAGCTATTGACCCTGGTTTCAGGACAGGTTGTAAAGTGGCGGTATTGTCGGAAACTGGCAAGTTTTGCGAATATCAGGCAATTTTTCCCCACCAGTCACAGTCACAACGTCAACAAGCGACCAAAACGATTCAAGACTTAATTAAAAAGTACAAAATCGCATTAATTGCTATTGGAAATGGTACGGCTGGACGGGAAACGGAAGAGTTTGTTAATCAGGCGATCGCCTCTTTAGAATCTCCACCTATTACGGTAATGGTAAACGAGTCTGGTGCTTCTATTTATTCGGCGAGTGATGTCGCGCGGGAAGAATTTGCTGATTTAGATCTGACAATTCGGGGGGCGATTAGTATTGGTCGCCGCCTCCAAGACCCGTTAGCAGAATTAGTTAAAATTGACCCCAAATCGATTGGTGTCGGACAATATCAACATGATGTTGACCAAAAATTACTCAAGAAAAAACTTGATGAAACGGTAGAAAGTTGTGTAAACTATGTGGGAGTTGAATTAAATACGGCTTCCCAACAACTCTTAACTTTTGTGTCTGGAATTACTCCCACTATCGCCCAAAATATTGTTAAATATCGCAATGAAAATGGGGCATTTAAAAATCGTAAACAGCTTTTAAAAGTGGCGAAATTAGGGCCGAAAGCATTTCAACAATCGGCGGGATTTTTGCGGATTCGTGGGGGTGTTAATCCCCTAGATAATACGGCGGTTCACCCGGAAAGTTATTCGGTAGTTGAACAAATTTTAGCGGATGTGGAAATCCCTTTAAATGCGATTAGCAAAACTGCTGAAAAACTCAAAAAAATCGACTTAAAACGCTATGTAACAGATACGGTCGGCTTACCTACCCTCAAGGATATTATCGCCGAATTAGAGAAACCTGGACGTGATCCACGCGCTGAGTTTAAATATGCTACTTTCCGGGATGATATTAAAGAGGTGTCGGACTTAAAACCGGGAATGGAGTTAGAGGGAATTGTTACTAATGTGGTTAATTTTGGGGCTTTTGTAGATGTAGGAGTCCATCAAGATGGGTTAGTTCATATTTCCCAATTAGCCGATCGCTTTGTGGAAGACCCTCAACAAATTGTCCGGGTCGGACAGGTGGTGAAAGTCAAGGTTTTGGAAGTCAACGAAAAGTTAAATCGGATTAGTTTATCGATGAGAATACGCAGTTAAACTCAGACTTACCCCCGGCTGCTTCCCTACAATTGGACGATCGCCAAAGGTTCTGTTAACACTTGGTGATATTCCCGTGAGAGTTGCTGAAGATATTGTAGACACATTTCTGACCTTTCTAGGTTGACAAAATAGCTAGAGTCAACATCTTGGTAAAAAATCGCACCTTGGTTAATTATATCGATTTCAGGATGTTTAGATATGGGAACAATTATGGGGGTGTCTAATTCCGAGGGAATGAACCCGGCGGGTAGTTGACCTTTGAGGATAGCTAAAATCTGAGATTTACAGCAACGAGTATTCACGCCTCTTTCTTCTAAACGAGTCATCACCTCTGGGATAGATAAAGGTAAATCCCCCAACACTCGCAGCAGTTCACCCAACAAGAAATAATCCCCATATTGTTGGCTAGAATAATTCAACAATTCGGGAAATAAAGGAAGTCTGGCTAAACCTTTGGCGATCGCATAATTACACCAAGATTCTGGGTCAGTAATTGAGATCATACTAGCATTAGGTAACTTTTGGCGTAGCCATTGACTCAACACCGACCATGAACCATTACCACCCCGACAAATCGCCCTTTTAATTCCGACGGTCGAAACCCCAACTTTACTAATCAGATGATTGAACTCTCGGTTGAGGTTCTTCACAAAAGGAACTAACACGCGACGATCTAACTCATTAGCGGTAACTTTTACTTGATTTTCTTGTATAGAAATAGTCACATTTTTGCCAGCTTGTAAACTTGGTTTTTGGGATTCTATCGCATTGATTAAAGCTGATAAAACCAACTTTTGTTGAAGGCGATCGCGGTGAGTGCGTTGGGATGTTCCCGGAGTAGGTAGGACTAAATAGGAACCATCCCAATCAATCATATTTTCGGCGCAAAATTGACAGATAATATCCAAATTTACATCATAGCCACCATAGGTCACACTGACACCAAAACAGTCAGCATAAGTTAAATCATGCTCCTGAGATATTCCCATCACCATTAACTCGGTGGTAGCAGCACCAGCATCAATAATTAAGGTAGGTTCGTCTATTTTCGGTTCCCATTCACTTAACCAAGTAGCGATCGCATCTTCCAACATCCAAATTTGAGAGGGACTCTTGACCAAACCCGCCGCCAAAATGGTTTCCCGCAGATTAAAAGCATAAGCATGGGAAGCCTGAGCCGGACATCCTACCACCACCCCCGATAAACTATCTAAAGCAGTTTGGAACTCCTGATCAGTTAAACCATTAGCACCAGATTGATAGTTTTTCGGTAAAGTCAAATCACCATCTTCGCTGTCTATATTGTCACCCCCACCTTGAGGAGAAATAGTCGATAATAGCAACTGTAAAGCCTGCTTAAACGTCCCTAAAAATAACTTTTGGGTTGGGGATACCTCAAGCAGGGGACAGGGCGCATAATCCTCACCAAAATGATGGGGGATAGCCCAACTCAGATAAGGTTTAAATCCTTGTAAAACTTCTGTTTCCCCTATTTCGCCGCCGGATTTTCGATGCAAGTAGACGCGACTGGGAAGGCGAAAAATGCGATCGCTCTCCTGAGAATCACTCAGCCAATATATAGGGTAAACAGCCTCAGTCAGGCGATCCCAAAGTGCGGCTGATATTCCGGTCGTCCCGACATCCAGCCCTAGATACCATCGATTTGAGGAATCGTCCCCAAGCGTGGATACAACAGATTGATCTGGGGGTAAATCCGATCCCCCTAGGCTTGGTGTTTCTGATGTCACTGTCCCGACTGATTGAATGTTTCCTCAGTATATCTCAGGATGATCACAAAAAACTGGGAATTTTTCCCTAGGCGATCGCACTATGGCGACAGTTGCTGCTATGATCCTTCCTGTTGGTGATGAGGAGCAAGAATTTAATCCAAGATTTGCTTGACATCTTATGACAATAAGGTACAATACCCCAAAAGATTCGCAACTCAATAATGAATATACGATAATGAATATACGGTCAAACCCCAGACCATGCCAAATTTCCCTGACGACATACTCATTAAGTCGGATTCTTCATGGTAAAATCCAATCATGGTGCGAGACGTTTAGGAGTCAAATAAGGCTGCAATGCCTGAAATAACCTCCTAGTGGGACTTTCACCCCTTGGTGAAATATAAGGGACTCGTACCCTGACCATCCCATAACTGTTTATATGTCCCAACGTTTGGTATAGAAATATACAAAACAAGGCAGGGAACTCAAGGTCAAAACGCCCAACTGGAAATATTAATGATTCCTTAACAATTGCGTTGAGAGTAACGGCGATAGCCACCCCCAGTTTTGGGAATCATAACCCCAGGATTGAAGCGGGGAACGGAAGGCGTGAAGTAGAACCTACTACCAAATGCGACCACTGCCAACCATCCATGATTAGGGAAACCGAATGTCCGGCTTGAACCATCGTAATGATTTAGCAGCGAAACAGGTTGATACGCTGCGTTCAAAAGAGCAAGGGGAAAAGTAGGGTAATCATGACATCACCTACACAGACTTTTAAAAGTACCCCGGTGGAGAGGACAAATCTAAAGATGGAATGCCCGTATAAACGGAACGTTTAAACCCCTTTTAGGCTCTCAAGTGGCAGGATGTACCTGCGGAGTAGTGAAAGTGTAAGCGTATACCTTTAAGGGGAAAGGATGTGACTGAAAGCCAATGCCTAACTGTAATGGTTAGGATATGCCCACTAGTCACGGTGTGGATATAGAGACTGCGACAATTAGGAGTGTTTACGACGAAAGCGAGTTTAAACACTACGATGTTGTATTTAGCTCCAAAAGTTGAAATCACAAAAGCAGGGAGTCGTTACCCTGTTCCCGATGTCAAAAGGGGTATCCACATCAGGAGCCGTGTGATGTGAAAGTATCAAGCACGGTTTTGAATTGGAGTTGGGGAAGGCGACTTCCCTTTCGACCATAACCCTTACAAAGCTTTCCGGACAAAACTAAAACTCAATGACCGTCAAGCTACCTTGATGGCCAAACACGCGGGTTATGCTCGGTTCGTGTTTAATTGGGGATTACACTTATGGAGGTCAGCTTATGAAGAGGGACTCAAGCCTAACGTCAACTCCATCAAAAAGGTTTTTACGAATTATGTAAAACCTCAATATCCTTGGATGTCTGAATTGTCTTCTAAAGTTTATCAATATGCCTTCATTAATCTAGGGGATGCCTTTAAGCGCTTCTTCAAGGGAATAAGCAGTTATCCTAAATTTAAGAAGAAAGGCCACCATGATAGTTTTACGCTTGACAATTCCGGAAAGCCATTCAATCTGTCAGGAACTCGCCATAAGCTGCCTTTTGTGGGCTGGGTTTCTACATTTGAGGCTCTACCCGAAAGTTGGGTTAAGAAAGTCACTATAACGCGCCAAGCAGGTGACTGGTATATGAGCTTTTTCGTAGAAATCACACCAGAAATCACACCGAAATATCGAGAGAGAATCGGGGTAGACCTAGGAATTAACAATTTGGCGACTTGCTCCGATGGGACCCAATTCTCTAATCCCAAGGCTTATAAAGCAGCCACCCAAAAACTAGCTCGATTACAACGTCATTTAAGTCGCAAAGTCAAAGGCTCGAAAAATTGGGCCAAATGTCTCTTAAAAGTTCAAAAGCTACATCAAAGAGTAGCAAACATTCGGCGGGACACGATTCATAAAATAACTACTTTCTTGGCTAAGAACCACAGCCAAGTAGTCATTGAAGATTTGAATGTGTCAGGTATGCTGAAAAATCATTGTTTGGCGGGTTCTATCGCTGATGCTTCATTTTATGAGTTCCGTCGTCAACTAGGTTACAAGGCAGAACGTTATGGTTCAAAGTTGATTATTGCCGATAGATTTTATCCATCCAGTCAACTGTGTTCTAATTGCGGTTATCGTCAAAAAATGCCCCTAGTCCGTCGGACTTTTGAATGTCCAAACTGTGGCCTGAAGATTGATAGAGATTTGAACGCCAGTAGAAATTTAGAAAAATCGCCTGGTTCAGACGATTACACTTGTGGACGGGGTGCTGCCGACAGTCCCGGACGAAGCAAGAAATAAACATCAAGATCCGGCTATGTCCCGTTTTGTTTAAGTTTTATAGAGCAGAAACAATGGCTGCACAATCGACCAATTTTCCCTACTTAGGCAGTCCCAAACGCAGTTTATTAAACCCACTCAAGTCAAAAACCCGGTGGCTGGGTGCTGTTGCCATTGCTGTCAGTATTGGCTTAACTCCAGCCTTACCTATGCTAGGGTCATCCTCAGCATTATATGGGGCTACTTCTCTCAATGAATTGATTAGCCTCCGGGACGAGTTATTATACACCCTAGAAAACCCCCCAGAATCAGCAGGTAATTCCCGTCAATTAATGTCATTATTTCCTAACCATAGGCGGGAACCTTCTCAGCAGATAATCGAACAATTGCGCCACGTAGAAGTTCAAATCATGATTGAACAGCGGGCTAATGATAATTGGAAACAAGCGATAAGTTTAGCCAATCAAGCGGTAGATATTGGCAAAAGTTCTCAGATATCCTGGGAAACTAGACAACAAATGGCAACCTTTTGGCAGAGGGCGATCGCTAATTTACAGGAAATTCCCCAGGATTCGTTTTTAAGCCGACAAGCTACCGCGAAAATTGCCGAGTATCAAGAAAACTATAATCGCCTCAAATTCCAGTTAAGAAACGCTCAATCGGAAATTTTAGAAGAAATTAGAGTTAGGAGTGGTTTATCGCGTAATGCGACCATCAGCGTTTGTAATTTAAACCGCCATTGTGCTAGTTTACGGGGTAGTCAAACTCCGGCGAGTCCGGCGAGTTTAATTAAAGTTCCTGTGGCGATCGCCTTATTACACAAAGCGGCTGAGGAACAGGTCAGTTTTGATAAAGAAATCTATGTCGAGGGGGGTAATTTTACCGAAGATGCTTCCTCAATTCGCGCCCGCCAATCCTACTCTCTCCAAATGTTAATGGCTCAAATGATTGACCATAGTAGTAATATCGCTACTAATCAACTTATCGACTATTTGAGTGCCGATTATATCAATAAACTACTAGAACGACACGGTTATCAAAAAACGCGGGTGCAATTTAAACTCATGGGCGATCGGATCATGCCTTTTAGACCCGGTAGAGGTCGCAATAGCATGACCAGTGATGAACTCACGGAAATGATGGTAGAAATCTACAACTATGAACACCCCCACTCGGAACTATTAATTGACGCTTTAGGTCATCAGTACGATCGCGAAATTGGTTATCAAGCCTTACAAGGATTAAAAGCGCAGTGGTTAGGGGAAAAAACCGGTCAAAACTCTAGGGTAATTGGCACGACTTTAGCGGCTAGTATTGACGGGGAAAGGTATATTATTACCATTACCGATAACTCAGCCGGAAACATTCCCCAAGTCCGCAGAGCGATCGCTGGTATTGCCGAACATATTATCATGAGAGGGCAGTTATAAACTGATGAGTTTAGCTGTTTCCTTAAACTCGGAAATTCGCGGTCAAGGATTTCCGATACTGTGTCTTCATGGTCATCCTGGGTCAGGAGGCTGTATGTCAGTTTTTACAGATCACCTATCCCAAAACTATCAAACCATCGCCCCAGACCTGCGAGGCTATGGGAAAAGTCAGGTTAAACAACCCTTTGAGATGACCGATCATCTCCAGGATATCGAACAGCTTTTAGATGGCTTAAAAATAGATAAATGTTTAATTATCGGCTGGTCTTTGGGAGGTATACTCGCCCTAGAATTAGCATTAACAAACCCGGAAAGGTTTACGGGATTAATTTTAGTGGCGACTTCCGCCTATCCCCGTGGGAACCATCCTCCGATTTCATGGCTAGATAATCTATTAACCGGAATTGCGGGTATAATTAATTGGATATGGCCAGCTAGTCAGTGGAATATCAACCTTTTCGGTAAGCGATCGCTATTTCGCTACTTAATCCAACAGCATACAGCCACCGCCTATAAATACATAGCCAAACAAGCCACACCCGCCTATTTACAAACCTCCAGACCAGCAACCATAGCCCTGAGACAAGCATTAAAAAACCGATATAACCGTCTAGCTGAGTTGGGAAATATTAGCTGTCATTGTCTCATATTAGCCGGAGAATGCGATCGACATATTACCGCCATCTCCAGTCAAGAAACGGCGGCAAACTTACCCAATTCGCAGTTTAACTGCTACCCCAACACAGCCCATTTATTCCCTTGGGAGATCCCCGATCAAGTGATCACCGATATCGATAACTGGATCAAAAACCATCCTGATATTGTTGATATCTGGTGACCTGTCCCGCCCAAGTTAAGCCACTATGCCCACTGTAGGGGATTATCAAAATTTTGATCAAGATCCGCAGCCACCGTCAAAATATCAGGCTGACACCGCTTAACTGCCACCTGTAGACCCGTGGCACCTTCACCTTGAATATCTTCAATATAACCGGGTTCTGCTTGTTCCGCCTCATCTTCGGTAAGAAACGGCCCAAAGTAATAGGTACATCGAGGCATTTCGGTCATAATTTCAACCCAAAACGCCAACCCAAAAGTGTTAAACTGGCTAACCACAAAATTTTTCATTGTTCTCTGTGACCTAGGGGGATGAAGTTTTAACATGGAGTAGATTCCTAGCGCTTACCCAAAAGCGACCCGACTTAATCATGATCGCCGCCAAACATAAATTTCCTATGAATTTTTACCGTTTGTTATAGTGCCTTATATCAAATTTTTCAAGCCCAATTATTGAGGATTTACCACAAAGTCGCTGACCACTTGGGGTTGACGATTAATTACCCGCGCCGGAACCCTTTGGACATCGACCTGTGTATAAGGTTCGACCCCATAAGTAGTCACCCTAAGCTGTTGAGTATTGGGATCAATGACGAACTCGGTCCAGCCAAAAGTATGAGCGGCCAAATAGGAACCCGGAACTATTTCCTGTGCATCAATTCCCGAACCCTCCAAACCAATAGGATTATAACCCATATCCTCAAGGCGAGTATTTAGGAGATTCTCCACCAGGCGATCGCGTTCCCAGCGCGTCTGTAACCCCTCATAAGTAGCCCTTCCTTGTCGGGTTAGTTGCCATTCAGTCGCCCCATCAACAGCCACCGGACCCAAAGTAGCCCCCACTAGACCCGATCCTAAATCGGTTTGTACCCCCACCGGACCTACGGTAATTTCCATAGCATTGATAGGAATTTGTGGCCCCCCAAACTCCTCAGCAAATGTCAAATTATTAACTACAGTTCCCCCAGCTCCCGCCGACACAAACACGACATTATCAATATTATTATCATCAATAAATTTCAGCAGTCTAGTTCGTTCAGCCGCGTATCCTTCCCAGCGATCGCTTGCACCCGGAATCCCCAAATTTTGCATAGGGACCGGAGAAAATATAAACTTCCAAGTTAAACCCGCCGCCTGTGCGCCCAGTAAATTTAACTGCAACTGTTGCAACTGAGTTCGTCCCAACATGGTTCGATTAGCATCAAAAGAATCCCGCAAAAATGCCTCAATATCTTCGGGAAAAGAAGTTTCGGCGACCTGTTCTAAGGGGGCATCCCGGAACGATCGCACATCCAACAAAAACGCCGCCGCATCATCTCCATAGGTCGTAGCGCGATACAGTTGTTCTCGGTTAGCGGTCCGGCGATCGCTAATGTCTCCATAACTTTCCTGTCGGCGAGGTTGATAATCTAAAAAACCCGCCAACGCGGTCTCAAAAATATCGCTATTATTCAACCAATCACCCTCTCCATCTTCCCCCAGACTACCCCCGGCAAAATTATCGATGATTTCCCCATCATTCCACACCCCAAACATAGAAGTTGCTACCCGCAAATTTGCCCAAGGATTTAAAGTCAGACGCTCCCGATAAATCTCATTATGTTTTGTGTGGAAATCTAACAAAGTTTCCGCCTGAGAAACACCGGGTAAATCAGGAGACTCGGTACTGGCAGAAATTGTATTTCCTAACTGGACAAAAAAATCCAGACCACGTTCTGGGGCATTTCTCACCGCCACATGAGGCATTAATTCCCCCTGAGAATCACCAGCAGCCCCAAACCTTAAACCCCCTTGACTTCCCAAAGATAAAGGAGTGCGAAAAATACCGCGATCGCTCTCCCCCATAGCATTAGTAACCCGATAAAAATAAGGTGTCCCTGGCGTTAAATCCGACACAAATACCTTCACCGGAACTGTCGGATCAGAATTATTAGTAGTCAACACGGAAACCACATTATTAAAATTCGGGTCGGTGGCTGTTTCAAAAGTAATCGGACCCACCACAGTATTACGCGCCATTAAAATTGTGCTGTTTTCCCTAGTATCTCCACTAGCGACACGGTTGGGAAAACCGGAACCATTCACCTCCAGAAAAGCACTAAAATCACGATTTTGAGCCGCCCCAATATCCAAATAATGCTCGATCCCGGTCAGTTCATCACGTTCTACCCTCGCCGCCACATCAGGATTACGGGCTAAATAATAATTAGGGTTATACAATACACTAGGGCGAAAATCCTCAAATTGACCGGCTTTCACAAAATGCTCGATCGCTGTGATATCTCCGGCTTCTATGGCTGCTTGAATAAAGGGATATTCATTTATATAAAAATCCGTATTAAATAGAATACTGGGATCGCGCGCTTCCCGCTGACCGAAATTAATAAAATGTTGAAAACCACTGGCGATCGCACCTACAGTTACCAACGCCGCCACATCAGGATTAGTCGTCAGATAATACAATTCATCATAAAGCGGTGTCGGTTGTCTAACCTGAAACTGACCTGACTCGATAAAATGTTCAAAGCCACTACTAATAACTCCCAAATCAACTGCTTGCGCTACATCAGGGTTATTGGCTAGATAAAACGATTCGCTGTAAAAATCTTCAGCGTTCAACATTCTTAATTACGCCATAAAAAATAATCTTCTACCCAGGGGCGGGTTTCATCTCCCAGCCTTCTCCCTCTCCCCCAAAGGGCGGGTTTATTCATCTTCTCGGTGGCAGCCGAGGAATTAGCGGAACCCGCCCCGACGATTAATAATTATTAATTATTAATTATTAATTATTAATTATCCATTGACTTTGGCGATCGCCGTATGATGACGGGGACTGTTACAGACAATGGTAGGGGTCTGAAAACCTGCTGATTTGAAGGTTTCAACTAGATCTAGGGTGAAATACTGATCCAGATAGGGTTCGGTACTTTTTAGGAGGGTGAGGATATAGGGTGGCATCTTAGCGAATACCTCTGATTGGGGGTTCATATCCATAACCGCCAGATGTCCGTTAGGGCGCAATAGGCGGCGGGCTTCCTTAAATATATTTCGGGTCGCCTCTTGTGGGAGTTCATGACAGACCAGACAAAGGGAAACCAAATCAAAGGAGTGGTCTGGTAGACCTGTAGCCTCAGCGGGGGCGTGTACCCAAGTGGGGGGGTGATCGGAGGACTTTTGGTTAGTGTTATAGGCAGCGATCGCCAAAAAATAGGGGGACAAATCCACCCCTACCATAGTAGCATCAGGATAGATCTGCTGCATGGTATTGGTACTTAATCCGACACTACAGCCGAGATCGACAATAGCTTTGGGCGGTTCGGGTAAGACCTGCTGTAGTACATGATGATAACTTTGTCGTAGGCGATCGTCTCCCGCCACCCCAGCATCAGGCCAGATTTTGGCGTGAACCGCCAACGCCGCCACTTCCACCTCTACAGCAGCCTGCCAGCTTAAATTTCCGTTATCATAGGCATGAAAAGACCTTAAATAATATTCTGGGTAAGCCAGAGCAGAACTATTCACCTGCTGAAATTCTGCCGACCAGTCTCTCTGTAGGAGGGTATTGGCATGAGAGCGCCACGGAACCCCCATTTTTTCAGCCCGATCAATCATCATCTGGCGGGCTTGATGTTTGGCGAACTTAGCTAGGGGTTTAATAGATAAAATACCATTGACCAGTCGCGATGCTGGTCCAATGGGTGGATTCTTAAAAGTTGTGGTCATATAGCCTGTGAATTAGCCTCAACAATTTTTCTGTGCCTAATTTGGGCAAACCAATTGGGTTTTAGTTAAACTCTGACCGAGATCATGATCTCGAATGATCTGACAAAGGTTAACATCAGTTTCTAACAGACAAGCATGGCCGCTGTTAGGGAGGATAACCATATTAGCTTTGGGTAGCTTCCTGGTTAAAAATTGAGCCTCTCTAATGGAGGGTAGCAGTCTATCGGAACCACTGGCAATCACCAAAACGGGTAAATCTAGTTGACGGAGTTGGTCTGGTTGAATATCAAACGATCGCAGCAGTCCCAAGCGCCAACTGGAAGTACGTTGAGGGACTGATTGCATAGCCTCTAACAAGGCTTGGCGATCGCTCGGAGAAATTCCTGGCAATTTAGCCAGAAACGGCAAGAATCCGATCATAGACAGGGGATATAACCAACTAGGTAGCCAGTCCGTCAAATGTGATCCCCATTCTATCCAAGGTTGTTGCTTAAAAGCAGAAGCCGGGTTAACTAAAATCAGACCTTTGAGTTGAGCACGAATTTTCATAGCCACCTTCATCGCCAGACAACCGCCGAAGGACTCCCCGCATAGATAAATATCTTGATTGAGGTTGAGGCTGAGTTCTTTTTGAATTAAATCCACAGTGCGATCGGTTAATCCATCCCAATGGTTGAGATCTTCGGGAGGAATACTCAAACAGCGGAGGTTAAAAAACTGAGACAGTCGGCGCTGTTGGGTTCGTAGGAGACGACCCGTACCATCCATCCCGGGTAAAAACAAAAATAGAGGTAGGTGCGACTGACCGGGTGTAGAGTTCAAAAAATACATCGTTGGCTAGATTGGGGAAATATAATGGTTGATCTCAGGTAGTTGATCCCATTAGCTCATTTTAGCTTAACATTACTTTACCTTCTTTCCACAGTCATTGAGATCTATCTATACCATCGGCGGAAACCACTAGACAGACGGGGATAAGTGGCTAACTACAGTTGGCGGTAAATCTGCCAATCAACCGCTCCGACCCGGTGAATCGATCGCGCTGGTATCTCCATTGAGTTTGTAGATATTGGTGAAAAAGTTAAGAATTCGTTGAGAATTTTTAACATTTTTTTAAAAAGTATTATCATTTATAGGCTTTAGTTTGAATGGTCAAAACAGTATCAAAATTTTGGCTGTTTTGACCCGTGACAGGGTTCGGGTGTCAGGGTAACCGACTCCGCCCCGAAGGCAGATCAAACCTAAGTAAGATCAGTTTAAGAGAGAAACTTGTATATCAGTCATGGATGTGACACCAAAAACTAAAAAGACGTTTTCCTTAACAACACCCCTATATTATGTGAATGACGTTCCCCATATTGGCAGCGCCTACACGACGATCGCCGCCGATGCGATCGCCCGTTGGAAGCGACTACAGGGATATGAAGTGCTGCTAATTACTGGTACCGACGAACACGGCCAGAAAATTCAACGGACAGCCGAGGAGGCGGGATGTTCTCCTCAAGTTCACTGTGATCGGATAGTCAGCAGTTTTGAGAGTCTGTGGAAACTGCTAGAAATTCAGTATGATCGTTTTAGTCGGACCACCAGCCCCCGTCACGAGGCGATCGTCAAAGAATTTTTCCAGCGGGTGTGGCAAAATGACGACATATATTTGAGCCAACAACAGGGCTGGTATTGTGTCAGCTGTGAAGAGTTCAAAGAAAAACGGGAACTAATAGACGAGAAATATTGCCCCATCCACGTGAATAAAGAAGTAGAATGGAGGGACGAGCAGAACTACTTTTTCCGTCTGTCAAAATATCAAAAACAGCTAGAAGCCCTTTATCATGATCACCCCGACTTCATCGGGCCAGAAAGTCGCCGGAATGAAGTTATCAGTTTTGTCAACCAAGGATTACAGGATTTCTCCATTTCTAGGGTGAATCTTGACTGGGGTTTCCCAGTTCCCATTGATCCCAGTCAAACCCTATATGTTTGGTTTGATGCACTACTAGGATATGTCACCGCCCTAGTTGATCCCGACTCGGAACCTACCCTCTCTGAAGCGATCGCTAAATGGTGGCCGATAGACCTGCACCTAATTGGTAAAGACATCTTACGCTTCCATGCTGTTTACTGGCCAGCTATGTTAATGTCTGCCGACTTACCTTTACCTGGTCGTATCTTTGGACACGGTTTTCTAACTAAAGATGGTAAAAAGATGGGTAAGAGTTTAGGGAATACACTTAATCCCGTAGAGTTGGTGAACCAATTTGGTACCGATGCCGTCCGTTACTATTTCTTAAAGGAGATAGAATTTGGACAAGACGGTGATTATAATCAGACCAGATTTATTAATACCCTAAACGCCGACCTCGCCAATGATCTGGGAAACTTACTTAACCGGACTATGAAAATGGCTGCCAAATACTTTGAAGGTAGAGTTCCGGCGATCGCTGTAGATAATATCCAGACAGACAATCACCTAAAATCCATTGGTAGTTCCCTCGGTAACAGCGTTAGTCAATTCTATGAAAAACTGGCGTTTAGCCAAGTGTGTGAGGCGGTTCTGATTCTAGTTCAAGCTGGTAACAAATATGTAGACGAACAAGCACCCTGGTCACTGTATAAACAAGGGGAACTATCAGCCCTGAGGGAAGTGATCTACTCCGTGCTTGAGTCCGTCCGACAATCGGCTTATTTATTAGCGCCAATTGTGCCAAATCTTAGCACCGCTGTCTACCAGCAACTGGGATACTCCCTGGATTTTCAAGACCCTGAATTGGCAGCCAAAATCACGGCTTTAGATAGCCATGCTCACTGGGGTATTTTACCAAGCGAGCAAGTCCTGGGAGAAGCTAAACCAGTTTTTAAAAAGCTGGAATTACCCAGCTCTGTGGTCTGATAAATTTATCTCCCGGAGACTTACAGAGACGAGGGAGCCGATTTAATCCCTTAATTATTGACAACTCAAGGTTGGATTGAGATACACCTATTTGTTCTGCATCATAAATAATAAATGAGGTTTAAAAATCATGTTGAATCATATCAACAACAGTAGTAACGACATATTCACCCCTGAACAGATTTTAGAAAATCGAGGGCGTGTGGCCATATTTATCGATGGCTCGAATCTGTTTTATGCGGCTTTGCAATTAGGGATTGAAATTGATTACACCAAATTACTGTGCAGGCTAACCAGTGGTTCCCGGTTATTGCGATCGTTTTTCTATACCGGGGTCGATCGCACGAATGAAAAGCAACAGGGATTTTTGCTGTGGATGCGTCGCAATGGCTACCGGGTAGTTGCTAAAGACTTAGTACAACTGCCAGATGGTTCTAAAAAAGCTAACCTAGATGTAGAAATTGCCGTAGATATGATCGCTCTAGTGGGTGCTTATGATACGGCAGTGCTGGTTAGTGGCGATGGCGATTTAGCTTATGCCGTCGATTGTGTAAGCTATAGAGGTGTGCGGGTAGAAGTGATTAGTTTGCGGGCGATGACTAGCGATAGCCTGATTAATGTAGCCGATCGCTATATTGATCTTGAAGCCATCAAAGACGAAATTCAAAAAACACCCCGCAGTCCTGGATATAGCTACCGTCCGCTATCAAGCATCAGTTTGATTGATGGAAAGGTTGAAGGCGCGTGATATTTAATAACTCAAACTCCAGCCAGCAGAAAATACCCAGTTTTCGTCTGGGCGCAATTCTGTTGCTGATCTTGGTCATTTCTGGCGGGGGACTGGTAGGGTGTCAATCCCCTGACCCTTCAGACACCAAAGACAATGCCAACCTTGTCCCCACTGAAGGGCAACCCTCAGAAGAGTTTGAGAACACCCTTACCCTGGAAGATGTGGTACTCGAACAAGTAGACGAAGATGGTCAACTGCTGTGGCAGGTCGAGGCTAAACAAGCAAGTTATAGTCAAGATCAGAAAATTGCCACAGTGACTGAACCTGTGGGGGAACTGTTTGTCAAGGGTGAGTTACGCTATAAAATTGAAGCTAAACAGGGGGAACTGCACCAAGATGGTCAGCGACTGTTTCTCCGAGATGATATTGTCGCTGTTGATCTGGAAAATGGTATTGTTTTGCGCGGTCAAGAGTTGGAATGGATTGTTAATGAGCAAATTCTGATTGTTCGTGACAATGTGACCGGAGAACATGAAAAAATGCAGGCGATCGCTACTGAGGTCCAATTGTTCAACGATGACAAGCGCGTGGAATTTTGGAACCAAGTGGTGATCAACTTTAAGGAAGTAGGGGTGCAGCTACGCACTGATCATGTCATCTGGCGATGGGAAGAAGAAAGATTTATTTCTGACCGTCGGGTGGAAATCGATCGCCTAGAAAATATGGTGGTTACTGATCGCGCTGTCGCTAAAAGTGCCGAACTAGATTTAACTACAGCTATAGCCACTTTCAAAGATCATGTTCAGATTGCCCTGTCTAACCCGCCATTACAGCTTTCTAGTGATAAATTACAGTGGAACTACCAAGAACAAACTCTTAATTCCCCAGGGCCAATCACTATTATCGATCGCCAACAGCAATTGACCTTCTCGGGTGATCAGGGCTGGGGAGATTTAGACAACCAAATTTTTAACCTGATTGGTAATGTTCTGGGCGTGGCTGAAAACCGACAGGCCCAAATTAATGCTGATCTACTTACCTGGTATGTACCACAACAAGCATTTAAAGCTGAAGGTGATGTGATTTACCGCCAAGTTGACCCCCAGATGACTCTGCGGGGAGAAGTAGCCACAGGACAATTTTCTACTCAAACTGTCGTGGTCACTGGCAGAAATCAGGGCGATCGGGTAATTACCGAAATTTTCCCCTAAACTAAATTCAATCACGCTGGCAATTGATGTTAAAATAGCCCCACACCACTTGCGAAGTCAATAACCCCTATTCTGGCTTCAATTTTTCTCGCGCTAAGTGAGAACGATTACATCTTGTAGGGATGATCCCCTTCTGGTAAAATCAATATCTAAAGTTAGTATAAAATACTTAGCTTACCAGATAACCAGGCCATTGTGTCAGTGGGGAGTCAGTAAGCTGTCTACCGATGGAGATTGGCTATACCTACATGGGTAGTCGCCAATTCTCAATTATCACACTGGCCTGGGTTGTCCTGCTCAAAATAGAGTGGTTGAGCTTGTAAACAGTTTTTTGCTTAGAGGGAACCTATGGTAAATCAGCCGGATCGCGTAGTTTTAATTGGTGTTGCTGGGGATTCCGGGTGCGGAAAATCTACCTTTTTGCGTCGTATAACAGATATCTTTGGAGAAGATTTTGTTACGGTCATCTGTTTAGATGATTATCATAGTCTCGATCGCAAGCAACGTAAGGAAACCGGGATTACCGCTCTCGACCCCCGCGCTAACAATTTCGACCTGATGTATGAGCAGATTAAAACGCTCAAAAGTGGTCAATCTATCAATAAACCTATCTATAACCATGAAACTGGTCTGATCGATCCGCCAGAACGTATCGATCCTAATCACATTGTGGTTATTGAAGGTCTACACCCCTTGTATGATGAGCGTGTCAGAGGTCTGTTAGACTTTAGCGTTTACCTCGATATTAGTGATGAGGTCAAGATCTCCTGGAAAATACAGCGAGATATGGCTGAACGGGGACACCGCTATGAGGATGTTCTGGCTTCTATTAATGCTCGTCGTCCTGACTTTGAAGCCTATATCGATCCTCAGAAGCAATATGCAGATGTGGTCATCCAAATTCTACCTACCCAATTGATTCCTGATGATAAGGAACACAAAGTCCTACGGGTACGCCTCATGCAGCGCGATGGAGTAGAAGGTTTTGAACCGGCTTATCTGTTTGATGAGGGATCAACTATCCACTGGACTCCTTGCGGTCGTAAGCTGACTTGTTCTTATCCCGGTATCAAGATGTTCTATGGTCCTGATGCTTACTATGGAAATGAGGTCTCTGTACTAGAGGTGGATGGGAAGTTCGATAACCTCGAAGAGATGATCTATGTTGAAGGTCACATGAGCAATATTGCTACCAAATACTACGGTGAACTCACCCATCTGTTGCGGGAACACCAAGATTACCCCGGTTCTAATGATGGCACTGGACTGTTCCAAGTTCTGGTCGGTCTGAAAATGCGAGCCACTTATGAACGCTTGGTCGGAAAAGGTGAAAAAGTGGCGGCGGCTGTTTAGCTATACGCTATTTGATTTGAACTCGCCCTTGGCTATTCGCTGAGGGCTTGTTTTTACTGTAGTGTTGATTTTTTATTCAACCTGAGATTGTCCCCGCCTAGGGGTTGACAAAAGGTGGCGATCGCGGTTACAATATTGACATATTGTTAGATAATTAAATATTGGCAAAAATAAAAAAATAAAAAATATTCCATTATATTAGAAGTATAGCAGCAACACCAGCCAAAGGCAACCCCTACCCCCAAAAAAGGCCGATTTTTCACAAAAGTTAACAAAAAGTTACAAAAGTTAACATAATCCCTAGCTTGATAACTCAAGTTGGGGGAAAAAGGACAGGGGAGGACAGCACAGGACAGCACAGGACAGGGGAGGTTAGTTGTTATTTGACAGCGTAGAGGTAATTATCGCCACTACCAAAATAGACAACCCCGGCTGAGACGGCTGGGGAAGAGCCAATCCAATTTTCTGTTCTAAATTTCCAGCGTTCCTGTCCAGTGTTAACATCTAGGGCGTAGAGGTGATTATCCCTACTGCCAAAATAGACAACCCCGGCTGAGACGGCTGGGGAAGAGAAAATACCATCTCCTGTTCTAAACCGCCAGCGTTCGTTTCCGGTGTTAGCGTCTAGGGCGTAGAGGTGATTATCCCTACTGCCAAAATAGACAACCCCGGCTGAGACGGCTGGGGAAGAGAAAATACCATCTCCTGTTCTAAATTTCCAGCGTTCTTGTCCAGTGTTAACATCTACGGCGTAGAGGTGATTATCCCTACTGCCAAAATAGACAACCCCGGCTGAGACGGCTGGGGAAGAGAAAATACCATCTCCTGTTCTAAACCGCCAGCGTTCGTTTCCGGTTTTAGCATCTAGGGCGTAGAGGTAATTATCGTGACTGCCAAAATAGACAATTCCTCCTGAGACGGCTGGGGAAGAGTCAATCACAGCTTGTGTTCTGAAGCGCCAGCGTTCGTTTCCGGTGTTAGCATCTAGGGCGTAGAGGTTACCATCGTGACTGCCAAAATAGACAATTCCTTCAGAGACGGCTGGGGAAGAGCCAATCCAACCTTGTGTTCTGAAGCGCCAGCGTTCCTGTCCAGTGTTAGCATCTAGGGCATAAAGGTGTCTATCCCAACTGCCAAAATAGACAATTCCTTCAGAGACGGCTGGGGAAGAGCCAATCACAGCTTGTGTTCTGAAGCGCCAGCGTTCCTGTCCAGTGTTAACATCTAGGGCGTAGAGGTTACCATCGTGACTGCCAAAATAGACAATTCCTTCAGAGACGGCTGGGGAAGAGTCAATCGCAGCTTGTGTGCTAAACCTCCACACCAGTTGAGTCAATTCTGTGGGTCCACCTGGAGGATAGACTCCAGTTCGCTCTAGATTACCCCGAAACATGGTTGCACCGTCGCGTTGCATCTGCCAACTCCAGATAGCACTGGGGGCTAGGGTTCTGAGGGCAGGGATAAACTGGCTGCCAATTGCCAAACCACCGACTACGAGGACTAATGTTGTCGCGGCCCCCACCAGTCCCCACTGCCATAGTTTCAGGGGGGGTTTCAGGGGGGGACGAGTTGCGGGAACTACTACACCCATGGCTGATAAGACTTGACTAGCATTCTGCCAACGCAGGTCGGGGTTGGGAGTGACCATCTGTTCCAAAATGGCGTTGAGTTGGTCACTAATTAAACAGTGCTTATCCCAGTCCCAGTCGGGGTGGCGGCGGCGGGGACTGGGGACTTGTCCGGTGAGCAATTCCAGGGTTACTAAACCTAAGTCGTAAATATCTTGAGTCGGAGAACCGCTGACATTGGGGTTGTGTTTGAGCAAGAGAATTGTCTGTTCCCCTTCTTGTTGCAAGGTCTGCAAGGAAATCTTTTGATGGGCTTTTCCCTGACTGTGCAGGGGAACTAACTGGATTAAGACGGTTTCCAGGATGGCTTTAACTTCGGGTTCGGATAGTCTACGTTGGCTCCGATGATTTAAAACTTCATAGTAGGATATCATGACTGACTAGAGTTTGTGATTGAATTAAGTTTAACAAAATATTGGTTTTTACCCGGTCTAAATGTCGATCGCCGATTTCCGGGTAAGAGTTCTCAAAAAGGATGTAACACTTTGGCGGTGATGGCTGGATGAACAGCCAGATAGAAATGAATCCCAAAAAAGCGATCGCACCCCCCCGGATTCCTCTCGTGTTGATTTTTTATTCAATTAATTAAATGGACTACCAAGGGGTTGACAAGGGGTGGCGATCGCGGTTACAATATTGACATATTGTTTAATAATTGAATATTGGCAAAAACAAAAAAATTACAAATATCCAATTATATTAGAAGTATAGCAGCAACCCCAGCCAAAGGCAACCCCTCCCCCCAAAAAAAGCCGATTTTTTCACAAAAGTTAATAAAAAGTTACAAAAGTTAACATGATTCCTAGCTTGATAATTCAAGTTGGGGGAAAAAGGACAGCACAGGACAGCACAGGACAGCACAGGACAGCACAGGACAGCACAGGACAGGGTTAGTTTTTATTTGACAGCGTAGTGGACCGTTTCGGCTAATTTGCTGCTTTAGTATGCTCCACAAACAGTGACGCTCAAAAACTATCAGGCGATCGCCGAAAACGGACAGCACAAAACAGGCGATCGCGTCAAAAGGACGACACCAAACGGGCGATCGCCGAAAACGGACAGCACAAAACAGGCGATCGCGTCAAAAGGACGACACCAAACGGGCGATCGCCGAAAACGGACAGCACAAAACAGGCGATCGCGTCAAAAGGACGACACCAAACGGGCGATCGCCGAAAACGGACAGCAAGAAACAGGCGATCGCGTCAAAGGGACAACACCAAACGGGCGATCGCTCCCAACTAACTCTCAGAAAGTGTGGGGGAATTCTGGAGGTCAAGCCATTTCAAAAACCGGATAAAGATGTTTTAATTTGAGGCGGGCATCGCCGGTGGCAAATTTCCAGATTACCCGAGATGCGGTCTGATTTCGCTCTTTTTGCCAGGCTTCTATCTCCCGGTGCAGCGCTTCTTTGGTGGCGATCCTTCGGGCCAAACATTGCTTGGATCAAATACTCAGTTCAATTTCGGCGACATTTAACCAACTGCCATTCCGGGGTGTATGATAAATTTCCAGCCGCCGGGCGAAACGATGGGCTTCGGGAGCCGGAAAAGCCTCATAAAGTGAGGCGATGTTATGGGTATTCAGATTGTCACACACCAGCTTGACTTTTCGAGCATGAGGATAGTCTTCATCTAAAAGTTGACGCACTTCCTCAGCCCAATCTACCCTCGTCCGAGAGTCTCGGTTGCTGACCCGTCGCCAGCCCCGATTGGGATCGAAAAACATGAACAAAGCTTGCACCCCTTCACGGGTATAGTGATAGTCCTCTTTTTTGTCATGTCCGGGTTTCATGGCGACCGCCTCATAGAGATGTCCTCGGAGTTGGATTGAGGCTTCATCCATATTGATTAAAGGCTCCTCTTCACTGTGGACGCTACTGTAGAGGTCGAGAACGACTTCCATTTGAGCCACAAATCTGGCTAAATCTCGTTCGGGAATACAGAATCGTTGGGTTTTCCAAGGTCGCAATTGGTTTTTTTTAGAGTCCGCCACACGGTCGTACAGGAAATTTCGGTGACAATTTGCCGTTTTTTGAGTTCGGATGTTAACAGTCTGAGCGTCCACTGAGCTCTCCCAGATGGGGGGTCCGAACAACACAGGGCAATAATTTGAGCCTCGGTGGCTCCATCTACTTTGGGTGGAGTCGGTGGAGTTTTTCTCGGTTGCCGATTGAGAGCCACTTGTTCCCCTTTGTGAAGGAATCTTTGGCGAATCCGCCCCACTGTATTCTGATGGACTTGTAAAGCTTCTGCTATTTGTTGGTCTGTCCATTTTCTCGGAGCCATTTCTCCTTCATCAGACATCAGCAAAATACGAGCGTGTAGGATTTTTTTGGCGGGTGCATGACCATTTCGACTGATTTGTTCCAGATTTTCTCTCTGTTCGACCGTTAGATAGACTTTATCTCGCCGACCTCTTCCCATAATTGCAGTCCTCCGTCCTCGGTATCTATTACCCTATTTTAGCCGAAACAGTCCAGTAGAGGTAATTATCGCCACTACCAAAATAGACAATGCCTTCAGAGACGGCTGGGGAAGAGCGAACCCAGTTTTCTGTTAGGAACCGCGCGAGTTGCTGTCCAGTGTTAGCATCTAGGGCGTAGAGGTGTCTATCCCAACTGCCAAAATAGACAACCTCTCCTGAGACGACTGGGGAAGAATCAATGACGGCTTGTGTTCTAAAGCGCCAGAGTTCGTTTCCGGTGTTAGCATCTAGGGCGTAGAGGTGACTATCGGCACTGCCAAAATAGACAATGCCTTCAAAGACGCCTGGGGAAGAGCCAATCCAATTTTCTGTTCTGAAGCGCCAGCGTTCGTTTCCGGTGTTAGCATCTAGGGCGTAGAGGTAACCATCGAAACTGCCAAAATAGACAATACCTTCAGAGACGGCTGGGGAAGAGCGAACCCAATTTTCTGTTGTAAAGCGCCAGAGTTCGTTTCCGGTGTTAGCATCTAGGGCGTAGAGGTGATTATCGCCACTGCCAAAATAGACAATGCCTTCAGAGACGGCTGGGGAAGAGAAAATCCAATTTTCTGTTCTGAAGCGCCAGCGTTGCTGTCCGGTGTTAGCATCTAGGGCATAGAGGTGATTATCGTAACTGCCAAAATAGACAATACCTTCAGAGACGACTGGGGAAGAGGGGATATCACTTTCTGTTGTAAAGCGCCAGAGTTCGTTTCCAGTTTTAGCATCTAGGGCGTAGAGGTGATTATCCCTACTGCCAAAATAGACAATCCCGGCTTCGACGGCTGGGGAAGAGTCAATCCAACCTTGTGTTCTAAAACGCCAGAGTTCGTTTCCAGTTTTAGCATCTAGGGCGTAGAGGTGATTATCCCTACTACCAAAATAGATAACCCCTTCAGAGATGGCTGGGGAAGAGCGAATGGAACTTTCTGTTGTAAACTTCCACACCAGTCGAGTCAATTCTGTGGGTCTCCCTGGAGGATAGACTCCGGTTCGCTGGGGATTACCCCGAAACATGGCAGTATTCTCATGTTCAATCTGCCAACTCCAGATAGCGCTGGGGACTAGGGGTCTGAGGGCGGGAATAAACTGGCTGCCAATTGCCAAACCACCGACTAGGAGGACTAATGTTGTCGCTGCACCCACGAGTCGGAATTGCCATGGTGTCAGGGGGGGTTTCAGGGGGGGAACTGCTACACCCATGGCTGATAAAACTTGACTAGCATTCTGCCAACGCTGGTCGGGGTTGGGAGTGACCATCTGTTCCAAAATGGCGTTGAGTTGGTCACTGATTAAACAGTGTTGATTCCAGTCCCAGGTTAGGTCGATGCGGCGGGGACTGGGTACTTGTCCGGTGAGCAATTCCAGAACTACTAAACCTAGGTCGTAAATATCTTGGGTTGGAGAACCGCTGATATTGGGGTGTTCTGGGGGTAACAGAATTGTCTGTTCCCCTTCTTGTTGCAAGGTCTGTAAGGAGATGGTTTGATGGGCTTTTCCCTGACGGTGCAGAGGCACTAACTGGATTAAGATGGTTTGGAGGATGGCTTTAACTTCGGGTTCGGATAGGCGGCGCTGAGGCCGATCGCTTAAAATTTGACAGTAGGATATCATAACTGACTAGACTTGGTAATTGAATTGGGTTTGAGGATAAATTTTTGGTCACCCTGTCTAAATGTCGATCGCCGATTTTCGGGTAAGAGTTCTAAAAAAGGATGTAACACTTTGGCGGTGATGGCTGGATGAACAGCTAGATGGAAATGAATCCCAAAAAAGCGATCGCTATATTATTTTAATACACCATCGCTCTCTGATAAACAGGGTGAATTCCTCCAGATTCTTTGATTTTTTGACTGTTACTAAGTTCGCCACCAGATTGAACCATAAATTTACTGGTGCTGTTGAGATACGGACTCCCCTCTCCCTTCATGTCAGCTTGAACCGACGGGGGGGTTGACAAGGGGTGGCGATCGCGGTTATAATATTGACATATTGCTCAATAATTGAACATTAGCAAAAATAAAAAAATTGAAAATATCCCATTATACTAGAAGTGTAGCAGCAACCTCACCAAAAAGCAACCCCCTCCCAAAAAAAGGCTATTTTTTTATAAAAGTTAACAAAACTTTACAAAAATTAACAAAGTGCCAGTAAATAGCTGATGGGTAACAATATAGAGAATACAGAGTTTAATTGAATCGCAGATTAGTTGAACCAATTAGGGCGATGCGGTACAATAGGCGAGAATACTTGAGGATGAACCTATTGCCAGATATGTCAAGCCCAAGGAAGCGGCGTTCATCCTTGGAGTCCATGAAAGAACACTGTGCAGATGGGATGAAAACGGAGCCATCGAGACCATCAGAACCCCCGCTGGGCAATGACGATACAACGTTGAGTCATATACTGCCAAATCAGGTAATGATAAACGTAAGTCGTTATCTATGCCAGAGTCAGTAGTCGCCCTCAACAGCCAAACCTCAACCGACAGGTGGCCCCATTGTCAAGCCGAAACCCCGAAGCCGAAATCGTCTCAGAAATCGGAGGCGGGCTCAACTTCAAGGGAAAGAAAATGCTGGCCTTACTGGGACAAGTCTTGTCAGGAGATGTCCGCATGGTTGTCGTTGCCCACAAGGGCCGATTGGCCAGATTTGGATTGGACTTGTTTCGATGGCTCTGTGAGCAAAACAGGTGCGAACTCGTGGTTCTCAACGAGACAAGTCTCAGTCCAGAACGAGAAATGGTTGAGGACATCCTCGCCCTCTTCCACTGCTTTAGCTCCAGATTATACGGACGGAGTAAATACAAAACTCAGGTCAAAGAAGATCCGGATTTACCCCAGCCCGGAGCTAAATCAAGTCTGGCGTAAATGGCTGGCTGCTTGTCGGTATTGCTACAACCAAGCAATTGCATTATCCCGGAGTGGTAAACGACTAAGCAAGTTAAAGTTACGCTGGGGAAGTGATGCAGAGTGACTTACCCGAATGGGTCAAAGAAACACCCTGCCACATTCGGCAAAATGCCATCTTTGATGCCTATCAGGCTTTGACCGCCAGTCCTGATGCCAGGTTTAGAAGTTGTCGTGACAGCTCTCAAGGGATTAAGTTCAATAATACTAATTTCTCTTCAGGGAGTTGGTATCCAAGACTAACGAAAGGATTAACTTTCATGGTTTCCGAACCCATCCCTAAAACTTGCGGGCAAGGGACTCAGTTGGTGTTTACCAAAGGTCGATGGTTGGCGATTTTCCCTGAACCAGTTGCCGTTACCCCAACTGAAGCTACTGGCGTAATTGCATTAGACCCAGGTGTCCGAACTTTCATAACCGGGTTTGATGGCTCTCGGTTTCTGGAATTGGGCTCCGGGGATATAGGACGCATTACTAGGCTATGTCAACATTTGGATGATTTGATGAGCCGAATCGCCAAGGAACCCTGTCGTTCAAGAAGGCGACGGATGAGGCAAGCGGCTCAACGAATGAGAACCAAAATCCGCAATCTATAGCATTAGTCAAGGTGGTTAGGACGCAGCTTGGAGAACGGAATCCATGGCATCATGGAGAGAATCAAACTGCTCAATACAGTGGCGAATACGGGCTTTCAGCCACGACCAACATTTCTCTATCTTGTTGAGGTCTGGCGAATAAGGTGGAAGATAGAGTAAACGGCATTGAGCTGCCTCCACCAGTTCAGCAATCCGCCCCCCTTTATGAAACGTTGCATTGTCCAATACTAGAGTCTGACCTGGCTTCAGTGTTTGAATTAAGATGAACTCCAACCACAACTCAAACACTGTCCGATTACAACAACCCTCAAAGCTAAAGGGAGCTAAGAGTTGTTGATAACACCATGCGGCCATCATGCTCACCCGGCCCTGCCTCTTCCCTGATTTGAGGGCATGGAAGCGTTTTCCTTCCTCGCCGTAACCATAAGGGTAATCCGAGTCCTGACTATTCATGCCGGCTTCATCGAGGTAGACCACTTCTTCCGGCTCCATCTGTTCAATCTGAGCAATAAACTCCTCTCGCTGTTGCTCATCACGTTCTTGGTAGCCGTAAGTTTTTTTTTCTGGTGAAGCCAATTTTCTTCAAGGCTCTGGATATGGTGCGAGGAGAGATGTCGTCATCCCAAAGTTGAGCCATTTGAGCGGAGGTTTTGTGGCCATGCTCTTGGGCAAAAGCCTTGAATTTCTGCCAGTCGGTAATTTTGTGGTTATTGCCAGGTCGGTGATTAGGTTTAGGGAGGAAGTCTCCGGTCTGTGCTTTTCTTTGCAGCCAGAGATTAATGGTGTTCCGGCTGACATTGAAAACTTGACTGGCTTCTGTTTTGGGCATACCGTCTAGTTCAATTGCATTAATAACTTTTTGTCTGAGATCGTAACTATAGGGGGCTGGCATTTTTGGTCTTCTTAGTCATCTCGTCCTCTCCATTATACGTCCTAACTTTCCTGTCTTGTGCTATAGTTGATGAAGCCCACAAACAAATTGCTCACTACTTGACTCACAACTACAGCCTAATTTTTTTGCCCACCTTCGAGACTTCCGATATGGTTGCCAAGGTGAAGCGTCTAATCAGGTCTAAGACTGCCCGAGCCATGCTGACATGGGCGCATTATCGATTCAAACTAACCCTGAGACATCAAGGGGAAATAACTGGAACCACAGTTGTAGATGTGACGGAAGAATACACCAGCAAAACCTGTACTCACTGTGGTCATGTGCATTCCCAGCTAGGTGGCTCAAAAGTGTTCCGATGTCCTGAGTGCGGGTTCACTCTACCACGGGACTGGAACGGTGCTTTTGGAATCTTTCTAAAAGCTTTGCGGGATACCGCCTCTGTTACCTTTACGGGTAATAGTGCTATCGTCGCATTGTCCGGGAACAACCGGAAAAATGTCGCGTAAATGTATCAGCCAGGTGAAATTTATAAGTTAGCAAAAACCAGATGAATAATGTTGTTGATTATCTTCGAGTGAGCCTAATAGATCGGTGTAACTTTCGATGCCAGTATTGTATGCCGGAGGGTGCGGAAATTGACTATATCCTAGAGATGAACTTACTGACCAACTGGGAACTGCTGAAACTGCTGAGGGAAGTTTTTATCCCGGTGGGGTTCACTAGGTTTCGTCTAACGGGGGGTGAACCGTTGCTGCGTCCTGGGGTAACGGAATTAGTGTCAAAAATCGCGGGATTTCCGGAAACGGAGGATCTATCAATGACGACTAATGGTTTTTTGCTATCCTCGATGGCAGAATCTCTTTACCAGGCAGGTTTAAGGCGGATTAATATTAGCTTAGACTCTCTAGATCCTGAGATTTTTAATCAAATTATTGGTAATCGTGGGCGCGATCGCTGGCGACAGGTTTGGGATGGAATTCAATCGGCTTATCGGGTAGGGTTCAACCCACTGAAGCTGAATGTGGTGGTAATTCCGGGGGTAAATGACCATGAAATCCTAGATTTAGCGGGGTTAACGATAGACCGAGATTGGCACGTTCGGTTTATCGAATTTATGCCTATTGGCAATGGCCAGTTATTTGGCGATCGCGGTTGGGTAGCTTCGGAAACGTTGAGAGAGCAAATTCGGGGTCGTTGGGGTTTAGCAGAATCCCAGGTGCGAGGGAACGGACCCGCAGATGTTTTTAAAATTCCGGGCGCTAAGGGAACCCTAGGATTTATCAGCCAAATGTCGGAATGTTTTTGCGATCGCTGTAACCGAATGCGCCTATCAGCGGATGGTTGGTTAAGGCACTTGTTTACTCAACGAAACAGGTCAGATCGACCTCAAAACGGCTTTGCGGTCGGGTGTTCCGGTGGAGGACCTACAAAAACAGGTTAGGGATTTACTAGGTATAAAACCGGAAATCAATTTTAAGGACAGGGACACAGGAACCCCCAACGGATACAGCCGCACGATGTCGCAAATTGGTGGTTAATGGAATTGATATTCTGATACATTTACGCGACATTTTTCCGGTTGTTCCCGGACAATGCAACGATAGCACTATTACCCGTTAAGGTAACAGAGGCGGTATCCCGCAAAGCTTTTAGAAAGATTCCAAAAGCACCGTTCCAGTCCCGTGGTAGAGTGAACCCGCACTCCGGACATCGGAACACTTTTGAGCCACCTAGCTGGGAATGGACATGACCACAGTGAGTACAGGTTTTGCTGGTGTATTCTTCGGTCACATCTACAACTGTTCAGTTATTTCCGCGCTTATGTCTCAGGGTTAGTTTGAATCGATAATGCGCCCATGTCAGCATGGCGCGGGCAGTCTTAGACCTGATTAGACGCTTCACCTTGGCAACCATATTGGAAGTCTCGAAGGTGGGCTAAAAAATCAGGCTGTGTTATGGGATGGCCAGGGATGCGACCCAATCAACCAAGGGGTTGAAGTCCTCACCGGGTAGTCCCCACGCCCATTTCAGCTCTATTTCATACCCGAAGGTCTCGCACCATACTTGGTATTATACCGTATTGCCGTAAAATGTTAACCTAATTTGAGATTAAATCATGCTCCCGTTATCAAGTTTGTGTAACGGGAGAATGCCAATAATTAAGCCATACGGGAATAGTATTCAACGACGAGTAGTTCATTGATGGAAAGAGCGACCCATTCCCGTTCAATCACACCATTTACTGTAGCAGTGAGATTATTTTTATCTAACTCCAAATGGCTAGGGACGTTAGCTAAACCAGGATATTGAAGATTAGCTTTGACCATTTCGCGAGATTTGTCTCTATTTCTCACGCCAATGGTTTCCCCAGGACGACACTGATAGCTGGCAATATCTACAACGTTACCGTTAACGGTGATATGACCGTGGTTAACTAGCTGTCGGGCTGCGGGGATAGTGGGAGCCATACCCAGACGGAACACGGTGTTATCTAAACGCATTTCTAGGTATTGCAGTAAGACTTGACCGGTGGAACCGGAGGCGCGGCGCGCTTTGCGGACATAACGCAACAGTTGTCGTTCGGACAAACCATAGTTAAACCGCAGTTTTTGCTTTTCTTCTAAACGGACTGCATATTCTGAACGTTTGCGGCGAGCTTGACCGTGCTGACCAGGGGGATAGGCACGTCGGGCTGTTTTCCGGGTTAGTCCGGGAAGATCCCCTAAACGACGTGCAACCCGAAGCCGGGGTCCTCGATATCGAGACATCTAAGTTCCTCTCAACATAAAAATTTCACCAACCTTCTATTATAAGTTCTTAAAACCAAAAAGGGCAAGAGACAGAAGCGATCGCTTTCCAAAACGGGCAGTGGTATGATGAGCGAAAATTTGATTAGCTATATTTAGGCAAATGTTGAATTCCCAAAAATTGGCTTGGGGTCTTCCCCTGACAGTAGTTAGCCTGGTATGGGCTATGATTCCGGTAAAATCGGCGGCTCAGGGTTTCCCGTCTTATCGATTGGTGACAGAGGCTGATTATGCTAGATGTGTGCAACAATTGCAGGATGCTGGGGTGTCTCCTCGGGCTACAGCGACGGCTTGTGGCATGGCGATTAGACCTACAAATATTGGTGAGTGTGTGACTCTTATGACTCGTGATGCTGGTATCGCTGGGGATGAGGCGGTTTTGGGATGTATGAATGTCCGCCGCCCGCAGGAGTTGGCTAATTGTGTGGTTAATATTACTAGGAGCAATAGTGAGGCTAATCCTTTAACTGTATTGGAAGGTTGCGGTCGCTCTCTTCTACCAGAACGTTATGCTTCTTGTGTGGTGGGAATGGGTCGCGGTAGTACGGAATTTGCTGTTAATGACTTACTTAGGGTTTGTCTAAATCCCCCAGAACAGTTTACTGATAGGTTATAGGATGGGCTGGGGATGGTGGCTGCGCGCTATGGGCTAATTCTATGGCTAAGGCGATCGCGGCTTGAAAGCTGGAAGGGTCAGCAATACCTTGACCGACGATATCAAAGGCGGTTCCGTGGTCGGGGGAAGTGCGGATAAAGGGTAAACCAATGGTGGTATTAACGGCGCGATCGAATGCCATTAGCTTAACGGGGATTAACCCTTGATCATGGTACAGGGCGAGGTAAGCATCATGGGCGGCGGCTGTGTTTTGGCCATACCAGGCTTGACCGGGTTTAACCCATAATGTATCGGGGGGGATAGGTCCGTCTAGTTGAATTTGGGGATAGCGATCGCGTTTTTGTTGTATCCAGGGAATTAGCCAATCTTTTTCTTCGGTTCCCAACTGACCGTTTTCGCCGCTGTGGGGATTAAGTCCAGAAACGGCTATTTTGGGGGTTTTAATACCAAAGTCCTGGTTGAGGGAGAGTATAAGTAAATCTAGTTTCTGGTCTAGGAGTTGAGGGGTCAAGGTTTGAGGGACTTGTGATAGGGGAATATGGGTGGTGGCGAGTAAGGTGCGTAAAGTCCAGTTACTATGGGGCGATCGGGCTACAAATAGCATTCCGTAGCGGTTAACTTGGGAACGCACCGCCAAAAGTTCCGTTTGTCCTGGGTAGTCATGTCCGGCGGCTTTCCAGTGGTTTTTGGCAATAGGTCCGGTAACAATTCCCTGAAATTGCCCTTTGAGGGTGGAGGCGATCGCTGTTTCCAAATAAGCAAAACTCGCCGCCCCACTGCTGGCATTTCCGACCCCAAATTTAATCGAGGATGGGGAGGGTCCGTCATTAATATCTAAAATATTGAGATGATCGGGATTAGCGATCGCTGGAGTAGTTTTCCTGAGTTGTTGATAGGTATTTTCCAACACCCAACGGGTACCCACCACAGTTATCTCGCAGTTTTCCGTCCAAGTGGAATTAGCCAAAGCCTTCAAAACCACCTCTGGCCCTATTCCCGCTGGATCTCCCAAAGTAATCGCCAAACGTCTTAACATTTATACCCTCAACTTAACATAATTTTATTATTGAGGTTCAGTCTCTCATAAACTGCGATCGTTTTACCAAATCTTCACAATCAGGATGTTAAGTTTTACAATAGCCTCTATCTCCATTTAAGTCAACAGCTTATACTAAACAATGTGTTAATTTTCAGGCTCATTCCAGACTCGACAGATTCAAATTGTATCAACCCAAACTCCCCATTGAGTAACATCTATGAAAGTTGGAATCCTAGCAGGTGGATTGGGAACCCGCCTCGCCGAAGAAACAGAAAGTAAACCCAAGCCCATGGTAGAAATCGGAGGTCGTCCTATCCTCTGGCATATCATGATGCACTATGGCTACCATGGTTTTAAAGACTTTATTATTGCCCTAGGTTACAAATCAGAAGTCATTAAAAAATACATGGTAGATTACTGTTCTTTAAACAGTAATAAGCTCACCGTCAATCTAGGGACAGGCAAAGTTAACATTGATGGAGGCTACCGTCAGGATTGGATAGTTGAACTACTAGACACCGGGTTATATACCAACACTGGTGGGCGTATAAAGCAACTTATTCCCCATGTAAATAATGAGACATTTATGTTAACCTGGGGGGATGGAGTTTCCGATATTAACCTCAAGAAACTATTAGAATTCCATCAAAGTCATGGCAAACTAGCCACCATGACAGTCGTGCGCCCCCCCGCGCGTTTTGGACTCCCCAAAATAGACGGAAATCAAGTAGTTGAATTTTCCGAAAAACCTCAAATCAGTGAAGGATGGATTAACGGTGCTTTCTTTGTACTAGAGCCCGGAATTTATGACTACATTGCTGGGGATGATACGCAGTGGGAAAAAGAACCGCTAGAAAACCTAGCCAAAGATGGTCAATTAATGGCTTATCAATATGACGGTTTTTGGCAGTGCATGGATACTCTGCGAGATAAACGTCGGTTAGAAGCACTGTGGGAAACCAATCAAGCACCTTGGAAAACTTGGAGAGAAGAAGATGAAATTATTACTGACGGGACACAAGGGTTACATCGGGACAATATTAGTCCCAATGCTGTTAGCAAAAAAGCATGAAGTTATTGGACTAGACAGCGACATATTCAAACAGTGTACATTTGGGGAAGGGATTACAGAAATTCCCGAAATATGTAAGGATATTCGCGACATTGAAGCCTCAGACGTTGAGGGTTTCGATGCAATTTTGCACCTAGCGGGACTGTCAAACGACCCCCTAGGAAATCTAAATCCTGACTTAACTTACGAAATCAATCATCAGGCTTCTGTGAAGTTAGCAAAACTAGCCAAAGAAGCCGGAGTAAGTCGCTATATCTTCTCATCATCTTGTAGTAACTATGGCGCAGGAGGAGACGACTGGCTAACAGAGGAATCACCTTTTAATCCAGTAACCCCCTATGGTATTTCCAAGGTAATGGTTGAACAAGATGTTAGCAAACTAGCAGACGACAACTTTAGTCCTACTTTTCTGCGTAATGCTACAGCATATGGTGTTTCTCCCCGTTTGCGGTTTGACTTAGTATTAAACAACCTAGTGGCTTGGGCTGTCACTACCGGGCGGGTTTATATCAAGAGTGATGGTACTCCCTGGCGACCAATTGTTCATATTGAGGATATTTGTCGCGCCTTCATTGCTACCTTACACGCCCCGCGAGAAGTAGTGCATAATCAAGCCTTTAATGTCGGTCGTAATGAGGATAACTACCGCATCCGCGACCTAGCCAATATAGTCGAAGAAATTGTGCCTAATTGCACCATTGAATATGCAGAAGATGGCGGGCCAGACAAGCGTTGTTATCGGGTAAATTGTAGCAAGATTTTAGAAGCCTTACCAGAGTTTCAACCGGAATGGAATGCCCGTCGTGGTGCATCAGAACTCTATGCAGCTTATCAAAAAATTGGACTGACTCTCGAAGAGTTTGAGGGTGAACGCTACAAACGTATTGCTCACATTCAGAAACTCATTGGAGAAGGAAGTTTAGATAATAGCTTGCGCTGGAAAAGCCCCGTAAATGTCTAAATATACAACTATTTAGCCAAGGCTTAAATCATCTTCTCACTATCAAAAAATAGTATCAGAAACCAGTTAGTTAATAGTAGTTAAAAGTATGTTAAATGAGTCAATATTTTTAACTTAATTACTGCTTAAAAACTCTCAAATAGCTATAGGTTTCTGATTACCTAATTCAGTCCGTGTCAAAATATTCTGATCCTGTAGCAATCAAACATCTGTAAAATATGCCTAATTCCATACCAGTCTGTCGTTCTTGTGGTTCGGAAAACCTAGAACTAATTATTTCCTTTGGCTATACTCCCCTAGCTGATGGATTAATCACCCGCGAGAATATTGATAAACCGGAATATACAGCCCTTCTGGATTTAGTATTTTGTCCAGACTGTGGACTGGTTCAGATAACGGTTAGTGTTCCCCCGGAAATTCTGTTTGGTCGAGATTATCCTTATTTTTCGTCGGTTTCTCCTTCCTTACTGAAGCATTTTGCTGATAGCGCCCAAAACATTATTAAATCCAGAAAATTGGATAGTAATAGTCTGGTAATTGAGGCGGCGAGCAATGATGGATATATGCTGAAAAAATTTCTGGAACAAGGGATTCCGGTTTTAGGGATTGACCCCGCGACGGGTCCGGTAGAAAAAGCCAGAGAATCAGGAGTTACCACAATTCATGATTTTTTCACTAAAAATTTAGCTGAAAAATTACATTCTGAGGGAAAAAAAGCGGATGTATTTTTGGCTAACAATGTTTTGGCTCATGTACCGGATTTAAATGGCTTTGTGGAAGGTATTTATACGCTATTAAAGCCAGATGGTGTAGCAGTAATTGAAGCCCCGTATGTCGTGGATTTAGTAGATCATTGTGAATTTGATACTATCTATCACCAACACTTGTGCTATTTTTCAGTAACCGCCCTTGATAGGCTATTCCGCCGCCATTCTCTGTATTTAAATGATATTCAGCGGACGGCTATTCATGGGGGTTCTTTGCGGTTGTTTGTGGAACCCAAGGAGGCGGTTAAAGATTCGGTGAAATCTCTGCTGGAACAGGAAAGGGAATTAAAGGTAGACCGTATGGACTATTATAGAGATTTTGCCGATCGCATAGAAGTTATTAAGGATAATTTACTGAATATTCTGTGGGACTTAAAGCGACAGGATAAAAGGGTAGTAGGTTACGGTGCGGCGGCGAAAGCGACGACATTGTTAAGCTATTTTGGTATTGATAAAACGCTGTTAGATTATGTGGCGGACTTAAACCCCTTTAAACATGGACGTTTTATGAGTATCAATCATTTACCGATTGTACCACCTTCGAGGTTAGTAGAAGACCAGCCAGATTATGTTTTAATTTTGGCTTGGAATTTTGCGGAAGAAATTATCAAGCAGCAACAGGCTTACAGAGACCGGGGTGGTAAGTTTATCATTCCCATACCTGAGCCCAAAATTGTAGATTGATGATCCCCAAATCGTGAGTTAAATAGCGCCCATATTGTTTTTTATCGGTCAAATAATTAGGAGATAAATATGAGTAGTCAATCGGTAGCTAAGGGAGCGAATACTGAACCTGAGTTTAAGTTAGTTGAGCATACTTGTCCGAACTGCGGTCATCAAGAAATGTGGGTTTTCTATGAGGTGCGGGATGTGCCAGTTCATAGTTGTTTAATGATGCCAACTAGACAGGAAGCCTTAGATTTTCCGCGGGGGGATGTGGTGTTAGGGTACTGTGAAAATTGCGGTTTTATTACCAATACGGAATTTGATTCTAAATGGTCAGCCTACGCCCCGAATTATGAAGACCAGCAAAGTTTTTCGCCGACATTTAATCAGTTTGCTCTGGATTTAGCGAATCGGCTGATTGACAAGTATAATCTCCGGGATAAAGATGTAGTTGAAATCGGCTGTAGCAAGGGTGATTTTTTGGTGCTAATGTGCGAGTTAGGGAATAACCGAGGGGTAGGTATTGACCCTTCGGCGGTGGTGGGACGAGTCCAAAGTCCAGCCACGGAACGCATTAGGTTTATTCAAGACTATTATTCAGAGCGCTACACTGAATATGTAGGGGATTTTATCTGCTGTCGCCATACTTTAGAACATATCTACCCAACGGCTGAATTTGTGGGGACGGTGCGGCGCTCTATTGGGAATCGCCCAACTTCTGTGTTTTTGGAAATTCCTGATATGGGTCGAGTTCTCAAGGATTTGGCTTTTGAGGATATCTACTATGAGCATTGTTCTTATTTTACACCAGGAACTTTGGCTCGTTTATTCCGCGCTTCTGGGTTTGAGGTGACGGATGTATATTTAGCATATAGTGACCAATATCTGTTAATTGAGGCGGAACCTGTCTCGGATTTGTCGGGTAAAATTCATCCTTTTGAGGAAAGTCCCGACCAAGTAAAACAGGATATGAGACATTTTGCTACTCATGTGCAAGGTAAAATTAACCATTGGAAAGAACATCTACAAACCGCCCAGGAAGAAGGAAAGCGGGTTGTAGTTTGGGGTTCTGGCTCTAAATGTGTGGCGTTTCTGACGACTTTAAAAACTGAGAATCAGGTGCAGTATATTGTGGATATTAATCCTCACCGACACGGACAGTTTATTCCGGGTGTTGGTCATGAAATTATGTCGCCGGAATTTTTGAAGGAATATCAGCCGGATGAGATTATTGTGATGAACCCGATTTACTGTGGAGAAATCCAGAAAATGCTGGATGAGATGGGGGTATCAACAGAACTGATTGCTTTGAGTTAATGGGGGTGGTTACCGGGTCTGGGTGGCGCTGATGCCTATTTTTGGTGCGATCGCTACCTGTTCACCCTAAAATAGATAGGGCAATTGTTAGACTTGTACAGGAGATCCAAAATTTATGGCTGGTGAAATTTTCAATGCGGCGTTTCTGTCCTTTGTTCTGATTCTGGTGGGATTAGGTGGCGGGTTCCTCCTCCTGAAAATCCAAGGTGGGGAATAGTCACCAGAGGCGGAACCCCACTAGGTAAATCAGGAAGGAGTTATCCGTTGCTGATTGCTATTGGCGCTAATGGTAGTGATAGCCATTGGCGCTACTCCTGTTTGACAAATAAGGGCATAAGTAGGGTGTGTCAGACCGGGAAATGGTAATCAATAGGGGATAATTGACTGCTGGCGCGGTCCCACTGGGGACTCTAATCTGAGCAAATTATGAAGTTTTGTAAAAAAATGAGAGAATCTTTGATAGTATTTTAAGTAAAGTTTAAGCCCCATATTGGTTATTCATGACATTATTAATTGTTGGTGCCACAGGTACTCTAGGTAGACAGATAGCCCGCCGAGCATTAGATGAAGGCTACCAAGTCCGCTGTTTAGCGCGTAGTTACAAAAAAGCTGCTTTCCTAAAAGAGTGGGGTGCAGAACTGGTTCCGGGGAACCTATGTGATCCAGAAACCTTAAAACCGGCGCTAGAGGGGGTAAAGGTGGTAATTGATGCGGCGACGGCGCGCCCGACGGATTCGCTAAGTATTAAAGATGTAGACTGGAAAGGGAAGGTGGCCCTGATTCAGGCTGCTAAAGCGGCAGGAGTAGAGAGATTTGTGTTTTTTTCGTTCCTGGATGCGGAAAAATATACGCAAGTGCCATTATTAGAGATTAAACGCTGTACAGAAAAGTTTTTAGCTGAATCTGGCCTTAAATATACAATTCTGAGACCCTGTGGCTTTTTGCAAGGCTTAATTGGTCAATTTGCGATCCCGATTTTAGATGGTCAGTCTGTATGGGTTCCGGGGGTAAGTTCTCCGATCGCCTATATGGATACTCAGGATATCGCTAAAATCACGATCCGGGCGTTATCAGTTCCGGAAGCTGAAAATCAAACGTTTCCGGTGGTGGGTTCGAGAGCTTGGACAGCGGATGAAATTATCCGCTTGTGCGAAAGACTGTCAGGGAAACAAGCCAGAGTCACGCGCACACCTAACAGCATTGTCCGTATTGTCCGCAAAGTTACTCGATTTTTCCAGTGGAGTCTGAACATTTCGGATCGTCTGGCGTTTGTGGAAGTTCTAGCGACGGGTCAACCTCTGAAAGCGTCAATGGATGAGACGTATCAGATACTGGGTATGAACCCAGAAGAAAATACTACCCTGGAAAGTTACCTGCAAGAATACTTTGGTCGGATCATGAAAAAACTGAAAGAGCTGGAATATGAACGAGAAAAACAGAAAAAACGTAAACAAAAGCGCAGCCCGTTCAAATCGTGAGAAGATTTGGCTGTAGGCTTTTGTTGTAGTAGGCTAATGGAATCGGTCAGTTATTTGGCTGATTGTGGTAAAATGGGGCGCTAAGTAAATTTGCCCCAATGATTGTTGCTCAACCATTATTAAGTTTATCCCCGTGCCAAAAGTAGGGATTCTTTATAACGATGCTAAGGCTGCTGCTTGTCGCAGTGCCATTGAATTAAAGGACAAGTTAACCAACCTGGGTTGGGATGTTTTTGTGGCGACAGGAATGGGGGGATTTTGGGTTATTCTAATCCCGATCGCCCTCTGTGTCATACTGCGATCGAGGGGTTAGCGCCGCCAGAGTTCGATCGCGATATGAGTCTTGCTATTGTCCTGGGGGGAGATGGTACTGTTCTTTCTGCGTCCCGACAATTAGCGCCCCAGGGTATCCCCATGTTAGCGGTAAATACAGGCCACATGGGATTTCTGACGGAAACTTATCTAAATCAGTTACCCCAAGCCTTAGAAGCGGTGTTGGCTGGGGAATATTTGGTTGAGGAACGCACAATGCTATTGGTGCGGGTATTTAACCAGGAAAGTTTGCTCTGGGAGGCTCTATGTTTAAATGAAATGGTGCTACACCGGGAACCGATGACCTGTATGTGCCATTTTGAAATAGAAATCGGTCGCCATGCTCCGGTTGATATTGCTGCTGATGGGGTGATTATTTCTACCCCGACTGGGTCTACTGCTTATTGTCTGTCGGCGGGGGGAGCAGTAGTTACGCCGGGGGTGGGAGTTCTGCAATTGTTGCCAATTTGTCCCCATTCTCTGGCTTCGCGGGCTTTGGTTTATGCAGACCGGGAAGTGGTGAGTATTTACCCGGCTAGTCCTAATCAATTGGTGATGGTGGTTGATGGCAATGGCGGGTGTTATGTTCTACCAGAATATCACGTCCGAGTTGAGCGATCGCCTTTTCCGGCTCGTTTTATTCGTCTGAAACCACCGGAATTTTTCCAAATTTTGCGAGAAAAACTAGGCTGGGGACTCCCTCATATTGCTAAACCTACTTCTGTGGAACTACCTTGAGGCAACTGAGTCGAATTAACTAATTTTACACGGTAAACTGTTCCCCTATGAATGCGATCGCCCTAGATTCCCGTGCTTCCATATTGATTATTGAAAGTGATCAACTGTTGGCTGAAAATATCAGTGTAGACTTGCAGGAGTCCGGTTACTTTCCGGTAGTGGCTCACAATACCGCCATGGGTTTACATCAGGTAACGGAACTGCAACCGGCTTTGATTGTCATAGATAGGATGCTGGGGGGAGAGTCGGGATTGTCTCTGTGTCGCCATCTGAGGGAAATGGGCTGTACTGCGCCTATATTAATATTTATGGCTCGTGATACGGTTGATGACCGGGTGGCTTGTTTGGAATCAGGGGCTGATGATTATTTTCTCAAACCCTATCGCTGTGAAGGGTTCCTCGATTTGGTGAAGCTATATCTCAAATCGGAAGATAATCACTCGGATATGTTGCGGTTTGCGGATTTGGTCTTAGATTTGGCTACCAGACGCGCTATTCGTAACCATCGGGCGATCGATTTAACCATGAAGGAATTTGATTTGCTCAAATATTTAATGGAGCATCCTCGGGAAGTTTTGACTCGTGAACAGATCCTGGAAAATGTCTGGGGATATGATTTTTTGGGAGAGTCTAATGTGATTGAGGTTTATATTCGCTATTTGCGACTAAAAATTGAGGAGGAAGGGGAAAAACGATTGATTCAGACTGTCAGAGGTGTAGGATATGTTTTGCGGGATGCCTAGGTTGAGTGGCGGTGGGTCCGGGGGCTGGCGCATGGATTGGCGGCGATTGGGATTAAGTTGTGTGACTATTACCTGGTTTTTGGTAGGCTGTGATACGCCAATGGTGTCTGTTCCTCCTAATCAGTTGGATCAGGATATGGTGCAGGTTTTTAATCAGGGTCAGATGCTACCGATTACGGCTAAAGCTATGATTGGCGATCGCGAAATTCAGCTCGAAGTGGCGAGAACTCCTGAACAACAGACTTTGGGGTTGATGTTTCGGACTTTCCTCCCCGACAATCGCGGTATGTTATTTGTCTTCGCGCGCCCTGAGTTTGCACAGTTTTGGATGAAAAACTGTAAGATTCCTTTGGATATGGTTTTTATGCGTGATGGGGTGGTTCGTTATATTCAGGTTAATGCTCTCCCCTGCGAGGCTGAACCTTGTCCGACCTATGGACCTACTGATGTGATGGTGGACAGGGTGATTGAGTTGCGAGGGGGACTAACTGAGGAATTGGGGCTACAATTGGGCGATCGCATCTCCGTTCGCTTTCTCAAATCTCCATAAAATAGTCTTTAGCCACTCCTATTGTAAAACTTTGTAAATTATGCTTGCCTAGTCCCAAAATGGTGCTATATTACCAGTATAGGGACACAAAACGAAGTTAATTCTTTGAGTAACCCAGTTTCGGACTTAGAGCCTGTGTCCGCCTGCTTGAGTCCACTTGCAGCGTCTGAACAGTGTGTTCGAGCTATAACTTGTTGGCATCGTCAAAGGGGTAAACTCCCGGCCTGGAGGCTCTCGTAAGTTGAGTTTGTTTGGGATCGGTGCTATAAACGGAGCCTGTATCGGCTTGATTTCTAAGGTGAGTTCCCTGAGTCAGGGTTGTTGCAAGTTTTGTTAACCAAATTTAGATCCTATCATTTTTCTGAGTAACTTATCCAACGTCTGCTTGAGTCAACTGAGTTTACTCAGTCGGTTTAGAGCCTAGTAGCCTTCTACTAGGCTTTAAGTAGTTTAGGGGTAATGCGATCGCCACATCTGGGAAAGTTTGACGAAATCAACCGAAAAAGATTACAATTTAAACTCTCGTATCTTCAGCCTCATATTGTCAAAACATTAATTGAATTGAGGGAACAATCATGCCTAAAGGTTCTTTTGCGACAATGCAAGTAGAGACGGGGGAGCCACAGATTTCATTTTACTATGAAAGTGGTACAGTTGAAACCTTCAGTCTGCCAATTTCTGCCACTGAATTAGCCCAAAAATTGCCCCAACTGTTATCACAACGGTGGGTAACTTTGCATTTAATTGATCAAACCGTTTTGGTGTGTATGGCTAAGGTGACTAAGGTGGAAGTGAAGCCGCCACTTCCTCAAATTCGAGATCAAGCCACTTTCGCCAATGCTCAGAGGGTAACAGCCTTACAAAGGGGAGCAGCCGGTAAAATTGGGATACAGTAGTAGTTTAAGTTAATTCGCAGGTGCATCTCATATTAAAAATTGTCATAACTAACCATGTCTTCAGTAAGTTTAATTCGAGCAAGTTCCTATGAACCCTCAGCCTTACGCCATTCTTTAGAAGCCTTGTTGGAACCTTGGGGAGGTGTGAGAAGATGGGTAAAATCAGGCGATCGCGTTTTATTAAAGCCTAACTTATTAACAGGTTCTCGTCCGACCAAAGAATGTGTAACCCGTCCCGAATTAGTAGCCGAGGTGGCTAGGTTAGTTAAAGAAGTAGGTGGTCAGCCATTTTTAGGGGATAGTCCAGCCTTTGGGAGTGCTTTAGGGGTAGCCAAAGCCAACGGTTATTTACCCCTAATTAGGGAGTTAGACTTACCCGTGGTGGAATTTCACGGTCGCCAGTATTCAACCGATACCCAAGAGTTTGAACGGTTGCGGTTAAGTCGGGAGGCTATGGAAGCCGACGTTGTGATTAACCTCCCCAAGGTGAAATCTCACACCCAGCTAACAATGACTCTGGGGGTGAAAAACCTGTTTGGTTGTGTTCCGGGGAAAATGAAGGCCTGGTGGCACATGGAAGCCGGAAAAGATGCCGATCGCTTTGGTAGAATGTTGGTAGAAACCGCTAGAGCGATCGCCCCAGAATTGACCGTTATTGATGGTATTATCGCCCATGAGGGAAATGGTCCGAGTAACGGGGAACCGCGCTTGTTGGGCTTGCTAGGAGCCTCTGAGGACGTTTTTGCACTCGATAGGGCAATGGTAGAAGTGTTAGGAGTACAATGGGATTTAGTCCCCACCCTAGTGGCCGCGAAAAGTCTAGGGTTGTGTGGGGAATTAGAGGCGATCGCCTTTCCGTTGTTGCACCCGGATGATTTACGGGTTGACGATTGGCGACTCCCGGACAAAATGACCCCCATAGATTTTGGCTTACCAAGGGTAATGAAATCGACTTTCCGCCATCTATATATTAAGCTAATCCGGGAGCGAAGACAAGCCCTATAGGTTTTGGTTTAGGGGTTTTCTGAGAATAGCTACCGATTGTCCCAAGTTACCTAGGCCTGTTTGCGATCGGCCATCATCCCAAGTAATTGTTGACAACAAGGGGATATGGGGTTTATCCCCATCATGGATAGCATCAATATTGAGTCCCAGATGTTGAGTCCAGGCACGAATTGCATCGCGATCTATGAATTGGTCAATATGTTTGTGGGGGTCTGGATTTTTAAGCATTTCCTCGAATACAGACCAGTGTGATGGAATTCTAAACTCCAGAAAACTGATGATAATACATCCTCCGGGTTTAAGCACTCGATTAGCTTCAGCTAAATATTTATAGCTATCCTCATGTCTTAAATGGGTAAGCACCGAAAAAAATACCACAAAGTCAGCCACTTGATCTGATGCTGGAATACTCAGACTCTTGACCTTCACAAACTGCCAATCATTCCGATTGCAAATTTTACGTGCATAGTCCAATAAATCCTGAACTAAATCGATACCTAAGTAGCGAATGTCAGGAATACCCGCCAAAGGACCAGCCAAACGCCCACTTCCACACCCTACATCAATCACCATTTGACCTGGTTTGAGTCCCTGTTGTCTAAGTAAACCTAGTTCCAGTTGACCTACAGCTAGAAAGTTTCCGCCAATGGCTTGCTCGTATGCTTTGTCACTAGCCAAAACATTCTTGAGTTTTTGGAGGTGTTTAGTATATGTGTCACTATATACATTATATTCAGTCATGACTAATTTCATCCTGTGATAATTGATGGAAAAATCTGCCTTATATTGTGAATATTCAAGGTGTCAACCTAAGTCAAAATCGATCCTCCCATCATTTTTTGATAGCGTCGGTTCCACTCCGCCGCCATAGCCGGCCAACGTTCGAGGGTATAGTCTTTCTGGATGACTTTTTGTGCGGCTTCTCTGGCTAGTTCCAAAACCTCGCGATCTTCCACCAAACTAGCCAAAGCGAAGTCAGGTAAACCCGACTGACGAGTTCCCAAAACCTGACCGGGACCCCGTAACTCCATATCCATTTCAGCAATAAAAAAGCCATCCTGGGACTGTTCCAAAACCTGTAATCTTTGCTTCGCTTCCGGTGAGGAACTCCCCGACATTAACAAACAATAGGACTTGTGAGCGCCACGACCGACCCGACCCCGTAGTTGGTGCAATTGTGACAAGCCAAACCTTTCCGCATTTTCAATTAACATCACCGTAGCATTAGGAACATCAACCCCAACCTCCACCACAGTTGTCGATACTAAGATATTAGTTTCTCCCTCCCTAAATTTAGCGATCGCCGCTTCTTTTTCCTGGCTACTCATGCGACCATGTAATAAAGCGATCGCCAATTCCGGGAAAATCTTAGTTTGCAATTTTTGATGTTCTTCAACAGCCGATCGCACATCCAACTTTTCCGACTCTTCCACCAAAGGTAAAACCACATAAACCTGTCGTCCTTGTGCCACTTCTCGGCTAATCAAATCGTAGGCTTCCTGACGTTTACGACCAGATAACATAGTCGTTTGAATTGGCTGTCTTCCCGGCGGTAATTCATCTAACTGACTAACATCGAGATCTCCGTGTAAAGTGAGGGATAATGTGCGGGGAATAGGAGTTGCCGTCATCGTCAAAACATGAGGAGACTCACCTTTTTGTTGTAACCTAGCGCGTTGCTGCACCCCAAAGCGATGCTGTTCATCAATCACCACCAACCCCAACTTATGAAAATTCACCGGGTCTTGAATTAACGCATGAGTTCCCACCAAAACCGGCAATTCTCCCGTTTGTAATTGAGCATGAATTTGGCGACGTTTAGCAGCCTTAGTCGAACCCGTCAACAACTCAACCGGAAGGTGCATTAAATTCAACCAACCCACCAATTTTTGATAATGTTGTTCCGCCAAAACCTCCGTCGGAGCCATCAAAGCCGTCTGATATCCGGCTTGAATTGCCGCCAACATTGCCACCACAGCCACCACAGTTTTCCCCGCCCCAACATCTCCTTGAATTAAGCGATTCATAGGTTCTTCCGAATTGAGATCCGTCAAGATTTCTCCAATCACTCGTTTTTGAGCCTTGGTTAATTCAAAAGGCAAGATTTTATAAAACTGTTGGATGAGTTCACCTTGGGGGAGGAGAGCAGCGCTTTTTTCGTTGGTTTTAGAAACTTGTCGCCGCTGCAATAAGCCGATTTGCAAATAGAAAAATTCATCAAATACTAAGCGTCGTCTAGCCGAGGCTAACCAGTCGCGGTTGGGGGGGAAGTGAATATTAGTGATAGCATCCGAGATTTCAATTAACTGATATTTTTCCCGCAATTTGGGAGGTAATGATTCCGGGAGTTTATTAGCTGCTGGTAATGCCGCCAAAACCGCCTTCCTGACCAAATCCGCCCCAATGCCATCCGACAACGGATAAACCGGTAAAACCCGCCCAATTTTCATCGAAGACGCACGACTATCAACCCTGTCTAAGATTTCCAATTCCGGGTTATCTAGGGTAATGCCATATTTATTTTTTTTCACCAACCCAGAAGCCGCGATAATGGCTCCCGGAGGATAGTTATATTTTTGTTTATGTTGCCAGCCTTTATTGCTATAGCGATTTCCGGCAAAAAAACGACTAATTTTTAGTTGTCCGGTTCGGTCTTTGACGATTAATTCTAAAATAGTGAGTTGGCGATTTTTGGGGCTACTAAAACAATTACACCGCTTCACCTCTGCCACAATGGTAACAGTTTCCCCAGGTGCTAATTCTTTGATGGGGACTTGGCGCGCGTAATCAATATGGTCGCGGGGATAATAATAGAGTAAATCATAAATCGTATAAATTCCCAGCCTGGCTAAAAGGTCGCTATTTCTAGGCCCGACCAGTTCTTTTAAACCCTGGTCTAATTGGGGAGATTTGGGGGGGGTAACTTCCTGGGTAATGCTGCGACTGCGAGGGGGAGGGGATGGCTCTGGGGGCTGATTTTTGGTGAGTTTTTTCTGAGCTTCTAACAGACGCTCGGCTTGGAGTAAAAAGTTGCGAGTTTCGGCTATCAAATGCTGTCTATCTTCGGTGATAAGTTGGGAATATCTGGCAAAATCTCCGACTAATCTTTGCCCCAATTCATGAGCTTCTATGGGGATAATTTCGATGAGTTTATCAATGCTGATTTGTAAAAATTCATGAAATCTATACTCTTTGCCCTGAATGTTATTAAACCCACGTTCTGCTTCTACAGATAGGGCTTTTTGGAGACGAGACCAATCGGGTTCATAGATTGCCATAGGTGATGAATTTTAACGGATTTGGATTGCCAACTTGGTTGATATTATAAGGGTTTATTGGTGCATTAATCAAGCTCAAATACTTGACAAATTCAGAAATTGCAGATATCATGAAACCATGGGCTATGGTGGCTAGTTATGACCATAGTAGATGACTATTTAATCAATATAGCATATTTGCGCTAGGTCTGATAAACCCTCCCAGAAACCCCCAGAAACCGGGTTTGTTTCCCCCCCAACCTCCCAGAAACCGGGTTTCTATGACTATCTCTGGTGAGGTCGGATAAACTCTGCCAGAAACCGGGTTTGTTTCCCCCCAGTCGGAGAAACTCTCACAAAAACCGGGTTTGTTTCCGCCCATCTGACGAAAAAAGGATTAAACTGAAACATGGGGATATTGAGAGGTGGCTGCTATGATATATCGGCGATTTGCCCTACCAATATTGCTGAGTTTGTCGTTAACCCTGCTGCCATCAGGTTTGGCGGCTCAGACGGTGGATGAATGGTTTGAAAGGGGGAATGCAGCATGGGCGGCGGGGAGGTATAGGGAAGCAGAACAGATTTGGCGGCAGTTTTTGCAGATTGAACCCAATAATGCTGGGGCTTACGTCGGTCTCGGTGTTGCCCTAAGAAGGCAAGGGAAACTGCCAGAAGCCATTGACGCTTACCGAAGAGCTTTAGCACTAGACCCCAATTATGCTATAGCTTACAACAATCTCGGTATTGCCCTAAAAGACCAAGGGAAACTGCCAGAAGCCATTGACGCTTACCGAAGAGCGATCGCACTAGACCCCAATAATGCTATGGCTTATGACAATCTCGGTATTGCCCTAGCTGCCCAAGGGAAACTGCCAGAAGCCATTGACGCTCACCGAAGAGCTTTGGCACTAGACCCCAATGATGCTATAGCTTACAATAATCTCGGTAATGCCCTAAGAGCCCAAGGGAAACTGCCAGAAGCCATTGACGCTTACCGAAGAGCGATCGCACTAGACCCCAATTATGCTTTTGCTTACAACAATCTCGGTATTGCCCTATATGACCAAGGGAAACTGCCAGAAGCCATTGACGCTTACCGAAGAGCGATCGCACTAGACCCCAATTATGCTTTTGCTTACAATAATCTCGGTAATGCCCTAGCTGCCCAAGGGAAACTGCCAGAAGCCATGGAGGCTTACCGAAGAGCGATCGCACTAGACCCCAATTATGCTTCGCCTCACGTCGGTCTCGGTAATGCCCTAGCTGACCAAGGGAAACTGCCAGAAGCCATTGACGCTTACCGAAGAGCTTTGGCACTTCCAGAGGATAGAACAACTACACCCGCCAGCGCCCATACTCTAGCACACAACAATCTCGGTCTGGCTCTCCAAGAACAGGGAGACCTGGAAGGTGCGATCGCAGAATACAAGAAAGCCATCCGACTCGACCCCAACTTTGCCATAACCCAAAACAACCTACAGGAAGCCGAAAGACTCCTCGCCCTGCGGGTGAATCCTCTCCCGGCGACCCCCAGGGAAATCCTCCCCAGCCTTGAGGAGGAACCCCTATTTGGTCTGCAACGCTCCACCGTCCAGATTTTCGCCCAAATCAGCATGGGCTCTAACAGGGGTACGGGGTGGGTAGTTCACCGGGAAGGCCGTACCGCCTACATCATCACCAACCGCCATGTGGTATCTGACGAACAGTTTGGAAACCGCCCCAGCAGCGATATCGAAATCGAACTCTACAGCCGCAACCAACCCGAACACCGCCAGCGGTTGCCCGCTCGTATCCGCCACATCACCAGCCCCAACGATATCCTAGACCTGGCTATCCTGGAAGTGACCGACCTCCCCGACGATATCAAACCCCTGCCCCTGGGCAACTCTGCCGTTCCCCTCGATGCCGATGTCCGCATCATTGGTCATCCGGTGACAGGCAACCCCTGGACTATCCTGCGAGGTTTCATTGCAGCCAACACCCCCAGCCCCGACCAGCTAAACCTACAAATTGGCGGCACTAATCTAGCTTCGGGAGCCTCCGGCAGCGCGATCATCCACAATAACCAAGTTGTCGGTCTAGTCACCAATATCAACGACGAAACCCAAGCGTCAGCTCGGGCAGGCGGTGGCGACTCAGGAGTGAGCATCGGCGGTTTTGGGTTTGCTTATCCTATCGACATCATCCGCCAACAACTGCAACGGTGGGGTCTGCGATTTTAACCACTCAGAAAGGGGGTTGGTATTCCACCTTAATATTAGGCTACCATAGCCCCAGAGAGATTGTCAAACTTTTGGAGGTAAAAAAACCATGCTCCGAGCAGTTCTTCTCACCCCTCTGTATCTACTCACCGCCGGAATTGTCACCCTCAATGCACCACCAGCGGCGGCTTGTCCCACCAACCATCCTGACCCCCTCGTTTATCAACGCCGTTCCCGCCCCAGTCGCTGCGAAGGCATCGCCAGCCAATCTATCAGTGGCTCCTTTAGTCTGGTTTCCCTGGCTACCTCCAGCCTGACTAATTTAGGCAATAGGCTGATGCTGCAAGTGCCGAATATGGGAGGGACTCCCAACATCATTCTCCGCTCGTTTCAGAAGCGTTATCAACTCGATAATGTTACCCCCAATTTAAATGGCAATAAATATGAATTGGATTTAGACACCCAAATCATCACCCAAGCCCAAGTTCCGGCTAACAGTCTTCGTGCGATCGCCCACCTTCCCGGTTCACAAAGCATCTATGTTCCGGTGATTATTGGGCAACCTTCCACGTCCTATAAATTCGTTTTCCACAGTCCGGGTCGCACCCAAATTAACAGCTTTGAAATTCGCCACAATAACCAAGTTATTCATACTCAACAACAACCCCGCCCCAGACAGGGGGAAATTGTCTTTATTTGGGATGCACGCAACCAACCGAGAGGAGTCTATCAACTGTCGGTATCAGGGGAAACTCGACAGCGGGGACAACGCCCAGAAGCTGTTTATGGGGTGTTTCAATTCCACCATGACCCGGCTTGGTTGCGATGATTTTACCCCCTAACCTACCTTCCCCGAAATCATGAACTTTTCCCGCAATTACCAACGGCTCAAATCCCGATTTTCTCGATGGTGGCAAAATGGATATCAACAGTTTATCCAGATATGCCATATATCCTGCCATATATGCGATCGCGCCACAAACCGGATGTTTTCCCTCTTCAAGTATCTGCCCAAAGCCCTGTTATACTTGATGAAAACCTGCCTTAAATGCGGGAAAAAAATCGGCCACGGTTTTGGGGTTTTTGTGCAGCTATTGTTATATATTAATCCCTTCACTCCCTACCAAGTCAACGACAAGAATTTAGAGGCTTATATTGTTTATCTGAAACTGGGGAGAGTTCGGTCTTTTCTCCAGGATCAAAAACATCGGATTCCGGCGATCGGGTTGCTGATATTGTGCCTATTTGTTTTGGTTTTAGCGATATGGCCATCGCCTCATGTATTTGAAGGCAATATCATCGCCGAATCGGTCAGCTTTACTTACACGGGACCCGACCAAAAATTATTGATTAATTCAATGCGAAACCTGAAAGGCATCGAATTAGAAGGAGTCCAAAATCTGCAAATTTCGGGATTGTTTAAATCGGAGGATTTGTCGGGTATTGACAACTTAGACATTCGCTTAAAATATCCCAACAGTAAGTTAATCATCACCCCCTCTAATCCCGATGCTGTCAATCAAATTGAACTCAGTTATTTGCGACTGCCTTCCCCCACCAAAGTGCAAAAGTTGGCTTATGATAAAGCAGAAAATCAACTGCTTGTTACCCTAATTCTACCCTCCCCAGAAAACTCCGAAACCGCCCAGGAAATTATCAAACTCTCCGTCGGAAGCCAACCGTTAAATATCAGCCTGGAAGGGTATGATTTACCCCAACTTAATCAACCCGCCGATGAGCATAACTCTCGCGAATTTGTTGGGACTCCCAACAGGTCAGAATTGTATCTCTCTCCCAGCGGTAAAACCCAATTATATCTGGATTTGCCTGACCTGGAAACTAGCAATTATCAACAGTGGCTGTGGGGAAATTTAACCGTCAACGAAGTGCATTTTACCCAGCTTCTCTGGACGGATAATACTCAGGATGATATCGACATTTCGACTATCTTAGAGGGAAAAGTTACCATGGTTAATCAAGATTTGCATTTGGAAAAGGGACAGTTTTTGACTTTTAAAGATACTCCCAATATCCAAAGTTTTCGCCGTCTAAAAATTCACCCAGACGACCCCCAAGGCTTACAGGTTCGCATTCACGGGAAAGCCTCGAAAATTTCAGCGGGAATTGACCCCCAACTACCCGTGAGTCAAATTCGCTCCAGTGTTTTACACGCCTGGCTACCTCCAGAAAGTATTAATGTTCTGTTGACTATGGTGGCGGTGGTCATTGGCTATGTCATTCCCTGGCTATTCACTAACTAGGGTTTTTCTGAGGGTGAATTAGTCGATTAATTTTACACGAAATACTTGACAAACCCAGAAATCTGAGATATTATGGTGGTGATGGGTTATGATAGCCCATCTTGACTCTAGCCTAGCTAGGTAGGTCAAGGTAGGCAATCAAAGGCGATCGCATTTACTGCTCCCTACTCATCGAACCAACTAGAACGCCAAGCCGCCTCAGCCTGTAGGACAGCCCTTTCCCGCAATTTCTTCTGATAGTTGCGTCCCAACTGGTTGAGGCGTTTAGCCACCTGGCGGATTTTTTGTCGTCCAGCCATCACCCTAGGGTCAGAAAACTCGATTTCCGATATCCGCAGATGAACGGTAATCAGTTGAGTGACGCGGGAGGTCTGTTCCTCATTTTCATCTTCCGTCTCCACCATGAGAGTCAACAAATTGGGGGTATTACCCGCCGTAGCTTCCAGGGGAGGTTCAGTTTTAGAAGCGGCTTCGATGAGGGCTACAGGCAACTCCTGGGGCATTATAGCATATTCCTGCAACAGCAAGTTAATCTCATGGGAGAGGCGATGCAGAATTTTAGCAGTGGCTTCGTCAATGTTTTCTTGCCAACGCAGAAGATGGGAGGGCGTAATTAGTAGGGGTTTGGGACTAGATGGAGAAACGGATTTAAGAGGAGAAATTGAGGGGCGAACACCTTGATTTTCTTGGCTTTCCGTCTCTGGGGATGGTTCTGAATCCTCGGATTTTTGGGGGTCATTCTCATCTGGTTTTTGCTGAGAAATCGGCGCACGGACTAGATTAAATAACCGATTTTGCGATCGCGAAACCTGATGGCGAATTTGTGATTGTAGTTCTTGCCGTCGCGAGAAAGACAGCTTTAAAAAGGCTTCTGGATAACCCTGAGTGCATAAATGATAAGTAGCCAGGATGAGTTGCTGTCGCAAGCCCTCACCCAAAACCTGTAGATAATCACTATAACATTGATGTAGTTCTTGGGCAATATCAGCGATCGCATCTTCCAACGCTGCGATCTCCTGTTCAATTTGTTTAACAGATCCAGCCATAGTTATAATAGGGGGAACATTAGAGCAACACTAAACAAAAAACCCCGATCCATTCTGATTATGCCATCAGATCGGGGTTAATTTCACCAAAACTTAGGAATTGAGAGTCGATAGGTTATGCCTTCCCACCAGTTTGGGCAGCCACTTCATCAGCAAAATTAGTCTCTTCTTTTTCCAGACCTTCACCCAAGACAAATCTGGCAAACCGACGGACCTTAATATTTTCGCCCAAAGTAGAGATAGTCTGCTTAATGAGTTCCTCAACGGAAATATTCTGGTCACGGATATAGGGTTGGTCTACCAGAGACAACTCTTTGAGTCGTTTATCAATACGACCCTGGACAATTTTCTCTTTAATGTTGTCAGGCTTGTTACCGAGATCATCACGTTTCATCTCGATTTCCTTTTCCTTAGCCACCAGAGCAGCGGGGATATCATCCACGGAGACATATTCAATATTGGGACAAGCCGCAATTTGCATGGCGATATTACGCACCAACTCTTGGAACTCTTCCCGACGAGCGACAAAATCGGTTTCGCAGTTAACCTCCACCAGAACACCAACCCGACCCCCGGTGTGAATGTAGCTACCGACTATCCCTTCAGTCGCCGCACGCCCAGATTTTTTGTCAGCGGAAGCGATACCCTTTTGTCGCAGCCATTCGGCGGCTTTAGTCATATCGCCATCATTTTCCTTGAGGGCTTTTTTGCAGTCCATCATACCCGCGCCAGTTTTATCGCGCAGTTCCTTAACCATCTTTGCAGAGATTTCAGCCATGTTTAATCCTTTAATTGCTTAGTTAAATTGCCAGTAACCAACACTTGTTAGGAAAGTTTAACAAATGTTTCACCAAATACCGAAACCTGGCTCGGTAGAAGTCTGGGAAGCCATAGCGCCCCCCCAGACCGTCTACTATAGTTGTATTGACCTAATCATCAGAGGAATCATCAGAGTCATCATCAGACTCATAATCATCACCGAATTCCTCGTCATCGTAATCGGTATCCGCGTCGTCGTAATCATCATCAGCGCCAACAGCAGATACCCCGTGACGGCCTTCATAAATACCATCAGCCAATTTACCAATAATCAGCTTAATGGCACGAATAGCATCATCATTAGCGGGAATATGGATATCAGCCAGGTCAGGATCACAGTTAGTATCTAACAGAGCAATAATGGGAATCCCCAATTTCCGGCATTCCATGACGGCATTATATTCCCGGCGTTGGTCTACCATAATCACGGCATCGGGGACTCGGCGCATTCCTTTCAGACCGCCCAAATATTTCTGTAGCTTACCCATTTCGCGACGCAAAACCGCCGCCTCTTTTTTGGGGAGATAGTCTAACTGACCGCTATTTTCTCGCGCTTCCAAGTCTTTGAGACGGTCTACGCGAGTTTTAATTGTCACCCAGTTGGTCAGCATACCCCCCAACCATCGTTGGTTGACATAATAACCACCACAGCGAGCAGCTTCCTGGGCGATAATACCAGCAGCCTGTCGTTTAGTTCCCACAAACAGGAATTTTTTGCCTTGTTCAGAAGCGCTTCTGACATAATCATAGGCATCATCCATCAATTGAGCGGTTTGTACGAGGTCAATGATGTGAACACCGTTGCGTTCTGTGAAAATGTAGGGAGCCATTCTAGGGTTCCAGCGTCGGGTCTGATGCCCAAAGTGAACCCCAGACTCTAGCATATCTGCGAGACTGATAACTGGCATGATTAATTTTTCTCCTTTTCGGGTTAATCCTCCACCCAAGCGCCGATCTGTAGGAGAGATTCCCCACAGACACCCGAACTCTTGGATGTGCGAGTTGAGACAACTTGACGATTATAGCAAATACTGCACCACTGACGATCGCCTCTGTCACAGAAATAGAGATTTTTTCAGGTGAGGGGATAGATTAACAGCGATCGCATTGTGTGCTTTAATAGACAAAAATCATTGGAACTTTGAAAATATGGCTAATAAATCTGGTGGATTTCCCTATCCCTTCCGTACTTTCTGGGCGATCGTCCTGTTAGGAATTAACCTGCTGGTGGCTGGCTACTACTTCCATATCATTCAGTAGCCTTTGCTGATTACCCTTAAAAGTCTATGCTGCCGATCCATTATAGGGGTTCTCCCCTACCAATGGCGGCAGCATTTTGATGCTTTGGCGATAGGTGCTTATGGGTTGCTGGGTTCTGGTTTTGAGAGATACTACGATAGGTGAGCTATTTGAGATTTGATAGCTCGAATAGGTTGATGGCTACTATCATCGGAGATTTGACTAAGGTTGGCAGTGATAAAAGTCCGGGTACTCTGTGAATTTGCAGAGGCGATCGCATGATAGCCGTAACAACTAAATGCGATCGTTACTCTGGGTTAGTTGTGATTGTGATCACATCGGCTCAGTCCCTATGTGGTGGGGTGAATGTTTCGGTTGATGTTGGGTTGCACCCAACCTACGGTTGATGTTGGGTTGCACCCAACCTACGGTTGATGTTGGGTTGCACCCAACCTACGGTTGATGTTGGGTTGCACCTAACCTACGGTTGATGTTGGGTTGCACCCAACCTACGGTTGATGTGAGGATTTTTCTTTTTCCATGCTGTCAAATTAGGTGGCTCGGAGCCTTTATGAATCTTTCGCATGACGTGATTTTTGTTTATTGATCAGGAGTTTGGCTTTCATCAATTCTAAATGATTGGCGTGCAATTTCTCAGTTAATTGTGAAAGCAATTGTTCAGCCTCGGTTAGGTTGGCGTTTTGTATGGCATCTAGCAGATTGTTCAGTTCAGTATCAATGGTCTCATTACGGATACTGGTATCCATGACATCTAGTAAAACCGTATTAGCATCTTGCCCATACTGGGAAGGCAATTGTTGCAATTCACCATTGTTTAAGGTGTAAACCAAGATATTTTGACAGTCGCTGATGATAAGAGGTGAATGGGTTGTTAGCACAAATTGACAGTTAGGAAAAGTGTCGATGAGGCGATCGCAAAAACTACGCTGCCATGAGGGATGTAAATGCAAATCGACTTCATCAATCAAAACGATACCATCACCTGTTAAAGGATTTTCTAGGGCGGGGTTCAGCATAGCTAGACGGCGAGCAATATCACCAACTAGAGCCATCAGAGATTTTTCGCCTTGTGAAAGTTGGGCGACATTTAGGGTTTCACCGTTTTTGTCGATCGCCATATAGAGACGAGGTTTGCGACGGACTCTCAGGTTGTCCAGATCCGGCATAAATCGGCTAATGGCGGTGCGAACTGCCGTTAATTGCCTATCTTTAGCGGAGGCATTTAGTTGCTGCAATTGCTCCCATACCGTTGAATCGGTTTGTAATAGAGGTCTGATTTCGTTCCAAAAGTCTTGAGGAATTGCTGATTCATTCTCAGTATCTTCTCTTTCTCTAAACCATTCAAAAAAACGGCGAAAGTCTACACCCTGATTTAAGGCGTTATCGTAGCCATCTAATTGCTTAAAGCTGTGCTTAGTCCTAATTTTTAGGGGCATATCCAGCACGACGCGCTCCACCGGATAAAAGGCAATTAGAGGTAGGCTTGTTTGGTCATTATCGCTGAGGTCATCACGATAAATATTAGCCAAACGAGTGCAGTCGTTTAGGTTACTATTATAGGGGGATTTTCGCCCTTTTTGGGCTTTGGCTAAAGTCCATTTAAACTGATGATTAATATGGCTGATGTCGGCATTTTCTGAGGGATGATTATTATCATAAACCTCGATTTCAATGCTGGCAAAATTAGCGGAATTAAGTATAGAATTTTCTGGGATAGGGTTGCCACTGCCTTTTTCCGTGCGTAAACGAGCAGTGAACCAGCTAAGAGAGGTGGCTAAAGCGGTGAGAATGGAGGATTTACCCGCGCCATTTTTGCCCACGAATACGGTGATATTGCTGGGGTTTTGCTGGGTGGGTGCTAAGGAAATTTCCAGATTTTTAAATAGCCCAAAATTTGTGAGGATGACCCGTTGGATTTCCATCGCGATCGCCTTCAAACTCACCCCTATTATTATCTCCACATTGTCGCACAAAGTCAAGTCTTTGCTGTTTGTTAATCATACTGTTTCCCATGAACCAGGCAACAGTAGGGGCGCGGGGGTACAAGCGACGGCTCACGGCGACTACGGGGGAATCTCGCCTACATACTACGGTTGATGTTGGGTTGCTACGGTTGATGTTGGGTTGCACCCAACCTACGGTTGATGTTGGGTTGCACCCAACCTACGGTTGATGTTGGGTTGCACCCAACCTACGGTTGATGTTGGGTTGCACTTGCAGTTCATCATCACTGGGGGCGGGTTCGGGACGTTTGGCGATGCCTCGGAGTCCAGTCAGAGTGCCAGAGGGAATAGGATGAATGGAGGTGAGTTGTTTTTGCTGGAGAAATTCGGCGAAGTCCTGGACTTCTGGGATTTGGTTTTCTGGAAGGGTTTGAATCAGTTGATTGAGTTTTTCGGCGGCTGTCATAGTTTTTAGGCAGTCAGTTGGTTGGATTGGGTTGGATTTGTTATATTATCCCCGATCGCTTTATGACTTGGTTTTCGGTTTCGCAGACTTTTGGGCTGGGGTGGGTTGGCTGGTCATTTTTGTATATAAATCAAACAGTTTTTCCAGGCGTTCCGTGTCGTTTTTGAAGCGACGACCGATGTAAATTCGCTCGATAATTTCATCGTTGCGATCGTGCGCTTCCCGCACTAGGGGGAATTCAATATCCATCCGTTTGGGGTCGTACATATCGGCAATGGTGGCGGGGAAATAATGCTCCCGCGTTAACAGGATTTCTTCCGCGCAACGGGTCAGGTCGATTTTGTTTTGTTCCGTTAGAGTGAGAACGGGGAAGGTATTCCAGCCAAGCGTGTTGGAGTAGCGAAAATCGGTTTTTAGCTTGCCGCAGACGGTGGCAATCCAGACTAGGTGTAGACGTGAGGCAATTAGCGCCATGTTCCAGAGGGGTGCATCGTAGAGAGCGAATAGAAGATCACTGGCGATCGCATTACCGTTTAATAAATCAACTGGGATATAATATCTTTTTTCCGATGATACTTTTGCAACTACCAGGGAGTGATCTCTTGCAGTGCCAGCAATCTGTACGAACCGATAAGGGCGCGAAGCAAAATCGCGTGTAGATCCTGCTTTGCTGGCTAAACGAAACTGCCTAACCTTTTCTTGTACTTCTTTTAAATAGGGATGTTCACTGGCAATGGCTAAATCGGAATTCTCAATCCAAATGCACCACCTGCGCTTACCCTGGATCATTTCTTCTGATCCCAAATAGGGACGGATAAAGCGCTCAACAGCAGAATAAGTTTTCAAGATATTCGCTCGTTCATCACCATTTAAAATAAAATTTCCACCATCTCTTGGCATATTGCCAAACAACATGGGCGATACTTCTGACAGTGGATTCCGTATGGGTTCAACCATACAATTTGAAGCTGCGACGAGATACGCATTGATGTATCCAACACTGCGCTCAACAAGTGTTTCTTCGTCAGTGAGGGAAAATAACCGTCGCATAGTGGCAGGCTCCCTCGCAATTCCAATAATAGAAACCGTTACACCAGCATTATGACTCGCCAGATTCGCCCATTTGAATGAGGTATGTGCGAAAGCAATCTCATGTCCAGTTTCAAAAATTAGCGGCCATAAAATCGGCACTTGTTGGCCTTGACAAATCGAATTTGTCGATACAAACGCCGCCGCAGAATTAGTCTGAGTTCCATAATCTGCCGCCTTCATAAACCAACCCGACACATAATCCAGCGACTTCCAGAGTTTTGTACGATTATCAAAAATTTGTTTTAAATCGTCTTTCTGTTCCGTCGTTTGCCACTTGGAACCCAAATAAGGCGGATTCCCACAAATATAGGTTTCTCCCCCCTCATTCTCAAAATCAATCTCTGCCTCGTCTCGCGTTTCCCCCCATAAATCCAAATCCTCACGCTGCACCTTCACCCCGGTTCCTGTGGGTGGACATAAACTCAACCAATCCAACCGCAAGGCATTCCCACAGGTAATCCAATTATCATTTTTCAGGGGCAAAAAATCCGCCAACGCCAACATCTGCCCGCGATGCAACACATCACACTGATACTCGGCAATAATCAAGGCTAACCGGGCAATTTCTGCCGCAAAATGGCGAATTTCTATGCCCCGAAAATTGGTCAAGGGAATCTGAGAACGGCGCTCCGGTTCCCCCCGCCGACGGTTAATTTCCGCCTCAATTTTCCGCATTTCCTTATAAGCAATGACCAGAAAATTCCCCGACCCACAAGCGGGGTCAAAGACGCGAATTTTGGCGAGGCGTTGGCGCAAATTCAACAACTTGCGGCGATTCTCCCCAGCGGCATCCAACTGCGATCGCAAATCATCCAAAAACAAGGGATTAAGCACCTTGAGGATATTGGGAACACTGGTATAGTGCATCCCCAAAGCGCCGCGCTCCTCCTCATCAGCCACCGCCTGAATCATCGAGCCAAAAATATCGGGGTTGATTTTTTTCCAGTCCAAATTCCCGACATGGAGCAAATAAGACCGGGCAATTTTGTTAAAACGCGGCACCTGGACACTGCCGGAAAATAGCCCCCCATTCACATAAGGAAACACATTCGCCCAATTGCGAATCCCAGCCGCTTCTCGCTGGTTGTGGGGGTCGCCATCGCCCGAAATAGCTCCGATAGCACCTCATCGGTATTGGCAGCATCGGCCGCACTCATCTGGGCGATCGCATTTGTAAATAACTTCTCACTGTGGAAAATGTTGGTATCTTCCGCAAAAAAGCAGAAAATCAGCCGCGCCATGAAATGGTTAAACTTCTCGCGACCTTCGGCTTTATCCCAGTCTGGATTCAGCTTGAGTAACTCCACATACAGCCGATTGAGGCGACCTGTTGCTTTGATATCAAACGCATTCTCGCGGATTTGCCGCACGGTGGTAATCCCCGCCAACGGCAGGAAAAAGCCGAAATGGTCGGAAAAGTCCGGGTAATCACAGGCGACAGTCTCCCCATCGACCAAACTTTCCGCCTCAAAACTTTTGCCGTCCGTGGCGAGAATAAACTTGACTTTGTAGCGAGTGGTGGCGGGACTCTCGCGCAAGGCTGTTAAGGTGGCGATTACTTCCCCTTCCGGGCAAACTTTCAGATGAATATTGTTACGCTGAAGTACCCCACCGGGTAAGTCGGATTGATTAGAGTTCCCGCTTTTCAGGCGCTTGATGGTGGTCGCCTTATTCCCAAAGGCTTCCAGGAAAGCAAAGGGGAACGCTTCGGGGTCAAAAGGTGCTTCGGCGAGTTGGGAAACGGCTTCTTCGATTTCAACGGCGTTCATGGTTACAGATCAAAACTGGGGTTCTTTCTCAACTTTAGTTAATCACTAGACCTCTCCTGCCGTAAAGCTGCAATTTCCTCTAAACTTAATCCAGTGGCTTGGGCGATCGTCTCGTCATTCAGTTGACCCAATAAATTGCGAGCCGTCTCACGTTTTGCTTCTTCTCGCCCTTGTTGTCGCCCTTCTTCAATGCCTTGTTGTCGCCCTTGTTGTAGTCCCAATGCGATCGCGCCTTGTTGGTCATAAATAAACATTTCCCGCCGCTCTAACTCTTCCAATTCCTCTAGGGTTAATCCAGCTTGATTAGCAATTTCAAAGGCTTGATTGAGTTCGGGGATATCATCCATATTTTCAGGAATAGAAGAGAGCGATCGGGCAAATTTCATAAAATAAATCCATTTGTCGGTCAGGGTTTCCAGTTCGTTCAGTTCTTTGGTAAACTTCGGCAATTCCACAAAGACTAACTCCATCTCATTATCTGGGTAGTGCCAGCCTTCAAACTTCTCGCGATAGACAAAGCGGGAAATCAATTGATTTTGTCCGGGAAACATTTCAAAGTCAGTTAAGGTTAAAGCAATTACGGGTTTTAAATATCGATATCCTTGTCCCCGTTGCAGTTGAAACGCATAGGTTTTCGCCGCATTAAATACAACCCGCTTCCCAAACGAGTGCACATTCAACACCTGCATTTCAATAATTACCAATGTGCCATCATTCAACCGCGCTTTAACATCGAGATAGGTATCTTTTAAGCCTTCGAGTTGAGGGGGCAAACTAGGATCGATAATTTCTAAGTCTTGAATAGTCGAATTGCCATCATAGACCAAACCATTGAGAAAACTGATTAAGATGTTCTTGCTTTGTGGCGAACCAAAGATTTTTTTAAAAGCGTAATCGGTTTTGGGGTTAATAAATCTCATAGCCTGCCTACCCAACTCAGGTTTATGTTTGGGAACTAATTATAGCATAACTTGTGTATTTTGGAGTACCGCCTGGATAAATCCAGCCTCTTAAGGGTGGGAATCATACCCCTGAAGGTGAGTATCTAAAGACCAGATAAACACCCGCCGATTGGGAAACAAGCGCCTCGATTTTTCCCATTCTTGGATAATTGACAGATCACCCATACCCTTACCTTGTGTTGCTGAATCCGGAAAATCAGTCAACCAGAGTTGCACTTCATCCAAAGTGGGAACCTGCATCACCGTCCAAGGGGTTTCTCCGGCGATCGTCATTTTAACTTGCTCAACAAACAACTCAGCACATTGTCGGCGCAAACGACCCTCACTGATATGAGCAATATGATTTCCGGTTTCATAAACAACCGCCATTGGTAACAGCAAATGGGTTCCTTTTTCCAAAAAATCCCTAAGTTGTTCCATGACTAAGCCTCGCTCATCATTCAATTTAGGAATATTAAGAACATTACAAAAAACCGAAGTATCGACAATCGAAACATCGGCCATTAGTGAGCCTCCACCATGGAATTAAGCGAAGTCAACCAGTCTAGAGCCTGCTGTTTTTTGTTCTCATTTCCTGGATGCTGCTTGACAAAACGTTCTAACAGTCCCCGAGTCATTAAATGACCCACGGAACCCTGAGCAATCAGTTCCGGGTAATCGGGAATATCTTGCAACCGAATTAACTGACTTGACCCATCATCAGGACTGCGATAACAAAATTCAGTCTCAGGAATTGCCTCATCAGGAAGAGCATCTAATAAAGCCGGATTATGGCTACTAATGAGAATACGGAGGTTACGTTTTCGAGCAATTTCAGCCATCCGAGACAGTAAGGCACTCGCACGACTCGGGTGTACACCATTATCGATTTCTTCAATGACTACTAAACTTTCTTCCGGTGCAGAAAGTAATACTGCTGCAATGGATAAAACTCGCAGGGTTCCATCAGACAATCTGGCGGCATCATAAGGAGTTGCCACCCCTCCAAAGGTTTCAGTGAGTTGTAACATCACCTCATACCGAGGGGTTTCTAAAAAACTAATCTCCTCAATCTTCTGTTCTGGAAGACTACAAACAAAGTCTAAAACCGCCTGCTTAGAGGTTGTAGATTGACATAAATTATAAAGAACTCCCGATAAATTTTGCCCTTTCTCCCGCAAAATTAAATCCGTTTTGTGACCATAGTTTCTCATCAAGCTAGGCTCTGGTTCTAAAAACACAATTCCACTTAACCAACGGACATATTTTTCGCAAACATTCGGGATAATTTCTCTACTTTTGAGATTTTCGGGTCGAAATCGAATGGAACTTAAAAGTTGGGTAAAAACCGCCAGATGACTACTACAAACCAGGCTCGGTTTTTTGCCGCCTCTTGCAAAATTATTATAAGTCACAAAAATATCACTTCCTGCCCCTTGCGGTTCACTGGTGATTTCATACAACGGAACTTTAGAAGTTGAACTGGTAATCCGTTCTTGCATAACCTGCAAATGGTTGTCTGAACTGAGTCCGAGTTGAATCTCAAAACGTTCCCAATCGGGATGGTTTGTCAAGCCAGCTAGTTGAAATGTCTGCTTTCCTCGATATCCCAAATGTTCGACATTACCTCGAAAGAAATTATCTCCTTTTTTTTGCGGATTTCTGAGCAATCCAAGTCTTTCCCCAGTGGCAAGCCGAGATAAAAGCCGCAAGGCTTCAATAACATTACTTTTACCGGAAGCATTGGCTCCAATTAATACCGTAAGCCGCCCTAAGTGCAATGTCGCCGATTTATAACTTTTGAAATCTTTTAACTCTATTTCTGTAATCATCGTCGTTCACTCCGTTGGTGAGTTAAACTATTAAACTCTGCGGGTTCCCAAAACCCATGGGAAAATGTCCATTGTGGGAACCCAATTGCTTTTTATTACTAAAATGTGTTATGATACTCTAATAATACTCGCTGATTCCGGCTCATATTGGAATTGCTCAATGGTGCCGTCCTGGATTTTGGCGATCGCCTCTTCAATGGCATCTAATGGCACTAGAAACCACTCTCTAGGCTGGACTGGGAACTGAAAACGATCCATCAATTCCAGGTCTAATCGCGCCCTGGCGAAAAACTTATGTAGGAGAAGCTCTAGCTTTTTAGGGTGGATATTTGCCAGTTGAAAAGTGGCTACAATTTCCACATCTGCTAACAGATAGGTAGGGTCATGCTTGGCGTTAGCAATCCGCTTTTTAACATCCCCACCCGTCACGCCAATTTTATGAATAATCGACCGATTTTTGGCTATAAAAGGCTCGTCAGATAGGCTCCGCAATACATAAATATAACCCGTGATTAAATGATCATCATCTGATTTAACTTCTGGTTCGGGCTGACCGGAAAATAAAGGCCCCCAATCCCGCCGATCCAGCTTAGTGATGCGGCGGCTGGTTTTATCCTTATTTAAGGCTCGCTGAAGTGATCTAAACAGAGGATTGCTCTCCGTGCCATTATCATAAATTACCCGGAGCCTATAATTTCTCAGACCATAGTCAGTGATAAACATCTCCCCCGTCTCTGCTACCAGAACTTTTTGACCATCAAGAATAAACAAATCCCCTTGATTAATGGTGGCATAATCCTGATATTTCACGGCTTGGCGATCGCCTGTTTTTAACTGACGCTGAACTTCCTCAAAGATGGGTTTAAATTCATCAAAATTCTGGCAGGGAAACCGCTGGGCAATTTCTTCCGCCGCCTTAATTTCTTGACGCGATCGCACATGAGTTAACTGGGTGATATCATTTTCGGGAGCAGCATCAACCCCCAAAGAAGCCAAAAGCGCCGCATCAATTTGGTCTTCTTCCAGGTTTTCTGCTAAGGTAAAACTGGCATCATTTTCGAGGTTTAAAAGTCCTCGGGAGTCCAGAGTTTCAAGGAGGGCGCGACATTCCGCAGATTCCCGCAAACGTTCCAGGCGCACTGCATAGAGGCGCTCGAAAATATCCCGATCGCCCATAAGTTGAGGAAGTCTACCTTTTTCGGCAACAAAGCGATCGATTTCCTCAAACCCGGCGATAATCCGTTCTTCTCTAGGGGAATATTCGGGAGTCGCTTCCGGGGCGATATCTATCCCCAACTGTGCCAACAGTTCTAAATCTTCATCAGTGGTAGATTTGGGTGGGGATTTAGCCATTGTTTTCCTCCTGGTGTTCAGGTTCAGCAATGCTCTCCTTTTGTTCTGGCGGGTTTTGTAACTGTTGGATTAACCAATTGGCAGCAGCGGTGTTGGTTTCCGTGTTCAGCCGTTCTAGGGTTTGTTCTAAAAGGGCGATCGGCAACCCCGTCAATACTTGGGACTGGGCGATCGCTTCATAATGCCCCAATGGAGTCAAGCTAAAGGCAAAAATCCGCCGCCCTTTCACATCAACCACCCAATATTCAGAAATCCCTAAGCTGGCGTAGAGTTGCTTTTGTTCATCCAGGTCAAGGCTGAGGGTAGTATCAGCAATTTCCCCCACCAAGTCCGGCAAACGGTGGCGACGCAAGTCAATCCGGCGCGGTTCTCCGGGTTGCCATCGGGGAATATTATCACCCTTGTACAGCACTAAATCTGGCGCACAGGCGTGGGTATCCGGGCGTTCAATGACACAGCGTCCATAAGATTGCAAAACAAACTCAGGGTGTAGGAGTACCCAAACAGAGAAAATCATCGTCATCAAATCACTGGACGAGGCATGATTGGGTCCTTCTCTGTCCATATCTACCCACAACCATCCTTGATGAAATGAGATTTTTTGCCAGTCTATATCCCCGTTATCCCGGATAGCCACATAGTCTTGCCAGGTGGCGTTGTGGCGTTGGAGGATGGAGTTTGGGGGGGTGGTTTTTTCTAGGGAGAGGGTCACGGATTGTCACCTCCAGATGAACTACAAATTGATTTTAGGCATTTTTTTCCTCTATAACTTTCCGTTTTATGACAGCAATCCCTTCTGCCATGCGTTTTTCCCAAGGATCTGCGGCGGTGAGGGAAGGCAACCGGCCTTTTTCCTTTTGGAACCGCACCGCCCGTTTTGCTAACTCTCGCGCTTCTTCTAGGGAGAGATTGACTCGCTTGGCTGCGATCGCCTCTGCTACCAGTTTTAGCCGTTCTTCGCTCATGGATTTAGCCAGAATCGCATAAGCTTCCCCAAACGGATTAATCCGGTCAATCAAATCAATATCTAAATCGGTTACGGATAGGGCAAATTGCCGCACCCCATCAATTAGGGCAGTATTTTTCGTGGCTAACCCGTCCCCGTCGTTCAGGGTTTTCTTAGCTTGTTGCACCAAATTGAGAGCGGCGATCGCGTGTTGGCGGACGGCTTCGCGATCGCCTTCATCCAGGTTGGGGAATTTCTGTTTAATAATTTTACCCATCCGTAGTTGGGTGAGTTCCTCTGGTACCAATTCCTCATCAAATAGACCGCGCTCGATACTCGGCTTATCTTGGACAAAAGCCGTCACCAATTCCGTTAAATCTTCCCGACAAATGCGGGAGGCTTCCGGGCTTTTTGGTAGGGCTAAACCCTTAATTTCTAGCTGAATTTCCCCGCTTTCTGGATTAACTCCCACATTGCATCGACTCGGGTCGTAGCCACTTTCTCCATAGTCAAAGCCGGGGGTGGGTTGATTGTCCGGGCGCTTGGGTTTGAACTGAAAGCGGGGGGCTAGGACTTGTTCCATTAGCAGACTGGCTGCGATCGCCTTAATCGTATCATTCACCGCCTCTGTCACTGCCATCTCGCTGGCATCAGGTTCCGCAATCAAGTTGGTAAACCGGGCGCGGGTTTTACCCGGTGCGTCGCGGGTCGCTCGCCCAATAATTTGGACAATTTCGGTCAAACTGGAACGGTAACCAATGGTTAAAGCGTGTTCGCACCAGATCCAATCAAAGCCTTCTTTTGCCATCCCCAAGGCGATAATAATATCCACATAATCACGGCTATTTTTCTGGCTGGGGTCTTTCAACGCAGCAGCCACCTTATCCCGCTTGCTGGGGTCATCATCTACCAAGTCGGCAATCTTCAAAATCTTGCCATCAGCAGTTTTGACCTGTTGAAATCCGGTGTTCGGGTCAATGCCCTGCCATTCTCCCAATGCCTCAATAATATGTTCGACTTCGCGAATTTTGTCCTTGGTACTTTCCCGGGAATTGACATTAGGAATATGCAGAATAGTTTTCTCATGGGGATTGAGAACCCGCATAATTTCATCGGTGTAGTTACCCGAGTAAAAATAATAGCCGATGTCGAGTTGTTTTAGGTGTTCGTAGCCGTTGAGTTGTTCATAATAGGTGTATTTAACGGTCTGAAATTTGGCTTGGTCTTCCGGATGTAAAACCTCTTCCGCATCGCCCCGAAAATAAGAACCCGTCATGGCGACGATGTGGGTTTTATCGCGAGTCATCAGTTGGCGGATATGGTCCCCCAGCTTGTTGTCTGGATTAGAGGAAACATGGTGAAATTCATCAACAGCAATCAGGCGATCGTCCAACATTTCCACCCCAAATTTATCCACCGCAAAGCGGAAGGTGGCATGGGTGCAAATTAAGACTTTATCATCGCTGTCGAGAAAGGTTTTCACCGCTTCTACTTTACCGCCATCGTTGCCGGGTGCGTTGCAGAGGTTCCACCGGGGTTCAACGTGCCAATCTGCCCAAAAGCCAAACTTAGTCAGGGGTTCATCATGGAAACTAGCACCGATCGCCTTTTCCGGGACAACGACGATCGCTTGTTTCAGGTTCTGGTTTTGCAGCTTATCGAGGGCGATAAACATCAGCGCCCGACTTTTCCCAGAGGCGGGGGGAGATTTAATCAGCAGATATTGTTCTCCCCTTTTCTGGTAGGCGATCTCTTGATTATGGCGCATCCCCAGGGCGTTGGTGCGGGTAGAAGTGCCATCCTGGGCGTAGGTTACGGAAACGGAAGGAATGGCGATCGCTTGCTTCATGATAGTTCGGTGTTTCTGATTAGAGGGGGATTAACAAGTAATTTAAGGATATTTCCGGAAATATTCTTCCAGTTATGGTGGTATATTGACTCATTGTCTCACACAACAACCATGCCATTGTCCAGGTCTTCAGTTGCCGGCTCTATGGACTCAGGAAATACAAGTCTGTGATCAAAGAAGATTCGGATTTACCCACAAACAGCTTTGGCTAAGACCTGTTAATGTATAATGTTCCCGCAAGTCCATAACCATTACGCTAGTAGATGCCTGAAATTCCCCAATCTGCGACTGAACTGGCTGAGGTTCTCACCGAGTTGAGTGACCTTAATTTTGAACTCCCTGATCCGGAAGATGAGGAAGTTTCCGAGCATGAATTTGCCGATCAGGTAGACACAGCCTGGAAAGTCTGCGATCGCTTTGATTTACAAACCGAAATTTGGCGGGGACGGATTTTGCGGGCGGTTCGCGATCGCGAAAAACGAGGCGGCGAAGGTCGCGGAATGGGTTTTCTCCACTGGCTCAAACAGCGAGAAATCAGCAAAAGTCAGGCTTATGCTTTAATTGAACTGGCTAATAGCGCTGATACTCTCCTGGCTCAGGGACACCTGAACCCCGATGCTATTAACAATTTCAGTAAACGAGCTTTTATCGAAACCGCTAAATCTTCCCCAGAAGTACAGCAAATGGTTAGTGATGTGGCCTGTGCAGGCGATCGCATCACTAGACGGGAAGTCCGCCAACTCGCTGATGAATGGACCGCTATGAGTTCCGATTTGGTTCCTGATGATGTCCGGGAAAAAGCTGCTATCGGAGCAATTCCACCCCGTTATCTAGCGCCTCTGGTGCGGGAAATGGAAAAGTTGCCAGATACCCACGTTGGCGAAATTCAACGGGAAATGGTCACTAACCCTGATGTGGATACCGTGCGCCAGTTAACCTCTGATGCTCGTAGTTTAGCTAAATATCTCGATGCTGCTGCACAGGTTCAGGCTTTAAATCAGTCTTCGGTAGATCTGGAAATGGCTTTAGAAGAGGCTTTGCGGGTGGGGTGTTTGAGTACCGCTTCCGATTTGGTCAAGCAGGCTACTCAGTTGGAACAAACTATTGTTAAACTTCATAGCACTTGGCGACGAGTGGGGAGTCTCGCCGATCGCTTATATGTAGATACCGGAGCCAGTACCCCCCACTTGCGATCGCTCCTTAATTGTCTCGAACAGTTAGCGGGTCAGGTGATTGAGGTTAATCTAGGAGATAGCGACGACGGCAAAATCCGCCTCCAAATTCTCTCGGACTGAGTATTAATATCTTCCCCCACCTGATGAGACAGCTTTCAGGATATAACCTACTAAGTATAGGGAACCACACAGGACTACTAGACTATTATCTGAATTAGCTAAAGCTGTTTCTAAGCCTACAATAGGATCGCTATGGGTTTGACAAGATCCCAGTTGCGGACAGATTTGGTGGGCGAGGTGGGCGAGTTGTTCCGGTATCGCTGAACTATGATCAGGTACCGGGACTAAATGTAAGCGATCGCCAGAATGTAATAAAGCCCTGAAAATATCATCATGGTCTTTAGTCGATAACATCCCCATTACCCAGGTAATCGGACCATCAACAGTTCCCCTCTGTTGCAACTCATCCACATATTCACGCAAAGCCGCCGCCGCCGCCGGGTTATGCGCTCCATCAAGCAAAAATGAGCGATTGTCATGGCAACTTATCCATTGTAGACGACCCGGCCAGCGAGTTTTAGCGATACCCTCGACTATAGCTGTATCAGAAATCGTCCAACCCTGTTGTTTGAGAGACTCCAAAACAGCGATCGCCAAAGCTGAGTTGAGCAATTGAACTTGTCCGGGCATGGGTAAAATATATTGGCAGTTTCCATAACTAGCTACCGGGTGAAAAGGGTCAGACTTGAGCAATTGTGCTGGTTCGACCCAAGTAGTTGGACAGCCAAGAGTTAAAAGGCGATCGTTCACCACTTTTTGCGCCTCCGGCGGAAGAGGTCCCACCACCGCCGGACATCCCCGTTTAAGAATACCCGCCTTTTCCCTAGCAATATCCGCCAAAGTCGGACCAAGGCGCTGCCAATGTTCTCGACTGAGGCTAGTAATTACACTGACCAAAGGCTGATCAATCACATTAGTAGCATCCAGTCGTCCCCCTAAGCCTACCTCAATCACCGCCACATCGACTTTCTCTCTGGCAAAATAAAGCCAAGCCGCAGCCGTAATCACCTCAAATTGAGTAGGTAACAGTTCATCAGAAGAAATAGCCCCGATCACATCTTGGAGTACAATCTGCAAATCCCGATTATCTATGGGAACCCCATTGATACAAATTCTCTCAGTCCAATCGACCAAATGGGGAGAAATATAGCGCCCCACACGATATCCCGCCTCCGTCAGCACTGAGGATAAATAGGCACAGACCGACCCTTTACCGTTAGTTCCAGCAATATGCAAAACTGGGACTTGGTGGTGAGGATTATTTAACCTCACCATAAGCTCTGTAATGCGTTCTAAGCCCAGATGAACACCAAAACGTTCAAAAGACCCCAAAATTGCATCTATACTCACTGCGCCCCCTTATTGTCCGGCTCAGAGGGGTTGATAAATCCAGATTTTTCAAAATGAATCTTAGGGATTTACGGGGAATATATGGCCATCCCCCTTGGGCTTCTATTTCCCGCAGTAAATGATAAAGTTCCTGTCTGTTCTTCGGTAAAGTCTTCTGAAACACATCATCTCGGATTTGTTGGTGAAGCTGTTCTAAGGTTCGCAATAGGGATAACAGCATGAGGGTGTCATCATTAGCTTGGACGGTCAAATCCTGGATATTCTGGGTCAACAACTGCAATTGAGCCTCAAAATCAGTCTCCTGCTCCATAATTTCCTATTATGATTATGCTTGTTCACGATTTCATCATAGATCTAACCTGCTACCAATTCCGAGTCAAATCCGTAAATAAACCCAGGTAAAAACACTTAAAGCCGATAAATTTGTACTTCTGGTAACAAAAAAGTCGTAATCAGGGTAAAATGCTGTATTGGACAGCCCCCATATAAATGGGGTGGGATCAGGTGACTCGCTCAATCTAGGGAGCGGGGAGCGTCGATTCTGCCAACTAGAAAATTATGTCACATATCGATTTTGGATATTGAGGTTGAAAATGAAATATCGCGCTTTAGTGGCGACATTCTTGGCATTTTGCCTTTCGGTACTCACAGCTTGCTCTGAAAGTCCATCCGCAAAAGATCCATCATTACTAACTTATGATGATATTCGGAACACTGGTTTAGCAGTTAACTGTCCGAGTCTTCCTGAAACCGCCCGGGGTTCAATTCCCCTTGACCCAAATGCTTCCTATGAAATTACAGGCTTGTGTCTGCAACCTACTAGCTACTTTGTGAAAGAAGAACCGGCTAATAAGCGACAAGAGGCTGAGTTTGTACCAGGAAGATTGTTAACTCGCTTCACTTATAGCTTAGACCAGGTTCGCGGTCCCTTGAATTTTCAGCCAGATGGCAGCCTGAAATTTACTGAAAAAGATGGGATTGATTTTCAGCCCATTACCGTTTTACTTCCTGGTGGTGAGCAAGTGCCATTCCTATTCACTATTAAAGGGTTAGTAGCCACCAGTCAACCTGGACTGACTAGCATTAATACTTCTACCGACTTCTCCGGGGATTTTAATGTCCCTTCCTATCGGGGTTCAACTTTCCTCGATCCGAAGGCACGGGGTTTGGCTTCTGGTTATGATAATGCTGTGGCTTTACCTGCTACTGCTGACGAGGAAGATTATGTTAATGCCAATGTTAAACTTGCTGATACCAAGTTTAAGGCTGGTCATATTTCGCTACAGGTGGCTAAGGTCGATGGCGAGACTGGCGAAATTGCTGGCATTTTTGAAAGCGAACAGCCTTCTGATAATGATTTAGGTGCGAAAGAAGCTCTTGAGATGAAAATCCGTGGTGCTTTCTACGCTCGTATTGAGCCTAAAGCATAGTCAACAACCCACCACTAATGGCAGTAGCCCTAATTGACGAATTGGGGCTACGGTGCAGATGAGGCATACCGTGCAGACAAGGGTTGCCCCTTCTCCGGGGTGCGGGCTAGATAGCCCGCTATATGATTAAGTGACGGGATTGGCTATTAGTATTTAAGGTCAGAGGCTACTAACATAGAGCCAATTCCTGCGTCGGTAAAGATTTCCTGAAGCAAAGCATGGGGAAGGCGACCATCGATAATATGGGCGGCGCGTACTCCCTGGGCGAGACTCCGCACACAGCAGGTAACTTTAGGAATCATACCGCCGGCGACAATTCCTCGTTCAATCAGTCCCCTGGCTTCCTGAATATCTAACTTGGCGATTAGGGTTTCGGGTTTATGGTAGTCCTCTAAAATTCCGGCTGTGTCGGTGAGCAAAATCAATTTTTCGGCCCCTAAAGCGGCGGCGATTTCACCAGCAACAGTGTCAGCATTGATATTGTAGGCTTGACCTGTTTCATCAGATGCTACGCTGGACACTACAGGAATATAACCGCCATCAACTAAGGATTCTAGTAACTTGGTATCAATACTGGTTACCTCTCCCACAAATCCTATGCCCTCTTCACCCTGGGGACGAGCGCGGATCAGGTTAGCATCTTTACCACATAATCCTACTGCTAAACCTCCTACCTGATTGATGAGGGAGACAATTTCTTTATTGACTCGCCCCACGAGTACCATTTCGACTACATCCATTGTGGGGGCATCTGTGACCCGTAAGCCGTTTTTGAATTGGGGTTCAATTCCCAGTTTCCCTAACCAGGTATTGATTTCTGGGCCTCCACCATGTACTACCACTGGCCGAATACCAACACAGGACAGCAGCACAATATCTCGCATGACAGTATCTTTAAGGTTACTGTCTTTCATGGCTGCACCGCCATATTTAACGACAATGGTACGACCAGCAAATTTTTGGATATAGGGGAGTGCTTCGCTGAGAATTTGGACGCGAATGGTCTCGTCTATTTGGGAAAAGTCACTATGTTTGAGCATGGTAGGGCATATAAAAATCTCGCTTTTAGATTTTAGCTGCGATTCAGACAAGTATTGTGGGCTGTGTCCGACAAACTTATGTCGGAAATAGCTTTGATGTACAGACAAATATCAACTGCTAGGGCGATTGTGCAACCTGTGTCGAAGGGCTTATAATCATTGGATGTACTGAAAATTAATCCCCTGTTCATGACAACCACTCCCCTACATTCCAACTCCTCGACAAACCCCAATCCAGTAATTGACCCATCGGTGGGACGGTTTGGGCAATTTGGTGGTAAATATGTCCCGGAAACTTTAATGCCAGCTTTGGCGGAACTGGAAGCGGCTTTTAAACATTATGTGAGCGATCGCGACTTCCAAAGGGAACTAGAAGATTTACTGCGGGACTATGTAGGGCGACCGAGTCCTCTGTATTTTGCCCCCCGTTTAAGCGATCGCTATGCTAGACCTGACGGTAGCGGTCCGAAAATCTACTTAAAACGGGAAGACCTCAACCATACTGGCGCTCATAAAATTAACAACGCCCTCGCCCAAGCTCTCCTAGCCTGCAAAATGGGCAAAAAACGGATTATTGCGGAAACTGGGGCGGGTCAACATGGAGTCGCTACCGCTACGGTTTGCGCCCGCTACGGCTTAGACTGTGTAATCTATATGGGCGTACAGGATATGGAACGCCAAGCCCTGAATGTCTTTAGAATGAGGCTATTAGGGGCAGAAGTCAGACCGGTGGCAGCGGGAACCGGAACCCTGAAGGATGCCACTTCTGAGGCGATTCGGGACTGGGTGACAAACGTGGAAACTACCCACTATATCCTGGGTTCGGTAGCAGGTCCCCATCCTTACCCAATGATGGTGCGAGATTTTCATGGGGTAATTGGTCGGGAAACCCGCGCTCAGTGTTTAGAGAAATGGGGTGGTTTACCAGATATTCTGCTCGCCTGTGTTGGTGGTGGGTCTAATGCTATGGGATTGTTTCATGAGTTTGTCAATGAGTCGTCTGTGCGTCTAATTGGCGTAGAAGCAGCCGGATCTGGTGTGGAGACTGGAAAACACGCCGCCACCCTAACTCATGGGCGTGTGGGGGTTCTACATGGCGCTATGAGTTATCTATTGCAGGATGATGATGGTCAGATTATTGAAGCACATTCTATTAGCGCGGGGTTGGATTATCCGGGAGTGGGACCGGAACACAGTTATTTGAAGGATACCCAACGGGCTGAATATTACAGCGTTACTGACCGAGAGGCGGTGGATGCTTTTCAGCGTTTATCCCAGTTGGAGGGAATTATTCCGGCTTTGGAAACTTCCCATGCGATCGCTTATTTAGAAACTCTCTGTCCTCAACTAGAAGGTAGCCCTAATATTGTTCTCAATTGTTCGGGACGGGGTGATAAGGATGTGCAAACTGTAGCTAAGTTTCTCGATTCAGATATTTGACTATGACACGGAATTTAATGGCTTTGGCTTCTGTGGGAATGGGGTTAATCTTGGGTTATCATCTCCTCCCGGAAGTGGATTTTTTATCAGTTGTTAATCCCTCAAGTTCTGTGATTGCTTCTACCAGAGATATTGCTAGTTTGGAACGACAGGTTCATCAACAGGTGAATGAGTACCGCCAAAGCCGAGGTTTGTCACCTCTACAACTTGACTCTCGTATCAGTAATGAGTCTCGTCGTCATTCGGAGGATATGGCGGCGGGACGGGTTCGGTTTAGCCATGATGGTTCAAGAGAAAGGTTTGATGCGATCGGTAGTCAGATCCGCTTCCGCCAAATTGCTGAAAATCTTGCCTATAATTCTGGTTATGCTGATCCGGTAAAACCGGCGGTTAAGGGTTGGATTGATAGTCCGGGTCATCATAAAAATATGATCGGCGATTATTCTTTAACCGGAATTGGTGTGGCGAGGAATGCTAAGGGTGAGTATTATTTTACCCAGATTTTTGTCCGCCCTCAGTGATAGGATGGATGGTTAAATACACCAGAGGGGTGAGTTATTATGAATGATTTTCAGGTGTGCGATCGCGATTTGAGTGATTCTCGTCTTTCGGAGTTCATGGAAGCTGAGGCTTTGGCTATCGATACGGAAACTATGGGTTTATTACCTTGGCGCGATCGCCTCTGTTTGGTGCAAATTTGTGACCCGAAAGGACAGGTGGTGGCGATTCGGATTGAACGCGGACAAAGGGAAGCACCCAATTTAAAAACCCTTTTAGAAACTGCTAATATCCTCAAGGTTTTTCACTTCGCCCGGTTTGATGTCGCTACTTTGCGCCATAATCTGGGGATTGAAGTTAACCCAGTATTTTGTACTAAAATTGCCAGTAAATTAGCCAGGACTTATACTGGGAAACATGGCTTAAAAGATTTAATCATGGAATTGGAGGGGGTGGAATTAGATAAATCTTCTCAAAGTTCCGATTGGGGAAATGCTGCAAATTTATCGGAAAATCAGCTTAATTATGCAGCTAATGATGTGCGATATTTACTATCAGCTAAAGATAAGTTAACCCAGATGCTCAAGCGTGAGGAACGCTGGGATTTAGCCCTGGATTGTTTCCAATGTTTGCCGACTATTGTAACCTTAGATTTAATGCAGTTCGATGATATTTTTAAGCATTAGTCAATCGTGGGCTTAATTAACAGTTAAGTTAGATCATAGGTTTTAAGCTCAGTACAGGACAAAAAAGCTGAAAGTCTTAGCCAAAAGGGAATCTAGCCGAAAATTCTGAAGGGGGCGCTCCGGGCTGAGGTGAAAGTCGAGGGGTGGGGGGGTAGCGCCAAGTTGGGGTGAGAGGGTTAGATCGGAATTACCACAAACCAAACTTCCCTCTCATGAACGAGCTTAACCGATTACGAGACACTTTGCGCCCTCACTTGCCCTGGCACGGGGCGAGATTAAACTTTGTCTGCCTGTTCCTGATGGCGCTATTCCAAACAAAGACGGTTAATCTGATGGAAATAGCGACTGTATTCGCAAATCCTGTGCAAATTTCCTCAAATTACAAGCGATTACAACGTTTTTTCCGGCAATTCAAATTTGACCGGGCAGAGATGGCCCGTTTCGTCGTTAGCCTCATTGACATTCCCCAACCTTGGACTCTTAGTCTCGACCGCACCTGTTGGTCTTTCGGTCAAACCCATTTCAACATCTTGATGTTGGCAGTCGTCCACGAGGGGATTGCCTTTCCCCTGCTGTGGACGATGCTTGACAAAAAGGGCAATAGCAACAGTGGCGAACGCATGGACTTATTCGACCGCTTCGAGGCACTATTTCCTGACGTGGAGGTGGCTTGTCTGACCGCTGACCGGGAATTTGTGGGGCGAGATTGGCTCTCGTATCTTCTGATGGACCCCGAGGTTCCTTTCCGCCTACGCATCCGCCACAGCGAACTGATTAGTCCTAAATTGGGAGGAACTCGGCGTAGCGGCGAACGAATGTTTGATTCTCTGCGACCCGGAGAATTTCGCCAGCTTTCGGGTCGCCGCTGGGTTTGGGGACGGCAGGTTTACGTCATTGGCTCTCGTCTGGCTGATTTGGGGGAGTTGTTGATTCTCATCACTAACGCTTGCCCCGAAACCGCCCTTCGCGATTATGCTCGGCGTTGGGGTATTGAAAACCTCTTCGGAGCCTTGAAGACTCGGGGCTTCTGTCTCGAATCGACTCACTTTAACGACCCTGAGCGCTTGAGCCGTTTATTGGCTTTGCTCAGCCTGGCTTTGACTTGGGCTATGAAGGTGGGTTTGTGGATTCACCAAGGTTCACCCATTCCTTTGAAGGCTCACGGACGACGCTCGAAGAGTCTTTTCCGCACTGGCTTCGATTTTCTACGCCGCATTTTCTCTAATCTGCCTTTGTTTTCAGGGCGGTTTCACCAGGCTCTACAACTTTTGTCCTGTACTTAGATCCTTTAGTGCTGTAGTGGTTGATTTTGAGAAACATACCCTCCCCCTAACCGGAACAAACATTCTTAGGGACGTGACCGACGCGATAGCAGTCAAGGGTGACGTTAGGAACCGATAGGCTTGCCCTTGACGGGTATCGCAAGGGAACTACCCTATCGCTTGTTTGGTTGGGGGAGTGATGTGGCTATTTGACAGATTGATTAAGTTGTGCTTGTTGACTGAGTAATCGTCCTATTGACAGAATTATTTTCCTGTGCTAGGAATGGATTGTGAGTAATATCTGAGTAATCAGGTGCGACTACCGGGTTAATTGAATTCCCGTAATCGCCCTTAGGATAAGGGTTTAAGTAAAATCGGAGCGGCGGGATTTGAACCCACGACCCCCACTACCCCAAAGTGGTGCGCTACCAAGCTGCGCTACGCCCCGATGTGCTTCACTATCATAACACACATAATCGAAATTTCCAACAACTTTTTAGAACATTTTTAAAATTTTCATGGCGGCCAGGAGTTCCGGGACTGCCTCCGGCGGCCAACTGCCCTCACAGCGCCGCCCGTTACTAAGGATAAACTCTAGGCTGTAGGCGTGGGGTACGCCTTCTAGCTGTACCCAAAGGCGATCGCTTTCAGCTTCACAGGCGAGGCGTTCGGAGTCCATAATTTCCGCAGCTATTTCACTAACGGTGTCGGCGAGTTGTCCACACAGACGACACAAATCATCTAATTCCGGTTCGGTTAACTCAACCGCCCATCCTTCTCCCCCGACTAACCCCTTAAACTCGGAGGCGTTGGGGTCCCAGCCTAACCGCCAGCCGACCCCTTTTCTCAAAATTTTGTCCATTTGTTAACTCAACTAAGGAAGCAACAATTCTGAATCTCCCGGCTGGGGAAGGCGAGGGAGGGAAAAACGGCCATTATCACCAGCATCATTTGATGGGGGAGGTATTGGCGGCGTGTCTGCTGGGGGTTGTCTTTCTGATACAGCATTAGCAGCGCTAGGATTAAATATCCTCACCAGAACATCAACTAAGGCATCCCGTTGTTGTCTATTCAAAGTGCCGATCGCCTTTTTGTCTCCCTCTAGGGGATTTTCCTGCAAAACACGAGCGCGGGGGTATTGCTCAGGCCGCATTATTTGATTAGCACCTAAATAATCAGCCAGGGTCAGTTTCCAGTCTAGGCGAAATTGGGTAGGGCGATTTTGGATATAAACGTGATAGCGAATTAGCCGATCAATTAGGGTGTTATCTTCGGCAGGTTCTCCGGTTTCGGTGGAAATGTGGTGATTTTCCTTGGGTAGGTCTGGTAAAAGCTCATATACCTGTTGCCAGACATCACGCACCCGCAACATTCCCCCTTGGGCTAATTGCGAGGACTCCTGGGGGGGAATTTGGGCGCGGGTCGGAGATTTGGTCAAAGTAGCGATCGCTGTGAATATGATCAGACTCGCCACTGCTAATGCAACGAGTCTAGGATATGGCGCGCGCCGTGTTGAACTTGGTCTCATGAAACTTTAGCGATCGACAATAATTTCCGGTTGGCTTAACTCATCGGACATTTCCACAATAGCCCGCATAACTGGCTTCATCAGGTTGTCGTCAAAATTATCAAAATCCTCGTAGCGGCACTGCTTGGCGCGTTTAGCCACCTGAACAGTAATTTTATAGCGGTTAGAGGCAGCATCAAACAGTTGTACTGCGCGACGATTAATTTCCAAAGAATCGATAGAACGTCTTTGCATAAGACTCCAACTATAGTTATCTTGTCGGATATATGTTAACCCATTGTAGCAGAACTTCCCCAGCTTCTGCCAAATTCTGACCAAAACTCAAAAAGCCGTCTTCATGTCCTCCCATGACTAAAATTCGCTGATCGGCTAGATTTTCCACCGCGAATAAACGGAACATTTCCTCTGCCATTTGCGGGGTTCCATAGGGAACATTAGGGTTAGTGGTAGGAACTTTAAACATCAATTTCTGCCAAATTTGGGGATGATGAACATGGGCGATCGCCGTAATTTGAGGTTGATGGCTATATATGGCAGCATGGGTTAAGGCTTCTGATGAGGCTTTAATCGGACCGCGACAGGTGATCCAATTTTCCTGCCAACTAAAATCGGAAACCAGGGTATAATGTTGGGGAGTTAAATGGGCTAGGTGTCCGGTTTGGGTTCCGGTAATGATAAATTCCCGAGAGTCTCCCACACGCACACTGACATTACCAAACCCAATGCCATTGTCATAGACTCCAATTAGTCCTAAAGAATATAAGCGATCGCGCCAATACATCAACTCCCCTAAGACGAGTGAGGCTAAGGGTTCAGCCTCTATCCAATTACATTGATATTTGATAACACCTTCATCAATCATAGTCAAATTATAGCTATTTTCCAGTTTACTGCCACTGTGGTAGGTTGGGGAATATTACCCGGCAATAATTCCCTCATCCAGTGATTTTATACTGTGTTGTTGATCCGGGCAATGATTCCGGCAATTTCGGGAAGATGAAAATAGAAAAAGGGGCGATCGCATATTGACGATCGGGTGTAAAATAAGTGTCAACAATAGTAGTGATAACTACCCCAAATATGAAGCGTCAAATCATCTGCACCAATCGCGCCCCGGCTCCTGTGGGGCCTTATAGCCAAGCTGTGATCGTCAATGGTATGGTATTTGTATCCGGCCAAATTGCGATCGATCCAGAAACCAATCAACTCATCGGTTCAGGAGATATTGAACAACAGACCAAACAGGTAATGGCGAACCTAGAAGCCATCCTTACCGCCGCCAAAAGCAGTTGGTCAGAAGTAGTCAAAACCACCATTTTCCTCAAGGATATGAGCCATTTTAGCAGCGTAAATGAAATTTATGCCAAATTTTTCGATTCCGAAAATGCTCCCGCTCGTGCCTGCGTAGAAGTAGCCAGATTACCCAAAGATGTACTGGTAGAAATAGACTGCATTGCCACAGTATCTGATAGCTAAAATCTCAACCTTGCCGGAAATGGTTGACGGGTGAGTGAACTTGAGGACTGACAACCACAAGAGGGAGGAACCCTTCACCCCAGATGTCACTCTCTGAGTAAACTGGGGTCAAATAGTCAAAGGGGTAGGGAATGGTTCAACCTAATCAAGGTGATCCTAAACCAGATTAGTGAACCTGTCTACCTAGGCAATTTAGATCAATTCACAGGACATAAAATAATGACCATTAACCCCAAAATTTCACCAGCTTTTGCTCCGTTTTTATCCAACACCGACCCCCAAGGGAAACAAGATGCGATCGTAATTTTCCAGGGACAATACCCCACAAATATCGCGCCGCGTGACTCTCAACAAAGATTTAATACTATCCAGCAAACCGCCACCAGTCACCAAGCCGAAGTTAATAAACTAGCAGCCAGTTATAAAAGTGCTGTCGGTCAAAACTTCAATGTATCTGCTATTGGTTCAGGTGCATTACCCATTGCTACAGTAGAAGTGACCGCAGAAACTTTACCAGCTTTAGTTGAACAGCCAGGAGTGGTAGCGGTTTTACCCAACCAAAAAATCAAATTAATTGAACCTAGCGCCATTGACTATCAACAATTACGGAGACAGGAAGAAAACAACAAATTAACCTGGGGATTAGAACTCTTAGAAATTCCCAAAATGTGGGAAAAAACCAAAGGGAAAGGAGTTACAGTATCCGTTCTCGATACGGGAGTACATGGAGATCATCCAGCCTTAAAAGACCGGGTGAAAGGGTTTGTAGTCATCGACCCTTTAGGGCGACGAATTACGGCTACCCCTTCCTTTGACGGTGGCAATCATGGAACCCACGTTTGTGGTACTGTGGCTGGTGGTAAAACGGAAAGTGGGGTTTCAATTGGTGTCGCCCCAGAAGCTGACTTACTGGCGGGAGGGGTTCTGATTGGTAATGCCACCCTGCGAACCTTAATTGAGGGTATTTCCTGGTCAATTGAGAATGGGGCAGATGTGATTAATATGTCCTTGGGTATGAGTTACTATGAGCCTCTGTTTGCTCAGGTTTTCGATATGCTGATCAATCAATATGATATTCTGCCTGTGGTGGCGGTCGGTAACGAAAATCATGGTAATACTAGCTGTCCAGGAAATGCTCATAATGCTTTCTCTATCGGCGCGGTGGAAATGCTCCCTAATTCTGAACTGGGAATTACATTTTTTAGCAGTGGCGCAAGTTTAGTATTTCCAGATGATGCTCCTAACCGCTTAGTGACTAAGCCGGATGTATCAGCCCCTGGGGCTCAGGTTTATTCGGCTGTTCCTCCCACTAAACAGGCTAATGGGTCTTTTGAGTATACTTATATGGATGGTACATCTATGGCGACTCCCCACGTGGCTGGAGTGGTGGCGCTATTGTTAGCTGCACAACCTGATGTTCCGGTGAGCAAAATTGTGGAAGTGTTGCGAGAAACCGCCGAACATCCTGGGGGAGAACAAATGCGCCCGGATAACCGTTGGGGATGGGGGTTAATTAAGCCTTGGGAAGCTCTACAAGCTCTGAAATAGGTTGAATTATCATATTAGTTAGGGGGGTTAGTTAGGGGGGGTAATTGTGATGATCCCATACGGCATAATTGGATTGACTTTGCTGGGGGTGGTGCTAGGAGATGCTAACCCAGCAGCGCTCCCCCCATTAACCCCATTAAACATTTGTATTAGGGAGAACCGCGATATGAAAATTAGCCCCGAATTTGCTGCTCGTTTGGCGCGTCTCAAGTCTCAGGAAAAAATCCGGGTTTTGGTTTTCCTCCAGGTTCCCCTATCAAATCATCAGCGATCGCCACGTCTATCTCCTGAACAGCGAAAAGCTGAAATGGTTGCTACACAAAAGGCGGCGGAAAGTTCCCTTAATCAGATTAAGCCTATTCTGAATCAGTATAATGGTAAATTACTCGCCCCAAGCCCTAGTTTACTGGGTACGATTCCCGTTGAAATAACTGTGGCTGGTGTTTATGTCCTTAGTCAATCTAATGCGGTTAAATCGATAATTGAGGATCAGGATATTAACTGATAGATAGATGGTAATCATGAGGAAATATCTACTACTGGTTTTTTCCCCAATAACCAATAAGTAGTCATCTGTCCTTTTCCTTTGATCGGAATTGGACCGCGTTCTTTAAATATATAATTCTTCTTCAGGCGATTGTAGGTTTCCTCGGTGACTTGAATAGAACCTGGTGTTCCTGATGATTCCATGCGGGAAGCAATATTAACCGCATCTCCCCATAAATCATAAATAAATTTTTTAATCCCAATTACCCCAGCTACCACGGCTCCGGTATTGATACCAATGCGAATTTGGAAGGATTCTGAACCCACTAAATAACTACCTTGAAACTGCTTCATTGCTGCTTGCATTTCTAAAGCCATATCAGCGATCGCCTCCGCATGATTATCTTGCGGTAGTGGTAAACCTCCCACCACCATATAAGCATCGCCAATGGTTTTAATCTTCTCTAATTTATGTTTCTCGGCTAGGTTATCAAAAATCGAAAACATTTCATTAAGTAAACTGACTAACTCAATGGGGTTCATCCGCGCCGATAGGGGAGTAAATCCCACAATATCAGCAAATAAAATAGTCACTTCTTCAATAGCAGAAGCTATAGCTTTTTTATTGGCTTTCAACTGGTCTGCAATAGGCTTAGGTAAAACATTAAGTAATAACTCTTCCGATCGCTCCTTTTCTTGAAGCAGCGCCGCCGTCCTTTCTAACACCCGTTGTTCTAATTCTCGGTTAGTATTTTCTAGCGCAATAAATGAATCCCGCAAATTCTGTATCATCATATTAAAGGATTCAGATAACATCCCCAATTCTCGGATCTTCTCAACTTTTACCTTTTGATTTAACTCAGCACTAGCGGTAGCATTACGAGCGCCACTAGCAATAGCACTGGAGGCTTCACTGAGGCGTAAAATCGGTTCACTAATCCATCTAGCAGTCAGAATACCCAAAATTATCGCTAACACTAACGCCATCATAAATAATAAAATTGTGATGCGGGTATTTTCATGGATCTGTTCCATAAAATCCGCTTCGGGAACCACCACCACAATTAACCAATCAATTCCCCTAGGGTCAATCATGGGAGTTACCTGGACAAACTCTCGCCGACTATTAACATAAAAACTGAGGCGTTCGTGATTATTTATTTGACTAATATCATCCAATTTATTAGCTAAATATCGGGCAGTTTCTCTGGTCATTATGTCACTGCTCTCGACTGCCAAAATTCTTTCAGTATCGCGATTTTCTTCGTCAGTAATAAAGGTTTTTTCTAGGGTAGAAGTTCCCACTAAATAACCATTACGTTCCACAATAAATGTTTGTCCGGTTTTGCCAATTTCCAAGGTACCGAGAAACTCACTAATTCGCTTTAAAGTTAGGTCACTGCTGGCTACACCTAGTAAATTTCCTTCCGGATCATTAATTGGTCGATTAGCAGAAACCACTAAGGCTTGGGAGCCAAAATACCCATAAATCTCACTCCAAACTGGCTTACCCGCCTCCACTGCGACCAGATACCAAGGTCTAGATCTAGGATCATAATTATCGCGGGAACTCACCAACTCAGTTCGGTTTCCCTGATCATCTGTTAACCATTTTTCTAACTGACGATTAGTGCTATCAGCTAAAATATCAAATTCAATAGAACCATCATCATAGCGTCCCGCGCCAATATAATCCCCCGTTTCCATACCCATACCAATATAGCTGGCGGTGGGGAACTGCTGTAATTGTGTCCATAGATAGCGTTCTAGTGCAGGAATGTTATTTATGGAAATTAACCCTTGATTGATAGCATCAACATTAATTTGATTAATCAGGTGAGGAGTTTCCAGATAGGTATTCATTTCGTGTTTAATCCGGTTACTAACCTCAACTTGTAACTGGGTAGCTAGGTCATTAATCGCGCGGGTTCTATTCCGATAAGACAACCATCCTGTTAATCCGAAAGCTATGGTAATTTGTAGCAAAAAAGGGACAATTAAGACTAGACGTAAAGATAACTTGGGTATAGGGGGGATAATAAATAAGCGCATGATTGATTAGTAGTGCCTCCCAAGATGTCTAAACTGAACCCGTGAAATATTGATAGGATTTTATGGTCAATGCGATCGCCATCGGATTTGAGCTTTCATAGCATTTAACTCAGCTTCAATTTCGGCATCAGAATAGTTATCATAGCTGTATTCATCTCCCCGGCTGATTAATTCTGGCGATCGCACTTCTAATTCAATAGCTCGCTCCTCAAGGCGGTCTATAATCCTAGTATAATCAAGGCTTTCCTCCATTTCATTCAAACGTTGGTAAGCCTCCAGAGAATAGGATCTAGACCGATACAGATCCCGCTTAGTTTTAGCATTAGCTGCACGCTCCGAGAGTTCTCGTAAATTAGATTTAAGTTGTGCCAAAATTTGTTGCTGTATCTGCAACTGTTCTTGCATCTGACTAGCTGTATGTAAGTAAGATTTCCTTCTAATTAGAGCCTCCCGTGCTACCGATTCAGAACCCTTTTTCAGACCCAACTGAGCCCTTTTGTGCCACTCCTGGGCACTTTTTTCAGCATCAATATAATCCTGTTCTATTTGTTTTTGGGTGCTACGGGTATCAGCTATGATCTGTCGTAGTTGAACTAGATCTGACTGCATTTGGTCTATAGCTTCCTTGAGCAGTTGGTCAGGATCTTTAGTTTGGTTAAATAGGCGGCTAACATGGGAGCCAACCATCTGCCAAACTTGATTCAGGAGTTGCATTTATTATGACCTGAAAAGGTGAACACTTGACCAATATTCAGAGATGGTCAACGGACAGGCGCGAAGCATGATACTATCCACAGATAGCAGCAATACCTAGCAGGTTAACCTGTCCTTATTGTAGCCTTTCGTTCCCCGAAAATGATCAGCAATTAAGTGGGTTCTACTGGTATTAATACCTCGGAGTTACCAGGAGGGGTTATCATGTGAACCATGGTTAAGATTACTCTCCTGGTGATGGGGTATCAAATTGAACGGCAATTCCTGCGGATCGTAATTCTTCAGCGAGGAGTTTAGCCGATTCCGCATCACCCAAAGCACCCATTTGAATTTTGACACCTGTTTTAAATCTGCGGATGTAGGCATCAGGAACCACTCCGCGCACTGTTTCTAGCTTGGCATCATTGTCGTAATCTGTTACCACATAATAGAATCCATCTTCAGCCCTAACAGGATTAGCATTAACCTGGGTGGGAGTATTAGCTTGGGGGGGAGTATTAGCTTGGGGGGTTGTTCCGCCTGCGGGTGCGGGTGCGGGTGCGGGTGCGGGTGCGGGTGCGGGTGCGGGTGCGGGTGCGGGTGCGGGTGCGGGTGCGGGTGCGGGTGTCGGTGCGACAGGTTGAGGTAAAAGTTCCTGGGATAAGTTATTAAGTCCGGGACCAGTGGGAATCACTACGGACGGAGATGGAGCGGGAGGAACTGTTGCGCCGCCATCTAGTGGAGTGGTTTGGGGTGCAGTGGTAGGGGGGTTAGGATTAGGATTGATGGTACTGAGGGTATTAAGATCTAATTCAACAAACTCCTGGGTAGCCAGGTTAGGAGATGTTGGTTCTACTCTGTTGGTATCCATTGGCTCAGAAGTAGGAGTCTGTGAATCCCTAAACAGACGATTGAAGCCTAGTATTTGCAAGCCGGCACCACCTGTGACGACATAGCCTAAAATGGCACTAGAAATAAACAGCAGCAGCATAGAGACCATCCCCAAGGGGGTAAATAATCTATTAGTCCAACTTTGACTGCGTTGCTGTTTTCTATATTCGGCACGTTTTTCGATGCTGCTAATCAGTTTTTCGGTCGATTCCAGGTAGCCTAACGGTGAGGTGGCGCTTGAGGTTTCGACGCTGGAACCATTGCCGTTGGCTGTTGTTTGGTTTTGGCTATGGGGAACAATGGGAGCGGGTTCTGGTAAGACGACTGATTCCCAGCCTGTGGGGGGGCGCTGTGGTTCTGCTTGACTTGCGGGTAATTCTGGAGTTCTGACAGGAGGAGCGATCGCACCTGGAAATGATTGCGATTGGTTATTAGATGACTCCCTAGGCTGCTGATTATCGGATTGAGATTGCCGTCTATATCGGCGATAGCGGGTTAGTTCCTGCTCTAGTTTTACGTCTAGGCTTTCCAAAACCGATTGGAGGACTGGTTGTAGTTGGGGGGGGGAGGAGGTAGTTTTAATTTGAGAAGATTGGCTCATAACAAAATTCCTGGAAAATGGGGTTGATTTTAATTGAACTTTGAATCCATTGATCAGATTATAAGTACCTTTGCTGACCGGATTTTAACCCCGGAACAACAGCAGTTTCAGCTAGTAGTTAGCCATTGGCCTGATGTGGTCGGAAAATCAGCACAGGCTCATACTCGACCCATAACGATTTACCGAAATATTTTGCAGGTAGCTACTTCTAGCGCGGCTTGGACTCAGGAGCTCACCTTCAGGCGTAAGCAAATTGTCCGACACCTAAATCAGTGGCTGTGTGATCCTTTGCATGATATCAAGTTTTCCACGGCTCAGTGGTCTGATGGGTCTTATCTATTGGCCGCGGGTGCTTTGACGGAAAGGACAGATATTCAACAACATCCCAGCACTATCCCGGTTAATGGGGAATTTGGGACTATTGAGCAGAGGGGATCTGAGGATGTGGCTGCACCGAAAACGCCGATCGCTGCTTTTGAAATTTGGGCTAGTAAAATCCAAAGGCGATCGCAACATTGGCCCCTATGTCCTCGATGTCAATCCCCCACCCCTCCCGGTGAACTACAACGCTGGTCTGTTTGTCATATTTGCTTTGCCGAACTCCTGACAGCTGATAAATGCCAAGACGAATAGGGGATGCAATCAATTAGCGTTGATCCCCAATTGGTTTTGATGGCTTTAGACTTGATCCCCGATACTTTACATTTCTTTAACAAATTAGCTAAGTTTGTATCTATATATGAAGAGAATATAAAACAATTATAAAGTTTCCTGAACGATAAAAACGGATTCTAAGGCATACTGGATAAGGGATGACGGATTCTAGGCAGGGATCAAGGATATACGACAATATAGGTATTGGATCATTCTTTAGCGAGGAAGCCTGCTATGGGAGCTTCAAACCTGTTAACGTCTGCTTGTCGTTGTTGTCAACACTACACTCCCGAGGGGAGACGTGGCGGGCTATGCCATCAACTCCACGTTCCGGTTCAGGGTCGTTGGAAAGCGTGTCCCCTAGCACTTCCCGCCTTTGCACCTTCTTGGGAAACGGTGGATACAGTAATCCATCTGAACCAAAACCTCCCGACCCTACGAGAAGCAATGGTGGGAGACTTCCCAAATATAACTGCAACTCACCCAGAATTAGAGTCTTCAAGGGAGCAACCCAGAGAAGCGATCGCTGTTTAGCGCGAAAGCGGTCAAGGAAGCCATGGATACTGACGAAAATCTGGTTTTCGTTTTTCCAAAAACGCCTGTTTTCCCTCGGCTCCTTCCTCAGTCATATAATACAACAAAGTGGCATTCCCTGCCAACTCCTGTAACCCCGCCTGACCATCACAGTCAGCATTGAAAGCGGATTTCAAACAGCGAATAGCGATCGGGCTTTTTTCCAAAATCTCCAACGCCCATGTGACCCCTTCAGCCTCAAGCTGATCAACGGGAACGACACAGTTAACTAAACCCATATCTAAGGCTTGTTGGGCATTATACTGCCGACAGAGAAACCAAATTTCCCGCGCTTTTTTCTGACCGACAACACGAGCCATATAACTCGCCCCAAAGCCGCCGTCAAAACTGCCAACTTTCGGCCCAGTTTGACCAAAAATGGCGTTATCAGCGGCTATAGTTAAATCACAAATGAGATGGAGAACATGACCACCGCCGATCGCATAACCTGCTACCAGGGCGATAACGACTTTAGGCATTGATCTAATTAGGCGTTGGAGGTCGAGAACATTGAGACGGGGGACACCGATATCATCAATATAACCAGCTTCTCCGCGCACAGTCTGATCGCCGCCGGAACAAAAGGCATATTTGCCATCTGTATGGGGACCAGCCCCGGTAAACAGAACCACACCGATCGCCTGATCTTCCCTGGCATCTGTAAAAGCATCATACAGTTCAAATACCGTTTTCGGGCGAAAAGCATTGCGCTTATCCGGGCGGTTAATGGTAATTTTGGCGATTCCGTCCGCCTTACAATAAAGAATATCTTGGTAAGTTTTAGCGGTCTGCCATTGAATGGACATTGCTTTGCTAAGGTCGCTTTGGTATTTGATGGCGAAATATCATTGTATCTCAAAGGAGCTTTTTTTTAGCCAAAACTTCTCCTGTTGCTATTCCAAACCAATTAATTCTCGATTTCCAGGGACGACCTCCCCGACGGTATAACTAGGGATATGGTGTGATTGAAAGAATGCGATCGCCTCTGAGGCGTGATCGGGTGGGACAAAAACGACAAAGCCAATACCCATATTAAAAGTTTCCCACATAGCACTTTGGGGAACATCTCCCAATTCCGCCAACCAGGTAAAAATGGGAGGAATCGGCCAACTGTGGGGAATCATGCGAATAGCAGCATTTTCCGGAATAGCTCGGGGCAAATTTTCCGGTAGTCCTCCGCCAGTAATATGAGCCATACCATGAATAGGTAAACCCTTAGCAATAGCATTCAGAATAGGTTTGACATAAATGCGGGTGGGAGTCAAACAGACCTGGCCAACAGTTTGACCCTCAAATTGAGTAGGGCGGTCATTCCAATCAATTTGGCGATCGGCGATAATCTTACGAACGAGACTAAAGCCATTACTATGGAGACCACTACTAGCTAAAGCGATCGCCACATCTGCGATTTTCACCTGACTACCATCAAGTAACTGTTGCTTTTCGACAATACCGACACAAAACCCAGCCACGTCATACTCACCTGGGTGATAGAATCCCGGCATCTCGGCCGTTTCTCCCCCCAGTAAAGCACATCCAGCTTGTTGACAACCGGTAGCTATTCCGGTGACCACCTGGGTTAATTGTTCTGGTTCTAGTTTTCCGGTAGCCAGATAATCGAGAAAAAACAGAGGTTCCGCACCACAGGTCAACACATCATTAACACACATAGCCACCAAATCAATACCGATAGTATCGTGGCGGTCAACAGCATGAGCGATCTTTAGCTTAGTACCCACACCATCAGTACCAGATACCAGGACAGGTTGACGGTAGCCTGTGGGTAACTCCAAGCAGCCGCCAAAACCCCCTAAACCACCCAATACTTCTGGGCGATAAGTTCCCTGTACCAGATCGCGGATACGGTTAACAAAATCCCGACCCGCTACCACATCAACACCAGCTTCTCGATAATCCATAATTGATTGTTGTTTTTTTGTGTTCAGGCTTGGCCCGCGAACTCTCCTATAAGGCTTATAAGAAACTTTAATACTTTTTGGAACCACTTAGTATTGCGTCAGTAGAAATTACCCCAAGTCTTGATGACCGGGAATTTGGGCCGGAACCAAACTGTCCAGTTTGTCAGTCCGACGGCAAACTATGCCCCCAGACTAGATCCCCAAATAGAAAAGTTCGTGCTAGTGTGTTGCAGTTCCTTCAACCCAAGCGAACAGGAAATTGAGTAGCGATGACTATGGGGGTGTCATAGCCTGCCATGTAGGGTCTAAGTCAATTTCAGTTCAAACGTGGTTGTTTCATATAGAAGATTTATGAACGCAAAACCTTGGAGTGGTCTAGTTTCTTTACTGGTTCTATCAGTTTGCGCGCCAGCTTATGCTGAAATTGAATGCGATCGCCTTTTATGTCCAGAAAGTGATGGGAGAAGCCATGTTGAGCAATTAGCCAGATCACAGGGGAACATCACCCAAATTGAAACCCATGAATTAGACGACAAACAAGCTGCAACCCTCTTCGTTCGTAATATCCCCGTTCTCACCTTTGTTCAAAACCCCTCAGAAACGACAGCCCGCCCCATCAACTATCAATCTGTCAATGTAGCTGAGAGTTCAACTGGTAATTTAATAGTGGCTTACCCCACACAAGCCAGCGATCCAGTCGCTAGAGCCAATAATGTCGCGGTCAAAATTAATCAGATCAGTCGAGACAATATTGATGCAGATACCATCAGAGTCCGATGGAATGATCAGGAAAAAAATTATGTGATCCAAGTAGGTGAGGAAAAATTAGTAGCCATTGATGGTAATACTATCCTCCCCGACAATACCCGTGATCTGGCTACAGATGCACTACAAGCTACTAACCGCCTGCGGAGACAGGTAGGTAATGCGCCACCCCTCAGCGACATTGAAGGAAGACCAGAGCCGGAAGTGACTACAGTAGCTGTGCGTTCTGTGGCTAATCGTCTCCAGGGTTGGGCTTCTTGGTATGGTCCTGGTTTTCATGGGAACCGCACGGCTAATGGTGAACGCTACAACCAATATGCTATGACTGCGGCTCACCGTTATTTACCTTTTGGTACAGAAGTCCGTGTTACCAATCAGCATAACGGTCGTTCTGTGGTGGTGAGAATTAATGACCGAGGCCCATTTATCGGAGGCCGGATTATTGACTTGTCTGCTGGAGCAGCACAGGCGATCGGTATGATTAGCAGTGGGGTGGCTCCGGTAACGGTGGAGGTGATCACGCCAGCTAATTAAGGTGGATGGTGCTGTTCCCTATACAATGAAGGGAATGATTGATATTAGGGTGCAATTATTGCACCCACAACTACTTTTATGCGCCTGTTTACAACTGTTGCGGCTTGGCGATCGTATTCCCAAGCCTGCCATAATCGGCAAATAGGTTTAGTCCCCACTATGGGGGGTTTACATTCAGGACATTTGAGCTTAATTCGTCAGGCTCGTAATGGCTCTGATCTAGTGGTGGTTAGCATCTTTGTTAACCCCCTACAATTTGGACCTAGGGAAGATTTCCAAAAGTACCCCCGTAATTTGGAGGCGGATTTAGCACTTGGTCGGGAAAATGGGGTTGATGTGGTATTTGCTCCGTCGGTTGAGGAGATTTATGGCTCTGAGGAGACGGGAAACACAGAAACTGGCTTATCTCAACAAACTTGTGTGATTGTCCCTGACTCGCTCACGTCCCGGCTGTGTGGTGCATCCCGTCCGGGACATTTTCAGGGGGTGACAACTATTGTGGCTAAATTGTTTAATTTAATTCAACCCAACCGCGCCTATTTTGGTCAGAAAGATGCTCAACAAGTGGCGGTAATTAGGCGCATGGTGGCGGATTTGAATTGGCCGATTGAGATTGTGGCCTGTCCGATTATTCGAGAGGCTTCGGGACTGGCTTATAGTTCCCGTAATCAGTATTTGACACGGGAACAGAAACAGCAAGCTACAGTTTTATATAAGGCTTTGCAGGCGGCGGGGCGGCGATGCGGTGAGGGAGTGCGATCGCGTGCGGGTCTGCTACAGGCGGCGCAGGAAATTCTGGCGAGAGTGCCGGGCGTGAAGCTAGAATATTTGGAACTGGTTGCGCCAGATACTTTAGTTCAATTGGAAACTGTTGAGGAAATAGGACTTTTGGCGATCGCCGCCTCTGTGGGAAATACTCGTTTGATTGATAATATTATGCTCAATACTCGCCAGCCTATTGTGGCGATCGATGGCCCGGCCGGAGCGGGTAAGTCTACTGTTACCCGTCATATTGCACAACTTTTAAATTTGATGTACCTTGATACGGGAGCGATGTATCGCGCTATTACCTGGAAGGTGCTTGAGTCTCAAATATCTGTGGATGATGAACCGGCGATCGCTGAGTTGGTTAGTGGTTCACGGATTGAGTTGATTCCTGATCAAGATCAAATTAGGGTTTTGATAGATGGGTCTGATGTGACTGAGGCGATCCGTACCCAGGAAGTTACCCGCAATGTATCGGCGATCGCTGCTCAGGTGGCAGTCCGTCATGGTCTCGTTAAACAACAACAGCAGTTAGGTCGTCGGGGCGGTTTGGTGGCGGAAGGACGGGATATTGGCACTCATGTTTTCCCCGATGCTGAGTTGAAAATTTTTCTGACTGCATCTGTGGAAGAACGAGCCAAGCGTCGCTATCTGGAATTACAACAAAAGGGTGATTTCAATACCAATTTAGAAGAGATTAAACAGGACATTATCCGACGGGATGAATTAGATAGTAACCGAACTATTGCTCCACTGCGAAAGGCAGTTGATGCGATCGAACTTAGTACCGATGGACTAAGTATTGAGCAAGTTACTAATGAAATTGTTAGGTTATATACAGAACATCTGAAAAATGATGATGATGCTGACTCCAGTAATGGGGTTTAAGGGAGAGCCGAGATAGAGCTACTGTCTCAGGGATTGAACTTATCTAAAATTCCGGTGAATCTGCTGGGATTAGCGTAATCTGTAGTAACCTAGGGTAATTGTAGATCAATTTCCCCAATAATAACTACCTAGTGAAAATTAACAGAAAATTTAATTGGTGTGAAGGAGATATGACGTGGTTCAGCCTTACTACAGAGTATATCGTCGCCAACAAAGAGTTTTAACTCTGGCAATATTGGCAGCATTAAGTAGTTTTGTGATGGGTGTAGCTTTACCTTGGACTTTACATATAGACCGGGAAGCGAGAGTTACATATCAGCCGCCAATAAGTCAGCAAGTAGCGGCTGAGAGACAGACACAAGGAGAGGTAGAAAACTCTAATAATTCAAGACAGCTACCTGTCCCTAATTTAGGAATACCTGGGGTCAAACTGGCTCTAACTCAAAGGTTACAATCAACACAAAGCGCCTTGAACGAGTTAGAAAATGAACGCTTTACTTTTTCGGTTCCTCAACGATTCCAAGGAACTACTATAAAAGAGGTTAATTTGCCACCAGAACGGAAAGTTATTGCTCTGACTTTTGATGATGGTCCTTGGCCGCGAACGACGGAACAGGTTTTAGATATTCTCAGAAAAAATAATATTAAGGCGACTTTTTTCTTAATTGGGGCGGCTTTGAATAATAACAAGGAGATTGCCAAAAAAGTAGCAGATGAAGGTCATGCGTTAGCTAATCATACCTGGAACCACCGTTACCATAAAGTAAGTCAGGCGGAAGCAGCGAAGGAGATTAATAGTACAGGGGATTTAATTGAGGAGGTGACAGGAACTAAAACGGCTCTATTTCGACCGCCGGGGGGGGTAATGACTAATGGTTTGGTTGAGTATGTTCATAGCCAAAATCAAGCTAATATTATGTGGTCTGTGGACTCAGCGGATTGGCGATCGGGTACAGATGCGATCGCTCGTAATGTTTTAACTCAAGCCAAACCCGGTGGCATTGTACTGATGCACGATGGAGGCGGGAACCGTGCGCCTACAGTAGCGGCTCTCCCCAGAATTATTGCGGAATTGAAACGGCAGGGTTATGAGTTTGTAACAATACCGGAACTGTTGGAAATTGCGGATGAGTATATGAGTGATGAAGATATCGCCAGCCAGGAACAAAAGGCTCGAGAAATGTCGGAGAGTGACGAAATGCCGATGTATCAATCCCCTTTACCTTATTAGAAGATCCTGATTAACATTGCCGAAGATGGAAATAATTAAACAATGAACCTGTATTCTTTACCAACTCAGTCAGATTTTGCCATTTCCCTAGGGCAGTTGTCCCTGGAAGATGTTTATAATCTGGTGGACGATCCGGCCAATGGTGCGATCGTGGTAATGAGTGGCATGGTTCGCAATCAAACGGACGGCAAACCGGTTAAGTCCTTGGAATATCAAGCCTATCAGCCCATGGCGCTGCGGGTGTTCCAGGAAATTTCTGAACAGATTAAAACTCAATGGCCTGATGTAACGCGGGTGGTTATACAGCACCGGATCGGACATCTACAGATTGGGGATATTAGTGTATTGGTGGCCGTGGGTTGTCCTCACCGCCGAGAGGCTTTTGAGGCTTGCCAGTATGCCATTGATACCCTAAAGCATAATGCCCCGATTTGGAAAAAGGAACATTGGGTTGACGGATCGAGTAGTTGGGTTAGTATTGGCTTATGTGAAGCTACCTGCTAACCAGATGAACATTAGGAACTTAATCCGTTCATGTCGCGTCAAACATCAACAGCCTGCCTCAATACGCAAATTTGAAACCATGATCAGTCAATTTGTACCCCTATCCTGGTCTTCCGGGTCGGCAACCGCTCCCGAAGTTAAATTATCTCCTGAAAAGCTGTCGAACTATGATCTAGTTCTACGGTGTCAGGAAGGCTTGCAGCCAGACCGTATTGCCTTTACAGAACTATTACGCCGCTATCAGTCCCATGTGGATAAGATTCTGTTTCACCTAGCGCCTGATTGGCAAGATCGGGCGGATTTGGCCCAAGAAATATGGATTCGAGTTTACCGCAATATTAAACGACTACAGGAACCTGCTAAGTTTCAAGGGTGGTTGAGCCGGATTGCGACTAATTTATTTTATGATGAACTGCGGAAACGGAAACGGGTGAGACCGGCTTTGTCTCTCGATGCTCCTCGTACTGTTGATGATGGGGAGATGGAATGGGAATTGCCAGCAGATCGTCCTGGTCCTGATGAGGATTTAGCGACTAGAGAGTTTTATGATCATCTACAAGAGGCGATCGCTGATTTGCCCGAGGTGTTCCGCACTACTATTGTGCTGCGGGAAATTCAAGGCCTAGCTTATGAGGAAATTGCGGAAATTACGGGAGTTTCTTTAGGAACTGTTAAGTCTCGCATTGCTAGGGCGCGTCAGCGGTTACAATCTCAACTACAACCTTATCTAAATGATTAGTTGAGATGATGACTAATTCCGTTTGGAGGGAATATAATAGGAAGTTAATGGTCAGAAACCGGCGGTCTGTTGATTTTTGTGGCTCTACATTTTCTCCCCGATTAAATTCAAAAAGGTTGGACCGTTGGTTTCGATTTCTGCTTGCGTTTTAGGGGGGTGTCCCAATGAAGTCTAACCATGACGATCGCTTAGGTAATTTGAATCCGAATTGGCATCCTGAGTCCCAGGGAGAAGGGAGTTGGGATGAACCAATGTATTATGAGCTACTTTCAGCCTATATTGATGGTGAGGCGACACCAGCAGAACGCCGCCAGGTTCAGCAGCGGTTGGATATTGATCGCCAATATAAGGCGGCTTATTTGCAAATGATGCAACTGCGATCGCGTTGGCACTCAATGCCGGGGCCGAAAAATACTGAATCCGCCCAACAGTTGGCTGGTGCTGTGTTCAACCAGGTTGAACGCCGGAATAATTTGATGGTGGTCAGTGGTGGGGGGGCGATCGCCGCTCTGTTTTTGGCGGTTTTAGCGAGTTGGGCTCCCACAGGTGGGGGTGGTACTCTCTTTGCTCAGTTGAACCGGGTGGAGTCGGAACCACTACAAATTGCTCTGAATGAGCCTTTGCTACCCATTGTCAACCCAGAGGCGGTTAGTTTGACCATAGATCAACCGCTGATTGTGATTCCTAAAGGTCCCATAGCTCACCCCTAGGTTAATTCTAGCTGGGTTTCCAGTCACCACAGGGAATCAAGACTCCCTGAAAGGAGCTAACTACTTGGGGATACATGAAATAAGCCCAGGTCTCACGCAGAGGTTTTAGATCTGGGGTGTAGGTGAGAATGCGGCGGCGTTGATATTGGTTTTGCTCCGGTGGGCGATCGCTTTGGTAGTCTTCCAGGCGATCGAGGTCGGCGAGAAGGCTGGGGTCTGTGAAGGATAGGATAACTCCAGATACCCAGCGCGTCCCTGTGGTCATGGCTGGATAACCTAGGGAGAGGGAATATAATTCACCTAGGGCGCACGCTGGTAATTCCTCTATGGTGCGTCCGAGACAGTAACGGTTGTAATTGAACTCGCCGGGTTTGAGACTCCCGTAGACAAATACATCGATGAGATCATTTATGCGATCGTTTTCGGTGACTGTGAGTTTCATCGCCTGCAAAAATTTTTGTTAAGATAATCACTAAATCTGGAATAGGCCTGAAAGCGTTATCAGTTATGTTGCACCCGCAACCTTTCATAGCTACAGCTATCCAGTTCAGTTCTTTATGTTCTATTATCGTTCATGGTTTTAGCCACTAGCATTATAGAAAATTTCCTACCGCATCCACTGCCCCTAGGTGCTTTTTTACCAGAATTGGGCCTCGACAGCATTTTCTCAACTCAGGGGGTAATGGTGATGCTACTGGCCGCTTATGCTGTCGCTATGTGGATGTTCCTGACTAGCGCCCCCAAGGTTCATACCATTATGGTCACTGACTTAAATATGGCCAGACAGTTTTATGAGGGGTTGCTAAATTTGCCTGTGGCTGATGTTCCCCTACACTACTACTATAATTATGAGCAAACTTTGGGGGCTACTGGCATCGATCCTTTGTATCTTTCCACTAACATATCAACTGCTAATAACCAAGATTTAGGGGCTTCTGATGGCTTGTGGTATCAGTTGATGAAAAATACACAACTTCATATTATCAGTGGTGCTAGTTATGGTCCGAAAAATCGCCATCGCCATGTTTGTTTTGATCGCGATTGTTTAGACCAAATTTTGATGCGGGTACAAACCCAAGCCCTCAAGTTTAAAATCCGCAGTGAAAGACCTCTAAATTTTTTGGTGAAGGATTTGGATGGACGGGTGTTAGAGTTTTCTGAGGTAAAAAACTAACCCGTAAATAGCCATAATGAACCGAAAAGAGACAAGGTTTAACTTGTCTCTCAGGTTGGTTTAAATGGGTAGATTTGGCAGTGATTAATCAATCTGAAAAAAATAATAATATTCACTGTCTATTAATTGCGGGGAATCGCCGTGATATTTAGCTACCGCCCTGTCTAAAAATTCTTTAGCTTCCTGGGGAGATATATTGGCGGCTTGGGCTAGGCTAGAAACCGTTACTAAGCCTCTATGATCTCGAATTAGGTGCAGAAATACCGATCGCTTATATCTTTGGCGGCGGTAGAGTTCCCTGCGTCTTTCGCGATACCATTCCCACATAAACCACCCCCCCATAAACAGGGGAATGCTGCCCAAAATCAACCCCCCCGCCACTTTCCCCCAGGGATTATCTGATATGTTGGTGGGGCTAATTAATTCGGTAGCAGCGGATAACCAGAATATCAACCCCAGGGGAATCAAGAAACTGGCGACTATCAGCTTAAATATCTGCATGGTTTCATCCCCCTGACTTCCCTATTGAGGCTAAATCAATAATATCAACAGCGTATGGCTTCTAACAACCGTGAGAAATAAAACCTGGTAGAAATCATCGATTCTCGGCTAACGGTAAAGCCGTTATCTGAGAGAATTTTGATGATATCTGCCTCCCGGTGTTGATAGGCGCGGGTGGTTTTGCTTGGTCCTGGGAAAAATTCGCCAATTTTTTTAAGTATACTCAGGGCTAAGGTTTTGGGGGCGAAACTCAGAATGATCCGGGTTTCGGCGAGGGAACATAGATGAGAGATCATCTCTGCTGCTTGGTTTTGGGGATAGTGAATTAACACATCTAAGCAAATTACGGTGTGATAGCGACCTGTTAATTTTTCTAGGTCTTGCGCCATAAAGTTGATATTGCTGGCGCGGGTGATTAGTTGGTTTCTGGCCCGTTGGGATGCTTCGGCGACCATTTTTTCGGAAATGTCGCTGGCGGAAACGATCGCCCCTGCGTCTCCCAAGGGTATGCTGAGGCTTCCGACTCCACAGCCTGCATCACATACCATTAAGCCGCCTAGGTTTCCATCAGCTTGCAGCCATTCTAGGACGCGATCGACGGTTTGCTGGTGTCCGTCGCGGATATCCCGCTGTACCCGGTTGACTTCGCCGTTACCATAAATTCTTTGCCAGCGATCGAAGCCTGTTGAATTAAAATACTGCCGAACAACGGTTTTATCGTCTGCCACACTCATGAAACTGCCTGCTGTGAAAAGGGTGTCCAACCCTTGATTCTACCATTTAGGGGTTACAATTTGGAGGTTTTGCTATCCTCAAATTCCTCAAGAAGGGTGGGTTCCTTGGGGACTAACACCCACAGTATGGCATAGATGATAATGCCGGGGGCGGCAGATAGGCCTAAAATAATAAAGGTGAGTCTCACTAGCAAGGGGTCAACATTGAAGTATTGGGCGACTCCTCCGGCTACTCCGGCGATTTGGCAATGTTCACGGCTGCGGTATAATTTTTTCATGGTGTCTTCCTCTAATGGGCGATCGTTTGGGTTGACAGTGATCACTTCAATTTCTGATGGAACAATTCCCGATCGCTTCATGATTAATTGGGGTTCGGAAAACCGCCCATCCCCTGTCCGGCTAACCATCCGGTTGTCCAGGCGTTTTGAAAATTGAAGCCTCCTGTCACGCCGTCAATATCAAGAATTTCTCCGGCGAAATATAGCCCCGGACACCGCCGACTTCCCATGGTCTTAAAGTCTATTTCTTTCAGGTTGACTCCGCCACAGGTGACGAATTCTTCTTTAAAGACTCCTTTACCAGTGATTTGATGGCGACTGCGTTTTAATTCTTCGATGAGTTGATTTAAGTGTTTTTTAGATAGTTCCGCCCAAGGTTGTTGGGGGTTGATTCCTACTCGGATAATTAGATATTGCCAGAGGCGACGGGGTAAATTAATCGGACAGTGGGAAGATGGCGATCGCTTGCCAAATTCAGATTTAGTCTGGAGGATAATTTCTCGCAATTGGTCTATATTTAATTCTGGTAGCCAATCAATTATTAAGGGGGTTTTATAACGACATTCCTGCAAAAATCTTGCCCCCCAAGCTGATAATTTTAAGACGGCGGGTCCACTAATTCCCCAGTGAGTAATTAACAGGGGTCCGGTTTGGGTTAAGGGGGTTCCGGTTAGTTTTAGATTCACTGAATCTACGGATATTCCGGCTAATTCCTGCAAGGGTTTGTCCGCTATATTAAAGGTGAATAGGGAGGGAACTGGGGGGATGATAGTATGTCCTAATTTTTGGGCAAAATTATAGCCGGCGGGACTGCTTCCTGTGGCTAGTAATAGGCGATCGCATTGGCAAACTTCCTGGGATTTTAAACAGACTTGAAAGCCTCGCTCAAGTTGAGTAATACCCACAACCGCCGCCCCGGTTTTGACTTTGACTCCCGCATTTTGGGCGCTATTTAATAAGCAATTAACAATGGTTGCCGAATCATCAGTTATGGGGAACATTCGACCATCAGCCTCGGTTTTTAACTTAACTCCTCGGTGGGTAAACCAGTCTACGGTATGTTTAGCTTGAAACCTAGTAAAAGGTCCGCGCAAGGCTTTGTTACCCCTGGGATAGTTGCGAATAAACTCCACAGGGTCAAAACAGGCGTGGGTAACGTTACAGCGTCCGCCGCCAGAAATACGAACTTTGGCTAGGGGAGTTTTTCCAGCTTCTAATAGGGTAACATGGGTTTTAGGGTAGGTTTCTTTACAGGCGATCGCCCCAAAAAAACCCGCCGCCCCACCACCAATTACAATGACTTCGATCATGTTTTGTTTCTCAAATTTTTATTAATAATTGTACCCGAAAACTTCCCAGCCGAATACATTTATAATCACTTGGCTACAATTGGTCTAAGTACGATTAGAGATCAAAGGTTTTTCGCAAATCCTATGTTAATGGGGAGGATAAACTATTACACGCTATAGAGTCGGTGTTGTATACTGGTCTGGCTGAAGGTGAGAGTTTCGCCTAAGTTCATCAACTCAATAACTGTTGGTAGGTCACGAGTAAGGAAATTGGTAACATGGCTAAATCTCAAATCAAACTGCAACTAGCTTTTTTGTATCCGTTGTTATACCCTCTGTTAAAATTCGGTTTTCCCAATTGTTTATGGAGTGGTAATTTATCTCAACGACAAATCGCCCTAACTATAGATGACGGTCCCCATCCTCAATATACCTTGGAATTATTGGAAGTTTTAGACTATTATCAGATTAAAGCTAGTTTTTTTTGGTTAGGAATTTTCGTCGAAAAATATCCTAAAATTGCTCAAGAAGTCCATCTGCGTGGGCATTGGATTGGGATTCATGGTTATCAGCATAAGTCTTTTACTAGGTTAAATAAACGGGAATTAAAGTTAAGTTTAGACCGGACTCAATCGGCGATTTGTCAGATTTGTGGATTGCCAGAAAATCAAGTTATCTATGTGCGTCCTCCTAATGGATTGTTTACGGGGAAAACTTTGCAACTACTGAATAATTGGAACTATCGAACAGTGATGTGGTCTGTGGTTCCGGAAGATTGGGTAGAACCGGGGGTAGAGGTGGTGAGCGATCGCATTTTGCGACAGACTAAAAATGGCTCGATAATTGTCCTTCATGATGGCTATTTTGGTGGCTGTCATGTAGCAGAAACTAGCGCTAAGGTGATTCCAAAATTATTAAAACAAGGATATGAGTTTGTCACTATTGATCAGTTGTGGATGGGAAGAAAAAATGATACCATGTTCCCTGTTAGTAATAAAATGCGATCGCCTAATTAACTATGGTATTAAGACCTGAAACTGATCCAATTACTGGTTTGCTGCGCCTTGTCGGAGATGATAACCCCGTAGATATCACCTTTTTTGAGAATCAATTAGGGGTGTTTCCCTTGGGAGTATTTCTAGGGTCTGGAAATGATACAGTCCGAAGTTTAGTAGACCCAGCACTAATTTATGGAAACCAGGGGGATGATCAAATATTTGGAGGGGGAGGAAATGACACCTTATATGGCGGTCAGGGAGATGATTATATCGAGGGTAATGAAGGTGATGATTTAATCTTTGGAAATGCTGGGAATGATATCCTATCAGGAGGACCGGGAAATGATACCATATTTGGGGGACCGGGAAATGATGTTATTGATGGAGATGCGGGAAATAATCTAATTTATGGTGGACAAGGTTCTGATATTCTTAGGGGTGGAGAAGGTAATGATTTAATCTTTGGAGATGCTGGAGAAAATACCATCTTTGGCGGACCAGGAAATGATACCTTATATGGGGGAACTGATGATGATCAAATTGGTGGCGGACTGGGAAATGATCTGATTTTGGGCGGATCTGGTGATGATATTATTAGCGGTGGCGAGGGGGATGATACCATCTATGGGGGACTGGGAAACGATCTAATTTTAGCAGACGAGGGTAATAATATACTATTCGGAAATTCCGGGAGTAATACCCTAGTAGGAGGGACGGGAAATGATACCTTTGTCTTAGAGGCTGGTAATGGTTTGACCACCATTGCTGACACTGATCAGATTTTTGATTTTACCCCCGGACAAGATACTATTTTGCTACTAGGAGATGCTCCCATAGACCAGCTAAATATTATTCTTGATGACACTAACCCTAATATAAATAATACCATTCTGGAAACTCCCACCGGAGAAATTATAGCCCTATTGCGAGGTATCCGTCCTAATGATATTAACCGCAGTGACTTTTTTGTTCCGGGTGTTTTATCCTTTGAATCAACCAGATTTGAAGTACAGGATAATGGCATGAGTACCCAACCCATTACCGTGGTGCGTTCCGGTGGTGAAGATGGTGCAGTTAGTGTAACTTTGATTCCCAGTTTATTAACTCCTTTACCTCCCAGGGGTGTTGATATCAGCCCAATTATGATTAATTTTCCCGATGGAGAATTGGGGGGTAAAACTGTATCAATTCCCATCGCTAATAATCCCATTGTTACCTATCCTGAAGTCTTAGAATTATCGTTACAAGATGCCACCGGAAATGCTACTTTAATTAATCCCACTGTGGCGACATTAAGCATTATTTCTGACCAGACTCCCCCTGACCCTATCCAAACCTTTAATAACCCCATACCTGAATCTTTTGCTAGGTTTGGCGCGGCTTTAGAAACTGTGAACAATCAGATTTTAATTGGTAGTCCGGGATGGAATAATTCTCAAGGTCTAGTTTATGTTTTAGACGGCACAACGGGAGAAATTTTACCAGCCTTTGAGAACCCTTCTGCTAATGCTGGAAGTTCAGAGTTTGGCGCTGCTATTGCTAGTTTAGGTTTAGCCCCGGTAATTGGTGCGCCCACAGATAGTAGCATCGCCTTTGCTTCTGGTGCGGTTTATGTTTATAATACGATAACTGGTTTACCCGTAACTCAATTATTCAATCCCACCCCAGAACCTTTTGATTATTTTGGCTACAGTTTGGCGACTATTGGTAATGATATAATAATTGGTGCGCCAGGGGATAGTACATCGGAATTGCGAGGGGGAATTGCTTATTTATTTGATGGTATAACCGGAGAATTACGGCAAATTTTTAATAATCCTAACCCGCAACCAGATGATTATTTTGGGGCGGCGATCGCCTCTGTGGGAGACTGGGTATTAATTGGCGCACCGGGTAGCTTGGGAATTGGTCAGTCAAACCGTCCGGGTTCGGCTTATTTATTTAATAGTGTAACGGGAGATTTAATCCAGTCTTTCCGTAACCCTAACCCAGGACTAGATAATTTTGGTCATGCTGTCGCCTGGACGGGAATTGGACGGGATATTCTCATCGGATCTCCGGGTGATGACCAGCGGGGAATAAATGCTGGGGCGGCGTTTTTAATTGATGGTATTACTGGGTCAGTTTTGGCAAATTACACACCGGAAAACTTGCGGACAGGCGATCGCTTTGGTGAGTTCATAACCACCACCAGCAACAATAATGTTGTGGTAGGATCTCCCGGTTTCGGTCCTTTCGATTTTGGGGCGGCGTTCAAATTCCAGTTACGCACCGGGGAATTATTAGAAACCTATTTACACCCCCAACTTCCTCCCAGTGATGGAGTGTTGAACTTTGGTAGCGCGATCGCCGGCTTTAATACAGGGCTCATGATTGCCGCCCCAGACACGAATATGGGCTTAGAAGGTGTTGGGGCGGTTTATCAGTTTTAGGCGGCTTTAAGAGGTTTTTACCCGGCGCAAATCTAACGTTAAAGGGTATTCAGGGCTTAAATTGGGGGTGGAAATTTCCAAAGTTCCGGGAGTGTGACCCATGGCTACAAACCTTTCTAACATCCGGGACTCAGCCTCCCTTTCATTAATGGGAAATGTTGTATAAACTACCCCATTAGGAGGGTTGATATAATAACTACATCCCCCAATAGAACGCATAGCCCAAGTATCAACAATATCGAATAATAGGGGAGTATGGGGGTTAATAGAAGGATGCAATAAAGACGCATATTGTCGCGCCCGGAACCTGACCCCGCCCACATATTCCCCTGGTTTAAGGGTGGATTTTAACGGCACTGCATAGCCATTACAGGTGACAATATAACGATGGGAAAAGCCATCTAAACCGGGAGAATTTCCCATAGCCCCCCGTAACATCACCTGTAGCCTTTCCATGGAAGAATCAACATATCTGGCGTTACCACCATTTCCGGTTTCTTCTCCTAAAACGTGCCAAGGTTCTATGGCATTTCTTAACTCTAATGTCACCCCATCACGGGTAATTTCTCCATAGACGGGAAAGCGAAAATCTACAAATGGTTTAAACCACGCCAAATTAAAGGGATAACCCGCCGCGTTTAAATCCCTTAAAACTGTGCCTAAATCTTCTTCAATAAAATAGGGCAGTAAAAAGCGATCGTGTAGGGTAGTTCCCCAACGAATTAGGGGTTGAGTATAGGGATGTTCCCAAAACCAAGCTACTAGGGAACGAATTAACAACATTTGCAATAGCCCCATTTGTGCATGGGGAGGCATCGCAAAAGCCCGAAACTCTAATAGCCCTAACTGGTTGCGATAATTCTCCAATGGGTAGAGTTTATCAATACAAAATGCTGAACGGTGAGTATTTCCGGTGACATCAATTAGCAGGTTTCGCAATAAGCGATCGACCAATCCGGGTGGTATTTCTCGCCCCTTTTCTAGCTCTTGAAAGGCGATTTCTAACTCATATAATCCTTCGTGTCTGGCTTCATCTACCCGGGGTGATTGGCTAGTCGGTCCGATAAATAACCCCGCAAATAAGTAGGATAAACTCGGGTGATTTTGCCAATAGGAAATCAAACTTCTTAATAAATCTGGGCGACGTAATAGGGGGCTATCTTGAACGCTTTGACCGCCAATGGTGATATGTGCGCCGCCTCCGGTACTTATGCGCCGACCATCTAGGGCATATTTTTCGGTTCCCAACCGACATAGCCGCGCTTCCTCATACAAGGTGGTGGTAATTTCGGTTAATTCTGACCAATTTTTGGCGGGGTGAATATTGACTTCAATTACTCCCGGATCTGGGGTAATCTGAAATCCCATAATCCCATCATTTCCAGGGGGGGTGTATCCTTCAACTAACACGGGAATATTAACAGCAGTGGCGGCTTTTTCAATGGCTGTAATTAAATCTAAAAAACACCGGGCGGAAGTTATGGGAGGAACGAAAACATATATACAGCCATCCCGCGCCTCTACCGCCATGGCTACCCGCACGGAATTTTCTGGTAAATTGATGGGTTCGGAACCAACCACAGCAGGTTTATGATCTAGAGATACTCGCGCTTCTGGGTGCAATTCTTCTGACCAACTTATGCTACTTAATGGCAGTCGAAATCCCAAGGGGGAATCACCTTTTAATAAAATCAATTTCTCCTGTGGTAATTTCCACGGACAGCTACCCCAGCGTAATTCTTCGGACTCGACAACTGGTAAAATTGGTAAGGCATAACCGGCTAATTCTTCGGTTTCTAATTCATAGGTGGGAATAATGCGATCGCTTTCGATTCCTAAATGTTTAACTAATTCTTGAATAACGATTTCCGCCTGTTTAATCCCATAGCCATAATCGTCACCATCTACCGCCATGAAAGCCCGATTATGCCAAATAGGTTTACCGTCTTCTCGCCAATAACAGCCTAAAGCCCACCTCGGCAAAATTTCCCCCGGATACCATTTTCCCATGCCATAATGTAGCAAGCCGCCACCCTTGGAAAACTTATTTTCTAGGCGGTGTAATAACTGTCCGGCTAACCTGCGCTTTTCCTCTCCCAAGGCTTGTACCTGCCACTGGGGAGACTCAAAATCATCAATAGAAACAAAAGTAGGTTCCCCACCCATGGTTAAACCTACTCCCAAACTTTGCAATTTATCCTCTACTGCTTCCCCGAGGCGGTCTATGGTTTCCCATTGAGTGGGGCTATAGGGTTGACTGGTGCGGGGTTGATTTTCGTAGCGAGAAACTGTCACCGCAAACTCTAAATTTGACCCGCAAGGTTCCGCTGTTCCCTGAACTGGGGAGGCAGCCTGGGGGTCGGCGGTACACACTAGGGGAATATGACCTTCTGCTGCTAAAAAACCAGAGGTGGGGTCTAAACCAATCCAACCAGCGCCGGGAATATATACTTCCGCCCAAGCGTGTAAATCTGCATTATCAGCCTCTGGTCCTGGGGGTCCATCTAATGGGGGAACATCGGGTTTCAGTTGAATCAGATAACCCGATACGAAACGGGCAGCGAGTCCATAGTGCCGCAAAATCTGCACCATTAACCATGCTGTATCTCGACAGGAACCTATTTGAGTTTTTAGGGTTTCTTCGCAGGTTTGAATCCCTGGTTCAAATCTGACTGTATACTTAATATAATCAGAAATTTTCTGATTAATGGTAATGATAAATTCTGGGGTATATATATCTTTGACCCGGTGCTGTTCTACCCAGTCTTTGAGTATGGGGCTGGATTCATCTATTTCTAAAAAGGGGATTAATTCCCGCCCCAGTTGTTCTTCGTAGATAAACGGATAGCGTTCGGCATAGCTTTCCATGACGAAGTTAAACGGATTAATCGGGTGTAAATCCGCAATAATATCTACTGTGACCCCTAGGCGATCGGTTTTTGATAAAAAGTTCAGCCTCCCCAAATAATTGCCATAGGGGTCCTGTTGCCAGGTCATCGTGTAATCACTAGGTTCAATCTTGAGGGAATAGCTATTAATGGGCGTGCGACAGTGGGGAGAAGGTCGCAATCCTAATGTATGAGGACCTAGAATTACTGGTTTTTCAAAATGGTAGACAAGCTGATGGTTGAGGCTAACTTTTACTGACATAACTCAATTTGGGCAAGAGGGATATATGGTTCGGAATTTCGCAATTTAAGCCGGCAAAAGACAATACAAAAAAGTTACCTCTCTTGCCTTTTGTCTCTTGCCTTTTGCCCATTGCTATTAATGGAGTTGATGACCACAACTTCCGCAGAAGCGATCGTCCGGTTGTACTGTCGCACCGCACTTACTACAGAATTTACGACTTCCTGATTCCGATTCCGATTTCGATTCCGATGAGGGAGAAGAACCCATTTTTAGCTCCATGTTACCCATCCGCATTTCCATGGGGTTCATACTCATTTGCATATTCCCCATTTGCATCGGTTTCATCGGTTCCATCGGCTTCATCGGTTCCATCGGCTTCATCGGTTCCATCGGCTTCATCGAAGATGCGGGAGTGCTCGAAACCTGCTGAACTGATATCTGCTGGGCGCTTCCGAGGGAGGGTGTCTGACCCATGACACTCATACTACTTCCCTGGAGTTGCACGAAGTGTTCACCCTGAGCAGTTTCAATTTTCAACACTACCCCATTTTCCGTCCGATACAGGGAGGGGGGGGAAGTCCAGGTTCCGGTCTGGAACCCATTGCTGGCTTGCTGTTGCTGTCCGGGTGATCCACTGGCGATCGTCACAACAGTTTGCGACCCTTGGTTATCAAGATAAACTCTTTGACCGGTGCCTAGCTCGCATACATAAGGCATAATAGCCTCTTCCTACCATAAGAAACATCTAATGGTGAACATTGTAAAATTATTTCCTCACCAAATCCTACTTCTTAACATTTATATTATAAATTCCCCAACACTATACAGATTGCCGACTATACAGATTATTAACATTTTGCCGCGCTCCTCATCCAGTATGTAAACTTATGTGTCAAATTCGCCTAACTATGTCATGAATATTTGATAAATCTACTTTGGCGATCGCTCTCCATATATTTATCAATACAATTACTCCTTTTTAATCTAATACCAATAACTCATAAAATCCCGAATAAATACTTAGTCATTAATAATCATGTTTGGCACACCCAACTCCCGCCTCCCCATGGTATAATTATCAAAAAATAGACTATACTATAAATACATTACTGGAGACAGCTATGACTATAGCTCAGGAATTAGAACCCACTCAAATCACTCCAGACCAAGATATTGAGTTTCCCCCCGGAGATTTAGAAAGTCAGGAGTTGCCATTGGAAAGTTATTTACACCTACAACAAATCTTGTTACTGATTAAATGCCTAGACTGGTTATGGCAAGACCGAAATGATTATTTTGATGCGGGAAACCTGACGATTTACTATAGTCCTCATCAGAAAAAATCATCAGATTTTCGCGGACCAGATTTCTTTGTGGTGTTAGACACGGAAAGGCGATCGCGCAAAAGTTGGGTAGTGTGGGAAGAAGGGGGAAAATATCCTAATATCATTGTCGAGTTATTATCAAGTTCCACAGCTAAGACTGACCGGACTGAGAAAAAGAAAATCTATCAAGAGATTTTTCGCACTCCCGAATATTTCTGGTTTGACCCAGAGAGTTTAGAGTTTCAAGGATTTGCGTTAATTCAGGGAACCTATCAACCGATAACTCCCAATGATATGGGACATTTATGGAGTGAACAACTGCAACTATTCTTAGGGATAGAAAATCGTCAACTCCGCTTTTTTAGTCCTGATGGTGTTTTAGTCCCGACTCCGGAAGAATCAGCTACGGAAGCTCAACAGCAGTTAGAAGTTGAACGACAACAGAAAGACAAACTAGCTGCTAAATTGCGAGAGTTGGGGATTGACCCTGAACAGTTGTAAATAATGCGGGTTAAATAATTTACAGACATTAGAAATACTTAAATCTCTGACAGCTTTCAAGCCCTCATAAAATAGGATTGAACACCGCCAAAATCGGCTTTAATAAGCTGTTCTTCGTCAATATAGAAATATAAATAATCAGAACAATGAAAAGGATGATTAAATTCTAATAATAATTGTCCTTTGGCATTATGTAAAACTTCTGGTACATAGGAATGAAACTCTGGAAATCCTGCCATTTTAGCGTTAATACCAACTTGATTTTCTGGCTGATAATCTAAAAACCATTCGTCAAATTCATCGCCAATGTCTGTCAATTCATCGGGAATACTATTGTAGCAATAATCCCAAAATATATCCTCTCCTACAGAAAAATCGATTGTATAAATATGGTGATACCATTCATCCCTGTAACGCTTATCTAGGGTGAAGCTAAAATCTGTGACCAGGGTGCTTTCATCTTGAGAAATTTCTGGGAAATAGATAATCCGGTGTGGTTCTGGACCCAGTACACACATGGGGACACTGAGACTAGAATAGAACTGTAATAGACCCTGAGATGGCAATTTAAACCCGGGGAGAGAAGGAACCTCCGCACAGTTAATCTGGAGTAAAAACATCATCATTTCCCCAGTTTGACGATCGCAAGGATACTCCATTCCCTTGGGTAAATAGGGCAACCCTCCGACCTTAGTTTCCCACAACTTCAGGGGATCATTGCTGAGGTCTTTGGCTAAAAAACCCTGTTTATTAAAAGCCAGATTAATATAGGGTTGCACATTACTAACCAGGAAAGAACGCAGAGATTCAAACTCCGGGGGTAGGTCTTCTAACAAGCGAGGTGTTACCATAAAGAAAACTGCGACGGCGCACAGTGTTAAAGAACTTGATACTGTTTTAGCATAGTTTGGCTAAAGTTGCCAGGTCTAACGTAAATCATATCTGAACTGCTATTTATAATAACACTAATTGTGACTATATTGTTGATTGGTTCCATGTCGGCTTTGTCTCTATAAAATCGATATCGCATATTTAATCCAATCTTCTGCACTATGATTTTCTGATAAATTAGGATGAGATGTAATAGCTTTTAAGGCTTGCATAACTTCGGAAGTGGTATAACCTAAAGCCAACAGAGATATTTCTACTTCCTCTTGGATTTCTGCACTTAAATTAGATGTGGAAACTGTAGGAAGCCCGGCTTGTTTTCGCCACTCGGATAACTTGGTTTTTAACTCTAGGGTAATCCGTTCGGCTGTTTTTTTTCCCACTCCCGGAGTTTTAGTTAAAATCCCGGTATTTCCGCCCACAATTGCTTGGACTAAATCCGGTAATGCGAGGGTATCTAAAAGGGCGATCGCCAATTGCATACCAATACCACTAACACTCACTAATTGACGAAATAGATCTCGTTCCGCCATACTGCTAAACCCATACAAAACCATCAGATCATCCCGGATATGTAGATGAGTAAATACCTGTAAATTTTCGCCGATTTTAGCATCTAAATTCTGCATCCTGGGTAAAATTTGTAACTCATAACCAACCCCATTAACATCAAGCCATAAAAAGACTCGATTTCCCGTTTTTTGATAAATACCAGCTACAGTGCCATTTAAATAACCAATCATAGTCTATTTTTCCTCAAATTATCAAAAATTAACCCCGGCTAACTAATAAACCCACTCTGGTTGAGATAGCTATTCACGGTTTGACTGTAATTTGCTACGATCGCCAACATACAAAATAGCATTAAGGCAATAGTTTTGAGTACAAATCGGTTTTGGTCTTGGTTACCTCAACTGTCACGCCAAGTGTGGATTTTAGCAGTTGGTCGTCTACTGTCCCAAACGGGAACAGGATTTACCCTATTTTACGCGCCAATTTTCTTTGTTAATCAGGTAGGTTTATCCTCAACCGCCGTAGGAATAGCGCTAGGAAGCGCCCAAATTTCCGGGGTAATTGGGAGAGTCTTCGGGGGGTCTTGTTGTGACTCTCCTCGCTTCGGTCGGCGCTGGACATTATTGGTATCGGCGATAATTTCTGCCCTCTCATCTTTTGTCCTAGCATTTACCACCAATTTTATGATGTTAATTCTAGGGAATTTATTGTTAGGATTAGGTATCGGACTTTACTGGCCAGCCACAGAAACCATAGTAGCTGATTTAACCACGGGAAAGACCCGCAACGAAGCCTATGCTATCACTCGTTTGGGGGATAATATCGGCTTACAGGTCGGCATTATCATGGGTGGGGTAGTGATTGCCACAACGGGGGCTTATCGACTGTTATTTGTGCTAGATGGATTGTCTTTCCTCATCTTTTTTATAGTGATTTATCTAGCGATAGCGGAAACCTACCAACCCCCCATTATATCAACAGATACCGAATCCGCTGCATCTTCTAATAGTTGGATGGTGGCTTTAAGCGATCGCACCCTATTAATTTATGCAGCAGTCAATATTTTATTTACCTTCTATATGTCGCAAATTCATAGCACCATTCCCCTATATCTTAACAACTTTGTGAAAGCCGAATTTTCCAGCATCACCATTAGCGCCCTGTTTGCCGGACACACAGCGATCGCCATCTTACTTTTACTCCCCATGTCCCGCATTCTTAATCCTCTCAGTCGCCCCCATGCCCTAATTGTATCAGCTATACTATGGGGCATAGGATTTTTAATTACCGGGTTAATGGGAATAGTAGAAACCGGAACTTTAACCCTAGCTATTCTGGGATTAGGAATTTTAGCGATCGCTACAGTTACTTATAGCCCCGCCGCCTCGTCCTTAGCCGCCAATCTCGCCCCGGACTCCCTGCGAGGAATTTATTTAGCTATTAATTCTCAATGTTGGGCGATCGGTTATTTAATCGGCCCCCCTCTTGGGGGATTAGCCCTTGATCAAACCCAGGAAATTATTAGCCAATTTTGGTTAGGATTAGCCCTAAGTGTCTTGATAGCGATCGCCATTTTACAGCATCTGCATAAAACCATGAAGCATCTCAACCACTAATCCCTATATATCAATTCTTCAGCTTGAAACTGATGGTTAGTATCTAAACACCAGTTGAGTAAGTCAGTAGCCTGACCCCCGATCACAGAAACAATAATATAGGAGTATTCCGACCAGGCGCAAACCCGATCAAATTCTGAAGGAATCGCAGTATGATCGGGGTGCGAATGATATATACCAATAATCGAAAGATGGCGATCGCGTCCCTCCTTTTGCGCTTTCATTAACGCTTCTGGGGCGATCGTAAAACGTTCTTGGCGAGTGGTTATATTGGGGCTATTGTCTAACCCTTGGAATACCTCAGCAGTGGCTGGACTCCAAACATTTTCCATCGACCAAACTTCCATAATCATTTTGCGATCGCCTGAGTCTTGCCGCCCCATGAGCAAACCACAACACTCCTGGGGATAACTTTGTTCTGCATGATTCCGAATTTTAGCAACTTGTTCAGAGGTGATAATTAACATAATTTTGGCATCAATTAACCATCTACTTACCTAGGGTAGCCATCGGGGGTTAAATCCCAAAAACGGCAATTCTTCCGGTTTCCATTGAGAAGCATTAGCATCTGTTGAACTATCCGTTACTAAAGGCAATAACCACAGGCGACTCGTGGTAATAGTATCTCCCCCATCAGTACGAGGTCGGTTTTCTATCTCTTCATCCATAATTCTAGTTATAGTTTGATCAAACAGTAAAGCCAGACCATCGGGAGATAAACTCAGATTAATTTGTTGCTGATTCGGCAAAATTACCAGCGGGAAAATCTCCTCAGTTTTTAAGTCGATCGCCACAATATAAGGCTGTTCTGTGTATTCCTCGTTATCCTCAATTAGCTCAGTAATTAGAGCATAAATAATTGTCTGGCTAGGGTCAAAATCGATACTCAGAATATTGCCAAACTCAGCAGTTCTATATAATTCCCGTTCATTACCTACCGTATCCACCACAAATAGCGATCGGGTTCCATCGGAATTAAACTTTAGTAGCGCCGCCGCCGACCCATCGGCAGCAAACCCCAAAACCTGACCAAACTTGGGTAAATATTCCAGCACCTCAGCATTGGGTTCTAAGGGTAAAATAGTCGTCAGATCCGGCCCTTGGGAAATCAGCAAAGATTTGCTATCAGGTGCAATCATAAAATTTCCCCCCTGAGTTTCTAAAGGTCTCGGAGAACGTCCCTCCCGAATCACCCAAGGACTAGCATCAACCGGATTTTTTTTGTTGACCCGCTGCACAACAATCACCTTACCATCACGAGACAAATCAAATCGGAGGTTACTGTAATATTTGTTATCTAAAATTGTTTCTAATTGACCACGATGTTGAGGCGCTGAAGAACCTTGACCTACAGATTCAGGGTTAATACCAGTCATCACAGTATACAATTGTGGGTCAAACTGTCCACTACTACGATCACCCCTTTCTATAGCTAAAAACAAAATGCGATCGCCCCTCGGATAAGGTTCAAACTGTATCACCGTTAAATTTTCAGGAGTTAAAGCCACAGGTGTCGGGTCCTGAGACAAATTCACCAGCATCAGTCTCCCTTCTTGGTCTCCTTCCACCCCAATATATACAAAAGCGCGATCGCGACTACGAAAATAGCCCGTAAACGGTTCAATTAACTGACCTTCCTGATTCTCATATAATTGATCCGTTACCCCTTGTAACTGCACACTGAACGGCGTACCATAGGGAACCGGATCTAGCAAAGTATAAGCCATGCGCTTTCCCGCCCAACTGATTTTTCCCGGTAAAGGCGGGTCAATGCGGAGATTTCTCTCTACCCCCTCCCGGTCCATCGGACGGTTAAATGTCAACAGAAACGCCCTATCTTCCGCCCCCACCAGCCTATTCGCCCAACTGAACTCTCGCACACGAGGAATAGTGCGATCGCCACTCAAAACCACCCCCAAAATTAACACACCCAAAACTAACATCAAAGTGATCGCCGCTCGATCCAACGGTTGACTTTTTTCCGCCAAATTCCTCAATTTAGATGGAAAGCTGGTCATAGTTCCTCTATATGTATGCTTATGATCCTGTCCTACATTAGCACAACTACCAAAATTCAGTTATCACTGATAGACAATTTCACAGGTTTAGCCATTTCTGCCATCTTAATTAATTCATGAATTTGGGTGTCTTTATTAACCGGAATACGAGAAATTCGGAACGGATTTTTTAACTGAGTTGGTCGGGAGACTCGATTATCATAAAGATACCCAGTTAAATGATAGCCTCTCAGATATCTTTCTAATTGAGTAGATAACGCACCAAAAGGATAAGCAATATGAGCAGCCACTAATTGATTACGATCTAAATCTTCGGTACATTTCCGTAATTGAGATTTCCCCCATTCCAACTCAATCCGTAAATTATTAGCATCTAGTTTAGTCAGATTTTGATGAGAATAGCCGTGAGACTGAATATCATAATATCCCTTGGCAAAACCATATCGTAAATCCTCACAACTTAGATGAGGAATATAGGGAGGCATATTAACCCCCATATAAGCAGGATTAACAAATAAAACCACCTTCACTTTTTCACGATAAATATATTCCAAGTCTTTTAAGATTGGCAGTACATGATCATGAACCCCAGCATAACCATCATCAAAGGTAATCATCACTGGCTTGCGGTTTTCATACTCAGCCGGTATAGGTTGAGACTTTTGGATAAAATAAACAAATAAATCCTGGCTAGACAGAAACCAATAATCATTAACTACTAGGTAATTCAAAAAACTATAAAGCTGGCGTTTTTCGTAATCTGTACTAACTAGGGGACGCTGAAATTTAACTAAGTCTTCCCGGCTATCAATAATATCATGAAATCCAAAGATAGGAACTCTCACCCATGGAGATTTACTAGCACCAGAAACACTTATACTTAATAAACTTAACAGTAATAGCCATATACTCCGTATAGATAGCCTTTTAGCAATTATTAATATCTCCAAAAACCTGTTAATATTAGTCATTGATTCTCCACCATTATACCTGCCTCTCCCCAACCCTCTTTCAGAGATAGTTACATTATCCATTATCCACCCATCCTCTCATTTTACCAGGATTGAGTAAACCTAGAGGATCATATTTTCGTTTAAAGTTTAATTGTTGTAGATCAACCTTCTTCATTCCCCCATCTTCCAAAATGTAGGTATGGGGATTAAAAATAATTGCCCCTCGGTCTTCATGATATTGGATAATTTCATTTAACCTAGCTTCATTCGTAAATCGGACAATTTGTAACCCGGCTGGGTGTAAATTTCCCCCAGTACGCAGAAACTCCAAATGCTGAATCACCTCATCCCCAAAATAATCATAACATTCCTGAATCAATTTTAATTCTGGGTCGGCTGGAAATAGGGTTTGTAAATAGGTTAAAGATGGGTCTATACTGCGAGCGTGTAAAGTCGTATGATTCCAGGTAAACTCAATGATAGTTGTACCCTTTACGGTTTCCTGGGTGGATTTTTGATAGCAGATTTTACCCTGAAAATTTTTAATCAATTCTTGTAAAGGTTCGAGGCTAGTTTCCGCCACCATTAACAGTGCCGCCTGTTCACCAGATGGGATCATCTCACGAAAAGGAATAAAATAGGATGGAATTGGGGCGGCGCAAATAGAAACTAATTTTTTGATAATGCCATCGGACTGACTTAAAGCCTGACCGAATTTAGCAGCATTCATAAACTCGGTAAAGGTGACAATTAACTCCACCCATGGATATACAGGTGCTAGGGGTATTTCTAATTGGGTAATAATGCCATTAGTACCGTAAGCGTGATTAATATTTTGCACGGCATCCCCCCTCAGTTCAATTATCCGAGGTTCCGCTTCTAAGGTGACAACACGGACGGCGTGAAGGTTGCCATTATCCCGTAATTGTCCATAAGTAATCGAACCAATACCACCACTACCACCACCAATAAAACCCCCAATAGTCGCTGTCCGATAGGTAGAGGGAAACATCCGCAATTCCCAACCAATTTCGCGAGTTTTTTTGTCTAATGCTGCTAGTTTAACACCCGGTTCTACACAGGCACAGCCTGGCTTAATCCAGACTATATTATTCATTTTAGACATATCTAAAATTACCCCACCTTTCAGGGGGACACACTGCCCATAGTTCCCGGTTCCGGCTCCCCTAACCGTTAGGGGTATCTGATAGTCAACGCAGAGTTTAGCTACTTTTAAAACTTCCGATTCCGAACGCGGAAGCACTACCATATCACCCGTTTTATCTTGTAAAAGCGGTTGTAAAATGGGGCTAAAGTGGTAGTAGTCTTGGGATAGTTTGGCTACCTGAGAGCGATCGCTTATCGTTTCAATCTCTCCTAACATGGCACAAAAATCATCCCAGTTGTGCTGGTCACTTGCTCGTGTCATTTGCTTTTACCTTGAATTTCAATTCACCGCACATCCCCGCCAATTACCAGCTCTCTCTCCCAAAAACCAAGTTTTTATTCATTGCTGATTTGCGGATATTGTGCTATACTATATTGTAGCATATACTGGTTAAATGTAATTTTCATTAAAATCCCCAATGTCTGAGGAACGGGTTTACTGGCTGGCATGGTCAAAAATTCATGGTATCGGCCCCATCACCCTTCAAAGATTACAGGAAAGGTTCGGAAGTCTAGCCACCGCTTGGCAGGCATCCCCCATGGAATTAGGTTCTGTAGAAGGGTTCGGAAGACAGAGTTTAGAAAAAGTGATCACTGAGCGATCGCAAATTAACCCCCAGCAACTATTGCAAAATCATCTGATTAAAAACCCTAACTTTTGGACTCCCGCCGACCCAAATTATCCTCGGCTTTTATCAGAAATACCCTCCCCACCACCAGTGCTTTATTACCGAGGAATAATCAACCCCGAAGAAAATCAAGGCCATGTCCCCACCATTGGCATTGTAGGAACCCGCTACCCCACAGAATATGGACGACGCTGGACTCGCAAAATTAGCAGCACCCTAGCACACCATGGCTTTACTATTGTATCAGGAATGGCAGCAGGTATCGACACAGAAGCTCATCGCAGTTGTTTAGAAGCAGGAGGACGTACCCTAGCCGTTTTAGGCACGGGAGTTGATATTGCTTATCCCAAAGAAAATCGCCCCCTTTGTGAGCAGGTATTACAACAGGGATTATTAATTAGTGAATTTCCCAGTGGCACTAAACCCAACGCTACCAATTTTCCCCGACGTAACCGCATTATTGCTGGGCTAAGTCTGGCAGTATTTGTCATGGAAGCACCTCAACGTTCAGGAGCCTTAATTACTGCCCGTATTGCCAATGAATTTGTCCGAGATGTTTATGTTTTACCAGGTCGTTTAGATGATGAGAAATCCCACGGTTGTCTAAAGTTAATTGATGGCGGTGCTGGCGTGATTCCCGTGGACATTGAACAACTCCTAGAACAACTTGGCGCTATCCCTCAATTAGACACACCTACCCAGCTTTCTATTCTGGAACAGACTAAACCCCGACCAGAATCTCCTAATTTAGACCCAGATTTAGCTAAAATATTAAATGCGATCGCCTCCCAACCCACACCATTTGATTTAATTGTTGAACAGTCGGGAATGGATGCCGCAACTGTCTCCAGCCAATTATTACAATTAGAATTATTGGAGTTAGTTACCCAGCTTCCCGGAATGCGATATCAGAGAGCATAATCAATCACCACTTTCCTAATTGATAAAATCCTAACCCACTCGGTTTATTAAAACTCGGAGATATCGGCAGTAATCGTCCCCGCTGTGATTATGTAATTGCCAACCTTTCCCGCAGGATAAACTCAGCAATCTGTAAATCTACAGGAGTAGTAACTTTCAGATTAGTTTCCTCCCCCTCCACCACCTGAACGGGAAGACCACAACGTTCAAACAGCGCCGCATCATCAGTAACGTCCCAACCCAGATGACGGCCTTTTTCGTGACATTCCCTCAGTAGTGGAACTTCAAAACCTTGGGGAGTTTGGGCGGCCCATAATTGACGGCGATCGGGAGTATCCTGGATAAAATTATTACCATCCACTATTTTGATGGTATCCTTGACTGGAATAGCGGCAATCAAACCAGATACCGACTCCAGAGCCTTCGTACAGCGATCGAATAAATCGGGGGTCGCTAAACATCTCGCGCCGTCGTGGATTAAAACCCGGTCGGCTTCAGGGGGAAGAGCTTGTAAGCCTTTATAAACCGACTCCTGACGGGTTTCTCCCCCAATAATGAACTTTATGGGTAGATTCAGGGAAACCTCGTCTACGATCGCCTTAAAATCCGGGAAATCAGCAGTTTGTCCGATAATACCAATCCAAATAATCGATTTAGATGCCCCGGCACTAGCTAGAGTCCAAGCAAGTAGGGATCTGTCCAATAATTTCAGTAGCAATTTGTTACAGCTTGCCCCCATACGCCGTCCACTTCCGGCGGCGGGAATTAGTAAATACATGATTAGCTAAGTCTTTTGTTTTTGGTGATAGTATTATAGAGCGTCACTGAGAATAGGCAAACCATTCGATGCTCATCTCGCGCCCTCTTTAATTATTCTTCTAAAACCAATTTCCATCCCTTTCAGTCATGGCATACAGGCTATGGCGCTGCCCAAAAATTATTCCCCCCTACTTCACCCACTCAGGTTAACCCCCGCCCAGTAAACCTGAGATATTTTTCTATGGTTTTCCGAACTGTCTTCATTTAGAATTAAGCTGATAAGTAGATTAACTCTATTAATTAAAATGAAAATACTAGCCCTTGTCCCAGGTGGGATTGGCGACCAAATTCTGTTTTTCCCTACCCTAGACGATTTAAAGCAAGCCTATCCCCATGCCCAAATTTCCGTAGTGACCGAACCTAGGGCCCAAACTGCTTACCGCGTCTGTAAGTCAGTATCCAAAGTTATCCCCTATGATTTTAAAGGGCGCAATAGTCTCGCCGACTGGGGTAATTTGATTGGCATTGTCCGTGACCGAGAATATGATGTAGTGATCTCCCTCGGACAACGATGGACTGTAGGGCTGTTGCTGTGGCTGACGGGAATACCTAACCGCGTCGGTTATGCAGGGAGTAGCGGAGAAATCTTTCTCACCGATGCTGTCCCCCTCAAAACTGAACAGTATGCAGCCCAGATGTACCATGATTTATTGCAGGGCCTAGACATTATCACCCCCTTTAGCGGATTACAGATTAATGTCCCTAAGTCGGACTTGGCTTGGGCTGATAGGGAACAGGAAAGCCTCGGAGTTAAGGAAAGTGGCTATATCCTTATTCATGGCGGGTCTAGTCAGATGGCTATTAATAAGGGCATTGATAAAATTTACCCGGTTGAAAGCTGGCAGAAGATTATTGAGGATATCCAACAGCGACAGCCTAACCTACCTGTGGTTTTGGTCGAAGGACCTGAAGATCAAGCCCTGATTACTCAAATAACCCAGCGTTGTCCTCAAGTTAAGTTGACACAACCAGAGGATATTGGTAAACTCGCGGCCATGATCGCTGCTGCTAATCTTATGGTTTGTACCGATAGCGCCCCCATGCACTTGGCGATCGCCGTTGGTACTTATACCATTGCTTTATTTGGTCCTACTGATCCTCATAAATTACTCCCCCCCAGCGAAAGGGCGATCGCTGTCAAATCTCCCACCGGAAAAATGGCTGATATCTCCCCTGATGAAGTCTTAAAGCGGATTTGGGGAAATTAGGTTTTTTTGTGGACCAACTCGACACGCTGAGGCTTCTGGCTTTCAGTGTGTCACATTTGAGGCGATCGCCAACAATTCATCAACCCCATTTACAGTTACAATTTTAGTCTGCAAAGTCGCCTCTACTTCCGCCACAGTCAAATCATCCAAAAAGCGAGTATCCCCAGTTTTCAACATTAAAGACGGAAGCAAAACCCCATCACCCAAATCTCGTCCTTGGAGTCCCGCGATTAAATCCTGACCCGTCAACAACCCCGTTACAGTTATTTCCTGTCCCCAATAATCACTAGCCAAAGCCACCATTTCCACCCTTAACCCTTCCACCCCATTCAACCGGGCGACAATAGGCTTAAACGCCAATTCTACAGCATTCCCCACCACCCAAGTCCAGCGCCGAGGACTAGCCACACCATTCCCAGTTTCCCATTTCACCCTCTCAAAAGCCGTCTCAAATTCCCTTAAAAACTTACGAATAGACCCCACCCCATTACCAATTTGCGGATAGTCCTCATAATCAGACTCTGGTGGTAACTCCTCACGGGCGATTAAAAACCATTCATCCGCCAACCACACACAAGTTGACCCCAATTCTTGCTTGAATTTATCCTGGAGGTTTTGCACTTGCTTAATCACCTCCCTCGCCTTTTCCTGGCTTACCGAAATCAGTTCATCTTCCGGGGGTCGAAAACGAGTTAACCCCACCGGAACCACCGCCACCGAAGCCACCGCCGGAATATCTCCCCGGTGAAATTCCGCCAAATCTAGTAAAGTTTTTTCTAGGTGAACACCATCATTTATCCCCGGACAAACCACCACTTGAGCATGAATTTGTAAACGGTGCTTTTGAAACCATTTTAACTGCTCTAAAATCTGACCTGCTCGCTGATTTTTCAGCAGCAAACTTCTCACTTCTGACTCGGTGGCATGGACGGAAACATACAGAGGCGAAATTCTCATCTGAGCAATTCTATCCCACTCAGATTGAGGTAAATTAGTTAAGGTTAGATAAGAACCATAGAGAAAACTCAGGCGATAATCATCATCTTTTAAGTAAAGAGAGCCTCTTTTTCCCGGCGGTTGCTGGTCTATAAAGCAAAAAGGACAGCGGTTATTGCACTGAATTAAACCATCAAATAGGGCGGTTTCAAACTCTAAACCCAGGCTATCGTCATAGTCTTTTTCTAGCTCAATATGATGGGTTTTTCCCTGACTGTCAATCACTTCAATTTCCAGAAACTCATCCGCACACAGGAATTGATAATCGATTAAATCGCGGGGACGAGTTCCATTAATGGACACGATCGCATCTCCGGGTTCAAAACCCACATCAGCCCCAATGGAGTCCGGTAACACCTCAGTAATTAGCGCCGGACGGATAGAAGATACACTCATACTGCCATCTCAACCTCACAGATAATACCCTACCACAATCAATTATCCATTAATTCCCTGGTGAGGTAGGACGGGTTGGTTTCTTAATCTTCTGGCCCGCCTGGGAGGAACTAGCGGAACTCCCCCCACGCGATCGCCCTCTCCCTATTCTATATTAAATATTCTCCAAAGCGCCGCCTACCACTGCCGTTAAAATCGCCACACCAAAAGCTAGTCTATACCACACAAACAGCCATGTACTACTGGTTTGCAGATAACGGATTAACCAGGCGATAGATAGGTAGGAAAATATGGTTGACGAAATTAAACCCACTACTAACGCCGCTGTACTAATGTCGTCTATTCCAGCCTCTAAGAAGTCTTTTAATTCTACCAACCCTGCTAGGGTAATCGCCGGAATTCCTAATAAAAACGAAAATCGGGCGGCGGTTCCCCTTTCTAGTCCCATAAATAACCCGGCGGTTATGGTGGAACCTGACCGGGATACACCCGGTATCAGCGCTAAGGTTTGCGCCAAACCCATCAGTACCCCGTCCTTAGCATTCAGATGGTCAAAGTCTCGCTTTCGGCTTCCTAGTTTTTCCGCGATCGCCAATAGGCTGGCCATCACAATGGAAGCGATCGCGATCGCCACTGTACTCCGCAGAGGTGAACTATCGTAATCGGGTATAAATAATTTAATCAGTAACCCAAAAAACACAATCGGTAGAGTTCCCAAACCAATTCCCAAAGCCATACGAAAATCTACCGACTGGTAATCCGATTTAGCGATCGCATCTATCGCCCCCAATACTACCTTTTTCAGATCAGACCAGAAAAACGAGAAAATCGCCACCATGCTCCCCAATTGAATAATAGCCGTAAATGCTACCCCAGGATCTCCCCATCCTAGTGCCATCGGAACTATTTTTAAATGGGCGCTGCTACTAATCGGGATAAATTCCGTTAGTCCCTGGACTATCCCTAAAACAATCGCCTGGAATAACGTCATCTGCGATTCTACTTCAATTTCTCCCATTCCTGGCGTGACTAAATCTGCCATATAGACCGGAAGACTCTGGAAATCCATGATTGTGGGGAATTGTCTCATTAACTCTAGATCTGAAATTTACACTTCTACGCACTGGACCAATTTAACATTCTCTCGTCAATTAACAGAGTTTTGTTAAGTTTTGTAACAAATATTAAGAAATGTTAAAAAATTTGCGGATTGGGGAAAAGGGATATCTTTTTGAGGCTACTTGTGTTACTATATTAATAATGGGATATATGCTTTTTTTTTATTTTTGCCAATATCCAATTATTTAATTGTATGTCAATATAATACCCCAAATCGTCCCCCCTGTCAACCCCCCTTTATCTTTTTTTTAGAATTGACCAAAAAATCAACTATTGATTTTTGTGTAGAATTTATCCCCCTGGGGGGGATAAATATTTGTGATATCATCAATTAATATGAACTTCAGTAACAAATCTTAAAGAAGCCTTGTTTAGCAATATTCTTCTGGCCTACATTCTGACATCAACTCAACCGCTGTGGGTACAGCAGTGGTCTTGGGCGACATTTGTCAAAAAAGCCCAACAGAGTCAAAGGTGGTTACCATTTGCGATCGCCGTATTTTTAGTATCAGTCCCAGTATTTTTCCAAGCGCCCCTAGTGAGAATCTGGCCAATGTTGAGCCTAATCATGACCGGGGGATGGTTAGGGGTAAGTTTATATTTACTAAGAACCAAAGAAACGGAATTATGGGGAGATTTACTATTTGGATTTAGCTGGACTTGGTTAACCGGGTCGATATATTGGGGTTGGCTGAGGTGGGAACCCCTGCTACATTTACCGGTAGAATCGATAGGAGTTCCCTTTGCGGTGTGGTGTCTGTGGCGGGGATGGGGTAAAGTAGGCAATTGGTTTTACCTAGGGTCTCTATTCGGAACCGCCGTTACGGACGGATACTTTTATATAGCGGGTTTAATCCCCAGTTGGCGACAATTAATGCAGGTCGATCCATCAATGGCCATGCCCATATTCCAAAAAGCGATCGCCCTAGCAGGAACCCCGTGGGGAATTAGCTGGGCGGTAGTATTAGCCATGACCCTATTCGGAGTAGGAGTATTTCCCCTCCAGTCCCAAGAACCCCACTGGTGGGTATTTGGCGGCGCAGTTTTAAGCACCATTTTAGTGGATAGCCTATTTTTAGTAGCCGCCTGCTTTGCTTAAATAGGCAAGTCAAGCCTAGTATCCACTGGCTCGGAGATATTGAAGAATACCTTGAGCGATCGCCTGAGCCATGCGAGTTCTTTGTGCTGGGTCAGCCAACAAACGAGCATCATTAGCATTAGTGAGAAACCCCACCTCCACCAAAGCCGAAGGCATAGTCGTATTTCTGAGGACATAAAACCGAGCCTGCTTCACACCCCGATTGTGCAGTGAGAAATTAGCCAGGATGCTGTTTTGAATATACTGAGCCAAGCTATAGCCAGTTTGATGGTAGAAAGTTTCCACACCCGTAGCACCAGCGCGATAAGCCGCATTGGCATGGATACTCACAAAAGCCACAGCCCCAACACGGTTAGCTAATGACACTCGCGGTTCCAGGTCAATAGTGCGATCGTCAGTGCGGGTCATCACCACATTAACCCCATTCTGCTCCAAAATCTGCTGAACTTGCAGGGAAATAGAAATAACAACATCCTTTTCTCGAATACCGCCAACTCCCACCGCTCCTGGGTCACTGCCGCCATGTCCAGGGTCAATAACCACAGATACCCTAGCATTAGGATTTCTACCCACAGGAGGCTGAGGAGATGGACGATTAGGCGGCGGAAAAGGTAGTGGGAGGGACGAAGGTGGTCGATTTTGAGCCGGAGGCGGAAAAGGATTCGGATTATTTCTAGGTGGCTGTGTTACCGGGGCTGGAGTTCTGGGGGGAGGAGCGCCAGACGCTAAATTCACACCCATAGGAATAGCCAATTCTTGAGGACTATTTTGGCTAACCCGTCCTACCTGCACCCTGGTAGCCGGTTGAAATAACACCGTAAAAGTGTCTGGGTCTTCCTGACGCAACCGAGACCAAATAATCGGTCCTCCCACTTCTCTTTGGGGAAGTTGCACCCCGTCAGCTAATCTAGCCGAGAAAAACGTAATACCATAAGCTCCCGTTTCTGCATCCCAACCGTGAGTATAGTTGAGAGGACCATTACCCCTCACCGCGAAATAGGATTGATTTTGAAGGCTAATGGACTCAATGGTAACTATACTCGAACTTGCCTGCACAGCCGGGGGAACTCCGCCTTGGGGCCAAATTGATACCCCTCCCGCTACTGGTCTGGCTTCCCAATTTTGATTAGTATTAGGGGTACTGAATGTGACCCGCACCACTGGGGGGGTTGTGGAAAGTTGGGTAACTTGACTAATGGCTACGCCTTCCCGGTTGACTGCTCTCCCCCTTGTGGTCGCACCCCTCAAACTCGCGCCGAAAATATCTAAGGTCATCCAAGTGCGGTCTTGAGAGCGTTTAAACTCAATCTGCGGCATTTGACCTGTGGTCTTTAAAACAATGCCGTTATCGCGCATTTCGATTTGTTCAACAAATGTTTGTGGCTGGTTAGGAATTGAACGGTTAGGGTTAGCTTGAGCGGTCTGTTGAAATTGTTGTTGGACTGGCTGTTGAAATTGCTGTTGGACTGCTTCAGTAGCGCTAACCACAGTAGCTTGAGCCGGAAGTGCAGCCGGGGGTGATGATGAGCCAATAGCTTGGGGTTGTGGTAGTTGTACCATCCACTCACTGGCAGAAATCCCTCTAAACTGCACCATTTGCGGGTTTAGGGTATAACCTTCTACCAGTTCTACAATAATTCGGGCATTTTCGTTATCGGTTTGTTCCCAACGAATTTCACGAATATTTCCCCCTGGTGATGAACGCTGACCGGACACAGAACCTAAACTTGTCCCTGGTAGTTCAATTACCAGACGGGTCGGGTTCGAGAGCAATTTCGCGGTAGGCTGTACTCCTTCATCTGTAGTAAATGACAGACGATTTTGGGAACTTTCAAATTCCCAAGACCGAACTTCGGCAGCTTCGGCACCTGATGCCATCAGCAAGACACTTACTAAACTGGGGAGTAACCAGCGTTGGAGTAGATTGGATCCAATTCTTAACACGGTAAACAAGTGGAGGAGGTAGTTGAGCTTTTATGGAACACCTGACATTCTAGCTAATCAGGTTACGCTTAACCTGAAAATAGCCCAATGTCTGGTAGCAGGCTAGAGCATGATAACATACAAAGGTTTTGGGTCAACCATAGTGACGGTATCATTGTCGATGTTTAAATATTGCCATAACCATTATTATTTAACGACAGTGGCGATCGCTATTCAGAAAGGTTTGACCCTCATTCCCCCATTATTCTCTGAAATCCCCTAATACTATGAATCTAAATGTTGGTGATCTCGCTCCAGATTTTACTCTCTCCGACCAGGACGGAAATTTGATTACCCTCAGTCAATTTCGCGGTCAAACTGTGGTTATCTATTTTTACCCCCGTGATCACACTCCTGGCTGTACTAAGGAAGCCTGCGGTTTTCGCGATGTCTATGCAGATTATCAAAGTAACAATATCATTGTTCTCGGAATTAGCACCGATGACCCTAAATCTCATACCAAGTTTATCAACAAATACCATCTGCCTTTTCCTCTGCTCTGTGACCCTGATGGTACAGTTGCCACCCTCTATGATAGTTATGGCTTAAAAAAATTCATGGGTCGAGAGTTTATGGGTATTTATCGCCAAACTTTCATCATTAACCCAGATGGCTATATTCACAAAATTTATCCCAAGGTTAAGCCAGAAGGTCATGCTATCACTATTCTTCAAGATTTGTCTGGAGAAGGTTAGAAAATATGTTAGAATTAGCTAAGGGCTGGATGCGTTTTGTTTATACGGTTTTGGGCGTTATTTTTCGCCATCCTGTTACGGGAGTTAGCATCGTTCCTCTATTGCCAGATGGCAAAATTATCTTGGTTCGCCGCCAGGATAATGGCAAATGGGCTTTACCTGGAGGTATGATAGATTGGGGTGAAGATATCCTCACCACTGTTAAGCGAGAACTGGCTGAGGAAACAGGTTTAGAACTGGTTAAACTTGGGCGTTTGGTAGGAGTTTATTCGGGCGCTCATCGTGACCCTAGACTCCATTCTATTTGTATTCTTGTGTCGGCAGAAGTTACCGGAGATATTCACATTCAAGACACCTTAGAAATTGCGGAAGTTCGTGGCTTTGACTTGACACAAATACCAATGGATAACCTTAGTCATGATTATCAACAACAAATCCAAGACTACTTGCAATGTCGCACAGCGATCGCTTAATTTTACGACCATGAACACTGTTAATTACACGGCTATATCTTATTAATAATCGGTGGAGATTTTACCAATATATAATCCTCATTAACCCCCCCTAACAGCCTCAAATTTGGGGGATTTAAGCCTCTGGGATACCTGCCAATTATGCCAATTATATGCCAGGTAAAAGCTATCAACCGTATTTTTTTAGGTCTAATGCTGATAATATATACTATAATGACATCATCTCGCTTCTGGCTATTCCCATCTATGATCTGCGATCCCGGGATATGACTAACCATCGCGAGAATAGTCAACTCATCATACTGCATCTCATTATATGGCTATGTTTGAACGTTCTTTTCCCTATGCTGAGTCCCAGGAAACACCGTTATTATCCCAACCATTGCGCCATTCCCGCGTGAGACTTTCCCAGGGACAAGTATTCTGGCGTGAAGTTGGCGCGGGTCCTGATGTAGTTTATCTACATGGGTCATGGCAAGATAGTAGTCAGTGGTTGCCGATTATAGAAGAACTATCCTCAGACTATCATTGTTATACTCCCGATCGCCTTGGTTGTGGTGAGTCGGAATCCCCCAATATCCACTATTCTATCACGATGGCGGTGGAAAACTTAGCGGAATATATTGAGTGGCTGAAATTAGATCAGGTTCACTTAGTCGGACATTCTCTGGGGGGATGGATAGCAGCCAGTTACGCAATTCGCTATCAGCATAAAGTCAAAGGTCTAGTCTTAATTTCCCCAGAGGGGGTAGCAGTGAATGGAATCGAAAAACAATGGTGGTGGATGCGGTGGTTATGTGGAAATCCTCCCCTTTTAGCAACTTGGCTAAAACTGGTACATCCATTTACCCGTTTATTGGGGAAAGGGGATGCGATCGCCGATTGGTTAAAAGCGCGAGAAGTGATGATGCGATCGCCTATTTCCTGCCAGTTTTTGTTTAATCGCCGTCTGGCTGAAATCCGAGGGGAATTACTTAATGAGCAGCTAAACTCATTAACCATACCCGTATTAATTTTACAAGGAAATCGTGATCAACCGATGACTCAAGCCATGGCGGAAACCTTGAACTCCATCCTACCTAATTCTAGCCTAAATTCTATGGTTGCTGGCGGCGAAAACCTCCCCCAAGAGTTTCCCGCCGTAGTCAGTGAATATATCCGTCAGTTTCTACAAACTCACCCGATTTCAACTCGGAATATTTCTATCTCTGACCATAGCTGACATTCCCCAAAAAATAGCTTCAGGGGTATCTACAATCAAAGCAGCTATTTTTGGGTATTGACTGTTAAGGTAGGTCATGAGAGGAATGCGATCGCCTCCTGTAATGCTAATTTTACTGTGGGGGAACTCCTGACACCAAGCAGTTATAAACTCCCGCAGACCAGCTATCATGCTGTGGATAATACCACTGGCGATCGCTTCTGATGTATTCACACCCCACCTTTGAGGTAAACTCTCAGGAAAAGCCACTTGTGGGAGGGTGGCTGTACGATTAGATAAGGAAGAAAACTGTAATCCTAAACCGGGTAATATTGCGCCGCCTATTAATTGGCGGTTTTGATTTACTCCGGTTAAAGTTAATGCCGTCCCTGCATCAATAACTAATATGGGAAAACCCAACTGATTCCCCGCACCTAAAACAGCTAAACCCCTATCTATTCCGAAAGTTGGATATAATCCCCCTAATGGTAACAACTCTAGGGTGATAATTTCAGCTTGGGGGTAGTTTTGCCATAATTGCATTTGTTCAGGCACTACAGAGGCTATAAATAGGGGTACAGGGGATATTTGATGAAGCCAAGACCATCCCATTTCTAAGGGAGATTGATTAAGGTGTTGAGTGTCCCAGGTTTCCACTAAAGTATCAGCCTGAAATTTCCCCCAGTGTAGTCGGGAATTACCAATCATTAATCCTAGCCAGTTTGGGGGATGCGATCGCAATTTCATCATGGGATTACATAGATCATATAGGATGAGATGATTATAATTAATCAGGGGTCTTTCAATGGCTGGCGGCTATCTGGGGGATGAAAAAGCTAAATTATCATTAAGAATTTCGTCAATTGCCTCTAGGGGGTAGTAAAATCCATTAGCAGTTAAGATTAACTCCCCCTAACTCCTAAGCTAATGAGTTACTGTCTGAACCCCCTGTGTTTAAATCCAGTAAATCCTCTGGGAAGCCAAGTCTGTTCAAGCTGTGGCTCATTATTGTTATTGAAACAACGTTATAGAGGCTTAAAAAGTCTGGGGGGTGGTGGTATGAGTCGGACATTTTTAGGGGTTGATGAAGACCGCCTGCAAACCCCCTGTATTATTAAACAATTTTCTCCACAACAGCAGAATGTCGCCCAAATTCAGAAAGCCACGGAACTATTTTATCAAGAAGGTAAGCGACTACAGGAGTTAGAAAATCATCCGCAAATCCCCCATTTATTTGCCTGTTTTGAGGCTAACAGCAGACTCTATTTAATACAGGAGTATATAGAAGGAGATAACCTCCTATACGAACTAGAATTGGGGGAACCTTTAGAGGAGGGGAAATTGCGGGAACTGCTATTAGATTTACTACCCGTAATCCAATTTATCCATGACCATCAAGTTATTCATAGAGATATCAAACCAGAAAACATTATCAGGAGACATTTAGACAGTAAATTAGTATTGGTAGATTTTGGAGTCGCCAAACACGAGATAGATATTTTACATCCCAGAACCGGAACCATGACCGGAACCATAGGATATGCTCCCTTAGAGCAAATTCGCGGCGGGAAAGCCTATGCAGCCAGTGATTTATATAGTTTAGGTGTAACTTGTATTCACCTATTAACAGGAGAAAATCCCCAGAGTTTATTTGACCCATATACGGGAGAATTTATTTGGGAATCGCACCTAGAGAAAAGCGATCGCCATATTAGTCATCAACTGAAGCATATTATCAATCAAATGCTGGCGGATAAAGTACAAGATCGTTATCAATCAGCCGCCGCCGTGTTAGCGGATATACAGCCACCAGTGAGTATAAAACTCCCGACTTCCAGCCTACAGATTATGGTAGCAGTTCACATAGCAACTCATCAATCAATTTGGGGAATCCCACCGCCTGTCCCCTGTGCGTTTCCGTCACTATTATCGACATCACCCGCCAATTTTAGCGGACAGATAAACCCAGAGATATCGGGGAAAAATTGGGAATGTCAAACCATAATGAAAGGTCACAAAGCGCCAGTAAATGCGATCGCCATTAGTCCGAATCGATATATATTAATTAGTGGTAGCGCCGACCAAAGTATCCGACTATGGAACCTGAATACAGGTCAATTAATCCAGCGTTTTTGTGGTCATGTAGCCGCCATAAATGCGATCGCAATTAGTCCCAATGGTCGTCGTTTAGTCAGTGGTAGTTTTGACCGCACCCTACTAGGTTGGAACCTGAATACAGGGACCATGACCGATAGATTTTTCAGTCATTCAGGTTCCCCCTATAGTCACCGTTGCGGACCAATTCACGCCGTCGCCTACAGTCCTGACGGTCACATAATTGCCAGTTGTAGCGGTAATGCTACCATCAAATTATGGAATCAACGCAACGGGGAACTTCTCTATCGTCTGCGTGAACATTCCGGGGAAGTTTTTTGTGTCAGCTTCGCATTTTCCCCAACCAATAATTACCGTAATTCCGAAGGTTTATTTAATCATCCCCAGTCCAGTATATTCGCCAGTGGTGGCGCGGACGGACAAATCAAAATCTGGCAATTTGGGAAACTCCACAGCCTGCAAACTTTGACCGGACATTCAGGGGGAGTCCTTTCCTTAGCATTCAGTCCTAACCAGACAATTCTCGCCAGTAGTAGTGAAGATGGCACGATTAAACTCTGGGATTTTCAACAAGGAATTATACTAAGTACACAGACTGTAGACCCAGCCATAATATCTTCAATAGCAATTAGTCCTGACGGTAAATTTATAGCAGGTGGTAGCAATGATGGCAAAATTAGACTCTGGAAAATTGAGGTGCAAGGACTATCACAGCAGCCACTCTCAGAGATTTGTGGATACAGTCCTATTACTTTTGGCATAGATAGTCATACCTTAATTTGTCGGGGAGAAAATCATCAACTGTTAGTTTGGCGCTGTCGGGAAGATTGACTCTGGGGGGGTAGGTCGAAACTCTAGCTTAGGATAGATGTCATCACCTCAATAACCAGCTATAGTTAAAGTGTTATTCGCAATAAAATCATTTTAAATTATGGCAATTAGCACCGAAGACAAAAAAGCCTACGAAGCTAAAGTTAAAGCACAAATCGAGAAACTCAATGCTCAACTAGATGAAATGAAAGCTAAAGGCAAACAAGCCAAAGCAGATGCTGCTATTCAGTATCACGAGAAAATTGAGGAACTACAAGCCAAGCGAGATGATGCCAACCAGAAGCTACAAGAGTTACAAGATGCTGGTGGAGAAGCCTGGGAAGAAATCAGAAGTGGCTTTGAAAAGGCTTGGAGTGATGTAGAAAGTGCCTTTCAAAAAGCCTCTGAGAAATTCAACGGCTAGAGATTAGTCATTTTAGTTATTAACTGAAGCTAGGGACAACACCATTAATCAGGTTAATCATATCCTGGTCTAGTGTGTCCCTTTAGTTAATTAAAGTGGCTCAATGGGACAATAACCTTCGCCAACATGACCTAATTCAGTCACAGAAAATACAAGGGTATTATATTCCTCCTCAGTCAAAAGCTGTTGAAGGTCTTGGCTGGTAACATTAAGAGTATCTCCGTCAGCGATAAATTGGCAATCCCCCGGAGGGGGAATAATTAGCCAATGTCACCATTTAATTACACTTGAGGGTTTTTAAAAACTGGTTCAGCCAGTATAAACCGCGCATTTGTGGGGGTTTGCAATCTGCGGACTGGATTTTTGAGTCTAATTAAACCGGATATTTGCCACTTTTTACCAGCAGGAAATATCCGATATAGCAGTTCCCGGACTGATGAGGTACTTTTCAAAGCCCCCTCTCCCTTTCTGGGAGAGGGGTTTGGGGTGAGGGCTGTATTTCATAGAGATGAGAAGCGCTAGATTAACTAAATTGACTGGCGCTGCCACTTTTTAATATCCCAAGTATTAGCATCCCAAGGGGAGGGTTCAATACCAGTTAAAGTATTACTAATTCCCGTAGTAGTCGCACGTTCAACAATCGGCATTACTGCGACATCTTCCCGTAGAAACTCATCCATTTGACGGAATAATAAGGCTCGTTTTTCTGGGTCTAGTTCCGTGGTTGCTTTTTGCCACATTTCGTCATATTTAGGGTTGCAATAACGAGCATAATTAGGTCGTTGCCAATTATTTTCTTTTTGGGAAATTTCCCCACAAGTCCACCACTTCATGTGAGGTCCTGGGTCGGGACTTTCATTTCCTGTAGTTAACATTTGTAGGTCTGCATAAAAATGATTAATGGTGTCGGTATTGGCGGGGTCGCCAGAAAAGAATATACCCGGGTCAACACTTTTTAATTCCACCCTTATCCCGATCGCCTCTAAAGACTGTTTAACGATTTCTTGAGTTTTCTGGCGCACGGGATTAACTGATGTTTGAAACACCACGCGCATTTCTAATCCATCTCGGTCACGGATACCATTATTATTAGTATCTTTCCAGCCAGCTTCATCTAACAAAGTTTTAGCTTTTTCTAGGTCGTGGCTATAGTTAATTTGATTGGATCTATAAGCGGCTGGAATAACTATTAATTGCGCGGTCGGACGACCTGTTTTCCCATAAAGTTGATTAGCTATAGTATCACGGTCTATAGCCAAATCAAAGGCTTGTCGGACTCGTTTATCACTAAAAAAGGGATGGGGGAATTGAACACTAGAACGTTCTCCATCTGCGGTAGCTTGATTAGGGTTGGTAAAATTAAACATAATCCTTTCCACATAGGACCCAAAATTCGCCAAAATTTTGCCTTTCCCTCCCGCTGCTAACTGTTGGAGAATATGACCTTCTACCTGTAAGTTAAAAGCATAATCAAAATCTCCCGTTTGTAAGACGGCTCTAGCGGCTGAGGTTGCATCACCACCCCCTTTAATTTCTACTCTTTCAAAAAAGGGTTTATCTGGCTCCCAATAATTGGGGTTAGCTTCATAAAGGGCTAAGTCTCCCGGTTTAAAACTTACCAGTTTATAGGGTCCCGTGCCAATGGGTTGATTATTCGCCCTAGCGGACCGAATATTAGAATTATTGTAACTAGCAAAAATATGCTCTGGGAGAATTAAGCCTCTTTGACCAGTAAAAGGAACCGACCAACCAGGAGTAATATTTTTAAAATTAATTTTGATGGTGTAATCATCTAGGGCTTCTACGCTTTCAATACCTGCGTAAACCTCAGCACTAGATGAACCTACATCAGGGTTCATAATAAAGTTATAAGTGAAAACCACATCTTTGGCGGTGAAAGGTTCGCCGTCAGACCAAGTTACACCCGATCGCAATTTCCAAGTTACCGATTTTCCATCTGCTGCGACACTCCCATTTTCTCGACTGGGAATTTCCGCCGCCAGAAGAGGAATCAGGCGATCGCTATGATCATAACTCGCCAAAGGCTCATACACTAACCTAGCCGCATCAAAGTCTTTAAATCCTGTCGCCAAGTGAGGATTAAGGATGGTAGGAGACTGCCAATACAGAAGTTTAAGGTTTTTGTCATTTTGAGTAGTTGGCGCGTCCTGGGGGCTACAGGCGGCGAAGGTGATAGACAAGAAACAGGAAAGAATCACTAGAGGTAGGAATAAACGCCGAATCATATTTTTAGGGTAATCAATGTCCGCCCTTAAATTTGTAGCAGACATTAGCACATTTGGCGAACCCATTTAGTTAACCACCTCTCGATTAACTACTTTCCCTAAAAATAGGATTGTCAGAATCCGAAGATTATGCTATAAGTCTATAGTCTCTATAACCGACCTTTTATAAGCGATCTTTTAGGGCGATCGGCGAGACAGGCTGAGGCTTGGCATCTTTCTCCCTTTATATAAGTCTAAGCAATTCTACCGGGAACTAACTCATGGATACTTTGGGATACTTAATCAATACAGACGTAGATGGGTTTTCCATGATTAATCTGACCACACCCCTCGCACAAATTTTATCACAACCCATTCAAGACCCCGTAGCCGTTTTCTTAATTATTATGGGGATGATGCTCATTGCTCCCCTAGTATTTGAACGCATAAAATTACCTGGTATTGTCGGATTAATCTTAGCCGGAGTTATTATCGGTCCCCATGGTATAGGGTTACTTGCCAGAGATAATACCATAGTTTTATTGGGGACTGTGGGATTGTTATTTTTGATGTTTCTAGCAGGCTTAGAAACCAGCTTAGACGACCTAAAACTAAATGCCAATTCAGCCTTTTGCTTCGGTTTACTAACCTTTTTATTACCGATGATACTGGGGACTGTAGCCATGATGGCTCTGGGTTACAGTGTATTAGCTGCCATCTTAGTAGCCTCTTGTTTTGCTTCCCATACTCTCCTAGCTTTACCCATCTTAAACCGTCTGGGAATTATGCGTGCTTCCTCCGTAACCGCCACCCTAGGAGGAACCTTAATTACCAATGTTTTAGCCTTATTAGTTTTAGCAGTTGTCGTCAAAGCCCATGGGGGCGATTTAACCCTAGAATTTTGGCTATTTTTAATTCCGGCTTTAACCATTTATACCCTCGCATCTCTCTGGGGAGTTCCCAAAATTGGTCGCTGGTTTTTCCGAAAATTTGGTCATGACGAAGGCGCAGAATTTACCTTTGTTGTCGCCACATTATTAGTAGCTTCCTATGTAGCGCAACTCATCGAAATTGAACCCATTATTGGCGCTTTCTTGGCTGGTATTGCTCTGACTCCTATTATCCCTAACTTGAGTCCATTAATGAACAGGATTCAGTTTATTGGCAATACCCTATTTATTCCCTTCTTTCTCATCTCTGTAGGGATGTTAATTGACCCACTAATTTTAATAAAAGAACCTCGCTCTCTTTTAGTCGCAGTAGTCATGATTGTGGCAGAATTTATCAGCAAGTATGCAGCCGCTTGGACTTCCGGTAAAGTTTTTGGCTGGCCGTTTCCAGAGAAAATGGTTTGCTTTGGTCTGTCTGTAGCTCAAGCTGCTTCGACTCTGGCGGCGATTACGGTAGCTTTTAATATTGAATTAGTAGATGAGTTAACTGTTAATGGTGTTATTGCCATGATTTTATTTAGTTGTATCGCTTCTCCCTGGATAGTCAATCGTTGGGGTAAATTAGTCAAACCAGCCGAAAAATTAGACGGCGACAATCAGCGCAATTGGTCGGAAAGGGTATTAGTTCCAGTCGCTAACCCTAGCACAGAAGATAACCTATTACAATTGGCGATTTTGCTGGTCAAAAAATCTAAAGGCACTCTATTACCTCTTAATGTGATTTCTGACAAAAACGGTAATATTTCTTCCTCGGCTAAAACCAAACAAAACCGTTTATTGTCTGTGGCTGAACAGATAGCTCACGCCGCGACGGTTAAGGTTGAGTCTATTGCTAGAATTGATGCAGCTATATCCAGGGGAATTGTTCGTAGTGCCACCGAACGCAACGCGACGCTGATTATTTGCGGTTGGAAGGGGTATTCAACTTATCAAGAGAATTTCTTTGGTAGCGTAATTGATCAGATTATCAGGCGTTCACCCGTGCCAGTTTTGATTACTCGCTTCCCTCAGCCTCTGGAAAATACGGAGAGGGTATTTATGGTATTCAATCAAGGGGAAATTTCCTCTTGGGAATTTAAACAAACTCTGGAAATCACTAAAGCGATCGCTGAAGAAATTAAAGCGAAATTACACTTATTGGTATTGGTGACTGATTATCTGACTGTGGATTTAAATCTTTCATCCTTCGGTCTAAGTAAAGATACCCCAGTTCAACAAATGCAAGGGAATTTTATTATGAAAGTTTCCCGAATGCTCAAAACTAATGATTTGTTATTATTAACTCCCGGCAGTCATCAGAATCAGGCTTTCGGATTCTCCAGAAGCGGCTTAGTAGAACCAGAAACAATTGTTCGCGCTCATTCAGATGTTGCGACTATTGTCGTTCATTTCCCTAAACTTAGTTAATGATTACTAAATCTCTCTCTTGATATGTTCGTTAATCGTCAAAATCATGTTTAAATCTTCTCAACAATTCAGCCATTTTTCGGTCTATTTCCTAACAGTAATTGACAAAACCAAATTCGGCGTGATATTTTAAGGATAATGCCTATATTGTGTCTATAACTGGATAACCTGCCGGAAACCATGATTCTGTCGTGAACTTCTGAAATTGACAGGAGTCTGCGAGGGAATGCGGCGACACCAATTTAGGGAAAGGTGGGGGGGGAAAGCGATCGCTCTATACCCCTACCGGAAAAGGTTACAGCCACACCAGCCTAATTTACCTCCCCCAACTCACGAGTTAACCCTCACGCCAGGAAGAGTCTTTAAATGTATCGGAAATACTACGGGGAATTGAGTGATTTTTCGGTCTATTTCCTAACAGTAATTGACAAAACCAAATTCGGCGTGATATTTTAAAGATAATGCCTATCCTGTGTCTATAACCGGATAACCTGCCGGAAACCATGATTCTGTCGTGAACTTCTGGAATTGACAGGAGTCTGCGAGGGAATGCGGCGACACGAGTTTAGGGAAAGGTGGGGGGGAAAAGGCGATCGCTCTATACCCCTACCGGAAAAGGTTACAGCCACACCCGTCTAATTTACCTCCCCTAACTCACGAGTTAACCCTCACGCCAGGAAGAGTCTTTAAATGTATCGGAAATACTACGGGGAATTGAGTGATTTTTCGGTCTATTTCCTAACATTAATTGACAAAACCAAATTCGGCGTGATATTTTAAAGATAATGCCTATCTCGTGTCTATAGCCAGACAACCTCCCCGAAACCCCTATGGTGTCGTGAACTTCTGGAATTGACAGGAGTCGGAGAGGGAATGCGGCGACACGAGTTTAGGGAAAGGTGGGGGGGAAAAGGCGATCGCTCTATACCCCTACCGGAAAAGGTTACAGCCACACCCGTCTAATTTACCTCCCCCAACTCACGAGTTAACCCTCACGCCAGGAAGAGTCTTTAAATGTATCGGAAATACTACGGGGAATTGAGTGATTTTTCGGTCTATTTCCTAACAGTAATTGACAAAACCAAATTCGGCGTGATATTTTAAAGATAATGCCTATCCTGTGTCTATAACCGGATAACCTGCCGGAAACCATGATTCTGTCGTGAACTTCTGAAATTGACAGGAGTCTGCGAGGGAATGCGGCGACACCAATTTAGGGAAAGGTGGGGGGGAAAGGCGATCGCTCTATACCCCTACCGGAAAAGGTTACAGCCACACCAGCCTAATTTACCTCCCCCAACTCACGAGTTAACCCTCACGCCAGGAAGAGTCTTTAAATGTCTCGGAAATACTACGGGGAATTGAGTGATTTTTCGGTCTATTTCCTAACAGTAATTGACAAAACCAAATTCGGCGTGATATTTTAAGGATAATGCCTATCTCGTGTCTATAACTGGATAACCTGCCGGAAACCATGATTCTGTCGTGAACTTCTGAAATTGACAGGAGTCTGCGAGGGAATGCGGCGACACCAATTTAGGGAAAGGTGGGGGGGAAAAGGCGATCGCTCTATACCCCTACCGGAAAAGGTTACAGCCACACCCGTCTAATTTACCTCCCCTAACTCACGAGTTAACCCTCACGCCAGGAAGAGTCTTTAAATGTATCGGAAATACTACGGGGAATTGAGTGATTTTTCGGTCTATTTCCTAACAGTAATTGACAAAACCAAATTCGGCGTGATATTTTAAAGATAATGCCTATCCTGTGTCTATAACCGGATAACCTGCCGGAAACCATGATTCTGTCGTGAACTTCTGAAATTGACAGGAGTCTGCGAGGGAATGCGGCGACACCAATTTAGGGAAAGGTGGGGGGGAAAGGCGATCGCTCTATACCCCTACCGGAAAAGGTTACAGCCACACCAGCCTAATTTACCTCCCCCAACTCACGAGTTAACCCTCACGCCAGGAAGAGTCTTTAAATGTATCGGAAATACTACGGGGAATTGAGTGATTTTTCGGTCTATTTCCTAACAGTAATTGACAAAACCAAATTCGGCGTGATATTTTAAAGATAATGCCTATCCTGTGTCTATAACCGGATAACCTGCCGGAAACCATGATTCTGTCGTGAACTTCTGGAATTGACAGGAGTCTGCGAGGGAATGCGGCGACACGAGTTTAGGGAAAGGTGGGGGGGAAAAGGCGATCGCTCTATACCCCTACCGGAAAAGGTTACAGCCACACCCGTCTAATTTACCTCCCCTAACTCACGAGTTAACCCTCACGCCAGGAAGAGTCTTTAAATGTATCGGAAATACTACGGGGAATTGAGTGATTTTGTGGTCTATTTCCTAACAGTAATTGACAAAACCAAATTCGGCGTGATATTTTAAGGATAATGCCTATCTTGTGTCTATAACTGGATAACCTGCCGGAAACCATGATTCTGTCGTGAACTTCTGAAATTGACAGGAGTCTGCGAGGGAATGCGGCGACACCAATTTAGGGAAAGGTGGGGGGGGAAAGGCGATCGCTCTATACCCCTACCGGAAAAGGTTACAGCCACACCCGTCTAATTTACCTCCCCTAACTCACGAGTTAACCCTCACGCCAGGAAGAGTCTTTAAATGTATCGGAAATACTACGGGGAATTGAGTGATTTTTCGGTCTATTTCCTAACATTAATTGACAAAACCAAATTCGGCGTGATATTTTAAAGATAATGCCTATCTCGTGTCTATAACCGGATAACCTCCCCGAAACCCCTATGGTGTCGTGAACTTCTGAAATTGACAGGAGTCTGCGAGGGAATGCGGCGACACGAGTTTAGGGAAAGGTGGGGGTGAAGATTAGAACCGAAACCAACCGAAACTGTGGTAGGATGTAAAATCGTCCGAACAATGACCACCTGCACTGTCTCCCATGCCTAGCTTTTTACTCGAAGTCGGTACAGAAGAATTACCAGCAACCTTTGTCGAAGGGGCGATCGCCCAATGGGAGGCGATGATTCCCGCCAGCCTAAAAGAACAATACCTCACCTGCGAGTCGGTGAAAGTGTACGCCACACCGCGAAGACTGGCTGTAGTCATAGCGGGACTGCCCCAACAGCAACCTGATCGCGAAGAAGAAATCAAAGGTCCCCCCGCCAGTGCGGCCTTCAAAGACGGGAAACCGACGAAAGCAGCGGAAGGTTTCGCGAAAAAACAGAATATCAACTTAGAAGATATCGAAATTCGCCCGACCCCCAAAGGGGATTTCGTGTTTGTCCTCAAACACATTCCCGGACGGAAAACGTCGGAAATTTTAACGGAATTAATACCCCAATGGATTAATCGGTTAGAAGGTAAAAGATTTATGCGCTGGGGAGATGGAGATATCCGCTTCCCCCGTCCGATTCGTTGGTTAGTAGCCCTATTAGATAAGGAGATATTACCGCTAAGTATCCCCAACGGTTCGGAAACTATTAGCAGCGATCGCCATAGCCAAGGTCATCGAGTTTTACACTCGAACTCAGTGAGTATTGCGGAAGCGACGGACTATGCGGAAACCCTGGGTAAAGCGTTTGTAGAAGTAGATCCGCAGACCCGAAAAACAGCGATCGCCAACCAGGTAAAAGTAGCAGCGAACAGCGTAGGCGGGGAGGCAGAAATTCCCGAAGAGTTACTGAATGAAGTGGTTAACTTAGTGGAATGGCCGACAGCGGTAGTGGGAACTTTTGACGCGGACTTTTTAGTGCTGCCACCAGAAGTGATTAAAATGGTAATGGTGACACATCAGCGGTATTTCCCAGTCCTAGATACCCACGGTAATCTGAAACCATATTTTATTACGATTTCTAATGGTGATCCAGCCAAAGCTGCAATTATTGCATCGGGTAATGAACGGGTAATCCGCGCCAGATTAGCAGATGGAGAATTTTTCTATAAAACCGATTTAAAGAAACCCCTAGAAAACTATCTCCCCGACTTGGAAAATGTCACGTTTCAAGAAGATTTGGGTTCAGTTCGCGACAAGGTGAATAGAATTATTGCCAATGCCGATCGCATTGGTAAACAGCTAGAAGTAAGGGAAGGGGAACTCGCCCAGATAAAAAGGGCAGCCTTATTATGTAAGGCGGATTTAGTCTCTCAGATGGTTTATGAATTTCCCGAACTTGAGGGAATCATGGGGGAAAAATATGCTTTAGCTGGCGGCGAACCTGAAGCGATCGCTAAGGCTATAGTTGAACATTATCTCCCCAAAGGAGCAAGCGATCGCCTCCCGACAAATATCATTAGTCAAGTGGTCGCCCTAGCTGATAAACTCGACACGCTAGTTAGTATTTTTGGCTTGGGAATGCTTCCCACAGGTTCATCAGATCCCTTTGCTCTGAGAAGGGCGGCTAATGGAGTTGTGAATATTATCTGGTCTGCTGACCTACCTTTAAACTTGCATGAACTGCTAAAGGATTTAACGACGGATTTCGTTAATAGTCATCCTAACGCGATGTTAGGTCTGATTCATCATTTAGAAGATTTCTTTTTACAGCGCATTCGGACTTTGTTGCAGGACGAGAAAGCCATTGATTATGATTTAGTCAATGCGGTGTTGGGAGATGAAGACATAGAATATAAGGAACGCGCGTTACAAGATTTATTAGATGTACGTGATCGCGCTTTGTTTTTACAAGAAATTCGCGGTGACGGTACTTTAGACATCATCTATGAAACTATCAACCGTTCCACCCGTCTCGCTAAACAAGGCGACCTGGACACGAGGGAACTTCAACCGGACACGGTGATTAACCCTTCCCTGTTTGAAAAGTCTTCAGAACAAGCATTTATGGAAGCCCTAGAAGACTTGATACCCAACACTCAAGCCGCATTAGAAACTCGCAATTATCGACAATTAGTGACAGCCTTAGCAGCAATTGTTCCCACAGTTACCCAATTCTTTGATGGTGAAAATAGCGTCTTGGTGATGGACTCTAATCCGAAAGTACAGCGAAACCGTCTCAACCTACTAGGGTTGTTGCGAAATCATGCGCGTGTACTAGCAGATTTTGGCGCAATTGTCAAGGGGTAAATGGTAGATTTTAAAATTCTGTCATGATTTCTTTGGGAAAAAATTTTAATCCATTAAAGACCAAAATGACTAACCCGGTCAGAATCACCCAATTAGCCAAGAGGAAACTGGAGACAACCGCAACTAAAGCAATGCCTCCTGAGACTAGCTTGATTAATTCTTCTTGGGTGTGGGTATAAACGAAAATGGCAGCAACAGAGATAGCGATCGCAATTAGGGAAGGTAGATATCCAGCGAAGTTGATTTCCATGACCATGAGACTCCTAGTGGTAACTGTTATGGTTGCTAGACCCAGGATAGAAGCCTGTGTAATTATCCAATCAAGCGATACTGCAACTTTCCTAACCGACCTATAGGGAAATTGCCTATAACAGTTGTCAAATAGTGGAATTGCTGGTTATTGACCGTTATTCCAGGTGACTGTAACTGTGCTAGTTTCCTGATTGACACAATGAAGGTCAACTCCCGTGGTGGTAGAAAGATGTTGGAAATAGAGATAAGGGTCGGCTGTTGTCTGGGTGGGGAGAATTTTTAAAAACTCTGGTGGATATGGAAATCATCTGTGATCGCGAAAATATTGTGCCACCAAAATGGAAAAATTGAGGCACAATAAATATTATGCTGTCACTCAGAATGCGATCGCTATGACCTGCTGCATCAACCCCAACTGTCCGCAACCGATAAACCCCGACAACCTTACATATTGTCAAAGCTGTAATACCCCCCTAATTTCCCTACTGCGGGGACGCTACCGCATTCTTAAACCGTTAGGAAAAGGAGGGTTTAGTCGCACCTATCTAGCTGAGGATACGGATAACCTCAACCGTCGGTGTGTAGTCAAACAACTGGTGGCGGAGGTAAAAAGTAACTGGGGACTACAAAAGGCAGCCGACTTGTTCAAGTTGGAGGCGCAACAATTACAGCAACTAGAAGGTAACCCACAAATTCCGGGAATTTACGGTTATTTTGAAGAAGATAATTGTCTATATTTAATCCAACAATATATAGAAGGAGAAAACCTGGCGCAACTTTTAGAACAGGGTGGAATATGGAATCAAGCACAAGTCCGCCAACTGCTGTTAAAATTGCTTCCGGTTTTAGAATTTATCCATAGTCGCCAGGTAATTCACCGAGATATTAAACCGGAAAATATCATCCATCGTAGCAGGGTTCCTCAACCGATAAGCGATCGCCATAATTTAACCCCTACCCCTAACCAAAGCGCACCCACTATCATTCAAGATAAAGTAGTTACCCAAACCACAGATATCGGTGATTTAGTATTAATTGATTTTGGGGTATCCAAACAACTATCAGAAACGGTGATGGTTAACCCTCTAGGGACAAGAGTAGGTTCAGATGGTTATGCGGCTTTAGAACAAATGCGTGGGGGAGAAGCCTACGTCGCCAGTGACCTATACAGTTTGGGTGTCACCTGCTTTCATTTACTCACGGGAATTCATCCCTTTGAATTATGGACAGAAGAAGGTTATGGCTGGACAAAAAACTGGCGTAATTATCTACCAACTCCTATCAGTCCAGAATTAGGACAAATTATCGATCGCCTACTTCAGAAAGACCTAAGCGATCGCTATACCAACGCCGCCGAAGTTTTAGGAGACCTCAACTCTAATAGTCATCCTCTCCCAGTGATTTCCCATCCTTTATTTATGGGATTATCCCGCCGCCGAAAACCTGCGAAAACGATAGCGATCGCTAGTGCGGCATTATTGTTATTGGGGACGGGTGGAAATATACTGTTAAAAAATACCCCCCCAACGTTAATGTCTTGGATAACTCCGGTGTCGGCGTGGAATCAAGCGAGGTTAGGACAAACCTTAACCGGACACACTGCTAGGGTATTAACTGTGGCTATTACCCCTGATGGTAAAACTCTCGCCAGTGGTAGTGATGATAAGACGGTGAGATTATGGAGTTTACAAACCTTTGAACATCTTTCTACTTTAACGGGACATGGAGGCGCTATCAACTCGATTGCTATCAGTCCTGATGGTCGAGTTATCGCCAGTGGTAGTCGCGACAATACGGTGAAATTGTGGGATCTTCACAGCAAACAAGAAATCGCCACGCTGAAAGGACATGAAAGGGATATTACGACGATCGCTTTTAGTCGAGACGGTCAAACTCTCGTCAGCGGTAGTCGCGACCATACTATTACTTTATGGGATTTAGGGACTAATGAACTCATTGGTACATTAAGAGGACATAATCGGGAAATTCGCGCGGTGGCTTTTAGTCCTAATGGTAGACTGCTGGCTAGTGCTTCCCAGGATAATACGGTGAAATTGTGGGATCTTGACCGCCGCGAGGAAATCTCGACTTTATTATCCCATGATAAGTCAGTGAATGCGATCGCCTTTAGTCGAGATGGTCAAACTCTCATCAGCGGAAGTAGTGATAAAACTCTGAAATTATGGGACGTTACCACTAAGGAAGTTATGGCTACCTTACACGGACATTCACAAGGGATTAAATCTATCGCGGTGAGTCCTGATGGTCGAATTATCGCCAGTGGTGGTGATGATGATACAGTCCAACTTTGGGACCTCAAAAATCAAGAAGCGATCGCTACCTTGCGAGGACCTTCCTCTAAAATTGAAGCGATCGCCTTTTCTCCCAAACGTCCCCTCTTAGTTAGTGGTAGCCATAATCGCAACCTGGAAATTTGGCAAATTCCTGACTAATCTACCAGCTATTTATAGCAGGGATTATCAAGTCGTGATTAAACCGGGGATTTTCCGACAGGCTTTGATAGGGAGATTTTCCATTTATGGTCAACCTGGTTGACCTCAAGATCTGGAATAGTCCACGATTAAAAATTTCGGATTTTCCTCAAAAAACAGTTGACATAAAGTTAGTATCATGCTAAAATAATCGGTGAGTGTCAAAATTGCGCTGTGCTTTGAGTATTTTAGGATTATCCCTATTCGGCTAAAATTGGAAGCTGGTGAAATAGAGGCGATCGCATGACCCCAAGTTACGCAAATAGGAGGGACATCAGACAATTAGGGATTAACCCCCATTGCTGGTATGTTGTTAGCAGCAGCCAGGAAGTCACCAGTAGCCCGATAGGGGTAATTTTGTGGAATCAGCCGATTGTGTTATTCAGAGACACTCAGGGGAAAATAAACGCCTTAGAAGACAGATGTCCCCATCGCCAAGTGAAACTAAGTCACGGAAAAGCGATCGGGGACGAGATAGAATGCACATATCACGGCTGGAGGTTTAATGGTGGTGGAGACTGTGTTTATGTACCGTATTTACAGGATAATCAAAAACCACCAAAATGCGGAATCAAGACCTATCCAGTGCGAGAATTATATGGATTTATTTGGATATTCATAGGAGAGGAAAAGCCAGATAATGAGCCCCTAGAAATTCCCGAATGGGAACACCTGAACTACATAGCCACTGTGGCGACAATTTACACCCAGGCGCACTATTCTTTTTTAATAGAAAACCTGATGGATATGTACCACGGACACCTACACCAAAACTGGCAAGCATGGACGGAGGCGCAATTAGATTATATCACAGAAACCGACAATAAAGTTGATGCTTATTATGAAGCACAAAGCTATTATAAAATAGACAAAATCTGGTCTATATCACAACTATTTTTCCGGTCGCTGCGACAACTCCACCCGGAAAGGCTGACGGTTAGTTATATATATCCCCATTGGTATTCTACTCTCGGTGAAGACTTCAAGATTTACTGTTTACTCTGTCCAATTAGTGTAAGTGAAACCCGCGCCTACTTAATCCATTTCACGTCACTTAACGCCTTTTGGAGACTGCATAAACTCCCGATTAAATTTCGTAAATTCATCAAAAACAGGTTATTTGGTTGTGCGAAAAAAATGTTAGATGGTTTAGTGGCAGAGGATGTGAAAATGATAGAGGAGGAACAACAGGCTTATCAAAAGCACCCCCAGCGGCGGGGTTATGAATTAAATAAAGCGATCGCATCTGTGCAGCGAGTGATGAAAAAGCAGGCGATCGCCAATTAATCAACTAACCATCTAATTCTCCTGATTATCAGTAGATACAGCGGCGGATTTTAGATTAACAAATAGGTCATAACGGCTGGTGTGTTCATCAGTGACAGCCGTAGTCAAACCGATAGATTGAATAGCATTTATCCAGACTTCTTGTTGAGGGGGTAAAGGGGGTAAAGAAAGGTTTTGGCGATTAAATACCTGTTCAACATTAATATAAAAATTCCCATGTTTAGGACTAAGACTAGAGGGGAAAGTTTGTTGAAATAAAGAACTGGAACTAATGGCGGTTTGAGGTTGTGGTATAATCTGGTTAGCCACAGGAGCGCCCAAATTGACAAAAGCGACATCTCCATCTAACCAACCGCGAAGCACAGTAAAGCCGCCATAGGGAGAAGTCCACTGAATCACAGGCTGACCATTAAGTTGAGCATTGCCAACTTGGAAACCGCGACCCCTGAGAATTTCATCTAATTGTTGTAAAGCGTTGTCCGCCGCATTGCGATCGCTCGCCCTAACCATAAACACCAAACCAGCCATAAAGCGTTGAGGGGTGTTAGGATTAGAAATACCCGGAATTACAGACAGAGAAAACTCCCCATCCATCCAGCTAAGGAAATCTCGCTGCAACTCCATACCAAGAGACTCTTGTAAAATAGCAGCCAAAGCCTGTGGATTAAAAGGAGCGATCGGATTAGCATTAGCACCCTGATTATAATCACTCCAGAACTGTTTAAGGTTGCCGCCACCGAGAGTCATAATTGCCGTATCTGGGATACGTCTGAGCATTCCATCAGTAGAATTCCCAACAGTGAGTTTTCTATCAGTGTTAGGCTGCAACCAGGAAACCCCCTGAAAATTAATGCCATTATCTCTTAAAATAGCAGTAGTAGCAAAGCCCTGGTGTCGTTTCAATTGTTCCAAACTTTCTGGGGGAATAGGCTGCGCCGCCGTCATAGAAGCCAAAGAAGCAGCGACGGGAATATTCAGATAAACCTGAGCAAAAGCCTGGGAATTTCTAATTTGTTGAATGGCTGCGGAATATCCAGGAGTAGCAGCGAGGGAACTATCACCGTGATAAGTATCGATCGCCCTATCAGTAGCACGAGGGTCATCAGAAACGAGAAGAAACTCTCGACCCAGGACTGCAATAGAATAATTTTGCAATCGTCCTTGAGTTTCAAAGATATCAATTCCCCGGTAGTTACGTTCGAGAATTTCTCCTTGATTTAAAGACTTTCGTTCAGACAAAATTTCTTGAGCGCGGAGAGGATTAGCGATAGGAAGTAATAAGATCCTAGCGGAAGCCATGGGAGACTGACGGGGAGTATCACCGGAGGGGGAAGGCTGACCAGAGACCAAAGCCGGATCAGGCAACCAAGCCATCATCACCTCATTACCAATCCAGGGCTGAATATCTTGCTCAAAATTATAGCCCTGATCAGTAAAAATGCGATCGCGCCACTGAATTAGCAATTGTTCAAAAGCCGCCTGAGACTGTGAAGTGCCATACTGTTGAAGTGTTTGCCATTTTTGTGGCGCAGTAGAAACAGAAACAGCTAACAGCGCATCTTGGGGAACAATATTAGCCCCCAAAGGCACATCTCTAATAGTTCTTCTAGCGGTGAGTGCGAAATAGGCAGCAACCCCACCACCAACCAAAACAGCGATCGCACCTATAGTTATAAGCAGAGACGGTTTATTTTTTGCAAGCATAACTAGCCCATGGGAAATCGAAAAAACTCAGATCTCAGTTCACAGTAGCACTAAATCAATCAAAGTGTAGAAACCTAGAGCCAACAATAGGATAGCAACCAATTGCGTAAGCAGTAAGCGGTTAGAGGGAAAAATCGCCTCTCGAACTAACATGGCAGTGGAGGACCCCATCACATAACTAAGACACAAGACCAAATATGGCCACCGTCCTGTTAAAGCCCACAGCAGCAATAGTGGCATCCCCAACAGTAGCATGAGAACCTCAATAAATTGAGGCGGATTATATTGGGTTAGATAAACCAGATTCTGCCACCAAACTTGCCAAAGTCTCATCAGGTTATCTCGCTGTCAAATTCATCTAGTTTCCAGGATAGCCCCTGAACAGACCAGGAAGCAAGGGAACCCGGACAAAAATGCGTTACCATAGGTTTGAGCAGGTTTTAGCGTCCTGAGAGTCGCCGCCGAGGGTTTCGGAAATCATCCTCCATTTCCTCCAATTGTGGCTCAGTTTCTTGCTGCCATTTAGCTTCGGATTTCGCCAGCCAATCTAGTCCTACCTGAATGGTAATATCCGACTGTAGATGACCTGTACTTTCCACCACAACTTCCCCAAATCCCAAAGCCTCCTGAATAGCTTGTGCGCCTCTGACATCGCCATCTTGAGCAATAATACGGGTGACATCAAGTGGTTGATTCCAGGGTCTTGTCAGTCTCAGATTCCAATATCCCTTACTATTGAGAGAAGACATGAAATCATCAACGGCATAGGAATCATCAGTGCTGTCTTGGATAGCAATTCTCAAATCCCTCGGATCAACATTATCAAAACTCCAACGGTTATGACCAAAATCAAAATGTTTGGTCACCATGGCATCAAGGCGACTATAATCTGCTAGCCAATAACTAGCCCTATACTCTTTCGGGTCACTAAACTGTCCAGGAACCATCAGCATTTGTACATCATCGGGACTCACCTGGGCGGCAAAATTCACCAAAGCCACCAATTCTTCTAAGGTCAAATTTGTATCAATATGAGATTGAATAATGGACACTAACCGAGGTATACGGGAGATGGTACCCACATCTAAAACTTGGTTAATAAAAGAGCGGATCAGCATTTGCTGACGCTGTACCCGACCAATATCACCTAAATTGTCATATCGGAACCGCAAAAACTGTAAAGCACGATCACCATCAAGATGTTGTTCACCCTCTTTCAGATTAATATAAAGATGTTGGCTATCATCTTGATACCTCATATCTTTAGGAACATAAACGGTGACTCCTCCCAAGGCATCAATTAGCTTTTCAACGCCCAAGACATTAACGCGAACGTAGCGATCGATACCGACACCGCCCATCAATTCACTGACGGACTTAGCGCTAAGTGCCGGACCACCATAGTAGTTAGCATCATTAATTTTAGTCATCCCCCGTCCCTTGACAAAAGTACGGGTATCCCTAGGAATAGAAAGAACTTTTAACTTATTAGTATTAGGGTCAAAACGCAACAGAAGCATGGTATCAGAAAGACCCTTAAAGGAGTCTACCACCGCATGATATCCCAGGTCTTCTTCTGGCGGTTCATCTAAATCGGAGGTTAAAACTTTAATACCCAAAACCAGAATATTTACCGGACGAGTTAATTCCGGTAAACGCATATTCACCCGCGCCATTTCACCCTTAGAAAAAACCGCCTCTTGTTCAGGTGTTAACTTTTCCTGCATGAGGGGAGTTGAAGATAAGGAAACAGCCAGCAAGGCTCCGGCCGTTGCCGAAATCATAGCCACTCCAGTTAAACCCATACCAATACCAAGCCATTTGGCGGGGCTAGACCTGGTGAACTTTTTCAGAATAGGTCGAGAAGGTTGAGATCTAAGTGGTTTTTGCCGTTTGATTCGATGATTTGACACAGGCTTCCTCACACACCAATTTTAATATACAAAGAGTTGACAGACACTTCCGAGAAATTTTGAGATCAATTGACTACTCATCAATTGTAGTCTTCGATCGCCCTGGTTAGCAATGGTTAGCTATCAGGTAGTGGGTAGGTTAATCGGGAGTAATCAGATCCGCCAGAATAATCCATTCTTTCAGCATCAGCCAGCGCTAACAGGATATACAACTCACCAAAATCTACCGGTCCTGTAATATTAAGAGACTCAGGAGTTAGGGGGATTATCCCGCAGATAACGACGCATAACCTTTTCAGCAAAAGGACTGATTGCTGGCAACCACAAGGGTTTATCTTTCCATAGACGCACCATTAAGCCAAAGTTAACTAAAAAGTAAGTTGTGGTCAGGACACTGCTAGTGAACAACACAGGTAGTTCGGGGATTTCCGCAAGACTAGCACCACCGCGCAAAAGTAAATTGCCAATCAACCAGCTAAATGCTAAAGTCACCACTAAGCGACAGGTAGCGCGTTCTTGGGGTGTACCCTGATGGCGATACAAAGTCCAGATGGCGGGGAAAAAGCCCAACACGGGAATTAAATACACAAATTGTTGGATAGATATTCTATCGGTGGGTTGGTAAGGATCATGTCGCATAAGATATCCTCATCTCCAGGCTGATAGGTTGGACGGCTGGGGTTGTTATCGGAATTGGGGTCAGCAAATTCTGATACACTACATAAAAAGACCAGATGTTGGAGGAAACACAATCGCTATGAGCCAATCCCAAAAATCAGTTGTTATCGCCCCATCTATATTATCAGCAGATTTCAGTCGTCTTGGAGAAGAAATTCGCGCTGTTGATGAAGCTGGCGCAGATTGGATTCATGTTGATGTTATGGATGGTCGCTTTGTCCCTAATATTACCATTGGTCCCCTGATTGTTGATGCTATTCGACCGGTTACGAAAAAGCCTCTGGATGTTCACTTGATGATTGTGGAACCAGAGAAGTATGTTGAAGATTTTGCTAAGGCTGGGGCTGATATTATCTCGGTTCACGCTGAACATAATGCTTCCCCCCACCTCCACCGGACTCTCAACCTGATTAGGGAATGTGGTAAACAGTCCGGTGTGGTATTAAATCCTTCTACTCCCCTGGATTTGATTGAGTATGTTTTGGATGTGTGCGATCTGGTGTTGATTATGAGTGTCAACCCCGGTTTCGGAGGTCAGAAGTTTATCCCGACTGTGGTTCCTAAAATTCGTCAACTGCGCCAAATGTGCGATGAGCGGGGTCTTGACCCTTGGATTGAAGTTGATGGCGGCCTGAAGATTGATAATACCTGGCAGGTGTTGGAAGCTGGAGCTAATGCTATTGTGGCAGGTTCGGCGGTGTTTAATGCTGATAATTATTCGGAGGCGATCGCCGGTATTCGTAATAGTAAGCGCCCTACTCCTGAATTAGCGACGGTCTAAAGTCCTAGTTTGAGTGAACTCAGGGGGGGCGTGATCTGGGAGTATCCTACTAGGGACTTGCTAAAATCGCTCCCCCTAATCCCTTGATTCGATAAATGCAATCACACGCCACATAGTGAGTTATTATGGGTGAGCCTTCCTGTTGAGCTACTAAATGTGGACATCGAGTTAGGATTGGCATGGCTTCAGAATCTAGGTTATCTAAGAAAGTATGGCTCAAACACTAATCACATCAGGCATCATCAATCCCCGCCAATGGCCTTTAGCCCGTGTTTGGTTGGAGGTGGCTACTTATCTGGGAGTCCCACCTCGCCAAATCGATCGCCTAGAGTTCTGGACACATCAAATTTGGGTTAAACTCCTAGGGATGAGGGCCACATTAGTTAGTTTTCGGGTTCTCCCTCTGTGGGTGGAACAAGGAATTGCAGCTATTAGGGAAACGCGCGATCGCGATCGCCTAGATCTTCTGGGGGAAATATTTAGCACAGAAATCTCACGCTACTCGAAACACTATAATTCCCCCAAAATAGAAGCGTGGCGATCGGCTTGGGCGGAACAATCCCAGAAACTCAAACAACAAGAACTTATCAGAATTCAGGAAGAAGAAAATCTATCACCCCTTCGCGAACACCAGCAGGCTTGTCAACAATGGCTGGAAGGTTGGCGGGTGATTCTGAAACACTGCCAAAGTCTGGAATCTCTCGATAATTTGGCCCCGGAAATTGAACGACAAATGCCGGAATTTTCCGACTTGGAGGAAGCAGCCACAGCCATGGAAATTTGGAGCGATCGCCGTCAGGAAGTAGCCCAAATTACTGGCGGAATTCCTTAATTTTCCCGATACCTAATCTAATTTAGTCTTTAATCATCTGGTAAATATCATTAAGTTTAGCTTCAATTACAGGAGGTTTAGAAGTGAAACGAATATAAAATTTACCCGGTTCTGCTGGTTTTTCTAATACCTTGGCATAGATATCTTCCCGCAGTTCCGAGTCAGATGATTTCAGATTCAGTTTGATGTTAGTTAACACCAGCGGTAAAGAGTCTGTACCATCTTCTGCACCTATTAAAGCACTGCGATCGGAGAGTTGTAATAACCTCCCAGAAAATAGGTTTTCGCCAACGTGCTTACCTTCTAGGACGGTATATTGTAATGATATCGGCTGAGACAAAGAATAAAATATTTCGGTTTCTTTGGGTAAAAATAGGTTATATTTACCCTCAATTCCAGAGACTTCATAGATGGCTATGGGATTTTTAACCCCCTTGGGTTGTACCAATTTCTTGTCATCAATTTTCACTAAATTAGGAGTAGTACAATTGAGGGTTTCTTCGGAAATAATAATTTGTCCGCCTGTGGTGTAAGACTCGATTCTGTAGGTGAGATTAACATGACTTCCTACAACTCCATATTTCGTGCGTTTTTCCGAACCCAAATTACCAACGACAACTTCCCCGGTATTAATGCCAATTCCCATTTCTAAAGCTGGTAATTCCCACTTCTCCATTTGTTCATTTACCTGAGCCATAGCCAATTGCATAGCTACGGCACAAGCCACGGCCCTTTCCGGGTCATCTTCGCGCAGGGTAGGCGCACCAAATAACACTAAAATACCATCCCCCATAAATTCATCAATTGTCCCTTGATAATGGGTAATGACATCAGCCATATAGGATAAATAGAAATTCAGCACCTGCACAACTTCTTCCGGTGGTAAGCGTTCAGAAAGCGCGGTAAAACCCCGTAAATCGGAGGTTAAAATAGTGATTTTACGACGTTCTCCACCCATTTTTAATCCCTCTGGGTGTTCCAGCAAATTAGCAACTATTTCATCACTGAGATATCGACCAAAAGTTTTACGGATATCTGATGCTGAACGAGCAATATAAGCAGTAATTACGGCTACAGAACCCACCAAAGCGATGGATGAAGGGACAACAGGCAACCACCAACTGCCTAAAAAAGCCACAAAGGTCAAGCCTAATAAAATACCCCCAGCCAGAACCAAAATCACAACTCTTTTAAATAGGAATTGTCCGACTCTAGTGGGGTCGCGTAGTCGCCAAGTCAGGGTCGCCCCCAGACCAGACCAGACCAGAACCCATAGCCATTCGATAACTTCTGGTAAAGTTCTAATCAGAGGTCGATTTTCTAGTGCGGCGCTGATGATTTTACTAACAATATTAGCATGAATTTCTACGCCAGTCATGCGTTGATCAGGCGCTAGGGTGTAGGGGGTAGAAAATAAATCTTTCATGCTTTCGCCGACGGAACCAATTAAAATAATGCGATCGCTTCCCCAGTCTGAGGCTACCCGGTTTTCAAAAATATCTCGCATGGAGACAATTTCAAAATGCTGGCTAGGTCCTCGGTAGTTAAGTAAAACTTGATAGCCACCATCATCGGCGCGCACATAACCGCCATCATTCCCCTCAAAAGGAACAAAGACCACATCACCAAATTTCCACCAATTATCTGTACCTTCTACAATCTCAACGGAAAAGTCAGGTTCTGCACTTAAATATCTGAGGGCTAAATGAACGGCAAAACTATGGACAGTTTCCCCATTTTCTCTAGGGAAATATAGCAAAGCGCGACGCACCCTATTATCCTGATCAACAATCAGGTCATTCGCCCCAACTTGTCCTCTAGCAGCCAAGGCGGGAGGGGGTCCCACCCGACTAAAAAAGTGATCACCTATAACTTTTTCAATACCAATTAGATTATCTGTAGTTTCAAAAAGCCGCACCAATTGGGAATGGCCAGGTTCAAAGGGTAAATCTCGATAAATATCTAATCCGATTACCCTAGGATTCATGGCATTGAGTCGTTGGATTAACTCAAAATACACCCCATCTGGTACATAACCTTGACCAATAAATTGAAGGTCATTCTCATCAATACCAACGATGACAATGCGACTATCACGGGTTTCCGGGGGCCGCCAGCGCATATATTGGTCATAGGCGGCTAATTCCAAGGTTTGCAAAATACCAGTTAGCCGTAATAAAATCACGGCTAGGGTGACAGAGGGGGTCGTCACCAGGACAACCCGCCAATTCCAGAATCGTTCTCTAATGGTTTTGGGCATTAGTTAGGATGCTTCGATTTCTGAACCCACAGTTTCGTCAATTTCTGGGGGACAACAGGGGGCGATGGGCTCAGAGGCGATATCTTTTAATCCTACGGACTCCATCAACTGTTCCCAAATTTCGGGATGGGTTTCTCGCAGTCCCAACGCAATCAGGAGAGTCTCCGGCCACATCTGTTGTTCTGCATACAGTGTGGCTTGATCAATGGGGTCAGTTTCGGCGGCAATTCTAGCTTTGTGTTCGTCATCTAATTCTATCCGTTCAATAGCCCCGGTGATGGATTCGTCTAAATCCCTTTGATTAGGATCGCAAAATAGAGAAAATTGCCAGGTGTAGGTTTCTCCCACTCTCAAGGAAACGGTTTCTGGTAGGCTAATTTTCATAATAGACCCTTGTGCAGGTGTGGCGAAACTTCCAACATAGACATCGCGACCTTGGCTATCTAGCACCAAAAATTCAGCCTTTTCGGCTTTGGTTTTGGGAACGTACAGGAAAAAGGTGGGATTGGGGGAAGCTGTCTTTAAGACCTCGTAACCTATGGGTAATAGGGGGATGAGAAAATCACTGTTGTTGTCACAAGTGCCATCGACCATGGTGGTGGCATTCCCTCGGGTTCCTCCCCCAGCGGTTGACTGAGGTGGCTGGCGACTTGGACCTTGTGGAAATTCTAGGGCTGTGGTCATGGAAAGGGGAGTTGCGATCGCTAATATAGTAGATGCGATCGCCGTTAACAGTGTCCGCCCACGCCAAAATTTGATTTTCATGTAAAACTATATACCTCCATAATCCGTTGAGCCAATTTACAGACAACTGATGCACTCAACTGATGACCCTAGTTTAATCTTTTCAATTCAAGTTGGTAAAAACAGCACTAATTTATTTTAGAGACTCATAGCATAATCGGCACGTTCCCGAACCTTGTAGTCAAATCCCCTAACATTATATGCCCAAAACTAAAACCTACGCCCAACCCCCCCTAGAATTTCTCCCCCCCAAGTTTAACCCTCTGGTTTTGCGACTGTGCCAGACATTTATGCCCCTGTGGATGGCCGGGAAAACACCGATCGCTGATATTCAGATAGAACAAGGCGATCGCATCATTGAATTATTCCAACAATTCCAAGCCTCAAAAATTCGCTTCCTCCTCGCTTTTCGTCATCCCAACCCCAATGACCCCATCGCCCTTTCCCAGGTATTTTGGCGGCGTATTCCAGCCTTGGCAAAATCTCAGGGTGTCAACCTTCAGGACCCCGTGCATTTTCATTTTATTTATGATCGCGGTATTCCTCTGTGGGCGGGAAATTTCGTGACTTGGTTATTTCCTCAATTGGGCGGCAGTTCCATTTTACGCGGCACGATAGATCGCCCTGGCTTAAAATCTGCCCGCCATTTATTTGTTAACGGTCGTTTCCCCATAGCTGCGGCTCCAGAAGGTGCAACTAACGGCCATAATCAACTAATTAGCCCCCTAGAACCCGGTATCGCCCAAATGGCTTTTTGGTGTGTGGAAGACCTCCACAAACTCCAGCGCACAGAAACAGTTTTGATTGTTCCCCTGGGAGTTCAATACTCTTATGTTCAAGATAACTGGAAAGCCTTAGAGTCCCTGTTAACCGAGATGGAAACAGATTGTGGCTTATCGACATCTAACCATCAGCCTGTTTTTGAGCATTTATATCCCCGTTTAATTAACCTGGGTAACTATTTACTAAATTTGATGGAGAATCTCTATGGTAAATTTTATCATCAAAATATTCCCCAGTCAAGTGATAATCAAGATTTATCCCAGCGCCTCCATTCGCTGCTAGATATCGCCTTAAAGGTTTCTGAAAGCTATTTTGGGATTCAACCTATAGGGGATTTAACTAGCCGTTGTCGCCGTCTGGAACAGGCGGGTTGGGAGTATATATATCGGGAAAACCTCAAGTCTCCAGAAGATTTATCAGCGGTAGATTTAGGACTAGCTAATCGCCTGGCGGAAGAGGCAAGTTTGCGAATGTGGCACATGAGATTAGTGGAAAGTTTTGTAGCGGTGACTGGGGAATATATTAAACAAAATCCCTCGTTCGATCGCTTTGCGGATACGGTAATCATTATTTGGACAGCGATCGCTAGATTAAAAGGCGTTAACCCTAATAAAACCCCCAACTTAGGTAAACAGTTGGTTAAAACTAGAGTGGGTGAACCTATTGCTGTATCCCCCCGTTGGGCTAGTTATCAAAGCAGCCGTCGTCAAGCGATCGCTGATTTAACCCAAGATTTACAAATCGCCCTAGAAGAGTTAATTGTTTAGGCAGATTTATTTTAATTTATACTCCCGAAAATTCTCCCTTTCATTACCATTAATCCGTAACACAGCCAAGGGTTGATTTTGTTGATCACGGATTAAATAATACCATTGAAAGCTACTTTTCCCATTCAAGGCTTGCAGAAGTTCCGGTTGTCCCCGAAAGGCGCTTTGAATCGCCTGTTCATATTCCTTAGCCACAATTTGACGTTCAAATCCTTTTTGGGGATAATCAACCCACATAGAATCATAATTCCAGATAATAATATCATCCTGTTGGTCAGGTAAATACAGAGTAATATCATTGACAAAGGATAACTTTTTCACGCTCCTAATTAAATCATCCAAGGTGTCAGGAACATCAGTCCTCGGCGGTTCATTTAATAAAGATACCTGCTGCAAAAACTCATCCCTTAGTTGCTGCATTTGTTCTGTAGCAATGCGTTTAAATACCCGGTTACGATGATTAGTAATCATCAAATTAGCGACAGATAAAACACTAATTAACACAGCAAAAACCGCCACAACTCCCGACATATATAACATATAGGTAGTTTTGGGCGCTTCTCTAACGGTCTCCAACTCCTCTAAACCTCGACTTTTGTTGAGTAAGCCAATAGACTTAACAATTTCTTGAATACCCAACACAAAAGTAATGGCGACACCAAAAACACTCAAGACAATACACCCGGCCATAATTGCCCTTAAAACCTGTTCAACTTGAGGGCTAAAAATATCCCAGTTTAACATATCATCAAAAATGCCTAACACGGCTAATGTCGCACCTATTACCAAGAGAGAAACTGTCATCGCTACAGTGAAAGACAGAAGTTTAACTCGTTTTTTCATGGTTTAATCCAGCGACTAGATGTGAGTGTGCTTTTTTTGTCCGAAAATGCTAGGCTATTCGTTAACGTTATGAGGTAATCGACTCAATGACTGAACACGAAATGTTGATGCTAGGTATTCTCCTATTACCAGGTTTGGCATTATCCATCATCATTTTAGGGACTTTTGCGGCTGGCGGTTAATTAGAGATACGCACCCAGGGGACTAAGTGGGGTGATCCCCACCCCTGCTGATTAATAAACAACAGGATTATGGCAAATTCCGCAAGTGTAATTGATCACTTATTGATTATTTGCTGGCTTGGTCTTCCCCAAAAATCTGAAGCTGGAAATAGACTAAGACTAGGGCGATCGCTAACAATAAAGTCGCCGCTGCTGCTGCGTAGCCAAAATCAAACTGGGAAAAAGCCTGTTCGTAAATATAGTAAACCAGTAAATTAGTAGAGTTGAGGGGACCGCCGCCAGTAATTACATAAACTGGTTCAAAACTTCTCAGGGTAAAAATAACTGTAGTGACTGTAGCAAATACTAAGGTAGGTTGGAGACCCGGTAAAGTCACATACCAAAATTTTTGCCAGGGTCCCGCGCCATCAAGTTCCGCCGCTTCATAACGGTTAATGGGAATGGTTTGCAGTCCGGCTAAAAATACCACTAAGTTAAAGCCTAATTGTTTCCAAATACTTAGTAAAATTAAAACTGGCATAGCCCAGACGGTACTACTTAACCAGGGAATTGGATCGAAGCCAATTTGTGATAAAAACCCGTTGACGGGACCATCAGTTTGAAATAGCCACCGCCAACCCAAACCTACGGCGACTAAGGAGGTAATAGAAGGGATAAAATAAGCCGTCCGTAAAAACCCCCTAAACATCAAGGTTTGGTCTAGCATTACAGCTAGGGCGAGGGGGATGACTAAACTCGGAATAACTGTAGCAATGGTAAAGTAAATTGTATTACCAATAACCTGCCAAAAATCAGGACTGACAATTAAGCGCAGATAGTTGGTGAATCCTACAAACTCGACCCCAGACCGGGTAAAACTTCCCTGAGTGAAACTGAGGTAAATTAAATAAATAATCGGCCAGACAATAAATATCGCCATCAGAAATAAGGCGGGAGTTAGGAACACCCAGGCGGCTACTGATTCTTGATCTAAGGTTAACTTGGGGGTTGATTTTTTAGGATTCATATAATAGGGTATGGGGAATATTCATTGATTAAGTAAGATTAGTTTTATCTGCTGGAGTTTCCATGACTGATAAAACATAATCAAACTCATTAACACTGTGGTTGGTGGCGATATCGAAGACTACACCATCAGCTTCGGCGTAGACGGGGATAATTGTGGATGTTTGTTTATCTTTGTGGAAGGATAGTATATCATAGATTTTACTGTCTTTGGTAATGGCATCGCCAATGTTAATACAATTTTTAAACATACCGCCCTGGGGCGCATAGTATTTTTTTATCTGAGTTTTGGGAATCAGTTTAATGGGATAATTAGCGGTTTGCGGCTGGGGTAAACCTTCAATCTTTAACATACCTTTAGCGGCGAGATAATTTTTAATACCGATTAATCCGCGATTGACTGACTCTGGGTTCATGGTCATACCTGACCCTAATTCGAGAGTCCAAGATTCAATGTCAAAAATTAGGGGTTTTCCTAAAAGTTTTAATTGCTGTTCTAGGGCTAACCAAGGTTTTAAAAAAGCCTCGTCAAAAGCATCTCCATCATATTCATTCATCCAAATACCATAATCTAACAAAAAGGCCCTGGCGCTTTCTTCTCGACTATGGAAACAATACAAATAATCGATCGCTTGATTAGTGGAACTGTGCAAATCCATGACATAATCGGCATCAAGGCACAGGGATTGTAGTTGATAGCGGTAATATTCGCCGTAGGTCAGGCGACTGTTACTCTGGATTTTATGATCATGTAAATCGTGGAATTTTGCCAGGATTGTTTGCCGATAGTTGGCGATAATTTCTGGGGGGGTTAAATGCTGGTTAGCCCGGGCAAAACTGGCGATATCATCCCCGGTTTTTTGATAATCCCAAAAAATCCGATTCCAATCTTTGCCATCATAAACATGATAGCGACCATCAGAAAAATGGTGCGATCGCTGATTAACTCCTAGGGGATTACAAACCGGGACTAACCAAATTTCCCCGACCAATTGGGATGGGTCTAAATGAGACAAAAACCCAATCAAATGGTGAATTACCTCATTGCCACTAATTTCCGCGCCGTGCAAATTAGACTGTATATAGGCTTTTTTGCCAGGGTCTGCACCCTGAAACCGATAAACCTGTAACCCCAGGCGATCGCCCGAAGCCAACTGCAATAACGGAATAGTCGAAATTGTCGGTATCATTATGACACACACCCGATAGTATAATCTCAAACCTGTATCAAGACCCAGGGAGCCTGGGCAACTCCTGATTTTCAGGGAAAGGTTACAATAGCCTGATAGGTTAGTGCCAGCATCTAGCTGGCTTGGTAAAAGCGTCCAGCTAGGTTGGTAACTAACCAGCTTGGTAACAAAATCATTTAACTTATTTGTTCATTTAAAGATTATCCCTGTGTCAAATCCTATCCAAAACAGCCCCAAACTCGATTTAAGTGATCTATTCCCTTTTGAACTCGACCCTTTTCAGAAGGAGGCGATCGCTGCTTTAGACGGGGGAAACTCCGTAGTAGTATGCACTCCCACCACTGCCGGAAAAACCGTAGTTGCAGAATACGCCATCCATTGCGCTCTCGCCAACGGTCGCCGAGTCTTCTACACCACACCCCTAAAAGCCCTCTCCAATCAGAAATTAAGAGATTTTCGGGAACAATTCGGTGATGAGATGGTGGGACTACTCACCGGGGATATCTCCTTTAATCGGGATGCCCCCGTTTTAGTAATGACCACGGAAGTTTTCCGAAATATGCTCTATGGTACTCCCATAGGTCAAGTAGGCACTTCCCTAGAAGGAGTGGAAGCCGTAGTCCTTGACGAGTGCCACTACATGAATGATAGACAGCGCGGCACAGTTTGGGAAGAATCAATCATCTACTGTCCTCGAAATATAAAACTGTTAGCCTTATCGGCTACTGTAGACAACCGAGACGAACTCACCGATTGGATCAGAAGAGTTCACGGTCCGACAGAATTAATATATTCCGATTATCGTCCAGTCCCAGTAGAGTTCTACTTTTGCAATAGCAAAGGGATGTTTCCCCTTCTCGATGGTAGCAAACGCCGCATCAGCCCATCATTAGCCAAAAGCAGTAGAGCCCGTCAGCGTGGCGGTTATAACCGCAAAAGCAGTGTACCGGAAATAGCCGATATTGTATCGCGACTGCAACAACGGGATATGTTACCCGCAATTTATTATATATTTAGCCGTCGTGGGTGCGATCGCGCCGTGGGTGATGTTAGCCATCTATCCCTAGTCAACCGAAAAGAGGCGGAAATTTTACGCGATCGCATTAACCGTTTCATCAAAGACACCCCCGGTGCCGCCCGTCCCAAACAACTCGAACCCCTCGCCAAAGGCATTGCATCCCACCACGCCGGACTACTTCCCGCCTGGAAAATGTTTGTAGAAGAACTATTTCAGGAAGGACTCATTAAAGTAGTTTTCGCCACCGAAACCCTAGCCGCTGGCATAAATATGCCCGCCCGCACCACAGTAATTTCTAGCCTATCCAAGCGCACAGACGACGGTCATCGCCTCCTGAGAGCCTCCGAATTTTTGCAAATGTCAGGACGTGCGGGACGGCGCGGCATCGACACCATCGGCCATGTAGTGACCGTAGAAACCCCTTTTGAGGGAGCCGAGGAAGCAGCCTATTTAGCCACATCCAAACCCAACCCCCTAGTCAGTCAATTTAGCCCCAGTTATGGCATGGTCCTGAACCTGTTGCAGACTCACAGCCTAGAAGAGGCAAAAAATCTAGTTGAACGGAGTTTTGGTCAGTATACGTCCACCCTATCTTTAGTTCCCGCAGAACAATATATTAAAAACCTAGAAGCAAAACTAGCGGAAGTTGAAGCCGAATTAGGGTTAGGAGAGGACTTAGACATCAATACCCTAGAAGAAACCCTCGCTGACTATGAAAAGCAGCAGCAACGCCTCAAGCAGGAAAAACGACTGTTAAAAACCCTGCAAAAACAAGCACGAGAAGCCCACACCCAAAAAATGGCGATCGCCCTCGACTTGGCAGAAGTTGGTACTTTGGTCAGCCTCCGGGGTAAGCACGTCCCCACCGCCCGCAAGTCAGACTCAGAGCCAATTTCCGCCGTACTGGTTGCCCAAACTCCTAGCCCTGGACAAGCGCCCTATTTCCTATGTTTGGGGCGAGATAACCGTTGGTATATAGTGGGTGCTATGGATGTGGTTAGTTTACAGGCTGAACTTCCTAGGCTGACCTGGGCAGATCATTTGGAAATGCCAGAAATGCAGTTTAAATTAGGACAATCACGACGGGGAGATGAAATAACTGAAGCGCTGGCTGTACAAATTCCAGAACTGTTGGTGGAAGATACCGCCCCAGAGGTAGCTAATCAAATAACTCGCATTGAACAGGTGGAGGAAATTTTAGCTACACACCCCGCCGAAAAGTTCGGGAAACCTCAAAAAATCCTCAAACGCTTGCGCCGCCGGAAGGCTATTCAGAAGGAAATTGTTGATTATCAGGAGGAGTTGCGTCAATATTTAGAACGCAATTGGCGGGAATTTCTGAATCTGATTGACATTTTACAAGAGTTTGAGGCTTTGGATGATTTGCAGCCAACTAAGTTGGGACAGGCGACAGCAGCCCTGCGAGGGGATAATGAGTTGTGGTTGGGGTTGGTGCTAATGTCGGGAGAATTTGATAACCTAGAGCCTTATAATTTGGCTGGTGCTTGTTCTGCTTTGGTCACTGAGGTTTCTCGGTCTGATAGTTGGACTCATTATCAGCTTTCGGAGGTGGTACAGGAAACTTTGAACCGCCTCTGGTCTTTGCGTAGATCTCTGATTAAGGTTCAAGGTCGCCACCATGTAGAGTTTTTGGTGCTTCCTGAACGCCGAGAACATCAGCGCCTCAGTGCTATTCTTGAACAGTGGGCTGGTGGGGTAGAATGGGCGGAATTGGTGAAAAATAGCACTCTTGATGAAGGGGATATTGTCAGGATTATCAGACGCACTCGAGATTTTCTCTCGCAAATTCCCCATGTTCCTCACCTCAGTAGCACGCTGAAAGATAATGCGATCGAGGCTAAAAATTTAATCGATCGCTTCCCGGTTAATGAGGGTGTGCAGTAAAGGGATCATGGATGATTTTGGCTTCCTCTCCCTTCTGGGGAGGGAGGCTAGATGATGGCTAGATGTCGCCCCTACAACTTACTTGATAATGGGTAATATTGGTTATTACGAAAATGTCTCCAATTTCCACCAAAACTGAAACTATTGCAGCGATCGCCACCGCCATTGTACCACAACAGGGCAGTATTGGCATTGTCAGAATGTCTGGCTCGGAAGCTGTCGCGATCGCTAAAACCCTATTTAAAGCCCCAGGAAATCAGCCCTGGTCAAGTCACCGCATTCTCTATGGTTATATCCATCATCCCCACACACAGCAACTCGTCGATGAGGCTTTATTGCTATTAATGCTCGCTCCCCGCTCCTACACCCGCGAAGATGTGGTAGAATTTCACTGTCACGGTGGTATTATCCCCGTTCAACAGGTCCTACAGCTTTGTTTACAAGCCGGAGCCAGACTAGCCACCCCTGGAGAGTTTACCCTGCGGGCGTTTCTCAATGGGCGACTAGACTTGACTCAAGCTGAGAGTGTGGCTGAACTGGTTGGGGCTAAGTCTCCCCAGGCTGCTAGTGCGGCTTTGGCTGGACTGCGGGGAAAATTAGCGGCTCCCATACATCATCTGCGATCGCTCTGTTTAGATATTTTAGCAGAAATTGAAGCCAGGGTCGATTTTGAAGAAGATTTACCCCCCTTAAATGAATCGGAAATTATCCACCAATTGGAAGAAGTCTTACAGCAATTAACGGATATATTAGACACAGCAGATAGGGGAGAACTCTTACGCACAGGTTTAAAAGTGGCAATTGTCGGTCGTCCTAATGTGGGGAAATCTAGCTTATTAAATGCTTGGAGTCGTAGCGATCGCGCCATTGTCACAGACCTACCGGGAACCACTAGAGATGTGGTAGAGTCTCAGCTAGTGGTCGGTGGTATTCCGGTTCAAGTTCTCGATACGGCTGGGATTCGTAAATCTGATGATAAAGTCGAACAAATTGGGGTAGAAAGGTCACAGATAGCGGCTCAATCAGCGGATTTGGTATTATTTACCCTCGACTGTGAAAACGGCTGGACAGAAGCGGAAAAGGAGATTTATCAGCAGGTCAAAAATAGACCGATAATTATAGTGATGAATAAAAGCGATCGCCTATCCTCAGCACAGCTAGAAAATTTACGTCAATCTATTATTAACCAACTGGACATTAAACCCTCGTTAATTATTGCGACCGCCGCCACTCTTAATCAAGGGATTACCGATTTAGAAGAGAGTATCCTTAACGCTGTTCACACCGAAAACCTACAATCAGCTAATCTGGAATTTGCCATTAACCAGCGTCAAGCAGCAGCCCTTACCCGCGCGAAAATAGCCCTAGAACAAGTGGAAAACACCATAAGCGATCGTCTACCCTTTGACTTTTGGACTATCGACCTACGCGGCGCAATTCACGCCCTAGGAGAAGTCACCGGAGAGGAAGTTACCGAATCAGTATTAGACCGGATTTTCAGTCGATTTTGTATTGGGAAATAATCAACAATCATCCACCATTACTGACAGGAGGGAGAGTAATCATAGAATTAATGCGATCGGCAAGTCGAGAGAATGGTAAACTTTGAACAATCACAATACCCGGTCCCGTCATTTTCGCCAAAAATAAGCCTTCCCCACCAAATAACGCATTACGAAAGCCACCCACAAATTGAATATCATAGCGCACCGAGGGAGAAAAAGCCACCAAACACCCCGTATCAACTCGCAAAGTTTCCCCAGGTTGTAAATTTTTTTGAATCATCGCCCCTCCCGCTTGAATAAAAGCCAGACCATCCCCTTTTAGTCGTTGCAGAATAAATCCCTCTCCCCCAAAGAAACCAGCCCCTAATTTCTTAGTAAATGCCACATTAATTTCCGTACCATTAGCCGCACACAAAAACGCATCTTTTTGGCACAAAAATTCGCCGCCAATTTGAGCCAAATCAACCGGAATAATTTGCCCTGGTGAAGTCGCCGCAAAACCGACCCTAGAACGTTGTTTACCATTATTTAAAAACGTAGTAATAAAGAAACTTTCTCCGGTAATCATCCTTTTAAAACCAGAGAATAAGCCCCCTTTTCCCATACCCGTTTGCATTTGAATACCATCTTCCATATAGGTCATGGTTCCCACTTCTGCTTGAACTCCCTCACCGGGGTCTAGTTCAATTTCCACCAATTGCAAATCATTACCATAGATTTTGTAATCAATTACATCAGCCATAAGTAAAAACACCGTAAAAAGCCACTATTGAGGGCAAGCCCGAAGACTTGCCCCTGTATGTCAAGGGGAAATGAGATTAGCGGTCTACTGACCCCATAATAATATCTACACTTCCCAAAATCGCCACAATATCAGCCACTTTTTCACCTTTAACTAAATCGGGAAAAATTTGCAAATTATTAAAGTCTGCTGCCCGAATTTTAAACCGCCAGGGGAAAACATTATCATCACCGATAATATAAATGCCCAATTCTCCTTTACCGCTTTCCACCCGCACATAATGTTCTCCAGAAGGAATCTTAAAAGTCGGAGCAATTTTTTTCCCAATAAACTGGTAATCAAAATTATTCCACTCAGACTTAGGCCCTCCCATCATCCGTTGTGCCTCTAAATTCTCGTAGGGACCCCCAGGAAGACCATCTAAGGCTTGGCGAAGAATTTTAACAGATTCCCGCATTTCCCGAATTCGCACCACATAACGGGCGAGGCAGTCCCCGGCAGTTTCCCAGTGAACATCCCAATCAAAATCATCGTAACACTCATAATGATCCACCTTACGAAGATCCCAATCAACCCCAGAAGCGCGCAACATAGGGCCAGATAGTCCCCAGTTAATCGCTTGTTCACGGGTAATAACTCCCAAACCCTCGATACGGCGGCGGAAAATCGGGTTATTGGTGATTAGTTTTTCATACTCATCAACTTTGGGGAGAAAATAATCGCAGAAATCGTGGCATTTATCAACCCAACCATAGGGAAGGTCGGCGGCGACTCCACCAATGCGGAAGTAGTTGTTATTAACCATGCGATAGCCAGTAGCAGCTTCCCAAAGGTCATAAATCATTTCCCTTTCCCGGAAGATGTAGAAGAAGGGAGTTTGCGCCCCTAAATCTGCCAGAAATGGTCCTAACCAGAGTAAATGATTGGCGATCCGGTTTAATTCTAACATGATTACCCGGATGTACTGGGCACGTTTGGGAACCTCAATATTAGCCAGCATTTCCGGGGCGTTGACTGTTACCGCTTCATTGAACATCCCGGCGGCATAATCCCAACGGCTAACGTAGGGAACATACATGACATTAGTCCGGTTTTCGGCGATTTTTTCCATGCCCCGATGTAGGTAGCCGATGACTGGCTCACAGTCTACTACATCCTCGCCATCAAGGGTGACAATTAGCCTCAACACTCCGTGCATGGAGGGGTGATGAGGTCCCATGTTGATGACCATGGGTTCGGTGCGAGTTTCGATTCTGCTCATATCGTTTTTGATCGCGCTAGAGTTTATGATGGTCTTATAGTCTCGTCAAATCTGCGTAACTTGCCGATTAATTTGAGTTTCCTTTAACTGATTATAGGTATTTTGGGGTGTCTGAGAAAGGTAGAGATTTGGATAATGTGGAATTCGGTGGGAAATTTGTCCATATTCCGGTTCTGGGGCGGGAGTTAATTGAGGGGTTAGCAGTCCAGGAGGGTGGTCACTATCTCGATGCTACGGTTGGCGGCGGGGGACATACAAGGATGATTTTTCAAGCAGCCCCTAATGTGCGAGTGACAGCCATTGACCGTGATTTAGAAGCGATCGCCGCTGCCAAGTCCATGTTAATGGATACTATCGGTAATTGTGGCGATCGCCTGAAATTTTGGCACGGAAACTTTAGCCAATATCCATCGAGTCCCTCACAATTTGACGGCATCATAGCCGATTTAGGGGTGAACTCCCATCAACTCGATACCCCAGGACGAGGATTTAGTTTCCGTCATTGTGGACCATTAGATATGCGAATGAACCCACAAGACCCCCTCAGCGCCGCCGAAATCATTAACACCTGGGACGAAAAACAACTGGCTGACATCTTTTATACCTACGGCGAAGAAAGGCTATCTCGGCGCATAGCAAGGCAGATTGTCGAAAAACGCCCCTTTCAGACCACCGAACACCTCGCTAATGCGATCGCCAATTGTGTACCCTCCAAGTACCGTTATGGGCGAATACACCCAGCTACCAGAGTTTTTCAAGCCCTACGCATAGCCGTTAACGGAGAACTAACCGCCCTAGAAACCTTCCTAGAAACCGCCCCCACCTGGCTCAAACCCCGAGGACGTATCGGCATCATCAGTTTCCACAGCCTAGAGGACAGACCAGTTAAACACGGATTTCGCCATAATCCCCTACTGAAAGTCTTAACCAAAAAACCCATAACTCCCCAGCCAGATGAAATTAACCAAAATCCTCGCGCCCGTTCCGCTAAACTTAGATTAGCCGAAAGAAGTGCAAGTCAGCACCCCCGGCTGAAGCACGGGGGCTTCGTGCCCCCCTTTCAGGTAGCTGACCAGCTATAGCCTTAACTGGCTCCGTTCAGAGCAAGAGTTAAAGTTCCTACCCTGGAATGCGTGCTAGTTCCAGGCCCTAGAACCGAATCGTTAAACATCTCTAAGGGGTTAAGGACGTGCGATTTGGATAGTACCGACTCTGAACATTGGCGTTCGCGCAGCGTGCGCGTTAGCGCAAGCGCAAACATTACCCCGCAAGGGAGTCGGAGCCAACCATAGCTCCATGGAGGGGCAACCATACCCCTCCACCCCGCAAGGGGGTGCTGGCGGCTAAAGCTGCTTGAGTCGGTTTTCCTCTCCGTGATCAATCACGGAGAGGAAAACCCTCCCAGGAGTTTTACGTGAAACAACCCCCCCTTTTTCCGAGGACCCGGCGTGAACTGGATCATCCTTAGCACGCCAGTGTCCGACCCCACTCAAGCAGCCGTCCTATCCCTTCCCCTACCTGTACCAAGGTATTCGTTTCTCGGAGCAAGAATTTAATCCAAGATTTGCTTGACATCTTAGGACAATAAGCTACAATACCCAAAAAGATTCGCAACTCAATAATGAGTATACGGTCAAACCCCAGACCATGCCAAATTTCCTTGACGACATACTCATCAAGTCGGATTCTTCATGGTAAAATCCAATCATGGTGCGAGACGTTTAGGAGTCAAATAAGGCTGCAATGCCTGAAATAACCTCCTAGTGGGACTTTCACCCCTTGGTGAAATATAAGGGACTCGTACCCTGACCATCCCATAACTGTTTATATGTCCCAACGTTTGGTATAGAAATATACAAAACAAGGCAGGGAACTCAAGGTCAAAACGCCCAACTGGAAATATTAATGATTCCTTAACAATTGCGTTGAGAGTAACGGCGATAGCCACCCCCAGTTTTGGGAATCATAACCCCAGGATTGAAGCGGGGAACGGAAGGCGTGAAGTAGAACCTACTACCAAATGCGACCACTGCCAACCATCCATGATTAGGGAAACCGAATGTCCGGCTTGAACCATCGTAATGATTTAGCAGCGAAACAGGTTGATACGCTGCGTTCAAAAGAGCAAGGGGAAAAGTAGGGTAATCATGACATCACCTACACAGACTTTTAAAAGTACCCCGGTGGAGAGGACAAATCTAAAGATGGAATGCCCGTATAAACGGAACGTTTAAACCCCTTTTAGGCTCTCAAGTGGCAGGATGTACCTGCGGAGTAGTGAAAGTGTAAGCGTATACCTTTAAGGGGAAAGGATGTGACTGAAAGCCAATGCCTAACTGTAATGGTTAGGATATGCCCACTAGTCACGGTGTGGATATAGAGACTGCGACAATTAGGAGTGTTTACGACGAAAGCGAGTTTAAACACTACGATGTTGTATTTAGCTCCAAAAGTTGAAATCACAAAAGCAGGGAGTCGTTACCCTGTTCCCGATGTCAAAAGGGGTATCCACATCAGGAGCCGTGTGATGTGAAAGTATCAAGCACGGTTTTGAATTGGAGTTGGGGAAGGCGACTTCCCTTTCGACCATAACCCTTACAAAGCTTTCCGGACAAAACTAAAACTCAATGACCGTCAAGCTACCTTGATGGCCAAACACGCGGGGTATGCTCGATTTGTGTTCAATTGGGGATTACACTTATGGATGTCAGCTTATGAAGAGGGACTCAAGCCTAACGTCAACTCCATCAAAAAGGTTTTTACGAATTATGTGAAACCTCAATATCCTTGGATGTCCGAATTGTCTTCTAAAGTTTATCAATATGCCTTCATTAATCTAGGGGATGCCTTTAAGCGCTTCTTCAAGGGAATAAGCAGTTATCCTAAATTTAAGAAGAAAGGCCACCATGATAGTTTTACGCTGGACAATTCCGGAAAGCCATTCAATCTGTCAGGAACTCGCCATAAGCTGCCTTTTGTGGGCTGGGTTTCTACATTTGAGGCTCTACCACCCAGTCTAGTTAAGAAAGTCACTATAACGCGCCAAGCAGGTGACTGGTATATGAGCTTTTTCGTAGAAATCAGACCAGAAATCACACCGAAATTCCGAGAGAGAATCGGGGTAGACCTAGGAATTAACAATTTGGCGACTTGCTCCGATGGGACCCAATTCTCTAATCCCAAGGCTTATAAAGCAGCAACCAAAAAACTAGCCAGATTACAACGCCATTTAAGTCGCAAAGTCAAAGGCTCAAAAAATCGGGCCAAATGTCTCTTAAAAGTTCAAAAGCTACATCAAAGAGTCGCTAATATTCGCCGTGACACGATTCATAAAATCACTACTTTTTTGGCTAAAAACCACAGCCAAGTAGTCATTGAAGATTTGAATGTGTCAGGTATGCTGAAAAATCATGGTTTGGCGGGTTCTATCGCTGATGCTTCATTTTATGAGTTCCGTCGTCAACTAGGTTACAAGGCAGAACGTTATGGTTCAAAGTTGATTATTGCCGATAGATTTTATCCATCCAGTCAACTTTGTTCTAATTGCGGTTATCGTCAAAAAATGCCCCTAGTCCGTCGGACTTTTGAATGTCCAAACTGTGGCCTGAAGATTGATAGAGATTTGAACGCCAGTAGAAATTTAGAAAAATCGCCTGGTTCAGACGATTACACTTGTGGACGGGGTGCTGCCGACAGTCCCGGACGAAGCAAGAAATAAACGTCAATATCCGGCTATGTCCGGTTTTGTTTAAGTTTTATAGAGCAGATTATTTAATGAGACTTTAAACCCAGTTTTTCGGTAAGATGTTTAAGATGCCTGATTGATCTAGGAGAAACGTAGAGCATGAGTCGGGGAGAAGGTCGCAAACTGAAACTAATGGTCGTCGATGACGAACCCGATAACCTAGACCTGCTGTTCAGGACGTTTCGCCGTGATTTCAAAGTCCACAAAGCCGATAGCGCCCTAACAGCCCTCGAGATTCTTGATCAAGAGGGAGAAATGGCTATTATCATTTCCGATCAGCGGATGCCTGAAATGAATGGGACAGAGTTTCTCGGTAAAACCGTTGAACGCTTTCCCGACACTATCCGTATTTTGCTGACCGGATATACTGATGTCGAAGATTTGGTCGAAGCTATCAACTCCGGTCAAGTCTTCAAATATATCACCAAACCTTGGAATCCAGAGGAACTGCGAACCGTTGTTCAGCAGGCCTCCGAAACCTATAAATTTTTTAAACAGCGCACTAACGCCCTGCGTCGGTCTTTGAAACGAGAGCGGCTATACAATGATGTGGTAATTGCCTTGCGCGAGTCTCTCGACTACGCAAGTATGCTGCAAACCATTGCAGATACCGTAGGTGAAACCTTTGAAGCCTTTGCTTGTAAGGTCAAACCTATCGAATCGGGATCTTTGTCAGAACAGGAGTTCTCTTATCAAGGTGAGTCGCACCCGGAACCCGAAAATACCATAGCCTTGATGCAAGCCGCTGTAGAAACCCGTCAAACCCAGACCCAAGGCGGTCAGGGAGATGATAGCATCAGCCAAATTGTTGTTCCCCTTACCTATCAACACGACCTGTTAGCGGTTTTAGCCGTTTACCGCCATGCCGCAGACCAACCCTGGTCCGAAGAGGACATTCAACTGCTAGAAGTAGTTTCCGAACAAGCATCTCTCGCCCTGTCTCAAGCTAGACTATATCAACGTACCCTAGAACTCGCCGAGCAAATGCAGAGTGAGTTAAAGGTGGCTCGTCAAATTCAGATGAATTTACTCCGCCAAAGTTGGCCGGAATTTGACAATCTGAAGCTACAAGCCTGCTGCTATCCAGCTAGAGAAGTTGGGGGCGATTTCTTTGAGGTCTATATCCACTCTATGGGGGATATTTGGGTGGCTTTGGGGGATGTTTCCGGGAAGGGAGTTCCCGCCGCTTTGTTTATGGCTAGTGCCATTTCTGTCTTGCGCCGAGAACTCTCTCAAGATACCTCCCCAGAACCAGAACAGGTAATGCACAATCTTAATAGCATCTTATCTGATGATTTGATTGGCAATAACCACTTTATTACCATGGTTTTGGCTCGCTACACACCCGCAACAGGAGAAATATCCTATGCTAACGCTGGACATATCTACCCCCTGATTTGGGATCATCGTACCCTCCAACAACAAAACCTTAATGGTCATGGGAATGTCACAGTTGAGCCGATTTTTCTCAAGGAACGGGGTATTCCTTTAGGGATTCTTCCGGTCTGGCGCGGAAAAGTAGGTAGTCGTGTCTTGTCCCCTGGGGATGTATTTTTACTTACCAGTGATGGAATTACAGAGGCTACTGTGCTACAACAAGGCAATGATGGTAATTCCGCTCGTGCCATGCTGCAACAGGAGGGGTTATGGCAACTCCTAAAACAACAAACTAGCCTATTAAATTTAGAGGCTTTACTGGCTTCCATCCGTGAACAAAATCCGGTTCAGGAGGACGATCAAACCATACTCTCTCTGGAGGTTGTGTCAACAGATGATCACTGAGTTACAGGTGCCGAGCGATATTCGGTTTTTAGAAGTTGTTGAACACTGGCTATTAAGCAGTTTGGAAGTCCAGTTAGGGGACTCGGTGGATTGGCCCCGTCAGTCGAATCGGTTTCGCCTAGTCCTAGCTGAAGCCTATTCTAATGTCATTCGCCATGCTCACCGCGATCAGCCTGAACTTCCGGTGATTATTCGCCTAGAACTTGATCAGGGTGACATTCGCCTGGAAATTTGGGATCAGGGTAAGGGGTATCAGATGAGTGATTATGAACCACCGTTACCGGAAGATAAGCCAGTACATGGCTATGGGTGGTTGATTATGAAGCGCCTAATGGATCGGGTTGATTATAAACTTGAAACTGATGGCCGTAATTGTTTGGAGTTACAGGCTAGTTTGGGTTCTAAGGAGTCCTCGTCTTGACACTCTAACCCCACCCCCCCCTAGGGTGGCATTGGCTCGATGATTAATCACTTGGAACTGTTCACTTTTTCTCTCTGATGGCTGCTTCTGTTGACCGTTCTCAAATTCAACAATATCTCCTAGATTTAGGTTTTGATCAGGTCGGCTTTACCCCAGCCACATCAACCCCTGAAGAGGTGGAAGGGTTGCGTCTATGGTTAAAGGCAGGATATCAGGCGGATCTGGCTTGGATGGATAATCCTAAACGTCAGGATATTCGCCTAGTTATGCCGGAAGTGCGATCGCTTATTTGTGTTGCCATTAACTATTATACACCACATCAACATAAACATGAGCCACAATATGCCCAAATCTCTCGCTATGGCTGGGGACGAGATTATCACCGCATTTTGCATAAGAAATTAAAGCAGTTTTGTCAGTGGTTAAAACAGCAGGGTGAACATATCGAAGCCCGCTATTATGCTGATACCGGACCGATTCAGGATAAGTTATGGGCGCAACGGGCGGGGTTGGGTTGGATTGCTAAAAATGGGAATCTCATTACTAGAAATTACGGTTCTTGGGTATTTCTGGGAGAGGTGTTAACTAATTTGGTCTTAGAGTACGATCGCCCCCATACAGAACATTGTGGCACTTGTACTCGCTGTTTGTCAGCCTGCCCGACTAATGCGATCGCTCAACCTTTTGTCGTAGACGCCAACCGCTGTATTGCTTATCATACCATAGAAAACCGAGCCGAAACCTTGCCCCCAGAAATAGAAACCAATCTTAATAATTGGGTGGCAGGTTGTGATATTTGTCAGGATGTTTGTCCATGGAATCAAAGATTTGCTAAACCCACAAAAGAAGCCGCCTTTAATCCCTATCCGGAAAATCTAGCCCCGACTTTAGAAGAATTAGCCACTATTTCTGATGAGACCTGGAGTGAGAGGTTCACCGCCTCAGCTTTGCGCCGAATTAAGCCCTATATGTGGCGGCGTAATGCTCAGGCTAACATGAGATCATAAATGGCCGCGATCGGATATGGACAATGGGCCGGAAATACTTTTAATGATAACTGAGTTTCCGCTCCAGCTATTGTAAATAGTCGGGGTCGTCAAGCTGTTTCATATCTGATGGCGCGAGTGTCATTATTCTGGTTTCCGGAGTTGAGTTTGACCCTGGCAGATATCATCTAATTTTAGACCATTCCCCATCGCTCAAATCTCGAAGTTCTGGCAAATCTAATTTAGCCTTTTGAAAAGCCAGAGTTTCGGCAAAAATATCTTCCAGTTTCAACAAGTGAGTTGCAATCGTTACCGGACAATTATCGTGAAATGCTTGTAAACGATCCGAATATCCTTGGGTGTAGCCAACTCCCGATAACATGATGCCAATATCTGCATTGTGAATCACCAAATTACCACAAAAATCCGCAGTAAATGAAGCATCTAAAGGAATGCGATAAAGTTTGCATTGAAAATATATTTGTTTGTTACCAAGTACCCCATAACCATCAATTCCGCCATCCTTTCCTGGGGAACCGGGATGCAAACCAAGGTGAGCGGCAAAACGTCGCCCCAAGTCTTGCTTGACTGCTTCATCAGAAGCAATGTAGCCATTAACTAAAGCATCTATTTCCAAATAATCCATATCTCTAAACTTGTTTGTGCTTGACAATCGGCAAAGTTGCACCTACCAGCAAATTTTCATACATTAAACTGATTCCCAGAAAAATACATTCATCGATATTTTCTTTCATGCCCAATGCTTCCAGTTTATCAGATATTTCTGTATTTAGTTCAAGCGATCGATGATATCTGCTCTGTTGAGCTGGATTACTCATCATGTCTTGTTGAGTATTCAAATCATGTCGATAGTTTTCGATTTGTTTTTGTTTCCATTTTGTCCAATTTTCTGCCAAGTCTTTTTGGGATTGTGTTTGTTCTGCTTGGATTTGCTGATCGACAAAATGAATATAGCTGATCGCCCAATCTGGCAACTGTTGAGTTCCAGTCCTCAGTGCTTTGGAGAGCGCGACGATTTTTTGAATTTCTGATTCGGTTAACTGATATTTTATCCTTTGATTTTCCTGGTCTTTTATCCGTTCAAAGTTGTGAATACCTTGGGCGATCGCATCATCTTCTATGGTCATGCTTTGTGAATTGTTTTCAACCATTTTTTTGAATCCTATATGTTCTATAGTTAATCCTCTAAAAACTGAGCAAAATAAGAGTATAAATTTTGATGAGTTTCCGCATCCCAAATATATTGATAATCTTCATAAATGGCATCTTGAATTTCATCTTGCAAATCTGGCATCTCCGAGGCAGTTCGACAGTTTCGAGGTTTTTCGTCAGATGGTATTCGGGATACAACATCCTCAACTGATTCTGCTGGTATACCTAAAGGTACAATGATAACCTTGGGGTTGAACCCGCTTTTAGATTCGAGTTTCGAGATCACTTTTAGAGTTCTCGGAAGATTACGCAGAGCCTTCTTTTTTTGAGACTTATTGATGGGAACCAAAATTAAATCTGGATCGTTTCCCAGTATCACCTGAACTGTATTTTTAAGAGGGGTATCAATATCTAAAACGACATGATCGAAATAAGCAGGATTAGCTTTTCCTTTGAGTGGCCCTTTATCTTTATCCCAAATCAGTTTACTATTTTCTAGGTTTTCTGAATCTTTGGACTGTGTGGGTGTTTTACCTTTGGTGAAGAATTGCCAAAGGTCTGCTTGATCATCACAATCAACGAGAAGGACGCTATCTCCCCGACTGAGTAAGACACCCGCTATATGGACGGCTAACGTGGTTTTTCCCACCCCGCCATCGTTATGGGTACAGAGAATAATCAAATTTCCGCTTATCCCCGGCTCATGCACAGACTAGATTATCCCAATTATAGCGGGAAAGATGGTGCGATCGCTTATTTGTGTTGCGATTAACTATTATACACCACATCAACATAAACATGAGCCACAATATGCCCAAATTTCTCGCTATGGCTGGGGACGAGATTATCACCGCGCTTGTCTGCAGGTAGCTAAATTTTAGGCGATCGAGCTGTTGGGTCAGTGGTCAGTGCCAATAATGTGTAAATCAACCTGGGGTAGACCTCGCATTAACCTTTGAACAATAGAGCCTTTAATCAGTAGTTGCCAGCGAGATCGTCGAGTTTCCCCCAAAACGATTTGGGTAATGTGTTGTTCAACGGCAGTATTAAGAATCGCTATCACCACATCATCTGACTCCACCCGCAAAAACTCCCCCTCAAACTCCTGACACATCCGTTTGCAGGTTTCAATGTGGAGTGCCTCAGATTTAGAAAGAAATTGATGAGGATGAGCCACAAACAGCACAGACAAACGGCCATTCATTTGGTTAGCAATGCGTGCCCCTCGTCGCAATAACCGAATCGAACTGGGATAGGTTGAAACACAGACCAGAACCCGTTCTTGGATATTGCAATAGCCCTGAGAATGGCTCTGTCGGCCATTCTCTTCAATATTGTCAGCCACTTCCCGCAGCGCCAATTCTCTGAGAGCGACAAGATTGCGACGTTGGAAGAAGTTGTGCAGAGCCCGATCAATCTTGGCAGAGGCATAGATTTTGCCCTCTTGAAGGCGCTCTTGCAGAGTTTCAGGAGTAACATCTACGACGATGACTTCATCAGCTTCATCAAGTAAGCGATCGGGTACCCGCTCGCGCACGACCACCCCAGAAATTTTGTGTACCAGGTCATTAAGGCTCTCTAGGTGCTGGATATTAATAGTGGAATAGACATCAATACCCGCTTCCAAAATCCAGAGCACATCTTGGTAACGCTTCTGTCGTTCAGAGCCGGGGATATTGGTATGAGCCAATTCATCGACCAGGACTAGCTGAGGACAGCGGGCGAGTACAGCAGAGGTATCTAATTCCGTGAGAGTGCGCCCCTGCCAGTTGATCTGCTTGAGGGGAACCTGCTCTAAGCCAACTGCCTTCTCAGCGGTATCTGCGCGTCCGTGGGTTTCCAGTATTCCAATGACGACATCAAACCCTTCCTGCTTTAGCTGTTGGGCTTCCTCTAACATTCGATAGGTTTTACCGACTCCCGGTGCCATGCCGATAAAGACTTTGTGCTTACCTCGACGATGGTTTTGGGGGGATTGGGTGGGGTGATACATAGGGAGTTTTGGAATATTAGAAAGTTTTAATTCACAGGTTATCCAAGGCTAAGTTCAGGGTGAGAACATTGATACCAGGCTCCCCAAAAATACCGAGGAAGCGGCCTTCAGTATTTTGAGCAATCAGCGATCGCACTTGGTCAGTAGACAGGCCACGGGCAAGGGCGACCCGCTCAACTTGAGCCTCAGCAGCAGGGGGGCTAATGTGAGGGTCAAGACCGGAACCGGAGGAATAAAGTAAGTCAGCGGTCGGTTCAATCCCGGCGCTACGAAGACCCTGGGCTTCGTTCTCAATGCGTGCCAACAGTTCCGGGTTGTCTGGAGCCAGATTACTACCTCCCGATACTCCGGTGGGGTTAGCTTCCGCGTCAGAACTATAATTGACATCACTAGGACGGCTCCAGAAATAATCGTCAGTGGTAAAGGTTTGACCAATAAGCGCGGAACCAACCACCTCGCCCTGAGAGTTAGTGAGAAGACTGCCGTTAGCCTGGTAGGGGAAAAAGCCCTGACCAATGAGGAAAATCAGCAGGGGATAGAGGAAAGCGGTGAGGACCCAGAGGGTAGCGAGACTGCGAATACTGATGATGAGGTCTTTCATGGTGAATTTATGAGAGGTTTAGGGGTTTAAGAAGGTAAAGGCTTATAGGGATTAAGGTTGTACTTAGAACTTCTCGGGCTGAACAATGACTATGGCTAAATAGATAGCCATGCCCACAACGATGATGCCCAATAAGCCCAAGGCATAAGCGGTGCCACGGGTGATGTTTTGGTCAGTGGCGGCATAGAGGGCAGGGGCGATCGCCAGATTTAATAACAAACCCAGCAGCAAGATTTTAGGAAGAGTCGGTTTCATCGGAGGTACTTTGTAAAGAGTGGATGATTGGCGTAAATTTAGAGATTTTGCCCATTAGAAAATTGGCAATTAAAACCCCGTTACTGCCGATACCCCCACATCAATCACCTTGATGGCAATAAACGGCGCGATGATGCCGCCAAGTCCGTAGATGAGGATGTTGCGTTGCAGCAGTTGGTTGGCAGTGAGGGGGCGAAACTCAATTCCTTTCAGGGCTAGAGGAATCAGGGCTGGGATGATTAACGCATTGTAAATTAGGGCCGACAGTACAGCCGTGCGAGGGCTGCTCAGACCCATGACATTCAAAGCCCCAATGCCTGCAGTGGCAAACATAGCCGGGATAATGGCAAAGTATTTAGCGATATCGTTAGCCAGGGAGAAGGTAGTAAGGGCTCCCCTGGTAATCAAAAGCTGCTTACCGATGGTTACCAGGTCAATCAGTTTGGTGGGGTCAGAGTCGAGATCCACCATGTTGGCAGCTTCTTTAGCCGCCTGAGTGCCTGAGTTCATAGCAACGCCCACATTAGCCTGAGCCAAGGCAGGAGCATCATTGGTGCCGTCCCCAGTCATAGCCACCAACTTACCCTCAGATTGCTCGGTTTGGATGACCTGAATTTTGTCTTCAGGAGTCGCTTCGGCAACAAAGTCATCCACCCCAGCTTCCTCAGCAATGACGGAAGCAGTAATACGGTTGTCGCCGGTAAGCATAACCGTGCGTACTCCCATACGGCGCAGTTGCTCAAACCGCTCTCGAATGCCGGGTTTGATGATGTCTTTGAGATAGATCACCCCGTAGATGTCGCTGTCCTGGCAGACAGCCAGAGGGGTGCCGCCGAGGCGCGAGACTCGCTCAAAGGCTTGGTCAAGTTCGGGGTCCGCTTCGCCACCCCGAGAGCGCACAAAGCCACGAATAGCATCTACTGCTCCTTTTCGGACTTCGCCACCGTCATAAAGATCAGTGCCACTCATGCGGGTGCGAGCGGAAAACTCGACCCCTTCAGCTTTACTTTTATCGAAGGGAACTGTGGCTCCGAGCTTTTCTGCCAGACGCACGATGGACCTCCCTTCAGGAGTGGTATCAAAGACGCTGGCGGCTAGTGCTGCTGTTGCCACTTCCGCCTCACTGTAGCCGTTAACTGGGATAAACTCTTCGGCTAGGCGATTTCCCAGGGTGATGGTACCGGTTTTGTCAAGAATGAGAGTGTTGATGTCGCCACAGGCTTCTACCGCCCGCCCAGAGGTAGCCACGACGTTAAACTGGGCGACCCGATCCATGCCAGCGATACCGATCGCACTCAGTAACCCGCCAATAGTAGTGGGAATTAGCGCCACCAGCAATGCCACCAGAATGGTGATGCCGACAGGGCTATTGGCGTAATTAGCCGGGGGTGGCAGGGTCGCCACCACCATCAAAAATACCAGGGTGAGTACGGCCAGTAGCACCGTGAGGGCAATTTCGTTAGGGGTTTTAGAACGTTCCGCCCCTTCTACCAGGGCAATCATACGGTCAATAAAGCCTTTGCCGGGGTCAGATGTAACTTTGAGGATCAACTCGTCAGAGATGATATGAGTTCCGCCGGTCACTGAACTGGCCACATCTGAACCGGGCTCTTTCAGGACTGGGGCTGACTCACCAGTAATTGCGGACTCGTCAACGGAGGCTACCCCATCGATGACCTCACCATCGGCGGGAATGACATCTCCGGCGATGACCTTGATGCGATCGCCCCGCCGCAGGCTAGTTGAACTCACCGTTTCTATGGAGCCATCTGGCTGCAAACGTCGGGCTATGGTATCTGATTGGGTAGACCGCAGAGCATCGGCCTGAGCCTTGCCCCGCCCTTCGGCGATCGCCTCGGCGAAGTTAGCAAACAGCACTGTTAGAAACAAAATCAAGGTAATCAGCCCGTTATACAGAGCCGCTCCCTCGCTCCGATCAGATCCAAATAGATTGGGGTTTACGGTCAGCATGGCGGTAATCAGGGTACCAACCCAAACTACAAACATCACCGGGTTTTTAATCACCGCCCGGGGTTCTAGCTTGTGGAACGCTTCCACTAAAGCCCGCTGATAGAGGTCGGCGATCGTGGACTTAGGGGTGTGCTTCCGGGGCGGGCGCGGTCCGCGAGGTTGTTTAGAGGATACAGAAGATTGTGTCATGGGTAATAAAGCTAGGTGGTTAATCTGTTAGCGCGTCAAAGGTTATCCCAAGTTGAAGCCAGCGGCTACGGGTCCTAACACCAAAACCGGTAGAAAGGTGAGCGCGCCGAGGATGAGGATGGCACCGGCAGTGACTCCGGTAAATAGAGGGGTGTCGGTACGCAGGGTACCTGCTGTTTCTGGGACGGGCTGCTTGCGAGCCATGCCCTCGGCCAAAAACACTAGGGCAATTAAAGGTACATAGCGACCCGCCAACAGGGAAACACTGGCGCTGAGATTCCACCAGAGACTGTTATCGTTTAGCCCCTCAAAGCCAGAACCGTTGTTGGCTGCAGCAGAGGCGTATTCGTAGACGACTTGAGAAATGCCGTGGAAACCGGGGTTGCTAATACCCGCCAGGGTTTCGGGAAAGGCCAGGGTGATGGCGGCGGGAATCAGAATGGCAATGGGATGGATGAGCAGAATTAGGCTGGACAGGACAATTTCACGCTTTTCGATTTTGCGGCCTAAAAATTCGGGGGTGCGCCCCACCATCAGCCCGGTGAGAAAGACGGTCAAAATTAAAAAGACGAACAGGTAAGCGGTGCCGGTACCCTGACCGCCCCAGACAATCTGCAAAAACAGATTGGAGAGGGTGACAAAGCCCCCGGCGGGCATGAGAGAGTCGTGCAGACCGTTGATGGCACCACACATGGTACCGGTGGTGGAAACCGCCCAGAGGGCAGTGAGGAAAGGACCAAAGCGGGTTTCTTTGCCTTCTAGGTTGGGTTGTGAGCTACCTAAGACTTGGTTGACTAAGGGGTTGCCCTGATATTCCCCAATGGCGGTGATGATGATAAATACGGCGTAGATGATGAACACCATTGAGAAAATCAGCCAGCCCTGTTTGGGGTTGCCAGCTATGTAGCCATAGGTGAGAATCAGACTGGCCGGGATGACCAGCATGATGACGGTTTCGAGTAGGTTGGTGAAGTTGTTGGGGTTCTCGAAGGGGTGGGCGGAGTTAATGCCAAAGAATCCGCCGCCGTTCTCCCCTAGTTCTTTGATGATTTCAAAGTGGGCAACGGGACCGCGAGCGATGAACTGGGTCGCTCCTTCTAGGGTGGTGGCTTGGGCTGGGGCGGCGAAGGTTTCTGGGACTCCGGCAATTAAAAGCGCGATCGCCCCCACTACTGAAATCGGCAGTAAAATACGGGTGATCGACACAATTAAATCTGCGTAGAAGTTGCCTAAATGCCGTCCCGTTAGACCGCGAATAAAGGCGATCGCCACGGCAATTCCTGTGGCTGCAGAGGTAAACATCAGAAACCCCAGCCCCCCCACCTGGCTAAAGTAGCTGTAGGTGGTTTCCCCGGAGTAATGCTGCTGGTTAGTGTTAGTGGTAAAGGAAATTGCGGTGTGTAGACCTAAATCCCAACTGGGCGCACCCAGCTCGGTGGGGTTCAGGGGCAGTACACCCTGGAGCATCAAAATCATGTAGACCACTACGATCATCACTAGGTTGCTGACCAGCACTGCCTGAATGTATTGACCGCCTGTCATGCTGCGGCTATTAAGGATACCAGAACCGGCAAATATGACTCGTTCAATGGGGGAGATTACCGGATCGAGCCAGGTCTTCTCACCGAGGAAGACTTGAGCCATATAGCGCCCGAGGAAGGGCGAAACAGCTACCAAAATACCCAACATTAGGGCGATTTGAAAAAAACCTTGTAGCATGGGATTCCATCATTTAGGACAGACAATTTGAATATCTCTATTTTGATGCTTTTTCCTCAAAAATCAAGGTATAGAAGGCTGTTTAGCCAAAATTTATATGCACTTATATAAACTCCAAATATAAAACTGTTTAGGCACTCAATTAATGGTCTATATCATTTGGTATAGATTTTGCCAATCTCTGTAAAAATATGCCTAAATATAGATTGACAATTAGCGGATTTTTTGCTATTGTAGATGTACAATTACCTTCGGTTCTTGGTAATGTCTGCCTCCCCACTTAAACTCAAACCTGACTGGAAAAAGACTCACTGGCTGATCGCGACGCTATTTGCAGTGGTGATTGTGCTGGAGTACAGCACACCGCCGCCCTATGTATTTGGCTACCTGTATATTGGGGCGGTGTTGCTGGCTAGTGGGCGACTGGGGCAGGTGGCAACGCGATCGGTGACGACGATCGCAGTTTTGCTCACCCTGCTCAATCTGTTTATTCCCGGTCTGGAGCCGATTTCCTCAGTCACGATCGCCAATCGCAGTATTACGGTCATGGCTCTGGTGGTGACCGGGTGGATGAGCGATCGCCTTCAGCGCTACGAAAAAGCCATCACCCACCAGCACGCTCAAATCATGGCTCAAACCCAGTTGGCGCGTATGCGAGAAGATTTTGTCTCAACCCTAACCCACGACCTGAAAACCCCTCTCCTAGGAGCCATAGAAACCCTCCACGCCCTAGACACAGAGCAGTTTGGTCCGATCACCTCCGCCCAGCGTCGGGCCATCACCATCATGACCCGCAGCCATCAAACCACCTTGCAACTGGTCGAAACCCTGATGGATGTCTACCGCAACGACGCTGAGGGTCTTCAGCTCAACCCAACTGCTGTCGATCTGGTGGCTTTGGCAGAGGACACCATCATGGAACTCACCATGTTGGCTGCCTCTCGGCAAGTGCATATTCATCTGCATCAGGGTGGGTCAGACTTTCGTCAGTCCTGCTGGGTCAATGCCGACGTTCTCCAGTTACAGCGGGTACTGAGCAACCTCATCGCCAATGCCATTAACCATTCCCTACGGGGAACAATGGTGGAAGTGGTTATTCAAAAGAAAGGGGATGATTGCCAAGTTCAGGTACTTGACCAGGGCCAGGGCATCCCCACCGATGAAATCACCCATTTGTTTGATCGGTTTTACCAAGGTCACAGCGATCGGCAAACCAAGGGTACTGGGTTAGGACTTTATCTGAGTCGCCAAATTATTGAAGCCCATGGTGGCACGATCTGGGCTGAGTTGCGTCAGCCCAAGGGGGTGATATTTGCCTTTCGCCTTCCCGCCCAGTGGCGGGGTCAGGATGATAGCTTGATCTTACGTGCCTTTAATCGTTCATGAACAGTAAATCGATTAATATTCTCTTGGTCGAAGACGACGAACTGTTTCGTCTGGGGCTATCGACTCGCCTTCAGGAAGAACCCACCCTGCACGTTGTGGCTGAGGCCACCGACGGCGAAACGGCTATTGCCTTAGTTAACCAGCAGACCTTCGACGTTGTGATTTTAGATATTGGTCTGCCCGGTATCGGCGGCATTGAAGCCTGTCGCCAGATTAAGCAGCAGCATCCCACTCTCCCGGTACTCGCCCTCACCTCCCACAATCAACCGGCATTGATTGCTCGTCTGATTGAAGCTAAGGCTCAGGGTTACTGCGTCAAGGGCATCGCTGCCGAGGTTTTGGTCCTGGCAATTCGCTCGGTCGTCGCCGGGGCTACCTGGTGGGATGCGATCGCCTCTCAAGAAATTCAAGCGGCTTTCGAGATCTCCGATTCGAGTCCTGAGTCTAACGATACCGCCTCTGACCTGCCACCTCTGACAAAGCGTGAGCAAGAAATTCTGGCTCTGATGGCTAAGGGCAAAAGCAATCAGGAAATTGCCGATGCCCTTTATATCGCATCCGGTACCGTCAGAGTCCATGTTCACGCTATCTTGCAAAAGTTGGATGTGCGCGATCGCACCCAGGCTGTTATCCTTGCCATGCAAAATGGTATGCTCAATTCCTGAGAAGTACGGCTTTCTGTTGAAGTGCGATCGCGTATCATGTCGGCAATGCTTGAAACGCCCGATTTACCAGACTTCGTTTATTTTGGTGTTCGACTCCTCGCCGGTCGAAATGGTGTAAAAAATCCGCGATCGCACTTCTGGGCTGTTGGGTTTCGGGGGTGCGATCGCTTTCGGTGGATCGGGGAAAACTGCTCTACAATAATTCTATTGATATTAACCCATGTCATGCTCGAAATTGTACTGAACTGGAAGCCCCGACCGGAAACCCTGACGCGACTGATGCAGGTTTCCCTCGAACAGCACAAAACCTTGGAATCGTTACTCGAAGAAGCGATCGAGCAATACTTGCAAACCCATCGTCCTCCCGTATCACAGACAGATGCCGATCCGCTGATTGGCTTGTACGAGGGTGCATCGGAAACGAGCGATCGCATCAAAAACTAAACAGTTTGAAAAGTAGGTTTAACTGGCGGTAACGGCTTCCCTTCCGAACGACTCGACTCGATCAACATTTCCAGGACTTCCCGGGCGTTTTTGAGTGCATCTTCGTAGCTATCGCCGTGGGTGACGGGTTGCATGACATCTTCAAAGTCGGGAAGGAAAACGACGAAGCAGCCGTCCGCTTCTGACCATTGAAGTGCGATCGTGTATTTCATTTTTCTTATGGTCGTCAAACAATTAATCAGACAGATAAACCAAAATTTTCTTCCATTTGTTTCATATATGTGTTTAGCTTTCTCAACACATAATCGGCAATATTGCCAGGAGTATTGTTGTTTGAGTAACATAACTCCAAGCAAATAATTTTCTCGTTGGTGGAAATCAAAATATCCGGTCTGATATTTTTTAAATTAGGATGAAATACTTCCGATTTAAAATCCAAAACCATTTCTTTTTTAAAATCCAAAACCATTTCTTTTTGTTTTTGTGAGTATAAATCTTTTAGAGCTAGACAAACTGCTTTATTAAAGCGCTGATCGCTGATTTTTTTTTCAGAGATATCTTCATTGATTTTTTCAAATGCTGGAGTTGCATTTTTCAAACCGGCTAGTATAGATCCGCTTCTCCGTTTTCCTCCGGGTCCTTTGTTTCCAGACAACTGTAACCATAACGGTGTACTTGATAGTGCCGTTTGTGCAGCAGCCGGTCGACAATAGTGATTTTTAACTTTATATGAATTTAAGAATTCTTCCTTTGTGATGGGAACATTTGCTTTCTCAGCATAAGCAGCAATGCAGCTTATTAAAGCATTGGTCGGTAAATACATGATTTTAGTCGTCAACATTGGACTACTGAGTGCAAGAGTAAGACGCCCTGCTGTCCAATCTGCTTTTCTTTGATTATGATCAGAGATGTATGCATAAAGAGATTTGTAGTCAGCATTCCACATTTCATAAAGAGCATCTGGAGTACGTCGTGCAAACTGTGATACTACACTTTCGGCTTCAGGATAAGAAAAAATAAACCATACTTCAGTTGGTTTGGGTATTTTTTCGTTGATTCGGGATATATAATTACTTCTTTCTTCCCATTTTCTCTTGACATCTTTTAGATAATCCCTAATTAAGTGCTTATTTGCAGATTTTTCTTGGTAATCTTTTTTTGATGCTTCAAAATCATCGTCTGTTAATTGAAATTCATAGCAATTTTTGCCATTATTAAAAAACATTATTGTTTTTTTTGCAATCTGTGGATATTCATCGAGTGAAGGCCCCGTAAAATTAACAAATGGTATTCTGCCGTTAAACATTGTGCTTGAAAAGCTTTCGGCAGATTTTTGCATTTCTTTGAGATCATTTTCAACCGTAATCGGCCATATAATCAGGATACCATTTTTACGGAGAAGTCCATTTAAATCACGGAAAAATCCTGAAATATCATTTTCTTGTTCATCATTAAGATTCTCCAAATAATCGATCACAATACATAATCTATCGCCATCTCTTTCGTTTTCCGAGAAAAATTTTTCAGCTTCATTCCTGATGCATTTAATTAATAAGTTGAGTTTAGATTTCTCAGTTTCTTGAAAGGTTAATTCAGATGCATCGATTTGTACTATCTGTTTGATTGGAATATGTTTAGACCACTCTAACGAACTAATAAAAGTTGATTTTCCCACTCCAGATAGTCCATACAAAAAAAGTAAATATCCGGCGCTTCCTATGTCAGCAAGCACCTGAACAATCATTTTTTCAAACTTGGGCAAAGGCAGAATTAGTTCCGACAGTCTGGCATTGTCTTTCCCTATCTTATTAATGATATCTTCATAGGTTTCCGGCAACCATAAATCTTGATCTATTTGCTTTTTATTTGTTGTATAAATTTCGGTAGATTCTGTTTCTAAATTGACAATATCATCTTGGTCAATTTGGACTCTTTCTTGTTTTCCAGGTCTGTGTTGAGATTGATCGGAAGTAGTCTTCGATATTTCTGGTTTTTTTGAGTCAAGTGAATTGCCAGAATATTCTGGAAGAAAATACTCTATTGAGAGTTGAATGAAATCAGGATCTTGATTCTGCTTTTTTCGTGCCATATTAATGATCCTTATCTAAACTCATTGCATCAATTTAAAATTACCATTTCAAGCTACAGCAAACTCGGTCAACTTGCGAGTATCGGGATCGTGAAACGCCAACACGATATCCTCCTTCGGTACACCCTCCATCAACGACAGTAAAAAAGCGAGGTGACTTTTCCATTCTATCTTAGAGTATCCGATTGTTATCCATAATATAGCAGTAAAATATTGATGGATGTCTTCAAAGTCTCCCTTGCCAAGGGGGATTTAAGGGACTTGCCTCTGATTGACAGGCAGAGTCAGTCAGATCGCCTACTCTACTATTCTACAACATAGTTGCTCAACACATTCGCAGGAACCGCAAAAATATCCTTTATCCTTTAACTCCTAGCCCTTGGTGCAGGAGCACCCCGCAACATCCCCTCCGTACTCAAATCCTCATCAATGTCTTCCCAATGCAAACCATATCCACCGCCACAAATCTCCCAAGCCTCTCGCTGTTCTGGCGTGGCATGGTATAGCTTCGGATACCAAACCAAAGGAACCGAAATCGCACGGCTGTCCATCAAAAAAACTGTTATCGAATCCTCATCAAACGAGACATCTTTCACCGCCGAATTATTCATGTAAAACCCCCAATAAAATCTCCCGGTTGTCTTGTACAATTTTCTCTATTTTACGCAACTCCATTGCACTGAAACAAATATATCAGAAAATATCCTTAATTTTATCCTATGAATTGCGATCGCATATTTGGAGATGATCATTTCTTATTGATTGAGTTTATACCATGCTCCATTGCTCAAATCTCGAAGTTCTGGCAAATCTAGTTGAGCTTTCTTGAAAATATCTGTTTTTGAAAAAATATCTTCCAGCTTTAGAAGATGGGTAGTTATATTGGGATAATTTCTGTGAAATTCTTGTAAACGGTTTAAGTATCCTGCTGTATAACCAACCCCTGACAACATAATGCCAATATCTGCATTGTTGATCATCAAATTACCGCAAAAATCAGCAGTAAACGAAGCATCTAAAGCAGTACGATAAAGTTTGCACTGAAAATAGATTTGTTTGTTACCAAGTACCCCATAACCATCAATTCCGCCATCTTTTCCGGGTGGCCCTGGATTCAAACCAAGGTGAGCGGCAAAACGTCGCCCTAAATCTTGCTTGACTGCTTGCTCAGATTCAATTATTCCCTGTACTAAAGGATTCATATTGTCTATCAACTCGCTTTTTGAAAAGATTTGAGAGCATTTTCAATAAAGTTTTCATGCATTAATTTGATGCCCAAAAAAATACATTCATTCACTTTTTCAGTCATTTCTAATTCTCGGAGCTTCTGATCTATATCAGGAGTGGGAAGAAAATCCTTATTGTACTTTTCTTGTTTGATTCTTGAATTGCCAATATCGGCTGAAGTTGCTTTTAACTCTTCTTGAAAATTTTGACACTCTTCTGATTTTCTCTTCTTCCATTTATCTATCAAATCCCGATTTTCTTGTTTCTTAATTGTTGTATCCATAAAATGGACGTAACTGATGGCAAAGTTGGGAAAATTTTCAGTCTTACCTCTCACAAACTGACCCAATTCAGTCATTTTCTCTGCCTCTGATTTTGTCAATTTATAGGAAATTTTATCTTGTAGCTTGTTTGGTCCCTCCTTTTCTGACTCTAGAATTCCTTTATTAATTGCACTTTTGATATTTGGAACAGTTTGCTTTTGGTGGTTTTTCGTCATTTTTATACCCTCTCAATTGAGTCAATGTTTAATAAATCGGAAAAATATTCATATAAATTTTCGTGATTTTCGTATTCCCAAATATACTGTCTTTCTTGATAAATAGCCGTTTGCATTTCATCTTGTAGCTCTTCCATCGGAAGAGCTATCTGCCAAAACTGGTTTTTTTTCTCTGCCTTGATTTGAGATAATTCTCTCTCTACTAACTCCCTTGGTATACCCAAAGGTACGATTGATACTTGTGCCATATAACCGGCTGTAGATCTGAGCTGAGATATCAGATCTAGCATATTAGGAAGTTGTTTAATTGCTCTTTCCCTTTGAGATGTGTTGACAGGGATTAAAATTAAATCCGGATCGTTTCCAACAATTGCCCTAACCGTATCGCTTTTAGGGGATTTGATATCTAAAACAATATGACTGTAAGATTGAGCTTGTTTTTTCACTGATTTACGTTCTTCATTATAAATAACCGTACTACTTCCGCTATCAACCAGAGAGTATGAATCATATTGATTTGGCGAACTCTCGTCGCGCGCAAAAAATTGCCAAAGGTCGGCTTGATCGTCACAATCAACTAGAAGTACACTGTCTCCCCGATTGAGCAATACACCTGCTACATGGACGGCTAACGTAGTTTTTCCTACCCCACCTTTATTATGGGTACACAGAATAATCAATTTTTAGCTTCCCCCATGCTCATTGACTCGCTTAATTATAGCCAAATAAAGTAAACTGAGTCAACTTGCGAGTCTCCGGATCGTGAAATGCAAACACGATATCTTCCGGCGGCACACCTTCCCTCAACAACTTAGTGGCTTCAAAGTCGCCCTAGGTCAAGTGTATTTAGGGCGATAATAGGGAAGGCGCGATCGCCTCCCCACAATCCTACACCAAAGAGGGGAAGGCGCGATCGCCCTCCCACCATTAGACAACCTAGTTGCTTAACGCACCAGCCGGGATACCCAAAACATCCTCAATTTTCGGCATTTGCTCAATAGGAATAACCCGACCCTCATCTTCAAACCCTGCAATTTGATCAAAGTTCAAATAGCGGTAAAGATCCCCCGCAAACGGGTCGATTTTCTGGGTGATAATCGCCATATATTCCTCAACCGTGGGAATGCGACCCAACAAAGCACAAACCGCCGCCAATTCAGCCGAACCCAGATACACCTGAGCCCCCTTACCCATACGGTTATTAAAGTTGCGAGTCGAAGTAGAAAATACCGTTGTATTATCTTCCACCCGTGCTTGATTTCCCATACAAAGAGAACATCCAGGCATTTCCGTCCGCGCCCCAGCAGCCGCAAAAGTACCATAAACCCCCTCTTCCCGAAGTTGTTGTTCATCCATGCGGGTAGGCGGACAAATCCACAGACGCACCTTCACCGGACCTGCCCCTTCTAACACCTTAGCAGCAGCGCGATAATGTCCGATATTAGTCATACAAGAACCGATAAACACCTCATCGATTTTGTCACCCGCACACTCAGACATCAGTTTCACATTATCAGGGTCATTAGGTGCGGCCACAATAGGTTCAACGATCTCATCCAAATTGACCTCAAGAATATCCGCATACTCAGCATCGGCGTCAGCTTCCATCAACTCAGGATTAGCTAACCATTGTTCCATCTTGGCAATGCGACGGGTTAAAGTCCGAGCATCCTGATATCCACGAGCAATCATATTCCGCATTAGGGCTACATTCGATCGCAAATATTCAGAAATCGTCTCAGTCCCCAACTTAATCGTACAGCCAGCACAGGAACGTTCCGCAGTAGCATCAGTCAACTCAAAAGCCTGTTCCACCTTCAAATCAGGTAGACCTTCCATCTCCATAATCCGGCCATTGAAGACATTTTGCTTATTCTCCTTACCAACAGTCAGCTTACCTTGCTGCATCGCCACCCAGGGAATAGCATTAACAATATCGCGCAGCGTCACACCCGGCTGTAATTGCCCCTTAAAGCGCACCAAAACCGATTCTGGCATATCCAAAGGCATCGCCCCCAAAGCGGCTGCAAAAGCCACCAAACCCGAACCAGCGGGGAAAGAAATACCCAAGGGGAAACGGGTATGAGAATCGCCGCCAGTCCCCACCGTATCGGGTAACAGCATCCGGTTTAGCCAGGAGTGGATGATACCATCTCCCGGACGCAAAGCGACACCGCCACGGGTAGCAAAGAAGTCGGGTAGTTGCTTGTGGGTTTTGATATCCACTGGTTTCGGATAGGCTGCGGTGTGACAGAAACTCTGCATGGTCAGGTCAGCGGAAAACCCTAAACAAGCTAATTCCTTCAATTCATCCCGCGTCATGGGTCCGGTAGTGTCTTGGGAACCTACGGTGGTCATTATCGGTTCGCAGGAGGTACCTGGACGGACTCCCGGTAGTCCGCAGGCTTTCCCAACCATTTTTTGGGCTAGGGTAAAGCCTTTTCCGGTATCTTCTGGGATAGCAGGACGGGCGAAAAGTTCACTGGGGGTTAGTCCCATTGCTTCCCGGGTTTTGTCGGTCAGGCTGCGACCAATTAACAAGGGAATCCGACCCCCGGCGCGTACTTCGTCTAGGATAGTTTCCGGTTTCAGGGTGAAGGTAGAAATCACTTCCCCGGCTTGGTTGGTAATTTCGCCTTTGTAGGGGTGAATGGTGATCACATCCCCGGTTTCGATTTTGCTGACATCACATTCTATGGGGAATGCGCCAGAGTCTTCGGCGGTGTTGAAGAAAATGGGGGCGATTTTTCCACCTAGGATATAGCCTCCCCGCCGTTTGTTGGGTACAAAGGGGATATCTTCCCCAATATGCCACAGGACTGAGTTAATGGCAGATTTGCGGGATGAACCAGTCCCGACTACATCCCCAACATAAGCTACAGGGTAGCCTTTTTGTTTCAGTTGGGCGATGGTTTGTATACCTTCGGGCATCCTTGACTCTAGCATGGCTAGGGCGTGCAGAGGTATGTCTGGTCGGGTGGTGGCGTGGGGGGCGGGAGAAAGATCGTCGGTGTTGGTTTCCCCAGGGACTTTGAAGACGGTGACGGTTATGGCTTTGGGGACTTTCGGGTTGCGAATGAACCAGGCGGCGTTAGCCCAAGCGTCTAGGACTTGTTTGGCGTAAGGGTTGATATCTGACAGGGCTAGAATGTCGTTGAATGCGTCAAATACTAGGGTGATTTTGCTTAGGGCGTTGGCTGCTTCGCTGGCAATGTTGGAGTCGGAAGACTTCAGGAAACTTACCAGGGATTGCACGTTATAACCCCCTACCATTGTACCTAGTAGGTCGATCGCTCCTTGGGGACAGATGAGGGGACTGCTGATTTCCCGTTTGGCGATCGCTGTCAGAAATCCGGCTTTTACATAGGCGGCTTCGTCTACTCCGGGGGGAATGCGATCGCGCAATAGTTCCATCAGAAACTCTTTTTCCCCTTCCGGTGGGTTTTTCAGCAGTTCGCACAGTTCCGATGTCTGCTCCGCAGTTAGGGGCAATGGCGGAATTCCCTGTTGGGCGCGTTCAGCAGCCTGTTGACGATAGGCTTCTATCATTCTTCTGTTCTCCTTTTCGTTTGATTATTTTATGCTACCTAGAATCCATCAAAAATGGCTAGGACAATTTATCCGTTGTCCTTCTGATTCCATCTCATGCTTTCTACTGGTGGGCTTTCAACATCTATCATTTGATTTCCCCCCTTACTCTATCGGAAACTAGATGAGTAGGATAATATCTAGTTACATAAAACTGTATTTTAGACAACATTCTCGCCTTCGTCCTCCCTCCAATTCTCATGACCTCCTCTTTCTGACTGTTTTTGACTGGGTAAATACCCGGAAAATAGCCCCGTAAACTTACGGCGATCGCTTATCATTATCTGCTTTGGGAGCCTATTTGTCACTGGGTAAATCCCGGAAATGTCTTGATTAATTAGGTGCTTTGGCACTTGTTGATGCCTGGGTAAATCCCATGGTTGATTAATTAGGTGATTACGATGCCAATTATCTGGTTTTTAGAACTTTTTGATAGCCGAAAAATACCCTACTAATTGTCCGAGGACAATTGAGGATAATTACTAAACCATAACAATTATGAACATAAGTCTGCTACTATTATACTACAATTCTCGCTCAGATCAACTTTATATTAACCTTTATTATGTAGATGGGCTGTTGATCCCCAGTCTGTTAAAGTTTTTTAAATTTTGCGGACTATCCAAGTTTATTTGCCAGAAAAATAGTAGAATTGTAATATAGGAACCATTAGACGACCTGTGCATAGGCTCAGTAATCATAAGGTGTTGCTGTTGCTGTTGCGGTTGTTGATTGAATAATTTTCAGGACTCCCAAAGTGGCTGGCCAACATCAAAAAGCGTGTGAATATCAATTTACAGACCCCAAGGGACAGAGCGATCGCCATGAAAGACCATTTTCCTCGGAGAGTGAGAAAGTGTCACCAACCCCTCAAGAAATAATGTCAATGTTGGTCGAGTCCCTGCCCCAACCAGCGATAGTGAGCGATCCGGATCGTAATATTATCTACTGTAACACAGCTTGGCTAGAAATCTGGAAGGGTTCAAGGGAGAGTCTAATCGGACATCAAGAATCCCTTATTTATACATCCATTAACCGTTATCAGCAGATTCGGGAAGAGTTTGAGCAAGGGAATGTCATAGACTCAGCAGAAATCCAAATCCGCCTGTCAGATAGGTCAGATAGACGGACAGCCTGGGTATGCCTATCTATGCGATCGCTACCCTTAACCCCTGAACCTGTAGTGTTGACAATTCTATCAGACATCAACACCAATGTAAACCTTCCCAAGTCCAACCCGGGCAAAAATGAAGCTACTTATCAAGCAGCCGTCGCCAAATTTGGACAAATTGCCCTCACCAGCCCTGACCTAGACTCCCTGATGAGCAAGTTGATTACTCAGGTCAAAGAAACATTAAGAATTAGTCGCTGCATGGTTTGGGAACTATTGCCCAATCATCAGGCTTTTTTACTACGTTCGGGTATCGGCTGGCAACCCGGGCTAGTGGGGTCGGCTCAAATTACTGCCTCTCCTAATTCCCAGGCAGGTTACACCCTCCAACAGGGTGAAGCAGTAATCGTTGAAGATCTGCGAGTAGAAACTCGTTTCCCAGGAACTCCTCTGCTACACAACCACAAAATTGTCAGCGGTTTAAGTGTGATTATTCCCGGACCTAAAGGTGCTAACTCCAAGCCTTGGGGGGTGTTGAGTGTACATACGCGGCGAGTGCATCAATTTACCTTAAATGATGTACATTTTTTGGAGGCGATCGCTCACATTCTCGCTACGGCGATCGAGAGACAGCGGGCTGATGAACGCCTACAGTTGATGGAAAGAGCCATAAATAGCAGTCGCAATGGTATTATTATCACCGATGCTACCGACTCAGACAACCGGGTGATTTTTGCTAACTCAGGCTTTGAGAAAATTACTGGCTATTCTCGCCATCAAGTCATTGGTCGCAATTGTCGATTTCTGCAAGGTCGAGACAGCGACCCCAAAGCCTTGGCGGAGTTACGAAGCGCCATTGAAGAAGGCAGAGAATGTAATATTGAGTTAAAAAACTATCGCCCAGACGGTAGCAGTTTTTGGAATGAATTATCCATTTCTCCCGTCTACAATAACCAAGGCTTTCTCACCCATTTTATCGGTATTCAAACCGATATTAGCGATCGCAAACAGGCGGAAGCTAACCTCTTATCCAAATCCGAAGCCCTGGCGCAGTTTAGCAGCAAACTTAAACAACTACATCGCATTACTACCCGTCTTTATCCCAGCCTGGAAGCTAGGTTTCAAGACTATCTACAGACCGGGTGTGAATTGCTGCAAATGTCAATAGGTTTAATTGGTAAAATCTCCGCCGGAGTCTATAGCTTAGAATTTGTTTATCCCCACTCCGACTTATTTACCATCGGTCAAACTGCGAACATCGCCGACACCTTTTGTGCTAAACCATATCACACTCAGGAAACCGTTACCCAAACCCAAGCGGGTCTTGACCCCGAATGGAGTAAAGTCCAAGCCTACCAGACACTTAAATTAGAATCTTATATCGGTACTCCCATTTGGGTAGGCGATCGCATTTATGGTGTACTTAGTTTTGTTCACCAACCACCCAGATCTGTACCCTTTCAATCAGAAGATCGCGAAATTATTGAATTGATGGCACAGGGTTTAGGAGACTTCCTCGCCGCCCAAGAAATTGAACAGCGACAACGAGAGGCTGAACAAGCCTTGCGAGAAAGTGAAGAACGTTATCGAATGTTAGTAGAACTCTCCCCCGACACCATTGCTATTTACTGCGATGACCAAATTGTTTATATTAACCGTGCTGGCTTGCAATTGTTGGGGGCTAAAACCACCGAAGATATCATCGGTCGTTCTATTTATGATTTTCTGGATTATGATCATACTGCAGTCATTCTTAACCAAGAATTAACCGGAGAAGCTAAACAGCAATCTGTGGCGCTTTTTGAACAACAATTGATTCGCTTAGACCAGGAAATTATTGATGTAGAAATTGCCGGAATTCCCACCAATTATCATGGGCGTGATGCCATTCAAATCATTATCCGCGATATTAGCGATCGCAAACAAGCCCAAGCACAACTACTGCACGCCGCCTTTTATGATCCTTTAACCGAACTACCTAACCGCAGTTTATTCAACCAAAAACTCTCCGAAGCCTTACGGCTTTCTAAAGAGGACTCTAATTATCAATTCGCGGTTCTCTTTTTGGATCTAGATCGGTTCAAGGTTGTTAACGACAGTTTAGGTCATGTTATCGGTGATTTCTTGCTCATAGAAATTGCTCATCGCCTAGAAGTCTGTGTTACCAACCCTAGGGATACCATCGCCAGATTAGGGGGGGATGAGTTTACCATTTTGATGGATCACATTTCCGACCCCAAACAAGCACTAGAATTAGCCGAAAAAATTCATCGGGAACTCAGCCAGCCCTTCTATATCCAAGGTCACGAAATTTTTACCACTGCTAGTATTGGTATTGTACCCAGTCGCGGATACACCTTTAAAAAAGGAGCAGAGACCGACAACTACCACTGCTTATTATACAACAATCCCGAAGATTTTCTCCGAGATGCAGATATCGCCATGTATCATGCTAAAGAACAAGGAAAGGCGCGATCAGAAGTTTTTGATTTATCAATGCACACCAAAACCCTCACCCTCCTACAATTAGAAACAGATCTGCGTAAAGCCATATTTGGATATCAGCAACTTAATCTTACACCCCATCACATCTCTGACTCAGAGTCCAACCCGTTAGCCTCAGCCATCTCTGATGTATCTGTCATGCCTAATCAACTCCCAAGTTTAAATGACTTTATCATTCACTATCAGCCAATTGTCTGTTTAATTACTGGTAGGATAGTCGGTTTTGAAGCCTTGGTGCGATGGATACATCCCCGCCGAGGATTAGTGTCACCTGCTGAATTTATCCCTGTGGCTGAAGAGACTGGGCTAATTGTTCCTTTAGGCGCTTGGGTCCTGGAAGAATCATGTCGTCAGCTTAGTAGTTGGAAACAACAACTTAAAAGCTGGGATAGGTCTCCGCAATCAGTCTATTCTCACTTAACCATTAGTGTCAATCTGTCTGGTAAACAACTCAATCAGCTTAATTTGATAGAACAAATTGATGCTATCTTAGCCAGAACTAATTGTGACCCGAAAAGCCTCAAGCTGGAAATTACCGAAAGTATGTTAGTTGAGAACTTTCAGACCGCTTTGATTGCTTTAGCACAACTAAAAGCACGCAAAATTCACCTAGCTATTGATGATTTTGGGACGGGATACTCCTCCTTGAGTTATCTGCATCAATTACCCCTCAAAAGTTTGAAAATCGACAAATCATTTGTACAGCGATTGCAGGAAGAACCCAGCAATTATATCGATAAATACAATCAGCCTCAGCAAATTATCAAGGCGATTATTTCCCTCGCTCATAACTTGGGGCTGGAAGTTACCGCCGAAGGTATTGAGACTCGACAACAGATGCAGTTTTTGCACAATCTTGGCTGTGATTATGGTCAGGGTTATTTGTTTTCTAAGCCTTTACCTGCTGAAGAAGCTACTCAATTGATGCTTAACTCTGCGATCGCATATTCTAGCGAAAAATCGCGCTTCTTTTACGGTTAATTTACACTCGGTTGATGATAGTCTACAACCGTGAAGATACTTATCAAAATCCTGTCCATAGCATAAGTTTTCCTAATTTGTCTGGCAAGATAGATTTAAATAGCAAAATATTGTTAAGAATTGTTACAATTTTGTTGAAAATCCCTCGCAAATAGTTGACGAGATTATAGGGGTTGTGGTATCCTCAAATAAATCGCACCCAAGGGGTTACTATGCCTTTATTCAAAAATAGAGGCTACAACCCGCATTCTATCGCCCTTAAAGTTATTCTCTACCGAAAAAATTAAATTTGCGATTCACGAGTTTTTGGGTAAAATCAGGGGGCCATTTTTAGGGGTATTGACAAAAACGACATTTTGTGCATAGACGACATTTTCCGGGTAGTTCAACTTCAGCGTTGACTATAATAATTAGTTTCCTGACGATCGCCATTAGCAACCATACCCAAAACGGGAACTCCAGCCATTTCCAACTCTCGCAGAGCCAGATTAAAAGCTGATCGGTCAGTTTTTCCCAACCCGACCACCATCATCAACCCATTAGTGTGGGAGGCGAGTAAATTAGCATCAGCCAAACCCAACAGGGGAGCGGTATCATAGACAATTAAATCAAACTGTTGGCGCAGTTGAGCCATAACCTCCTGCATTCGCGCAGAAGCCAGCATTCGAGTCGGGTCAACAGGTAGAGGACCGGAAGTTAAAATAAACAGATTTTCATCCGATGGCGATCGCCTAATCAAAGTCTCGATCTCCAGATTACCAGCGATCGCATCACTGAGACCCTGTAAATTAGACACCCCCAACATCGAATGAATACGGGGGTTACGCAAATCAGCATCTACCAATAACACCCGCTGACCCATCGCCGCCGCCCCAATCGCTAAATTTAGGGCTACAGTAGACTTACCATCTGCAGGTCGTGCGGAACTAATCACACAGGAGTTGATGGGTGATTCCGTAGCCAAGTGGCGTAAATTAGCCGTAAGCGATCGGAAAGCCTCGTGAAATATCCCACAGGGGACCATCGACAAATTTGGTAGAACATCGGTCTCCCCAGTCAACCGAGAATTAGCCGGAAGCATCAAAGCATCATCGCTGGCTGGAATTACCCCTAACAGCGGAATGGGGGTATTCTCCGCTATTTCTTCGCTGTTGTGGAACACATTATTAAGGCGATCGACCAATTGAGCTATAATCATTCCCAAGCCTAAACCCGCCAATCCTCCCAAAGCTAGATTTAGGGGAATATTCGGCGAAACCGTCTCCAGTTGTCCGGATCTTTGGCGAGGAATCATGGGGGGGGCAATTAATTGCCAGGATCTAACAGGCGGTTCTATAGTTAATTCTAAGTCCGCCTGGCGATCCGATAAGTCATTTAGTCGGGTGGTAGCGGTTTCTAGCTGCTGATTTAAGTCTCTGTAGCGGCGGATGACTTCCGGTAAACTTTGAGAGTATTCTTGTAAACTGGTCGCTGCTGTTTGTAAAACGCGATCGCGTACCTGTAGCATTTCTATCTGATGTGCTGCTACCATCATCTGCTGAATTAATCCCATTCGCAGGGAGTCTTGGTGGCTTAAAATACTGGGGTCTACAGTAGTTAAGTCTTGACCCAAAACCCGCACCGCCTCTTCTTGGAGTAATGGTAATAAATGATTGCGTTGGTCTAATAAAGATTGAATTTGCGGGGATGTTTCCTTAAACCTAGCCGACTCTACAGCTACCTCGGTTTCCACCGCTAAGAGTTTTTGTAGGAGGGTTTGATAGCGAGGAGAATTTGTTAAAGCCGAAGCCATCATCGCCTGTTGGGGGTCGAGTCCTAGTTGTTGTTGTAGAGTTAAATACCGAGACTTTTCCTCTTGGAGTTGGGTTTGAGTTTGTAGTCTTTCGGTTTCTATCATCCCTAAGCGATCGCTTATTTGGTGGCTGGTAACTTCCGGCGTAATCATCAAATGTTCCTGCTGGAGATTCACAATTTCTCGTTTGAGGTTATTCACCTGGGTAACTAGGGGATTAATTTTTTGATTAATCATCTCCAGCTTTTGGCTGTTTTCCGACGGACGTTGTAACCCTTGATGATATTCCAGATATCCCGAAGCGATCGCTTCCAGAATAAACTGGATCTTTTGCGGTTCACTATCTTGATAACTCACCTCCAAAATCTTAGCACCTTCCAGCATTCGCAATTCCAACCGACCCGGAGATTTATCATTAAACAGAAACCGATAATCAACCTGGGGATAGCGACTTTGAATATTCTCCAAAATATCAGCCATAACCTGGGGACTCTGTAGCATTGTCAACTGAGATGCTTCGTCTAACTCCCCCAATTCATCTGAGGAACTTATTAACAGTTGAAACGTCCCTCTATACTCAGGTAATTGTTCAACCGTCCACCAATAAACCCCCGTCACTGTTGTCGCCGCCACCCCCACAACCACCAACCAGCGACGACAAAACAGATCCGCAATTTTCGCCAATATTCCCCTCGGTTGAGCCCCAACAATCTCAACATTTCTCGATTCCAAATCTCCGTGATACCAGGGAGAAAATCCCATACCCTCCCTAGATGAACTCCGGGTATAAATCATCGAAAACTGAGAACGTCTAGCCTTCTTCATATTACCTTACTCCTCTATTCTCGTGCGCTAAATAACCAGAAAATGACTTTTGGTTAAAAGATACTTATAAACCTCAGCAAACCCAAAAAATTACTAATCGGATTTAAAGTATTAAAAACCGTACCCACCCCCTCCCGAAAAGCCGCACCCCCTGAACGGTTCACCATAACTACATCGTTATTTCTCAGAACCGGATTATTAGCCTCATTCACATCATCCGATAGATTAACCGAGATCACCCGGCGAGAAACAGTCCCATCCGGAGATATACGGATTAGTTCTACCCCATTGGAGTCAGCCTGACCCCGTTTCAAACCTCCCGCAGCCAGAATCACCTGATTTAGGGAACTGTTGGGGGGTACAGTAATCGTCCCCGGTTGTAGAACCTCCCCCACCACACTAACACGCATTATACCCGGAGAAAAACTAGCTGTTGCCACATTACCAGAAACTGTAGCATCTACAGTCCCCCCTTTAGGCACAATAATTGTATCCCCCCCTTGTAAAGCAATATCCTCCTGAAGATCTCCCTCTTGTAGAAGTTTCCATAGGTCAACCATAACAGTTTGTTCCGTCCCTGTACGACTAATGCGCCGCACCTGAATTTCTCGAATATTTGCTTCCGGTGTAATTCCCCCCGCCGCTTTAATAGCCCTGGTGACTGTATACACCCCAACCAGATCAACTCCAGCTATACCTCGCCACTCCGATACATTTTCCCCCTCAGTCCCAGCCATGGTGTCAATGCTAAGGAGATGGGTTCCTGGTCGGTTCACCTCCCCCACCACCGCCACATTAATCGGTCCGTCAGCATTACTAGCAAAATTAGCACTAGACAACTGACGCGCTTCGTGGCGATTAATATTTGTAACAGTTGGAATATATATCCTATCTCCATCTCTCAGGGCTATATCTTGACTCAGATCACCATTTTGGAGAAGTTCCCACAAATCAAGATTAACAATAGTCTCCTCACCTCCCCCCCCAGGACGACGGATTTTTACCTGGCGAATATCGGCGCTAGTAGTTATTCCCCCCGCCATTCGCAAAACCCCGGTCACAGTAGCAGCATTAGAAACACCTCCCATATTTTGACTCTGGGAATTACCCGATACCATATAAGAACCGGGTCTCTTAACTTCTCCAGCGATCGCTACTTGAACAGGTCTCCTCTCTAATAATTTTACCGTAATCAGTGGTCGTTGTAAATATTCCCCATATCGTTCTTTTAGCAGTTCAGAAACTTGATTAATTGTCATTCCCTGAACCGTAACTCTCCCAATTAAAGGGAGGTTTAAATTTCCATCTACTGACACATGATGACGACCTCTTTCGCCACTATATTCGGGAACATTGAAAATATCAATTTCTATCGTATCACCCACCCCTAAAATATATTCCCCCACCACCAGGGGAGACAAATTGTTAGCCCCATTATTACCATGATTAATTGTCGGCATTGGTGGCGGTGGTAAAAACTCCCCCCCAGCCGGGAGAGACATCAACAGCCATGTTAAACCCACACAACAGTTGACTTTGAATCGGAAAAAACATATTTTTTGGGTTGTATAAATCAGCCCGTTTTTGAGAATTGGATTATCTTTGATGATATTGTCCATTTCAATAAAATTATCCGCCTATTTTCAGAATCGCCGAATTGTGTTATAACTATATTCTGTGATTGACAATTGCCGGGATTGATGGAACAATTGAACACAGATGTTTTAGTAGTCGGTGGAGGTACTGGGGGAACTGCCGCCGCCCTCCAGAGTTCCCGCTGTGGGGCTGATACTATTTTAGTGAGTGAATTTTCCTGGTTAGGAGGAATGTTAACCGCCGCCGGAGTAGCCGCACCAGACGGTAACGAATTAGTAGCCTTTCAGACGGGTCTATGGGGTGCTTTTTTAAGAGAACTTAGACAAAAACAACCCACGGGTTTAGACTGGGGATGGGTTAGTTTTTTTAATTATGACCCCCGCATAGGCGCGCAAATTTGGTCAGACTGGGTAAAATCCCAAAAAAATCTACATTGGATTTCTGGATATGCACCCCTAGAAGTATTGCGGAAAGGCGATCGCATTACTGGGGTGAGATTCAAAGATTTTACCATTAATGCCCAGGTTACCATTGATGCCACAGAATTAGGAGATATTTTAGCTCAAGGTGAAATTCCCTATCGCTGGGGTTGGGAATGGCAACAGCAATGGCAAGAACCTAGCGCCCCAATTCAATCTAGCCAATTTACCCATAATTGTCCAGTACAAGACCCCACCTGGGTAGTATTATTACAGGATTTTGGCGAAACACAAGCCCCAGCCATTAAACCTACCCCAGAAGCTGATTTTAGCAAATTTCAGGGCGCTTGGGATGGCTACGACCCCCAACAATTCCTCAACTATGGTCGCCTACCTGGAGGGTTAATTATGATAAACTGGCCCCATAAAGGCAATGATTATGGGGTAGGATTGGATCGTTTGATTGCTTCAGCGCCACAAAAACAGGCATTCTGGCGGGAGAGTCTACAGCATAGTCTGAACTTCGCCGCCTTCATTCAACAGCACCTAGGAAGGCGCTACGGCTTGGCTGAGAGCATATTTCCCCATACCATGTCAGCTGGGAAAACTGACCTAGGCTTAACTCCTCAGCAACTTGGCGCTTTTGCTATTCATCCCTACTACCGAGAAAGTCGCCGTCTGTGTGGAGTCCAAACGATTACAGAAAATCATATTTTACCTGTCTCAGGAGGTCGCGTCGCCGCCTTACCTATAGACCACAATGGACAATGTGAGGCGATCGCCATTGGTAACTATCCCAATGATCATCACTACAGCGCCGGGTTACTACCCGTTAAACTTAAACTCTTACGCTGGGGAGGTCGCTGGACGGGAACCCCCTTTACCATCCCCTATAGTACCCTAATTCCAGAAACTACAGAGGGCTTAATTGTGGCTGAGAAAAATATTTCCGTTTCCCATATCGCTAATGGTGCTACCCGTCTACAACCTGTGGTTTTGGGTATCGGACAGGCGGCGGGAATGGCTGCGGCTTTATCTGTCCAACAGCGCATATCTCCCCGAATGCTATCAGTGCGCGAGCTTCAACAAGCACTATTAACTGACCCCATAGCCCCCGCCGCCATTATTCCCCTGTTTAACCTTACAGGCGATCGCGCTGATTGGCTAAAATGGCAACAATACTATTTAGACCACCCACAAGCCTATCCCATAACTGGTGAAGTTCCCCCACCCGACCCCAACCCGACACAATTAATATCACCCTCATTATCAGAATTTAGCGGACAATTTCACCGCCACCCAGACCACGAATATTCCCTCACCCTCTCTCAACCTCACTCACTCCTCGGTCAGGTCTGGAGTCTCGTTACCCTCCACCCACACATTAATCAACAATTACAAACCATACCTACCGCTACCCCCATCACTGTTGGCGGACGACACAACTCCTCCGGTCGCTGGCTACTCGTCGAAGTCATCAAAGAGTTATGTTAAGTTTTGTAACAACAAAAAATCGCCTTTTATGACTGGGGGGGTTGACAAAAGCGATCGCCCCGTGCTAGTCTATATGATAATGGTAGTATTGACAATTTTATTTATTTTAGGAAAATTTAAATTATAACCTATAATATAAATATAGTATCATAACCGCCCCATAACTGTCAACCCCTAGCCGTAGATGGCAGCGCCACAAGTGTTAAACCGAAAAATTATCAGATTATCCTTGAGATTATCCTGATGTAGGCCTATTGGGTTGGTATCAGGAAATGGACGCTTTAATACGGACATTTCTATGAAACTCAACCCTACTTTTGGCTTTTCTATGTTGCTGTTGTTAGGCATGAGCAGTGCCGCCCAAGCTATGGAACTAGGCCCAAGCACACAGCAATTAGAATCCATGACTAATCAATATATGTTATCAGCGCAAACGGGACATCATGGCTCCCGCAGTCCGTGGGAAGGAACACCCCGACGGGGATTTGCTGAGACATTCAATAATCAATCTCAATCAGAATCGTTGTTTCCCCATCGTGGCAGTGGCCGCTAATCAATGACGGATGATTCCGGTAGAAAAATCTCCTTTTAGTGTCATGTTTTAGCCCCAACAATTCTTAAAGCATCAATCCGAGTATTTGTCAACAAATACAACCAATCTATAAAGACCACAACTGCCGAACATTTCCATTAGTTTATGGATGTTGGGCGGTTTTGTGTGTATAATAACGATATCTCAACCAAACTAATCTCAATTGGAAAGCCCTGAGTGCCGAGGGTGCATCCAAACTACTATATTACCAATTGAGGAAAGGCCAGGTCAGTTGTCTAATCAAATAGGTTGCGCCCGGTCAGAAGTCCCCGTGGCAGACCCATACTAGCATCAGGGATAGAAACTGCGCGGTCTCCAGTCGTTTATTTATTTACTCAGCAATAGATCTGGGTAAGATCATCCATTCTCACTAATGGGGGATGATACCATTCATCCCATATATTATTTATGAAATTCCAGGGATTGTCATGAAAAAAGATACAGATCTGATTAAAAGCCTTAGCCCCAGTGCCATGGATCAGATCATGCTTTATTTGGCTTTTAGCGCCATGAGAACCAGCGGCCATAGACATGGGGCTTTTTTAGATGCGGCGGCAACTGCAGCTAAATGTGCCATCTATACAACTTATATAGAGCAGGGTGAAAACCTCCGCATGACTGGACACCTACATCATATTGAACCCAAACGGGTGAAAGTGATTGTTGAGGAAGTGCGGGAAGCTCTGACGGAAGGGAAACTCTTAAAAATGTTGGGTTCTACGGAACCTCGTTATCTGATTCAGTTTCCCTATGTGTGGTTAGAGCAGTACCCCTGGCAACCGGGAAAAGCCAGAGTCCCAGGCACGAGTTTAACTCAAGAAGAAAAACGGGTAATTGAAAGTCGTTTACCCAAGTATTTACCCGACGCTCAATTGATCAATTCTTTTCAGTTTATGGAATTGATCGAGTTTCTTCATAGACGTTCCCAAGAAGACATCGAACCTAATAGACGGATGCCATTAAGTGAAGCCTTAACAGAACATATTAAACGGCGCTTGATCTACTCTGGTACGGTGACGAAAATTGACTCTCCTTGGGGGATGCCTTTCTATGCTCTGACCCGCGCTTCCTATTCTCCCGAAGATCAGGAAGAACGCACCTATATTATGGTGGAAGATACGGCGAGGTATTTCCGTTTAATGAGGGACTGGGCGGAACGTCAGCCCAAGGTAATGCGGGTTTTGGAAGAATTGGATATTCCCAGCGATCGCATTGAGTCGGCTTTAGAAGAGTTAGATGAGATTATTCGCCAGTGGGCCGATCGCTATCATGAGATCGGAGGTGAACCCATGGTCCTGCAAATGGTCTTTGGACCCCAGGAGACCGACTAATTCCCCCTTTGCTAATCTCTCTGGAAAATAGCCGTTTTTTATGGCTCGCCACAGGGTAGGATGTAACGATGTGAAAGCTATGGCAGAATCGACCATCCATGACCCATGACCAGATAGCCGAACAGCTTCTGGAGTTGGCGGCAAAAGCCGGAGCAGAAGTGGCAGAGGTATTCCGAGCTACGTCCCAAGCTCGCCCCCTCTTTTTTGAAGCTAACCGACTCAAACAAATCGAACGCATTGAATCAGAGGGAATTGTTCTGCGATTGTGGCGCGATGGCCGCCCCGGATTGGCTGTCGCCCACGGTGCAGTACCCCCTCAAAAGTTAGTAGAGCGAGCGATCGCCCTATCAGCCCTTAATGACCCCGAAACTATTACCATAGCCGATGATACTTCCCGAAATCACTATCCGGCGATCGGAAATTCTATGGAAGTAGAACAGCTTATGGCTTGGGGAAAAGAGACTATTAGCTGCATTCGAGATATCCACCCAGATATTATCTGTTCAGGAGAATGGGATTGTGAAGTAGAATCAACCCGCCTGATTAATTCCAGAGGTCTTGATTGTAGCCACACTGATACAACCCTCAGCGCTTATTTAGAAACCGAATGGGTGCGCGACAGTGATTTTCTCTACATTTCCGACGGTCAGACTCAACGGGGTAGCCTTGAACCACAGTTATTGAGCCAACGCATTCTTCAACGGCTGGAATGGGCTAGAGACAATGCACCCCCCTTGGTCGGGCGTGTCCCCATTTTATTTACCGCTAAAGCAGCAGATATGTTATGGGGTACGGTTTCCGCCGCCCTCAATGGTAAACAAGTCCTAGAACGGTCTTCTCCGTGGAGCGATCGCCTCGGAACTCAAGTTGTGTCTACCTCCCTTACCCTCTCTCAGAAACCCGCCCTAGGGCCGTTTAGCTGCCCCTTTGATGATGAGGGAATCCCCACTCGCCCCATTGTCTTTATTCAAGATGGCATACTCAAGCTATTTTATACTGATTTAACCACTGGGCGCACCCTCGGTAGTGGTACTACCGGGAACGGGTTTCGAGCTGATTTAAATAGTTATCCCACCCCCGGATTATTCAATTTGTTAATTGAACCGGGACGCGACTCTATGCAAGACTTAATTAAACAGCTAGACCACGGTCTAATTATTGATCAGATGTTAGGATCTGGTGCCGGAATTACTGGGGAATTTTCCGTTAATGTCGATCTGGGATATCGCATTGAAAATGGTCAGGTTGTCGGTCGGGTTAAAAATACCATGGTTTCCGGAAATGTCTACACCGCCTTAAAACAAGTGGTTAGTGTGGGAGGAGATGGTAACTGGAATGGTTCCATTTATACTCCATCTCTGATTGTCGAAGGGTTATCTGTTACCGCCAGAAGTTAATCATCAACATTTGATTAACGCCAATTTTTCTCGGCTTGGTCTAAGACATAGGCGGCGACCTGTTTAATTTCTGAGACACTCAGACGGTCAGAATAAGCCGACATATTGCTTTTACCATTAGCCACAATTTCTGCGATCGCCTCTATTGAGTCGTAGCCATTCCGTTCGAGAGCCCGCTGTTTCAGATTTTTACCCCGCCTAATAATGTTACCACCACCAGCATGACAGCCCACACAGTGGACGCTAAAAATTTCCCCCCCCTTCTCAATATTCAGATTATCTGCGATCGCCTTTGGTGTCCAACAACCCCACAATAAACTAACACTCAGCAGTAAAATAGTTAACAGATTTCTCATGATCATCAATTTTTGTTAATCGCTTTCTCGTATTCCTGAGACTTACTTAGACTCGGTTGTAGGTATATTATAAGCCGGAATGGTAATCCTAAACTCTGTACCTTGACCAGGTTCTGAACAACAGTTGATTTTACCTTGGTGTTTTTCTACCACAATTTGATAGCTGATAGACAAACCTAAACCTGTACCTAATCCTACCGGTTTAGTCGTAAAGAAAGGGTCAAAGATATGAGATTGAATATTTGACGGGATTCCCGGACCGTTGTCAGCTATGGAAATTTGCAAGCAATTTTTACCATTATCGATATCAGGAATTAAAGCAGTGCTAATCATGATTTGGGGTGAAAAATTATCCTCTGGATGTTCTTTAATATGAGATTCCATAGCATCTATCGCATTACTTAGCAGATTCATAAACACCTGATTAAGTAATCCCGCATAGCATTCTACAGGCGGAATATCACCATAATTTTTCACGATTTCAATGGTGGGATGATGAGGTCTAGGCTTGAGACGATGTTGCAGAATTAACAGAGTGCTATCAATACCCTCGTGAATATCAACTGATTTGCGATCGGCTTGCTCAAGACGGGAAAAATTCCGCAGTGATAACACCAGTTGGCGAATTCTTTGGGATCCTATCTGCATTGATGCCAGAATTTTCGGTAAGTCTTCCTGAAGAAAATCTAATTCGATTTCCGTTTCATAGCTTTCAATCTCCGGGTGTCTTTCGGGATAGTATTGATGGTAAAGGAGGATGAGTTTAAGTAAACTATCGCTATACTCGTTCACATAGCTTAAATTCCCAAAAATAAAGTTAATCGGATTATTAATTTCGTGAGCGACTCCAGCCACCAACTGACCCAGACCTGACATTTTTTCCGTTTGAATAAGTTGGCTTTGGGTACGTTTCAGTTCATCCAGAGTCTTTTCTAGCTGTTCCGTTTTCGCTTGTTCATTATCTAAAGACCTTTTGAGTTCAATAGTCCGCTGCTGTACCTGTTGTTCTAGAGTACTGTTTAATTCTTGAACCTCTCGATACAGCAGATATTGTTGAATAGCCATGGAAAAATGTTTCCCTAATGCTTGACCTAAGCTGATTTCATCCGCTGTCCAAGGTTGGGCTTGACCTTGTTTGAACTCCCGCCACACTTCAAATGATTGTCTGGGCATCATTTGTTTTAAACTAGGATCAAAACGTCCCGCCCAGATGGTTTCTGTGTCAATTTCATTACGAAAAATAGTTAGACATCCCAGGTTATTATGGCGGTATTGAATCGGAAATACTAACAAACCCCGAATGGCCGTAGCTTGAAAAGCTGGGGTAAAAATTCGCAGTTCTGATTCTCTATATAAATCTGTAATCGCCCAAATATTCCCCCTACAACTATCAAGCGATCGCCTACCACTGTTACACTTAAACCCCTCTCGGAGCCACTTTTGCCAGAGGGGATGTTCTTCCATGATTGATTTGGTTTCCCATGAAGGCATCGTCGGCTGTTCACCACAATAAAACACCTCCGGGGTCTTTTCAGGATGAGATTGGATATATAGTCGCCCTCCTGAACCTTGGAAGTCCTCCACAGTCGCCTCTAAAGCCGCTTGTAACTCAATCGTCGGTTGTTCATGTAGGAGAGAAGCTACCTTATTAATAGCAGCTTCTAACATCGCCTGTTTACGGGTTTTAGCCAGCATATCAGCTTGACCAATGGCTATGGTCATCTGATCGACAACTAATTGCAAAATCTGCAATTCTAATGGGGAAGTTTCCCGGGGCTCAGAGTGGTGAGAAACCAATAACCCCCACAATTGATTTGATGAGGTTGAAAACTGACCAGATCGGGATTTATCATGGTTTTGCCCCGAGTACAGAATCGGTACAACTACCGAAGACTGCACTCCCATCGCCGTCAGATAACTGATATGACAAGGATCTACAGATCTCGATTTGATTTCTGTCGTCGGTAGCGGTTCCCCCGTTTCTGGAGAGTCTAGGGGACTTATACTTATGGTTCCAGAGTTCACATTAACTATGGTTCGCTGCCGAAGTTTTACATAGCGATCGCGTGCTTCTTGGGGAATATCATCCGCCGGAAAATGCAACCCTAGCAAAGAAGGAAGGCGATCGTCATAAATCGACTCCGCCACTACTTCACCACTCGCATCTTGATCAAATCTATAGATCATAATCCGGTCTGTTCCTAAAAATGAACGGACTTCCGCCGCTGTGGCTTTCAGAATTTCTGGAAGTTCTAGCGATTGCCGAATCCGACTAATGATTCGACGTAGCAAAACTTGATGATCAAGTTGATATTTAAGGTCTTGTGCAGTGTCCACGGTATACATAAGTTTCCTGATTGGGGGGTCGAGAATCGGGCTAAGATTCCCTCTATTTAACTACAATGCTAAATTAGGTTTTACTATTTTTCACAGATATTTAGTCTGCTTTGGTGATTGAAAATTGCTGCTCTTTTCAGAACATTGGTGGCTGCTACGATATGTCGATTGTAGTTATTCTAACAAAACAATGAGAGATTCCCGTTCAATACCTGGCCAGGGAACTTCATTATTTTACCTTAACCTCAACCATCCACAATCGATAACTCTATGATTAGGGTTATGTTAAGTATTGTAACAAATTGTTAAGTTGTGTTGCGAAAAATTTTTTTGCTGGGGGGTGCTTGTCTTTTCGGTCGGCTTCTGGTATACTTTTAGATAATGGGAATATTGACAATTTTATTATTTGTGGATAGATTTCTATTATCTAGCTGTACATAAACATACTACCATTAGTTCCCGGTGCTTGTCAACCCTTAGGGCGGGGGGCGGCGAAAAATTTTTTTTTTGAAAATAAGCCCCCTGGGAGAGACTTGTGGGGGTTTAGCACAACCCCTAAATCAACAAAACTGATTCCGGGTGAAAATCAGAAAGGACTCAATTTCTTGATAGCGCGACCAGCCACATCACCATAGCGAAGGTCGCCACAGAGGATTTTAGTCATCAACTCAGTAGCAGCAGGAACTTTAACGGCCGCCTTGTAACCAATACCAGGGAAACTGTAGAAGACACCAGCCAACCGTGAAGCCCAAACCATATCTACGCCCCATTCGGTTCGGATAATTTGGGTATATTTTTCGAGTGCGCTTTGGTCACCACCGATCGCCATATCGATCGCCTCTGCGGCTTTCATCCCGGTAAAAATAGCGGGGCGGATACCTTCCCCAGAGAGGGGGTCAACAATACTAGCAGCCTCTCCGGCGATGAGAGCATTTTGACTATGAAGGGTGCGATCGCCATCCCAAAGTCGCAAAGGATGTTCAACAATAGGGGAATTAGGATTTAGCCCCAAGGCTTTCAGGTATTGGCTCAAATCTTGGCTCAAATTTTTAGGTTCTTTTCCCCGGAAAGTAGCAGCGCTAACCGTGTAACCATCAGCCTTGGGAAACCCCCACAGACTGCCATTTTTCACCATACCAAATTCAAAAGTTGGCACATCTGATAATTGAGTAGCTTCCGTGACCATAGCCAGTCGGGGATTAGACTGTTTGAGGCGTAACCATGAAGCCACAGGGCCTTTTGCGCCATCTGCTGCAATCAGATATCGACCTGTGAGGGTTTCACCATTAGCAGTAGTTAATTGCCAACTGTCGCCTTTAAACTGAATAGCAGTAACTTCGGTATTAGGTTGGAAACTCGCGCCTTGATCTTGAGCCTGCTGGATAAGGAAAGCATCAAACACATCTCGGCGGACCATCCACATAGGTTTTGATATAGCAGTTTCTGCGGGGTCAGCCAGTTTGAAAGTGTAACGGATTTTATCAACAGTAGTGGATATGGCGGGAGTAAAATCAAAATCAAACCAGGCGGCGATCGCTGGAGAAACCCCACCACCACAGGGTTTATTTCGCGGCCAGGAGTTTTTTTCGACCACCAGAGGATTGCGCCCGCGTTTAGCGAGATGATAAGCGGCCGCCCCACCAGCGGGACCTGCTCCAACAATGATACAGTCAAACATAAATTTCCGTGATTAACCTTTGTTTACATCAAGGGGGGGGTTGGAGGGGGGGTTGGAGGGGGATGAACCCCCAAGAGAATACCTCAGACGGTCATAATATCCTTTTCTTTGACTTCGAGTAGTTCATCGACCTTGGCTGTGTATTTATCAGTAAGTTTTTGAATTTTGTCTTGAATATCGCGGGATTCATCCTCAGAGATATCCCCGTTTTTTTCTTGTTTGCGAACCGAGTCGATCGCATCTCGGCGGATATTACGAACTGAGACCCGGCCTTCTTCGGCATATTTTCCGGCAAGTTTCACAAATTCTTGGCGGCGTGCTTCCGTCAGCGGCGGAATATTCAGACGTACAACTGAGCCATCGTTATTAGGTGTCAGTCCCACGTCTGACATAGAAATAGCTTTCTCAATGTTGTTAAGAGAATTGCGATCGAAAGGTTGAATAGTAATAGTCGAAGCATCAGGAGTGCTGATACTTGCCAAAGATTTAAGAGGAGTCGGACTCCCGTAGTATTCTACGGTAATCCGGTCTAATAGGGAAGCATTAGCCCGTCCGGTGCGAATCGTATTAAAAGATCGCCCCGTAGATTCTAAGGCTTTTTTCATCAGGTTTTCAACATCAGCTAACTTCACAAGAACCTCCGACATAAGTTCCAACAGTTTCACCGACCACAGCCCGGCCAATATTGCCACGCTCAGTCAGGTTAAATACAATAATAGGAAGATTATTTTCTTTGCACAGGGCGATCGCCGTACTATCCATCACCCGTAGGTCATGGGTCAGCACATAGCCATAGGTAAGAGTATTATAGCGACGAGCATCAGGATTAACTGCCGGGTCACAATCATAAATTCCATCTACCTTAGTGGCTTTAAAAATCACCTCTGCGTCAATTTCCGCCGCCCGCAGTGCGGCTGTGGTGTCCGTGGTAAAAAACGGATTACCCGAACCCGCCCCAAAAATCACCACCCGGTTTAGTTCCAAATGGCGAATAGCTTTGCGGCGGATGTAGGGTTCAGCCACTTCCTGCATAGCGATCGCCGTTTGTACACGAGTCGGCACACCTATTTGTTCTAGGGCATCTTGTAAGGTGATCGCATTCATCACTGTAGCAATCATACCCACATAGTCTGCGGTTGCCCTATCCATTCCCGCAGAAGCCGCTTTCATTCCTCGGAAGATATTACCGCCGCCCACCACAATGGCTACCTGCACCCCTTTATTGACCACATCAGCAACTTCCTGGGCGATTTCCTGAACCACAATCGGGTCTATGCCATATCCCAGGCTACCCATAAGGGCTTCACCGCTGAGTTTCAGTAAGATCCGTTTATATTTTGTCCCCATTTAGATCCCCTATTGACAATGGCTATATCCCATCTACGGATTACGCAGATATAAGGTTCGGTCCCAATTCAAGATACCAGAAAGCTGTTATTAATCTCAGGTTTTTTGTGAGAGGGAACCATCATCTTCGCCATTGAATCGGACTACCAATAGGGGGGGTAGTTTCCGGGGCGATCGCTTCTCTAGCCAATAATTGAGATACTGCATTTTTGAGATAGTTGATAGTTACCGCTTCCGGGGATTCTGGGTTATCGTCGAGACCCCCTCGGTAGCGCAAAATTCCCTGGTTATCCAGCACAAAGGCTTCCGGGGTAGTTTCCGTGCCAAAACAGTGAGCCACGTCCTGGGTCACATCCCGAATATATGGAAAATTCAGATCATGTTCTTGGGCAAAGATTTTCATCTGCTCAAAGCTGTCAGACGGCGATTGTAATGGGTCATTAGCATTAATCCCCACTATAGTCGCTCCCACCGTTTGCAAATAGGTTTGCAGTGCCTTCATTCTCCCCAAATAAGATTGAACGTAGGGGCAGGAATTTGACATAAAGATAACGATGACAGCCTGAAACCTTTGCAGATAGCGGGCTAGGTGGTGAACTTCGTCATCCACCCCAGGTAATTCAAAGTCAGGAGCATAGCTGTTAATCAGAGTACCTTTCATAATCTTCCTCCGAGAAACCCCATCCCCTCGTGGGTGGGTCGGGACAGGAGTGGCAATTTAGCGAGGTTAAATACCCCCGAAATTGCCCATTCAATAGCCATAAGCGTAGCCATCCTTTTTGTATAGCTGTACAGTATTTGTGGCTGATGCCTTGCACCAGCCCCTCGCAGTGGTCACATTGAAGCTACCACTGGAGCGAATCCCCACAGAACCCAAATAGGTTCGGATCTTTTTACCTGCACCCGCCACTGTCTTGACCATATCACCAGTCTGAAACCCTTGCACGAACTTGAATCCCGTGCCATTGAACTTGCTTTGGCTCCCACTGCTTGTCTTCCGCGTGCGTCACGTAAAACTCCTGGGAGGGTTGGAAGCTCCGTGATTTATCGCGGAGAGGAAAACCGACTCAAGCGGCTTTAGCCGCCAGCACCCCCTTGCGGGGTGGAGGGGTATGGTTGCCCCTCCATGGAGCTATGGTTGGCTCCGACTCCCTTGCGGGGTAATGTTTGCGCTTGCGCTAACGCGCACGCTGCGCGAACGCTAATGTTCAGAGTCGGTACTTTCCAAATCGCACTGTCTTAACCCCTTAGGACTGTTTAACGATTTGGTTCATGAGCCTGGAACTAGCACGCATTCCAGGGTAGGAACTTTAACTCTTGCTCGCTCACGTAGCCAGTTAAGGCTTAAGCTGGTCAGCTACCTGAAAGCGGGGGGCACGAAGCCCCCGTGCTTCAGCCGGGGGTGCTGACTGAATCCAACCTTTGGCTAATGCCTGATACCCTACCAGTTTATAGACCAGTTTGGCGGCGGTAAATTCAGAAACTACCGAATCCACAACAGGTGCTAATTCCATTACATCACAGCCAATCACTTCCTGGGATATAAATAACTGTCGCAGAAAGGCAATTAAATCATACCAGGAAAGTCCTCCGGGTTCTGGTGTGCCTACTCCGGGTATGATGCTGGGGTCGATACCGTCTAGGTCTATGGTCAGAAATACTCGCTTTGTAGGTATACTGGCGATCGCTTTTTGTATCCAATCAGACCCCCTGGCAATTTCGCGACCCCAAATTACCTTCATTTCCTGATCCCGAATTAGATCGGCTTCGGCTTTACAGATACTACGAATCCCTATTTGTACGGTCGGTAAACCCATCTCCACCACCCTACGCATCACACAAGCATGATTGTAGATAGACCCTTCGTATTCGTGGCGTAGGTCACCGTGAGCATCGATTTGGACTACTGTAAATGGTTCCGTTGAGCTTTGGCGGTAGGCTTCCACTACTCCCGCCGTGATGCCATGTTCCCCCCCCAGCGCAATCACAAACTTACCTTGATCAGCTAGAGATTTTACCGTCTCTGTGGTCACGCGCAGCATTTCCTCCAGTGACACCGACTGGCTCTCGCGGGTATCGGCAATGGCTTCATGGGTGTAAATTCCCACGATTAAGCCGATTTCCGCTTCCAGTTCATCATCATAGCATTCCAGTTGTTGGGAGGCTTCTAAGATGGCTCCCGGCCCGTTTTCGCACCCTTTGCGATAAGTGGTGGTGGCTTCAAAGGGAATTGGTAAAATGGCTACTTTGTCGGTTTTCTGGTTCGGGACAATTTCTGAGCCTAAAAAGTCCACAACTGATTTGGCTGTAATGGTTGATTGCATATTTTGGGTTTACTTGAGATTTTTGGGGCTCTCGGTACTATATAAATAATTGTGCCACGAATTTTGAATGTTCCACTAAAAATCAACACCTCAACTATCATGACCACCAACGCAGAATGGGGACCTGACCCTAACCTAACCTATCCTTTACCTGGTTATCGGCGGTTGTGCTTTCTCAAGAATATTATCAAAAATCCCAATATTATTGTGGGAGATTACACCTACTATGATGATTTGGACCATCCCGAAAACTTTGAGAAAAATGTGCGCTATCACTTTGACTTTATCGGGGATAAATTAATTATTGGCAAATTTTGTGCGATCGCCAGTGATGTAGAATTTATTATGAATGGCGCTAACCATTGTTTAGATAATTTTACCACCTATCCTTTTGAAATCTTCGGTCATGGTTGGCAAAAAGTCCAGCCTGATTCCGAATCGAGCCGAGGAGATACCATTATTGAAAATGATGTTTGGATAGGCTACAAAGCTACTATTATGCCCGGCATTAAAGTCGGAAATGGCGCAATCATAGCGGCTCATTCTGTAGTCACTAAGGATGTAGAACCCTATACTATTGTCGGTGGAAATCCCGCCAAAATCATTCGTCAACGCTTCCCAGATGAAGTAATACAACAACTACAAAAATTGTCCTGGTGGGATTGGGAAGCCTCAAAAATTACCGCCCATCTTGAGGTTTTAGCGAGTGGAAATATAGACAAATTGCGAGAATTGTCCTCAGATGGTATTGTCTGATGTACCCTTTCTGGTTAACAATGATTGTGAAAATGATTGTGAATAGAATCGCACCAGGAGAGTGATTGTGAGCCAAGGTTTTGATTATGATTTGGTAATTATTGGCGCGGGTGTGGGAGGACATGGGGCGGCTATCCACGCCGTCAACTGCGGCTTAAAGACCGCAATTGTGGAAGCCGACCTAATGGGGGGAACCTGTGTTAACCGTGGCTGTATCCCCTCTAAAGCCTTATTAGCGGCTTCTGGAAGGGTGCGGGAACTTCGTAACGCCCACCATTTGCAGTCCCTGGGAATTCAGGTGGGGGCGGTTAATTTCGATCGCCAAACTATTGCTAACCACGCCGAAAATATTGTTACTAAACTGCGATCGGATTTAACTAATAGCCTTAAACGCCTGAAAGTCGATACATTTCATGGCTGGGGTAAGGTGGCTGGACCCCAAAAAGTGGCGATCGCTACTGGGGACGGTGAACAAATTATCACCGCTAAGGATATCATTCTCGCCCCCGGTTCTGTCCCCTTTGTACCCCCAGGTATTGAAATTGACCATCAAACCGTTTTTACCAGTGATGATGCTTTGAAATTGTCATCACTACCACAATGGATTGCTATTGTGGGGAGTGGCTATATTGGTTTGGAATTTGCCGATATTTATACGGCTTTGGGCTGTGAAGTTACCATGATTGAAGCCCTCGATAATTTGATGCCTACTTTTGACCCCGATATTGCTAAATTGGCTGAACGGGTCCTTCTGTCATCCCGCGATGTCGAAACTTTCTCTGGTAAATTAGCCCTGAAAGTGACTCCCGGTTCTCCCGTGTTAATTGAACTGGCTGACGCGAAAACTAAACAGGTCGAACAGGTTTTGGAAGTTGATGCTTGTTTGGTGGCTACTGGTCGCATTCCTGTTAGTAAAAATATGGGATTGGAAACTGTCGGGGTGGAAACTCAAAGGGGATTTATTCCCGTTGACAATTATTTGGGGGTCCTCTCCGGGACGGAACGAGTACCACATCTATGGGCGATTGGTGATGTTACTGGTAAAATGATGTTAGCCCATGCTGCATCAGCCCAAGGAGTCGCAGTAGTGGAAACTATCTGTGGACGCGATCGCCAGGTCGATTATCTCAGTATTCCGGCTGCTGCTTTTACTCACCCAGAAATTAGTTATGTGGGTATGACTGAACCCGCCGCTAAAGAGTTGGGTAAATCTCAAGGCTTTGAGGTGGCTACTGTCAAAAGCTATTTTAAGGGTAATTCTAAGGCGATCGCTGAGGTCGATACTGAGGGAGTTGCTAAGGTTATTTACCGCCAAGATACCGGGGAACTCCTCGGAGTTCATATCTTTGGTCTCCATGCTTCCGATTTGATTCAAGAGGCTGCTAATGCGATCGCTCTCCGTCAATCTGTCAATACCTTAACCTTTTTAGTCCACACTCACCCGACTTTATCAGAAGTTCTTGATGAAGCCTACAAGCGGGCTGCTACTATTGGATAATCCATAATCCTGTAGGGTGCGTCATTATTGACACACCCTACCTAGCACTATCAGATGTCATTAACACCGGATTTGAGATTACCAAAATGTCCTTTTTTGTACCTACTTTAAAACAATGGGGTTATTTAGATTCTATTCATCTCACCCTCTGTATTGTCGGGTCGCGGAAAATAGATGAGTTTGCTGATTTGGATTATTCCCGCCAAGGTTGGGAAATTTTTGCCCCGAATTTGACTATTTATGGCTTTGATGCTGACCAAGAAGCCTGCGATCGCCGTAATGCTGAACTCGCTTCTCAAAATATTAATTGGACTGAAAAACATATCCCCCTCGCACTCTGGAATCACTGTCAAGGTGCTTGTTTATATGTTACTCAACATCCAGGTTGTTGTTCCCTATATCCCCCTAATGATGTCGTGATTGACCGATTATCAGAATATAGCGATCGCCATAAGTTAATCTCCACTACTCAGGTCGCTACCACTACATTGGATAATTTTTTTGCCAATTTAGCACATCCCATTGATTTTATACAATTGGATGTACAAGGGGGAGAATTGAATGTTTTACTCGGAGGTAAAAATCACATTATACCTGATGTCCTCGCCGCCGTGGTGGAGGTGAATTTTCTGGAATTATACAAGCATCAACCTCTGTTTGCAGATGTTGATCAATATCTGAGAAACTCCGAATTTACTTTGTTTGATATCGGTCAAAAATGGCATGGCTTGCGACAAGGAATTAGTCTCATGTCCCGACAACATCGCGGACAGTTTGTCTGGACTGATGGCTATTATTTCCGTGATTTAATTCGACCTGACCAAAATCATCACCTCAAAACCCCAGACCGGATTCTTAAATTAGCCTGCTTGGCTGATATGTTGAGTTTTTATGATTATGCTTTGGAACTTTTGGGCTACTTAACTAAGCGATATGGTCTTAGCGATCGCCGTTACAATTTTGCTGATTGTATTATTCAAGTTTTGGAAAACAATCCCGAAGCTGTCAAGCATGGAATTAATACTCTTCCCTTTGTTACTGAACTCCGAAAATACACCTATCTTACCTGATAGTTGTGTCCGCCAAAATCCCTAAATTTTACCCCCAAGGTGGGGGTTTTTAGGAGGCAGATCAGTTCATCAAATTAACCTGTAAAGACTGAGTTTCATGGTTTCTCAAATTCGGGAATTTATCGAGACAGACTTGATTAAAAAAGCCCGATGATCTTTCAATTTCAATTAAATCTCGTCCTTCCACATATCCCCCCAGACGCAAAATAAATTCCAGGCTGCAATTAACCCCTGATTCTGGTATATCCTGAGTAGCGATCGCTAACAGGATAATCTTTTGAGAGTTGAGATCCATTTGAAATCGGCGGATATGGGATTGATTCCAATTAGCGGTTGTAGGTTCAGTATTAAAGCCATTATAAGTAGCCACAAAACTGGTTAACTCTTGCTGTTCTAACATTCCATTATTGTTGGCATCATATCCGGTAAATTTTCCTTGCAGAATCCCCCCTTGAAACTCAGTCGAGAAGCTATAGGTTTGGGGTGAGTTAGCCTGGGCGCGAATTAATCCACCCATAGCCAATACTAAAGCAGTAGCCCACAATAAGTAATGTTTGAAGCCAAATAATTTGGGGTAACTCATTATATACTGTAACCAAACGGGACTAAATCGAGATAAGCACCCTAATCAGCAGCCAATAATTGCCAGATTTGTTCACCAGGCAATCGGCGTTTTTGTAACTGGGAATTAACCCAATCAGCCGCCGCCATTCCCGATTCTAACACACCATTAATAGATTTGGGGCTGCACCAATCTCCGGCCCCCACCAAAGGCAGGGGGGTTATAGTAGTTATACAGGGAGTCGATAAAGATTCTTGACAAAAAGCATAACGCCATCGGTGAACCTGCATCCATTCGGGGGAGTTTAACCAAGAAAATAAGCGATCGCTGGCAGTTTGTAGGAGAATCCTTCCGGGGGTTTCTAAGTCCGTGACATCAAGATATTGGCGGGCAAATTCCGGGGTACTATGGAAAACCAAAATAGGTGTTTTGGGGTTCTGGCGGCGGCTACTGTCCAAACTGACCCACTCCAGGCGATCGCCTTCGGGAAATTCTACCCCTTTCCAGAGGGGATTTCTGTTCTCTAATGCTGCCCATTTATCCTCACCATAACCCGCCATAACTGCCAGAGAGGGATTATAGTTAAGCGATCGTATTTGTGCCACCAGCGCCGCCGGAATTTGGGCTGCCGGAGATTCTAATAAAATTAACGCTTGGGGGGCTGGAATAGCTACAACTACCGCTTTAGCCGCGATATTTTGGGGAGTTTCCGGGTAATTATCAGCCGTTATTGCTAAATCCAAAAACCAGCAGCCATTATCCTGGGGAGTAATTGACTCTACCCGGCGACCAAACCAAATATCCAAATCAGCCGCTAAGAATTTACCCACCCCATTCATTCCCTGGGGACAAATATAAAGGCGCTGCATTGGTGAGGGGTGAAATTCTCCCGACCGAAACTGATAAATCGTATCAGTCCACAGTTGCAGATCCGACCCCATAGCCGTGATTAACTTTCCCACAGTCTCCCCAGTAGGTTGGAGATACCGTAAACCATGATCAACCCGATCTCCGCCTACCCGACGAGTAGCTGCGCGTCCCCCAACTCCCCGAGACTTCTCCACAACTACCACCGAATACCCACCCCGCCGCAACTGTTGGGCGCAAATTAACCCGGCAATCCCTGCACCAATCACAATTATATCAACTTGGGTCATAATCAAAATGGCAATAGTAGATACTTTTCCGAAATCTGGTGAATGAGGTTAGCCAGGGGACTCCATGCCTAGGGAACACCATTACTTTGATGTCAATCATATTGATTGACTCTATGGCTACCGTCAAGAGTGTCCTAAACTCCTGTTTAACTTTTGATAGCCGGGCAGATAGTAAAATATATAATTGTGGTATCATCTGGGGCTGAGGAGGGCATCGATTTTGGATGAACTGAGAACAGCATTAGAATTGGCAACAGAAGAGGAGTTACACCAGTTAACTGAACTTCTATTTAGCCGTCGGTTTAACCCGTTGGATTATGTTAACACACCCCAACCTATTGACGTACAGAGTCGCGATCGCGATGCGTGGTTGGATTCTTTGGAACAACGTTTCCGTTATTTGGCTGCCGACGGAATGACTGTCTTGAGGGGAAAAACCCAACAAGTCACCTATCGTCAAACCTTGATCCAGGTTTGTCGGTATCTCAAGATTCCCTATTCCAGACAACTGTCTACTACTGATTTGGAGGCGGAAATTTTTCTTTCCCTCTTGGGTCGCGCTTGGGACCGTCTCCCCGTATCTGAACAGCAAGACCTGACCCGTCGTGTACAAGAGGCCTTAGCTAAATCTAAACCTATGCAGCCTTTGCCGATGTCTGTACAGAAAGACCCTTTAGGGTTGCTGTTTAAAGCCGGAAGCGCTGTAGCTATTAGTTCTGTAGTCAGACCTGTTATTCTAGGGCATATTGCCCATCAGTTTGCTTTGCATTTTGCTAAATATCAAGTCGCGCGCCAAACCTTAATTCAAGGGGGGACAGTGGCTGCTACCCAAATTCAGGGACATCTCGCGGCCCAGGCTGCTAATCGGGGTATGGCTTTGACCGCCGCCCGTTATGGCGCTACCCGCAGTATTTTGGGGTTTTTGGGTCCCGTGTTGTGGACTTGGTTTTTAGCCGACCTCGGTTGGCGCGCCATTGCTACTAATTATGCGAGGATTATTCCGACTATTTTTGCATTGGCGCAAATTCGGTTAACTCGTGGCGACTATAGTTGGCAAATGGTGTAATGGTTTGATATGACCTGGAAGTGGTTCCCAACTCACAGCGATCGCTCTTTACAAACTGCCTGGAATTGCATACAGTTGGGAGTGTTAGCCTTGCCCCTATTGCCTAATTTAGGGGCTATTGCCATCTTTGTAGCCGTCATTACTACCCTTAAACACAGATATCAACAGATACTTAATCTACCTAAAATCCGAGGCTTATTAGGATTAGCTGGACTGTTACTGTTAACCGTTATTTTTGCCGAAAATCCAGTTGAGGCAATTTTGGGCACTGCTAATTTTATCCCCTATTTTATCGTCTTTGCTGCTGTAGCAATCCTCCTTGAGAATTTTGCACAACTTCGATGGCTGTCTTGGTTATTGATTTTACCCGGAATTCCTATTGTGATTTTGGGTTTGGGACAGCAATTTCTGGGTTGGTCCGGTATCGAACTATTACAAAGTGTTTTAGGCTGGGTATTAGCACCAGGAGGAAACCCACAAGGGCGGATGGCTTCTGTGTTCATGTATGCGAATATTTTGGCTGCTTATTTAGTCATTGTTTTCGCCTTTTCTTTGGGTTTGCTAGTCGCAGAATTAGGGTTAATAACTGATGTAAATTATGAAAAAAACGGGATTTTAACTAATGTTAATCCTCGATTTTTGCTGGTAACTGCTGCTACTACAACTCTACTTTCCGGGTTGGGTTTAATTGTCACTAACTCCCGTAATGCTTGGGTTGTGGCGGTTTGTATTAGTTTAGCATACGCCATATATTTGGGTTGGAATTGGTTGTTAGGTTTGGTCGGGGTAGTCGTGGCGGCAGTGTTAGGGGCGGCTTTTGCACCTTCTCCTATTCGGGATAGTTTACGGGTAATTATTCCGGGCTATTTTTGGCAAAGATTAACCGATGAAAACTTCGATCGCCCCCTAGAAACTCTCAGGATAACTCAGTGGCGATTTACTTGGGAAATGACCCGACAACGACCAATTACTGGCTGGGGTTTGCGAAATTTTACCCCCGTTTATGAAGCCCAAATGAATGTTTGGATGGGACACCCCCACAGTCTACCATTAATGATGATGGCGGAAGTCGGTATTCCGATAACTATAGCTTTTTGGGCTGGGGTGGGATGGGTATTAGTAGATGGGGTAAAATTGATGGGGCGACCCTATTTAACTAAAGGCGATCGCCTAGTTTTATTTAGTTATATCGTAGCATTTGGGGCCTGTGTTTTATTTAACTTAGCCGATGTCACCATATTTGATTTTCGGGTTAATCTGTTAGGATGGTTACTGTTGGCGGGTATTTATGGGGTAACTAAGAATTAGTCTCCCTGGTTTTCTCTTCTGGGGAAGTCACAATTTCTTGAATTTGGTCTAAAGTTTTAACTACCAGTCGTTTCGCTTGTAGTTTCCATCCTAATTGCTGAATCGAAAAAGCCGCATAAAACCCCACCGCTGTAGCGATAAAATCCAGAGGCTGTGACCAGGAAATTCCGAACAATAGACCCAAGCCACCAATTCCCCAAAATGGCAAAGCTACCATTTGCCGATTTTTTTCCACTAATTTCACCAAAAAATTATTAGGTATTTCCGCCATAATTTCTTCGCGGATTTTATGCTGTTGGGGATAGGGGACTGCAAAGCTAAATTTACGGCGCAGTTTCTCCATTTTGCGGGCTTCTGTACTATACTCCGTTAATTCATCTTCTGCCATTAAAATCAGTTGTTCTTTTTGACTCATGGTGCTTTGGTTGTTAAAATTTATGACCTGTCACCACCATAAACCCTACCGGATATTTTGGCAACCGGGAAATCTGATCACCCTGAAAAAAAGCCCTAGCATTCAAACCTCCTATTTTTGGAAGCGTTTTTTAACTCGGGAAATCAGTAAATCCACTTCCGGTAATTTCATCTGTAACGCCCAGAAAGCAAACAACCCCAAACCAATAAATCCTGGAATAGACAGTTCCAATAATATGGCAAAAAATCCTCGGCTACCTAACCACTCCTCCAAACCGAGACGAATTACCCAGGCCACTAAGCCAACGACTATACTACCAGCAGCCAAGCCGAGAAATGGCCGACTCCAATCTTTCCAGGGTAAACCACCTAGGCGGATATGTAATAACCATAACATCATCACCATAGAGATTAAGTTAACTCCCACGGTAGCCAAAACTAAACCGGGCGCACCGAAAGCATTAACCAAAATGTAGTCTAATAGTGCATTCAGGAAAATGTTAAAGAGACTAACCCGAAAGGGAGTCTGTCCGTCTCCGAGACCGTAGAAGACTCTGACTAAAACATCTCGCCCCAGGTAGACAAACATTCCGCTACCATAGGCCATTAACACTAAAGCCACAAATTTCGAGGCGGCTAGGTCAAAGGCGTAGCGTTCATATACCACCCGCACAGAAGGCAATGCTAAGGCTACCATTAATGCACTCAGGGGTAACATGGTAATCGCCGTTAGGGTTAAAGCCTGACGGATACGGTCTTTTAATTCTGGCCAGTCGCTGGGGTCTCGCAAGCGGGAAAACAGGGGCAGGAATGGCACTAAAATCATGTTGGAAATGATGCCGAGGGGCGTTTGTACCATTAACCCGGAATAAGCCATGGCGGCGGCGGCTTGGGGTATGTAGGAGGCGAAAAATAGGTCGGTATAGACGTTAATTTGTAGCGTCCCTGATGACAGGGTGGCGGGAATCATTACTTTCATTACGTCTCGGACTCCGGGCTGTTGGAAGTTGAAGCGCAGGCGCAGTTTACCGAGTCCCGATCGCCACATGGCGGGAAGTTGTACTATCCACTGTAGGATAGCCCCAGATAGGGTTCCTCCGGCTAATACTAGCCCTCCTAACAGGGCGTATTGCGGTTGGGTGATACTTTCGCCCAAATATAGGGCGAGGGCGATTAAACTGCCAATCAGGGCGAGGCTGGAAAATAGGGGACTAATGGAGGGTAGCCAATACATATCGGCGGCGTTGAGGCTACCGAAGCCAATACCTATTAACCCAGATAAAAGGGCCATCGGAGCCATGATTTTGAGTTGCTGAATGGCGATCGCCCTAATTTCTATGCCTTCCGGGGTCTGGCTTAGTCCTGGGGCGACTAGATCAATCATAGGGGTGGCAAAAATGATTAATCCCACCGTCACAAATAGCAAGACAGTCCCCACTAGGGTGGTGATCGTTTCTACTAGGGGTTCGATTTCTTCCCGGTTACGTTTGGCCAGCGCACTGACGATCGCACTATGGAAGGGGCCGTTAATGCCACCTAATAAAATCAGCAGGAAGCCGGGAATTACATAGGCGTAGTTGTAAGCATCGATGGCTGGTCCTACTCCAAAGGCTGCGGCCATCGCCTGTTGTCTGACTAAGCCAAAGATTTTACTAATCAGAGTGGCGATCGCAACAATGGTGGCAATTCCCACCAGGGACCGGGTGACTTGTGGTGATTCTGACACAGAGTTTTAGGAAAGTAGGAATATATGGGACAGGGTTAATTAATAACTGTTAATTGTCAACTGTCAAGTTTTGGATTCGTATACAATAATCCGGTTTCCGCAAGAATCATAAGCGTAAATTTCCCGACCGTGGGAGGCTGTGATAATTTCGCCCGGTGGTGGGTAGCCTAATTCGCGAAAATTCTCGATCGCTTTTTCTAGGTCACTTACCTGCAAGCATAAACTCATTGCGCCCTTAGGGGAACTAAATTCTTGGCGATCGCCCCCTCTGGGTTCAAATATCCCTAATCGTAAACCCGGTAATTGAAATTCCGCATACACTCCCTCAATATAGATCTGGGGTGGCATCCCCAATAAATCACTATAAAATTGGCTGAGTTGGGCCAGATTAGGGGTCGAGATGGTGACAACGGCCCCGTGACAGTGTAAAACCATATTTGGGAACTTAAAAATGGGGGGGTTGACTATACTTGATCATCATAGTTACTTTTGGGATCAGGCGATCGGCATAATCTAGTTTTAATATCATTGATTACTTTTATCGAGATCACTTAAATTAATTGAACAATGGCGCGAATTTTTATATCTGCTGGTCATGGAGGTTTTGAGAATGGGGTTAGAGACCCAGGTATTGTAGCCGGGGGAACTACTGAAGCTCAAGAAATGATCCGAATTCGAGATATATTATTATCAGAATTGCGTTCTCGTGGGGTTCAGGCTTTGGCGGTCCCTGATGATCTATCTCAGGTCCAAACTATTGACTGGATTAATACTTATTCCCATCGTGGTGATGTGGCTATTGAATTGCACATGGGAGGCTCTCCTAATCCTTCTAATCGAGGGGTTACTGTATTTCATATAGCATATAATTCTCAACGCAAAAAAGATGCCGAGTTGATTCTCTGGTCCTTATTGCGGCGGGTTCCTCAGTTTCCCAGCCGTGGCGCTAAACCGGACACGGAAACTGGACTCGGACATCTAATTTTTTGCCGTTGGATTGCTATTCCTTCCTTATATATAGAAATCGGTTATTTGACTAATCCTAATGACCGGAATATTTTACAAAGCCGCCGCGCAGATATCGCTACCGGTCTGGCTGATGGTCTGGTGGCTTGGGTGAAAAGTGAACATATTAATCCCACCCCTCCTTTACCCCCAGGAAATCGGGTTTATGGTTCAATTGGGATTAGAATTAACGGTCAGGTTTATGGGGAAAGGGGACTTTTGGTTAATGGTAACTCTTATATACCTATCGATTTGGTAGACCGCCTAGGAATTGACTTAACCCAATTGGCTAGGGTGATTCGGATTCGATATAATAATATTGTTTATATTAAGGCGATCGACTTGCGGAATTTTGGTATTGCTGTCAGTTGGGATAATCCTAATCGGACGGTGGTTTTAAGGTCGATTTCTCGACTCTATAACGACCAAATTGATCGCATTATGGGGGGAGGATATACCACGGAAGTACAAATGATTGTATTTCTGAAGTCAGAAAATCCTGATGCGCCTAATCAGTTTCCCGAAATTGCTAAATTATATCGCCGTGAAGCTATGGTCGAAGGGGTTAATTATGATGTGGCTTTTTGTCAGATGTGTTTGGAGACGGATTTCCTCAAATTTGGCGGAATTGTCAAACCTTCAGACTATAATTTTGCGGGTTTGGGAACTGTTGGGGGTTCCTCGGAAATTGCTGCATTTGCTACTACTGAAGAAGGGGTGAGGGCGCATATTCAACATCTGAAAGCCTACGCTACCCATGAACCTATTGTTCAGGAAATTGTAGACCCTCGTTTTGATTATATCACTAGGGGGGTCGCTCCCTCTGTGTTTTCTTTGGGAGGAAGATGGTCTGATGACCCTCAATATGGCGATCGCATTGTGGCTTTAGTCCGAAGACTTTATGAAATGTCTGGCTTGCTGTAATCTATGGATTATCAAATATCTCCTAAATCACAGAATTTTAATATCCCTAAGCCTCACAATTTTTTAATTGCTGAAAACGGCGATTTATTTCTAGATATTGTGCAGCAAACTCTGGGCGAATTGATTAATTATCATCAAGAATATGGGAAAACAGCGACTATTTTAATGGCGGAACCTGATCCGGTCATATTTTTAGCCACCTTTTGGGCGGGTATTATGGCTAACTGTTCCGTGATTTTAGCTAATCCAAATTGGAGTATTGGGGAATGGGAACAGGTGTTTAATCGCATAGGTCAAACGGATTTACAATTTGGGAAGATTCCCAAGATTGCCAATATTGATCATGTCAATAATCCCGTAAATATGAGGCGATCGCCTTTTCTAGATGGGTCGATATTAATTCCCACAGGTGGTACATCAGGAACCATAAAATTTGCCGTTCACACCTGGGAAACCCTCACCGCTTCCGCCATAGGATTTCAACAGTATTTTGACCAATCCCAGATAAATAGTTTCTGTATTTTACCCCTATTTCATGTGAGTGGGTTAATGCAATTTGTGCGATCGCTAATTACTGGGGGACAGTTGGTAATTTGGTCTGGCAAAAATTTAGAAAACCGTGACTATCCTCAACTAGATATTTCCGATTTTTTTATTTCCCTAGTTCCCACCCAACTACACCGCCTTTTACACCATCCCCAAACCGCTAATTGGTTATCCAAATTTACCACCGTTTTATTGGGGGGAAGTCCCCCTTGGTTAGAGTTACTCAACCAAGCCAGACGACACCAAATTAGACTTTCTCCCACCTATGGAATGACCGAAACAGCTTCCGGGGTTGTCACCCTCAAACCTGATGATTTTTTAGCCGGAAACAATAGCAGCGGTCGCGTCCTTCCCCATGCTAAGGTCATGATTGTAGATCCACAGGGTCAACCGGTAAAATCTCCCGAAATTGGGTTGATTAAAATTCAGGCTAATTCTCTCAGTTGGGGTCATGACACACAGATAAATCAACCCAGACTCACCCAGTTGATTACTGATGATTTGGGATATTTTGATGAATGTGGATATTTAACCCTGGTGGGAAGACAGGGAGATAAAATTATTACTGGGGGTGAAAATGTTTTTCCGGTGGAAGTAGAAGCCGCTATTTTAGCCACGGGAATGGTGGCTGATGTTTGTGTGGTGGGAATTGGCGATCGCCACTGGGGAGAAGTGGTCACGGCGGTTTATGTTCCCCATGACCCTCCGGTATCTATTCAAATATTAGCCAATTCTTTAGGCGATCGTCTCAGTCGTTATAAACATCCCAAAAACTGGATAGCAGTTGATACATTACCCCGCAATGACCGAGGTAAAATTAACCGCCAATTGGTCATTCAACAAATCCAAAACTTGACTAATCCTAAGATTTAAGCCAAACTTATAGTAAAGGTGGTTAGGAGTATCCTCCCCAATGAATAATCCGTTAGGCTTTGACTATCAAATCATCCAAACACTCAACCGCAATAACCTCGGTGGTCGCGTTACTTACCTCGCCCAAAATTCCCAGACCCAACAAAAAGTCGTAATTAAGCAATTTCAGTTTTTAACAGGCGCTTCAACTTGGTCTGAATATGATAGCTACCAACAGGAAATAAAAGTCCTAAAAAGCCTCAATCATCCAGGTATTCCCCGCTATTTAGATTCCTTTGAAACCGCCAACGGATTCTGTATGGTTCAGGAGTATATTAACGCTGCTTCTGCAGATACTCGTCGCCGTTGGACTCCTGAACAAATTAAATCAGTGGCCCTGTCAGCCCTAGAAATTCTGGTCTATTTACAATCTTTATACCCTTCGATTATTCATAGAGATATTAAACCAGAAAACATCCTCATTGACGATAACTTAAAAGTTTATTTAGTTGACTTTGGTTTTGCTAGACTCGGTGGCGGTGACATAGCCGCCAGCAGTGTGGTTAAGGGAACCATGGGATTTATGCCCCCAGAACAACTATTTAATCGTCACCTAACTAATGCTTCATATTTATATGCTTTAGGGATGACCCTAATTTGTTTATTAACAGGTATCAATTCCGGTGATATTGGTAACTTAATTGATGAAGAATATCAGATACATTTTCGCCATTTAATACCTCCTCAAGAAAGAGGCTGGATTAACTGGTTAGAAAAAATGACAGAACCGAAGGTACAAAATCGGTTTAGTAATGCAGCGGAAGCCTTGGAAGTTCTCAAAAATTTAAATGTCTCTCGCCTCCCTAGGGTGCGCTTACCAAGGAAGAAAACAATTAAACTTCAAGCTGAACAATGGGGGGAACAACTTAGCCACATCATTGAGATTACTAACCCTGTCCCTGATACGGTTTTATCTGGTCAGTGGTCGGTGAATCCTCACCCTTCTGACCCACCCCATACCCCCTATGAACATCCTTATATTGCCTTTAGTCCTCAGAAATTTTACTCTAATCAAGTCAACTGTAGTATTACCATTGATACCAGTAAACTGTTAGTAGAACAAAATTATCATCGTGAGGTGGTTCTAACTACTAATTCCAACCCAGAAACCTATCTAGTCCAAGTTCAAATACAGACTGCGCCAGTCAAGCAATTTAAGCATTATTTATTATCTCTGTCAGGGTTCAGAGTTTTAGTGATACTAGGATTTATATATTTTGGTTTTCATATTTCTACCATAGTTAAAAATATATTTATGTCAACTATGGTGGGCAAAAATTTTAGTTTGTTTGCTGTATTTATTATATTTGTTTTTCTGTTGTTTTGGGGTTTCTTTTATAATGAAAAAAGGTTAATCAAAAATGACGGCGATAGTTATTTACATACGCAAATAACGGAAAAACTCAATTTGCTACTTAGTGGACTTTTAGGAGGGTTAATTGGATACGGTTTTTTATATTTATTTTTGAAAACATTAGGGTTTGATTCATCAGCTATATATGCCAGGCTGGGTTTGATTTTTGGAATATTAATTGCTAACAGAATTATATTGTCATTACAAATACCTGTCGAATTTTCTTTTGGATGTTTGGGTTTAATAATATTGGTTTATATCTTTTCTTCGATGCTAGCACCCACAGGAATAACATCATTAAGTTTATTATTTTTAATAATTGGTCTTCCTATAATTTGGTTGATTTTTTCGGCTTTGGTTCGCACTTTTTCGGTGATGATCAATATGGCGATCGCTTTTATGTTTATATCTAAAAATACCAATAATTTAACATCAAAAAATCCTCCTATTTTTATAGCTATAAATTCTCTATTGTTTAGCATCAGCCTGGGGGCAATTTTACGGTTTTCCCAACAGATTTTACAGCATTTTAGTAGTATAGGAACCCTGGAGATTATAGGACTATTAACTATAATAACCATATCTATATTTGCTACCCTAATCCCATTACTAAAATCTATTGTTTTCCAACCACTTCAGACTATTAAACAATACCGTAACCTGGAAGCCACTTTAATTAAACCATGAATAAATATCCTGATTTTTCTAATTATGGCTATCAAATCACCAAGGAACTAGGACATAACCGCGCCGGGGGTCGTGTGACTTATTTAGCCTTAGAAATAAATAGCCAAACTCCGGTGGTGATCAAACAGTTTCAGTTTGCCAGAATTGATGCTAGTTGGTCAGACTATAAAGCCTATCAACAGGAAATTGAGATATTACGGGAGTTAGACCATCCCCAGATTCCTAATTATCTGGACTCCTTCCCCACTGTGGATGGTTTCTGTATGGTTCAGGAATATAAAAACGCGCCCTCTTTAACCAAATCAAAACCATGGACTCCCCAGGAGGTTAAACACATTGCTATATCAGTTTTAGAGATTCTTAAATATTTACAAAATTGCATCCCCCCAGTTATTCACCGAGACTTAAAACCTGATAATATATTAGTTAGCGATCGCTTAGATGTAAGTTTAGTTGATTTTGGTTTTGCGCGGTTAGGGGGTGGAGAAGTAGCCGTCAGTAGTGTGGTCAAAGGAACCCTCGGATTTATGCCACCAGAACAGATGTTTAATCGTCAATTAAACCAAGCATCAGACCTCTACAGTTTGGGTGTGACTCTCATTTGTTTATTAACGGGTGTTCCGGCTACGGAAGTGGGATTATTAATTGATGAAGGGGGAAAGATTAACTTTGAAAATCGGGTATCTGATTTAAGTCCAGCTTTCATCAGTTGGCTAAAAAAAATGGTGGAACCCAACTGTAATAATCGCTATCCTAACGCCCAAGCATCCCTAGAAGAGTTGATATCTATTCCGGTATTAAGCCCACGAAAAATAGTAAAAAATAATTATGCGATCGCTTTTTCATCAATCACTATTTTATTAATCGCTGCGGTGGGATTTTGGACTGCTAAAACCCTCCAACACAGTACCCCCAAACCCCCAGAAACTACACCAGCCCTTGTCAACTCTGTTAACCTAGAAGCCGAGGGAAATTATCTAAGTTTTAACAACAATAAACTAACCCTGTCTAAAAGAAGTTGGGCGCGGGTATATTTTGCCACAGATTTGTCGGAACTACCGAATAATCAATATATAACCCATTGTCAAATCTGGAATGGTAAAGGTCAATTAGTAGCCATGGGAGAATCAGTTTTGTCTATATCTCCCTCTCAGTCTACAGTATTTTGTTTTGCCAATTTTCGGGCTAACCAAGATGAAATTATAGACGGAGTTTGGACATTTAAGCTGTTTGTAGATAGTCAACTTACCGCTACACAAAATCTGACAGTTGCGGTTGATTAGGGATTACCGGACCACAGCAATTGTTCCCTGTGGACAAATTATTTGATTGTTGACCATTCGAGGTAATGCTGATAATGAATAGTTGCCAAAATTAATTTGACAAATTTGATGTTTTGTATTAATTTGATTATTATCATCAGTAATGGCAAAAACTGCCGCTAAATAATCTGGGAGATTAGGGACATTGGACTGAGCCATGATAAAAACGGGATCGCTTGTAAGTTTAGGTTTGGTGGTATGATAACCAGGGGATTGAACGGGTATCATGGGCTGTAAAATACGATATCTGTATCTTTCAGTTTCTGTGGCTATTCCTAACCCTAAATCATCCAGTTCCCTAGCAAATCTTTCATGTTCGGCAAAATAAGACCGTTGGGTTAAACTAATGGTATTAATAAACTCCTGACCTTGTTTATTTCTAGCCAAATCAGACGGTTCAACCGGAAAAAAACAATGGCAGTCAAAATCATAAAATGGTAGGACTAGGCTGAGTAAAGCGCCCGAGTAAATCGACAATTTAGCCAGGTTATTCATGGTTTCTACAGACTCCGGGAAAATCGCCGCCTTAACGAGGCGGGTTTTTGTCTGGCTGACGGGACTGTTTCCCTAAGTTATCGATCCATTCCAGTAGACGGCGCGATAGTTGCCAGTTGCGGTTTAAAATTTCATCGGAAGCCACAATAGCCCCCAGTAGCAGCGCTAGTGATAATATATCCATAAATCCCTGATACTTGCTAGATTTTACCGTTTGAGTGCTATTTGAGTGCTACTAGAGTATTAGGATAGACTGTACAGTGTGATTTTGTCAAGTGCAAAGCTGAAAAACCCTGTCTTATGTGGGATATAAGGGTTATATATGGAGACGATCGCCACAAAGTATTTAACATATCTTAAGATTCCGTTATAATAGCGGGCGATAGCAAGCGAGCAAAGGGAATGGTACAGGCTTTGTTTGGAAGCAGTCCGATTCAGGCCCCAAGTGGCGATCGCCTGGTCAGTAAAGTTGTCGGGGCGGCGATCGCCTCATTATTCAAACGTTCTGATCACATAGAAGCTAACGTCCGTGCCGAACCCGTGGCCAAGCTGTTACAGGGAAGCGTAGATGGATTTGACTTCATTGGCAAAGGAATGCTGATGTACAATGGTCTGCGGATCGCAGTGATGGAACTCTACCTAGAAGCAGTGGCGATCGACTTTAGCGCCATTTTTTCTGGTCAAGTCCAACTGCGACAACCGACAATGGCAGTGATGCGAGTAGTTTTGACCCAAGAGGATCTGACAGAATCCTTTAATACCCCCTTCATTGTAGAGAAGTTACAACGTCTCCAGTATCAGGGCGAACCCCTAAAGTTTCAGAAAACCCAAATGCAGGTCAACCCAGATAATACCCTAGGGTTTCAGTCTCAGATCAGGATTGGCGACTCTCGGAGTTTAACCTGTGTAGATTTTTGCGCCCAGGTCGAAGTACAAAAACGTCGGCATATCCAATTTGTCAACGTCCAATATAACGGAGACCAAGAGGCTGTCAACCTAGGCAAAGCCATGATTGATCACGTCAACAATTTACTTGATCTCGATAAGTTTGCCCTAGAAGGTACACAACTGCGGGTTGATCGGATGCGGATTCAGAATGAGTCCCTAATTTTCTACGGTTCAGCGCAAATCAACCAATTTCCCAAGGGAAAAAGGGGTTAATCGTGGGTTGATGGTCAGCAACCCAAGCCTAGGGCCTATTGTCTAAGCCCTAGGCAGTCAACTACCACCGGATAGGTGGGTTAGGATTTAGGATCATCCTTACCAACTTTAGGGATAAAATCGGGGCGATCCTTACCCTCCCAACCGGGGGGTCGTTTAGAATTGTACCAAGCGATCGAGCCAATACTCACAGCAGCAATAAAACCCACAACCAAGACAGCTACCGGAATCCAAAGGGTATTTTCCATGATAGATATTTCCTTTCACTTCACCAATGTATTAACGATTATCCTACCTGATAGAGCAGCCTAGGAGTTTTTCACTTCCATTTGGGGTTACACTGCAATACATACATTGCGCGCTGTAGAGGAAAAATTCCCAATGCCACCTTGGGTTTTTGGATTATTGATGATGGTCGGTAGCTTTGTGTTAGGGGGACTTCCCCTAACCAGTTGGATTGTCAAAGGGTTAACTCGCATTGACTTAGCCAAGCAGGGTAGCGGTAACGTCGGGGTTGCGGCAGCTTTTACCCAAGCCGGGAGGGTCGCGGGTATTTTCGCGGCTGTAGCTGAAGCGCTCCGAGGTATTATCCCAGTAATTGTCGCCCGATCGCTATTTCCTAGTGAATGGGAACCCTTAGCCCTAATTTCCCTAGTTTTCCTGGTAGTCGGTCGATATCTGATTGCCAGAGGCGGCGGTGTCACCAATGCCACTTGGGGGGTTTTAGTTTATTCTCCCCCAGTGGCTATCTCCGCAGGGATTAGCGGCCTATTACTGTGGCGGTTAGCCCTGACTATTTGGCCGAGTCAACCTACCCGCGCCCGACTCCGGGCTATGCGTTTCGCCTGTTTAAGTAGTCCCCTCTGGTTGGCTGCTTGGCATAGTCTCCCTGACCATCGTGATTTATCATTAGGAGAACTCCTAGCAGCGATCGCTTTAGCTTTGGTGTTGATTATAATTAACCTGCGCCAAGGTGATGATTTTGGCTTGTTTATGAAACAGCAATTATTATCCTTAAATGACCCCCTAGATATTGATAGCTGTGGCGAAAAAGCCACCCGGCTTAGTCAACTCAAACAAGCCGGATTTAAAGTGCCTTCCGGCTGGGTTTTGCCCACTATGGGCCATCAAGAAATTGCCCGAGATACCAAATCCCAACATCAAGACGAAATCGACTATTTTCAACTGCCAACACCGAGTTATAGTTATCCTTTGATTGTGCGTTCTTCCGCCTTGGGAGAAGATGGAGATAGCAGTTCCGCCGCCGGACAATATACCACCGTTGGTCCGATTACATCTGAGGCAGAATTGCGGTCGGCGATCGCCCGTTGTCGAGACTCTTACTGGAGTGCGGAAGCCAAAGCCTATCGCCACCAAAGAAATTTATCTGACACCGGAATTGCCGTTTTAATTCAACCCTATATTAGCGCCCAGATATCTGGGGTCATGTTTACCCGGAATCCCTTAGATGGAGGTTCCCAGGTGGTCATAGAAGCCTTAGCCGGGGAAGGAGATGTGGTAGTTTCTGGGCAAAATACCCCCGTACATTTAGAAATAGAAACCGCCACAGAGACGGCTACCTATGAGAGTTTAAATCAACTGGGAGATGATGGTTTATTATCGCGATCGCTACTAGGGGATTTAGTAGCGGAAGCACAGGCGATCGAAGCATTTTATCATGGTTTACCCCAAGATATAGAATGGGTTTGGGATGGCGAACAGATTTGGATATTGCAAACTCGACCCATTACCAACCTGCGACCTATTTGGACTCGGAAAATTGCCGCCGAGGTAATTCCGGGGGTAATTCCTCCCCTCACTTGGTCAATTAATCGGCCTTTGACCTGTGGAGTATGGGGGGAAATTTTTAGCCTGGTTTTAGGGAAAAAAGCCAGTAAACTAGACTTTAAAGAAACCGCCACTCTCTTAGGTTCCCACGCCTATTTTAATGCCACCCTGTTGGGGGAAATTTTTAGGATGATGGGATTACCAGAACAGGGTTTAGAGTTTCTGTTGCGGGGGGAAAATATGGGTAAACCACCCCTAAAAACCATGTTGGCTTCTGTGCCAGGTTTATGGTTATTGGTACAGAGAGAGTTGGCGCTAGTCCATGAATTTGAACGCGATCGCGACAAGATTTTCGAGCCAGGTTTACAACGACTAGAAGCTGATAGTTATTATGAAACTCGCCTACCAAGTTCCCTATCTTTACCACAGTTGATCCAACGGGTTGACCGGATTCAAGAAATCCTGAAATTAGCCACTTATTACAATATTTTGGGACCCATTGGCTTGGCAATTCGGCGATCGCTTTTTCAAGTCCCAGAGGAATGGCTACCCGTGGCTAATTCCCCCGAAGTCGCTTCCATGCGCGAGTTACAGAAAATTGCCGATCGCCTCCCGGAAGGGGAAAATTTACAGGTATTAGCAGACCAGTTTTCTCAAAATCCTGAGTGGCAACAACAGTTTAAACAATGGTTGCGCGAGTATGGATATTTAAGTGAAGTGGGAACCGATATTTCCGTCGCGACTTGGTGGGAACAACCCCAGACATTTCGGCAGATGTTATTCACTATGGCGGAAAATCCCGCCAGTGGCACAAATCGCAATTTGGGCGGATTTAGTTTATGGCAAAAATGGCGGCTCAATCGGTGTTATCAACGAGCTATAATTAAGGGTGAAATTGCCGAGGTTTATGGTAAATTATTGGCTCATTTGCGCTGGACTTTTTTGGCAATTGAAGCCGTCGCCTTAGAGTCGGAAATTCTCACGCAACCGGGGGATATTTTCTTTTTGAAATTATCCGAAATTCGCAGTTGGATAGAGTCGGGAATTGATCCGCAATGGCGGGAAGTGGTCAAACGGCGGCGACAACAGTATGAATGCGATCGCGATCGCACCGTCCCTCCCGTAGTTTATGGGAATTTGCTACCCGAACCTAAACCAGAACCCCTCGAAGGCGCTTTACAGGGAATTCCCGCCAGTGTCGGCTCCGTGGAAGGCTATGTACAGGTTTGTCGGAATTTGGCGGAAGGCTTGGAAAATGGCATCGAAAAGCCCATTGTGGTAGTCCCCTATACTGATGCGGGTTGGGCTCCTTTACTCATGGGGGCGGCGGCGATTATTTCTGAGGTGGGGGGTCAGTTATCCCATGGGGCGATCGTCGCCCGCGAATATGGCATTCCGGCGGTGATGAATGTCTCCCAAGCCATGTCCCGCCTCAAGACCGGTCAACGGGTCCGGGTAGACGGCTACCGGGGAACGATCGAGATTTTGGACAATTCCAATTAATAATTAATAATTAATAATTAATAATTAATAATTATCACCCTCGTAGGGTGCGTCACAGGGATAACCTATCGGGTCAACAGCCAATTTTATGGTTCTGACGCACCACATTAATTATCGGGGGTGGGGCGGGTTTCTAAGGAAGTAGGGTGCGTCACAGGGATAACCTATCGGGTCAACGGCTAATTTTATGGCTCTGACGCACCACATTAATTATCGGGGGTGGGGCGGGTTTATTAATATGGTTGTAGGGATGGAAAATTGACACCAGAACCCGCCCCTACAATTATCGCCGAGGTCAAGAAACCCGGTTTCTCAAAGAAACCGGGTTTCTAAGGAAGTAGGGTGCGTCACAGGGATAACCTATCGGGTCAACGGCTAATTTTATGGCTCTGACGCACCACATTAATTATCGGGAGGGGGCGGGTTTATTAAGATAGTCCTAGGGATGGAAAATTGACAGCCGCAGACGGGGGGCGGGTTTATTAAGATAGTCGTAGGGATGGAAAATTGACACCAGAACCCGCCCCTACAATTATCGCCGAGGTCAAGAAACCCGGTTTCTCAAAGAAACCGGGTTTCTAAGGAAGTAGGGTGCGTCACAGGGATAACCTATCGGGTCAACGGCCAATTTTATGGCTCTGACGCACCACATTAATTATCGGGGGTGGGGCGGGTTTATTAAGATAGTCCTAGGGATTGACAGTGCGACTATCGGGTTGAGTGTTTCCCGATAATCGCCGTTCTAATCAGAGTTTATACAAAACGGGCTAGGAGGGATTCGAACCCCCGACACCGTGGTCCGTAGCCACGTGCTCTAGTCCACTGAGCTACAAGCCCCCGTTGGCGTTAAACTTAGACTTGTTTCACCGCCATTTAAGATAATAACACACTTTCCGAAAATGACAAGCAATTATTTAGAAAATTCTCCCCAATCTTTAACCCACCTTGATTCTAAGGGAGAAGCGCAGATGGTGGATGTGTCAGAGAAGCCCAAAACTCGGCGGGTGGCGATCGCCATGGGATCGGTGAAAATGCTTCCGGAAACCCTAAAAGCGATCGCATTGGGAAACGCACCCAAAGGAGATGTTCTGGGAACCGCCAAAATTGCCGGAATTATGGCCGCCAAACAAACGGCCCAATTAATCCCCCTGTGTCATCCACTCCCCCTGGCTAAAATAGATGTTACATTCACCGCCGACCCCCAACTCCCAGGTTATCAGATCCGCGCGGAAGCCATAACCATCGCGGAAACGGGGGTAGAAATGGAAGCCCTAACCGCTGTTTCCATCGCCGCCTTAACCCTCTATGACATGGCTAAAGCCCTAGATAAATCCATGGAAATTGGGTCAATTCGTCTGTTGAGTAAAACGGGGGGAAAATCAGGAGATTATCAGCAGCCATTGTCCCAGCCACTGCCGAAATAGCGATCGCCTTGCTATCTTAATAATTGATAGTGCGAGACGTTCAGGCATGAAATAAGGCTGAAATGCCCGAAATAACCGCCTGGTGGGGAATTCAACCCCTTGGTTGAATATATCGATAATGCGCCCATTTCAGCGTGACGCGGGCAGTCTTAGACCTGATTAGACGCTTCACCTGACTGGCCATATTGGAAGTCTCGAAGGTGGGCAAAAAAATCAGGCTGTGTTATGATGGGATGGCCAGGGATGCTACCCAATCAACCAAGGGGTTGAACTCCTCACCGGGTAGTTATTTCGCCCATTTCAGCTCTATTTCATACCCGAAGGTCTCGCACCATACTTGGTATTATACCGTATTGCCGTAAAATGTTAACCTAATTTGAGATTAAATCATGCTCCCAAACCTATGACAGAACAACCAACTCGCATTTGTATTCTCGGTGGTGGTTTCGGGGGGCTATATACCGCCCTACGTTTAACCCAGTTACCGTGGCTACCCACACAAACCCCGGAAATTACTATAGTTGACTCCAGAGACCGCTTTGTATTTGCGCCCCTACTTTATGAACTGGTGACCGGAGAACTACAAGCCTGGGAAATTGCGCCACCGTTTGAACAACTCCTGGAAGAAACACCCATCCGGTTTATTCAGGGAACTGTTGCCGATATTGATATTACCGCCCAACAGGTGCAATTACAAGATGGTCAATTTCTCGATTACGATCGCCTAGTTTTAGCCATGGGAGGAGAAACCCCCCTTGATATAGTACCAGGTTCCCAACAATACGCCATACCTTTTCGTCGGGTGGAGGATGCTTATCGTTTACAAGAACGTTTGCGTATCCTGGAAGCCTCGGACGCGGAAAAAATTAGAGTAGCCATCATTGGCGGCGGTTATAGTGGGGTAGAATTAGCCTGTAAATTAGCGGAAAGACTCGGAAAACGCGGTCGTTTGCGCCTAGTGGAAAGAGGGGAAAAAATCCTCAAATCTGCCCCCGACTTTAACCGGGAAGCTGCCCAAAAAGCCCTATCAGAACGACAGGTTTGGCTGGATTTAGAAACTACTGTTCAATCCCTAGATGCCGAAAGTATTACCCTCGAATATCGCGACCAGGTAGATACTTTACCGGTTGATATTGTTATGTGGACGGTGGGAACCCAGACCCCGGATTTAGTGCGATCGCTTCCCCTGAAACAAAACACCGAACATCAAATCATCATTAATCCCCAATTACAAGTCATTGAACACCCGGAAATATTCGCCCTGGGAGACCTCGCCGACTGTCATGATGCGGAAGGCAAAAAAGTTCCCAAAACCGCCCAAGCTGCCTTTCAACAAGCCGATTATGCGGGCTGGAATCTGTGGGCATCTTTAACCGGGAGACCCCTGCTATCTTTCCATTATCAAGCCCTAGGAGAAATGATGACTTTAGGGAAAGATAACGCGACTCTCACAGGTTTAGGAATTAAACTCGATGGACAGTTAGCCCATGTCGCCCGCCGCCTCATTTATCTGTATCGTTTACCCACCTTAGAACATCAAATGCGGGTAGCATTTAACTGGATAAGTCGCCCCATTCAAGAGTTGATGATCAATAAATAAATGCCCATGATGATAAATGATAACATTCTGCCGCCTAAATTAATCTTACTAGATGCGGTGGGAACCCTCTTTGGTGTCCGAGAAAGTGTGGGCGATATTTACAGCAAAATCGCCCAAAAATGGGGAGTTAATGTCTGTCCTAAAACCCTAAATCAGGCATTTTATCATAGTTTTAGCGCGGCTACACCCATGGCTTTTCCCGGCGCAGATATGGCGGAAATTCCCCAATTAGAACTAGCCTGGTGGCGCGATATTGCCGCCGAAAGTTTTAAGGCTGTCGGGGTTTTTCAGGAGTTTTCGGACTTCCCCAAGTTTTTTGATCACCTTTACCAAGAATTTGCGACGGCTGAACCTTGGGTGGTTTATCCTGATGTAATTCCCACGTTGACAAAGTGGCGAAATTGTGGTATAGAATTAGGAGTTTTATCTAACTTTGATTCCCGGTTATATCCAGTGTTAGAAGTTTTGGATTTAGGGGGATTTTTCTCGACGGTGACGATTTCCACAGAAGTGGGTGCGGCTAAACCTGACCCGAAAATTTTTGCGGTCGCACTAGAAAAATACGATTTTCAGCCAGGAGAAGTTTTGCATATTGGGGACAGTTTTACAGCGGACTATGAGGGAGCAAAATCAGCGGGAATAGCGGGGGTATTAGTAGAACGAGATACTCCCTCAACGCCAGGTAAAGCGTCCTATTCTACCTTAGCAGAGATTGAGTTCAATTGCGATCGCTAAATTACACCGACCTGATCGCAATAGCGGTCAAGTTGGGTAAAATAGTTATATGGGTTGATGTGACCTGGTTTAGGGAGGTATTGATCAAATGGGAACTGTCGAAAATTCCGATTCTCTGAGAAAACACTACGGAGAGGCGATCGCTCGCCGCATGGAACGTCGCAAAAAACTACAGAAGGTTATAATGTTCATTTCGACGGCAGCTTTTCTGGGGATGATGTCTTCGGGTTTGGGTGCAATGTTTCGCAGTAATTCCCAATCCTCGGAGGTAAACCAAGCGGAGGAGGTTGCCACAATTGTATCACAGTTAGAACGCCAAGAACAGGGTTATCAGTCGGTTTTGCAACGGGAACCGGAAAATCAAACAGCTTTGGAAGGGTTGGTGATGGTTCGCTTACAACAAAATAAACTGGAAGAGGCGATCGCACCTTTGGAAAAGTTGGTGAGTTTATATCCCGATATTGAGGATTATCAAAATCTCTTGAAACAGTTAAAAGCTGATACACAGACAGCGGTTGAAGATTAGTTAATATCTGGCTACTCATGAATCAACTCAGCGACGAAGCCAGCTTATATGATAGGGATTATCATCTCTGGGTTCTGGAAACGGTTAAACATCTAGAAACAAGCGATTTCGAGGCTCTGGATTTGGAGAACTTAATCGCGGAAATTCTAGGCTGGGCTGCGATGGAGAAAAGAGAGTTAAGGAATCTTTTAAGGCTGTCATTTGAGCATTTGCTAATGTGGCAATACGGGGAGGCGGAAACGGAAAGAAATCGAGGACATTGGGAAAGAGAAATAACTAATTTTAGATTGCAGATCCTCAGACTGTTAGAAGATAGTCCTAGCCTGAGAAATTACCTAGATGATCAACTCAGCCAATGTTATCAAGATGGTTGTAAATTGGCGGGTAGACATTCTCAACTCCCCCTTAACACCTTCCCCGAAAGTGCGATCGCCAACTTAGACGAGGTATTAGATGAAAATTGGTTTCCTCGGGTGAGTAAGTAGTGATTAAAGGCTGATATAATGGAGGCATAACTTAACCATGCAACAGTTAAGCGAATCACTGAAAAGTCTATATGATACGGATTATAATCTCTGGGTTCTGGAAACGGTTAAACACCTAGAAAACCAAGCGTTTGATTGCCTTGATTTAGACAACTTAATTGAGGAGATAACGGACTTGGGACGGCGGGACAAAAAGAAATTAAAGAGCTTGCTAAGAAACCTGATTGAACATTTGCTAAAATTAAAATATTGGGAGGCGGAAAGGTCTAATAATTACGGACATTGGCGGGGAGAAGTTACTAATTTTCGCAAGCAGATTAAAGATGAATTAGAAGATAGTCCGAGTCTGAAACCTTATTTACAACAAATATTTGAGCAGTGTTATCAAGATGGTCGGGAAATTGCCTCAATGCGATCGCAACTTCCCCTAGAGACTTTCCCGGAAAAGGCGATCGCCAACTTAGACCAGGTATTAGATGAAAATTGGTTTCCGTAAATCAAGGATATTAGGGTAGAATTGTGGGGGAAAGATGATGAATCAGGAATTTGTGAATAGCGATCGCCTAGCTTATTGGAAACAACGAATGACGCAGCAGGCGGCGCAAAATCAAAAATTAGTCAACCAGGCGCGATCGGATGTGGATACAATTGTAGAAATGCTGGTGAGTCAGTTTGGAGTGAGGCGGGTTATCCTATTCGGGTCGTTAGTTAGGGGGAGGTTTAGGGAAACTTCTGATATTGATTTGGCGGTGGAAGGGTTGAGAAAAAAAGATTATTTTTTGGCGGTGGCGGAGGCGAATGACTTAACGCGGCGATGGGTGGATTTGAAACCTTTTGAGGATTTAGAACCACATTTTCGCGATCGAGTATTGCAAACAGGGGAATGTGTTTATGAGGCAGGTTAGTCCCAGTGAGTTACAGGAGTTGGAGGAATGTTAAGTGTTGTTTCAGTGGCGGGAAGGCGATCGCTTTTTTGCCATGGTGTGGTAGAATAGCCAGGTATGTGATTTTAGCTACTCAAGGTAGTGAAAGCAGTCATAGTTAAGGAGGAATAATTTTCGTGGTATAATTTGTAACAGCTATTCTGACTAGCTATATAATCAAGAAAGACTATAACCAGTTTATGTAGAATCATAAAATGTAACAAATGATCCACAAATTAACTGAATCTAACATTGCTGAATGTCAAGCTAAGTTTAATCTTAGTTATCACGTTTCTTTTGCTCACATATGCCAAAATCTAGTTGGTTTTGAAGGTAAAGATGTTCTGGAAGTGGGAGGGAGCTTACCAGAAGAGTTTGTGTTTAATTATCTAGGTGTTAAATCTTGGTCAGCCATAGAAACTCCAGATTACGAAAAGTCCCTAAAGGAAGCTGGAGGACTATCTCATAAAGGAACAATTATTCCTCATCTTAGAGATACTTCTAATTTAGGCTTTCAGAATAGAAGAGTAGACAAATATAACTTTTTCTTGGAAAATATAGAAAATCTTCCCCAGGAATACTATGGAAAGTACGATCTAATTTTTTCTATTGCAACTTTCGAGCATATTCATAAATTACCTGCTGCTTTGGATAAAATGTTTCTGTCCTTGAAACCAGGTGGGCAGTTATTTTCCATGTTTTCACCTATCTGGTCAGCTTATGACGGCCATCATTTGCCCAAAATAACTGACCAAGCAGGTAAAGTTTTTAACTTTGGTAATTCACCTATCCCACCTTGGGGACACTTATTGATGAGACCTCCTGAATTATGTCGTTACTTATATCAACATACGGACAAAGAAACAGCAGACTTAATGGTTTATTATGTTTATAATTCACCTCATATTAATCGTTATTTTACAGAAGATTATTTAGAATTTGTTAAAGCCAGTAAATTCCAAAGTAAGCAAATACAATTAATATTTAAAATACCCATTGATAAAGAAACTGAATTATCCTTAAAAAATTTATACCCAAAACATAGTCAATTCACCAACAATGGATTATTGCTAATTCTTGAAAGACCAAAGATTAAGTTGGAAAATCAGCCCCTGAAACCATATCAAACTAAACAGCAACATCAAAGTAAACAGGAACAAAAAATTATGAATTATTCTAAAGTGACTGATACTAGACCTAAAAATAATTATAATCGAGTATTAGGTGAATTAGAAAAAGCCCAAGAATTATTTAAGCAAGGCAAATTTAAAGAAGCAGCGCAATTATATAAAGAATTAATTACTAATCACTCTGATTTACTCAAGAGTGGAATGGGTATTAACCTAGCCCATAGTATTATTTTGTCTGTAGATTGGTCTGAAGTTTCAAAAAACTTACCTTCAGGTATAAATTATTTAGAATCATCAGGCTGGCTCAAGTCTTTAGCGACTGGCGTTCCTATCAATTTTGATTCGCAACCTATTCCTTGGTACACCTATCCGGCGATAGAGTTTATAGAAAACAAGATTTCATCAGATTTTAAAGTTTTTGAATACGGCAGCGGGCAATCAACATTGTGGTGGGCTGAAAGAGTATTAAAGGTAATTTCGGTTGAAAGCGATCGCAATTGGTTTTCTTATATTCAAGAAAAAATGCCTAAAAATGTAGAATTAAGTCTCAGCGCTCAAGAAGAAGAATACGCAGCCGAAATCAGTAGATATTCAAATAACTACTTTGACGTAATTATTATAGATGGTAAGAATAGAAATAAATGTGTAGAATTAAGCTTAAGCAAGCTGAAAGATACGGGGTTTATTATTTTTGACAATACTGATGATTACAGCTACGATCGAGGAATCGAGTTCTTGGCATTTAATGGATATAAAAGAATAGATTTCTACGGCACCATCGCGGGCTACACTGACAAAAACTGTACTTCAGTATTTTTTAAAGATACTCAGTTATTAGAGAGAGGAGAATTACCGAGCGAGAAGGAGTCTTGTTTGGGACCTGCCTGTTTTCAAGTGACTCATCCTAGACCTAAAAATAATTATACAAGTATGGATAAGAAATGGCAGTTAAATAGACCAGTGTGCTTAATCCTATTCAATAGACCGGAGACCACAGAGAAAGTCTTTGAAGCAATACGGGAGGTTAAACCTCCTAAGTTATTTGTTATTGCCGATGGCCCGCGTCCAGAAAAAACTGGGGAAGCTGAGAAATGTGCGGCAGCGAGGGCTATCATTAATCGCGTTGACTGGGATTGCGAAGTTTTCACTAACTATTCTACGGTGAATTTAGGGGTAAGGAAACGAATATCGAGCGGTTTGACATGGCTATTTAACAATGTAGAGGAAGCCATTGTTTTAGAAGATGATTGTTTACCCCACCCCACATTCTTTCGCTTTTGTCAGGAATTGTTAGAACGATATCGCGACGACGAGCGAGTAATGTTTATTTCGGGTGACAATTTTCAGTTTGGACAAAATCAAACTGAATATAGTTACTATTTTTCTTACTATGCCCATTGTTGGGGTTGGGCAAGTTGGCGACGGGCGTGGCAGAAGTATGATAGTGAAATGAGCTTGTGGCCACAGGTAAAAAATGCTGATTTGCTTTCTAACATTTTACAAGATAATGATGCCCAAAGATTTTGGTCTAATATTTTTCAACAGGTTTACGAAGAATGTAACTCTTGGGCTTATGTTTGGCAATTTACTTGCTTAGTTAATAATGGTCTAAGCATTATTCCAAATGCTAACTTAGTTTCTAATATTGGCTTTACTTCTGATGCTTCCCATACCAGAGACGTAGGAAGTAAATTGGCGAATATGCCCACAGAAGCCATGAATTTTCCTCTCAAACATCCTCCATTTATAATCCGCAATACTAAAGCAGATAATTTTACCGAAAAAACTATTTTCGGTGGTAAAGCTTCTCAGCAAAAACCGCAAGAATCTAAAGAAATTTTAATAGAAGAAGCTGTTAAAGAATTAAATGCTAACAACAATCAACAGGCTTTGATGTTGTTTGAAGAAGCGATCGTTAGTTTTCCAGACAGGTTGTATATTAACTATGGGAAAGCAGTTGCTCTAGCTAAACTAGGACAACCCAATCAAGCCGTCGGCATCCTGGAACGTTTGTTAGCTGTCATACCTGACCACAGAAAAGCTAAATTGTTACTGCAAGAAATTAGACCTGGAAAAGTGGGAGATTTAATGCAACAAGCGGTTCAGGCGATCAATAATGATGAAGTGGTTCTAGCTTTTAATTTATTGAACCAAGCAAAATCATTAAAGCAACCAACAGTAGGACTAGATTATTTACGGGCTACCTGCTTCATCAAAATGAATCAACCAGCAGCAGCGTGGCAATCTTTATATGAAGAACTACGATATTTCCCAAATAATACTGAAGCTCAAAATCTTCGCAACCAAATTCAGGAACAATACCCGCAAATCCTTTCAAGCCGGGTAGGAGATACAGAATTTCAGGAATTATTGGGATTAATCCGTCCCTACACTATGTTAAGCGAAGCACGCTTATATTCTTTGTTCTGTTTAACAAAGCGTGTATGCTTAGAAAACATTCCGGGTAACTTTGCCGAATGTGGCGTGGCGGCTGGAGGTTCCACTGCATTAATGGCTGCAGTTATCAAACGATATACCAAACAACCCCGTTGGTTATATGCTTTTGATTCTTTTGAAGGGATGCCTAGCCCCACAGCAGAAGATAAGTCTTGTGGCGTGTCTGCTGAGTTAACGGGTTGGGGAACAGGAACTTGTGCGGCTCCAGAAGCTAGTACGCGAGAAATTTGTTCTAAACTGGGGGTGGGAAATCTTGTACAAACTGTGAAAGGGTATTTCCAAGATACTCTGCCCATTATGCGAAACAGAGTCGGTATGCTTGCTCTTTTGCACATGGATGGTGATTGGTACGAATCGACAAAAGCAATTCTCCACAACTTATACGATCGCGTTTCTGATAATGGGTTCATCCAAGTAGATGACTACGGTCACTGGGAAGGTTGCCGCCAGGCATTCCATGAATTTGAAAGCGATCGCCAACTTAAGTTTAACATTAACCCAATTGATGGTACAGGGGTTTGGTTCCAGTGTCCCAACAAGTACCCGGTCAATCCAGTATTTCAACCTTTGTTGGTGGAAGAGTTTAAGGAAGACGATCCGGTGGTATATGGAATTCAAAGTCAAATGTCGCGCAACGAGCGCTTTCAACTGTACTATTCCCTACGCCAACTGCTGCCAGAAACGTCATCTCCTTTACGGTTTATTGAAATTGGGTCTTTTGCTGGCAGTTCCTTATTTTTAAATTACAGGGCATTGAAGCGGTCTCATACTGAAATACAAGGTTTTGCGATCGAGCCGGGACTACATCCACAGTTGCAACAAGTTCTCCAACAGTTGCAAAATGAAGTTACTCACCTACGGATGTTTTCTCACCAAGCTGTAGATCAACTGAGACAACTGTGCGAGATAGATGGTAATTTTCCGCCTTTTATCTTTGTAGATGGCGATCATACTTATGAAGGAGTACGACAAGATATTGCCAATTACTTTACCATCCTAGCACCAGGTGGAATCATGGTTTTTCACGACTATTTACCCCCTCTTAATGAGGAAAATCGTGAGGCTATCTTGTTTCATCATGGCGGCAAGGAACCGGGCATCAGGCAAGCCTGTCAGGAATTAATGGAAGATGAATATGGTTGCGAAAAGATTGAAATTCCATTATTATATCCGACAGACCCAACCCAAAGTCAAGCTTATTTGCCGATTATTCCACGAGTATTTTCGACAGTCAAAGTCTATCGCAAACCTTATAATTAAATTTTCAAAGTATGGAACCTATTAAAGTCCTTCATATCATTCCCTGGCTATGCAATGGTGGTGCTTCTCGCGCCACTATTGCAACGGCTAAATATTCCTTGAAACTAGCTAATTTTCAACACAGTGTAGCTTCTCTAACTGAAGCCGATCCATTTATGGCTGACATGGCTATAAAAGAAGGGCTGAGTGTGGTCAATACAACCAAGCGAGAAGAAATTTGTTCGGAAATGGAAAAAGCAGATATCGTACATATTCATTATTGGAATAATCCCCAAATGTGCGAGTTTCTGCGCTCGGAATTGCCCGCAACGCGCTTATTAATTTGGTTTCATATTGCCGGAGAACACCCACCGCAAGTTATTACTAGGGATTTAGTAGATTATGCAGATTTTGCCATACCTTGCAATCCCTACTCGCGCAAACTGCCAGTATTCGAGAACTTACCCCCCGAAGTGAAATTAAAAAAAGTGGGTATGGTTTATGATGCTGCCGATTTTGCTAGAGTTGCTGACGTGCAGCCCAAACCACACGATACCTTTAATGTTGGCTACATAGGTAGTGTCAGTTTTAGCAAAATGCACCGCAATTATGTCTCAATGAGTGCGGCTGCTAACATTCCTCATGTGAAGTTTGTAGTATGTGGCGGAGGTATTCACAACTTCTTGAAACAAGAAGCGGAGCAACTCGGTGCTTCGGAAAAATTTAATTTCCGTGGCTTTGTTGAAGATATCAAATCAGAAATAGAAAAGTTTGATGTTTATGGGTATCCTCTTTGCGAAGATACTTATGCAGCGGCTGAATTAAATTTGCAGGAAGTCATGTATGGGGGAGTGCCACCTGTAGTATTTCCTCATGGTGGCATCAGAAGTTTGGTCATGAATAATTATACAGGTTTAGTGGTTGATAGCGAATTAGAATATAGCCAAGCACTTGAATATTTATATCATCATCCAGAAGAACGATCTAGATTGGGAGATAACGCCAGAGAGTATGCCAAGCAAATTTTTGGTGCTGAAAATGCTGCCAAGCAACTCAATCCCATTTACGAAAAACTAATGGAATTACCTAAGCAAACTAGGCAGTGGGGGTTTCCCAGAGAATATAGTTTGCTGGATAAACCTGTTTCTATTTTAGATGTAGTGGGAGTTGACCAGAAGTTTTTAGGATCCCAGTTATTTGTCGAATCTATTGATGAAATAGTTACTGATTTTAGCATCAGTATGACATCACAAAACATTCAAAGGCTATTTAAGGCAGAAAAAAATATTGCCCAATCTTCAACATTGCTTTCCAGAGGTGAGGGGAGTTTTTATCAATATGCAGATCATTACCCAGAAGATGGTTATTTAAGATTATGGCGCGGATTAGTTATGCACGCTCTTAGTCTCAATCAACAGGCAATTTCAGAATTTGCGGCAGCTATTGAGAACGGATGCAATCATTGGCGTGTGTTTTGGTATTTAGCACAGGTAGCAGCCACAATAGACGCTCTGGATTTAGCCCAACGCGCTTTATTTGATGTCTTAAATTTTGCACCCGATTTTGCACCTGCCCAACAAATGCTGCAAGGCATAGAAGCTGCTATATCAGAGCAATCTCAGGCACTTGATCACCTCAATCTTAAAGATATTAACTTAATTGTCTTTCCAGATTGGAATCAACCAGAAGATTCTGTGGCGGAAGATTTGGCTCAAGTCATTAAGGCGATCGCCACTCATCCAGATAAAAGTCAGATGTGTCTTTTGATAGACAATAGCAACATTTCCGATGAGCAGGCAGATATAGCCCTATCTAGCATAATTATGGGTCTTCTTATGGAGGAAGATTTACAGGTTGAAGGGGGACCAGAGATTCAATTGTTAGGAAAGTTAACTAAAACGCAGTGGGTATCTTTGATAAATTGTTTGGATGCTAAAATCACGCTGGAGTCTGAGAATAAAGAAATAACTCAACAAGTTTCACTAGAAGGTATCCAAGAGTTCCAAATTGATTATATTAAACATTGTCAAGCAGTTGAGCTAGAGAATGGTACTTGGGAACTCTTCAAACTTAGTAATCTGAATTTTATCATTTTCCCCGACTGGTCACAACCAGAAGAAACTGTCGGATTGGAATTACAAGCCGTGATTAAAACCCTGGTTAATCATCCCGATAAAGCCGAGATGACCCTATTGATAGATAACAGCAACATTACCCCAGAAGAGGCTGATTTAGTGTTATCTAGTGTGGCTATGAACTTGTTAATGGAGGAGGAAATAGAATTTGATGGCGGGCCGGAAATTGTGTTAATTGGCGAGTTGAGTCCCATGCAGTGGTCGGCTTTAATGTCTAAGTTACAGGGTCGGATTAAATTAGACCATGAAAATCAGGAAGTAATTAATAACCTAAAGGCTGATATTATTCCGGTAGTTGAACCGGATAATAATTAATAATTAATAATTAATAATTAATAATTAATAATTAATTGTAGGGGCGGGTTCCGCTGTTAATTACTTCTTCCCCACGACCATATTAATAAACCCGCCCTACCCTTTCTTTGAGAAACCGGGTTTCTTGACCTCTGGGGGAGAAAGCTGGTTTCTTGAACAGGATATGGCAGCGGTGCGTCTACGATATGTGTAATAATTAATAATTAATTGTAGGGGCGGGTTCTGCTGTCAATTATCAATTCCCCACGACTATATTCATAAACCCGCCCCACCGTTTCGGCTGAGAAACCCGGTTTCTTCACCAGTTGATATGATGTTGGGTTTCACTGCGTTTCACCCAACCTACGGTTTGTAAGAGTTTAGCCACAACTACGGTTTGTAAGAGTTTAGCCACAACGTTCTAACAGCACATATAAAAATGGGTCTAGGGTGTCTAATAACTCCTTAATTTCATCCCTGGCTTTTTCCTGGCTAACAGGTTCTAGGGTAATGGGGTCTATGGGTCGAATTTGCTGCCACCGCTGCACTAACTCCTCAACAGTGCAAACCCTCTCCCACAGTGGCAATAAACAAGCTGCTATGCCACTATCCAGATGAATTGGTAGAAAAACAGGTAACCTGATATACTTGCTAATTTCAAAGGGTTTGTGGTTGGTAATGCAATTAATTAAATCTTCCCGGGACTGGGGGTTAGCTAACTGAGGATGTAGGCTGACTCTGGCGGTTTCCCAGTCCGAATCACTCCATTCCGACACCGGGATAAAATCTTTACCCTGGTGAGGATGACCACACCAAAAATCTAATAAACGGTGCATGGGTTGCAGGAGTTCAAATAAATGTAACCTGTCTTCGGTAGACATTTCCGCTAAACCCAACCCGATAAAAACAGGTAAATCATCTTCATCCTTAAACAAATCCATAATTTCCCAATGTCGCCAATTTAACATACTGATAAACTCTAAATCAGCAGCTTTCAAAGCCGCAAAAACATCCGGGATAGTGAAACCTTTATCACCCAGCAATAGATGATTACTTAAAATATACTGTTCTGATTCAGCATTTTTTGTATCCCAGGTTTGCCGTTTAAGCAATACCTGGTCTTTCAGAGATTTCATGGTTTCTCGCGCCATTTCCATCTGCATTTCTCCGGGTTGTTCATCCATTAACCCAATCATTTTAAAAAATTCCTGGGATTTAAAATAGTTTTGGCGTTGGAAAGCACTGTGTAGATTGGTTCTAATAATACCATCGGGTTTCAGCACCGATTTCATGGCTTGCAACCCTTCTACGATATCCGGTAGTAAGTAGAGAACTTCATCGTTATTGATATAGTCAAACTCTAAACCTAAGCTGGGTAGTTCCTCAATATACATGGCATGAAATTCGGCATTTTCTATGCCATGATATTTCAATCTATCGCGGGAGGCTTCTACGGACTTTTCGGAGATGTCAATACCCACGATTTTCGCACCGGGATTAGCTAATGCTAATGCCAACGCCTTATATCCACTACCACAGCCAGCATCTAAAATAACTTTACCTTCGGTTTGAATAACCTGTTGGTTTCTTAGATAATAGGGAGTCAGCAAGTTATGAATATAAAGGTGTTGATAATCAGTCTTGGGGGATTCCTCTACAGGGACTTTAGGATACTGGTTAAAGTCGAACTGCTCGCGAATTTTTCGTTGTAGGTCTGATTCATTTATGGTTGACATTGAGGTTGAATCTCCATATAATTTAACTGAGGGCTATAATAGCGTATATGCTAACAACTGCCACGGTCAATATACCGCTGCCACATTTCCTGATAGGCTTTTTCCATATCGCGGGTAAACTGCTTGCCATTCCACAAAGGAGCAGTCCGCTTGGACTTGTGTAGTTTCCAGGAGATATCCTGGCGCAGGCTTTCATCGGTTCCCAGACGAACCCCCCACTCCACATATTCCTCATCAGTCCAAGCAATACCCTCGGTGATGCCAGCATTCATCATCATGGTGTAGCTATTGCGGGCTGCAAACTGTTCCCCCACCCTAGTCACTAGAGGAATACCCATCCACAGGGTTTCCATGGTGGTGGTTGCACCGTTGTAGGGGTAGCTATCCAGCACCACATCTGCAATGGCTAAATCAGCGCGATGGGTTTGCTCCAGCAATACTGAACCTGTCAGTCGCAACTGTTCTCGACTAACTCCCTGTTCTTCTGCTAACTCAAAAAACAGACCGGCGATGGATTGCTCTTTATCGAATCCCTTAATTATCAGATAGCTGTTGGGTACTTGTTTCAGAATTTGCATTTGCAGTTGGGCTAGTTCTGGGTTGTATTTCGGCCCCCTTTGGGCGGTAAAATAAACAATGGCATTTTCGGGAATATTGATATCCTGTCTTCGCAAACTGGGAATGCCGACCTCGAAGCCATCCACGGCTACATAGGTTTGAGGTAGTCGCCAGATGGTTTCTGAGTAATAATCCTGGGCATTTTCTGGTAAAACATAGGGGTCGGCAATAAAATAGTCAACGGTGGGTATAGCAGAGGCATCCCATCCTAACCAGGTGACTTGTACTGGTGCGGGTTTAAGTGCCATAATGGCGCAGGTATTCGTCAATGTCAGGCTATCTAAATCAATGAGAATATCAATCTGGTCTTCAGAAATTTGCTCGGCAACTTCTGTGCTTACCATTCCATATTGATAAGACTTGGTGGCTTGTTCTATATACCAGTTTTGCAGAGCATCTTGTCTATTTTCCGCCCCAATCATATAGGCATAAATTTCAAATTTATCGCGATCGTGATGTTTAAATAACCAGCGAGATATCCAACCCACAGAATGCCGCCGGAAACAATAAGATATATAACCAATCTTTAGGGTTTTATTGGTGGCTCCTTGATGGCGTTTCTGTAAATTCCGGGCTTGATATGTGGCGATATTTTTTGCCAGAGCAGTTTCTAAGTTGGCTTGGCAAATTTTAGCAACTTGGGCTTTTCTCTGTGAGTTAAAATCAGGGCAGTCTCTCACATAAGGAAAGAAAAAGTTGGTATTATATAATTGCATAACCCCAGTCCCCAAGTTTAGGGGCGGGTCTTTCAGCATAGCATCCAGCAATGATTCCTGATGTTTTACCACCTCTCGCACTTGCTTTGTGCATCCCCCCTGAGACATCAGACCACTGATCATAAAATTGCTATCCAGGGCTTGCTGATCTGGGGATTCAGTGAGATCATAGGAACGTCTGGCATATTCAATGCCATGGTCATACTCGGTTAATTGAATACAAAACTGAGCCAAAGCCCTCAGCAACTCTTGATGATTCGGTGCCAGGTTCAACAATAACTCTCCATAGCCCTTGGCTATACCTGTTTCACCAAAGGAATAGGCAATATCATATAATAGGGGGATTAGGCTAGTGACAAACTCCGGTTGCTCACCAATATGGTTAATCACCGCCTCTCCCAATTCCAGAGATAGGGGATTAATTGCATCTACAACTAAGAGTTTTTTCCACAGGTGCAGGAGTAAATCTGGATTGACATTGATAGACCCCTGTTGCAGTAAGGGAACAAGTCCATATTCTGCGATCTCATTTCCGGTATAGGTTTTCAGGGTAATTGACAAATCAATTAACTTTAATATATTATCAATATCATGGGGATTTATTTCTAAAATGTGTTGGCGAATCCCCCAAGCCACGGAATAGTCTTCGGCGACGGTTCGTGCGTCTGCTTCTGATGAGAGAACCTCTACTAAATCCATCGTCCACTGGTCAATCTGTTCTGGGTCTCCATCACTCATCGCCACCAGCCAGGTGGTCTGGGCTTCTTCCTCCCGCTCCTGTAGCAGTAGGGTTAGCCCCAGTTTCCAGTAATTATGTTTATAGTCGGGATTGAGATTGATGGCTTGTTCGTATAAAGTAGCTGCTTGTTGATAATCCCTTTTATGCAAGCAAATATCAGCTTCTGCTGATAAACTCTTATGCTTTTCCGATATCTGATTATCAACCATAGTCCTAGCCATAAACTCAATGAACTATTATAAAACAAAATAGGTAGCACTAATGTACTACCTATTTTCCATAACTTCAACTGGTATCAGTTGTCTTGTTTCATCATCAACAAGGGCAATACAGTTATTGCTTCAACAGTCCGACCGTATGCCATCCCTAAATGCTATAGTTGACGATGGGGTTAAACACCCTAGCTGACTCCATCTTAAACCTAAACTGCTAGACTATCTATTTAACTGCTCTAAAACCACCACAGTCATCATCACCCGCAGCAAAGCTTGCTGCGGTGCCTGCATCGGGCGCTTCGCACAGTTGAGCCAAAGTGGTACTTTCTCCTCCTACTGTGTCACCTACCCAGACCAGACCACCAAAGTCCCTGAGATTAGCAGCACCGTTGGCATTAACCACCGCACCAACAGTAGCATTAGCAAGTAGATTATAAGTGTAGTTTGCTGTAGCGCTGCTGATACCCAAACCCAATTGAGTTAAATCGGTAGTAAACTCGCCAGCTTCCATCAAACGTGCTTGTTGAGCCCGGTTGATGGAACCAACGTATGTTCTGGCTTCGGACTCCCTGGCTTTGTTAGCTTGGTTTAAGAAGGAAGGCAGAGCGATCGCCGACAAAATACCGATAATGATGATTACAACTAACAGTTCGATTAAGGTGAAACCACCGTCTCTTTTTTTCTGAGAGATATGTTGCAGGAATTTGGCTTTAAGTTCAGTCTTCATAATTCGTTCTCCTCGGGGTGAAAGAGGTTATTTGTTTTCTGTAGTTCTAACTTACCCACCTCGATCGCAAATCATATCACCTGCCGCAAAATTTTTTTTAATTTCTTCCGGAAAATCGTGTATCGCCCTCCCAGTGGGGAATACCGACTAAGGCGGTTAGGGTGGCTGGGTGTCAGACTCTATGGCCTTCGGGTGTAAGGCGGCCACCAATTGGTAAAATATAGGCGATCGCATCCCATGGCATTCTATATATAAATGGACAACAAACTGTTATTTGTGACCAAAATCCTGATCCTATCCCTAGGGCTATCCTTACTGATCAAATATGTCGGGCCAAATTTAGCGATTCCCGAAACCAATGCGATCGCTCTTTTCGCGGTTCTCTTCCCCTCTTCCCTGCTGGCGGTTCTGTTTTCGTGGCGAATGTGGCTACAATCAGCAGAAAATAAAAGGTAAACTGAGAAATCGTACAGGCGATCGCCTGTAGAAAAGCAAATTCTCTCACCCTGAACAGTCGCAATGACCCTAGGTACATGGATAGGCTTCACAGCTTTCTTAATCGCTATATATATCCTGTGGCGGATTAAACAAGCCCTGCTGATGATTTTCGCCGCCGTCGTCCTAGCCACCGCCTTAAACCGTCTCACCCGCCAATTCCAGCGTCTGAAACTACCGCGATCGCTTGCCGTTTTTCTGTCGATTAGTCTATTCTTCTTAGGGATTATCATCGGCTTTTTATTGGTCGTCCCCCCCCTAATCAACCAATTAGAACAACTAGCCAAACAGGTCCCCGCTGGTCTCGAACAAGGTCTAAAGCTGCTGAACCTGTTAATTGACTATTTACGCACCGACCTCAACGGACCCCTGCGGGAATATCTATCAGAAGTCAGTCGCGACCTGAGACAGATCCGCATCGAACAAATTATCCAACAAGCCCAAGCCCTGAGTAATCAACTAATCGGCGGTTTTGGTGTCGTGGTGGGAACCACAGTAGAAGGATTAGTCAGCATATTATTAATCCTCGTCCTGACCATGATGCTTTTAGCCGACCCCCAAGCCTACCGTCGCAGTAGCTTACAACTAATTCCCGCCTTTTACCGAAGGCGAATGAACCACATACTAGACACTTGCGAAATAGCCCTAGGTCGTTGGCTAATCGGTGCGCTACTCAACATGATTTGTGTCACCCTGCTAACAGTAATCGGCTTGTGGATACTGAGAGTCCCCTTAATTTTCGCCAATGCCATTCTCGCCGGACTGCTGAACCTAATTCCCAATATAGGTCCTGCTGTTAGCGTCATTCCCCCAATGGCGATCGCCCTTTTAGACTCTCCCTGGAAAGCCACATTAGTAGTGATGTTATATATCATCATCCAGCAAATCGAAACCGCCGTAATCATGCCCTCCTTAATGGCTTACCAAGTCTCCCTACTACCAGCCATCACCCTTCTCGCCCAAGGATTTTTCCTAACCTTCTTCGGATTTGGCGGACTCGTGTTAGCCTTTCCCCTCGCGGTAGTCGGTCAAGTTTTGATCAAAGAAATCCTGATCCGAGATATCCTAGATATTTGGGATAATCCCCCTCCCCTTAAACCCGTGGCCGACCAACCCTCACTTTTAACCAGTGAAACCCTCCCAGAGCATAATCCCAGGAATAATCACCAGTGAAAACCATAGCCGAAATCAACCACAAAATCAATCAGCAGCAAGCCATTGTCTGCACCATCGAAGAACTCAAAGCCAGAGTCAAAGAAACCAGCATCAGCCAAGTCGCCGAAGAAGTCGATGTCATCACCACCGGAACCTTTGAACCCATGGAATCTTCCGGGGCAATTATCAACCTCGGACATACAGACCCCCCCATCAATATTCGCACCTGCTGGCTTAACGGTGTACCCGCCTACAGTGGTTTTGGCGCAGTAGATATATATATTGGCGCTACCCAAATGGTGAAAGAAGGAGATGAACCAAGCGATCGCGGTGGCGGTCATGTTATCGAAGATTTAATCGCTGGAAAAACCGTCCATCTTCAAGCTGTTGGGACTCCCTCCGACTGCTACCCCCGTAGTTCCCTAGAAACCTCCATTAACAAAGATACAATTAACCAGTTTTATCTATTTAATCCCCGCAATTTATACCAGAATTTTATCATTGGCGTTAATGGTGGCGATCGGCCTTTATTTACCTACCTCGGACCCCTACAACCATTTTTAGGTAATGCAGTTTACTCCAACTCTGGCGCGATATCTCCCCTATTCAATGACCCCGACCTACAATTAATCGGCATAGGAACTCGCATTTTTTTAGGGGGAGGAATTGGTTATATCACCTGGGAAGGAACCCAACATTTCCCCATCCAAAAAAGATTACCTAACCGCACCCCCATAGGACCCGCCGCCACCCTAGCCGTTATCGGTGATGCTAAAAAAATGAACCCCTATTGGGTGCGAGGCTGCTATTTTAAACAACACGGACCCTCTCTCATGTTAGGCATTGGCATTCCTTTACCTGTGCTTAATGAAGAAGTGGTTTTGCGCGCTGCTATTGCTGATGAGGATATTGTTGCGCCAGTCGTCGATTTTGCTATCCCCCGCCGGGTTCGCCCGACCTTCGGTTTGGTAACATACGCTCAACTCAAAAGCGGTCGTATCCAAATTGAGGGTAAAACCGTCCGCACCGCCCCCCTCGCCAGTATTTCCCGCTCTCGACAGGTCGCGGAGGAACTCAAGGAATGGATAGAGTCTGGCAATTTTACCCTCACTGAACCTGTCGCTCCTATCCCTATGGACAGGTCTTTTATCCCCCAAGATATTTGGGGTTCTCAAATACGTTTAGATTGATTTTATCCCCTACTCCGACAATAGCCATGACTTATCAATTTAGGGAGACAATTTTAAACATTGAATCAGTCACCACAAATTTCCGGGTAAATAGTCATCATTTGCGTCACGAGAGAATCGGCACTTGACACCGTTTTGGGCTTCTGATAACATGAGGTTATATGTGAAAATACCTTTGTTGTATCTATAGGGACTCTGTAGCCGATTTACGGTAGAAAGCGATCGCCTCAAACCTGCATTTTCTCGCTTCACCTACCCCACCCATAACCCTCACTCTGATTCGTGAATTTGCTGGCGATGCACGAGTTTTTTTTCGGCGTTTTGAGGGGGGGGTTGACAAAATTACCAAAATGTGCATATCCGCCAGTTGCCATAGCCGTGACTTATTTATTTCGGGAGACAATTTTAAACATTGAATCAGTCACCACAAATTTCCGGGTAAATAGTCATCATTTGCGTCACGAGAGAATCGGCACTTGACACCGTTTTGGGCTTCTGATAACATGAGGTTATATGTGAAAATACCTTTGTTGTATCTATAGGGACTCTGTAGCGGATTTCCGGTAGAAAGCGATCGCCTCAAACCTGCATTTTCTCGCTTCACCTACCCCACCCATAACCCTCACTCTGATTCGTGAATTTGCTGGCGATGCACGAGTTTTTTTTGGGCGTTTTGAGGGGGGATTGACAAAATTGCTCAAATGTGAATAACCGCCAGTTGCCATAGCCATGACTTATCAATTTAGGCAGACAATTTTAAACATTGAATCAGTCACCACAAATTGCCGGGGAAATAGTCATCATTTGCGTCACGAGAGAATCGGCACTTGACACCGTTTTGGGCTTCTGATAACATGAGGTTATATGTGAAAATACCTTTGTTGTATCTATAGGGACTCTGTAGCCGATTTCCGGTAGAAAGCGATCGCCTCAAACCTGCATTTTCTCGCTTCACCTACCCCACCCATAACCCTCACTCTGATTCGTGAATTTGCTGGCGATGCACGAGTTTTTTTTCGGCGTTTTGAGGGGGGATTGACAAAATTGCCAAAATGTGCATATCTGCCAGTTGCCATAGCCGTGACTTATTTATTTCGGGAGACAATTTTAAACATTGAATCAGTCACCACAAATTTCCGGGTAAATAGTCATCATTTGCGTCACGAGAGAATCGGCACTTGACACCGTTTTGGGCTTCTGATAACATGAGGTTATATGTGAAAATACCTTTGTTGTATCTATAGGGACTCTGTAGCGGATTTCCGGTAGAAAGCGATCGCCTCAAACCTGCATTTTCTCGCTTCACCTACCCCACCCATAACCCTCACTCTGATTCGTGAATTTGCTGGCGATGCACGAGTTTTTTTTCGGCGTTTTGAGGGGGGATTGACAAAATTGCCAAAATGTGCATATCTGCCAGTTGCCATAGCCGTGACTTATTTATTTCGGGAGACAATTTTAAACATTGAATCAGTCACCACAAATTTCCGGGTAAATAGTCATCATTTGCGTCACGAGAGAATCGGCACTTGACACCGTTTTGGGCTTCTGATAACATGAGGTTATATGTGAAAATACCTTTGTTGTATCTATAGGGACTCTGTAGCGGATTTCCGGTAGAAAGCGATCGCCTCAAACCTGCATTTTCTCGCTTCACCTACCCCACCCATAACCCTCACTCTGATTCGTGAATTTGCTGGCGATGCACGAGTTTTTTTTCGGCGTTTTGAGGGGGGATTGACAAAATTGCCAAAATGTGCATATCTGCCAGTTGCCATAGCCGTGACTTATTTATTTCGGGAGACAATTTTAAACATTGAATCAGTCACCACAAATTTCCGGGTAAATAGTCATCATTTTCGCGACGAGAGAATCGGCACTTGACACCGTTTTGGGCTTCTGATAACATGAGGTTATATGTGAAAATACCTTTGTTGTATCTATAGGGACTCTGTAGCGGATTTCCGGTAGAAAGCGATCGCCTCAAACCTGCATTTTCTCGCTTCACCTACCCCACCCATAACCCTCACTCTGATTCGTGAATTTGCTGGCGATGCACGAGTTTTTTTTCGGCGTTTTGAGTGGGGGTTGACAAAATTACCAAAATGTGCATCAGGGACAATCAAGGAATTGTCCCTGAGTATGTTAGACAGACCGAGAGGACTGTTAGCTGTGAGAGCTAAGGGGTTAAGGGGTCTAACTAATCTTGAGTTTTGGGAGGTTTTCGGGGAATAGGTTTTGGCGTGGGAGTGCGGCGGGGCTTAGTATCAGGACGAGGCGATCGCGGGAAACTGTCCCTGGGTTTACCGGGTTTAAAAGGTCTTTTACCCTTAATAGGTAAAGCCCCGATATCGTGGCTTTCCTCAACCACTAAATCATTACCCATCAGACGGGCATGAAGGTCTATAAAATGTCCGACAGGTCGGAGACCGACCATCCCCAGTAATTTTAATTTAAAGAACTTGGGTTTTTCGTTTTCATGGCGAGAGGATTGTCGGATTTTGACGATCGCATATTGAGGTTCATCCTGAGACTGATAAACAATCTCACCTCGAATGGAGAAATAACCATGTTCGATATCCGGTAAAGCCTGAGACTGCGGGGAAATATCGAGGGATATGTTATCTATCTCCGTAGAGTCATCATCAGATTGAGTCAAAGTTTGAGGCTCCCAAACTCCCATAATTTGCACGTGCAGATCATCTTGCTTCTGGCGAGTGCGAGGATAAACCACCCAAAGATGTTCAGCCTCCAGGTCAATATGTTTTTTAACTAAACTCATGACCCGTCCCAACAGAACCGCATCAATTTCCGCCCCCTCGACAGTGCGAAGAACACCTTGGGTAAACTGTTCACCCGAAGCATGATAACACCCGCGCACCAAACCGATCGCCCTATATTGGCGAGGCTCACTAGGGGGAGGTATAGGGTGAACTAAGCGATCGCTATCATCTGATAGCTGTTTAACATCATTATCGGGGGTAGGTAACGGCGTATTTTCAGACAACTTAGGCGCTGTGGCATCATCTATCTGTTGAACTTGAGAACTTTCCACCTCTGGTTGCTCAACACCTGGTTGAGGTGGGATAGGGGGGGAAGCGGGGACTTGGGTAAATTTATTCGGAGAAGGACTCATAAAACCTCAGAGTGGAAGAAACATACCATGCCGAAAACGGCATGATTTTCTAGGTGATACACTACCATCAGAACCTCGTCCGCGTTAATCAAGTCAGATATTAGGGTGGATAATACCCCGATCAACCGACTCGACATCCACAAAACTAGACCTATCGGTGGCTAGGGTAGGTTACAGCTCATCAGGTAGAACTATGGCGATCGCCTATTTAACAGCAATTACGCCGATATCCTTATTGTACTAAATCCCATTGGACAAAAGCGAAATCCGTAACCCATTCCGGTGATCCATTCTGCTACCATGTGATTAGCAGTGGTATTAGCTGGGAGAAAGCAGGAATTTAGAAGTTATGGTAGATAAACGTCGTGGCGTGGTTGGGGTAATTTTAGTGCTATCCCTAATCGCATTTGTGGGATTTTCCATGGCCCCCTTGCTGGGAGGACTGTTCAGAAACGATTCATCCGAGTCTGTAGCCAATCAAACCGCCGTTTCCAATATTAGCGGCACTCAACTCCAAGACCTCCAAGACCAAGCCAGGGGCTATCAATTGGTCTTACAAAGAGAACCCGATAACGAGACAGCCTTACGGGGATTTCTGCAAGCTAAATTTGAGTTAATCAGTCAAGGTCAAGGACAGGTCGCAGATGTTGTTGAACCTTTACAGCGACTCGCGCAATTACACCCGGAAACTCCAGAATATGGGATTCTATTAGCTCAAGCTCAAGAGTATACAGGCAATCCGGAAGGTGCGGCTCAAAGTTATCGAAAAATTTTAGAACAGCGACCCGGAGAAGTTCAAGCCCTACAGGGACTCGTTAGCCTCCTGATTTCCCAAAACCGCCCCGAAGCCGCCATTGGCTTATTGGAAGACACCCTCAAATCAGCACCACAGATTAATCAAGCCCAAGCCGGAAGTATTGACGAAATCTCCATCCAACTAATCTTAGGGCAGGTTTACGCCGAACAGCAACGTTACCAAGAAGCGATCGCCGTTTATGATGAAGCCATCAAAAATAGCGAGTCAGACTTCCGCCCCGTCCTAGCTAAAGCTATCATACTCAGACAACAGGGCAATCCTGAAGATGCCGAGTTACTATTTGCGGAAGCCATAGACTTAGCCCCCGCCGGCTTTAGAGATCAAATTAAACTACAGGCAGGAATGACACCCACTTCCCCAACTATGGAAACTTCCCCCGAAGCTACCACAGAAACCGAGGCTGTGGAAACTGATGCTACAGAACTGCCCGAATAATCCATGCTCATTCAATATCTCCCTGTCGGGTTTCAATTTACCTCTCCCGGACCGACCATCTTAGAAGTCGGTCCCATATCAATTCGCTGGTATGGTTTACTAATTGCTTCGGCGGTGTTAATTGGTGTCACCCTCTGTCAATATCTCGCCAGTCGCCGCCATGTCAACCCAGAGTTAATGGGGGATTTGGTGATTTGGTTGATAATTGGTGCAATTCCCGCCGCCCGACTTTACTATGTTGCCTTTCAATGGCAGAATTATGCTAACGACCCCGCTAGTATTATTGCCATTTGGAAAGGTGGCATCGCTATTCATGGCGCAATTATCGGGGGTATCCTCGCGGCGGTCATTTTTGCCAAAATTAATCAGGTCTCCTTTTGGCTGTTAGCTGATTTGGTCGCACCTGCCTTGATTTTAGGTCAAGCTATCGGACGCTGGGGAAATTTCTTTAACTCCGAAGCCTTTGGCGGTCCGACAGACTTACCCTGGAAGTTATACATATCTCCCCCCTACCGACCTCTCGGTTATCAGGACTATCAGTATTTTCATCCCACTTTCCTCTATGAGTCAATCTGGAATTTCCTCGTCTTTGGCTTACTGCTAACCCTGTTTTTCCGAGACCTCCAACAAAAGCCTCCCCTCAAGTTAGGCAGCATTTTTTTAGTTTATGCGATCGCCTACAGTTCTGGACGAATTTGGATTGAAGCACTCCGAACTGATAGCCTTATGTTAGGACCCTTTAGAATAGCCCAATTGATTAGCTTCGGCGGTATCCTATTGGGAATGGCAGGTCTACTATGGCTATATGTTTTCCAACGCCATTTACCTGATGTCGTCAAATCTGATTTCTAGCCATCAACCCACCCCAACCAAAGTCCCCTAGGTTGCCATTGGTTGCCATTGGTTGCCATTGGTTGACAACAGCCTCCCAGAATGATAAAAGAAAAAAAGACCCCGGAGTTTGTTTTTCTCCAGGGCATCAACCAGGGTGCATCTACCATACCTAGTTACCATCTAACTCTGATATAATCCGGAATGAAATTACTGGGATGGCAAAAATTTTTGCTATGAATGGCACAACCCGAGAATCATTGCCACCAATGGTGTACATTGTAGGGGCAGGACCAGGCGACCCAGAATTGCTCACAGTTAAAGCCCAAAAACTTTTGACTCAAGCTGATGTGATTCTGTTTGCTGATTCCTTGATACCCCCGCAAATGTTAGTCGGTGTGCGTCAGGATGCAGAAATTATCCCCACGGCTAATCTGACCCTTGAGGATATCCTACCTGTTATGATAGATAGAGTCCAAAAAGGGCGATCGGTTGTCCGTCTACATTCGGGAGACCCTAGCCTATATGGGGCTATTTATGAACAGATACGCCAACTCTTAGAGATGGGTATTGATTTGGAAATAGTCCCCGGTATTAGTGCTTTTCAAGATGCCGCCGCTAAACTCAAGCTGGAGTTAACTATTCCTGAGTTAGTCCAGACTATCATTTTAACCCGCGTCAGTGGACGTGCTACGGGTGTTCCTCCCTCAGAAGAGTTGGCGAGTTTAGCAGCCCATCAAGCTAGTTTATGTCTCTATCTCAGTGCGCGTCATGTCGCTACCGCCCAAGATAAGTTAATCGCACATTATCCCCCCCAAACACAGGTCGCTATTTGTTATCGTCTGGGATGGCCTGATGAGAAAATTAGGGTAGTTCCCCTACATCAAATGGCTGAAGTTACTCAACAAGAAAATTTGACACGCACCACACTCTATCTCATAACTCCCGCATTGGGTGCTAACCCTACCGCCAGGTCTAGCCTTTATCACCCGCAACACTCCCACTTATTTCGCCAAAATGTTAAGTTTTGTTAAGTTTTGTCAAAAAAATCCCTTTTTTTGGGGGGAGGGGTTGCTTTTCGGTCGCGTCCGTGATAGTCTATATCATAATGGAGATATTGACTATAATTTCAAAAAAGCATGAATTTCAATTATAAACTTTATACTTATATATTACCATGAGTTGCCGAGAGTTGTCAATTGGCGATCGCCTATAACCCCAAAAATTCCCCAACCAGAGGGTAGGGTGTGTCATTCGGACACCACCACATCAACACCCAGCCACTGACTGACTGACGCACCTTCAATGCTTCAGAGGGTAGGGTGTGTCAGGCGATCGCCTATAACCCCAAAAATTCCCCAACCAGAGGGTAGGGTGTGTCATTCGGACACCACCACATCAACACCCAGCCACTGACTGACTGACGCACCTTCAATGCTTCAGAGGGTAGGGTGTGTCAGGCGATCGCCTATAACCCCAAAAATTCCCCAACCAGAGGGTAGGGTGTGTCATTCGGACACCACCACATCAACACCCAGCCACTGACTGACTGACGCACCTTCAATGCTTCAGAGGGTAGGGTGTGTCAGGCGATCGCCTATAACCCCAAAAATTCCCCAACCAGAGGGTAGGGTGTGTCATTCGGACACCACCACATCAACACCCAGCCACTGACTGACGCACCTTCCATCAATCTCATTGTGTTAAGTTTTGTTAAGTTTTGTCAAAAAAATCCCTTTTTTTGGGGGGAGGGGTTGCTTTTCGGTCGCGTCCGTGATAGTCTATATCATAATCGAGATATTGACTATAATTTCAAAAAAGCATAAATTCCAATTATAAACTTTATACTTATATATTACCATGAGTTGCCGAGACTTGTCAATTGGCGATCGCCTATAACCCCAAAAATTCCCCAACCAGAGGGTAGGGTGTGTCATTCGGACACCACCACATCAACACCCAGCCACTGACTGACTGACGCACCTTCAATGCTTCAGAGGGTAGGGTGTGTCAGGCGATCGCCTATAACCCCAAAAATTCCCCAACCAGAGGGTAGGGTGTGTCATTCGGACACCACCACATCAACACCCAGCCACTGACTGACTGACGCACCTTCAATGCTTCAGAGGGTAGGGTGTGTCAGGCGATCGCCTATAACCCCAAAAATTCCCCAACCAGAGGGTAGGGTGTGTCATTCGGACACCACCACATCAACACCCAGCCACTGACTGACTGACGCACCTTCCATCAATCTCATTGTGTTAAGTTTTGTTAAGTTTTGTCAAAAAAATCCCTTTTTTTGGGGGGAGGGGTTGCTTTTCGGTCGCGCCCGTGATAGTCTATATGATAATGGAGATATTGACTATAATTTCAAAACAGCATAAATTTCAATTATAAACTTTATACTTATATATTACCATGAGTTGCCGAGAGTTGTCAATTGGCGATCGCCTCTGTGGATAGATTCAAGATGAAAGCAGAACATGGGATAATCACGGGTGGTTCTAGTGGGATAGGCTTAGAGATAGCGAAACTGCTGATTCAGACAGGGGCGAATATTACCCTAATTGCGCGTGATGGTGAAAAATTAGAAAAGGCGGCGAGGGAACTAGAGAAGTTGTGTCCTGAGCGAGAGGTGTTAACCTTGGCGGCGGACGTGAGCGATCGCCTGGAGATAGAAGCTGCTATGATGAACTCATGCGATCGGCTAGGTACACCGGATATATTGGTGACATCAGCGGGCATAGCTTATCCTGGTTATTTCCTAGAAATACCGATAACAGTCTTTGAACAAACAATGTCAGTGAACTATTTTGGGGCGCTATACTCAGTAAAGGCAATAGTTCCGCTGATGGTGAAACGGGGGAAAGGGACAGTAGTTCTGATCTCCTCCGGGGCGGGTTTAATCGGGCTGTATGGCTATGCCGCCTACTCTCCTAGTAAATTTGCCTTACGGGGGTTAGCCGAGGCTTTACGGGGCGAATTAAAGCCATTGGGGATAAAGATAGCGGTAGTATACCCACCCGACACAGATACGCCACAACTGAGGACAGAAAACTTGACTAAACCGCCAGAAACGCAACAGATAACTGCGACGGCTGGAATTTGGAAACCAGAAGATGTCGCTGAGGCTATTGTGCGAGGTCTGGAAAAGGGGGAGTTTGCAATCACTCCGGGAATGGAAATGACGCTACTGAACCGCCTTCACAGCTTGGTATCACCGGGACTTAACTGGTACTTTGACCGCTTAGTGGCTAAAATCTCCAAACACCATAGAAGCCATGGGGGCCGGATTATGAACAAATCTACTCGAGAAGTAGCGATCGCCATTTTGTACCAGTCCGACAAAATTCTCCTACAGCTAAGGGACGATATCCCCACCATAGTTTATCCTGGGGTTTGGGGGATGTTTGGCGGTCATATAGAACCAATGGAAACCCCCCTAGAAACCATGAAAAGGGAATTACTCGAAGAAATTGGCTATGTCCCGACCTCCCTATATGAGTTTGGCACTTATGCGACAGAAGAGGTAGTGCGCCATGTATTTCACGGACCCTTAGAAGTAGGTATTGAGCAACTGATTTTAGGGGAGGGGTGGGATATGGAACTGGTAACCCGTGCGGATATTATAGCCGGACAAGCCTATTCTAAGCAAGCGGGAATGTTGAAAGCGATCGGCGAACCCCACCGCCTAATTTTACTAGATTTTCTTCAGGCCTAAGCACGGTGTCAATGGCCAATTTCCACAGGAAATATGGCGATCGCCCGCCGCCACTTGTCAATCATCCGACAATAGGGACACTACCATCATTAGGAAGAAATAGGCGGGGGTCTACCGGAGTTCCGTCAGGTCGGCGAATTTCAAAATGGAGATGGATAGAATAGCCACCGCCATCAATTTCTCGTCCTTCGTAGCCAAAACCAGAACCCCCTCTAATACCGATTAATTGTCCTTGGGAAACGTGATCATTTACCCTGACTCTAATTGACCGCAAATGCAAATATCGGTGTTCCCAACCATCAGGGCGGCGAATATGAACAGACCGACCATCTGCGCCGCTGGTATTATTTTTAACATACTCCACCACCCCATTACTAGCAGCATAACATTCATCAGGAGTATATCCGCCAATATCAACCCCAGCATGAAGTCTTCCCCTCGCATAACCAAACTCAGTTCTGGGTCCCATGCTAGTGCCGCGCATCGGCCATTTCCAACTACTGGAAACAGTAGATGCTGGTTTGGGACTGCTGGCTGGGCTGTTAATATCTGCGGGAGTATTAATGTTTACAGACTGATTAATGCTGCCTATTTTATCATCTATAATTTGAACGTGAGGGGCGAATATATACCAGGTTTCCCGTTGTCCAGGATGGGGAGGTCTAAATTTAATTTCTAAGTGTCCGTATCCGGCTGCTTTATAGTCGGTAATTTCGTATTGGTTGCCCGAATAGATAGAGATTTTATCGGCGGAAGTTAGTTCATGGGCTTGCACGGGTTTCTGTTTTAAGACGGTGTTCTGTTGGATGATAATTTTCATGATTAGTTAGTTATCCTGTCTTTTATTTTGTGGGTTGTGCCAATTAATTAATTCATTATATAGCCGTCGCGATTAATGGTAGAATAGGGATGATTTACGCAATTTATAATTACCCAGATTATCAATTTCCCCCAAACTCCTGATTATCGGTTCATCTGTTAGTGGTTTTATACGGGTTTATTTGTATTAGGAGTAAACTGGGGGAAATGGCTTAACAACTGCTTTAAATTGAGATACTGAGTTAAGGTAAAAGCATCAACTCCCAATTCTGTGCGATCGCTTGCTGCCACTATACCAGCGAGTGAGTGCCACCAAACAGCGACTTGAGCGCTTAATTCTGGGGGCTGTGACCGTCGAGACTGGATAGCGAGTATCCCCCCTAACAAACCAGTGAGAACGTCGCCACTGCCCCCACGAGCTAGGGCTGGGGTACTTTCTGGGTTAATGATTACTGACTCAGCGGTAGCAATACAGGTTCTCGCGCCCTTTAAAATGATGACAGCGCCAGTTAAACGGGCTGCTTCCCTACTCCCCTCGATAGAGGTATGTGATTCATCATTTAACTGGGGAAACAGGCGTTTAAACTCTCGACGGTGGGGGGTGAGAATGGTTGCAGCCTGACGGTTAGATAGGGTAGTCACGGGGTCTAGTTTGGCTAACAGGTTCAGGCCATCAGCGTCTAATACTAGGGGTCTATGGCTATTTAATACTGTCTGAATGACGGATACATTGTCAGCGGTTAAACCGGGACCACAGGCGATCGCATCATAACTATCCAAGTTTATATGATCAGCAATAGAGGCGATCGCACCGTGATCTGTTTCTGGACAACCAATAATCAAGGCTTCCGGTAGTGGAAAACTCAATAAGGGTTTGATCGACTCTGGGACAGCTATTGATAGCATTCCCACTCCACTAGCCCGCGCCCCCAGACCTGATAATAGCGCCGCCCCGGTATAACGACGCGATCCGGCAATAATTAATAAATGCCCCTGTTTATACTTATGGGTATTCTGAGGGAGGGGGATAGGTAAATGAGATATCGCCAATTCCGGAGTTAGTCGCCTTAGGTCGGGAGACACCCCCAGGACAGCATGAATATCAGTTACAGGGATATCAAAATCAATTAACTCGGAAGTTCCCAACCATGGTAAGGCTTCTTCCCGCAAAAAGGCTAATTTCCATAACCCCAAACAGAAAGTTTTGGTTGCTCTAATAGCTGTTCCCAGGACTAATCCTGTGTCAGTATGGATACCTGATGGGATATCAATGCTAAAAACGGGCTTATTCCACCAGCTATTGACAGTTTCGACTATTTGTGCTATGTCTCCATGAATGGGACGTTCTAAGCCAAAGCCAAACATCCCATCAATAATTAGATCACAATCTGCTAATTGTGCGATCGCCTCTACAGTTTCAATACCCAAACTAGCAGCATATCGAAAATGGTCTGCGGTGAGTGGCTTGTGTTTGCTAAAGGGGGAATATAACAGGACGCGATAACCGCGATAGTATAATTCCCGCGCCACCACCAACGCATCACCCCCATTATGCCCCGGTCCCACCAAAACCCCAATTAAGTTTACTGGTGTGCTGGTATACTCAGAGTGTAAAATCGACAATAGGCGGCGAGTAATATTGAGGGCGACCTTTTCCATTAAAGCTGCCACAGGCATTCCCGCGTCAAAAATGCGAGTTTCTATGGCTTGCATTTGGGCAGCGGTCACAGCAAACTGTTGAATAAGTTGGAAACGATTAGGAGTGCCTGCCATTATTAATCATGCTAAGGGTTTAGGGACTATCTGCCAAAATATATTTGAGCCGAGCCAATTCCCGAATCTGTGAGATAATTTTCCCATTCTTGGGCGAGTCCCAAATCAGCAAAAGGTCCAACGGCTACTAAGGGGTCAGCGAAGTGGTCGCGAATGATAATGCTATTTTGAGGTACACCTAAAGCTATGGCATTTTCAGCAGTCCTAGACAGTTCGGCGGCGGGTGTGGGAATTAATACAAAATAGCCATCAGTATCACTTAGTCCCAGGTTAATACCTGACGCTGCAGGAAGAGGAGTAGGGGTCTGAATAGGTAAACCGAGTAACATTTCCAATTGTGTGCGAGAGGCTATGACTTCTCCTCGAATGCGTCTGAGAATTAGTTGACTCAGCAGTTGTTCAGCGTTGGACAGGTTGACAAAACTACCTGCTTGAATTACGGGGACACCCTGATATTGAACAATTTGTGCATTGGGGGATACCTGTCGCACTTGGTCTAGGGATGCTGCCCCAGGTCTGACGTAAACTTGATAAAGTCCTAGGTCAGTGGTGGGGCGAATAAGATTTGGTCTAATATTGGTTTGAATGGGTGCGGTTAACCGTCGGTGGGGGGGGACTACCAGGGGGCTGACATTTATGGAGTTCTGAAATTCGGGAGTATTTCGGAAATCGGTAATTTGGGCTTGAATTCCCCATTGTCTGAGACTGGATACCAGTTGTTGGGCTTGGGTCTGATTGAAATAAATGCCAGCATCAATTACAATGCGATCGCCATATCTTTTAATTATGGCTCCTGGTTGTACCTGTTGGACTATTTCCAGGAGTAAGGGGTTATCCCCTGACACATAGACCCCGTAGCGTTGTTGTTGTGCTAGGACGGGTAGGGGTATTAAGGTTAAGTATCCCCCCAGGAGCAATAATGATATCCAGGGCTTCCTCCCCGCCCATCGAAAGGTAAACTGGAACGGGGACTTGTTTTGATTTTCAAGAGAAGTTACAGTCAATTTCAGTTCCTCCATGGGGGGGTGAGCTTACCCAGCCTGAAACAATTATAGCCATATATGGCGGAGTTTCGGATCATTTATATTTGATCAAATTGATAACATCTCATCATCAATGTTGGAAAAGAACATAAAATTTGCTATTATGCCGAGACGACTGGTTTCTTGTGTCCTCGCCGCCTTCCTACCGATTATCCTAGTTTGGGGAGTAGTTGTGCGACCCGCCTGGGCGCTGACGGATGAACAGAAGCTCCTGAGCGAGAGTTGGGGTATTGTGAACCGCGCCTATGTTGATGAGAGTTTTAATCATCAAAATTGGTGGTTATTGCGGGAAAAACAAATTAAGAAACCTCTCAGAAATCGGGAGGAAACTTATCTGGCTATTGAGGAAATGTTGGCGAGTCTTGATGATCCGTTTACACGATTATTGAGACCGGAACAATATCGCAGTCTCCGAGTTAGTACCTCTGGAGAATTGACGGGAGTGGGGTTACAAATTGCTAAGGAGGCTGAGACGGGGGCGCTGGTGGTGGTGACTCCCCTTGATGGTTCTCCGGCTGATGATGCGGGGATTAAGCCGCGCGATCGCATTCTGAAAATTGATGGTTTATCTACTGATAATATGACCTTGGATGAGGCGGCGGCGAAGATGCGAGGCAACCCCGGAACCGAGGTAATTTTAACTGTAAAATCCGCCGAAAATCAGTTAACTAAGGATTTCACCTTACTAAGAGATTACATTACACTAAATCCGGTTTTTTACGAACTGAGAAAAACTGAGGATAATCTGGCTTTTGGTTATCTGCGCCTGCGACAGTTTAGCGCGAATGCGACCAGTGAGGTGACTAATGGGATTAATAACCTGATCAATGCTGGGGCGAAGGGTTTTATTTTGGATTTGCGAAATAACCCGGGCGGACTGCTACAGTCGGGGGTAGAAATTGCTCGGTTGTGGTTAAATCAAGGTGCGATCGTGTATACTGTAGATAGGCGAGGGTCTTTAGGAGGTTTTGATTCTACGAAATCGGCTTTAACTGATGCGCCGTTGGTGGTATTAGTTAATGGTGGTACAGCCAGCGCCAGCGAAATTCTAGCGGGTGCGCTTCAGGACAACCACCGCGCTTTATTAGTGGGTGAAAAAACGTTCGGGAAAGGCTTAATTCAATCCCTATTTGATTTGTCTGATGGTTCGGGGTTAGCGGTGACAGTCGCCCATTATGAAACCCCTAACCATACTGATATTAACAAACAGGGAATTAAGCCCGATCGCATTGTAAAAAGCCCTAATTTAATGCGATCGCAATTAGCAACAGAAGCCGACCCCCAATATCAAGAAGCCGTTGATTTATTGAGGTATCAAATGTAGACCTTCTGTCTCTCCCTGGTGTAGAGTGCGTCACCTTCCCATAACTAACGGAAAAAGAGATAAGTAGACTGGGGACGCACCTTCTTTTTTGATAGCCGTCTCTCCCCGGTGTAGGGTGGGTCGCCTTCCCACCCCAAGTTTTCGATGAGTTATAAAACGCCTTTGGAACTGGGAATAGTACCCGCACGACGTGGATCGATTTCTAGGGCCATTCTGAGTGATCGCGCAAAGGCTTTAAATGCGGCTTCAATAATATGGTGAGAATTAATCCCGTCCAACTGGCGAATATGAAGGGTCATCAAACTGTTATTAGCCACAGCCACAAAAAATTCGCGCACTAACTGGGTATCATAGTTTCCTACCCGGAGAGTGGGGATTTCCAAGCCATAACTGAGGTGAGGACGACCGGAAAAATCTAGGGATACTTGGACTAAGGCTTCATCAAGGGGGGCGACAAAATGACCAAACCGGACAATTCCTTTGCGATCGCCTGTAGCCTTAGCCAAAGCCTGACCCAAAGTAATCCCCACATCCTCATTAGTATGATGATCATCAATATGAGTATCTCCGACGGCTTTAATCTCCAAATCTAATAAACCGTGGGAGGCAATTTGGTGCAACATATGGTCTAAAAAAGGCACTCCGGTAGCCACATCACAGCTACCTGTACCGTCCAAATTCACCGTCACAGAAACATCAGTTTCCCCGGTAGTACGCTTGACAGTAGCAATGCGGTTATCGGTGATATTAGGGTTAGTTGCGGTGGTGGAAGTTGAAGTGCGATCGCGAGTTTGCATAGTCAATAATTAGGGAACTGATACATTTACGCGACATTTTTCCGGTTGTTCCCGGACAATGCGACGATAGCACTATTACCCGTTAAGGTAACAGAGGCGGTATCCCGCAAAGCTTTTAGAAAGATTCCAAAAGCACCGTTCCAGTCCCGTGGTAGAGTGAACCCGCACTCAGGACATCGGAACACTTTTGAGCCACCTAGCTGGGAATGGACATGACCACAGTGAGTACAGGTTTTGCTGGTGTATTCTTCGGTCACATCTACAACTGTTCAGTTATTTCCGCGCTTATGTCTCAGGGTTAGTTTGAATCGATAATGCGCCCATGTCAGCATGGCGCGGGCAGTCTTAGACCTGATTAGACGCTTCACCTTGGCAACCATATTGGAAGTCTCGAAGGGGGGCAAAAAAATCAGGCTGTGTTATGGGATGGTCGGGGATGCGACCCAATCAACCAAGAGGTTGAAGTCCTCACCGGGTAGTTATTTCGCCCATTTCAGCTCTATTTCATACCCGAAGGTCTCGCACCATACTTGGTATTATACCGTATTGCCGTAAAATGTTAACCTAGATTTGAGATTAAATCATGCTCTTAACAGGGAACAGGGAACAGGGAACAGTTAATTTCACCGCTCCCCGAGTCCCATGATAGATATTGTGGGCTGTCGATATATTTGTGGTTACATTCCCATGATGCAGTAACCAGAATCGACATAAATTATCTGGCCAGTAATCCCACTAGAGAGATCACTGCATAGGAAAGCAGCCGTATTTCCCACTTCAGTCTGAGTTACAGTCCGCTTGAGGGGGGCAATTTCCTCCACATGATGAATCATATCTAAAATGCCACCAACCGCTGAGGAAGCCAAAGTCCGAATCGGTCCAGAGGAGATACCATTAACCCTAATCCCCAAGGGGCCCAATTCAGCAGCCAAATAACGGACATTCATTTCTAGGGCAGCTTTAGCAATTCCCATGACATTATAATTGGGAACCACCCTGACTCCCCCTAAATAGGTGAGAGTGACAATACTACCACCAGAGGTCATCAAGGGTTTAGCAGCCCCACTCAACTGTACCAGGGAGTAGGAACTAATATCCAAGGCGCGAGTAAAACCCTCACGGGAAACGGTGCTAAAGTCTCCCGATAGTTCCTCCTTACCAGCAAAAGCCAGACAGTGGATGAGGATATCGAGTTTCCCCCATTGGTCTCGGATGGTATCAAATAGGGATGTTACCAGTGCATCATCCTGAACATTACAGGGCATGATGATACTGGGATTAAGTGGTTCAACTAGACTGCGAACCTTTTTTTCAAACCGTCCCTTGTCATCGGGTAGATAGGTGACTCCTAGGTTAGCACCGCAGGAGTGGAGTTGTTGGGCAATACCCCAAGCGATGGATCGCTCGTTAGCAATGCCAGTGACCAGTGCGTTTTTTCCGTTTAAATCCAACATAGTAGATTATTGTATTTGAAAAGGGGACGAGCAAACTCCCACAATTGGGGGTTGAAAAAAAGACATTGGGTGATAAAATCCCTTTGGCGTGCCTAGATGACTCAGGAGCAGGCGGGCATAGTATGCACCCAGTTCACGATCGCAGGTTGCTAATTTCAGGTCAAAATCTTTCCCATCGCCAAAATATGGCAATTTAGTCGTTTTTTCGACACAAACTCCGTTGGCTTAGATATACTCTGGGTAGACATGAAACCAATGACCTGTATAAATGGACTTCCTGAGATACTCACAATTTTGATTCCAGGTCAGGGTAAAAACCTTTGTGCCAGGGAATCACTCTAGGTGAGTGTTAGGGGATCTCCCGTTATAATCTTTCGCTTAACGAGGGAGGATGTCAATAGAGTTGAATCTGCATGAGCCTTTTGGTCGCCAGATTTGAGAGGATGGAGTCGGTCAGCACCCCCGGCTGAAGCACGGGGGCTTCGTGCCCCCCTTTCAGGTAGCTGACCAGCTATAGCCTTAACTGGCTCCGTTCAGAGCAAGAGTTAAAGTTCCTACCCTGGAATGCGTGCTAGTTCCAGGCCCTAGAACCGAATCGTTAAACATCTCTAAGGGGTTAAGGACGTGCGATTTGGATAGTACCGACTCTGAACATTGGCGTTCGCGCAGCGTGCGCGTTAGCGCAAGCGCAAACATTACCCCGCAAGGGAGTCGGAGCCAACCATAGCTCCATGGAGGGGCAACCATACCCCTCCACCCCGCAAGGGGGTGCTGGCGGCTAAAGCCGCTTGAGTCGGTTTTCCTCTCCGTGATCAATCACGGAGCTTCCAACCCTCCCAGGAGTTTTACGTGAACATTTAAAGTCGGATAAAGTCAGAGTCAAACTAGCGCAGTGGTTAAGTGGAAGGAATCGGGTCAGTGACGTATGATAGACCGTTAGCATCAGTGTTCCGTCAAATTGGTGGCGGAGCGTTTCCCCCTGTGGTGGAGAGTTTTGACCGTGGTAAAACTATATTTTTCCCCGGTGATCCAGCCGAGCGGGTTTATGTCTTAATTAAGGGAGCCGTGAAGCTGTCTCGGGTTTATGAGGCGGGAGAGGAAATCACTGTGGCTCTACTTAGGGAAAATAGTGTCTTTGGTGTCCTCTCGCTGATTACGGGTCATAAGTCTGATCGGTTTTACCATGCGGTGGCTTTTACCCAGGTGGAATTGCTTTCTGTTCCCATTGAACAGGTGGAAAAGGCTCTGAAAAGTGATCCCGAATTGTCTATGGTGATGTTGCGAGGTCTGTCGTCTCGCATTCTGCAAACGGAGATGATGATCGAAACTTTGGCGCATCGGGATATGGGATCGCGATTGGTCAGTTTTTTATTGATTTTGTGTCGAGATTTTGGGGTTCCCGGTCGAGATGGGATTCGTATTGATCTCAAATTGTCCCATCAGGCGATCGCTGAAGCTATTGGCTCCACGCGAGTGACTGTAACTCGACTTTTGGGAGACTTACGACAGAAAAATATGATCTCGATTTATAAAAAGAAAATTACTGTTCATAATCCTGTTACCCTCAGCCAACAATTTACTTGAAAAATTCCGAGCCTGAGTCTGGCGGTCACAGAGTGACCAGCAGTTGCTCCCGCCTTGAACTCAAAAACAATCGCATACCGGGAGGTTTTGGGGATAATCTCGATTCGGTAGTCCCCAGGCTTCCTGGTTTTTTGCTCCCGGAGGTAGGGGTCAAATTTAGCCAATATTCGGTAGGGAAACCTGATTTTTGTGCTAAAATTCGCTTAGGTTGATCGGTATGGCAGGGGATGGACAAAAATTCCTCCCTACATTCGGCTACAACCTCTCAACCTCAAATAAAAACCTGTAAAATCCTCCGCAGTGGGTTGACATCCGTCGGACTCTAGGTGAAAGCTTGTCTTCGTTAACAGACCCCATAGCGGAAACGACATGGGACTAACTCCAGCAAAGGTTCTGGCTGTGGCGCGACTATGGGGCTACCAGCCTAGGATAAATCCTTGTAATTAAGATACTACCACTTCCCGCCATCAAGTGGGGACTCGTGAACGATCATTGATCTAGTCGCCTTGAAACTGATATGACCGCTGCTGTTATTTTTGTTATTGCTATTCTAACTCTCGGAGGGGTGATCGCGGTGGTGAGCGATCGCCTCGGGACTAAGGTTGGTAAGGCTCGCCTGAGTTTATTTAAAATGCGCCCCAAAAAAACGGCGGCGGTGGTGACTATGGCTACGGGAACTATGCTTTCCGCCTTGACTCTAGTGATTTTATTCGCCAGCAGTAAACCTCTGCGCCGGGGTGTGTTTACGATTGACCAAATTCAGGATAGACTTAACCAAGCTCGGAAGGATTTGACCCAGGCTCAGGTGGAAAAACATCGGGTAGAATCGGAGTTAATAGAGGCTCAAAATGAACTACAAGCAGCGGTTGATTACTTAAACACAATTAATTCTTCTCTCAATAATGCTAAGGTAGAAGTCTCGGAACGTGAGCAAGAATTGAAAAGGGCTCAAAGTCGCCTGCAAAATACTGAGAGTGAATTGCATCAACTTCAAAATCAACTCAGTCAAATGGAAGTGGCTAAAACAGAGATTGAGGAGGAACTTGATAGCATAGAATATCAATTAAGTCAAGTATCTCAGCAAAAACAAGATCTAGAAACTGAAATAGATCAACTGCAAGTAGAACGTCAAGATTTAATCGAGCAGCGGGAGACGGTGTCGGCTCAGATAGAAGAGCGCGATCGCCAAATTGCTGACCAAGATCTGGTGATTGCTGAACGGGAAGAACGCCTAGCGGAATTGGAAATAGCTCAACAGCAATTGGAAGAACAAAAAGCTAATGCTCAACGGGGTTTTCAAATGCTGCGAGAGGGTAGTGTGGCTCTAAAAAGGGGTGAGATTTTGGCGAGTGGATTGGTGAGAATGAGCGATAAAAATAGTTCTATAGACACGGTAAATAGACTGCTACAGGAAGCGAACAGCAATGCCCTAAAATTTGTGCAAATGGGGAATCAAAGTGCTAACCAAGATATGGTGGTGATGATTACTAAAGCGGAGGTGGAAGAACTGATTGAGGAAATTAATAATGGTGGAGAGTATGTGGTGCAAATCATCGCGGCTGCTAATTATTTGGTGGGTGAAAAACGGGTAGCGGTTTATACTAGGGCGGAACCGAATCGATTGTTATTTAGCAGTGGTCAAATTGTGGCGGGAACTTCTTTAAATCCGGCTACGATGAGTTCGGAAAGACTGCAACAGCAATTACAACAGCTTTTAGATGCTTCGAGTTTTAGGGCTCGTTTTGTGGGGGTGGTAAATGGTTCTATAGAAATGAGTGACGATCGCATAGATACTCTGATTTCTTTTATTCAGCGGCTGGAAGAGTATGATCAAAACCTGGAACTACAAGCGGTGGCCGCGGAGGATACTTATACTATAGGTCCCCTGCGCCTGGATTTGTTGGCGCGTCATAATGGGGAGGTGTTGATTAGCACTCGTCAACCGACCCGAAAACTGGATGATATTGATTGGGTGGAGGTTTGGCGGTGGTGATTTTGGGTTTTGATCCGGGTCGGGATAAATGCGGGGTGGCGGTGGTAGGGGACAATCAACAAGTTTATTATCATCAGGTAGTGGCGGCGAATGATGCGATCGCTAGGGTCAAATCACTCTGTAGTCAGTTTTCGGTGCAACTGGTGGTGATGGGAAATCAAACCACTTCCCGGACCTGGAAACAACAAATGCGTGCGGTTCTTCCCCAGTCTATTCAGATAGCCGAAGTTGATGAGCGTTATAGTTCTTTGGAAGCACGCGATCGCTATTGGGAAATGTATCCCCCCCAGGGTCTTTCTCGTCTGTTACCCCAGGGGATGCGGGTTCCCCCTAGACCCATTGATGATATCGTGGCAATTATCCTAGTGGAACGTTATCAGGCGGGAAATTAGTTACGGTAGCCGTCTGCTGAGGTTCGGTTTTAATCACTGTCGATGGTGCTAGTGATATGGCTATAGTATAGTTAAAGATAGATTATTACAGGATCTGGCAAATGAATAACAAGTCAAATGGAGTTCCTGAGTTTTGTGGCGATCGCCTTTCCGGCAGTAATGGATTGTGGCAATATGTGAAATCAATGCCCCCGGAAACAATAGCCCAACTCTCCCAACCTGATCCCGATGTAGCCCAATTGATGGAACATAATCTACTGCAAATGCTTGGTGGATTGCCTTCTGAGCATTTTGATGTCACAATTACTACTAGCCGTGAAAATCTTGGTCGCCTTCTAGCTTCTGCGATGATGAATGGATATTTTCTCAACAAAGCTAAACAGCGCATGGAGTTTGAAAAATCGGTTTCTAATATTTACAGTTAAACAGAAACATTTAGCAGGTCCGGGGAGTCAGTAGAATTGGCTCCCATCAAGTTTTTTGCCTCTTCAGAAAAACTGCCAATTTTGAGAGTAACTCTCCCCGACCCCGGTGCTAACTAGGTATAAGTTTCCAGAAATTGAGAATTGAGATTATCAGTGGTTATCCCCCTGATGGGTTACTGCCCACTACCCAAACCTATAGGTTTGTAAGACAATATAAACCTAGGATCGAAGCAGTAATTAGTTAACAAATCTCTGGTGAGAGGACTGCCTCTGTCCGGGGTTATGAGTTGATTAATTTTGCTGTCGGGTGGGAGATAGCTATAACCCACTTTGGGCTGCCCAGCCAAGTCGCACTGGGTAAGTAGAGAATCAGGGTGCATCAAAAAATGAAGAGAATAATTGTGTTACTCGGGCTAGTGGCTTCGACGGGTGGAGGCTTTGCTTTGGTTTCTGATGTAGCTGCGACCTCCTCGCCTAATTCACCTGCCTGGAAGAGCTTCAACAATCACGAGGGTCTAGTTGTTCAAAGTGGTTATGAAGGCACGAATGAGGATGGCGATCGCGAAAGTGTAGGTACATCAATGTAGTTTGGTCTTAGGGGCGGCGGAAAGCTGCCCCTACTGATTTTTAGGGGAGTGTTTGTAGAAATTGTTGAATTTCTAGGTCGCCAGGATTAATTTCTAATGCCCTTTGGGCTGCATCTTTAGCCTCTTGGTCGCGGTTGAGTCGCAGATATGCGATCGCCTCTGCATAGTCTCCCAGGTGAAATAGGGCTTGGGCTTTAGCGGTCAAAGCGGGGATAAAATCAGGTTTGATATTGATCGCGCCAGTATAAGCGATCGCCGCCTCAAATTTGGGAGATCCACATAGGCGATCTGTTCCGGTTAAAATTGGTGACGGGAGAAGGGGGTAGCCATCTCCGAGATACCGATCTAGGATGCACGCACAGAAAAAATTTAATTATATGAAAGTAGAATCGATTAAAATCGAAAACTTCAAACGATTTCAGGACCTAGAAATTTCATTCAAGAATAATATTCTGGACGAGGTGAGCGATCGCTATCTGATCCTCGGCGATAACGGAACAGGTAAAACGACCCTCTTACAGGCGATCGCCCTTCCTTTAGCCTTAGCAACTGGTCGGATTCGAGATGTAGCAGATTTTAACTGGATCGGTTTCCTTCCCGGTCGCCATTTTAGGTGGGGATCGCCAAAGATTGAGATGCAGATTTTATTTGAGGAGGAAGAATTAAAAACCACTTCTGAACTGGCAAAAAAATGGTACGATGCTCAACCTGACGAATTCAAAGAAATGCGGGAATTTGTCGAACCGGGAGATAGCCGGAGAGTGAGTCTTCTGTTAAACGGTGATTTTTGGAAAGCTGGAGATACTCCCGCAGAACGCGCCCAATTTAGAGGAAGATATTATGCTCAATGGTTTATCAATAGGAGAGAACAATCTGTCCGACATTATTTTGCCAAACTTCCCGGAGTTTTTTGGTTTGACCAGTTCAGGAACTTAGGTTCCCATTCCAAGCCAGACAGTAGCAGAGACAATCTCAACGAAAGTAGTAGTCAAGCATCCTTTGATGTGGGAGTCGGCATTTTACGACAATACCTGATTGATTGGCACAGAAACCAAGAATCAGGAATTGGCGATTATTCAAATAGTTATTTATTGCAGATAGAAAGACTTTATAAAAAAGTTTTTCCCGATCGCTCATTTGCTGGGATAGAAAAACTGCCCACTCAAAATGATCCAACAGGTTCAGAAACTTATTTTCTGCTGAATGATGGATATCGAACCTATGACGTTCAAGAAATGTCAGCCGGAGAACAGTCTGTTTTTCCTTTGTTATATGAATTTGTCAGGCAACAAATTGCTTATTCGGTGGTATTAATCGATGAAATAGATTTGAACTTACATCCTCCGGCTGCTCAATATTTTGTATCCCAACTGATGAAAATTGAACCGACCTGTCAATTTATTATTACCACTCACTCTGACTCGGTGAGCAATGTTGTTGGAGAAAGTGAAACCTACCGTTTACCGGGAGGAACGCTGTGTCTGTAACCAATCTCTACTGCGAAGGAGGTCCTAAAAGCATTGATATTCGAGTCATTCGTCAGTTATTACCAAAATGTGAAATTCACCCTCTCGGTGGCAAAACTTCCAGCTTTCTGAGTAGTATTATCGCCGACCGTGACCGACAACCAAATTTAGCTTGTTTGGTCGATCATGATTTCGATTGTCGAGATTGGCAAATAACCAATGAACCCATTCGATGTGTATATGACCAAATATGGGTCGGTTGGGCGTGGGAGAGAAAAGAGATTGAAAACTATTTAATCGATCCGGTAGTCGTCCGAGATGCATTAGGAAAGAAAGCACCATCAGACTCTGAGTATCAGAATGCTTTAGACCAAGCAGCCCAGAAAATTGCTGCATATTCGGCGGCAAGAACTGCTTTGGCTTGCGAAAAATTCAAGAATTTTTGGGGTGACAAAGTTCGACAAGGACATTCATTCCCGCCCAAACTAGGCGAAGATTACTGCGAAGTAAGGATAGCTGAAATTGTTAGAGAATATAAGGGCGAGAGAATTGTGTCAGAGAAAGATGTGCAAGGGAAATTCAGGGATTTACTTCCTAAATTCAAATCAGCAGGATCTCGTTTTCAAAATTATCTCCATTATTTTGCGGGGAAGGATTTACTCTACGCCATGAGAGACAAACTCGGTGATTGGGGATTTGAAGAGAGTTCAAATAAAAAGCACCCAGAGGAAGTATTCATTGAAAGAGTTGTGACTAGAATTGAACGCACAGATGGGGTTTGGGAGTGGTTACCAGAATGGAAGAAACTCCGTCAGTTGATTGAGGAGACTGATTTTTCGGAAAGTTGAAATAAATTGGGGGAAATGGCGATCGCGAAAGTGTAGGTACATCAATGTAGTTTGGTCTTAGGGGCGGCGGAAAGCTGCCCCTACTGATTTTTAGGGGAGTGTTTGTAGAAATTGTTGAATTTCTAGGTCGCCAGGATTAATTTCTAATGCCCTTTGGGCTGCATCTTTAGCCTCTTGGTCGCGGTTGAGTCGCAGATATGCGATCGCCTTACCTAACCAACTTTGAGAGTGGTTACTATCAAGATTAACAGCGCGATTATAGGCATTAAGGGCTTGTGCGTAACGTTGAATTGCCATAAAGATTTGACCCCTTAAAACCCAGGCTTCCCTTTGGTGAGAATTTTGATGGAGAGACTCATCTAGCCATGCGATCGCCTCTCCATAGTCTCCCAGGCGAAATAGGGCTTGGGCTTTAGCGGTGAAAGCGGGGGTAAAATCAGGTTTGATATTGATCACGCGAGCATAAGATCTCGCCGCCTCTGGGTAGTCATCTAGGTGATTCATTAAAATATTGCCGCGTAAATACCAAATCCCATAATCATCAGGTTGAATTTGTAGGAGGCGGTCAAAGGCTTGTAAGGCTTCCTCGTGGCGACCGAGAGACATTAATAGCGCCCCACGATCGCGCCATGCGGGATGAAAATTAGGTTGGAGTTGGGTAGCGCGATCATAGGATGCGATCGCCTCATCGTATTGACTCAGGGAGGATAACGCATTGGCGCGACCATACCAAGCCGGATAAAAATTAGACTGTATGTTAATCGCCCTTTCAAAGGCTTCTAAGGAGTCTCGCCATCTTTCGTGGCGATAAAGCTGATTTCCGCGATTGGTCCAGTCGATGGCGCTAAAGCGATCGCTAACTTGGGGAACCTGCATATAAGCCGAAATAGATTGTAATTCGCGGGGGGTAGGGGGGTCTGGTTGGCGATCGCTGATATTGAGGTTAAGGGGAATCCCTGATTGCAAAAATCGGTTGACGGGAATACCTGCACTGTAGCCTACTGTAACTCGATTGCTGGTTCCGGTGATCTGGTCTATGAGGATTTGACCTTCTGACATTCCATGAATACCAATTACCTGACCTTGGGTGTCTAAAATCGGCCCCCCACTCATACCTACCTGGGTGAAATTGGTATAAAATAGGTCATAACCACGGGTGGTGGGTTCTTTGACAAAGGCGAGTTTGTAGGCTTGGCTAATTAGTAACCCGGCGGTAAATAGGCGGGGCTGAAATTCTGGCCAGCCGGAAATGAAAATATGTCTGGATTCAGCATCATAATCATAATCGGCAATTTGCGCCAGGGGGTAGGTGCGATCGCTACTAAAGGCTAAAACTGCTAAGTCGATTCCCGGTAGTCTAATGACGCGATCGTAGTCTAGGGGGTATTTTTCGCCGTCATGGGTGATAATTATGTATTCATCGGGACTACGGACAACATGGTTAGCTGTCAGTACATAATACAGGTCTCCCTCACGGGCGATAATTACTCCTGAACCGGGGTTGATACCGTTGATGGAGACGGTAATTTTTTCACTGATGCGATCGATTTCTTCCGCCATTAGGGCGATCGCATTACTGACAGATAACAGGGTGATTACTCCGGCTGCTATGATAGCTTGCACCGGACGCAAACAATTTTTAACTAGACTCATGGCGCACCTATGGAAGTATTGACTGGGTAGGAGTCTGAACCTATCCCATTCCTTACTTCTGAGGATTTCGGATTGATCCGGTTGAGTTAGCAGTTATAGGGAACTCGCACTGTCGGGGGCAATTTCAACGCCTCCTTGCTGTACTATCTTTTGGCGATCGGTAATTAGATCGCTGAGGGTTTCAACATTCTTGATTCCCATATCATGACAAGCCTTTTTTAAGCTGCTAGTAAAGGCTTCTATATCTTCTCCATATCCACAATTGCGGGCGGCTTCCTCTAGTCCCTGTTTCGCACTGGATTTGGCACAATCTACTAGATCAGTTCCTTGTAATCTGGGGGAATTTGACATAATTATTGTATATATATTTGCACACCGTCTCAATTATAGCAAATTGTATCTGAATTATTATCTATCTGTGGGGGGATATTTTCTAACTAACTATGAAGACTAGGCTATGGCGGGTTAAGACCATGACCACAGCCAGTCTGGGAACTCGTGGCTATATCTAAAAATCAGTTAAGCTGTTATCGGTGAATGGTAAATCTTGATTAAGGTAGTTAATTTCCTGTTTTTCCATGTCATTAATGCGGTGAATATGGTTGCGGAGAATTTGAGAGAGACGACCATCATAAAAACGATGGAGACTGTAGTTAGGTCTGGCTGGAAAACCGCGACGCTGTTTATGTCGTCCTCCCGCCCCGGGGTCAAAGGATTGAATCCCATGATTAATCCCCCATTCAATAGGGGAATAATAACAAGCATTAAAGTGTAAACAATCGACATCTTGTAAACTTCCCCAATAGCGACCATATAGGCGATCGCCTTTAGTCAAACAGAATGACATCCCCATAGGTTGGCGATCGTCTAATTCAGTATATGCAGCTACAAAAACCACCCGGTGACGATAATCATGGTGTAACTGTTCAAAAAATTTCCGAGTCAGATATTTACTTCCCCACCAGCCAAATTTATCGCAGGTACTCGCATAAAAATCATACATCAGCGAAAACATAGATTTAGGGATATCATCACCCGTCAAAATCCGCATTTCCAGCCCCACTTTGTCTAAGGCTTTTCGTTCTCGTTTGATATTACGGCGTTGATTAGCATTAAATATTTTTAAGTAATCATCAAAACTATTATATCCTTGATTTTGCCAGATATAACTATGATGCAACCAAGGGGTAAATCCCTGTTTTTCCAGAGTAGACTGCCATTGACGATCTACATAAAGAAAATGGCAGCCCGAAATTTTATGGTTAATACAAAAGCGATCTATTTCATGCACCATTAACCCAGTAATTTCCTCCTCATCCTCCGAGGGTGCAATTAAAAATCGATAGCCTTCTGCTGGTGTAAAAGGTGACATCCCCAACATTTTGGGATAGTATTCAATCCCCAATTGATAAGCCAAATCAGCCCATTGGTGGTCAAAAACAAATTCACCGCGACTGTGACCTTTGAGATATAATGGTGCGGCCGCGACTAATTGAGAATCTCGCCACACTGTCAGATGATTGGGTAGCCAACCCGCCTGTCCCGTGGCACTACCAGAAGCCTCCAAATTATGCAGCCAGTCCCATTCAAAAAAGGGAGTTTTCAGGGGTTGGGCGAGTTGATCCCACTCCGACTGAGGGACTTCCGAAATTTGACTAATCCAAGCTACCGAATACGGCGATTGATTTGAGTGTAAGGTATTCATGCTGAAAATTAAAAGCGCTATGATATTCTAGCGATTTTAATCGGGAGATTTAACCCGATAGTGCAGAAATACCTCATCATCTACCTGTTGGACACTCAACAATTGTAAATGGGGTGCGAAGCGAGATAAAAATCCTTCTCCGTCCACCGGAGTGGGTGATGTGGTTCCCCCCAAAATTAGGGGACAGACTGTGAGTTGAAACTCATCGATCGCATGGTAAGCCATTAAAGATGCCACTAGCTGACCACCACCTAAGACCGCTAGTCTCTGTATACCTCGGTCTCTCAGTTGCTGTAACGCTTCTGACCAGGTGATCACTCCATTGGAGTCGTCAGCGACGATCACTTCGTCGAAGTGGTCGGAAAATCGTTTCCAAGGCTGACCCCCTAAGAATGTGGTCAGTAACCATTTGGGAACAGGCTGTTGAAAAAATTTGAGGGTTGGGTTAATTTTTCCTGATGCGGAACAGACTATTTGAGCTGGTTGGGGGGGTTTTCCGTTTTTTTCCCGCGCGCCTAACAATTCCGTTGAAGACACCCTTAAAACCGTTCCATAGGCGGCGAGAGTGCCGTTTCCGAACAGTACAGCGTCGGCTTGGGCAATTTGTCGTTCTAGGTGAATTATATCGGCATTAGAGCCAAATCTGGCAGGCGATCGCATCGGATCAGCAATTTTGCCATCCGCACTCATGGCTAAAATAACAGTAGTGTAGGGTCGGGTGGTTGGAATTATCTCATCCATAAGCGCCTAGTTTTGGCTCTCAACTTGCCATTAGTGATCTTAAAACAGGGTCTCACCAGATGCAAGACAGTATATCTAGTTTAGATATACTAGCCATGATCTACAGATCGGCATTAATTTCCGAAAATAGACATCAGATTTAATTCTATGATTTCATTGTTCCCTAAAGCTATCTTAATTATCACTGTCCTGGCTATAGTTAGCTATCTCGTTATTTGTGTCGGGTTGCTTTTGTTTCAAAATAGGTTGATTTTTTTCCCGTCCAGGATGATTGAAAAAACTCCCGATTTGTTAGGGATGCCATATCAAGAGGTTTGGTTAAAATTCCCCGATTCTGCATCAGATAGTGAACAGATTAATGGTTGGTGGATTCCTGGAGATTCCGACATGGTGATTTTGGATTTGCATGGGAACAGTAGTAATATTGGTGGCAATTTGGGCTATGCTAAACAATTTCATAATCTGGGATTTTCCGTGTGGTTGATAGATTATCGAGGTTATGGTTGTAGTAGCGATCGCTTTCCCTGTGAACAACAAGTTTATGAAGATGCCGAGTTAGCTTTTAATTATTTGGTTAATGAGCGCCAAATACCCCCCAATAAAATTGTCGTATTTGGGCATTCTTTGGGAGGTGCGATCGCTATTAACTTGGCTACCAAACACCCCGAAATTGCCGGATTGATTATCGAAAGTTCCTTTACTTCTATTCTCGATCTGGTCAAGGTCAAGAAACAATATGGGATTTTTCCAATTAATTGGTTATTGCATCAAAGATTTGATTCTATTGCGAAAGTTCGGGAATTGAAAATGCCGATTTTATTCACACACGGGACTGCTGATGAGTTGGTTCCCGCCAGTATGAGTGAGAAGTTATACCAGGCTTGTCCTGAACCCAAACAACTGCTGATGATTCCTGATGCTGATCACAATCATGTCAGAGAAATGGGAGGCGATCGCTATCGGGAAACCATCAAGAAATTTTTGGAAAGTCTGTAAAACAATTTTATCTATCATGGGTCTAAACTGTAGCGATCGCCCCATCAATTTAACCCGATTTATCTGGGAATTTCATAATTGACATTTAAATCATTCATCATCTCTAAAACCTGTTCAATAGCTACTGATTGCTGATTAATATTGAGAGAAATAGTCTGAGAATTTTCTACTATACTGTTAATCCCATTAACCACCTCATTAAATCCGGTTTTACTTTCCTCTGTGACTCGGACTGTAGAACTCATCGCTTTTTTAATATCATTTACTAAATTGTTAATTTCTGCCGCTGAGGATTTACTTTGATCAGCCAGTTTACGAATCTCATTCGCGATTACATTAAATCCTTGTCCACTATTATGGTCAGCTTGTACCGCCTCAACCGCAGCATTTAAAGCCAATATATTAGTTTGATTCGCGAAATTACTGACCATAGTAGATATTAAGCCAATTTGGACAATCTTATTGTTTAAATCCGAGATTTTATCGGCAAGTTTATTCACCGTTTCTTGTAAACCATCATGGTAATAACTATCCGCAGATTCGTGATAACCTTTAATCAAATATAATACCTGTTTAGCTGCTAATGCTGCCTTAGAAGCCTGTTCAGCGGAACCCCTAGCTGAACTGTTTAACTCATTCATAGTTATCGTGACTTCATGCACTAACATTTTCTGATTTTGTAATGTTCCTTGTAATTCTTTGTTTCTATTAGATATCTCCGCAGCCATTAAGTTAAAAGAGTGAGCCAAAAAACCTAGTTCATCCTGTCTCTTGTCTGGAATAGACACATTATAATTACCTGCGGAAATTGTCTGAGTCGCATTAATTAGTTGTTGCAATGGTGCCGATACTTGTCGTTTTAAAACCACCCAAACTAAGACCATTAATGATAATAGTAAAATTACTTCAATCAGGATATTTGTCATCACAAAAATTAGGGATTGTTTTCTTAAAATAGACCGAGGAAAAACCGTAACAAAATACCAGTTAAGACCAGGCATTTGTCGAAAAACTAGGTATTGATTATCTTGATAATTAGGTATTATAAATTGATTTTGGGGAGCATTTGTCACTAATTGAAATATATTCATTAAGTTACTATCCTGCAAGTTTTGGATCTTAACCGTAGTAGTGCTATCTTGAATTTTATCTATGAGGTCGGGATGAGCGATTAACTGACCATCTCCTGTAAAAATTAGGTTATATCCTCCTTCAATATGATTATTAACTGTTCTTTCGATTAACTGATTTAGGGTGATGTCATGACCAAGAGTTCCTATGGTTTGACCATTATAATCAACGGGGGTTGAAGCCGTGACTAACCAAAGCTGACTGACTGGTTCATAATAGGGTGTAGTCCACACAGTTTTTCTTTGAGGATTATTCTCAGGAGTGGCGACTAAATACTCTGGTTTTTGGGGCATATAAAAGTTAGGATCAGCTTCTTTAACATAATTAGGAACTTGCGGCCAATAAACAATAGTAATATTCTCCGGGGTCATAATGAAGGTACTATCAAAACGATGATGCCACGCCCTACCGTAGGATTCGATTAACCTTTGTAAATCAATGACTTTACGACGAATTTCTGGGGTAATTTCTAAGGATTTATCAATATACACTCCCGCCTGACGTTCCCCATCAAAATTGGCGGGGTTGTTACGGATAACGCCGTCCGGGTATCGGATAAATAAATTATTAAATTCCTCTTCTAAATTGGCGGGGGCTGGTTGTGCAAATGTCCTCAGAATTTCCGATTTCAGGATAGCATGATTATCCGCCGCCAAATCAAAGATTTGCTGTTCTCTGGCTACTCTTTGCACTACATATTCTTCTAGTTGCGTTAATTTCTGATTTCTCAATGCTGATATCGCTTGCATATAATTAGCGATCGCACTAACCGTCACAATTAAAGCTGTACATACAGTAATCTGAAATAAGGTTTTTCTGGTCAGAGAACTTTTGAGGGTAAACTGGGAGTTTGGTTGATTTGGGCTATGGGAGTTTAACATAATTATATGAATTGATTAAGGATTGAGGGTTCTGTGATGATCTGCTGTGATTATAGCATAACCATTATGTTGGCTTTATCCCAGTGCTTATTTAATATGTAAAGTTTTGGTAAAATTTGCTCACCCCAGTGATGGGTTTGTATTAAGTCCATGTAGGCTGAAACGCTATGATTACATCCATAGCCCGCCTTAGACTAGGAGAATTAACCTTAGCCCCTTCTATTTGCCATGATTTTTGCACAAACTTAATCATGAGAATAAACTTAGTTGTTGAATTTGAGGGGGGACGGTCTGAGGTAATGCAGCATCTGCTATAGTTAAACCTCCTTCTAATAACAGTCTAATGTTGTCATCATGAGAAGCAATTTTAACTTCGGTTCCCTCCGGCTTAGGTATCATTAAGATAACTTCTTCGCCACCAATACCCTGGTCTGAAAGTAAATCGGCACTATGGGTAGTAATAATAACTTGCCTTTTTTTAGACCTTTGTAGTCGATATATTAGGGCAGGTAGCTGGTTGATAATTCCCGAATTTAATGATAATTCTGGCTCCTCTAGTAATAATAAGGAATCCGATTCTAACAAAGACCAGAGTAGTCCAATTAGTCTTAATGTACCATCAGAAAATTGGTCTTCCCTTTGTTTTCCGGCTTGGGGTCGCCAATGTTCATAAATCGCCTCTAAATGAGGGGCACCCATTTCATCTTTAGTATCAGTTAAATTTTTTAACTGGGGGACAGCTAACTTGAGGGCTTCTTCAATTTTTTTGAGTCGTGATCTGCGAGTTTTTTCGGGTGTCTTGGCTACCCTTTCTAAAAAATTTCTGCCAAAGGGATCTTCGGAAAGTCCGGGGGTAGCAAATGCTTCGGGGTGGCGAACTAATTGGGGAATTATATGTAGGTATAAAATCGATTCTAAAAATTTGGCAATGTCTCTAAATTGGGCATTGGCATTAATTTGCTCTAAATATGTTTGGGTAAGTCTTAACTCATCTCGTTGATCATCTTGATCAGGTCGGTTGATAATTTGTTGGTGGTGATGCCAGACTTTTTCATAAGCAATAATGGGTTCATTTTTCCCACCTTTCCTCTGTTTAAATCCTATGGCGTATTTCCAAAGGGGTGCTGTCCCATTGGCTGGGGATAGATGGATTTCGATTTCTACATGAGGATAACGACGGGCGGAAAGACTCCGAATTTGAGAAACTCCACCTCGATCGCTTACGGCTTTTTGCAGACCGCCGCCGGGTTTGGCTAAATCCCTTAAAAATCTGAAAGCATCGAGAAAGTTAGACTTACCACAGGCATTTGGACCTACTATAAATATGCGATCGCATAAGTCCACCTCAACCGCGCGAAAGTTGCGCCAATTTTTCAGGATTATGTGTGATATAATCATCTAAATGACCATAATTTTGGCTATAGTATAACTGAATATATCTGCGGTGACTGGATAATCGGAGACGGTGGCGACTGCTCAAGTTTACTCAAAACTTGCTAAAATCGCAGTTATGAGAACAGTTATACAGACATTGGCTATGGAAAATAATCTAAATACCAACATCAGTCCCACTTATATTCAACAAGAAGATGCCCAGGAAATTTTACAAATTGCCATGGCACGCGGTCAAGAAACTGGGGAACTCACCCGCACCCAGTTGGAGGAAATGGCAATGGAGTTGGGAATTAGCCCGGAAAATTTACAGGCGGCGGAATTGGAATGGCAGACTCGGAAAGTCGAGTTAACCGAAAAACAGGTATTTAATCAGGAACGTCGGCAAAAATTACGGCAAGATGCTGTTAAATATGCGATCGTTAACTCTTTCCTGATTTTATTAAATCTGGTGACTACCCAGGGTATGGCTTTTGCTTTAACGATCGCTTTACTATGGGGTCTAGGATTGAGTTTGCAAGCCTGGAAAGCCTATCAAACTCAGGGAGAAGCATACGATAAAGACTTTGCCAAATGGCGGCTGAAAAAGCAGCTAGGAAACTCCCTGGGAATGATTGCCGATCGCGTCATTAAAGGCATTCAATCATAATAGTTATCAATGAATTGGGTATTGGGGTTTAGCTGACGGGTTGGGGTTGGGGGTTCCGGGTAGCCGATGCCATATTGTCGCCGAATATGATACAATCAGAGTTTGTCTTGTTAAATTTGAGTTTAATCTGGTCATGGCTGTTCCAAAGAAACGAACCTCTAAATCAAAGCGGAATATGCGAAAAGCGACTTGGAAGCGCAAAGCTAGAGTCCAAGCCGAAAAAGCCTTATCCCTAGGTAAATCGGTCCTTACAGGTCGATCCGCAAGTTTCGTCTATCCGACAGATGATGAGGAGGGCGACGAGGAATAACCCCGGGATGTTGGTTCAAAAGCCGGATGTCAGTTTGTGTTGATGTCCGGCTTTGGGGTTATTTTTGAACGGCTGATGGCAGAATCAACATAGCATCACCAAAAGAGTAAAAGCGATATCGGTTCCCGAAATCATTGGGCGGTTGTTCTAAGGCATCCTGATATAATTTCATCAGTCTTTCGCGACCAATTAAAGCGGATACCAACATCAGTAAACTCGATCGCGGTAGGTGAAAATTAGTAATCAGTCCATCAATGACCCGCCACCGATAGCCAGGATAAATAAATAGGTTAATTTCCCCGCAGTAGGGTTGAATGCAGCCATCGAGAGAATTTTGGGCGGCTGCTATGCCTTCCAAAGTCCGCACTACCGTAGTTCCCACGGCAATGATGCGACCACCACGGGCGCGGGTTTGATTAATTTTATCGACGGTTTCCGGGCGCAATTCCACCCATTCGGCGTGCATTTGGTGGGTGGTAATATCCTCAACTTCTACGGGGCGAAAAGTCCCTAACCCCACATGAAGGGTGAGGAAAGCATGATCAATGTGGTGGTCTGAAAGTCGTTGGAATAGTTCTTCTGTAAAGTGTAACCCGGCGGTGGGTGCAGCTACCGCCCCAGGGCGCGTCCCATAAATAGTTTGATACTGTTCCGCCACAGCCTGAGAATCAGTAACATAGGGAGGAAAAGGGATTTCGCCAAATTGATCTAAAATGGAAACCAAAGATTGACCTTGGGGAACCTCAAACTTGAGCAACCTTCCGCCCGTACCGGGGTTGGTATCAATAACAGTAGCATAGAGTATTTCGCGGCCAGATTTGGAGGGAAACTCTAGGCGATCGCCTATCTTAAACCGTTTTCCGGGCTTGACCAAAGCTAACCAACAGTTTGGGGCTTGTTCCTGTAGCAATAAAATCTCAATCGCCGCCGAGGTACTCTTGCGACCGTAGAGACGGGCGGGGAGTACACGGGTATTATTGAGAATCAGTAAATCCTCTGGTTGCAATAAATCGGGTAAATCCCGAAATAAACGGTGTTGATGGGACGGCGGCGAATCCACCACTAACAGGCGGGATGAGTCCCTAGGGATTACTGGATTTTGGGCGATGCGATCGGGAGGTAATTCATAGTCATACCCCTGCAAAGTTCTATCTAATTTGTCCACTACTTCTGTCATTCCCAACAATAAAATCGCTGATCTGGGGTAAACTTGGGTAGAATCCCCCAGATCAGATCGGGTGTTTTTCCCCTATTAAAAGGGGTAATATCCCGCAATGATATAAGTATAGCCTTGTCAAAACAGGAAATACAGAACAGGGAATAGGGAACACCAGAACGGGGAGTAAGGAATTTTTCTGAAAGCCTCTGGCTGAGACCTAACACCCGACACTCGAAACCTAGTAACCGATACCCTAATAACTATTGCACTGTCGCAGCAGTGGGTAACAAGTCCTTGACCATTGAGGAGTTGCAAGCGGGTGGGGGAGACAGCAAGACGCGGGAGAAAAACGGAATGGAATATCTATATTACCTTGCCAATACGAGTTTAACACTGAGAGTTGTTGATTTTCTTAGGGGTGAAACTCAGCTTCCGGTCAAGTTTATGACCGTGATTCATCAAATTGACGGCTGGATCGTCAAAGTTAAGATGAGTGAATATTTAACGCCCCACCAACACGGTGATTTTAGGGCTTTTATGTACGAATTGGGGATTCCCTATGAACCCGACATTCGCATTCAGATGGCTTTGTGGGCCTTGGAAACGGGACAATCTCCCTTGAGTGTGATGCGTCGCTACCAGGTGGCGGTGGTTTCTCATGGTAGCCCAAACCGAGAGGATATTGAAACATTCCGCACTCAGTTTGTTAGGGGTCTGGGGTATTGTCCAGAGGCTTTAGCCTGATCTTTAACTTGATTTTTGGGCTGGAAGTTGCGCCGATTTCGCTCAGGGAAAAGCTGATTCGATATAGTCTTCTAGGGTAAGCTGATAGGCTTCTATGTCGATGGGTTTACCGGGTGTCACAATTTGAGATGATGGTTTAATCGGGTTCTTTGCTGCTGGGTTCTGGTGTTGACATCTCACTAGGGCGACATCGAATCGACAAGGATGATTGCTGAAATGGGGATGGGTGCTTAAAAAGTGTTCTGCAGTTCGGATCAGTTTGGCTTGTTTGGTGACAGTAATGGCTAAAGCACCGTTTGCGTCCCAGTTTCCGCGACTGCGGGTTTTGACTTCTACAAAAATTATGGTGGTTTCTCGATGACCAATCAGGTCGATTTCTCCCCAACGACAATGATATTGATGGTATGAAATCCGCCAGCCTGTTTGTTGTAACCATTGCGCGACCAGTTGTTCTCCCAATGTTCCTATATGACGCGACATTACAGTAAACTCAATTATAGATTTTTGGATAGATAGATCAAAAGGTATGGGTTTCTCGTTTCCCAGGATAATCAATAGGACAATTCTCTCGCGTATAGCAGCGATCGCTTTAATTTTAGGGATGGGTTGGGCAATAATAGCTACTATTACCATACCTACTGTGGCGATCGCGGAAAACTACGAAAAACGCAATCTGATAGGCGTGGACTTCTCAGGACAGGACCTCAAGGACTCCGAGTTTGATTTTGCTAACCTACAGGGTAGCAATTTCAGTCATACCGACCTACGGGGAGTTAGCCTATTTGGGGCGAAAATGCAGGATATTAACCTAGAGTCTGCTGATTTACGTCTTGCTACCCTAGACACGGCGCGGTTAGTTAGGGCTAATCTCACTAATGCTTTGCTGGAGGAAGCCTACGCCTACAATGCGGATTTCCGTGGGGCGATTATTACTGGGGCTGATTTTACTGATGTCATGTTGCGTCGAGATCAGCAACAACTGCTTTGTGAAGTGGCGGACGGTACAAATCCAGTCACGGGACGCGATACCCGCGAGACTCTCTACTGCGATTAAATTAAACTCTCTATCAGCAGACCAAACAACAGGGATAACCTGAGAAGCCATTGCGAATCCTAGGTTATCTCCCGAAATTGCCGGGTTTTTGGCTGTCACTCAAAAAAGCTCTCCTAGTTGGCTTCCTGAGACAATAGTTCTTTCAGGTTGATTGTGGCGGCGACATCATCTGGGGTGGCTTGGGGATGGCTTTTGCGCTTGGTGTAAGATATCAACGCGGGGATGGAGATACAGATAGCACCGTTTACCAAAGCTAACAAAAGTCCGTAAGCAATATAATTATCCATTAACACACCCTCCTAACACATCGGGTTGATATCTTTTGAATCATTATCACATTATGGATAGTGAAAAAGCAATGGTTTGAGGTAAGAATTACTTGTCACTCTCATAAGTTATCTCAATCAATCAATCAATGGTTAGAGGGTGAGTATTTATACTTATTAATTGGGGTTGATTTCCGAGGATTTGAGTTAAATTAGCGACTACTAAGATGCACTCAGTTTAGCTAAATTTCACTATAGCACAGATGGCTGTAAAAATATCACCTTAATCTGGGGACAGGTTTATAAACTCTCCCGACGGAATGATCTGGCTGAATATCGACTACTAAATGGACACGATCGCTATCTGTTAGTAGAGGATTAATAAACAATTCGGGATGTAAGGACTTCCAAAAGTATTCGACAAATTGATTGATTTCTGTGTCGGTCATTCCCGACTTACCCAATGCTTTCATCTCCTGTTCAGCTTGTGCGCGCCACTGTTGGGATAAGCGATAATCAACGGGGTTGAGAACTATTAATCTATCCAAACGTTGCCAGAGGGGTAAATACTCTTTTAATTTGTGGTTAATTTCTCGCGAAAATTGGCGATCGCTATCAGTAATAATAGGGGGTGGTGGATGATTAAACGCCTGGTCTTCTACGGGTTGACATCCCACAAACCAGCCCTCAAATAAGATGATATCAGGTGCTTCTATCTGTTGGGGTTCTATGCGATCGCCTTCTCCATTCCAGAGAGACTTATCAAACCGGGGAATAGTTATTTTTTGTCCGGGTGTAGGGTTTCGGAGTTGGTCAAGAAGTTGTATTCCGATGTCAATATCATGAGTGCCGGGGGGACCTCGCCAGATTAAACGGGGATCTTGTTCTCGCAGCCTTTGACGATCGGCGTAAGTCTTATATAAATCATCAATAGAAATACTAATGGCTTGATAGTTAAGTAGATTTAGAATCCGAGAAATGACAGTTGTAGTGGTAGTTTTTCCGGTTCCCTGTCCGCCTAAGATTCCCTGTACTAAAGGACGATTAAGAATTTGTCTTAACTGAGATAATTGCATGGCTAATGGTAGCCAAAATTCCCACAATGTGGGTAGCTGTTCCCAGAGAATCGGTAAATCTGGATTATGTTTAAGGAGCGATCGCCCTAATTTATAACGTTGTCTAATTGTAGTTTCTAGCTGTTCGTGAGTGATACCAAAAGCCGCCATTTTCTGGGGATTATTTAATTCTCGTTTCAGCAGTTGTTGCCATTGTTCAGGTGTTGGTTGGGTAGCAGTTGCCAAAGATTGTAAAATTTCTATCATGATTGAATAATCTCTAAGAACCCAGTAAAAATGCCAGCAAAAATAAACTATAAGTCATGCCAATTTTCAGACTATTAAGGAGGTCTAGCCATAAAGAATTGATTTCACTGCGAGGGACTTTGCGGTAAGATAGCCAACTAATCCATTCGGTGACTAGGAGGGTGATAAATGCGACGGTGACATCCCAACTTCCGGCTTGTCCAACTATTGTGGCGATCGCCACTCCCAGGAAGAAGCCAAAAAATAGGCTAATCAATAATACGGAGATCCGCCGCCAGGGGTTACGAAACCATTGCAAGGTTTGCTGGGCGATCGCATCAGTAAATCTGTTTAAACGAGTGTTTTGCATAGGAGATTATAGCAGCGATATGTCAAATATACTGTAGGATGAAAGTATTATAACGGCGGTTGTGGCATCAACTCCCCAATCAGCTATATTTGTTAGTCTACAGGTGTCAAAACTCGCCATTGGCTATAACACTTGTCCCAGATCGCAGATCTATGATAACGTTGACAATTTACTGAGGTTTGACCATTGAATTTGTTTGACGCACCCAATATTAATATACTTTGGGGGAACCTAATTGTCGAGGAGTTAATTCGCAATGGGGCGAGTTATTTTATTGTATCTCCTGGTTCCCGATCCACTCCTTTAACTGTGGCGATCGCCCGTAATTCCGAAGCGCAACGGCGAGTTTTTTTAGACGAAAGGGGTGCGGCGTTTCATGCGATCGGCTACGCGAGGGCGACAGGAAAGCCAGCGGTTTTGGTCTCTACTTCTGGGTCGGCTGCTGCTAACTATTTCCCGGCTGTTATTGAGGCGGCTACGGATAATTTACCGATGATTATTATCTCGGCTGACCGCCCACCAGAATTGCGACAAACGGGGGCTAATCAGACTATTGATCAGGTCAATCTTTATGGTGATTATGTGCGTTGGAAATTTGATATTCCTTGTCCTGATGAAAAGATTTCGCCGACGTTTGTTTTAACGACTATTGATCAAGCTGTTTATCGTGCCAAGCGATCGCACGGACCTGTTCACCTTAATTGTATGTTCCGCGAACCCCTCGCCCCGACTAATTCAGCGATTACATTGGGTTATACTCTCCCCCTCAAACCTTGGTTAAATAGTGGTAGGGCTTGGACGGATTACCCTACTCCTATGGTCACACAATCCGCCCATATTATTAATGAAATATTCAAGATTTTAAATAATACGACAAGGGGAGTTTTAGCCATTGGTAGATTAAACTCTATGTCGGAAATTAAAGCAGTTGCACAATTCGCAAAAAGGCTACAATTCCCTATTTTTGCGGATATTCGTTCAGGTTTAAGGTTGGGAAACACTATTGATAATCAGTTATTTTTAACGGATATAGGGCTGAGTGACGATCGCCTAGAGACGGTGATACAAATAGGCGATCGCATTTTATCAAAACGGTTTTTAGAGTATTTAGAAACCCACCCACCCCGTTACTATATTATGATAACGGACTCACCCAGCCGCCACGACCCGGCCCATATTGTTTCCCATCGCATTGAAAGTAAGATCGAACAATTATGTGAGTCATTATCACCTCTTTTAGATCCGAATATTTGCCAAAATTGGCAGGATAAATTATGGCTAAAGTCCGCGAAAATTCGCGCAACTATTGACAGCTATTTAACTAAAGATTCCACCTTAAATGAAATGGCGATCGCCCATTTAGTCTCCCAGCATATCCCCGCAGACAGTGGCTTATTTTTAGCCAATAGTATGCCAATTCGAGATATGGATCAATATGGAATTTATGGGGGAAATTCAGTCAGAATAGCAGCCAACCGAGGGACTAGCGGCATTGATGGAATTATTGCCTCTGCTACTGGGTTTGGTCAGGGTTTAAATACTCCCACAACTCTGCTAATTGGCGATTTGGCATTCCTCCATGATCTCAACTCTTTATCTATGGTTAATTCCCTGAATCATCCCCTGTGGATTATTGCTATTAATAATAATGGGGGCGGGATATTTTCATTTTTACCCATTGCTAAATTTAATGATTTATTTGAAAACTACTTCGCCACCCCCCACAATCTCCAATTTGACCATGCTGCCAAATTATTTAATCTCAACTATTTCTCACCCCAAACACCAGAGGAATTGGTGAAAGATTATCAACAGGCGATCGCCTCCCAAACTTCGGCGATTATTGAAGTGCAGACTAACCGCAAACAAAATCAAGAATTGCACCAAGAATTGGCGGACAAAATCCGCGAAATATCATGGAGGTTTTAGCCGTCGTATTCGGTGAAAATTTCTATCTCTAATGTATCTTCGTCTATGCTGATATAAAGAAGATTCGGGCGACAACAAACCTGGCAATCTTCAATATAAGACTGTTGACCTCCCGCACTAAAATCGATAAATGTGACATTACTTTCGCCACAATAGGCGCAGGTAAATTCAGCGGTATTTTGCATAATTTTCACACTCAAGTTTAGTAACATCGTGGCGATAGCGGAACATATCTTGAAGACGGGAATAAACCCACCAACTCAAGGTATTGTCAAACACGGAGCCACCTGGTAAACTAAAAGCGATCGCATCAGTTAACCGAGTGCGATTATTCACCTCCGAAAATTGGTGTCGGTGTACCCAAATAGCCATGGGACCCTGTTGCTGTTCATCAGTAAACAGTTGGTAAGGAATGCACTCAGTATGCACCGCCACCCATGGCACCGAAACTGGACCAAGAGATAGCAGAAATTCCGATCTAGCCCCCACCTGTAAACCTCCTTCCCGGCGGATAATTTCCACAGGTTGCCAAGGTGGGGTCAGCAACTCCAGGATATCAGATCGGCCGTGAAAATTCCAAACCACATCAACGGGCGCGTTAATTAGGGACGAGTATTGAAAGTGCAGCATAAAAACACCATACTAAATCAAAAGTTGTAGCAATTTTTACCAAATTATATCGAGAAATTGGTTAGGATGGGGTCTATGCTACCGTTGCCATATTCAAACCCCAATTTCTATGCGTTTAGAGCAACTTCAAGCCTTTTTATCTGTTGCCGAAACCGGAAGTTTTCAAAAAGCAGCAGTCCAGTGCAACGTGACGCAATCAACGATTAGTCGCCAGGTACAGGGACTAGAAACGGAACTGGGTTTACCCCTATTTCACCGTAGCAACCAAGCTAAATTGACGGTAGGAGGTGAAAGGTTTTGGCCCTATGCGCGGAAAATTTGTCAGGCTTGGGAAAATGCCCAACAGGAATTAGCATCATTATTAGCGGGACAGCAGGCGGAATTATGCGTGGCGGCTATTCACTCCCTATGTGCGTCTTATCTCCCCCCAGTTTTGCAAAAGTTTTGCTATGCTTATCCTGATGTACAATTGCGGGTAACATCATTAGGAAGCGATCGCGCTTTAAAAGTGCTAAAAGATGGATTGGTTGATGTGGCACTTGTCATGAATAATCGGGCTTTTACGGCTAGTTCCGATTTATTGGTGGATATTCTCTATAAAGAACCGATACAAGTATTAATGGCAAAAAATCACCCCCTAGCGCGATATAATCATGTTCCTTGGCAGGAGTTAATTAGTTATCCTCAAGTGGTATTTAAAGATGGTTATGGAATGCAGCGTTTAGTACAGGAAAGATTTGCTGAAGCTGGCGCTACTCTCAAGGCGGTTTTAGAGTTAAATACACTGGATGCTTTTCGGGGTGTAGTCCGTCAGGGAGAAGTAATTGCACTGTTACCACGTTCAGCATTAGTAGAAGCGGCGACGGATAGCAGTTTAGCGATTAGAACGATCGCACCTTTTGAAGGGGCTATAAATAGTAAATCAGGTTCCTTTTATAGTGGTGGATCTGACTTGGGTTGGACTCGGGAGGTTGCCATTGTCACCAGTCGCGATCGCCTGCAAATTCCCCCCATACAATATTTCTGGAAATTGGTACACGAATTAATCCCCCCAGAGGTAGACTCAGAGTTGGAAGAATTGGGGATAAAATGCTTAATTGGTTAACATCAAATAGCTAACAATTCCTAAAGGTATCCGCTTTCGATTATACTGGTTTTCTCTTCTGTTCACTACCACAACAGCAACTTAAATGAGCGATCGCTTTAGAACATTACTGAAAAAAGTGGGAAGCGGAACCCACACCAGCGAAGCCCTAACTCGCGAAGAAGCCGCCGAAGCCTTACGCATGATGTTACAGCAAGAAGCAACACCCGTACAGGTAGGGGCTTTTTTAATCGCCCACCGCATTCGGCGACCCACGGGAGAAGAATTAGCGGGAATGCTAGATGTTTATGCAGAATTAGGACCCCATTTAACTAATGCTGTGCGTCCTCCGATGATTTTAACTCATCCCTATGATGGGCGATCGCGTACTGTTCCCATGACCATTCTCACCGGGTTAATTCTCAGCGCCACCGGAGTCCCAACCATTTTACATGGAGGCGATCGAATGCCGACCAAAGAGGGTATTTGTTTACATGAAATTTGGCAACAATTAGGCATAAATTGGGAAGGAATTAGCCTAATTAGAATGCAGGAAATCTTCCAGACGACAGATTTAGGATTTATTCATCTTCCCACCCATTTTCCCCTAGCCATGAACCTAGTTGGACCCCGCCGAGAAATTGGGAAACGTCCGCCTATTGCTACATTAGAGTTAATGTGGTCTCCCTATTTAGGAGATGCAACTATCGCCTGTGGCTATGTTCACCCCCCCACGGAATCAATGTTCCGAACCGCCCTAGAATTGCGAAATCAGCGGCAATTTATCACGGTTAAGGGATTAGAAGGTAGTTGCGATTTACCCCGCGATCGCACCTGTATTATCGGCATCAACCGCCCCAGTATAGACAACCCGGAAACCTCGACTTTTGAACGTCTGTTATTGCATCCCCATGATTATGGTTATGGGGGGAAAGAAGTTGCTCTTAATTCCCTAGATGAACTGATTAATAATATCAAGGCTGTCTTGGAGGGGGAACCGGGAGAGTTAATGCAGGCTGCCATTTGGAATGGGGGTTTTTATCTGTGGTGTGCGGGAGTTTGTGCGGACATAGAAACAGGTCTGAAACACGCGCAGGAGTTACTAACTCAAGGGATGGTAGCCCAGAAATTAGAAGCGATCGCCAACAGTTTATAACCACCCATACCAATGGTTTAATTATGGGGCATAATGCCCCATTTGTCAAGGTAATTAATCCACCCCTTGAATAGGTGCAAAACCTTGTCGCTGGATGTTCTCCGTAATAGTGCGAGGTTCCAAGAATTGCAGGAGATAATCAGGTCCCCCCGCCTTGGAACCGACACCAGAGAGTTTAAAGCCACCGAAGGGTTGACGGGAAACGATCGCCCCGGTAATTCCCCGGTTAATATAGAGATTTCCCACTTCAAAATCAGCCTTAGCCTTCTGAATATGAGAAGGGGTGCGAGAATACAAACCCCCAGTCAAAGCATAATTAGTCCCGTTAGCAATATCGATCGCCTCATCAAAATTTGATGCTTTAATCACCGCCAAAACCGGACCAAAAATCTCCTCTTGGGCAATTTTCGCAGTAGGAGAAACATTAACAAACACGGTCGGACCGACAAAATACCCGGTAGATGGTGCATCTAATGCGATCGCAATTTCTGCTTCTTGTTTACCCATCTCAATGTATTCTTTAATCTTGGTTTGGGCGTTATGATCAATCACCGGACCCACAAAGGTACTAGGATCAGCCGGATCACCCACATTAAGCGATCGCACCGCTTCCACCAACCGCGACACAAACACATCATAAACAGGTTCTAAAACCACCACCCGCGAACAAGCAGAACATTTTTGACCCGTATAACCAAAAGCGGAATAAACAACTCCCCCGACCGCTTGATCAAGGTCTGCACTTTCATCAACAATAATGGCATTTTTGCCACCCATTTCCGCCACTACTCGTTTAAGGTGTTTTTGTCCTGGTCGCAAAATCGCCGCCTCTGCATATATCCAACAACCCACTTCCTGAGAACCTGTAAAGGTAATCATCTGAACATCAGGATGTTTAACTAAATGAGCCCCCACGGTTGAACCCTTACTAGGGATAAATTGAAACACCCCATCAGGAACCCCAGCTTCCACCAAAATCTGGGCAATTTTCGCACCAATAATAGCAGAAGTTTCCGCAGGTTTTAACAGGGTACAATTTCCCGTGACTAAGGAAGCGACAGTCATCCCCACCGGAATAGCTAGGGGGAAATTCCAGGGAGAAATGACTAACGAGATACCACGAGGTTGATAGGAATAGCGATCGCTTTCCCCGGCTGTATCATAAATATAACCCTGGTCTAGCCGTTCCATTTCCGCCGCATAAAAAAGGCAAAAATCAATAGCTTCCGACACTTCCGCATCACACTGAGATAAGGCTTTCCCCACCTCAAACACCATCCAGCCGCATAATTCATGGCGACGTTGTTCTAGCAATTCTGCCGCCTTCCGTAATACAGCGGCGCGTCGGCTAACGGGGGTCTTTTTCCAGCTAGGAAATGCAGCTTTCGCAGCAGCGATCGCTTTTTCGGCTTGTTCAATATTAGCCAAACCAATTTTGCCGACTATTTCCGTAGGTTGAGCCGGGTTAACGGAATCCACAAAATTCTCTGTATTTTCCCATTTACCATTAATCAGAGGTAAGTAGGTTTTACCCAACTGCGATCGCACATTTCCCAAGGCAGCCAAAGCGCGATCGCGAATAATTGCATCCGCATAATCACTATCCGCCGCATTAGGAAATACAGGTTTCCAAGTCTGGTGAATTGTGCTATCATTATCACCAACAGGAGGCGCTAATAGTTCTTCTAAAGGTCGCTGTTCTGAACTTTGGCGAATAAAAGAGGAATTAGCCGTATTTTCTAACAGTCGCCGAATTAGATAAGACATCCCTGGTAGTAGTTCACCATAGGGACAATACATCCGCACTCGATAACCTTTAGCGGCTAATTGTTTGGCAAGTTGGTCTCCCATACCATAGAGAACTTGCATCTCAAAGGCGCGTTGGGGTACTTTTAAGGTTTCCGCTATAGCGATCGCTTTCGCCTGGGAACGGACGTTATGGCTACCGATAGCAGAATAAATATAGGCGTGATTTTCCAACATTAATTGGGTCAGCCTTTCGTAATTAGCATCAGTCGCAGCCTTATCATTAAATACTGGTTGCGGCCAGTCATTTTGCATCGCCTTGATAGTTTCCTGGTCCCAATAAGCACCTTTTACCAGTCTAACCGTCACCGGATATCCCCGCAATTTTGCCCATTCAATAATGCCTTCTAGGTCTTTGGCGCTATCGCGTAGGTAGGCTTGAACCGTGACACCGATATCAGTGCGATCGCGGAATTCCTCTTCCATTAACAGATTTTTGAGGATGCTTAAAGTTAGGTCCTTATAGGCGTATTGTTCCATATCAAAATGCACCGCCGCCCCAACTTCTTTCGCCCGTCTTAATAAAGTGCGGATGCGATCGCTTACTTTCTCCTCACTTCCCTTAGCATCAAGCGGGTCAAACTGCGAATAAAAAGCCGTCAATTTCACCGAAACCTGCACCCTAGGAATAGCCTTTCCGTCCGCTTCATCAATTTGGGGAACTGTTGACCACAGCTGCGCCGCCGCCGACAGTTTTTCCATTAATTCCAAGTAACTATTCAGATATGATTCCGCTTCCGTTTCCGTAATCACCGCCTCTCCTAGCAGGTCTACAGTAAAGCCTAGTTTATCTTTACGCAACCTTTCCAGAGTTTTGATAATTTGCGGAATATCCGCCCCCGCGATATATTTCTGAGCCAGCGTTTCTACAGCCGGGGCTACTGTCGTAGCTGCCATTTTCCCAGCTACCGAGTCAGCGTTAGCAAAATTAAGCAGCTTTTTCAGCGAGTCCGGGAGTTCCACCTCTTCCGCCGTCAGGTATTCCTGAAGGTGAGCCGCAATTTCCGGTTTACTCCGCAGCGCCGGTAAACAGTCGATAAAATGAAACAATTGCACCCGCAAACCGGGGTTAGACATCGCCCAGTCCAGGATTTTGTCATCCCAACGCATCTGGTCCTGGATTTTACCAAACAGAGATTGTTTTTTCTGTTGGGTCGCCGCTAGAAGTTCTCGGGCGATTTCTTGGGTTTTGGGTTCGTAGGTATTATTAGATAGTTGTGCAACCACAGGTTATTGAGTATCAGAAATGGTGAACATTGATATAAGACCCGCCCTTAAACGGACGGGGACTCCCAAACCTCACGATTTGGGTTACGGCGATCTACCCCCAAAGGGACAGATTTAATCTTCTGGGGTCTAAGGGTGCCGGGCCCAAACTCCTAGGGCGAGAAGCGCCGCCAAAATCTTCATGATCTTCCCCCATTTTTCCTAAAATCCCCCCTCTGCCCACTAATTTTACCATGAATCAGGAGCCACCATTCACCCGCCTTTATCCCTGGTTTGGGGCGACTCAGACACACCCAAACCCCTCCCCTTTTAACTCCATTTAAATCTGCTGTATAACTTTCCGGGAAATGTCCCGGATTTTTTCCCCGCCCCAAATCGCCCAACCCTGATTAAGCTAAGGTTTCTCACCAATTCAGCGCCTGATACATTTACGCGACATTTTTCCGGTTGTTCCCGGACAATGCGACGATAGCACTATTACCCGTTAAGGTAACAGAGGCGGTATCCCGCAAAGCTTTTAGAAAGATTCCCAAAGCACCGTTCCAGTCCCGTGGTAGAGTGAACCCACACTCCGGACATCGGAACACTTTTGAGCCACCTAGCTGGGAATGCACATGACCACAGTGAGTACAGGTTTTGCTGGTGTATTCTTCCGTCACATCTACAACTGTGGTTCCAGTTATCTCGGCTTGATGCCTCAGGGTTAGTTTGAATCGATAATGCGCCCATGTCAGCATGACGCGGGCAGTCTTAGACCTGATTAGACGCTTCACCTTGGCAACCATATCGGAAGTCTCGAAGGTCGGCAGAAAAATTATGCTGTAGTTGTGAGTCAAGTAGTGAGCAATTTGTTTGTGGGCTTCATCCACTAAATTCCGGATTTTAGTTCTCATTCGTTGAGCCGCTTGCCTCATCCGTCGCCTTCTTAAACGACAGGGTTCCTTGGCGATTCGGCTCATCAAATCATCCAAATGTTGACATAACCGAGTGATGCGTCCTATATCTCCGGAGCCCAATTCCAGAAATCGTGAACCATCAAACCCGGTCATAAAAGTTCGGACGCCCGGGTCTAATGCAATCACGCCAGTAGCGTCAGTTGGGGTAACGGCAACTGGTTCAGGAAACACCGCAAACCACCGCCCCTTGGCAAAGACTAATTGAGTCCCTTGCCCGCAAGTTTTAGGGATGGGTTCGGAAACCATGAAAGTTAATCCTTTCGTGAGTCTTGGATACCAACTCCCTGAAGAGAAATTAGCATCGTTAAACTTGATGGCTTGAGAACTATCCCGACAGCTCCTAAACCTTGCGCCAGGACTGGCGCTCAAAGCCTGATAGGCATCAAAGATGGCATTTTGCCGAATGTGGCAGGGTGTTTCTTTGACCCATTCGGGTAAGTCACTCTGCATCACTTCCCCAGCGTAACTTTAACTTGCTTAGTCGTTTACCACTCCTAGATAATGCAATTGCTTGGTTGTAGCAATACCTACAAGCAGCCAGCCATTTACGCCAGACTTGATTTAGCTCGGGGCTGGGGTAAATCCGGATCTTCTTTGACCTGAGTTTTGTATTTACTCCGTCGGTATAATCGGGAACTGAAGCAGTGGAGGATGGCGAGGATGTCCTCAACCATTTCTCGTTCTGGACTGAGACTTGTCTGGTTGAGAACCATGAGTGAACACCTGTTTTGCTCACAGAGCCATCGAAACAAGTCAAATCCCCATATTGCCAATCGGTCTGGGTGGGCAACGACAACCATGCGGACATCTCCTGACAATTGATGTCCCAGTAAGGCCAGCATTTTCTTTCCCTTGAAGTTGAGCCCGCCTCCGATTTCTGAGACGACTTCTGCTTCGGGGTAGAGGTTGGACAGTGCGGCCACCTGTCGGTTGAGGTCGGACTGCTGGGCGCGGCTACTAACTCTGGCATAGATAACGACTTTGCGTTTGTCACTGCCTGATTTGGCAGCAGTATATCACTCAACGTTTTATCGTCGTTGCCCAGCGGGGGTTCTGATGGTCTCGATTGAGCCATTGTCGTCCCATCTGCGGAGTGTTCTTTCATGGACTCCAAGGATTTGGGCGGCTTCCTTGGGTTTGACATATCTGGCAATAGGTTTATCCTCAACCCTTCTCGCTTATTAGACCCTATTGCCCTAAAATATTAACCTAATTTGAGATTAAATCATGCTCTCTACCCACACCGCCATAGTCACCCTTACTCATGCGAATCATGCGAATCATGCGAATCATGCGAATCATGCGAATCATGCGATCGCCACTAAATCAGTCCCAAACCCCCGCCTGAGTCATCAAATTTTCCCCAATCTCCAAATCTATGATAAAATCAAAACCATTGATTTTTATCTGGATTCCATCCCTCCCAGAAGTTCCCACTATTGCATTAATGGGACTAACTTTTGGGATACGTCTGTTATAAAAATGCTCATGTACCCCCAAAATCACCCTTATTCTAAAATTAGGGTCGGGGGCACATTACCCTATTTTGAGGAAAACCAGATGAAATTAGCCGTAAAATAGCTTGTCATAAAAAATTTGGTTTTTTATTCCAAATCAGTAATTTTGTGTTATCATCAATTAGTTTATTGTTATCTTTCTTTAAGATATCTGGTGATTAACCGATGATAAAAAAACTTTTTTGTTCCACCCTGTCTGCTAGTTTTTTAGCAGCTACCATGTCAGGTTGCGCTCCAGTGGCTGAAACCGGGGAAGTTGCCTGCGCTGAAGTCACCGAAGCCGACATTGCAGCATTGTTCGATCGCTGGAATAGTTCCCTCGCTACCCTAGATCCTGATCAAGTAGTAGCTAACTATACCCCCACAGCCGTATTACTGCCAACCATTTCCAACACTCCCCGCACCGACCATGAAAGCATTAGAGACTATTTTGTGGACTTTCTGCCAAATAACCCCCAAGGAGTGATTAACACCCGGACTATTGCCATTGGTTGTAACAAGGCTCATGACGTGGGAGTTTATACCTTTACATTTACAGATGACCAAGGACAAACCACCGAAGCAGTAGCCCGCTTTTCCTATGTTTATGTCTATAAGGATGGTGAATGGTTAATTGATCATCACCATTCATCCTTAATGCCAGAAACTGTAGCTAATTAGGCTTCCCATCAAATTGCCTTCTACATTCTGGTGTATCTAGCCATCCCTTGATAATCATTGATATCACACCCATAAAAGATGGTTAAATATGAGCTTTTGATAGCCGATGCTCCAGAAATTTAACCCTCTGAGAGTGTACAGGCAAGGCAGGCCTTGTCTGTACAGCCTTTGAGTCAACCTCCCATGTATCGGGAACTATCAACCTTTCGAGCCATCCTCCGGTTTCTGAAAAACAGACGCGATCGGTTTGGCTTGCTTATCCGTTTGGGGATAAAACTTAAATTTCTCCATAGCCATACTAGCCGCTTGCACTACAGACGGATCGGGGTCTCGCAAACCCTGTTTAAGTATGGGAATCACGCGATCGCTTTTAATCATACCCAGAGCATAAATTGCCTCTTGACGCACTTGAGCGCTACTATCTTGGCTGAGTTGAGTTAAAGTAGGAATCGCTTGTTGGATTTCTGGACGTAAGCCATGGGTGCTTGCTAGTCTACCCAGAGTCGCGGCCAATTGAGTGCGTATTTCTGTATCTGCGTGTCGAGTATAGCCAACCAGGTTAGCAATAGCTGAGAGGTTTTGTGACTCTCCTACTTTAGCGATCGCTATCAGCAAGTCTTCCTTCTCATGGCTGCTATGTCCAGTAACTTTCAGATTGAGAGGAGGCTTAACCGAATCTACTGCCATTAAACCATTAGCCATCACTGATTCTTCTAACTCTTCCGACACTTCCGACACTTCCGCCGCCACTTCCGTCTCTTCTAGTGTCTCTTCTTCTGTAGCCGCTTCTGTCGGTATCTCCGAGACCATTAAACCATCAGCCATCACTGATTCTTCTAACTCTTCCGCCACTTCCGCCGCCACTTCCGTCTCTTCTGGTGTCTCTTCTTCTGTAGCCGCTTCTGTCGGTATCTCCGAGACCATTAAACCATCAGCCATCACTGATTCTTCTACCTCTTCCGACACTTCCGCCGCCACTTCCGTTTCTTCTGGTGTCTCCTCTTCTGTAGCTGCTTCTGTAGCCTCTTCCGCTTCACTTTCTGCCAACAACTCAGGCAAAAATTCCAAACGCTCATGCAGCGACTCTATCATGTGCTCAGTTTGAGACTGCATAGCTCGCACGAGTTGTTCAGTACCCGCGCGAATTTCATCATTATATTGTTCTTCCAGGTTATCAATAGCATTTTGAATCCGAGTCTCCTGATCTTGTTCAAGATCAGCGCGTAGCTTCTGAATTTCTTGTTCACTGTGCTGTCGGATATTTTCGATAGTTTGGCGAATTTCCTCTCTGGTAGTATAGTTGTCCTGCTCAAGTTGTTGCAGTTGGTTCTCATAGCCCGCGATATATTCTGCCATCTGCTGAGTGCGGTCTTGACTTTCGCTAATATCCCCATCCATATCATGAAGTTGAGTTTCATAGCCTGTTAAAGACTCACCCATTTCATTGATGCGACTTTGACTGGCTTGTAAGTCTTGATTGACCTCTTCTAATTGAGTCTGATATGAAGTCAAAAACTCATTCAATTCCTCAACCTGGCGTTCACGGCTATGTAATTCCTCATTCAACTTTCCCAAGCGTTGCTGATACTCCCTCAACTGCTGGTTAGCTTCTTGAAGTTCCTCCTCACGGCTTTGTACCTGGTTGGTAAGCTGCTCAATATGGGACTGATAATATTGAGTTAAGGATTCATTGCTTTTTGTCAATTCAGCTTCCTGTTCTTGTTTGAGCGTTTCTGTCATCTCTCGCAGTTGGCGATCGTAATCATCTCTTAGGGACTGGACCATTTCCTGAATCCTGACTTGATGGGCTTTTTCTAATTCCTCAGCCGAGAGGCGAATTTGTCGCTCATATTCTTCTCTCTGCTCGGTCAGGCGACGCTCCAACACAGTATAGCTGACCCCCAACCCAGCCAAACTGCCAATAATTAACATAATCAGTAAACTAATCAGGTCCATAGGTAATCTCCCAATTTTTGGTAAAGTTATAGAGCAATCATCTAATCAACCCAGTTTCTAATAACTCTGTGTCCCCAGAGTATCTAAATACGTTACCAGATTATAATCGTGTCTAACACAACTCATGAAAAACCCGACCTCCTTCGCGCCCATTTACTCATCTCTGGACGGGTGCAAGGTGTCGGTTATCGATACTATACTCGCCAAGTTGCCACCCAAAAGGGAGTTAACGGCTGGGTGAAAAATTTGCCCGATGGTCGGGTCGAGGCGGTTTTTGAGGGTAGTCAAGCCCAAATCGAGGCCATGATTAAATGGTGTTACCAAGGACCTCCCTCCGCTCAAGCTACACAGGTTAAGGTAGAGTATCAGCGAGCCGAAGGACTCTACAGCTTTGATATTCTCTACCATTAGCCTCGAAATCATCCCTAGCGCGGTCTAGATCAAATTAGATCCTACTTTCAACAAATGCTTCTAGGCGCTTGAGTCCAGTTTCAATATTTTTTAAACTCGTGGCGTAGGATAGGCGAATGTGATCATCTGTTCCAAAAGCCAAGCCAGGAACTGTAGCCATTTGCTTTTCTTCTAACAAGGCATTGCAGAAGTCTACCGACCCTAAGCCGATTTTCCCGATATTGACGTACATATAAAATGCGCCGTAGGGTTTAACACAGCTAATTCCGGGAATAGCGTTCAGTAGTTCATACATCACCTGTCGGCGTTCTGCAAAGGCTTGTCGCATTGTTTCTACACAGTCGAGGGAACCTTCCAGAGCGGCGATCGCTCCATATTGAGCAAACGTGCAGACATTAGAGGTACTATGGCTTTGAATCCGGGTCATCGCCCCAATAATAGTTTTATCCCCAGCCATATAACCTAAACGCCATCCAGTCATAGCAAAGGACTTAGCGAAACCGCTACTAATCAGCGTCTGTTTATGGACTTCTGGGTGAGCGGCCGCTATACTCAGATGTTGCGCCCCATCATAGAGAATTTGGGAGTAAATCTCATCAGAGACTACCAGAATCCCCGACTCCACCACCACTTCCGCTAACGCTTTCAGTTCATCCGGGGTGTAAACCATCCCCGTAGGGTTTGAGGGCGAGTTAAGGACAAATAGTTTAGTTTTCGGGGTAATCGCTTGTCGCAGTAATTCTGGGGTAATCTTATACTCGGTAGTCGCATCGGTGGGGACAATGACCGGAGTGCCATCAGCTAGTTTTACCATTTCTGGGTAGCTTAACCAGTAGGGGGAAGGTATAATCACTTCATCCCCAGCCTCGATGATCGCCATCATCAACTCGGACAGGGAATGTTTCCCGCCATTGGTGACAATGATATTTTCGGCGCTATAATTAACACCCACCTCTTGAGTCAGACTGCGAGCGATTAATTCCCTCAGTTTGGGCTCTCCCGCTGCTGGACCGTACCGTGTCTTTCCTTCATCGAGTGCCTTTTTAGCCGCAGCGACTATGTGTTGGGGTGTGTCAAAGTCCGGTTCACCAACGCTGAAGTTGAGAACGTCGAGTCCCTCGGCTTTCATGGCCTTGGCCTTGGCTGATATCGCTAGGGTGACAGATTGGGGAACCTGTTCTACACGGGCTGCCAGCTTCATATCAAATTACTCTTTTTAGTAGTCTTAAACTAGAGATTCTACGGCGGGTGATGAATGTCTGCAACCCTAATTGTTGGGCAATGATGACATTTTTTCATTTGATTCAGGGTTTATTATCACAGATCCCGTTATTTGTCAACTATGTGAACTACAGTTGCGCTGAAAATCTAGGTCTCATTGTTCCATAAGTCTGTCATCGCATAAAGTCCGGTTGACATGATCTCAAAAAAGGTAAACCATCAAATGTTAGACTTCCGAGCTATAGATTCATTAATGTTGTATTCCTATTTCGATTCAGACACCAACGATTCTAAATCCTTCGAGTTACCAGGGGCACGCCCTCACTATAACCCCGATCGCCCTGGTCAGGTTGAGCATATTTTTCTCGACCTAGTTTTGGATATTCCCGCCCAAAGTTTTCAGGGAACTTGTACTATTACCCTAAATCCGATCCGCAGTGGTATTAATACCCTCACCCTCGATGCGGTAGATCTGGAAATTAATCAAGTTAAAATTGGTAAGCATGAGGTAGATTTTGACCATGATGGTCAGCAATTATACGTTCATCTGAACCAACCCACAGAGGTTAATCAAACCCTGAAAATAGCGATCGACTATACTGTTGATCATCCTCAACGAGGTCTATATTTTATCGGACCAAATTCAGATTATCCTGATAAACCGATTCAAGTTTGGACTCAAGGGGAAGATGAAGATTCCCGTTTCTGGTTTCCCTGCTTTGACTATCCGGGACAGTTAGCCACCTCAGAAATTAAAGTCCGGGTTCCCCAGGATTTTTTGGCGATCGCTAATGGTGAATTAATCGCCACCAAAACTAAGGGCGATCAGCAAATTTATCATTGGTTACAAAAGCAGGTTCACCCCAGTTATTTGATAGCTTTAGCGGTGGGTAAATTTGCCGAAATTAAAGAGGAGTATAATCAGATTCCGGTGGTTTATTATGTGGAAAAAAATCGCCAGGAAGATGCCCTACGCAGTATGGGTAAAACTCCAGCTATGATTGAGTTTTTGTCGGCAACTTTTGGCTATGATTATCCCTATCCGAAATATGCTCAAGTCTGTGTTGATGATTTCATTTTTGGAGGTATGGAAAATACCTCGACAACTCTGTTAACCGATCGCTGTTTGTTGGACGAACGCGCTACCCTAGATAACCGCAATACAGAAAGCCTGGTAGTCCATGAACTCGCCCATCAATGGTTTGGTGATTTGGTGGTAATTGCCCATTGGTCTCATGCTTGGATTAAGGAGGGAATGGCGACTTATTCTGAGGTACTCTGGACTGAACATGAATATGGGGCTGATGAGGCAGCTTATTACCGATTAAATGAAGCCCGTAGCTATTTTTCGGAGGATTCTTCCCGCTATAGTCGTCCGATTGTAACTCACGTTTACCGAGAAGCGATTGAACTTTATGATCGCCATATTTATGAAAAAGGCGCTTGTGTTTATCACATGATTCGCGCCGAATTGGGAGATGAGTTATTTGCCAAAGCTATTCATACTTTTGTGCAGGATAACGCCCATAAAACTGTGGAAACGGTGGATTTATTGAGGGCGATCGAAAAGGCAACGGGACGGAATTTGCTGTTTTTGTTTGATCAATATGTCTATCGTGGGGGACATCCTAAATATAAGGTTTCCTATTCCTGGGATAATGATAGCAAAATTGCTAAGGTGACTATTAAACAAACCCAGGCGAAAGATAGTGAGAAACTCAGTGAGGCTAATTTGTTTAATCTGAAAATACCTATAGGTTTTGGCTACACGAAAAAATCTAAGGGTAAATCCAAAAAGAAATCCGCTGAGGTGGAGTTGAAAACGGTGACTGTACAAGTTAGCGATCGCGAACAGAGTTTTTACTTTCCTTTGGAAGATAAACCTAACTTTATCAGTTTTGATGTGGGTAATAATTTGCTAAAAACTGTGACTTTAGATTATCCAGTAGCTGAGTTAAAAGCACAGCTTCAGTTTGACCCAGACCCGATTTCCCGGATTTATGCCGCCCAAGCCTTGGCTAAAAAAGGGAATTTGGCATCGGCTAAAGCCTTGGGTGAGGCGATGGTTTCTGAACCTTTCTGGGGAGTCCGGGTTGAAGTGGCGAAACAGTTGGTGAAGGTTAAACTTGATCAGTCTTTTGATGGCTTGGTGGCTGGCTTGAAAGATGAAAATCCACGAGTGCGGCGGGCGGTGGTTAATGCTTTGGCAGAAATTCACACGGCTGCAAGTTATCAGGCGATTAAACCTCTGGTGGAAAATGGTGATCCGAGTTATTATGTGGAGGCTAGTGCTATACAGGCGATCGCCAAAATAGCAGCGGGAAATACCGAGGATGAACCTACAGAAGCTGAGGCGATCGCTTTGTTAGAAATGGTGTTACAAGAAAGGGCTGGTTGGAATGAGGTAGTCCGGTCTGGGGCGATTTTGGGTTTGAGTCAAATGAAAACTTCGGAAATGGCTTTAAATCTGATTTTGAAATATACCGCTAATGGTGTTCCTCAAGCCCTGCGTTTAAATGCTATTTCTAGTCTAGGTCGCATTTCCACAGGTCAAAATAACATCAATCTTGAACGTATTATGCAACGGATTCAAGAACTAGCTAAAGAAGATTTCTTCTTAACTCAAATATCTGTGGTAATGGCTTTAAGCCAAATGGAAACTCCCAAGGCGATCGCTGTTTTGAATGACCTAGCAGAACAGACCATGGATGGACGGGTCAGGCGCAGGGCGGAAGAGGCTGTGCAAAAAGTCCAAAAAAATCTGGGTTCAGACAAAGCTATTAAGCAGTTACGGGAGGAACTGGACAAAATCAAAAAGGAAAATCAAGAACTACGAAGTCGCCTAGAAAACTTAGAGGCTAAAACTAAGTAATCCGCATCATATTGGGGTAATTAGTAAATTACCCCAAGGCGGAAATTCTGGTTGATATTTATTCGTGCTGATGGCTTTGTAGCCATCCCAACAAATCATCTATCTCCGAAAAGTCTAGTAATGCTTCTCCTAAATCCTCTAATGCGGGTAATGGTAACTGATTTATTTGACCGATGACCGTTTCTGGCAAACTGCCCAATCTCCTATTGAGCAGCCGGAAAATTAAGGTCTTTTCACCTTCAGTTACCCCCTGTTGTAATCCCTGTTGTAATCCTTTTTCAAGGGCTTCTTCCCAAATGTCTTGATAAATTACTGATTCTTGCATAATTTCTTGCCTCAACAATCGTTTAATCAACACTTTTTCTAAGACCAAACCCGCCAGAATTGCTGTGGATGCTGCCACGTTATTTTGGGTTCTCCGGTCAGCGATCGCATCAATTTTAGCCGCTACCTGCTCTAATAACTTTTGGCGATCGCCCGTTTGAGCTAGTACCGCAAAAGGTAATAATCCCGGCACATTTATAAACGTATCTACGGATTCTTCCCAGAGTCTAATTATCTGAAATTGATGGCGAGTTGGAGACTAGCCATACCCGCAAATCATCTATCTCAGAAAAGTCTAGTAATGCTTCTCCTAACTCCTCTAATGCGGGTAATGGTAACTGATTAATTTGACCGATGACCGTTTCTGGCAAACTGCCTAATCTCCTATTGAGCAGCCGGACAATTAAGGTCTTTTCACCTTCAGTTACCCCTTGTTGTAATCCCTGTTGTAATCCCTGTTGTAATCCTTCTTCTAAACCTTGTTGTAATCCTTTTTCAAGGGCTTCTTCCCAAATGTCTTGATAAATTACTGATTCTTGCATAATTTCTTGCCTCAATAATCGTTTAATCAACACTTTGTCTAAGACCAAACCCGCCAGAATTGCTGTGGATGCTGCCACGTTATTTTGGGTTCTCCGGTCAGCGATCGCATCAATTTTAGCTGCTACCTGCTCTAATAACTTTTGGCGATCGCCCGTTTTGGCTAGTACCGCAAAAGGTAATAATCCCGGCACATTTATAAACGTATCTACGGATTCTTCCCAGAGTCTAATTATCTGAAATTGATGGCGAGTTGGAGACTAGCCATACCCGCAAATCATCTATCTCCGAAAAGTCTAGTAATGCTTCTCCTAACTCCTCTAATGCGGGTAATGGTAACTGATTGATTTGACCGATGACCGTTTCTGGCAAACTGCCTAATCTCCTATTGAGCAGCCGGACAATTAAGGTCTTTTCACCTTCAGTTACCCCTTGTTGTAATCCCTGTTGTAATCCCTGTTGTAATCCCTGTTGTAATCCTTCTTCTAAACCTTGTTGTAATCCTTTTTCAAGGGCTTCTTCCCAAATGTCTTGATAAATTACTGATTCTTGCATAATTTCTTGCCTCAACAATCGTTTAATCAACACTTTTTCTAAGACCAAACCCGCCAGAATTGCTGTGGATGCTGCCACGTTATTTTGGGTTCTCCGGTCAGCGATCGCATCAATTTTAGCTGCTACCTGCTCTAATAACTTTTGGCGATCGCCCGTTTTAGCTAGTACCGCAAAAGGTAATAATCCCGGCACATTTATAAACGTATCTACGGATTCTTCCCAGAGTCTAATTACCTGAAATTGATGGCGAGTTTGAGCTATTTCTAGCTGAGTTTGATAGACTAAATCCGAGGAACTTTCCCTTAAATAAATAACCACTTGCTGCATGGAGCATTCTGGGAACCGACGATAGACCCGCACCCAATAATCTAACATCCTAAACGGAATAGTTGGGTCCGGTTGGGTCTGAAATTCCAGATGCAGGATGACTCCCTCTGATTTCAGCAAGATGAGACTATCAGCCCGAATTGGCTCTAGGGAAAGTTCCGACGGGCTGAGTTCAGTTAGGGGAATGGGTTCTCCCAATAACCACTGGGCTAAATCCGCCGGAAACGTCTCAGCCAGGAACTTGCAAACATTGTCAAACATATTAGTATTATACCCCAATCTACGGGCGGTTGTGGGGAGTCTGTAAGGAGTCAGAAAAGAGTATTTTTAAAGCCTGTTCTAAATTAGCTGTAATCCTGATAATGTTGGGGTAATTAGTAAATTACCCCAAGGCGGAAATTCCGGTTGATATTTATTCGGGCTGATGGCTTTCTAGCCATCCCAGCAAATCATCTATCTCCGAAAAGTCTAGTAATGCTTCTCCTAACTCCTCTAATGCGGGTAATGGTAACTGATTGATTTGACCGATGACCGTTTCTGGCAAACTGCCTAATCTCCTATTGAGCAGCCGGAAAATTAAGGTCTTTTCACCTTCAGTTACCCCCTGTTGTAATCCCTGTTGTAATCCTTCTTCTAAACCTTGTTGTAATCCTTTTTCAAGGGCTTCTTCCCAAATGTCTTGATAAATTACTGATTCTTGCATAATTTCTTGCCTCAATAATCGTTTAATCAACACTTTTTCTAAGACCAAACCCGCCAGAATTGCTGTGGATGCTGCCACGTTATTTTGGGTTCTCCGGTCAGCGATCGCATCAATTTTAGCCGCTACCTGCTCTAATAACTTTTGGCGATCGCCCGTTTTAGCTAGTACCGCAAAAGGTAATAATCCCGGCACATTTATAAACGTATCTACGGATTCTTCCCAGAGTCTAATTACCTGAAATTGATGGCGAGTTTGAGCTATTTCTAGCTGGGTTTGGTAGACTAAATCCGAGGAACTTTCCCTTAAATAAATAACCACTTGCTGCATGGAGCATTCTGGGAACCGACGATAGACCCGCACCCAATAATCTAACATCCTAAACGGAATAGTTGGGTCCGGTTGGGTCTGAAATTCCAGATGCAGGATGACTCCCTCTGATTTCAGCAAGATGAGACTATCAGCCCGAATTGGCTCTAGGGAAAGTTCCGACGGGCTGAGTTCAGTCAGGGGAATGGGTTCTCCCAATAACCACTGGGCTAAATCCGCCGGAAACGTCTCAGCCAGGAACTTGCAAACATTGTCAAACATATTAGTATTATACCCCAATCTACGGGCGGTTGTGGGGAGTCTGTAAGGAGTCAGAAAAGAGTATTTTTAAAGCCTGTTCTAAATTAGCTGTAATCCTGATAATGTTGGGGTAATTAGTAAATTACCCCAAGGCGGAAATTCCGGTTGATATTTATTCGGGCTGATGGCTTTCTAGCCATCCCAACAAATCATCTATCTCCGAAAAGTCTAGTAATGCTTCTCCTAACTCCTCTAATGCGGGTAATGGTAACTGATTGATTTGACCGATGACCGTTTCTGGTAAACTGCCTAATCTCCTATTGAGCAGCCGGAAAATTAAGGTCTTTTCACCTTCAGTTACCCCCTGTTGTAATCCTTTTTCAAGGGCTTCTTCCCAAATGTCTTGATAAATTACTGATTCTTGCATAATTTCTTGCCTCAACAATCGTTTAATCAACACTTTGTCTAAGACCAAACCCGCCAGAATCGCTGTGGATGCTGCCACGTTATTTTGGGTTCTCCGGTCAGCGATCGCATCAATTTTAGCCGCTACCTGCTCTAATAACTTTTGGCGATCGCCCGTTTTAGCTAGTACCGCAAAAGGTAATAATCCTGGCACATTTATAAACGTATCTACGGATTCTTCCCAGAGTCTAATTACCTGAAATTGATGGCGAGTTTGAGCTATTTCTAGCTGGGTTTGGTAGACTAAATCCGAGGAACTTTCCCTTAAATAAATCACCACTTGCTGCATGGAGCATTCTGGGAACCGACGATAGACCCGCACCCAATAATCTAACATCCTAAACGGAATAGTTGGGTCCGGTTGGGTCTGAAATTCCAGATGCAGGATGACTCCCTCTGATTTCAGCAAGATGAGACTATCAGCCCGAATTGGCTCTAGGGAAAGTTCCGACGGGCTGAGTTCAGTCAGGGGAATGGGTTCTCCCAATAACCACTGGGCTAAATCCGCCGGAAACGTCTCAGCCAGGAACTTGCAAACATTGTCAAACATATTAGTATTATACCCCAATCTACGGGCGGTTGTGGGGAGTCTGTAAGGAGTCAGAAAAGAGTATTTTTAAAGCCTGTTCTAAATTAGCTGTAATCCTTTTGGTGGCTGTTTTTTTGGACTCACCATCTTCTGTGTAAACCGGAATGGGAGCGCCAATGTTTACCTTAACCCGCGCTCCTTTAGAAATGGGAGGTTGTCGATCATAACAAATGGCGATGGGAATAATTGGTAACTTGAAATCGGGTTGATTGGCGATCGCTTGTAGTGCAATTCTGGCTACACCTGATTTAATCGGGTGAATTTGATTATCTTGAAAAATATGTCCCTCTGGAAACAGTACCAACATTTCCTGATTTTGGAGAAGTTCGACACTATATCTAATGCTGGCGGTTCCTGGATTTTCGCGATTAACGGGAAATCCTCCCAACTTTTTGACAAACCACCCCTGGAGTCCTTGGGTTTGTTCCGATAAAACCATGTATCGCAAATCTCTCCCCGTAACTGACCTTCCAGCAACGTAGCCTAAGATAAGGGGGTCCCATCGCGAACGGTGGGTGGGGGCTAAAATTACCGGTCCTTCCCGTGGAATATACTCTTGACCCTCTACTTCAATTTGTTGAAAATATAGAGGCATGAAAATTCGACCCATCAGCCAGTAAGTGAGGGGGGTTAACCATGGGGAAACCTCGGATTCAAAGGAGTTTGAAGAGTTGCAACTAGGGGATGTTTGGTTTGACATTAGTATAGACACCTGAAATTTAGCTTTCCTTAATCATAACCCCTCTGAGTTTATTAATAATTATGATAATTATGGCGATCGCACTTCCGGTTATGTTATACACATAAAGGTTATCATAGAATGTGATGAGCTATTTAATTTAAGGATAATGAAACTGCTCAAATTGGCAATATCAATTGTACTCTGTATTGCACTGACCTGGGGATTGATGACCTCGGTTAATGCTGCCAATTTATCTGATCGCGATCGCTTACTTAAACAGAATGTCTGTGTCTCATTTTTGTGGAAAGTGTGTGATCTACAGGGGGCTGATCTCCAAGAACTGGATCTGACTGGTGCTAACCTAACTAGGGCCAATTTACAAGGAGCCAATTTACAAAATGCTATATTACAGAGAGCGCGACTAGGTGGAGCCCAATTACAGGGGGCTAATTTACAGGGAGCCAAACTTTTTGAAGCTGACCTAAATCATGCTAATTTGATGAGTGCTAATCTCAATGATTCGGAACTATTAAAAGCTAATTTAACCTTAGCTAATTTACAGGGCGCTTATCTAAAAAGTGCTAATTTAATCGAAGCCATACTCTGGGGGGCTAACCTAATTGGTGCTGATTTACGGCAGTCTAGTTTACAAAGTGCTAACTTAGAATATGCTAACTTAGCTGATAGTAATTTGAGGGAAGCTGACCTGCATAGTTTTTATTTCCGAGAATTTCAAAAATCTACTAATCTCAGTCATGCTAACTTAGAAGGAGCTAATTTAGTTAATGCTAATTTACGGGGTGTTATTTTAGAGGGTACAATTATGCCAGATGGTTCCATTCCCGATGAAAATACAGCCCTATAGATATTCTGGGTTTCCAGTTGTAGGGGGGGTGCGTCATAGGTATCTGACGCACCAATTTTCCCATAGAATAAGCTGATTTTAACTAGCGGTAACTAACCCCGAATGAATCAGTAATGGTTTGGTACTAGGTTCTCGTCCTCGGAAAGATTTAAACACCTCCATAGGGTGCAAACTTCCGCCTAGGGCTAATACGGTATGGCGGAATTTTTCCCCAATAGAAACCACGGCGGAATCATTATCTAATCCAGCTTCCTCAAAGGCGGCAAAAGCGTCGGCGCTGAGAACTTCCGCCCATTTGTAGCTGTAATATCCGGCGGCATATCCTCCGGCAAAAATATGACCGAAACTACATAAAAATGCGTCTTCTGAAAGAGGTGGTAAAACGGTGGTTTCAGCAGCAAGACGTTGACGCACATCATTGACAGTTTCTTTACCTCCGGGTTGGTAACGGTGGTGTAATTCCAAATCGACCAAGGAAAAATGAATTTGTCGTAACATGGCTGTACCACTCATATAATTGCGGGAGGCAAGTATTTTTTGGTAATAGTGTTCTGGGAGAGTTTCCCCGGTTTCGTAATGTTTAGCCATCCCAAATAATGTAGAGCGATCATAACACCAGTTTTCCATAAATTGGCTGGGTAATTCCACAGCATCCCACTCTACATTATTAATACCAGATGCGCCAGGATAATCCACGGTGGTCAGCATATGCTGTAAACCATGACCAAATTCGTGGAATAGGGTTTCTACCTCGGAGAAGGTCATTAAACTGGGTTTTCCGTCTACAGGTGGGGTCTGATTGCATTGTAAATAGGCGACGGGAAGGCGAATTTTAGTGATACCATCTTCGATGATTTTGGCGCGGTTAATGCAGTCAGCCATCCAAGCGCCGCCTCGTTTTTCGGCGGGACGACTGTAGGGGTCTAGGTAAAAATAGGCGATCGCATTTTCCTGTTCATCAGCTACTTGAAAATAGCGGACATCAGGATGCCAAATTGGGGCTAAACCATCAGCGGGCGTAATGGTAATATTAAAGATACGCTGCACCAGTCCAAACAAGCCATCCAGAACTTGATTTAGGGGAAAATAGGGGCGCAGTTCTTCATCTGTATAGGAAAATTTGTCTGACCTTTGGCGTTCCGACCAAAAGCTAATATCCCAATGTTTCAGGTCGCCTGTTTCCCCTTGGGATTTAGCATAGACTTTGAGTTCTTCAAATTCCTGAACTCCTGCGTCATAGCTAACTGTTCGCAGTTCTTCTAGGAGTTGTTCAACGGCGGCGACATCGGGAGCCATTTTACTGGCTAAACTCAGTTCTGCGTAACTGGAAAAACCGAGAATTTCTGCTTTCTCTTTACGCAGTTTTAAAATGCGTTCAATTAAGGGAAAATTGTTGAGTTCTCCCTCGGAGGCGCGACTGATATAAGCGCGATATACGGTTTCGCGTAAATCTCGGCGGGTGCTATATTTAAGAAACGGTCCAAAACTGGGAAAGTCTAGGGTAATTCGCCAGGGTCCGTTTTCTGGGGTGGCGTTTTCTTCTCCGGCTTCTCTGGCTGCTTGGGCTGCTAGACTGAGTAAGCTGGGGGGTAAGCCGTCTATTTCTTCTGGGGTGGTTAGGGTGAGGCTAAAGGCTTTGGTTGCGTCAATAACTTGGTTAGAAAATTGGGTAGCTAGTTCGGCTAATTCTAGTTGAATAGCGTTAAAGCGATCGCATATTTCTCCGGTTAATCCTACCCCAGATAATTCCGCATCTCTAATGGTGGCTTCTACAATCCGTTTTTGAGCAGGTTCTAGGGATTCCCAATCGGGTGATTCTGCTAACGCTTTAAATGCCTTGTATAGGGGTTGGCTTTGGTTCAGACGGTTGATAAATTGAACCACTTGGGGCTGTACTGTTTGATGGGCTTCTCGCAGTTCTGGGCTATTTTTAACACCCATCAGATGATTAATTATACCCCAACTCCAAACCAGACGTTCTTGGAGTTCCTGGAGAGGTTCAACTAATCCTGACCAGGTGGGTTCGGCGTTTTCTTCTAATTTACTAAGGGTGGTTTCTAGTTCCTCTAAAAGTTGGGTGATTCCTGGGACTACATTATCTGTAGTAATATCTGCAAAGGGGGGAAGTCCTTTTCCGATTAAAAGTGGATTCTGGGTCATAGTGTTATGATTCATCAATTGACATCAATGCTATCGCTACTTTTGGTATAGCATAATAATATAATCTCTGCTTGAATAGTTATCAACTGATAATTAACTATCTGGTTGGGTGGGGCGAGTTGAGTAATGTTGGTGGTGGTAATTTGTGACACTGGAACCCGACCCTACAGGATTCCTTGATTTCAGGTAGTTAATTATTTAAAAAGGGTAATTTAACACCCAGGGCGGCTTGGGCGGCTTCGATTAATTTCATAAAAAAGGGGTGAGAAATATCAACAGTTTTGGCTGCGGATCGACTAATTCCTAATAACCCGGTTTTTTGTCCAGGTTGAATAGCTAGAACCTCTCCCTTTTGGTTACGAATTCTTAATTCCCAGTTGTCTCCAATAGGAGTAATATTACACTTGTAAGTCCGATCGCAATAATTAAATTCAGCCAGGCGGCGATTTAGAGGAACACAGGTTTCCGGAAGTCGCACACCCACAATTTCCAACTCGATCGCCGTTTGATTATTCCAGGTATTTTTCCGTAATTTATAAGCAAAATCCAGGGGGGAAGGGAGGGGAAAATAATCAGCCCACCGCCAGGCGATCGCAGATATAGTAGGTAAAACAGCCATGGTGATTTCCGGTGGTAAATCTTGAGATAAAGTTAGTTTAATATGACTTTTGCCGACTATTTTTTGATGGACAATTCGCAGCTTAGGAGTCCAAAAAACTGGCTCACTATTGGCAATCCCACAGGGTTGTATTTTATCAATTTGGTCATATAATTTATAGTTAATATCTCTCAAATTTATGCTCACATCAACATTAATTAAAGGTCGGAGATGTTCAACTTGCAGACATTGATGAGCAAATTCACTCAAGCGCTGTTTAAACTTAGGCAAATTAGCCGCCGGTAAAGAAAAGCCACCAGCCGCTTTATGTCCGCCAAATTTACCGAGGAGATCTTGACAAAATTGCAGTGCTTCAAACACATGAAATTCCGGAATGCCCCGCGCCGACCCCCGCAGATTTTCCTCATCTTCATAAGTACAAATAAACACCGGAACTCCGTAGCGTTCCACCAGTCGGGAAGCCACAATTCCAATAACTCCATGATGCCATTTTGGGTGACAGGGAACTAAAACCCGTTCTTGTTCAAGGTTAATATTACTATTTTCATACCAATCAATAGCTTCCTGTTCAATATCCGCACAAAGCTGTTTCCGTAGTAGGTTAGTTTCTTCGCACTCTTTCGCCTGTTCTAACGCCGTTCCCATGTGGTCAGTAGTTAACAGTTCAATCACCACCTGGGGATGTCCAATGCGTCCGATCGCATTAATCCGAGGTCCGAGGCGAAAGCCGATATCTTCTGGTTTCATCGAAGTAGTAGAATTGTTTAAATTCGGCTGTTGGTTAGCCAATCCTGCTATTTGAATTAATGCTTGCACTCCCGCAATTTTAGACTCCGGCAGAATTTTTAACCCCCGTTTAACCCAACGGCGATTCACTCCATTTAAGGGAGCCATATCAGCTATAGTCCCTAGGGTAAATAGTTCCAATAACTGCCAGCGCAAACTCTCCCATTCTCCTCTAAGTTTCGCTAAGGATAGGGCTAATATATAAGCGACACCAACTCCAGCCAAGCCATAATAGGGGGAAGTTTTGGGCAGTAATTTGGGATTGAGAATAGCATCAGCGTTAGGGAGTTGGGGAGGCAGATCATGGTGGTCGGTGATAATCACAGTTAGCCCCAATTCTTTCGCCCTAGCCACCGGAGCGATCGCCGAAATACCATTATCCACAGTGATAATTATCGAGATACCCTGATCGTGAAATTCCTCGACAATGCGATTATTGATACCATAGCCTTCTTGCATCCGACTAGGAATTGCTGATGTAATATCTGCGCCTAATTGAGAAAGGGCTCTAATTAATAAGGCTGTACTCGTCATCCCATCAGCATCATAGTCCCCACAGATGGCAATTTTTTGTTGATTATCAATGGCATTTTGCAGCAATTGGACAGTTTTGGGTAAGTCGGGGAACTCCTCCATAGGTTCCGGGAGAGTTTGGGATTGGGGGTTAAGGAAGGCTTCGGCTTGTTCTTTGGTTTCGATTCCCCGGTTGATCAGGATTTGGGCAATAATAGGGTGAACCCCGGTGGTTTCAGATAGACTCTGGGCAATTTCGGGGCGTTCTGGGAAAATATACCAGCGCTGTTTTGGTAGTAGTGGTTCTGTGGTGATGGGAGGTTTGTCTTCCACGGTGACTCAAATTGCCAATGTTTTCATCCTTGATCCTAATAATTATATCAGGGGTTCGCTATTGAGGAAGTATCAGTTAATGGCATAACTATCTTTACCACGACCAACAGCAAATCGGAAAGATTCGCGCAGGTTGCGACTAGACTGGGTGATAAATAATAGTAGGGCGACGGCGGCTAAACCTGTGTTGATGGTGAATAGGTTACGATATCCTACCACATCGGCGATGGAACCGAAAATCGGTCCGGCGAGGGCTAATCCTAAATCAAATCCCCCTAAACAAATTGAGAAAAATTGGCCTCTTTCCTGGGGTAAACAGCGATCGGCGATTAGGGTTAACATCATCGGAATCGTAATTCCTGCGGCTGTACCTTCAAATAAACCAGCCAGCAAGACATCAAAATTGTTATTGGCGATCGCTAGGATGAACATCGAAACTAGATAACATATCAGACCTGTGGTGATAAAAATACCCCGACCATAGCGGTCAGAGGCGCGACCCATGGGTAGACGGACGGCAAAACTGGCGATCGCTTTCATGCTATAAAATAGCCCCGGATTGAGATTTAGCCCAGAATCTTGGATATATAGCGGGATAAAAGTTACTAAAGTGCCGAAAATTAGCCCCACCATCAACAGAACTAAGGCTGGGATTTTCAATGCTGGACTTCCCAGACGCTGGAGATAATTAGCTATGGGTGATCCCTTTGTTTGTGACTGGTCGCTGGTTTCTGGGTTTCTTGAGGCTTCTAATACCTGAGAAATTGCCAAAAGTGATAATAGCCCAAAAACAGTACCACTGATAAACAGAGGACCATAACCCATTCCCGCCTGGATAAAACCGCCTAAAGCTGGACCAATAGCCATACCAATGGGGGCTACCAGACTCATATAACCGACTATTTCCCCGCGACGGTTTTCCGGGGCTAAATCTGTGACTAGGGCTGTGTAGCCAATGGTAAAGGCTGCTATGCTGATGCCATGAAAAGCCCTTAATAAAGCCATTAACGGCATCGAATCAGCGAATAAATAGCCAAGGGGTGCTACCGTCGCGACTATTGTCCCGATCAGCAATACTAGCTTTCTGCCTCGTTTATCTGCTAGGGGACCCAGGAAGACGCGGGAGGGTAGCAGTCCTAGGGCAAAAGCCCCCATAACTAAGCCTATTTGTTGCTTAGTCCCCCCCAGATAGGCAATATACAGGGGGAGGGTCGGTAGCAATGTAGTAATGGCAGACCAGAAACATAGACCCGCTATAAACAGCATCAGCAGGCTGCGTCGCTGTCGGGTTTTAATTATAAATAGGATATTCAAGGGAAAACTCCATAAGCAATGGTGATTAGTATAGAGTCTTCACTGGGGGATTGAGGGGGATTAAGGGGATATCAGATTTTTGATAGAGGCTATCTCAACTCAGGGGTAGCTTAATCATAAATTCGCTTCCTTCCCCCAACACTGAGGTAAAATTTAACTCGCCTCGGTGATTTTGGGTGATAATTTGATAGCTGGTGGGTAATCCCATACCTGTGCCTTGACCAATGGGTTTAGTGGTGAAAAATGGGTTAAAAATTTTGCCTTGAACTTCTGGACTCATACCGATGCCATTATCTTTAATGGCAATGAATATAGACATTAAATCTAAAGATGTAGTAATGGTGATTTTGCCACTATAATCGGGGTCTTTTTGATAATTTTGTCGCTCCTCAATAGCCTGTATAGCATTGGCTAATAAATTCATAAATACCTGATTTAATAAGCCGATATAACATTCATAATATGGTAAATAACCATAATCTTTAATCACTTCTATGGGGGGATTTCCGGCTCTACCATTTAACCGATTTTGTAAAATGACTAGGGTGCTTTCTAAATTGTCATGGAGGTCTACTGCTTTTAATTCTGCTTCGTCTAAGCGTGAGAAGGTTCGCAGGGATTTGACAATATCACGAATGCGCTCGGCTCCGGTTTTCATAGAATTGATGATTTTGGGTAAATCTTCTTTCAGAAAATCTAAATCAATTTCTTGGATAAACTCGGCAATATTGGCGGGAGTTTCTGGATAGGATTTTTGATATAATTGGAGTAGGTATAATAAATCTTCCGTATATTGGGATGTGTGGGTTAAGTTGCCATAAATAAAACTAACTGGGTTGTTGATTTCATGGGCAACCCCGGCAACTAATTGACCCAAGCTTGACATTTTTTCTGATTGAATTAACTGCATTTGGGTGTCTTGGAGTTCTCGGTAAGCACGTTCAATTTCTTGGCTTTTGGCTTGGGATTCTTGATAAAGTTGGGCTTGTTGAATAGCGATCGCCACTTGATTAGCAATGTTTTTTAAGAGGTCAATTTCATCATCTTGCCAAGGTGCATCTCCCTGGCTACGACCTAATTCAAAAGCCCCAATTTTGCTTTCTGTATGAATGGGTAAGGCTAAATAAAGTGTAATCCCCATTCCCTGACAAAAATCTACTTCTTCTTGGTCTTCTGATTTCCTAATATCCAAACTATAAAATTCTTCCCTAATTATTTTTTCAAATAACCGGGGAAAATCATTCAATTGATAATGACCAAGCCAACTGGGAAATCCTGGCTTTTTCTGCTCTGTCACTACGTCCCATATACCGGAATCATCATGGTGGTTATACCAACCAAAGCTACAGATATCTACTTTCAATTCCGCAAAAATTGCATTAACTGCATTTTGTAAAATTGTGTCTAAGTTGAGGGAATTGCGAATTTCTGTGCTAATATGACTTAACAGTTCAGTGCGGGTGAGCAAAGAACGTAAGGCTTCTTCTGTTTGGCGATCGGTTATATCTATGACAATACCAAACATCCGCACCAGTTGACCATCTCTAAACTCTAATTCAATGCGACTATTAATATAGCGAATTTCTCCATTAGGACGGATAATACGCGCATCAAAGTTTTGAGGAATACCTTGGTTAGCTTCGCCAACTCTCTCTAAAAAGAAGTCACGATCTTTGGGGTGATAAAGTTGGAGATTTTGCTCAAAATTTGGCTCTCCTTGGTCGGGGTCTAAGCCAAAAATGTGAAAAACTTCTTCCGACCAACTAATTTTTTGGGTGGTCATATCAAAAGACCAGTAACCTAAATGGGCAACTTCTTGGGCTTTTTTTAATTGTTTACTAAGTTCGGAAAGGGTGATTTCATTGGCTTTGCGTTCGGTAATTACTTCTGTATACATCAGTAAGCCACCAATGCTCCCATTCCCATCAATCCAAGGACGAATTTCCCAACATACCCAGTCTGAAACTCCATCATCACGCATCCATAAATCGGCGGCGGATTTCTCGGTTACTCCTGTTAAACAACGGCTATGAATATCTTTCCAATGTTGGGGAATATCGGGGAAAATTTCATAGTGCGATCGCCCGATAATTTCTTGATTTTCTAAGCCATATTGTTGATACCAAGCCCGGTTAGCGACTAGGTATCGCATATGGGTATCAAACATGGCGATCGCCGCAGGAGTTACATCACATAGAGTTCGCCAAATTCCTTCACTCTCACGCAATTTATTTTCAGCTTCTTTGCGATCGGAAATATCATAATTAATGCCAATAAACCTGATGGGTTTTCCTTCCTGATTCCACTCTACCACTTTACCCCTGGCAAAATTCCATCTATAGGAACCATCTTTGCAGCGCAGGCGATGTTCATTTTCATAAATTGGTATTTCACCTCGGATGTGTTTTTGGATTTGTTCATGAACTAACTCTATATCCTCTGGATGTACACGACTTTCCCATGATTCTAGGGAATCCTTAATTTCATCACTTTGGTAGCCTAATATGGTTTTCCAACGACTATCAAAATATACTTGTTGGGTTTGTGGGTTCCATTCCCAAGTGGCAATATTTGCAGATTCTAAAGCTAATTGTAGTCGTTCGCGTTCAGCTTGGTTAGCTATTTCCTGACGGGCGATCGCTCGACTGAGAAGCATTCCGGCTAGGGATGCGATCGCCACTGATAATAGCAGGCTATTTGTAGCAATATGATTCCTAAATTTTTGGGATTGTGCTAACTCTAATTCTGCCAGTTTTACCTTTTCTATAGTACGATTGGTTACATCAGTTAGCTGGTCGGGGAATTCGATAAAATTAGCAAATTCTGGACTTTGGATAAGTGCAATTAACTCTTGCTGTGCGGCTTGTATTTGGTCATCGGCAAAATTTAATCCTTCTACTGCTGTAGCAAATCTGTTTAATCTTTCGGCAAAAATCGCCACAGTTTCCTGATATTCAGAAAATAGTAATTGCAGTTCAGGCGTTTTGTTATCTTCATCAAGTTGTTGATATTCTGTTAGCAGAACATCAATTTCATCTAACCTTTGCATAAAGGTATTAACAGACTCCCGAAAATCCTCTGGTTCTGATAGATAGGGAGACAGTTGTTTACCAGGTCGGCTGTATAGTATCTTAACTTGTAAATGGTTGAGCAGTGCGTATTGTTGAACTACAGTATCCCGGTTGATTATAGCCTTTTTTTGAGAGTAATGACCTACCAGTAAACCGATAGCAGTTCCGGTGATAGCAATTCCTAGGGTGGCGATATAGGTAGCCGCGATTTTTTGCTTTAATTTCATGGGAAAATATGTCTGATATAGGAACCTAATATTGGCAATCATTAACCATCTGACACGATTAACAAGGAATAGAAATCACAAATTCTGTACCCTCACCTAAAGTTGAATTTACTTCTAGCATACCTGAGTGTTTATCAACCACAATTTGTCTAGCGATCGCCAATCCTAAACCGGTACCTTTACCCACATTTTTTGTAGTAAATAAATGCTCAAATATTTTCAATTTCACATCATCACTGATACCCACGCCATTATCTTTAATCCGAATCCTGGCATAGTTGCCGTCACCAGATAACTCAGTTTTCACCAAAATCTGATTATTAATTTCCCCATAATCTCGCCCTTTATTTGATTCATCTAAAGCATCAATAGCATTACTTAAAATATTCATAAATACCTGATTTAACTGTCCAGCATAACACTTAATATTGGGCAGATTACCGTATTCCTTAATTACTTGAATTTCTGGGCGCATCTGGTTAGCTTTTAGGCGATGCTTCAGAATCATCAATGTACTATCAATGCCATCGTGAATATTGCAAGCAACCGGGCGATCGGTATCCGCACGGGAGAAAGTTCTTAAACTCACACTGAGGTCTTGAATCCGTCGCACTGCCTCTCGCATTGAACTGATTAATTTTGGCAAATCTTCTCGGATATAATCCAGTTCTATGGCTTCTATTTCCTGTTGAATATCATCATCAGGATCGGGATATTTTTGTTCGTATAAATTAATCAAACCTAACAAGTCTTGGATATAATTAATAACTGGGGGAATATTGCACTTAATAAAGCCAACCGGATTGTTAATTTCATGGGCAACACCTGCCACCAAATTTCCTAAAGCTGACATTTTTTCATTCTGCACCAGTTGCAGTTGCATATTTTGCAGTTCTTGTAAAGTGTGCTCTAACTGTTGAGATTTTTCACGCAGTTTATTTTCAGCACGTCTGCGCGCATCAATATCAGTGCAAGTACCAATCCATTCTTTAACACTGCCATCTTCTGCCAAAATAGGGACTCCTTGAACAGCAAAATAACGGTAAATACCATCAGCGCCACGAATGCGGTATTCGGTCTTATATAAACTCTTAGTTTCCACTGCTTTTTGCCAAACTTTAGTAGTGTGAGGGAGATCATCAGGATGCAAGGCATTTAGCCATCCCCTTCCCTTGACTTCTTCTAGGGTTTGTCCAGTATATGCAATCCAATGAACTGTATCTAGGTTTTCTCCTTCAGGACTAGCCAGCCAAATAATTTGAGATGTAGCAGTGGCTAAATAACGATAACGCGCTTCACTTAATTCTAGTTTTTCTACATATTGTTTTAGTTTGTGATTATAAGTCTGTGATTCCTCATAAAGTCGCCCGTTTTCCAGAGAAATAGCCGCTTGAGAACAGAGAAATTTGAGCAACTCAACGCGATCGCTCGTAAAGGCTCCTACAGTTAAATTATTTTCCAAATATAAAATACCCATCAACTGACCTTGGTTGATAATCGGGATACAGATAACACTTTTAGGATGGTTATTTTGGATATAAGTATCAGCATAAAACCTGGGATTGATTCTGGCATCTACCAGGACTAAAGGCTGGCCAGTCCGTTTCACATGATTAACTACACTAATCGGCAAATCTTGACTGGCTTCTAGGGGAATTGATGGTAATATCTCCGGTGATTTTCCTTGTTCTAATATGGCAACCACATTAAATTTATCATCTTGTTTTAGCACCAATATACACTTATTAGCTCCCGCATTATTAATCACTATTTTTAACAAGTTACTAATCAGCTTGTCTAATTCAATTTCACTAGAAATAGCTTGAGATGCTTGCAGCAAAGTTGTTAAATCCAGGATTTCGGAAATGCTACTAGAAGTATGAGTAGAAGTCATCATACCCCTGGCAATAGTTTCCTTGAATAAATTAGTAGCACGAGGTCGTTGTAAAATCGGGTTCAGCAGTTTAGGATAGCGTTTTTCTAAATCTGCCACCTTAGCTTTTGCACCCCATTTAGCATAACCATAATAGGCATCTTGCATATACCCAGCGGCAACTTTAGCTTTACCCCAATTTAGGTAAAATTTAGCCGCTAGTTCATTAGCTAAGGCTTCTTCTTGGATATATTTGTTGTCTTTGGCTCCGGTAATAGCGCGATCGTATAAATCAATAGCCTCTGCTTTTTCTCCAAAGAATCGACATTTTTCAGCCGCTAACAAATCAACTTTATGCTGATGATTATTGGGGGAAGACTCTGCCCATTCCGCTAATTTTTTCTGATGACTTTTAACCATATCCAGACTATAATCTTGGTCAATTTTTGACGTGGAGCATAAAGCTAAATAGGTTAAACCAGCATAGAAATGGAAAACCGGAATATAAATTGTTCCTCCCACTGCCATCAAATATTGATCAGCTTTGGCAATATATTCCCCAGCATGATGATATTCACCAAATAGATAAGCAAGAATCAATTTATAGATATAGACCACAGCCAGAGCAGTTAATTCATTATCATGATGATGCTTAGGAATCATCACTATTTCATTGTAGTCGTTCCCCTTCAATAAATATGGTGAATCGACAATTTCCCGAAAATTATACACCATCTGCTTTTTAATCTTCAGGTAGGTTAGGGGAGAATCTTGTTTGGCTTTCTCTAAAACTACACAGTAATTGTCAATTTCTGCTTCCCAATCATCTAGCCGCACTCCCGCGAAGAAATTATCATAAAAGTAGTTAAAAATGTTATAACCAGCATAGAGAATTTGACCAGTTTCTATGGCTGCCATATAACCATTTTTGAGGGTGGGAATGGCGGATCTTAATGGTTCTTGACGATGCTGAAGAAAAGTACCAAATAGCAGTAATGTCAGAGATTTTAGTTTTCGGACATTAAACTTATCCAGTAAAATCAAGGCGACTCGCCCAAATTGATAACCTTTTTTAACCTCTCCTAAAAAGGCAGAAAGTACCATACCATAAATTGCATAACCAATGGTTGATATAGGTGCATTACCAAACCTCAGAGATAGACCAACCATAGTGAACCCCAGCAGAGGTAGTATACTAGGATTTCCTATAAAAATAGGAGCAAACAAAATCCCTAAGAGTTCCATAGCCGCCAAGGTTTCCGGATCTTCCATAACTGGAAAGTTCACTAAATCGTCAATTTTTTTGCCTTCTAGTTGCTGAGAAATAGTTTCTAATGTTTTCGCGGTCAATGTTTCATCAGGTTGGGATGAAAACTCAACTCCTAGTTCTTTAAGTGCATTTTCGGCTACAGCGATCGCTTCTAACATCCGACTTTGAGCCGTTAGAGCATTGATTTTAATCTCGTAAATTTTAACTTTGTCAAGGATACCTTTGGCTGATTTTATGACTAGATTTGATAGGGTTTCCATCCTCTCAAAATCAGCATTTAAGTACGCAGCTTCCGTAGCAGCAACATAAAGATTTAAAGCCAGTTGGTACTGACTTTCCCAGCAGTCATCCGCCAGCAACTCTAGTCCAGTTTCCACCAAATTTCTCGCCGCCACATAAGCTGTAGAATTTCTGGCTTTTTGTGCTGCTGATAAGTTGAGTTTGGCTAAAGTTTCCCGTTCTTTGGTATCAGTTATTAAACCATGACCTAAATTCAAATGACCCACAATATCAAACAATTTTTCTTCTGCTTCGGTCGGTGATAAGTTGTGCTGTAGCAATTGTCCAATTTGCAGATGAGTGGCTTGTTTTTGGTGGTCAGGAATTAAAGAATAACTGGCTTGTTGAATGCGATCGTGCAAAAATCTATAAGTGGGATTTGCTGCACTATTAAACAGTTCTTGATTTTCGGATTGAGTGAAAAATTTATAAATTTTAGTAGTCGGAATAATTAAGCCTTCTTGTAATGCTTTCCATAAAGCTACAGCCGTTACATTTGTTGGCTTCTGACTCACAATTGCTAAAGTATTTAAATCAAAATCCGACCCAATACAAGCAGCCAACTTTAAAATATCTTGAGTATCTTTAGGCAATTTCTGCAATTGTAATGCCATGAACTCTACCACATCATCACTAAGGGTTAAGGCTTGCACTTTCGCCATATCACATTGCCATCCCCCTTGACTGACTCCCGGTTTCAATGAGGATTTTTGTTGCTCAAATACAATTAATTTTTCATTATGGAAAGCCTTGAGTAACTGGGTGGCAAAAAAAGGATTACCATGGGTTTTTTGGTAAACTAACTTAGCCAAGGATTTAGCCATAGATAATTGACAATTCAGGGTGTCTGCCACTAATTGATTTATATCTAATTCTGGCAGAGGTGATAAGGTAATTGTATTAATTGTGGCTCCGGCTTTGAGCATCTCATTAACTGTTAAAATAAACGGATGTACTGGTGAAACTTCATGATCTCGATAGGCTCCTAAGATTAATAAATATCCTTTGGTATCTTGCATCAATAGTTTCAGTAAATTTAATGATGCTGAATCTGACCATTGCCAATCATCTAAAAATATGACCAGGGGATGTTCTTTGTTCGTGAAAACTTGCAGGAATTTTTCAAACAGTAGATTAAAGCGATTTTGAGCAGCATTACCTGATAATTCTAGGGCTGGTGGTTGCGGACCAATGATATGTTCTAACTCAGGGATAACATCAATCAAAACTTGACCATTTTCTCCCACCGCTTCCAAAATGTGGGTTTTCGTTATGGTCGAAAGGGAAGTCGCCTTCCCCAACTCCAATTCAAAACCGTGCTTGATACTTTCACATCACACGGCTCCTGATGTGGATACCCCTTTTGACATCGGGAACAGGGTAACGACTCCCTGCTTTTGTGATTTCAACTTTTGGAGCTAAATACAACATCGTAGTGTTTAAACTCGCTTTCGTCGTAAACACTCCTAATTGTCGCAGTCTCTATATCCACACCGTGACTAGTGGGCATATCCTAACCATTACAGTTAGGCATTGGCTTTCAGTCACATCCTTTCCCCTTAAAGGTATACGCTTACACTTTCACTACTCCGCAGGTACATCCTGCCACTTGAGAGCCTAAAAGGGGTTTAAACGTTCCGTTTATACGGGCATTCCATCTTTAGATTTGTCCTCTCCACCGGGGTACTTTTAAAAGTCTGTGTAGGTGATGTCATGATTACCCTACTTTTCCCCTTGCTCTTTTGAACGCAGCGTATCAACCTGTTTCGCTGCTAAATCATTACGATGGTTCAAGCCGGACATTCGGTTTCCCTAATCATGGATGGTTGGCAGTGGTCGCATTTGGTAGTAGGTTCTACTTCACGCCTTCCGTTCCCCGCTTCAATCCTGGGGTTATGATTCCCAAAACTGGGGGTGGCTATCGCCGTTACTCTCAACGCAATTGTTAAGGAATCATTAATATTTCCAGTTGGGCGTTTTGACCTTGAGTTCCCTGCCTTGTTTTGTATATTTCTATACCAAACGTTGGGACATATAAACAGTTATGGGATGGTCAGGGTACGAGTCCCTTATATTTCACCAAGGGGTGAAAGTCCCACTAGGAGGTTATTTCAGGCATTGCAGCCTTATTTGACTCCTAAACGTCTCGCACCATGTGTGGATTTTAGCATCAGATTCTGATAAAATTTGACTCATTAAATCCCGGAATGCTTGCACAAAGGCAGCCAAAGGTACATGACAATTAAATTGGTCATATTTACCTTTAATAAAATAGCCTCTTTGTCGGACTATGGGTTTATGAACTTCGTTGATAACTGCAGTTTTACCAATTCCTGAAAAACCTGCCACTAGCATCATTTCCGTTTCTTGATTTATATTAACTCTATCAAAGGCGGCTAAGAGTTGCTGGACTTCTGCTTCTCGACCATAGAGTTTTTCGGGAATAATAAAGCGATCGCTTATGTCTTGTTGTGCGATCGCAAAGCTATCAATATTACCGGTTTCTTGTAATTGATGTAAACATTCCTCTAAATCATATTTAATTCCCAAGGCACTCTGATAGCGATCTTCGGCATTTTTCGCCATCAGTTTACTAACAATTTCTGATATCACTATAGGAATATTCGGGTTAATTTCGTGAATTGGTGGGGGCTGTTTGGCGAGATGACAATGTACCAACTCCATCACATCTGACGATTGAAACGGTAGTTTTCCGGTCAGCAATTCATAGCAGGTAACTCCCAGGGAATAGAAATCGCTTCGATAATCTATCCCTCGATTCATTCGACCTGTTTGTTCTGGAGAAATATAGCATAATGTCCCCTCTAAAATATGAGGATTTTCAACTTCTGGTGCTTCCCGTGGTAGTAAGGATGAAATACTAAAATCAATTAATTTAACTTGTTTATTATCAGGATTAATCAAAAGGTTGGCAGGTTTAATATCTTTGTGAATTACCCTGTTTTGGTGAAGATAATGTAGAGTCTCGGAAATTTGAATGGCAATTTTTAGAAAATCTTCAACATGAAAATAGTGATATTTGCCATGTTTATTTCTGGCTGATTCTAAATATTGGGATAGGGCAACTCCCCCACAATCTTCCATAATTAAAGCATAGCTATTACCATATACTTCTAAACTCAAGGGTTTAACAATATTGGCAAAGTCGAGATTCTGGGCAATAGTATATTGATTGCGAAATTGGACCAGTTCGTTAAAATTGGGGTATTCGTGTCGTAAAATCTTGATAACTACAGGTTGCTGATCACTGCTACGAATACCTCGATAAACTAGGGTTCTACTCCCTGTGTATAACTCTTCTGTGATTTGATAACCGGGTAAGTTGGCAATAATATTCATAACCTTAATGCTTCTGTTGTTTCTCGATTTTTATGGTTTTATGAATAGTCAAATAGTTAAAATGGCGATCGATATCTATGCTGCCACAGAAAAAAGGCCTGAAGCCCCCTAACTCCATGGCAACGTACTGACTCCTGCTTAGGTTATCAGCCACGCTTTTTGGGGCCGTAACACTTTAATTATAACCATACCATCTCTTATAGCTGTTGGGTTTGGGCTGGTGGCGTAGATTTACCCAAAACCCATCACAGCCTAAACTCCTAGCCAGGATTTTAGCTTTTAGCCTGCCGCAGAAGAGTAAAGATTTGTTTCCGTACAGGTTGAGGAAGCACAGAAATAGCCAACCCTGTCCAGGCTTTGGGGAGAGATGCTGATTGTCCGGCTACAATTAAGACTCGTCCGGCTTGTGTATCGCCATTTTCTACCAGTCGCAACCCTAATAAAAGTTGAGATTCAGCTAGGCGCGATCGCCTAATTGTTTCCAGCTTTTCTGATGGGAATTGGAAATTTTCTAAATAAGTGATTTGATCGCGTAAATAAGGAATAGCCCGGTTTAACCCTTGTTGTTCAGCATGAACCCGATATTCCATCAACCTTTGGGGAATATAATATCCCTGCTTTCCGGCTAAGGCGAGACGCACTAATAAATCATTATCTTCGCAGTTTTGAATATTCGGGCGCATATACCCCACATCAATTAAGGCTTGGCGACGACAGAGGGTAGCTCCTATTTGAAAACTTTGCTGAATAAATACTACTTCTAGGAGATTTTCAACTATACCTTCTGGGAGTTGGCTGCGTCCCCATTTGACCGAGTTAATATCTGTGGCGGTTTGGTCTCGGTTATTGTTAATATCAATTATCCAGTGGTCAGTCCCTACAAAATCAACGGTAGGGTTTTGCTCTAAAATGGCACTGGTTTTTTCGAGAAATTCTGGAGTCAGGCGATCGTCATCATCAAATTTAATAAAATATTCCCCCGTAGCCGCATCAAAACCCGATCGCATATTATTACTTTTGCCAATATTTTTTTGATGGCGAATATAGCGCAATCGCGGGTCTTCATAGCGAGACATAATCTCCACCGTTCCATCAGTCGAACCGTCATCACAGACAATTAACTCGAAATCTTGTTCCGTTTGTTCCAGAACACTGGCGATGGCGATCGGTAACAGGTTAACCCGGTTATAAGTAGGAATGCAAACAGTAATTTTAGCCACAGAATCAGCTTAACTTTCACTCGACATGATCAAGTTTAATATGTCCTCGTCTTTTCTACTAGGGATTGATTAGTTCAATATCATAAAGACCAAATTCTTCTCGAATCTTCGGGGTTAATTTTCGGTAATCTAATAAACTGGCTTTCAGGTTTAGCAGTCTAACTTTAAAAGACATATTTTTCCGTTTTTCCATATTAACCAAATCTTCAGACGATAGATTTTCACGATTTCCTAAAATATAAATCGACCCCAAAAAAGGAAGTGGCTCAAGGTGGGCTCCTTTCGACTCTACAGCACTCCCAAAATATCTATGACAATAGTAGAAATCATGAATATCTTTAGGTATTTGACTAGGGGATGTTATCGACTCAGGAATTCTTCCTAAAGTATCCTCTGAGGTATCATATAAATCACTTCTAATAATATGAGTTGTGCCACAATAATGATGGAACCCTTTACGCATGACTTTAATAACATTGCTATTATTATTATAGACATACCCTCTTTTAAAGAAGTAGCCATCAACTGATTTATTTTGGGCTACCAAATTAGCTAAACATCGGCTCACACAATCATCACCATCAGCCAGCATAATGTGATCACATCCGATTTCCTTGGCTAAACGAACTCCGGCGATTATTTTATACATTTTATCCACCCGTTTTTCGACTATTGTTGTCGGTACAGGTAAACCCATATCCACGGTCAGGTAGTGTAAATTCGGATGTTCAAACTTAATATTAGGTTTCTCTTGACAGACTACAATCATCCGAAAATCAGGATTAGTCTGATTGCACATTGACCTAGCAGTTCTTTCAAAGAGGAGAGAAAGATTATCCCAAGATTTAGATATCTTACGACTTTTAATCGGTACGACAAAACCCAACATAAATGATTAACCTGTTTGAGATTTTCAACAATCAACAAATTACCTACCACTTAACTAAGTGATGGAACGTTTAATTTTTTTGATGGCTTTATCTTTGAAACGTCCGATTTTGGTCAATAAATCTGGTTCGGCAAAATTACTGGGTTTGGCGTTAGGTTGTTTCAGAAAACGATAGTGTAGAAATACATCACGATGGGGAATATTAACATCTTCTCCTCTACTAACTCTGGCAAAATCTGCGGAGGAAAAATTCATGTAGTGGATGCGATGTATAGGCTTTAAGCCTTGCTCATTATACAAAACATTATCCTTGTTCACAAACGGATCAGCATCAGCACAGTTTCCGGTTCTATCTTCACCGTTGGGACTGAGTGTATAGTTAAAAATAGAGTAGTTTCGCAGTGTTAAATAGCTAAATAAAAAAGCCTCTGATATACTATTGATCCACTCGATTTCTCTCTCCTCAATTAAACGCCTTTTGATTTCGGCTACATCTTCAGGAGAAAATAAGCCATTTTTAGAAGCAAAAAAACTCGCACAGTGCAACTTAGGTCTAATCTGGGATTCGGTAAACTCTCCTGTCGCCTCAATCCGAGGGATATCAAGAGCGGTCAATCTAGTTTTGGCGTGTTCCCAATCATCAAATACCAAATCATAGGTATCTAGTTTCAGGAATATATCATCTACTGGTTTCATCGCTAAAGTATCAGCATCATAAAGGACAAACTTATCAAAGTCTCCTTTAAAAGCCACCATTTTTCTCTGAAAACGCATCCTTGATTCGATGAGACGAGCATCACTTTTCTGGGATGCTAGGGGATGGTTCATCCACACTTCTTTAGCAAAATCTTCCCATCGCTGGATCTCTTGCTGATCTTCATAAATGCTAACATTGGGGCGATCGCCAATTTCCTTTTTTACCTGCTCCATACGGTCATCATAGGGAATAATACAAATAGGTATATCTGGACTCACATTAACCTCTACGCTATTTAAAAAAGCTACCAGTTGATCGAAAACCACATCATTTGCTAAAGTGTATATACCACAAGATGCCATGGGGTCAACTCCTTAATCAGATCTAATTTGAATTAACAATTACCCAGTTAATTACTGAGACTTTCCCATCAACCTAAATGCCGATGAAAATTTTAATGATTTCTTCCACATTCCCCTATCCTCCTACCAAAGGAGGAACCCAAGTCCGTACCTTTAACCTACTCAAATTTTTGAGCCAGACACACCCTATTACTCTTGTAACACAACGCACCCCCGATGTCACCGATGATGACATTGAAGAACTCAGTCAGTGCGTAGATCGGCTCCAGGTGTTTCCCAGAAGTGAACCCGCAGAAGCAAACTGGGGCATTTTCGGCAAAATCTCTCGATTTGGCCAATTCCTACTCAGTGGCACTCCTCCCAATGTTAGAGCAACCTACTCGGTGGATATGCAGGAGTGGATTGATCAAGTAGTTGAAGACGAAGGCTATGATGTCATCACCTGCGAACATAGCATTAATGAGAGTTATGTGCGCCCCGAATGGAAAGACCGCTTAAAAACAGTCGTTAATGTCCACAGTTCAGTTTATGCAACCTGTCGGCAGCAGCTAGAGACTCAAACGGCAGAGAAACCCCTACGCGATCGCCTTAACCTTCCCCTACTGTATCGTTATGAGCAACAATATTGTACTAAATTTTCCTCCATTGTTGCCACCACTCCCGAGGACGGGGAACAGATGCAAAACTTTAACCCCATAGCGAAGGTCGAAATCATCCCAAATGGCGTAAACTTTGAGCAGTTTCCCTATCGAACTTTCGACCCAGGTGGACATCAACTCATCTTTGTCGGAGCCATGGACAACATAGCCAACATTGACGCGGCTAGATTTTTCGCCCTAGAGATATTACCCCAGATCCAAAAACGCGCTTCAGATACCACCATTAGCATCGTAGGAGCAAGACCCGTACCGGAAGTGTTAGAACTAGCCTATTGTCCAGGGGTAAACGTAACGGGTCGTGTACCTTCAATGGCAGAATATTTACATAAAGCCACAGTCTGTGTAATCCCAATGCGAACCGGGTTCGGCATCAAAAATAAAACCCTAGAGACTATGGCTGCCGGAGTTCCCTTGGTAGCGAGCGATCGCGGTTTAGAAGGTTTAGCTGTCGATGGTGAAGGAGTCGAACTGCGGGCTTTACGAGCTAACACAGTTGAGGAATATGTCCAACAGATAGCCAGGCTGTTTGAAAACCCAGATCTCAGACAAGAACTTTCTCAAAAAGCGCGATCGCTCATCGAAACTGAATATACTTGGGAACGAGCAGGTCAGCGCTATGAACAAGTCCTCATCGGTTGAAGGTCATCACCATAAAGTTAGGGGAGTCAGTTGCCAAATATGAACAATAGACAAGTCCGATTTAATCGACCCATAGACAAGAAATCCAGGGGGACTAATCAGAAACGCCAAGCTGTTTCACCCAGTAGCCAGAAACAACCATTATCACAGCAGCCCCCTTCCCGCCCCTTAGCCCAAAAGCCCAACGTGGCGGGTCAGGGCGGGGGCAATATCCGCCACCATAAACACAAGCCAACTGTCAGAACTCGCCAGTCCCCAAGCCCCCTATCAGTAGCACTAAAAAAGTGGTTAGCCGATAGTCTAGCCTTTAGCCTACTATTTGGTGGTTCAGCCCTATTCAGCGTCAGCGCTTGGTTTAGTTACCAACTGATTCTCAATCCTGACGTAGGAATTTGGCTTAATCAATTTCTACCCGCGAGTACCCAAATTCCCCTAAAACCCAACGATTATCTTTATAGCCTGGAGGAAATCCGAGAAGAACTCAAAGCCCAAGGTCGTTTTTTTGCTGAACCTCTACCCCTTCCTAATCGAGAAGTTTTAGGGGATATGAGCAATAGTGTGAGTACAGCTAGGCTAGAGCAAAGGTTATTCGCCCAAAATCCCTACCTCAAACCCTGGCGCTCATTCCTACTCCCCCATGAATCCCTCGTTCAAACACCCGTAGATCTGTTAATTCCAGTAATGCAGACCCGCGAATCTAGTACAACCATCCCCTGTCCCACTGGTTGTAAAGAAATTGTGGAACTGCGAGTTTATAAATCAGTACAAACTCCCTATCAAGCGGTGGGGACTCCTGAGTTATACCGCTTAGTTTATCAACTACCCGTCAACGGACCAGCAGAGTCTTTTGTACTGGCATCTTTGATTGGAACTCGTGCTAATCAGCAGGGCGGTAATAGACCACTACCCCTAACTGATATCACGACGTTTAAAAATAGGGTTCCTGAATCGGGAGTATGGTTTAACTTATATGGAACCCGTCTGGTGGGGGATACCCGAGTTCCCTACGGACATATAATTCATTACAACCCCAAACATTATCACCTCAGTTCGATGTTGGAGTGGAAAAGTGCTGCGGGACAGCATCCTATATGGGAAAACGTCACCGGGGGACCTTACCCAGAATTATTAGTTGAACAAACCATGGGACTGGAGCCACAATTCAGCATTTATCAAGTCCGACCCCGCCGCTTTGTTCCTAACCCCATTGAGTTAGTTAGCATCTCCCTAGATCAAGAAGTTGTTGACCACTATGCTTATCGAAGAGCTATTAGACTAGCTCGCAGCGGTTTGTGGTCTCCGGCTTTAAGTCTGATGGAACCCCTCAAGAACAATTCCGGCACCGGTGGCGATTATCCCCCAAAATGGCCAGCATTAGCGGAGGCACAACTGCAATTAATTCAGTTCCATGCCAGCATTACAGATGCTCAGGCTACAGCAGCTTGGGCAAGTCCGACTCAAAAGGTACTCGCGGGACTTATTGATGGTCGTTGGAGTGAAGCCCTAAATGTGGTTCAAAGCGCGAGCCTTAACCAAACCGAACTGTTAAACCTCCTACAGGCTGACGGGGGAAGAATCAAAAACCGCATTCAAGCAGCGCTGCTGGAAAACCCAGAAGAACCAGATTTGCAAGCCTGGGGCGCTCTCATTTTGGTGGCCCAATTCGGGAGAGATGAAGCGATCGCATGGTTAGAAACCCAATCTCAAGCCTCCCCAGACAACAAAACCCGCATTCGCCAACTGTTAGATTAATCCATTGGCTCTGGTGCTCTCTTAGGAGCAGCCAGATTCTCCGTTTCCCCATATTATTGATGTGTCTGACGCACCCTACGATAATGCGCTAAAATTCTCTTCGGGTTTTTTCGTAATTGTCAATCTGTGCCTTGCCAATCAATCCCGACACTGGTTTATTGGGATCAGGCAGGCCTTATCAAAAACCATAGCGATAACCCCGAAATAATAGCTAAAAAAATACTATGTCTGATTCCCCAACCCCCGAAACCTCTTCAGAAGCTATCCCTAACTCCGGGTCAAAAACCCGCCAGTTACTAGGGATGAAAGGGGCCGCCCCCGGAGAAACATCCATCTGGAAAATTCGCCTGCAACTGATGAAACCAATCACCTGGATTCCCCTAATTTGGGGTGTAGTCTGTGGTGCGGCTTCCTCTGGAGGCTATAGCTGGACACTAGAAGATATCCTTAAAGCAGCCGCCTGTATGCTGCTGTCGGGTCCTTTAATGGCAGGGTATACCCAAACCCTCAACGACTTCTACGATCGCGACCTAGATGCCATTAACGAGCCATATCGCCCTATTCCCTCCGGTGCAATTTCCATCCCTCAAGTCGTATCCCAGATTCTGATTCTCCTGGGTGCAGGTATCGGTCTTGCCTATATCCTAGATGTCTGGGCAGGTCATGAGTTCCCCATGGTCACAGTTCTCTGTATTGGCGGCGCTTTCGTTTCCTATATCTACTCTGCGCCTCCCCTAAAACTCAAGAAAAACGGCTGGTTAGGTAACTATGCTCTCGGAGCCAGTTATATTGCCCTTCCCTGGTGGGCGGGTCATGCCCTATTCGGAGAACTCAACCCCACTATTGTGGTACTCACCCTATTCTACAGCTTGGCGGGGCTAGGTATTGCCATTGTTAACGACTTTAAGAGTGTCGAAGGCGATCGCCAACTTGGCTTACAATCCCTCCCTGTTATGTTTGGCATAACCACCGCCGCCTGGATCTGTGTATTAATGATTGACATTTTTCAAGCCGGAGTTGCCCTATACTTGATCAGCATTAAGCAAAACCTTTATGCCACCATCTTGTTATTACTCGTGATTCCACAAATTACCTTCCAGGATATGTATTTTCTTCGCAATCCCCTGGAAAATGATGTTAAATATCAGGCAAGCGCTCAACCTTTCCTTGTCCTAGGAATGTTGGTCGTGGGTTTAGCCCTAGGTCATGCAGTTTAGTGGGGGAGCAATTGGTGCGTCAGATGAACCAGATTTTGCCTTGACCTATCTCATGGATTTCTCCGACGCACCCTACCAGCTTATCAATAACGCTTTTCAAGATTATATCGGGGCTATGGCCACCAGTCGTTTTTCCTCCCCTTTTAGCAAGGGGCTTCCCACATAAGGAGGTTTACGTGACAGAATTTTCCCCAAAAATTACCGACGAATCTAGGGATAGTCAAAATACTATGCCCCCTACCTCCGTTTTGCACCAAGACTCCGAGGCTCAAGCCCCGCCTCCCCCTGCCGAAACCCCCCGGTTGGGAGGACCCCGTCGCCGTCAAATTAGGCGTTGGCAATGGAAACCTCGCCCTAGATTGTGGATAGGCGTTGGTATAATTACTATAGCCGGAAGTGCGATCGCATTAGGAGCTTATCAGTTCCATCGCCTTGAACAAAGTTTACCCGAGATTTCTGACCTATCAGCCTACAACCGAGATGGAACCCTAACCATTCAAGCCGCAGATGGTACCATTATCATGCAAACCGGACCATCTACCAGGGAGCAGGTATCTCTCGACCAGATCCCAGAGGAGTTGATCCAGGCATTTATTGCCATAGAAGACCGACGCTTCTATGAGCATCGTGGCATTGACTACCAAGGTATTATCAGAGCCTTATCCGCTAATGTCATGGCTACAGGTGTAGTCCAGGGAGGTAGCACCATCACTCAACAATTGGCTCGGATGGTGTTTTTAGACCATGAACGCAGCCTAGTTCGTAAACTTAGGGAAGCTATCCTAGCTCAAAAACTTGAGAAAACTCTCACCAAAGAAGAAATCCTCGAACGCTATCTTAATTTAGTCTATTTGGGTTCGGGAGCTTATGGGGTAGCTGATGCAGCTTGGGTCTATTTCAGCAAACCCGTAGAACAACTAACCCTCTCCGAAATGGCTACCTTGGCCGGTTTGCCTCCCGCTCCTAGTCAATATTCCCCCCTGGTGAATTTAGACCTAGCTACCGAACGCCGGAATGTCGTACTGCGCCGAATGCAGGAAATGGGCATGATTTCTGAGGGTCGCGCCAATTCACTGATTCAAAGTGACCTAGTTGTAAATCCTAGCCCCCATAAACGTCTACAGGTTAAGGCTCCCTATTTTGCTAATTTTATTCAAAAGGAACTACCATTATATGTGTCTCCAGAAGCCCTAGAAATTGGGGGCTTGGTGGTGGAAACCAGTTTAAATCTGCAATGGCAGGAAATAGCCGAGCGGGTCGTTAGAGAAGCCGTAGAAATAGACGGCCGCGCCGCTGGGTTTGACCAAGCAGCATTAGTGGCGATCGACCCCGCTACCGGAGAAGTTAAAGCTATGGTAGGGGGTGCAAATTACGGGGAAAGTCAGTTTAATCGCGTGACCCAAGCTCAACGACAGCCCGGATCGACTTTTAAAGGGTTGGTCTATGCGGCGGCGATCGCAGCAGGTTTCTCCCCCTATGATAGCTACAATGATGAACCCTATCGAGTTGATGGATATCGCCCCCAAAACTATGGTAACCGCTACGGGGGTTGGCGATCGATGCTTAACGCCCTCAGTAATTCAACTAATGTTATTGCCGTTAGAGTCCTAATTGATGTCGGCTTTGAACCCGTTATTTCTCTCTCTCAGAGCATGGGTATCAAATCTGAACTCAAACCCACCTATTCCCTCGCCTTGGGAGCCTATGAAGTTAATCTTTTAGAACTAACCAACGCCTACGGAACCCTCGCCGCCCAAGGTCAATATATCCCCGCTCATGGTATCCGCCGAGTCATCAACCAGAAAGGCGAAACTATCTATCAGGCTCAGTTTACACCTAAACAAGTCCTTGACCAGGACAGCGCCGCTATTACTACCTGGATGCTAACTGGTGTGGTACGCAACGGCACAGGTGGGGCCGCTTACCTCGCCGATCGCGATGTCGCAGGTAAAACTGGCACTTCTGAACAAGCTAGGGATCTCTGGTTTATTGGTTATATTCCGCAACTGGTGACCGGAGTATGGCTAGGAAACGACAACAATGATCGCACTTGGGGCGCTAGTAGTACCGCAGCCTTTAATTGGCGTGAGTTTATGAAACGAGTAGTTGAGGATTTACCCGTTGAGGAGTTTCCCGAACTTCCCGACCTCGACAGCCACCAGGGAAGCATTAAAGCTCAACCCCATCAACCTAAATGGGTACAAACTGGACCGGCGGCCATTCGTCGTGATGATGACGACTACCACAAACATATTAATAACTCCAGCGACTATGGAAATGATGGCTATTACTACTAACCACTCCCTGTGCGTAGGCAGGCCGGTTTACTGATTTTTGCCGATTCAGCTAAAATTCAGTCAGAATAACAATAAATCTCTTTACAGGAGCTTTCTCTAATCATGGATGAACTGACACCCATCTTCAAAGAATTTACCCAAGATCCGATCTCGTTTTTGGGTGGCTTTGTCTCTAGCGTCCTGCGACTCAACTTATCAGAAGACCCAGTGAAAAGCTGGTTAGAAAAGGAAACCGGAACCCCAGTCTCTTCCTCAACCTCTGACCGAGACAATAATGGCTCGAGTAATGGGCCTCAATCAATTACCATTGACTAAACAGCCGGGTATCTTTTCACCGAGAAACTATTGTCCCTAAGCGCTAATGTTCAACCTCTGCGCCTTGAGTACCAGCAACCCTCTTTGATAGCCGAGGTTGGCGTAGCTCTCGCATACGGCTTAATATGTTGGCAGGTGTTAATTCTGAGGAGTGTTGTTCTATGAACAAATTATGGGGCTATAGTTTCTGGTCAAAAGTAGCAATAATTCTTCCCCTTACCAGTGCGATCGCTTCTATTATCCATACCAATACAGCGATCGCCCAACTCTCCGAAGACATCATTAGCACCGATGACCTAGTAGAAGTTCAGGGACAAGTTACCTCCGTTTCCCAACTCTCAGACGTTCAACCCACAGACTGGGCATTTCAAGCCCTACAATCCCTAGTTGAACGCTATGGCTGCATAGCAGGATATCCCGACGGAACCTATAGAGGCAACCGCGCGATGACCCGCTACGAATTCGCCGCCGGACTCAACGCCTGTTTAGAAAGAATTAACGAACTGATCGCCGCCTCCGTAGTTGATAAAGTCACCCGTGAAGATCTCGCCGTCCTCCAACGTCTCCAAGAGGAATTTGCCGCCGAACTCGCCACCTTGGGAGGTCGTATCTTCGCCCTTGAAGCCAGAACCGCAGAATTAGAAGCTAACCAATTTTCCACTACTACCATATTCGGTGGTGAAGCCATCTTCGGCTTTGCGGGTGCTGTAGGCGGAAACCCTCCCGGCACCGGAGACAACCATCAAGCTACCCTCCACTATCTCCTGCGTCTCGGAACCGTATCTTCCTTTAGTGGTCTCGACCGTCTCCGCATAGGCTTCGTTTCCGGTAACTTTGAAAACAGAGGATTAGCCGGAACCTTGGAAAATCCAGGGTTGGGAGATATGGCCCTGCTGTCATACCAAAGTGATACCAATGATCAACTATTCCTCGATTACCTAGAATATAGATTTCCCGCCTTTAATAACCGGGTAGTCTTCACCGTCCGCCCCGTAGGATTTAGTCTCAGCAACGTCCTCACTGCTAACTCACCCTTTTTTGATAGCGGTCGGGGTGCTATTTCCCGCTTTGGCGAGGGTAGCCCCCTATTTAAAATCGGCGCTTTAGACGGAGGCGCTGGGTTCGATTGGTTAGTTACCGATAAAGTGCGACTACAGGTAGCCTATGGGACTCGCGGCACCTCCGATGCCAGGCTCGGCATTAGTCATTCCGATCATAGTGCTTTAGGAGTACAATTGTTACTCAAGCCCAGTGCTAACACCTTGGCAGGTTTAACCTATATTAATGCCTACTCTGCCAATGGTCGCTTAGACACCCTCACCGGAAGTTTTAGCGCCGATACCTCCGGTTTACTCGATGAACCCATGAACTTTAATGCAGTAGGGGGGTCATTCCAGTGGCGCATCAAATCTAATATCACCCTCGCCGCCTTTGGGGGCGTGACCTTTGGGGAATCAACCACCAGCAACGCCTATGCCAACACTACTACCTACAGCCTTTCTCTGGGTTGGTCTGAACCCTTCGGCCGTAATGGCGACCTATTTGCCTTTATCTTTGGTCAACCGCCTAAACTGGTAGCCGGCCGTAATTTGCCCTTGGGAGAAGATCGCGATACCTCCTTACACTTCGAGACTTTCTACCGTTTCCGTGTCAGTGATTATATCTGGGTGACACCGGGTGTATTTATGGTGACAAATCCAGAACATAATGCTAATAATGACACAGTTGTAATCGGTGTTTTGCGTACCACATTCTTATTTTAATCATTTTTCATGGCTGAACTCAGGCTGCGACTGATTCTTGAAAACCAACCCGAAAGGCTAATTCCAGTCGATCGCAATGAATTTATTATTGGGCGATCGCCTGAGTGTAACTTGCAACTGCCTTTTATTGAAGTATCGCGCCGTCATACCCGCATTTATAAAGGGACTGATGGTGGTTGGTGGGTGGAAGATTTAGGTAGTAAAAACGGCACTTGTCTAAATGATATATCCTTAACCCAGCCTCACCCCCTCAAAGTTAACGACCAGTTGCGAATTGATCAGATCCGCTTAGATATCCTAGCACCAGATACCAAGAAAAATGGCGGGCGCAAAATTGGGACTATGGTGGAAGGAACTAATTTAATTGGTCGGGTTCAGGATCTTAAACAACAATGGATTCAAAGTAACACCCAATTTGATGAGGATATTAATAATTATCGTCGCGCTGTAGCCCGCCTGCAAGACCTAGTAGAAATTGCTAAATGTTTGAATAGTGCTGAGTCTATTGATGCCATTTTCTCACAAACTCAGTCCGTGATTTTTCATGATATCCCCATTATTGAACGCTTGGCTTTACTCGTTGACCTCAATGGCGACGGACAATTAGAACTCGTCAAAGTTGCCTCCAAAAAATCAGGTCAAAGCCTAGATGTCTCTAGTGATGGCAGTTGGATTAGTCGCAGTATTTGTCAGCGAGTTTTTCGTGATAAAATCGCCATTAAAACCGCTGATGCTCAACAGGATACACGCTTTGAAAGTGAACCCAGTATCCTAGTTAAAGATATCCGATCTTGCATTGCAGTTCCCCTATGGGATGAGGATAATGTCGTAGGTGTTTTATATGGAGATGCTCATTTTTCCTTTGACTACTGGACTCGTGGCGGAGATGAAGATTTGAGCTTTTTCTCGGCTTTAGGAAATTTAGTGGCTGCTAGTATTCAACGTTGGTTACTTACTCAAAAATTGCAGCGGGAAGGCACTATCCGTCAACGTCTTGAACGCTACCACACCCCGGCGGTGGTACAGCATTTAATCAATGTGGGCGCTTTAGACAATGGACGTTTGCCTTCCACAGATGCTGAAATTAGTATCTTATTTGCTGATATTGTCGGTTTTACAGCCCTTTCTGAACGCTTACCTGCTAATGAATTAGCTACATTACTTAATGCTTTTTTTGAGGAAATGTTGCAGGAAGTTTTTGCCCTGGGAGGAACTTTAGATAAGTTTATTGGTGATTGTATTATGGCGTTTTTTGGCGCGCCTGAACCCCAAGCAGACCACGCAGAACGCGCTGTAGAGGCATCTTTGGGAATGTTAGAACGCCTGGAAAAAATCAACGCTGAAGGCAAGTTATCCGAACCACTACAACTGCGAATTGCTATTAATAGCGGTAGGGCAGTAGTTGGGGATGTCGGTAGCTCCCAACGAGTAGATTATACCGTATTGGGGGGAACAATTAATTTGGCGGCGAGAATGGAGCCGATTTGTCCCCCAGGAAAGTGTGTCATTAGTCAGGCTACTTATCAAATGTTGCGATCGCCTGAGCAATTTGATATAATGGGAGACTACACCTTTAAAGGCATTGATCATCCTGTCACCATTTATCAAAATGTGGGAGTTGGAAAACCTTGATCACCCTAGTATAATTGGATTAATTCCCTCCATGCTCGTTTTTTCTATGGCCTTATCCGAGCAGCGATTATCGGGAAATACTCAACCCGGTAGTCGCACCATTGCACACAAAATACACTCCATTCAGTCTTAGCATACTACGGGACAATTAGCGCATATCCCTCAGCAACAAATTTTAATTATTGACGGGTTAATCAATAAGCACAACTTAATCAATCTGTCAAATACCCATATCACGCCCCTAACCAGACAAGGGATAGGGTAACTCTCTCGTGCCCAGCTTACAACCTGTAACCCCTATTCTACCGTTACTCTAGTGCACTCAAGGGCGATCGCACATTTAGGAGTGAGTGCAAAATGAAACCCCCTAGATATTTAACCTAGAGGGTATTGTATTGTGGGTTTATTAGGGAATTAATCGTCTAGCTGGTAAAGAGCTCTGATGATTACTTTAACCTCTGGTAGGTCTGGGTTGATACCCATATTGATTAAGACTTGTTTCCCCATTTCTAGCGGTAATGGCTGCTTGTGATGTTGTGTCAGGATACCTAATTCTGTAGCCAGGTTGCGACGTTTTTTTGTACTTACTGTCATTGACTGCCACCGAATGTCCAAAACAACGCGCCCTGATTTCCTGTGGTATCCCGTTCATCTCACCTAATTGGTTGGCTAGATGTCGGAAAGCATAGGCTTGAGTAAATCCCCATTTATGACGTTTAAGCCAAGCGCAATGATTGCGGTTAAAACCACTAGGGTCCTTAGATTCTGTGATAGGTAAACAGACATTATGAATCCCTAGACGGTTAATCAAAGCCTTGTCTTTTGACATTGGGACAGCCAACCGTTGACCCGTTTTGGTGCTACTACCAAAGTAAGTAAACTCACCAATAACTAGCACTAACTCAAGGTTATTAGGGTTGGATATGGCTGGGAAAGTAATACCGTCAATCTTGACTACCTTGTTTAGGTTTTGTGCCGCTGCTATCTCTGATGGTCTCAACCCGTATAAGGCACACATTGCCGACACCCAACACCAATCATCACGAGCCTGATTCTCTGTGATAGAAGGATAATCAGTATTGCGCTCTTTATCTAGCAAGCCTAGCAGGGTATCTAAGTCTATGCTTTGGGATTCAGTAAACACTGTCTGAGTAGGGTTAATCTTTTCTAATTTCTCCAACGCCTTCTTACATCCAGCGCGTTCCGCTACTTGTTTGAGTCGGTAGTATCTATCTTTAAAGGTTTTACTCCCTACTGGGTTGCTACCATCCTTCATGGGACTGTATAGCGCATCTTTGATACTCTCCCACGTGATGTAATCATCCCAATCTTTTACTTTATTGAAATGGAATAAATGGGTTTCCGTAAAAGACTTAACATCACTAGCTATATTACGGGAACGTTTCCGCTTAGTATTCTTGTGTACCCCATTAAAGTAATCATCTTCCATCTCTTTAAACACTTGACGGTAAGTGATTAAGTCATTTTCTAGGGGGGTTTTGTTTTCATCAAGGATAGTAGCCTTGTACCAGTCCAGCCATTCAGATACTGACTGGAATTGTCCGTCAAGGGATTTATGAACTAACCAGGCTTTGTCAACAGCCTTACGGATGCCCTCAGAAGTGAACTGACAATTGCATCCCCTTTGTTTACGCCCCCCAGTTTCTGGGTCAGTGGTAATATCTAGCTGAATCGTCCCCCGGTTACGCTTAATCCTCACACCTTTGGGACATTGTTTGCGGGATAGGTTGAAAAATTCAAGAATATCCTCAAAGCCTTGATATGTACCACTATGTGCACTGTTTGTACTTACACTCATTTTGCACCAACTCCTAAATGTGCGATCGGCATTGAGTGCATTAGAGTGACGGTAGAATGAGGGTTACAACCTTGAAACTTGGATTAATTCCGGTGATTATTAATATGTCTAACTCTCGCCCCCGCCCATTGCAATTTTTCCCGCAGGGTTTGATAAAAAGAATAGTCCTCCCGCAGGATAATAAATTTAGCCTGACAGTCTGCTTTCCTCACATCAACCCGCTGTCCCGGCCAAATCGATGTAGCCAATACCCCATCAGTCCATAATTTAGTATCATGTTCGAGGTCAGCTAGGGGCCAAATACTGACCACTGACCCCGAAGGAATTACCACAGGACGACTGGAAAAGCTGAGGGGACAAATGGGACTAACAGTGATCGCATCCATCCCCGGATGCACAATCGGACCGCCTGCAGACGCATTATAACAGGTAGATCCCGTGGGGGTTCCCACAATTAAGCCATCTCCTTGATATTGATCAATTACTTCCCCGTCAACCTCCATCTCTAAGATAGAAGTAGGCATTCGATACGCAGAAGCAGGTTTGATGCACATCTCATTGAGGGCTAAAAAGTGATCGCTTAACGGTTCCAGGTTATGGCGGGAACCTTCAAAAACCGCCGCCTGTAACATCATCCGCTGTCCGATAGCGTAGCGATCCTCAAATAAACGATCTATAACCGTTTCCGTATCCTCTATATCCTCAAAGGACTCTGTTAAAAATCCTAAATGCCCCCCCACATTCGCCGCTAAAATGGGGATACCTGCTTCCGCTAAATGTCGCGCCGCCGCTAAAGCTGTTCCATCCCCCCCTAATACCACCGCCAAATCAATAGGACTACCACTAGAAGCTAGAAACACCGGATAGGGGTTATCTTTCGCCCCACTCGGTCCCATCAAAACCTGACATCCCCGCTGTTCAAATTGTCTGGCGTACTGTTGCGCCCAACGCTGACTCAGCCTATCCCTAGATTTATGAGCAATGATGACTTGTTTAATCTGCACAGTCCCAGTTAACCTTGGTTTAATCTATGATTATCCACCAAAACTGCCGAACACAGCAATTGTCTGATTCTCTGTTTTTTTAACTCGCCATGACTAATTCTATTCTTCAATCTGTCCTTAATCTCTTTTTAAAGCCAGAATGTCCCATCTGTGCCAGACCTACGGATCAGGAGTTCTGCCGCTATTGCGAACAACAATTGTTAGAATGTCAATTTACCCACGGAGGAATGTTCCCCGGCGAGGTGCCGATTTTTGTTTGGGGTCGTTATGGGGGAGTGCTTAAACAAGCGATCGCTGCTTTAAAATATGATGGGAACCCACAGATCGCCAAAATGTTAGGCTATTGTCTAGCCGAGGGCTGGCTCGATACTGTGAAGCGCGTTCCCCAGAATTTAGTTGTAGTTCCTATTCCCCTACACCCCGCTAAACTCAAACAACGGGGTTTTAATCAGGCCGAATTATTGGGGCGCGGCTTCTGTGAAATCACCGGTTTATCTATGAAACCCCATGGTTTACAAAGGCTCAAAAATACCGAAGCCCTGCACGGCTTGTCCCGCCCAGAACGAGAACAGAATTTGCTGGGGGCTTTACGAGTCGGAAAAGACCCCCTTCCCCCTCGCAGTTCTGTGTTGATTATTGATGATATTTATACCACTGGGGCTACCGTTAATGCTGCTATTCAAGCCTTCAAGTTGAGAAAAATTAAAGTAGCTGGAGTCGTCGCATTAGCTACCACAGCTTCCCCTAAATCTTCCCCTCGTTCACTATCATCTATGGGCTAGGTACTGACAACCCTACCAATAACTTATTCCTTTTGGTTAATATCTCCCTAGATTTCGCTAAAATATAATTAGCCATCATAGCCATCACCGACAATCATTATGGGCTTATTTGAAGATTTCAGCCGCTTTCTGGAAACCCGCCTAGAGGAATTTTTGCGAGATCATCCTGATTTGGAATTGCAAGCCCTTGAGGAACAGTTGCGTCAACAGGAAGAGGACACCCTCCGATTAATTGCTGACCTCCAGCGTGAGGAAAAGAAATGCACTGAAGAAATTTTGGCGATCGCACAAGATATCCAAAAATGGCATAAATGGGTCGCTAAAGCACAAGCCGCCAACCGCCCTGACCTCGCTGAAGCCGCCCAAGAAAGAGAAGCCGCCCTATTGCGACAGGGAAATCAGCACTGGGGACAAATGCAGGGCGTTAAAAACCGCATCGAACAGTCTAAGGAACTCTATCGCCAGATTCAACAGCGACGCAAAGAGGTTAAAATTAAACAGCAGGAATTGGCCGCTAACCGCGCTAAAGCTACCCAAACTAAATCTTGGGAAACACAGGGATGGAACCAAGGAAATGATTACACTCGCTTTCAAGCTACCCCTGACCCCCTCGAACAGCAGTTTCGTCAGTGGGAAATGGATGAGGAACTCGAACAACTCAAGCGCAATATGCGTCAATAACTTTGTGTTAACTTTTGTTACAAAAAATTAAGAAATGTTGCAAAAATTTTTTTTTCGGGGGGAGGGGTTGCTTTTGGTGGCGCTCCCGGCTATACTTTAGATAATGGGAATAGTGACTTTTTTCAAATTTAAGTATATATTTTGATTATTAAACTGTATGTAAATATCCTACCACAAGTTCCCGGCTGTTGTCAACCCTCGGCGCAGGAGGGGCCGAACAAATTTTTTTTTGAATAAAAAATCAACAGTGATTCTGGGAAACCGACCCGGTAGGGTCGGTACATGGAGAATGGCACGCCTAAGCCAAATCAGGGAAAACTTCCCTAACAGCAGGATGAACAAGTTGGTGATTTTCGACATTTAACCCCTTAGCTAAAGCGGCATCTTCAGCTAAAGCGCGAAGTCCTCGATCGCCTAATTTGAGAACATAAGGCAAGGTGCTATTATTTAAGGCTTGGGTAGCGGTACTGGGTACAGCCCCCGGCATATTGGGAACGCCATAATGAACCACGCCATACTCAATATAAGTGGGTTGACTGTGAGAAGTAGGTCGGAGAGTTTCAATACAACCGCCTTGGTCAACCGCCACGTCAACTAATACAGAACCGGGGCACATTTTAGCGACCAATTCACGGGAAACTAAAATCGGGGTCCGAAAACCTGGAACCAAGACCGCACCAATGAGTAAATCAGCCTGGGGAACAGTAGCTTCAATGTGGGCTGAATTACTGTAAAGCAATTCTACCCGGGAACCAAACAAAGTTTCCAAATAGGAGAGGCGATCGACATTAATATCAATAATTGTGACCATAGCGCCCATACCAACGGCAATGCGGGCAGCTTCGGTGCCGACGATACCACCACCCAAAATCACGACGTGACCGGATTTGACACCGGGGAAACCACCCAGGAGAACGCCGCGCCCCCCCTGTTGGCGTTCCAGATATCTGGCTCCAAACTGTACGGAAAGGCGACCCGCAATGATACTCATGGGAGTGAGTAGTGGTAAGCGTCGGTCTGATAATTCTACTGATTCGTAGGCGATCGCATTCACCCCACTATTAATAAGGTGTTCCGTCAATTCCCTAGTCGCAGCCAGATGTAAATAAGTGAATAAAAGTTGTCCCTTGTGAATAAAGGGATATTCTGAGGGTAGGGGTTCTTTGACCTTGACCACCAATTCACGATTCCAGGCTTCTGTGGGTGAGGAAACCACCTCAGCGCCTGCTTCGAGATAGTCCTGGTCAGAAAATCCCGCCCCCACCCCGGCTTCTGTTTCTACAAAAACCTGATGGCCTTTTTCACAACAGACTCGGACACTACTGGGGCTTAATCCCACCCGAAATTCCTGATCTTTAACTTCTTTGGGGACACCAATTTCCATCTTACCTGAACCTTAATTTTGCGAGAATGCCTGAACTGCACGCCCTACAAATTCCTTGCAGGTGTAGCAACCAGCTAAAATATAACCTAGCACTGGTTTTCTGGCATCCACCAGATCCTATAGGTTGGGTTATCTTGAAAACAGCGGACTAAAACCAGAAGCTAAAGTCTAGCAGGAAATCAAATCAAATGAGCGGGACAAACCGAGTTCCGACATTAGAAAAAGTTTTGCAGAAAAGTAAATAAATCCAGCGGGATCAACTTAGTTCCGACATTAGAAGTTAAGGTCGATCGCGCCTCTTTACTTCCGGTAAAACTGCTACGAGTATCCGCTTTACCAGATTGCACTTGAGTAGCCCCCAACCCGCACAACTGCCGGAATCGTCGCATGGCTTTAGACTTGGGAAGGCATTTAAACATCTCATCAAAGGGTACGATCCGAGTGAGCAGCCAGCCTCGTTCGCGGGAACCAAACCCGAACTTATCAAACACACGGTGGTAACAATCAAATTCTGGAAGGTTCAGGTAGCCTAGCATCTCCCCAGTTGCCCAGATGGTCGGATTAAGCGATCGCCCTTCCTGTTTACCTATTGTAGTGGACGGACTTAGCCAGATGGAATCAACTCGGAGACTTGGGGGAAATTTTGGCGGCGGGCGATCAGGTCAGCCTTCCCTATATTTGTTCGCTAGCCGGTAATGCGATCGCTTCCCCCCCATCCCAGGAAAATTCAGATTAAGGCGATCGCTTATTTGCCGCCGGCAGATCTACCAATAACCGAAGGGGGGAGTTAAGTTGTTGATGGTAAATTCTCCACCCTCTTTGGGGTTGGCTAGATTAGGCGTGTAAAAACAGTTACACGATAAAAACTCGGGAGATTGGTAGCCCCGTCTCTTTAGAGCGGGGCGGAAAAGCGACACGGCGGCTTTAGCGGCCATCAGGAATGGTGAGGGTCGTTAATGTAAGCTGTCACCTTAGCCGTGCTGACTTTCCCTGTAGCTTCGTAGTAATACGACCGAGTCCACAATGAAGGTAGCTTGCAGAGGTGAGGGAACTCCTGCCTGATCCGCCTAGATGAACGCCCCTTCATAGCTTTGACTATTTGGTGAATGGCGACCTGAGAGCCGTGCTCTACCAGGATGTGAACGTGGTCAGGGGCTATTTCCAGAGCCTTGACCAGCCAGTCATTTTCTAGGGCAACCTCATTCAGTATTGCGGCAAGCCTCATCTTGACGTTGCCGACCAAAACCTTCTTCCGCCTTTTCGGAATCCAGACCAGGTGAACATGGGCCAGCCCTACCGAGTGGTTGCCGTGGCGGTAGTTGATTGACTCATCTCGCATTGTTGAAGGCTACCCATTTATCGACAATTCTAGTATACTTGTTTTATGGCTAAAACCTTTGCAGCACAAGTCAATCAACTCCCTGACGACCCTCCCCTGAGGGCCGCACTGGAGTATCTTGGCACGGCTTCAAATAACCTCTACAACTGCACGGTTTACCTGGCTAGGCAGTTGTATTTCAAGGCAGGTAAATTCTCGAATGGGCGCTGGCTATCGAGCCAGATGAAGCACAACGCCCACATGAAAGCGCTCTATACCAGCGCTGCACAGCAAACCTGTATCAGCGTGGGTGAGGCGTTCAAGGGCTACCGTGAGCTACTGAAGTTATGGCGCAGCGGTGGGCTGACTGAAAAGCCGAAGCCGCCCAATTACCGCAAGTCTGGCGGCATGTTTCAGCTTAGCTACCCTAGGCGGTGGCTGAGGCGGGTTGATGGTCAGGTTAGGGTGCCAATGGGAACGGCCTGCAAGGTCTGGTTTGACCTACCCGAAATCTTCCTGCCTTTCCCGTCAAACCTTGACTGGGAAAAGGTTAGAGAGGTGCAGATTGTTCCTCGTGCAGGCTACTTTGATGCCGTCTGGATCTGCGAAGCACCCCCCGTTGTGCCCGTGGATCTAGACCCTGAGAAGTCGCTAGCCATTGATCACGGCATTCACAACTGGCTGACCTGTGTGGATAGCGAGGGCCATAGTTTTATTGTGGACGGCAAGCACCTGAAGGCGCTCAACCAGTTCTACAACAAACGGGTCGCCACCATCAAAGAGGGAAAGCCTCATGCCTTTTGGTGCAGGTTGCTAGATAAGCTCACGGGCAAGCGTAATCGCCAGATGCGGGATGCCGTCAACAAGGCGGATAGGCTAGTGGTCAATCACTGCCTGAAGCATGGCATTGGCACTGTGGTCTTTGGCTGGAATCAGGGGCAAAAAAACGGGGCCAGCATGGGCTGCAAAACCAACCAGAAATTTGTGCAGATTCCTACGGCAAGGCTGAAGAACCGAATAGCTCAGCTTTGCGAGGCCCACGGTATTTTGTTCGTTGAACAGGAGGAAAGTTATACGTCGCAAGCGTCCGCGTTAGACCTAGACAGTATTCCCGTTTACGGTGAAAAACCCGAGGGTTGGAAGGCTTCAGGTAGGCGCATTCGACGTGGAACCTATCGCTCTGCTGCTGGCGTTGAGGTCAATGCCGACTGCAACGGGGCGTGGAATATCGGTCGCAAAGCAAAAGTAACGGGGATGCAAGGCATCCCCGCAAGAGGCGTTTTGACTTCGCCTAGGCGTCTGAGAATTTGGGATCTTCCTGGTGTGTCGATCCTAACTCAGAAGTGCTGTAATCCCTCCGGGGAATCCCCGTCGCTTTAGCGCGGGGAGTAGTCAACAATCTGGACCTCTACAACTCCAAGACAACGGTAAACGCTTCTTTCTATCCCTTGGGCGAGTTGAGACAGTCGCCTAGTGTTGGGTATGGCTAACCCTCCCACCCGCCCCTACCCAACGAACCTAAAAGAAACCGGGTTTCTGGTTAGAAAAGTTCTGGGCAGTATCAGCGATCGCTCATGTCACGCTAAGATTTTCAGTAGCAGTTTTGGAGATCATCCCTTGACTGAAAACCCTCAACCATCCGTTCCCCTGTCTACCATGTCGCGTAAAGAACTGAGGGAATTAGTGCGATCGCAACTACAAGTATTGTTAGAACGCCGAGATCTGCAAACTGCCAAGGCTATTTTAGTTCCAGTCCAACCAGCAGACATTGCCGAAGCCATTGAGGGATTACCCGAAACCATGCAGGTCATTGCCTTTCGCCTATTATCCAAGGATGAGGCGATCAAGGTTTATGAGCAACTCGACTCTAGCGTTCAGCAGTCATTGTGCGAAAAATTCAAACGCCAGGAAGTCATCGATATTGTCGATAAAATGTCCCCGGACGATCGCGCTAGACTATTTGACGAACTACCCGCCGCCGTCGTGCGTCGCTTAATTGCCGAACTGAGTCTAGCTGAACGCCAAGCCACAGCCTTATTACTAGGTTATGAGGCTGACACAGCCGGGCGAATTATGACTCCTGAATACATTTCCCTCAAGGAAGAGTACACCGTAGGTCAGAGTTTAGAGCGTATTCGCAGTTTAGCCCATGTTACCGAAACCGTTTATTCTTTGTATGTTACCGACTCCGATCGCCATTTAATTGGCATTCTCTCCCTGCGCGACTTAGTAACTGCTCAGTTAGAGCAAACCGTTGGTGAAATCCTCAGCCGGGATTTTGTCTCTGTACAAACCGATACAGACCAAGAAGAAGTTGCCCGCATCATTCAGCGATATGATTTTCTAGCAGTTCCTGTCGTCGATAGTGAAAAGCGACTCGTCGGAATTATTACCGTTGATGATATCTTGGATATCCTCGAGAGGGAAACCACCGAAGATATCTACGCCTTGGGTGGCTTACAAGCCGACGGAGATAACTATTTTCAGGTAAGTTTACTCACAGTAGCCCGCCGCCGGGTCGTCTGGCTGTTAGTATTGTTAGTGACCAATAGTATTACCGGATCTATTCTCAAGACCCAGAGAGATATTCTCCAAGACGTGGTAGCCTTATCCTTTTTTATCCCCCTCTTGACCGGAACTGGCGGAAATGTCGGGGCTCAGTCTTCCACCGTCGTAATTCGGGGGATGAATACTGATGAAATTTGGTCTTTGGGATCTTTCCAGGTAATCCGGCGGGAGGCTATGGCTGGGACTTTACTGGGTCTGATTTTGGGGACCTTGGCGACTATATGGGCTAGTGTATTTATTGTCCCCGGTCAAATAGCAGTCGCGATCGCAGTTGGTATTAGTTTATTGGCCATTTCCCTGTTGGCTTCTGTCGCCGGTTCCGCTTTGCCTTTTTTGTTCCGGTCGCTCAAATTAGACCCGGCTTTGATGTCTGCGCCGTTTATTACCACCGCCGTTGATGTCTTGGGGGTGTTAATATATTTGAATTTAGCTCGGATGATTTTGCAAAGTAATAGTCTCAATTAACAGAATGTTGCATTACCGTAATCTACTAGAAATAGCTGAATATGTCGGTTTGGCGGTCACTGTGGTGGGAACTGTCGCCACTTTCACCGGCCGATCGCTATTATATGGCGGCATTCCTCTATTGATTTTTCTAGCTATTGGTCTAGTTAACCGCTATCTGTTAAAGCAATATATGCGATCGCTTACTTTCAATGTCAAAGCTAACGTTGACTTGAACACTCAGGCGATCGAACAGTTAAATCATATTGCTCAGGCTAATGCTGTTTCTGCTAATATCAACACCCTCAAATCTACCGCTAATTTAGACATGGCGGCGCTGACCGATAATTTAACTACCCTTAATGGGACTCTCCAGAATATTTTAGAGCGCCAAAATGCCCTCGAACAGGCGATCGATGCTATTCAGGGAGAGTTGGAATTGGTTGTGCGAAAGTTTCAGCAGCGACCAGAGTTAGAACAGGTCGAGAATTTAACCCATGTCATTGTCGATTTACAGCAGTTTATCAATCAACTACCCCAGTGGGGAGCCCTTCAACAGCAACAGTTAAATCAGTTACAGGAAAGAGTTTCTGGGGCGATCGCTGATTTACCTCGACAGGTTGAAGTCGCCATCAGCGATCGCTTGGATAATTCCACTTAGAATCTCAATCAGGATTTGATGTGCTTGATCAACAATTGAGCGATCGCCTGAAGTTCTTTTTTGTTAAAAGTCTTCAGTAACACCTTCACCACTTCCTTCGGATCTGCTGGTATCGTAATTTCCTTAGCAGTCGCCGGGACTCCCCCTTGGCTACTTCCCAGTTTAACTAGAGCATCACTGGGCGCTATAGCATCAGCTTTTCCCGCTTCCAGGAGTTTCGCCGCCTGCTGAAGTTCCTTAATTACCGTATTTTTCAGAACCGGGAAAGGAGCCTTGGGATTAGCGATCGCGCCATGGGTAGTTTTCACTAAATTTTGCCAAGGTTCCACTCCTGGTGCAATTTTCAGCAAATGACCACACAGCCCCGCTATTTGTTTCCGTAGCGCCGGAGATTCCGGTTTGCTCAAACCCTGCAACATCGGTTTCAGAACCGCCGTCACCTTAGCCAGCGCCGACGGTACCGGTTTACTTCCCCCAGACGAAGCCGCCGCCACCGCTGGTGTTGCCTTGCCACTCATCAAATCCGCTAGATGCTTCTCCAGCATATCATACACCGGAAGGGCAGCCGTAGCAATTTTTTCCCCCATTTCCACTGATAAACCCGACGGACTTTGTGCCCTTTCAATCAGGTTCTTTAGTACCTCATAACACTTGTTTGACAGTGTAACAACCTTGCTATCAGCTTTTATGGGAGTGTCTTTAACCGACTTAAAACAATCTTCAAGTCGTTTAGAGACCTTATTAATACTGGCTAAACTCGGCATCTGTTGCGTTAACATAGCCGAGGCTCCCTTAATCGAGTGCGCCGCTCTGTACATAGTAATCATCGGTTCGCGATCGGAGTCAGCCATAATTTTTGGCAGATCCTTCAACCCCGTACTAAGTTCTTCGAGGCGTTCTCCCGCCTCTTCCATAAAGATAGCGATTATTTTTTGGTCTTGGCTCGTCGGCACGGCTGCCCTCCTATCGACAATTTAACGCCGAGCTTTATTATGAGCGGTACTGTTAACCTGGTATGTCTTAACACTACAAGTTAGAAGCCATTGCCAGACAACCCTACTCATCACTTACCCCAAATTATGGGTTTCAAGCTCCGCCCCCTTCGACCAACTCACGGCAAGCCTTCAAAGGCGGCTAGCTGGTATGGTCGAAAGAGAGGTCGCCCCCTCCAACTCCAATTCAAAACCGTGCATGCGAGTTTCCCAGCACACGGCTCCTGATGTGAACACCCTATTATCAGTAGGAACAGGGTTACTACCCCCTGCTTTATGACCTCAACTTTGGGAGCTATATACACCACGTAGTCTTTAAACTCGCTCACGTCATAAGCACTCTTACTTGTCGCAGTCTCTATATCCACACCGTGACTAGTGGGCATATCCCAACCATTACAGTTAGGCATTGGCTTTCAGTCACATCCTTTCCCCTTATGGGCATGCGCTTACACTTTTCACTACTCTACGAGATGTACTCGCAGAGAGCCCAATAGGGGTTTAAACGTTCCGTATATATGGGCATTCCATCTTTAGATTTGTCCTATCCACCGGGGTACATTTAAAGGTCTGTGTAGGTAGTATAGAAAGACTCCTACTTTTCCCCTTACTCTTTTGAGCGCAGCGTGTCAACCTATTTCGCTACTTTATAATGACGATGGTTCAGGCCAGACATTCGGTTTCCCTAATCATGGATGGTTGGCAGTGGTCGCCTATAGTAGTAGGTTCTACATCACGCCTTCCGTTCCCCGCTTCAATCCCAGATTTGTGATTTCTGAAACTGGGGGTGGCTACCGCCTTTACTCTTTCCCATAATCGCCCCAAGTGAGTTATAATACTCCTCCTAGGTAATACTTGGACGGTATATTGCGATTTCTTAAAATGGGATTGACCTTGAGTTCCCTGCCTTGCTTAGAATCACAACTTCCTAAGCGTTGGGACATATATACAGTTAAGGGGTAAACTGGTCGAGTCAGTCTATCTCCCTCTAGGAGGTTATTTCAGGCATTGCAGCCTTATTTCACTCCTAAACGTCTCGCACTTCTCTCTGTTATACTATCACCTGCACAGTTTTTCCAGGTCTGACCACTATCATAGGTTGATTGTTTAATCAATTTTAAAAAATTGCCTCACCAGAATCCGCCTCAATCCTTGACAGCCACCGGAACTAATGATACAATCTTGACACAATCATAGATAATGGTTACCTTTGTAACTTTTTTGTTTTTCCCATAATTACCATATAAAATTGTAGGGGCGGGTTCTACTGTCAATTTTCTATCCCTACCCGGATACTAATAAACCCGCCCCACCACCGATAATTAATAATTCAGAAACCCGGTTTCTTGACCTCTGGGGAAAAACCGGGTTTCTTGACCACGATATTCTGCGTCAGATGAATAAAATTTGCCGTTGACCCGATAGGTTATCCCTCTGACGCTACGAGGGTAATAATTATTAATTGTAGGGGCGGGTTCTGCTGTCAATTTTCCATCCCTACGACTATCTTAATAAACCCGCCCTCTCCGGCTGTCAATTCTCCGCCCCCACCCGGATATTAATAAACCCGCCCCACCCTTTCCGGGGTAGCACAGGCAAAACCAAAAAGCAACCCCCCTGGGAGAGGGGGGAGTTCCATTATCTAATGCGACCATCTGGCATAATTGCACCAGTTAGGATAGCACCATTTAGGATAGCGCCATTGAGGGTAGCATCGCGGAAACTAGCATCGCGCAGGTCAGCATTTTCAAGGTTAGCACCATCCAAATTAGCACCCCAAAGGTAAGCACCCCGAAGGTTAGCCCCCGTGAGGTCAGCACCTCGCAAGTTAGCCAAATTAAGGTTAGTATTGCTCAAATCCGCATTTCTCAAGTCGCACTCTTCCAGGTCAGCCTTCATCAAATTAGCCTTAATAAACTGACCCCCGCGAATATTACTACCTTGTAGGTTAGCCTGTTGTAGGTTAGCTTCATCCAAGCGAATAAACCGCATTTGGGAATCTTTGAGATTAGTCCCCTGTAGGTTAGCACCTGCCATTTTAGCGCCACTGAGTTTAATTTCACTCAGTTCTAAACTACTAAAGTCGATCGCTTCTAAAGTTAAGCCATTCAGAAAGGCTTTTTCAAGTTTAACCCCGTTTAATTGCGCTCCTCGCAAGTTAGCCCCACTCAGTCGCGCTCCCGTCAAATTAGCCCAATTTAGGTTAGCTTTTTCTAAGTTAGCCGATCGCAAATTAATCCCATTAAGATTAGCCCCACAGAGATTAACACCCGGTAAATTAGCCCGATACAGTGTCACCCAAGACATCACCGCGCCGCTGAGTTTCGCTCCCCTTAAGTTAGCTTTATGAAGTTGCGCGCCGCTCAAGTCTGCTTTAGTTAAATCAGCTTCAATTAAGCAGCTATCTCGCAGTTTCGCATAATTAAGGTTAGTACCATACAAAAAAGCCCCATTCAGGTTGGCTTCTAACATAAAGCATCGTTCTAGGTAAGCGCGAGCTAAGGATGCTTCTTTTAAATTAGAACCCGACAGGTTAGCCGCGATTAATTTAGCACCAATCAAGTTGACTGCGGTTAAATCGAGTCCACGAAAATCTCTTTCTCCCCTAAGATATCGCTCTAGGATTTCTGTTTCTTTCATGTTGAGGATCTCCTTTTTCATCACACAAGTTCTGAAACAGTCTCCGGCGATCGCTTAGTTGAGTTTCGACTGATTCAGATGCCTTAATTTGCTACACCTCTGACGATAAAAGCTACTGCTAATAATCTCTTAATATTTATTTTATCTGTACCAGACAAAATTTGGGCATATTGTTTACAAATGTTGACTTATCAAGAGTCCACCTAATTATCCTCTGATGTCTTTGTTGATTTTTTAAGCAATTTTTAACAATTGTTCACGCCAAGCCGCCCCAAGGATTGACCGCCACCGGAACTAATGATATTATCCTTTTATATAATTGGAATTTTGCTATTTTAAAAAAAGCGACAAAGAGATTAATTATACAAAAGAGTAGCACGGGCAGGGAAAAAAGTCAACCCCCTCTCTATCTCCCTTCTAGCGCCCTATCCCAGAGCGCGAGTTGCTCCCCGGCGGCGGAGAAGATTGACGGGCCAGCCCTCTGGGGAGAGGGATTTGCATGATCCATTGTTAACCCCTAGACAATTTTTGAGAAAGCGCTATAATGGCAACAAGGTCCGGCTGTGACGTTGGTGACTGCCAAAATGTTTTTTTGATCTATAACTCTAAAAACAAGGGAACCCCTTAGAATCGAGTGGCAGTATACCGGGCATTGTACCCGGAAACTTGAAGCTCGGCAGTGGTGCCCACCTGGCTCGTCCAGGTCAAAAACTGAGGTAAGACGGCGTTGCGGTTGGGCTGTTTATTAACGAAAAACGAAAAAAGCCCGAGGTCGAGAAGTAGATAACTCGACTTTTTCGGGCTGCATTTATTTGAGTGTAACCGTTGTGCTGTTAACTAGCCTGACGAGAAGCTATTTTTTCAAAATAAGCCTGAGTTTGCTGAAGCATCTCCTCCCGACTATCATTTTCTTTGGTTTTAGTTAAAGTAGGGATGAGGTTACGAGCCTGTAGTGTCATGTGTAGCTGGAGATCAGCCACATACTCGCTAACATCTTGACGAAGGGAACAAGCTGGGTATCTATCCATATCTAAATTCAAAGTGTTTCTCGTCTCTCAATCTAAGGTGTTCGTAATCACTCATAGAGAGTATCATGCTTATGTACAAACTTGACTAACCTTGTAATGATATTTAATCTTTATGATGGGCTTCTGTGACAAACCGTTACATTGACCGCCCCTGTGTCCCTGTACCCATCTACCCTAATCCCGGATGTTCAAGACCAGAGGATCTGAAGTTACCCACGGTTAAGTCTGGGGACTTCCCCTCGAAAACAGAAAACAAAAACTCTGGTATTGTTGATATTCAAAAAATTATGGGTAAACTTAAATCAATTCAAGAGACCCTCACAGCAACAGCAGCATAGAATAGCTAAGTTGCTTAGTTAGATCCGGAATTATGTGGATTATGCAATGATCCATAATCCAAGTGATATTGTGCGCTGACTTGATCAAGTTAGCAAAAAGGACTTATAAGGAAAGGTATCGTTAAGATGGTAAACATTATTATTGGCACTCCAGACCCGGATTTACTGTTGGGAACCTCAGAAGATGATGAAATTCAAGGTCTAGCAGGGGACGATACCCTTTTGGGGTTTCAAGGGAATGATACGCTGTTCGCCGGTGAAGGCAATAACTTGCTATTTGGTGGACAGGGGGATGATTATTTGTTCGGCGGACCAGGTAACGATACCCTATTCGGTGAGTTAGGGGATGATGTTATCTATGGGGGGGAAGGAAACAATTTCATCCTGGGAAATGCGGGGAATGACTCTATAGTTGGCGGGTCAGGAAACGACACTATTTATGGCGGTCAGGGGTCTGACACGCTGATAGGGGGGGAGGGAGATGATCTGCTATTTGGCGATCGCGGTAATGATATCCTTTATACAGGTAGTGGTTTTAACAGCTTAACCGGAGGCGCGGGGTCAGATTTATTTGTAATTGGTGTAGGGTTCAATGGCGGTCAGACCGATGTAATTACAGACTTTAGACCGGGGTTTGACCTAATTGCTTTAGCTAATGGTCTGGAATTTGCCGATCTAGAAATTGCACAGCAGGGGAATGATACCCTAATTCGCGATCGCCAAACCAGAGAGAGATTAGTGCTACTAGAAGCCACAGATAGCACCATTCTCAACAGTGGCAACTTTACCAAATCCATCACCAGCATTACCTCAGTCTTGGAATTTTGGGAAGATAGCGTCAACGCTGACGAAAATCAGTCATTATTGCAAATCCCCATCACCAGAACCGGATCTCCTCTTGATAGAGTAGGAGCAACTCTAGTAGTAGCTGGTGATAGCACCGCTGACGTGATCGCAGAAATTCCCGTAATTTTTGAACCCTTTGAAACCTTCAAAGAATTTACCGTTTCTATAGTCGATAACGATACCCCTGACGGACCGAGACCAGTTAGCCTAACCCTAGCCGATCCCTCTGGGGGAGCCAGTATTGGCCAAAGGAATGAGTTTATCATTAACATCCAAGATGATGAACCCGCACCAGTACCGCCCCCGCCCCCAGGACCGACGCCGACACCCATTCCAGAGTTACCGGCGCTAAATCTGCCATCAACTTCTCAGGTGAGCCTCACTATTGAACCGGAAGCCGTAGAAGAAGATAGTGGCAACAGTTTAGTTTATACATTAACCCGCACACCAGATTCTTTGGGAGTGCCTATAGCCGTAGATTTTTCCGTAGGTGGGACTGCTATTTTAGGGGAAGACTACACAGTTAGCGGAGCCGTTAGATTTGATGGCGATCGCGGAACCGCAATATTTGACCAAAACGCTACTACCACCCAATTTTTGATCACCCCCATTGCTAATGATATTTTTCAGCTAGACAGAACCATAGAAGTCGTTTTAGACGACTCAGGATTTTTGTATATCGCCGAAATCGGAGGGAATACGGCCACTGGCACTATTATAGATGATGACCCACCCCCCAGTCCCCCTTTATATGACTTCAGCGACAGTCGTTTTATAGGTGTTGAGGGAGATGATCCTAATAATCCTGAATTTGTGGAAGTCACCATTGAGCGTTCTTTCGCCACCGAGGCACCCTCACGAGTCGATGTGGCAATTACACCCATTACTGCTGAACCTGGTCGAGATTTTGAGCCCACTCCCGATCCCACCCCAGTCATGTTCGACGCGGGACAAACCAGCGCCACCGTTCAAATTGAACTAATTCCCAATACCGAACCAGACCCCACCAGAACCGCCAATTTATCCTTTACCAACTTCTTTATTGAGAGTACAGCCGGGGAAATTGAGGGGGGACAACCAGGCCGCCAGAACCCCGAGGCTACCCTAGTGATTTTGGATGATGACGGACCATTTAGCTATGAGTTCAGTCAGAGTTTGTTCACCACCCTAGAGGGTTCCGATACCAACGTCACAGAAGTTGTGACTGTTGAAAGAATTGGCAGAATTAGGGAAGCATCTTCAGTCACCGTTGAGTTAAGTGGTATTACTGCTGTTCCGGGAATAGATTTTGAGCCAGAGGAGATAACTATTAATTTCCAACCTGATCAGATTTCCCAAACTGTTCCCATCACCATTTTGGGTAATTTGGTGACTGAACCTAATCGAAATCTCCGGTTAAGTTTGGTTCCCGCAGAAGGGGAACTGGTAGGCGAGGAGAACCCCACCGCTGAATTAATTATTATCGACGATGATGATATCCCCACCTATGATTTCAGTCGCAGTATTTTTGAGGTCTCGGAAGATGATGGTGTAACTGAGACTGTCGTGGTGGTGCGCGGTGGTAATGCCAGCAATGCATCATCTGTAACTGTGGTTTTGCAACCGGGTCCGGAAAATCCAGCTACGCCGGGAGTTGATATTGTCGAGACTGAGGTGCGGTTGGAGTTTGCGCCGGGTCAAGAAGTCGCTAGGGTTCCCCTGGAAATTGTTGATGACGAAATAGCTGAACCCACCGAGTCGATTATCTTATCTTTTGAGGATTTTGAACCGAGGGGACGCGCAGGTGTAACTCATCCTACGGCTACTTTATTGATTCTCGATAATGACTCACCCCCAACTTATGATTTTGGTCAGTCTGAATATCAGGTTCAAGAGGGCGATGAGCGAAATACCACCATGGTGGTGGAATTGTTGCGGTCCGGGGATCTGAGTTCTCCCTCTTCTGTGGATGTGGTTTTAACTGGAATTACAGCCACTGAAGGAGATGACTTTGTTGGTAGTGTGATACCAATTCAGTTTGCTGAGGGAGAAACCCAGGCTCAGGTTCCTATTGAAATTCTGGGTAATAATCTGGTGCAGCCTGATCGAACACTGCAACTAGATCTAAATAATTTCCTGGGGATAGTGGAAGGAGAGGAGCAAGTCCTAGGTCAGGCTGGCACTATCAATCCTGATACAATTTTGACGATTCTCGATGATGATATCGCCACAGTTTCCCTACAGGTGCTTACTCCCAGTGCTGTCCAGTCTAGTCTGGATTGGAGGCAAGACCCTCCGGCTATCACTCCCTCTAGTAATGCCGTCTTGAGGATTAGTCGCGAACCTGATAATTTTGGGGATCTTGAGATAACTTTGGATCTGGAAGGAAATCGGATTTCTTTGGAAGATTATCAACTCGAAATTGATGGTGAAGTGATGGCCACAGACGGGGAAACGGCACAGGTGACGATTCCTGATGGTGAAAGTAGAATTGAACTGGAGTTGGTGCCACTTGATGATGACCACGCAGAGGCTGATGAGTCTTTGACTTTCCGCTTGGCAGAATCTGATTTTTATATTGTTGACTCAAATGATAACCAAGGGACATTAACGATTCTAGCTAATGGTACTGGGGTCAGGCGGTTAACTGATAGTCTTGATACGAGTGAAGAAGCCTATTTTGACAGTATTGAAGGGTCCTTGCGACAGGCTGTTATCAATGCTGTGAATTTGGGTGGCACACAAAGAATTACTTTTCTTGATGAGGCAGAATCAGGAACAATTAACCTGGTGGGTGCATTACCAACTCTCAATGGAGATATTTATTTTCAGGGTCCGGGAGCCAATAATTTGACGATCCAGCGTGATCCGGACTTGACTGATGAGTTTCGCCTGTTTAGGGTCAATACGGGGACGATGACTTTTGATGGGTTAAGGTTGGCTAATGGTTTGGCACCTGGAACTGACCTAGACGTTTCTGTAAGCACTACTTCTGGTAGTCGCGGCGGTGCGATCACTATTGTCTCTACTGATGCGAATGTTACTATTATCCGCAGTCTGATTGAAGGCAATGCGGCTAATAATGGAGGGGCGATCGCTAATTCGGGAATTCTGAATGTTATCGATTCCACTATTGCTGATAATCAGGCTGTTAATGGTGGTGGCATCATTATTATTGATGGAGAGGTTAATGTTACCAACAGCACTATTGCTAATAACTCGGCTCAAATCGGCGGCGGGATTTTTAACTCTGTTGCTGATCTGACTTTGACCAACAGTACCATTGTTGATAATACAGCGATCGCCAGTGGTGGCGGTGTCCGCAACATTGGTGGTAGTGCTAGTCTCCAAAATACTTTGATTACTAATAATACCGCTCCCTTCGGTCCTGATGCCGCAGCGGCTCCTGAATTTGCCTTTAACAGTGGTGGGGGTAATTTGATTGGAGATGGCAGTGATGCCTCTGGCTTAACTGATGGGGTAAATGGTGATATAATCGGCAGCGCAGATGACCCTGTGGATGCTCTCATCTCTCCCCTGGCTAATAATGGAGGACTCATCCCAACTATTGCTCTTTTGGAAAATTCACCAGCAATTAATGCCGGGAATAATACCTTTGCTGGTGGTTTTGTTAATCCCGGAGAGTTCGACAGCCGGGGTCTCGGATTCCCTCGCATTGTCAACGATACCATTGATATTGGGGCTTTTGAGTCGGAATTTTAACTAGAAAAACTGGGGATATGGGAATAGTCCATCATGGACAAATAACTCCCCTATTCCCCTCACCCTTCTCTGTGGTTAATTACCAGATTGACTATTGACATCTGATGAGACTTGACCTACAATATTATCATGGGAAAATGTGGGCGCATATATAGTGTAAAATTGACCCTCACAGATTCCGAGGATGATTAATAAACAATTGTAGGGGCGAACAATTTTCGCCCCTACTGCGGGGAAACGCTTGTGGAGAGGGCAATTAGGTCAACTATTGCACAGTGCCACTACTAGCAGCAGCCTTGGCGGCGGCGGCTTCGTCGGGGTGTATTTTTAGGCGGGTTAAGTTAATCCGACCTTTGGGGTCAATTTCGCGGACTTTCACGATGACCTCATCTCCAACAGCCACCTCATCCTCAACTTTGGGGACTCGGTATTCTGCTAATTGGGAAATGTGAATCATGCCTTCTTTTCCGGGTAGAACTTCCACAAAAGCACCAATAGGAATAATCCTGGTAACTTTCCCTACATAGACATCTCCGGCGTTTAGCTTGCGGGTCATACCTTGAACAATTTGGTAAGCGCGGGCGGCGTTTTCGCTGTCTGTAGAGGCAATGGTAACAGTGCCATCATCGTCGATGTCAATTTTAACGCCTGTTTCTTCGGTAATTCCTTTAATGGTTTTACCTCCCGGACCAATGACCAAACCAATTAAGTCTGGATCAATTTTCAATGTAAGCAGGCGAGGTGCGAAGGGAGACAGGTCAGGACGAGCTTTAGGTAGCACTTCCAGCATTTTCTCAAGAATATGCAGCCGTGCGGGTTTAGCTTTGGCGATCGCATCTGCGACTACATCCAAGGACAAGCCAGTAATCTTCATGTCCATTTGTAGGGCGGTGATACCGGTATCGGTACCTGCGACTTTAAAATCCATATCTCCCAAAAAGTCTTCAATCCCTTGAATATCTGTGAGGATACGAACTTCCGACCCTTCTTTAATCAAACCCATCGCCGCGCCACTCACAGGCTTGGTAATGGGAACCCCAGCATCCATCAAAGCCAGAGTGGACCCACAAACGGACCCCATAGAAGTAGACCCATTAGAGGATAGCACCTCAGAGACAATCCGAATCACATAGGGGAACTGCTCTTTTGATGGTAGCACAGGCAATAAAGCCCTTTCCGCCAAAGCACCGTGACCAATTTCTCTACGTCCTGGCGATCGCATAGGTCTTGTTTCCCCCACAGAATAGGGAGGGAAATTGTAGTGGTGCATATAGCGTTTTTCATCTTGGGGGTGGAGGTCATCAAGATCTTGAGCATCTCCGGGGGTCCCCAGAGTAGCAATAGAGAGGACCTGAGTTAGACCGCGATTAAATAAACCACTACCATGGACTCGTTTTGGTAATAATCCCACCCGACAGGACACCGGACGCACCTGGTCTAAATTGCGACCATCAACCCGCACTCCCTCGGAGAGGATTTGCTGTCGCATGAGTTTTTTGGTGATGTCTTTAAAGATCATCCCCACCGCTTTAGGATTTTCGGTATTGAACAAGCTAATGGGGTCATCTTCTGGCATTAGTGCGATCGCACTGACAATTTGCTCTTCTTTGATCACATCAAGAGCAGCATCCCGTTCATCTTTGGTCAACTCAAACTGACCCAGAACCTTTTTAACTGGTTCTGTAACCCGTTCTTGGATAAATTCTATCAAAGTCGGATCTTCTGGTGGCGGTTCTTCGATCGGGTTCTCAATCCCCAATTCCTGCATAATTTCAGTTTGGGCTTTAATCAAATCCATGACCGCCTCATAACCGAAATCGATCGCCTCAATCACATCATGTTCTGGCAATTCATTAGCCCCCGCCTCCACCATGACCACACCTTGGGGCGACCCAGCCACCACCAAATCGAGGTCACCGTTTCTAATTTCCTTGTAGGTAGGATTAATAATGAAATCATCTCCCACTAACCCCACACGCACCGCAGCCATAGGTCCATAAAAAGGAATTCTGGCCAACAACACAGCCACAGAAGCACCTGTTACCGCCAGAACATCCGGTGGTACTTGTTCATCCATAGACAAAGTAGTGGCAACTATTTGAATATCATCTCTAATCCAACCGGGAATGAGAGGACGTAGGGGGCGGTCAATCAAGCGACTGGTGAGAGTAACGCGATCTGGGGGGCGACCCTCTCTCCGTAGAAATCCGCCGGGGATACGACCACCAGCATAAAGTCTTTCCTCATAATCTACTAATAGGGGCAGGAAATCAATTCCCGGTCTTCCTTCTGCACGAGTTGCTGTTACCAGAACTGATGTATCTCCTGATTCTACTAACAGGGCTCCTCCCGCCTGCGGCGCTAGTAATCCAATCTTGAGTCTAATATCCCGTCCATCAAAGGATATCGACTTATCAATTTCTTGCATCTATTTTCTCTTCCTTCCTGCTATCACAAATTCTCACCATCTTGACACTCACCTAACCAAAAACAGGGGAACCATCCCAGGTATCCGCCTATCCAGTTTTTGTAGATGCGATCGCAATGGGTTAAAGATTTCCCCGCCCCATTATGGGGGAGTCATACCCCAGGCTGAAAATTTTTCCCGCCTATTTTTTATTTTTCAGTACCGATCGCTGCTGCCACCTTTAAAGATACATTTTCAGCTATGTTGGCACAGTTTACACATCGAGCGTGGGAGGGGTTTAATCAGTCAATCAGTAATTAGCCTAGCTGTAAGCCAGACTGTTTCTGATCATCTGATGTTTACATCAAGAGATATCAAGGGACTGATACATTTACGCGACATTTTTCCGGTTGTTCCCGGACAATGCGACGACAGCACTATTACCCGTTAAGGTAACAGAGGCGGTATCCCGCAAAGCTTTTAGAAAGATTCCAAAAGCACCGTCCCAGTCCCGTGGTAGAGTGAACCCGCACTCCGGACATCGGAACACTTTTGAGCCACCTAGCTGGGAATGGACATGACCACAGTGAGTACAGGTTTTGCTGGTGTATTCTTCGGTCACATCTACAACTGTTCAGTTATTTCCCCTTGATGTCTCAGGGTTAGTTTGAATCGATAATGCGCCCATGTCAGCATGGCGCGGGCAGTCTTAGACCTGATTTTCCGCTTCACCTGACTGGCCATATTGGAAGTCTCGAAGGTGGGCCAAAAAATCCGGCTGTGTTATGGGATGGTCAGGGATGCGACCCAATCAACCAAGGGGTTGAAGTCCTCACCGGGTAGTTATTTCGCCCATTTCAGCTCTATTTCATACCCGAAGGTCTCGCACCATACTTGGTATTGTAGCGCATCGCCCTAATTGGTTCAACTAATCTGCGATTAAATTAAGCTCTCGGATGTTGACACCTATTGTAGATCACTTCTGGAAAGTTTGAACCAGAGCTAATATTTCTCGAAATTGGGCTAATTCTGAAGAACAGAGCGACCATAGCACGCGATCGCTTAAAATTTAACCGGTTGCTAGTAGATACTGGGGGGCAATATGGCTATTTTACATGGAACTTGGCGGATTAACCCGGACGATAGTTATGTCTTCATTTGGGGGGAAACTTGGCGGGGGGGTGGCGCACAACAGGATAACCCGTCGGAAATAGCGCCCTATAGTTTCGCTATGACCGAGGAGGAACTCTCCCAATGGTCTCTCGGGCAAGATATAGCCTTATCTAAACTCTCTCCCGATACTATCACAGAAGCGATCGCCCTTCCCACCCATATTGACAGCCATACTGGTCATCTTACCCCCATTCATTCCGCGGCCACAGAAGCCGCAGAAGCCGCAGATATCTACCTGTATCCTTGGTTAGTTACCGGGTATCGGCTGAACCCCAGTGATGCTTTTGACCTGTTCGAGTCCTTACCTTTAGGTGCGATAGATTTAGACTGGTTAGGAGAGGATGTCCGGTTTTGGTCTCATGTAAACCGCTGGAGTTTAGACCTTCTGGCTAGGCGTAAATTTTTACCTGTGATTAGCGCCAGTGACTCAAAAGCGATCGCCCAATGGCAGCCCATTCTTGATAGTGCCACAGATCGCGCCCGCCTGTTAAAATTTGCTGGCTTAATGCCGACCGTTTGTCGAATGTACGGTTTATCGCCCCTACAGCCACAGAAGGGCTCATCTATCTTTTCTGCCCTATTTTTGCCCGGAAGTGCTGAGGATTTGATATTAGGGGCTTTAGGGGCAATCATTGATTGCCAGGTGCGTCCTATTGCCCAAGAAGTCGAACGCAAAGCCTTAACTAATGTAGCCATTCTCACCCCTGTGGTTAGAATGTGGTTGCATGGTTTAGCCGATGATGCTGGCGGCTACATAGAAGCTGATACGGAGGAAATAGATACCCTCCAGACCAGCTTAGAGAATTGGATGTTTCCCCTCCAACAGTCTTTGGTCGAACAAACCCTATTTAGGGCGAGTTTTAGTCTGCAACCTCCCCAGGGAAAAACTAAAGACTGGCGTTTAGAATATGGTTTACAGGCTATTGATGACCCTGATTTTGTCGTTGAGGCGGCGACTATTTGGGAACACCCAGTTGAGGCTTTTATTTATCGGGAAAGGACGATTCGTTATCCCCAAGAAACTCTCCTGGCTGGTTTAGGATTAGCTTGTAAATTATATCCGCTGATGGAGAAGAGTTTGTCAGAAGCTAGTCCCCAGGGCTGCTGGCTCGAATCTGGTCAGGTTTATGAGTTTATTACTCGTGTAGCTTGGCGATTTAATGATAGTGGCTTGGGGGTCATTTTACCACCAGGATTAAGTAATCGTGAAGGTTGGGCGAGTCGTTTGGGTTTGCGGATTAAAGCCAATGCTCCTAGGGGTAAAACTTCTGGGAAAATGGGTTTAAAAAGTCTGTTAAATTTTAAGTGGGAGTTAGCCATAGGTGGTCAAAGTTTATCTAAGGCAGAATTTGACCGTTTGGTGGCAAAAAATAGTCCGCTAGTTGAGGTTAACGGTGAATGGGTCGAGTTGCGAGAACGAGACATTAAAGCCGCTCAGGCTTTTTTTGCGAGTCGGAAAGAACAGATGAATCTTTCTCTGGAAGATGCTTTGCGTTTATCTACTGGAGATACTCAAACTATTGAACGACTCCCTGTCGTTGATTTTGAAGCTGGAGGGAAGTTGGCGGACTTGTTAACCGCTTTAACTGATAATCGTACCATTGATGCGATCGCTACTCCCCCCACTTTTAAGGGAGAGTTAAGACCTTATCAAGCCCGAGGTGCGGGTTGGTTGAATTTTCTGCAAGAATGGGGTCTGGGTGCTTGTTTGGCTGATGATATGGGGTTGGGAAAAACCATAGAATTGATTGCTTTTTTGCTACATTTACAGCTACAAGAAAATCTGATAAATCCAGTTTTATTGGTTTGTCCTACCTCCGTTTTAGGGAACTGGGAACGGGAAGTTAAGAGGTTTGGACCCTGTTTAAAAACCTTGGTTCATCATGGAGATAAACGAGCCAAAGGAAAGGCTTTTCCCCCGGCTATTAAAGGCAAAAACTTGGTAATTACTAGCTATGCTTTGACCTATCGAGACCAGTCCGAATTACAATCAGTAAAATGGCAGGGTGTGGTTTTAGATGAAGCGCAAAATATTAAAAATCCCGAAGCCAAACAATCGAAAACAGTCAAGACCTTAGAGGCGGATTTTAAAATTGCTTTAACTGGAACTCCCGTAGAAAATCGGTTATCTGAGTTATGGTCAATTTTGGAGTTTTTGAATCCTGGTTATCTAGGACAACGACCATTTTTTCAGCGTCGCTTTGCTATTCCCATTGAAAAGTATGGGGATACTGAATCATTGCAAATTTTGCGATCGCTCGTACAACCTTTTATTCTGCGTCGCCTCAAAACCGATAAAGATATTATTCAAGATTTACCCGAAAAGCAAGAAAATAACGTATTTTGTCCTCTGTCCAAAGAACAGGCTAGTTTATATCAAAAGTTGGTAGATGAATCACTCTCAGAAATTGAATCTTCTACCGGGATACAAAGACGCGGGATGATTTTAGGATTATTGGTAAAATTAAAGCAGGTTTGTAATCATCCCTTATTATTAGGTGCGAAAACCAAAGCTAAGAAAGAATCGCCAACCCTAAACCCTAGCTATTCTGGGAAGTTGCAGCGTTTAAATGAAATGTTAGAGGAGTTAATATCAGAAGGCGATCGCGCTTTGATTTTCACCCAATTCGCCGAATGGGGTAAACTCTTAAAACCCTATTTAGAAGCCAAGTTAAATCGAGAAATCCTGTTTTTATATGGGGGAAGTCGGAAACTTCAGCGAGAACAAATGGTCGATCGCTTTCAACAGGACCCCCAGGGACCTCCGGTGATGATTTTATCTCTCAAAGCTGGGGGAGTCGGTTTAAACCTAACCCGCGCTAACCATGTATTTCACTTTGACCGTTGGTGGAACCCAGCCGTAGAAAATCAAGCCACCGATAGGGTATTTCGGATTGGTCAAACTCGCAATGTACAAGTGCATAAATTTGTCTGTACCGGAACCTTAGAAGAAAAAATCCATGACCTCATAGAAAGTAAACAAGCCTTAGCCGAACAAGTAGTTAGTTCCGGCGAAGACTGGCTCACCGAAATGGATACCGACCAACTCAGAAACCTATTGATTTTAGACAGAAGTTCCATTATCGAAGAGTCCGAAGAAACCTAAACTTTCCTCCGTCCCCTCTCCGTCCCCTCAAACCAACAGACCTACCGCTGGACTTCTGGGTAATTCTCCATATTTTCCCCTACAAGTCCAGCATAAGTTAAAAAAACCTAACAAATTCCCTTCAGTTCAACAGCCAGTGATAGAGTACAACTGCAAAATTCGATGAATTAGTATCGAACTGGGTATTTTGGGAGGACTAATGACAGAAGTTTATATCGTCTCCGCCACACGCACCCCCCTAGGTAGGTTTGGGGGGGGGTTATCTGGATTTTCTCCGGCTGACCTAGGCGCTCATACCATGAAAGCTGCATTGGCGAAAGCTGGAGTTTCCGGTGAAAACCTGGATCTTTATATTTTCGGAAATGTGTTGCGAGCAGGACACGGACAACTAATACCCCGTCAAGCCGCTTTGAAAGCAGGTATACCCGCTACAGTCGATGGATATGCCATTGATATGGTTTGTTCTTCTGCTATGATGAGTCTCATCAATGGCTGCTACACTATTAAAGCTGGAGAGGCTGATCTAGTGCTGGCAGGGGGGACTGAGTGTATGTCGCAAACGGGGTTCTTTTTGTCTCACCGCGCTAGGTGGGGTTATAAGTTCCTTATGGGAGCCCCAGAGCAGTTGATGGATATTCTGCTTTATGATGGTTTGACAGACTCTACTACCGGAGACGGTATGGGGGATGAAACTGAACGTTTGGCCGCTGAACATGGTTTCAGTCGTCAGGCTTTGGACGAGGTGGCTTTTTACTCCCAAAAACGCGCGGCGGAAGCTACCGAAAAGGGATTGTTTAAAAATGAAATCTCCCCCATTGAGGTGTCTAGCCGTAAGGGAACTCAGGTGATTGATACTGATGAGGGTATCCGCGCTGAGACTACTTTGGAAAGTTTGGCTAAGTTGCGTCCGGCTTTTCAGAAAGATGGGGTCTTGACTGCTGGGAATAGTTCCCAAATTTCTGATGGTGCGGCGGCGATTGTTTTGGCTAGTGAGGCTGCTGTACAAAAGTATGGCTTGAAACCTCTGGCTAAAGTGCTGGGCGGCGCTTGGGCTGGTGGTGAAAGTTGGCGGTTTCCAGAAGTGCCGATTTTCGCTACTCAGAAATTACTGGGTCGCCTGAAAATGTCGGTTAATGATTTCGATTTGTTTGAAAATAACGAGGCTTTTGCTGTTAGTACCTTGTTATTTGATAAAATGTTGGGGGTCTCTCAAGATAAGTTGAATGTTAATGGTGGGGCGATCGCTCTCGGACACCCTATTGGCGCTTCCGGTTCCCGCATTGTTGTGACTTTACTTAATGCTTTGGAACAACATGATAAGAGTTTGGGTCTCGCCGCTTTGTGTCATGGTACTGGTGGCGGTACGGCTTTTGCTATTGAGCGTGTGTAGTTTTTTCGGTTTTTTTAAGGAGGATAAATGGTTTCTTTAGGACTTGAGGATAAGGTGATTATTGTCACTGGCGGCGCACGGGGTATCGGCGCGGCTATTGTGAAGTTATTGGTCGAGTTTGGCGCGAAAGTTGCATCTATTGATGTCATTGACGGGGAAACTCCCCCAGGTGGACTGGCGCTTAAAGCTGATGTCACTAAGTTGGACAGTATGGAGTCCGCTGCTAAGGAAATTGGCGAGAAGTTGGGGACTGTTTATGGTGTCGTCGCTAATGCTGGTATTACCCGCGATAATTTCTTTACTAAGTTGACTGATGAAGATTGGGATCAGGTTATTGCTGTTAACCTTAAAGGGGTGAAAAATACCATTCAGCCTTTTATTCAAGGTATGTATGACCAGAATGCTGGCTCTATCGTCGCTATTAGTTCTATCTCAGGCGATCGCGGTAATGCTGGACAAACTAATTATGCTTCCACTAAAGCTGCTGTCATTGGGATGATGAAATCTATCGCACGGGAAGGCGCTCGTTTTAATGTCCGCGCTAATGCGATCGCACCCGGTTTTATTAATACCGAAATGACTCAAAAAATCCCTGATAAAGTCCGCGATAAAATTACCGCAGAAATTCCTTTCCGGCGTTTTGGTGAACCTGAAGATATCGCCTGGGCTGTCGCTTTTTTACTCTCTCCTGTCGCTAGTAGTTATGTCACCGGAGAGGTATTGCGTGTTAATGGCGCTCACCATACCTAGGCTTTTCATCGCGGTTAGCTACTCCTAAATGGCGGCGGGTTTATTAGTCGGATTTCCGTTTTTAAAAACCTCCATTATAACCCGCCACTCCATAATCCCCATAATTCGCGATCGCTTGTTCAAAACTCACACTATGTTAAGTTTTGTAAACAAAAATTAAGAAATGTTGCGAAAAAATTTTTGTGGCGGGGTTGCTTGCTTTTGTCGCTGAATCGTGGTATTATATTAGATAATCGGATTATTGACATTTTTTTTATTTTTGCAAATATCCAATTATTTATAAATATGTCAATATAATACCACTACTCCCCGCCACCTGTCAACCCTATTTCCGAATTAATTATTAATTGTAGGGGCGCGCCTCTGCTGTCAATTCTCAATTCCCCACGACCAGAGCCATAAACCCGCCCTACCCCACCGGGGAATTACAGGGGAAGGGGGAAGGGGGAAGGGGGAAGGGGGAAGGTGCGTCAGTTGATAATTATCCTCTTATAATCGCCATAGTCGGGGGTCTGACGCACCCTAAAGTCGGGTGATCAATTATCCCGTTAAGAAGCCTCAGCCGGACGTATCCATAAACGATTATCAGAAGTAGCAGCAAACAATTTCCCTTCACTAGCAGCCATAGCCACCACATTATTAGCATGACCAATTTGCTGCCAGATCAAATCCTCGTGGACAGTATCGCGCATCCAGAGATTATTGTCAGAAGTAGCAGCATAAAGTTTTCCACCCGTAGCAGTTAATCCCACCACATTATTAGCATGACCAATCTCGACCCAAGGAATATCCTCAGTATTGACCTCCCGAGTCAATAACTTATTATCCGAAGTAACGGCATAGAGATTACCGTCACTGGCGGTCATGGCTATCACCTTCTCAGCCTGACCAATCTTATCCCACTTGATATCCTCAGCCACCCCTTCACGGACCCAGAAGGAGCCATCTTGGGTAGCAGCAAATAACATATTATTAGCGGCAGCCATAGCGACAGCCTGATTAGCCTGACCAATCACCTGCCAGTTAATATCCCCAGGGACAGCCACCCTAATCCACAACTTATAATCTTGAGTAATTGCATAAAGGGCACCATCCATGGCAGCCATAGCGACCACATAGTTAGCATGACCGATGTGTTCCCAATTTATCTCTGTTCTATTAATACTCATTAACACCGACTCCTTCAGTTTTAAAGATCTGATGGCAGACCCATCATAGCCAAATAATTAACAAAATCAACCCCATGCCGACCCTGGGATGCGATCGCCCAAGAATAGCCTTTAGACATGGGGCTGTTTGTGCCTATAGCTAAAAACCCAAACAATCCCTAGTTAGGACATAGCTTGGATAATAAAGTCAAAGTAAGGGGCTGCCTCCTTAGCATCTTCATCATCCAAAAGCGCCAGAGATGCTTCCTTGAGGCAACGGATAGCCTCTACCATTCCCGGCATAGGAACACCCAGAGAATTGTACATTTCCTTAACCCCAATCAAGCCAATGCTTTCAATAGGATCTTTATCTCCAGACAGAATGCCATAGGTAATTACACGCAGATACCAGCCATAGTCCCGCAAACACAAGGAACGTTCCCGCTGTCCAGCGGCATTACCACCGGGGGCAATAAAATCTGGGCGCTTCTTCCACAGTTGTCCACTAGCACGGTCAACAATCTTTTTTTCGTTTTCGGTAAGTGTATCGACAATCCGCAACCTTTGCTCACCAGTTTTCAAGAAATCACTAATATTCTTGAGTTCCCCAGTGGTCGGGTAACGGAGTTCATCGTCGGCTTTGAGAATAACTTGGCTTACTACAGTCATCGTTTTTCAAACAGATAAACAATAATTTCCGGTCGAGATAGCCTTCACAGTCTACCTCCCCTATTGAGAATGGTACATTAAAGTTTCCCCTCATACCGATCCTAGTCTAAATGCTGGGGGTTATCGGTACGGCTTATACTTACCAGTATTATTCAGGTTGACCCACTGATATATTCTCGCGATCGCATCATGAACAGATTGTCCCGGTCTGAGGGAGTTGTTAACTCGCCCTTTCCCATAAGGCTTCCCCTAATGCCTCTCAGACCACTAACATTAAGTAGTTTAGCGATTCAGGACTACAGAGGGCTACAGACACCAACCGAAAAAACGCTTATCCTACGAAAAAGCCTCCCAGAGGTTTTCACCTGATCATTTCACACTATCGGATTTAAAAGTATGGCAACTTGGCAGCAAGGTCAACAGATAGAAGTCTCAATTACAGATTTAGCAGAAGGCGGAAACGGAGTCGGACGATATCAAGACCGAGTTGTGTTTGTCCCTGATACGGTCCCAGGCGATCGCGCTTTGGTCAGACTCACACGGGTTAAGTCTAAATACGCAGAAGCCAAAATACTTAAACTGATCACAACGTCATCATCCCGTATCCGTCCCCATTGCATTGTTGCTGACAAATGTGGGGGCTGTCAGTGGCAGCATATAGATTATGATTTCCAACTAGAAGCTAAAAGGGGTTTAGTAGTTAATGCGTTAACCAAAATGGGGGGATTTATAGAACCACCAGTAGCCCCAGTTTTGCCCTCCCCTCAATCTTTAGCCTATCGCAATAAAGTTACCTATCCCCTACGATTATCTTCTACAGGTCAGGTACAAGCTGGATATTATCAAAAGGGCAGCCATCGGTTAATTAATTTGAATCAGTGTCCGGTGCAAGATCAGCGCCTCAATCCTTTATTGGCTAACATTAAACAGGATATCCAAAATCGCGGGTGGCTGGTTTATGATGAACAACAACACACTGGCACTATCCGCCATCTTTCTTTTCGCATAGGGCGGCGCACAGGGGAAATTTTGCTCACTCTTGTAGTCAAAGATAATAATTTACCACAACTTAAAGAACAGGCTGATATCTGGCTACAGCAATATCCACAATTGGTAGGAGTTTGTCTTAATATCAATAGCGATCGCACTAATGCTATCCTTGGCAAAAATACCCATTGTCTCATCGGCAAACCTTATATACATGAGATATTTGCTGATTTAAAGTTGCGCTTGACTTCGGACAATTTCTTTCAAGTCAATACGGAAGCGGCGGAATCTCTGTTATCAGCTATTTCCTCGGAGTTGAATTTGCAGGGTCACGAAATTCTAGTAGATGCTTACTGTGGTATCGGCACGTTTACTCTACCCCTAGCCAAGCAATTAGGACAGAATTTCCCCCCAGGAGAAATTAGGGCGATCGGTTTGGAGTCCCAAGCTGGGGCGGTAGAACAAGCTATTTCTAATGCTGATTTAAATGATATTAATCATGTAGAGTTTCGCGTCGGTAACGTCCAAAAACTCTTGCCAGAAATACCATTTCAGCCAGATATAGTTGTGCTAGATCCACCCCGACAAGGATGCGATCGCACTGTTATTCAAACTCTCTTAAATCTACAGCCTCAACGCATTGTTTATATCAGTTGTCGTCCCGTTACTTTGGCACGAGATTTACAACTACTCTGCGAAAACGGCATTTATCAACTCACCAAAGTACAACCTGCCGATTTTTTCCCACAAACCTCCCATGTTGAATGTGCAGCCTTTTTGACTCTTAGTCACTAATCTAACTCATGCCCAAAAACTCCTCCCACCCCTTCCTGTCTCTCTCTGATTAATTCCCAAATTTACTATTGACATATTATGCGACTTGACCTACAATAGTATTATGGGAAAATGTGCGGGCATATATATGGCTGTCCTAGTTAGCGCAGCCCAGACGGGTCAATCTATTGCCTAATTCTGACTTGAGTCCAAAACAGTTGCATAAGACCAACTCCAGTGAGACCAGCAACTATAGTCCAGGTGAGGGTCAAACCAATAACATCTCCCAAGAAAAAGCCTGTCAACTGTCGCAAAATGCCACCTAATAGCCACCCTATAGGTAATCCCACACTCCAACACACAACACTAGCGACGACCCAGCGACGACCCCAAAATACGGACTCTCGCAAAGCCCACCATTGAAACAGTCCCAACGCCACACCGACCTTGAATCCTTCTATGACCCCATAAAACAGACGGAGAAACAGGTTAAGGGTCCGCGGTGCCATCCAACCCATAGCACCCATAGGAGTTAACCCCATTAAACACCAAGCGATCGCACTAACGAAAATCCAACGCCAGGGGTAAGAAATATGGTGACGGAGGACAAACCATTGCGCGCCGCCAACACTCAACCCACCAACAACTCCGACCAACCAATTAACATCAGGACGTTCTCCCACTTCTATCCATAGCAAACTGACCAGAAACCCAGCCACAGTGACAGCGACCCACTGGACCAAAAATCGGCTTTCAGCTTTAACCAGGGAAACGGACTGACACAGCCACCACATAATTAGCTAGAAAAGCGGTCCCAGCAGAAGTATTCTAGTAGAGGGTCTAATTTATCATAGCATACCAAATCAGCAATTAATTCAGCGGTAATAGGGGCTAGTAAAATACCGTTACGGTGATGACCTGTAGCTAGGGTTAAATTCTCAAAGGGACTCCTACCCAAGATAGGTAATTCGTCGGGGGTAGTAGGGCGAAAACCGGACCAAAATTCCTCAATGGGAAACTCTGCGAGTCCGGGATAAAGTCGGGTAGCCTCTGAGAGGAGAGTATTTATTCCTTTGGGGGTTATACTCTTGTGAAAGCCGACATTTTCAGCGGTAGCCCCCAGGACGATTAAACCATCACGGCGTGGTACAATATAAATACCAGACCCAAATAGAACTTGTTTTAGAGGTAGTTGGGAAATATCACTAGGGACTCGCAGTGATAACATTTGACCTTTTATGGGGTATACTGGGATAGGCAGGATTTGACCTGACCAAGCTCCGCCTGCGAGAATGTAGTGGGAAGCGACGATCGCCCCTTGGTTAGTGTTGATTTGCTTAATTTTATTAGTGGTGGTGGCGATTTCTTGGACTTCTACACCATCCCTAATTTGGATGCCTAATTGTTGGCTGGCATGAATTAGCGATCGCATTAATAGGCGGCGGTTGTCAACTTGACCATCTTGTGGAAACCACCATCCTCCAACCACTTCTGAAGTTAAACCGGGTTGTTGAGTGATCAGCTGATCAGCTTCTAGCCAGATAGCGGGACTTTCAGGAGTTTGTGGTAGTTGTGTTTGGTGGGGATATTGGTAAACGGGGGCGAGAATACCACAAGGCCAATAACCGGTATCTAAGCCAGTGAGGTCTTGAATTTGTCTAGTCCAAGGTTGATAAAGCGATCGACTACGGAGGGCTAAATCAAGCAGAGGACTTGGGGGAATTCTTTCCGCCTGGGGTGCTAACATCCCCGCCGCCACATATCCCGCCGCCTCTTGAGTATTGCGGCTACAGACGGTGACAGTTGCGCCTCGCCATTGGAGAGCGATCGCCACAGATAACCCAATAATACCACCACCTATAACAATTATATCACTTTTTTGATGACTTGAGGTAATCATTGTTAGTCACAAATTCTGAATTATGAATTAATTTAGATCTGACTTCTGACGCGGTAAATCAATGTAGTCTCAGTTTTTTTTCTTGTCGTTGGGGGTATCGGTTTGAGGGGGGGAGTGGCTGTCAGAAGACTTTAGGGCTTCATCTAAAACCATTCTAGCAGCCTCAGCATGGCTGCGCGCTTCCCGGTAGCGAAGGTTAGCGACCGCAAAATTTTTCAAAGCCTTAAACCCTTCTTTGAGGTCAGTAATTTCTTCCATGGTGGTAGTTTGGTCACTAAAGAGGATATCAATTTGGTCACGTGCTTTTAGGGCTTCTTCGCGAGACTCCATCATTTTTAACTTGAGTGAAGCGAGGTTGCTAAGGGTCTGGACAGCTTCCGTGACAGCATCTTCTTCTCCAGTAGTTGCCATAGAGGTTTCCTTAACCTCCACAAACTGCTCTGGACTAAAGCCATCTTCCAACTCAGTGGGTAATTTTCCATTATCCATAAGTTCCATAAGTTTATCCATAGCCTGTTCACGGGCTTTAGGGGAGTCTTTACCCCGGACAGACAGGAGAATTTCTGGACTTTGGGGGAGGGTGTAGCGAACCATATTGACACAGATTGCCTAGAATGACTATTGAGATAAATATTTTAGCAGAATCCGAACATGAAAGAGCAAGTTATTCTCTGGTTGAACCGCCTTTTGGTAGCTGATGTGTTTTTGGTGTTATTGAGTTTCCTATGGTTGGCGATCGCTGTTTTGGGTAAATCTATGGGGGTTAACCTGGGATTAGAACTTTGGTATCAACTCTGGGAACCTGTTTTCACACCGGCGATCGGTCTATTGATGGCGGGTGCGTTACTAATCGGGGCTATGAATCAAATCTCTAAATGGTTAGTACGTCCTGACTCCCAATCATAATCTATCATCCCCCTAAACAGTTAATGATTGATAGTCGATAGTTGACTCTCCCAATTATCGACTTTCCCTTTTACCGATACTCTCCCAACTTCCCACTTCGGAAAACCGCGACCCTTTCCAAGTCAACAGGGAAACTCTTATGTGGGTAGGTGATATGAGAGTAACTCTCCCAACTTCCCACTTCGGAAAACCGCGACCTTTTCGAGTCAAGCTGAAAACTCTTATGTGGGTAGGTGATATGAGGGTAACTCTCCCAACTTCCCACTTCGGAAAACCGCGACCTTTCCCAGTCAACAGGGAAACTCCTATGTGGGTAGGTGATATGAGAGTAACTCTCCCGACTTCCGACTTTCTTTTTTCGGGAGACTCTCCCAACTTCCCACTTCGGAAAACCGCGACCTTTTCGAGTCAACGGGGAAACTCCTATGTGGGTAGGTGATATGAGAGTAACTCTCCCGACTGGTGACTTTCCGTTTGAGGGAAACTCTCCCAACTTCCGACTTCGGAAAACCGCGACCTTTTCGAGTCAAGCTGAAAACTCTTATGTGGGTAGGTGATATGAGAGTAACTCTCCCGACTTCCGACTTTCTTTTTTCGGGAGACTCTCCCAACTTCCCACTTCGGAAAACCGCGACCTTTTCGAGTCAAGCTGAAAACTCTTATGTGGGTAGGTGATATTTGGCAGACTTCCCCGACTTCCAACTTCTCCAAACCGCGACCTTTCCCAGTCAACAGGGAAACTCTTATGTGGGTAGGTGATATGAGAGTAACTCTCCCGACTTCCGACTTTCTTTTTTCGGGAGACTCTCCCAACTTCCCACTTCGGAAAACCGCGACCTTTTCAAGTCAAGCTGAAAACTCTTATGTGGGTAGGTGATATGAGGGAAACTCTCCCAACTTCCGACTTCGGAAAACCGCGACCTTTTCGAGTCAAGCTGAAAACTCTTATGTGGGTAGGTGATATGAGAGTAACTCTCCCGACTGGTGACTTTCCGTTTGAGGGAGACTCTCCAACTTCCGACTTCGGAAAACCGCGACCTTTTCAAGTCAAGCTGAAAACTCTTATGTGGGTAGGTGATATGAGAGTAACTCTCCCGACTTCCGACTTTCTTTTTTCGGGAGACTCTCCCAACTTCCCACTTCGGAAAACCGCGACCTTTTCGAGTCAAGCTGAAAACTCTTATGTGGGTAGGTGATATTTGGCAGACTTCCCCGACTTCCAACTTCTCCAAGCCGCGACCTTTCCCAGTCAACAGGGAAACTCTTATGTGGGTAGGTGATATGAGAGTAACTCTCCCGACTTCCGACTTTCTTTTTTCGGGAGACTCTCCCAACTTCCCACTTCGGAAAACCGCGACCTTTTCAAGTCAAGCTGAAAACTCTTATGTGGGTAGGTGATATGAGGGTAACTCTCCCAACTTCCGACTTCGGAAAACCGCGACCTTTTCAAGTCAAGCTGAAAACTCTTATGTGGGTAGGTGATATGAGGGTAACTCTCCCAACTTCCGACTTCGGAAAACCGCGACCTTTTCAAGTCAAGCTGAAAACTCTTATGTGGTTAGGTGATATGAGGGAAACTCTCCCGACTGGTGACTTTCCGTTTGAGGGAAACTCTCCCGACTTCCCACTTCGGAAAACCGCGACCTTTTCAAGTCAAGCTGAAAACTCTTATGTGGGTAGGTGATATGAGGGTAACTCTCCCAACTTCCGACTTCGGAAAACCGCGACCTTTTCAAGTCAAGCTGAAAACTCTTATGTGGGTAGGTGATATGAGGGTAACTCTCCCAACTTCCGACTTCGGAAAACCGCGACCTTTTCAAGTCAAGCTGAAAACTCTTATGTGGTTAGGTGATATGAGGGAAACTCTCCCGACTGGTGACTTTCCGTTTGAGGGAAACTCTCCCGACTTCCCACTTCGGAAAACCGCGACCTTTTCAAGTCAAGCTGAAAACTCTTATGTGGGTAGGTGATATTTGGCAGACTTCCCCGACTTCCAACTTCTCCAAACCGCGACCTTTCCCAGTCAACAGGGAAACTCTTATGTGGGTAGGTGATATGAGAGTAACTCTCCCAACTGGTGACTTTCTGTTTGAGGGAAACTCTCCCGACTTCCCACTTCGGAAAACCGCGACCTTTCCCAGTCAACGGGGAAACTCCTATGTGGGTAGGTGATATGAGGGAAACTCTCCCGACTGGTGACTTTCCGTTTGAGGGAAACTCTCCCAACTTCCGACTTCGGAAAACCGCGACCTTTTCAAGTCAAGCTGAAAACTCTTATGTGGGTAGGTGATATGAGGGAAACTCTCCCGACTGGTGACTTTTGTTTGAGGGAGAGTCTCGGACCTGTGAGGGTTGAGAAGATGAATTGACAGAGGTTTAGGGTGATGTTTTCACCTCGACAAAAATAGTTTTAGCTGTTTCGGTATCTAAAGCGACCCGTGAACGTCCTATTTTGATAACATAGGAGGGAAAACGTTGCTCCAAAAATAGAGGAACTCCGGGCATAACTCCCATAGCAAAGAGTTTATGTAGGATAGTGTCCTGTTGGGTTTTAATCTCGACAACGATCGCATCTACCCTCAGATCCAAACTCACGAGAGAAATCATTAAAAATTCACCCCAACCAGGTCCAGTAAAAAATTCGCACCATATCCCATGGTAAAAGCAAAAGGTATAATCAATGCTACCATAATCAGAGTAATTTTCAAACCTTGTTCTTTAACCATTACCTGAAACTGCGCCACACAGGGAAGAAACAGAGTCAAAACTATGGCGGTAACGACTAATTGATTACCTGTTAATATACCAGTTTGAGTTAAATCAAAAAGTCCCGCCGCGCCATAATCACGACGAAAGAAACCATAGAGGAAAATAGGTGCGACTTCTCGAGGTAGTCCCAAGGCTAAAGTAATGGGTTCTAATAAACCAACCAACCAGTTAAAGACTCCGGTTAAATGACCAATCCAAATAAACACGGAAACCCAAATAAATAGGGGGACTATTTCCCAAAAATATCCCTTCATACGCAGATAGGTTTTGATGAGGATATTCTGTAACTTGGGTATTCTCAAAGGGGGAACTTCCATATAAAATTCGGATCTATTTCCGGGAATAATCCGAGAAGTTAATGCGCCGACTATTAGAAAAACGGAGAGGATAAATCCCCCCCAAATTAATAGGGCTGTTGGTTTCATGGAAAGTAGTCCTAAAATCACGCCCCACTGGGCGGCACAGGGAACAGCTAGGGCGAGGAGAAAAATGGTAATCATCCTCTCCCGACGAGTTTCTAGGGTGCGAGTGACGACAGTTGCCATAGTATCACATCCTAAGCCTAATACCATGGGAATTACCGCCCTTCCTGATAAGCCTATTATCTTAAATAACTGATCTAGCATGAGAGATAGCCGGGGTAAATATCCACTATCTTCTAATAAGGAAAACATGAGAAAATAAGTCCCTACTACGGGTAAGACAATAGCGATCGCATAACGAACTCCTAGAGTAATAATACCATAATCATTAGCCAATAAATCCTGGAATATCTCTAGGGGAATTACGGCGGCTACGAAAGCATCTACCCTGGGATTAATATAGGTTTCAAAACCGCCTTCAATTAGGTCTACTAGAGTCCCCGCGCCAAACTCACCGACAAATTTATAAACGCCGAAATATAGGATGATTAAAAGTAGAGGAAACCCGGTAATCGGATTAACTGTAATCTGGTGCAATTTTTCGGCTAGGTCTGAGGTGTCGGAGGCTGATTCGGTTAAGACTTCTTTTTCAATATTCCCGGCTTTTTCTTGTCGGGTAATGGCGATCGCACGACTAATAGGAACATCAAGACTGACCTGGGCTTCCATAATAGCCAGATCGTATTCTTCCCGATAGGGGCTGGTTTTTATGGTCTCCAAAAATTGGGGATCTCGCTGCAAAATTAGTAGGGCTAAACTTCTATGGGAGAGGGTATAGGAGGGGAGACTATTATCTTTCAATAACAGAGATTCGATGTGAGCGATCGCTATTTCTATGGTCGGAGGATACACTACTGGACTCAACATAATCTACTACCTTGGTTTTTAATTCTTGAACTCCAATATTATGGGCTGCAGCCATTAACACTACGGGAATACCTAGCTTTTCCTCTAAGTCTTCAGCATTGATTTTAATACCAAGATGGTCGGCTTCGTCAATCAGATTAACTGCTAATAAAACTGGTAATCCGGCTTCTAGTAATTGTAGGGTTAGGTTTAGCATTCTCCCTAAATGTTGGGCATTTACTACATGAATGACCAAATCTATCCCCCTAGTCATCAATAGGTCTCGACCGACTTTTTCTTCTTCGGTAATGGGTAAGAGAGAATACATCCCTGGGGTGTCTACAATGGCGATCGCTTTGTCTCCAATTATCATGTCTCCTGTGGAAATATCTACGGTGGTTCCCGGATAGTTGGAAACTGTGGCATAATGGCTAGTTAGGGCATTAAATAATACGCTTTTTCCCACATTCGGAGAACCCACTAGGGCGACTGTAGGCTTATTTGACACCGCCGAGAAATGGCGATCGCTTTTCGGTCTCCACCACTTCCACCAAGGTCTCGGTGAGCTAGACGTTTTACCTGAACAGTTTTTAGAGCAGTAATTACAACTCATGTAGATTATTAGTAATAATTCACTTTTATTTAATCCATGAATTATAGAATATCACTACAATATCGTCAATCACAAAAATTCCCGGTTTCTGGCTATAAAACATAATCTAGGATTATCTAAACATGGTTTTAGATACAAACATTAAATCAATCTGTAAATTTTGGGGTGATAATGGTTCTCATTATCGCAAAAAATCTGACGAGAGAATCGGTACTTGACAAGCCCCAATGTTAATGATAGAGTGGAATCTATAGGTTATGCTCCTCTTGGTGTGGGTTATGTCAGCTACAAGAGAGATTATAGGAACCCAAAGCCAGTAAAGCCGTAGTGACATTGACCAATTTCGGGAATAGAGACTCGAGAAGATTTCGCCGCGATGCACGAGTATTTTTTAGGCCAAAATTAGGGGGCTTGACAAAATTCCACATTTATGCTAATCCCCGTCAGAGTTGAAGTGGTGAGTAAGTAGATGTTTGGTAATTAATTCCGCGGCCAATGCGTTTCCGGCGATATTCCAGTGGCTGTCATTAGGTCGGTAGAGTCGGGTAGTCTGGGAAACCTGCCTAAAATCATCTAATAAGTCGATATAGTTGATATTGTATTGAGAAAGGCGATCGCGTAGGAGGCGGTTAGGGTGCTCAAAATCCAAACCTTGGGGGTCATCAGGCTTGAGGATATCAATAACTTGGGATTGTAGTTGTTTATTGACTTGTACCTCGGTAGGAATAATCACAATGGTTAGGTCAATATTTCGATAATCGCAAATCTCCTTAATGCGGCGAATATCCGCCATAGCGTCTTCAAAAAACCCTAGGAAAATGCCGTCCCTTGTCCTAATATCAAACATACGACTTAGGTTAGAAACCTGTTCAAGATAGGACTCATCAGTTAAGGTGGGGTGGTCGTCTTTATATTCGAGGTTATTGGGGTTATAGACAGTCCCTTCAAACTGAGTTTGGAGTTTAATCAAAGATTGTAAAAAGGCGACGGTATAGAAGGTTTCCTTATTTCTATCGAGGGAAGTTAGGTGATTGTCGATAAAATCATTACCAATATAAAAGGATAGGAGTATTTTATCAGGATTAAGCACTAACCCTTCATTAATCAATAAAGCCAAATAGGCGGCGGGTCCTAAGCCAGGAATTCCCATATTGATCACTTCGATATTTTTATCTTGGCTGTTTAGCTGTTTCTCAATCAAGGTTAAATAATTATAGTGATAGGGAACTATTCCAAAGGCGAAGGAATCACCAATTCCCAACATTCGATAAATACCCTCCGGTTTTGCTTGTGTAAATTCCACATCTTTAAAGCCATGGGAGTTTAGTTGAAAGTCAAAATCTTGGGCGTGGGGTCTTCCTCGCCAACGATTATATGAACGGTTATAGAAAACAAATGTGGGATTAATTCTGTGATAAATCCTGAAGGTAGCCTCGGTTAGCAGAAATGTAATTCCCGCGATAATTAAGGTTTGGCTAAAAAATTTACAAACTGGGTTATTAACAATGGCTTTTATCGGTAATTTTTGGGAAATTTTTAACTTTTCTTGGTTCATTTTTCCTCGGGTGCGAATACGGAGTCGGTAATTTTAACTAAGTGTTCAAACAAGATATCTTTAGCCAGTTTGTTTCCGTGGGAGTTCCAATGGGGTTCTTGGAATAGATAGAGATGGCGGTTTTGTTGTTCTACTCTAAATCTAGGAGTGAGGTCAATATAGGGAATGTTGTTTGACTCCAAATGTGGGATGAGGATATTTTGCTGACAGGTAATGTCATAATCATCTAAGTTTAGGTAAAAGGTAGACTGGAGTTGATTTAACAAGTGGTCGTTAACCTGGTATTCGTCGGGATAGATAGCCACGATAAACTTAATGTTCCTGTCTTGGAGAATGGCATTCATTTCTGAGATGCTATCCAAGATATAGTTAATGTTAGCATCACGATCGCCATTTTGTAGCTTCTCGATATTGCAGAAACTCATCCGACCACGTTCTACATCCAGAAATTTCTCCAGGGACAGAATACCTGGGGATGTTTCGGGTTCGTCTAAGGCGATCGCCTCAGTAGTCGCGACTAACTGACTCTGGGGGAGTTGATGAGACTGTTGAGACTGTTGAGACCTAGCGGCTTCTCGAAAGATTTTATATTTTTGTTGAATAAACAGTAATAGTCGTGATTTAGGAATAATCGGATAACCAAATATAATTAACTCTTGGCGAGGGTCTATATCAATGTAAAGATCGTTCACAATGATTCGTTTTCGATAGGGGTCAGCATCAACAAAATCATTCCCCACAAAAAAACCCAAGACGACTAAATGGGGATTATACTGCAATCCATATTTTTTCAATAAGGCTAGTTGTTCGGCGGTATGGGTTCCGGGATATCCAGCATTAATGACATCGACTTGATGCTGTCCGTAATGTTGGCTAAATTGGTTTTCCAATAAGGCGGTATAGTTGCCTTCTTGACCACCAGCCCAATTAAAAGAGTCGCTGAGAATGAGCATCCGAAATATATCAGGATCTGGTTGGAGGGGATAGTCTCGGTCATTGAAACCAAATTGATTATTACCGTTAGCATGACCGCGAATTTTAAACCCCATATCAGGGTCGTATTGATAGAGTCCGCGAAATAAATAGGGTTCAGAGACAATCATGATTACTTCTACTAAGAAGAACGGTAGAATTGTCCAGCAAAACAGTAGGAGTAAAATTTGCCGCCAGGGGGGTAATTTTACAGATGGTAATAATTTTTTCATGAAGTCTTATGGATTTACTTCCTCGGATGATTGATTAGGATAGCAGTCCCGACGGATATTGTCCATACCTATGATAACAGGGAATAGGGAGGGGCGTGGTTTAGGGGTATAAATACTTGATAATAGTGTAATCAAAAGGCAGAAGGGAAATGGGCGGATGATGTGGAGTTGATAAATAGGCAATCAGGGTAAGTGGGGGAAATCAGAGAAGTTGCCGTCAAAATAGCCCAAAGGTTATAGAATATAAAAATATTTTGTTGTCAGTCGGCTAACTTATGACCTTTTCTGCTGTAGTTCGGGCCTTGGGGCGATCGCCTCTGACGGCTGAACTTCTGACTAAACTGAACCAACAGCAAGCCCTTCACCTTAACGGTCTTCCCCGTGTTCCCAAAGGACTGACGGCTTCAGCTTTAGCCCAGGAAGCGGGGTTAAACCTATTGGTGATAACAGCTACTTTGGAAGAGGCTGGTAGGTGGTCAGCCCAGCTAGAGGTGATGGGGTGGCAGACAGTACACTTTTACCCGACCTCGGAAGCATCCCCCTATGAACCCAGTTATAGCGAAGAGATGGTCTGGGGACAGATGCAGGTATTAGCGGACTTAGTGACAAGAAACACGGGGAAAGCGGACCCGGTGGCGGTGGTAGCTACAGAGAGGTCTTTACAACCCCATCTCCCTCCGGTGAGTGACTTCCAGAGTTATTGTCTAACCCTGAAGTTGGGGATGACCTGGGAAGGAAAAACCATAGACGAAAAACTCGCCCGGTTGGGATATCAACGGGTGGCAGTGGTGGAAACTGAGGGGCAGTGGAGTCGCCGGGGAGATATTGTAGATGTGTTCCCTGTGGCTTCAGAACTTCCGGTGCGTCTGGAATGGTTTGGGGATGAGTTAGAAAGAATTAGGGAACTGGACCCGGTGACACAGCGATCGCTTGATCGGGTTGAGCAACTAATTCTCACGCCGACGAATTTTGCTCCCATTATCGAAGCGAATTTATCCCTATCTACGGAGACCCTAGAAACTCTCAAATCGGCTCAGATATCGGAGACGAAAACCGGACTATCTCATCTGTTAGGATTAGCATATCACAAGCCAGCTTCTTTAATTGATTATCTACCGGAATTAACTTTAGCGGTAATTGATGAACCTGACCAATGTGCAGGTCATGGCGATCGCTGGTTTGAACATATCGATGAACAGTGGCAAAATGAACAAGGTAAGCTGGTAACAGCAGAAGGGATATCCCTGGAAATTCCGGCAATTCATCAATGCTTCCGGGAGTCCCTAGCGGCGGTTGAAAATCGTTTTGATAGGCTGTATCTGAGTGAACTGGTCGATTATAAATCCCCTCTTATTCCGGCTTCCACAGCATCGATAAACTTAGCCAGTCGTCCCGTCCCGGTGACTCCCCACCAATTCGGAAAAATTGCGGAGGTGATTCGCCAACAACGCGATCGCCAATTTACAGTCTTTCTAATTTCCGCCCAACCTAGCCGCTCAGTGGCTTTGTTATCGGAACATGATTGCCCATCTAAATTTATACCCAACCCCCGCGACTATCCAGCCATAGACTCATTAATCCGTAATACCCCCATTGCTTTAAAATATACGGGACTAGCCGAATTAGAAGGGTTTATTCTCCCCACCTTCCGTTTAGTTATTATCACGGACAGAGAGTTTTATGGTCAACACGCTTTAGCTACTTCTGGTTATATCCGCAAACGCCGCCGCGCCGCCTCCAAACAGGTAGATCCGAATCGACTACAACCGGGAGATTATGTGGTTCACCGCCAACATGGAATCGGTAAATTTGTGAAGTTGGAAAGCCTGACTATTAATCAAGAAATCCGCGATTATTTAGTGTTACAATATGCAGATGGAACCCTAAGAGTGGCGGCGGATCAGGTGGGAACTTTATCCCGTCTAAGGCGGTCAGAGTCGAAGGTTCCCCAACTCAATAAGTTGACGGGTAAAGCCTGGGAAAAAAGTCGGGAAAAAGTGGGTAAGTCCATTAAAAAATTGGCGGTTGATTTGCTGAAACTTTACGCCGAACGTTCCCAAAAAACTGGATTTAGCTATCCCGATGATACACCTTGGCAGCAGGAAATGGAAGATTCTTTTCCCTATCAACCGACTCCCGACCAACTGAAATGTAGCCAAGATGTGAAACGGGATATGGAAAGCGATCGCCCTATGGATCGTCTGGTGTGTGGAGATGTCGGTTTTGGGAAAACGGAAGTAGCAATTAGGGCAATTTTTAAAGCAGTTACGGCGGGGAAACAAGTGGCATTTCTCGCCCCCACAACGATTCTCACCCAACAACATTATCACACACTCAAAGAACGTTTTGCGCCTTATCCCATTGAAATTGGATTGCTTAATCGCTTCCGTAGCGCTAGTGAAAAAAAGTCAATTCAACAAAAGTTAACGACCGGAGAAATAGATATTATTGTGGGTACGCATTCGGTGTTATCGAAACATATTAAATTTCGGGATTTGGGACTGTTGGTAGTGGATGAAGAACAGCGGTTTGGGGTGAATCAAAAAGAGAAAATTAAAGCCCTAAAAACTCATGTGGATGTTTTGACTCTGACGGCGACTCCCATTCCCAGGACGCTGTATATGGCGTTATCAGGTATTCGAGAAATGAGTTTAATTGCAACCCCACCACCCTCTCGTCGCCCAATTCAAACCCATTTAGGACCATTAAACCAGGAAACTATTAGGGCGGCGATTTGTCAGGAACTAGATCGGGGAGGACAGGTGTTTTATGTGGTTCCCCGTATTGAGGGTATTGAGGAGAAGTCGGCGGCGATTAGAGAAATGGTCCCTAGCGCTAGATTGGCGATCGCTCATGGTCAAATGGAAGCTGGAGAGTTAGAGTCGATCATGCTCACTTTTAGCGCCGGAGAGGCTGATATTCTCGTCTGTACGACCATTATTGAGTCGGGCTTAGATATCCCCCGCGTTAATACTATTCTGGTCGAGGATGCCCATAAATTCGGGCTAGGACAATTGTATCAGTTGCGCGGTCGTGTGGGGAGGGCGGGAGTTCAAGCCCACGCTTGGCTATTTTATCCGGTTAAAGGTGACGGACAGGTGGCTTTGACAGAAGATGCGGTTAAGCGACTGAGGGCGATTAAGGAGTTTACCCAGTTGGGGTCTGGTTATCAATTGGCGATGCGAGATTTGGAAATTCGCGGCGCTGGGGATATTTTGGGCGCTCAACAGTCGGGTCAAATGAATGCGATCGGTTTTGATTTATATACCGAAATGCTACAGGAAGCTATCCAAGAGGTACGCGGACAGGAAATTCCCCAGGTCGATGATACTCAGGTGGATCTGATTTTGACGGCATTCATCCCATCAGATTATATCACAGATTTAGATCAAAAAATGAGTGCTTATCGGGCAGTGGCATCTTGTCAGGATTCGGAAGAGTTAAGTAGAATTGAGGAAGATTGGAGCGATCGCTATGGTACAATTCCCGCACCAGCCCAACAGTTACTCCGGGTAATGGAGTTAAAACAAATTGCTAAAAAGTTGGGTTTCGCTCGCATTAGACTGGATGATTCTAAGCAGAATATTGTTTTAGAAACACCTATGGAAGAACCCGCCTGGAATTTATTAAAGCAGAATTTACCTGAACATTTACAGCCTCGTTTTATCTACGGTCGCCAACAGGTAAAGATTCGTGGCTTGGGGGCGTTACCTCCTAGTAAGCAGCTCGATTGTCTCATTCAATGGTTACAAATTATGCAGGAGGGAATCCAATCATAATTAATAATTAATAATTAGGTAGGGGCGGGTTCGGCTGTGAATTATGAATGGCTGACGACCATCTTAATAAACCCGCCCCACGGCGAATAATAATCACCGGTTAGAAACCCGGTTTCTTGACTTCTAATAAATAATTAGGTAGGGGCGCGCCTCCGCTGTGAATTATAAATGGCTGACGACCATCTTAATAAACCCGCCCCACGGGCTATAATGGATAATGGATAATTAATGATGACTATTTAGGAGTTTGAAGATAGACGGCGTTTTGATGAAGCGATCGCATTGGGAATCTAATTGTAGCATAAGAGTTGAGAATCTGACATTTAGCTATGGTGGTGAAAAGCCAATTTGGCGGGAAATTTCCTTTAGCTTGAACCCAGGAGAACGTCTAGGGCTTCTCGGACCAACGGGGACGGGTAAAAGTACACTGATGGAAACCCTAATTGGCTTAAAAAGCCCTAATAGTGGCAAGATTTGGATTCAGGGAACCCTGGTAGAACCGTCAAGCCTGCGACAGATACGCCGCCAGATAGGTTTTGGTTTCCAAGACCCTAACGACCAGCTATTTATGCCGACCATTTTTGAGGATGTCATGTTCGGTCCCTGTAATTATGGGGTTAGTAATGAGCAAGCCTCAGAAATCGCCCATCAATTGTTAGCCCAATTTGGTTTAGCTAAATTGGCTCATCGGTCTGTGCATGAACTATCAGGGGGTCAGAAACGTTTAGCCACCTTAGCGGCCATTCTAGCCCTAAATCCTAGCATTTTGATTTTAGATGAGCCGACCAATGGGCTGGACCCCTGGTGGCGGCGTAACTTAGCGGAAATTTTAGTTAATTTACCTATCGAAGTCCTATTGATTGCTTCCCACGATCTACAATGGGTAAGCCGAGTAACAGAGCGATCGCTAATTTTGGGAGATGGCAAAATTCAAGTAGATCGACCCACTAAAGAACTATTGCAGGATAGGGACACCCTGGAAAAATGCGGTTTACCGGATAATTGGGCCTGAAACCTAGCCCGGCGCAAGGCTGATCTAAAAGTGACTCAATTGCACGAATACATCTGCAATACCAGGCGGTATTTCTTCTGGAAACTAGCGGACCGTCTCTGTGATAGGGTAGGGGTGATATTCGCCGAAAAACTCAACTTCAAGGCGTGGACTTGCAGCCGTGGGACACGCGGTGAAGATGCTTGGTGAGGGGTTAAGCGCCCGCTCCCCGAAGACCCAAGAATCCCCGTCCTGTTAGGGCTGGGAGTGTCAATAGCGATAATCTTGTATTAAGTCGAAGGAGATTTAACATGGTAGAACCTACCAAAAGTGCCAACCCCACCACCACTTCCCCCGAAGGAGGAACTATGACACCCACACAAGACCAGGGACCGAATAAAGAACAATTTGAAGAAATCAAAGAGAAAGTAGTTGTCTTTTTGTCGGAACTACCAGGTTATGTTTCCAAGTTTTTTGGAGAGTATCAAAAACCTATTGTTACTATCCTGTTAATTGTGGTGGCAGTGGTCACAATTAAGGTGTTATTTGCGGTAGTTGATGCCCTCAATGATATTCCCTTGGTAGCTCCCACTTTTGAGTTAATTGGCATGGGATATGCGGCTTGGTTTGTCTACCGTTACTTGCTCAAAGCATCCACCCGCCAGGAATTAGTACAGGAAGTTAACTCGTTACGCCAACAGATTTTTGGCAATAAATCCTAACTAGAAAAACGCCGATTTTCACTTGGGCGCAATAGCGCCCTATTTTTTAACTCAAGGTTTGATGGCAATAATAGTTCGATGACGGGGGTCAGTTTCGACAGTGGTTTTATAGTCAAATCCACATTCAGATAAGGCGGTTTCTACATCAAAGGTATAGTAATCATCGGTCCAGGGTTCTGTACTTTTCATTAAGGTAAATAGCACGGGTGGCAGATTTTGAATGACGGCGGATTTGGGGTTATTATCAACTATGGCTAACACACCATGCGATCGCAAAATTCGTAAGGCTTCTTTAAATATCTTCCGCGTGGCTGTTCGCGGTAATTCATGAATCACAAATTGCAAAGTTACCACATCAAAAGAATCATCAGGAAAACCCGTATTCTCAGCGTTAGCGTGTTTCCACTCACTAATTTTTCCTTGAGTATCCCGCATTTTTGCCACCGATAACATATAGGGAGATAAATCTAAGCCTACTGTTCGGATTGAGGTTTCTTGTCTGTGTTGATAATAACTATGTAAAGCCTGGGTAGAAATTCCCACGGAACAACCTATATCTAAAATATCACGAACTGGGTTAGGGCTATAGTTTTCTAAAACCTGATGAAAACTGTGCCGCAACCTTTCCTGGGCTGTTAGCCATGATAAATCCTCTTTTGGCCATACTCGCAAAGCCATTGAATAGGTAGCAGACTCCGCCTCAAAAGCAGCTTTCCAGCAAAGATTTCCTTCATCATAAGCATGAAAGGGAACTTGATAATAGTCGGGGTAAACTACTGTGGTATCAGTGATTTCTGGGAGTAAGGCTGTTACGCCAGACCCTTGGAGTTGCTGATAAGTTTCTCGCCAGGGAATGCCTTTCTTTTCGGCGGTTTTAATTAACACCCGTCTAGCCTGATATTTCATGACGCTGAAAATTGGCTTAGTTTGGATGAGAAGATTCACAAATTGGGAGAGGAAATCACCACCAGCCCAGTCGGGTTTGATTTTATCACTTGTATTCATCAGACGGACATTATAATCATCAACAGTTGATTATCTCATAGTCTCAGCATCTGTGTTAGAGTTAAGGGATAACTATGTCTCAGGGAAAAACTATGAGTCTTTGTTTTAATCCCGCCTGTCGCCACGAAAACCCCAAGGATATTGTATCCTGTGAACGCTGCGGTCAGTCATTAAAGTTAGGCGATCGCTATCGAGGATTGAGAGAAATTGGGTCTGGGGGGTTTGGAAGAACCTATTTAGGTATAGATGAAAGCGAAACTAATCACCCTCCCTGTGCGATTAAACAATTTTTCACCCTTCTGACTAATGATGCTAAAGTATCCTCTCGCCTCTTCCGTCGAGAAGCCCAAAGTTTACAGGTGCTTAACCATCCCCAAATCCCCAAATTTTTGGCATATTTTTCCATAGATGAACAACAGTATATTATCCAAGAGTTCATTCCGGGAGAAACCTTAGAACAAGAATTAGCGGAAAGGGGGGTATTTGGGGAAAGCCAAATCCGAGATATCCTCAATCAAATTTTACCGATTTTACAATATCTACACGCCAGAAACCTAATTCATAGGGATGTTAAACCCGCTAATATTATCCGTAGACAAAGCGATAAACTTCTCTTTTTAGTAGACTTTGGGGCGAGTAAACTCCACACGGGAACTAACCTGGCTAAAACGGGAACTAGCATCGGAACTGCGGAATTTGTCGCCCCAGAACAATTACGAGGAAAAGCGGTTTTTGCGAGTGACCTGTATAGTTTAGGTGTGACCTGTATTTATTTATTAACGAATACATCACCGTTTAATTTGGTGGATGGTGATAATCATTGGGTATGGCGAGATTGGCTGGGGGAAAATGCGGTTAGTTCTCAATTGGCGGAAGTTTTATATGGTCTAATTTCGCCAGGTCTAAGTAACCGTTATACATCAGCTTCAGCGGCATTAAAAGACCTCAATCAGCCTCGAAAAGCGAAAAATGTCTATGGTAGGTATTTGTGGTTTGGGAGTGCGATCGCTGCATCTATAGCCCTGTTTTCTGTGTTAAAAACCACCCAACAATCATCAAAGATTGAACCCCCCACCTCACGAAATGAACCGATTATTCGCCCCAGTAATTTAGAGGCAATTCAATCATTATCTACTTATATTAATCTGCAAAACGAAGCCTATTTAGACACGGGAAAATTTATCGACCAACTCTCACAATTAATTGCCATACCTAGCCATTATTTTGAGGTACAAGTTATTAATAATCATGGAGTACAAATAGCCGCGATTCCTCGCCAAAGTGATAGTTATGGTTATGTAGCGGTTTTATGGGGGGGTAAAATCTCAGATGCGGATAACCAACGCCAACAAAATTGGCAACCCAAAGACCCGACAGATTTGGGAACTTTTAGTCTGCCTAGTTTTCGGAAAACCCCCTCTGATTATATCACGAGAGTTAACTATTGTGAAAGCATCCAAACGACGACAGAACCGCCATTATTATCAACGGTAGGGGAATCACTACCCCTTTCCACAGATGAATTACCCTGTCCCCCCGGTTATGCTTTTTCCCTGGGAATAATTGATGCAATAGGTAAATTATCCGCCGCCAGTTACCCGACAAATGTTCAGTAGAAATTAGCGCCAAAATTCTCAGCAAGTATCTTGGCGCTATAACCTGGTAAATCTAGCCGTGATTGCAACTATTGGCTAATCAGCTAGTAAAACAATCCGATAGCGGGCTTGATTAGCGGCTACCTTATCCATAGCTTCATTGATTTGACTTAATGGCATAGTTTCAATCATCGGTTTAATCTGATTCACGGCTGCAAACTCCAGCATTTCCGCCATAAACCGCCGACCGCCGACAACGCTACCCACCACAGCTTTTTGACCAAAAATCAAAGGAATTAGGGGTATATTTAAAGTCGAAACTGGGATACCCACAAAACACAAAACCCCGTTATTAGCTAACAAGCTAAAAGCCGCATCCCAATCAGTTTCTGAAGAGATAGTAGAAAGCACTAGATCAAAACTTCCGGCGATCGCCTTCATTTCTTCAGCCGTCCCCCATTGTTGGAAGTTATGAGCGCCAAATTCCTTAGCTTGTTCTTGTTTATTTAGGGAAGTAGAAAACGCCGTAACTTCAGCCCCCATAGCCCTAGCAAACTTAATCGCTAAGTGTCCGAGTCCGCCAATTCCCATCACCCCAACTTTCATCCCCGGGTGTTTTATATAGGTCCGCAAGGGGGTATAAACGGTAATTCCGGCACATAATAGGGGGGCGGCGCTGGCGGAGTCTAAAGCATCGGGTATTTTATAGGTAAAATCTGCGGGAACCCGTAGGCGGTCAGCAAATCCCCCATGATGACCTACAATCAGACCTGTGTAGCCCTCGCGACAGATATTTTCTTCTCCTTGTAAGCAATGGTCGCAAGACCTACAGGAATTTCTAATCCAGCCAACCCCTATGCGATCGCCTTTATGTAGAGAAGTCACTTTTTCCCCAACTTCTGTAACTTCTCCAACCACTTCATGACCGGGAACCAGGGGATATTGACTGACATTCCAATCATTATCCCTCATGTGAAGATCCGTATGACACAAGCCGTTGTGAGTGACTCGAATTTCTACTTCATCAACCTGTAGAGGTTCTGGTTCATATTCCCAAGGTTGCAATTTTTCACCGGAATTTAAAGCCGCATAAGCCTTAACTTTAGTGGCTGTAGTCATATTAATATTTTCCTGATTATTAGCATTGCCTTGTATTGTACAATCCCCTTTAATAACCCCAGTCAAAATTAACATTTTTTTAAATTTTGGGCGGGCGGCATTTTCAGCAATAGCCAGATAGTTGGGGAGAATTTGGTCAAGTGATGATTACTCAAAACAGGTCAACCAAATGGCGATCGCTATGTTATAGCGATCGCCAAAAGCCGAAAGTCAAGTAAATTTGATGGAAATATCCTCGATTACATGGGATTACATAACCCCAGTTTTCCACCAAGCATCATTTAACCCGATTAATGTATCCTTATCCAGGTCGCCAACAGCCATAGCCGACTCACCACCTTGACAATACTTGTCAATCATTTCCAGATATTGTTTTTGTTGAGTTTGCGCCGTATTTTCCGGCTGACATTCTGGGTGAGTCGGTGCTTTTTTAACAGCCGGTTCATGATAAGCAGTAGCGTACAAATTCTGCAAATCAGCAATTAACGGATAACGGGGATTAGCAGCAGTACATTGGTCATCAAAAGCCTGGTTAGCCAAATTAGGTAAGTTACTCATAAATTCCTTTTCTTCGATGTCTAGTGATTGTTTAATGGTCGGTGGAATCTCAATTTGTTGCTTGAGATATTCCACAGCTTCTATCAATTTTTCTACCTTCTCATCAAGGGTATTTCCGCCTAACTTGAGGTAGTCAGCTATTTCTGCATAACGCTGTTTAGATTGGGGGTATTCATACTGCGGAAAAATCGCCTGTTTAAAAGGTACATCCGTAGAATTATACCGAATTACATGGGAAATCATTAAAGCATTTGCCAAGCCGTGAGGCAAATGGAAAGTCGAGCCTAATTTATGTGCTAGGGAATGACAAATACCTAAAAAAGCATTAGCAAAAGCCAGACCAGCAATAGTGGCAGCATAATGCACCTGTTCACGCGCCTTCGGGTCTTTTGCGCCATTTTTATAAGCAGAAGGCAAGTATTTAAACAGTAACCCTAATGCTTCTAATGCCAGTCCATTAGTAAACTGTGACGCACAAATTGAGACATAGGCTTCTAAGGCGTGAGTCACCGCATCAATACCACCATAAGCCGTTAGTTTTTTCGGCATATTTAAGGTTAATTCCGGGTCAACGATCGCCATATTTGGGGTCAGGGCATAATCAGCGAGAGGATATTTAATCCCCGTGCGATCGTCGGTAACCACAGCAAAAGGTGTCACCTCAGAACCCGTCCCAGAAGTAGTAGGAATTGCCACCATAATAGCTTTATTTCCTAGTTCTGGTAAAGCATAAACCCGCTTCCGAATATCCATAAATCGCGTGGCTAAACCGTCAAACTCAATTTGTGGATGTTCGTACATCAGCCACATAATTTTAGCCGCATCCATGGGGGAACCGCCACCAAAAGCGATGATCATATCGGGCTGATAACTATTCATAAGTTCCACCCCTTTATTAATATTAGAAAGTTTCGGATCTGGTTCCACATCATAGAACACATAATGAGGTACTTTTATCCGGTCTAACACCTCCGTAACTTGTGTAACTAATCCCAGATCAAACAGAGGTTTGTCCGTCACAATAAAAGCCCGTTTTTTACCCCGTAACTCTCCCAGGGCTACTGGTAAACATCCCCCCTTAAAGTAAATCTTGGGCGGCACTCGGAACCACAACATATTTTCCCGACGTTCCGCGACATTTTTAATGTTTAATAAATGGTGTGGTTCCACATTTTCGCTAATCGAATTACCCCCCCAACTACCGCATCCTAAAGTCAAAGAAGGAGACAGTCGGAAATTGTAAACGTCGCCAATAGCCCCCTGAGATGAAGGACTATTAATTAATACCCGCCCAGTGTGCAAACGATTTTCAAAATATTTAATATGTTCGCTATTCCCAGGGTGAGTATACAAAACAGATGTATGTCCTTTACCACCAAAAATAATTAACTTTTGGGCGGTCTCAACTGCTGCGGGGAAACTACTAGCCCGATACATTGCCAAAATTGGCGACAGCTTTTCATAAGACAAAGGTTCATTAACCCCAACTTCTGTAACCTCTCCTATCAGAACTTTGGTATTTTCTTCTACTTGAATACCTGCCATTTCTGCTAGTTTTTGCACCGACTGACCCACAATTTCCGGATTTAATCGCTCATCTTGAAGAATCAGTTGTCGGATGGCTTCTTTTTCCTGCTGTTTCAGAAAATATGCACCCCTGGCGATTAACTCCTGTTTAACGCTGGTATAAACCTCATCTTGAACAATCACTGCTTGTTCAGAAGCGCAAATCATACCATTGTCAAAAGTTTTGCTAATTAAGATAGAAGAAACAGCCATTTTCAGGTCAGCAGTCCCATCAATAATGGCGGGAGTATTCCCGGAACCCACCCCCATGCTAGGATGTCCAGATGAATAAGCAGCCTGCACCATTCCCGGTCCGCCTGTTGCTAAAATTAGGCTGATATCAGGATGCTGCATCAACTGTTGAGACCATTGGAGAGTTGGGTTATCTATCCATCCAATAATTCCCTCTGGTGCGCCAGCAGCTACCGCCGCATCTAGGATAATTTTGGCAGCTTTAATGGTGCATTCTGTGGCTCTGGGGTGAGGAGAAAAGATAATACCATTGCGGGTTTTCAGGGCTAATAAGGCTTTAAAAATAGCGGTAGATGTCGGATTAGTGGTGGGGATAATTCCCGCTAAAATTCCTAGGGGTTCGGCGATTTTTTGCCAGCCATAATGGGGATCAGACTCGATAACATCACAGGTCTTTTCGCCTTTGTATTTGTTGTAAATGTATTCAGAAGCAAAGTGATTTTTGATTACCTTGTCTTCTACTACTCCCATTCCGGTTTCTTCTACAGCCATTTGAGCCAGATTAATCCGGGAGGCGTTGGCGGCTAAAGCAGCGACTTGGAAAATTTTGTCTACCTGTTCTTGGCTGTAAGTCGCGTATTGGGCTTGAGCGTCTTTGACTTGTTGGATTAAATCATTCAGGTGAGTTTCTTGGCTAATTTTCATGGTTTACGCTTCTTTTTCTGCTACGATTTGCTAGGCTATATTTTGCCAAGGAGATGCTATCAAATATGGTCATTTTTGCCATACTAAGCCCCGACGATGATATTTAATCATTGCCAGCAATTATAGCCAATTCAGGTGATAGATGCCCTTTAGTTCAAAAAGGTAGGTATGGTCAACTTATTAACATGGGTGGTGAACACATACCTACACATAGACGAACTCTGATCAAAGAAAGGATTCCAGTATGTAATCTGGACGAATTAGTTATTGGTAGCTAACCTTTAACTCTGCCCACTTTCATTTATAACAAACTAAATTCTTTATGTCAGCAGCAAAAAGTAGGATTGTGTATCTACTTTTTTCGGAAAATCTCAGCTTGCTGGTCGCGAAATGGTAGGCAAAAGTTTCCCAAGTCGGATAAAGTTTGATTGAGTAGGATGGAGTGATTGCTAGTGGGATAAGGTGGTCTAAAGTAGTATTAAGTTGTCAAAAGTTGTCAAAAGTGGTATAAAATTCCCAGAGATAAGAGACCATTACTAGACATTTTCCGAATATATAACATATATAGCGCTTCTCATCTCTATGAAATACAGCCCTCACCCCAAACCCCTCTCCCAGAAAGGGAGAGGGGCTTTGAAAAGTACCTCATCAGTCCGGGAACTGCTATATATAGGACAGCCTCAAGGATTCTATGCCGTCTGTTACCTGTCCCTGGTCTCTCCCTCAACTCAGATAGTTGTTTTCGGTCACAGGTTGGGAGTTATCAGATCACAGATATATAGGCTGTTTTTCTCTGTGATCCGGTGTTATTCATTACGAGTCCCTTGTCCCCTGATCACCGATCGCTACTGGCGAAGATGAGACAATTTGAATAAGTAATAACACCTATTAGTATTATGGAAGTTCAACAAATTATCGAATGGGCTGACGGTCTAGTGTTGATCCAAACTGGAAAACACCTAGATGACCTGGAAGCGGCCATTTTGCAGGGGACTTACCAAAATCAAAAATACTCGGAAATTGCCGCGGGCTACAACTGTAGCGAACCCCATGTCAAAAAGGTGGCTTATCTGCTATGGAAAACCCTTTCCCAAGCGTCGGGAGAGGAAATCAATAAATCTAATTTGCGATCGACTTGTCAGAGGCTACAACTTCCGGCTTTGTCCAATAGCGAAGAATTTGTTACCATTGATACAGTCACTCAAACAAATTCCCCACCTCCCCAGGGTGAAACTATGGCTAAACCATATAACACTGAGTCCTTCAGGCGTATCGATCGCACTGATATACCTAATGGGGATTATTTTTGCGATCGCCAAGAAGAAGTGGCTACTCTCAAAAATTGGATACTACAAGATCGCAGTCATTTAGTCTCGATTTTGGGCCTTAGTGGTATAGGTAAAACCGCAGTCGCCCTGCATCTTTTACCACAAATTCAAGACCATTTTGATTGTGTGATTTGGCGGAGTTTACGCACCCTACCTTCCCTATCTTCAATCTTAACTTATTTAACCCAATTTTTGCCTCCCCCCAACCCGGATATCCGACCCCTGACCATCAGTTACGCTTCCACAGTCGCAGAAGCTAAAAACCCATCCCACCAATTAGCAGAACAATTATCATTAGTCATGGAATCTTTCCGACAACATCGCTGCTTGCTCATTTTAGACGATGTGCAGGCGATTTTAAATCCTCATAACCTGGTGGGAGGCTATAAACCGGGTTACGAAAGTTATCGATTATTCTTTAAAACGATTGGCGAACTATCCCATAACAGTTGTTTGATTATGAATAGTTCAATTTTGCCTCAAGAATTAATCGAGTTAACTAATAATAATCATCGGGTTAAATGCTTGACATTAGCAGGCTTGGGGTCAGATTCAGCCCATAATATTTTGACTTCTGCCAGTTTGTTAGACGCTGATAATTGGCAAGAATTGATAGATATATATGGTGGTAATCCCGGCTTTTTGAAAATTGTATCCCGGACAATAAAAGAGTTTTTTGGTGGTAGTGTGAAGCAATATCTAGCCAATAACTCTATCTTGGTATTGCCAGAAATCAAGCATATATTAGATTATTTTTGGCAGCAATTATCGGATTTGGAAAAACAGGTAATGGGGCGGTTATCGGCATCAGATTCCGGTGTGTCTATGGCGGATTTGCTAGAGAATACTAACCATAATAGTTCGGATTTATTGTTGGCGGTTCAATCTTTACAAAAGCGGTTTTTAGTGGATAATATCCAACGGGAACAGCAAACATTATTTACGCTGATTCCGGTAATTCGAGAGTATACCAGACAATGTAGCTAATTGGGAAATAGATGGCGATAGATATCGGTTTAACCTCCCCTAATTCTGGTTAGGAATTAAGGAAGATTATATTTTGGTTAATGTCCCAGTTTTTATGGGGAAAATAGTTGATAATTCCCAACTCTCAATAATCAAGAATCAAGCATCAATTAATTTCCCCGGTAATCATTCCCCTGGGAGTAGCTATTAGTTACCAATCCCAAATACACGGATATAGAATTGAAACTCATCCTCTAAGGCTTTCTTAATATTATCAGCTTTACGGAAGCCATGTTGTTCATCAGCAAAGGTGACATATTCGACGGTTAAGCCTTTAGCTTGGAGGACTTGCACCATTTTCTCAGCTTGGTTAGGGGGGACGACTTTATCCTGGAGTCCTTGGAAAAATATAATGGGACAGTTGAGGCGATCGCTATGATGAATAGGCGACCTGGCTATATACAAATCCCGACCTTCTGGGTAAGGTGCAATCAAGCCATCAAGATAGCGAGACTCAAATTTATGGGTATCGGTAGCTAAAGCCTCCAAATCACTAACGCCATAGTAACTAGCGCCAGCTTTAAACACATCATGAAAAGTCAAGGCGCACAGAGTAGTATAACCCCCAGCACTACCGCCAGCGATCGCCATGCGATCGCCATCAACCAACCCTTGCGCCGCCAGAAACTTAGCACCATTAACACAGTCAGCGACATCAACAATTCCCCAGTTACCCTGAAGACGTTGGCGATATTCCCGACCATAGCCGGTACTACCACCATAGTTAACATCCAATACGGCAAAACCGCGACTGGTCCAATACTGAATTTTCAAATTGAGACTGCTAGAAGTCGCCGCCGTGGGTCCGCCGTGGCTTTTGACTAGGAGAGGTGGTTTTTCGGTCTCAGGAGCCACATAGTCTTTATTTTGGGGTGGATAAAAGAAGCCGTAGGCGCTTTGGCCATTTTCGGTAGGAAACTCAATAGGTTCTGGGACCGATAAATAACCAGGGTCTAGGTCTATTTCGGTGGAAGATCGCACGACATTCATTTCTCCAGCATTGAGATCCAATTGCACCAAGGCGGTCGGTTCAGTAGCGGAAGATGCCAACATCAAAATACTATTGTTGTGAACTTTGACGGAGGAAATATAGGTATAGGAAACATCAAAGGAACGTAATTGTTGAGTTTCTGGGTCTAAAGTAGCTAAGGACCAAATACCATTTTGAGTATAGGCACAACAAAGCCGCCGTTGGGAGATGAAACCGAATGTAGACATCCCAAAGACCCATTGAGGTAGTCCAAATTCCGCCGGGAGGGGAAATAATGGCTCAATTTTCTGATCACGAACCCGGTAGAGGTTCCACCAGTTAGCGCGATCGCTTACAAAATAAAGACTTCCATCAGGAGACCATTGAGGCTGAAAAATTGACTCTTGGACTCCCCCTGCCACCCGTTGTTGTTGGTCTAAAGTCCCATTTTCGGTAACTTCAGCCACCCATAATTCTGTACCATCCCAAGGCATATTAGGATGATACCAGCAAATCCAACAGAGACGCGAGCCGTCTTGACTGAGGTTAGGGGAGGCGTAAAAATCCGCCCCAGTGGCTAATATATGGATATCTTCAGGGTTGTTAAGGTTAAGGCTAATGAGGGTATTAACCGGTTCTCCTGGCTGGCTGTGGTCTTCCCGCACACAAATCAAACGTCCCCGGCGGGTATCTATGAGCAAATCAGCATAGCGGAAATTTCCTTCTGGGGTGATAGGTTCGGGTACAATTTCGGTGGGTTGAGCAACTGAGGCGATCGCCTGACGGTAAATGCGTCCATCAGCAAAATTAGAAAAATATACCGTCCCCTCACTGACGGTATAAGATCCTCCCCCATACTCATGTACACGGGTACGAGCATTAAAAGCGGCCGGAGTGCAATCAATGCGATCGCCTTTGGGGGTTAGGCGCACAATCACATTGCGTCCCCCTTCGGAGGGTCGTCCCTCAATCCAGTATATATCATCTCCATCCCAGGCAGGACTTGCCAACCCGACTGCCCCTTTAATAATTAAGTCGGTAGTGATGGCCGATTGCCAGGAGCCATAGGGCGCGACGCTTAAACTCATAGTTTCTATCTCTATAACTCCAGTGGATTCCTATACAGGGAAATTCTACCTAAAATATCAGTAAAATACCTCTATTATCCACTGGGCTGCCAGAGATAGGGCAACTTCTACCCTGGTCGTCCTGACAATCAACAACCCACTTCAATCTTTGACCAAGGTGGGAGAACACTGCATAAAAGCTGCTTGAAAATCTCGATTTGCCATAATTTCCTGTTGAGTTGTCAGATTACCTAGCGCCAATAATTTGTCATCTGGTAGTTTACTTAAACGATCTAAGGTACAATTACAAAAGGCTTCTCCTCTTTGGGGGGAAATCTTCTCAGCAGCCATTCCGGCTCGGCATCCTTGCAGATAACTGGTCTGAAATTCCTGGCGCTGTTGTGGTGTCAGGGCTTGCGCCGGAAACATGGCAGTTATGGTGCCGCCAATTAGTGGGAAAACCACCAGAAATTTAGACACAGTTTTGGGGTGACAAATTCTCATAATATTGTAACTTGCTAACCAATTATTACTTCCCAATCATACGACTAATTCAACTGCGATCAGCAAAATTTTCTCAAAATATGATGACCGCCATTATACGTCAATAGTTATAAATTATCAATTAGATGGTGATAGCTTTTTAATCATGAGGACTGGTCAGGCGGGCAATAAGTTCCACAAATTTTGAGCCAGGTACTGATTGGGGTAAAATATATTGGAAGTCATTGGGCGATCCAAGTCATCTTAGAAAATTGATGTTTTAGACAAGAGGCTATTATTGTATGGCATACGATTATGATTTGTTTGTGATTGGTGCAGGTTCAGGGGGGTTGGCTTCATCGAAACGGGCGGCTTCCTATGGGGCGAAAGTAGCGATCGCTGAAAATTCCCTAGTTGGGGGAACCTGTGTGATCAGGGGTTGTGTCCCCAAAAAACTGATGGTCTATGCTTCCCAGTTTTCCCACCTATACAAGGACGCGGTAGGCTATGGCTGGAGTGAGGTAGAGAGTAGCTTTGATTGGCAAAAACTCACCCAAGCGGTTGATACGGAAGTTAAACGGTTAAGCCAACTCCATATCAGCTTTTTGGAAAAAGCCGGAGTGGAACTTATTGATGGATACGCTAAATTTATTGATGCCCATACACTAGAAGTAGGCGATCGCAAAATTACCGCCGATAAAATTCTGGTGGCAGTGGGAGCGAAAGCGGTGCGCCCAGAGATTCCCGGCATTGAACATAGTATCATTTCTGATGATATGTTTTTGCTGCCGGAACAACCAAAACGGTTCGCGGTTTGGGGTGGTGGCTATATTGCGGTAGAATTTGCGGGTATCCTCAATGGTTTAGGTTCCCAAGTCACAGAAATTATCCGGCGTGACCTGATCCTGCGGGGATTTGATCAAGACCTGCGGAGCCATATTCAAGAGGGTATGACCAAGCATGGGGTGAATTTCCGCACTAATACCACCATTGAAAAAATCGAAAAAGTGGAGGAAGGTCTGAAACTCACCCTAACAGGTGATGATACAGAACCGTTGATTGTAGATGCTCTGTTGTGTGCGACAGGTCGCCAGCCTAAACTGGATGGATTAAACCTGGAAAATGCGGGGGTAGAAACGATTAAAGGGGCGATCGCTGTAACTCAAGACAGCCGCACGACTCAATCTAATATTTTTGCGGTGGGAGACTGCACAGACCGCGTGAACCTGACCCCAGTAGCGATCGCCGAAGGTCGGGCTTTTGCAGATACGGAATTTGGTCATTTACCGCGCTCCATCAGCCATGATAACATCGCTACAGCGGTATTCTCCCAACCGGAGGCGGCGACAGTAGGCATGACAGAAGCCCAAGCCCAAGAAAAATTCGGTGATGGGATTAAATGCTATCGGGCTGTGTTCCGACCCATGTTCCACAGTCTGACGGGGGCTGATGAAAAGGTATTAATGAAGTTAATCGTGGAAACTAATACCGATCGCGTTTTGGGGGCTCACATGGTGGGTAAAGACTCAGCCGAACTGATCCAAGGAGTTGCGATCGCTGTTAATATGGGAGCTACCAAAAAAGATTTCGACAACACAATGGGTATTCATCCCAGCAGCGGTGAAGAATTCGTCACCATGCGTTAATTGCTGATTCCTGATTGATAGCTAGGAGGGTAGGTAGGGGCGGGTTGATTAAAATTGTCGTCGGGAACCTTAACTAATTGCGGAACCCGCCCCCACACATTGATCACCCTCCTTTTCCGCTGTACCTATATCTTGGCATCCAAATATGAAACGGAATTATATAACCCGCCAGATTAAACTCTGGAAGCCTCTAACTCCTTGGCTTTCCCTCGCGATAGCGATCGCCTTGTCAGTGATTGGGGTTTCCATCATCTTCACCCCCATTAATACCAATGCCACATCCCTGAGTCAATCCATTTTAGGCATGGATCAGCGTTTTCAAGAAATATTTGAGGATCATTTTAGTCGAGACTTACCCGCCACCAGCGACCCCCCAGAAATGATGGCAGAAACCCTGTCCTTGCTTGCCGAAAAAACAGGAACCAAACCCGCAGTTTTATGGGTGAGTCCCCGCATTGACCATTTACACCTAGTCCTAATTAATCCCGGAGGAGAACCCATAGTTGAGGATCTCTATGAAGTTCCCCAAGAATTACTGAATCAAACCGCTCGCCAGTTCCGCCAAAATATTACCCGTCTGCGTCCTCCCTTACAACTAGCAGCCGCCCAACGGTTATATGAATGGATTATCAAGCCATTAGAGGCAGAATTAGAAGCGGATGATATTGATACCCTGCTTTTTTGTGCAGGAGAAGGACTCCGAGGGATCCCTTTCGGTGCTTTATACGACGGCGAACAGTTTTTAGTCGAAAAATATAGTTTGTCTCATATTCCCGCCTTTAATCTGATTGACAGAGACTATAAGCCTATTCAAGCTGATCGGATTTTAGCCATGGGAGCCTCAGAATTCCAAGAACTGGAACCTCTCCCGGCTGTACCTGTGGAATTATCGGCTATCACTTATAAAATTCCCAACCTGTTAATTCCCCAATCGGGTAACCAGGGGCAATTTTTCCTGAATCAGGATTTTACCACGGAAAATCTACTCGCCAAACTAGCTAATCAAGATTTTGATATTATCCATTGGGCTACCCATGCAGAGTTCAATCCGGGAAATCCAGATAACTCCTATATTCAGTTTTGGGATCGTCAACTTACGCTCACCGAGTTATCCCAAATTCCCTGGAATTCACCACCTGAATTATTAGTTCTCAGTGCTTGTCAGACTGCTTTGGGGAATGAAGAAGCGGAGTTAGGATTTGCGGGTTTAGCACTACAGGCGGGAGTAAAATCGGCTGTGGCTAGTCTTTGGAACATTAGCGATTTGGGGACTTTAGCCCTAATGTCGGAGTTTTATCTGCAACTAGCCAAAAACCCCACGAAAGCAGAAGCACTCCGACAGGCTCAAATTAATCTGTTGCGTGGTGATGTTTCCTTCGATGGCGATCGCTTATTATTATCCGAGGGTGTGGTTCCCTTACCGGAAGGCTTAAACGATTTAGGCGGTTCTGGTCTCCGTCACCCATTTTATTGGGCTGGTTTTACTATGATTAGCAGTCCCTGGTAAGCAGTTCACAACAGGCGATAATTAATAATTAATAATTAATAATTAATAATTGCATCAATCCATCAATATTAATCAATGATTAAACAATTAACTACTTTGCGCCGAATTGGGCGAATTAAATGGCTTTCCGTGTTATTGGCAATAGCAGGAGGATTGCTATTTGTTGGGGTGAGCATAATTCCGGCGATCGCTCAAACTCAAGGGGATTTGACCATTGATTTTGCAGCCACTCAACCAGGCGTTCAATCTATGAGTGGTTTTCTGTATGGAGTTGAACAAGAGGAACCGCCAGACCATCTAATTGAACCGCTGCAACCCAGACTGTGGCGGACATCTCGCCTAAACCTTTATCGGCGCTTAACTGGATTTGGGGCAACATTTCAGTTGTTACTCAGTGATACTTGGGGATATGGAAGACCACGGGGGTGGCCCTATGATGACTATACTCGCTGGGAAAACCATGTTCGGAATTTGGCTAGAGAACATAAGGGAAAAAAGATGCTCTGGGATATCTGGAATGAACCCGATTTGCGCGATCCGTTTTGGCATGGAACCAGACAACAGTTTTTTGAAACCTACAAAAGGGCTTATCGGGTTTTACGGGAAGAGTTAGGCTCTGATGTGATTATTGGTGGGCCGAGTATTACTAAGTATGATAAGGGTTTTTTGAGGGCTTTTTTAAACTATTGCCGAGACAATAATCTTGAGGTTAACTCATTATCTTGGCATGAACTGAATGATCAAACTATTAATGCGATCGCACCCCATATCCGAGATGCTAACCAGAGTTTTCGACAGAACCCAGCTTATCGCAGTCTGAGAATTCAGCGATTGGATGTTAACGAAATCATTGGACCGACTGCCCAATATCGACCGGCCGAAAATTTAGCCTATTTGTATTATACAGAACAGGGGGGCGCTTCTGCCGCCGCCAAAGCCTGTTGGGAGCCGAAAGGGGGGGGTCCAAATAACTGTTTTAACAAAAGTCTTGATGGTTTGGTGCAGCCGGGACCTTTTGCACCTAGGGCGGTTTGGTGGGTTTATAAAGCCTATTCTGATGGCTTTAGCACTAGGGTGAGGACTCAGGGAAATAACCCCAGAGTGATTGGTTTGGCGAGTCAGTCTAATGGTCAAAATCAAGCCCAAGTCTTATTTGGTTATTTTGAGCAAGGTCCTTCCGCCCGTCAAGCTACTGTTACGCTGACTCTCAGAAATCTTCAGCAGCTTGGTTTGGGACAGCCTGGACAGCCTTTAAATTTGACTATCTCCCGAATTCCAGACAGTGGGGAAGCGGTGGTTAAGGATTTAGCGATCGTCAAACGGCAGCAAATTACGGTCACTAATCAAATAGTCCGATTGACTGTTCCCAATATTCGCATCCATGAGGCTTATATTTTGACTATCGGCTAGGTAGCGCACCTTGAGTGATATCTTGGTGAGGTTAAAGGCGATCGCCTTGGCGAATTGACTCCAAGGGAGTACCATCTAAACAAGCCTCATCAAGACAAGCGCCGCCCCATTGTGTATTTTCGACAATGGCACAAAGTAGGTTAGCCCCTCGCAAATTCGCCCCTCGCAAGACTGCGCCACTCAGGTTAGCCTCTTCCAAATCAGCTTGGGAAAAGTCCACTCCCGAAAGGTTAGCATTTCTCAGGTCGCAGCCCTGCAAAATCGCCCGAGACAGACTCACCCCGCGCAAATCAGCCGATTGGAGACTAACACCACTTAAATCCAGATTACCAAATACCGCCCCCGTGAGAAAAGCCCCTGCAAAGGTAGCCTCTCGTGGGTCTGTATCTAATAAGATAGCACCCCGCAGGTCAGCATTGCGAAAATCTGCCTGTATGAGGTTAGCCCCCGTAAGATTAGCCCCTCGGAGGTTAGCCCTAACGATCGCCCTAGCCAAATTCGCCCCGGACAAATTCGCCCCCATTAGCTTGGCTTGGGAAAGGTCCGCGTCAGCCAGATCAGCCCCGGACAGGTCAAGACCGGATAAATCAGCATTAACTAGGTCTTTGATTCTACCATTTCTAATGTCTTGGATATTTAGGGATGCAGATTGATGATTAATCATAGGTTATTAATGTGTAATTTTGGGTGATTCTGGATGTTCAGAATAGGCGGGATTAGTGATTTCTTCTAGCCAGATATTCGGGAGTTGGGTCGGCTGAGTTGGTAACTTCATTAAACCCACTTCCGTTAACCTAATTACTGTGGCTAAGGAGTTCACCACAGCCGGATCAAATCTAGTGCCGCTGTATTTTTCACATTCATTTAGGGCATCTTTTAAGGTCAAAGCTGGGCGGTTTCCTCTGGGCTGAGTTAGTTCTTGAAAATAGCTAACTAGCCCTAAGATTCTGGCTTTGATGTTGATTTGTTTTCCTTTTTGACCATCAGGAACTCCGCTACCATCCCAATTTTCTAAGTGGTGGTTAACCACTTTTTGCACTACTGTTAATTCTGGCATAGATTCCAATAGTCTACCACTAATAGATGCGCGATCGCGCCAAAATTTTTGGGTGGCTTCATCCATTTCGGAGGGAGTTTTTAAAAACACTTCTGGGGGTGCAGATACCAGACCAATACGATGCAATAAACCTGCTAATTTCAGCCGTCGCAGCTTAACGGTTGGTAGGTCTAAAATTTGACCTATGGTTTCGCATAATGCCGCGACTTGTAGGGAAGCACAAGGGTTAAAGGGGTCGCGTTCATCTACTTGTTGCGCCATGCGTAATAAGGCTTGCAGTTTGTTGGCGCTTAAATTCCGGCTAACTCGTTTGGCTTGTCCTTCCAATTGCCAGAGTTGTCTATTTTGGCGATTAACGGAGATTAATTCTTGTTGTGATGATTGTAAATATGTAACAATCCGAGAAACTACGGTGCTGAGGTCGGGAAATGTGGGGTTAGGGGTAGCAGTAATATTTTGATAAGATTCCCAGAGGCGATCGCCTAATTCCGGGTTATAGTTACGGAAGCGATTAATTAATATTTCGGTAGTTTGGTCTACTAGGGCTTTATCAAAAGTCCAGAGTCCATAAAATTTGCGTTCGGTGTCAATGGTAGGTTTCGCATTAGCCAAATATTCAGATTCTGATAATTCATGACAAAGAACCATCGCCCTATATCCAGGTGCTATAATTAACAGGTTCCACTCCTCTACTAGGCTATCAGATGGTTCCAGATTAATCAAGGAAACATTATCTAATTGACCTGTGGGATGTTCCGCAAAACCGCTATCAGGTACAGCGCTAATGACAACATGGCGGGAAAGTTGGGCGATTTGCAAATAGCGATCGGCTTCCTGGAGATACCATTTTCCTTGTTGAAAAGTCACTAAAACCAGGGGTTTTTCTCCGGTAGCTTCACCTGTTTGTAGAAGATGGTCTTCTAAAGCGTGACAGAGTGCGACCAGGGTATTTTTAAAGTAAACGCCAAAACTAGAGGGGAGTTTACCATCAGGTAAAGAGGCTTTAAGTAAGTTTAGTGTCGATTCAGGATTCATATTATTTATAGGATTCTTAACAGGGGACAGAGCAAGGTAAGCGGGAAATTAATTAATAATGATTAATTATGAGCTATTTACTGCCCCATGTCTAGTATCTAGGGTTAATTTTGGGCAAGTTGGTTGGGTGGGTCAATGCGGTTAGCGATCGCCGCCACGATAATCATAGGTAAACCTACCAGGAAACAGGTTAACCATTGTTGCAGGTCTAGGGGCGCAGTGCTGAACAAAGTATTCATGAAGCCTACCTGACTAAAGATAACCTGTAGAACCATGGTAACAGCAATACCAATCCAAATTACTGGCGCTTGGACGATTTCTGTATCTTTCCCCAGTAGTTTGGAGTAGAGAGTTTCGCCAATTTGACTGAGACTAATAAGGTAGAATACCCGCCCAAATACCAGGGCTTGAATTGCCATGGTCCGGGCGATCGCTTCTTCTTCGGTAGTCATCCTCACCCATTCAAACATTCCAAAAATCAGCACCCAGTTAAAGACAGAAATCAACAGAATTCGCAGGAGTAGTGGCTTATTTAACAGAGGTCGATTAGGGGAGAGGGGGGGTTGTTCCATCACTTGTTTAGACTTAGGTTCAAAAGCCAGGGGAACCGTCATAGCGATGGAGTTAATCATATTTAACCACAAGACTTGTAGGGAGAGAATAGGTAACAATCGGTCGAGGAGGACACTAATAACAATAGTCATGGACTCCCCGCCATTGACAGGTAAGATAAAGGCGATCGCCTTAATCAAATTACGGTAAACCGTGCGCCCTTCTTCCACCGCCGCCTCAATAGAAGCGAAATTATCATCCGTCAAAACCATATCGGAGGCTTCTTTAGCCACCTCGGTTCCCGTTTGTCCCATAGCCACACCAATATCAGCCTGTTTAAGCGCCGGCGCATCATTGACCCCATCCCCCGTCATGGCGACAATATCTCCCCGAGACTGTAACGCTTCCACCAGGCGCAATTTTTGTTCGGGGGCGACCCGCGCAAATACCACGCCATCTTCAGCCGCGTTAATAAACTCTTGCTGATCCATCTGGCTAAGGTCTTCTCCGGTGAAAGCAATAACTCTCCCCGACCGTTTCAGGCGCATTTGGGAGGCGATCGCACTAGCGGTGATGATATGGTCTCCCGTAATCATTTTGACCCGAATACCAGCATTTTTACAGGCGGCTACAGCCCTAATTGCTTCTTCGCGTGGGGGGTCAATCATTCCCTGTAAGCCGAGAAACTCTAACCCCTGTGCAATATCCTCATGGTCTAGGGTAGTTTGCTGGGTCGGTTTTCTGGCGATCGCTAATACCCGTAACCCAGAAGCTGCCATAGTTTCAGCCTGTTGATGAATTTCCGCAGCATCTACCGGAATGATTCTGCCGTCAGAGTCTAACATTTCATCGCAGCGGGAAACAATAGCTTCCACCGAACCCTTAACATAAATTACCAATGTTTGGCGATCGCTAGATTCATGCAAAGTCGCCATATATTGATATTCTGACTCAAAGGGAATCACATCTTGGCGAGGCATTTCTGCTTCCAATGCAGCCAGGGTAAATCCCACTTTGCGCGCGCTAACAATTAAAGCCCCTTCCGTCGGGTCTCCTACAATTTTCCAGATGTTTTCTTCCTGAATTAAATGGGAGTCATTACACAACATCCCCCCTCGCAAACATTCTTCAAGGACAGGGTTATCTGCTAAGTTAATCCCTTCATCTGCTAAGGATATATTCCCCTCTGGTGTATAACCACTACCCGAAACCTGGTAATTTTCACCCCCAGCATAAATCTGCTGGACCGTCATTTGATTTTCCGTTAAAGTTCCCGTTTTATCAGAACAAATAACCGTCGCACTTCCCAGAGTTTCCACAGCCGGGAGTTTCCGAATAATAGCATGGCGGTTAGCCATCCGAGAAACCCCAATAGCTAGGGCGACTGTTACCACTGCTGGTAAACCTTCCGGAATTGCACTAACTGCTAGGGCGATCGTCGCTTCAAACACATCGTTTAAACTCTGCCCATATCCTAACCCTACCGCCAACGTCAACGCTGCCACTGCCAGGATAATATAAAGCAGTTGGCGGCTGAATTTATCAAATTTCCGAGTTAGGGGAGTAATCAGATTATTTTGTTTTTCCATTAACTGGGAAATCCGCCCCGTTTCCGTATTTTTCCCAGTAGCGATAACTATGCCTCGCCCTTGTCCTGCTGTCACAAAACTGCCAGCATAACCCATGCTTTTCCGGTCTCCCAGAGAGGCATTTGCCTCTACCGTATCTGGGTGTTTCTCCACCGCCGTCGATTCTCCCGTTAGGGCGGATTCATTAACTTGTAAATTCTTGGTTTCTACCAGGCGCAAATCTGCCGGAACTTTATCGCCAGAAGCTATAAAGACAATATCCCCAGGGACTATTTCCGATGAAGGAACCTTGTTTTTTTCACCATTTCTATATACCGTCGCTTCCGTTTCTATGGACGATGACAGGGCGGCGATCGCATTTTCCGCTTTAGTTTCTTGGATAAAGCTAACTATAGCATTAATCAGCACTACCGCCCAAATCACCCAACCATTAGCACTTTGCCATCCTTCTAATACAAACTTAATCCCCCCAGCAATAATGAGGATATAAAGTAGAGGTTGATTGAATTGTTCTAAAAATCGGATAATCGGATGTTTACCGCCCTTACTTTCCAGGCGATTTAAGCCAAATTTTTCCTGTCTTTTCGCAACTTCTTCCGAGTTTAAACCTTGTTCTAGGTTAGCCCCAACTTCAGCAGCCGTGTCAGCGATCGCTAAACAATGCCAGAGTTTTGGGAGTAAAGATTTATCGTCATTCATAATCTCAATTTGGTAATGTTCAAAGGGTGAACCATAGCCCACGAAAATATAGTTATAGGCGAGACAGTAGCCATGGTTAAGGTTATCGAAAGATTAAGATGTCCGCACAGAGAGGGTTAGTCATCCTACCAACTAGGATAAGTGCTGACATCCGCTCTCAACAGACTTAGTGATAACAATATGTATCATATCTAACAATCGTCTATTTTCCAAGTTTTTACCTGGGGGATGTAGTTCAATGTCAATTATACTGATTGGGCGAGACTATAGGAATCGGTGATGATTGAGGAGAAAATCGGGGGGGATTTTGTCAAAAAACTGCCAATATATGATATAATACCCCGTGCAAATATCGCTAATCCGATAGCAGGGAGATGGAATTTTAATGGTGAATACTGAACCGATTGTTTCCCCCGAATGGTTACGCGAAAATCTAAATAATCCCCAGGTGAAAATTGTGGACTGTCGTTTTGCCTTGGCTGATCCAGCGTGGGGACAACAACAGTATCAACAGAGTCACATTTTAGGCGCTTTTCATCTGGATCTCAACCGTGATCTGTCTTCACCAGTGACTAAACATGGGGGCCGTCATCCCTTGCCCAATATCGATGAACTAGCTGATAAATTGGGTACAATGGGGATTGAATTTGGGGAAACTCATGTAGTAGCCTATGACCATGCCCGATTTGCCTTTGCTGGGCGGCTGTGGTGGCTGTTAAGATATATGGGTCACGATCGCATTAGTTTACTCGATGGTGGCTTTAACAGTTGGCAGGCGGCGGGTTATCCCGTATCTGAAGAGTTGCCAGGTTCACCACCTGCTAAGTTTACCCCCAAATTGCGATCGGATTGGGTGGTAAGTTATGAACAGGTGAAAGCGCGCAAGGATCAGCCTGGCGTGATTTTAGTTGATTCTCGTGACCATGACCGCTATTTAGGCAAACATGAACCCATAGACCCCATAGCCGGACATATTCCCGGCGCGGTGAATTTACCCTGGCAACAAGTCACCGATGATCAAGGTTTTGTGAAGTCTACACAACAGCAGCGGTGGACTGACTATCAGGAAGCTGAGGAAATTATCGTTTACTGTGGGTCAGGAGTCACAGCCTGCGCCAATTTGTTATCCCTGGAATTGGCAGGCTTATCCCAGGGAAAATTGTATGCCGGAAGTTGGAGTGATTGGTGTTCCTATCAACTAGACCCCGAAGGCTGAAGCCTAACGACACCCCAGGGAGTAGCGGGTATCAACTCCCGTCCTAGAGTTGACACCTTCTGCCCTCAGACAGAGTTGGCGCAACTGTTCCCGATCAAAAATAGCATCGGTAAAGTCTGCGCCAGTGATTTTGGTATCAGCAAAAGTAGACCCCAAAAACAGGGCTTCCGTAAAAATCGAATCGCTTAGGTCTGCCTGGGAAAAGTCTACCTGATCCACCATAGCATAGGTGAGGTCTGCTTTTCTCATCGTCACCCCCAGCATAATTGCCCGACTGAACACAGAACCTCGCAATTCGGCTTCGTCAAAGTTAGCATATTCCAGATTGGAGTTGGCAAATTCGGCGGCGGGTAGTTTTTGACCCGAAAAATCGCGGTTTTGCAGCAAGCTGTGGTTAAAAAACAGGTGGGACGGGTTCTCAGCTAGGGCTAACCCCGGTCCCATAGTTAATATTAGTCCTACCCATAAGGCGATCGCTAATGATCCAATCATCCTCTTCAATGCCAAAAGTCCCATAAAAATATCTCGAATAACCACAATCTATCTCCAGGATAGCGAACTACAGCAGCCTTTTCACTACAATGGGAAACCAAAGACGAGGTTAAACTGTATTGATGATTAATTTTTTCTTGACTTGGCTGTTAGCAGCTATTGCGCTGTCCATTACCGCTTATTTAGTGCCGGGTTTGGATCTGGAGAGTTGGCAAGCTGCTGCTGTAGGGGCGATCGTTATGGGGTTGGTAAATGCCATTATTAAACCAATTTTAACCATCCTCACCCTACCCTTAACCCTCTTAACCCTAGGTTTGTTCCTTTTTGTCGTTAACGCCATTTCCCTATACCTAGTCGCAAAATTTACCCCCGGTTTTACCATTAATGGATTTTGGCCAGCCCTATGGGGTTCTATCGTCCTCTCCTTAGTTTCCTGGGGTATGAGTCAAATCGCCAACCAAGCTGAGTAGATATGTAGATTGTTGAGATTTTCCCGACTCTAGGTTAAGGCGGTGGGTTATTCCTGGCAATATCAACCCCCCGCCTTTTTCATCCCCAACCCCCATTACAGCCTGTTCAGAAATAATCTGATCACCTCTCAAAGTCCCTCTCCCTCTTTGGGAGAGGGATTTAGGGTGAGGGCAATGTATTAAGCGACTGGTGAACAAGCTGTATAAACTATTGACTCAGATTGAACATCAAAAAGTCATCATTCTTAACTATTAATAGATATCGTGAATCTTCAGATCCGTCATGTCTAAATGTTTGTAGGACATCCACCCTATTTGTGCATCATTAAACCAATTTTGTTTGTCTGCGGTACATAAAGCGCGACCACACCACCATATCCCCAGATTTTTATTAACATAAGTCGCATCAAATATCTCAACAAAGGCTCCTAATGGTAGCTTTTCGATAATGTTGTTACTATCGTTAGGGTTAGGGGATCTTCTCAAATTTAACCCCTCAGTTTTCACCTTAGCAATACATTCAAATACATCAACATGAACCTTGGGAATATACCAGGAAGTAGAACGATTTTGTTCTCCTGAACCCAAATCGGAATCTATAATCATCTCATAATGTCCGTCTTCCAAATAACGACTATTATTCCAAGCGATAAAACTAGCGCCCGCCGGAACTTCGATTTTTTCATGACTAGGTAGTTGATTAGCCGGGATAGGTCTGGCTTTAAAAATGGTGCGGGTATGCACAAAAACTTTCATGATTAGTTACCTCAGTAATAGAGATGGTTGAGTTGAGATATATTAGGCGCTAAAATACTTAGCCGCTGGGTGGTAAGTGATAATCGCAGTAGTAGACTGTTCCGGGTAAAGCTGTTCACTTTCATCCATATATAAACCAATCACCTCTGCTTTCAACAGATCTAACTGTTTATATTGGTCTTGCATATTCGGACAAGCCGGATAGCCGAAACTGTAACGGGAACCTCGATAACGCTGCTTGAGGATATCGCGAATATTATCAGCATCCTCCCCACCAAAACCTAACTCGCGGCGAATGCGGGCGTGTAACCATTCTGCCATAGCTTCAGCCGTTTGTACTGCCATACCATGAAAATACAAATAATTGGTATAATCATCAGCAGCAAATAGCTTCTGGGCGTAATCTGTCGCGATTTGTCCGACGGTAACCGCGTGCATCGGAAAAACGTCCATTTGACCGCTATCTTTAGGAGCGAAAAAGTCAGCAATACAGAGGCGACGACCAGACCGCTGGCGGGGAAATTCAAAACTGGTAATTGGTTCGGAAATTTCTCCTGCCTTAATTTTTTCGGGGTCATAAATTAACAGCGTGTTCCCTTCCGACTGACAGGGGAAATAACCATACACGGCGCGGGGGTGGAGTAGGTTTTCGCTAATAATTCGCTGTTTCCACTCTGCCAAAATTGGATAAACTTTAGCTTCTAAAAACTGGTTATATTCTGACCTGGGCTGTCCTTGGGGTTTACGGAACTGCCATTGTCCGGCGGTTAGGGCTTGTAAATCCAAATACCAGAATAATTCATCAAAGGGCATATCCGCAGGTTCCAGAACTTTTACCCCCCAGAATGGCGGGGTAGGACGGTCTATATCTACGGCTACGGCTTCGGAACGTCGGGTATCTACTACTTTGGGGGTGTCAGGTTCTGGCTGGTCTGGTTGTGCTGACTGTTGATTATCACCATTAGCGGTGATGGTTTCATCTTCGACAAATTCATCTAAAAAGCCTTTGAAATCTTCCCATTTTCCGGCTTTCTTGGCTGGCATCAATTTATCCATAAAGGTGAGGTCGGAAAAGGCATCTTTCCCATAAATTACCCGCCCTTTATAGGTGTTTTGACAGTCTTCATAGACAAATTTGGAGGTTAAAGCCGCACCGCCTAAAATCACGGGAACGGTAATTCCTTCTTGGTTAAATACCTCTAAGTTATCTTTCATAAATGCGGTGGATTTTACCAGTAAACCACTCATGGCGATGCAGTCGGCGTTATGTTCTCGGTAGGCGGCAATGATATTATCAACGGGTTGTTTAATGCCTAAGTTAACGACTTTATAACCGTTGTTAGAAAGGATGATATCAACTAGGTTTTTGCCGATGTCGTGAACATCTCCTTTAACTGTGGCAATTACAAAGGTTCCTTTGGCGTTATTTCCAGATTCGGATTTTTCCATAAACGGCTCTAGGTAAGCAACCGCCGCCTTCATGGTTTGGGCGGACTGGAGAACAAAGGGTAATTGCATTTGACCAGACCCAAATAGTTCCCCGACAACTTTCATCCCGTCTAATAGGAAAATGTTAATAATATCTAGAGGTGGATACTTTTTGATGGCTTCGGCGAGAGCATCTTCTAAGCCTATGCGTTCCCCATCAATGATATGCTGTTTGAGGCGTTCCTCAATTGGTAGATTAGCATCACCACTGCGATCGCGTTTAGTAGTTTTACCTTCAAATAGGGTGGTTAATTTAGTTAAGGGGTCGTAGGTACAAACATCCCCATCAAACTGTCTTTGGTCATAAATCAAGTGGCGACAAACTTCTTGATGTTCGGGTTCAATTTTAGCCAGAGGTAGGATTTTATTAGCAGTCACAATAGCGGCATCCAAACCCACGGCCATGGTTTCGTGCAAAAACACTGAATTTAACACCTGTCGCGCCGCCGGGTTCAAACCAAAGGAAATATTAGATATCCCTAATAAAATATGGCAGCCGGGGAGTTCTTGGCGCATTTGGTTAATGGCTTCAATAGTGGCTTTACCATTTTCGCGGTCTTCTTCAATTCCGGTAGAAATAGGTAAAGCTAGGGGGTCAAAAAAGATTTCGGTGGCGGCGATACCAAAGGCGATCGCATCATTATAAGCCCTTTTAGCGATCGCAAACTTTTTGGCGGCTGTCCGCGCCATTCCCTCCTCGTCAATGGTTCCCACCACCACACCAGCGCCGTATTTTTTCGCCAATTCCAACACCTTATAAAACCGAGGTTCCCCGTCTTCGTAGTTAGTAGAATTAAGTAAACATTTCCCCCCAGCGACCTTTAAGCCCGCCTCCATTTTTTCCCATTCCGTAGAATCCAACATCAGAGGTAAATTAACATTAGTCACCAGTCGAGATACCAACTCGTGCATATCTCGGACTCCGTTGCGACCCACATAATCCACGTTCACATCAAGAATTTGCGCCCCTTCTTTCACCTGTGCTTTAGCGAGGGCGACCAAACCATCCCAGTCCTCGGCATTGAGTAAATCCCGGCATTTTTTAGACCCGCTGGCGTTGAGTCTTTCACCTACAATTAAAAACGAGTTTTCCTGTTCATAACTGATGGTACTGTAGATAGAAGCCGCAGAGGGTGTAATCTGAGGATGGCGAGGTTTTGGGGTCAAGGTTTGGGCAATTTCCGCCAAGGCTTTAATATGGTCAGGACGGGTTCCACAACAGCCGCCAATCACCTGTACTCCCAAATCTTCTATAAAGTGCATTAAAGCCATTTTTAACTCTAGGGGGGTGAGTTTATAATGAGCTTGACCGCCGACATTTTCCGGTAAACCAGCGTTAGGAATACAGGAGACCACAAAGGGGGAATGTTCTGATAAATAGGCGATGTGTTCCTTCATTAAATCGGGACCGGTGGCGCAGTTTAGTCCCAAAATATCGATTTGATAGGGTTCGAGAATAGTTAGGGCGGCGCTAATTTCGGAACCGACTAACATAGTTCCAAAAGCCTCCATAGTTACGGATACCATAATTGGTCGCCGTTCCCCTTTCATTTTAAATACTTCTTCGATACCATTAAGGGCGGCTTTAATTTGCAGGACATCCTGACAGGTTTCGACAATAAACAGGTCTACCCCACCATCAAATAAACCTTCTGCTTGTTGACAAAAAGCACGTTCTAGGGTATCAAAATCAATATGTCCGAGGGTGGGGAGTTTAGTCCCCGGTCCCATGGAACCTGCCACAAAGCGAGGTTTTTCGGGGCTGGAAAATTCAGCAGCGACGCTTTTAGCAAGTGTGGCGGCGGTTTTATTCAGTTGATAGGCTTGGTCGGCGAGGTCATATTCTGCTAAGACGATAGAAGTCCCCCCAAAGGTATCGGTTTCAATAACATCAGCGCCAGCTTGCAAAAATTGGCGGTGGACGGTAGCGACGGCTTCGGGTTTGGTGTGGACGAGGTATTCGTTACAGCCTTCGTATTCTTTCCCCCCAAAGTCTTCGGCGGTGAGGTTTTGGACTTGTAGGTTAGTTCCCATTGCGCCATCAAAGATGATTACTGGACGTTGGGGACTGTGAAGGCGTTGTAAAAATAGGCTTTCCATAGGGGATTTTAAAGATAGATTTTCTTTTAGATCGACTGGATATTATGGTTAAGATGCGATCGCAGCTATCCACTATTTTTACACAATTTTCGCCCAGATTCACCCCCAATTATTTATCGAGTGATTTTGAGGGGGGTTGGCTAGGGTGTACACTTGGGTTTCAGATGCGATCGCATTTCTTAGGTAGGTAGGGATCTGAAATAATCCTAACAGAGTGTTTCCGTCTAACATCCTTAACCCTCCCTTCGTCTGGGTAGCTAATAACTGATTAACTGATTCCGGGTCAGGTCGGGAGGAAATCGGCTGTTTAGATGCTAACACAAACCCCCAAGGTTCTCCAAAACTGGGAACATCACTGCTATAGCTTTGGATATGGGGAAATACTTGATTGATGGTATGGGCGACTTTTGTATGAAACCTCAATCCAGCTAACGCGGTTGAGCCAGCTTGTACTACTAGGAAACCATCGGGTTTCAGGACTCGCGCCATTTTGCTAAAATATTCTTGGGTAAACAGTTGAAAAGATGGTCCTGACTCTACCGGGTCGGACAGGTCAGAGATAATCACATCCCACTGTTGAGAACAGCTATCTAGGAAGTTAATGGCGTTGTCAATATGAACTGTAGTGCGGGGGTCATCAAAGGCGCGATCGCTCATTTCGGGTAAATAGTTTTTACAGGCTGCTACCACTTCTTGATCTAGGTCTACCATCACTACTTCTTTCACGGTATGCCAGCGCAACACTTCCCGCACAGTCGCACCTTCTCCACCTCCTAATATAAGAACTTTTTGGGGTTTGCCGTGATAAATCAAGGCGGGTTGCACCAAGGGTTCATGATATAAAAATTCATCAACCATACATGATTGCAGTTTCCCGTCTAAAACCAAAACCCGACCATAAGATACGGTTTCTAAAATCTCCATTTTCTGATAGGCAGTCTGCTGAGAAAGTAGAACCCTGATGACACCGTGAGCATAAATATCCCAAGATGTTATATAATCATTAAGCCACAAGTCGGCTGCTATCCGACTACCCACCATGAGTTATCCTCCTTGTTTATGGGTCGAATCCCACAGTAATTATAAATCATCTGATTTGGGTTCTGTGGTTAAATGGTCCAATCATAGGAATAGATCAGCCTGGGTATTTTTTGTTATGAATAGTGATTGCTCAGATGGCGCTATGTATCCCCCCAGTCCCTAGGTGACGGTGAACCCCAGCGGATATGACCATAGATAAACGTCATCATCTCTGGTGGTATTGACAGCTAAAAAAACCGGCTACAGGATGACTAAATTATCTCGATGTATGACAGTTTCCGCCCCAGAATAACCGAGAATTTCGGGGATTTGTTCCGAGTGACAACCTTTAATTTTCTGCATTTGGGAACTACTATAGTTAACTAAACCCCTGGCAAATTCTTGGCTGTGATTATCACATAATTGCACAGAATCATTAGGGTTAAATTCTCCCTCCACCCTGATAATTCCTGCGGCTAGGAGAGACTTTCCCCCCTCTTTAATAGCTTTAATTGCGCCGGGGTCAAGGTAAAGTTTACCCATAGGAACCAAGACATTAGCGATCCAGTGGCGACGGGAATTTACGGGGCGAGATTGAGGTTCAAATTGAGTACCGATCGCATCTCCGCTGAGAATTTTTTTAAGATTAGTAGGATGTTTACCATCAGTAATGACAGTACGCACCCCGGAACTGGTAGCAATACGCGCCGCCTCAATTTTGGTAATCATCCCCCCAGTCCCCCAACTGCTGCGGGAGGAACCTACCTCGACTTGAAATTCTTGTAACTGTTGAATATTAGTAACTAAATGAATGGGTTTAGCATGAGGGTTACTGCGAGGGTCGGCGGAATAAAGGCTTTCGACATCAGTTAACATAAATAGCCAATCTGCTTCTACTAAACTAGCCACTAAAGCCGATAAAGTATCATTATCCCCAAACCGTAATTCATCGACAGCGACGGTATCATTTTCATTGACAATAGGAATGACACCTAATTTGAGCAGTTGTTGAAAGGTATTATAAGCGTTGACATAGCCGCTGCGTTGCACTAAATCTCCGCGAGTTAGCAAGACTTGGGCGATGGGTTGTTTGAGGGTAGTAAATAAATCATCATAAACCCTAATCAAGCGCCCCTGTCCGACGGCGGCGACGGCTTGTTTAAGGGCGATCACCCTAGGTCTTTCGGTTAATCCTAGGCGATCGCGTCCTACTCCCACCGCACCAGAGGACACCAAAACCACGCGATTTCCGTTTCTGCGTAGATCGGTTAAAGTCTCTACCAGAGTCGCCAAGGTTGACAGCGCCAAGTGTCCAGTTTCCGACTGGGTTAAACTGGAAGTACCAATTTTGACAACAATAGTACAGGTCATAATTGTTGAGGGGAGAGGGGGGGGAGGTTTGGGAGTGGTTAACTTTTCAAAACAGCGCCAAAGAGTTTAGATATCCAAACTTCGATAGATCTAGTTGAGAAAGATATACCAGTTTGCATGGGGTCCACCATGGGTTCCACTAGAATTGTAAACATTCCCAAACGGTTTCCCGCCAGAACATCGGTAAATAGGCGATCGCCGACCATTGCAATTTGACCGGTGGGGATATCCATAGCATCGACCGCTTGACGAAGTTTCCGACGGGAGGGTTTAGCGGCGGCGTTAATGTATGGTAAACCCAGGGCGTTAGCAATACCACTAATGCGAGTATGGCTGATATTGTTGCTAACTAACCAGAGGGAAAATAGGGGTCTAACATTTTCTACCCACTCTCGCAACTCATCAGAGACTTCCTGGGTGGTGATAGGTACTAAAGTCTCATCGACATCTAACACCAGTCCTTTGAGATCATACTGATGAAGGATATCAGGTGTAAGCTGCATAATCGAGTCGCCCAGAACCAGATCCGGTTCTAAAAGTTTGCCCCAGGACATAGCTGATCGTAGAGTTGAACTCTACCATCCTACATTAAAACAGAGTAACTCATGACATTTTCATTGATTAGCGAGTTGTCGTTCAACTTCTGCGATCGCCGCCTGATGTTCCTCTCCGGTGCGGCTAAAGATATGAGTACCATCATACCGAGCCATAAAATAGAGGTAATCTGTTTCGGCTGGATTTAGGGTAGCCTTTAAACTAGCCACACCTGGGGAGGCGATCGCTGTTGGTGGGAGTCCCACATTCAGATAAGTATTGTAAGGTCCCGGAGTTTCCACCTGTCTAAAAGTTAGAGGTTGGTCAACAGTTTGGCGAATCCCCAGACCATATTCTACTGTAGGATCTGCAGCCAATGGCATTCCCATTCTGAGGCGATTATGAAACACCCCAGAAATCAAATTCCGTTCATCAGCCACCACCGCCTCTTTTTCCACAATACTAGCCAGTGCTACCCATTCATTGAGATCGAGATTGTGTCTGTCTCGGCTTTGTTGATAAATTGGTAGCGCCACCCTTTCAAATTGAGTTAGCATCTGGTTAATCACGGCTTTAGGGGTAATCAAATCACTAGCCAGCACATAGGTATCAGGATATAAAAATCCTTCCAGTATAGGTAATCCTTGTGGCAACCATGGATATTGATCTAATGGTATTTGTTGAGCTTGTGCGATAAACTCCTCCGCCGAAAAGAACCCTTGTGCTTGGAAATATTCGGCCATTTCCCGAATCGACCACCCCTCTGGAATGGTAAAGCTGGTTTGCATCACTTCCCCAGTCCAAATGCGATCGGCAATTGCACTGAGGGACTCCGTAGGAGATAGCTGGTAATTTCCCGCTTTAAATTCTCCATCTGGGTCTCGGAAAACCAACCACCTAGACCATAACCGCCAAGCTGTCGATGATCTAATCAAGCCAGCGCTTTCCAAATCGAGACCAATTTGCTGGCTAGATGTTCCTGGGGGAATTGAAATCAGGATAGCAGTTTCCGAGCTGGCATTTTCCCCGATCGCATCTTCATCTACAGGGGGGGAACTAGCCCAACTCCACCAACTCCATCCTTGCCACCCAAAAAACACCCAAACTAATGGTACAACGGTGTAAAAAATACCTTTAGAAATCCGTCCCATAACCTATTCTATCAATTCCTGATAACTACTTTTGCTCAATTAGCAGTTCGGCTTTTAGCTAAAATCTCCAAAGAGTTTTTCCTCAATCATCGGTAGTAGTGGTTCAATTTTATCTAACTCTTCAGAAGATAGCAATTGGGGTTCACCTTTCTCATTCATACGAGCCATAATAAAAAATGGATCGAGGGGAGTATAAATGCCATATTCTTGTTCTTCATGATAAAAAGTGGTGAGCATTAACAGTTCCTCATAATCTTCTTCCCCCCCGCCCACAGAGCCATTCTCTTCCACACCATTATCAAAAATGTCCTCTGGTAGTTCCCCAGCCACAGTCAAGGTGACTGCTGTACGTTTGAGGGTAAGGTTTTGTTCTTCCAGAACTACTTTAGCCGTATCAAAAATGCTATCTATGACCGCTTCTGACTCTACCGGAACCGCCACCTCTTCATCCTCATCATCAGACCAAGTGAGGATTTCCACGGGGGTATCGAGGGGAAGCAGCAAAATATATTCTTCCCCGTCTAGGCTAAAAGATGACTCAATTGTGCATTCAATCGATCGCCCTTGTTCATCAGTTAGGGTAGTGGCCTCTGGTTCGGGGATATTCTCGTCGGAAAATTGGGATGGCATGATTTTTGAAAGTAGTATGGTTGCTCAAAAAGAATAAGGCAATGCTAATTGTACCGATGGGTACAATTGATACAGATCCACTTGCACCAGAAAGAATACCATAACAGTGATATCTTAACCCCTAGGATTTGTTTCGGCGTTGATCGAGCCACTGTTGCAGAATCAAGGCGGCAGCTTTGCGATCGATTAGCGCCTTATTCTCAGACAAGGGGATTTTTTGCCCTTTTAACATCTGTTCAGCCTCCACAGATGTTAAGCGCTCATCCACATATTCCACGGGTAGAGCCAGGGATTTTTGCAGTCGTCGGGTATATTTTTGGATCTGACGGGCTTGGGTTCCTAACTCTCCATTGCTCAAATAGGGTAAACCGACGACCAAAATTTGCACCTGGCGCTGTTGGATGATGGCTTGAAACTGGGCCAAATCCGCCTCAAAGTGGGTGCGGACAATAGTAGTTAACCCGGTGGCGATTAATCCGGTACCATCACAGCCAGCCACTCCAATGCGACGGCGACCGATATCTAAGCCTAGGGCTGATATATAGCCTTTGGGGATGATGTCATTCATCGGCAGGTTTAATTGGGGTCTGGCGCACCACTATCGGCGATAGTTTGGGGTGGAATTTTGGAGGAATCAGCAGTGCTGGTTTGATCATCATGGGTCTGATGATGCTCCATGGGTCCCAGCCATGACATTCCCCCAGGAACTGGCTTTCTCGATGGTTGCAAACTTTGGAGAACTTCCGACCATTGGAGAGGTTCGGCGATCGTTTTTGACTCACGCAATTTGTGCCAAACCGATCGCGACATTAGTACAGTGTGTTCCACCGGCTCGGCTCCGACTTTTTGTAAATAGGCTTCGCGTTCCGGTTGATAATCCACCGAAGCCAGTCGCAGGGACTGAGGCGGAAAATCTTGGACCAATTGAGCCATTTGACATAAAAGTTCTGGGTATAACCAAGTATAGGCAGGATGAACGGTTAATTCAGCTTGATGGGGTTGGCGACCATCTCGACACAATTGGATTTGAAAATAACCGATCGCCGCCTTCCGTTGGGGTTCAAACACATAACCGCTCACCTGTTCGATGCCATCAAGCCATTGTCGCACTCCATCGACGATCGCTCTGATCACATTAGTTTGAAAATCGAGAATATGGCGATCGAACACCTGTCGGACTTGGGGAGGCATAGAAACCGTATCTAATTGATACAACAATTGAGCATCAGCATTGCTGACCGGAAGTAGATTAGGGACATCCGCCACAGATTGGGCTAAATCAGCCAGCAATTCAGGTTCTACAGACCAGTAAGTGATTTTAGCCAGAGGTTGGAACCCATTTTGTCGATATAGAGCCAAATCATCTTTATCGTTAACATTGACCTCCAAAACCCAAGTTCTAGCTTCCCAGATAGTTTCAAAGCAGTATCGCAACAGTTGGGAACCAATACTACTAGACGAAGTTCTGGGGTCTACGGACACTCGTTTAACCTGCCAGGTGCTACGGGTACGGTTAAACGGGGAAACTCTGATCACTCCTTGAACCTGTCCCCCCTGTTCCGCCACATAGGTATTAAATAGATGCTGACAGGGGTTAGGAAACCAACTCAGAAATCGGAGTAAGCCATACCAGAGTCGCAGTTGTTTGGTTTCCGGGTCAATGGTGCGGTCTTCGCGCCATGGCTCATCTACCGGCTGGGTAAGCTGAGACAAACGCTCAAAAGCCTCTAAATCGCGGTATTGAAAGGCGCGAATTGTCGCCTGAGTTTGATTGGGAGAAGGAAATAAATTCATGTAAATCCTGGGGTTTTGGGGTCTTGGTAGATCATTTTAGGTAGAGTTAAAGGCTTTGATCCGATTCGGGACGGATCAGAACTAATGGGGTGCGCTCATCAGCATTTCCGGCGGGATTGCTTCTAAGCGATCGCTCCACTAAAGCCGTAGATAAACCAGAAGTAGCTGCTAATATTTTAACCGCTTTCAAGTCGTTAACGTCTACAATGGCCGCTTCTAGTCCCGTCGCTTGGCGAATACGGTTAACTACTCCTTGAGGGTCTTTTGGACCAAGAACAATAAATTGATCGTAAGGTGGTAAGGTTCCGGTGACATCATCAATAAGGCGTGCTTGTTCCCCTGCTAATTCGTAAAACCCGCCTGGATGACCTAATACTTTGCCAATAGCGCCTCCGACAAAGGCTCCGAAAACCCGCACCGGACCGACTATATCGACCAGGGTTTGCAGTCCGCAGGCGGTGGCTAGGCTGGAGGTGGGCATAAAAAAGTAACAAATTCGCACCGCTACCCATCCGGGTTTGACTTCCGTTGGGTGGCGGAACCTACCTTGAATTAAGGCTAGGGGAGTTTCTCCCATTGTAACAATATCTCCCGGTTTGGCGTGTGGCATTACATAACGCTGTACTACTTCCACGGGATCATCTAGTTGCGCCAGGAGATGGGTGCGGATCGGGAATACTTGACCGCCGCCTTCTACGGGGCGAGGAGTGGGGGGGATTTGCGGATCTGGGTATTGCATGGGAATCACCAAATGGCGGACTTTGGGTATTCTGCCTTGGGGTCCATAGGTGACGTAGCGAATTTGTACCCAAGCTGACTGGAGTTCCTTGAGGTTTGGGCTTTGAATGTCGATAATTACTTGGAATCGGGTGATTTTGCGCGCTTTGACGATATAGGCTAACCAGTAATCATCGGCTCTGGGGGTGGTGTCTTCATGGGCGGCAATGATGCGGGTGTTTACCCTGGTATTGGCTAAACTCCCATCAGATAGGAGTTTGACTTTGGCTGTCACCTCCGGCACCATTATTTCTAGGGTCTTGGTCCGGTTGCAGAGTTCAAATTCTCCTTTGAGGAGGAGTCTTTGGGGTTCTGTGGGTGTCTTTTCCCAATTGACGGCTCTTAGTTCTAGGTCATTACCCGGACGGTTACGATGCTGCCATTCTAAGGCAATTAAAATGATGCCGATCGCTACTACCATGGCGATCGCTAACGATAAAATCAGATTTACAATAATCACACCAGCCCCCCAATAAAGCTATCAAACATGAGATCGACATTATTCTAGGTTATCCTTACCAGTTCCACATAATCAATAATGTTTCTGGTAACTATAGGGTTAATGGTGCTTGACAAACAGTGATGGAATATGAAATAATAAGAGATTGTCTGTCTAAATCTGGCTCGGATCAGGTTCAGATATTGCTAAATGCTAGTGGTGAGCGATCGCGCCTTGTGGAAATGGCAACCATAAACAAATAGGCGATCGTCTACTGTTGGCTACCTGTACGGCAACTTTACTAACAATTCCATGACTTACGCAATTATTGAAACGGGCGGTAAACAAGTGCGGGTAGAACCGGGTAGGTTCTACGATGTTGAATCGCTACCAGTAGATCAAGATGAAAAACTAACCATCGAGAAAGTGCTGCTGGTTCAGCATGATGGTAACGTCCATATCGGTCAGCCTCTAGTAGCTGGGGCAACCGTTGAGGGGACAATTGTGCGGCACTTCCGCGATCGCAAAGTTATCGTGTATAAAATGCGACCCAAGAAGAAAACCCGCAAAAAACGGGGCCACCGCCAAGAAGTAACCCGATTGATGATTGATTCAATTACTCTCAACGGGGAAGTTTTGGCCAGTCGCGAACAGTCAGAAACCCCAACCTCAGAACCCCAGGCTGCGACAGCAGAATAAATTGGGAGTTGGTCCTCAACTAAAGCCAACTATAATTTTTAAGATATCAGGTTAATTAGGAGAAGATCATGGCTCATAAGAAAGGAACAGGAAGCACCCGTAACGGTCGCGACTCTAACGCCCAGCGTTTGGGAGTCAAACGCTATGGCGGTCAAGTAGTCAGTGCAGGTAATATCCTCGTGCGTCAGCGTGGCTGTAAGTTCCACCCTGGGAACAATGTAGGCATTGGCAAAGATGATACTCTATTTGCCAAAGTAGATGGAGTTGTGCAATTTGAGCGCCGGGGGAAAAGCGGCAAGAAAGTCAGCGTTTATCCCGTAGAAGTAGCATCCTAGCCATAGTAGGGCGGGTTTCCCACCAGCCTTGTCAGATATTTTTTCCATAACCGGACTCCATAAGTGTCCGGTTTTTTCAGTTTTCGGGGAAATATGTAGTGATGAAATCACCAATTTCCGTGAAATTCGGGTACAACTACAGGAACAAGTTCCGGTTGAACCGAATCAGTGGTAGTCTATTGGCGATCGCCAGTTTCGGCTAACCCCCTTACCCTAATGACTACCAGCCCTTATGCAATTAAATTTTCCCATTCGCGTTAACCTTGACCAGGAATTCGCTATAATCTGTGGATATTTTGACCGTTGACCCACAACTAACCCCAAAAACCTTAATTCCATTCTGTGAGGAGATATGAATGAACATACTTGGAATCTCGGCTTACTATCATGACAGTGCAGCCGCTCTCGTGCGGGATGGAGAAATTATCGCCGCCGCCCAAGAGGAGAGGTTTTCGCGCAAAAAACACGATGCCAGATTTCCCCAAAACGCCATTCGCTACTGTCTTCAGGAAGCAAATATCACCCTATTCGATGTCGATCGCATCATTTTCTATGATAAACCCCTAGTCAAATTCGAGCGCCTGCTAGAAACCTACATCAGCTATGCTCCCCGTGGGTTTCGGTCTTTTCTGGCCGCCATGCCAATTTGGTTAAAAGAAAAACTTTATCTGAAAACCGTATTAAAAAAAGAACTTTCAGCCATCATGGGGGTCAAAAAAGCCAAACTCCCCCCCCTCATGTTTACCGAACATCACCAATCCCACGCCGCCTCAGCCTTTTTTCCCAGTCCCTTCCAGAAAGCAGCCGTCATGTGTTTAGACGGTGTAGGGGAATGGGCCACCACTTCCGTATGGTTAGGCGACGGTAATAACCTGACCCCCCTGTGGGAAATCGACTTTCCCCACTCTCTCGGTTTACTGTACTCAGCCTTCACCTACTACACCGGCTTTAAAGTCAACTCTGGCGAATATAAACTCATGGGGTTAGCGCCCTATGGTCAACCTCGCTATGTTGATCGGATTCTAACCCATTTAATCGACCTCAAGGATGATGGCACATTCCGGTTGAATATGAAGTATTTCAACTATGCCACCGGGTTAACCATGACCAACAAGAAGTTTGACCAGTTGTTTGACGGACCCCCTCGGAAAGCCGAAGGTCAACTCACTCAACGGGAAATGGATATCGCCGCTTCCATTCAGGTCGTCACAGAAGAAGTAGTGCTGCGCCTAGGTCGGACCGTACAAAAAGAACTCAATGTTGATTATCTGTGTTTAGCTGGCGGAGTCGCCCTCAACTGTGTAGCTAATGGTCGCCTGTTGCGAGAAGGTCCCTTTAAGGATATTTGGATACAACCCGCAGCAGGAGACGCAGGAGGTGCATTAGGGGCAGCCTTGGCTGTTTGGTATCAATATTGTGAACAACCCCGCCAGGTGAGGCAGCCAGCCGCTATAGAGAACGAAATCGAACTCGAAGCCGCCGGAGCCACCGAAACAGCAGTCGCCACTATAACCCCTCGGGTTATTCCTGGCACCGCCCCCGCTGATATGATGAAAGGCTCCTATTTGGGTCCATCTTTTAGCAATTCCGATATTCAGGATTATCTCAATTCCATTGATGCTAAATATATGTATTTGGCAGATGTTGAATTGATGCCTAGGTTAGCCGAAATTTTAGCTGATGGTAATGTCGTCGGCTGGTTCCAAGGTCGGATGGAATTTGGGCCGCGTGCTTTGGGAGGTAGGTCAATTATTGGCGACCCTCGTAACACTAAAATGCAGTCCGTCATGAATCTGAAAATTAAATATAGGGAGTCTTTCCGACCCTTTGCGCCTTCCGTGTTAGCAGAGCGTGTCGCTGATTATTTTGAACACAATACCCACAGTCCTTATATGTTGATGGTGGCTCCCGTTAAGGAGTCTCGCCGGATTCCTATGACCCCCGAACAAGAACAACTTTTTGGGATTGAAAAGCTCAATATTCCCCGGTCCGAAATTCCCGCTATTACCCATGTCGATTATTCCGCACGCATTCAAACTGTACACCCAGAAACTAACCCCCGCTATCACAGTCTAATTAGTCATTTTGACAAACTTACAGGCTGCGGTCTACTCGTTAATACCTCTTTTAATGTGCGGGGTGAACCTATTGTTTGCACCCCCGAAGATGCCTACCGCTGCTTTATGCGGACCGAGATGGATTATCTCGTTTTGGAAAATTATCTACTCGCCAAAACTGCACAAACTCCCTGGTCAAAAGATGATTCCTGGAAAAATGAGTTTGAGTTAGATTAATCCCTAGGAGCCACTTCTGGTGGCTTCTCTCCCCCCAGGATAGCTGTTTTTCCCGGTTCTCTGTTATATAATTGGTTGCAAAAATCCACTATGACTGATCACGATATCCCCAAACTTGATCGAAAAGGCTTGCGGGAATTTGGCTTGACAACAGGTGCAATTTGTGCTGGCTTGTTCGGCTTACTGCTACCATTAATTTTCCGCCACTGGCCGCCCCCAGCTTGGCCCTGGGTCGTAGCCACTATTCTCTGGGTTTGGTCTTTCCTGTCTCCGTCAACTCTCAATCCGGTTTATTATACTTGGATGCGGATAGGTTTGGTTTTGGCTGGGATTAATACCCGAATTATTTTGGGGGCTGTGTTTTACGTTATGATTGCACCCATGGGGGCGATTAAGCGTTTATTTGGCTCTGATGCCATGAGACGAGATCTAGATCCTAACGTATCAACCTACCGGGTTCCCAGTCAAGTCCGTTCAAGAGTAAGTATGGAGCGTCCTTTCTAGTGTTTGAAGCAACATTAGATTTTCTGAAAGATTTGTGGGGTTTTCTGCGGGAGCGCAAAAAATATTGGCTGCTACCGTTGATTATTACTATGGTGTTATTGGGGGCTCTGATTGTCCTTAGTCAAGGGTCAGCGATCGCACCTTTCATTTATACTTTATTTTGATACTGTATTAGCGTCGAAATTGTTGGCAATTGGGGGAAAGAATAATTTTCTAACCCCCTAATTTCTTGATTTTCCTGACCTGGATTATATGAAAAATCTGCCATTATTTAAACGACCATCAACCCCCATTGAGGAAAAATCCGCTAAACGGGGGGTGGTTAATCGAGAGTTGCTCGGAATTGTGGGCATTAATTTAGCCCTAATTTTACTCATCTTAGAAGTCGTACCTCTCCTGTTTTACCTAGTCACAGAACAGCGGTTTATTTATACTCATAATCGTGATAAAACCGCCACAAATCAACTTCTAGAACAGATAGGGGTGAGGGAACAACCTACCGGAAACAATGATGATAAAAATGCTATAGTCGAGCGTTTTCACCCCTTTTTTGGCTATGTATTAAAACCCGGCTTATTTGCGGATAATCCCTTTGGCTTGCGGGTGAATAACTACGGATTTTTTTCTCTCCACGATTACCCCTTTATCAGACTGAATGATAATCAGTTTATTATTGGTATCTTTGGCGGTTCTGTAGCCGTTGATTTTGCCAACTATGAAGTCACTCACAAGGAATTATCAAATACTTTAATTCAACAACTCAGAACAGTTCCCGAACTAGCAAATAAAGAATTTATTATCTTAAACTTTGCTCATGGGGGTTATAAACAACCTCAACAGTTATTAATTCTCAACTACTTTTTATCCATTGGTCAGGAATTAGACCTAGTGGTTAATATTGATGGTTTTAATGAAGTCGCATTACCACCATTAAATAATCAAGCATCCGTCCCAGTTTCCATGCCGAGTTTCCAACACATTCAACCCCTAACCGCCTTGGCTAATACTAATATTCCCGTGGTTTTAGCTTTGGCGGAAATGAACGAAACCCGTGACAAATTAGTCCGTCAAATTCAGCGTTTAGAAAACTGTAAACTCGCCTCCTGTTATGCTTGGAATTCCTATCAAGTTAATCAACTAACTAGAAGATATCAAAGCCAGGTCGCAGCCTTAGATACCATGCAGATTGAGTTACGCCAAAATGAAGATGATTTAGCCAATAGTTTAATCTCCATACCCCAAAATCCCCAGGTTTTACCAGATGACATAGCCTTTGATAAAATGGTAGATATCTGGTTTAACTCTTCCCAGATGATTCATCAAACTTTAGCAAATAAAAATATCCCTTATTTTCATGCAATACAGCCTAATCAGTATCATCCCACCCAAAGAACTTTCACCGCCGAAGAAATTGCCATTTTTGATGATAACCCATATATCGAAGGAGTTAGACAAGGCTATCCTCGGTTACTTTCCAGAGGGGAAGATTTACCAAATTTTGGTGTTAATGTTATCAATGCTGTGACAGTTTTTGACACCAAACCAGAAACGGTATATAGAGACAGTTGTTGTCACTATACACCCAGAGGTCAAGAAATCTTTACTGAATATATTGGCAATTCCATTGTTAACCGTCTCCAGTCAATAACCCCCTAAGTATTCGGCTATAACTTATATATGAGTTGCTAATGTTTGACAGTTTCGATGATTATCACCTCCTATTAATCTATGATAATGAAACACAAATTTAATCGCAAGCAAATTAAAGAAGTTGGCAAAATTATCTTAATTAACCTATTGTTGTTAGGGTTTTTTGTAGAATTGGGTTCCCTGGGTTTTTATTTAGTCCGCCATAACCAGTTATTTTATACTCGTCAACGACCAAGCAGCATTGAAGAAATGGGTTTGAACCTAGAAGGTATGAGGATGGAAATTTCTATCGTAGAAAGACTACATCCCTATTTCGGCTATGCACCTAAACCAGGTCCTGATTTTCGTCCGGGGTTCAAATATAATAACTATGGCTTTATTTCTCCATATAATTATCCCTTTGTCAAAACTAACGAAAATCAATTTATCGTGGGAGTATTTGGGGGGTCAGTAGCTTCTAACTATTCTATCTATGAGATTCAAAATGGAATTTTAGAGACCAAAATTCGAGAAGTGCCCGGTTTAGAAAATAAAGAACTAATTATTTTATCCTTTGCTACGGGAGGCTATAAACAGCCACAACAGCTTTTGATTTTGAATTATCTGCTGTCTGTGGGTCAGGTGTTTGATATGGTGATTAATATTGATGGGTTTAATGAACTGGCTTTATCTAGTGTTAATAATGAAAAAAAACTGGAATTAACAATGCCAAGTGCATCCCACATACAACCTTTAACTAATTTAGCCAATAATAGTTTATCTACCCAAGCCTTAGAAAGTATACTTAAAATTAAGCAAGCTAAACCCCGAATTAATCAGGTTGCTTCTAACTTAAAAAATTGTCGGATGGCTTCTTGTTATACTATCAATAATCTGGCTATCCAGGGATTAATTAAAGATTATTACCAGGAGGTTGAACGATTTCAAAGATATCAACAAATTCCTGATCATGACGGGGGAGAAGGCAGCGTATTTTTATTTTATACTCAAGAGTCAGTTTTACCGGAAGAGAAAGCCTTGGCTAAAATTACTGATACATGGGTGAGAACTTCTACGGTGATTAATCATATTTTATCTGCGAAAAATATTCCCTATTTCCATATTCTGCAACCTAACCAATATCATGTCACTAATAGGGTTTTTAGCAGCGAAGAAAAAGCGATCGCATTTACTGATAATACCCCTTACCGCCAGCCTATTGTCGCAGGTTATCCTCTGCTATTAAATCGAATTGCTGACTTGGAGGCGGCGGGGGTGACTATTTTTAATGGGGTGAATATTTTTGATGCTGCGCCAGAAATGATGTACATTGATAACTGTTGTCACTATACCCCGGCTGGTGAACATATCCTTTCGAGTTATGTGGCGGAAAGTATTAAAAATATACTTAATCAACGCCTAAATCCACCAAATCTTAACTTGGCTAATGAACCTCTCACTGACTAGCATAAAGGAGGATTGATGATTCCTAATTTACAGCCAGAAAATACTATCAATTCCGATTATTGGGGATTCTTGAATCAGTTAGAAAAAACTGATTTTTCTGGAGAGGTTAAGGGAGATTTTGCTACTCGTTTAGTAACCGCCACTGATAATAGTATTTATCAGATACTTCCCCAGGGAGTAGTTTACCCCAGAAACCATCATGATTTAGTGATTCTGTTTAAACTGGCTAGTCAAACTCCCTATCAAAATATCACCTTTTCTCCACGGGGAGGGGGAACCGGAACTAATGGTCAATCCTTATCTAGGGGAATTATTATCGATTGTTCTAAGTTTATGAATAACATCTTAGAAATCAATTTAGAGGAGGGATGGGTCCGCGTTCAGCCGGGAGTAGTTTTAGACCAACTTAACTCATGTTTACAGCCTCATGGTGTCTTTTTTGCGCCTTCAGTAGCGCCTAGTAATCGGGCGACTATTGGGGGAATGATTAACACTGATGCTTGTGGTAAGGGGTCGCGAATTTATGGGCGAACCAGTCAACACATTTTAGAGTTAACCTGGGTGTTACCAGATGGGACTGAAAGCCTATCCTTCCCTATAGATACTATAGCATTAAACCGCCTTAAAAAGCAAGGGGGGAGAGTAGGAAATATTGATAATTGTCTGGATGACCTTCTCACGGATAACCAAGATAAAATCAATCAGGTATTTCCTCAACTTACCCGATTTATGACTGGCTATAACTTGGCTAAAGTCTATTCTGAGGACAAACAAACTTTTAACCTTAATTACTTATTAGCAGGTGCGGAAGGTACTTTAGGAATTATCACGGAAGCCAAACTTAAACTTACGCCAATTCCCCAGGCTAAAAAATTACTGGTTATTCATTATGAAAGTTTTAATTATGCTTTAGAAGGGGCTATGGATTTATTAGCCTCGGAACCAGGGGCGATCGAAACTATTGATGAGACGATTCTTAATTTGGCTAAACAGGATGAAATCTATGATGCAGTTAAGGATTTTATCCCGTCTTCTGGGACTATCAATCTAGTGGAATTTGTGGGAGAAAGCGAGGCTGATATTCAACCCAAAATAGACTCAATTATTGCGAAAATTCAAGGGGGTAATCAGGGTATAAGTGGTTATTATTTGGCGAGAGATAATCAGGAAATTATCAATCTCTGGAAACTGCGTAGTAAAGGGGCGGGACTCCTGGGAAATCAACGGGGAAATCGTAAACCGATACCTTTTATAGAGGATACTGTGGTTCCCCCAGTGCATCTAGCTAAGTATATTGGAGAATTGCGGGGTTTATTAGCAGAATATAATCTGATTTATGGGATGTATGGTCATGTAGATGTTGGTTGTTTGCATTTGCGTCCAGCTTTGGATTTGAAGATTCCCGCAGATGCAGAATTAGTCCGCAAATTATCCGATCGCGTTGTGGCTTTAGTGCGTAAATATGGGGGAGTATTTTGGGGAGAACATGGTAAAGGTTTTAGGAGTGAATATACACGGGAGTTTTTGGGAGATGAATTATATCAAGTTTTCCGAGAAGTGAAAACTATCTTTGACCCCCAAAATAGACTAAATCCGGGTAAAATTGTCACGCCGATAGATAGTTTAGATACAGTAGTTAAATTAGATTCACCTATGCGGGGAGAATTTGACCGCCAAGTTAATCCTAGTAAAATTAGTGAATATGAAGGGGCGTTTAATTGTAATGGTAATGGCGCTTGTTTTAACTTCGATCCTGATGATGTGATGTGTCCTTCCTATCGGGTAACTCGCGATCGCATTCATTCCCCAAAAGGGCGATCGAGTTTATTGCGGGAGTGGCTAAGACTCCTAGAAAATCATGGTGATGAAATTACGGAAACCCCGACAACTTTAATCATGCGCCTCTGGAATACCCTCAAACAATGGCGGGGAGATTATGATTATTCCCAGGAAGTTTATGGGGCTATGAATGGCTGTTTATCCTGTAAAGCCTGCGCTAGTCAATGTCCGATTCATGTGAATATCCCGGACATGAAATCTAAGTTTTTGTATCTTTATCATACTCGATATTTGCGACCATTTAGAGATTATCTAATCGCCCATATTGAAACGCTGTCAAAGTGGCAATCTTTGCATCCGACAATGGCTAATATATTAAGCCAAAATCCTCTATCAAAAGCGGCGACTAAAACTCTGTTAAATATAGTCGATCCTCCGGTAGTGAGTCATCCCACCCTCAAGGAAGGTTTACGGACGCGCCACCACCCCAAATTTAATCTGGATAGGCTGCAAAATTTAAGTGGGTCTGAAAAGGAATGTAGTGTGATTTTGCTACAGGATGCTTTTACCAGTTTTTATGAATCTTCCCTGGTATTAGCAATCTATGATTTTCTGCACAAATTAGGATATAATGTATATATACCCGATTTTTTTCCCAGTGGTAAACCCACTCATGTAAAAGGATTTTTACGAGAGTTTAAAGCGATCGCTTCCCAAAACTGCGAATGGTTGCAACAATTAAAATCCCTAGAAATTCCCCTAATTGGTATTGAACCTAGTATAGTTTTAACCTATCGGGATGAATACCCGAAAACACTAAATTTTAGTCAAGCATTACCAACGATTGACTTACTGCAAGAGTTTCTGAGCCAAAATAGCGATCGCTTACCGAAACTCAGCGCCAGTCAGCCTTATTTTCTGTTCGGACATTGCCAGGAAAAAACTGCGGTTTTAACCTCTCAAAAACAATGGCAGCAGCTATTTACTACTATGGGATTAGAATTAAATATCGTCAATACAAGCTGTTGCGGAATGGCGGGAATATATGGTCATGAAGCCGAACACTATCAGCAATCCCAGGACATTTATAATAGTAGTTGGGGGCGAATTATCTCAACCATAGATAATCCCAATCAAATCTTAGTAACAGGTTATTCTTGTCGATCGCAAATTCACAGATTTAGTCATTTTACCCCCAATCATCCCATCCAAGCATTACTAAAATTACTGTAAACTCAGAGGTATTGTGGAAATTGATGACCTGGAAAAATACTAAAATGCGCTTAATATCCCTTGATGTATTTAGAGGTATAGCGATCGCCGCCATGATACTGGTGAATAACCCCGGAAGCTGGGGTTATATGTATCCGGTATTGCAACACGCCGAATGGGATGGCTGCACCCCCACCGATGTAGTTTTCCCCAGTTTCCTATTAATTATGGGAGTAGCGATCGCCTTTTCTCTGTCCAAATTTGCCCGAGAACATCGTTTAGGCGGCGAGGGAGTACCCCCATCAGTTTATAGTCGAATAGGGCGGCGATGTCTACTACTATTTCTGTTAGGCTTATTCCTAAATGGTTTTCCCCACTATGACCTAGCCAATATCCGAATCATGGGAGTATTACAACGAATAGCGATCGCCTATGGACTAACTGCGATCGCCATTTTAAACCTGTCGCGACGGCAATTGTGGCTAATTTCCATTCTCACCCTCATAGGTTACTGGGTAGCCATGACCATAATTCCCGTCCCCGGTTATGGCCCAGGAAACCTGTCACCAGAAGGCAACTTAGGCGCATTAATAGACCAGACAATTTTAGGTTCCCATCACTTGTGGCGAGGCGGTCCCTACGACCCAGAAGGATTATTTAGCACCGCACCCGCTACAGTTACCGTAATCCTCGGCTATCTTACCGGAGAATGGCTAAAATCCCAACCCCGAAACAGTTTCACCGTCATTAACCTAGTAATGTTTGCCCTCAGTAGCCTCGTGGTCGGCTATTTGTGGGGGGTATGGTTTCCCATTAATAAGGCACTGTGGACCAGTTCATTTGTATTAGTGACCGCTGGCTGGGGACTGCTATTATTAGCCTTCTGTTATGGGGTCATAGAAGTAAAAAACTGGCGACGGTGGGGGAAGCCTTTGGAAATTATGGGAGTTAACGCCATATTTCTATTTGTGGCTTCCGGCTTACTCGCCAGGATCTTAATACGCATCCCGGTAGGTAGCGGACCGGTTAGCCCCAATCTGAAAACCTGGATCTATGAAAATATATTTGTATCCTGGGCGGGGCCACTCAATGGATCGCTGATGTATGCTGTAGCCACAGTCATATTTTGGTGGGCGATCGCCTATATTATGTATAATCGTCGGTGGTTTCTGAAAGTCTAGGTACAGAAAATCGCTACAATAGATCGACAGTATCTATTAACAGTCTTAGCAGCACGTTATGATTCCAACCGTCATCGAACAATCAGGCCGTGGTGAACGCGCCTTTGATATTTACTCCCGACTCCTGCGCGATCGCATCGTGTTTCTAGGAACCCAAGTTAACTCAGATGTTGCTAACTTAATTGTGGCCCAACTGCTATTTTTAGACGCAGAAGACCCCGAAAAAGACATTTATCTATACATCAACTCCCCAGGAGGCGGGGTTAATGCGGGATTGGGCATCTTTGACACCATGAACCATATTCGTCCTGATGTCTGCACCGTCTGTCTGGGACTAGCAGCCAGTATGGGGGCATTTCTCCTCAGCGCCGGGGCTAAAGGAAAGCGTTACAGCCTCCCCCACTCCCGGATTATGATTCACCAACCCCTCGGAGGCGCACAAGGACAAGCTACCGATATTGAAATTCAGGCCAGAGAAATTCTGTATCTGAAACGGCAACTTAACGAAAATCTCGCTAAACACACAGAACAACCCCTGTCCCGTATCGAAGAAGACACAGAAAGGGATTTCTTTATGTCCGCCGAAGATGCGGTTAATTACGGCCTCATCGATCAAGTCATTAGTCGCCGTCCTTCTGCATCTAATCCGGTTGAGAGTTAACATAGGCGATCGCACAGTCCCAAGCCCCTCTCCCTCTGGGATCTAATGTAGGGGCGGGTTAGGCAATTAATAATGAATAATTGATAATTGATAATTGATAATTGATAATTGTAGGGGCGGGTTATGCTGTCAATTACCTCTGGTCAGCAAAAGAGTCATCAACCCGCCCTCTGGGGTTCTGCTGTCAATTACCTCTGGTCAGCAGAAGAGTCATCAACCCGCCCTTTGGGGTGGCGCTGTCAATTACCTATGCTAACAAGAAGACTAATAAACCCCCCTTTGGGGTTGGGGGTTGTTGGGAACTATCAAAAATGCTAAATAGATTCTAAATAGTGTAAAAAGTCCAGCAGTTCTTCAGGAGTTAAATGGTGGCGCGATCGCTTTCCGTAGGTCTTGAGTAGATATGCAGAACCCTGTTCCGCTGTCCAACCTAATCTTCGCAACTCAATATCTGTTTTGGCAATATCGTCAGACATATCATCACCATGGTAAACAGTATTATGACCAGTCTCTTGGGAAAGTGTCACCGATCGCGGTTCTGGCGGATGAATAATCGTATTTTCGGGGGTTTCTAGTTCATCGGAGGGCAAATGGGGCAGAGAAGCGCCTCGGGCTTTGGTTTGGGCTGGGTTCTGGGTAGTTGTGGCATCAGGTAAAGATGGAGACCCGGTTTTAGGCTGAATGTAGGTAGCAGATAGCCACTCATCAGAAGGCATAGCCATGGAGTCAAGCCCCAGAGTTTCGCGGCCAGTGGTGGGTGAGTCCACAGCCGACTGATTTGATAGATTAGAAACAACGGGACTCGGTAAACTGTCTGACCTATGAGGTAAATCAGCCTTGGGTAAATTATCCCCGATTTTGTGTAACCCCAAACACTGTAGCGATCGCTCTCTGGCCCTATCCTCAGCCAACTCCACAGTTTCAGCCATACCTAGTCCCGATGCCAGAGTTACCCCGGCCACCTGTACCGATACCCGAACAATATATTGATTGTTCTCAATAGCAATTAACTCAGAGATAAGTCCCCCTGTGGGATAGCGGCTTCTAAATTGAGTGAACATAATCTTCAGTAAACTTATAGGATATAATTGGTTAGAATGTGGTCTCCGACGCAGCTCCTCTGCCCCAGAAAACACTTTTCCACCTGTGGGGCATCGTTGTACATCCCACCCTTAGCATTTTCTGTAAGGTTGCCGATCGCTCTCAACTAAAATTGTATCACTGTCTCTCAGGGGTGATTGGTTGGCATGGTGGGAAAAAGTGAGTCCTGGAAAAGTGGCTGAAACTAACAAAGGCAGAAGTGGCGTTAGAACTACCTATCCCCATCGACATCACGAAGGAAAATCGCTACATGGAATTTTCAATCGCTACACTGTTAGCCAACTTTACAGAGGATAAATCTGTAGCCCCCAAGGCTCTCGAAAAAAAACTGACCTCTGATGAAGAGAGTCTGCGAAAATTTCAGATCGCCATTGATGCTTTAGAGCGGATTGGCCTTTTGGAAAAAGATAAGGGCCGCTATCGTCGCATAGAACAGGAGAGTATTGTAGAAGCCAAATTGCGATGTTCCAGCAAAGGCTTCTGCTTTGCGATTCAAGACGCGGAAAGTGCCGAGGATGTCTACATCCGGGAAAGTCACCTGAGTACCGCCTGGAATGGCGATCGCGTCCTGGTGAGAATTATTAAAGAAGGCTCCCGTCGTCGTTCCCCCGAAGGAGAAGTTTATCTAATCCTAGAGCGAGCTAACCCCTCCGTACTCGCTCGCGTCAAAGAAACCAAAAAAGGATATCGCGCCGTCCCCCTAGATGACCGATTGCTATTTGAAATGAATCTGGTCAACCCCCCAGAGGAACTCGTTGATGCTGTCGATCACCTGGTTCATGTCGAAGTAGTGCGCTATCCTCTGGGTATTCATCGCCCTGTGGGTAGGGTGGTACAAGTTCTGGGTTCTGATGCTGAGGAAGCAGAAGACCTGGATATTGTTTGTTGTAAACATGATTTACCCCGGTCCTTTCCCAAAAGTGTACTACAGGAAACCGAAATCCTCCTAGCAGCTAGTGCTACTCTCAAAAATAGCGACTTGGAAAATCGACTTGATCTGCGCGACGAGCCGACTCTTTCCTTTAGCCCCGATTTGGGAAATCCTGAATTTTCAGTCTTCAAGCCAGAAGACGAACCCTGTCAATATACAATTGATCACGCCCTCAGCTTGAAAGAAACCGAATCGGGGAACTGGAAATTAGCGGTTCATATCGCAGATAGCTCCCATTATATTCAACCAGACACCTCCTTAGATCGCGAAGCCAGGCGGCGGGGTATCGGCATTTACTTAGCCGATAAATATATTCCTATTGTTCCCGCTCCCCTCAGTTGCGATCGCATTTCTCTGATACCAGGAGAAGATCGCCTGGCTTTGTCCATCATGATTGAACTAGGTCCTACCGGAAAAATCCTAGAATATGAAATTCAGCCCAGTATCGTCCGCGTTGACCGACAAATAACTTATCAGGAAGCCCAAAGTATTCTTGATGGCGAATCTTCCGAAGATAATCGGATTATAGAAGACCTCCTAGAAGTCAGTCGCGCCATTCGACAAATGCGGGAGTTGCGGGGTGGTTTTGAACTCAATCTTCCTGATACCCATTGTCATTTTAATGACGAAGGGGAACTCGGACCCATGATTTCTGGCACTAAATTAGTCTCTCAGGCTATGGTATCTGAGTTGATGATTTTAGCTAATCAGGTAGTTGCTTGCCACCTGCAATCCCTTGGGGTTCCTGCTATCTATCGCGTTCAAGCCGCCCCAGACCCCGCTGATGTCGCTGAATTGATCAAGTTGTCTATTCATCATGGCCTTGAACTAGAGCTTGATGATGAATCCGAAATTCAACCCCAAGATTTTCAAGTATTTACCCAAGCTCTGAAAAATACTCGTGCCGAACGGGTATTAACTTATCTACTTGAAGATAGTCTCAAACCTACTGTTTATAGTACCGTTCCTAAACTGCATTTTGGCTTGGCATTACCCGCCTATACTCACTGTACCTCACCCATTTCTCGCTATTGTGACCTGCAAATTTGTCGGGTTCTCAAAGCGGTATTTGAAGAGGGACGCGATCGCCGTTCCACTCGTTCCAAAGAACCAGTTAACCTCCATCATTCCTCATCAGAGGGCAAAATTTCCTGGAATGTCTTACCTCCAGAGTTACAACATGATCTCGAAACCCAGTTTGCTCAACTCGTCGTTCATCTCAGCGAAAGGGAAAGCGTCGCCGCTGATGCTGAGGAAGACCTAGAGGGACTCAAAAAAACTGGGTTTATGAAAGAACGCACCGGTCAAACTTTTGTCGGTTTAATTACTGGCGTTCAGTCCTATGGCTTTTTTGTCGAGATTGAACTAGAGTCTCCTGGTGGTTCAACTCTCAGGGTAGAAGGGTTAGTTCATGTCTCTTCTCTTAAAGATGACTGGTACGAATACCGTTCTCGTCAACAAACCTTAGTCGGTCGCAAAAACCGCAATCAGTACCGTCTTGGCGATAATGTGGAAGTTCAGGTTAAGAGTGTAGACTACTACCGTCAACAAATTGATTTGGTTGCTGTTGGTGGCGGTAGTGAAGCTATTGATGACCATGATGATAGCTTTTAGCTATCTCCTAGCTTCCCCATTTCCCTAGGGGGAGTACAACCCCAAAATTCCGATAATAACCCGATAATTATCGGCCCTACGCACCACCAGACTCTCCCCAGTGGGAAAAACCCGGTTTTTATTGAGCTTTCTGGTTTCTCACCAAGATTTGGCTAAAAAACCGGGTTTTTTGAGTATTTTCCTAGGGGGAGTACAACCCCAAAATTCCGATAATAACCCGATAATTATCGGTGCTACGCACCACCAGACTCTCCCCAGTGGGAAAAACCCGGTTTTTATCGGGCTTTCTGATTTCTCACCAAGATTTGGCTAAAAAACCCGGTTTTTTGACTGATGATCTCGAACCCCCCTACATTATCGCCCTATCCCTCTCTCCCCAGCCATCTCCAGAGAGGGAGGGAGTAATATTTGAGAGGGAGTAATAGTGAGAGAGGGAAGAATTATCCATTATCCATTATGGGCTGGCGGCTATCAGTTATAGTCGTGTTATAATAAGCGGTAATCGTCTATAGTCTATGGTCGTCTTCAATATTAATAGACTACTCCTAGGCTAATCACTAAAGAAGGAGCAGGGTGTTGATATTTGGGGTATGAAGTGGGCATTTTTTATGAAATTATCTCTGCAAAAAAAGGTCTTGTTGGGCTTTGTAATTTCTTCTATTTTACTACTGATGGTTACTTACAGTGGCTATCAAACTTCTAAGAAATTGGCTAACCTGAAGGAATGGGAAATACATACTAAGGAAGTATTAAGATTTTTGGAGGAAATTGCCACAGATTTATCAGATGCAGAAACCGGTCAAAGGGGTTTTTTGCTGACACTAGAACCAGAATATTTAGAGCCTTATAATCAAGCAGTTCAAGAGATTGATCAAGATTTATCCTTTCTCATATCTTTGACCAAAGATAATCAGATTCAGCAACAAAATCTTGATATTTTATCCACATTAATTAGCGAAAAATTAGAGGAACTAGAACTCACAATTAAAATGGCTAAATCTGGAGATGTTCAAGGAGCAATTGAATTAGTTAAAACCAATCAAGGCAAAAATTTAATGAATGAGATTAGACAGGTTTTAGACACCATGAAATATGAGGAAGAAAGATTGTTGGCGATTCGGTCAGACGCGACGGATGAATTAATTCAAAATACTTTCTTGGTGTTTGGTTTAGGGATAGTTTTTGATTTGGGATTACTATCAGCTCTTTATTTAGTAATATATCGAGAAATTTCTCATAAACAAATCGCTCAACAAGAGTTGATTGCTTTAAACCAAGCTGCTTTTAGGTTTGTGCCACAAAAGTTCATTAAAATTTTAAATAAAGATAGTATAATCGATGTTGATTTGGGGGACTATACCGAACAAGAAATGTCTATAATGTTTTCAGATATTCGTGATTTTACATCCATAAGTGAACGTATTTCTCCCCAAGATAACTTTAATTTAATTAATGCGTATTTATCGCGTATGGCACCATTAATTAATGAACATTATGGATTTATTGATAAATATATTGGTGATGCTATTATGGCGCTTTTTAGTCGGAGTCCAGATGATGCTGTACAAGCTGCTATTTCTATGTTAGAAAGTTTAAATGAATATAATAAACAGCGAAATGAGTATGGTTATATTCCCCTAAAAATTGGCATAGGAATTAATACGGGAAGATTGATATTAGGAACAGTAGGATACCATGAACATATAGAAGGTACTGTGATTAGTGATGCTGTTAATTTGGCTTCCCGAATTGAGCAACTAACTAAAGTTTATCGGGTTCCTTTATTAATATCAGAGTCTACATTTTTGCAGCTCAAACATCCCCAGAACTATGCGATTCGTTTGGTTGATCAAGTTCAGGTTAAAGGTAGGTCAGAAATTGTCAAAGTTTACGAGGTTTTTAATCATGATTTAGTCCCGGAATTATCAGCAAAACTATCTAATTTATCAGTATTTTCGGAAGGGGTTACACTCTATCATCAGCAACATTTCCAGGAGGCTTTTGAGGCTTTTAAGGACTGTTATCATCAAAACTCTAATGATTCGGTTGTGGAAGTGTATTTGCGGCGTTTAAAAGGTGATTGTTTACGGTGAAATTATTTTCATCATCAGATTACCCCCTTTTTGGAAATGGTAGGGGACTGATTGAATTTCTACGGAATATTTTAAAGCTGTTAATTGCTCAATTAATTTTGGGAAAAATTCGGGAGTCTCTCCCCCAATACTAACTAGGGGAAATAGAAGAACAATACTGGCTACCCGGCATAATTCCAGGATAGCATCTCGGTGGAACTTTTCGGAAAGACGATCGCTATAGGAAAATAGAAAATGAGCCGATAAAGCTCGGTCAAACTGACGGTCAGCAAAAGGCAAATGCGGCAGTTCTGCGTCGATATAACGCCCGGTTTGTCGTCCTTGGTCAAAATCAGCCAAAAACTCATTCATCGCCTCTTTACGGACCTGTGCGAGGTGTTCTGGGGATTTTATTTGATGCCAGATGTAGTCTTCCCGGTTAGCTTCTACCTGTTGGATTACTATAGGCAAAACGAATTGAATGCGATCGCTAATTTGGGCAGTGGAAAACCGATAAAGAGGGTCACAGGAAACCACAGAATAACCTCGGCGGGTCATCACTGCATTAAAACTCGCCGGACCCCCAGCACAGTCCAAATAAGAGCAGTGCAAATCATCCTCACTGAGAGCAAACATTTGCAAATACTCATCAAAACTGCGTCCCCAAGGAATCACTTGATTAACGGTAAATCCCATAATTTTGCCCAGTTCCCAAAACTGCTAAATCATGGCAACCCATAGAGAATCGCCATATATGCTAGTGGTAAAAAATGCGATCGCCTCTCCCGGTTAGGTGATGGTGTTGTACTGATAGGGGGGTGGCGGTAGTGGTTAAGAAAATGCCACAAAAAAACAGGGGTGAGGCTGAAAATTACCGATCACCCCTGTCAGCAAGCAAGTCTAGGCGACGTTTTCGTTACCTTCGTTAGCCACCCGTTCCTTAAACGCTTTCCCAGCGGAAAAGGCTGGAACAGTGGTAGCAGGAATAGTCATAGGTTGTCCGGTGCTGGGGTTACGGCCCTCACGAGCCTTACGGTGGCGAGCCTCAAAGGAACCAAAGCCCACTAGAGTGACCTTTTCCCCCTCAGCCACAGCATCCATAATGCACTCACAGATAGCCGAAATAATGGCATCCGCTTGTTTTTTGGTAACACCCGCCTTGATAGATGTTTCCTGAACCAACTGCTCTTTATTCATCGAAATACCTCCAGAATCATTTTCAGTGGGTGTTCTTGTCGTTATGATGGCTGTTTTAACACAGACTAATCACGGATTGACAAGTGTATATCTTAAAATTCGCGCTAAGTTTCACCCTATATAGCACGCGCTCGAATGGTTTGTCAGCGTATCCTGAGCCCCAAAGACCCAATACTACTGCTGCCTAGTAAATGGGCGATCGCCTTTAACCCGTAGGTGTTCCCCAGATATCGGCATTTCCACCGCCAGGGATACACCATAAACCGGGGAATTACTCAATCCCCTCAATGCGGTCTTCAACCTCCTGGTATAACTCCCGCAGGCGATCGAGATTTTCTTCGCTAGTTTCCCAATACCCGCGACCATTCACCTCCAGCAGAGTTGTGACCATTTTACGGAAAGAATGGGGGTTAAGATTCATCAGACGTTGCTGCATAGCCTCGTCCTTGATAAAGGTTTCGTTAGTTTCCTCATAAACCCAATTATCCACAGCCCCAGCAGTAGCACTCCATCCCATGGTATTAACCAGACGCTTAGACAACTCTCGCACCCCCTCATAACCATGAGAAAGCATCCCCTCGTACCATTTAGGGTTGAGCATCTTCGTCCGTGCGTCTAGGCGCACAGTTTCCGAGAGAGTCCGAACTTGAGCGTTAGCCGTCGTGGTATCCGCGATATAGGAAGCCGGTTTTTTCCCGTCTTTCCGCAAGCTGGCGATAGTTTTGGTCGGGTCAGAGTCGAAATAGTGGGAAACGTCAGTTAAGCTAATTTCCGAAGAATCCAAGTTTTGGAATGTAGCATCAGCAGTTTTCAGGGAAGCCTCAAAAATCTGACGGTTATCATCCATCATCCCCGGATTATCGGAATTAAAAGCAAAAGACTTGCGGTTTAGATACATTTCCTGCAATTCTGCCTCACTTTCCCAGGTGCTATTTTCCACAGCTAAGTTAACGTTAGCTGCATAAGAACCAGAAGCATTGGAGAAAACACGGGTAGCAGCCTGTCGGATGTTGATACCTAGCTCTGCCGCTTGTTGTAGGGCGTGTTTGCGAACAAAGTTCATTTCCAGGGGTTCATCGGCTTCCGCTGCCATTTTAACCGCTTTGTCGAGCAGATTCATTTGGTTGATGAACAGGTCGCGGAACACTCCCGAACAGTTAATCACCACATCAATGCGAGGGCGGCCCAATTCTTCCAGGGGGATTAACTCCAACTTGTTGACCCGACCCAAAGCATCGGGAACCGGTTTGGCTCCAACCATCCACATAACCTGGGCCAAGGATTCGCCGTAGGTTTTGATATTATCAGTTCCCCACAGGACAACGGCGATAGTTTCTGGGTATTGACCGCCATTTTCCATTTTTTGCCGTTCTAGGAGTCGGTCTACGACGATTTGAGCCGATTTAACTGCCGCTACAGTCGGGATAGACTGAGGGTCCAGGGCGTGCATATTCTTCCCAGTGGGGAGAACGTCCGGGTTGCGAATGGGGTCGCCGCCAGGTCCGGGAAGGATATATTCTCCTTCCAAAGCACGGAGCAAGGCTCCCAATTCGTTATCGGCGCAAACCTGTTTTAAGCAAAATTCCAAATACTCAAACAGGGGTTTCATGGGTTCCGGGTCAATCTGGGTATAGGCCAAGTCGTGTAATGCTTGCAACCAGGGTTCTTTTTTCCCCATGTTAAAGAAGTTGAGTTGGGAGATTTTGGAGACTCGGCCTTCTGCGTCGGTTTGTTCTTGAACTAAAGCAGCGATCGCCGCACGGGTAGCATTTGTGATGTGCTGCAATTGGTCAACGTCCGCGAGAATGCCTTGGTTACTGTTGCGGTAGAGTTCCTCAATATCCCGATTAATGCTATTAGCGATAATCCGAGGCAGACTGAGTATCCCTTCTTCTTCCCGGTCTAAGCTGGCAATATTAACCAAAGTAGCGATCGCCTCTTCCGCACTCGGAGGCTTACCAATAACGTGCAACCCACAGGGAAGCAGGCGAGACTCAATTTCCATGAGTTTCTGATAAACCCGTCCCACCACATTATCGCGTTCTTCCTGGGTAAGTTCTGCTGGGTCTTGTTCCGGCAGGGCGATATCCTGATCCAAGTTCACCATACGGGATTTTTCGATAATGGTGCTAACAATTTGCACCCCGCGACCACTATCTTTCAGAGTTTGGTAAGACCCAATCAATTCGTTAAGTTCTTGGAGACCCTTATAGAGTCCCGCATTTTCCGCCGCCGGAGTCAGATAAGAGATAGTTTCCGCATAGCTACGGCGTTTAGCAATAGTCGCCTCACTGGGGTTATTAGCCGCGTAATAGTACAGATTAGGAATAGTCCCAATCAGGTTATCCGGGTAACATTCCCCAGACATTCCCATCTGTTTTCCCGGCATAAATTCTAGGGAACCATGGGTCCCAAAGTGCAGCACAGCATCTGCGCCCCAAACCTGTTCTAGGTAGGTATAGTAAGCCGCGAAGCCGTGGTGAGGACTCGCCGACCGGGAGAACAGCAAACGCATGGGGTCGCCTTCATAGCCGAAGGTCGGTTGTACCCCGATAAACAGGTTTCCGAAGGATTTTCCGTAAACTAACAGATTCTCCCCGTCCGTGTTCAGGTGTCCCGGAGGTGGTCCCCAGTTTTCGTGGAGACGTTCCGAGTAGGGGGTGAGTCGTTCATACTGTTCTACCGACATTTTATAGGCGATATTCAGTTCTGGGCTTTGATATTGAGCAGTAGCATCATGGATAACCTGCTGCATTAAAGCGCCCGGAGACTCTGGGATTTCTGGGATATCATAACCGTTATTTTTTAAGGCTCTCATCACCTCATAGATGGAACCGAATACGTCCAAATAGGCGGCGGTTCCGACGTTCCCTTTATCCGGCGGGAAACTGAAAATGGTAATCGCGACTTTTTTATCAAGTTTTGGTTTTTTCCGCAGGTTAGCCCATTTGAGCGCCCGCTGACAGATAGCTTCGATGCGGTCTTGGAGGGCGATCGCCTTTCCCGTCGCTCCGTCGCGTCCTGACACAATAATCGGCTCAATAGCCCCATCCAATTCCGGGATAGCAATTTGTAGCGCCACTTGAATAGGATGCAATCCCAATTCGCTTTGTTCCCATTCTTCCGTAGTTTGGAATACCAGGGGTAGGGCTACCATATAGGGACGGTTGAGCCGTTTTAGGGAGTCGATCGCTTTCGGGTGGTCTTGGCGAGCCGGACCTCCCACCAATGCGAACCCCGTCAGGGAAACCACGATATCAACCAGAGGTTGAGCCGGAATGCCTTTGGGTGGCGTATCCCAGAAGTAGGTATCTACAGGCTTGGAAAAATCCAGACCTCCCGCAAATACTGCCACCACTCGCGCCCCCATAGCTTCCAGTTCCTGCACCATAGCCACATAATGGGCATCGTCTCCGGTGACTAGGTGGGTGCGTTGCAGCACTAAGCCCACACAGGGCGCTAGGGGGTCCTTGGTGTCCTCTGGGATATCTTCGCGCCCGTTATACCAACTCAGATAATCATTGACATCCTCGAACATTTTGGGAGCCAGGGGATGCCAAATTCCCATATCGGGATAGGTGACCGGTTCCGCAAAGTGCAGTTTTTCTTGGCCCTTAAAAACATATTTCTCTGCCAACATGAGCAGGAAGTTTTCCAGGTTTTCGGGAGAACCACCCAGCCAATATTGGAAACTCAGCATAAAGTTCCGCGCGTCCTGAGCCTTATCAATAGGCATATATTTCAGGACTTTGGGGAGGGTTTGCAGAAGTTTCAGCATTCCGTCCTGGAAGGAGGAGCCAGATTTTTCCTTCCGTTTTTTCATGAACTGGGCGATCGCACTTTTGCTCTGTCCCAGTTGTGCCATGGAGAAGCTGCCCATTTTGTTCAGGCGCATTACCTGTGGCATGGAAGGAAACACCACCGCCACATCTAAGCGATCGCGGTATGGGGCTACGGCTTCCACTACTTTATCAGCTAAATCTTCGATAAAGATTAATGAGGCGATGAAAACATTAGCCTCGGCTAGGTCTTTTTTCAGGTTTTCGTAATTTTCCGGGTCCCGCAGTTCCTCGATCAGATAACCACTGATCTCGATCGCCAAGTTCGGGTTTTTTTCATTTATGGCCCGCACTGCTGCTGACAAAGCGCTCTGATACTGAGCCTCTAGCACGATATAGACGACTTTTAGAAGCGATCGTCCGTTGAGGGAATCAGGTTTAATGTGTCTAACGGTAGGCTTGACGTAGGTAAACATATTTGGTGTTCGTTCCTCGGTGTTCTGCTCTAAAGCTGTCTGGATAGGTAGACTATTGTGGATCGGCGATCGATCCCGTCAACATTTGGCAACGTCCTACATGGGATGCCGTCCCGCTAGGAGACAACCCTGATGACTTCACCATTGAGTATTATTACCAGAAAATCAGCCAAAGTGGTTAGTGGAAGCCACTTTTTGACACAATTCGACAAAAAATTGGCCAATATTTGCAACAAAAATTTATAAATTGCCCAGTTAACAGTCTTGATTATATACACAAGTGTTAAATTTTATGATCTAGGATAAAGTTTTCTATATAAAGTTTGACACCTCTTATGACTGTACCAAGAACTATTTGTCTCGGCTTCTTAGCAGTAATTGCGATCGGCACATTCTTATTATGGATGGATGATACCATTTATCACAGTAGTTTTGGCAATCCTATTACCGCACTATTTCTCGCCACTTCTGCTGTCTGTGTCACAGGCTTATCAGTTGTTGATGTGAGCGAATTTTATTCCTTTTGGGGACAATTTTATTTAGTTAGCTTAGTTGAAATTGGCGCTTTGGGTTATATGACTGCCAACACCATACTGCTGCTATTAATTGGTAGAAAATTTGGGCTCCGAGATAAATTAGCACTCCAAAAATCTTTGGATACCGCCGGAATCGCTGGAGTCATGCCACTGCTCAGATCTATTCTGGCGACTATGGCTTTATTTCAAATTACCGGAGTTATCTTATTAATGATGGTTTTTCTTCCGGATTATGGCTTAAAAAATAGTCTGTGGCTGGCTATATTTCATAGTGTAAATGGCTTTAATAATGCCGGATTTAGCTTGTTTGACAATAGCTTGGTTGAGTATGTATCCTCCCCCATAGTTAATCTAGCTATGAGTATTTTAATTATTTTTGGTGGCTTAGGATATCAAGTTATCATGGAACTTTTTTTGTGGATTAAAACCATCTTAAATCAAGAGCCAAACCGCCGAGATTTTTCCCTGCACTTTAAAGTGGTAACCAGTACAACTATTTTTCTCCTATTTGCCGGAACCATCCTATTTTTTGTCACTGAATTTAATAATCCTCAAACCTTGCAAGATTTGACCATATTCGGCAAAATGCAAGCCGCATGGTTTCAATCGGTCACCAGTAGAACCGCTGGATTTAACACCATATCAACAGGAGATATGACATATTCAGGAATTTTGATTACTATTATCCTAATGTTTATTGGTGCTAGTCCAGGAAGTACAGGAGGCGGCATTAAAACTACTACATCAAGAATCTTGTTAAATTGCACCAAGGCAGCCCTACAAAGTCGAGATGAAGTATTATGTTATCAGCGCAAAATTCCCTCACCTTTGATTTTAAAAGCTGTCGGAGTTTTGGTCGGTTCCATTGCTGTCGTTAGTTCGGCAACATTATTAATTGTCATGATGCAGCCAGAATTAGGATTTGGTAGCATCTTTTTTGAAATTGTTTCCGCCTTTGCTACCGTAGGTCTTTCTACTGGCATAACCGGAGATTTTTCGATGCTCAGTAGATTAATTATTATTGCCACCATGTATATTGGTCGGGTGGGAGTATTATTGCTAATGTCTGCGGTTTTGGGTGATCCTCAACCTTCATCAATTGATTATCCAGAAGAAAACCTATTGGTGGGTTAACTATTGATTATCTACCAGGTAAACTATAGAAATGGTAAAATCAAAAGATTATTCTTTCCATAGGATTGTGAGGACATCATGAATCTTTCATCTCTTAACTTTTTTCGGAATTTACGCGCCGAAAAACAACAATTTGCAGTCATTGGCTTGGGTCGCTTTGGACAGGCTGTTTGTTCGACTCTCAATGCTTCAGGCTATGAAGTTCTCGCCGTTGATAATGATGAAAAAAGGGTAAATGCGGCTTTAACCGATCGCATTGCTACCCATGCTTTGCAATTAGACTCAACCGAAATGTCAGCCTTACGAGAGGCGGGAATATTTGAACTAGACACCGTAATTGTCGCCGTGGGGAGTTTCCTCGCCGAAAGTATTACCACCACCCTTAACCTCAAAGAAGCCGGGGTGGCGAATGTCGTGGCTAAGGCTTCCTCGGAAACCCATGTCAAATTGTTAAAAAAAGTGGGTGCGGATCTAGTTGTGTTCCCCGAAAGACAAATGGGACAGGAGTTGGCGCGACTACTCACTAAGCCTAGACTCGTGGATCAGTTTGAACTAGACCCTGATCATAGTATCGTCGAAATGGTGGTTCCTGATGATTTTGATACTAAAACTATCGCTCAATTAGAACTCCGTAGCAAATACGGTTTGAACCTATTGGCTATACGCACGGAAAATCAAACACTAGAAATAAATCCCCTACCTAACAAACGTTTAAAGAAGGGGACTATTATGGTGGTTTTGGGGTCAAACCAGGATATTAACCGACTTCCGATTTAGGGTAACTATTCCCTACCAGGATTAGACTGGGGAATGATTTTCCCTAAACTCAGATCATCTAAATCAATTCCCTGAGATCCTCGTTGCTCTAATTGATCTAATACACGGGTGAACTGAAACCATACCGAACCCGCCATCATTACGGTGACGGGAACGGATAAGGCGTAAGCTACACGGCTAGAAATGGCAAATATCTGCAAACAGGAAGCGAGGAAAACACAGATCCCTACCGCGCAAGCTAAATAGGGAGCGAGCATCCTAAATCCCCGTAATTGGGCGATCGCACGACTAGATTTATTAACTTTCCAGTCGTTGACCAGTTGCTTGAGGGTCGCCACAAAGGGAACACAGCAGATAATACCAACCCATAAGCCAGCAGCTAACAGAAAATATGGCGGCTCGTACATCATGATCATCCTATCAAATTGCTGAATATAGCAATCCTAATTGATTTGTCACCCAATAGGCGATCGAGATACCAACCAGATCAGCCATACCAGCCAACACCCCAGAACTGATCATAATTGAGAAATTCACGTAAAACTCCTGGGAGGGTTGGAAGCTCCGTGATTGATCACGGAGAGGAAAACCGACTCAAGCGGCTTTAGCCGCCAGCACCCCCTTGCGGGGTGGAGGGGTATGGTTGCCCCTCCATGGAGCTATGGTTGGCTCCGACTCCCTTGCGGGGTAATGTTTGCTTCGCCAATGTTCAGAGTCGGTACTATCCAAATCGCACGTCCTTAACCCCTTAGAGATGTTTAACGATTCGGTTCATGAGCCTGGAACTAGCACGCATTCCAGGGTAGGAACTTTAACTCTTGCTCTGAACGGAGCCAGTTAAGGCTATAGCTGGTCAGCTACCTGAAAGGGGGGCACGAAGCCCCCGTGCTTCAGCCGGGGGTGCTGACAGTCTGGGATGTTTGACAAAATATGCAAAAACCTAAGCCTCAACCGGAGACTTAGGAATTGCTGGCTTGAGCAGATAGCATCTGTTTTAGCTTTTCCAATTCATTCGCCCAGCGGGGGTCAGGCTGAATGGACCCGGACTCGGAACTGCTGCTAGAGTTGGCGTTAGAAGAACCTTGTTGATTCCGATTAGATTTTTTCTTCTTACCACCACCACTTTTTGTAGGTGCAGAACTTGCGCTAGAAGTGGGAGACTGGTTAGCAGCAACAACACCAGGCGTAGCCGTAGCTGTAGCCTCTCCACCATCAGAACTACGACCCTCTTCAGACTCTGGCTTGTTTTTCTTACGAGGTTGCGCCCTTTCAATTTTTAGCGCATTTTCCCCGAACATAAAGCCGTTGTACTTCTCAACGATTTGATCGGCTAAATCATCGCTTTGGACGGTGACAAACCCGAAACCGCGACATTTTCCAGTCTTGCGGTCGGTTATCACTTTCGCTGAAATCGTGTCGCCTTCCTCTGCAAATACTGCTTGCAATTCTTTGCGATCGAGTTCTTTGGGTAAATTTCCAACATACAATCTAACGGACATTAGTGATACCTCCAGTAGGAAAAATTTGATATTTGAGTTGAAAAATCCTGTTGAGTTCAGATCACGTTAATAAATCATAATTAAACTCAGCCTTGACTTGACAAAAAAGACCACTTGGTGTTACTTCCAGCCTGAACTCACTGAGTATGATCATTGGCTTCAATATATAAATGAGTTTCCTGGCTGGCTGAGATGAGCAGCCTCAAATATCCAAAAGATTGAGATTGATTTGAACGGTCGAGTGAAATTTGAGTCATGCTTCAAAAATATCTGCTATAGCTGTTCCTATCACTTTTGTCAATATGTTTTAAGTTTAAGGTTTCTATAGCTGCGATCGCAGTAACTAATGTCAAAGTAATTCAACTTCAAACCTGTTAAATGCTTCTTTAAGTTTAGTATGTTTTGGCGAAACAAAATCACAAATTTTATGGAACGACTAACTTGTTTGGCAATCTTTGCAGTCAGATCACTGCCACCACTGATGATCTACATAGACTTTTGCCATTGCTAAGACCACAGCAGCAACAGACCATCTTTCAAGATATCACAGATATCGCCTATATTCACGATGTTAACAAATGTAACATTGTTTGGGACAAAATGCAAACTTGAGATATTAGAAATTCTAATGTGATGTGTAGTTAAATTCTACCGCTAGAAATGATACTTGCTCCCCAAAAGGCCAGTGATCCGGCTAGAATGACTGACCACAAGGGATGTCCGCCATAGATACGGCTACGATCTGCCACATTTTCCAGTTTTTCTATATCAATCCAGGGAGTAGCCCCCCGTCGCCACCATCCAGTTATTTTAACCGAATTACCAATCAAATCAGAGGGATGGATGAATTTTGGCCAGAAGTTAGCCAGGGGTGTCCACTGGGGGATATAGTGGAGGGGAACTATACCGCTGGCGGTTTTTAACATCAGTTCTTGACCCATGATGTTACTAATTCCCGACCGTCCGATTAGCTGACCTTCTATGCAAATGGGTTTACTGTCAATGGGGATACTGTCGGGATTACAATATAGATCGCGGAGATTAGGATTGTGAATGATGGCCGCGGGTTTGATGTCGGGGAAAAATTGATTATTTCTCCAAAATATACCTAAACTGACACCAATGGGAACACAACCCCACAGAATCGCCCTATCCCCATATAACCATTCTAGTTGCCAAATCCCTAGCTTGCCGAAAATTGCCCCTAATAGCCAGATTAGCAACCCGATCGCTAATCCCGTGGGTAATCCTAAATAAGGGGCGGCTTGCATTAAAAGTTTAGCGCGATCGCCTCGCGAATCAGACAGGGACTTAACTTCAAGGTTTAACTGAGTTTCTATTTGCCAAAATTTGCCATAACTGTTGAGAATCAGTAGGCGATCGCCTAATAGGGGATGAGAATTGCTAATCTGTAACCAGTAGCGATGGGGATTTCTCAGATCCCACGTTAATAGGGATTCAATGTCCCAGCCTTGGTTCAACCCGATCAGTGGACTTGGCGGGGAACTAACCAATATACTACCCAGAGTCATCCCCTGGGTAGGAGCAATCGGGGTTAATAAGTCGAACCCTTCTAATAAAAAGGTAGTATTGTCTAACTGGGGTGTGGTCTGTGAGATACCAATAGCCATTTTTAGCAGCGCCCTGGTCAAACCATTGGGATTTCCGGTTAAATTACAACAGATGCGATCGCTATAATAAACCCGCCGCCTCGAAATCCACAAAGCCGGAAACCGGAGAATCTGATAAACTCCATAAGCCAATACCGAAACCGGGAAAGCTATCACCCGCAGAATGTAGGTCGCTGGTTTTAATATAGATAGGGCTACATCAGGAATTAATGGGGGTTCAGACCTAACTCGCTGAAAACACCATTGCGCGCCGATAGCTGAGTATTGATAAATCAAGTAGGGAATTTGCACTAATAGGGTAATAAACGACATCACCAGAAAATCCCAATTTCCCACACTCGCGATTTCTCGCGCGTAAATGGTAGCTATTTCGTCAGGGGTTAGGGTATCGAGTAAACCCTGGCTAACCACAATTCGCACAAATCTTGGCCAGCATCCTAATGTCATGGCGATCGGGGTAGCCGTTGGTAACACTCGCAGCGCCGGAAATTTCCAATTTCGCGCTTTACAGTAGTTTTGTAGGATGCGATTGGCTTCTGGAGATAATGCTAATAATTTCGTCCGGGGGAGGGTTTCTTGACCGTAACATAATTTCAGCAATCCATCCCATAGCCAGGGGGAGACTATAAATAATAACCCTAAAACCCAGTACAGCCATTGGTTAGGATTGCGGTATAGCCATTGAATGGGTCGCACCACGGGTAGGGATATCAGGATATTATTGGCGTTTCTGAACAGAAATTCCACAATGCGAGGACTTATCCACAGCAGGATAAATACGGTTAGGAATTGTTCGATCCTTAATCGGGTGACTTTCAGTTTCCCTATTTTTCGCCATTTGGTCGCCCTTTCCGCTTCTTTCCATTGATGGGAATGTGAAACTGTCTCAGGTTCGGTCGGGGTAGTCCAGGTTTGCGCTTCCTCTGGGGGACTCTCTGGGAGAGAATTGCTGATTACTTGGGGCTGTTGTTTCTGGGGTTGGTCTGATTTGATCTCAATTGGCGGTTTGTTTAAGGGGGGGATGGGTTTTGGTTTTGGTTTGGCTTTAGGGGTGGTTGATTGAACTTTGGGCGGTTGTAAGTTGGGGTCGAAGGGAACAAATCCTGTCGCTACGGTAGGGGGGACTGAGGGGTTAGGCTGGCGACTTTGGAGTTGCTGGAGTTGATTACTAGCCCAAGTTCTGATTTTTTCTGGGGTCTCTAGTGTGAGTGTTTGACATAGAGAAATGGCGCGATCGCTTTGTCCGCTGCGATCGTATGCTTTCACCAAGCCAATTTGGGCTTTTAATCCGACTTTCGTATGGGGTTGAGAGTCGGCGATGGGTTCTAAAAGTGCGATCGCCTGTTGGTATTGTTTCTGTTTAATCGCTGCTAACCCCAACTCTAGGGAATTTAAGTCGGGGTTTAGTTCTTCCTTACTGCGATCGGTAGATGACATCAGCCTATCCTCAATCAGCCTCCCCTTTAGAGTATCCCAATTTACAACATCTGTGGTGGATCAATTCCCTGCTGCTTCAATAACTCTATCAATCGTTCATAGCGTTGACGTTCCTCCTGTAACTCAATTTCCGTCTGTTGCGCTTTCATGCGTTCCTGTTGTAACTCAAGTTCAGCCTGTTCAGCCCTTTCACGTTCCTGCTGTCGTAACTTATCTAATTCCACTGGTGTTAAAAATTTCTCCCCATCTGGTCGATAAATTTCTAGCCCAGTTTCTGTTAACTCAAACCTAATTTGTAACCGAGGACTAACCCAACCTTTCATGTTTTCAATCGATTCTAGCCAATTTTCTGACCGCAAAAAACCAGTTATCTCTTGTGACTGCGGGTCATATAGATAATATTCGTCTACGCCATAGCGTTGATAAAATAGTAGTTTTTCCGCCATTTTTTTCGATGTATTTCCCGGCGAAAGAATTTCAAATACTACCTGTGGCGCGATATTATCCTCTTCCCATTGTCGATATGAGCCTCTATCCCCCTTGGGACGACCACAAGCTATCATGACATCTGGCGCAGTACGGATTTTATTATTTCCTTCCACTGGATACCACAGTAAATCACCCGCCACAAAGATATTTTCATCCCCAGAAAACAATATTTCCAGGTTTTCTTTGATAATCACAATCCAGCGAAATTGTTGCGTGTTATCAGACATGGGTTGACCGTCACTTTCAGGATAAATAACTGTCGGTTGGGTTTCGGGTATAACTTGTTGTACCATAATCGATTATTCCCATATATTCGCGACTTCCTAAGATTGTAGCATTTTTCGAGATATTAATCAATCTTCCCAAACTGGATGACCGGGGTAGTCAATTATCAGTAAAAACCGTAACATCAATATTTGGATAGTCGTCAAATAGTCTAGGGATTCTAGTGTTAGATATAGGTGATACTCTGGGATGGGCGATACTACTGCTTAGTCGTTGGGCGATCGCTCATTGATGATACACCCGAAATTATACTCAGGCTGATGAGATCTTGTATTAATGTGGCACTCCCATATTAAAATACTGTCAGCCTAGGGGTTGTTTATCGGATATAAACGGAGATCAACCACCCGGACAAATTTCGGAAAATATCCTTAAATAACCTCAGTTAACCACATTAAACTGATCAAATAAATGATGTCTTGGCAACGTCCCGACGGTAGACAGCCCCACCAACTGCGCCCTGTGCAGTTTGAGCTAGATTATACTCAATTTGCGGCTGCCTCAGTCCTAGCAAAATCCGGCAATACCCAAGTGCTTTGTACGGTAACAATTCAACCGGGAGTACCCCGATTTTTGCAGGATACCGGAAAAGGTTGGTTAACCGCAGAATATCGGATGCTTCCGGGAGCGACTCCCCAACGTCAACCCCGGGAATTGATGAAACTCTCGGGTAGAACCCAGGAAATTCAACGCCTGATTAGTCGTAGTTTGCGCGCGGCGGTAGATTTACAGGCTATGGGGGAAATAACTGTTACGGTAGATGCTGATGTGTTACAGGCGGACGCAGGAACCCGCACCACCTCGATTACTGGGGGGTTTGTCGCCCTGGCTCATGCTTTTAATAAAATGGTAAAACAGGGACAGTTAAAGCGATCGCCTATTATTCATCAGATCGCCGCCATTTCTGTGGGAATGATGCACGGGGAACCCTTACTTGATCTCAATTACCAGGAAGACGTAGCAGCCGATATCGACTTTAATGTGGTCATGCGCGATGACCTGGGAATTATTGAACTTCAGGGAACTGCAGAAGCAGAAAGTTTGAACCGAAATCAGTTAAACCAAATCTTAGACTATGCCGAAAAAGGCATTACAGAACTCTGTCAATTACAAAGGCAGGTTTTAGGGCTAACTGATTAATTAAATGATTAATCATCAAAGCTGATTTAGGGGCGGGTTATCCTGTGAATTAATTATCCCCACAGCCCCATTAATCAACCCGTCCCGACTGACCTGATGAATCTAAATAAATATTCCCAAACCATTGTGAACCCTGGCGGCTGTATCAGGGGTGCGATTAAGTAAATGCCCACCCAGCACCAAACTGGTAGAACTGCCACCATCCAAATTTATAGCATCGATCGCCCCTAATTGCTGCATCAATTTTGCCATTTCTGTTAAACTAGGTCCCGCCCCATTCACCCGGTTATGAACAGTCATCATAAGCACTTCTCCCGTCGCTGTCACACCCACAGCGCTGCGGATAGCCAACTGTTGACCAAACCAATAATTAAACCCTTCCGCCTCTGCATTAACCACAATATTGCGATTTTGCACCAACAGAGGTCCGCCACCCATAATATGAGGAAAATCTATAAACTCAGAGGGAGTAGTTGTCGCCGTAATTGTTAACCGAGAACCGACCCCAAAAGCACTAACAGCACTCCGAAAAGAACGGAAAACCAGCAGATAACCATTAGTGGGGATAGCTGTGGGAGTTTGATCATCAGGTAGTTCAATTTGTCGAGTTACTTGGTCTCCCGAAACTACCACCACAATTTCATTAAGAGTTAGAGGTAAATAATTTGCTCCCCATTCGGAAGTATAACGAGCAATTCCCGCCTTCACATATCCAGTATTTAGCAGGTCTACCTCAAAGCGTTGTCCCGTAGAACTCACCAGAGTTTCTACTAACTTTAATCGCCCCATTCTCACTCTTCCATTATTATCCCAAGCCATAGCACCCCGATTAAGTATTGGCCCAGAAAACCACTTATTATCCTTACGAATAGCCCCCAAAGGTAATAAGTTATTACGGTTGAAATATCCGCCATTAATCCCCCCCAAACTTGACCAAGTTTTGGTAATAGCTAAGAAAGAGTTAGTCCCCCGCATCTGATTGGTTTCGGTCCATATAGGGGCGATTGACAACCCCGACCGAGGAGTTATCGTTAACCAGACTGCCGGAAATTTATCCCCTTCTAAAGTTAAATATTGCTGTCGCGATCGCAGTCCTGGATAAACCAAAATACTCTGTTCCACTAAAGCATCTCGCCGCAGTTCAATTACCAATCTATCGCGATTATGAAGGGTTTGGGTGCGGACTCTATACCCATCAGGTAAAGTTCCCTTAATCACGGTTTGAGTGGCTGAAATGCGAACGACAATGGGCGATGGTTTCTCAGAACTGCCGCTAGTTTCCCCCTCATTTTGTTGTTCTTGATTACCAGATTTAGGGGGTGTGGTTGCCGTTTCAGGAAACCGATTGGCTAGAGATTGATCAGCGATCGCATCTAACACCACTTCCCATTCTCGACTTTGTTCGTAAAGTTCCCAAGGGGTAGCTTGACTTAGTTGTATTTCAATCCGGCAAATATCATCGTTTTCATTAACGGTAATATCCTCAACTTTAGTAGGTACAGAGAATATGCGTAAAGTTTGGTTATCAATCACCATTTCCCAATTCCCTACTGGGGCGATATCGTCCAAATTCAGATAGCGATATTCCCGGTCTAGTTGAGTTTTCAGGCGGTAAGATTTGCCAATAGTTGAAAACCACTTAACAGGCTGAACGTTAACATCATCAGTATTCAGTAACTCCATACCTAAAACCAATATCGCCCCTTTGTCGCTAACTCCCGTATAAGTGCAAATTCCCGAACTCCACTGACCCCAAGCCGCGCGCCAAGTCCGACCATTTACTGATAGGTGAGTCCCCCGCCGAATTACTCCGGGGTTAGCAAGTTCCACAATATACGGGGAAGCTACTATAGGGCTTTGGTTCAGAAATACTCGCGCCTGGTAAATGCAAGCCGCCACCTCTCCCCTCGTGGCGGGACGGTTAGGGTTCAAAATATCAATGGTAGGCGCGTTTACTACTAAGCCGTTTTGCGTCGCTGTGGCGATCGCCTGTTGGGCGTAGTTGGGAATATTTCCCCCATCCTTATATATAGCAGTTAAAGACACAGATGCTCCCGCCTGCATCTGTAAGCCCGACACTAAAGCCAGTAAAACGTGCAACCGGGAAATGTTCTCCCCAGCAAGAAACCGACCATCAGGAAAACCACTGATAAATCTGGATCTAAACGTATTGCGGATCGCTTCAGCCGCCCAAAAATCGGCGGGAACATCTGTAAACGGTACATACTCCCGTTGGGGTACTAGGGAAAAGGCCGCTTGGACAATGGAGGCAAACTCAGCCCTGGTCATCGTTTGGTCGGGGCGGAAGGTTCTATCTTTAAACCCACTCACAACCCCTTGGCGTTGCAGACCTTGGATAAACGGATAAGCCCAGTGTTGGCTGATATCGGTAAATGAGGCGACTGTGTTGTTCATAAAATATTGCGATCGCAAAGGTGAAACCTTAACCCCATATTTTAATTCCTTCACCACTGCTCTATAAAACTTAAACAAAACCGGACATAGCCCGATATTGATGTTTATTTCTGGCTTCGTCCGGGACTGTCGGCAGCACCCCGTCCACAAGTGTAATCGTCTGAACCCGGCGATTTGGTATGGTCGAAAGAGAGGTCGCCCCCTCCAACTCCAATTCAAAACCGTGCATGCGAGTTTCCCAGCACACGGCTCCTGATGTGAACACCCTATTATCAGTAGGAACAGGGTTACTACCCCCTGCTTTATGACCTCAACTTTGGGAGCTATATACACCACGTAGTCTTTAAACTCGCTCACGTCATAAGCACTCTTACTTGTCGCAGTCTCTATATCCACACCGTGACTAGTGGGCATATCCCAACCATTACAGTTAGGCATTGGCTTTCAGTCACATCCTTTCCCCTTATGGGCATGCGCTTACACTTTTCACTACTCTACGAGATGTACTCGCAGAGAGCCCAATAGGGGTTTAAACGTTCCGTATATATGGGCATTCCATCTTTAGATTTGTCCTATCCACCGGGGTACATTTAAAGGTCTGTGTAGGTAGTATAGAAAGACTCCTACTTTTCCCCTTACTCTTTTGAGCGCAGCGTGTCAACCTATTTCGCTACTTTATAATGACGATGGTTCAGGCCAGACATTCGGTTTCCCTAATCATGGATGGTTGGCAGTGGTCGCCTATAGTAGTAGGTTCTACATCACGCCTTCCGTTCCCCGCTTCAATCCCAGATTTGTGATTTCTGAAACTGGGGGTGGCTACCGCCTTTACTCTTTCCCATAATCGCCCCAAGTGAGTTATAATACTCCTCCTAGGTAATACTTGGACGGTATATTGCGATTTCTTAAAATGGGATTGACCTTGAGTTCCCTGCCTTGCTTAGAATCACAACTTCCTAAGCGTTGGGACATATATACAGTTAAGGGGTAAACTGGTCGAGTCAGTCTATCTCCCTCTAGGAGGTTATTTCAGGCATTGCAGCCTTATTTCACTCCTAAACGTCTCGCACTTCTAGGTTTATACTGGCATTCAAGTCACGATCTATCGCCAGACCGCAGTTTGGACATTCAAAAGTCCGACGGACTAGGGGCATTTTTTGACGATAACCGCAATTAGAACACAGTTGACTGGATGGATAAAATCTATCGGCAATAATCAACTTTGAACCATAACGTTCTGCCTTGTAACCGAGTTGCCGACGGAACTCATAAAATGAAGCATCAGCGATAGAACCCGCCAAACAATGATTTTTCAACATTCCAGACACATTCAAATCCTCAATGACTACTTGGCTGTGGTTTTTAGCCAAAAAAGTAGTTATTTTATGAATCGTGTCACGGCGAATATTAGCGACTCTTTGATGTAGCTTTTGAAATTTTAAGAGACATTTGACCCAATTTTTCGAGCCTTTGACTTTGCGACTTAAATGACGTTGTAATCTGGCTAGTTTTTGGGTGGCTGCTTTATAAGCCTTGGGATTAGAGAATTGGGTCCCATCGGAGCAAGTCGCCAAATTGTTAATTCCTAGGTCTACCCCGATTCTCTCTCGATATTTCGGTGTAATTTCTGGCGTGATTTCTACGAAAAAGCTCATATACCAGTCACCTGCTTGGCGCGTTATAGTGACTTTCTTAACCCAACTTTCGGGTAGAGCCTCAAATGTAGAAACCCAGCCCACAAAAGGCAGCTTATGGCGAGTTCCTGACAACTTGAATGGCTTTCCGGAATTGTCAAGGGTAAAGCTATCATGGTAGCCTTTCTTCTTAAATTTAGGATAACTGCTTATTCCCTTGAAGAAGCGCTTAAAGGCATCCCCTAGATTAATGAAGGCATATTGATAAACTTTAGAAGACAATTCGGACATCCAAGGATATTGAGGTTTCACATAATTAGTAAAAACCTTTTTAATGGAGTTGATATTAGGCTTGAGTCCCTCTTCATAAGCTGACCTCCATAAGTGTAATCCCCAATTAAACACGAACCGAGCATACCCCGCGTGTTTGGCCATCAAGGTAGCTTGACGGTCATTGAGTTTTAGTTTTGTCCGGAAAGCTTTGTAAGGGTTATGGTCGAAAGGGAAGTCGCCTTCCCCAACTCCAATTCAAAACCGTGCTTGATACTTTCACATCACACGGCTCCTGATGTGGATACCCCTTTTGACATCGGGAACAGGGTAACGACTCCCTGCTTTTGTGATTTCAACTTTTGGAGCTAAATACAACATCGTAGTGTTTAAACTCGCTTTCGTCGTAAACACTCCTAATTGTCGCAGTCTCTATATCCACACCGTGACTAGTGGGCATATCCTAACCATTACAGTTAGGCATTGGCTTTCAGTCACATCCTTTCCCCTTAAAGGTATACGCTTACACTTTCACTACTCCGCAGGTACATCCTGCCACTTGAGAGCCTAAAAGGGGTTTAAACGTTCCGTTTATACGGGCATTCCATCTTTAGATTTGTCCTCTCCACCGGGGTACTTTTAAAAGTCTGTGTAGGTGATGTCATGATTACCCTACTTTTCCCCTTGCTCTTTTGAACGCAGCGTATCAACCTGTTTCGCTGCTAAATCATTACGATGGTTCAAGCCGGACATTCGGTTTCCCTAATCATGGATGGTTGGCAGTGGTCGCATTTGGTAGTAGGTTCTACTTCACGCCTTCCGTTCCCCGCTTCAATCCTGGGGTTATGATTCCCAAAACTGGGGGTGGCTATCGCCGTTACTCTCAACGCAATTGTTAAGGAATCATTAATATTTCCAGTTGGGCGTTTTGACCTTGAGTTCCCTGCCTTGTTTTGTATATTTCTATACCAAACGTTGGGACATATAAACAGTTATGGGATGGTCAGGGTACGAGTCCCTTATATTTCACCAAGGGGTGAAAGTCCCACTAGGAGGTTATTTCAGGCATTGCAGCCTTATTTGACTCCTAAACGTCTCGCACCATGATTGGATTTTACCATGAAGAATCCGACTTGATGAGTATGTCGTCAGGGAAATTTGGCATGGTCTGGGGTTTGACCGTATACTCATTATTGAGTTGCGAATCTTTGGGGGTATTATACCTTATTGTCCTAAGATGTCAAGCAAATCTTGGATTAAATTCTTCCTCCCACTCCCAAAAAAAAACGCCCACACTCATAAAGTGTGATGGGCGCTTGAATCAGGGTGCATCTACTATGATATGTAGTATAACCCCTGATGGGTGAAACCCTACACTAACTTAATAAAACTTTACAATTGCCAATTTCTCCTATACCATCAATTATTGATTTTTTATTCAACACTTCAACGCCGCCGCCTTTTTGCCCTAACCCCCTTGACAAATGGCTGGCGATCGCCTATCATTATCTCGTGGGGTTAACATGGCTATACGCTTGATTTTTTATTCAACACTTCAACGCCGCCGCCTTTTTGCCCCAACCCCCTTGACAAATTTCTGGTGATCGCCTATTATTATCTCGTCCGTCTAACATGGCTATACGCTTGATTTTTTATTCAACACAGTCCCATCAAGAAACCAAACTTCTCCGATTAACCCTGGGGTAACGCTGGCTTTATCAATGGTAGTTGGTCGGGTAGAAAATTATTAATTTTTACTTGTGAAAATTATCTGCTGTCCCTTCATACCAAAGTGTGCAGCCGTAGACTTGTCGTTTCAATTTCATCGGTTATAATGGTAGTAGAGGTAAATAAAATCTATAATCAACAGAGGTAAAGACCATGTTACAAACTCTTCATAAAACCCCAGTTAAAATCCCTCAACAGTCCCGGACTTTCAACGAGATTAGACCAGAACGCAGTCACACTAAAACTCTCACCGAAAAAGGCAAACTCGTTGGCCATTGGCGCACTGATGACCAAGGAAAACTCTATTGTCAGTGGTTTCGCGAATGAGTGATCATAGGTGATGGGTTAACTCATCTGTCCATTAGGGACTCGATACCTGCTCATGATTGGGTTAACCCGGCTTTTCCCTGTCTCCGCTAGCCGAAAAAAAAATTTCGCTCAGGTTATTGCTTTTTATTTGATGTCTGTGCTACGATTACTAATCGTATGGCGGGCGTAGCCAAGTGGTTAAGGCAGAGGATTGTGGTTCCTCCACTCGTGGGTTCGAATCCCATCGTTCGCCCTGGGGCATAGTTCCCCCTGTTTTTGTGTGTGACTACTACCCACCAGATTCGGTATGGTGGAGTCCTTCGTTCAAAGTCAAAAGACTCCCCATCCCTGATTTTAGATGGCGATCGCTTCTAACGAACAAGCCTTCTCCAGGTAATCATACCAGGCTTCCATACCTTCGCCAGTACGAGCAGATACCTCCAAAATCTCAGCTTGTGGTGCAATGCGGCGGATATTGTTAATCGCAGTTTCGCGATCGAACCCTACCGCTTCCGCAATGTCGATTTTATTGATGATGGCTATATTGGCAGTTTTGAACAGAGTCGGATATTTTAGGGGTTTATCTTCTCCTTCCGTCACCGACAACACAGCTACCCGCAAATTTTCCCCCAGGTCGTAGGCGGCGGGACAAACTAGGTTCCCCACATTTTCGATAAATAATAATTGCAGATTATCCAGGTTGATTTTACTTAAAGCCTGGGAGATCATTTCCGCTTCCAGGTGACAGACGCTTCCCGTCGTAATTTGCACTACCTGCATTCCAGTTCGTCGCAACCTTTGAGCATCATTATCCGTTTCCAGGTCTCCCACAATCACCGCACTATTGAGACGGGAACCCATATCTGATAAAGTGCGTTCCAGCAATGCTGTTTTTCCTGAACCGGGAGAAGACAGCACATTGATCGCAAAAAGTTTTTTCGCTAAAAAGAAGCCTCGATTTCTTTCCGCGAGTCGGTCATTTTTGGAAAGGATGGCTGTGTGAACATCCACCGTTTGATGTTCGGTGTGCTGATGATCATGGCTATGATCATGGTTATGATCATGGTGGTGGTGGTGATCGTGACCATGGTGGTGATCGTGACCATGGTGGTGATCGTGACCATGATCGTGATCGTGATCTATGGCGTGACTGTGAATATGGATGTTTCCTGGTGTGACGGCGCAACCGCAATTGGTACACATAACTACGAAACCTCTAAGGATGTCAGTTCTAATTCTCTTCCTTGGTGAATGTCAAGACTGGGTTCGCCGCACTGGGGACATTCATAAAACCAGGTTTTGGGTTCAAATTCCTGATTACAGTGGTGACAGTAACAGCGAACCGGGAGATAGTCGATCTCGAATTTGGCTTTGGCGGCGATCGTTCCAGCAACCACCACATCAAAAGCAAATTCTAGAGCTTCTACGGCTACTCCAGAATCAGCGCCTACTGTCATTTTAATACGGTGAATCTGATTAGCCCCTTGTTCTTTAGCTTTTTGTAAGGCGATCGCTAGGGTTTGTTCCATAATACCAACTTCGTGCATCGCCATTTACTCCAATTTGTAGATGAAACTTGTTTTCACCAAAGCAGAAACCCGATTTTTGATGAGAACCGGGTTTCCCTAAGATGCGATCGCGTAGGGTCTCCCAACCAGAATCGCTATGGTAACTACAGTAAACCGTCAGCCTTAGCCATAGATAGCATTAGGTCAATTACGCGACAGGAATAACCCCATTCGTTATCGTACCAAGATACTATTTTAAAGAAATTAGAGTTCAGCTCGATTCCCGCTCCCGCATCAAAAATGCTAGAATGACCGTCCGTAATAAAGTCCGAAGAAACTACATCTTCATCTGTGTATCCTAAAATGCCTTTCATCGCACCTTCGGAAGCCGATTTCATCGCTGCACAAATCTCCTCATAGGTCGTGGCTTTTTCTGTGCGGAAAGTTAGGTCTACCGCTGAGACGTTAGGAGTGGGAACCCGGAAAGCCATACCAGTTAAACGGCCTTTTAGTTCTGGTAATACTAGGGTAACAGCTTTAGCCGCTCCCGTGGAAGCTGGGATGATGTTTTGAGTCGCACCACGTCCACCACGCCAGTCTTTGCGACTAGGACCGTCTACCGTTGGTTGAGTCGCCGTCAAAGAGTGAACTGTCGTCATGAGACCTTCTGCTAACCCAAAGTTGTCTTGAATAACTTTAGAAATCGGCGCTAAACAGTTGGTGGTACAACTAGCATTGGAAACAATGGGGTGAGAAGCTGGATCGAAGTCTTGATGGTTAACTCCAACTACTAAGGTTTTGACTTTGTCTGGGTCTTTTGTCGGTGCGGAAATAACTACCCGTTTAGCACCTGCTTCGATGTGCTTATAAGCGCCATCATAGTTGGTAAATAAGCCAGTAGATTCTACTACATAATCTACTCCTAGTTCCTTCCATGGTAGTTGGGTGGGGTCTTTGATAGATGTACAGCGAATGGTCTGTCCATTCACAACAATCGCTTCATCTTGGGATTCTACTTTCCCGTCAAAACGTCCGTGGGTAGAGTCGTATTTTAACAGGTATGCTAAGGCATCAGCCGGGACTAGATCATTAATGCCGACAAACTCAATGTCAGGGTTGGTGCTACCATAGCGCATTACTAAGCGTCCGATGCGACCAAAGCCGTTAATACCTACTTTAATTGTCATGATTCAGATAATCCTCCGTTGGGATAATACTACTTTTTAGCCACTGTTAAAATTTGGTTTTAACAGCAAAAATTTGGGGCTAGAAATCATTGACTAGCCTAGAAGATAGCAACTCATGTACAGAGTTGAACTGCTGGTATTCTACCACAGAGAGTGAGTTGGTAATTGAGCTTAAACAATTATTAATTTTTCAACAAGTATGCGATCGCTCTATGGTGAGATTACCAGATAAACTTTACCACAGCTATATGCTTTTACCAAATTTCGGTCAAGGGAAGGAATCTTAAATTAATCTTAAATTTGTGGTAATGTGTCAGGATTCCCTCAAATTTCCCGATATCATTTATGCACAATTATGGGATTTTGTCAACTCCTAGATAAGTGGCGATCGGCGGATATGAGAAAGTTATAAATTTTGACGAAGGGGGTTTAAACCTAGGTTAAGAAAGAATAAAAAAAAACCAAAATCATACATCCTTTGGCGTGATTAGCTGTAGGATTTTAAGTGTAAGGGTAACAACGGCTCAATGGGCTCGAAGAACTAAAGCCCAGACTAACCAAGATAGCCCAGTGTAACGGGAAGATTGCCCATATCCCTAAAGACAGGTTGCATAAGTTGACGACCAATTTGGCCAAAAATCAGAACTAGATTGGGATGGAAAACCTGGAACTGTCCGGGAGAAGGCGATCGGCAAGAATTGAAGTTCCTAACTTTTGGAGGCTTACATATTATGACTAAACGTAAGCGTATCGGGATTTTGACCAGTGGAGGAGACTGTCCCGGTCTGAATGCAGTAATTCGCGCTGTCGTGAATTATGCTACTTGTGAATATAATTGGGAAGTACGGGGCATTCCCTATGCCACCCAGGGCCTAATTGAGCGTAAAAGTGTTGTGTTGAACCGCTATGGATTAGAACGCCATGGGATTGACCCGTTACTGAGTATGGGTGGGACTATTCTGGGATCCATTAATAAGGGAGATACCGAGGCTCAAGCTGATGAGGTAATTTCTGGCTACCATGACTTGGAATTGGATGCTCTGATCGCTATTGGTGGAGACGGTAGCCTTGCCATTTTGCACAAATTGGCGAAAAAGGGCAATATGAACCTGGTAGGGGTTCCCAAGACTATTGATAATGATGTCGCTTGTACGGAACTCTCGGTGGGTTTTAATTCCGCTGTGAGTACAATTTTAGATTCCCTCGATCGCCTTAGCTGTACGGCTGCGAGTCATGATCGGGTGATGGTTGTCGAAGTTATGGGTCGCACCACCGGACACTTAGCCCTACATTCTGGAATTGTTGGCGGCGCAGATGCTATCTTGATTCCAGAAATTCGCTATTCGGTCTCTGGTTTGTGTAAACGCATACAGCAGTTACGGAATTTATGGGAGCGCAAATTTGCGATCGTCGTCGTTGCTGAAGGTGCTAAAACTACCAGCGGAGAGTCGCGGTCTTATAAAGATGCTTTGGGTGAAGTGCGATTACGCGGTATAGGTGAATATGTGGCTACGGAAATTGAAACTACACTGGGGGTAGAATCGCGAGCTACAGTCCTTGGTCATGTCCAGCGGGGTGGTGCGCCTTCCGCTCAAGATCGTTTGCTGGCTACCGCTTTTGGTAAAACTGCTGTTGATGTGATTGCGGCTGAGAACTATGGAAAAATGGTGGCTTGGAGCAACCACCAAGTTGTCACCGTCTCCCTCGAAGAGGTATTTCAGAATAGCCCCCGCCTACTTGACCCTAATGGATTTTGGATAGAAACAGCCAGGGCTCTTGGTGTCTATCTGGGAGAAGAATCAGAAATACACAGTACCTGTTCCACCAGCCAAAATGGTCATCAGGATAATGTCAATATTGAAACCCCAGAAACTATACTCAACTGATATCTGAGAATTTAAAGCGATCGCTTTAAATGACGGAGGCGATTCGAGAAACTTCTCATTACCAGTAAAGCAAATAGGGGGGTCTGTTGAATGGCGAATAAAAATCGCCGTTCATCCATTGTTGCCAGTTTACAGCCAGTTTTGGCTATGGCTGTAGAGGCGCGGGTTTTTTCTGGATGAACTAGGGCTCCTTCCCCAAACACATCCCCCTTTTTCAGGGTTTCAATTACTTTTCCCTTCACCACAAAATCTACTTCCCCCTCAAGAATACCGTACATTAAATCGCCGGGTTCTCCTTCTTCAAAAATTACCTCTCCGGCCGATAAAATCTGCTCCGGCAGGTTTTCAAAAATTTGGACAGTTTGTGCAGGTTCTAACATAGCTAATGGATAATTGACAATTGACAATGGACAATGAGAAACAGGTAATAAAACTCCCTATCTTACTCCCTCTCCTTCTGGGAGAGGGCCGGAGATAGGGGGAGTAGTCCGACCATCCTTATTGTCATCTAAATCCTGAGAAACAGGATCGGTTCCCGCCCATTCTTTACGGGTGATAAATCCATCTCCATCGGGGTCCTCAACAGGTCATAACTCTTAATCCGCATGGGTTAAAGTTTCCTAACTTTCGAGGATAGTTAATCGTTCGGCGAGTAGGTCTTCCAAGGATTCTAAAGCCTTAGAAAACCCCTTGATTCCTTCCTCTAATTTTTCGGAAGCCATCGGATCTTCCTTGTGCATTTTAGCAAAGTTTGACCCATCCATTGAGATTTTTTCTATGTCCGATGATTTAGCTAATTCGGGGTCGAGTTTGCGGGGTAAATCTCCCGTTTTAGTATCAAGTTCTTCAAGAAGACTCGGAGAAATTGTGAGTAAATCACAGCCAGCCAGTTCAGTGATTTCGCCAATATTACGGAAACTCGCTCCCATCACTTCCGTGGGATAGCCGAATTTTTTGTAGTAGTTATAAATTTGGGTAACAGATTGCACCCCAGGGTCTTCATGAGGGGCATAATTTTCCCGTCCGGTCTTCTTTTTATACCAGTCTAAAATGCGACCTACAAAAGGAGAAATTAACGTCACTCCAGCTTCAGCACAGGCTACAGCTTGATGAAATCCAAATAATAGGGTAAGATTACAGTGAATTCCCTCTTTTTCCAAGATTTCGGCGGCGCGAATTCCTTCCCAAGTTGAGGCAATTTTAATCAAAATGCGATCGCGTGAAACACCGTGGGATTCATATTGAGAAATCAGATAACGAGCTTTAGCGATCGTGCCTTCAGTATCATAAGATAAACGAGCATCAACTTCTGTCGAGACGCGACCCGGAATAATTTCCAGAATTTCCAACCCAAAAGCTACGGCTAAACGATCAAAGGCGAGGGTAGCTACATCTTTCGGAGTCGCTTCGGTTCCTAGTTCAGCGCGAGCTTCTTTGAGGGTATCATCAACAATACCCTGATATTCCGGCATCCCTGCTGCTGCTGTAATCAAAGATGGGTTAGTAGTGGCATCTTGGGGGGTAAAGTTGTGAATAGCTTTGATATCCCCAGTATCAGCAACAACAATAGTAAAATCTCGCAGTTGTTTTAACAAAGTGTTGGACATTTTTAGCTCCTAGTTTCATCCATTATAGCAATCAGCCATGATTGATAACTGTTCATGGCTGCTCATCCCCTGGTCAAGTGAGTTAGCCTTCTAGCTACTACCCTGATTAATAGCCCCTAAAACATCCATTGACTACTGAACATGATTCACTATTTTTATGACTTGTTTCTGGGTTTCATCCTCAGTTTAAGAAATCAGACCAGATATTAGTTGACTAAGTTCTCCTTGTGTTTGAGTTTGTTGTTGGCTGAGTTCCTGAATTTGATTAAATTGTGTTAACAACGATTCGATCTGCTCTTGTAAATTATTCCAGTTTTCCTCAAGGGATGGTAGTAATTCTTCATAGAGATTAGCGCGACCTTGAATTTCAGCTAACGTTTGTTTTTGTTTAATCCAACTCTGTTCTTGGGCTTCTAGTTGCTGACGTTTCTGTTCCTGTTCAGTTTCTTGTTGGGACAATTGCGCGTCCGTGTTAGAAATTTCAGTTTTTAATTGTTCCGTGCGATCGCGCAACTGCTCAAGTTCAGTTTGGCTGGCTTGCTGCTGTTGTTGAATAGCAGCCAGAATAGACGGAAAGCCGACAGACCCTCCCAGATCAAGAGTTCCGGCGCTACCTTGTCGTTGTAGCAACACCGCTTGATACTGGTTCATGTGGTCTTCCCTTTCCCCCAAAGTCCGCCGCTGTCCTTCTAGGGTTTTATTCAGCATTTGATAGGCATCTTGTTCATCGGCTAGATCCGATTCTTTCTGAGTGCGATCGCTCCCAGAAGCCCGATTAATTTCCTGTTGAAGTTCCTCAATTTCCTCTTGTTTGTATTTGAGTTCCTCTTCTTGTTCTTTAACCATGCGGAACCATCGATCCCATTCTTCCTGCAAGCGTTGAACTTCCGCCTGTAGTTGTTCAATGGGCATTTTCTGCAAGGGTGCCGTATCTACCTTAACTCCAGAAGTGGAACGACTAGCAACCGAATCAGAAAGACGTTGCAGTTGGTCTAACAGGGTCTGTCGGTATTCAATATTTTGTTCTAATCGCTGAATTTGTTGTTCATTGAATTCCAACAGATTTTGGCGGGCGTTCAGTTGTGCTCGATCATTTAACAACGTGATGTGGGACTGATGCCATTCTGACCACTGATGGCGGATAGTTTCAGCACTTTGCTCTACCTCCTGCTGCAACTCAGAAGCACGGGTGCGGTGTTCTTCCATTTGCTGACGGTAGGTTTGTCCTACAGAGATGCCATCATTGATCTGGTTTTGGGTTCGCTCTATCAATTCTCTCAGAGAATTGATAGAGTTACCACCTGAGAGGCGCTCCAGAATCGCTTGCATTTCTTGGGCTTTTTCTGGGCTTAATCCTTTATGGGTTTCCAGTTCTGCCCGCTGTGCCTCAAGCGATCGCTTTTCTTCTTCAAGTTGCGCGCGGCTACTCTCAACTTCGTGGCGAGCCTTGTCTATTTCAGCTCGCAGTTTCTCCTCTTCTTGTTTGCTCCTTTCCAGGCTCTGTCGCTGTTGTTCGAGCTTCTCGAGTTCAGCTTCCAGATGCTCCATCTGTTCTCGCCGAGATTCCATTTCCATTTCTCGGCGATTTAGTTCTTGACTTTGGTAGGTGAGGGATTCTTTCCACTGTTCGATCTCTTCTTGTTGATTTTTGAATCTGTCTTGCAATCGGGAAAAATCTTCAAGAATTCTGACCAGTTTTTTGCCGTCCTCGATGCGCTGAACTTGTTTGCTGGCATTGAGTTCGACTAAAACTAGAGCGCCATCCTTATAGCTGTTGGCATCCTCCGCCGGAACAAGATCGTCCCCCGGTACGGCGCTCCAATTGTTCTCCCCCCGCTGACAAGCCAGCAACTTGAGTTCAGCCCGACCGCCACCTAGACCAAAACCACTTTTCTGCTTTTGTACTTCCGCTAAATAAAGCACGGTCATTGTCCTCTGATGGTATTTAAGCTTTATTCCTAGGTTTAATCATATTCTGGTTTTCGATGTTAACAGTGGGTTGGTGACTGACCTTTAGTGAGGTACTCCCGACACTGATGCCAGACTATGGTGCCGGCTTCTCCCACCAGCTCGTGTATTACCACCGCTTATCGGGTTCGAGCCTTTTATAGTGAGTATTCCGCCTAGCCCCACTATCCAATATTTTCTCCAAATGTGACGATAGCAGTCCCCGCTGGTTATAATTGCGCTGGGACATGGTAACACACACCGCACCAATTTATCTGACCCGATCACAATGGAATGGGCTATCTGGAGCGCTGGAGCATAACAATATTTAAGTTTACCCTACTTTTGACTGTTTTATCCAAGGGTGGGTTGATTAATCCCAACTAACTAAGGGCTTGATTCCTCAAACCAAGCCCTCGCGCCGCCTAACTCCCCGGTGACCGGCCCGACAGGCGAAACCCGCCACTAACCCTAATGGGAGTGTCAACTATATTATGTGGCTTCACCTACCTACTTTAAGGAGAGGTCGAAGCCCCTTCTGTCAATTCCGCACCAGTTTTACCATTACTGGTCGGAACGCTACCATTGCGGGGTTGGATGACTCCATAACCACCATGATGCGATCGCTGATAGATTACATTAATCTCATCAGTTTCAGCATTACGGAACATATAAAAATCATGATCAATAAGCTGCAACTGTTCTAATGCTTCTTGAATGCTCATGGGAGGCATGGCAAAATATTTCGTCCGCACCACTTCTTCTGGAAGTTTCACAGTGCGATCGCCAATTAAATCATCAACAATGGGCTTCTGTGCAACCACTTCACCAGTCTTAGGAAGCTGATATTGTTTCGCCATGCGTTTTTCTTTGTACTTACGCAATTGACGAGCAATTTTATCTGCTACTAGGTCAATACTGGCATAGAGATTTTCACTGCTTTCTTGAGCACGAATAACTGTGCCATTGGCATAAATCGTGACTTCAGCAGTTTGTCTTGGATTTATCCGAGGGTTCCGAGCCACAGATAAATGGACATCCACTTCGTTTGTCAATTGCTGAAAGTGACTAACAGCTTTGGCAATTTTCTGTTGTACATACTCGTGAATAGCATCGGTAATTTCAAGATTTTTACCCTGGATAACAAGCTTCATACAGCTCCCTCCCGATCATAGTGTGGGCTTAACTTCACCTTAACATTTTGCATTTCAGAAATGTAATTTCTTTAAAATCCTTTGCATCTCTTGACAATTCTTGATGGGTCAATTCACAGATCATCCTATTCAATCATCCATGATTGTCCAGAATATAACTGGCCGACCTATCACCTGGTTTTTCAGTCGTTCCACAGCGGTAGACTCCGGTTAAGAATTACTTTGATGATGCCCTTTGGTTCCCCCAAAATTAGGAAATTGTCGCAACTTTTTTAGGTGTAGCCTAGCTTTTTACAGTGTTATCGCTACTACTTTGGCTTACTTTTTTAGGTCCATCAAGATCCGCCATGTTTTAGCAGATTTTTTCTGAACCCAAGGTCTGGCAACCTGAGCGGATATCCTATTATGTTACCACAATCTGCTCACCTGATCACCGACAGCCAGACTGACATAAATCTATGTAAAGTTTTGTCAAAAACCTCTTGCTTTTTGGGGTAATTTGTTGTAGAAGTGCTGAAGTTGACCGTCTCCTAATTGCTGTAGTGGATATATAAGAATATTTTACCATGCCCGACGACACTCCTGTTGCTATTGTCGATACTAATGAGGTTTATTGCCAATTTTATAATTTGGGACTAATTTCTTATCAACAGGCTTGGAGATGGCAGCAAGACTTAGTGGCCGATCGCATTAATTGTCCAAATTTAGAGGATATTTTGATTTTATTAGAACACCCGCCCGTTTATACCCTGGGACAGGGGGCTAGTTCTGAATTTCTCAAGTTTGACCCCCATGAGTCTGAATATGAACTGTACAGAGTAGAACGGGGTGGGGAAGTGACCTATCACTGTCCCGGTCAGTTGGTGGGATATCCGATTTTGAACCTGCGACGATATCAAATGGACTTACATTGGTATTTGCGGCAACTAGAAGAAGTATTGATTCGGACAATTAGGGTTTGGGGAATTGAGGCCCAGCGCGTTGAGGGTTTGACAGGGGTTTGGGTGGGGGAAACTAAAGTAGCAGCCATTGGCATTAAGGTGAGTCGCTGGATTACTATGCACGGGTTCGCCTTGAATGTTTGTCCTGACTTAACTGGATTTAAAGCGATCGTTCCCTGTGGTATTTCTGATTTCCCCGTAGGGAGTCTGGCTGAATTAGTCCCGGATATTTCCATCGAGCAAGTCCGGGATGTCCTCGCGGCCTGTTTTGCTGAAGTTTTTGGAGTCACCCTCAAACTTACTCGAGAGGAAAAGGCGCCCGGAACGATCGCCATAACTTGAGCCAAAGGAGCCCCACAAGGGTCTATTCACCCATCAAAACTAAGATTTTGACTGAATTGCTGGGGTAGATGGCTCATGCTTGCGGAAAGTTTCCTCCCATTGATTAGGAGATAGTCGGGGGATTAACCACTTGCCAAACTGGGTATATAAGGCTGGAATGACTAACAGGGTTAAAGCCGTAGAGGTGAATAATCCTCCTAATACCACGATGGCGAGGGGTTGTAGAACTTCATTTCCGGCCCCCTGTGCGATCGCCAACGGTAACATTCCCAGAGCAGAAGTTAAAGCCGTCATCAGGATAGGATTTAACCGCTCTAGGGACCCTTGAGTAATAACCTCTTTTAACAGCATCCCTTGAGCAAACTTCTGGTTGTAGTTATCCACCAACAGCAAACCATTGCGGACAGCCACCCCAAACAGGGTAATAAACCCGATCAGAGAAGCAATGGAGATTACCCCCCCCGTTAAGAGAATCGAGACAATACCACCCACCAAGGCCAGGGGAAGATTGAGCATAATCGCCACAGTTGCCGGGAGAGACTTAACCGAGAAGAACATCAAAATGGCAATCATAATCGCGGCCAGGAGGCTATACCAGACCAGATTATTGGTGGCTTTTTGTTCCGCTTCAAACTGTCCGCCATATTGGATAAAGTAGCCATTGGGTAACTGGACATTTTGGCGGATAGCAGCTTGAATGTCACTCACCACACTGCCTAAGTCTCTTTCCGCAACGTTGGCTGATACGACAATTAAACGAGACACATTTTCCCGATTCACCACATTAGCCCCCATACCATATTCAACTCTAGCCACAGCACTGAGGGGAATAATTTGTCCGGTGGGGGTAGAGAGGGGAATCGCCCCAATGGCATCTAAATTATTGCGTGAGGCGATCGGCAAACCGACGATAATATTAATCAGTTGTTGATTTTCCGGGACTTGGGACACCACTTGACCATTGAGGGCGGTTGCCACGACTTCAGAAATGGCAGCCATAGTTAAACCATAACCAGCCGCCGCCGAGCGGTCATAATGAATTTGAACTTGGCGGATAGGTAATTGAGGTTCTAATTGTAAGTCTACGACTCCCGCAATGGGTTTGATGGCATCGCGGACTTGTTCCCCGACTTGACGCAACTGGACTAAATCGGGGCCAAAAATTTTGACAGCGATCGCACTTCTGACCCCCGATAAAACTTCATCCATGCGGTGAGAAATAAAACCGCCAATATTGGGAGCAACCCCCGGCAATTGCAGAAACTTCTCCCGCAGTTGCTGAACAGCAGCCTCTCGGTCTTCCAGGGCAACATCACTCAACTCTACATCCACATGAGCCATGTTCACCCCCGCCCCATCAGCATCCCCCGGAGCGCGTCCAGCGCGGACTTGTACCCATTCATAAAGGGGATTATCTTGTAGGGATTGAGCCAGAGCCATTCCCGCCCGATTGGTCATCTCCAAAGAGACACCAGGGAATAAAACCATAGAGTTGACCATGGATTTTTCCTGAAATTCCGGCAGGAAAACCCGTCCCAAGGAAGGCACAACGGCTAGAGTAGCCACTAAGGAGGCTAAGGCTAATCCTAAAATCAGTTGGGGAGTCCTCAGAGACAAATTGAGCAGAGGGCGATACCAACTTTCGGCCAAGCGTGAAATAAAAGTGCCTTCCTGGGGGAGTCTATGATGAGCCAATAAAATGGCACAGAGGGCGGGAGAAAGGGTCATGGCGACCAAAGTAGAGGCCGCAATGGAGAGCAAATAAGCCCAACCCATGGGGGCGAAAATTCGCCCTTCTACCCCCGTTAAACTAAAAATGGGGGCAAAGACGACGATGATAATAACCGTGGAAAAAATGACGGCTAAACGGACCTGAACCGAAGTGTCATAAACCACTTGAAAGGGGGGTTTTGGGGTTTCTTGGGTTTGATTCCGCCGTAAACCACGATAGCAGTTTTCCATATCCACAATGGCATCATCGACCACGGAGCCGATCGCCACCACTAGGCCGCCCAGGGTCATAGTATTGATCCCTAACCCCACAGCTTTCATCAACATTAAGCCAATCAGCAGAGACAAAGGAATAGCACTCAGGGTAATGATGGCCGTGCGCCAATTCATTAAAAAGAGCAACATAATCACCGAAACGATGATGATTCCTTGAATCAGGGAGCCGCTAACGTTGCCAATGGCAGAATCAATGAAGTTTGACTGACGGAAAGTGCGTTGAACTTCCACATCAGGGGGAAAGGTAGACTGTAGGGAGTTCATCACCGCTTCCACGGCTTGGGTGACGGTGGGGGTGTCTATATCGGGTTGTTTGTTAATCATCAACACCACCGCCGCCTGTCCGTTAAAGCTGGCATCTCCCCGTTTAAGTGCCGCTCCCGTTTTGACTTCAGCCACATCTTGCAGCAAAATCGGTTCACCGTATTGAACTTTCACCACCGACTGCTGCAAGTCTTCTAGGGTGTTAACCTGTCCGATGCCTCGGATGAGTAACTCTTGACCTCCACCTACGAGAAAACCCCCTGGGGCGTTGGAATTGGCTTCCCTTGCCGCTTCAGTTACTTCAGTAAGGGAGACTTGACGCGATCGCAACAGTTGCGGATCGACCAAAATCTGTTCTTCCCGTTCATCCCCCCCATAAATAGTCACCTGAGACACACCAGGAACCGAGAGAATCTGATTTCTGAGGGTAACATCCACCAAACGGCGTAAATCCATCAGAGACGTTTCTCCCTGACCATTCACCGTAAAGGCATATTGCAGAATCGTTCCCAAAGGAGAGACTAAGGGGGAAATTTCCGGCGGATGAATCCCTTGGGGAAGTTGACTCATCACCTGTTGGAGTCGTTCCGTTACAGCCTGCCGCGCTTGGTAAATATCAGCCTCTTGGTCAAAGACAACATGAACCATAGAGAGTCCCACCTTGGAGGACGAACGCACCAGGGTGACACTGGGTAAGCCATTAACCGCACTTTCAATGGGAACCGTAATCTGAGCCTCTACTTCCTCGGGAGCCAAACCAACCGCCTCAGTTTGGATATCTACTTGAGGGGGAGCAAAGGGAGGGAAAACATCCAAGGGCATTTGCGTGATGCTCAAAAAGCCCCAGATGGTTATGACTATCGCCCCGATAACGATTAACCATCGTTGAGCAATGGAATTTTTTAGGGTCTGATTAAGGATGGTGTTAAACATCGACTAACAATAATCCTCCCTTATTTGTCGGAAAAGAGATTTTTGTTCCGACGACTCCCTGTCCAGAAGAAAATCCCACCGCAGAGGAGCAAAACTCCTCCCCCAACGGTAGCTAAAGTTCCCATCGGAAAGTTATTGCTTGTGGTTTCCGCCAGATTACCCTCAACATCCTGTTCCTGTGGGATACCTTGAGCTTCCGCTTGAGCATGAACTTCATCGGGGGGAGTGGTGGCGGTTTCTGGACTGGGTGCAGTTGCTGCTGTTTGGGTTTTGCGAGATTCAGCATAGAGGGACAAACTACCCTGGGTAACCAGTTGTTCCCCAACGGATAACCCTTCGGTTACTTCGACCCATTCCCCTTCTGCTGTTCCGATTTGCACGGGAACTGGCTCATAAAAATTACCATACAAGACAAAGGCTAACTGTTTCCCATCGGCATCGACTAGGGCGGTCATGGGAACAAGAACGCGGTAACTCCCATCCGCCGCCGGAGCAATGGGGGTAACATTAATCCCTAGGAGGGAATCGGTTTCTGGCTTGACAGGAACCCGATCAATGCCGCCTTCAGCCTGAAACTCATCCCCATGTCCTACATGGGCTAAGGTTAGGGTGGGTGTGCCGAAAATTAAGCTCAGAGCGAACATTGAGCCAATCATAGAAGTTGTGTTCATCAGACCTCCTCACAAAAAATGGGGTTTTATACCAAAGCCTCCCCAGTTTGCCAAAGAAAAGATGAAATCCAGGTGAAATCTCCCCCTTTTTCCTTCGCGGTCTGTTAACCTCGATCGCAGTCGTCTCCCCCTGGCAATTCTCACAATGCGAATCCTGTTAGTCGAAGATGAAGCGGAATTAGGATTGGCCATTAAGCAAGTTCTGGTCAATGAGAAATATATTGTCGATTGGGTAGCCGATGGGATTCAGGCTTGGCATTGTTTAGACAGTCAATGGACAGATTACACGGTGGCGATTATTGATTGGTTATTGCCTCGATTGTCGGGTTTGGAGTTATGCCAACGCATCCGCTCTCACCAGAACCCCCTACCGATTTTGATGTTAACGGCTCTGGGACAACCGGAAAATCGAATTACTGGACTTGATGCGGGGGCTGATGATTATTTAGTGAAGCCTTTTGTGATGGCGGAATTATTGGCTCGTTTACGCGCTCTCCAAAGGCGATCGCCCACCCTCCAACCCAAAACCCTGACTGTAGGCGCATTTATGCTAGATTACGCGAACAATACTATCTGTAATCGACTCACCCAACCCCCAAAAATGATTCCCTTAACGGTCAAAGAATTCCAGATTTTTGCCTATTTAATGCAAAATCCCGATCGCATTATTCCGGGGAGTAAAATCCGCTATCAACTGTGGGATTTAGAGGAGGAACCCATCAGTAATGTGGTGGCGGCGCAAATGCGCTTATTAAGGCGAAAATTAGCCAGTTATGACTGCGGGTGTCCCATTGAAACCATCCGAGGTCAGGGTTATCGTTTTAATACCTCCCCGCGATGAATAGCTATCAACTGTTTCGCCATAGCAGAATCCGTCTGGCGCTTTGGTATGCGTTAGTGATGGGTGGGATTTTGGGCTTATCGGGGTTTGGGGTGTATCGCTCTCTGATTCAGTCGAATTGGACAGCGATGGAACGGGAAATGGAATCAATCGCCGGGACACTTCATGATAGCTTAGAACCCATGCTCCCTCAATCGGGAGAGCCAACAGGTATCCTACGACAAATTTTTCCCGATTTATGCCTACAAGGACAACCTTGTAACCATCACCCCACCTTAATTCAGCGTCATACTATTGGCATTAGCGATCGCAGTACCTACTATATCCGGGTGTTCAATCATCGCGGTCAACTTTTAGCCTTTTCCCCAAATCACCCTCTCCCCTTACCCCAAACCCTAAACCCCACACCTTGGCAAACCTTTCGCAGTGCGAGAGGGACGCGCTACCATCAATTCACTACCATTCTCCACAGTGGCAAGGTTAATCCTCAAACGCCAATGCACTTAGATTCCTCTTGGGGATATATCCAAATTGGACGCACTTTAGCGACGTTTGATGCAGAAGTTAATCGAATGAGGTGGATTTTAGGTTTAGGGTTTCCCTTGGCGTTAGGTTTAGTCGTGGTGGCTGGTTGGTGGCTTTCTGGATTAGCGATGGGGCCTATTTACCAATCCTATCAACAGCAACAACAGTTTACCGCCAATGCTGCCCATGAACTGCGCTCTCCCCTCGCGACTCTTTTAGCAACTATTGAGGCTATTTTACGGGTTCCCCCATCAAATCCCCAGCAAATGCAGGCGATGCTACAAACCCTTGAACGACAGGGACGACGTTTAAGCCATTTAATCGCCGATTTATTATTTCTCAGTACCTTGGAACATCACACATCTAGCCAAATCTTTAAACCCTGTTGTTTAAATGATTTAATTCATGATTTAACTGAAGAATATGCAGAATTTGCAACTCTGGCGGAAATTAATCTAATGCCAGAAGTTCCTGCTGAGGAAATTTATGTGTTAGGTAATGAATCTCAGCTTTATCGTTTAGTGTCGAATTTAATCGCTAATGCCATTCAATATACGCCTAAAGCAGGGGAAGTGGTGGTGAGTTTAATGGTGCGCGATCGCACGGCTTTAATTACAGTCCAAGATACAGGGATTGGCATGGCCGTAGCAGCCCAAACTCGAATTTTTGAGAGATTTTATCGGGTGGATAGCGATCGCTCTCGCCCAACTGGGGGAACCGGATTAGGACTAGCCATAGCACAGGCGATCGCTTATCATCATCAAGCATCTCTGACGGTCAAAAGTGAACTGGGAAAAGGCAGTTTATTTACCCTGCAATTTCCTTGTATAGCAGAACCCAAGTTGCTTAAAAACTTCCCCTCTCTGAAACGGTGAGTCTTTCAAGGGGATTTGAGATTAGAAGGGAATCGGATCGTCATCACCCGGAGTATCTGATTGAGATGGTTCAGGGTTAGGAGTAACGGGAGAGCGAGTTTCCGGTGCATCATATTCTAATCCAGAGGTTGGGGGATTAGGGCTCGTGCGGTTACGACTACCAAGGGGGACCACATTACTCGGGGCGGAACTGGGGGCGGAACTGGGGGCGGAATGAGTGTTGATCGGGGTTTCTGGGTTGCCAGATATCAAACTACTGATAGTATAAATCCGCGTCGCGACCAATTCGGCTCGCTTCTCTTTAAAGCCTTCGGGTCTTTCCACCACGTTCATCCCCAAGCGACCTTCGATGAGTACACAATCACCCACATGATAGTTTTGTCCAATTTCTTGGGCTGTATTTCCCCACCCAATTACTTTTAAGTGTGATGGGGGGTCATTGGGTCGGTTACTGCTGAACTCGACTAACATTTCGGCAATGGGTATTTGATTATCGGCTGTGTAGCGCAGTTGTGGTTCCTGAATAATTTTCGCGGTCAAAATACAGCTATTCATGCAAATTATATCTCTTGAAAACAGTAGGTTACAGCTAGTTATCGAGAATCAGGGCTAATAGTCTTCTCGGTTCATACCTTGAACTTGATTTACAAAATCTTGTACCATATTTCGGTATTCTCTGAGGGTAGCATCAGCCCAATCTCGATCGTCGCTGTTGGCATAGATATGGATTAGGGGTTCTCCAGCATCAGGAAGAATCAAAATCCAATTATCGTCTTGGTAGTTAATGAGTTTGACTCCATCGATCAATTCTAAGTTTTCTGGCGCATGGGTTTCTACTAGATGTCGCATGAGTGCACCTTTGACAGACCAAGGACAACGAACAGTATAGCGACGGTGTATGACATGGGGGAGATCGGTGCGAATTTGACCGAGCGATCGCTCCTGTGTGGTCAGAATTTCAATCATTTTGGCAATCGAGAACATGGCATCAAAACCGGGGTGCATTTGGGGGAAGATGAACCCCATATCACCACTACCGCCGAGTACGACATTAGGATGAGCTTGACAGGCTTCCATTAAAGCCGTGGGGTTGGCTTTAGTGCGGATAACTATGCCATCGTGTCGTCGGGCGATTTGTTCCACGGCGGAGGAGGCTTGAACGGGTACTACCACCGTGCTTCTGGGGTGAGCGGTCAGAACCATAGTCACCATGAGGGCGGTTAGTTCTTCTCCCCGAATCAGGCTACCACTTTCATCTACCAAAATGAACTGTTCGCCATTTGCATAGACTTGAACCCCGAAGTTAGCTCTGAGGGCTTCAACTACCCGGCCTAGTTGATCCAGTAGATTTTCGCGATCGCTTGGGGAAATAGCAATTTGATTTAGACTAGCATTGAGGACCACCGCATCGCAACCAAACTTAGCAAGTAGGCGGGGTAAAAGGGCTCCCGACACTGCATAGACATAATCTATGACCACTTTAGCATTGCTGTGGCGCAGCCCATCGATATTGAGGTGTCTTTCAAAAGCCGTGCGGTAGGTGTCGATCACCTCGCTGGGGTAAGTCATGTTACCAATTTCCGCCACCCCGGCGCGTCGCAGGTCTTCTTTGAAGTAAGCACCTTCGATTTTTTTCTCTTTAGCTTTGGTGATGTTAATGCCTTTGTTGTCGAGAAATTCAATCAGAATCTGATCCGAGCGATCTGGAGATAGACGCACATGAATACCGCCCACAACAGTGAGCTTACGAATCACCGTGCGGACTACCGGAATGGCTGTATCTTCTAGGTTAAGGACATTGACTCCCACGGACATCAAGCCAGAAATTAGCGATCGCGTTACCATCCGAGAAATGCGGCGTTGGTCACGGGATACCGCCACCGTAGCCACTTGTTTAAGGGTTGACCCGTAGGCTGCTCCCAATTTAACCGCAAATTCCGGTGTAATATCAATGTTAGCCAGTCCGAGAACTCCCCGTTGACCGAAAAGGTTACGCCTAGCCGTGTTTCCCCAAATTAAGTTAATGTTGAGGGTAGCGCCCGATTCAATTTTTTTGCTAGGCCAAACCCGGACATTGGGGCTGATCAGGCTTTCTTCTCCTACCGTAGATAACGAGCCGACCACTGACCCCTCTAGGACATGGGCGCGGCGGTCTACCCTTGCTCCTCTAGCAATCACACAGGCGCGTAAGTGTACATCTTCACCGATAATGGCTCCGTTCCAAACAATCGGGCGTTTAAGGTTGGCATCACTCCCTATGGTGACATTATCTCCGAGGATGGTTCCCGCTTCTATATGCGCTCTAGCTGCAATTCTACAGTTATTACCAATAATCACAGGGGCTTCAATGCGGGCATAATCATCGATATAGGTGTTTTCACCGACCCAGACTCCTGGCGATCGCTCTCGCACGTGAAAATCTAGCTTAACTTTCCCCCGTAGTGCATCATATTGGGATTCACGATAGGCTTCTAAGTGACCCACATCGCACCAGTAACCCTCTGCAATAAAGCCATACATGGGAACCCCTTTTTCTAATAACAGCGGAAAAAGGTCGTTAGAAAAATCGCATTCTTGATTAGGGGGCAAATATTCCAGCACTTCCGGTTCTAGGACATAGATTCCCGTGTTGACCGTATCGGAAAATATTTCGCTAGTCGAGGGTTTTTCTAAAAACCGCTTGATGCGTTGATTTTCGTCCGTAATCACCACCCCAAAATCGAGAGGGTTGGGAACCCGGGTTAATATCAACGTAGCTTTCGATTGTTGGGAAGTGTGAAACTTAACCGCCGCGCTGAGGTCAAAATCAGTTATGCTATCGCCGCTGATCACTAAGAAGGTACTGTCTAGGAGTTCGGCAATGTTTTTCACACATCCTGCAGTTCCCAGGGGTTGATCCTCTTCCACCGAATAGGTGATTTGAACGCCAAAGTCGCTGCCATTATGGAAGTATTCCCGCATGATGTCCGGTAAATAGTGCAGGGTAGCGATAACTTCCTGGAAATGGTGCCGCCTCAGTAGGTTAATGATATGTTCCGCAATGGGGCGATTCAGTATGGGCACCATTGGTTTGGGTAAATCACAGGTAAGAGGTCTGAGTCGTGTTCCTGACCCCCCAGCCATCAGCACTGCTCTCATAGTTCCTCCTGGCGACTTATTAAAGACAATATTAAACTTTTTCGGCTAATATTTAGCTTTTCTTTAGATTCATTTTGGTTTTGCGGACCGAATGCTGCCAAATATGAGATTTTTATTAATTTAGCCGAAAAATTCGAGTGTACAGGGCTAGATTGTATTTAATTTTACCCCTTTATGGGCAGCTTAGTTGATATAACTAAGTTCCATTTCACAGATGATTTGGAGGCAAGTATGCAATACACATTTAACTTGGTGGGAGTTTCTCCAATTCTTTCGTTTTTTTACCAGCAACAGCAGCAACAGGAACAACAGACCAGCGGCATTGAATATCTGGGCCATCGTCAGTGTACCCTGGATATGTTTCTTGAGTCAGTGGAAATGGTGGCATCCAAGCGAGGATGGCAATGCGATCGCGTTGTGGATACCGTGATTAATTTTTGGATGAATAATTCTGAGAGTATCCAGTATTGGAAAGGCCGACTGGAGGATGCTGGTCACGAGAATTTGCTAGTGGCGCGGGTGGCTGATTTAAAGTCTTTGCGGACTAGTTTTGAGTCGTTACTTGATGCTTAATTGGTAGATGGGTCGTGGCGGGTGGTTTGAGGAAAAACAGAAAAAACCCGCCCGGTAATAGTCCCACATAAATACTGAACTATTGATATGATTTTTGATCGCACTCTTGAGGTAGTTTGCTGATGGGTGCGAGTTGTTTCGTGGCTTGATCTGATGTCTCGTGCTAAAGCGCTGCAATTTTATGTGATTACTCGGCTGTTGTTGGCCCCGCTGATGTTGTGGACGATTACTTCCGTCGTGTTTCTGTTGTTGCGGGCGACACCCGGTGATCCAGTAGATGCTATTCTTGGCCCTAGAGCGCCTAGTGCGGCTAAGGAAGCCTTGCGATCGCAGTTGGGTTTGGGGGGGTCCTTGCTAGAACAATATATAAGTTATATGGGCGCTCTACTGCGCTTTGATTTGGGCACTTCTATAACTACTCAAGGACAGTCCGTCTGGCAGATTATTGGTGATCATTTTCCCGCTACCGTCGAATTAGCAGTTTTTAGTATGTTGGTCGCCCTCGTCGTCGGAATTACTGTCGGGGCTGTGGCTGCTTTTAAGCCTAATACTATTTGGGACACTGGGGGACGCTTATTTGGAATTATTACTTATTCGGTTCCCGCTTTTTGGGCGGGGATGCTGTTGCAGTTGATTTTTGCCGTGTGGTTGGGCTGGTTTCCTTTGGGGACCCGTTTTCCGGTGACTGTGACTCCTCCTCCTAGTTATACCGGACTTTATACCGTTGATAGTTTGTTGAGTGGCAATTTCGGCGCTTTCTGGACGACTATATATTATCTGTGTCTACCCTGTGTGACTTTGGGCATTTTGCTGAGTGGCATTTTCGAGCGCATTGTCCGGGTGAATTTGAGACAAACTCTACAAGCTGATTATGTCGAGGCGGCGCGGGCGCGGGGGGTCTCCGAGTTACGGATTTTGCTGGCTCATGCTCTCAAAAATGCCATGATTCCCGTGATTACCGTTTTGGGGCTGACTTTTGCCGCTTTGTTGGGAGGGGCGATTTTAACTGAGGTCACTTTTTCTTGGCCGGGATTAGCCAATCGCTTGTATGAGGCTATTCGTCTGCGAGACTATCCCACAGTCCAGGGAGTGGTCGTGTTTTTGGCCGTGATTGTGGTGACCGCTAGTTTGGCGATCGATATTTTGAATGCTTGCATTGACCCCCGGATTCGCTATTAATTCCTTCTCAGAAAATATACTTAGTTATTAATACTTAGTAACTTTTGAAGAGACTTTAATGCCAATTGGATACGTTTCTTAATAAATTTTAACAAACTAAAGGGCGTTGGCAGTGTATAAATGATATTTGAAGGGGTGAGAAGGAAGACGAATGTTGGTTTATGAAGTTTAATTAACATTTCGTGTCAAAATATTAAATTCTTCTCATAAACCGTGTACAATCTTCTAAGATTTCTGAAAGTGTTCTAGGACACCAACTCAGAAATGAATCGCCGGGCCATAGTCAAGGCCATAGTCGGTGGTTCGCCCCGGAAGGGGTCCTAGGAGATGGCACCGATGGATTGATTGTAAAGATCATTCATGGTGTGTCGAATCCCAAGCTAACTCTAAGCAAGTCAACAAGTAGGAGATAAGTCCATGTTTGATGCCTTCACCAAGGTGGTTTCTCAGGCTGATACTCGCGGCGAAATGCTGAGTACAGCTCAAATCGATGCTCTGAGCCAAATGGTTGCTGAAAGCAACAAACGTTTGGATGCCGTTAACCGCATTACTGGCAACGCTTCCACCATCGTTTCTAATGCTGCTCGTTCTTTGTTTGCAGAGCAACCCCAACTGATTGCTCCCGGTGGAAACGCCTACACCAGCCGTCGTATGGCTGCTTGCTTGCGTGACATGGAAATCATCCTGCGTTATGTAACCTACGCTGTGTTCGCTGGCGACGCAAGTGTTCTCGAAGATCGTTGCTTGAACGGTTTGCGTGAAACTTACCTGGCTTTGGGAACTCCCGGTTCCTCCGTTGCTGTCGGTGTTGGCAAAATGAAAGAAGCTGCTCTGGCGATCGTTAACGATCCCGCAGGTATCACTCCTGGTGATTGTAGCGCTTTGGCTTCAGAAATCGCTGGTTACTTTGATCGTGCTGCTGCTGCAGTTTCCTAATTAAGCAGCTCCATAGCATATAACAATTGAAACAGTTTAGCTGAAGTCTAAGTTACTTGACTTCTGTTTGTTACCTAATTTTTTGTAAACCAATCGGGAGATAACTCGAGAATGAAAACCCCCCTAACCGAAGCAGTTTCTATCGCTGATTCCCAAGGTCGTTTCCTAAGCAGCACCGAAATCCAAGTAGCTTTTGGTCGTTTTCGTCAAGCCAAAGCTGGTCTGGAAGCTGCTAAAGCTTTGACCTCCAAATCTGATAGTCTGATCAGTGGTGCTGCCCAAGCAGTGTACAACAAGTTCCCCTACACCACCCAAATGCAGGGGCCTAACTACGCGGCAGACCAACGCGGTAAGGACAAATGTGCTCGTGACATCGGCTACTACCTGCGGATGGTAACTTATTGCCTGATTGCTGGTGGAACTGGCCCCATGGATGAGTACCTGATTGCCGGTATTGATGAAATCAACCGGACTTTCGAGCTTTCTCCAAGCTGGTACATTGAAGCCCTGAAATACATCAAAGCTAACCACGGTTTGTCTGGTGACGCTGCTGTTGAAGCTAACTCCTACCTCGACTACGCGATCAACGCCCTGAGCTAGGTCCTTTTTTGCGTTGCCCGGAACGGTAAATAGCTGTTAGCAATTGGGTTATCAGTTATTTAGCAGTCCGGGCATCTTTTATTAAAGCGGGATGAGCTTGGTGGAATCGGTATCCGAGATTACCTAACCGATTAAAAAGAGTTTTTTCTCTATAAAGTCAAAAAATCGGGAGAAGATTAATAATGGTTGGTTTAGCAGAAGCAAGTCGTCTAGGAATCAGAGCTTTTGAAGAGTCTGAACGAGTGGAACTGCGCCCGAACTTCACCGAGAGTGATGTGCAAGCTGTAATTTTGACTGCATATCGTCAGGTGATGGGTAATGAACATCTGATGCAACGGGAGCGCTTAACGAGTGCTGAGTCTTTGTTGCGCCAGGGTGAAATTACGGTGCGGGATTTTGTGCGAGCATTAGCTGTTTCGGAACTGTACCGGAAAAAGTTTTTTTATGGCAATAGCCAAGTTCGGTTTATTGAACTGAACTATAAGCATTTGCTGGGTCGGGCTCCTTATGATGAGTCAGAAATCGCGTTTCACGTTGACCTGTATAACGAGGAAGGCTACGAGGCTGAGATTAATTCTTACCTCGATTCTCCTGAGTATTTGGAGAGTTTCGGTGAAAATGTAGTTCCTTACTACCGTGGTTTTGCTACCCAACGGGGTCAGTGGACTGTGGGATTTAACCGGATGTTCCAACTTTACCGGGGATACGCGAATAGCGATCGCGCCCAAAACCAAACCCAAGGACGTTTAACTTGGGAAGTAGCTCGCAATACGTCTTCGCCAATTTCTCCAGCCGGTAGCGGACAAGCTCTGGTGGGGGCTAATGGTGGCTCGCGCGGTCAATTGTATCGTGTGGTAGTAGTACAAAAGCCCACACAGTTGACACCGAGAATGCGTAGAGCCACAGTAGAGTACACAGTAGCCTACGAGCAACTTTCAGGACAGTTGCAGCGGATCAACCGCATGGGCGGACGGGTCATCAGCGTGACCCCTGCTTAGAACAGCAAGTTGTTAACTGTTAACCAGTTAATAACAATAGCATAATCAAGTTAGATTGTCTAGGACTAAATCCGCAAGTAATTCGGTTGTGATCATAGGAGGATTTTAGTGGCCATTACAACCCAAGCGTCTCGGTTAGGGACAACAGCTTTCCAGGAGAGTTCTCTGGTAGAGTTGCGTCCCAATTGGAGTCGTGACAATGCCCAAGAGGTAATTCGTGCGGTATACCGTCAATTACTGGGTAATGATTATCTGATGAGTTCTGAGCGCCTCACGAGTGCGGAGTCACTGTTGTGCGATGGTAGCATCACAGTACGGGAGTTTGTGCGGTGTGTGGCGAAGTCAGAGCTTTATAAAAAGAAATTCTTTTACCCGAATTTCCAGACCCGTGTAATTGAACTAAATTACAAACACCTGTTGGGTCGGGCTCCCTATGATGAGTCAGAGGTGGTTTTCCACTTAGACTTATACCAAAACGAAGGGTACGATGCCGATATCGATTCTTATATTGATTCTCCAGAATATCTGGAGAGCTTCGGCGAAAATATTGTTCCCTACTACCGTGGTTTCGAGACTCAGCGGGGACAGAAAACGGTTGGTTTTACCCGGATGTTCCGCCTATATCGGGGTTATGCTAATAGTGATAGCGCTCAAGGTGAAGGCACTATGTCTCGTCTGGCGCAGGAACTAGGTGCTAACCGCGCTTCTGTGGTAGTGGCTCCTTCTGGGGATTCGGATGGTTGGTCCTATCGTCCATCTGGACAGAGTGTGGCTCCTAGCACTGGATTCAGCCAAGGTGGAGTTCTGCAAGCGGGACGGACTTACCGTGTAGAGGTTTCTGGAATCCGTGAGCGCCGTTATCCCAGAGTACGTCGTTGCAGTAAGGCTTTTATTGTTCCTTATGAGCAGCTTTCGGCACAACTGAGGGAAATTCAGCGCCAAGGTGGCACAATTGCCAGCATTGCGCCTATTTAGAATGGCAAGAGAAAACTTGATAGTTTTGGGAGATTAATAGGGACAATGTTGGGTTACATCAGTGCCGGAAAAATGGGGAGTAGTCCTTCGGGCGCTCGCTTCTTTAAATATGAAGTGGCGGGAATGCGTCAGAATGACGAAACCGACAAGACAGAATATCAGATTCGCTCGAGTGGGAATCAATTTGTAATTGTTCCTTACAATCGGATGAATCAGGAAATGCGGCGGATTAACCGCATGGGTGGTAAAATTGTTAGCATTGAGCCGATGACTACCGATAATACGGTGTCTGAAGCTGAGGGCGAATAATTTAGACCATTCAATTCTGATTTTCATGCAGGATTCTGAATCAAAAACCCCAGGTGCATCCCCCCTAGTGGGCGCAGATAATGCGCCTTTAACTGGGGGAGAAGCTGAAGGGGGTGATGCTTGGACAGTAGAACAGGCGATCGCCGCCCTAAACCATCAAGAACCAAATCGTCGCTATTATGCGGCTTGGTGGTTGGGGCGTTTTCGTGTGTGTGATGCGATCGCAGTTGATGCGTTAATTAGGGCTTTGGATGATGAGTCCGATCGCACTAAGGACGGGGGCTATCCTTTACGGAGAAATGCGGCTCGGGCTTTGGGTAAATTGGGCGATCGGCGCGCGGTGACTCCCCTAGTCAAATGTTTAGATTGCCAAGATTTTTATGTGCGGGAAGCGGCGGCTCAGGCTTTAGAAGGTCTGGGAGACTCTAGCTGTGTTTATGCTTTGCGTGGGTTATTGGTGGGTGGAGTAGAAGATACTGCACCGATAGCGGGTAAACCCCATTTAAAACAGCCTTATGACGCAGTAATTGAAGCCATAGGAACTCTGGGCGCAACTGAGGCGTTAACTGATATTGAACCTTTCATAAACCATCCGATCGCTAGAATACAGTATGCGGCTTTAAGGGCTATGTATCAGCTTACGGGTGATCCGGTTTATGGCGATCGCTTAATTGCAGCTTTGCGGGGGGAAGATTTACAATTGCGACGCAGTGCTTTAATGGATTTAGGGGCGATCGGATATCTTCAGGCGGCCGAACCTATAGCCAACACCCTAGCTGAAAATAGCCTGAAACTAATTGCTTTACAGGGAATTCTGGAACACCATCTCAGTCAAATTGGGGAAAAATGCCTATCTGAAGAGGCAGTTAAAATCATGAAGCTGATGGATTCTCTATTATGACAAAGGTTGAGGAACTAATTTTAGCGGTGGAACAGGCGGACTCTGCTGGAAAACTGATAGGCGCGGTGTCACAATTGGCCGCGACTGGTTCTGTGGATGCAGTACCCATGTTAATTCGTGTTTTGGGTTATAACAACCCTGGCGCGGCGGTGGCTGCAGTTGAGGGATTGATAGCCATTGGTAAACCTGCTGTGGTTGGTCTACTAGAGAGGTTAGATGGTTATAACTATGGTGCTAGGGCTTGGGCGGTTCGCGCTTTGTCTGGTATTGGTGATCCTAGGGGTTTAGATGTTTTGCTGGAGGCGGCGGGTAGTGATTTTGCTCTGAGTGTGCGTCGTGCTGCGGCGCGGGGTTTGGGAGCAATTCGCTGGGAGGATATGTCACCAGAAGCAGTCTCTGAGGCTAAGGAAAGAACCCTAAAAACTCTGCTGCATACTTCTGAAGATACGGAATGGATCGTTCGTTATGCAACGGTTGTGGGTTTGGAAGGTTTGGCGGCTTCTGAGGTGGATAAACCCCATTGGTTTACACAGGTTTCGCAAAGGTTGGAGGGGATGGTTAATAATGATGAAACTCCGGCGGTTTCTGCTAGGGCTAGTCTGGCTAGGATGAACTTAGGGATTAGTTAATAATTAGTTGCTTTTGGGATGTTGAGATTATACCGTGACCTACGAACCGCTTCACCACAAATATCGTCCCCAAACTTTTGCAGATCTGGTGGGTCAAGAGGCGATCGCTCAAACTCTGACTAATGCGATCCGATCGCGGCGTATTGCTCCGGCTTATTTATTTACAGGTCCGAGGGGTACTGGTAAAACTTCTAGTGCGCGGATTTTAGCGAAATCTCTTAACTGTCTACAAACTTCTAACCCGACAGAAACTCCCTGTGGTATTTGCGAGGTCTGTCGGGGTATCACTACGGGAGCAACTTTAGATTTTGTGGAGATTGATGCTGCTAGTAATACGGGGGTTGATCATATCCGGGATTTAATTGAACGGACGCAGTTTTCCCCGGTTCAATGTCGCTATAAGGTCTATGTAATTGATGAATGTCTGACGGGTGATGCTCTGATTTTAAGCGATCGCGGATGGCTGAGAATTGATGATCCGACTCTCCAAGAATGTCGAGTTCTTAGTTATAATGAGTCTACTCAACAATGGGAATGGCAGCAGGTTTTACGCTGGCTTGACCAGGGGGTTCGTGAGACTTGGAAAATTAAAACCTTTCAGACGGAGATTAAATGCACTGGCAATCATCTGATTAGGACAGATAAAGGCTGGATAAAAGCGGCAAATATTACCCCCAAAATGAAGATATTATCACCGGAAATTGATGTGGCTATCAATACGGGATTACAAGAGGTAAAATCTATCGAAAAGTTAGGGGTTAATCATGTCTATGATATTGAGGTAGAACATAATCATAATTTTGTGGCGAATGGTCTGCTAGTTCACAATTGCCATATGTTGAGTACAGCGGCTTTTAATGCTTTACTGAAAACCCTAGAAGAACCACCTGATCGGGTGGTGTTTGTCCTGGCGACTACAGACCCTCAACGGGTTCTCCCGACGATTATTTCTCGATGTCAGCGCTTTGATTTTCGGCGCATTCCTTTACAAGCCATGGCGACTCATTTAGAAACTATCGCCGCCAAGGAAAACATTGCTATTACACCGGAAGCGGTGATGATGGTGGCTCAAATTGCTCAAGGGGGATTAAGGGATGCGGAAAGCCTGTTAGACCAATTAAGTTTACTGTCAGGTGAAATTACGGTTGAACGGGTTTGGGACTTGGTTGGGGCTGTTCCTGAACGGGATTTGATGACATTATTAGAGGCGATCGCAGAGGGTAAAGCGACGGCAATTTTAGACCAAACCCGCGAGTTACTGAACCGGGGTCGAGAACCTTTAATTGTGCTGCAAAATCTGGGGGAATTTTACCGAGATTTATTAATCGCCAAAACCGCACCAAATCGCCAGGATTTAGTGAAACTTACTCAACCGACTTGGGAAAGTTTATGCGCCTTTTCCCAACGCTGGGAACATGAAATTATCCTGGCTGGTCAAAAACATCTCCGCGATAGCGAGGTACAGATTAAAAATACCACTCAGCCGCGTTTATGGTTGGAGGTGACTTTATTAGGGTTATTACCGGAGGCTTTGCGTCCTCAAACGGTATCTACGGGGGTGGTAAATGTGCAGCCTCAGCCTATCTCAAATCAGCCTACCTCAAAAATGAGGTCACAGCCTGTTTACAAGCCTCCTGCGCCTGCTCAACCTGTCTCACAAGCTGTTTCTGTGCCGGATGCACCCCCGCCGCCACCCCCGCCGCCACAGCCTACTACTGCTAATCAAGAGGAAGCAGTAAACTATAGTCTGGAGGAACTTTGGGAACAGATACTTAGTGCGATCGAACAATTGGGAACTCAGGCTTTGATGCGTCAACATGGCTGTTTGCGATCGCACCATGGTAATGTAGTCTGTATCGGGCTTAAATCCAATCCATTATTGAAAATTGCCCAGGCGAAAATCTCTAGTTTAGAAGTTGCTTGTCAGAAGGTTTTTAATACTAAAATTCAGGTAAATTTAGAAGTGGGAATGGGGGCAGTTTCTCCTGGGGTTGAACCCGAGAAAAAACCGATATCTGAGAGGGTACAATCGCCGCCACCCCCACCACCAGAACCCCCGCCACCTACTAGGGAACCAGAAACTGAGAAACCGCCGGAATTAACAACTCCTAAAATTGAGGATATTTCAGTTAAAGTAGCTGATAATGACAATAATTCTCCGGTTGATGATGTGGCTATGGCGGCTGAAAAACTGGCAGAGTTTTTTGATGGGGAAATTATCCCTTGGTATCCCGAAAATACACAGGTGACAACTGTTTCTTCTTCTTCTGTAGCATTGGAGGATACCATAGAGTTTTATTCTCCAGAAGATGATGACAGTGAAGATGATGTACCCTTTTAAGTCTTACTGGAAAAACCCGATTTCTTGACACTGTTGAATAAAAAATCAAGCGTATAGCCATAGTTACCCCTAGAGATAAGGATAAGCGATCGCCATAAGTTTGTCAAGAGGTTTGGGAGAAACTCGGTTTTTTTGAGAGATGCTTAGAAACCCGGTTTCTGGGAGAAACCGGGTTTCTTTAGAAGCGATCGCCATAAGTTTGTCAAGAGACTGGGAGAAACTCGGTTTTTTGGTTGACTCTCCAGTTCACAGGAGACTTTAAAATCAAGGTATAAAATTGTCAAAGGTAAATTTTCGCTATGAAAACCACTCATTTACAAGTGGGGGGGATGAGTTGTGCATCCTGTGCATCCCGCATTGAAATAGTAGTGAATAGACTTGATGGAGTTAATCAATGTCAAGTTAACTTTGGTGCTGAACAAGCTGCTATAGATTATAACCCAGAAGCGGTCAGTTTAGAGGTAATTGAACAAGCGATTTCTGACGCTGGATATACAACCAAACCTTTAGGGGGTTTAGGAAACTTAGAAAAGCCGGGAGAATCCGAGAGTGATGCCGAGGAAAAAGCACTAATTAAGAAGGTGGCATTTTCGGGATTTGTGAGTTTATTCTTGATGATTGGTGGCTTACCAATGATGACAGGTTTAGACATCCATTTTATACCGGGTTGGCTGCATGATCCCTGGCTGCAATTAGTGTTAACTACTCCGGTGATGTTTTGGTGTGGTCAAGGTTGTTTCACGGGTGCAATTAAAGGATTTAAGCAGCGTAACGCCGACATGAATACTCTAACTTCGATTGGTACGGGTGTGGCTTATGTTTACTCGGTGTTTGTGACGTTATTTCCTAATGTTTTGTTGAGTCAGGGATTGAGTGCCGATGTTTTTTATGAGTCGGCGGCGATGATTATTGCGTTGGTTTTAGTGGGGAGATGGTTAGAACATCGCGCCAAAGGGAAAATGTCAGAAGCTATCAAAAAATTAATAGGATTACAGGCAAAAACTGCTCGTGTAGTTCGTAATGGTAAGGAGGAAGATATCGCGATTGAATTGGTGAAGGTTGGGGATATTGTGATAGTTCGTCCTGGGGAAAAAATCCCGGTTGATGGAGAGATAATCGAAGGGCGATCGACTGTAGATGAATCGATGGTGACGGGGGAAAGTGTCCCGGTAGAAAAGCAGATTGGTGATGAAGTGATTGGGGCGACAATTAATAAAACTGGTAGCTTTAAGTTTACGGCTGCACGGGTGGGAGAAGAAACTGTTTTGGCGCAAATTGTGCAGTTAGTAAGACAGGCGCAAGGTGCAAAAGCACCGATTCAAACATTAGCAGATAAGGTAACTAGCTGGTTTGTACCGGCAGTGATAGCTATAGCGATCGCCACTTTTATTGTCTGGTTTAATTGGACGGGAAATATTACCCTAGCTATAGTGACTATGGTAGGTGTATTAATTATCGCTTGTCCTTGTGCGTTGGGATTAGCGACTCCGACTTCGGTAATGGTCGGGACGGGTTTAGGTGCGGAACATGGTATTTTAATTAAGGGTGGAGACAGCCTAGAATTAGCGCACAAAATCCAGACTATAGTTTTAGATAAAACGGGAACTTTGACGGAAGGTAAACCGAGAGTAATTAATTATATCACTGTGGGAGTAACCACTAATAATCATGAGTTAAAACTGCTGCGGCTGGTGGCGGCGGTGGAAGCCAAATCCGAACATCCTTTGGCTGAAGCGATTGTGGAATATGCGAAATCTCAGGAGGTGGAATTACCTTTACCGGAAGTAGTGGAATTTGAGGCAATGCCGGGAATGGGTGTACAGGCTAAGGTGTCCGATCGCTTAATTCAAATTGGTACTTCTATATGGATGGAAGAATTGGGGATTGATACGAGTATTTTTAAGGAAAAACAAGGAAGTTGGGAAACCCAAGCACAAACGACGGCTTGGATTGCTAGTGATGGCGAAATAGAGGGATTATTGGGGATTGCAGACAGTCTAAAACCTGCTTCCGTAGCAGCGGTAAGGGCTTTAAAATCGATGGGATTACAGGTGGTAATGGTAACGGGAGATAATCAGAAAACTGCGGAAGCGATCGCCGAACAGGTAGCTATAGATAGGGTATTTGCACAAGTGCGTCCCGACCAGAAATCAGAGATTATTAAATCCCTGCAACAAGAGAGGCTTAAAAGCTCTCAAAAACAGGCGATTGTGGCAATGGTGGGAGATGGAATTAATGACGCGCCAGCTTTAGCGCAAGCTGATGTAGGAATGGCGATCGGGACGGGAACTGATGTAGCGATCGCCGCCGGAGATATTACTTTAATTTCGGGAGATTTACAGGGGATTGTGACGGCGATTAAACTGAGTCGTGCTACCATGAAGAATATCCGCCAAAATCTGTTTTTTGCCTTTTTCTACAATACAGCCAGTATCCCCCTCGCTGCTGGAGTTTTATTCCCGCTAACCAATTGGTTACTTAATCCTATTATAGCCGGGGCGGCGATGGCTATGAGTTCCGTTTCTGTGGTTACCAATGCGTTAAGATTGCAGCGAACTCGGTTATAGAAACAAATCCCAAATCACTAGGTAGATTAATCATGCTTTATGTACCCAGTAAATAGATCCGGAACCAAAATGAAAGTTAGAATAATCAAGAATTCTTTGACGATGTTAATGTTATTAGGTGCGATCGCATCTATTCCCGTGGAAGCGATCGCATCACCGCACCATCATGATCATGGTGGTGGAGAATATGGTAAATTCAGTAAAATCGAACAACCCCTAGGCTTAAAAGTAGGTATCACCCTAGCCGGGATAGGCTTAATTGGGTTAGAGTTGTGGTGGTTTATGTTCAGCCAACCTCCCAGGAAAAAGTCTAGTGATTAGGTTCGCCAAACCGCCATCTGTGAGAAGATATTGGTGAGACTATGTTGATCAATCAACCGTCCCCTGTCAACTCAGATTAATATGAAGCTGAAGTCGTTTTTCATTCTGCTAGGTATCGCCACTGCGACCCTGCTACTGGTGGGGGTGAGTTTCTTCCTGACGCTGTTAGGTGAAACTCCCCTATCATTATTGGGGGCTAAAGCCAAAACCATTCCCACAGCGACAGTATTTGTGCCAAAAAATGCGCCGTTTACAGCATCGTTGTTGGTCAACCCCGACCGCCTGGAAGCCTTCCGCCAGGTATTAGCTGAACCGAAACAAAGACAGCGATCGCATCAGGAATTTAACCGATTTAAAAAGATACTGCTAGGAAATACAGGACTAAATTACCAACGGGATATCAAACCCTGGTTAGGAGAGGAAATAACCCTGTCTCTGATCGCCGCAGATATTGATCGCGATAGTAGTAATGATAAACAACCGGGATATCTTCTCGCCCTCACCAGCCAAAATCCCCAACAGAGTCAGGAATTTCTGGAATTATTTTGGCAACGACAAGCCGTGTCGGGAGTAATGGTAACCTCGGAAACCTATCGAGGGGTAACTATTACTTACCGCCAAAGGGAGTCGGTAGAATTAGCGCCCACATTAGCGACAGCAGTATTAAGCGATCGCTTTATTTTATTTGCTAACTATCCAAAAGTATTGCGGGAAGCCATTAATAATTTCCAGGTATCCACCCTCAACCTAGCCAACTCCGAGAGTTATCAAAAAGCGATCGCCGCTTTAGACTCCAGTCAAATTGGATTAGTATTTTTAAATTTAGGGAATTGGGAATTAACCCCCGATGAAATCAACGCCCTACCCATTCAACCCAGTTTAGCCCTAGGACTGACCCTAAACCCCCAAGGATTATTAGCAGATACAGCCATAATTGCTACCACCAGCGAAGAATTTGAGCCGCCGTTATTGTCGGAACCCCCCACAGCCTTAAAGTATATCAGCGCCAATAGTCCCCTAGTAGTGACCGGACGAGATTTAAAAGATTTGTGGGCGCAAACCTCCGGGACTATCGGGAGTAATGAGACCTTGGGGGGAGTTTTAAGACGCGCACAGGTTTCCATACAAGAAAGTTGGGGTGTTGATTTACCCGAAGATATTTTTAATTGGGTAACAGAAGAATACGCGCTCGCGTTAGTCCCCCACCCCATAGGCGATCGCAATGATTGGGTATTTGTCGCCAAACGGACTCCTTTAGCCGAAACTGCTATCGAGGCTTTAGACGCGATCGCCACTGAGAGGGGTTACAGTGTCGGGAGTTTTGTATTAGGGGACTATACCCTATGGGCTTGGACACAACTTAAAACTGTTCCGATCAAGTCTAAAAACAAGACCAGCGCCAGAAAACAGATGATTGAGGCGGAACCCAGAGGAGTTCACGCCACCGTTGGGGATTACGAAATTTTTGCCACTTCTGTTGAGGCGATCGATGCTGCAATTCATGGGGTGGAAACTGGAAACATTCTGACTAATCCCGAATTTAGCAATAGTCTCAAGTTACTCTCCGAGAAAAATGATGGCTATTTTTATATTGATTGGGATGTCAGTCGGGACATTTTACGCCAACAAATGCCTTTGCTAAGATTAGTGGAATTATCCGCCCAGCCTTTCTTTAATCATTTGCGATCGCTGACTATCAGCGCCAGGGGTCGCGAAAATGGCGTACAAAAAGCCACAGTTTTCGCCCACCTCCAATAAACTCCTAGTTAGTTGTCTATCCAAAACATCCAGGTTGGGCAATAATAGAAATAACTCCTCACACTTGATGTTAGCGCGTGTATTTAGGAGAATCATCAAATGAACCGTCGTCTTAATGTAGTCGGACTAAGTGTTGTAACTACCTTGTGTTTATCCTTCGTAGTACAGCCAAAAACCCTTAATGCTTCCGAAACAATTACAGGAGTTATTCTCGCCCAAAATCCTCCGGCTGCTTCTACCTATAGCCCCGGACCTTGGCAACCTGTCGCGCGAATTAATCCACAACAGTCGGTTAACCTAACCCTCGTCAATCAATCTAGTGTCACCCTAGAGTATGGTTTGACTACCACCGAAACCGCCAATTTAGCCAATGGACAAAGGATTAGTTATAACAACATTCCCCTAGACTCCTATTTGGTGATTAACCCCTTAGTTGCTTCTTTGAGTCTGCAATATAACCTAGAAGTTGTTAATAACAACGTCACCCTTACAATTCGACCCAGTGGCGACCAAGCTGGGTTACGCACTGTTAATATTCAATCAACTGGAGGTATTTTTATCTACTAAATTCAGGCGTACACCATAGCAAGTGATAGGGTTCCGCGAAAGTCAAATCGCTACCTAAAAATCGGGTTTCTATGAACATTTAGGCTAGGGAAACTAAGACTTAGCCCTAAACGCCAGAAACCCGTTTTTTGTGACTTATTACCTATGATAAAGCATTGATATCACAGGTTAGTTAAACAGCCCTTCTCCCTCTACCCATAGGGCGGGTTTATTAATCTTCTAATTGCCATATATCATCCCCCGTGTATTCCACCAGATTAAAATTGGCTGTATCTTGGGGAATATAGGCGCTATTATTTCCCTAATTAACCCCAGGTTATATTGATAGGTGATGATTGACCTTTTCTAATAATTCAGTTAATTGTTTTTTGACGGATTCATGGGTATATTCATCATCAGGATGGGGTTCTTGTCCGGGTTTTTGAAAGTGAGGTAATTCATCATACATTTGTCCCCATTTAAAATCAACTTGTCGCACAAATTCATACAGTAATTCTAAATTAGAAGTAATCGATTCTAGGATATCCCGCAAGGCTATTAGGGGTTGATTTACCTTTTGAGTCACTCCTGAATCGTTTTTAACCCAAGTCTGCAAAACCATTTTTAATGCACCGGATGAGTCCGAAAGATTTTTACCGATAAATCCATTGATTTCGTTGATAGCCTGGGTTAAAATAGGCACGGGTGATTCGCCTTTTAAAAAACTGCCTCCTTCTTTACCAATAACATCAGCCAAGGTGAATTGACGACCGGAAAGAATATCTCTTTCTAATTGATATTCAGTTTCTGAGTTGGGGTTGGGTTCTGGTTTATTTGTCATCATTATGGGTGGTGATACCAATACTAGGTTGGATGAGGTTTTCGATTGATCCACTTAACATTTAACCTTGCTTGATGGTAGTTTTTTAATTATCACAATTTCCCGCAATTGTCAAGGTTTTTACTATGTTGATGTTCAGGTAAATTTAAATGGTCAAAATACCTTTGGGATTGACAGATAATAATGGTCGTCTTTGCAATCCTTCTTGGTGTATAATATCATTAGCCGCCAATAAGCCACTACTAACCGCCCTTTCCATTAAACCACAGGGAAAAGGCATTTTTACCCAATCTCCCGCAAATTGGAGATTAGGGACACCAGAATCAGTGCAAGGGCGATCGCTATAACTACCCGGTGGATAGCCAGAAAAGTTCTTTTGATTGACTAATTCTCGATGTAATAGAGTGGCGTTTTGCAGTTCAGGGACGATTTCATATAGTTCTTTTTCAAAGGTGGTTAGCAACGCTGATTGAGTAGGGAAATCCGCTTCTTTATAACAGTATGCGTGCAGTTCTACCACACTTCCTCCCGTTTGTTGATGCCATTGTTGATAAGTTTCTTGAATGCGATGATATAGGGTGATACTATCGGTTAATTTATAACCCGATACCGAGGTAAAATCGCTATGTTCCCAGGGAAAATCGCGGTCAAACCAGAATCGACACACCGCAAAAGGGTCAGCGATCGCCAATTTTTCGATTTGTTGTTGAACCTTCCGGTTAACATCCCCTATAGACAGGGAAAATAAAGATTTAACCCCCGGAACATCAGTAGCAAATATGTAATAGTCCGCTGCTAAACTAATCGTCGATTGTGTAACAGATGTAACGGAAAGTTCAGAAGCAGCCATTTTAGAGTAGAGCGAGCTTACCTCCTGTTTTAGCTCCCTATTATCCCCCCTACCTTTGGGGGGTTTGTTGGTTTCAGCAATTAACCGTAGGCGAGTAGTGTCATATTGGAGAACCTTAAATCGGGGTAAATCCTGTTGAGTCGGACCCGAAATCACCCGACCTTGTTGATCATAAATAGCGCCATGACAGGGACAGTAAAAACGTCCATCAGACTCCTGATTAACAGTACAACCTTGGTGAGTACAGGTGAGGGAAATCGCTTCCGTTTTATCGGGGTTAACAGCATAAACTTCATCCGCCGCGCCAAAATATTCCCCAGTGTTTCCTAAACTGACATGACGATTTACCCAAAAAGGTGCTGACCCATGACGGTCTCCCGTCGTGTAGGTGAGGGAGTCAATTTTTCCATCTCGCCATTTCACCTCAGAAACTACCCCTCCGGTGATAATTTTACCCCCTTTGGCAATAATTGCATCGGCTATGGGTTGGACGAGACTGCTACCCATATCTTCGCGGGTCCCGTTAAAGGCTAGTCCTTCTGGGTTCCCGAAAAAGTAGAAATGGAAAAACTGCATTAGTTCTCCGGCGCTAAGAGAATCCGGCGCATTTAGGCTAGACTTAGCGAAGGGGAGAAAGTACAGGTCGTAAAGACCTTGGGGAAATTCTCCCTTTACCCAGTCGCTGACGGAGATCTGATCGAGTCTTTCAAAGCTGTCGGGAATGGCGAAACCACCAATTTCTCGGAAAACTTCCCAGTGTTGGCGTTTGGTGAGGTTAATTCCCCACCGGAGTCGGTTGGGTGATGCGATCGCTAAATCTACTATATTCCAGGGAAAGGCTGAATGATTGGGGCGAAACACTTCCGGCTCATAAGTGTTATTTCTCAGAACTACCGAGTAGAATTTAAGAGATACAAAATTATCTCTGATGTGGAGTTCCTCAATGATGCTGTTCAGGTTATAATACTGGGGGAAAAACCCGTGGAACCCATGTTCCATCATAAACGTCTGGTTTCCTACCTGAATCGGCCAACTGGCAATTTTGCCACCGAGTTGGGGCGCGCGTTCCAATAAGGTCACTGCAAACCCCCGTTGGCTGAGTTCGTAGGCACAGGCTAAACCTGCTAATCCGGCACCGACTACAACAACTTTTTTAGGGTTGTTTAAAGTATAGGGAAGGGCAATTGAGTCTTTTTGGGCGATCGTAGGTTGGGGTTTTTTGAATCTGGAATAGCCTAGGATTCCACCAGCTATACTGACTCCCAAAATCTTGATAGCTTGTCTGCGAGAAATAGATGGCAACTTTAGTAATTGATGAAATTCAGGCATTGGCAACTAATTAGTTGATTGAGATTAAGATTACCAGTCCCACTGCTATAATCAGCAGTTGGGGTGGAGTTTAAACGGCTATTTGATAGATCATAACACGCAGTCTAAATTTTAGTCAGTCTGATTTCAAGATTTGCTGATTCTTGTTGTTTAAGTTAAGGGTGTCTCTACAAAAACCATCAAAAGCTATTACTGAAGGTTGATTGATTTCGACCGATAGGATTGTGCTTGATTAACAAAAAGTGAGTTTTTGTATGATAAATAACCCTCATAAAACTGTGCTGGTTGCTCAAATCTCCAAGCCACAGCAAATGATTTGGAATTTAATCTTGTCTTCTCAAGGTCTATCAGTTTACCACTACAATAAACCCTCTGAAATCAAGTTATTTTTAAATCAAAAATCCCTAAAAAACCAGCTTCCCGATTTATGTATTGTTGATATTATGTACTTTATCAAACAAGAACAGAGCCCCTATGAATTTTGTCGTTGGTGTAATTTCAACTATCCCCAAGTTCAAGTTATTTTAACTCATGAAACCGCCCCCAAAGTGTCACACGCCGAACGTCTATGGGCAATTAGACAAGGGGCACAGGATTTATTGCCCGGCTTTCAAGCCCGACACTTACGAGCCGAAATTATTTTTGGATTGCAGCGGGTTTTAGAAGTTATGGATTTACTACCTATTGACCAAATAAAATTAACTGATGTTTTATCCAAAATTCAGAAAATTATGTTTAAATACCATCAATTAGACAGGCTAAATCTGGGATAATTCATGATGATTGAAAATAGATGTCAACCTGTAGGGTGCGTCAGATAGGGATAATTATCATCAAGGGAGGAAATGGATTTCTGACGCACCATGGCGATCGCTGTGCTGCGTCAGGCCCAAATTTTCCGGTTAGGATTCATATAGTCGGCTTCTGACGCACCCTACGCAGCCCGCTGGCTATGGGACTTTGGGACATGGGTTGAAAAGCAATAAGGAATATAGACAAAATCTGTAACCAAGAATACAATGGAGGGTGAGACCCCCCATAATAATTGCAATGGAACGTAGAAATGGAACATAAATGATCCGAAACGCTCCAATATTCCCCTGTAATTTCTAACTGTGCCGACTAGATGCAATTAACCGGAGTATCGCGAATTGTGAATAACCAGCCCACACAATCTTTTTCATCCCAGGAGACGGCATCAGTTAGCAATGGCTATAATTGTGGCTATAATTCTATGTATAGTGCAGCAGTTCCAGGGAGATCAGGAGATATACTATTTAATCAACTGATGGCATCAATGCCGACAGCGATCGCTATGGTCGATCGCCAAATGTGCTATGTGGCTATATCCCAGTACTGGCAAGACCAGTATAGTGATAGCCAAATTTCCGACAATTTACTGGGTGTATCCCATTATCAGCTATTTCCGAACTTACCAGATCGTTGGCATGAGAACGCGGAGGCATCTTTAGCAGGAACCTTAGACAGTTGGGAATTAGAAACCTGTCTGAGCCTGAGTGATGGTAGCATAGAATGGGTGAAATGGGTTGTCAGGCCTTGGAAAACGGAAACCGGGGCGATCGCTGGTTTAATCCTGTCCTTAGAAGCCATTACCGCATCAAAACAGTTAAAGGATACCCTACAACTGACCCAATTGGCGATGGATAGGGCGGCGGATGCGGTATTGTGGATTACCCTTGATGGTAGGTTATGCTATGTTAATGACACTGCCTGTAGGTTATTAGGCTATTCCCGGGGGGAATTACTAAAACTGAAAATCTACGATATTGATCCTGACCTATCCCCAACTATCTGGTCTGTCCAGTGCGAGGATATTCGCCATAAAGGTTCGCTGACTTTTGAATCACGCCATAGTTGTCGCCATGGCGTAATTTGTCCCGTGGAAGTCAATGTTAACTATTTAGAGGTTAAACCCTCAGATATTGATATTAAGGTTAATACTGCCATACAAACAGGCGATCGCCATTCTCCCACCTTACCGTTAATCTGTTGGTTTGCCAGAGATATCTCCGAACGTCAAGCGGCTTCCTCAGTCATTACCGAGTCGCGCGACCAACTCGAAGCTGTTTTGAATGCGGTACCAGGGTTAGTGTCTTGGGTAGGTTCAGACCTGAGATATTTAGGGGTTAATCAACACCTAGCTAATGCTTATGGTGTACCAACCCATCAATTCATCGGTAAAGAGGTAGGTTTTCTGCAAACCAGCCCAGAATTTAATGAATTTGTCTATGCTTTTTTTGATAGCAATAACTGGACAAGTTCTCGGGAAATTACTGCTAATGTTAAGGGTGAACCACGCACCTATTTAATTGTAGCTCAAAAATATCATCGGGGCGCGGCGGCGGTATTTGTCGGGCTAGATATTACCGAACGCCGTAATATGGAAATGGCGCTGCGACTAAGTGAGGAACAGGAAACTCGCCGCCGCAACGAGTTAGAAGCGGCTTTAGTACAGTTAAAACGCGCCCAAACCCAATTAGTGCAAACTGAAAAGATGTCTTCTCTGGGACAATTAGTAGCAGGAATTGCTCACGAAATTAATAATCCGGTGAATTTCATTTTTGGTAATCTAGGTCATGGGTATAAGTATATTGAGGATCTACTGAGATTAGTAGATTTATATAACGAGTATTATCCAGAAACCCCGGAGGAAATTGAGGAAGAAATGGAGGAAATAGGTCTTGATTTTATCAAGATAGATTTACCCAAAATGTTTGAATCTATGCAGGTGGGGGCGGAACGCATTAGGGACGTGGTGCGATCGCTGCGTGTATTTACCCGTCTAGATGAATCCCAAATGAAGGAGGCGAATATTCATGAAGGCTTAGATAGTACCTTGCTGATTTTGCAAAATCGCCTACAGGCTAAGGGAGGGCGAGGGAGTATTAAATTAGTCAAAGACTATGGATATTTACCGTTAATCGAGTGTTATCCCGGACAATTAAATCAGGTATTTATGAATCTAATCACCTACCATATAGATCGGCTAGAAATGGCGATGGTAGGAGGCGATCGCATGGTTGATCCTACCCTGTCAGTCAGCACTACCATAGTGGAGGAGAAAGACAGAAAAAGGGTAATGATTTCCATAGCTGATAATGGTCCAAGTTTAAGCCCAGAGGAATTTCAGCAGGTATTTGAACCATTATTAGCCGCGCCTACTTTTGGTCAAACAACCGCCCTAGGATTGTCTATAGCCCATCACCTAGTAGTTGAAAAGCATGGTGGTGAACTGGCTTGTGTTTCCCAACCCCAAGGCGGCTTGGAGTTCAGAATATATATACCGCTGAAGTCTAACTAGAGAACTTGGTGGGTGTAGGCGTGTTGTTTAACGTTATCTTCCGCGCTAACAATTCGTTCAGAATTAAGTAGGCGTTTGCGTTCGGTGGAAAAGTTCAATTTCTCCAAGGTAGTCCCGACTGGAATATGAGACTTAGCCACCTCACGGCGTTTGTAGGTACGCGCGGCGGCGATGGTACGTTCTCTAAAGTCGTCACAGAGTTGAGTTTCTGGGCTGAAGGCTTCAGGAAGTGTGACAGACTCATCGGTGAGTAAAGTTCCCAGGGTGACAGCAGAGGCGATTTGATAGGAGGTAGGAATACCCTTGATAATCGCTTCTAAGGCGGCTGAGGGGATGGGTTCGGCGATCGTAACCGGTTGGACTTCCCCATCTTCTTTAATAAAGCAGTGGGCTAAACCAATAACAATGTAATCATCACCTGTCAAATCAGGAGCATCGGAAAGTGTAGTTGCAGAAGTCATAGTTATTTGGCGATAAATTTAGCAACAGCTATAGAATATTTTGCCACACAAGTGGCAACGGACAATTGAGGTGAGCTATTGCCTCATGCTATCAGCGATTTGGTGATAACCGTCAGCGATCGCCAACTTGGCGCGTAATAAGCCAATACTAGCCCCAGGACAAATCCATTGTAACGTTTCCGGTGTAAATCTATCCAATAGGACCTGCACACTGCGAACTTGTCTCGACCAGTGAAAAGTTTTAGCAGTTCGTAGGGGGACTGGCTTACCCTTAGCATCAGGTAACAAATGGCGACCGGAAAACAAGATCCCGCCATACTGGGAAGTATAAACACAGGAGGAACCGGGAGAATGTCCAGGAGTCCAAATCACCATAATCTCTGGAGTTAGGGAAAATTCCCTTTCAAAAGATATGACCTCAGCTTCTGGTAACAGATAGGCTTCCTGTTCCTGACACAAAATTTGACAGTCAGTAGCTTTCTGAATTTCCCTAGCTTTACCCATACCGCCGCGATGGGTGATCACTAACCACTTTAGCCCCCCCTGTTGCTGGATAAACTCTTGTTCAGTTTCTGTCCAAGGCGGAGAATCGATCAAGATATTACCTGAGTTTTCTACAATGAAGTAAGCTGTCCCACCCAGAGTATCTCGGTTTGGTGAAAATCCATAAATTGTTTCAAAAATAGGTTTCGGTGGTTTGGTTGTAGACTGCTGCTGGGCCATTACGCTGTTTCTACTGGTGTTGCTATGGGCCATTTTTGAATCTCAACGAGTTATCGGTAAACTATACCAGATCCTTTTTTGTGGTTTCCCTGATTCCCGGTTACGGTGTTCCCTGCGATCAAAATATCATTATGCTTTTATTGCTACTAATTCTAGGACTTGTCACTTATTTGGTTTTGCGTCAAAGTGTCACCCGCATTACCAGGACTCCCGTGTGGATCTTGTGGTTGGTGATGATGTCACCTGCTTTCATCTGGACTGGCTGGGTGATAATTTATGGCAAACAGACCCCGATTCCGGCTTTACTGGTGATTATTCCATTTATTGTCTGTCCTTGTCTATATTGGGTTTTGGTGCATATTGGCCGCCAGTATCCTACCCCAGAAGATGCCGGAAGTGAAACAGATTCTTCTGTCTCAGAAACTACCAAAACTCCAGAACCTGTGTCACCTATCAGCCAGAGTGAGGAGACTAAATTAAGGGCTTGTTTCCCTTGGTCGGTGTTTCCGTTGCATGATGTGGAATATCGACCCCAGGCGGTGATTTGTCGGGGTCAATTGCGATCGCAACCTGATATAGCTTATCAAACCGTAAGAGAGAAAATTGAGGCAAATTTTGGCGATCGCTTTTTGGTAATATTCCAACGAGACTTATCTGATAAACCCCTATTCGCCCTTGTCCCTAATCCCCAACGTCACCCCGACGCTCCTCCCAAATCTGATCAAGACCTGCTGAGTCAGCCTCTGTTAGCCTTGGCGCTAATGGTGATTACCCTGTTTACAACTACTGTCGCGGGAAGCACAATTATGGGAATATCAAATCAGGATTGGCAGGATGATCCTTCCCTATTGTTGACGGGGTTTCCCTATGCTGTCGCTTTAATGGCGATTTTGGGGGTTCATGAGTTATGCCACTACTTGACCGCTAGACACCATCAGATTCAGGTAACCCCTCCCTATTTTATTCCAGTTCCCTTTTTTCTGGGAACTTTTGGCGCTTTTATTCAAACGCGATCGCCATATCCCCACCGCCGCGCTTTATTTGATGTCAGTGTGGCTGGTCCCTGGGCTGGTTTACTGGTGACCATTCCTTTATTATTCTGGGGATTTGCTCATTCGGAAGTCGTCGATATTGTGCCTGATAAGTCGGGAATTTTGACCTTTAATGCCCTCAATCCTAGGTTTTCGATGTTTTTGGCTATCTTGGCAAAACTGGCTTTAGGAGATGCTTTAAGCCGGGATATGGCTATCAGTTTGCACCCGGTGGCGATCGCTGGATATATAGGCTTGGTAGTTTCCGCTTTTAATTTACTCCCTATTGGTCAATTAGATGGAGGCCACATGGTTCATGCTATGTTTGGTCAGCGCCTCAGTCTAATTATTGGTCAAATTACCCGCTTTTTGATGTTATTCGTGGCTTTAATTCAGTCGGAATTTATGATTTTAGCCATCCTGCTATTCTTTTTACCCCTTAATGATGAACCAGCCCTTAATGATGTTAGTGAAGTTGATGATGTCCGAGATATCATCGGATTGATGACTTTAGGCGTTTTACTAACAATTATTTTACCTATGCCTCGCCTATTGGCTCAACTTTTGAATTAACCACCATTCACCACAATTCCTAAAGTTACACCCCATTAAGACAGGTCGAGGGGCCTGGTCATACTGTTCACTATTTGGCTCACCCGATCGCATTACCTAAAATGGTGAGGGCAGATGTCAAGTTTTGTCTTATCATCAAGATGGATGGAAAAAATTAAGAAAACTGACAGCAGGCAGATATTTAATCCGAAAAGTTCCTGGTGTTCGATGATGCCTAATTTATGGTTGGTGTGATTTGAGAAAGTGGGTAATAAACCCACAATAGTTGCTATACTCAGATGGTTAATTGGAGTGAAAAAAGATGTTAAAACTAAGTCAATGGAAAGGTTTGCTGGTGGTAGCTACTTGTGCGATCGCTTCTCCCGTATGGTTTGCTAATCAAGGGATAGCCCAGTCTGGGTCAGTGTTTAATCAAAATATTTCTGAACAATATATAGCTATGAATAACCCCATTGCAGATAGTAGCTGGAAACTATCATTTTGGAGTCAAGCTGATAGGTTAGTTGATGTAGTTGCTGGTAGTGAAATCACCCTAGCTTTTGACCAAAATGGAGTTAGTGGTTCGGCGGGATGTAATCGTTTAATGGCGGGCCATAAAGTCCATGATAATCGCCTAGAAATAAGTGCCGTAGGTAGCACGAGAATGGCTTGCGAAGAAGCCTTAATGAGCCAAGAGTTCCAATTTGTGAAAGCCTTAGAAGGTGTGCAAGAGTTTCGGGTCAATGGTGATAATTTAATCATGAATTACCAAAATGATTCGGGGTCGGGTTTTATGGTGTTTAGCAAGTATGATGAACCTAGTGTTAACTCCATGTTAAATAAGCCGTGGCGGTTGTTGTTTTGGACAAAATCTGACTCCATGATTGATTTAGTCGCTGATAGCAAAGTCACCCTAGAGTTTGCCGAAAATAGCATTTCTGGAACTGGTGGCTGTAATCGTTTAATCGGTGGTTATGAGGTCAAAGACCAGCAACTAGAAATTAACACCTTAGCCTCAACTTCCATGGCTTGTGAACCAGAGTTAATGACTCAGGAATCAGAGTTTATTCAGGCTTTAGAAGGCGTGCAAGAGTTTCGGGTAAATGGTAATAATTTGGTGATGACCTTCCAAAACGCATCAGGTTCAGGTATCATGGTATTTGAGCATGATAATTGAGTAAGGATAATTGATAATTAGGCGGTTAATTTGACATCAACCGCCACCAAGAAACCTGGTTGATCTGTTAGCAATTATTTGCCACGGTCAAGTTCTTGGCTGAGTAGGGTCTAAAAATTGGGGACGGGTTGATAAACCCTGTCCCTAGCCCCTAGTCCCCGTTTCAGCAAAATTACGGCTATCCTTACTGCATTATTGCTAGAGTAGCGATAGAGTAGGGATAGGCAAAATACACAAAAGTTTACAAATCTTGGTGGTGTGATGTTCCTCCTGCACGGATCAAAAGCACACCCCAGGGTTAGCTAAGTACAATAGCTGGACGGGAAAAGCACAAATGTTTGAATATTTTTCAGATCAAGCGATCAAGGCCGTGATGCTGTCTCAGGAAGAGGCGCGACGTTTAGGACATAACTTCGTCGGTACTGAACAACTGCTACTGGGTATTATTGGAGAAGGAACCAGTATCGCCGCCAAGGTACTCTCAGAGCAAAACCTAAACTTGGATAATACCCGCCGGGAGATAGAATCTATTATTGGGCGCGGTTCTGGTTTTATGCCACCAGAAATTCCGTTTACGCCTCGCGCCAAGAGGGTCTTTGAGTCGGCGATGAAAGAGGCTAGGCAGTTAGGCAATAATTATATTGCGCCAGAACATATATTGCTAGGCCTGTTGCAAGATGAAGAAGGCGTAGCAGCCAAGGTTCTGGAAAACTTCGGTATTGAGCGCCGACAATTGCGGACAGAATTGATTAAAAATTTAGGGGAGGAAGTACCCGCCTCAGCCGGGGGAACTTCCCGCAGTCAAAGCCGTAAAACGGCGACCCTTGATGAGTTTTCTACTAACTTGACTCAGTTGGCAGCTCAAGGAAAGCTAGATCCTATAGTAGGACGCGATCGCGAAATAGAACGGGTGATTCAAATACTCGGTCGCCGTACCAAAAACAACCCGGTGCTAATTGGTGAACCGGGGGTTGGTAAAACAGCGATCGCAGAAGGACTCGCTCAACGTATTATTAATGGAAATGTGCCGGAACTTCTGGAAAATCGCCAAGTGGTGAGCCTGGAAATGGGAACTCTGGTGGCGGGAACCCGTTTCCGGGGAGAGTTTGAAGAACGACTCAAAAAAATTGTTCAGGAAATTAAGGCTAATGGCAATATTATCCTACTAATTGACGAAATCCATACCCTGGTGGGAGCGGGAGCTATTGAGGGAACTATGGATGCGGCTAATATGCTCAAACCGGCTTTAGCAAGAGGAGAATTGCAGTGTATCGGCGCAACGACTCTGGATGAATACCGGAAGTATATTGAGCGTGATGCCGCCTTAGAACGCCGATTTCAGCCGGTAATGGTGGGAGAACCTAGCGTTGAGGAAACTATCGAGATTCTATTTGGGTTGCGATCGGTTTATGAACAACACCACCGCTTGACTATTTCTGATGAGGCGGTTTTGGCGGCGGCGAAACTATCTCACCGCTATATTAGCGATCGCTTTCTTCCTGATAAGGCGATCGATTTAATTGATGAAGCTGGCTCGCGGGTGAGGGTGATGCACTCTAAGTTACCCCCAGAAGTGCGAGATCTGAAAGTGGAACTGTCCGACATTGTTAAACAAAAAGATGCCGCTGTTCAAGTTCAGGATTTCGATAAGGCTGGAGAATTGCGCGATCGTGAATTGAAATGCAAAGACCAAATTGAAGCCGCTTCCCAAGTGGAAACCAGCATCAAAACTAACTTAATTGTTACCGAAGAAGATATCGCCGATGTCCTCTCAGCCTGGACAGGAATTCCCGTCACTAAAATGACTGAATCTGAGTCCTTTAAACTGATGCACATGGAAGATACCCTACATCAGCGCCTGATAGGTCAACATGAGGCTGTGAGCGCCGTTTCCCGCGCTATTCGTCGCGCCAGGGTGGGACTGAAAAACCCCAACCGACCGATCGCCAGCTTTATCTTTTCCGGTCCGACCGGGGTAGGAAAAACCGAACTAACCAAGGCTTTGGCTTATTACTTCTTTGGTTCCATGGAAGCGATGATCCGTTTGGATATGTCGGAGTTTATGGAACGCCACACAGTTTCTAAGCTGATTGGTTCCCCTCCCGGTTTTGTCGGCTATGATGAGGGTGGACAACTGACGGAGGCGGTGCGTCGTCGTCCCTATACGGTGATTCTGTTTGACGAAATCGAAAAGGCTCACCCCGATGTCTTTAATATGCTATTGCAGATTTTGGAGGATGGACGGCTGACTGATGCTAAAGGTCGCACGGTCAGTTTCAAAAATACTCTGATTATCATGACTTCCAATATCGGCTCGAAGGTGATAGAAAAGGGTGGCGGCGGTCTGGGTTTTGAGTTTGAGCAATCACAGGAAGAGGCTCAATATACTCGGATTCGCAATTTGGTTAATGAGGAGTTGAAACAGTATTTCCGACCGGAGTTTATTAACCGTCTCGATGAGATTATTGTTTTCCGTAAGTTGACCAAAGATGAGGTTAAACAGATTGCTGATATCCTGTTGGAGGAAGTGTTTGCTCGCTTGCGGGATAAGGAGATTGTCCTGGAAGTTAGCGATCGCTTTAAAGATCATATTGTTGAGGTGGGATATGATCCTAATTATGGCGCTCGTCCCCTCCGTCGTGCGATTATGAATCTGTTAGAAGATGTCCTGGCGGAAACCATGCTATCGGGTGCGCTTAAACCGGGTGATCAGGCTTTGGTAGACTTGGATGATGATGGACAGGTAAAAGTTCTCACTGGTGAAGAACGTCTGCGTCGGCTTCCTGAATATGCCACTACTAACGGCTAAGTAGTTTATATTTGGAGACAAGGAATTATCCCTTGTCTCTAATTTAGCCATGGATTTTACCTGATTTCAATAATGCGATCGTCATCAGATTTACAAATGCGATCGCATTTCTACACAATCTTACAGTTGCTTCCTCCGACTTCCCTATATCCCTTCTTATCTGGGTTTATCTGGGTGTTTCCCATTCTTTCCCTAGACAATTTTACCGATTCACCGTCGCCTAATACTCATCGGTACAGTCCAAGACCTCAACCCCTATAATCTAATTAGGGCAGACATCATCATAGTGATACTAGCATATCAACCTCCAAATAGTCAACATATTAATCCTAAATTTCCACATCTGATTTTAGCCAACCCACTCAAAGGAGGCGACATGGTAACCGAGATTCAAACCACTCCCCAAACCCCAATTATCTACCCCGAAAGCGACGGTCAACCTATGGCAGAAAACACCGAACAATTCCGCTGGATTGTCACCATTCAAGGAGGGATTGATGCCCTCTTTAAAGATGACCCTAACGTATTTGTAGCCGGAGATTTACTCTGGTATCCCGTAGAAGGCAACAATAAACTGCGAGTAGCTCCAGATGTGATGGTAGCCATAGGACGACCCAAAGTTAAACGGGGGTCTTATTTACAATGGGAAGAAGATGATATCGCCCCCCAAGTAGTTGTTGAGGTATTATCTCCCGGTAATACCTTAACCGAAATGGCGAAAAAGCTGGACTTTTATCAGCGTTATGGAGTGGAAGAATACTATATATATGACCCCGATAAAATCGATGTCTGTGGTTGGATTCGCACAGAGAATCAACTGACATTAATTGACACCATAAAAGGCTGGATTTCTCCCCGGCTAGGGGTGAGATTTGAAATGTCGGAGTCGGGGTTAGAATTGTATCGTCCCGATGGTCGTAAATTCTCGACTTATATCGAATTAGAGAGCGATCGCCAAAAAGCAGAAGAACGCGCCCAACAGGAAGCAGAACGCGCCCAACAAGCGGAAGAACGCGCCCAACAGGAAGCAGAACGCGCCCAGCAGGAAGCAGAACGCGCTAACCGCCTGGCGGAAAGACTGCGGGAATTAGGCATTGACCCTGATGCTATGTAATCCCCTTTGACAACGAATATACCCAGAAACCACCCCAAGGAGGCGACATGGTAACCGAGATTAAAACCACTCCCAAAACGCCAATTATCTACCCCGAAAGCGACGGTAAACCTATGGCAGAAAATACCGAACAATTCCGCTGGATTGTCACCATTCAAGGAGGGATTGATGCCCTCTTTAAAGATGACCCTAACGTATTTGTAGCCGGAGATTTACTCTGGTATCCCGTAGAAGGCAACAATAAACTGCGAGTAGCTCCAGATGTGATGGTAGCCATAGGACGACCCAAAGTTAAACGGGGTTCTTATTTACAATGGGAAGAAGATGATATCGCCCCCCAAGTAGTTTTTGAAGTCTTATCTCCCGGTAATACCTTAACGGAAATGGCGAAAAAACTGGACTTTTATCAGCGTTATGGAGTGGAAGAATACTATATATATGACCCTGATAAAATCGATGTATGTGGCTGGATTCGCGCAGAGAATAAACTCACTTTGATTGAATCCATAAACGGCTGGATTTCTCCCCGGCTAGGGGTGAGATTTGAAATGTCGGAGTCGGGGTTAGAATTGTATCGTCCCGATGGTCGTAAATTCTCGACTTATATCGAATTAGAGAGCGATCGCCAACAAGCAGAAGAACGCGCCCAACAGGAAACAGAACGCGCCCAACAGGAAGCAGAACGCGCCCAACAAGCGGAAGAACGCGCCCAACAGGAAGCAGAACGCGCCCAACAGGAGGCAGAACGCGCTAACCGCCTGGCGGAAAGACTGCGGGAATTAGGCATTGACCCTGATGCTATGTAATCCCCTTTGACAACGAATACACCCATAAAGCACCCCAAGGAGGCGACATGGTAACCGAGATTAAAACCACTCCCAAAACGCCAATTATCTACCCCGAAAGCGACGGTAAACCTATGGCAGAAAATACCGAACAATTCCGCTGGATTGTCACCATTCAAGGAGGGATTGATGCCCTCTTTAAAGATGACCCTAACGTATTTGTAGCCGGAGATTTACTCTGGTATCCCGTAGAAGGCAACAATAAACTGCGAGTAGCTCCAGATGTGATGGTAGCCATAGGACGACCCAAAGTTAAACGGGGTTCTTATTTACAATGGGAAGAAGATGATATCGCCCCCCAAGTAGTTTTTGAAGTCTTATCTCCCGGTAATACCTTAACGGAAATGGCGAAAAAACTGGACTTTTATCAGCGTTATGGAGTGGAAGAATACTATATATATGACCCTGATAAAATCGATGTATGTGGCTGGATTCGCGCAGAGAATAAACTCACTTTGATTGAATCCATAAACGGCTGGATTTCTCCCCGGCTAGGGGTGAGATTTGAAATGTCGGAGTCGGGGTTAGAATTGTATCGTCCCGATGGTCGTAAATTCTCGACTTATATCGAATTAGAGAGCGATCGCCAAAAAGCAGAAGAACGCGCCCAACAGGAAACAGAACGCGCCCAACAGGAAGCAGAACGCGCTAACCGCCTGGCGGAAAGACTGCGGGAATTAGGCATTGACCCTGATGCTATGTAATCCCCTTTGACAACGAATACACCCATAAAGCACCCCAAGGAGGCGACATGGTAACCGAGATTAAAACCACTCCCAAAACGCCAATTATCTACCCCGAAAGCGACGGTAAACCTATGGCAGAAAATACCGAACAATTCCGCTGGATTGTCACCATTCAAGGAGGGATTGATGCCCTCTTTAAAGATGACCCTAACGTATTTGTAGCCGGAGATTTACTCTGGTATCCCGTAGAAGGCAACAATAAACTGCGAGTAGCTCCAGATGTGATGGTAGCCATAGGACGACCCAAAGTTAAACGGGGGTCTTATTTACAATGGGAAGAAGATGATATCGCCCCCCAAGTAGTTTTTGAGGTATTATCTCCCGGTAATACCTTAACGGAAATGGCGAAAAAGCTGGACTTTTATCAGCGTTATGGAGTGGAAGAATACTATATATATGACCCTGATAAAATCGATGTCTGTGGTTGGATTCGCACAGAGAATCAACTGACATTAATTGACACCATAAAAGGCTGGATTTCTCCCCGGCTAGGGGTGAGATTTGAAATGTCGGAGTCGGGGTTAGAATTGTATCGTCCCGATGGTCGTAAATTCTCGACTTATATTGAGTTAGAGAGCGATCGCCAACAAGCAGAAGAACGCGCCCAACAGGAAACAGAACGCGCCCAACAAGCGGAAGAACGCGCCCAACAGGAAGCAGAACGCGCTAACCGCCTGGCGGAAAGACTGCGGGAATTAGGCATTGACCCTGATGCTATGTAATCCCCTTTGACGACGAATACACCCATAAAGCACCCCAAGGAGGCGACATGGTAACCGAGATTAAAACCACTCCCCAAACGCCAATTATCTATCCTGAAAGCGACGGTAAACCTATGGCAGAAAATACCGAACAATTCCGCTGGATTGTCACCATTCAAGGAGGGATTGATGCCCTCTTTAAAGATGACCCGAACGTATTTGTAGCCGGAGATTTACTCTGGTATCCCGTAGAAGGCAACAATAAACTGCGAGTAGCTCCAGATGTGATGGTAGCCATAGGACGACCCAAAGTTAAACGGGGTTCTTATTTACAATGGGAAGAAGATGATATCGCCCCCCAAGTAGTTTTTGAAGTCTTATCTCCCGGTAATACCTTAACGGAAATGGCGAAAAAACTGGACTTTTATCAGCGTTATGGAGTGGAAGAATACTATATATATGACCCTGATAAAATCGATGTATGTGGCTGGATTCGCGCAGAGAATAAACTCACTTTGATTGAATCCATAAACGGCTGGATTTCTCCCCGGCTAGGGGTGAGATTTGAAATGTCGGAGTCGGGGTTAGAATTGTATCGTCCCGATGGTCGTAAATTCTCGACTTATATCGAATTAGAGAGCGATCGCCAACAAGCAGAAGAACGCGCCCAACAAGCGGAAGAACGCGCTAACCGCCTGGCGGAAAGACTGCGGGAATTAGGCATTGACCCTGATGCTATGTAATCCCCTTTGACAACGAATACACCCATAAAGCACCCCAAGGAGGCGACATGGTAACCGAGATTAAAACCACTGCCCAAACCCCAATTATCTACCCCGAAAGCGACGGTAAACCTATGGCAGAAAATACCGAACAATTCCGCTGGATTGTCACCATTCAAGGAGGGATTGATGCCCTCTTTAAAGATGACCCTAACGTATTTGTAGCCGGAGATTTACTCTGGTATCCCGTAGAAGGCAACAATAAACTGCGAGTAGCTCCAGATGTGATGGTAGCCATAGGACGACCCAAAGTTAAACGGGGTTCTTATTTACAATGGGAAGAAGATGATATCGCCCCCCAAGTAGTTTTTGAAGTCTTATCTCCCGGTAATACCTTAACGGAAATGGCGAAAAAACTGGACTTTTATCAGCGTTATGGAGTGGAAGAATACTATATATATGACCCTGATAAAATCGATGTATGTGGCTGGATTCGCGCAGAGAATAAACTCACTTTGATTGAATCCATAAACGGCTGGATTTCTCCCCGGCTAGGGGTGAGATTTGAAATGTCGGAGTCGGGGTTAGAATTGTATCGTCCCGATGGTCGTAAATTCTCGACTTATATTGAGTTAGAGAGCGATCGCCAAAAAGCAGAAGAACGCGCTAACCGCCTGGCGGAAAAACTGCGGGAATTAGGCATTGACCCTGATGCTATGTAATCCGCTTTTAGGAGGAATACACCCATAAACTCAAGGAATCTGCCGATTGTGTTCTGGGTGTGTTTATCGCACCTTAGTTATGTTCGGATAAAATAGGCGATCGCCTAATTTTCCCGAAATAAAGGGGGTTTCTGGGGGTTACCAAAAGAAAACCGGTTTCGGAAACCTCCGCGATAACTAACCTGATGATGGGGAATATACCCCATTTATGCTTCGGTATAGATATTTGGTTTTATAAAACCTCCAATTCCATTGAATTCTGAATATTTAATTCCAGTATTCCATCACCTATTTGATTCGGGACTACTCCCATAACTTTAATCTCTTTATTCTGAAGTTCCAGCAAATTCGTAGCACCAGGAACTTGATTGAGAATTTGCGAAGATACTACCACCCGATAAAGTTGATTACCTTCTGCCATCAAATTTAACCAAACTGTGTCAACAGTCGGCCGCCTCCAGCCATTGACTCGACCCCTGATCTCATTCCCACCATGATTAACTGTTGTAGGAACTGTACCCACCCCAGTTCCACAAAAGAAATTAACGGGATTCTGCCTAAAATTAGAACAAACTAAAATTTCTTCGGTTCTCCGGATAATTCCTCTGAAATTGGTATAATCTGATTCTGAGCCTGGGCCATAGTTGGCTTGTTTTTGAATGTCTGGAGGGGCGTTGAACAAAACTCTTTCGATTACCTTTCTGTCTGATTCTGAAAGTTCGGGAGAGAGATATACTCCTGCACCCGGAATAGCTCGACTCAGGTGGATGATACGGATATCTGGATCGTTTTTGACTGTATCACCTAAAGCCCCCGCACCCAAATCGGCTTTTCCAGTCCTCACCATTTCCCGAATATTCTGCCCTCGGTGTCCCATATCTACGGTTAGAGTTTTGCCATACAAATCGTAAACGGGCATATAAAAACTCGATGCTGAGTTGAACCCGCCCAAGGCAATTACGGTGCTTGGTGTTATGTCATTGATAGATTGAATTGGGCTGTCCGCTCTGACGTACAATGCAGAATAATAATAAGGCGGACCTTCAGGAAACATTAAAGCGGCAAACGTATAACTGTTATCTTTGGCAGCAACAGAAATGATCGGAGACAGGGTAAAGACGACATCCCACTCTTTCTTGGCTATTCTATCCTTGGCTTCTTGGTAAGGTAGATTATGGTCACCATCGATCGCCAAGTCTACTTTTTTACCCAGAAAAAAATCAATAAAATTACTGGGGATTAACTCTTGTCGTAAATAATCTACTAGGTCGGTGTTGTACTTGGGATTGCTTAAACTGCCAATTGTTAAGGATTGGGCTTGTACTTTCGGTTTCCACAGGTAGGGAAGCGATCGCCACCCCAACCCCAGAACAACCAGAGAAACAATCGTCGATAGAACCAATAGCCCACGTTTTGTTGATGTCGATGTGGGTTGTGGTGCAGAAGCGGGAATATTATTATCGGGCTGCATATATGTATCCGTAAGGGATTTCAAGGCATCGAGCATTTCTTGGGCGCTAGAGTAGCGATCGCCAGCGTGGGAGCGAACTGCTTTATCTAACACATTGGCTAAACCGACACTCACTTCTGGTGCATCTTGTGGCCAAAGGATTTCTGCCGTCCCAGGATCCATCGCCAAATCTTGCGGCAGCTTACCTGTTAGCATATAAATTGCGGTCAGTCCCAAACTATATAAATCACTAGAATAAACAGGTCTACCGATTGCCTGTTCAGAAGCCATAAACCCAGGAGTACCAATTATAATGGAGTTAACCGCATTTCCTTGGGTATTGAGCTGGGTACTCATGGCTTCCTTAACGGCACCAAAGTCAATCAACACTGGCTTGCCATCTTCCTGGCGCAAAATAATATTGTCCGGTTTGATGTCGCGATGGACTATTTGCTTGCTGTGTATGTATTGAAGCACTCCCAACAGACTGGTCAAAATTTCCCTCACGGCACTTTCGCTGAGTTGACCCTCCCTTTGCACCTTCGCTTCTAGGGTTTCACCCTCGATATGCTCCTGCACTAAGTAAAACTTGTTCAGCTCCTCAAAGTAAGCGTACAACCGAGGAATCTGGTTATGCTCCCCCAAAGTTTGCAATGTTGCCGCTTCCTGCCGGAATCGTTCTTTAACAATATTGTTAAACTGGCGTTGAACTTGGCGCTTCAGTTGCTTGATCACATAGTGTTGCTGCAAGGGCATCTGGGTGTCTTGTGCCAGGAATACCTCGCCGAAACTACCCGTTCCCAGGGATTTTATAACTTGATAGCGACCATTGATAAGTTGATGCTGATTATTTAAGGGCGTTTGCATGATCGGTACTCGTGGCTAGGGCTGATTCGGTGAGTGGGACGGACTGGACAGAGGGAACGATCGCCTTTTAACGTCAATCATAAGTTCTGCTAATTATCCATTAAAGCCGTTCTGATGTTTCCAGACATCAGTATTTTCACGGAATTTCCTTGACACATAAGCAGGGCGGGGGAGCGATCGCTTGTAAATTGACAATCCGCATGACTCCTGAAATTGTAGGTGATACCTACCTATCGCCTTCGCGGATAACTTTTACGCAAATTGGGAAAAATTTTTGGGGTTAATTGTTAAACAGCCCAGAAACCCCGTTTCTCCCGTCGAGGCTAACGACAACAACCCCCGATCGCCTCATTAGCTAGATGACCCAAACCAATAGATTCCAGAAGTTCCGTCCACCCGGCGGCGATATCTGCATTTCCTGCATTATCCCGACGTAATTCGGCGAGAGTCGTGAGGGTATCGTGCCATAACCCATTCGCCGCATAGATTTCCACCCGCTGCATGGGTGTTGTTGCCGCTTCTAGCTGACTGGTTAGACTTCTCGAGGCGGCAACTCTTTCCACCATTGCTTGTACATAGTCATCCTCAGCCCTAATTCTGGGATGACATCTATAGGAGAATTGCCACAAATATTTTTTGCCAATTTCCAAGGGGGGGAGGCTGTCCGGTAGGCGGAAACTCACAATTCCCGGTGTATCGGTAATCCTCACGACGGTTTGGTAAACTTCGGTTTCTTGTTCGTCCAATACCACAAATTCTACCTCACGGGTTAGCTCCGAGGAATAAGGTACATAAAACCAGAATGTGGGATGTCCCGATAGGGTGTAGTTCACTTGACTGGGAATTAATGCGGTCAGAGGTTTATCGACGGCGGGACAAGAGGTGCGACTCCCAGAACCTTCCCGATCTTCTGGGGGTTGGGGGTCTGGTACGTCAAAGGCTGTGGCGACAAGGGTATCGGATAATGGCAATTGATGATTTTCTGGGCTTAATTCCCTGCTATAAGTGCCGTAAACTCGCTGTATTGGCACTATCCCGATTAGGAGAATCAAGGCGATGGATAACTTAAATTGGCGGGGTTTTGGGGGTTTTCTCGAAGGACTGGACAAGCTGCTACTCCTGGGTAGTTGGGGTTATATTTACTTATCGCAGTCAGGGCAGAAATTTACGCAAAAATTTCGTCAAAAAAGGACCGATCGCCAATGTTAATAGTGGGGGGAGGAGGGGAACCCAGGTTCCTTGCAGGAATAGCAGATAGCAGAGGATATATAGGATCGCGATCGCTATCACGATCGCGGCGATCGCCCATCCCCGGTGGCGGATATACAATGCGATCGCACTTCCGGCTATTGACCACAATACCACCCAAATCACTTCTTGCCACCAAAGCCATACCCCAATCAGCGGACGACCGTTAAGGGCTGCACTAAGAATATGGCTGACCATCTGTGCTTGGACCATGACTCCTGGTACTTGCTCAGAAGGAGATTTTCCGGCACGGTAGGGGGTGCTAAAAAATTTGGCGTTGACTCTACTGGTAAAACCAATCAGCACAATTCTGTCTTTGACTAGGTTGGGGTCAAAATCTCCCTGCAAAACTTGGGTGAGGGTCAGAGTTCTGGCTATGGGAAAAGAACGATAATTTAACATCACAGACCAACCCCCGATCGCTATATTTTGGTATCCTCCTGTATGGGGACTTTGCAGAGGGTGAAAAATGGCTTGACCGAATTTTAATGGGTTGTTTTGATTGCCTTGATTGTCGGGAAAAATATTCTCAGACTCCAGATATTTGCGGGCTAATTGAAAGCTCAAGGAAAAAGCGGTGTTACAGTCGGGGTTGGCTCTCATAAAGAATAGGTGACGGCGCAAAATTCCATCAGGATCGACTAGGACATCATCGAATCCTAAGCGATTTTTGGGGATGACATCAGGCGATCGCACTGCGGGTTCATTAGACCTTGGGAAACTACATATAGCAAATAAATTGTCTTGTTCCTGCATTTGTGTTCGCCATTCTGACTCCCCAGGAGGAACGGGAAAATCTCGATAAATGGTTAACCCGATCGCTCTGGGTTCATGGGGTTCTAATTGCTGCAATACTTGACTAATAGTGCCATCTGAGATAGAATATTCTTGTCGCAATTGTAAATCATTTTCGGTCACTTCAATGACTAAAATTCGGGGGTCTGGTGGTTCGGGAGGACGCGATCGCATTAAGTGGTCATAGAGTCGCAATTCCCACCCTTGTAAAATTCCCAATTGCCGGATAATTAGAATCATTAAAGTTATCGCCAAACTGGTTAACCCAAAAGAGCGATCGCCCCTTGGTAAAAAATTCCGTTTTGGCGGTGGCGGTTGCTGTCGCCAGACTATGGGTGATTCGGCAGGATTTTGACAGATAATTGGCAACCAACTCGCACAGGGGAATTTATCTTCTAAACCCTGCAAACGTTCCCGGGATTCTCGCACTGCTAAATAAAAAGAATATCCCCTCGAAAAAGCCTGGATAAATTGCGCCAAAAAGGCATGGGCTACCCTGTCCGACACGGGTTCTCGCATTACAATAATTTGGGGAATATGTAAATCCGCCAATTCTGTAGCTAACGCCAACCCCTGACAAGAATTAAAAATTGCCAGTTGTAAACCTCTGCTGATAGCCTTTCTTAGAGATAATTTTAGATGAGAAATGCCGATTTTCTCGGTGGAATTAATCGCCAATAACCCCCCGTTCCCATTTTCTTCACTCTCACTATGACCAGCAAAAAATAAAATATCCCAACCGCGATCATCCCATAACTGTTTGTCAACTTCTTGACGGGAAGGTTTCCACAAAAAAACAGTTTCCGCATCATCGTTTTCTGACAACACCTGGCGATCCGCCTCTATGTCGAGACCGTTATCATTGCCTAGAATAGCTAAAATTCTCATCTTTTTTCTGGGGTGCAACTTCTTCTTTACTCGATGATATTCGGGGACGCTTAAAGCAATTTCGGCTTGGGGATAATCAGACAAAAAATCCCACAAATGCCACGGTAAACGCCTCACTAATTCGTCATCGGTTTCCAGAATTAATTGGATTTCGTCATCATGGTAGAGATGCGATCGCAATTGGCGATCGATATTTCTAAATGTCTCAGCACCCAACCACTGATTAATTACCTCAATATACTGCTGGCAAATGTCCGCAAATTCTACCTCAGAAACATTGGTGATATCTTCCTGATTTATTTTGATGCGTGGATACCATCCCGGACGGCGATAAAGTGCTTGATAAATCAAATTCCAGCGACGATAAATCCCATCCAATTCCGGGGCGGGAGGTAACGCGCCAGTAAACTTGAGGGGACGGTGATTTTCTGATTCCCAAAGCAGTGCGGTGACATGGGGAAAACCGGATAGCAAATTCCCATATCCTAAATTAATGACGACAAGAGTTGATTTTTGGGGGCTGGTCATTAAATTTGAAAGTTCTCTATAATCATGGCATTTTCTAGGGCGACTTGAATAGAAAAGCGTTCCCCTATTTCTCCGCTAAAGCGGGGTAGTTGGATATAATTATCATGACGGCGCGATCGCACTTCTTCTAAAGTATCCGCCTGGTCTGATAGTAATGCTAACCGTAAATTATGGGGTAAATAAATTTCTCCATCAGGGGGATAAAGTCGCACTCTGACTGCCATGGTGTCAAATTCTGGTGTTAGCGCCACCAACAATACTACCATTTGACTGCCCAACTGCATTTGCAAATCAATCAATTTTGCTTTTTCTATCTCGGCTTGGCTATCTGGTGGAGAATTGCGGAAATTGTAGGCGATATTTTGAGTGCTAAATATTGCCCCCAAATCCTGCCACGTTTCCTCAAAGATGCCTTGGCACCATTGACTAAGGTTAACCAAATTCTGCCGACGCAACCCAGATAAAGTGATCAGCAGTGCTTCTATGGGTTGCAACTGACTCCGGGGAATTTCTGGGCGATCGATATTATTCATAAATCCCAGAATATTGGCGGCTTTTAAAGAATCTTCAATTTCCACGACTACATAGCCAATGCGATCGCCCCAAACTTCTGGGGGAATTCGGCAAATTTGCTGATTTTCGCGGATCGGACGACATTCGAGAATCCCCAATCCGGTCACCTGTAGATCTGCCACATCACTAGCCAAGCGGGCGATCGGATTCCAACTATCACCAGCATTAACTTGGGTAGCAATTCCCATCCACTCTAAATAATTACGCACCACACATACCGCCAGAGTGTTAAAATAAACCTGTTCAGCTTTTTGGCGATTGGGTTGTTCCCTCGCAAATTGTTGGGCGAGGCGGCGCGAATTGATGCCGATCAACATGGGTAAGGCAGAATTTTCGATTTGTTGGGTATGATTAGCCATAATTGTTATTGGTGTAATGACCTTTTTATAGATATCCGGCTGATTTGCCAAATTTACGCAATTGTGGCAGACATTTCCGCTGATAAAAGCTGCTGAGGGTAGAAACTGGTAAACCCAACTGTGCGGAAAGATCCTCCCAGGTAGTTTCTGGGGGTAAACGCCGTAAAATCAACAGTTGACAGGTAACATCTTTTCGACCCCGGAGGTGGACACGCTGCAATTCTCCCTCTGGGTCAGTTTCCGCCCACTGGCGGGTCGCTTGTAGGATCGGCGGGATATCTGGCGGCGCTTCTAAGGTATCCAAAAAGGTGAGGGTGTCATCATCACATAACGCTTGTGAAGCGGAAACCATTTGCTGTTTCTGTTTTTGCTGTTTGATAGCCCTATCTTTGAGGCGCATTTTTAGGTAAACATTTAGCCAGGTGGTGATGCTACTGCGATCGCTATCATATTTCTCTTTCCCGGTGGTGGCTTCACAGAGATTTAGGCAAAAATACAGCCAAGTTTGTTGCCAGACTTCCTCATAATAGGGGGTTTTTTCTCGCCATAGCTTGCCTGAATTGACAATGATTCGATACAGTTGAGTTAACCCTTGCTGCCGTTTGAGGCTGCCGGGAGGGTGCCGACAAGTCTCGGCAATTAGCAATTGTAACTGGTCATTCATCATTTAACTAAAATGCCTCTCAAAAAAAATTGGTCCTGTGTGTTCCTGATTGGGTTTCTGACTCTGGGTAAAATTGAGTTTATCAAATTTCTTTCCTTCCCGGTAATAGGGCTGCCAGTTTTGGCACAAGAAAGGGGAGAAGGTGGGGTCAGTGAAGCGATAGAATTGTATGAACACGGATATAAACAGGTCGATCGCGGTGAGTTGAAAGAAGCGTTGATAACCTTCGATCGCGCTTTGCAAAAGGTGCGTTTTGAAGGCGATCGCCAACTAGAGGCGGTAATCTTAAATGAGATCGGTATTGTCTATCGCCATTTGGGCAATTATCCCCAGGCTGGGCATTTTTTAAACGAGGCTTTAACTATTAGCCAAAATATTAACGACAGACAGGGAATTAGCCAAACTCTGATGAATTTGGGGGCGCTTTATTACTCCCAAGCTAACTATCCCGCCGCCCTGGATATTTATCAGCAAGCCATGGAAGTTTTGCCAGCAGAAGACTATTATGGTTGGGCGGTTATTTATAATAATCTTGGGAACATTTATCGGGCTTTGGGACAACCTCAAAAAGCCCTGATTTATTTTCAACAAGCCGGGGCGCTATTTGCACAAGAAGATGATGATGTTGCGGTGGGAATTACTCTCGCTAATATGGGGGCGGTTTATCATGCTCTGGGGGAATATTCCCAAGCGTTAGAATTCTATGGGAAAGGGTTAGCGATCGCCTCGGAAAGAGGAGATACTGTCGGGGTTGGTCAAACTCTGTTGAATATGGGGGCTGCTTATGAGAAATTAGCCAACTATTCCCAAGCCTTGGAATTGTACAATCAAGGATTAGAAATTATGAGGGCGATCGGTGAAGAAGATTCCCAGGGTCAAGCCTTGAATAATATCGGCTCAGTTCATCGATTAATGGGGGACTATTCCCAAGCGATAGAATTTTACGATCGCGCCTTAGAAATTAGGCGAAATTTACGGAATACAGCCGGAATTGCTGTCACCCTCAACAATAAAGGTGTCGCCTTATTTGAAGCTGGAAAAATCGCCGAAGCTACCCAAACCTTATACGCCGCAATTGACGCATTAGAATCTCTGCGACCCGGCTTGAGCGATATTAATAAAGTCTCGATTTTCGATAAATATCGGTCTAGTTATAGTATACTACAAAAAGCATTAATTAGCGCCAATAAACCGGAAATCGCCTTAGAAATTGCGGAGAGAGGACGCGCCCGTGCTTTCCTGGAATTAATCGCCCAGCAATTATCTCCTGAAGCGGTCGCAGAATATGCGCGGGTAAATAATCCGCCGATGACAATTGCGGACATTCAAAAAGTGGCAGGACAGCAAAATGCTACCCTAGTTCAATATTCGATTATTAGTGATAATTTCGGGGAAAATTCGGCTTTGTTTATCTGGGTGGTGCAACCGACGGGAAACATCACATTTCGGGAAGTCAATTTAAGCCAATTAGAAACCTTTAGGGATACTTTAGTGCCTTTTTTGGCGGAGGGGACGGACTCGGAAGGGGAAAGTTTACTAACGGCTTTGGTGCGGGGAACTCACCAGGTGATCACGGAAAATCTGCCGACGATTTCTACCCGAAATCTCCGCGAGAGTCACCTGCGACAACTGCATGATGTGCTGATAAAACCGATCGCCGATTTACTCCCCCAAAATCCAGAAGAGAAGGTGATATTCATCCCCCACCAGGAGTTATTGTTTGTGCCGTTTCCGGCGTTACTGGATGAAAGCGATCGCTATTTAATTACTCAGCATACTATTCTGACCGCCCCAGCAATTCAAGTGTTAAAATTGACTCGCCAACTGGCAGAAAACCGGATGCCCAACAGAAGCACTAACCCCATAAATGCTCTAGTGGTGGGCAATCCAGTGATGCCAAAATTGTCGATACAACCGGGAGAAGGACCGGAGAGATTAGCTAATTTACCGGGTGCAGAAGCGGAAGCGATCGCCATCGCCTCTATGTTGAATACAGAAGCGTTAATTGGTAGTGCAGCCACGAAATCAGAGGTTTTGGAACGCATTAATGCGGCGGCGATCGTGCATTTGGCAACCCACGGCTTATTGGATGATTTTAGTGAGTCTGGGGGTGTTTTAGGAGCGATCGCACTAACTCCCAGTGATGGCGATCAAGGGTTTCTGAGTTCCGAGGAAATCATGGGATTGAATTTAACAGCTTCCTTGGTGGTTTTAAGTGCTTGTAACACAGGTGGCGGCAGAATTACAGGTGATGGTATCATCGGATTATCTCGTGCGTTTATTGGTGCGGGGGCGGAAAGTGTGATTGTCTCTTTATGGCAAGCCACCGATGAACCCACGGCAAAATTAATGCAGGAATTTTATCGACTTCTACCCGAAAAAGGCGATCGGGCTGTGGCTTTACGACAAGCGATGTTGACCACTATGGAAGAATATCCTCAACCCAAACATTGGGCAGCTTTTACCCTCATTGGGGAATCTCTCAAATAGAAATACAACCCCGTTTCTGACTCCTGGTTTGTGACCCCCCTACCGGAAACTGTAGCGGGGTAGGAAATTTCCCGGTGAATGAATGACCGTTACCAGACCGGGAGAAACCGCTAGGGGGAGGGAAACCCGATCGCCAGGGCGCAATGCCCCACCAAGGGGATATGCTGGTAATGGTTTATACTAATTAACAATTGTTCATCTTCACACTAGGAGTATTTATGACGGCTACACAAGTTTCTGCACGCGAACTTTTCCGGGCGGCTTATGAAAATCGCTACACCTGGGATGCGGATTTCCCAGGCTATACTGCTGATATCACCTACGAACATGATGGCAAGGTGATTCATGGTCGCGCGAAGGTAGGGGCGGACATGAAGGCGGAAGTGTTAGATGTTGCTGACGAGGCGGCGCAAAAGGCTATCCATGGACAACTTTGGGAAACCGCGATCCACCGGGTACGTCGGGATTTTGAATCGGTACATGGAGAAAATACGTTTAGCTATGGCGAAACCGACGAAACCGGGGCGGTGGAAATCATTATCGGCGGGAAAGGAGAAGGCGATCGCTACCAACTCCGCAATAATGAGGTCTGCATGGTGCATCGTCACATTCACGGGGTGGTAGTGACCATCTACACCCACAGCAGCCACCAAACGCCGGAGGGTTATCTTTCCCACCGTTATGATTCGGTTTATCATGACCCCAAAACGGGGGAACAGAAGGGGGAAAAAAGCGATTTTGAAGATTCCTATACCCAAGTGGGTAAGTATCAAATCCTCAATCAGCGGATTATCCACAACCCAGAAAGTGGTCGGAGCGATCGCTTTACCTTCTCCAACATCCAACTTTTGAACAAAGCCACGACGTAGGGGCAGGTTCCGCCGGGAATTCCAATTCACAACCCCGATTTGAATAAACCCGCTCCACCCAACGTAGGGGCGGGTTCCGCCGGGAATTCCAATTCACAACCCCGATTTTGTGAATAAACCCGCCCCAACCAGGATTTGAATAACCCGCCCCACCCGATAATTACATCATCAATCAACTAACTCACAGCCCTAGGCTGATATAATTCTACCGACAACGGTGAAATATCCCCCTGACACACCCACGCCCCCCAATAATAAGGACTGGACAAGGGACAATCCTCATCCCCATAATCGCCGTTTAACTCCTGCAAAATCTCTCCTCCTAATTGCGACTGTCGCAGTTCCCCTGCTGTCACCGTGCGAACCTCAAACTGAGCGTGGCTGAGGGCTTCAGCCCGTCCTAGCCCCAGGTTTAAATGGTGGAAAAACCGTTCCATCAGATACACCGTAGCGCGGGCAGGAACGGACCAAAGACTCATCACCTGGCTTTTTGAACCGGACACCACAAACGCCCGCCTTAACCCCCCTACACTGTCTCCAGAAGCCACTTCACCGAGTCCCGTCTGACAGGCAATCAGGGCGCTGAGTTCATTGCCCCACAAGTCCAAAGCGGCAATGTCTTGGGCAAACAGAATCCCTTTGTTTCCGTCTGGGAGTTCGCCTCCCTGGTTCCAGACATTGGCCCCCGCGAGGGCAATTCCTCCCCGATACATGGGATTATCCGCATCTGCGGCATCCAGGCGACTGGCGATCGGATGTTTGGCAAGATAGTCTCGAATCAGGGGGACAAATTCCCGCATCCGTTGGGCAACTGGGGGATGCTTCGATTCCCAGACTTCGGCAAACTGTTCTAGCATCTCCACCAGTTGCAAACTGATGAGGGAGGGATGCTGTTCAAAGCATTGGGTTTCGGTTCCGGGTTGGGTTTCGAGTAATTCACGAATCAACTCCAGATAGGGTTTGTCCGCAGTGCGATAAAACCCGTGGGTGGCAACGGCTAAAATGCGGGGACAGTTGCCATGAGTCAGGTGGTGGGAGAGGGCATTTTGGCGCAGGTAAGGGGTAATGCCTAAGAGTTCCCCGGTACGAATCCCGAAAATATCGGTTCCCACTGCGCGAGAAAAGCCGGATAGGGTGGGGAGGCGTGGACTGTTGCTATCCTCCTCGCCTTGCTGTTTCCCACTGCTTTGCTGCCCGGGTTCGGTTCCATTCCAGTCGTAATCGGGGTCAGCGAGAATGGTGGCGGGATAGATTGTCAGAGGGCGATCGCTAATTTCCTGGCGCAACAAGTCCCGTCCGCTATTCAGATAACTGATTCGGTATTTGTCCCCGATATAGTGCCTGTTGCTGGCAGGGGACAGAGGCAAAATCTGGAACGGCAGCAGATTCAGGTTACTATCTGGAGCCAGGAAGCAGTGGGAGACTGAGGGCAATGCCTCGATTAAGGGTTGACAGAGGGTTTCCTGTAGCTGTTGGCATAACTGCTGTATTTCTTGGTATTTCTGGGTGAAGTCTTCATATAAATTCTCTAAATGCAGGACAAATGCTTGTAGCAATCGGTTCAACTTTTGAATTGAGGCATCTTGACGATGACGGGCGAGGTTATCTTTGGAATCGACAAAATAACTGCGAAATGCTTTAATCAGCTTATCCAGGGGTTCCGCTTCCCCTAAATCCACCAACCGCACCTGTTCCGGTTGATGCGCCATCACCACAAAAGCGATATAGCGGTCTTCCTGCCATTGTTTTTCTTCCGATGCACCGAAATCATGGCGTTTGAACCGGACGAACTCCACTAGGGCTGAACCGTCGGGAAGTTGGGCGGCAACCAGATTGCGGTTCACTTCCTGTTGGCTCAGTTGGAGTTCGGGGATTTCTTTGGCGAGTTGTTTTTCTAGGTTTTCTGACTCCTGTTGGAGTTTGCTGAGGCGCTTACGGTGTTCCGCTATCTGAGTGGGGTAGATTTCAGGATGGTCAGGGTCAGGACGGGGTGGGTTATAGGTTGCTTCAAGGATTTCCTCGTTGCATTTTTGCCATTCTCGAAATAGGGTTTGAATTTCTGCTGAGTAACGTCCGCTATAGATGGCAGCATTTTGGGCAGCAAGGGCGGCAGTGGCGATCGCTTTCCGTCCCAACACGGCATCTAAGGCAGCGCCAACCGCTTGGGGGTCATCTCGAAGATGTTGCCAAACTAGAGTCAGGAATGCGTAATAAGTTTCTAGATGATTTTGTAGATATTCCCGGCGTTCGCGGTCTGAACTGGTTCGGAATATGTAGCGCAGGCGTAAGTTCTCTGACTCTAAAGCGGCTTGAAACTGTTTCAAGGCTTCGGGGTATTTGCCTTGAGCATAGTAGAACCCTGCCAGGTTTTGTAGGTGCCTGGCGAGTTGGGGATGGCTTTCGGGTAAGGCTATGCGGTCAATTGCTACTGCTTCGAGATACAGAGGTTCGGCTTCATTGTATCGCCCTTGAGAACGGTACAACAAAGCGAGGTTGTTGAGGTGGGAGGCAAGGGAGGGATGGTTTTCCGGTAGAGCGATGCGGTCGATTCTCAGGGCTTCTTGGTACAGGGGTTCGGCTTCAGTGTATCGCCCTTGAGAACGGTACAACAAAGCGAGGTTGTTGAAGTCTCCGGCGAGGTCGGGATGGTTTTCCGGTAAAGCGATGCGGTCGATTCTCAGGGCTTCTTGGTACAGGGGTTCGGCTTCAGTGTATCGCCCCTGAGAACGGTACAACTCGGCGAGGTTGTTGAGGTGGGAGGCAAGGGAGGGATGGTTTTCCGGTAGAGCGATGCGGTCGATTCTCAGCACTTCTTGGTAAAGGGGTTCGGCTTTAGTGTATCGCCCTTGAGAACGGTACAACTCGGCGAGGTTGTTGAGGTGGGTGGCGAGGGAAGGATGGTTTTCTAGTAGAGCGATGCGGTCGATTCTCAGCACTTCTTGATACAGGGGTTCGGCTTCAGCGTATCGCCCTTGATATTTGTACAACAAGGCGAGGTTGTTTAGGTCCCTTGCGAGTTGGGGATGGTTTTGGGGGAGGGCGATGCGGTCAATATTCACGGCTTCTTGGTACAGGGGTTCGGCTTTGGCGTACCGCCCTTGAGCATAGTACAACGCCGCCAGGTTGTTGAGGTGGGTAGCCAGGTCGGGATGGTTTTGGGGGAGGGCGATGCGGGCGATGGTCACGGCTTCTTGGTACAGGGGTTCGGCTTCAGCGTATCGCCCTTGATATTTGTACAACAAGGCGAGTTGGTTGAGGCTAATCGCTAGATTTGGATGCTGGTTTACCCACTGTTCTCGTGCCAGTTTCACCGCCCGTTGCCCTAGGGGAATGGCTGCGGCATATTGTCCCTGTTGGTACAGTTGCACGATTTGCTGATTCAGGGTTTCTACAGTCTCAGAGTTCTCAGGGGGTGCAGCGTCTGAAAGATAAGATTGCAGTTGTTGGGCAAAGTTGTTTAACCAGTCAGCGGCGTTATCTTGTTGCTGACTGCGAAGATACTGGCTATAGGCTGCCATGACCTGCAATAAGCCAGCATCCAAAAGGTGAGTATTGGCTTCTAGGATTGCTAATTCTTCCCCATTTACACAACTAAGCAACTGCTTGATGAGGGGGACATATTCCTGAATCCGTTGTTCATCCATGATTTTTTAATCCTATTAAAAACTCCGACACAAAAACACCAAACACAAAATCTTCAAACCACCTCATATTCCGTATAGAGTAACCGCACTTGGTTCGTCTTCACATACTCGAACAGCTCTTGTAAATGCGACGGTTGCAACTCCATTGCCTCCCAACGACTCTGTTTCAACCACTCAAAAGGCGGACTCTGAGGAGTCAGCAAAGCTATCCACTGTTCCTGACCTAATTCCGTCGCGGCAAAAGTCGGATAGGGGGCGGATTCTTGGGGGATTTTCTCGATTTTGCGGGATAACAGGGTGTTCGGTGCATACTCCGAGGGACACAAACAGACCACTGTCCCGTTGGGTTCTCGTTCCAACAAGGTCAAATATGCTGTTGCTGTCACGTTAATCTCTAAAATCACCTCGCTATCTAACCTCACCTTATCCTTATAGTCTTTAGACGGTTCCCGACGCGCCCCCAAATGGTCTACCCCAGGGGTTGCCGACGCCTCCAGAAATCCCATTTGTTGCGTCCGTTGGGACTTCTGGGAGAGTTGTTCCCATAACCAAGCCCCATATTGCGTCTGTGCCAACCACTGCCGCGCCTCTACCCAGAGTTTTTTTGCCCCCTCTTCATAAGAGAATCCCAATTCCTTCAGTTTGGGAAGAATTTCTCGACTCCAATAGTGCTGTCGCGCTGCGTTCGCCGTTACTGTCAATTTGAGCGTTGTTACCACCTGCTCCCAATTGGCATCGAGATTGTCCTGCAATAGCCGATTGGTAAAAATATTCACGGTCAAGGGTTGTAGATCGAGTTGCTCGGCTATCTTACCGAGAAACGCTACTTCATATTCTGTGGGAATATCCATCGCTTCCACCACTTTGATATTGAAGGTTTCCATATTGTACCTAATTTTGGTTACATCTGTGCCCAGTTTAAACTCTTTTTTCGGGGAATGTCTAGGCTTTATCCAAGGTTAGGCGACATCCTGCGACATCCTGCGACATCATCCAAAATTAGGCGACAAAACCTGGAAAATTCCAGACAAAACATCTGTTCATTTCAGGGTTAATTTGCCAAGCTATAACTATCGAGTTGGCAAATAAAATTATGCAACATATCAAAACCCTTCTCCCCCCTGTTATCCCTGGTGGCATTACCCCCCAAAACCCCTCCTTGCATGGAGTCATCGAAAATGCGATCGCCTCTTCTCAAATCCGGATTGATAGCTTGCCCTACGCCGTCCAGTGGCATATCCCATTACACAAATACTCCCAAGCACAACCCTTTATCCAGGAATTAACAGGACCCGCTGGGGGCAACAATGCGACTCTTTCTAATGGCAGTTGGTGGAATCCAGTAACTAAAAATTGGGTATCTGAACCGATTGTGTTGGTGAAATCAGCCATGACTGGTGATGTTTTGCAGCGACACCTACCCACGATGTTGCAAAATTCCTATCGCATGGGTCGGGCACTCGCAGAACAGGCGATCGCCTTAGAAATCCTCACCAATAACATGATGCTCATTATCCCCACGGCTTAACGGCGATCGCTCCACACCTGCGGAGTCCAATTCCGTAGGTTGGTCTTTGTTCAACACTCACAAGAGGTCATTCTATGATGATTGTCTGCCCTTACAAAGAAATGAAACATCTGCGCGCCCTCCCCTGTACCCGCGAAGAACGCGGCGGCTGGGTTTACTGTTCCTTCTGTGGTCAAAAAACCCGCTCAGAGCTGCTTTTGGAGCCGGTCGATAGCTTAATCGGATTTTTGGCGATCGCCCTAATTTTAATGTTGGTCGCCAACTCCCTCAGCAATAGTTTGAGAACTCCCAAAGCGATCGATACTTGGGAACGCATAAATTCAGTGTCATTGGACTGATAAGTATCTGGAGTCCCCCTTGCTGAATGACAGGGGGGCAATTTCGCCCATCTTAGCAAAAAAAACACCCACCATGAGCCAACCTTTTGAATCCTTTGCTATTCCCGAACCTCAACAAGAGGCAAAAAGGGCAGCCGAAACCTTGCGGGAACTGCGCCCAGAACTGTTAGAACCTCGCCGGAAAGCTAATAATTCCCAACAGACCGGAAAGAAGATCGGCTTATTTCTCCTAGGTTTCATTTGGGCAAATCCCCAACAATTCTATGGCAAAAAATGCGTCACTGATGAACTGGTCGAACACTCCCAACTCACCGCCACCGTAATTAGCACTGCTAGTCTGGTTAATGCCATAACCAATCAGCCAATTTTGTTTTTTGCTTTCAAGGAATTTGGCGTTTTGGCTTTCATTTTTAGCCCCATGCTCAACCTGTTACTGGTGCGTTTCACTAACGACAATGGTACTGCTGTCGCTGGACGAAAACGGGGGAATAAGAACTGGGCAAAAGCCGGGGCGGCGGCAATGATCGCTATGTCAATCTTGCAATCTCTGGCGGCGGCGATAGGTAGCGAAGCCCTCAATAATCGCCCGGAACTTAGCAGTTTAAAAGCCCTGGAAATCATCGAGACACAAACTCAGAAGTTGGAGGATATTCCCGCGACAACTCCCGCCTATCTCAGCGCGCGCCAGGAGTACGAACAGTTACGGCAAGAGTTGCCAAACGACCGCAATGATCCTAATTGGGATACATTATATGTCAAATTATACGGTTCCTGGAGCGATCGCGATCGCAATTGGCGGACGGTTCCCACCGAAAATCTGCCCGCCGAACAGCGGATGTTTCGGCTACGAGAGGAGGCGATCGCCATCAAAGAACAAGCACAGCAGGACTGGTCAAATAAATTAGCCAAGCGTCATCAAATCGGCGATGATGTCCTCTTTTTAGCCCAGGAAATGCCCCAATTATTTGCCAGACATTTTGATGAGAATTATCAGCTAATCTCTGGCACCGAAATCATCCGTTTAGCCATGTTAAACCTCACCGATAAAGTGATGCGCTTTGATATTGCCGGGTTGGGAATTTCCCTCGGTTGGATGGTTGTTTCCGTGGTCAGTAGCGCCGCCGCCTGTTGGATGACTCTCGCCCACGCCCGCCGGGAGGATGTGATTATCTCGCGGGATGATGCAGTGGGAGAAGCCATAGAAGCCTATCTCGAATATCTTATTCATGCGGCAGATTTGCCCGATAATTCCCCCAAAAAATAACCATCCAATTTAGGGTGATTTCTACTCTCGCAATACCCGTATATTTTGACACGGTATACCCCCCCATTGGCTCAAATACTTAGCAACCATGAAAGTGATTCCCATGCAACAACCTAATCGTAATCTTAACCATTCTCATGTCACCCCCTTTGAGAATAAACCCGACATTTTCCCCGCTGAAATTAGCGATCGCATTCTGCTGATCAGGTTCTTGGAAAACTACCGGAAAACTGGGCGCTGTGAATCTCTCCCCCAATTGCAAGAAGTCGCCAGGTTAGCTTATCAACGACAACTGACATCCCCCAAACAAGCCCGCGCATTATTGTCCGACCTAGACCATATAGAATCATCTCTACCAGGGTTATTTGACCGTTTAAGCGCCTTGATGTATGATTTTGGCAACAACATTAAAAATGGCAATCAACCCGACTCACGGCAGCGTTTTGAGTTGCTGGATAGCTTGACTGAAACTATCGAATTTCTGGAGCGTTTAACTGCGATCGCCAGGAATCATCCCGATGCTCCAGAACCGGGATTTCAGGAAGGTTTTGCCTCTTGTTATGTGACCTTAATCAAGCAAGTTAATGATGTGCGTTACGGTTTATCTTACTTACAGGAATATCTGCGCCCGCAATGTCTGCAAAATCAACTGAGTTGCTACCCTAATCCTGATTTGAAGCTCATCACTTTAATCACGGGAATAGAAGACCTTTATATCACCGTCATGATGTTAATTCCCCGACTGCGAGAAAACGTCACCCGTCAAGTTCCCCAATTCTGGGGTTCAGTAGAGTATTGATACCATGGAGGATAAACCAATGTTTAACTGGATGAATGAATTATTTAGTAGCAAAAAATCCCCATCCGCCGATATTGACACCCCGGACATTGACGACATTGATCCGGTAAAAACTGCTATGAGTAGCAGCGAGTTTATTAAGCAATTAGAGGCGGGAGAACGCCGATTCAGTAATCTAATGGTGGAAGGCGTGGATTTGCGGGGGTTAGATTTAAGTCACTTAGTCCTGGCTAATTGTGAGTTACAAGACAGTGATTTGAGTTATGCTTGCTTGTCTAACGCTAACTTTAGCCGTACTAAATGCGATCGCACTAATTTCACCGCCGCCTATTTACATGGGGCGAACTTCTATAAAACTAGCTTGGTAGGTGCGAATTTAAGTCACTGTCAAGCTATTAATATTAACCTCAGCCGTGCCAACTTAAAGTATGCTAATCTCACTTGGGCAAATTTAACGGCGGCGAATCTCTCAGCCGCCCAATTAGAAGGGGCTAATTTATCGGGGGCTAACCTAGAAAATACCAACTTAGATTATAATCCTACCCGGGGAAATATCGGTTTAAAAATGCTGCGTTTACCCACAGGATTGCACATTATTCAAGAATCCCGATCCAGTTAATCACCTAGGGGCTGTGGTTAGTTGATGCAGCTACAGCCTTTTCCCAAGGAGGCGGCTGGGCGCCCAGAAGTCGCCCAAATGTGGGAAGCCGCCTCTCTGTGGATTGGCGAATTTAGCCTAGCTTTGATCGCCTCGGTTCATGCGACGCAAGTTGAGAACATCACTGATATTTTTAATTTGTAGACAGGTCTGCTCAAATTGATTGCGATCGCATATTTCGATACCCAACTCAATTAAAGCCGGAGCGTCGCGAAACGTCTTAACCTGAGCGCTACAAACGTTGATATTGTTGTCTTTGAGTCGAGATAAAATATCATTGAGTACCCCCACCCGGTCTAATACCTCAATCTGAATTTTCACCGGATAAGTTTTGGGTCGTCCTTGGTCAATGGGGGTAGGATTCCAACTAACTGGAACTAGGCGATCGCCACTAACCTTGCTAACATTATGGCAGCCTTGGCGGTGAATGGAAATGCCACGAGTCCGGGTCACAGTCCCAATAATTGGCTCTCCAGGAATCGGATTACAGCATCCCGCGATATGGTACATTAACCCCTCTACCCCGGCTATGGGAGACTTGCTAGTAGATGTAGAAGTAGGTACAGACCCATGTAATGTATTTCTAGGGGCTAAATTCTGCATTTGTAGGTTATTAGCCGCCTGTTCCATCGAAACTTCTGGAACCGGACTATTAGCTTTCACGACATCCTGGAGTCGATGCACCACCTGTTTCAGGGTAATTTCTCCATAACCCAAAGCAGCTAATAAATCATCAACACTGTGATAATTGCAGCGATGAACCACTGTTTGCATCGGGGCGGATTTCAGTAGAGATTCCAAACCATTCCGACCCATTTCTTTCTCTAAAAGTTCCCGACCTCTGGCGATATTTTCATCACGATGCGATCGCTTATACCATTGACGGATACGATTTTTAGCCGTGCTAGTTCTGACAAAATTCAACCAGTCTAAACTCGGGTGGCTATTTTTATTGGTTAAAATCTCGACAATATCCCCATTTTTTAACACCGTATCCAGGGGAACCATCCGTTCATTAACCTTCGCCCCCTTGCAATGATTGCCCACTTCACTATGCACCCGATAGGCAAAATCTACCGTAGTGGCACCATTGCTCAAAGCCATCACATCACCATCAGGGGTGAACACATAAACATCCTCATCAAAGAGGTTATTTTTAACCGTATCTAAATATTCCTGAGCATCTTTCAGATCGCTTTGCCATTCCAGTAGTTGCCGTAACCAGGTAAACTTCTCATCGGTTTCTGTTAATTTGCCAAATTCCGAACCGCCAGTTTCCTTATATTTCCAATGGGCAGCAATTCCATATTCCGCTATATGGTGCATTTCTACCGTGCGAATTTGCACTTCTACCGGGCGACCAGTGTTCCCGATAACTCCCGTGTGTAGAGACTGATAACGGTTGGGTTTTGGCAGTCCGATATAATCTTTAAAACGTCCGGGAATGGGGCGGTAAGAATCATGAACTATCGCTAAAGCCCGATAACATTCCTCATTAGTTTCTACGATTAAACGCAGGGCGGCAATATCATAAATCTCATGAAACTGTTTGTGACGTTCTTGCATCTTTTTATAGATGCCATAAAGGTGCTTAGGACGACCGGTTACTTCATAACATCGAATCCCCGCTTTTTCCATGCGATCGCGTAAAATATCCGCCAAGGCTGCTAGTTTTTCTTCCCGAATAGCGCGGCGGTCAGCTACGCGGATTTGAATTTCTCGGTAGGCTTCCGGTTCTATATATTTAAAGGCTAAATCTTCCAACTCCCACTTCAGACGACCGATACCCAAACGGTTCGCTAACGGGGCAAAAATTTCGCGAGTTTCTAAAGCAATACTTCGCTGTTTCGATTCTGACATAAATTCCAGAGTTCGCATATTATGGAGGCGATCGGCTAGTTTAACCACAATCACTCGAATATCTTGAGCCATAGCCAGAAACATTCGCCGGAAATTCTCAGCTTGGCGTTCTGTGGTATTAGAAAAGTTAAACTTAGATAGTTTGGTCACGCCTTCCACTAAATGGCGGACTTCTGGTCCGAAGTGGCTTTCTAATTCTTCCGGAGTGACATCAGTATCTTCGATGATGTCGTGTAGAAAACCCGCCGCCACCATAGCCGTATCACTACCTAAAAATCTCAGTATACCTGCTACAGCAATGGGATGGTTAATATAAGGTTCCCCTGATTTGCGATATTGTCCCTTATGTAGTTGGTAGGCGAATAGGAAAGCCCGCGAGATCAGATCATTGTCTGGAGAAAATGACGGGGTATCTGATGACTCCAGGCTGTGGGAGTTGTCCAAACAATGTTGTAGCCAGTCAGGAACTAAGCATTCGTAGGTGTTTGAGGATGATAGAGTTTTGATGTTCATGGTATTTAGGCCTATTCAATTACAGATACTTGATGACTTTGTAGTTTTGGATACAAAATATGTGGGACTGGGGACCCAGAGTAAAATAGGGCTTTCTCCTGACTAACAGCAGTCAGTATGGAAAAAATAATCGATGATTTGACCGCTGGAGTTTCCACAACCCCGGCGGCGATGCTACTATTGGGTTAGCGATTCATACTCCCACACACAGGCCTTTAGCTGGTGGTTCCGGGAGCGATCGCTCTGAATAGGGGATGTTTTCAGGCTGTGGGAAATATCCTAACTTATCCCCCAGATATTCCCCACATATCCCTGTATACCCCTATAGGGCGATCGCCCATAGCTCAGAACCACAACAATTCACCCAATTGGATGCTAATTGCATAGGGATCACGATTAAGCTAGATTAACCTGGGGTAGGCTGGGTAGCTGTTAGGTACAATTTTTGTCTATGATGGTTAAATAATAGACAAACTTCTTAACATTATGTTAACAAAGGAGTTCCATAAAGCGATCGCACAATTCAGGCAATCTTTGGAAAAACTCCAAAAAACCATGGTTTCTGACCAATCCGATGTAAATCAGATGACTGAAGCCTTTGGCGAGGTTCAGACGGTGTTTGAGAGTCGAATTATGCAGCTATGCGATAGTGACAGCCAGCTACAACTTCAGTCCTACATTACAGAAACCCATAAGCAGATGCGATTGTTGGGATTAGATCTCAGATTTCTGAAAGCCTCGCGCCATAGTGCTACCACCCGGGAGCGACTTGCTTCTATGCGCGATCGCATTTCCATTCTAATTGGATATTCCACAGTTGTGTTAGACAAAACCACAGATTAAGGATTAATTAAGCCCCCACGATTAAAACTAATCGTGCTAAAACAGTAAATGCGATCGAGTACAGCAACAGCTCCCGATATTGATTTGGATTTAACAGGTTTGACCATGACTGCTACCACTTCCGCCATTTCCTACATTCCCTCACTCATCCGTCAACCCACCACGGTTGCTGTACTTGCATCCCTTGGTTTACACGCCGTATTTGCTCTCAACCTGGAAAATATCCGTCTTTATCCAAATACTGTGCAATTACCCCCCAGTGTAGAACTGGTGGAACTATCTCCTAGTCAAATTGACCAGGTTTTTCCAGCACCGCCGCCCCAATTTTCCTTTACCCCCTTTCCTGAACCTCCGTCCTTACCCATGTGGGGTAGCGCCCCCACCCCATCCCCATTTCCTCCCTCAGCCCAACAACTTCCCGTTTTTCCCTCCACATTGCCACAACCGAGGGATAATCCTTTTGGTGTCGTCCCCAGTGGACCCCCCCAAATATTCAACAATCCCAGCAATAGTACATTTTTACCCCCTGTTCAGACTTCCTCCCCGCCGCCTGCTCAATTTAGTTCGCCGCCACCTATTGAGTTTTATCAAACTCCACCCGGTCAACCCAGTTTTCCCGGAAACCGAAACCGTGAGGAATTGTCGCGCCTACAAAATAATCCTCGATTTAGTCATCTGTCACCGGAGGAACAACGATTACTCGAAGAGCAGTTTTCCATGTTGCCACCCCCTCCGCCTAGGCCTCGGTTTCCTGAACATGACCCTAGCTATAATCAACCTCCCCGAATACCTAGGGAATCTGGGGGCTCTGGGGAACCCACCCAGGAGTTCACCCCGGAAACTCAAGTACAACAACCTGATGGGCGGGGTTCAATATTAGCTAGACTAGAGGCAGACAACCAGCGTCGCGCCGAGGCTGTTGGTTCTCCTTCTTCTGATGATGCGGTTGCACCACCTACGCCTACCGGGGAGGTTTCCGATAGTCAATATGCCATGTTAGAAGGGGGAGAAGCTTATGCAAAATGGGTGCTGTCGATGCTGCCAGATTATCCTGACTTGGACACCAGACAACCTCGCACTATCTCGGCACTATATCCAGCAGAAGCCTGTGAGCAAAATCTCAGCGGTCAAGCCTTGGTCGGTGTGATGATTGGTTCTGGGGGTGGCGTAATTGCCGGACCCCGGTTATTAAGGGGAACTGGTTATCCGATTTTGGATGATGCGGCGGTGGCAGCTATTCGCGATATTCCCTTTGAGGGTCAGGGTCGCCCTATTGCTTATCAGTATGATTTTAATTTCGATAGCGAGAATTGTCGGTCGGTGGCTCCGGCTCCGGCTCCGGCTCCGGCTCCCGCTCCGGCTCCGGCTGCTTCCCCAGAATTAGCCCCGGAAAGTGTCCGGGAACCACAACCGCAACCACAACCGCAACCACAACCGCAACCACAACCGCAACCACAACAGGAATTTAACCCAGAATTAGCCCCGGAAAGTGTCCGCGAACCGGAACCACAACCGGAACCACAACCGCAACCACAACAGGAATTTAACCCAGAATTAGCCCCGGAAAGTGTCCGCGAACCGGAACCACAACGGCAACCACAACCGGAACCAGAGGAGCATTCTGGCTCAATACTTCAACAACTACAGGATTCTCTCGAAAATCCAGAGCAATTTTCGGAGGAATTTATTGATTAGTCATGACTTCTCATAGTTGGATAAGGGGCAGTTTTCCGATGAGAAAATAGAGGATTGAGGACTATTTGTCTAAGGTTTCTCCTGCTTCTTTCCAGCCATTAATACTGGGGGCAAATCCTTTGATATTGTTGTAGCCTAATAGTTGTAAGGAAGCTACGGCAATGCCTGTCCGGTAGCCACTGGAGCAGTAAATAACCACCTGGCGGTCATGGGGAATGTCGTCTAGGCGTTCGGTGATGGTCCGTAGGGGAATATTAATTGCTCCTTGGATATGACCTTGCCTGTATTCGGAGGGTTCCCGGACATCAATAAATAAGGCGCGATCGCTTTGGGAAAGTTTTTTAACCTTGGCGACTTTATTTATGTTATAATAGTCGCGGGGCAACTTGTGAATAAACTGATCAACACCCTGGGAAACTTCCTCGCTGGGGGTAATAATCACGGGTGTTTTGGCAGCCTCAGCCGGGGGAATTATCCCCCAATTCCACACCGGAAAAAGTAATCCCCAGCAGCAGATACTAATTACTAAAAGCGCTTTTTTGAGTTTCATAATTGAAAACCAGATCAATGGTCGATGGTTGTAGGGTAGCAACAACACTACCCCCAACCCTATTAAACCATATCGACATCTTTAAAGTAGATTCCCAGCCTCAGAGAGATTAACCGGCGAGAGAAACAGCCATCAATTAAGTAGAGGTAGTAATATCAGCTTGGGTGACAGGTTGCTTAGGACTTTCAAGCATAGTTGATGCTGGTTGTACCCGCTGAGTCAAAGCAGCCGCCATTAGGAAAAATACACCACCAATAATCACAGCAGATAGGCGGTCATTATTCAGGAGATTTCGCATTACCCAACCAAACCCGAGAGAGACGGTGATTTGTGGTAAGACGATAAAGAAATTGAAAATCCCCATATATATACCTGTCCGGTCTGGTGGTAGACATCCCACCAACATAGCATAAGGCATAGATAGAATACTAGACCAAGCAATACCTATACCAATCATTGGTAGGAATAGGAGGTATTGATTATCAATGGTCGCCAGAGAGAATAATCCAACCGCCCCACATATTAAGCAGAAAGAATGGGCAATTTGGCGATTAGTGGATTTTGCTATTTGGGGTAAGATAAAGGAGAACCCGAAACAGACGGCATTATAAGCGGCGATACAAAGTCCAGCCCATTCTATCCCCTCAGAATATAATAGGGAATCCTGATCAACTGCGCCAAAAATATTGCGGGCAACTGCTGGGGGGAAATACAGGAAAATACAATACATTCCCATCCAGGTAAACCACTGTACCCAGGACAATTGTACCATGGTTTCTGGCATATCTCGGAAAGCATCCCAAATGTCTTTTATGCCTTGGAGAATACCGCCTTTATTTTGATTGTTGAAGTTCTGGATATCTTGGGGTGGATATTCTTGGGTGGTTAAGACAGTCCAGAGGACAGTCCCCAAAAAAACGGCCGCGCCGATATAAAAGGAAAATTTGACGGTTAAGGGAATTGCTTGTCCGTCTATTCCGACTGATGAGATGTCAAAAACATGGTTGAGAAACCAGGGGAATACGGAAGCAACTACAGCCCCTAAACCAATGAATAGACTCTGCATAGCAAAGCCTCGCGTTCGCTGGTTTTCGGGTAGTAAATCCCCAACAAAAGCCCTAAAGGGTTCCATGCTGATATTAACGGAGGTATCTAGTATCCATAAGAGACCAGCAGCCATCCAAAGACTGGAGGAACTGGGCATGAAAATTAAGGCAATTGAACTGAGAATAGCACCGACTAAAAAGTAAGGTCTTCTGCGTCCTAAAAAGTTCCAAGTGTTGTCACTCATGTGACCGATAATTGGCTGAACAAATAGCCCGGTGAGTGGTGCAGCCAGCCATAAAATGGGGATTTGGTGGGCTTGAGCGCCTAGGTGTTCAAAAATGGCGCTCATATTTGCCATTTGCAACCCCCAGCCAAACTGAATGCCGAAAAATCCGACACTCATATTGATGAGTTGAAAGAATGTTAAATGTGGTTTTTGGGATGTCATTAATTTAATGGTTATTCAGCAGTTATAGGTCATATTTTGAGATGGTATGGGTTGAATTAGTTGGGGGGTGTTGAATGTGTAACTATAATTAGATGCAGATGTGCGTTTTTTGCCTATAGGCTTACTCCTATTATACCAAATGTCGATCGCAATATATCTATCTAAGGTTCAGGTTAAGTTATTTGAATTTCATAGCCAATAATGCCGCGCCTAATGCAGGTTCGTGACGGGGCCATACTATTTCAGCTTGGGGAGCGATCGCATTAATTCCAGTGATAAATTCGGAGCGTAAATTTGACCAGCCGCGCCAAATACCACCTACTGTTACAATTTCGCAAAAATCACCGGGATTAAATAAATCAGCGATCGCCACTTGAGTAGCCAAAACCAATTCCTGAGCCACATCAGTTATGATAGTTTCTGCTACGGGGTCTCCCTCAGCCGCCACGCGGTCAATAATAGTAGATAATGCCGCCATATCTCGCACCCCTAAACCACGCCTATAAACGGCTTCTATGAGCCTTTCAGGAGACTTTAAACCGAGTTCATTGAGTAACTCTTGAGTCAAGCGAGTTGGCGGTAAACGGCCATCAAACGATCGCATAACGGCGCGCAACCCCCGGACAGAGATATCATAACCGCCGCCTTCATCACCCAAAATATAACCCCAACCACCAACCCTTTTTATTTTCCCGTGGTGGTTACGTCCAAACACCTGAGAACCTGTCCCAGCCATAGCGACAATTCCGACATCATGACCCAACCCTCCCACGAGTGCGATCAGACTATCGCCGCCAATAAACAAATTTTCCGGTGCAATATTCCAATTAATTTGTAGTTGTTCATTGGACTGAATTTGTCGCACCAATTCCCGCACAATTTCGATATCTTCGGGGCGACCCACCCCCGCCAAACCCAACCCCAAACTACCAATAGAAATCCCCGGTTGGTGATAGCTAACGGCTTGAGAAATGGCGTTTTTAATAGCCATTGTGGCGGCTAACAAACCGATACTTTGATAATTCGAGGGTCCAGCTTCTCCCCTACCTAAGACCTGATAGCGATCGTCAATTAACAGACAAACAGTTTTCGAGCCACCCCCATCAATTCCTAGTCCATAAACCATCAATAAATCACCATCACTTTATCAGTTAATTCACGGGTTCGGGCAACTAAAAAGCTGCCCGATTTTCGGCGATATTTAAGCTGTAAGTAACTTGCGAGCCCTTTCGGCGCGTGCTTCGGCAGAATCCATCACTTCGGGGAATTTATCGACAATTTCCCCGGGGTAATTTTCCAGAAGTCGAGTAGAAAGAGACACGCGCTGGCGACCCTCTTCTAGGCTAATAACTAAGGCTTTGACGGTTTGACCTATGGTAAATATATCAGGGAGAGAACCGACATATTTTTGGCTAACTTCCTTAATATGAATCAACCCAGTTACGCCTTCTAGTTCGATAAACACACCAAAAGGTTTAATACTTCCGACAGTTCCCTCTACCAGTTGACCAACTTGAAGCTGGCTAAAGGAAACGGATTGAGAAGCCATACGTTGAGACAGTACCAGCTTTTCACGATCGCGATTAAATTCGAGAACAGTGACGGTGATAGTTTCACCGACCAAAGCCTCTAAATTATCCCGAACCAGGAGATGCGATCGAGGAATAAATCCGCGCAAACAATCGGCATCTACAGTCACGCCGCCGCGATTAACGCCAGTAACTACTACCTGTAAACTTTCGGAATTTTCGGCGATTTCTGACAAATTATCCCAAGCCTTTTCAACTTGCAATTTTCGCAGAGACAGTAATACCTGACCATCGGAGTTTTGGTCACGGATAATCAAAAACTCTTGTTCTTCACCTAGGGGTAAAATCTCCGATAGATTATCCCCTGCGGTGAAGGAGATTTCGGACATGGGTAAAAATCCGGGTGATTTACCACCTTTGATTTCAATATATGCACCATTAGAATCATACTCAAATACCCTACCTGTCACGATTTGCCCTTTTTGTAAATCATAATTATGAGCTTCTAGGGCTTTGGCAAAATCATCAATTGAAAACGACTGATTTCCTGTAGTCATAGAATAAACCAACCCAACACAAATTCACACTGTAACCCGTTCTCGCACTTTCCCTGGATTTCCGAGTTTTGGCTGCTCTCTGAGAACAAAAGTCTAAGATATCCTAAGATGAGAAGCCATTTAGTAGACCGAATTGAAAGGGTTAAGCGATATGCGATCGCCAACCCCTCAAGGGTTCCCAAGTTCCTAAGAGCCGGTTAGTTCCTGAGCGAACAGTTCCCTAACTTGTTTCCAGGCATCTTCAGCAGCATCTTTATTATAGCTATCTCGCTGCTCACAGAAAAAACCGTGGGTGGCTTGATAACGAAAAATACGATGGGGAATCTTATATTTTTGCAGTTCCGCCTCAATTTGGTCAACCTCAGAATTAGGGATTAAAGGATCTTCGGTACCAAAGAAGCCATACAGAGTCCCTTTAATTTCGGGAGTGCGAGTGACGGTAGCAGGTCCGCCGCCGGGAGTTCCGGTAACAATTCCCGCGCCATAGAAGGAAGCGATCGCCCCCAGGTCAGGGAGGGTAGCAGCCAAATAAGTCACATGACCACCAAAACAGAAGCCAATAGCCCCAAAAGGCGCATTTTTGACATGATCTTGCTGTTTGAGGAAATCAATAGTGGCTTGAATATCGCTCAGGAGTTCCAGGGCTGTAGTTTGTTCCTTGTATTTGCGTCCCAATTGCAGATCGGCGTCGGTGTAACCGACCTCAAAACCGGGAGCCAAGCGTTGGTAAATAGCAGGAGCGATCGCCACATATCCTAGCCCAGCAATGCGATCGGTAACATCTCGGATATGGGAATTGACCCCAAAAATTTCTTGGATCACCACCACACCGGGATACGGTCCCCCCTGGGTAGGTTGCGCCAGATAAGCCGCGATATTCAGATCGCCATTTTTAACGGTAACATGATTGGTACGAATCTCTAAATCTGCCATAATTCCATGATTCAGTTATTTTCGGTAACACAGGAAAGCCAGCCCCAAAATCATCCATGGGCTGATCATGCTTTACTGGTTACACTTTAAAGTATCTCTCAAACCCGACAGTTCCCCTAACCGTCAAACCCCACCGCAGGCTAAAGTCTGCTCATACCGACCCTCTGGAAATTGGTTATGGTTCAGTTTTACATTCAACCCGATAGCGACATTCCTGCTTCCAATCAACTTTTTAACCAAATTCGGTTTGCCATAGCTTCTCGCCAGTTTCCCCCAGGACACCGCTTACCCAGCACCCGTCAACTGGCGATGCAAACAGGACTACACCGCAATACGATTAGTAAAGTTTATCGACAATTGGAAGACCATGGTTTAGTAGAAGCCCAAGCCGGGTCAGGAATTTATGTGAAAGCCTTGGGTCATGAAGGCGGTTCCCGGGCTAGTTCTCCCATTTTGGAGCATTACCCACAAGCTAACCAAATTATTCAACAGAGTTTAGATAACTTATTATCCCAAGGCTGTAGCCTCAATGAAGCCCGCGAACTATTTTTAGCGGAAATTGACTGGCGGTTACGTTGTAGCGCCCGCGTCTTAGTCACAGCCCCCACCCAGGATATTGGTATTGGTCAGTTAATGGCTCAGGAGTTAGAAGTCGCCCTAAAAATTCCGGTCCAACTCATACCCATTGAAAAACTAGCAGAAACCATAGAACAGGTTCCGTCGGGAACTGTGGTCACCAGTCGCTATTTTATCGGACAAGCGGAAGCTGTAGCAGGTCCGAGGTCGGTGCGGGTCATTCCGGTAGACATTTATGATTTTGCTAAGGAAATTGCTTTGGTTCAACAGTTACCCAAAGGAACTTATTTGGGAATTATTAGCCTCAGTTCGGGGTTGTTACGAGCCACGGAGGTGATTATTCACAGTCTGCGGGGGGATGATGTATTAGTTATGACTGCTCAACTGCCAAATGACTATAGAATTAATGCTATTGTTCGCAGTGCTAAGGTCGTGATTTGCGATCAGGCTAGTGTCAAAGCTGTTAAGGATGCCATACTGGCTAATCGTGAGGAGATTATCCGCCCCCCTCAGTTGGTTTGCTGTGAAAATTATATCGGTAGCAAGTCGATTAATTTGCTCAAGCGGGAACTAGGCTTAAATTAATGGCTCGCTACAGCTTGTTCACCAGTCGCTTAATAGATTGCCCTCACCCTAAATCTGGATCCCAGAGGGGGAGAGGGACTTTGAGATGTGATCAGATGATTTCTGAACAGGCTGTAATCTAACAATTTTCCTATTATTACGTTAGGAGTGAAGTATGAAGGCAACCCTTCAAGAAAAACCATCATTGACTCGAAATTATCCGACTACAAGGGATACATCTACAGGCCCTGATTTGCCCAATCCTTTTGAGCATGAGTCGGAGTATGATACTGCGATCGATGATGCTGAAAATCCTTTTGACCCGCAGGATTTGGAAGATTTGGTTCTGACTGTTGACTGGGAGGAGGACTCTCAGAAATCTCCGGGTTTACTCAGGAAAATTCTGCTCTCTCCTCAAATGGGGGTTGGGGTGGTGGTGGCTTTGGCTTGTTTGTATACTCTGACCCGTCCCTGTGTGATTGGAGAGTGTCGGGAAATTCACCAGGCGAGGAGTTTGGCTCAACAATCACAAAATACTATCGAAACTGTACCGACGGCTAGAGCGCCGGGATTGGCTCGTCAGGAGTTGGTAGGAGCGATCGCATTACTGCAAAGCATTCCCTGGTGGTCTCCTCATCATTTGGAGGCGCGGATGCTATTGAGGGATTATCAGTCTGAACAACAGAATTTAAGTTCTGTGGTCACGGCTTTGACTATGGCTGGGGTGGCGGCGCAAATGAGTCAAAATCCCCCCCACCCTATGGATGATTGGCTGAAAATGCAGCAGTTATGGGAAGATGCGATCGCTCAACTACAAAAAGTCCCCCCAGAGAGCATTATTTATCCCTTTGCTGAAACCCGCCTAACTCAATATCGTGGCAATTTAGCCACAGTCCGTGGGCGGCTCTCATTGGAGCGAGAAGCCCAGCAAACCCTGGAAAGGGCAAAAAACACGGCACAGGTGGCTGGGGCGCGTCAGGGGGTCGCTAGACACGCGGAAAGTTGGCAATTGGTCTATGATACCTGGCAAAGTGCCACCAATATTCTGGCATCGATTCCACCGGGTACTATGGCTTACCAGGAGGCTCAATTATTACGGGTTCGTTATCAGCCCCGCTTGGAAGATGCTCGCGATCGCAAAACTATTGAACAGGTGGGTTTGGAAGCCTATAACCGAGCTGTAAATAATGCTGACCAAGCCCGCATTTTTGCGGAACGGGAAGCCTGGAATGAAGCCTCTCGCGCCTGGGGTCGTGCGGTTTCTTTTGCTAATAATGTGCCTCAGAGTAGTTCCTATTACCTAGAAATGCAGTCCCTAATACCAGGTTATAATCAAGCATGGCAACAGGTACAGGCTCAGGTGCAAATTGAATCGCGCTTAGAAAAAGCACGGGGGGATCTCAGTCGCACTTGTGCGGGAAATCCGAAAGTCTGCAATTATGGCATTAGTCGTGATTTGATTACAGTCCGGTTAACTTCTGAGTATGTTCAGCAAATTAAAAACTCGGCAATTGCTGGAGATAGGGCGGGAAATCCACAGCCGCGATCGCAGGCGAAAAACCATGTTAATACACTGATTGTAGCTTTGGAGTCTATTAGCGATAATGCTAAGATTCCCCTACAAGTTTATATGCCAGACGGTCAGAAAATCGGCACTCATTTTCCCTCAATGTAATACCCCTATTAGCATATTGGGCGGGCGAAGACGACCATAACCCGCCCTTACATAGCACCCAACCAAACACGCCAATTATGAATTACTTTGTTGCAGGGGGAAGGTAACAGTAACGGTTGTTCCCTGATTAATTGCACTTTCCACGTCAATTTTACCTCGATGATGATCAACGATCGCTGATACGATCGCCAAACCTAGCCCGGAACCTGATGTCTGGGGGGTGTCGGAAATCTGAGTAACTTCCCCAGATTTTTCCGCCTCTAAATTGGGGCGGGCTGGATCTACTCGATAAAAGCGATCGAAAATTTGGGGAATAGCTTGTGGGGGGATACCAATACCATTATCTTTGACTAGGACCTGTAAGCCCTCAAACTGTTCTTGCCAATGGTAGTATTCTTTGGAGTTACCATGATGCGGCGATCGCTTATTTTTGGGGAGATATTGCAGAGTTAAAGACACCTCTCCCCCTCTGGGAGTATAGCGGAGACTATTACTGACTAAATTAATCAACAACCGAACCAATTGATCGCGATCGCCCTCCATAGTGAACCAATCAGTTTCCGTTTCTGGGGGTAAAGTATCACCCGCCGACAACAGGGAAGGAGGGTCCACCAAATTCAGTGATAAATTAATATCAGCCGCCTCCGCGTTAGCAGACTGTTCCTCCATGACTTCCATCAGCAAAGCATCGAGGGGAACAGAAGTAAACTGAGATTCGACAATTCTACCATCGGTGCGGGCTAAAAATAGCAAATCATCCACCAAGCGCCCTAAGCGTCTGGTCAACCTTTCAATAACCTGTAATTGCTGATGAATATCTGCATTAACATCAGTTTCTGCTAAAGCCACCTGGACATTAGTTTGAATAGTGGCGATCGGGCTACGGAGTTCGTGGGAAGCATCAGCCGTAAACTGTTTAAGATGTTGATAGGATTCTCGCACAGGTTCGATCGCTAATTCCGATAAAAACCAACCAATAGCCGCCACGGAAATTAAAATCATCACCCCCCCCATAGCCAAATCGGTTAATAATTGACGAATAGGCTTTGTCACCTCAAACCAGGGATGACTGACCCGTAAATATCCCAACACCTGGCGACCTCTTTCTACGCGGTCTGTGACCTGTCGCAAGACCACTTCCTGAGAGGTGAGGTGAGAATTTCCAGAAAGTTGACTAGCCAAAGACCAATGATGATCGGTTAGCCTGACAGTTTCGCCATTGCGGTGGGTATGGAGGGGAATATCAAGGGGTTGAGAGAGGGTAGACCATAACAACTCTCCGGTGGGGCTGAACCATTCTAAATCAATATGGTCATCATCAGCAGCAGCATCAACATTATTGCCAAAACTGGCTTCCACATTAACAGTGATAAGCCCCACCCCCATGGAAGATGGGGAAATGGGGCTGAGGGCGGGTTCAATGACAAGCGATCGCTCTACTACCTCGACGACATGGTTGAGAGTGTCATCAATGCGATCGATTAACGTATTGCGGACATACAGATAAAACCCACTAGCAAATAACAACAACAAAACCGCAGTTACAGCAGTGTACCAAATCGCTAAACGTCTTCGAGTAGCTTGGAACATAGGGGGAGACCATAACCAGAGACAGTGGGGGTTTTTTGCCCCCACAAGTACCTAGTTAGTATACAAAAGTGTCGAAGTCATTTTGGCTAATGGTATTAGCATCGACACCCAAAAGTTCCGCCAGCACTGCTGACCCAAACAGAATCTGAGTTTGACCCCCAACAGAGGCGATCGTCAGTTCCTCAAAAGTTAATCCACCATCCAGGAGAATCATATCCTGACCAACGGTGAAATCAGTAATCGTATTAGTGCCATAGGTAGCAGCAATCACAAAGCGATCGCGACCCTCTCCACCCGTCAGCGTATCATTACCTTCCCCACCAATCAGGATATCATCACCTTCTCCACCAAAAATCAGGTCATCACCTTCTCCACCAAAGAGAGTGTCATCTCCTGAGTCTCCGAATAGGGTATCATTTCCCGAACCTCCGTGGATCAGGTCATTTCCTTGACCGCCATAGATAAGGTCATCTCCTGAACCACCTAAAATGGTGTCATTACCCTGGTTTCCAAACAAAGTATTATTACCCTCATTTCCTTCGATGAAATCATCACCAAGACCACCCCAAATCATGTCATTTCCGCCGCCACCAGAAATCGTGTCATTTCCTTGACCGCCATAGATTTCATCATCACCAAGACCACCAAAAATCAGGTCATTTCCTTTGTTGCCAAACAGCGTATCATTTCCCGGACCCCCCATGAGGGTATCGTTACCCACCTCGCCGAAAATCAAATTATTGCCATTAGCAATAACCATGTCATCCCCAAGACCGGCGAGGATAATATCATCTTCTTCAATACCTACAATCACATCATCCCCTTCTGTTCCCTGAATTACGCCATCATCGTTGGTAAAGACTCCCGGAGTTGAAGGCATAATGTCGGGTGAGAAAAACAGGGGGAAGGATATAGGAGCAATGAAGTTAGCCAGATTGTACAACGTAGAAACCCCAGGTGGTGTCACTGGTGCTGTCGGTGTTTCTTCAGTGTCCTCAACAATAGGTTCAGAAGTCGGTTCATTGGGTGGCATTTGAGGCATCACAAACACAGGAGGAATTGTGCTAATCACATCATCTTGTACAAGTGCCTCATCAACAGGAGTTTCCTCATCAACAGGAGTTTCCTCATCAACGGGTTCATCCTCGTCTACAGGTTCATCCTCGTCTACAGGTTCATCCTCGTCTACAGGTTCATCCTCATCAACAGGAGTTTCCTCATCAACAGGTTCATCCTCATCAACAGGAGTTTCCTCGTCTACAGGTTCATCCTCATCAACAGGTTCATCCTCATCAACAGGAGTTTCCTCATCAACAGGTTCATCCTCATCTACGGGTTCTTCAATTGGAGGGTCGGTTTCCGAATCGTCAGGTTCGGGAGTTACTTCAGACTCAGATATCACATTTAGGAAAACTGGATGGGGGTCGTTAGAATAAAACTTGCCATCAGTAACTCGGAAAAGAAAGCGGTTCAAACCCTCGACCAGATCGAAATTATTTAGATCGTGATCGTAGACCAATAAACCCGCTTCAATATCAGCAACGTCAATCTCGTCCCCATTCGCGACTTCTTCATCTCGGAGTTTAAGGGTTCCCCAAAATGGTTTTTCTTCGACAATTATAGATTTTAAAGTGTCATCATCGTCGCCCTTAGTAAACGGAAAGTCCGAGACTTGGAAGACATACTGACTATCTTCGGGGACTGAGATGCTGAAGCCCTCAGTATCGGGAGGGTGGATATTGTCGGCGGTGTAGGTGGCGTTATCAAAGCGTTCTTGTAAGGCCTTTGAAGAGAAGATGTCGTTGTATTCTTGAACGGTCATATCGTCCAACTCACCTTCGCGAAGTTGAGTCAGAATGTCTTGGATTGACTCGGATAAACGTTCGATCTTTGCATTGACCCGAAAAACATTCCGATAGTTGTCAGTTTTTTCTTGATTGATAATGGCGTTGTAAGCCTCGATTGCCAGGTGGCGAGATGCTTCTTTAATTGCGACTGACAAAATTCCAATTTTGCCATTGTACAAGTCGGCGATATCTAGATCTCTTATCCAACTGGAAACCAACTCGCCGACATCATTTACAATTCCTAAATTATTTTCGTTTAAATTGGGACCGGTGAGTGAATTAGCAAGCAAATCTAGAACTCGGTCAATTGGTTCTCCTGTTAGAGTAGCAAATAGCTCGCTGACTAACTGGGTTTGCGCTCCTATCAAAAAGTCATAGGATTCTGCGTCCAAAAAAGTGGAAAGATTGATAATTTCTTCACTGAATCTCGGGTCGAGGATCAACAGATCGAGGTCGTCATAGCTTTGACCGTCGATACTGACCAATGAATTTTCATCTTGATTTGTCCAGAAACCGAAGACATTTGGATCAAAAATGCGGAGTGTATTGGGGTCGGTAACTTCTGGCTGCTTGACATCAGGATCATTACCAGAGGAATAGAAGGCTGAGAACGCTAGGTTGGCATTCGGCTGGAGATAATGATGCCATCGGTGACGAATTAAATCTTTAGCAGCCTCAACGGGATCTTCAATATTACTATCAACAGCCAGTTGACGCGCGATACGTTCCACGACGCTTGTAAATGGGGTGATTCTGGTAATTTCCGAATGGGCGGGCGCTGTTAAAATGCCTTCGTATTGAAGTTCCGAACCGGAATTCATCCCGCCGGTGGTGACTAATCGCCCTTCCGTCAAGTCAATAATGCCATTTTGGTTCGTATCAATTTGAGCAAGAGTTTCCTCATCCAACAAAAACTGAAATTGTCCGTTGCGATCGGTGGTAGTTTGGATTTCCTCTTCATCGAGAATGCCATTAAAATTCGTATCTAGGAAGACCGTTCCTTCCTGGATGTAACCATTGACAGCCTTGCCCTGAAGCGGAGAGAAGAAATGACGATAAAAATCAGAATATTTAGTATTCTTTCTTCTCTCAAACGAGAATGATAGATATTCATCGGTTTCCGACCAACCTCTTAATTCTATGATACGAGAACTAACAGGATTTAATTCCATATCATATTTAAGTTTTAGAGGGGATAGTTCTAATTTTATGATGCTCAAAATCTCCCCATTGTTCCTCCCCCCAGCAATGTCAATGGTTGCCCCCGGAATATATTGTCTTAGTAACTGGACAAACAATTCATAATCTGATTGAGCTTTAAACTCATTCTGAATTACCAGGCTTTCTTCGATTACCCCAAAAAATGAGTTTCTGAAATCAAATTGGGAACTGCCAAAGCTGACCTTCAAGTTCTCCGCGCTAAAAATCGTACCGCGATCGCGCAAAAAATTGGGATTGTCCGGGGCGGGGGCATCATTAACCGGGTTAATAGTGATGCTGGCAGTGCCAGTGTTGGCGCTATAAGCCATGTTGCCGCCATTGTCGCTAACATCTGTAGTGCTACCGACTGCGAGTCCATCTGATTTATCCCAGGCGCGGAAGTTGTAAGTGGCTTCTCCTGTATAGTTGCGGTTGGGGACAAACCGGACTTGGCTGTTGTCGTCCAGGAGTAGGGCGTTGGTTTGGCTAACTGCTGGGAAGTCTACCCAAGTAGTGCCACCGTCCGTGCTGTATTGCCAAGTGCCGTTGCTGGTGTCGGCTTCATAGATGGCTTTGGCGGGTGAGGCCAATACAGAGTCATTAGTCAGTTCATCTAGGGTGATGCGGTCACCAATTATTATCCCTAAATTATTGCCTGTGGGGTCGGTAGTGCCTTGGTTAATGGCTGTTAGGGTGAAGTTGGTTTCATTGAGAATTGGTGCTTGTTTGACCGGGTTAATAGTGATGCTGGCAGTGCCAGTGTTGGCGCTATAAGCCATGTTGCCGCCATTGTCGCTAACATCTGTAGTGCTACCGACTGCGAGTCCATCTGATTTATCCCAAGCGCGGAAGCTGTAAGTGGCTTCTCCTCTGTAGTCGGGGTTGGGGACAAACCGGACTTGGCTGTTGCCGTCCAGGAGTAGGGCTTTGGTTTGGCTAACTGTTGGGAAGTCTACCCAAGTAGTGCCACGGCCCTTACTGTATTGCCAAGTGCCGTTGCTGGTGTCGGCTTCATAGATGGCTTTGGCGGGTGAAGCCAATACAGAGTCATTAGTATAGACTCGACTGATGCGGTCTGAACCATTCGAGCCCGTGAGTAGGATGTCGATAAAGCCGTCGCCATTGAAGTCCGCTGTCGCTACCGAACTGTCGTAAACACCGGTCAGGTCGATATTGGTAGCGTGGGTAAATCCGCCACTGCCATCGTTGAGATAGACTTCGCTGATGTCCTTCCAGCTACTATCGCGGCCCGTGAGCAGGATGTCGATATGGCCGTCGCCATTGAAGTCCGCTGTGGCTACCGAACTATAGCGAACACCGGGCAGGGAGATATTGGTGTTGTGGGTAAATCCGCCACTGCCATCGTTGAGATAGACTTGGCTGATGGGGTTCTTGCTCCTATCTTCGCCCGTGAGCAGGATGTCGATATGGCCGTCGCCATTGAAGTCCGCTGTGGCTACCGAACTGAAGAAAACACCGGTCAGGTCGATATTGGTGTTCTGGGTAAATCCGCCACTGCCATCGTTGAGATAGACTTGGCTGATGTTCTTCCCGCTACTATCTTGGCCCGTGAGCAGGATGTCGATATGGCCGTCGCCATTGAAGTCCGCTGTGGCTACCGAACCATCGCCAAGACCGCGCAGGGAGGTATTGGTGGCCTGGGTAAATCCGCCACTGCCATCGTTGAGATAGACTTGGATGTCGTTGTTCCACACAGTCTCATGGCTCACGATGATGTCGATATGGCCGTCGCCATTGAAGTCCGCTGTGGCTACCGAACCATCGCCAAGACCGCGCAGGGAGATATTGGTATTGTGGGTAAATCCGCCACTGCCATCGTTGAGATAGACTTCGCTGATCTCCTTCGATCTACTATCGCGGCCCGGGAGCAGGATGTCGATATGGCCGTCGCCATTGAAGTCCGCTGTCGCTACCGAACTGTCGTAAACACTGGTCAGGTCGATATTGGTGTTCTGGGTAAATCCGCCACTGCCATCATTGAGATAGACTCGGCTGATGTTCTTCCTGCTACTATCTTCGCCCTTGAGCAGAATGTCGATATGGCCGTCGCCATTGAAGTCCGCTGTGGCTACTGAACTATACCGAACACCGGGCAGGTCAATATTGGTGGCGTGGCTGAAGTCTAAGATTTTAGGCAGTTCATCTACGGTGATGCGGTCACCAATTATTGTCCCTAGGTTGTTGCCTGTGGGGTCGGTAGTGCCTTGGTTGATGGCTGTTAGGGTGAAGTTGGTTTCATTGAGAATTGGTGCTTGTTTGACCGGGTTAATAGTAATGCTGGCAGTGCCAGTGTTGGCGCTATAAGCCGTGGTGCCACCATTGGTGCTAACGTCGGCAGTGCTGCCGACGGCGAGTCCATCGGATTGGTCCCAGGCGCGGAAGCTGTAAGTGGCTTCTCCTCTGTAGTCGGGGTTGGGGACAAACCGGACTTGGCTGCTGCCGTCCAGGAGTAGGGCGTTGGTTTGGTTAACTGCTGGGAGGTCTACCCAAGTAGTGCCACCGTCCGTGCTGTATTGCCAAGTGCCGTTGCTGATGTTGGCTTCATAGATGGCTTTGCCTATTGGGACTTCTATTGGGTCGTTGAGATAGACTTGGCTGATGCGGTTCCCGCCACTATCGCGGCCCGTGAGTAGGATGTCGGTTTTGCCGTCGCCATTGAAGTCCACTGTGGCTACTGAACTATACCGAACACCGGGCAGCTCGATATTGGTGTTGTGGGTAAATCCGCCACTGCCGTCATTGAGATAGACTTGGCTAACGGGGTTCCCGCCCCTATCTTCGCCCGTGAGCAGGATGTCGATATGGCTGTCGCCATTGAAGTCCACTGTGGCTACCGAACCCCGGTAAACACCGGGGGTCAGGAAGGTGGAGGTAAATCGGCCACTGCCATCGTTGAGATAGACTTTGCTGATGGGGTTATTACGACTTTGGCCAGTGAGCAGGATGTCGATTTTGCCGTCGCCATTGAAGTCCGCTGTCGCTACCGAACTATTTTTAACACCCTCCAGGAAGATATTGGTGTTGTGGGTAAATCCGCCACGGCCATCGTTGAGATAGACTCGGCTGATGGGGTTGTTGCTACTATCAATGCCCGTGAGCAGGATGTCGATTTTGCCGTTGCCATTGAAGTCCACTGTGGCTACCGAACCCCCGTCAACATCGACCAGGAAATTATTATCACTGTTCGTCCAGACAAATCCGTATCTGAAATTTTGGAGAAAGTTGAGATAGACTTTACTGATGCGGTTTGAACCATCCCAGCCCGTGAGCAGGATGTCGATGCGGCTGTCGCCATTGAAGTCGGCTGTGGCTACTGAACTATTTTCAACACCGGTCAGGGAAATCTTGGTGTTGTGGGTAAATCCGCCACTGCCATCGTTCAGATAGACTTGGCTGATGAGGTTCGTGCTACTCTCAAACCCCGTGAGTAGGATGTCGATGTGGTTGTCGCCATTGAAGTCCGCTGTGGCTACCGAACCAAAGGTAACACCCGTCAGGGAGATATTGGTGTTGTGGGTAAATCCGCCACTGCCATCGTTCAGATAGACTCGACTGAAGCGGTTTGAACCATCCCAGCCCGTGAGTAGGATGTCGATTTTGCCGTCGCCATTGAAGTCCGCTGTAGCCAGGGAACTGTCGTCAACACCGGGCAGCTCGATATTGGTGGCGAGGCTGAAGGCCAGGGTTCCATCAACGATGATGCTGTCAATATCAATAATTGTCCCCAGGTTGTTGCCTGTGGGGTCGGTAGCGCCTTGGTTAATGGCTGTTAGGGTGAAGTTGGTTTCATTGAGAATTGGTGCTTGTTTGGACATTGCGATCTGTTCCTAATGTTCAAAAATACAGGGATTAGAATGGGCGGTTTAACGATGCCAGATTTGCAGCAAAGCTGTCTCTAAATTACTGACGAATTTGGAAACATCAAATAAGGGACTATCTCGACCCTTTATCTGCTGCCTTAACTGCTGCAATTCCTGGGGGTGATTTGCCCAATAGAGGGCTTTTTTATGATAGTCAAGGGCGCTGTTACATATCATTTCGGGTACTCCGGCACTGGCACAAATACTGGCTCCCATGCGGGTGGCATTAGTCACACCTGGTTTGGTTAAGACGGGTAAGCCTCCATACAGGGCGGCGATGGTGGTGGAACCGCCGTTATAGTTCCAAGTATCTAGTCCTAAATCGGCTAATTGCATACGGGCTAAATATTGGTTATGGGGAATTTTCGGCGCAAAAATTAGCCGTTGGGGGTCAACTCCCGCAGCGATCGCAGTTTGGCGTAGGTGGCTGAGGGTTTCTTCTACTGGGGGTAAGGATAGCCACAGGATACTGCCTTCTACTTCCTGTAATAGCTGCATCCAGACTTGAAATAAGTCGGGGCTAATTTTGTAGTGGCGATTAAAACAGGCAAACACAAATCCGGTTTCGGGTAATCCGAAATCCGAGCGGTTTAAGGGTTGGTCATATATCTCCATGAAGGAACATATAAATTGATGGGGGAGATAGATAATTTCTTCGTCATAAAAGGAGGCTAGGCTCTCAGGGACTACCCAGTTATCGGTGATTAAATATTGGATAAATTCCGCTCCCATAGTGTTGGGATATCCCAGAAAACCGGCTTGAATGGGAGCGGGTTTATACGCCAATATTTCCGGTTTATTGTATCCGGTATATCCGGCTAAATCGATGAGAATTTGGATGCCATCATTGTTAATTTTTTGGGCAGCTTCGGGGGCGCTGAGGGAGTCGAGATGCCGAAATTCATCGCAGCCCTTGATTATCTGGTCTGTGACTTCATCATGGGCGCTTAATAGATGATAACCAAAGATTTCAAATTCGGCGCGATTATGCTGTTTAAAGATATCTTGAATGAGTCGCCCGACGGCGTGACTATAAAATTCGGGAGAGATATAACCCAGGCGCAATTTGTCCGTTTTCTGGTAGTTAAATTCCAGGGGGTTTTGGCTGATGGCTTGGCTAAGACTGGCCGCTTTTTTCTGGGCGACTTTCTGGGATAGTTCGGGGGAATTGGAAATGCGTTTAATTGGAAGGGGGGGAGGATAGCATGGCTTTTGGGTTGGTCAATATATGCCTGGATTGATTGAATTAAATTGTTGATAAATTGGTCGTAATTTTCCCAATCACATAACTGGAGCTTGACAAATTCAAGATGATGTGATAATCCGGGGTGGTTCGGGTTGAGTTGTTGGACTCGTTGGTAGGCGAGTTTAGCTAGGGTAAATTGACTTTGAAATTCCCAAATTTGGGCGAGGTGGAAGTAGGCTTCTGTGTAGTTGGGTTGATGGCTGGCAGCGGCTTGAAAGAGTTTGATGGCTGCTTCTAATTTGGCTTGTTGTTTGTACAGTAAGCCGAGGTTGTACAGGGCGGGAACACATTTGGGGTTGATTTCTAGGGCGCGTTTGAGTCCGGCTTCTGCTGGCTGGAGTTGGTCTTGCAGCAGATAAATTGAGGAAAGGTTGGCGAGGGTTTCGGGGAGGTTGGGGTTAAGTTTGAGTGTGTTTTGATAACATATTATGGCTTCGTTGTATCGCTGTTGTTGTTGCAGCAATGTACCCAGGTTATTGTGGGCGGGGATATAGTTGGGGTTGGCTTGGATGGCTTTTTGAAAGCAGGTTTCTGCCGCGGCTAGTTGACCCTGTTTTTTGAGGGTCTGCCCTTGTTCAAAGTGTTGTTGATATGTTGTATCTTTGGGGGGATATGATGGGTCAGAGTTGGGGGATGTTTGGGCTGGGGTTGAATTGATGGGTTGTCCGATAGTTATGAGTTGGGAGATGTTCCCGGTTTGAAATCCTACTGCCATAGGACAACGGACTTGGGGTAGAATGGCGACATCGTAGAGTTCGCTGGCTTCGGTGTCCATGTCCAGCCATTCGATGATGTCCCCGGTGGTGATGTCGATGATAAGGATGCCGCAACGGGGGGTGGCTTGTTTCTGTTGTAGTTTTTCTTCGAGTAATAAGCCGGAGAAGTGATAGTCTCTGGGTTTGGAGAGTCCGACTATGGCATAATTGCCAACGAAGGCTAACCCCCGTCCGTAGCCGGGACAGAAGGTGACGGGGATAAATTGGTTGTTGTCAATATAGCCCAGTTCTCCGGTGCCTGAGTTGAGTAGCCAGAGTTGGTTTTGATGCCACCGGGGAGAGTGGGGCATTGATAAGCCTTGGGCGATGATTTGGTTGCTTTGAATGTCAATGACAATTCCTCCGTCTCGCCTTTGGTGCCGCCAACCGGAGGCTACGTCTGATTGGCTGATGGCAGTAATATATCGGGGAATGCCGTTAACTGTGGCGATTCCGTTGAGGTGACAACGGTCTTCGGGGGCGAGTTTGGAGATGAACTCGGGTTTCCATAAGGGGGTAAAGCTATGTTGGGGGTGGAGGGTGGCTAAACAGCTATAGTCGGTGTTGGCAAAAATAATGTTCTGGTTGGGGTCGATCGCTATAGCATGGATGTCTAGGTCGCCGGTGGTGTGGGCGACACGGGGGACATAGAGGCGATCGTATTTTTCTTGCAGGAGTTGACCGCCTTCGAGGACGTTTTCGAGTCGCCAAATTTGATAGCGGGTGGCTAAATAGAGGCGGTCTGAGGTGGCATGAAGTGCCATAGGACGGTCAAATTCCCATACGGGGGTGTAGATTTGGCCGTCGGGTTGGATCCCGATGAAACAGAGGCGGTTGGTTTGATAGGTGGTGATCCCTAGGCTGAGTTGCTGTTGGTGTAGCCATTCTAGGAAATGGCGCGAGTAGGGAATGGTGAGGGTTTTGGGATTTGACATGATCTGAGTTATGGCTGTGTTTCTCATGTATTCATGAGTCGGGAAAATGATCTCGAAATAACAGTCAAGAGGCTGAGAGGTTTAATGGTTGGTGTCGGATTTTTGACACGACAAACAAACCCCATTAATCGGCATGGGAAAATGACCAAATGACTTTGGCAAAATACAGCCACTGAGAAAGACGCGACGTGAATAGGAGAAACTTTCAGTGTGCAGTTAACAACTGCACGCACAGCTTGATTGAGCTATGTTTTTAAGTCCTTCCCTGACTGTATCCGATTGGGCAGACTGAGCTTGCCTGAGCTTCAGATCAGAACTCGGGAACGATGGAGCAGTTATGGGTCTCGGTTTCTGATTGGCTAAACGAGATGATTGAGTAAGGCTTTAGTAAACCCTTAACAACACTAATATATCACACCTCAATCAATTTTTATATCCGATTTGTGCAACTTTTTTTTGGGGGGGTGGGACTGGGGTCTGATGATGCCGGGGAGTTGATGTAAAATAGCCCTTTGATGCCCGGGCTAAAAAGCGATCGCTCTACTACAGGGAATCCTATTAAGCGACGATATCCCATTAATAATACAGTATGGGGGCGGGATAATTTATAATGGATAATAAATTGACTCTATTAATCTCATGCCATGACAAGAACTGATATATTATCAATGCTCACCTGGGACTTACTTAATTTGATGTGGATAGCCTGCGGGTTATTTTTGGCAGGAGTTTTAGAAGCATTCTTATGGAAAACTCCACCGTTTCAATTATTAAACTTCCCCGTGCAAAAAGAATGGTTTGGCGAAAACAAGAAATGGCGGGGTCTCATTAGTCTACCCCTAACTTTTATGGTGAGTGTAATCGGGTTTCAATTCCTAGAGTCATTGGTGGAAATTAACCAGGCTTTTGCTATCCATTTCCAAGACTTTAAGGCGGTTGAATTTGGGTTGCTAACCGGGTTGGTATTTAACCTGTCAGAATTGCCGAACTCTTATATCAAACGTCGGCTAAATATTGCCCCAGGAGAAGAAGCGAATATCATTACTTATCTGTTTGACCATATAGACTCGACCTATGGAGTTCTGATTTTATGGTATTTTTACTTCCACTTTCCCCTACATTTTATCAGTGTGGGTTTAATCGCCACTCCGTTATTATTTATGGGTGCAACTTGGCTACGAAAAAGGTTAGGGTTGAAGTAATATCATACCATATTCACGAGTAGAGGCGGGTTCTGGAGTTGGCTATATGCCTCCCCAAAAGCAGGACATACCCGCCTGTTATAGGCGGGTGAGACTCTCTAAAAAATCAGAAAATCATCGGGTGATAACTCAGTTACCCCTGTGATATTTTGGAGTCTGGCTAAAATCTGGGAGTCGTCCCCGGTAGTATTATCACCATCACCATCATAAATGATGTAAGTATGGCTACCATCATCATAAGCAAACAGATTATTTCCATCCAAGACATTAGATGAAATATCAGTTTGAACGGTTAGGAGAATGCGGTCAGTATTGGGAATCAAATCACTAGATAAAGCGATCGCATCTCCTTCCGCCTCTCCCAGACCTGTGAAATCGGCGATCGTATCATATAACCCCGTACCAATTTGTTCAGTAATACTACCTGTACTATCAGCATTAAATGCTGTGCCGCCACCATCATCAGGACTCTGGTATAAAAAGCGATTATTTCCCTCTCCTCCTACCAAAGAATCACTCCCCAAACCACCAAATAGCGTATCATTACCGCCCAATCCTGATAAGGTATCATTACCAGTACCACCAGTTAACAAGTCACCAAAATTACCGCCTTCAAGACTGACAGGAGTATCCCCAGGTGCGGGTCTCCTATCAATGAAAACTGTGGCTGTTACTGATTGGTCATCCGAACTGATAGTGTATGTAAATCGATCCTCCTCGACAAAAGTATCAATGATGTCGTAGCTAATTTCATTAGATGATTCCTCCCAAATAGGTATAGCCGAAGCACTTTCGGCGGCATCATTTTCAACAGTAGGATTCTCACCCTCTGGAAAGATATCATTAGAGAGTATATCAATAAATAATGTCGTCAATAATGTGTTCCATTGAATATTGGTAACAATCGGACCCACATCATTAGCAATCAGAGGAACAAACATATCAATAGTTGTCCGAGGCTGATTACTGTCATCATTGCCATCATTCACCACCACTGTTACTATGCGGTTTGTGGTATTAGGACGGTTTGAGGTATTGTTGTAAAACACGCGGGAAATAGCTGTTTGATAGTTGGCGAAAGATGCACTACCAGAAAGTCTCAGAACCCCCGTTTCGGGATTATAGGTTTCGGCGGTGATACCTCCCGGAAGTCCGCCAATGACGGATAAACCCTCATCTTCCCCATTGATGGGATTGGTCAGAGTAATAGTTGCTGATTGGATGGTAGTATTATCTGGGTCGGTAATGCTGATATTATTAGAAGCGATCGCCACCGGACCAGCGTCGGCTTCAAAGGTATTAGCGAAGTTGTTACCGCCGACGACACTGTTAGTGGTATCTAAATCAATCTCAGGGGGGTCATTAACCGCCACCACAGAAATAGTGCTAACAGCTAGGGGGTTATTATCATCCCTGCCATCATTTACCACCACTTCAATAATGCGATCGCTTGTATTTGGATCGAGGGAACGATTTATATATGTTACCGTTGCCAAAACCTCTTCGTAAACACTCAGGGAATTTTCCCCAGAGAGTGTTAACACCCCCGTAGTTTGATTATAATTAGCCGTAATATCGGTATCACCCGTATTAACTGCCAATTCCTCAAAATCCCCATCTAACAGATTAGTAATCCTGACAGTAGCGCCCACTAGGCTATCATTATCAGGGTCGGTAATGCTAACACCATCACCAGAAGCGATCGCCACTGGTGGCTGTTTTTCCGTGAAAGTAGTCGCAAAATTAAGGGTTTCCGAATCATCAGGACTCAGATCCACAACAGGAGATTCATTAACCCCCGCGACAGTAATGGTGACAGTAGCCGTGGCTGTAACACCCATATCATCAGCTACTGTGTAGGTAAACGTATCTTCTAAAGTTTCCTCTTCCTGCAATGCTATAAATGATTCTACCTCCCTTGGGTCAAAGGTGTAGCTACCATTAGGATTAACCGTAACTGTAGCACCCCGAGAACTATTAGAGTCAAAATCAACCACCTCTAACGGACCCCCTTCCGGGTCTGTATCATTACTCAGCACACCTCTAGGCGCATTTACAGTTAAGACTGTATTCGCCAGGATACTATTGCGATCGTCCACAGCAACAGGAGGTTCATTAACTCCAGTTACAGTAATGCTGACCGTGGCCGTAGCCTGATTACCATCAACATCCTCGATAGTGTACGTGAAAGTATCAACTATCTCCTGTTCTTCCCGCAACGCCAATAAAGCATTAGCATTTCTGGGGTCGAATGTATAACTACCATCGGGATTAACTTGTACTGTAGCACCCTGAGCGCTCCTGCCATCAAAAGCCACAACCGTTAACGGATCCCCGTCTAAATCGAAGTCATTGGCGAGAACTCCCTCCGATGACTCAACACTCAAAATTTGGTTAGCAAGGGTGTTATTCTCGTCATCAACAGCCGTAGGCAGAGATTTTACCAGCACCGTCACCGTAGCTGTGTCGATACCTGAACGTCCATCACTAATGGTGTACTCAAAACTAGCTTCTCCGACAAAGTCCGAGTCTGGGGTAAATAACACATCACCCGCTTCTGGGTCTAGTTCTACTGTACCGTTATTAGCATTACTCACTTCTATGATGGTGAGAACATCATCATCAGGGTCGCTATCATTAGCTAGTAAAGTTTCCCCAGGGATGTTTATGGCAGTATTTAGTAAAGCATCAACCTGATCATCTTCCGCGACGGGTGGTCGGTTTAGGGTTTCAATGGTGATGGTATCTGTAGCTGTTAAAGGATTATCAGGATCTCCACCACCTTGGTCATTAGTAGTAATTTCCAAGCTACCATTTTCGTTGAGAAACTCTGGTAATGGGGTAAATGTTAACCCTTCTAAGGCTTGGTTAATAGCTGAGAGAGTACCAGTCAAGGTGAGAGTTTCCGTGTTTTCCCCAGTAACTTCCACCGCTTCGGTATTTTCCCCAGGGGTAACTGTCCCATTGGTCGCCACTATAGTCACCACTAACGGGTCATCCCCCGCGTCTGGGTCAGCAATGGTAATGGCATTATCAGTTTCAGTGCTAAATACTAGGGGTGTATCAGTATTAGTGGCTTGGGTTTCTGGTAGGTTGTTACTGGGTGGTTCATTAACCCCGGTGACGGTAATGGTGACAGTAGCCGTGGCTGTAACACCCATATCATCAGCTACTGTATAGGTGAAGGTATCTTCTAAGGTGGCACCAAACCGCAATGCTATAAATGATTCTACTGTAGTTGGGTCGTAGGTGTAGCTACCATCAGGATTAACGGTAACTGTAGCACCCTGAGAACTATTGGGGTTAAAATCAACCACCTCTAACGGACCGCCTTCGGGGTCTGTATCATTAACCAAAACTCCCTCAGCCTCACTCACAGTTAGCACTGCATTAGCCAGGGTACTATTGCTATCATCGACAGCAACAGGAGGTTCATTAACTCCAGTGACGGTAATGCTGACGGTGGCGGTAACGGTACTACCAAGACCATTGCTAATTGTATAACTAAATGTGTCTACAACCTGTTCCCCTTCTCGTAACTGTCGAAAAGCATTGACATCGATGGGGTTATATGTATAACTACCATCAGGATTAACTTGTACTAAGGCTCCCTGATCGCTGGTTTCGTCAAAGTCTACGATACTAAGTGTATCTTCTTCGATAGGAGTATCGCTGGCGAGAAGACCTGATGCAGCATCGACATTGAAAATATCATTGGCTAGAATATCGTCTGCTTCTTCTAATGATGGTTTGACTACTACGGTAACTGTTGCTGTGTCTGTTTCTTCCCTGCCGTCATTAATGGTATAATCGAAACTTGCTCGACCTTGTGTATCTGTAGTTGGGGTGAATTGGATATTACCATCACTGGTGAGTGCTACTGTTCCCCCTACGGCATTTCCAACCTCTGTTAGGGTTAGTTCATCTTCGTTGGGGTCGCTATCGTTAGCGATAAGTTCTTCCGGTGTGAGAATAACTGGTGTATTGCTAACTGTTGTGGCTACATCATCTAGTGCATTGGGAGGTAAATTTAGGGCGTTAATGGTGATGGTATCTGTATCTGTTAACGGACCGCCTTGTCCGGTGTTGCCGAGGTCGTTGGTGGTAATTTCTAACTCTCCGTTTTGAGCGTTAAATTCCTCGGTGGGGGTAAAGGTTAAACCATCTAGGACGCGGTTAATTGAACCTATTACACCTGTAAGGGTTAGGGTTTCGGTGTCGCTGCCGTTAATTTGCACGCCTTCTGTATTGGTGCCGACTGTTAAAATGCCGTTGGTGGCAACTAGGCTAACTTCTACTGGGTTACTACCAGAATCAGGATCGGAAATACTAATGGAATTGTTGTTCTCTTCACTAAATAATAAGGGGGTTTCTCCATCGGTTTCTTGTGCTTCGGGAACTGTATTTGTCGGGGGGTTATTAATGGCAGTAATCCTAATGATAGAGTTGGCGGGATTACTGTCTTCAATACCATCACTAAGGATTACGGTAATTAGGCGATCGCTTGTACCTGGTGCTAGGGATGTGTTACTATAAACTATTCGGGAAATGGCATCTTCATACGCTACGGGAGGCGCAGTTCCAGTGAGTAGTAAAACTCCCGTATTTGGGTCATAAGCATCGGCGGTAATATTGGGAGATAAAGACCCGGTAATTGATAAACCTTCTTCTTCTCCATTGGCTGGGTTGGTAATAGTAACAGTGGCTGAAACTATATCATCACCATCTGGATCGCTAATGCTAATGCTACCAAGTGCGCCAATGAAAACAGGAGAATCTCCTTCGGTAAAGTTGGTGCTAAAATCGTTCCCAGGTGCGGCAGAATTGAGGTCAATTACCGGAGGCTCATTAACTAATTCTACATTAATGAAAACAGTAGCAGTAGCGGTTTGAGCATTACTATTTCTAACTGTATAAACGAAGGTATCTACCCCCACAAAATCGCTGGGTGGTGTATAGATCCAAGATGAACCACTAGGTTGGATTGTGCCACCTTCACTGGTGGTTGATGGTACATTAGTAATGGTGAGAATATCCCCTGGTATTCCCGGACTATCATTCTCTAACAGAGTGGAATTATTAATGTTTAAGGAACTATTCTGTGCCACACTGAGGGTATCATTTCCGGCTTCAGGACCATCAGAAGGGGTCGGGGTCGGGGTCGGGGTCGGGGTTGGGGTCGGGGTCGGGGTTGGGGTCGGTGTGGGAACCGGGGGGGGAGTGGGAACAGGAGGGGTAGGAGTGGGTTCGGGACTAGGAGTCGGACTGGGAGTCGGACTGGGAGTCGGACTGGGAGTCGGACTAGGTTCTGGTTCGGGCTCTGGTTCGGGTCCAGGTTCTGGTTCGGGTCCAGGTTCTGGTTCGGGTCCAGGTTCTGGTTCGGGTCCAGGTTCTGGTTCGGGTCCAGGTTCTGGTTCGGGTCCAGGTTCTGGTTCGGGTCCAGGTTCTGGTTCGGGTCCGGGTTCTGGTTCTGGATCTACTAAAGGTCCGTCTGGGTCGATGAGAAAATCTGTTTCGTCCAGCATGGCTGGATCTATATTTAATAAAACTGCTAAAAAGTCTCCGGTATTGCGGTCTATGAGCAATGTATTTCTGATATTGGCACCTTCACCACGACGAATTTCAATATCCGCAAAGGTGAGTCCTCCGGTTAATCCAATTTTGTCAACACCAGCTTGAAAGTCGGTGATCAGATCTGCTAATTCTGGGGAAGCGCCGCCAGTGGTAGCTGTAATTACACTACCACCACCTTCAGACGCACTGACAACTAAGCCAACAACAAATATATTTCTACCACCACCACCAGTGAGGGTATCAACGCCACGACCGCCTTCTAGTAAATCATTACCTTCATCTCCAAAGAGGCGATCGTTACCCTTTCCGCCTCTTAATATATCATTACCATCACCGCCAAAAATTATGTCGTCACCGGGACCGCCAAAGATAGTATCATTCCCCTTACCACCAACGAGTTCATCATTACCATCATCACCAAAGAGTAAATCGTTACCAGTCCCACCAAACAGGAAATCATTATCAGCGCCACCATAAAGGGTATTATTGCCACCACCAGCTAATAATGTATCGTTACCCTTATCGCCAAACATCAGGTCGTCATTTTCACCCCCTATGAGGCTGTCATTACCTTGACCTCCATACATGGTGTTATTACCAGAGACACCGAAGAGGATATCAGCATCTTTATCACCGAATAACAGGTCATTCCCACCTTCACCAAAAATCAGATCATTACCCTGACCACCCCGGATACAATCATCTCCGTCGCCACCATAGATGGTATCATTACCGGCATTGCCATTAATGGAGTCTGCACCATCACCCCCTCGGATAAAGTCATCTCCCCCTAAACCGAAAATGATGTTATTACCACCTACACCATCGATCGCATCATTAAAATCACTACCCAGAATGGTATCGTTTCCCTCTGTACCAACTCCTGAACCTTGTATGGTGATGATTTCTGGTTCTGGGTCGGGTGCGGGTTCGGGTTCCGGGTCGGGTTCCGGGTCGGGTTCCGGGTCGGGTTCCGGGTCGGGTTCCGGGTCGGGTTCCGGGTCGGGTGCGGGTGCGGGTGCGGGTGCGGGTGCGGGTTCCGGGTCGGGTTCGGGTTCGGGTTCGGGAAACTCAAAACCCTCTGGTCGAAAGAGAATTTCCCCCCCACCACCAGGTAAAGTTTCTCCGGCTTGTCCTGCGAGACTTTGAAAGCCTGAGTCAGTTTGTTCAAGATAAACAATGGAACTGGTAGCGATCGAAACAGCTTGTAAAACTGGTTCTTCAGGAATAAATAAGAGTTCCCCATTGGCTCCGGTCATGGTATCCCCGATCGCCCCCCCAAAGGTTTGAAATTTACCAGGAATGGGGTCAGCCGGAAAAATTAATTCAATATTATTAGTGCTTAGTAGACTATTACCGGGAATAACTCGGCGAGATATGAGAGCGAGGGTGGTAGGGATATTAACACCAGTCATGATGGGACTCCTTAATAGTGATCAAGTATTAGGGGGAATATTGAAACAGGGGAGGATATGGGTTTAACTGTTCTCCCCTGCTTTGGGAAATCAGGAACTATGGCTAGATGATGGTGAAATCATTAGAGCCGAGAATGGTACTAATGTTATCGGTCGAAGGATCAATTGATGGCAGAATAGCCAGGTCAAAGGCGGGTAAACTATCATCAGATAAGTTCGGGTCAAAACCGAGAATATAGTTACCTTGGAAGCCTGGATAGGTAAGGTTATTCCGGTAGAGTATCAAAGCGGAACCGCCATCTGAACCCCTTTGATTTTTGAGCGCGGCGTTAACGGCTTGAATATTATCAAAGGTGTCTTGGAAGATAATTAATTGTCGTCCGCTAATGTCGAGTACCTTCGGAGCCTAGAGCGCTAATGATAGCGCTTTGGAGGGGTGCGGCGGCGGTGCCAACGGTGGGAACTAACCCATCAAAATTGTTTTCTCCAGACAGAATTAAGAAGCGATCGTTTCCTGGTTGTTTAAAATCAGTGATGATATCGACTCCCTCGCCGGGGTTGAGGTAGTAGAAGACATTGTTACCGGAATTTCCTGTGAGTAGGTCAGAACCTGCTCCCCCAGATATGGTATCATCTCCAGTGCCACCAAAGATGGTATCATTGCCACTGTCTCCGAAGATGAGGTCGTTACCATCACCACCAAAGACCTGATCATTACCTGGTCCAGCAAATACGGTATCATTACCGGGTCCGGCTATAATCGAATCATTCCCAGCGCCGCCAAAGATGCTGTTATCACCGCCAATTCCATCAATGGTGTCGTTACCTTCACCACCAAACAGGGTGTCATCTCCCTCGCCGCCAACGATAGAATCGTTACCCAGTCCACCAAAAATGGTGTTATTACCAGAGCCAGCAATTAGGGTATCATTGCCTGGTCCGCCTTGAATGAGATCTCGACCAATTCCACCGAAGATTAAATCGTTACCGTCATCTCCAAATAATTGGTTATCGCCTCGCTCAGTAATTATGGTGTCATTACCATCACCACCAAAAATGGTATCGTTACCTGTGCCACCAGTGAGGGAGTCATTACCAACACCACCACTGAGTAAATTACCATCATCACCGCCGATAATGGTATCGTCTCCACCTTCTCCAAATAGACTGTTAATTCCGCTACCGCCAATGATGGAATCGTTACCGGGTCCACCAAAGATGGAGTCGTTACCTTCGTTACCCAATAGGGTATCGTTTCCTTCTCCACCATCAATGACATCATTACCACTTCCCCCCACTATGGAGTCATTTCCCGGACCTCCATCGAGGATATTTCGACCGCCAACACCCACGAGGGTATCATTACCACCAAATCCTTGAATGTACTCACTCAAGGCGGTACCCTCTATGTTGTCATCTTCATCAGTTCCCTGAATGAAGTCATCCACGACTGAGATACTAAAGATTTGCTGGGGTAAGGTGGCCACACTATCTGTGAGTCGGAATACTAAATCATCTACGCCAGACTCTCTACCAGAGGTATAGATAATAGCACCAGTATTAATGCTTTCTTGGCTGAATCGATCGCCAGTTCTAATGCGATCGGTGGAAGTAGTCCCCAATCTCTGCATAATACCAGCTTGAGGCTCTCTTAATACCTCATAAAATACCTCAGTCGGAAGATTGTCTGGGTCTTCGGCAAATAGGTTATTAACTGTGATGGTTTGTTGCTGAGTTGGCAGTAGGATAATCCCGCGATTAACTACTAATTCTGGCGGTTGATTAACCTGTATAAATACAGTGGCTTGGGCAGTGTTACCACTACCATCAGTTATGGTATAGGTAAAGGTTTCCGGCTCTACAAAGCCAGGATTAGGAGTATAAGTAAATGTTCCGCCTCTGGGGTCAGCAGGACTTTGGATTAAGTCCCCCCCTGTGGTCATGGTAAATTCAATCACCCTAATAGGTTGCCCTTCTGGGTCGCTATCATTGGCGAGTACGTCAAAGGTCACTGGTTGGTTCACTGCTCGTCTCACCCGGTCATCAACTGCGTTAGGTGGCAAGTTGATAGGGGGTGGGGGTGGCGGAAGTGGAGGTACAGGAGGGGTCGGTGTGGGTGTCGGTGGTGTCGGTGTGGGTGTCGGTGGTGTCGGTGGTGTCGGTGGTGTCGGTGGTGTCGGTGGTGTCGGTGGTGTCGGTGGTGTCGGTGTGGGTGGTGTGGGTATGCCGATGTCCAAGCCGACGACGGGGACAAAATCGGAGGCGGTTAAGTTATTGCTGTTAACCCCAATGAGAACTGCTAGGAACTCTCCATCACTACCATTACGGATAATAGCATTCCCGGCGTTTTCCTCGCTTTGGGTAATGCTGAGTTGTTCAAAGGTGAGGTTCCCCAACAAACCAATTTTATCAGTCCCACCAGTGAAGTCATTAATGACATTAGCTTCTTCTACGCTACCGCCGCCACTACCTTCGGCGATCGCAAAGGTGTCACTACCGGAACCACCTGTGAGGGTATCGGCTCCGAGACCTCCAAATAATAAATCATCTCCCACTTCTCCAGCAATTTGATCATCGCCTTCGCCGCCGATGATAGTATCGTTTCCTGGTCCACCAAAAATGGTATCGTTTCCAACTCCCCCAAATAATAGATCAGCACCATCATTACCGAAGATTAAATCGTCTCCTTCGCCACCATAAATCGTGTCGTTGCCGTCATCTCCCCAGAGGATATCATTACCTTTGTCGCCAAAAATCAAGTCATTCCCAACACCACCCCGAATGCAGTCGTTGCCGTCCCCGCCATACATAGAATCATTACCCGGTCCCCCCAATAGGGTATCGTTGCCGAGGTTGCCGAATAGTAAGTCATTACCATCCCCACCAATAATCAGGTCATTGTCCTGACCTCCATAGGCGGTATCATTACCCGGTCCGCCGTCCAGGGTATCGTTGCCTTGGTTGCCGAAGAGTAGATCGTCGCCTTCGTCACCTTGTAGGAGGTCGTTTCCAGCTAAACCGAAGATGGTATCGTTTCCAGCTAAACCATTAATGACATCATCCCCTGATGAGCCGATAATGGAGTCATCTCCGGTGGTTCCTTGACCTATTCCTTCGATAATTTGGGCTAAATCGCCAGGTTGAACTGAGATCACCACTTGCGCTAGGTCGGAGTCTGTCCCGTCGGTGACATTGTAACTAAAGCCATCAGTACCAAAGAAGTCTGGGTTAGGTCGATAGGTGAATATTCCCGCGCCGTTGAAGATTAAGGCTCCGTTGGCGGTGCTGCTGAAGTTTTGAACGCTGAGGGTATCTCCGTCTGGGTCTGTGTCGTTGAGGAGTACATCAAAAAAGGTGTCTTGTCCCTGGCTGGTGGTGACAAAAACATCGTTGGCTATGGGGGGTTGATTTTCCCTGGGTTCTGGTTCTGGGTCTGGGTCAGTTCCTGGGTCAGTTCCTGGATCTGGTGATGGGTCAGTCCCTGGGTCTGGCTCTGGGTCTCCTGCATCGTCAGGGATAAAGACAAAGGAGCCGTCTGCACGGCTTTGGAGTCTACCGGGTTCTCGATTTAGAACGGTGAGGAATCCTTGGTCTTGTCCGGCGGCTCTAACTACTATTACGGTTTCACTGCTACCTTGAATTGTGGCTTCAAAGCCTGGCTCATCGGGAACAAATAGTGTCACTCCTCCCTCTCCGAGTAGGGTATCCCCTAAGCCGTTGGAGGCGGGTAATATGTTGGTGATGGACCCAGGGAAGGTTTCAAATCTGTTGGGTATTGGTTCGGCGGGAAAGATGAGGACAACTTGGTTGAGGCTGAGAATTTGATCTCCAGGAGATACTCGCAACGCAAGTTGAGCGGGGGTGGTGGGAATGGTTGAACTGGTCATGAGGTGACTCCTAATTGGTGATGACTTGGGAATTTTGGCATAGACAAGGGGTTATTTTAACGGTTAGGCTATTTAAGTTTTTGGGGGCATGATTTGGGGAAGGTAGCCACATGGGTGATTTGAAGTCATCGCCATAATATGAATGGCTATCAATTTAAACAGATTAATGATGTATCAGTCAATGCCCGTATACTAATATCGCAGAAACTGTGACTTTTAATCATAAATTATTGAGGTTTTCCGGTGACTGATTCTGGAAAATCAAGATGTATTATTGAGTATATTTGTCATGCACAAACACTGAGAATTGACTTTTTCAGGGTTAATTATAGCTGAGTTGGGAATCAATCAGCATTAAAAAATATTTGGTATGATTGAGATTATCTGATGAGTTTAGGGGGTATTTAGGGGGGTATTGAGCGGGATTGCATAAATTTAATTTGATTCATATTGCGGTTTTCCTAACTTCTCTCTTGGCAGAACTGATATATATACTACCCAGTTTTATCTGAGGTTTATCGACGGTTTAAACTATTGGGGAATGTAGGGTCGAAAAATTTTTCGCCCCTACAGATTAGGTCTAGGGGCGTATTGTACACTATTAACGAGGGGTAGAAGAGGTCCGAGTTGTTCTTGACCGTTAACTGATAATTCACTATGACACAGGTAAAGGCGATCGCTAACCCGACTTAATAAATCCCAGACTATCCTTTGTAGTCTTTGTTGGTTTGCTGCCATCATATCCTCACTGGTCCAAGGCTGTCTCTGCTGTTGAATATCTCTGAGAAACAGAGGCGCACCCCAAAGGCTACTGGCTCCCTCTTGGAACCAGAGGGGTGAGGCCACATCTAGCCAAAAGTGCCAGGAATGGGATTGGTGATTGACACGGTATTGGAAAATGGTGGCGAGGGTGACACGATGAGGTTTAACAGCCATTTCTCCGATGGGATAGGGGTTGGCGGTCACAACTCCCCGGCGCAACAGTTCAATAAATTGGCGAGTGATTTCGACGGTTTCTAAGGGTGATGGCTGGGGTTTGTCTCTGGTATAAATATTCCAAAAGTGGATGGCGGTTTCCATTAATTCCCGCAACAGGTCGATTTGTGCAAAAACCTTTAAGGCTGGGCGATTCATATCCATAATTAAGTAAGATGAACCTGTAGCCCTAGGAAGGAAAAATTCCTGGATGGCTCGCTCTAATAAGGCGACAGGACTGGGGAGGAGGTTCTGATGATACTGCTGTTGCTGTAGGGCTAACCACTCACAAATATATTTATAGGTGTTGGCTGCACGGTAGCCGAGGCGGTCCCAGCGTGGAAAGGTATTAATTGGCAGTAATTTCGGATTTTGCACATCAAGGGCGAAACAGTGATCAGCTAATAAACCGGCTCGCACTGGATCGATCGCATTCTGGATGGGAAAATTGGCCGCGGGTGAGTCGGGGTCTGATGTGCTGCTGTGTTTACTCTCTGGGATATGGCTACTGATAATGGTCAGCATTTCGGCGATCGCATCTCTATCTACTAACCGCCCTAAGCCTGGATATACTAAGGCGAGTAGGATAAGTAGCGATCGCACTACGGAAGAAGTGATCAGCGGTTGCTGTGGTTGGATTTCTTCTAGTGCAATACCCTCATGGGTTAAAATTTCCCGAATGCTATAGCGGGCGATCGCATCTAGCCCCGGAGCGATGATAGCAATATCCTGGGGCTGTACTTCATCATTTTTAATGGCTTCTATGATGGTTGTAGCCGTCCGCCGCAATAGTTCAGCCCTAGAGGTGGTTTCTATGGCAAAAACTGACTGCTGAGAGTTGCTCAAGTCGGGAAAGTGACCATAATCTTGATTTATCCATGACACCACCTGAGTACCGAGAGTTTTCGCTAAACCCTCGACAGGAGAAAGCTGTTCTATCTGACAGCGATCTTGCAACTGTGCTAGATATTTAGGATCTGCCCCTAAACCTAGTCTCACTGCACCTTGGGGATTGTAAGTAAATGCTCCCATCACTTGATTCTCTAATAAAAACTCGAATAAATGGCGGGCGATCGCTGGGTATTCATCCACATCATCGGCTAAGATAACTCGATGCTGATTGATTAGATGCTTTTGATAGGTGGGATGGTTCAACAAATGTGGCCAATATAAATCTGCTATAATCCCATAAGTCAGTAATCCCTTTTGCTGACACCAATTTTGCCAACGCAGGAGCATCTCGGTCATACAGGTGTAGGCTGTCTCTGGAATGGCATAAAAGGCCTGATGGCGTTCTAATATACTAGGCAGATCTTCAACAGGCGTGCCGCTGAGTGCTGCTAGTTGTAATAGATCGAGGGTTGTACGGACAATGCGATCGCGTCCTTTCCCAAGGTCCGTTAATTTTCCGCTATCGATTTCAGGACTCCAAAGTTGGCTGGCAAGTTCCTGTTCTAGTTCAGGACGCAACCTCTGGGGAAATTGGGCTCTCAGGTCTAGGGCTTCAATTAGCAGGGGCCAAAACAAAAGCACTTCCTGCTGAAAAAATCCCATAATGGTGATGGCGGAAAATGGATATTGTCCAGCAGATGCTTGGGTTATCCTATCAACTAAATGGCGTTTATTGGTTCCATTAGCAGCTAAAACTAGGGGACGCAAGCCTTGTAGAGGGTGCTTGGGCTTAAATGGGGCTGAATAGGGCGCTTTGAGAGCGCCTAGATACATTTGACTCCAAAGACAAAATTGCTCTACCAAACGGGTAGTTTTACCTGTTCGTGAGCCTCCGGTAATCCACAGTGATTGCCAAACCACAGCCATTTCAGTAAAAGTGCTAATATACCCCGTACATTACCATTTTTTCGCGCCTAACCTCAAATAGGTGTTTATGGCAACTCACTATGACATCCTCAAATTGGACTCAGTTTAAGCGGTTTCTCAATCGCGCTAATCAGTGGTTTCGTGATACTCCTGATCGAGCTTTAGATCAGGCATTAGATGCGGCTCTCAAAATCCGCTCTCTGGAAAATGAGCATTTTCATGGTGAGGCGATCGGGTCTTCTTCTGATGAATATAGCGAGCGAGTCTTGTCTTATTTTAAATCGGAGGTTAATAGGTATTTACAAGTCATTCAAATGCGGTTGGCAGAATTTAACACTAGCCGCTCTATTTTAGCCATTTCCGAACAAATAGACCCCGCCGAACTTAATCGAAAGTTGCGGAATCAGGATGATATTTACGATCGCCATCAAGATGCCGATACCATTGCGATCGTCTGTGAAAAACTAGAATTTATTGATGCTGTAACTAGCCGTTATCATCAAAAAAAATCCCCAAGCAAAGTACCATCAACATCTAAAGCACTGGTAAAAGTTGAAGACCTAGAAAGTCGTTCTCTGATACCTAACGAGCCAGAAAATGGACTGGTTTCGCTTCCCCAAAAGTCGAAGTCTATTCTCAGTTCAGATATCCCTATTTCTCCCCCCAAAGCGGATAATAATCTTAAAGATAACCTCAAATCTGAAAACTCCGGCACTAGCTTTCTACCTCGAACTTTGCTCAGAACTGTGACTCGCATTAAACGGGAACTTAACCCAGAGTCAGAAGAACAGGTGATTAAAGATTATCGGAAATCGAAAGTTAAAACTATTATTGCGATTAGATTTATTCTCATCTTGATTTTAGTGCCGCTTCTGACTCAGCAATTGTCGAAAAATTTTGTGGTTGGTCCCTTGGTAGATAGATTTTGGGTGAATGAAAACACGCCCCTATTTATGAATGTTGATATGGAAGAAGAAGCCTTAATGGAAATCGAGAGATATGAGTCTAGGTTAAAGTTTGAGATGATGGTGGGTTTAATACCGGAATTAACGGAGGAAGATTTGGAGGAAAGAACCCAAGCCAAAGCCATCAAAATTGCCGAGGAATATCGCACATTAAGTTCTAATTCTATTAAAAACATTTTTGCTGATATTATATCAGTGTTTACGTTTGTGTTGATTTTGTCTAACAATAAGCAAGAAGTGCAAGTTTTGAAATCATTTATGGGGGATATAATTTATGGTCTCAGTGATAGCGCTAAGGCATTTATCATTATTTTGTTAACTGATATGTTCGTAGGTTTCCACTCCCCCCACGGTTGGGAGGTAATTCTGGAAAGTGTGGCTAGACATTTCGGAGTAGCAGAAAGTCGAGATTTTAACTTTCTATTTATTGCAACTTTTCCAGTTATATTAGATGCGGTATTTAAGTATTGGATTTTCCGCTATCTCAACCGCAGTTCACCTTCAGCAGTATCGACCTATAAGACTATGAATGAATAACAGCAGCCCATAGTTGGATCGGGTTTATTCATGCAGTCGCGAGGAGGCGAGACACTAGCAGAACCCGCCCCAATAATTAATAATTATTAATTGTTAATTATTAATTGTTAATTATGAGATTTCGGGGGGAATGGGGACGACAGGGGGTTCCTAAGCAAATTTGGGCTGCTGGTAGGTCACTGAAGACGCTGGATCTAGCGCCGACAACTGTATTAGCACCGATCGCTACACCCGGTCCGATAAAGCAATCTGTAGCCACCCACACCCCGGGGGCGATCGCGATTGGGGCGGTTTGTAGACCAAAAGCGGGGTCATGGATATCGTGGCTTCCGGTACACAAATAGGACTTTTGAGAAATCACGCAATGCTCACCGATTTCGATACGGTCTAGGCTATAAAGTACCACATCATCACCAATCCAACTATAATCACCGATCGCCACTTTCCAGGGGTAAGTAAACCTAGCGGTAGGTCGAATAATTACCCCTTGACCAATTTTTGCGCCAAACCGCCGCAAAATCCCACAGCGAATGCTATTAAACGGGTGAGGAGTGAGGGGAAAGGCGATCGCCTGAACCAGCCACCACAGCAAAATAAACCATCCTGGCTTCCCCCGGTCAAACCCAGATTGATCATACTTTCGCAGATCAACCCAGGCTTCTGTCGATGTGTCGGTTTTCGTCATTTTTCCACTGTTTGAGGTACAGACTGAGGCGTGACCGTGTTTGTGGTGGTTTTAGCCACATTCAACTGACCACCAAATTGACGCAATTCGTACAGTTTCACCCCAATTTGATATTCATATTGGCTCAATAGTCGGCCATAAATATAGCCAGCGCGACCATCCAAAAAACCCAGTTGGATAATATAGAATAGGATAAATCGCAACAGAGGCTTAAAGGGCAGTCGGACCCAAATAGTTTTTAAAAAGCGTTTCCGCTGGACTGCATCTCCAAATAAATCAGCCCCAATGGTTTTACTATCGTCCTGACCCGTGAGGATATTGTAGTAAACCCGTGCTTCCCAGTTAGAATAACGGTTATGGCGTTCTATCCAGTGGAACAAATCCCGGAAATCCTCATGAAGCATATCTTCTTGAAGATAACCGACTTTTCCTTCCGAGATAACTACGTGCTCGTGTACTTCGTTATCTCCGGTATTGCGGACATTCTCCGTGTTTAGATTTTCGTAGCGACCTAGTTTATGCTTGAATAGACGCAGGTTCCAGTCGGGATATTTACCGCCGTGGCGAATCCATTTCCCCAGGAAGAATACCCGACGATTAATGTAATAGCCAGAATATTCCGGGTCTTGGATTTTTTGGGCAATTTCTTGCCAAGATTCGGGGGTGATGCGTTCGTCACAGTCCACAATTAGCACCCATTCATTACGAAAGGGGAGGTTTTCTAAGGACCAGTTTTTCTTTTTCGGCCATTGACCATTGAAGTGGAATTGTACAACTTTAGCTCCCAGACTCTCGGAAATTTCCACAGTGCGATCGCTACTTTGAGAATCGACCACCAAAATTTCATCAGCCACAGCCACACTAGCTAGACAAGCGGGGAGGTTTTCCTGTTCATTTTTGGCAGGAATTAGCACGGAAACGGGAATTTTGGATGCAGTAATGCTCATAACACAATGTTGATAAGTAGACCATTAAGATAGGTGATTTCTCATGTTTTGGGTTTGGTGGCTGTGTTGTTGATGTTTAACAAACCAGCGATCGCCGCTCCTAAATAGCCAATTTGACCATAAGCATAAACCAAATTATCAAATCGGGTAGCTGGATCGTTAAAATACTTTAGGGATTTGTAAAGTCCTCTGACCATATTCTCGCCGCCCCGCCCTAATTGTCCCCAGTTGGCGCGTCCTGACAGTTGTTCACGGTAACACTCACTAATTCCCTGCCACCAGCCTCTCTCCATGAACCAACTGCGCTTAACTCTTTCTGGAGCGACATTATGAGCCACCAAAGCATCGGGAATATAAGCCACCTCCCAGCCTCGGTTGAGAGCTTCTTCTGTCATCACCAGTTCTTCGTTAGAAAGCAGCCGTTTTCCCACTCTACCTAGATTAGGGTCAAAGCCTCCAATTTGGTCAAGAAAGGTGCGGCGGATAGAGTAGTTTAGTCCTCTGGGGGTTAAGCCGGGATTAGTTATATAAAGGATATCATCTCCCAGGTTATATGCTCCTAAGTTTTCGGCTAAACCGGGGGATAGCCATGGGGGTGGGGTGATGCCTTCTGGCCAAATTAAGGTAACGCGACCTCCTGCTACGGCTAGTTTATGGTTGTCTTGATACGCTGTGTAGAGTACCCTTAGCCATTGGCGACTAGCGACGGCATCATCGTCTAGGTAGGCTAAAATTTGAGCCTGGGCAGTTTTGGCTCCGGTATTGCGGGCGACGGACAGACCCGTGATCGGCTCGTAGACATAACGGAGTTTAGGGTGATCGAGTTTGCTTTCGACTATTTCACGGGTGCGATCGCTTGAAGCATTATCTACCACTATCACCTCAAACTCATCCAATTCCTGATCTAGCAAGCTATCGATCGCAGCCCCTAAGTAGTTAGCTCGATTATGGGTACAAATGATCGCAGAAATCAGCGGTTCAGACATAACTAGAGTTCCTAGAGGTTGCTGATGGGTTTCCCAACCGTTGATGCAAATTCCCTGACCACTAATCTGGGTTAACTTAGTCCCCACGGGTCGCAGTTACGAGCCTAGATTAGGATGCTATCATTTTACACAATTTACACAATCTTCACCAAATTTCCCATTATTTTTCCAGAACCCCCTGTTAAATTGGTCTGGCCTTGGTGTTTAATCATCCTCGCGGGGATTAAATAATTTTGATAGCGTTCCTCCCTATAACATTAATTACAGCTTGTTCAGTCTTGAATTTTTACAGTAGCAGCATTTAATAAACCAGTTGGTAAAGGCATTTGTTTCAATGAGCATCAGACCGAGTTTAATTACAGCTAAATGGGAAAGAATTGTTGACTTGTGTTGATGTTGGTATTATAATAGAAGTAACTGGTTGTTTTTCATAAACCTAGCGATCGCTGTAAAATTGAGCGAAGGGCGATCGCTTTTTTTGTGATGTTAGCCTTGAGGGAGGTTAGACAGAGGTTAGACCAAGGTATCGCCATTGGAGTCTACTAATCCAGAATACCGGGCGCTTGAGCCGGAGAACTGTGATTGTGCTAAGGTTTGAGGGAAGGTATGCGTTTAGATTAGCTGGTAGTCAACAACAGCTAGTCAGTTTCCCAGCTAATGGAGATATTGCATGAGTTTACCATCAACCAATGCCCAACTCAAAATTCACGGCAGCACATCTGCTTCGGAAATACTCATTGATAATGGGGTAGCTTCCATTGGTCGCGCCCCCGATAACACGGTAGTATTAACAGATATGAGTGTTTCGCGGCATCACGCCGAGATTAAACTAGAAGGCGATCGCTATGTAATTGTGGATTTAGGTAGTACCATTGGCACACTGCTAAACGCAGATACAATTCCCCCCAAAACGCCGCAACCCTTAGCCAATAATGACACCATCCAAATAGGCGATACTAAACTAACCTTTTGCTTTAGTTCCCTGGCTGTAGCCCCAACCCAAGCCGCCGCCCCAGCCATATCAGAAGACACAGTAGTTGATAATACTATAGGGCAAAGCAGTGGCACGGTACTAAGTTTTACCCTAGAGTTACGGGGAAAAGATCTAATTACTATTGGTCGCGATGGGAGTAATCATACAGTCATTAATCATCCCTCCGTGTCTCGCCACCATGCCCAAATTGCCCGGAAAAACGGGTCTTTTGTGTTAACAGACCTAAACTCTACCAATGGAACCTTTGTCAATGGTAAAGTAATTACAGGCGATCGCAACCTGACGGTGGGAGACAATATTCGCATCGGTCCTTGTCGGTTCACCTTAAACATTGATGAGACCCTAGTACAGGTCAACGAAGAAGGTAATCTGCGCCTCGATGCGCTAGGCTTAAATAAACAGGTTTCCAAAGAAGTTAACCTACTCAATGATATTTCCCTATCGATACAGGCGCGGGAATTTGTGGTAGTGGCTGGGGTTAGTGGCGGCGGTAAATCTACTCTTCTTGATGCCTTAAACGGCTTTCGTCCAGCTACGGGGGGTCATGTATTAGTCAATGGGGTTGACTTGTACAAAAACTATAACGCCTACCGCACCGAAATTGGTTATGTTCCCCAAAAGGATATTGTCCATACTGAGTTAACTGTGACTCAGGCTTTGGATTATGCAGCCCAATTACGAATGCCTGCTGATACCACTGTAGCAGAAAGACAGAAACGGGTTGATGAGGTTCTCCAGGATTTGGGATTATCTCACCGTCGAGATGTTCCGATTAAAGCCCTCAGTGGCGGTCAACTCAAGCGGGTATCTATTGGGGTGGAATTGTTGACTAAGCCTAGTTTATTCTTTTTGGATGAGGCAACCTCTGGCTTAGATCCGGGTACAGAAGCTGATATTATGAATCTGCTGCGAAATCTGGCAGACCAAGGTAGGACGGTGATTTTGATTACCCATGCTACCGATAATGTGATGCTGTGTGATTTAGTAGTCTTTTTAGGTGCGGGGGGTCGGATTGCTTATTTCGGCCCTCCTCAAGAAGCCCAGGAATATTTTGGGGTTGAGCGCTTTAATCAAATTTATCATAAGGTGGAAAGGGAGCGATCGCCTGAAGATTGGCAGCAGGATTATCTCAACTCTTCCCAATACCAAAGGTTTGTGGTTAAACGCCAAAATACTCTCAGCAATGTTCAGGCTGAAACTAATGGTAATAGGCGATCGCAACAGGTTCCCGGCGCGACAATTAAACGGGTTTCTGCTTGGCGACAGTTTCTGATTTTATCGAATCGGAATTGGTCAATTTTAAGGCGCGATCGGGCTAGTTTAATCTTAATGTTAGCGATCGCGCCTATTCTCGGTATACTTGACTGGTTTACCTGGAATCGCTATATGTTTGACGATACCAAAGGCGATTTTGGGCAGGTAATTACCATGCTATTTGTTACCGCCTTAGTCGCCGTCATGGTCGGTAGTATCGCCACCATGCGCGATATTGTCAAAGAAGCCGATATCTACCGCCGGGAAAGGACTATTGGTTTACAAATTCTTCCCTATATTCTTTCCAAGGTTTGTATAGCTTCAGTATTCGCCTTATATCAAGCTGCAATTTTCCTATTGTTTAAACTGATAGCTGTTCAGATTCCCGGTGACCTTTCCGTTTATGTTTCCTTGTACATAACCTTAGTTTTGGCAACCATGGCGGGAATGGTAATGGGATTATTGGTTTCCGCTATTTCTCCTAATCAGAATATCGCCCCTTTATTGACCATTATCTTTTTGGTTCCTCAAATTACTTTTGGCGGAGGAATGCTACCTATTAACACCTTGGGATTACCAGGACTCATTATTAATCATCTCACCCTCACCAAATGGCCGTTTGAATCCTTTGTTACTATCACTGGAGTAGGTCGAGATGTAGCTGAAGACCCCTGTTGGCAGTTAGATGAGGATGAACGCGATGCCTTAACTGATGCCCAAAAACAGGACTGTATTTGTTTAGGAACTAGCCTATTTAGTCAATGCAGTTTTCCCGGTATTTTAGCTAAGTATAATCCCGCTGTTGACCAGCCAGAACCCGTCCGTCCTGAATCTCCTGGCGACCCTCCCCAACAACCTACTAGACCTGATAACCAGTCTTTTCAGGCGCAACTGGACTATGAGGATGAGATGGATCAATATCAAGCTGATATGGAAGCCTATCAAGACCGGGTTAATGAGTACCAGACAGCTATTCAACAATGGCAGGATGAGTATGGAGAATGGCGAGGTAAATATGAGGGTGCTTTAGGTGAAGCGGAAGGAACCATTAAGCGTTTTTTCCAGGACTATGGTTCCATGTTTAATGTGAATGTCGGCAAATATTGGGGGATTTTAATTGGTTTAATTGCCGTGATGTTTGGCTTGTTATTAGTCGTGCAAAAACGGAAGGACGTAATTTAACAACCCTGATACAATTGAGGGTGGGGGTGAAACTAGATGTCAACGCAACATCAAGTATTAATCTCACCCCCATAGTAACTTGGTTGAAACCCAGAAAAGTAGGTTGGGTGAAACCCAACACAGTAGGTTGGGTGAAACCCAGCACAGTAGTAGGTTGTTTGAAACCCAACACCAAGCCAGGATTGTTCAAAGGTAAGCAATTATACTGATGACGCTGGTTAATTGGTGGATGATAATAGGACTAAGCTAGAACAATTGCTTAATCGGTTAAAGGATTGCTAGCTGAATATTTCACCTATTAATTTTGGAGTCAATCAATGAGTCCTAAGAAACTGTTGCTGTCTGCTGGTCTATCTATGGTTATGATAGTTGCTGCTGTAGTTCCGGCTTGGGCTTATCCGGCGCGTTTATTTGCGAGGGATCCGGGGTCTCAAATTAACATTCGTTCAGGACCTGGAACTAACTATTCTGTGGCTCATTATGGTTATGCAGGAGACTATGTTGATGTGATTAATGAGAGGGTAGTTGATGGCTATAAGTGGTATTATGTGGAGTTTCCAGCGTCTAAGGCTCGTGGTTGGGTTCGGGGTGATTTTATTACCTATAATAACTAGGTATTAAAGTTTAATTAATCGCGAAAAAGTGGGGGGAAAAGCCAATTTTTCCCCTAGTTTATTCATGTTTTCCTTTGAGTAGATAAGTGGTCATTTCACCCTTGCCTTTAATAGGAATTGTGCCGCGCTTTTCAAAGATATAGCGATCGCAAAGTGCCATATATGTTTCTTCTGTCACCTGAATTTCATCAGCGATACCATGGGACTCCATTCGGGAAGCAATATTAACGGTATCTCCCCACAGGTCATAAATAAACTTTTTCAAGCCAATTACCCCCGCAATAACGGGACCGGTAGCAATACCAATACGGATTTTAAAACCTTGTTGATGTTGTCGGTTGAACTCCCGGAGAGTCCGCTGCATATCCAGGGCCATATCAGCGATCGCTTCTGCATAATCTTCCCTAGGTAAAGGCAACCCAGAAACCACCATATAAGCATCCCCAATAGTCTTAATTTTTTCCAAACCGTGTTGTTCTGCCAACCCATCAAATCCGGAAAAAATACCATTTAGCAACTGCACCAAATCCGTGGGACTAAACCTAGTTGAAATCTCGGTAAAACCGACAATATCAGCAAAAAGCACCCCCGCATCGGTAAAATCATCAGCAATAGTTTTAGGGTCTTGTTTAAGGCGTTCGGCGATAGGATATGGTAGAATATTAAGTAGCAGTTTTTCGGACTTTTCCTGTTCTTGTTTAACCTGTTCGTAGGCAGTAACTAAGGCTTTGCGGGAGTTAAACTCAGAATGAGCGAGACGGTCATATAAATAAACCGACAAATTGCAAATAACACAGATCCAAAAAAAGTATAACACCAGAAAATCCTGAGTCATCCAATCCACAGGTAACCGGACTGGAAGATCTAGGATAATTTGAGTGCCAAAATAATAAAGTAATACCCCCAATTGAGAAATGAGATGTAACCACCAGCAGATAGGAAGCAGGGTAGCTTGGGAAAAGAACATTAAGGGCCACTCAATAATCGCGGGTTGAGATATACCCAAAAATGTTGCCCGAATTTGGGGGCTGAGTGTGACCATCCAGGATAATAGCAGAAAAATCAAACCTGGGTATTTGCGACCGATCGCGGTTCGTAATAACACTAACCCTACCAATACCCCCAATTGTACACATACCTGAGTAATTAACCAATCTAGGCGAAAATCTTGGGGATAGAATAGCCAATTCTTGATTTGGGATAGGGAAAAGGTCAAATAGACTATCAAAGCCAGCCATAGTCCCAAACCCAGGCGCTGACGCATAAAACTATGTTGCCAGGTTTGATAGTTAGCCGCTTTAATGATGTCGGGGGCTTTAAATATCTGTTTCATTGTGCGATCTAACCATAGACCCAATTGGCGATCGCCTGGGGTATATTTACTCATAATTTGACCGAGTTTCAGGCAGCCGATAGAATGAAATTAACTGCCATATCGTGATAACTGGTAATTATCGGCCGATACGACCCGTAAAACCAGAAGCCTTAAATTGCTTAAACTTAAAGGGCTTTTCCAGATTAGAGGCTATAGAAATTCGGATTTCAAAATCGCTAATACCTGGAGGTACAACATCAATACTACCGAGGCGGGTGCGGTTTTGCATTACCCGATTATCGTTAGCATCATAGATCCGCCCGAAGATATCGGCATCGACAACGGTTTTACCAGAGGTATTGTTAGCTTTTCCGGTAACAATAAAACAGTCTGCCTCTTGGATAGAACCACTAGAAACCATACCTTCTGATAACTCTGCCGGACAGTCTTGATAACCGATATCAAATAATTCGATCTGAATCATCGCCCAGGCGGGGGGGGTCCACAGCCAACTGAGGAAGCCGATAATCACAGAAGCCAAGATAACTGGAAAGAATCGCGATCGCATAAACTCACTGATTACTACTGATTTTGATAGTTTAACTCAAGTTTAGCCATTGCTAGGGTTCAGCAAAATAAGCGGGTTGGTAAACCCCAAAGGGTTTCAGTGGATATCAGAAATCGGTGACGCGCCCCCATAAAGGCTGATATATGATGGTTAACAATATCAGCATTATAAAGACTGAAGGAGCGATTTGTGAGTCCAGAAACTTTAATCAGAGATGACGGTCTAGGAACGGGGGCTGAACAGTTCAGTATCGATCGCTTTAACGCGAATGTTATGAACACTTATGGGCGGTTTCCTATCGCCCTGGAAAAAGGTTCTGGCTGTAAGGTGTGGGATACAGAGGGGAAAGAATATCTGGATTTTGTGGCGGGAATTGCTACCTGTACCCTCGGACACGCGCACCCCAAGTTAATAGAAGCGGTAACCGAGCAAATCCAAAAGCTGCATCATGTCTCGAATCTCTACTATATCCCGGAACAGGGAGAGTTGGCAGCTTGGTTAACTGAGCATTCCGCAGCCGACCGGGTTTTTTTCTGTAACTCTGGCGCAGAAGCCAACGAGGGGGCGATTAAACTGGCGCGTAAATATGCCCACGATCGCCTTAATATTGAAGATCCGGTAATTATTACCGCCCACGCTAGTTTTCATGGTCGCACTCTGGCTACAATTACGGCGACTGGACAACCCAAATATCAAAAGGGATTTAGTCCCCTGGTTCCAGGTTTTGTCTATACTCCCTATAATGACCTTCCGGCTTTGGAAAATGCGATCGCAGAAGTTGACCAAAACGGTCGCCGGGTGGCGGCTATCCTTTTAGAAGCCCTACAGGGTGAAGGGGGAGTGCGTCCGGGAGATGTGGCCTACTTCCAAAAAATTCGCCAGATTTGCGATGAAAAGGGAATTTTGCTGATTCTCGATGAGGTACAGGTGGGAATGGGTCGCACTGGTCGCTGGTGGGGATATGAAAATCTGGGTATAGAACCGGATATTTTTACTTCCGCTAAGGGACTCGGTGGGGGTATTCCTATCGGTGCGCTGATGTGTAAGTCTTTCTGTGATGTGTTTGAACCGGGAAACCATGCGAGTACCTTTGGTGGTAATCCGTTCGCCTGTGGTGTGGCTTTGGCGGTGTGTCAAACTCTGGAAAGGGAAAATATCCTTAGCAATGTACAACAGCGGGGAGAACAGCTCAGAAACAGCCTACAGGCGATCGCTTCTGAGTATCCTGATTTAATTGCTGAGGTTCGCGGTTGGGGTTTAATTAATGGGATGGAATTAAAACCAGATGTGGAATTGACTTCTATTGATCTGGTTAATGCGGCGATCGCACAAGGGGTTTTATTAGTGCCAGCAGGTCCGAAAGTTGTGCGATTTGTACCTCCTTTAATTGTGACGGAGGCGGAAGTTAATCAAGCCTGTGAGGCGGTAGCTCGCGCCTTACACAATCGATAATGGGGAAGATAATGTAGGGGGGTTGGGCTGTTAATTACCTCTGCTAACCAGAAGATTAATCAACCAGCCTCCTCTTCAATTAATAATTAATAATTAATAATTAATAATTAGGGAGCGATCAGGTTAATATAGCTGCCCTCCGGGAAAGGGAGGATAGGTTTAGGGGCATGATTTATGGATAATATTAAACTGGGGAAATATCTGTTTTTAGAAGAGTTTTGTACTTGTACAAAAACCTATGCTAAATATAGCGATCGCATTAATCCTTACCCACAACAGCCAGAAAGTATCGAGGCGATCAAGGACTTAAATAAAGCAATTATCGACCCAATTATTGATGAATTTGGGCGCGATCGCTTTCAGTTAACCTATGGATTTTGTTCTAAGGACCTGAAAAGATACCTAGAAAAAAAAGATGATCACACCGGAATCAAAAACGGTAGGGTTGCCCCTAACCTAGACCAACATCTAGCCCATGAACTTAACCAAAAAGGCAAATATTACTGTTCTCGATTAGGGGCTTCCTGTGATTTTATGATCAGAAATCTGGAAAGTAACCAACTGGTTGATTGGGTTATAGATCATCATTTACCCTTCGACTCTTTATATTTTTATGGATGCGATCGCCCCATTCATATTAGTTATGGTCCCCAACATAAGCGGGATATTTGGGGATTTACCGCCTCAGGAAAACCCACTAAAAGAGGAATCGAGACTTGGCTAACAAAAATCATCCCGCCGCCGTCAACAGGGAAGTAAATTAATGTGCTTGAGGGCTTACATAACGCAACCTATCAAAAATAGAGGGTCGCTTGAGGGTAGTGACAATTTCTTCTAGGGGTAGGACACGAAACTTAGAATGGAGTGCATTCACCTGATACACCGTATTAGTATCAAGTTCCAGGGCTGTTAGCCAACCACTCTTAGCATGATAAACCCCTGTATCTATACCCAACCAACCTTGTCCTTGGACAATATTTCCTGGTTCCACCCCATCAAAAGTAAAAGTGATCGTGTGACCGATAATAATCTGTTTTTTGTCAAAATAGGGTTTTGGGATAGAATGGAACTCTTTACGAATCCAGCAAAAATCGGAAGCAGTTTGCTGTTCAATGGATCGCCTAGGGTTAACTCCGGCATGAACCAGCCAAGTATCTCCGAGGTCGAGAAATAGGGGTAGCGATCGCATCCAATGCAGATGGTCGCGAGGGATAATTTCCGCCTCTTGATAGGAGGCCACAGTAGTTTGACCACCACTATAAAGCCAAGCCTGCCAAGCCTGTTGATTTCTACCTACTTCCGGGAGGGCTTCCAACATGAGTTGTTCATGGTTACCCATTAAGCACTTATAGGGGCTATTTTTGACAAATTCAACCACCTGAGCGCTTTTCGGGCCGCGATCGATGAGATCTCCAAGAAAGTAGATCTCATCATCACTATTGGGAGCCACCTTGTCAAGAAGGGCCATCATTCCTTTATAGTGGCCGTGTATATCACCAATAACAATCCGCCGCTTAGACATTTTCTTTCTTTATGTCTCAATGAATTGCCCTGAGTGAAAGGTGGCTTATCTACTCAAAGCATTGATAAAACTTTGCAGTTCGGACAGAAAACCTTTTTTCTTAGCAGGTGGTAGGTTGGGTGTAACAGATGACGGGTCATCTCCCTGGGAGGCACGAGCCAAGATTTGTTCTAGCTGATCACCCACAGGTTTAGTTGATTGTTCGGTAATTTTTTGGTATTCCCCTTCAATTTCTAGCCAAACTTCCCAAGTTCCTGGATAGCAGCGAAATAAAGCCGCGCCATCGAGAGGCTTGAGATAGTAGCAAGACTCAATAGTATTTAGGAAGCGTTCCCGCAGTTGGCGAGCCGCGTATCCTATGCCTATGATAGCAACATCTTCTAAACGGGGATTAAGAAGAACCACCGAGCGATCGCCTGCCAATTTATGCAGATTTTCGACTTGGTTAACTTCTACAGGAGATGGAGACACGACCAAAAACTGCCCATCATCGGGTTGTAGGCGAGTTTCTACGGGGGAACGACTGGTTCCTATATCGGTGACTCGGAAAGGAGTTTCTCCCCAATCTCGACGAGCCAAAGCTGCCGACCCTGCATCGGGAAAAAAGACTTTAAGCAGGGTGTCGGGTTTTTCGAGGGCGGGGATAAACTGGGAGGCGATCGACTGAGCTTGAAGTTCAATTTCTGGGAATACCAGTTCAACTTGAATCAATTTGTAGCCATCATCGAGAGCAGCAGTTGCCGCTTGTTTGGCTTGTTCGATCGCTTCAGATAGGGTAGTTGGGAGTTGTGTCATCTCAAAATTCTGTAGGTCGAACCCTTGAATGATACCCACACGGGTTAAAGCGCGGAAATAAATACCGCCTTAGACTCATTCTACCAAAGAATCCGGGACTATGAGGACTATTTTTTCCTAAACTGGCTATCTTGAATGGAGGAACCAATACCTTGAATAATACCACGGCCAATCAAGCCTATACCGCGACCTAGCACCTGAGTTAATAGATAAACTGCTGTGCTACCAATGAAGGATATAGCTGTTCTCACCCTAGGGGCGATCGCATCGCGACCTTCTAAGACCAATGTCACCGCCAACTGAATGCCGGAAAGTTGTTCTAGTTCTTGGCGACGGGAGGCATAAATTGTCAGTTTTTCAATCCCGCGATCGCCTAAAATGAATAATGTATAGCTACTTTCAAAAATAGCCTGGGGTTCACTCATATAGCGCCTCACGCGATATCGCCAGGACAAGTTATTCCTAAATTTTTCAATTTCCCTAGTTGACAGTAGCCGCCGATCATAGAATGTTTGTTTAACTTCCTCCAGATCCGCAAAATGATTAAGTAAAGGCTGCATTACCCCATTAGCGACTTGAATCACCCAATGTTGCAATAAGGCTTCGGCGCGTCGTGTGGCTTCCCAACTACCTAGGGCATAAACTTGATTATCAATGGTTAGGGGTTCTCCGAATAACAAATGAGCGAGTAAATCCCTAATCATAGGAATATGATTAAGAATTTCTTTTTCCACTAGGGGAGCATCCCTCAATAATACTGGTACTACTTCCACTTGTGCATCTCTTACCTTGAGGGAATAATACTTACCAAAAAAATCGGCGATCGCTTCTGTCCACAAATCTATAATCAGGCTATAGCTTTTGCTATCTAGCTGTTCTGGCTGTATCTCCGACAGCCTTAATTCATTGATTAAATCCTCAGATTTACGCAAGATTGTATAAATCAGCTCTTGTTTTTTAGTTAGTTTAAGGATATCTATTTCTAAGGGGATACCAGTATAATTAACCAAACCTGATTGCAGTTTAGCCACAGTCACATCAAATAATAGCGACTGTACATCCACCGTAGAAGTCTCAGTAGCTAATACTAAACTCGAATCGTTTGTGGTTGCTAATTGACCAGGGTTGGGGGGTTGATTAGTTCCTGGGGATGATGGTTGATTAGTAGGTTCTGACGGTGAGGGAGGATTATTAACTGGGGGTGGTAATGGTGGTATTAACTGACTCACCAGCCACCTGGCGGCGCGTAACTCCCGATAGCGACCCCTAGTAATCAGCAAGTTTAGCATCATAACCTTATCACCCCTAGGGATAGATTCAGCCTGCTGGAGTTCTTTGGTTAATTCTTGTAGGGCTTGTTCAATGGACCTTAGCCCCGGTTTAACTAAACCATAGCGAAATTTTTGCCAACTGGTGAGGGCGCGCTGTGGGTTTCCCTGGGAAGATAGCGCCGCCCCAGAAATAGGACTGACCCAATAGCGTTCTCCGGCTGCTACTTGTCGCAGTGCGATCAAAAGTTCTTCTAATCCCACTCCCTTGGGACAATAACCCTGGACTCCTAAATCCCGGAGAGAGATTAGTAAGTTAGGATCTGATTCCGAGGTAAATAGCAACAGGGGTATATTTTGATAAGAGGCTTGGATTTGCTGACAAAATGCGATCGCTGAACGTTGCTGATTCAAAGTACCCTGATTTTTTTGGGCAGTTAAATCTTTAATCCTCAACTCCAAAATCGCCACTTTCACAGTATCAGGAATCACCCCAGAGGTAGGCGCGACTGGTGGCTTTACCCAATTCTCTAGCACTGCTAAAGCCTCTCTCAGAGTGACCGCTTCTGCAATCACTTCCAGGTCAGAAAATGGCTCACAAATTGATTTGACTCCCATTCTAAATATGGGGTCATCATCAATCAGCAGCAGTTGAATAATCGATTGGCTCATATCCAGTCCGAGCAAAATAATAAAAGTATTTTTGTCGTTGGTTTCAGGGACTTATACCTGACCTGATGGCATCAGTACCCAAGCACAACCACAAAACGAACCATTTTTTTGAGCCTCAACCTACAACCAGAAATAACCTGGGGAATCTTCTCAAAACGTGATTTGTGTTACTCCAAGAAAAAATTAGAATCGGGAGCGCTGTAATCTCCAGAACTAGCGGGCGCTGGGGCTGGCTCATAGGCGGGGGCGGGGGCTGGCTCATAGGCGGGGGCGGGGGCTGGCTCATAGGCGGGGGCGGGGGCTGGCTCATAGGCGCGCGCTGGGGCTACATAATCAGAATAACCTGACGAGTAGGAATCCCAATTATTAGAGGAACTTGGCTCGTTTGAACTCCAGTTATCAGAATAACTTGGCTCGTTTGAACTCCAGTTATCAGAATAACTTGACTCGTAGGACCTAGAGTTATCATAAGACTGACGAGCCGGAGCGCGGTAAGATTCCTCTGCTGCTCGTTGACTTGCCCAAATAGCGTTGCGTTCTGCTGACCATCGAGCGATCGCATTTCGAGCCTCAAAATATAAAGCGCGACCAGAACCAATCTTAGAGGCTTCGTTAATAGCTGCTGTCAGCCTACCCCGACTTGCTAATGAGTAGGCGCTATCCAAAATTGGCTGATCTTCCGCCGTTTGAATGGTTGTCACCCATGCAGCAATTTTCTCCTGAGCGTCGTTATATAGGGCGCGACCTTGGTCAATTTCTGAAGCCTTTTTCACCGCCTCACTCAATTTATTATCTTGAGCCAGGGCTAATGCTTCGCTAAAAATGGGTTGATCTTCAATAATCTGAATCCGTTTTGTCCACTCGGCAATTAGAGTTTGGGCTTCAATGCGTAAAGGTCGCCCAAGTGCCACATTTTCAGCATAGGCTACCGCTGTCCTAAAACCATCGACGGTTTCGGTTCTGGCTGCTTCTCTCGCTATGAGGATATAGGGTCTATCCTGTATCCGTTGTACTTCATTGCGCCAATGTGCTACTAAGGTTTGAGCCTGAAGGCGACGGGGACGCTCTGGGGCAATCATCTGGGCTTGATCTATCGCCAATTGTAAAGCCCAGGGATGGTTGACTTTAGCTATGGTACTGGCTAATTGTATGCCTACTAAATCCTGAATTTTGGCGGAGGCATCATCCACCATGGCCTTAGTTTCTTGATACAGAAGGCGATCGCTTGGTATTCTTTCTAGAGCCGCTTGACCCTCAATTAACGTGGCTATTTGTAGCAAAGGCTGTCCTAGGGATTGGTTAGAAATCACCTGTTGCAGCTCAGTTAGTAAGATAATATCCTTCGCTTCCCTGTGGACCGGAGAATACGAGGGAACCATTCTGGCGATTTTAATCCCCTGAGCAAAATCTTGTTTCTCAGTCGCGGATACCGCCAACTCTAAGAGTTTCTGACTCCAGGAGGTAATTTCTTTTTTGGCTAACGAAACTATAAACAGTTGCTCATCAACCTTGTTAGCCAGTTCTATCGCTTCAACTAAACTCTCGGGAGTAGAACGCTTGGCTATGTTGGCAGCTTCTTTTAGGCGCTGTTCTCCTTGCCTTTCTAAGCTAAGGCGATCGAGTAGTTCATTAAATCGCTTAGTGTTCCAGTGTACATTATTGAGCTTACCCACAGCTTGAATATAGCGGAAAGCCTGATTCCAGTCCTGGGATTTCATCGCGTTTTCCGCTTGTCTGGCTAAATTTAAACCCTCATCCCAATAATTCTGCCAACTTGCCATGGCTCGCTGTACTTCCTCATAGGCGGGGCTATCAGCCGGAACCACCGCCACCAAATCTAAGGCTCCTTGCAAGTCTCCCGCTTCTAGTCTTTGATTGGCGAAGAATATCAGCCTCTGAGACCATTCTCGCATCATCTGTCTTCCCTGGTTTTGCAGGGGGTGGTCTTCTGGCCAACCGTTAACTAGGGCAAATGCTGCTTGAATATCCTCTAGTTTACCGGATTTTGTACTTTGGTCTGCACAATGTAGGCGATCGCCTGCTGCCGAAATTGCTGAGATTTCTTCACAATTAGGAGGGGGTGGCGTAGTCAGTAGCCATAATAATGCACCCGTTGCCGTCGTTCCGAAACCTAATAGGACCACTAACCACAGCAGTTGCCATCCCCAAAAACCCTTAGGGACACCCGGCCTTTTGCCTCGCTTTTTCGGGTAAACTATAGGTTGACTTGTTTCTGCAATCATTCCCGCATCACTAGAGACAACCACATCACTGGATGCACTTGCTTCTAATGCAGGTTGGCTAGAGTGTTCAAATTGGGGAGTTGCCATAACTTCATCTTCCTTTGGTGCTAATGGTTCAGCCTAACCATGGTGGGTGGGTTCCTTTAGTTGTCCCCTGGTTCTGCCCAAGGTTACTTAAAAACACCATTCTAGGGCAACTTGATGTTAACAGATCAATTCCCTTTGAGCATCATTGTTAAGTTTCCCTGGAAACTTCCCAGCTAATGGCACTGTATGTTAACCTTAATACTCAGGCAATTTTGACCAACCGCAACTATACCGATTCCTTTGTCAAGCAATGATAAAATTAAGCTAACACGCTAATTGTAGCTTGGCCCAAGTTAAACTTAATGACCATTAGAATCACACTAGACTCCCACTGCATCAATCATCTGGATATCTCACCTGTTGACAAGGTTATTGAGCAACTGATTCAGGAATCAAAGCTCAGAAGTGCCGAACCCGAAATCAGCTTTGAGATTGACTATCCCCTAGATGACCAAGACCCCCGCGAGTTGTCTGAGGTGCCAGAGGTTCGACTGTGGTTTATTTGTCTTGATAGCCAATATCCCTGGCTACCTTATGCTTTAGACTGGCGATCGGGAGAGTTGGCTCGTTATGTCGCTATGCTAGTTCCCCACCAGTTTCACGGTCCGCAAGGCATACAATACAATCCAGAAGCTCTGGAGATTTTCCTGATGCAGAAAATTTTTGTGATTACCCGTTGGCTTCAGGAGATGGGATTACCAAGTCGCTCCCGGCTTCAGTCTATGGCTCAAATGTTAGGTTACGATCTCGATGAGGGTTTATTTGATGTGATCGAACAGCGATCCTAAAACACTTTCGATTAACAAGTTAAACTATAGCTATCGGTTCTAGTCAGGGAAGGTCTTAGCCTATACCCTTAAACTAGCTGACTTTAACCAGACTGATTATTCTCAGTCAATTATACACCATTTAAGGAAAAACAGCGCCATGGGATTATTTGACCGTATCAGCCGAGTTGTAAGGGCCAACTTGAATGACTTGGTGAATAAGGCAGAAGACCCGGAAAAGATCCTTGAACAAGCTATTATTGAAATGCAAGAGGACCTGATCCAGTTGCGCCAAGCCGTCGCTCAGACCATCGCCCAGCAAAAACGTTCCCAACAACAGTATAATCAAGCCCAGTCCCAAGCTAACCAATGGCAGTCTCGCGCGCAACTAGCTCTACAAAAGGGTGATGAAAACTTAGCGAGGGAGGCCCTCCAGCGCAAAAAGGGCTATGTCGAAACCGCTAATACCCTGGAAATGAGTCTCAAGCAGCAAACTGAACAGGTCGAAGCTCTCAAGCGGAACTTGGTTAGCTTAGAGAGTAAAATTTCCGAAGCCAAGACTAAGAAAAATATGCTCAAGGCTAGAGCTCAGGCGGCTAAGGCTAATGAACAGCTCAATAATCTCCTTGGTGGTATTAATACCAGTAGTGCTACCTCGGCTTTTGAACGCATGGAGGAAAAAGTCATGATTATGGAAGCGAAGTCTACTGCGGCGGCTGAGTTGACTGGTGGTGGCTTGGAAGAACGATTCGGCGCCCTGGAAGCGGGAAGTGATGTTGATGATGAGTTGGCGACTATGAAGGCTCAACTGGGCGCTCCTGCTAATCAGCCTCAATTATCACCTTCTGCGCCTACTGATAGTTCGACTTCTAATCCGGAGATTGACAGCGAACTTGAAGAGTTGCGTAGAGAACTTAATAAATAAGTTGCTGTCTCGGAGGCTTGAGTCTGGGGTCGGGAAACCGGGAAGTAGTAGGGTGTAGGGTTTTTTGGGGCGTGGGGTGTAGCGCCCTGCTTTGGGCAACTGTTCCCTGCTCCCTAAATCTTCCCCAGGTCTGAGTGTGGATAATTCTTTGACTTTGGGGACTAAATCAGCAATAATCTTGTTGAATCCGAATCAAGCACCTACTGATGTTGTTTGGGGTTATAACCATTGGTAAGCATAAATTAACTTCTCATTCTACGATCTCGATGAGGGTTTATTTGATGTGATTGAACAGCGATCCTAAAACACTTTCGATTAACAAGTTAAACTATAGCTATCGGTTCTAGTCAGGGAAGGTCTTAGCCTATACCCTTAAACTAGCTGACTTTAACCAGACTGATTATTCTAAGTCAATTATACACCATTTAAGGAAAAACAGCGTCATGGGATTATTTGACCGTATCGGCCGAGTTGTAAGGGCCAACTTGAATGACTTGGTGAATAAGGCAGAAGACCCGGAAAAGATACTTGAACAAGCTGTTATTGAAATGCAAGAGGATCTGATCCAGTTGCGCCAAGCCGTCGCTCAGACCATCGCCCAGCAAAAACGTTCTCAACAACAGTATAATCAAGCCCAGTCCCAAGCTAACCAATGGCAGTCTCGCGCGCAACTAGCTCTACAAAAGGGCGATGAAAACTTGGCGCGGGAGGCCCTCCAGCGCAAAAAGGGCTATCTCGAAACCGCTAATACCCTGGAAATGAGTCTCAGGCAGCAAACTGAACAGGTAGAGACTCTCAAGCGGAACTTGGTTAGCTTAGAGAGTAAAATTTCCGAAGCCAAGACTAAGAAAAATATGCTCAAGGCTAGAGCTCATCAGGCGGCTAAGGCTAATGAACAGCTCAATAATGTCCTTGGTGGTATTAATACCAGTAGTGCTACCTCCGTTTTTGAACCCATGGAGGAAAAAGTCATGATTATGGAAGCGAAGTCTACTAATGTCCTTGGTGGTCTTAATACCAGTAGTGCTACCTCCGCTTTTGAACGCATGGAGGAAAAAGTCATGATTATGGAAGCGAAGTCTACTGCGGCGGCTGAGTTGACTGGTGGTGGCTTGGAAGAACGATTCGGCGCCCTGGAAGCGGGAAGTGATGTTGATGATGAGTTGGCGACTATGAAGGCTCAACTGGGCGCTCCTGCTAATCAGCCTCAATTATCACCTTCTGCGCCTACTGATAGTTCGACTTCTAATCCGGAGATTGACAGCGAACTTGAAGAGTTGCGTAGAGAACTTAATAAATAAGTTGCTGTCTCGGAGGCTTGAGTCTGGGGTCGGGAAACCGGGAAGTAATAGGGTGTAGGGTTTTTGATCGCGTGGGGTTTAACCCCCTGCTTTGGGCAACTGTTCCCTGCTCCCTAAATCTTCCCCAGGTCTGAGTGTGGATAATTCTTTGACTTTGGGGACTAAATCAGCAATAATCTGTGTAAATCCAGATCAAGCACCTACTTATGTTGTTTGGGGTTATAACCATTGGTAAGCATAAATTAACTTCTCATTCTTTGAACTTATGATGCTCAAAGTTCGATTTTTAACCATCAGTGCATTTGCGGCTGGTTTTGGTCTATGTTCTATTGTATTTGCTCTATTTACGGTGGTTTCCGAGTTGAGTTTGGCTGCGGCTATTAGAACCATTTTAACTTCTTTGTTTTTTGGAATCAATATGGTTTTTATGCTGCACTATTATACATCAATATATAAGGAGCAAAAATTAATTTCTCGACTGCGTGCCGAAGTTAAAAACATGAACTATATTAATTATAATTAATCTGAGTTTTTGCGAAATAATAGGAGTTGATAAAATGCTAGATTTTCTGAATAATATTATCGGCAGAAATCCCGGTAAATTCAAGGCTAAGGTTGAGGTGTACAGTTGGCAAACCTGTCCTTACTGTATCCGCGCCAAACTGCTGCTGTGGTGGAAAGGGGTTGAATATACTGATTATCAAATAGATGGCGATAATAATGCTAGAGAAGCCATGGCACAACGGGCTAACGGTCGGCGCACGGTTCCCCAAATTTTTATCAATAATCAGCATATCGGCGGCTGCGACGACCTCTATCAGTTAGACAGTGAAGGGAAATTAGAACCGTTATTAATTCCGCCACTATCTTAACATTTGGGCTGGGATTGTACATCTAAAATTAATGGTTGGAGAAGTTAAATTATGTCTTTTGTAGGACTGCATATTCACAGTGACTACAGCCTCCTTGATGGTGCTTCTCAACTCCCACAGTTGGTCAGTCGCGCTGTGGAATTAGGAATGCCAGCGATCGCTCTTACGGATCATGGGGTGATGTATGGGGCGATCGAACTTATTAAAATCTGCCGCAGTAAGGGTATTAAACCTATTATTGGCAATGAAATGTATGTCCTCAATGCTGATGTCACAGTTCAACAGCGAGGAATTAAAAAATATCATCAAGTCGTCTTGGCTAAAAATACCCAAGGCTATAAAAACTTGGTGAAATTAACTACTATTTCTCACTTAAAAGGTTTTCAAGGAAAGGGAATTTTTGCTCGTCCTTGTATTAATAAGGAACTATTAGAAGAGTATCACGAAGGCTTAATTGTTACCAGTGCTTGTTTGGGTGGTGAGGTTCCCCAAGCTATTCTTCAGAGGCGCATGGATATCGCACGCCAAACTGTTGAGTGGTATAAAAGGGTGTTTGGGGATGATTACTATTTAGAAATTCAAGATCATGGTTCCCCAGAAGACCGCATTGTTAATGTGGCTTTGGTGCAACTGGCGAGGGAATTTGAAGTCAAAATTGTAGCGACTAATGATTCACACTTTATTTCCTGTAATGATGTGGAAGCACATGATGCCTTATTATGTATTAATACACAAAAGTTAATTACTGAGGATAACCGATTACGTTATAGTGGCACAGAGTACCTAAAATCGGCGGAAGAGATGATGCAACTGTTTCGAGATCATCTCCCAGATGAGGTGATTAAAGAAGCGATCGCTAATACCTTAGAAGTGGCGGAAAAAGTGGAACCCTATACCGGAATTTTAGGGGAACCTCGTATTCCTGATTATCCGATACCTCCGAATCATACGGCTGATACTTATTTAGAAGAAATCGCCTGGGAAGGCTTGAAAAAACGATTAAATGCTCAAGGGCGATCGGAAATTAAGCCCGTCTATCGAGAAAGGCTCGAATATGAATTAAAAATGATGCAAAAAATGGGTTTTGCTACCTATTTTTTAGTAGTTTGGGATTACATAAAACACGCTAGAGATAATCATATCCCTGTCGGTCCTGGTAGGGGTTCGGCGGCGGGTTCCTTGGTCGCTTACGCCTTACAAATTACTAATATTGATCCGGTTCATCACGGGTTACTATTTGAGCGTTTTCTGAACCCAGAACGAAAATCTATGCCGGATATTGATACAGATTTCTGCATAGACCGCCGTGATGAAATGATTAAATATGTTACCTCCAAATATGGGGAAGAGAAAGTTGCTCAAATTATCACCTTTAACCGCATGACTTCTAAGGCGGTACTCAAAGATGTTGCTAGGGTGTTAGGAATACCCTATAGCAAATCGGATCAAATGGCAAAAATGATTCCGGTATCTCGTGGTAAACCGACTAAATTAAAGGTGATGATTTCTGACCAAAGTCCATCCCCGGAATTTAAACAAGCATACGATAATGACTTTGTACCCATTAAAAATGATGCTGGTGAGGAAGTGGGAACTATTGCTGTGCGCCAGTGGGTTGACATGGCAATTCGTATTGAAGGGACTAACAAAACCTTTGGAGTTCACGCAGCGGGGGTGGTGATTTCTAAACAGCCTTTAGATGAAATTGTCCCTCTTCAAAGGAATAATGATGGGTCGGTCATTACTCAATATTTTATGGAAGATATAGAAGCCCTGGGTCTGTTGAAAATGGACTTTTTGGGCTTAAAAAACTTGACGATTATTCAAAGAACTTTAAACTATATTTCCCAAAATCATCACATAGATATTGACCCCTATAATTTAGCCGCTGAGGAACGTAAAGCCATGGATATTCTGGCTAAAGGTTCGGTGAAAAAAATGCCGGAGGATGTGGCGAAAACCTATAAGATTTTGGAACGAGGAGATTTGGAAGGTTTATTTCAACTAGAATCTTCGGGAATGCGTCAGATTGTGAAGGACTTAAAGCCTTCCAGTATTGAGGATATTTCTTCTATTTTGGCATTGTATAGACCCGGACCTTTAGATGCTGGTTTAATTCCTCAGTTTATTAATCGTAAGCATAAACGAGAACCAATTCGCTATGAACATAAACTTTTGGAACCTATTTTGAATGAGACCTATGGAATTTTGGTCTATCAAGAACAAATTATGAAAATGGCTCAAGATTTGGCGGGGTATTCTTTGGGTCAGGCGGACTTGCTGCGACGTGCTATGGGGAAAAAGAAAGCATCGGAAATGCAGAAGCATCGGGAAACTTTTATTGATGGTGCGACGCGCAATGGAGTCCCCCAAAATATCGCAGAACATCTGTTCGACCAAATGGTTAAGTTCGCTGAATATTGTTTTAACAAATCCCATTCTACCGCCTACGGTTACATTACTTATCAGACGGCTTACTTAAAGGCTAATTATCCGACAGAGTATATGGCGGCTTTGCTGACGGAGAATAGTGGCAATACTGACAAGGTTAGGGCTTATATTGAATCCTGTAAGCATTTGGGTATTGATGTAGTTCCACCTGATATTAATCGCTCTAATGTGGATTTTACGCCTATAGAAAATAGGATTGTATTTGGGTTGTCGGCGATTAAAAATGTGGGAGATGGCGCGATTGAACATTTGCTATCTGTACGAGAGGAAGGGGGACCTTTTCGCAGTTTGGCGGATTTGTGCGATCGCATTAATCTACAAATGGTTAATAGTCGCGCTTTGGAATCTTTAATTAAATCGGGTGCTTTTGATAGTCTCCATGCTAACCGCAAGCAATCAATTGAATATTTGAATATAGTTATTCCTTGGGCACAAGATAGGGCGAAAAATCGGGAAATTGGTCAAACGAATTTGTTTGATTTGGTCAATTATGCAACTACTGAGAGTAATTCACCTTCGGGAGAACCTGCTTTTCCTAAAGGTGATGATTATGCGCCTAAAGATAAGTTGCAATTTGAGAAGGAATTACTAGGCTTTTATGTTTCGGATCACCCTCTCAAGTCTTTGTTAGACTCAGGGATACTCCCGGATAATGTGACTTTGGATAAACTGCCAGAACAAAAGTCAAAAGCTGCTGTTAAGGTGGCGGTGATTTTAATTAATATTAAGCCCCATTTGACTAAAAAAGGCGATCGCATGGCGTTTCTACTACTAGAAGATTTGACGGGACAAATTGATGCTGTGGTGTTTCCTAGTAGTTATGAGGCGGTACAACAGGAGTTAAAAGAAAATGCGGTTGTTGTGGTTGAGGGTAAGGTGGAAAAACGGGATGATCAGACTCAAATTATTGTGGACGCGATCAAGTCTGCTGATGACTTAATTAAACCGAATAATCAGCCAGGTTCCCCCTCGCAACTTCCGCCTAATTTGGCGGCTTCTTCAGTTATTCAACTCTGTTTAACTCCTGAAGAAATTTGCCAATTGGAAAGGTTACAAATTCTGAAAGGCATTTTAGAAGAATATCGAGGTAATCAAGAGTTGGGAAGGGTTCCTATTCAAGCCATTGTTGATGGTCAAGTTTCGCCTAAACCATTGGTACGCTTTGGCTCTCAATTCTGGGTGGAAAATCAAGAGGCGATCGTACAACAGTTAAAAACTTCTGGTTTTACCGTTGATGTACTATCAATTAATAATGAATAACCCGCCCGGCAATTATTAATTATTAATTATTAATTATTAATTAGATTGTGGATGATTGATGATAATAGCCATGACCTGTCCTAATGCTAACCCGCCATCATTGGTGGGAACCTGTTTAGACCAATAGTGAATAATGCCTTCTGAAGTTAGTCGCTGGATAGTCTTTTCTAATAAATATCGGTTTTGAAAACATCCTCCAGTTAAGACAAGGGGAACCTCTGGAAACTTTTGAGATACCATAATGATTCCCTCTATTAAGGTATTGTGAAATTTAGCAGAGATCAGGCTGACAGGAACATGATTGTTAAAATCTTTAAGTACCTGCTTGACCATGGGTTCCCAATCTAAAATGATTTTACCTGAACTTTGGTGCAAATTAATTGGGTAATGCTCATCAGTAATTACATCACCGATCGCAAATTCTAAGTCCATGGCGGCTTGTCCTTCAAAACTGATATTGTCACCATGACCGACCAAAAAAGCGATCGCATCAAATAACCTCCCGACACTAGATGTTCTAGGTGTATTAACTTTCCGGTTCAGCATTTGCAAAATTAACTTTAACTGGGGGAAATTCCCTAAGCTAATTTTCTGCTCATCCCAATAATCCCATAACTGTTCCCCCCACAATTCATATAATAATCCTAAGCCTAATCGTCGGGGTTCTAAGACGGCTTTATCACCTCCAGGAAGTGGGAAATTTCGCCAATGTCCGACTCGCTGAAAGCCGATTTTATTAATTAGTAGAAACTCTCCCCCCCAGATGGTTTCATCTAATCCATAACCAGTACCGTCCCAAGCTACTCCTAAGACGGGAAATGATAATTGATGTTCTGCCATAACCGCCAAAACATGAGCATAATGATGTTGTACTGGAATGACGGGAACTTGCCGTTTTTCTTGTTGCAAAATCTCGGCAGCTAATTGATACGCAAACTGAGTGGAAATATAGTCTGGGTGTGCGTCACAAGCAATCAAATCAGGCTTAAAATCATAGATATTACTGAGGCTGTTAATTGCTTCTTTAAATGCCTGAAACGCTTGTGGACTCTGCAAATTGCCAATATATTGACTGATAAAAACTTGTTTTTCTACGGCAATAGCAATGGTGTTTTTTAAGTGTCCACCTACTGCCAAAATATATGGGTATTGACAATTAGAAATGCTCTGTGATAGAATAGAATCAGGTGTTGTATGGTGGCTATCTCTGTCTAAAATTGTCACAGGTAGGGGTGCATAACCTCTAGCGCGGCGAATAACCATCTGTTCACCCAAAACACTCCGCACGACGGAATCATCTACTGGTCGGGCGATAGGGCGGTTATGAACCAGAAAGATATCGGCAATTTTTCCCAAACGGTGGAGGGCTTCTGTCTGGTCAGTACAGATAGGCTCGTTAGAAAAATTACCGCTGGTGGCAACAATGGGAAAATCTAACTCAGCCATCAACAAATGATGGAGGGGGGTATAAGGTAACATAACCCCCAAATTAGGATTACCGGGAGCGACATTATCCGCCAAAGCGGATGCACCGGGCAGCCTTGATAATAGCACAATGGGGGCTTGAGGCGATCGCAACCATTGTTCCTCGGCGGCGGATATATCACAAACCTGGTCTATTTGCTGTATACTGCGATACATTACAGCAAAAGGTTTATGGGGTCGATGCTTACGGACTCGCAATTGTTCAACGGCGGCGGCATTAGTAGCATCTACAAGTAACTGGAAGCCTCCCAAACCCTTCATGGCGACAATTTGACCGCGACCCATGGCGGCGGCGGCTTGTAATAAGGCATGATGGCGGTTAGCTAAAACCTGTCCCTGATGATTCCATAATTCTAAAATGGGACCACAGACGGGACAAGCATTAGGTTGAGCATGAAAACGGCGATCGCCAGGGTGGTGATATTCGCGATCGCAATTAGGACACATTGGGAAGGCGGCCATAGTAGTATTCTCCCGGTCATAGGGGAGAGTTTTAATAATGCTGTAGCGCGGCCCGCAATTAGTACAATTGGTAAAGGGATAGCGGAAACGGCGGTTATGGGGGTCAAAAATATCTTGTAAGCATTGGGGACAAGTGGCAAGATCTGGCAAAACGATCGCTGATTTAGCGCCCTGAATAGTGGACTGAGAAGCTCTAATCTCAAAGTGAGAATAGCCAGCCAGAGGCAGCCAAACGGCCTCTAAACTGTGAATATGGGATATTGGTGGTTTTTCTATTTGCAGGCGCTGTTGGAAGCGCTCAAGACTCTCTGAACAGCCTTCGACTTCAATAAAAACCCCCCCCACGGAATTATTTACCCAACCCTTGAGGTTGAGTTGGGTAGCGAGTCGATAGACAAAGGGCCGAAACCCGACACCTTGAACAGCACCGCGAATAGTTAAACTGAGGCGAGACAGATTTTGATCAGAAGTAGACAACATAGAAGACCGGAGAAACGCTAAACTCAAACTCTCGAAAATTTATCTGATTGGTTACAATAAGTCCGAATTGATGAGTTAACAGAAGAAACAGAGATTAATGATACAATTACGAGAGTACGCCATGACTGGTGTTCACGGAAAAAGCCGTCAAATCAAACGACTGACCAGCAGCTTGTTTTTAGCACTTGCTGCTGTGTTGCTGATTGTAACTAAGCCAGCGGTAGCCTTTCAAGTTCAAGTTAGCCCTACCTCCCCTCAGTTGGGAGATACCATTTCAGTGGTGATAAGTGGGGTGAATAGCGAGGAGTCGCAACCAACAGTGACAATGGGAGGGAAAAACTATCCTCTGTTTGCGCTGGGTGGCGATCGCTATCGCGCTTTAATTCCGACGACTCCCCTAGACCAAACGGGTGCGAAATCAATTCAGATTAGCAATGGTAGCCAACAGAGTAATGTGAGCGTGCAATTGCGCGATCGCGGTTTTCCCACCCAGTCCATTTGGCTGCCACCAGATAGCGCTGGGCGGCGAGGTACAGACCATGAGTTTGACCGGGTTGATGAATTTAAACGAATTGTTACCCCCAAAAGACATTGGAATGGGCCGTTTTTGCGTCCAAGTTCCGGTGAGGTGACAACAATTTATGGGGTCCGAAGATACTATAACGGGGAGTTCGCCCAAAACTATTATCATCGAGGGGTTGATTATGCCGCTCCGACGGGTTCTCCGGTGATAGCACCAGCAGCGGGTCGGGTGGTTTTGGTGGGGCATGAGTCCGAAGGATTTGAGATCCACGGTGACACTATTGGTATTGATCACGGTCAGGGAGTTACCAGTATTTTCCTTCACTTGAGTCGAATTGATGTAAAGGAAGGACAAATGGTGACAGCAGGCCAGACCATTGGGGCGATCGGATCAACAGGGGCATCTACGGGACCACACCTTCATTGGGGTCTTTATGTTCACGGTCAATCTGTAGATCCAGTACCTTGGCGGTTTGACGGTATAGAATAAATGATTCTCTTGATGGTGATTAGAAAATTTAGTTTTGTGGAGTTTGGGTTAATCAGTGGCTGATTGGTGTAGAACTAATTTTACTCTCTGGGCGAATCACGCAACGGAGATTCGGGAATGAACCAAAAGTTCTCACAGGCCTAGTCAAAGCGCCCCTATAGGTGGCTCGAAGGCTTTACTTTTTTTCGATGTCCCTTTTGCCCCTCGCCGATGAAACCACTTTGTTACGGACATTTCTGCATTATGCAAGTCTCCCCTCACGGGATGTGTCAAAACCCAGTGCGTAAAGATTGTCAGTTTCTATCCTACAATTCGTGGCGTATAGTTAATTAACTTGTAAAGCCGTCCTAGAAGGACGGGGTTTCAGACCCAGGAGTTTCGATGAGTATTGAAAGAATTGTTGATCAGGCTTTACAGGATGGTTATTTGACACCATCTATGGAAGCAGAGGTAGGGCGGATATGTAATACAGCTTCAGAATTATCCATCGAGGAGTATATGGCTCTCGATCGCCTCATGGGTGCTTTGTTGACGGGGGAAGTGGTTGTTTTACCCCGCAAGCAGTTTATTAATGTGATGGAAGAGTTAGTTCTCAGTGAGGCGATCGCTCAAGTGGCCCAAATTGATGAAGTAAGCGAGCAGTCTTTATTATCCATCGAGGAGTATATGGCTCTCGATCGCCTCATGGGTGCTTTGTTGACGGGGGAAGTGGTTGTTTTACCCCGCAAGCAGTTTATTAATGTGATGGAAGAGTTAGTTCTCAGTGAGGCGATCGCTCAAGTGGCCCAAATTGATGAAGTAAGCGAGCAGTCTTTGGATGTGGGGGATATTGCCGCCTATGCTCTCAACCGCTTACCGCCACTGTATGCTACCACAGAAGAGGGGGCGCAATATCAGAGGTCTCGCGCTAAGGAGGAACTACAAGCCCTCATTTCTAGCCAAGTGAAAGAGGCTATTGCACGAAACTTAGACCGCGCCGCCCAAAATCAAAAAGTGTTAGGCCAGATATCCGATAGTTCTCTATTGGGACAAATGAGCGGTTTACTGAAAGCCTACGCGGAAGACTACGAACCGGATCACGAAACTAATACCCCAAACTAATTTAAGGCGATCGCTCAGTTGGTGCTAATTAATGCACCTATTGCGATCGCCACCGATAACCACTGGCTTAGGAATCAGACACCTGATCATCTTTGCTAGGGTTCTTGCTACCAGAGGTGGCAGTTTGGCTTTGGGCGGCCTTTTGTTCCCGCTTCTTGCGTTCGGCTTGGGTCATCTCATCTACCATTAACCGCGCCTGAGCCACTTTTTCTAGGTTGGTGCGGTACAGGTCTAAATCCTTCTCCAGCTTGTCTTTAGGTAGCCTTAAAACCTCACTAAAGTCACTTAGGATGGTTTTTAACCCTTCCGAGTCCTGAGCCGCTGTGACATCGCTTTTTTCTAGGAGAGTATATAAACCAATGGCAAATAGCCGAGAGTATTTGAATTTAGGGTTATTGGCGATCGCATGAAAACAGGACTGCAAAGGGTCATCCCCGGAACTTTCCTGAGCTATCTTAGCCCTTTCCGTCAAATCTTTCACAGAAAGGGTCGCCGCCTGTGCCTCTAAAGCCGTAGCATCAGCCCGATATTGATTAGGGTCGCTTTCTTGGGCCATAATCAAAGCCGCCCAAATCGACAATTTATCGGCTTCGGGGATGTATCCTTGCATAAAGCGATCGAAAGCCGTGACCACACCCAGGGCATAAATGGGGTCATATTTAAAATCGACATTGACCGACAACAGGTGCATTTCCACCATTAACTCATCAACCACGCGACGATAGATAGAGTTAATCGGCCGAGTATGGATGTTGTAAAAAGCTCGCTTGGTATCTGAAACAGTGCGGATATTGTTCACGGTTAAAATTTCTAAAAGCCCCGCGTCTATGTGACCGGGAGGGACTTAAACTAATTGTCCCCTGAGACGGTAAATTTGCCAAGACTGTGAATAGTAGTTAGAGCAATCAGCGATGATTAGCACCAACAACCGGGACTTCGTAGATGAACCCCCGGCCATTCTTGTTTAACTTCAACTTTCACCGCCTTAACTAGCTCTGACACCGCCCTCTAAGGCTTCCTTTTCCGTCTCAAAAATCTCAAACACAGAATCCATCATCGTCACTTCAAATACCAGTTTGGCTTCTGGGTGAACATTACAGATGCGGAAACTACCCTTAACTTTATCAGCATCTCGCATACCAGCCACTAGGGAGGTCAACCCGGAACTGTCGATAAAGTTCACCTGACCCAAATTCACGACCACATGACGACTGAGCTTAGATATACATTCTTGCAGTTTGAGACGAAACTGCCAGGCGGTGGTGATATCTAAGCGTCCTGTTGGTGCTAATACTATGACCTTAGTGCCATCCTGGGTCGTATGTTCCTTTTGATCGATATGAATCACTGACCGTCCCCTCTGAAATTCTTGATTTTGCGATGGTTGCTTCTTTGACTGTGACAGTCCCCGCCAAAACGGCGACGGGGATTTTGCTTGGTGATTTATACAGTAACCTACTGGCTGCTGAGTATTCACCCAGTCACCATAATGGCCTTTCTAGGTAGCCTCAAGCCGAAAGAAAATGAAAGTTCTTGGAGCTATCAAAGACCCCATCCCTCAGAAAGTATAACCCCAACAGAGGTGCAAACTTTCCCAACCACAGCTCTTTGTTGACCAAGCGCGTTCTAGTCAGCATCAGGCCAATATCGGCCAAACTTGGGTCTAGCAAAAACATTGACCCTTGACCAAGAATACCATTGCAGTTATCAGATTAGCTGTTGTCCGGGGACTGAATCAAGATCAATTTCTGTCCTTTTCCCTGCATCTGGCAGTCAGTCCCCCCTAGCAAGTCCCATGAGACTTACGGTTGAACTTAGGCCTGTGACTCAGGAGCCGTCCAGTTAGACCAATCTTGAGGTTTCAAGAACGTCTCATAGAGTTCAGCTTCCGGCGTACCCGCTTCAGGTTGATAACCATATTCCCATCTTACCAAAGGAGGTAAAGACATGAGAATCGACTCAGTGCGACCTTTGGTTTGCAACCCGAAAATTGTGCCTCGGTCGTAGACCAAATTAAATTCTACATATCTTCCTCGACGATAAAGCTGGAAGTTCCGTTCACGATCGCCATATTCCATAGAATTACGACGCTCTACAATCGGACCGTATGAGGGTAAGAAAGATTTACCACAATCTTGGATAAAGCTAAACAATGCCTCCCAGTCCCGTGATTCCGGTGCGCCCATGCGATCGCTATAAATCGCCGCCTCGCTTTCAGTCTCCTGCCCACGATACAGTAAACCCTCACCGCCTTGGTAATCAAAGAAAATGCCACCAATTCCCCTGGCTTCATTGCGGTGTGTCAGATGAAAATATTCATCACACCAGCGTTTAAACACCGGGTAATATTCGCTATGATGGCGATCGCAAGCCTCCTTTAACGTCTTATGGAAGTGAGCTGCATCTTCCGCAAACGGGTAGTAGGGAGTTAAATCAGCACCCCCACCAAACCACCACACCGGGCCCGCCTCGAAATAGCGATAATTCAGGTGAACAGTTGGCACATAGGGGTTACGGGGATGTAACACCATCGAAGTTCCCGTCGCATAAAATCCATTACCCGCCGCCTCTGGACGCTGGCTTAAAATCGACGGTGGCAAATTCTGGCCCCAAACCTCCGAAAAGTTAACTCCCCCTTGTTCAAACACATTACCTTCTCGGATCACCCTAGTCCGACCGCCACCCCCTTCCGGGCGCTCCCAAGCATCCTCTACAAAGGTTTTCGCCCCATCTAGGGCTTCTAATCCGGCGCAGATTTCATCCTGAATTTGTTTCATCCACTTACTCACACGCTCCCGCGAGTCCGCCGGAGGGGGTGATTGAACTATAGCCGTATCAGAAGCCGTCGAAACTGTCATAATCTAATTAACCTCTTGTATGTTAATATTTTCGCACTTGATGAGCCACCAACTCACAGAAAGCGAAATTATTTCATCTTCCCCGCTTATGGATTCCTCAGTCAAGTTGTTTAACCCATAAGTCCATATAACTTAACAGTTAACTATGGAAATCTGCCCGGTGGGACTACTATTTGCCACTACCAGCAGTAACAACACCCTTTCCCAGTTAAGCTATTAGCAGTATTACCAGATAGTAACAGCCATATATCATGCCAGATAAGTTAGATGCCAGTTCCGTACTGGAAGTTTTAAGACCCGTTCAAGACCCCGAACTACAAAAAAGTTTGGTGGAATTGAATATGATCCGTAATGTGAAAATCACTGGCGGAGATGTCCGTTTTACCCTGGTTTTGACCACCCCCGCTTGTCCCCTGCGCGAGTTTATCGTCGAAGATTGTCAAAAGGCTGTTAAACAGCTTCCCGGAGTCGAAACCGTCGAAGTAGATGTCACGGCGGAAACTCCACAACAAAAATCTCTCCCAGACCGTCAGGGAATTAGCGGGGTCAAAAATATCTTCGCTATTTCTAGCGGTAAGGGGGGGGTTGGTAAAAGTACCGTTGCGGTTAATGTGGCCGTCGCCCTCGCCTCCACCGGCGCTAAGGTCGGTTTGATTGATGCTGATATCTATGGCCCTAATGACCCCACTATGTTGGGTCTCGCTGATACTCAGGTCATGGTTCAGCAAACTCCCGAAGGCGATCGCTTGGAACCCGCTTTTAACTATGGCGTTAAGTTGGTGTCCATGGCTTTTCTGATTGACCGCGATCAACCTGTCATTTGGCGCGGTCCTATGTTAAATGGCATTATCCGACAGTTTCTCTATCAGGTGTATTGGGGTGAGTTGGATTATCTCATTGTCGATATGCCACCCGGAACCGGAGACGCTCAGTTAACCCTCGCACAAGCTGTTCCTATGTCTGGGGCGGTCATTGTTACTACTCCCCAAGAAGTCTCTCTGTTGGACTCCCGCAAAGGCTTAAAAATGTTTGAACAGTTGGGTGTGTCTATTTTGGGCATTGTCGAAAATATGAGCTATTTCGTCCCCCCAGATCTCCCCGATCGCAAATATGATATCTTTGGCACGGGCGGCGGTCAGAAAACTGCTGATGATTTGGGAGTACCACTATTGGGCGCTATTCCCCTGGAAATGCCTGTCCGACAAGGTGGGGATTCTGGGGTTCCTATTGTGGTCTCTCACCCCGACTCCGCCTCCGCTCAGGAGTTGACTGCGATCGCACAAAAAATCGCCGCTAGGGTCTCGGTTATGGCTCTGGCTTAACTCTCTTCCCTTCCCGGCACCAGGGATAATTGACCTTCATCAATTCCTCTGGCTGCCTGGCTTGGTCAAACCTCACTCAGTCTCTGAGAAATTACACCATTTTTTTTGAGGATAATAAACACATGATTCTACCAGGTTCCGCCGTTCGCGTTATTAATGCTGATGATACCTACTATGAGTTTCAAGGACAAGTCCAAAGAGTCGCTGACGGCAAAGCTGCCGTTTTATTTGAAGGCGGAAATTGGGATAAATTAGTCACTTTTAAACTCTCTGAACTAGAGGCGATCGACACTACCACCGGACGCAAAGGTAAGTAGTTGACATCCTCTCGCTAGAATTATGTTAAGTTTTGTAACGGCCCCGCCTCACTGGGGTTGGGTGGGGTTGCTTTTTCCTTACCCCCGTGCTACTATATTAGATAATGGGGATATTGGCAATTTCAAAATTTGTTAACAGATTACCATTATGCTATAGGAGTATGTCAATATCTTACCATGATTTTCCGCCGCCTGTCAACCCCCCAACCCATCTATAATTGATACCAAGATTTCCCTTTTCCCCCAAACCAAAATCATGTTAATTCCTCTAGTCTATGCGACCATAGTTTTTCCAGCAGATGCGGGTGTAGTGGACGTGACCACCTATGGCGCTATTCCTAACGATGGAAAGGACGACACGGAGGCAATTCAACAGGCATTAAACGACCACCCAACCGGAAATCATATTTTCTACTTTCCTGATGGAGTGTATAACGTTAGCGGTCAAATTAGATATGCGGGAACCGAAAAACGGAACATTCTACAAGGTCAAAGCCGTGACGGAACCATTATTAAACTTGATGATAACTCCGGTTTAGATACATCAGTAATTTGGACAGGTTCCCCACCAGCGCAAAGATTTCGGAACAGTATTCGAGACCTGACCGTTGATATTGGTCGCGGTAATCCTAACGTTAATGGGATAGATTTTATTGCCAATAATCAGGGTTCAATTCGCAACGTTAAAATCATCTCAAGAGATGGTCAAGGGAGAATCGGCTTAAACCTTTCCATCGATGAAAATGGGCCCCTACTAGCTAAAGATATTCATGTAGTTGGATTTGATATCGGCATCCAAACCTGGAACCCTACAGCCAGTCAAACCCTGGAACATATTACCCTAGAAAACCAAAACCAATACGGCTGGAAAAACTTTAATCAAAATGTTTTTGTCCGAGGCTTACAGAGTACCAATCAAGTGACAGCAATTTGGAATATGCCTGATGGTGGTAGTGTTTTTACGCTGATTGATTCTGAGTTAACTGGATTCGGTTCTGCTTCGGAATTGCCAGCGATTCATAACCAAAAAGCAATGTATGTTCGCCAATTGAGAACTTCGGGATATAAACAGGCAATTTTGCAGAATGATAGCGGTCGTGGGAATGCTTCCCAACCTGATGGTTATGTGAGGGAGTGGATAGCTAGGGGAGAGTTTCAGAGTCTTTTTGACAGTCCCCAAACTATGCTAAATCTGCCGATTAAAGAAACCCCAGAATTGCCTTGGCATGATTTATCAGAGTGGGTAAGTCCCCTGGCTTATGGGGGGAATCCTAATGATGGTATTGATGACACACAAGCGATACAAGCTGCTATTGATTCGGGAGGGAAAACTGTTTATCTTCCTAATGGGGTTTGGGATGTTAATGGCACTTTGGAATTAAGGGGTAATGTACAGCGGTTAATTGCTACGGAAGCTAGAATTGTTGGTGATGGTGTCATTAGAATTGGACAAGGAACATCCCCGACGGTGATTATCGAAAGAGTAGAGGCAGCTTCTATTTCTATTGTACATGAAAGCGATCGCACTTTGATTATTTCTAGTTCTCTTGTCAATAGCTATAGTAGTACCCAAGGAAACGGCGGAGATGTCTATATTGAAGACGTTGGCGGCGGTCCCTGGGTGTTTACTAATCAAAATGTGTGGATGCGTCAAATTAACCCGGAAATTACACATAGTCCTAGGATTACCAATGATGGCGGGTCTCTGTGGATTCTTGGATATAAAACCGAAGATGAGGGGACTTTGGTTAAAACCATTAATGGCGGGAAAACAGAAGTATTAGGCGGCTTTATTTTAAATGGCAGATTTGCAGATATTCCCGGATTTATTAACATTGATTCATCCCTGAGTTATGCTAATGTTGGGTTTCTCACTTTTAGTGGCGGTTCAATACCTATTGGAGTGGCAGAAACCCGTAATGGTGTCACCCTCATGACTGACCAACTACCACCCTACTACACTGGTTATAAGCAGCCCACATCCTCCCGTCAATCTGATAATTTCCTAGTCAGTTGGTGGCGGTTTATACTCCGACTATTTGCTATGGTTTAATGGCAAGTTGGGGTAGGCAGTTTACCGTAAAATTAGACGACTTGACCTCAGTAACTCAGGATTAACAACGCCTGAAAACTACGGAAAAATTATTGGCAGGCATGGGGACGGTTTCCACCAATTCTAGGTTATAACCCTTGGCTAATTCTACCACATCATCAAGGTTTCTGACACCCCACTTGGGGTTAGAAGTTCGCAAATATTCATCAAAGGAAGCGTTACTAGGTGCGGTGTGTTTTCCACCGATTTGATAGGGTCCATAGAGATATAAAATTCCCCCTGTTTTCAAAATGCGATCGCTTCCCGCCATTAACCCTTCACAAGCCGACCAAGGCGAGATATGAATCAGGTTAATTGCTACAATAGCAGTGATGGGAAATTCCGATAATTCCAAAGGTAAATTATTCCCTTCGACTGACCAGGGGTTAGCTTCTACGTCTAACCCTAGGGGAGGGTAGAGATTATCTGAAGGGTAATGAGTTTGCCATGCTTTAATACTCTGTTGTAACAAAGGTTGCGGGTCGGAAGGTAGCCACCGCCTAGGTGAGAGACGGGGAGCAAAAAAAACCGCGTGTTGTCCTGTGCCGCTGGCTACTTCTAAGACGGTTCCCGTGGGTGGTAACACCCTTTTTAATACCTCTAAAATCGGTTGACGGTTTCTTTCCGTGGCTGGTGCATTTTGTCGCAAATCTTCGGAAAAATTCATGATTTAATCTGGTCATATATTTGAGATTTGGGCGGCTTTGATAAACCCGAATATTGAGAAATAAGTGATTATCTCCGCTACCCCGATTATACATCTTTTGATTGTACTTTAATGTTAATTTTTACCCAATCTTTTAGATTGTTTAATCCAGGTTTGGATGACATCAATAGATGGACAGAGTTGGCGAGATTTAATGGTTCCTACATATAGCCGTAAAATCTGTTTATGTAGTTGTTGAATAGACATCTGAGAAAGTTGGTTAACTGAACTTACGCCACTATGTAATAAGACACCACAATATTGATAACCAATACTGGGAACCCTGGCTAAGTCGGACATTGCTACCCATTTACTGATATTTCTGATGTTGATACCTAGTTGGTTGGATAAGGCGATTTTATGAGCATTATTACTCCCGAGCGCGAGAAGTTGCTGGGTGTTTTGAATACCACATTTATTCAGGAGTTTAATATTATCTGCATCTAACCCAGGTAGTTGAGAAATTTCCCAATAACAGGAGGTAATTTTTGGATGCTTAGTTGTGGGATGATTCATAATTAATTATTTGGATTCAGAATGGTTGTCCAGTCTCAAAGATTTAGCCATCAAAATATCAGGTTTCCCGATACCATTAGCATCGGGGACTACTCCCATAATCACAAAACCGCATTTATGATAAAACTCATAGGGATGGCGACCATGATTTTTTATATTAGCAATATGTTCCCAACAGTGGGGGTATAATTCGACACCAGATAGGGAGGTTAAATGATTTTCGTCATCGGTGCCCAACCATAAAGTTAACCCTCCTTGTAACCGCACATAATCCTCTAAATGAGCGACCAATTTTCGCCCTATTCCCAACCCTTGATAATCCCTTCTGACTACCAAAGGATGTAATTCCCAAACATGACCTTGATATTGACTAATTCCACCAATCCAGCCTAGAATATTGTCATGGTCATCGACGGCGACCAGATTAACTCTACCGTCGCCAAAAGACTCTATAACCTCGGCTAAACCACGTTCATAAGTAGGCCAAGCATTCGGCCAATTTTCCCGAAATTCTGCCACTAATAAAGTAGCCGCCTGGTGGATATGATGTTGATTATTAGGACTGAGATTAATAATCCTCATCCTCAACCTTTGACCCCCGTAGCTGTATCTGTAGGGACAATATACCGTTGTACTATTAAAAATAGTAGTAACACAGGGGCAATAGAAATGACGGAACCGGCGGCGACTATCCGCCAATCGAGAGAGAAAGTTCCGGCTAGATTTGCTACCCCTAAAGGCATGGTATAATATTCTGGGCGATCGACTACAATTAAGGGCCACAGAAAATCACTCCAAGACCCGATAAAGACAAAAATGGCTAAAGTCATTAAGGCGGGACGGACTGAGGGGAGCATAATATGCCACCAAATGCCTAATTCTGAACAGCCATCAATTCTGGCTGCTTCTTCTAACTCTTTGGGAACTCCCATAAATGCCTGTCGCAATAGAAATATACCAAAAGCTGAGGCTAAGGATGGAAAAATAATGCCTAAATAAGTATTTCTTAATCCTAACTGTACGGCTAGAATATACAGGGGAATCATGACAATCTGAAAGGGTATCATGATGGTGGAAACGATCGCACTTAGGAGAAAATCGCGACCCCAAAAGTTTAATCGCGCCAAAGGATAGGCAGCCAAGGAACAAAATAGCAGATTTAATCCGACGGTTAAAACGGCGACGAGGGTACTATTAAATAAATAGCGACCAAAGGGATTAGTTTGCCAAACTCTGACAAAATTCCCGAAAGTAGGTTCCCGAGGAATAAACTGGGGGGGAACCTGAAAGATGTTTTCGGTAGGGGATTTAAAGGCAGTTCCCACCAACCAAAATAGGGGAAATAGCATAGCGATCGCTATAGCAATGAGTACCATATAAGTAGCGATCGCCCGATAATTTACGCGGCCACCAGAAGTTATTTTGACAACTCCCATATACCCTCCTCAGTACAAACCGCGGCCAAAGGCTGGTCCCAACTATCCCTAGGGAGAGTATCCACCCTGGCGGCCGCAAACACAATTCCCACGGTAGGAATTTTAGACCACTCAGACCGACTCAACATCCGGTCATAAAATCCTCCCCCATATCCTAACCGATAGCCACAGCCATCACAGGAAACGGACGGAACCAGGATTAAATCGACCTGAGACGGCTGCAAAACCGGTAAGCTGGGGTCTGGTTCCATTAAACCAAAAGACCCCCTTTGGCGGGCATTTTCCGGCCGCCAGTGATGCCAAATCAAAGACCCATCCACACAGCGAGGAAACCCCCAGACCTTTTCTGGGGAGACGTACCAGAGAGGACTCAAATCGGGTTCTTGGCGAAAACTAAAATAAGCCAAGATAGTCTTGGCTTGCTGAAATCGCCACCAACGGCGTAGATGGTCAGTAATGCGATCGCTATTTTGTCGCCAAACAGTCGTGGCTAGAGATTGGCGATCGCTTAACAAACGGCGGCGTAGTTGAGACTTACTCACAGATCAGGATTTTGTCGATACCAGTCAATAGTATTTTTCAGACCCTGGCGAAACTCCACCTCAGCCACAAACCCAAACTTTTCCTTAGCGCGATTTGTGTCTAAACAGCGGCGCGGTTGACCATTAGGCTTATCAGTTTCCCAGACAATTTCTCCCTGAAACTCCATCAACTCACAAATCAACTCTACCAGGTCCCGAATAGTAATTTCATAATTAGTCCCCAAATTCACCGGGTCTGGTTCGTCATAATGTTGGGTAGCCATGACAATTCCCCGCGCCGCGTCAGTCGAGTAGAGAAATTCCCGACTAGGACTACCATCACCCCACACCGGAAGCTGTTTATCCCCCCGTTGTTGTGCTTCATAGACCTTACGCACCAAAGCCGGAATCACATGGGAACTTTTCGGGTTAAAATTATCCTCTGGGCCGTAGAGATTCACCGGCAATAAGTAAATCCCATTAAACCCATACTGCTGTCGGTAGGCTTGCAATTGCACCAATAGGGCTTTTTTGGCTATACCATAGGGGGCATTAGTTTCCTCTGGGTAGCCATTCCATAAGTCATCTTCCTGGAAGGGAACCGGGGTAAATTTAGGATAAGCGCAGATAGTCCCCACACAGACAAATTTCTTGACCCCTACTTGATAGGCTGAGTGAATCAACTGAGCCCCCATCATCAGGTTATCGTAGAACAACTCAGCGGGTTTTACCTGATTTAAGCCGATACCCCCCACATGGGCCGCCAAATGGATAATGATATCCTGACCTTTAGCGGCTTGTTGACAGGCTTCTAAGTTTCGCAGGTCACAATTATGCGATCGGGGCACCGAAATATTTTCAGATTTAGCCCCCGCCTTCAGAAGCTGGTCAATCACCTGTTTTCCCAGAAAACCAGCCCCTCCCGTGACTAAAATCCGTTGGTCTTGTAAATCCAGAGTATTCATGTTATTTACCCGTTATTTCGTCTAAAAATTAATCAAAATGGTCTCCCTCTTCATGAGGTTCTTCCAATAGTGTTAGGTCACTATCAACCATCAGCTTTACCAATTCCTCAAAAGACACTAACGGCTTCCAACCCAAGACATTTTGGGCTTTAGTCGAATCCCCAATCAGCAATTCTACCTCAGCCGGGCGTAAATAGCGTTCATCAAATTTGACATAATCATGCCAATCCAAATTGACATAATTAAAAGCCACATCCAAAAACTCTCGAATTGAATGAGTTTCATTAGTTGCCAACACATAATCATCCGGTTGATCATGTTGCAACATCATCCACATTCCCCGGACATAATCCTTAGCATAGCCCCAATCCCGTTTGGCATCCAGATTACCCAGATAAAGTTCCTTCTGCATTCCCTTCACAATCCTGGCTACAGCGCGGGTAATTTTGCGGGTAACAAAAGTCGGACCACGGCGGGGACTTTCATGATTAAACAGGATACCATTACAGGCAAATAAACCGTAGGATTCCCGATAATTAACCGTTTGCCAGTGTCCGTAAACCTTCGCACAAGCATAGGGACTACGAGGGTAAAAAGGTGTAGTTTCTTTCTGGGGGATTTCCTGAACTTTCCCAAACATTTCCGAAGAACCTGCTTGATAAAACCGCACCTGAATCCCTGTGCGCTGCTGATAATCTCGAATAGCTTCTAATAGTCTTAATACCCCTAAACCGACAGTATCAACAGTATATTCTGGACAGTCAAAACTGACCCTAACATGGGATTGAGCCCCCAAATTATAAATTTCTACCGGCTTAACCTCTTCTAGGATACGACGCAGAGTCGTACCATCTGTTAAATCCCCATAGTGTAAGAATAACCGAGCATTAGGATTATGGGGGTCTTTGTAAATATGTTCAATGCGGTCTGTATTAAAACTAGAACTACGACGAATAATTCCGTGAACTTCGTAGCCTTTTTCTAATAGTAACTCACTCAGATATGAACCATCTTGACCTGTGATACCTGTGATTAACGCTGGTTTACTGTTTGACATCTGACTATTTTCCTTTCCATACGAATTTGCCCGCCCATGGCGGTTGTCTATACTCTATTATGCACCCTCATGATTATTCCCTAGTGGGGCAAGTTTGACACTGGCACCCGTTATAAAAAACCCGGTTACTTAGACAAGAACCATAAATATCTTAACTCAGAAACCGGGTAGGACACATAATTTCTGATGACTCACCCCTCCAGGTTAATAAGCACCATTATCCTTGGGGAAAATTACCACACCAATAGTTTTGATAATGATCCATAGGTCAATCCAGAAATTCTTGAAATTAACATAGTGCAAATCAATCTGAACTCGACGAGGATAGGGAATATCATTGCGTCCTGAGACTTGCCAGAGTCCAGTGATTCCCGGTCTGATGGTCAGAACCTTATCCATGTGACGACCATATTTATGTAATTCCTCGGCTACCAGGGGTCTAGGGCCTACTACACTCATATCACCTTTGAGAACATTCCAGAATTGGGGAAACTCATCAAGGCTAGTCACACGCAAGAATCTACCGATCCAGGTAATTCGAGGATCATGTTTAAGTTTAAACGTATCCTGAAACTCTTGGCGGAGGTTAGGAGAGGTTTCCATGATCTCCATCAGCATCTCATCTGCATTACTAACCATGGTCCTGAATTTGATACAACCAAACCGTTGGCGATTTTTGCCGACTCTTTCCTGGACGTAAAACACGCTACCAGGGGAACTCAGGGCAATTAACAAGCTCAGTATCAAATAAACCGGAGAAAACAAAATCAGAACCGATAGGGAAAACACAATGTCAAATGAACGCTTAAAAAAGTCTCCGTTCAGACTCTGTACCAGAGACAGGGTTCGTTGCTGACGCGGACGCACTAAGGGTACAAAGCCACGCCTTGTAAATGCACGTCGAAGTCCCCTACCGAAGATAAGTTGGCTATTGGCAGTCATCTTACTCCTTCAATTCACACCACACACAGTCATGATCATAAAGCCTTGAGACACTCAATAAGGATGATTGAGTATCTTGTACTCATATACTAAGATCCCAGATGACAGGTCGTCACCGGGGAACCAGTCTGGACAATCCACCTAAATTAGGGGTTTTCAGCTTTTCTGGCTCTCTTAAATACTTTGGCATTTTAGCTGAAATTTTGGGAGTCCATTGTGTTCAAACACTTATCTACGAAATTAAGATAGTCCTCCCGAAACCGACTTTGATCAAATTGACTCGCATGAGTTCGGATAATTTCCGGATGAAATTGCCCATTGAGACTTTCAAAGACTTGGACTGTCTCCATTAAACCTGTTTCTGTTTGCGGCGTAAATAATAACCCGGTCCCGGAGTCGGGATATTTGCGAATATCTCGCACGGTTTCTGTCGCGCCTCCTACTCCTAATGCGATCGCAGGTGTTCCACAAGCCATGGCTTCTACGATCGCCATTCCAAAGTCTTCGCAGGCGGCATAGACAAATGCTTTGGCTTTGGACATATATTCCCCTACTACCTGATCACTTTGCCAACCTAAAAGCTGGATATTGTCTTTGGCAATTTTCTTGATGCGATCGCATTCAGGACCTGTACCAATTACTACCAGCGGATAACCCAATTCGTTAAAGGCTTTGACAATTAGGGAAATTTTCTTATAACTCACCAGACGGCAAACGGTCAGATAAAAATCTTCTTTTTGGGCCTGAAATTTCATATTGTCCATCGCCACCGGGGGATAAATTACCTTCGCCTCACGACGGTAACATCGCCATATCCTCCGGGCTGTATGTTGAGAGTTAGCAATAAAATAATCAACCCGGTTGGCTGAAATCACATCCCATTGCCGTAGTTGGTGCAGCAACACACGGGTTAACATACCGGGGACTCCTGAGCCGACAGAGCTACCTCTGAGATAGTCAAAGGTGAGATCCCAAGCATAGCGCATAGGAGTGTGACAATAGCAAATATGCCTTTGTTGAGGCGTTGTAATCACTCCCTTGGCTACAGCATGGGATGAAGATAATATTACGTCATACTCCCGCAGGTCTAACTGTTCGATCGCTAACGGTAATAGCGGTAAATATTTCTGTACACCATTTCTCGCCCAGGGAAAGTCCTGTAAAAATGTGGTCCCAATCTTTCGCCCATATAGATAACTCTCAGGATTACTTGATTCAAAATCAATCAGCGCATAAACTTGGGCATCAATATGCTTGAGAATTTCTCGCACCACTAACTCTGACCCCCCTGTGGCTTTCGGTGTTAACCATTCATGGACCAGAGCATACTTCAACGACACAACAGATATCTAACCCCTAATGCCTTCAGAATTTACTATCTCACAGGGCGGAAATTAATTGTGAACTGTGTTAATTTTTTTGAACCAACCCCCCGACCCACACCCTGGACCCACACCCGTGGCTGTTGCAGAAATCACGTAAAACTCCTGGGAGGGTTGGAAGCTCCGTGATTTATCGCGGAGAGGAAAACCGACTCAAGCGGCTGACCGCCGCCAGCACCCCCTTGCGGGGTGGAGGGGTATGGTTGCCCCTCCATGGAGCTATGGTTGGCTCCGACTCCCTTGCGGGGTAATGTTTGCGCTTGCGCTAACGCGCACGCTGCGCGAACGCCAATGTTCAGAGTCGGTACTATCCAAATCGCACGTCCTTAACCCCTTAGAGATGTTTAACGATTCGGTTCATGAGCCTGGAACTAGCACGCATTCCAGGGTAGGAACTTTAACTCTTGCTCTGAACGTAGCCAGTTAAGGCTTAGGCTGGTCAGCTACCTGAAAGGGGGGCACGAAGCCCCTGTGCTTCAGCCGGGGGTGCTGACTTTCCACTGGGTCCCCCATAGCCGTTTCTGACGGTCTATTTAGTGGTAGCTTGGCGATTATTTAACATAGTGCGATCGCCTCTTTAATGGTATCATATCCAACTCATAATTTAACTACAATTAAGGCAGAATTATATCACTGGGAATTAATTTCCGCCATCAACTGATCTAAAAACTCCCGAACTTGGTTCAGCTTGCACATTCGATAATCCCAATGTCCGAATCGACCATCGCTGTTAACAGCTTTCACCCAGCGCAAAGCCGCCGCCTTTTTCGCCTCGGTTCCCTCGTAGATATAACCCTTGGTTTCCAGGATAACGTAGTGGGTGGCGGTAGTTTTCAGACGGATGATAAAATCCGGGTGGTAGTCGCGATCGCTGCCATCATAATAATAGGGAATAGTAAACCCTAGCCGTTCATTTTTCACGAAAGCCTCAGTAATTGGGTGAGTGTCGATGATGTAGGCGCTGGCTTGTTCCCATTGATCCGTATCTGCTACCACACAGTTGATATGGCAATGCTGGACACTGTAGACTTTCTTACTGGTCCAGAAATTGATATCATCGGTTGAGCCATTACCGCGATTAGCTTCATATTTGGGAATTTCTGGGGCTTCTCCTGCGTCAGTGTCAGGGTAAATCGCACCGTTGAGATTTTCGATCACCCAACCATAATAGGGGGCTAACCAAACATCAACCAACTGACACGGCTTGACCACCTTGATTTTTTCGGTGAGGTAGCGATCGCAAATACCTCGCAGTTGAGGGAATAGAACATGAGGCGGCGCTTCACAATTGGGATTTTGACAATAGGTTTTAGTCAAATCTGCGGCTAACTTAAATACTAACTCTTGCAGCCTTTTCCCTTGGCGGTAAGGATTGAGATCCAAACTTTTTAACTGACCTGGGCCACAAAGACTGGGGCGACCTTGATTATTGGGGAGAGTGGCTTTAATCTGCACCTCTGGTGCAATATTGAACGGGTCAATTGTCAATGGTGCGATCGCATCCCAATCAACAGTCACGCGATTTTGGATACCCTGACAGAAGCCTTCCACTCTGGGAAATTCGATGCGGTATTGTGCCTTTCCCGCGACCGAGTAAATATGATGGCGTTTTTCAGGTTTCTTGAGTCTTCCCCCTTGGGGATTAGCCTTAAACGGGACAACCTCAAAAGGAACCCCGAAGATATTAGCGGTTTCCTCGGCAAATTTACCATCCTCGGTGAGTTCATAGCTACGTCGCCGCAAACCTCTCCCCACCACTTGCTCACAGAGTAACTGAGACTGAAAGGGTCGGATACCGATGATGTGGGTCACAGTCCGAGAATCCCAGCCTTCGGTCAGCATTCCCACGGAAATGATACAGCGGATATCCCGACCTGGTGGATGAAGCGATCGCCCTAATTTCATAGCCAGGTCATAGAAATCTTCCGGGTAGATAGGTCTTCCTTGGTCATCACAGGGCCAGTTAACCTGACCCACTGTATCCAGGGTAAAGCGCATCCATTTCGAGTCATCGGATCTGCTGTTCCCGGACTCCAACTCTTCCACCACTTTCGAGTCTACGCGAATGGTATTGGTTTCGGTTTCACTATTGCGAAGGGATGCCAAACCTAATGAGGAGATGCCATTTGGTTTAATATCCTCAGCAATCCATTCATAGAGGACCTTGGCAATTTTGGTATTTTTGCAGACGATGATAAAAACTGGCGGTCTGGGGTCATCGGGGTTTTCTGCCCACAGTTTACGGGTGTTTTCCCAATTCCCACCTAAGATGATAATAGGGTGTTGAACATATTTGAGTACAGCTTCCGGTTTCGGTGCGCTGCCTTTTTTACCCCGTTCTGTTGGGGTCATTTGGTTGGTAATCCATTTCCAAATGTTAAAATAGGCTAGTTCTGCCATTTGAGCTCCGGTGGTATCTCGCGCGGGAAGCTGGGGGATTTTCACTAACCCCGATTCAATGGCATCCATCAAGCTAAAGTCACTGACTACCCAAGGAAACGGTTTATTGCTGTCTTTTCCAGCGGCTTGTAAATAGTACGGGGTAGCCGATAAATCTACGCACAGATTCACCGTCCGGTATTTGTGGATGCGATCGAGTCCTTCCACCCAGATAGTGGCTTCCTTTTGGCTGTAGTCGGTTAGTTCCTCATCCTCATCTTGCTCTGACTCAGCTTGTGCGATGCGGTAGGCGTGATGTGCTTCATCATTCAGAACTAGGATGCGTTTTTTGTTCCCAATTTCAGCGGTCAGTATGCGCCGAATCCAAGCCGCGTCACTTTCTAGGTAGCGGGTTTGTTCAACTTTCACAGTTTTGAGATTTCCTTGGCGATCGCGGTCTTCCTCCAAAACTTTAATCTGTCCCAGGTGTTGCTGTTCTTCCAACTTTTCCAGGGTTAGGTAGCGGGTCCCTCGCATGGTGTCATTTTTTGCGCCAATCTTAATGGCTTCTGTGGTAGTAACCGGAACTCCCACTTTCACCACTTTGGCTGACTCATTCCCTGGGGTGGGAGGCGATCGCTTTTCAAAAATGTGCCAATTAGTCACCAACACTTTCCCCCGTCTCAGTTTATCCATCAGGTGAGGGGGAACTAAGTCTCGCATTCTGTACAAGCTGGCTTCCCCATTGGCGGGGTTTAATTCTTCTAACCGTCTCTTGATAGTGACGTTGGGACAGATGACCAATACCACATCAGAGAATTTGGGATTTTGGCGATCGCTTACTTTATTGAGAATTGACCACGCCGCCAACATCCCCATTACCGTGGTTTTTCCCGAACCTGTGGCCATTTTGCAGGCGTAGCGGATAAAGGCTTTGACAGTTAAATCAGTAGGTGAGTCAATGGGAACATCAATTCCTTGCTTTAAATCCCCTCTGGCTTCGGTTAGGAAAATAATTGTTTCCGTCGCTTCTATTTGTGTAAAAAATAGACGGTGTTCTCTCCCTTCTCGCTTCCAGTAGTTCAGCAAGTCTAAAGTAGTCCGGGTTACGCCGGGATAGCCTAGCGATCGCCATTCTTTGACCCTTTCCCTCAGTTGGTTAACCAGCGTCATTTCATACCCCGGATAAAATTCTTCCACGGGGGATTGTTTCAGAACCTCCCCCAAATCCCAATCTACATTACCTTCCAGTGGTGGATAAGCGATCGCCGGACGACGACCCTTAATCAGTTCCGGTTCATAGCCATCTCGGATAAACCAATAGTGGGACGGTTCATCAAACGGCGAATTAAGGATTGGTTCGTTTACTTCGTAGGTCATAATTATCAGATATTGTTACTAAATCAATCGCGATCGGGAAAAATATCGTCTCCAAATTCTTCAATCATCCATCTGTATTCTTCATAACCTTCTTGTCTTAGTTCTTTTTCTATTTGCTCACTCATATGTATAACTTGCTGTTTGATAAATTCTGTATCTCTTGAAAGACTTTCATACTTTTCTTTTAACTTTTCAAAGGCTTCTTTTAATGTTTCTCCCGTCCCTGTTATTGGTATGTCGAACTCTGCTTCTATTATATATGTTTTTACAGTCCACTTAATAGAAGAAGGATAAACAGCAGCCGTAAATTTATATTGTTCAGATTCACAAGATAACTCGAATTGAATATTGTCGGGATCAAAAACATTGATATATTTATGCTTAAAACTATCAATTTTTATGTTTTTATCGTATTTCTGACATTCATTTTTCATTTGCTCTATATTGACAGGAATATCTGAATCAAATATGCGACGATTTGAATCAATATTCATTAAAAATGAATTCGCTCTTCGACTTTGATAATTTAAGTCAGCTTCTACAATATTTTCGCCAATACTTATTGTCATATAAAAATCATTTATGTCGAATTTTGGTTTTCTGGAAAGAATTATCCATCCTTTTTCTCCCTCATGTTCGCAACAAATATATTGCTTGTAATACAATAGCTTGCTAGTTTCAAATTTATCATTATTTATGTTTTTCCATCTAATTTTTTTGCCACTATAATCCTGTAAATATTTGGCAGTTATCTCTTGTGGATTTAAAATTCGATATGGTGCAAAACAAGTATAATATGTGACTGTATTTGATGCTTTTTCTAGAAAACTATTTCTGTCGCAATGGTTAGATTCAATGTATTGCTCTTTTAACTTTGTAAGACTGGGTATTTCCATAAGATTCCATAAAATCCATTGTTGTGTTTTTTGTGAATTTTTAGAGTCAAAATAGTAACTCGGCAACCTGTCAGGATTTATAAAAAATGTTGATTGTTTTCCAGTATTTAAATCAACCAATGGGTCGTATATAAAACAATATTTAACAAATCTACTCACAGCTATATGTTGATTATTATAACGTTGATTCCAGCGATGATGTGGCTTAGATGAATGGACTTCCTCTACATTATTTATATTAAACATAGGTTCTTGAATTTTATTGTCTCTATCCATAATGTTTTACACCTCATTTAATCAATTAAGATAAACTCTCAGTAACTAACAATTCATTGCCTCGGTCATCAATCACCTTAACCGCAATTTCTTTATACTCCCCCGGTTCAAACGGTGCGCTTTTGGTTCCCGCCAAATGTTCCCAAACTTCATCATCATAGGTTCCTTTTAATGCTTTTTTAATACCCTCCCAAGCACTGGTGCGGGGGAAGAAGGCTTGATTAACGTGGAAACATAGACCATTATAGTCCGTGTCGAGAAACCATGCGGGGACATTTTTTCCGGGTTGTGATTCCACCTCCATTGTCGTCGGGTCGAAAACATCCAAGCCTAGTAACTCTACTTGATATTTTCCATCCTCCGTCCTGTGTACTTTAATTTCAGGGAGTCCACAGACACTAAAGATTTGAGAACTTTTCATGTGTTTGAGTAAGTCCCCCATCAATAAATCAGGGGTAGCTTGAATATAAGTAGCCGGAATACTCATGGTGTCTTTGCAGTGTTCCACAAACTGACGCGCGATCGCTGAAATAGCAAAGCCAATCACAAATAAATGAGCATACTTTTTCGAGTGCGCTTCCCGCGCGGCTTCAAATACTGTCCTTTCCGCGATCGCTCCATTTTCTGCTGCCCAAACAGGAAGGCGATCGCTTCCTCAGTTTCACTGGTTTCGGCAATTTCTAAATCCCTTGCTTGAGTGATGGCTTCTGCGGATAAATTTTGCGATCGCGCCGTTTCCCGAACTTGATAGAGCCTAATGGTGCGATTTTGGGGAAGGTGCAATATCGGAGACTTCCTGAGAATTTCCAGCATTCGCTGTTCATAAGACCTACTATTTTCAATCACCACGGCTTCTGTTTCCGGTTCCTCTTGGTTTTCCATATCCACCGGAGGCGGGATGGTTCCCTCAATGGTAAACGGACTACACACCCGCACAATACTGTTATCTACTTCGGGACGGTCTACTAAAATTTCCTCCGCCGGAGGTTCATCATTAGCAATACTCTTGAGGGTAATATGCGGCACAATTCCCCCCACTTCTTCCCCTTTCTTGTTCTGCTTCCGTTTATACACAAACCCACCACTGGGGGAATTACCGTCTTTTAGTTCATACCACGGGAAAGTTGCGGTTAATAGTCTCTGTCTTGCTAAGGCTAACGGAACTCTACTCACATCACAAGTTATCCACCTTCTCCCCCACTGTTCCGCTACATAAGCAGTCGTCCCACTTCCGCAGGTTATATCTAGTACAATATCGCCGGGGTCTGTGGTCATTAATAGACAGCGTTCTATGACTTTAGTACCAGTTTGAACTACATAAACCTTTGGGTCGGTAAAGCTTCCAGTCCCTGTATCTTCCCACAACTGTGTAATAGGAACACAGGGAAAATCATTAATATACCGCACATACTGTAAGCTATTTGCTGCAACATGCAAACGATTTGCGTGTGCTAATTTTTTCATACCTTCAATATTGGTTTTCCATCCTTGTCTATATACTTTTCCTAGATATTCAAAATCAGTAATAGGATTTCCCTGAGAAGTTATATTGTCAGCCTTATATATTTTTACATTTCCAGGTATCAGAGAGTAGTTTTCTTTTTCCTCTTTTGTCATGCCTCTGCGTTCTCCTGACTCAAATTCAACCCATGAGTAATTAGAAGCATTCCCTGATTCAATATTTTTTTTCTTATACAATTGATTGTATTTATTACAAGATTTTTCTTTGCCGTACCACAGTAAAAAATCAGACCTACTTGCTAGAAAATTACTACTAAGACCACTTGTCTTGACAAAAACAATTTCACTAATAAAATTATCCGCCCCAAAAACTTCATCCATAATTTCCCTAACATGATGAACATTCTCATCAGAAATCTGGACAAAAACACTGCCACTCTCAGTTAATAATTCCCGCGCCAATAATAACCTATCTCTTAAATAAGATAAATAGCTATGTAACCCCAATTCCCAAGTATCGCGGTAGGCTTTAACCATCTCCGGTTCGCGGGTGAAGTGTTCATCCTCGTTGTGTTTAACATCCCGTTTTTTCACAAATGGCTGAAAATTCGAGCCAAACTTCACACCATAAGGAGGGTCAATATAAATCATCTGTACCTTCCCCGCCATGCCTTCATATTGTACCAGAGAATTCATAGTGATTAAAGAATCCCCCAAAATCATGCGATTAACCCAATTTCCTTGGTATTCGTAAGCCCTAAGAATTTGGTCAGTAATCGACCATTGGGGGTCATTAAATAGGTCGAAAAGATTAAGTTGATCACCCCCAATTTCATGAGATTTGAGAGTTTCAAGAATCGCCCTAGTGGAAAGTCTTTCATGTACAAATAGAGGTAATGTTGGCACTTCCAAACTGCTGCGTTCTGCTTTTCCAGACCAATTAAGGAAAGGTTCCCCCATAGACTTCAACTCAAGCGCGGCGGCTTGTGCTTCTTCCAAACTCGTAGCATTGAGAATTTTAGTAATTAAAGCCTCAGCTTTCTCCCGTGCTGGGTTTTCATCCCAATTTAACTCCGGTGCGAGGGAAGAATCATAGCGATAGGTAACGGGAGGTTTAGGCTTCTGAAATTGCGATTCTGTGCCAATATCCGGTCGTTGGGGATGTTGTTTATTGTGGGTGTAGTCCTGAACTTCTTTCAGCTTTTTGGGAGCTTTTTTTCTAGGCATAATTACTCCAGGAGTCTAGTCTGGTAGATAGCAGTTGAGCGAACCCAATCCTCTCTCAGACAGTATACACTCTCGGCTGACATCATAAATATAAAGATTTTCCCATCATTATTCCCGGTCAAAAACCAGGAATTTTAAGATTAATTTAACAATTGCTGAAACCGACCAATCACAGCCTGTCAATTGTCAATCCCCAACCCCCAAGAAATCCCCACCCCAAAGCGATCGCACCTATTGGGACAGCCATATCATTATGCGATCGCTTCTGAGATTTGACCATGAACCGAAATTAAACTCTGATCAAAAACCACAGAAGTCATTAACTATTATGGCTAACAATTAGACAAGTTTAACCGTCACTTAATAGCTACTTTAGCTTGTCCGATTTCACAAGTCATTCCTTGGCGACACCAACCCGCCCCTATTATATCATTGAACATCACATCTACATCAACTACAGAAACTTTAAATTCCGCATTTGGGGGCGCACTGAGGCTAAATCTGCATAGATAAGAATTGGAACAGTTAGGGTTCTTAATACTGTCGGGTGTAGAACCATCAGGAATACAAACAGTTCCCAATCTTTGATTAGACAAACAAATTGCCAAATCCGGGGCTCCATTTAATACATCCCAAGACTCATTGTTATATTTGCTCTGTTCCACTGCAACATCAACGGTTACTATATCAGCATGAGACGGTTCAGGAAAGCCGAATACAATTAAAACTAGCAGGACTAGACATAACACATAACTCCTGAACAAATTACGGAAATCCCAGGGTTGATAAATCCCTTTATTTCCTAGTAATTTGGCTAGTGGCGGCCGATATTTAAGGTTAATTTGATGCAGTGTATACATGGAATTTCACCGATTTATAGTTAGTGTTACTATCATTCTGCCAGCACAACCCGCCACTGACAGCATACCCCCTATTGGAGAGGGTAGCTAATCGCCGAACGGCTGTACAAGACGCGAACCAAATCCTCTGTCAGACAGTATACACTCTCCGCTGACATCATAAATATAAAGATTTTCCCATCATTATTCCCGGTCAAAAACCAGGAATTTTAAGATTAATTTAACAATTGCTGAAACCGACCAATCAAAGCCTGTCAATTGTCAATCCCCAACCGCCAAGAAATCCCCACCCCAAAGCGATCGCTCCTTTATTCTCCTTCCCCATAGCCGTTTCTCACCCTCTAGTTAGTGGTAGCTTGGCGATTATTTAAAAGGTGCGATCGCTCCTATATGCTACTTGATTAATCATGTAATACCCCCCACGCAGTCCCTCTCCCAACTGGAGAGAGGTATTGAGGCTTAGGGTAATATTTTAAGTCAATTCCCAACAACCTGTCATCTCCAATTCAACCTCAATTAATCGCGTTTTTTCGGGTTACTTTTACTCATGTCTTGAGTCAATACTTCTAAACTCAAAAAGTCCTCATTATCATCTAACTCTGATGATTCTGATAGATTTTCCGCCTGTTCAAAACTGCTCAAGATATCATCAAGAGTTACATCAGAATCACCCCATCCCGTCAAAGGATTATCTGATAGAGTTGCCGATTTTTCGGGTTTACCCGCCGAATTAGAAGCAGCAGAAATCGAATTTTTAGAACTCGAATTTAGCTCGCCCAATAAGTTGTCAAAAGTAATCATTTCCTCCTCGGAAGGCATAGAAATCGGTTGATAATCCTCCCCGGAATCTTCAGCTAAGATATCTTCAGCTAAGATATCTTCAATCTCATTAGATTCCGGTTTCTCTAACTTAGCCAATTCCGCCTCTAATTGTTCCAGGGTACTCTGATCAACTAAGAACCGAGAATCCATCGATTCATCATCGCTATCATCATCCACACCCGGAAGCAAATTCTCATCAGGAGAAGCATAGATAAACTGTTCATCCTCCTTTAAATTGGGTTCTTCAAAGATATTACTAAAATCTTCAAAAGTATCCTGACTAGCAGATGGAGAAGCCTTTTGATTTGGCGTGGCTCGATTCATCTCTACTGGCTGATTTTGATTGATATTTTCGCTCAAAATATCCTCATCCTCCCAGAGAAGTTCCTGAACATCATCTGGCTGTAAACTTCCGTTTACATCTAATTCTTCCGACACAGAGAAGCCATCAAACGGGTCTGACTGGCTACCATTTCCACCCCCCGCAGAAGATACATTTCTCCGAGTTTCTCTCGCCACTGGTAGCTCTTCCTCTGGGGTATCCTCAAACAAATCTTGAGTATCTAACCTCAGATCTTCCTCATCAGGTTCTGATTCTGATAAATCTGTAGATGTCTCCGTAGATGTCTCTGAGGTATCCCCAAATAAATCCTCAGCATCCCAACCCTCATCATCTACGGATTCTGGGGGGATATCAGCAGCAGTTTCCGCCACTATATCATCACTATCATCAGCCTCATCATCCCCAAATAAATCCTCAGCATCCCAACCCTCATCATCTACCGATTCTGGGGGGATATCAGCAGCAGTTTCCGCCACTATATCATCACTATCATCAGCCTCATCATCCCCAAATAAATCCTCAGCATCCCAACCCTCATCATCTACGGATTCTGGGGGGATATCAGCAGCAGTTTCCGCCACTATATCATCACTATCATCAGCCTCATCATCCCCAAATAAATCCTCAGCATCCCAACCCTCATCATCTACGGATTCTGGGGGGATATCAGCAGCAGTTTCCGCCACTATATCATCACTATCATCAGCCTCATCATCCCCAAATAAATCCTCAGCATCCCAACCCTCATCATCTACGGATTCTGGGGGGATATCAGCAGGAGTTTCAGTTTCCGCGACTATATCCTCTTCCGGTTCCGGTTGTGGTTCCGGTTCTATTTGAGTTTCCGAAAATCTAGTGTTTAAAGGAAGTTCCACCCCCGCAAAAGGAAATAAATAATCCTGATCCTCAACAGAAGATATCTCTGGGGAGGGTTGAGTTTCGGGAGTTATTACCACCCCCTGCTGACCGATCGCATTAGGTTGAACCGGGGGAGTAGCCTGTCTAGGTTGTAGGTCAAGCAGTTGTATAGAAGATTGAAGTTGGGAGGTTGTAGCCTGACTCAATTGCTGGGTGAGATAATTAATCCAAGCCGAAAGAATCACCTCTCCCTGTTGTCCCAAACCGTGCATTTTCTCAATATTTTGGGACAGAGATTCCTGATAAGTTTGTAAATTGCTTTGTAGGGCTTCAAAAATGACACTTAAACTAGAATCAAGGGTCATCAGCATCTGATCAGACTGAGCCTGTAGAGTCCGCATTTGTTCCAGTCGTTGGGCTGGAGTGAGTCGGGGTAACATCTTAGAAGTTTCCAACTCCTCCGCATAGTCCCCACCAGCATCAGAGAAAACCCGAACATCGCGGCCACTGTTTGCGCCTTCACCTCCCCGACGACCCAAAGCCGTAGTGGACTCACTGGGGGTAGTCTGAACAGTATCCCCCAACAGCAGGGCGTTAAGAACCTGTTCTTCAAGGTTACTGAGGGTTTCGCTAACACTCTCAGTGAGACTTTCCTGAAGACGATTCATCAATTCTTGCAGAAACTCTGTAATAATTTGCTGCTGGTCGTGGGATTGGTCAGCGGAGATCAGATTTTCCTGTCGCCGCAGTTCTAAAGCTCTGATATCCTGTAATAGTAGTTGTCGCTCATGGCGTAACTCTTCTACCTCAGACTTTAGCAAAGCCGAAAGTCGCGATCGCAAATAACCCATTTCTTCGCGCAAGGCTTGCCAAAAATTCTGCTGTTGGGACCCCGAAAGAGATGATGGGTCAGCGGAACCTGTAGATCTCAGGGACAATGAAGAGTCATCAATATCTTGTTGAAGAGATACGAGATAATTCCGAACACGCTCCAAAACTTGACGGGCGCGGGTCACGGTTTCCCCAAAAGCCACCCAAGGTAGCCTGGGGCTGGGTTGACTCAGTACCTCGTCAATTTCAGCAATAAGAGTCTGAATTTGATCCTGATGAGAAGTCAAGGGAGGGACCTCAATTTACTAGCGTTTGACGAGAAAATTTAACCGGGATATCAATATATTTTGAGTTTCAATAGTCCAGATTTAACCTTTAAAATAGTGTTGTTAGGAGTAGGCGTAGCTCGATGCTGGGCCCAAAGTTGGGGGGACCACCCCCAGCTCACATCTGTGAGTTAACATCCAATTTAGGTTAATTTTGGTAGGATACAGTGATTTTGACTCTATATCCCTTTAAAATGATAACCTGCCTGTGCCAATCTAGTTCTCAACTCATCCCTGGTTAGTCTACTGTGTAGGCTGATGCCCTCAATTATAATCAAAGCCAATCTCGGATTACATCCGTAGTCAAACCTTAGCTATTGTAGTTAAGTACAACGAAACTCCACAATAATAGTGGTATCGTTTGACTAAAGTTGGCTCTGTCAGCACCCCCGGCTGAAGCACGGGGGCTTCGTGCCCCCCTTTCAGGTAGCTGACCAGCCTAAGCCTTAACTGGCTCCGTTCAGAGCAAGAGTTAAAGTTCCTACCCTGGAATGCGTGCTAGTTCCAGGCTCTAGAACCGAATCGTTAAACATCTCTAAGGGGTTAAGGACGTGCGATTTGGATAGTACCGACTCTGAACATTGGCGAAGCAAACATTACCCCGCAAGGGAGTCGGAGCCAACCATAGCTCCATGGAGGGGCAACCATACCCCTCCACCCCACAAGGGGGTGCTGGCGGCTAAAGCCGCTTGAGTTGGTTTTCCTCTCCGTGATAAATCACGGAGCTTCCAACCCTCCCAGGAGTTTTACGTGAATTGTCTATTGGACAACTCCTGCTAACTAGCCACGGATAAGCGCTAATTTCAAACATCATAGCCCAATGGAAGATCGGTACTTCTCCCGCGAGTCACAATCAGATATCACCCGGATGATTCTCTCGACTGCCTTTTTTGAGGGTTTACCCGACGAGGTAGCCGAAAGAGCCACCTCTCATGTGGTGGGTCGAAGCCACCCCCCCAATCAAGTGATTTTGCTGGAGAATGATTGGGGTAGCTCAGTATATTTTATCTTAGATGGTTGGGTCAAAATTAGGACCTACAACCTTGATGGTAAGGAAGTTACACTCAATATTTTGGGGAAAGGTGAATTATTTGGAGAAATGGCAGCCCTTGATGAGGTCCCCCGATCGACAGATGTAATTACCCTCGCCCCAACCATGATTGGCAATATGCCAGCTCAGGATTTTGTCCAACTGATTAACACGGAACCATTGGCAGGTATTAGGTTGGCTCAGTTAATGGGCCGCCGTCTGCGTCAGGTTAATCGGCGGTTACGGTTGCGTGAGTCAGATAGTGCTTCACGAGTGGCAGATATTTTGTTGTTTTTGGCAGAAGGACAAGGTAAAACCACAGAATCAGGAACGACAATTCCTAATTTACCCCACCGAGAACTCAGCAGTTTGAGCGGACTAGCTCGCGAAACTGTGACTAGGGTACTCAGTAAACTGGAGAAAAAGGGATTAATTCATCGCGATCGCGATCTTCTCAGCATTCCCGATGTTCATGCCCTAGAGAGGATGTTGGTTTAACATGGGTTAGCGGTCTTGGTCCTACCATGACCTTAGCTAACCTCGTTCCTGACCTAAGATAGCATGAGTGATTTTTCTAACCAGAGCCCCCAACCATCTCCTAAACCATCGGACAGTTTCCCTTCTGTGTCCCCCCTCGTTATGGTGGAAACTGCCTTTCTGGCATCCACGGCTAGTTTGATTTGGTTTATCAACTACTACTTTCCTCTCGGTCCTCTGTTGCGAGTCTTTTTTCCCCTACCTATTGCTTTGCTATATTTGCGCTGGGATCGACGGGCGGCGATTATGGGTGCTATCACCTCTGGGTTGCTTTTGACAGTTTTAATGGGTCCTACACGCAGCATTCTCTATGTGATCCCCTATGGTTGGATGGCTGTGGTGTTGGGCGGCTTGTGGAAACGAGGCGCCAAATGGCCGGTTACTGTGGCGATCGCCTCCTTAATTGGCGCTATTGGCTTCTTTTTCCGTTACTGGCTGCTGTCAATTCTCTTGGGTCGGGATTTGTGGGTTTATGCGACTACCCAAATTGCACAACTGCTAGAGTCTATCTTTATTCGTCTGGGGGTACTTGCACCCCCAAGTTTAGTATTTATTCAGATTGTCGCTGTATTGATGGTTTTGGCTAATAATATCGTTTATCTGTTTGTGGTGCATTTGGTGTCTCTGTTGATGCTCGATCGCCTTAAAAGTCCTATTCCCCGCCCCCCCCGTTGGGTACAGATTTTGCTGGACTATGAGGAATAATGGCAGTCCGAATTTATACACAGCCCCGTAATGGTCAGGCTTGGTTAAGCCAATATCGACACCAAAAGCCCATTTTTGCCTGTGTTTTGGGATTTACGGAAACGGGTTTAATTCCCGGAATTTCCGCCGCTGGCGCTACACCCGCCGATCGCCGCCGCACCTATCTCGCAGACGCTGAATTTCTGGTCACAGGTCCTGTGCCATCTCCCCGTTATCCTTTACCGCCTTTGGTGGCTGGTGCTTCCCCGGTATTGATTTCGCGGGCTGTAGTGGCGGCGCTGAATATCCCCATTAACTTATTTAATGCTGGGGTTCCGGTAATTCCTTGTGTACCAACTATCGACCTGGGAGGAGTCCCGGCTAAGTGTCTCAGTTCCGGCGCTGCTTTGAACTCTACCATAGTTCAACATCTATTTGAGTCGGGGTTGGCTTGGGGCGATCGCATTGCTGCTATGGCTGATGATAGTTATGTGATCATCGGAGAATGTGTCGTCGGGGGAACTACCACCGCTCTGGCTGTGTTGATGGGTTTGGGAATTCCCGCGGCCGGAAAAGTTAACAGTAGCCACCCCCAGTGTAACCATGACCAAAAATTAGCGATAGTTACGGCGGGACTCCGGGCGGCTCAAATTACCCCAGGTCAAGTCGATCCCCTGACACTGGTTGCTGCTGTTGGCGACCCTATGCAAATTGCGGTTGCTGCTATGACTATTGCTGCTAGTCGCCGGGTAGGGGTTCTTTTGGCGGGGGGAACCCAAATGCTGGCTGTTTATGCTTTGGCTGAGGCGATCGCTTCTGCTAAAAATCTTTCCTGGTGTCCGGGACGGGTCGCGGTTGGTACTACTCGCTGGGTTGCAGAAGATACCACAGGGGATACTGTCGGACTCGCTAAGGCGATCGGTCCGGTTCCCCTATTGGCAACCCAACTTGATTTTACCCATTCCCATTACCCCCAACTACAAGCATTTGAGCAAGGATATGTTAAAGAGGGTGTCGGAGCCGGAGGATGTGCGATCGCTTCCTATCTGTGCAGTCAGTGGACATTAAGCCAGTTACTGACACAAATTGAACAGCTTGCTGGCCATCTCTAACCCCTCTCCCTTCAAGCGCGCACCCGCCGAGACAATAACTGCTCTTCTAAGGCGGCAATACGATTGTAAGCAGCAGTAAGCTGCGCTGTCAAACGCTGGATCTGAACATCTGCACTAAACATGGTTTCTTGGCTTACCATAGTGCTGCTATTTATATAGTGATCATCACTTAAAATATCTTTGTGTGTACCCTGGCGTTCCTCAAATCTTACAGTCATTGCTGGGGAAGGAACTGGGTATAATCCACTATTGTATTTGCGATCGTGCAGCTCCGATTCTTCCATCACCACACTGCTATCTGTCAGTCCTTCCTCAGCAGTCCGAGTCAATGAAAACATTTCCGAAAAACCATGATCATCCCTAGGAATACTTCCCCGTAGCTGCATGACTACCTCATACAGGGCATCTACTTTATTCGTTAAGGTCCTTACTTGTTCTGCTAACATATCCATAGATACTCCATGCTAGGTGATTAATAATCTTTGCCCCCATCCTAAAACAAGATTCCGCTAACCCCTGATTACTTCCGATTTATTTAACCTTTTAACTTCCCATTGAAGTTTACCCAATTCCTGGGGCGATATACTGATACATTTACGCGACATTTTTCCGGTTGTTCCCGGACAATGCGACGATAGCACTATTACCCGTTAAGGTAACAGAGGCGGTATCCCGCAAAGCTTTTAGAAAGATTCCAAAAGCACCGTTCCAGTCCCGTGGTAGAGTGAACCCACACTCCGGACATCGGAACACTTTTGAGCCACCTAGCTGGGAATGCACATGACCACAGTGAGTACAGGTTTTGCTGGTGTATTCTTCCGTCACATCTACAACTGTGGTTCCAGTTATCTCGGCTTGATGTCTCAGGGTTAGTTTGAATCGATAATGCGCCCATGTCAGCATGGCGCGGGCAGTCTTAGACCTGATTAGACGCTTCACCTTGGCAACCATATCGGAAGTCTCGAAGGTGGGCAAAAAAATTAGGCTGTAGTTGTGAGTCAAGTAGTGAGCAATTTGTTTGTGGGCCTCATCCACTAAATTCCGGATTTTAGTTCTCATTCGTTGAGCCGCTTGCCTCATCCGTCGCCTTCTTGAACGACAGGGTTCCTTGGCGATTCGGCTCATCAAATCATCCAAATGTTGACATAGCCTAGTAATGCGTCCAATATCCCCGGAGCCCAATTCCAGAAACCGAGAGCCATCAAACCCAGTTATGAAAGTTCGGACACCCGGGTCTAATGCAATCACGCCAGTAGCGTCAGTTGTGGTAACGGCAACTGGTTCAGGGAAAATCGCCAACCATCGACCTTTGGTAAACACCAACTGAGTCCCTTGCCCGCAAGTTTTAGGGATGGGTTCGGAAACCATGAAAGTTAATCCTTTCGTTAGTCTTGGATACCAACTCCCTGAAGAGAAATTAGTATTATTGAACTTCATCCCTTGAGAGCTGTCACGACAACTTCTAAACCTGGCATCAGGACTGGCGCTCAAAGCCTGATAGGCATCAAAGATGGCATTTTGCCGAATGTGGCAGGGTGTTTCTTTGACCCATTCGGGTAAGTCACTCTGCATCACTTGATTGCGTAACTTTAACTTGCTTAGTCGTTTACCACTCCTAGATAATGCAATTGCTTGGTTGTAGCAATACCGACAAGCAGCCAGCCATTGGCGCCAGACTTGATTTAGCTCCGGGCTGGGGTAAATCCGGATCTTCTTTGACCTGAGTTTTGTATTTACTCCGTCCGTATAATCGGGAACTGAAGCAGTGGAGGATGGCGAGGATGTCCTCAACCATTTCTGGTTCTGGACTGAGACTTGTCTGGTTGAGAACCATGAGTGAACACCTGTTTTGCTCACAGAGCCATCGAAACAAGTCAAATCCCCATATTGCCAATCAGTCTTTGTGGGCAACGACAACCATGCCGACATCTCCTGACAAATGATGTCCCAGTAAGGCCAGCATTTTCTTTCCCTTGAAGTCGAGCCCGCCTCCGATTTCTGAGACGACTTCTGCTTCGGGGTAGAGGTTGGACAATGCGGCCACCTGTCGGTTGAGGTCGGACTGCTGGGCGCGGCTACTAACTCTGGCATAGATAACGACTTTGCGTTTGTCACTGCCTGATTTGGCAGTATATGACTCAACGTTATATCGTCGTTGCCCAGCGGGGGTTCTGATGGTCTCGATTGAGCCATTGTCGTCCCATCTGCGGAGTGTTCTTTCATGGACTCCAAGGATTTGGGCGGCTTCCTTGGGTTTGACATATTTGGCAATAGGTTTATCCTCAACTCTTCTCGCTTATTATACCGTATTGCCCTAAAATATTAACCTAATTTGAGATTAAATCATGCTCCTATACCAGAGTCAATCTCTGGCAGTTCAAACCTTAATATAACTTAAAGAATTCCCCCATATATATTCATAATCATGGGCGAGACTATTTCCCACTAATTTGCATAAGTATATTTACGGTTGAAGGCTACCATCACCCCACCAATTACCAGCCCATAGGGCTTGACTAAATATTTGACCAGAATTAAATCCGATAATTAAAGCAAGTGTTGTGTCTGATGTTACCAAATTTTCTCTGATGAGATTTAAGCCAGTAATGACAGTACAATGGTTCTAAACAACAAAGTGGCAACCCATCGCGATCACCCCCGTACAGGTGAGGGTCAAGAATCGGGGAACGCCACCCCACCTTATAAATATGTCACTGAACCGACGATCTTTCCTGTGGGGAACAAGTCTATTAGCACTGGCGGAATTAATCGGGGGATGTGATACCCCCACAGATTTTCGGGTCCAGTTGCTAAATGGTTCTGTTCCCGTTCAACTGGTAAACCGCTTTCGCCGCCAACAACCGCAGCGGCCTGGGTTAAGTTTTGTACCCAAGTTTAATCTCGAAGACCTCTACCAGCAATTACAAGCGGAAGCCACTAGCAACCCCGCTGATTTAGTCATGATTGGCGACTATTGGCTATCAGCAGCCATTAGAGAGGAATTAATCGAACCCCTCAACCCAGAGGATTTATCCCAGTGGCAGCAATTACCCGAAAACTGGCAAAACCTAGTTAGACGTAACCCAAATGGAGAATTGAGCAACTCCCCAGAAGGTCAAATTTGGGGCGCTCCCTATCGCTGGGGGACAACAGCGATCGCTTATCGGGTTGATAGATTTGAGAAATTAGGCTGGACTCCAACCGACTGGCAAGACCTATGGCGGTCTGAGTGCCAGGGTCGTATCTCCCTATTAGATCAAGCGCGAGAGGTGATTGGTTTAACCCTGAAAAAATTGGGCTACTCCTACAACACCCCTGATCTGGATCTAGTTCCCGACTTGAAAGCGGAATTGGAACAACTACACCAAAATGTCCGCCTCTATGATTCTAATAACTATCTCAAACCCCTAATTTTGGGTGATACTTGGCTGGCTGTCGGTTGGTCGGGAGATATTTCTCCCCAAGTGCAACGACAACATAATATAGCGATCGCTATCCCTAAATCTGGTACTGCTTTATGGTCTGATGTGTGGGTCAAACCGATCGCCACCAGTGCCACGAATAACCCCCTAGTTCAAGCCTGGATTGATTTTTGTTGGCAACCTGAAATAGCTACCCAAATGTCATTATTGACTGGCGCAACCTCCCCCATAGTTTGGGGAATGTCGCGAGCCGATTTACCCAAGGATTTACGGGAAAATCCGCAACTGTTACCCGATACCGACATTTTAGAGCGCAGTGAATTTTTGCTGCCCCTAACTGTTGCCAGTATGCAACAATATCAGCGCCTCTGGCAGCAGATCCGTTCCGTAGTGCGATCGTAGCGCCTTCCCCCGCTACAAAGCTAGTAAGACACTGATGATGATAATAATCACAATAGCCACCCCTAGGGCGTTTCTTCGTACCCATTCACCCACAGAGTGTGGAAATCTCCCCTGGTGGTTGACAAACGGCTGAGGCAAAATTGGTTTACTCCGGTCTTGATAGAGAGTGCATTCCCTGGCATAAGGACGTTTGGGAAAGTTGCAGGTGTCGTCTTCATGATAAAGACAACTCTGGCACAGAAACTCCCCTTGATCAGCGCGGTGTAACGGAATACCCGGATGACCAAAGGCCTTCAGTTCATATTTGCAGTAGGGACAGGCGATCGCCTGAGAATCAACGGGTTGACGACAACGGGGACATTCTGGCATAGGAAAATCAATAGCGATCGACAGTAGGGGGCTTCCAACAAAAAAAGTGAAAAGTGATACAGTTTGTTTGACCGTAAATCTAGCTTAAATTGTACTAGATACTTAAAAACCTATGGATGACAACAATTTACTCAAACAGCTTTTGATGATCGGCATTGGTACCACCTCCCTGGTAGCCGAGAAATTGCAGGAGGTTACAGATCAGTGGGTCAAAGAGGGAACCCTTAACCCAGATGATGCTAAACGCTTTATTGATGAGATGACCCAGCGCCTGAAAATGGATCAACAAAGCCTGGAAGAGTTGATGCAGCGCCAGATTAAAAATATGATGCAGGATATCGGTGTTCCCCGCCAGGCAGAACTTGATGAGTTGCGGGGACGCTTAGACCGTTTAGAACGTCAGATGCGAGATTTGGAAAATCGCCACTGGCGCTAAGGACCATAACCTGTCAAACTGGAATAGTTACCACCAGTTTTTCTGTCAAATTTCAGGTGTACTCAATGGGGTCATGTTCATCAAAACTTAGGAAGCCAGAACCCTTGGCTATGTCCCCATGGCGGAATGACTCCCCTTGATGTATCTGAATCAACAGTTAGCCGGTTCTTGGTAAAATGATTTTCCCTAACTTAACTGAGGAGGACGATAAAAGGTGCGAGAAATTTTGATCAGCTTTGGGGTAATTGTGGCCTGTTCCCTGGTTCTCATTGTTGCTCAAATTACCTATTCTGGAAAAGAAGCTAATGCTTCCAATATGGGAACCCAGGTCAGACCTGAAACCGAAATCAAGGTTCAGGAAAGCAAGGTTTCTACCAATTCTTTGCTGTCAGGAGGTATAGCAGCACCGACAGCTAATTTCACCATTGCTCAAAATATGACAAATACAGAAGAAAACCTAGTTACAACAGATTCCGGTCTCCAGTATGTGGATTTACAGGAGGGAACTGGTGCTAGTCCCCAAGCGGGTCAGACAGTTACGGTTCACTATACCGGAACTCTGAAGGATGGCACTAAGTTCGACAGTTCCCGCGATCGCAATCGGCCTTTTTCCTTTACAATTGGGGTTGGTCAAGTCATTAAAGGTTGGGATGAGGGAGTCGCCTCTATGCAAGTAGGGGGACGCAGAAAACTGATTATTCCGGCTGACTTGGGATATGGCGATCGCGGTGCGGGTGGCGTGATTCCTCCGAATGCTACCTTAATTTTTGATGTGGAATTATTGAAAATTTCCTGATAGCAACTCACAGCTAAACTAGGGCAAAATTGACTCAACACCCAGATCTCATCCGGTTAACGGTGGTTAGATTTGCCCTGGTTTTCCCTAGCCCAGCACTTGACAAAACCATTTATTAATGGTAGGGATTTAAAAATTTGTGATCAATCCCCTTTCCCAACCCTAGGCTTGGTATAACCCTGGTGCTTCCAAGGTACAATCGCTGTTTGATTAATTAACAGATCTGTCGCTGCTGTCAATATCCTAAACTTGGCATCTAGGCAGGACTTATTTTAACTTAGGAGTCGAGGAACAGATTGCTTGTGGAAAAAATTCGTATCGCCATTATTGGTATTGGTAACTGTGCGAGTTCTTTAATCCAAGGGATTGAATATTATCGCGACAAAAATGCCCAGGATGCCATCGGACTTATGCACTGGGAAATCGGCGGCTACAAACCCTCTGATATGGAGGTGGTCGCCGCCTTTGATATCGATCGCAGAAAAGTTGGCTTAGATGTGGCAGAGGCAATTTTTGCCCCCCCTAACTGCACCACAGTTTTCTGTTCTCATGTTCCCCCAACTGGGGTTAATGTGTCAATGGGTCGCATTCTCGATGGTGTAGCAGAACACATGGTTGATGTAGATGAACGCTACAGCTTTCAACCCAGCGCGCGACCTCAACCCTCGAAAGCAGAAGTAGTCAAAATTTTACAAGACTCCCGCGCAGAAATTCTAGTTAATTATCTGCCTGTTGGTTCCCAGGAAGCCACCGAATTTTATGCCGAATGTGCCTTAGATGCTGGGGTCGGTTTCGTCAACTGCATTCCCGTATTTATCGCCAGTAATCCCCTCTGGGAGGAGAAATTTAGACTTAATAAGGTTCCTATTATCGGCGATGATATTAAATCCCAATTAGGCGCAACTATTACTCACCGCGCCTTAGCTAATCAATTTCAAAAGCGAGGAGTCAAAATTGATCGCACCTACCAAATTAACACGGGCGGAAATACGGACTTTCTGAATATGTTAGACCGTCGCCGCCTCGACTCGAAAAAAGAGTCCAAAACTGAGGCAGTTCAGAGCGTGGTGCGAGAACGTCTAGCCAACGAAAATATCCACGTCGGACCTAGCGATTATGTTCCTTGGCAAAAGGATAATAAAGTCTGCTTTATCCGCATGGAAGGACGACTATTTGGAGATGTTCCCATGAACATCGAATTGCGCCTGTCTGTGGAAGATTCTCCTAACTCAGCCGGAGTAGTTATCGATGCTATCCGCTGCTGTAAATTAGGACTAGACAGGGGACTTGGCGGCGTGTTGGACTCTCCCTCAGCCTTTTTTATGAAGCATCCGCCAAAACAGTTCGTTGATGATGAGGCATACGAAATGACGGAACGATTTATCGCCAACCCATCCTAAAATCAGGATATGGTCAAATAACTCTGGGACACCCGTTAACCTGCGGGTTCCTGGGGGCTCTAGTTCCGTTTATGTTCCAGTTCAGCTTGTCGCAAGGCTTCCAAAACAGACCCGGCGACAAATCCCATCATCGATCCCGCTACAGTATATGCTTGGGGATGCCGGGACTGGCTGTAGCCAACATCATTATGAACAGAAACCACGCCACAGCATTGATAGGGTTTTGCTGCTATATGAGACATAGCCAAACCAAACACAGACCCTATACCAGCCATGACAATTCCCGAAAAAATCACTAGCCTTATATTCATGGAAACTCCTGGGTCGGAAACCCCGTCCTTCCAGGACGGCTTTATAAACCGGCTACCTTCAGGTTAACAGAGAATCATCCTATATAGGCCAAAAATTAACGAAAATTAACGATACTTCCCCAATTGTGGCAGGTTAGTTAGGGTTACTTATGCAGAAAGCCTAGAGAAAGACAAAGGAAGCAATCAGCATGAAAAGTGTACCAAAGAAGAGTATATGATTAATCCAATCATCGGATGACCAATCTTTAAACATTAGTTTATTCTTGAATTAATTAAGGGTTAATTCTGCGGAAAAATATGATTTATTATAACCCTTAATCCTGTGTTTGTCAAGAGGTAGGGTGCGTCATAAGGATGAAATCTAATATTAAGGGGAAGATTGATAACTGACGCACCAGAAACACGCGCAGGGTGGATTAAACGCCACATCGAATCAATCTGGCGAGGAAATAGACTGCCATTTTAGCACCATAAGCCGATCGCCACCAGTTAGAAGGATGACATCCAGGGGGGGCAGATATAGTAAAGTTAAGGTCTGGATAATCTAACCATTTATGTTCTTCGCGCCACCCCAAGCGATCGCTTACTTGAGTAAGCAAATCTATGTCAATCTTAGAGATATCATCATCTCCCCCTAAGTCGGTATAAATTTGTCGTTGAACGCTAAAGCCAAAGCGATTATTGCTATACTTAACCCAGAGGCTATCGATAAGATGTAGAGCGCTACAGGGAAAAATCATGACATCATCAGGCTTCAAATCATCATGATAAGCCTGAGTAGCAATTTCCAACATCACCTTAGTAGTTTCTAAATCTGCTTCTCGCCAATTTCCCTCAGCCAGCAAATTCTGTAACCGTCCGTAACGGTACTTATCACTAAGCAAAGACAAAATCTGGGCTAAAGTATCCTCCAATTTAGTAACTCTTTCCTCAAGGGAGGAGGAACTAACCGGAGCATGGGAAGTTTCCGAGGTTTCCAGAGGTAAATTTGGGGAAGGGGTAGGATCTTCAGAAGGTAGATCGGTAGATTCAAATTCCTGTGTATCTTCAGACATAATCAGTTTGATAGGTAATGCAGGTGCTAATTTTCGGTAAGGGTATGATCTAAGGGTTGACTTTGTGGTTGGTGTTGTTGATGTCCATTGGTCTGAGAACCATTAGAGCCAGAACCATTAGGTCCAGAACCATTAGGTCCAGAACCATTAGAGCCAGAACTATCAGAAGGTTGAGGCTTCTCACCTTTGAGGAAACGAGCCTCAAGGGTTTTAATAGCAATATAGAGGTTAGGAGTAATCAAGAGACTCAATAGAGTTCCGACTAACATTCCGCCAAAGATAGCAGTTCCCAAAGACCAACGACTAGACGCACCGGCACCGGAAGCAATTACCAGAGGCCAGAATCCGACCAAAGAAGAGATCGCGGTCATCTGAATAGGTCGGAAGCGTTGCTCTGCAGCTAGTGCTGCTGCTTTCTGAATATTAAGTCCTTTGTCTCGTAGTTGGTTAGCAAACTCGACAATGAGAATGGAGTTTTTAGAAGCCAAACCAATCAACATGACGAGAGCGACCTGAGCATAAACATCATTGTTAACTACAGGCCAAATGCCGCCAGCCATCAAGACATTAGAACGGAACCAAATAGCAGCCAAAGCGCCCAAAACAGCGAGAGGGACGGCTAACATAATAATGAGGGGGTCGATGTAGCTTTCATATTGTGCGGAAAGGACTAAAAAGGCAATGACAAATCCGAGTCCGAAGATGACGATCGCCGCACCGCCAGCAGCTTTTTCCTCTAAAGCGCTTCCTTGCCAAGCATAGCCGAAAGATGGGTCAAGGGTCTCGGCGGCGGCTTGTTCAATAGCTGCAATGACCTGTCCAGAACTGAAACCCGGAGCGGGGTCAGCCTGAATTCTCATAGATCGATAAAGATTAAAGCGGGTGATAATTTCCGGCCCGACTATTTCTTCAAACTTAACCAAGTTTTCCAAAGGAATTAAGTTCCCATCAAGCGATCGCACTGATAGGCGGCCGATATCAGAAGGATCAGCCCTAAACTCGGATTCTGCTTGAGCCACAACCCGGTATTGTCGTTGTCCGAGGACAAAATCATTGACATATAGGGAGCCAAAATAAATCTGTAGGGTGCTAAAAACATCACTGATATTGACATTGAGAGCCAGAGCGCGATCGCGTAATACCTGGATATTTTTCTGACCCTTAGATGCAGAAAACTGGCTAAAAGCCCTACCCACAGCCGGATATTTATCAGAGTTCAACTGAGCCAGTAAGCGATTACCATTTTCTACCAAAGCAGAAATCGGCAAATTACCACTGCGGTCTTGAATTTGGATTTCCACCCCCCCAGTGCTACCCATACCAGGAACCGGAGCAGCATTAACCGCAAAAGCCTGTACTGCTGTAACCCCTCTCAAAGCTCGATTAATGCGACCGAGAACCCCATAAACGGACTGTTCCGGGGTGGGTCTTTCACTCCAAGGCTTTAGCTGAACAAACATCACCCCCTGGGAGGGATTAAGACCATCAAAACCAAACCCCGCCGCCGCGAATACTGATTCAACTTCTGGTTCTTGTAAGATCAGATCAGTAATTTCCTCAGCAGCATTAGCGGTGTAGTTAAGGGATACGCCATCAGGACCTTGCATAATTACCAAAAAGAAGCCTTGGTCTTCTTGGGGAACAAATCCAGTAGGTACCCAGCCATACATAAGGACAGTCAGCACCAAACCACCGACAAAAATCCCCATCACCAGGGTATTAATCCGCACCAGAAACCGAATCAACTTGGCATATTGATTTTGTATGAAGCCAAAACCTTGGTTAAATTTCTCAAAAAACCATCCTAAAGGCCCCTTAGTTTTCTTAGCCGGACGCAATAGCACCCCAGCCATAGTCGGAGAGAAGCTGAGGGCGTTAAATGTGGAACAGATAATCGCAAAAGTAATGGTTAGGGAGAACTGCTGAAAGATGATTCCAGTAGTTCCGGGGAAAAAGGCAACGGGAATAAATACAGCCAGCAATACTAAGGAAGTGGATATGGTAGCGCCAGTGAGTTCTTCCATTGCGTCTAAGGCGGCTTGTCGTGGCTTCATGCCCTGAGCAATTTTACTAGAAACTGCTTCCACAATGACGATCGCATCATCAACGACCAAACCCGCAGCCAATGTACAACCAAACAGTGTGAGGGTATTGAGTTCAAACCCCATCGCCTTTAGACCTGCCATTGAGCCAATGAGTGCCACTGGGATAGCAATAGTAGGAATTAGGGTTGTGCGCCAATCCTGCAAAAACACAAAAATTACCAAAATTACCAGGGTAATAGTTTGCAGGAGGGTGATCACCACTTCCTGTAGGGAGGCTTGCACAAATAGAGTTGTATCATAGGGAATGGCATATCTAACCCCTGGAGGGAAAGATGCACTCAACTCTTGCATCTTTGACTTGACCGCCTCGGCTGTTTCCAAGGCATTACTACCGGGTCTTTGGTAAACAGCCATCCCCACGGCGGCTTGATTGTTATAGGTTGCGTCAAGGTTATAGTCCTGTGCGCCTAACTCTACCCGACCTACATCTGTAATTTTAATCAGAGTGCCATCGTTTCCGACACCAACCACCAATTCCTCAAATTCGGAGACATCTCGAAGGCGACCCTGAGCGCGCAAGGGGATCTCAAATCTTTGCTCCGGGGGGGTGGGGGCCTGACCAATTTTACCAGCGCCGACCTGAATATTTTGCTGTCGTAAGGCGGCGACTACATCTTGAGCAACTAATCCCCTAGCTGCGATTTTTTGGGGGTTTAGCCAAATACGCATGGCATATCTACGTTCCCCCAAAATGGTTACACTCCCGACTCCAGGAGCGCGGGTAATTTCATCAAGAACATTTAAATCTAGGAAGTTACTGATAAAAACATCGTCATAAATAGGCTGGTTATTTTGATCAGTATCTGAATAAAACCCCAGTACCAACAGGATACTGGGTGAAGATGCTTCTACGGTGATACCGACCTGTTGAACGACATCAGGTAAACTTGATGCTGCCTGAGATACTCTATTGTTAACGTTAACCTGGGCAATATCTCGATCAACGTTGACAGGGAAGGCTACAGAGACATTAGAAACCCCATTATTAGCGGTGTTTGATGAGATATATCTCATGTTATCAACGCCGTTGATTTCCCGCTCTAAGATGCTAGTCACAGTGGTTTCTGTGGTTTCGGCATCAGCACCAATATTGACTGCAGTTACGTTGATTTGAGTGTTAGCCAGTTGTGGTAGTTGAGAAATAGGTAGCAGCGGAATAGATATCACCCCTACCAATACAATGAGAATGGAGCAAACTGTAGTGAGAACGGGGCGCTTGATGAAGGTGCTAACAAATAACAGCATAGACAATCAAATATAGGTGGTTAAGCATAGCGATCAAGATAAGGAACTTAATTTAGAGCGAGGGGGGGAAAGTAGCCTGATTATCAATGTTATCAGCCAGAAACCAAAGCAACTCTCCCCTACATGAAAGTTGATAATACTCGATTATGGCAATTTTAGGGCTTAGTTATTGGCGGGTGGTATCTAGTATCGGGGTTCCATCTCGCAATTGTAGTATGCCTTCGGTAATAACGCGATCGCCTGCTTGCACCCCAGAAAGCACCTCAAAACTCTGTCCTTGAATGCTTCCCAGTGTCACCGGAGCTTGTCTAGCGACTAAAATGGTTTCCCCGGAGGGGGTAGCTTGTTGTTCTGCTAAAAACACAAAACTCTGTGCGCCAATGCGGGTGACGGCATTAGTGGGAACCGTGACCCCAGCTTCCTGTTGCCAAATTACCCTAGCTCGGACCACTTGATCGGTGCGGAGTTCATTATTAGTGTTAGGGTAAATGGCTTTAGCCAAAATAGTCTGAGTCTCAGTTCCTGCGTCAGGAGCAATATAGGATATGCTGGTGGTGCCAATGACTTCCCCAGTGTCTTGGCTTATGAGTTGTACAGGTATTCCCACCCTCAACTGAGGTAATAGGGAAATGGGGATATTGATATTAACCTCTAGGTTTTGGTTTTGTCGGATAGTGGTAACAGTGGTTTGGCTATCGACCAAATCTCCGACTTTAATCGGCACATTACTGACAATGCCGGAAATAGGAGCGACGACACTATAGTAATCTAACTGTACTTGTTGAGCGACAGCCCCAGACCTAGCCCCTTGGATTTCTCTACCTACGAGGGCTATCTGTGCTTGCTGGGCTTCAATAGCTTTCTCCTGACTGGCTATTTGAGCTTCTAGGGTAGCAATTTGGCGTTCTAGATCTCGGCGGGAACTTTCCACACTCGCCCTAGCGGCTTCAATGGTGCGCCCTTGACGAGATAAATTCATCCGAGCCGATTCGACTCTGGCGGTGGCGGCGAGAACTTCTTGTTCTTGATTAGCTACATCAGCCTCGCTGGTTTGTCTGTCCCGCAGTTTTTCATCATATAGCTCGCTGGAAACTACGCCTTCCTGCCATAATCTCTCATAGCGCTCGTAGGTAGCCTGTCGCTGTTGTCGCACTGCTTCGCGCCTATCTAATTCGCGACGGGCTCCTTCTAGGTTGTCTTGGGCGTTTTGTAGGTCAAATTCTAGTCTTTCCTGTTCTTCTATCTGAGCCTCTAACTCCCGCTGGGAACGCTGTAAATTGGCTCCTTGAGATTGAAATGATAGTTCGGCTCTGGTTCTGGTTAAGTTGGCTCGGAGGGCTTCTAATTCGGCTTCGGCACCAATTAATTGAGCTTGTCTGGCTTGTACTGTGGCGATCGTACCTTCAAAGTTGGCTAACTGTTGGGAACCATCAATTTGAATTATCGGATCTCCTACAGTTACCTGATCGCCTAAGCGCACATATAGTTCTTTTACTAATCCACTAACTCGCGGTCTGATGATCGAGTTTTCGATACCTTCAACTCTGGCATTATATTCGCTGCTGAATTGAACATCGGTGGTATCTACGTTTTCTATCTTGACGGGGACGGGTGGGCGACCAATGGCTTGAGGTTCGGCTGAACAAGCATTGATGAGTACAAATAATAATAGCAGGGGTAGAGATGCGCTAGTTTTCAATAATATTTTGTTCATGGTACTGTCGGGCAATTCGATGAGGAGATTTTACCAGGTTTAGAGGTAAATTTTCGCCTGACCCTTGGGTTGAGGATGAGATAAATTACTGATATTTTACGGTCATTAACACTCCCGGCTGGGGATTATTGCGGTTTTTCCCAGGGGTTGACAGGAGGCTTTGATGAAAATTATGGATAGCTGACTCAAGCCCGATCGCACAGGGGGGAACGCACACAGAGATATAGCAGAGGTCCGAATAGGGGAATGAGTGTCACCAACCATAACCAAGTCGGAGTCTGGTTGCCGCGCCGCGCGATATCATCTCCTAATAAGGCGGGAAATAATACTGATAATAAACAGAAATCCAGGCTCATCACGTGAATAAAACGGCTATTTTGCCATTGATAGATAAAGTCACGCCAATCTCCCTGAGTGATACCATAAAAGACTAGAACGATCGCTCCTACCATTAGCACTATGGCTGTGAATTTGCTGTCCCAAATGCGGATGAAGAGATTGGGAACTCCAGAAAATTCGGGGTTAGGTTTGCGCCACACCAAATAGGGTAAAATGGCGAAGGCACCCACGGCAAAAGATGCGATCGCAAAAAGCCACGCGGGGTTTTTTTGACCTTGACCATCGGCAAAAATTACACAGCAGTAAATTAACGGCCAAATTCCCATGAGATTAAATAGGGATATAATCAGGGGATTAATCCCCTCCCAATTCCCTACACTCAGGTTTTTAATCAAGTTAAAAGTAATTTCTGGCTGGTCTGGCGGCGCTAAGAAAAAGGCATAAATCACGAAGGTCAACCAGACCATCGCTAAGGCAATTTGAGAAGTTTTGACAGGGTTTTGGCTAGATACAATCATGGGAGAAATCTGTCTAAGGCGGCTTTTAGTTCCTCAATTTCCACGTCTATATTACCTTCTTTAGCTGCTCTGGCTATACATTCGGTTAAATGTTCATCTAGGATAATTCTAGCGACGCGATCGAGAGCCCCCCTAACGGCCGCAATTTGCACGAGTACATCGGGACAGGGGCGACTTTCTTGGACCATAGTTTTGACACCGCGAATATGTCCTTCAATGCGGGAGAGTCGATTGATAATACGTTTGAGTGATTCCTCGCTATGGACATGGGGATGAGTATGAGTAGAAGGGTCCCCATGGTGGCGATCGCTCACAGATACGCTAGGAACCCGGTCTGAATCTGATCCGATCATTTAACCCTGTGCCAAGCAACTACATCAACTATTATTGTAGATAAGCGATCGCAAATCTATCAATACCAGCCAGGTCCGGGAGGATTTTAAGATCCCGATAACACCCTGCTGATTCTAACATGGATGTAACCGCTTCTCCCTGTCCTGCCATCATTTCTATGATCCAAATACCCCCAGGTTGTAAAAATTGGGGTGCTGTTTGTACTAGATGATGAATGGAGTCTAAGCCAGATTCGCCGCCATCGAGTGCTAGAGGGGGTTCATATAGGATTACTTCTGGTTGTAGGTTTGGTAGCTCCTGGCTAGGAATATAGGGCGGATTTGCCACCATGCCGCTGACCTTCCCTTTCAGGCTATGGAGGGGACCCCACCAAGACCCCTGGTAAAATTTTACCCTATTTTGATAACCTAGACTTTGGGCATTTTCCAGGGCGATCGCTAAAGCTGACCAACTGCAATCTACAGCATGAATCATGGCTTCGGGGAATACCGATGCTAACCCCAAAGCGATCGCACCACTACCTGTTCCCATATCTACCCAATTTCCTGACCCGGCTGATGGCGCGGCATGATAGGCTATATCAATGATTAACTCTGTCTCTGGACGGGGGATGAGAACGGCAGGAGACACCTTGAGGGTAAAATTTCGCCAGTGAACTACACCTAATATATACTGTAGGGGGACTCGTTCCGTGATGCGACGTTCCCAGAGTTTGACAATTGCTGACCAGGGCTGATTTAGTTTAATGTATGGGCGATCGCCAAAGTCGTCTAATCTCAGGTCTAGGCGAGTCAGATCGGTGAGTGCTTCCAGAAACATATCTAATTCTATGGCAGAAACTTCGGCAGCGATCGCATCATTTTGAGCCTGTTTTTGCCACTGTCGCAGTTCCTCACCAGATATATAGTCACTTTCCCCTGTTTCCACCATTTAGCACCACCTGAAAACCTGCTTACAGCTTGTTCACCAGTCGCTTAATACATTGCCCTCACCCTAAATCCTGGATCCCATAGGGGGAGAGGGACTTTAAGAGGTGATCAGATGATTTCTGAACAGGCTGTAGGCTGATGATATGGGGGGGAAGTTGACAAGCAATCCCCCCCCACAAGTTGCCCTAACCCTAATTATTTCTCAAAAATTCCAAGGTTTCCCGGGGTGGAACTAACATGATCCGATCTAAAAATTGGTTATCATCAGTTCGGAAGGCTTCTAATAACGCTTCCAGGGGAACCACCTGGACAGTAACCGAAGATATTAAGTCCGGTTGCTGTTCTTGAAATTGGGATAACATCCCCTCTAAGTCTTGTTTAGAGAAGAACATGGGAATCACTTGGTCATTGCCACGTTGGATGGTTAAATAACCATTGTCTGGGCCTCCTCTTGCCATAAACAGAGGCACGCCATTAAACTCATTAGGCGATCGACCACTTTGCTGCATTACCTCCCGGGCTGATTCTACCTCTCGCTGCACGGGAACATAAGCAAACTGGATATCATCAGGACGGTTGCGACTCTGTTGGCTCATTTGATAGACTTCCCCCAGAGAAACTGCTGTTACCTCGACGGAGTTGGCTAATTCAGGGTTATTGTTTCTCAGATTTTCCACAAATCTTAGAGCATCCTGACGGCTAATAAATATCCCTGCTACCGCAGCGGTACCGCTGCCATTTTCTCCAGCGGGAACTGTGGCCACTAGGGGGGAACCGGTAGGGTCGGTAATGGTAAATACTGGGACTGGCCGTAATTTTTCCTGAATTTCCTCTAATGTTAATGCTTCAGCCGCCTGGGTTCCCAGCAGAGATGCTCCCACGGTCCTCGGTGGGAGGGTAGGACTCATTAACAAATGGCTACTGATAACTCCCAGTAACAGGCTCAAATGGAAAAATGATTTAATCATGTTCTCAAGTTGCGATCGTAATAGTTCATTTTGACATTTCCCCCACGCTTCTATATTGGCGTTATACCTCTAGGCTCATACAAACATGACAGCGAGGGTTGATCCATACCACCCATCAAGTCTGTTGATGGAGGCTGGCTAGAGTATTCCTGTATAGCGCAATTCTTACCCTGGCACGATAACAGTCAGACTGACGACCAAAAACAATTTTTTCTCCCGAACTCCCCAATAATTTTATATATTCTCACCCCCGGAGGATATGCCACGGGAGTTTTACCCGCACATTTTCCAGATCCTAACACAAACTTGCCCCGAATGGTCAAATTTGGGGACGAACGCGATCGCATTATTCAATCCCCAACACTACAGAATCATTATTCTCCTGGGATAACATTCGGATATCCATAATTCTTAATGAATAAACATAGAAGATGGTAAAACCACGATTTATCATGGTCAGAAAAAGGGTCTGTTATTATGTTTTCCGATATCATCACTCAAAACGGCTTGACTTTTGCTATGGCTAGTCCAGCTAACGATTTCATGATCGTCTCGGAACTGCCAGATGAGCAAATTGCGCGCTTGTCAAGTCCGGGATTACCACAAGCGATCGCCCTTTTGCCGGGTGATGATTATTTGGTCAATGATGCACAAGGACGCATCCTCTTAGGACATCAGGGGAATGATACGATTATCGGTAATTCCGGCAATGATACGATTTATGGCGGTCAAAACGATGATTACTTGAATGGTGGTTCTGGTGATGACCTGTTATTTGGTAATCGGGGCAATGATACCATTTATGGCGGGTCTGGCAATGATACTATCTATGGAGGTGTAGGCAATGATTGGATTGTCGGCGGGTCTGGTAATAACGTTTTATCAGGCGATCGAGGTTTAGACACTCTCACCGGAGGCAGTGGTGCTAATCAGTTTATTTTGCAATCATCGACTCTCAATCAAGATCTGATTACCGACTTTAAGCCTGGTATCGATAAATTGCGGGTTCCTGATGGGGTTACTATTGCAGATTTACGGATTAAACAATCCGATGCCTCTACCTTGATTTTACTCGATGGTCAGACGGTGGCAACCCTGGAAAATGTCGATGTTGAATCAATCACTACTCGCGACTTTATTGGGGAACTAGGAGCAGCAAATCATGCTGATATTCAACTAGACTTAGGTGAAACTGCTTCTAACTTGCGTTTTGAACAGCAAGTGCTGGAATTGGTCAATCAAGAACGAGTTATGGAAGATTTGCAACCACTAAGGCTTAACCCCCTACTCACCCAGGCGGCGCGTACCCATAGCACTAATATGGCACTGCAAGACTTTTTTAGTCACACCGGAATTGATGGATCTAATTTAACTGACCGGATTAGGGCCACAGGGTTTACATTGATAGTGCCATTGGCAGAAAATATGGCGGCGGGTCATACTACACCGGAGTTAGTGGTTGAGGGATGGATGGATAGTCCCGGACATCGTGATAATATTCTTAATCCAGATTTTACTCAGATTGGGGTGGGTCACTATTTCCTGGAAAATGATACGGGGGATCTGATGGACTATAACCATTATTGGACTAAAGTCTTCTCTGGTGGCTGATTTCAGCATCTCGGTCCAGAAAGTGCGATCGCCTATTAATCACAAAATAGCCAACTCTCAGCGGTGAGCTTGCACTTTCAGAATTTTGTGTTATCCTGGTTCGTAAGTTTCGGATATCCAGGAGGTGATGCCCATGAGTGACAGTAGTAAACGCATGGGTCACTGTGTTGGAGAACGCCGGCTGTGCGCCGGGGCTGACCTCTAAAATTCGGCCTAGGTTCCTATTGCTAGGAGCCGAAAAGCCTACTAAATGGTCTGGCTGGATTGGAGAGATCCTTCCGGCAGTCAGGTTCCAACAACAGAGACCCGCTAGACCGCTCTCATATCGCTGACTGATGTCCTGGTAGTATCCAAGGCTTGAGTTATCCGTGGGAGCGGATAGTTTTTTTAGATGTAATAGAATTGGTGTATTTTTGATATGGCTGAACTACTGAGTGCAACTGAAATTCAACAAATGGCTACTCAGGTTCCCGAATGGTCTGTTGAGGGTAAAACTATTAAGTGTGTGAAAACCTTTAAGGGGTTTGTGGAAGCGGTGGCTTTTGTTAATCAACTGGTGGAACCCGCAGAGGCGGCAGGTCATCACCCGGATTTGGAAATTTCCTATAATAAGGTGACAATTACCCTGACTACCCATGATGCTGGGGGGTTGACTAAGAATGATTTTTCTATGGCTGAGAAAATTTCCAGTTTGAGTTAGATTCTATAAACTGCCCCAAAATCCGCTAGAATTCCACAAAGTTGGGTAGCTGTAAGCTGGTTCTAGGTTCTGATGTGGGATTATGGTCTTTGATAATCTTAATGTGTCTGTAGGGGTTAGTGAAGAGTCGCTGCTGATTGAAAAGCTGTTGGATATCGGTACGGCACTCTCGGGAACTCTGGATTTGGGGAAGCTGTTAAATCTGATCCTCAGTAAGAGTCGGGAGATTACCTGTAGCGATGCGGGAAGCGTTTATCTGGTAGATCGCAGTGATGATCACCCTAAATTGCTGTTTAAGGTGGCTCAAAATCAGTCTTTGCCAGATTTGTCGTTCCGAGAATTTGCGATCGCTCTGACTGATAGGAGTCTGGCTGGTCATGTGGCTTTGACTGGGAAAAGTCTCAACATTGATGATGCTTACGACTTACCACAGGGACAGCCTTATCGTCTCGATCGCAGTTTTGATGAGAATATCTGTTATCGGACTCGCTCGGTTTTAGTTCTCCCCATGCAAAACCGGGAAGGGGAAACCCTGGGGGTTCTACAACTGATTAACCGCAAGCTACAATCTGAGCTGGTGCTGACTCCTGAAAATACCATGGAGTACACCCAGCCTTATTCTGATTGGGAAGAACGGATTTTGCGGAGTCTCGCTTCTCAGGCGGCAATTTCCATTGAACGCAGTGATTTACAAGAGAGTATTGAGTTACTATTTGAGGGGTTTGTGAAAACCTCCGTGCAGGTGATTGAGACACGGGACCCCTGTACTTTCGGACATTCGGAAAGGGTGGCAGTTTTGACGGTGCGTTTGGGGGAGGAAATTAATCAGATATCTGAGGGTCCCCTGGCGGCGGTACAATTTAGCGATCGCCAACTCCAAGAGTTACGTTATGCGGCACTACTTCATGATTTTGGCAAAGTGGGAGTTCCTGAAGCTGTTTTAAACAAGGCTAAGAAACTTTATCCTTGGGAATTGGAAATCATGAAAAAACGGTTTGCGATCGCTCGACAGAGTTTACAGATAGACTGTCTACAAAGGAAATATCAACTGCTTTTAGACTACAGCAGCAACCACTCCCAGAATAGCACAGAATGCCCCCACTGTCAAACTCTTGAAAGTATGGATTTGGAAATGAATCAGGAGATTGAGCATTTGCAAGGGTTTTGGGAGATGGTGCTGGAAGCCAACGAACCGGAGATTTTACCTTCTCAACCCCTGGAAAAACTCCATGATTTATCAAAGATTACCTATCGGGATATAGATGGCAAGATTAAGCCGCTGGTGACACCAGAAGAGATTGAACAATTGTTAATAACTCACGGTAATTTGACGGCTTCCGAACGCGAAATTATTGAAGGTCATGTCACCCATACCTATAATTTCTTAAAGCAAATTCCCTGGACTAAGGGACTGGAAAATGTGCCACAGATTAGCTATGGACATCATGAAAAGTTAGATGGTAGTGGCTATCCTTTGGGATTGAAAAAGGAGAAAATTCCGATCCAATCACAAATGATGGCGATCGCTGATATTTATGACGCACTAACAGCAGGCGATCGACCTTATAAGCATGGAGTTCCTACGGTTACAGCTCTGAAAATTATCCGCAGTGAAGCGGCGGCGAATAAGATTAATGGGGATATTTTAACTGTATTTGAACAGCGCCAAGTCTATGAGTCTTTAGGACATACTTTAGATGTGGTGATGGAACTGGCTTAATGTTAGCATGAGAGTTAAGGATGGTTATGAGTAGCTCAATTCCTCACCCAGATAGCGGTAGTTTTAGCGTCAATTGTGCGGTTTTAACTGTGAGTGATACTCGCACTGAGTCCACGGATAAAAGCGGTGATTTGATTAAGCAAATGCTGAGAGATAATGGTCATCATCTAGGAAATTATGTGATAATTAAAGATGAACCGGACTTGATTACTCAGGCGCTTAATCAATGGTGTGGTGATGCTAAAATTCAGGCGGTGATTGTGAATGGGGGAACGGGAATAGCACCACGAGACACGACTTATGATGCTATTGAGGGGTTACTAGAAAAAACTTTACCTGGCTTTGGGGAACTGTTCCGGTTTTTGAGTTACCATGATATTGGTTCCCGTGCGATCGCCTCTCGCGCCACCGCCGGGGTATATCGGGAAACTCTATTATTTTCGGTTCCCGGTTCCCAAGGAGCAGTTAAACTAGCTATGGAAAAGCTGATTTTACCTGAGTTAGTTCATCTAGTTAAGCAATTACAAAAAGGCAGTTAATGAATCAAAATCAACCCTCAAGTTATAATCCTTGGGACTATAAACCCTGGTGGTGTCAACCGTGGTCAATTATGCTGACGGGAGTTAGCTTAATTAGCGGGAGTTGGTTAATCTTTCATCAGGTTTGGCTATCGGTAATTGTAGGGGTTCCCGTCCTGACCTGGATGGGATTTTTCCTGCTGATCTGGCCGGGATTAATGCGATCGGCTATGATGTCAGATGCTGAAGGTGACGATTAGGCTTTTTCTAGGGGAGCCATTGTCAAACCTTCGCGACTGAGTTGGGTATGGTACAATTCGGCTTGTTCTAGGGGGCCTACCCACACGGTCGCCTGACCTTCATAATGGACGCGGTTGGTCAACTCCCAGGCTTGATCGCTAGTCATTCCGGGAAGATATTTCATTAGACAGTTAGCGACGTGCTGAAAGGTATTAAAATCGTCATTAAGGACAATTACCTTATAGTTAGGGTAAGGCTTACGGACGGTTTGACTAGAACGACTGGGTGTAGTGGTAGGTGAGGCTATCATAGCTCTAGTTTAGGGTTTGACTAAATCAATATTTTGTACTTATCACAAATCTATTATATTATACAATGTCACAGTCTGAGATAATCTCAGATAATCTCAGATAATTAGTTGAGGGTGGGTATAGTTAGTAGATGCACTCTATATAATGACTGAAAGTTAAGAGAAATGCCGTCGCATAGTTAGGCAGTTACGATGGTCATCCAGGCGACAATAAGTGACTTCATCAGTGAGTTTAGACATCAAAATCAAACCCCTACCTTGTTCTTTTTCCAAAGGTGCAATCTTTTCGTTAAGAATAAAATGCAGGGTTTTGGGGAAATCAAAAGGTTGACCAAAATCCCAGAGTTTGATTTCGATAGAATTAGATAAAATCTGCACCTGAATATCAATGGGAGTGTTTTTAGATAATCCATGGTGTGCATGACGAACCACATTAGTGAACCCTTCGGTAATAGCAATCTTGCATTCGTAGCCCAGATCGGGAGGTAAAAAGGGAGTAGTTATCTGATCAAACCATTCTAATACTTCCTCTAAAAACAGTAGATCTGTACCTACTTTAAGATGCGATCGCATTAGTAGACTTTCATCTTCCATTAATCTTACATTGCACCACTATTTTTTTTGAACAAAATGGCGATCGTGCGGACAATCATTTTGAGATCATACATCAAGCTCCAGTTTTCCTGATATTTTAGATCAAGGCGAATAATATCTTCAAAATCCTTAATCTGCGATCGCCCGCCGACTTGCCATTCTCCAGTCATACCGGGTTTAACATCTAGGCGTTGCCACTGGGGAACCTCATAACGTTCGACTTCATCAGGAGTAGGTGGTCGAGTGCCGACCAGACTCATTTCCCCCATTAAAACATTCCAAAATTGAGGTAATTCATCCAGGCTAGTGCGCCGCAAAAACCGACCTACTTTAGTAATCCTGGGGTCATCATCATTTTTAAAGATTTGACCTTTCGCCTGATTAGGAATTGTGCTTTTGAGTTCTTCAGCATTAATCACCATAGAGCGAAACTTCCACATACGGAAACGCTTACCCATCCAACCGCAACGAATTTGACCAAACAAAATCGGACCAGGGCTATCAAGGCGAATAGCAATAACAATTGGAATAGATAAAACTGCAGTAATTCCTAATCCGACTAGAGCGCCGACGACATCAATAGAGCGTTTAACCACAGAGCGAACGGAAGGATGAGTAACGGGTAATAGTTGGCTATTATCCCCACCTCCGGTAGATTGAAGAGGAGTTGCGGGTTCATCCTGTTGAAAGGTTAAAACCTGATCAAGGGATGTTAAAGAAAAAACCGCCATTACCTGGGGACCGACATTTTTTAGCAAAAGTTCCACATCTTTGTTTTTGGCGGCTTTGAGGTTACTGACTAAGGCACCGACTCCGCTGCTATCCATAAATGTAGTCTCGCTAAAATCGAGAATAATAGCCTGTGGAACCTGATCTCCCAAAACGAGATTATGACAAGTTGACTTAAAATCCACAGCCTCCAATACACTGAGGCGATGGGGAATTTTGACCCAGGCTATATTATCTTGAAAATGGACAGGAAAATTAACTTCTGGGCTAGGACTGACCATATTAGTCTCTTAATGCTAGTAGGTGTATGAAAGTTACACAAATTATTGGGGTTGCATAGTTCTAATTTTAACCGAGAATTTCTCCGATCGCTACACGAGTACCATTGACAAAATCCCAACCGGACTGAACCCGTTTTCCGGGTAACTTGACTTCGGAAACCAATAGGTATCCTGACCCGGTCTGAACAATTGGGCCGAAGCGTTTGGCGATCGCCACAATTTCCCCAATGTTACCGGGGTTAAGATCGGCGGTAGACAAACGAGCCAATGGTGGAGGAAGTTCTGTTTCGGGAACAAAACCCAAGGGAACCGAGGCGCTAATTTTCAAACTTTGTCCCCTAAAGGTAGTGACACAATGGGGATAAAAGGCTCTAATTTGATTATGGAGGGCAACTGCTGACTTCGACCAATCAAGTTGATAATCTTCTGGCTTAATGAGAGGCGCTAATGTAGCCTGAGTATCATCCTGGGGAATAGGTTGTATCGTTTGCGATCGCATTTGTAGCAAAGTCTCCGTTAAAAGTTCCGCCGCCATATTAGCGAGACGTTCAGCCAAATTAGCTGCTTGGTCCTCCCAACTAATGGGGGTGTAACTCTTCAATAGCATGGGTCCTGTGTCCATGCCTTCATTCATCAACATGGTAGTAATTCCGGTTTCAGTCTCGCCATGATATAAACACCACTGAATAGGTGCCGCTCCGCGATATTTTGGTAAAATCGAGCCGTGAGCGTTGACACATCCTAATTTAGGGATCTGCAAAAGTTCCGGGGAGAGGATTTGTCCATAAGCGACCACCACAAAAACATCAGCCTCAACTTCCCGCAAATTAGCCAAAGTTTGTGGGTCTTTTTTAATGCGACGGGGTTGCCAAACTGGTAGACCTGCACATAATGCGATCGCCTTTACCGGGGAAGGGCTAGTTTTACTACCACGTCCCCGTCGTTTATCTGGTTGAGTAACCACCCCAACCACCTGAAATTGCTCATCAGTCAATAATCGTTGCAAACTAGGCACAGCAAACTCAGGCGTACCAAAAAAAACCAGTCTCATGTATAAATTTTCCCTTTGTGTTTAGATTTAGGTTTTTCAGGGGGGGGTAATGGCAACTTCAATGCGGCGGTTAAGTTGTCTATTGATGTCCGAGGTATTTTCCAAGGCTGGGCGAGTCATACCATAACCGATCGCCACCCAATGATAAGCCTGGTAGTCCACAGCATTAGAGAGGTATTGCACAACTGCTTCCGCCTGTGCAGAGGACAAAACCAGATTTTGCTGACGGCGAGCGCTATCATCAGTATGACCTGCCACCCGCACTACAGCCCCCCGATAGTTTTGCAGATCTGGAATCAAGTTATCCAGGATCACATTAGCCCCAGGGCGCAAAGTGCTACTACCTGGGTTAAATAAAATATCACTGGGTAAAGTCATGATCAAGCCACTTCCAGATCTAGACCTAGCAGTGCGGGGAGTTGGTGGGGGTATATTTTCCGCCTCCGGGGAACTAGGGGCTGTTAATTGCTGTTCTATAATTTGTAAGCGTCTCTCCAACGTTTCTGCTGGCCGACTATTACCGATTTGAATTTCTAGGGCGGCGGTGCGACCGATCAAGGCATTGAGATCTTGTTGTAATTGTTGGAGTTGGGGTTGTAAGGTTTGTTGGACTTCTGGAGTTAGGGAAGTAGGTGGCGCTTTGGGGGGAGTGAGTCTAGGAGTTTCTCGGTCTGGGAAAGAGGGTTGATATGCTGGCTCGCGCCTTAGTAACTGTTCAGTTAGGGGCATTTCCGAACTGGTGTTCGGGTAAACTTGAGCTACAGCCATTCCCACTACCCAAGCCACAGCACTACCTACCCCCAACAATAACAGACGAAAAATGAAGGACAACAGCCCCACCAAAACCCCGGAATTGGATTTAGGGGAAGATTTACTTGGTTTTGGATCTGCCATAAATTTACCCTCAATTGCCATTAGGTTATCAGTCTTCCCAAGGACGCACTTCTAACGGACCTCCGGGATGATTAAATCTCACCATCATATCCGCTTGGGGTTCTGCTGGGTCAGGTCCTACCTGCTGAAAGCGTAACTCTGATAGGGGAATGGGAGCCTCTTCCTCTGGGGTAACATCGTCAACTGCTTCATAATCTATAATTTTGCCATCACTGGCTACTGTAACCCGATAAACTAGGGTTCGGTTAATGCGAGCAACCCATGCTTGGTTTATCTGAGCAAACAATTCTCGCTGTAATCTCTCAATTTCCTGGGGGTCATCAATAGATGGCGGTGAGACTAAATTAGGTTGTAAATTAGACTGGCCAATGGTAGCACCGGGTTCGCCAATAGTGGTATTTTCCCCCTCTGTGTCTGTATTAACTCCCTGTGGTGGAGATTGTCCGGCTGATGGTGGTCTTTCAGTTTCTGATAGTGATTGGGTTTCTGTGGACTCTTGAGGATTAGGTTCTAGGGGTCGCCGAACCTCTGGAACTGGCAGAGCAAATAATGCGATCGCTGCAATAGCCAATCCAGACACCCCTACCGCTACAGGTATCGCCCTTTGGGTAACAGATTGCTCTGCCTTAGTATAACGCTTGGGAATAGCTTTTAACTGCAAGGAAAGCTCAGGTAAAGTCCCAGAATCAGCGAAAAACTGATCCACTGCTTCCACCAGATCAAATAACTGCACCGTGGTTAAATCTAATTCCACTGGGGATGTCGGATCGGTTTTCATCTGGGAATCCCCATCTAACGGGGTATTACGGACAATCAGGCGGTGTAAATTGCCGTCTAGTCTGCGTAACTCCACCATAGGAACCTCAGCAGCAGTGTTAGCAGAGGGGGGATGTGATACGCCGCTGAGAAATTCTTGGGCGTATTGACTCACCCGTTGCAGTAAACACTCGAAAAACTCTTTCCCTCCCACAATAGGCTGAGGATAACCGACAAAATGGCACTCCGCATTCATCAATCGCGATAAACGGGGCCGAGTTTCTGAGGTATTATCTGTGGGACTACTCAACCCATGCAAAATCAGCTTGCAGTTAGGCAAACTGTACTGACGTATAATCGTCATGCTATCTCTCCATCAAACAGACTCATCCAAAACCGTTGCATCCCTGCCGTGCCTGTACAGAATAGCAATTTTCCCAGCAAAGCGATCGCTAAATCATTGAGTTTCTCTGGGGAGTTGTAAGCAATTACACCCGCGCGCCGAGGATTCATCCGACTACGGAAGTGAGCCTGGAACCTTTCCAGATAGCTATATAATTGCAAATGCTGTTCTATGGGGATTTGCTTGCGCTGCATTTGCTCAAAGTCAATCAGCAACTGGCGAATTCTCACTGTTAACTCTCGACTTATCATGGCAATAATCACCACTAGGGCTTTAGCTTCCTTCAGAGTGAGGGGTTGTCGTTGGCTGTAGCGTCGCAGGGGGTTAGTGCTACGCAGTCGCCATAATACCACTCGATTCGGGATAATTCCTTGCAGTTCTAACTCCGATATCTTGACCAGCATTCGTTCGGAACTCCCCAGGGCGAGGGCTTCAATGGCTAGTAACATCAGGTCGATTTGTAATCGCGCCCGACGGGGACATCCTTTGTCGGAGATGGGTATATCCGGCAAACTGTCTAATATGACTGGGTTTAAATTAGTTTGATAGGGTTCTACTTGCATTATGCTCACGGCAACATCGATTCCAACACAATATATAGTTAAAGATTGGTTAGCAAATCTGATACATTTACGCGACATTTTTCCGATTGTTCCCGGACAATGCAACGATAGCACTATTACCCGTTAAGGTAACAGAGGCGGTATCCCGCAAAGCTTTTAGAAAGATTCCAAAAGCACCGTTCCAGTCCCGTGGTAGAGTGAACCCCCACTCCGGACATCGGAACACTTTTGAGCCACCTAGCTGGGAATGGACATGACCACAGTGAGTACAGGTTTTGCTGGTGTATTCTTCGGTCACATCTACAACTGTTCAGTTATTTCCGCGCTTATGTCTCAGGGTTAGTTTGAATCGATAATGCGCCCATTTCAGCATGGCGCGGGCAGTCTTAGACCTGATTAGACGCTTCACCTTGGCAACCATATTGGAAGTCTCGAAGGGGGGCAAAAAAATCAGGCTGTGTTATGGGATGGCCAGGGATGCGACCCAATCAACCAGGGGGTTGAAGTCCTCACCGGGTAGTCCCCACGCCCATTTCAGCTCTATTTCATACCCGAAGGTCTCGCACCATACTTGGTATTATACCGTATTGCCGTAAAATGTTAACCTAATTTGAGATGAAATCATGCTCCTAATATTTACATTACCCTGATGGATCTTAAATCTTTTATTCGCGATATCCCAGATTTTCCTAAGCCCGGTATTGTCTTTAGAGATATTACTACCCTGTTAAGGGATTCTCAGGGCTTACGCTATACGATTGACACTTTGAAGGATAAGTGCGATCGCCTCTCCCCAGATTATGTCGTGGGTATGGAGTCCCGTGGGTTTCTGTTTGGGGTTCCCCTGGCTTATCAGTTGGGTTGTGGGTTTATCCCCGTGCGAAAACCTGGGAAGCTACCAGGACAGGTCATCGCTGCACAATACCAGTTAGAATATGGGAGCGATCGCCTGGAAATGCACATTGATGCCATGGCACCAGGTAGCAAGGTTCTGATTGTTGATGATCTGATAGCTACCGGGGGAACGGCGGCGGCCACGGCTCAATTGGTACAAGAGGCTCAGTGTCATTTGGTGGGTTTTGCTTTTATCATCGAGTTAAAGGCCTTGGGGGGACGAAATCAATTACCTGATGTCCCCATTGTCACTTTAATAGATTATCACTGAAAAAAAAATATGAGCATTGACTCTGATAACTTGTTGTATGTGGCGAAACGACTTTTTCAGGCGCTGATTACTCTGCTATTGGCTTCTGTACTCTGTTTTGCGATCGTCCAACTGGCTCCGGGTGATTATCTTGATAAATATATCAATAATCCCCAAATTTCTGAGGACACTCTCAATCAGTTTAGAGAACAATTCGGATTAGACCAACCTCCTATTATCCAATATTGGAATTGGCTAACCCAAATTGTCACTAGGGGGAACTTTGGCTATAGTTTTGAAAATCAGCGATCGGTCACGGATTTACTCTGGGAAAGAGTCCCCGCTACCCTACTGTTAGCTATTTCTTCCCTCATTCTAACTTGGGCGATCGCACTTCCCCTAGGAATTTTGGCCGCCGTTAATCAAAACCGCCGAGTCGATCGCACCCTACAAGTAATCAGCTACACTGGTCAAGGGTTCCCCAGTTTCATCACCGCCTTACTGTTACTATTTTTAGCCCAAAAAACTTCCCCTCTTTTTCCCGTTGGAGGTATGACCAGCATAGACTATCCTGATTTGTCTCTCTTGGGGAAAATCGGTGATATTGCTTGGCACATGATTTTACCAACCCTGGCTTTAAGTATCACCAGTTTCGCGGGTTTACAGCGACTCATGCGCGGTCAATTACTCGATGTCTTACGTCAAGACTATATCCAAACGGCGCGCGCTAAAGGTCTCCCAGAAAACCGAGTGATTTATGTTCACGCTCTCCGAAATGCCATTAATCCTTTAATTACCTTATTAGGATTTGAATTTGCTAGTTTATTAGGCGGCGCTTTTATTGCCGAAACCTTTTTTAACTGGCCGGGACTAGGAAGGTTAACTTTAGAAGCAGTTAGACAACAGGACCTTTATCTAGTTATGGCTAGTTTAATGATGGGTGCTGTTATGCTGATTCTGGGTAATCTTTTGGCGGATTTATTGTTAAAATCAGTAGACCCTCGCATCAAACTCGAAAACCTGAATTAATCCCCCCTCCGGTGCGTCATACCCCGGTTATATTCATCCTCACCCCTCTCCTCTCCTACACTGGGAGAGGGTATCTAACCTACAAGGTGGCAAATTTATCTGATATGTCAATTAGGGCTTTTTGAATGCCTGGTTCACTCATGGAATGTCCAGCATCAGGAATAATAATTAACTCGGCTTCCGGCCAAGCCTGATGCAATTCCCAGGCGGTTTTCATGGGACAAACTACATCATAACGACCCTGAACGATCGCCGCTGGAATATGACGGATACGCTGAACATTAACTAATAGTTGGTCTTCGGATTCAAAAAAACCTTGATTGACAAAATAGTGGCATTCAATTCTAGCGAAAGCCGTGGCAAAATTGCCATCACCAAATCTTTCGATTAAATGCTGATCTGGCAATAATTTACTGGTGCTGGCTTCCCAAATTGACCAAGCCTTAGCCGCCGCCAATTGTATTTGGGGGTCATCACTGGTTAAACGACGATAATAAGCTGAGATTAAATCGTGACGTTCTTCTGGGGGAATAGGTTTGATATATTCCTGCCAAGCATCAGGAAAAATGTAGCTGGCTCCCTCCTGATAAAACCATTGTAGTTCGGCTTTTCTTAACATGAAAATACCCCGCAAAATCAACCCTTGACAATGCTGGGGGTAAGTCTGACTATAGGCTAAGGATAGGGTACTTCCCCAACTACCACCAAACACCACCCAACTGTTAATATTTAGGTGATTTCGCAGGCGATCGATATCTTCTACTAAATGCCAAGTCGTATTTTCTTCTAATTCTGCATGGGGGATACTTTGACCGCATCCCCGTTGGTCAAACATGATAATTCGCCACTTTTCGGGGTCAAAATATCGACGATATTCTGGTAAGCATCCGCCGCCGGGTCCCCCATGAAGTATCACCACGGGTTTACCTTCTGGGTTCCCGGACTGTTCAAAATAAATGGTATGTAAGGAACTAACTTGTAGTTTTCCTTCGGCGTAGGGTTCTATGGGAGGGTAAAGTTGGCTCATGTTTGAGTTATCCTATGGTTAGTAATTAGTTGTTGATAATGAGGGGATAAACGGCTTGAGGATTAAGCTGTAGGCGACACATTTCTCGCCTAGTTAAACCATCAGCATAGCACTGATTAATTTCTGTGGTTCCGTTTTCTGAGGCGATCGCTTCTATGAAAAACACCTGGGGAACCTCGGAAAAAGCCCAGCCAAATTTACCAGTTTCTCCGGGTTGTAACTCCCCTGGGCTAACGGTGGCTTGGTGGCTTTCTACTTCCACTAAAATATCACCTTCCTGACGGTATAAACGATAAACTACTTGTAGCGATCGCACTACCTCTGAACTCTGATTAGTCAGTTTACCTTCTACCGTATAACGTCCGGCGGTGAGGGTTTCATTAGTGACCATTTGCATCTCACTAATTTGGAATGGTTGATTTTGGGCTAATAACAATGGAGATGAAACCACTATATGGGGAACTGATATAGCCGGGTTAGGGAGTAAGGTTCCCAGTCCTAATGCTGAGATTAAGAAAATCCGCGAATAACTTAACATAGGTCGAATCTGATATATACTGATGATGGTGGTTAGCCTGGGCAGGAATTGCTAAGGACTGCACCACTCCAATTTTATCGCGATCGCTGTCAATTTTCATCACCTAGAGAAAGAAAAAGGCAGAATTCCCCTAGGGCTGATTATCTGCTAAAATCATGATAAAATTAGTACACCCACAGCCATTATAAATCATCTATGACTGCAACTGTCTCCACTCCCCACCGGGTCAGCACCGAGAAAATTCGCCCGGACATTCAAGCACTACAGCCACGGTTAGTTAGCTGGCGGCGACATATTCACCAATACCCAGAGTTAGCATTTCAAGAAAAACTAACGGCTAAGTTTATTGCCGAAAAACTAGAGGAATGGGGAATTAATCATCAAACACAAATTGCCGAAACCGGAATTGTAGCCATTATTGAAGGTCATCAACCGGGGCCAGTTTTAGCAATTCGGGCGGATTTTGATGCCTTACCTATTCAAGAAGAAAATGAGGTTAGTTATAAATCTTGTCATGATGGCATTATGCACGCTTGCGGTCATGACGGACATACAGCGATCGCCCTAGGAACTGCCTATTATTTATCGCAACACAGACAGGATTTGTGTGGTACAATAAAAGTAATCTTTCAACCCGCTGAAGAGGGGCCAGGCGGCGCATTGCCCATGATTGAAGCTGGGGTATTAAAAAATCCTGATGTTGAGGCAATTTTGGGGTTGCATTTGTGGAATAATTTGCCATTGGGAACGGTGGGGGTGCGTGCTGGTGCGTTAATGGCGGCGGTAGATATCTTTGAATGTCGCATATTGGGGAAAGGGGGACATGGAGGGATGCCGCATCAAACCATAGATGCAATCTTGTTAGGTTCCCAAATTGTGAATACCCTGCAAACCATTGTAGCAAGGAATGTTGACCCCTTAGAGTCTGCCGTGGTTACTGTGGGTTCTTTCCATGCTGGAGATGCTCATAATGTGATTGCAGACCAAGCGACAATCAAGGGGACAGTGCGCTATTTCAATCCTCAATTTAATGAATATTTTAGCAACCGCATCGAATCAATTGTGGCGGGAATTTGTCAAAGTCATGGGGCGAGATATGAGTTAAATTATCAACGAACTTATCCGCCAGTAATTAACGATCCATCCCTAGCCAATTTGGTGAGAAGTGTGGCGGAATGTGTGGTAGAAACCCCAGCGGGGATAGTGCCAAAATGTCAGACTATGGGAGGTGAGGATATGTCATTTTTCCTGCAAGAAGTACCGGGGTGTTATTTTTTCATGGGGTCTGCTAATAGCGATCGCAATTTAGCTTATCCGCACCATCATCCTCGGTTTGACTTTGACGAAACCGCCCTAAGTATGGGGGTAGAAATGTTTGTGCGGTGTGTAGAAAAGTTTAGCGGTGAAAAATCCTAACTGCTGAATACCAAAGAGCGATCGTCATGTCTACAATAGGGTGCAGAGCCTTAAAATGCAGCTCTCGGTAGAGAATAAAAATTGATCACGGTATTCCAAAAGCTCATGAAACGTAGAACTAAGCCCACATCTCCCATAGCTTCCGCCTTTAACTATACCGCGATGGCAGTGATAGCAGGCGTTCTGGTGTTGGGAATTGGTATAGGTATGGCGATAAGTTCCACCGCCACCCTAACCCCCCAGAATGTAGCATCCAGCGAATTCATTGATCGCAGCGCTCCCAACCCAGAAATCTGTGTTAAATTCGGAGCCAGTGCCATGGTGACAGATTTACGGGTATTTGTGACCCTGAACCCGTTTAGTGTTTTCGTCGCTCAACCTCGGATGCAACCCGGATGCGTTTTGCGGACCAGTAACTGGGCTCTACTGAGACAGCGGAACCTGATCACCGTGGAAGACGAAAGAGACTGTAAACACCGGATGAACACCTTTGGCTATACGGGAGACCTGAACGATGATGCAGAGGTAAACTGTATCTACCAAAACAATAGCGCCCAGAACGATTTTCTGAATCAATCAGGTCTAATCCAGAACCGTCCTAGACCAGAGTCCGATCGCTTTTAAAACCCTTTAAAATCGTGGGCTAGTTGGTAAAGCTGGGGTGATTCCTAGCAAAAAGTCATTTTGGGCTAATTCCTGAACCAATCGGACTTGGACAACCTGACCCGGTTCAAGAATATGCTGTTGAGGGGAACTAATAGCGCCAACAACAGCCCCTCCCACAGCCCCAGCTAGGAATCCCAATCCATCAAAACCACTAACGAGTAATCCTCCCAAACCGCCAACTCCTGACCCAATAGCCACATTTTCCGGCTTAATTGGTCTCGCACCTGGAATCCAAGTTGATTCAGCCACAAAGGGAATGCTACGACCTTCCAGGTTAATGGCTTGGGCGACAAAACGGGTTCCCTGATTAGTGGTTTCAAACCTTCCGACGACAGGGGTATCTGGAGGTACGACAAAATTACCTGCTGCGTCTACAATTCCCCCTTGCAAAAGTAAAACATCTTGGCGGTTGAATTGGGATTTTAGGCGCACATCGTCAATTCCAGGATATTGGAGAGTGACAGTTGTACCGACGGGTAATAAAATACGACGGTCGGGGCGTTGGGGTTCTGGTACGGGTCGAAAACCTTGGCTAGGTGGTGGTAATTCTGTGGGTAGAGGTTGACCAAAGGGGATAGCTGCAGTTGTGTTAGACATGGGGAGAATTTGAGTTCCGACTTGTTGAGCAAGTGGCTCTGGTCTCACCAAGCTGGTTTGGGTGGGGCGATTTAGGGGGACTCGCAGAAACTCAACATCTGGGAAAGGCTGGGGTTGAGGATTGGGTAAGGCGCTGATGGGGCGTGGTTGGGGGGTTAATTGGGGGGAAATATTGGCAGATGTGGGAGACTGAGTTATGGGGGTTGTGGTTAAGTTATTTTCTGCGGGGGGTTGACGACGGGCTAACAAAACGGGACGCAATACCCACTGATTTTCTACGCCAACTCGTCTGAGTTGAATTTCTCTGTCATCAAGAATGAAGCCAGGAGCGAAATCAATTGTCATTCGCGCTACGGTGGGTTCAAGTTGGCTAACGCTGACCCGACGCACTAAGCCGGACTCGTAGAGTTCGGTGACATTAACACCTAAATCTGTATCTGGTAGGTCGATAATAATGCGGCTGGGTTGTTGGACTACGGCTAGTCGGGGTCTAACTCCTTCTGGTAGTTGGACTTGAACGGTTCCGTTATTGGGGTTGAGGGTCCACTGGGGAACGGTAACGGCTAAAACTGTGTTGACGATCGCCTCTGTACCTACTATCAAAGTGGCGATCGCTGTAGTTAGACCTAATTTGAAAAGACTAGGGAACCGCGGCCGTGTCAATTTCCCGATTGGGAGTGGTTGGGTTGGCGCGGCACTGGAAAAACCAAGTGACACTGGAAACGGTCTATACTTGTTTTGCATGATCGCCACATCAAAAAAAGTTTTCTGAGAAAAGCTGATTGCTACTATAGCTCATCTCTGGAGTTAGTATCATGTTTTTAGTTAGAATGCAACCCTAACTCCTAGATTTGGAAACTCATGCAAAAGTGGAAAAGACTGCGATCGCAAATGATCATAGATCATCCTTGGTGTCGGGTGCGCCAAGATGCGATCGCCCTTCCCGATGGGAATATTATAGATGATTTTTTTATCAATATTCGGCCTGATGTCGCCTTAGTTTTTGCTGTCACCGAAGACCAGCAGGTGATTTTTGTTCGCCAATACCGACATGGAGTCGAGCAGATTTTATTAGAACTCCCCGCTGGCGGTTTTGACCCGGCTACCGAAACCCCCACCGTCGCCGCCTTACGGGAACTTAGGGAAGAAACAGGTTATGTCGCCTCCTCTTTAATTCCCCTAGCTACCCTATACGATAATCCCGTCAAGGACACTAATTCTATTCACCTATTTTTGGCGGAAAATGTGCAACTGCAGCACCAGACCCAACTGGACCCCACCGAAGATATCCAAGTGGTTCTGATACCAGTGGCTGAAGTTATAGATGCGATCGCCACCCAAAAGATTCAAGTAGCCGGAACCATTGCTGCTATCTTTTTAGCCTGGGAATATCTCCAGAGTAAAAAAACTCAGTAATCGATGAGCTATTATCTGCTATAATCATGTCATAAGTGTATTCTTATAGTTCCGCTTTCTGACCAGCGATCGTCCATTAATGCTTGAAATTTGCCGCACCCCAATTCCCCCCGCACGCACTAAGCGCATCGAAATCCCCGTGGCTCGCCTTCCCACCCAAACTATGCTATCCCTACCCGTTATCGTCATCAATGGCTATACAGAGGGACCCATACTCTGGCTAAGTGCCGCTATTCACGGCGACGAAATTAATGGCGTTGAAATCATTCATCAAGTCTTGCAAAAAATTTCCCCCAAGCGGTTGCGGGGGACCTTAATTGCTGTTCCCATTGTCAATGTCTTTGGATTTATCGAACAATCTCGATATTTACCAGATCGCCGAGACTTAAACCGCTCGTTTCCGGGTTCCAAAAGAGGAAGCCTCGCCTCCCGTCTAGCTCATTTATTCCTCCAAGAAATTGTCAATCACTCCACCCATGGAATTGACCTACATACAGCATCAGGTCACCGTAAGAATTTACCACAAATTCGAGCCAACTTAGATGATCCTGTTACCTACCAATGTGCGCGCGCTTTTGGCGCTTCTGTGATTATTCACTCCCAACTTAGGGATGGTTCCCTCCGTCAAGCCGCCACTCAAAAAGGGATTCCGGTTCTTCTATATGAAGGAGGGGAGGCGCTACGATTTAATTCCCATGCTATTTATATTGGCGTTCAAGGTATCCTACGGGTGATGGAAACCTTAGATATGTATGAGTTCCAATTTGATAACTTTCCCCTGGAACCTATAGAAGTGCAAAATACTCAATGGGTGCGTGCTTCTCGTAGTGGGATATTACAACTATCTATTGAGTTGGGGGAACGGGTATATAAGCGCCAACTACTAGGTGTTATATCTGATGCTTTTGGTGATACCAGCGTCAAAGTCAGGGCTCCTGCTGATGGGTTAGTTATTGGAAATCAGCAAAATCCCTTAGTTAATCAAGGGGATGCTATAGTTAATTTAGCTCTCCTCAACTCTGAAGAGAGTCCCGTTCATATTCTGTCTTAGAATAATGTTCACTTTGGAGATAATATCGTCCGGTTTTGCTCAATACAGAAGGTCGCCGGGGAATTTCGATCGCAAATTCTGACCCCTTAGTTAGTACCGACTTACAGGTTAAATTTCCCCCATGTTTAGCCACAATTTGATAACTCATGGCTAATCCTAAACCTGTACCATGACCCACGGGTTTAGTGGTAAAAAATGGCTCAAATAATCGTTTTCGCACTTCTTCTTCCATACCCAAACCATTATCAGAAATTTTAATTGACACCCAATCAGAGTTAATTAATGCAGTGCTAATCTGAATAGTAGGCTCGAAGTCAACCAAGCCATTTTCGAGTTTTTCTACTTCCAAAATCGCATCAATTGCATTACTTAAAATACTCAAAAATACCTGATTCAGTTGACCCGCATAACATTCTACTTTGGGTAAGTCTCCATAATTACGAATGACTTTAATTTCGGGAAACTCATGTTTTTCTAAGGTGGGAAGTCGTCCTTTGAGTCGATGTTGTAGGATTAATAATGTACTCTCAATCCCCTCATGAATATTAACTGGCTTCATTTCCGACTCATCAAGTCTCGCAAAATTCCGCAGAGACAAAACAATCTGTCGAATCCGATTTGAACCGACTTCCATTGAATCTAAAATTCTGGGTAAATCCTCTACAATAAAACCTAGTTCTACTTCCTCAATGCGATCGCGAATTTCCGCCACTGGCTGTGGATAATATCGCTGATATAGTTCAATCAGTGCCAACAAGTCTTGGACATATTGAGCCGCATAACTAATATTACCATAAATAAAGGTAACTGGGTTATTAATTTCATGGGCAATTCCTGCGACCATTTGACCCAGACTGGAAAGTTTTTCATTTTGAATTAATTGTGCTTGAGCCTGTCGGAGTTGTTTAAGGGTTAGTTCCAACTGTAATGCTCTGGCGCGTTCCCTAGCTTCCGACTGTCGCAAAGCATCTTCAGCCTGTTTGCGATCGCTAATATCCCTAACTGTCCCGGTCATGCGTAGGGGTTTACCTTGCTCATCTCGACTCACCACCTGACCATGATTAAGCACCCATTTCCAACCCCCATTATTGGTAAACATCCGGTGTTCAACCTCACAAAAATGCGTGTGATTTTGCCAGTGTTGTTTTAAGCAATAAATCACCTGATGGCGGTCTTCAGGATGCACCAGCTTCAACCAAGACCGAGGATGGTTGTTGATGTGCTTCATATCATAACCCAGCATTTGTCGGCATTGAGGGCTAAAATAGACCTCATCAGTGCCTAAATTCCAATCCCATAAACCCTGATTAGTTCCAGTTAATGCTAATTGTAACCTCTCCTCATTAATCCGCAGAGCTTCCGAGGCTTGTTTTTGTTTAGTAATATCAAAAATTGCCCCCGCCAAACATAAAACTTGTTGGTCATCATCAAAGATACCTTGACCCTTATCATAAACCCATCGTTGGGAACCATCGGCTCGCCGTAACCGATACTCTAAAATATAGGGATGGCGTTTTTCTACGGATATTTGAATCGCGTCTATAACTGTTTGTTGGTCATCAGGATGAATCAGACTTGCAAAGCTGATAGTTCGGTTTAAAATCAAATCATTAGGGCTATAACCAGTAATAGACTCCACCCCCGGACTCATAAAGGTCATGGTGCGATCGATGTCTAAATTAGAGCGATAAACTGCACCGGGAATATTAGAAACCAGGGTGCGAAATTCTCCCTGACGTTCCCGCAGCATTCTCTCAACTTGTTTGCGATCGCTAATATCTCGGATAAACACACATTGATATTCCTGACCTTTAAAGTTGAGATGATTAATCATCATTTCCACGGGAATTAGGCGATTATGTTTAGTCCGATAACGAGCCTCAATTTTTAAAGACCCACAGCGCCGCAGTATTTGCCAATGCAAATCCCAAGACTCTCGCGGAAAATCGGGGTTAATATCATGAATAGTCAATAACAATAATTCGCTAGGGGAGTAACCCAACAGGCGACAAGCTGACTCATTCACATAAATAATTTCTCCTTCTCTTCCAATCCAAAAAATCGCATCGGCGGCTTTATCAATAGAAAATTGTGTCAGGGATATGGTATCTTCCGCAGACCAGTTATTGATCTTGGCGTTTACTTTGATAGTTAATGGATTGGGATTTCCTGAGTTGGGGGAGTTATTGGCGGCTGAATTATCTAGGCTAGATGTCAAATTATGGCGGCGGATAAACCCCAACATAGGTATCTGAAACCACCACAGCCAAAAGAATATTAAGTTGGTAGCGAGTAATCCTAAAATGGCTAAGATAGTTATCACAAATATTCCCCCGACGGGATACCAGTGAATTTCTGTGTCAAGTATTTGAAAATTCCCCGCCATGACTAACCCCAAGCTGAGTAACCCCGAGTTACCGATGAAATTACCACCGCCGCGCCAAAAGGGTTGATTTGGGGTTGATAATTGACAGCGATCGCCATAGATTGATAAGCTATTGTTGAGCATACCTGCTGACAAGTAACTAACCAATGCGATCGCAGCAGTTAACCACAAATGTAGCCAGTTTGATAGTGATTCTGGCGAAAAGCTATACCCCCTGAGCATTATATGAGGCTCAAAGGTTAATAATTGGGTAAAAACATATACCAACAATTCTAGCATTTGTTAAATTATTTTTTGGGGTTCGCTTCCCGTCAACAGAGAGAGCAGATATTGATCCACTAGGGGAAAACCTATCTATAAGCACCCATAATTCGGTGGTTATCCCCATTGAAAAGCATAATTAACCTAGCAAATTAGTTGCCCAATATTGAGATGTCTATAGTAATGGTGATAATAGGTGAAAGTTAATACAACCGGATTCCAGAAGATACCGGAATGGGAGGCATTTAGTCACCAACCAAGGGGTTGGCGGTTGGCGGGGAAATGGAGCATTGATTGCCATAACCAGAAAAGGTGCAAAATGGGAGCAATCCCCCAGGCGATCGCCTCCGAACTGCATAGGGGAATTGCCATCCTGGTTAGGAATTAGCCAGAACCCAATTCACCAGGGTTCGGACAGGGAATCCGGTCGCACCAGTTTTATTATAGCCCTTATCCTTATCTGTCCAAACTGGGCCAGCAATATCCAAATGAGCCCAAGGGGTATCCTTAACAAACTGTTTCAGGAACAGAGTAGCCGTAATCGAACCCCCAGCGCGAGGTCCCGTGTTTTTCATGTCAGCATGAATAGCCTTGAGTCCTTCAAAATATCTTTCCTCAATTGGCATCCGCCAGAATTTTTCCCCAGCTTTTTGGGAAGCAGATTGTAACTGTTGCGCCAATTGATCATCAGGACTCCATAACCCAGCGATATCATCTCCCAAGGCAATGATACAGGCTCCGGTGAGAGTTGCTAAATCCACCATAGCATCAACCCCTAGGCGGTCAGCAAACACCAAAGCATCAGCCAAAGTTAAACGCCCTTCAGCGTCCGTATTATTGACTTCAATAGTTTTGCCATTAGAAGCGCGCAGGAAGTCTCCAGGGCGCATAGCACGGCCGCTAATCATGTTTTCGGTTACGGCACTGATAAAATGCACCTCAACTGTGGGCTTTAAGGTGGCGATCGCCTTAGCCGCGCCAAAAGTCGCCGCCGCCCCAGCCATATCCATTTTCATCATTTCGATGCCGCTACCCGTGGGTTTCAGGTTCAAACCACCCGAATCAAAAGTCAAACCCTTACCCACAATAGCTAGTTTCCGGGTCGGTGTTCCCTGGGGTTTATAGGTGAGATGGATAAACTTAGGAGGCAAATCCGAGGCTTGAGCCACCCCTAAAAATGCTCCCATTCCCAATTTTTCGCAATCTTCCCGTTCCAAAATTTCCAGTTCCAACCCATACTCAGCAGCCAGAGATTTAGCCAATTCTGCCATAGTTATGGGGTTAACTTCATTAGCCGGAGCCGCCACCAACTCCCGCGCCAAGAACACCCCAGAACAGACCTGTTGAGCCAGGGTAATGGCTGCTTCTGTACCCGGAAACCCTAGCAGATCTACAGACTCGACTTGAATTTCTTTGTCCTTAGTTTCCGACTTAAAGCGATTATCCTGATACAGAACTAACTCTAATCCTTCTACAATAGCCCCCACCGTCTCCGACGCATTACCCACCGGGAAACTGATACCCAGGGTTTTACCTTTGAGTGCTTTCGCCGCCTGTCCTGACGCAGCCGCACCACGTCGGATAGCTTCTAGGGTGTAGTCCTCAGCAGACCCCAACCCCACTAAAACCACCTTACGAATGGGACTATTGCCACCCACACGACCAGAAGCACTACTATCAGCTTTTCCCTGAAAGTCTGATTCTTCGATAAGTTCTTGTAGGGTCCCACCGAGTTTTTGATTAAGTTCTGCTAAATCCCCACTCAGTTCGACTTGTCCTTCAAACAGACCTATCGCTAACACATCTCCACTCCAGTCTAGGCGGTTAGTATCTGTGGCTCTAAATTCCATGTCTTAATCTCAATGCTTTTAAAGTACGACTTGGGTCATCTTTCTTAATCCTATCGTGAGGGCGTAAATTATTTACCCCAAATTTTTCTACCCCCATTCCCTCGGGCATTATCGGCGAAAAGCCATGATTTACGGCGATTTTTCTTAATCCCGACAAAAAAAGTCGGGTATGGTTGACGGGAATTTGACAACTGTGATAGTCTTCATCCAACAGTTAGAACAGCAGAAAAAGCAGAGGTAAGTGTCATGACCCAGGCCACCCATAACCACACCACCACCCCCACCGCCGGAGCTACTTTTGATAAACTCAAATGTAAAGAGTGCGGCGCGGAATATGCTCTGGAAGCCAAGCACGTTTGCGAGGTGTGTTTTGGTCCCCTGGAAGTTCACTATAACTATGACAACCTTCGCCAACTGGTAACTCGCGAAACTATTGAAGCTGGCCCAAATTCGATCTGGCGTTATCGTCACTTTTTACCGGTAGCTACAGATAATGTTATTGATGTGGGAACTGGGATGACTCCGTTGGTGAAGTCAGAACGGTTAGCCCGCCGCCTTGGTCTAAAAAATCTTTATATTAAAAATGATGCTGTTAATATGCCTACCCTTAGCTTTAAGGATAGGGTGGTATCTGTGGCTCTCAGCCGCGCTAGAGAGTTAGGTTTTTCGACGGTTTCCTGTGCGAGTACGGGAAATTTAGCGAATTCTACGGCAGCGATCGCAGCTAAAGCGGGATTAGATTGTTGTGTATTTATTCCCTCCGATTTAGAAGCTGGGAAGGTGTTAGGAACATTAATTTATAATCCGATTCTGATGGCAGTTAGGGGCAATTATGACCAAGTTAATCGCCTCTGTTCAGAAGTAGCTAATACCTACGGTTGGGGTTTTGTTAATATCAACCTGCGCCCCTATTATTCGGAAGGTTCTAAAACTCTGGGTTTTGAAGTAGCAGAGCAGTTAGGTTGGCGACTGCCAGATCATGTAGTAGCGCCGATCGCTTCTGGTTCGTTATATACCAAGATTCATAAAGGTTTCCAAGAGTTTGTTAAGGTGGGTTTAGTGGAAGATAAACCCGTGCGTTTTAGTGGCGCACAAGCGGAAGGTTGCTCTCCTGTAGCCCATGCTTTCAAGGAAAATCGCGACTTTATTACGCCAGTTAAACCTAATACGATCGCTAAATCTATCGCTATTGGTAATCCGGCTGATGGTGTGTATGCAGTAGAATTAGCCAAAAAGTCTGGCGGTAGTGTGGAGTCAGTTAATGATGCTGAAATTATCGAGGGTATCAAATTACTGGCGGAAACTGAAGGTATCTTTACAGAGACGGCTGGCGGAACTACGATTGCGGTGTTGAAAAAACTGGTGGAAGCGGGTAAAATTGACCCCGATGAAACTACTGTTGTTTACATTACTGGAAATGGCTTAAAAACTCAGGAGGCGGTTCACGGCTACATTGGCGAACCTCTGACCATTGACCCGAAACTAGATAGCTTTGAAGTGGCGATCGAACGCGCACGGACTCTCGATCGCTTAGAATGGCAACAGGTTTTGGTTTAAGATTAGCCAAAATCGGGTAAGATGTCAGCACCCCCGGCTGAAGCACAGGGGCTTCGTGCCCCCCTTTCAGGTAGCTGACCAGCCTAAGCCTTAACTGGCTACGTTCAGAGCAAGAGTTAAAGTTCCTACCCTGGAATGCGTGCTAGTTCCAGGCCCTAGAACCGAATCGTTAAACATCTCTAAGGGGTTAAGGACGTGCGATTTGGATAGTACCGACTCTGAACATTGGCGAAGCAAACATTACCCCGCAAGGGAGTCGGAGCCAACCATAGCTCCATGGAGGGGCAACCATACCCCTCCACCCCGCAAGGGGGTGCTGGCGGCTAAAGCCGCTTGAGTCGGTTTTCCTCTCCGCGATAAATCACGGAGCTTCCAACTCTCCCAGGAGTTTTACGTGAAATCTTGGGGGAAGGTGCAAGCCTTCTCCTTTTGACGGCAATTTTCTATCCAATTAATCAACAATGGCTGTTAAAGTTTTAATTCCCACTCCCCTGCAAAAGTTCACTAACAACCAAGCTACCCTTGAGTGCGAGGGGACGAACATTATGGAACTAATTGATTCCCTGGAAGCTAGTTGTCCGGGTATCAAGAAAAGTCTCTGTGATGATGAAGGAAAACCGAGGCGCTTTTTGAATTTCTACGTCAACAGTGAGGATATTCGCTTCTTAGATGGTACGAATACCGCCTTAGCTGATGGTGATGAAGTGAGTATTGTTCCGGCTGTGGCTGGAGGCTAGAGAGAGGACTGAGAAACCAGGTTTCTGATACTTTGACCGGGTGTAACGGGTTCCGTGACTCCTTTTCGGATAGGAACCCGGTTACCCGGAAAGTCTAGGATATTAAGTCATTTTCTCAGAGCATTAGCGATCGCTCCTTCTAATTCGCTTTGGGAGAGGCTAGTCACAAAAAAGACTTCCTGAACGGTTTTTCCCGCCCTAGCCAAGACCTTAAAGCCGCCGCGAATAGGAACAGATACTCTTAACTTCATGTGCGGACAATGAGCCTTAGCCCTAGTAATTACTCCCGGGGTAATCGTGTGAATTCCCTGATACTTGGTTAATCTATCTAAGACAGGGATCAAGCCCTGAAGGTGGGTAGAGTGATTCCAAACCAAGCGCCCCGAGTTTTTATTATTCATGATTTTTGTGAAAACGCTACTACATCATTCTAAAAAAAAGTAGGGACAATTCACGAATTATCCCTACATATATTATCGATGCAATAACAATAGGCTTAAAAACCTACGCCTAGCAATTAGTCAGCGGCTTGGGGGAGCAGTTCCCGTTTTTCGCCTTGTAAGACTTGAACTTGACCGTCCTCATTGACATCAACGATCGCCGTATCGCCTTCTTTGACGCGACCAGAGAGGATTTCCTCGGCGAGGCTATCTTCCAGCAAACGCATAATGGCGCGACGCAGGGGACGCGCACCGTAGCTGGGATTATAACCTTCTTCTACCAGTCTTTCTTTAAAGCGATCGGTAACTTCCAGGCGAATGCCTTTTTCAGTGAGGCGACCGAACACCTCGTTAAGCATAATTACCGCAATTTCCTTGACCTCATCTTTATTGAGTTGACGGAAGACGATAATTTCATCAAGACGGTTAAGGAACTCAGGACGGAAGTATTGTTTAAGTTCTTCATTAACCAGGTTGCGGATGCGGTTATATTGAGCATCAGCTTGATTTTCTTCAAACTCGAACCCAAGACCGCCGCCACCTTTTTCGATCACCTTAGAGCCAATGTTGCTCGTCATGATGATCAGGGTGTTTTTAAAGTCTACGGTGCGACCTTTAGCATCGGTCAAGCGCCCATCTTCCAAAATCTGCAATAACATATTGAAGACATCGGGGTGAGCTTTTTCGATTTCGTCGAACAGCACCACGGTATAAGGACGACGGCGCACGGCTTCGGTGAGTTGTCCACCTTCGTTGTAACCCACATAGCCGGGAGGGGAACCGATGAGTTTAGAAACGGTGTGCCGCTCCATAAATTCCGACATATCCAGGCGGATCATAGCTTCTTCTGAGCCGAAGAAGTAGGCGGCGAGGGATTTAGTCAACTCGGTTTTACCTACGCCTGTGGGTCCAGAGAAGATGAAACTAGCGATGGGTCGGTTGGGGTTCTTGAGTCCGACACGCGCACGACGGATGGCGCGAGAAACGGCTTTGACAGCTTCTTCCTGACCGATAAGACGCTGGTGGAGGGTGTCTTCCATGTGCAGGAGTTTCTCGGACTCGGACTCGGTGAGTTTGTTAACGGGAATCCCGGTCCAACTGGCCACGATTTGGGCGATATCCTCTTCTGTTACCATGGGGGAATCATCGTCGTCGGTGCGAGTTTCGGATTTTTTGTTTTGAGCGATCGCCCGAATTTGGGATTTAATTTCCATTTCGCGATCGCGCAATTCTCCGGCTCGGTCAAAGTCTTGGGAGCGCACCGCGTCGTCTTTTTCCTTGAGGACTTGTCGCAATTCCTTGTCGAGTTCCTTAGCGGCTGGGGGAAGTTGGGAGTTAATCAGGCGCACCCGCGATCCGGCTTCATCAATCAAATCGATCGCCTTATCGGGGAGATAGCGATCGCTAATATAGCGATCGGACAATTTCGCTGCTGCTTCGAGAGCCTCATCGATAATTTTAAGTTTGTGGTGCTGCTCATAGCGTTCCCGCAGTCCATAGAGAATCTCAATGGTTTCCGGTACCGAAGGCTCACCGACCATCACGGGTTGGAACCGACGTTCTAGGGCCGCATCCCGTTCAATATGCTTGCGGTACTCATCGAGGGTAGTAGCACCGATACACTGCAACTCACCCCGCGCCAAAGCTGGCTTGAGGATATTAGCCGCATCGATAGCTCCTTCCGCAGCACCTGCACCAATGAGGGTGTGAACCTCATCAATTACCAGGATGACATTACCGCAAGAGCGGATTTCATCCATAATCTTTTTGAGTCGTTCCTCAAACTCACCCCGATACTTAGTACCCGCCACCAATAGACCGATATCGAGGGTAACAACTCGTTTATCTTCCAGAATGTCGGGAATATCATTTTGAGCAATGCGCTGGGCGAGACCTTCGGCGATCGCTGTTTTACCGACACCCGGTTCTCCAATTAGGACCGGATTATTTTTGGTACGCCGACCCAAAATCTGGATCACCCGCTCAATTTCCTTTTGTCGTCCCACTACCGGGTCAAGTTTGCCCTCAGCGGCCATTTGGGTCAAATTAGAGCCAAACTCATCGAGGGTTGGGGTCTTAGTGCGACCGCTACTTCCCCCGGCGGTGACTTCCGCCGTTTCACCCAACATCCTAATTACCTGGGTGCGAACCTTCGACAGGTCAACGCCCAAATTTTCCAGGACGCGAGCGGCTACTCCTTCTCCTTCTCGGATCAGACCCAGAAGCAAATGTTCTGTGCCGATATAATTATGCCCGAGTTGACGAGCCTCTTCCAAGGAAAGTTCTAAAACCCTCTTGGCGCGCGGAGTGAACGGAATTTCAACGGCTACAAACCCGGAGCCACGGCCGATGATTTTTTCGACCTCGATCCGAGCATCTTTGAGGTTGACCCCCATCGATTTCAGGACTTTGGCTGCTACGCCAGTCCCTTCGCCAATCAGACCCAGGAGGATCTGTTCTGTTCCTACGAAGTTATGTCCCAGGCGGCGTGCTTCCTCCTGGGCTAACATGATCACCTTAATGGCTTTTTCTGTGAAGCGTTCAAACATGGCTAATTTTTATCACCTGCTGCTGGCTCGTATGCTAATTTTAGCGTGATATTTTCAATGATCGGGTAAAACTATGCCGAAAGTTGCTCAACAAGTTTTACTTATGGGATTGACTCATTTTTAATTGTATCTACGGGATGAGGTATTTAGGTTGGCGATCGGCTCGTCTTTGGCCATTGAGCAACCCCCAATGACTACGGGATCTGCCGAATAGGGACAAAGTACCCGAAATGGAATCAGTGATTCTGTATCGTGGTTGTCTGTCTCTGACCCGGATTTTAGCACAATCTCAAATAAGACTTGGCAGACCAGAAAGCCAAAGTATTAGGGCATCTTCTCCGGTGTCGGCATAGTATTTTTTGCGCCTTCCGGCAATTTGGAAGCCGAATTTTTGATATAGAGATAGGGCGATATGATTGGAAGGCTTAACTTCTAGGGTAGCGTGGGATAATCCTCGCTGTTGGGCGAGTTGCAGTAAAGCCCGCAGTAAATCGGCCCCTAGACCTAAGCCGCGATAATCGGGATGAATGGCTAGTAAAGTGATATGGGCTTCGTCTACAATAGCCCAGAGACAACCGATGCCTATGACTGGTAGGGGTGGCGTTTGGGCGACTTGTACGGAAATTGGCTGTAAACCTGATAAGGGTTGTCCCTGGGTTGGGTGTGTCCAGATGACCAGATCGCTATTGGGGCTATCTAATTCCCGTTGATATCCCGATTCATTCCATAGTCCACCTAAGCAAAGGCGATCGAGTTCTACTACTGCGGGTAATAAGTCGGGGGTGAGAAGTTGTAGTTGTAGGATGGTCACAGAGGCTGGGCTGAAAGCTAATAGATAGATTAAGATTAACCATGGTGACAGAAATTTGGTACGATCGCAGATACACGCGCCGATAAAAAAACTAACTATTGATACTAAAACTGTGGAAAATTCAGGACTTCAGTACCTACTCAACTCGGAAGAAAGCACAACCGAGCGATCGCCTAACCAACAACTGTTACCCCTCACCGCTAAGGTCAACCACCAAGACCACCTAGAAATTGGGGGTTGTGATGTCGCGGAAATGGTCAGTCAGTTTGGTTCCCCTCTATATATATTAGATGAAGTGACCCTGCGTACTGCTTGCCGTCAATACCGGGAGGCTTGGGCGAAATACTATCCGGGAGAATCGCTGATTCTCTATGCTTCTAAGGCATGGAATTGTTTAGCGATTTGTGCAATAGTTGCCTCGGAAGGTTTGGGAACTGATGTGGTTTCTGGTGGGGAACTATACACCGCGAAAACGGCGGGGGTGAGTCCCGATAAGATTTACCTACATGGTAATAATAAATCGCGATCGGAACTGGAGTTAGCCATTAGCACTGGCTGTACTGTAGTGGCTGACAACTGGCTAGACCTGACCAACCTGGTGGAATTGGCAGATGAAATGTCTGTACAATCCCCCGTGCGGGTGATGATCAGATTTACCCCAGGAATCGAGTGTCACACCCATGAGTATATTCGCACCGGACATCTTGATAGTAAATTCGGATTTGATCCTAATCAACTCGATGAGGTGTTTAAATTTGTCAGCAGTAACCCATCTCTATGCTGCGAGGGAATTCACGCTCATATTGGCTCTCAGATTTTTGAACTGCAACCCCATCAAGACTTAGCTGGGGTGCTAATGGATGCGGTCACTAAAGGCAGTCAGTATGGTTTAAATATTACCGAAGTTAATGTGGGGGGAGGTCTAGGGATTCGGTATACAGAAGATGATGACCCCCCCAGTATTGAAAGTTGGGTAAGTGCGATCGCCTCATCGGTCGTCGCCGCCTGTGAACAGCGCCAAATCCCTTTACCTAAGCTGTTGTGTGAACCAGGGCGATCGATTATTGGTCCGGCTGCGATCACTGCTTACACGATTGGTTCTCGCAAAGAGATTCCAGATCTGCGGACTTATATAGCCGTTGATGGGGGAATGTCAGATAATCCCCGTCCGATTACTTATCAATCTGTGTATAGAGTGGTAATTGCTAATCGGATGTCCGCACCATTAACCGAAACCATAACAGTAGCTGGCAAACATTGTGAATCTGGGGACATCCTCATTCAACAAGCCCATCTCCCCGGAGATTGTCAAACTGGTGATATCTTGGTGGTAATGGCAACAGGAGCCTACAATTATAGTATGGCTTCTAACTATAATCGTCTGCCTCGTCCGGCCGCGGTTCTGGTGAATGATTCCCTAAGTTCGATAATTATTCAACGGGAGACCTATTCGGATCTGATTCGTCAGGATCGTTTACCCGAAAGGCTTGGCGATCGCCCTTGATGCCTTAATTTAAGTAACTAACGCGGGGTTAGACATCGCCCCGCATCATGCCTCTCCCCATTTAAGGATGAGGAATCGAGTCCCCAGCAATATAGATAATTAATTCATTATCGATAAGTTGGGAGTTCCGGAAGATGTCAATAGTTTTAACCTCATATCGCGTTCAATGAGTTCGGGTCAAAGTCAAGACCCTGCCTGGCTTGAGTCCTGGTTGGTTAACAGCATCGATATTGGACTGGTTTTTGCCGTCGCCTATATCGTCCTTGTGATTATTGGAGAGCGTCGAACCTTGTGGATGGTTCGAGGTTTCATTGTGTTAATGCTGGCAACGGCGATCAGTAATTGGGCTAATCTGAGACTGCTTTATATTGCCCTAAATAGTTTGGTAACTGGTTCCGCAGTGGCTATGGCTGTGATTTTGCAGTCAGAGTTTAGACAATTTCTGGAAAAATTAGGGCGAGGGGAGGTGCTGCAACTGTTTGCTGCCAGCCGAAAAGGTATCCCTGAACCCGATGGAGTCATTGATCAAATTGTCGAGGCGGTCAAAGAACTTTCTCAAAACCGTACTGGGGCTTTGATTATAATTGAAATAGGCAGTCCCATTGATGAGCGTGATTTTTCCGTTCCGGGTGTGCGTTTAAATGCCGAAGTTTCCAGGGAACTGCTACAGACGATTTTTCAGCCTAAAACTCTACTCCATGATAGTGCGGTGCTGATTAGAGCCTCTAGGGTGGCTGCTGCCGGGGTGATTTTGCCCCTGTCTGAAAGGATAGCCTCGCGACAGTTGGGAACCCGCCATCGAGCAGCTATGGGCATTACAGAAAAGGTTGCTAAGTGTGTATGTATTGTGGTTTCTGAAGAAACCGGGTCAATTTCTCTGGCTGATAAAGGTGTACTGAATCGACCCCTAACCAGTAGTAAACTCAAGGAGTTATTAGAAGCTCGGTCTTTTGTGGCGGGGGATGATAGAACTAAGCCTCCTATTTCCATAGATACCCTTAAACGGCGGATAGGACTAAAGAGGTTGTCATTCATTTCCCGGGTGTTCCGTTTTCGTTCGTCAGCTTCTCGGGAGAAAAAATGAGTCGAAAGCCAAGGGTTATACATGAGTTACCTGCTGACCTTGACCGAAATCGCCTCCCAAACCATGTCGCGGTGATCATGGATGGTAATGGTCGCTGGGCGAAACGTCGGGGACTACCACGCACTATGGGACATCGGCGAGGGATTGATGCTCTCAAGAATTTACTCCGTTACTGTCGGGATTGGGGAATTAATGCTTTAACGGTTTATGCCTTTTCCACGGAAAATTGGGGGCGACCCCTAGAAGAAGTAGATTTTTTGATGGCTTTGTTTGAGCGGGTTCTCATGCGGGAACTTGAGGAGATGATGGAGGAGGAGGTTAGGATTAGGTTTGCGGGGAATTTACAGGGGCTTCCTGGTTCTCTGAGAGAGTGCATTGAGAAGTCAATGGAGACTACCCGCAATAATGAGGGGATTTTGTTTACTGTGGCTACTAATTACGGGGGACGGGAGGAGATTGTTAGGGCTTGTCAGGCGATCGCCAATCAGGTTAAACAGGGTACTCTCGAACCGGAAGCCATTGATGGGGCTTTATTTGAAAAGTATTTGTATACAGCCGGAACTTCTGACCCGGATTTATTGATTCGTACCAGTGGGGAATTACGGATTAGTAATTTTTTGCTGTGGCAAATCGCTTATGCTGAGATTTATGTGACTGAAACTCTCTGGCCGGATTTTAACAGCCATGAGTTTCACCTGGCCCTGTGTTCTTATCAGCAGCGAGAGCGTCGATTTGGTAAGGTGGGTACTCGTGAATAAGTTAGGGACCGGAAAAAACCGCTTGTTCGATATCTTGACGACTCAGGGAGTATTTAAAAGACCGTTGAATGTCTTGGCCGTCTGTACCTGCGCCAATGTAACGGACTGTTATTTGGTCAATATCTAACCATAGCTCGGCTTTCCAGGTGGGCTTTTCTACTTGCCAAGAATGGAGTTCCTGGGAGTCCTGTTCCCCACCAAGGGAACGTAACCAGTCTTCGATTTCTGGTAGGGGATGATTATATAGGGGGGTATTGGGACTGGGTAAGGTCATAATTGATTGCTGTTGAAAATTTTTCTCGCTTAAAGGGTTATATCTGAACGAAACATGGCGATCGCTATTGCTAATCCTAAACAGCTTATCAAACTGACTGCCATCATTAACAGAGCAAATAGTTCTCCGGGAGATAAAGGCCGATTTTCGGCGGCGATCGCTTCCGTCGCGCTGGAATGCCTCGATTTTGATGGTCTCGAATGGTGCCGATAATTAATCTCAGTGGGGGGAGTGATCACCCGGGTTGTACTAATAGTTTGATCATAGATTTGACGGCGATCGGGATTACTCAGAATGCTATACGCCTCATTCAACTCTTGGAATTTAGCCTTAGCACAATCTTCTGATAAATCTGTTGTATCTGGATGATAACGTTTACTCAGCTCTCGGTAAGCCCGCCGAATTTCCATGGACGATGCCGAGGGATGCAAGCCCAACAGCGTATAATAGGTGGGTTTGATACTGCCCGGCCATGGTTTGGGGCGGCTGCGATGATATCTCTGTGATCTGGCTTGTTTATTAGTCACGGCTATACCTCATATCATATCTTCCCTAGGGCGCAGTGGTCGCACGTTGTTCCGCTATACGCTGATTATTGGCATACTGACCAACCCTCTCTTGAGCAGCCTGATAGTTTTCGCTGTCCTGTGGAACCTGGCTCATGAGTTCACTGGCTTTTTGCCACTCACTGGCTACCGCATTCCATTCAGCTTGAGATTGGGCGGTCTGGGCTAGGGTCGCCGCATTCATTGCCGCATTAATGCCGTCACGCCAAGGGTCCGTCGGGACCGTGGGGGGGGCGGCGGGTTCTGCCGTTTGGGGAGTTTCTGCGTCCGTGGGTTCTGCCGTTTGGGGAGTTTCTGCGTCCGTGGGTTCGGCGGGCTCGGCGGTGTCGGGTTCGGGCTCGGCGGGTTCGGTGGTGATTTCTGAACTACCACCAGGGAGGAAAGGTAGAGGGAAGATACCAGCAAAATGCAATCCAGCTAAAGCAGCGATCGCCACCAATAATATGATCGGAATCAGTAACAGGACTTTATTGCTTTTCGGCTGAGAAGGTTGTACTTCTTGGGTTTTGTCCTCATCATCATCATCAGGATCATCATCTTCTTCTGGAATGTAGCCACCCTGGTCATCATCATCAATATCTTGGTCATCGTAGTCGGGGTCAATGTCATCATCATCGACAACATAATCATCAATATGATCATCCTGATCGAGGAGGGTATCTTGTTCGCTGAAATCGTCCTCAATATCAACCACATCTGGGGGAATCATATCATCTTCCGGGTCGATCGCCTTCGGTGGTGGCTCCTTCAAAACGATCTCTTGTTCCCAAGCGGGATCATCCCCCAATTGTCGTCCATAGATTTTCACAGTATAGATAGAGGGGACATCTAACTTAGTCATCCCATTGCGAACAAATGTCACCAATGATTGTTTATTGTTAGGAACCGCATCCCCTTCCAGCATGATGTGTAGGGAGTTATCTTCCCGACAGACATCGGCATTAATGTTTTTAGCTTTTAGGGAATTGTTAATCACATTGGCAATCGCCTGGGGATCGCCCTGCTTGGCTAGTTCCACTTGGCTTTGGTTTGGCATGGCTAACCCTCACGAGAACCTTGGGGAATTTTCAGTGATACCTCGGACGTGACACAGATCAGAAACGGGGGAGCCAGGCTCCAGGGCTTTTAAGCTGCCCTTACACCCGATATTACAGGGGCGTAAAGATACCAGACCCAGACTGAAACGGCGAACTGTGCCACTCAAATGATAATCTATCATACATCAGCGGTGAAATAAGCGACAAAGTTCGATGATCTGTGTTTGTAGTGTTGACTGTTCATCTGCGCCACGTTTAAGGCTAATTTCTAATTCCAGCAGTTTGGGTAAGGTTTGTTGAAGTTGCTGTAACGAAAGGGGCTGCACTTCTTTTTTCAGAAAGTATATCCGCTTGGGGTTCCCCACTTCCGCGAGGCGGGCGATTTCTTTATCATCTCTGGTTCCGGTTTCGATCATCAATTTGACCCATAGCCAGGTGCGGAATTGTCCTACTAGGGTAGCTAGGATTTTGAGGGCGGGTTCGTTGTGGGCGATTAAATCGGCAACTAACCCTAGGGCTTGGCTAGTTTTGCCTTCTCTAATGGCGATCGCCAGTTTTAGACTATTCTGGGTATTGCTGTGAATTAGGGGAGTAATAGTTTTGATGTCTAGGGAACCGTCTGTCGTCTCAGCATATAGTTTAAGTTTTTCCATTTCGCCATAAAGTTGGCGGGTATCATTTCCCACCGCTTCGGCTACAAAAGCCACTGATTCTGCTTTGAGTTTAACCCCCAGTTGTTGGGCTACTTCTCGGACTCGCTGTTCCAATTGGTCAGTTTTCCAGGGGGGTATTGCCGAAAATTCCTGAACTTTGGCATATTTTTGTAGGAGTTTCGTGGATTTGAGGCGGCCATCAGGTTTATTGGGACTGCTAAATAATAGGGTGGTGGTTTCGGGAATAGCCGGTAAGGTTCGCTCTAACTCCTGTAGAATTTCTGGAGAACAATGCTGAGTCAGGGGTGTGTTAACTAGCCATACTAAACGATGTCCCAACCCGAATGGTGGAGTCATAGCTTGATTTAGTCCAGAAATGACTGAATCTGGTGTATCGGGCAGAATTTTGTCAAAATTGAAACTAGACCAATTGGGATCAACGACAGATTCCCGCAAGGTGTCCACTGCTTTGCTCAGGGAGAAGTCGTCGTCCCCCCAGTACAGGTAAATTGGCATAACAAATTGTCTTTGAATAACGAGGAAAACAGACTTGGACGATAACTATCAAACCTATGTCAATCGGGTCGCCAGGATGACTTTAGGGCCGGCTTACCTATCACAACTGGAACATATCCAGGAATCCCCTAAATTTACCCTTGATGCTCAAGGTCAGAGGAAGCCGGTTCCTTTTCCTGGTTACAGTGTGATTACGCCTCCGGCTGGGGAAGATGTTGATAATGCCGATTTTTATCAAAATTTGACCGATTGTCAACAGCAACTGGCACGAATTTTAGACCCTGATTTTTTTGTGAAGATTCCCCCAGATAGCCTCCATTTTACTTTGGCTGATTTGATTTGGGATGATTTATATCGAGATGCTTCTCAGCAAATACCCGATTTTGAAAGTAAAGTTCAAGAGGCGATCGCCGAATCTTTTACCATTTTTGAATCTCAGAAAATCTCCAAGCCTTTTCAATGGCAGGTTTTGGGTTTGATGGTGATGACTAGGGCGATCGTTGTTTGTTTGGTTCCTAGGGATGAGGAGGCTTATAATTTGTTGATTCAATTCCGAAGGTCTATTTATCAGAATCGTAGCTTAATGGCTTTGGGAATTGAGCAGCAATATCACTTGGTGGCTCATGTTACTTTGGGATATTTTGGCTCTATCCCTAATGATTTAGACCGAGAAACTTTGAGTCAAAAAATTTTTGAGTTAAACCATCAATGGCTCGACAATCCCCAAGAAATATTGATAAAAAAAGCCGATTTTCGGAAGTTTGAAGACATGATGGCTTATCACCGAGAACCTCACTCGGCCGAGGTTTGTATTTTAATTTATTTGGTGCGTCAGATGCAGTTTTTTGATGCTCTAAATTTAGAGTTAATTTTGCTGCTGGCGCACTGAAAACATCCCATCATAATTGACGGCAATAATATCAGCACATTATTTAAGGCAGTGAAAATCGGCTAATTATTGACGATAAACAGTTGATAATTGATAAATTCTGAATATTTACAGTTTACATAAAGTAGATAATTGACGATACATATTATTGGCATTAGTTCAGATGGATTGGCGGGAGTTTCGGACTCTGTGCGCCGGGTAGTTCAACGGGGTAATCTGTTAGTGGGTAACTCTCGAAATTTGGGTTATTTAAGCAGCTATGAGACTATTCCGAAATTGCTGTTAACCGATATGGTCGAAACACTGTCCGAACTGAAACAATGGCTAACCAATTGGGAGAGGAATTATCAGACTAACCCGGAGGTGATATTTTTAGTATCTGGCGATCCGTTATTTTTTGATGTGGGGGGATTATTAGCCGCTCACTTTCCAGCAGATCAGTTAATTTTTTATCCCCATATTAGTCCAATTCAGTTAGCTTTTAACCGTCTGCAAATTCCTTGGGAAGATGCGAGAATCATTAGGGTTGATAGTCGGTCAATGGATAGCTTAACTCAGGCTTTAAAAGAGGGGGTTAAAAAGATAGGGATTTTCACAAGTGTAGATTATCCCCCTCAAGCGATCGCTCAATTAATCTTATCCCTAGAGTTACCGAAAGTTTATCAATTCTGGGTTGCCGAAAATTTGGGGGGCGAAAATGAACGAGTACAACCCTACCCTCTCGACCGGATAAATAACTATCATTTTTCACCCTTAAACCTGGTGATATTATTACAAGATTTACCAGAGGTTATAGATGAAGTTGATTTAGCAAATATCCCCAGTTTAGGAATACCAGATAACCTATTTTTTGGTAATAGCCATGAAACCGAATTAATCACGCCACGGGAACTGCGTATCTTAGCATTAGGGGAACTAGGGTTACAGCCAAATCAAGTAGTTTGGGATATGCAAGCCAGTCCGGGTTGTCTCTCAGTAGAAATAGCGAGATTATTTCCCCAGTCCACCATTTACGCCATCGAAAAAACGGCATCGGGAACCTGTTTAATTGAACAGAATTGCCGCAGATTTCAGATAAACAATGTGATATCAATTAATGGGGAATTTCCCGCTATATTACATCATTTGAGAACGCCCGATCGCATTTTTATGGGCATTCCCGACAACAATTTACCGGAAATTTTAGGAATCTGTAGCATTCGACTTTCTCCGGGAGGTAGGATAGTAGTAGTTTTGAGAACTTTAGAACATATCAATTTAGCATTACAGTGGGTTAAAGACAAAATTACCAGGGAAAAACACTGGAATTATCATCTGTTACAAGTACAGCTTTCCCGTTCATTTTCTCTGGGGAGTTTAACCAGATTTGTTTCTGTAAATCCTGTGACCATTTTAACCATTTATAATCACAGCTTATTTAGTTAAACTCGACCAATTCAGCTTAGACAAATCATCGAAGTTTAGCCCCATGATTAACAAACTGCCCAAAATTTGTTATAGTTAATTAATACTGTTCACAAGTCAGCCATGTTAAATTTACCAGTTGACCAAATTTTTAATGTCGCCAACATATTTGTACTGCCTTTTTGGGGTCTAATGGTGTTTGTTCCCAATTGGGGAGTTACCAGAAAAGTGATGGAATCATATATTCCCTTTATCCTGTTGGCGTTAACATATATGTATCTGTTTGCGGGTAGCATAAACCCCGAAAGTGCGGCGGCTTTATCCAACCCCAAATTAGCAGATATCGCTAAGTTTTTCGGAGATGAAACGATCGCAGCCGCCGGGTGGGTTCACTTTTTAATCTTAGATCTGTTTGTGGGACGTTGGATATATTGGGAAGGACAAAAAACCGGAGTTTGGACAATTCATTCTCTGATTTTATGTTTATTTGCGGGTCCAATGGGTTTACTTTCCCACATTATTACTGCTGCTGTAACTCGCCAATTTTTCGCGGGTGGCGGGTCAGAAACTACCACCGATCCATCTGTGAGTTAATCAGAAGTTGGGGTAATTTTCAGTTATTACTCAGTTAAGTTTCAGGCTACCTTCAGATTAATGAGTTTATCATATTCTGGAGGTAGCAAATTGATGTAATTTAATTAGGGGAAAAATTATGGCTGTGGATTATGATATTATCGTCATTGGTGGGGGTTCCGGGGGTTTGGTTGTGGCTAGTGCTGCCGCACAATTAAAGGCTAAGGTCGCCCTAGTGGAACGCGATCGCTTAGGGGGTGATTGTCTCTGGTTTGGTTGTGTTCCTAGCAAGTCTTTGATTCATGCTTCTCGCCGGGCTTATCAAGTCAAAAATGCCGCTAAATTTGGCATACATACAACCTCGCCAACCATTAATTTTGCGGAAGCGATCGCTCATGTTCAACAAGTAATTAAAAATATAGAACCCCATGACTCCCCACAACGTTTTCAAGGATTAGGGGTTGAGGTAATTTTTGGGGATGGTCAATTTATTGATGCCAAAACTTTTGCAGTCAATGGGAAAAAATTAACAGCTAGGGCGTTTGTTATTGCTACCGGTTCCCGTGCGGCTATTCCCAATATACCAGGTTTAACAGAGGCTGGTTTTCTCACTAATGAACAGGTATTTTCCTTGGAAACATGCCCGAAATCTCTGGCTATCATTGGGGCGGGTCCTATTGGTTGTGAGTTAGGACAGGCTTTTTCTCGGTTGGGTTCGGAGGTGACAATTATTTCCAGTCGCGATCATATTTTACCGAAAGAAGAACCGGAAGCGGCTAGGGTAGTTGAACAGCAATTTCAGGCGGAAGGAATCCGCATTTTGCCGAAATCACGGGCGGAAACTGTGGAAATTGCACAGGGTAAAAAACTGATTAAAGCGGGGAATCATACGGTTATTGTTGATGAAATTTTGGTGGCTTCAGGGCGATCGCCTAATGTGGAATCCCTCAATTTAGAGGCGGCGGGAGTAGCCGTAGAACCTGGGGGAATTAAGGTCAATGAAAAGCTACAAACTACCAATTCCCGAATTTATGCCTGTGGGGATGTAATTGGGGGTTATCAGTTTACCCATGTGGCGGGTTATGAAGCGGTTGTGGTGTTGACTAATGCCCTATTTTTCCCAGTAAGTAAGGTAAATTATCGGGTAATTCCTTGGGCGACATTTACTGACCCAGAATTGGCGCGGGTGGGGTTGACAGAAGCACAGGCGAAGGCTGCTTATGGGGATGATGTTTATATTCTTAAACAACAGTTTTCTGATGTAGATCGCGCCCAAGCTGAGGGAGAAACGGCGGGTTTTGGGAAAATTATTGTGCGCGGAAATGGGGAGATTCTTGGGGCTCATCTTGTCGGACCAGTGGCGGGGGAATTAATCCATGAGGTAGTTTTGGCAATGGCTAATAATTTGAAGGTTTCGGCGTTAACAGGTATTCACGTTTACCCGACTCTTTCGGAGGTAAATAGCAAGGCTGCTTTATTGTTGAAAAAGCGGAAATTTGCTGAAAGTAAATGGCAGCAAAGTTTATTAAACAGGTTTTTTAACTGGCGGCGATCGCTACATTAACAGACATTCTCTGGGATTTCTGGCAGATATTAGGATACTAACAGTTTCAGATTGGGAATGAGAATAGCCAGCAGAAAAATGGCTAACTGCATGGTGACAATACTGGGACCGGAGGGCAAATTTAATAAGGCTGATAATATCATACCTAAAACCGCACTAAATCCACCTAAAGCCGATGATACGATAATGTAACTGATAAAATTGCGGGTTAGTAACCTAGCCGCACAGGCGGGAATTACCACAAAAGCACTAATTAGCAATACACCGATCGCCTTTATGGATATTCCCACCAGTAGGGATAATAAGACTATAAAGACAGTGCGATGGGGTGTAATAGCCACGCCGCGCGCAATGGCTAAAGGTTCATTTAAGGTTAGTAACATCTGCGATCGCAAAGTGAGGGTAATAAACGCAATGCAGATTAATAGTAACAAACCAGACAAGATTAAATCCGATTCGCGAATCCCCAAAATATCGCCAAATAAAATATTATTAATTCCCCCTCGGTAATCGTCTCTAAAACTCAGGATAATAATACCAATAGCCAGAGATGAAGAGTAAATTATATTTAATAAAGCATCAGTCCAGAGTTGGGTACGTTCCATAAAATAGGTAACACCGAGGGCAAACAATACGGCAAAAGGTAAAATCACCCAAGACGGATCAAGCCTTAATAACAGGCTAATACTAATGCCTAATAATGCCGAATGTCCGAGGGCATCACTAAAAAAAGAAAGCTGTCTTAAAATAGTGAAACTGCCTAACATTCCCCCCATCAACCCAGTGAGAATGCCACCCATGAGGGCTCGCTGCATAAAAGGCAGTTGAAAAAGTTCAATCATTCGCATTAATTCGGCGTTAATATTCAAGGGTTAATCTCCTGATAATTGGATCAGATTTCCATGTTAACGGGCAATAATTAACCCGTGATTTGATTGTTTATATGATGATTATTGGTATGGATTAATCGTAATTGAGAACCATAAGCGATCGATATATTTTCGGGAGAAAGGATAGTTTCCGGGGTTCCTTCTGACAAGACAATGCGATTTAAACACAGTACGCGATCGCAGTGTTTTTTCACCTGATCTAGGTCGTGGGAAATCTGCAAAATTGCCCAACCTTCTTCTTTTTTGAGTTGATATAATAATTGATAAAAATCCCACTCTCCCTGAACATCTAAACCAGCCAAAGCCTCATCAAGTATCAATAAGCGGCGGGGACGCACCACACAATAAGCTAATAAAACTCGCTTCATTTCACCACCGGAAAGACCACCAATCAAGTGATGGCGTAGGTTCCAAGCATCCACCTTAATTAAGGCTTGTCTAATAGCCTGATAACGGCTTCTGGAACCCACCCAAGGCAGTTGTAAACCTAATTTATCCCATCCCAAACCGACTAATTCCTGAACGGTAATAGGAAGGCGGCGATCGAACATAAAATTTTGAGGTAAATAGGCAATTTCCTGGCGGACATAATTAGGCAAAGATCCTGAGCGACTCAAAGGCTGTCCTAGGATAAATACATCACCATTTTGGCGGGGGAAAATACCTAAAATAGATTGAATTAATGTACTTTTACCAGCCCCATTAGGTCCAATAATTGCCATATTGGTTCCTTCTTCTAAGCTAAAAGAAACCTGATCAACAGCCAAATAGGTATCATGATAAACAGTTAGTCTATCTACCATTAACACGGGATTTTTCAATGTTAATCTCCTTTAAGTTGGCACAATTTAAGGATGAATTGCCGGGGTAAATATCCCGGCAATCTCGGAGGGTTTAACCTAGAAGCGTAAGCCGACAGGTTGAGGGATAACCGCCACAGATTTAGGGGTTGATAAAGGTAGCCATGACTGTGTTTGTCCGCCGCCAAAAGCCTCTAATAAATTTTGAACATTTTCCCGCATTACACGCAGGTAATATTCAGGCTCAAGGGATTCTTGGTTTCCGGTTCCCATAGGGTTAAACACGCCGACACCAATTCCCATATCTTGGGCGATCGTAGAAAACATATCCTGATCTGCTTGGGGTTCCGTGAGAATAGTTTTGAGTCCAGATTCGGAAACTGTATTCATAACTCTTTGCACATCTTGGGGGGATGGATTTTGTTCGGGGATACCCACAAAAGATTCAGATCTGAGGTTGTACCTTTCGGCAAAGTAGGGGGCAAAATCATGGAAGACTACAAAACTTTGTCCGGAAAAAGGTGCTAGTTTTTGGGCAATCTCAGCATCAAGTTCTTGCAGTTTTTCGATAAATGCGCCTGCATTAGCTGTGTATTTTTCTGCCCCTTCTGGGTCAGCGGCTATTAACCCATCTCGAATATTTTCGACTTGCTGAATTGCGCGTTTAGGATCTAGCCAAATATGGGGGTTAAATTCTCCATGATGGTGATGATCATGTCCGTGACCGTGATCATGTCCGTGACCGTGATCATGTCCGTGACCGTGATCATGATCTTCATTAGCAAGGGTAGGGATGCCTTGACTAGAGTCAATAATTACTAGGTTATCATTGCGGGCATTCTCAATCAAACTATCTAGGAAAGACTCCATTTCCAAGCCGTTTTTCACCAAGACATCAGCGTTGACGATCGCCTGTATATCTCCTGGTCTAGCCTGAAAATCATGGGGTCCCACATTGGTCGGCATTAGTTGCACTACTGTGGCGCGATCGCCTACCACAGCCCTGGTAAACTGTGTCATGGGTATGAATGTGGTCACCACCCGCAACTGTGCTTCTGTGGCTACAGTTGTAGCTTGAGTCTCTGGTGTTTCTGTCTCGCCAGTGGTATCTGTCGGACCACAACCTCCTAAACCTAGGGCGACTGTTGAAGCCACCAATACTGTTAAACGTCCGAATAATCGAGATCTGGAAATCATCAAAACCTCCTGCTAACTGGTGATCATGCTTTTCACTCCACGGGAATAATCGCTTCTGATATGGGTGAGTTGGCTGCCCTGGGTGAGAATGATTATCATTGTAGACAATTTTAGCACCAAGTGACGGCGACAAGACTTGAAAAATGATTAAAAATCTCAGGCTGGGGTCTGGGGGACGATTAAGCTGCGGTAGATCAACAGAAATAATTAATTTGGTGTGGAATGCTATATAATGTGTAAACTGTGGTATAATGCCATAAGAAGTTTAACCGAAAACTTGGGGCTATAATTATGGCTGCTGCCATCACTTTTGCACTGGGAAATTTAGCTGATCATGCCGTTTATGTGGGGTTTATGGGGAAAGATGCCATAGACATCTATACCTTTAATCATCCGGTGAAGGGACGGTTAAATTGTTCTGTGGAGGGCTTTAGTGCTGGGGTGGAATTGCGACTAAAAACGGCTAGGGGTCGCCTGGTAAGTCGCCAATTGGTGCAGCCTAATGAAGGGTCGGCGATCGCCTTTAATTTACCGGCTGGTGTTTATGTGCTAGAAATAGCGGCAGCCGATGGAAATACTACCTATCAATTAACTCTACAACAGGAACGCGACCTGGCAGCGACGGAAACAATTATTATTAACCCTTCAAGGCGGCGACCCGGCGATAGACCGCTAAAACCAAGTCGCCAATCCCCCAAAACGGCTATTTTGGCGAGTTTAGGGATGAGGATAAAAGGGAGAATTTGGCAGTTATTCAATGCCCAAAATATGACCAACTTGGGGAATTTTAGAAGATGTATATTTAGGAGCGATCGCTTATTCGCCTTAGCCAGAGGTCATCCCAATTTACCTATCAAGTGTCGGGAATATATACCGACTGGTTAAATCCCCGGAATGTTCACTGCTAAGACTTGATAAAGATTCGTGAAAACTGACCAGGTTAATCCCACAGCGATCGCTCCTTTTGTGAGATGTGCTTTAGGGTGTATAAATAGGGAATATCCCCATGTGCATTTCTATGGTTTATCAGAGGAAACGGATTTAGTTCCTCATCGTCAACTCAACCCAGCCTTTTATGGTTGTTTGGACTGGCATTCTGCAGTTCATAATCATTGGCTGTTGGTGCGGGTGATGCGTTGTTTTCCGGGAGTGGAATTTAGCGAAGAAGCCAGGGAAAAAGTCAGCGACAACTTGACCCCAAAAGCGATCGCTCAAGAAGCGGACTATCTGAAAGATAGACCAGAGTTTGAGTGTCCCTATGGTTTGGCGTGGTTATTACAATTAACCGCCGAATTGCGAGGATGGAATGATAGCCAGGGAAAACAGTGGGGGGAAATACTGCAACCCTTAGAAGAAGTAGCAGTTAATAACCTGCGACAATGGCTGTTAGATTTAGCCTTTCCTAACCGCAGTGGGACCCATATTCAAACCGCCTTTGCTATGGGTTTAATTTGGGATTGGTCTAAAACTACCGATAATCAGGATCTGGCTGGTTTACTGAAAGAACGAGCTAAGATGTTTTATCATGGCGATCGCAACTATCCCTTACACATTGAACCTCTCGGCTGTGATTTCCTGTCTCCGACCCTAGCGGAAGCCGATTTAATGAGGCGTTTTTTAGATGCTGAAAACTTCGCCAATTGGCTGGGGGAATTTCTCCCAAACATCCCAGAAACCCCGGAAATAGACTGGTTATCTCCAGTAATTCCCAGCAACCCCACCGACTATCAACAATCCCATTTTGATGGTCTCAACCTAAGTCGCGCTTGGATGTTAGAGGGAATTATCGCGGGACTTCCCCCCGATGATCGACGCATTAACAGTTTACAAGCCGTGGCGGCGGTACATCGTCGAGTAGGGTTAAAACCGGTTTCTCTGTGTGATTACGCCGGAAGTCATTGGTTGGGGAGTTTTGCGGTTTATTTATTAACCCAAAGGGGGTTAAGATAAATTTAGGCTGTGGGGGGGTTGTCGCTATTGCGAATAACCTGGGCGGCGAGGTAAATTTTTGACCATTCACTGTATATCCGGGAAACTTTGGTTTTGAGGGTTTTGGCGATCGCATCAATAGAATTATTAGCTTTGAGGAGATCAATAAGCCGACGTTGAGTAGGGGTCAAATCCTGATAAAACTTTTCCCACTGAGAGGGAGTCAGACCGAGGCGATGGTTAGCCAGGGAAATTCCCAGCCAGTCCATAACCAATTCTGGGGCGATTTTGACAGCAAAGTTGCGGATCGCATGATAACCGACCTTTTCCCGCATTCGATATACCTGTTTGATGGGTAGCTGCAACTTTTCGGCGATCGCCTCTTGAGTGTAGCCCCGCAGGTATAATTCTAGCCATTGAGCGGCGATCGGATCGACATTTTCCCGGAGATAGGTTTGAAACTCTTTTTGGATGAATACCCGCTGGGCTTTTTGTTCCTCCAAATACTGAGACTCCTGATATTGAGCGATCGCCGAATCATCCAATAGGCTGATCGGTTCATCGTGATCTCCCAACACAATTTCCTCAGAGACTTGTTTAACCCACTCTCCTGTCGGAACCTGAGTCAGTCCCCCCCGGTGAGACCGATAAAGATAGTTAACAAACCGATAAACCAGTAGGGGTTGATTGCGAATGGGACGCAGACAATATTCCTCAACTGTGGTCAATAACAAACTATTACGCAGTCGCGGATCGTCTGTACATTCAGCGATCCACTGAATTTGCTGTTTAAGATAGCGATCGCGATCCAACATATTTTGGATGATCTCTTGTAGGACATCCACCACCTGACGTTGGCGATCGCGACTGGTAGCGACCCAAGTTTGAATTTTCTGACGCAGGATCACCAAACCCCCCAAACGTTGCATCAAATTCCGATAGGCTTGATCTGAGGAAACCCCCCAATAACGTTCTTTCAGAATCCGATAACGAAAATTTAACCCAGCTTCCAAGGCAGGACGGCGATCGGGTTCTAAACTATCCCAGCGATCGGGATTTTCTCCCAACAGCCAAACCACGACACTAGACCAAGTATCAGGACTAGCTTGAGGATAATCATTCTGTAAGCGGGAAAGCCAATGCTTTTCCAAAGTTTGACAGTATCTCAACAACTTTCACCAAAGCCAACCAAATACCTATGCTACCATTGACAGATAATTAATACCATCAGATTCTAGTTTGTGTTTATTCATCTAATAGGATATTAGCCGTGAATCTAGCTACTGCAAAAAGTCTGTTCAAAGAAACCATCGCCGAATGGCAAAAAGACAAAGTTCCCATTCTCGCCGCCGCCTTAGCCTATTATATGGTATTTTCCCTGGCACCTTTGTTAATGATTGTCATTGCTGTAGCTGGTTTAATTGTCGGGGAAGCCGTAGCCCAAAAAGAAGTTATTGACCAACTAGAAACTTTGATGGGTGAACAAGGAGCCTCAGTTATTGCTAATGCTATCCAATCTCAATTTCAGCCTAGTTCTAGCATAATCACCACCATCATTGGTGTAGTGACTCTCCTATTTGCGGCTACCACAATATTTGCTCAATTAAAAGAATCCCTCAATATAATTTGGCACGTTGAAGTTAGACCTGGGCAAGGAATATGGGAATTTATCCGCAGCCGAATTCTAGCGATTGTCATGGTTTTAATTGTCGGGTTATTGCTGCTAATTTCCCTGGGGATTAGCTCATTTTTGGCGGGTATGAGTGATTGGTTAGATGAGGTTATATCAATCCCCAGATTCTTGCGATCGCTCATGGATAACGGCGTTTCTTTTATTTTAATTACCATGTTATTTGGTCAAATTTATCGGATTTTACCAGATGTAAAAATTGCCTGGTCAGACGTAGCCGTTGGTTCAGGTATTACCGCTATTTTATTTATTATCGGTCGCACCTTGATTAGTTTCTATTTAGGACGCGCTACTATTGCTTCCGCTTACGGTGCCGCCAGTTCCTTCGTCGTCCTTCTGCTGTGGATCTTCTATTCCTGTCAAATCTTTCTATTAGGGGCAGAACTCACTAAAATATGGTCAAGGCGATATGGTTCCCAAATTCGCCCTAGTTCTAAAGCCGTTAGCCGTTATCATTAACAAATTACTGTCCCTAGCAGTCCCCGAAAACCACAAAACCGCGTTTTCCCCTCTCCCCAGCATTCTCCCAGAGTCAGAGGGGGGGAGCGTACCATGATTAAATGTCAAAACAGCCATTTTCCTCTACAATGGGTAAATGCAAATGCTAAGGATGTAAACTCCATGCCTCCCCGTTGGCCCCGTGAACCCGATCGCCAAGATCCCGACTACCGTCGTTTAGACGATCGCATGAATTTCGCCGTCCATGTAGCTATTTTCGCCGCCTGCAACTCAGGACTGTGGTTTTTTAACAACCTATCCCAAGCCTCATGGTCTTGGGCGGTTTGGGTAACAGGCATTTGGGCATTAATATTATTAGCGCACATGGTCTATATTTTTGCCATTGCCGACTATACTTCCGCCCGCATTAACAATTAACAATTAATAATTAATAATTAATTGTAGGTTGGGTGAAACCCAACAGAGGGAGTAGGTTGGGTGAAACCCAACAGGAGTAGGTTGGGAGTAGGTTGGGTGAAACCCAACAGAGTAGGTTGGGTGAAACCCAACACCTAAGCAAATCAGCTTTTTTTGCAAATCACCGGAGTTTTCTAAATGTCTAATTCTGGCAATACCCAAGCGATCGAAAAACTCGCCGCCGAAATTGGCGAAAACGTTTATATGGATATTACCAAATGGAATTTATACCTGGGTGATGCCAATTTACACACCTCGGTTGCGGAAAAACTCTATCCCATATTAGAAGATGCCGCCGACTTAGACGAAGAAATAGTCATTAACATTCTGAAAGATACCCCCGTGAAGTTGGGGGGTGGTAAAACAACCCTTTCCCTAGCGGATCTAATTCCCAGCCAGGTAATTACCGATTTAATGAAGGTGTTGGAAGAGTTCAAAAAAGATATGTAAATTGCGACTAGGTGCGTCAGTTGGTCGGACGCGCCTGGTCTGCTATATATAGGTTTGTCAGATGACTAAGACTAGAAATTGGCAATTATTATTAATTGGTCTGACTGCCTCAAGTTTAGGTATTCTAGGGGTAGTTGTTCCCTGGTTAGGGGTAGCGATCGCCACAGAGGGAATTACCCTAATTAGTGCTAATACTGATGAACTAACAGCCACAGAAGTTAATGCGATCGCCGCCGAAATCACCGTCCGCATTGAGGGTCCGAAAGGTGGTTCTGGGGTGATTGTCGAAAAACAGGATCACACCTACTATGTGCTGACTAACTGGCACGTAGTCAACCAAATTGGGGACTATGAAATCATCACCGCAGACGGTCGTCGCCACTCAGTCTACTATAGCCTAATTCAACGGATACCCGGACTAGACTTAGCGATCGCCCCCTTCAGTAGTTCCCAACGCTATCAGATAGCAACCATGGCGAACCCTGATAGCGTCAATGTAGGAGATACCGTCCATGTAGCAGGATGGCCGAGATCCGGTAGTAGTTTAGGACAAAGGCTTTTTTTCAGTAGCCAAGGACAAGTTACCCACCGCCAAAATCGCCAACAGGGTTACAGCCTAGTATATACCAATCTAGTCCGCAGTGGTATGAGTGGCGGTCCGGTTTTAGACTCTCGCGGTAATCTGATTGGCATTAATGGTATTGTTCAATTTGGGCTAAACCCGGATACCATTGCAGCCGCAGCTATTGAAATTAATCGATTTTGGCAGTGGCGGAAAACAGCAACATTGCCATCTATCCCCACACCGCCTCAGCCGGTCGCTAGAGAGGATATACCCACAGTAGTGAGTCCCCCCAATTTGCCGGTTACAGGGGGTGCGAATGGCGCGCCAGGAGCCGCTGAGGGAGGATTTGCCATAGCATCCCGGTTTAAACAAACATCAGGACAAATAATGGCGATCGCCACTACAGACTCCCTAGGAATTAGCGGCAATAGCAATGGCACAGTTGACATCTGGAATTTAGCCACGGGGGGATTAAGACAGTCCTTTTCCGCCCATAATAGGGAAGCTACCAGGGTGTTAGTCACTCCTAATGGTCAGCAACTAATCACCGCCGGAGAAGATGGGATAATTAGAATTTGGGATCTGGCGGCGGGTTTACAAACAGGTAGCTTTTCTCCTGTACAAACCATAACCGGACATAATAGCGCCATATTAGCGATCGCCATTAGTTCCGACGGCAAAACCCTAGCCAGTGGAAGCTGGGACGGTAGCGTTAAATTATGGGATCTGCCAACTGGTTCCCTACAACAGACCCTAGAGGGACATTCCCAACTGGTGGGAGCGATCGCCATTAGTCCCGATGGTAAAACCTTAGCCACAGGTAGCCGCGATCGTACTATCCGGCTGTGGAACTTAGAAACAGGAGCGCTAAAGCGGACCCTAGAAGGTCACGAACTCTCAGTTTTATCTTTAGCGATCAGTCCCAATGGAGAAATCCTCGCCTCTGGTAGTGCTGATGGGACTATTACCATCTGGAAACTAGACAACGGACAACCGATCCGCCGTCTCAGCGGACATAGAGACGGGGTTTGGTCAGTGGCGATCGCTTCTAATAACCAAACTCTGGTCAGTGGGAGTTGGGATAAAACCGTGAAAGTCTGGAATCTCACCAGCGGCACCATAGAAGCCAACCTAGGAGGTCATACCGGTTATGTGACCGCTATTGCTATAAGCTCTGATCAAACCATGATTCTCAGTGGGGACTGGGATGGAGAAGTGAAAGTCTGGAAGCGTCCCTAATCCCCCACCTTGGGGGGACTTGTTGTTATAAAACCCTCAACAAACTAGGAAAGCGATCGACTATATCCATTTGTTTTAACTCCTCTAGGGCGGCACGGAAATTCCCCTCTCGCACATCATGGGTTACCACCACAATCTCAGCTTGTTTCCCGTGGGTGTCAATTTGCACAATTGATTCTATGCTGACTTCATGGTTGCCAAAACAGGTTCCCAATTTTCCAATCACTCCTGGTAGGTCGCGGGTAATAAATCGGGCGTAGAATCGGGTGATTAATTCTTCCATGGGGGCGAGTTCACAGTAATGCTGGTGGGTACAAGTCATCAGGGGATGGGCGGACTTGGCTACACCATGGGGGGTGTTAGTGGTGGTGATAATTCCGGCAATATTGAGAATGTCCGAAACTACGGCGCTGGCGGTAGGTCCCGCTCCCGCTCCCGGACCGAAAAACATCACTTGTCCGATAGGTTCCCCTTCGATGAAAATGGCATTATTAACGCCGTTAATACTGGCTAGGGGGTGGAGTTTCGGCACTAGGGTAGGATGCACCCGCACGGATATATTATCGGTCTCAGATTCAAGGCTACGGGAGGCGATCGCTAATAGTTTAATGGTAAAACCTAGGCGATCGGCATAGTCAATATCCGTGGCACTAATTCCCCGAATTCCCTCACAATAGACTTGCTCAAGTTTAATCCTTCCCCCAAAAGCTAGGGATGCCAAAATCGCGATTTTATCTGCTGCATCCAAACCATCCACATCAGCGGTGGGGTCTGCTTCCGCATAACCCAATTCTTGCGCCTGTTGCAGAACTTCCTCAAAGTTCGCCGCCTCTGCCTGCATCCGAGTTAGGATATAGTTAGTTGTACCGTTAACAATACCCATGACCGTATCAATCCGGTTAGCCCCCAGGCATTTCTTCATGGGTTGAATAACTGGTATCCCCCCACCTACAGCCGCTTCTAGGAGAACATAAACGCCTTTTTCCGTGGCGGCTGAGAAGATTTCCGCCCCATAACGGGAAATTACTGCTTTATTGGCGGTGACAATATGTTTCCCATGGTCGATCGCCTTGAGGATTAGCGATCGCGCTGGTTCTAGTCCCCCAATCAACTCTACCACAATATCTATGTCTGGATTGGTGACGATCGCTTCTAAATCTGTGGTTAATAGGTTTTCTGGTAATGCGATCGTCCGGGACTTGGAAAGCGATCGCACCCCTACCCTCACCAGTTCGATTTCTTTGAGCAGGGGATGGCGACCCTCACGATCTAATAAAATTGCAGCAGTTCCCTGACCAACGGTTCCCAATCCCAATAAACCAATTTTGAAAGCCACGATTTCAACCTATCCATCAACACTTCTATCAACCATTTTGACACAAAATAACACCGGAGCCTTTCCGCCGGGTTCTTTAGATGGGAGTCCCAAAGCCACGCGCCGGCTACGCCGCAGTCCGAAATGGCGAGGGCGATCGCCACCATTTTAAACTATAATAATCCACATCAACAACCTTTCACATATTGGCTACCTAATGGGAAATACCTGGGGGTAAAGAAACCCAGTTTCTGCCTGGGGGGGTCAAGAAACCTAGTCGTAGGTTGGGTAAAGCGAAGCGACACCCAACAAATTCAGGTATTGTGGGGGGTAAAGAAACCGGGTTTCTAGTCGTAGGTTGGGTAAAGCGAAGCGACACCCAACAAATCCGGGTATACAAATTAGGCGATCGCTCCCCATTTCTCAAGGTCGGTTTCTCCCTGGGGGGGTAAAGAAACCCGGTTTCTAGTCGTAGGTTGGGTAAAGCGAAGCGACACCCAACAAATCCGGGTATACAAATTAGGCGATCGCTCCCCGTTTCTCAAGGTCGTAGGTTGGGTAAAGCGAAGCGACACCCAACAAATTCAGTCAAATGTTGGGTTACATTGCATTCGGTCCAACCAACTTATAGCTAAGGAGTGAGGAGTCGAAAGTGGTAGACTAGAGCCAGCGATGCAGGAAAATTGGCGGGGGTTGGGTTTATGAGTCCTTTACTACAACAACTATTGCAGCAAGTCGATCAACTAAGCCCGGAAGAGCGGTTAGAGTTGATTAGGCAGATTGCACAGGGGCTTAAAAAGTCCGAGGAGGTCGTCACAGCAAAGCCTCGATGGGCTGATTTAAAAGGGATGGCTCCTTATCCAATGATGGGAGAAGATGCTCAAGATTGGGTTTCACGCACCCGCAGAGAAGCAGATGAATCGTAGGTTGGGTAAAGCGAAGCGACACCCAACAAATCCGGGTATACAAATTAGGCGATCGCTCCCCATTTCTCAAGTTCGGTTTCTCCCTGGGGGGGTAAAGAAACCCGGTTTCTTTGAGAAACCCGGTTTCTAGTCGTAGGTTGGGTAAAGCGAAGCGACACCCAACAAATCCGGTCAAATGTTGGGTTACATTGAATTTCACCCAACCCACAAATTATGCTGAGAAAGGTTCTGCGGGGGTTGAGGATGAAAACGAGGGGAAGAGGGAGAAATCCGGTTTCTGAGTTGGAGTTGTCAGGAGTTGGGGCCCAAAAAACCCGGTTTCTGGCAGCATCTCTATTGCTTCACAAAGATTTAATCAATCAACCCTCTGAGTCTCTGGGATGAGGTAAAATAGGGGTGTTCAATCGTTACTTTGGTTGGCATAATGCTGGAATTCAAAACGATTCTTCACAATGGCATCATTAACATTCCGTCTCAATACCCCTCCCAATGGGAAGGAAAAATAATCCGTGTCATTGTGCTAGAGACTGAGGAAGGCACAGAGTCAGCGATTGAAGAGAATCCACTGAAAGGGAGTATTATTTTTGAGGATGATTTGATTGCGCCGATTGAGCAGGGGTGGGAGAGCGATCAATGATTATTCTTGATACCCATGCTTGGCTATGGTGGGTCAATGAATCTGACAAACTTGCTCCCCATGCCCAAGATGTCATTCAGGGAGCCGAGCAGATTGGGGTTTGTGCGATTAGTTGCTGGGAAGTGGGGATGCTCGTTGCCAAAGGTAGGCTAGGGCTATCCGTCGATGTGGAAGTTTGGATTGAGTTAGCACTACAACGCCGGAAGGTTACTCTTTTACCGCTGACACCGAAAATTGCTGTGTTGGCGACTCGATTACCGGGAGGTTTTCACGGTGATCCGGCGGATCGCCTGATTGTGGCAAGCTGTCTGGTCAATCAGGCTGCTTTGATTTCCAAAGATGAGAAGATTCAGGAATGGAGTTATTTAGAGGTTATTTGGTGATAATCGGCTTTCTGAGTCGTAGTTTCTAGTCGTAGGTTGGGTAAAGCGAAGCGACACCCAACAAATCCGGGTATACAAATTAGGCGATCGCTCCCCGTTTCTCAAGTTCGGTTTCTCCCTAGGGGGGTAAAGAAACCCGGTTTCTTTGAGAAACCGGGTTTCTAGTCGTAGGTTGGGTAAAGCGAAGCGACACCCAACAAATTCGGGTATACAAATTAGGCGATCGCTCCCCATTTCTCAAGGTCGTAGGTTGGGTAAAGCGAAGCGACACCCAACAAATTCAGGTAAGATGTTGGGTTACATTGCATTTCACCCAACCCACAAAAGCGAAATCCGAGGGGATTTTAGAGGCGTTTGATGCCTTTCGCGATCGCATTTTCGCGCCAGGGGATAGACTTAATGTTCGGAACGACATTCCAACTCCTGAGTCCGCGTTTCTACAGCCGATCAACTCATCCTCACGGATCATAGGCTTGACTGCGATGGGCGATCGCGATGACAAACACTTGGACTAATTTATCATCTATCGTATAGATGACCCTGTAGTCACCTATACGATAGCGGTAATAGCCTGCATAGTCTCCTTTCAGAGCTTTGATATTCGGGTGCGATCGAGGAGTTTGCTCTAGCTGTTGTAAACAGCGGGAAATTTTCTTGGCTAATGCTTTGTCGGCATTAATGTAAACTTTTTGGGCATCAGGATGGAGCAGAACTTCATACATCAGAACGAAGGTTTCTCCAATCCTTGTACTGGTTCTTAGGGGTTGCTTGATTTTGCTTAACTCGCTTTAGCAATCCAGGAATTTCTAAGAGTTCTTGGGTTGCACTCTCGCTTTCAGCATTAGCCAAATAAGCCGCAAAATCAGTCAGCACCCGTAAGCGCTCCGGGGACAGTTGCTTGAGTAAATCATTAAGTTGACTCTGTAAATCCGTTACAGACATTGGCTCCGCTGATTCTGTATCCTGGATTGGGGAATTATCCATAGTACCCATTGCCGACTTCTGGCTTTTTAAGGTTCAGTCTCTATTTTAGGATAACTCAATACAGGGGAATATTGGGGGGTAAAGAAACCCGGTTTCTTTGAGAAACCGGGTTTCTAGTCGTAGGTTGGGTAAAGCGAAGCGACACCCAACAAATCCGGGTATACAAATTAGGCGATCGCTCCCCGTTTGTCAAGGTCGGTTTCTCCCTAGGGGGGTAAAGAAACCTAGTCGTAGGTTGGGTAAAGCGAAGCGACACCCAACAAATCCGGGTATACAAATTAGGCGATCGCTCCCCGTTTGTCAAGTTCGGTTTCTCCCTAGGGGGGTAAAGAAACCTAGTCGTAGGTTGGGTAAAGCGAAGCGACACCCAACAAATCCGGGTATACAAATTAGGCGATCGCTCCCCGTTTGTCAAGGTCGGTTTCTCCCTGGGGGGGTAAAGAAACCTAGTCGTAGGTTGGGTAAAGAGAAGCGACACCCCACAAATCCGGGTATACAAATTAGGCGATCGCTCCCCGTTTGTCAAGTTCGGTTTCTCCCTAGGGGGGTAAAGAAACCTAGTCGTAGTCGTAGGTTGGGTAAAGCGAAGCGACACCCAACAAATCCGGGTATACAAATTAGGCGATCGCTCCCCGTTTGTCAAGTTCGGTTTCTCCCTAGGGGGGTAAAGAAACCTAGTCGTAGTCGTAGGTTGGGTAAAGCGAAGCGACACCCAACAAATCCGGGTATACAAATTAGGCGATCGCTCCCCGTTTCTCAAGTTCGGTTTCTCCCTAGGGGGGTAAAGAAACCTAGTCGTAGTCGTAGGTTGGGTAAAGCGAAGCGACACCCAACAAATCCGGGTATACAAATTAGGCGATCGCTCCCCGTTTGTCAAGTTCGGTTTCTCCCTAGGGGGGTAAAGAAACCTAGTCGTAGTCGTAGGTTGGGTAAAGCGAAGCGACACCCAACAAATCCGGGTATACAAATTAGGCGATCGCTCCCCGTTTGTCAAGGTCGGTTTCTCCCTAGGGGGGTAAAGAAACCTAGTCGTAGTCGTAGGTTGGGTAAAGCGAAGCGACACCCAACAAATCCGGGTATACAAATTAGGCGATCGCACCTTGAGCGATCGCTTCTTTCATTGATGCTAAATAAACCGGTTTTCTGTCTGGGTAAGAGAGGCAGCCCGAGCCGGTTCCGACATCAATTTTAGCCGCTTTTGGGGCGGGTTCTAAATCGACGTTGCCATCTGGGGACATGGCGAGATGAATTGGTTCGCCTGGTTTTCATGGCAGCCATTCCATAATTTCTGGGGGAATAGTTGCCCTTCCCTCTGGGGTGATTCCGGTCAGTGCCATCAGGGGGTAATTCCATGGGTGGGATGCCATCTATTTTAACCGAAATGTAGCCCAATTGTGCAGGTAAAATCCCTAAAATAGCAGCAGGTCGGGGCAAAAAAAACCCAGTTTCTGGCAGGATAGCGATTCCTTCACAAAGATTTAAGAAATCAACCGGGTGTCTCAGGGTTGGTCAGGGGGTAAAATGGGGGTGACTTCTCCCGGTGCGCCGCTATGGATGAACAACGAGTGCAAGCCTATCTCTCCCTAATTCAAGAACTCCTCACCTGTCCCAGTGGGGAGGAAAATGATATTATCAACGGTCATCTGGAGTTGGTGGATGAGGGGTTTGTGCAGGTGTGTGAGTTGGTGGCGGCACAGTTGCAGCAAGGGGGACAAGACAACCAGGCGGGGTTTCTGCGAGATTTGGCGCAACAGGTGGGGGCGTTTTTGGCGCAGCGGGGGACTGGTGGAAATCAGCAAGCGGCGTTACTACAATTTTGGGTGCAACTGCTGCAAGCACAAATGCAGGGCAGCACAACAGCAGTACATCAGGTGATGCGGCAAAATATGGGGTTGATTGTTCCCGCCTTGGGGGATACGATTGCCCAGTCAATGCCGGGACTTCTGGCTGAGAATCCTGGCCAAGCCGAAGGGGTAGCAGGCTTAGTCGAAGATACCTGTACCAGTATTCGACAATTCCCCTATGGCAGATATGCAGAAGCGTTAGAAATTGCTATCCGGGGCTATGGGGTGGTGCTGGAACTGGGAGTCTATACCCCCGAAGGACGGGCGGGAACCCTGACTAACCTCGGAAATGCCCGCTACACCCAAGCGGGGATGGGCCTCGACCCCACGGCGAATCTGGAAAGGGCAATTACTGCCTACGATGAAGCCGCCGGGATTATGCGCCGGTTGGGGTTAGACAAAGACCTCTCCCAAACCCTGACTAACCTCGGAATTGCCCGCCGCACCCAAGCCGAGATGGGCATCGACCCCACCGCCAATCTGGAAAGGGCAATGACTGCCTACGATGAAGCCGCCGGGATTATGCGCCGGTTGGGGTTAGACAAAGACCTCTCCCAAACCCTGACTAACCTCGGAATTGCCCGCCGCACCCAAGCCGAGATGGGCATCGACCCCACCGCCAATCTGGAAAGGGCAATGACTGCCTACGATGAAGCCGCCGGGATTATGCGCCGGTTGGGGTTAGACAAAGACCTCTCCCAAACCCTGACTAACCTAGGGAATGCCCGCAGCACCCAAGCCGAGATGGGCATCGACCCCACCGCCAATCTGGAAAGGGCAATGACTGCCTACGATGAAGCCGCCGGGATTCGGCGCCGGTTGGGGTTAGACAAAGACCTCTCCTCTACCCTGAATAACCTAGGGAATGCCCGCAGCACCCAAGCGGAGATGGGCATCGACCCCACCGCCAATCTGGAAAGGGCAATGACTGCCTACGATGAAGCCGCCGGGATTCGGCGCCGGTTGGGGTTAGACAAAGACCTCTCCCAAACCCTGACTAACCTCGGTTCTGCCCGCCTCACCCAAGCCGAGATGGGCATCGACCCCACCGCCAATCTGGAAAGGGCAATGACTGCCTACGATGAAGCGGCAGGGATTCGGCGCCGGTTGGGGTTAGACAAAGACCTCTCCGATACCCTGAATAACCTCGGAGTTGCCCGCAGCACCCAAGCGGACATGGGCATCGACCCCACCGCCAATCTGGAAAGGGCAATGACTGCCTACGAGGAAGCCGCCGGGATTCGGCGCCGGTTGGGGTTAGACAAAGACCTCTCCGGAACCCTGAATAACCTCGGAAATGCCCGCTACACCCAAGCGGGGATGGGCCTCGACCCCACGGCGAATCTGGAAAGGGCAATGACTGCCTACGAGGAAGCCGCCGGGATTCGGCGCCGGTTGGGGTTAGACAAAGACCTCTCCGGAACCCTGAATAACCTCGGAAATGCCCGCTACACCCAAGCGGGGATGGGCCTCGACCCCACGGCGAATCTGGAAAGGGCAATGACTGCCTACGATGAAGCGGCAGGGATTCGGCGCCGGTTGGGGTTAGACAAAGACCTCTCCCAAACCCTGACTAACCTCGGAAATGCCCGCTACACCCAAGCGGGGATGGGCCTCGACCCCACGGCGAATCTGGAAAGGGCAATGACTGCCTACGAGGAAGCCGCCGGGATTCGGCGCCGGTTGGGGTTAGACAAAGACCTCTCCCAAACCCTGACTAACCTCGGAGCTGCCCGCAGCACCCAAGCCGAGATGGGCATCGACCCCACCGCCAATCTGGAAAGGGCAATGACTGCCTACGATGAAGCGGCAGGGATTATGCGCCGGTTGGGGTTAGACAAAGACCTCTCCTCTACCCTGAATAACCTCGGAGCTGCCCGCCGCACCCAAGCCGAGATGGGCATCGACCCCACCGCCAATCTGGAAAGGGCAATGACTGCCTACGATGAAGCCGCCGGGATTATGCGCCGGTTGGGGTTAGCCCGCGACTTAGCAGGAACTTTGAATAACTTTGGTTTTGCCTACCAAACTCAATCTCGCCTCGCTGGGAACAATCCCACCCAGACACAACAAGCCCTAGAAAATGCCTACCGTAGTTTCCAGGAAGCCCTAGACCAGGTGGAATATCTGCGCGGTGAAATTAAAGCCGATAGTGAGGGCTATAAACGCAACTTTAATGAAGAATGGAATAAAGTTTATCGCGGCATGGTGGAAGTCTGCCTAGAATTGGGCCGATACCAGGATGCCATTGAATATGTAGACCGCAGTAAAGCCCGGAACTTGGTAGAACTCATCGCCACCCGTGACGCTTATCCGGGGGGCGTGATTCCCGAAAACATCCGCCAACAGTTGCAATCCCTCAAAATCGCCATTTACCAAGAAGAACGCCGCCTGCAAGAGGAGGAAAACCCGGACACGACCCACCTCAACCAACTGCGGCAACAAAAGCAGCAACTCGAACCCTACAAACCCCTGCCTTTTCAGGCGATGCAAGAGTTACTGGATGAGGACACCGCGATTTTGGAATGGTACATTTTGCCGGGTAAAAAATTCCTCACCTTCACCCTCACCGCCCAAAGTCTCAACCTCTGGACATCTTCCGAAGAAGACCTAGATAAACTCATCGACTGGCAAAGAACCTATTTAACGGCTTACTATCAGGCAAAAGAACCCCTACAAAAAGCGATAGAAGCCTTAAAAGCAGCCCGAACAGAAGCCGAACGGCAACAAGCAGAACGTCTGCTCAAAGAAGCTGAAGATATCTGGCAAAATCCCCTAGCGGAACGTCTGGAAGAACTCGCCAAAATCCTGCATCTGGATGAAATCCTGCAAAACCTGCGACAAAACTTCCCCAACTGCCAAAAACTAATCCTTATCCCCCACCGCTTCCTGCACCTGTTCCCCCTCCATGCCTTACCCGTTCATCTTCCCTCATTCCCCAACCCTCTTCTCCTAGATGGGGAGAAGGGTGCTAATTTCCCCTCTTCTCCCCTCTACCAAGTTGGGAGAGGGGCTGGGGGTGAGGGCAGTGAGGGCAAATTCCTCCAAGACCTCTTCCCCAAAGGTGTCACCTATGCCCCCAACTGCCAACTGCTGCAACAAGCCCAAAACCGCCCCCGCTTTAACTTTAAGCGCCTCTTTGCTATCCAAAACCCCACCGAAGACCTGGGTTGGGCTGATGTAGAAGTCGAAACCATCGGCACCCTCTTCCCCAACCCGGACATCCTGGAGACAGAAGAAGCCACTACCGCCAAACTCCTGGACCAACAACGCCAGGAACTCCTCCGCCAAACCCATCACCTGTACTTCTCCTGTCACGCTGCCTTTAACCGTAACTCCCCCCTCGACTCCGGCTTACTCCTGGCGGATGGAATTCTCACGTTAGAAAACATCATCGCCAACCTGAACCTGAGCAATTGCAGCCTGGTCACCCTCTCCGCCTGCGAAACCGGACAGGTCGCCCTTGACCGAACCGACGAATATATCAGCCTCTCCAGTGGCTTTATCCTGGCGGGTAGCCCTAGCGTTTTGGTTAGCCTCTGGTCGGTCAATCAGGTTTCTACCGCCCTGCTGCTGATTAGAACCTACGAATTGCTGCAACAACAACCGGGTCAACTCGCCCAATCCCTGCAAAAGGCTCAAAAGTGGCTGCGAGAAACCACCGTCAGCGGCTTTGAACAATGGCGGCAAGAATGCCCCCTATTTTCTGACGAGTGGCGCAAAATCTTACAACTCATTTTTGCACAGATGGGGGAAAATCAAGAGGAGGGGGTCAATCATCGCCCCTATCAATCCCCCTACCACTGGGCTGCATTTTGTATCGTTGGAGAAGGAGAACAAGCTATGGCTAGTGATGCCAAAAAAATCGCCGTTTTTACCGCCCTCCTGGAAGAAAATCCCGATAATTGGATTGCTAAACACGGGGAAAGTTTACTGGAATTACGGCAGCAACTGGGTGATGATGAGGAAAAAAATGCCGCCGCTATTGAAGGGTGGCTGCAACAGCGTCAGGACTTATACGAACAATACACCGCTAAACTCGCCCCCCGTAAACGCAGTTTAAGCCTCAGTGGTGAAAAGGGCGTTTTTAAAACTAAACCCACTGGAAAGGATAACTCTTTAGCTGACAAAATTGAACAAGCGGTTAAAAACCCCACTAACCTAGGCAATTCCGAACCTTCTCCAGACCCAAACCGTGAAAAACCTCAGTCTTAGTCTCTTTGCTTTCCACCTGTGTCAATCCTTAGATGATGCACCGGATACCCACAGCCCAGATGCGGGTTTTTTGTGGAATGATTTGCGAGAATTTGCGGCAAAACTCGACTTTCCGGAACTCAAAAAGTTCACGGAACCGACGGACGCAAACCCAGAACATAACATCGATTTTGCAGGGATTAAAATCGCGGATATCTCCCTAGGGGGAAACCTCAGCACCTTTAAAATGAACGATACCTATTCTGCGGATTTAACCCTGTATTTCGCGGATGAAAAGGCTGATTTTTCCCCAGAAAAGGTGGCGATATTTCAACCCCAAGCGTTAATCGATGTGAGGGCAAATCTGGGCAAGGTGCTATGGTTGAGTGGTGAAAGTGAGGATTTAAATCAACTGGAATTGAGCAGCGCCAAAGAGTGGGCAAAAAACTTGTGTCCACAGGCTGAATATATGACGGAAGATAGGCTGTTTAATTGCCCGTTGTTTATCTTCGCGGCTGAGTCGGTGACGATTTTAATTTCCCTGGCTAAACCGGGTGCGGTAGACTTAAAACGCGCCCAAGATAATTACCGTAATCTGCGGAATTTATTCTGGAATTATCAGAAAATTGTGGTGGTGGCGGGACTGGCGAAAGATGGTTATCAAGGCGCTAGACACCTCTACAGTGAGCTGGAAGGCAAGGTAAAGGAGTTTAACCAGGTTTTCCGGTTGGAGACACCGGAGGAACGCCTAGAAAGGCTGGATGCACTGTTACAAAGCATTCCCCAAAAGCTACTGGACTATAACTGTAAATTGCGCGACCTCAAAGCACATTATACCACAACTGAGGTGAATTTGCAAAACTTCCAGAGTTCTCTGTCCCATATCCTGGCTGAAAAATCAGACGATCGCCTTTCCTACTGGTCAGATTTTGCCACAACAAAGGCTCCCCTGCGTCTCCAGCAAATCAAAACCTATATCGACTATCTCGAACCCGGTCAAGTGCTATTTAGCGATTTGATTAACAGCATTCGCGCGACGACTGAACTGGAACAAGCGAAAAGCGATCGCCAACGTCAACAAGCGGAAGCAGCCTACTACAAACAACAACAAGACGCTAACCAGGACTTACAAGACCATATCCAAGCCGTGGGTGTGGGAATTGCGGCGGGTGCGATCGTCGCTTCAACTTCGGGGTTAATCACCCAACCTTGGCGGTTGCCTAGTCGCGATCGCTTTTGGCTTTGGCCGCATCCGTTTATTATAGCATTGTTGGGGAGCATATTTTGTTCATGGGGTGCGTGGTGGGTGGCAGAGAGATGGATTAAAAAGGGACGACTAAAGGATAAGTGAACGGGGTTTGTAACCCGCGCTCCGAAAATGGGCAAAAAAGAGGGGCAATCTTGAGGGTTTTTATGGAAAGTTTTAACAATTAACTCAGGAGTTTTATAAATGTCATCCCCAGCTATTCAAGACTTAGTGAACCTAGTTGAATCCTTACCCGATACGGTTCAAATCCAAGTGATTGAACATTTACGGGAATATATCGCCGATTTACAAGATGAACAACGGTGGGATAAGGCTTTTAATCGGACTCAATCCGCCTTAGTCGCTGCCGCACGTCAAGCCAAACAACAACGCGCCGCCGGACAAGCGACTACAATGGATTACAATCAGTTATGAAGTCTGAGGTGTTACCCTCCTTTTGGGCTGAATATCGGAAACTGGGAGAAGAGGTGCGACAACAAGCCCGCAAAGCCTATAAACTCTGGGCTGAAAATCCTTTTCATCCCTCTCTCCATTTCAAATGTATTAACAGTCAAGAGGATATTTGGTCAGTCCGCCTTACGCGAGGATATCGCGCTTTAGGCTTTAAAGACGCAGATACCATCACTTGGTTTTGGATTGGTAGCCATGATGATTATGAGCGTTTCTTTGGCTAAGATGTCTACAATCGGAAACTCGGTTTCTGGAGGATAAACGATGAGCGATCGCTCCCCGTTTCTCAAGGTCGTAGGTTGGGTAAAGCCAAGCGACACCCAACAAATTCAGGTATTGGGGGGGGTCAAGAAACCCGGTTTCTTTGAGAAACCGGGTTTCTAGTCGTAGGTTGGGTAAAGCCAAGCGACACCCAACAAATTCAGGTAAAATGTTGGGTTCCATTGCATTTCACCCAACCTACAAATTAGGCGATCGCTCCCCGTTTCTCAAGGTCGGTTTCTCCCTGGGGGGGTAAAGAAACCCGGTTTCTTTGAGAAACCGGGTTTCTAGTCGTAGGTTTGGTAAAGCCAAGCGACACCCAACAAATTCAGGTCAAATGTTGGGTTCCATTGCATTTCACCCAACCTACAAATTAGGCGATCGCTCTCGGTTCGTAGGTTGGGTAAAGCGAAGCGACACCCAACAAATTCAGGTCAAATGTTGGGTTCCATTGCATTTCACCCAACCTACAAATTAGGCTTTTCATCCCTCTCTCCATTTCAAATGTATTAACAGTTCGTAGGTTGGGTAAAGCGAAGCGACACCCAACAAATTCAGGTAAAATGTTGGGTTCCATTGCATTTCACCCAACCTACAAATTAGGCGATCGCTCTCGGTTCGTAGGTTGGGTAAAGCGAAGCGACACCCAACAAATTCAGGTCAAATGTTGGGTTCCATTGCATTTCACCCAACCTACAAATTAGGCGATCGCTCTCGGTTCGTAGGTTGGGTAAAGCGAAGCGACACCCAACAAATTCAGGTAAAATGTTGGGTTCCATTGCATTTCACCCAACCTACAAATTAGGCGATCGCTCCCCGTTTCTCAAGGTCGTAGGTTGGGTAAAGCCAAGCGACACCCAACAAATTCAGGTATTGGGGGAGGTCAAGAAACCCGCTTTCTCAAAGAAACCGGGTTTCTAGTCGTAGGTTGGGTAAAGCGAAGCGACACCCAACAAATCCGGCTAAAATGTTGGGTTACATTTCATTCGGTCCAACCTACAAATTAGGCGATCGCTCCCCGTTTCTCAAGGTCGTAGGTTGGGTAAAGCCAAGCGACACCCAACAAATTCAGGTATTGGGGGGGTCAAGAAACCCGGTTTCTCAAAGAAACCGGGTTTCTAGTCGTAGGTTTGGTAAAGCCAAGCGACACCCAACAAATTCAGGTCAAATGTTGGGTTCCATTGCATTTCACCCAACCTACAAATTAGGCTTTTCATCCCTCTCTCCATTTCAAATGTATTAACAGTTCGTAGGTTGGGTAAAGCGAAGCGACACCCAACAAATTCAGGTCAAATGTTGGGTTCCATTGCATTTCACCCAACCTACAAATTAGGCGATCGCTCTCGGTTCGTAGGTTGGGTAAAGCGAAGCGACACCCAACAAATTCAGGTCAAATGTTGGGTTCCATTGCATTTCACCCAACCTACAAATTAGGCGATCGCTCCCCGTTTCTCAAGGTCGTAGGTTGGGTAAAGCCAAGCGACACCCAACAAATTCAGGTATTGGGGGGGTCAAGAAACCCGCTTTCTCAAAGAAACCGGGTTTCTAGTCGTAGGTTGGGTAAAGCGAAGCGACACCCAACAAATTCAGGTCAAATGTTGGGTTCCATTGCATTTCACCCAACCTACAAATTAGGCGATCGCTCCCCGTTTCTCAAGGTCGTAGGTTGGGTAAAGCCAAGCGACACCCAACAAATTCAGGTATTGGGGGGGTCAAGAAACCCGCTTTCTCAAAGAAACCGGGTTTCTAGTCGTAGGTTGGGTAAAGCGAAGCGACACCCAACAAATTCAGGTCAAATGTTGGGTTCCATTGCATTTCACCCAACCTACAAATTAGGCGATCGCTCCCCGTTTGTCAAGGTCGTAGGTTGGGTAAAGCCAAGCGACACCCAACAAATTCAGGTATTGGGGGGGTCAAGTCGTAGGTTGGGTAAAGGGAAGCACCAGCCAACCCACAAAGTTTATAATCCGAAGGAGTTGGATGTTAGGAAAGAATTATGAGCATTTACTTGGGGATTGACATTGGTGCTAGTACCGTCAAACTGGGATTATTTGATCCAGAAAAAGGGGTCATCGGAGAAAGGTTAGATCGTCCCAGCAGCGCCTCTGAGGGTCCCGACGCTACCGTAAATGTGATTCAAACCGCCACCCGTGAGCTACTCCAAGCCAATGAGCTACAATTCAAGGATTTAAAAGCTATCGGTGCTTGTTGTCCGGCTCCCATTGATGCTTCGGGGATGTGTGTTTATCCTACCAATATTGATCCCTCTTGGCAAGGGGTGAATATTGCCCAAAAACTCTCCGGGGCTCTCCAGTTACCCGCCTTCCTCCTCAATGATGGAGACGCGGGCGCTTACCGGGAATACAGGATCCGCGAGGCTCAAAATCAGGCCTCTTCCTGCATGGCTCAGTTTATTACGGGAACGGGATTAGGCGGCGCTTTGATTATCAACGGGAAAATCTGGTCGGCTCCCGCAGTTTCGGCAGAATTCGGTCATATTTGTATTGATAGCTCGGAAAATGCGGACCTGTGCGGATGTGGTGCGAGGGGATGTGCAGAAACGAGAGCGTCTTTATTGGGTCTGAGAAATATGGTTAAACACCGACAGGCTAAGGGGAATGTACCGGAAGCGTTACAAGGAGATCCCATGGAGGTGGCGAAAAACCTGCGTCGCTTGGGTCAAATGGATGAGCCTCTGTCGGATGTTGTGGTTATTTGGCAAGAGTATTTTACCAGCCTGGGTATAGCGGCTCGTAATGTGGTCAATACGATAGGCTGTGACCTGATTGTGATTTCTGGGGGAGCGCAAGAAAAGGAAAAAACGGCATCGGATGGAGCATATCAACGATTCAAACAAGATGCGATCGCCTGGGTTCGTCAGGGAATTGACCATAGTTTCCCCCATCTCACCCAGACAAGGGTGGAATGGTCTATTGATACGCTCCTAGACAGTGCTGCTTACGGTGCGGCTCAATATGCGAGTGTAACCGCGAACTCGTAGGTTGGGTAAAGCGAAGCGACACCCAACAAATTCAGGTATTGGGGGGGGTGAAGAAACCGGGTTTCTAGTCGTGATTTCACCCCACCCACAAATTATGCGATCGCTCTGGGTTCGTAGGTTGGGTAAAGCGAAGCGACACCCAACAAATTCAGTGATTTCACCCCACCCACAAATTATGCGATCGCTCTGGGTTCGTAGGTTGGGTAAAGGGAAGCGACACCCAACAAATTCAGGTATTGGGGGGGTGAAGAAACCGGGTTTCTAGTCGTGATTTCACCCCACCCACAAATTATGCGATCGCTCTGGGTTCGTAGGTTGGGTAAAGCGAAGCGACACCCAACAAATTCAGTGATTTCACCCCACCCACAAATTATGCGATCGCTCTGGGTTCGTAGGTTGGGTAAAGCGAAGCGACACCCAACAAATTCAGTGATTTCACCCCACCCACAAATTATGCGATCGCTCTGGGTTCGTAGGTTGGGTAAAGCGGAGCGACACCCAACAAATTCGGTCAAATCTTGGGTTCCATTGCATTTCACCCAACCTACAAATTATGCGATCGCTAAATGTACAGAAGTGGCGATCGCTTCTCGTTGTTGGGTATCATATCCCCATCTCTCCAAAAAGTCTTGATAGGGTCCCTCTCCCCTTTGGGAAGTTTCCAGAAGCTGCTGTAGTAAAGATTTGACTGGTGGTAAATTGAGGCCTTGAATTAACTCAATACAGCGCGATCGCACTAAGTCCGAACTGGCAGCCATATCCTCATTTTGGTGGCGATGATGATAGACTACCATGGCGGCGGACATCGCCAAATTTTTCACCAATAACTCCGAGACTATCTCAGGAGAAGATTCTAAGGCTTTTTGGGTCTCTGGTGTCATTTGTTCAGGAATAGGGCGAGTATCCGTGAGGTAGGTCACAAAAAATCCCCTCGCCCCATTTTCCGAATGAACCAGTTTGGATATAGCCGCCGCCAAGTCTGAGTCCGAGATACTTCCCGCTTGGGATTGATCAATCAGAGATTGGGTAATGGCGATCGCATCTTCAAAGGTAATATTTTCCGGGATTGAGACAGAATAGATCATGATCGAACTAATTGAAATGTTTTGGGGTATTGCATAACTATGGCAATTATATCTTCTCACAATTCCCGCCCACATCAGCCAGCCCGTGAACCTTCATCTACCTATCAGGTGAAGCCACCAGAGGACGAGTCTCTATTGATACCATCACCCACCTCTGAGGAAAAAAAACATCCCAAACCCGAAGAAAAAATTAGACCCCAACGACTAGCCGACTATATTGGTCAACGGGATCTCAAACAGGTATTGGAAATTGCGATCGCCGCTGCTAAGTCTCGCCGGGAACCCCTCGACCATTTGTTACTTTATGGACCTCCCGGACTCGGTAAAACTACCATGGCGCTAATTTTGGCAACAGAAATGGGCGTCAAATGCCAAATTACCACTGCGCCTTCCTTGGAAAAACCTAGGGATATTGCCGGACTTTTGGTTAATCAAAAACCCGGAGAGATTTTGTTTATTGATGAGATTCACCGCCTCTCTAAAATGGCGGAAGAAATCCTTTATCCCGCTATGGAAGACTCTCGTTTAGATATCACTATTGGTCAGGGACGTAGTGCTAGGACGCGCAGCATTCCCTTAAATAAGTTTACTATTGTCGGCGCAACTACCAGAATCGGTGCTTTGACTTCTCCCCTGCGCGATCGCTTTGGGTTAATTCAACGTTTGCGTTTTTATGAAGTTGATGAACTCGCCCAAATTGTCAACCGTACCGCTAAACTCTTACAAACTCCCATTACTCCCGAAGGTGCCTTAGAAATTGCCCGACGTTCCCGAGGAACTCCCCGAATTGCTAATCGTTTATTAAGACGGGTACGGGATTATTTGGAAGTCAAAGCATCCGGGGATATTACCGGAGAAATTGCCGCGATCGCCTTAGAATTATTTAATGTAGATCCCCTCGGTTTGGATTGGACGGATCAGCATTTACTCCGCATCATTATCGAAAATTTCAATGGGGGACCCGTCGGCTTGGAAACCCTAGCAGCAGCCAGCGGCGAAGATGCCCAAACCTTGGAGGAAGTCCAGGAACCCTATCTTATGCAAATTGGCTTTTTACAGCGAACCCATCGCGGTAGAATTGCCACACCTAATGCTTGGAAACATTTGGGTTATGAACCCCCAGAAAAACAGCTTTCTTTATTTAGTTAAATAACCCCAAAGCCTTTATATTACCGTTGCTCTCGCTTAACCTGACTCTCCTTCTCGAACCCCGCAACCACCTGATCAACTGTTAAGTTAGCCATCGGTATTTGCAACTCCTGCGAAATGCGATCGAGTGGTTTCATTGAGGACATAACCAGCCGACTAAAAAAGCTGGTAAAACTGCTATCTATTTCTAGTTTATCATGGAGGCGGGTATCCTGCTCAATCCACTGGGTAATTTGGTCTGGAGTTACTGAGGCGATCGCACATTCTTGTTGCTGGGAAATTTCCCGTAAACAGCGCAGCGCATAAATAGCCAGACGGGTGGCAAACTTCTCCTTAGATGACAACAAAGCTGCATCTACCTTAACCGCTTCTTCTGGCGTTAAAAATTCTCTATCTGTCTGCATCATAATTAGATAATTACACTATTTCCACAAGATTGGGGAGGTCCCCAGTTAATGACTAATAATCAGATAACCGCAACGATGCTCACCATTAACTAGCCAATGAGTCCGTTCTACGGTACAATCATATAGTACAGCCGCAAACATCTCTAACTCATGGCCGCAGACACTCGGAAAAGACTCAGCCACGCTAGAAATCGCGCAGTTATGTTCTGTTAAAATATAGCGTTGCTCACCCGTGGCGACTTCCTCTTGAGTCTCTACGGCATACCACTCAGCCATATAACCTTCCCCTTGGCGAATTTCCGCCAATTTAGCTACGCGATCGCCTACTGGACCAGTCCCCACCCGTTGGCGATACTCCATGGCTTTTCTTTGCCACTGTTTGTGTAAAATCTGGCTAACCTGTTCGGGTCCCACGGTTTCAGCCAAAGTATCCAGGAAAGAAATTGCAAATTGATCATAACTATTCGGAAAGCGATCGCGTCCCTGACTCGTCAGTCGATAGATATGTTGGGGCCGTCCCATCCCTATCTGTACAGACTCATAATTGATCAACCCCGACCCCTGGAGATCCTTGAGATGCCGACGGGTGGCTTGGGGACTGATATCGAGAGCCTCCGCGAGTTCCTGAGCCGTAGCCTGATGACGTTTCAGAAGATATTGGAGGATGTCCTGCTTAGTCGAATGCTGTTGGGTCGTGGTCATCATGTTCACAAAAATTCAAAAAATTTTGGCTTTGACAATACAGTTGTTGCTAATGTAACCTAAAATAGACTTAAATAACAAATAGGTTGTTTAAGTCCCCGGAAGTGGGACTTGGGATCTGCCATCCCGTGGGAGTTTGTCCAGGTGATTGACCAGGACACCAGACCGTAAATCAAACCAACACAAGAGAACACAAGATATATGAGTGCTTCAGTCAAAACCCTAGTTAACCAGCCCTATAAATACGGCTTTGTTACTGATATTGAGTCCGACACCATCCCCAAGGGGTTGAGTGAAGATGTGGTGCGGCTGATATCAGCGAAAAAAAATGAGCCGGAATTTATGTTAAATTTCCGTCTCCGGGCTTATCAGCAGTGGCAGAAAATGGCTGAACCCACCTGGCCCCATGTTCACTATCCCCCCATTGACTATCAAAATATTATCTACTATTCCGCCCCCAAAGTTGAGAAGAAAAAAGGCAGTTTAGAAGAAGTAGACCCGACCCTAATAGAAACCTTTGAGAAATTAGGGATTCCCCTATCCGAACAGAAACGGCTGGCTAATGTAGCAGTGGATGCCGTCTTTGATAGTGTGTCCATTGCCACCACTTTTAAAGAAAAACTCGCCGAAGAAGGGGTAATTTTCTGCTCGATTTCCGAAGCCGTAGAAAGCCACCCAGAGCTGATTGAGAAATATTTGGGCAGTGTAGTTCCCGTCGGTGATAACTACTTCGCCGCCCTCAACTCAGCCGTGTTTAGTGATGGTTCCTTCGTGTACATTCCTAAAGGGGTTAAATGTCCCATGGATCTGTCTACTTATTTCCGCATTAATAACGGTGAATCTGGGCAGTTCGAGCGCACCTTAATTGTAGCAGAATCTGGCAGTTCTGTCACCTATTTAGAAGGCTGTACCGCCCCCATGTTCGATACCAACCAATTACACGCCGCTGTAGTCGAATTGGTCGCTTTGGATAATGCCACCATCGAATATTCTACCGTGCAAAATTGGTTTGCTGGGGACGAAAACGGGAAAGGCGGAATTTATAACTTTGTCACCAAGCGGGGACTCTGTAAAGGCGTAAATTCTAAGATTTCCTGGACTCAGGTAGAAACCGGGTCAGCCATTACTTGGAAATATCCTAGTTGTGTGTTGGTCGGTGATAATTCCGTCGGAGAATTTTACTCCGTCGCCCTCACCAATAACTGTCAACAGGCTGATACCGGAACCAAAATGGTTCATATTGGCCAAAATACCCGCAGCACTATTATTTCTAAAGGTATTTCGGCGGGTCGGTCTGCGAATAGCTATCGTGGCTTGGTGAAAATGGGTCCGAAAGCTGTGGGGGCGCGGAATTATTCCCAGTGCGACTCTATGTTAATTGGCGACTGTGGACAGGCTAATACTTTCCCTTATATTCAAGTCGAAAATAGTACCGCCAAGGTAGAACATGAAGCCTCGACTTCTAAAATTGGGGAAGACCAATTGTTTTACTTTACTCAACGGGGAATTTCGGAGGAAGATGCTGTGTCTATGATTATCAGCGGCTTCTGTAAAGATGTGTTTAATAAATTACCCATGGAGTTTGCAGCCGAAGCCGATAAACTGCTGAGTCTGAAACTAGAAGGCGCTGTCGGTTAAACTATCTATTTCCCTTGGAGATGGTGGGGTTTCCTGTTGAAAACCCCCTAATTAGGTCAGTTAATCACTAACACCAATCACGCACATTTAGAGGTTGAGAATGATTCAAGAAAACAGTCCCGTGATTTTGTCCGTTAAAAATTTAACCGCTACCGTTGATGGTAATTCTATTTTAAAAGGCTTAAACCTGGAAATTAAAGCCGGGGAAATTCACGCCATCATGGGTCAGAATGGGTCGGGAAAAAGTACCTTTTCTAAAATCTTAGCCGGACATCCTGCTTATGAAGTGACCGGGGGCGAAGTCACATTTTTAGGACAAAATCTCCTGGAATTAGAAGCTGATGAACGCGCCTTAATCGGTATATTTTTGGCTTTCCAATATCCCATCGAAATCCCTGGGGTTAGTAATCTGGATTTCCTGCGGGTGGCTTACAATTCCCAACGGAAACATCGGGGCTTAGATGAGTTAGATGTGTTTGATTTTGAGGATTTAATCCACGAAAAATTAGAGGTGGTGAAAATGCGTTCAGAGTTTCTGGAACGTAGCGTTAATCAAGGCTTTTCTGGGGGTGAAAAGAAGCGTAATGAAATCTTGCAGATGGCTTTATTAGAACCGAAATTAGCCATTTTGGACGAAACTGATTCCGGCTTGGATATTGATGCGCTGAAAATTGTCGCTAATGGTGTGAATCAATTGGCTAATGCTGAAAATGCCATGCTGGTGATTACTCACTATCAGCGGTTATTGGATTACATTGTCCCTGATTATGTTCATGTCATGGCTGATGGCAGAATTATTAAAACTGGTGCTAAGGAATTGGCGCTAGAGTTGGAAAAACAGGGCTATGATGATATAATTGAAGCAGCCACAGTGGGGGTGTAGTTAATGATTCAGATTCAAGAAAAACCAGAACTTTCCTATTTGAATCAGTTACTTAATCGGGTAACGGGTTCTCTTCCAGTTCCGGTGAGTTTCCCTTTGGAAAGAAACATTGCCGAACAGTTACAAAATATTCGTGATAATGCCGCCAGTTGGGTTAAGGAATTAGCTATTCCTACCCGTCGCCATGAAGATTGGCGATTTACCGACCTTTCCGCTTTGTTGGAATTGCCTTTTCAACCAGCCACAGCGGTAGAACTTTCCCGAGACGAGATTTCACCTTTAATCTTACCGGAAGTTAAAGGGACTAGGTTGGTTTTTGTGAATGGTTTTTACTCCCCCCAACTGTCCTGTTTAGATAATCTTCCTGATGGAGTATTTGTCGGAAATTTAGGACAACTCGATAAACCATTATCCGATAAGTTGGGGAACTACCTAACTCAACAACCCGACAGCCAGGAAGTTTTTACCGCCCTCAATACTTCCTCTTTGGCTGATGCTGCGGTGGTCTGGGTTCACCAAAATCAAGTCATTGATACGCCCATTCATCTGCTATTTATTTCCCTCAGTAGCAGCCAACCTGTAACCAGTCAACCTCGGACTTTAATTGTCGCTGAACCCGGAAGCAAAGCCACAGTAATTGAACACTACGCCACCGCGAATATTTTGGGTTGTTCAGACCGCACCCAAAAAACTCCTTATTTCACTAACACAGTGACAGAGTTATGGGTTGGTGACAATGCCGAATTACAACATACTCGCCTTCAACGAGAATTGGCTTCATCTTTCCATATTGGTCGCACTGTAGTTTCCCAAGGGCGCGATAGCCGTTATACTGGTAACGCGATTAGTTTGGGGGCGAAATTGTCTCGCCATAACTTCGATATTCACCAAACGGCTGCGGGAACCGAAACTCAGCTTAATGGTTTAACTCTGGTCAACGGTCAACAGGTCGCTGATACCCATAGCGCGGTATTTTTGAACCATCCCCATGGTGTCATCAATCAATTACATAAAGCTATTGTGGATGACCGCGCTCATGCTATATTTAATGGTCGGATTGTGGTTCCCCAAGCGGCACAAATGACTGATGCGACTCAACTGAATCGTAATCTGTTGTTATCGGCTAAAGGGCGGGTTAATACCAAACCTCAATTAGAAATTGTGGCTGATAATGTCAAATGTGCCCACGGCGCAACTGTTAGCCAATTAGAAGCGGATGAGATTTTCTATCTGCGGAGTCGGGGACTGGATGAAAAAACCAGCCGTAACCTGTTAATTGATGCTTTTGCGGCGGAAATTTTAGAGAAATTGCCTTTGGTTTCTCTCAAGCAAATTTTAGCTCGCTGTGTGGCTTGTCGCACTGACGAAGGGGAAATGTAAAGGGGGTTAAGGGGGGGGATTAATTTTTGATGACTAATCAACTATCTCCCCTCACCTCTGCTATCTTGATGATGGGGGAGTTACCAGAGATGCTTTAATGGTTACTGGTTGCAAATTGCTAGATTTAGGGATTAGACAAAATGACACTTATTAAAGAGAAAACACTAGGAGAAAAGGTGCGGGGAGATTTCCCCATTCTACATCAGGAGGTGAACGGACATCCTCTGGTTTATTTGGATAATGCGGCTACTTCTCAAAAACCCCAGGTGGTTTTAGATGCTATCCAAAACTATTATCAAACATATAATTCTAATGTTCATCGGGGTATTCATACCCTTAGCGCTAAGGCGACTGATGAATATGAAAAAGCCCGCCAAAAGGTGGTTGAGTTTATTAATGCTGATTCCTACCAGGAGATTATTTATACTCGTAACGCCAGCGAAGCTGTGAATTTGGTTGCCTATTCTTGGGGGTGGGAAAATCTACGGGCTGGGGATGAGATTATTTTGTCGGTAATGGAACATCACAGTAACTTAGTCCCTTGGCAAATGCTGGCTAAGAAAACTGGGGCGGTGATTAAGTATGTGGGATTAACGGCTAACCAGGAGTTTGATTTTGAGGAGTTTAAAACCCTCATTTCCCCTCAGGCTAAGTTGGTGGCTGTCCTGCAAATGTCTAATGTTTTGGGTTGCATTAATCCGGTGAAGGAAATTACGGAAATTGCCCATCAATGTGGGGCAAAGGTGTTGATTGATGCCTGCCAAAGTTTACCACATTTACCGATAAATGTCAAGGAAATTGATTGTGATTGGTTAGTGGGTTCGGGTCATAAAATGTGTGGTCCGACGGGGATTGGTTTTCTGTATGGTAAGCGGGAAATACTGGAGTCGATGTCGCCATTTTTGGGGGGTGGCGAGATGATTGGGGAGGTGTCGTTAGAGGGTTTTACCTGTGGGGAATTACCCCATAAGTTTGAGGCGGGAACTCCGGCGATTGGAGAGGCGATCGCTTTAGGTGCAGCCCTGGATTATTTAATGAAGATTGGCTTGGATAAAATCCACGCCTACGAACAGGAATTAACGGCTTATTTATTCAAGAAATTAAGTGATGTTCCCGAAATTACTGTTTATGGACCCCCCCCAACGGCTGAGGGTAAAGGACGGGCGGCATTAGCATCATTTTCAGCGGGAGAAATTCACCCTAATGACTTATCAATGCTGTTGAATGATTCGGGGGTGGCGGTGCGTTCAGGACACCACTGCACCCAACCTTTACATAAGTATCTAAAGGTTAATTCTACGGCGCGGGCGAGTTGTTATTTTTACAATACCCATGAGGATATTGATGCCTTTGTGGTGGCGTTGAAAGAGGCGATCGCTTTTTTTAAGCAGATGTCTTAAAGTCCAGAAACCCGGTTTATCTGGGTTTTAACGCGGGAAGGGATTGGGGGGATTTCCTACCCGGAAAATGATGGTAAAAATGTTGTCTGTCACCAACATACGATTCCCAAAGGCATCGTTACCATAATCATACTCTTGATGTTGCCACGATGCTGATAGGGTGGGACTGTTGGGCTGATTTTTCAGTCTCCAACTTATGGTGCTACCGTAAACCGACCGGCTGGAGGTTTTATCGATGGGTGCGATATAACCTGATAAGGTGACGTTATTAACTGGGCGGACTGCGAATTCTATCAGTAGGCGATCGTCGTAGGAATTGGGGAGGATATCCCCGAAATAGTTGGTCACGCCGAGGGACAAAATACCCCAGTTTAAACGGCCCGATAAGGCTAATTCGCTGGCGGGAGAAATGCTGACAACATCCCCAATGCGGGTTTCTCGGTCGATCGCATAATTTAAAAAACTCGACAGGATTAAATTCCTATTATTCCCCAGGCGAAACCTTTTGGAAGCATTCCCAAACACCTGGCTGTAATAGTCGCGATCGGGGTTGACATAGCCGATCGCACCCCCTCGAAAACTCCAGCCGTCCGTCGTGTTAAATGTATAGTCTGCCCCTAGGTAAAGTTTCACCATTTCCGAAGCAATAACCCCCGTATAGTAGCGGAAAATGTCTTGACTTCGCGTCCAGTTTCCGGTTAAACTAAGGTGAGGATAATATCGCCGTTGTTCTAGGTAAACACTTTGGCGGTTCAAGTTGACATCTTGCCGCAAAAAACTCAGATAAACTTGGGCGTAAAAGTTCTGTATATTCTCGTTGGAAAAGATGTCTTGATTGACCACAGACATTAACTGTAGATTATCGACATCTTCTCCCCCTTCCGCCCCCGCCCTAATAGCAATTTGGGGACCGGTCGCCCGGTAAAAAAGGCGATCGCGTCCGAAGCTGCGATCGATAACCGGAGACAGCCCCAACCAGACGCTGTGATAACTCGCCCCAGGAATTTCCCTCAAACTTCTGATATCGGGAGTCAAACTTTCCGCCCGCCCCAGACCAGCGGAATAAATCGTAAAACTACTGCTAGGTAAACGGGTATTATTAGCAGCAAAAAATAAGTTACGGTTAATTCTGGTATTCGGGGGATTTTCGCTCCCTTCCAGGTCAGGAATGAGGTCTGGTAAAAATTGCGCCCCCGCTTGGATAACCGTATTTAGCCAGCGATTTTCATCATCCCAAAATAGGGTAAATCCGTGAATGGTGCGCCCCAAAACCGCTTCGGTATCGTTGGCTTTCACCACCTGTCGCACGCGGGAAAATGTGCCGGCGATGGTCAGGTCGATTTCTTCTTGGCGTTTAATTGTGCTTCTTTGGGATTGACTATTTCCCGGAAAAGTGCCAGAATTAGGAAAGTAAAAATCTAGCCCAATCGCTTGGCTGGCGCTTCCCCCTTGAAAACCGGTAAGCTGTATAAAAGCTAACGTTTCCGGTGCCAAGACATCCCGCACCTGTGAAGTTTGCAGAACCCGGGTTGGCACAAAAAAGTCGGGGTCGATGCTGTTGCGGTCCGTCACCAACCCCGGCATATAAGTACACTGTCCCTCACTGGGAGCATCGGGGAAAAAACAAGCCCCCGTCAAACTCATTTGAATTTCCAAACCGTTCATGGTTTGGGGTTCGGTGGTGGTGGTTTTCACCCGCCTTTCCAGGGGAACCGTCCGCAGTTGCAAGTAACTCCCCCGCTGGTCTACCCTGTAAATATTAGTTCGGCTGAGGCTTTCGATGACCTCGCTATGAAGTTTGAAAGTACCATCCAAAACGATGTCGCTATTTGTGGTATTAGCGAAGGCTTGCACGCCGCTCACCTGCCATTCGGTCAGGTGGCTGATGGGGATATCGTTGAGCAGTAAAGAGGTCGTCAGCGTGCTAATTTGGTCGTCTGGAGCGACGCGGGGGGGGATGAGATAGTGGGGGTCTGACGGTTGGGGAGAGGGTTTGGGGGTTTTGTTGAATTTGGGGTCGGTAGGTTCCGATGCCAAATTTGGGGATAAGGGTTGTAGGTCAGTGGCGGAAGTAGACGGGTCGGGTATGGCCGATATAGGCGGAGTTTGTGCCGGGGCTGGGGAGATGCCAACCATGTTGAGGACAGTTAAGGCAACCACAAGCGTGCGGTTGTATGTGTTGACACATTTCCGAGTTGAGTTGGGGATGGATTTCGGGAGGACAATCATTGTTGTATTGCGGCAAGCATAGACGGGGAAATGGGTGCCAAAAAAATGGGTAATATTTATGTATTTTTTCGTTATTTATTCGGTTTTTACCGGACGAATTAAATATTTTTAATATCGGGAAAATGGGGTGCAATCAATCGCCAGAAACGGTGCGCCAATCATGGGAATTGACGCACCGGAAAATTGGAAAACTGAGTAACTGAGATGAGATGCCTTTCGGCGGGAAATTTAGAAGTTAAACGAACATCTCCGGATTTATCCACCAATCGGGGGGGGGTTCGATGGAGGGGGGTGCTTCGGGGATGGACTCGGTTGCTCCGACAAAATCGCCGGCATCAATCAGGGAGGCATCGACCCGGTACAAAGTGGCCAGGGTTTCGCCGTTGTACTCAATCAAAGTCGAGCTGCTGCGGGCGGTGACGGTCAGGGCGCCGAAGTCCACGGTGGCTCCCGTACCATCCAAGACTTGGATCTGATCGACGCCATTTTCAAAGTCGTAGACAATATCCGGACCCATGCCCTCTTGCAGGATAAATAGATCGCTCCCGGCATCCCCGTAGAGCCGATCGCGACCGGGACCGCCAATCAAGGTATCGTTTCCAGGACCGCCATAGAGGAGGTCGTCCCCATCCCCGCCGTTGAGGATGTCGTTACCTGCATCGCCGCGAAGCCGATCGCGACCCGCGCCCCCATTCAACTCGTCGTCTCCGTTTCCGCCATAGAGGAGGTCGTCCCCATCCCCGCCGTTGAGGATGTCGTCACCCCCGTAACCGTAGAGGCGATCGCGACCCGCGCCCCCGGTCAGGTTGTCATCGGCAACCCCACCCCGCAGGATTCCCGAACCCGTCAAAGTTTGGCCGATGTCGTTGACGTTGATAGTGAGGGTTTCGGTAGAGTTCAAACCGCCCGAATCGGTGGTTTGGACGCTAATGCTGTAAGTCGCCTGGGTGTCGTGGTCGGGGGAAGTATTGATTTTGAGTCGATCGCCCTCGATGGTGAAGTTGGCGTCGTCGGTTCCCCCGGCCAAGCTGTAAGTGAAGCTATCCCCCGCGTCGGGGTCGGTGGTGCCCAACCGTCCCACCGTCGTGCCGGCGGCTACCTTCTCGTCAACGGTATTGTTGCTGAGGGTGACAGCCGTGGGGGCCTCGTTAACATCGTTGACGTTGACGATGAAGCCCTCTTCGTAGCTGAGTCCGCCCGGGTCCGTGGTGCGGACGCGGACGTTGTACCAAGACTGGGTTTCGTAGTCGGGGGAAGCGTTGACGCTCAGTTCCCCCGTGGCTGCATCGATGCTGAAAGCGGTGTTATCCGTATCTCCGGCACCGGCCACCAACTCGTAAGTGAAGGTATCCGCCGCGTCGTTGGGGTCGGTGGTGGAGAAAGTGCCGACTACCGTACCTGCGGCCACATTTTCATCGATGGTGTTGACATCGAGGGTCAGGTCGGTGGGGGGGACGTTGCGGTTTTCGTAATAATAGATCTCGCTATCGCCATTTACGACAAAAGCATCCAGGTCGCCGTCGCCATCGATATCGGCGAAGGTGCGGGTGCTGCCAGTCCCCACATTGGTCAGGCCGAAGGGGTTGGTAACGGGGGCGGCAAAGGATGGGCTGCTGGCAGTGCCGGTGTTTTGGTAATAATAGGTATTGCCGTCATCTGCTCCGACAACAGCATCTAGCTTGCCGTCGCCATCGATATCGGCGAAGGTGGGGCTGCTGTAAGACCCCACATTGGTCAGGCCGAAGGGGTTGGTTTGGGGGGCGGCAAAAGCCGGGCTGTCTACAGTGCCGGTGTTTTCGTAATAATAAATGTTGCCGTCACTAGCTCCCACAAATGCATCCAGGTCGCCGTCGCTATCAATATCGGCAAAGGTGGGGGTGGTGTCAGACCCCACATCGGTCAGGCCGAAGGGGTTGGTTTGGGGGGCGGCAAAGGATGGGCTGCTGGCAGTGCCGGTGTTTTCGTAGTAATAGATATTGCCGTAGTATTCTCCCACAAAAGCATCCAGGTCGCCGTCGCCATCGATATCGGCAAAGGTGGGGGTAGTGTAAGACCCCACATCGGTCAGACCGAAGGGGTTGGTTTGGGGGGCGGCAAAGGATGGGCTGCTGGCAGTACCGGTGTTTTCGTAGTAATAGATATCGCCGTATTTTTCTCCCAGAAAAGCATCCAGGTCGCCGTCGTCATCGATATCGGCGAAGGTGAGATTGCTGACAGATTCCACAGTGGTCAAGCCGAAGGGGTTGATTTGGGGGGCGATAAAGTTTGGTGTTGACATTGGTGTTTCTCCTTTTTTTTTGTTTGGTTGTAATTTGGCTTGCGTGTTGGGTTGCGCGGGGGTTCGCGGGTTCTCAGCAACCCGGTTTTTCCAAAAAATTGGGTTTCTTGACCTTTGAAAAAACCGGGTTCCACTATGGTGTTGGGTTTCGCTTTTTTTCACCCAACCTACAGGGGGACTAATGTTGGGTTCCGCAGTTCAGTCGGTCCACTACGCTCAAGCACATTTTTCGCCGTGTCGGTCCACTACAGACTGTTCTAATTCAGCGAAATTGTCGTCCGCCGCGACTCGCTCATCCCCGTCAGGTAGGGCTGCAAATGTCGCCGCACGAACCGCAACATCGCCACGCTTTCGGGAGCCACGGCAAAAGTCCCCTTGGCAACCGGGCTGGCAATTTGGCGTTGAATGGCCGCCGAGAGCAAAGCAATGCCCCGCGCCCGCGCCCGAAACTTCTCGGCGACAAACAGACTCGAATAGCGGATGGTATCGGACGCCACCCGATGCGTCACCATCCACCCCACCAGTTGCCCCCGGTGGCGCAACCCCAGACTGTTCGAGGGTTCCAAGCGTTTCATGTCGCCCAGAGGAGACAGGGAGGGGGGAAAATCCAGGTGCTCCAACTGCCGGTGGTCGTCCGGGGTCAATTCCGCCCAGGGAAACAGGTCGAACCCTTCCCCCAAGGGATACTTGCCCAGCCAAGGCGCTCGGGCAATGCGCTCGGTGGTGGTTTGCATGAGCAGAAAAGTCTGCCGGGGCGGCTGCCAGCCCAATTTAGACAGCATCGGCTCCAAAGCCGCCTCGGTGAGGGGACTGACTCGATACATCACCGCCGCTTCGGGGCAGTCCTGTTGTTTGAGGGCCTTGCCCAACTGAATCAAGAGTTGGGTGCCAATGCCCCGACGGCGGCAGGCCGGCAGGACAAACAGGGACAGCAGTTCCGCCCCGGAGTCGGGCAACAACTCCGCCACGGCCAAACCCACCATGTCCCCGCCGACGGAGGCCGACACTCCCACCAACTCGCCCCGCCTGGGCTTGCTCTGCCAGCGTTTCTGGAGGCTGGGAAAGGTCATGCCGTCGTAGGGGGCCAGGTTTTCCGGGTTGAGGTGGTAAACCTGCTGAAAGTTGACCGGCCCGCTGGGAATGGAAGCGGCCTGGGTTTCCAACTGCAACCGCTCCTGGGTTGGCAGTCCGGGGACGGGGGGCGCTTCCCCGATGCCCGGACGGACGACCGTGGGCTTGCTGGTGACGATACCTCCCGAACCGGGAAAGGTAATCAGCCGCTCGATGTCTTCTCCCTGGAAGCCCAAAGCCTGGGGATTGCCGGTTCCGGGGATAATAACGATATCGAACAGTTCCTCCACCGCGCCATCAACGTGCAGCCAGTGGGCGATTTGACCGCTGTCGAGGTCAACCACCATCAACCCGCACTGGGGTTCTTTGCCCAGGGCAGCCAGCTTGGTTTCTAGAGCCAGTCCGGTGAAGTTAGCAGACCGCAATTTGGAGAGTCCGACGATGGCATAGTTGTGCCAAAAGGCCAGACCCCTGACAAAACCGGGACAAAAGATGATGGGTTGGAATTTCTCGCCGTCGATGTAGCCCAGTTCTCCGGTGCCGGAGTTGAGCAGCCACAGCTTGTTCCGATACCAGCGGGGAGAGTGGGGCATGGACAGGTTGGCGGCAAGGATTTCGTTGCTGGGAACGTGCAGGACGATTCCCCCATCCTGTCGGCAGTTGCGCCACCCGGCGGCGCCGTCGGTGGCGCTGCAAGCGGTCATATAGGTAGGCTGGCCGTCCACCATTGCCAATCCGTTCAGGTGACAGCGGTCTTCGGCCACTAGCTTGCTGATAAAGGGCGGTTTCCAGAGGGGGACGAAGCTACAACCGGGTTGGACTGTTGCCAAACAACTGAAGTCGGTATTGACAAATAGCAGTTTTTGTGAATTGTCTATTACGACATCGTGGACGTTTAAGTTGCCGGTGGTGTAGCTGATGCTGGGGACGTAAAGGCGATCGCTCCCTTTGTAAGTTTCTCCGGCACCCAAACAATTGTCGAACCGCCAAATTTGATAGCGGGTACTCATATAGAGCTGGCTGTCGGTGGCATAAAATCCCATCGGTTTGTCGAACAGCCGTTCGTGAACGGCGAGTTGGGCTTCTGGAGTCGCGCCCATCAAAAAGAGCCGGTTGGTTTGATAGGTGGTAAATCCCAGGCTCAACTGTTGCTCTCGCAACCAAGTCCCCAGATGGGGGGAGCCGACCATATTGACGGAGGGAGAAACTGACATGGGAGGAAGTGAGTAAAGGAAGCTCAACGCTGTTTCCAGCTTCGAGGGCGAGATGGCATCTGCACCCGGTTTTTTGTCAATCCAATGGAGCGGTTGGCTAGAAATAGTCCGAGCCAACCCACTGCCGCAGTTCTACGGAGCCTCAACCAAAGTGTTTCCGGACTGGGTTCCGATTTGAATGGTGTATCCGGCGGTGAATTGGTTGGCCTGGGCCGTGTCGCGATCGCCATCTTCAAACATATCCAAGGTGAAGCCCGCCGGGTCGCCAAGACCAGCTATACTGACTACACCCGCAGCACCGATCGCAAAAGCAGAGTTCTGCAAACCATTGTCGTTGCTGCCGTCGTAGTTAAAAGAGTGGGCTGCAGCAAATTCCTTACCGACGGCGGCGGAGACGGCCACTCCCGTGACGGCGGTTCCGTCAACTGTGAAGGCGGCGGAACCGGCTACGCCCCCCTCGCCAGCCCGGGCGGCGGTGGAGATTCCGAAGGTGCTCAGGACGACGAGACTGGTAAGGGCGACTAAACGACGAATCATATTTTTTTGTACTCCACAAGAGGTTTTTCGGATCTATCTATTAGACGTTTTTTGGGGGGTGAACTGTGAATTTTGGGTTCCCCCAGGTAGATGCGATCGCCTTCCAGATATGCTATTTAGGCGATCGAGCCAAGCCCTGATTCCACAAGAGTTTTTTGGCGTTCACTTATTAGACGTTTTTGGGGGGTGAACTGTGAATTTTGGGTTCCCCCAGGTAGATGCGATTTTCCAGATATGCGATTGAGGCGATCGAGCCAAGCCCTGATTCCACAAGAGTTTTTTGGCGTTCACTTATTAGACGTTTTTGGGGGGTGAACTGTGAATTTTGGTTCCCCCAGGTAGATGCGATTTTCCAGATATGCTATTTAGGCGATCGAGCCAAGCCCTGGTTCCACAAGAGTTTTTTGGCGTTCACTTATTAGACGTTTTTGGGGGGTGAACTGTGAATTTTGGGTTCCCCCAAGGGGGTTCTCAGAAACCCCGTTTTTGGGAAAAACCGGGTTTCTTGGCCTGGGAAAGGGTATATGTTTACCCACGGGGTGCTGGGTTTCGCGATGCTTCACCGGACCCACGGGGTGTTGGGTTTCGCTGTGCTTCACCCAACCTACACCAACCTACAGGTGTTGGGTTTCCTATGCTTCACCCAACCTACTTGTCTGGGCTTTCTGGGTCGGGAGGGGGGTCAGTTGGCCCGTCGTTTTCAATCGTCCTTTCCGTTTTCCTCTGTTGTACCCTCTTCCGGAACTCCCCCGCCAGACTGTAGGTGTCGCTGTCGTAGCTTTCCAAGCGATCGTACACTATCGACCTGGCTTGGGAAATGCGCTTACGGACGTTGATCATCGACAGGTGAAGTTTGCTGCCGATTTCTGGATAAGATTGCTGTTGTTTCACATAGAGAATCAAGGTTTTCCGCTGTTTCGGCGGTAATTACTCCATGACGCAATCTAAAAATTCTTCCAGTTCCCAGCCCATACAAATCTGTTCCGGCGTGGGTTCGGGACTTCCCCATTCATCAGCTAAAGCGATCGGATCGACATTCTCAACTTTCAATCGTTGGCGATCGCGCCTTCTGAGGATATCTGTACAATGATTCCAGGTTACTCTAGCTAACCAATGCTTCCAGTTCCTAATCGGTTTGGTGCGTTTTAGCAGTTCTTTTTGAGCTTTCAAAAGGGCTTCACTGAGGGCATCTTCAGCCTCAATGGGGTTGCCAATTTTTCTCAGACAACAACGCCAGAGATAGTCTCTATGCTCTAGCCATTGTTGCCAAAACTCTACAGGTACTTCAGCACTACCATTGTTTGTTTCAAAGTTGTTCACGGTTTTTCATGAGGGTTTTACTAAAAGAAACCAAGCATATATACACCCTGATATATACCTCCTAAATTAATAAATGAATCAGCCATAAGGGTTCGGTTCGCTTACGCCGAATTCACTCATCTACTTCAGGAATAACTTCCACAGGTTCTTCTACAAGCACTTCCACCAACAGTTCTAAAATCTGTTCCAAAAGCACTTCTGCTTGGACTTCTACAGGCTCAGGATCGCACTCAGTGCATCGCATCTGCCTGATGGGGAAAAGGCAACTCAAGGGTTGATAAATCATTGGATATACCTTAGATATATGTAATTTTTCTCGCAATCCGTGATGTGTCACGATCGCTCAAAACCCGCACCCTCTTGAATATATTTTGCCAACAGAACACCGCCTCACATTAGCCGCAGATTAACTACTTGGTAATGTGGTTAATGATGATAATGATTGGCAAAAATTGCAATCTTAGAGCATATATCTTGAACTGGCTGGGACGATAATTCTACCCTTATTGTTCTGGCTCTGGAATTATTATAACCCACTCTTCCGAAAATTTATATCCGATTTGTGCAACTTTTTGAACTTACTACTTCAAATTCCAGCAAAATACCCTGGGAGGGTATTGACTCCGTAACAATACGGAAATTCCCGGCCAAATGGTGACCATCCTTGGGGAGCGATCGCTTTTTTGGCATTCAAAGAAACGGGTTTTAGCGATCGCTTAGGACGCAACTTATGAGTCGGTTATTAGCGCAAGTGTTACAGTGAATTTGGGATTCCCCCAGGTAGGTGCGATCGCTCTGGGTAGCTCTGGGTAGGTTGGGTGGAGTGCAACGGAACCCAACAGCGGGTATATGTTTCCCACAGGGTGTTGGGTTCCCCCAAGGAGGTTCTCAGAAACCCGGTTTTTGGGAAAAACCGGGTTTCTTGGCTGGGGAAAGGGGTATATGTTGACCCAGGGGGTGTTGGGTTTCGCTATGCTTCACCCAACCTACACCTACACCAACCCACGGGTGATGTGTGAATTTGGGATTCCCCCAGGTAGGTGCGATCGCTCTGGGTAGGTTGGGTGGAGTGCAACGGAACCCAACAACGGGTATATGTTTCCCACAGTGAATTTGGGATTCTCCCAGGTAGGTGCGATCGCTCTGGGTAGGTTGGGTGGAGTGCAACGGAACCCAACAACGGGTATATGTTTCCCACAGGGTGTTGGGTTTCGCGATGGTTCACCAGACCCAGGGGGTGTTGGGTTTCGCTATGCTTCACCCAACCTACACCAACCTACTAGCCGGCCAAAATTCCAGCAAAATACCCTGGGAGGGTATTGACTCCGTAACAATACGGAAATTCCCGGCCAAATGGTGACCATCCTTGGGGAGCGATCGCTTTTTTGGCATTCAAAGAAACCGGGTTTTAGCGATCGCTTAGGACGCAACTTATGAGTCGGTTATTAGCGCAAGTGTTACAGTGAATTTGGGATTCCCCCAGGTAGGTGCGATCGCTCTGGGTAGGTTGGGTGGAGTGCAACGGAACCCAACAACGGGTATATGTTTCCCACAGGGTGTTGGGTTCCCCCAAGGAGGTTCTCAGAAACCCGGTTTTTCCAAAAAACCGGGTTTCTTGGCTGGGGAAAGGGGTATATGTTGACCCAGGGGGTGTTGGGTTTCGCTATGCTTCACCCAACCTACACCAACTACACTAGAAGCAACCCGTTAGGAAAATCTCAGGAGGTTGGGGTTATGAGTCCGTTATTAGCGCAAGTGTTACGGGAAATTGAGCAACTGAACCCAGAGGAACAATTGGAGGTGATTAGCCATACAACGAAGCTGGTAAAACGCCAGATTTCTGGCAATCCTGTCTGGGAGGCTTATTTAGAATCCAAACAGGAGCGCCAGGAGGTTTATCGTCGCCTTGCTAACTCCTAATTTTATTACTCGCGATGATGTGTTATCGATTCATGCTGACCAAATTGAGAGTTTTGGCGGCACCCTTGGACTACGGGACGAGGGGCTATTAGACTCGGCTTTAGCACAACCTAAAGTTAGCTTTGCTGGGGAGCTGCTGCATAACACGATCACAGAACAAGCAGCGGCTTATCTTTATCATCTGGCGATGAATCATCCGTTTGTTGATGGTAATAAACGCACGGCTTTTGCCGTTATGGATGTTTTTTTGCGGGTAAATGGTTACAGGTTGGCGGTTACAGATGATGATGCTTATATGCTGGTGCTGCGGGTAGTGCGGAAAGAGTTAGACAAGGCTGGTTTGGTTGATGAGTTAGTTCAGGTTGTGCAGCCGATATGAGGAAAAAATGGAATAGTGAATTTGGGATTCCCCCAGGTAGGTGCGATCGCTCTGGGTAGGTTGGGTGGAGTGCAACGGAACCCAACAACGGGTATATGTTTCCCACAGTGAATTTGGGATTCCCCCAGGTAGGTGCGATCGCTCTGGGTAGGTTGGGTGGAGTGCAACGGAACCCAACAACGGGTATATGTTTCCCACAGTGAATTTGGGATTCCCCCAGGTAGGTGCGATCGCTCTGGGTAGGTTGGGTGGAGTGCAACGGAACCCAACAACGGGTATATGTTTCCCACAGTGAATTTGGGATTCTCCCAGGTAGGTGCGATCGCTCTGGGTAGGTTGGGTGGAGTGCAACGGAACCCAACAACGGGTATATGTTTCCCACAGGGTGTTGGGTTTCGCGATGGTTCACCAGACCCAGGGGGTGTTGGGTTTCGCTATGCTTCACCCAACCTACACCAACCTACACCAACCTACTTTAGCTAAGATGTAGATAAAAAACGGGGTTTCTCAGGGATAGGAAAGTTTATGAATATTAAATTAGTCGAATCTTTAGCCCTAGTGGTTCAATCGCTTTCCCCAGAAGAGCGATCGCTTTTAGAGGAGAAGCTGAAAGCACACCAGCAGGAAACCTCAGCGGCGGGGAAAGATCGTCCTTTTTATGAAACGGCGACTCCAGAAGAAAGGGCGAAAGCGTTTCGGGAATGGGCAGCGAGTCACCCGCGCAACCAGCCCTCTTTATCCGATGAAGCGATTAGCCGAGAAAGCATTTATGGAGAAAGGGGTTAATGTCATTTTTGATTGATACTAATATTCTGTTGCGGAGCGCAGACGCTAATCATTCCATGTACGCCGATGCAGTAACAGCGACAAATATTCTGCTTGCACAAGGGGGAGATGTTTGTATCATTCCCCAAAATTTAATCGAGTTTTGGAATGTTTACACCCGCCCTGTAGATAAGAATGGTTTAGGACATACCCCAACGGAAGCGGCTGCTGAAGTCAATCGATTAAAAGGGCTTTTTTTGCTATTACCGGATAGGTTAGCCATTTATTCGGAGTGGGAAAGGTTGGTGCTGACTTATGGGGTGAGGGGAGTTAATGTCCATGATGCGCGGTTGGTGGCAGCAATGCTTGTACATGGATTGACTCATATTCTGACTTTTAATATCAGGGATTTTGCCCGCTATGGGGAAGTGACGGCAGTGCATCCGATGGATGTGCGATCGTAAATTTTGGGCAGCAAAAGAAAGGGGGTTTAGGGCGATCGCTTTGGTATCTTACAGCCTGTTCAGAAATCATATTATCACCTCTCCAAGTCCCTCTCCCTCTGTGGGAGCCAGGTTTAGGGCGATCGCTTTGGTATCTTACAGCCTGTTCAGAAATCATATTATCACCTCTCCAAGTCCCTCTCCCTCTGTGGGAGCCAGGTTTAGGGCGATCGCTTTGGTATCTTACAGCCTGTTCAGAAATCATATTATCACCTCTCAAAGTCCCTCTCCCACAAAGGGAGAGGGATTTAGGGTGAGGGGCAATGTATTAAGCGACTGGTAAACAAGCTGTACCTAAGATGTAGATAAGATACCCGGTTTCTCAGAGTTGATTAACCTTTTCTCCAGCGGACGATCGCCCGATTTGATTCACCAATCCACAGGACGAGGGAGGTTCCGCCTATAATCCATAACCAGTCTGTCAGACACAGGGGAACAGTTCGGAAAATGCTGCCGCCAAATTGAACAATCAGAATTTGTCCGATGAAAATGACTCCGGCGATCACCAAAAAACTAGGATTTTGCCAGAGTTGGGATAAGACGGAATCCTTGGAACCGAAGCATTTGGCATTAAATAAATTCCAGAATTGCAGCATCACAAAACTGGTGAAAAATAGTGAGAGTTCATAGGCTGTTACCTGATGATCAGATTGGATATACAGTAGAAACCCGACCAGAATCACTAAAAAAGCTGCCCCCACAGTAAAGATTGAGGATGACATGGCTGGGGAGATAATAAAGTCTTCCGGGTTTCTGGGTGGTACTTCCATCACCCTTTCGCTGGGGGGTTCTGTGGCTAAGGCGAGGGCGGCGAAGGTATCCATAATTAGGTTTACCCACAAAAGCTGAATTACGGTAAAGGGTAGGTTAATGCCGATAAAAGGTCCTAACAGGGCAATAATGCAGGCGACCACATTAATTGTGAGTTGAAACAAGATGAATTTTTGGATGTTTTGATAGAGCGATCGCCCCCATAAAACTGCCTGTTTGACACTCCGAAAAGAGTCATCTAACAGGATAATATCGCTGGCTTCTTTGGCCACAAAAGTGCCGCTACCCATGGCTAAACCGACTTGGGCTTGATTGAGAGCCGCCGCATCATTGGTTCCGTCTCCGGTAACGGCTACCACCTCTCCTTGAGCCTGTAATAGTTGGACGATGCGCTGTTTATCTTGAGGACGAGCGCGACCTATTACCCGCACTTTTTTGAGGGTTTTGCTGGCGAGTTCATCATCCATTTCTCGGAGTTGGCTTCCGGTAATATAAGCCTCGCTGGTGTCGTTTTCATCGATAATCCCAATTTGACTACCAATTTGGGCGGCGGTTAGCAGACTATCGCCGGTAATCATTTTAATATCAATTCCGGCTTGGCGACATTGGCGGACGGCTTCGGGAACTTCTGGACGTACCGGATCGGCGATCGCCACAAATCCTAACCATACTACATCTTGGCGATCGTCTACATTCAAATCATCCCCTTCGAGTTGCGGTTGAGGGATATAAGCAAATCCCAGGGTTCGCATTCCTCCCGCATCGCAGTTTTTTAACTCCTGAGAAATCAATCTTCTGGATTCTGGGGTGAGGGTAATTACGCCCTTTTCCGACAAATAGGAGGAACAATGACCTAGGACAATATCGGGAGCGCCTTTGATGTGCATTATCTCCTGATTATTGATAGCTGATATTCCCAGGGTCACCATATATTTCAGATCGGGGGTAAAAGCTAGTTGTTGTTTAACCTCAAACCTATTGCGTTCGGAGAGATAATCAATCTGATTTTGTTCTAACCATAACAACAGCGCCGCCTCGGTGGGATTCCCGATCGCCTTAGATTTTTGGTTCTCATGTTGTTCTAAGTTGGCGGTACTGTTGGCGGCTATGGCTTCGGTTAATAAATCACTGGGAATATCGTGGCTGAAACTGGGGAAATTTATCTCTTGTACCTGCATTTTATTCATGGTTAAAGTTCCGGTTTTATCAGAACAAATAACCGTAGCCGCGCCAATGGTTTCGCAGGCGTGCATCCTTCGCACGAGGTTATTTTGTTTGGTCATTTTCCTCATGCTATAGGCGAGGCTGAGGGTGACACTTAGCGCCAGACCTTCCGGGACAGCGACCACAATCACCGCCACCGCAATCATAAAGTAGGTGACAAACTCAGTGGCGGCTGATGCGGGAATCCAATCACTAACATTATCGGGAATAAAATTGCCTCCATAACCGATCGCAATTCCCACCCCAAAAACTAACAAACCTATTAAGGTTGATTTCACCCAGCCAATGGCGTGATCATCTTCTAACCATTCTGGCACAGTCGCCTCATAACCTGAGATTTCTAAACCATCATAAACAATGGGTAACCATACCCTAACTAGGGTAATGATTAAACTGGTAACAGCTAGGGCGACTATATACCACTGTCCTAGGCTTAGGTTAAGGTTTCCGGTGAGGATACCGCGCACCACTAAGGCTATATCAATTAAAACGGCAATGGCTAACCCTAGGACTCCAATTAAGCGACTGAGGCGGTCTAATTGCTGTTTTAGGGGGGTGTCTATATTGGTGATTTCGCACACTAATTGCGCGGTTTGACCGATTTCTGTACTATCGCCAACAGCGGTGACTTCAAAGGTGCCATGACCGTCTGTAACTACTGTTCCTCGTAATAAGCGATCGGGAGGATAGGCGCTATCGGGAAGTTCGCCACTGGCTTCTAATTGCGATTTGCCTAACTTTTTGACGGCTTCTGATTCTCCGGTTAAGCTGGCTTCATTTACCCGCAGCGAAACGGCTTCGACTAATTGACCATCGGCGGGGATTTCGTCCCCCAATTCGATGATCACAATATCACCGACTACTATATCTTTTTTGGGAATGGTGGTAAAACTATGATCTCGGATTACTTTGATGGGGACTTCATCATTCATCCGGTTGAGAATATCAAATTCTTGATTGGCTTTATACTCGTTTAAGAAAGCTAGGGTAGTGGCTAAGGCGATCGCTACAATAATACCAATTCCTTCTACATAATTGCCATTAACTATTCCTAAACTAATGGCGATCGCCGCCGCCATAATCAAAATCCGAATCACCGGATCATCAAACTTTCCCAAAAATTGCCGCCAAGCTGCTTCCCTTGGTGGGGGAGTCATGACATTACTACCGTTAGTTTGGCGACTTGTCTCTACCTCTGGGGGAGTTAATCCTTTTAAGTGATGGATTTCTTGGCGCTGGTCATGGATCGTGGTCATCGGCGAGGCTCCTATATTAGCATCTATACTGAGAAAAATCAGATTGTGTTATCTTAAAAATCACCGTCTTATATTGGCATCAGCCTAGTCAAATATCGGCTTATGTATTCCCATTTGCACAAATGAGAACTCGATTAAATTGCGATCGTCTGTTAACTTCATCAGCTAAAATACTTAACTGATTACATATCTTGACTCCGGCTTCAATTTAACTATACCACTTTCCCCTCAGATCGGGGAACCATCTAAGGGATTTTCGGTCTTAACCCGCCGCTACCTCACTTTATCTGTTCACTATGGCTTGGCAAAATATTACAAAAAATAAGATTATTCTAGCATCAATTAGTCAGGCTTTGCAAGTAGTAGCCTCTGGGATAATTAAATCTCTGAAAATTAGGGCTGATCAGGCTCTCAATCACAGCCGGGATGTATGGGTAACCGTTATAATTTACTTGGATATGACCTATTTTGATTGTCTCCCTAGTATGACCTCACTTGACCCTAACCCGCCGCCTAAAAATCTGAATAATGAGTTGGCGAAAGAACGCAACCGCGCCGCTTCCGAACGGACTTTAATGGCGTGGATTCGTACCTGTTTATCACTGATAGGCTTTGGCTTTGGTATTGACCAAATTGTGACGGTTATCTACGAAGAAACAGGAGACACTTACCTTAATCCTCTGCGTCTCTCTCGCTTCCTCGGTCTTTCGTTTATCGCTTTGGGAACTCTAGCACTAATAGCGGCTTCGATTGACCATCGCCAAGAACTCAAACGTATCTGTAGAGATGATTATTTATACACTCCTAGAATATCTCAAGCCCTGACTGTGGCTGTGATTTTGGCGATTTTAGGGGTGGTGGCATTCTTGGGAATTATGCTGGGTTCATAACCACTTTTTACCCTGAATTTGGGCTGATATAACTAAGGGCGAAGCCTGTGCATTTGTAGTTAGTTGGTTAACCACAACACTACAAATGCCGGCAGATTACAGATGTGTGGAACTTTAGGCTAGGCTGTACAGTAAACTCGGCACAATTTGAGCCACAAACTGAAGCAGGAAAATGGCAATAATGGGGGAAAAGTCAATGCCACCCAAGGGGGGAATAAATGAACGGAAAATATTAAGATAAGGGTCAGTTAGTTGGCTAATAACCGATAAAGGACCATCGTATAAATTCACATTGGGGAACCAACTCAGCAGGATTCTAATAAAAATTAGAACCATGTAAATGTTCAGGAATTGTGCAACTGTATTAGCAAGTAGAAACAATGGTGAACTCATGCAATATCTCCGATAACTGGGAAATGGCTTATGGTGAGACCTCAAGGGTCTGGGAATAGTCAACTACCTAAAGTCTGGGCGGGTTCGACGGTTTCCCTGAGAGTGATTTAGTATGATTGACTTTTAACTGGGGTTTATGAAAGAGTAAACTCTAGCAGCTAATTATATCATACTTTGGGCGCTAGTTGATGCTAAATATCTTCGGCTGAGGGTGAGTCGTGAACCTCAGCAGAGATAGTCCCATTCACTCCCCCAAGTTGATGGCGTACATCATCGATCGCCTGATTGAGTTGAGAAATTTTGTCTTCTAGGTTCAAACGCGCTGTTTCCACATTTTCGGGGGTTAGGCGATCGCCTTTATTGCGGTTGCGCTTATTGTCTCCTAGGGAATTAGGGTTTTCGGAGTTATCCGCAGATAGTCGCGAGGAGAGGACAACCCCCAACACACCACCCACGATACCCCCTAAAGTAGCCCCTAATATCAGTCCGCTGGTAAAGCCTTCTCGATTAGCCATAGTTTTAGATTCACCTCATCATCAAAAATTCAAGTTCCAAAAGTGCGATCGCCCGCATCTCCCAACCCCGGAACAATAAAACCTCGCTCATCGAGACCCTGATCAATAATAGCCGTATAAACTTGTAGACTAGGATACTCTTGGCTAAGGGACTGTAAGGCTTGGGGGGCGGCTATCACGGAGATAATTCGCATCAACCCCGGATCAATACCGCGCTTGGTCAGTTCACCCATAGTCGCCATAATGGTTCCCCCAGTAGCCAGCATTGGCTCACTAACGATTAACCGGGTTTGAGGGTCAAAACTATCAGGAAGTTTATTCAGATAGCAACTCACCTGTAGGGTTTCCTCATCGCGGACCATTCCCAGGTGATACACCGATGTTAAAGGCACCACGCTTTGGATACCTTCCATTAGAGCTAATCCCGCCCGCAGGATGGGTATAACCACCATCGGCGCTTCTGGGTTGATATAAGTAGCTGGACATTCACACAGGGGAGTTTGTACCGTAGTTTCCACCGTGGTGAACCAATCGCGAGTCGCTTCGTAGGTTAGCCACCGTCCCAGTTCCGTCATAGCGCTGCGGAATAGGGCGGGCGGAGTTGAGACATCACGGGCGATCGCCAACCAATGCTTAATTAGGGGATGGGGGGGGACGTAAACGCGCAGTTGCAGAGTCATTAGGGGGATAGTCAACCAAATTCGGCTTTTCCCTTCCATCATACTCCCCCAGCTACCCAGTCAGACTACCCCCGCATAGTTTTAAGAAATGTTACAGACTTATTGACAATTATTTTTAACAAGTCTAAAGTAGATTCTCAGTGTTCTCCTCTCAAATAAAAGGATCGGCAGACGGGGGCGGTTGATGAAAAAAACCGTTCCCGCATTTCTTGTGAAAATGGCTGTGGGAGGGGCATTCTCATGATTTTGCCCCCAGAACTGTCGCTTGTGAACGTTATACAAGCATGGTGAGGCGTTACACTGTAGAGTCAGGAAATTCTGGAAGAGAGTTGATCCGATGCCTGTTATTACCCACCAGTCCTTTGCTGATGAACCCCGACCGACTCAAGACTTTGATGTAATTGTCATCGGTTCCGGTATTGGAGGCTTAGTCACTGCCACCCAACTGGCAGCCAAAGGCGCGAATGTACTTGTCCTAGAAAGTTACATCATCCCCGGTGGTAGTTCTGGTTACTTTGAGCGAGAGGGATATCGATTTGATGTCGGAGCATCAATGATTTTTGGATTTGGTGACCAAGGCACAACTAACCTGCTCACCCGCGCCCTAGAAGCTGTTAACGTCAAATTAGAAACTATCCCCGACCCAGTTCAAATTCACTACCACCTACCTGGGGAACTCCAAGTTAGGGTTCACCGAGATTATGAGAAATTTTTGCAAGAACTAGGGGAAAAGTTCCCCGACGAACGAGACGGAATTCGTAAGTTTTATGACGAATGTTGGCAGGTGTTTAACTGCTTGAACGCCATGGAACTCCTGTCCCTGGAGGAACCCCGTTATCTGATGCGGGTTTTCTTCCAAAACCCAGGCGCTTGTCTGGGACTGGTCCAATACCTACCCAAAAATGTGGGCGAAGTCGCTAAACGACACATCAGCAACCCGGAATTACTCAAATTTATTGATATTGAGTGTTACTGCTGGTCTGTGGTTCCCGCTGACTTAACTCCCATGATTAACGCTGGGATGGTCTTTTCTGACCGCCACTACGGTGGGATCAACTACCCCAAGGGGGGAGTAGGTCAAATCGCCCAAAAACTGGCTGAAGGCTTACAGAAAGCCGGAGGAACGATTAAATACAAAGCCAGGGTTAAACAGATTTTAATTGAAAATGGGCAAGCTGTGGGGGTCGAACTCACTAACGGTACAGTTTACCGCGCTCGCCGTATAGTTTCCAATGCTACCCGCTGGGATACTTTTGGGAAACTAATCCCTGAAACAATGATGCCGCCTTCTGAGCGAAAATGGCGCAAACGCTATCAGAAATCGCCGAGTTTTCTCAGCTTACATTTGGGGGTAGAAGCCTCGGTTTTAACACCAGAAACCGACTGTCACCACATTATAGTTCAAGATTGGCAAAAAATGGAGGAGCCAGAAGGGACGATTTTTGTCTCTATTCCTACCCTCCTTGACCCGGATTTGGCCCCGCAAGGCTATCATATCATCCATGCTTTTACCCCGAGTTGGATTGATAATTGGGAAGATTTACCACCCACAGAATATGAACAAAAAAAAGAGGAGGCAGCCTGGGTAATTGTAGACCGTCTCGAAAAGATTTTTCCCGGTTTAGATGCGGGTTTGGATTATATGGAAGTGGGAACAGCGCGATCGCACCGTCGTTTTCTTAACCGTGATGACGGCACCTATGGACCTATTCCTAGCCGACAACTGCGGGGACTCCTAGGAATGCCTTTTAACCGCACTGCTATTCCTGGTCTGTATTGCGTCGGAGATAGCACCTTTCCTGGTCAAGGATTAAATGCTGTCGCCTTTTCTGGGTTCGCCTGCGCCCACCGCATTGCCGTAGATTTAAAGTTACGCTAACACCAAAATTTAATTCCATAATTTAGTGGGAGGATATCGCTCCCCTCCCCTATTTTTACCTGATTATCTTACTAAAAATTATAAATTTATGCAAGTCTGTATTGTTACCGGTGGCAACTCCGGTGTCGGGTTAATGACATCCGTGGGTTTAGCTAAGTTAGGCTATCATGTCTTTATTGCTTGTCGTTCCCACAGCAAAGCCACCAAAGCCATTGCTTATATCTCTCAAAAAACTGGCAACCCGAACATCGAATATTTGCCCTTAAATCTGGCTTCTCTGGAGTCGGTGCGTCAATGTGTTGAACTGTTTTTAGCCAAAAACTTACCCCTAAATATTTTAATCAATAATGCCGGAATATTCAATGGTAGCGGTGTCACCCCAGAAGGATTTGAGTTGATTTGGGGAACTAACTATTTGGGACATTTTTTGCTGACTTACTTACTCTGGGATAAATTACAAAAATCTGCCCCTAGTCGAGTGGTTATGGTATGTTCAGACCTCGCATTAAAACCCACGACAATTAAATGGGATCTATTTGTCAAATCTACCCCCTTCAACTTTATCGAATTATATAATCAATCTAAACTCTGTTTATTACTGTTAACCCGACAACTTTATCAACAATCAAGCCATGTCACTGTTAACGCGGTGCATCCCGGTTTTGTCCAATCTAATATTACCATCGGTCATCGTTTGAGTAAGTTTTTGGGTATCGGAATTAGCCCCCAAAAAGGCTGTTATAGTAGCTTATTCTGTGCAACTTCTCCCGACTGTGAATTCATCACGGGCAAGTTTTTTGACCCCAAAGGGAAGGAAATTCCTTTGCCCCCCTTAGCTTTAAATAATCAGTTATGTCAACAATTGTGGGAACAAAGTTTAGACTGGACTGGTGGTAATAAACCTGTGGAAAACCAGAGAATTAATTATGATGGTACTGATGAAGTTTGGGGACCCTATAGCTTAAATTTAACCCCGGAGGAAATCGCTACAATTCGCCAACATATTTTTAAAGAAGTCTTACCTAAGCCACCGATTAAAGTTTTATTGGTCTCCGCCTTAACGGCTTTATTAAAACTACATTTTGGGTCGATTATGTTGCTGTTTGTGCAATGCTATAAGCGACAGTTTTACATGGAAAGACATTTAGACTCGCCGCCATTATTACAGTTGTGTCAAAATGATAATTTATTGGCGATTATCAGAAAACATCTAGGGGATAATTTCTGCCTATGGCGTTCGGAGTTATGGGTGAATTATCCATCGGGTCAATTAATCCCATTTTGGCATAGAGATATTTACCCCAAATTATTGTCTGGGGAAGGCAAAACTATTAATATCTATATTGCTTTAACAGAAGTGACCGCCAGAAATGGCTTTGAATATATCCCCAAAACTGAGGCAGAAAATTGTCCCCGGCAAATTACTGACCCTTTCAGCGGTAATCATTTCTACAAGGTTCCTAATTCCGTGAAAAACCAAGTGATTCCCGTGGTTTTGCAGGCGGGAGAATTTGTTTTATTTACTGACCAAGTTATCCATCGTTCGGTTTACAATAGCAGTGGGAAGGTGCGTCTGTCTTTGACTTTAAGATTTGCCCAAGATACTGTCAAAATTTTGCCGGGATATAGCCCCATTTATCATCAGCCACTATTTTTCTATAATTAATTAAGGCGATCGCCTTCTAAATTTATCATCTTGGCAGGTCTTAAAAACTAGGAGTTTCCGTTAAAATATGCTACAATACTTTGATAGGGTAATGATGAGTTGAGGATACCACATGAAAATTACTATTGTCGCGATGGAAATTCCCTATCCGCCAATTCATGGCGGCAGAGTTGATGTCTGGCGACGGCTGAAAATGTTGGCAGAATTGGGAACGGAGATACAGTTAATCTGTTGGTCTGGTACACCTGTAGATGGGGATAGCTTGCAGGTTATTAATCAATATGTGAAAGACTTTCATCTGATTATTTATCAGCGTGGTGTCGGTTCTTCTCTGCGGCGGGCGATCGCTTTATTATCATACCCTTTAGAAGTGACATCGAGAATAGTTAGAGGTGAGAAATGGAGGGAGATTTTGACATCTGTTGGGTCTTTTAAGCCTGATGTGATTCTCTGTGATCAGATTCATAGTGGTTGGGTAGCATCTAAATTGAGTGACTCTCTGCATATTCCGATGATTGTGCGATCGCATGATATTGAACATTTGCATTATCGCTATTATTTTCAATGTGCAAAAGGCAGTAAAAAACTGGTGAGATTATTATCTATTAATCACTTAGAACAATTTGAGAAATCCTTATTAAAAAAAAGTTTAGCATTTTATGATATTTCCCGAGATGACTTACAATTTTGGCAACAACAAGGATTTGATAATGGCTACTTTTTGCCTCCCTTAATCGAATTTAGTGCCGACGATCATCAACCGGAAAACTTAACTGATTCTGAGTTAGAAACACCTGTCTATGATGTGGTGTTCCTGGGGAATTTGAACTCGGAAAATAATGTGGCGGGTGTGACTTGGTTTGTGGAGGAAGTCTGGCCAATGTTAAAAGAGCGATCGCCTAGTATTAAAGTTCTGATTTCCGGTTCCAACCCCGTGCCAAAAATCAAAGATATTTGTCAAAATAAACCCGGATTAGAATTAATAATTAACCCCCCATCTGCTGCCAAAATTTACCGATCTGGTCGAGTGTTAATCGACCCTGTGGCTACCGGAAGTGGTGTGAGTATCAAATCTATTGATATGTTGGCGATCGGTAAACCCATTGTTTCTCGACCCAAAGGATTGTCAGGTTTACCAGAAGCAGCGAAACCATATTTCCGAGTAGCATCTGATGCGTCATCATACACTAATGAAATTTTAAATTGTCTGGCTGAACAGCAACCTAACATCCCAGATCGAGTTTTACTAGAATCAATGTTTGGATCTCCCGTCATTGAGAATTTTCTCTCTCAAATTGACTCTCTGCTTACCTCCAATAAAACCCCCAAATAGGAACCCATTTAAACTTGACCATCAAAAAAGACCCACAATCATTAATGTTGATGGTATTGATTAATCGTTCTCAATAAGACCATCTCCATCTGATCAATCATAACTTTAGGACTAAAATTATCCAGTACATGATCACGACAACGCTGGCCAAGTTCCGGGTCATCATCTCGCCAATTAGCAACCTGGTTAAGAACTTCTGCTAATTGTTCAGGAGAACCAGGTTCAACCAGATAACGGCTTAATTCACCTGTCATCATTTCAGGTATTCCCCCCACTCTACTACCGACAACAGGCGTACCAGTTGATAAAGATTCTAAAACCACCCTCGGACAAGGATCAGGCCAAATACTAGGAACAATCGTAACATCACTAACCCGATAAAGATCCGGTGTATTGGGAACATGACCCATAAACTGGACTAATTCTTTAATCCCTAGTTCATCCACCATATCTTTTAAAAATTTAAGATAGTTAATACGCGCTTCTGGTGAATCTTCTTTAGGTTCCAAAATAACATTTCCAGCAATTAATAAACAAATATCTGGTTGATGATTGGCCAGTAATGCAAAGGCTTTAATCAGGACTTCTATTCCTTTATTAGGGTTGAGTCTCCCTAAAAACGAAAAAACTCGCCTGTTTCCTAAGATATTGAAATCACGACGGAGGGATAATTGCTGATGATTATCAACGGAGTGGGGACTAAATTTTTCCGGGTCGATGCAATTATAAACTATATCAATTTTATTAGCATCAATACCACACAAATTAACCCATGTGTCTTTATTGGCTTGAGAAACCGTCATAAATTGATTCACCCCTGACAACCCAGGTCGCCACTTGAACTTAAATGGAGTTCCCGGCAATTGTAAATAACAGACTAAAGGTACTTTGTGAATATTGGATAAACCATAGCCCCAAAATATCGAACTAAACTCATTAGAAAAAACAATGGAATCTGAAGTTTTTTTTATGGGAGAAATATCATTCAAAAAATCCACAGCAAATTTCACCATATCCAGGGGATTTTTGCGGTGGGCTTGGTAGCGTTTAACCGGAATTAAATTTTGGCAAAATTTGCCATAGATTTCTAGGAGGTCTCCTTCTTTGATGTAAACCAAACTAATCTGATGTCCACGATTAGCAAGGCCTTCACAAATTCCTAGTAGATTTAACTCTTGACCGCCAAGAGTGGATGATGGCTCATTTTCTAAAGCAATTAAGTGCATTATGATTTGGGTTTAGTTGATCAAACGTATAAACATCAGTTCAAAATTAAACCTTAGCCAGCATTGATTTAAGAAACTGTATCTGCGATTGATTGAGGTTCAGAAACTACCAATAAATCTTCGGTGCCAGAGGAACGTTGAAAGGCTTGATCTAGAGAATAGGTAGGCTGCCAGTTTAGAATCTGTTTAGCCTTTTGATTAGTATATCGCAGTGGCTTAAAACGAGCTTGAAGTTTGGCAGGGACTAAAATACCTGGTAAACGAGCTTTACCCTCAAGAAATAGCCGGTTAAACAGCCAAGCCATATTGGCAATTAATTTCATAAAAAACCAGTTGATAAAATATATTTTGGGTACTTTATCCATGGTTTCTATGAGTTTTTTAGCATAGGCATTTTGAGTAGGTAAATTGTCATCGACAATATTTAAGGTTTGTCCAAAGGCTGCTTCTTTATCGGCGGCGATGACAATGGCTTCTGCACAGTTTTCTACATAGGTTAAAGGCATAATTGCATTACCCCCTATTCTTAACCAGGCACTATCCCCTATTTCGGCACCTAAGCAGGCATTCCAAAGATAATCACGACCGTAAATCATCCCCGGACGAATAATAGAAACTTGTCCACCATCTCGCTCAAAATCTCGATAAAGTTGTTCTTGAATTAGCTTTGTTTGAGCGTATTCGTCACGATTTAAGGGGTCAGCTTCGATGGGAGAATCTTCGTCTAAAATTTGATGCGATCGCATTTTGACATAATCATAAACTGAAAAGGTACTAATGGCTATGAGTTTAGAAATCCCGGCTTTTTTCATAGCAATTAAAATATTTTCGGTGGCTATGACTGTGCCAGCAAATTGGGTGTAAAAATCCCCAGACTTAGAGGCGGCTAAATGAATGACAGCATCCACAGATTGCAGACTTTCTACCAAGCCTGATGATTGCCTTAAATCTAGGCGGACAATTTCTAAATTAGGATGATTAAACCAAGAGAATTTAGTCTCATCAGTTTGAGGACGAAGTACGGCTTTTACTTGGTGTCCCCGTCGCAAGGCTTCCGCTACAATATACTGTCCTAAAAATCCAGATGCGCCAGTGATAAACAGTTTCATAGATGATTCTCCTCTGCAATTAATGCGTTAACTAAACGACTGGTTTTATCCATATCTTCAAAGCTAATGGGTAGTGGCTTATCTTCTTGTAAGGCTTGATAAGTCTGACCTAATAAACTATGTAAACCTTCATAGGGAGTTTTTTGTAACAGTTTCCGACGAAAGTTAGTAAAGCTGGCATTCATGAAAGTCCAACCATTAGCAAACTGATTAGCCAAAGGAGAAAGCTGCTTACCAACGGCACGAGGGACTACACAGCGAACATAGGGTTGAAATAAATCAACTTCTGCATAACCTAAAGAACCACGAACTGTGACGGAAAAACAGTCGGGTTGAGTATAAGCACTAAATCGAATGCGAGTATGTTGGTGACCGGAAAAAATCAGTGCATCTAAATCGTCATACTTAAATAAATCACCGCCACCATGATTATTCCATCCGGCTTTGACGTAATCAAAAGTTGGCATAAATAATAGGGCAAGATAACACAAGTGGGTAATAAAGTCATGAATCACACCCCCCGGAAGTTTATGGACTGGACTAGGTAGATTTTCGTCTGCGTATCGTCCACCACTACGGATATCTAATGCCATACGGACTTCTACTTCGCCGATGGTTCCTAGGGTTCCATCTTCAACTAGCTTTTGCAGTGCTAGAATTGGCTGATTGAAGCGATAATTTTGATTTTCGATTAAATGGCGATCGCATTTTTGAGCAAAATCCCATAGTTCTTTAAACTCATCATAAGTGGGAGTTATCGGCTTTTCACAAATCACATGAGCCCCTGCACTCAGACAATCCATAGACATTTTTTTATGGATTTGAGGAGGTGTTAAAATATGCACAACATCCGGCTTGGCTTGCTCTAGCATTTGATGATAATCTGTATAAGCAGCTTCAGCACCAAATCTTCTAACAGCATAGTTAGCAGCAGCTTGGGAAATATCACAAACTCCAACTAAACGAGTCCTTTCCGAGTTAGATAAAAAACTGAGATGTTCTTTAGAAATTAACCCGGTGCCAATAACTGCTGCTTTTAACTTAGGTTTTTGATTGTCGTTATCCATTACAATTAATTTAATCCTAGAAAAATAGTTGAAAGCCTTTAAATTATGCTATAAAAAAATGTTGGCTTGATTTTTACACTAATTAATATTTTCCAGTAATTTTTGATAGCGTTTAATCGGAATACCAGCTTTGGCTGAAATCATAACTGTTACATAATCCGGCTCAATTTCAGATAAAAAATCCTTGATTTGTTGTTCTGATAAATTTTCTGTGCCAAAATAGCGTAAGCCGGGGTATGTTTCATCAATATAATGATTGGCTTCATGGGCTAGAATATAATCACAAAACATTCCATAGAGGATATACTCAGATAAATTCCAAGTATTAGAGATGGTTTCCACCCAAGAACGTCCAGACACTTTTTCTAGGTGTTCATATAATTTTAAAACATTATCCTTTTTCCAGGTAATCAAGTCACCAATATAATTGGGAGCCGGAAAATCCACCATAGGGGTAATCAGTAATTTACTAGCCGTTTTATACCAACTATAATGAGACTCCCAAGAGCGAGGAATTGAGTTAGGCTCTCGATAAAAGCGAATTTTCCCATCTTTAACAAATCGTTCCTGTGGATTTAAAGGACGCACAAAGGCAACATCTGAGTCTACAAACATCAAAACATCTTCAGACACAAATTTAGCCGCTGACAGCTTAATAATTTGCTGAAGCAGCCAGTTCCGAATAGGAGGACTTTTAAAGCTAAACCAACCATTTTTGACAAAAGGTATCCTTTTTATCCACTTAGGAATCACCTCTTCAACAACTAAAATTTCTGTGCGATTATTTTGGAGTGACTTAAACATTGATAAATCTTTTCGATCAACAATAATATAATGCTTTGTTGACGAAGGAATGAACTTATCAACTGTAGAACACAAAAATTGGCATCTCTCAAAGTCCGGTGCATAACTCGGTGTAACTAAACAAAAGCTGTATTCTGAGGAATTGGTTTCAGGGCTGACATTCATCATCTTAATCAATAAACTCCTACGATAATTATATTTAATAATTGACAAAAAATCAAGTTATTTCTCAATCTAAAAATGAGTTACTTAAAGGTGGCTTGACGAGCCTGCTGTTTATATAAAAATGCTACAGCACACCATAGAAATAAAGTTTTGATCGTATCTGAAGCTAAAGTTGCCCAAGTCGCTCCTCGCCAAGAATAAACCGGAATCAATAATCGGTTCATTGTTACATTAAACACAGCAGTTCCTAAGATAATAAATCCTCGAGTTTTTTGATTTCCAGAGCCAGTCAGTGTATCAGCAGCAATAAATTGTAATCCAATTAACAATGGCATAGGGGATAACCATAGTAATACGGGAATAGATTCTTGATACTGTTCTCCTAAGATAAATGGTATAAATGGGTTAAAAATCCAATAGCCAATTCCGACAATAATACCATAAATAATTGCTATAGGCACTAAACGTTTAGCAAAACCAAAACTGCCAGAAATACCAGTTTTACCGTGTTCAAAAAATTTGGCATAAGTTGAGGAAAAAATTGATAGTAGCGGTAAATATGCTACTTCAATTAAACGATAAGCTGCAGCGTATAAACCTGTTGAATTAGCTGTATCTAAACTTGTTAGCATAGTTTTATCAATACTTGAGTTAACTACATCTGCAGATGCTCCAATTGAGAAATAAATTCCTTGATTAAAATTCGATTTAATTTTTGATAAGTTTGGTTTGCTTGGTAAGCCTATCATTTTATGAACTAGCAAAATTGAGACTATAGCGGCGGTGACATTTCCTAAAAAATATAATATAGCCCAATCTAAAACACCAGGGTTTGTCCAACCAATTGCTAATATAATAGCAGCCACTAACTTGGATAAGTTTAAAACAATTTGAAGTTGAGCAGCTTTGAGTAGTAAACCAACTGAAATTAAGGCTCCTGAAGACAGATTCCATAGTGCTAACCCTACTAAGTCAGAGGCAAGAATTAGAAGTATTGCTACAGGAGAAATAGCTTGGGGAAAAATTAACAGTGATATTAATAGCGCTAAGATAATTAAACAACTTCCTGAAACTGTTGTTGTGAATAAAGCATTAGCCCAAGATTCGGGAAATAATGACCGACTTCGAGACACATCTCTAACTAAAATATCTGTACTACCCAGGGTAGAAAAAGGATTGAGTATTACTGCTAAAGCGCTGACTCCCATAAATATACCAAAATTATTAACTCCTAGAGTTCTAGCAGTAATAACAAAATACCCAGCCTGCATAAAAATACCTATAAATCGACCGCCAAGCATCCATAAAATTCCCCTGAACAAGGGCTGATTAAACATTTCAGCTATTTTATGTTTCAAATTATTAAAGTTCATAGTTATAATTTTTCAGGAAGTAATTTTGATGAAATTGATGCTGATACTGGTTGATGATGAGATGGTTTTTGAATGGGTGTCATCATCGAAATTGATAGGGCTGTATATAATACCCAAAATATACTATTTTGAGACAGTATGCCTCCCTCTGTGGCATTGGTTAGAATTAAATAGGTTAAAAATATTAATGGCCAAAATGTTTCGATACCTGTGCCAAATCTAGCTATAAAAACTGCCCTTAATAAGTTAATACTAAAGCCAATAGAGTAAGTAATTACGCCTAATAAACCCACATCTAACCATAAATCAAGTATGCCGTTATGGGAATAAGGTACAGGCCATCTGGCGGCTCTAATAATATAGGCTGATGCACCATCTAAACCCTGCCAAAATGCAGTGTAACCATATCCTAAATAGGGACGTTTATCAATCATCTCTCTAGCCCATAACCAAATATCGGTGCGACCAGTAAGGGTTGGATCTTTGCCAATTAATCCTAATAATTCATCAGCCATTTCTATATAGATATAAAAAATAGTGGCTCCCAAAGTGACAATTGCTAGGAGTGAAGGAATTAGTAAAATATACCGAAATCGCAGCACTCGATAGGCTATGATGCTGGTAAATAAAACTGTAAAATTAATCAGGGAACTTGATGATTTTGCCATCACTAATAGCAAACAAGCAATGACGATCGCTATATAAGCAATCCAGCGTTTTTCTTTTTCAAAAAGACCCGGTGATAAGATTAATACTATACCACCTAATGTCATGCCTCTTCCCAAAAGATTTTTATGGTTATATATGCCTCGCCAAGCTCCATAGTGAACCGCCTGTTCAATGCCATAACGAGGTAATGCGATCGCAAAAATAAGACTAAGGACAGCAATAATTCCATAGGACCAAGCTAAAAGTTTAAGTTGCTCTTTGAGGCTATAACGACTACCTAGGTAAACACCAAATAGTGTAGTTCCAATTAAGCCAATACAACTTTTAAGGGTACGAGCCGGAAAATCCGACCAAAAATAGGAAGCGATCGCAATCAAAATCATCACCCAGATAACTGGACCTCTTTTAACAGAAATCAAGCACTTTTTCCACCGTAGCAATAGTAAAGCTACCGAAACCAAATAAGTCAGCAGAAACAGCAGCACATTTAATCTAAAATCAAAGGAATTAATATCTGTACCATCGCCCTCGCTTGCGCCGCCAGATAAAATCAGAGGCAACCAGTTAGCGCTATAATGAATAATCGCAAAAACCGTAAAACTAGATTCCAAATATTTTAAGTATTTTTCCATTAAAATATTGATGCTTTTGGTCCAAATATACACCCGGTAACCTGTTGTGCATCATAGCATTTTTATCAGTGAAACCCAGATAGAAATGTAAAAATTAATGTAGATTATGTAAAGTTTTGGTAAAGTTGTTGCTGTCAGGGAGTACCCAGGCTTAATTAACCTGGTATAGGGATAGTTTGATATCTAAGAAGAACTCCTAGAAGATATTTTCGGGGGTGCGGAGCGATCGCGCCGATGGGATTTTTGGAGAGGGAAATAGCGTTGAGCATGATAGAAATACTTAGTGGACTCATTCTTGCTAATCCCATTGATCACCGTCCCCAAGATCCGCTGACCCGATCGCGCTAATATTTCCTTAGCGGCTTTAGCGCTATCGCGGTCAAGAATTCGGGGTCTAGCGACCATTAACACCCCACTAGCCATATTAGCTAAAGTTAAAGCATCGGCGGCTAATACCAATGGTGGTGTATCAATAATTACAAAATCATACTCCTCCGAAAAATTCCGAATTAAGGAAGTCATGCGTCGAGAATCCAAAAGTGCTAACGGATTTGGTGGTGTCACCCCAGCCGTCAAAATATCGAGTTGGTCAATTCCCGGCTTCACGGCTTCGGAAAGAGTGGCCTCTTCCACGAGTACATCACTTAATCCCACCGCATTAGTTAAACCCCAGATATGATGTTGAATCGGTTGTCGCATATCCCCATCAATGAGTATCACCCGATGTCCAAGCTGGGCGATCGCCGCCGCCAAATTAGCGGAAACCGTTGATTTTCCCTCCTGTGGTACGGAACTGGTGACCACAATTACCCGCACTTTGCGATCGGAACCCAAAAACTTCAAATTCGCCTGAATCATCCGATAAATTTCGCTAATTAAGGAACCGGGTGTATCCACCACCGGAACCTGTACAGAAGAGCGATCGCCTCCCGTCAAATAGCGGTAAAAAGGCGGCGCGGCAAAAGAAGGAATAATACCCAACAAAGTATATCCAAATAAATCCCTAGTTTCCGCCACCGTCCTCAGAGATTTATCTCCCATTTCCATCAACAGCAATAAAGTAGTTGAGGCGACTAATCCCCCCATTACCCCCAAAGCCAACAACTGTATTTTTGCCGTTCTTCCCTCATCTGGAACGTTAGCCGTTTCGATAATTCTGGCATTATTGGTAATCTTATTGGCTGCCACTTGCGCTTCCTCAAGATTTTGTAGTAAAGTCCGATAAGTCAGACGAGCCACCTCAGCTTTGCGCTCAAGTTCCTGCTGTTGTTGTTCTAATTGTGGCAAGATCCTAGCTCTTCTTTCCAAGCCATCACGCGCCTCATAGAGAGAGTCAAGCTGCTTAGTCAAATCCATCCGCCGAATTTCCGCATTAATAAACTCTTCAATCTGATTATTTTTGACATCCATAACCCTGAGCAACCCGCGAGAAAAGGGTCTGCTACTACCCAAATAAACCTCAATTTCTCTCTGTAACACGCTCTCCAGATTATCTCGCTTTCCCTTCAAAGAAATAATCCGGGGATTTTCATCTCGAAAACGTCTTTGTTCCTGGGCTAATTCTCCCTCAACATTCTCCAACTCTTGTAAAGCCGATCGCACTACCGGAGACTGACTTAAAGTATTTACAGCTATAGCCTCTTCCAAGTTCAACCCCACTTGATTTCCCAAGGAATTAACCAAAGATTGCACCGCATTCAATTCGGCTTCTAAGGTAGTAATATTGCGATTTAACTGCGCCATTTCCTGTACGGATATCGCAAACTCCGTTCCCAGATCTACTACATAATTTCTTTCCTTAAAATCTTGAATAGATTGTTCCGCCATAAACAACTCCTGTTGTACCCTAGGTAGCTGTTCCTGAATAAACTCTTTTGCGCCGGAGGCTTCTTGTCGAATACTAGACACATTAGCCTCAATATAAACCTCCATAACCGTATTAATCACATCAGCAACTTCTTGAGGATTTTGGCTTTTATAGGTTAACAGAACAATATCCGTGCCACCAATAATTCTAATATCTAAATTGCGTCTAATATCCTCTGGATAAATTGGATCACCATCCTCATTAGTTAAATTCAAGCGCTCAATCACGGTTTCTAACAAAGGATTAGAATACATTAATTCTATCTGGGTACTCAAGGGAGTCTGATCCGCCAATAGTGCTTTCAGTTCCCCTAACCCTTCACCAATACCAGCTAAAGAGGAAGTGCGGTCTACCTTAAACAAAATTTTTCCCGATGTTTCATAGGTGGTACTCAAAAATCGGGTAGCATATACAGCCCCAGATACAGTTAGCACAAAAACTCCCAGCAGCCAAAACCATCGGCGTTTCAATGTTTGTAAATATCTACCCAAATCCAAATCAATCGATTCTCGGTGTTCAATATTACTAAAATCCATAACCATTCCCTATTATATACAAAACCACCATCTGATAAATTTAATTATTATTATCTCTATCCTCTGTTAAAACATGAATTATATTGAGTAAAGCCGATACACCAATCAGACCACCCACAGGTCTTAAAACCTCTTCAAAAGTATCAGCAGCCTCAGTTAAAGTTGAACGGTTCACGACGACCACATCATCTCGTTGTAAAACGGGATTATTTGGTGCATTTAGTCCGGCTTGAAAATCAATATAAATTTGACGACGGGAAACGGTACCATCAGGATGCAAACGCAGCAGTTGCACGGAGCCAGTATTCGCCCGCCGCTGATTAAACCCCCCCGCCACTAAGATGGCTTGATTAAGGGTTGTATTAATCGGTACTTGCAGCGCCCCTGGTTGTGTCACTTCTCCCACCACATTAACCATCATAGTTCTGGGTGAAAAACTAGCACTGGCGAGGGAAATAATCTCATCGGGTGGCACGGCACTAGCGGTAGGAATTATAATAGAATCTCCCGGCTGTAAACTAATATCCTGAGTAGCATCACCAGTGGTCAGTAATTGCCACAAATCAACAGTTATAGTCTTTAATTCACCCGCCTGAGTCAGTCTTTGTAATTGAATGCGACGCAGGTTAGCTTGAGGCTTAATACCTCCCGCCCTTTGAATAGCTTGAGTAATAGTCGGTAATTCCGGCAAATTCGCCATTCCTTCCCCCATAATATGGGTTCCCGGATTAAATACCTCCCCGACGATAACTACTTGAAAAGGGGGGACTTCCTCGGGGGCAAAATTAGCGGAATTAATCTGTCGAATAGCGACAGGATCAAGACTTTCGGCGGTGGGTACTACAATTGTATCGCGATCGCGCAAAACCAGATCTTGACTTAAATCTCCATTTTCCAACAATTCCTTGAGGTTGACGACAATATTTAGCCTGGTGGGTTCTTGTCGCTGCACCTTAACCTGAGTAATATCTGCTGATTGAGTAATCCCACCCGCCTGCTGGAGAAGCTGAGTTACTGTATAGAACTGAAATTGTCGCTCAACGGTGTTAGATGTGGAAAGGGGGAGAATGTATGTTCCCGGTCTTTGTACTTCCCCCCCAACGGCAATGCTAATGGGACGGGGTGTAATAATTCTCACGCTGGGGAATGGTTGTTGTACAAAGGGAGTATAGGCGGCGGAAATTTTCTCGGTCAGTTGAGAAACTGATAAACCAGCTACGGTAATTTGACCGATTAGAGGCAGATTGAGTGTCCCATCAGTCAAAATCAGGTATTCGCCACTGTACTCAGGAACATCGAGAATATCTACCTTTAGCAAATCTCCTGGACCGAGGGTATAGGCATCAGGAACACGAATTGAGGCGGGGGTAATAGTGGGGATAGAAGGTTGAGTTTGCGCTAGGCTGATAGGTGTGCTGCTATGCCATATCAATAGGGACATCAACCCCCAACTCATCAGGGTTGTCGCCTGGGCAGATTTGACAGCATTAGTTATATTAGCTTGAAATTCAGTCATAGGTGAGAGTCAAGACACTGACAGATGAAACATGGAATATACAGTTGACAATGACTTGAAGGCTGAGGGTTTCTTCCTCATGGTAACGGCTATTCTGTGAAGTGGCTAGTTATTAAGTCGTCTAACTCAGAATAGTCGGGGATAGAAGCTGATACTGATGCACCGTTTCTGATGATAACCCGATCATGCTGCGATCGCGATAATAATTCACTGAAATTTCTGCCTTTAAAAGCGATGAGATTGGCGGAAATGCCTACCTTCAGCCTTCCTAGATTTGATAATCCCATTAGATCGGCGGCGGTTTTGGTGACGATTTGGGGCCAGTCACCTGATGGATGATCTAAATGGCCGATTCTGACTGACATTTTGAAGACTTCCAAAACGTCATGATCTCCAAAGGCATAAAAGGGATCACGACAGTTATCACTCGCGACTGTTACGGGGATTCCGGCTTGTTTTAATTCATGCAGAAGTGTGACCCCTCGCCATTTAGGGGTTTTGGGTGTATTTGAATGGTTAGAATATTGTCTATCTTGCAGATATAAATTGCACATGGGCAAGCTGACAATCCCTATATTAGATGCTTTGAGGAGATTAATGGTATGGTTAATTACTTCGGGACTCTGGACGGATAAACTGCAACAATGTCCGCAAATTATGGGATTCTCAATTTGAGATTTAACCGCATATTCGGCGATTTTATATAGGGTGTTAGAATCAGAATCGCCATTTTCATCGACATGGAAATCTAAGGATAAATTCCGGTCTTTGGCTAGGTCAAATACTCGCTCAATTTGTTGATCAAGGTCACGGTTAATATAAGCGACACCCCCTAAAATGCCGCCCATTTCTGCTACTCTATCGGCTAGTTTTTCTCCTTGGGGGGTTAAGTAATAGTCCAGAGATACCAGGGATACAGCTTGCAAAAATAGTCGATCGCACCATTTTTCCCGCAGACTGTTAAATACTTCCCAGCTAATTTCTGTGAGTTTTCCGGCTGAGTCTAAATGGGTGCGGATAGCCTGAGTCCCATGGGCATAACTACATTTTAAACCAAATTCCATCCGCTGATAGATATCTTCAGGGGTCCAGTATTTTTCACTATCGGAAATAGCAGTATTTAGCGCCCCGGTAAAAGTCCCGTCGGGATTAGGCGATCGCTGCCAAATATGGCCTTTATCTAAATGGGTGTGTAAGTCCACAAAACAGGGCCAAACCTGTCCCCCCCGCAGGTCTACCCAGGGGATATCAGCCGTGTCTGTATTTCCAGCGGGTCGCAGTTGGCTAATTTTCCCCGATGTAATTTCCACATCGATTAATATTAGCCCCTCCCGCGTCTGTTGGCTTAACCAGTCCGGTTGGCTTACTTCCAGTAAACAGTAGGGAATATGGGCATTTTTTAGCCAGTAGCGATCGCTTTTGGGAATACTAATCATGACTACAATTTACCCCATCATGCAAAAATAACATTGTTAATATGCAAAAAGTTCATCAAACTTAGGATTTTGTAATATTAGCTACACTTTAACTGATTTTTCAGCTTTAACCTACTGATTAATTCTTAAAGTCATCGCTCAAATTTTCGGCGGCTTTAGGAGTAGTTTAATTTCCGGTTATCATTCCCCAATCACCCATATTTAGGTTGTTGTTTATGCAATTATCCTAAATTAAGGGTTAGTTTTGATGTGCTTATCCTCATTTTTGATATAGCTCAAGCAATAAAAGTTATTATCAAATAAAGAGGCGATCGCTCATCAAGCCAGGGAAATGTAGTCCGGTGCTAGTCAACTTTACTATCAGAAAATCTCCATGACATCCATTCAAACTACCCCCAACTCCTTAACCTCTTCTATCGGTGTGAAAATCGGGTCAGTCATTGGCTTAATTGCCTTTTCAGGATTTTATCTTAACAGTTGGCAGCAACTACTATCCAACCACTACGCACAACAGCAACCCCAAGCCGAAACCATTGTAACTGCTGTCGAAATTGTCCCAGAAACCGTAGAAACCCCAACAGTAGAGGCCACCGTAACCCCCATCACCGATCCGAATGCGATCGCTGATTTAACCACCCAATTATACACCCAAATTGACCAAAACTGGCAACAGTACCCTACCTTTACCGAGAACCTAGTGTATCAGGTCTCAGTCAATCAAACAGGTGCGATCGCCCAATACAAAACCATCAACCTCGCCGCCGCCAAATATCTTAATCAGACTCCCATTCCCCAATTAAGTCAAGCCACCACCGACAACCAACCCCAGGCTGAATTTCTCGTAGTCATGACTCCCAGTGGCACTTTACAAGTCAACCCTTGGGTTGCCCAATAGTATTCCCTCATCAATTATCTGCATTGATGATTGAGTAATTATCCCAATTAATCAAGTCCTGACCCCGCCAATTTCCACCGTTGTTTTACCCCACAATTTAATCAAAATGCTAACCGAATTATGGTCTTTAAAAGGCCGATACAAAATCCTACACCTAACCTGGTTTGCCTTCTTTCTTTCCTTTGTCGTCTGGTTCAACTTCGCACCTTTAGCCACAGCCATTCAAGAAGATATGGGCTTAGAAATAAGTCAAATTCGTACCCTCGCCATTTGTAATGTTGCCCTCACAGTTCCCGCCCGGATTATTATTGGGATGCTGCTAGACAAATACGGCCCCAGAATCACCTACTCATTACTGCTAATTTATGCAGCAATTCCCTGTACAGCATTTGCCTTAGCCCAAAACTTTAATCAATTAGTAATTTCCCGTTTAGCCCTCAGCATAGTGGGTGCAGGATTTGTAATTGGTATCCGCATGGTAGCCGAATGGTTCCCACCCAAAGAAATCGGTTTAGCCGAGGGAATTTATGGCGGTTGGGGTAATTTTGGTTCCGCCGCCGCTGCCTTTAGCTTACCCACTCTAGCAGCAATTTTAACCTTCGGTTCTGGGGGGGTAATTAACTGGCGAGTAGCTGTAGCATTAACAGGAATTATCGCCGCTGCTTATGGTGCTTTCTACTTCTTTAACGTCCAAGATACCCCCCCAGGAAAAGTCTATCAAAAACCCCAACGCGCCAGAGGTTTAGAAGTAACCACCCCCAAAGACTTCTGGTTTTTGATGCTCATGAATATTCCCCTAGTAGGTGTGTTGGGTATCCTAGCTTGGCGTTTAAGTAAAGTAGGTTTCTTGACCTCACCGCAACTTTATATCGTTTGGGTAGCCTTATTCGGTTTATATCTTTTCCAAGGTTATAACTGCTGGGAAGCGAATAAAGAACTAATCCTTGGTCACAAACACTATCCCCCCGCAGACCGTTACAATTTTTCCCAAGTTGCTATTTTGGAATTGACCTATTTTGTCAACTTCGGCTCAGAATTAGCTGTGGTGTCAATGCTTCCCGCTTTCTTTGAGAATACTTTTGGACTCAGTAAACCAGCCGCTGGAATGATAGCTGCTAGTTATGCTTTCATGAACCTAATGTCTCGCCCCGGTGGAGGTCTAATTTCTGATAAATTAGGTAGCCGTAAAAATACCATGGCGGTTCTGACTGCGGGAATGGCATTTGCTTATTTAATTATGGGTCGAGTTCATGGTGGTTGGTGGCTACCTTTGGCGGTACTTTTAACCATGACTTGTTCATTCTTTGTACAAGCCGGGGAAGGTTCATCTTTTGCGATCGTTCCCCTCATTAAACGCCGTGTTACTGGACAAATTGCCGGAAATGTTGGGGCTTATGGAAATGTGGGTGCAGTCGTTTATCTAACACTATTTAGCCTATTTCCAGAAGGTGATATCGGCAACCGAATTTTCTTCGAGATGTTAGGAGTAACTAGCATGATTGTCGCTTTCCTCTGTTGGTTTTTCCTCAAGGAACCTCAAGGGTCTTTTGCTGACCATCATGAAGGAGAATTACAAGCCAACGAAGACCTTATCCCTGTCGCCAAATAACCCAAAATAGGGGCGGGTTATTAACTAGCATCAAATTAGCTACTCGCCCCTGAACCGCCAATAATTCCCTATCCTTCCTAGATGACTATCCTCCGTGGTTACGGTGATTAACTTCCGGTTGGGGTGGATTGATTAATTAATCGGCTGATTTGAGCAGATAATTAATCACGGTAAACTCCCCCCAATTGCCAGCAAATAGGTGGCTGATATACTATAATAAAAACTGCCACAATTACCACCCATTAATCTAACAATGACTCAATTAACAAAAACTCTTTGTCCTTACTGCGGTGTTGGTTGCGGCTTAGAAGTTTTACCCCCCGCACAACCCGGAAAAGCGACAAATAGAGACTCCCAAGGAAATCCAATTTGGCAAGTTAGAGGCGATCGCACTCACCCCTCAAGCCTCGGGAAAGTTTGCGTCAAAGGCGCAACAATTGCCGAAGCCATAGACAAAAATCGCCTGAAATATCCCATGATCCGAGAGACCCTCGATCAACCTTTTCGTCGCGCCACCTGGGATGAAGCCTATAACCTTATTGTCAACCGCATTCAAACCGTCCGCCACACCATGGGGGCTGATGCTATCTGTATGTATGGTTCAGGTCAATTCCAAACCGAAGACTATTACATCGCCCAAAAGCTAATTAAAGGCTGTTTGGGAACCAATAATTTTGATGCCAATTCCCGCCTGTGTATGTCTTCAGCCGTCTCCGGTTATATCAAAAGTTTCGGTTCAGACGGTCCCCCCTGTTGTTATGACGACCTAGAAAAAACCGACTGTGCCTTTTTAATTGGCACTAATACCGCTGAATGTCACCCCATAGTTTTTAATCGTTTGCGGGTTCACCATAAGAAAAATCGCCAAGTCAAAATGATTGTGGTGGACCCTCGCCGCACCCAAACCGCTGAAGCCGCAGACCTACATTTAGCCATCCGTCCCGGAACCGATATTGACCTACTTAATGGTATAGCCAACCTCTTAATGCGTTGGGGTTTTATAGATTCTTTATTTATTGATGAATGTACCAAAGGATTCCCTGATTATATGCGGGTAATCCAATCTTATCCCCCGGAATTAGTAGCCAGAACCTGTGGTATTCGTCTGGATGATATTGAACAAGCTGCTAGGTGGTGGGGTGAGTCTAAACGAGTTTTATCTATGTGGTCAATGGGGATAAATCAGTCTTCCGAAGGGACTGCGAAAGTGCGGACTCTGATTAATCTTCATTTGATGACTGGAAATATTGGTAAACCTGGGGCGGGTCCTTTTTCTTTAACAGGTCAACCTAATGCTATGGGAGGTAGAGAAGCGGGAGGACTTGCCCATATTTTACCCGGTTATCGAGTTGTCACAAATCCCCAACACCGGAGAGAAGTTGAGCAATTTTGGGAACTAGAACCCGGTCAGATTTCTGACCAAGTGGGTTTGAATGCTTGGGAAATGATTACCGGATTAGAAACTGGTAACGTGGGGTTATTATGGGTGGCGGCGACTAATCCAGCAGTCAGTATGCCGGATTTAGAAAGGACTAAAGCGGCTTTAATGCGATCGCCTTTTACCATTTATCAGGACGCTTATTATCCTACAGAAACCGCTGAATATGCCCATATTTTACTACCCGCCGCCCAGTGGGGAGAAAAAACCGGGACTATGACTAATTCTGAACGGGTCGTCACTTTATGTCAGGCTTTTCGTCAACCCCTAGGAGAAGCTAAAGCCGACTGGGAAATTTTCGCCGAAGTAGGGCGGAGGTTAGGTTTTCCAAAACAATTTAATTTCGCTAATTCCGCTCAAGTTTACCAGGAATTTGTCCGCTTAACTCGTAACCGTCCCTGCGATTTATCTGGGTTGAGTCATCATCGTTTAATGGTTTCTGGTCCTATTCAATGGCCTTGTCCTGAGACGGAAACCGAAATTAATCGCACCCCTAAACGTTTATATACTGATTTACGATTTAATACCCCTGACGGTCGCGCACAATTTGCGGCTTATTACTCCAAAGGATTAGCTGAACCCCCAGATCCAGATTATCCTTTAGTGTTGACAACGGGGAGATTATACGGTCATTGGCACACTCAAACACGAACCGGGAGAATTGAGAAAATCCGCAAAATGCACCCCACTCCTTTTATGGAAATTCACCCCAAAGATGCCCAGAAATTAGGCATTGAATCCGGCAATTTAGTGCAAGTGCGATCGCGCCGTGGAAAGGCTTATTTTCCCGCTCAAATTACTAAAGCGATCGCACCGGGAACTGTATTTGTACCCATGCACTGGGGCGCTTTATGGGGAGATAATACCGAAGCCAACGCCATGACTCACCCTGAATGTTGTCCGGAGTCTAAACAACCAGAATTAAAAGCCTGTGCCGTACAATTATCAATAGTTAACCCCGAATTATTACCAACTTCACAAACCCAACCTAACCAACAACAACTCAACCCAACTATTCCCGTCTAAATACCTCCGCTGGGAGGGTACATCATTAATTATTAAAACCGGGTTTTTCCTGCCATAGCAACCAAACAACCCGGTTTCTCCTGATGATTAATTATCTTTATTGCCTTTGGAATGTTCTTTTAAAACCCATCCCATCAGAGACACAGGACCTTTAGAAACTGGCTCATTGGCAAGTTTTTTTGATTGTTTATTATACTGAGATTTAAACAAAAATTTATGAATCGACTTGTACACCTTGCCAACTTCTGGGTTAGAGGAATTAGACTCCTCAATCTTTGGCAGAGAGTCTATATGCCACCAAGTTATTAATTGATAAGCAGATACACCACCCAAAAAGCTACACAGCAGACTAAATGGCAGCGAATAGCCTACCCAAAAAAAGCCCCCCATAAACAATAAACCAATCACTAATCCGGTGGTTATTGCGCCTGTAGTAGTTGGAGAATCTGACATGGCTCGGCTACTCCATTTAATAGATAAGTTGTTTTAGACCTCATCCAAATCTTCACAAAGTTGTTGTAAATTTTGGTGTTCTAAGCGACGGGAAGAGCGGCGATATTTTTTAGACTGCAATTTAGGTTCATATTGTTTTCCCCCTCCAGATTTACTTTTAGATTTGAGGCGATCCTCCTCTAGTGGTTGATGTTGAGACGTTTCCCAAGCCTCGATCGCCTCCTCAAGAAAATGGAGATATTGGGGGTATCTTTCCCAGTCTCCACGCACCACACATGATGGTTCTTCGCGGTGCAAACAATCATCAAATTGACACTTACCCTTAGTTAAGCGATCGCGAATTTCCGGGAAATAATCACCCAACTGGTGAGGGTCGCATTGCAATTCCGGTTGATTAAACCCCGGAGTATCAGCCAGGAAACCCCCGTTATGTAATTCAAACAATTCAACATGGCGGGTAGTATGCCGTCCTCGCCCCAATTTTCCCGACACTTCCCCCACCCGCAAATGACTATTAGGAATCAGTTTATTAATCAAACTAGACTTCCCCACACCAGACGGACCAGAAATAGCCGTAGTTTTCAGGCGCAAGCGATCCAGCAGAGAATTAGCAGTGCCAGAAACCGGGTTTCTATCACCATCTCTAGTGAGGGAAGGCGAACTTTCCCCGAAACCGGGTTTGTCCAACCCAGCCGAATTTGATGATAAATTCAGAGTCGGCGAAATTTCCATGCGATCGCCCTCAAAGCGATATTCAACCCCATGATAGACACTAATCATCAAAGGGTCATATCCCCAGCCTCTCATGCGATCGTACCATTGTCGGAGGCTATCAGGGGGCAGTAAATCGCACTTATTAAAGCACAAACTCACCTCCAACCCAGTAGACTCCGCCTTGAGTAGAAAGCGGCTGAGAGTCACCGGATCTGGGTCGGGTTCAGCCACTGCAAACACCAATAATAAATGGTCTGCATTAGCAATACTAGGGCGCGCCAGCTCAGTTTTACGGGGTAAAATCTCAGAAATCACCCCTCTACCCCCCTGCCAGTCCGGACAGGAGACCACCACGCGATCGCCCACCATCACCTTCTGACCAATTTTCTTTAAACGAGCGCGACAGGTACAAAGCAAAGTCATCCGTTTAGCTTCCCCCCCGGCCCCATTCCCAGACGGAGACTGGTCAGGACTCAGACAAACCTGATAAAAATTAGCCTGACCAGCAACTACCGTTCCCATTATGCGATCAGCCGTCATAAACTCTTCACAGGCGGACAACGAACCATAATCGCAAAAAACTCTCCGCGATCGCAAACCTCCTCAATAGCATATCCTTCCATCACCAAGCTATCAGGAACCTGTTCAATAGGTTCGCCGCCATCTAACCACACCTCCAGCAAAGTCCCCGGTGTCATTTGTTGCAGACGCAACTTAGTCCGCACAAAATTAATCGGACAGGGGGTGCCGCGCAAATCAAGTTTAGCATCAGCCGAATAAGTATCTGAACCAGTCATAGACTCTTCACACAAAAGGAACAATCAATCCAAGCCATCAATCGAATGTTTTACTTTTGGAACAAATTACCAAGGAACCCTTCCAGGCCTCCTTTTCCGGTACGTTCTCCCTTAATTTGGGCCAACTGTTCCAAAAGTTCTCGCTCCTCATTAGTAATCCGGGTAGGAATATCAATCAAAATTGTAATCAAGTGATCTCCCCGACTCACCGGATTTCCCAAACGAGGGACACCCTGATTTTCCAGAGTCAGCACCGTATTCGGTTGTGTCCCCGCCGGAATAGTTAAAGAAGTCGTACCCTGAACCGTTTCCACCTCCAAAGTGCAGCCTAAAATCGCTTGCAGGTAAGAGATTTTCACATCTGACAGGATATTAATACCATCACGTTTGAAATTCGGTGTTGAGTCCACCGACAGAAATACATACAAATCCCCCGCCGGGCCACCTCGTTTTCCCGAATCCCCCTCATTAGATACCCGCAACCGCGTGCCATTATCTACCCCAGCCGGAATCGTAATTTTCAGCTTTTTAGTTACCTCTTTCAGGCCTTCTCCACCACAACTGACGCATTTTTCCTCAATCATCTGTCCAGTACCATTACAGGTAGGACAAACCGAAACCTGAGTAAAGCTACCAAAGGGAGTACGAGTCGCCCGTCGCACTTGACCACTACCCCCACAGGTAGAACAAGTTTTAGGAGAAGTTCCCGGCTTCGCCCCCGTCCCATTGCAAGTCTCACAGGTTTCTAAGTGACGGATACGGATTTCCTTTTCCCCGCCAAAAATAGCCTCTTTAAACTCCAAGCGCAAATCTAAGCGCAGGTCATCCCCTCGCGTGGGTCCCGTGCGTCGTCTGGCTGCCGTAGGGCCGCCCATACCCCCACCAAAGCCACTGAAAAAACTTTCAAAGATATCAGCAAAACTATCGCCAAAGTCCTGACCATAGCCCCCTGCACCAGCACCAGATACCCCAGCTTCCCCAAAGCGATCATAACGGGCGCGGATTTCCGGTTCCGAAAGCACCTCATAGGCGCGGTTGATTTCCTTAAACCTTTCTTCAGCCCCCGGCTCCTTATTTACATCCGGGTGATATTTACGAGCCAGACGACGGTAAGCTCGTTTAATTTCTTCCTTGTCTGCGTCGCGGGAGACACCGAGGACATCATAGTAATCGCCTGCCATAAAGCTTTTTTCTAAAAATTAATTACTAAAACTACAGAACAAACCTAGAGTTAGGTCTTTCCTTAACTAGGGGTTGGATTAAGCATAAACTACCAACCCCACCGTTTAGGGAAACCCCTATTTTACATCATCCCACATCCCAACCTTTAATGGGACCATTTAACCGTTAGCGGTCAACTTATCTCTATGAACCACCCAGACTTTGGCTCTCAGAGCCCTCTAATTCTTTAGATTCTGTCTCGTCACTATTGCCGATTTCAGAGTCCATGTCAGAGTCTGTGCTTTCATCTTCTTCTGAGTCTAGCATCTGGGGTTCTTCAGTCGCTGACCCATTCCCCCTATCTCCCTGCTCATGTGCTGCATAAACCGCAGAACCTAGCTCATAGAGCAAATTTTGGAAACTCTCAACTTGTCGTTGCATATCCCCTAAAGAGATTTTGGGGTCGTTAACTGCTTTCTTTAAAGCGGCTGCTTCGGTTCGGGTTCGCTCTTTAAGTTCATTACTAATTGCTTTGGCATTGTTCTTTAATGTCACCTTACAATTATAGAACAGGGTCTGGGATTGATTTTTCAACTCGGCAATCAGTCTGTGGGCTTCGTCTTCCTCGGCGTAAAGCTCTGCCTCCTGTCGCATTCGCTCAATTTCGGTCTCGCTCAGTCCTCCGGTATTGGTGATTTGAATACTTTGCTCTCGGCTTGTGCCACGATCTATAGCAGATACTTTCAATATCCCATTAGCATCAATATCAAAAGATACCTCAATTTGTGGCACACCCCGTTTAGCGGGAGGAATGCCAGTCAGTAGGAACTTACCCAGGCTTTTGTTATCTTTAACCATGGCTCGTTCCCCTTGCAGCACATGAATTTCCACAGAGGTTTGTCCGTCGGTGGCGGTGGAGAACATTTGGGAACGACTGGTGGGAATGGTAGTATTGCGTTCGATGATTTTGGTGAACACTTCCCCTAGGGTTTCTAAACCCAGGGACAAAGGGGTGACATCCAAAAGCAGTAGGTCTTTGACTTCTCCTCCCAAAATCCCGGCTTGGATTGCTGCTCCTAGGGCTACCGCTTCATCGGGGTTAACAGAGCGATCGGGACTGCGATCGCCAAAATGTTTACTAATTGCTTGCTGTACTGCGGGAATTCTGGTTGAACCTCCCACCAAAATGATTTTATCAATATCCTGGGGTTCTAAACTGGCATCTTTGAGGGCTTGGGTTACTGGTTCGAGGGTACTTTTTACCAGGTCTCCCACTAAAGTTTCAAATTCCGAGCGACTCAGTTCTAGTTCTAGGTGCTTTGGTCCTGAGTCATCAGCACTGATGAATGGCAAGTTAATCGAGGTTTTGGTGCGATTAGAAAGTTCGATCTTCGCTTTTTCCGCTGCTTCGCGCATCCGTTGCAGAGCCATTTTGTCCGATGTTAGATCAATCCCTTCTTGTTTTTTAAAGGTTTCTACCATCCACATCACCAGACAGTTATCAAAGTCATCCCCTCCCAGGTGGTTATTCCCAGATGTGGATCTTACCTCGTAAATTCCATCTCCCAACTGGAGGATAGATACATCAAAAGTGCCTCCCCCTAGGTCAAAAACCAGAATGGTTTGGTCTTGGTCTTGTTTATCCAAACCATAAGATAGGGCTGCTGCTGTGGGTTCGTTGATGATACGCAACACATTTAAACCCGCAATAGTCCCCGCATCCTTGGTGGCCTGGCGTTGAGCATCTGTGAAGTAAGCCGGAACCGTAATCACCGCTTGATCAACAGTTTCCCCTAAATAGGCTTCGGCATCTTCTTTGAGTTTTTGCAACACCATCGCCGATATTTCTTGCGGCGTGTAGACCTGATCACGAATTTTGACATCTACTGTATTATCTTTACCAGAGACGCACTTATAGGGAACTCGCGATCGCTCCACTTCCGTATCTTCCCAGCGTCTGCCAATAAATCGCTTAATACTAAATATGGTATTCTCAGCATTAGTCACGGCTTGTCGTTTACCAAGCTGACCAATTAAGCGATCGCCATATTTACCAAAACCCACAATACTGGGTGTAGTCCGTCCCCCTTCTGAACTGGAAATAACTACAGGTTTACCCCCCTCCAGAACCGCCACACAACTATTAGTCGTACCTAAGTCGATGCCAATGACCTTTCCCATAGCTCCTCATCGATAAATTTGTGCAATGAATGGTAGAGCCATCCCCGTTCTAACATAAGAGCCTAGAAGCTAGACCCACTTACTACATAAGTCTACCCCCTTTCCCTGGCTGTATAACACTTAGGGCGCAGTAGTTGCGCCCATTGAGTTGATTTAGGCGATTAATCCTCAGAACCTTCTGCTGGTGGCTCCTCTGTGGTATCTGAGAGTTCTGGTTCTGTAGCTACTTTCACCATGGCATGACGTAAGACGCGATCGCCTAGTATATACCCCCGCATCAGTTCTTCAATCACTGTTCCCTCTGGATACTCGCTGGTCGGTTCGCGCATCACCGCCTCATGGAGATTAGGATCAAATGGTTCACCCTCCGGGCGCATGGGGGATACTCCAATTTGTTTAAGACACTCCACCATCTGTTTATAAACCCCCTGATAGCTTTTGTGAATGTTCATTTCACCATCATTTTGGGGTTTAATATGGGCTCTGGCTCGCTCAAAGTTATCGATCACTGGCAAAAGCTGCCCGATCGTGGAACACTTGATATTGAGTTCGAGGTCTTCTTTTTCCTTCTGTGTGCGCTTACGGAAGTTCTCAAAATCAGCAGCTAGTCGCTGATATTGACTGGTCATATCCATCAGTTGAGTCTGAAGGGACTCTCGCGCTTGGGCTATGGTCTGCAACTGCTCATTAAGCTGTTCATTGGCAATATAAATCGGATCGGAACTCAGTTCCGCGTCCGTAGCTTCCTCGCCATCATCAGCGATCGTTGCTTGCTCCAATGTTAAATCAGATTCAGTATCCGTCTGTTGATCAATCTGTTCAGACTCAACAGAACCCGGATCTGATGCTACAGGTTCTGTAGTCTCATCCGTTTTGTCACTTGTCGAATTAGGAACCATGTCTTCCTGCTTGTTATCGTCCATAATAGAAAATCGAGCGACGGCATCCCTAAGCCTATAGCCTAGGGAAAACTCCGCTCTCCGTTAACGTGCTTTCGTGATCTTGATCCATTTTAATACTACAGGCGCGATTCGTTCAGGCATCCAATAGGCTTCAAATACCTAAAATCATCCCATAGTAACACTTTCATGCCCTCGGCTGCATATAATCAACTTAATTCGGCGATCGGTTACCAAAGAAATTGTCTTGAGTACCACGGGGCAAGTGGGAACTTGGATGATCAATCCAAACGCTTCGGGAGATTTGACCTATACTTGACTTGGGTTGGAGTAATCCTTCCAGAGCCAATGAACGAAGAATCTTCCACCCTTTAGGACGAGAAGTGTCAAAATAAACCTATCACCCACGGCGACAGGAAAACATATTCACCCGTTGGTAAGTTGAGCTTTAGCACCAGGTAAATAGGGCTAAAGTCCTCAGTCCCTAGTTGTGGATATAGCACCAGCGGTTAAACTGTAAATCAACAGTGATACTTCCATACTCACCTAAGAAACTTTCCCAACTTTTTGGGGAAGCCTAGACATAAGGACTTGACTGCAGCTATGACCAATACATCATCCCCCCGGCGAACTGCTCTTGTTGCTCAAAGTGCAACTCCCTTTGGTAATAAATTGATTCAGTCAGGGTATATTGACCCTGAGCGACTACAGCAGGCTATTCAGGACTCTCGTGGCGGAAAACCTCTAACGGAGGTTCTCGAATCGATTACCGGTCAACCTCTACCCCCGGAATTAGCCCGTCACTATAAAAAACAACAGCTATTTGAGTTAAAAATTGTCTATGGGGTTGAGGCCTTTGACCTAGAAATAGATCAGATTTCGGTGGCTGAACTAGAAGAAATCATCAAAAAGCTGGAAACTTCTATTGAGACCTGCAAACGACATCGTTTTGTGCCTTTGAAAATCATCGAGTCGGAGCCAACTCCTAGCGTGATGATGGCAATGGTCGATCCAGATAACCTGAGTGCTTTGGATGAGTTGAGAAACCAAATCCTGCGTCCGGTAGGATGGAAACTACAGCGGCGGGTTATTACTCAAGAAGATTATGACAAACTGATTACAGCCTACGGTGAGGAGGAAGTTAAGCGCAAGCAAGTAGAAGCGGCTCGGGAGGAAGAGAGAAAACTCCAGTTTGGGGAGGGTGAGTTTGAGGATGTAGAACTGGTAGAAGCCTCCGAGGACGTGGGAGACATGAACCTCGATGCACAACTGCAAGAGGCGGAAACTGCACCAGTTATTAAGGCTGTGAATGTGATTCTGGCGAGAGCTCTGTCGGAGGGGGTGTCCGATATCCATGTGGAACCTCAAGAGCATGATATGCGGATTCGGATGCGTAAAGATGGGGTTTTGCAGGAGTATTTTACTTTCCCCAAAAAGGTGATTTCTGCTATTACCTCCCGCTTTAAAATTATTGCCGATCTTGATATCGCTGAACGTCGCCAAGCTCAGGATGGCCGGATTCGTCGGATTTATCAGGGCCGGACGGTGGATTTTCGGGTCAATAGCCTGCCGAGTCGCTATGGGGAAAAGATTGTTCTGCGGATTCTTGATAGTTCTTCGACTCAATTGGGTTTGGATAAGTTGATCTCTGACCAGGAAACTTTGGAAATGGTCCGAGAAACTGCTAGTCGTCCTTTTGGGTTGATTTTGGTAACAGGACCTACGGGTTCTGGTAAATCTACATCCTTGTATTCGGTTTTGGCAGAGCGCAATGATCCGGGTATTAATATTAGTACGGCGGAAGACCCGATTGAGTATGCTCTACCTGGTATTACCCAATGTCAGGTGATTCGGGAGAAAAATTTGACTTTTGCTAATATCCTGCGGGCTTTCTTGCGACAAGACCCTGATGTTTTGCTGGTGGGGGAAACGCGAGATTTGGAAACGGCTAAAACTTCTATTGAAGCGGCTCTGACTGGACACTTGGTATTAACTACTCTTCACACTAATGACGCGGCGGGAGCGATCGCTCGTTTGGATGAGATGGGAGTTGAGCCGTTCATGGTATCTGCGGCTCTGTTGGGTATCCTGGCTCAACGTTTGATGCGACGGGTCTGCACTGAATGTCGTATACCTTATACCCCTACTCCCCAAGAATTGGGTCGTTATGGTCTTGCTGCTTCTGGGGAGGTGGGTATTACTTTCTATAAGGCAAATACTATTCCAGCAGATCAACGCCGGGAACTGACCGATCGCGGCGAGTTATGTAAAAAATGTGGTGGTCTAGGCTATAAGGGCAGGGTTGGGGTTTATGAATTCCTTAAAGTAACGGAGCGGATGCAAATTCTGATTACTAAGGGCGCTCCCACTGAACAAATTAAGGAAGCTGCTGTTGAGGAAGGGATGAAAACTCTCTTAGCCTACAGTTTACAGTTGGTGCGTGAAGGCCATACAACTTTTGAGGAGGTGGAACGGGTAACCTTTACAGATTCGGCTCTGGAATCGGAGTTGAAGGCTAAACGGAAGCAGGGTTTGACCTGTAAAGGATGTGCGGCGGAATTAAAGCCGGAATGGTTGGACTGTCCCTATTGTTTGACTCCTCGGTTTGCTATGTAGGGAGCCTTTGAGTGGTCTGGGGCTGGGAACTTGAGATCACGCTATGAACCCACCCGGACAAAAAATCATTCACAATAGAAGGAGCATGATTTAATCTCAAATTAGGTTAACATTTTACGGCAATACGGTATAATACCAAGTATGGTGCGAGACCTTCGGGTATGAAATAGAGCTGAAATGGGCGTGGGGACTACCCGGTGAGGACTTCAACCCCCTGGTTGATTGGGTCGCATCCCTGGCCATCCCATAACACAGCCTGATTTTTTTGCCCCCCTTCGAGACTTCCAATATGGTTGCCAAGGTGAAGCGTCTAATCAGGTCTAAGACTGCCCGCGCCATGCTGAAATGGGCGCATTATCGATTCAAACTAACCCTGAGACATAAGCGCGGAAATAACTGAACAGTTGTAGATGTGACCGAAGAATACACCAGCAAAACCTGTACTCACTGTGGTCATGTCCATTCCCAGCTAGGTGGCTCAAAAGTGTTCCGATGTCCTGAGTGCGGGTTCACTCTACCACGGGACTGGAACGGTGCTTTTGGAATCTTTCTAAAAGCTTTGCGGGATACCGCCTCTGTTACCTTAACGGGTAATAGTGCTATCGTTGCATTGTCCGGGAATAGCCGGATAAATGTCGCGTAAATGTATCAGGTGGGATGAAAGTTTAGAAAAATTCTGGCTATGTTCCCCCTTCCGTGTGTTGGGACGCGCGCAAGCGATCGATTTCAACTAACAACCAAAATTCCATTGGAGGTTTATCTATGCGTGGTTTGATGATTGAGGATGTTCTGGAGTCTTTGGTTGAACAAGGAGGCTCAGATATTCATATTCAAGCAGGAGCGCCTATCTTTTACCGCGTCAGCGGGAAACTGACTCCACAACCCCAATTTGGAGAAACTCTCTCTGCTGAAGAGGTGCAGGTTTTGATTTTCCAGATGCTCAATAATATGCAGCGTAAGCAGTTGGAGCAAAACTGGGAACTAGACTGCGCCTATGGGGTTAAGGGACTGGCTCGGTTCCGGGTGAATGTCTATCGGGAACGGGGTTGCTGGGCCGCTTGTATGCGAGCTTTGGCTTCTCAAATTCCCAATGCTGATAAGTTGGGGGTTCCCCAAATCCTGCGGGATTTGACCGAAAGACCTCGTGGTATGGTTCTGGTGACGGGACAGACAGGATCGGGTAAAACTACCACAATGGCCGCTTTACTTGACTTGATCAACCGCACACGCTCAGAACATATCCTGACTGTGGAAGACCCCATTGAGTATGTTTTCCCTAATATCAAGAGTCTGTTTCACCAACGCCAAAAGGGTGAGGATACCAAGAGTTTTGCTAATGCGCTCAAAGCGGCTTTGCGTGAAGACCCAGATATTATTCTGGTGGGGGAAATGCGGGACTTGGAAACTATCGGTCTGGCGATATCGGCCGCAGAAACGGGTCACTTGGTATTTGGAACTCTGCACACTAACTCGGCTTCAGCAACAGTAGACCGGATGCTGGATGTATTCCCCCCTATTCAACAACCGCAGGTGCGGGCGCAAATGTCCGGTTCTCTGGTGGGGGTTTGTAGTCAAAACCTGGTACCGCGAATTGGTGGCGGTCGTTGTGCGGCTATGGAGATTATGCTTAATACTCCGGCTATGGGTAACTTGATTCGGGAAGGAAAAACTTCTCAAATTTACTCCCAGATCCAAATGGGGGCTAAATTGGGAATGCGGACGATGGAAATGTCCCTAGCACAACTTTATCAAGAAGGTAAGGCTACTTGGGAGGCTGCTATGAGTAAGAGCTCTAAGCCTGATGAACTTGAACGGCTCATTGGTCCTCAGCCCAAGGCAGGTAAGGGTCAGAAGGTGAAAGCATAATCCCACCAAGTTAGGTAGGTAAGCATCCTTAAAAAGGAGAGTTTTTCAGACCCCCCCTGCTTGTAGTCTCTCATACAAGTGGGGTTGGTCACTACCTTTTTTAGGGTTGCTATAGTTGCGAACTTGGTGTGCTATGGGAGACTGACAATTATATCTATATAAATAGAGGTGAGATATGACAACTAATAGAATGGTCAAAAGCCACTCTCGGAAACAAGGCTTTGACTTCAAGAAATTCGAGGAAGATCTTAATGTAGCGATGGCATCGATTACGGTGAAAGATCTCGCGATCTTTGCCCGTCAGTTTGCGGCTATGTTTAATGCGGGTATCTCGATGGCTCGCTGTTTAAGTGTGCTGGGAGAACAGTGTGAAAATGCGAAGCTAAAAAGGGCGATTAATACTCTACGTGCTGATGTGGAAGAAGGGGAGGAATTATCATCGTCAATGAGAAAGTTTCCTGATGTGTTTGACCAGCTTTTTGTGAGTATGGTGGCGGCAGGAGAAACTGGGGGGGTTTTGGATGAAACTCTAGAACGTCTGGCGGTGATGATGGAAAAAAACCATAAAACTCAGAGTGAGATTAAGTCGGCAACTTCTTATCCGAAAACAGTATTGTTTATTGCGATCGCTGTGTTTTTTGGTATGGCTACGTTTTTGCTACCTACCTTTTCGGGTATTTTTGAGCAAATTGGGGTGGAGTTACCTCTGTTTACGGTGTTCATGCTGAAAATTAGTGATTTTTGTACGACTTGGCCGCCTATTCCCCAAGCTATAGTAATTGGCTCATTGATTGGTATTTATTTTGCCTATACTGTGGCTTATAAAACTGACTCTGGGCGGTTATTTTTTGATAAGATTTACTTAAAACTGCCCCTATTTGGTGCGATTCTGGAAAAGTCGGCGGTGGCGCGTTTCTGTATTATTTTTGGTAGTCTGACTCGTTCGGGTGTGCCGATTATGAACTCTATGGAAATTGTCCGTGATGTAGCTGGTAATCAGGCGATCGCTAATGCCATTGAGTACGCCAGAAATGAGATTCAACAGGGGGGATTGATCAGTCTGGCTTTACAGGAAGAAAATGTGTTCCCAGGTTTGGCGATTCAGATGATTGCGATCGGAGAAGAATCTGGGGAACTTGATAAAATGTTAATGAAAGTAGGCGCTTTCTATGAAACGGAAGTTGAGGAGGCGGTAAAATCTCTAACCAGTGCGCTAGAACCTTTAATGATTGTAGTAGTAGGGGGTATTGTGGCTTCTGTACTACTGTCGATGTATCTGCCAATGTTTAAGGTGTTTGAGAGTTTATAAGTGCTACGACACCAAATCGCCGGGGAAATTAATTTCTCCTGTGGTCGGAAAAGATGTTACCAGGTTTTTAAAAAATGCCAGTTCAACAATCCCATTATGAAACTTTGCTGGCTGAATACAGCTATGCAAATACAATGATTAATCTTTTGCAACAGCATCGACCTTATTGGGAAATGATTCCCAGTCTGCGCCGCCCGGAAGAAAGTTTGATCACTCTGCCGCTACCCATTGTCAGGTTACGCAATGGTGTTTCCTATGCGGGGCATGATCATATTACCATTAGCCCGGAGCAAGCTGTTTGTCTTCCCTGTGATATTGCGGTGTTGATGTGCGATCCAGAATGGAAGGTTAAAGTCGGCTCGGAAATCTTGATTTTTATTCATAAACCCCACGAAGATCTTTCGGATTTGCTGAGGCGCTGGAGATTAACTCAGGTTTACTTAGATAGTGGCTATGAATGGGTTATGCCTCATCATTACAGTTATGTGTATTCCCAAGAGGCTGAAAATATTTACCCCCTATTTGTGCTGTTTGCAGAAACTCCAGAACGGATTAAACGGGGTTTACAAGGGGCTCATCTGGCTTGTGTGGTGCAACATCCAAATATGACGGTTGAGCCTTCAGAGGGACCAACTCTTGATGATATTGATTTGGAAGAATACCAGCCTTGGGGTGGATTACCTGGAGAGGATCAATAAGTGGTTATTAATCAATCTTTGCTGTATAACATCCAATAATATCAACGAATTTAAGTAAAATGCAAACTACTTTAGTAACTGACTCGAACTCCTATGAGGGGACTTATTGGAAGTGGCGCGATCAATTGATTTATTATGTCAGAGGGGGTTCAGCGGGTGAGGATGTGGCAACGACAAAGGTTGACCAACGCCCCTCTTTATTGTTGGTGCATGGGTTCGGCGCATCGACAGACCACTGGCGTAAGAATATTGAGGGATTAAGTTCTGAGTTTGATGTGTGGGCTATTGATTTGCTAGGGTTTGGGCGATCGGCTAAACCTAACTGGGAATATACTGGACAGTTGTGGCGCGATCAGCTTCATGATTTTATGACGGAGGTGATCGGACGACCAACGGTTTTGGCGGGTAATTCCTTGGGGGGTTATGCTAGTCTTTGTGTGGCGGCGGATTATCCTGATGAAGTGGCGGGGTTGATTTTATTGAATAGTGCGGGTCCGTTTTCGGATACTCAGACTAAGATAGAACCGCCTACCTGGAAACAAAAGACCTCGAAAATGATGCGATCGCTGCTAATTCAGGACTGGACGACTTTTTTGGTTTTCCAGTGGACTAGGCGACGTTCGGTAATTCGGAAAACTCTGCGAAAAGTTTATTTGGATCAAAGTGCTGTTACCGATCGCCTGGTGGAGGAAATATATCGACCTTCTTGCACTCCCGGCGCGGCTAAGGTATTTGCATCGGTGTTTAAGAGTCGTCAGGGAGATCCGGTAGATGTTTTATTATCGCGTCTTCGCTGTCCACTGTTGATGTTATGGGGAGAAGGAGATCCTTGGATGAACTGTCGCGCGAGAAGCGATCGCTTTCGTGAATATTACCCCCAACTGACGGAATATTTTTTAAATGCTGGTCACTGTCCCCATGATGAAATACCCGAACAGGTCAACAACCTAATTCAAAATTGGGTTTTAGGTAATTACATGACTTAATATATTGTAGGGTGCGTCAGACCAATTAATAATAATTGAAGACAGATACCACTGAACTGACGCACCTCAATACTATAGGTTATCAGTAGCTATTAATTAATCATAAAAACCCTGTCAATACTTATATAATTATGAGAATTTGATGTGAGAAATGGTTGACATTAAAGCCAATTAATGCTCAAATCATTAAGCAAGGTGATTCGTCAGGAGTATTACTTACCTGTGAGAGGATTTCCAATTAATCAAATAATGCTTGGAGATTGTCGCGAAGTTATGGTTAATATACCAAGCAACTATATATCTGCCTGCATTACAGATCCCCCCTATAACTACGAGTTAATAGGACATAAATGGGATAATACAGAAATACAAAGGCGCATAGATAAAGTTAACGCCCAAGATAGCAAAACATTAGTCAAAAATATACCTTATGGCAGTGGTTTAGCTGGCGGTGTTAGGAATCAAAGATGGTATCAGCGAAACCGTCAAAACATTTTAGACTATCAAAAATGGTGTGGTGAGTGGGGTCTAGAACTGTTTCGGATCTGTAAGCCTGGTGCTACAGTGCTTGTTTTTAACAGTACACGCACAGTGGCTCATGTACAAGTTGCTCTTGAATCGGCTGGTTTTTATGCAAGAGATATAGTTGTTTATAGAAGATCTAGTGGTATCCCCAAAGGGGTCAATATCAAAAAACAGCTACAGAAGAAAGGACACCAAAATCCTGAATTATGGGATGGGTGGCATAGTTGTCTGAGAAATGAATGGGAAGCTGTTTGTGTTTTACAAAAACCTCTAGTTAATAACTATTTAGAGACCTTAATGGAATATGAAACAGGTCTTTTTTACACCCCAGACAATTGCGGAGGATTTCAGTCAAACATAATCGAAAATATTCCCAGAGAAAAAAGTGATAATTTTAATATACATTGTACAGTCAAACCTCTAGCTTTAATGAGGAGGTTAGTAGAAATTTTTGTACCGAGAACAGAAAGTTCTATTTTATTAGATCCTTTTGCGGGTTCAGGAACTACTTTGGTGGCAGCCCAAGAATTTAAGATTAACTACATTGGCATTGAAATAGTCCCTGATTATGTTGAAATCATTAAAAAGCGACTTGATAATTTTAGCGGTTTACAGGGTAAGCTCCCGCTCTATCAGTCAGAAAATATTTCAGGTCAAAGCCACTTAAATCATGCAAAAACTTGAAGGATTCATCACCAGTGTAAACCTGCCAGCTTCCAGTTTTACAAGCGTTAATAGCAGCCGGTAGGTTATCATTTCTAAGTATTAATAAAATCGGATCATAGCTATTTTCTCGTAATAGTAGACCATAAGATTTTAATTTTTTTAGAGTTCCTGAATCACCAGAGCCAATCCTATATTTAGTGTCGATCGCAAAAGAGCCGACTATTAAATCACAGGGCTGATCATTACCTAGTTTTAATGGGGGTTGAAAATTAGGAGAATAAGTGCGACATACTTCCATAACTAATAACTGCCAACACATTCCTAGTTCTCGTCCCCAATACTGCCGATTTTCTCTCTTTAATTGAGGAGATAAGCTGAAGACGTCCATTAATGGATCATGTTGATCATTTTCTTCTGAATAAACCTTATCAATAAAATAATTTTGATATTGTTCTAAAATCTTATCTAAAGATTGTTCATTCATTGTCTGTAACCAGATCACACAAACTTACTGAAAGAGCATTAGCTATTTTTTGCGCGTTCACTAAAGTTATGTTTCTTTCGCCTCGCTCAACAGACCCTATATATGTACGATGTAAGCCACAAAGTTCGGCTAGTCGATCCTGTGAAATTTGTCTAAGTTTCCGAAAGTATCTGACGTTATTACCAAATAGCTTTACAATTTCCATAAATCAGGGGATGTTAAACTATGATGACTATAAGTAGACATACTATAGTTGTCAACAGACTATAAGTAGCAAGCTAATAGTTAATGATGTTAATTATTATGCTGTGACTTTTCTTGGGGCGCTATGTGCGATGATGGGGGATGATGCGCTGTAAAATCGCTTTATGTCTATGCAACCACCCCCACCCCCGTCTATTACCCCCCGTCAGATGAACCTCTTGCGGGTTGTCGCTTCTATGGCTTGGTCTGATGGACAACTGGCTAAAGAAGAAGTTGATGTGATGCTGCGGGAGTTTAGCAGTCTATTTGCAACCGGACCTCAACAGGAACAGATCGCTCAGGAATTACAAGATTATCTGATGCAGAATATTCCCCTTGACGAGTTGATTCCCAAACTGCAAACTCCAGAGGAACGGGAATTGGTTTTGGCTTTGGGTTATCAGGTGATTAGCTCTAGTGCTAGGGTTCCAGAGGAGCCAATGATTAATGATGAAGAGGCACGCGCCTATCAAAAATTGCTAGAATTGCTTAATCTTCCCGAAGCCCGGGTTAAGGAATTAGAAGCAACAGTTGACGCTCAACTTCAAAAATCCGAAGGACTGGTAAAGTCAATGAGTCGTCAATTAGGGCAATTTTTTCGGGAAGTCAGTCAATAGCTATAGTTTCGGCTGCTAAATGATGGATGCAATTAATGATTTGATCAAACAGGCTCACCAAGGTAGTGTGGTCGCCATAGTTGAGGTACTTAATTATTATCTGGCGGAAAGTCAGGTAATAATTAGGGCTGTTTTTGTGGGGGGTATTCTGCAATTACTTTGTGAAGGAAAGCAAGCAGAATATCTGGATAAATCATATTTAGTCCGTGAGATTAAGGAAGTTTTAGAGACAATTGCTCCCCGGAAGATTCGCCGAGTTAGCATCCATAGTCGTGTCTTTAATCAACATCAATTACTGTGGTTAGAGGATATTCTGGAGAGTCCAGATAGTGAACTGCTTTGGTCAGAAAATATCACCCTAAAAAAACCACATATATGGGCGGGATTACCGGGTCATCCTAGTGGGGGACTAATTGATAGTTATCCATCTCAGGAATTGGTGGAAAAGCAACAAGTAAACCGGGGTATATTAATTGCTATAATCAGCATAATTGTATTATTAATTGTGGGGGGATTTGCTGTTTATCAATGGCTAACTTTAGCGGTTCCTCAATGGTTTAACTCGGATTCTACATCGGTGACACCTACTCCCAATCCGACAATTTCTGATGATGTATTATCGGATGAAGAGTTGTTTAAACAGGCTGTCCAATTGGCTGAAAATGCTGCGGCTTTAGGGAAAGATGCAATGACTGAGAGGGAATGGTTAGAAATTGCGGACAAATGGCGGGCGGCGGCTGATTTAATGGAGGCTGTATCTCCTAGCTATCCTCGCTATGCTACGGCTCAAAATCGGGTGGCTTTGTATCGTCGAAATCAGGAAATCGCTTTGTCGGAAGCGAGAAATTATCGGTAATATAATCAGCATAATTTGGTGGAGTGAGGGGATAATTTAATGCGTAAAGAATATTATAAACTGGTGCGCGATCGCATTCCTGAAATGATCCGACAATCTGGAGGTAAGCCGGAAATCAAGGTTTTATCTGAGGCGGAATATCGCATAGCTTTACGAAATAAGTTAAGGGAAGAAGCCGAGGAAGTTCAAGAAAGCGATGATGCTAGTCTATTGGAGGAATTAGCAGATATTTTAGAGGTGGTTGAATCGTTGAGGAAAAGTTATAACATATCCGATGAGCAGATACAATTAAAAGTTGATGAAAAACGAGCCCAACGAGGTGGTTTTGAACAGAAAATAATGTTATTATGGACTGAATAAATTTCGGATAATTAGTCAGCTATTATCACACCATAATTTGAGATATATAAATGCTATCAGACATAGAAAATAACTGGGCGATTCAAGCCATTAACTTATTAGTTAATAGAAACATTATTTTAGGGTATCCAGATGGTACATTTCGCCCCAATGCACCTGTAACTAGGGCTGAGTTTGCTACGTTAATGTGTAGGATGTTTGATGATGCACCGATAATTCAGGAGGCGATCGCCTATAAAGATGTTGCCGATAACTATTGGGCAAAATCGAATATTGAACAAGCGACTCGCCGAGGTTTTTTTGCCGGCTATCCTGACGGTACATTTCGCCCACAACAACCTATTCCTAGGGTGCAAGCCTTAATTGTTTTAGCGGCACATTTACACCATAGAATCCCTGAAAACCCGGCAGAAATTCTCACACAATATTTTGATGATGCGGCGGAAATCCCCAATTATGCTAGGGAAAGAATTGCCGCCGGGGCGATTGAAAATTTAGTGGTTAATTATCCAGAAGTTCGACAACTCAAGCCTAATCAAAATGCTACTAGGGGTGAAATAGCGGCTTTTTTATGCCAAGCCTTGCGTCCGAAAGATGTGGTGTCTTGGGAATATATCGCCTATAGTAATTTATTCGCAATTCCCCCTAAATTTGACTATGCGGCAAAATTTTCAGAAGGATTAGCTAATGTCATCATTAATGGTCAAAATTGCTTCATTGATACGGAAGGAAATATAGTGATAACTTTGGCAAGTGAGATGATGTCTGTGGGGGCATTTTCCGAGGGAATGGCTAGTGTGAAAATAGATGATAAAAGTGGATATATTGACCGGGAGGGTAGACTAGCAATTCCTGCCAAATTTAGTTTTAATCCGGTCTATGATTTTGCGGAAGGTTTGGCATTGGCTAAACTTTATGATCAGACAAAATGGGGATATATTAATCAATCAGGCGATTGGCAAATTCTACCTAAATTTGATGGTGGGGGTAGCTTTTCCCAAGGACGGGCAAAAGCTAAGATCGGATCTGAATGGGGATATATTGACCGGGAAGGTAACTCGATTATTGAACCTAAATTTTCAGAAGCTGGGGAATTTTCCGAGGGTCTAGCCCCAGTTAAATTCAATCATCAATGGGGATATATTAATGTGGATGGTGATTGGGTAATACAGCCAGAATTTGGGCGGGCTGAAAATTTTATTGATGGAGTTGCTAAAGTTGTTAAAGGTGAAAAATATTATCTGGTTGATACCAGTGGAAATCTCACGTTAATTGTACCAAATTGGTTAGGATCTTTACAATTTTCTGAGGGATTAGCCCCCTGGGGAACTGGAGAAGGGAAGGTTGGTAATTTGATTCAACCTCTGCGTTATGGTTATGTAGATACTACGGGAAAAAAAATTATTCAACCTCAATTTTATGGGGCTGAACCTTTTTCGGAGGGGTTGGCTGTAGTACAGTTAAACGGTCACTATGATGGAGGAAGCTGGGGGGAAGCAAGCCAAGGAATGCCTCCAGAATTTTTTAGAATTGTTCGCGGGGGTAAATATGGATATATTGCTAAACCTTGAATATCATCTGATTATGATGAGATTAAAAGAGTTTTCAGTGGTCATAGCTTCGATAATGGTGAGGGGAGGGTGAGTTAGCGAGAAGGGAAAATACAGTAGTGTGTAGCCAGGGTCAAGAAATGATGTTGATTGGTGCTAGTTTTAGCTTAAACTATAGTTAAAATTAATTCACATTCGATTAAACAATGGCTATTAACAGGGTTAGAGTCGCTAAAGATAAAGCAGACCTAGTGCGAGATTTAACCGAATCCGAAAACAAAAGCGGCCCGTTTCAGACCTATGCAGATGTAATAGTATTCGCCGCCTCTGTAGGTATGCGCCACCAAAAGCGAGTACCGATTGAGGCTGTTTCTCAGAGAGATCCCGCGCCTATTTCCCTAGAGATATTCATTTCGAGGGGTTATGATTGGGTAATTAAACTGATGGCGATCGCCCATACTAAGGACAGCAAAATCATCTCACCTTTTGACCCAGAATTGGAAGTAGAAAGAGTGAAAATTTTTGAAGAATTTGCGAATGGTGGGCTGGAGATTTTACGAGAAGAATTTAGGGGGGCGGTAGATTATAGTGATCGCCTGTTATTATTGCTGATGTCGGAACGCGATCGCTTCAAAAAACCGGAATCAGAATTTGATCTGAGTCAATTTTTAGGCTAATTCAGCGGCGGTCACTCTTACCGTTGTATGCTTCTAGGATCGAGGGCATCTCGGAGACCATCTCCCAGTAAATTAAATGCTAAAACGGTTAAAATAATCAACAATGCTGGCGGCCAAATTAGCCAAGGTTGTAGCACCAAAATGGAAGCATTAGTAGCAGAAGAAAGTAAATTCCCCCAGGAAGGATCTGGCTGTTGAATACCCAAGCCAATTAAACTAAGCACGGACTCAGAAATAATAAAACTGGGGATGGTCAGGGTAGCCGAAATAATCACATAGGTAGCTGTTTGGGGGAGTACATGACGGATAATAGTATAAATTGGTTGAGCCCCCATTACCCTAGCCGCTTGGATAAATTCGCGTTCTTTAATAGAGAGAACCTGTCCCCGAATGACTCTAGCTAGTCCCGCCCAACTAATAAATGAAATGATAATTACAATTAGTAAAAACCTTTGGGCGCTGGAAAGTTGGGGAGGAAGGACTGCTGCTAAAGCTACTAATAAATAAAGTCCGGGAATGGTCATTAAAACTTCCACTAATCGCATGGATATAGTATCAATCCAGCCACCAAAATAGCCAGAAATTCCCCCAACCAACATACCCAAGGGGAAAGCAATAGCAATTCCGACTAAACCGATACTGAGGCTAATACGACTACCAAAAACTAAGCGACTAAACTGATCGCGGGCTTGTTCATCGGTTCCTATGAGGTTAATATAGGCTGGACCCACTGCGCCAAAAAGATGAAGGTCAAAGGGAATGAAACCTAAAATTTTATAGGGATCTCCTTTAACGAATAACCGCAGGGGAGAAGGTTGTTCCCAGTCTACTATAGTTTGTCTTTGACCTGTTTCAATATCAACGGGTCCTTGAGTTGTGGGATAGACATGGGGTCCGATAAATTCTCCTTGAGGGTTGACCCAATGAATTGGGGTGGGGGGTAATAGGGATCCGTCTAATTGGGAATTATAGGGATTATAGGGAGCAACAAAATCAGCAGCGATCGCCATAATATAAAACAGAATCAGTATTCCCGCGCCCAATTTTGCCAAGGGATTTTTTTGTAGTCTTTGCCACCATTTCATAAACTTGTTAACCTCACTTTCCTATCTATAACATCATAGATTAGCATAATAGATTACCAGTTTCCGGGGTTAATGACATGACAGGTCAATCCCACAAATCTCTGTATCAATTCCCATCATTTGTAATTTCGGAAATCTGTAAGTTAGGAGAGTTGTCGATATCTTGGGGAAGATTAGTAAAAAAGGAACCTGTTTGAGGTGGTAACTCAGGGTTAAGGATAATTTCAATAATACTCTTAATTACCCCGGTCATAGGAATGGCTAAAATTACTCCTAATAAACCACTAACTTTTCCTGCTAATAAGAGGGCTGATAAAATCACTACCGGACTTAATCCGGTAAGATTTCCCATAATTCTCGGAGCAATTATATTATCTTTTACCTGTTGAACAGCTACGGCAATTATTAACAATTGCACGGCTAACCACCAGTCCAGAAAGGCGACAATAATAGCGACGGTGCCAATTCCTAAAGTCGCTCCAATAAAGGGGATAATCTCCATGAAACCAATAAACACGGCAAATAATAGGAAATATGGAACCCCTAAAAAAAAGAACATTGGAGCCAAAGTTAAGGCTATAAATAGTCCTAAGATTAACTGTCCAGATAAAAACTTTTGGAGATTTCTCTGCAATGATTCGGTTAAGACTACCCGGATTTTGGGGGAGATAATTATGGTTAAAGTAGACCATAATTTATCGCCATCAAGCAGCATATAAAAGGAGAGAACTACAATTAAAATTAGGTCAATTAACCAGTTAAAAGTTCCCAAAACCAACCCCAGACTTTTACTGGCGATCGCCTGTGCTTGTCCTTGTATTTTATTGAGGAGTTGTTGCTGTAAAATGCCCACATCAAAGGGTAAATTATGTTCATAACTCCAGGCTTGAAATAGGGCTAACTGCTGCTGTGCAGACTCAGCCAATTCTGGTAATTTGGTAATAAATTGTCTAGTCTGATTTAACACAGGAGGAAGCACGGTTAAACCCACAATTACAACGACGGTCGCCGCCACCAAATAAACCAGTGCCGCCGCGACTCCCCTAGGGATAAATCGTTTTAACTTAGCCACAGGTGCATTGAGAATAAATGCAACTAATGCAGCGACTATTAAAATAGTAACCAACTCCCCCACATAATTCATAGTTTGTAGGGTAAGACCTCCAGCAATCAGAATTAATATCCAAGAGATTAAGAACTGCTGTATAGGTGAAAATATGGAATTCATTAGGGCTTGATTTTTAACTGTATACTTTCAGATTGTACGGAGGCAAATTCGATGGTAAACCCCAGTAATTAGACTTCTACTGTAGCCTGAGACACCTGATCATGTTCAACCATAAACACATTAGAGTAAAGGTTGGCAACAATTTGTTTACCTTGTTGGGTAAGAGACAAGTAATTTAAGGCATCTTTGACATAAGGATAAACACCATTCCAGTAGAATTTAGGATAGTTCTTGCGTAGGTCTTCTGGGCTTTTGTAGCCAACTCTTTGATTAAAGCCAGTTTCCTCAAATTCGTAAAATAAAGCACTGATTTTTTTCAGGTAACGAGGATCTGAGAGTTGACCAATGAGATCAGCCGCCCGAACCAAACCGGGATAGTTCATGGTATTCTGATGATCGGATTCTTTGGGGACTGGAAACCGGGTCAGTTCGATATTATGCTTAATGACTTCAGCATCAATCAGTTTATGGCCGCCAAAGCGTTCTTCAATAAATAATTTAGCGCGATCGACATGGAAAGGGGTGAGACTAGCATCAGTACATCCGTCTGGTAGTTCTACCATGGTTCCGCGTCCGGTAGCAAAGGTATTTTCTCGATCGCGACGACAAACCCCTTTGACATAACCAATATCGTGACACACTAGGGAGATGATATAGTGTAGCCAGTCTTCACAGGACACGCCACCCTCGCGGATATGTTTTCCCCGCAGGATTTCCTGTCCCACTAATGTGACCATAATTGTATGTTCGACATCATGATAAAGCGCATCACTATTGGCAATGTTTTCTAGGGCCATGTTTCCAGCCCAGCCAATAATCTCCTCATAGTTGGATTTATAACCTCCGTGGGTGCGGCGGTAACCTTCCCGAATTAGTTCAACAAAGGCATCAATTAGAAATTCCGTGGCATTAAAAACCATATAGGCCCGTCCTGGCTATGTTTTGATTATAGATAAACTACTGACGAGGTATGTACTATAGCACTCAGCCTATATCCTAATCTACGAAACAGAATTATCAAAAGCGATCGCCCCCAGACTGGTAGCGGAGAAAAATCAGAATTTGTAAAGCTGAGTTAATCTATGTAAATAGATGTGACTAGAGGAGCGATCGCGCCACAGACTGTCAAGGAGCCAAATCCCTGTAAAATCAGGCTTTGGCGACGGTCTCCCTCAGATATTTTTCCCCTCAGTTCCCAGGGACTCCTGGAAATTGTGAATTTTAAGACAAATTTACGCAACTTTTCTTTACAATATATTTAAGGAGTGCCGGGGGAGGATTACTCGTGGTTCATAAAGATACATTACCAGATATTGATGACGATCAATACCCTGAATTGTCACTAAATGGCGATCGCGTTAAATTTGAAGACCTAGAGGAAGAACCCGAGGAAGCTGTACCTCCCCAGGGGGGCGGTTGGCGGAATATGGTGATAGGGGTAGCCATAGGAATTGTGGCGACTCTGGGAGTTCTACACTTTTCCTCTAACAACAGTTCCGAACCCGTAACGGAGGAAAGCCCAGGGGTAGAAGTAGCGCCAGCAGTTAGTCCCAGCGCCACCCAAACGGTGACAGTAGCGCCAGTGGAAATGACGACTGTGGCGCGCACCCTTGATGTAACGGGGACTGTAGAAGCCTACGACCTACTCCCAGTTTTACCCCAAGCCAGCGGAGTGCAAATTCAACAGGTTTTAGTAAATCAGGGGGAAATGGTAACAGAGGGACAGGTGATGGCGGTGTTGGATGATTCGGTTTTGCGATCGCAAATTGACCAAGCCAACGCCCAGGTAGAGTCCGCCAATTCCCTCGTCCGTCAGCGGGAAGCTAACCTCGGACAAGCCCAAGCAGGTCTCGCGCAAGCGCAAGCGAGTCTATTGGAGGCTGAGTCATTACTGACTCAAAATCAAGCTAGGTTAGCGGAAGCCAAGGCTAATTTAGATCAAGCCCGCCGAGAAGTAGAACGCTATGAAGATTTAAGCAGCCAAGGGGTGGTGAGTCGCCAGGAACTAGAAACCCGCATTACCACGGCAAAAACGGCCGAAGAAGGGGTGAGAGTCGCAGAGGCTAATATTTCTAGCGCTAGGGCTACCATTAGCAGCGCTAGGGCTAATATAGGCAGTGCAGAGGCTAACGTGGAAAGCGCCGAGTCTAATATCCGTAGTGCAGAGGCTGAGGTGCGTAGCGCCCAGGCGCGGGTTCGCCAGTTGGAAACTCAACGGGAACAAACTGTAGTCCGTGCGCCTATGAGTGGCATTGTCGCCCAACGGACAGCGCGAGTGGGGGATGTTACTGGTAATCAACAACTGTTTTCGATTATTGCGGAAAATCAGTTAGAACTACACGCTAAGGTTCCAGAAACTCAGTTATCACAGGTGAGAATTGGTGCTGCTGTTACTGTGACTTCTGATGCTGATCAAAATTTGCTGGTGCGAGGGGTGGTGCGAGAAATTGCGCCTCTGATTGATCCTCAAAGCCGACAAGCTACTGTGAAAATTGACCTGCCTCCCTTGGGGGCTATTCGTGATTCTTTCTTGCGTCCGGGAATGTTTCTGCGGGCGGCGATAACTACTACTACTGTACAAGGAATGAAGGTTCCCGCTAGGGCTATCGTTCCCCAGGCTGACGGTAGTTCTATTGTTTATCGTCTCTTACCTGATGATACGGTGGAAGCGCGAACTGTGGAAGTGGGAAGACTTCAAGGCCGTTTAACAGGCGATTTATCGGAGGCGAGTATAGAAATTATACAGGGTTTAAATGTAGGCGATCGCATTGCGATCGCTGGGGCAAGTTATCTTAAAGATGGCGATAAAGTTAATGTGGTGTCGCGGTGAATCATGAAACTGCTCTATAAAACTTAAACAAAACCGGACATAGCCGGATCTTGATGTTTATTTCTGGCTTCGTCCGGGACTGTCGGCAGCACCCCGTCCACAAGTGTAATCGTCGGAACCAGGCGATTTTTCTAAATTTATACTGGCGTTCAAATCTCTATCAATCTTCAGGCCACAGTTCTGACATTCAAAAGTCCGACGGACTAAGGGCATTTTTTGACGATAACCGCAATTAGAACACAGTTGACTGGATGGATAAAATCTATCGGCAATAATCAACTTTGAACCATAACGTTCTGCCTTGTAACCGAGTTGCCGACGGAACTCATAAAATGAGGCGTCCGCGATCGAACCCGCCAAACAATGATTTTTCAGCATACCTGACACATTCAAATCTTCAATGACTACTTGGCTGTGGTTTTTAGCCAAAAAAGTAGTGATTTTATGAATGGTGTCCCGCCGAATGTTTGCTACTCTTTGATGTAGCTTTTGAACTTTTAAGAGACATTTGGCCCGATTTTTTGAGCCTTTGACTTTGCGACTTAAATGGCGTTGTAATCGAGCTAATTTTTTGGTGGCTGCTTTATAAGCCTTGGGATTAGAGAATTGGGTCCCATCGGAGCAAGTCGCCAAATTGTTAATTCCTAGGTCTACCCCGATTCTCTCTCGGAATTTCGGTGTAATTTCTGGCGTGATTTCTACGAAAAAGCTAATATACCAGTCCCCTGCTTGGCGTGTTAGGGTGACTTTCTTAACCCAACTTTCGGGTAGAGCCTCAAATGTAGAAACCCAGCCCACAAAAGGCAGCTTATGGCGAGTTCCTGACAGATTGAATGGCTTTCCGGAATTGTCAAGCGTAAAACTATCATGGTGGCCTTTCTTCTTAAATTTAGGATAACTGCTTATTCCTTTGAAGAAGCGCTTAAAGGCATCCCCTAGATTAATGAAGGCATATTGATAAACTCTAGAAGACAATTCGGACATCCAAGGATATTGAGGTTTCACATAATGAGTAAAAACCTTTTTGATGGAGTTGACGTTAGGCTTGAGTCCCTCTTCATAAGCTGACATCCATAAGTGTAATCCCCAATTGAACACAAATCGAGCATACCCCGCGTGTTTGGCCATGAAGGTGCGATGACGGTCATTGAGTTTTAGTTTTGTCCGGAAAGCTTTGATTGGTTATGATCGAAAGGGAAGTCACCTTCCCCAACTCCACTTCAAAACCGTACTTGAGACTTTCACCTCATACGGCTCCTAATGTAGATACCCTTTTTGTCACTAGGAACAGGGTTACGAACCCCCGCTTTATGATTCCAACTTTGGGAGCTTGGCATACAACTCGTAGTCTTTAAACTCGCTCTCGTCATATTACTCCTACTTGTCGCAGTCTCTATATCTACACCGTGACTAGTGGGCATATCCTAATCATTACAATTAGGCATTGGCTTTCAGTCACGTCCTTTCCCCTCAATGGTATACGCTTACACTTTTCACTACTCCTTGTGAGTAATATTGTTCACTTTTTTATAAGGAGAACCAATGAGGAGTTTAAACGTTCCGTTTATATGGGCATTCCATCTTTAGACTTGTCCTCTCCACCGGGGTACTTAAAAAGGTCTGTGTAGGTGTTTTATGCAAAACCCTACTTTTCCCCTTGCTCTTTTGAGCGCAGCGTGGCAACCTATTACGCTGCTAAATCATTACGATGGTTCAAGCCAGACATTCGGTTTCCCTAGTCATGGATGGTTGGCAGTGGTCGCATTTGGTAGTAGGTTCTACCTCACGCCTTCCGTTCCCCGCTTCAATCCCAGAATCGTGTATCCTGAAATTGGGGGTGGCTATCGCCTTTACTCTCTACTCCCTGATTTCTCAGTTTGTTTATGACCTTGAGTCCCCTGCCTTGCTCAGATTTCTCCAAGCGTCGGGACATATAAACAGTTATGGGATGGTCAGGATACGAGTCCCTTATATTCCACCAAGGGGTGGAAGTCCCACTAGGAGGCTATTTCGGGCATTGCATCCCTATTTCACTCCTAAACGTCTCGCACGGTTATGGTCGAAAGGGAAGTCGCCTTCCCCAACTCCAATTCAAAACCGTGCTTGATACTTTCACATCACACGGCTCCTGATGTGGATACCCCTTTTGACATCGGGAACAGGGTAACGACTCCCTGCTTTTGTGATTTCAACTTTTGGAGCTAAATACAACATCGTAGTGTTTAAACTCGCTTTCGTCGTAAACACTCCTAATTGTCGCAGTCTCTATATCCACACCGTGACTAGTGGGCATATCCTAACCATTACAGTTAGGCATTGGCTTTCAGTCACATCCTTTCCCCTTAAAGGTATACGCTTACACTTTCACTACTCCGCAGGTACATCCTGCCACTTGAGAGCCTAAAAGGGGTTTAAACGTTCCGTTTATACGGGCATTCCATCTTTAGATTTGTCCTCTCCACCGGGGTACTTTTAAAAGTCTGTGTAGGTGATGTCATGATTACCCTACTTTTCCCCTTGCTCTTTTGAACGCAGCGTATCAACCTGTTTCGCTGCTAAATCATTACGATGGTTCAAGCCGGACATTCGGTTTCCCTAATCATGGATGGTTGGCAGTGGTCGCATTTGGTAGTAGGTTCTACTTCACGCCTTCCGTTCCCCGCTTCAATCCTGGGGTTATGATTCCCAAAACTGGGGGTGGCTATCGCCGTTACTCTCAACGCAATTGTTAAGGAATCATTAATATTTCCAGTTGGGCGTTTTGACCTTGAGTTCCCTGCCTTGTTTTGTATATTTCTATACCAAACGTTGGGACATATAAACAGTTATGGGATGGTCAGGGTACGAGTCCCTTATATTTCACCAAGGGGTGAAAGTCCCACTAGGAGGTTATTTCAGGCATTGCAGCCTTATTTGACTCCTAAACGTCTCGCACCATGATTGGATTTTACCATGAAGAATCCGACTTGATGAGTATGTCGTCAGGGAAATTTGGCATGGTCTGGGGTTTGACCGTATACTCATTATTGAGTTGCGAATCTTTTTGGGTATTGTACCTTATTGTCCTAAGATGTCAAGCAAATCTTGGATTAAATTCTTGCTCCCTATCTTGTCCCCTGTGGGAGGGGGGATAATGTGGGCGGCTGTCTCCTCGGTAAATTATATCTGGGGGGGAGGAGATTCATCAAAAGCTGTGGCTATTCATAACTACCTAGGACAGTTGACAGATTAATATGGACTAAGGACTGTTAATTTGATAAACATTAATCGGTTGAGTGCGACCTTTAAGGTGAATGCTACCGATATATTCAGTTATAAATTGATGGCTAACTTCCTCATGGGTGTGTTGATTAATTAAAATCCGGCAAACTCCATCGCCAAAAGACTTATCATAACTTTCTAGGCGGGCGGCAATATTGACACTATCTCCGAGAGTTGTATAGTCCATTCTTTGGGAACTACCTAAACTCCCTGTAACTACCTCTCCGGTGGCAATTCCTACGCGCATAGAAACCGTAGGCTTACCTTCTAATTGCCATTGACTGTTTAATAGTTTGAGTTTTTCGCCCATAGCTACGGCACAGGAAACTGCAGCGATCGCATCTTGGGAAATTTCTTCGGAAGTAGTGCGGGGAATAGGAACCCCAAACACAGCCATCACCGCATCCCCAATAAACTTATCCACAATTCCCTTATGGTCTAAAACCAGATCAGCCATGCCATTCATGTACTCATTTAACCAACACATCAAAGCATCAGCCGCCATAGTTTCGGCGATGGTACTAAACCCTTTTAAATCAGCAAATAAGACTGTAGCAACCATTTTTTGTCCAGTCAGTTGACCCCGGGCAATTAATTCATCTCGACTTTGCCAAATCATCTCGGCAATTTGAGGGGTAACATGGCGACCAAACAGAGTCATAACCATCTGACGTTCTTGGTGTTCCCAATTGGCAATATAACCAGCGATCGCAATTCCCGAAGTAGTAAAAGCCAGAATTGGTGGGACTAGGGGTATCCACCAGCCTTCCAGAAAAGCAATATAGGCGATCAGGGTCAAACTCCCGCCGCCAACCACTAAACTAAGTAAAGCCCCCCAACCTAATCGGTAAGTCCAACCTAGGGCGGTACCGATACCAGACCAAATCAGAATCCAAAACAACTCCATACCATAAGACCAGACCTGAAATTGAGGGCGACCGTCCAGGGCGGCGCTGATAATTTGGCTGGTAACATTAGCATGAATCACTACTCCCGCCATGCGATCGCCCATACTCATGAGAGTGCCGCTGTAGGGGGTGAAAAATAGGTCATTCAGGCTGTGGGCAATAGGGCCAATTAACACAATGCGATCGCTAAACAGATCAGGGTTTGATCGTCCTTCCAGTACATCCGTCATAGAAATCGTCTGAAAATTCTCTTGGGGGCCACGATAATTCAACAATACCTGATACCCCCCATCATCAGCCCTAACATAGCCCCCATCATTACCAGAAAAGCGGATAAATAGCCCTTCTCCCAATTGAACATTTCCCGTCTCTGTAACCGTGGGGGTAATGCCATGTTGGTACAAATACATTAACGCTAGTTTCGCCCCTAAACTTAAAACCGTTTGATTTTCTTCTGGTTGTACCGATAACAAACCCCGTCTAACGCGACCATCAGCATCAAGCACTAAATCAATCGAACCGACCCGACCTTTCTCTTTCAATTGTGGGGGAGGCGCAATAGTTGCCGTACTACCATCACTCACCACCTTTTCCACCCCAATTAAATTAGGGACAGTTTGATAAACTTCTAGTAACTGTTCATGGCCGGGTTGTACAGGTAAATCCCGGTAAATATCCAAACCAATGGCTACAGGTTGCTGTTGGTCAATAATCGTCACTAAGTCCGCCAAAACCGCATCAGGAATCGGCCATTGTCCCACATTCCTAATATCTGGTTCATCTACAGTTACCACCACAATGCGCGGGTCTAGTGGTTCTAAGGGACGCAGGCGCATAAACTGATCAAAAGCCGCCCATTCAAACAACTGCAAGACTCCAGCCCATTGAATCGCAATTACCAGGGCTGTGACAATGGGCGGAATTAGCAAGCCGGAAAATTGTCGAAAATTTAAAGCACGAAAACGGAAGTGTGAAGTCGGAAGTCGCAAAAAACTCCTTTTCTTGACCATAGCTTCACACTTCATGGATCAAATTTCCCGAACCTTTACATCAGGATTTAGCTTTAGTTCCACTCCACAAATGGCTCATCGGCGATATTTTCCAACCCTACTGAATTCAACAGTTCTCGCCAGTGACTAGCTAGGGTGAAGTCTTCAGGTTGCTGTTGTCGTAGAGTTGCTAAAGTTGCCAAACTCTCGAACCAAATTCCATACTGAGCATAGATAGCCGCTTGTTCCAAGGGTTTTGCTTCCGCCAATTTTTGACTTAAATCCGTATCCGGTTGAATGCGTTGGATTTCCCCGGAAACAAAAACCACTTCTGGAATGTTACCAGCATTGGAGGTTTCACAGACAATCCCGAAAGACCAGCGATAGTTTTTACCCGCCTCGAGAGATGGGGCATCGTCTGGGATTCTAATACTCACAATACCAGGCTTTTGGGGAATTGGCAAGCTGGTTTGATAAATATCTAAACCATCTTCGTCTTTTAGACTAAAAGCTACTTCACTGCCAACTAACGCTGGTAGGTAAAAGAATAATGTCGGTTTCGCCTCTACAGTTAATCCTCTCATATCAGGTCCGATTTCCTGGGGTTGGATTAAATTCGGAACTAGGGCGGTGAGAGTTTTGCTTAACTGTTGCACATCTGGGCAGCTACCTCGAGAGCCTCCGGCCGCGGTACGGGTGGGCATCCCCTGACCAGGGGGTGGCTCAAACGCCATACTAACGTGAGTTGGCGGGCGATTTTGATTTCGTCTGGCTGTCTGAGCCTGACTCGGTGAGGTATTATGTAAAACTAATCCTACCGATAGGATCAGGGAAATGCTGACGAATGGTTTTAAAAATTGCTGAGTCATTTGCGGTCTCCTATGAGACGAAAAGATTTTAACTGAATTGGCAGCCCCTGAGTTGATAGCCTTTAGTCTAATGGTAGCATTATTTAAGTCCCATTAACAGTAATTAGCCAGGGAGTTAGGTTAAAATTTGTTGCTCTAGGCTGGCATTTGGGGGCAGTTGGGGGCGGTCAACATCATCAATGGTAATATTTACCTCGATGGTAGCCTTAGCTCTGGTTAGGGCTATAGTCTCGGTAGTTAACCTTGATTATAGATACTTTCAGCACCCGGCTCTAAACAGAGAGGACTCTCCTTCCGCCTAAGCTGCTGACCCGCTATAGTCTTGTAGGGGCGGGTTATAAAGAGTCTGGACTTCCATAGAGATGATTGCTAGATGCCGCCCCTACTACGTTGTTATTGATGATAATATGTGTGTTGCTAGTTCCGATGTTAAGAGTTCCTTAAATCGCTTATGAATTTTTCCCCTAGTGGATCGGAATCTTTACCTAATAATGCGGACTACCGACAATTGGATCGCTCTCAACTGTCGGAGATGATGCAGCGATACATTGAGGTTAAAGACCAATATCCCCATGCTTTACTGTTTTTTCGGGTGGGGGATTTCTTTGAGTGTTTTTTTCAGGATGCCATCACAATTTCTCAGGAATTGGAGTTGGTTCAAACTACTAAATCGGCAGGAAAGGAAATTGGTCGGGTCCCCATGACTGGCGTGCCTTTTGAGCACGTTTACCGCTATAGCAATATGTTGCTGGAAAAGGGCTATCCGGTGGTGATTTGTGATCAGGTGGAAGATGCGGCGATCGCTGCTAAAGAACGACGACAGGTTAAGCGAGAAATTACCCGCATTTTGACTCCCGGAACTTTGACTGATGACCAAATGCTGCCAGGTCGCCAGAATAATTTTTTGGCGGCGGTGGTCATAGCTGGAGACCACTGGGGTCTGGCTTATGCTGATGTGTCAACGGGAGAGTTTTTGGCTACTCAATCTCAGAATTTGGAACATTTGACTCAGGAATTGATGCGGTTACAACCTTCGGAAATATTGTTCCCTACTCATGCGCCTGATTTAGGTAAAATGTTACGACCAGGACATAAAAGTGAGAGTTTACCTGATTGTTTGCCTGCGGATTTTTGCTATTCTTTGCGCTCCCAAATCCCTTTTACTTTGGGGGAAGCTAGGTCGCGAATTTTAGAACAGTTTAAATTGCGATCGCTTGAAGGTATTGGTTGCGATAATTTGCCCCTAGGAGTCAGAGCCGCCGGGGGACTTTTGGAATATCTGGAGGAAACCCAGAAACAAAATGCCGTGCCTTTACAACAGTTACATAGTTATACTCTTAGTGATTATCTGATTTTAGATTATCAAACTCGCCGCAATTTGGAAATTACCAAAACTATTCGTGATGGCAGTTTGCCGGGGTCTCTATTATGGGCAATAGATAAAACTTCTACCGCTATGGGGGCTCGTGCTTTACGTCGTTGGTTGCTGCAACCTTTGCTGAGTATTAAGGGGATATGTTCCCGTTATGATACGATTCAAGAATTAATTAATAATGCCGAATTGCGACAAGACCTTCAGCAACTCTTACGGAAAATTTATGACTTGGAAAGGTTGACAGGGAGGGCGGCTAATGGTACCGCTAACGCTAAAGATTTGGTCGGTTTGGCTGATTCTTTATCGAAATTACCACAACTCGCAGCCTTGGCTAAGTCCGCAAAATCTCCCTATTTGAAGGCTTTACAAAATGTGCCTCCTTTGTTAGAAGAACTGGCACGAAAAATTAATAGTTATCTAGTCGAGTCTCCTCCTCTTTATTTAAAGGAAGGGGGATTAATTAAACCGGGGGTTGATCCGCAATTGGATCAAATGCAGGCTGGGGCGGCTGAAGACCAACAATGGATTGCTAATTTGGAAATTCAGGAACGGGAACGCACCGGAATTCCTACCCTCAAAGTGGGTTTTAACAAGACTTTTGGCTACTATATTAGCATTACTCGCTCTAAGTCTGATCAGGCTCCTGATGATTATATCCGTAAACAAACTCTCACCAATGAGGAACGTTACATCACCCCAGAGTTGAAAGAAAGAGAGGCGCGAATTTTAACCGCTAAGGAAGACCTTAATCAGCTTGAATATGAAATCTTTGCTCGCCTGCGGGACGAAGTGGGAGAACACACGGATTTAATTAGGGAAATTTCGCGGGCGATCGCCGCTATTGATGTATTATGTGGATTAGCTGAAATTGCTGTTTATCAGGGTTATTGTCGCCCGGAAATAGTCGGCGGACGGGAACTTAGAATTATAGAAGGTAGGCATCCTGTAGTCGAAAAATCTCTACCTGCTGGCTTTTTTGTGCCAAATACTTCCCAGTTGGGGAGCCCAGAGGTGAACCTACCGACGGCGGACATTTCGCCGCCTTCTCATCCAGATTTGATTATTTTAACAGGTCCTAATGCTAGTGGAAAAAGCTGTTATCTCCGACAAATTGGCTTGATTCAATTAATGGCACAAATCGGCAGTTTTGTTCCGGCTACTTCTGCTAAACTTAGCATTTGCGATCGCATTTTTACGCGAGTAGGCGCGGTGGATGACTTGGCTACAGGTCAATCTACCTTTATGGTAGAAATGAATGAAACTGCTAATATCCTTAACCATGCTACTCCCAAATCATTGGTTTTATTAGATGAAATTGGTAGGGGAACTGCCACTTTTGATGGGTTGTCTATAGCCTGGTCAGTCGCCGAATATCTCGCTACTACTATTAAGGCTAGGACTATTTTTGCCACTCATTACCATGAGTTAAATGAACTGGCTTCCATTCTTGATAATGTCGCCAATTATCAGGTCACTGTCAAAGAATTGCCAGATAAAATTATCTTTTTGCATCAAGTTCAACCCGGCGGCGCTGATAAGTCCTACGGTATCGAAGCCGGACGCTTGGCGGGGTTGCCTGATGTCGTCATTAAACGCGCTAAACAGGTCATGCGACAAATTGAAAAACACAGCAAAATTGCTATGGGTTTGCGAAAGGGTATTCAAAAACCCCCTGCTAATACTACCAATATTCAACAGTTAAATATTTTTGAGGATGACCAGGAGTAATTATGGCTATATACATATAACGGCTATTTTGTCAATAGGTCGATTGGGGGCCGTCCCCAATTCCTCAAAAACTCGTGCATCGTGAATTTTAAATTGTCGCCGGAGAATTTAAAATTGGGCGATATAATGGGGGTTGTAGCCTCTTTTTTTGCGTGTTGACACAGTAACCGCTTGGGTGCCATTTCTTTGAGGATAGCAAAACCCCCATGATCTCGTCAAGTATTTGAGAGTAATTAGCAATTAAATTGTATTAAATCTTAACATACTTTTAAAAAACAAAACTATTTTGGCGAAACGATTAGGATAGCTTAATTATAGTTGGTGTTGTTCTAAGGGTTTTGATAGTGTCAGAATATATTTGAGATCAAAGTGTTCCCTGAGTTGTGAGAGCAAAATTAATGGACGTTTATAGACTACCAGCTTTATCAGATAACTACATATTTCTGCTGCATGACCCCGAACAGAATCAGGCGGCGGTAGTTGATCCAGCAGAAGCGGACCCGGTACTAGCAAAATTGTCGGAACTGGGTGCGGAACTGATAGCAATTTTTAATACTCACCACCACGCGGATCATGTGGGAGGAAATCGTGAATTGAGGAAGCATTTTCCCAATTTAACAGTATATGGAGGCGCAGAAGATCGCGATCGCATTCCCGGACAGCAAGTATTTTTAAAAGAAGGCGATCGCGTAGAATTTGGCGGTCGTCAAGCCGATGTATTCTTTGTTCCCGGTCATACTCGCGGTCATATTGCGTACTATTTTCCGGCTACCGATAAGGAAGGGGGGGAATTATTCTGCGGTGATACTTTATTTGCGGGGGGGTGTGGTCGCTTATTTGAAGGAACCCCTAGCCAGATGGTTAGTTCTCTGTCTAAATTGCGATCGCTACCCGATGATACACGGATCTGGTGCGCTCATGAATACACCTTAAACAACCTGAAATTTGCGCTAACAGTAGATGGTGATAATATCAACTTACGCGATCGCTTGGAAAAAGTCACCATAGCTCGCAGTCAAAACCAACCCACTATCCCCTCATTAATAGGTGTAGAAAAGGCAACTAATCCCTTTCTACGTTGGGATGAACCCGCATTACAGTTAGCCGTCAAAGGTAAAGATGATATCCAGACCTTTGCTCGGATCAGGGGAATGAAAGACCAGTTTTAGCAGTGGTCTAGTGGTGTGAGTAGCACTAAGTAAATCAGCAGATAATCTGTAGATGGGGTGATCTTCCACCATCTACAGATATCAAATAACCGCCAATTTTTCGGGAAGATTAAGCCATCAACGCATCTGGTGTATCTTGTGAATTAACCAGTTTAGTTTAGCCTCTGCTACTATCATAAAATCTTGCATATTTTGGGTAAATTCGCAACCAAATAGGATATCTTGTTCAGGTTCAGAAGACTGATAACCCAATTGTCGAACCGTCCCGCGCATACGGTTAGCTAAACACAAACAAATCCCCTGATAAAATCTAGCTGAGAATTTAGAACTACTGCGGAGTTTGCTATTTAGTTGATAGCGAGGAATTGCCAATAATTCCGTAGTTTCCACAGCTTCAACAGTAGCGACCGGAGCGCGGTTATCCAAAAAAGAAATTTCGCCTACTAATTCCCCTTGTGATAGATAAGCCAGGTCACGATCATGGTTATTATTAGAATGAATATATACCCTAAGTGTTCCGCTTAAAATAATATAGAGTGCGTTGATAGGTGTTCCTTCATGAATCAGTATTTCTCCTTGTTCCAAAGTCTGTAACCTACCTTGGTAAGCTACCCACCGCAGGTCATCTTCATCTAGTCCACCCAGGAGAAATAGCGCCTTTTTAGATTTTTCATCCATCTTACTTTAACAACTGGTGGATTAGAGGTTGTGAGAACAATATAATCAAAGGATAATGATTGATGGCAAAAATTAGCAAGCATCAGATATTGAACAGCTAGATTGGACAGCTATTTGAGAGACTTCAGAAATTGAATTAAATTTTCATGAAACTTATTCGGCGCTTTCATATAACAAGCATGACCAGCATTTTTTAGGATCGCTTTGTGACAATTCGGCATAGTTTGAATTAAGATATCAGCCTGACTAGGCGGCACAATTTGGTCATTACTTCCCCAAATAGCCAAAGTCGGTATTTGAATACCCTCAAGTTTTTCAGCCATTTTTAAAATCCCCACCGGAGCCACAGCCACAAAGCCTCGTACTGACTCATGATGTTGAATTAGAAAGGGTAAACTATATCGACCACTCATAGAAGGAGAAACAATGACCGTGTTATGTAATTGTAAATTGTCAGTTAGCTTGACCAAAAATTGTACAGGTTCATCAGAGATAGTTTCCGAGGTTCCATAGCCGGGAAGATCCACAGCCACCACTCGATAATTTTGATTAGTCAATTGTTTGATGGTGCCGATTTCTTCCCAGGTTTTAGCGCGAAAACTAGCCCCATGTAATAATAAGACCGAAGGAGCATCAGGCTGACCTGCTTCTAAATAGTGAATATTTTTATTTTTAATCTGAATTGATTGAGATATAATAGGGGATTTCATAATTTCACAGAATTTACTCTTGACAGTTTCTCCAGTCTGATCATAGTCTTATCATATCCCATAGACTCCTGAACAGTCTCCCCTAGGTGAATCTAGTTAGTCCCCAAGTAAGGGTAGAAAACTATTCAGTCTAAATCACAACATTTTGCTAGGCTAGGAATGAAGAGTTAATTTGGTATCAATTTCCTATAGGTGCTATGGCAATCGACAGTTTACCTGAGTCAACACCCTCGACAGCAACAAATAAGCCACCAAAACCGAAAGTGGGTATGGTGACGATGTTTCGATTGGGTCTATTTCAAATGGGACTGGGGATTATGTCCTTGCTGACCCTGGGAGTCATTAATCGAGTAATGATTGATGAACTAAGGGTTCCAGCTCTCATGGCGGCGGGTGCGATCGCTATGCACCAGTTCGTCTCCCCTAGCCGAGTGTGGTTTGGTCAACTCTCCGACGGAAAACCGATCTGGGGTCTACATCGCAGCGTTTATGTGTGGATAGGTGCGGCTCTGTTTACCACTACTTCTTTCCTGGCTATGCAGGTGACATGGCAATTGGGAACCAGTATTCAAAATTATGGTATGACAGGGATAAGCTATGTTTGGGCGGCATTATTAGCGGTAGTGTTTGCTTTGTATGGTTTAGCTCTCAGCGCCAGTTCTACCCCCTTTGCTGCTTTGTTATTTGATGTATCTGATGAAGATGACCGATCTAAACTGATCAGCATTGTCTGGTCTATGTTGATGGTGGGAATTGTAGTCGGAGCTATTATTAGTTCTAAAATTCTCAATCAGCCGGAAGTTGGCGAGATTGACCCGGTTTCTGCTAACCTACCCACCCCTGGGAGTATGGTTGATATATCCACCCTACAAGCAGCCATTAACCCCCTATTTATCATGGTGCCGACGATGGTATTTATTCTGTGTATGGTGGCGACCTGGGGGGTAGAAAAGCGCTTTTCTCGATATAGCGATCGCTCTACTGTAGCAGACAGAGAAGACCAAATTACCCTAGGTCGTGCTTTACATATCCTCACCGCTAACCGCCAAACAGGTTTGTTTTTTACTTTCCTGTTAATTATGAGCATTAGCCTATTTATGCAGGATGCTGTACTAGAACCTTATGGGGGTGAAGTCTTTGGGATGTCAATTTCTGAAACCGCGCGATTAAATGCTTTTTTTGGGGTCGGAACTTTGGTGGGAATTGGCTCTACCGGATTTTTAGTTGTCCCGCGTATTGGTAAGAAAAATACCGTCCGTTTAGGTTGTGTGGGGGTAGCGATCGCCTTAGTATTGTTTATTATGGCGGGATTTACCACTAACCCCGAAATGCTCAAGGGTTCACTGTTGTTTTTTGGCTTGTTTTCTGGTATCTTAACTGCTGGCGCTATTAGTTTAATGCTAGACCTGACGGCCGCAGAAACTGCTGGAACTTTTATCGGCGCTTGGGGACTGGCTCAGGCTATGGCGCGGGGTTTAGCCACCGTATTGGGGGGAGCATTCCTAGACTTAGGTCGGTTCATATTTGAGGTTCCCGTTTTGGCTTATGGGACTGTATTTGCAACTCAGGCTGTAGGGATGATTTGCGCCATTAGTTTATTAAGCCGTGTCAATGTTCGAGAGTTTCAGGATAGCACTAAAAAAGCGATTTCTACAATTCTCGAAAGCGAATTAGATTAATCAGTCAGTTTTTGATGTTGGTAGAGAGTTGAGGCTGGTAAATACCAATACCTTAATCGTCTCTACTCATCAAGGGCGAATCGTTGCTCAAAAATAAGCGGACGATGGGACTCGAACCCACGACGTTTAGCTTGGGAAGCTAACATTCTACCACTGAATTACGTCCGCAATGGTTAGCTATTAATCTCTAACCTGAGAGTCATTATAGCAGGTTCCTCGCCAAAAATCAAGAGTGTGGTTCACCAAATAGGATAAAGGAACAGGTCAAACTCTTAATCATTTCCGTGGTGACATCACTTACAGCCAGACCCCCAGCGGTGCGACGACGCATCGATCGCAATACCACCAAATCGAAGGACTGAGAGGCTTTCAGAAGCGCATCAGATACATTGTCATGGACTAAGACCTGAATATCAGATTTTACCTGGGGTCCTGATGCTAGAATTGTGGATAATTCCGACTCCAACTCATTCACCTGTTCCCTAGAAGTGCGGCGATCGCAAACTTGCAATAACATTACCTCAGCTTGGTTACTATCAGCAAACAGTTGAGCAAACCGAATAGTTCTAATCGCCTGGGGGGTAATATTTTTAACCGGAACCAAAATCCGATGAATGTCAATAGGTGCTTCCAATAGCTTTAATACAGCCACCGGACAATGGGAAGACCAAAATACATTATCAATTAAGTTCCCCAAAAGTCTGGCTCGTAAGCTAGTGTTAGAATTCCAACCAATCACAATTAAACTAGCGTCAAATTCCCTAGCGGTGCGGCTAATTCCTTCAGCAATATCATCATCAATGCGGAGTCTCGTTTCAGTTTTTACACCAAACTCCTGAGCCACTTCTGCGGCTTTTTCCAAAAGGCGATCGCTCTGACGCAACGTAACATCTAACTGAGGTTCATCCATTTGTACATGAGCTTGGGTAATTGTGATGGGAACCACTAAACCCGACTCGTGACGCGCCAATAAACCCGCCATTTCCACTAAATACCGCACCGACATAGGGTTAGATACAGCCACAATAACTGTAAATTTATTCCAGGGATTTTCTAAGCCTATTTCCGAATGTTTCTCAGGTATCCAAGCCTCTTTTGGTGCTTGTAAATCAGGTTTAGGGATAGATAATCGACTCCCAAAACGAGCAGTTAATATTGGCCCGAAAACTGAAGTTACCAACATTAGCACAATCACCGTATTAAATACTTGCTCAGATATCAATCCTACCCGTTCAGCGGCTAAGGCGGCGGCGAGGGTAGCAGCCACCTGGGGAACAGATAAAGCCCACATAGTCATCGTTTCGTTCCAGTTATAACGAAACAGTAATTTCATCCCAGTAGCCGCCATTAACTTACTACCTAGTAAGCCCAAAACAATAGCTAAAGTTAAGCCAATACCAGTTGTTAAACTTTCAATAAAAGCCGGAACATCAATGAGTAATCCCATCCCCACAAAGAAAAACGGAATAAATAGGGTACTACCTACAAACTCCACTTTTTCCTCTACCGGACTATGACCGATAACATCATTAACCGCCAAACCTGCTAAAAATGCACCGACAATTTGATCAACATTGATAATTTGTGAGCCGACGGAGACCAAAAAAACTGCCAGCATTACAAACAAAAACTGATTACTTTCTTCATTCCCTGTACGTTTAAAATATTCTTTTCCAGCCCAATCTAAACCAAACAGAACTATAGCAGCATAAATCCCTAAAGCTGCTAATTGTACAATTATGGAAGTCGCCGAAAAATCTCCCCCATGAATGGAAATACAAATAGCCAGAACCAATAAAGCGGCAATATCAGTAAAAATTGTGGCTCCAATAGTGACGACTACCGCTTCATTGGCAACCACTCCTAATCGTGCTACAATAGGATAACCTAATAAGGTATGAGAAGCTAGTAAAGACCCCATCAAAATTGATGTGTTTAGACTATAGCCAACTGATAAACCAATTACAGTTCCTACTGTTAATGGAAAAGCAAAGGTCATCAAACCAAAAGATAGGGATCTATTTCGTTTGCGTCTAAACTCTTCTAGGTCAATTTCTAAACCCGCGACAAACATCAGGTAAATTTTGCCGATATCCGAAAGCAATTTCATGATTTCGGAGTCAGGAGACAAAACTTGCATTCCGTTGGGTCCTAATACTACTCCCGCAAATAATAAACCTACCAAACCGGGGAGTCGAAGACGCTCGAAAATGGGAGGAATGGTTAAACTGACTAGGATCAGAATTGTAAATGGGACTATGGGACTCTCTGGAATCAGGTTTAGAAATTGTTCCATATCAACTGTTAAGTAAGTTAGGCGGGTTTTAGGCGGGTTTTGTTAGGTTATCACAGATTGCACCATTAACTCTCAAAATTGTGAGCGATCGCCAACTATCATCAACCTCTGCTAGAATTTGTTAGTAATCCACACCGCTTGATAGGGTTGTAATATGTATTTAGAGTAAATGTCGGTAATCATCTCCCCACTGATTAAATCTAACCAAGGATCGATACAGATCAGGTTGACATCTCTTAAATTCAGTTGTTGGGGTTTATCGGTCAAATTAAAGATACAGAAAATGCTTTGGTCTCTGGTCATACTTTGTCGCCAAAACCCAAATAGCGATCGCTTTAATTGTAGGGTGTATTGAGTAGCGTTAGGATGAAAAGCACCCTGTTGGCGACGGATTTTAATGCGCCGACACATTTCACGGAATACAAGCGATCGAGGAGAATGGGGGTCCTCTAAATCCTTTTGTAAATCCTCAATCTGCCACTTATAGCGATTGATTGACCGATTCATTCCCGTCTGTTGTAACCTTTCATAATCATTGGGAGTAGCCAATAAACTATGAATATAAAATGCCGGAATCCCCTCTAAAGACATCATCAGAGTTTGGGAACACAGGAATCGCTGAATTTGCCATGTATCCTCTCCCTTAACTGTGCCTTTCATCGCATCAAATAAGGAAATATTAATTTCATAGGGACTCTCGCTACCATCTGGCTTTTTCCTCATGCTAATTTTTCCGCCAAATTTCTCCATAGTCGTCAACAGGCTTTGATATTCCTCATCGGAAAGTAAACCCTCGGCGGGACGTAAACCAATGCCATCATGGGAAGCCGTAAAATTAAAATAAGCACAGCCTAGGGGTGCCGGTGGCATACTCATCATCCAGGTTCTGAGATGGTCTGATTTGCCCTGAAGCATCCCATTTAACAACAGTGGCGGCAAGCTGAAGTTATAAATCATGTGTGCCTCATTTCTATTGCCAAAATAGCTGAGATTTTCCCGGTTTGGTACATTGGTTTCCGTAATTAAAGCCACTTCTGGATCTATCATATTTACCAGTTCCCGCAGTAGTTTAATAATCGCATGGGTTTGGGGTAAATGAATGCAAGATGTGCCGATTTCTTTCCACAGAAAACCAACTGCATCTAGGCGAATATATCTGGCTTTGGCGCTGACTATATAAAATCTGATGATTTTTAAAAACTCAATTAAGACATCAGGATTGGCAAAATTAACATCAATCTGATCTTCGCTAAAAGTCGCCCAAACGTGCTTTTCTCCATGGACAGTCTCTACTTTGACTAATACCGGACTGTTGCGGGGTCTGACAACTTCTGATAGGTCTGTTTCCGGTTCAACCACTATAAAATAATCACAGCCTGGTTTTTTACCAGCTTGGAATTGCTGGAACCACTCGTGCTTACTGGAAACATGATTAAGCACTACATCTACCATTAAGTTAAATTGATTAGCAATGGTTTTGATATCCTCCCAGTCTCCTAGTTGATGATTCACGCTTAAATAGTCACTGACCGCAAATCCATCATCGGAGGTATAGGGGAAAAAAGGTAAAATATGCACCCCTGTGATAGTATCTTTCAGGTTTTTTCCTAAAAATTTTGCCAAAACTTCTAGGGGTTTTTTGTCAGTATATCGGCTGTAAATACTATCCCCATAGGTGATTAATGTCACGTTGTTTTCTGTCCATTTGTTGGGGTTTTCATAGCCAGTGGGAATATATAAATTTTCGCCAATTACCGCAAATAGACGGTCTAAAATACTCCGAATTGTGGCGGGTTCGTAAGCTATTTCTAGTAAAGGCTGGAGGCGCATACAAAAATATTGATAATCACTATAATTTGATCGCGTGGTTTTCATCTTGTTTCCTCTGTTGTGGATTGGATTTGGTAGATTAATTCCCTTCTCGGTTAGCCACGGTGTTAACAGTAGATTATTATCACTATTAACTGAATTCTCCCGGGTCTGATGAGATTGAGAATGGTGACAAAGTTAAGAAAGGTTAAAATTTAACATCTTAACAGTAAATTAAGTTATAGTAAATGCAGAGAACAGTCAGTGCAAATTTTCGTCAAGTTCTTAGTAGATGCTTTGGCCTGGTAATGCTACCGATTGTAGTAGGCTAACTATCCCCAACTGGTAAGCATAACCTATTTTTCCATAATCGTCTAGGGGGAGCCATAATTTTGGTGGAAGTGTCCACTACTTGAGGAGCGATCGCCATTTGAAGCATTGATCAATTAACAGGCTAAGTCTTATGTTGAAGAAAAACTGGTTGCGTCAAACTCTCATCTTCTGTTTCTCCCTATTACTGGGAATACTAACCGTAACAGCTGGAGCCTTATCCGCCAATGATGTGACTTCCGTAGATGTGTTATTTTTTACCAGCGAAAACTGTCCCTATTGTCGTCAAGAAAAAGCCTTTTTACTCCCGGTAGTGGAAGCTAATGACAATATCACCCTAACCATGGTTGATGTTGACAAACAGCCGGAAAAATTCCAAGAATTTCTTGATGAGAATAACATCAGTAGTCGCGCGGTTCCCCGAACCATAATTGGTGATAAATCCTTTATCGGTTTTTCTCCAGACCCAGGAGAGTTGGAATTTATCCCATCCTATCAGGCTTATATAGGCTATCAGAACCAAATTATTAATGCTATTCAAGCCGAGTTAGGAACTGCTGTTATCATTCCCGGTCAAACGGTTAATGTACAGCAGAAACCCACTCCCACAGAAGGTATACCTGTCTGGGTTTTATCATTTTTACCCCTAGCTTATCTAGTCACCTACCCAATTTTCAGCATTAAAGATAAACCCGTCGAAACGAAGCGATTATGGTTGGGGGGGCTAACCGGTGTAATTATGGTTAGTCTATTTTTAGCGATCGCATTTACCCCAGATGCAGTAATTAGAGGATTTGCGGCGGCTTTACCCTTCCCCCTATTTGTATTTATCATCGCCTTAGCAGACGGCTTTAACCCCTGTGCTTTTACAGTGTTAATTATCCTATTATCCCTGCTGACCTATACCAAAAGTAGGCGAGATATGGCGATAGTAGGTTCCACCTTTGTGGTGACATCAGGAGTCATGTATTTTGTGTTTATAATGGCTATGGTATTAGTGGGCTCAATTTTCATCGATAGATATGGTCAAATAGTGATGATTATATTGGGCACTGTGATCACCATTGCTGGTTTAATTAACATTAAAGACTTCTTTTGGTTCAAAAAATCTGTGTCTCTGTCTTTATCCCAAGACCAGCAAATTGAGATTACCAAAAAAGCCCGAAACATCGTCAACCAATTACAATCAGCTAAAAGCGATCGCCGAAAATTTGCCGCCGCCTTATTGGCTACAGTTTTATTAGCAATTTTCGTCAACCTAGTAGAGTTAGGATGTACAGCCATTTTACCCACTGTATATATGGCCACCCTAGTCAACTATTGTCAGACCAATGTTTTACTGTGTTATAGTGTCTGGACGGCTTTTTATGGTGTAGTCTATATTCTGCCGCTATTGGGGATTCTGATCAGTTTTATTTACTCTTTTTCATCCTATCGTCTAACGGAAGAAAAAGGGCGATTACTGAAACTATTTGCGGGAGCCTTTATGGTATTCTTTGGATTAGTGATGATTGCTAAACCCGAATTACTGGTCTTAGGATAGAGCCACTCGTCAATATACCACCGTACAGAACAAAAACTTAACGCGATCGCCCAGTTGTTGTTTTAACTCATCTAGGGAGGCTGCATCACTCACCAAATTCCCGCCTTTTAGGGCTACCCATCTACCTCGGTAGTCCTGGCGGTTTTGGACAACCCAGTTAAAATTCAAAGACATCTCAGGGTTAGGTGGTAAGCGGTGAAACTCCAAGGTTTTCGGTCCAAAAACCTGCATATATCGTTTAATTTTGTCAGAGTTAGGATAAGACTTAAACGCTTCGCCAGCTAAATCTGCGGCTTGATGGAAATTATCCTGACTCAAAGCGCGATCGATGGCGGTAATATATTGCTCAGGTGAGTGATTCATGGGATTTCACAGATAGTTGCGATCGCCGTTAAGAGGGGGTTAGGGGTTTTGTCAGTTCAATTTTCCGGCTTAGGAAGTTCCAGACCCGATAACAGGTCAGGGCGGCGCTGTTGTGTGCGTTGAAGTTGTTGTTCTCGTCGCCATTGTTGAATATCAGCATGATTACCAGAGAGCAAAACATCAGGGACACGCATTCCCCGAAACTGAGCCGGGCGGGTATAGTGGGGATAGTCTAGTAGTCCATCCTCAAAACTCTCCGCCTTGAGGGATTCAACCTTACCCACAGTACCCGGTCGCAGTCGCACCACACCATTAATCAAAGCCAGGGCTGGAATTTCGCCCCCAGTTAGGACGAAATCACCCAAAGACACCTCCCGAGTCACCAGGTGCATAACCCGCTCATCGATGCCTTCGTAGTGTCCACAAATCAACACAAGTTGGTCATAACCAGTAGCCAAATCGCGAAATAGTCCCTGTTGCATAGTTTCCCCCTGGGGGGTCAACATAATCACCTCTCGTCGGGGAAGAGAGGGAAGGGACTCAACCGCCGCAAAAATCGGCTCAGGTTTCAATACCATTCCCACCCCGCCGCCGTATGGTTCATCATCGACTCTTCGGTGCTTGTCCAGGGCAAAATCCCTAGGATTAGTGCAGTAGACCGCCGCGATCTGGCGAGCTATTGCTTTAGCTAGAAGTCCTGACTGTAGAGGGCTAGAGAAAAATTCAGGGAATAGAGTAATAATGTCAAATCGCACGGAACCTCAAACCAAGCCAGTAACTGTATGATTAACCCTCCAGCCACCGTACCTGCTAGGGTAGGTGCTTGTTTCCCAGAATTGCTCCTGAGAGATACCTCGACAGGCAGCAAAACCAGTAGATCTGACGACTGACTGATGCCAACCGTTCCCAGAGTTAGCAGGCTCGGGCAATGCCTGACTTTTACTCTCAATCGGTCGCTTGCTGGGAGCTGATAGAAGCATTGTAGCAAATTGGTACCGACTATGGCTGAAAAAGATGGGCGCGTCATACTTTTAGCCACAGCCATTAGACAACTTGAGCCTTACTGGCAACCAACCAAAAAGATAAAAACAGATGTGATCCGTGAACTGATACATTTACGCGACATTTATCCGGCTATTGCCTGACAATGCGACGATAGCACTATTACCCGTTAAGGTAACAGAGGCGGTATCCCGCAAAGCTTTTAGAAAGATTCCCAAAGCACCGTTCCAGTCCCTGGGTAGAGTGAACCCACACTCAGGACATCGGAACACTTTTGAGCCACCTAGCTGGGAATGCACATGACCACAGTGAGTACAGGTTTTGCTGGTGTATTCTTCCGTCACATCTACAACTGTGGTTCCAGTTATCTCGGCTTGATGTCTCAGGGTTAGTTTGAATCGATAATGCGCCCATGTCAGCATGGCGCGGGCAGTCTTAGACCTGATTAGACGCTTCACCTTGGCAACCATATCGGAAGTCTCGAAGGTGGGCAAAAAAATTAGGCTGTAGTTGTGAGTCAAGTAGTGAGCAATTTGTTTGTGGGCTTCATCCACTAAATTCCGGATTTTAGTTCTCATTCGTTGAGCCGCTTGCCTCATCCGTCGCCTTCTTGAACGACAGGGTTCCTTGGCGATTCGGCTCATCAAATCATCCAAATGTTGACATAACCGAGTGATGCGTCCTATATCTCCGGAGCCCAATTCCAGAAACCGAGAGCCATCAAACCCGGTCATAAAAGTTCGGACGCCCGGGTCTAATGCAATCACGCCAGTAGCGTCAGTTGGGGTAACGGCAACTGGTTCAGGGAAAATCGCAAACCATCGACCTTTGGTAAACACCAACTGAGTCCCTTGCCCGCAAGTTTTAGGGATAGCTTCGGAAACCATGAAAGTTAATCCTTTCGTTAGTCTTGGATACCAACTCCCTGAAGAGAAATTAGTATTATTGAACTTCATCCCTTGAGAGCTGTCACGACAACTTCTAAACCTGGCATCAGGACTGGCGCTCAAAGCCTGATAGGCATCAAAGATGGCATTTTGCCGAATGTGGCAGGGTGTTTCTTTGACCCATTCGGGTAAGTCACTCTGCATCACTTTATTGCGTAACTTTAACTTGCTTAGTCGTTTACCACTCCTAGATAATGCAATTGCTTGGTTGTAGCAATACCGACAAGCAGCCAGCCATTTACGCCAGACTTGATTTAGCTCCGGGCTGGGGTAAATCCGGATCTTCTTTGACCTGAGTTTTGTATTTACTCCGTCGGTATAATCGGGAACTGAAGCAGTGGAGGATGGCGAGGATGTCCTCAACCATTTCTGGTTCTGGACTGAGACTTGTCTGGTTGAGAACCATGAGTGAGCAACTGTTTTGCTCACAGAGCCATCGAAACAAGTCAAATCCCCATATTGCCAATCGGTCTGGGTGGGCAACGACAACCATGCGGACATCTCCTGACAAGACTTGTCCCAGTAAGGCCAGCATTTTCTTTCCCTTTCCCTTGAAGTTGAGCCCGCCTCGGATTTCTGAGACGACTTCTGCTTCGGGGTAGAGGTTGGACAGTGCGGCCACCTGTCGGTTGAGGTCGGACTGCTGGGCGCGGCTACTAACTCTGGCATAGATAACGACTTTGCGTTTGTCACTGCCTGATATGGAATCAGAATATGACTCAACGTTGTATCGTCGTTGCCCAGCGGGGGTTCTGATGGTGTCGATTGAGCCATTGTCGTCCCATCTGCGGAGTGTTCTTTCATGGACTCCAAGGATTTGGGCGGCTTCCTTGGGTTGGACATATCTGGCAATAGGTTTATCCTCAACCCTTCTCGCTTCTTATACCATATTGCCCTAAAATATTAACCTAATTTGAGATTAAATCATGCTCCTTGTTATAAAATCGGGCAGCGGGGCTTGGTGTAACACCCTCGATCCCGAAAATCTGGGAAAGTCCGGTGGGTCTGGTGGGTCTAAAGAATTGTTTAAATCCGTATCAAAATATACTAAAATGCTAATATTTGCGCTAATTTGGTAATTTTTCCTGGCAGCATCTGTGTGCATTTCCGGCAAAAGGAGATTAACCGAGGGTCTGCCAAGCAAATAGAATCTGGTGTGATCACCTTCAAGCCCAAATTTATCCCGATTCCCTGGCAGGATTTAAGTTAAATTGGCTATTAAGCAAATGTTAAGTTCGAGCATCTCTAACTCAAGAGATTGGGGAATCCGGGCAGGTGATGGGGTGAATCGAGAAAGAACCATAACCCATTGGGAAACTAGCCAGATTCTTGGTCAAATTGGGTAAATATCCTCTGGTTAGGGCGATGGTTAGTGTCACTCACCTACAACCGAGGAGGGCAACTTCACAAGACACAAAGTTTTGCTGTCCCCTTTTATGCCAAATTTATGTCAGAAGGCAGTGAAGTAAAACCAGACCCGGAAAAGGGTGGTGGTGCAGAATCTGGAGTCCGCCAAAGAAGCCCACTAAGTTGAATTCATGCCTATCATGAGGAGAACAATATGCAGCAGTTGACATCTCAAGCCCTTGAACAAATGATTAATCAAGAAACTCAAACCTCAATTTTAGTCATTGGAGGAGCAGAAGACAAGGTTCATGGACGTGAGATTCTGCAAACCTTTTTCAGTCGTGCTGGGGGGGAAAATGCCCAACTGGCAATTATTCCATCAGCCTCCAGAGAACCGAGTATTCAAGGGGAACGCTACCAGAAAATTTTTGAGAATATGGGAGCGAAGACCCTGAAAGTATTTGATATTCGGGAACGTCATCACTGTGAAGATCCACAATGGCACGATTATTTAGAGGATTGTACAGGGGTGTTTATGACGGGAGGAGATCAGTTAAGGCTGTACAGTTTGTTGGCAGATACGCCGCTAATGGAGAAAATTCGGGTAGCAGCTAGGGCGGGTAAAATAGCCCTGGCGGGAACCAGTGCCGGGGCAGCGGTGATGAGCCATCACATGATCGCTGGGGGGGGTAGTGGGGAATCTCCTAATCGATCGCTAGTGGATATGGCTACCGGACTGGACATTCTACCGGATTTGATCGTAGACCAACATTTTCAGAATCGCAACCGCTTCTCTCGTCTAATTAGTGCGATCGCCGCCCATCCAGATAAAATGGGGATTGGCATTGATGAGGACACCTGTGCCATGTTTGAAGGAGAAGGGCGAGTGCGGGTAATTGGTAAAGGAACCGTGACCATAATAGATGCGAAAGATCTATCCTATACCAATGTAGCCCAGGCGGGGGCTACTGACCCACTGAGCTTATTTAACCTGCGGGTAAATATTCTCTCCCACGGTGACAGTTATAATATGCGAACCCACACCGCCTTCCCAGCAGCAGCCAGCTTATAGTTCGGATTGCTGTATCATATTCAGGTCGCAAAACTGTTCAATGCGAACAGTTTTGAGGTCTTTGAAGTTTGACATTGAATAACACAGAGACTTGTCACCAAAATAATTCCTGGATCACCCACCGAGACAGATATGAAAATTCTTAGAATCCAAACTCTCAGAGGTCCTAACTACTGGAGTATCAGACGACACAAGCTGATCGTAATGCGTCTTGACCTAGAAGAATTATCAGAACGCTACTCCTCAGATATTCCCGGATTTTATCAAGGTTTAACCTCCGTTTTGCCTAGTTTAGTAGAGCATTGTTGTTCTCCGGGAGTGCGGGGTGGCTTTCTCAGTCGGGTGGAACGGGGAACATTAATGGGTCATATTATCGAACACGTGGCGCTGGAACTGCAACAACTAGCCGGAATGCCTGTGGGGTTTGGTCGGACGCGGGAAACCTCCACTGCGGGAGTGTTTCAAGTGGTCTATGAATACGAAAATGAACAGGCGGGCCGATATGCAGGGCGGGCGGCGGTGCGTCTGTGTCAGAGTATTGCCGAAACTAGCACTTATCCGGCTGAAGAACTCACTCAAGACCTCGAAGATCTCAAGGAATTAAAAGCCCAAGCTGCCCTCGGTCCGAGTACGGAAGCGATCATCAAAGAAGCGGAATTTCGCCATATCCCCTGGATGCAACTAAACGCCCGCTTTATGATCCAGTTTGGTTATGGTGTCAATCAAAAGCGTATCCAAGCTACCCTCACCAGTAGCACTGGTATTTTGGGGGTGGAACTGGCCTGCGATAAGGAAGGCACTAAACAAGTGCTGCGGGATGCGGGGATTCCTGTACCACGGGGGACGGTAATTCGTTACTTTGAAGACCTCAGTGATGCGATCGAGGATGTGGGGGGCTATCCCATTGCTATTAAACCCCTAGATGGCAACCACGGCAGAGGTATTACCCTAGATGTGACTCGTTGGGAAACGGCTCAGACAGCCTATGATGCAGCCAGTGAAGCCTCAAAAACCCGTAGTGTGATTATTGAGCGATTCTACAAAGGTCGAGATCATCGGGTTTTAGTCGTCAATGGTCGGGTGGTAGCAGTTTCGGAAAGGGTCCCCGCCCATGTGGTTGGTAATGGTAAATCCACCATTGAGGAATTAATCGAGGAAACTAACAAAGACCCTCGCCGGGGAGATGGACATGATAACGTCCTCACCAGAATTGTGGTTGATCAAACTGTGCTTTCTATGATTGAGGAAGCCGGATATACTATCGATTCAGTCCTACCAAAGGGGGAAGTTTGCTTTTTGCGCGCTACGGCTAACCTCAGTACGGGGGGCAGTGCTATCGATCGCACTGATGAAGTCCACCCAGAAAATATCTGGCTATTTGCTCGCGTAGCCAAAATTATTGGCCTAGATGTGGCCGGAATTGATGTAGTTACCCCAGATATTTCTAAACCCCTGCGGGAGGTGGATGGGGTGATTGTGGAAGTCAACGCCGCCCCAGGATTTAGAATGCACGTCGCCCCCAGTGAAGGCCTACCGCGTAATGTGGCCGGGGCGGTGATGGATATGCTATTCCCTGGGTCTTCCCCTAGTCGGATTCCCATTCTTTCCCTGACTGGGACTAATGGCAAAACTACCACCACTCGTCTGTTAGCCCACATTATGAAGCAGACGGGTAAAGTGGTTGGTTATACCACCACCGATGGCACTTATATCGGCGATTATATGGCTGAACCGGGGGATAATACGGGACCCCAAAGCGCTCACCTGATCCTCTGTGACCCCACCGTAGAAGTCGCCGTCCTTGAATGTGCGCGGGGGGGAATTTTGCGATCGGGTCTGGGTTTTGATACCTGTGATATTGGTGTCGTCCTCAATGTCGCTGCTGATCACCTGGGTTTGGGAGACATTGATACCATTGAACAAATGGCTAAGGTCAAAAGTGTCGTCGCTGAGGCGGTTAGCGATCGCGGTTATGCTATCCTTAATGCTGATGATCCCCTAGTGGCTGCCATGTCGGAACGGGTGAAGGCTCAAGTGGCTTATTTCTCCATGAATCCCGATAATGAGATTATTCTGCGCCATACCGAAGCCGGAGGATTGGCCGCCGTCTATGAAAATGGCTATCTGTCAATTCTCAAGGGTGATTGGACTCTGCGGATTGAACAGGCGGTAAATGTTCCCCTAACTATGGGCGGTATGGCTCCGTTTATGATTGCTAATGCTTTGGCTGCTTGCGCCGCCGCTTTTGCTCAAGGGGTGAAAATTGAGCATATTCGCACCGCCTTGGCTACTTTCATTGCGTCGGCTGACCAGACTCCTGGACGCATGAATCTCTTTAATATGGGCAGTTATCATGCTTTGATCGATTATGCCCATAATCCCGCTAGTTATGAAGCCTTGTCTGGGTTTGTCAATAACTGGCCGGGGCCTCGGATTGGGGTGGTAGGAGGTCCAGGCGATCGCCGTGATGAAGATTTTGTGACTCTGGGTAAATTGTCCGCTAAGATGTTTGACCGGATTATTGTTAAGGAAGATGATGATACCCGAGGACGACCTCGCGGAGATGCAGCCGTTCTGATTACTCAGGGTATTGAAGAAGTCCTCTCACCCGTTCCCGATCCTAGGGTTAAGTATGAGACTATCCTTAATGAGACAGAGGCTATTAATCTCGCCCTAGAACAGGCTCCCAAGGAGGCTCTGGTGGTAATTTTACCTGAGAGTGTTAATCGGGCGATCGCTTTAATTAAAGCGCGTAATCCCATCCTCGATACCAACCCTGAAGGCGCTAATTTGAGCGCCGCTAATGCCGAAATCAGTTAACAGGGGAGGGGTTCCACTAGGTGCGTCAGGTGACGCACCCCACTACCCTACTATTCACCGAGTAAAACGGCATCTTCTGGAGTCATAAACTCTAACACCTGTTGTCGAATCGCATTTTCCATACGTTTGCGAGATATTCGCTGTTCGGGAATGCGGTTGTCAAACAGAATTTTAGAAATTGTCTGAATACACTCCATAATTTTTTCCGCCTCCGTTTCGTTCATCATTCCCAGCACCGTTGGAGATGGTTGCGGGTCTTCCTGTGGCGGCGTTGGTTCAGTTTTCGCTACCTCACTCTCACTATCAGAGTTAATATGTAGCTTTTGTTGATAGTGATTCGGAATACCCCAGCCGCGCTGTCCGGGGTGTTCATGTCCGAGGCGCTCATTTTCTAAGTATTCAGTCGCCGACTGATACAAAGCCTGTTCACGCCAGTAGGGAACAGTAAAATAGCCGAAGCATTTACGATATTCCTCTGAGTCCACCATATCCGAAACCAGTGCGCCTACACCATGTCGCAGCAGAATATTATCCCAATGGTGGATTTCCTCATCTCCGTGGGGTGTGCGCCCTAAAAAATGCTTACAGGCATTTTCGATAAACTTCAGGTTAGAACTATTTTCGTAGAAATGTTCTAAATAAACAGGTCGCACTACTAAACTTTTCAGGAAGTGGCGGATTCCTAGTTTACCTTTTTTGAAGTCTCTTTCTAAATCCCATAATTGCTTGCGTTCCGATTCGTAGGGCTGACGTTCTAAGACTTGCTGATAGATTTTACTGAGAACAAATGTGCGTTCTTCAACGGACGCATCATGGGTAGTAGTGATGGTTTCATGTAAGGGCATAGTTTCCGCTCCTATTATGCTTGAATAGCATCCAAAAATCACATCAAAAAAACACTAATTAACTTTTAGCACTCGCCGCGCCCCGTTGTACTGTTGCCATCAACTTGGGTGGAATGTCCAAGACTTCCATAATGATATCCATGTAAGGTTTCAGTAGTTGATTGCAAGTGCTGGGAAGTTTCTCCTGCATGGTTTCTTCCAAGCAGTGATAGGCTTTGAGACAGGCGACGTTCCTCTGATAGGCAGACAGAATATTAGCTAACCACAGCATCAAAGATTCCCGAAAATAGCGGGGGTCATCCCGTAACATAGCCACCGACATTAAGCAAATCGCCATGTTCATATCGTAAATACAGCGCTTGGAGTGTTGCTGCATTACTTCCGGGTGAATTAGCATAAACTTTTTCAAGGCAATCTTGATAAGTTCCGGTGATTTCGCCCGCATAATTTCATAGGTTTTTGTCCGCGCCGGGAGGGTTTGAATATATTGATGAAAAGGTTTTAGTTCTGCGTCGCTTAGATAACGCCCATCTGCCTGGATCATTAACTCTTCCCATGCCAAATTAATTGTCGGCATTTTTGTTATCCTCTCACTCTGAATCGGCTATTGACTGTACACTTACCATTGTATACTGTCTTTTTAGAAGTTTGATGCTGACCCCAGACAAAAATCAACAAAACTCAGCAATTCGACATTATGGATAAATCATGCACATTGTGGCAGTTTTGTCAAGTGCGGAGAAGCGATCGCCACTGGTAAACTGCTACATCCCCCACTGATTCAGGGTCAATATGAGTGGGATTACCTATTTAGTGATTTAGTTGGGTAGAATGGGAGTGATGGGAATGTGCCACAATGGAACAGAGGGGCGGCGATCATGGGTCAGGGGTAGTACAGCCATTAGGAAATAGATAATCACTGCTAGATTAAATGATATCCCCCTGGTGAGGTCGTCAGTAGTGATAGCCTCGTTCTTTCCTTTCTATTTCAGCAATATTGGGAGAAAAACTATGAATATTACCAATCTTAAATATTGGTCTGTAGGCACAGCAGCGTTAGGCATTCTCGCTCTGCATAGTGTCGCACCCAGTCTAGCTCAGTATTACCCCTACTATAGCTTTTTTAACCCCATGTCTTCCTACTACGAGTCAGAAGACGATTTAGGGTTAGCAGAGGTTATAGGTAAACAGGACCGCTTGAGGACACTGGGAAAAGCCTTACAGGAAAGTGGTTTTAGCCAAAAACTCAAGGGGCAAACTTACACGATTTTAGCACCAACAGACGCAGCTTTTGCCAGTCTGCCGCCTGAAATTGGCGATCGCCTTTTAATGCCAGAAAATCGGGAAATCCTGCGAGAGATTTTAAACTATCACGTTGTAGCTGGTCGCATCACCCAGCAGCAGGTAGAATCCGGGGAAATCATGACTCTGCAAGGGAACACTATTCGCATTAGTGGCAACCCCAGAGACCAAAAACTAATGCTTAACGAGGCTAACGCTGATCAGTTACCAATTCCCGGTCCTAATGATAGTGTAATTGTAGTGATTGATCGAGTTTTGTTACCCCCCGGACTCGTTCCCCTAGGAGTCCAAAACACAGACCCCCCTCAGATACCAACTAACCCGATATCAACTAATGATAATTCCTCTAACCAGGCTATGGTCAACCCTCCCCCAGTTTCCCGAACTCAGTTTATCTGTGAACAAGGGCCAGACGGTTTACCTACCACCTATGCAGTCACACCCAGAGGAAGGGTCCCTGTGATTAAATGGTATTCGGACTATTTCAGTGGTTCTGGCTATACCTCTGAACAACGCTGTCGGGAAGTTTCCGCGCGCTTCCAAAACTTTTACAGTTTGGGTTGGTTAAATTACATTACCCACGGCATAGTTAATCGCCAAAATGTCGTATGTGTGGCTAGTGATAATGGCATTCCCTGTGCAGGCGATCGCGTTTTATTCACTCTCAAACCCGGCTCAGACCCTGTGACTACTGTACAACAGCTTTTTAATGTTCGTGCCGGAGCCAGTAGTCCCCTATTTGAAAGCGAAGACGACAGCGGCGTGTATATTGACTTTAACAATTTTCTGGAAGCCACCCCAGTAGAAGGCACATCTACTCCCGTCACCCCGTCTACTCCCGTCACCCCAGGAAATAATCCCCCTTCTGATGGACAAATTTGGTAGTCGTGAAGACCGAGGCACAGAAAACCGAAATTTCTAGTGATATTTTGTGCTTAAATTACAGCCTGTTCAGAAATCATCTGATCACCTCTCAAAGTCCCTCTCCCTCTCTGGGAGAGGGATTTAGGGTGAGGGCAATGTATTAAGCGACTGGTGAACAAGCTGTATCCCTAAAATTATGGGGCAATAAAGTGAACCCAAAAATTGCCATCTGGGAGGCACAGCCGCCGGATTAAAGAGTAAGAATAGGTGAGATATGCGCCACTTAAATCAGTACGATATCCACTAGAGAACCATTCGCCATAGGGGTCGTGAACTATGAACCCAGAGCTATTATAACCTACTACTGGCATGATGTGACCAAAGGATGTAAAATAACCATGAATTACCGTGGGTTTTCCTTCCGCCAACCATTCTTTCACATCATCAATAGTCGCGTTAGTGGTGAAGTAGTCCTTACAGCCATACTCTCGGACAATTTTGGCTAAATCTTGGGGACTGTGGCGGCTATAGCCCTTATTGAGAGCATATTCATATAACTCATCTTCAAATTGACCATAACTAACCCGACGACGAGCCTGATAATAGCTGAGACACATAGCGATCGAGGTAACATTACATGATCCCGTAGGATTAAACCAGTTATCGAGTTGAGAAAAATAGGGAAAGTTCCGCAGTCTAACTTCCGTGGGTAATGACTTAGGATAAACTAACTTTTTTTCCTGATATATTTCCGCGTGTTTCTCAAAAACATACCAGACTGATTGCTGTTTAAAAGTTTCACTTCTGAGAGCAACTCTGACGTGATTTCTGTGGGGTTCAAAGGCTAATAACTGAAATTCTTGCCCGGCTTTCGCACCTTGTTTTTCCGATTCATTTAATTGGGCAGAATCAACGGGTCTCAGCTTCAGAATTGTATCCCTAGTGATTTTCAGGATGGGTATATCTGTGCGAATATCCTCTGGTTTCGTGGTCAGTAATTTTTGGGCTGTGATAGTTCCCAAAAAACCGCTTTCCCGACATTCTAACAACGTTTGAAAACGGTGCATAGCCGCATTGGACTTGGGGCCATAAATGCCATCGACAGGGGGATCAAGTAAATTAAAACTCACCAAAATATTTTGAATCTGACGGGTGAGTTCTTCATCTTCGGTGATATCTTTCACATCGTAACGTTTATCTGTATTGACGATATCCTGGAGTTTCATCGTGGGTGTTTATCTCAAATGGGATAGTAGGGTTATGGCCATCTTTGGGGTCTAGATCAAATTAATCATAACATCAAACCCAGAGTCTTGATAATAGTTCAGCCTAGGTGGTTGAGAGGAACTAGACCACCTAGGCTATTAATTGCTATAGTTTCACCGGGCCGACATAACCTCAGCTATAATCGCGCAACATCTTGCGAATTTCGATGCTGTGTAGTTCTTCCTGACCAATCATAGTGCGAGCATACTCTTCTAGGTAAATACTGGCATTTTCTACGGTTTCCAGTAGTTCTTTATACAGGGATAGAGCTTTTTTCTCATGGTTGAGACTTTCCGCCAATAAATCCTGTACCGAATGCTGATAAGTTTCCTCAATGGGAGCAATTCTTTGGCTGGGATGTCCTTCTAATCCTGTGAGAATTTCCCCGGCTTGTTGAGCATGGGTGAGGGACTCAGTAGCTTGAGCTTGAAAAAACTGCACAATGGGTAAACGATTGGGTCCGGTCACCATTAAGGAATAGTGAGTGTATCGAACCACCCCAGCTAACTCAAATTCCATGATGGAGTTAAGTAGCTCAATGGTTTTGTCCTGGTCAAGGTCTCTCATAATTTTCTATTAGTCTGTGAATCCCGCTTGACATCCTTCCGCCGTGAAAGGGACTGGGTTTGATAACTTCCCCAACCCCCATCATTACCATAACGATTATAGGACATTATGGCACGAGTTAACATTTGCTGCTAGTAGGTTGAGATGGCATTAGGGATATTCAGCTTAATTTATACCATGAAAAACGAAATTTGTCAAGGGGTAAATGGAAAAAATTAATCAAGGTCTGAGTGGTTAAGCAGTCCCATTTAGGGAACCTGTAAAACTTTCCTAAATGCCGGAAATAAATATAGGTGCGTTAATCGACAATTATTGACCCTTAAACATCTTTCAAGATAACCTGAACCCACCCAGGAACTTATTTGCCCCCTAGGCAGATAATTCTATAGTGGCAGCAATAATTAATAATCACATAATTGATAAATATGCCCCCCATGGGCATTGTCAAATCAGACAATTTATGGTTATGGAAAATCTGAGTGGTTTTAGGTATAATGTTGGTGGCAAACCCGACCATTGGTGTAATATGAACAAACAGTTAGGCAGATTAGGCAATATATTATTGTTGAGTACGATCGCATTATGTGCTTGTGCTGACACCGATAACCTACAGAGTCAAACATCAGAAACCCCTCCCTCGGAAACCACTGCTATACAGCCAGGGTCTGCGGAAATTGGGACTATGGAATTTCGCGCCAATGGAGAAGATTTTATCCGGGAAGGTTTCGTGAGTAAAGATGGTTGGGAACTAGCATTTAATCATGTTTATGTAACCTTGGCGAATGCCCAAGCATATCAAACTTTAATCCCCTATAATCCTGATGCGGGAGTAGAAATTAAAGCCCAACAAATCATTAGTTTAGTAGAATTTAAAACCGTAGATTTAGCAGCAAAAGATGAGAGCGCAGAAACGATTTTAGTTAATGAAGTACCCGCACCACCAGGGCGCTATAATGCGATTTCGTGGCAAATGGTTCCGGCGGTAGATGGTATGGCTGCCGGTTATTCATTGATGCTAGTGGGGACAGCCTCAAAAGATGGTCTAACTGTACCATTTAACCTGAGATTTAATCAAGAAATGGCGTTTAGTTGTGGTGATTATGTAGGAGAAGAACGTAAAGGTATTTTGCAGCCAGGGAGTCGCGCCAACCTAGAAGCAACGTTTCATTTTGATCACTTATTTGGAGACGGAGAAGCCCAAGCGGAGGACGAGATTAACACTGGTGCATTAGGCTTTGAACCCCTAGCAGCGATCGCCACTTCAGAGGGTGTAGATGCCAATTTAGATACACTCAGAGAACAACTAGCGGAGGAGGACTATCAAAGAATCATGGAAATTTTACCGAATTTAGCCCATGTGGGTGAGGGTCACTGCGCCGAAAAGCAGATGCAAAGAGATTGATAAACTCCCACGGAATTAGGGCAAATTATCAATTACTTATTGTTGAATAATCAGGAGGATTTAATGAACTGGAAACTTTGTATATCCCTACTATTTTGGACGATCGCCATACCGGAATCAGCGATCGCCCATGGAGTAACAGTCCAATCTCAAACTACCTCAGCCATCAAAATTAACGCCACCTATGACTCAGGGACACCCATGGTTAACGCCGAGGTGAGAATTTACACCCCCCAAGACCCAACCACCCCTTGGCTGACCGGAAACACGGACGAAAAGGGTCACTTTGTCTTCATTCCCGACCACGATAATAGTGGTTTGTGGGAAGCCACCGTCCGTCAAGCCGGACATGGGGCGTTAATTGCGATTCCCGTGAGTCCCCCAGGGGAAGAGGTATCCGACAGCGCCGAAAATGCGATCGCCTCCAATTCCGCATCAAACCCTGTACAGAAATGGGTAGCCGCCGCCGCCGTAATTTGGGGATTTATCGGCACCGCCCTATTTTTTACCCGATTCAAACCCTCTGATGAGACGGGAGACAACAGCCCCCATATAACCTCTCAAGAATCCCAAAACTAACCCAGCATCAAACCTCACAAATATCATTAACTTATGCACATTTCCGAGGGTATTATTCCCGCGCAAATTTGTCTGGCTGGTTATGGAATCACCGGTTTATTAACCTGGTATTCTCTGCGTCAAATCAACCGACAAGCCAACCCCACCGCCAACATTCCCAAAGCCTCCCTTTTAACCGCCGCCTTTTTCGTCGCTTCCTCCATACATATCCCCATCCCTCCCGCCAGTGTTCATCTAGTCTTAAATGGTCTACTGGGAGCGATTTTAGGAGATTATGCTTTTCCGGCTATTTTAATCGGCTTAATATTCCAGGCGATTATCTTCGGACATGGGGGATTAACCACCCTGGGAATTAATGCGATAATTATGGGGATTCCAGCTATAATAGCCGCCGTAATTTTTCAAAGTAGACATCGATTTAGTCAGCGCCTGAAACCTACCATCAGCCTAAATTTATTCGGGTTTTTAGCAGGTGCGTCTAGTGTAGGTTTCTCCACCATCTTATTTTTGACCATCCTGATTACCAATCTTCCCTATAGCCTGGAAAGTGAAGCCGAAAAAGCTGCCATTATCGCCCTAATTATCGCCCATATTCCTCTAATGTTTATTGAGGGAGTATTTACCGCCATGGTGGTTAATTTTCTGAATCGAGTCAAGCCAGAATTATTAACCCAATAACCCCTATTACAACTTGTTTACCAGTCGCTTAATACATTTCCCTCACCCTAAATCCCCCAGTCGCTTAATACATTTCCCTCACCCTAAATCCCCCAGTCGCTTAATACATTTCCCTCACCCTAAATCTGGATCCCAGAGAGGAGAGGGACTTTGAGATGTGATCAGATGATTTCTGAAGAGACTGTATTGATGGGGGAGTCTGAATAATCCCCCTTAACTCACCCTTCCTAAACCGGAGAGATTAACCATGAAATTTAGGATAGATGAGTATGCTAATCTCGATTCATTTATTCATAGATGGAACCCCCAATCAAAACTAATTGGATTGGGAATCTTAATGTTTGCTTTTGCTAATGTTAAACAACTCTGGCTAGTCCCCCCCATGTTGCTAGTCACATTAACATTATACACCATATCCAAACTGCCGCTATCCTTTTTAGGCGATCGCCTACAATATCCCGGACTGTTTATCTTGGGGGTAGTTGGCTTATTGCCATTTATTTCCGGTCAGACCGTCTTATGGTCTTGGGGTCCCCTGATTATTCGCCAGGAGGGAAGTCTAGCCGTCTTGCTAATTGCTAGTAGATTTTTAGCCATTTTCACCACCGGAGTTGTCTTGCTAGGGACCTGTTCATTTATCACCCTAATTAAAGCCATGCGATCGCTTGGTTTATCCCCCATTTTAGCCGATATGTTATTAATATCCTACCGATATATATTTGAACTCAGCCATCAGTTGCAAATGATGAAACGCGCCACCATATTAAGAGGATTTCAACCCCACCAATTCAGTCGTCGCAATTTGCAGATTTACGCAGCCTTAGCCGGGAGTTTATTAATTCGTAGTTATCAACAGTCGGAACAGGTCTATAAAGCCATGCAATTGCGAGGTTATGGCATCCCCGAAAAAACCCATAAACCGTGGGAGTTTTTGACAGACTTGCCTAGTGCGATCGCCCTGGGAATCAGTTTAATTTTAGCCACCCTATTTGTCACCCTTTCCACCATCTCCACTTAACCGCAAATGGTCGGATTAATCCCCTTTAAAATTCTGAACCGGATGCTGTCCATAAAATGGTAAAGCATCCGACCAGTGGGGGCAATTTCCCTGTTGCCATAACAGAGTAGCCAATCCCAATATAGCACAACTTGTCTGTCCGAGTCCACCCGTCAGCGAGATTTTTTCTAATGGTTTTTCTTCTTGAGATAACCGCATTTCCCACTGTGAGGCAGACATGACACTATCAGGCAATTTGGTCACCAAACCCTGGGCAGAAACCTGATAAATAGCCACAAATAATTCTCCCCGTTGTGCCGGCATTTCTAGGGCAATATTCCCCGAATAATCCCCCGCTAAATTATAGGCAGCCGCCGCCAAAGTAGAAATGGCAAACAGGGGAATATCTAACTGTTGTGCGAGGGTTCTCGCCGTCACCACTCCCAAGCGAGTCCCCGTAAAACTTCCCGGACCCCGCGCCACCGCTATTAGTTGTAAATCCGCCCAAGTTTGAGGGGGCATAAATTCCGATATATGTTGATGGAGTTGGGTTGATAAATCCCTCCCCAAATGCCAAGTTTGGCAGCGCACAGGTTCCCCAAACTTCCCCATAGCTAAACCCAATTCGGGGCTACTGGTATGGATAGCGAAACCATAGTTTTTTGCCATTAGTCTACCTTGTGTAACTCACTGATATTATGCTATCCTAATAGGTGTCAGTTTCCCCATACAACCCATGGAAATCCCGTTAACCAAACCCAGGTCAAGGAAAAAGGCTATAACCGCCCATCATTAAAGTTATTTGGGACCCGGTTCTGGACTCAGAATAATCACATATTCTCCCGCTGTGCTTTGCTGAATAATCACCAGGGGAGGGCGCACATTAGGGGGGGCATTTTCTGGTAATGATGGGAAAATATAATATTGACTGTCTCGGTCAATTAACAGTCGCCAGATGCTGGAGTTATCCGCCTGGGTTTTGTCGTTATAATCTCGCTGTAGTAACATCTGATAAAGTTCTAAATCCCCGATAAATCGAAAATTTCCCACTACTGGGTCATCAGTCAAGTCGTAGATTTTGCGACCTAGGGGAAGCCGATTTTCTGGGGTAATTATAGTTACCACAGGCAACATTGATGTATGGTTATGGGCATCTCGAATCGCGTCTAGGTTTCCCTGGGTTTGACCTAGATAAAATAGACCCGCCAAACACCAACCCGCAATCACCAATTCATTGACAAAGTTTTTATCATAGTTAATGGGTTGGAAATCCGGCAAAGCATTCAAAGTGCGAGTCGCGCGAGAGTGGTGCTGTTTGAGGCTTCTTTTTAACAGATAATCACGGCTGGTGTTCATGAAATTCGCGAATTTGCCGCTACTCCATTCCATGAATTTGAGACTCAGAAAAATTAGCAGAAAGGTAGCGATCGCCACCCGAAAAGTGCGCCAGAAAGTAGACCAATCGCCCCCCGACAAATGCCCAAAAAAGACCTGAATCGGGGCAATAAAAAACGATTCTATCGGCAAATCTAACGTGGTCACTTCTAGTTGAAAAAAGGCGAAATATGCCCAGCGGTAAATCCAGCCGGTAAAATACAAGCCGACTCCTAATATAGTTAATAAACTGGCTAATTTACTAAACATTAAACCTCCGTTTATCGCCAATTGAACCCAGAACCATGGGGGGTAGGGGAATGACTACTTAGCCAATGTCAAGGGGGAAGTTTCCGAAAAAGGGTCGAGTCAGCTTGAAGATGTTAGTATTAAATCATATCGTCTCTCACTCCTGCCATGAGAACTCCTCAACTGATGATTTGCCTATCCCTAGCTGGTCTGACGATCGCCACCGGTGACATTCAACCAGCGATCGCCCTCCCGGTAATTGTAGCCCAAAACCAAGCACAAAATAAACCGATTCCGGTTTCCTTGCCGACCCGGGCGGCGGTGACTCTGGTTAATGGCGGTCAACGCTCCGGTCAACTGGTTGAAATGAACTCTCAATATCTCGTTGTAACACGAGGTGAGAGTCGCGGTCAAGAAGCGATCGCCAATGTTTCCCGCGTGCAATTTAGCGGGGATATTTGGTGGCCGACTTCCGACGGTCGGATCGTGATTCGCGGCGACCATGAGAACACAGGCGGAAACCCCCGACGCTTCCGGGTGCGGGTGGATGGATTAGTTTGGGAAGATGCGGATAAAGGCATTTTGGCGATCGCACCAGAAGCCGTTATCGCAGTAGATGATGAACCCGGTGTTCCCAGGGGAATGAGGAACATAATTCATAGTCGTTATGTGGTGACTGCCATAGAATTTGACCCCCAGAATTCCGAGTTAATTATCACGGCGAAATTGCTATCCCCTTCCGAATAGTTAGGGGAACTGGGATGATAATTTGAACTGAACCTCATTGAGGAATGAATTATGGAAAAGACCAATATTAAGGAAGAAGCAAAACGCCTGATTGATGAACTTCCGGATAATTCGACTTGGGATGACCTGATGTATTCGATTTATGTCAGGCAGGTGGTGGAAGCGGGAATGGCTGACAGCGAAAATGGTAAAGTAACTGCCGTTGAAGATGTTCGGAAAAAATTTAGCTTCCCGTCGGTGGGGTGTAACGCCGCTTCCCGTAGCCGCTTCCCGTAGGTTGGGTGTAACGCAGTGAAACCCAACTAACTTCTCGTCGGTGGGGTGTAACGCCGCGAAACCCAACATCGATTTCCCATTAATAGTAGGTGGTGCAATGAAAAAATTAATGATTGGTTCTCTATTGGGAGTAACAATGCTAGTGGCGACTCCCGCCATATTCCCAATTCTGACAGAGCGCAGTTATGCCCAAACCTCCAGTTCTCAGGCGGAACAGTTTCGAAAACTGATTGATCTGGGATCGCAACAGATGAATCTAGGGCAAAATGTGGAAGCAATAGAAACACTTAAACAAGCCCTAGCTATTGCCCAAAGCCTTCAACATCGGGAAGGGGAAGCATTCGCAAATCTTCTTCTGGGTTTAAACTATGATCGGAGCGGTCAACCCCAGGCAGCCTTAAACTTCTATCATCAAGCTGTGAGACTTTTTCAAGAAGTTAATGATCGCAGTTGGGAAGCGGCTACTCTCAATAGTATCGGTGGAATTTACAGCGATATCGGTCAACCCCAGGAAGCCTTAACATACTACCAGCAAGCATTACCCATTAGGCGGGAAGTGCGCGATCGCGTTGGGGAAGCAAATACTCTCCATAATATCGGTGCAGTTTACCGCCAAATAAGTCAACCCCAGGAAGCGTTAATATACTTACAGCAAGCATTATCTATTACGCGGGAAGTTAGCGATCGCGCCGGGGAAGCCAATACCCTCAATGGTATCGGTGCAGTTTACGGCGATATCGGTCAACCCCAGGAAGCCTTAACATACTTACAGCAAGCATTATCTATCACGCGGGAAGTTAGCGATCGCCGTGGAGAAGCGGCTACTCTCAATAATATCGGTGCAGTTTACCGCCAAATAGGTCAACCTCAGGAAGCCTTAACATACTACCTGCAAGCATTATCTATCACGCGGGAAGTTAGCGATCGCCGTGGAGAAGCGGCTACTCTCACTAATATCGGTGTAGTTTACCGCGATATCGGTCAACCCCAGGAAGCATTAGAATACTACCAGCAAGCATTGCCAATTTTCCGGGAAATAAGCGAGCATAGGGGAGAAGCCACTACTCTCAATAATATCGGTGGATTTTACAGCGCTATCGGTCAACCCCAGGAAGCCTTAACATACTACCTGCAAGCATTACCCATATTGCGGGAAGTCAGCGATCGCAGCGGTGAAGCCACTACCCTCCATAATATCGGTGCAGTTTACCGCCAAATAGGTCAACCCCAGGAAGCCTTAACATACTACCAGCAAGCATTACCCATTAGGCGGGAAGTGAGCGATCGCCGTGGGGAAGCTACTACCCTCAATAGTATCGGTGCAGTTTACAGCGCTATCGGTCAACCCCAGCAAGCCTTAAAATACTTGCAGCAAGCATTACCCATTAGGCGGGAAGTTAGCGATCGCGCCGGGGAAGCTACTACTCTCAATAATATCGGTGCAGTTTACGACGCTATCGGTCAACCCCAGGAAGCCTTAACATACTACCTGCAAGCATTACCCATTAGCCGGGAAGTGAGCGATCGCCGTGGGGAAGCAGCTACTCTCACTAATATCGGTGCAGTTTACAGCGCTATCGGTCAACATCAGGAAGCCTTAACATACTACCAGCAAGCATTACCCATATTGCGGGAAGTCAGCGATCTCCGTGGGGAAGCGGCGACTCTCAGTAATATCGGCGCAGTTTACCGCGATATCGGTCAACCCCAGACCGCCATAGAAAATTGGGAAAAATCCGTACAATTTACCCTAGAAATCCGTGCAGGTTTGCAACAGGAAAACCGCGAATCATTCCTAGAAAGTAACCGAGGAACTCCCGTCGCCCTTGTGGATCTTCTCATTGACCAAAACCAACCCGACCAAGCCTTTAAATGGTATAACCTCGCCACCACCTTCGACCTCGCCGACTATACCCGCCTTATCGAGGCAAAAGTTAGTAATCCACAAGCCCAAAAACTGATTGACCAATGGAATCAAAACCATCAACGCCTACAATTCCTTTACTCCCAAGTTGACCAAGACTGGACACCCCAACTCTCCCAACAAATCAACCAATTACAAACCGAAAACAGCCAACTAGCTGAGGATATCTCCCGCAAATATCCAGAAGTTTCCGAACTCTTTGAAACCACCCCCCAAGACATCGAAACTCTCAAAGCCAACATCGCCCCCGGAACCCTGGTTATTCAACCAGTTTTGTTAACTAATATTCGTAACGTCGAGAATAAAATCGGCATTTTTTTAGTCAGCCGCGACCAAGCCACCCTCGTCCGCACCATTCCCATTAACCCCACCGAATTTGATGCCATCCTCACCGAATATCGTACCCAAATCCAAAACCAAAACCGCGAGGACTTCGAGCGCAATCAAGAACTACTGTATGATTATCTCATTCGTCCGGTAGAGGCGGATATTGCTGCCTATTCTCCCGAACAAATCGCCATTATTGCCACCGGAAAACTCCGTTATATCCCCTTTGAAACCCTCTATGATAATCAAAGGGACCAATACCTACTTGAAAAATACCCCATCCACTACCTCACCCGCATTTCCGCCACCCGTAACATCCCCAACAATCCCCGATTATCCACCAATGTTTTAGCCTTTGGCAACCCCACCCCCACCGCCCAAGAACTCCCCGGAGCCGAACAGGAAGCCCGCCAAGTTACGGAAATTTTATCAGGGGAATATTGGCTGAGGGAACAAGCGACCCGCGATCGTTTTTATAACGATTCTGCCCGGTTTAATGTCCTCCATTTGGCGACCCACGGCTGCTTTGCCCTCAATGGATGTCCGGGGCTAGGTTTAGAGGCAAATAATATCTTATTTGCTAATGGTGAAAACTTCAATATTGCCCAGGCGGCATTGTTGGGATTAAACCAAACTAATTTGGTGGTTTTAAGTGCTTGTCAAACCGCCATGGAAGCCGAATCAGACGGCCGCGAATTTGCAGCGGTTGCCTACTTATTTGAACGGGCGGGGGCGGATGCGGTGATTGCCAGCCTCTGGAATGCCGAGGATAATAAAACTCTCTTAATTATGACTCAATTTTATGAGAATGTCAACCAGGGAATGACCAAAGTTGAGGCTTTACGACAGGCGAAATTAACCTTCGCCCAAGAAGGCATACATCCCTTTTATTGGTCTCCTTTAATTCTGATTGGTGATGGCAGTTCTTTTTAAGGTGGATATCTGCCGCTGAGGGTCGGGAAGTTTCCGAAAAATAGCGGAGTCAGCTTGAAGATATTAATATGAGATTAGATTTGAACGGACACCTACGATGAGAACTCCTCAACTGATGATTTGCCTATCCCTAGCTGGTCTGACGATCGCCACCGGTGACATTCAACCAGCGATCGCCCTCCCGGTAATTGTAGCCCAAAACCAAGCACAAAATCGACCGATTCCGTTTTCCTTGCCATTCTCCGCGACGGTGATTCTGGTTGATGGCGGTCAACGCTCCGGTTAACTGGTTGAAATTAATGCCGATTATCTCATTGTAACACGAGGTGAGAGTCGCCGTCAAGAAGCGATCGCCAATGTTGCCCGCGTACAATTTGGGGAGGATATTTGGTGGCCGACTTCCGACAGTCCGATAGTGACGGCTGGCGGCAACGATGATCACATTCTGGGAAACCCCCGACGCTTCCGGGTGCGGGTGGATGGATTAGTTTGGGAAGATGCGGATAAAGGCCTTTTGGCGATCGCACCAGAAGCCGTTATCGCAGTAGATGATCAACCGGGCATTCCCAGGAGTATGAGGCACATAATTTATAGTCGTTATATGGTGACTGCCATAGAATTTGACCCCCAGAATGCCGAGTTAATTATCACGGCGAAATTGCTATCCCCTTCCGAATAGTTAGGGGAACTGGGATGATAATTTGAACTGAACTTGATGGCGATCGCTGCTTTATTAATTGCATCAATAGGAGGCGCAAATATGTATCACATTGATTTATCCGATGCCCACCTAAATTTATCGGAATTGGTGGAAAAAGCCCTAAGCGGACAAGAGGTTTTTATTACCAAAGATAATCAACCCCTGGTCAAGCTGGTTTCCGTTTCCCCGCCAGAAAAATTGTCAAACCGTCAACCGGGAACTTCCCAAAACCTGGTGCAAGTCCGTGATGATTCCTGGTGGGAAAGCCAGGAGTTGGTTGCATCTTCACAGTTGAATAAAGTTGAAGAAAAGCTAGAAGATTTGAATAAAGTGTTTGACGAATTCAAGAAAATGGTAGCCGAACTTAAAGATGATGCTTCGGAAACTCATCAGGCGGAATCGGGTCAGGCGATCGCTGCTTATCAGGCGATCGCTGATAAGTACAAGAATGCGTTGCGGGAATTAGCTTTCCGTAGGTAGGTTGGGTGTAACGCAGTGCAACCCAACATCCATTTCCAATTAATATTAGGTGGTGCTATGAAAAGATTAATCATTGGTTCTCTATTGGGAGTAACAATGCTAGTGGCGACTCCCGCGATATTGCCAATTCTGGCACAGCGCAGTTATGCCCAAACCTCCAGTTCTCAGGCGGAACAGTTGCAAGAACTGATGCAACAGGCATTTCAGCAAACTCAGCAAGGGCAACCTTTACAAGCCATAGAAACACTTAAACAAGCCCTAGCTATTGCCCAAAGTATCCAAAATCGAGAAGGGGAAGCAGTAGCCAATTTTGGTCTAGGTTTAAACTATAATCGGATCGGTCAACCCCGGGAAGCCTTAACATACTACCAGCAAGCATTACCCATTAGCCGGGAAGTCAGAGATCGCCGTGGGGAAGCAGCTACTCTCAATAATATGGGTTTAGTTTACAGCGATATAGGTCAACCCCAGGAAGCCTTAACATACTACCTGCAAGCATTATCTATCACGCGGGAAGTGAGGGATCGCGGTGGTGAAGCAGCAACCCTCAATAATATCGGTGCAGTTTACAGCGATATAGGTCAACCCCAGGAAGCCTTAACATACTACCTGCAAGCATTACCCATTAGGCGGGAAGTCAGCGATCGCAGCGGTGAAGCCACTACTCTCAGTAATATCGGTGCAGTTTACAGCAAAATTGGTCAACCCCAGGAAGCCTTAACATACTACCTGCAAGCATTACCCATTAGGCGGGAAGTTAGCGATCGCGCCGGGGAAGCCAATACCCTCAATAGTATCGGTTTAGTTTACAGCCATATCGGTAAACCCCAGGAAGCCTTAACATACTACCTGCAAGCATTATCTATCACGCAGGAAGTGAGCGATCGCAGTGGTGAAGCCAATACCCTCAATAGTATCGGTGCAGTTTACGGCGATATCGGTCAACCCCAGGAAGCGTTAACATACTTACAGCAAGCATTATCTATCACGCGGGAAGTTAGCGATCGCAGTGGTGAAGCCAATACCCTCAATAGTATCGGTGCAGTTTACGGCGATATCGGTCAACCTCAGGAAGCGTTAACATACTTCCAGCAAGCATTACCCATTAGGCGGGAAATGCGCGATCGCAGTGGTGAAGCCACTACCCTCCATAATATCGGTGCAGTTTACAGCGCTATCGGTCAACCCCAGGAAGCCTTAACATACTACCAGCAAGCATTACCCATTAGGCGGGAAATGCGCGATCGCAGTGGTGAAGCCACTACCCTCCATAATATCGGTGCAGTTTACAGCGCTATCGGTCAACCCCAGGAAGCCTTAACATACTACCAGCAAGCATTACCCATTAGGCGGGAAATGCGCGATCGCAGTGGTGAAGCCACTACTCTCACTAATATCGGTGGAGTTTACGGCGAAATAGGTCAACCTCAGCAAGCCTTAACATACTTACAGCAAGCATTACCCATTAGGCGGGAAGTCAGCGATCGCAGTGGTGAAGCCACTACCCTCCATAATATCGGTGCAGTTTACAGCGCTATCGGTCAACCCCAGGAAGCCTTAACATACTACCAGCAAGCATTACCCATTAGCCGGGAAGTCAGCGATCGTCGTGGGGAAGCCAATACCCTCAATAGTATTGGTGCAGTTTACCGCGAAATAGGTCAACCCCAGCAAGCCTTAAAATACTTGCAGCAAGCATTACCCATTAGGCAGGAAGTCAGCGATCGCGCCGGGGAAGCCAATACCCTCAATAGTATTGGTGCAGTTTACCGCGAAATAGGTCAACCCCAGCAAGCCTTAAAATACTTGCAGCAAGCATTACCCATTAGGCAGGAAGTCAGCGATCGCGCCGGGGAAGCCAATACCCTCAATAGTATCGGTGCAGTTTACCGCGAAATAGGTCAACCCCAGCAAGCCTTAAAATACTTGCAGCAAGCATTACCCATTAGGCAGGAAGTCAGCGATCGCCGTGGGGAAGCCACTACCCTCCATAATATCGGTGGAGTTTACAGCGCTATCGGTCAACCCCAGGAAGCCTTAACATACTACCAGCAAGCATTACCCATTAGGCGGGAAGTCAGCGATCGCCGTGGGGAAGCAGCTACTCTCAATAATATCGGTGGAGTTTACAGCGATATCGGTCAACCCCAGGAAGCCTTAACATACTACCTGCAAGCATTATCTATCACGCGGGAAGTGAGCGATCGCAGTGGGGAAGCAGCTACCCTCACTAATATCGGTGCAGTTTACCGCGAAATCGGTCAACCTCAGACCGCCATCGAAAACTTGGAAAAATCCGTACAAATTACCCTAGAAATCCGTGCAGGTTTGCAACAGGAAAACCGCGAATCATTCCTAGAAAGTAACCGAGGAACTCCCGTCGGCCTCGTCGATCTCCTCATTGACCAAAACCAACCCGACCAAGCCTTTAAATGGTATAACCTCGCCACCACCTTCGACCTCGCCGACTATACCCGCCTTATCGAGGCAAAAGTTAGTAATCCACAAGCCCAAAAAATGATTGACCAGTGGAATCAAAACCATCAACGCCTACAATTCCTTTACGCCCAAATTGACGACAACTGGACACCCCAACTCTCCCAACAAATCAACCAATTACAAACCGAAAACAGCCAACTAGCTGAGGATATCTCCCGCCAATATCCAGAAGTTTCCGAACTCTTTGAAACCACCCCCCAAGACATCGAAACTCTCAAAGCCAACATCGCCCCCGGAACCCTAGTTATTCAACCAGTTTTGTTAACTAATATTACTAACATCGAGAATAAAATCGGCATTTTTTTAGTCAGCCGCGACCAAGCCACCCTCGTCCGCACCATTGCCATTAACCCCAGCGAATTTGATGCCATCCTCACCGAATATCGCACCCAAATCCAAAACCACAACCGCGACGACTTCGAGCGCAATCAAGAACTACTGTATGATTATCTCATTCGTCCGGTAGAGGCGGATATTGCTGCCTATTCTCCCGAACAAATCGCCATTATTGCCACTGGAAAACTCCGTTATATTCCCTTTGAAACCCTCTATGATAATCAAAGGGACCAATACCTACTTGAAAAATACCCCATCCACTACCTCACCCGCATTTCCGCCACCCGTAACATCCCCACCAACCCCCGATTATCCACCAATGTTTTAGCCTTTGGCAACCCTACCCCCACCGCCCAAGAACTCCCCGGAGCGGAACAGGAAGCCCGCCAAGTTACGGAAATTTTATCAGGGGAATATTGGCTGAGGGAACAAGCGACCCGCGATCGTTTTTACAACGATTCTGCCCGGTTTAATGTCCTCCATTTGGCGACCCACGGCTGCTTTGCCCTCAATGGATGTCCGGGGCTAGGTTTAGAGGCAAATAATATCTTATTTGCTAATGGTGAAAACTTCAATATTGCTGATGCCGCCTTGTTGGGATTAAACCAAACTAATTTGGTGGTTTTAAGTGCTTGTCAAACTGCCATGGAAGCCGAATCAGACGGCCGGGAATTTGCAGCGGTTGCCTACTTATTTGAACGGGCGGGGGCGGATGCGGTGATTGCCAGCCTCTGGAATGCCGAGGATAATAAAACTCTCTTAATTATGACTCAATTTTATGAGAATGTCAACCAGGGAATGACCAAAGTTGAGGCTTTACGACAGGCGAAATTAACCTTCGCCCAAGAAGGCATACATCCCTTTTATTGGTCTCCTTTAATTCTGATTGGTGATGGCAGTTCTTTTTAAGGTGAATATCCCCTGCTGAGGGTGGGGTGAGAAATCCGGTCAACCCAACAGTTGACAATTACTCTAAAATTGGCAGGTAAGGTTCCACCCCACATCAACTTTTAAGTTAAGCTGAATAAACTTAGATTAGGTAGTGCAATGAAAAGATTAATGATTGGTTCTCTGTTGGGGGTGGCGATGCTGGCGGCGACTCCTGCGATATTGCCAATTCTGACACAGCGCAGTTATGCCCAAACCTCCCAGAGTCAGGCGGAACAGTTGCAAGAACTGATACAACAGGCATTTCAGCAAACTCAGCAAGGGCAACATTTACAAGCCATAGAAACACTTAAACAAGCCCTAGCTATTGCCCAAAGTATCCAAAATCGAGAAGGGGAAGCAGTAGCCAATTTTGGTCTGGGTTTAAACTATAATCGGATCGGTCAACCCCAGGAAGCGTTAACATACTTACAGGAAGCATTATTTATCACGCGGGAAGTTAGCGATCGCCCCAGGGAAGCCACTACTCTCAATAGTATCGGTGGAGTTTACCACGATATCGGTCAACCCCAGGAAGCCTTAACATACTTCCAACAAGCATTATTTATCACGCGGGAAATAAGCGATCGCAGACAGCAAGCCACTACCCTCAATAATATCGGTGCAGTTTACCGCGCTATCGGTCAACCCCAGGAAGCCTTAATATACTTCCAGCAAGCATTACCCATTAGGCGGGAAGTTAGCGATCTCCGTGGGGAAGCGGCGACTCTCACTAATATCGGTGCAGTTTACCACGCTATCGGTCAACTCCAGGAAGCCTTAACATACTTCCAGCAAGCATTACCAATGAGGCGGGAAGTGAGCGATCGCGCCGGGGAAGCGGCGACTCTCACTAATATCGGTGCAGTTTACCGCAATATTGGTCAACCCCGGGAAGGGTTAACATACTTCCAGCAAGCATTATCTATCACGCGGGAAATAAGCGATCGCGCCAGGGAAGCCGCTACCCTCAGTAATATCGGTGAAGTTTACCGCGATATCGGTCTACCCCAGGAAGGGTTAATATACTTCCAGCAAGCATTATCTATCACGCGGGAAGTGAGCGATCGTCGTGGGGAAGCAAATACTTTGAATGGTATCGGTGCAGTTTACCGCCAAATAGGTCAACCCCAGGAAGCGTTAACATACTTCCAGCAAGCATTACCCATTATGCGGGAAGTGAGCGATCGTCGTGGGGAAGCAAATACTTTGAATGGTATCGGTGCAGTTTACCGCCAAATAGGTCAACCCCAGGAAGCGTTAACATACTTCCAGCAAGCATTACCCATTATGCGGGAAGTGAGCGATCGCGCCAGGGAAGCGGCTACCCTGTATAATATCGGTTTAGTTTACCGTGATATTGGTGAACCCCAGAAAGCGATCGACAACTTGGAAAAAGCCCTAAAAATCACCCTAGAAATACGAGCAGGGTTAGCACAGGAAAACCGCCAACAATTCCTACAAAATAACCGAGCGATATCGGTGGCTCTGGTGGATCTTCTCATCGACGAAAACCGACCCGACCAAGCCTTTAAATGGCATCACCTCGCCACCACCTTCGACCTCGCCGACTATAGCCACCTTATCGATGCCCAAGTTATTAATCCACCCGCCCAGAAACTGATTGACCAATGGAATGAAAACCATGAACGCCTAAAATTACTTTACGCCGAAGTTGACGACAACTGGACACCGGAACTATCCCAAAAAATCAACGAATTACAAGCCGGAAATAGCCAAATCGCCGAGGATATCGCCCGCCAATATCCCGAAGTTGCGGAACTCTTTGAAACCACCCCCCAATACCTGGAAACTCTCCGGGAAAATATCGCCCCCGGAACCCTAGTTATTCAACCGGTATTGTTAACAAATATCAGCGAAGTTCCCGATGCGATCGCCCTGTTTATCGTCAGCCGCGACCAAAAAGCGATCGTGAAAAAAACCCCGATTAACCCCAGCGAATTTGATGGCATCCTCACCGAATATCGCGCCCAACTCGAAAACCACAACTCCGAAAATTTCGATAGAAATCAAGAACTCCTGTATGATTATCTAATTCGTCCCATAGAGGCAGATATTGCCGCCCATTCTCCCGAAAAACTCGCGATTATTGCCCCCGGAAAACTGCGTTATATCCCCTTTGAAACTCTGTATGATAATCAAAGGAACCAACACCTAATTGAAAAGTACCCCATCCACTACCTGACGAGGATTTCCGCCCGTCGCCAATTACGCAGCAACACCACCTCATCCCCCCGTGTTTTAGCCTTTGGCAACCCCCAACCCAGCCCCTTTGATACCCCCGGTGCGGAACAGGAAGCCCGCCAAGTTACGGAAATTTTCTCAGGGGAATATTGGGTGAGGGAAGAAGCGACCCGCGACCGTTTTCAGAACGATTCTCCCCGGTTTAATATCCTCCATTTAGCCAACCCAATCTGCTTTCAAGCCAACGGATGTCCGGGGCTAGGTTTAGGGGCAAATCAGATATTATTTGCCCATGGAGAAACCTTCAATATTGCGGATATAGGATTGTTAGGATTAAACCAAATCAACTTGGTAGTTTTAAGTGGTGGTTTTCAAACCGGGATGGAAACCGAATCAGAGGGCGGCGTATTGGCAGCGATCGCCTACTTATTTGAACGGGCGGGAGCCGATGCCGTGATAGCCAGCCTCTGGAATGCGGAGGATAATACAACCCTCTTAATTATGACAGAATTTTATGAGAATGTCAAGCAGGGAATGACGAAAGCCGAAGCCTTACGGCAGGCGAAATTAACCTTCGCCCAAGAAGGCATACATCCCTTTTATTGGTCGCCATTAATTCTGATAGGTGATGGCGGTTCTTTTTAAGGTAGATATCGGCTGCTGATGCTGAGGGGAAAGGGGCAAGGTGTTAGCAGTCGGAGCCTGACACCTTATACATACAATCACAGAGAAAACATGATGATTGTCTTATGGGTAGCTGTCCTGAAGGTCGCCACGGGTGATAGAGCGATCGCACTGAAATAGGCATTTATGAGAGGTGCTGCCAGGTTAAGGAGTAGGCTATAATCAAAGCCCAACTGCCAAGGAGACTAGGGCAAATCAAGGCAGTGGAACGCCAATTATCGAGGGATTATCCCCTGTGAAAACAGATAGTATATTCTACCGAATTTTCCAACAGTACCCCCGCAGTTTTTTTGAGCTGCTGAACCGTCCACCGGAAGAAAGCGATCGCTATCAATTCACCTCTGTGGAAGTGAAACAACTAGCCTTCCGCCTCGACGGAGTATTTCTGCCAACGACCCCAGAAGGCGATCGGCCCTTCTACCTAGCCGAGGTGCAATTCCAACCGGACGAGGACTTATATTATCGCATTTTCGCGGAACTGTTCCTGTACTTGCGACAATACCAACCGCCCCACCCGTGGCAAGTGGTGGTTATCTATCCCAACCGGAGCATTGAACGGGAACAGCCCCACCAATTCCGGGAACTCCTGAACTCAGGCAGGGTAACTCGTGTTTATATCGACGAGTTAGAAGCCCAAAACCGTTTGGGAGTTGGTATAATCAAACTGGTACTCGAATCAGAATCCGATGCGATCGCATCAGCCATAAACCTGATCGAACAAGCCGAACAAACCCTTCCCCCAGAATCAATTCAACGGGATATCATTGACATCATCGAAACCATTGTTGTTTACAAACTGCCCCAAATAAGTCGCGAGGAGATTGCCCAAATGTTAGGACTCACCGATTTAAAACAAACCCGATTCTATCAAGAAGCATTTGCTGACGGTCTCCAACAAGGGCTGCAAGAAGGTCTGCAACGGGAAAGGATAAATATTGTTCTGCGTTTGGCTAATTTAGGAAATAGTGCGGAAGCGATCGCCCAAATTTTGGGTTTACCATTAGAGGAAATTCAGCAAATTTTGTCCTCTAGCAATTAGGGACGCGCGTCCAAGTGATGGGCGAGGCGATCGCCCATTGCCCATTGCCTTTCCAGAAATTAATCAACGGGGCAGGATTAATTATTAATTATTAATTATTAATTATTTTGTCCTCTACCAATTAGGGGCGCGCGTCCAAGTGATGGGCGAGGCGATCGTCTTGCCCATTGCCTTTCCAGAAGTTAATCAACGCCTTTGGGCAGCATTAACTATCAATTATAAATTAGTAATTATTCCGATTTGAAAACAGTGGTATAGATAGAAACATCCCAGCAATAATGATACCAAAAAGGTCGTTACGAACCCATCTGAATGGCAGGAACTCTAGCACCAAGAATAACCCGACAACCATGGCAAAAACTTGCTTTTCGTCAACCTCATGATATGGTTTTATCCAGTTTTTTAACATGATAAATATTGGAGCAATTAGCAGTGATAAAAATGGGGTAAACACTATAAAGTTGTTGCTAAAAATATAGGCAACCATAGCCATAGTTAATGTGTCCATCCAGAACTGTTTGCTTTGGCTTCTTTTGCGCCAATTTTCACTGCTAATTAACTTATGGCAATACTGCTTAAACCGCAGGCGCTGATTTTTGCGTCTGGCTTTTGGGTCTAATTTAAGTACCATTTGCCATTCAGGAACCCCGCGATTTTGGACTCTGCCTAATAACTTAACCCGGACAATATTCTTGAGGTTTAATTGAGTTAATTCAGTGGCGATCGCCTTAGCTATTTGGGGATAATCCACCTGTTGTTTGTCGGCACGATTAATGACAATAGTTAACTTGGACTTACTAATCCGATTAACTTGCACCTTGACTTGATAGGATTGTAGAGCCTTTTGCAGAACGTCCGTGATTTGTGGTTCTTCCTGGGGGAGTGTACTAGGCTTTATTGGCTGTTTAATAGTGGTTGGATTAGTGGCGATCGCCACAAAACCAGTTTCCGGTTCTGGCCTTAAACCCGGCATAGCCTCAATATATTTAGGAGTAGGTTGCAATTTCAGCAGTAACGCCGCCGCCGAATGAAAACGCTTGCTAGTCGCCCCAGCTAACATTCTATCTAAAATATCACCTAATTCGTCACTAACAGGACTTTTTAAATAACTACGCCAGCCCCAATTCCCCTCATGACTATCAAACAAATCAAAAGGGGTAACACCCGTCAACAAATGAATACAAGTCACCCCCAAACTATAAATATCACTAGCAAATACAGCCTTTCCCATCAACTGTTCAGGAGCCGTATAAGCAGCCGAACCAATCAGAGTTCCCGTTTGAGGTAATAGCCCCCCTGTCACCAATTTAGCCGCCCCAAAATCCACCAAAACCAAGCTATTTTCCGAGCCTTTACTGCTACAGCGGCGACGGATAATATTTTCCGGTTTAATGTCTCGATGAATCACCTTATGGCTGTGAATAAACTGCAACACAGGCAATAATTCATGGAGAACCTGATAAATTTGATTTTCCGTAAACGGACCCTTGAGCATCAATTCTTGAGCCAGGTTATGACCCTCTATAAACTCCTGAACCAAATATTGATAGGGTTCCGACTCAAAATAAGCTACCCGGTTAGGGATTTGGGAATGTTCCCCTAAAATCTCCAGTTGCTCGGCTTCCTGACGAAATAAATCCGCCGATCGCTTGGCATTATTTCCCTGGGGAAAAAACTGTTTAATCGCGACCTGTGGATGGTTGGGTGTCAGTTGATCAACCGCTAAAAATGTGCGACCGAATCCCCCTTGTCCCAGGAGTTCCAGCGCAGCATAACGGCTATGGGCTGACCCCGCCATTGGTGGCGATAGTTTGACAGAAGCGCCACAGTGTTGGCACGACTCCCCCTCACCTGGGTTTTGGGGATTTGGACAGTGGGGATTAAAACAGTAACTCATAATCTGAGGATGTTAAAAAAAATTAAAGATGGGGGTGACTATTGACCCCCGATGGTTAATGGCTGTCCGCTGGTGATTAGGTGGGGATTGGCTCTCCTGGTCGCAATTTTGACCATTTTCCGGTTTCTTGTTTAAAACTTTCACAGCCAACTACATCCCATTCCATCTCGATGCTATCTTCTGTGGTGCGGATATTAACGTTGATGCTGGGTTCAACGGGGTCAAAGGTGGGATTGTCGCTAACATGGCGTTCCTGATGCTGTGTTTCTACGGCGTGGTAGGTGATACAGCGATCGACATAGTAACAGTTAACACAAATACACATATTCAAAACCCTCTGTATATTTTCAAAAGGATTGACTACTTGATTTCCCTTTCTGCTAATTTAGCTTATATTAATCGATTCTTGCTGATGGTGCTATTAGTCTCGCCTACTGTTATCCTGGTCTAGGCACTATCTCAGGCACTTTTGCGCCCACAGATGACTGTTACGGCTGTTTCTGACTCAGACTGGGGGATGATACTGGCTTAACCCCCCTTAGTACAATTTTACCCGATCTCGAACCTGATGCCAATTTCTGGGAATTTCATGGGGATGGGGTTAGTATTTAAAGTTAAATTCTGAACTCATAGTATAGCGATCGCGTCCAGCTTTTTTGGATTCATACAGTGCTTGATCTGCTGCCATAAACAGAGTCTCTGGATGATAATCACTGCTAGGAATTATGCTGGCAATTCCTATACTTATCGTTACTACCGGATGCTGATAATCTACGGATTTAGGCACTCCAGAAGCTATAGCTAATTCTTTGACCGCGAGGCAAATTTTTGCCGCCACAAACATGGCTCCCTTCCCATCAGTTTGGGGTAGAAGCACCACAAACTCTTCTCCACCATATCTAGCTAATAAATCATTGGGACGTTGTAAATTCTGTTGAATAGCTTGGGCTACTTTTTGTAAACATACGTCTCCGGCTAGATGACCAAAAGTATCGTTATATAGTTTAAAGTAATCTATATCACAGACAATTAATGCCAGGGGATTATGTTTGATAGCCATACATTCCCATTCCATTTTAAAAGCCTTCTGGAATTGTGAGCGATTAGCCACCTTAGTGAGTTCATCAACATAAACTAAATTTGATAAATATTGGTTATCACGTTCCAATTGTTCTATATAAATAGAACTAGGCACTTTGGGGTATATCGGTTTAGATCTAAAGTAAACACGATACAAATCACAAGCCAAAATATAATTATTTCCTAGGCTTTTAATTAGCCCTATACTCTCTAAATAATAGGCTGGCATTGGCTCAATTTTTAAGGAGTCTTTTGCGGTGATTAACTGCTGCATAATCTCCACTAATTCTGGCTTTTTTTGAATTAATATCCAGACTTTTTTCAGATAATTTTGATAAATACCTGCATCGGTAGAAGCTCGATGAAAAAAATCATCAAATTTTGGTTGCTGATAATATAAATGATGAAAAGCTAGATGAATTAAATAGGGATGTCCACCGACCAACCAGGTTAATTTGTGTAACTGATTTTCGGTTAAAGTGAGTTGGTATCTGTCGGCTAGTTCTCCCACTTGCTGAGGCGTAAACTCAGGTAAATTAATCAATAAACCTACATTAAAGGGAGATTGATTAATCCCTAAAGAAACATAAACTTCTGTGGAATGAACCAAAACCAGGCGCAATTTCTGCCAAATTGTTGACTGTGCAGATTGCTCATGCCAAAATCGCAATAATGGCAGAAAATTCATGAAGATTTTTGGATACTCAAACAGCAAATTAACCTCATTGAAAACCAATAATAAAGGTCGGTTAATTTGGGGAATTAAGTATTCTTCAAAATACATCGTGCAGCTCACTTTTTCGCCGAAGTCTTCATGCCAATAATCATTAATATTATAGGCTAGTCCTAACTGTCTGGTGACATTACTACATAACCAACGCCAAAATTTGGTCGAACTTTCAAAAATCCCTAAATCCGCTTGCTGAAAGTCAATTAAGACGGTACTATATCCTAAACTGTTGGCGTGGTTAATCAACCTGATCATTAACGAACTTTTACCCATTTTTCGAGGTGCTTTAATTCGCATAACACTACCAGGTTGGGTGATTTGCTGATAGGCTCTAATTTCGATGGGGGGACGCTCCACATAAAAAGCAGAATCCAGAGACAGCGGACTATCAGGACATTGGAGACAACCAAGAGGATTACTTAATTCTAATTCTGGCGGTATAGTGTGATTCATTTCCCCTCAAAATATTTTTGGTCTCATGGTGTTGTATAGTATTAACCAAAATCCTGAGCTTTGTCAAAAATAGTCCCTTTCGGCAACATCAAGAAAGTTACCTGGGAAAGTTATCGTTATCTGAACACTTGAACTGGGTGGACTTTGGTAATTTGATTGACTATTTGCGATCGCGGATTCCTCTATAGATAGGTATTGCTTGCTATATGTCTGCTGCTATTACATCCCCATTATCTCCCGAAAACTGGCCGTTTGGTTTAGAAAATCTACCCGAATCAGCTTATTTAGTCGGGGGTGCGGTGCGGGATGCCTTATTGAGTCGCGCCGTGGGTGATTTGGATTTAGATTTTGTGGTGTTGTCGGAAGCAGTCAACACAGCCAAAACCATCGCCTCCCAGTATAAAGCCGGATTTGTGTTATTAGATGCGGAGCGACAAATTGCTAGGGTAGTATTCCCAGGGGTAACAGTAGATTTTGCTCAAGCTGAGGGAGGAAGTTTAGAGGTAGATCTAGGGCGGCGGGATTTTACAATTAATGCGATCGCCTATCATCCCATAACCAAAACTTTTTTCGACCCTTATCAAGGACAACAAGACTTAAAACAGGGACTGATGCGGATGATCAGTCGGGAAAATTTAGCCGATGATCCCCTGCGGTTGCTGCGGGGATATCGACAGGCGGCACAATTAGGGTTTGTGATTGAACCGGAAACCAAACAGACGATCGCCGATTTAGCCAGTTTATTACCACGGGTAGCAGCAGAACGTATCCGCACTGAGTTAGGATACCTACTCAATACCCCCTTGGGAGTGCCGAAATTAATTGAAGCCTGGAAAATCGGTCTGATCTCCCCCTGGTTTAGCAGTTTGGGAGATAGATGCGATCGCCTCAAAAATCTTGATCACGCCGCCGCCGTCGTCTCACAAACCTATCCACCATTAGCCAAACCCTTGAGGGAGTCGGTGCGGGAAACCATTAAAATGTCCCAACTCGCGATCGCCAAATTAGCCACCATGACCAGTGAGGATCGGGACCAAGCCGAAGCCGAGTTAATTACCCTCAAATATAGCCGAGTTGAGATCCGGGGAGTTCTGGCTTTACTGGGAACCTTTCAGCAACTACAACCTACCCCCATAGCCGATCTATCCATACGCCAACAATATTTTCTATTTGCTAATGTGGGGGAATTTTTCCCCGCCTTAGTAGTCCTGTCCATAGCCGCCGGAGCATCACTACAGGAGTTTACTACCCTAATTAACCATTATCTGAATCCCGATGATGCGATCGCTCACCCCCAACCCGTCATTAGCGGGAAACTCTTAATGGCAAAATTGGGACTCTCTCCCAGTCCCTTATTAGGGGATCTACTCCAAGAGATACAAATTGCTAAGGCTGAGGGTCAAATATCCACCCGTGAAGATGCCATAGCGATCGCATCCCAGAAAATGCTCGAATTGAACCTACCCTAACTAGGGGTTGTAGTTGTTATTGTGACTTATAACGCCCTAATTAGGGGTGTGTCCCGGCGGACATTTCACCCCTATTTTATAGTTTTAGGGACGCTGAATGATGGTTTCCACCACACGCCGCCGCTGTTTGGGGTCAATACCTAACAGTCGTACATAGTCGTTTGGGTGTTGACTTAGGCAATTTTCCACAGAAGCGATCACCTCGGGGATACCGCCATCAATGATAGCACAACTTTTCCAGGAACCCGTCTTAAAGCGACGCTGATCAGCGTACTCCAAACCAATTTGATAACCCCCTGACCGGATTTTTTGCACCTGTTCCAAAACATCTAAACTCAGTTTACTGCTGACAGTTTGACCGTCAATAAAAGTAGTTGAACTGCTACTATCTCCCTGCCAATTAGATGGTCCTAAATCATCAAAAGCATGGGGAGGCATGACCGGGTTATAGGGGAGGTGTGGTTGATTAATGGGTTGAGGATTATGGTTAATCTGCTGATTAACCGTGCGGAATTGGTTATATTCTTCCACCAATCGGAGTTTCGGGATTTGCTGCTGTTCTTGTACCATAGCACGCCCAGACTCGACTAGGTGATAAAGACTAAAATCAGGCTTAGGAATTTGGGGGGATTTTTCGACACTATTAACTAGGCGACGCGAGATTTTATCCAAGCCTTGATGATAGATAAACTCGCGGATTTGTTCGTCATAAATACGCGATCGCATAGCACTAAAGAAATCAATCGCCTGTCCGGTAAACTCATCAACCAATTTGATAATCTGACTATCCGAGAGTGAATCATCAGCAAAAATTCCTCGCACAATAGCAATGCGATCGTCCCGGCTAGGTTCCCAATAAAACTTATCCATCCGGCCATCACGAATTAAAGGGGCGTAGAGGGTGGAGAAATCATTTCCCGTTATAATAATCGGAATCCGATGTAATGGGGTTTCATCATAACTTCCGGGTAATTGCACATTCGTAGGATTATCGGCAATATTCATTAGTGTAGCATTAACTAATTGAGTATTGACGGTGTATTGAGTTCCGGAGTCAAACCTGCCAGCCCCGGCATCAAAATCATTAATAAAAATGGCGCACATTTGACCTTTGACTCGCACCTGTTCTGCCGCTTCCCGATACCGTAGCCGTAGCAGTCGGGAGGGATCTCCGGCATCAGGACTTTCTAACTCTCCCCCAGAAATCATCACGGGTTCAATTCCCATTTTCTTAAATATCAGTTCACATTGGAAAGTTTTGCCTTCTCCCTTGCGTCCGTGTATTCCTAAAATTAGGGGAACTTTAATCCGGGGAATATCTAAAAAGTTTTTGGTGATATGGACAGACACCTTATCAAGAAATCTAGGTGAAATATAGTAAGACATAAATCTATTTTTGTCAGAGTTATTAACCAAATCTTAGCGCGTTGGGTGCGTAATAATCTCTCGGGAGAGGGCGGGGTGATTAATCTTCTGGCCCCCAGGGGAGGAACTAGCTCCAGCCCGCCCCTACATTATCGCCCTCTCCGACTACCCCAGCCCTCTCCCTCTCCCAGAGGGAGTAGGAGGTAGGGGGAGCCTTGATTGTCGATTATCCATTGTGATTGTGTCCCCGATGGGGTAGGCTAGATCGAGTGCAACTAACCGAACTAATATTTATAAAGAGCGATCGCACAATTGATGTCAGCCACTAAGTCTAACCAGCCAGGACAAGACTGGCTAAGTTAACATTCCCCCAAAAGGGTGCTGTGGAGAGGACCATCAATTTAAACATTAAACCGTTCTAATCAGGACGGGGTTTCAGACTCAAGGAGTTTCGATGACAACATCTGTATCTGCCCAAACCCGCACCATTCGCATTGCTTCACGCAAAAGCCAACTCGCCCTAGTTCAAACTTACTGGGTTCAGGAAGAACTACAAAAGCGCTTTCCTGATATCAAGTTTGAAGTTCATACCATGTCCACCCAGGGGGATAAAATCCTAGATGTAGCCCTAGCCAAAATTGGGGATAAGGGACTATTCACCAAGGAACTAGAAGTGGGGATGCTTAACCATGATACTGATATGGCGGTGCATTCCCTTAAAGATTTACCAACAAACCTCCCAGAAGGTCTAATGCTGGGCTGTGTGACTGAACGGGAAGACCCCGCAGATGCTTTGGTAGTCCACGAAAACCATCGCGACAAGCAACTAGACACTCTGCTCCCCGGTGCGGTGGTCGGTACGTCTTCCCTGCGTCGTCTGGCACAACTACGCCACAATTTCCCCCATTTGGAATTTAAGGATATTCGCGGGAACCTGAACACGCGCCTGCAAAAATTGGATGAGGGTCAGTATGATGCGATAATTTTAGCAGTGGCTGGACTGAAACGGTTGGGAATGGCCGATCGCATTCACCAAGTCATTCCGGCTGAAATCTCTCTGCACGCGGTGGGACAGGGGGCTCTGGGTATTGAATGCCGAGAGGGAGATACGGAAATTTTAGAGGTGGTTAAAGCCTTAGAACATACCGCCACAGCCCAAAGATGTCACAGTGAACGGGCATTTTTACGGGAATTAGAAGGGGGTTGTCAGGTTCCCATTGGTGTTAATACTATGGTGGAAGGCGATCGCCTAACTTTAACCGGAATGGTGGCTAGTTTGGACGGAAAACGCCTAATTAAGGATACAGTGACCGGACAGGCTAGTGACGCGGAACAGTTGGGGATTCAATTAGCCCACCAACTTAAACAACAGGGTGCTGAGGAAATTTTGGCGGAAATTTTTGCCGAAGTTCAGCGCAGTTAAACTTCACGCATTGGCGAGTAATTATGACAGCATCTGATGAGAATTTTCAAATTGCCCTCAAATTTACCCTGAAATGGGAGGGCGGCGTTGGACACCCGGAAGACCTGGGAGGTGTGGTTAATTATGGCATCACCCAGGCGACCTACGACACCTATTTAAAAAATAAGGGTCAGGGGTCGAAATCGGTTAAGCAAATTACTCAGCCAGAGGTGGAGGAGGTTTATTATACGATGTACTGGCTACCGTCGAAGGCTGATTTAATGGTGTTACCTTTGGCGGTGGTTCAGTTTGATACGGCGGTTAATTTCAGTGTTCGCGGCAGTATTGAGTTTTTACAAGAAACTCTGGGAGGATTGACTGTAGATGGTCGCTTTGGACCGAAAAGCCAAGGGGTTCTCGAACAAAATAATAACCTGGAAACTGCCCAAAGATACTGTCAGGGTCGCATTGACTATCGCTACCAACGGGTTAAGACTAACCCTAGCCAACAGATATTTTTGGAGGGTTGGCTAAGACGCGATCGCGATTTATTGGGCTATGTTACCCAATTGGGCGGCGGTCAGGCTCCGGTTATTGATCCGCCCAAACCACCCAACACACCGAAACCACCCAACACAGAAACCCCGAAAGATTCGGAAATTCTGGATAAACTCCAACAGGCGATCGCCCTTTTGCAAGAGGTAGCACAAAGCCTTAAACAAAAGGATTGACCTGTCTTGTGGGGGGCTGAAACAACGGAGAGGGTGGGATTTGAACCCACGGAACCTTTCGGCTCACTCGATTTCAAGTCGGGACGGTATCAATACCCATTACCCTTATCCGTAAATGATTGTGGCGGTTTCTTGTGTCTGTAGGCTAAAAATTTATAGCCAAATTATAGCCAAATTGTCCTAAAGTTTGGGAATAGAAAGCCCCCGGTTTCGGCCCGCATAGTTTTGGTAAATAACTTGGGGTGAGTTGCCGACCCAAGCCGCAACGTCCTTAGCATCAATCCCGGCATCAAGACAGAGGGTGATAAAAGTGTGTCTCATTTGGTAGGGTTTCCGCTGCTTTATCCCCGATTGTTTGAGGACTGGGTGCCAGTGTTTTTTGCCAAAATCACCGTCTTGGATCGGCTTGCCCGTGATGCTGGGGAAAACTATTTCTGAATGGTTTTGCGATCGCGCCTCTCCGAGAATAGTTTGGACTTGTTCATTGCAGGGAAAATCGCGGCGCGTTTGACTCTTGAGGCCGTCGCAGCGCTTGCGTCCCCCTTCCCCGCGAACAATCACACTACTAAAAGTGATTTGACTTAGATCGGCAGCAACGTCTGACCATCGTAGAGCGATCGCCTCCGATGGGCGACACCCAGTAAAGAAACAGAAACGGACATACAAACTAAAATGGCTGTGAAGTGGATCCGAATCAAAACCCTGGATAATGCGATCGCGTTCGTTAGCCGTAAAAGGGTTAATCTCGTCAGAATCACTTGCTTTTTTTAACCGATCAGCCTTAGCGCTTAAATCTTTAAATGGTGAGGGTTCGCTCACTAGCCTTTTTTCGATCGCCCAATTAAAACAAGCATTAAGTTGCGTCATCAACCGGGATGTGGTGTCAATTGTCAGGTTCTGAATAGCCCAATCAAATACATCCTGACCAATTATCATTGATATGTCCCCATTGCAGAACGGCGACCTTTGTATGTGCCTCAACGCCACCATATAGTTATTACTCCAAGTCCCCGGTCTGACTGTTTTTTTGCGCGTATTAATATATTCATAATACAGGTCTTGAAGGGTTGTAATTTTCACTTCATCCTGATTTGGTGGTGGCTGCTGTTTGTATTTTTTCAGCGTGTAATCAAAGCGCTCATAAACGATATCACTTTCAATGTCTTTTGCCTTGGCTTCGGCCAATTTTCTGTGATCGGGAGTGTCTTGCAACCCCAGGTAAATATATTTCCGTTGTCCTGGAAATAAATGCCGGGGCAGTCCAATTCTGAGTACACCATTACAGTTATGAACATTTACCTTGCCCTTGTGACGTTTAGATGATTGATTTTTCATGATTTGATTATTTTTCTAACTGTATTAGTGGCTTAACCTTGTTTAGGTTTTAAATGCTTGATTTCATACATCCCAGGTTTGTTGCCAGCCATTACTATAACTGTATTTTTTGTATTAACCTGAGTGATTACAGCATAATAAGAGTCAAGTGGATCATCTTCTTTGTTAATCACAACTGTCTTACCTACAGAAAACCAAGCATTTCTTTGGGTTGGGGATATAGCCGAAATATACCCTTTGTCTTCCTGGAGTCGCCAATTTTCTTTTAACCTAGTTATGGTTGATTCAGCCAAAGCTGGGTTATCAAATTTTGCTATAAGCTGATTTTTGCCAATCCGACACTTGTTGTTTTTGTGTAAGTCTTTGAAAATCTGCTTGATAGATTCCTCACATTCCTCTGTAGTGTCACAGTGAAAAGTGTCTGGGATTTCACCGACATCAAACCCACTACTATGGGACTGACTACCGGAATCTGGAGGGTAAGATCCGTTTTGGCTAGGGCGATCGCTATCTGTTTTTGGGTTCAGATCGTTTTTTACAAAATTTGCCTGTCTGCCTGTCCTGCCTGTCCGCTCAGTCTGAAACCCTTGCTCTGTCTGGTTTTCAGGGTGGACACCCTGCCTGTCTCCTGCCTGTCCGCTACCTGTCTGCCTGTCCACTATCTGGACAAGCTGATCTCTTTTGTACCCACTTTTCTTAGACTTGTCACGCCAACATCGTTTGGGAGAAAATCCTAGGCTTGTCATTATTTTCTTGATTTCTCGCTCAATGCGACAAAAATCAATATATTTTGTTGCTTGTTGATCTAAATTGTCAAGATATACTTTTATCTCTTCAGTTGTTACCTCATTTCTATTAGCTACAAATCTTTCTATCAAATCGTGTAGATAGCTGTGTTCTGTGAACTCTTTATTAAGTAAATTAGCTTGTTGCTGTTCCTCACGGGTCAGATAAAAAGAATGGCCTTGTTGATATAGTTCTACTACCTCACCCCAAAGCTGATCGCGTTCATCCTCTACCAAATGTATAGGGATATTTTGAGAGACTGGGATAACCATAAAACGCCGCGCCCCAGTCTCGTCATGGTTAAAATCGGTGCGGTTGGTTGAACCGACTAACACATTCGCGCGCGGGTACGCTGTTGAACGTTGTGCGTAAGGGGGGCGGATATTGTCTGTTTGAGTTGTGATAAATGCCTTGATTTTACCTGATGTACTTCTGTTGATATTGTTTTCTACTTCCGCCCATTCTGTCCAGACAGATTGGTGCATTTTTAGGCGTTCATCTTTATCCTTGAAATCCCCCATGTCGTCACAGAAAAAGTTATCACCCACCATTGTTCTAAACCAGGTTGATTTCCCTATCCCTTGCTGACCGTGTAATATTAACAGCGTGTCAAATTTACGCCCTGGTATTTTAGTCCTAGCCACAGTTCCGACCAACAAACACTCTAAATAACGTTGATGTAATGGATTATCTGTCCCAAAATAACGTTTGGCAGCCCCATAGATACGACTCTTTCTATCCCATTTTTTATGGCAATCCTCAAGATAATCATTAAATGGGTCAAAGCTATGATTTTTGGCTACATCAAGAATGATTTGATTTTTGACTCGTAAACTTCCTTTAATCTCAATCCCACCTTTTTTCGCTAAATCAATTTCGGGAGCGTCAGGATTAATAGGCTCCCCGTCAATTTCAATCGTTTTGAATCGGGTATTGTAGCGAATTCTCTTACCAAAAGCCCCTTGGATTTTTTCTATGTCTTTGAGAATTTGTAAATCATATTTAGCTACCGTGTTTTTAGCATCCTTTTCTGTCCAGTGTGTGGGTGTGTGTATGGGCTGTCTCCGGTAAGACTTAACACAGTTCATCAAATAATCATCCGACAATGTTGGTGTGGGATTACTTTGTTCTGCGGACTTCCATATTGTTTCTCTTTCCCGTGATGATATTGGCGGGTTGCAGCGATCGCAAAAATCATCAAACAAAGTCCGTGAGTTATCCCGACACACTTCCCCTAAGAAGTGTAGCCTGTTGTAGGTTCCGATTAAATTCCTAGCAAGTTTAGCCGCACTCTCGTTCCGGCTTCCTTGTGATGCTCCGGTTTCTAATAGTTGGCGATCGTCTTTGGTTAAGCAGGCTTCTAACGGTACAGGCTCCGATAATCCAACTAACGGGAGTGATTGGGATGTGTCTTTTGACATTTTGTCTATTACCCATAATGGTACTTGGGCAATATCAATTTCGTTGGGAGGATTAAGCCATTTATACTGTCCGGTTTCTGGGTGTACTGATGGGGGTAAAACTGACTGACAACCATCCCAGCGTAACTCTAGTAACTCATCTTTACCGTCAGATGATTTGTGACTTGTTGATAATTTCTTGGTGGCAATTTTTTCCCAGTATTTTTCGGGGATTAGATATAAATATTGGGCGCGCCCTTCCTTGCCACTGGTAAAGCTAACAGTGCTTGGTAATCCCCCCAATGATTCGGCTAATTTATGTGCTTCCCGACCGTCCGCGTCAATGGCTACAATACCACCACTAATCTGCCCCGTTCTCAGACCATAGCCTTGTGCACATCCAGACTTGATCTCGTCAAGCAATACATCCCTGGATATAGCTGATTCTTTCTGCCAACCATTTCTGTAGGGGGCTTTATTCCCGTTAACTGGCGTTAATACCCAATTACTAGGGATATCAGAAATTTCCGCAATTAGCTTGCTAATTGTTTCTTTTTGTGTTATATTATTCATAATTCTGAAAATGATTTTTTAGCGATTGAGCTACAGTGACTTGAGAGCTAATAATCCGTTAGGGTCTGGAAAAAGGGTATTCCAGACTCTAATTATTTTTTTGTGTAGTATAACCGCAATAGCGGACGGTCATCAGTCAGTCACTGATTGACTGAACAGCTACACCCCATAACCGTGTTTTTTTTGATGGCTGCCCTATTTAGTCTCCTGTCCTGTTAACGAATTATTAGGCTTTCTCTCCCAACTGTCATCTTCTCAATAAGAAAGTTAGACCGTCTGTTGATGGTTTTACTTTCTTGTTAAAACCGATCAGATTCCCCCTCCCAATGCCTTAACCTCATACAATCGCGCTTTCACGGCCTGCTACTCTCCCAAAAGGGGTATCAGAAAAGTGGTTTTTAGAGTAGTCGCGAAACGGGTTAGGGGTGATGAAGTATTTTACCCAAAATGGGTAAAGGGTTTAATCGGCTAACCGCCACTATTCCTTTTAAATAGACCATGATACAACCTCCTACTGGGAAAATCAAGCAAGCCATTAGGGAAAATAATCAGACAGTGGCAGTATGAAAGCGTACAAGAAAGCCAATCGGTAAGTCCTGTGTTTATTCAGGCAATTACTTGGGATTCGGTTAGATGAGGTATGCGAACATATACGGAAACCCTATAGGTTTCCGAATATGCAAGCAGTCTAGGCTAGGGCTGCGACTATCCTGGGGATGGCTTTCTGATGGGTGCGGGACATTACGGAAACTGAACTGCAATGAATTCGCTTTCCGCTACCCCGACTCACCTGGGGGGATGAACGTTAAATAAACCCGGCCATCATTGTTGTTTGGCGGACGGCAGGGGTAGATTTTGGAAACATCGGAAAGCACATAGCCATCTAATTCAAATCGTTCGGCAAGTTCATTGGCAGCCTTGGCAACCAGCGTGTTAGCAGTCATGACCCGGACGCGAATCACGCTACTGGGTGGATGTGAATCCTCTGGCTCAACAAACACCCAAGACTGAGCTCTACTATTCCACCAATACCCCATACCACTTAGGTGACTGTAAAGGGATTCATGATCAGAATGGGAAAACTCCGGGGCGATTTCAAGCGCTAAACTATATTTTTTCGTCATCTTAGCCATAACAACTCCTATCAAAACCAATCCCAAAAAGGAAAATAGGGGCGTAACCATTCGTGGGGTTCACACAACCAAACTATATGTTCGTTTGGGTAGAGAAACCTAATCGGTGATAACTGTATGTTGACCACATACCACCGAATACTATAGACATCAATTCTGAGGTAGAAAATATATTTAAACCTCGGATTAGTTGGAATTTTTATCACAATATGATTAGCCATCTTAAAACACTCCACGCCAAAAAGGAAAATAGGGGCGTAACCATTCGTGGGCTTCACACAACCATTTAATATGGTCTGGGTCTTCCTCAAACCGAGGTATTACAATCTCAAGGTTGATTAAGATAGTCCCATCTAGCAATTTGGTTACAGCTAAATAGTTTTTGTAGTGCGATTTAGTCGTCATATTCTGCATCCTGTTTAATTAACTCAAGTACAGCACGGCCCTTGGAATATTTAGCACCGCCTAACCCTATTATGTCTTTGATAATCTTGGATTCTATTACTCCTTTATCCAAGGCATCTAATACGGCTTGGCGGTAGCGTTCGGCAAGTTTAGAAAGTTCGGTAAGTTCAAACTGACTAGCTAACTCAGAACTTTCTAACTTTTCTGGTAACTCGCTTAACTCCCCATATACTGCGGACTCTAGCAGTTCTGGTTGGGCATAAAGGGAGTCATGTCTTTGAAAATTTAGGAACTCGGCAATTGCCTGGTTAGTCTGCTGAGTTAAATAGAGTGAACTGGCGACCGAATGCTTAAAGTCTGCCTCCTCTTGTTTATTTAATGCGGTAATTTTTGGTTTGAGTTTGGCTAATTCATTACTGGTTAAGAGTAATCCGGCACCGCCCCCCATACCATAGCCAATAGATAACCATCTTAGGGTATTTTGATGGGTGAGGAAGGGTGTAAAAAACCAAACTGGTGTAGCAGTAACTGCTATTAAGACTGATATGCCGTTTAACAATCTCCAATTGCTCCGAATGGCTTGATTATTGGCGCTGGGATTAATTACGTCCACTGGATTGCACCCCCAATAATTAGAACGGCAGCCACAGCGATCGCAAAAACTAACCACTGCCACCATTCCTCAGATTTACCTTTGTGATAGTAAGCGATCGCCCCCATTGCACCCAAGATGCTGGCGGCAATTAAGGCAAGCCAGAAAGCCGGGAGGCGGAAACTTTGGTAGCTAACAGCCAACAGTGATACAGTGGAAGCACTAGCACCAAATAACAAAATCAATCCAAGAATTCTGTACAATTGAATCATTCTGCTCACTTTCCTTTAGCATTTTTGCCCCCAATGATGGGGGCATTTTTATGGGATTACAGAGTAGACATCAGGGCGTTAATTTTCTGGTCAGCCAGTTGTGCAGACTTTTCCAGACCCTGCCCTAAACGTGCATATTTAGGTCGCAATCCGTGCAGATATTTGGCAGAATCGTGTTTAGCCGATTGAATCTTGTGTTCATTTCCAGCCTGATGGCGACGGAGTTTCTCATAAGATTCGTTGACCTTGCGGCTATTGTTATCTAGTCGCTTTAAGGCTCGGTATCCTTTGCGGGTACTGACAACGTGCTTATCGGATTCATCAGCCAGGTCGGTGAGGGCATCGGCTTCGGCCGGATCAAGGACACGGGGACGGTCAAGCACGGGAGCGAAACGGAAATGTTCCCAACTACCGGGGTTGTCGGGAGTGATGCCGTTCGGGCTGGTGACAAAAACCGACCCTTGATCAAGGTTGCTATGCTGACCCTCTACGGGTGCGATCGCTCCACCTTTTACATCGTCGCCTCTGAGAAATCCAATCATGGTTTATTGCTCCTAACTAATGGTTAACAGGCTTGGTGATAACGGGCAGCCACCCTCACTCGCGTGGCAATCGCATTTTTTATCAAGTGTTAATTGCCGGATTTTTCCGAGGATTCTTGTTCCTCAATCCACTGGTCTTGGACTGCCAAGAAATCGGCGGCGGCATCAAAACAGAGTGCTGCAATATGGCGGCGCACCGACTCGGATTTAATTGGTATCGTCTCAGGATGGGAAAGCATGAAACAATACAATTTCATGGCTAACTGTTTGATTTGCCCATATTTAGGGTTCATTTCTGTTGCTCTGTGTTGGGGTTGGCAATATCTACAGTGAGGGTAAAGGGGGGGATTCTCAGATCACCAGTCCCTAGCCAGAATCCTAGCCACAGGAGAGCGATCGCCATGGCAGTTAGGGAAGCCTTGAACCCCACCCATCCGGCATCCCTCACCCCAGGGCGAAAAAACTCAACACCAAACCAACAACTACACCAGTGGCAGGGATTGGCTCAAGTAAGCCTTCCAGAAAACCCAAAACGACTGCGGCTCCGGTAACGCAAAGGGGCGCGGCGTTCAATTCAGCAATATCGGCATCGGATACCCCGGCTTGGCGGAATTTTTCAATAATTTCGTCACGGGTATCATCGTCAGCTTCTGGGGTGTACTGAATCAGATGACTAAGCCGAAAGGTTTGGGTTTCCTCATCCCCATCGGCGATCGCGTGACAGTTCCCCCACTTGTCAAAACCAACAATGGTAAAGCGGTTTCCCCGGGGTGTAGTAAATTTAGCGCCTACTTTCATCCATGGGCTCCAACAATCAAAGCGATCGTCTTTATCCTTGAGTTCGGGCAGGATGTCGGGGTCAACCTCATCATCGTGGCGACGGTAGAATATCTGACTACTACCATCAGGATCTCGGATTATGATTTGCTGACCAAAAGTTAAGTTAACTTGATCGGCAATGTGTTTCGCCTCTTTAATGCCAACACCAGAGCTAATAACTTCCTCAATACCATTACAGGCCCCTGTAACCAAAATTACATCTTGTTGGTAGCGGCAATGATTCTCCGATTCTTTCAATGTACATTGATTTTCTGGCTGTTGGGTGGGGTCGGATTCAACCTGATGTAAGGGGTTGACCATAGCCTGGTTTGGCAAAAATTCGGGGATAGGCTCGGCCTCTGGTACGGCTTCGGATTCGGCTTGGGCAATAGCGGCTTCCCAAGTGGATTTTGAACGCAGGTCGCCAAACTGGCGGATATCATCTTTTGACAATCCTAGGGCGATCGCATTAGCTTTAAGTTCTGCTAAAGTCATAGTTACTCCTGTAAAGGGGTTTTCAGACCCACTGGTGGCTTGCTTGGCGGCTGACACCAGTGGGTTATTTTGTGTTTGACCTTTCGGTAAATTAACTGTAACATAAAGGTGAATGCTCTGTAAATACCCCTAGCATATTTTTTTGAGTAAGAGTAGAATTGGAGTAATACCTATATGACTGCCACAGTGCCTAGCAACAAGCCAAAGCTACAGGTTTACCTGGATGAACAGATGTTAGAAGAGGGTAAAAAATTGGCAGAGAAGAGACAAAGATCTCTTTCAAGCCTTATCCGCCGCCTGTTGCAGTTGGAAATTGAGGAAGCCAAGAACAAGGGTGAGATTTGAAAACCCACTCCTTGTCTGTGCGGGCGTTTTTCTAATAGCAGTTTCAATCAATACACAATCACCAACCCCCGATCGCACCAGGTCGGGTATTTTTTTGTCCAACAGAAGTGGACAGGCAGACAGGCAGAGGACAGGCAGAATTTTTCCTGCCTGTCCACCTTGTAACTCCCTTGCTATAGCAGTTACAGCCACAGTGGACAGGCAGGACACCCAAAAATAAAAATTTGTGATTTTTTTTCAATCCATTACTGACTGTATACAAAAATGGCCCGTTTTATGTTTTGGGCCTACTCTTGACGGGTTGATGGGGACAGGATGATTGTTGGCGATTGGTGGGTTTAGGGTTGAGGCGATCGCCTATCAGATTATCAATGTACATTGATACAGTAATCACCTAAGACAAGTGGCTAATATATGGCCAGATTATTGGACAATAGGGCGCAAAGTGCGATCGCCTACTTGACTGCTATCAATGTACAATGATAGCATTATCAATGTACAATGATAGAGGTGTAGGATAATTATGGCAAACTACAATCCTGATACCAGTGGTTTAAAACAACCCAAATGGATCAACACCCCGACCCGCGCGATCCGAGTTCCTGATGTATTTGCAGATGAACTATTGGCGATCGCTCATCGTTTGGATCAGGGTGATGTGATTGAGAAACCAGCAAACAGTAATGGCAACCACCAGGCAGTCGGTGAGCTTCTGTCTGATCAGAGCCGCCAACAGATAATTGATATCCTCCTGGCTGCTACACAAATGAAGGCTGGTAATGGAGGCGCGATCAAATTGGAGATTACCAAGGCTCTGACGCTGTTAGGAGTTGATGTCAAATTGAGGCGAAAAGGCTCCCGTTAATCTTCTCATGTATCAATGTACATTGATATTATGGCAGTTTTGGAGGCGACATGGTACAGGTTGGCTGTGGTTTGTATCTAGCCCCAAAATTTAACCACTGTACAATAGCAATCCGTTTGGCTAACGCATATATAAGGAACGGATTATATTTTGTGGATGGGGGCGGGGGGGTGATTTTTTGAAAAATTGTTTTGGCTATAATCGCCTAAATTTATAGCCAAATTATAGCCAAATTATAGCCAAAAGTATTTGTTTAGGGGCTGAAACAACGGAGAGGGTGGGATTTGAACCCACGGAACCTTTCGGCTCACTCGATTTCAAGTCGAGCGCGATCGACCACTCTGCCACCTCTCCAAGGGGATGTGAGCATTGACTATCATAACATAAAGCTGCTGAGATTAGCCATCAGTTTGTCTTGGTATGCGAATAAATGATATAAGAGATAATTATCATATCTTGATGAAATCAGAACCTTGGCTGAATATCTGGACATCCTAGACCAAACGGCGCGATCGCTAAAATCTCGGGGCGATCGCCTTTCTCCTGACCAGGTGGTTAATGCTTTATTGGCCGCGGAAAAGGCGGGTCGCCAAAATCGGAAACCGCACCCCTTCGAGAGTTTGTGTGGGTGTTGGCAATTATATTTCATTACCGGAACCAAAAAAACTCGCGCTAAAGCAGGGGTGATTATGGGGCCGGGTCGTTATCTGCCGGGCTTAGTTAGTGTATTATTAAACTATTCCCCAGTTTCGGGGGTGGAAAGCGGCGATCGCCAAACCTTTGAAGCTGGTAGAATCGAAAACAAAATCCAAGTCGGACTAATGACATTAACTGTTAGCGGTCCGGCTAAGTTTTTGGACAAAAATGATATTCTGGCTTTTGATTTTACCCGTCTAGCCGTGGAAGCCGTGGGGATAAAACTTTATGATAACTATATTCGTGGGGGGAAAACTAGCGAGGAAAGTTTTTATCAACGCCTAGTTAAAGACCAGGCTTTTTTTGCCTATTTCCTAATTCAAGAAAACTTCATCGCCGCCAGAGGTCGAGGGGGAGGGTTGGCGCTATGGGTAAAAGTCTGACGTAGCTGGTCAATATGTGGCTAACTTCGGTATAATTTCAGATTGTTGTGGCTTTTTTTTGATGATGCGCCGATTGATACTTTTTCTAACCGTGGTATTTTGCTGGCTATGGCTAGGGGTAGTATCGCCATATAATTTAGCCTGGGCTGCTACTGACACCGTGGGGGAAACGGTAGCGGAAATCTCTACTTTATCATTGGATGAACTACTAGAGAGGGCTTTTGCGACTAGCCAAGCGGGACGGTTTGCGGAAGCTGAGAATTACTGGACTGAAATTATTAATCGTTACCCGGATAACCCGGCTATGTGGAGTAACCGAGGTAATATCCGAGTTAGCCAAAACCGCCTCACGGAAGCCATAGGGGACTATAACCGGGCTATTGAATTAGCGCCGACGGCTGCGGACCCTTACCTTAACCGGGGAGTGGCTTATGAGGGTTTGGGGCGTTGGTCTGATGCGATCGCTGATTATAATCGGACTTTAGAGTTAAGTCCCTCTGATGCGATCGCCTATAATAATCGAGGTAATGCGGAAGCCGGACAAGAAAACTGGGAAGCGGCGATCGCCGACTATTTCCAGGCGGCGGAATTAGACCCTAACTATGCTTTTGCTAGGGCTAACTACGCCCTGGCTTTGTATCAGACTGGTGAGACTAAAGAAGCTATCCGCAACATCAAAAATCTGATTCGGAAATACCCCAATTTTGCCGATATGCGGGCAGCTTTAACCGCCTGTTTGTGGGATAGTGGTAAAATAGGGGAAGCCGAAAGTAATTGGGTAGCAGCCATTGGATTAGACCCCCGTTATCGAGATATTGATTGGGTAGCTAATATCCGTCGTTGGCCTCCCGCTTTGGTGGCAGCCTTAGACAGATTTTTGAATCTCAAATAGGCGGAAATTGCCGAGGATCACGAACCTAACATCTGTAACTGATACAGACTGGCGTAGAGTCCGCCCTGGTTTAATAATTGGTCATGGGAACCGGACTCTATCAGTCTTCCTCGCTGTAAAACTAAAATGCGATCGACATTTTTAATCGTTGATAAACGGTGGGCAATAATAATGGCAGTTTTGCCGACTAACATCCGATCAAGGGCATCCTGAATTAGGGATTCTGTCATCACATCTAGGTTAGCAGTCGCTTCATCTAAAACTAAGATTTGCGGGTTTCTAATGGCTACCCTAGCAAAAGCTAAAAGCTGTTTTTGACCACTGGAAAGATTAGTGCCTCTTTCCCTAAGTTCGGTATCATAACCTTCGGGTAAAGCCTCAATAAACTGAGATACATTCGTCTTTTCCGCCGCCTGTCGAATGGCATCGATTGTATAGGTTTCCCCCAGGGTAATATTACTTTTAACATCTCCGGCGAATAGAAACCCATCTTGTAAGATTACCCCCACATGGCGACGTAATTCGGCTTGAGGTAAATCACGGATATCAATGCCATCGATTAAAATGCGACCGCGACTAGGTTCGTATAAACGACATAATAGCCGAATAATAGAACTTTTGCCAGCACCAGTAGGTCCGACTAGGGCGACTTTTTCCCCAGGATGAATAGTGAAATTAAGGTTTTGGATTACATATTCATCATTTTTATAGGCAAAATAGACGTTTTCAAATTTGATTTCGCCGATCGCCTCATATTTATTAGTTGGTAAAACACTGGCTTTTCCGATTTCGGGGTCGCGGATTTCTATGGGTTGGTTCAGAATGTCATTAATCCTTTCCACAGCAGTTAAACCGGCTTGAATAGCGGTAAATTTATCGGCAAATTGTCGGAGGGGGTCAAATAGACGTTGGGCGAATAGTATAAAGGTGGAAAGTATGCCAAAGCTGAGGGTTTGATTTAATACTTGTTTGCCTCCAAACCAGAGGACGGCGGCGATCGCTATTAGGGCAATCCATTCTAAGGTTGCCGAGACAGCGGAATCATAAAAAATGGTTTTATCAACTGCTTTAATATAACGCTTATTGGTGATGTGAAATAACTCGGCATTGTAACGTTCCCGGCGAAATAGTTGCACGACTCCAATACCAATCAAATTCTCTTGTAGTTGTGCGTTGAGGTCGGAGAGTTCCTCCCGTGCTTTATAATTAGCGGTGCGATATTGTTGTTGAAAATAGATAATTATTGCCGTGACGGGGAACATAGATAAAACCAACATTAAAGCCAACTGCCACTGAAGGCTAAACATGGCGATCGCAATTACTACAATCGAGAATAAATCGCTAATAATGCCAATAGCACCAGTAGAGAATACATCCCCCAAAGCATCGACATCACTGGTGAGACGAGTAATGAGTTTTCCCACAGGAGTGCGGTCAAAAAATCTGACAGCTAAAGAGGTAACATGGTCAAATAAATCGTTACGAATATCTGCGGTCATTTTTTGTCCAACGGTTTGGACGACATATCCTTCGATAGCCTGAAGGGTAAATCTGAGGGAAATTGTCAATAATAACAGGAAAGCTAAGAGATTTAAGCCTGCTGATAGGGATAATCCCTCTAAAAATTTATAGGTGGGTTCTTGGCGAATTAGTGAAATAGTTTGTCCAATCAAAATAGGTTGGATCGCACTAGAAATAGAGAGAGGAATGAGTAAAATAATAGCGATCGCCAACAGTTTTCTATGTCGTTTGGCATAGTCTCGCAATCGCAAAAATAGCCGCCAGTCCGTTTCTAGGCTTCTTTGTTGTTGAGATGAAAGCATTGTTAATGATAATGGTGGGTCAGCAGAAACTAAGTTAACAAGTGTAAATAATGATTATACCCAAAAATCAGATATATGCACAATGAAGGGCTGAGATTTTAGGGACACAAAAGGCGATCGCTATCTTCTACCTCCACATTAGTCCGCAGATAATCCCCAACCCAATTGCAGGCATATTCCATAGGATCGAGATTTTTAATTCCCTCTAAATCCCATATAATCACCGTCCGGTCATCCCCACCAGATACCAAAAAATTACCATCAGCCGTAAATGCTAGGCTGAGTACCATAGCTTCATGTCCGGGTAAAGTTTGGAGTAACTCCCCTTCAAGATTCCACAATTTTACCTGATTGTTAACACCAGCAGTGGCGATATTTTTACCGTCTGGACTAAAGGCAACCCTGGTTAATCCACCGCTGTTCGCTCTAATTTTTCTGACCAAACTACCATCTAATCTCCACAGTTTTAAAGTATCATCACGACTAGCAGAAGCAATCAAATTTCCTTCAGGATTAATGTCAACTCCCCAAATAACTCCATCTTGATTTAGGGTGTTCACAAGCCCACCCTCTGTAGTCCATAATTTGACAGTCTTATCTTCACTAGCAGAGATAAGAGTTTGACCATCTGGACTAAAGGTTAGTTGCCAAATCCTTTCACTATGAGCCGGAAAACTATTGATCAGTTCCCCTCCAATAGTCCATAATTTAATGGTTTTATCATCCCCAGCGGAAGCAATCATTTGACCATCAGGACTAATAGCAATAGCATAAACAAATGTTTCATGTCCCGTCAATATGGTGAGTAGTTCGGGTGCAGATGTTTTGATATTTCTAATATCCCAAAGTTGCACTTCATTATTAGCACCAAGTGCTAAGATATCTGCATCGGTAGTAAAAGCCACAGCGCGATTTGACTTTCCTGAGTGACTAATTATGCTTAAAATCTGACCATTTGTTTGTCTTAAATAGGTGTGATCACCAGACCCATAAGCAATCAATTGATTATCGGCACTGGTGGCTATATTCCACAGGATATCATCGTGATTATACAGGGGTTGTAATAAATATGCGTTACGTCGCCATAGTTTGACGGTTCCATCATCACTAGCGGAAGCAGCCATCAAACCATTAGCGCTTAATGCCACACCTCTAACCACGGCATTATGTCGTTGTAAGGTTTTCATAAAAGTGCCGTCTGTTTTCCAAATGGTTACTGTATTATTTGTACCACTGGTGGCAATGAATTCACCATTAGCACTACAATCAACCCCAAGAATTACATCTTTTTCCTGCATAGTTCTCACCAAGGTGCCATCTATTGTCCAGATTTTAGCTGTTTTATCTGTGCTGACAGAGACCAGTAAATTGGTATCATAACAAAAGGCTACATCCCAAATTGCTGCTTGATGTGCTTCTATGGTGTTTAATAATCTGCCATCGATACTCCATAATTTGATTAAACCATCAACGCTGACAGAAGCTACTATTTGACTGGTTTGATCAAAAGCCACATTCCAAACAATGGTTGTATGTCCTGTCAAAGTTGTTAATAATGTGCCGTCTAGTAGCCATAATTTAACAGTGCGATCGCCACTAGCAGAAGCGATAATTTGACCATTAGGACTAAAGTTGATTCCCCAAACTGCCGCATCATGAGCTTGTATATTTTGCCATAATTCACCATCTACATTCCACAGTTTTACCTGACCATCTAAACTAGCAGAAACCACCAAATTACCGTCAGGGCTGAAAGCCACACGATGGACTGTTCCCGAATGTTGTAGGGTATTAATTAAGGTTCCATCTTGCCGCCAAATTTTCACAGTTTTATCATTACTAGCCGTAGCAATTAACTGACCATCACTGCTAATATCTACACTCAAAACCGAGCCTTTATGACCAATTAAACGATTAAATTCATTGCTATTATAAATGGCATTATTTAAAGCAAATGTAACTTGGGATTCAGTGTAGCTATCAACTTTGCCTAAACCCTCTAAACGACGTTTAGCCTTAATAGCATCCACCATAGCATCTAACTGGTTATGGGAGGCTAATAAACCATGAGAAGAAGATGCTAAGGCTCTAATTTCACTAATCCGTACTTGCTGATTTTGTCGCCATACCAAGACACCTAACCCAGAGGAAATGGTCAAAGCTACCGTGGCTATCAGTAACAGTAGCCGCTGCAATTTTGCGACTTTTTTTTCTTGAGCGAGTCGGTTATTGATTTCTTGGACTCTAGCAGCTTCTAAACGGGTTTTGATTTGCTGTTCTTCTAGTTCTTGACTGGCGGCTAAAAATTGATAATCTAAGTCACTTAAACTCCGGGAATGAGCCCAATTTTTAGCATCTATTAACGCTTGTCCGGTTAGTAATCGAGACACATCATTTTTGTCAGATTTAACCCAAGAATCTAAAAGCTGAGAATAGGGGCGAATATTTGCTAACTCTTGAGCAGCCCAAGTGGAATCAAATATAGTTTGATAAATGAGGTTTCTTATCTGTAAATTTCCTTCATTTTTAATAACTAATCCCGACAGAATTAACTCTGATTGTTCGCGGGTATTATCAACTTCTACCGGGCTTTTTTCTAGCAATTTTTGATAAATTCCTAGCATTTTAGGGATGATATCTACCCTGTACTTGATTCGGTTTAAGATAGTCATTAAATGCTCTGGCTGGTCTTGTTCTTGCCATTTATAGATGATTTTACTCCCAATTATTTCATCGATAAACTGGCTTTCTTCTCCCGGCTTAATGAACACAGGTGCATTATTGACTATCAAATTAATTTGATTAATTAAATCACAAACTTTTTGCGTTAAAAAAGGCTGCCCATTAGTCCAAAATAAAATGCGTTCAATAACTGCTATTTTGTCGCCACCTGTGATATTTAATCCTTGGGCTAATATCTGTGCTTCTGAGAGGGTAAAACCTGTTAAATCTATGGCTTTACCAACATTAAAAGGTGTCCGAGTCCGGTCTTGAATCAAATCGGAGGGTGTAGCTACTCCAAAAATGGCAAAAGTGAGGCGATTATATTCAGGATTAATGGCCCTTTGATTATACAAAAAACGGATCAACGCCCAAAAATCATCAGAGGGGAAATCCAGGCTTAACATACTATCAATCTCGTCTATAAAAATGACCAGATTTTTGTGGGGTATTTCTGGCAATAAGATATCATCAATAAAATAGCCTAATTTCTGTACTGGGGAAAGGTTATCTTGATTTTGCCACCAGGCTTTAAAAAATTGGAATTTTTCCCATAACTTAAATCCTCTGAGTAATTCAACAATAATACCTTTATACCACTGTGCAGAAGTAATCTGGTCTTGACCTACTAGGGTTAAGTCAATACTAGAACATCGAAATCCGTCTAGTTCTAAGCGGTATCTTGTCTGAGCCAATAAGGAGGATTTCCCCATTTGACGAGAGTTAAGAACATAACAAAACTTTCCAGCTTTCAAATGTTGATAAAGTTCTCGGTCGGCTTTTCTTTCTACATAACTCTCAGCATTACGCTCTAAGCTACCACCAACTTGATACATAATCAAAACCTCTTAGTCATTTTTATCTGGGGACTGTCCGCCATTGACAGTCTCGCAGCCAGAGGCGAATGGCGCGGGCGATCGCACTTTGGCTACTATCCCAAGGCTGGGGTAAAATCCTGTAACCAGGATAAGGGTCTGATTTAGATAACATTTTCACTAATTCCCACCCGTTAGGAGTTGAACGCAAGAATAACCAATGATAGCGTTGAATCACGAGCATCCTATTATTAATATACAACCTTTCACGGGTAACAATGAAGCCCAAATCAATATCATCACCAGTAGGTAAATCGGTGGGTAAATGCTCAGAAACAGGTATAGTTTCTGGGGGTAAACTGGTGGCTAAAATCACTGATGTAGGGATATCCTGTAAATGGTTGGTAGGTGGCGATCGCGTAATCACACGGTTAGCATAGGCGGGTAAATCCACCACCAACTCAGTGAGTAACTGGTTTAAATCTACCGGACATCGTGGATTTGGGGATATAATTTGTTGGACAGGTAAAATTCTAGGAGTCTGTTGTTGTCCATCAGACACCCTGACTCCCACCATTAGTCCCATAGCCCCCAAACTGACCGCCAGTTGGCTCAAAACTGACACAACGGTATAATCAACCATTAATAATCTGGTAAGGTGCGGATATCTCCCCTATATTGGGGAAGTCCGTACCTTGGATCGGCTGTAGCAGTTACGCTAGAGGCGTTAAAGTAGTAGATATATCGACTGGATAAGCGATCGCCGGAAGAAATACAATTGATGCTAACCTCGATCAAATTCCAGTCCCAAGCAGACATTAGGATCATTTATGTTGAAAAATTTGTTGGCAATTGTTAAACCGTTTTTTAAACCACTAATAGCGATCGCCCTGATTATCACCCTAGGATTTAGCCATGCTGACAGCGCCCTAGCAGCCAGGAGTGGCGGTCGGATTGGCGGTGGTTCATTTCGCGCCCCCAGTCGCACACTAGCCCCCAGTCCCAGACAAGCCCCAGGGGGTGGATATTACGGCCGCGGTGGGTTTGGATTTCCATTTTTACTTCCCTTCTTTGGTTTTGGCGGTTTCGGAGGACTATTTTCTATCCTGATTTTCGTGGCCATTGCCAATTTTATCGTGAGAAGTTTCCGCGCTGTCGGTGAAGGAGTCCAAGAAGCCGAATATAATAATCCCACAGTTTCCGTGGCTGAGGTACAGGTGGGTTTATTAGCTGAGGGTCGCTACCTCCAACAGGACCTCGCGCGCCTCGCGGCCACTGCTGACACCGGAACCCCAGAAGGTCGCGCCCAAGTCCTTCAGGAAGCGACTTTAGCCCTACTACGTCACCCAGAATATTGGGTCTATGGTGCGAGTGAGGCGGATCGGATGCGTTTAAATTCGGCGGAAGCGAAATTTAATCAGTTGGCGATCGCAGAACGTAGTAAGTTTACCGAAGAAACTCTCTCAAACTTCAATAATCAGCGCATTTCTGCTACTGATGACAAAGGAGCGATCGTCAGTCAAGATGCTACCGAAAATCCAGGGGAATATATTATTGTCACCCTAGTTGTGGGAGTTTTGGGTCAGCTTGAATTGCCTAAAATTGAAAGTTCCCAGGATTTGAGACAGGCGATCAGTCGTTTAGGTTCCATTGGTAGTGAACAGCTATTGGCGATCGAAGTTCTTTGGACTCCCCAAGCCAGTGGCGATACCCTTAGCACTGATGATATTTTGGCTTACTATCCTAATCTCAGATTGGTTTAGGCTGTCGTCCGGTGCGTCAAATCATCACGGCTGGTGTGGAGTTGACGCACCTATTTAATCCCATTTAATCCTGTGGCTGGTTCGATCGCCAATTATGTTTGACGATTTGCCTTTCTCTGGCGATCGCTAAGGAGTCGTCTGGCACGTCATTAGTAATCACAGACCCTGCTGCTACTGTCACATCATTTCCGAGGGTTACAGGGGCAACTATGACGCTGTTAGAGCCAGTTTTAGTGCGATCGCCTATAGTGGTGTGATGTTTCTTAAATCCATCATAATTAGCCGTAATAGTTCCCGCGCCAATATTAACTTTTTCCCCTAGGGTCGCATCCCCAATATAGGATAAATGGGCAATATTAGTTTTTGGTCCGACTTCCGCATTTTTTAACTCCACAAAGTTGCCAATTCGGCAACCCTCAGCTATGTTAGCATGACCTCGTAAATGGGTATATGGACCGATACGGGTATTAGAGGCGATCGTGCTATCAGAAATCACCGAATATAAAACCGTCACATTTTCCCCGATTTCGCTATTCTCAATTAAAGTTCCCGGTCCGATACGACTTCCCGACCTAATCAGAGTTTTTCCTCGCAGGTGAGTTTGTGGTTCAATAATTACATCTGGTTCCAATTGCACCGTATCATCAATAGTAATACTATCAGGGTCTATCAAAGTTACCCCTGCATCCATCCACCCTTCTTTAATCCATTCTTGAAGCACCTCATGGGCGGCGGCTAAATGGCGACGATTATTGATACCCATAATTTCCCGGAAATCTTCCACATCAACCGCCATAACCGGATCGAGGTCATGAACCGTATCAGTTAAATAATATTCCTGTTGGTCGTTGTCTGCTTTTAAATGGGGCAGAATTTTAGCTAAAGCCTGCCAATTAAAACAATAAACCCCCGCATTTATGCGATGATTTTGCTTTTGCGCTTCCGTACAATCGCGATGTTCGACAATTTCTTTAACCAGGTTTTTACTATCACAAAAAACTCGACCGTATCCGGTGGGATTCGGCAAATTCGCCGTTAAAATAGTAGCAGCATTTCCCTGTTGTTTATGAATCGTCATCAACTGTTGCAGGGTGTGGGGTCTCAGTAGTGGCACATCCCCGTTAAGAACCAGTAAATCCCCAGTAAAATCCTGTAAATAGGGTAAAACCTGTTGGATAGCGTGACCAGTACCTAACTGTTGTTTCTGTTCGACAAATTCTAAGCCTGCGTCTGGATATTTCGCCACCAGAGAAGTCTGGACTTGATCGCCGCCATAACCGACAATCACCAACTTTCGTAAGGGTTGTAAGTCTCGGGCGCTTTCTAAAACCCATTCGACAAGCGATCGCCCTCCCAACTCATGTAAGACCTTGGGAAGGTCAGATTTCATGCGGGTTCCTCGTCCTGCTGCTAGAATTGCTACTGCTACCATCGGTTTTAATACTTATAGGGTCTTTAAATTTGCCCCGGACTCAAAATTACTGGTTGTCTATAGTAGCTGAAATCCAGCGTTTTTTCCAGTGGCTACTAGGTTCTAGGGGTGAGGTGGCTTGTTCCGTTTGGCGGCGGTCTATAATTGACTGGTGGCGATCGCCCAAATTCGGGTCACGATAGGGGATAGCCGCGCGGGTGTTAAGCTGTTCCAGTTCCTTTTCGCTTAGAGGTGGTAAACCTACCCCGTCCCAACTGGCGATCGTTCCTGGGGCGCGGCGACCAAAGGGGGTACTAGAAGCGATCGCTAATCCTGCCATCATTAAAGCAGTTCGCACCGCCGCCGCACAGGAATAAGTGGCTAAACGTCCGTCAGGTTTTAGACATTGAGCCACCATAGCCAAAAATTCCACCGTCCACAGTCCCGGACAGGTGGGGGGAGAAAAGGGGTCAAGACAAATAGCATCAGCCTGAAAACCGGAATCATAGACCTGTTTTAACGTCTGTCTAGCATCACCAATTAGCAGTGTGGCTTGGAGGTTATGGGATGTTACCTGTAATTGAGTCCCCAGAGTCTTGAGATATTCGGGAATAGGAAGCGGATAATCATTTAATAAACCTTGGGCGATCGCCCTTTGGGGGACTCCCTGATCTAATTCTAATCCGATGATTTCAACTTGACAATGAGGGTTAACTTCCCAAATAGCAGCTAAAGCCGCTGCCGTATTATATCCCAAACCATAGCAAATATCCAAGATTTTCAGACTGGGTGCTGTAGCTTTAGCCGCTAAATTCAGGGGTTCGACAAATTTACTTTTTGCCTCTCCCTTCGCGCCAAAACGACTATGGAAAGCCTCCCCAAATTCTGGGGAAAAAAATGTAAAAGAACCATCCTCGGTAGGCTGTAGGGGTAAATCCTGCGGTGCCGACATCATGTTTAACCGTTGGGTATCTCTGGTAATCATATCTTGAATCTGGGGGGATTTATAGCAAATTTACAGCCGGGGAAGCCGGTAATCAGATTAGTGCAACTTTTCCCACTATTTAGAAGTAGACTGAGGCAAAATTGGCGATAGGTCAAAATCGGGGACGGCGTAAGTATCTGGACCGCCATAACTACCGACAAAAATAACTAACGCTGTCAGTAACAAAAACAAAAACCCAACCGATCCCAACCCTTGAGACTCATAATCGTAGTCGTATCGATAACGAGGGTCAGAGTTAAGATCCACGTGAATATGGATATTTTTTCCTTCGATTTCGGTGCGATCGTAGCGAATTCTATCACGGTTTGAACGTCTCATGGTAACTTCTCCCTGGTGGTCAACTGTTAGTCTATTGCAGCCACCAGGACAGCCATTCAGGATAAAACCAAAATAGCAGAAGTTAGGATCGAGTTAAATTCAACTAGCCGACATATCCAATTTGACCAACGAACCTGATTCATTGGTACGATAAACCAATTCATTTGCGCCGTCCGTTACTTTCACCTTCCACCCAGGGACAATCGCTAAAGTACAAAAAGCACCATCTTCCGGTAATCCCAGGCAACCATCAGTGCCATAATGCTGGTTGAGCCTCCATGATTCTCAATTCAGAATCTGGTAACATGAACTGTTGGGATGCTGCCGCCAAAACACCTTGGACAACTTCGAGACCAATAACAGTTAACATACCTCCCTCATCCAGTCCAATCAAATCAGCATCAGAACCGGGAACCACTACTTCTTCTAAAAAGATAACTGCTTCGGGAAAGTCTGGCGGTTGTAAAAAGGTGATGAAGTCTATACCTGTTTCCAGGTTAAATTCTACCCCCAAATCCAATCCATCAGGTTCGTTAAAGTTGCCAGTTTGCAAAATGGTAGTGGTGGTAGTGTCAAAGTTGAAATTCAATTCACTGGTGGGAGGAAGCGGAAAATCGTAGTCAAAACTTTGTATGGGGTTCCCATCAGGGTCAAAGAAGGTTATTTGTAGATCACTGAGTTGATCACGGGTAACTATGGTTCCCTCAAAACTGCTATCATAACTAAATTCTCCGATGGCGGTATAGCCGAAAATTCCTTGCCAGAATAAGGGATAGGTAATCAAGTCCTCGCTGAGAGGGGACGAAGCAAATACAAAGTTATCTGCTGTTAACTCAGCCGCTGTTTTTCCTAATACTATGGTCAGGGGTACGCCATCTAAACTAATGACTATATCAGGGTTAACTTCAGTGAGTGTCAGCCGTTCAAAACTGAGAGTAGGATCATCTAAACCAATGACATCAACTCCGGGTTCAAAATCAGTAATTACACTGGGATTAATGGGGAAATTGCCGTTATTTAAAATCCAAAACTGGTCAGAACCTGGGCCACCTGTCAGAGTGTCGCCATCAATTCCAGCAAATAATTGATCATCCCCCAAGTCTCCAAACAGTTGGCTACGAATGCCACCAATTAATACATCGTCTCCTTGACCGCCAAATAATTGGTTATTGCTGCCAGTTGATGCGTCTAGGATATCAGAACCTAACCCACCATACAGGATATCATTATTGCCTGCTAATAAGACATCATTTCCCTCTAATCCGTAGATCTGATTATTGCCACCGCCAACACTGCCATCAATTGTATCATTAGCTACAGTGCCAAATTGGATGGTATTATTTAAGCCTTCCAGACTGATATTCAGACCTGGCTGTGATGACATCAAGGCTTCCAGTCCTAATTCTGATGGAGTCATGATAATTCTTGGATAATTCAACAGTTGTCGCCGTCAGGCTATCATGGACTTCCTGAAATCGTCAAAGTTCTGATAATTATATAGTTAAGTATTCCGGCTATCAGTCACCAAAAATCCCCCACCAAAAGGCGGAGGATTAAGCGGTTTAGGTCATGGGGTTGATATTAGGCGTCGCTTTCAATATGGATGAACAGCAAACCCATCAAAACTGCAGGCATCAACCAGCAAACAACAGGAATCAAAATCCAAGGCAGGAAGGAAGCAGCGTAATCACCAGTCATGCTATAGGTCTCCTAATTTCAAAAGTTCAGGTTAATGTTGCACAAAAAAACCGACAGACTGATATTTGTGTGAAAATTCAGTCAGAATCGTGCTGATTAATTATTGACAAAACCTCTAAAGATTGCATCAACAACAGCAAAGTTTTCTAACAAGAAAAATGCCAAAAATGCACTTCCCATACCGCCGATGAAAAATCCACCAGCGAATTGGCTCCAACCTGCGGCGCTTTGCAGGGAATCACCTTCTTCGGATTTATCCCCTTGGAAAGTTACCAAACCGTAAGCGGCTAAACAGGCTGTGGCAATCAGTAACATAGCCAAGCCACAAATCAGGCCATTGAGGTTGGCGAACTCAGTGCCGCGTTGGGTTCCCAATTTAACCCAGGGACCACCGATAAAGTAACCGTGAGCCATACCGATTTCTAAGCCTCGCAGAAGAGGAGACAGACCGGGACGGTAGGCGGGAAGGTTGCCGATAAAGGTGCGGGTGAAGGCGGAATCACTAATGGGGGTGGATAGATGACCTACAAAGGGATCGCCGTTGTAGGCTTGAATCAACCCTTGATCCGTTGCTTGAGGCATACTGATTTTTCTCCTGTTCGCTTAAAATCTTGAGTTCAGGTGTTAAGCTCATATTTTAAGCAGCCCTGTGCAAACTATCGACAAAAATGGGAGTTAGCGTTAAAAAAGTTCACATATAATCCTAAAAGTTCATAAATTTTTACGTTTTCTGGCCCGATACCACTGGGAGAGGGTGGGGCTGGGAATACGGAGAAGGTAACCGATAATGACGATTTGGTTAATTAGGGTGGTTTGGAGGATGCCAATTTGCTCCCAGCGCCTGGCTGAGGTGATGACTGGGACTGGGGCGATCGCAATTTTGCCCCGTTTCTGTAGTTGCCGCACGAGTGCAAAGTCTTCCATAATTGGTAAATTGGGAAAACCGCCAATATCCCTAAAGGTTTGGGTTTTCATAAATAAGGCTTGGTCGCCGTAGGGGAGTTGACAATAATGCGATCGCATTTTTACCCCGAATTCCACCCAACGCAGTGGTAACATGGGGGCGGCGATTTCCAGTTCAAAGGCTCCCGCGATAATCTCAGGTTGACGGAGAATTTGCTCTATCCAATGGTTAAAAGCGTCGGGAAGCTGGGTGTCACCGTGCAAGAAGAGGATAGTATCTCCGGTGGCTATCGCGGCTCCTGCGTTCATTTGTCGGGCTTTCCCGGCTGCTGTGGTGATGACTTGGACGCTGAAAGATTGGGCGATGGTAACGGTTTCATCTTGACTGCCACCATCAACTACAATTACTTGAATGCCTTTGATACCCTGCAATTGCTTGAGGGTATGGGGGAGGGTTTGCGCTTCATTGAGGACGGGGATAATAATTGATATTTGGGGAATGTTGGCAATATGGCGATCGCTATGGGGTTGGGTCAATCTAGGGGTTCCTGGCTCGAAAATAGTCATCTGTTTCTAATTACTGGTAGCATTATATATCAACTGCGAAACAGACGGGTATACTGGATTTCGTGAGCCATGCTTGCTAATCCTAATCCCCAACTACAGCTAACTAAATCATCATCGTTTAACATCAGTATTTGCTGGCTAATTTCGGTGAGAGTTGGGGAAAGTTGCCAGAGCAGTTTTTGTCCGATGGTTTGACCTAATGGAATGAGTTTGACTCCGGCACCGACGATATGGGTAGCCCAACTATGCAGATATCCCAGTAGGGCTGTTTGGGGGTCTATCTGGCTATGGGCGGCGGTAATTCCAAAGGCGATCGCATAATTACAAGGCTGATCAATGGCTGATTTTATGTATTGAAAATAATCATGATCGCCATTATTTGCCTGGTAGATTTCCCCCATTAGTGCCAAAAGAGAGTTACCCATCTGCCAGCTTTGCAGACGCAATTCTGATGTTTCTTTACTGGCACTTAACCAACTATTCCAATGACATATACTGGCTAAATCTTGATTGATAAAACTCTGAAATGCTCTCATCATTAGGGCGGCTTCCAGACGAATCGCGCCATAATTGAGATCTTGAATTAACCAGTGATTCAGGTTTTCGGCGTTGGCGATAGATCCGCTTTCCACCAGAGTTTCTAATCCATCAGAATAGCTATAAGCACCCAAAGGCAACGCCGGACTAGATAGTTGTAATAATGGTAAAATCAAAGCCTGTCTCTTCCCTCCTTTCTCTTATCCAATTAATGATCATGCCCATGGTAGGCTCCCCTGTCGGGGTAAAATGGGGCGATTTCCTGGGTGACATGGCATCCTAACTTAATCAGTAAATCTGCTAAAACTCCATCAGGTTCCAGGCGCAAATACTGGCTGGTAATTTCTAGGGGAACATGACGATTGCCCAAATGATAGGCGGCGCGAATGAGATCTAAATTAGTCTGGGCTGTAACTGTGATGACGGGTTCTGGTTGGGCGACAATAGCTACAACTTTATCCCCGGTTTCGGAAATTAGGCGATCGCCCTCGGAGATATTCACACCACGATCCAAACATAAAGTCATGCGATCGCCGCCGGGGATATCAATATGTTGTCTAGTCTTAGTGCGTTGTTCCGCTGTTAGGGCGATCGTCCAGTCCGGTATGCGATCGAGATCCGGTGCTAATTTTTGAGTAAAAACCAACATGATGGTCACCACCAAGTAATTTCGGACTAGGGGACGCTTATCCGCCTTTTGAATCAGGGGGATAAGCCTTCCCAACTTTGCTAAAGCAAACCGATAAAGTGCAAAGGTCCCTGACCAGTAATCAATTCGACAATCACAGCGACAATTCCAATCATAGCCAAGCGACCATTCCAGACTTCCGCTGCTGTAGTCATACCCCATTCCCAACGTTCCTGGGGATACATTTTGACCCGTTTGCTGGGGCGCACCACTTCCGAGAAATGAACACTAGGACTTTCTAAAGCCTCAACCACCATATCAGCCAAATCATTAATAAAAACCGGATGAGTGTTCAAAGCCGGAACCCGGTAAAAATTCTTAATCCCGGACTCTTCGGCTAATTCCCGATACTCCATATCAATTTCTTGGAGAGTTTCGATATGTTCGGATACAAAACTAATCGGTACAACCAATAAATCCTCGACCCCTTGCTGTGCTAATTCAGGGATAGCCTCTTCGGTGTAAGGTTTTAGCCATTCCACCGGACCAACGCGGCTTTGATAGGCCAGGGTGTGGGGGTTAGGGCGGTTAAGAGTTTTCATAATCAACTCAGTACACCTTTCAATCTCAGCCTGATAGGGGTCTCCGGCTTCCTCAACATATTTAAGGGGGACTCCGTGGGCGCTGAAGAAAATATGGACTTGATCAGGGTTAGGACAGTGATCAAGTTCCTGGGCGATTAGTTGCGCCATAGCTTGTAAATATCCCGATCGCTGATACCAGGAGGGAACCACTGTATAATCAATTTTTTGTAGTTCCGGGTCATCTTCCCAAATCCTCTCAAGCAGCCTAAAACTAGAACCACTGGTGCTAATGGAAAATTGCGGATATAGGGGGAGAATCACTAATTCGTCAATGCGATCGCGCTTAATTTTAGCCAATGCTTCCTCGGTAAAGGGATGCCAGTAGCGCATTCCCACATATACCTGAGCATTATTACCTTTTTCCCCAAGTTTTTCTTCCAGGGCGACCGCCTGTTCTTCGGTAATCCTTCGCAGTGGAGACCCACCCCCAATTTCTTTATAATTTTCCTGGGATTTTGTGTGGCGCATGGTGGCAATCATCCAGGCTAGAGGTTTTTGCAGCCAAGTAAATGGCAGCCGGATAATTTCTGGATCGGAAAATAGATTGTACAGAAAGGGGCGGACATCCTCTAATTGTTCAGGTCCGCCTAGATTCAATAGTAAGACTCCAACTCTTCCCATGGCGCTTAACAGGTTCCCAGACTCTAATTTTTGTTACCCATTTTAACAAGATATTATATCAATAGGATCAAAGTCTATAGCAGAAGTTAAGGATTTTTGATTGATGGCAACATTTCTGAGACCGTTAAGCTATCGCTATCAGTGGCTGTATGATGGGATTTCCGCCGTGGCTGCTTTGGCTGTAGGTGGTGAAAGTCGGTTTCGCCGCCTGGCCTTAGAGGGTTTGTCTATCACCCCAGAAACGCGGGTGTTAGATTTGTGTTGTGGCAGCGGACAGGCTACCCAGATTATCGCACAATACTCGCAACAAGTCACGGGTTTGGACGCATCAAGGCGATCGCTTTCTAGGGCCATGGCTAATGTCCCCACTGCTGAGTATGTGGAAGCCTTTGCCGAAAATATGCCTTTTGAGGACTGTACTTTTGATTTAGTCCATACTAGCGCCGCCCTCCATGAGATGGCCCCCGACCAGTTACAACAAATTTTAAGGGAGGTTTACCGGGTACTCAAGCCAGGGGGTATATTTACTCTGGTGGATTTCCATAAACCAACTAATCCCATATTTTGGCCGGGTGTGGCGATGTTTCTATGGTTGTTTGAAACGGAAACCGCTTGGGAGTTAATTGATACCGACTTAAAAGGCTTACTGGCTTCTATGGGGTTTCAAGTGGATCTTTCCTCACCCATGGCGGACCGGACTGCTTTTCGTCTCTATGCTGGGGGGAGTTTACAAGTTATTCAGGCCCAAAAGCCTAGTTGACTGACAGAAGTTTAAGTTTTTGGAGCAAGTTTTAACAAATATGTGGAAATATTAAGGATTGCTACATTTTGAGGCAGTTGCGAAAATTTTGTGATAAAAACTTGGACTTAAAGATAGTAAAATTTGTCAATTCTGCTGAAGTTTAAACCTTAGATTAGGAGAAGTCCATTGATTTACTCAACTTTAATTGCAGCGGCTCCTAGCACTTTACCCTGGAGTCCCAATGTTGCCATTGTGATGATTGTTTGTAATGTTTTGGCGATCGCTATTGGTAAATTCACCATTAAACAACAAAACGTAGGCGCACCCACCCCCATTGCTGGTATGAGTGCTGGTGCTGTAGTTGGAAGTGCTTGCTTAGGTCATATCCTGGGTGCTGGTGTAATTCTGGGACTGGCTAACGTCGGTGGACTTTAAAAGTTAGATTTGGCACTGATTGTCAAGGGTTTTTATACCTTCTTTCCTCAGTCTAAATTAGACCAGGAAAGGAGGTTTTATTTATGGGAGATTAATTATGATAATCTCCCCCAGAACCATAGCACCAAGCATCAACCCAGCGATGAATATAATACTGTTGTTGAGCAGATAATTTTTGAGTGAGAGGGTTCAGAGACTTTCCGAGAGGGTACAGTAGACTATAGCTGGCTAAATTCAAATAGTGAATAGTCCAATCAACTAAATTTCCTAACCCCACCTGGGGAATCACTTTTAAGACAATAGCAGGGTGTAGAATTCCGGTAGTAAATAAAGTTTTAGCTAAGGCGGGAAATTGAATAACATCTTGTAAAAAAGGTTTAAGCACTGGTTCCCCCAAACGTTCCATATCCTGAAATACGGCGGCGAGAAGTTGATTAATACTATGACTATTAATGGTTTTATCCATCGGGACACTCATAGATTTTTGAAATAACCAAGTCACCGACAAACTGGGTTGATATGGTTGTAACAAAGCCAGAGATTTACTATCCAAAATATTAGCTTTCAATGCTTCATCAATACCGTTAGTTAAGCGATTCAGATGGCGTACCATTGCGCCAAAACCACCAAAACTTAAAGGGGACTGGCTACCGCTACTATCACCAATGGGGATAATAGAATTCCAGGGAGTTGCTAGGGGACTCTGGCGATAACAGGGGAAAAAACCAAATAAGGCTCGTTTAAAATTTAACTGGGATAATTCCACATTTTGATATTGAGGAAGTAGGGTTAAATAATCCTCAAAAAAGTCTGTTAAACTGGGTCTAGCTGGGTGTGCATCAAGATAACTAAACATATAGGTAGTGCGTCCGTCTCGGGCTGGGAAAGCCTCCCAAAAATACTGACATTGATTTTGCACAGGAGTAAAAGAAGCGAATATATCTCCGGTTTCATTGCTAGGATATCCGGTAGCGCAAGTCCCGACCACTAAACAAACAGCATCAGGAGTTTTTCCCTGTCTGGCTTGTTTGATAATGGGGGAAAAGTGACCCATTGCATCTAGTAATAGTCGGCTGGTTAAAGTTTGATTAACTCCGGTTTCTACGGTGACTCCATTGGGGTGAATGGTGGCGGCTTGGTAGGGGGTATTTTCTAAGAGTTGACCGCCAGCTTCTAAAAACCGGGTTTTGATGGTTTCTAGCAAATAAACTGGGTCAACACCAATATTAAGAACATCTCTAACCCAGATATCGGGAATGTCAGGAAAGCTAATTCTAGCGGGGTTATATTCAGTGGCGATCGCATTTTCTAATTCTTCTGGAGAGAGTAAATTTAATTGCTCAAATACCTGAAGTTCATGGCGGGAAATATTCCATTCTTGTTCTCGTCCCCTCAATTGTCCGCGTTCACAGACGGCGACGCGCCATCCTTTTTTGGCTAAGGTCGCACCGATAATAATTCCTAATGTTCCCCCACAAACTATGACATCATAATCAATTTGGTTAAGGGGTTGATCGGTTTCTGTGACGGTTTCTGGTATGGGTAGGCTATGGTTTTTGATAGCTTCCCAAAGGCGATCGGCGTTTTGTAGTCCGGTGAGAGGGTTTCCCGGAATTTGCGACAGAATTTGTTGAGTCAGAGACATGGCGTTTACAAGTTATCTTCAAGTTTGATAATACACTGGGAATAATTATTCATATTCTAACTCTATTCTGCGATAATTTCTTCCATAGTTCTGAAAAAGCGATCGCCATAACTAGAAGCAGCACGAACTTTGTTAATGTCTATGATTTCTCAAAGCTGGCAACCATGAGCAATTTTCTGATATTTGCCTTTTTGGGTATGACGAGTTGCTTCATTGAGAATAGTTGGTAATCTGTCCTTGGCTATGATTTCCACATGAGAATTGTCAGGGATTAAGTTTTTTCTAAATCCGTTTCCGTAGAACTTAATTAAGGCATCAATATCAGCAATAAACCAAGCCTCCATTGCTTGTACCATAAGATGACAGTAGCGATCGCTAACTTGGGCATCATTCCAGTGATCTCGATTTCTTAAATGTTGCCATGGGTTGTTATTGGTGACAGGTGCTTCTGAGTCAACTAATAAAATATTGCAACAATTCGGATGATCTACTAAAGCCTTGGTAAAACATTCATAGGCATTATTCCGCGAGCCACAGATAATTATATTCCATTTGATCCGGCGAACACGAACCTTTTTTACCAAGTCTCTAAAGCACTGATTAAAACTACTTCTAAGTCGAGCTTTAGTATTTTTACTATCTCCCCCACCTTCAATATAAATGCGAATTTCCTTTACCATCGATTTCCCCCAATTTCACCCATTCTCCATAAGTCTCCCAGAGTGTAGTTTTCCAGCCATTTTTTGAGTTTATCGGCTTCCAATCGACGAATAAAACTTCCACTTTCATGGCGATCGCATACTAATACTGACTCCGGCGGAAGTGCTGATATTAAAGCATCAGAATGGGTTGTAACAATCAGTTGAGTTCTTTCTGAGGCGGATATTAGCATTTCAGCAATCATTGGGAGTATATCAGGATGTAAACCTATTTCGGGTTCTTCTATACATAAAATCGGTCCTGGTGTCGGATCAAGTAGTAAAGCCATTAAAAATAAATAACGCAGTGTACCATCAGAAAGACGAGTAGCTGGGATCGGCTGAATTAAATCTTTTTCGCGAATAAATATCTGGACTGTACCACCATAAATTTTGATGATCAGTTCCTCGGCTTCTTCGTAAAATTTTTGTAAATTCTCGATAATTTCCCGACTTCCCAATTGATATTGTAAGTTATTTAACACCAATCCCAGGTTACTAATGTCTTCTAATATTGGGTGGGAAGGTAAATCAGTTTGTTGAGCCAATCTGGGTTCAGAATATCTGCCAATTTGCCAGTTACGATATAGATTAATCTGTGCAAATTGAGCAGCCAGATAACTTAACTGAGGATACATATCTGGATCTTTTCTTTGGGATAAAACTGATTGTTCGGGACTCAGAGTTTCTCGACGTAAGGCTCTTTTTTTGTATCCATCAACTTCGGTAGCCTCATTGATAACTGGACGACCCCCTTGATAACGATAAAAAAAATATGGTTCATTTTCTCCTGGATAAGGCTGTTCATTTTCGATTGCTTCATCAATGATTTCTAACCTCTGACCAGTTTCGGTAAAACTGATTCTGTAGCGCAGATTCATTGAACCTTCTAGGGGTGCAATAGTTGCGTCAATTTCGGCTATAGGAATTTTTTGGGTTCCTTTCCACAGGAAATCACTAATTCCTCCTCCTTGACGAATGGGAGTAGTTAAATCTGTAGGAGTGGCTTTTAAAATCCCCAAGGCTTCGATTAAATTAGATTTACCGGAAGCGTTACGACCGATTAATACATTTAAAGGCTCTAATTTAAGCGGTTCTGTATCACTCCCGTAGGAGAGCAAGTTTCGCAACTTTAGACTATGAATAAACTGGGACACCATTAAATTTTTAAATAGGTAAATAGGTTTGATCTAATATAACACAAATCCCAGAATTAGGTCAATTTTGACAGAGAGATTACTGTAGCCATACTATAGCCATCCTCCAAGATTGGCAGCCTAGCCGGGGTATATGGTAAAATAGTAAGTAGTCTAAATGATGTCTTTTTGCTTCTGAATAATCGCAGTTAATCCCCAATAAATCAATAAATGTAACCCCAATATACCCCAATTTAATAATAAATTTTCCCAGGTGGGTTCATAAACTGATGATAACTCAAAGGGTTGGGGAATAATTGTGCCATCAGGGAGGGTTACGGGTGGGGGAATTAGGGAATTTATATCGACCAGGGAACCATAAGCACCCATAGACCAGCGACTGACCATTAACCAAGAAACTACTCGGCTAATTCCTGACATTTGAAATAATACCCCAGAAAAAATAATTTGTGGTAATAATAGCAGGGGTAATGCACTATTAGCCTGGGCGCTATTTTGCACATAAGCGGATACTAACACACCTAAACCCATGGCTGATATGAGGGTCAAAAAGGTGGTAATACTTACCCCTAACATCCATGGGAATAAAGGGGTTGATGGAGATTGAAAGCAGATGGCAATTATCCCTACCATGAACAGGGTTTGTAAAAGGGCTAATCCTGATAAGACAATGAATTTGGATCCTAAATAAGAAACAATCCGTAAATTTACTAACCTTTCGCGGGTATAAATAGCGGTTTCTTTCACTAATTCTTGCAGAGAACTAGATAAACCCACCCAGATAGCGGCACAGGTAAAAACAAATAACACTTGTCGCGCTAAAGATGCTAAACTGATGTCAGCATCGCCCATAAAGGGGTCTCGATCGCCTATAGCTAACCTAATCAATAAAATTCCCACAGGCGCGGTTAGCAAATTCAGCAATAAATTAAACGGATCTCGCTTAATAAGCCGCCAATAGCGTTGAGTTAAAATTGATAATTGTTGGGGAATATTGGCGAGTTTTTGCGTGGCAGGTTGCCGCTGTTTTTCGGGTGTTTCTCCCCCAGTTAGATGATTAACTACATAATTCTGAAATTGGGGAGATTTGCGAAACCGTAAAGACCAATCTTGAGCGATCGCTTCTCCCTCTTCCAACAAATTATAAATATCGGCAAAATCTCCCGTATCTAAATCAAAAAACTCGAAGGCTTCCCCTGAGGGTCCAAAATAACATAACCTTCCTCCCCTTCCTAAAAACACGACCCGATCGCACATCATCATATTGGCGGTAGCGTGGGTAACTAAAATCACTGTCCGTCCTTGGTTAGCCAAACGACGCAACAATTCCATCATCTTTTTATCCAACCCCGGATCAAGTCCTGATGTCGGTTCATCAAGAAAAAATAACTTAGGATCGGCTAACAATTCCACCCCGATACTAACCCGTTTTCGTTGTCCGCCGCTAAGTTGCGACACCATAACATCACGGCGATCGAGCATTTCTATTTCATAGAGAGTTTTAGTAACTGTGGCTTCAATATCTGCGTCTGGGGGTAAGCGTAATTTAGCCGCATAGGTGAGAACTTCTCCCACGGTTAAGTCTCGATGAATAATATCATCCTGGGGAACATAACCTATTTGATGACGATAGAGATTAAAGTTTTGTTGTAATTCGTCACCATTCAGATAAACAGAACCCTTAGTAGTCGCACTGATACCTAATAATGTTCGCATTAGGGTAGATTTTCCCGCACCACTTCCCCCCACTAATGCTACAAATTGTCCCGGTTCAATCGCGAAGGTTAAATCACTTAATAATACCTTCGATTTCCCTCGACGATCGCGAACTAATCGCAGCAATCTTTGAGCATCTAATCTAATGCGATCGCCTAAATCCATGATTTCTAAATTATCCCCCTGGCGCATCAGGGTAAACGGACCGATTCTTATGGTATCGCCATCTAGTAATCGGGTGGCTTTCTGGATTCTTTTCCCATTAACAAATATGCCATTAGCACTATAATCATTTAAAATATAATGACCCATGTCATCGGGTTCAATAATCCCATGACATCGTGATATAATAGGGGAATCTAACTGCACTGTCGCGGTGGAGTCTCTACCTAACATCACCGATCGCTCTTTTAGGGAAATAGCCGGAATAACCGAAGATGGGGAACTGCTAGGATTATTGGGGTCAAAGTAGCGCAACCTCATCTGATTTTTCGGGTTCTGACCGATGGTAATTTCCACCCCACTCCTTAGTCGATAGCCTTCCTTAACTGTAATTCTAGTATGGTTAATAAACAGACCATTCGTGCTAGGTTGCTGTCCGTCTCCGTCATAAATATGGTAGGTGTCTCCGATTTGGCGTAGCATTAGATGACCGGCGGAAATCACTCGCCAGGTTTCGGGAACTACTAAGTCAGCGCGGGTGCGATCGCGCCCCAAAATATGCTGATTTTGGGTCAATTCAAAGGTGATAATTTGTCCCTGATTGTTTAATTCTAAATAGGGGGACTTCTTAGATAAGTTGGACTTCCCATTTAAACCCGTCATCCCTACACCTCCCAAATCCTATCAGGTCAGCATAGCAAATATATGCACCTGTTGAGTTAACAGACCAGGGACTATGGACAGGGGACTAGGGACTAGGGACAATTAAAAATCCCCCTGAATTAGGGGGACCGAAGGAAGTAGCCGAGGGTTGAATCAGTTGGATAATTTTAGTAATCTGGGGTAATATCCCCAAGAATTGATAGGGTTTTATCAAAATTTTCTTCACCAATAGAGAAGTTTATGCTATATGAATATATGACAGTTGTCGGCGATTTTCAATAGCATCAATTTGGGACTTAATCCACTCCAAATCAGGAGAAATAATTTGTTCATCTGTTAAGTGGTCGTAGGCTTCCCAAGTGTTATTAACATCGGCATCATACCAGATAAACCAGTCGCGATAAAGTTCGCCTTCGTCAATATCTGGACACAAAGCCAACCAATCATCTCCAGTAAAGTGATCAACTTCATCGGCAATTAGATACAGCCAAGAATTAGATTGAACATGAGAGTTGGTAGGGGAACAAATGGTAGATGTCATCGCTTTTTGTTTGAACTCGATAACTGTAATATACCCAGTGGATGATTAACTTAGGGATAGTGTATGTGACAGTATTTGAACTGTGACAGTTCCCAAAACCATCAAATTTAGATCTGTAGTAGTCACCCAAAACCAGAAAGACTGGCATAATAACCGAGATGTCAACCTAGGTGTTTGGCGACCTTTCAACTGTCATGACCATTGTTTAACTCTGAGGTTTCTGGCCACTTCAAGCCGCTTGTGCTTGAGTTTTTTTTTCCTCAGACTTGATCACGATCCATTTGCCGCTTATCGGGTCACGGTAAGTGGTGAATGGATTAGACTTTAGTTTTTTGTAACCAATTTGAGTATCCATCTGCTTAATTCTGATAAAATCGCCCTCAGTCTTTACAGATCAGGGGCGGGAGGACTAAAGGGTTAGAGTTGGGTTGAAATCGGTATGAACTCTAAAAACTATGCCCTGTATGTTCATTATTGTGCGAAACCTCTCTTATTTACCGTGATACTATGCCCTTGTTCAGGTGAAATTGATCAGATATGATTGTGATATGAAACACCTATGACTTGTGATCTTGCATCCGTGATTTTTCGGAGGTTATACTGTCCCGGTGAGGATAGACCTGGTAACTAATTGACGATTTGCCAGAAAAAGGTTTTATGATGTGGTAAAAGCTGATTTTGAGGATATGATGCACAAAAGAATCGAAGTTTTAGCTACCCGCGACCAAATAGTCGAGCGATCGCAAGAAATCATCCTCAGCCAAATGGAGGCGGCGATCAAAAGCCGAAATCGGTTCACCATAGCCTTAGCCGGGGGAGGGACTCCCAAACCAGTTTATGAAGCCCTAGCCAAACAAGATTTACCCCTAGACCAGATCCATATTTTCTGGGGAGATGAACGCTATGTACCCCCAGACCACCCAGATAGTAACCAAAAAATGGCTCGCAGTGCTTGGTTAGATCGGGTAAACTTCCCAGAGTCTAATATTCATCCTATGCCCACAGGTAGTGGCAATCCTCAACTAGACGCAGAAAACCACGATCGCCAAATTCGAGAATTTTTTGGGGTAACTCCGGGAGAATTTCCCAGTTTTGATATGATATTGTTAGGAATGGGGGATGATGCCCATACAGCCTCTCTGTTTCCTTTTACAGATGCACTACAAGTGTGCGATCGCCTAGTAACAGTTGGCAATAAAGACGGTGAACCTCGCATCACCTTCACCATTCCCCTAATCAATCAAGCTGATTGTGTCGTCTTCCTGGTAGCCGGGGCTAGTAAGCGATCGGCTTTGGCTGAAGTTTTTGCCCCCACAGGGGATGCAAACGCCTACCCCAGTCGCTTCATTCAACCCCAGGGTGAACTTTGGTGGCTACTTGATGCGGCGGCGGGAGAAGAAATCCAGAAAAGCTGAGATTTTAGAGACTGATGCTAGGTTAGGATCTAATTGTTAGCTATGGTGCGATCGCTTTCGATAGCGTAAGGAGAACTCTATGATTGTCTGTCCAAACTGTAATCATCAGAACCCAGAGGGCGCAACTCAGTGCGAATCTTGTTATACTCCCCTTCCCACGACCACCAGTTGTCCCAATTGTGGCGCAACAGTCCAAGCCGATGCTTCTTTCTGCGGTCAGTGTGGTTATAATTTGCTACCGACCCCAGACGGTGAAGAAAACCAGAACCCTGATTTAATTCCGACAGTAGTTCCGCCGCTACCAGATTTGGTATTTCCTGACCCTTTACCAGATGAAGAGGTCCCCACAGTAGCATCTGGTTCTAATTCGGCTGTGAATTTACAAAAATCGAGTCCCTCACCCGTTGCTAGTCCTAGTCCATCTTTCCCGCCACCTCAGCCAGACCCCGACCCAGAGCCAGAGCCAGAGCCAGAGCCAGTAGTACAACCCCCAACTCAGTCAACAGTCCCACCACAGCCAGACCCTATATTCTCACCTTCTCCAGCAGTGGCTACTGGGGGAACTCACGCCACCCAACTTCAGCAACAAACTGCTAAATTGATTCATGTTCAAAGTACAACTGCCCTAGAAATCCCCCAAAACTTACCCGTGATTCATATTGGTAAACCTAATGATCTAGTTCCCCCGGATATAGATGTTTCTGGGTTTACTAATGCGGAAATCGTTTCGCGAACCCATGCTAATATTCGCCTAGAAGGCGATGCCTATTATATTGAGGATGTGGGTAGTTCTAACGGAACATATATTAACAATATTCCTCTGCCAAAAGGAAACCGTCATCGGTTGCGACCAGGCGATCGCATCGCTTTAGGTAAAGGGGATCTGGTGTCGTTTATTTTTCAGTTGTCCTAAGACCTGACCCGTCAATTGCCAGCCACTCAAAACTAACTGGAAACCGGGATAATTTTTAACACATTGGCTGTGCTTTGTCAACAATTATGTTACAATTAATAATGGCTGTAACTGTAAAAGGAAAAATTGGCTATGAACGCTAAGAAAGGAATCATCAAACGTAGTGACCTAATCGGTCGCCTAGTCCTCGATCGCCAAAGTGTCGAACAATTAGGCCACATCGAAGAAATAGCAGCAGATCTGAACTCCAACCAAGTGATAGGCTTCACTACCAAGTCAGGAATGTTACCAGTGGGAGGCAAAAAACGGGCATTTAGTTGGCAACAAATTGAGACTATTGGGGTCGATGCTGTTCTGGTGAATAAATCCTCAGAGGAGGGTAATTTTATATTGCCAGAAAATGCTGATTCTAGCATTAATCATGAAGTGTGGACTAATGCTGGTAAAAAAGTGGGGGTTCTGGTTGACTATCTAATTAAAAATGATACGGGTACAGTGACTAATTATTTGTTCAAAACTGATGGTGGTTTGCGAGGCATTTTACAGGGAGTCTATATTATGCCAGCATCAGCCATGACCAGTGCGGGTAGTAAGCGAGTAATTGTGTCGGAATCAATGGTTGAAAATCCGCCCCAGTATACAGAAGGCTTGGATCAAAAAATTGGTCAGGCGGCGGAATTTTTACAGGAGGATTTTGAAAATACCCTCAGCGACCTGGACCGCTTAAAAAAAGAGGCCCAAAAGTTAGGGAAATCCTCATCAGATAGTGCTGATCAAAACTTGGACAAGGAGGATACTAAATCATCCGACACTACTGATGCCGAAAATCCCTAGATAAGGATTATAGCCAGCCATAATAGCTAAATTAGATCACTAAGTAGGTGGGAACAATTCCGACAATAGGCACATCATAGAACTGAAAATTTCCGCTCTCATAAAATCATTTGTGCGGGCTTAGTGCGAATTTTTGGACACCTACTTATTGAATCCTTCAGGCTGTCTTGGTGTACTAATTTACTAGATATATGATGACAAGTTTACACTTGGTAGACATTGCCAAAAATTCCTATAACTTGTAGGTTGGTTATCTATTTTTCAGGACTTTGTTGTATATTTTTTGCCTATTAAATTTTGGTGTGATTACTCTCATCCTGCTTCATTCTAGCCGACCTCTTCCTTTGCATCGTTGGACTTTTGAGGATAAACCGATCTTGCGTATTGGTCGCTCGAAAGATAATGATGTTATTATTGGTAGTGCCGTGGTTTCAAGACATCATCTGGAATTGTGGAATAAAACCTCTGGATGGGAATTAGTCAATTTTGGTGCTAATGGCACTTATGTTAATAATCAGATGGTTAACAAGAGGCGAATTGTAGATGGTATGGTAGTCCGTTTAGGACATACCGGACCCCGGCTTTTAATTCGCTTAAAACTTGTTAATGATATTCAACTCAACAAGCAATTAGATATCCCCGATTTAGAAGATTTAGCAGCCAATGATATCACGGAATCCGACCCAGGTCATACCACCCGGATCGAGTTTGATGATGATGATGATGATTAAACATTCAGGGAATTTAACTAGCTTTAATCTGGTCAAATCACGATCGCGATCGCCTTTTTCTAATCCCATATTGAGCAGCTTTGAAGGCTAAATAAGCTATCAGGCTACTGATAGCGATCGCACTCAAAAACGGATGGGGATATTTGCCAAATTCTGCTTCCCAGGGAAAGGTCATCCGTTGCTGTTCAAATAACAATCCGCTACAGGAAGCAACGATCGCACCCCCAGCAATTCCTACCCCCAACGCCTGAATGTGATCCTCTAGTTGTTGCTGCTTTTCTTGTATGTGGCGATCGCGTTCCGCTTGGTCAATTTCTACTAATCCCCGAATCGTCGCAATCGCTTGATTAAGTAGGTTGGAACCGGGGTTAAAATAGTTTAAATCCGCGCGGATTTGTTCCTGAAAGGCGATCGCTTCCTTTTCGTAAAATAACCGCCAACCTTCTAGGGGGGTGTCCGCTAGTTGTTCCATGCGTTCTAAGGTCGTTTGATAGTTTTTGCTATTGATGGCGATCGTATTGCGCGCATATTCCATATTTCGCAGTTGTTGAGAATAGTTGAGGGAAGTCGCCAGCAGCGTTTTTAACGTGATTTTCAACTTTTGCAATTCGGCGGCGGACAGCGTTTCCGTTTTTTCCCGATTCAGATAGTTTTGATGTAACTCACTTAATTGGATTTCATTTTCCGTCACAATGCGATCGGCGCGATCGTAATAAATCCGACTATCTTGAAAACTTTTGGCGATTTTGTGATAATATAGTAGTAATTCCGGCAATTCCCAATAACACTTTTGCAGGATTACAGTTGGCTCTTCTTCAAATAGAAACCAAGTCAATAAATGACCGTAGGGATTTTCCTGTAAATCCGCCTTCGGACTACCGTACTCGTAGAGATATCCCCCCAGCAGATTATAAGCGCGATAGAGACGGGGTAATTTTTCCCCATTTTTCAGGTGAAAAAACTTAATCCAGCCCTCTCTAGCCAAGGGTTCCAAGTCGCGGATATGCTCCGGTTTGGTCCTGTTTAAATAGGCACTTAATAACAGAGTTTGCCCTAAATTGGCAGCCGAGTCCGGTTCCGGTTTAAAGCAATTCCCCGGGTTGAATTTAGCTAAATCCGCCAGTTGATATTCATCTTGTCCGGGGTTTTCCGGTTGGTAAATATTCAGATTTAGGGCATAACTATCATGGAGACATTGAGGATAAATAAACCCTTCCAAATCCTGTTTGGTGGTAAAAAATTTGATAGCTCTTTTATCATCAGCCCCCATGAGCAAATCGAAATTTTTGGAGGGTTCATCTAACCGAATATCTAGCGGTAAGTCTACCTCGAACTTGTTAAGAATACTGCCATATTTTCCCCGCACCCATTGGGGGTTAATGTCGTCTAAAGTTTGGGCGGGGGTATCATCATTTGATGTCACTAACCCTCGATGATATTGATAGGCGAACCAATATAAACTAGGGGCATAAATTGGGGCTATTTTATCGCTCATGTTTCTGGCTGCTAAGTTGGCTAAACAGATTAAGACTGTGCTGCTTCTTTCGCCTCTCGCGCCCTAGCCACTAATAAAGCCTTATTATAGACAATTTCTGGGCGTTCTCCCTCCGCTGGCTTCGGGATTTCATCCCCTTGTTGAGCCATGTGAAGGCGCACAGTTATTAACTGTTCTCGGTTGAAGGTGATTTGATGCTTGTTACACCAGCCTTTAATGATTTTAGCCAGCTTTAAGGTTTTATCCTCGGCGGCGGTCAATTCGTCTTCTAATGCTTGTAGATTTTCCGACAGTTGCGGGTAATTTTGGGGGTCGGTTTTTGCTTGTTCCAGCCAGGTGAGGAAGTCTTCAATAATTTGTAGGAAATCTGACGGAATGCGATCGCTCATGGTACAATCTCCTTAGATTAGAAAACCCTGTTTCTGGCAGCATTTAAGCTGTCTTACCTCATTTTAACACAGAAACCCCCCTTTTTTACCACTTGGTTTTGGCTGTGGCTTCTTGGGTTGGGTTCCGTGTTGGGTTGGGTTGCTGCTTCACTCAACCCAATTCTCCAGATTCAAACCATCAACCCGGCTGAACTCTTTAATATTATTAGTCACTAATATCAGTCCCCGAGTGACAGCTTGAGAGGCAATCAATAAATCATAACTGCCAATGGGTTGCCCTCGTCGTTCTAAAGTGGCTCTAATTTCGCCAAATTTTTGAGCATCTTCTGGGGAGAAACCGACTATCTGAAACGGCAAACGAAAGCGAGTTAAGGTTTCTCGATTCCGCTGAGGGTTTTGGCTCTTTGCTGCTCCATATTCTAGCTCTGCCAAAGTAATGATAGAAAGCCCAACTTCTGTAGTATCAATTGTTTGCAATCGCTCCTTAACCCTCAGAGGTTTTTGTTTGATGACATAAATGCAAATGTTAGTATCCAGCAAAAATTTCATTCAAAAATATCCTCTCGCGCCGGGAGTTGAGGTTGTTCTCGAACTTCTAAAAAGTCCGGCGTAAACTCAGATAAGTTATTCCACCAATTGTTATCAAAATATCCCTGGGAATCAGAGTCTTTTTGTGGCGTTTTACCCTCATCAGCTATGACCTGATTAATATAGGCTAAAACCTTAGCTAACTGGGATTCTGGCAGGGTTTCAATGGCTTTAATTAGTTGTTCTCGGGCTGTCATCTGTTGTTTACCTCCAATTATCAATTACAATCGCTGGCTGTTGGGTTGCTGGTTGGGTTGCTGGTTGGGTTGCTGGTTGGGTTCCGTGTTGGGTTCGGGTTGGGTTGCTGGTTGGGTTCCGTGTTGGGTTCCGCTGCGCTTCACCCAACCTACAATTCATTAATTGTTCATTATTCATTATTAATTGATTACAAGCCGATCGCCACAAAAGCCGACCAATAACGCCGATCGCCAAACGGACAACACTCATCATAATCCATTAACTTAAAATCAATCATCTCACACTCCTCCTCCGTCATCTTCAAACCCTGACCACACCACTCTAAAAACCCCTCCACCGAAACCCGTCTCAGCCAATTTTGCGCCCGATGTAACGCCATCACCACCCGCTCATCTTGGCGCAATTCATAATAGAAACGAATCGCCAAAAAAGCCGTGGCAAAATCATCCACACACCATAAACTACTCACCACCGCAGGAGTTCCCGCATACAAAAACCCACTGGCTAACCCAATATATTCATCCGTTAATAAACTCCCCATCAGTCCCGTCTCACAAGCGGAAAGCATCACCAGACGACAGGCGGGAATGTCTAAATTCCGATAAATTTCCCCTAGGGTTAAGCCTTGCTGTGCGGTGTCGAAGCGGCGACCATCCCGGAGGGTCAGGGTCTGGCGTTTTTTCTCTGTGGGGTCAGATTCAAGGGGTGCATCCCCTGCCAAAATAATAGCGGAATTGAGGGGATTTGCGCCGTCAAAGGCTCCGTGACAGGAAAAATGAATCAGATGACTCTCGCGCAGTTTCTCTAGGGTTTCCAGGCGATTGAGGGCGGATTTCGTCGCGGCTTCCTGGCTGAGGATATAGCAGTTGGGGTCGAAGTAGGGGCGGATGAACTCCACCTCCATTTGGGCATAGTTGAGGTCTTGGGTGGGGTTCTGCACCGCGAAGAATTGGGGCGCGGTGGCGGGTTGGGGGCGGTGGTGGAGGTAGTCCAGGATTTGGCAACTGGGGGCGTAGCTGACCCCTTGGCTAAAGCGCTCCAGTAACGGGGTGGCGGGGGCGTTGAGGTCAACCGATAAGGCGTGGAGGGGGAACAGGTGCAGGTAGAGGTGGGGAATCAGAATCAGCCTTTGGCAGGTATCCGGGAGGGCGGCGATGATATCGGACAGGTGGAGATGTTCCGCGAGGTCATCCAGGCGATCGCCTAGAGCTTGATACCAACTCGCTTGGCGGTAGTCGGCGAAGTAGGTTTGGTTGAATTGGTCGAGGCGCTGGCGTTGGTCGGCGCTGTAGCAGTGAACGTCGATATGGGGGCGGTCTTCGTCTAGGGTGACGGTGAACGCCCAGGCTCCCAAGTTCGGGTCTTGGGGGAGATACCATTCGATGAGAGCCGTTTCCGGGGTCAGGAGTTGGCGAAAGTCCGGGAGTTGGGGGCGCACGGTCTGGAAGGCGTTAAAGGCGGGGTCGTTGATTTCCGCCAGCAGGGTTTGCCGTTGTTGGAGCAGGCTTTGCAGGGGAGTGGTTTCCCGTGCCTCGGTGGCGGTGGCGAGTTCCAGGTTTGCCCGGATTTCCCGGCTTCCCGGTGTCCCCGTCTTCCCGTCGGTGGGGTTCTCCGTGGGGGCGAAGGATTGTTGCAGGGCGGCGATTTCCCGGTTGAGTTGGCGGTATTGTTCCTGTTGTTCGGGGGTGGCGTTTTTCGGAACCAGGTCGGCGCTGGTGAGCATTTCCATCAGGGTGCGGGACTTACTGCGCTCCACAGTCAGCAGGGCTTGGTCGTAGCGTTCCAGGTGGATGCAGGCTTGTATCATTTTGCCATAGAGGGGCAGGGCATCTTCCATGATTTGCCGTTTGGTGTCGGGGGAGGTCGCCCAGTCCCGGCTTTGTTCCACGGCGCGGATGGCGTTGTCGTAGCCTTCGATGGCGATTTCCCAGTTTTGCAGGTCATAGCCGAAGTTGCCGAGGTTGCGTCCGGTTTTGAGGCAGTCTAGGGGGAAGGAGGAGGGGGTGTAGACTTCTAAGGCGGATTGGAAGCAGTGAATTGCCGACTCGATATTGTCCGCTCGCTCTCCCCGGATGCGACTCCAGTAGGCAAGACCCAAGTTATTTTGAGTCCATGCCCAATATTCGGGAAATGCCGTGCGGGTGAAGACTTCTAAGGCGGCTTGGAAGTAGCGAATCGCCTCTTCGATATTGTCGGCTCGCTCTCCCCGGATGCGGTCATAGTAGGCACTCCCCAAGTTCGTTTGAGTCGTTGCCCATTCATAGGGAAAGGCGGTGCGGGTGAAGACTTCTAAGGCGGCTTGGTAGCAGCCAATCCCCGACTCGATATTGTCGGCTCGCTCTCCCCGGATGCGGTCAGAGTAGGCAATCGCCAAGTTCATTTGAGTCCTTGCCCAATCTTCGGGAAAGGCGGTGCGGGTGAAGACTTCTAAGGCGGCTTGGTGGCAGCGAATCGCCGACTCGATATTGTCCGCTCGCTCTCCCCGGATGCGGGTTTGGTAGGCATTCCCCAAGCCCATTTGAGTCCTTGCCCAATCTTCGGGAAATGCCGTGCGGGTGAAGACTTCTAAGGCGGCTTGGTAGTAGCGAATCGCTTCCTCGATATTGTCCGTTCGCTCTCCTTTAATGCGGTTTGAGTAGGCACTCCCCAAGTTCGTTTGAGTCGTTGCCCATTCATAGGGAAAGGCGGTGCGGGTGAAGACTTCTAAGGCGGCTTGGTAGTAGCGAATCGCTTCCTCGATATTGTCCGTTCGCTCTCCTTTAATGCGGTTTGAGTAGGCACTCCCCAAGTTCGTTTGAGTCGTTGCCCATTCATAGGGAAATGCCGTGCGGGTTATGACTTCTAAGGCGGCTTGGTAGCAGCGAATCGCCGACTCGATATTGTCGGCTCGCTCTCCCCGGATGCGGCTCCAGTAGGCAGCCCCCAAGTTCATTTGAGTCGTTGCCCATTCATAGGGAAAGGCCGTGCGGGTGAAGACTTCTAAGGCGGCTTGGTAGCAGCGAATCCCCGACTCGATATTGTCGGCTCGCTCTCCCCGGATGCGGGTTTGGTAGGCACTCCCCAAGTTATTTTGAGTCATTGCCCAATCTTTGGGAAATGCCGTGCGGGTTATGACTTCTAAGGCGGCTTGGTAGGCAACAATGGCAATTTCCAGATTATTGGCTCGACTGCCTAATGGGAATTGCTGAATATAAACAGCAAAATTATTAAGATGTTTGGCGAGGTCTTCATTTTTCCTAATACGTTTGGGGTCAAGTTGGGAGTGAAACCATTGGCTGAGGGTTTCGGCAAACTCAAGGTCGAGTTTATCTTGGTATTTTTGGAAAATGGGATAAACTTTTTTCCTGCTTAACCCGCTTTTTTGGGCTTTCAGGATTTTTAACCAAATTGCTAAATACTCACTTCTACTGGTTAACCCGCTGTTTTGGGCTTCCAGGATTTCTAACCCAATTGCTAAATACTCAGGGGATATCCCCTCAACAGTGAGGTCGGAGGTTCTGGGAGACTGGGAGGCGAATAATAATAGGATGTTGAGCCTCTGCCATAGATTTTGCCATTTCTCACGCCAAATCGACATGGTTCCGCCTCCCTGAGTCTTGTTTCGGTGTAGTCGGTGCGGTGAAGCCTCGCGCGACCCCAACTCGATTATACCCCACCCCGCGACTCCGAGCAACCGGGTTAATCTCAGCTCATTGGGCATCCACCGCGCAAATGGCCTGGTCGTAGCCTGCGGCGATTTCCCAGTTTTGCGGGTCAGAGCCGAGGTCGCGTGGGGTGTTGAGGCCCTATAGGGGTAAGGAGGATGTACAGGCCCCTTGTCAGGAAGCGATCGCCTCTTGGATATTGTCGGCTCCCTCTGTGGGGATGGGGTATACTCGGAGAAACCGGGTTTCTTAACCCCCCCGGTTATATGTCACGGGAAAAGCGAGCCAAAAGTTCTTCCCGTGATAACTGCCAAATCAACTGAGCTTGTTCCAATGGGGGAACTGCAATCAACCCGTCGATAATCTCAGCTAATTCGGCATCCACCGCCCCAAACTTCACTTGTAGCATACTTTCTAGGAGCGATCGCTGTCCTTGTTGGATACCTTGCTGGATGCCTTGCTGGATACCCTGTTGAACTCCTTGCTGGATGCCTTCTTCCTTAACAGTTTGTAACCGTTGTAAATACAGGGGTGATAGTTCCATAATTAACTCCCTCTCTTCTGGGTCTAAATTTTGCCGCGCTTCTAGCATCGCGCGCAGGTTATACAGTAATTCTAGCGTGGTTTCTCGGGTGGGATTGTCTCCTGGTAGTTGATAGAGTTCTTGCAAGGCTTGTTTTTGGACTCTCCCCGTCCCCAAAATCCGCAACCATAGAGTTTCTGCTGTCGGCGGTAGTTGGTGGATTACTATAATAGCGCTTTCCAGTCCCTTCGGCATAAAGTACACGCCACTCATCCAGTTTTCCAGGTCTACCGTAGCGCCAAAATCTGCTAAGATAGCAGGGGATGCGGTGGGGGTCAGAATCCACAACCGGGGTGATTCTCCGGGAGCGAGCCGTCGTTTTTCCCGTTTGGCTTGGCGTTCCCATTGCGCCTTCATCTCTAATATCTTCACTAGACAACTGCGAATTTCTCCGGGTTTAACGGGATTGCTGAAAGGCTCAAAAACGGCTGGGGTGGTGGCTAATCTTCCTAATAAGCCTAGGTTACTCGCCGAGGCGATATTTTCGGGGTTGGGTGTGAAAAAGATGTCAATTTCTCGCCTTTCTGAAGCTAGGGTTTTGCTGGTTTCAGTTTGACCTAATGGCTTTAAGAGTTCCTGGATATATTGCTTGGTGAATTGGTCGTAGATAAATCGGGTCATTTATAGCTATTTTCGAGGTCTCTAATTATTAATTATACTCTAGTCTGGCTCCGACAGCAGCCCTCAATTGCTGCCTTCACCCCGCCAACTGAGAAACCCGGTTTCTTTGAGAAACCGGGTTTCTTAACCCCCCCGGTTCACAAGTCACCGGAAAAGCGAGCCAAAAGTTCTTCCCGTGATAACTGCCAAATCAACTGAGCTTGTTCCAATGGGGGAACTGCAATCAACCGGTCGATAATCTCAGCTAATTCGGCATCGACCGCCCCAAACTTCACTTGTAGCATACTTTCTAGGAGCGATCGTTGTCCTTGCTGAACTCCTTGCTGGATGCCTTGTTGAACTCCTTGTTGGATACCTTGCTGGATACCTTGCTGAACTCCTTGTTGGATACCTTCTTCCTTAACAGTTTGTAACCGTTGTAAATACAGGGGTGATAGTTCCATAATTAACTCTCTCTCTTCTGGGTCTGTATACTGTTAGAAACCCGGTTTCTTTGAGAAACCGGGTTTCTTAACCCCCCGGTTATATGTCACGGGAAAAGCGAGCCAAAAGTTCTTCCCGTGATAACTGCCAAATCAACTGAGCTTGTTCCAATGGGGGAACTGCAATCAACCGGTCGATAATCTCAGCTAATTCGGCATCCACCGCCCCAAACTTCACTTGTAGCATACTTTCTAGGAGCGATCGCTGTCCTTGCTGAACTCCTTGCTGGATACCTTGCTGGATACCCTGCTGGATACCTTGCTGAACTCCTTGTTGGATACCTTCTTCCTTAACAGTTTGTAACCGTTGTAAATACAGGGGTGATAGTTCCATAATTAACTCTCTCTCTTCTGGGTCTAAATTTTGCCGCGCTTCTAGCATCGCGCGCAGGTTATACAGTAATTCTAGCGTGGTTTCTCGGGTGGGATTGTCTCCTGGTAGTTGATAGAGTTCTTGCAAGGCTTGTTTTTGGACTCTCCCCGTCCCCAAAATCCGCAACCATAGGGTTTCTGCTGTCGGCGGTAGTTGGTGGATTACTATAATAGCGCTTTCCAGTCCCTTGGCGAGAAAGTACACGCCACTCATCCAGTTTTCCAGGTCTACCGTAGCGCCAAAATCTGCTAAGATGGCAGGGGATGCGGTCGGGGTCAGAATCCACAACCGGGGTGATTCTCCGGGAGCGAGCCGTCGTTTTTCCCGTTTGGCTTGGCGTTCCCATTGCGCCTTCATCTCTAATATCTTCACTAGACAACTGCGAATTTCTCCGGGTTTAACGGGATTGCTGAAAGGCTCAAAAACGGCTGGGGTGGTGGCTAATCTTCCTAATAAGCCTAGGTTACTCGCCGAGGCGATATTTTCGGGGTTGGGTGTGAAAAAGATGTCAATTTCTCGCCTTTCTGAAGCTAGGGTTTTGCTGGTTTCAGTTTGACCTAATGGCTTTAAGAGTTCCTGGATATATTGCTTGGTGAATTGGTCGTAGATAAATCGGGTCATTTATAGCTGTTTTCGAGGTCTCTAATTATTAATTATACTCTAGTCTGGCTCCCACAGCAGCCCTCAACTGCTGCCTTCACCCCCCCGCAGACTGAGAAAGGGGGTTTCTTGACCCCACGATTCAGAAACCGGGTGATTTTCGTTATGATGTCTTGCCATGGGGGTAGTTTTTTGAAATAATAGGCAGGTATCAGTTAAACCAATCAACAAATCCAATAAGTGGGAAGGTGCGATCGCCAATGGTTTTATCTCGTGGTAAGTGTTTAATATTCGGCTTGCTGACAACTACTTTAGTCGGCTGTTATCCTTTCAAAGCCCAACAATGTCAAAAACTAATTGATGTGGTACACCGGGGTAATTCTTTAATTACGGCTAAAGGCGATCGCTACGATATAGCCACTACCAAACAGTTAGCCTTAGAACTGAACGGCATCGCCAGCCAAGTGGAAAACCTAGATATTCACAACGAGGAACTACAAACTTTTAAAAGTAGCTATACCCAGAGTTTCCGGGATATTGCCCTAGGTCTAACCCTGATGGCTCAGGTGCTGGAAACGGGACAAACTATCCCGGTCAGCTTTCAAGGACGACAACAACTTAAACAAGCCCAAGAACAAATGCAAAAAGCCACCCTAATGGCTCAGGAAGCTGCCGATCACCATGATACCCTCACCGAGCAAATTATAGTTTATTGTCCGCCAAAAGCTACTAATTAGTGATGAATTTCGAGCAGTAAAATATAGTTACCTAGGCGCAAATTTTCTGACCATAATTCATACTCCAGTCGCAAAAATTCTGGCAGGGGATAACCAACTAAAGTTAACTCGCGGGTAAAATTCCGTAGGCGAATTTGATTCGGTAAAGACTCCGACTGACCCTGGAGATAATAACGACTGAGCCCGTACATCCCTTTTTGCCATAGATGACGATAGCTAAAGTTACTGTTCCCCTGCATAGTCATGACGGCACGAGCAGGGGACACTTCCAACCACAAGAGTCTGGGCTTGTGACATGGTGCTACAATGGGGACTCGATCGCCGTCACTCTCGGATTGGTAGTCGAACAGATCTGGTTCCTGTAGGATAAAGTGAAACTGCTGTTTGTCTTTTTGGTACAGGGTAGCCGCTGTCTCAATTTGCGATCGCAGCGGTAAATCGGTAGAAATCCAAGATAGACTAACAGGCTTACGGTGATGAGTGAGCATAAAATATCTTGTTAATTGATAGGATTTTCAGTCCCGATAGTAACTCAGGACCCCTAAAGCGATAGGATTTGAATATCAATCCTTATCTACATCTATCCTAATGCCATCTGTAGTTGTCACCCTAGAAAATACAGAAAACCAGCAGAAACTCAAAATTAACCCTCCCTCTTCCGGTTTATCCCTCCAGGGTCGCCTTACCATTCCTGGGGATAAATCTATCTCCCACCGCGCTTTAATGTTAGGAGCCCTAGCAGAAGGAATTACCACCATTGAGGGTTTACTCTTGGGTGCAGACCCTCGCAGCACCGCTGAATGTTTCTCTGGGTTGGGGGCAGAAATTTCCGAGTTGAACTCACAACAGATTAAGGTGAAAGGCTGTGGTATCGGTAATTTACAGGAACCCGATCGCATCCTTGATGCTGGCAATTCTGGCACTACCATGAGGCTAATGCTGGGGATTTTGGCTTCTCACCCCGATCGCCTCTTTACTATCACAGGGGATAGTTCCCTGGTCAAAAGACCAATGGATCGGGTGATTGCACCTCTCACCCAAATGGGGGCGACTATTTGGGGACGGCGATCGGGTTCTTTCGCTCCTCTGGCGGTTCATGGTCAACAACTCCAACCGATTCATTATCATTCGCCCATCGCTTCGGCTCAGGTCAAGTCCTGTATTTTGTTGGCTGGATTGATGGTAGAAGGGGCTACAACCGTGACGGAACCCGCCTTGTCACGGGACCACACGGAACGAATGCTAAAGGCTTTTGGGGCGCAATTAACGGTCAATCCAGACACTAACAGCGTGACGGTGTTCGGACCGGCTAAATTGCAGGGGCAAACTGTGATTGTCCCCGGTGATATCAGTTCGGCTGCTTTCTGGTTGGTGGCGGCTTCTATTGTTCCGGGTTCGGATATAACCATCGAAAATGTGGGGGTTAATCCCACCCGGACGGGGATTTTGGAGGCTATGGCTATGATGGGGGCTGATATTCAATCCCAAGGAGAACGACTTGTGGCGGGGGAACCTGTGGCAGATTTACGAGTCCGTTTCTCGCCATTAAAAGCCTGTGAAATTCAGGGGGATTTGATTCCTCGGTTAATTGATGAAATTCCGATTTTGGCAGTGGCGGCGGCTTTTGCCGAGGGTACTACTACCATCCGAGATGCGGCGGAATTGCGGGTTAAAGAAAGCGATCGCATTCAGGTTATGGCTACGGAATTGACTAAAATGGGGGCGAAAATTTCCGAGTTACCTGATGGTTTAGAAATTACTGGCGGCTTCCCTTTGCGCGGCGCTGAAGTTGACAGTGACACGGATCATCGTATCGCTATGAGTTTGGCGATCGCTGCTTTAAATGCGGCGGGTTCTACCACCATTCATCGCGCCGAAGCTGCGGCTATTTCCTACCCGGATTTTGTGCAAAGTTTACAGCAATTGATAATTAATAATTAATAATTAATAATTGTGGAGGGGGGCGGGTTCGGCTGTCAATTATGGGCTGAGAAACCCGGTTTCTTTGAGAAACCGGGTTTCTTGACTGCTGGGGTAGAAACCCGACAATAATTATTAATTGTGGGTTAATTTTCTAGGGTGTGACCATAGAGGTCATAAATATCAGCATCGGTGATTTTCACGGAAACTAAGGACCCTAAACGCGCGTTTCCTTCTACATATACTAAACCATCGACTTCTGGCGCAAACCTGGGCGATCGCCCTATAAACTCGCCTGTAGAGGGGTTTTCTTGTTCAACTAAAACATCCACTACCTCACCAATACACTGGCGGTTACGCTTGAGAGAAATTGGCTGTTGTACCTGCATTAGTGCATCCCGTCGCGCGTCCATTACCGCCTGGGATACGGTGTTAGGAAGAGTATAAGCGGGGGTTCCTTCTTCGGGGGAGAAGGTGAAGACGCCAACATGATCAAATTCGTGGCGTTTCACAAATTTGAGGAGGTGTTCAAAATGGCTGTTAGTTTCTCCCGGAAAACCGACAATAAAAGTAGTCCTAATTACAGCATTAGGCATAGCGGTTTTAATATTCTCAATAATCTGGTCATTAACCTGACCCTGCCATGGACGGTTCATGGCGCGGAGAATTTCCGGGTGGGAATGTTGCAGGGGTAGGTCTAGGTAGGGGAGAAAATTGGGGGTTTCGGTGATCGCATCAATGACTTTAGGAGTTAGTCCGGTGGGGTAAGCATAGTGCATTCTGATCCAGGGTACATCAACTTTACCCAAGGCGCGGATCAGGTCTGCGAGTTTCGGTTCACCATAAATGTCGGTTCCGTAGTTAGTGGTAATTTGGGAGATTAACACTAATTCCTGGACTCCCTGATCTGCCAATTGTTTGGCTTCGGTAACGATTGATTCAATGGTACGCGATCGCTGATTTCCTCGCAAGTGGGGGATGATACAAAAGGCGCAGCGATAGTTACACCCTTCGGCTATCCGTAGATAAGCCACCCCTTCTGTGGTGGTGCGATAACGGGGGACGGTATGATCAGCAATATAGGTGGGGTCGGCAGAAATTTCCGAGACGCGATCGCCTTTTTCTACCCGATTAATTACATTAACAATTTTATGATAATCTCCGGTTCCTACTACTGCTACAGCTTCCGGAAGTTCCTCAAGTAATTGTTCCTGGAAGTGTTGCACCATACACCCAGTAATCACTACTTTTTTATGGGCTTCGGCGAGTTCAACTATGGTATTGACGGACTCCTCTCTGGCTGATTCAATAAAACTACAGGTATTCACTACCACATAATCAGCAGCCTCTTCGTTGGAGTCTACTTGATATCCGGCTTCGGCTAATAAACCGATCATGTGTTCGGTGTCGATGCGATTTTTTTCGCAACCTAAATGGGAAAATGCTATCGTTGGCTTGGTTGCCATAGTTGGTAAAAGTTTGGATGCACAAACTCGGAACAGTACAAGTATACTATTATAGCTGTTAACCTGAAAATTGGCAATGGTATCAGTCAACCAATAACTACTTTTCTGTAGTTCCGGTTTCCGAAATTTTGGGTAAGTGTGAGGGCGCTTTTTATTCTAAGGGTTCAAAATCTGGCTGAGAGGTTCACGGCTGGGGCTGTTTTTGGGGTTGTTCAGACCATCAAAATAGGTGACTTGAGTTGGATAAGCAAACTCAATCTCCCTGGCTTCAAAGGCGGATTTTAGTTGATAGTTAATCCGCTGTTGAATATCCATATACATGGCATAATCACTGCTGAGAACGTAGTAAACAATCTCAAAGTCTAGGCTAAAGTCTCCGAAACTTGAGAAGTGCGCCCGGTCAAATAGGGTGTTTTCTATGGGTTCGATAATCTCTCGAATGAGGGCAGGAATTTGTTGTAGTTTCTCCTGGGGGGTTTCATAGATGACACCAATTTTAAACAGTATCCGCCGCCTTTCCATGCGTTTATAGTTATGAATACGAGAGGCGGTGAGGCTGGTATTAGGAACTACTACTTGTTCGCCACTTATGCTTTTAATGCGGGTGGTTTTAATTCCCACATAATCGATGCTTCCCGCCATGTCCCCCACTACGATAAAATCTCCGATTTCAAAAGGGCGATCGAACAGGATGGAGAAATAACTAAATAGGTCTTGTAGGACTCCCTGGGAGGCTAAAGCAATGGCTACACCCCCAATTCCTAAACCCGCTACCACGGCGGAAATATTGAAGCCGAGGTTATCTAGCACAAAGATAATTCCTAATCCCCAGGCGGCGGTGCGAATGGCTGGCAATAGGGCATTTAGGGCGCGGTCTACGGTTTCGATTTCTCGACGATTTAACCAGTATAACCGCATAGCATATTCAGCGAGGGATACCACCAGCCTTACACCTAAAAAGGTGGAGAAAATTAAGGCGATCGCATTAATTAAATTTGCGAAAATTGGGTGCAATGATAAGTTAGTGATTGCCACATAAAATATACCCACATAACCCAGGGGGATTAGGGCTCTATCCCCAATTTTCACCAAGGCATCATCTAACCGACTATTGGTTTTGACCGCCCAGAGTTTTAACCGCCTCAAAATCATTTGTTCGATGACTCTGATAGCTAAAATACCCAACACAATAATCACAAAAGCGATTAAATAATCAGATAGGGTATTTGTCAATAATTCATATTGTAAAATTTCTAAACTATCCATCATCAATTTTTCAACTGTTAACTGTCAATAGATCCCAAAATACTGGGGACTTGTTCTGGTGTAACGTGATCATACCAGACTTGCTCCGGTAAAACCAAAACCATCGGCCCATTACCACAGGACCCCAGACAGCCGCTAGGAGTAATGACCCCGACGTAAAAATTGGCAGCCTGAAAAGCCTGTAAAACCTTGGCTGCGCCTTGTTTACGACAGGTGCGATTATGACATATTATGATTTGGATAGAGTTAGATACAGACATTAGAGCGAAAAAAGTCCTGATAGTTTAAAATTGGGTAGCAGAAAGGGTTGAATCTGCACGAGTGTTAAAGTGTTGAGGCAAAAATCACAGCAACCACGGCAAATTTCCTATCAACCAGGGTTTCTTGGTTTAATGGCTTGTGCCATGTATTTTAACCTGTGTACGTTATCATCACCCGCCCAAGCCCAGATTAGACCAGATGGAACTCTACCCCAAAATAGTATAGTCACCCCCCAAGGCAATATTATCAACATCGAAGGTGGAACCCAAGCGGGAAATAACCTCTTTCATAGCTTCGGGGAATTTTCCCTTAGCACTGGTAGCGTCGCCCTATTCAACAATAGCCTAGATATTCAGAACATTATCAGCCGAGTAACGGGGGGAATGCCATCAAATATTGATGGTCTGATACAAGCCAACGGAGTCGCCAACCTATTTCTCCTCAACCCCAACGGTATCATTTTCGGTCCTAACGCCCAACTTAACATCGGTGGTTCCTTCCTCGCCAGTACCGCAGACCGCCTCATTTTTAACGATGGAACCCAGTTAAGCACCCAACCACAGTCCCCCCCTCTGCTATCTATTAACACCCCCATAGGGCTGCAATTAAACGGGGCTGGGTCAACAATTACGAACCGTTCCCAAGCGGTAGGTATCGGACTGGAAGGCGAACCGAGTCCCACAGGTTTACAAGTGCAACCCGGACAGGCTATTACGCTAGTGGGGGGACAAATTAACCTAGAAGGGGGTCATCTTAGCGCCTTTGGGGGTAATATCGAACTGGCAGCTATGAGAGGGGGAATTTGGCAACTACAAGCGGGAGTCGCTGCTAACCAACCCACACAGCGGGGAGATATACAACTAACTCGCAGCAGTAGTGTCACGACTAGCGGCTTGGGGGGAGGAGACATTAGACTATTTGGGAGAAACATCAACCTGACAGGTAACTCTCGGCTGGCTGCAGATACGTTTGGGGAGTTAAACGGTGGGGGTATCACTATTAATGCTAATCAAGTTAATCTCAATGGGGGGGCGGTTATTTCGGCTGCGACTTTTGGAGAAGGTGATAGTGGTGGCGTTAACATCAATGCTAACGAGTCGGTTAATTTGAGGGGAAACCAGCCTTCACAAGTGATTAACCAAATTATTGATGGTACTTTTAACCCGCTGGAAGTTAGCGGCGGTGTGTTTACGTTTAGCGCTAATGTGGGAAAGGCTGGAGATGTTAATATCATCACGCCTAACCTTAATCTTGATTATGGCGCGAGTGTGGTGACTGCTACTTTTGTGGCTGGACCTGGGGGGGATATTAATATTAGGGCTGATAGGGTGGGAGTCCTAGAAGGGTCTCTGTTGCTGACGGGGACTAATGGTTTGGGAGATGCGGGAAATTTAGATATAATAAGCGATCGCCTACAGGTTATCAATGATGGCTTTATTGCTACGAGTCCCGGTGAAGATGGCAGCGGTAGGGGTGGCAATTTGACAGTGAGAGCCAATACGGTAGAATTGAGGGGGGTATCGCCGGGGGTGGCATTACCGGGAGGTTTATTTGCTGCTACCTTGGGTTCTGGTGATGCGGGAGATATTACCATTAACGCCGGGGAATTATTCGTGGGAGACGGAACCCAGATATCTACCTCCGCCACGGGTGCGGGAAAAGGTGGTAACTTAACGGTCAACGCGGACACCATAGAGTTAGTCGGACTCTCTCCTGATGGTCGGTTTCTCAGCGGGTTACTCACTTCCTCCGCTTTGCTAACGGTCCAAGGACTACCGGGAACTTCTCCCGCCGGAGATTTAAACATAACCGCCAGACGCATTGTAGTCCGAGACGGCGCACAAATTTCCTCTGCTACAGGTAGCGAAGGACGGGCTGGGGAATTGAATATCCGCGCCTCTGAGTCCGTGGAGGTGATTGGGGTGGGTGTGGGAGTAGATCCCTCTGTGGAATCAGTATCCTTTGGAGTGATTGGCGATGGTATCGTCCCCAGTGCTATTGAGTCTAACACAAGTGGAGAAGGCGCAGCCGGAGATTTACAAATTGTAACCGATCGCCTAGTAGTCCGAGATGGTGCGGAAATTGGGGTGCGGGGAACCGGGGAAGGTGCGGCTGGGAATTTGAATATTCAAGCTGGGTCGATTTTGTTGGATAATCAAGGGACTCTATCGGCGGCGACAGCAGCGGGAAGCGGCGGAAATATCTCTCTGGTGACACCGCGTTTGGAAATGTTTAGAGAGTCTCGCATTACTACTAATGCTGGTAGTGCTGATGGGGGTAATATTAGCATTATTACTGATAATTTAATTGCCCTGGAAAATAGCGATATTACTGCTAATGCTCAACAGGGGAGAGGTGGCCGAGTTGCTATTGAAGCTAGGGGCATTTTTGGCACGGCTTTTCGCGATCGCGAAACTCCTGCTAGTGATATTACTGCTACCAGTGAATTGGGGGCTGAGTTTAGCGGGACTGTGGAAATTACTAGCCCGGAAATTGACCCCAATTCTGGTTTGGTGACTCTTCCTACTGATGTTATTGATCCGTCCACATTGGTAGTGGTGGGCTGTTCTCCCTATGCGGGGAGTGAGTTTGTGGTGACGGGTCGCGGCGGTTTGCCTCCTGCGCCTAGTGATGCTTTTACGGGGGATGCGGTATTAGTTAATTGGATTGATGCTGTGGTGTCCGAAAATCCACCAAGGGCGATTAATCCTAATCATAGATATCAGGTAAATTCGGATAGTAAAACGCCGGTATATGTGGAGGCTCAAGGGTTGGTCTTGGGGGCTGATGGTCGGGTGCAATTGGTGGCTAACCCGCCCCAAATTACGCCTTATCCTTTAGGGTTACCAGCCTGTGGGAGGTGACTATGAGAAAACCCGGATTTCCCCCTAACTCTCAGTTAATCTCTACCCGCCGCCAATGGGGGGAGTTTCTGTTGGGAATATGGGAAAAAATTGCTGGTTTAATTGGAGTATATAAAGGGGTAACTATTCGGTGGCTATTTATCCTCGGAATTTGTCTAGCATTACTACCAGCGATCGCCCAAGAATTACCGCCGAATTTAATCCAACAGGGACGAGATTTATATGAAGTCCAAAGGTTTAGGGAAGCGGCTAGGGTCCTGGAGTCGGCGGCGGCGGAATTTGCCGATCGCCATGATCAAGTTAATATGGCGATCGCTTTAAGTAATTTAGCCCTAGTGTATCAAGAGTTAGGTCAACTCCCCGAAGCGGAATTAGTTATCTCGGAAGCGATCGCTAAATTAGAGAGTCAAAAACCACCCCCAAAATCCATACTTGCTGATACCCTAAATATTGCCGGACAAATTCAATTAGCCCAAGGAAAACCCCAAGCCGCCTTTGATACCTGGAAACGCACGGAAACCATTTATCAACAGCTAGGAAATATCCCCGGACAATACCGCAGCCTAATCAATCAGAGTCAAGCCCTACAAGCCCTAGGACTATATCGCCAGGCTTTAAATACCCTGGAAAGATTGGCGGATCGTTTGGGGGAGGCTACGGACTCTCCCTTAAAAGTTGCCAGCCTCCACAGTTTGGGAAATACCCTGCTAATGCTGGGAGACTTAGATAGATCTCGCGCAGTATTAGAAACCGCCCTTAACCTCGCCCAGGAGTTAAACTTATCAGCCACAGAAGCCAGAATTTGGCTGAATTTAGGTAATACCGCCCGCAGCCAAGGGGACTTTGAGTATGCTTTAGCAGCTTATCAAAAGGCGGCAGCATTGACGGCTAATCATACTACTAAACTGCCAGCTAATTTAAACCTCCTCCGACTGTTAGTAGATTATCAACAGTGGGGGGAGGCGGTGGAATTATGGCAAAAGTTTAGGGGTCAGGAGTCTTTGTTAAACGATGCTTCTCTACCCGCGAGAGTGGGAATTCAGGGGCGAATTAATTTGGCGGAAAGCCTGATCCGCCTACAAAATGCACCGATAATTAATCAGGAGTTGTCCCGAAAAGAGGCGATCGCACTACTGGAGGAGGCTATTGAAGAGGCGATCGCCTTAGAAGACTCCAGATCCCAAGCCTACGCCCTGGGACTATTAGGGGGAATTTATGAACAGACTCAACAATGGAGTAAGGCGCAAACGTTAACCCAGAGGGGTCTATTTATCGCTCAAAGCATCAATGCACCGGATATAGGCTACCGATGGCAGTGGCAGCTAGGAAGGCTGCTGAAGGCGCAATCAAGGACCGCTGAAGCGATCGCTACCTATAAAATAGCCGTGCAAACTTTGGAATCTTTACGCACAGACCTGGTAGCCATCAATACGGACGTGCAGAACTCCTTTCGTGATAGTGTAGAGCCAGTCTATCGAGAATTGGTGAGTTTAATCTTACGACCAGATCCGGTGACGGGTACAGTTTCCCAGGAGAATCTTCGCACAGCGAGGGAATTAATGGAATCCCTGCAACTGGCGGAACTTGACAACTTTTTCCGGGAGGCTTGTTTAGATAGCAGTCCGGAACAAATTGATGGTATTGACCCTCACTCAGCGGTACTTTACCCGATTATACTGAGCGATCGCCTAGAGGTGATTTTATCAGTACCCGGTCAGCCTTTGCGTAACTATGCTACCCCTATTGACCAGCAGCAGCTAGAGGAAACTGTGCAGAAAATGCAGCAGTCCCTACGTCCGATATTTTCCACTGCTGAACGGTGGCGGCTGTCTCAACAGGTTTATAATTGGCTAATTCGTCCAGCGGAAGCAGACCTAGCGCAATCAGACATTAGTACCCTAGTATTTGTCTTGGATGGTTCCCTGCGAAATATACCCATGGCAGCCCTTCACGACGGACAGCAATATCTACTGGAAAAATATAATATTGCCCTCACCCCAGGCTTGCAACTGTTAGAAGCGCGATCGCTAAATCGCCGCCACCTGAAAACCCTAGCCGTGGGTTTAAGTGAAGCCCGCCAAGGATTCGATCCTCTGCCAGCCGTTGAGATAGAACTGGAGATGATCAACTCCAGTATACCATCTAGGGTGCTGCTCAATCAGCAATTCACCCGCCCCCAGGTGGAAGATAATTTATCCCTGAGACCCCCCTCAAATATTTTGCACTTAGCTACCCACGGTCAGTTTAGTTCACAAGCAGAAGAGACTTTTCTGCTAACCTGGGATGATCGGATTAATGTTAAGGACCTAGACCAATTGCTGCGTAATACGGCTGAGGGAAACCCGATTGAATTATTAGTCCTCAGTGCGTGTGAAACGGCTACAGGCGATCGCCAGGCGGCTTTAGGACTTGCAGGAGTTGCAGTGCGATCGGGTGCGCGCAGCACATTAGCCACCCTCTGGCAAGTTAATGACCTATCAACCGCCATTCTCATGGCTGAGTTTTACCGAGTCCTAACTAGCTCCAATATAGGCAAAGCCGAGGCTCTACGTCAAGCCCAATTATCCCTACTCCAGGAACCGAGATATCGAGATCCCTACTATTGGGCGGCGTTTGTTTTAATCGGTAATTGGCTGTAAGCCACCCGGTTTCTCTGGTAGACTACCCATACTGAATCACCAAAATTAACTTTAGATAAGGTTCCCTCTTTCTACCCCTCGCAGAAACCAAGTTTTTTTGACCCCCCACTGGTTAATTTGAAGGCGATCGCCTTTTTTTCCCCAACTTAATCAATGCGATCGCCAAGAGTACCCCTAACCCAGCACAGGCGAAACTCAGCAAGACAGCAATAGTAAAAGGATGCACATTATCACCTCGATTATCTGACCAGGGAAAGGTCATTTTCTCCTGAAAAATTAACGCCGAAGTCGAAGCTACAATCGCCCCCACCCCAATACCCCAGCCAGCGATTTGGATTTGATGTTCCAAAAGGCGATCGCGCTCCGCTTGGTCAATTTCCACCAAACCGCGAATCGTGTTAATTGCCGTATCTAACAGCCGTTCCCCTTGCTGAAGATACACCAAATCGGCTCGAATTTGTCCCTGAAACGTCCCAAAAATATGACTTGCCTGATTCCGCCAACCCGTTAAATCACCTTGACTTTTCACCTCCATTCGCCTCAAAGTATCCAGATAATTTTGCCGATTAATCTCAATCGTATTCTCGAACATTACCAAACTCCGCATTCGTTGGGAATAGCGCAACGATAAATCCAACAAATTCTTAATTTCCTGCTTTAATGACCTTAACTCTTCCTCCGATAAATCCGGCGGAACATTCGTCGCAATATTAGGCGGAAATGTCCGAATGGTCTCCTCTATCGTTTCAATATCCTGATTAGCCTTAGTATGTTCCCCCCGACTATCTAAGTAATTTTGGCAAATCTTGCGTTCATAACAAAACAACTCCGGTAAAGACCACTGAACCGCATTGAGTTTCTCCTTACTCTCTTCTGAAAAAATCAGCAAAATCAAAATCTGTCCGTAGGAATGGCGATTATAAACATCCTGATACTCATACAGAAATCCCCCTAAAAACTCTCGACAAGCTAAGAAGGGCGGCGCTGTTGCTAGAGAGTCAATTCCTAACAGTTTTTGTAAGAGTTCATCTGCCAAGGGTTTACCCTTCTCCAGAGTCGCTGGGGGAGAGTCGATAAAACCACTAAACAGAATCGTTGTCCCCCAAAATGCTTGCTTGAGATGGGTTTGCAGGGGTTTGTCTAGGGTTGCCGAGGTTCCCGTAAAAAATGACTCAGGGGGTCTTAATTCCACAATATCTGAGAATCTCACCCCATCTTTTCCCCGTTTCTGGGGATGGAGTAAATGCAATAAAAAACTATAGCTATCATTGATATATTGAGGGTAGAAGCAACCGCGATATTTTGACGGTAAATCAACTCGTTGAATGCCAATTTTGCCCGGATTTTTGATGATTTGAAAAAATGGACTATTGGCAGCCGTTAATTTTTCAAAATCCGACCGAAATAGATGGTCATGGATGACATCTTCTAGGGTAAATCTGCTCAGATGATTGTCTAAATTAATTATGACTTTGAGAAGAGTTATTCTCTGTTGACCCCACCATACAAAGACCTGAATTTTCTCAATATCCGGAAGCCAACTCTCAAGAATTGACAAAATTGCCAAAGGGGATAAAATGTCTTTCTTTAAGTTCTTAATAAGCGAATCCACCAGCCCATAATCCGCCAAAAACTGCAAATAATAGGCAATCATTGACCTTAAATTGATATCCCGATCCGGTTCATTGAGTCCTGTGGTTTTCAGGAGTTTTAAATGATAGGTAAACAATCGAACTTCTGGGGCATAAATAACCTTGTCTCTCATGAGGATTGCTGCTCATGTTGCCCTTGAGCTTGGGTAATAATTTTATCCACAAATCTAATCGATAAGTTAGTCATTCTCAGGATTGGCATTTCGGTTTCGTCCTCATCCGGGTCTTCCTCCACAAATCTAATCGATAAGTTAGTCATTCTCGGGATTTGCGTTCCGGTTTTGTCCTCATCCGGGTCTTCGTACTCATCAATGGCATCACTTTGGACGGGTCGGAGAGCCTGTAAAATTGAACTATATTGATGTTTTTGACACCAGTTCGTAATCCCTCGGGCTATGCTTCTCACATCATCATTAGCTTGAGCGAGGCTGGCTTTCAGTTCGCCTAAAGTTTCCCAAGCCTTGGGGGGAATAATCGCACTCTCTGGTTTTTGGCTTTCTCGATGGAGAAGCAGTAAAAAAGCCCGCACAATTCGTTCATTTTCAGCATTGGGCATCGTCCGACCTCATCATGGCTTAACTCTCCTCCATTATAAGGCGATCGCGGTAAAATCTGACCCATAACCGGCTTCCCCGAAAAGGGGGTCATCAAATAAGCGCAAACGGTCTTTCACCGCTTCCATTCCTTCCTCCGTCGCCTTCTGGTCATATTTCAGCCAGTCCAGAACACCAGAACTTAATCTCTACTTTCCGGTAATGTCCGTTGGACTTGAGCCAATTTTAACCTGAGAACTCTTTGCTTATTATGCAAGGTTAAGATTAATTCATGGTGCGAGACGTTTAGGAGTCAAATAAGGCTGCAATGCCTGAAATAACCTCCTAGTGGGACTTTCACCCCTTGGTGAAATATAAGGGACTCGTACCCTGACCATCCCATAACTGTTTATATGTCCCAACGTTTGGTATAGAAATATACAAAACAAGGCAGGGAACTCAAGGTCAAAACGCCCAACTGGAAATATTAATGATTCCTTAACAATTGCGTTGAGAGTAACGGCGATAGCCACCCCCAGTTTTGGGAATCATAACCCCAGGATTGAAGCGGGGAACGGAAGGCGTGAAGTAGAACCTACTACCAAATGCGACCACTGCCAACCATCCATGATTAGGGAAACCGAATGTCCGGCTTGAACCATCGTAATGATTTAGCAGCGAAACAGGTTGATACGCTGCGTTCAAAAGAGCAAGGGGAAAAGTAGGGTAATCATGACATCACCTACACAGACTTTTAAAAGTACCCCGGTGGAGAGGACAAATCTAAAGATGGAATGCCCGTATAAACGGAACGTTTAAACCCCTTTTAGGCTCTCAAGTGGCAGGATGTACCTGCGGAGTAGTGAAAGTGTAAGCGTATACCTTTAAGGGGAAAGGATGTGACTGAAAGCCAATGCCTAACTGTAATGGTTAGGATATGCCCACTAGTCACGGTGTGGATATAGAGACTGCGACAATTAGGAGTGTTTACGACGAAAGCGAGTTTAAACACTACGATGTTGTATTTAGCTCCAAAAGTTGAAATCACAAAAGCAGGGAGTCGTTACCCTGTTCCCGATGTCAAAAGGGGTATCCACATCAGGAGCCGTGTGATGTGAAAGTATCAAGCACGGTTTTGAATTGGAGTTGGGGAAGGCGACTTCCCTTTCGACCATAACCTTTTCTGGATAGCGCCACTCCACATAATCAATGAAGTCATCGATTGTACAAGTTTTTTGGGTTCCTCCATTCCATTGATGAAAATCCTCATGTAGTCTTTTGTCAATTGTTAAAATGTTATCTGGATCGGCGCTGAGAAAATGATAAGCATTTTTGTCATAAAGATGATGACCAACCACTTCAATTCGTTGGTTATACTTATCTCTAACAGCACCCGTCACCTGACAAGTTTTTTTATCTCTATTTTTGGCAAAGTTCATAGCTTGGTCAATCTGTTTTGGCTCTGGAGAAGGTGCGATCGCCAGAAATTCTAATACAGGAGGAGCCACTTCACTCACCCGTTTACAATAAGCACGCCTCTCTTCGGAGCGCAATTTTAAGGACAATTCTATACTAAGTTTTTCTAAGCCAGACAAAGAGAAGAATCTCATGCCGTCATAATCTTCAAAGTCTATATTCATTCTCATGGGAAAATCAGACCTTTGAATATCTCTAAACGCCTGCTCTAACCGGGAGGAAGTGGTTATAAATATCCGCACTACATCTTCTCGACTAAGCCAGTGACGTTTATTTCTGGAAACTAAAGAAGAACTATTTTCATACAGCGCCCTACGAATCTTGGCATCTATTTGATTGACGCTGTATCTATCTAGTAATGCAATAACTCTTTTGAGGGAAAGTTGAGTGGCATCGCCTATTAAATCCAGATAGCTGGCAATAGCCAAAGCTCCTTCCCGAGAAAATATCCGAATCGGTTGTTGCTTAGTTACATAATTTTGGACCACAAAATGTAACCATTCTTTGAGTCGAATACTTTCATCGGTCGATGCCTGTAAAAAATCAACTATTTCGTCTAAACCTTGTTGGGTTAGCTCTAAAGCCTCAGCCAGCTTGATTTCTTCAATATAGAAAACTTCTTTATCAAAAGGCATTTTCAAAATCCAGCAATTATACTTTTGTACATATTTTCCACTTGCTCAAAAATTGCTCGATCGCCCGTCACCAAATTGTCAGGGTGATAAATTTTTGATAATTGATAATAGGCCATTTTGACATCATTCTTGGTAGCGGTTTTGGGATCTAGTCCAAATACCTGCCAGGGTTTAAAGTATTTAAAGATATCAATTCCATTAATACAACCATATCCTTCCTGGCTTTGCTCATTGGGAAGAATACCTACAAACTTTCGATAGAGGGTTTCCCAGGTTGGTTTTAAGCGGAAGTCTAATGAGTCCATGCCATCAGTCGCCATTCTGAAAGCACCAGATTTTTTCAACTCTGATGTATCCTTCACGCCAAACCGCTCATAAATAGCTTGTTTGAGATCATGAGTTTTCAGCGAATGAGCTTTATTGCTTGACTTTTGCTTTGATATCTCAAGAACGAAATAGGCAAACTGTTCCAAAAGTTTGGAGTCAACTTGCCTAACTTGAGCAAGACGATCTATCTCAGTCTTTACTTCTGGATCTAGAACTACCTGGGGCATGGGAGTACCACCACAACTTTATCTTATGAATTAGACCCAATCCGGTTGGAAAAAGTCGATTTTATGGATTAGCCCGCGCAGGCGGGCTTCGTCTGTGTAGCCCCACCCTTTAGGGTGCGGGTTTTTATAGAGTTTAACAACTTTATTTTATTAATTATACCAAGACATTCATGCTAAGTCAAGGGAAGTTCTGCGGGCAAAAAGGGTTCGTATTCTGCGGGTGTTATCTCCCTGTGGGATGGCTGCATTACCCCTGCCCTAAAACCGCCCCACCTGCTGCACCAACGGAGGGTCTAACTTCATCAGGGCTAAATTGTCCCCCATTATAAACCCGTTGCCGTAAACGCGGACCAATAACAAGCGTCTGCAAAGGGAGGGTCATCAAATAAACTCAAACGGTCTTCCACCGCTTCCACTTCTTCCTCCGTCGCCTTCTGCTCATGTTCAAGCCAGTGGAGAACATCATCACAAGATACCCCCCGCAACCAAGTTTGAGCCGCTTGCAACGCCACAGCCACCGAGGGATAGTCTGGTAAAATTTGATAGAGGCGCAGAGTCACCAGAGTCGCCGCCAGTTCATCCACATTCCAGAGACTGGCGACCACCGTTCGAGCTCCGGCGTAGAAAAAAGCACTGGATAATCCCACATAGTCATCTGTACTGGAGGTTTCCACCAACCCAGTTTTGCAAGCCGAAAGCACCAGCAGGCGACAGAGGGGAATATTAAGACCGTTGAAAATATCCAGAAACGTCAGCTTGTCCCCATTCGCCAGTCTCAGATAGGCGTTGAGGGGGTTGCGCTGGTCAAACTCACCGTGACAGCCAAAGTGGACCGCGTGACTCTGCTCAAGGAAGGTTTGGGTGTGGGGTTGGGTTAAATTATCCAGGATAGCTTCGTCGCGACGCAAGACTTGATGGGGGCTGAATTGGCGACGCAACAGTTCCACCCCCCACTCCGCATAGTCCAGGTCTTCCGTCGGGTTTTGAATCGCGAAGAAGGGGACCGTTTCCCCGTTGAGGGGGGGACGCTGCTGGAGATTGTTGAGAATTTGACAACTGGGGGCATATTGGACCGGGAACCAGTCTTGCAGGGGTTTTCCCTCACTCCCAGAAAGCGAGGGGAGAGAGACGGGGAGAGCGTGGAGGGGGATGAGGTGCAGTTCCCGGTGGGGAATCAGGATGAGGTGTTGAATCTCGGATAATTCAGCCAGAATGCGGGGGACTTGGAGGGCACTGCTGAGGGTTTCCAGGCGTTGGGGGAGTTGGTCATTCCAGGTGGGTTTTCCGTAGTCGCTGCGGTAGTCGAGGATGGCTTGGTCGAGGTGTTGGCGCTGTGCGGCGCTGAAGTGGTGGGGGGTAATCTGGATTTGCTCGTCTCGGCGACGGGTGACGAGGAAGAGGTAAAACCCGGAGTCGGCATCCCTGGGGAGATACCACTCGATCAGGGCGGTTTGGGGTTGGAGGAGGCGGCGCAAGTCCGGGAGTTGGGGGGGGACTTGTTGGGTGAGGGTAAAGTTGGGGTCGTCGAGTTCCGTGAGCAGGTCTTGGAATTGCTGGTTAGCGGCTTGGAGTTGTTGGCGGATCAGGGTTTCGGGTGAGGGTTGGTTGGGGTGCTTCTCCGTAGCGGGGGTGAGGGTGTCGCTGGGGGTGAAGGCGAGTTGTTGTTGGTAGATGGCGATTTGACGGCGCAGGTCGCTGATGCGTTGTTTTTGTGCGTCCGTGGCGTTTTTGGGGTAGAGGTGGGCGCTGTCGAGGAGTTCGATCAGGGTGCGGGATTTACTGCGTTCGACGGTGAGCAAGGCTTGGGCGTAGTCTTGGTGGTTGATGCAGGCTTGCACCATTTTTTGATAGATATCGAGGGAGTTGGCGATGAGTTCCCGTTTGGTGGCTTCGGAGGTCGCCCAGTAGCGGCTTTGTTCGATGGCTAGGATGGCTTGGTTGTAGCCTTCGATCGCGATTTCCCAGTTTTGCAGATCATAACTCAGGTCGCCGAGGTTGCGTCCGGTTCCAAGGCAGTTGATCGGAAAGGAAGAAGGAGTATAGATTTGTAAGGCGGCTCGGTAACAGATCGTAGCAGCTTCGACTTTATCTATTTCCACATAGGCATTGGCCAAGTTATTTTGAGTCGTTGCCCATTCATAGGGAAATGCCTTATGGTTATAGATGTCTAATGCAGATTCAAAAGCAGCTATTGCCTGTTCTAGATTACTCACCTTTTTTCCCTGAATGCGGTCACAATAGGCGTTGCCTAAATTATTTTGAGTTTGTGCCCATTCGTAAGGAAAGGAGGTACGGGTACGAACTGCTAATGCCGCTGTATAGAAAGCGATTGCCTGTTCTAAGCTGTCCGCTTGATCTTCGCCCATCAAGTTACTGTAAGCAAGCCCCAAGTTATTTTGAATCAATGCCCAATATTCGGGAAAGGCTTCACGAGTATGGACTGCTAATGCTGCTTTATAGGCAACAATAGCCTGCTCAAGATTGTTCGCACGCTCTCCTTTAATGCGGTCGGAGTAGGCTGCCCCCAAACCAATTTGAGCAATTGCCCATTTTTCAGGAAGGGCAGTAGGGGTATAAATTTCTAAAGCGGATTGAAAAGCGGCAATAGCATATTCTAAGTTATCTGATCGCTCTCCTTTAATCCGGTAATAGTAGGCACTACCCAAGTTATTTTGAGTCATTGCCCAATCTTCAGGAAAAGAAGTAAAATTATAAACATCTAAGGCAGATTGAAAGGCGGCAATAGCATATTCTAAGTTATTCGCTCCTTCTCCTTTTATGCGGTTTCTATAGGCAAGCCCCAGATTATTTTGGGTCGTCGCCCAATCGGTTGAATAGTCTTCACGGGTAAGTATTTCTAATGCCGCATGATAAGCAATAATAGCCTGTTCTAGGTTGTCTATTCGCTCTCCTCTGATCCGGTCACGATAGGCATTCCCCAAGTTATTTTGAGTCAATGCCCAATCTTTTGGAAATGATTCACGAGTATGGACTACTAATGCCGCTTTATAGGCCACAATAGCCTGTTCAAGATTGTTCGCACGCTCTCCTTTAATGCGGTCGGAGTAGGCAGTCCCTAGATTGTTTTGAAGTATTGCCCATATTTCTTGGTGTCTCTCTTGTGTGAAAACAGTTAAGCTAATTTCATAGCCTATAATTCCAATTTCCAGATTATCCGCTCGACTTCCCAAGGGAAACTGCTGAATTAAATTAGCAAATTCACCAATGATTGCGGCAAATTTAATCATTTGATTGTTTTGATGTTTTTTCAAAACTTGACTCGCCAATATTGGCAAAATATCATACAGATTTCCATCCAATTTATCGAGGTTATGTTGCAGCAGCGGATAAACCACCGTGGGATTGCCCTGACTATCTTGAGTAGCTTGCAATACGTCTATTAAAAAGTTGAAATAGTCTTCCGGCGTGGGGGAACTTCGGATTTCCATGAATTCATCCCCATCTTCATATGAATTGAGATATTCCTCCACCTCTTGCACCACATCCCGTAAAAATGCCGCCGTACTCTCCTCCCCCTCCTCCTGCAACTGTTCCGCCAGCACCCCGCACACTCGCACAAACCCTTCATCCACCAACTCCAGATGATCGTCGAGGATTTGCACTTCTTGCCCACTGGGACAGTCGAGGAGTTGTTTAATCAGGGATAGATAAGCCTGCACTCTTTGTTCATCCATAGCCACACACCGGGTAGGAGATACCACCCCGATTTTACACCATCCCCGCGACTGAGAAACCGGGTTTCTTTGTTAAATTTTGGTGAAGAAACAGAGATGCTGCTAGAAACCCGGTTTCTTTTCCCACACATCCCAGAAACCCGGTTACGTTCATCCCCTCCCTTTTCCCCCTTACCCTACCAAAGTAGTACAATCAAAGAAATCCCCAAGTTGAGGTCACTGATGAGTCCCCTCCTAGAAAAAGTCTTAGCAGAAGTCACCCAACGCGATCGCCAAGAGCAGTTGCAATTGGTTTCCTACTTAATTACCCAGTGGCAACAACAGCCGAACCTATTTGTAGACAAAAAAATCAGCCGTAAAAAATTATTTGGTTGTATGCGGGGCCAAATAAAGATTGCAGAAGACTTTGGCGCACCCCTCAATGATTTTGCTGAGTATATGGAATGAAATTATTATTAGACACACCTATCTTTATTTGGCGGATAGACGGCAACCCAAATCTTAGCCAAACGGCAAGGCAAGCCATTGAGGATGAAAGCAACACTTTGCATCTAAGTATTGTTCGGAGTTATTTCCTACTGTTAGGCTAAAAATTAGCAAATAACTTCTGTATCCCTGGCCAGGTAAATCTTATGAATAACCCCAAAATTAATTGGGCGGGGAGAATGAAATAGCCCTCACCCTTGACTGCTCATTTTTCCCCTCAATTATCAATTATCAATTCATTTAAAGCCTCTTGAATCACCTGCTCACTTACCCCGCGCCGCTTCAACCCCTCAATAAAACTTAAAACAGGTGGCTGGCGACTTTCCAGATGGTATAAAATGTCCTGATAAGGTGATGGTAACTCAATCGGATGATGTTGTTCTTCATAGACTTCGATTAGGGCTGTCAGAACCTCAAGCCTATCCCCATCATCCGTATTTATAGGCGCATCAAATAACCGTTCAACCTCTGCTAAAGCTTCACGATAATCCGCCTCAGTTTTAATGGGTTTTAATTTCATGGGTTTCACCTCTTTAAATCGTGGTTGCATCAATATTATCATAGTCCTTATGAGTACCAATAAAGCGAATAAAGACAATCCCCAAATCATAACGAACATGAACAATTATCCGGTAATTATTCCCTCTTATATTAAAAACCACCCGATTATTGGGAAGAATACTGGCATTACCATAAATCGCTTTAATATCTGCTGGGCTTGTCCAGTTCATGCTACGGACATCCTGAAACCAAGCCTTTAATGGTTGTTCAGCATCGGCGTGTAACTGCCAAAACTCTCGTAATGTACTGCGAGCAATAATCCTCACAACAACGTTTTCCCTCAATCATTAATCATCAATTGCAACGCAATAGCTCAGGATAGCACCCCCATTTTACACCATCCCCGCGACTGAGAAACCGGGTTTCTTTGTTAAATTTTTGTGAAGAAACAGAGATGCTGCTAGAAACCCGGTTTCTTTTCCCGCCTGCCATCCCCTTGTGACTTGAGACTAATCGGCATCCTTAAATCAACTCCGATAGACATCCCGACGATGCCTCACGCGCACAATCCGAACCACCCCAGCCGCCGACTTCTTAAACCGGACAGCATACCCTTCATTTGCGATTCGCTTCTGCCTGGATGTCTTGTTTTAACTCCTCCCAAGACACCTCCTCCTCCTGCTCACGAGCATGAGCCACCAACACATCATAGAAATCTTCCCATAACTCACCCCACTCAGCCAAATCAATTAATACCGCCTGTTTTTCTCCGGTTTCATTCACCACAAATTGAATTCCTTTCATGACTATTTTTCCTCATAAATTAACCCGGTCAGCGAAATCAATCAATTGCCTAATATCCATGGTGATTTTCTGGGTCACAATAGAGATTTTATTTGGGTTTCACACCATGACGGAGATAGTCCCCCCTCCCAGACAAGTCCATCCTATTGGCACAGGTAACGAGTTCTTGAATCCGCGAGAGATAAGACTGCGATCGCTTTTCATCCATCGCCACACACGGGGTAGAGAATACCATCCCCATTTTACCCGATCCGCCGTCAACTTTCCTGCCTAGCCCTTGCTACAATGAGAAAGTGAATCATCTTCTCAACCTACGACCTGAATCATGACTCGCAAAATCAGCCTCGAAATTCCCGATGATTTGAGCCAACGCCTAGAAGCTAAAGCCAAAATTATCAATCTCTCTGTGGAAGCAATGGTCCTGAAATCATTAGAGGATTTAGCCACACAACCTGACGATCCAATTGCCCCACTCCTAGGTACATTAAGCTACGAACGGGATGATATCGCCTCTCGCCACGATGACTATATTGGGGAGGGGATTGCTTCGCAGGAGTTGTCTAGTGAGAAATAGTACATTTGTTGATACTTCTGGCTGGGCTAACTTGTTTATCAAGACTGAACCCTACCACCTCCAGGCATTACAATGGTTTACTCAAGCCAGAGAAAAAGATTATTTGATGGTTACAAGCAACTATATTGTTCTTGAGCTTGTGGCATTGTTCAATAGTCCTCTCAGAGTTTCTCGCCCCCAAATTTTCCAATATATCGATGCCATTCAATCTGCTGCTTATCTGCAAATAATTCGGGTTGATCAGCAGATTGAAAGTGCAGCCTGGGAACTTTTGAAAAAACGGGTAGACAAAAACTGGTCACTGGTTGATGCCACTTCGTTTATCATTATGGATCAATTAAAAATCCCAAACGCCCTAACTAGCGATCATCATTTTGAGCAAGCTGGTTTTATTCGTCTCCTGAGTTCCTGATGCTATATTAGCGACTTCCTCCCCACCCGGACAGTTGAGCAGTTCTTGAATCCGCGAGAGATAAGACTGCGATCGCTTTTCATCCATAGCCACACACCGGGTAGAGAATACCATCAACATTTTACCCCATCCCCGCCACTGAGAAACCCGATTTCTTTCTTAAATATTTGTGAAGCTACCGAGATGCTGCTAGAAACCCGGTTTCTTTTCCCACCCACAGACCCTCAAACCTCAATTTATTAATTCACCGGAGTAGTTTTGTCTTTTTGCCAAAGAAAGTCAAGGTATTCTTATAGTTGTTTTTGTCGGGGTCCTGACAGGTTGCGAAATTTACTTAAAATGGCTTACTCTGTCAAATAGTCACTTAGGAGCATAATCTGTGATGCGGTCACTTCAATGGTAATTTGAGGAACATCAAACCCTTCTAAACTATAGCCATCTTCTTGGGAATCTGGGTTATGATAATGTTCAACAATGGTGGCAGTATCGCCCCGTTTTAGGTGATATTGGGGCAAGTCTTCAGTCAGCGCCACTTGATAAAATAGAGGATATTGAGGTTTCATTTATTTTCTCCTTTGTCAGGGACTAGAGTTACAAATCGGGTTTCATTATTAGTGACCATCCATATTGTTAATATTTTCAGTTTAATGCCATTTTGACCTCGCAATTAGGTAACGAGTTCTTGAAATCCGCGAGAGATAAGACTGCGATCGCTTTTCATCCATAGCCACACACGGGGTAGGGTATACCATCACCATTTTACACCACAATCCAGAAACCGGGTTGCTTCCACCGACTCATTTTTCACAAAACTTGTCCCAGAAACCGGATCGTTAACACCCATTTATAAACGCCACCTCAAGTTTTTCCCTGCTCAAAATCCCGAATTTTGTCATATAAACTATCCACTGTTTCATCCGCAAAGGTATCATCTTTAATCAACAAATAATCGCCTGACCCCAGTTGACAAGCCACAACAAATCTAGCAAATTTGACAGGTTCCATGTGAGCGGATAGGATTTTTAGCGCCTCTTCGATAACTTGTCGTTCTTTTGGTAAATTAACCTTCATAATCAACCTCCGTGATCAAATAGGTGGGATTCAGAACTGGTAAATCTAGGGCTTGGCAGCGATTAATCAGACGTTTATCGCAGGTGATAAAATAATCACTCCCAGATGCTTCCGCGCTGGCAATATGTAAAGCATCTAAAGACTTAACACCCATCTCTTCCAGTGCTTTTGCTCGAAGGCGAATCTCAGGTGTCAGTTTCTGATAGGTCTTGGACAAACTAAGCCAGATCTTGACAGCATTGGCACGGTCAAGACGAGAGTTGCGACTATTTTCATAGTCTAAAACACTGGAACTGACCAGAGCAATTTTCTGACTTTCAATCAGGGTTAGAATTAGAAGAAACGCCTGGGTTTCTAAAAAGATTTTGACCTGTGATTGATCGTCAAAGGGACGATTTAAAACGCTTGTGTCTAGGTAAATACGCATACCAGACATCTATCTCCAGTCAAGGATTGGTGGGCAAGTTTAGAGTCTCAGTTTCTACTGACGACTGAGTGTTCCTACACACCCTAGTATTTTAGTCCCTGCCCTGAACGTTGAGGCGTTCTTGAATCCGCGAGAGATAAGACTGCGATCGCCGTTCATCCATCGCCACCCACCGGGTAGGGGATACCATCACCATTTTACCCCAAAGAAACCGGGTTTCTGGGGGTGGGGGAATGTCACAGTCATATATTAATCTGGGATGTGGCGATCGCATCCGAGTTATAGGTATTCTTAGGCATTCAGATCCTGATGAGATTTGACCAATATCAGGGTTAGCTATTAGATAAATTTAAGGGATTTTATTAACCCGGTTTATTGGATTATTCGGCATCAATTCCCTCCCACATTTTTTCTAGGGGAATTCTTCTTCCGGCTTGAGCATCTTGCAAGGCTCGGATTAAACTGGCTTGAATTTCCTCAACCGGAGTATCGTCAGCATCCAATTCATCTTCATCAGATATCAAAACGATAACTTTGACCCGAATATCAGGTTTAACTTCTAAAGGTTCATCTAGCAAAATGTGACCCTGATGATTGACTTTTCCCAATACCTCAAATGCCTTCATTGTCTTACCTCAAAATATGTCATACCAATGCTACCTGGGCAAAAGTAACCCAACATTTTTATGTCTGTTATGATTTGATTTTAGCACATTTATCACTCACAAATACGGTTCCGTTCTCTCCTTTTCCCTCCCCACCCTCCCCAAAACTCAGTCAAGTCTGAAACCGGGTTTCTGGGGGTGGGGGAATGTCACAGTCATATATTAATCTGGGATGTGGCGATCGCATCCGAGTTATAGGTATTCTTAGGCATTCAGATCCTGATGAGATTTGACCAATATCAGGATTAGCTATTAGATAAATTTAAGGGATTTTGGCTGATGCTGGTGGGGGAGTAATTCCCCATTGGTTTAGGCGTTTATCTATATTTTGGAGGATGGTAAAATCTCCGGCGGGGAGGGGATGACTGGAACTGCCTAAATAACCATTGGGCGGCGCTTCCTGGGATTCTAGGAAGCTGAAAGCCTGCCGAAAAGCCGGGGGAGTGGCTGTTATCGGTGCGTCAAAATGGCAGGGAATAATCCGGTTAAAATTCCACTCGCCAACACGATCCGCCCAGGCGAGGGTCAGTTGTGGCGAACGATTCAAGATCAGGGTTTGCAGAATGGGAGCCACTAATATATTGCCGTCTCTTCGGAGGGTGTTAAAGGCTTCTTCCCAGCCCGATCGCCACTGGAAGGGAAATAAACCAAAATAGGCTTTTCGAGAGCGATCGCTTGCTTTTAAAGCATCACTGAGAGCTTGTTTGAATGGCACTGGCTCTAATGTATCTGGTTGGAAATACAGGGAAAATAGGGTGATTCGCTGCCATCCTTTTTCGCGGGTGGTCGGGTGATCTGCCACGGTTTGAAAGGCATTATCTCGCGCGTGGAATAACAGAGGATAGGCATCTATTTCCACTATGGCTGGGGGTTGTTCTGGAATAGAAATTATGGTATCTGTCAGTAATAAAGTTTGCGATCGCCAATGGAAAAATGCCACTTCCTCAAAGGTTCCTAATCCCAAATTAATCGGGCCTAAAATCGCATAACTAAACTCGCGGTAAAACGGAGTTTCAGAACAATCTGCTGGTAAAATATGGGTACGTTTCGGCGGTAAACCTAACCAACTCAAGGGTAATTTGAACGGATAACTCCATTGATCTGGAGCCACAAAAACCTGAGCTTTCGGAAACTTCCGCGCAAAGGGACCGACAAACACTTTATGCTCAAGACCGGAGGTGGTGGGGAGGATAATATAGCGCACCTCTCCATATTCAGCTACTAACTCATTCACCAGTCTAATACATTCAGGAGTAGGAGCCACAGGAGCATAAACTAATAATCCCCCCATATCCAACCGAATGACGGTCATGCGAATGGGAACCACCACATACAGAATACCTTGGACCTGTTCAAAAGTCCAAATGCGATCGCTGACTACTTCCCGGCGAATAGTCCGACGCTGACTAAATGGGTAGAGGGGGACTAAGGGCCACCATGGCCAACGCCAGTCTGAAGAGTGACTGAGGGGGTTAGGGTGTTCCGGTTGACTTTCCACTGGTATTACGGTTCATAGCACTTATTAGAGGTTATCAGAAACCTGGTTTCTAGGGGAAAATTAGATAATACTCAATCATGATAACTAAGCGATCGCCCTACCAATGTCCACAGCCGCCGATATCCTTATCCTCTCCAACGGTCCGGGAGAACTAACTACCTGGGTGCGACCAGTCCTAGAAGCTATTAGATCTCAAAATAGCCATCTGGATCTGAGAACCTCCCTGATTCTATCACCTTGTCCTAACGCTACCGGTAAGGAAGTAGAAATCGGGCGATCGCTTTTAGCCATTGACCGCATTCAGGGTTCCCAACACTTCTGGAAATTTTTACTCTCAGGAAAAACCGCCCAAAATTGGGATTGGCGAGAAAAGGGTTTAGTCTTATTTTTGGGCGGCGACCAAGCCTTTACCCCGATTATTGCCCGCCGCCTGGCATATCAAAGTATAGTTTACGCAGAATGGGATATCCGTTGGTGGCGATGGATTGACAAATTTGCCGTCATGAAACCCGAAACCATTAGCCGTATACCTCACTTATACGCCTCAAAATGCACTGTTATAGGCGACTTGATGGCTGATGTGACTTCCCCCCCAACCCAGGAGCCAATCAAGCCTTACTCGCTGCTACAGCCACCTCTGACGGAACTTATCGCTCTGCTTCCTGGCTCGAAAATGGCTAAACTGGTTCAGGGTGTGCCTTTGACTTTGGCGATCGCTCAATATATCCACCAGCGCCGCCCTCAAACTCAATTTATCATTCCTGTCGCTCCCACCGTCGAGGTCTCTACCATTGCACAACTGGCTAATCCTGAATATAACCCCATCCTTAGTTATTTCCCCGGTGTGGCGGCGGATCTTCAACAGATAGGTGATCAATTTATCCTACAAACCAAAACTGGCTTAAACGTGAGTCTGTATACTCAAAACCCCGCTTATCCCCTACTTTCCCGCTGCTGTTTCGCTGTCACTACCGTGGGGGCTAATACTGCGGAATTGGGTGCTTTAGCTATACCTATGGTGGTTTTGCTTCCTAGTTATCAACTTGATGCTATGCGTGCGTGGGATGGTATCCCAGGGATTTTAGCCAATTTACCTGGTGTTGGTGGCTTCCTGGCTAAGGGAATTAACAGCGTAGCACTATCGTATATACAACGCACTGGTAAATTATTGGCTTGGCCGAATATTTGGGCCGGAGCCGAAATAGTCCCGGAATTTTTGGGGAGGCTACAACCAGAATTTATTGGCGATCGTATTTTGGAATATTTGCAAAACCCCCACCGTCTCCAAACTATTCGCGATCGCTTGCGACAAGTCCGGGGACAACCTGGAGCCTCTCAAAAATTGGCTAATATGGTACTTGAAATGTTGTCACAATAGTTGGTAAATTGGGATAAATTAGTATCTATATCAGCAACAGGAGATAGGTTAATATGGGATATGCCATTGACGTTAATCAGGATAATTTTCAGGCAGAAGTTATTGATAAATCTTGGGAAAAATTGGTGATGGTCGATTTTTTTGCCACCTGGTGCGGCCCTTGTCAAATCATGAAACCCATACTAGAGCGACTGACCACCGAATACGATTTTATCTTAGCCAAGGTCGATGTAGATCATAATCCTGAATTGGCTAGTCAATATGGTATTGAGGGGGTTCCTGATGTTCGTATGGTTACCAAAGCAGAGGTTAAACCTGGTTTTGTGGGGGCGATCGCTGAACCGCAACTGCGGCAATTATTGGCGGGTTTTAACCTTAAATCAGAGTTAGAAAATGGATTGTCGGCTATTGATAATGCTACTAATTCCGGTAATCTCAAACAAGCTAAAAATTTGTTTGATTTTTTGTTTGAGAAATATCCCAATCATCCCGAACTAATTATTAAAGCTGCTCAGTTTCTGATTTCCGTTAATGAAATTGAAGCCGCCCAAAAAATGTTGGCAACTATTAGACCCGATAACCGAGAGTTTCATGCTAAGGCGCGTGCTGTCGAAAAATTGATTGAATTTCGAGCCGCTGCTGAAAACCCTGGAGAAACCGAAATAGAACAGCTTTATGCTCAAGCCTGCCAGCATATCATTAATGAGGAATATGACGCGGGTCTTTCATTATTTCTAAAGATTGTCGGCATTAGTCGTAAATATCGCGAAGATGGCGCTAGAAAAGCTATGATCGCAGTGTTTGACCTTCTCGGACCAGATCATCCACTTATCCCTCAGTATCGTAAGCAGCTTATGCTACAATTGTATTGATGGTGCTGGATAGGCTATCAACAGTTAAAGCAGTCAGGGTGCCCAAAAACAGCCAAATAGTGAGGAGTAGTAATTAATTGATTCACGGGTGAGGTGGTAACTGGTTAGGCAGCTATCCTAAATTGTTAATAATTACCTTCGTGATGATCTATGAATAAAACACTAGCTATTCTGGGAGAATTGAGCGATCGTGACCTGGACTGGATTATTGCTAATGGTCAGCAACAGCAACTTGAGTCTGGCATGGTTTTAATTACAGAAGGTCAGCTAATTGAAGCCCTTTATATCGTTCTTGATGGTACATTGGTGGCATCAGTAGCCGCCTTGGGAAATCGAGAAGTGGCTACACTCGGTATAGGAGAAGTTATCGGAGAAATGTCTTTTGTTGATGGTCGTATGCCTTCAGCAACAGTTAGCGCCAAAGAACCTTGTTTAGTCTTATCGGTTCCTCGTCAAAAATTATCAGAAAAATTGGAGTGGGATGCTTTGTTTTCTCTGAGATTTTATCGAGCAGTAAGTAAGTTTTTGTCCTATCGTCTCCGAAATACTGTGACCCAGTTTGGTCAACAAAAACCATTACCTTCTGAAACTAATAGTTCTACCACAGAAATTGAGCAATCTCTCGATGAGGACGGATATCGGTTTCGGGAAATTATACAACGTCTGCGAGGTGAATATGTAGTGCCAACCTAAACGGGATGCCTAAGATCCATGGAGAAACTTGGCGATCGCCCTAGGTAGAATTTGAACAAGATCCGGTTTTGGGTTAAAATATTAAAAGCGGATTTAGTCAAGAGTGCTTCCATAATGACAGAGCAGATCAACGAAAAACTCTCCACTCCCAAAAGCCTAGAGGCGATGAAGCGATTCGCCGAACAGTATGCTAAACGAACTGGAACCTATTTTTGTGCGGAACCTTCAGTGACAGCCGTAGTGATTGAAGGACTTGCCAAACATAAGGATGATTTAGGTTCTCCCCTATGTCCCTGCCGCCACTATGAAGATAAAGAGGCAGAGGTCAAAGATGCTTTCTGGAATTGTCCTTGCATCCCCATGCGGGAACGCAAAGAGTGCCATTGTATGCTTTTCTTAACCCCAGATAATGATTTTGCCGGAGATCAGCAAACCATTGAGATGGAAGTGTTAGAAGAAACCAGAAAAAGCATGGTTTGAGCTACCATATCACCAGTAACTAGGGAACAGGTAAAAGTTATTTTACCCCCCTCTAACTCCCTCTAACTCCCCCTTATTCACAGGGGGATTATATTATTTATGTAATGTCGCGGGTTGTGCTATAGGTAAGGATAAGACAATGGTTAAAGATATTCCTCCTGAGTTTTGGCAAGGAATTAATGAGTTTAATCAAAGGGAATTTTACGCCTGCCATGATACTTTAGAAGCTATCTGGATGGAAGCCGGAGAACCCGAAAAGCGATTTTATCAAGGCATTTTACAAATTGCTGTTGCTCTGTATCATCTCAGTAATGAAAATTGGCAAGGAGCAGTTATTTTGATGGGGGAAGGAATTTCTCGCCTGGGTTACTATCAGCCGAGTTATTTTGATATTAATGTCGAGAAATTAGTGACGGAAACGGCGACCCTATTAAAGGCTTTGCAAGAATCAGGTAAGGAAAATGTGCAGGATTTTAGAGAAGGTTTGGAAAACCATAAAACTGGGATTTTGCCAACCATTGAAATTTTAGATACTACGTCTTTATAGGTTGAGCGTAATGGATTGAAAAACCACTTGGACAACAGCAAGCTGCTCTCAGGAAGATTCTGTTGACTATCAGAAAGAAACTGACGTAATACTGGTTGCCATACACGGTAAAATCAGAAAATATCCCGCCATTAGCTTGGATTTTTCCAGAGATTGTGTCAAAGTGAATCGGGAAATTAGGTTGTAGGGTAATATGACAAAACTCCGGGTTGCACTGTTATTTGGTGGATGTTCGGGAGAGCATGAGGTGTCCATTACCTCGGCTAAGGCGATCGCCAATGCACTCTCTATAGACCCAAACCCCAGTAAATATGAGGTAGTCCCCATATATATAGAAAAAAATGGGGTGTGGCATAGAGGGACCGAGGCGGAAGCGGTTTTAGAGTCGGGTCAACCCCTAACAGTGACAGGGGAAGTGATACCAAGTGATCGCATTCCTGACCCCGCCACTGTCAAGGATATAGACCTTTGGTTTCCCATTCTTCACGGTCCTAATGGGGAAGATGGCACAGTTCAGGGTATGTTAACCTTAATGCAAGTGCCTTATGTAGGTTCGGGGGTTCTCGGTTCTGCGGTTGGTATGGATAAAATCGCCATGAAAATGGCTTTTTCTCAGGCGGGAATTCCGCAAGTGCGTTATCAAGCAGTGCGGCGTAGTCAAGTATGGTCTAACCCCTGTATTTTCCCGAAATTATGCGATGACCTTGATGCGGCTTTGGGTTATCCCTGCTTTGTGAAACCTGCTAATTTAGGGTCTTCTGTTGGCATTTCTAAAGTGCGATCGCGTCAGGAACTCGAAGCGGCTTTAGATGCTGCGGCTACCTATGATCGGCGAATTATTGTGGAAGCAGGAGTCGAAGCCAGAGAACTAGAATGTGCTGTTTTAGGCAATGATTATCCGAAAGCGTCCGTGGTGGGAGAAATTAGCTATAATGGCGATTTCTACGACTACGAAACTAAGTATACTGATGGCAAAGCTAATCTGATGATTCCAGCGCCTATTGATACAGCGATCGCTTCTAAAGTCCGAGATATGGCGATCGAAGCCTTCCTCGCCGTCGATGCTGCTGGACTAGCGCGGGTAGATTTCTTCTATATCGAAAAAACCGGAGAAGTCTTGCTGAATGAAATCAACACCCTCCCCGGTTTTACCGCTTTAAGTATGTATCCGCAACTGTGGTCAGCCACAGGAATCAGCTTTCCAGAATTGGTAAATCAACTCATTGAATTAGCCCTAGAAAGGCATACCCAAGCCGCTGAAGCCCGCTAATTCACTGCCCAAATACCCCATAAATCTGCCTTGAAAGACCTGGTAAGGTGGTAATCATCCCCCCCCTTAGCTGGGGGGGTTAGTGGTCGTTAAATCGCCGGATTCAGGGCGGAAAATCGCAATTTAGCTTAACCCTAGCCAAGCTAGTAGTCCCTGTTTGGTGAAATATTCGATCGCCAAAGTAATCACAAACCCAATCATCGCCGCGCGACCATTGAGGCGTTCCGAATAGGAGTTAAACCCAAATTTGGGTTCTTGTAAGTTGGGGGTTGTAGTTGGTTGAGGGGTTTCTGTCATTAGATGTTGAGTCCTGAGAGCATCACATTCAATTATAATATAATAATTTGTGTCTCGGTGACAGAGAACAGACAAACATAGAGGGGGAGGATAGAATAACCCATCAATAGATAGTCATTATTAGGATGATTAGATTTAACTATATCCCATCAGGTGATCAAACAAAAATCGGGAGCCAACCACACCCCCACCGCAGCCGATTAAATTAAACCACAGTCTTTTAGTCGTTGGGTGATGGTTTCCAAATGTAGCCACCATTTACCCCCATTCATTACCCAAATGCGGGTGGGAAGGTGTCCTGTAGGAATATTCAAATTATAGCGAAAGCCGAGTGAGGGGTCGTGTCCGATAGACTTTAGCCAACCGACGCGATCGCAAAATTTCCCATAGTCTGACCCTTCCTGTAGATAAATTTGGGCTTGAATACTAAACCCAAAGCGATGATTACTATACTTAACCCATAAGTTATCTAAGATGGTCAAATCTTCACAAGGTAACTTATTCAAATCGCTATAATGTAAGTAGGGTCGTCCGCCTTTACCTAACGCGCGACATAACATAATCCAGGTTTCTCGGTCAGCTTCTCGCCATCTATGAGTCGCTAATAATTGCTGTAATTCTCCATAGTCTACACCATTCTCGGAAGCCAAATCTTCATCATCTGGGGGTTGAGTTAATGCGGGTATTATTCGCCCTAACATTGCCTGAAAATTATCCTTTAAATTGTCAGTTAAATTCGCGGGTTCCGATGATGGGGGGGAGGTTTTATGCTTCCTAGTTTTTGAGGCTTTATGGGCGGTTTTAGGTGGGGACTGAGGTTTGAGAACTTTCTGGGTGGGAGGGGAGGTCTTGGGGGGTGATGTGGAGATAGCCGCTAACACTTCCGCCGCCGAATTATAGCGCTGTAGGATTTGATTATTGACTAATTTATCAAGGACTTTTCCTAATTTATCGCTAACCATACGTTCGGGAGATAAAAAATCGCGCCAAACCCATTTTTCGAGGACGGTATCATATAAATCCCAGGGGGAAACTCCGGTAAGTAAATATAAACAAGTTGCGCCTAAACTATATAAATCACTAGCTGGAAATACTCGCCCGCGAGTTTGTTCTGGTGCCATAAATTCGGGGCTACCGATAATCGTTCCTGTGCGACTAATGGTGGTGGCTGTTAGTAACTTAGCCACGCCAAAATCAATTAATACTATCAGACCATTTTCGATTATTTTAGATTCGGAATTTATCGATTTTCCCGAGGGTCGAGGGGGTGGCGGCGGTAATGGTACAGGGCGATCGCGAATTGACTTTGAGGATAAATTACCTATCGCTGCACTGGTGCGAGTTTCCCCTATGGTATCTGGGTTATTAAAAGCTATAGGAGAGGGTGGTAAAGGGTGTCTAAGACGGCGACGGATGAGGTTGGCTGGCTTGATGTCTCGGTGAATAATATCGCGATCGTGAACAAATTTAAGCACTGGTAATAAATCTCGTAATATCTGCCAAATTTTGGGTTCATCAAATAATCCATCGTGTTCAAATTCTTGTAATAACGTTTTCCCCGGAATATACTCTTGAACTAATAGCAAAAGTTGATGTTCTTCAAAATAAGCTAATAGCCGGGGAATTTGAGGATGTTCCCCCAAACAATCTAAGCGCACCGCCTCTTGATTAAATAACTTGACAGCATGATTATAGCTGGCATTTTTTTCGGGAAAATCAAACTCTTTAATTACACAATGAGGATGGGATGGTCTGCTTTCATCTCTCGCCAAAAAAGTCCGACCAAATCCTCCTTGTCCAATGGGCTGTAGGGGGCGATAACGGTTGTGTAACAATAGGGAAAATCCACAACTCTGACAGTATTTTTCCTGGTCAGAATTTTGGGGTTGTAAACACTTTGGGTTAATACAATAACTCATGTTTTTGTGGGTGTTAACAGCATTTTCTAATCAGGCAATTTATCCAAATTTACGGCGGGACGGGAAAATTTCGGCTGTCGGTTATAACGCTAGTCTCAGGCGGTTTTGAGAGGCTTTGAGGGCGGACTGGGGCGATTGTCCTAATAGTGTAGCCTCGATCGCTCTACCCAAATTTTCGGAAATGCGACTATATCCCGCAATATTCGGACGAGATACCGCCCAATTCATCTGCTGTAAAAAGACATTCAAAGCTGGTTGTTTAGCCACATATTCTTGATAACGGGGGTCAAGGCGAGTTGTTAAATTAATCGGCAAATATCCGGTTCCTAAACTCCACTCCGTTTGAAATTCCGATCCGACTACATATTCGAGAAACTCTAAGGCGGCTTTTTCTCGGTCTGGGGTGGTTTTCATCACAAACAAATTTTCACCCCCAACTACCGCCGCCTGTTGATTTTCCGCCGGAATAGGAAACACTCCATAATCAATACCAATTTGGTCGAGATAACCTAAAGTCCAAGGTCCGGTAATTTGCATCGCTACCCTACCAGAAATAAAGTTATCCTGTTCATAACCTCTTTCCGGTGCGGAGAGAATTGCTGAACCATCTTCTATCAAATTTGACCAAAATTCTAAGGCGGCGATCGCCCCAGGATTAACTAAATTGGCTTCACCATTTCTGACTAATTCTCCACCCGCACTATACATAAATGGTAGCCAGGTAAATACCGTCCATTCCCCTTTACCTAGGGGTAATACTATCCCATACTTCTCCCCTGCTGCTGTCAATTTGGCGGCGGTTTCTCGGAACTCTGACCAAGTGGAAGGTATGGTCTCAATTCCGGCGGCTGCAAATAAACTCGGACGATAAAAAATGGCTGTATTATTAGTTGCCATAGGTACAGACCAAATCTGATTTTCTAATTCCATTCCTGTCCATAAAGCCGGATCAATTTCTGCCTTTACCGGGGAGTTATTTAACCAATCTTGAATCGGTTTAATGGCATCTAGTTCTACCAGTTGACCTGTAATAATTGGTGTATACCATAAAATATCTGGCGGCGCATTTCCGACTACTGCGGTTAAGATTTTCGGCATTTGTTGATCAGGTTGACCTATATAAAGCGCTTCTACCTGAATATGGGGATGGTCTTGATTAAAGCGATCGACTAACTTTTGGAAAACATCCCGGTTGGGTGGGGGATTAATTCCATGCCACAAAGTTAGGTTAATCACTCCCTCTGTTGTCGGGGGTTGAAATTGACAACCACCCACTAATATACATAAACCTAAAATTAGGACAATTTTACTCCACCATTTTAACGGGCTACTTGAACGGTGATTATCTGGAGATTTTGCCATGGTTTTATGCCTCGTTTTTGGGCTACAGTTGGGTTTGTTGTTGTACTAAATCTTCAGTCAGAGTTGCTAGTTTTTTTAAGTCCGCTTCTAATTCCCGCGCCCTTTGTTTATAGGTTTGTTTACGTTTTAGTGCCTCCCTGGCTAGGTCTTCCCGGTTTTGCTTCATGGCGTTAATTGCTACTTGATGCCAGGATTTCATTTCGGCTAAGGCTTCTTGATATTGGGGTTGAATATCATTCCACGCGGTTCTAATATCGGTTAAGGCATTATTAATTAACTGCGGTAAATTATCGTTGGGCGCTGTTCGTAAGGCTTTGGCGATCGGGTCCTCTAAACTGTCAACATTTATATGGTTGATGACTGGAATAAAATCACGAATTTGTCGGCTATCACTCACTCCGGTTACACACCAGGTGGCAAAATGTTCACAGTTATTAAATAGTAGATTATATTTGCGTTCCCCTAGCCTACTTTCTCCCCTTTGTATGGTGGTCTCGGGAATATAGCGGACTGGATAACTGCGAATATAAACTGGTTTACCTTTGCTAAAAGTTCTCAAGGATGTTCGTTCAATGGTTTCGCTGGGTTTGCGGTAATGGATAACTGTCCCGTCTCCACAGTCAATACCGTGATGTTCGTAGACTCCATCCATATTCAGAAATTCCCGGTAAACATAAATCTGATCTCCTCGCGCCATAGGACTCCACCTAACAAACCATTATCCTTCATAGTTTGACATAATTTAGTTGAGTTGACAGCGAATTGGTGATTATACCACAAACAGTGAAAACAGTCAACTGCGATCGCCTCATTTACTGGGGGATTTCCTCAACAATATACTATCAGGGGGTTGATTGGGATTCGCGGGTTAACCGTAAAGATGGGGTTGACAAAATTATACCATTAAATAAATCTTTATTTTTAACGGGGAATCATTGTTATATAATGGGAGCAAAGGCTTTTGACATTATACTTAAACTTTTGAGCAGGTCAAGGGCTGAATACGCCCCTTGACAGACCATCAAAGGGCGCGAGTCCCTCAATTCATTGATCAAGTAAGCGAGTCGGAGAATTTCCGCCCCGTCTACATTGCTTTAGACCTAGGCGATCGCCATAATTCAACTGCACAAAGATAATCCCTCACTCTATTCTATTATTGAATGAAACTTAGATATTCAATAAGCATCAAGGAGAATAATTATGTGTTTTCAGGAGACCTCCCAAGCCACCATTCTCGCCGTAGATGATAGTCTGATTATCCAAAAAATGATTCGGCAAACTCTCTGCGAAAACTATCGAGTTTTAGTAGCGAGTAATACCTTAGAAGCCTTGGGCAAATTACATCATGATTCGATTGATTTAATGTTGTTAGATATTGCTATGCCGGGTGTAGATGGCTTAGAATTATGCCGAATTATTAGGCGGACTCCCCATTTAGAAAAGTTACCGATTATCATGTTAACTGCTAGGGATACTGTCTGCGATAAAATTGAAGGGCGTTTAGCCGGCGCTACTGAATATTTAACTAAACCTTTCGACCCTGACCAACTACAAACAACTGTTCATAAAATTCTGACTATGGCCGCACAAATGCAGTAGTTAGATATAGATAGCTATCAATATCTACTAAGTAGTAAATCACCAAGTAAATGGGGTTAAGGCGGGTTGATTAATATGGTAGGTGGTCAATGCAATTAACAGCTTTAGCCTCCCCCCATCAGATCATTATCCAGAGCCAAACTCCGGGAATTGTATCGATCCAGAAACCCTGTGATAATTGTTAGCGAAAGTTCCTCTCCCTCTCTGGGATTCACATTGAGGGCGAGGGCTGATTCCACAACCGTTCTAGGGTCGCTATATAATAGGTGAATATTGATTCATCCGGGTACTGAATGATGGTTCAAACTCCTATCCCCCCTCATATCCTCTACCCCGACTCTGATGGTAAACCGATGGCGGAAAATACCCTCCAGTATGGCTGGATTGTCCGGCTAGTGAGCAACCTTAAACAACTTCTCAAGTCACAAGTGGCTTTTGTGGCGGGGGATTTACTCTGGTATCCCGTCCAGGTAGAACGTCCCCCCGTTCCCAGACAAGCCCCTGATGCGATGGTGGTGTTAGGTCGTCCTGATGGCGCGCGCGGTAGTTATAAACAGTGGGAAGAAGACAACATTCCGCCGCAAGTGGTGTTTGAGATCCTCTCTCCCAGTAACACCATGAGCGAAATGGCTGCCAAACAACAATTTTATCAACAGTATGGCGTGCTGGAGATGTATTTTTATAATCCCCAATCCCATAATTTTTGGGGTTTTCAACGGGCTACCCCCGAAGATAGCTTGGTGTTAATTACCCCCCTAGATTTCCCCTGGACTTCTCCACTGTTGAACATTCGCTTTGAGCTGTTTGATGATGGTTTAGCAGTGTATCACCCTAATGGGGAATTGTTCAAAGAACCGGGGGATTTGTTTGATGAACGCGATCGCGCACAACAAGAACGCGATCGCGCCTTTGCGAAACTCCGGGAATTGGGTATCGATCCAGAAACCCTCTGATAATTGTGAGCAAAAGTTCCTCTCCCTCTCTGGGATTCAGATTGAGGGCGAGGGCTGATTCCACAACCGTTCTAGGGTCGCTATATAATAGGTGAATATTGATTCATCCGGGTACTGAATGATGGTTCAAACTCCTATCCCCCCTCATATCCTCTACCCCGACTCTGATGGTAAACCGATGGCGGAAAATACCCTCCAGTATGGCTGGATTGTCCGGCTAGTGAGCAACCTTAAACAACTTCTCAAGTCACAAGTGGCTTTTGTGGCGGGGGATTTACTCTGGTATCCCGTCCAGGTAGAACGTCCCCCCGTTCCCAGACAAGCCCCTGATGCGATGGTGGTGTTAGGTCGTCCTGATGGCGCGCGCGGTAGTTATAAACAGTGGGAAGAAGACAACATTCCGCCGCAAGTGGTGTTTGAAATCCTCTCTCCCAGTAACACCATGAGCGAAATGGCTGCCAAACAACAATTTTATCAACAGTATGGCGTGCTGGAGATGTATTTTTATAATCCCCAATCCCATAATTTTTGGGGTTTTCAACGGGCTACCCCCGAAGATAGCTTGGTGTTAATTACCCCCCTAGATTTCCCCTGGACTTCCCCACTGTTGAACATTCGCTTTGAACTGTTTGATGATGGTTTAGCTGTGTATCATCCTAATGGGGAATTGTTCAAAGAACCGGGGGATTTGTTTGATGAACGCGATCGCGCACAACAAGAACGCAATGAGGCACAACAACAACGCGATCGCGCCTTTGCGAAACTCCGGGAATTGGGTATCGATCCAGAAACCCTCTGATAATTGTGAGCAAAAGTTCCTGTCCCTCTCTGGGATTCAGATTGAGGGCGAGGGCTGATTCCACAACCGTTCTAGGGTCGCTATATAATAGGTGAATATTGATTCATCCGGGTACTGAATGATGGTTCAAACTCCTATCCCCCCTCATATCCTCTACCCCGACTCTGATGGTAAACCGATGGCGGAAAATACCCTCCAGTATGGCTGGATTGTGCGGCTAGTCAGCAACCTTAAACAACTTCTCAAGTCACAAGTGGCTTTTGTGGCGGGGGATTTACTCTGGTATCCCGTCCAGGTAGAACGTCCCCCCGTCCCCAGACAAGCCCCTGATGCGATGGTGGTGTTAGGTCGTCCTGATGGCGCGCGCGGTAGTTATAAACAGTGGGAAGAAGACAACATTCCGCCGCAAGTGGTGTTTGAGATCCTCTCTCCCAGTAACACCATGAGCGAAATGGCCGCCAAACAACAATTTTATCAACAGTATGGCGTGCTGGAGATGTATTTTTATAATCCCCAATCCCATAATTTTTGGGGTTTTCAACGGGCTACCCCCGAAGATAGCTTGGTGTTAATTACCCCCCTAGATTTCCCCTGGACTTCTCCACTGTTGAACATTCGCTTTGAGCTGTTTGATGATGGTTTAGCAGTGTATCACCCTAATGGGGAATTGTTCAAAGAACCGGGGGATTTGTTTGATGAACGCGATCGCGCCTTTGCGAAACTCCGGGAATTGGGTATCGATCCAGAAACCCTCTGATAATTGTGAGCAAAAGTTCCTGTCCCTCTCTGGGATTCAGATTGAGGGCGAGGGCTGATTCCACAACCGTTCTAGGGTCGCTATATAATAGGTGAATATTGATTCATCCGGGTACTGAATGATGGTTCAAACTCCTATCCCCCCTCATATCCTCTACCCCGACTCTGATGGTAAACCGATGGCGGAAAATACCCTCCAGTATGGCTGGATTGTGCGGCTAGTCAGCAACCTTAAACAACTTCTCAAGTCACAAGTGGCTTTTGTGGCGGGGGATTTACTCTGGTATCCCGTCCAGGTAGAACGTCCCCCCGTCCCCAGACAAGCCCCTGATGCGATGGTGGTGTTAGGTCGTCCTGATGGCGCGCGCGGTAGTTATAAACAGTGGGAAGAAGACAACATTCCGCCGCAAGTGGTGTTTGAGATCCTCTCTCCCAGTAACACCATGAGCGAAATGGCCGCCAAACAACAATTTTATCAACAGTATGGCGTGCTGGAGATGTATTTTTATAATCCCCAATCCCATAATTTTTGGGGTTTTCAACGGGCTACCCCCGAAGATAGCTTGGTGTTAATTACCCCCCTAGATTTCCCCTGGACTTCTCCACTGTTGAACATTCGCTTTGAACTGTTTGATGATGGTTTAGCTGTGTATCATCCTAATGGGGAATTGTTCAAAGAACCGGGGGATTTGTTTGATGAACGCGATCGCGCACAACAAGAACGCAATGAGGCAAAACAAGAACGCGATCGCGCACAACAAGAACGCAATGAGGCACAACAACAACGCGATCGCGCCTTTGCGAAACTCCGGGAATTGGGTATCGATCCAGAAACCCTGTGAGCGCGAATAGTTGATATTTGTCGGAACAATCAACCCGGTTTCTGTGAGAAACCGGGTTGATTAGGTCAAGACCAATTAAGTCGTGTATTCGGCATTAATTTTCACATAATCATAGCTAAGGTCACATCCCCAAGCCTTACTACTTCCTGGCTCATCACCAATTTTAACCTTGATTAACACTGTATCTTCCTGAAGATAAGCCGCAGTTTTAGCCCGTTTTAAATAATTACTGGCCGCAGCTTCATCAAAAGCTAAAGGCTGACCATTTTTCATCAGTTGAAACTCACCCAAGGAAATCTCTAACTTATCCTGGTCAAAACGAACCCCAGCCCGTCCGGCTGCAGCCGCAATTCTTCCCCAATTAGGGTCACAACCGAAAATCGCCGCCTTTAATAAAGAAGACCCAACAATAGTTTTAGCAACCATAGCCGCCGCTGCTTCTGTGGGTGCGCCAGTTACCTGCACTTCAATTAAACAGGTAGCCCCTTCTCCATCTCTGGCGATCGCCTTAGCTAAATGTTCACAAACTGCTGTCAGCATCGCTTCTAATTTATCAGCATCAGGTCCGGGTCCAGTAATTGCCGGGGTGCGGGACTGACCATTAGCTAAAGCAATCAGCGTGTCGTTGGTGCTAGTATCCCCATCAACTGTAATTTGATTAAAACTACGATTGGCAGCCCTAGTCAGCATTTCTTGCCACAGAGGAGGAGAAACCGCAGCATCACAGGTGACAAAAGCCAGCATCGTTGCCATATTAGGATGAATCATCCCCGAACCTTTGGCAATGCCACCAATCCGCACCGGACGATCGCCAAATTGAGTTTCTAAAGCAATGGATTTCATCACCAAATCCGTCGTCATAATTGCCCCGGCTGCCGCTGTCCCCCCGTTTTCGGAAACCTCAGACACTAATTGGGGAATGGCTGCTATGAGTTCCTCCATTTTAATCCGTTTACCGATGACTCCGGTGGAAGCTAGTAAAATCGAATCTGGATCAATATTTAACGCCGCCGCCAAGGCTTTCGCACTATCTTGGGCATCTTCCCACCCCTGCTGTCCAGTCCCGGCGTTGGCTTGACCGGAATTACATAAAATCGCCCGCGCACTGGGTTTCGCTTCTAACTTTTGCCGACAATAATCTACACAGGCCGCGCGCACTTGGGATGTCGTAAATACCCCCGCTGCGATCGCCTCTACATCTGATATAATCAACGCTAAGTCTGGCGCTCCAGAAGGTTTGAGCCCGGCGGTGATTCCACTGGCTTTATATCCCTTGGGTGCGGTGATGCCACCATCAATCTTTTGCCACTCTGACATAGGTTTCGCCTTCTAGCATCTACTCTTGAGCAGAAGGCATTATACCAAGTTTTAATTGAAAATCCCCACCCAGCGGGATTGCTACAGTGGGGATTTGCACAAACAAATTCATGGATAATCAACTATCCCCCACCTGAAGACGGCTAGGTGGGGGTGGGGACAAAGATTTTTCAATTTTTCGTGGTGTAGAAATTTTAACTCATCGAAGCGGAGGAGCGATCGTAGTTATCCCGTGAGTCGGAATGGGGTTTGCCTTGAATCGTGCTATAATAATCCCCAACATCGATACCTACTTCCTGCGCCGAACGGTTGAGCATAGATTGCTGACGGTTCTTGATGTTCTGATGATGACGCATCATTAGCGCCCTGGCTTCATCTTGAGTACACATGGTTTTGGTCTCCTGCTAATTGATATTTATTAAGTCAGATTGAAATGAGGAATTTAAAAGGGGTTGCAGTCCTTTAACTCATCGACGAGGAACTGCGATCGTAACTCATGCTTGAATTTGAGCTAGGTTTGCCTTGAATCGTGCTATAATAATCCCCAACATCATCGATACCTACTTCCTGCGCCGAACGGTTGAGCATCGACTGCTGACGGTTCTTGATATTCTTGTGATGACCCATCATTAACGCTCGTGCTTGGTCCTGAGTACCCATGGTTTTTGTCTCCTGGTAATTGATATTTATTAAGTCCGATTGAAATGAGGAATTTAAAAGGGGTTGCAGTCCTTTAACTCATCGACGAGGAACTGCGATCGTAACTCATGCGTGAATTTGAGTTAGGTTTCCCTTGAATCGTGCTATAATAATCCCCAACATCATCGATACCTACTTCTTGAGCAGAACGGTTGAGCATCGACTGCTGACGGTTCTTGATATTCTTGTGATGACCCATCATTAAAGCTCGTGCTTGATCTTGAGTACCCATGGTTTTTGTCTCCTGCTATATGGAATTAACTGATTGAAAAAGGGTTGAAGTGCTTTAACTCATCGACGAGGAACTGCGATCGTAACTCATGCGTGAATTTGAGTTAGGTTTACCTTGAATCGTGCTGTAGTAGTCACCTACATCTTCCATACCTACTTCTTGAGCAGAACGGTTGAGCATCGACTGCTGACGGTTCTTGATATTCTGGTGATGACCCATCATTAAAGCTCGTGCTTGGTCCTGAGTACCCATGTTTTTTGTCTCCTAGTGATTTGAGTGGGTTTTTTCCCCCACGCTTACTACTATACTATAAAATTCTGTAGTCTATTTTACAAAATGCCAGAAGTTTACAAAATTTAACATTAGTTTCAGAACAAAAAGGCGATCGCATTCTGACAAAAAAGCCCCAGCCCCCTTAGTGGCTAGGGTTGATCGGATGATAGGAGGGTTAGATCGCGGGTAGGGGTGAGGCTACATCACAGGTCGATAGACCCGATAGTTAATGTTGGGGAAGATATTATCGAGAGTTTCCACCTTTTGGAGCCATCCCGCATCAATTTTACCGATCTTGATATCCTCATAAATCTTGTTAAAGCGCATGAGATGGGATTTAGTGCGGCGCACAGCATAGGGAACCATAGTCCCAGAACTGATAATAAAAGCCCAGTCAGAGGATTGAGCCAGCAGCAATTCCCGCGCCGCCTGATTGAGAGCCCGCAGTTCCAACTCATTAAGCGCTTCTCGACAAGCGAGGGAAATCATGCGCTCTGCCGCTTTATGTAAATGGGGATATATCCAGGAGTTAGTATGGTTAAGCCAATATTCATGAAATCCCTTATAACCCCAACTCGACTGAGCCGGACGACAGACCTGCTGGGTGGGGTAAGTCTGTAAATAATCAGCTAGATGGGTCATCGCGTAAACATCTTGATCAAACCAAGTCTTGCGGAACAGAAGATCTAGGAACCAAGGTCCTTCATACCACCAGTGTCCGAAAAGTTCCGCATCATAGGGAGAGACAATAATGGGGGGGCGCTGCATAATCCCCTGTAGGTGTTCAACCTGGCGCTCTCGGTTAAACATAAAATTCGCAGCGTGTTCCGCGACTTTTTGTTTAGCCCAATAGGGGTCATAGAGTTCTTTATCTGCTAGTCCTAAGTCGCGCCCAGTAATTTTGTGATATTTGATGCCCGTATTTTTTCGTTGACCGTTGGGCATGATATAGGGTTTAATATATTCGTATTCAGCTTCCCAACCTAAATCTTTATAAAACTCTCTATATTCGGGGGAGCCGGGATATCCTACCTGGGAAGACCACACCTGCTGGGATGATTCATGGTCGCGAGCAAAAACCGCCACTCCGGTTTCCGTAAAAATGGGGGCATAGGTACCAAATCGGGGACGGGGTTGGGCATAGAGTACCCCATGACCATCGGTGAGAAAGTAGCGTAAACCACAGTCGGCTACAATCCTTTCCAAACCATTATAATAGGCGCATTCTGGCAGCCAGATGCCTCTGGGGGGGCGACCAAAGTTTTCTTCGTAGTGTTCGCAGGCGACTTGGATTTGGGCGTGTACCGCTTGGGGGTACATTTTCATTAGGGGTAGATAGCCGTGGGTGGCTCCACAGGTGATAATCTCTAGGTTGTTGCTGTCTTGGAATTGCTTAAAGGCTGTAACTAAATCCCCGCTATATCTTTCCCAGAGGGTACGGGCTTCGGCAAATTCTTCAATATAATGTTTCGCTAGATAAACTAGATGGTCGTTATGTTGGTTGTGGTCAACTTCTTTCTCGACCAATTCCTGTAGTTTGGCTAAGTGTTGGTCGTAGCGTTCTTGCAAAAGCGGATCGCGGAGCATGGACACCAGAGGGGGGGTCAGGCTCATGGTCATTTTGAATTCAATGCCATCACGTTTGAGCCCTTCAAACATTTGGATCAGAGGAATATAGGTTTCGGTAATGGCTTCAAATAACCACTCTTCCTCTAATACATAGTCACTTTCGGGGTGTCTGACAAAGGGTAGGTGAGCATGGAGTACCAGGGCGAGATAGCCAATAGACATAATGATTTAGGGCAAATTAAGGATTTATAGGGAGTTAGGGTCCCGGTGGATTCACAATATGATGTTAAGATTTTAAATCACTATGGTAATCACAGGACAATGTTAATTCTACCGGAATTGGTCGGGCGGCGCTTTGATGGAATTGGCGATTGGGAAGCGATCGCCTGATTTCTTGGGGTGTCACATTCCCGTAAATGTGTTTTCACCCATAACTAGGGGGAAATATGCCGTAAAGGTTGACCCTTCGCCGATTTCACTGGCCACGGTGATGGCTCCTCCCATTAACTCACAAAATCTTTTGCTGATTGATAGTCCTAACCCGGTTCCTTCGTAGCGGCGGGTGGTGGAGTTATCCGCTCGCTCGAAGGGTTCAAAGATTTTGCTCATCTGTTCTGCTGTCAAGCCAATTCCCGTATCGATGACTTCAAAAGCCACCCAACCTTGTAATTCGTGTTCGTCATTGACTAAAACTGATGATGACAGATGTTCGCTACTATTGGCTAAGGTGTGGGATGGAAGCTGATCTATATAAATTACATTTAAGTTCACCCAGCCATTTTCTGTGAATTTGGCGGCGTTACTCAGAAGGTTAAGCAATACTTGTTTGACTTTGATGCGATCGGCATACATTCCCTCAACATCAGGGGTACAGTTGACTTTAAGTTGGTTATGATTTTTTTGGAATAATGGCTGCACCAGTGCTTCGATTTCTTTGATTAAGGTGGCAATATTAAAGTTTTCTAAGCAAACCGTCATCATCCCTGATTCTAATTTGGAAATATCTAAAATATCTTGAATAATAGTTAACAGATGTAGTCCTGATGCTCGAATTTGATCCAGGTCGGGAATAAAATCTGTATAGCCAAAATCCACAGCATCTTCTCGCAATAGTTCGCTATAACCAATAATGGCGTTTAAGGGTGTACGCAGTTCATGGCTCATACTGGCTAGAAATTCACTTTTCGCATGGTTGGCACTTTCGGCAGCATCTTTAGCTCGTTGTAATTCAATTTGAGCTAATTTACTTTGGGTAATATCACGGATGATTGCCAAAACTTCACTTTCTCCACTCACGACAATTCTGGCTTCAAAATGATGGCGTTTTTCATCAAAAAACCATTCATATTCAAATACTTGTACTTCCTGAGTAATTAGAGCTTTATTGACATTTTTTAGATAAAGATTAGCCAAATTATTCGGCAATAAATCATAAATACTCTGGTGTAGATAATCCAAAATTGACTTAATTAATTCGCCGCCCCTAGATGCTTTAAAGTCTAAAACAAGACCCTCTTGATTAAATCTTAGCATTAAATCGGGGATAGCATTAAGCAATGCTCTGTTTTTAGCCTCACTTTTTCGGAGTGCTTCCGCTCGTAGTTCTAAGCTGGTGATTAGTTGTTCCTTGCTTTCGACTAAATCTCGCAATTGTTTAGTCATTTTGTTAAAAGAATCCGCTAAAACCTGAAGTTCATCTTGGCTTTGTAAGTCGATTTTTAACTCTAAATCTCCGGCGGCTAATTCTTTGGTGGCGGCGGTCATTTGTTTAAGGGGTTCAGTAATTGAACGGCTAATTATCGAGGCGAGACAAGCTCCAGCAATGGCGGCAATCATAGCAATAATTAAACCCTGATTGCGGACGGTTGCCATTTTATTTTCTAAGGGTTGCGTCGAGAGTCCGACACTGACAGCACCCACGATTTTACCGTTGAAGGTAACGGCTTTTCCTCCCAATAGTTGTTGATTGTCATACTGCCAATTAAACAGGGTTTCTGAGGTGTTCAGTAACTCCACAACCCAAGGTGTCAGGTCGATATCATTGGTAAAAATCTCGGAGTTATAGACATCTGCAATTACCCTACCTTCGGCTTGATAGATATGACCGGAAACTAAAATTTGAGCAGTTCCTAGTTGCTCCATTAGTCGGGTGAGAAACTGAACATCAGAAACTTCCAAAGGTTCAGCGGCAGCAATAGATAGAGTTTCTAGTAATATATTAGCCTGTTGTTCTAGTTCTTGTTTAAAACTTTGTTGCTGAAGCTCAAGGGAAAGCCAGGTGACGCTGGTTACTACTATGATGACTAACCCGGTCATGGCTATAGTTAGTTTTTTGACTAGCGAAACTCGTTTACCCTGAAACTTTCCCATGTAAATCACCTATGATAAACCTAGTTATAAAAATATTGACATCAGTAATTACCGTAGCAATTGGTTTACACCCATTACTTACCAAAATCATGGAGAAACTCGCGAGAACACCTAAAGATAAAAGCAGAAAATTATTAAGATCAAGTGATTATTGGTGTATTGACCCCCCTATACCTAACACCCTACACCCTGCTTCTAGGGGAATGCACACCTGAGAGCAGGTGTCTATAAGTATTTTAACAGAACTTGTGAATTTGTTAGGCTGTTCGGGTGGTGAAAGTTCACTGGGAAAAGTTCCGGTTTTGCTGAAATTAGCTAGAATGATTTGGGGGGGTTTGTTGGCTGGGTGTGGGGGGTAAAATATAAATTAGACCGGAAATTAAGGTGATGGCTACGGCGAACCAAAATGTGCCGATCGCAATTGTTTCCCAAATGGGGGGAAGGGGAGCAATTAATAAAGCAATGGCGACTATTTGCACAACCGTCTTGATTTTGCCAAAAAGGTTGGCTCCGGAAATTTGGGTTTGATTAACTCGCCACCCAGCGATCGCTAATTCTCTCCCCAAAATCAGAAACACTCCCCAGGCGGGAATTTCGCCGATTTCTACCAGTGCTAACAGGGGAGCTAATACCAGCAATTTATCTACGAGAGGATCGAGGATTTTTCCTAGGTCTGTGACTTGGTTCAGTTTTCTGGCTAGGTAGCCATCTAGCCAATCGGTGGCGGCGACTATGATCAAAATACCTAGACAGATCCAGCGATTTTCTGGGGTGGGTTGATCTAGAGTCCACAAGATAAAGGGAATCCCTAAGAGGCGCGAGGTGGTGATTAATGTGGGTAAATTCATGATGGCAATATCTCTGGGTTTTAATGGGTTTTAATGGGTTTGTAAAAACTATTCCCGTCGCCAAATTTTGATGGTGTTGTCACTACTACCACTGGCGATGGTGCGATGATTGGGACTGATGGCGATCGCATTAATATCTTTGGTGTGTCCTACTAGGGTATCAATGGCGCTTCCTTCGTCGAGATCCCAAATTTTGATGGTGCGATCGGCGCTACCACTGACTAGCAGTGATTTTCGGTCTTGGTCGGGAGAGCGAATAAATGCAACAGTTCTCACCCAGTCTTCGTGTCCGGTTAAGGTTTTTAGGAGTTGCTGAGTTTCCAGATCCCATAGTTTGATGGTGTTGTCACTACTGGCTGAGGCGAGGATTTGACTATTGGGACTAAAGGCGATCGCATTAATATCCCGCTCATGTCCTAAAAGTTGCCCTAAGTGTTCCGCACTATTTACCCCCCACAGGTGGATCGAATTATCGCTACTTGCTGCTGCTAACAGTTCCCCATTGGCTGATATAGCAATGCCATTAATCCCCCGCAAATGTTGTAAAGTGTGGCATAGTTGACAGGTGGAAAGTTTCCAGATTTTCACGGTTCCATCGTCACTACCACTGGCAATAATATCGCCTTGGGGACTGAAGGTGATAGACATGGAAACTCGGTCGGTTTCATGAGCCGCAATGGCGATCACTTCTTCGCTGCTTTCTAGGTTCCATAGATGAATCTGACCGTCACCACTACCCCCCGCTAAGAGTTTTCCATCAGGACTAAAGGCGATCGCCAGAATGGGTTGAGAAGGACCTAGTAAAGATATAATCCATTCTCCCGTCTCTGGTCGCCATAGTCGAATAGTGCGATCGAAACTACCTCCCGCCAAAATATTACCATCGGGACTAAAGGCGACACAAGATACAGAACTCCAATAGTCGCTCAAAGTTTGGGGACGTTTCCAACCCACACTATTTTTAGCCGAGGGGAAGCTAACTGGTTGCGTAATTACGCTAAGTTGGTTACTACGAGCATTTAGATCTTGCAGAACTTCTGACGCTGATTGATAGCGGTTATTAGTCGCATCTTCAATCAGCCGATTCAGAATTTTTGTCAGTTCATCACTGATGGGATTATTCACTAAATAATGATGCCACACCCAGCAAAATTCTCCAGTATCAAATAAGTCGAACGGTGACATTTGCGTGAGTAGATGTATACAAGTGACACCTAGACTATATAAATCACTAGCAAACGAGGCTTTTCCTCTTAGTTGTTCCGGAGCAATATATTCCGGTGTGCCAATTATAGTTCCTGTGCGTAGTAAAGCACTACCGATCGCCTCTTTAGCCGCGCCAAAGTCTACCAGCACCAATTGTCCGTTAGCAGAACGGATAATATTCTCTGGTTTGATGTCTCGGTGGATAATATTCTGAGAATGTACAAATTCTAGCACTGGCAATAAGTTAGCCAGTAGGTAGCGAATTTGAGACTCGTTAAATACTCCCCTCTTGGCGAGGATTTCCGATAAATTATCACCCTCAATATATTCTAGCACCAAATACTGGCTATTGTCAACTTTAAAGTAATTAAAAATTTGGGCGATTTGTGGATGTTTACCGAGATTTTCTAAACGGGTGGCTTCTAGTTCAAATAGTTCCGAGGCTTTGGCGAGACTTTCCCGACCTTTCCATTGGGGGGAGAAGTGTTTAACCACACAGGGAGAATTAGCCGAATTTTGCTGATCTATCGCTAAGTATGTCGTACTAAATCCCCCTTCTCCTAAGCATTTGATGATTCGATAGCGTCCAGCAATTATCTGTTCAGTTTTCATAGTAAGTTAGCTGTGAAGGTGAACAACAGTAATAGGGTAGAAATTTGCGTGATTACCCAGATTTTCATTAATGGTCTCGGTCAAATTGGGAGAAATCATTAAACCAACCTCGTTTCCAAAAAAAGTAAATTAAACTACCCGCCATAATTGCCATTAATGCTAGGGATATTGGATAACCATAATACCATTTTAATTCTGGCATATTCCAGGGGGAGATTTCCGGGTCAAAGTTCATTCCATAGATACCGACAATAAAGGTTAGGGGAATAAAAATTGTCGAGATGACCGTTAAAACTTTCATGATTTCATTCATGCGGTTTCCCATAGACGACAGGTAAATACTAATCAGATCTGAGGCTAACTCCCGGTAAGTCTCCAGCATATCGCGAATATTGACTGTATTATCATAACAGTCTCTCAGATAAACTCGCACTTTCTTGCTGACCAATTTATTTTTGTCGCGAATCAGGATATTTAAGGATTCTCGCTGATACCAGATCGCGCGACGTAAAACAATCAGATCCCGTTTCGTTTTATAGATATTCTGCATGGTTTTGGATTGTGGCTGAAACAAAACCTCATCCTCTAAATCTTCTAGCATATCGCTATAGACTTCTAAGACCGGGAAAAATTCATCAATAATCGCGTCTAAAATAGCATAAGCCAGATAGTCCGTGCCATATTTGGTAATATTACCTTGATTTTGGCGAATCCGATTTCTGACAGGTTCTAAGCAGTCATATTTAGGCTTTTCTTGAACTGTGATTACATAATGTTCCCCTAAAATAATACTAACCTGTTCTTTATGTAGTTTTTGAGACCGGGGACTTAACATGACCATCCAAGCGATAATTACTACATGATCGGGATTGTCATAATAAACAACTTTCGGACGCTGAGGAACATTCACCACATCTTCTAAAGCAATGGGATGAAGGTTAAAAATTTCTGCCATCTGTCGCCAGGTTTCTAAGTTTCCTAAACCTTGTATATCTAACCAGGATATACATTCAGAATCATGATAACGAGTATATTCTGAGGGACTGTTGATGATAGTACGCATAGCAGTAGTCTGGTTGTACTCAATTACCACCAGTTGAGGGGGAGCTGCATCAATTTTCAGGTCTAGGGTTCCGGGGAGGGTTCCGGGTTCGTCAAAAAAATAGTCTAACTCTGATTGTTCTTCGTCTTCTTCGGTGATTTCTAATTCTGGGTCGGGACTAGATGGGGGTTTGACATTTGAGGTCATAAAATATACGATCGCCATAAATTACTATGATGATTATTGTATCGAAATTCCCTCTAAGTTTAAATAGGCGATCGCAGTTGCTGGATGACCAATTGTTTAAAATCTGGTTAACAAGTTAATTTCACTAGCCAGATTGAGTCTATCCCATATCATTAAATCATAATTTATCTCAGACTAACTGTGGACGCAACACTATTTCAGTCGTTGCGTCCCGATTTGCTTCTTTCAATAGTTGGCGATACCTAATTCCTGTTGGAGAGATTGATGATAACGAGCATATTGCCAATTTACCGCTTGTTTAATTTGGGAAACCCGCAAATTGCGAGCCTGAGTAAAATCAGCATCTTGGAGATTAGCACCCTCAAAAATCGCGTGTTCTAAATCTGCCTTGCCCAAATTAATACCCGCCAAATTAGCATTAGTTAGATCCGCACCTTTGAGATTAATAAAAAACGACTTTTTGGAAAAATTAGCCTGCATGATACTGTCTCCCTAGATTTTGTGCTTTGATATAGCAGTCACCAGGACAGTTATTAAACAGACCACCCCCCCATGGATAGGGGAATTGTTCTCCTGATTCCCGATTCCCTGCTATGGCTTCCATTGTGCCACAGATAACAAATAGTTTCTGTGATATTTAGCCTAGAGATTAGTAAACTTAGTCAATATTGAGAGTGACTGAGGTATAATGAAACAGTGATCTAGATCAATCCTGCTATCAAATCATGATGCCATCCGAGATTTGAAGTAGTGCCAGGGGTTCTGGGTATCAGGACAGTCGAGAAACTGCGCTAATTGGAGACCAAAAACTAAACTAATGATTTGATAATTAAGATATAACTAAGATAAATAGTAAAGGAAAATTCTACCATGACGACAGCAAATGATGTTCTGCGAGTGGCGGCGGCGGAAATAGGCTACACTGAATCACCCCCAAACAGTAATCAAAATAAATATGGTCAGTGGTATGGTATGAATCATGTGCCTTGGTGCGCGATTTTCGTCTCCTACTGCTTCGATCGCGCGGGTCTGACCCTACCAATTCGCACCTCCAAAGGATTTGCCTATTGTCAAGATGGAGTACATTGGTTTCAGAGACAAGGTCGATGGTTTTCTCAGCCACAGGTTGGGGATGTGGTATTTTACTGTTGGCGGGGAGACGGAATTTCTGATCATGTGGGAATTGTAGAAAGTATTAATTCTGATGGTAGTGTCACCAGTATTGAGGGTAACACAGCGGTTGGTAATGAATCTAATGGCGGAGCAGTCATGCGTCGCCAACGTCGTCCTGGGGGGATTATGGGTTATGGTCGTCCGGCTTATAAACAACAGCCTACACCAGCATCTACAACCCAAAACACTACTCAAACTTCCCCGACTCCTGAAACCCGTCAACAACCCCAAACTGATACAGTCCCAGAATATCACCGCAACCTCTTAGATGCTTTGACTCGGCGTGATTCTTCTTCTTAGTAGTCTAAGAAACCCGGTTTCTTAAATAATAAAGAAACTGGGTTTATGAGTTCTTCTTGGTATCTAATCACTAACTGTTAATACTTACCACATCAGAGGATTATGCCACCAGCTAATTTTCATCAAGTTTTGGAACTAGCAGAGTCTCTGTCGGAGTCCGAGCAAGATTTTTTAATTGAAATTCTGCAAAAACGATTATCCGAAAAAAGGCGGAAAGAAATTGCTGAGAGTATTGTTGAGGCTCATGCTGAATATAAACAGGGCAAAACTCAACAAGTGAATGTTGATGATTTAATGGCGGATAAAGAAACCCGGTTTCTCGAAGAAACCGGGTTTCTCTGGGGTTGGCACTGAGCTATAATGATGCTATACTTAGATTTGAAAATAATCCCCATATTCAGGAAGCGTGGGATTATTATTGTGATATTTGGCGATTTCATAGCAAAATTCCCGTTAGGTCAGCGCGCCTAGAACCTGGAAATTGCGATCGCTTACTATCAAGACGCTTTAGAAGTGAGAACCCGCCAAGCTTTTCCTTACAATTATGTAGAAACATCATTTAATTTAGGGTTTGCTTATCAAGCATCTCAACAATGGCAACTCGCTTATGATACCTTTTATAATGCCATTGAAACCCTCGAAGATATCCGGGCAGAAATTGTTAAAGGGGGAGATGCAGATAAACAGAAATTCGCCGAAAAATGGCAGAAACTTTATCAAGCAATGGTGGAAGTTTGTATCGAACTGAAAAACTATACCGCCGCCATTGAATATGTGGAACGCAGTAAAGCTCGTAACCTGGTTGAACTCATGGCAACCCGTGACCTTTACCCGAAAGGCGATATTCCCCAAACCGTCCTCGATGAACTCACCCGCCTGCGTCGAGATATCGAAACCGAACAACGTCGCCTGGAAATTGAAGAACGCAACCGCGACAACTTTGGCGGCGGAACAACCGGAGAACGCAGCGCTAATATCACCATCGCGCCAACTTCACCGCCAGACCGCAGCCGCCTCAACCAACTTCAGGAACAACTCGACAACCTGATTGACAGTAAGATTACCCCCATTGACCGGGACTTCCGCCGCACCCAAAAGGTTCAGCCTATGCCTTTTGCAGAAATTCAAGCCTTAACAGGGGAAAATACGGCGATTTTAGAATGGTATATTTTGAGCGATCGCTTTTTGGTGTTTATCGTCACACCCCCGACAAAACCCACGGCAACCGACGGGGAAAGGGTGACACTCTGGCAGTCGAGCCCGGAAGATTATCAACAATTAATCAAGTGGGCTGATGACTACTTAAATGCTTATCAAAACCGCACCAGTCAAGATTGGCAAAATACCCTGATTTCCCGCCTGCAAAAACTGGGGGAAATTCTCCATATTCATGAACTGCTCGCCACTATCCAGAAGACGGCTAACAAATGCGATCGCCTGGTTTTAATTCCTAACCGTTTCCTGCATTTATTCCCCCTTCACGCTATCCCCCTCGACCTATCGGGGGGAAATATCACCTATTTAATGGATCGATTTTCCGGCGGCGTTAGTTATGCGCCCAGTTGTCAACTTCTGCAAACGGCAAATAATCGCGATCGCCAGAATTTTTCCGAACTTTTTGCCATCCAAAATCCCACGGAAGATTTAGAGTTTACCAACTTAGAAGTTAAGACCATTTCCAGCTATTTTCAACCCCAGACTACTTTAGTTAAGAAACAGGCGACGAAAACTGAGTTAAATTCTCAACAAAAAACCAAACTAAAAACGGCCCATTGTCACCATTTTTCCTGTCACGGTTATTTTAATTTTACCAATCCCCTACTGTCGGCTTTATTACTAGCCAACTGCTACCTAGAACCGCCTCCCTCGCCTATCGATCGCAGTCGCCACCTACCTGTTAATAATAACAAAACTGTTGTTGATTTACGTCAATGTTTGACCTTGGGGGATGTGTTTACTTTAGACTTGGGTTCCTGTCGGTTGGTGACGCTTTCCGCCTGTGAAACGGGGTTAATTGATTTCCGGGCGAAAAGTGATGAATATATCGGTTTACCCAGTGGCTTTTTGGTGGCGGGTTCTACTAATGTGATAAGTTCTCTTTGGGCGGTTAGTGATATTTCCACGGCGTTATTAATGATTAGGTTTTATCAATTATTAAGGGAAGGTGAAAATATAGCGATCGCTTTAATTTCTGCCCAAAATTGGTTAAGAAATGCCACTAAAACCGAGTTATTAAATTGGATTGATAAAGCCAACTTAATGAAGTTAAGGATATCCTTGCAAAAAGTTAAAGATGATAAACCCTTTGCTTCTCCCTACTACTGGGGTGCATTTTGCGCGGTGGGTAAATTTTAACTCATTTCATCAAGTCACAGAAACCGGGTTTCTCAATTAGCACAAAAACCAGAAATTTGATATAATGGATGTAATACTGTGTTTAAAAATAAGTCTATGACTTTTGAGGAACAAAACTTAATCGCCTTTGTCCAACTGCTACAGGAACAGCCTCAATTATTTGCTGACTCAAAACATCAAGAACTACTTGATTTAATAGAACCCTTAGCAGATGATACTGAAACCTTATCCCTTGCTATATCTGAGTGGTATGAACAATATGATGATATTGTTGATAGTCAGTTAGAAATATTGAAAAAATATGATTCTGAACCAGAGTCAAAACCCAGCGATCGTTTACCGGGAACTAACAGCCTTTCCTCATCTTCTAGCCAACCTGAAAGCGCTAAAAAGTTATTAGAAAATAGCATTATGCAAAGTCAGAGTCAGCAAGTTAAACAAACTCCCCCCAAGACATCATCAACTGATAATTAATAGATGGTCACTGAGACTCAGTTAGAGACTGTTAAAAACCCCAAGTTAACCTTAATCGCCTTTCAACTGCGAAACACTTTGCTGTCGGGAGATGAACCCATTAAAACATCAGACCATCTATGGGAAAAATGCCGGGAATTGGGAATTAAGTTGGGTTCTCCTCAGTTACAAGACTTGATTAAACAACTCCAGAAACCTAACGGAAAAATCGGCTTTGCGTCAACGGATGATAACCCAGATAGCGACCATATACCACTGTTGAAACCTGACCCAGATACCTTTTTATATTTCTATGGTAAACCGGGTGCTAATCATCCTCAAATTCAGGGGGGAGTGTATCCGCTGCAAATTCATGATACCTACGCCGTTGATATTACTTTTTATCGACCAGAAGCCGTTGTTAAAGTCTCGGAATTGCACCAATTTCTCAATCCCAACTATTGCTTAATGCCGGATTTTATCCAATCTGATTTGGGACAAACTTTGCTATTTTTTGCTGAACCTATGGCGGTAGAAAATAAAAGCGATCGCCATTTCATCAATGCTTGTATTCGGGGATTATTTCCTCCCGCAGAAGCCGAACTTTTATTAAAACATCCACCCGGTGAGGGTCAGTTATTCGGAAGTCCGATTTTTGAATATCAAACCCCTAAAATTCATCTATTAATCTGGTTGAATAATTCCCCCCAAACTCAACAGTTAGAAAGCCAAGGGAAATATTATCAACCCTTAATTAATCTCTTATGTTGTCGCCATAAAATCCTCTATGCTTATCACCAGTCCCGTTGGTGTTATCAACAGGCGAAAAAACTCTATCAACAATTGTCCCCCCATCTCCAAATCATTCAAGGATTACCAGAACCCACCCAGCAAAAACTAGATATTTTAAAGGATGAATTAACTAAACTACCGGGGTTATCCTTTGAATATTTTAGCTATATTCAACAGATAAAAATTCACTTAAACACCATTGAAACCAACTTAAAAAACTATCAAACCTGTGTTAAAGACCTGGAAAATATTGCCCTATCTGAAGATAACTTACCTTTTTTACAGAAATTTCAAGCCACAGCCAGAACTACATTTATCGAACAAATAGAAGTCGATTTAGAGTATTTAATCCCCGTACAAGACTTGTTTTCAGAACTAATTAATACCATTCGCGGATTAGTAGAAATTGAACAAACAGAATGCGATCGCTCCTTAGAACACACCATCCAAATTCTCGGGGCTGGACTCGGTGCGGGAGGTATTGTCGCCTCGGCGGTTTCAGGTCATATTGAACAAGGTTTCCTGGTGAAAGATGACCAAAATCAATATATCTTAAATCCCGGAATTTATGCCTTATTTTGGAGTCTTTTCGTATTCCTGTTAGTCGGTGGTGTCGTCGGTTCTATCAATGGTGGGTTAATTGAGTGGTATAATAACTACTTGAAAAAGCGATAACCATCAAGGCTGAGGAATTTAAGGTTTTTTTAAGATTTTTCCCTTGACAAATCCCCCCTGATAGCATATTCTAGTAGGCAGACTATGGTAAGTTCAAAAATGCAGCGTATTTCAATCACACCTCGTCCTAACTGGCAAGACAAATGCGACGAGGTGGGATTTCATTTCTACGAACTAGATGGATTGTATTGGAACGAAAGGGTTTGTTATCAATTTACCAGCGAACAAATTGACGAAATAGAAGCGGCTACCCAGGAACTACACGAACTCTGCTTAGAAGCCGTTGATTGTATTGTGTCCGAACAACGTTATCAGCAACTGTCAATCGACCCAGATTTTTTTGAACTATGTTGTCGGTCTTGGACGCGGGAAGACCTGAGTTTATATGGTCGGTTTGACTTGGCTTATGATGGCGTTAACCCCCCCAAATTACTGGAATATAATGCCGATACTCCGACGGCTTTGTTAGAAGCCAGTGTGGTACAATGGATGTGGTTAGAAGAGGTTTTTCCTGATGCTGATCAGTTTAACTCAATTCATGAAAAATTACTAGCCCAATTCCAGACAATTTACCAAAATTCACCCCCACAAGGAAAGTATCTACATTTCACCTGCGAACGGGATACAGAGGAAGATTTGGGGACTGTTGAATATTTAAGAGATTTGGCGATGCAAGCAGGTTTTGAAACCAAACATCTATATATAGATGAAGTGGGTTGGGATTCTCATCGGATGTGTTTTTGTGATTGGGAATATCAGCCAATTAAGTTAATGTTTAAACTTTACCCTTGGGAGTGGATAGTTGATGATGAATTTAGCCAGTTTCTGCTGAATGAACCGATGCAATTGCTAGAACCACCCTGGAAAATGATTCTCAGCAATAAGGCGATTTTACCAATTCTCTGGGAATTATTTCCAGATCACCCCAATTTATTACCTGCTTATTTCGATTCTAGCCCCCTGCGACATCCCTACATCAGTAAACCTATTTTCTCCCGAGAGGGTGCTAATATTAGCATTTATTATGGCGATCGCACTTATCAAACCCCAGGGATATATCAAGATGTACCCGTGATTTATCAAGCCTACTTTCCCCTCCCAGAATTTCAAGGTTGTTATCCCGTGCTGGGTTCTTGGGTTATCGGTGGGGAAGCAGCCGGGATTGGTATTCGAGAAGATCGTACCCCCATCACCCAGAATACTAGCCAGTTTATCCCCCATTATTTCATCTAACTTTCAAGTTTGTCTTGCCAGCATAAAATAGCCTGTTTAAACTCATTGAGAGAGATAGTTTCGATGGGTTCATCATCTATAATCAAATTCTCAATGGTCACATTTTGGGGGGACAAACTCACATAATAAGCATTACCAGAACAGATACAATCAGCAATTTCGCCATTTTCTAACGCCGCAATTTGATTGCAGATATGCCTAATATATTCGCAGTTATCTTGAACATCCAAAGTTAAAAATTCCACTACCAGGCGGTGGGCGTTACTTTGTTGTTTCCACTCTGACCAGTCCCAATTAGTTTCCATACTCATCTTGACAACCTTAAAGGAAATCCTGTGTTAATTTTACCATCTGAATTAGTAGCCCCAGCCACGACGTATTGGCTGCCATCATTAGCCTGACAAAACCGATTATCTCCGCCGCCAGGGGTATTATAGCCACACCAAGCCCAATTAGGAGCGTTAGAAGGACATGATATCCTATTGTCGGCGGCGTGAGCAATGGAGTTAATTACCTGTGTGGGAGTACAGCGATCGGGAAACATAGTCGAAAATTTGGTGGCTTGAGATGACCCTTGATAAGTCCATTCTCCTGCGTAAATACCCTGACTATTGGCGGGTTGGGTAATGTTAAATCTGGCAACAGTGGCGGGATTTCTTCCCCCAGGACGCGAATGAAATCCTACCAGTCTCCCCCGTCGATTCAACTCTCCACAAAAAATATGTGTATGATTAACTTGTCGGTTATTATAAGCGGCTACCCAATGGCTGGAATTTAAACAGTTACTCGCTTTTCCGGGTTCACTAGCAGCAAACACAAATATAGCTACTGTTGCTATAAATAACCCTAAGATATTGATGAATTTGGCGACCTTCCGCCTAGGGGTTGTGGTTGTCATAAATTCTCCTGTGAATTTTATGGATTGTATCTATGGTGATTATGACCGTTATATGATAACATAATTTTAGGCAATTTTCCAGGGTAAGATGATGGGAGCATATCCCAGTCTGTAAACAGTATTGAGAAATTTTGGGCTAAAATGAGCGATCGCCTGTGGGTTAGAAAATTTACCCCTACCAGGAAATTACCTATAATCACTGTAATTATCCCTTTATTAGCATTGACGTTATGGGGATGTTCTCCGGTGGGAATAACACCAACACCCACCTTAGTTCAACAAGCCCTAACCATACAGATTAAAGAAATCCATCAACAACTCAAGCTACAATCAGATTTTGCCAGGTCTCCCCAATCATTTAAAATCACACGGGTAGCCATCTCGAATATGGAACCAATAATGATTAACAACCTCCAAGGATTTAAAGTTGAGGGAACCTATAACCTTAGTGTTAAATTTAGCGATCGCTGGTGGCGGGAACAGCAGAACCGATTTCAGATTTACCTACAAAGACAAGCCCAAGGTAGAATCTGGAGATTAGCACGTTTAGAAAATCAGACAAATCGATGGTCTACAGTGCCAATTCCCCATCGACGTTTTTAGGGATATCAGCCTGATTAATCATAACTTATCCCAAACGATGATTGCTTTCCATCTCCCAGGGTTCCGATTTAGCATCAGTCAACATCGGATTCTGGCTAGGCTTTAAAACCGATTGAATAGTCCGCAAAAAACGATTGGGTTGACCAGACTTAATCGCCTGACGTTCCTGGACTTTTTTCGCCAAATGTCGCATAACCGAGGCATCTAATTCATCAATAAAGTGTTCGGCAATGCGTTCTCCCACACATTCGATCGCCTCCGAATATTGAGCCATTAACAGGTCAACCGTAGCCGCCGCACCCTCCACCATTTCCTCATCAGATTTCGGGGTAGTTTCCGCCGATGAATTGGGGGAATGAGAGGAATTATTCACAGGTTGTGGAGGCTGATAATTGGTACGAGAAGGACGGCGGTTAAGTAGATTTTGATATTCATCAATAGTCATCCCCAAATTATGAAGGTGATGATGAACATGATCCAGCAAATCGATTTCTTGAGGGGAATAGGTGCTACGATTGCCATTTAATCCGTGCAGTGTTGCCCAGCTTTTGAGGAGGCTAGTATCATTAATGTTATATCGGTCTAATAATTGGGTAGTGGTTAAATCGGTCTCAGGGGTAGGCTTAAAATCACTCATCTAAATTTCTCCTTAAAACTAGATATCAGACAACCAGACCAGGGTTGAGACCCACCAGAGTCCGTAAATCATCCCTAACCCCGGTGGGGCTTCATCGCTACGACATAGATTATCATCAATAGGGCCGTGTCGTTCAAATTTTATGTAAATTTTAAGTTTTTATGGTAAAAATGAATATAGGGCTTCTTTATCTGTTTGAGAAAACTGCTATGCCAATCTACGATTATTTGTGTCCTAGCAATAACCGCAAGATTGAGGTGATGCACAGTATCAATCGGGAGGTGAAAACCTGGGGCGAGGTTTGTCAGTTAGCGGGTTGTGAAGTGGGGGATACCCCAGAAGATGCACCCGTCCGTCGCCTCTTGAGTTCACCCATGCTGTCTATTCCCACTTCTAATGCTGATTACAGAAATGCGGGGTTTACCAAGCTAGTCAAGCGAGATCAGGGGGTTTATGAGAATGTGACCGCCCAAGATTAATCGACTCCTAAATGAGTATCGCCATGGATTAACCCTCTCCTACTAATGGGAGGGCTAATCCTGGTTAATCATTTCGTCGGTAGATTAACCCGATTCACAGTATGAATTTGCCAATCTGGGCTAGTTTCTGGGTAATCTAGGCGGTAATGTCCCCCTCGGCTTTCCTTGCGAAAAGCGGCACTTCGCAGAATCAAATATCCGATATCTAACAGGTTGAAAGTTTCCGCCAACGCTTTCAAAGTTTTGCCCGATTCAGGAGATAATAACTGCATATTTTGCCGAGGATTCATGGTCAGCAAATATTTACTGATTTGTAATTTTTGCAACTCCTTGCGCCAATTTAAAACAATGGGGATAGCTGCTTCTAGGACGGTTTGGGTCCGACAAATTCCGGCACTTTCCCACATCAAAGCCGCCAAACTGTGGCGAATTTCCTCCATTTTCTCTAATTCTTGAGTATAATCAGATTTACCTTGCACCAATATCATCGAAGGTGTATAATCGATATATTTATGGTCAGTCAAATCCATTTCAATTTTGGATAATTGAGAAGCAAAAACCAAACACTCCAATAGGGAATTACTAGCCAAACGGTTAGCGCCGTGAACTCCGGTGCTGGCAGTTTCTCCAATGGCATATAACCCTGGCATAGAGGTGCGATTCATTAAATCACAGGTAATACCTCCCATCCAATAATGGGCAGCAGGAGCCACAGGCATAGGTTCATTAAAGACATCAATGCCCCAATGTTGACAGACGTTAATAATATTCGGAAAACGATGGCGAATTTTATCTGGTGGTATGGGTCGCATATCCAAATACACATTATCCTCAGCGGGGTGATCTGAGGTTTTTTGTAGGTGCATAAAAATGGCGCGACTCACGACATCTCTAGGGGCTAATTCCCCGGCTGGGTGATAGTCAAAGGCAAAACGCCGCCCTTGGCGATCGATTAAATGAGCCCCTTCTCCTCGCACAGCTTCACTAATTAAAAAATGGGGTGCGCCGGGTTTCATTAAGGCTGTGGGGTGAAATTGGAAAAATTCTAAATCTCGGACCGCAGCCCCCCCTCGCCATGCGATCGCAATGCCATCTCCGGTGCTAACTTCGGGGTTAGTAGTTTTGGCGAAAACTTGACCGCCGCCACCAGTGGCTAATACGACAGCCTTAGCTTGTAGCCAGCGAATTTGACTTTGATACAGGACACTAACACCCTGACAACGCCCAGTTTGAGGATTTGGCCATATACTTAAAGCGATCGCCCCAGAAACCACCTGAATATTAGGGCGTTTCAATACCGTAGCCATGAGGACATCAACGATCGCCCTTCCCGTAGTGTCGCGGGAGTGGAGAACCCTGGGATAAGAGTGGGCGGCTTCTAGGGTAGTGGCTAATTTTTCTCCAGCGCGGTCAAAGTCCACACCCAAATTCACCAAAAACTCGATCGCCTCCGCCGCATGGTCTACCAAAAACTGTACAGCTTGGCGATCGCATAATCCCGCCCCCGCCTGTAAAGTATCCTCCATGTGTAATTCTGGCGTATCTGGGGGATAAATAGCCGCCGCAATGCCACCCTGAGCCCAGGGACTAGAGCCACTTCCCAGGCTATCTTTAGTAACTAAACCGACGCGCAAATGAGGCGGAAGGCAAAGACTGGCATAGAGTCCAGCCGCACCACTTCCCACCACAATGATATCAAATTGATTAGGAATTTCCTCCGCCGACTCCGAGAACTCCGAAGTGGGGTTGGGGTTATGTTTCATGCTGTTAAATTCGACGCTTCCAACGAGTATATCGATTCTTTTCTGGAATTTCAGCAATTGCCGAAAAAAGCCTAGGGCCATGACCACCATCAACCCCAGACCAGGGGCGGCGGAATGGGTAGCAGTCCCCATTCCCCATTCCCCCCCATTATTTAGTTGGCATTTCTACCAAAAATTTACCATCTTCAAAAACAAAACTTTGCCCCCGTTTAATAAACCCTTTAAAGCCATCCTGTTCAGCATTAGGCAGCGAACCGGGCGGGTAGTGATACAGCCAAATTTTATTTTTAATCTTGTCCGGTAGGGTGATCAGTTCCTGATAGTGAGCATGAACACCCCCAGTAACTGGAGCCGTATTGCAATCATGAAAAATTAGATTAGCACTTTCATAAAAACCCTGCAATTGCTGCGGACAATACTTAGTATCCGTAGTCAAAAACACCTCAACTCCCCCCACCGAGAAACTCAGACCATAACTAGGAACATCCTGATATTTGTCTTGAATATGAATAGTAGGAACCAAAGTAAAATCAACCCCTTCCCAAGTAAAACCAGACCCCGGAGAAATCGGTTCAATATCAAAATAGGTTTCTAATGTAGCCAAATCATCCTCAATAGAAGTCATACTTCCCGCCAGACAATTATTCCATACCAGGTCAGCAAGTTCTTGGCTCAGGTAAAGTTTAGGGCGTGAGCAATTAGGGTCAAATTTAGTCGTAAACCCCATATATTCCAAGCCTCCCGTATGGTCAGCATGGATATGGCTAATATAAATATCAGTAACATCTCGATAAGACCATCCCAACTGATACAGAGAATGTCGCAGATCACTCCCACAGTCAATCAACAGTTTCCGATTATTTTCTGCTACCAGCATCATATTAGATTGAAAGTTATCAGCCCCCACGGTAAAGGCTGAACCCGAACCTAAAAATATTAGCTTCATGACATGATCAGGTCGATGGATGTTCAAATTTAATCATATAGCCTGGTGAAGTCCCACTAAAACTTAGATGGGGGGATCTGTTCAACTTTAATCAGCCCCTCCATTACTGACCTAACAATGGGAGCAGCCACCAATCCACCACTTCCCCCTTCTGGTTCATCCACTACCGCTACAACTACATAGCGAGGGTTGTCCACGGGGATAATACCAACAAAGCTGGTAATATAAGCCCCCTGATAATAACCACCCGTAGAACTAGCTTTTTGAGCAGTTCCGGTTTTTCCAGCAATGCGATATCCGGGAATGTGGGCATTTTTACCAGTCCCATCCGTAACTACAGTTTCCATCATCTCCAAAACGGTTTGGGCGGTTTCTGCGGAAAAAACCTGCTCCGGTTGTGGGATGGAAGTTTGCAAGTAGGACTGTCCCTGGCTATTAAACAACCCTTGTACGACATGGGGTGTTACCAACTTACCACCATTGGCTAAAGTAGCATTGATTTGGGCTAATTGCAGAGGAGTAATCGACAATCCCTGACCAAAGGAACTGGTAGCAATCTCAATCGGTACATTCACAAAGTCTTCAGCACTTTTCAGCAGACCAGTCGCCGCAAAGGGTAAGTCAACATTAACGACTTTCCCCATACCTAGACGCTGTAGACCCTGATAATAAACTTTTGGGTCCAGGCGTTGCACAATCCGCACCACGCCGATATTACTCGAATATTTGACGATATCGGTAATCGACACATTGCCCCTAGCACCTGCGGAACTATAATCAGCATTAGAGATAGTCCAAGGTCCGATCTGAATGCTACCTTCATCATTAATGTAACTATCTGGTGCGATCGCCTTAGCCTCTAAAGCTAAAGCCACTGCTATCGGCTTAAAGGTAGAACCGGGTTCATATAAATCCGTCAAAGCCCAATTTTTAAATAGTTCCTTGTCAAACTTATAGTATTGATTAGGATCATAAGAGGGTTCATTCACCAACGAAAGTATAGAACCATCTTCGGCATCCATAACAATCACAGTTCCCCGTTTGGCGTTAAAAGCCTCCACCTGTTCCGCTAGGGTGCTGCGGACAATGCGCTGCATACGAGAATCAATCGTTAGCCGCAATTCTAGGTCATCCATTTGGATAAAACCCCCAGCCAGTTGAGAGGGAACCCATGCGCCATTTACCGCCCGTTGGAACAGCAGGGAAGGCATACTACGTTTAAGCAGGTTTTCCTGACTATACTCAACTCCCGCTTGACCTCGGCCTTCTTTGTCTACATAACCCACAACATCAGCAGCTAAATTTTGTTGGGGATAAAGTCGCCGCCGCTCAGGAATTAATTCTAAGCCATCAATCTGTAATCGGAGAATCCTGCGCCTCACCTGTTCTGATAACCCATCCGCCACCTTTAGACCACTCTGGGCTACATTAAATAAATTCAGCAGTTCCTGAGTGGTGGGACTGCTTAGATCAGTCCTTACCACTACTCCGGCTAGTTGCTGGGCGATTTCCTCGGGCGGGCTTTTAAACAAAACTGGGTGAGCATACAGGGTATATACCTGCTGATCAAAAGCCAGAATTGTACCATTGCGATCGCTAATGGGACGACGGGGAATAAACGGTAGAGAACGCTGTTGTTGCTGATATTGAGCTTTTTCTTGCAGAAAAGGACCTTCGATGATTTGCAGATGAAATACGCGAATACCTAGCCCGAAAATTCCCGCCAGTAGGATTAACCACACCAAGTACAGGCGAACCGGACTGCATTTAGCGGACTTAATCGGCTTTGGCCTCCTGTGGGAGACTCTGCTAGAGGGTTTAGAGATTAGATTTTTTGGGGGATGGTAAACACTAGCAGAACCTGGCGATCGCATAGTGTCGCCTTGGCTGTATCGCTTCTTGATTCTGCCCCGTAATGGTTGACGATTACCACGGGAAGAAAAACCAGATTCATGCGATCGACTCGAACCCGAAGAATAATCAGAAGAAGCCATTGGCTATTTCACCCTGCTAGTATTAACCAACTGTGTTCGATCTTTACGCGCCATTGTCCCAGAAGCACTCCTATCATGGGTCGAGAAGCATTACCTGACTGCTAATAAGCCAAAGGCCGATTTGTTTGAGGAGGCGAAGACCAGGGAGGATTGACAATCGAGGAAAGTTCTCGCCCCGTAGCTGGACGCGGAGGGGCTGGTTGCACATATATAATATGATCAGGGGTAGGAATTTCCAAACCCGCATCAGGGTCACCGGCCGATTCTACAATAGTATGTTTGAGTATTTCCTTAGCCAGGCGCAGTTGTTGCTCTTGTTGTCGCAGATGTTCTAGTCTCGGATATTGTCCTGTCCAGCGAGACTCCCCATAAACCTTCAGCCCATAGAAAGTCATAGCACCCCCCATCAAAACACAGGCTGCGATCGATGACAGTTGTTTAACAGTAATTAGAGATTTTAACCATAGGGGTAGATCTTGCGCCCTCGGTAGAACTTCCACCACTGTGGTTTTAGCCTCTATGGTGCTGATGGGAGGTTCCTGGCGGGAGTAGGGAGCCGGTTTTACCCGGTTATGACGAATGCGATCGAGAGAAACCACATTGTGAGGATTTTGGACCACAACAAAAGGGTTCACCTCGACCCGTTTACTGGGGCGGCGGGGTTTAAACGCAACAGCCATCACTTACACCTGATCACAATGTTTAGTTACTTAGTTTTGCCCAGACCTGATCCGGCAACCACAAAAACCTACGGTTATAGTACCACAGATGATATGCTCTGGTATATCTTGAACAATTAATTGATTTTGGCTGATAAATTAAATGTCCCAAGTTTCACCCAGCTTTGTATACTTGTGTTAAATTAGCCACCAATCCAAATGCCCGATTTTGTAACGGCAATACTTGGGGGGAAACTCCTGGGACCCGATCGCGGCTCAAATTCACCGAGCAATTAGCCAATTGGCGATCGAGGAATTAAGGCTGATTGGAACCGATGATCTAGCTGACAGTTGACCAATGTGGTTGTGTGCTGCCTCCAGAACACACACCGAAACCTGGCTGGCTACCCCATAGCCTAAATGCCTTTTTCGATCTAGGGACTGTAGGTTCAGAACCGCGTTTCTGTGCTGGCAGTCGAAGAAATCCCATTAAATTGAATTTGTGGGAGCATGATTTAATCTCAAATTAGGTTAACATTTTACGGCAATACGGTATAATACCAAGTATGGTGCGAGACCTTCGGGTATGAAATAGAGCTGAAATGGGCGTGGGGACTACCCTGTGAGGACTTCAACCCCTTGGTTGATTGGATCGCATCCCTGGCCATCCCATAACACAGCCGGATTTTTTGGCCCACCTTCGAGACTTCCAATATGGTTGCCAAGGTGAAGCGTCTAATCAGGTCTAAGACTGCCCGCGCCATGCTGACATGGGCGCATTATCGATTCAAACTAACCCTGAGACATAAGCGCGGAAATAACTGGAACCACAGTTGTAGATGTGACCGAAGAATACACCAGCAAAACCTGTACTCACTGTGGTCATGTCCATTCCCAGCTAGATGGCTCAAAAGTGTTCCGATGTCCTGAGTGCGGGTTCACTCTACCACGGGACTGAAACGGTGCTTTTGGAATCTTTCTAAAAGCTTTGCGGGATACCGCCTCTGTTATCTTAACGGGTAATAGTGCTATCGTCGCATTGTCCGGGAACAACCGGAAAAATGTCGCGTAAATGTATCAGTGTTAACTCTAGTAATCTTTTTGTTGTAGAGCGTTTGATATCCATGACCATAGCATTAGATCAGATTGACAAGATTGTTTGGAACCATCACCACGACCCCTTTGAAGTCCTAGGCCCCCATCAAATTGAGAAAGATGGAAAAAGCCTATGGGCCGTGCGAGCCTATCTCCCCACCGCTGATGCAGCATGGGTTGTACTACCCGAAGAACGGAAAGAGTACCCCATGTACTCCGTTCATAACCCCCACTTCTTCGAGTGTGTTATTGATATTCCCGAACTGAAAAACTATAAACTGCGCTTCAAGGAAGGGGAACACGAGCGCGTCACCCACGACCCCTATGCTTTCCGTTCCCCCAAATTAACCGATTTTGATATTCACCTATTCACCGAAGGTAATCACCATCGTATTTACGAAAAACTCGGCGCTCACCCCATGAACTTAAATGGCGTGGATGGGGTCTACTTTGCCGTTTGGGCTCCCAACGCTCGCAACGTCTCAATTCTGGGGAACTTTAACCACTGGGATGGTCGCAAACACCAAATGCGGAAATTTGGTAACGGAGTCTGGGAACTCTTTATTCCTGAAATTGGTGTAGGAGAAGCCTACAAATACGAAATCAAAAACTTCGAGGGTCACATTTACGAAAAATCCGACCCCTACGGTTTCCAACAGGAAGTCCGACCCAAAACCGCCTCAATTGTAGCTGAGTTAAATAACTACAAGTGGAACGATGACGAATGGATGGAGAAGCGGCGGAATACCGACCCTCTCGAACACCCCGTCTCTGTTTATGAATGTCACCTAGGTTCTTGGAATCGCGCTCCCTTTTCTGAACCCCACACATTACCCGATGGAACCGTTGAGCCTCCTGTACAGGCCGTAGAACTGGATCCCGGTAGTCGGTTCTTTACCTATCGGGAAATGGCCGATCAAATGATTCCCTACGTCAAAGAACTAGGTTTTACCCATATCGAAATTCTACCCGTTGCCGAACACCCCTTTGATGGGTCCTGGGGTTATCAGGTTACAGGCTACTATGCTCCCACTTCCCGGTTTGGCACTCCCGAAGATTTTATGTACTTCGTAGATAAGTGTCACCAAAACGGTATTGGGATAATTGTGGACTGGGTACCTGGTCACTTCCCCAAAGACGGTCACGGGTTGGCATTCTTTGACGGAACCCACCTTTACGAACACGGAGACCCCCGCAAAGGTGAACACAAAGGATGGGGAACCCTTGTATTTAATTACTCGCGTAATGAAGTCCGTAACTTCCTGGTAGCTAATGCTCTGTTTTGGTTTGAGAAGTATCACATCGATGGTATTCGGGTTGATGCTGTCGCTTCCATGCTTTACCTCAACTATTGTCGGGAAGATGGGGAATGGGTCGCTAACGATTATGGCGGGTGTGAAAATATCGAAGCTGCTGACTTCATTCGCCAGACTAACCATGTCATTTTTAGCTACTTCCCTGGTATCCTCTCCATTGCTGAAGAATCCACTTCCTGGCCAATGGTTTCCTGGCCAACCTATGTCGGTGGTTTAGGCTTTAACCTAAAGTGGAACATGGGTTGGATGCACGATATGTTGGATTATTTCCACATGGACCCCTGGTTCCGCCAGTTCCACCAAAATAACATTACCTTTAGTATGTGGTATCACCACAGCGAGAATTTCATGTTGGCTTTGTCTCATGATGAGGTCGTACATGGTAAAAGCAATATTCTCGGTAAAATGCCAGGGGATGATTGGCAAAAATTTGCTAATGTCCGCGCTTTATTTACCTATATGTTTGCTCACCCTGGTAAGAAAACTATCTTCATGGGGATGGAGTTTGCTCAATGGAAGGAGTGGAATGCTTGGGGAACCTTGGAATGGGAAATGTTGCAGTTTGATGCACACAAAGGGATTCAGCGCTTTTTTAAAGATATAAATACTCTCTACCGCAGTGAACCTGCTCTCTATGACCAGGACTTTGCGGAAGCCGGGTTCCAGTGGGTTGATTGTAGCGATAACCGCCATAGTGTGGTCTCTTTTATCCGCCGTTCTAAGGATACAGGTGAGTTTGTGGTAGTGGTTTGTAATTTCACTCCCCAACCCCATAGCCATTACCGTGTCGGTGTTCCCGAAGTCGGCTTCTATACCGAGTTGTTTAATAGTGATTCTGGTGAATACGGCGGCAGCAATATGGGTAATTTGGGCGGAAAATGGACTGATGAGTGGTGGTTCCATAATTATCCCCAATCCCTTGATTTGTGTCTGCCTCCTCTCGGCGTGCTGATTCTCAAGTTGGATGAAGAGAAAACTGCTAAGGCTTTTCAGCAGTCGGAAACTGATGATGGTGAATAAGTCTAATTAAAACATTGTGACAACAGAAAACCTGGTTTCTTTGCGGAAGCCGGGTTTTCAGTTTTTGGTCATAGGATATCAACCAGTGCGTCCATCTTTCCTACTCAACCATACTCTCAACCCTCACCCTCAACCCCTCTCCCATACAGATAGAGGGTAGTAGTTCATCAATCATTTATGATATAATAGCCAGAGAATTTTTTTAGCGATAAATAAACAGCCTATAGTGTGAATATATGCGTCAATGTCTTAACCCCGACTGTCTCCAGCCTAACCTTGATACTTCCCAATTTTGCCAAAAGTGCGGTAACAAGTTACTGCTGCGAGAAAGGTATGCACCCCAGTCAATTTTAGGACAAGGCGGTTTTGGTCGGACGTTTCTAGCCATTGACGAAGATAAACCATCAAAACCCTATTGTGTAATTAAGCAATTTCTCCCCCAAGCTCAAGGAACAGACAGTATAGAAAAGGCTTCCCAATTATTTGCACAAGAAGCACAACGTTTAGAAGAACTAGGTAAACATCCCCAAATTCCCGAATTAATGGCTTATTTTACCACAGATAATCGTCAATATTTGGTTCAGGAGTTTGTCGAAGGGGAAACCCTACAAGCTGAGTTAGATAAAAACGGTTTTTTTTCACCAACCCAAGTGAGAGGATTATTAATAGGACTGTTGCAGATCTTAAAGTTTGTTCATGGTCAGCAGGTAATTCACAGAGATATTAAACCGGATAATATTATTCGCTGCCGGAGTGACTACCAGTTATTTTTAGTAGATTTTGGCGCAGCTAAGGTAGTCCAAACACAGCAGCGCACAGCTACCGGAACAATTATCGGTTCAGCGGAATATTGCTCCCCTGAGCAGTCTATGGGGAAAGCTGTATTTATGAGTGATTTATATAGTTTAGGGGTAACTTGTCTGCATTTATTAACAGGAGTTAGCCCCTTGGATTTATATGATCCGATGAATGGAGAATGGATGTGGCGAAATTTCTTGAATGGGAATGTTGTCAGTGATGAATTTGCTAATATTTTGGATAAGTTAGCAAATCCTATACCCAAACACCGTTATCAGTCTGTGGAAGAGGTGATTAATGTTTTGAGTCCCCCTCTTCCCCCTAAGCCGGTAAGGGAAGAAGGGGAGTTAAATTCAGATGTGGGGATGGACTACGGGAAGTTGCGTGACTTACTCGCTGGGGGAAAGTGGAAAGAAGCAGACGAGGAAACAAGGCGTATTATTTTAGCTGTGGCGAAGCGGGAAGACAAAGGTTGGTTAGATAGTACAACTGCTGATAAATTTCCCTGTGAAGACCTCCGCACTATTGACCAATTGTGGCTCAAATATAGCCATGGGCGCTTTGGTTTTTCTGTACAAAAACGCATCTATCAAAGTTTGGGGGGAAGCCAACAGTTTAATTCAACAGTTTGGGAATCTTTTGGAGAAAGGGTAGGATGGACAAAAGGAAAAAATTGGTTGGGTTGGAAAGATATTATTTTTGATATTACTGCACCAGAAGGACACCTTCCTTTAGGTGTTGTTGGTTCGTGGACTATTGGAAATGTCGGTGGTGGATGGGTAGGACATCTTTTCTCTCGTGTGGATAGTTGTCAACTCTGTGTTCCACAAGTCAAAAATATTGTCCATCCTGTTTTTCCCCCTAACACCCCCTATCTACAAAAAACCCTGATTGGACATTCTAACTCGGTTTATTCTGTAGCATTCAGCCCGGATAATCAAACGCTGGCTAGTGGCAGTTCTGACAAGACTATCAAACTGTGGGATGTGAGGACAGGTAAGGTTCGCCACACGCTGACTGGGCATTCTGACAGGGTTTATTCTGTAACATTCAGCCGGGATGGTCAAACTCTGGCTAGTGGCAGTTCTGACAAGACTATCAAACTGTGGGATGTGAAAACAGGTAAGCTCTGCCACACGCTGACTGGCAATTCTGACTGGGTTAGGTCTGTAGCATTCAGTCGGGATGGTAAAACGCTGGCTAGTGCCAGTTTTGACAAGACTATCAAACTGTGGGATGTGAGGACAGGTAAGGTTCGCCACACGCTGACTGGGCATTCTGACAGGGTTTATTCTGTAACATTCAGCCGGGATGGTCAAACTCTGGCTAGTGGCAGTTCTGACAAGACTATCAAACTGTGGGATGTGAGGACAGGTAAACTCCACCACACGCTGACTGGACATTCTGACTGGGTTAGGTCTGTAGCATTCAGCCGGGATGGTAAAACGCTGGCTAGTGCCAGTTTTGACAAGACTATCAAACTGTGGGATGTGAGGACAGGTAAACTCCACCACACGCTGACTGGACATTCTGACTGGGTTAGGTCTGTAGCATTCAGCCGGGATGGTAAAACGCTGGCTAGTGCCAGTTTTGACAAGACTATCAAACTGTGGGATGTGAGGACAGGTGGACTCAGCCACACGCTGACTGGACATTCTGGGTGGGTTTGGTCTGTAGCATTCAGGCGGGATGGTCAAACGCTGGCTAGTGGGAGCCATGATTTAGTCGTAGATTTGCAGGACATCTTACGACAATAGCGTATAATACTTCAGAAGATTCGCAACTCAATAATTGATATACGGTTAAACCCCGGACAATGGCGAATTTTGCTCACCACCTAATAATAAAAGCAGGATTTATGGTAAAATGCAATGATGGTTTACAAAGCCTTCCGTACCAAACTAAAACTCAATGACCGTCATCGCACCTTGATGGCCAAACACGCGGGGTATGCTCGATTTGTGTTCAATTGGGGATTACACTTATGGATGTCAGCTTATGAAGAGGGACTCAAGCCTAACGTCAACTCCATCAAAAAGGTTTTTACGAATTATGTGAAACCTCAATATCCTTGGATGTCCGAATTGTCTTCTAAAGTTTATCAATATGCCTTCATTAATCTAGGGGATGCCTTTAAGCGCTTCTTCAAGGGAATAAGTAGTTATCCTAAATTTAAGAAGAAAGGCTACCATGATAGCTTTACCCTTGACAATTCCGGAAAGCCATTCAAGTTGTCAGGAACTCGCCATAAGCTGCCTTTTGTGGGCTGGGTTTCTACATTTGAGGCTCTACCCGAAAGTTGGGTTAAGAAAGTCACTATAGCCCGCCAAGCAGGGGACTGGTATATTAGCTTTTTCGTAGAAATCACACCAGAAATCACACCTAAATATCGAGAGAGAATCGGGGTTGACCTAGGAATTAACAATTTGGCGACTTGCTCCGATGGGACCCAATTCTCTAATCCCAAGGCTTATAAAGCAGCGACCAAAAAACTAGCTCGATTACAACGTCATTTAAGTCGCAAAGTCAAAGGCTCGAAAAATCGGGCTAAATGTCTCTTAAAAGTTCAAAAGCTACATCAAAGAGTAGCTAATATTCGCCGTGACACAATTCATAAAATAACTACTTTTTTGGCTAAAAACCACAGCCAAGTAGTCATTGAAGATTTGAATGTGTCAGGTATGCTGAAAAATCATTGTTTGGCGGGTTCTATCGCTGATGCTTCATTTTATGAGTTCCGTCGTCAACTAGGTTACAAGGCAGAACGTTATGGTTCAAAGTTGATTATTGCCGATAGATTTTATCCATCCAGTCAACTTTGTTCTAACTGTGGCCATCGTCAAAAAATGCCCCTAGTCCGTCGGACTTTTGAATGTCAGAACTGTGGGCTGAAGATTGATAGAGATTTGAACGCCAGTATAAATTTAGAAAAATCGCCTGGTTCCGACGATTACACTTGTGGACGGGGTGCTGCCGACAGTCCCGGATGAAGCCAGAAATAAACATCAATATCCGGCTATGTCCGGTTTTGTTTAAGTTTTATAGAGCAGATAGAGGATGATTGCTAGATGCCGCCACTACGGGAGGGGAAGTCCAAACGCCGCTACCCAGTCGGTCAAGGTTTAACCCCAACCTGACGGCTACTTTTTTGATGATATTTGCCGCACCATTGGCCTCGGCATTTACGAGATGCGCCGCCGCCGTGGGATATAACCCACGCTTAATGGGCTTCCCTGATAGGATCCAGTGGTTGGGTTTCGCACGGTAAGTTGGCACTGAATGCTCATCCACAAAGCTGGCTTGAGACGAATAAGATTCCTCGGTCTGATACATTTACGCGACATTTATCCGGCTATTGCCTGACAATGCGACGATAGCACTATTACCCGTTAAGGTAACAGAGGCGGTATCCCGCAAAGCTTTTAGAAAGATTCCAAAAGCACCGTTCCAGTCCCTGGGTAGAGTGAACCCACACTCCGGACATCGGAACAGTTTTGAGCCACCTAGCTGGGAATGCACATGACCACAGTGAGTACAGGTTTTGCTGGTGTATTCTTCGGTCACATCTACAACTGTGGTTCCAGTTATTTCCCCTTGATGTCTCAGGGTTAGTTTGAATCGATAATGCGCCCATGTCAGCATGGCGCGGGCAGTCTTAGACCTGATTAGACGCTTCACCTGACTGGCCATATCGGAAGTCTCGAAGGTGGGCAAAAAAATTATGCTGTAGTTGTGAGTCAAGTAGTGAGCAATTTGTTTGTGGGCTTCATCAACTAGATTGCGGATTTTGGTTCTCATTCGTTGAGCCGCTTGCCTCATCCGTCGCCTTCTTGAACGACAGGGTTCCTTGGCGATTCGGCTCATCAAATCATCCAAATGTTGACATAGCCTAGTAATGCGTCCTATATCCCCGGAGCCCAATTCCAGAAACCGAGAGCCATCAAACCCAGTTATGAAAGTTCGCACACCCGGGTCTAATGCAATTACGCCAGTAGCGTCAGTCGGAGTGATGGCCACAGGTTCAGGAAACACCGCAAACCACCGCCCCTTGGCCAAGACTAATTGGGTCCCTTGAACACAAGTTTTAGGGATAGCTGAGGAAACCATGAAAGTTAATCCTTTCGTGAGTCTTGGATACCAACTCCCTGAAGAGAAATTAGCATCGTTAAACTTGATGGCTTGAGAACTATCCCGACAGCTCCTAAACCTTGCGCCAGGACTGGCTGAAAAGGCGAGATAGGCATCAAAGATAGCATTCTGCCGAATGTGGCAGGGTGTTTCTTTGACCCATTCGGGTAAGTCACTCTGCATCACTTCGTTGCGTAATTTCAGTTTGCTTAGTTGTTTACCACTCCTAGATAATGCAATTGCTTGGTTGTAGCAATACCGACAAGCAGCCAGCCATTTACGCCAGACTTGATTTAGCTCGGGGCTGGGGTAAATCCGGATCTTCTTTGACCTGAGTTTTGTATTTACTCCGTCGGTATAATCGGGAACTGAAGCAGTGGAGGATGGCGAGGATGTCCTCAACCATTTCTGGTTCTGGACTGAGACTTGTCTCGTTGAGAACCATGAGTGAGCACCTGTTTTGCTCACAGAGCCATCGAAACAAGTCAAATCCAAACCTTGCCAGTCGGTCTTTATGGGCAACGACAACCATGCGGACATCTCCTGACAAGACTTGTCCCAGTAAGGCCAGCATTTTCTTTCCCTTTCCCTTGAAGTTGAGCCCGCCTCCGATTTCTGAGACGACTTCTGCTTCGGGGTAGAGGTTGGACAGTGCGGCCACCTGTCGGTTGAGGTCGGACTGCTGGGCGCGGCTACTAACTCTGGCATAGATAACGACTTTGCGTTTGTCACTGCCTGATTTGGCAGTATATGACTCAACGTTGTATCGTCGTTGCCCAGCGGGGGTTCTGATGGTCTCGATTGAGCCATTTTCGTCCCATCTGCGGAGTGTTCTTTCATGGACTCCAAGGATTTGGGCCGCTTCCTTGGGTTTGACATATCTGGCAATAGGTTTATCCTCAACTCTTCTCGCTTATTATACCGTATTGCCCTAAAATGTTAACCTAATTTGAGATTAAATCATGCTCTAAAAATTCCTGGGCTACCAGTTATCCCATGAGGGATGAAAATGTCGGAGAAATTGTTATGGCCGGGGTGGAAGGTGGAAAATCAGCTTGACACTCCCCGCTCTGAAGAGACGGGGATTCTTGGCTCACCGAGACCACTTAAACTAGATTCCTTGCGTCGTCTAGCCCAGAGGTGGGACTCTCCCCAAGCGTTACTTTCGGTATGCCCTACCGTAGTTGCATTTCTGCCAATCCTGTTTAGATTGAAGCAAATATACCTCAAAAACTGATTTGTCTAGTTCCTGTGAATCTTTTACCTGCTGCCAGGAGGAAGCTAGAACAATGCAGCCAAACCCCATAGATTCAATGGTCAAGGTTCAGTGTACGCCTTGAGGCAACAAGGTTTTTTAAGTGGTTGGTTACCTTTATCCACGCTCAATCGGTGTAGCATTTATCTAGTAAGCGTGTCAAGTCAAACAGCGATGTTGTTCGAGAGTTGATCAGGTCTTGGGCTGACGGGCACTAAAGTACCCGTGTCGCCTTTCATCCTTGCTCTCTTGAGACAAGGTTTTCATGCTCCAGTGCTGTTCGCATAACAACACCCTCAAGACCCGAAACATCCTGTCGGTACTATTGCATACCTGGCTGGAGTTGCTGGATGATAAGTACAAGTTGCTAGGACCCGCAAGACTTTTTTTGGTGATTTACGGGCGTTAACCTGTTACCTGTACTTAGACAGTTGGGAGGGCCTACTGACGTTTATCCTGCAAGGTTTAGAGTTAGACATTCTACCCAATAGCAGTCGAATTTCTATAATGAGAATGGCTGCGATCGTTTACAATAGGGTGATTGCTCAGTGGAAGCATTCCCAGATCTGATGGAAAAAGATAAAGAATTTGCCGTTCATCAACAAGTTAGAGTGATTGCTCTACCGCCATATATCAAAACAGCGGAACCCATGCCGATTCTACGGCCTCCGAACGTGATCAAGTTAGGTGAAGTGGGGGTAGTTCTCGATCGCCGTCCTGGTGGTTACTGGGGCGTTAGATTCACCAAAGGTTCATTTTTAATAGAGAGCCAATATATTGAGGCAGTGGAAAACCCAGAGCCAGAAAGCAGGGTGTCTGACTGACACCCTGGCGAGTTAAACCAAAAGTCAAATTACCACAGGCCTCTAATGGGACCAGGAGCCGGCGCTGGTGCCGGCGCTGGTGCGGGTACAGGCCGTGGCACTGGTGCAGGTGCAGGCCGTGGCGTGGGTGTGGGCCGTGGTTGCACAACACCAGCACCAGCACCAGGTAAATCAACTGATTGAGCAGAACAGCCACCGACAATTCTTGTACCATCGGAGAACTGAGTCCCAAACTGTGAACCCTGTCTAAACAGAGAGCCCAATTCGGTACTTACGCTCTGCATTTTAGCGACTGTTGCCGGAATATTGGCGACATCGACATACATTCCCGGCACAGGATAGTATTTCAGAAACTCCAAGAAAGAGATTTTGCCATCGTTGCTGAGGGCGTTAATCAGTCCAGCGCGAATAGCTTTGCCATTAGCAACTCGTCGATGGGTGCGTACAGTTGCACCAATTTCATCAGTTAGTTCTTGACCTGTGGGAGTGTAAATCATACAGGAAAATGGTACTAGGTCAAAGCCAATTTCTAAGCCCATCAATCCCCGCAGGGTGTCTGCCTGAATCCCGGAAGCACCGACAATCTGGCGAATAGTTTTAGTGGTCACTCCATCTCTGGTAAATGCCTCTAAATCACTGATGTTGATGGGAGCTTGGAAAGGTCCATAGGTGAGAATCACTCGCTCGGCGGCGATCGCACCACTTTGAGCACAAATCACACCAGCGATCGCTCCGAAAAACCATCCCGGACGCAAATTCTTCACACTTGGTAGTTTCATGTAAAACCTCACTTAAAAGAATGAAAACTGCCATTTCTCATAACAGATACACTTAACCCCCAAAAATTGGGCAATAGTCGGAAGTATCTGAGTATTGCACAATCTTAAAAAGCAGACGTGGAGGTGTCTCTTAATGCTTTCAACATTAGGTTGAAAGCGGACTATTCTCATGTACAAATCGCCTTTTTTCAGCCAAAATTTACAGGCGATGCACTTTACGTCTACTACAGAACAGCTATGCTGCTATAGGCCTTGACGGTTCCGAGTGTATCAATAGTTGGGTATAATGTCAAGCATTTGGGTAAGAATTTCCCAATAATAAACTAGCAGTCGGCAGGCCTTATGCACCACAATTTCGGATCCGGTTGCGGTTATAGTCAGCTTAAATCTAGTTGCCAAATTTCACAAGAGCGAAAACATTAATTTTTGCCAATCTGTTCCTAGTTCCCAGGATTTGAGGGGTTAACTAGGTAGCAAAATGAAGAGTGATTTCATGGCTTCTAGGCTGAGAATGGCTACTACTCCTCCCGCTGATAGGAGAGTCATGGGAATCAGAATCCTCTGTAGTAGACGCAGCGATCGCATTAGTTCCTGTTCATAGTATTGTTGAACATTATACAGGGCACCATCCAGATGTCCGGTTTCTTCGCCAGTGCGAATCAAATTGATAGCGATCGCCGGGAGTCGTTCCCGCAGACATTGGCTGAGATTTTTGCCGGCGGGAATTTGTCCCAAGGCTACAGTTAAAGTTCCTTTCATCTGCGGACAGGGAATGCGATCGCGCACCAATTCGATCGCCATGAGAATTGGCAAGCCACATCTAATGGGCAATTCCAACTCAGCTAGATATAGCATAGAACGGGCGGTTTGAATACGACGGATCAAAGGCAGTCTGGGGATAAGTTTGTAGACCATAAACCCGACAACGCCGGCTATAAACATCCACAACAGCCAATCATTTAGGTTAGCCTCATGGGTGTATAAGATAGTCGCCAGTAGCAACAGAAGACTGAAAGCAGTAGTCGCAGCAGCTATGGTCACAGAACGATAAAAATTTTGTCGGTGGGTCTGCTGTTTTTCAATTTCAGCCAGTTGTAACAACATTTCCGGTAGTGCGCCGCTGGTGGCTGCTATATCCAGCAAACTAGCAGTCCACCAGTCAAATATCCGAGGGGCTCGTCTGAAAGCGACAGATAAATCTTCCCCACGACCGAGAGATTTAATCACTTTCCCCAGGTAACGACCAAGCCGAGGATTGCTTTTTTTGGCGATTACTATCAAACTTTGATAGACTGTTAAACCAGATTCCAACAGCACTGCCAGTTTAGTATATAGTTGGGCCTTTTCCTGGGGAGTCATAGGGCATGGGTGCAAGGAATTAGGAACTGAGCCATTAATTTCGCCCATGGGGGTGGCTCGTTGAGGGTTACATATCTACGAGTTTGCGCCTGACTCGTTCTCGGTGAGCGATAATTGGTGATGGTTGGGGTTGTTCGCTGAGTTCTAGGGCGATCCCATAGGAATTAAAAGCCTCTTGATATAGGGCAATTTGCTCGAAGGCTTGGCCGCGTCTGACCCATGCTTCCCAGTAGTCGGGTTTGATTTTAATGAGTCGGTCATAAGCAGCGATCGCATCTTGATAGCGATCGAGTTTTTCCAAGATCGCCCCTTGTTCTAACCAAATTTGGTAATTGTCTGGCCAAATAGCGATCGCCTCAGAAAAAGCATCCACCGCCTGCACATATTGTCCCAAACGAGCTAAAACCTGTCCCAGTTTCACCCAGGCTTGAAAGTTATCAGGTTTTTGGCGAACCAATTTCCGGTAAGCCATGACTGCTTCTTCATCTCGTTTAAGTAGTTCCAATGCCATACCCCGCTGTAGTCCCACTTGGTCTGCTAGTTCGAGGGTTAAAACAGTAGTTTGAATTACTTTATCGTAAGCCTTGAGCGCATCCTCATAGCGTCCTAATCTTTCTAAGGTTAATCCCCGCTGGTTCCAAGCCTCCAGGAAGTTCGGTTGTACTTGCAGAGCATTATCGCAGGCAATTATGGCTTCTGGGTAACGCCGCAACTGAAATAAAGCGACTGCGCGACCTAACCAGGCTTCGGGAAAGTTAGAATTGAGTTGAGTAGCGCGGTCAAAAGAAGCGATCGCGGATTTATATTCTTTTAAATCCAGTAAAGTTTGACCCCGACCTATCCAAATAGCTGGGGACTCCGGGTTAATTTCCAAAGCCCGATCTAGGCTAAGTAAAGCAGTTTTCGGCCACCCCGATTTCAGAGCCATACCTTTATAAAACCAGGCTTCGTAATCGTTGGGTTGCAGTTGGATCACTTGGTCATAACAGGCGATCGCATCATTGTAGCGATGTAATTTTTGTAAGGCAATCCCCCGATTAAAAATAGCCTTGAAGCTCGCTGGTTGCAGTTCTAAGGCTTTATCGTAGGAAGCGATCGCATCGACATAACGATGCTGACTCATCAGCATTTCCCCACGATGAAACCAGGCTTCATAGTTAGCCGGTTCCAGTTTGACCGCCCGATCTAATGATGCCACGGCTTCACTATAGCGATCGTCATTCATCAAAGCATTACCCTGGTGATACCATAGAGCCGAAATATTTGGTTTAATTTCGATCGCCCGTTTATAGGAAGCGGCCGCCGCCTCAAATTGTAGGGATGCTTCCAAAGCCAAACCCCTCTCATACCAGGCTTCAAAGTTATTGGGTTCCATAGTTAAAGCCTTGTCAAAAGAGGCGATCGCTTCTTCATAGCGTTCTAACTTCGATAGAGTCATACCTCTAAACGTCCACGGCCAATAATTTCTCGGACGCAATTTAATAGCCCTATCATAGGCTGCCAGTGCCTGTTTATACTGTTTCAACTTTCGTAATGTATTACCGAGGCGCAACCAAGCCGCCCACGAATCAGGCTTTAACTTAACCGCGATCTGATAATGTATCAGAGCCTGATCATATCGCTCCCGTTTATATAAACGATTCCCCTGGTTATACTCCCGAAATGCTTTAAATATATTGAATATCCCCCAGTTCCCGGCTTGATCTTGTTCCACCCCAACAGAATCACCCTCACCAGCGGATGTCTGAGATGTTTCAGCAGGGGTAGTTACAGGCGCAGGCTGCTGGTTTAACTGTTCATCTGTGTTCAGCAACGTCTCTTTCCTCACCGTGGCTTGATTTTGACTTTACCCACCCCGGTTAGACAGGGCTTTTTTGACTTTCAGATATCTTGCCAGTTTACCAGAATTGATACTCCGGCGGTGAACCAAACATCATCAACCAAGTTTTCCCAGGTTAGATCGCCATACTTGGTCTTTAATGCACAAAAAAGTTTCCTTGTCAATACCTAAATTATCAGTAAAAGTTATATTGTTTATAGACTTGATTTATAGTTGTGATCTAAAATCATAGCCAAAATCTGAAAATGTAAGGCAAGATCATTGATGGGAGAACGGAGGATATCCAAAGCCAATGGCAATATTTAACCGTCAATAACCCACCACTAAATGGGAGTACCGATTCTAGTGGGGGCTTGAAATAGCCCTAGTTGGACTGATCAAGCTAGGAAATGCGATCGCTAACCATTGCGGATTAATTGTCAGCAAAATTGAAGATCGAGTGTACAGCAAAAAGTATGCTAACTGGTGGCGATCGCCATCTGTATTCCTATTTGAGGGATTTAATCATGAATTGGGCAAACCATACTATGCCCCGTCTGCACCTTGCTAGTTGGGTTAAAAATCATTCACACCACCATTTTCACCCATCATTTTCGCCCCTTCAACCTCTGCGACAGTGGCTGAACCAGATACAAGTCAAAAATCCGAAAACCGCCCGATTGCTATGTAGTTTAATTCCGACTCAATGCCCCTTTGAGCGAGATATTAAATTTGGCGATCGCACTATTTTTCACATTCCGCCCTTATGCAAACTCAATCCGGTTTATGAAGAATTAGTCAGTTTACGTTTTCGCGCTTTATGCTATCTGGCTGATGAATGTGGCGAGGATATCACCGCTTATCTCGGAGGCTAAAATCCGATGAAATGGTGAACCGCCAGATCAGAGTTTAATGGTTTACGATTAACCCCCATCCCCCTACACCCCCTAGGTTTGAGGAGATGGGGTATTGTTAATCGAAATGAAACCCCCAAAAAGATGGGCAAAAACCATGGTGTTAATGAACTAAAATCAGCCTCAGTTTTCAGAAAACGGCAAATGGGCAGGTTGAGCAAATTATCAAGTGGAAAGGTGAACTACGCAACGCCATAAGCGCGATTCATTGGCAGTGGTAGTTAACCAATTGTCTCTACTTTACTGATCTAATTCGGCATAGTGAGACTCTGATAATTCAGGTTGATCTGCGGTCCTATGGTTAGGGTGTAACCAGACAATTTGACGCTGGCGGGGGTCTACTCGGTTGCCATTTTCCTGCATAATATTTTGGGCTTGTTGAGGGTCAAAATAGCGGCTAAAGTCTTCTTGGTGTTGTTGAACCCTGGCTTCGGTGATATTTACTTCGGCCTCAATTTCCCGCCATTTCTCATGGACGATGCGTTGATTAGGCACAATTTGGACCAGTGCGGCTATGGCAAATGCAGACAAGGTGAAATTTGTCAAGATTTTCGCCGTAGTTTCTAATGCGATCGCCCGATGATGTCGATTGGCGCGAGGTCGGACTCGAACTTGAGAACGACGACGACGCAAGGGACGGGGAGACTGCTGTGGTTTTTGAGGTGGTGTAGGAGGTTTAATCGCGTACATGATCGTCGTCTCAGTATATTTTTATCATCGAGTCTTATGCGAAGGCAAGTTGTCAGGCTGGTAGCCCGGTTGATGCGTCCCTGCATCATCTGTGGAGTTATGCAATCCTTTGCTGCGAAACTTAACCCGCAGCACTATAAATAAAAAGACCCCGACAGTTAAGCCTAGTGATAGAGACTAATTTACTGCATTATGCAGCAATTGTCTCCATTACGATCGCTTTTCTGTCGAAGTCCGGCTATTGTCCCTAGAGACAAGGAATATAGGGATCGATTCTATTTATAAAGTTCGGTGGAAAGACGGAATGCCAAAATACCGGGGATCAAGGCAATTACCAAAGCGACAAAAACTTGGGTATCGGTTAGAGACATAATAAAGAAACTCCTTGGATCTGAATTTGATCTTGATTGTTGACTAATTTGAACTAATCTGGGTCGGTTGGGAAGAGTTTGTAACAAGTTTAAACAAAATGTTACGGTTTTTCGGGAAGCTGGGGACAACCGATCGCGATCGGTACTACCCACAGGCGCTGGCGATCGCCATTGATGTCCCCAACACCGATGCTATTCTACCAGCCAGGACTTGAGGCTAGGTTCCCAACTTACCAATTCCTCGTCCTTAAACCAGAGAGCGATTTCTTTTTGCGCGGTTTCTGGTGCGTCTGACCCATGAATTAAGTTGCGACCAACACTAATCCCAAAATCTCCCCGCAGGGTTCCCGGTTCAGCATTCAGGGGGTTAGTAGCGCCGATAATCTTCCTAGCAGAGGCGATGACACCTTCCCCTTCCCAGACCATTGCTACTAAAGGACCGGAAATGATGAAAGAAACCAGATCATTGAAAAATGGTCTTTCTTTGTGGACATCATAATGTTGTTCAGCCAGTTGGCGGCTGGCTTTCATAATTTTTAAACCCACGAGGGTAAAGCCTTTGGCTTCAAAGCGTTTGATAATCTCGCCGATGAGTCCCCGTTGAACACCATCAGGCTTAATAGCTAGAAATGTGCGTTCCAAGCCTAATCTCCTGTTGTTAGCAAATGTCTACAGGAATCAGATTAACTCATTTTGAGTCACTGCCATGATTTAATTGGCTGTTCAATTTACTGAAGCTAGGGGGAGGTAATCGTTGGCATAGTTCCTGTCAATGGTGTATAGTGCCATTGTCCCTGAATCTATAACTCCCCAAATGCGATCGGACTTATCTCCTATTTGGATTTCCTTAAAAATCTCGATACTGGCTACAGCTATAACTTTGATCGGGGGAGTTTGGGCGGCTTATAAATTGCATAGTTATCAAGGTAAAGGGAAATCCTTAATTGAAAGTATTTTAATTTCTCCGCTGATTTTGCCTCCGACAGTGGTGGGATTTATTTTGCTGCGAATTTTCGGGGATAGAGGCTTATTAAGCGGGTTGTTAGCTATCCTCAATATCAATATTGTATTTACTTGGTATGCGGGCATTATTGCGGCTACTGTTGTGACTTTTCCCCTCATTTATAAAACTTCCTGTGGGGCTTTTGAGCAAATAGATAGCAATTTGTTAGTTTCCGCCCGCATTTTAGGGGCTTCGGAACTCAAGGTTTTTGTACGAGTAGCCTTTCCTCTGGCTTTTCCTGGTATTATTTCTGGGGCGACTTTAGCTTTTGCTAGGGGACTGGGAGAGTTTGGGGCAACTATGATGTTGGCTGGCAATATTCCGGGAGTTACTCAAACTATTCCTTTGGCGATTTATTCAGCGGTACAAGCTGGGGAAATTCAGGAAGCCTGGATGTGGTCAGGGGTGATTTTATCGATTTCTTTGTCGGCAATTACTTTGGCTAATTTAGGGATTAAATGGCAGCGATCGCCTCAAAAATCTCCGGGGGTTAATCCTCCTCATCTCCAGATTAAACGAGCCACTAATTTTAGCATATATCCGGCAGAAGGCACGGGTTTACAAGTCAATATTTATCAACAACTTCCGGATTTTGGATTACAGGTAAAATTTTCTGGCTATCGCGAAGAACCCCTAGGGATTTTGGGTGCATCTGGTACGGGCAAAAGTATGATTTTAAGATGTATTGTCGGGGTGGAAACTCCCAGGAGTGGCACGATAGTTTTAAACGGGAAAGTGCTATTTGATTCTACCCAGCAAATCAATATTCCGAGTAGCGATCGCCGGGTGGGTTTTTTGGCTCAAAATTACGCCCTATTTCCCCATTTAACTGTAGCGGAAAATATCGCCTTTGGTTTATCAGACCAACTCTCCCAGACTCAAATAAAGATGAAGGTTGAGGAACAATTAATCAGGGTGAAACTTCCTGGTATAGGGAACCGTTATCCTCATCAACTCTCAGGGGGACAACAACAGCGAGTCGCCTTAGCAAGGGCTTTAGTAGTGGAACCAGAAATTTTACTGTTAGATGAACCATTTTCTGCCCTAGATAGCCACATTCGATATCAAATGGAACAGGAACTTATCCAAATACTAGAAACCTATGCGGGGGTGACATTATTTGTGACCCATAACCGTTCAGAAGCCTATCGTATTTGTCCTCGGTTATTAGTAATTAATCAGGGACGGGTGGAAGCATTTGGTTCCACCCAAGATATTTTTGATCACCCCCCTACTTTATCAAGCGCGCAACTGACAGGATGCAAAAATTTTTCACGGGTGGTGAGAATTTCTGAACGGGTGATAAAAACCCTTGACTGGGGGTGTAACTTAGAATTATCAAAGCCGCTTCCCCAGGGATTAACTCATGTGGGAATTAGGGCTTATCAGGTTGGGGAAAACCTGAGTTTATGGTCAGAAACCGACCCACCAGGAGAAAAAAATATCTTTCCTTGCTGGGTAGTTTTTACGATAAAATCCCCGAAACAAATTAGCCTTTATCTTAAGTTAAATAGTCCCCCAAATCACGCCCAAGATTATCACCTGCAAGCTGATATTTCTAAGGCTAAATGGCAGCAACTTAATAACCATGAATTTCCTTGGCAAATTACCCTGGCGGCTGACCAACTTTTGCCACTGGTAACCCCTGATGATTATGATGTCATGTTATCAGGGGATATGCTGAATAACAGAGGATTAAGCTGATATTAATACCGCATAAATTCGGGACTACCCAAGAAAATTGCACCCTGTAAATTGGGGGGACTTTCGGCTAAAATTTGGCGAGTTTGGGGAGATAATAAAACTCCTAAAGTTTCTTCTAGCTGCTTGACATCAACTGGGTTTCCTTTATGGAGTAATCCCCCCGCCAAGGGGACGGCTAAACTACTGCGACGCACCATGGTATCTGGGTTTAACCAAGCCTGTTGAGTGTTTTTATATCCATCAGGAGAAGGACAGCCATAAAGAGGCATTCCCAACTGGTTTAAAATGCCGTTAATGGGGTCATAATTAGTCACTTCTCCGACGGCGCGCATGACTGATGTTATATAACGATAGGGGTTTTTGAATTTACTATTGTAGTGATTTTCGTCCCAAAATTCGGTGCTGTTAAATAAGGTTTTGAGAACTTCGGTGATATCGCCTTGGGTTTCCATAAAGCGATCGCCTAAAGCCTTAACTAAAGATGATGGGGGTTCGTCAGCGACAAATGCTTGGGCTAATTTATAACCAATATGTTTGGCGGTGGCGGGGTGACTAGCTAAGATATCTAATGCTTCCTCAACCTCCTCGATACCTCTGCCTTTAATAGTTCTACCCAAGAATATTTTATCATTAAAATCATGTCGAGTTTCATCAAAATAAAATCCTTCCTGATTTCGGGGGCGATCGCTTGGTTTTGGTAGTCCCCAACCTGTCAAAATTCGGGCTAATTCCATCACGTCATTTTGTGTATATCCCCCCTCAACTCCCAAGGTATGTAACTCCAATAATTCCCGCGCATAATTCTCATTCAACCCCTTAAATCTTCCGGTCGCACCGGGACTATTTGGGGCGGTATTTTGCCAATTATCCAAATAGAATAACATGGCGGGATGCCTAGCGGTTGCGCCTAGTAGGGTTCGGAATTTACCCCAAACATGAGGTCTAATGGCGTGTTCCTCATAGGACCCAATCCAAATTCTACTCAGTCCTTGCAATCCAAATACGTTAAAATGGTTAAACCAAAAATCGACGATCACTTCTTCTAATTGGCGGGGACTATGTAAAGCCCGAATCATTCTGGCGCGACGAATTTGGTTAATTACTCTCTGTTGAAATTGCCGCCTAACTTGTGCGAGTTGAGGCTGTGCTAACCCCAGTTTTTGGGCTTCATTAACCTCTCGATTTTGTTCTCTAACTAGCCTTCCTGGTCGCCAGGGGAGGGTATCTAAGGGCTGAAGTTCCTGGGTGAGAGTTGCGGGAATAGCTAAAGAATTGGGGTTAAGTTGCGAGTTAATATATCCAGCCATCCCGGTCTTGTTAATTTGATTAATCTGACCGTTAATTAACCCTAAACTCAGTCGGTTAACCAGATGAATAATTTGGCGATCGCCCATAATTCTATACTCCTGAAAATGTTAACGCCCTAATTTATTAGGAATACCGTCACAGCCGCCGGGGATAGTATTTCGAGATTTTGACCCCGACCAAGCACAGCAATAATAACGATTCTCCTCGGACAGGTTCAAAACCGCAGTAAAATCAGCATTTTCTAGGACAGCGCCAGTATTAGCGCCAGTAGAGTAGTCAGGAATTAAGGTCCGAGTCCGGGGGCTGGCGGTTTCCACTGAACCATAAAAGAATTTAGTCGATCGCAGATTACTATGGGTGAGGTTGGCTTCATAGAGAATAGCGCGAGATAAATTAGCACGCACCAGGTCACAATTCGTTAAATTAGCGCGGACTAGGTTCGCCTCTCCCAGGTCTGTGCGCCGCAGATCGGTATTTTTTAAGTCGGTCCCGGCTAACATGGCTCCTAAATCAATAACTCGGATACCTTCGGCCCTATCTTCGGCATAACTACCATTACCATCTAATATAGGGCGACCCAAATGGCGATCGCGTTTAAGGGGAGTAATTAACCGCGCCTGGGACAGAAACCGGAGAATTTTCGCTTTTCCATCTGCGTCTACACTACGAATAATCGCCGCGGTTCGTCCTTCTGCGATTACCCTTTCCTGGGGCCAATCTTCTAATAGTCCCTGTTCCCCTAAGGCTAAATCAGAGACTCCCTGAAAATAAGCATCGATGGTCTGTTGTTGGGTAATGCGGTTTTGCTGAATGGTTAAATCCCGGGAGATTACATATTGTCGCCAAGCCACATATACGGCTAAAATGGCGATCATAATTTGACCCAAAGCGCCGATCAATTCCCCCAGCGCGCCGATCGCATCCCAGTTGATGACAATATTACGGGCTGCGTCTGTGTTGGAACCACTCAGCATCAACAGCCCGGTAATTGCCGATAAAATCCCGAAACTAGCGACGATTAAACTACGCCAGATAGGAGGAATCAGGGTTGTCCAAATTTTACCCCAACTCGGCCAAATAATTAACAGTGATGCGGCAATAGCCACAACGGCGCTGAGATAGCCGACCCAGACGTTATCGATCGCTAACCCTAAAATCATGACGGCGATCGCCCCCAGGGTCAACACAGAAGCCAAAAAGTTACTGGGTCTAGGATTTTCCGGCTCGGCTTTCCCTTTTTGGGTGGGGGACTCTTCTAGGTGATACACCTCCCCATGATCGCTATAGGAGAAAACTTGATTCTCAGACACTGAGGGACTCAGGGTAATGGTGTTAGGACTCTTTCCATTGGGGCTATCAATATCCTGGTTAGGCTGTTGCGGTGCGGATAAATTGGGTTCTGTCATACTGATTGATAAAGGCTAGGAAAGATTTAATGCTCTTCTCTGGATCTATTGTATCTAAAGTTCCGGCAGATCGGGTATCGTAAATGTATTATAAAAATTGACTGATAATTCAGATATAATCAAGTTTGCTATATTATATCCATGAACTTAAAGTTATCTGACTATACCAAAAAATTAGGAGTTAGCTACCCCACTCCAGCGCTTTGCTGGAAGTCTAAACAGCTACCCCATACCACTAAACAGACTGTTACCCGCCAGATTATGGTTGATTTTCACGCCCACAGTTTAGCCCCTTCTGCGAAAATAGTTAGGCAATTTGTCCCATGGTTACATCAGCGGCAAAATCTGGTTATTTAGACTTCCCAGCCGACAGGTTAAGTGAATATGCGATCGCTCCATAAATGAGAGTATCGGTTAATAATAATACCGCGGAATTCTGCCAAATATTAACTCCATATAATCAGAATAGTATCGAGATTTTGGATGAGATGGCTAAAATGCAATAACAACTACAATAAACAACGGGCAAGTCTGGGCATTTGCTAACTTATTTATTTTCGCCAATTAAAGTATATAAACGACCCCAAAATCGATGAAATCACTACTCCCCATAGGAATTACTAGATGTCTAAATGCGCGCCTGTCTAGGCGGATTGCCTTTTGGGTTGCCACTAGCATAGTGGTGATTGAATTAATTATTTTGGTGCCATCAGTGTATCGTCGTCGCCAAGAGTTGTTATCTCAATTGCAGCGCCTAACCTCTCAAAAAATCGCTTGGATAGTAGAAACTTACCCCCATAAAACGCCGGAGGATTTTCTCAAACAACTGCAAAATTTACATTATATGAACTCTGATCTTATGGGAGGGTCTCTCTATAGTTCCGACGGACAACTAATTGGCAGTTTTGGGGAAACTCCGACTTTATCCTTTGCGGAAGCCAGGGACGTACAAATACTGTATGTAAACACTCCCAAAGGCGATCGCTATGATCTTACCTGTGATAGTTTTCCCCGCCTAGATGATTATATCATTATCCTCCGCTATGATGCCTCTCCTATTCATCGGGAAGTCTGGTATTTTATTGTACGAATTGCGGGACTGGTTTTGATTATTTCTGTGTTTGTCACTGGTGCGACTATGGTGGTGCTTAACTATTTAGTGATTTTGCCGATTTTGAATTTACGCCAGGATTTAATCAAGGCGGGTTCAGCTATTACTAATCATCAGTTACCCCCTCAGTTTTATGCTGCTTCTGTCCAAAGTCGGGATGAACTAGGGGATGTAATTAGCGCATTTATGGATATGTACAATCAAATTTCGGAGGCGATCGCGCAACAAAAACAAGCCGAGGAAGCCTTACGCCAAGAAAAGGAAAAATCCGAGGAATTATTGTTAAATATTCTGCCGGAAACCATAGCCTATCAGTTAAAAAATACCCACACTTGTATTGCGAATAGATTTGAACAGGCGACTATTTTATTTGCAGATATAACTAATTTTACCGAACTTGCTTCGCAATTAACACCCACAGAATTGGTGGATTTACTTAATCAACTTTTTTCCGCTTTTGACCGCCTTACAGATAAGTATGGTTTGGAAAAAATTAAAACTATTGGTGATGCTTATATGGTGGTTGGGGGAATTCCTAACCCCCGTGATGATCACCCTCAAGCCGTGGCTGATATGGCGCTAGAAATGCAACAAGTTGTCCAACAATTCCACTGCGTTAGGCTTCCGGTTAGTGAAGCATCTGGTTTAGGAGAAGGGTCTACAGATGATCATAAACAGGGGGAAATTAGCCACCAACTTAATATCCGTATTGGTATTAATATGGGTCCGGTGGTGGCTGGGGTTATTGGTTTAAAAAAGTTTACCTATGATTTATGGGGAGATGCGGTCAATACTGCTAGTCGTATGGAGTCACAAGGTGAACCCGGAAAAATCCAAGTCAGTCAGACGGTATACTGGCATTTAAAACCACAATATATATTAGAAAAACGAGGGGTTGTTTCCGTGAAAGGTAAAGGCAATATGACCACTTACTGGTTAATTAGTAAACGGTCAAAATCTGTGGATTAATTAACTTGGTTAAATTTGGGATAAATTACCACTTGATTACGACCTTGTTTTTTAGCGTCATAAAGTGCTTTATCTGCCTCCATAAGTAAGCCATCGAGACTAATTTCTGATGATTCATAAATGGTCACACCAATACTCACAGTTATATGAATAGTCTGGTCATCAACGTATATGGGAGTTGTGGCGATCGCCTCTCTAATCCTTTCCGCTACCACCAAGGCTTGATCGGCTTGAGTTTCTGGCAAAAATACCACAAATTCTTCCCCTCCAAACCTGCCAAAAATATCCACTTTTCTTAAAGCATTAACCGTGACATCTGCCATAATTTTTAGTGCTTCATCTCCGATATTATGACCATAATTATCATTAATTAACTTAAAATGATCAATATCTATCATTAACACAGAAAAGGGGTTATTATAGCGGTGGGTGCGTTGAAATTCTCGCTCCGCCAAAGTTAAGAGATGGCGACGATTAGCAATACCTGTTAAAGGGTCTGTCGTGGCTAACTTTTCTAACTCAACTAATGCTTGTTTCAATTCATCGCGAGTATATTTTAACTCTAAATGAGTTTTAACGCGAGCCAGTAGTTCAGGAGCCTTATAGGGTTTAGTAACATAATCGACAGCCCCTTGACTAAAAGCCTGAAGTAAATGTTCAGATTCATTACTAGCGGTGAGGAAAATAATCGGAATTTCTGCATAAAGTGGGTCAGCCTTCAAATGCTCACACACCTGCAAACCGTTAATTTCCGGCATCATTAAATCAAGTAAAATCAAGTCAGGATTAGCAGTTTTGACTCTTTCGATCGCTTGTTTACCGCTGGTGGCGAAAGTGGTGGCGTAACCGACATCATCAAGCATCGCTCCAACGACCTGCAAATTTTTGCTGACATCATCAACAATCAAAATCAAAAAATTTTCTGGTTGAAAACAGTTCACTACACACTGGGCTATTAATTCCAAGACTATACATTGATCCTATACCAATTGTTAACCAATGACAATAGGGACAAAATTCACTACCCGCTCAATTAGTAATAATCACCATAACTTATTCACCATAAATATCTATAAGCGATCGTCGCAGGTCTGGAAACCCTCTGACAGTCCCAGGGATTTTGTCCCAGTCAAATTGTTCGAGTTGGGAACTCAGGGTAGAAGCATATTCCACAAAAGCCGGATAGGGGTACTGCTGGGACCATTGAACCAACTGCTCCGAAAAAGCCTGTAAATCCCTCATTTTGAGAGTTTGTCCTAGTTCTGGCCAAAATCTGTCTTCCAGTTGCTGGAGTTTTTCGAGTAATTCATCAATGGAACCATGGGGGGGTTCTGGGGAACCAGGAATATCAGGGGGTGCTGGTGAGGTATCATCATCAACTTGAGCCACAGTATTTACAGTGTCTAGGGGAAGTAGTTGTTTTAAGGCTAAAACTAACTGTGAACGACTGACAGGTTTATGCAAAAAACCATCCTGGAGAGAAGATAGTTCTTGGTGGTCGCGATCGAGAGATGAAGCGGTTAAAATAATAATGGGAATCTGCTTAGTTGCTGGATTTTCTTTTAACTGTTTAGTCGCTTCCACCCCATCTAATTCTGGCATTCGCAAATCCATCATAATTAAATCGGGTTGCTCTAGTTCCGCTATTTGAATAGCCTCGATGCCGTTATGTGCCAGCACCAGATGATGATGAGAATTAACAAAATATCCCTGAATTAAATCTAAGTTAGATTGCACATCATCAACTACTAATATTTTACTACTTTTAATCTCGTTTAAATCATCATTTAATTCGACTATTTTATCATCAAGTTGCCAGTCTAGGGGTGTAACATTTGGGAAAATTAAAGTAAATTGACTACCTTTACCCAGTTGACTTTCTAGGCTGATAGTTCCCCCAAGCATTTGGGTGAGTCGTTTAGTAATTGCTAACCCTAGTCCTGAACCACCATATTTGCGGGTACTTTGTCCTTCACTTTGAATAAAACTATCAAAAATGCGTTCCTGTTGTTCTGGGGCGATACCAATTCCGGTATCAGCGATCGCAATTTCTAGGGATATAGTAGATTCGGGATTCTCCACATTTAGGGGAGTATTCCTGTTAGTCACCACCGAAATTTTCACCCAGCCTTCATCAGTAAATTTCAAAGCATTTCCCACCATATTTAACAAAATCTGTCGTAACCTGACTTCATCAAACATAATCGCTTTCGGCAAATTATCGTTAATTTCTCTAATCAATTCCACCTTTTTTTCGGCTGCTTTTTGGCAAAAAATTTGATAGATTTCTTCTAGCATAACCCGTAAATCAATCGGTTCCTGATGGAGTTCCATTTTCCCCGCTTCAATTTTTGATAAATCCAGAATATCATTAATCAAAGAAAGTAAAGTTTTCCCACTAGCTGCAATGGATTTAACATATTGCTGTTGACGAGGTTCCGACACCAAACTCTGTAGGAGATCGCAAAATCCTAGAATCGCATTCATAGGGGTACGGATTTCGTGACTCATATTAGCTAAAAATTCACTCTTAGCACGGTTAGCAGCTTGGGCGTGGCGTGTGGCTTCTTTCAGGGCTTGATTTTTGTGTTCTAGTTCTAGTTTGTGTAACTTTTCCTGTTCCAAAAGTTGCGCCTGTGCTAAAGCAATTCCTACTTGTTGAGCGATAGCTTCTATTAGTTCAATTTCTTCGTGAGTCCAATGGCGAAACCGATCGCACTGTTGCAAACTAATGACTCCATTAGGTTCGCCTTTGTAGGAAGTCCGAACGCTTAACATGGATTTTAAATGAATTTGGCGACAGAGATCATAATGGGGAAATAACAGGGGATCTTGATAGACATCATCAGAAGCTATAGCCTGATCCTGATTTAATAATATGGCAAGATGTCGATTCTTTTTAATGGGTATTTCTACCCCCAAAAAAGACTGATACTCACCCCTTAAATATTCTGCTACCATAGTTATTTGCGGTTCAGAAGTGGCGGCGGAATAACGATGAATTAAACAGCGATTCACATGAAAGGCTTCCCCCACTAAACTAACTGTAGCTTGAACAATGTGTTGGCTGTCGAGACTTTGGCGAATTTCGTCTGTTATCTGTTGTTGTAGTAAAGTATTTTGAAAAGCCTGTTCCAGAACTTTTTTAGCCTGTTGACGTTCGATTTCATTACCAATCCACATGGCAATTAATTGCAACAATTGCCGTTCACTATTGCGAAAGGGAGTATGGCGAGGATGGGGACTACAAAAGTTAATAGTTCCATATACATATTGTCCTACTATAATCCTCACCCCAATATAGGCTTGGAGTCCTAGGTTATGATAGGCTGGATGGTTTTTATATTCCGACTGTGCCGCCGAGGTAATACAGACAATTTCCGAACTGTTAAAAGTGGCTTCACAAAAGGTATTTTTTAATCGGAATAAATCGCCTTTTTCAATAGGTGGTGTCAGTCCTGGGGGAGTTTGTACCGCTACCACCTGATAGCGATCGCCCTGAATATGAGAAAGCATCCCAATTTCTAAGCCAAATTGTAGTCGTCCCATAGACAGTAAAGATTCTAGTCTCTGATTAAAATTCAGATTAGGAGCCACAGCAATCTGATATAATTCTCGGAGAGCAACTTCTCTAGCTTGTAACTCTTCTTCTGCTTCTTTCCGAACTGTAATATCCTCAGCAATACCAGCAAAGCGGTAAATATTTCCGTCCTGATCATAAATCGGAAAAGAACAAGCACGAATCCAGCGTCTTTCACCATCTGGGCGAAAAATAGGATACTCTAACTCTAATTCCTTTTTTCTCAGAAATTGGTGTTTCATTCCACTAATTACTTTCGGTCTATAATTCACATCTATCGAATCAAACCAAGACTCAGGTTCTTGATATAAACTCTCACAAGTTCTGCCCCAAATTTGCTCATAAGCCGGACTAATATATAGGACTTCTCCACTGCGAGAAACTATAAAAAATGCTTCGGAAATTGCCTCAGCAAATTGACGGAACTTTTCCTCGCTTTCCCGCAAAGCCCGTTCAGTTTGTTTTTGTTGTTCAATTTGGTTTTGTAGTTGCTGAGTTCTCTGTTTAACCCTAGTTTCTAAATCCTGATTAAGCCGCTGACGCTCCTGTTCAGCTTGTTTGCGATCGCTAATATCTTGTAACATAGCCGTATAAATCACCTTATCAGGCAATTGCAACCTAGATATAGAAGCCTCAGCCGGAAAAACTTCCCCATTTTTACGCAATCCGGCAATCTCTCGCCTTCCCTTTCCCTGCATAGGAGAACTGACCATTTCCTGTTTGCCAAAATTTTGGATATGTTTTTCATGTATTTTGTGGATATTTTTGGGTAACAGAATATTCAGATGTTGTCCGATTACTTCATCAATAGTATAGCCAAAAATTCTTTCTGCTCCCTGATTAAATAAAGTGATCCGTTGGTCTGCTCCCACAGAAATAATCGCCTCTTCCGCAATATCTAAAATTCCCCTAAACTTTTGATTACTCTCAATTAATGCTTCCTCTAATCGGCGACTTTTATCAATTTCTTGTTGTAATATCAAATTTTTCTCGGTTAATGTTTGAGTACGTTGTTGGACTAAATACTGCAAATTCTGATTGAGTTTATTTAAGGCTTTACGACTCTTCTCTAATTCCATAATATCTCGATAGGAACGCAAAGCAGCAATAATAGTTGTAATCAATTTTTGCTGAGTCATTTCTACCTTAGTTTTATAATCATTAATATCATAATCAATAATTACAGAATCTTCCGGCGCTTCCCCCGGATATCCAGTTTTGAGGATAATTCTCACCCAGGAATTATTAAGCTGTGTGCGGATATATTTAACCAAATCCAGACCCGCATTATTAGTTTCCATCACCACATCTAACAATAAAACAGCCGTGTCAGCATTAGCGGCGATCGCTTCTTTGGCTTCCCCCCCCGAATAAGCCGAAATAAAAGTTAAAGGTCTATCTTGAAAAGTCAAACTTTTTAAAACCATTCGTGTCACTTGATGCACTTCTTTATCATCATCGACCAGCATAATTTTCCAGGGTTGACCGGACTCCATCCCATCGCTTTCAGATAAAACAGAAGACTCCTTGCCTTCTTCCTCATCCTCAATAATCATTAAAATATCTTCATCTTTAGTAACATCACCCGAATGGTTTTGACTATTCATATCTTAATCCCTATAAATTTATTTTTGAGGATAGCGGGGACAGTTGATGATAAATTTAGATCCTACTCCCACCTGACTCTCGCAATCAATTGTACCTTTCAAAGTTTTAGTTACCAAATTATACACAATATGTAAACCCAAGCCATTACCCCCCTGATTACGGGTGGTAGTAAAAAAAGGGTCAAAAATATGCTCCAGGTTTTCAGGAGAAATACCACAACCATCATCACTGTATTCAATCAAAAAGTGATTATCGCTCACCTCAGCTATCTTTAAATATAACTGACCTGACTCAAATGGTTGGTAAGCATGAATCAGAGAATTAATCACCAAATTGGTGATCACCTGAGAAATCGCACCAGGATAGCTATCTACCTCTATGGTGTCGTCTCCCTCAACTACAATGCGATGATGGGCCTGTTTCAGTTTAGGACGAATGTTCAACAGAATTTCCTCTAAATAGGGTTTGAGAGCAAAAGTCCGCCTTTCTAGGGATGTTTGGTCAACGGCTACTTGCTGAAAACTCTGGACTAATTCTGCTGAACGCTGGAGGTTACTGAAAATCAGTTTACTGCTTTCCGATACCATACCAAGATAGGTATTTAAAGCCGATCGCTTTAACGGTTGTGATTGACAAAGACTCATAAACTTTTGAGTTTCACTCACCAAAAACGAAGCCGCCATAATTCCCGTACCAACCGGAGTGTTAATTTCATGAGCCACCCCCGCTACCAACCCCCCTAAAGTCGCCATTTTTTCCGCTTCAATTAGTCGTTTTTGCACCGTTTTTAGCCGTTGCGATGTCTGGGAAAGTTCCGCATTTTGTTCAGTGACTTTCTGTTGCAGAGTGCGATAAAGGAAAGCATTTTCCAAGCAAATTGCTACCTGAACCGAGAGTAAACTGACAATTTCTATTTGTTCATCTCCAAAACTGCCAGTTGTCATATTATTTTCCAGGTAAAAAATGCCAATTAGCCTTTTTTGCCGAATTAAAGGAATCCCCAGAATTGACTTAGGTTGATGATTTTTTATATATTCATCATCCCGAAAATGTTGGTCATTATAAGCATTATTAAGCAACACATATTCATAAGTGCGCGCCACATAGTTAATGATTGACTTAGGAAAAGATTTGTCTGACAGTGTATTAAGGGGAATTGACCGCAAAACAGTCACCTCATCAATATCCATCTCTGCTATAGCTTCAATCATCCATTCTTGAGATATTTCTTGACTGGATTTATGGTCACATGGTAAAATTAAGTAACCTATTTCTGCATCTGTATTCTCAATAATAATTTTCATGGTTTTAGCCAACAGACTGGCTAAAACAGTTTCTCCAGACAAGGTTTGATAAGCCTGTAGAACATGACCCAGATTAAAAATTTTGGCATTGCTTGGGTATTCTCGACTCTGAGATATTGAACTTTTCCACCAGTTAGCCGGAGAAAAAATATCAGGATATCGATACTTAATATCTTTAACTTTTGCGGTAGCTTCCCAGCGGCTATAAGTGCCATGAGCCGCCTTTATATAAATCACAAAAAATCTCTCTAAATTTTGTTGTCGATAAAATTCTGCCGCCAATTCATAGGCGATCGCTATTTCTTGAATCGCACCATTTTTAATCGCCTCAGAAACCGCTTGTTCGTACTTTTGCTGTGCTGATAATATCTGATTAGACAGGCGTTCTAACTCAGCCTCTACCAAAAGATACCGATGTTGAAAACTCGCATAAATATGATGATCCCAGGATGACATTAACACCTGATTTTGGCGGATTTTCTCGATAATAGCATCCCCCTTTGACTCCGACAAAGTTTCAGCTTGTGCCACCAAAGTTAGGGAATAATAAAACAAATATTCCCCTCGGTTAAAAACACTTAAACTATCATCAATATAATTACTAACTAACTCCGCCGCATCTAAAGCTGATTGATAATCTCGAAACAGATAGCACAGCATCAATTGAAAGCAGTGCACATCAAATAAAGTTGAACTGCTATCAACCGGATTTAATAGCAATAACATTTCCTGTTCTATATCCTTCCATACCGAGGCATTAATCCAGTCTGATTTTTGATTTAAATTCAGCAATTTTTGCATCATAAGACTCGCCGGTTGCGTCAGACCCTATAAGCAATAATAACCTGATAATTGGAGACTGACGCACTCGGTCGGCTACATCTAACCTCCCTTGTAGGGTGCGTCAGACCCGGTAAGTAGCAATAATAACCGGATAATTGAAACTGACGCACCTCTGGTCCGCGACTCTGGTCAGCGACCTCAGGGTGGATAATTAAAACTGACGCATCTCTGGTCGGCGACCTCAGAGTAGATAATTAAAACTGACGCATCTCTGGTTGGCGACCTCAGAGTAGATGATTGAAACTGACGCACCTCCCCTCGGGTACGTCAGACCCGGTAAATAGAAACGAGTCCCCCAAGTTTAACTGACGCAGCTTTTATCGGTTGCTACTGACGATTAACGAATGTATTGTGGACACATCTGCTTAACCAAATTATTGCGAATACTTTGATCAGCGCGTAAAATTTCCCGCATTTGCGCGTCCAAAGTTATATCTTGACGAAGAGACTCTTCCTGAATAGCCTGGCGTTGTCGCCAAGTCAACCCCCCAGCAGCCAAGGCTTGACAGGTATCTCCGACATCCTCAACAATAGACTTCAAATCATTTTGAGCCGAAAGCAGCAACATACGTTTATGTAGATCAGGTTGTTCGGACTCCTCAACCATACTTCGGTAACGAGAGATGATATGGGAAGCGCTCAACACAGTTGGCGGTTGCGCTTCTGCGGGAAGTTGACCAATCAAAATCCCAAGGGAAACTACAACCCCTATATACCCATACAGACCATTCTTAGCCATGGTTCCTCCTAAACGGAAGTTTAACTCACTAAGGTTGTGAACAGACCGGACCATTTAGCCCCACCTACCTGATACTCAAGCGATCCCAGGATCATCCTCAGAATCTGCCAGCAGTATCTGGAGGGACACAGGTTCTCTAATCTATCACCCAACCTGGTTAAAAGGACAATTCCCCAAGGGAATGCCTTTGAGAACAGAACTGGTTTTTTGAGTTCGGGGATATTGTACTCTCAGACTATACATCAAGTCTTGGGCAAGCGCACCAAATCTATCAAAGTTCATTGAGAATAGCCATTTTGCCGTTGATCCTGGAAATAATTTCTTTGAGACCCTCAATTGCCATATACTCCTAGAACCAGAGAAAATAGGAGTCATAAACTACATTGGTGAGCGATCGGTGCTTTTTCCTGATTCAATAGGAAACATAGAACATAAACTTTTGTTACGAGAGGAGTGAAGATGTACATTGTACAGATTGCCTCTGAGTGCGCCCCTGTAATCAAGGCGGGAGGTTTGGGCGATGTAGTCTACGGACTCAGCCGAGAGTTGGAACTGCGGGGCCATGCAGTAGAGATCATTCTACCCAAATATGATTGTATGCGTTATGACCATATTTGGGGACTACACGAAGCCTATCGAGATTTAGTTGTCCCTTGGTATGGTGCAGCGATATACTGTGATGTATACTGTGGCTGGGTTTATGGCAGATTATGCTTTTTCATAGACCCCCATTCGGATGACTTATTTTTCAATCGAGGCTGCTACTACGGTTGCAATGATGACAATATGCGGTTTGCCTTTTTCAGTAAGGCAGCCTTAGAGTTTCTGTTGCTGACTAACAAACGGCCCGATGTGATCCACTGTCATGACTGGCAAACTGGCCTAGTTCCGGTGCTACTGTTCGAGATTTACAAGTATCATGGCATGGAATATCAACGGGTTTGTTATACCATTCATAACTTTAAACATCAGGGCCAGGCGGGATGTAATGTTTTGTGGGCTACGGGTCTGAATAAGGAATCTTACTATTTCGCTGACGATCGCCTTCAAGATCCCTTTAATCCCTTTGCTCTCAATTTGATGAAAGGCGGAATCGTCTATTCTAATTTCATCACCACAGTTTCCCCCCACCATGCTTGGGAAGCACACTATGGCGATTTTGGTTATGGTTTAGGCCATACCATTCATGAACATCAACATAAATTCGGGGGGGTACTCAATGGCATTGACTATGAAGTATGGAATCCCGAAGTCGATCGCTATATTCCCCATCATTATGATGCCGACACCTTTACCGAAAAAGCCAAAAACAAAAAAGCACTCCGAGAGCGATTATGGCTGGGTCACGGGGATAAACCTTTAATTGCTTATGTGGGGCGTTTAGACCAACAAAAAGGCGTTCATCTCGTCCACCATGCTATTTATTATGCCCTCTATCGCCAAGCTCAATTTGTGTTGTTAGGTTCGGCAACAGAAACCGGAATTAATAACTGGTTTTGGCATGAAAAAAATCATCTAAATCATAACCCTGATTGCCATATCGAAATTGGTTTTAATGAAGAACTTTCCCATCTCATTTATGCCGGGGCTGATATTATTATTGTTCCCAGCAATTATGAACCTTGTGGCTTAACTCAGATGATTGGGTTGCAATATGGGACAGTTCCAGTGGTGCGGGGGGTTGGCGGGTTACTAAATACAGTGTTTGACCGGGACTATGACAACTATCATGAACCGGAAAAACGCAATGGCTATGTGTTTTTCCAAACTGATAGTCAGGCGCTAGAATCGGCTTTAGATAGAGCGATCGGCTTGTGGTATCACTATCCCAAAGAGTTTCAAAAGTTGGCAATTCAAGGGATGGAATATGACTACTCATGGTCAAATCCAGCTACTCAGTATTTGTCGATTTACGAGTATATTCGACATAAATAAGTTGGGAAAAATTCCCATGGATCTGGGGTTTTTGGTGGCGGGAATATCCCAAACCTCACACCTGAAACCTCAAACCATATCGGTTACATCGGTTAATCTATCTAATCGGATATCATGTTTTCCTCAGCATATAAATACCAAGTAAATCAATGGTATTTTCGACCGACAGATGTATTTCTAGCCTCCTATCCACGTTCTGGTAATACTTGGATGCGATTGTTACTTAGTGATGTAATTCAACAGTTGGGGGGGGAAACAACACAGCCAGGGGGTAATGTGATCCCAGATGTTTATAAGGTTGATATTGAAGACTGGTATCGCCACCCTCGGATTAAAATTCCGTTTCGGATTATTAAAACCCATGAATCTTATGATCTAATTTCAGATTATCGAATTATCTACCTATTTCGACATCCTGCTGATTGTCTTTGTTCCTACTATCACTATCAACTAAGGTCGCCTAAGTTTCACGAAAATAACTCGGGTATAGATGGGTTTTGTCTGAATTTAATTAATCAATGGTGTGGTCATATTAACAGTTATTTAGAAGCGGCAAAAACTGACAACGATCGCCTTTTATTTATTAGCTATGAATCCCTAAATAATAACCCGGTTGAATCTCTCAAAAATGCCTGCAATTTTCTGGATTTAGATATCACAGAATCTCAGGCTAAAATTGCCGTCACCAATCAACAATTCCCACAAGTTAAAACTCTCAGTCAGCGGGGAGATAGCCAAACTCTAGGATTTGCTGAAAATGGCGGATATCAAAATTTCTTTCGGCGTGGTCAAATCAACTCGTCGGCACAAGAATTGTCGGAACATACCCGCAAGATTATCAGCCAAAAATCCCAGAATATTTACAATGAAATGAGGGAACTGGAGTCACCAAAAGTCACAAATATTAATAGTAATTAAGACTTGATCACCTGCTACCCATGTCATAATTAATCAGAGAAAAGCCTAACCGAGATAGGTGACAACTGAAACAGGATTGACGAAAAGTGCATAAATTGTTTGAGTAGATCAAAATGGATAACCATATTATTATATCAATGGCAGAGCAGGTATACACTCATGGATTTACTATCCCATCAGTTTATCAGCTATTTTGAGCCAGAACAGGCGGATAAACTTTGTCAGTTGGCTATTGTCGAATACTACCCAGAAGGAAGCCTAATTTTTGAAGAAGGCGAAGTTCCCGACTACTTATATTTAGTGCTAACGGGGGAAGTAGAGTTTAGTAAGTCCACAGGAGGCGATCGCTATCAGGTGGTAACAGTAGCTAGACCCGATAGCTTTTTTGGTGAATTTGGGGTGTTAGACGGACAGCCACGCAGTGCGAGAGCGATCGCTACACTAGGGGGAGCTACCCTAGCTAAAATCTCACGCGATAACCTGATGACCATTCTCCAAGACGCAAAGGGTCAAGTAGTCCTCAAGCTATTCGGCTATATTACCCAACAACTGCGAAACACCACCAACGAGTATGTCAACCAAATGGTTCACAAGCAGAAAATGGAACTATTGGGGGAAATGGTCAACACCATTGTACACGATTTTCGCAGCCCCTTCACAGGTATTCAGCTTTCTAGTTCCATGATTCGGGAACTACACCCGGACGAAGAAACCGAGGAATGGTGCGATCTAATTTCCATGCAAATTCAACGGATGTTAGGAATGGCTGAAGAAGTCCTAGAATTTAGTCGGGGAAGCACCAGCCTGGTATTAAAGCCAGTGGCTATAGGGGAGATTATACAGCAGTTTGAAAAGTTAAACCGAGTCTATTTACACTCCTCTGATGTAGAATTGGTCATTGATATTCCTGACGGAATCTACGTCCTAGCTGACCTTAACAAGATTATACGAGTCCTACAGAACTTGGTCAGCAATGCAGTGGAGGCCTTTCCTAATTCACAGGGAAAGATTATCATCACTGCTACGACTCAAGGTAATTGGGGGGTGATTATGGTTAAAGATAACGGACCGGGTATCCCCAAAGCTATTCAAGAACACCTATTTGATGCCTTTGTCACCTATGGAAAACAGGGAGGAACAGGTTTAGGAACAGCGATCGCCAAATCCATTGTCGAAGCTCATGGCGGCGCGATTAGCTTTGAATCAACCGCCGGAGTAGGAACTACATTTTGGATTCGTCTACCTTTAAATAATCGCGATCCTAATATGCAGTTCCCAACCCTCCAAGAAGTAAAGATTTGTTGATTTTCAGGGATGATTATATATCCAAAACCTCAAAATCTGTTTGACCATAGGCCATTTGGCGATCGATAGCTGAGAGAATTTTATTATTAGCCTGATCCGAGTGCAAGCAGGCGCAAGCCAAAGCCGCCACATCAGCGCGGTGGATAGTTCCCGCCACTCGGTAATCCTCGGTTAGCACACCATTTCCCGTCGCTGGTTCGGACTTTAACCCTCCCGGACGGATAATAGTATAGGTGAGGCCACTATTAATCAGATGTTCCTCGGCTTTTTCCTTTTCTATCAAGACTGATTTCAGGGTTTCCATAGCCTGGGGAGGGAGAGCTACAGCACTTTGACCGCTACCAATGGAGGAAATTAGGATAAATTTTCCTACATTAGCTTTCACGGCTGCATCAATCAGGTTACGATTCCCCAAATAATCAGCCCTTTGACCGTCTTTCGGTAAACCGCCAATGGTGCTAATCATGGCAGAAATAGCCGGCCCGTCTGTCACAGCCTGTTCAACGGCCGCCAGATCGAGAGCATCTCCCATGACAATTTCAATCCCCATTCTTTCGAGTTCTGGTCCGCTGGATGGCGATCGTAATAATGCCCTAACCTTTACTTGTCCTCCCCTCAGACAATTGGCAATTTCCCGACCTACACCCCGACTCGCACCCGCGAGAAAAATACAAGATTCAGAATTCATCTATTTACTAAAATCGTTTATCAATTATCCATTATCAATTATCCATTATCCCTTGTCCTCAAATACCCCCAAATATAATTTTTGCTAATTTTTACGACTCAATGGATTTAAATTTCAAAATATTGTTAAGAATTAATACAATTTAATTGAAAATATCTCGCAAATAGTTGACGAGATTATAGGGGTTATGGTATCATCGGATAAATCGTTACCAAGGGCTTCTTGTGTCTAGGCGCAAAAAAAGAGCCTAAAGCCCCGATTATGTCGGGGTTAGGATTATTCTACGACCAAAATTAAAAATTCACGATGCACGAGTTTTGGGGGACTAAGGCGATCGCCATTTTTAGGAGTCTTGACAAAAACCACATTGTGTGCATATCTGAATCGTCGATGGGGATGAGTGAATTAAGAACTAGGGGTATCAGAAATCAGAGATCTCATACCTTCGAGAGTGGCGGGGATAGATCGCGGGTCCATAAACATGACCTTGCTGCTATCACTATTACCGATAGTAGCTCCCATCTCAATATAGTTTTGGGCTAACAGATATTGCAAGGCTTCCCGTGCTTCCGGGTCACTTTGGAGAGTCTTAGTTAGAATTTGGATAGCTTCCGCCGTCGCATGGGCTTTGAGAACCTGAGATTGACGTTGTGCTTGAGCCTCGAGTACCACAGCCTTTTGTTGAGCTTCAGCAGCTAACACTTGCGCCTCAGCCCGACCTTTAGCGGAGTTAACAGCAGATTCTCGTTCTCCTTCGGAAGCCAGAATAGCAGCCCGTTTTTGTCGTTCCGCAGACATCTGCAATTCCATAGCATCCATTACCGCCTTAGTAGGGCAAATATCGCGCAATTCCACCCGTGTAACTTTCACACCCCAGGGGTCAGTAGCGATATCCAATTCCCGCAATAGCATTTCATTAACTTCTGTGCGCGCGGTGAAAGTTTGATCAAGTTCTAGTTTTCCCATTTCGGAACGGATCTGGGTTCGCACCATATTTTCCATAGCAGCCTGTAGGTTATTCACCTTATAGCAGGCTTTTTCCAAATCCATAATCCGCCAATAAACGACAGCATCAACGCTAATGGAAACATTATCGCGGGTAATACATTTTTGGGGAGGAATATCAAGGACTTGTTCCCGGACAGTTTCCCGATAAGCCACCCGATCCAAGAAAGGGACAAGAAAGTTTAAACCCGGATCTAAGGTACGGCCATTATACTTACCGAGGGTTTCGACTAAGGCTTTATCGCCCTGATTAATAATTTTGACAGAACCTGCCAGTGTCGAGCCACCGAAGAGTAAAATAATGATCAAAAATAGCTGTTCCATGGTTGATTTTCCTCTAGTGTTAAATTCGGATGAGCATATTTCTACAGCTTGACCAGGATAGACTTCTGACCAATCAAGTAGTTAGGAATTGATTAACTTTTCAGGAACGACAATTAAGGTATTTCCTTCTCGATTGACAACCAGGACGCTTTTGTCCAGGAGCGATCGCATATTCTCCCTCCGAACGTGCCCGCCAAGAAATCCCATCATAAATTACCCGTCCGGTTTGTCCCGGCAAAATTTCCGTCAAAGTTTCAGCCTCCGTTGCTTCTTCCAGGATAGCAACCCGACGGTGTGGCAATAAACGGCGCATTACCATTATAGATGCCACGGATAATATCATCCAGAGAGCTATTTGTATGGGAACATTAGGCAAGATCAAAGAGATCGCAGCCACTACCAAGGCACTCACGCCCATCATAAACTCGACAAAGGCCGTAGGAAGAAATAACTCCATCAAACATAACACGGCCCCGGCCAGCAACCAAACGAGTGTAGGATTGGCAAACATCGATTTAACAAGCCTCCCGGTAATTTAGGGCGCTAGAGTTGATAGCGCAAATTTGATGATTAATGGATTGCTATGATCAACAGGAGCTACAATTATTTTATATTTGATTTTCCTGGTTGAGTCCTATCGGCAACATATCTTCAGAGTGTCTTTACATAAACTATTGCAAATCAGCAGTTCATCACCACCCCCGATCTACTGCACGAACCCGGTCTGTCCCAAACCTAGCAATGTCTTGGGAGAGCAAATCTGTGCTACCTGTGAGACACCGTTAACCTATCGCTATTTGTGGGCGGTGGGTTCTGCGGCTCAGTCCATGCAATCGGGACAAATAGTTGGAAACCGCTACTATGTGACGGCGCCCCAAATTTGGTTGGATACTAAGCCAGGAGTCCCTCCGGTGCTTCCCGATCGCTTATCTGATGCGATCGCATCCTATTTGTATCTGTATCCTTACCACCTCCATATTCCCAGCGTCTATGGGGTTTACAACTTGACTGCTGCTGAGGATATGGTTGAGATTGTGCTTCTGGATAATATCCCGGTTGATGATCGCGGCAATTTATACCCCTCGTTGGTAGAAGCATGGCCGGAAGCCACAGCAGTCCGTCAAGTTTACTGGCTATGGCAGATTCTACAATTGTGGATTCCTCTGTGTGAGCAGGGAGCTACCTATAGTTTACTAATTAAGCATAACCTGCGAGTAACTGGGTGGCGGGTACGATTGCGGGAGTTACATCAGCAGGGTAAGATACAACCAACCCTACGAGATCTGGCTGAGTCTTGGTCAGTTTTGATTGAAACTGCCCATCAGAGAATCCGCCAGCCTTTACAGGATATTGTGCAAGTCCTACGCCATAGCCCAGAGGATGCCATAGAAGCGATCGCCACTCAACTTAACCAGATCTTACTAGAACAAGCATCTGAGTTGCCCTTACATATAGCAGTAGCAGGTCAAACAGATGTGGGTATGATGCGATCGCATAATGAAGATTGTTGCTACCCCACAGCTACCGATCTCAAGCAAACCGATATTTACCCCAATGACAGACTCATCCCCTACATAAGTTTAGTTTGTGATGGGGTGGCGGGTCATGAAGGTGGCGAAATTGCTAGTCAGTTGGCTGTCCAATCGATTAAGCCCTTGATTCACAGTTTCATCATGGAAGTTGAGCAACAGGAAACCCTACTTTCCCCCCTGATGATCGCCCATCAACTTCAGGAAATTACCAGAGTTGTTAATAATGTCATTGCCGCCCAAAATGATGAGCAGGAACGCTCATCTAAGCAGCGCATGGGAACTACCCTAGTTATGGCACTACAACTCCCACAACACGCTAGACGTGGCTCTGGTTTCGATTTTAACAATGCCCATGAACTTTATATTGTTAATGTCGGTGATAGTCGCGCCTATTGGATAACGCCGGAGTCTTGTCAACAGTTGACCATTGATGATGATGTTACCATCCGGGAAGTGCGTCTGGGTCGTGCTGTATACTGGGATGCTAAACAACGCCGGGATGGCCGCGCTTTAACTCAAGCCTTGGGAACCCGAGAGGCGGAATTTTTGCGCCCGGCAGTTCAACGGTTTATCATTGAGTCTGATGGTCTACTTTTGTTGTGTTCTGATGGACTCAGTGACAACCAATGGGTTGAGAAAACTTGGGCGGACTATGCGCCTTTGGTTTTACGGGGCGAAAAATCCTTAGAATCAGCGGTTCGGGATTTGATTGAGGTGGCTAATACCCAAAATGGTCGGGATAATGTTTCGGTGGTTCTAACTTATTTTGGGGTTTCTCCTCAAAAATTGGTTCTGGTCGAACCCACTGCGACCACTCAAGAGTCGCCACCCTTAGAGTCGGAATTTACAGCAGCATCACGCGCCTTGATGGAAGAAGAAGCTGTGACTTCTGTTGACAAGAGGGCTACTCGTCTCCAGCGATTGAAACAGGCTGTATTGATTCTGGCTTTATTGATTTTGGCGATCGCAGGTGGTTATTTAGTTTGGCGGTTAGTCTACCAAGACTCCCCCACGGAAACACCCACAGACTCCCCCACAGAAACACCCACGGAAACACCCACGGAACCCTCAACCACAGAAGTTGATTCCGCTACCAGTTACATTTCCTAGGCGAACCCTCAGAGGGCGGGTTTATTTATCTTTCCCTAGGAGGGGAGGATATAGGCGAACCCTCAGAGGGCGGGTTGATTTATCTTATCCCTAGGAGGGGAGGATATAGGCGAACCCTCAGAGGGCGGGTTGATTTATCTTATTCCTAGGAGGGGAGGATATAGGCGAACCCTCAGAGGGCGGGTTGATTTATCTTATCCCTAGGAGGGGAGGATATAGGCGAACCCTCAGAGGGCGGGTTTATTTATCTTATCCCTAGAAGGGGAGGATATAGGCGAACCCTCAGAGGGCGGGTTGATTTATCTTATCCCTAGGAGGGAAGGATATAGGCGAACCCGCCCCTACATGAGATCTGGTGGAGAGTTGGTTATTCTTTTTTGTCAATCATCATCTGCTGTAAAATCCAGGGTACAATTAGCAGAATTAATAGCATTCTGGTCATCTGCATAGCCATGACCAAACCGGAATCTCCCCCTAGTTGTAGGACTGTGGCGATCATAGCGGTAATTCCGCCGGGGGTTGAGCCTAAAATAGCGGTCATGGTGTCAACTTTAGTAATTAGATGGAATATATATCCAACCCCTAAACAGCTGAAAATTAAAACTATGACTAAGATTACCTCAATTAATACGGCTTTGATTAACTTTTTGGCGGTGTTCCCATCAAATTTAAGACCGGTACCGAGTCCGACGAATACCAACCCGACAGTAAAGCCGAGGGGTGGCATTTCAAAGGTATAAGGTAAACTCCAAAAGCCAATTAATCCCGCCAAAAAAGGGCCGAGAAATAGGGAAGAAGGAAGCCGCAGCAAAGGTCCTAGCCACACTCCCAAACCGCCGCAGACGCTGATAATTAGCCAGTTAAGGAAAGCTGGGGCGTGGGGGGGACTAGATAGGGAAGTAGGGGAAGATAAGACTAATGGCATTTCTGGAAGTCCAGGGGAAGCAAACCAGAAACTAGCTAGGGTGGGGATAATTAAAGCGACTAGGAGAATGCGGATATATTGGAGGACGGCGACGGCGATCGCATCAGCACCCATTTGTTCACTGATAGCTACTAAACTAGGACCAGCACCGGGAATGCAACCTAAAAATCCGGTAGTGCGATCGATTTTCGCCCACCGCCATAATAGATAGCCATTACAGACACTCATGGCACCTGTTACTACAATACAACCTAATAGGGGTAAAGCGTAGGTTTTACCGAGTATCAAAGTTTCGGGGGAAAATCGAGTAGCAGTAGTTAAAGCAACGATCGCCTGTCCGACCAGGTTAAAAGACTTGGGTAAAGGTGTAGACTTCTGCCAAATTAGAGCCAATAAAATCCCGACAATCATCGGACCTATCAGCCATCCTACTGGCATATTTAAGGAAGCCAAAAGCCATCCTGCCATGATAGCGATCGTCATCTCAATTAGGATAACTCCCACTTTTTCCCCATTTAATAGTAACGTTTTTAACGGTCTTTGATGCCTAGAAAAATCAAGATATTTTGCTGTCAATTGCATGGGAATAAAAGCAGAGCTATTAATTTTCATTTCATGACTATCTATATATAATGGTTAAATGTAATTCTGAGAAAGCGGAGGATAAAGATTTTAATAAATACTAATCATACCAGGGCGGGCATTATAGCCCGCTAGAATTTGGCCCAAAGTCCACCTAGACAGCAGACATAGAACGCAAAGTTTTTAAGGCTTCATCCACATGACCTTTAAAATCCAACATGGAATCAAAAATGTGACGGACTACCCCTTGATTATCGATTACATAAGTCACCCGACCGGGAAGTATCCATAAGGTGGCTGGAACTCCGTATAATTTCCGCACCTGATTTCCCTTATCACTTAACAGAGTAAAAGGCAAATTATACTTACCGACAAATTTCTGATGTTCATCGGGGGAGTCCGCACTGACTCCGATAACTTCCGCCCCAGTTTCCTGAAAAATCGTGTAACTGTCCCGAAAGGCACAGGCTTCGGCCGTGCATCCTGGGGTATCATCTTTAGGGTAAAAATAAAGCACTACTGCTTTGTTACCCCGAAAGTCTTTGAGGCTAACCGATTCCCCGGTCTGGGAGGTTAAAGTAAAATCGGGGGCGAGGTCTCCAACTTGAACTGGCATATTTGCGATATCCTGTAACTTAACTTTAGCAAAAATGTTAAATTTTGTGTGCCTTTGTTATGATATCGCGGAATCTATCCTGCGGAAACCTAATTAATGGAAACCTATTCCCCCAGGTTCCATGCTGCACGATTCTATAGTTCCGCGCCCAAAAGCGATCGCCATATTAAACAATGAGGTATTGATTAAATGCGAGTTTTACTAATTTATCCAGTGTTTCCTAGAACTTTCTGGTCCTACGACAAAATTCTGGAACTGGTCGATCGCAAAGTCCTGTTACCTCCCCTAGGGCTGATCACCGTAGCGGCGATTTTACCCCAAGAATGGGAATTTAAGTTAGTCGATCGCAATATCCGACCCGTCACCGAAGCCGAATGGGAATGGGCGGATCTAGTCATTCTCACCGCCATGATCGTCCAAAAAGTCGATCTGCTGGCACAAATTCAGGAAGCCAAACGCCGAGGTAAACCCGTCGCTGTTGGTGGACCTTATGCCACCTCAGTCCCTGGTGAAGTTGCAGCCGAAGCAGATTATTTAATCCTGGACGAAGGCGAAATCACCTTACCCCAATTTGTCGAAGCCATTAACCGGGGAGAAACCAGCGGCACTTTCCGATCGCCAGAAAAAGCTGATGTTAGCACTACTCCAGTTCCCCGTTATGATCTGCTGGAATTGGATGCTTATGACTCTATGTCCGTACAGTTTTCCCGTGGCTGCCCCTTCCAATGCGAATTTTGCGATATCATTGTACTCTACGGGCGCAAACCCCGCACCAAAAATCCTGAACAACTCCTCAAAGAATTAGATTATCTGTATGAATTAGGATGGCGGCGGGGAGTGTTTATGGTCGATGATAATTTTATCGGCAATAAGCGCAATGTTAAGTTATTGCTAAAAGCCCTCAAGACTTGGCAAATTGAACATCAATATCCTTTCCGATTTAATACAGAGGCATCAGTGGATTTAGCCGCCGATGAAGAACTCATGGATATGATGGTTGACTGTAATTTTGATGCGGTATTTTTGGGTATTGAAACCCCGGACGAAGCTAGTTTGGCTTTAACTAAAAAATTCCAAAATACCCGTAGTTCTTTAAGCGAATCTGTCGATAAAATTATCCGGGCTGGCTTGCGACCAATGGCGGGATTTATTATCGGTTTTGATGGCGAAAAATCTGGGGCGGCTTCCCGGGTGATTGAGTTTGTAGATCAGGCTGGTATTCCTACTGCCATGTTGGGGATGTTGCAAGCCCTCCCCAATACCGGATTATGGCATCGGTTGGAGAAAGAAGGACGCTTACTAGCGGATCGGGAAAATATTAGCCAACACGCTACTAACCAAACTATGTTAATGAACTTTATTCCGACTCGTCCGGTTGAAGAAATTGCCGCCGAATATATCCAGGCTTTTCGGACTCTCTATGAACCCGATCGCTATTTGGACAGAACCTATAACTGTTTCCTGAAATTAGGCGCACCTCGCAGTAAAACCCCTTTTAAAACTCCTGAATTGGTGGATTTACGGGCTTTGGCAATTATTATTTGGCGACAAGGAATTAAGCGATCGACTCGGTGGAAATTCTGGCATCATTTATTTGGTATTATTCGCCATAACCCGGCGGTTTGGGAACATTATTTAACGGTCTGCGCCCACAATGAACATTTCCTCGAATATCGCGACATCGTAACTGCTGAAATTACTCAACAACTAGAGACTTTTAAAAAAGTGGAGTCGGCGGAATTGCCGCCCGCTGAACTTTTATCAGAAGTTACAGCTTGAATTGATTAGTTATAGGGAGCAAATTTGCTCCCTATGATTAACTTAAAATTCTGTCAAATCTATTATCCTTAACCATAGCATCCTATGATGAGAGAATCCTACGATGATCTTGATATTGCGCCCCTAATTGACCATACTTTATTAAATCAGATGGCTTCTGATGAACAAATCCAAAAGTGTTGTGAAGAAGCGGATCGATATAATTTCGCTTCCGTTTGTATCTTCCCTGGTTTTGTCAAACTGGCGCGGGAACTCCTGCAAAATAAAAGCCCTAAAGTTTGTACGGTAATTGGGTTTCCCTGTGGTGCGAATACTTCCGCCGTGAAACTGTATGAAGCCTTAGAAGCGGTCGAAAATGGGGCGACTGAGTTGGATGTGGTGATTAATTTAAGTTGGTTAAAGTCGGGAAAAACTAATGAGTTGAACCGGGAATTAGCCGAAATTTGCGAGGAAACCGGAGTGGTGGTTAAAGCCATTTTGGAAACAGCCGTTTTGACAGACGCAGAAAAACGTCTGGCCGCGGAATTGGCTATTGATGCGGGGGTTACTTATCTCAAAACTAGCACGGGATATTATGGAGGTGCGACGGTCGAGGATGTTAGGTTACTCAAGCAAGTAGCGCGGTCTCAGGTGGGAATTAAGGCTTCTGGAGGTATTCGCACTTATGATCAGGCGATCGCACTTTGGGAGGCGGGGGCGACCCGTTTAGGTACTTCTGGAGGGGTACATATTATCCGCAACCCGCGCCATCAACTCAACCAAGAAAATCAGGATTAATGAGTCGTACTTATAAAGCTACTGGGATTATTTTAAAGGCGATACCTCTGGGAGAGTCCGATCGCCTATTAACTATTTTAACACCAGAATTTGGTCTGATGCGAGTGGTAGCACCGGGGGCGAGAAAATCGCGATCGCGTCTGGGGGGGACTACGGGTTTATTTGTGGTTAATCAGTGGTTAATTGCCAAAGGGCGATCGCTTGATAAAATTACTCAGGCGGAAATTATCAACTCCCATAGTGGACTCGCTAAAAATTTGGGTAAATTAGCCGCTGGTCAATATTTGGCTGAATTGGTTCTTAGTCAAGCCTTGAGTGAACAACCTCAACCGGAACTCTTTTTGCTATTGTCAGAACATTTAGACCGCCTAGAAGGACTTCCTAATACCTCTACAGAGGAAAATGCGATCGGTATAGTCGCCCGTTTAACTCATGGAATTTTTCACCTCTTAGCTTGGGCGGGAATTGCTCCCCAAGTCCAGTTATGTTGTCTAACTCAACATCCTTTAAACCCTAATTTTAGCGACCCTAATTGGTTGGTAGGGTTCAGTTTAGCGGCTGGGGGTATCATTAATTTAGCCGAATTATCCCGCATTACCAGCCAACATAATGACCATCAATCATCCTCAGTTTCCGAAGCAGGTGGGCGTTATCTAACTGAGGAAATCTCCATCAAAATTGATGCGCGTCTAGCAGCAGAACCCTTGGCAATTCTTCAACATTTAGCCCAATCAGAATTAACTAATCTCTGGAATACCTATCAACCATCAGCTTGGATAACCGTGGAAAAAATACTACGCCGCTATGCTGAATATCAGTTTGCTCGCTCGATTCAATCTGCCTCTTTAATTGACAGTTGGCTATTGAATTGTTCCCCTACTAATTGGTGTCAATAACTAGGACTGATGATTGATTAATCATGGTTTCGGTAGCTGGTCGATTTTGGTTATATTTTGGATAAACGATTCAATCATAATAAAAATGGTTAAAAAGCAGCCTAGCTTATTTGGGATAAGATATTCTAATCGCGATTTCTTACAAAAAAAATCCTGGGGTAAAAATTGTTTTAATTCATCTTTTCCGACAGCTTTATGTTGCTATTTGCATGAGATCAATCTTGAAAATATCTATATTAAAGTAAATTCTAACTTAGAGATTGAGCATACAACTATTGCCACCGAAGATGTTTTTGGTATTAATCCTCAATCGGATCTAGCATTTTATGCTTTTGAATCACAATTTACACCCTATCAACAATATTTAATTGGTACCCTTCCCAGAGTTGATTTAGTTACGCAAACTAACGGACTTTGTTTGCGTGCTATGGAAATTAAACTGACCGCATTACCAGATAATACAACTTGCGAACTACCTGAAAATCAGTACGGATGTGAAATTGTAGTACGACCCGATACTATTGTTTATTTAGCCTGTAGCATAGCCTCTAATCTTCGGCAACAAGGAACTAATATGGCGGAATTACTACAATTAACATTTCCACAGGATTTAGATTGGACAGAACCCCTATCAGTAATTCCTTATGTCTCAACTATGATAGAAGCGATCGATAACTTAATGAGCCACATTGTTTCAGTTCAAAAACCATTTTTAATGCAGCCAATTTGGAAAACTCAGGGAAAGTCTCCCCAATTGTCTACTAACTGTTTAGATGTATTTATTTGGAGTGATATTTCCTTGAGTCGATTATTTATCAATTTGGCTAAACAAGAAATAGAAAACTTTGGTCAAATCATCAAAATTTCCAGATATACACGAACAGTAATTTGGCTATTTAAAATGTTAAGTGATTTTGGCGATCGCGGATTATTTGACTATGTAAGCATTATTGATTCCTGCTCATACAACACCAAAAATGATAAAGCATTTGCAGTCAATGGAAAAATAACTCACGAATATATGAACTCAGAGTCTTGGCGACAACCAAGAATCCCTAAGCAGGAAATCAAAAATATTATTTTAGGAGATGGTCAAAATTTACTGAGTCCCGAAAGAAGGTTTGATGCTATAATATACAACTCACCAGATTTATTTTGACTATAAATTTGTGAACTATGAGAACTATAGATTTGTTTGCTGGATGTGGTGGATTATCTTTGGGATTTGAAAATGCTGGATTTGATATTAAAGCCGCATTCGAGATATGGCAGCCAGCCATTAAAGTTTATCAACGTAACTTCAGACATCCCATTTTTCAAGTTGATTTATCTGAAGAAAGCGTGATACATACTCTGCGAGAGTGTAAACCAGAAGTCATTATTGGTGGTCCCCCATGCCAAGATTTTTCCAGCGCGGGTAAAAGGGATGAAAGTTTAGGACGTGCTAACTTAACTATCAATTTTGCTCGCATTATTGCTTCTATTAAGCCTCGCTTTTTTATGATGGAAAATGTTTCCAGAATCACCAAGAGTCAAACTCTTAAAGTGACTTGGCAAATCTTAAAAAACAGTGGCTATGGTTTGACTGGCTCAGTTTTGGATGCTAGTTATTGTGGGGTTCCACAAGCCAGAAAACGATATTTTCTCATCGGTGAACTAGAAGGAAAAGACAATTTTTTAGAACCTTATTTGTTCAAAAATTATGCCTCTAAGCCGATGACAGTTTTTGATTATCTAGGTTTGAGTTTGGGAATTGAGTATTTTTATCGTCACCCAAGAAGTTATCAAAGGCGAGGAATTTTTAGTATCTATGAACCTAGTCCCACAGTGCGAGGTGTAAATCGACCTATCCCTAAAACTTATCAAAAACATCAAGGCGATGCCTGTGACCTCAATCCCTCTCTACGACCACTAACTACTATGGAAAGAAGTTATATCCAAACCTTTCCTAAGTCTTTCAAATTTGAGGGGAGTAAATCTGACTTGGAACAGATGATTGGCAATGCGGTTCCCGTCAAATTAGCTGAATATGTGGCAGGTTCTCTTCTTAAATATATTGAAGATGGTTATAATCACGTTGGGTCTCACGATTCCTATATACAACTTAGCCTCTTTAATTGACAGTTGGCTATTGAATTGTTCCCCTACTAATTGGTGTCAATAAATTAACGGGAAGTTATATCATAAATGTGGGGGGGGGACAAAATTATGATTAACTTGTCATTAACTATGGTATAATCTTTGCCCGTCTTGAAAATCCTAGTTATTCCGTGCATGGGGTTGACAAAATACTAGATTTATGCAGTGAGGCGATCGCTAAAATCGGCAATTTAGTATCTGATGATACAGTAGATTATGGCGGATCAGTTCTATGTAGGATATCAATTCTCAGGGGCTGCCAGCAGTGGGAATGTTGCTCCCCAATCACTGATTTATGAAAAGGGTGATCTCCGAAGATAATTAATAATGATAACTAAGGAATAGACAATACCCTAATGCAAAACATATTCGGGGGTGGGGTCAAAAGCACCACATTGGCCAAACCCGGCAATGAGTCCTTGTTACTATCATTAGATTTAAAGACAATTGCAGATTATTTTTGAGGAAATGTACATTTGGCGGATTTTTTTGCTAATATTAATTTAGGGACGGGTACTTAAACTTAAACAACAGCTTGATTCAACATAAGTGGAGTATTCACAACTATGCAGTTGGTGAAAATAGTTCACCTGAAAGCCTGGGAGTTTTCTAAGTGATTGCCATATCATCACGTCCGGTTAAACGTAACTGGGTCACAATTAGCTTTGCTTCTACACTCTATCTGGGATCGATTTTGGATTTACTTCTCGCCGAAATCCCCTCGGAGTGCCAAGATGAAATCAGACTAGGACTACAAGAAGCCCTAGTCAATGCTGCCAAACACGGCAATAAGCTAGATCCCAGTAAAACGGTTGTCGTTCGTTTTGCGATCATCAATAATCAGTTCTGGTGGTTGATCTCAGACCAAGGAGGGGGATTTAAAACCCCATCCTGTGGCTGTAGCTTGTCAGCAGTGGAAACTAATGATAACTGCTGGGATGACCCAGAACTACCCCATGATGAACATGAATGCGGACGAGGATTGTATATTCTTGAGCAAATATTCGATCGCGTGGAGTGGAACCCAGATGGAACCGAACTAATCCTAAGTAAAGAAATCCCGGTTCTCTCACAGTCTAGTCGAGGCTGGTAGGGCTATCTGTGGGATATTTGATGAAACAACCCATTTGGGGGATCATTTAGAGCCATGAGTAGGACATGGAGGTGCAGAGATAGACCGATCTAACCAACCGATCGCCTGTTGTAATCTAGGGATAGCCTCAGATGGTTCATCCTTGAGCAAAAAAATCAAAGCCGCGGCCACCTGTTCCCGACCCGAGCATTACGATTAGATTTGAGACGATGCCAGTCCCGTTCAGAAATAGCCAGATGTTCAGCCAGTTTCTGGGCTAGTTGCAAAGTCTCGGCATTATCAATTTTGGTTGAACTAGAATGAGTCATGGTGATTCTATATTTGAAGTTGGGAGCATTTTCTAATCATTATGCCAAGAAATACCTCATCCCAACCAACCCCCAATGATTCTCAACTGAATCGGGACCAAGAGGAAATCGAAGAAGCCCTCGAATCTGCCTCGAAAGCGATCGCCACCATACAAGAGAGGATAGCTCAAATTCAGCGCGATCGCCAACGTCAAGCCGAGCTGAAAAACCGTATTGACCAAGTGATCCCCCAACTCCAGCAGGTCAAATCCCAACAACTCAAGCAAGAATTAAAACAGCTTACCCAGGAACTAGAAGCCGTAGAATTAAACTTAGAAAGCAGCCTGTTTACCTGGGGTAGCCTCAAAGAACCCTTTTGGCAAGCCGTCCGTTTTGGGGGACTAGGGGTAGTAATTGGTTGGCTGCTGAAATCCTGTTCTGGTTAGACATTCAGCATTGATGAACCATAAGATTTTTGAGATCCCCAGGTGCTACAGCCCCATGTTCAGTAATAATTGCCGTAATTAACTCAGCCGGAGTCACATCAAAAGCCGGATTATAAAACTCCACACCTGGGGGACAAATAGCAGTCGAGCCAATTTGATAAACTTCTTTCGGGTCTCTTTCCTCAATAGGGATACCTTCCCCGCTCTGTAATCGAAAGTCTACCGTAGACAGGGGAGCAGCTACAAAAAAGGGGATATTGTGGGCGCGAGCCACCAAAGCCACATTATAAGTGCCAATTTTATTAGCGGTATCTCCATTAGCCGCAATGCGATCGGCACCAACGATCGCCGCATGAATTAACCCCAACTTCATACAGTGAGCCGCCATATTATCCGCAATCAAAGTCACCGGGATCTGATCCTGTACACATTCCCAAGTAGTTAATTTGGCTCCCTGTAGACGGGGGCGAGTTTCATCAGCATAGACCCGCCCCAAGCGTTGCGCCGCCTTACAGGATCGAATGACCCCCAAAGCCGTACCATAACCCGCCGTAGCCAAAGATCCCGTGTTACAGTGAGTCAAAATATTAAGCTGTTCGGGAGTTTTCGGTAAAACCGCCAGTCCGTGATCTCCGATCGCCTGACAAGTATTCAAGTCCTCAGCTTGAATTTGTTGAGCCGCAGCCAATAGCACCTGGGGAATTTCCGACACAGAAACCGAAGTTTCCCTAGCGGTTTTCAGCATTCTTTCAATAGCCCAAAACAAATTTACCGCCGTGGGGCGAGTATTCCCCAAAATCTCAGCCACCCCTTTAAGTTCCGCCAAAAACCCATCGCGATCGCTTTTTTGAATATCCCGCGCCCCCAAATACATACCATAAGCGGCCGCAATACCAATAGCCGGAGCCCCTCGGACAATCATAGTAGCGATCGCCCTAGCCATATCTTCATAGCGCTTAATTTCCACGATCGCATACTCATGACTGAGGCGAGTTTGGTCAATGAGTAAAACTCGATCCTCGTGCCAAATAACCGGATAAACCTTAGTTTCCATAGAGATTGTCACTTTATCATAGGGAACACCAGCGATCATCTGTTGTACACTTCCCATCAAGCCGCCATTGTACCCATTCAGGGATTTAGGGACTACAATTTGATGATTCTGTTTTAAATGATCTTTGTTGAATCAGTCGGAGTTTCATGCTGGATATCAATTTACCCGGTCCCACAAAATCCCCAAACCATAGTACATCGAATCTCAGCCATCCCCGTGATGGTCACATCAATAGAACCCCCGCCGATCAATTCCTCAACCGACATATCGGCCCCAATGACGCTGAAATTCAACAAATGCTGTCAGCGATCGGATACAACAGTATAGAAAGCCTGATTGATAATACCATTCCCCAAGGCATTCGTTTAAACCGCCCCCTGAACCTACCCGCCCCCCTTACCGAACATCAGGCTTTAGCCAAACTCCGCGAAATTGCCAGTAAAAATCAAATTTACCGTTCCTTTATCGGTATGGGTTACTCCGACTGTATCACCCCCCCCGTTATCCAACGGAACATCCTAGAAAATCCGGGATGGTACACCGCATATACTCCCTACCAAGCCGAAATCGCCCAGGGACGCTTGGAAGCCCTACTAAACTTTCAAACACTCGTTATCGACCTAACCGGGCTAGAAATCGCTAACGCCTCCCTTCTTGATGAAGGGACCGCCGCCGCCGAAGCCATGACCATGAGTTATGGAATTAGCAAAGCCAAAGCCCATCACTTTTTTGTCTCCCAAGACTGTCACCCTCAAACCATAGAGGTCCTACAAACTAGGGCTAAACCCCTAGGTATTGAAATCATTATTGGAGATTTCCGCACCTTCGACTTTAGCGATCCAATTTTTGGGGCTTTATTGCAATACCCCGCCACTAATGGCGCAATTTACGACTATCGGGAATTTATCCAAACCGCCCATAACCATAAAGCCATTATTACCATGGCTGCAGATATCCTCAGCCTTACCCTACTGACACCCCCAGGAGAATTAGGCGCTGATATCGCCGTAGGAAGCACCCAGCGCCTCGGTGTTCCCCTAGGTTATGGGGGACCCCACGCGGCTTATTTTGCCACCAGGGAAGCCTTTAAACGCTCCTGTCCTGGTCGTATGGTCGGGGTTTCCATTGATAGCCAGGGTCAACCCGCCCTCCGACTCGCCCTCCAAACCAGAGAACAACATATTCGCCGCGATAAGGCTACCAGTAATATCTGTACCGCCCAGGTTCTGTTAGCTGTCATTGCTAGTATGTATGGGGTGTATCATGGACCACAAGGCTTAAAACAGATTGCTGAGAATATCCACGAGTTAACTATGATGTTGGCTACGGGTTTGCAAAAGTTGGGATATGCGATCGCCAATCATCACTTTTTTGATACCCTACAAGTTGAATTGGGTCATATATCCTCATCAGAAATTATCTCCCTCGCCCAACTCCGCCAGATTAACCTACGACCAATAGCCGATAACTCTATTGGTATCAGCCTAGATGAAACTACCACCACCGCAGATATTATTAATCTGCTGGAAATTTTTGCCCTGGGTAAACCCCTCAACTTTGGCTTAGAAGAACTTGCCATCAAATCCGCCATTCCCCCCCATTTAACTCGCACTTCTGCTTACCTCACTCACCCCGTTTTTAATAGCCATCACTCAGAAACCGAATTATTGCGGTATTTACACCGCTTAGAAAGTCGGGATTTATCCCTGACTACCTCTATGATTCCTCTGGGTTCCTGTACCATGAAACTTAACGCTACCGCCGAGATGATTCCCGTCACTTGGCCGGAGTTTGGTAAGTTGCACCCCTTCGCACCCAAATCTCAAACTCAAGGTTATCAGGTATTGTTTCAACAACTTGAGGAATGGTTGGCAGAAATTACCGGATTTGCTGGCATTTCTCTACAGCCTAATGCAGGTTCTCAAGGGGAATATGCTGGTTTATTAGCAATTCGTGGTTATCATCAAAGCCGAGGAGAAAATCAACGCCATATTTGTCTAATTCCTGAATCTGCACACGGTACTAATCCCGCTAGTGCCGTTATGTGTGGCATGAAAGTTGTACCTGTTAAATGTGACAGCCAGGGTAATATTGATATTGATGATTTGCAGCAAAAAGCTGAACAGCATCAAGACCAACTCGCTGCTTTGATGGTAACTTATCCCTCCACTCATGGCGTGTTTGAAGACGGTATTCGCCATATTTGTGACATCATCCACCGCTGCGGGGGTCAGGTCTATATGGATGGTGCTAATATGAATGCACAGGTAGGGTTATGTCGTCCCGGAGATTTTGGCGCTGATGTCTGCCACCTGAATTTGCACAAAACTTTCTGTATACCCCACGGCGGCGGGGGTCCGGGAATGGGTCCCATTGGGGTGATGCCACACCTATTACCGTTTTTACCCGGTCATTGTGTCGTGGATATGGGGGAAACTTACTCAGGCGGCGCGGTTTCGGCTGCGCCTTGGGGTAGCGCTAGTATTCTGGTCATCTCCTGGATGTATATTGCTATGATGGGGGCTTCTGGCTTGAAAAAAGCTACCGAGGTCGCCATTCTCAATGCTAATTATATGGCGCGTCGTCTACAGGGGGTTTATCCGATTCTCTACAAGGGTAACAATGGTACAGTTGCCCATGAGTGTATTTTGGATCTGCGATCGCTCAAAAAGTCTGCTAATATTGATGTGGATGATATCGCTAAACGACTCATGGATTACGGTTTCCACGCCCCTACTATTTCTTGGCCAGTGGCGGGGACTATGATGGTGGAACCTACAGAAAGTGAGTCCCTCGATGAGTTGGATCGTTTCTGTGCCTCTATGATTGCTATTCGTCAGGAAATTGCTGCCATTGAGTCCGGGGAGTTTGACCGGGAAAATAACCCCCTTAAACAAGCCCCCCACACCGCAGAATCTCTGATTGTGGGTGAGTGGAATCGTCCCTACTCCCGGGAAGTAGCCGCTTATCCCGCCGCTTGGACTCGCGACTATAAATATTGGCCGCCTGTGGGTCGCATTGATAATGCCTTTGGCGATCGCAATTTTGTCTGTTCCTGTGCGCCTATGACCGCTTATCAGGATTAAGCCATAACCCTCTCTCTCCCATTCAGTCATGGGGCTTATCTACCTGATACAGCCCCTGCTTCTGTGTTATTAAATTAAAAGCGATCGAAATTTTACCCTCCGTCTTAACTGATCCTTTACAATGGTTTGTTAATTCTTTACATAATTTTATTGATTTTCCCAGCCATTCACCCTTATGATGTGGTTGACTGCCTCAGCCAAGGGATTCGGTTTTAGCACCGCACTGGCTGCTGGGTGGTTTTTATCGTTTCACCTCCAGCGTGAAATCCCCATGATAGTTTGATTTACTTTTCACTAAACCAGCCATTTTCCTACTATATCCTTCTTTTTAGCAAAATCAAAATTCGCAGTAGTTCAGTGCAACTTAGTTGACCAAAATATGCCGAGGTATTCGTGCTGAGTTTAATTCATTAAGTGTTACAGACAAGTCAGCTCACTGACACTTAACAAAAACTCCATCACAACCATCTATTATCTGGTTTTTCGTACAACTGTAAAAACACGGTACATCTATCATGAACGAAGTTAAGTTATTCAATATATGTATTGACAATATTACCACCGAACAACTCCTAGAAGAACTTGGGAGACGTGGCGGTATTGTTTTCACTCCTAATGTCGATCACTTGATGCGATTGCAGAAAGACAAAGATTTTTACGATATCTATAGTAAGTCGGATTACCGCGTCTGCGATAGTCAGATTGTCTACTATGCTTCTCGGCTTTTAAACCAGCCTATTGCTGAAAAAATATCCGGCTCTGACCTATTTCCCGCCTTCTATAATTACTACCGAGATTGTGAAGCGATTCAGATATTTTTGCTCGGTGCTGCTGAAGGTGTAGCCGCTAGGGCGAAAGTTAAAATCAACGAAAAAGTCGGTCGTGAAATGGTCGTTGACTGCTACTCTCCACCCTTTGGTTTTGAAAAAGACGAGCTGGAATGTCAACGCATTGTCGATCGCATTAATCACTCAAAAGCCTCTGTTCTTGCTGTTGGGGTCGGCGCTCCTAAACAAGAAAAGTGGATTATGAAACATAAGGATAAACTCACCCATGCCAAAATCTTCTTAGCTATTGGCGCGACTATTGATTTTGAAGCAGGAGAAAAACCCCGTTCACCTCAGTGGATAAGTGAAGCAGGTCTGGAGTGGTTACACAGACTCGTATCTGAACCACAGCGCCTCTGGAAGCGCTATCTCATTGAAGATATGCCGTTTTTCATGCTACTCATGCAACAAAAACTTAACCTTTATCATTCCCCCTTTAGCTCTTTGGGAGACATGGCTATCCCTCATTGGCAAATGCCTTTATTGGGACAAATGCTTGAGGATGCAGGTTTATTAGATGCACTCCAGGTGCAACGGGTGCTTCAAATTCAAGAGCAAAGACACAATCTCCGCTTTGGTGAAATTGTCACAGATTTGGGTTGGCTACGTCAAGAAACTGTGGACTTTTTTGCCGAGCAGCTACCTCAAATTGGGGGGAGTCAACAAAGGCAACCTTTGGGTTATTACCTCAAACAGGCTATGCTTTTGGATGATCAACAAATTAACTTGATTTTGCTTGAACAACAGCAAAAACATCTCAGGTTTGGCGAACTTGCCGTCCAGAAAAAATGGCTCAAGCAACAAACTGTTGATTCTATTTTGTCCTATCTCACCCGCCCACAGACCGAAATGCTGCTTTGAATCTACCCCAATGTTAAGTTTTGTAACGAAAAGTTAAGAAATGTTACAAAAAATTTCTTCTGCGGGAGGGGGGTTGCGTTTCGCGGGAGCTTGTGGTATAATTTTATATAATGGGAATAGTGATAATTTTAAATTTGTTGCAAAGATTCCGATTATATAACTTACTACCTTAATAGTATCATGAGTTCCCAGGACTTGTCAACCCTCGACGCTAAATTACGAGGGCCATTTTTTAAAATTGATGAAAAAATCAACTTAGAATTTTCTTTTTCTATGGTAGCGATCGCCTTGGGTTAAGGTATGGTATGTATGCAGGTCAATGCTGAGAAAATGGTTTATATTCGCCGACGGGGACACTCCTATAAAAAAAATCGGATTATGGGTAATGTAAAGCCTCTGCCAAGGTTACGGTATGATCGGCTGTTATTGCTAATGATAGTAACGATCGCTTTGGGGTGGGGTATGCTGTCGATAGTCAGGTCCCTAGTGTTGAAACTCTCAACCGCCAAAGTAGATCAAATCTCATCAACAGAACCAATAAAAACCGGGTATAATGTGCAGTCAGCACCCAACTGGGATAGTAAAGCACAACTACAGGCGATCGTCAATGAAACAGTAGCGATCGCCAAAAACAAAGGATTCCCCACCGAAGCACTGTCGATCACCTTAGTAGATGTTAGCGATTCCGGCAAGCACTACAAAGCTGGATACAACAACCAAATTTTAAGGTTTCCCGCCAGCGTTGCCAAACTATTTTGGTTAGTCGGCTTTTTTGATCAAGTTGAACGTGGGTCAATTAGGGATGAATCTAAATTTCATGACCACCTCAACCAAATGATTCGCATTTCCGATAATCAATCAGCCAGTGAAATTGTAGATGCTATTACCCAAAGCACTTCCGGGGAAGCCTTAACCGGAAAAGACTTAACAACCTGGCTAAACCAACGGAGTCAGATTAACAAATTCTTTGAACAAGCGGGTTATGCTGGAATTATTCTCAGCATGAAAAATTATCCCATCGACAACTCACAAGAAACACCCACAGGTAGAGATCTGCAATTAAAGCAAACTCGAGACCTAGTTAATGGAAACCAGATCACCACAGACCAGGCGGCGCGGCTAATGTATGAAATTTACACCCAGCAAGCCGTTTCTCCCATAGCCAGCACCAAAATGGCTTACCTTCTCACCCGAGATCTAAATTCCGAGACTTGGGATGAAAGCGATCGCCACTTTATCGAAGGATTTTTAGGTCAATCATTACCCACAGACATTTATTTTGGTTCCAAAGTTGGTTATACCAGCCACTCACGCCAAGAAGTGATTTTTGTAAGAACCCTAGATGATCAGACCATTTATATTCTGGCAATTTTCGCCAATGATCCCGCCTACTCTCAAGATCAAGACATCTTTCCTCAAATGTCCCGCCACATTTTCGATCGCCTCAATAGAGCCTCCCAAAACCTGACCCCCAAAGAAGTCAGCGTTTTTAACTCCACCACCGAACCCAGTCAACTAAAAAAACCCTCCCTGAATTAGGGGAGGGTCCTGTTCGCATTCAGAGAATTACTTAACTTCCACTTTAGCGCCAGCTTCTTCTAGTTGTTTCTTAATGCTTTCCGCATCTTCTTTGGTGGTAGCTTCCTTAATAGCTTTAGGAGCACTTTCTACCAAGTCTTTAGCTTCCTTCAGACCCAAACCGGTAATGCTACGAACTACTTTCAGAACCGCGATTTTCTTATCAGCGGGGAACTCACTCAGAATCACATCAAACTCAGTTTTTTCTTCTTCCGCCGCCGCTTCCGCACCAGGAGCCGCCATACCAGGAGCAGCCATCATCATCATACCGCCGCCAGCAGAAGCCGAAGCATCAACGCCAAAAGCCTCCTCAATTTGCTTAACCAACTCAGATGCTTCTAACAGGCTCAAAGATTTGAGTTGTTCTAAAATTTGATCAGTTTTTTCAGACATGGGTTAACCCTCAACAAGTAATAAATAACAAACAATTGAAAAGCGATTTAAGCCGCCTGGGAATCGTCTTTTTCGGATACAGCCTTGATAGCGCGCACCAGAGAAGCCGGAACCTCTTTGATACCAACCGCCAGCTTCGTGGGAACTGCATTGACTCCAACCGCCACCTTGGTAGGAATAGAGTTGATCGCTCCCGCGATACGAGCCATGAGTTCTTCCTTGGTGGGAAGTTCTGTAATAGCTTTGATGTCATCAGGACTCAAAGCCCGACCTTCCATCACCCCGCCGCGTAGCTCAGTTTTTTTGCTTTCCTTTTGAAAAGCCTGATACGCTTTAATCGCAGTACCAAAATCGTCTTGAATGAAGATAAACGCTGAACTACCGTTGAGGAATTTCTCCATCGGTTTCCAGTTTTCATCCCCTTCAACCGCTTTCTGCATCAAGGTGTTTTTCGTGACTTTGCAGACACTACCCGTTTCCCGAAGGCGGTTCCGCAAGTCAGTAATTTGGGAAACAGACAGCCCAGTGTAGTCAATCACCAAAGTCAGTTGAGCGGAGCTTAACTGCTTCTGGATATCTACAACAATGTTTTCCTTTTGGGCTAAGGTTCTTCCCATTCCTGTTGAACCTCCGTATTTGATGAACGCCCAATCCCTAATGGGTCAAACAGAAGACAAATTGGCATTAAAAAACCCGGAACTCACCAAGCCGGGTAAAGGAATAAAAATTATCCGTTAGAACTCAAGGCATAATTAGCCTTTAATTCACCGTTAAAATCTTTAATACCTTAACCTCGGCAGGATATTAAGCCAGTTGCGCCTGCTGTCTTCGGTTATCAGATCTTTAGAATTATAAGTGGGCTACAGTGCTTAATTGCACAATTAAACATTATTACACTATTCGTGTATGTTGTCAAGCAAAAAGTTATTTTCGGGGAAATCAGCAGCAGGGAGCAGGGATGAGTATATTTGAGTACCAACCCTCCTCCCTGTCCACTTCTCGCCCGGAGTTTCTGTAGCCTACAGATTCCCTTTCCCTATGCAGCTTCCGCGATTTTCAGATCCCGCAAAGCATTGATATCTAACTGAATCGCTGGACCCATAGTGCTACAGACATAAACACTCCGCCAATAGCGACCCTTAGCCCCAGAGGGACGGTTACGGTCAATACATTCTTGTAACGCCGACAGGTTAACCAGCAGGTCTTCCGCTGAGAAAGATACCTTTCCAAACATCACGTGGACAATCCCGGTGCGATCGCTCCGAAACTCCAGTTTTCCTGCCTTAAATTCAGCGATCGCCTGAGTTAAATCCATAGTCACCGTACCACCCTTCGGGGAAGGCATCAAACCCTTTGGACCCAACAAACGACCCAACTTAGCCACCTGGGGCATCATATCCGGTGTAGCGATTAACTTGTCAAAATCCAGCATTCCTTTCTGAATTTCTGCGATCAGATCATCTGACCCCACCAAGTCCGCCCCGGCGCTTTGGGCTTCAGCCACCTTATCACCTTTAGCCAGAACAGCCACCCGCACCTCTTGTCCCGTTCCTTTCGGCAGTGTCACCGTTGTTCTCAGTTGCTGATCCGTATATTTCGGGTCAATACCAAGACGAATGTGGGCTTCTACCGACTCCGAGAACTTAGCCGTTGCCGTTTCCTTGAGTAGTTGCAGGCCCTCTAGGGGTTCATAAAGTCTATCTTCAACCTTTTGTTGAAGTTCTTTTAATCGACGCGATACTTTTTTTGGCATGATTTCCTCCTGGGGTCAATAACGAAGTTAAACTTCTCCCCCAATATGTCAATTCAACAATTGGGTTGGCTCAAATTTTTTTCTTAGCTACCTAAATTAATCCGCGACAGCAATACCCATATTACGGGCTGTCCCTTCCACAATTTTCATGGCAGCTTCCAAATCATTCGCATTCAGGTCCGGCATTTTCACCTCTGCGATTTCTCGCAACTGGCTGCGGTTAATTGTTCCCACTCGAACCCGGTTCGGTTCACCTGAACCTTTTTCAATTCCGGCCGCTTTCTTAATCAGCACTGACGCTGGCGGAGTTTTGAGGACAAAAGTAAAACTTCGATCTTCATAAACCGAAATCTCTACCGGAATCACCAAACCCACCTTATCCGCAGTTTTGGCGTTATACTCCTTGCAAAACATCATGATGTTCACCCCATGCTGACCCAAAGCTGGGCCGATGGGGGGAGCCGGGTTTGCTTTTCCCGCGTTAATTGCTAACTTGATAACTGCTACAACTTTCTTTGCCATTTGTTAGCCCTGCTTTTCAACCTGATTGAACTCCAATTCCACTGGCGTGTCTCGTCCAAAAATCGACAGTAAGGCCTTGAGCTTATTACGTTCCGGGCTCACTTCAATGACATCCCCTTCAAAGTCTTTGAACGGGCCAGATAGCACCAGGATATGATCCCCACTCGCCATCTCTACCTTCACAACAGCTTCCTGTTGCTGGGTTTGTCTGAAAATCCGATCAACTTCTGATGGACTTAATGGCAGGGGTTTAACATGGCCCCGCCCTCGCCCGGAGTGACGTTTCTGCTCTGCCCCGACAAAGTTAATCACATGAGGGGTATTTTTGACAACCTGCCAAGCCTCATCGTCAACATCCCACTGGTTTAACTCATTATTCCAGTTGAGTTTCATCTGGATTAACACATAGCCCGGAAATACTTTTTCCTGACTATGCTGGCGACTGCCATCCTTACGGAGTTTAATCGCCTGAGTCTGGGGAATCTCCACTTTGAGAATCCGGTCAGCCACATCCAGAGTTTGAACCCGTTGGTCTAAGTTCAGTTTCACCCGCTTTTCGCAGCCAGATGCTACCTGAACAGCATACCAGCGGACTTGTCCTGGCGCATATTCTGGCTCACTGTCTATTTCAGACATTACATTGAGTTGTTCTGACTCATCTGATCCAAAAGTCATCCAAATACCTGCCCCGACGACCAACGAAAGAAGTTATCTATTAAATAGATTAGTGTTGCTGAAAGCATTACCATTAACAAGACTCCCGCCGATTCACTCAGCAGTTGCTGGCGAGTCGGCCAGACCACCTTATCTAGCTCTTCCTTGGTTTCTTTCAAAAAACCACCAACACTAAACCCCTTCGGGACTTCCTGAATCCCTGCTTCTTCTTTCTTTGACACAGCTTTCCCCCTCGTGATTTTTAACTTAACAGTCGATTTTAACAACTGCGGCACGCTGGCTCAAACTACTTATTGTAACATCCTCAGTGCCATACTGAAACATTGCCCTAATACTTTTTGAGTTTTAGTTAATTGATGTCGCCCGCTTTCATTAGCAAAAACCAGGTTAACAACAACTTAACCTGGTTCACTTTTGCTTAGTTAACGCGCCCTGAAGGACTTGAACCCTCGACATCAGGTTTTGGAGACCTGCGTTCTACCAACTGAACTAAGGACGCACCCTGCATGGGGCTTTTATGCCATAACCGTTTGCTAGTATAGCACGGTGTCTTGATAGATGCAAGTGCTTTTTGTGGAAATTTGAAGTTTTTGTCGGAAACCTTCACCGGAAGGGACTTACAGAGGACGATCAAAACGCTGAGGAACTCGCGTCGCTTTCCCAACGCGATCGCGAAGATAGTACAATTTAGCCCGACGGACTTTCCCTCTCATGATTACCTTAATACTAGCAATCCGGGGTGAGTGGAGCAAGAACACCCGTTCTACCCCAACCCCCTGGAAAATACGACGGACGGTGATAGTTTCGTTGATACCACCATTACGCATAGCGATTACCGTCCCTTGATAGGGCTGAATCCTTTCCTTTCCACCTTCAGTGATTCTCACACCTACTTTCACCGTATCTCCTACATAGATTTTAGGGATACTCTCTTTTTGGACGTTGGTTTTGATACTCTCGATCTCTTCTTGCTCAATGGCGCGGATAATTTCCTGGGCTTGCATGGCAATCGTTTAAAACTCACAATCTCTCATTATGACATCCTTTGGTCATTTTTTCAACCCAACCGACAAGGATTTTCCCGGATCACATCAACCCCTACCCCCTACACCATGAAATTAACCCTAGGGAAGGGACAAGGCTGGACTTGTCTCTATACCTATCTGGCATGACTCGGAGGAATTTCAAGCCGCTTGAGGAGATTTGAGGAGGGGAAAACCCAGACCTTCTCGCTGTTCCAAATAACAGTGAGCCACCCGACGCGCCAGATTCCGAATTCTGCCAATATATCTAGTACGTTCAGTCACCGCAATTACCCCCCTAGCATCTAATAGATTGAAACTGTGGGAACACTTGAGGACGTAATCTAAACTCGGTAAAACTAAACCTTGATCAATCAACTGTTCCGCTTCCTGTTCATACAACGAGAATAAATTAAACAGTAACTCCGGGTTAGATGCTTCAAAATTGTAGGTACATTGTTCTATTTCCCCCTGTAGATGAATATCACCATAGTTAATCTCATCAGTCCAAGCAATTTTGACAATAGCATCTACATTTTGCAAATACATCGCCAGCCTTTCTAATCCATAGGTGATTTCAATACAAACCGGACGACAATCAATTCCTCCACATTGTTGGAAGTAGGTAAACTGAGTAATTTCCATACCATCTAACCACACTTCCCAACCTACACCCCAAGCACCTAAAGTGGGTGACTCCCAGTTATCCTCGACAAACCTAATATCATGGTCTTCGGGATTGATTCCTAGTACCCGCAAAGAGTCTAAATAAATCTCTTGGATATTGTTGGGAGAAGGCTTGATTAGTACCTGATATTGATAATAATGTTGAAAGCGGTTAGGGTTCTCCCCATAACGTCCATCTGTAGGGCGGCGACAGGGTTCTATATACGCCACAGACCACGGTTCTGGACCGATCGCCCGTAGAAATGTATGATGGCTCATGGTTCCTGCCCCTTTTTCGGTATCATAGGGTTGGGCAATTAAACAACCGCGATCGCTCCAAAATTGGTTCAGGGTGGCAATAACTGATTGAAAGTTCACTGGTAAATTATTGATAACTAAGGTGTCCCCCACAATTGTATCAAATATCATCCTCATTATTTCACCCTTCCCAACTTCCCACAACTGTCCCTCGACTATTGCTGCTTTGATGATAAGATGAGTCTGGCAACAATTATGGAGAGATAAAATTATGGCTGCTACACATTACTTGTCGGTTTGGAAAGGCTGTAAAATGCTGTGGCTGGCGGGATTATTAGCAACTTTTGCGAGTCCGGCTCCTGGTCAAATAAACCCTGGTTTTTCTGAAGATATCATCCTGGCTCAGAATACTAGCAGCGATATAGTATGGCGCAGGCTAAATCAACAGGAAACCCGTGATACTATTGATGCCATACTTGGTAGCCCCATGGGTATCGCTGGATTAAATCAATTGGCGATCGAAGGCTTTATTGGCTTTGATTGTGGCAAAAGTTATTATCAGGATGTTGACGGTTTTCGCTGGCTACTTCAGGTTAATTGTCGGACACCCAGAGGGGTTTCTACTGCTGTGGCTTATGATGAAATTCGGGTGATTTTTAACTCTTTTGAAGGCAGAATTGAGTCCTTTACTACTGAGCGACATGGCGGCGATTTGCCTACGGATGCGCTCCGTTTGGATTGAATAATTGTATTATTTGAATTAGTGGCTAATACTATTAATAAATAAGCCGCAAATTGCTATATAACCCTCGTAAAACCCTCGGATGATACTATAGCTATCCTCGATGATGTGTGGTCAGACCAGCTAGATGCAAAGCCTGGGATACCCTCGGCGATTAACCCGGTTTCTCTTTTTGGCTAGTTTATTAATTTCTACTCAATAGGCGTATCTTAGGTAACACTAAATTTGGCAAAAATGGGCGGACTTAGTTAAGTTTAGCTAATGTATAGCTGGGGATAGTTTTGATTTTCGTAAGTTTGTTAAGAATTGAGAGTAACTGATATGCCAGAAAAATCCTGCCCCTGTTTTCCTGTGATCGCTAACCTGAGTACAGGTATAGGGAGAGTCTCGAAGAGGGTGGTTTGATGAGATTGATAGTCTTAGGTTTAGTGTGGTTTGGTTTATTGTCAGTGATGATAGTACCAGTGTCAGAGGCGGCGATATGTCGAATGATCGATAATCACCAGATATGTATAATTAGCCTTAAACGCAGCGCCAAATATCATTGGGAATATAGGGCGAAACTGAGTATTGACGGGGTAGCACAGGGAGAGTGGATTTATAATTGTCGCGATCGCCTCCGGGTAGATTCAGATGGAAAACAGGCGAAATTTGAACCCAACAGTTTTGGGAAGTATCTTTGTCGGACAGTTAACTATTGACACTCCCCGGCGTGAACGCACGGGGATTCTTTGTTCTACGACACGACTTGCTGATGCAGGATTTCTCCAACAACAGTAGAGGACTTGTCTCCCAAAGCGTTGCTCGGCACACCGAAAGTTCCGGTATGCCCTACCGTACTCAATCCTCGACTCCGAATATTTCTAGCTGCGTTTTCATCCCTATCCATTGAGCAACCACACTTACAAACGTGCGCGGATTGTGGATAGCGTTTTCTTCACAATTGCACCGCAGTTAGAGCATTCTTGGCTAGTGTATTGCGGATTTACCGCAACCGTTACGTTATGGTCGAAAGGGAAGTCACCTTCCCCAACTCCAATTCAAAACCGTGCTTGATATTTTCACATCACACGGCTCCTGATGTGGATACCCTATTGTCAGTAGGAACAAGGTTACGACCCCTCGCTTTATGACTTCAACTTTTGGAGCTTTATGCAACACGTAGTCTTTAAACTCGCTTTCGCCACTATACTCCTATTTATTGCAGTCTCTATATCCACACCGTGACTAGTGGGCATATCCTAACCATTACAGTTAGGCATTAGCTTTCAGTCACATCCTTTCCCCTTAAAGGTATACGTTTACACTTTTCACTACTCTACAAGATTTACTTGCCGAGAACCTAAAAGGGGTTTAAACGTTCCGTTTATACGGGCATTCCATCTTTTAGATTTGTCCTGTCCACCGGGGTACTTTAAAGGTCTGTGCACAACTTTCGTTGTTTCTGGGTAGTGAAAGAACCCCCCACTTTTCCCCTTATTCTTTTGAACGCAGCGTATCAACCTATTTCGCTACTAAGTGTTGACGATGGTTCAAGCCGGACATTCGGTTTCCCTAATCATGGATGGTTGGCAGTGGTCGCTTTTGGTAGTAGGTTCTACTTCACGCCTTCCGTTCCCCGCTTCAGTCCCAGGGTTGTGTATCCTCAAACTGGGGGTGGCTATCGCCGTTACTCTTTCCCATAATCGCCCCAAGTGGGTTTAATACTCCTCCTAGGTATACCTGGACGGTGAATTGCGATTTCTTAAAATGGGATTGACCTTGAGTCTCCTGCCTTGCTTGGTGTCAGCCCCAAGCGTTGGAACATATAAACAGTTAAGGGGTGGTTGAATCCCCTCTAGGAGGTTATTTCGGGCATCGCAGCCCTATTTCACTCCTAAACGTCTCGCACTCTTTCAAATACTTTAGCAAAGTATTCAAGCCAGACACGGAATTGATACCAAGAAGCGTCGTTGATAAACTTAGCTAAACAATGATTCTGCACCATATTTTTAATTCTCAAATCTTCGTAGGCTATCAAGTCGTTTGACTGAACTACGCACCTTGCCAACTTCACAGCATGGTCTTTACGTTGCCTACTTATTTGGAGATAGTGTTTACCTAGAATCTGTCTAGCTTTGCCTCTGTTTTTTGAACCTTTAACCTTCTTCGATACGCGACGGTGACTACGTTTTAAGAGACGTTCGCCTTTTCTCAGGAATTTAGGATTTTCAACGGTGACTCCGTTTGAATCGGTGTAATACTCTTTCAGTCCAACGTCTAAGCCAATGGTATTGCCTGTCGGCGCTGTGTTTTCTTTCCTGTCAACGTTAATACAGAATTGAACGTACACACCATCAGCACGTTTCACCAGTCTGACCCGTTTGAGCTGGCTGACTTGGTAAAAGTGTAAATCGCGTGTACCTTTGATTTTGAGTTTACCAATTCCTTTTTTATCTGTGAAAGTTATTGATTTTCTGTCGTCTGCAAGTTTCCAGCCGCTTGATTTATATTCAACTGAGCGACAATCTTTCTGAAACTTCGGATATTCCTTTTTACCGGGAATCTTCTTCTTGCAGTTTTCATAGAATCGAGAGATAGCTGACCAAGCTCTTTCCGCACTGGCTTGTCTCCCTTGAGAATTGAGTTCGTCGGCAAATGGAAAAGTTGCTGTCAGCACCGCACAGTATTTGTTCAAATCGTACTTATTCTTTTGAGGATTATCCATCCAATAGCGCCAACAGCTATTGCGGACCAACTGTGCTGTACGAATTGCCTCAGCTACTGCAATGAACTGACTTGGTTTTCCGTAGGTTTTGAACTCAAAAACTAGCATGGCTTTACCTCCTATCTTAGGCTAACGCCATCAGCACAAAATATTCGATATTGCCACACAAATTTACAATTCAAGCCGTCCTAGAAGGACGGGGTTTGAGACCCAGTTTCTTGATAACCTCTTGTCTAAATTCCCCCCAGGCTTCGATAGCATCAGGATTAGAAGTGACACCTCGGCGCATTAAAAGCAAGCCATTATGGAAATGCAAAATACCATATTCTTGAGTAGAAGTCAAGCGATCGGTAGTTTCGACGATCGCACGTAAAGCATCACGATCGCCACTAAAAGCGACCTGATAGCGTTGAAGTTGCCACAAATCAGCAATAATATAATCCATAGCCACCAACTGACCCTGATCATTGATTAATTGATACAGAGGGAAGCGTAAAACCTCGCGGCGACTGGACAGATGAGGAATTAAATAAGTAGTCCCCGCCACACTAGCATCTGGGGGAATTTGGGCTAAAAGCGATCGCATATTTTGAGACCTTGGCCATTGTTCAGCCAAAGAAACATAAACCCAAGGTTGAATGGAATCAGGGATTAAAAAATACAGAGTTCGATTGGGATTAGAAGTTACCGTAAATATCAAAGACAGACAGATACAAGCTACCCAAAAACGTCGGAATTTGGGAGAAGGCAACTCAGCTTCGGGGGATTTTTCTTGTTGTTTAGACCACCACAAAATACTACCATAAAACAATCCGGGAACTACGGTCATAGCGTAGCGAATTGTAATAGCCAAAACGGACATTCCCTGAGCGGAAAATAACTTTAATAAAGGAAAGCCTGCAATCATCCAAGAACCGGGAGCGATCGCGGGAATGAAAGCCAAAGGCAACCATTGACCGAAAAGATATGTAACAGTACGACCAAAGGGAGTAAATAACTGCTGAATAAACCGCAAGGGATTACTGACCATTCCCCAAATAATTTGTAAAGTGGAGGCTTCATCTCCCTCGGCGTATTGACCAAACCGTTCCATCATGAAACGCTGGGAGATATCCGCCGAAAACAAGGGCATAATCAGATTAGTTAAAACCAGCATATAACCGAAACTGAGAACACAGACAATCAAGCCACGGCGGGGGAATCTGTGGCTGAGAATCATATAAACTCCCACCCCAAATAAAACCACGCCCGCATCTTCTCGCACGCCTAAAATTAAAACGGAAAATATCCAGAATAACCACCACCAACCCTTCTCCATAGCCAAGAGAAGGGTAAACACAAATAAAGGAATTTGGCTGACATCGTGGAAATTAGCTAAAGTGGGACCGATAACGGCATTAGCGCCATAAAAACTAACTACAATTAAGGCAGATAGAGGCGGTTCTAAATATTGTCTGGCTAGGAGGTAAAGAACTAAACCCGCAGCGGTGACCAAAGTTACCTGTAACACGCTGAGGGTGACAGGAGAGGGAAAGATTGCGTACAGGGGTAGCCATAGCAGCAAAGCGGGGGTAAAGTGTTGTCCGAGGCGGTGATAGGAAACGTCGGGGAACTGGCCTTGGTGGACAACATTAGTAGACAGGGCGGAAGATAGGGAACTCTGAAAAAAACGGCCGTGGATACCATTCCAGAAGACTTGGTTAAAAATGCCCTGATCATAGGAAGCATAAAAGGTGAAGTAGCGGTGCAGTAACAAAACCATACAGATGCCAAAAAATGCGATCGCACTACCTAGCAACAGTTTCAGGGACGGGTTTTTATGCCAGTTGACCAAGATAACCACTCCATCTTAATTAGCTCAAATGATTAATATCTCATATTTAGGGCAGGTAGGGGTCAACTTGATTAGCCATGATGTCAAATCACAGGCTAGAATCTAAAGCAGATATTAAATTGAGTCAACAAGTAAGCGCTAGTATCATCCTCTAGCCCTTCATATTCCAGCAGCAGTGTCGAATTGATCAGGTCTTTTGTCCCCCTTGAAAGTCATTCATGGAAGTCGGAACTACCCATAGCAAGACCAACTCTGAAGAATGCTTACAGCTTTTGCTGTTTGTCGATGGTCGCCCTAGCTCCAGAGAGCAAGTCCAACAAATATGTGAATATCTCGAAGTCCTTAAATCTGAGGACAGATTTGATTTGCAAATTATTGATGTGGGAGAGCAACCCTATCTAGCCGAACACTTTAAGTTAGTTGCGACCCCGGCTTTGGTCAAAATTCACCCCTCACCCCGACATATTCTAGCGGGTACTGATATTGTTAAGCAGCTTAATGAATTTTGGCTACGGTGGCAGCAATCTCTTGAACAGTATCGCAGTCAGCAGCCATTTGAGGTGAACGGTTCAGTTAAAAATTATCGCTCTGTTGCTGACCTGAACTATATTGCTGAACTGATCCGACTTAGTGATGAGGTGTTCCGCCTCAAGCAAGAAAAAGAACAATTGCAACAACAGGTAAGTTTTAAGGATCGCATTATTGAAATTTTGGCTCACGACCTCCGTAGCCCTTTGACCGCCGCCTCTCTGGCTTTGGAAACTTTGGAAAATAGCCAAATGGCTGGTGTGGCTAACTCTAAGAAATTTACACCGGCTCTCAAATCTCGCTTAATCCAACAAGCTCGTACTCAGATCCGTCAGATCGATAGGATGATTACTAATATATTAAGGGCTGCAACGGGTCAGAGTTCTCGGTTACAACTGCAACCTTTGCCATTGTCACTGTTGGCATTTTTTCACGAGATACTACCAGAGTTTCATGATCAGTTACAGGCCAAATCTCTGGAACTCAAAACTGATTTACCTACTGATACCCCTTCTGTCTATGCCGATCGCGAACGGATTCGTCAAGTTATTGTTAATTTGTTGGATAATGCGATTAAATATACCCCAGAGGGCGGAACTATTTGGGTGTCTGTCTTGCATCGCACTACCCAAAAAATACAGGTCAGTATTTGTGACAGTGGCCCTGGTATCCCTGAAGAAAATCGCGATCGCATTTTTCAGGAGCACTTCCGTCTCGAACGCGATGAGTCCCAGGATGGTTATGGTATTGGTTTATCTCTCTGTCAGAGAATTATCCATGCTCACTATGGTCAGATTTGGGTCAGTTCCACCTCTTCCACCGGCGGTAGCTGTTTTCACTTTACCCTACCTGTCTATGAAACTTACCCTAGCTTTTAAGTGGAATTGTTGATTTTTTGTTCAATTTTAACCCGAAAATTCCCGATTTGGGGGGTTGACAGGGGCGGGGATTGGCGGTATAATATTGACAATACACTGAATAATTGAATATTGGCAAAAATAAAAAAAGTGCAACCATCCAATTATATAAAAATAGTACCGCAACCCGTGCCAAAAAGCTACCCCTCCCCCAAAAAAAGCAAAAATTTTAACATTTCTTAATTTTCCGTTACAAAACTTAACAATGTAGCTGTCGGAGAGCGGTAATAATCTTCTGATTAGCTTGAGGAAAGGAAAACTGATCAATTTCTGCCAAAGTGACCCAGCGAATTTCTTGGCATTCTAGTGTTTGAGGTACTCCGTAGAGATGAGTGCAGTTATAGACCTCAAGTGTAATCCGAAAATCGCTATAGGAATGTTCAACAGTGATCAGATGGTCTTGGACAGCGATCGCAATACCAATTTCCTCATAAATTTCGCGTCGGATACAATCTTGGATAGTTTCACCGGGTTCAATTTTACCACCAGGAAACTCCCAAAGTCCGCCTATAGCACCTTGAGGAAGACGTTTATCAATCAAAATCTGTCCGTCATCGTTCCAGATCACAGCAACACCAATAGACTTATGGGGAAAAGCAGATAATAGTTGAGACATGAGAGATGGAGTGATAGTGAAAACAACTGGGGAAATGGTTGATTTCCCCAGAGTAGAATCAAAAGAAGTAGATTATTAACTAGCTAGGTAATCATTAACATCCTGCTTACGCTTACGAAGTTTAGTCAAAGCCTCCCGTTCAATCTGTCGGACTCGTTCACGACTGATATTAAGGCGATCGCCAATTTTAGCGAGAGTTAAAGTCTGTCCATCATCCAAACCAAAGCGCAGAGCTAAAACCTGTCGTTGCTGGTCAGTAAGATCAGTCATCAAAGATTCTAAATCTGATCGCAAAGAAGAATTAAGAGCAAACTCATCAGGGGAGTTGCTGGTATCTTCCAAAAGGTCAACCAATTCGGTATCCTGATTATCACCAACCCGCAGGTCCAGAGATAAAGGAAGACGTGATTTTTCGAGATACTCACGAATTTGCTTAGGAGTGAGATCCAACTCAGCAGCCAATTCATTCATAGTAGCTGCTCGGCCTAACTGTTGTGCAAGTTGACGCTGTGCCTTTTTGATTTTATTAAGTTTTTCTGTGATATGAATGGGCAAGCGAATAGTACGGCCTTTTTCAGCGATCGCGCGGGTAATTGCTTGTCGAATCCACCAATAGGCATAGGTAGAGAACCGATAACCCTTAGTAGGATCGAACTTTTCGACTCCGCGCTGCATCCCGATAGTACCTTCCTGAATGAGATCGAGCAGATCCACATTGCGCTTGATATACTTTTTGGCCACAGAGACCACCAGACGCAGATTAGCTTCTACCATCTTACGCTTGGCTAATTGACCCTGATGCAAGATATGTTGCAATTGTGCCACAGACAAGTTAACTAATTCGGCCCATTGAGCCTCAGTAGGTTCATAGCCTAATTGTTTAGCCAACTCATTGCGTTTTTCCTGCAATAAAGTTGCCTGTTGTACCTGTTTACCATAGACAATTTCTTGTTCATGGGTCAGCAGAGGAACACGACCAATTTCTCGCAGGTAGGCCCGCACCGAATCTGTGTCCGAGGTTTTAGCAGTTTTCATGGCATCTCCCCGATAGCTCTGACAAATTAAGCCCATAACTTGAACTGGAAATAAAAGCGACGGGCAATCACGCTTTTCTCCGATGTAGCAGCCAGGCACTTTTATTAGCCCAGCCTTGATCAACGCCAAGGCGTTTACATTACTCAACGTTATGTTACGAATGTTAACATTTATGAGACCAAATGACCATCCTTTTTTCGATTGAATTTTTCTAATTTGGCAAATCAATTGTTTTGAGGGTAGCCCGTAATCAATCCGGCAATTGCATCATGGAAAACAAAATCGGCTCAAGATCAGATAATTTTAGCCCCCTCGCCATATTCGTCCCAGGGAGTAGTCAGCCACAAGCTGCATTGTTTCTAAGTTCGATAGTGAGGTATCGTCAGAAGTGACCAATAATTTTGAGTTTAAAGCCCCACCCTATAGAGGTGGCCAGCAATGAAATCTCAGTCAACTGGGTCTGTCTGTAAGGTGCGTCAGTTGTTGATTTTTTTCGGTTTTCCGGTTATTTTTCTCAATCTGACGCACCCTACCAATCCTAATCATCCCCGTCTCCATGAAGCGCGGGGAATGTCAATATGCCGTTATCACTTCCTCCCCTTATGACCTACTGTCTCGGTATAATTACCTCCTCCGGCTTTGTAATGGCCGCCGACTCCCGCACCAACGCAGGAGTTGATTACATTTCTACCTATCGCAAACTATTTGATTTTTCTAATCCTGGGGAAAGAGTGATTTTACTCTCTACCGCCGGAAATCTATCTATCACCCAGGGAATTATCAGCACCCTGGATAAAGACCTCAAATTTAACGACAATCAAAATCTCCATAACCTCGAATCCATGTATGATGTGGCTCGTTATGTGGGTGGTCAACTGCGGCGAATGCAAGAATTTGATGAAGCCTGGCTCAAAAAGCATAGCATTGATGCTAGTTGCACCTTACTGTTAGCTGGTCAGATTAAAGGTCAAGACCCCGCCCTATTCCTGATCTATAATCAAGGCAACTTCATCCATGCCACCAAGGACACCCCCTTCCTACAAATTGGAGAGACCAAATATGGTAAACCCATTTTAGATCGTACCCTCAGTTTTGATACCCAATTAGAGGCGGCGGCTAAATGCGCCCTTTTGTCTATTGACTCTACCATGAAGTCTAATATCTCTGTGGGTCCCCCTATCAATCTGGCTATGTATGAACGAGATACTTTTGTAATTGATAACTGGCTGCGTCTGCGTCTCGGAGACCCCTACCTAGCCAAAATTCGTAAAATGTGGGAAGACTCCCTTAAACAGGCTTTTGAACACATTCCCAGTATCAACTGGCAACACCGGGAAGATCAATCCTCTGAGGATATTCTGATTGACTAAGTTGGGAACAATATCCCTCAGACAAGGTAAACCTCACCCCAGGCTTACCTTGTCGATATCACTCAATCTATCTGATCCATCATCAAACCCTTAACCGATGACTAGATATATTATTAATCGCCTATTAACTGCTATCCCTACTTTGATAGCTATCAGTGTTGTATTATTTCTAGTCTTGGCATTAGCCCCCGGCGACCCTATGGGAGAGTTCGCCTCTAACCCTTCTATTACGGCGGAAGTTCGCGAAAATATTAGGCGATCGCTTGGTTTAGATCAACCGATACTGATTCGGTATTTTAAGTGGGCTTGGTCATTTTTACAAGGGGATATGGGCTACTCTTTTACCAGCCTAGTTCCTGTCAGTGAGCTAATTAGCCAACGACTACCAACCACCATCTGGATAGCTGGTTCTGCGTATATCTTAGCAGTCATTATCGCTTTTCCCTTGGGTATCATTTCCGCCATCAAGCGCTATTCACTATTTGACCAAGTAGCTACTACCTTCGCTTTTTTGGGATTCTCACTACCCCCCTTTTTTACGGGTCTGTTATTTATTATCATCTTTAGTGTGAATCTCAACTGGTTGCCGTTTATATATAATAGTAACCTACAGGTCACTAATTTATCTACATTATGGCAACAGATTCAACAGTCAATCATGCCAATTTCTGTATTAGCATTATTTCAGTCAGCCGTGTTAATGCGATTTATTAGGTCGGCTATCTTGGAGGAGTTAAACCGCGATTATGTCCGGACCGCACACGCTAAAGGATTACCTGATTTTCAGGTGATTAACTTTCATATCTTACGCAATGCTTTAATTCCTGTTATCACTTTAATGGCCTTAAATATCCCGGAAATTTTTACGGGCGCATTGGTTACAGAACAGGTGTTTAGAGTCCCCGGAATTGGCGCGCTTTTGGTCAATTCTATTTATCGTAGTGATACCCCAGTCGTCATGGGTATTACCTTTGTTTATGCGGTTTTGGTCGTGTTTTTTAACCTCATTGCTGATATACTCTATGGATTTTTAGACCCTCGAGTTCAGTATAAATAGTCCCGGATGATTGTTAAGTTATGTTAAGTTGTGTTAAGAATTGTTGCGAAAATTTTTTTTGGTGGGGGTTGGTGGCTTTTTGGCTTGACTTGTGATATCATTTTAGATAATGGGAATAGTTGCAAAATTTTTATTTATGTTAATACTCGATTATGTAACGAATATGTCAATATACTATCATTAGCTCCCGGCACTTGTCAACCCTCAGCCATGATCTGGATGAACAATTTTTTTTTAATTGACGAAAACATCAACTTGATAAGATCAAATCAAGATTAATCAATGAATGGGCCCAAAATCCAACAAAAATCAAAGGTGATATGAATAATGATGTGTTGAAAACCCGCAGTGTATTGTTAGATATATGGGTGAGATTTCGTCGGGATAAAATGGCGGTAATTGGTAGCTGTGTGTTGCTACTGATTATAGTGTCTATTGTGTTGGGTCCGATGATTTATACGACACCAGCGGATCGGATTGATTTTGGTAATTCTGTGTTACCTCCTAGTTGGAATCATCCCTTTGGTACTAATGATTTAGGACAAGACCAATTAGCGAGGATTCTGAGGGGTGGACGCATTTCTTTAGCGGTGGGTTTGGCGGCGATGTTAGTGGCGATCGCTTTAGGAACTGCTGTAGGTGCGATCGCCGGATTTTATGGAGGGATTTTAGATAGTGTATTAATGCGATTCACGGATTTATTTTTAGCTTTACCGCAACTGCCGATTTTATTATTAGTAATTTACCTATTTCGGGAACCCATGAGAGCGATCGCCGGTTCAGAAGCGGGAATTTTCATCTTAATTGTATTAGTAGTCGGGGGACTTAATTGGATGTCTGTAGCGCGGTTGGTGAGGGCAAGTTTTTTGTCAACGAGAGAGATGGATTTTGTGATAGCAGCTAAGGCGATCGGGGCTAAACCTCACCGTTTAATTTTAGTTCATATTCTCCCGAATGTTCTGACTCCGATTATTGTCGCAGCGACCCTATCAGTAGGAACAGCAATTATCACGGAATCAACCCTAAGTTTTCTAGGGTTAGGATTTCCCCCGGATATTCCCACCTGGGGAAGGATGTTATATGATGCCCAAAACTACATAGAAACAGCCCCCCACATGGTTATATTCCCTGGTGCAGCTATTTTTTTAACAGTGATTAGTATCAACTATATTGGCGATGGATTACGAGATGCACTCGACCCCAAATCTCAGCTTTAATCCTGATAATTGGCAGCCGGAAAGCGGCGTTTATGCCCAAATATCGGTAATTAGATAAAGGCAGCATTTCTAACTACAGCTTGTTCACCAGTCGCTTAATACATTGCCCTCACCCTAAATCTGGATCCCAGAGAGGGAGAGGGACTTTGAGAGGTGATCAGATGATTTCTGAACAGGCTGTAATTAATTTTTGACACCTTGTTCACCAGTCGCTTAATACATTGCCCTCACCCTAAATCTGGATCCCAGAGAGGGAGAGGGACTTTGAGAGGTGATCAGATGATTTCTGAACAGGCTGTAATTAATTTTTGGGGGTAATATCAGCAAATGAAACTGTGGGATAATCAGCGAGATATCAGCCATCCTGGTTCAGTGAATGATTTAGACAAACAAGTGATTATTGATACTGATGGTTTGGTCATATTGTATGGCAATTTTTTGACGTTGGCAGAAAGCGATCGCTTATTTGGGGAGTTGTATAAATCCATTAATTGGAGACAAGAACAGATTAAAATATTTGGGAAAATCAGACCCATACCGAGACTCACAGCTTGGTATGCAGATGAAGGTAAATCCTATACATATTCAGGGATCGAACATCATGCACAACCCTGGAACCCGACACTTAAATCAATCAAATCCCAGGTTGAAGATATAGCGGAAGTGACTTTTAATAGTGTTCTAATTAATCTGTATCGGGATGGAAAAGATAGTATGTCGTGGCATAGCGATGATGAACCCGAACTAGGGAAAAATCCGATAATCGCCTCAGTCAGCTTAGGGGGAACCCGTCGATTTTCTGGGAAGCACAAAATCAGCAAAGACCGGAAATTTAATATTGATTTAACCAGCGGTAGTTTGCTGTTAATGAAAGGGGAGACACAGCACTTTTGGCAACATCAAATCCCCAAAACTTCCCGGGTTGTGGAGCCGCGAATTAATTTAACTTTTAGAATGGTAAAATCATAGCGATTAAGATATTGGGGAGGCGATCGCCTTAACCCCCAGCCATCTCGCGCCCATCCCTCAGCTAGATTTGGGTGCTGATTTGGGCATGGGATATGAAAATTTAATTAAGAAATCCGGTTGCGGAGACTTGGGGGATATTTCGTGCTATAGTATTCGAGACAGTTTACCATTGAATATCATAGATAGATTGGCATGAACAAAAGCCAAGAAATACAGAGTATTATTGCCCAACGTCAACCTCTGGCCCAAAAGCTGGCAGACATCGAAACCGGTTTATCATCGCTGTATGGTTTGATTCAGAGTTGCGAACAAGAACGCGATCGCTCCTATTTGTCAAATGGCTAAACCAGTAATTTAGTCGCAGTGCGATCGCTAACTTAAAGGGGATTGGAAATAACACCCCTGTGTTCTAGCCTATCCAGTAAATCTACCCTTACTCCAATGAAAGCCTCCGAAACCAAGCTACTCGCCTTTATTAAGAAGTCACCGCAGTTCGCCATCCCGATTTACCAGCGTACCTACTCATGGACAGAAAAAGAATGTCGGGAGTTGTGGAGTGACATCCTGCGTACTGGCTCCAATAATGAAATCACTTCTCACTTTTTCGGTTCTATTGTCTATATTGAAAAAGGACTTTATCAAGTCTCTAGTCAGTCTCCCCTCCTAGTTATTGACGGACAGCAACGCCTAACCACAGTAACATTAATAATTGCAGCCCTGGCGAATGCCCTGGGGGACACTGAACCCGTGGAAGGGTTTTCCCCGCGCAAATTGCGAAACTATTATTTGCTTAATCCAGAAGAGGATGGAGAAAAACACTATAAGCTGATTCTCTCGCAAACTGATAAATCTTCATTGATTGCCATTCTCGACCAAGACCAGCAGCCCAAAGACTCTTCTATCCGGGTCACACAAAATTTCAGTCTATTTGAGTCACTCATTAAGGAGTCTCAAAACCATCTGGAGACTATCTGTAAAGGATTAGCGAAATTACTGGTGGTAGATGTTGCCCTGAGCCGTGAACAGGACAATCCCCAACTGATTTTTGAGAGTATGAACTCCACGGGTCGTGAGTTAACCCAAGCAGACTTAATCCGTAATTACATTCTGATGGGACTTGAACCCGAACTTCAAACCAGGCTTTATGAGAAGTATTGGCGACTTATGGAAGTGGAGTTTGGACAGGAGGCTTATGGAGAACAATTCGATAGTTTTATTCGCCATTTTTTGACGGTAAAAACTGGTAGTATTCCTAAGCAAAGTGCCGTGTATGAAAAGTTTAAAACTTATTCAAGAGAGCCACAAGTTGATCAAGCGGGTGTGGAGGCGTTGGTCAAGGATATTCATACCTTTGCTCGGTACTACTGTGCGATGGCTTTGGGTTATGAGCAGAACCCGGAACTTAAACTAGCCTTTCAAGACCTGCAAGAATTAAGGGTAGATGTAACTTACCCATTCCTCTTAGAGCTGTATCATGATTATGCTTCAGGTGAGTTGCCTATAACAGATTTTTTGCAAGCGGTTAGACTGGTGGAATCTTATGTTTTTCGCCGTGCGATTTGTGGTATTCCTGCTAATTCATTAAACAAAACTTTTGCTAACTTTACGAAAGCCATCAAAAAAGATCGCTATCTCGAAAGCATTCAGACTAATTTTCTGGTACTGCCGTCTTATCGACGGTTTCCTAATGATGATGAATTTAAGCGATCGCTGCAAACCAAAGACCTTTATAATGTTCGCCATTACAATTACTGGCTGCGACGGTTGGAAAATCACGATCGCAAAGAACGAGTAGCAGTAGATGAATACACCATTGAACATATTATGCCCCAGAATAAAAATCTTTCTCCTGCATGGAAGGATTCACTGGGTCCAGACTGGCAACGTATTCACAAAACTTATTTGCATACCCTGGGAAATCTAACCCTGACTGCATACAACTCGAAATATAGTGATAAATCCTTTCTTGAGAAGCGTGATATGGAAAAAGGCTTTAAAGAAAGTCCCTTGAAGTTGAATCAAGGGTTGGGACAGATTGAGCAGTGGGATGAAAATGCTATTCTCCAACGGGCAGAACGACTCTCTCAAATGGCGCTAGATGTTTGGATTGCGCCAAAATTAGAATATGATGTGCTTGATGGTGATTAACTTAACCCTCAGAAATCAGGTTACACGATACAAGATCACCCCTATAATTAATGATCCCAAGGGAATTGGCCGAGATGTATCGGGTTTGAGGCACTGGGCTAATGGGGATGTTGAACTTGCTCTAGCATCTCTTGAGGAATTACCCTATATTTTAGGGTTGGTGAGGCAATCCCTAGAAAAACAAATGGGAGAATTAGAGTAGATGATTTAAACTCAGTATACGGGGGATTTGGTATCGGATATCTGGCGTGCTGTTGATGAAAGGTGAAATGCAGAACCTTTGGCAATATCAAATCCTCAAAACTTCCCAAGTTGTGTAACCCCGAATTAATTGAACTTTTAGAATGGTAAAATCATAGCCATTAAGATATTGGGGAGGCGATCGCCTTAGTCCCAAACCATCTCGCGCCCATCTCTCAACTAGATTTAGGTGCTGATTTGGGCATGGGATATGAAAATTTAATTAAGAAATCCGGTTGCGGAGACTTGGGGGATATTTTGTGCTATAGTATCCCAGAAAGTTTACCATTGAATATCATAGATAGATTGGCATGAACAAAAGCCAAGAAATACAGAGTATTATTGCCCAACGTCAACCTCTGGCCCAAAAGCTGGCAGACATCGAAACCGGTTTATCATCGCTGTATGGTTTGATTCAGAGTTGCGAACAAGAACGCGATCGCCAGCTTGAATATTGGTCGGGGAATACGGCAACCCAGGAAAAACTCCGAAATCTGGATTTTGCCCAATTTGAGCAAATTGCCCGTTCTTCTCTCGCATCATTGCACCGACTCCAGGGCAGATTTTCCCGCCAAACCCTTAATATTGGGGTGATTGGGCGCATGGGACAAGGCAAAAGCACGTTGTTGCAGAGTTTAAGTGGGCTGACAAATGACGTGATTCCGGCAATGCAGGGGAAGGCTTGCACGGCAGCGCGTAGCACCATTTGTCATCAACCCGGAAATTCCACCACCGCCGAAATTCAATTTCACGATCGCGAGTCTTTTTTAAAAGAGGTGATTATTCCCTACTACGAGAAACTCGGATTGACCCCGGTGCCGCGTTCTTTTGAAGAGTTTGCCCATAGCGCGATTCCCACTTTACCCACTAAGGCGGATCAAACGGACATTAACATTTATAACCGCTTGAAAGACGATTATCATATCCATGCTAAGAAATATCAAGAATACTTGGGGAGGGGTTCTTTAACTGTTCAAGACGAGTCACAGATTTCTGATTATGTAGCCTCAAAATATAATCGGGACTATCAACTAACTAACCATCAATGTTTGGCGGTTAAGCACGTTAAAATCTCTTGTCCGTTTCCCCTGGATGAAATAGGGGCGATCGCTCTAGTAGATGTTCCCGGTTTAGGGGATTTCCGCTTAGGAGATGAGAGTTTAGTGATTGAAGCCCTCGCTCAAGAAGTGGATTTTATTCTGTTTATTCGCAAACCTTCCAAAGACAGGGCAAACTTCGAGCAGAATGATACACAATTATATGCTTTGGCGAATAAAGCCTTAAACGATTTGCCCTCTCGGTCTATATTGGTACTGAATGCGGATAGCAATGGGGAAAATCAGGAAAGTTGCCTTTCTCTGAAACGGGATATTGATTCTGAAACGGTGAAAATGCCCGTGTTAGATTGTGTGATTGCTGACTGTTCTTCCCAGGAAGAAGCAAATAACAAAGTGCTTCAGGCGGTTCTGGATAATCTGCGATCGAACGTGACGCAACTAGACCGGAATTATACCCAACAAAAAATCGCCGATTTGCAAGCCAGCCTCACCGAATTAAAGCAGCAATTGCAACTAGCCCAGGGAATCTTACCAGATATCGATGAAGATGAAATAGCCAATGAGTATGAGGATTTATTTGAGGACTTTTGGGAGAATATAACCAATGAAATGACCGATTTGCAAAAGGAACTGATTAAAACTCGCGAAGACCAAGATGAAAACCTAAAAACTCAAATTGAAACGGTACTGGAAGCCTGTCGGAAAGTGGAAATGCCGACGATTGAAGAAATAGAGAAACGTCGGAACCGACTGGAATCTTACGCCAGCACTTACAGTGAATATTTGATAGAAATGAGAACCAATCTATCGCTAAAATTCCTGGACATGGATAAAGGATTGAAAAAAACCATTGAACGCACCAAAAATAAAGTGGCTGCTGTTTTAGTGGAAAAATGCAATTTAGGTGGGCTGGCAAAAGTTAGTGGGGAAGAGTTTTTGGCGGAAGTTGCTAGTCAAATTCCGCCAGACTATACGGAACTGAAAAAAGGGTTTGAGATTCTCTCAGAATTTAATCTCTCTTATCGAGGATTAATTCAGCATCGGATTCGCTTGCAATTGGATCCGTTAACCCCGGATAAAACCGCAGGATTGAAAACAGAAGGTGTGAAGGCTCAAGATATTTTAGACCAGTTAAACGAACTGTATCAACAAACAATTTACAATTGTGAAGATGCTTTGAAGGGATTTTTATCTGAACCGAGCCAAGCCTCTTTTGCTATAGTAGAAGAGTTTGCCGATCGCGTTCTCCGAGCCAAAAGCGCCAAGAAGGAATGGAAACGATTTTTGCGCCGCAAGCGGGGTCAGATTTGGGAAGATTTTGATAACCTGCAAAAACAAAGTAATGCCAGTCAAAAATGGTCAAGACTTTTAGAGTCTGCTTATGGTCATATCGATGACTTAGAAGCATCCTTAAATAATTTGTAGAACCATCAAAAAACCAGAGTAACTTTGTGAGGATAGTCAATGACATCTGTTTGGAAAAACCCATTTCGCCAGGAACTACAAAAGCTAAATGTCACCATGCTGGGGCCGGGTGGTGTAGGTAAAACTAGCTTACTAGCAGCCATGTATGACCAGTTTGATAACGTCAGTCAGGATTTACAACTGCTGGCTGTAGGACAAAGTAAATTTGAGTTAGATACAAGACTCAAAGAACTTAAAAGTATGGTGGAATCCAGCAGTAGTATTAAAGTGCAAGATGGGGTTAGCGGAACGAAAAGTAAACCCCGATCATTTAAGTTTGAGTTTGGACAAACCGGAACTGCTCCAGTTTTAGAAATTAATTTCCAAGATTATCCAGGAGGATGGTTAGAAGAAGATGAACACAAAAACAAGGTGAAAGACTTGATTCGAGACTCGGTAGCGGTGTTGATTCCTATTAATACCCCCCCTTTAATGGAAAGGGAGGGAAAATACCATGAGAAGTTTAATCAGCCAACCCAATTAAATGATCTGTTCAAAAATATCTACAAGGATTTAGATTCACCCCGTCTGGTAATCCTGGCACCGGTCAAATGTGAAAAATACATTAAAAACCCCCCAGAGTTATTTAGAAAGGTGAGAGAGGGTTATCAGAAAATGCTGAATCAGTTTGCCAGTGAGAACTTATTGCCAAAAGTGGCGGTGGCGATTACGCCAGTACAAACCGTTGGCAGTGTAGTATTTTCACGATTTGAAGAAATTGATGAACAGCCAATTTTTTACTATCGAAAACCACAGCCAACCGACCCCTATCAGCCGCAAAATACGGAAGTTCCTTTACGGTATCTATTGCGGTTTTTGCTGAAATTACATCTGGATAGGAGACGGGCTTCTATATTCACCATAATTCCCGATTTTTTGGGTCAACAGGTGGGGCTGTCAAATAATGAGCGGCTGATCAATGCGGTGAGTCGCTTTGCGGAACCGAGAAACGATGAAGCGGAGATTGTTCAAGGAATAGAGTGGTTGAAACTATAAGAGGATTAAACATGGATACTTATGTACAAAGCCGTGGGATTTCTAAAGACTACTGCTGGTTAGATCAAAATCAAAGGAAAATTTCCGATCTGCCGGAGAATTTTAAGCGAATGCTAAAAATGGTGGATGGGGATTATTTTTCCCTGGTTATTTATCGTGCCAATGGTCAGTTATCTTTGTTGGTTACGGCGTTGAAATCGCAAAATCGCATCGATAACCAAACTCGCAAAATTTGTAATTCGGTTGTGTGGGCGGGCTGGGTTGGTCAAGATTCTGATGAAGCCATATTGCGATCGCTTGCGATTCAAGCATTAAATGGGGAGTTAGCGGCGAAAGTCGATCCAGCGGTTATTTCGGAAAATAATGAGCAAGGGTTTACGGTAAACTTCGACCTCTTAAAACCTAAGAATATTGGCGTTGTGTCCGTGCAAAATAACCCGGCTGATTCGGAGAAAATCGGCAACTTATCCGCCCTAAAAGATGAGCTAATTGGCGACCTGAAAAAATATGCTTTGCCGAAACATGACGGGATGTTAGTTGTAGTTGGCTCAACGGTCTCGAAATCCAGCCTTGAAGAAGAGCGAGTTTGGCGAGGTTTGTCGGATCAAATTTCTGATGATGGCTGGATAGACTTGCCTGGGGAGGATGATAAAAGTGACAACTTTCGCCGTCAATCTTCTTCTTCTAATCGTGATACTAATATACCTTCAAAATCCCAAAAACCGCAATCTGGAACTGATTCTACGCCTGCTTCGGGTTTACCGACACCTCCTCCGCCCTCTCGAAGAAATGATCAAAGAACTCCAGAAGATTCTCCCCTGAAAAAATGGATGCCGATTATTATCGCTTTTGTAATCGGTTCATTAATTGGGATAGTTGGACATTACCTATACTACACTAATATTCCCAATATGCAAAGAGAGACAATTGAACAAAATGACATAATAATTGATGGTCAGGAAAAAACAATTGACCAAAATAAAGGAAAAATTGATCAACAGAACGACACGATCGCCCAAAACGCAGAAACCATCAAAAATGAAGACAAACTCATCAAAGAAATGCTAGATTATCTAAATGAATTTACCCAAAAAGGTTCACCCTTAATAAAGCGTGCCGAGGAGTTTGTCGATAAAATTCAAAAATAAATAACCGCCAGACATTTAAGGGCGATCGCAGTAACTTTCGTTGCTCAGTTTAGGGTTGCTATATTCTCATGTTAAATGTCAATTTCCAGGGGACTGAAACTGCGCCATTAACCAGGCTCCAACTTGTGACTGGTCTTGATTGCGGCTCCGTTGCAGGGCTTGGTCTAGGGTGGCTATCTCTAGTCCTGGAAACATCACAGAGATATCAATTCGCTGACTCCCGCGATCGCTCATTTGATAAGCCAATACTTCCCCAGTTTCGACGTTCACAATCCAATATTCAGCAATCCCGACATCTTCATACAGCACTCGCTTAACGGTGCGATCGTCAAGCAGGGATGATTTTGCCACCTCCACCACCAAATCTGGCACGGGATACTCTTCCAGATTCACAATATCCGTGCCGCTAGGGATGGCGGTTGCTTTGTTGCCAACATAATACGCTAAATCGGGCTGAAATTCGGCATATCCCGGTTTACGGAAGGAACAATTGTCTAAAATCGTGAACGGAATGCCTTTCACAATGCCATAGAGATTAATGGCAAGGGCAATAGTTCCATGATGTTTGCTGTGGTCAAAACCTACGGGTAGTTGCATTTCTAATCTCATTCGCCCATTGCTGTAATAGCCTTTGGATTTAGCATGGGCGGGGTCATCCAAAGCACTCAGGTACTCATTCCAGGTGGCAGGAACCCAGGTATCACTGGCTATTAGATTAGAGAGTGGATTCATGCTCATCATCCCGGAGGAAAAATTGACATCCATTCTATGATACTCCTCCTCTGGAACTTTGGCAACCGGCAGAGTCTCCATTTCTCATCTTTAGAAATTTTACAAATTTTCGATATTGATGCAGTTAAGGATTAGGAGCAGCAAGTGCAGTTTAAACTTGGCTTGATAAGCGGTTGTCTCCCAGTAAATACCAAAGCCAAATGTGGGTATCTAGCAGCAGTTTCATTCTAACACCTCCCAGGGCTGAGGCTCTGGCGCAATTATATCTCCTAAAATTTCACCGATGCCCTTCATTGCCCCAAAAGCGGGGCGGGCATCTGGGATGGTAGCGGGATAGATAATCACTAAGGGTTTGCCTTCATGGATGACCGTAATGGGGGTTTTAGTGCGTTCGACTTCTATAAATAGATTCTGGAGAAGTTGGGGCAGTTCATTGGTCGTAATTTCTGTCATTTGTTACCTCCTGAATCGTGAAAAATAATGTAAATGCCGCATAGCTTAATTTTAGTTTACTAGAAATTCCCCGAGTCCTGACCCAGCGTCTGGACTAACGGGGGTCGCCAATCAACACCAACGGCGACCAGAAAAACGGATGACGGTGAGACTGACTTAACTTCGCCTGACGCAATGCCTCCACCTTCGTTAACTTCTCCTGCATCATCAGGCGATAAAACTCGGTCACCACTGCCTCGGTTGCCGCATCATCCACATTCCACAAGGTCGCCATCAAAGCCCGGGCCCCGGCTCGTTCCCAGATATAAGCCATCCCCATAATCGCATCCCCGTCGATATTGGTCTGTAACGCTGTCTGACAGGCGGTTAACGCAACCAATTCGGTGTTCTGTAACCCCAGTAACGCCGCGTCTGCTAGGGGATATTCTCCATCGGCAAATAACAGGGTGTTGGCTTTCATGTCTGGAGCATAATCCGCACAATTGTCTTGCAAACAACAACCCAATTGCTGAAAACAGCCGTGGGTGGCTAGATGCAGATAGCGATGACGGGGGGATTGACGTTTGAACTGTTCCAACGTCGCCTGTTGGTGGCGGTAAATCTCACTCTCCGGGGCGAGGCGGAGGAGGGCATCGACTTCGGCTTCGGTTCCCGGCAGGTTGAAGGGGTCTTGGGGTTGGGGATTGGCAAAGCCTAGCACTTGGTAGCCCGGTGAGAAGCGGGGGGAAAGGGTGGCGGTGACTAGGGCGGCAGTGAGCAAAGTTCCCCCCAGTTTCCAATGGTGTTTGACTGTTGCGCCAACGCCCATGACTCCCAGGAAGAGGGGAATCGACCACAGGGGGAAAGTTGGGGATGGGGAGGGGGAGGGACTGGCGAGGAGGGAACGACTGGAGAGACGAGTCAGGTAATGGATGGGGTACTGTTGCAGCAGGAATGTGTCGGTTTCCGAGTCCCGGAGGGTTTCAAAGGGGAATTGGCGCAGAGACCCGGTGGCGATGATGGCGAGTTGTTGGGGGTTGAGTGCCTCAATGTCCTGGGCAACGGGGCGGATCAGGTGGTCGTAGAGGTTGGCAGAAAGCCGACGATAGCCGGAATCGCCGCTTTGGAGCATTTGGCGATACTTTGTGACCCAATCGTTGAATTGGTCGGCATCGATGGGGACTTTCTGGACGCTGAGGCTGTCGCGGCTGAGGAGGAAGAGGGCGAGGGTGTTGGGAACGTTTTGGATATTTGTGAGGAGAACGGGTTGTAAGACAACGGTTCCCGGGGGGAGGCTGGCTTGCAGTTGGCTGAGGTCTTCCGGTTGAATTTCAAAGAGTTCGGCGATTTCGGGGTAGGAGTTGGCGAGGGTTTCGGCTTGTTGATTGACTTGGGCTTCTAAGTCGCGCATTTGGTCCACGAGGGCGGCGCTGAAGTTGTCTTGCAGTTGTTGGCGGAGGGCTTGCAGTTGTTGGGATTGGTCGTTCCAGTCATCAAGGGCGGCTTGGGCTTCAGGGTTGGCGACTCTCACACCGATGAGACGGTTATAGTCGGCGAGTTCGTAGGTGGTGACGCGGTTCGCCCATTCAAAGGCGCGTTGGGGCTGGTTTTGGTCGATGAGCAGGTCAACGAGAGCAACGGCTCTGCCGCGATTGGTTTGGAGGAAGGTCTCGCGGAATTCTTTTTGCAGTTCACTACGGAGTTCAAGGAGAATCTTGAGGGAGTCTTCCAAGTAGGTGATGGCTTTGTCGGGTTGGTTGGTGTCTCGGTAGACGGCGGCTATGTTTGCGAGAGTGGTGATTTCTTCAGGGCGAGTACCCACTTCTCGGTGAATTGCCAAGGCTTGATTGTAGTAGTTCAGGGCTTCAGTCTGGTTGCCCAAGGCATAGTACACTGTACCAATGTTATTGAGAGTAGTGGCTTCCCCAGAGCGATCGCCCACCTCTCGCCGAATCGGCAAAGCCTGATTGTAGTAGTCCAGGGCTTCACTACGGTTGCCCAAGGCATCGTACACTACACCAATACCATTGAGGGTGGCGGATTCCCCTGAGCGATCGCCCACCTCTCGCATAATAAGTAAAGCTTGATTGTAGTAGTTCATGGCTTCAGTCCGGTTGCCCAAGGCATGATACACTGCACCAATGTTAGTGAGAGTGGCGGCTTCCTCACGGCGATCGCCCACTTCTCGGTCAATTTCCAAGGACTGATTGTAATAGTTCAGGGCTTCAGTCCGGTTGCCCAAGGCATGATACACTGCACCAATGTTATTGAGAGTCCTGGCTTCCCCTGAGCGATCACCCACTTCTCGGTGAATTGGCAAAGCTTGATTGTAATAGTTCAGGGCTTCAGTCCGGTTGCCCAAGGCATTGTACACTGCACCAATGTTGTTGAGAGTGGTGGCTTCTCCAGGACGATCGCCCACCTCTCGCAGAATCGGCAAAGCCTGATTGTAGTAGTTCAGGGCTTCAGTCCGGTTGCCCAAGGCATCGTACACCAAGCCAATGTTGTTGAGTGTGGCGGCTTCCCCAGGGCGATCGCCCACCTCTCGCAGAATCGGCAAAGCCTGATTGAAGTAGTTCAGGGCTTCAGTCTGGTTGCCCAAGGCATGGTACACCAAGCCAATGTTATTGAGAGTAACGGCTTCTCCAGGGCGATCGCCCACTTCTCGCCTAATTGGCAAAGCCTGATTGTAGTAGTTCAGTGCTTCAGTCCGGTTGCCCAAGGCATTGTACACTCCACCAATGCTATTGAGGGTGGTGGCTTCCCCTGAGCGATCGCCCACCTCTCGCCTCATTGGCAAAGCCTGATTGTAGTAATTCAGAGCTTCAGTCCGGTTGCCCAAGGCATGGTACACTGTGCCAATGCTATTGAGAGTTTTGGCTTCCCCTGAGCGATCGCCCACCTCTCGCCTCATTGGCAAAGCCTGATTGTAGTAATTCAGAGCTTCAGTCCGGTTGCCCAAGGCATGGTACACTGTACCAATGCTATTGAGAGTGGTGGCTTCTCCTGATCTGTCATTGGTCTCTCGAAAAATAATCAGCGCTTGTTCATAGGACTCTAAAGCCTGTTGCCTTTGTCCAATCTGGTCATAATTTCGACCAATCCCTAAAAGGGCTACAGCTTCCAACTGCCGATTTTGCAATTGTCGAGCAGCCCCTAGAACACGCTCCAATGTCTCAATCGCCTGCACAGGTCGCCCCTGTTGTATCTGTTGACCACTCTGCTGTAACAAGTGAATAACCTCCTTTTCCGACATTCTCGCCTGCACCAACACCGTCTGTGCCTCCACCCAAGGCGACAGAGAACCCATGCCCAACAGCAGCGAAACCGTCAACAGCGAACTCATCCAGCGTCCAGTCATGGCTCAACTCTCCCTGTGACTCCATCTCTTCTATTATTGCCCGAAGGCGCAGAAATTGAGTCTCCCCCCAAGGACGGCAGAGCCACGATATAAGTCTCATCGCCGCCCAGTTTCTCCACCACTATAATCAAAGTAATCTATAACGCCCCTACTGGTGCCATGAAGCTATCACTCACCCCAGAAATAGAACAACGGATTGCGGATCAACTCAACCAAGGACATTACCAATCCGCCCAGGAGGTCATCTTAGCCGCCCTAGAACTTTTGGACCAACGCCAGCAATACCTGACTGAACTGCGTCAGGAAATCGCGATTGATGCCACTCAAATTGAACAGGGACAAGTGATAGACGGAGAACAGGTCTGCGCTCATATCCTCAACCGTTTACATAATTTTTTCTCGACCCGATAGCATCGATATTGCTCAGACTTTCAATGGGTATCGGGATTTAAAATCACTCAAAATAAAACCCAGAAAAATCATGAAAAACACAACCCAATTCCAAGAAATTGCTGCGGAAGTGCAACTGTTTAATGATATCGAACAAAAGGAAAAGTTTGTTTTTGTCGTGGGTGCTTTAGTTTCTCGATTAATTAGCCTTCAGAAAGGAGCAGAAATCATGGAGATGGAACCGGAAATGCTTTTAAAGATTTTGGAAATGATGGGCATCGAGTTTTCTTATCTTACTCCTGAAGATATTAAAGCGGAAAAAACTTGGTAAGACTGATGAAAATTGTTTTTAATTGTTCTCCGTTAATTTTCCTGTACCGATTAGACTTCCTAGAAATTTTCATCAATGACAACCATCAGTTTTATATCCCCCCAAGTGTGCAATTAGAAATCAATGCCAAACCGGATCAAGCATCAGGATGCATTAATAGACTAATTTCAAATCAGCAATTAGTCGTTCGAGAAATTAAATTACTATCTTTGGCAAATCGTTTAAATGAGCGGCTGGGTCGAGGTGAATCAGAGGCAATCTCGTTGGCAATAGACTTGCAAACAGATTATATAATCCTTGATGATTTTGCGGCTAGAAAGGAAGCAAAAAGATTAGGTTTAAATGTTAAAGGAACTTTGGCAGTGGTTCGTAAATTACACCTAGAAGGTCGGATTAATATTTATGATTTTGATGTTTTGTACCAAAAAATCACAGAAATCAATTTTCGAGTCAAGCGAGAAATTTTTGATGAAATTTTTGATGATGATATTAGGAATTAAACGAGTCAATCCCTATTTTATCCGGAATCCGGTATTGATATATCTGTTAAAAACCGCACCCTAAAGGGTGGGGCTACACGGACAAAGCCCGCCTGCGCGGGCTAAAGAGTAAAACGAGTCAATCCCTAGTTTATCCGGAATCTGGTATTGATATATCTGTTAAAAACCGCACCCTAAAGGGTGGGGCTATACGGACAAAGCCCGCCTGCGCGGGCTAAAGAGTAAAACGATTTTTGAACTCCGGATTGGGTATTAATTTTCCAGATATGCTGCACCAAAAGTTCTGGGATGAAATTTATTTATATGAAATAACTCAATGTTGGCTACAGTCTTCTGGTGAATTGTTGGGTTGCGCGCTTTTCTGCACCCAACCTACAGATAGCACTTACCTAGAGCTTGGTCAGTTGGAGCGAATCGCGGGTTTTCCACGAAAAAAACCCGTTTCTAGTTTTCTCAGGCCCCCATTCATGATGATGCTAGAACCCGCGCTTGAGCAATTTCTCTGTCTCCAATTCCCCGCACTTGAGAACTCAAGAGAGAAACAATGGCAATGGTTTCTCCTGCGATGGTCATAAATTCTACTTCATAGCCCAAACCTTCTTGATGGACTAACACAACGGTGCCCATATCGCCGGATTTTAAATCATATTCCGGTAAGTCGGCGGTTAAAACAACTCGGTCTAATTCACTAATCATGGTTTACTAAATTTTAAGTGAGTGGATAGGCGCTGACCAGTCTAGGGATATCATCTCCAGTAGAAATAAACCAAATAGAACGCACTTCTGGGTTTCTGCCATCTGGCGTGATTACTCTACCTTCAACAACATACCTTGTCCCAAAAGGGGATGATTCTATTTTAGCTAATTCATGGTCAGCCACATGATTTAGCAAGGCATTTGCCATAATTTCCCACGACTCAATGTTAAATCCAAATTTGATAAAAAACTTGGCTTTACTTTTGCCGTCAGGATGAGTCAGGGACAGTAAATATTCGGTAATTTTTTTCTGGGTAACAATCGCTTGTTCATAATTCGGTAGTTTCAAGAAATTTATCCCTTTTTTTCAATAAATCAAATCGAGCATCTCATCTTGGGCATTGATGTCGCTCTCTCGATTCATTCTTTGTCTTATCATAGGTCAGAGGACGGGGAAGCTGATTTGCTCCGGTTGGGTTTTGCCCTTGGCTTCACCGAACCCACCCCAACTCGGATGACTTACTCCTCCCGGTCACGACGTACTTTACTCACGACAATTTCCATCTCATCCTCTGACAGGGGGATAAGCTGATCCAACAGAAAATCAAAATCGTTCTGGTTTTCCAGTTTCCCCTGTAACTCATCATTCTCCCAAGCCTGCTGACCCCGAATCATCATTTTTTCCTCCTCATAGTCTAGGGCAGAGAAGGGAACCCGCCAAGTTTCTGGGGTACTCATATCCTCCCCGCGAATGTTGGGCCGCCCTCTGACAACTAACCCCTGATTTGTCAGGCGATCGCGCTCTATTTTCGCAACTTCCGTCAGGGGCAATCCTTGGGAGCGTCCCGCCAATTGCAGTTGGCGAGTTTCTGGGTTAAATCCCAGTAATTCATGGTTGCCACTCCCCCCCGCTTTTAACTCAATTTTGATATTCACCGGGAGCATCACTTGAATAATTGGCGGTGAGGGTAATGGATTGAGTTGCCCAGTAGGGGTAACTTCAGCCGTTTGGGAAGGAGGGCTAATGGCACATCCCCCTATTCCCAGGGAGGAAACCATTAAAACCAGTGACAAGATATGGCAAGTTGGATGTTTCATAACAGCTTAGACTGGTGTAGAACTCGATGGGGGGACCCTCACCCTAAATCCCTCTCCCATTTTGGGAGAGGGACTTTAAATCCAAAGCCCCCTCTTGCTCCCTCTCTCTCTGGGAGAGGGACTTTGAATCCAAAGCCCCCTCTTGCTCCCTCTCTCTCTGGGAGAGGGACTTTGAATCCAAAGCCCCCTCTTGCTCCCTCTCCCATTTTGGGAGAGGGCTGGGGTGAGGGCGGATGAGGGCCGACTGGCTAAACGGTAAGAGGTAGCCCCGAGAGGGTTTGTTGTCATCTTTGGGATAAGGTTGAGATGAGTGAGTCACAGCGTTTACCCCCGGAAACTTTTGCCCTGGGAAGAATTGCCAGTTTGCTGGTGATGTTGGGGGCGGTGCTATACTTCACGGGGTGGACTTATCGCTGGATCTATTTCGCGTTTTTCCAACTGGAAGTTACCACGCTGCCTTTGCCCCTAGAGTCGTTTTATATTGCTGCGTTTCAAGTGTTTTTTGGCAGCTTCCGAGCCATTTTCCATACTATTATAACGGCGGCGTTGGTTGTGGTGGGGGTTTATTGCAGTCTGTGGTTACTGGAAGGGCAACCCTCACTCCGGTTCCAAGCTGGACTCGAGAACATCCATGGGGGGATATTGGCTTCCCTCAATAATCGTTTAGCCAGTCAACCGCCTCAAACATTCTGGAAACGCTGGCTATTTCGGTTGTATCGGGGACTGTTGCAACTGCTAAAATCGTTTCTGGAGTTCCACCTGTTGGAGTATCAATCCCTGCGATTTGTGCGATCGCTTTTGGATGAAACATTGATTATCTGTTGGGTGCTGGCGGGCTGTTTCTGGCTGGCACAATGGCAGGGAGAAGCGGATGCGTGGCGGGATGCGGTGAATGAAACCTCCTCTCTCCCGGTGGTGACGGTGGTTGTGCGAGAGGATAGTTTTCCCTTGGGGGTGAACCCCGATGATATCCGCAATCCTCAAGGTATCCGCATTATTGGTGACCCAAGCAGCTACCAGCAACTGCTGAGTGCGGCGATTAATAACCCCAGCCAGAATCGGGTCTGGCGGTTGCTGATTGATGTGGATGGGGATTATTATATATTCCCAGCCCTACCGGAACGGGATGAAACCCGCCGCCCTGGGTTGGTGGTGATTCCTCGCAGTCATCAAGGCGATCGCTTGATTCAGTTGCGCCCCACACTCGACACCGATATTCCCACTCAAGCTAAAGATAATCAGCCGACTAATAGTAAATAGACGCATCAGTTTTATACACCCCTAGCTGTGCAATCTGGTGAGTTTTTGGGTTATGCGATCGCATAACCCAACCTACAAACTCAGTTCTAATCAACCACTGGTGCTGTACTCAGTTCTACCGTGAAAGACTCAAAAGTTACCTCAAATCCTTCCCGTTCTGGGGATGCACACACCGGGCCAACCCAAGCCGTAGGTTCTTCGGGAAAATCCGTCAGACGTAATAGGACAAATTTATCACCATCGAGGGAGTAGAGAACTGCAATGGCTTCATTTCTGCGCCGTACTTCAAACCAAACCCGATCGGGTTGACCTGCCAAGGGAGCAACGGCCCAATCCGATCGCTCCCGTGTCACAACTGCACTGGCGTATTGGACACCATCTACATATTCAATGCCACACTTGAGCCAATGGGTTTTACTGACTCTAACCATCAATCCAGCTTGATCATAGAGTTCCTGGTATTGCCCCGAAAAACAGACCCGGGCTCGAAAGTTGCCCAATACTTCACGGTAGTAACAGTGACCAGAATCCCGAATAAAACCGTAGTGAGTTGTCCGCCAGAAATCGGTTTTCAACCCGGTTTTAACCCAAAGCCGATCGCCGCGATTCTGCCATGCCGCAGGGGGGTTATACCACTGCATGGATGACCAAGGGGTGATTGGTGAAGGTTCCATAGTCATGGCTCGTCCTATCAAATTGACTACTCCCCGCGCTAAAGCGACGGGGATTCCCCGGAGGGATTTCAGAACTTCCGACAAGTCGGACTCCTAGGCGAAGTCAAATACGCCTCTATAGGTTGCCCGAAGGCTTCCTTTTACTTATTTTCATTCAATCACCTTTTGTCTCTCGCCAATGAAACGTCTTTGCTGCCGACATTTCTGCATGATGCAAGTCTGCCCTCACGGGATGTTAAGCCCCTTTCATTTGGGTCATAGAGAAGGCGATACCATTCTATCATAGTCATTGCGGCTAAAGCCGCCGAGTCGTTTTTCCGCCCCGCTTTAAAAAGACGGAGCTACCAAACTCCCGAATTTTTGCCGTGTATTACTGGGAACATAGCAGAACTCAAAAACAACAGAAATGGCTGTCGCCGGAATCTATGGAAGATGTTAACAACGGTAACACCCAGAGAACTAGATCAGTCAGATCCGCATTATTGGTGACGCAAGCAGCTACCAGCAACTGCTGAGTGCGGCGATTAATAACCCCAGCCAGAATCGGGTCTGGCGGTTGCTGATTGATGTGGATGGGGATTATTATATATTCCCAGCCCTACCGGAACGGGATGAAACCCGCCGCCCTGCGTTGGTGGTGATTCCTCGCAGTCATCAAGGCGATCGCTTGATTCAGTTGCGCCCCACACTCGACACGGATATTCCCAGTAGGGATAAAAATTGATAATCGCTCATCGATACCTAGGTAATAGGAAAGCCGGAAGCGTCGGTGATGGGATGACTATCGGGTTATGATTGAACCCGAAAAGCGTGACAACCTGCCATTAAGATGAATCAAACCCTGTGGATAGCCCGACACGGCGATCGCCAAGACCATGCCGATTCTAATTGGTATCGTAGCAGTAGCAATCCTTTTGACCCGCCCTTGTCAGCCAAAGGGGAAAAGCAAGCGATCGCCCTAGCCCAACGTCTAGGGGGAGAAAAGATTAACTACATTTTCGCATCCCCATTTCTGCGAACCGTTGCTACCGCCCACGCCGTAGCCGAAGTTCTGGATTTACCAGTGCAACTAGAACCGGGACTGGGAGAGTTTTTAAGTGGTTACAGCTTCCCCTATTTGCCGAAAATGCGATCGTCATCAGAACTAAAAGCCGATTTTCCCCGCATCAATCTTAACTATGAATCGCCCCAAGGTTGGCAGTATCCCGAAACCTGGTCCATGGCTCAACAACGCATGACCAGCACTATCCAACGCTTAACCACACAATACCCCGAAAATCTGGTACTGGTAGGTCATGCAGCCTCAGTGAAAGGACTCACCCAAGCATTAATTACGCGAAAGCAGAAACTCAAAACCTCTCTTTGCTGTCTAGTCAAGTTAGTAGCTGATGATCATGGTTGGAACCTGGAACTAGCCGGAGATACTAGCCATCTGGAACTAGCCGGGGTGGCTTCCCAGTCTCATCTACTCAGAGCCGCTCTGAGATATTACCGCTATTATCGATATGCCTACCGATATCAGCCCGAATTACCTCGATGATATATAATATCTTGCGGTTAATGGTGCTAGAATCGTAAAGGCCAGTCGTCCATAAGTTGGGTGCCCCTATAATTTGCCAAACACTTGGCAGCCAAAACGCGATTTATAAAGGAAATAACTGCATGAGTTCAACAACCGTCCAAGCCAAATATGAAATTAAAGACCCAACACTTGCCCCAAAAGGCAAACAACGGATTGAATGGGCGGGGCGTGAAATGCCAGTTTTGCGCCAAATTCAAGAACGTTTTGCCCAAGAAAAGCCCTTTGATGGTATCCGTTTAATTGCTTGCTGTCACGTCACCACAGAAACAGCACATTTGGCGATCGCTCTCAAAGCTGGGGGCGCAGATGCTATACTTATTGCTAGTAACCCCCTGTCAACCCAAGACGATGTAGCCGCTAGTTTGGTGGTTGATTATGGCATCCCCGTTTTCGCCATGAAAGGGGAAGATACAGCCACCTATCTGCGCCACGTCGAGATTGCCCTTGATCACCGCCCCAATATTATTATTGATGATGGTAGTGATGTTACCGCTACCCTCGTTAAAAACCGTCAGCATCAACTACCTGAAATTATTGGTACTACTGAAGAAACCACTACCGGAATTGTCCGTCTGCGGGCTATGTTTAATGATGGGAAACTGACTTTCCCGGCTATGAACGTTAACGACGCAGATACTAAGCACTTTTTTGATAACCGCTACGGAACTGGTCAATCTACCCTTGATGGTATTATCCGCGCTACTAATGTTCTGCTCGCCGGTAAAAATGTCGTCGTTGTCGGTTACGGTTGGTGTGGTAAAGGCTCCGCCTTGCGCGCTCGTGGATTGGGTGCTAATGTCATTGTTACCGAAGTTGATCCAGTCCGGGCTATTGAAGCCGTCATGGATGGTTTCCGCGTGATGCCTATGGAACAAGCCGCTGCCGTGGGAGATTTGTTTATTACTGTGACTGGTAATAAGCACGTTATTCGTGGGGAACATTTCGATGTGATGAAAGATGGGGCTATGGTTTGCAACTCTGGTCACTTCGATATTGAAATTGACCTGAAAGTGCTGGCGGAACGTTCTACCGAAATCAAGGAAGTTCGTAATTTTACCCAACAATATAAGCTCAAAAACGGTAAATCTGTTGTGGTTTTGGGTGAAGGACGTTTGATCAACTTGGCGGCTGCTGAAGGTCATCCTAGTGCCGTTATGGATATGAGTTTTGCTAACCAAGCCATGGCTTGTGAATATCTGGTCAAAAATCAAGGCAAACTCGAACCCGGTCTGCACTCTATCCCCCAAGACGTGGATCAGGAAATTGCTCGTCTGAAATTGAAAGCCATGGGTATTGCTATTGATACCTTGACATCAGAACAGATTGAGTATATGAATTCCTGGACTGTTGGCACTGACTAATCTCTCCAGTTTTTCTTGGGGTTGGATTTAGGCAATATCTGTCAAGGCAACCGGAGACGGTTGCCTAAATATATTCTGGTTGATTGATTCCGGTTAGTTTTTTTATCTTTAGCTGTGGCTTGTGGCAAAACTTTCTGTTGAACTTCAGCGCTATTTTTGGGAAGAGTCCCGTTCCTCTCAGGTAACGCTGGGTGATATTATTACTCTGGCAGGAGAGCGGATTTTTGGGTTTTTGTTTGTGGTGCTGGCGCTGCCTTCCGCCCTTCCCATTCCGGCTCCTGGCTATTCGATTCCCTTTGGGATTTTATTATTTTTGTTAGCTATTCAATTGATTGCGGGTTCACAAACGCCTTGGTTTCCGAATTCATGGCTCAACCGTCAATTGCCTTTGGAAAAGGTACAGGGAATTTTAAAAGTGGGGATTCCTTGGTTACAGAAAATTGAGGTGTTTTGCCGTCCCCGCTTGAGTTTTATTTGTACTCATCCCGTGGGAAGGGTTGTGATTGGTTGTGCGATCGCAATTATGGCAGTCTCCATGATGCTGCCTATTCCCTTAACTAATACACTACCAGCGATCGGGATTTTTATTACCGGATTTGGGCTGTTAGATGATGATGGGGCGATTACCTTGGGGGGATTAGTAGTTTGTCTCATGGGAGCAGTCCTTTCCGGTTTAATTTTACTGTTTGGCTATGAAGCAGTGAAAGCCGGGATTAATTACCTACGGTTGTCTATCAGTCCCTAAGATTACCCCAACTGGCTCCGAAAAGTGATCACCATCACCACAACTTAGTTGATTGGGTCATCAGTTAATTTGCGTAGTCTCACCTAGAAACCCTATGAACATCACGAGAATCACTCCGAGAAATCACTGAGATTTTCCGAAACCTTTGGGATGATGAAGATACTAAAAGGTTGGCCGCTTACTTGTCCTGGAGAGAAATATGATTGTGATGACTACATCTACCAAAACTTATATCAACCCAGATGGCTCACTCGCAGAACTGCCTCTGTCCACCAAATTCGGGAATATAGAACTTAGACAGATTTACCATCTAGCCCAAACTCAGAATTGGGAACCTGAAACTCTGGAAAGTCGCATCGATCGCGCTTTGTCCATGGTGGATGCTAATTGGGCGAATCCCAAAGAACAGCTTTTGTTAGAATTAGTTCGTCAGGGTAGAGCCGACCAAATCGATGGTATCGAATATTGGACTACCCAAATTGACGAAACACGGGCGGCGGGAATTTGTCTTGACCCGGTTACATTGACACTAGAAGTTATGGTGATTGACTTACAGTGGTTTACCCCTATCCATCGGGAACAGGTGAGAACCCTATCAAGATTATGTCAGCTTACCAGTTCGAGTTGCTATGATTCAGAATCCGGCTCTACAAATTGGTTGCTATAGTTGACCTGAAGTGGAATAATGATCATCATACTTACCAACATATTTACGAAAATATCACGAAACTAGCGTTTAATCGCCCTCTCATCATCAACAGCTAGGGTGCGTCAATCGCCAATATGTTCGCACCCTAAAGTCTAGTTCTATAACACGCCCGCCCGTTGTAGCAGTACCATGGTCCCCTGTAAGTCAGCTAGATTGGCTAAGTCAATTCTTGGGGGATTGATTTGCTCAATAGATAACTGTCGCTCTGGGGCTGGTATCCCTTCGACTAGGGGATATTCTTTGGTTTCTCGATCGAAGAAGTTTTGGGCGTTATTGGTGAGTAAAAACTGGATAAATCGCTGTGCATCTTGGGCGTTTCTGGCTGTGTCGAGAATAGCTACTCCGGCTATGTTAATTAATGATCCTGCGTCGCCACGGGTGTAGTGGTGAGCGACGGGGAAGTTAGGATCATCTGCTAAGAAGCGATATAGGTAGTAGTTATTGGTTAACCCCATATCTACTTCTCCTCGACCTACGGCTTCAACAATGGTCGTATTGTTCCGGTAAACTACAGCCCCATTATTTCTCATGGCTTGGAGCCATTGCATGGTTTGAGCATCACCTTCTACTAGGCGCATGGCGGTAACGAAGGACTGAAAAGAACCGTTGGTGGGAGCCCAGCCAACTCTCCCCCGCCATTTGGGTTGGGTGAGTTCGGAGATGGAGTTGGGTAGTTCGTTGCGGTTGACCTGGTTGGTGTTGTAGGCTAGTACCCGCGCTCTACCTGTAATCCCTACCCAGTGGTTGTTAGGGGAACGGAAACGAGAATCTACTCTACTGATGATTTGTGCGGGAATGGCGCGAGTTCGACCGGCTTTTTGTAAGGCTCCCAAGGCTCCAGCATCTTGAGCAAAAAATATGTCAGCAGGGCTATTGCGTCCTTCTTCAATAATAGCGATCGCTAATTCGGCAGTGTCACCATAGCGGACTCTAATATTAATACCTAGCTCCTGTTCGGCTCGTTTGATTAATGGACCAATCAGAGCCTCTTGTCGCCCAGAGTAAATAGTTAAAGTCTGATTCTGAGACTGGCTAACTTGGGCTATACCCAGAACTAAGGCTAGGGTGAGCATCCCCGCTAAAAAATGTCTACGTTTGAACATTTGTTACCCTCATATAGTTTTTGTTAGGGACAGTTATTAAGAATTAATTGCATCTAATTCCAGATAAACTATATCACCAGGTGGGGAGTTAAACAAGAATTTTTGTTAATAAACAAACGGCAATACAGCCATAACCCGGAGGTCAGAGGCTGGTTAATAGGTGTTAATAGGTGTTAATAGATTCTTGGTTGGTAGAAAAAAATTACTATTATATCAGAAACGATCGCATTAAGTTTATTGATAAGTAATGTCAATATAGCCCAATGGGGGGGAATAAATGACTATAATAGTCAACTAGATGTGCTGTTGCAACAGTTCAAATTGTTGAGATGAAATGCGGTTAGCCTGGTATAAGGTTTGGGAAATTTCATCGAGACTTAATACCGCATGACCACGATAGCCATTTTCTGTCAACCTTTCCATGACCTGGCGACCATGATCGATAAATACCACAATATCCTCAACCCTTAGTCCTGCAGCTTGTAATGTGGCGGCTCCTTTCATGACACTATTGCCAGTAATGAGGATATCATCGACAACGACAACGAGTTCCCCTGACTGAAAATGCCCTTCGATCGCCCTTTTAGCGCCATAGGTTTTGACTTCCTTTCGTGGAAACACCATAGGTCGTCCTAAACGGAGAGATAAACCAGTGGCTGTAGGTAGAGACCCATAGGGAATACCCGCAATGCGATCGAAATTAAGATTTTGGAGAATTTCTGCGTATGCTCCCACAATCTGATGAAAAATCTGGGGCATGGAAATAATCCGGCGCAAGTCAATATAATAGGGGAGAACCTCTCCTGATGATTGCACATGATCGCCAAACATAATGCAACCAATATCATAAAGTTGCAGAATCAGGTCGCGGTGGGGTTCATTTTCCAAGAAACAGACATCAGGAAGCCACAGGTCACAGCTAGGACTACCTTGCATAACCCGCAGGCGTTCGTCATTGATAGCATCTCGCAAAGACCGCACCGCCTCTGTGACAGTTCCCCGTTGCAATAAACGTGGTGGTAGAGGTAGCAATAGACCCGCACCGTCAGCACCCAAACCCGCGGCCAGAATTTGGATCAGATCATCTTGTTCGGTTAGATCGTTTTCCTCAGCACTATTTCCCTGAACCAAAATCAAACGCTCTGGAGCTTGGCGACGAATTCGTGCTAACATATCCGCCATGACCCCGACCTCTAACCCGACCTGTTCTGGAGTTCCCCAGGTTTGGGTAGCTCGCACCAATTCCAAGTAAAGAGGATGTGCCGGGTTAGGATATTCTTGGAGTAGGTTAGCGGAGGGGTTAGCAGTCGCACACAGGACAAATACTGCTTTATTAGGATAGACCAGAAAGGGTGTGACCAAATCCTGTCCGGTGTAGGGGGATACGGTGCAAGCATCAACCCCCCATTCTGTAAAAATCATGCGCGCAAACAGGCTGGCGCTATTGAGATCAGCGTGTTTAGCATCGAGAATGACGGGTATTGTAGAGGGGATCTGGTCTAAAATCTGCTGTAAAAGATGCCACCCAGACAAGCCAAGTCCTAAATAGGTATTTAAAGTTAGTTTATAGGCACAAACTAAGTGGGCGGTTTGCTGTACGATCGCCTTTAACCATCGATACCACTCCTCCACGAGTTTACCATCATCGACCAACCCTAGGCCCTGCTCATTCTCAAAGTTAGGCGGATATACTTCCGGGTCCGGGTCAAGGTTCACATAGAGCAAACTTTGGTTGCGCTCAATGCTGCTAATTAGTTTATCGGAAAAATTCATATTGCCTCCATTTAATCGAACCGCTAGAATACTGTGATTCACTAGGAATTTATGGGCAATGTCTGAGCAAGTTAATTTCCAATCATCTCCGTCCCATATTAATCAAATTGCCTTGGCTTTTCAAAAGGGAGGGTTGATCGGCTTATGTTTGCAGGTTTTTTTTGGGGTTGTACCCATTTTTCTGTTGTTGTTTGCGTTATTTCTCAGTCCCGCCAGAAATAGACTCGGACAATCATTTGTGGGTTTAGTTCTGGCTTATGGCTGTTTGTTGGCTCTAGGGTTTACCATTTACTGGTGTTTTCACTATACCCGAATTGGTGATCAACTGACTGACCCAGACCGTCGTCCGAGTAAGGCTAGTGTAACTCGCTCTCTTTGGATTGGGTTAGGAACTAATATAGCGGGTATGATTTGTGCTATGGTCGTGGCAATGTGGAAGGTGGGGGCTCTATTATTTAGAATGCTGTCTGTGCCACCGGGAGCCGCCACGATTTATAATCCGAGTGAGGGAGCGACTATTTTAAGTCGCAGCGGTCCGATTATTGTACCTATGGATATGATTACACTACAGGCTGCTCTTAATGCTATGGCGGCGGAGTTTGTGGGGATTATTGTATCTTTATTTCTGCTCTATCAAATTACTCAAAGTTTCTCTAATCGGGAAAAAAGGGTGACTGATTTGGGGGGTGAATGAGGAGCGATCGCTTTAAAATTAAGTCAGATTAACGCTGGTAGTAAGTGTTAAGCTACCACCGCCAAACCATACTTTTCAAAGATGTTTATAGCTGTGCTGACTTGTTCTGGGGTGGGTTCTTCAGTATCTTTAAGTTTATATTCGTAGCCGATTTCCTCCCATTTATATTCACCCATTTTATGAAATGGCAAAATCTCGACTTTTTCTACATTGGTGAAGCCGGACACAAACTTAGCTAATGCTTCCATATTATTGATGTCATTAGTTAAATTTGGTACTAACACAAACCGCACCCATGTCGGTTTATTAATCTCATGTAAATACTTGGCAAAATTCAGGGTGGGTTCTACGGAAACACAGGTGACTTTCCGATAGGTTTCGCTGTGATAAGATTTGATATCTAAAAGCACTAAATCGGTATAATCTAGCACTGGTTTAGCTACATTAAGGGGGATATAACCAGAGGTATCTAAGGCTGTATGAATCCCCAATTCCCGACAGCGTCGGAAGATTTCAGCCACGAATTCTGGCTGCATTAAGGGTTCGCCGCCAGTGACGGTAATACCGCCATTGGAAAACCGCATATAGGAGCGATATTTGACTACTTCTTGGATGATTTCTTCGACGGTGACTTGTTTACCGCCTGCTACTTCTTGACAGTCGGGGTTATGACAATAAAGACAGCGCAGGGGACAACCTTGGGTAAACACCACAAATCTAATTCCTGGACCGTCTACGGTGCCGCAACTTTCATAGGAATGAATTTTACCGAATATTTGAGTTGAAGAATCAGACATAATTGCGATGAGAGACAACAGAAACCCGGATTGATTAAAACCGGGTTATTACAGACTAATTAATGATGGACAGCCACCGAGTTAATCACATTTTACTGCTGATTAACCCGGTGTATAAATCCCTAGATGCGACTATGGAAAGTACGATTAATCACATCTAATTGTTGTTCGCGGGTCAGCTTGATAAAGTTGACGGCGTAACCGGATACACGAATGGTCAGTTGTGGATATTTTTCGGGATGTTCCATGGCTTCGACCAAGGTTTCCCGGTTCAGGACGTTGACGTTAATATGATGACCGTCGTCGGCGAAGTAACCATCTAACATTCCCACGAGGTTGCCGATGCGATCGCTTTCCTGTTTTCCTAATGCTTGTGGTACAATGGAAAAGGTGTAAGAAATCCCGTCTTGAGAATGCTCATAGGGCAATTTGGCGACGGAAGCCAAAGCGGCGATCGCTCCTTGTGTATCCCGTGCGTGCATAGGATTAGCACCCGGTGCAAAAGGTTCGCCAGCTTTCCGACCGTCTGGAGTATTACCAGTTTTCTTACCATAAACCACATTAGAAGTAATGGTCAGAATTGACTGGGTAGGAACTGAGTTGCGGTAGGTTTTGTGCTGACGGATTTTGTTCATAAATTGCTTAACCAAATTGGCAGCAATATCATCAACGCGATCGTCATTATTACCGAATTTGGGATAATCCCCTTCGATTTCATAATCCACTATCAAACCTTGGTCATTGCGGATAACTTTGACCCGAGAATATTTAATAGCAGAGAAAGCATCAGCCACCACAGACAGACCCGCCATACCACAAGCCATCGTCCGATATACATCACGATCATGCAGTGCCAATTCAATCCGCTCGTAGGCGTATTTATCGTGCATGAAGTGAATAATGTTCAGGGTGTTGACATACAACCGAGACAACCATTCTAAACAGCGATCGAATTTTTCCGCCACATCATCATATTCCAGATAATCGCCCTGAACTGGAAGCCATGAGGGGCCGATTTGCTCGCCTGTGGTCTCGTCTTTCCCGCCATTAATCGCATACAGCAGCGCCTTGGCTAAATTCGCCCGTGCGCCGAAAAACTGCATTTGCTTACCGATTTTCATGGCGCTAACACAGCAAGCAATGCCATAATCATCCCCATATTCTGCCCGCATCAAATCGTCATTTTCATACTGGGTAGAACAGGTTTCAATGGAGACTTTGGCACAGTAGCGCTTAAAGTTCTCTGGGAGACGTTCCGACCATAAAATAGTCAGGTTGGGTTCAGGAGCAGCACCCAAGGTGTAGAGTGTGTGTAAGAACCGGAAACTGTTTTTTGTGACTAAGGGGCGACCATCTTCACCCATACCGCCAATACATTCTGTTACCCAGGTAGGATCACCAGAAAATAGTTGGTTGTATTCAGGAGCCCGCAGGAACCGCACCATCCGTAATTTCATCACGAAATGGTCGATAATTTCCTGAGCGCCACTTTCCGTGAGAGTGCCATTTTGCAAATCTCGCTCGAAGTAGATATCTAAGAAATTAGATACCCGTCCCAAAGACATAGCCGCGCCATTTTGTTCTTTGACTGCTGCTAAATAGCCAAAATAAGTCCACTGTACCGCTTCTTGGGCGGTGGCGGCGGGTCGTGCAATGTTTAACCCGTATGATGCTGCCATTTCTTTGAGTTCTTGGAGCGCTCGGATTTCTTCGCAGATTTCTTCGCGCCGCGCGATGGTTTCTGAGTCCATTGCGTCTAATTCCAGAGACGCTTGTTGCTCCTTCTTGTCTAAAATTAGGCGATCGACTCCATACAGCGCCACCCGCCGATAGTCACCAATAATGCGACCGCGACCATAAGCATCTGGTAATCCCGTCACCAGTCCAGAATGGCGCGCTAGGAGAATTTCCGGCGTGTAAGCATCAAAAACACCATCATTGTGGGTTTTGCGATACTGAGTAAAGATTTTTTCTGTTTCTGGGTCTAGTTCGTAGCCGTAGGCTTCCAGGGATTTTTTCACTACCCGAATACCACCATAGGGCATAATCGCTCGTTTCAGAGGTTTGTCAGTTTGCAAACCCACGATTTGCTCTAAACTGCGATCTATATAGCCCGCACCATAGGCAGTAATCCCAGAAGGAATTTTAGTTTCTGCGTCTAAAATGCCCTTTTTGCGTTCCTCTGCCATCAGTTCCTTGACCTGATCCCAGAGGTTATTGGTGCGTTCTGTAGCATTCGCTAAAAACCCGCTATCTCCCTCATAAAGACTGTAGTTTTTTTGGATAAAATCACGAACATTTACTTCTTTTGTCCATTTACCCTGTTTAAATCCTTTCCATTCGGGAGTTATATTACCACTACTGTTGTCTGTAGGTGATGTCAGTTTAGTGGGTCTTTCTACAGTTGAAACCATATCTTTAAGTTTCCTCTTGTTCAGTTCTTTGGGGTTGAGGCAGTCTCACAAATTAGCAACCAGATATTCCCCGATAAACACCCCCCAAATCTGTTGGTAATTTACCTTTACCAAAACAGTTCACAGATGGGGCAGTATCCACAACTAAAAGCTATATAGTTGGCAGAATAGACATGACCAGAAAATTACAGGTCTTGAGACTAAACAATTACCGCTATATGACTGTGGTTGTACTTCCTATATAGTTGTTAATCGGGAAATCTAGTGGACAGTCGCAGGTGTTATTTTTCTTTCTAGCAGTAATTTTCAATCACCACCTACGACGGATTTTTGGATTGAAATTTAACGAATACAGAGCTATTTGCTGACCAACCTTTTCTTTCTCTTCTACTATTAATAACTAAAAATACAGTATTTGTAAATAGTAAAAAGTAGGATTTAGTATCCAGTTTTTGTCCTTATATATGCTTGGATACCTACATTAGGTAGGCAAAAGTAGGATTAAGTAGGATTAAGTGGGACAAAGTAGAATTTAATAGTCTGGTTTTCTGGCCCAAGCTGGCTCAGTTCTGGAGTTGATCAGCCCCTTTCCTGGCTCAGAAATTCAAGCTCATTTAGGTGTATTAATTAGAGTGCCCAAAATTAAACTTTTTTTAAGAGTTCAGAGCTAATTTGCCCTTGTCAATTCGGGGGTATCATTGTATAATACGACAGTTTGTGGTCGTGCCAATCTGTAAACACGCGCCCAGGCGGGGACCAAATTATGAGCAATTCAGAAACAATTTTTACGAAAATCATCCGGCGGGAAATTCCAGCGGATATCGTCTATGAAGATGACCTAGTGTTAGCCTTCCGAGACGTTGCACCCCAAGCACCCGTTCACATTTTGGTAATTCCCAAAAAACCAATTCCTAAATTAGAGGAAGCCAGCCCCGATGACCATGGGCTGATGGGACATTTACTGCTGAAGGTGAAACAAGTAGCCCAGGAAGCTGGGTTAACTAATGGTTATCGTGTAGTCATTAATAATGGTTCTGATGGTGGACAAACTGTAGATCATCTTCACATTCATATTTTGGGAGGTCGGGCCATGCAGTGGCCCCCTGGTTGAGGTTGATTTCTAGGTTTCCGACTTGAGATTTTGGGCAACTTGATTAAGTCGTTGAATACCGATTTTAGTTTCTCGCAAGCCGTTAGCAGTCTCAGCGGCACTTTGATTAAGACTATTCATAGCCTGGAAGACTTGGTGAATTGCTTGGGCTTGTTGTTGGGAACTCAGAGAGATTTGTTGGGAATTTAAAACCACTTCATTAACAGCCTCTAGGGTGGCTTCCTGGTTGCTAATAATCACATGATTAATGGCATCACTGACATCTGTAGAGGCTTTTAAAACGGGGTTAATGGCTTCGGTAACTTTTTCAAAGGCATTAACAGTCCCCTGGGAAAGTTCGATAGTTTGTTCTGTAGTCTTGCTACCTTCATTAGTGACTAATACGGTACTATCGATCGCCCTTTGAATATTATTAACTAAAACGGTAATTTTTTCGGCTGACTGTTTACTCTGGTCTGCCAATTTGCGGATTTCCGTGGCTACCACTGCAAAACCTTTACCATGAGCGCCAGCACGGGCAGCCTCTACAGCCGCATTCAATGCTAACATATTAGTCTGGTTAGCCAAATCAGCAGCCATATTAGTAATCATGCCAATTTGTTCAGTTTGCTGGCTGAGTCGAACAATTTGATCAGCAATAGCCTCTACTTTTTCCTTGAGATTTAACATTTTCTCTAGGGTTTGCTGTACCGCCTCCGTTTCGGACTGAGCAAGTTTTAACACCTGCTGGGCGCTTTCAGAAGAAAACTGACCGAGAGTGAGGACTTGCTGGGCGCTTTCGATGGAAGATTGAGCGAGACCCAAGACTTTACGGGCGCTTTCAGCGGAGGATTCTGCCTGTTCTGCCATTGACCGGGCTGCTTCCCCTAACTCATCCATTGTAGCAGTAGTTTGATTAATTGCTCCGGCCTGTTGGCTGGCGTTGCGTTCTTGTTGTTCTGTGGTACTAGCAATCTGATTAGAAGAACTGGCAATTATACTAATACTATCATTAATAGTCCGGCTAATGCGGGAGGAAATTACCAGAGCCAAAATAATAGCTAAAGTCGCAGCTATGAACATTCCCAATGCAGCGATCATAGTGAGAGTATTCATGGCATTTTCCAACTCTCTATATTTAGCATTGAGAAGCTGTTGCTTTTGCTGGTCAAGATTTTCTCCGGTAGCTGCTAACTCACTGACACTGAGGGCTTGGGCTTGGGCTTGGGCTTGGGGTAATTGATTGTTCTCAATCAGATCAAATACGTTTCTGGAAATGCGATCAATCTCATTACCAGCTCGTCTAATTCTGGTTAATTCATCCCTCAAACTGGGATTATCAATCTGCCTCATCAAATTTTCATAATTAGTGGTGAACTGCTCAAAGCCTTCTTGATAGAGAGTTTCGTAGTCTTCTGACTGGGGAAATAAAAGGCTCATTCGCACATTTCGCAACATTTTAGAAATGCCAACAATTATTTGATCAACTCCTTCCATTTGCAGTTGAGTGGTCTCGACTGCGGCGGTGAGTTCGACGACGTTAGTAGCTTTGTAGTAGATTACTGATACGACTCCAAAAGAGAGTAAAATCGGTACAGCATATCCTATCAATATGCGCCATTGTAGTTTGATGGTTTGTCGTTTAGATTCAATCATTAATCAGTGGTGTATAAAACATTAACAGGGAAATAAAAGGCTTTCAGGTTGGTTCATCACAAGCCCATAGTTCAAAAGGTTGCTGTTGGGCTCTGGACTTGGGTAATATATATCATAAACTTGCCTATATAGGGATGTTGGAGATATATAGGCTCTGGAAATATCAGCAAGTTAAAATATTTGAGATTCAGGCTAAATAGATGAACTCAAGGGCTAGGGTCTGGCTTGAGTCCCGGCGATGCTAGTCGAAAATCGTTATTAATACTTGCTGTGGCTGCTTGTCTAGGTTGATCTCGTTTCCAGTGAATTTTTTGGGCGGGAAAATAAATGGCCTGATATGCTTGAACTGTCTCCTGTGGAGATAAACCCTCTTGCGATCGCACAATAGCTCGTTCTAATGCGGTTTCCCAAGTACATTCAACCCAAAAAGAAAGGTCATAGTATGACTGGAACTCTTGTTTTAACAAAAAGATTCCTTCCAAGACGATTATATCAATATTGTCGAATTTATATCTATGCTTTTGATATTCTGTGGCGGTTTCTTGAGTATAATCAACGTCAATAGACACTGATCGCAGTTGACGCAGGGGAAAGATTAATTGGCTAAATAACTGGTCGAAGCGAATGGCATATTGATAGAAGTGGGCTGCGGGGTTAGTCTGGCTAAATCTTTGGTGGGGTAGATGAAGCCACCCATCAACATTGATGCTGGCTACCCGCAGATTTCCCTGGCTAAGTATTTTGACAATTTGGGCGGCGATATAGCCTTTTCCAGAAGCATCAATTCCCGAAATGGCGACTAGGATTGCTTGCTGAGGTGACAGCAATTTACGCTGAATGGCGATCGCATCAATAATATCATTAAGATTCATGAGTTAATTTACTGCGATGTTGGTATATAATGGGTTAGCTACTAATTTTTATGGGGCTGTTAATTCGGGATTCTGTCTATCTGGTAAGGGGCGACAATCTTTACAGAGGTGAGTTCAATGGCTGAAATGACGGTAACAGATGCTTTGGCAGAATTAACGCTACTGGGTAAGCGCATAGAATCAGCTAGAACGGCTTTAGAAGGTAATACATTAATCACTGTGGTAGAAGTGGGAAAAACTCCTGTGGGCTACAGAAACCGGGATGAGTATAACACTAAAGCACGGGCGGCGGTGCAAAAAGTGGATGCTTTAATTGCCCGTCGGCGTACAATTAAAAGGGCAGTGGTTTTGTCTAATGCGGTGACCATGGTATCGGTAGCGGGGGAAGAAATGACTGTGGCTGAAGCGATCGAGATGAAAAACTTTATCGCCTATTATGAGTCAGTTCTGAATACGATGCAATCGGCTTATACTTCGGCGCGCAAAGATTTTGACATAGCGCAGGCGCGGGTAAAGGAAAGACTGGATAAATTGGCGATGGAAGTATTAGGCAAAAATGCGGCTTCGGAAAAGTATCAATCCCTGGCTGATAGTTTTTTGGGGCGGGAGGGAGTAGAAATACTTGACCCTACCAATTTGACTTGGGAATGCGATCGCCGCCAAGAGTTTGTGGAGGAGTTTAAATCTACTGTAGACCGGGTGCTTTCTATTAGCAACGCCCGCACTTTGATTAACATTCCTGATTAGCCTATTTATTATCGAGCATCAATAATTAGGTGCTGGTCTCTCGAAAAACTCTAAATTTATGGCTCAGAGATGGATCTTCTTGGCGAAGCATACCATCTCGGTTATCTGGCTTAAAGTTTAGCGGTCAACGATTAATCTTTAATCCTCAACCCTTAAACCTTAGACTGTCAACCCTCAACTGATAAAACTTAAACCTCGATTAAATCCTGGGGTTTGGTTATGGGTTCCATAAAACCTTGAGTTTATCCACCAGGCTGGGAGGTCAGCACCTTTTTATGAGATGATTGATACTGTTTTTTGGTGGTTGGTATGGGTGGATCTGCCATACAGAGGGGGAGAGAAAACCTGAGACTAAAGGCGATCGCCAACTTTTTTAGCCTATTTCTTGACTGGTAGGCGAAAATTGGCTATATTGTCAACACAAGTATCAATTTGATATAATGTTGGAACTATCTGCATTAGGGCTACTACAGCGGGAACCTTTACACGGCTATCGACTGAAGCAGCGCCTAGAGCTGTTTATGGGAAGTTGTATCAGCGTTAACTATGGTGCAATTTATCCCTTGCTGAAACGTTTGGAAGAACGGGGATATATTCAAGTTATCCTAGAAGAGGCAGGGGACGCGGGTTCGAGTCGGAAGGTTTATGGTATTACCGCGGCCGGACGTGAGCGATGGTTATACAAAATGCTAGAACAGCCACAAGAGAGCTGGGTTAAAAGCCGTTCTAGGTTTCTAATTAAGTATTTCTTTTTTAGTGACTTAAATCTACAAAACCGCCTGTTGTTGCTAGAATATCGCCTCAGAGCTTGTGAGGAAAGGATGAAATATCTTAATCATAAAGAGGTTGAATATGTGCCGATTGATTCCTATCAATCAGATATCTGGAAAAGGGCGAAGTTTGTGTTGGAATCGGAGGTAAAATGGCTGAGTCAAACCTACGATAATTTGCAGCAGGAAATAGAGGGAGTGGATTCTCTGTCGGAAGATAGATCACAAATTTAAATAGCTGTCAGGTACAATGGCGGTAGACCAGGTAAATTTATCTGGTCGCTAATTTTCGAGAAAATCTTATAATCATACTACAATTTATTATGTCTTATCCATCATCAGAATCATCAAACCCGAATTATCATGAGTCTGTCGTGGCAGTTGAGGGGATACCTGAACAGTCACAAAGAGAAGACCAAAAGCAGATAGAAAGCGATCGCCATTCGGAATCAGAACCTAGTAATAAATCCAATTGGGTATCAGCCACGGTAGGAATATTACTCGCCCTAGGAGTAGGCTTTGCTGGGGGTCAGTGGTGGTACTCTAGTAAAGCGCAAGCGGACACTACCCCAGCGGCGGCGACTAATTCCCCCCAAAGACCGAGGGGAGTTCCGGTGAGAGTCAGCAGCATAGAAACTAGGAACTTTCAGGACGCTGGGGAATTTGTGGGAACGCTACAAGCGCGGGAGTCGGTGGAAGTAAGATCGGAAATAGACGGGAGAATCACCCAAGTATATGTTAGGTCAGGGGAAATGGTAAATCAAGGGCAGGCGATCGCCCGTTTAAGAACTGATGACCTAGAAGCGCAACTGCGACAAGCCCAAGCCAACCTAGTACGAACCCAAGCCAGAGTATCAGAATTACAAGCCGGAAGTCGCCCGGAAGAAATTGCGGAAGCCCGTGCGAGATTAGCGGAATCTCTCGCCCGCCTAAGTGATGCGGAATCGGGTAGTTTACTGGCAGAAATAAATCAAGCCCAAGCCCAAATAGATGCCAATATAGCAGCAGCAGAATTAGCGGAAAAACGGGTAACTAGATTTCAAGAACTCACGGAAGCCGGGGCAATTTCCCGAGATGAATTTGATGCTTTAGTGTCGCAAAAACAAACCGCCCAAGCCAACCTGAGAGCATCCGAAAGACGACTAGAACAATTGCAGCAAAATCGCCAATCAGAAATAGCCCTGAGACAAGCGGGAGTCGAACAATCAGAACAGGCGTTAAGACGATTAGAAAGCGGCACGAGACCCCAAGAAATCGACCAAGCCGAAGCCCAAGTAGCGGAAGCCGCCGCCCGTGTTCGCCAGTTAGAAGTGCAGCTACAAGAGACGACTGTACAAGCGCCTTTTACGGGGATAGTTGGTGATGTGACGGCGAGACCGGGAGACTTTGTGAGCCGGGGTGGGACCTTAACCACCCTCACAGAAAACGATCGCCTAGAATTGAGATTATCTATTCCCCTAGAACGCCAAGGGGACCTACGAGAGGGACTAGCAGTAGAAATGCAAGACCCCCAAGGTGAACCTATCGGAACCGGACGCATTAGCTTTATTTCCCCGACGGTAGATCCTAATTCTCAAAGTATCTTAGCGAAGGCGACATTTACTAATCCTGACGGACTCCTCCGTACTGGTCAATTCGTGAGGGCGCGGGTAATTTGGAATGAAAAACCAAACACAGTAGTTGTACCCATGACCGCCGTACAATTTTCGGGAGATGAAAGGTTTGTATTTACCACGGAAGGGGGAGAAAATCCCACCGCCAAAAGACAGGTAATTCGGTTAGGTTTAATTAGGGAGCAATATGCGGAAGTGGTGGAAGGTTTACGACCGGGTGAAAAACTGATAGTTTCCGGTATTCAAAGACTGTCAGATGGTGCAGCTATCAATCCTCAAAATTAACTGGGGTCGAGAATCATAGCCAATAAGTAGTGAGGGTCAATTGTGTTTACCAATTTCTTTATCAAACGTCCTGTTTTTGCTACGGTCTGTTCCCTGGTAATTATCCTAGTCGGTTTTGTGGGATTCACCCGACTACCTGTGCAAGAATTTCCCAGCATTGATCCTCCGATTGTGAGAGTTAGGACTACCTATCCGGGGGCGAATGCGGAAGTAGTAGAAACGGAAGTTACGGAGATTCTGGAGGCGGCTATTAACGGGGTTCAAGGATTAAGAACCATGACCTCCTCTAGTCGAGAAGGGCTAAGTTCTATCAATGTTGAGTTTGAATTGGAACGGGATTTAGAAGTAGCCGTCCAGGATGTTCTCTCCCGTGTGTCTAGGGCGACGGGGCGACTACCTTCTGATGTGAATAACCCGGTAGTTTCTAAGGATGGTAGCGACGACGATCGCATTATGTGGATTGCCATATATGGCGATCGCTTTAGCACCTTAGAACTCAGTAATTATGCCGACCAATTCCTGAGAAACTCCCTAGAAACCGTTAACGGGGTCGGTAGTATTTTCATAGGTGGGGAACGTCGCTACGCCATGAGAATTTGGCTAGATGCTAAACGGATGGCTGCCCGCAATGTGACCCCCCTAGATGTAGAAAATGCCCTACAGAGACAAAACGTAGAAATCCCTAGCGGTCGCATCGAAGGTGAGACCATGGAATTTCCCGTCCGCACCCTAGGAAGACTACAAACCCCCCCTGAATACGAAGACCTAATTATCAGACGCAACCCCGACGGTACACAAATACGCATCGGAGATATTGGCTATGCAGAAATCGGCGCAGAAAGCGATCGCACCATTGCCAGATTTAGGGGTCAACCCGCCGTTACCATAGGAGTTAGTAGACTTTCCGACGCGAACCTTTTAGAAGTGGCTACAGGGGTTAAGGAAAGAATGAAAGAACTTTCCCAAAACTTCCCCGAAGGCATGAATTATACCGTAGCAGTAGACTACTCGGAATTTGTGCAAGTTGCCATTGATGAAGTATGGCAAAGTCTCCTGTTAGCCATATCCCTGGTGGTGTTAGTCATCTTCCTATTTCTGAAAAACTGGCGGGCTACCCTAATTCCCACCATCACCATTCCCGTTTCATTAATTGGCGCATTTGGTGCCATGTTTTTTCTGGGATTTTCCATTAATGTATTGACCCTATTTGCCCTAACCCTAGCTACCGGATTAGTGGTAGATGATACCATTGTGGTTTTAGAAAATATCGTCCGCTATATTGACGAGAAGAAAATGCACCCTTTCCAGGCTGCCATTCATGCCATGGGGGAGGTGGTATTTGCTGTAATTGCCACTACTGTGGTGCTAATTGCCGTATTTGTGCCAGTCAGTTTTTCCGGGGGAGCAACCGGACAGATTTTTAATGAATTTGCCATCACCCTAGCCATTTCTGTCGTCTTCTCATCCTTCGTTGCTCTCACCTTAGCGCCCGCTGTTTCGGCGATTATCTTAAAACCATCCCACAGCAGTAAAAACCTGTTGATGAGGCTGCTATCAGCCCCTCTGAATGCCTTTGATTGGCTGCTCGATCGCATCACGAATATCTATGATGCCAGTTTGCGATTGTTGATCTCATTTAAACCTGTGATTTTGCTGGGATTTGTAGCATCTCTGGGTCTCACAGCTTGGCTATTTGTACAATTGCCTCAAGGGTTTTTGCCAACGGAAGATAGGGGGCGGATTTTTGTGCCGATTAATGCTCCCGAAGGTGCGAGTATAAACTATACTAATAATGTGGTTCAGGAAGTTGAAGAAATCTTGGCTGATGTGCCAGAAATGCGGGCATTTTTTACCCTAACCGGATTTGGGAGAGGCGCAGCCCAAGCTAACCGAGGCTTTGCTTTTACTAGCCTTGTCCCCTGGTCAGAACGTACAGAACCGGAACAGTCTCAACAGGCGATCGTGCGACGTTTATTTGGCAAGTTTTCGCAAATTACCGATGCCATGGTATTTGCAATTAATCCGAGTTCACTACCAGGAAGTCGCCTCGGTCAACCTGTACAATTTGTGCTTCAGGGAAATGATATTAGCGAGTTGGCACAAGTTTCCGAACAATTGGCTATGGCGGCGAATGAATTACCTCAGTTGGTCAATATGGACACTGATTTAAAGCTGAATAAGCCGGAATTGGTCTTAGAGGTAAATAGATCCCAAGCCGGAAATTTGGGGGTTTCTGTGCAAGAAATAGCCCGGACTTTGCAAATTATGCTGGGTGGTCGGGAAATTACCAATTTTAACCAGGGAAATCAACGTTATGAAGTGATAGTTAGGGGACAGTCGGAATTTCGGGCTAGTCCTGAAGATATTGGGGAAATATCTGTGCGATCGGAGTCCGGTCAAATGGTCCCCCTCAGTAATTTGGTGACTATCCGTGACTCGACTCTACCACCGCAAATTAACCACTTTAACCGCTTCCGGTCGGCGACTTTAGAAGGTAGTGCCGCCCCAGGATATAGTCTCGGTGAAGCCTTAGAAGCACTCCAAGATCTAGCCGATCGCACTATTCCTGAGACCATGAGAACAGACCTAGCTGGAGAGTCCCGCGAGTTTAGTCAAGCTGGAGACGCGACAATTTACATTTTCGGGTTATCCCTAGCCTTTATTTTCCTAACTTTGGCGGCGCAGTTTGAAAGTTTTGTGGATCCGTTTGTGATTTTATTAGCGGTCCCCCTATCCCTATTAGGTGCTTTTGGGGCGCTATGGTTGGCTGAATTGGAGTTAAATATTTATAGCCGCATTGGTTTGATTATGTTAATCGGACTTTCGACTAAAAACTCGATTCTCATTGTCGAATTTGCTAACCAACTGCGAGAAATGGGGCGGTCTATTACTCAGGCGGCGATCGAGGCGGGAAAAGTCCGTTTTCGACCCATTTTGATGACGGCTTTATCGACTATTTTTGGGGTCATGCCTCTGGCTTTTGCCACGGGTGCGGGTGCAGTTAGTCGGGTTTCTATTGGTATGTCCGTCATGGGAGGAATGCTGGTTTCCACTCTACTGAGTTTGTATATTGTGCCAGTGTTTTATATCATTGCTACCACTTTACAGTCCCGTTTAGTGGGCGATAAACACCCCGCCACCCGTCAGGCTTCAGAACCTGTGTATTATGCCCCAGAAAATGCTAATGGTAACGGCTACACTATCATAACTGGCAATGGCAATGGCAATGGCAATGGCAATGGCAATGGCAATGGCAATGGCAATGGCAAAACTACGGTTAATAAACCTTTAGAAACAGCCCCAAAATCCAGTCATGATAGTTCCCAAAACTGATTAAACGGAAACGTTTTCGACACCATTAATTAAAGCCACCAAGCCGAAAACAATAAATAAACATCCGCTAACGGCGGTAATGGTGCGTTCGGAAATGCGACCCGCAATTATGCGGCCTCCCAAAACGGCGATCGCAGTTGAGATACTATGCCCTAAAATCACCCCTGATATTACTCCCACGGGGTGATAAGTGGCTGCTAAAGCAATGGTAGCAATTTGAGTGCGATCGCCCCACTCCCCGATAAAAGTTAAAGTAAATGCTTCCAGCAATATCCCCAGCTTCGACTTATTCTTAGCTAAATTCGACGCGGCTACCGCCTTCATAGCCTCCTCTTCTTCCTCACCACCGGACTGAGAGGATGGCATTTTACTTGCTTGGTATAACAATTTAATTCCAAATAAACTAAACAGGAAAATTGTCGCCCAGTGCAGATAACTTGGCGGCAAGAAAGCCACCAATCGACCCATAACGACAGCAATAATTGTCATAGATGCCAAAGCTGCTATGACCCCGGCAAAAACCAGCCTTCTGGGGTATCGCATTGACAAAATAGCAGCAATAAAAAAGGTTTTATCACCTAATTCCGACAAGCTAATCAATAAAAGTCCCGCCGTAAATGCAGTTAACATATTATCAGTGTTTCCTCCCCTTGAATAAATAGGACATAGAGCCGATAATTAGCGCCCTAAGCATTGTATCATAAAAATCCAATTTTCGTCGCAATTTACGGTTAATAAATAGGGCATTTCATAAATTAATCATCTTGGTTTAATCGAGGTTTCATAATTCCGGAAATCCGGTAATATCAACCCATGAAAGAGTAGGTAAGATGATAGTGATTATGGAGAGTCCCACTAACAGAACCGAGAGCGATCGCCCTAGAGTTTGGACAGAATCAGCTTTTAATTATGCAAAATCCGTCCCTAGCAGGAGTAAAATGTAGGACAGGGGATGGTATTTTCCTGATGGCAGGTGGATCAAGAAGCTGTGCCGAGAGGACAAGCCACCCTGTCACCAGTGGAAACAATTATATCTTTTAGGTTTCTTATGTCATTTCAGCCCAGATCTAGCGGCATTTTATTACACCCTACCTCCCTACCAGGTCGATATGGCATCGGGGACATAGGGCCGAATGCTTATCAGTTTGTGGACTTTCTCAGAGACAGTCACCAACAACTGTGGCAAATCCTGCCCCTAGGTCCAACCGGGTTTGGAAATTCTCCTTACCTTTCCTATTCCGCCTTTGCGGGAAATCCTCTGTTAATCAGTCCTGATATGTTAGCCGAGACCGGACTACTGACAGCAAAAGATTTAGACAAAATCCCCACCCTACCCACAGATATGGTGGATTTTGACCGGGTAAGAGAACTGAAAACCCCTCTATTTCTTAAAGCCTTCCAGAATTTTCGGAAACAGGAACCGTCAGACCTTCATCGCGAATTTGATGAATTTTGTGGCCAGAAAAGCTACTGGCTAGATGACTATGCCTTTTTTATGGCTCTCAAAGATGCCCAAGACGGGGCGAGTTGGCACACTTGGGATGATGAAATTTCCCGGCGCAAGCCAGAAGCGATGAAAAAATGGCAGGAAAAACTGAGCGAAGAAATCTTTTTCCATAAGTATCTGCAATTTACCTTCAATCGTCAGTGGGCAAATTTGAAGCGCTACGCCAATGAACAGGGAATCCAGATTTTTGGAGATTTGGCGATTTATGTAGCCCATGATAGTGCGGATGTGTGGTCTCATCCCGAAATTTTCTGTTTAGACGGAGAAACGGGAGAGGCGGCGTTAATGGCAGGAGTCCCACCCGATTATTTTAGCGAAAGTGGGCAACTGTGGGGTAATCCGGTTTATAACTGGGATCGCCTTCAACAAAATGGGTTTGATTGGTGGGTGCATCGTATTCAATCAATGTTGGATTATGTAGACCTTATTCGGATTGACCATTTCCGGGGTCTGGAGTCTTTTTGGGCAGTTCCCCAGGGGGAAACTACTGCCATCAATGGTGAGTGGGTAAATGCACCGGGAGAGGATCTATTCCACACCATTGAGGAAAAGTTAGGGCGACTGCCGATTATTGCTGAAGATTTGGGGATTATTACGCCAGAGGTGGAAGCCTTGCGGGATAAATTTGAGTTACCGGGTATGAAGGTGCTGCATTTTGCATTTGATTCAGGACGGGATAACCCCTATTTACCCTATAACTACACTTCCCCTAATTGGGTGGTGTATACGGGAACCCATGATAATGATACGACTGTGGGTTGGTTTAATAATCGATCGCTCAAACAACAAGCCCATGTAACTCGTTATTTAGGTTATCTAGGTGAGGTGCTAAATGATGGCATTCACTGGGATATGATTCGGCTGGCTTTGTCATCAGTGGCTAATCAGGCAATTTTACCCCTACAAGATGTGTTGGGATTGGGAAGTGAGGCTAAAATGAATAAACCCAGTACCGCTGAGGGTAACTGGGCTTGGCGTTGTGAGCCTGGGTTGCTAACTGATGAAATTGGCGATCGCCTGAAGTTCTGGACAGATACCTATGGACGCGCGCCTAGATAAAAGGTGAACTAGGAACTGGGAATATCGGCGGTTTCGTCGCTATTCCCAGCCTTAAATACCGCTTCCTGCACCATTCCCGGTTCTCCCAAGCGTCTGGCTTCGCCGTTGTTGACCTTCACCAATACGCCTCCGGCATTTCCCGCCACTATCACCACTTGAGTTTTAGCTGTCCAGGTTTTTTGAGTGCCACCGGGTAATATTCCCTGAAATTCGGTTTTTCCGTCTACTTCAATCAATACCCAAGACTCATCCTTAACCACTATTCCCACTTCAACATCCTGAATAATAGGTTGTGGTGCGGGTGCGGGTGTCGGTGCCAGGTGTCGGTGCGGGTGCGGGTGCTGATGATTCTGCTACTACTGCGGTAGTAGAAGATTGAGACACTAACTGACCCTGTGGGGGGGATGGTGTTGTGGTTGGCGGATTTGGCTGTGGGGTGACCACAGCATCCTCACTAGCTGATTCTGTCTGTGTAACTGCTAATTCACCGGATTGGGGAACCAGATAAGACAGCGCATTAACGGCACAAATAATCAGTAGAGTATAAGTTAGATACAGATGAGTTGGCCGTAATTGTGGCAGAGACAGCAATTTAAGCGATCGCGCCAGAGTCTTTTCCCCAGGTTCCGGTAAAAAGAAATTGGCTAACTCCTCTCCATTTAACCCCAAAGCATCCGCATATTGGCGAATCAGACCCTGAGTATAAATAGGTTCAGGTAGGTTATCTATTTGACCCTCTTCGATCGCTTGCAGTAAATGGGTGCGAATACGGGTATAAGCTGCCACCATATCCAAGGAGAAGGAATGTTTCATCCTGGCATCACGCAACTGTTGACCAATATCTGATAGGCGTTGTGCCTGGTCATGATCAACTCGATTTTGTGGTTGCTTGTGATTTTCGGATCTATTTTTAAAAATTGGGTGAGTAAGAGTTAATTTCATAAGCCATGCTCCTCAAGAACAACTGCCAGATTTCCAGACACAGACTCGATTCTTTAGCAAATGCACTTCAGAGGTTTTCAGGGATCTATATTCACCTGAAGCTAATTCAGGTTTCCCAGTCGAGTTGAGATAAATAGGCCCAATTGCTGTCCGATGCAGTTGAACCACAGGATAACCGAGAGCCTCTGCTACTCGCCGAATCTGTCGGTTTCTCCCTTCTCGTAAAACCACTTCTAGCAAAGTCTGAGAGCGGCCCGGTTTCCCGATGAGCCTAACTTTAGCTGGTAATGTGTTTTTACCAGATAGTAGGATACCTTGTCTCCACTGTTCTAAAACAGATTCTGGAGGACAGCCTTGGACTAGAACTTGATAGGTTTTAGCTACATGATAACGGGGATGGGTTAAAAGAAATGTCAGTTCACCATCATTTGTGATCAGTAATGCACCGGTTGAGTCGCTGTCTAAGCGACCTACGGGGTGCAGTCCCTGTCCGACTCGCATTTGACGCGGCAGCAGGTCTAAAACGGTTTTTCGGCCTTGGGGTTCTGCACAGGTGCAAACTACGCCTAGGGGTTTATTTAGCAGTAGGTATAGGGGTTGGGGTTGACTGGAAGGGTGCAGTGCGCGTCCGTCAATTTCAATGCGATCGCATTTGGGATCTGCTTTCTGGCCTAAATAAGCGCGATCGCCATTTACTTTGACCCTTCCCGAGAGTATCATCTCCTCGGCATGACGACGAGAGGCAACTCCCCAGTGAGATATGATTTTCTGTAGCCTTTCATTCATAGAGGTTGGGGACAGGGCATCCCTTATTTGCCCGGTGGATGTTCGATGACAATGGGGTGATTTGCTTGGCAGAAGGCACTGATTTTCCTAGATTATGTACAAATATTACAGCAATTCTTGATTTTTTGATAACAAATTAACAGCGAGATTATGACGGGGACTAAAACTGAGGAAAAGAAACTGATCGCAACGGTTCTATCGGCGGCGCTACAGCTTTGGTTGCGATCGCAAGTGGAGGGGGTAGAATCTTTAAAAGTCCACGTGGGAGGTGGTAACCGATCGCTACTAAGGGGGTCTATTCCCACGGTGTCCGTCTCAGCCAAGGCTGTGATTTATCAGGGCTTGCATCTTTCCCAAGTGGCTTTGAGTAGTTCCGGTATCCGTATCAATTTACGTCAGGTTCTCCAGGGTAAGCCTTTACAGCTTCTGGAAGCGATCCCGGTTGATTGTGATTTGCAAATTCTCGCCTCGGATCTTAATGCTTCGGTGAGTTCGCCACTTCTAGCCAATGCCATTACCCAACTGCTACAGTCTCACTTACCACTGACTGAGGGAACCCTCGAACATCTGCAATTAAGGCTCAATAGCGATCGCCTGACGTTAAATGCTGATTTAATCACAGATTCCCATGGGGCGATCGCCCTTAGTTTAGATAGCCAATTACAGCGGATCAGTTCCACCCAACTATTACTACACCAGCCCTATATCAAAGCCGATCCCCTCATTAGTGCCACTGTGCTAGAGTCAATTCCGATTGAGTTAGGAACTGATGTAGATATTGAGGATCTGAGTATCAGTGAGGAACAGCTTACCCTACGGGGGAAAATTTGGGTCAATCCCTAGGTTTTGAATAAAGGTAGCACCAAGGTGACAAAGTAATAGACTAGGGGGGCGGTAAAAACATAGCTATCAGCGCGATCGAGAATGCCGCCGTGACCGGGGATGAGTTGACCGGAATCTTTGACTCCAGCATCGCGCTTCATCATTGATTCGGTCAGGTCTCCCAAAAGACTAGCTATGCCAATTATAATACCCAGGGCGAAACCTGTCCAGAGAAACTGCGGCCATTGCAGAAACCAAGCACCAGCGATCGCCACTCCAATGCTACCTAAAATCCCGAATATAGCGCCTTCTACGGTTTTTTTGGGGCTAATATCAGAAAGTCGGGTCCGCCCCAAAAATTTCCCAAAAATGTATGCGCCAATATCCGCCGCCCAAATGCACCCAAAAGCCAGCATACTGGCGGTCAATCCTTCAGTGAGGGTATAGGATAAATCCCACGATGGCGGAAAGTATCTGAGTTGAGGTAGGTTAGTGGTGACATGGGTTAACAGGGGACTGGAACCATCTAGCCCTACCCGTAGCCTAATCCAATAACTGGGTAAGTATCCACCATAAAACAGACCCAAAATGGAGGCGGCAATATCAGCAATGCTAGAGATTCTGGGTTGAAATAGCAAGTAGAAGCAGATCAGGGTTCCGGCTAAGGCGAAGATAGCATCTACTAGGTTGGGGGCGATCGCCGCCGTAACTAATAGGGCTTGACTGACAACTAGGGTAGTTTTCCCGGCTGGTTCGATGCCTTTAGCCCGCACCAGTTGAAAGTATTCTAACTGACCTAGGTACACAATCACCCCAAAGCCGAGGGTAAAGTACCATCCCCCTAGGGTTAGCATGAGCAAGGCGAGGGCGATCGCCACAATTCCACTGATGACACGAGACCAAGACATGGTTGATTAACAAGTGAACTGAATAGCAAATTGGCAAAAGATGACAGAGAAGTTACCCTGACCGCCTAGGGTAGAATAAGGGGTAATTTCCGCATTAACTGATTTTCTCACCACTAAGGATAAACATAGGATCAATTGCTACTAAACTTTGCGATCGCCCTCGACTCTCCAGGCGGTTAATGGAAGATTGGACTACCTCCACATTCCGCACCTGTAATTGAGCAAACCCTTCCGAAATTAGGTACAAGGTCTCTAAATTTGACGCAGTGGCTACAATACGGCCTTGGGGCTGTAAATATTGCCACACCGTAACTAGAATATCTTTGATGGCTTTTCCTCCCTCTAAACAGACGCGGTGGGGAAGGTTCTTGAGTCCATGCAAACAGTCGGGGGCGTTTCCTTCAATGACATCTACATTGGTGACACCGAAGCGATCGCAATTAGTGCGGATCAGATTAGCCACTTCCCCATCTCTTTCCACCGCCATAATTCTACCCTGGGGACATAATAAACCAGTTTCTACCGCAATGGTTCCAGTTCCCGCCCCAATATCCCACACTATACAATCTGGCTGTAGCCGTAGATAGGAAATCAACAGCAATCTTACCTCCCGTTTACTCATGGGAATTCCTGGTAAACGTTCAAATAGGTCATCGGGAATGCCTGGGGTAATATAAGGCCAAAGTGGGGAAGACATAAAATAATTGGTGACTTGTGCTGCTAGGGGACTTGAAAGAAAGCCAGGGCGGGAGTTTCAATGCTCAATTACCCGCAGGGTTGCTAAGGTATTATCGCTACATCCGGTAATTTCTCCCCCCAAGGCTTGTACCTGTTGCAAAAATGCGATCGCTTTTTTAGATATAGCTTCCCCCGGCCACAAAATTGGCACACCTGGGGGATAGGGACAAACACACTCAGCGCTAATTTTACCCGGACAGTCTGGAGTTGGTAGTGAGATAGTTTTGGCAAAAAAGGCATCTCGGACAGACATGGCGGAAACCTCAGCTATGGGGGTAGCAAAGGCTGATATAGTATCGATCATCTGCCAGTCCTGCTGGTTTAGTGTGGGGGAATTTTCTAGTTCTCCAGATACAGCCTGTTGGCTGAGAAATGCGAATCCCTTAATCATCTGATCGATATCGGCTTGGCTGTTGGCGGGACTGATGATCATCGTCAAGTGTTCGAGATCTGGTAACTCAGCAGTTACCCGAAACTGTTGATGCAGAATTGTGTCTGCTTCATAACCACTTAACCCGCAGTCGCTGACCTTAACCGTTAACCGGGTTGGGTCTAAAGCAACACACCCAGCAGTTACCGGGGGATGATAGACCCGTAAACCGGGTAAGTTTTCTAATTGAGTTTTTGCCCTCTGTGCTAATTCTAGCGCTTCTGTGAGCCTTTTTTGACCCTGATTGACCATTTGATGGCGGGCTGCATCAAGAGAAGCTAACAGCAGATAACTGGGGCTGGTAGTTTGTAGCATTTGTAGGGCGTTATCGAGGCGGGCGAGGTTGATGCGATCGCCTTTAATCTGTACCATTGAGGCTTGATTCATTGCCCCTAGCACTTTATGGGTAGATTGTACCGTTAAATCAGCCCCGCATTGTAGGGCGCTTGGGGGTAGTTGCTGATGAAAGTGAAAATGTCCGCCATGGGCTTCGTCTACCAGTAGGGGGATGTTATAGTTATGAACTATGGTGGCTATGGCTGCTAAATTACCACAGATGCCGTGATAGGTGGGATATACTACCATCACGGCTTTGATGTCTGGGTGTTCATCTAGGGCGCGGGCGATCGCTTTTGGGGTCAGACTCAGCGGTAAATGCCAATCCTGGTCATATTCAGGATTAATAAATATAGCCCGCGCCCCCGATATCACTAATCCTGAGATTACCGATTTATGAATGTTTCGCGGTAGGAGAATTTTGTCTTCTGGGTCACAGGTCGCTAAAATTGACGCGATAATCCCCACCGTTGAACCATTGACCAAAAATCTGCACAGGTCGCCCCCAAACGCTGCCGCTGCTAATTCCTGAGCCTGTTTAATCACTCCCTCCGGTGCGAATAGATTATCTAATTCTGGCAATTCTGGCAAGTCCGCCCTAAATACTTGCGACCCGAAAACCGCGGCCAAAGATTCGGGAATTCCCTGTCCCCGCCGATGTCCTGGGGTATAAAAAGCCGCACCCGGTGTTTCCGCCGCTTGTTTAAGGGCTGTTAATAGGGGAGTTTGATTTTGATCCATAATTGATCCACATCCACACAGGTCGCAGATTCGGGCTGATCTATTATTTCTATTTTGACTGTTTACTGGTATTATAACATATATCTAACCACTATAAAACTTTTATAGAACTGTATGCTTACCGCCGGAATTGTAGGATTACCTAATGTCGGAAAATCTACTCTTTTTAATGCCCTAGTTGCTAATGCTAAAGCCCAGGCTGCTAATTTTCCCTTTTGTACCATTGAACCTAATGTCGGGGTCGTCGCGGTTCCTGATGAACGTTTACAGGTATTAGCTAAAATTTCTAATTCCGAACAAATTGTCCCTACCAGAATTGAATTTGTTGATATCGCTGGACTCGTGCAAGGTGCTAGTCAAGGGGAGGGATTGGGTAATCAGTTTCTCTCCCATATTCGGGAGGTAGATGCGATCGTTCAGGTCGTCCGCTGCTTTGAAAATGATGATATTATTCATGTGTCCGGTTCCGTCGATCCGGTGCGGGATATTGAAATTATTAATCTGGAATTGGCTTTAGCTGATTTGTCTCAGGTAGAACGTCGCATAGAACGCACCCGCAAACAAGCCCGCACTAGCAAAGAAGCTCAGTTAGAATTGGGTGCTTTAGAGAAAATTGCCGCCGTCTTAAACGAGGGAAAATCTTCCCGTTTGGTCGATTTATCCGAAGAAGAAGCCGAGGCGATTAAGGGCTTGGGTTTATTGACCAGAAAGCCGATTATTTATGCTGCTAATGTGTCCGAAGATGATTTGGCTACCGGTAACGAATGGGTGGAAAAAGTGAGAGCGATCGCTTCCCAAGAAAATGCCCAAGTTGTGATTATATCCGCTCAAGTAGAATCAGAACTTGTAGAACTTTCCGACTCCGAAAAGCAGGACTTTTTGGAATCTCTGGGAGTGAAAGAAGGCGGTTTAAAATCCCTAATTGCGGCTACCTATAAACTCTTAGGACTGCGAACATTTTTGACCACCGGACCCAAAGAAACTCGCGCCTGGACTATCCATGAGGGAATGTCCGCACCCCAAGCCGCCGGAGTCATTCACTCTGATTTTGAAAGGGGTTTTATCCGCGCCGAAACTGTAGCTTATCAAGACTTAGTTACTCATGGGTCTATGAATGCGGCTAAGGATAAAGGCTTAGTCCGCAGTGAAGGTAAGGAATATATCGTCCAAGAGGGGGATGTCATGTTGTTCCGATTTAATGTTTAATAGAGTTGGCGGGAGATTTCTTTAAGGGGTGACGTAGAATTACTCAACTCAAGGCTTGCGGGTCATAGCTGATTAATTAGTAACACATCTCATCAAGAAATCCTCCGACCATACAACTTAATACTGAGGTCTAAATTATGGATTTAATCATTGCTTGGTTGGTGACTGCGGTCAGCTTATTTTTAATTGCTCAACTCAGCCAATTTACCGGGGTAGAAATTGAAGACTTTAAAAAAGCCTTAATATCCTCCGCTGTTTTCGGGTTATTAAATCTTTTAGTCCGACCAGTTTTAGGGCTGTTTACTTTACCTCTGTCTGTGGTTTTTTCGAGTTTCATTCTCACCTTATTGCTGAATATGGTGATTTTTGGACTAGCGGCTTGGCTGGTGAGTGGCTTCTATCTCCGTTGGGGGATTTTGAGTGCTTTAATTGGTGCTTTGGCTTTGAGTTTCATTAACTCTATTTTATACGAAGTTCTCGGAAATCTAGGGATTTAAAGAGATAGGTCAACTGAAAAATTAGTGGCTATATGGGAATGGCTTACCCCTTATAGCCATTAATTAGGATGGTTAGTGAGGCGATTTCGGTTGAGTTTTGAGAATCGCACTTTTCAGGAGTTCTTTATTAATTGTTGTGGGTGTAGCCGCCGCAGAATTAGCGCCAGGACGCGCCGTAGCGGCTGGGAAATGGGGAGTTTCGGTAAAATTCCAATGATTGAGAATGTCCAATTGTGCGTCAACAATGGGATCATATTTTTCGTACCAACTAGCGATCGCCGTTGATAAAGTTTCGATATCATCTGGTAAAGGTTCAATTAAAGTCAGCAATTCTTGACATTTAGCATCAGTGAACAATTTAGGCTGAGTTTTCAGAAGTTTAATAAACGCTTCTAGGTTTTGCTTATAGAAAGACATAGCAGTTAGTTAAGATTTTCTGAAATTTAGGATAATACTTATCCTACTAATATACCATAAAATAGCCATTCTACAAGTCATCAATAATTGTATTATGTTAGCGAGAGTTTGGAGTGCGTCCGTAGTTGGTATTGATGCGGTAAAAGTCGGAGTTGAGGTAGATCTTTCGGGAGGACTCCCCAAAATCATTGTTTTAGGTTTACCTGATACAGCGGTTCAGGAGTCGCGGGAAAGGGTGAAAGCCACCCTAAAAAATGCTGGTTATAGTTTCCCCATGGGAAATATAGTAATTAACCTAACTCCGGCGGACTTGCGGAAGGAAGGACCTTGTTTTGACCTCCCGATAAGTATTGGTATTTTAGCAGCTTCCGAACAGATAAAAGCCGATTTATTGGGAGATTTTCTGTTTTTAGGGGAAGTATCCTTAGATGGAAGTTTGCGTCCGGTAGCGGGGGTATTACCTATCGCCGCCGAAGCGGAAAATATGGGAATTACTGGCTTAGTAGTTCCCGAAGACAACGCTAGGGAGGCGGCGGTAGTTCAGGGGGTTTCGGTGTATGGTTTTAAGTCGATTTTCGAGGTAGTAGATTTTCTGAATTATCCGGAAAATTATCAGCCCCTCAAGTTAGATAGTTCGCGGATTTTAGCTACCCCAAAATCCACTAATTTAGACCTAAAAGATGTTAAAGGACAATCCCACGCCCGCCGCGCCTTAGAAATAGCTGCCACCGGGGGTCATAACCTCATTTTTGTAGGTCCGCCAGGTAGTGGTAAAACCATGTTAGCCAGACGTTTACCAGGTATTTTACCGCCGTTAAACTTTGAAGAAGCCCTAGAAGTTACCCGCATTCATTCCGTAGCGGGACTGTTAAAAAATCGGGGAACTTTAGTGAGCGATCGCCCCTTTCGTAGCCCCCACCATTCCGCCTCTGGACCCTCTTTAGTGGGTGGTGGAAGTTATCCCAAACCGGGGGAGATTTCTTTAGCCCATCGCGGCATTTTGTTCCTCGATGAATTAACGGAATTTCGCCGGAATGTTTTAGAGTTTTTAAGACAACCCCTAGAGGATGGATTTGTCACCGTCACCCGCACCCGTTTATCAGTCGTTTTCCCCTCCCAATTCACCTTAATTGCGAGTACAAATCCCTGTCCTTGTGGATATTATGGCGACCCCATACAAGCCTGTACCTGTTCTCCTCGTCAACGGGAACAATATTGGGCAAAACTATCAGGTCCTCTGATGGATAGGATTGATTTGCAAGTAGCAGTAAACCGACTAAAGCCGGAAGAAATTACCCGCCATTCCAACGCGGAATCATCAGAAACTGTACTAGAAAGAGTCCAAAAAGGACGGGAAAGGGCTTATCATCGATTCCAAGATGAACCCCATTTACAGTGTAATGCAGAGATGCAAAGTCGCCAAATTCAGCGGTGGTGTCAACCGGACGACGCAGGTTGTCAACTTCTCGAAGCAGCTATCCGCCGTCTAGGACTGTCTGCGCGGGGAAGCGATCGCGTTTTGAAAGTAGCCAGGACGATCGCCGACCTAGCGGGAGAGGACAACATCAAACCTAACCATATTGGCGAGGCTATTCAATATCGCACATTAGATAGAATGCAGTAGAATAGATAATAGATCTCCACTGTGGTATCAACCTATGAGTATTAAGAAAAAACCGAAAATTCCTAAATCCAGAAAAATCGCTAATTTACTCTTAATTCTAGCCGGGTTGATTTTAATTGGCAATTGGTTAGTGCCGCAAATTACTCGACCCAGAATTCCCAAAGTTCCCTATAGTTTGTTTATCCAACAAATTGAAAGGGGGGAGGTTAAAGCGGTGTTGCTGGGAGATAATGAAATTCGCTATCAACTGCGATCGGAAGGAGACGAACCCCCCCGAATTTTAGCGACTACTCCAGTTTTTGACCCGGAACTTCCCAGACGTTTACAAGCGCAAGGAATAGATTTCGGTGCGCCGCCACCTCCCCAAAATGCCTGGTTTAATGTCTTGTTAAATTGGGTGGTTCCGCCATTGATTTTAGTGGCGGCTTTTCAATTTTTTATGAAACGAGACCCCCAAGGTGCTTTATCAATTAGCAAAAGTAAAGCGAAGGTATATGTGGAGGGAGAGTCGGAAAAAATTACCTTTAATGATATTGCGGGAGTTGAGGAAGCCAAAGCTGAACTAGCGGAGGTGGTAGACTTCCTCAAAAATCCCCAAAGATTTCTCGAAATTGGCGCGAGAATTCCCAAGGGTTTATTATTAGTAGGACCGCCAGGGACTGGTAAAACTCTGATGGCGAAAGCAGTGGCTGGAGAGGCGGGAGTCCCGTTTTTTAGCATTTCGGCTTCGGAATTTGTGGAGTTATTTGTAGGGACTGGGGCGGCGCGAGTTAGGGATTTATTTGAACAGGCAAAAACGAAGGCACCTTGTATTATTTTTATTGACGAATTAGATGCGATCGGCAAATCCAGAAGCGGCGGGGGTGGCGGTTTTCAAAGTGGTAGCAGTGATGAAAGAGAACAAACCCTTAACCAATTATTGACGGAAATGGATGGGTTTGCAGCGGGGGCGGAAACGGTGATTGTGTTAGCTGCTACTAACCGCCCAGAGGCTTTAGATGCGGCTTTATTACGTCCGGGAAGGTTTGACCGTCAAGTGTTGGTTGATCGTCCTGACTTAGCAGGTAGAAAAGCGATTTTAGATATCTACGCGAAACGGGTTAAATTAGCCTCTGATGTGGATATGCAAGCGATCGCTACTCGTACTCCTGGTTTTGGGGGTGCAGACCTAGCCAATTTAGTGAATGAGGCGGCTTTGTTGGCGGCGAGAAGGCATCGGAAACTGGTCGGACAAGAAGAGTTTTATGAAGCCATAGAAAGGGTGGTTGCTGGGCTGGAAAAACGCAGCCGGGTTTTAAGTGAGAAAGAAAAGAAAATTGTCGCTTATCACGAAGTCGGACACGCGATAGTTGGGGCGTTAATGCCGGGGGGTGGAAAGGTGGCTAAAATTTCGATTGTTCCCCGTGGTTTAAGTGCTTTAGGCTATACATTAAAAATGCCGACTGAGGATAGATTTTTAATGGATGAAACGGAATTTCGGGAACAAATTGCCACTTTATTAGGGGGGAGGGCTGCGGAAAAAATTGTTTTTGAAAGGGTGACTAATGGGGCTTCTGATGACCTGCGCCGCGCTACTAATTTGGCGGAAAAAATGGTGACTACTTACGGTATGAGTCAAGTCCTAGGTCCTTTGGCTTATGAGGAAGGGGGAAAACCTAACTTTTTGGGAATGGGTGATGGTAATAGACGACGTTCTATTAGTGAAAAAACAGCGGAGGCTATTGATGCAGAAGTTCGGGAAATTGTGGAAAATGCTTATCAACAAGCCTTGGATATTCTGGAATTTAACCGAGATTTATTAGATACGATATCCCTAAAAGTTTTGGAAACTGAGGTTATCGAAGGGGAGGAATTACAAGGGCTTTTAGATGCTGTGAAAAATCCCGCCATTGACAGTTAGACGGTCAGCCTAGTTAACCATTCTCAGGGGTGCATGAAAGCGATCGCCTACATAATTAAGTTGTTGCTGTAGTTTGGTGTTATCATCTTTATAGCGGGTTATGGGCGGCTGAAATTGCCAGGACTCTGATTCTTGGGCGAGGGCTTCTGCTAACTGCCAACGGTGAAAAAATGTCCGCCCAGATAACCGCCCAATGGCACGAATTTGGTCGGAATTGAGATAGCTTGTATTCAGGTTTTTAATTTGGAAAGGGTCGATATATATTAGGTGAATTTGGGCGAGGGAAAGCAGTTGTTTTTCCTGTTCTTTATCTAGGGTCATGCGCGCCCTAACTTCATCTCGAAAATTGACCCCGCCGCTAATAGTGCGATCGCTGATATCTTGTAGGGGTTCGGTAGGTATTCCCACCTGTTCCAATTTGTTTAAAACTGTTTGGGATAGCTGATATTCTACACTTTGATAGACGGGTTGATTAAAGACATTTTGTAAAATAAATAGCATAACTAGACTAATAATGGCTGCTATAATAGGGGTGGAAACCCAGCCGGAAGCAATACCCAATAAAACACGCCAGCGAATTTGGCGGGCGCTTTTAATACCCTTCAAAAGTCCAATGCCAATAACCCCCCCAACGACGGCTTGAGAACTAGAAACGGGAATGAGGGGAATAGTCGGTAAGCCGGCATTAGCTAAGAGGCTTTCTAACCCAGTGGAGGAAAATATATATAATACTAAAGAATGGGCGACAACGACGACAAACGCGGCGACGGGAGAGAGAGGCATTAAGCTATTACCAACGGTCATCATTACCCGTTTTGAGTAAGTGTAAACACCAATAGCGATCGCAATTCCCCCCATTAAAAACAGTTGTTGAACTGAGGAAATACTCACGGACCCAATATTAAAGTTAGTGAAGGGTGAAGAAGACACAAACACCCCCATAACATTACCAATATTATTAGCGCCGAGGGCATAGGAACCGAAAGCGCCTGCTAAAATTAACCCAGCGCGGGTATAAAGATCTAACCGCAGCAAATGCAGTCTCAGACGGTCGAGAATAGCTATTACCACCAAATAAAGACCGGCGGCGAAAATAGCGCCCAAGATGGGGCAAGCAACCCAGGTTCCGAGAATTTTTATGAGGGTATCGGTATCTGTTATGGAACCACTAAATTGATTCCAGCCAATAATAGCACCGACAACGGCTTGGGTGGTGGAAACAGGTAAACCAATTTTGGTCATCCAGAAGACGGTTAAAGCAGCAGCAAAAGCAGCAGTAAAAGCACCAGCAATGGTATTAACAGCGCCTAATTCTCCGAGTCCAGCAGCGGCACCAGCCCCCCCCACTACTGCGCCGATAATTACGAATATACTACAGATAAAGGCTGCTGTACTAAACTTTACCATGCGACTACCAACGGCAGTCCCGAAGACATTGGCGGCATCATTTGCGCCCAAAGACCAGCCTAGAAATAAGCCACTGGATAGAAAAATTAAAATTGCGATCGCGTCCATGTTTACCTGATTTATGACTGGCTTACCATAGGAAATTTAACTAAATTTTCCCGGAAATAGGAGATAATTAAGCAGTTTTAGAGGACTCGCTTAATCGCATAAATTGATAACTCATCCCCAGCATCTTCAGCAGCATCAGCGAGACGGTCAATCAAATCAACTCCGTCGCGTAACTGCATTTTACGTTCCAAAGGGAGTTGAGAATTAAAGATATTTGTTTTGAGTCTAATAGCAATGCGATCGCTTTCTGTTTCATAGACTCGGACGCGATAAAGATGATCGCGAACCGCATCAGGATGACGGAAAAAAGCCCGCGCCGCAATGACAACAGTTTCCACACTTTTAACCACCATTCCCGTCAATTCTTTAAAGTCTTGATCATAGTCTTCTGGAATATCTGGATGTTCAATAATAATACTTTGATAGCTGTCGCCAAACAAATCAATTAAATAGTATAAATCCTCCAACAAACTTAAAACATCACCCCGGGAGTCAGGAATCAACATTTCCGTATATAGTTGGGATTCAATCGCCCGCCTAAGTTCATTGCATCGCCTCTTTAAATCCCGCAATTGCTGCATTTTATTCTCACAGCTTGCCGTCACATATTGAGAATCTAAATAAGCGGAAATTCCCATCTCAAAATATAGACATCCTTCAGATATCTTATCCAGAAACTCATCTATTTGACCTTCGATAAATTTAGTTTTACCAAACAAAGGCGGAATGTCTTTTTTCATAATATTTCTACCCATAAAACGCCAAGATTAACCGCCCCCAATAATCTCACTAGGGGCGGGCGATCGATACAAATTTTAACTCTGACCAGTAACAATCCCTCATTTTATCATCAATTGAAATACCATAACTAAAAAACCCGGTTTCTGTGAGAGTTTGTGTATCTTCACCAAGTTGAGTAGGTTGGGTGGAGTCACCAAACCTAACACCACTATCTCTGATTAATCTTGGGTTTCACCCAACCTACCCAATTTCTGGGTTTCACCCAACCCAACAAATAAATTCATGTTGGGTTTCACCCAACCTACCCAATTTCTGGGTTTCACCCAACCCAACAAATAAATTCATGTTGGGTTTCACCCAACCTACCCAATTTCTGGGTTTCACCCAACCCAACAAATAAATTCATGTTGGGTTTCACCCAACCTACCCAATTTCTGGGTTTCACCCAACCCAACAAATAAATTCATGTTGGGTTTCACCCAACCTACCCAATTTCTGGGTTTCACCCAACCCAACAAATAAATTCATGTTGGGTTTCACCCAACCTACCCAATTTCTGGGTTTCACTTTCGACGCAACCATAATGTGAAGTTGCCCGATGCGATTATTGCAGCAACTGGGAAGGTTGATGGGTTACGCTTGCTAACGTTGGCTCGGCAATTACAGGCTAAATTTAGCACTGACTTACCTTAATGGGTGGACTATGGTCAGGAAAAGAAACTGGGTTTCTACAACAGCGCATTTCTGCCAAGATTTATTAAAGAAACCCGGTTTCTCCATAAATAGCCTAAGGGGTAGTGTTAGGGGCGACGAGAATTTAATTACCTAATAATTAGCCGAAAAATCCGCCCCGTAACGCCAGCCTAGGAAATTAAATTTTTCACATATTGTTTAATCACTGGTTGTAGGGTGAAACCGGATGATTTGTTCAGGAAATTTCGTCGGTTTAAAGATTGTATCGCTTTCAGAAAATCGGCATCTGATAAAAGTTCGGGTGGTTTCTGGCTGATATCTACCGCTTTTTCTTGGTTAGCTAACCACCCCATGAGGATTTTCTCGACTTCGGACAACCGTTGATAATGTGGTTTGATGAGAGTTTCTAGACTTCCTAAATATAGAGTAGGATAGGATAGGAATTTTTGGACACTACCGTTAAATAGTTCTAGGATATCAGTGGCGATTATACTTAACCATAAAGGGTTGCCATTGTACAGTTCAATCAGCTTTGACCATTCAGGTTTATCTTTGAGTTTTCTAGCGGTGAGGAGTTGGCTGGCTGATTTCCCTAACCCGGCAATTTGTAGAGTTTTGCCGTAGTTTTCTTCAGCTTCCATGGTGGCGATTTCTAGGGGTTGTTCCCAACCGAGTAGCAACAGACAACTTTGATGAGAGCATCTGCCAATTTCATGGAGGAGATGACTATAGTTTTGGTATTCTGGGCGATAATTGCCGACTAATTCTCCAGGGTTTAAGGTTTCTTGAAAGTCGTCGAGGATGATTAAACAACGATGGTTTCTGAGATGGTCTAAAAAAGAGTTACGAGAGTTTAAATAGTTGATGAGTGATTGATTTTGGATGGGGGAAGTTGGGGCGATAAATTCGATGATATGGCTTTGCAGAGCGTTGAAGGTGGGGAATTTGCGATGACTGCGCCACAGGATGCGATCGAAGTCGTCTTTAATCTCTTCCACCAGTTGTCTAGCCAGGGCAGTTTTACCGATACCGGAGAGTCCAGTGAGGGTGATAATCCGGCTTTGTTCGGTCAGGATCCATTGTTTGAGGGTCGCCAGTTCGTCGGTGCGGTTGTAGAAGCGGAGGTTGTCAGGGGCTTGGCTGAGGTCGTGGCGAGGTTCTGATTGGGTTTTGGGGGTAGAGGGCGATCGTCTTTTCGGGTTTTTTAAGTTTTTGTATAAATCGTTACAGACATTTATGTTATTACCAATATGGACTGAATCCTCGTAATAAGAGAATATTTTATTTTCGATAAGCGATCGCACGTTCTTTTTTCTAACATCTTCCCCCAACAGATCCGACAGGAGTTTCCATAATTCCGATGCCGACTTTCTCACATGATCGCTCGTACAGTGGTATTCTTCAGAGATATCCTTATATCCCTTACCTTCCCATACACCCTCCAAAATAGCGCGTTGCAGCGAGTCCAGACGCTTCCCAGTTCGTTCAAAAATCAACTCATCGGTCCACTGCAAAGCGTCTTGAATCTCCATAGCTGCTAAAGGGGGTTGTGGTTTTGTTGGCTCTGGCCCCTCATTATCCCACATTTTCCCCCTTTTTGCAACAAAATCCTACATTATCCCATTTTGGTGTTTGTAAATACCTCAGAAATCCCCCCCTAAATCCCATTTTTATGGGGTTGACTAACTAGAAATCAGTTGACAGAATAAGAGACATGAATAAATCCTCTCCTGACTGACTTAATTAGGATTGGTTTTATGCGTTGGTGACAACGGCGAATAAAGGGGTGTTATCCCGCACGTGCGGGATAACACCCATAATATCGGAGTTAGACGCCAATGCTTGACAACACCCTCCAGGGTGAGCTATTTTGCAGTTGCGGTCTAATAAATAGTTAGGAGTTATGAACAGGGAACAAGATAAAATTGTCACAGATAGAGAAATTGCTAAGCGTATACACATTGAAGGAGTATGTCCCGATATTGTAATCGGTGTTGGACCTAGCCGGAGTGGCACAACACTATATGCTAGAATATTTTCAGAGTTAGGGATACCGACATGGTACCAGCCGTTTAAAGCAATATTGAGGGGATTTTTGCACAACAATAATGTCTGTCTTCATATTACTAATGAAAAACAAATCTTTATCAAGGAAACACTTGGGGCATATATTAAAGACGAAGCCTTGTTTAATCCAATTAAAATATTGATGCACGCTGGAGTTCCAAAAGAAAAAATTCACTTAGTCCCCATTATTCGTGAACCGTTCTCTACAGCTTCTTCAATAATTGAAAATTTCGCCAGCTTTAGTGAACGTGAAGATTTAATTGATATTTGTATTTTGTGCTACGAGTCTATTTATAATACAAGGATGTATGCTGAAGCAATAAGGATCAAGACAACCACTTTTGCATATGAAGCTTGGCGTGATAATGATCCCATCATTGTTGTTCAAAAGCTTTTTGAGAGGTTGGGAATTAAATTTCTACCTGAAGGTTTGTTAGGCTGGAAAAGCCTGTCGTCCATAGAGGATGGACTTTCAAATATGTTTTGGTTATATGAACCGAAGCATTACTACCATACAGACTTCTTTAAAAAAATCAAAAGTTCCACAAGCATAGGCTATAGCTTCAGATCAACTGAAAACATCAAATACTATCTTTCTCCAGAAGGAATTGAAAAGATGAAACAAAGTCAGTCATTGCAAATCTATGAGACACTTCGTGAAATATCTTCACAGGATTTAAGCATCACAATCAAGCCGACTACCATAGATTGGGACTCTTGAAGACATTATGACACACTATATAAGAGAATTACCAGCTAAACATTTGGAATTCCAAATGTTTGTCTTTGATGAATTGAGCAATGATTTGATCAATAGGGGTAAGGATGTCATTAAGCTAACTATCGGGATATCTGAGTTACCCTTATCTGATCGGATCACTAATGTTTTATCAGAAGCCATTTTTGATCATACAAAAACTCACGCTGTTTATCCCGAAGGAATTCCCGAATTAAGAGAAGCGATTGCTAATTATTACAATACTCAGTTCAATTCAAAAATAAACTCCAATAATATTTTCATCAATGTTGGGACAAGTGCGATTTTTAGAAATCTGTTTCAACTATTTAGTCACTCGGGATTAGAAGTTTTACTTCCGAGTCCTTACTATTGCCTTTATTTGCTTAGCGCAACTCTAGCAGATGCTACAATTAAATATTATGATATTGATTTAGAAACTGGAAAAATCAATCTTGATAGTTTTAAGAAAGCGTTTAATCCTAATAAAACATCAGTCATAGTTATAAATAATCCTGGAAATCCTCTTGGAAATGTAATCCCCAAAGAGGATATCATTAAAATAAATGAGTTTGTCAGAGGAAGTGCTTACATAGTTCACGATGAAATATATAGCAATGTGGCATTTTACGCTAAGCATGAATCTCCATTGTCTTACTTAGATGAATATCAGGATTGTCATATCTTCACAAATTCATTTTCTAAGGGATTTCGGATGTATACCAAGAGAGTCGGTTATGCGATTGTTCCCTCAAAACTAATTATGCCTATGCGGATTGTCCAGCAACATACGTTATTGACATGTGACCCTGTGAATCAGTATGGGGCGGTTGAGGCATTAAAGGATTTAAGTGGCCCAAATGAGCTTATGAAGATCTACCGGGATCGTGCAGAGTATTCGTATGAAACATTGAAAGGAACGGGGTGTAATCCGATTAGATCTCACGGAGGGTTTTATATCGTATTGGATTGCAAGAAATGGATTAGAAAAAATGATTTGCAATCCTCTATTCGTTTGGCCAAGGATATTTTAGAGAATACTCACGTGGCTACTGTTCCTGGCGCAGATTTCGGCATTCCTGACGGATTGCGTTTAAGTTTCTGCAATAAAAGATACAACGAAGCAATTGATCGCCTTAAGATGTATTTTTCAAAGGGCATTGATAGAGAATGATACATACTATGAAATTGGTCGTTGTTTCAGGCTTGCCATGCACAGGAAAAAGTTCTATCGCCGAAGCATTAGCCACAACATATTCTATACCTCTTTTTACAAAAGACTGGATAGAAGCGACTTTGCGACATATTGCGCTAGGCGAAAAGGCGTTAGATAATAGTGTAGAAACTATAAGCGAGGATGGTTATGAAGTTATGTCAATGCTAGCTATGCGACAATTGGAAATGGGGCAGTCGGTTATTCTTGAAGGTGTTGTCCAAAAAGAACCACTTCGACAAAGATGGCGAAAATTGTCAATAGACTATGATGCTCATTGGCATGTCATTGAATGTATTTGTTCTAATGAGATATTGCATAAACAACGTGTCTTAAATCGTCATCGGAATATTCCATGTTGGCATGAAGTAACTTGGGAAAGAGTAGAGTCGTTTAAAAGAATATATTCGCCATGGAAGGAAAGACGCCTAATTTTGGATTCAGTAAAACCTTTAAAGGAAAATATAAGAATGGCATGTTCGTTTATTGGAGACGACCCGGCAATTAGAACATAATAGTTGTCAATGAAATATTGATTTTATCCCGAAAAAGAAGTATCGTATGGCTTAAGTTCAGATTCGCAAAGCACTTCAACCTGGAACTCCTAAGAGGATGTCTGAAAAGTCGGGCATTAGGCTAAACGTCTCAACAAAAGGCGAATCGAGGCCAGATAAATCCAAGCCTCAGCGCTCTCGGGGGAATACTCATAATCTCGATTTAAGCGGCGACACCAAGTTAACCAACCAAAAGTCCGTTCGACGACCCAACGCTTGGGCAAGAGAACAAATCCATGACACTCTTGTGGACGCAACACCGATTCGAGAACCCAGCGAAAGGTGGCTATCACCCAAGCGAACAAGTTTTCGCCCTTATAGCTCCCATCAACATAGATAACAATCAATCGTTCGAGGTTGACCTGAAACTCCCGGGCCGCGAGCAACAGCTTTTGTAATCCCGCCCCTTCCGAGACGTTAGCCGCCGTCACGACGGCGACTACCATCAATCCGAGGGTATCGACAAGGAGATGGCGTTTGCGTCCTCGAACCTTCTTGCCGCCGTCATAGCCAACTTCCTTGGAAACCATCGTGCCAGTTTTGACCGACTGACTATCGATGACCCCAGCACTTGGGGAAGGAGGACGGTCACACTCGACGGCTCGAACCCATTGCCGCAACCGTTCATGGATTTGTTGCCAGATGCCTTCGTTTCGCCATTGTCGAAAGTAGTGGTAGACGGTCTTCCATTTGGGAAAGTCGTGGGGTAGTAAGCGCCAAGCCCCTCCCGAACTGAGAACGTAGAGGATAGCATCAATGACCCTCCGTACATTGACGGTTCTGGGACGACCTCCCGGACGGGCCTTTGGTAGTAAGGGTTCTAAGATTTCCCATTGAGCCTCGCTGAGGTCTGTAGGATAAGATGGAGTCATGGCTAGTGAGGGTCTGTTTTTGTTGATACTTGACAGGTTACACCCTTGCTAGCTTTTCTGGTTTTCTATACCCCCACCCTTTTCAGACATCCTCTCATAACTGCAACGGCTGCAACCCTTTCACTGGTCGGTGTTGCCGGAGAGGCGATCGCATCGCCACTCTACCTAACTCCGGGCGAAACTAGCACAGTTCGAGGGTCATACGAGGTCTCAGGATCTAGGCAATATAACGCGCTTATTGAATGGAGATTTGATGATCTCTACTGGGGTGCGTTGCAGTTTGTAGAGGACTCATTATTTGAAGAATCCAGCGACGGTAAGCAGTACAGCATTACCAATGATGCTATCTCCCGCATTGGTATCCGAGAAAATGCAAGGATTAGTTATCGTCCCCTGTCGGCTCGATACACTCCTGGCGGAGAAACGACAGCCGGGATTGTTGACTGGTCACTTGGGAGAACTCTCAGCATGGAGGTTGGGGTGCGAACTTTGGATATAGACGCTTTGTTTGAATGGGTCAAGCAAGACTATCTGGGCTTGGGCTATTCAACGATAACTTCTATCCAAGATATGCACAATCTGTATCTAGGAGAAGTGCGAACCAGTTTCACTGTTGCGGGACACGGTTCATCTGGCAGTCGAGACCTGTATCTGGATTTATCAAATTACAATCCGTCCAGGGATGACAACTCGCAAAGCGTCCCCGAACCCACCAGTGCGATCGCACTTTTGGTACTGGGGATAGTGGGTCTGACTTCCCTGAGGAAAAACCGTCAGCCAGCCTAGTACTGTGCGGGGTACATTTCGGCGCGGGTTCCCCTCATCCCCCGGCTTCCCTTCTGCCAAAACAGGAGAAGGGGAGTTTGATGTGAAATCTCTATTTACATCCTCTCCCAGTAGTTCCGAGAGAAGTTTCGATTGGTGGGATGCTGATTTCCTAACGCGATCGCTCCTATAGTGGCATTGCTCAGCAATATCCTGATATCCCTTGTGTTCCCAGACCCCCTCCAAAATAGCGCGTTGCAAGGAGTCCAGACGCTTCCCAGTTCTGGCAAAAATCAATTAATCAGTTCACTGCAAGGCTTCTTGAATTTCCATAGCTGCTACAGGGGGTTGTGGTTTTGTATACTTTTGTGTACTTCACCCCCATTATCCCACTTTTTCCTACTTTTTCCCACAAAGTCCCCCATTGTCACACTTTTTTACTTTTAATTCTTTCATAAATACCCCCCTAAATCTCACTTTTATGGGGTTGATGTAAGGAGTAAAAAATTCTATGATAGGGAACAGATTCAAGACAACATTTAATCTTTCGTAAGGAGAATCAATTATGTCTATGGTGACAACTGCAACAAAAGCGGTTCAAGATCCAAAAGTGCAAGCAATGATTAAAGAACTCGCTGACTATGGTTTAGGTGTTTGTATGCCCCATATGCACGATGCAAATGCAGAGGAAGAATTTTCTCCACTTCCAAAAGGCATAATATCTTATGAGTCTAACCTACAGGTTTCGTTTGTAGAGGCATCCAAAGCATCAGATGCAGAACCAGTCGCATGGGCATGGGACTCTGAATCTGAATCTGTAGTAGTAGTTGGTGCTTGTGGACGTGGTGGACACACCTAATGGGTGCAACTTTCTATTTCAAAATTTAGAAACTTGAGTCTTGGAGTCAGCATTTGGCTCTAAGACTTTTTATTTTCCATGTAAAATACAGCATAAAATACTAGACAATGATTATTCTGGGTTTACACTTTGGTCATGATGCTTCCGTAACTGTTATTCAAGACGGAGTGATTCTTGTGACTCTTGTTGCAGAGAGACATGAGAGAGTAAAACATAGTATTTCTCTTCATCCAAATCTTGTCTTAAAGGCTATTGAACAAGCAAATGTAAATATCAGCCAAATAGATTATTGTGCAATCACATCGACTCAATATTATGAAATCATTCTTTTAGACCCAAGTATATTAGATATAAGTCTACAATATTTGCCAGATTACAAATTAGAATCAACTATTGCAGATCGACTGGAGTCCCTTGAAGTAAATCCAGATGATGCTTTTGGAGAAATAATTTTGTCTGAAATATTTTCCTCGGATTCTAGCAAAAATTATCAAAAAGAAAAATATCCCTACATTAGTGGAAAACCAAGGCACGAATTTAAAGAATCTTTTCCCTATGCAAAAGGAAAACTTAGGTCTGACTTAAAGGTTATTAAATGGCTGAACTATTACACACTTCAGAAAGAATGGCTGGGAAAAGATTTTACGTTTAATAAAATACAAAATATTAATTTTGATTCTTTTGTAAATAGTAAGAAAGCCTTGCTTGGCTTTCACTATCCTGTTACAGTCACTTTGCTGGGTCGTACTATTCCAAGTTACTTTATAAATCATCATGCTTCTCATGCAGCAGCAACGTATTTTCAATCTGATTATAATGAGGCTGCAATATTAACTCACGACGGTTTACATAAAGAGCAAAGTGGGATGTTTTGGTTGGGTATTAATGAACAAATATTTCCACTTACTCCACATTTTATGGAGATTGGAATGCTATACCGTTGTGCAAGTATGTCATTATCTTTAGGTTGGGCAAGTGGACCCGGCAAAATGATGGGCCTTGCACCCTATGGTAAACCCACATTTTTTACCCAAGAGTTTGTCGGAAACTATTTTGATTACTTACCATTAAGAAAGAAAAGCCAAGTAGTTGATTGGCTAAATCACTGTCTATTTCAAGCTACAAAGATTGGTTATGATCTTAGTAAATTGGCTCAAAATGATTCCCCTACTGCCCCTATAAATGCGGATATTGCAGCAAGTACACAAAAACTTTGTGAAGAGACAATTTTAAAAGCTTGTGATACGGTAAAGAAAATATTAGATAATCTTGCAATTCATACACCAAATATCTGTATGTCAGGTGGAGTAATGCTTAACTGTCCAGCTAACACAAGGGTATGGAAAGAAAGCAATTTTTCTAATGTTTTTGTGGAGCCAGCTTGTGATGATAGTGGTTTATCAGTCGGTGCAGCATTATGGCTTTATCATAACTTGCTAAACGGCAAGCGGTCCAATAGTAATAGCTCAAATAAAAGCAGTTTTTTCCCTTATTTAGGTGAAAAAATTTCTGGCAAAAAAATGCTTACAGTTTTAGAAAGTTTTGCGAATAAAATTGATTATTACTTTTTAACAGATTCGGCAAAAATGGCGGCATTTGACATTAGCCAAAATAAGATTATAGGTTGGTTTGAAGGGCGAAGCGAACTTGGCCCTAGAGCCTTGGGTCATCGTTCAATACTTGCAAATCCACGTTACAAAGAAAATTGGGATAGGGTTAATCGGATTAAAGAACGTGAAAACTGGAGACCTCTTGCACCATCTGTGCTTGTATCTGAAGCCTCATTTTGGTTTAGTGAAGTACCATTACCATCCCCATATATGCTTTTTACTGCTCGGGTTATTTCTCCTGATATTCCAGCAGTTACTCATGTTAATAATACGGCAAGAATACAAACGGTCGATAAAAGTTGTGGAGAATTTTATAAATTACTGGTATATTTAAAGGAAATAAATGATTGCCCTGTAGTTTTGAACAGTTCTTTAAATGGTCGAGGAGAACCGATTGTAGAAACTCCATTTGATGCAATTAATTTTTTCTTGAATTCTGGTTTAGATGCCCTTTATTTAAATGGTTTTTGTATAACGAAAAAACTTTAGCACTAAGCCCGATTTTCAAAGCCGACGACTTATAATAGAGGAAAAGTGATGGAGTGTAGTAGATTGGGTGAAACGCAGTGAAACCCAACCTACCAAGTTTAGAGCGATCGCCCAAGTTTGTGGATGCCATATCGCTTACTCTCAGAAACCGGGCTTCTACCCGAATTTCTGCATTATCACAGAAATTTTGCCATAAACCCGGTTTCTCAGGTCCAATTACCATCAATCAGAACCCTCGTAGGTTGGTATGATAAAATTAATCAGTTGAAGCGATTTTAGGAAAGTTAAAGCTATGACCACTAAACAACCTCGCTACAGTAAAGAGGAATTCGCTCGTCTTGGGGATGAAATTTATGAATATAAGGTTCGCCCACAAATAGAGGCAGGTAATGAGGGCAAGATTGTGGCGATTGATTTAGAAACTGGAGATTTTGAAGTCGATGCTAGTGAAATTGCCGCCTGCGATCGCCTTGAAGCCACTCACCCTGATGCTCAAATCTGGATTGTGCGAATCGGTTCGGGCTATGTCCGTCGCTTCGGGGGACGAACGAAGAGAAATGATTACCGGAATCGTTAATAGAGATTTTGAAACGATTATTCCCCATATTCACACCCTGCCAACTTATCACCAGAGTCGATGAATGGAATAGGCATCAAAAGCCAAATCGCGACTAATCAAAACCAAGCGATTATTCATGGCTTGTGCTACCAAAATCCGATCAAACGGATCGCGATGATGGAGGGGTAAGCTCAGGTAGAACTCCGTATCAGCGAATGTAATGGGCAGAACGCCTATTTTTAGTTGTTGTAGCACTTCCTCTAATTCTGAGAATGATTTCTGTAACCTAAGTTTGCCTAAACCCAATTTAATTGAAATTTCCCATAAACTGGCAATACTTACCGAGAGATTATTATTGGCATCTTCCAGAATTTCGGTGGCTCTATCACTTAAATTTTCACTGTTTTGCAAGTACCACAGTAAAGTATGGGTATCCAGTAGGCAATTCATCTTACATATAATCCTTTAAATCTTCCAGAGGTTCATCAAAATCATCAGACATCCAGATTTGACCCTGCCAAATCCCCAGTCCGCCTCGCGGGGTTGCTTTGGCGGTTTGAGCAGCGTCTGCCGCATATCGGTTCACCAAAAATTCTGTATAGTCCAAAACTGACTGCTTTACAGATTCTGGGAGTTTTTCCACATTTTTTAAAATCGCATTTTCTATCATTTTTTTACTTGAAAATCTGCCTCTCTATGAATCAATTAACTCTCATATCTGGCTTTTCCAGACGCCGAGATTTGATGTGGGGCAGTCCAGCCGGGGGTTTTATGGAAGCCCAACCAATGGACTATAGCTAGTGATTTTTACCCACTTAATCCTAGTTTTCTTGTTGTCAAGATAACACATCCCGGCCATCAATGTCAGCAACATGGACTTTCGTTTAGTTCAAAATTTGAAGACCTCCGCAAAAAGGAAGCAGAAAGCGGCTGAGAATTTGTCCGTTTGTCGCACAAACCCGGTTTAAAAACCCGTTGGAGTGGACGAGATTTTGATGGTGAAGTCCAGAAAAACAAGCCCAGTTAGGAGCGATAGTTAGGAGCGATCGCCTTTAATCTTCCCTTACAACCCCACCACTCGTGTTTCAGCTTGTCTGAAAGACTTGGGTTTTACTACGATTTCCACATCCCGACCCAACGCATTTAAAAAACGAAACAACCGAGTCGTGGAAAAACCCGATAGCTTGCCATTCACTAATGCCGCCACTTTAGGCTGGTCAATTCCCAACATTTCTGCCGCCTCAGTTTGAGTCATATTTTGGGCGGCGATAATACCGCTAATTCTCCGGGCAAGTTCTGCCTTGACCAGTAATTCATCAGAATTTTCTAACTCTAAATCGGCGAATACATTGCCACTTCCTGCTTGTACTTTAATCGGGTGATTCATATTTTTACTGCTGATTGATGTAATGTTCGGAGTAATGTTCTTTGGCACGCTTAAGCCTTCCCTCGATTAGCTCAATATCCTGCTTAGGCGTGGCAATCCCTTTTTTTGACTTCTTCTGAAAAGCGTGGAGGACATAGACCACCCCCGCTAACTTTAAAGTGTAAACGGCTCGATAAGTGTCTCCGTCAAAATCTTCGACAACTTCAAGCACCCCAGCCCCCTTAAAGCCTTTGAGTGGTTTCGCAGACGGGTGCTTTTCACCACATTGAGCCAGATATAGCGCATAACCAACACCTTGCCGAACCTCCTCCGGGAACTCCTTTAAATCCTCAAGAGAACTGCCAACCCACTCAACTGGTTTTAGTAATTCACTCATACCTCAATTATGCTACTTTTGGCAGATCATGTCAATCCCTGAATCCTGCTATATTGCACTAAAAAAAGTGATGAAGCTAAGTTTATGAAAATTAAAGCCATTATTCATCCAGCAGAAGAAGGGGGCTATTGGGCAGAAGTCCCAGCCCTTCCCGGCTGCATTACCGAAGGCGATACCTGGGAAGAGGTTACGCAGAATTTACAAGACGCCGTTGAGGGTTGGCTGAGTGTTGCGAATAATAGTCTGAAAAAAACAGATACCACCGACGAAATTGTGTAAAAACAGGGCTGGTTTTTACAGAGAATTACAGGAATCCTGTAGATTTACGACAATCCCCCAGAATAAAAAATTCTCTCTATTCCTGTCCATAGTAATCAGGACTTAAATATTGGCACTTTAAAGGCATTGATGAAAGTAGCCAGTCTCCTAGAGGATGAATTGTGAAAAAAGACCCGGATTCAATTACCCAGCAATCATCCTGACATCTCCTGTGCCATAATGGTTTTATTTGAACCCGTGAGGGAGAGGTTGCTGCCCCGATGGGAGGAGAGGATGGGATAAGATACTGATGACGATGATTCGCGAGGTCACAATTCGAGGCTTCAAGTCCATTTACTCCGCCACCCTAGAACTTGGCAGAGTGAATTGCTTCATTGGGGCCAATGGAGCGGGCAAAAGTAACTTGCTGGAAGCCCTGGGAGTCTTAGGAGCCGCAGCTAATGGCGTGGTTGATGATGAAAGCCTGCTGCGTCGTGGGGTGCGCGCAGGCTTACCCAGGCTGTATAAAAGCTCTTTTGCGACCGATCGCACTCCTGCCCATATTGCCATTGAGGTCACCGGCTCAGGTAACGAAGCTTATCGCGTTTCTCTGCTCAACCCCCTCGATTCCCCTGAACCGGCTTGGTCGTATAAAACCGAAGTCCTCAGCGATGGCAATCAGGAAATCCTTTCTGATGGCATTCGCAACAAGAAGAACCTCAACCCCAAAGCGGGCTTGGCTGCCTTGCAGTTGGTGGAGCTAGACCCCAAGAATCCGGCGGCTCAACTGATGCAGCGCCTCCAGGAATTTGCCATCTACTGCCCGAACACTCCCACTCTGCGTGGCATTGTCCCGGACCAACAATCGCGCCTCCCCCTGGGTGTGAGCGGTGGACTACTCGCTGAAGGGTTTGCCTCCCTGCGCGAATATTTAGAGGGTAGAGGGGAAGAAGGTGAGGAGATTCTGGAGCAAGTGCTGGAGTTGATCGACTGGGTGGCTGATATCCAAACCACCAGCTATGGAACAAATCTGCTCTCGCCCAAGGTGCCTCGGACTAAGCTACTCCTAAAATTCAGCGATCGCTTTATGAACCAAAGCCGCAACGAACTCACCGCCTACGATGCCAGCGAAGGCGCACTTTATGTCATCTTGGCGGCGGTGCTTTGCCTGTTACCCCAAGCTCCCCGACTGCTGGCGATCGACAATCTGGATCAAGCCCTGAATCCCCGACTGCTGGTCCGGCTGATTTCCCGTCTTGCGGGCTGGCTTCAGGATAATGACTGCGATCGCCAACTGCTGTTAACGGTCCATAATCCTGCGGCCCTCGATGGTCTGGATTTACTGGATTCTGAGGTGCGCCTGTTTGTGGTAGAGCGCAATAGCAACGGTCAAACCTGTATCCGTCGCCTCACTCTCACCCCTGAACTCACTCAACTGAACCAGCAATATCCCCTCTCACGCCTCTGGATTATGGGGCATCTAGGAGCGGTCCCCAATGTCTGATCCGTTAAAAATTGCCCTAGTAGCCGAAGGGCCAACGGATTTTGAAGTGATTCAAGCCGCCCTTAAAGCCGTGTTACCCGATCCATTTATCATGACCCTGGTGCAACCGGAAGCGACTCAACCGCAAATGGGAGGCGGTTGGGGCGGTGTGCTGAAATGGTGTGACGCGGCGCAACAGAGGCATCATGGCTCCCTGGATACGGACCCCACCCTGATGAGCTTTGATGTGCTGATTATTCATGTGGATGTGGATGTATCGACGGGTGAATATGACAATTGTGGACCCGCAGTGACAGAACTAGCGCAGCAGAACAAGTGGGGAACTCTCCCCTGCTCACAGCCCTGTCCTCCCGTAGCTGATACGGTGGATGCTCTGATGATGGCGATCCAAAGCTGGTTAGGAGGCGCTACTCCCGGCGATCGGACGGTGTTCTGCCTGCCTGCCCAATCCTCCGGCACTTGGTTAGCAGCGGCGGTACTCGCTCCAGGGCATCCTCTCCTAGCCAAGGGCGAGTGCGATGTCAATCTAGAGAATAGACTGGCAACCCTACCCAAGGGACAGCGCATCAAGAAAAACAAGCGAGAGTACCAAGTCAATGCGCCAAGCATTACCCAGCATTGGACACAAGTCAAAGGACTTTGTACCCAAGCCGCCAATTTTGAGCAGACTGTATTAACGGTAGTCCGTTCCTTGGAGTAGGGGCTTGGTGCTTTTTCTCTAGCTCTGTCAAGGTGTATTTTTAGGGGCTTCGATGCGATCGCCTGAAAAGGGTGATGAGACAAAACCCTGACATGAGGTCAGTCATAAACCCTGTTTTTCTTATCAATATGTGCGCCAAAATAAGTTGAATCAAACTGATGTAATGGTTCAGCTTGACTATCGATCGCCCCAATTAAGTCACCGATTTTTTCAGATAACGGTTCCGCTTCAGGCTGGGGTTTTTCAAGTTGAGATAAAATCCAACTTGCGGGAGTTAACCCTTGTTTTTGGGCGACTTCTAGGATGGCTTGATAAGTTTTTTCAGATAGAATCAGGGTATGTTCTGACATAATTTTACTCAGTTAACCTGCTCCGATTTTAACTCTAATCCATACAAATGGCAACGATGCAATTCAAGCCCAAAAGTAGGGGCGTTACCAGGAAAATACCCAGGCTAATTTTTGCCAAATACTGCCATTCTCCCGAACCCGCCTTTACCCCGGTCAAGGGGCTGTGACTCTAAGCTATAGCAGTTCCCGGACTCATGAGGTACGTTTCAAAGCCCCTCTCCCTTTCTGGGAGAGGGGTTTGGGGTGAGGGCCGTACCTTATGGAGATGAGAAACGCTATAGGAGATTTGGGTTATTCCCATCATTTTTGGCAGAGGGTGACACAGCCTACATCTGCTTAAATCTTAGCAGCCACGAAAGCGATCGCCCTCCAATTGCCGATGCCATATCGCCTACACTCAGAAACCTTCTGTCAGATGCAAAAACAGATTGCCCATCCCAAATCGAGCAACTGGTTAGAGCAAATTAGCGGATCTTTCAAGGATGAACCGGCTTTTGAAGAAATCCTCGCATTAGGGCAAGCCATTCGCCGAGGGGATGAGTCGGTATTAGATCCCTCAGAAATAAAATGAGATATTTATTAGATACAGATGATCTGAGCATTCTGCAACGTCAATCTGGGGCATATTATCACAATCTTGTGGCACCAATGGCTCAATATCCCCTCGATAATTTGGCGATTTCAATTATCACAATTCAGGAACCAATGCTGGGCTGTCATGCCTAGATTAACCGCCCTCGTTATCCCAATGAATTGGTTAAAGGTTATGAAATCATGGAACCGCTAGTAGCTGACTTTCAACGATTACCCATTCTCCCTTTTGATGCGATCGCCTCCCACACCTTAGACCAGTTAAACTCACAACGGATTCAACTGGCTCAGATGGATGCGCGAATGGCGGCGATCGCGCTTTCTCAGCCAATGATTTGATTAACTCGTAATCATCGAGACTTTAGCAAAGTGGCAGGATTAGCAATAGAAAATTGGACAATTTGAAGTAGGGGAATGTAGATAGCGATCGCTCTTATTAAATGACTCTTCAAATCTAGGCGATCGCTCTCATTGTTCGGTGTTCTCTGTGTCCCTGTGGTGAAAAATCCCCAGGGTGATTTTATCGAGAAATAGAGGGGCGATCGATTATCAGAAATGGACCGATTTAACTCATTGCTTCAGAGTAAACCATCAGTCTTGAAGTTCAGGAACCCGATCGCTTTCATATTGTTCAATTAAAACACCGAGAATATCCATCAGTGAAGCCAGAGGATGTGCTTCATCTTCGCCAACTTCATCAATCAGGCGATCGAGCCAATCAACCAGATCTTGATAACTGGCTTCATCGCGGGGAATGACTAATTTAGTTGCTAGGGGCTGCCACAATTTTTGAGTTTCATCAATGCTCAACATTTTTACTCTCTCCATTTTCCTCGATCATACTCTGCATGAGTCAAAACTGCCCGAATCTAAATTTTTTGTCGATTATAGTGAATCGCCGCTATTAACCGTACTTTGTTACCACCAATATTAAACACTGTGAGGTTATCAACTTGGTCAGCACTGGGAAACTCGTTACGAAGTTCAACAAAGGAATTAAATGTTCCTGATTTCACCAGTTGATACCAACGAGCCAATGCGCTTTCTGTGTCCGGGTACTTTGCTGCAAATTCATTGAGCCGTTTGCGTGTGATAACGTGCATAATGAAACTCAGGGATATTACCCAATTATATCATCGGTTTTAATGTCTGCGTCGCGCTCCTTAAATTTCCTCTCCCAAGAACGAAAAAGGCGATTTCCTCTGCGAATCTTAAAGAGTTAGTCAGGAAGTAGGTTGGGTTGAGGAAGGAAACCCGATGCCCACAAATATTTACCCTAGAAACTCAACGATTCTCTCCGGGATGTAAAAGCGATCGCCTTCCAATTGCAGATAACATATCCCCTAGACTCAGAAACCTTCTGTGAGAGTTTCTGCATCCTCACAGAGATTGTGCCAGAAAATCGGTTTCTGAGGTACAATTGCTGTAAACCAAAAATCTCAACCCTGCTTGTCCAGACAATATCTATATGAACAGTCAAGAAATCACTGCCATATTTGATGGTCAATCCTTGCAATTAGAATCGCCCTTAAACCTAGAAGTAGGAACAAGAGTCAGCACCCCCGGCTGAAGCACGGGGGCTTCCTGCCCCCCGCTTTCAGGTAGCTGACCAGCTTAAGCCTTAACTGGCTACGTTCAGAGCAAGAGTTAAAGTTCCTACCCTGGAATGCGTGCTAGTTCCAGGCACTAGAACCAAATCGTTAAACAGTCCTAAGGGGTTAAGACAGTGCGATTTGGAAAGTACCGACTCTGAACATTAGCGTTCGCGCAGCGTGCGCGTTAGCGCATAGCAAACATTACCCCGCAAGGGAGTCGGAGCCAACCATAGCTCCATGGAGGGGCAACCATACCCCTCCACCCCGCAAGGGGGTGCTGGCGGCGGTCAGCCGCTTGAGTCGGTTTTCCTCTCCGCGATAAATCACGGAGCTTCCAACCCTCCCAGGAGTTTTACGTGAAAATTACTGTGGAAACCCTATTTGCCCCTAAAGACACCCCCAAGACATTTCTACAAACAGCCCAGTCCTTACAGTTACAAGGGAAGCCCGATTGGTCCGAGAACATTGACCAGTATCTATACGGAAACTCCATTACTGAGGATGATTGAAGTCTTTTTAGATACATCTTTTGCCATTGCTTTATCTTCCATTACAGACCAACATCATGGTAAAGCCGTTTAATTAGCCACTCAACTAGAACACGCCAACCCGGTTTTTATTATAGAGAGATAGCTAGTACAGCAAATCAGATGAGTGGTATTGACAGAGAAATATATATAGAAAACCGAACCAGTCTGATTGACAAACATTTACCCGAAACCGAAAAATCCCAAAGAGAACTGAAAACCGAAGGAATGGTCTATTTATTTAACGATCGCCAGACAATGGAGAGGGTGGGAGAGGAAATTAAGCAAAGAGGAGAAAGGACGGGAGCGGAAGATTCAGAAGACAAATACGAACGCTATGGATTATTTTTTGCCGAACCAATTGGGTATATCCTCAAATTAGATGGAACGAGAATTCCTCTCCACTATGGAGAAATAAAAATAAAAAAAAGCACAGGGAAATATCATGTCATACCTCGCACCAGACCGCGCACCACAAAATCCTGAAAACGCCAAAACGCAAATTACGACCAGAGAAGAAAAACAATGGGAGTTTGCCGAAATCTGGGTAGACCCTTGGCTTTCACCCCCTCATATTCTGATGTTAGTTAAAGAACAATCCGGTAAATTCTCGATTCAAAATCCGGCAGAAAACTATAAATCTATCTTTACCAGTGATACTTACGAAGAAAGTCAAATGTGGTTGCTGGAAGATGAATACGAACGAGTCACAGGTCGGTTTGGGCAACCGGAGTAAAAGCAAGGCGATCGCTTTTTGTTATAGGGGTAGGTTGGGTTGAGGAAGGAAACCCGATGCCCACAAATATTTACCCTAGAAACTCAACGATTCTCTCCGGGATGTAAAAGCGATCGCCTTCCAATTGCAGATAACATATCCCCTAGACTCAGAAACCTTCTGTCAGAGTTTCTGCATCCTCACAGAGATTTTGCTATAAACCCGGTTTCTTGGCATAAGTCAGAGCGATCGCCCATGCTAGAATTATCATAGACCGTAAGGCTGAATGCAGCGTAGAAGCATTAACGTTGAGGAGAATATAACCATGTCTGCAAGAGAACAATTAATTCGTGAGATTTCCCAAATCCCGGATCCTTTAGTAACAGAAGTGTTAAACTTCTTACTCTTCATCAAAGCCAAAAATCAACAAGATGATTCGGCGGCATCAAATTCAGAAACTCAAGAAGAACCATCTTTTTTAAAGTTTATAGATAAAATTAATTCTGAAATTATCGCAGAAGAAAACACCAAGCTACCAACGGACTTCTCCAAGAATATAGACCACTATTTGTATGGATCGCCCAAGGAATAAGCATGAAAAAAATCTTGGCGGATACAGGCTATTGGATTGCCTTACTAAATCCCGATGACGATCTACATCCCCAAGCTAGAAACATGGCAATTTATCTAAAAAATGTGTCTATTGTCACCAGTGAAATGGTGTTTACTGAATTACTCAATGCTTTTTCGGGAAAGGGACGTTTTTATAGAGAAAAATCTGTGATATTTATTAATCACGCCTTGGATAATTCTGAAATTCAAGTCGTCAGTCAAACCAATGAACTCTTTAAAAGCGCACTTGAGTTATATCATAGCCGACCCGATCAAGCATGGAGTCACACAGATTGCACCTCATTTAAAATTATGTAACAACAAAATATATTAGAAGCACTGGCTTATGATAAACATTTTGAACAAGCTGGATTTGTCGCTTGATTGCGTTAGGGAATTACGCGATCGCACCCTATTTTTTCCCTCTCCTTGAACCCTGAAACCGGGTTTCTTTGGTAGGAGCGATCGCCTTCCAATTGCGGATACCATATCGCCTGAGACTCAGAAACCTGGCTGATGTGAGGGTTTCTCTATCTTCCCCAAGATGTCAACTAGAAACCGGGTTGATCGGCATTTCTGTGACCAGTAACAATGGTTAGTGTCATGATAACTCGTCTGATTTAACCTCCAAACTTCGTAGGCGGTTAATAGCTGCCGCTAATTCAAAACGTCGGAACATAGCTAAATCTCCCTGGGGAAAAGGACTAATGATATCCAAACCCTTTTCATCAAGATCTGCCATAACTTGATCAAGAATTTCTGGGAGAGTTTTTACCCCATCAATGTATCTGTTTTTAGCGTAAACCATCGCCTCAGCGATCGCCTTTAATTGGTCTTTAGAAACCAACTGTTCCACCGCCGATAAATCCACATCCTCCGACCCCAAAGTTACCTCATCCACATCTCGCACTTTCACCCGCACATCTCGCTTTCCACGACTAGGATCAAGACTTTCTGCTAGGGGAACCCGTGGCTTAATATTACCAAACTTTTGACCCCCTTCTGAGGTGCGACCCGTGGTATATTCAGCAGCGATCGCCTTAGCTTTTTCCGTCAATTCCACTGGCTGAAAATTATCCATAGCTATCACCGTATCAGCCACATCAAAATAGTCGCCACTTCCCCCATCACCAGAATAGTAGACACCCCATAATCATGGTATAATTGTTTAACCTTATCAATAAAAGGCGTAATCGGTTCCTGTTCCTTCGCAATTAAAGCCTGCATGCGGCGATCGCGAATCATAAAATTAGTCGCCGCCGTATCCTCATCTACCAGTAACACCGGAGGAGTCGGTTGTTCTCCTAAAATTAATGCTTCCAAGGCTTCCATAATATTAGCCGCTTGGGACGTGCTACCACTAGCATTTTCCGTCGAAAAATCAGTAGTCGATCGCCCTTGGGGAAGCTGATTAATAAAAGGTGAAATATCCACCCCCGCCACACTGCGACCATCTTCGGCGCGCACTTTCACAGCAGCCGCCTCCGTCACCACAAATTCTCTGCCATCATCAGGGATATGGTTATAAACTCCCCTTTCAATAGCTTTAAGAAGAGTCGATTTTCCATGATATCCACCCCCCACAATTAGCGTAATTCCCCTAGGAATACCCAAACCCCTAATCGGTCCCGCGTTGGGTCGGTTTAGTTCAACTTCTAACGAACCCGGAGACTGAAAAGCGATCGCATTTTCCCGAGATAAGGGGCCGTCATTCACCCCACTTTGGCGCGGTAAAATAGCATCATTAGCAATAAAAGCTACCAGGGAATGATCGCCTAATTGTTGTCGCAGACTTTCCGTATCTTCCACCGTTTCCACGTGACGCTGACAGGCTGCTTGGTCTAGGTTTTCGTATTTGAGGGCGCGATCGACAATAGCCGGAATATCCTCACATAACATAGCCACCGCTTGGCGACCCAGAATATTGCGACCCCTGGCTGGGAGTCCCACAAAAAAGCGAATTTCGATGCCTTTTTCCGACGCGGCGGCTATCGGTTTCCCCCGTTGTAGCGCCGGGTTTCCTCCTATGGTTTTCGGGGTTCGGTTAGCGACCTCCACTAGGTAGGCGGAAGTCCGCGCCAGCACTTCCTGACCAACCCTGGTAATCGCAATCATACCACTTTTACCCGTACCCCGACGACTGCTAATTTCATAAGCCGCGCGGTCAAACTGTCGGGTAAGATAGTCTCTTAGGGCTACTTCTCGGATCGGGTTTTTGTATAGTTGCGGCGGAAAATTGGCGATCGCTGGTGGAATTTGTACCCGAAATTTACTGGGGGAAGCAAAGGGATCGCCCTGGACATAATCAATAATTAGGGTAAAGTCGGGAAATTCATATTCACCCGATATATCTTTATAGGCTTTATAACCTCGGTTGTCGAGGTCTAGTAATTTTTGATGCAGATACTGTTTACTATTCATGGGCAAAATTTACCGTAATAATCAGATGGTAACTGGCTGGACAATATATCTTAATTAGGTGCAATTATAAGCCCTAATTAATTATTGATAATTAGTCGGATATCTGGATAGCAACCAATTGAGGATATCAGCCCGTTATGCAGCTATAATATTTTACCATATCCGGGAATGTTTACTCCCTTGACTCCGGCTGTATATTTAGCTGTTTATCGCCAATTTCTACATAGTTATGATGCTGATAAATATAAGGAACTGTCGTCGATGAAATCTTCACCAATACCGGAGGTGCCGGAAGTATGTGGATGGAACTAGCATCAAATTCGTTGTTGATTTCCATCAACGCCTTAATTTCTGTCTCTAGGCTATCGGATAATTTGTTTATTTTTGCCGATTGCTTGATTAATTTTTCCCAGATAATTTGGGCTTGGGCTTGATACATTTGAGATTGCTTTACCGCCAGAGTTGCTTGCAGATTTTTGACCTTCATTACAGCCACTTTAATATCTTGATCAAGATGCTGTAAGTTCACTTTTAGGTCAGCGATCGCTTGTTGTTCTTGGTGATGAAATTCGGTCATGGCTGACCCTGATTTATCTTCAGGAAATATCAACTTTACCTGAAAAGCTGACCGGATACGGCGGACGGCATGATATTCAGCGATCGCCTCATTTAATCTCAGATTAAGGCTATCCCATTCCTGTTTCAGTTCCCCCAGACTTTTTGCCATAATTTTACCTCTAATTTAATGGACTAATCACAGGATTGTAAACTACTTAAAAGCACTACTATTCTATCAATAGCTTCTCGTAATTCCTGAGTTGATAAATTCGACTGATTCACTATAATAGCAAAAGCCAACGGCGAATAACTCTCAGATTTTACATAACCCGCCAGAGAAGACATACCCCTCATAGTCCCAGTTTTTGCCCATACCTGACCCTGTGCGGGCGTATTTTGAAAGCGTCTTTCCAGAGTGCCACTGACCCCCGCCAACGGGATAGCATCTTCATAAATTTCCCAGTGGGGAGAGTTCCACATTACCCGCAAAGTTTCCACTAACACTTGGGGAGTAGCCAGGTTATGACGAGACAACCCAGAACCATCTCGCAGCACATACCCATCGCGACTAACCCCTAAATTATCTAGCACTTCTACTATCATATTTAATCCCGAACTGGCTGCATCCAAACTAGGTCTTTGGACTCCCAAAGTTCTGACAATTGCCTCAGCAAATACATTATTACTTTGCATATTTAAAGTCTTCACCAATTCCGACAATGGCGGTGATTCCACCCAGGCAACTTCCGGTTCCGAACGCTGAGAATAATTAGCCAGTATCCCCCTATTGACAGATATTTCTTGTTGTGATAATATGGTTGTGAATCCCTCCAAAAAGTTGGCGCCCGGATTAACAACAGCCGCAAAAACATTTTCTGGTTCCGCCCCAATATGCAACTGCCCAGACACCCGAATAATCGGTTCCGTAAAAGAGCGCCCAATCGCTACAAATTCAGGTTCTGTAGTGCTAACAGTCCGGGTTTGATTATCAATTTGCCAGCCGATTCCTTGTTCAGGTCTAACCCAGGTTACTCGTAAAGGTTGCCCCACATTTTCAGTCGGCCAGAGTTTTAAATCTAGGGAATTTTGATGTAAAATCAGACTATTAACCGGGGCTCCATAACCCGCTTGTACATCTTCCCATTCCCAGTTAGGATTCAGAGTCATCCCCGGAAAATATCCGTCCTTAGCCACCAACGTATCAATTTGGGAAATACCGCGATCGCGCAATTGTTCGGCTAAACTTTCCAGTTCAGTATTAGTAATGGTCGGGTCGCCTCTTCCCACAATATAAACATTGCCATTGCCACTACTATAAACAGAAGTACGGATGCGAAAATCTGGCCCTAGTGTTTCTATACTCGCCACCGTAGTTAAGAGTTTAATCGTCGAGGCCGGGAGAAAAAAACGCTCCGAGTCCAGACTATATAAAACTTGGCCAGAGTCTAGGGACTCAACCATAATTCCCCAGCGGGAACGAGAGAATTTGGGGTCAAGGGCGATCGCATTAATTTCAGCTTCAAGTACCGCTGGACATATAGACCTAGGTTCGTTGGCCATAACTGGCACAGAGAAACTAAGCAGAGTAGAAATGAGAGCGATCGCAATTGATTTCATAGTCCTTATTCAGAAAATTGCCGCAAATATGTGGAAATATATAAACTGTCAGTATTAATTTAATACATATAACCGTCGTGAAAATTTTTGTTTACCATACCCCCGAATTAACTCCTACAGACAGCATTCCTGATTGTGCGATCGTCGTTGATGTACTCCGGGCCACTACCACCATAGCCACAGCCCTCAACGCCGGGGCCGAAGCCGTCCAAGTCTTCAGCGATATCGATGAACTCATCGAGGTCAGCGAAAAATGGCCCGCCGACAAACGCCTACGAGTTGGTGAAAGGGGGGGGCAAAAAGTCGAAGGTTGCGACCTCGGTAATTCTCCCCTCAACTGTACCCCAGAAGTAGTTGAAGGTAAACGACTCTTTATGACCACCACTAACGGGACCCGCGCCCTCCAGAAGGTTCAGAATGCCCCCGTAGTAATCACATCAGCCTTAGTCAATCGCCGAACCGTCGTAGAATATCTAATGACCACCCAACCAGAAACCATCTGGATAGTAGCATCAGGTTGGGAAGGTAGCTTTTCCCTAGAAGACACAGCCTGTGCCGGGGCCATTATTCATAGCTTGTGTTCAGAAATGGGTTATCCCATAGACAACCTCGGGGGGAATGACGAAGTTTTCGGTGCTGTAGCCCTTTATTACCAGTGGCAAAATCAACTATACAAACTCATGAATATCGCCAGCCATGGTCAACGTCTAGCACGTCTCGAATGCTACCACGACCTGAAATATTGCGCTGACACAGACATTGTAACCGTGCTACCCATCCAAAGCCAACCAGGGGTCTTGATTAAATCCCAAATGAAAATGCAGAGTCTTCAATATTGGATTGAACAACCCCTCCCCTTATAGACACCCATTAACTCTTGCATAAAATCCGGTAATTTCCGGAAGGAGCCAGAAATTACTCCTCAAAGGAGATGTAAGATGCAGGTCCAGGATTAGACTTATGTTAAGGGGGTTATGACACCATCCGGTGAACGCCAGCCTGTTGCTCCGTCGTCTATCTTTAAAGAACGAGATGAGTGGATTTGTGCTATCGAGTGAGCTAGACCTAAAAAGCCCCTTTAACATGACCGAAGCCAACATTACCCCATCTGGGAGATGGCTTAAATGCCAAATTACCCAAATTACGTTTTTGTGGTTGACACACTGGGGCAACCGTTAAGTCCCACTCATCCAGCCAGAGCCAGAAAGTTTTTGAAGCAGGGTTTGGCTGCAGTGTTTAGGACTTATCCATTTACAATTATACTCAAGAAAACCGTTGAGAACCCGGTCAATGAACCATTACGGATTAAGTTATACCCAGGGGCATCAGTGACGGGTATTGCCTTAGTTAATCAGAGTCGGGACACAGTTATCTGGGCGGCTGAATTGACTCATAGAGGAGATAGAATCCGAGCCAAGGCGCGCTCAACGTCGCGTGGTTCGCCGCCACCGTCGTTGCCGAAAAACTCGTTACCGTCAAGCCCGATTCAATAACAGAAAGCGCCAAGAAGGATGGTTCGCTCCCAGCCTCAAACATCGAGTTGAAACCACCTTGACCTCGGTCAATCGACTGATTTATTCTAGCCCGATAACCGACATATCAATGGAGTTAGTACGATTTGACACCCAAAAACTGCTAAACCCGGAAATATCTGGAGTTGAATACCAGCAAGGGGTTTTGTTCGGATACGAGTTGAGAGAATATCTCTTGACGAAATGGCAACACCAGTGTGCCTACTGTGGTGCCCAAAATATCCCTTTAGAAATCGAACACATTCAGCCAAAAAGCCAGGGTGGTTCCGACCGAGTTAGCAATCTGGCTATTGCTTGCCATAAATGCCATCAGAAAAAAGGTTCTCAGCCCGCCCGTGAGTTTCTTTTGCCGAAACCCGAAATCTTGAAGCGGTGTAGCGTGCAGGCCAAAGCCCCCCTGAAAAATGCGGCCGCCGTCAACTCTACACGATGGGCATTGTTTAGCCGTCTAAAGGAAACAGGATTACCTATTGAAATGGGCACCGGAGGTTTAACAAAATATAATCGGACGGTTCAAGGACTACCGAAAACCCATTGGCTAGATGCGGCTTGTGTGGGAAAAAGCACCACCCCCCGGTTGAAAATCAAAACTCATCAGCCACTACTAATTACTTGTTTTGGGCGCGGTAGCCGTCAAAAAGCGGCTCCTAACAAGAGGCTTCCGATTCGCCATAACCCATTAAAACCAATTAAGGGATGGCTTACCGGCCACATAGCCAAGCATAGAACTCATGGAATCGGTAGAATCACCCCGTCGAGTCGCGGCAGTTTGGTTTTAACCAAACCTGACCAAACTCAGTTTTCAGTCAAACCAATAGATTTGAAACCGGTTTTGAGAAGAGATGGCTATTTGTATAAATTTTCCTGAGTTTTCCGGTCATTACCAGGTTCTAGACTTGCTGCGCCACCTGCTACGCTCCCCAAGTGTCATTCAGGGAACGTCGCTATGTTAAGCAAGGAGAGCATGATTTAATCTCAAATTAGGTTAATATTTTAGGGCAATATGGTATAAGAAGCGAGAAGAGTTGAGGATAAACCTATTGCCAGATATGTCAAACCCAAGGAAGCGGCCCAAATCCTTGGAGTCGATGAAAGAATACTCCGCAGATGGGACGAAAATGGCTCAATCGAGACCATCAGAACCCCCGCTGGGCAACGACGATACAACGTTGAGTCATATTCTGATTCCATATCAGGCAGTGACAAACGCAAAGTCGTTATCTATGCCAGAGTTAGTAGCCGCGCCCAGCAGTCCGACCTCAACCGACAGGTGGCCGCACTGTCCAACCTCTACCCCGAAGCAGAAGTCGTCTCAGAAATCGGAGGCGGGCTCAACTTCAAGGGAAAGGGAAAGAAAATGCTGGCCTTACTGGGACAAGTCTTGTCAGGAGATGTCCGCATGGTTGTCGTTGCCCATAAAGACCGACTGGCAAGGTTTGGATTTGACTTGTTTCGATGGCTCTGTGAGCAAAACAGGTGCTCACTCATGGTTCTCAACGAGACAAGTCTCAGTCCAGAACCAGAAATGGTTGAGGACATCCTCGCCATCCTCCACTGCTTCAGTTCCCGATTATACCGACGGAGTAAATACAAAACTCAGGTCAAAGAAGATCCGGATTTACCCCAGCCCGGAGCTAAATCAAGTCTGGCGTAAATGGCTGGCTGCTTGTCGGTATTGCTACAACCAAGCAATTGCATTATCTAGGAGTGGTAAACGACTAAGCAAGTTAAAGTTACGCAATAAAGTGATGCAGAGCGACTTGCCTGCATGGGTCAAAGAAACACCCTGCCACATTCGGCAAAATGCCATCTTTGATGCCTATCAGGCTTTGACCGCCAGTCCTGATGCCAGGTTTAGAAGTTGTCGTGACAGCTCTCAAGGGATTAAGTTCAATAATACTAATTTCTCTTCAGGGAGTTGGTATCCAAGACTAACGAAAGGATTAACTTTCATGGTTTCCGAACCCATCCCTAAAACTTGCGGGCAAGGGACTCAGTTGGTGTTTACCAAAGGTCGATGGTTGGCGATTTTCCCTGAACCAGTTGCCGTTACCCCAACTGACGCTACTGGCGTGATTGCATTAGACCCGGGTGTGCGAACTTTCATAACTGGGTTTGATGGTTCACGATTTCTGGAATTGGGCTCCGGGGATATAGGACGCATTACTAGGCTATGTCAACATTTGGATGATTTGATGAGCCGAATCGCCAAGGAACCCTGTCGTTCAAGGAGGCGACGGATGAGGCAAGCGGCTCAACGAATGAGAACCAAAATCCGCAATCTAGTTGATGAAGCCCACAAACAAATTGCTCACTACTTGACTCATAACTACAGTATAATTTTTCTGCCGACCTTCGAGACTTCCAACATGGTTGCCAAGGTGAAGCGTCTAATCAAATCCAAGACTGCCCGCACCATGCTGACATGGGCGCATTATCGATTCAAACTAACCCTGAGACATCAAGGGGAAATAACTGGAACCACAGTTGTAGATGTGACGGAAGAATACACCAGCAAAACCTGTACTCACTGTGGTCATGTGCATTCCCAGCTAGGTGGCTCAAAAGTGTTCCGATGTCCTGAGTGCGGGTTCACTCTACCCAGGGACTGGAACGGTGCTTTGGGAATCTTTCTAAAAGCTTTGCGGGATACCGCCTCTGTTACCTTAACGGGTAATAGTGCTATCGTCGCATTGTCCGGCAATAGCCGGATAAATGTCGCGTAAATGTATCAGTGCGTCCCTATTTTAGTTCAAATCCGGTCTCCGTGCCACCTCCGGCGTGAAATCGTGCCAGTTTCTCGTATCGTTGGGCGTGCTCAATAAGTTCTGTGACTTCGGCTTCGGAAATTTCCCGGATACGTTTAGCGGGGACTCCCACCATTAGCGATCGCGGTGGTACGTCTTTGGTCACTACAGAACCCGCACCGATAATACTACCGAAACCGACTCGCACCCCATCTAGTATAATTGCCCCAATGCCGATTAAACTTCCCGGTTCAATATGGGCGGCATGGATCACCGCTCGATGACCTACGGTAACATCATGTTCTAAATGGGTAATATATCCGGGGTCGCCGTGGAGAATAGCCCCATCTTGAATGTTAGTGCGATCGCCTATAATAATCCGTTCAACATCCCCCCGCACTACCGCAGTATACCAAATACTCGCCCCTGAACCCACTTGTACATCACCAACCACCACCGCACCTGGGGCGACAAATGCAGCCTTAGACAAATCCGGTGGCGGAAAATGACCGACTGCTGGACAAATGGGAGCTTGATCAGGTAGGTTCATAGCTTAAACGGATGGCTGATTGATACATATACAAAACCCATCGCTATAATAGACCACTACTGGCTCGGAAAACGGTTTCATGATAAATTCTGCCTTGCAGTACCCTATTTTTGGGGCGGAGATTCGCTGTCCTCACTGTCGCCAAAAAATTCCGGCTTTAACCCTGACGGATACTTACCTATGTCCTCGACATGGGGCTTTTGAAGCTGATCCTCAAACTGGCGAATTGGTACATCTTCAGTCCGGGCGACAATGGCGTTTATGGGAGGATGAATGGTATCGACAGCATACCCATCCTGACGGTATCCGCTTTGAAATACACGAAGCCCTCGATCGCTTATATACTCAAGGATATCGAGCCACACGAGTGATTATCGCACAGCGTTACCAGGAGTTAATTAGTTCTTATCTCGAACGTAACACCCCCTGGCGTGATCAGTCTGAGGTGGGGGAACCTCGTCTCTATGGTCTTCCTGTAGAGTTTAGTCCCTCGCCACAGGTTGAACCCTGTTGGGATGTGATTAACTTTAGTCTGGAAAAGGAAAAAGGCTCTCCTGTGTCTTATCCTTATTTCCGCTTATTGGAATAGATGGGGATAATTTCATGCACCATGCTTCTATTCGCACCGCTGATATTCATCGCGCGATCGCTTTTTATCAGCAGTTGGGGTTCTCCGTCACCGATCGCTTTACTACTGGCTACACCCTCGCCTGTTGGATGCAAGGAGATTTGGGCCGCCTTGAACTTATCCAAATTCCTGAACCATCACCACCCCCTGACCCCTTTGGAGATGAACATTATGTCGGTTACTATCATCTCTCTTTTGATTTGACTGATATTACTCCTGATTTACCTACTTGGATTCATCATTTGAGCGATCGCATCCCCTCTTTAAAGGTTCTCCTTCCCCCTACCCAACAGCTAATCAGCAACCGCGTTTATGAGGTCGCTTTTATTGCTGATGCTGACGGCTTACCCCTCGAATTTATTCGCTTGTTAAAGCCCTAATTAATAATGCCACAATCGCCCCCATTCCATTCCTCTAATGCTCTAAATTTTCCCAAAAAAATGGCCCGCCCCCCTAAAGGGGTTGACAAGATGGGGGGATGTGGGGTAACATTAGAGTATTACGCTTTATAATGGAAATATATTCCTAAATAATTTTTGAGTCCTGCCTCCCATTATCTAAAATGGTATCATAGCCAACCCCCTAAGTCAATGGTTATCTCCCATTACTATGGCGATCGTGACAATTTGTAACAAAACTTAACATAATCGGCAATAATATTAACGGGGGAGCTTAATTTAATCGCAGATTAGTTGAACCAATTAGGGCGATGCGCTACCATACCAAGTATGGGTGCGAGACGTTTAGGAGACCAAATAGGGCTGAGATGCCTGAAATAAACTCCTAGTGGGACTTCCAACCCTTGGTTGATTGGGTCGCATCCCTGACCATCCCACATAACACAGCCTAATTTTTGGGCTCCAATTCGAGACTTCCAATATGGCTAGTGAGGTGAAGCGAAAAATCAGGTCTGAGACTACCAAGCTAAACAGTGCTTTTGGATCATCTTTCTAAAAGCTTTGCGGGATACCGCCTCTGTTACCTTAACGGGTAACAGTGCTATCGTCGCATTGTCCGGAACCGGAAAAATGTCGCGTAAATGTATCAGAATAGACAAATGACAGATAATTCAACAGAAACGAGCAATAATGCTGTGGAGGCGGTAAGTAGCCTCAAGGATAAATTCCTTAAAATTATCAATAGTTGGCAACTGAAAGTAGGAATAGTTCTGTCCGTAGTAGTGGCGATCGGTTTCCTGTCATTTTTTTGGTCTCATATGGTAGCGGAGTTAGGGATGAAGGCTTGGTCCAAGAGTTCTGGAGCGACTCCGATTAGGTGTATGATCAGAGATACCAATGGCGATGAGTATGTCAGTTGTAGCGCCATCCTCAATGAGCAAATAGTACCCTTAGAATGCGGTTCAAGCATCTTTAACGTGGGGTGTCGGATCAACTATGGGGCGGCGGCTCCAGCAGTTCGCCAACCGAAACCTTAATCAATGTGGGTATATGGTAATTGGTAGGGGCGGGTTCACGCCCGGTATATCCTAGTAACAGATGAATGCACATAAACCCGCCATATACCTGTGATCATAAACCCGCCCTATCTCGGCGATATAAATCCGCCCAGGTTAATATAGTTAGACAGCAGGGGGAGAAGATTGTCAAAACACCGACTAATCTTTAATTCCCTGCTTTTAATTTTAAGGATAAATTAATGATTTTTGATTGTATTATTGTAGGTTCAGGTCCAGCGGGAGCGACAGCAGCCTATCATTTGGCGAAAAAAGGTCATTCGATTTTAGTTATTGATAAGGCGATTTTGCCACGATATAAACCCTGTGGGGGTGGAGTTTCTCCGATAGTTCAGGATTGGTTTGATTTCGATTTTTCTCCGGCAATTTCCCTGAAAACTGTTATGGTTTATTATACCTGGAATAAATCGGAACCCATAGAGGTGGAATTAAAAATAAATCCGATTTGGATGGTCAGGCGAGAGGTTTTTGATTATTTTATTCTCAAACAGGCTATCAGTAAAGGGGCTACAGTTAGAGATAATACGGAGGTTCTGGGGATAGAATTTCAAAGCGATCGCTGGTTAGTTAAAACCCCGGAAGATACCTACACTGGTCGTTATTTAATTGGTGCGGATGGTGCTAAAGGTCCTCTAGCCAAATGGTTAGGATTTACCAAACAAAAGAAACTGGTAGCGGGGGCGTTAGAATTAGAAATACCGACATCTAAACCTGTGGATATGAAGACCTATTTTGAATTTGGTTTAGTCAATAGTGGTTATGGCTGGAATTTCCCTAAAGCTGACGGCTATTCTCTGGGGGCTGGAGCTTTTTCTAAACAACGCAAAGCACAAAATTTCAAACGAATATTAGAAGATTATGCGACATTTTTTCACCTGAATTTAGATAATGCTACCGAGTGCGGACATCCAATTTCTCTGTGGGATGGTAAACAAAAATTACATACCCAAAATGCAGTTTTAGCAGGAGAAGCAGCCTGTGTGGTTGATCCATTTACGGCTGAGGGTATTCGTCCATCTATTTTTAGTGGCTTAAAAGCTGCTGAAGCCATTAATCAAGCCCTAGGGGGGGATATTAATGCTTTAGATAAGTACACAGAAATCATGAATGAGGAATGGGGTAATCAGATGATGTGGGCTCAGAAATTAGCTCAAATATTTTACCGTTTTCCTCAATTAGGCTATCAAATAGCTGTCAAAAAACCTTCAGCCACAGCCACTATGAGCCGCATATTTGCGGGAGAGTTGAGTTATTCAGATGTAGCCAACAAAGGTATTAAACTGTTGCAAAAATCCCTATTTAACTTTAATTCCAAATAATCAATATTGTTAATTACATTTAGTAGCGCCAGCGACGGTGAAATACAGCTTGTTCACCAGTCGCTTAATACATTCCCCTCACCCTAAATCTGGATCCCAGAGAGGGAGAGGGACTTTGATTAGTAGGGTGCGCCAGCGACTGTGAAATACAGCTTGTTCACCAGTCGCTTAATACATTCCCCTCACCCTAAATCTGGATCCCAGAGAGGGAGAGGGACTTTGATTAGTAGGGTGCGCCAGCGACTGTGAAATACAGCTTGTTCACCAGTCGCTTAATACATTCCCCTCACCCTAAATCTGGATCCCAGAGAGGGAGAGGGACTTTGAGAGGTGATCAGATGATTTCTGAACAGGCTGTAGTCATGATGACAGGATACTTAAAAACTGACACACCCCTGTAAATGACTATTTAAAAATCAATGGTTTGGGGAGCGCGTGGGAAAGGAATTACATCACGAATATTAGCCATCCCTGTCATAAACTGAACTACCCGTTCAAAGCCTAAACCAAAACCCGCATGGGGAACAGTTCCATAGCGCCTCAAATCCAAATACCACCATAATTCATCGGGGTTAATTTGTAAGGCTTCCATACGTTTTTGGAGGATATCTAAGCGTTCTTCCCGTTGAGAACCGCCGATAATTTCGCCAACTTTTGGGGCGAGAACATCCATGGCGCGGACGGTTTTTTCGTCGTCGTTTTGGCGCATATAAAAAGCTTTTATTTCACGGGGGTAGTCGGTCACAATTACGGGTTTTTTAAAGAGTTCTTCAGCTAGGTAGCGTTCATGTTCGGATTGTAGGTCTAAGCCCCAACTGACGGGATATTCAAAGGTGCGATCGCTTTTTTCTAGTAGTGCGATCGCCTCCGTATAGGTAATGCGTTCAAATTCATTATTGATAATATTATCAGCCGTAGCCAAGACGGAATTATCAATTCTTTGGTTAAAAAATTCCAGGTCTTCTGGACATTGTTCTAAAACCGACTTAAAGATATGTTTAAGGAAAGCCTCAGCCAAATCCATATTACCATCAAGGTCACAAAAAGCCATTTCTGGTTCAATCATCCAGAACTCGGCTAAGTGGCGAGAAGTATTAGAATTTTCCGCCCGAAAAGTGGGGCCAAAAGTGTAAACATTACCAAAAGCCAGAGCCATAATTTCAGCTTCGAGTTGACCGCTAACGGTAAGAAATGCGCGTTTTCCAAAGAAGTCTTGGGAGAAATCGACAGTTTTCGTCTCCGTGAGGGGTAGATGATTGAGATCTAAACTGGTGACGGAAAATAATTCTCCCGCCCCTTCGCAGTCGCTGGCGGTGATAATAGGGGTATGTATCCACAGAAAGCCTCTTTCTTGGAAAAATTGGTGAACCGCCGCCGCACAGGCGTTACGAACCCGAAAGACTGCGCCATAGGTGTTAGTACGCGATCGCAAATGGGCGATCGTGCGTAGGAACTCAAAAGAGTGTCGCTTCTTCTGCAAAACATAGGTCTGAGGGTCAGCCTCACCATAGACCTGTACTGTATCAGCCTTCAGTTCAATACGTTGACCTTTAGCAGGAGAGGAGACAATTTCTCCCGTCACTTCCACCGATGCGCCGGTGTTCAGTTGTCGTAAAATTGCTGCATAATCAGTTAAATCCGGGTTGAGGACTACCTGAAGGTTAGCCATACAAGACCCATCATTAACCTCAACAAAGGTAAACTCCTTTAGTTCCCGTTTAGTTCTCACCCAACCCTGAACCGTTACCGCTTCACCCGGTTTACCTGTCCGCAAAATTTCCGCTATACGTCCTGTGGCCATTTTGTCTGTCCCTTAACCCATCTAATTTTATATATACCAGCGATCGGGAATCGGGAACCAGAGGTCTGGTTACTGTTAACCATCATCACTCGGCGGTCCACTGTTCCTAAAGTTTTCTAAACCAATAGTATGTTTAAGTGCTATTTTCGGCGTAAAATTAGCTTGAGCAATATCAATGAGCGAGGAGACATTCCATGCCAGAGGCGGTGGGTGTAATTCAAACCTTGGGTTTTCCGGGTGTACTGGCGGCGGCTGATGCAATGGTTAAAGCTGGACGGGTGACTTTGGTCTATTTTGATTTAGCAGAACGGGGAGAGTTTATGGTCGCCATTCGGGGCGGAGTTTCGGAAGTTAAGCCCGCAATGGAGGCAGGTATTGCAGCGGCGGAAAATACCTTTGGGTGTACAATTATTACCCACTACACCATTCCTAACCCCCCGCCTAATATTGTTGATGTTCTTCCTATTCACCATACCCCCAAGAGCGAACCCTTCCGAGTCTAACTTGGGAGTATGTACGCATAGCATATTATGGTAAATTTGTCAACAATTGTCGCTAGACTCAAGTTCAAGTGCAGCGACGGGTTATTATTCACTCAGGAGAGTTTTCGATGTCACAACAAGCAGTGGGCGCACTGGAAACTAAGGGGTTTCCAGGGATTTTGGCGGCAGCAGATGCAATGGTTAAAGCGGGTCGTGTCACCCTGGTGGGCTATATCCGGGCGGGTAGCGCTCGGTTTACAGTGATGATACGAGGGGATGTTTCTGAGGTGAAAACCGCTATGGATGCTGGTATTGCAGCCGTAGAGAAGGTATATGGGGGGGCTTTGGAAACTTGGGTAATTATTCCCCGTCCCCATGAAAATGTCGTGGCTGTGCTTCCTATTGACTTTAGCGAAGCGGTGGAAGAATATCGAGCAGCCGCTGAGGGTTTGACTCTTCCTAGGGGTAACGCACGATAATCGGGAGGCTCCTTGCTCCGGGGATTCACGGAGTAGGGGGCAGTGGTAAAATCTAAGTTGTGTTACAATGAACCCTTTATTCGTTGTTGAGAGAGCATGATTTCATCTCAAATTAGGTTAACATTTTACGGCAATACGGTATAATACCAAGTATGGTGCGAGACCTTCGGGTATGAAATAGAGCTGAAATGGGCGTGGGGACTACCCGGTGAGGACTTCAACCCCTTAGTTGATTGGGTCGCATCCCTGGCCATCCCATAACACAGCCTGATTTTTTGGCCCCCCTTCGAGACTTCCAATATGGTTGCCAAGGTGAAGCGTCTAATCAGGTCTAAGACTGCCCGCGCCATGCTGACATGGGCGCATTATCGATTCAAACTAACCCTGAGACATCAAGGGGAAATAACTGGAACCACAGTTGTAGATGTGACGGAAGAATACACCAGCAAAACCTGTACTCACTGTGGTCATGTCCATTCCCAGCTAGGTGGCTCAAAAGTGTTCCGATGTCCTGAGTGGGGGTTCACTCTACCACGGGACTGGAACGGTGCTTTTGGAATCTTTCTAAAAGCTTTGCGGGATACCGCCTCTGTTACCTTAACGGGTAATAGTGCTATCGTTGCATTGTCCGGGAACAACCGGAAAAATGTCGCGTAAATGTATCAGTGGGTTTCTGATGAGCATACTCAACAAAATCTTTAAAGGACAGGATGAAACGCGGATTTCTCTGTCTACCCCGGAGGCGTTTGCGGCGATCGCAGTTAGTGCTATCTGTGCTGACGGCTATCTGTGCGCCCAGGAAAGGGAACGGATTATAGTTTTATTGTCGGAACTTCCCCTGTTTAACGGATATTCTCAGCCCAAGCTGACTAATTTAGTCGAAAAGTTATTTGAGTTACTATCTCTCAAGGGGACTTACTCTCTGTTGGCGATCGCTCGTGAGTTTTTACCTGTACAACTTCAGGAAACTGTGTTTACAGTAGTTAGCGATTTGTTATTAGTTGATGGGGTCTTGTCTATTAAGGAACGAGAGTTTTTGACCCATTTGTGGCAAATGTTGGATATACCTGCTGAACAAGCGTCTGAGATTTTTGAGCAGAAGTTAGAACAATACGATCTCAGAACACCTAATGGTTGATGAGAAGATTAAGCCGATATCTGATAATTTTGTTGCTCTCATTTGTTATGGTGACAATGGGGTGGAATAAAGCGATCGCACAAATCCCCAAACCTTTGGCGATCGCTCCATTTCAGATATCACAGCAACAGACACAACCTGCTAATTTTGATGGTATCATCCAGGGAACAGAACAATTGGTCGGGTTGTTGACTCTCTATCACAAACCCGAAACTAGACAGGTTTATCTGGAAATTCAACCCCAACAGCTTGAGCAAAATTTTCTGTGTTTTATTAGCCTTGAGTCTGGGTTAGAAAATAGTAACTTTTGGAGTGGTCAAGATTTAGGAAGTTTCCTGTTTAAACTGCGTTCTGTTTCCAACCGGATAGAATTATTAATTCCTAATATCAACTTTCGGTTCAATCCCCAAGAACCCCAAGCCGCAGCCATAGACCGCGCTTTTAGGGATTCAGTTTTATACTCCCTACCTGTCATGGCTACCCATCCTGAAAGACAGAGTATTTTAGTAGATTTCAGCCCAGTTTTAGTAGGAAATAACGAATTTTCGGGAGTCGTTTCTCAACTGTTATTCAGTTTACAAAATAACTACAATTTTGATGCTGATAAATCCTATATTTCGGGTCTCAAAGCATTTCCCAATAATGTCGAAGTCGCATCAGTATTAGGGTTTACAGCCGTGGGGAGAAACCTAGTACCTCATAGCCCAGCTATTTCTGATAGGCGTGCATTTAACCTAAAAATTCGTTACAGTTTTCTCGCCCTTCCTGATGATCACAGCTACCGCACTCGCCTAGCTGATGAACGAATCGGCTATTTTACAACGATTTATCGGGATGTTTCTAACCCTACCCGAACAGGGGCAATGGTGCGCTATATTAACCGATGGAATTTACACAAACAAATCCCTAGTGCGCCCTTGTCAGCACCAGTAGAACCGATTGTATTTTGGCTAGAAAATACCATTCCTTTAGCATACCGTGAAGCTATTGGAGAAGGCGCTTTGATGTGGAATAAAGCCTTTGAAAAGGTGGGTTTTATGAATGCGATCGAAGTGCGACAAATGCCGGATAATGCTACCTGGGACCCCGCCGATGTCCGTTATAATACCATTCGCTGGTCTACATCTTTTAACTCGCCTTTCAGTGGTTACGGTCCTTCCCATGTTAACCCTTTAACCGGTCAAATTTTAGATGCAGATATGGTGATTGAAAGTCAAGCCATTGACAGCTTGCGACAAAGACAGGAAATTTTAGTCGAGGGTAGTTCTGCACAATGTCAGGATGGTTTATTAGGGCGAAATTGGCAACAACCAAACCCTGATAATCAGGAATATTTAATAGCATTGGAGCATTTTTGTTTTGAGGTAGAATCTACTCGCCAATTGGCTATTGGTGCGATCGCCATGTCCGTTAACCCTAGATTTCACCAAGATTCTATAGATGAGTATATTAATCAATATTTGCGTTATTTAACCGCCCATGAAATTGGTCATACTTTGGGGTTAAGACACAATTTCCGGGGTAGTACCATGCTAACACCAGAAGAATTAAACGATCGCCATATTACCCGGACTAGGGGAATGACCGCCTCAGTAATGGATTATTTACCAGTTAATTTAGCCCCCCCTGGACAACCCCAGGGCGATTATTTTCCCGTGGTTTTAGGCGCTTATGATCAATGGGCGATTCAATATGGATATCAACCCATTTTAGAAAATACACCCTATTTAGAGTCTCGCCAATTACAGGAAATTGTAGCACGAGCAACTGTTTCCGACCTAGCATTTGCAACCGATGAGGATGTATGGGGAATTTTTCTTGACCCCGAGGCGCTACCATGGGATCTTAGTAGTGATATGTTACGCTATTCCCAATGGCAATTAGACAATGCCAAATCTATCTGGGATAGGTTAGAAACTCGTTCATTTCCTAGCAGCCAAGAATCTGACCAACTGCTGATAGCTTTTAACACAATTTTGAGTTATTATGCTAATAATGCAGCTAATGCTATACCATATATAGGTGGTCAGTCTTTCCATCGTTACCGCATTGGTAATAGTGGCAGTTCTTTACCTTTAGAGCCGATTCCAGTAACTCAGCAACGGGAGGCTTTGCAACTTTTAGCCAAATATGTATTTGCTGAAGATGCTTTTAATTTTTCTCCGAACCTGTTAAATCGCTTAGTTCCTTCTCGATGGTCTGATTGGGGAAATCCTAATCGTTTTGCTTCCTTAGATTATCCTATTAGCGATCGCATTGGGTGGGTCCAAAACCGCATTTTATCCGAACTACTTTCACCGGCGAGGTTAACTCGGTTGCGGGATTTGGAATTTAAAACCTCTCCTGGTAATGCTTTAACCATACCCGAATTATTGGAAATGCTAACAAATAGTATCTGGTCGGAACTATGGACTAGCGAAAAACAAATATCTATCGGTCCGGTGCGTCGATCGCTACAACAAGTTTATCTAGATTTAATGACTAATATAGTATTAGGAAATACCCCCGCCCCCAAAGATGCACAGACCTTAGCCTGGTTTCAGTTTAAGCAGTTAGAAGAATCCCTAGATTACCTAGTTAAACGTCGTGGCGATCAACTAGATGCCTATAGTATAGCACATTTAGCCAAAAGTCGCGATCGGATTGCTAAAACTTTAGGAATATAGCCTTAACTTAGCATATCAAAAACAGCAATTATCGTTCACACAAAAATCCTGCCATTCCCTAGTTAATTAAACTTCACCACCCCCACCCGAAAAAGCCGTAGGGGCGGGTTCTGCCGTCAATGAAACTTCCCCACCGGAATTTTGATAAACCCGCCCCCACCCACCGATAATGTAGGGGCGGGTTCTGCCGTCAATGAAACTTCCCCACCGGAATTTTGATAAACCCGCCCCCACCCACCGATAATGTAGGGGCGGGTTCTGCCGTCAATGAAACTTCCCCACCGGAATTTTGATAAACCCGCCCCCACCCACCGATAATTAGGATATTTCGGGTTTATCTGGCGGGGATAGGGCGGGTTTATATGGCTTATCTGTGACTAGGATATAGCCCGGTGAACCCGCCCCTACAGATACTTTGATTGGGCGGGGATAGGGCGGGTTTATATGGTTTATCTGTGACTAGGATATAGCCTGGTGAACCCGCCCCTACAGATACTTTGATTGGGCGGGGATAGGGCGGGTTTATATGGTTTATCTGTGACTACGATATAGCCCGGTGAACCCGCCCCTACAGATACTTTGATTGGGCGGGGATAGGGCGGGTTTATGTGGTTTATCTGTGACTATGATATAGCCTGGTGAACCCGCCCCTACAGATGCTTTGATCTCAAATACCAAATAGAGACTTCATGCGTTGTTTAATCCATACTAAGGGATTATTATCTAAATCATCATCCCCTAAAATACCCATTTCTCGGAGCATTTTTTGACGTTGTACTAACTCCTCTTTTCGTTCAGCTACTTTCTCGGCAATTTGGTCAGATACCTGGGGATAACTCCCTAAAAAACGCTGAAATACATCACGACTAACCACAAACAAAATAGTGGTTTCCTTCGCCCTGACCGCCGCCGTTCTAGGTATCCCCATAATTAATGCTAATTCCCCGAAAAAATCCCCCGCTGATAAATCACGAATATGCTTATTAGCCTTTTCTGCTAAAATTTCCACCACCCCAGATAAGATAATATGAAAAGCATCACCTGGATCATCTTCATGGAAAATAAATTGATGAGGTGCGAAAGTTTCTCGGTAGCCCATTTCAATTAACCCTAATAATGCTAAATCACTCAGACCCTCAAAATAAACTACCTTCCGTAATAAGGCTTGTAGGGACATATTTTGCCTTTCTAATTCCTGATGTTCAGTGGTGGCGGCGGCTTTGATTTTGGCGGACTGGGAAGAAGCGATAATTGGTGCAAATACCTGTTTAAGTTCCTCAGTATTTCTAATCCATAGGTCTCGCTGGGCGATGGGAATGTTGATATTATTTTGATACAGTTTGCTTTGGATGATATAATTTAAAGAACTTTGAATAGGTAGCCTAGCTTTAGGAAGTTCTATCCAAACTAACAATTCAAAATCAATACAATTTTCGCCAAAATTTCTTAGCCAAACTTGTGGCTTGGGGTGGCGTAATACTCTCGGTTCTTGACGGGCGGCCGATAGCAAAACTTCGGTGACTAAAACTGGGTCACTTCCATAGGCGACTCGCACCGGAATATGAATGCGGCTAAGTACATTACCATGACTCCAGTTAATGATTTTATTGCTCACTAAAATCTGATTCGGAACAATAATCGAAATATCATCATTAGTCACAATTACAGTAGACCTAATGGAGATTTTGCGGATAGTTCCTTCCAATTTATCAAGTTCAATATAATCGCCAACTTTAATGGGTCTTTCTAATAATAAAATTAAACCACTGACAAAGTTTTGGGCGAGTCCCTGGAAACCAAAACCTAAACCAATACCTAAACCACCAGCGAGGAAAGTAAAGGAACTCATATCAATTCCGGCAGCTTGGGGAATTAGTAAACAGCCGATAGTAATGGTAAAATAGCGGAAAATGGTGGCGATCGCCTCTCGACTGCCCTCATCAAACTTTAACTTGACAAGAATCTTATCTTTGAGTAAATTACTCAGAAAGGTACAAACAAAAAAAACGGCAACGAAAGCTAAAATAACCGTGACAATTAACTGAATAGAAAGAGAAATTTCACCCAACTTTATCGGTCGAGTGAACGCCTCCCAAAAGAACCCTATCAAATCCTGAATAATGTTCATATTAAGATGGTTAATTATACTCTGAAAGCCACAGCCAACACCACCCATGTAGGAGGCTTTTCTCCGGAACTAGAGCCAGCCTTAGTCATCGCATCAGGCGATCGCATTCAGGTAGAAACCTACACAGGCTATTACCTTTATAATCAAGCCCCAGAAGGATTTTTGACCCCAGAATTTATCGAACTTTGTCGCCGCCTGTCGCCGGAACGAATTGTCGGTCCTGGTCCTCACCTTCTCACTGGTCCCATTTACATCGAAAATGCCCAACCGGGAGATATTTTAGAAATCCAGTTAGAGTCAATTTACCCCCGTTTAAATGTAGGGTTTAATGCTATCAGAACCGGTTGGGGAGCCCTACCGCAACGATTTAGCCAGCCGAAATTGCGATTTATCAACCTCGATCTTACCCGAAATCTAGCCGAATTTCCCCCCCAAAGTGGGGTAAAAATTCCCCTGCGCCCATTTTTCGGAATTTTAGGAGTCGCCAGCGAAACCTCCCAGTCTTCCATACCTCCAGGAGTCTATGGGGGAAACATCGACAACCCAGAATTACAAGCCGGGTCGCGCATTTTCCTTCCCGTACTGGTTCCCGGTGGCCTATTTTCCCTGGGAGACGGACACGCAGCCCAGGGAGGCGGTGAAGTCAACACCACAGCGATCGAAACTTCCATGAATGGCACAATTAAAATTATTCTGCACAAAAACTGTTCCCTAGATGTCCCCCTAGCAGAAACCGCAACTGATATAATCACCATGGGTTTTGGTCATACCCTGGATGATGCCTTTCAGTCTACCCTAGAACGTACCATTAACCTATTAGTGCAAATCCTAGGAATTTCCCCAGAAGAAGCCTATATTCTCTGTTCCCTAGGGGTTGACTTCCGCATTACCCAAGTAGTTAATAGCCCCCAAAAAGGGGTTCATGGTGCGATCGCCAAATCCATCTTACCAGAAACTTTCCAATTTCCCCTTAACTAATCCTTAACTAATGATTTTGGAACTCTTATCCTTATCCCCCACAGAACTTTTAACCCTCGCCCTCGCCGGACTCTTAGCTGGAATATTAGCCGGATTTTTAGGAATTGGAGGCGGCACAGTATTAGTGCCTATTTTAGTCACCCTTGGCTATGTGAGTAATCAAGCAGTAGCCACCAGTATTTTCTCGGTACTAATTACCGCCATATCAGGAAGCATCCAAAATTGGCGGATGGGTTTTCTGCGAGTTAATCGGGTAATATCAATTGGATTTTCCGCCGTCATAACTGCCATAATCGGGTCTTATATCGCTGATTTATTACCCTCATCTTGGTTGTTATTCGGCTTTGGATGTTTACTGCTTTTGAATATTTACTTAGTCAAAGTCCGCCAGGATATCATCGCCAAAAAGCAACTAGATGAACAACTTAACCCCGGTTCTACTCAGCCCGAAAAAACCATTAACCCATACCTAGCCTTTATGATTACCGGGAGTCTCGCCGGACTCCTAGCCGGACTCTTTGGGGTTGGGGGCGGCGTGATTATTGTTCCCCTGCAAATTCTCCTCTTAGGGGAAACCATTAAAGTCTCTATTCAAACCAGCCTCGGCGTAATTATTATTACTGCTGCTTCCGCTTGTATCGGACACGCTATACAGGGAAATGTGCTGTGGGGGCAGGGATTTATGTTAGGCTTAGGAGGATTAGTCGGAGTACAAATTAGCACCAGATTTTTACCAAAATTACCCGATCGCATTGTCACTTTAGCCTTTAGGACACTGTTAGGAATACTCTCAATTTATATGTTTTGGCGGGCTAGTCTGTAACCTGTATTGTAACCTTTCCACTGTGCCAATATCGGAGTAAGTTATGAATATTTTAATTGTCGAAGATGAACCAGAAATTGCTCTCCTTATCCGTCGGACTTTAGAGGCGGAAGGATTTTCCTGTCAAATTAGCCAGAATGGATTAAGCGCATTAGAGATATTTCAACAACAACGACCCGATGTAATTATTCTCGACCTCATGCTTCCCGGTTTAGACGGTTTAGAAGTCTGCGCTCGTATTCGTCAACAACCCGGACAAAAAGACCCGTATATTTTAATGTTAACCGCCAAGGGAGAAGAAATAGATCGCATAGTCGGTCTATCTACCGGAGCCGACGATTATATGGTCAAGCCTTTTAGTCCTAGGGAATTAGTAGCCAGAGTTAGAGCTTTATTGCGTCGCAGTCTCCGCCAGGGAGGACAGACCCAAACCTACCAAACCGCTCATTTTACCGTTGATATTGACCAAAGGAAAGCCAACTTTCAAAACCATGGTAATACCGAACCCTTAGACCTGACCACCTTAGAATTTAACTTATTAGCCACCTTTCTAAGTTATCCCGGTCGCGTGTGGAGTCGTACCCAATTAATCGATAAATTATGGGGAGATGACTTTTTTGGAGATGAGCGAGTAGTTGATACCCATGTAGCTAGACTACGGAAAAAAGTTGAGCCCGACCCATCTCATCCCACCTTCATCAAAACTGTAACAGGAGTTGGCTACAAATTCGAGGACAACCCCTAAAACCTCAACCAGTCCTTAATTTTCCGGCTCCGGTCGTGGGGGAACAAAAAATCGTAACTCTCCGTCCTCTCCCTCCTGTATTTCCACCCCCAACGCTTCCAGTTCCGTTAGCGCTCTCTCCCTAACCAAAGTATCCATAGTTTGCGAGTATACTGTTAGCCAGGCGTTAATGCGTATCGGCACACTATCGGGATTGTCCCGGAGCGTGTTAGCCGCATCCCGAAATAAGGTTGCTGCTGGCTCATATCCACTAGCCTGCGCCCACTCAGAGGCGGTTTCTAGGGATTCTATGGCTGCTGGAATGTCGCCCAGGAGTAATAGTTCATCCAGAGACTTTAACCGCCATAATCGCCAAGCACCGGGGAATTCTGGAGACAGCGCCTCAGTTCCCCGCCGCATCAATTCTACGGAAAGTTCGGGTTGAGCTTGGTAATAACCAACAGAGGTAGATAAAAATAAGTACATATCTATCCATCTAGGGTCGAGGCGGGAAATCACATCAAAAAAATTGTCATTGAGTTGAAAACCCGTCAAATTCCGCGCTTCCAAATCTCCGAAATACTGGAGAAAGTTCAGAAATACCCAATTAGCAAGGAGGTTATCAAAGCCTAAGGTGGGTAAATTTTTGACAATCTCCAGATTAGCAGCCAGTCTCTGCTCCTGCCTTTCGGCTTCCAATTGGGTCAACTGCAGACCGTTTTCCTCAGAAAAGCGATCGCCCAACCTAGCCCCACCCGGTGCATAGATTTGCACCCCAATGATAGCACCTAGGGCGACAACCGCGATCGCCACTGGAAAAAGACCCTCAAACCGTTTCACAGCCAAAGATGACATGGGAGGTTCCCCCAAATCTAAAATTTCCCTAAAACTTATTGTACAAAAAGATGACAATAGATAAATTATGCTTGTATAATGTCTTCAGACACACAATCGCTCCCGGAGTTTCGTATCATCAAATCCAGTATCATGATCACACCATCCGGGTATCATACCTGGACAACAGCCTTATGATAGCTGACTTTTAACATACCTTCCCAGGTGTATTTTAAAGCTATCGACTATTATTTAATGTCAACTGTATAGGGATGGCTTTTGCTACCCTATAAAAATATCATTTAGGCATCCAGCCAGAGAATCCAGCCAGAGGAAGATTAGATGAATCAAGCTACTAGACCTTTTTCCCCCTTGCGCGCCGTTTTAAGTGGAGCCATAGTCACCATTTCCGCTTTAACGATTCCAGGGCTCAGTGGTTCAGTAAATGCTACCTTAAAAAATAGTCCGAAAGCCGTCATTGACGAGGCTTGGCAGATTGTTAATCGAGAATATGTAGACCCCAGTTTCAACCGGATCGACTGGCTGGAAGTTCGACAACAGCTTCTCAGTCAAGAATATTCCTCTCCAGAAGAAGCATATACAGAACTGCGTAACGCCTTAGAAAAACTCAACGATCCATATACCCGATTTCTCGATCCTAAGCAGTATGAACGCCTCACCAATCAAACATCAGGAGAACTTTCTGGGGTGGGAATGCAACTGACTTTGGATGAGAAAACTCGCCAAATTACAGTGGTTAATCCTATTAAAAATTCCCCAGCCATGGAAGCGGGAATCCAATCAGGCGATCGCATTTTAGCCATTGATGGCGAGTCTACCCAAGGGATGACCGTAGAAAAAGCAGCCGAGAAAATTCGGGGTCGGGTGGGAACTTCCATCACTTTAACCATCAGTCGCGATGAAGCTCAACAATTTGACCTGACCCTTACCCGCGCTCGCATTGAACTAGAAGCCGTCCGCTATCGCCTCAATACAGAAGGCGATCGCCAGATTGGTTACATTCAACTACAGGAGTTTAACTCCCATGCGGCTGAACAAATGCAACAAGCTATTAAAGAACTCCTGGCTCAAAATGTAGATGGATTTGTCTTAGATTTACGCGGAAATCCTGGGGGACTGTTACGCAGCAGCATTGATATCGCTAGGATGTGGGTAGACTCAGGAGCGATCGTTAGTACAATCGATCGCCACGGTAAAAGTCAGGAAATCCGCGCCAATCATACAGCCTTAACTGACTTACCCACCGTTGTCCTAGTTGATGATAACTCAGCCAGTGCTAGTGAAATTTTAGCAGGAGCAATGCAGGACAACAAGCGGGCTATGGTTATGGGAACTCGGACTTTTGGTAAAGCCTTGGTACAGTCCGTCTTTTCCTTATCTGATGGTTCCGGCTTGGCTGTCACCATCGCCCACTATTATACCCCTAACGGTACAGACATCAGCCAGAAAGGTGTCACCCCCGATATTCCCATCGAATTGACTCAGTTAGAGAAAAAGCAACTAGCTAGTGATCCCAATTTGATTGGAACTCACCAAGATCCTGGCTATGCTAAGGCGATCTTAGTTCTTAATGGTGATCCATCTCATCCCATGGCAGTTAACTAATCTATCAGGGTGGCAACCAAATTTCAACTGCCACCCTTTTTTTGATTGTCATGGTCATCGAGAACAGTTAACCTTGAGGGGAATGTTCAAGAGCAAAAAATTCCTATGTCAGAATCAGATCGGGCTGATTTACAGCCACGGAAACAATCACCCCCAACTATGGAGGAATGGCTGGCGATTATTTTGGCGATCGCAACTATGGGGTTTGTCTTCTTTTGGGTATTTGGGAAGATCGAACCCAAAAGCAGCTTTAGCTTACTCTCAGCTAAACCCGAAACTATCTCAGATCATCGGAGTTTAATCAATGTCTCTGATATAGTCCGTCAAGCATCCTCCAGCACAACCTCTATAATCTCTTCCTCAGACACCCCAGAGTCTAAGTCTGGACCTTCAGATACAGTCAGCAGCGAATCTACAGGATTGACACTAAGCTGGCTAAACTTGGAAGGTTTACAAATAGCCTCTCCCACCACCGAGTCAACTCCGGCTACTCTCCCCTTATTTTCATCACCCACAACAGAAGCCGAAACAACCACGACCACAGACACAGAGGCGGCGGTTACATCACCCCCTGAAACTCCTACTCCCACCGAAACCTCAGAGGTTCCCAGTTCCCCTGTAACTACCGCCGAAACACCAGAAACCACTCCCACCCAGACCGCTGTAACTCCAGATTCGGCTACAACTATACTGGCTAATGTACCAGAGGAACACTGGGCGCGGGATTTTGTAGTTTATTTTGCTGACCATAATCAGGCGATCGGTGCAGAAGATGGTACATTTAACCCAGATCAGCCAGTGAGTCGGGGACAGTTTGCTCATCAGTTGCAACAATCCCTCAAAACTGACAGAATTCAACCTGATATTAAGTTTCAGGATCTACCGCAGGACCATTGGGCTAATCAAGCCATTCAAGAAGCTACCAAAATGGGTTTTCTCAACGGTTATCCTGGGGAAGTCTTCCAGCCTAATCAAGAAATGACTCATACAGAGGTCGTGGTGGCTTTGGTCAGTGGTTTGGATTTACCTACCCCCAATAATCCCCAGGAAATTCTCAAAGTTTACTCCGATGCTGATCAAATTCCTGATTGGGCTATTGGTCAAGTGGCCGCGGCGACTGAGGCGGGTTTGGTCGCCAGTCATCCAGATCGCAATACTTTTAATCCTCATCAGTCCGTCAGTCAAGCGGAGGCTATTGTCATGATTTATCAAGTATTAGTGCGATCGGGTGACGCTGAACCTATCGAGTCAGATTACCTTATTAATCGTTAAATGTTGGGGGTTTCATACATCACCAATTAGCCTGCGTCAGAGATATAAGATTTTTCTGACGCTTTTTTTTGACACCCAAAATAGTTAAATATTCCCCAATTCGAGATGTTCCCCACCGTGATATTTTTGCCCTGGCGCGCCTGTTGCCAGCCTATCGTGTATCCCCTGGTATATCTTGCACCCGCCCCCACCAGACCCATTAACCTAGTGAAACTTAATCTTTTCGGCTTCCTTCTTCATATCTCAATCATTAGACATCAACCACCATATTTAAGCTACAATCATCACATTAAGTTAATAATTAACCATCATCCCCGATTAGTCTATGTCAGAAATTATCCAAATTCCCAAAAGTATCTGGATTATTACCCAAGATTCCCCTAACCCCTCAACATCCCCTGACACTCCTACAGAATCACAGACCCACAGGGTAGCAGTCCCGGCGCACAAAATGCAGCAAAATATGAGTCAATTTTTATTAGTAATTGGTGATGTATTTCTACAAGCGGAACAGCAAGCGTTTCAAATGCAGCAAGCCTCTGGAAACTCCCAAAAATCTCCCATGCAGCTTGACCAGGTGGAATTGTCTGTCAGAATTAATGGCAACGGAGAAGTTAGCCTCTGTAGTGACAACTTCGATCATGGGACTATCAAACTTACGTTTAAACGCCCCCGAACTTAACAAAACTTAACAAAAAATCGGCGCGCCTAAAGAGATGAGGGGTTGACAGGCGGGGTGGCGATCGCTATAATTATAACCGTGGGGGTAACATGGCTATACGCTTGATTTTTTATTCAACCTACTTTCAGGTAAAGCCACGATTCATCGCCCCCAACTATCACCCAACTTAACAAAACTTAACAAAAAATCGGCGCGCCTAAAGAGATAAGGGGTTGACAGCCGGGGTGGCGATCGCTATAATTGAAACCGTGGGGGTAACATGGCTATATGCTTGATTTTTTCCTCAACCTACCTTCAGGTTAAGCCACGATTCATAGCCCCCCAACTATCACCCAACTTAACAAAACTTAACAAAAAATCGGCGCGCCTAAAGAGATAAGGGGTTGACAGCCGGGGTGGCGATCGCTATAATTGAAACCGTGGGGGTAACATGGCTATATGCTTGATTTTTTCCTCAACCTACCTTCAGGTTAAGCCACGATTCATAGCCCCCCAACTATCACCCAACTTAACAAAACTTAACAAAAAATCGGCGCGCCTAAAGAGATGAGGGGTTGACAGCCGGGATGGCGATCGCTATAATTGAAACCGTGGGGGTAACATGGCTATACACTTGATTTAAAAATCAACTAAGAATGAGTCGTCGCCGAAGTCAAGCCCAAAATTTCATAGAAAATCTGAGAGATGGAGTCACCCTAGAAATGGTGTTTATCCCTGGGGGAACATTTCTGATGGGTTCACCTGGGAATGAGGGTAATCATACAGAAAAACCACAGCACCGAGTGACGATTGAACCATTCTGGATAGCGAAATATCCGATCGCCCAGAAACAATGGCAACAAGTAGCCAGCTTTGCTAAACTCCAACGAGATCTAAAATGGTATCCTTCAGATTTTGAAGGGGAAAAACTGCCCGTGGAAAAAGTGTCCTGGTATGATGTAATAGAGTGGTGCGCGCGGCTTTCCCAGAAAGTCGGTAGAGCCTACCGATTACCCAGTGAAGCTGAGTGGGAATATGCAGCGCGGGGGGGAACAACGACCGCATTTTATCTTGGGGACAGCTTAACCACGGATATAGCTAACTACTATGATCGCAAGGGAGTTTTCCGCCAACAAACTACCCCAGTTGATCACTTTCAACATGAGAACACCTTTGGACTGTGTGATATTCATGGGAATGTTTTTGAGTGGTGTGCTGACCCGTGGCATGATAACTATAACAATGCGCCGTCAGATGGTAGGGTTTGGGATGCTCAGGAAATCTACGATAACTATCTTGAGAATTTAGGGGATTTGCTCAACAGCAATCAAGAAAGAGTGGTGCGTGGAGGTTCATGGGATACGGGTCAAGATAAGTGTCGTTGTGCTAACCGCTGGAGAGCGTCTCCAGAATTCCCGTCGGTCTCCTATGGTTTTCGCCCCTGCCTATCTAACCTTAATACTATATTAGGTTGAAGATTAGGTTGAAGCGATCGCCTATAATCACCAAAAGCACCTATAATCACCAACAGCACCCATAGTGCTAGTCTCAACAGCAAATGATACCCAGGATGTTGGCAGAGGTGCTAATGATGGATAACCTAGAATTCCTACTACAACGGGAAGGGGATAACACTTGGCTACCCCTGGAGTCTCCTGATGTTCAGGTGTTAGAAGGTCGGTATCGCATTGTTTGTCGTGGGTCCCATCAAGATCAGGAAATTGAAATTAGGATTGTTTATGACGCTATAGACGAAGACCCCCCAGTGCGCCGCATTAAGACCCTGAAAAGTTATATGAACTCAGAGGGTTTAATGGTCGTAATCCCCTATACTAGCCTCAAACCAGGAATTTGGGAGTTTTCCTGTTCGCCAGATTTAAGAGCCGGACTTTTAGGAAATACTTGGCGTGCCACAATGAAACTACAGGTACTAGCCAACACTGATATTGACTCTGAGATTGACTCTGAGGAAATATTGGAGGATGGGTCAGCCATTCAAGATAGCCTACCACAACAGACGGATTTAGAGTCGGTGACACCCACGACACCATCAGAAAAAACCAGTGATTCTAATCTTACAGACCTCTACCCTGGGGAACCTCAGCCAGAAGCCAACCAAGAAACCGCGATCGCACAGGAACTAAGCAGTAGTGTCGCCATAAACGAAACCGCAGACTTGACCGCAGAGGATATTTCCATAGAACTTATCCTAGAACGCCATAGCTATGTGGTCGAGTTTGGTAGCGCCGTTTTACTATCTGGACAGATTAGGATTAAATCTGACCCGGACTCTGACCCTTATATGGAAGCTATCACCTCTATGGTAGTTTCTAATCCTCAATTACAGATATGTTTGCGATCGCCTCAAGCCTCCGAAATTCTCTATGATGTTCGCCAACCCGTACCACAGTCTGTTTTACCTGTGCCATTTTCCGCAGCTATTTATGTACCCTTTGAATGCAAAACCCGATTAGTTTTGGGAGAGGTCGTTTTTTACAGTGATCAGCATCCCCCCGTCCGCAATTCTTTCAATATCACCATGTTGGTCGAACAGTTTTTAGACCCATTACCAGAGGAGCTAGAAATTGACGCTCAACCCAACGAACCCCTAGTCGAAAATTCATTTATACCACTCCCAGCGGCGGAGCCAGCCCCCTTAGCCGTAGTAAATCAAGAAACACAAAGCCAGCCTGTAAATGCTCAAGGTCAGCCTCAGACTGCCCTGGAATTGCCCAGCTTTGGTAATTTTATCTCCTACCCGGAACAGACAGAACCACACCCCTGGTCTAATATCCTTAACATCCCTTCGAGTCCAAATTCAGAGGCGATCGCACTTCCATTCGTCAACCCAAAACCGCCAGCATCCCCTACCCTACCATTAGCCACCTCTACATCCGAGGGTTCTGTCGCCAAAACACCCGAGGAGGGTGCCGGTCAAACAGACCCCAACGAAGACAGCAATACTGACCTGCTCAATACAGACCCACCAGAAACCCCTATCGACTCATCACCAGAGCCAACAGATGCGACCCATACCAATACTTCCACAGCCACTTCCCCGGCAGCGAAAAAGGCTTTACCTCATCTGAATTTAGAAGAGCGATTTTTGAGTCGATTAAGTTCCCTAGCCAAAGATCGAGATCTGTCTCACTGGATGAAACAAGCATCTTCCTCAGCTTCTGATGACACAGCCGTTTCCTCACCAGCAGAACCATTAGTGCGAGACGAGAATCAGACCCCACCACCTAATTATGAATTCAGCCCCTTGGTCACAGAATTGGAAGCCGAGGAAATTGTCGTAGATTATGAATCCCTCGAACCTCCTGTTGTCTTCCCCCAAACTCGGGCGGATTCTGCGGTATTTCCCCAAGGGAAGGGGTTGACTACCGAAACCCCCTCTAGTAGGCAATTTTCAGGGATGGGGAGGCCTTCTACTACCAGCAGAGGAGCGAGTATCACCCCAACACCATCTGTCATACCTGAAGACCAAGAAATTCCAGTTCCGATTTTATATATCCTCACCGCTAATCCTACCGCCGGAAAGTCTTTAAAAGTTCGCGTGCAAATCCCCGACAACTTACCGCGCATATATGTCAAAATATGGATATATGATCGGCAGTCCCGCAATATTGTAGACGGGCCGCGTTGGATCACCGAGTTCTCACCTAACGGCTTCGATCAAATTGAAGCAACGGTTGACCTCGACATTATCTATGGCAGCTTGGAGATACAGGTAGAAGCGATCGCTGTTGAAATGCTTTCTTCACGGGAAAGTCATAAGGCGATCGTTGGACGCACCGTGAGTCCTACATCAGCACCAACTCTTCCCATGGATGAATCTTCATCATAAATTCAGTTAATCTGAACATCTATTATCGGCATAGCCTTGGGGAGGGGAATCAATTTTGATTCTCATACCAACTGAGTCCCGGCAGGTTCTCAAAGAGCCTCGTGCGGATACAGGATTTTGGCAGAAACAGCCCCCTATTCCAGATGCCGATTTACTTGGTGTTTAACAACAGTTAAATCCGGTTGACAAAAAACTTTAAAAATCCGAAATTTCCGCATCCGAAATTATGGTTTTTAACCCTGTATGTCAACCTCAAAAAATCCTTTTTTCTGAAGATAAAACCGCGTTTTAGGAATTGTAACCATGGTCATCGACTTCTCACACACATTTAAAAAATCTGCCGAAATTAGCCGTAACATCGAACAAGTTTATGGCGAAGATGAACTCATCAATGGCGGCAGTAATTTCCAACCCATCATCGCCATTAAAGACAGCCCCAATCACCTGATGATCAACATGACCATTCCCGATTTATGTGAAGATGATTTAGACATTCTCATCACCGGAGAAGCTGCCATCATTTCGGGAACCCTTAATAATTCCCAAGTTCCCTTTCGTCAACTGATCGCTCTCCCTCAAAGCGTCTGCCGCGATCGCGTTCAAGTAGACTACAATAATGGCATTCTCAACCTTACCCTAACCAAAATCCTCTAGTCCTTCAGAAGTCCCCTAGAGTGCGTCAGACCATAGCCAAATCTGATGCACTCTACAGAAAAATACATAAATAATTGTTAACAGACCCTAGATCAAATCTCAACATAAGTGCTAACATCATCAACTAAACATTCATCAAGCTAGGGGTGCCTGCGAAGTCCAGGCTGAGAGACACCCTTGGAACCTGAGTCCGGCTAGTACCGGCGTAGGGAAGCTGTAACTAACAGAGGAAATACTTATGCGATCTCAATGGGTTGCCAACCGACGTGGACAGGCTAATGTATCTCAAATGCACTATGCCCGCCAGGGAATCATCACCGAGGAAATGCACTACGTCGCCACCCGCGAAAATCTAAGCCCTGATTTAATTCGCGAGGAAGTTGCACGGGGTCGGATGATTATTCCCGCTAATATCAATCATACCAACCTAGAGCCAATGTGTATTGGCATTGCCTCTAAATGTAAAGTCAACGCCAATATCGGCGCATCTCCCAACTCTTCCAACCTCGAAGAAGAAGTAGACAAGCTGAAATTAGCCGTTAAATATGGCGCAGACACGGTTATGGACCTGTCTACAGGTGGAGGAGACCTCGATGCTATTCGCACCGCCGTCATTAACGCTTCTCCGGTTCCCATTGGTACAGTACCCATTTATCAAGCCTTAGAAAGCGTTCACGGTAGCATTGAGAAACTCACTGCAGACGATTTTCTGCATATCATTGAGAAACACGCCCAGCAGGGAGTCGATTATATGACTATCCATGCTGGCATTCTCATTGAACATTTGCCCTTAGTCCGTAACCGGATTACCGGAATTGTGTCTCGTGGCGGTGGTATTATTGCCCGGTGGATGCTGCATCACCATAAGCAAAATCCCCTCTATACTCATTTTGATGACATTATCGAAATCTTCAAAAAATATGATGTCTCTTTTAGTTTGGGGGATTCCCTCCGCCCCGGTTGTACCCATGACGCATCAGACGAAGCACAACTGGCGGAATTGAAAACCTTGGGACAGTTAACTCGCCGCGCCTGGGAACATGATGTGCAGGTGATGGTAGAAGGTCCTGGTCATGTGCCTATGGATCAAATTGAGTTTAACGTTAAAAAACAAATGGAAGAGTGTTCCGAAGCGCCTTTCTATGTGTTGGGTCCTTTGGTGACAGATATTGCGCCCGGTTATGACCATATTACGTCTGCTATTGGTGCGGCTATGGCGGGATGGTATGGAACTGCTATGCTCTGTTATGTGACACCTAAAGAACATTTAGGACTTCCTGATGCTGAGGATGTCCGTAATGGCTTGATTGCCTATAAAATTGCCGCTCATGCAGCAGATATCGCCCGCCATCGTCCAGGGGCGCGCGATCGCGATGATGAATTGTCCGCAGCCCGTTATAATTTCGACTGGAACAAGCAGTTTGAATTATCCCTAGACCCTGAACGCGCCCGCGAGTATCACGACGAAACTCTCCCGGCGGACATCTACAAAACTGCTGAGTTTTGCTCTATGTGCGGTCCGAAATTCTGCCCCATGCAAACCAAGGTAGACGCGGAAGCATTAACAGAGTTGGAGAAATTCCTAGCCTCAGAAGACGCTAAGAAAACTGCTGTAGCCCGCTAGTCAATGATAGTAGAGACAAGCCATGACTTGTCTCTGCTACGGGTTAGGGTAAACCAGCCTGTTCCGCCTTGGGATTATATTGGCGGTCTGGGTTTATTTATCCTGAACCGGATTGGATCTTAAAATCGCTTGCTAACTGGGCGGTTTGGAATTTCGGTCAAACCACCCACTGGTTATATCTTTTATTTAAAGTCGCCCTAATAGGGTAGGGCTGGGAGCCGAAACTTTCAGTCCCTGGTCGGACTGTGACGTAAATTTCTAACATTGTACCCGAAGGCTAGTTAAACCTTAGTCGTTGTCCCACTTTTCACAGCCAACCAGATCGCCTATGCGGTCACGCAGGAGGAAGTTAAACGCCTCCAGTTCGTACTCGATGCAAGCCCACTCCCTAGCTGGAATGTACTGGCACAATGTATAGATCGGCTGCTGACGGCTGATCATACCTTTATGTAGGAGATTGCGTACTTCGTCTTTAATGACGTCAAGTGAGTATTGAACGGTGGTGTAAGTCATATTTCGCCCTCATGGGGTTGCTTGCCTGATTATTTTTGGCATTGGTATCAATATAATCCAAAATCGAGATTTAGGGAAGGGTTTTTTTTCAGTATAAGTGAATACAATTTACCTGGAAATTTTGATAAATATAATCAAAACGACTAATCTCCCGGATTTGGGGGACTCTGGGCAGTCTTGACGGTGGACTTGATTAAATCAGCAAGTTGTCTGACCTAGGAGATGATACTGGTTAGTGGGTTACGGAAGCCATAACCCACAGGATAGCCAGTGCGCCCATTAGTCCAAAACTACACATTCTATAAACAAGAGTCTATGGAATCGGGGAAAACCATTGATTTAGTTTTCCCGGTTTTAGTATGGCACAGATTTTTCATTATGTGCGTGGGGTGCACACGCACGGGATCAACCATTGGGGAAAGGATACGCTTTATGCTTTGACGCACGGGAAGAGACTTTCTAAGGCGATCGCCTGGGCTGGGGGAATTTGGCCGTATGAAAACACGAATGGCACATCATCGGGAATTTCGGGCAAAAACTCTTGGAGAGTATACGGACTACCATAAATCGCCAGTGCCTTGAGTTCCCCAGTTTTTAACAATTTTTTAAACCAAACCCTGGCTATTTCAGTTAATCCAGCAGTCCAGCCAAAAGGATTACCGCGAATAAATAACTGTAGCAAAGTGGGGGAAAATCCGGTTTCGGCGGCTGGGTTGGTCCCACTATTGCGATCGATAAGTTGTAATTTCCAGCCCAATTTGGCGGGATAAGCGATCGCCGGGGTATGATGTCCCAGAAACCGACAGGAAAGCAAATCATCGACAATCACCAAATTCCGCCACTCGGCTGGTTGTAGATTGTTTGGTGGCGCAAGTGGTGGCTGAAGGTCTAACCGGCGGCTAACCTGGGACTGTTGCAAAATCAAACTTACAGTTTCAACAGCGATTGGAGTGGATAAAGAATCCAAATTTAGGTCAGAAACCTGACGGGTAGAAATTTTCTCCTTGGCTTTATTGATGCGATCGCAAGAAGCAGCTATCCTTTCTGGGGAAATCTCACCATTTTCGACGGCTTGTACTATGGCGCGAATAGTGATTTCGGGATCTTCAGGCATTAATAGGATATCAGCCCCGGCCTTTACTGCCAATACGGAGCTACTCGCTAAACTGTAACCACGGGCGATCGCCCCCATGACCAAAGCATCAGTAACAATCAACCCGTCAAAGCACAATTCCTGTCGCAATTTTTCGGTCAAAATTTTCGGGGATAAGGTAGCAGGTAGTTCCCTATCCCAAGCCGGAATCAATAAGTGAGCGCTCATGACACTATCAACCCCAGCAGCGATCGCCCTTTGAAAGGGGGGTAACTCAACCCTTGCCAACCGAGCGGCCGAATGAGGTAACATTGGTAACTCAATATGGGAATCTACGGCTGTATCTCCATGACCGGGAAAATGCTTCGCCGTAGTTAGGACGGGGTATTTTTGACAACCCCGGATAAAGGCGCTGGCTAAATTACTAACGGTTTCTGGATTATCCCCAAAAGAGCGCACATTAATCACGGGATTATCAGGATTGTTATTAACATCCACCACCGGACCCAGAACCCAATTTAAGCCTATAGCCAGAGCTTCTGAGGCGGTAATAGCCCCCATTTTTTCCGCATAATCCTCAGCCAGACTTAGGTTATGATTAGCGATCGACCCCAAAGCCATTGGTGGTGGAAACCAAGTAGCCCCAGCAAAACGCTGTCCTACTCCCTCCTCAATATCCGCAGCCAAAAATAGGGGGACTTTCGCCCAGGACTGAAGCAATTTAGTTCTAGCAGCCATTTCCGCCGCGCTACCATCAACAAAAATCACTCCACCGACCCCTAATTCCTGTAACCAGTATTGGAGGCGATCGCGCCCCGGTTCCCAAGCCGGATAGCGAATTTGGTGGTCAAACAGATGACCACTAGCACGCACGACCACCATTTGAGCCACCTGGGACGAGAGTACACTCATTGATTATGAATTACCTTTGCGTGAGTTACTGTTGTGCTTCCGGGTCATCTTCCTGAGTGGTATCCCCGGCTGTATCTGAGTTTTTGTGTTCGTGAGAAATCTGATTTAACAGCTCAATAATTTTATCCCCACGTTCAAGGGAACGATCTTCGAGAAACACCACTTCTGGAGTACGTCGTAAACGGATATGCTTTCCTAAATGGGAACGAATATAGCCAGTTGCCGATCGCAGCCCTTCCATAGTTGAGCGGCGCGCTTCTTCTGTCCCATAGATACTCACAAAAATTTTAGCGTGTTGCAAATCCCCGGACACTTCAACTTCGGTAATACTGACCATTCCAATTCCCACGCGATCGTCTTTGATGTCGTAGAGCAATACTTGGCTAACCTCCCGTTTAATCAGTGAAGCCACGCGGGAAACGCGACGATCTGTAGCCATGACCATTACCCCCTCAAGCATAGATCAATTATGCACATCGACAGAATCAGGCAATTTTCGAGGCATTAGTCTCCTCTGGGATCAACTCCTGGTGGTCTGATTCTGAAATTATGCCTAATCTAAGTTTACATCAGTTCTATCAATTGCGACGGAGAAGGCGATCGTTTGAGCCATTCTGATTATCGAAATTCAACTGCGATCGGGTGGAACGTCTAACTCTAAACCTTCCAACCTGCGAGCGAGGTGGACCGAGTGAGTCGCTATTTTTGTTCAAAGTATGCTCAAGTTCTGAGGAATGAGAGAGTAAGGTGGCCTTCACAGTGCCAGTGTGCCAACAGAGATCTGAGGATGTCAAACAGGGCTTTGTGGACTGGAACAGATTTTGACTAAAATGATAATTACTGGCTAACCCCTTGAGGCATTGGCAAAAATGCGGTACAAATAGGAATATAAAGATTTCTTTAAAAATTCAGGAGGAGAGCAAATGGATTTGGATCTTCGCATTGTTGTGGTTTTGTTACCGTTGATCGTTGCTGGAGGCTGGGCTTTGTTTAAAATCGGTAGTGCGGCCATCAGTCAAGCCCAAGCCTTTATCAACAAATAAATCCCACAGTTCCATTGTTGATCCTAACTCTTACCGACTTCCCCCTGGGGGGCGGTCGGTTTCCGTTTGGAGTAGCAACCCGCCGCCGGAACTAGGAAAGATCCCGAAAGTAGCCTAGGGAAGCACCATAACCACAGTCCCCATTTCCACCTTTTCAAATAGGGCCACTACATCCTCATTCCGCATACGAACGCAACCATGAGAAGCCGCCTGTCCAATGGAGTTGACTGTCGGGGTTCCATGAAATCCTATAGCATCCTTACCATCATGCCAAAATCCAATCCAGCGCAAACCTAGGGCGCTATTGGGTCCGGCGGGGCGCACTTCTCCTGTCCAGGGATTTTGCCACTGAGGATTTTCGACTTTTTCAGTAACTTGGAAAGTTCCGGTGGGAGTCTCCCAACCGGGTTTTCCCACGGCTACGGGATAGCTTGCTATTTGACTCTCACCTCGATATACATAAACCCGACGTTCTCCCAAACGGAGAACTACTTTGACTGGTGCTTGTTGTTCTCCGAGGGGTAAAAATTTGGAAGGGTCATCGAGGGGAGGTATATCAGGATTCAAAATACTTTGGTAAGGATAAATACGTGGTGGTGAAGCACTAGCAGAAAGGGTTTGTTCAGCAGTTGAACTTGATGCCATTAAAGGCTGTTGTCCTCCCACTAGCAACATTCCAATTCCTAGGCTGGCTAGTGCTACTTTTTCCGAGAGCTGTTGAAGATTATTCAGTTTACCCATGATGCTTCCTCACCAAAAACCAAAACTAATTATTACATTTGACAGTGGAAATGATTGTTCGGTTCCGATCAAATGGGATGATCATAACTAATTAGCTCAGAATTAGTCAACCATATACAACAGGTAGGGGCGCTTAGGCTCCTACCTGGGTTGGGAATTGAAGTTAATTAGCTTCCAGTTCTCTCAAGGCGGCTTCGGCTTGTCTGACACCTTCACGATCGCCTTGTTTCTCATAGAGTTCGCGGGCTTTTTTAAAGGAGGCGATCGCCTGTGGTTCTCGACCTCCACGTTCTTTCAGGGCTAGACCTAAATAATAGTGAACTGATGGTTGGTCAGCAAAGCGATCGGCGGCGCGTCGGAAACTGACGATCGCACCAATATAGTCTTTTAATCTGAGCTGAATTTCACCGATCGCCACATTAGCTGCCACCAGATCCGGTTGCATAGCTAAGGCTTGTTGATAGGCTTGAAGCGCACCCTCAAAATTCTCTTGAATGCGGAATATTTCCCCAATTTGGAACTGAATTTCACCATTAAAAGGAGACAGTCGCGCCGCCTCTTGAAAAGCATCGAGGGCGGCGGTGCGATCGCCTTGTTCCAAATAAGCTATACCCAGTTTCAGATAAATATTAGGCTGATTAGGATCCAACTCCATCGCCTGTTGTAGAAATTGTAGAGATTGGGAAGCATTTCCTTGTCTTAACCAAGCCATTCCCATAGATGCGTTAGCTTCCCAGCTATTAGGTTCCAAAGCCAAGGCGGTTTGATAGGCTTCAATGGCTCCCCTATAGTCTTGCTGTCTAAATAAACTGGCTGCTAACCCCAGGTGAGCATTAATGTTATCTCTCTGCAATTGGGTAGCGCGCCGATAGGCTTGTGCTGCTGCTGGGTAGTCTTGCAACCGGGCTAGGGTATAACCCAAACCGTAGTAAAAATCGGCATTTTGAGGATCTAGGGTAATAGCATCCCGATAAAATTTAGCGGCCGCCTCAAAGTCTCCCCGCAAGGCCTGTACATAGGCGAGAGCCGAATAGATTTTAGCATCACTGCTGTCTAGCTGGACGGCTTGAAGGTAAACATTGAGGGCTTCATCCATATTGCCACTATTAACGAGATCTCGCCCCTTTTGGAGCAGGTCATTAAGTTCATTGATGTTCGCCTGAGAGGTGGCTTGAGCTAAAATCTGGGGAGGTTGTGCCACGGCAGGAACTACAAACACAGTGGCAGCGATCGCCAGTAAAACATTGCTAACCAGTAGTTTAGTTGTCTTGAACACGGTTTATTATCAGTGTGAGTATGAATAAGCGATTGGACCGACCCCACTTTACCCCCAGTTCGGGAAAAAACGAGAGGGAGTCTTCTTTTTTATACCATCAGTAGCCCAATATGCAAGAATAATTCTTAATTAGCTCACCCATAGTCGCGCACCCCGCCAGAATGAAGTCAGCTAAAGGGCGGAAAACAACAAAAGTCAGTGAGCAAGCCGCCTGAACAAATAAAGCACTGGAACATGGAGAAATCCGGAACAAATACTCAACATATCTCAAAAGGCGATCGCATCAAGTTCCGGGTCAATACTCCCAACTGTAGCAACGCGGAGACAACCTTCAAGGCTTCAATTATATTTGATAGGGAATATTTACCCGATGTTAATTAAAATTGGCTTTGGAGCGGTTTAAATAATAATGGTGACAGAAGCGAATCAACCACAACCTACCTGGATCAGTGTTGTCCGTCTGCTGCGGTGGGATAAGCCAGCCGGACGGTTAATCTTAATGATTCCAGCCCTATGGGCGATCGTTTTGGCGACAGGGGGAACCCCGCCTTTAACTCTGATTTTGGTGATTGTCTTTGGTAGCCTAGCCACCAGTGCGGCTGGCTGTGTGGTCAATGATTTATGGGATAGAAACATTGACCCGGAAGTGGAAAGAACCCGTAACCGTCCCTTGGCGAGTCGCGCCCTCACGATTAAAACTGGTGTTGTGGTGGGGTTGGTGGCGTTTGCTTGTGCTTTCGGGTTGGCGCTATATCTTAATCCCCTCAGTTTCTGGTTGTCTGTGGCGGCGGTTCCGGTGATTATCTGCTATCCCTTAGCTAAACGGGTGTTTCCAGTCCCTCAATTGGTTTTGTCGATCGCCTGGGGATTTGCGGTTTTAATTAGCTGGAGTGCTGCCAATGGTAGCCTAGAAGCCTCTACGGGTTTACTATGGGGGGCGACGGTATTATGGACTTTGGGGTTTGATACGGTTTATGCTATGAGCGATCGCGAAGACGATCGCCGATTGGGTATCAACTCCAGCGCCCTATTTTTTGGGGACTTTGCACCCAATGCGGTGGGTTTATTTTTCCTGGGTACAGCCGCTTTGATGTTCGGTGTAGACTTACAAATGCACCTGCACCCTGTTTCTTGGCTGGCTTTAGCTATAGTGGTGATTCTATGGGCGCGTCAGTATTGGCAACTGCGAAACCCAGAGATTTCTCGGGAGATTTACGGCAAAATGTTCCGTGATAATGTGATCATCGGTTGGATTTTGCTGGCTGGTATGATTGGCGGCACTCTTCTAAGTTGAGTCCCTCAATCACCGATAGCCCATCCCCGCCAACGATCGCGATCGCATTAAGCTGTAATTGCTAAAAATCAGGGGAACCCAGGGTAAGGGAACATTGAGTGCGGGTGAAATTGTGATTTTCTCCATCTGGGGGGACTGCTACCACCTCTAAGCGCCCCTTCATCAATCCCAATAGGGTCTGATTCATTAATAGACGCATCCCCGGCGAAAGGGCTATATCAGTTGGGTCAATGTTGGTGCTGTTGCTGGCTGGGGATTTTAGGGTAGACTCCAGTAAATCCCAGGACTCACTCCAGGCGCTGATGGGGCGTTGGTCATCAATCCAAATGTGAACATAGCCAGACTCTGAGGCGACGTGGGTGGAAACTTGGACTTTCCCAGACTCCATCCCAGCGATCGCACCATCGACCAGACTGAGTAAAACTTGCTTGAGGCGAGGGCGATCGCCAATTACATATACCTGCGGATCGGGGGGAATAATTGATAGGCGGATGCTGCGGTTAGCTGCTTGTAAGTGGGTGAGTTGTTCCACCTCCGCCAACATTTCAGCCAGTTTCAGGGGTTGCAGGTTCATCTGTTGGCTACCATGTTCGGTTTTAGCCACCATAATCACCTCATCCATTAACGCTACCATCCGCAGGGTGGCATCATGGGCTTGTTGGATAAAATCCCGTTCCTCTTCTGGATTTTCGCATAGGTCGGCAAGGATTAACTGTAAAAAGCCGATGATGCTATTTAGGGGCGATCGCAACTCGTGGGAGGTACGGGCTAAAAAACCCGCCTTAAACTGAGCCATTTCTACGGCTAAATGATAAGCCAATCGCGTCTGCTGCAATTTTTCGGCTAAGGCTGCCACCTGTGGATCGCTAATAGCATCCAATTCTCCGGTCCCCGACTCTGGTAATGGCGATCGGGAAGTTTTCGCCAAAGGCGGTTTTGGGGTCATGAGTTTCATTCCCCCCCCGGAAAGTTGGCGCTGACCTAGCCACCAACCCAGTCCCAGCCCTGCACCCAAATAGATAAATTCATTCCAGCCCATGAGTTTGTCACGATTAGTTGAGATCAGTCTAACAACAGCACTCCCCCTTGAATTGTGACATACTCTGGCTGGTTGATATATCCTATTTAAATCTGGATTTGGGCAAGGGGCTGACAAACTCTACCCCACCCCTCCTCAGTATTTCCCAATCTCCGTTTTTTGTCCACCGCACTACTGTTGAGGGAATGGCAGACCCTGACTCTGGGGGAGCGTCCTTTAAGGTCAGAACTTCTGGAAACTGCCTATCTATATCAGCCGTGGTTAATAGGGGTGGTTGTCCCGAAAGATTAGCGCTAGTGGTAGCCAGTGGCCCAGTACGTTTGAGGATTTCTAGGGCAATTTCACACTTAGGAACCCGTAAACCAATGGTGGTTGGATCGGTGGGATTAACCGCTGGGGGAACTGCTGAAGATGCTGGTAACACTAGGGTTAAGGCTCCTGGCCAATACTGACGGGCGATTTGCTGCCAGCATTCTAATTCCCAGGCTAGGCTATCTACAAACTGCCATAGACTTTCGGCTGTAGCCCCCATCAAAATTAATGGTTTATCGGGGGGGCGTTGTTTGGTCTGAAAAATGGCTTCAGCCTTGTCTGGACGGGCTGCTAAGGCGGGTACTGTGTCTGTGGGAAAGGTGATCACGGCAACCCCTGCGATCGCTGCTTTAATTAGTTCTTCTTGGGAGACTTTAGCCATTATTTATGATAGTTGGGTAAGATTCGTCGGGTCACTGACGCACCAAATCCATCATATATCCAATTAATCATGATTTCCCCATCATTAATGGCGGTCGATTTTCTACCCAATTTCGGGGTGGGACTTACTGGACAACCGATATGGTAGGATTGACATATAGTAGGGGTATCATATCATGGCAAACCGAACTGTTTTGGGTGTATCGATCGCGATCGCCATCGTCGCCGGTGCAGGGGTCTGGGTGAAACAACAGCAGCAGGAGGCGATCGCACAAGCCCGACTGTTGACAGACTTCGTGGGGGCGGTGGAAACCCTCTCCGGTTACGATAGTCTTTCTGCCGCTCATGGCCACCTACAAGGGGCGATCGCACGCCTAGAAAATGCCCCGAAATTTCCCAGACAGTCCGAGTTGGAAGAACTGACTTTTTTACGTTCCCAGTTACAGGTAGTTGCACAAAAGCTGGAACCCGAACAAAAAGCCCGCCAAAATTACCAGGAAGCCATCACGCGAGCCATGTCCGCCTCCCAACTCGTGCAGAACCCCCCCCACCCCCCTGCGGTTTGGGAAGAGGCGCAACGCAAATGGCAGCAGACGATCGCCCAATTGGAAAGCATCCCCCAGCACTCCTCCACCTTTGCAGAAGCCCAGGGGAAACTCACAGGATATCGGGACAATCTGGCGGTGGTGAGCCAATATGTCATGCGATCGCACCAGGCGGTAGAATTGAACAATCGGGGCATGGAGAAAATCCAAGCCGGGAATTATAGTGCTGCGATCGTCACTCTCAGTCAGGCTGTAGAACTGAATCCCGCCCTGATGGAGGCTTACCTAAATCGAGGTTTTGCCTACGCAGCCATGGACAGCCACCAATCAGCCCTCTCCAATTATACTATAGCAATTCGGGTGAATTCGTCAAGCCCTGAACCATACTATTTTCGCGGGGAAGAATACCTGCAATTAGGGAGGTTTGAAGAGGCTTTGACCGATTACAATAAAGCGATCGACCTAGACCCAAATCGAGCCAATGCCTACTTAGATAGGGGGTTAATTCATTATCAACTCGACCACCTGGAAAAAGCCGCCGCCGACTTCACCAAAGCTGCCGAATTATTGAACGACAGCCAAGAACCCGCCCTCAAGCAATTGGCATTTAATCTCGCCCGAGATATCCGCGCCACCTTGGAAGTAGACCCCGTGGAAACCGAACAATCAGCCACCTCATCCTCAATGGTAGCAGAAGAAATGGAACCCGAAGAACCCGAGACAATTATTCTTTATCGCCAAAGGCGGGTCAAAGCCAACTATAGAAGTCTTCCTTCTACAGTTACCCGGAGTCCGTCTAGTTCCGGGAGTCGGTCTCGTTCCCGGAGACGTTCCCGCCGCCGATAATCACACCCGGAAACCCCCTTTATTCCTAGTAATTGATGGTCAGTAATTAGTCGCCGTGCGTCCGAGGAAATGGTGTTTATATTCCCCCCATAAATCCCGGTTATGAAGCACCCTACTGATATTTACCTCCCCCCAATTATACCATCAAAGAAACCCCCTTTTTACCGGGTGGGGGATTGTCAATAATCTAGTCGCCGTGCCGTTGACTGCGTGGGGGAAATTGGCTACAATGTTAATTAATAACTCCGATGTGTGGGATGGGGTGTAAAACCATGATTGTTGAGATGTTGTCACTATTTGCTAGTGCTGGGTTGGGAGTCGTCGGTTCCGAATGTCATAAGTGGGCGCAGCGTAAGGCTGGGGAACGTAATCATGACATTGAAAAAGCACTGCTAACAGCCCATGAGCGCATCCTAAATGATATTTGTGGCTGCTGTCAGAAAACACCGGAAATTATAGCACGAATTGCCCAGATTAAGCAGGATGGGCAACAAATCTTAATAATCGTTGAAGGGGAACAGCCCCAAGGCAGTGAGGGAAGTTGGCAAGGCAGTGAACTGGAGGCAATTCGGACTAAATTGATGCAGCGGCTAGAAGCCGAACACCAGTGGCTAAGGGAAGCGCCCCCCGTGTTGCTGAACACATTTCGCAACTTATATTTACCCGGATTAGTGCATTATTTCCGCTTAGAAATAAAATATAATCAGGTAGTTTTTAATACCTTAACCCACGATATTCTGACCGACATTAGCGGGAAAGTCGGGAATATCGACCAGGAACTCCAGCAAATTCGGGGGAGAATTGATGAGGGTGTGGATACATTTATCGCCTCTTGTCAGGGGTTAGATGAACGGTTTAATCAATTGCTGAAAACCTTAAAAGGGACTGCCGCCGTTCCCGCAGATTTTGCCGCTTTTATTGAGGAAAAAACCCAGGAGTTTTTGGGGAGGGAATTCGTCTTTAATGCCATTGAGGAATTTTGCCGAAGACAAGCCAATGGTTATTTTATCATAGAAGCCGACCCCGGCGTGGGTAAGAGCGCCTTGTTAGCGCGATATGTGCAGCAAACGGGATGTTTGGCTTATTTTAATATCCTGTCAGAAAACCGCACCAGCACCGAAGATTTCCTGAAAAATATTTGCGAGCAACTGATGACAAGGTATGGGTTAGCTTATGACTTACCCCTGCATCCTGATAATACCCGCAATGGCAATTTTTTAAGCAAGTTATTAACCGAAGCTGCCGCCAAAACTGACCGTTTAGTGATTGCCGTGGATGCCTTGGATGAAGTAGATTTAAGCACCCAAAATTCGAGGGCAAATGTGCTTTATCTGCCCGAAAATTTACCCAAGGGGGTTTATTTTATCCTCACCAAACGCCCGGAGTTTTTCCCTTTTGTAGTGTCGGCACCACAGCAGGAGTTTGATATGATGTCCGATAAATATTATCAAGCCAATTTAGAAGATATCCGACGGTTTATTCGGTATCGCTGTCAACGGGAACCTATCCAACGCTGGCTGACTGCCCAAGGAGTGACAGAGGCGGAATTTATCGACTTTTTGGCAGAGAATAGCGAAAGCAATTTCATGTATTTAAAGTATGTTCTGAATGACATTGAGAAGGGGAGATATGCCGATTTGAACTTGGCAAATTTGCCCAAGGGTTTGGAACAATATTATGAGCAACATTGGCGGCGTATGGGAATGGTGACGAGGCCGTTACCGATAACCAAGCTGAAGATTATCTACTTTTTAACTAAAACCAATAAGCCGATTTCTTGTCGGTTACTGTCGCAATTGGCGGGAGAAATTTCGCTGACGGTGCAGGGGATACTCGATGAGTGGTCGCAGTTTCTCCGCATTCAAAGGAAACCGGGTGAAAAACCACTGTACAGTATTTACCACAAGAGCTTTAACGATTTCCTCTATCGTCAGGATATCGTGCAGGAGGTTGAATCTTTGGTGGCACCGATACAAGAGCAAATTGCGGATAAATCATGGGAAATGCTTTATGGTCAGGATTAACCCCAAAAAGCTCCTCTTTTTTCCAGAAGTTGGGGGGATACAGCTTGTTGGGAAGTCACTTAAAACATTGCCCTCACCCTAAATCTGGATCCCAGAAGGGGAGAGAGACTTTGAAAATGTATTGCATGATATTCCTTTAACCTTGGTTAACGTTACCAGTCCTAAGTTGAACAATGGGTGAACTCAAAGACCGATTAGCTAAAATACCGAGAGAAGACGGACGGTGGCTGTTAGAAACCTTGCCCGGAAGTTTGTGGCGTGCCTCCAAAACTGCACGGCTGCACCAATTGCTGACGGATTTTGACTTTATGCAGGCAAAACTGGCGGAGTGCGGGGTGCAAGCGTTAATAGAAGATTACGATTTGGCGATGAGTTCGGATGTCTTGCTGAACCCGGAACAGACGGAAACCCTGCAATTAATCGCGGGGACGTTGCGGCTATCGGCTCATATTTTAGCCTCGGATACAACCCAACTGGCGGAGCAGCTTTGGGGGCGGTTGTTGTCCTTTGAGAATCCAGAAATTGTGGCTTTATTGGGACAGGCAAAACAAGCCCAGAAAAAACCCTGGTTTCGTCCCCTCACTACTAACTTTACCCCTCCCGGCGGGCCACTGATTCGCACCCTCACCGGGCATAGTGACTGGGTAAGAGGAGTAGCGATCGCCCCCGACGGGAAACGAGCGGTCTCGGCATCCGATGATGAAACCCTGAAACTGTGGGATTTGGAGACGGGGACGGAACTGGCTACCCTCAGAGGGCATAGTGGCTGGGTAGAGGCAGTAGCGATCGCCCCCGACGGGAAACGAGCGGTCTCGGCATCCGATGATGAAACCCTGAAACTGTGGGATTTGGAGACGGGGAGGGAACTGGCTACCCTCACCGGGCATAGTGGCAGGGTAATGGCAGTAGCGATCGCCCCCGACGGGAAACGAGCCGTCTCGGCATCCGATGATGAAACCCTGAAACTGTGGGATTTGGAGACGGGGACGGAACTGGCTACCCTCACCGGGCATAGTAGCGGGGTAAATGCAGTAGCGATCGCCCCCGACGGGAAACGAGCCGTCTCGGCATCCTATAAAACCCTGAAACTGTGGGATTTGGAGACGGGGACGGAACTGGCTACCCTCACCGGGCATAGTAGCAGGGTAAATGCAGTAGCGATCGCCCCCGACGGGAAACGAGCGGTCTCGGCATCCGATGATGAAACCCTGAAACTGTGGGATTTGGAGACGGGGACGGAACTGGCTACCCTCACCGGGCATAGTGACGATGTAAATGCAGTAGCGATCGCCCCCGACGGGAAACGAGCCGTCTCGGCATCCTATAAAACCCTGAAACTGTGGGATTTGGAGACCGGGACGGAACTGGCTACCCTCACCGGGCATAGTAGCTTGGTAAATGCAGTAGCGATCGCCCCGGACGGGAAACGAGCGGTCTCGGCATCGGAGGATAAAACCCTGAAACTGTGGGATTTGGAGACGGGGAGGGAACTGGCTACCCTCACCGGGCATAGTGGCAGGGTAATGGCAGTAGCGATCGCCCCCGACGGGAAACGAGCCGTCTCTGCATCCAGGGATAAAACCCTGAAACTGTGGGATTTGGAGACGGGGAGGGAACTGGCTACCCTCACCGGGCATAGTGGCAGGGTAATGGCAGTAGCGATCGCCCCCGACGGGAAACGAGCCGTCTCGGCATCGTTGGATAACACCCTGAAACTGTGGGATTTGGAGACGGGGAGGGAACTGGCTACCCTCACCGGGCATAGTGGCAGGGTAATGGCAGTAGCGATCGCCCCCGACGGGAAACGAGCGGTCTCGGCATCCGATGATAACACCCTGAAACTGTGGGATTTGGAGACGGGGACGGAACTGGCAACCCTCACCGGGCATAGTAGCTTGGTAAATGCAGTAGCGATCGCCCCGGACGGGAAACGAGCGGTCTCGGCATCGGGGGATGAAACCCTGAAACTGTGGGATTTGGAGACGGGGACGGAACTGGCTACCCTCACCGGGCATAGTGACGATGTAAATGCAGTAGCGATCGCCCCCGACGGGAAACGAGCGGTCTCGGCATCGGGGGATAACACCCTGAAACTGTGGGATTTGGAGACGGGGACGGAACTGGCTACCCTCAGAGGGCATAGTTTCTGGGTAAATTCAGTAGCCATTACCCCCGACGGGAAACGAGCCGTCTCGGCATCCTATAACACCCTGAAACTGTGGGATTTGGAGAGGGGGACGGAACTGGCTACCCTCACCGGGCATAGTAGCGAGGTATATGCAGTAGCCATCACCCCAGACGGTCAACAAGCGGTTTCCGCATCCAGGGACAATACCCTGAAACTGTGGGATTTGGAGACGGGGAAAGAGTTAGCCACCTTTACCGGGGATGGTGCGATGTCTTCCTGTGCGGTTGCACCGGATGGGGTGACGGTGGCGGCGGGGGATGGGTCGGGGGTGGTGCATTTCCTGCGGTTGGAGGGGGTGTGAGAAACCGGATTTCTCTAATCAGCTTCGGGAAAAAGGTGCGGTTCGCAGCAACCCGGTTTCTAGGCTGTGGGTTGCTGAGTGAGGTGTTAACAGATCGGCTAAAATCCTGATTAGATAGCCATTAGAGACAAACGATGAAGATTAAAGCAATGATTTGGCCAGAAGATGAAGTCCAGGTTCAGTACCCGCCCTTCCCAATTGTCACACCTGGGCATCGAGCTATGAAGAGTTGTTAGAAATGCTTGCAGATGCAGTTCTTTCTTTGGCTGGAAGTGGCGAGTGAACAACAGGAAGTCACCCCAGAAAAACAGTTAATTGAGTTATCTTTATGAAATCGATTTCTGGTAAAGCACTCTGTAAAATTGTGAACAGGGTTGGCAGCTAAAACGAATCACAGGCAGCCATCATCTCTATACGATCGGTTAGGGGGGCAAGAAACGCTATCTCTCTGGCTCCCAATCTTCCCACTGTAAACCCTCTACTCGACTAAATTCACGGACATTGTGGGTTACTAGGGTGAGATGATGCGCCAGGGAAATCGCCGCAATTTGTAAGTCATAAGACCCGATAGGAGTCCCCTTAGATTCCAATTGCGATCGGATTATGCCAAATAAATTTGCCGCCACATCATCAAAGGGAAGAGAGATAAATTGCGAGAGAAATTCTGTTTGTAACCTGATATTTTTTTCGGGATTGGCACTTTTCATAGAACCGTAAAAAAGCTCTGCTTTTACGACTGAACACACAGCAACTTCTTCGCGATAAAACTCCAATCTCTTCTTCAGAGCTAAGTTCTTGCCGCGTAAATAGATAATGCAGCTATTTGTATCCAGCAAAAATCTCATAGAATCGGTTGGCGATCGCCTTGTTCGGGTTGGGGATGGCGGATAAATGTTTCATCGTCAATACAGCCATAGTATTGATCCAGGGAATTGTCTTCGTCTCCAGGGGTGCCTTCTAGTGTAGGTGTTGCCTCTGGAAAAGGCAGCGGAGTTGGCTGCAAAGATTCCACCAGGAGTTTGAGCAATACCCAGCGATCGCCTAGAGGTAAATCTAAGACTTGTTTTTGCAATTGTTGGAAGGTCATAAGGGTTAGCGATTATTGAAAGATTTGAGGTTTGATGGTAGCAACTCAAGTTTAGCAAATCTGGATTAAGCTCGATGGTAAGAGCGTGAAGCCAAGCGATCGCGCTCCCAGCCTAGCGGAGTGTGTTGTGTAAAGCGATCGCACCAGGAGTAGGTTGGGTGAACTCCGTAAACCCAACAAATCAGTAGGTTATATGAACCCAGGAAACCTGACAAAAACTTAATTACCCCCAGCCTAGCCGACTGTGTTGGGTTTCGCGATCGCTCCACCCAACCTACTAGAGTCCGAGTGTGTTGTGTAAAGCGATCGCACCAGGAGTAGGTTATGTGAACGCAGGAAACCCCACCAAAACTTAACCACTCCCAGCCTAGCCGAATGTGTTGGGTTTCGTGATCGCACCAGCCAACCTACTAGAGTCCGAGTGTGTTGTGTAAAGCGATCGCTCCACCCAACCTACTAGAGTCCGAGTGTGTTGTGTAAAGCGATCGCGCTCCCAGCCTAGCCGACTGTGTTGGGTTTCGCGATCGCGCCACCCAACCTACTAGAGTCCGACTGTGTTGTGTAAAGCGATCGCACTCCCAGCCTACTAGAAAATGGCGGCGGGGGATGGGTTGATGGGTTGAGAAAGGGGGTTTCTGAGTTGCCAAATTAGTAGCAGGAAACCCCACATAGTTGAGTTATCTTTATGAAAACGGAAAAAGTGATAAACTAGACCAAAATGCCTAAATCATACTAATGCCCCGGAAGATTCGAGAGTTGAAAGCTCAAATTGCACAGTATGGCTTTGTTTACTTGCCTAAGCGCGGTAAGGGCAGCCATGAGCGTTGGCGACATCCTCTGATTGGAAAAACCCTGACCATTTCAGGTCAGGATGGAGATGATGTACCCCGTTACCTAGAAAAACAACTGGAAAAACTGCTAACTGAACTGGAAGGGTTGAGAGAGGAGGAAGATTCATGAGTCGATACAGCATGATTGTTCAATGGTCTGATGAAGATGAGCTTTTCCTAGTCACCATTCCCGAGTTTTCTGAGCAGGTCGTGATGCCTTGTACTCACGGAAAAACTCGGGAAGAGGCAATCCGCAATGGGGAAGAAGTGATTGAAATGTATCTAGCAGCTTGGCAGGCGGAAGGTGAGGTCATTCCTCAACCGAAAACACTTGAGGTGGTTTGATGCTTTTGTCCCAACAGAGCCTATGCTGGATGCTGATGCTCTGATGTTTTCGGATTTTTTCGCCGACTTATCCGCCATATACCCCCTGCCAAGTTCCGGCAACTTTGAGTAAATCTGTGGCGGTTTTCCCTGGTTTTAGCGGGGGCAATTTTTGCCAGCCAGAGGATTGAGTAGGTTCGGAGGTTTCTGGGGAGTCGAGAAACTCACTAACGAGGGCAAGTCTTTCCGGTGAGAGGTTGTTGAGTTGGCTGGCGACTTTTTCGCGTAGTTGAGTTGTATTCATGGTTTTGTTGAGCCATTTAAGCTAATTATAGCACCAGGAGTAGGTTATGTGAACCCAGGAAACTCCACCAAAACTTAACCACTCCCAGCCTAGCCGACTGTGTTGGGTGGAGCGATCGCTCCACCCAACCTACTAGAGTCCGACTGTGTTGTGTAAAGCGATCGCACCAGCCAACTACTAGAAAGTTGCGGCGGGGGATGGGTTGAGGGGTTGAGAAAGGGGGTTTCTGAGGCAGATTTGGGTGAGGAGGCAAAGGTTATGGCAGAAACGGGGTTGATCAGATATCGATTAAGTTTCATTGACCATATTCACAATCTGGTTGTATAAAGCCGAAGATACTCTAAACTCTGACGTAGCAATCAGAGCATCCATCAGAGGTTTGACCGCAGTAATTAAATTTTTCTGCTTGGCTTCAACCAGAATGCCTAGCAATCCAGTAATCTTGATGCCTAAACGGTCAGCCTCCGCTCGACCCCGACGCTCATCAATCAACAACAAATCTGCCTGAAGCTCTATGGCAAGAGCGATCGCCTCTGCCTCTCCCGGATCTAACCTTACCTCATTTTGAAGCTGTTCAACCACACTACGGTTAACTAATGCTCTGACTTTTAACCAGGCTGCACCTTGAACTTCCAGAGTTCCGGGTACAGCAGGGTCAATATCAACGAGTTCCCGATACACAGATTCAGGAATAGTCACTTGATGGTAAAGTTGAGACAGAAGTTTTAGGTGGTGAATTGCCGCCAGGTTAGTGATTACTGATGTATCACTAATGACAATCACAAGCGTCCCAACTCCCGTAAATTCTTTATATCTAAGGCAAAATCTTCCACATCGTAGGAGTAAAGCGGGATATCTCGTTGTTTGAGAAGTTGGCGAAAAGCACCGGATGGCATATCTGCCAATTTACTGGCATAGCCCAAAGTCAAACGCCCGGTTTGAAACAGGTGTAATGCTACTTCTTGGCGAAATTCGCTTGGGGTAAGCTGAGAGGCTTCCAGGATTTCGTCTGAGATGAGTACAGTCATAAGCAGTTGACTCTATCCAAATTGAGGCTGATTAATCTTATTCCTAATTGTAGCATATATTTCATGATTTAATATGACCAGGAGTAGGTTGGGTGAACCCAGGAAACCCCACCAAAACTTAACCACTCCCAGCCTAGCCGACTGTTTTGTGTAAAGCGATCGCACCAGCCAACCTACTATAAACTAAGCAAGTACAAGTCTGGGATTTGGCAAGGGGAAACAGATGAAGACTCTTAATTTATCGCAAGCTACAGCCCCGTTAACCGAATATATGGCAACCCTGGATCGCCAACCTTTGATCATCACAGTTGACGAACAACCTCAAGCGGCGCTAATGTCGATTCGGTTAGCTGATGAATTGACCCACAGTTTTAATTCTCATCCTGAGTTTATCGCTAAAGCCGCCGGACATCTCGAAGCCAATGGCGGCGAGTTCAGGGTTGAGGCTGTTCATTCCCGGCGATCGCTTGCTGATTATATCCAACAGATGAGCGATCGACCAATCATCATCACCGTTGACGCTCAAGCCACTGCTGTCCTGATTCCGATTCGGGATGCGGATCTAGAAACCGCGAGTCTGAGTTTGAATCCTAGTTTTATCGAGATGTTAACAGAATCGCGAATTAGACTCAAAACAGAAGGCGGGATATCATTGGCACAACTGAACCAAGAATTGTCAGATTGCCATTCCCCCACTTAAACCATCGAGTTGATGGCGCGGTTAAATCTCCCTGAATCACGCGGCTACAGGCGTTTGTATCTAGCAGATACACCATTAAAACTCCAGAGGCTGACGAGTCTCATAAACCATGTTTAGACAATCCTCCAGGTCATCACCAGACCAAGTTCCGGCGTGTCTCAGTAAAGAGCGATCGCCAGCCGGACGAAAGGGGGCAGAGTTGTCTGGAGATGGGGACTGGGGTGGGCGAGAGAGAACTGTCACCCGCACTTGGCATCCTGCTAAGGCATCGGAATGGCTGACAATTTCTTCCCAAATTCCCTCGATTTCTAGTGGTTTTCCGGTCATACAATTTCCCCTTGAATAATTACGCTTAAATTCACTATAGCCAAGGTTATATGAACCCAGAGCGATCGTACCAGGAGTAGGTTATGTGAACCCAGGAAACCCGACCAAAACTTAACCACTCCCAGCCTAGCCGACTGTGTTGTGTAAAGCGATCGCACCAGCCAACCTACTAGAGTCCGAGTGTGTTGTGTAAAGCGATCGCACCAGCCAACCTACTAGAGTCCGAGTGTGTTGTGTAAAGCGATCGCACCAGCCAACCTACTAGAGTCCGAGTGTGTTGTGTAAAGCGATCGCACCAGCCAACCTACTAGAGTCCGAGTGTGTTGTGTAAAGCGATCGCTCCACCCAACCTACTAGAAAGTGGCGGCGGGGGATGGGTTGAGGGGTTGAGAAAGGGGGTTTCTGAGGCAGATTTGGGTGAGGAGGCAAAGGTTATGGCAGAAACGGGGTTTCTGAATTAGTCGTTCAAGGAGTTAAAAATTAATTGTATTTGAGGTAATATATCAGGTAAATTGACCTGAATAACATTCCAAAGAATGTCAAAATCTAGCTCATCATAATCGTGAATGACCACATCTCGTAGACCCGCCATTTCCCGCCAAGGAATCATGGGGTATTGTTGACGAAATTCAGGGGATAATCGTTTAGTTGCTTCCCCAACAATAATAATCCTATATAAAATAGCTGCCTGTTTTTCATCATCTTGTTGCAAGTCTTCTTTTTTGATATCCTCAACATAACTAATAATCTGCTGGATAGCCTTTAGAATATCTATTAATGCCTGTTTATCCTTGGCCATAGATGACCTCTGCTGAATTGAGGATGCTCTGGCGACGGAGAACATTATGACTATTGAGAATACTTTGTTGGGTGATGAGATCAACAGGACGATTAAAAAGAGTAGAGAGTTGTTCTCGCATTTGAATAAACTCTAAACCCCAAGAGTGATTAGGCTGAAAGGTGACTAAAATATCTACGTCACTATTGGCGTTAAAGTCATCTCGGAGAATGGATCCAAATAGGGCAAGTTCAACGATCTGCCAACGTTGGCAAAATTCAGCCAGTTGTTGAGGGGTAATTCCTAGGCGAGCATAAATTTGGCGATCGCTTATTTTGGTAGTCATTTAACCTCATCCTGAGAGTCAAGCGGGATATCTTGCTGTTTCAGAATTGGCTGAAAAGCAGGGAGGGGCATATATGCCCATTTACTGACATAGCCCACCGTCAAACGCCCGGTTTTAAACAGTTGAGCCATTTAAGCTAATTATAGCATTAGGAGTAGGTTGGGTGAACTCCGTAAACCCAACAAATCAGTAGGTTATGTGAACCCAGGAAACTCCACAAAAACTTAATTACCCCCAGCCTAACCGAATGTGTTGTGTAAAGCGATCGCTCCACCCAACCTACTAGAGTCCGACTGTCTTGTGTAAAGCGATCGCACCAGCCAACCTACTAGAGTCCGAGTGTGTTGTGTAAAGCGATCGCTCCACCCAACCTACTAGAAACTACTAGAAACCCCGTTTATTAAATGTTTGCGTGGCTGATATAACCCCGCTTTTTAGGATTGGGGGGGATTTTCCGGGGAGGTGAAAATATTGCCCGCTGCGAAAATGTCTCCGATATTTAACCTTAATTCCGGGAAAACTTGAGAGACTATTTGTTGATTGTCCGTCAACACAGTTTCTTCATATAAACCCTCATCCAGCCGCAAAATCGATATCTTATTTAATATCGGATCTACAATCCAATATTCCTGGATTTCCGCCGCCGCATATTCCGTTCTTTTGTACCGATAATCCCGGTTTACCGATTCTGGACTGACCACTTCCACCACTAGGAGGGGTGGCGTTTGAAAAACTGCCGATTCATCCAACAATTCTACAACTTTTTCTCTGGATACGACACAGACATCCATCAATCGCGACTTCCTCGGTGAGGTTCTCACCCCGGCTTCTTTCAAACACAACCAAGGTGAATTCATCCGAGTTATTTCGGCTTTTAAAGTATCCCGGATAAAATCGGCGATTAGCAAATGTCTGATGGTTGGTGGGTTCATGATTTCTAATTGTCCATTGACTAATTCATAATGGTTGTCTGTGCCATCATCATATTTGAGGTAGTCTTCAAAAGTATATGTTTTGTCCGTGGTTATAGATGTCATGGCTATGGTATAATGGTTTTTGATGGTTTATTGAAAGCCAGCCAGTTAGTAGCTGCTAAAACACAACAACTAACTCCCCTGAAAACCTTGGGACTTCAGGGGGGTTACGGTTTTACCAACCCAAAGCTGAGATAAAATCAGCAGATGGTTTGTCGGCTTCGGAAGTTGTGGTTGTGTTAGAATCAGAGTCGATGCGGATTTCTGTGCAGAAGGTGGAGGTGTTGAAGCCTCCGAACCGCTTGACGGCACTCGATCGCATTCTTACATGAGGACCCACAAACCAAAAACGCTCAATGGAACTCATGGTTTCATATTCGGTTATTAAGGTTAATCCGTCCTCTTCGTCCATCTCAAAACGTCCAATCACCGGGACAATTTCCGCATAACCGCGTTCCCGCAGCATTCGACCCCGGCGCGGATCATCTGGGTCTGGTACGATCGCAAATACCGTAGAACCCTTATGATTTTCGTCTTCCTTATCCCAAGCCATTTCGCCATTCCAGGTGACATGAGCGCCCCCCGCCGCCAAACTCGGGTCAATATCGTGCATTTTGCAGATCTCGGCTACCTGGGGGTCATCAGCGGTAAGGGAGGTTACATTGATATCAGAAAATCCTTTTTCGGCTTGACGAAAAGCTAGGTGATGGGTAGTCCTTAGCGATCGCCATCTTCCGGCACTCATATTAAAAAATTCTATAGCATCCATTAACTCAATCTCCAATCTGACGGCTATCAGTTTATTTTATGGCAGTTAGGGCTGAGTCTGTGGCTATCAGATCCGAAAATCCAAAGTTTTGTTAAATAGATTAGTGGCTAAATGTCCATGATGGACAGATTGTCAAGTGTATGTTACGATAATTTACATTCCAGGTAAACAAAAATTACGGTTTAATCCAAAACCGTAGTCTCAATCCTAGAATTTCAGAGGAGGAGCGAACAATGCAAACCCCAGGAAATCTAAGCATAGAGCAACAATTCAAGCTCAAGGTTCTCCAGGAACAAGTCAAACACCTAAGTTTAGAAGAAGCTCAGGAGTATCTAATCGAGGTTTTTCGCCAAGGGATGGTTAAGGATAACTTACTGAAAAACTGGATGAAAGGCGCATAGCGTCAAAACACCATCAACCAATCACCACAACCAGAGGGAGGTCAGACAGGGCTAATTAAGTAGCTTCTGACCTCTTGGGGATAGGTTGTGCTTAACCAAAGCGACCACTAACATATTGTTGGGTGGCTTCTTCTTGGGGATTTTGGAACAGACTGTGAGTATCGCTAAACTCAACGAGGTAGCCAAAACGCTTGCTACCATCTTCGGCTTTAGCGTTAAAAAAGGCAGTCATATCAGCGACCCTAGTTGCTTGCTGCATATTATGGGTAACGATAATGATAGTGTATTGTTGTTTTAGCTCAACAATGAGTTCTTCAATCCGCATGGTAGAAATAGGGTCCAAAGCGGAGCAAGGTTCATCCATGAGAATTACATCAGGTTGAACGGAAACCGCGCGCGCAATACATAGACGTTGTTGCTGACCCCCAGACAAAGCCAAACCACTTTGTCGGAGTTTATCCTTGACTTCATCCCAGAGTACAGCCTGACGGAGCGATCGCTCTACAATTTCATCGAGATCAGCTTTAGACTTAGCCAAACCATTGACGCGCACCCCATAGGCGATATTTTCATAAATAGACTTAGGGAAGGGGTTAGGCTTCTGAAATACCATACCAATTTGTCGTCGCACTTGGACAGGATCGACAATGGGATCGTATAAATTCTGACCCTGATAGTAAATATTCCCGGACAACCTGAAGCCTGGAATCAAATCATTAATGCGATTAAAGCAGCGGAGAATAGTAGTTTTACCGCAGCCAGAAGGTCCGATAAAAGCGGTTACTCGTTTTTGGAGAATGTCCATAGTCACGCCGCGAACTGCCTTAAAATCCCCGTAGAAAACATCAATATTTTCAGCATGGATGACTATATCGGTATCAGTCACATTAGCAGTATCGGGAATACTAGCATCCATCATGAGCAGTTAACTCCTGAATTGTTGAGCAATTGTACAAATCGAACCCCCACAACTTGATTAATACAGTTGGGGAATTAATGGGATATATAGCGGGGTGATGAGAGTTAAGGATAACCATGAACATCCCCGCCGTATGGGATTCGGGGGGAGTAGGTTTAATTTTACCAATCATCATGTAATATTGCTATATATGGAGGTTTATGGTTTAGCCAAAACGACCACTAACATAATCATGAGTTCGCTGGTCTTGGGGACAGGAAAAAATGTTTTCAGTGGTATCTACTTCGACTAAATAACCAACGCGCTTACCACCTTCTAGGGCTTCGGCGTTAAAGAAGGCGGTATAATCAGCTACGCGAGAAGCCTGCTGCATATTATGGGTAACAATGACAATGGTATAATGTTCCTTTAGTTCAGCCATCAAATCTTCAATTCGCATGGTGGAAATGGGGTCTAAAGCGGAACAGGGTTCATCCATCAAAATAACATCGGGTTGAACAGCGATCGCCCTAGCGATACATAAACGTTGCTGCTGTCCTCCCGATAGAGAAGTCCCCAACTTTTTCATATTATCCTTAACCTCATCCCAGAGGGCGGCGCTGCGTAGGGCTTTTTCGATTCTTTCCTCTAAGTTATCTTTAATCCCATTTACCCGCAAACCATAGGCGACATTATCATAAATGGTCTTAGGGAAAGGGTTAGGCTGCTGAAAGACCATACCAATGCGGCGGCGGACAACAACGGGATCAACTCCCTTATGATAGAGGGGTTGACCTCGGTAATTCAAAAGCCCTTTAACCTCAGCACCAGGAACCAGGTCATTAGTGCGGTTAAAGCAGCGTAAGAGGGTACTTTTACCACAGCCAGAGGGGCCAATAAAAGCGGTAATCTTGCGCTCCAGGATATCCATATTAACATCCCGGAGAGCGATCGCACCGCTGTAGTAAACCGATAGATTTTTAATCTCAAAAATGCGCCGAGTATTTACGGACACATCACTAATATATTGTTGCATGGTTTCTCCAATTGGTCAAGCTAAAAGAACAGTGAGGCAGAATAGGTGAGCAAAAAAAGGGGGGGGTGGGTAGGTTAAAAGGTTTTTTGGCGGCTGAAATACCGGGCTAAAACGCTGAAAATAAGGACAAGTGACAACAGGACCAAAGCGGCGGCCCAAGCCAAAGCCTGAGATGCTTTGTAGGGAATAATCGAGAAAAAGTAAATCAAGATAGGTAGGGTAGCAACTGGTTCCCAAACATTAGCAGCCCAGAAGTTATTGTTAAAGGAGGTAAACAGTAAGGGTGCAGCTTCTCCAGAGGCGCGGGCGACAGAGAGAACAACACCTGTGACAATAGAAGTTAGGGCGGCGGGTAAGACAATTTGCACTACAGTTTGAAATCGGGTAGCCCCAATACCAGTGGCAGCTAACCGCATTTCATTAGGAACCAATAATAAAGCCTCTTCGGTAGAGCGAATAATAATGGGTAACATCAAGACAGCCAAAGCGACCCCACCGGAAAAAGCGGAAAATCCTCCCATGGGTCTGACGACAATGGAGTAAGCAAATAAGCCACATAAAATGGCGGGAACCCCGGTAAGTACGTTACAGGAGAACTTGACCAAGTAGGCTAACTTAGTGCCGCGACCGAACTCGGCTAGATAAATAGCGGCAATGACACCAAAGGGAACAGCAATCATGGTAGCAATTCCGAGGGTCATTAAGCTACCGATAATGGCATGACCAAAACCGCCCTCAGAGAGGCCGGGAGGGGGTGGTAATTTAGTGAAGATATCGGGAAAGACTAAAGCGCCTACGCCTTTTTGAAAGACGCTAACGAGGACCCACAGCAAGGGAATGACAACTGTGGCTGCAAAGACCATGGTTAAGACTGTTAAGACCCGTCCCACGAGACGGCGATGGCGAGCCATGGTTTTCTCGCTGATATCGAAACTATCGCCTTCAGAAGGAAAGGAAGGCTGACGACCTAGATTATCCATAATTTATGCTTGCTAAACTTAATCGGGGATTGAGTGAACAAAAAACTCAGGTCAAAGTCAGAAACCTTACTCAATATTCTGAAATCGACGAATGACGAGTTCTGCCAAGATATTGACGACCAGGGATAGGATCATCAGGACTAAACCTGCATACATGAGAGCGGCTACTTGGGTGCGTCCGGCTTCGCCAAACTGGGAGGCGATGAGACCTGTAATGGTTGATCCGGGCTGTAACCATGATATGTTAATGCGGTTGGCGTTACCGACTAGCATGGCGGCTACCATAGTTTCACCCATAGCGCGACCCATTCCCAACATGACGGAACTGATAATCCCAGATAAGCCAGCGGGGATAAGGACTCTGAGAATAGTTTCCCAGCGGGTGGCTCCTAAAGCGAGGGAACCATTGCGGAGGTCTCTGGGTAAAACTTCAAAGGTGCTACGGGTAATCGAGATGATAATGGGGACGATCATAATGGATAGGACTAAACCGACCAGTAAGAGGTTATTACCGGAGGGGGTAGCACCACCAAAAAGGGGAATCCAACCGAAGTTGCTGTTGAGAAATCTAAAAACGGGTCTGATCATGGGAATGAGGATAAAAATGCCCCAAATGCCTAAAACCACACTAGGAATGGCTACAATTAGCTCGATCGCAAAAGCGATGGGAGTTGTCACCCATTTGGGAGCAAATCCTTCGGTGAGGAAGACAGCGACCCCAATGCCGAGGGGAACAGCAATTACTAGAGCGATAAAGGCGGTAACTAAGGTTCCATAAATTTGGGGTAGCACGCCATATACGTTGGTTACAGGGTTCCAGGTTGTATTGACTAAAAAACCGAGACCAAATTCGCGAATGGCGGGGGTAGCCTCGATCGCAGTTTGTAAGATTACCCAAAGTAAAACGGCTCCGGCACCAATAGCCAGGAGTAGGGTTAATCCCCAGAAGCCGATATCGATGACTCTAATGGTGCTGGTTCGTTTTTCCAGGCTACGGCTAGTTAATTGATTGGATGGATCAGCCAGGGTCATGATGTTGTTATCTCTCTACTTGGAATCATTAGTTGGGTATGTACGGGGGAGGGGTGAGCGATCGCCAAAATGTCTTGTTACCACACCCACACTCTGGGCTATATATCCCAACTCGATAAAAGTTTCGGTAGTAGGAGTACCAAAAATGTGGCACTCCTGAATTGTCTAAGGGAATCTGTTAGTTGGCATTTACGGTGTCAAAGACAGCTTTAATCCTTTGTACTAAAGGATCGGGGGTGGGAACAAAAAGGAGTTCTTCTGCTAAGGCTCTGCCTTCTGGACCTAAAGACCATTCAAAAACCTGACGCATAGCTTGCCATTTGGCATCGTCTTCATAGTTTTGATAGATCATTACCCAAACTAGACCGACAATGGGGTAAGACTCAGCACCGGAGGGGTCAGGAACTAGCAAAGCAAAGTTATCGGGTACGGGTTCATCAAGTAAGGCTTTAGCTGCTGCTTCTGGAGATGGGGTGATAAAGTTTCCGGCTTGGTTTTCGATTAAAGCTGAGTCAATGTTGTTGAGGGCTGCGTAGGCATAAGATAGGTATCCAATGGCTCCCTCGTTTTGTTGAATGGAGGCGGCAACACCTTCGTTTCCTTGACCACCAATGCCTACGGGCCAGTCTACGGAAGTCCCAGCACCAGCAGGCCAGTCAGGACAGACTGTATCGATGTGGTTAGTAAATACAAAGGTGGTTCCACTACCGTCGGAACGGTGAGCGAAGATAATGGGTAGGTTAGGAAGGTTGAGGTCGGGGTTATCGGCGGCGATCGCCGGATCAGTCCATTGGGTAATCTGTCCGGTCACGATACCACAGTAGGCTTGCCGAGATAGTCTCAGTTGGAGGTTCTCAACTCCGGGTAGGTTATAGGAGAAGGAAACAAACCCTCCGGTCATGGGAAGTTGAATCGGATCGTGGCCGTGGGCGGCGATGAAAGATGCGGTGCGATCGGCGGAGTCTGTGATTGGTGCTTCACTGGCTCCGAAGTCTACTGTGCCATTGATGTACTGCTCTAAACCAGCCCCACTTCCGACGGACTGATAACTAACTTGTACGTTGGGGTCTACCTGGCGGTTATAGGCATCAAACCAACGTTGAAATAGGGGGGCGGGGAAGGTCGCCCCAGCGCCGCTAATGGATATCCTTTGGCCGCGAGTTTCTTCTTCTTGGGGACCGGGAGCGCAGGCGGTTGCTCCCAATAGTATTGGTAGGGAGGCTACTGCTAAAAGGACTTTGCGATTGAGAACCATGAAAAATACGTCCACTTGGTGAAACGACTAGGAAATCAGATGAACAATAACCGATTAAGGTTCTGGTTTAATTTGATACTCAGGTACAAAAACAGACTTTAAGCCCGATACCTACACAAGAAATTACCACAAGATTGATGACTCCACAAGGGGAGTTTGTGGTTAGAAAAAAATCTACAGATTTAGCTTAACTTGGTTTTGCTGTCAAGGATAACCTAACCTTAAACTAATCTTAATCAAGGTTAACTTGACTATAGGTAGCTGGTATGGTGCGGTTTTTATTAAATGCTAATTGGGGGGAACATCTTATGTCAAAGAAAGGCGGCTTATTTAGTCTGAGCTGTGGGGAGATTGATAAATTTTAGTAGCACCTAACTTTACCAGGGGGAGGAAAATTAATGAATAATTAACAATTTTAAGCTATGGCCACGGGGTGGGGTTGCCATTGAGCTTGGGGTGAGATGATGGTACGATGGGGAGATTCAGGTAATTACGCAGTTTAAGGCTTAATCGTGGTTCAAGCACTGCCATCAACTAACCGTCAGTCCCAACTCAATGCTGAGTCTTGGTCGCTTACACCTACGGGTCAGACAACAGAGCAACTATCGCAGTGGCTCAATTCCCTGGCTGACCGGGTAATTGGGGGCGATCGCATTGGTCGAGAAGAGGCGATCGCACTGACTAAGATCGAAGGAAATGATCACATTCTGCTGCTGTGTGAGGCGGCGGACCGAGTACGTCAAGCCTGTTGTGGCAATAAGGTAGATTTATGTAGCATTATTAATGTCAAGTCGGGGAACTGTTCGGAAAATTGCAGTTTCTGTTCCCAGTCGGTTCACCACCCTGGGGAAAATTCCCCTATTTATGGGCTAAAATCCCCAGAGGAAATTCTGGCTCAGGCGAAAGCTGCTGAAGAAGCTGGGGCTAAACGGTTTTGTTTGGTTTCTCAGGGACGGGGTATTAAGTACAATAGCCCCAAGTCTAGTGAGTTTGAACAGATCCTAGAGACGGTTCGCCGTATTCAGGCGGAAACTTCCATTAAACCCTGTTGTGCTTTGGGAGAAATTACCCCAGAACAGGCTCAGGCTTTGGCGCAAGCAGGTGTGACTAGGTACAATCACAATCTGGAATCTTCCGAAAGTTTTTACGGTAATATTGTGACGACTCATAGTTGGGACGATCGCGTTGAAACTGTGAAAAATATCAAGGCTGCTGGTATTCAAGCCTGTACGGGTGGCATTATCGGTATGGGGGAAAGCTGGGAAGACCGTGTTGACCTGGCTTTAGCATTGCGGGAACTTGAGGTAGAGTCGGTTCCGATTAATCTACTTAACCCCCGTGAAGGAACCCCTTTGGGGGGGCGCTCCCGTCTTGACCCATATCAAGCACTCAAAGCGATCGCTATTTTTCGCCTACTCCTCCCAGAGCAAATTTTGCGATATGCAGGGGGACGGGAAGCTGTTATGGGAGAATTACAAGGGTTAGGTCTGAAAGCGGGGATTAATGCCATGCTGATCGGACATTACCTAACTACTATGGGTCAACCTCCCGAAAGCGATCGGGCTATGTTAGAGTCTCTCGGTCTTGAGGGTGGAGAGGCTCCTATTCCCGGACAAAAACCCAACCATAAACACCAGACTAAAACTTCAGTATAACTCCCTGACAATTGATACCACCAGTTGAATTTTTATGGGCGATCATTGGCGTACTTCTGACTATCGGTGGCACCTTCTTGGAAGCGTTTGTCACCGACCCCTCTAGCCTTTGGAGTCAGCCTAACATTCAGATACATTCCTTGGGTGTTACCTATCAGATCGGAGCAGTTCTACTGGTGGGGTGTATGGGGGGAAAAAATGCGGCGGCTATGTCTCAAATTGCCTATCTAGCCTTGGGTTTGACGGTTTTACCTGTTTTTTCCCAAGGCGGCGGCTTTGGCTACCTCGCAGAGCCTACCTTTGGCTATCTATTGGGTTTTGTTCCCGGTGGTTGGGTCTGTGGTTTTTTGGCTTTTCGTAATCATCCTAAGTTGGAATTGCTGGGATTTAGCTGTCTGTGTGGATTGATTACTATTCACTTGGTGGGGATACTTTATCTGGTTGCTACTCATTTGATGAATGATGTGGGCGATCGCATAATTCCACTCATGACGGCTATTCACAGCTATTCTCTTACTCCCCTCGGTGGTCAGTTGGCTGTGGCTTGTGCGGTAACTGTTATATCCTATGTCCTCCGGGGGTTAATGTTTTATTAACTCAAAATTATCCTCCATGGGATTTAAAAAAAACTCGACTTTTTGGATAGCTGCAACTATCAGTTTGGTGATAGATCATTTGACTAAGTTTTGGGTCGTGCAGACTTTTGAGTTGACTACCCCTCCCCAAACTGTCCCCATTTTACCCGGTATTTTTCATATTACATATGTCGTTAATACTGGGGCGGCTTTTAGTTTGTTCAGCAATGGCGGTGTTTATTGGCTGCGTTGGTTGTCTCTGCTGGTTAGTCTGGGATTAATGCTTTGGGCTTGGTTTGGCCCTCGGCTCATTTCCTGGGAACAGTGGGGATATGGTTTGATTCTTGGCGGCGCTTTGGGTAACGGTATCGATCGCTTTGTTTCTGGTCATGTGGTCGATTTCTTCGATTTCCGCCTGATTCAATTTCCTGTGTTTAATGTCGCTGATATTTCTATTAATGTCGGGATTATCTGTTTGCTGATCGCTGCTTTTAAGCCCCATTCTCACCCATAATTTTTCTGGTCAAGGGGTTGACATCGACCGCCGCTTTCTGTTATGATATTGACATATCCTGAATAATAAGAAATAGCAAAAAATAAAACAATTGCAACCATCCCATTATGATAAAAGTATAGCGCAAGGCAGCCGCAAAAGCAACCCCCCTCCCCAAAAAGCGAAAATTTTTAACAGTTCTTAATTTTTTGTTACAAAACTTAACAATATACTATGTATGATAGATGAAAGTGGAGCATTGAGTGTAATAGCGGGCCAATGGTAGTAAATGAATTGTTAGCAGCAGAATCGATAATAGCAGAATCGGTGAAGGGTGAGGGAGACTATGATATAGCAATTGTGGGGGGTGGTATTGTGGGGGCGACAGTAGCGTGTAGCCTAAGAAATTCTGGGTTAAGAATAGCACTAATTGAACCTCAGCCAAAAGCGATCGCCGCCAGTCGTCGCCAAGCCTATGCTTTAACGTTACAAACTGGGCGCATTTTAGATGATATCGGGGTATGGGGAGACATTCTCCCCAAAATAACGACATTTTATCAAATTAGTCTGAGTGATAGCGATCATCCAAATGTGATCAATTTTGAACCGAGGGACTTAGGGACGGAAGCATTAGGATATGTGGGAGAACATTCGGTTATCCTAACAGCAATGCAAAGGTTTCTGGAAGATTGCGCCGAGGTGCATTGGTGGTGTCCAGCGACAGTTAAACAAGTTAATTATTATAGTGATCGCGCCGAAATCGAGGTAGAAACTGGGGAGGTAATTAAGACTATTAAATCGCGGCTAGTTATTGCGGCTGATGGTGCAAAATCTCCCTTGCGTGAAGCCTCTGGAATTAAGACGAAAGGTTGGAAATATTGGCAGTCCTGTATAGCGTTTACGATTCAAACAGAAAAACATCATAATAATGTAGCATTTGAAAAATTCTGGTCAAGCGGACCGATGGGAGTTTTGCCGCTACCGGGAAATCGCTGTCAAGTGGTGTTAACTGCGCCCCATAGCCAAGCGAATGAGTGGCAAAAAATGGATAAAGGGGAGTTTTTGGAATTGCTAGAATATCGGACGGGTGGAGTTTTGGGGCGCTTAGAATTATTAAGCGATCGCATAGTGTTTCCGGTGCAATTAATGCAAAGCGATCGCTATGTTAATCATAGATTAGCGTTAGTAGGAGATGCGGCGCATTGTTGTCACCCGGTGGGAGGTCAAGGGTTAAATATGGGGATTCGTGATGCAGGTGCGATCGCCGAAATTGTGAAAAAGGCTTATCAATGGGGTGAAGATATTGGCGACCTAAAAACTCTCAACCGATATCAGAAATGGCGGCGGGGAGAAAACCTGTTAATTTTGGGGTTTACGGATTTTATGGATCGGGTGTTTTCGGGGAATTGGCGACCTAAAGTTATCTTGCGTCGTTGGGGACTTTGGGGCTTAAAAAAAATCCGACCTTTGCGTTATTTGTCATTACGAATAATGACGGGATTATTTGGACGCGCGCCCAAAATTACCGAATGTAAGTAAATAGGGAGTTATCAATTATGGGGGTGGGGGGTGATGCTGAGGGGTTGATTTTTGACCAAGGGTGGGAGTATCTTAAAAGCGATCGCTATATATCAGTAATTTAGACCATGATTATCAATCGTCGCCAATTTTTAAAAACTTCTGCTTTTCTGGGGGGGTCTTTACTGCTAGATAAGTTGAGAGGTCCGGCGGCTGTAGCTGCTAATGAGTTAGCTACACACCCTGATAAAATTATTATGCAGTTAGACTGGAAATATAATGCCCAATTTGCTGGGGTGTTGCTGGCTGATTATTATAATCTCTATAAAAGCAGTGGTTTGGCGGTAGAAATTAGACCGGGAGAAACGGCGATGATTGTAACTAATCAAGTAGCCAAAAATCCGGGAATTATTGGTTGTGGTGAACAGGATATTATTATGAATGCCCAAATTGCGGGTCAACCGATAAAAGCTATAGCTACGATGTTCCAAAATTCCCCTTTGGGGTTAATGTCAATGCCAAATAGTCAGATTTATGATCTACAAGATTTAATCGGGAAACGGGTAGGAATGGAGGGGGAAAGTTACTCGATTATGCAAATGGCTATGGGTTATGATAACATCCCCTCCCATGAAATTAAAATTATCCTAGTTTCAGGAGAGGAAAAACATGATCTGCTACTGAGGGGTGAAGTAGATGCTGTACAATGTTATATTGTAGACGAACCGATTGGATTTGCTGCCAAAACCGGGATTACACCTAACATTATTAAATTTAGTGATTATGGTTATGATGCCTATGTTCAGGTAATTTTTGCCCATAATGAACTATTACAATACCACCCGGAAATAGTGCAGAAATTTTTAGAGGTGACATTTGCGGGTTGGCGGTTGGCTTTGGATGATGTGGAAAAGGCGGCGAAAATTATTGTTAATAATTATGCAGAACCCGGTGGAGAGTATGACGATTTAGATTATCAAATAGCTTCTCTGAAACAGGTAGCCAATTATGTAAATGGGGGACTTACAGATAAGGATTTAGGGAAAATAAATAGCGATCGCTGGCAAAGTATGGCTGCCAAATTCGAGAAGTATGGTATCATAAATGATGTGCCATTATTCTCTAATTCAGTAGATGATAGATTTATCAATTAATAATTAATAATTAATAATTAATAATTATTAATTGTAGGGGCGGGTTATGGTGTGACCTCGCCTCCGGACGACAATATTAATAAACCCGCCCTCCGGGTTATGGTGTGACCTCGCCTCCGGACGACAATATTAATAAACCCGCCCTCCGGGTTATGCTGTCAACTCAACTCTCCAAGACCATATTAATAAACCCGCCCCACCCCACCCGGTAATTAATGGATAATTGATGTGGGTTGGGATAAAGGCAGTTAAATTAACTAATTTCTACTAATTTACGGCGGGAAGATAAGCCAGATTTTATCTTAATGTTAGATTTGGGAACATCTAGTTTTTTAGCGAGGAGTTTAATTAATTCTTGATTTGCTTTCCCGTCAACTGGTGGCGATTTGAGATAGACGGTTAGGCTACCGTCTGCTTCTTTTCGGATAAGTTGCTGTGGGGAATTGGGTTTAACTTGAATATTAAAAAAAGCCATTTTAATAATTAATAATTAATAATTGTAGGGGCGGGTTATGCTGTCAACTCAACTCTCCAAAACCATATTAATAAACCCGCCCTCCGGGTTATGCTGTCAACTCAACTCTCCAAAACCATATTAATAAACCCGCCCTCCGGGTTATGCTGTCAACTCAACTCTCCCAGACAATATTAATAAACCCGCCCTCCGGGTTGGGCTGTCAACTCAACTCTCCCAGACAATATTAATAAACCCGCCCTCCGGGTTGGGCTATTAATAAACCCGCCCTATGTGACCAGGGAATTAATGGCTCAATAACTTGTAGGGGCAAAAAATGTTTCGCCCCTACTGGTGAGTGAGGGCGAAAAGGATAATTTGCCCTCGTTTTTGGTGATGCTGGATAGCCTAAAAGCCGTTACGACCCCAGACAACCATGGAAATGGAGAAAGTAAAGACGACTAACAATCCAACCCAACCTAATGACAGAATATCCATAGTAGTATGTTACAAAACCAGATGAAAATTGACTTCAGAGGCTATCATATCCTGAAATTGAGCCAGTCGCATCGATCTTCTAACTTTAGTCCGGCTGAACGCATACAGTCCCTAGTGGCGGGTATTTGGGCGGGTGTTTCTGTAGGGACGATCGCCCTAATGATGGAGTTGACCGTTAGTGGTATCGTAGGAGAGGGGCTAACCTTGGATGTGCATTTAATCGTCAAGGGAGCGATCGCCATAATTAGTGGCTTTCTCTTCGGTGTGACTTATCGCTACACCGTCCGCCGCGATAATAACCCGCAACTGAAACTAGGGGTGGTGTTTGCTTTCGGTCTAGTCCGGGGGTTGGCTATATGGGATATAGCGCCCCAACCTCTCGCACAAATGGCCCTCTGGGTGGTAGAAAATTTAGTGATGTTTGCAGTAGGGGGAATTATGGTAGAGATAGGGATGCGGCGGGGTTGGATTAAATACTTTTCCTCAGAGGGGGAGTCACCGGACAACTGATCAAAGGTCGTGAGAGGCTAACTGTGAACTCCATTAAAATCCTGTCAGAAGAAGTCGTTGACCTGATAGCCGCAGGAGAAGTGATAGACTCAGTGGCGGCGGTGGTGCGGGAATTGGTAGAAAATGCCATTGATGCGAAGGCGACGCGGATATCAGTTTCTCTATGGCCGCAACAATGGCGAATTGAGGTGGCAGATAATGGGGAGGGTATGAATTTAGCCAACCTGAAACTAGCTGCCCTGGCTCATAGTACCAGTAAAATTGCGACAGCGAGGGATTTATTAAAGATTAGCAGTTTAGGGTTTCGGGGAGAAGCGCTGCACAGCATCGCGCAACTGTCTGATTTAGAGATTCTCAGTCGCCCTGGTTTTTCCTCGTCCCCAAGTTCAGGATGGCGGGTAGTGTATAACCATCAGGGAGAGACGGAAATGGTGGAAGCGGTGGCGATCGCACCTGGTACTGTAGTAAGAGTGAGTAATCTGTTTGCTAACTGGTCTTCGCGGCGCACGGCTGGACCGACAGCGACCCAACAATTGCGGGGGGCGCAGCTGTTGTTACAACAGATAGCGCTGTGTCATCCCCAGGTGACATGGCAAATTCACCAAAACGATCGCCCCTGGCTCAGGTTTGGGCCAGCGATGACCACCCAACAGATGCTACCAGAATTTATTAGGGGTATCAGGGCGGGGGATCTGCAATATTTAAAAATGGATGTAGACCCCCCCGAATCGGTAGAAGAGTGCCATGAAAACCTATCGAAATCATGGTTAGAGGTGGTGATTGGCTTGCCCGATCGCGCTTCACGTGGCCGCAAGGATTGGGTTAAGATAGGAGTTAATGGTCGTATGGTGCGATCGCCCGAATTGGAGCCTACCATATTATCGGCTTTTGCTCGTACCTGTGGGCGCGATCGCTATCCGATTTGTTTTGTGCATCTGCATATCGACCCCGCCTTAATTGATTGGAATCGCCATCCTAGCAAAGCCGAGATTTATTTACATTATCTCAAACACTGGCAAGATCAAATTCACCTAGCCATTGCTCAGACTCTCAAGCTGAACCCAGAAAGTCTCTCAGCGGGGGTTAATCCCATCGAGAAGCTGTTGCGCGTCTCGGAAGATACTGCCTCATACCGAACCCGCCCCACCCCCCTAGAATCAGCGGAAAACCCCCAGAGAATTGATGTTCCCAAACTAAAAGCGATCGGTCAAATTCACAATACCTATATTGTAGCCGAACACCCAGAGGGTTTGTGGTTAGTAGAACAACACATTGCCCATGAAAGGGTAATTTATGAACAATTATGCAGGCGTTGGCAAGTAATCCCCCTGTCAACTCCGATCATCTTAGCGAATTTGTCCGAGGCGCAACTAGAACAACTAACCCGCCTCAATTTGGAAGTTGACCCCTTTGGGGAGGGACTCTGGGCCATCCGAAGCGCCCCAGAAATTCTGTGCGATCGCCCTGACTGTCAAGAAGCGCTGATTGAACTAAGTCATGGCGGGGATTTACAGGCTGCCCAAGTAGCCACCGCTTGCCGCAGTGCCATTCGCAACGGCACGCCGCTAAGTTTAACCGAAATGCAAACCCTATTAGATCAATGGGTGACTACCCGCTCCCCCCGGACTTGTCCCCACGGTCGTCCGATTTTCCTAAGTTTAGAGGAATCTTCCCTAGCCCGATTTTTCCGTCGCAGTTGGGTGATTGGCAAAAGTCATGGCCTATGATGATATGGGGATAATGACCCTGAGTAATTATCGACGAAAAGCTACTTAATATAAACATGACTTTTGCGGAACCAAGACAACAGTTTTATGAGGAGATTAGCCAGCCAGAAAATCAAATAGATTTGGCTAAGGCTGCCCTATATATTGCTCAAGAACATCAGCCATATTTTAACCATTTAGAATATCTGCAACACTTAGATAGGATGGCGGCGGATGTGTTAGAGAGACTGAAAAATCCGGCCTATCCCCTGCGGATAATTAAGGCGATTAATCATTACCTTTATGATGAATTAGGATTTCGGGGTAATCGGACTGAATACTATGACCAGAAAAATAGCTTTTTCAATCAGGTGATAGACCGTCGGACTGGTATTCCGATTACGATGTCCTTGGTGTATTTAGAGATAGCGAAACGCATGGATTTTCCGATGGTGGGAATTGGGATGCCGGGACATTTTCTGATTAAGCCAGAATTTGAAGATGCGGGGATTTATGTTGATGCGTTTGGACGGGGAGAAGTGCTATTCCCCGAGGACTGTGAGCTGAGATTGTCGGAAATTTATGGACAGCCGATGAAATTACAACCGGAATTTCTCAATCCGATCGCACCACGGCAATTTTTAAGGCGGATGCTGCAAAATCTGAAGGCAATTTATATGAATGTTGGGGAATTTGAGGAGGCGCTGAAGGTAGTGGAGAGGATTGTGATCTTGTCTCCTGATGATATTAAAGAAAAGCGCGATCGCGGTCTTATTTACTATCAACTGTATCGCTGGTCAGAGGCTCGCTGTGACTTAGAAGATTATCTTAACCACCTTCCAACTGCTCAGGATGCTGGTATAATTCAGCAGTTACTAGATAGAATGGACTTGGATACCTGAATCGTTTAATTAGTAAGGATTTGGGGAACCATTCAACCTGTCTAGTAAACCTATAAAACAGATAGGGTTATCAACCTGAACTTACAGCCGTGTGTCCCACGGTCAAAACCTAGGCTGATTGATAAATTGACCTCTTCTGGGGGGAAGCCGATCCTCCTAACCGCCAAATCGGCTAAGTCGCCTTTTAATAGTGACGATCAGCTAGGCGGTTTCCAAGCTACTGGAGATATTGCATGAACTTTTCGCTAAAATCTTTTCGTCAGGGACTTCGTAACCCTTACAGTGTCTTCACCAAAGGGATATCTAAGTATATATCCCTGAGTTTAGTGATGATTGTAGGAATCACTGCTAGTCTGACAATTTTCATGAGTCGCCCGGCTCCTGCAGTCGAAGCGATCCAATTAATTTACGGCCCCGCTAGTATTTCCTTAGAGTTTCAAGATTTGGAGACATTTGCTGAAACTGGGGAAAGGTCTAACCAACTGAACTCTTTATTTACTTTAGCGGAACTGAGTGATTCTCAAATTACCACTTTCCGCAATGCTCTGAATTTTGGGGTAAATGTTCCCACAGATGTAGTTAATAGCCTGTTAGGTTCGAGTTATGGTCGATTAGCTGTGGGGGCCTTTAGTCTGTTTATTAATCCTGGTAGTTCTATTGATAACATTGTTGATGATGTACTGTCGGCTTTGCGAGATTCAACTCGAGATGGTCGGTTAACCATGTTAGACGTGGTTTTAGGGTTCCAATCGGTTGATACGATCACGGTAGATGTCAATAATCTGATGAGTTTGTATGATGACGTTAGTGAACTAGGAGAACAAGCGATCGAGTTTTTGAGAGCTCAACCAGAAATTCGACAACTGATTTGTGATTAGGTAGGAAGGAATCCCCAAGGCTTGAGACTGGGGATACTCTCGGAGTAATTAGATTGAAGACAATGGGGGATCTTTCTCGTGTATGGGGGAGGTTCCCTTTTTATCTGGGAAGCGATCGCTATAGGTTTTGCTGTTCTTCTGCTACTCGCTTCAACCGTCGCAATTGAGCTTCCATGTCCGCCTTAGTCCAAGGGGCGGCGAACCGATTAAAACCAAAGGCAATTAAGGGGTTATTAATCTCAAATTCAAAGCGATTTAATAAGTAAGTTCCCTGGGATTGGGGTTGACATTCCCAGCGATCGCATCCTTGGAAAAATCCATCAAATCCCCAGACAATTAGCCCCGGTTCTCTTTCCAGGACAATACTCTCTAAGGTAGGTTGAATAATGGGAATTTGAATAACAAACCGGGAACGTCCCCCTACATCAGTATCCCAATCACCAACTGGGTCACAACGGAGGGCGGGATTTAACCAACGACGCATCAAATGGCGATCGGTAATACAGCGTTCAACCGTAGTGGCGATCGCTTTAATGTGAATAGACTGTTCAAATACTTGACGAGATGACATCCTAAGCCTCAAGCTATATTCAGAACGTTATCCGTTGAACGAACTAATGTCCACCCCAACGGTGAGATCAAACAAGTTTGTACACACAGAGGTTTAACTCATCTGTAGGCATTTTATAACAATCGGAACCAGTGACGAAAACTGATGAGCATAGATTTACTGGTGAATCTCACCTGGATTTGAGTTCAACATCATCACCGAGGAAAATAACAGAGTTGATCAAATTTTGCTAGTTTCCTTCCGTGGGGAGATGTTAAAGGATAATGATTCTGTTAGATTGTAAAACTTTAGAACCCATCTACAAAGATTATGATTGAAACTTCGTGTATAATTCCCAATCCCTTGGGGATAGGGATAGGGAACCTATCCCATTTAAGTTTAGCTCAAGAGGGTTCATCACCGAATCCCGTTGATGACTTGATGAATTTTCGCATGGGGGATATATCCCTGGTGGATTTTGGGACAGCCCTTTTGATTCTGTTAGTTGGCTACCTACTTGCTCTTTTCGCGGCTTCATTGGTCAAAAAGCTACTCAAAAAGACCGATATAGATAATAAACTGGTCAGTTGGATTTCTGGGTCTACGGAAGGCGGTGAGGACTTTCCCGTAGAAAAATGGGCAGGGACCCTAGTTTTCTGGGTTATCTTTATTTTTGCGATTATTGGTTTCTTTGACCGACTCCAGTTAACTTCTGTTTCCGCTCCCCTGACTACCCTGTTGAATGAAATCACCCGCTACATACCTAGGATATTAGGAGCAGCCGGATTGTTAGGGGTGGCCTGGGTATTGGCTACCATTTGCCGAACCTTGATGATTAGGTTCTTGGATATGTTCAGGCTGGATGAGCGACTCAACCAGCAGGTTCCCCATGGGGAAAACGAGAATCATTTTTCTCTGAGTCACACCTTGGGAAATGCCATTTATTGGTTTATTTTCCTGCTGTTTCTGCCCATGATTCTTAGCACTTTGGAGTTAGCTGGGTTGCTATCTCCGGTGCAGACGATGGTCAATCAAATCCTGTCGAGTCTACCCAATATCCTGAAAGCCTTAGTTATTGCGGCAGGTGGTTGGCTTTTGGCTCAAATCGTCAGTCGCATTGTTACCAATTTATTGGCTGCTGTTGGTTTTGATCGTCTCAGCAATCAGTTGGGATTAGAAAGGGCGATGGGGACTACATCCCTATCTTCTGTGCTAGGCACAATTGTTTATGTTGTGCTGATGATTCCTATTGCGATCTCAGCCCTGCAAGCGCTCCAGATTAATGCGATTTCTGACCCAGCGATTTCGATGCTGAATCAGATCTTTAATGTCATTCCCCAAGTTTTCATTGCGGGTGTGATATTGGTGTTGGCTTATATGTTTGGGGTGATTGTCCGAGATTTGGTGACTAACCTGCTAACCAATCTGGGTTTTAACAGTATCTTTGTTTGGTTGGGAATTGAATCTAAGGCTAGTCCGGTTTCTACCCCAACTCAGACCACAGAAGAGGATGAGGTGATAGATGATAAGTCTGTGACCAGTGCCACGAAGCAAACACCTTCGGAAATCGTGGGTGTGATTGCTTTGGTAGGTGTGATGTTCTTTGCGGTAGTGACGGCTACGGACATTTTGGGCTTAACTGCTTTAACTTTGATTGTTGAGCAGTTGTTAATCATTGCTGGCCGAGTGCTATTGGGTGTGATCATTTTTGGAATTGGTTTATACTTGGCTAACTTTGCTCATAATTTGATATCGAGTTCCGGCACTTCTTCGGCTAAATTGCTGGCTCAGGCTGCCCGCATTGCTATTATTATCTTTGTGGGTGCTATGGCACTTCAGCAAATGGGAATTGCTAGTGATATTGTGAATTTGGCTTTTGGCTTGCTACTGGGTGCGATCGCTGTTGCTATTGCGATCGCCTTTGGTTTGGGAGGTCGCGATGTAGCATCGGAGCAAATTCGTGAGATCATCTCTCGCTTAAAACAGTAAAGGCGCGATCGCCTCTTAGGGGCAGGTTATCACCCTGCCTCTACTGTTTATTCTGCCATTTCGATCGCAGCTTCCGCGTCTAAAACCACGTTGCGTAGTCTATCTAATAAATCTCTGTCTACGGAAGACCATAACCCTCGCTGGTGTGCTTCTAGTAACCTTTCCCCCATATCCCGCAACGCCCAAGGATTCTTTTCGCGGACAAAATTTTGGACTTGTGCATCTAATATATAAGCCTCAGCTATCCCCCCATACATAAAATCATCAACACATTGGGCGGTAGCATCATAAGCGAATAAAAAATCTACTGTAGCCGCCATTTCAAAAGCCCCCCGATAACCGTGTCGCATCGCCCCAGCAATCCATTTAGGATTCACCACCCGCGACCTATATACCCTGGCGATTTCCTCCCGCAACTGTCGGACTTTGGGATTTTCTGGGAGAGAATTATCACCAAAATAAGTATCGGGATTTTCGCCTCGGAGAACCCGCACCGCGGCCGTCATCCCTCCCTGAAATTGATAATAATCATCGGAGTCCAAAATATCATGTTCTCGATTATCCTGATTGTGTAAAACCACCTGCATTTGTTGGAGACGGTTAGCAAAGGCTTGGGGGGCAGAAATTCCCTGACCGCCAGTATAAGCATAACTACTCCAATTCAAATAAGCGCGCGCCAGGTCGCTGTCATCGGTCCAATTTTGGGATTCAATTAATCCTTGTAACCCAGCACCATAGGCTCCCGGTTTTGACCCAAATACCCGCAAACGCGATCGCATTTTAGCTTCATCTTCCGTCAAACCTTCCTCCACCCCAGCGGTAGTTTCCTGATAGACCGTGGCGGCGATCGGGTTTTCTGAGGGGGTTTCTGATAACTGAGAAACCATCTCCACAGCGCGATCGAATAAGTCGATTAAATTGGGGAAAGCATCTCTAAATAACCCAGAAATGCGTAAGGTGACATCAACCCTGGGTCGTCCCAATATGGAAATCGGCAAAATTTCAAAATCCACCACTCGCCGGGACGCACCCTCCCAGACTGGTTGTACCCCTAACAAGGCTAAAGCCTGGGCGATATCATCTCCCCCCGTCCGCATGGTGGAAGTTCCCCACACAGATAGCCCTAGAGTTTGGGGATATTCTCCATGATCCTGGGTGTATTTTTCTACCAAGGCTTCCGCTGCTAACTGACCGACCCGCCAAGCGGTTTCTGTGGGAATGGCGCGAATATCGACGGCGTAGAAATTCCGTCCGGTGGGGAGAACATCAGGTCGTCCACGAGTCGGCGCACCGGATGATCCACTGGGAATATAGCAGCCGTCAAGTCCCCTTAATAGGTTCTGAATTTCACGATCGCATTTTTTCAGATTGGGGAGAAGGATATTTTCGATCCAAACTAATTCTTGGCGGGTCAATTCCCCTGGTAATTCCTGACTATTTTGGCTGATTAATTGGTCGATTAAAATCGCGGCTTGGTCTTCGATTAAGGCGATCGCATCCCCGACCGTCCTACAGATTTCACTGTTTTTCTGGTCGCCTTCCACCTCCCATAAATCCCCCGGATTAGCTGTTAATGGGTCTAATTCCCAACCCCAATCTTGAGCGATCGCCCTGGTTAAACCCCATCGATTTTGGCTGGGATGACGGGCTATGGCTATGATTAAATCCCGCAATTGTCTCCCTTCTGGACAGCGCCCCAAAATATGTAAACCGTCGCGGATTTGACTTTCTTTGAGTTCACATAAATAACCGTCAATTGTGCCAAATAATTCCGACACCATTTCCCCGTCAGAGATGCCCAAATCCCGGTCTAACTTTTCCTTGCGGATTAACTCCACAATGCGATCGCTGATAGTTTTTAACCGAGATGGATCTAATACTTGAGCCTCATAATACTCATCAATTAACCCTTCTAATTGTTGCAAAGGTCCATATAATTGAGCCCTAGTCATTGGCGGCGTTAAATGGTCTAAAATTACCGCCTGCGATCGGCGTTTCGCTTGGGAACCTTCCCCAGGGTCATTAACAATAAACGGATAGAAATTAGGTAAAGGTCCCAGGGCGATTTCTGGGTAACATTCCTCCGACAGTCCTACCCCTTTACCCGGTAGCCATTCTAAGTTACCATGTTTCCCTACATGAACCACCGCATGAGCCTCAAAGTGGTTTCTTAGCCACTCATAAAAAGCTAAATATTCTGGGGTCGGTTCCAAGTCCGGCGCGTGATAATTCAGACTCGGATCAATATCATAACCTCGTGATGGTTGAATCCCCACAAAAACATTGCCAAATTGTACCCCAGCAATCGGTAATATCTCCGGCGGATTCTCAAAAAAATGCACCCCCCAACGTTCTTTAATTCCCCCTTGCACAACGGCGGGTAAAGTGTTAAAATAAGTCAGGTAGTCTTGCCATTTTAAAAACTGCTTAACTTCCCGAAAATCTCGCCCTTCTGGGTCGTTAGTCACTCCCCTGGTCAGTTCCTGAATCAGATCATCTCCGGTAAGGGGAAAATCGCTGACGGTATATCCGGCTAATTTTAAAGCCTGGAGAATTTCTACACAACTGGCGGGGGTATCTAGTCCGACACCATTGGCGAGGCGACCGTTACGGGTGGGATAGTTGGCTAAAATTAGGGCGATGCGCCTTTGGTGGGTGGGGGTTTCTGAGAGTTTGACCCAGTTGGCCGCGAGGTCGGCTACAAATTCTATGCGATCGCTTTTGGGTTGATAATGAACAATATCTGTTTCTAGTCTGGTATCGCTATTTTTGACAGTTTTAAAGGAAATTGGGCGGGTAATAATGCGGCCGTCTACTTCTGGTAAAGCGATATTCATCGCCACATCACGGGGAGGTAATCCGAGGGGACTTGATTGCCATCTCTGTTCGCTAATACCACTCAGAATGGCTTGTAATGTGGGGATATCTAAAGAAAACAGGGGGGCGCTGGGTAGGTCGGAATTATCCAGGGATGAAATCGAGAAACTTGTGGTATTTATTAAGAGTCTGGCTTTGGTTAAATAGGCGATCGCCTCCCGTTGGATTTCTGGATCTCGCAAGGATGAAACAAACAGGGGAACCGGGTTAAGTTGACGAGCCGCCAAGGCTTGACAAAGGCTATCAATGGGGGCAGTATTTCCTGATAGATAATGGGCGCGATAGAATAAGATTCCCACTTCCCGATAGTTAGAGACGGGGGACAGCGCGCGCCACGGATAACGACCGACCCTGGGAATGGCTACAGGTGGCGGCGGGTTGTAATTAGTGGCTAAATAGCGATCGCTTATATATTGCAAAGCTGCGATCGTATTTTCTACCCCTCCCTCACTAAAATATTGCCAAACTCGGTTAGCTACAGTTAGGGGAACCGTAGACTGAGTAATTAAATCCGGGTCGCCGCCATCATCTCCCGGTAAAATAATCAATTCTACCCCTTTAGTTTCCGCGATTTCCGCCAAAACTTCCAAACCGTAGGACCAATAGGAACGTCCCCCCAACAGTCGCAAAACTACAACCTTCGCCTGAGATAAGACCTCCTCAGCATAGGTGTCTATAGTAAGCTGCTGTTGCAGGTTCAGCAAATTAGTTACTCGTAAATTGGGAAAGTCTGAGGGTAACTCAGCTATGGCTGCTGCTAAGGTTTGAATTTCTGTATCCGCTGCAGTTAAAACAATAATTGGCGCGGCAGTTTGTTCAATAAAGATAACCCCCTCTGTATCGGGGTTCCAGCCTCCTGGTATCGCTGCAATTCTGTGCATCTTATTTATACCCAATCATCACTATCTCGGTTTTTAGCGCGGTAAACATGACCCTCAGCATGAATGGCGCGAGTTTTCTCGAAGAGGCTGTCTTCCGTGTAATTCCACATTTGCAAAAGTCGATCTAGGTCTTTTTGGATATCCCAAGCGCCGGGGAACCCCTGGTAACGGATTTTCAGACGCGCAAGTTCCGCCAGTTCTAAGTCTCCCGGTGACTGATTGGCCAAAAGCTGATCAACCATTCGGCGATCGCTTTTGTACTGTGGGTGTTTCTGTTGGCGATCGTCCATCGTAGCAGCATTCCTAGAACTCAGGTTAATTATAGCCCTAGTTAAGCATTATTACCAGATAGGTCTAGCTAATGGGGGGAAGGTAGGGGCAATTGATGAATCCGTCAAATCCCCTATTTTCCAGTTATTAATGATTTCCTAGTTATCCCATTTTGCGATTTTTACCGGATAGCTGATATCCCGCTGGTATTAGATAGTGGAAACTTTCATAAGGACAATTCCCTCATGCGTCTTTCCTGTTTAATTCTGCTATCTGGCTTGGCACTCATTAATCTAGCTAATCAACCCAAATTGGAGACTACAGCTACCCCGTCTGAGTCTTCCCATGAATCAATTTATGAGCTAGTTCAAGTCAATGAAAACCAAATACCAGAGAGTCAATCCAGTCCTGCCCCCCACCGAGGTAGCGGCAGGAAAGGCTAAGACATCCAACCATGTAAATATACTTTATTACCCGCAATATATCAGATAGTCTCCTCAATTAACCCTTGTCAATTGAGGGATTATTTTCATGGGTGATACTGCTGGCGTATCCAGAATGAGTGATTACCGTAACTTCTGGCTAATATTACGCCGAATTTATCTGAATTACTCCGTTTACTGTGTCCCCCCATGTCTTCAGAAAATCCTGATTGTCATCCAACTATACTAGAGATTTTTGGGAAAAATTCTATTTTTTTCCCGGATATGGAAATCTAACCCAAGTATTTTAAGCAAGTTCTGTTACCACATATCGATAGGGTTTTTAAAAATGCTATATAATGCTTTGGCTTCCTTGGCTATTAGTGCTGCGATCGCTTCTGTAGGCGCTGCTGCCTTAGTCGCCCCTTCCCCCGCGCAGACAAAAACCATCTCCGTGGCTTCCCTAGATTTTCATACACAATTGACCCAAGAGATGGCGACCATTGTTGATAGCCAGATTATGGCAGTCGATAATAAGTCCCCAGAGGAGTCTCCCTCCTATCCTCAGCCAGGAGATGGTCGGCGCTAGTCGGTCTCTACCTACCTAGCTAGTGGTCAGCACTAGACACCAGGAAGCTACCACTCATGGGAGTACCGATTTTAGTGGTGGTTTCCGGGAACTTTTGAGCAATGCTCGGAGACTATAGATATATATGCCCCCCGATCGCCTTTTTGGCAGATGATTACCTGCCCCAATTCCCTAACCCAACCCGTCCGCTTTGGGGCGGTTGTCCGCTAGGTGGCTGCACCAAGAAAATTTTTGATGATATGTTAGTGTTAGTATTTGTTGGTATCCGGTTCGGTGCCAAACTCCCGTTGGTTAGATACAAGTAAACAAGCCAAACTAAATGAAATAAACGGGCCAAAAATAAAAATAATCAGTTCCAGACCGGTCATAATAGACCTCCCCCAGATGAATGCGAGTTAGTATGTAAGTAAAATCACTGGCTTTTGGCTTGAACTAATAGACCAAGTTACATGAGTAATTCAGTAATTTTACTGAGAATCTTTTGCCCCTAACACCACCGAGATATTTTGATAAATTCCCTATTTCAAATATACCCGAAAGGTGGCAAAATTAAAAGATTCTATAGATTATCTGGAGGCTAGTTTCATCAACTCTTTACAAAACCTTTACCAAACCATGACTTAGGACCGAGGGGACTAGGGGGACTCTAGTTGTTCAAGCGATCGCCTTAATGTGGGGAAGTTATTGATAGTATCTGGTAAGTTATCCCAATCAAAGTCTGTAAATTGCTGATCGAGAATGGTGACATAATCTTGGAGAGGCTTCCAGGGATAGTTTTTAGCTAACTTTTTTAAGCGTCGCAAAAACGATCGCAATTGTCTTTGAGTCATGCGATCGCGTACTTCTTGCCATGATTTTTCTTCTTCTTCCTGTAAGATTTGCTTTAAATCCTGCAATTTATTGAAGGCTAATTTAGCCGTATCAATTGACTGTTGATCAGCCGATTGTTGAGGCATATTAGGCGGTTTAATCTCAATTTTTCGTGGCAAAACATCAGATAATACAGCGGCGAGTTGCTCCTGATTCACAGGTTTGCGTAGATATCCCTGACATAAATTTTGGCTTAATTCAAAATCTTTAGCCTCCACAGAAGCGGTTAATATAACAATGGGAATATTGCCAGTTTCGGGTTTTTCTTTGAGGAGTTTACTGGTCGCAATCCCATCTAAATCAGGCATTTTTAGATCCATCAAAATCACATCAGGATGATGAGTTTCAGCGATAGCGATCGCCTGGTATCCATCTTTAGCCTGTAGCAGCAGATGATCCGTCGTCTCGAAATAACCAGCCATGAGCGTGCGGTTATACTCGACATCATCGACCACTAGGATAGTAGAGGGGATTAAATCTGACAAATCAATGGCGGGTTGTAGATTATTTAATTGATGAGATTGTGTAATTTTGACATTAGGAAAGGTACAAGTAAAAACACTTCCTAAGCTCAACTGACTTTCGAGAGTTAGTTTACCTCCCAAGAGATGGGTGAGTCTTCGAGTAATAGCCAAACCGAGTCCAGTCCCACCATAGCGACGGTTACTTTGTCCTTCACTTTGTACAAAGGCTTCAAAAATCTGCTGATACTGATCTGGATTTATTCCAATACCAGTATCTGCTACCACAATTTGGAGAGTGAGGTGAGAATTATGCTCAAAACTTTCAGCGCGAACCGAAATCGTAACGGAACCATCTTCGGTAAATTTGATAGCATTTCCGACAATATTAAAGAGAACTTGGCGGAGTCGGACTTCATCAAATTCGATAATTTTAGGAACATTGGGTTCAAAATTAATCTGTAGTGATAAACCCTTAGCCATAGCTGTGGGTAAAAATATTTGCTGGATTTCCTGTAGTAATATATGCAAATCCATAGGGTGATACTCAAGTTCAAGTTTTCCCGCCTCAATTTTGGACAGATCCAAAATATCATCAATCAAACTAATTAAGGCTCGACCCCCAGCGGCGATCGCATCGAGATAAGATTGTTGTTTATCATCTTCAACCAATCCTTTGAGTAAGTCACAAAAACCCAAAATTGCATTCATGGGTGTGCGGATTTCATGGCTCATATTAGCCAAAAACTCACTTTTAGCTTGATTAGCCATTTCCGCACGTTTAGCGACTTCTTCTAATGCGAAATGAGAGAAATGCAAAACCGCCAACATTAAAGTATTGCGGAGTTCCATGGCGGCGTTAATTTCTAATTCATTCCAACCCAAAGCATGACCACTAACTGTTTCTTTCCAGGCTTCAAAAGATTTGCGAGGAGATAGGCGCATTTGGTTATGATCATCAATAACGACTGCTTTCTTAGGATTTCCCCCCCAAGTAACAGTCTGGATAATTTCTGAACGAAACCAAACTATTTGATAAGTGGCTTGATCTAAGTAAATGGAAATAGCCAGCAACCCAGCGGCTTTGTTGATGTAATTTTGAGCAGGTGGGTAAATTTCAGCGAGGCGATCGGTATAAAAAATTTCCTGTGGGTAATAGCTACGCAGCCAGGAGAGTAGATCATCTAAATCGGGTTTAGGGAGAGTTTCTCCAAACTCAGTTAATTCTCCCTGTAAGCCAATGACGACACCTTGAGCATTAACTAATTCTAGTAAATGTTGACCACTAGAATCAATCATTGTCCTAATTCGATTAATTAAATCCGATTCATGTCCTGAGAGTTCTTGTCTAAATAGTTGCTGAATTTTTTTGACTTTAATCTGATAGGCTTCCCAATTTTTTTGATATTGACGGAACAGTTCCACGGACATAAATTGCCCTAATAATTCGCAGGCTTGTCGCAATTCATAGGAGACAAATTTAGGGCTGTAGTGATGACAAACAATTAAACCCCATAGTTTTTGGTCATTAATGAGAGAAATACACAAGGAAGCGGAAACCCCCATATTTTGCAGATATTCAATATGGATAGGAGAAACACTCCTAAGAGTGGCATTACTCAAATCGATATGTTTTTGAGTAATGGGATTATGAAGAGGGTAAATAGCGACGGGATTATCATTAACATTAACAATAATCCTCACCCAGTTTTTATAATAGAGTTGTCGGGCTTGTTTGGGGATGTCGGAAGCGGGGTAATGGAGTCCGAGAAAAGGCTCTAATTCTGGTTTTTTATCTTCGGCTACGACAATGCCACTCCCATCAGTTTCAAACCGATAAATCATAACGCGATCGTATTCGGTTAATTGGCGAATTTCCTGGGCTAAAAATTGGGCAGATTCCTCGAAACTGTTTTTATTTTCAATACCAGGAAGGGAGGACTGAATTTGTGCGTAGATGCTATAAGCGCGGTGGGGTTGTGTGGGAACATGGGGTTCTAACTCCAGGATTAATAGATGTTCATGTCGATGGACAATAGCGGTGAATTGTTGAGGGTGATTTTGATTATTTAATTCGATGTAAATTGGGTTGGAATATTTGAGATTATGAGAGTTCAGAGATAGGGAGATTTTTTGAAATGCGATCGGGGTAAATACTTGGCTTAAAGTTTTGCCAACAACAGCCTCTACTTCCCGCCCCAAAAATAGTTTAGTATTACAACTGGCTTGTAAAATGATGAGTTCTGGTTCCTGGAGAACTAGCAAACAACCGTGAGATTGAATCTTACCGGGAATATGGATGGGTTCACGATCGCAATTACTGAGATCAACAGATGTTAAGGCAAAATTTTCGACTGTATCCACTATCTAATTAACTCCTAGTTGTTAATAATAAAAGTAAGCAAGCATTAGTCCAGATGATTTTTTATCCTAAAATTGCCCATAGACCTTAATATATTATGTACCGAACAACTTATATTGGCAATCAGTGATAAGTATTTCAGCGTAACAACATCAAGTTCAACTCTCAGATTTATAATTAAGTGTGACTTTAGCGCCCAATACTAGGGTATAGAGGATTCCCTATGCTTGATCTAACTCAACTAGCCCGCCAAATGCAAGGGATGAGTAAACACTTGACCCGTGAAGCCCAAGCCGCCCGCGATCGCCTACAAGCAGCACAAAACCTGCTGACAGAGGCCCAAAAGCATCAAGAAGAATTGATAGAAAGCCTGAATTACTGGGTAGATCGGATTCCCTTTCATCCCGCCATCCCCATAGACCAATTAGATAGCTGTTTCACGATTCAAGCACCACCCGCCGCCCATACAGTTTTTGCCACAGACGGGTCCCAAATCGCCCCTAACGCCCACGAAATCGCCTATTGTTACCTAATCAACATCGGTAGGGTTGTCCTCTATTACGGTCAAAGTCGCCACCCGATCCTTGATAGTGTTCCCGAAATTTTTTATCGTCCCGAAGACCTATATATTTCGCGCCAGTGGGGTATTCGCACAGAGGAATGGATGGGCTACCAACGCAGCATTTCGGAAGCGATCGCCCTCGCGGAAACAGCCCGGGAGATTGCTACAATTCAAGGGGACAACCTTAACCCGGCCCTCGCCTTAGTAGATGGTTCCCTAGTTTACTGGTTTTTGGAAACATTGCCAACAGAAGCGCGCGATCGCATTATCGAACCGATTTTAGAAGCCTGGGATATGATTAAAGTGTCTGGTATTCCGATGATGGGTTATGTCAGCGCCTCTCGCAGTAGCGAAACTATTTCGTTTCTGAGATTGCAAGGGTGTCCGTATAATGAACCTGATTGTGCGCGAAATTGCCCAGATTTCGGTCAAGTGGACAAAAAAGGCAAGATTAAACAAGCCCCCTGTCAAATTTCTGAACCTCTGCGAGATACGGTGCTATGGTCTAATTATCTGAAACCAGGACAACGCAGCCCCCTCTGGCGATCGCGATCGCGTATTTTGGATTATTATGATTTTGATTCCATCTACTTCTGTTATGTGAATGTTGGCACGGAAATCGCTAGAATTGAATGTCCGGCTTGGGTAGCTGAAAATACGGAACAATTTGAGTTAGCTTTATCAATTATGTTAGCCCAAGTTTATAAAGGCTATGGTTACCCGGTGGCTTTAGCGGAAGCCCACAATCAAGCGGTGGTGAGAGGAGGCGATCGGACTCGGTTTTTTGCTATGCTGGAAGACCAAATGATTCGCGCCGGACTCCCTAACGTCGGTATCTCCTACAAAGAAGCACGCAAACGCGGAAGTATTGCTTAACACACCTTTAATTATGTCTGAACCATCTGATACTGATAGCAATTTACCCCCAGAACCTTCTCAGTCTTCCCAGAATCATCAAAAACAGCCCAATAAAGCGCCATGGGAATCTCTTGGCGAAGGATTGAAAAAAGTCTTGACTCTAGGGAAAATAACTGATAAAATTGGGGGATTATTTAATGTTAGTGAGAGCGAAGTTGCTGAGATTTTAGAGCGCGTCCGGGCTGAACTTCCAACTACAGAAGCGCTGCTAATTGGGAAACCTCAAGCGGGTAAAAGTTCCATTGTTCGGGGATTAACAGGAGTTTCGGCGGAAATTGTCGGCCAGGGATTTAAGCCCCACACCCAAAACACTCAACGATATGCTTACCCTTCCGGGGATCTACCTTTGCTGATTTTTACGGATACGGTCGGACTGGGGGATATTAATCAGGATACGGATGAGTTGGTAGCGGAATTGGTGGAGAATTTACAGCAGGAAACTCGCGGCGCACGGGTGCTAATTTTGACGGTGAAAATTAATGATTTCGCTACAGATACCCTGCGAACTATTGCGGCAAAGTTACGCCAGAAATACCCGGATTTACCCTGTTTATTGGTGGTAACTTGTCTCCATGAAGTCTACCCCACAGGAACGGCAAATCATCCCGCCTATCCGCCGGATTTTCCAGAATTTCAGCGAAGTTTTGATGCCATACAAGAGGATTTTGATAATTTATATAATCGCCTAGTTGCCATTGATTTTACCCTAGAAGAAGATGGCTACACCCCGGTATTTTATGGGTTAGAAACTTTTAGGGATACTTTGATAGAATTGTTGCCAGAAGCGGAATCTAGGACTATTGATCAGCTTTTGGAAGGACAGGCGGGACAGGAATTAAGTAGTTTATATCGAGACGTGGGAAGGCGCTATATTTTAGCTTTTTCAATTATGGCAGCTACGATATCAGCGGTTCCCCTACCTTTTGCGACTATGCCAGTTTTAACAGCCCTACAAGTGTCTATGGTGGGGTTACTGGGAAAACTCTACGGTCAAACTATTACCCCCTCCCAAGCTGGGGGTATTGTTAGTGCGATCGCTGGTGGATTTCTCGCTCAGGCGGTCGGTCGGGAATTAATTAAGTTTATTCCGGCTTTTGGAAGTGCGATCGCCGCTTCTTGGGCTTTCGCTTATACGGGAGCTTTAGGTGAAGCTACTTGTGTATATTTCGGGGATTTAATGGGTGGAAAAAAACCCGATCCTAAGCGAATTCAATCGGTGATGAAACAAGCCTTTAAAAATTCTCAAACCCAAATCGACAATGGACCATGAAACTCCCCCTCCCTCTGGGAAAGGGGTAGAAGGAGACAAAGGACAATTTGTTGGGGCGAAAAATTTTTCGCCCCTACTGTTCGCCCCTACTGGTGGCTAAGATTGTCTACAGGGGATATTGAAGTGCCAAGTTTTGATCTAAGATAGAATTTAAGATCGCTTAATATATATTTGTTATGGCTACATCAGTTCCGCATTTAGGGAAGCAATTAAGGCCCAGTGGCGAACATATTTTGGCTTCTATTGACCTAGGAACCAACTCTCTGCACATGGTCATAGTGCGAATTGATAAGAGTCTACCCGCATTTACGATTATTGCCCGAGAGAAAGATACCGTAAGACTCGGAGACTGTGGACCAAAAGGACAACTCAAGCCGGAAGTCATGGACAGGGCGATCGCCACCCTCAAACGCTTTCAGGAACTAGCCAAAACCTTTAACGTCGAGCAAGTTGTTGCTGTCGCTACCAGCGCAGTCCGGGAAGCCCCCAACGGTCGGGATTTTATCAAACGAGTATCCGACGAATTGGATCTCGAAATTAACCTGATTTCTGGTCCTGAAGAAGCCCGGAGAATTTATTTGGGTGTCCTCTCGGCTATGGAATTTCACGACGAACCCCACGTTATTATTGATATCGGAGGGGGTTCGACAGAGTTGATTTTGGGAGATGGTGGAGAACCTAAATTTCTCAGTAGTACCAAGGTCGGGGCTGTCCGTCTCACTCAAGAATATATCAAAACTGACCCTATATCTCGCACAGAATTTCTGTTTGTACAAGCCTATATTCGGGGAATGTTGGAACGTCCCGTTGATGAGTTGCGTCTTCATCTACAACCCGGAAAAGTACCCCATTTAGTCGGTACTTCCGGTACGATTGAAACCTTAGCGGTAATGATTGCTAAGGAAAAATTAGGCACTGAACCTACACCTTTAGCCGGATACCAAATTACTTTAAATGAGTTACATAATATCGTTAGTCGTCTGCGGAAGTTATCCTACCAAGAAAGGTTGCAAATTCCTGGCATAAATGATCGGCGGGCGGAAATTATCCTGGCTGGGGCTCTAATTTTACAGGAGGCGATGAGTTTATTAGAAATAGAGTCTCTGACTATTTGTGAAAGAAGTTTGCGGGAAGGGGTAATTGTTGATTGGATGCTTACCCACGGGTTGATTGAAGACCGCCTACGATATGAAAGTTCTATCCGACAACGTAGCATCCTCAAAATTGCTCAAAAATATAATGTAGATTTAGAACATGGTGAACGGGTGGCAGCCTTCTCTCTCAGCCTATTTGACCAAACTAATGGCATTCTCCATGACTATGGATCGGCGGAACGAGAATTGCTCTGGGCGGCGGCTATTTTGCATAACTGCGGGCTATATATTAGTCATTCTGCACACCATAAACACTCCTATTATTTAATCCGTAATGGGGAACTTTTGGGTTATACGGAAACCGAAATTGATATGATTGCTAATTTGGCTCGTTATCACCGAAAAAGTGCCCCAAAAAAGAAACATGAAAATTATCAAAACTTGTCGAAGAAAAACCGTCACATTATCGACCGTCTTAATCCTTTGATGCGGTTAGCGGTGGCTTTAGACCGTCGTCAAATAGGGGCTGTAGCTGAGGTTAATTGTGAGTGCGATCGCGATAAAAAAGAGTTCAAATTAATACTGAAACCGGTTGATCCCCAGGATAATTGTGCTTTAGAATTGTGGAGTTTAGACCTCAAAAAAGATGTGTTTGAGCAACAATATAACCTCAAACTCGCGGCGTTTTTAGAGCCTTAAATCAACAACTGTAAACTAACCAGATAATTGATGTAGCCCTACCCTTTCCCCCTCTCCCCAGAAAGCGGGTTTATTTATCTTATCGTTGGGAGGCGAGGTCCTAGAGGAACCCGCCCCTACAATTATTAATTATTAATTATTAATTATCAATTAATTACCGGGTGGGGTGGGGCGGGTTTATTAATATTCTCCTTGAAAGCCGAGGTCCTAGGGGAGGCGCGCCCCTACAATTATTAATTATTAATTATTAATTATTAATTAATTACCGGGTGGGGTGGGGCGGGTTTATTAATATTCTCCTTGAAAGCCGAGGTCCTAGAGGAACCCGCCCCTACAATTATTAATTATTAATTATTAATTAATTAATTACCGGGTGGGGTGGGGCGGGTTTATTAATATTCTCCTTGAAAGCCGAGGTCCTAGAGGAACCCGCCCCTACAATTATTAATTATTAATTATTAATTAATTAATTACCGGGTGGGGTGGGGCGGGTTTATTAATATTCTCCTTGAAAGCCGAGGTCCTAGAGGAACCCGCCCCTACAATTATTAATTATTAATTATCAATTAATTACCGGGTGGGGTGGGGCAGGTTTATTAATATTCTCCTTGAAAGCCGAGGTCCTAGGGGAGGCGCGCCCCTACAATTATTAATTATTAATTATTAATTATTAATTGATTATCGGATGTTGTTTAATTCAGGCTGGGGGGATATATTTAAAGTCCTGACTTTAATATCCTGATAAAATTCATCCTGGGATAACTCTACCTTAGACTGAGCCGATAATAATAACAAAGCCCAAAAAACCCCAACTCGGTCATGTTTAGAATTAGAAATAGGCGGAGTATTTGCGGCTGACTCTGGGAGTAGATTTGTGGATTCTAACAGGTTGGGGGTGTGTGTTTTCTGCTTACCAATCAGATTAGACCAGAGAACTAATAATTGTTCAAGATCTAACCAATCGCCTTGTGGGTCTACACCTTCAGCCCAGAGAAGTTCCTCTAATTTTCCAGCCATCTCGACCAAGTTTTCTTGGTGTGCTAATTCAGCGATCGCTTTAGCTGCTTTATTTTTGTTAACAGAAACATTACGACGGGGACGGGGACGACTCTGGTGTTGGGCGATCGTAGTCGCCATTAATTGTAGTTGATCAATCAACTCTTGGAGTGTGACTTTACGCTTTTGGGGAACCTTAGCCACAGCGCGGCGGCGTAACTGTCGTTCCAAATTCTGAGGACGCAGCCACTCAGCTTCTGAATCTTCCCCCAAAAATTCTAACTCTTCGGTAATCATAGCATCATCATCCCCAGCCGCATCAGAATCCATGAGGCTATCCGCCTTGAGTAGCACCAGCATAGAAGCATAAAGAAAGGCTTGACCAGATTGGGAAAGTTCTACAAACTGATTATTGGAGACGGAATCAACCCCGGGAGTCAGTTGGCTGAGGTAGCGATCAATCACGTCAATCACCCGCACATCCCAGGGATCTATTTCTCCCTGTTTAGCCAAATCAATCAGAAGCGCAATTCCTTCTGAGAGGCTGGCTAAAGCGTCCTGGGGTTTGTCAGAGGTCATAGGCGTTGTTTCTCCGGTCGGCTGGGGTGTGAACAGGAACTTGTGCTTACTACTATAGCTGGATGTAGGCTTCCGCATTATAGCATAAGGCTATGAGGGCTGACTTAGATATTTTTGATTACAATGAATATGATGGTCTCTAGTATGCCTGAGTTTAACTGATCATGGAATCTTTAAAATCAGAAGCCTTGTCTTATTTAAAAACCGCCCTCAATAACCCTGACGCTACTTTCCGAGATGGACAATGGGAAGCGATCGCTCGTCTAATCCAGAACCGAGAACGTTTATTAATTTCCCCCCTTCTCGCTTTAATAAAACACGGCGTAGGGTTATTGGGTGCTGTGTCTATTTAGGAATTATGATGCACCCAACTAGATGTAATTGACTGGAGATTTAGAAGCGTTCACCAATACCGAAGTGGATCTGATTTCCGCCTTCATCATTAATCCCATAATCAATCCGAATTGGACCGAGAGGAGACTGAATGCGAACGCCGCCCCCGAAACCAATCCCACTGCCGGGTTTACCACGAATACCGCCAGGATTTCCTTGGACACTGCTTTGAGTACCCAAAGCATGGGCACCATCAATAAATAAAGCGCCGCCAATCAAAAAATTAGCAACAGAAAAGACTGGGAAGCGATACTCGACGGAACCCAAGACAAAACTGCGGGCGGCGGCTAAAGCACCTTCACGCCAACCTCGGACAGTGTTAGCACCCCCCAAGGGGAAGGCTTCATAGGGTGGGAAATCGCCCATAATTGTGCCAGCTTGAATATTGAAAGCTAAGGCTTGGGGTGCGCCTGGAACCAACTGTAAGAAATCAACGGGGATATAATAACTATAACTACCTCGGACGCGATTAAAAAATATATTCCCGGAACCTATGGGAATCGATTGTTCTGTTCCGAAGCGAAAAGCATAGCCACTGGTGGGAATTTGGCGATTATTACGGCGATCGGTGGCCAACCCAAACTGAACGGTAAATAAATCATCCTCGCCAGACTCACTAGCGGAAAGAAGTTTACCTCTCTCATCGCGGGGGGTGATACGCTCACGAGAATCTGTTACCTGAGCGCGTTGATATTGAAAACCCAAGGAAGCCACCCAGTCGGGGTCAACAAAAGGATTTTCGGCAAAGGGACGGGTAAAACTAATACCACCACCAGTCCGAATTACCCTAGGGCGGTCTTCATTAGGGAGTCTAACATCTTCGGAGCCTTCCTCAAAAACTAGAGAAATCCCACGGCGGCGAAAAGCATTAACAGTGTAGGAAGTGCGGTAAGGGTCTCCAGCAATCCAAGGGTCTGTAAAGCTCAAATCGACGAGTAAAACCTGTTCACCAACCTGCACTTCGGCGGCTAATTGGTGATTATTTCCCCCCAAGTTGGCTTCACGATAGCTAAGAGTTCCAAACAAACCGGTGGCGGAACTGAAACCACCCCCAAAGGCGACGGACCCAGTGCTACGTTCAATGACATTAACAATCATATTAGCCTTGGTGGGGTCTTCGGGGGCAGGTTCAAGCTGAAGTCGGACATCATCAAAAATGCCTAATCTGAATACCCTACCTAAGTCCTGTTGAATAGTTGCTTGGTTAAAGACATCTCCGGGCTGCAACTGAATTTCACGGGTGATAATAAAGTCACGGGTGCGACCTGTAACGGGATTACCGTCAGGGTCGGTTGGGTCTCCATCAGCATTGAGGAAACGAACTATAATCTCGGAAATTACGCCCTCAGCGACTCTTAAAGTTACTACCCCCTCTGTGGTAACGTCTGGGGCGGCAATTACCTGGGCGAGTACATAGCCATTTTGTTGGTACCAGGTTTGGATATCGTCGATCGCTTCTTCAATGCGTCGGAGGTTGATAATTTGACCGAATTGATTAGCAAAACTAGCATCAACGACCTCGGAGGGGAGAACCTGATCTCCTTCGATAATAACCTGCTGTAGGGGAGGGTTAGGTTCGACATCAAAAGTGACTCTGACTCCCAGGGGGGTATCTTCTGGGACAGCTCGGACGTTTCTAAATAGACCGGTGGCAAAAATGGCATTAATATCTTGTTGGAGTTGGGAACGGGTAGCGGTGCGTCCTGGTTGAACTGCGATCGCCCCATAGACAACATCCACCAACTGCTCATTATCAGTTCCCGATACGAGAACTTCAGCAATTAGCACATCAGGTTCTCCCGGCTGGCCTGTTCCGGGGACTGATGGCGGTAGATTATTTTGGGCTAACTCCAGATTTTCCTGGCCCCTAGTGCCGTCGAGGCTGCAATGTTCACACTCGTAGGCGATCGCCTGCATCAAATTAACCACCCATTGAGGCTCCCTAGACCAGTCTTCTGATGGCCTTACCCCGGCGGCGCGCTCCTGAGACACAGCCAAAGGTGTCTGAGGGGTCAATAAATGGCTTTTGGTGGAACTATCCAAGTCTTGTGGAGAGTGAGGGAGCCTAAACTTTGACCTTTCCTGAAGGTTAGCAATGGCTATTTGGTCTGCTGACGGCATGACATCAAAATTCGCCTGTTTTGACTCCGGCTTACCCAGAGAGGGTTCAAAAGGCGAATATACTGGCGTGGGTGGATTTTCCGACCAGGAGGCGAGACCCATTTCCACCTTGGTCGAGGCAGGCTCCTTGTGTGCCTGTGTTCTGGCGCTGGCGGTGCTGTCGGACGCTACAAGGCTATCATCGACGTTTTCCAGTGCTACCAATGGGGAACTTACGGACCGAGGAAAATCTGCCAGTTTCTGGTAGTCGTTATTTTTGAGTTGAAATAGGGGAAACTGGGTCGGGTCTGAGCTGGTCGTCCCCGATTGGACAGAAGGGATAGCGATCGCTTCTGACTCCTTATGAGCATCGTTAGACTGATCAGAAACTGCCAAAGACCCTTGATAGTCCTTGAAAATCAGTGGAGGGGTTTTACCACTAGCAGAATTTGATAGCCCAAACGTTGCTGAAGTTGCCAAACAGGCAACCCAGAAAGAACAGAAGCCCATGTTATTGACATTCTTGGACATCCACACACCAAATAATCAGCCATCGATAATGTTACAACCTCAAGGTGGAAAAATTCCTTTTCCCGTCCCAGACACCTGACCCAATCCGAAATTTTCAGGTATTTTGCCCAATTATTCGGAGAGACAACCCGGTTTCTTGGCACAATCTTTTGAGGAAGCCAGAAGACTGAGAGAAACCGGGTTTCGCGGGTTCCTGCCGTGTCCCTATAAGGGGGCTTGGTAGAACCCGGCAGTTCAACCCAGACGACTGAGAATCCTAGCTAATACTTGCTGATAAGCACTCTCGACATTTCCGAGGTCATTACGGAAGCGATCCTTATCCATCACCCGGAGGTTAGGGTCAGTTTCGGCTTGGTCCCAGAGGCGACAAGTATCAGGGCTAATCTCATCAGCCAATATTAACTGACCATCAGAGGTAATGCCAAATTCTAGCTTAAAGTCTACCAGAGTGATACCACATTCACTGAAAAAGTCACTCAAAATCTGGTCAATCTGGCGGCTGAGGTCTTCCATAGATTTAAGCTGTTCTGGGGTTGCCAAATTCATCACCAAAAGGCGATCGCGAGTTAGTAGAGGATCACCTAGCTGGTCATTTTTATAGCAAAATTCCACCAAAGGGGGCTGCAAAACTGTTCCCAGGGGAATTCCCGTCTGTTTACACAGACTCCCCGCGGCGATATTACGAACAATCACTTCCACAGGAACAATCTTCACCCGTTTGATCCGCATTTCATTAGGACTAGGGGTATCAATGTAATGAGTGGGAACACCCGCCGCCTCTAGGAGTTTGAACAGATGACCAGACATGGTGTTATTAATTTCACCCTTCCCTTTAATCGTCCCCCGTTTCTGGGCGTTAAATGCTGTGGCATCATCCTTATAGTAAGCCAGTAACACCTCTGGGTCATCAGTGGTATAGACGATTTTGGCTTTCCCTTCATACAGTTGTTGTCGGTCAGAGATATCAGACATATAGCGCGATGGTTAAGTTAGTATTTTGGTAATTGCTACCGGGACTGTGCCATCAGAATAACTGATCCGCGTCCCTGGACTCGATAGTGATTCCCTTGAATTGGGGGGGCTGTTTTCTCGGTACAGAAATCATTGGGGACTGCTAAAGCTGTATCCACAATACGATACCACCGTTGACCTTTTGGGAGAATAGGTATCTCAAACAGGAGGGGTTCCCAATAAGAATTGAGCATAATATGAAGATATTCCTGTTTTTCGGGATGTCGTAAACTAAAGGCAATACTGCGGGAATAATCTGCCCAATCGGGTTTATTTAAGCGTACCCCATGCCATGTAATGTTAGGTAATTTACTATTGGGGTCCATCACTAAAATGCTTTCAATCCGAAAAATATGCAGTCTTTGGGTAAATCGGATCAGATTTTTGACAAATCGCAATAGTTCCGGGTGTTTACCGACATCACTCCAGTCAAACCAACCTAACTCGTTATCTTGACAATAGGCGTTATTATTTCCGTTTTGGGTGCGGCGGACTTCATCACCCATTAACAGCATGGGAGTTCCTAGGGAGACCAACAGAATTGTCCACAAGTTTTTCATTTGTTGATTGCGTAGGGCTTCGATATAGGTATCATTAGTTAAGCCCTCAACTCCACAATTCCAACTGCGATTATCATTGTGTCCGTCCCGGTTATTTTCACCATTGGCTTGATTATGTTTCTGGTTATAGGAAACTAAATCATTGAGGGTAAAGCCATCGTGACAGGTGATAAAGTTAATGCTACAATGAGGTTCGCGATCGGGTTTGGGGTAAATATCTGGACTCCCCATAATTCGATAGGCTAGGCGTTGGATTTGTTTGGGTTCACTTTTGACAAAACTGCGAACATCATCCCGAAATTGTCCATTCCATTCGGTAAAGCGATCGCCTGCAAAAGACCCCACCTCATACAGTCCCCCTGCGTCCCAAGCCTCAGCAATTAGTTTGGCTCCCGCCAATACCGGATCAGATTTAATAATCCATAAAATCGGCGCATCTTCCATGGGTGTACCATCACGATTTCGGGAAAAAATCGATGCCAAATCGAACCTAAAACCATCCACGTGCATCTCGGACACCCAATATCGCAGACTATCAATAATCATTTGTCCCGCGATTTCATGGTTGGCTTTAATGGTATTTCCGCAGCCACTATAGTTACTATAAAACGACTGATTCTCCTCCTCCAGCATATAATACATAGAATTGTCAATACCCCTAAATGAGAGAGTCGGACCATTCTCATTTCCCTCGGCGGTGTGGTTATAAACCACATCTAAAATTACCTCAATACCCGCTTTATGAAAGGCTTTCACCATATCGCGAAATTCATCAACTGGTCCAAGGTGGTCGCGCCGAAAACTATACTGTCTATGGGGAGCAAAAAAGGAAACTGTACTATAACCCCAGTAATTTTTTCGAGGCGGAACAGCGTCTTGTTCATCAAATTGGTGAACAGGCATTAATTCTACTGCAGTGATTCCCAAGTCTTTTAGATAAGGTATCTTATCAATTAAGGCTGCATAAGTTCCTCGTTTAGACGGAGGAATTCCTGAGTTAGGATTGCGGGTAAAACCGCCCACGTGCATCTCATAAATTACTGTTTGAGAATAGGGGATTTCCAGTGGCTTATCATCTTCCCAATCATAAGTTTTGGGGTCTACGACTACGGCTTTCATCGCCTTGGCACAGTTATCACCACGTTTGGAGGCCGCTTCCCGACTATAATTTTCGGTATTAACCACAGCTTTAGCATAGGGGTCAAGCAGTACCTTATCCGCGTCAAATCTATAGCCCAATTCCGGCTCAAACATTCCATAGGCTCGATATCCATAAATTTGCCCTGCCTTAATGCCCTTGACAAAAATATGCCAGTAGTAGAAAGTTTTATTATACTGAGGGTCAAACTTAATAACACGGCTAGGTTTGGCATCATCTGGGGCATCAAAAAACAGCAACTCTAAAGATGCACAGGTTTTGGAAAATAAGCAAAAATTGACCCCATCAGGATAAACTGTAGCACCGAGGGGGAAACTCTGACCGCGCCCAATATCAGACTTCATTAATTAATCGACTCCTTTGAAAATCTTAGAGGTTTTAATATTCTCAGGTGGAACGCCAAATTCTCACCGGAAACTGTTGAGGTTGGTCCTCAAAGGCTGTATGTAGCAACCAGGCTGTAATGGGAGAAATTGTTTCTCGTTGACTTTTAGTTAGATTTGGGTGTTTTCTTAGTATGTTCAGTCTATGAGGGATGTCCCCTAGTTCCCAATCGAGGCAGCTATGGCCAAGATGTTGTCAAGAAATCCTTTAAGATTTTAGGCGATCGCGACACATTTCGCGACAGATTTATGGTAAAATGAGACTCGGCGAAACTGTTAAGTCTACCAACTCTGAAGTTCAGGGTGATCTCGTTGGAATGCCAATTTTCAATGTCGCCGAATGAGAGCATGATTTAATCTCAAATTAGGTTAACATTTTACGGCAATACGGTATAATAAGCGAGAAGGGTTGAGGATAAACCTATTGCCAGATATGTCAAACCCAAGGAAGCGGCCCAAATCCTTGGAGTCCATGAAAGAACACTCCGCAGATGGGACGAAAATGGCTCAATCGACACCATCAGAACCCCCGCTGGGCAACGACGATACAACGTTGAGTGATATACTGCTGCCATATCAGGCAGTGACAAACGCAAAGTCGTTATCTATGCCAGAGTTAGTAGCCGCGCCCAGCAGTCCGACCTCAACCGACAGGTGGCCGCACTGTCCAACCTCTACCCCGAAGCAGAAGTCGTCTCAGAAATCGGAGGCGGGCTCAACTTCAAGGGAAAGGGAAAGAAAATGCTGGCCTTACTGGGACAAGTCTTGTCAGGAGATGTCCGCATGGTTGTCGTTGCCCATAAAGACCGACTGGCAAGGTTTGGATTTGACTTGTTTCGATGGCTCTGTGAGCAAAACAGGTGCTCACTCATGGTTCTCAACGAGACAAGTCTCAGTCCAGAACCAGAAATGGTTGAGGACATCCTCGCCATCCTCCACTGCTTCAGTTCCCGATTATACCGACGGAGTAAATACAAAACTCAGGTCAAAGAAGATCCGGATTTACCCCAGCCCAGGGCTAAATCAAGTCTGGCGTAAATGGCTGGCTGCTTGTCGGTATTGCTACAACCAAGCAATTGCATTATCTAGGAGTGGTAAACGACTAAGCAAGTTAAAGTTACGCAATAAAGTGATGCAGAGTGACTTACCCGAATGGGTCAAAGAAACACCCTGCCACATTCGGCAAAATGCCATCTTTGATGCCTATCAGGCTTTGACCGCTAGTCCTGATGCCAGGTTTAGAAGTTGTCGTGACAGCTCTCAAGGGATTAAGTTCAATAATACTAATTTCTCTTCAGGGAGTTGGTATCCAAGACTAACGAAAGGATTAACTTTCATGGTTTCCGAACCCATCCCTAAAACTTGCGGGCAAGGGACTCAGTTGGTGTTTACCAAAGGTCGATGGTTGGCGATTTTCCCTGAACCAGTTGCCGTTACCCCAACTGAAGCGAATGGCGTAATTGCATTAGACCCGGGCGTCCGAACTTTTATGACCGGGTTTGATGGCTCTCGGTTTCTGGAATTGGGCTCCGGGGATATTGGACGCATTACTAGGCTATGTCAACATTTGGATGATTTGATGAGCCGAATCGCCAAGGAACCCTGTCGTTCAAGAAGGCGACGGATGAGGCAAGCGGCTCAACGAATGAGAACCAAAATCCGCAATCTAGTTGATGAAGCCCACAAACAAATTGCTCACTACTTGACTCACAACTACAGCCTAATTTTTTTGCCCACCTTCGAGACTTCCGATATGGCCAGTCAGGTGAAGCGTCTAATCAGGTCTAAGACTGCCCGAGCCATGCTGACATGGGCGCATTATCGATTCAAACTAACCCTGAGACATCAAGGGGAAATAACTGGAACCACAGTTGTAGATGTGACGGAAGAATACACCAGCAAAACCTGTACTCACTGTGGTCATGTGCATTCCCAGCTAGGTGGCTCAAAAGTGTTCCGATGTCCGGAGTGTGGGTTCACTCTACCCAGGGACTGGAACGGTGCTTTGGGAATCTTTCTAAAAGCTTTGCGGGATACCGCCTCTGTTACCTTAACGGGTAATAGTGCTATCGTCGCATTGTCAGGCAATAGCCGGATAAATGTTGCGTAAATGTATCAGTCCGACCCTAAGTATTGCGATCGCTCGTTTGAACTCACCCACAGGCAACCACTTCGCCACCTGGGTGTTTAATTCTGTCAATGCCAGCGATTATGTCCACCATGACTGTATATGGCCAGAATCCCTCTCACAATTATGGCAAGCCTGGTTAGAAATGTTTTCCCCAGATAGCTTATCCCTAGCGGTGAGTGATCCAGCCATGAGTGACCCGCCATTTAGTCTACCACCATTATCAGCCGCTCTGGAAACCAAACCCAGCTACAGCAGCCGACTAATGCAACAATTGGGAATAGATTTATGGCAGTGGCTGTTTCAGGGACCAATTCAAAGCAGTTTCCACCGTTGTCAAGGACTAGCCCTAGGCCAAAAATGTCCGCTGAGAATACGATTAGATGTGCGATCGCCCAATTTAATTCCCCTACCATGGGAAATTATGCAATCACAGGCGGGACAACCAGCCATCTCCCTAAGTCCGAGGCTGTTATTTAGTCGCACTACCTGTGATGTCCAACCATTAAGCGATCGCCCCTTAATCCAAGCCCTAAACATCTTATTAGTTTTAGGTCATAACGACATCCCCCAATGTCAAACCCCACCAGCCACAAATTCCCATTGGCTGGAATTAGAAAAGGAAGCCTCACAAATTGCGGAAGTTTTAGCCAACACCACCGACCCAGGATCTGACTCATCAAGAAGCGATCGCCTTCCCTGTTTCATCAAAACACTAATCCAACCCAGTGTAGCCCAACTAATTACCGAACTAGAAACCCCCCAACAACTAGGTCAGACACCCTATAACGTGATCTTCTATGCAGGTCATGGCTTGACGGGTCCTGATGGTGGTTTACTATTTCTACAAGAGCAAACTACCATTAATGGTACAGAATTAGCTCAAGTTCTAGTGCGCTGTGGTATCACTCTAGCGGTATTTAATGCCTGCTGGAGTGCAGTCCCAGCCATAGAATTATCATCGACTCTACAAAACATCACTCTTCCCACCATTCCCAGCAGCAGCTTGGCTAAAGTATTAATCCATCATGGAGTCCCAGCGGTTTTAGGAATGCGGGACTCCATTACGGACAGCGAAGCCCTCAGTTTTATTCAAACCTTTGCTAGAGCCTTATCAGAAAGGATGCCCATTGATCGGGCTGTAGCGATCGCCAGACAACAGTTGCTGACCCTCTACAAATTCAACCAGCCAGCTTGGACTCTGCCCATATTATATATGCACCCTGAGTTTAATGGCTTCCTAGCCCCCACCGAGGACGCTATTCGCACCCAACTACCCGCCAACTCACCCACGGCGCTAGGATATTGTCTCCCCCGCGCCTATCTGAAACTCCAGCAAACAACTGAGGAAGTCACATCAAAAAGCTGGCTAATAGAAGCCGGACGGGTTCAGATAGGGCGATCGGAACAAAATGATATTGTTTGGCATGAATCATGGATTTCTAATCAACACGCCGAGATTTTCTGTCGCAATGGTAACGGGTCCCCCACCAATCCGCCGACCTACTTTCTGCGAGATTTCTCTCGCTACGGTACTCTAGTTTGGGAGGAACAGAAGCAGCAGTGGCACCGCATTCATCATCAAGAGGTACAACTTTCATCGGGAACTAAGTTAAAATTTGGCAGTTCCCAGGGTCGCATTTGGGAATTTTTGATTGATAGCCCGTAACACTCTATCCTTATCCTCAGAGAACTTGCGGAATTGCTGCTCTCAGTTTTGTAGCTATGGGTGCGGGATACCATCCCGAACAATTATCCATTATCCGGCTATCCCGAACCTTGGATTATGTTGTCAACAAAGGATGTTACTCAATGACTAAACTTAATTGCCACAATGATGAGACCGCATTGGATTTCTGGTCACTACTGTTAGATGACTCGGAAAATTCTGCCTATCCCTGGAGCCATGAACAAACAGAATCTTATGGCTATTTTGAGGAGGCAGATCTAAACTTGTCTCTGTCAGACTGTTTCAGTGACGATGATATAACTCAAAGATCCCAAGTCTTCTTTGAACATATAGAAAATCGGTGGCCGCGGATTTCTCTGTATCAATTATTAGTTGATAAATTAACACTTAATGGCGAGGTAAGTCTCCTATCTCGCATTCCTGAAAATATACTTAGGGGAATATCTAAAGCAGTTGCTCAGGATAAGACTTTCCAGAGTCTTGGTGAACAGCTTGTATTTTGCGTTAGTCAAATTTTACCTGAGTGGGACCCGGAAGATTTGCAGGTTCTCGCTCGTCCTATGGTTAATGCTATGCGCGGAAATGACAATCGCGCCCTAGAATCAATATTGACAAAAGTGGGTTCCCAACAATGGCATGAACTCTCACCCGTAGAACAAGCTCGCTTGAGTTTGGCGATCGCTCATTATGCCCTAACTTTAGCAAACACTACCGGAACTTCTTTGCAGGAGAGTTAATCAGATTAATTGATGGGATTTTTCAAAGACTGTTAACAATTGTGGCAATTTTCGCCAAAATATCTGCCAAAAAGTTGACGATATTATAGGGCTTATGGTATCATTGAAGAAATCGCACCCAAGGGGTTATTGTGTCTATACGCAAAAAAAGACGCGATCGCCCTGATTCTATCGTCCCCCCAAATATTATCTGGGCAAAAATTAAAATTCCCGATTATTGGCTATATGGACGAGATAATTGGTAAACCCGCCCGTACAGGGCTACTGTCCTTGGTGATATATATTGGCACAAACTAGGTTTGGTGCATAAGAACTCAGGAAAGGGAACCGGGAAGGTAGGGGGTCAATCTGTTTTGGGTAAAATCGGGAAATATTGATAGGCTAGTAAAAGCTGTAGTGGAATATTCATACACCAGGGGAAAGTAAGTGTCTTTAAGTTATGGTTAATGGTGTCTGTCAGCACCCCCGGCTGAAGCACGGGGGCTTCGTGCCCCCCGCTTTCAGGTAGCTGACCAGCTTAAGCCTTAACTGGCTACGTTCAGAGCAAGAGTTAAAGTTCCTACCCTGGAATGCGTGCTAGTTCCAGGCCCTAGAACCAAATCGTTAAACAGTTCTAAGGGGTTAAGACAGTGCGATTTGGAAAGTACCGACTCTGAACATTAGCGTTCGCGCAGCGTGCGCGTTAGCGCAAGCGCAAACGTTACGAGCAATCAGAACAGACGCAACAATGTCTAACCATATTTTCGTTTTAGATACCAACCGCAAGCCCCTGACACCGTGCAAGCCAGGGATGGCACGATCACTGCTCAAAGCCGGGAAAGCATCGGTATTTCGACGCTACCCATTCACCATTATTCTAAACAAGGAGGTTGACGCTAATCCTGAACCCCTCGAACTCAAATTAGACCCAGGCTCTAAAGTCACTGGAATTGCCTTGAAGCAAGGGAATCATATTATCTTTGCTGCCGAGTTGCAGCACCGAGGACAGCAGATTAAAGAAGCATTGCTCTCTCGTCGTCAACTCCGACGTTCTCGACGAAACCGCAAGACCCGATATCGACCAGCTCGGTTCTTGAATCGGACTCGTCCCGAAGGTTGGTTAGCTCCCAGCTGGCAGCATCGAGTAGATACTCTAATGACCTGGGTTCACCGATTTCGTAGACTTGCCCCAGTTGGCAGCATTGCTCAAGAGCTAGTACGGTTCGACCTGCAATTGATGGAAAACCCTGAGATATCAGGTGTTGAGTATCAGCAGGGAGCATTACAAGGCTACGAAGTCAGGGAATACCTGTTGGAGAAGTGGGGCAGAACCTGTGCTTACTGTGGGGCTCAAAATGTACCACTTGAAGTTGAGCATATCCAGCCTCGGTCTAAGGGTGGCTCTGACCGGGTTTCTAACCTGACGATGGCTTGCCACTCATGCAATCAAGCCAAAGGCAATGGGGACATTCGGGATTTTTTATCGGGCCAGCCTGATGTCCTGAGTCGTCTTCTCAGGCAGGTAAAATCGCCGCTTAAAGATGCGGCTGCCGTTAACTCGACCCGATGGGCCTTGTTCAAGGCTCTGAAAGCAACAGGACTCCCAGTTACCACAGGAACTGGCGGACAAACGAAGTTCAATCGACTGAGGCTCAACCTACCTAAAGCTCACTGGCTTGATGCTGCCTGTGTTGGACCAGTCGAATCACTCGAAGTTCTGACTTCAAAACCGTTGCTGATTTTAGCAAAGGGGCATGGAACCCGTCAGATGTGCGGGACGAATAAGTACGGATTCCCGAATCGTCACCGCTCCAGGAGGCAAATTCATAAAGGCTTTCAGACTGGCGACATGGTGACGGCACTGGTCACAGCGGGGAAGAAAATTGGCTCATATCTAGGACGGGTTCTCTGCCGTGCGTCTGGTAGTTTTGATATTACCACCGCTTCTCGAAGGGTGGCAGGCATCAGCCACAAATACTGCCAACCCATTCACAGGAAGGATGGTTACGCCTATGCTTGAAAGATTGACGGGGACTAAAGTCCCCCTGTCGCGTTTCCTCCCCGGTCTAAAGACACGGGGCTTCCACGCTCCCAAGAGGTTTACGTGAACGGGACCAGAGGGCTGACCGAGACTAAATGTGGATCAGGTCATTGTCTAAGTAGAACGGAAAACCATTAAGCAAACAGGGAAGATATTTAGCCAGGGGTTAAGCTCCCGCTGGCTGATCAACGAAGAATCCCTAGCCTAGCCTTTGTAGGCGGGGAGTGTTAAAGAATAAGAATAGCTGAGGGTAGAGTGTGAATATGAAAGCGATGATTTTGGCTGCTGGTAAGGGGACTCGTGTTCGCCCTATTACTTACACCATACCGAAACCATTAATTCCGATTCTCCAAAAGCCAGTAATGGAGTTTTTGGTAGATTTGCTGCGTCGCCATGGTTTTAAGGAAATCATGGTCAATGTGAGCCATTTGGCGGATGAAATTGAGAACTATTTTCGTGATGGTCAGCGGTTTGGGGTAGAGATTTCTTACTCATTTGAGGGGAGTATCGAAGATGGTCAACTGATAGGTAAGGCTTTGGGGTCTGCTGGAGGAATGAAAAAAATCCAGGACTTTAACCCATTTTTTGATGATACGTTTGTGGTGTTGTGCGGGGATGCCTTAATTGATTTAGACCTGAGTGAGGCGGTAAAATGGCATAAACAGAAAGGTGCGATCGCTACTGTGGTGATGAAATCTGTACCGAAAGATGAGGTTTCCAGCTATGGGGTGGTGGTTACGGATGAAATGGACAGGATTAGGGCTTTTCAGGAGAAACCATCTGTAGAAGAAGCTCTCAGCACCAGCATTAACACGGGGATTTATATCTTTGAGCCAGAGATATTTGACTACATCCCGTCTGGGTGCGAGTATGATATTGGTAGCCAACTGTTCCCCCATTTGGTGGAAATAGGCGCGCCCTTTTATGGGATTACTATGGATTTTCAGTGGGTAGATATTGGGAAGGTTCCCGACTACTGGCGGGCTATTCGCAGTGTGTTACTGGGTGAGGTGAAAAATGTGCCTATCCCAGGTAGAGAAGTGGCTCCGGGGATTTACACTGGGCTAAATGTGGCGGTGAATTGGGATAAAGTCCATATTGAAGGCCCGGTCTATATCGGTGGTATGACCCGCATTGAAGATGGTGCAACTATTATCGGTCCGACTATGATAGGTCCGAGTTGCTCAATATGTAGCAACTCCTATGTGAGTAATAGCGTGATTTTCGAGTATTCTCGGTTGGGGCGTGGGGTGCGCCTGGTAGACAAATTGGTGTTTGGTCGCTACTGTGTGGATAAGCTGGGAGCTTCGATTGATGTTCAGGCGGCGGCTTTGGATTGGCTGATTACTGATGCTCGACAGGCTGTGGGTGATCCCCCAGAAGAACATCAGGCGATCGCAGATATTCTCAGCACCTCATAACTTTTTGGTAGGTTGTATGCATAAATCTTCCGTGGTATTGTACGGGGGGGCAATCGAATCACCCTCTGTTTCCAGCAGGTTATTTCCGAAAAGCGACCCACTTCCCCTAAAACTGGCTGAAGGTGGTCTATCTTACGGTTCAGAAAATTTGGGCGGTAATGGTGACCATCAACTGGTTGAGGTTTTAGTGGATATACCCACGCTCCGCCAGACGGAAGACACGGAAGATATAGAACAACTTTATACCTACCAAGTGCCGCCTCACTTAGATATTATGCCGGGGGATATTCTCAGTGTCCCCTTTGGCGCTCAACAGATAGGGGCGATCGCCATTAGGTTAACATCAGAACTGCCAGAAAATCTGAGGGAACCGGGTAAGGCTACCTCTATCAAAGTGCGTCCCGTAGAAGATATCACTGTCAAGGGATTTTTCCCCCCCAATTATTGGCAATTACTACAACAGGTCGCCCAGTATTATCAAACCCCCCTAATTAAGGCGATCCGAACTGCCCTCCCCCCCGGACTCCTACGCCGTAGCCAGCGACGTATTCGTTTAGTTACTAATGCTATTCCAGACGGTGCTGAAGAGTTTTTGCAACCGAAAGCCCAAAGGATTTTACAACTTTTGCGCCAGTCAGCTACGGGAGACTATACCTGGCAGTATTTGCAACGACAAATTAAGGGAGGCTCTCGGGGACTACAGGCTCTGATCAAACGGGGTTGGGTGGAAAGCTATCTCGAACCGCCGACACCACCGCGCCCTAAACTCAGACCAGCAATCACCCTAGTGATAGATTGGGTAGAGTTAGACTTTATAGACATAACCACCCGTCAGCGGGAAGTGCTGGAAATTTTGCGGCGGCGGGGTGGGGAAATGTGGGTAACTGATTTATTGCAAACCTGCAACACCAGTTCTAGCTTACTCAAAACTCTGGAGAAAAAGGGATGTGTAGTAATTGGCGATCGCGAAATTCTACGCACGGAACAGGGTATTTCGACAATAGCGGATCAGCCTTTATCTCTGACGGAACACCAACAACAAGCCTTAGACGTAATTTTGGGGTTATCTGGTTTTCATCAACTGCTGCTGCATGGTGTGACAGGTTCGGGCAAAACTGAAGTATATTTACAGGCGATCGCCCCCATTATTGACCAGGGTAAATCAGCCCTAGTCCTAGTCCCGGAAATCGGCTTAACTCCCCAACTAACCGATCGCTTTCGCGCGAGGTTTGGTGAGGTGGTGTTTGTCTATCATAGTGGTTTGTCAGAAGGTGAACGCTACGATACCTGGCGTAATATGATCCAAGGTACTCCCCAGGTAGTAATCGGAACGCGATCGGCAATTTTTGCCCCTTTACCCAATTTAGGCATAATTGTTCTCGATGAAGAACATGACAGCAGCTTTAAACAGGACCAGCCGCAGCCATGCTACCATGCTCGCACTGTGGCAGCGTGGCGGGCGGAACTGGAAAACTGCCCCTTAATTTTGGGTTCAGCCACTCCCGCCTTGGAAACTTGGCAGCATCATCGCCACAATCATAACCCATCCATTCATTATCTATCTTTACCTGAAAGGGTATTATCTCGCCCCCAGCCGCCGGTAGAAGTCGTTGATATGCGTCGGGAATTGAAGCAGGGGAATCGATCCATTTTCAGTAGAAGTCTACAATTGGCGATCGCCTCTTTGCGAGACAATAATCAACAGGGCATTTTATTCATCCACCGTCGCGGACATAGCACCTTTGTTTCCTGTCGCAGTTGTGGCTACGTCATGGAATGTCCCCGTTGTGATGTTTCTCTCTCCTATCACCACATTCACGCCGAAGCTATCCCATACTTACGCTGTCACTACTGCAACCATTCCCAATCCTACCCCCAACGCTGTCCCCAGTGTGACTCTCCCTATTTTAAACATTTTGGCAGTGGGACCCAACGAGTCGCCCAGGAATTAACCCGCCTTTTTCCAGAATTGCGGTTTATCCGTTTTGACAGTGACACCACCCGCACCAAAAATGCCCATAGAATTCTTTTAACTCAGTTTGCTAACCGGGAGGCTGATTTATTAGTTGGTACTCAAATGCTCACCAAAGGTTTAGACTTAGACTCTGTAGGGCTGGTGGGTATTGTCTCCGCTGATGGACTTCTGCACCTGTCCGACTACCGCGCTAGTGAACGTGCTTTTCAGACTTTGCTACAGGTGGCCGGACGTGCGGGACGTGGTAACGACCCCGGACAGGTAATTCTCCAAACCTATACCCCCGAACATCCCGTCGTGGAAGCCGTCCGAAACCATGCTTATCAGTCTTTTGTCGAAACCGAGCTACAACACCGCTCAGAGCTTAATTATCCCCCCTCTGGTGGCTTGATTTTACTCCAGTTAAGGGGTTATAATGCGATCGAGGTTGAACAAACCGCCCACCTTCTCGCCTCAGAGTTAAGTTCTGATCTGCTTCCGGGAACTTGCGAACTGTTGGGACCCGCACCCGCTCCCATTATGCGTGTTGCTAATCAATACCGCTGGCAGATTTTATTAAAATTCCTCCCAGGTCAGACTACCCCGCCTCCCTCTCTGGCTGCTTGGGCGGAAAAATGCCCCCCCTCTGTTCGCTTCTCCATTGATGTTGACCCTCTCAGTTTCGGTTAATTATTGCCACTTATCCCCCCACAGCCATAGTTTTTTCGCAACTATCCAGTCATCTCGTATCGTGGATGACAAATTTTTGGGTTAGATCTGTTATGGTAAATCCAAAGATTTGGGTATATTAAGGTAGGCACTTTGTCAAATAATTGTTATAATTTGTAATAATTGCCCGGACAAGGGTGGCCACCCCAGAAAATTAACCCAAACCCACTTTTAAGGAGTTCACGTCATCATGGAACCTAGTAGCTTATCTTTGGAACAACAATTCAACCTGTCCTCATTTAGAATGCAGGTAAACCAAATGAGCCGGGAACAAGCCCAGGAGTTTTTGGTTAATCTTTACGAACAAATGTTGGTTAGGGAGAATATGTATCAGCACTTTCTCAAGTATCAGTGGGGCTTAGAACCCAATTCCAGTGCTGATTAAGTGGATATTACCCCCATATTAGTTGGCCACCTCTGTCTCTTACTTTCTTTTTCTGACAAGAAGCGAGTTGGGGGTAGTTGGGTGTTTACTGACTCACATTAGCCTGGGTCGGAGTCCAAAATGGCGAAATTGCAGATAGTCTTGTAAAATGCGATCGTGGTCAAAGCATAGATTCTGTGGAATGCACCAAGGCTCAAAGATGTCTAAATTTTGGGCATCATCAGCCGCCTGGGGTTCTCCCTTCGCTGTAGCGATAAATACCACAGCTAGGGTATGTTGGCGAGGGTCTCGGTTAGGGTCTGAGTAAACATGGAACTGTTGAATCAAGGTGACATCTAGCCCCGTTTCTTCTTTGGCTTCTCTGGTGGCTGCGGTTTCTACTGACTCGCCGTAGTCTACAAATCCTCCGGGAATAGCCCAGCCTAATGGGGGATTTTTTCGGTCTATTAATACAATCGGTCGCGATCGCCTATCTATAAGTTCGATGATGATATCTACTGTCGGCGCGGGATTACGATAGCTCATTGGATTGATGATAAAATGGATCTAGGTATGCTGAGATTTGCTAAATAACCTGAAATAGCTAGAAACCAAAAACTCTTTAATCGGGATAGCCACAAATGTTATAGGGTTAATGGTGACAATAATCGTTCTCACGTTGGACTTGGCTTGTTTGATAATTTGCTTCGCTACCCAGTCGGCTGACATCACCCCAATGGGGTTAAGATTACTTTTAAAAGGCCCTAAAATCAGCTTGCGAATCACACAGGGAGAGTCGAGGCGGCGTAATGTGACTAAATCCCCTAAAGTGCGTTTACTGAGTTCATAAAGAGGACTAAAGGCCGGGCTAACTTCTGCCTCGGAAGTATTGACCCAGACCTCCTTGCGGGCGATATCTGTGTTGGTGCGAACGGTTTTTAAAAACAATTCTAAGAGTCGCCAACTGGAGAAAGTATTGATTTCGTAGGATTTGCCGATCGCCTCTGGGGTTCGTTCCCCGTGTACATTAATACCATGATTGATAATCAGGATATCTACGGTTTCTAACAGATTCGCTAACTGTTCCTCTTCTCCTACTTGCCAGGTGATAGTTTTTAGGGGTAATTCTTCCTGGTCAATGGTGAGGGTGATAGTTTGGGAAGTTGATGATAAAGCGATCGCCTTCGCCCCAGAGTTGTGGAGGTGTTTAAGTAGCGCGCGCCCTAAACTCCCAGAAGCGCCAGTCACCGCCACTGTTTTACCTTTTAGAGAAAGTCCTGTTCCCATAATTTTATCTAAAACCGTGAGAGTTCCGCAAAAGTAGGCATTTTGGTTATCAAAATGGTGTCGCCAGTGATAAGATTGGTTCACCAATAACCGCGACGGTGGCTGAGAAAAAGGACCCGGAAGGTGGGTTAAATCAGTGAGTGTGTCCGCGTGGGGAACTCCTGAACCTCTAGCGATCGCAGGCAGTAGAAAGCCGAGGGTGTACACTGAACCCGTCAGCGTCAACCAGTGAGGATCTCCTGTTAGTCCATAGATACCCAACCAAAACCCCAGACTGAATACTAACATAACCATCGCCTCTGGCACATCATTATACCAGTGGGCTTTCCGATAAATCTCCTCACTTTTAATGCTATAGTCGGGACGAAATACCCGATGATGCCAAGAATGGAGGCGATACAGGGGTTGCCAAACATGGGCGAGGGCGTGGTAGGTGTCTCGGACTAATTCTACCCACACCACCGAAGCTACTACCCAAACTGTATTTATGATCACTAGCGTTAGCATAAACTTAGAGTTTCAGACCTCATTGGTTTTGTTAAAATTTACCATTTAGCATTGTATATGCCAAAGGGCTGTTAAATGTTTGAAACTTCCAGAAAATCTCGATTCTGGGAGTTGGGCTGGTTATCTCTAGCCGAAATGGAGGGTCAGACACCTTCCCCCTATGGCTGGATGCAGATGGTTATCTGAATAATAGTGTATACTGGGTTATTTATTCTTGATATAAATGATATGGGTTCAAAGACCTGGAAACGGTTTATAGGTTGGGCTTTGTTGGGTTTGCTGTTGACTTGGGGGGTTAGTTGCGCCTCCCCAACTGCTGATCAAAGCGATCGCCGTCAGGTGGAGTTTTGGACAATGCAGCTTCAACCTCAGTTTAATGACTATTTTAATCAGTTAATTGATAACTTTGAAAATGATCACCCCGAAGTCAAAATTCGCTGGGTAGATGTACCTTGGTCAGCTATGGAGAGTAAAATCTTGGCGGCGGTGTCCGCCCAAACTGCGCCCGACCTGGTGAATTTAAACCCCGATTTTGCCTCCATGTTGGCGGGTCGCGATGCTTGGTTAAATTTGGATGAACACCTATCCGAAGAAGTGCGATCGCTATATTTACCCAATATCTGGGAAGCTAATATGATCCAAACCTGCGACGGTGATAATTGTCAGAATCGCACCTTTGGCATTCCCTGGTATTTGACTACCCAAATTGTCATTTATAATCAGAATTTACTCAATCAAGCCGGTCTGGAAAATCCCCCCACCACCTATGAGGAAGTCGCTACAGTTGCCCAAACTATTCGCGAGAGAACCGGAAAATATGCCCTATTTGTTTCCTTTGTACCCACCGACTCCGCCCAAGTTTTACAGTCCTTAGTTCAGATGGGGGTCCAGTTGGTTGATAATAATAGAAGGGCTGCTTTTAATACTCCCGAAGGTCGCGCCGCCTTTCAATATTGGGTTGATTTATATCAACGGGATCTGTTACCCAGAGAAGTCTTAACTCAGGGACATCGAAGGGCGATCGAATTGTATCAAGCTGGGGAAATTGCCCTATTGACTACCGGACCTCAATTCTTTAGGGCGATCGCAGAAAATGCCCCTGATATCGCCAAAGTTTCCGCACCATCTAGCGCTATTACCGGCGAAACTGGTAAAATCTCCGTGGCTGTCATGAACCTAGTTATACCCCAAAATACTCGCCACCCAGAAGATGCCATAAATTTTGCCTTATTTGTGACTAATAGTGCTAATCAATTAAACTTTGCCAAAGCCTCAAACGTCATCCCTTCCAGTATTGAAGCATTAGAAAATCCCTTCTTTCAAAACATCCCCGCAGATGCCACACCCCAAGACCAAGCCAGGAAAATTAGCGCCCAACAGATGACAAACGCTCAAGTTTTGATTCCCCCCCTAGAAGACATCAAAGAATTGCAAAGCATTATTTACAACAATTTGCAAGCAGCCATGTTAAATCGAAAAACTGTTGATCAGGCGATCGTAGATGCTGAAACAGATTGGAATCGGCGCTTAAATTAAGCCTTTAAGTTCAACTAAACCCAACTTTATCTAGGGTGGTTGCTATTCTCATATTCCCTTAAACAACCACCCCATTTTATTCCTATATCCCCTAATAAGCCATGTAAATTATTCGGGATTCTCCCAGCCAATGAACCTTCTTGCTGCACTAATTCTTGTAGTTCATTTAATCCCTTCATCACCTGATTTTTAACCTCTTGAATTTCCCCGCTAATTTCCAACGAAAGTTGCTGTTTTTCCCGAATTTTATCCTGCCTTTTTTCGTTCCATGTATATATTTTATTATTAGTCTGTGTGTCTAAATCTTGGCAATTTTTTTTAATCACATTTATCTGATGTTGTAAATTAGTCAATTCCTGGTTAAGTCCTTGTTTACGTCCTTGATTTCTTGCATATAATTGTTGCAGTTGATAGTTATGATGATAAAAGCCTTCACTATCATCTATCTCTATCTCTAGCCTGAGAATACTGCATTCAATCATATTTTTTTGCTGTTCCAAACTTTTGATATTTTGGAGATTTTTGGAAAGAGACTCAACCAACAATCTTTTCGCATCATTAATATTTCCCGAGAGTTTCCTAATGTCCTGTTCAACCCTACCTTTTCGGCTTTCCAGATAATTAGGATTTTGTAAATCCAGAACCCTGTTAATTTGGGTATATATATCATCAACAATTGTATTAAATAACTGTAATTTTGCGCGCCGTATCTCATCTGGAGAATTGGGAATAGTCCCATTGTCAGCCGCTTGAATTTCCCTCAAATAATTTCTAATCACACCCATCAGCATATCATTAGTCTGGTTTTTAAAAATCCTATAATACTCACCAGACAAACGATTCCTCTTCAGTAAATCATCATAATCAGTGCATTCATGGCGCGCGCGATCCAGACCTTTAGACTCCTTCAGTATTTCTAAAACCGCCTGTGGCGAAGTAGTAAGTTTAGCTTGAGGAATATGATAAAACATACTATATAGCACTCCTAAATCAGTGTAAAAATTAGACTATCTTTAGACCATAGTAGTGCATCGTGATAATTAAGAAACCCAGTTTCTCCCGTATGCTGAAAAATAGGGGGGAAACATGACCAGAAACCGGGTTTCAGAAACCGTCATTATTTAACCAGCCAGTTAATTAACCCAGATACAATATTCCCTAAATCCGAGATAATAGTTCTTGTTTTTTCGCTTGAAATTCCTCCTCACTCAAGACACCTTGCTGCTTCAATTGACCCAATTTCTCTAAAGTTTGATAGATATTAGCCGCCTCATCAGCCTTGTCTTTTTCCAGGTCAGAAACATAGTTTTTTCCCTTTTCAAAAGCCGAGTCATAAGCCCATTTAACCTCTTCTTCCGCAAAATTATTCAGAGACCCACCACTAGAAAAATGGTTAATAGCAACCTGTCCCACCGCATAGGTAGAAGCCCCAGAAGTCAAAGCCATTGAAGTCCCACCAATTAACGAACCAATACCCGGAATTGCCTTAATGAAACTAGAACCCAAACGAGCAATAGTTGTACCTGTTAATGCCGAAACAAATGCTTTTCCCGTACTAACAGAATAGTTGACTCCATACAGTTTAGCAAGTTCCTGTAGCATTTCCATTTGAATAGCAGTAACTGCCATAAAATCCACTATGGGGATAGGGATTAATCCACCTCCCATTGACCAAAGGACGTGATTGCGAATAATAGCTTCTGCTTCGGTTTTTTTACTCATTAGGAGTACCTGGTAAACAATAATGATTTGGGGGGACGCTTCGGGAGATGTTGCCAAAACGACCCTCTTTTATTTTACCCTTTCCCAAACTATTGAAAATTGCTAATCAATCAATCTATAGCCCCCCTAAAGCCCAGCCAGTCGAGTTTTTCAGCCACATTGGCCAGCGCCTAGGTCTCACCGCCTTAACAAAAATTAACAAACTCATTTTTCCTGGACTAGCAACCTTTTTGGTATTCCCCAGAGTCTCAAATTGGGCTTGCTTACAGCCAAGGACAGCATAATCAATCATAATTATCAAGCTATAATTCACAACTAGACATTCCTAGTCGTCCCCTATTCAAGTAGTAGGGAATAATCCCATAACATTGTTAAAACGGAGAGAAAAGCGTGGATATTCTATCCAACACGGTGGCACTGTCCCGAATGCAATTTGCACTGACAGCCATCTTTCATATGTTGTGGCCAGTCCTTACTACCGGGCTAGGTATCTACCTAGTTATTATTGAAGGACTATGGCTAAAAACTCGCAACCCAGACTACTATTATCATGCCAGATTTTGGTCTAAATTTTACGTCCTTAACTTCGGAATAGGTGTCGCTAGTGGCATTCCTATGGAGTTTCAATTTGGCACGAATTGGGCTCCTTTATCAGAGGCTATTGGTAACTTTTTTGGCAGTGTAATTGGCTTCGAGGCTTCCTGGGCGTTTATGCTAGAAGCGGCTTTTTTGGGAATTATGGTGTTTGGTTGGGAGCGCGTCAACCCTATTATTCACTTTGTTTCCACGATTCTTGTGGCTTTTGGCGCTAATCTTTCAACCTTTTGGATTTTGTCGGCTAATTCCTGGCTGCAAACCCCGGCGGGAGTGGAAATGGTGGAGGGTAAATTTATCGTGCTTGACTATTTTCAAGCTATCTTTAATCCCTTCATGTTAAATAGCTTTCTGCATATGTTCTTCGCAACATTAGAAACATCGCTATTTGTGATTGGTGGGATTAGTGCTTGGTATATCCTCAAAAAACGGCATCATCAGTTTTTCTCCAAATCTCTGAAAATTGCGATCGCAGCTACTATCGCTGTCGCACCTATGCAGCTTTATATCGGACATTTGAGTGGCGAACAAGTTTATCACTACCAACCTACTAAATTAGCCGCTATGGAGGCGCAGTGGGAAACTATCCCCGCTGGACAGTCTGCTGATTGGAGTTTGTTGGCTTTTCCTAACCCCCAGACCCAAAAAAATGATTGGGAAATTACTATCCCGAATGGTTTAGGGTATATTCTCGAATTTAAAAAAGAATTATCCGAACCTGTCTTGGGTTTAAAAGAGTGGAAACCAGAAGATAGACCGCGTTTATTGGGTTTGATTTACTACTCTTTTCGGATTATGATTGCTATTGGTTTCTTTCTGGCTGGACTCATGGCGGTCACCGTTATTCAGTGGTTACGGGGGAAACTTTCAGCGGACAATATTACTCAACAGGGTTGGTTAATGTGGGGTTGGATTATTTCTGCACCTCTGGGTTATATTGCGGTTGAGGCTGGCTGGACTGTGCGTTGTGTAGGACGACAACCTTGGACGGTTTATAATGAAATTCGCACCGTTGATGCTGCTTCTAATTTACCCCCGGAAAATGTGTTAACTACTTTGGTGGCTTTTGCTGTGGTTTATAGTTTGCTGTTGGTGGCGGCGATTTATTTTGGGAGTCGAATTATTCGCCGTGGTCCGAATTTGGAGTTGGCTATTCCCGGTGGAGTTCGCCCGGCTTTTGATACTAGCCCCGGTCAGTTTTCCCCGGACGAAAGACCAGCAGAAACTCAAGGTTAACTCTGGTTTTATCTTACCCGAAAATTAGGGGCGATCGCTACATCGCCCCACTCATCATCAAGTCATCATCCCGGAGAAGAATTAATGGAAACTTTGCAATATTTACTCCCTCAAGTCTGGTTTGGAATTTTGGCTTTATTCCTGTTTTTGTATGTGATGCTAGATGGCTTTGATTTGGGGGTGGGAATTTTGTCTCTCACTTCCTCTAGCGAAAAACGCCGCAGCATCCTGATGACCAGTCTTAGTAATATTTGGGATGCTAATGAAACTTGGTTAGTGTTGATGGGGGGTAGTCTATTTGGCGCATTTCCTCTGGCTTATAGCACTATTCTTAGCGCCCTATATGTGCCGATTTTCGTGATGATTTTTGGCTTAATTTTTAGGGCGGTAGCCTTTGAATTTCGCGAACAAGCGACTAATAAGTTATTCTGGAATTTTGCTTTTGGGGCGGGTAGTTTTTTGGCGGCTTTGGGTCAAGGTTTCGCCCTCGGTGGGGTTCTGGAAGGGATTAAGGTTGATGCTAACGGTCATTTTATTGGCACCACTTGGGATTGGTTACGTTTCCCGACTATAGTAGTAGCATTAACTTTGATTCAAGGATATGTTTTGATTGGGTCTACCTATCTAATTTGGAAGACTGAAGGTGAGTTACAAAAAACTCACTATAAAACGGCTAAACTGGCGGCTATTACTACTTTAATTGGCGCGATTTTAATCACTGTGGTAACGCCGATTTTTTATGAATCAGCACGCGATCGCTTATTTTCTCAACCCCTAGTTTATATCTTTTCACTAATTCCGATTTTGGGAATAGTGCTAATTGGCTTATTACTAAGAAGTATCACCCGTCAGGAAGAAAGAACCCCATTTATCTGGACAATTTTAATTTTTGTCCTCACTTTTTTGGGATTAGCAATGGTCGTTTTTCCCTATATTATCCCCCCAACAATTACCATTTATCAAGCTGCGGCTGACCCCAGTTCAATGGTGGTTATGATTATTTTTGTCGGCGCTTTAATTCCGGTCATGTTGTTTTACAATATTTATCAATATTTTGTCTTTCGTGGGAAAGTTACCGAGGCGGCTTATGAGGAATAGTCCCTAAATCCCTAGGGAGTGTCTCACTCCCTATATAAAAATACCCTAATTATACCAGATACCCCGACCAACCTTTATAATAACCATGAAATCATATTAATTTGTTAATTATGCCAAAATCCATCAAGTCCCTGTTTTTAACTACTTTGGGAAAATTAGTAACCACGGGTCTAATTACTGCGTTGGTGGTGATTTATGTTTCCCAGGTGACACATTTACACGCGGCGGAGTCTAAACACTTCCTCTGGTCTGTAGAAACTCCCCAAAATCAAGTTTATTTGTTGGGTTCTATTCATGTTTTGAGTGCAGATGATTATCCTTTACCCCAGGTAATGAATGATGCTTTTAATCAGGCTGATAATGTGGTATTTGAACTGAATATCAATGACCTAGAAAGTCTGGAAAGCCAAGCGATTATGCTAGAGATAGCTACGCCGCCAGATGGTAAAACCTTGCTAGATCTAATCAGTGATGAAACTTATCATCTGGTTCAAAAAACCATGGAAAAGTTGCAATATCCCATCCAAATATTTACGAATTTTAAGCCGTGGTTTGTGTCGATGTCTTTGATGTCGTTACAACTGCAAAATCTGGGTTTTGACCCGCTTTATGGTGTGGATAGATACTTTTTTGAGCAAGCGATCGCCCAAGACAAAACCATCATGAGTTTAGAAACTATGAGGGATCAACTCAAGATATTTGATAGTCTGTCCTGGGAACAACAGGATGAGATGCTAAGACAAACCCTCCAAGAAATTGACACCTTAGAAGACTCATTTCAAGAAATGCTACAGGCTTGGAAGTCGGGAGATAAACAGACTTTAGAAGATTTGATAATTACTGGCTTTAAAGATTATCCAGAGTTGGGAAATCGTCTTTTTCGCGATCGCCACCTCAAATGGATGACCGAAATACAGAATTTTTTACAAGATGATAAAAACTATTTGGTAGTAGTTGGTGCTGGTCATTTAGTCGGAGAAGATGGTATCGTCCAAATGTTGCGCGACCAAGGTTATTCAGTCCAACAACAATAACCACAGATCAGGAAATAAAAAAAGCGGGTAGTTAACCCGCCAAATCAACCATTAACTATTGAGAGTCAATCAAACCCCAATTATCCTTGATAACCCGGAACCCGACAACCAATGATAATTTCCTGGGTTCTGGGATAATTATTGAGAAGTTGATAAAAAAGCTGTGAATTAAAACTTCTGGGGTCAGATCTATGACCAGATCTATCAACAGCTTGATGGGTAGTAATGCGGTCATTAGGAACCCCCGTCCGCGAAACTAACCAAGCCAAAGACTGATATTGAGCCATGGTATATCCACTGTGGCTAGAACCGTTATTCATGCCATCTGGTGGTGTTTCCAGGGAAACATGATAAGCAAAATTATTGACAGAAGCGGGATATTTAGGATGAGTCCTGACTGCTTCTTCACCGCGACTACCAACAAACACAGAATTTCCGGCACCAAAAGCCCTTAAATCGGGAGGGACAATATAAACAATATCTCCATTGAGGGTAATTAAGGTATGGTAACTGGCCTGATTATCTTCGGAAGTGTGGCGGGTACGGAAAAAATTAATGGCATTTTGACTGGTGGTAACAGTTTCGTGGAGGACAATAATTGGCTGATTATTGTTCAGTTGACCATTAATATCATAGACAAACCGTTGGCCGTAGTTAGTCTGATTGGCGATCGCCTGATATTCTTGAGGAGTATGGCCAGAGGAACTTTGAGCAGTTAAGGGACGACGAAACCGCGTCAAAGGTGCTGGTTGTTCAATAGGGGGACCCACCTGGGTAGAAGCCACAGCCACATTAGTAGTAGGTCTAACCCCACAGGTAGGCTGCAATTCTAAAGTAACATTAGCCACTTCCTGGGCTACCACCAGTCCCCCAGTAGACAAAAACATAGGAACCGCCAAAGCCACCACAAACATGATCAACAGCAAAACCGGGGTAAATTTTAACTTCATCTAAACAACCGCAAACCATGAATAAGGGAATTTTCAACAGTTTAATCCAAATATTCAGGATAAGCGATCGAGATCTTAAAGTTTGCCTAAAGGCTGAACCGGAAACTCCGTTGAGTTCAGGCTGAGTCCATATCGATACTTTAGCCTTGGCTTCTATTTTAGGGAACTGTTGGGAGCCAGAATTTAATCCAAGATTTGCTTGACATCTTAGGACAATAAGGTACAATACCTCAAAAGATTCGCAACTCAATAATGAGTATACGGTCAAACCCCAGACCATGCCAAATTTCCTTGACGACATACTCATCAAGTCGGATTCTTCATGGTAAAATCAAATCATGGTGCCAATCAAAGCTTTCCGGACAAAACTAAAACTCAATGACCGTCATCGAACCTTGATGGCCAAACACGCGGGGTATGCTCGATTTGTGTTCAATTGGGGATTACACTTATGGATGTTAGCTTATGAAGAGGGACTCAGCTATCACGTCAACTCCATCAAAAAGGTTTTTACTCATTATGTAAAACCTCAATATCCTTGGATGTCTGAATTGTCTTCTAAAGTTGATCAATATGCCTTCATTAATCTAGGGGATGCCTTTAAGCGATTCTTCAAAGGAATAAGCAGTTATCCTAAATTTAAGAAGAAAGGCTACCATGATAGCTTTACCCTTGACAATGGCGGCAAACCATTCAAGTTGTCAGGAACTCGCCATAAGCTGCCTTTTGTGGGCTGGGTTTCTACATTTGAGGCTCTACCACCCAGTCTAGTTAAGAAAGTCACTATAACGCGCCAAGCAGGTGACTGGTATATGAGCTTTTTTGTAGAAACCACACCAGAAATTACACCGAAATTCCGAGAGAGAATCGGGGTTGACCTAGGAATTAACAATTTGGCGACTTGCTCCGATGGGACCCAATTCTCTAATCCCAAGGCTTATAAAGCAGCGACCAAAAAACTAGCTCGATTACAACGTCATTTAAGTCGCAAAGTCAAAGGCTCAAAAAATTGGGCCAAATGTCTCTTAAAAGTTCAAAAGCTACATCAAAGAGTAGCTAATATTCGCCGTGACACAATTCATAAAATAACTACTTTTTTGGCTAAAAACCACAGCCAAGTAGTCATTGAAGATTTGAATGTGTCAGGTATGCTGAAAAATCATGGTTTGGCGGGTTCTATCGCTGATGCTTCATTTTATGAGTTCCGTCGGCAACTAGGTTACAAGGCAGAACGTTATGGTTCAAAGTTGATTATTGCCGATAGATTTTATCCATCCAGTCAACTGTGTTCTAATTGCGGTTATCGTCAAAAAATGCCCCTAGTCCGTCGGACTTTTGAATGTCCAAACTGTGGCCTGAAGATTGATAGAGATTTGAACGCCGGTAGAAATTTAGAAAAATCGCCTGGTTCAGACGATTACACTTGTGGACGGGGTGCTGCCGACAGTCCCGGACGAAGCCAGAAATAAACGTCAATATCCGGCTATGTCCGGTTTTGTTTAAGTTTTATAGAGCAGAATTTAACTTATGGTACAGACAGCAAGCGGTCAAATCCAGCCAGATCCCCTAGGCTCAGATAGAGGATACTACTTAGATCGCGACTGTACAACCCTATCGCGGCACGTTTTACAGCAACTCGAAAGTTTCGGTCCTGATGCTCAAGATATTAGCGCCCTGATGAACCGCATTGGACTAGCGGGGAAACTGATCGCCCGTCGTCTGTCAAGGGCGGGGTTGGTAGAAGGAACCCTAGGATTTACGGGAGAAGTGAATATCCAGGGGGAAGAAGTCAAACAAATGGATTTTTTCTCCAATGCAGTTTTTATCTCGACCTTCAAACAAAGCGGCTTAGTGTGTCGCCTAGCTTCGGAAGAAATGGATAAACCGTACTACATCCCAGAAAACTGCCCCATCGGACGCTATACTCTGCTTTATGACCCCCTAGATGGTTCCTCAAACCTGGATGTTAATATGAATGTGGGTTCCATCTTCGCGATCCGTCAACAGGAAGGTTACGACGAAGAAGGAGAAGCCCTAGACTTATTGCAAGACGGTCATAAACAAATCGCTGCTGGATACATCCTATATGGTCCTAGCACACTCCTGGTTTATTCAATTGGTAGGGGGGTTCATTCCTTTACTTTAGACCCCAGTCTGGGGGAATTTATCCTGGCTCAGGAAAATATCCAAGTTCCCGAACATGGTCCGGTCTACAGTGTGAACGAAGGTAATTTTTGGCAGTGGGAGGAATGCTACCGAGACTATATCCGTTATGTTCACCGCCATGATGGCTACACAGCCCGCTATAGTGGGGCTTTGGTGGGAGATATTCACCGCATTCTCTGTCAGGGAGGAGTATTCCTATACCCGGGAACAGTGAAAAACCCTGATGGTAAATTGCGCCTATTATATGAGTCGGCACCAATGGCCTTTTTAATGGAACAGGCGGGGGGTCGCGCTAGTACGGGTAGTCAGGATATCTTAAATGTGGTTCCCGAAAAACTCCATCAACGCACACCTCTGATTATTGGTAGTAAAGAGGATGTAGCTTTAGTGGAGTCATTTATAAGCGATCGCAAACGTCGCGAAACCGAAACTTAGATCAATAATAAAATCCGGCAACCTCTGTTAACTTAATTATTCACGACAGCCTAGATGGTTACACTCTCAGAAAATCCCCTCCGCGTTGGTCTACAACAAGACCGCATTCCCGAACCCCAAATTTTAGTAATTTTCGGGGCTTCCGGCGATTTAACCCAGCGTAAGCTAGTTCCCGCCATTTATCAAATGCACCTCGAACGTAAGTTACCCCCAGAATTAACCATTGTTGGGGTAGCACGCCGAGACTGGACTGATGACTATTTTCGTGAGCATCTTCGACAGGGTATTGAAGAATTTGGCGGCGGGCTACAATCGGAAAAAATATGGCATAACTTCGCCCAAGGCTTATACTACTGTTCCGGTAATATGGACGAACCGGAAAGCTACCAAAAGCTAAAATCCCTTTTGGCTGAATTAGACTCGAAACGCCTAACCCGTGGAAATAGGGTATTTTATCTATCGGTGGCTCCTAGATTTTTTGGAGAAGCAGCTCAACAACTGGGACAAGCCGGAATGTTGGAAGACCCCAAAAAGCAACGCCTAGTTATTGAAAAGCCTTTTGGTCGTGACCTGGGTTCGGCGCAAGTCCTTAACCGGGTGGTGCGTAATGTCTGCACTGAGGAGCAAGTTTACCGTATTGACCACTACCTCGGTAAGGAAACAGTACAGAATTTGATGGTGTTTCGGTTCGCTAACGCTATTTTTGAACCGTTGTGGAATCGTCAGTTTGTTGATCATGTACAAATAACGGTGGCGGAAACTGTAGGCTTGGAAGGACGAGCGGGATATTATGAAACGGCTGGGGCGCTGCGGGATATGGTACAAAACCATTTGATGCAGTTGTTCTCGCTCACGGCTATGGAACCCCCTAACTCTTTGGATGCTGATAGTATCCGCACGGAAAAGGTTAAGGTGGTACAAGCTACCCGTCTGGCAGATTTTAATAACCTAGAAGCAGCAGCAGTCCGAGGACAATATATCAAGGGATGGATGAATGGTCAGCAGGTTCCGGGCTATCGTGACGAAGATGGCGCATCACCAGAGTCTACTACGCCTACCTATGCGGCTTTGAAACTTAGTGTTGATAATTGGCGCTGGAAGGGTGTACCTTTTTACCTGCGTACTGGTAAGCGAATGCCTAAGAAGGTTACGGAAATCGCTATTCAGTTTAAGGAAGTGCCTTTTTTAATGTTCCAATCTGCTGCTAAACAGGCTAATCCTAATGTGTTGGCGCTGCGAATTCAGCCGAATGAAGGGATTTCGATGCGGTTTGAGGTGAAAACTCCGGGAAATTCCCTCAGAACTCGCTCGGTGGATATGGATTTCCGCTATGATACGGCTTTTGGTAAGCCTAGCACTGATGCTTATGCTAGGTTATTGATTGACTGTATGCTGGGAGACCAAACTCTATTTACGCGAGGGGATGAGGTGGAAGCGTCCTGGCGGGTTCTAACTCCGGTATTGGAAGCCTGGGATGCTCCGGCGAAGCCAGATAGTATCCCTTTCTATGAGGCGGGAACCTGGGAACCTGTGGAGGCGGAACTATTGCTTAACCGGGATGGTCGCCGTTGGCGTAGGCTTTGATATTTGGGTCTGTCTATAACTTTTGTTCGCGTTCAATCAATAAGCTACTGAGTTAAATATGAATACACCACTTGTTGCACTCCAGAAACCAAAGGATATTTCTCTGAGTGAAATTGAGGCAGAACTTAATAGCATCTGGCTTAGTCAAAGTTTCGGTCAGGGTAAAACGGCGGCGATCGCTACTAGGGCGGCTACTTTTAGCATGGTGATCTATGAACCGGAGGAGTTTCAGCAACTCCTGGGGGGTCTCGGCTTTTATAAAGGGGCGATCGATGGTATTCATGGTACGGAGACCCGTGATGCTATTCGTGATGCTCAAAAGGCTTATCAATTGCCGATTACGGGTCGGGTAGATTCGGATACCCTGGAACACCTACGCACTGAGTTTGCTAAACTTTCCCCAGCACAGCGGGTGATTAGAAATATTGATGCTCGTGGATTTAGCATCAGCGAAACTATTGCTAACCAAAATCCCTGTCGGATTATCACCCTCTGTCCGACTTTGGGAGAAGATACGGGAGTTACGGCCCAGGTTTCTGCCTATTGTCCCCTACAAAACAACAAGGAAGAGGGTTTGATCTGTTGTGAATATGTCACCCTCCGAGGTACTAAGGCGGCTTTGGAAAGGGTTAGTCATCTGGTAACATCGTTATTAATTCCCGATTTGCCTAAGTTTGTCTGGTGGAAGGCTACCCCTAACCCGGAACAAGAATTGTTTAAGCATTTGTCCTGTTGCAGTAATTGTGTGATTGTCGATTCCTGTTATTTCAGCGACCCTGAATCGGAATTACTCAAAATGCAGGAACTGGTTGACCAAGAAACCTACATTGCTGATTTGAATTGGCATCGTCTCTCGCCTTGGCAGGAGTTGGCGGCGGCTACTTTTGACCCCCCAGAACGTCGGATGTCTCTTGGGGATATTGACCAGATAACTCTCGACTATGAAAAGGGTAACGCGGCTCAGGCTTTGATGTTCCTCGGTTGGTTTGCTAGTCGTTTGCAGTGGGAACCTGTGGAGTTTACTGAGTCGGGGGGAGACTATGACCTGAAGCACGTTAAGTTCCGTGGTCCTGATAATCAGGAGATTATTGGGGAACTGGCTGCTATTCCTATGGCAGATACTGGGGAAATTCCGGGGGATTTGGTGGGTCTGCGCCTGACTTCTACTAATCCCAAGGCTAATTGCTGCACTATTCTCTGTTCGGAAACTACTGGCTGTATGCGTATGGAGGCGGGGGGTAGCGCCCAGTCGTGTCAGACTGAACAAGTGACTTCGGTGACAGACCAAAAAGCAGAATATCTGATGGCGCAACAGCTACAACGCTGGGGCCGAGATGTTTTGTATGAGGAAAGCCTGGCGGCGGCATCTGCAATTCTCAATCTACGCTAGGTTTTGGTATAATCGGTTACTTTAAGGATGACTGGGATACTATAGAATTAATCTGTGTTTTGGGGTTTGGTGTTGCTGGCGATCGCTTTTTTAATAAAATGGAGGCGATCGCCTCACACTTACTTTCAAAAATACCCATATTTTTAAGTATTAAAAATCCTGGTTTAATTTGAAGCAAGACAGCCAGAGGTTGGCAAGACTACGGAAAGCATCTACAATATAGCGCGAATTTACATTGATATCATCAGAGGTGTCTGAATATGTATTCCCATAAAGATAATTCCCCGGAAACCCCGGAAAATGAACCACTTATCCCTCAGCAAAATGTCAATAACTCGACAACTACCTCGGAACTACCCCCGGCAGTGAAAACTGGGTCTATTGTAGCCCTAATTGCGGTGGTGATGATGGCGGTGGTGGGGTCGCTGATGGTTAGTCCTGACCCGGCTACGACAACGGGAAGTCAGTCAGAAGAAGAAACTGTGGCTACGGAAGAGGTGACTATGGAAGTGGTGACTACTCCCGCCACCTCTGTGGTGGAAGAAACAGCAGAGACTACGACTCCAGAGGAAACAACAGCAGCGACAACTACTGATGAACCAGAAACGGCGACGACGACTCCCGCAACGGTAGAGGAGACAACGACGACGGAGACAACAGAAACTCCTGATGCGATCGCTTCTGAACCCCAGACCCCAGAAACTACGGAGGACCTTACTACTGCGACTCCAGAAACTACACCGGAAACTACAGAAGTATCGGAGTCCCCAGAAACTGAAGCCGCTCTGACTCCTGACCCAACTCCGACGGCTGAGATGACGACAGGAAACGAGGTAGCGGCAGTTCCTGAGACGGTCAATATTGAAGAATTGAATAATATTATTTACGATAAAATTGACCGGGCTTGGACTGTGAAAGGAACCCCGGTTCCTACGTCGGTTAGTTACATGGTGACAGTGACTCCCACGGGGGCGATCGCGGAATTTGAACCTAAGTCTTCTGAGGCTTCGGAAAACGTTGATAATACTCCTCTACCTACTCTAGTGGAATCTGACGCTATGGCGGCGGAAACTTCGGGTAAAACAGTGGTATTTGAGGTGGTATTTACGGATAGGGGGGTTTTGGAGGTTAGACCTTCTCAGCAGTAATCCCCTGGCTTTTGCGATCGCGTTTTGTACATAATGGGGGTATGGAAATTTTTAGCAAAACCTCCCAAATGCCAGAAACCCAGCCACCCCAACCACAAACCACTTCAGATCAATCTCGGTGTGTCCTGGTTTGTCAGCATCAGTCCTGCTTGCGGAATGGTTCCGAGGGGACTCTGAAAGCCTTTGAGGATGCAGATATCCCTAATGTGAAGGTGGAGGCTAGTGGCTGTCTAGGACAGTGTAATATAGGTCCGACGGTGCGGGTAATTCCCGATGAGACTTGGTACTATCGAGTTCAACCGGAGGATGTTCAGGCGATCGCCACCCAACATTTACAAGGGGGAAAACCTGTCCAGGAAAAACTGAATCCTAGGATACATCCTCAGTTCAATTTTTAAGCGCGATCACATCGGATAACCATTTTTCTAAGCGATCGCCTAAAGCTGCTAAGGAATATTCCTTTTCGGCTAAAGCGCGACATTGGCGGCGGTCAATTTGCTCTAATTTGGCGATCGCATCGACCAAACCCGTTACGCTGTCGGGTTCGACTAGCCAACCCGTTTCACCATCTCGGACAATTTCGGCGGGTCCACCCCGTCGATAACTAATCACCGGAACCCCACAGGCTAAGGCTTCAATAGCGACATTTCCAAAGGCTTCTACCCAGCGATGAGTCATTAATAAACCTCGACATTCACGCAGACCCTGTTGTAGTTCATCTGTATTCAAAAATCCCCGATAATTTAGGGGCGCATTCGGATAAGTATTCAGGATATTTTGCCAATATTGCTCATCCTGAATTTTGCCAAAAATTGCCAGTGGGATACCTGTTTGATCCGCCGCCGCGATCGCATCCTCTAAGCCTTTTTCTGGGGAAATACGACCCATCCAAGCTAGTTGTTGATGGGGTTGATCACAAAACTGATAGCGATCCATTTCTAAGCCACTTCCTAAACAAGCATAGCCTAGGTCTGAACCAAAGGTGGCGGCTTGGGTATGGCTATAAAATCCGACAGTCCCCGGAAACTGTTTCATCACCTCAACAACTATCTGATCTAAAGCGGAAATTAGGGAACCCATACTCACCCAGTGAGCGATCGGAGTCGGGAAAAAAGGAGTCAGATAAAATGGTAGCCAATCAAAGGCAAAATTGACAATTGCATGATAGTTTGTCTGTACCTGTCGCCCATATTCCCACATATTTCCTAACACAGAATTTTCCGGTATGGTAATCAGAGAATCTCGGTCTTGATTTTGGGCGATCGGTTGTAGTTTCCCCGAAATTTCTATAACTGATAGGGACTCTAACACTGACCCAGAAGGCGCAACAACGGTTATATCATGACCTCGGCTGTTTAAGGCTTTTGCCATATTCAACAATGTTAATTCGACTCCCCCCCCTAATCCTGAACCTAGGGGACCGACCGGGGTGGAGATAAATAGTAATTTCCAGCTTTTTTGAGGCATACTTATGAGTTGATGAACTATCGGAATTTGAGGCTATAATCAATCCTAGTGGCATTACCCTAGGAGGCGATCGCTTCTTGTAGCCCTTTAGGTATCTGTAAACAGACCAAAACCCACCGCCCCGGGGATAGGTTTCTGGGCGTATGGTCTGGGACTACAAACATGGAAACATCGGGCTTGACTTACTACATTCCCTTGTATCTTAATCGTTTTCCCTTGCGACGTAGATAACGTTTGATTTCGATGTCTGATGTTACCCAAGTATTCATTTCTTCATCCCAATAAAATTTTAAGGTCTGGCGAATACGCAAAGTTCTAACCCGTTGGTGAGATACTCCTAAAATCCGCATCACATCAGACTGTCGGAATTTGGGGACACTATTGAGGTAAGAGGTTCTGGCTTCGGATTCATCCTCATCAAATACCGATTCCCATAGATGCTTAATACTATTAAGAATGGCTTGAGAGGGTTCACCCCGACCATTTTCCCAACGATTGACACTACCACGAGACACCCCAAGCTTTTGGGCTAACCCTTCTTGGGATAAATGCAGTCTCCGTCTCAAAGTTCGCATCAAGATCTGGAGATTCGATTCAATCTCTGACATTAGCTTTCAACTGTGGTTTGCTTTAGTGTACAGTTTAACAACTTAATAGAGTATCAAATATCTGATACCTTGGCGTTAAACGTTAATTTTGTTTAAGAATCTAGTCCATTCACCTTGTGGACTAAATCCGCTGGCTGGAGTTGTTCGTAATATTCAAAGGGTTGATGAATCCAGGGATTATTACTCAGAAAATCCACATAATAATCGGGGACAAAGCCAGAAGAACTTTTATACCAGATGACTCCTGTACGAATTTTTTTAATTTCATCAGGGTAGTGTTCTGTTAACCAAATAATTGAACGTTCAAGACTAATCCCAGAATCAGCTAAATCATCTACTAACAAAATGCGATCGCCCAAATTTTCTGTAGTCATGCTAAGATGATGGGCGATCTGAATTTCTCCTCGAATTTTTCCACCGGGTCCCCCATAGGAAGAAGCCGCCAAAATCCCTAGGGGTACATCATAAATACGGGAGAGTATATCCCCAATTCGTAGCCCTCCCCTAGCCAGACAAATAATCTGATTAAACTCCCACTGAGATTGATATATTTTAGCTGCTAAAACTTCGATTTTTTGGTAATATTCCGACCAAGAAATATATAAGTCATTCATAGACACAAATTGACTATTAATATATTGATAATTATCTGATTAATTGGAAAGCAGCAGCCAGAAGTTAGCTATCAGGATTCCGGCTAGGGGAGAGTTAATCAATTCCCCTCAGCGCCGGATTAGTCTCTGTTACCTACCTGATAATCGTGATTTATTCAAGCTCCTAAATAACCCAATTTTTGTAAACTTTGAATCACCTTATCAACACTTTCCGAAAGTTCTTCGAGGTCGGTGCGACATTCAATCTCAGGATTTAGGGGAGGTTCGTAGGGGTCATCAATACCAGTAAAGCCTTTAATTTCGCCAGCCCTAGCCCGTTGATACAGTCCTTTCACATCCCTTTCTTCACAAACATTTAAGGGTGCATTAACAAAGACTTCGACAAAATCACCAATCCGTTGACGGACTTCCTCACGAATTTCTCGATAGGGAGAAATTGCGGAAACAAATACAATCACACCGTTGCGAGTTAATAAATGAGAAACAAAGCCAATGCGGCGAATATTCTCATCGCGGTCTTCTTTGCTAAACCCTAAGCCTTTAGTTAAGTTAGTGCGGACTATATCCCCATCTAAAATTTCTAATTTGTATCCCTGAGATTTCAGCTTTTCGGCTACAGCTTGGCTAATGGTGGTTTTCCCCGCGCCACTCAAGCCTGTAAACCAGACTGTTACACCTCTTTGCTCCATTGATTGAGTTTCTCCTGTCAACATTATAATTGAGCTAAAATCTGCGCCCCTTCTCATAGAGGTGGAGCCTCTAAAAAACTCCCCGCCCAATATAATAGAGTAGTTGTTGACATTTTGATCATGAAATTAAACAGGTTGGCCAGCCTGTGAGCGGTTGTTTATGTCAATTTGGGGAATGGTGAGTAGGGGTGGGGGAAAATTCCCCCAATAGTTCAACCCTAACGGCGAGCAATTCCTTCTTGGCGCGCAGTATGGGAGACGGCTGCAGCTACAGCGATCGCCACACGCTTATCAAAAACGGACGGCACAATATTCTCAGGACTCAACTCATTAGCTGTCACCAAAGCAGCGATCGCCGCCGCCGCTTCCAAATACATACTCATAGTGAGGCTGGAAGCCCGACAGTCCAAAGCGCCCCGGAAAATGCCAGGAAATGCCAAAACATTATTAATTTGATTAGCATAATCACTGCGTCCGGTAGCAATCACCGCCACATCATTAGTGATTAATTCTGGCTGAATTTCGGGAATGGGGTTAGCCATAGCAAATACAATGGGATCACTAGCCATAGATTTAACCATTTCCCTGGTGATCACACCGGGAACACTGATCCCCATAAACACATCAGCCCCTTTCATGGCATTAGTAATAGTTCCAGATAACTCGACAGCAAATTCTTGTTTTTGGGGGGTGAGGTCCGATCGCCCTTTGGAGATAATGCCGCGAGAATCACACATCATAATTTGAGTAGCCCCGGCTTTTTTGAGAAGTCGGGCGATCGCAATTCCCGCAGCCCCGGCCCCATTTAAAACAATCTTGACCTCCTCTATGGGTTTGTTAACCAACTTCAGGGCATTGATTAAAGCAGCTAAACTGACAATAGCCGTACCATGCTGGTCATCGTGAAATATGGGAATATCGAGAATTTCTCGGAGTCGCGCTTCAATCTCAAAACAGCGAGGGGCGGCGATATCCTCTAAATTTATGCCACCAAACACCGGGGCGATATTTTTGACTGTTTCCACAATGGCATCAGGGTCTTGAGTATCCAGACAGATGGGAAACGCATCAATATCGGCAAATTCCTTGAACAGCATAGCCTTACCTTCCATGACAGGTAAAGCCCCTCCGGGTCCCAAATTACCCAGACCCAAAACGGCGCTACCATCAGTGACAATAGCCACGGTATTTTGTTTAATGGTGAGGTTGTAGACCTGTTCCGGGTCATCGGCGATCGCCCGACAAATGCGACCCACACCGGGAGTATAAGCCATGGCTAGGTCGCTTTGGGATTTGAGGGGAATTTTGCTATTAATGCTAATTTTGCCGCTGCGATGTAGGTTAAAAGTGCGATCGTAAACTTCCAGCAGCTTTGAATCTGGCAGATTTTTGACCGATTCGATAATTTCCTCGGCGTGTTCTGTACTCGAAGCATCAACGGTGAACTCCCTGACGGTGGTATGGAGAGTTTGTTCGATCAGATCAATCGGACCCATATTGCCCCCAGTATTGGCGATCGCCTGAACAACACTGGCCAGCTTACCCGCTCTATTGGGCAATTGTAAGCGCAGGGTGACACTAAAACTTGGATTCGGTGTGAGATTGACCATGCTGCAATAACCATAGAAGTTAAACCGTAGATTTTAGCTTGCTATGAGAAAATCTCGATATCTCGTTTGATACAAGTTCACTTAATCATCATTGAGTCAGGAAAGCCAGATAATGCCTGTGTAGTTCACCGATAGCATAAAATCAGATTAGCTTTTTGGCTAATGTCCCATTCGCTGTCCTTCCACAAATGGGGAACCATGATCAAAATTAACTATTTTCCCAAGTTAGTCTGCGCGGTTGTCCTCAGTTTATCGGTGCTGGTTTCCGGCTGCGGAGATCTAACCACTAGCACACCTGATACTGGTACTACCGGGGCGGTTCAACAGGTCGCAGATGCTCAACCTCTCCCTGGGGGTCAGTTTAACCGATATTTCCCTAGGAGTGCCGATGGTTATAGTGTTACTTTCCGCCAAGAAAAAGAGGGATTTGCTCAAGCGCAACTTTCTCGCGGTGGTGATGCTCTGGCGCTGCTATCGATTAATGATTTGGCTAATAACCCTAGCGCCGCCCGCAAGTTTCAGGAGTCTACCCAGAGAATTGGTGGATATCCCGCAGTTACTCAGGGTAGAAACACTACGGCGCTACTGGTAGGCGATCGCTTTCAGGTTAAGGTTCAATCTAGTTCTGAGTCTTTTACTCCCAGCGATCGCGAAGTCTGGCTACAAAATTTTAATCTCTCTGGTATAGCACAATTGCGTTAATCTGTCAAGTTTTTGGGAGCAAGGAGTCTGAATTGTGAGTAAGTCTATTATTGAATTGGTTGATGAACTCCCTACTGGTGGGATAACTGTAATGGTGTTGCGGGGGCTAGATTTTGCAGTTCCTGGTCAGTGGGATAATTTGGTAGGTTTTGAAAATACCGTTAAAACTATCACTGGCGAGGATGATCCGGGTCTGATTCAGGATATCAGTGAACGCGCCCTCTGGCTTTATAATGATAAATCTCAGGGCTACCAGCGCGCACTTTGGCTATATCAAACTATTGACAGTGCGGGGACGGCTTTAGGGACGGCGGCGCTGGCTAATAAAATTAGCCAGAATGTCAGTTTTCTTGGTTTCCTGGGGAACTTGACCCCCAAAGCTGATAAAGCACAGGCGATCGATTTATCTTTAAAGGTGGTCACTGAATTGGTCGCCTTTTGCCAAATTAATGGCATTCCTGGGGATAGTATCGGCGATTTTGTCGCCTCTCTCGCTAACTATGGCGGCGAGTCTATCATGCGTATGGCGGCTTTGGTCTGTTTGGATGGGTTAATCCCTTTGGGTCCCGATTTTATTCAAAAGGGGTTGAGTATTATTGAGAATTTGACTCCCTCTGAATTGGAGAAAAGTGAGGGTTTTAAACGGATTAATCCCATGATTCCTGGGGGAGACCCAGACGGAAAGCTGCATTTTGTTCAGGACAGTTTTAATTCCGTCACAGGTTGGATGAGTGGTTTTGTCAGCGATCATGATTTGACACCTTCTAAGGTGGTTAGCAACCTTCAGAGTTTTGTCGATATCGCTGACGATAAGTTGGATTATGTGGCGGCTTTCCTCGACATGACCACTAACTACTACACTCATACCGGTATTCAAACTCTGGCGCGACGTTTAATTGAACGTGCTTACGCTGAGATTTAACACTACCCAATTGTAGAGATAAGACACCCGCCTTGTCTCTACTTGCTCTGGTTTCCTTATACGGTAATTACCGGAATTGTACTTATCTCTAAAACGGCTTGAGAGACTGAGTTAACCATCACCTTTTTACCGTTCATGGATTTGGTACCAATTACTACATCAGTCACCCCGCGACTGGCGGCGGTCTTGACAATGGTTTCCGGTACTAATCCTGATAATACCAGAAATTCAAAGCGGATATCTGCTAGAAGTTGGTGCGCTTGTTTTTCTAGTTGTAATCTTCCCGGTTCGTCTCCGACATTATCTACATATAAAACGATGATTTTACCATGGCTGCGCCGCGCTAGGTCGGCGGCTTTTAGCAATACGGAAGTTGATAGGGGTGACGGGTCTACAGCAGCTAATAAAACTGGATGACCTTTAACGGCTACTTTGGTGGGGTCTACTTCTCCCCTTTCTAAGAGTTTCGGCGCAAATACTTGGGTAGACCAAGCGCCCAAGGGGGCGGTTACTAGAATTGATAAGGCGGCGATCGCTAAAATTATTTCCCCGCCCTCAATTCCCGCCGCCAAAGGTAAAGCACCAATAGCCGCTTGTACGGTGGCTTTTGCCATATTTCCCGGCAATAAAAACAGCTTTTCTTGGCGATTCCAATTACTCCCTAATGTCGATAAATACCAGCCTATTCCTCTACCTATTACCAGACCAATTACTATTAATAATAAACCCGGTAATAAAACATCCCCTAAAACCTGTAACTGAATGGTAGCCCCCATGATTACAAATAAAACAATTTCCGCTACTATCCACAATACATCAAAACCATTGCGGATTAATCGCGCTAGGGGGGCATCAAATTCGATTAAAAAGAATCCCATCGCCATGACGGCTAGATAGCCGGAGTAGTAGGGAAAGGTGTTGCTGAAAATTACCAGAAACAGTCCTAAACTGGCGACGATGATTATGTCTTGAACTACGTTGCGCGTCCAGGTCTGCTTGACTAATACAAATACTAATAATCGCGCGCCTAGGAAACCGGCTACTAATCCTAGGACGATTTCTAGGATTACTTGGAATGGTAGAATTTGTAAGGATGATAGGCTGATGAACCCTAGGTTAATGGCTTCTGTACTTCCTGAACTCAGGAAGTTTAGCAGTAGGCTAAATACTAATAATAGCAGGACATCTGATAAGGCGCTACCTGTTAAAATCGCGTCGGGAATGCCTTTGGTCACACCCCAGCCTAGGCTTTTTAGGCGCAACATTCCGGGGACAATAACGGCGGGTGACTCTGCGCCGACTACGCAGCCTAATAGTAGACCTGTCATGAAGTCAAAATTGAATAGGAACATTGAGGCGATCGCTACTACTAAGGCTTCTATGGCTGCGGGGAAAAATCCTAGCCGGAGGGCGACTGTTCCTTGTTGCGCTAGTTTAGAGCGATCGAGTCCTAGACCTGCTTTCATTAAAATGATCATTACGGCTACCAGTCGCAGATCATCGGCAGCCCCTAGGACTTCTGGACTAATTAAGTTGCCAAATTCCTTACCCATGATCATGCCAATCCCAATCATCCCAATTAGAGGCGGCGCACCTAATCGGCGGGCAAGTTCCCCAGCAAAAAAACCCATCACTAGGATTAGTATCGCACTCGCTAACATCCTTTAAATTCCCTCACTGCGGAAAATTGCATCCTATGCACATAATGTCGATTTTGTCAACATCTCAGAAAATGGCGATCGCTTTTGGCTTCAAAACTCGTGCATCGTGAATTTTAACTTGTGGTGAGAGAATAATTTAGGCGACGATATAATCAGGGTTGTAGCCTCTATTTTGGCATCAAGACACAGGAAACCCTTGGATGCGATTTATCTGAGGATACCATAACCCCCAGAATCTCGTCAACTTTTTGCGAGAGATTAGCAATAAAAATGTATTAATTCTTAACAATCTTTGGAATATTAAATAGATGGAGGGGCATAGATTAGCAAAACTGATGTGATTATTTGAGGGTGGGGAAATTGACTGTTGTGGAAGGTGGGGAGGTTTGTTGTGGGAAGGCGATCGCGATCGAATAGCGATAGAATACGTTTGGGTGAATTGTAACTCAGGAACTATCGATGTCAGAAGAAGAAAAGAAAAAACCGGCCGCCAAGGCGAAAAAGGAGAAACCCCCCGCAGTGGAGGATAAGCCGTTTCCAGAGTTTATCGAAAATCATTATATTCCGGCGGTTAAGAAAGCCCTGGAGGAACAGGGAATTACAGATCTCGATGTGGTATTAGTCAAGGCTAAGTTTCCGCCTAGCCTACAAATTGCAGAAGATTGTTGGCAGGTGACGGGAAGCTGGGAAGGTGGCGCACGGAAGTTTAATATCTACTTTCCCCAAGAAGATATTAAGGGTCCAAAGTTTTTTTCCTGGGCGGCTAATGGTACTCAACCATCGGCGATCGAGGGATTTTTGGGAGATGAGCGCCGGATTACTTTAGATTTGCTGGTGTTTGGGGTGGTTCAGCGCCTGAATGCTCAAAAATGGCTGGCGTTGAATTAGGTTTTAAGTTAGGCTTTAAGTTAGGCTTTGGGAGAACACAAATCGGAGTGACTCATTTATGGTTGAGAAAGTACAAAAAACTGAGGCAGAGTGGAAGCAACAGCTAACACCAGAACAGTTCAAAGTCACCCGGAAAAAGGGGACTGAACGCGCTTTTACTGGCATATATTACGATAACAAAGAAAAGGGTGTTTATCGTTGTGTTTGCTGTGGTAATGAGTTATTCACCTCAGAAACCAAATATGATTCCGGTACGGGATGGCCAAGTTTTTGGGAACCGGTTTCCGAAAATAGTGTCCGATATGAACAGGATAATAGTTTGTTTATGCGCCGGGTAGAGGTACTCTGTGCTAAGTGTGATGCTCACCTAGGTCATGTTTTTGAGGATGGACCAAGACCGACAGGAAAGCGTTACTGCATGAATTCGGCTTCCCTAGACTTTGAAAAGACTGACTAGGTTAATGGGTTTGTAGGAAGTATCACGGAGAATATTTAGATAATCCAGCCCGGTACTTTGGGGCTGGATTTTAATTTGATGGGGGTGCTAATTGAGTTTTAAGGCGCTAACAGGGACATCATCCCAAGACTCGACAGTGCGGAGTTTGGCGACCCAACCCATTTGCTTTTGAGTTTCGGTGAGATTGTTTTGGAAAGACTCATGACATTCCATAGCTTGAGTTTCGTCACAACAAGCAATGCAAGAATAGACAATACCATTGGGATCTAGCTGTTCGTTGACCCAAATTTTCATAGTACCCTCAGTACCCTCAGAGTGTGGATTGTCTAAATATAACGCTGCTGGAGGGGAAAAGGCAAGGCAAGTCGGAAATCAGACTGAGACAGGGGTAATATCTGGATTAATGAATGATGGGGGTGGGTTCACTTTTCACGACCATTAAGGTACGGTTTAACGTACCATAAAGGGAAACTAAAGCAGTTCGGTTATTGCCATATTCTCAGTGTTTAAAACCGAATCCACAACTAAGATAAATTGACTATTCTGTAAGACAAGAGGTAAGAGATAACCTCCAGTAAACCAAGATATAAAACAGGAGCAAAGATTATGGCACTCGTTCGTTTTGGTTGGGAACCTTTCCGGGAAATTGACACTCTGCAACGTCAAATGAATCACTTGTTTGATAGCTTGACTACTACTTCGGAAGATGTGGGTTCGGCATTTGTACCACCAGCGGAACTTGAGGAAACGCCGGAAGCCTTACATCTGAAATTAGAAGTTCCCGGAATGAATCGCGAAGATATTGATGTACAGGTAACAGCGGATTCTATTGCTATCAGTGGGGAACGGAAATTAGAAAGACACACGGAAGAAAAAGGAGTAACCCGCAGTGAGTTTCGCTATGGTAAATTCCGCCGGGTGATTCCTCTACCAATTCGGGTCCAAAATACTAATGTTCATGGAGAATATAAAGATGGCATTCTTAGCCTGACTCTCCCTAAAGCTGAGGAAGAAAAAAATCGGGTGGTTAAGGTCAATCTGGCTTAAATCAGTTACAATGTAGGTGAAGTGAATGCTGATCTGGCTGGCTGATATGTACTCTGAACCCACCAAACCAGCAACTAGACTGCTAATATAAGAGTTAATATAGTTGGGAATGGGGAAGTAAAGGTGATCTGGCTTTGAACCCAATTCCCAATTTTGTTATCTTGTAGATAAGCTAAGAAGGAGGTGCTTGCTGATGTCATCTAAAATGAACTATAAAGATTATTATGGGATTTTGGGGGTGGATAAGAATGCCAGTCAACAGGAGATCAAAAAAGCCTACCGGAACTTAGCGCGGAAATATCACCCTGATGTGAATCCTAACGATCGCACTGCGGAACAAAGATTTAAGGATATTAATGAAGCATACGAGGTTCTTGGCGATCGCGATAAACGACAGAAGTATGATCAATTTGGGAAATATTGGGACCCTTCTAGTGCGGGACCACCACCGGGAGGGGTAGGTGATTTTGACTTTGACCAATATGGTAATTTTGATGACTTTATTAATGAGTTACTAGGCAGGTTTGGCGGTAATCCTCGCCAGCCCTACGGCTATCCCAATGGTGGCGGTTATAGTGGTTTTGATGAGTTTGGTGACTTTTTTGGCGGCGGTAGTAGGGGTTATGAACAAGTCCCGCCCCGCGATTTTACGGCCACATTGCCTCTGACTTTTTCGGAGGCTTTTAAGGGGGTGGAAAAGAAATTTAACTTGGATGGAGAAACAATTAAGGTTAAAATTCCCCCAGGCGCGAAGCCTGATAGTCGGATTCGCTTAAAAGGAAAGGGGGGAGTTAGTCCGACTTCTGGAAAAAGAGGGGATTTATATTTGACTGTTGAACTGGAACCACATCCGTTTTTTCAGTTTGATGGAAATGATTTAATTTGTGAGGTGGGAATTACTCCAGAGGAGGCGGTTTTAGGGGCGGAAATTCAGGTTCCTACCCCTTCGGGTAAGGTGACAATGAAGGTTCCCCCAGGGGTGGCATCGGGACAGTCTCTGCGGCTGCGAGGTAAGGGTTGGCCGATTCCTAAAGGGGGACAAGGTGATCAGATTGTGCGGCTCAAGGTGGTAGCACCGAAAACTTTAAGCGATCGCCAACGACAACTATACCAAGAACTACAACAAATCAGCAGTTTTAACCCTCGCAAAAATCTAGAAAATTGGCTTAATTAAGTAAGATGTATAACCACTCACTAAAAGGAGAAGCTATGAACTCTCAAACTACCTGGGAAAATTTGGTAATCAATCAAACCGGAGAAGTTCGTGACTGGGTGAAAAGGAAATTAATTGAATCGGAAAATATGGCATCTTATACCCGTCCGATTCGGAATTTTGAACGGGATGATTGGGAAAATGCCACAGTTATAGATGTGGAAACTATCGCCTCTGAGGTGGTAGATGATAGACCAGAAAGGTTATGGCGCAAGGTGAATGGCTGGTTTAAAACAGCTAGTGATATTTTGTGGCCGGCAATCTAAAATATAATCAAATGCTTGTTGGGAGACTGGTTAATGCAAGACAAAAAAGGATCTAATTTTGGTCAGTTTGGCGGTTATGCGATCGCCATTGTGTTGAGTGTAGGGTTAACTTTAGGATTCCTGCGATTGTTTCCTGATTGGTTAACCCCTGTAGCCCAGGCGACCATTAAGCAGGAAGTAGTAATGGCATCAAATACGCCACCGGAAACGGTGGCGCGTGTCCCCCAAAGGGTCGGAAATTTTGTCTCCGATGCTGTCAATCGTGTGGGTCCGGCGGTAGTGCGATTGGATACAGAAAGGACTGTTTCTACTAATATTCCTCAACCTTTTTTTGATGATCCATTTTTCCGGCGTTTCTTTGGGGAAGATATGCCACAATTTCCCCGGGAATATCAACAACGGGGACAAGGTTCGGGTTTTATTGTGGACAGTAATGGGATGATTTTAACTAACGCCCATGTTGTCCGAGGTGCGGATAAAGTTACCGTCACCCTGCGAGATGGTCGCCAATTTCAAGGAGAAGTTAAAGGCGCTGATGAACCTTCTGACTTAGCGGTGGTTAAGATTAATGGTAATAATTTACCAGTGGCTAAGTTGGGAAATTCGGCGGAAGTACAGGTAGGAGATTGGGCGATCGCTGTTGGTAATCCCCTCGGATTAGATAATACCGTGACTTTAGGAATTGTTAGCACTTTAAACCGCCCTAGTTCTCAGGTAGGAATCCCTGATAAACGCCTAGAATTTATCCAAACAGATGCGGCTATTAACCCTGGTAATTCTGGGGGACCTTTGTTAAATGAACAAGGGGAAGTAATTGGCATAAATACAGCCATTCGCGCTGATGGTCAAGGGATTGGTTTTGCCATTCCTATTGATACCGCTAAGGCTATTAAAGACAATTTAGCCAGGGGTGAAAGAATCCCTCATCCTTTTATTGGTATTCGGATGATTACTTTAACACCAGAATTAGCTCAGGAATTTAATAGTGATCCTAACTCCATGGTGATGATTCCTGAAATTGATGGAGTTTTGGTAGTTCAGGTTATTCCTGACAGTCCAGCCGCCAACGCCGGTTTACGTCGCGGTGATGTGGTGACTAAAATTGATGGTAAATCCATTACTGAAGCAGACCAGCTACAGAAGGTTGTCGAAAAAGCCCAAATTGGGAAGCCTTTAAGACTGGAAGTTAGACGAGGAAATGCTACGGAACAAATCGCGGTGCGTCCTGGGGAACTACAGGATGCTAACTTGAGTCGGTAAGACTGGGGCTATTCCCTAAGTTGACAATTGTGAAAGTGGCGATCGGGTAATCATTACGCGATCGCCACTTTTCGTGTTTTATAATAAAGTTATCACATTAGCTGGGTTTATGAATAATGCTACCAAAATTCAAAAGACGACTTTTCCTCATTTTAGAAGTCTGGACTATCCATGATTCATTTAGTAAAATTTTTGATTTTTTTATTATTACTTTAATCGTCCTCAATGTCATCGCAGTTTCTTTGGCTACTGTCGCTAATTTTAGACAAAGATATTATGTTTTATTCCAAAACTTTGAATATTTTTCCATTGCGTCCTTTACCATCGAATATCTTTTAAGGCTGTGGTCTTGTACCATAGATGAACATTACAAGCATCCATTATGGGGACGAATTAAATATATGTTTACCCCTTTGGCTTTAATTGATTTAATCGCAGTTTTACCCTTTTTCTTGCCGATGATGATTCCCGATATGAGGGCGGCGCGTTTATTTCGTTTGATTCGATTTTTGCGGTTTTTTAAACTGACTCGATATCTCCAATCATTTAACATGATTAAAAGTGTCTTAAACAATAAAAAAGAAGAGTTAATTATGACTCTGGGTATGGTACTAATTATGTTATTTTTCTCCGGGAGTATCATCTATTTTTTGGAAAATGAAGCCCAACCAGAACAGTTTGCTAATATTCCTTTAGCCATGTGGTGGGCGGTAGTCACATTGACCACCGTTGGCTATGGTGATGTTTATCCCATTACCCCCTGGGGGAGATTATTGGGGGCGGTTCTCGCCATCACTGGTATTGGTATTATTGCACTTCCCGCAGGTATTATCGCCTCTGGCTTTGCGGAGGTCATTGAGGAAAGAAAAGCCCAAAAATATCAAGTCACTACATTTATATGCCCCCACTGTGGTAAAATGATTAATAGTAATGACCTAAAACACGCCCGTCATCGAATCAAAAAAGAGGAGATTATAGAAGAATGGGACTAGAAAGAAGAATGTGTAGGGAAATGTTTGAACCCACGGAAGTGGTGGAACTGCGCCAGATGTGTTTTACCCCTAATCGCATTTGGCAAGCCGGACAATATATGGTGGGGGAGTTGCCAGATATTGCCTTTGATATGGGATTAGTGGAAAGACTGCCTTCCGTGCGCGGAAATAGTGCGGATATCGATACTATTAACCCCTCTGAACATTGATGAATTTCCCCGATTAAAAAAACGAGTTATGGTTAAAGATGCTTATGGGTGGATGCAGCGATCGCTCAATACCATTCACCAGGCTAATTGGTATCGTTCCGTTACACCCATTGCTAGTCTTCCCGGTCCTATCATTACTGTAAATGGGCGAGAAATGCTCAATTTTGCCAGTAATGATTACTTGGGTTTAGCAGGGGATAAACGTTTAATAGAAGCCGCCATGAATGCGACCCGTGAGTGGGGGACAGGAACCACTGGCTCGCGACTTTTAACCGGACATCGGGAATTGCACAGACAGCTAGAATTGGCGATCGCCAACCTCAAAAATACTGAAGATGCCATAGTTTTTAGTTCCGGTTATTTAGCTAATATTGGCACTATTAGCGCCCTCGTTAATCAGCGAGATATCATTCTATCTGATGAGTATAACCACTCCAGTTTAAAAATGGGGGCAAAACTCAGCGGCGCGACCGTTTTTAACTATCCCCACAGCGACATTAATCACCTAACCAACCTGTTAAAAAATCATCGCCACCAACACCGCAGAGGTCTAATTATTACCGACACTCTGTTTAGTATGGACGGTGATTTATCCCCCCTACCACAATTAGTAGAACTCGCCCAAGAGTTTGATAGTATGTTATTAGTCGATGAAGCCCACGCTACCGGAGTCTTTGGAAAAAATGGCGCGGGTTGTGTCGAATACTTCCATTTGACCGGGACTCCCCTGTTACAAATGGGAACCCTAAGTAAGGCTTTAGGAAGTTTGGGAGGTTATGTAGCAGGTTCAGCCACAGCCATTGATTTTTTGCGAAACCGCGCCCCTAGTTGGATTTATACAACGGGTTTAACTCCAGCCGATACAGCAGCCGCTTTAACAGCAATTCAAATTGTCCAACAAGAACCCCAACGACGCGCCAAACTATGGGAAAATGTGGCAAATATTCAGGCAAAATTAAAGAATATTGATAATTCTGAAAATCCCAATTTTTCCGGCTTTACCAGTTTTACTTCCCCCATTTTATGCTACCCCCTAAAAAATGCAGCGATCGCTTTACAGGTAGCCCAAAAATTACAACAGCAGGGAATTTTTGCCCCCGCCATTCGCCCCCCCACCGTCACCACCAGCAGGCTGCGGATTTCCTTAATGGCAACCCATGAACCAGAACATATTGACAAATTGATAGAGTTTATTATGGCAATTTAAACGATTATCTGTTACACTAATTAATGGCTAAATAGGAGTTAATGATGAGTAAGATTATTTTAATTACTGGAGTAAGTCGAGGTTTAGGTAGAGTTTTGACCGAGAGTTTTATTGATTTAGGACATACCGTTATTGGTTGCGCCCGTTCCCGGGAACCCATAGACCTGCTGACCCAAAAATATGGAAAACCCCATAATTTTCAAGTAGTTAATGTCGAAGAACCTCAAGCCGTAGAAAATTGGATTAATCACCTATTTAAAAATTATCCAGCCCCCGATATAGTCATTAATAACGCCGCTATAATTAATCCACTTGCGCCCCTGTGGGAAGTGCCACCCCATGAATTTAATCAGGTAATTGATGTCAATATTAAAGGAGTAGCAAATGTGATCCGCTATCTAGTCCCCGCCATGATGAAACGGGGTACCGGTATCATCATTAATCTGAGTTCCGGTTGGGGGCGATCTACTTCTCCCCAGGTAGCCCCCTATTGTACCTCAAAATGGGCGATCGAAGGTTTAACCCAAGCCCTCGCCCAGGAACTTCCCCCAGGGTTAGCAGCCATTCCCATGAGTCCGGGAATTATTCACACAGATATGTTAGAAATTTGCTATGGGGAAGATGCAGTAGCTTTTACTTCCCCACAGGAATGGGTAAAAAAAGCAGTTCCCTTTATTCTAGGACTTAGCCCCAAACAAAATGGGGTTCCCGTAACTGTTCCCAATTAAATTATCAGCCATTTTTTGAGTAATTATCAACCCATTTAGAACCAAAAATCGTGAAAATTATCAGCCAATATTTAATCAAACTTATCCCCATCATCGGCATAACTGCCCTATTAAGTAGTTGTGCCAACAGTACCCTAGGAGACTCCTTACAACAATCTTTAGAAGCAGATTCACAACTCCAAGAAAATCCCCCTTTTCAGGAATCGGCTGCCACCGAAAATCAACCGATTTCACCCCCCGATGATTTTCTGAAATTACCCGAAAATTTCCCCCAGGAAATCGCCATTTATCCCGGTTCCAACTTACAAGATGTCACCCTCGCCGCCAGCGATACACAAAAAACCTCAACAGTTTGGCGAACCACCGACCCCATTGATTTAGTCAGAACCTACTACCAAAATAGATTGGCATCAGATGGCTGGGAAATAGTTAGCAATGCTGACCAAGAAAGTGATGGTTTGTTGGTGGCGACCAAACAGGATTTACAGGTAACAATTAACCTGAAATTAGACCAAGTATTAGAGGGAAAAACTAAGTTTTCTATAGATTATTCTCGCGACCCAGAAGCGATCGCCTCTCAACCCCAACCTACCCCTTCCGAGTCTCCAGAGTCTCCTGACCCTACAGCCGCAACTTCAAGTCCTACCCCAGAACCTGAAACTACTCCCACCCCTACCCCCACCCCTTCTACAACTGGCGACATTCCCCAGGAATTAAAACAGTTTGCTATGGATGTCGCCAAACTAGGTGTTTTTGAGCAAAATTTTCCTAATCCTAACCAAGCTATTACCAGGGGAGAATTTGCCCGCGCTTTAGTCCAAGCTAACAATAAAATTTATGCTGATATTCCAGGTAGACAAATTCGTTTAGCCATTTCTAGTAGTCAACCTGTATTTACCGATGTTCCCGCTAATCATCCCTATTATTCCGAAATTCAAGGATTAGCTGAAGCTGGCTTAATTCCTAGTTCTTTATCTGGGGATACTACCGCCGTTCAATTCCGCCCAGATGCCCCCTTAACCCGCGAGTATTTAATCCTTTGGAAAGTCCCCTTAGATATCCGCCAAGGCTTACCCCAAGGGACTGTAGATGCCGTTGAACAACGTTGGGGATTTCAGGATGCCTCCAAAATTAATAGTAATGCCATCAGGGCGATTTTAGCAGATTTTGATAACGGAGATAATGCTAATATTCGGCGAGTGTTTGGGTTTACTACCCTATTTCAACCGCAAAAAACTGTCACCAGGGCGGAAGCAGCGACAGCTTTATGGTATTTTGGATTTCAAGGAGATGGGCGAACCGTTAGAGAGATTTTAGAAGTTAATCAGACACCAGTTAGTTAAGCAGTTTTTTGATTATGTGGAAACCAGAACTATTAGCCCCAGCCAAGAATTTAGAAAGATTACAAGTTGCCATTACCTATGGCGCAGATGCTGTCTATCTAGGCGGTCAAAATTATGGATTGCGAGCTAGGGCTGATAATTTTAGCCCCGAAGAATTACAGAGGGGTGTCACATTTGCCCATGAACGGGGGGCTAAAGTTTATGTGACTTTAAATGCTTTCCTCCATGATGAAGATTTTAGCGAATTTGGGGATTATTGTCAACTGTTAGAACAGCTCAATGTGGATGCAGTCATTGTCTCCGATTTGGGAGTTATGCGAGTTATTAAAAACTGTTCTAATCTGAAAATTCACCTATCAACTCAGGCTTCCTGTTTAAATGGATATGCAGCCAGACTCTGGGCTAGATTTGGGGTCGATCGCCTAATTTTAGGTAGGGAAGTTAGCATCACCGAAGCGGGTCAAATGCGGGCTAAATTCTCAGCCGAAAATCCCCAAGCAGCACCCTTAGAAATTGAGATGTTTATTCATGGGGCGATGTGTATGGCATATTCTGGACATTGTACCATTTCTAATTATACCGCCGGACGGGATTCTAACCGAGGTGGATGTATTCAATCTTGTCGCCTTCCTTATCAACTATCTTCTGAGGATTCTACCATTACGTTTATGTCCTCCAAAGATTTGTGGGGTATCTATCAGGTCGGTGATTTTTTCAAACATCACATTTGTTCCCTAAAAATTGAAGGACGGATGAAATCATCCTTTTATGTAGCGATGACTTGTAAAGCCTATCGTCGGGCGATTGATGCTTATTCTCAAGGTGAGTTAACCCCGGAATTATTGCAGGAAATAGTGGCAGATTTACAGTCAATTCCCCACAGGGATTATTTTTCTGGTTCCCTAGAAACGGCGGCGGGTGAGGGTTCGGTTTTTGAGCAAGCCGCCGGAAATAATACCGGAACTCATGATTATTTAGGGATGGTTTTAGATACGACTGAAGAGGCGATCGCTATCAAATTGGTAGAACCTTTATCTGTGGGAGATAAAGTCGAGTTTATCCTGCCCCATTGTCAGCCTATTAATTATCAAGTTAATCGTTTATTTTCCGTAGTCGGTGAGGAGATTAATTTTATGCGAAAAGATGGTATTGTTTGTATTCCAAAATTCCCCGAATTGGCGCAGGTTAACCAACTGCATTTGCTGAGATTATCTCCATCTAAAGTAGAAATAGCAGCCCCATACTCTATGGTTACTGGTAGTTAATTAGGGAATAATTGATGATATTTAATACTTTTGTGGGTAGTTTAGAGGACTTAGATAGATGCGCTAGGGTAGCTAATTTGAGGGAGGTTTTATTAGAACCTTTTTTATTAGCTAGACAGGGAAAGTTAACCGCGCCAGAGGTGTTTTTTCTGGCGGAAGAGGCGAAAAAGCGGGGGTTGCGTCCGGTTTTGGTGTGGGATATTTTAATGACCGAAGGGGTGATGATGCAAATTGTCGATCGCCTCTGTGATTGGGATCTCCTAAATTTTGCCGCTATTCGAGTATGTGATCCCGGCGCGGCAGAATGGTTAATCGTTCATTATCCCCAATTACCTATTCAGTTAATTGTAGAGACAGGAAATCATAATTTTGAGGCATTAACAGGATGGTGTGAACTGTTCGCTGGATGTTTAGAACGTCTGATTTTATCAATTGAAATTCCCGAAAATAAGTTAATTGAATATTGCCAGAAATTACCAGTACCCTGTGAAGTCTTGGGGGTGGGGAGAATTTTGCTTTTTTACTCACCCCGATCGCTATTAGCTGAACATATATCAGAGGAGAATAATCAAGGTTTTCTTGAGGTCAAAGCTAGGGCAGAAGAAAATGGCGATCGCCCCCTTCCAGCGGTAGAAACTCACCACGGAACTTTTCTATTTTTAGATAAAGATTGGTTTATTTTAGATCAACTTGAGGGACTACAAAAGGCGGGTTTACATACCCTGCGCCTAGACCTCAGACATTTCGGGAAAAATGGTAATTTAGCCCCAGATATTGACCAGATATGTGAGCAAATTTTCACCGACCCAGTAACCCTTAAAAACCATTGGCAGACTGAAGCGCGATCGCCATTTTTTAAAGCTAATCGAACTACCTCTATTTTCTCCCGAATGAAGTCAAAATCCAAAATTTCCCATTATCGCAATGATTTATGTGTCGCTGAAGCCTTGGGGGGAGAAAGTGGTAAATATATCGTTTTCCAAGTCCTACGTCCTTTTGATATCTCCGAAATTAATCAAGTGGCAATTCCCACCGGAGAAAAAGTTAATATTCCTGAAACTGTGACATTTAAAAATCTCCAAGGATACCCAATCACAAAAGGCGATCGTGACCAAATTATCATCACCAACTGGATTAAAAAAGTTACCCCAGGTAGTTTAATTTTACGCAATTAATCCTAGGTATGGTCAGCCATAAATTTCAGTTTAAACAGTTTACTATTTTTCAGGATCGCTGTGGGATGAAAGTCGGCACAGACGGGGTAATATTAGGAACCTGGACAGATATAAAATCTGTCGATAATATCTTAGATATTGGGACGGGAAGCGGATTAATTGCTTTAATCTTAGCCCAACGTTCACCGGCGGAAATTGAGGCAGTAGAAATTGATAAAGATGCTTATATACAAGCCAGTGAAAATATAGCTAATTCCCCGTGGCGATCGCGTCTAAAAATCTATCATAATTCTATCCAAAAATATGCGGATTTCTGTGATATACAATACGATTTAATCATTTCTAATCCCCCCTTTTTTGCCAATGCTTATAAACCCGATAATCATCAAATAGCCCTCGCCAAACATAGCGACAGCCTCTCCCAGATAGATATCTTACAAGTAACTACCAAATTATTAAAACCCACCGGGAAACTGGCAATAATTTATCCCACAGCAGCCGCCATCAAGTTTCAAGAAATCGCCGCCACTTTCGGATTATATTGCGATCGTCAATTGTTAATCAAACCCACAGCTACACATTCCGTTAAACGCATAATTATGGAATTAGGAAAAACTCCAAAAACCTGTCAGACAAACACCTTGATAATTGAAAAAGACCGACACATTTACAGTGATGAATTTATCGCCTTAATTCGTGATTTTTATTTAAAATATTAAAGGCTCGAATTGTCATCAGATGAATAGTGAGATAAATCATGCTATAATTAGATAGCAGTTGTCAATTAATGGAGTTATCAACATGGTAAAAATACTCGATATTTCCGTTGGTCTACACTCCCAACTACCTACTTGGCCAGGAGGTTTAAACTTTCAACTTGAGTCTACCAAAACCATTGACCAACATGGGGTAAATGTTTCTAAAATGGCAAGCAGCGTTCATGTGGGAACCCATGTAGATGCCCCCTCTCATTTTATTGATGGTGGTCCTACTGTTGAACAACTATCATTAGAGACGTTAATCGGGCGGGCTTTAGTAATTTCCGTGGCTGATGTTACCGCAATTACTGCTAATTTATTAAATAAATTAAACATCCCCAAAGACACGGAAAGACTCTTGTTTAAAACTGCCAATTCTCAGCTTTGGGAGCGAGGAATATCGGAATTTAAACAAGATTATGTTGCCTTAACTGCTGATGCAGCCCAATGGGTAGTTGATGCTGGTATTCAATTAGTCGGTGTTGACTATCTTTCAGTTCAAAGGTTTAATGATAGTCCCTTAACCCATGAAATCTTATTGACTGCAGGAGTGGTTATTTTAGAAGGCATTAATTTAGCTGAAGTTGCACCGGGAGAATATCAGTTAATTTGTCTACCTTTAAAAATTATCGGGTCAGAGGGTGCGCCAGCTAGGGCGGTTTTATTGCCATATAACTGTAGCAATGGCTAAGATGCCAAAACTGATAATTATTAGCCCAGACACTCGATTAACCCATTGAAAAATAGTAGAATTTAAGCGATCGCGAAATAATTCAATGAACCCCACCAAGAGTAACCACCAGAGGGCGGAACCCAAAAAGACTCCTAACACTAACAAAGTTGCATCAAAATAGTTATTGGTTTCCCCTAAACCCAAACCCGAAAAAATACCAATAAACCCTAAAATCGTCATGGGATTAGTGAGAGTTAACAAAAATGTGGAAGCATAAGCACCGAGTTTATGGTTAATTTGAGCAGACTCATTAGCTGGTTTATCCCGAAAAATTTTTAAGCCCAAATAGCATAAAAATAAACCGCCCAATATTCTTAATAATGTTTGTTGACCGAGGAGTAAACTAGAAATTGCGGTGAGTCCAAAGCCAGCCATAAAGCCATAAATTGCATCAGCAGTAGCCGCGCCCAAACCAGATAATAAGCCAACTATTTTACCTTGAGTAAGAGACCTCCTAATACATAAAATTCCAATGGGTCCAACTGGCGCAGCAATGGAGAAGCCAATAACTAAACCTTTAGCCAAAAACATAATATTCATCTGGGTATTTGATGGTTGAACTATTACATGATATTATCAAATTTATAAATTGCAAAAATTATCAGTAATGTCTGTTACCGTCATTATTGATGTTTGGGAGGCAGGTTGGTTGTAAAATATGATTGTATGACCCGATATGGAAAATTAAATTATGACTAATTTCTGGGATACAGAACTTTATCTAAGTTCCGACAAAGACCAACTATTTGAACAGGAAACCTGGCCAAAACCTTTTACTTTTAATGAAGATGTGGTGCGGGTTTTTGATGATATGGTTTCCCGTTCGGTTCCCCTATATAAAGAAGTGGTCGCCTGTGCGGTACAATGGACGAAAGCCTATTATCAACCTGGTACTAAAATTATTGATGTGGGTTGTTCAACGGGGACGTTTTTAGAGTTACTGGGGCGATTTTTAAAAACACCTGCTACCCTAGTTGGTATTGACAACTCGGAACCCATGTTAGCGAAAGCTAAAGAAAAGTTATCAGGTTTAGAAGACATTCACGACATAGAGTTAATCTGTCAAAGTGCGGAAAATAGTAGTTTTGAAAATAGTAGTATTGTGGTGATGAATTATACTCTACAATTTCTGCCAGTTCACCAGAGACAACAGGTTTTAAATGCGGTTTATGAAGGGTTAGTTCCGGGTGGTTTATTATTCCTGAGTGAAAAATTACGATCGCCTTATCCCCAATTCCAGGAAACCATGACCCGCCATTATGAAGCCTTTAAAACCCGAAATGGCTATGCTCAAAATGAGATTGAACGCAAAAAGGAAGCCCTAGAAAATGTCTTGATTCCCCTCACTCAAATGCAACAGGTAGCCATGCTGCATGACAGTGGCTTTGCGGCTGTTGATTCTTTGTTAAAGTTTCACAATTTCACCTCATTTATTGCTCTAAAATAACCCCAAATAAACCTTCCCTAATTATTGATAAAAACTTGACAGGTAATCAGGATTATTATATGTACCATGCTGATGATTATTTAGCCGCCTATGATATCGACATTAACCGTGATGGGATTCAGCAACAGCGCCAATGGGCTTATCCTCGGTTATTTGATGATAAAATCAAGCGGTATAGAGAAGCAGTAGAAGCAGTTGAGGATATCCAAACCCAATGGTTTGATTTTTCGGGTTCGGTGGTGAAAATCGGACGCTTGGGGGAACTTTCCCCAGACCAGCAACAGCGGTTTGAGGCGACATTAAAGACTTTCTGTCCCTGGAAAAAAGGACCTTTTGAATTATTTGGAACGCTGATAGATGCGGAATGGCGATCGCATTTAAAATGGGAAAGAATTACCCCCCATATTCAGCCCCTCACACAGCGAAAAGTAGCAGATATTGGCTGCCATAATGGTTATTATATGTTTCGCATGGCAGACCAGCAACCCGATTGTGTAATTGGCTTTGAACCCTACGCCAAACACTTTTGGAACTTCCAACTAATGCAAAACCTAGTCCGTCAGGAAAACCTACATTTTGAATTATTAGGAGTCGAACATATAGATTATTATCCCCAATTTTTCGATACCATTTTCTGCTTAGGTATTCTCTATCACCACACCGACCCCATTGGTTTATTGCGAAAAATGCGGCAAGCCCTAGCCCCAAAAGGAGAAATCATCATCGACTGTCAGGGTATCCCCGGAGAAAAAGCGATCGCCCTCACCCCTCGCCAACGTTACGCCAACGCCAAAGGAATTTGGTTTCTCCCCACCCAGTCCTGTTTAGAAACCTGGATGATTAGGGCAGGATTTACTAAAGTTCGCTGTATTTTCGCCTCACCTTTATCAGTAGAAGAACAACGCCGGACTCCCTGGGCTAATATCGACAGTTTACAGGAGTTTCTCAACCCCAAAAATCCCCAAGAAACCATGGAAGGATACCCCGCCCCGTGGAGATATTATGCGATCGCCCAACGGGGGTAATTACTGTCAACCGCTATGATTTGGGGCGAGTTTAGCCAGATTGGCGACCAACTAAAAAGCTGTCGATATCACCCGCCCCTAAACCAGGTGATTACTAATCCTTAGCGAGTATTGCCGGACTAGAAATCACATCAACAGTTGCCACAGTTTCCGCCTGAGAAATAGCCGCCTGTTGGAATAGGGGACTACGGCTCACAGAATCATTAGCCAGGGTAAACAAAGGATTAGATAAAATCCCCGCCAGAGAGGTGACAATTACCGACAAAACCAAACCCACCTGTAAGGGACGCATCCCCGGCAAATTCCAGCGAATTGGCGGATAATTTTTCACCACATCAGACATTTCGTGAGGTTCCTTAACCACCATCATTTTCACTACCCGAATGTAGTAGTAAATCGAAACCACACTGGTAACTAAACCCAGTAAAACCAGGGCATATAACCCCGCTTGCCAACCAGCCCAGAATAGATAAATTTTCCCAAAAAATCCAGCCAGGGGAGGAATACCACCCAAAGACAACAGACAAATACTCAACCCCAAAGTTAGTAGGGGGTCTTTTTGATACAAACCGCTATATTCACTAATTTGGTCTGTACCTGTCCGCAGAGAGAACAGAATCACGCAGGTAAAACCGCCCAAGTTCATAAACAGGTAAATCAACAGGTAAAATACCATGCTGGAATAACCCGCATCAGTTCCGGCAATTAACCCAATCATGACAAACCCAGCCTGGGCGATGGAAGAATAAGCCAACATCCGTTTCATGCTGGTTTGGGCTAGGGCGACCACATTTCCTAAGATCATACTCAGGATAGCTAGGGCGGTAAACACAAAGTGCCACTGTTCGGACAATACAGGGAAAGCATTTAATAACAGACGGATTGCCAAAGCAAACCCGGCAGCCTTAGACCCCACCGATAGAAATGCCACCACAGGAGTTGGTGAACCTTCATAGACATCAGGAGTCCACTGGTGGAAAGGAACCGCCGATATTTTAAACGAAATTCCCGCAATTACAAATACTAAAGCAATTACCAGCCCCAGAGATTCACCTACTCCATTATTAGTAATGGCTTGGGCGATCGCATTTAGGTTAGTTTCACCGCCAGATAAACCATACAGCAACGATAAACCATACAGGAACACGGCCGCACTAGCTGCCCCAATTAGCAGATATTTCAGCGCCGCCTCATTAGACCGAGGGTCTCGTTTAGCGTATCCTGTCAGCATATAAGAGGAAATACTGAGGGTTTCCAGGGAGACGAAGATCATCACCAACTCATTAGCCCCAGACAGGAACATCCCCCCCAGAGTCGCTGTCAGCAAAATACAAATAAATTCTGCTAAAGCGGTTCCCGTTTGTTCAATATAGCTAACGGACATCAAAATTGTCACCGCGGCCGACAGGGCAATAATTCCCCGGAATACTATACTCAGAGGATCAGCATTAAAACTCCCCAAAAACGCTAGGGTGTTGGTATTATCCCATTGGGAGTATAAAGCCACGATAGACAGCAGCAACCCACCAATGGCGGCATATGGTGTCCATTTAGCAGATGCTGTCCGCCCTACAATTAAATCACCGATCAAGACCACCATCAAAGTGATCAATACAATACTTTCTGGTAAAATCGCCCCAGCATTCAACTGGGCTGCTAGATTAGAAAAATCCATAGGTTCCCACAGCAATTAAATTCACACACTGATACATTTGGCCCCTAGGGGACAGTCTTGGGTCTGTTAGCTTTCCGATTTTACCACCTGTTGGGTCTGATACATTTACGCGACATTTTTCCGGTTGTTCCCGGACAATGCAACGATAGCACTATTACCCGTTAAGGTAACAGAGGCGGTATCCCGCAAAGCTTTTAGAAAGATTCCAAAAGCACCGTTCCAGTCCCGTGGTAGAGTGAACCCGCACTCCGGACATCGGAACACTTTTGAGCCACCTAGCTGGGAATGGACATGACCACAGTGAGTACAGGTTTTGCTGGTGTATTCTTCGGTCACATCTACAACTGTTCAGTTATTTCCCCTTGATGTCTCAGGGTTAGTTTGAATCGATAATGCGCCCATTTCAGCATGGCGCGGGCAGTCTTAGACCTGATTAGACGCTTCACCTTGGCAACCATATTGGAAGTCTCGAAGGGGGGCAAAAAAATCAGGCTGTGTTATGGGATGGCCAGGGATGCGACCCAATCAACCAAGGGGTTGAAGTCCTCACCGGGTAGTTATTTCGCCCATTTCAGCTCGATTTCATACCCGAAGGTCTCGCACCATACTTGGTATTATACCGTATTGCCGTAAAATGTTAACCTAATTTGAGATTAAATCATGCTCTTTATCTTCCTACCGGAACCCAAGACTGTAGGGGCGGGTTCTGGGGTCAATTACATTGGATACCAGGATATTGGTAAACCCGCCCCACCCACGCCATAAACACTGGGGTCAATTACATTGGATACCAGGATATTGGTAAACCCGCCCCACCCACGCCATAAACACTGGGGTCAATTACATTGGATACCAGGATATTGGTAAACCCGCCCCACCCACCCCATAAACACTGGGGTCAATTACATTGGATACCAGGATATTGGTAAACCCGCCCCACCCACCCCATAAACACTGGGGTCAATTACATTGGATACCAGGATATTGGTAAACCCGCCCCACCCACCCGATATTATCGATTGCCAATTCTCGATTATTCTCGGATAGTTGATTAAGCAGATAATCGAGTTGTGTATTATGATATCAATAGTTGCCCACAAATCACTATTATCTAAAGCCGGGATAATTTTATGATCGAAATTCGGCCTAGTGGCGATCGCGGCCAAGTAAAGTTAGACTGGCTAGATAGTCGCCATACCTTTTCCTTTGGTCAATATTATGATCCCAATCATATTAGTTTCGCTACCCTGCGAGTAATTAATGAGGACCATATCCAACCCAGAGGCGGATTTAAAACCCACTCCCATCAAGATATGGAAATCATTACCTATGTGTTATCGGGGACCCTAGAACACCAAGATAGCCTCGGTAATGGTTCGGTAATTCGACCGGGAGAAGTGCAACGGATGACTGCAGGAACTGGCATTTATCATAGCGAATTTAATGGGTCGGAAACTCAACCAGTTCACCTGTTGCAAATTTGGATTATTCCTAATGAAAAGGGACTCCCCCCTAGTTATGAACAAAAAGCCTTTTCTGAGGCTGAACAGTGGGGTCAACTGCAATTATTAGGTTCTCCTGACGGTCGGAATGGTTCGGTCACTATTCATCAAGATGTGGAACTATATGGGGCTAAATTAACTACCGAAGATGACCAGATAAATTATACCATAAAACCGGGAAGAGTTGCCTGGATTCAAATAGCTAGGGGTTCGGTAGTTTTAGGCGATCGCACTCTCAGTCAGGGAGATGGAGTCGCCATAACTCCCGCCGCCGATGAACCCTATATAATCCCATTAACCGGCACATCAGACCCGGCGGAAATCCTGCTATTTGATTTAGCCGTATTCTCAGATTATACCAACTAGAATATCATGGAAACAACACCGAAAATTTTAGCATTTGCTGGCAGTAAACGCGAGGCTTCTTTGCACAAAAAACTGGTCAAAATTGCTACCGAAGGAGCAAGACAAGCCGGGGCGGAAGTTACTTTTATCGACTTCCAAGATTTGCCGATGCCCCTGTTTGACCAAGACTTACAAGACCGGGAAGGATTACCGGAAACGGTGCTGCAATTTAAGCAATTATTAAAAACCCATCACGGCTTTTTAATTGCATCTCCAGAATACAACAGTTCAATTACTCCTTTACTGAAAAATGCGATTGATTGGGCTTCCCGTTCAGAACCGGGAGAACCCCCTTTAGCCTTAACCTGTTTTCGCGGAAAAGTAGCTGCTTTAATGGCAACTTCTCCGGGTGGTTTAGGAGGTTTAAGAGGCTTGTTTCATGTGCGGTCTATTTTAGAAAGTATTGGTGTCTTAGTAATTCCCGAACAGAAGACTTTACCCAATGGCTATCAGATTTTTGACACCGATGGCAATCTGAAAGATGAACAACAACAGCAAGATGTGTTAAAATTAGGAGAGAGCCTAACTGCCCTACTTAAAAAATTGCTGTAAATATCCCCTGGAAATGGGGGTGCGTCAGAGATGATTTCCGCCTGACTTTCTGCTTCAGGTCTGACGCTACCCCGAAGGGATGCCTATCTGGATTTAGTCAAAATGGTAATAAACTCAGATGAGTTTTGAAATAAGCGCTGAACCTCTAAGGGAAAATTAAGGTGGTTTTTCAGGGAAACCAAGAAATCTAAAAAGTCCCGAGACTCCCACACATGGAAATGAATGCTATAATCGCGTTTAATTAACTTTTTGACAATATCCTGAACCTGAGATTTATCAGTTTCTTTAAGCACTAATTCCGCCCATTCTTGATAGTGACTGACCTTAGAATTTTCGGGGCCTTCCTGATAATCTTTCAACAGATGTTCAAAGGAAGTAATAGGCCGATCGCTATCAAAAGAGTAGCGTTTGTCGGGAACCGCCAGATAGAGAATCCCGCCTTTTTTGATAACCCGGAGTAGATTGTCAATGGTGGTAATCGGGTCTTGACAATGTTCAATAAAATGATTAGCAATGACAAAATCCTGGCTGGCTTCCTCAACAGTTTGGAGATGTTCTCCATTGTCAATAATATCAACCTCAACTAGAGGTTCATCAGCCAACTCAGGATAATGCCGTCTGAGGTCTGGTACCGAGAGGCGATCGACATATTTAATTCTGGCAGTTTCTGGTAAAGCTAGAGGGTGATTAAGCGCCCCCACTTCAATGCCATCTCCATGGAGATACTGATTAGCAAAAAATCTACGATACTGATAAAGTAAGGGTTCCGCCTCTATAGTTTCCGTTGACATGGTTTCAATCGCCAAAATACTGTCGGGGATGTGGTGATTGTAGCTGAATTTAGTGTACGATCGCTAGAGAAATTGGCCATTGAGGAAATAGTAAATAGTGGTAATGGAAACCGGAGGGAGTCCTTGGTCTTTGACCCCAGATGAAACTAAAGCGATCGCACCGCCGCCGCACTTTATAATTATCGGAACCCAGAAAGGCGGGACAAATTCTCTGTATCAGTATCTCTGTCAACATCCGCAAATTATCCCCGCAGCCAGCAAAGAAATTCACTATTTCACCCTCAACTACCATCAACCACCCCAGTGGTATCAATCCCAATTTCCCCGCCTACCTCACCCCCAGCAACTAACTGGGGAAGGGTCGCCCTATTATTTATATCATCCCGCAGTTCCCCAGAGACTGCACCAGTATTCTCCCCAGGTGAAACTAATTGTGCTACTGAGGAACCCCGTAGACCGGGCCATTTCTCACTATTACTGGGAAGTGAAGCTAGGCTGTGAACCCCTATCCTTAGAAAAAGCGATCGCAGCCGAAGCCGGGCGGCTGAAAGGGGAACAAGAAAAACTCAGCGCCAACGGAACCTATTACAGTTTCAACCATCAACACTATAGTTACCTTGACCGAGGTATCTATGTCCAACAATTACAAAGATGGATGGCCATATTTCCCAGAGCCCAATTTCTGATTATCCGCAGTGAAGATCTATACACCCACCCCGACACCGTAGTTAACCAAGTATTTAACTTCCTAGACCTTCCCCCTTATCACCAAGGCAACTACAATCGCTACAATGCTGGGAACTATTCCCCAGTTTCCCCGCAGTTGCGCGAACAATTGGAGGCTTACTTCCAACCCTACAATCTCAAACTACGAGAATTTCTAGAGCCAAGATTTAGGTTGGGATAGTCACGAGAAGTTAAACCTGTCAACTTTACCCCCCCAGGAGGTTAAACCCAAAACCGTGAGCGATACCATGAAAATAGACTATGAAGGCGCTTGGGATGACTACGCCCAAACGTGGGTAAGTACCAACCCCGACTTTAATCATATCGGTGATGAGTGGATTGGTAAAGCAGCAGGAGCCGCCCAATCACGGGCTGAGTATGAGCAAATTATAGAAAATACATTTATCGCCCCGTATATCCAGAAACAGCATAGAGTGCTAGAAATTGGCATTGGCGGCGGTAAAACAGCAGCCCTACTGCTGAAATATTGCGATCGCCTTACCTGTGCGGATATCTCCCATGAAATGTTAAAAGCTACCCGCGATCGCCTGGGAGAAGACAGAGTAAACTATGTAAAACTAGATGGCATTACCCTAGACCGCATTCCGCCAGCCTCGCTGGATGTATGTTTCTGTTATGACACCATGGTTCACATCGAACCCCGTGATATTTTTAACTATCTAACCCGCATTCCACCCCTACTAAAAGGCGATCGCCTGTGTATATTCCACCACACCAACACCCTCAGTGACCTCGGTTGGCAGAAATTCCTAGTAGATTGGGATCAGAACCTGCTGGGACGTAGACAAGGAACCGCCTTTTCCATAATGACCGACAACCTGATGGCTAAATTTCTCAGCCATATCGGCTACGAAATCTTACACAAAGACACCACCACCGTACCCCGTGACTGCGTTTGGATCTGTCGCGCCCCCGTTTCCCCCACAGTCAGTATCACTTCATAGCCCAACTATTCCTTGATTATGCGAGCATTATTCCTACATCCCAACTTTCCCGCCCAATATCGACATATTATCACCGCCCTGGGTGCAGACCCCAATAATCAAATCATTTTCGGTACCAAATACGAACGCCCAGAATGGAAAATTCCCGGAGTTACTAAAGCCCTATTCAGCCCCAACCGCGAGAGCGCCCCCGAAACTCACCAATATTTGCGGGGAATAGAAAGTGCTGTAATATATGGTCAAGCCGTCTATCGGATGGCTGAGAAACTCAAATCCATGGGTTTTGTTCCCGATATCGTCTGCGGTCACTCCGGTTGGGGTCCCACCCTCTTCATCAAAGAGGCTTTTCCCGATACCCCTTTACTGTGTTATTTCGAGTGGTTTTATAAGGCTAAAGGTTCCGATGCCGACTTTGACCCCGCCGACCCCCTCACCGTTGATGATATGGCTAGGATTAGAGTCAAAAATTGCCCGATTTTAATTGACCTATACTCCTGTGATTGGGGGATTTCACCCACCTATTGGCAGCGATCGCAATTTCCCTCGGAACTCCAATCGAAAATCTCCGTCATTCATGACGGCGTAGATACCACCTACTTTAAACCCGACCCCAGCGCTAAATTGGTACTACCTAATTTAGACTTGAGTCAAGTTGATGAGATAGTCACCTATGTAGCGCGTGGTATGGAACCTTATAGGGGTTTTCCAGAATTTATCGAAGCCGTGGCGTACATACAGGAAAGACGACCAAACTGCCATGTGGTAGTTGTCGGATCCGAGAGAGTTTGCTACGGTAAATCCTTACCCAATGGCATGAGTTACAAAGACAAAATGCTGGCTCAGATCCCCCTGGATCTATCTAGGATTCACTTTGTCGGTCCCTTGCCCTATGGCCAATACCTGAAAGTGATTCAAGCCTCTGCAGTCCATGTATACTTAACTCGACCCTTTGTATTGTCTTGGTCTATGATAGAAAGCCTTTCCACCGGTTGTCTAGTCATTGGTTCCGACACCCCCCCTATTCGGGAGGTGATTCAAGATGGCTACAACGGCTTACTGGTCGATTTCTTTTCCCCCAAACAAATCGCCGACCGGGTTGATGAGGTATTAGACCACCCCAACCGCATGGCAGATTTGCGAGTCCGAGCCAGGGAAACAGTCCTAGATCGTTATGATCTGTCCAAATTGTTGTCAAAACAACTGCAACTGATCGAACAAGTCGCTCAAAAATCCCTGCCCACCTCTGGGGAACAGATTTCCTCCCAGCCAGTCATTGCATAGGCGATCGAGGTTTCCCTAACCCGAAACTTTGACCCCAGATTATCTAATTTTGCTACAGCAAAGTTAGTGGTCAGAAATAACATATAATTCCCATCAAATAGACCTTTGACTAGACGAAAAAAGGAGGAGTTCCCGGCAATAAAATCAAATCTCAACCAAATCTTATCGGATGCTTATAACTCCTTTTTTGGCTGAAACTGCCTGAAATAAGGGGTGATAAGGAACATAGTAGGGATATATTTCGTCCCAACAGCAAGAGTACCCAAGATAATCTTTAAGAGTAATGATTACCAGACAATTCTGGAGAAATTGACCCAAGAACCAATCATAATACACCCAAGCAATCCTAACCACACTACAGACATTGTAGACAGAACAGTGGGGAAGGGACTAGACTTGCTGACGGTAAAAAGGTTAAACTACTGCGGAACAATCTCTGGTGTTTCAGGCAGTGTCTGTAGTCCCAACGGATCAAAAAACATCATTGCGGAGGAGTGAAACAAAATGACATCTGGAAGAGGTCCAACCTTTTTAACTAGCGGACCTGATCAATATAATCAGGACGCACCTTTTGCCCCTAGACCGGACACAATCCTGGGTCTTGGAGGAAACGACACGATTACCACCTCAACCCTGGGGGGTACTTTGGTTTATGGAGATAGCCTAGTTGGCAGTGACGTTAGTGGAAATGATGTCCTGGTAGCTCGTGGCCAAGGTGATACCCTATTTGGTGGCCCTGGTAATGACTCTCTGTTAGGTCGTGCTGCTGGGGTGGCTTTAGTGGGTGGAGACGGTCGCGATACCATCGTCGCTGAACTACCAGCAACCCTGTATGGAGGAGCCGGAAGAGACTTGCTAGTTGCAGTCGCTGGCGGCAACCTCATGTTTGGGAATCAGGATGAAGACACGATATTAGGTGGTTTACAGGGTAATGACACCATCTACGGGGGTAAAGGAGATGACCTAATCGGTTTCTACAGCGCCTCTGGTCAGAGCAATGTTGGTCTAGTGGTTCCCCCTGCTGTTGGTGGTGCTAACCAAGGTAACAACTGGGTTAACGGCAACATTGGCAATGACACGATTGTTGGGATCAACACCGGAGATAGTCTCTATGGTGGTCAAGATAATGACTCAATTGTGGGAGTTGGCAGCCTATCGTACCTTTCTGGGGATGAAGGTAACGACACCCTAAGAATTCAAAACCCCACAGGGTCTATTAGCCCCTTTGATCCTCAGACTGCCTTGGTTGGTGTCACCCAAGTAACCATGATGGGTGGTGCTGGTAATGATTCAATTATGGGTCCCATCGGCAGATTCGGAGAAGGCCAGAACTTCCTAGATGGTGGTCCTGGTAACGATACGATTATGAGTTTTGCCGCTGAGGATACCCTATTGGGCGGCGAGGGAGATGACTTCCTATCCACTAACACTTCAGCGCAACTAACCACCCAGGGTATTAATAGTTCCCTATCAGGTTTTGCGGGAGGTAGCGTCCTAGATGGTGGTCCTGGTAACGATACCTTGGTATCTATATTTGGCAGTGACTCCCTATTTGGTGGTGAAGGCAATGATAGCCTGCTGGGGCGACGCTTCAGTATCATGGACGGTGGCGATGGCAACAACACCCTGAACGGTGGCGAGTGGTTGCGTACCGGTACTACTCCCCTAGAGGTTAGCCTGTTTGGTGGTGCTGGTAATGACTTAATTATCGGCGCACAAGGTACTATCACTAACGTTATCGCTGGTGGGGCTGGTGACGATACCATTGTGTTAGGAACCACCAATGACATCCTGTTATCTGATACTGCCAATATGCTGGGTAATGACAGTATCACGGCAGCTAATGTTGAATTCTTTAACGAAGGTAATGAGGGCGTAAGCATTACCAACCTTGAGGGTAACAATACCGTTGAGGGTAGTGAGCGCAATGACCTGATTATCACCGGATCAGGTAATGACCTCCTCTTAGGTGGCGCTGGCGATGATACTCTCCTCGGTGGAGGTGGTAATGACTTCCTCTTCGGTGGTAGCGGTAATGATTTACTCGATGGTGGACCTGGAGATGATACCCTCGAAGGTGGCTTCGGTGTTAACACCTTAGTTGGTGGTGAGGGTAACAACCAGTTCTTCTATCGCTTCAGTGATGCGGTTAAAACCACTGGTGCGGACTTTATTACGGACTTTAATCAGAGTGGTGATGACCGCATGGTGTTTGTCAGAGACGCTAGTGTTGGTGGCTTTGGCTTTGCTCTGGTTCCGGGAATCAGCACCAATGAACTTGGACCGAACCAGTTTATTTACTTGCCAACTGGACTTTATCGCGATGCGGATGCGAACATTAATACTCCAGTGCTAATTTATGAACAAGCATCTGGTGTGCTGAAGTACGATGAAAACGGCAGTCTGGACGGAGGAGTATTTCCTGTTGCTCAGTTCGGTCAACTGCCGGATGGAACCTTCCCGCGTATTAACGCCAATGACATTCTGATTCTGTAGTGACATGAGGGTTGAGGAGCGATAGGCGATTGGGGGTGGCGTAAGCTACCAAAAACCAAAAGCGATCGCTTCTATCCCTGAAAAAGGCAAGACCTCAATCAATTCCCCCTATTCGGGGGAATTTTATTTTTATTTCGGAATTAACTGGTCATTTGTGGGCTACAATCGGGGAATGCTTAATCTAACTTACGAGTGTAAATTATGGCATGACCTACAGCCTCAGAGTTGCGGATATCCCTACGAGTGAGAGACCCCGTGAAAGATTAATGGCTTTGGGACCCCAAAGCCTCTCTACGGCAGAATTAATAGCGATTTTGCTGGGAACAGGTCAGGGAAAAGGGAAACTCTCGTCGGTTGGTCTGGGACAATACATATTAAAGGAACTCAGCCAGTGTGAGGAAGATCCCCTTTCGATGATGCGAAATATCAGCGTCGGGGAACTTACTCAAATTCACGGAGTAGGTCCGGCTAAGGCTACTACTATCCTAGCTGCGATCGAATTGGGAAAGCGAGTCTTTCTATCTAAACCCCCGGAATTGACGGTCATTGACAGTCCCCTGGTGGCTGCTAATGCTCTCAGCCATAATTTGATGTGGCAGACACAAGAAAGATTTGCTATCTTGTTAATGGATGTGAAAAACCGCCTATTGGGAACTAAGCTGTTGACCATAGGAACGGCTACAGAAACCCTGGCTCATCCCCGTGACATTTTCCGGGAGGTACTCAAACACAATGCCACCCGTCTGATTATTGCTCATAATCACCCTTCAGGAAATGTTGAACCTAGTTATCAAGATATTGAGTTGACCCGCCAACTTCTGGAAGGGGGTCAATTATTGTCTTTACCTATCCTGGACCACCTGATTTTGGGGAATGGTAATTATGGGAGTATTCGCCAAACGACAAAGTTATGGGAAGAATACCCCCAAGGAGACTAGGGAATTATTTGTCGGAAATGGGGACTGATTCATTAATCAGTAAACCGACGGGGAAATACTGGAGAATTTGACTTACGAGAATGTTGGGACTGGCGGCTATGTCATGATTGACGATCGCTTCATGCCAATTGGACCCACTACCTTCTGGAACAATTATAGCGGTATCTCCCCAAATATCACCTAGGGGAAATTGAGGGGGTTCTATAATATCGGTCAAAAACCTGGGTACAATGGCGATCGCTGTCTGTTTACCATGACTGCGCGCAAAGGCAATAATGCGATCGCTATATTTACCAGTTACGGCTACAGGTTGATAGTCTCCCTGTTGGAATACCTCGAGATATTCCTGTCTGGCTTGTAAAACCCGCGCAATTAAAAACAACTTTAAACGACCATCTTCCCAAGTCGCCATTAAATCATCAATTAAATTCTCCATTCCGGTGCGCGATCGTCGCTTAATTTCCTGGAGATAGGACAGGCGACCATCAAAATCGACGGGACGACGGTTATCTGGATCAACTAAACTTAAATCCCATAATTCTGTCCCCTGATAAATATCGGGTAGTCCAGGACTGATTAACTTGAGTAGAGTCTGAGACAGGGAATTAAACACCCCATAAAAAGCGACTTTTTCTTGGAAGGGTCGGAACTCCTGCCAAAATTTATTATCCTCGGAGAAATCCAGGATTTGCTCGACAAAATTCACAAAGCCATTTTCATAATCAGTATCTGGTCGTAACCAAGCCGTATGTACTTTAGCTTCCCGGACTGCTTTAACGACATAATCTTTAATCCGTTGGATATACTCAGGATATTCTTCTTCTAGGAAGGGGAAAGAACCGACCAAAGTCTGATAGAGGAAATATTCATCATTGCGATCGGGAATTATCTTGCTATCAATTTTGGTTTTATGAACAAGGTTCAACTGTGACCAAACCTTCACCCTTTCTTCCCACTGATCAGGTATTTCTGAAATCACATTTAAACGCGATCGGACATCTTCCCCTCGCTTGGTGTCATGGGTAGCCGTCGCATTCATGGCATGGGGCCAACTGTGCAGACGTTGCTGATTAAACTCGTGGAATTTTTCCTGAGAAATACCGAAATGATTAGGCGCACCTCCCACCTCATTTAACGCCAAAAATCGGTAATAAACATAAAACAGAGTATCTTCAATTCCCTTAGCCGTTAACGGACCGGAAAACTGCTGCAATTTCATCACAAAACGCAGCCACAACTGTTGATTTTCCTCACTCAAAAACTCATCATAATCAAGAAACAGGAACTTTTCTATCAAATTAAGCTCATTCAAAAGTTCCGGCAATTTCCCCTTAGCTTCCCGAATCGCCTGTTGCACATAGGCGCGGTCATCGTCTCCCACACCTTCCTGATTAATATAAGTCCGATAGACCGGAAACCTGACCAAAAACTCCATAATCGCAGTTTTTAGACCTGCTAAAGTGAAATCTCGTCCGTAGCGATAATCACCACAAACTTGCTTGAGTAACTGTGCCAAATTATCAGCATCTCCCGCCAAATTCTTATCAGCAATTAGCCGTTTTTTCGCCACCAATAACTCATTATAATCTCGGTTAAGTCCAGTCATTTCGGCATAGATTTGATTAAACCTTTCCTGATTTTTACTCTGGCAAAATAAGCCATTGACATAATTCAAAAACTCATAACCACTGGTTCCTTGAATCGGCCAGTTAGCGGGTAATTTTTCGTCTAATTCCAGGATTTTTTCAACGACAATATAAATCTCTCCGGTTTTTTCCCGCAGCCACCGAAGATATTGAACTGGGTTATAAAGTCCATCAATATGGTCAATTCTTAATCCGGTAAATTTACCGGACTTGACCAACTCACCAATTAAATCATGGGTGCGTTGAAAAACCTTATAATCTTCGACCCTAACACAAATCAATTCATTAACGGTAAAAAAGCGGCGATAGTTTAATTCTTCTGCGCCGACCTTCCAAAATGACAGGCGGAAAAATTGATAAGATAACAGGTTATCCAAGAGATTAAAACTCTCCCTTTTCCCGGTATCCCCATTAAAGAAATCGAGATTTTCGTCAATGAATTTCTGAATCTCTGGATTATCTTGATAAATTTCCCACAGCAGTTTTTTGACAAATTCCGCCTGGTCTCGTCGCTGCTGGCTAGAGGTTTCGGAGGGAATATTTTTGAGGATATACAGAACCCCTAATAACTTAATGACATCAGGGTGACGGTTTCCTAGGGTTTGGGAAAGGGTGTTAATTTTATGGCTGATGAGGGTAGCATAGGATTCAATTCTGAGGGGGAATTTGAGATGGTAATAATTGACACTTAACCCGGATTCATTATAGGAAAGTTTCAACTCTCCGTTTTCTAAACAGTTGCCATAAAAGTCTCCCAATAATGGCGCTAGGACTCGTCCTTTGATGTTTTCATAAGCCTGATCCCAATCAATTTCAAAATAATCAAAATATTCGGAATCTGGCCCATGTTCTAACACATCCATCAATAGCTTATTTTCGCTATCATAGGCCATGTGGTTAGGGACGATATCTTGAACCCATCCCATGTCGCGTTTTTGGATTTCTTCGATTAACTCATCAAAGGTTTCTGGGGAACCTAATTCGGGGTTAATTTGGTTGGGGTCAACGACATCATAACCATGGGTACTACCACTTCTGGCTTTAAAAATTGGGGAAGCATAGATATCGGAAATGCCTAATTCTTGCAGGTAAGGCAGAATTTTTTGGGCATCTTCAAAATCAAAATTAGGGTTAAATTGGATTCTGTAGGTAGCAACAGGAATACGCATAATTTATGTCGAGGGAAGTAGTAGTTGGGTGAATGGATGTTTAACAGATGTTTAACAGTTGTAGAGGATACAACTTTCGGGGTTTAGGGTAATTTCCTGGGAATTGTTAATGGTATCAGGAAGATGAGAACCTGGACCCATCCATATAGAATCAGAGGAATCTAACTGTTTGTGCCAAGTTTGACCGGAATTCTGGAAATGGTAGGTGACTGGTTGTTTATTAAAGTTCAATATACACAGAATTTGAGAGTTATCAGTCCACCGATGGGAAGATATTAGTTTTTGGGATTCGTGGCTGGTGACTTTTTGGCTTTGGCGATCGCCTTTTTTAATAGCGGGAATCTCATGGCGTAGGCTAATCAGTTTTTTATAGAAACCTAAGAGGGTTTTATGGTGTCCCTGGCTGCGTTTTTCCCAATGGAGAATAGATTGCTTAAAGGTCTCAATACTTTGGGCATCTGGGGGTTCTCCGACGGCGTGAAACTCCTCAAATTCCGATTTTCTCCCCTGGCGAACTGCCTCAATTAAATCGGGGTCACTGTGGCTGATAAAATACAGAAATGGGGCGGTTTCTCCGTACTCTTCGCCCATAAATAACATAGGAATATAGGGAGATAACAATACCGTGGCGGCGGCTAATTTTAGGGCTTCCAAGGATGCCAGTTGAGACAACCTTTCTCCTAACATCCGGTTGCCAATTTGGTCATGATTTTGACAGCATACCACAAATTGAGAGGGAGGGCGCGAGCCTGCATAACTACCATGATAGCGATCGCGATTAGGGGAATAATCCCAGGAGTAGACAAAACTCTCGGATAGGGCTTTAGCCAAATCGGCACCTTTGCCAAAATCCTTATAATACCCGGTCAAATCTCCGGTAATTAAGGTTCTCAAAGCATGATGAAAATCATCACTCCATTGGGCATCAATCCCATAACCTCCCAGGTTTTTGGGGTTAATAATTCTCACGTCATTTAAATCACTTTCAGCGATTAGGTAAAACTGGCGACCCTGTGCCTCAGATAGTGCGGCTACCCGGTCGGACATTTCCTCTAAAATATGTTTAGCGCCAAAGTCATAAATAGCATGAATTGCATCTAATCGCAGCGCGTCAATATGATAATCGCGGAACCAATAGAGAACATTCTCTAAGACGAAATTCCGCACCCCCGGACTACCAGCATCATCATAGTTAATGGCACTTCCCCAGGGTGTTTGATATTTAGAAGTAAAATAAGGTCCGAAATCACGGGTATAATTCCCCTCCGGTCCGAAGTGGTTATATACCACATCCAAAACCACAGCCATTCCCTGTTTATGACAGGCATTAACGAGAGCTTTTAATCCTTCTGGTCCCCCATAGGAAGTCTGAACACCGTAGGGATAAACGCCATCATAACCCCAGTTCCGACTACCAGGAAACTGGGAAACCGGCATTAATTCAATGGCGGTAATTCCTAACTCTAATAATTCGGGAATGCGGGAAATAACAGCTTGAAAAGTACCCTCTGGGGTAAAAGTGCCAAGGTGCAATTCATAGATAATTAAATCAGCCAGTGGGACTCCTGACCAGTTGCCATCTTCCCAATGAAAGGCATGATGATCAACTACCTGAGAGGGTCCGTGTACATCTTCTGGTTGCGACTGAGAGGCGGGGTCAGGTCGAATGGTATCGCCATCAAGTTGATAACGATAGCGAGTCCCTGCTGGTACATCAGAAACGGTCACCCGCCAGTATCCCTGAGAGTCCTTAGTCATGGGAACTAGCCGAGGTGATGGTGTCTCGATTTGCAGATTGACAGTTTCTCGAAGGGGAGACCAGACGACAAATTCGCAGCGATCGCCTCCTAGATAGTTGGCACCTACTTTCATAGTTTTACCTCTCAGTTCAGGTTTACAATTTAGGTTCGGACTCCGGGATTTTTACGGGCAGGGATACCTCCATAGGTTGAGTAGTTTCTGAGGGGATAGACTCAGCAGCAGAGTGACCAAATTTGAACTTATCAGCCAAGATATCTCTCTGATTGACCAGATAGATACTGACCAAAGTTAATCCCACCCCCATTGACTGTAAAGGAGTGAGTACCTCTCCCAAAAACAGATTACCAAATAGCAGGGCAAAAATAGGGGTTAGGAAAGTGAGGGAACTGAGGCTAGTTAGGGAACCACTAGAAGCGAAATAAAAGAATAAGCCATAAGCGATCGCACTACCAAAAATAGTCGAATAAGCGATCGCCATCCAACCGCCGCCATCAATATTAACCCATTGGTCAGCTTCCCAGCCACCGGACAACATAAATAGAGGCAAACCGCCAATAATCATGTGCCAACCCGTCCCCACCACCGGGTCACAGTGGCGACATACTCCCCGGACTAAAACCGTCCCCACCGCCATTGACAAAGCGGCCAATAGCATCAACCATTCCCCACTTTCTAATATTGGCGAGGTGACCATTTGTTCTGCTGGTAGTAAGTTAAACCACCCCAAAATCAACTGATCCGGTAAACCGATGGCACTAATACCAATCACCCCAATGACCAACCCTAACCATCCCCAAAAGCGGATGCTTTCATTAAACAGCCACAGACAGAGAATGGCTACCGCGAGAGGTTGGGTGTCAATCATCACCGAACCCAAACCCGCATTAGTTCTCACCAGTCCCTCAGCCAGGAATCCTTGAAATAAAGCGCCATCCACCAAAGCAAATAAGCCAATCCATAACCAGGCTTTCCAGGTTTTAGGTTGAGGTCTTCCTTGGATTAAGCAAAATAACAGAACCAACACTCCCGCCGGAACCAATCTCATCCCCGCCATAAATAGGGGTGTAGTGTGGGGAATTACCCCTTTCATGGCTACCATTGCCGTACCCCACAGGAAAAAGGGCGCGATCAGCAATAATGGTTTTAAGGGTAAATCCGTGTTGGTCTGCTTTGTTAGCATTGGCAAGTTTTCTCCCAGGAATCTTTGAATATGCACTCACCCGATTCGGTGGGGTGAGTTGTGCTATTTATAGCAGTAGACACAACTTGAAGCCTAGATGGTGGCCTTTTGATGTCCGGTGTTCCCGATTCCCTGTCCGCTGCTATATGTAGTTTTGTTAAGTTACTGTTTCTATGATAGGGGTTAACTGCCAAAAAGTCTACTTTAGCTGAGAACATCGGCTAAGACAGCCCCCCGTGGGATTATACTTAAATAAGGTGGCTGTACTCCTCGATATATACGAGGTGTTTAGCTTTAGCCCATTTTAGCTGTTTGCTGGTCTCGGCGATACCCGTCCCATTTGATTAAGCCCCAAAAGTTCATGATTTGGCCATTTAAGTCTCGTTTTCGTAAACAAATTGCTCGCATCGAAATTAGTGGTGCTATTGCTGGTGATACCCGCAAGCGGGTTTTAGAGGCACTGAAAACCGTTGAAGAACGGAAATTTCCCGCGCTACTGCTGAGGATTGATAGTCCTGGCGGCACCGTTGGCGACTCCCAGGAAATTTATAGCGCCCTAAAATCTTTAAGAAAAAAAGTCAAAATTGTTGCCAGTTTTGGCAATATTTCTGCCTCTGGTGGTGTCTATATTGGCATGGGGGCTGAACATATTATGGCTAATCCTGGCACTATTACAGGCAGTATTGGTGTAATTTTGCGGGGAAATAACTTAGAAAGATTGCTGGAAAAAGTTGGGGTTTCTTTTAAGGTAATAAAATCAGGACCTTATAAGGATATTTTAGCTTTTGACCGGGAATTAACGGAACCAGAACAGCAAATTCTTCAAGAATTGATTGATACGAGTTATCAACAGTTTGTCAGCACTGTGGCTGAGTCTCGAAATTTGGAAATTGAGGCGGTGCGATCTTTTGCTGATGGGCGCATTTTTACGGGAGAACAAGCCCTACAGTTGGGGGTGGTCGATCGCTTGGGGAGTGAAGAAGATGCCCGTCGGTGGACAGCGGAAATGGTCAATCTTGACCCGGAGAAAACTGAATGCTGTACCCTGGAAAAGCCGAAATCTTTATTAAATCGGGTTCTCAGTAATAATCTGGCGGCGACTAACAGGATCTCGGATGCCCGAAATTGGGTAGAATTTGAGTTGTCTACCAGTGGTTTACCCCTGTGGCTGTATCGACCTTAAACATTCCCACGCAGGGGGTTAAGCAATCACAGGCGAGGTGGTGTTTGACCACCCGTTAACCTATACTACTAAGCATCATAGGAGGATTTGGCGTGGAGTGGCAAGTTCGAGCGATTCGTGGCGCGACGACAGTTAGGGAAAATTCCATTGACGCAATTCGCGAAGCGGTGACGGAACTACTGGATGAATTGGAAACTCGCAACCAGTTAGATCCAGAACAGATTATCAGTACGACTTTTTCTGTGACTCGCGATTTGGATGCGATTTTTCCGGCGGCGATCGCCAGAGAACGTCCCCACTGGCAAAATGTTCCCCTGTTGGATGTCCAGCAAATGTATGTCAAGGGTAGCCTAGAACGCTGTATTCGCGTACTCGTTCATGTCAATTTTCCCAGCCACAAAACTCAAGTACATCATCCCTATTTACGAGGTGCAAAAAACCTCCGCCCTGACTGGAGTTTAACATCCTTAAATCATTGATCAAATCATGCCCCAGCCGGGGGAAATGGTGGGTCAGTTGTTGCTCACCGGGTTGTCATGGCGATTTCCTGGCTCTGACGCACCCTACCATCCTACGAGTTGGAGGATAGAGACCCTAGGGGTTTTTGGGTGGGAATACCAACAGGACGGGGAAAGCGATCGGGTGTGGGTTTAATTTTCCGTAAATAGAGGCAGTGGCGGACACTTTCGGTTACAGGAGTGACAAAGGATTCCACGGAGTCTAGTTTACCGCCCAAGGGAGCGATCGCATTTTGTAGCTCCTGCTGTTCTGGGGGGGTCCATTGACCGCGATATAGTACCGCCACGCCGCCAATTTTGAGTAGGGGTAAACTATATTCAGCCGCCACGGTAGCAGCAGCGACAGCGCGTAAGACGACCAGATCATAACTTTGGCGATGGTCGGACTGTTGAGCGATCGCTTCTACCCGTCCCAAATAGGGGATAGCATTTTCCAGACCCAGACGAGGGACGAGAGTTTGTAAAAAAGCAATTTTCTTACCGGTACTATCAAGCAATGTAACTTCGGCTGTGGGAATAGCGATCGCGATCGGAACACCAGGAAAACCCGCGCCAGTACCAATATCAATCACCCGCAAAGGCAATTTATCCCCGGACAACCAGGGTACGACCCCCCGCAAAGAATCCCATAAATGCTTTTCCCAAAACCCCACCGGATCAGTAATGCGGGTTAAATTAAGCCGTTGATTACCCGCCAAAATCTGCTCATAGAGTACATTAAACATTTGCAGTTGGCGATCGCTAGGTATCCAACCCAGAGTTTCCCAACCTTCCGACTGAATTTCCCCCAAACCCAATTCCTCCAACACTATCGTTACACCACAGCCGGATCAACATTTTTCAGCAAAGTCTGCGGATCAGCAGGTTGCAAATTGCCATGATCAAGTCGCCAACAACAATCTGCAATTTCCAACAGATCCCCCGCATCATGGGTAACAACCAATAAAGTCCAGTGAGATTTTAACTTGTCCAGCAAAGCCACCAACTGCCGCCGCATTGACCAATCTAAACCCGCTGTCGGCTCATCTAACATCAATAAATGAGGTTGTCTGATTAATTGTACCGCTAGGGCTAACCGTCGCTGCTGTCCGCCACTGAGGGAATGGGGAGCCTTTTCTAAAGATAGACTCTCTAACCCCACTTCCCCCAAAGCATTTTGCATCATATCGAGTTTGATTTCTGGGTGTCCCAGTCGCAACTCTTCCAAAATCGAACCACCGCAGAAATGTCGCTCCGGAAACTGAAACACTAAACCCGCCAGTTGTGGTAGTTGTTCAGAAGTTAACTCCTGTTCACGCCAGCGAATATCTCCTTTGGTTTTTTGAGCCAGACCCGCTAAAATTTCTAGTAATGTACTTTTACCAGAACCGCTACTACCCACAATCAAGCCTAACTGTTGCGGAGGCAGTTCTAAATTAATATTATTCAGAATGGGAGCATTGCAGGCGGCCGGATGATAAAGCAAATTTCTGATATACAGCATAGAGAGCAATTCTCAATGTTACTCAAACCCTATCCATCCTGGCACAAACTAGGTGCAGATGATAGCATGACTCGATTCCCCTAGGGGCTGAATTTTGGCAAAACTCCAGCCCATTAGCATTTTCAAGGAAAGATCCCTATGATTAGCTTATCAAATCTTATAAAATCCATTCACCCCAAAACTATCACCCTGTTTGGTATTACCCCTATTGCGATCGCTCTGTTATCTTTAACTGCTACTGCGGCTGACCCCTTCCGCACTAATAATCCTAGGGTTATGGGTGAACAAACCGAAGCCGCCTTTCGGGCTATGTTTGAGCGAGGACACTATGTTGAGGCGCAAAAGTACCTCAAACAGGCTGAACAGCTTGGTACTAACGAACCAATGGTTTTTGCTCTCCAAGCCTCTCTAGCTTATCAGGCTCAAGACTGGGATGCTATGAAACGCTACGCCGACCGAACTCTGCAAACTGCTCAATCTCTTATGGTTTCTGACCCTCTACGGGGAAATCTCTATATGGCGGTGGGTCATTTTTTACAGGGTGCTTATATTGTCCAAACTCAAGGAACTATTAAGGGGGCTCCCCAGGCTTTAAATAAGCTGCAAACTGTGCTACGATTGATGAATGCCGCCGAACAAATTGATCCTCAAGACCCAGAGCTAAATTTGCTCAAGGGATATATGGATTTATTTCTCGGTTTAAATTTGCCTTTTTCTGACCCCATGGCTGCTGTAGAGCGCCTGGAACGTTACGCAGGTCCTCGTTATCTCGCCCTTTGGGGAATTGCGATCGCCTATCGAGATCTTGACCAATTAGACCGGGCTTTAACTGTCGTTAATCAAGCCTTAGAAGAAGTGCCTTTTCATCCAGAATTGTTCTATCTCAAGGCTCAGATTCTCGCCTCTCTCGGTAGGCAGAAAAATAACCCTCAGCTATTGGATGCTGCTTACCAGAGCTTTAGTGTAGCATTATCACAACCTGATCAACTTCCTAAGCTGACTGTCGCTCAGATTTTTTATGAGCAGTGCAAAACCCTTAATAATATTGACAGCTTAGACCGCCCTTGTCATCCCCTACGCAATACCATCAGAGATACTAATGGCTCATGGGGACCTACTCAGTTACCGCCTTTATAACAGCCTAACCCCCCCCTAACCCCCCCCTAAATCTATCTGTCGTTCCCCATAAGTCGCGGTTATTTCAGGTAATATCATGGCAGATTGGGGGGGAATATGCCTTAATCATGACCAAAAATAGAGAGGTTTCATCTGGTCTCATGGATGTAAAGTTTCGAGAGTTTAATCAATTTGATATCTGGATTTGGTTAAGGTTTAGCACCATTCCTTCCATGGTAGAAAGACAGTATCTTGAAGAGGTGTTTAATTCCTGGTTTTTGTTGGGAAAATTGGGGGGATTTAATGCGGAAAAATTGCAGGCACAAGAAGTGGGGGTTGACCTCAATTATATGACCTATGAGAATGACAGAAATCATGATGCTATGATGGCACTCATGCACAATATGGGGGAAGTAGAATATGAGGGATTGTGGGCGCGTTGTTGGTTTGATTTGGGAACCAGTGATGCTTTGGCTTTGGATGTTTTGATTAATTCTTTGGAACAACTCAGCGAAGATTATGTCACCATAGAAGAGTTAATTATTGGCGGAGAAAATCAAGATTGGCCGGTCTCAACGAATCGCCATGATCCTGATTTTGCTGACGATGGTATCTCCTGAATGCTGCCGATAAAATCTAATTAACTCAGAATCATGTCTAAACCGAAAATTAGGGTAATTGCATTAGGATTAATTGAGGATAACGATCGCCTTTTGGTGTCTCAGGGATACGACCAAGAAAAACAAATAACCTTTTATCGTGCTTTAGGAGGAGGTGTAGATTTTGGCGAACATAGTCGAGATGCACTCCGACGAGAATTTCTCGAAGAACTCAACGCGGAAATTACTGATATAGAATACCTAGATTGCCTGGAAAGCATTTTCGTTTATAATGGTAGTCAGGGACATGAAATTATCCAACTGTATCGATGTAAATTTGCTGATCGCCAATTTTACCAACAGGAACAAATCCCATTTAAGGAAGGCGATCGCCAAAAATTAGCCCTCTGGGTTCCCGTGGAGAGATTTAAGTCAGGAGAAGCTCAACTTGTTCCTGAAGGCTTTATCAAATTCCTGGGATAGTCCTGTCCTTATACTCAATCGGTGATCAATCATGTCACATCAACAACACCATCAACATCAACATCAACATCAACATCAACATCAACATCAACATCACGACCACAACCATGATGTTGAAAAACAAGTTAACCCGATTATTGCCAAACTGAAGGCGATCGCCCAGCCGAGGGTGTGGGGACCCATTGGTGTGATTTCCCTAGTGAGTATATTTGTATGGGAAGTTTCAGAAAATCCCGAACTCTATCGGATTGACTGGGAATCGGAAACCTCCGAAAGCGGACTATCTCCGGAAGAATTGGCGATCGCCGCCGAAATTGACAGTTCAGGCTTACTACTCGAAGAGTTACGCCGAAACAACCAGGAGGATTTTAACCTATTTCACAATCCCATCCAAGGCGGAGAAGACGTATTCGAGGAAGTTCGCCGCCGTAACTCTCGGTCCGATCAAAATACCCAAACCCAGAGTTCCCGAAATTTGCGATCGAGTGAAGCAACAACCACCCTACCTGAACCATTCCCCGAAACCACAGCCACCAGTCCCTTCAATGCTACCAGCCAGGCTCTGCAAAATGCCCAAAATACCCAAAATAATAGACCTGCATCCTTTGGTTTATTAGGGTGGGGAACCCCAGCTAACCAGGAGGACAATCAAGAAACCCTAACTAACTCCCCCTTAGCACCCACCCCACTACAGGCGGCGATGGGTCAGTCTTTCTCATCATCAACAAGTGAATCCGAAGGCGAAACCCAAACCCAAACTCAAGGGATGTTCAACCCTCTGATAGTCACTGGAAGCAGCAATAGTCAGGTGGCTACCCCATCATCGACAAATGGGGATAATAACACCGCCTCTGGTATTCCTCTACCCGCATACGCACCCCCAGTTCAAATTCCCGAAGCCAGTTGGGTGGTTCCCAGAACCGTAGCCCCCATTGATGGAACTAATGCAGCCACTGTTGATGTAGCCCCCAACCCATATCAAACTAACCGTTCCCTACCTCAGCCATTATCTGGAACCCAGCCAGGTGGTTTACCACCAGCACCCGTGCTACCTCCCAACCGCGCTAACCCCCACGGACAATATAACTACACCGGAACTAATCCTTTTGGGCGTAATCAGCCTCAGACGGACAATTCTGGTGGTTTTCCCAACTTTCAGCCCGCCACCCCCAATCCCAATAACTATGTGGTCGGTCCCACCAATTTAAACCCAAATAATCAAAATCAAGTGATCCAGCAACAGGCTCCCTTTACTTCTCCTCGCAGCACTCCCGGTCGCGTGATTGGCGGTGGTAGAATCAACAGTTTCTCTAACCCCTAGAAGTTAAGTTTTATGAGGTTTTGAGTGTTTCTACTTAATTCCGAGTTAAACTTTGGCTAAACTCTATGGAGCAATAGGTTGTGTCTACATCTATCCAGTTTATCGATGGACTTGACGAGGAACTGGGTGGGGTTAGCCTCCGCAAACGCCGAGACAGCAACACCAAGATTGTCGTTTTAGTCTTTAAACAACTCAAGGCGATCGAAAAACTCAGGGCTTATCGCAAACAAATTAGCCATTTATGGCTCCGGGATGAAGAAGGAGAAATCCGCGTAAGTCCCACAGGTGTTAAGTTCTTCTATGTGGGAGATGATGAACTCTCGAAAGCAGAATGTACTTTTGAGGTTGATTCTGAGGATATTTTTGGGCGGGTGATGAGATTTTTGCATCGCTACGCTGATGACCATGGCTTTGAGTATAGTGCCAATTGATTCTTGATACTCCCCGCCCTTTCCGAGGACGGGGCTTGCATATCACAAAATTGGGTTTTTGTCAATAGGGGGGAAATGGCGCTGCGATTTTCTCGGAAAACTCGTGCATCGGGAATTTTAAATTTTGCTGAGATAATATTCTGGATTATGATAGAATCAGGGTTGTAGCCTTTATTTTGGGATAAGGACACAATAAGCCCTTGGTAACGATTTATTGGAGGATACCACAACCCCCATAATCTCGTCAACTATTTGCGAGGCATTATCAATAAAAATGTATCAATTCTTAACAATACTTTAAAATTTAAATCGATTCGGGTTGATATATTAGCGAAAGTTATTAGATTATGGATTAATTGGAATTTATGGCTGTGGCTGGTAAATGGTTTTCGTCTGTATGGCAAATATTTGGGGTGGGTTTATCGTCTGTAATTTTGAGTGCGATCGCATCAGTAAGCCCCGCTCACAGCGCGGAGGAGATGATCATATCCTATGGTATAGCAAACACCTCAATTTCCATAGCTGAACTGGAAAAATTTGTCGAGTCTGGGGAGAGTACACCGCTTTTATTTGTGTATGGTTATTTACTGAATATCGAAGACCCGGAAGGATTAAGAAGAGGTTTAAAATCCCCTTTGGAAGCGAGTCCTTGGAGTATAGATCGGTTTTTAAATTCGCCAACAGGAGAAACCATTTTGCGGCGCATGGGTAGAGTGGTGAATACTGGAGGCGGCGAAAATGGTTATATGGCTCTAAAAACAGCGATCGCTCAAGCCTCTAAACGTCCAGAAGGTCTAACGATTATGGGTATTCTCCAGGAGTTCCCTGACCCTCAAATTCGCATTGATTTAGATTTTAGTATCGATTTGATCAACGAAACAACTCAGGTGTTATTTAGAGATCAGACAATTATCGAGCAAATCTCACAGCAGAGGTCGGCGGAAAATAGTGCTAACCGGAGACCGCAACAAAGATTCACCATTCCTAACCCCCGCGATCTGGGACCCTATAGCTGGAGAGAAGCAGAGGTAGTATTTTTCAATCCTAATCGCGATCGCCCTTCGCCACTGTTTTTATACTTACCGGAAAATATAGACAGACCCGCCCCCCTAATTATTATTTCCCACGGGTTAGGGTCAGACCCAAAAACCTTTAGCTATTTAGCCGAACATCTCGCCTCCCATGGTTTTGCGGTAGCCATTCCCGAACATATCGCCACCAGTGCTAATCGTTTTGAAGGATTTTTACAAGGTTTCGAGGAACCTCCTAACCCTTCAGAATTTGCCGCGCGCCCCACAGATATTAGTTATTTACTAGACTTACTGGAACAAAAATCAGCTTCTGACCCATTTTGGCGAGAAAGGCTAGATTTGCAAAATGTTGGCGTAGTTGGTCAATCTTTTGGGGGGTATACGGTGTTAGCCTTAGCGGGAGCGAAATTGAACCCCCAGATACTGAGCCAGTATTGTCCTGATCTTCCCAATCGGCGCATTACCCTCAATTTATCAATTATCCTCCAATGTCGAGCTTTGGAAGTGGCTTTAGAACGTCAGAACTTTCGGGACCCTAGAATTAAAGCAGCGATCGCTATTAATCCCTTTAGCAGCTTAGTTTTTGGTGAAAGGGGAATGGCTGCTATTAATATCCCAGTGGCGATCGTATCAGGAACCAATGATTATATTACCCCAGCCATTGCAGAACAAATTGAGCCTTTCACCTGGTTAACCAACTCTGACAACATCCTAGTGTTATTTGAGGGAGGGACTCACTTCTCCTTTTTACAAGAAGAGGGGGGACAATTACCCATCCCCCCAGAAATTATTGGTCCTGACCCCAACTTCGCTTATCCCTATTTAAAAGCACTCAGCCTGACGTTTTTTAACCTACATATCCGCCGAGAGCTAGATAACCGCAATTACTTAAATGACACTTATCTAAATACTATCGGTTCCAGCCTGTTTCAGATGACCATTTTGGAGGAGTTGACTCCTGAACAACTGCAAAGGGCTTTCCCACAGCCCTAAATTAATCACCAATTTGCATTTTCACAGTCAGGGTTTTGAGTTGTTCATTCATCCAGCGATCGAACAATTCATCCTGCAACTGTTTTTTAATGCCTTTGGTTTCCAGAGTCACGTCGATAAATTCTTCAATTCTGAACAAACACCAGCGCCCTTCGACTTCAAAAGGTCCGATAATTTGACCCACCTTAGCCCCTTCAATGGTAGATTTTAACGCATCTGGTAATGTGGCTTTACTTACGGCTCCCATCATGCCATTAACCCGGCGTTCTGTGGTGATAGAATATTCCCGCGCTAGGGCTTCAAAACTGCCTTCTCCCGAGGCAATTTTGCTTTTTAAACTTTCAGCCATTTCATAGTCATCAACCACAATTCGTGACAGGACTACGGAATCTAAAAACGGTTTGCGTTCTTGGAAATATTCCTCCAAATTCTCTTTAACTACTGCGAGTTTGAGAGTTTCTCGTTTAAACCCATTAGAAACCTGGTCATGAAAACTTTTATAGGTCAAGCGGTTTTCATCGAGCCAAGTTTGGAAGGCTTGGGGGTCGCTGAGATTACGTTCCAGGCGGAAATTAATCACGGCTTGCTCAATGGCGGCTGCATTGGAGTTGATTTCATCCCGAGATTGCAGTTCTTTATCAATTACATATTGCCTGAGAATATTAGCCAGAAAATCCTGCAACTTGCCGGAATTTTGGAGATATTGTAATGATTGACTCAGGGTAAGAGAGTCGTTATCATTAATGGTCAAAAATGGTTGAGACATAGGTAAAAGTAATTTGAACGTGGTTGTTAATCTAACTGGAGTATACACCCCAGATGAGGTCTACCCCTAATATAGCAATTATCTGGGATTTTGGTATGCTAATACTGGTAAAAATCTGGGGGTTTAAAAGTGAATCGGGAGTTGAAAATAGACAACTGCTAACACGATAGCAACGATCGCCCCGATTAGGGTATTGATAAAATTGACGACTTCATTGGTGAGCCACCCCACCTGATTTTGCCAAGTGGCTCCGATCAGGCTTTCTAGGTTAGTAGCGACAAACGCTGCTATTATACACCATAACAGCCCCATGGCATCAATTAAACCCACTGACCAGCCCACCATAGCCATGGCTAGGGATGCTACGACACCAGCCACAGTTCCTTCTAGGCTGATAGCGCCCTCTGTACCGCGCGGCACCGGCTGCATGGTAGTAATTAAGAAAGTTCGTTTTCCATAGGCTTTACCGACCTCTGAGGCACAGGTATCAGAGAGTTTAGTGCTGAAACTGGCAACATATCCCAACATCAGTAAAGGTGTGGCGATCGCAGTTATAGGACTATCAACCATCAGCCCCCTTAACCCCAAAATTCCCAAAGCACAAAGCGCCGCAGTTAAGGCAGATCCCCAGACATTTTCCGGTCCCCTAGCACCCGATCGCTTTTCGGCTATACCCGCCGCCTCTTTTTCAGCCATCCCAATGCGGGTCACTGCTGATCCGATCACGAAATAAAACCCCACCACCATATATCCGGGTCCTTGGAGACTTACCCAGACTAACACGCCTAAAATCCAAGCGTGTACAATACCAGAGGGGGTTAAGAGTTTTTTGGGTAGTAGGGCGACAATTCCCAATAGTAGGGTATTAATAGCGATCGCTGCTACCGCTGGATTCGATAATAATGATAGCTGTGGATACATAAGATTTTAAATAACTTTGCCTTGTTGGAATTTTAGAGCAGTTCTCAAAGCCTTCTCCACTGCTGCGATACAATTGGGATCTTTAACCATCCAAGCGTGTAGTGGCACATCAAGGATAATTTCCTCCCCCAAATTTAGGTGTGAACTGTTCGCCGGAACAATCATCAGATCAAATCTAGTCCAGATTGAGGTAAAATTGAGGCGATCAAGCATTCCTATATTGTTATTCAAATCTAACAGTAGGGGGCTGTTGGCGCGCATTTGCGCCGCCGCTTGGGTTGGATAGAAGTTAGCTGTCATCGTTCCGTTATGGGGGGACGAAATGGTAATTAATCTTTGGACTCGTTCAATTCCCCCTAGCTTCTGTACATAGTAGCGACTGACAATTCCCCCCATACTAAAACCTACCAGGTCAAAGGGTTGATTGGGGGCAAAGTTTTGAGCAGCATATTCGACAATTTGCTCTGCTAGGCATTCTATGCCACTTAATCCGTAATTGGGACACAGGTTGAAGCTATGAACCTCCCAGCCTTTTTGTCTCAGATGCCTAGACATCACTTGGAAAATGGCGATCGTGTCGAAAATACCATGAATCAGTAAAACCGGATTAAGGGCTTGATTGTTCTTCATGTGGAAATTATGAGAATTTGTGAATAAGTGTAAACAATTATCTCAATTTTGCCTCTTATTGTCACAAATTACCCTCACTTGATGGGATTTTTGTAAAATTTTGTAAACAATTGTGGACAAACCTTGCAGATAATTTTAATCTGAAATTTAACTTGTTAGGCAATGAGTGTCAATTTTATAAAAACTGAACGGAGTAGGTTTAATGTTAGCCATTGGTAAACTGTTTGGGCGTGGTCAAAAATCTGATTATTTTTTAGAGTTTGATGAGGCTAAGGGAACCACAGCAGAACCGAGTCAAGCGATCGCCCCCAAAGCTGAAGCCCCCAAAGTAGAAGCCCCCAAAGCTGAAGCCCCCAAAGCTGAAGCCCCCAAAGCTGAAAAGCCAGAAAAAACGAAGAAATCTGTAGCGAAGAAATCCCCAGAATCCGCCAAAGTCAATGCACCTGCTACCCCAGCCCCGGCCGCTGTGGCTAAGGTAGCCCCATCGTCTGCGCCTCTAAATGGTGGTATGAACAAAACCCCGGAGGGGATGACATTTGCTACAGACTACTTACTTCCCAAGTCCACAGCGACCCGTCGTCGTCCCGGTCCCAACATGAATATGTTTAGGGATATGGCGCGTCAGATGTCCTCGAAATAATTAGTATCGATCGCAATTGACATTAGCAATAATCGTGTCATAGGACAAAAGCTGGAAATTGATCGAACCTTGGTCTGTCTTAACTGATATCAAGTTTTTGGGAATGTTGAGGGTAACTTGGTGATAACCCCAAACCCTCATCTGCTTGATCACCTCGCCAGCTTTACAACCAATAAACCGTTTAAGTTCTTGGCTACTAGGGACGTAGTTAAGGGAGTTTTGCTGCTTATGTTCAACGGGTGATGGGTTGTTGGGGTATGCACAGGTGGGGCTGTTGATTAGATCGCTTTTTTGTCTTAGGTGAGCAAAATAGGTGAGAGATGCCATGTCTTAATCTCCTGAGAATGAGTTGAGGAAGATTTTTAGCTTATTACCTAGGATGGAGAATTACAGAGATGCAGTCAATGGGGACTCCAGCCAGAATCTGAATTGTCTACTCTCTAGGTCAAGCTGTGAAAGTTCACCCACGAGGCTAAAAACAGGAGGAGGTACACTGTGAAACCCCCTAGCAAATGGTGGATCAAGAATATCCCCCCTGTTTTGAGGATATCTAGTTACCGAATATCACCCGGTCAGGTGATGTCAAGATGGTTGGGAACTGATACATTAATAATTGAGATGCTACGAATAGGTGAGTTATCCATCAGCCGCAAGCTGGTGGATTTTTTTATCCAGAGTCAATTATGGCCATAAAATACTCAAACGTAAACCGATTTGGCCTAAATACGGGAAAACTTAGTAAAAATTTAATTATTGGTTAGTTTTGGGAATCCTGGTCAATTTTTCGGCGACGCTTGTATGGGATTATTTGGGTTGGGTGGGAATATTGGCCAGGATACTGATAGGCAATATGTAGCGATCGCTCCTCCAAACCCCGATTGCGATCTAAAATCAAATATGAATAAGTGTTAACGAAAGCGAGTAAGGATTTCATGACTTCTCAAGTTCTGGTGGAAAAGCAAAAGTTAGAAAAACCCCCCCTAGATATTCACTATTTGGGCGATCGCGTTTTGCGACAGCCAGCCAAACGGGTTTCGCGCATTGACGATGAAATTCGGCAACTGGTGCGGGAGATGTTACAAACCATGTATAGTGCCGATGGTATTGGTTTAGCCGCTCCCCAAGTAGGGGTACACAAACAGGTAATCGTGATTGACTGCGAACCTGATAATGCAGCGACTCCCCCCCTAGTGTTGATTAACCCCACCATCAAAAAGTCAAGCCGCCAGCTATCACCTTTCCAGGAAGGATGTTTAAGTATTCCAGGGGTTTATATGGATGTAGTCCGCCCAGAAGAGGTAGAAGTTGCCTTTAAGGATGAAAACGGCCGTCCTCGGAGCATATTGGCTACGGAGTTACTTTGTCGAGCCATTCAACATGAAATCGATCACCTACAGGGGGTGTTATTTGTCGATCGCGTTGACAATCAATTAGCCCTGAATGAGGAATTGGCTAAATATAAGTTTTCTCCGAAAGCAGTCAAGCCGGTTAAATAGCACGATTACACTCAACAAGTTAAATAATGTGGGGTCAAAACTGATCATGGTTGGAACGCCAAAAAGTGGTTTATTATTAGCCGGATCGTGTATTACAGCGATCGCCGCCGTTGGTTCAATTTTTGAACTTTCCTCTGGGGAACCGGAATTAGGGGGATTAATCACAGGGGTGATTCTAGCCTTGAGTATACCCCTATCAGTGCTACTATTTTGGGCAGCGGTTCAAGATGCCCGCGCCAATCAGTAGACCAACACGCCCAAAGACCGTAGGGTTAAGGCTCTACGGTCAGTATTTATCAGTTAAATTTTTTTGTATTTTAAAGGCTCACAAAATTGTTCAACCCCAGTTTTTAACACATAAATAACCACGGGAGTGACCAGTAGTGGCGGGCATTGATTTTGGTAAATTAAATGAGCGACTATCGGGGCTATATTAGACTGTAATAAATCCTCTTGATAGCTAGGTTCACAGATAGTAACTCGGTGGCGCTTGGCTAAACCATCAAGCCAATTTTCCGATGTAGTGGGAGATTGACCGACATTAATCGCCATAGAAATCGCGGCATCTTCGATATCACCCTCGCAGTCTTCAATCATATCTAAGGCTTGTAATGCCGAGGAATATTCAGCCAATTGGGAACGAAATTGAGCAATTTCTTGAGAAGTCAGAATGAGATTAGACATAGATTATCAATCAGCTTAAAATTGAATCGGAAACCCGATCATGATCAAACCAAGTCGCCAAAGCGATCGCCAAAGCATCCGCCGCATCATCCGGCTTAGGTATCGCCTGTAAGTTTAACTCCCTGGCTACTGCCTCTTGCACCTGATATTTTTTAGCATTACCATATCCGGTTAATGCCTGTTTAATCTGAGCCGGGGTAAACTCAAATATAGGAAGGTGTCGTTGAGCCAAAACCAACAGCAAAACCCCCCTAGCTTGAGCGACTGTGATCGTATTTCCCATGCGGTAAAAAAACAATTTTTCGACACCGACAAGATCCGGTTGCCATTGTTCGAGTAGGGTATGGAGGTCAGCATAAATAGTTTGTAGGCGATCGCCCAGGGGTTGATTAGCCTCAGTTTGAATCGCCCCAAAGTCCATCACCGAGAACAAAGACCCTCCCCTAGCTGCTTCGCAAGTGTGACATTCAATAATCCCAAACCCCAAAGTTGCTAGACCGGGGTCCAACCCCATAATCCGAACCACCATAACCCGATACGGTAACACAGGCAAAGTTGCCTGTGATGTTGTTCACTAATTTTGATCCGGTTCGGGTAATCCAAACACTTGGCGAAACACCTTCTGGACTTTGTTTCCAGAATCAATAGACTCCAATGGATCTTTCCGCAGTCGGTGGCGCAGACACAAAGTAATCACCCGACCAATATGGTCAACAGTGACCTCTGTAGCCCCTTCAAACGCAGCTAAAGCCTTCGCCGCCCTGTTAGTGACAATATCTCCCCGCAGTCCATCTACATCTAATTCTGAGCAGACCTGAGAGATTTTCACCCGCAGATCATAATCAATATTAATCCCCGATAGTCTCTCTTGGGCTTCTACTATGCGCCGTTGTAGTTCTTCCTGGGATAGTTGATACTCTCCTAAGAACTCCGGCGGGTTTTGGTCAAAGGCTGTCCGCTGTTCCACAATTTTGACTCGCAGACTAGGTTCTTTCACCGTGCGAATTTCTGCGTGCATTCCAAAACGGTCTAATAATTGGGGTCGCAATTCCCCTTCTTCTGGGTTTCCTGAACCCACCAGGACAAAACGCGCCGGGTGGCGGATAGAAATGCCTTCTCTTTCCACCGTATTCCAACCACTGGCGGCGGAGTCTAGTAGGACATCGACTAGGTGATCGTCGAGAAGGTTTACCTCGTCAACGTAGAGGATACCCCTATTGGCTTTGGCTAATAGTCCCGGTTCAAAGGCTTTTACCCCTTCAGCCAAGGCTTTTTCAATGTCAATGGTTCCACAAACCCGATCTTCTGTCGCCCCTAGGGGTAGGTCGATCATTTGTACCTTGCGACGGGTCACCGGGATGGCTTCCGATAAACTCATGCGTTCTCGGACCCCATCACTCATCAGTTCAGGATCGCTGGGGTGACTGTTAAAGGGGTCGTCGGCTATGACCTCTATTTCTGGTAGCAGGTCAGCTAGGGCGCGAATGGTGGTCGATTTACCTGTACCTCGATCGCCCATAATCATTACGCCGCCGATCTTGGGGTCAATCACGTTCAGCAGCAGGGCTAATTTCATTTCTTCTTGACCAACGATCGCCGTAAAGGGAAAAACGGCGCGACGGCTGGTTTGGGATATTTTGGCTGTATCAGTTGTGACGGCTGTTGGACTCACAATTGTTTCTCTAGTTTCCGGTATACCGTTTTCTATTGTCTCATATTGGGGCGATCGCATAGCGTGCTAATTCAGACCCCTTGCTGTTTGTCATTGATACCCACCCCCCGCCGCGCCACTGGTCCGACCATTTTTTCAGGAAGTGGGGCGATCGCTTCCCCCATTCTACCATTAACTCAGGCACTTAATCAACCAATAATCTGGCAGTTTCATCGACAAAAAATCAACTATATCTTCCAGAGTTATCCCTACAGCAAACTCGCGATTTTCCCAATCAATAATCGCTTGATATATACACTCAAAACAAATGCGATCGCTCCTATCCATAATCACATATTCCCCATGGTTAACCGCATCAAGTATCTGAATTTCTCGCAGACCAACATCTCCCCTTATCGGCGGTTCCACAGCATCCCGCATTAACCGAAACCGCATTTTTTTATGAGCAAGAGCCAATCGATTAAAATTTTTAATTCTCCCAGTAAACGCACTCCCTGAACCATGCAAAAATGCCAGCACATAAGTTTGTTGACCTGTTTTAATACACAAATGCTCTGGTATTTTTCGCTGTCCAAATGACAGTTGTTCAACCTTCAGCGGATATCGGTTATTAAATGCCGAAACAATCGCCATTAGTTTACCCACATCATCCGTATCACTAATAACCCGAGGTTTATCATAGTCCTTTTCCCATTGGTTTAACAGGTTCTGCCAATATTCATCTAATTGCAAATCGACCAATTTTTCCGATTCCGCATCAGCTTTTATGGCAATTTCTGGCTCTATAGGTCGCCCTTCCGTCGCCTTTTCCTCTGTCTCTTCTTCTTCAGGCAAATCCCCGAAATCTAATTCCAGTTCCTCCGTTTCCGGTAGTTGCTGTTCCGGGGGAGATAGAGTCAGATTATCGAACGTTTTAATCACCTCTTGTACCGCTTGATAAAGTCCTTGTAATTGCTGTTTAAACTGCACCGCCTCCACTGTGATAGCCTTCCGGGGTGCAATAATTGGCGGTAGGGGAACACCCTGCACCTTATGGCGGAAGTAGTCAGAAGCACGTTTGATAACTGCGCGAATTGAGGGTTGATTGACAATTTCTGTGAGTTCCTTTTTCGTAAACAGCACTTCAATATCAACCGTAGCGTGGGGGGAATTAGTTTCAATTTTCAGTTGACAGAGAGTTTTGAGTAATTGATGCAGTTGTGCTTTAGATGGTCTTGCCAATGTCACCACAGACTGAGAAACACGGTCTATCACTGAACCATCAAATTGTTCTTGAAAACGCTCCCAACGGTCAGGAAACAAATTCAGAATAATTAAGCTATTCGGAACGTGGGTTAAAATTTCCTTCACCGTCGAACCGAAACTTTCTAAGGTTGATTGGTGACGTGCTTCAAATAGGGACTCTAGTTGGTCAAAAATTAAAATCAGCGGTTCATCTAATAGGGACAGTTGACCTAGGGTTTTGATAGCTTCTAGGGCAAATTCTTCCCGGTTAAAATCTTCCCCCCAGGGTTTTAATCCCACCTGGTTTAATTCTTCCGAGAAGTCAGCATCTCCATTCCCAGATAACCAATAGCGCACCAGGTTTTTTCGGCTAATTTCCGTATACCGACAGAACCGTATAATCCCTATTAAGACTTGGGAACTGTAGTCCGTGGAGAGTCCATATTTAGCCCGCCACCACCCTAAAATTTTCTTTTCTATCGCATCCCAATTTTTGCGATAGCGGTCTGTTCCCGGTTGTCCTACCCGTTCATATAGCGAGAGGTTATCATCCTGTAGTTTAGCGATCATTAGTCTACCTTTTTCGCTATTTACCCAGTCAGTTTGGCTCAGGATATTGACAAAACTTTTCGCAAAAAACTGTTCGAGTTGCGTCAGCTTCTTCTGGGGAATTTTTTCGGAAAATGATTCTAGGATTCTCGTATATGTATGGTAGTTCACCGCCTCAGCATTAGTCGGGTGGCGGATAAAAAATAGGCGGTTTGTCTTCAGGACTTCTTGAGCCAGTCGCATCATTAAATGGGTTTTACCAGAACCCGGTTCTCCCAAAACTATGGCTCCTTGGCTTTGATGGTTGGGGGATTCTTTTATTTCATGAATTACGGCTTTCAGGGTGTCAAATTGATGGCTGTAAATATCAGCATAGTCCGGGTGATATTCAAAGGGTGTATTAACTCGGATACTGCTGAAAGGATTAGGGGTATTCTGGTATAGTTGGGCAATATTTTCAGACATTTTGGGTGATTTTAATGGATTTAAATAACGATAAAGTTGGTAGGTAAATTGTGCATCATAACTAGCACGGTGAGCATAGCGATCATCAAAGCGATCGCCATTTAATCGCAGGTCTAACGTTTTACATAAATAACTTAATCTATAGTCGGGAAGGTTTGGTAACTGCTGTTTGGCTAACTTACAGGTACAGATAAATTGATAATTAGGATAGGGAATTGCTACTTGTTCAAAACTGCGCTCTAATATCCTTTGATCATGTTCAGCATGATGGCAGATTATTACTTGATTATGGCACAGATTATCGACTTGTTTAACTATATCTAGCAGTGTGGCAATGTTCAGCCTAAATGTCGGTTCTGGATGGTTTTTGGCAACAAATGCTTGATAGCAAATTGCTCCCTGATTATCCACCAGCGCCACTTCGGTTAAGCTGTTTTTTCCTTCCGTATCTAATACAATAAACGAACTTGTATTGAGGTGGTAGTTATCCCTGGTCATGTAAAGTATGGATCATTAGATTTTGGTTTAACCTATTTCTCCCGGTCTCTGATTTTTCGCCAAGGGTTAATTATATGCCTTCACTGGCATTGTCAGCACTCAAAATTTACAATCCTTAATAATTCGGGAGGATACCACAGTTTTAAGATTTCCTCAAAAATTCCCCAAGCTGGCGTTATGACAGCAAAAAAGGGAATTGAGGCTCAATGCCCATTTCCCTAGAGTTAGAGTCAAGTCAGGGGCGATCGCCAAAAATCCTCAACACCCGACTATGCTGGTATGTTATTTTTCTAAAGGTGGTCGGTTCCGCGCCGGACGGGTGTTTAATTCAAAATCTCTACAATTAATTGCTTCTTCTGATAAGGCTTTACAGGGATGAACGGTACATTTTAAGCGATAGTCTCCCGTAAAAAAAGCGCAGCGACTACAGGGAATATCATGGAGTTTTTTGACATTTTTTAATCCATCTTTTATAGCGATAATACACGAGTAAATAAATCCCATCAATGTCATGGATATAAACAATGGAAATATGGGATTAATGGGCAAATAGTTAATTGGTGTTAATGCGGGTTCAGCCATGATTATCTCCTGGGTAAAATTGAGGTGAATTTTGTCAGCACAATCTTTCCTATAACTGTAATCAGTTAAGGCATTCTACGGAAAATTAGTCGATTATGTTATTCAGTCATAAATCAGAGAATCGGCGGGGCAGATAACATCTGAAGATTTCAGGAGATTATCCCAAAAATTAACAATAATCTCACCGACTTTTTGGGGGTAAAAATAATGGCAAAAATAGCGACTATCTGGACATTGCCAAAGGCGATCGCATGGTTTAAAAAACCTTGACCACCCCTGCCATAAATTCTGGTCAATAACCACATCATGTTCGCCTCTACATACCAGTAAAGGAACCGGGACACCACCAGGAGAAAAACTCACCCGTTTATATAAAGTATGGGGAGACAGGGAACTAATCATATCCTCTTTCAAAATACCAATCAATTTTTTAGTAATGGGAGGACATTGACAACCAAAGAGGTTATAAACTGTTTGAGTTAACAGTTTTTGTTGACTACAATTGAGAAGTTGTCGTTGTACATAATAATGAGCCTGCCAATCAACAGACGGATAAAACCCCACAGAAATTAAAGTAAGCGATCGCACCATTTCTGGATGTTGACGAGCATATAATAACCCCAACAATCCACTCATACCATGTCCAATTAAATGCACAGGATAATCACAATTTTTGAGATAGTTATTAAGCCAAATTAACGGCGTATTAAATGACAGCGGTTCATCCAGATTAAGATAATACTTATATTGGCTAAGATAAGCAGATTGAGACAAAAAATTTAAGCAGGGTTGGTTAAACTCTTGGAAAGCAGGACTGACATTTAACCACACTGCATCATGTAAGACAGCCATGAATTTCTCCTAATGATATTTCCGGGAATTGTATCGATTAATGAGGGCAGGTCGGGGAGTGTTTTTCCGAATAACTAGCCTCAAATAAGAGTCGGTCAAGAGTTTCGGAAGCTGGCAAAGTCAGGCGACAATTTTGGCATTGCCAATACAAGCCATGATGGCTACAATGTAGCAGTAATTCTCCCGAACAACAAGGACAATTCATTTAACCTATTTCCATTGGCGAAAGGATATGATACCAGGGGGGGAAATCATCTCTAATCGAGTAGTGGATGAGTCAATAGATATCCAGAGATGAAATTGACCCACCCACCCGTCTAGGGGGACTTGCTCAGACTTAAACTTCGATAGAGTTTAAAGCTCGTTCAACCCGACGAAAATCAAATCCCAAGGCTCTCAGAGCGTGCCAAAGATGTCCTTGGAGGAAGAAGAATGCTAAGAAGAAATGAGCATTAGCTAACCAACAGCGGGGGGTATGAGCGCCCATTGGTAGGACTGTTGTATCTGCAAAGTAAGGCGCAATTCCGAGTTTAATATCCAGAGGCGGACCGTAGAACTCCACAGGATAAGCCAAAGTATTGACCGCGCAGAAATAAGCCGCCACAAAACCCGCTAAAGCAATGCCACCCAAGGAATAAGACAGGATAGCTTCTCCTGAAAAAATCAGGACTTTTTTCGCCCATTTGAGGGGGGGAACTAAGATATGCCAAACACCGCCAGCGATGAGCATCACCCCTACATAAATATGACCCCCAACCAAATCTTCAAGATTATCGATAGTGGCAAAATGGGTTTGATAGCCATAGATAGTTGCGGGGTTAAGGGTAGGTTCTGTTACCAGACGGACCGTTTGAGTGGCTGCATCATACAGTCCGCCAAAATACATAGCTTTGGCGACTAGCAATAAGGCTCCCATACCTAAAAACAGTAAGTGATGCCCTAAAATTAAGCCCAACTGTTTTGGGTCTTCCCAATCAAAATGAAATTTCTTGGCTTGACCCTGGGCGGTTTTTAAATCTTCGGGTGCTTTGAAGGTGTGAAATAGGGCTCCCGCACCTAATACCGCTGAGGAGATTAAATGAACGGCTCCCACCACAAAGAAAGGGTAAGTATCTACCACTTGTCCACCATCCCCGACACCTAATCCCAGGGTGGCTAGGTGAGGTAGCAGAATTAGCCCTTGTTCTCCCATGGGTAGGGTGGGGTCGAACCAGGAAACCTCAAACAGGGTAAAGGCTCCAGCCCAAAATGCAATTAAGGCTGATTGAGCAACGTGGGCGGCAATAAATAGCCCAGACAGGTTAGCAAAGCGCGCATTACCCGCCCACCAGTCATATTTTACGGTTGGATTTTCGTAAGTCTGCATAGTGCTACAACGTTATACATCTTCCCAGCTTATTGCATAAGTATCTCAATAAGCTGTTAAGCCTTATTGTAAATAACTTTTAATAAAATGCAAGTTAAGTTTTGTTACGAATAGCTATAAGCCATATATATCAGGACTTTTAGCCAAATAACCTTAGATATTGGCTTAAATTTATTATCAATAATCAATAATATAGTGAATAACTAAAAGTATTAATTATCAATTAAAGTAGCCAGAGACAAAAAAAGACCCCGATAGTATCGGAGTCCCTGGTTTTTGATTAAGGGGGGCCAACCCCAAGGCGGCCCGAAACCTTAACCGATATCCTAACTTAAATCTTAGTAGTCGAAGTCGCCACCCATGCCAGCGCCTGCGGGAGCGGCGTTGTCTTTGGGTTCTGGTTTGTCAGCGACGATACACTCGGTAGTTAACACCATGCCAGCGATAGAAGCGGCATTTTGGAGAGCAGAACGAGTCACTTTAGCGGGGTCAACAATACCAGCCTCGAACATATTGACATATTCGCCATTAGCTGCATTGTAGCCCACATCAAAGGATTTTTCTTTCACCCGTTCAGCAACCACAGCGCCATTTTCGCCGGCATTTTCAGCGATCCGTTTCAGGGGAGACAACAGAGCGCGAGCGACAATCATAGCACCAGTGAGAGCCTCACCAGTCAATTGATTGCTACTTGCCCACTCTTCGACCTGGGGAGCCAAGTGAGCGAGAGTTGTACCACCGCCGGGAACAATTCCTTCCTCAACAGCAGCTTTGGTGGCGTTGATGGCATCTTCCAGGCGCAGTTTGCGATCCTTCATTTCGGTTTCAGTAGCAGCACCAACTTTGATAACTGCTACGCCACCAGCCAATTTAGCCAGACGCTCTTGTAGTTTCTCTTTGTCATAGGAAGACTCGGTTTCTTCCATTTGACGGCGTAGCTGCTCACAACGAGCTTTAACACCAGCTTCGTTACCTTCAGCGACAATGGTGGTGTTGTCTTTGGTGATGGTGATGCGGCGAGCTTTACCAAGCATATCAATCTTGGTGCTTTCCAGTTTCAGACCAGCATCCTCAGTGATGACTTGACCACCGGTGAGAACTGCAATATCTTCTAACATGGCTTTGCGGCGATCGCCAAAACCAGGAGCCTTAACAGCAGCCACATTCAGCACACCCCGCAGGCGGTTAACCACCAGGGTAGCCAGAGCTTCTTTTTCGATATCCTCAGCAATAATTAACAGAGGACGACTAGCGCGCGCTACTTGTTCGAGAACCGGAACTAAATCCTGAACCAAGGTAATTTTCTTATCGGTGAGCAGGATATAAGGCTCATCGAGGATAGCTTCCATGCGCTCGGTATCGGTAGCGAAGTAAGGGGAGATATAGCCCTTATCAAAGCGCATACCTTCGGTGATTTCCAGTTCAGTAGTCATGGACTTACCTTCTTCGAGGGAAATCACACCCTCTTTACCCACTTTGTCCATGGCTTCAGCGATCATCTGACCAACTTCTTCGTCGTTACCAGCAGAGATGGTACCAACTTGAGCGATCGCTTTAGAATCTTCCACAGGGCGAGCGTGTTCAGCAATTCTGTCTACCAAGAAAGCTGTCGCCTTATCAATTCCCCGTTTCAGTTCAATGGGGTTAGCTCCGGCTGCTACGTTCCGCAGTCCTTCTTTAACCATGGCATGAGCTAGAACTGTTGCAGTGGTGGTTCCATCTCCCGCCGCATCATTGGTTTTAGAAGCCGCTTGACGAATCAGGGCTACACCAGTATTCTCAATGTTATCTTCGAGTTCGATTTCTTTGGCGATCGTCACCCCGTCGTTAACGATTTGGGGTGCGCCAAATTTCTTTTCTAGGACTACGTTACGGCCTTTGGGTCCGAGAGTAACGGCTACGGACTCAGCCAAGATGTCCATACCACGTTCGAGGGCGCGACGAGCATTTTCGTTGTATATAATACGTTTTGCCATAGGTTCCTATTTCAGTTGCTATTCGGATACTACAAAGGACTGTCAATCAGTTTTGACACGCTAGCGACCCACAGAAGAGTCAAAATGTGGGATAATGATTAGTTATCGGTTTAGTTGACGATCGCCAGGATGTCTTTTTCAGCCAACAGGACGTATTCATCGCCGCCGAGTTTGATGTCAGTTCCGGCGTATTTGGAATACAGAACTTTGTCCCCGACTTTGACTTCCATTTCGCAGCGGGAGCCATCATCATTGCGTCGTCCCGGTCCAGCGGCTACGATTTCGCCAACCTGGGGTTTTTCTTTAGCGGTGTCCGGCAGCAGAATTCCGCCTGCAGTTTTTTCTTCTGAAGCACTGACCTTAACGAACACACGCTCGCCAAGGGGTTTAACCGTAGAAACACTAAGAGAGACAGCAGCCATTCAATTACCTCCTATTTTCAAACACTGTGCTGAGAGTTAACAGCATTTAGACCCCACTTAGGGAAACTGTCTCAAGTTTGCCCATCTCGGTCGGATGTCCATCTGATGTTTTTAGCACTCTCAACCTCTGAGTGCTAATTTACCTAATCGAGTAAGGCGATCGCAACAGCATCAACTGTACGGGTTCCCGAACCGATCCGGTAGTGAAAAGTGAAAATAGCCAAAAACTATGGGTGAGTGCGAACTTACCAATGTTTCCCGTGTCTTCCGTATAATGGATGATTGAGTATCGTCAGGTATTATGATCCAAGCATATTATCCGTAACTCTATGATTGAACATCCCCAAAACCCAGAACCGGAAACTAACAACCCCCAGTATTGCGAGGGAGGGTCTCTAGCAGCCACAGTTAAGAACCTAGGTTTATCGCAAATTCAACGTCACATATTCCTATGCGCTGACCAAACCAACCCCAAATGCTGCTCGAAGCCAGCCAGTATCGAATCCTGGAATTATCTCAAAAATCGGCTCAAAGAACTAAACCTAGACCGTCCCACAGCCGACCATCCCGGTTGTATATTTAGAACCAAAGCCAATTGTTTGCGGGTGTGTTGTCAAGGGCCAATTTTAGTAGTATATCCAGATGGTGTTTGGTACAGATCCGCCACTCCCGAAGTAATTGAACGGATTATTCAAGAACACCTAATCGGGTCTACTGTTGTAGAGGAGTACGCCTTTCTCACCCACCCATTAAGTTTATCGGAATTAGAAAATCAAAGTTGAGCATCAACTTGATCATGATTATCGGGTCAGGAGTCCCATTCTAACTATAGTCGTTTAATTTTCGGATATGATAGACAAAAACACCTATCAACTGCTGCACCTAGTAACTTTTACGAAATTGTTAACAGTACCCCAATCAGATCAGATCTCCAACGGAACAGTCAGATGAACGAAAATACTGTCGCACCGGAACCAAGGCGACTTATGCTAGTAGACGATGATCCTAACCTCGTGATTTTGGTCAGCGATTATCTGGAATTGCGAGGATATCAAGTCACCATTGCCGAAAATGGTCAAAAAGCCCTGGAAAAACTGGAAGAGGAAGTGCCAGAATTAATAATTTGTGACATTATGATGCCGGAGATGGATGGCTATACCCTAGTCAAGCTAATCCGGGATAATTCCCAATTTGGTTGGATTCCGGTAATTTTCCTATCTGCGAAAGGACAAAGCGAAGACCGGGTTAAAGGCCTGAATACCGGGGCTGATGTGTATATGGTCAAGCCTTTTGAACCAGAAGAACTAATGGCTCAGATAGAGTCATCTCTGCGACAAACTGAACGTCTAACCCGATATCGTAAATCCGTAATCGAAACCTCGCAAAAAATTAGAGTTCGCGAGGGGGTGGAGTTGACCCCAACTGAGTTAAGGGTGGTTGAGTTGGTAGCCAAGGGGAAGGGAAACCGGGAAATCTCCAAAATTATGGAAGTCAGCCAGCGGACTATTGAAAGCCATATCAGTAATATGTTAGGTAAAACTGGACTTCATAACCGCACCGAACTAGCTCGCTGGGCTTTGGAGAGTCAAGAAATTTAGGGGTTTTCTGCTTAGTGGGGCGATCGCTGGCGCAAGTTGATCGCACAACACTGTATACTATTATGAGAGTCATAATCGGACTTCTATATTTTAAATTGAGACCAGAAAACACTACTATTAGTCAGTTTCAGCCAAAGCGCCGCCCATGCTACGAATGTACCAGTTAGGTATTTCGTCAGTTAGTGGCGTTTGTGGTGTCGAGTCATCAGTCCAGTATGGCATTATTACCTACCACAGAAATCACTCGGTCGGACTGGCTATATCTTAGACCTTGATGGCTCGCTGACTAACTTTAGCAGTAAGATACTACTGTGGCTCGCTGTTGGCCTGGCTTTAACTAAACTCCTGAAGATCATAAACGCCATTGAAAGGAGGGTAAAATCAGCTAGCAGTGATTTCAATTGCAGCTAATATAATCAAAGGTGAAACTATCGTGCAATTAGGATATTGAACAATAAATATGATATTTTTCTATGGTTCTGATCACTCTAAAATTAGGGTTTTGTTAGCCTATTGGAGGATAGTAAAACCCAGGCATAGGTTTGATTATCGGCTCTGATATGAAATATCAATCTTGTCAGAGATTCGGGTTAAACTTAGTGAGTATTCACGTGCTAAGATAAAGTATCTAGTTTAAATTCTTTACTACAAATATTAGGTCTTTAGTTTGTATGCCTAACTTGAGAAACCGTCTATCTATTTTTGTGGACGGTAACAATATGTTCTACGCTCAACAAAAAAACGGCTGGTTTTTTGATCCCCGAAGGGTTTTGGACTATTTTAAACATGAACAAGCCGATCTGATTTTTATTAATGCTTTCTGGTACACGGGACTCAAAGACCCTCAAGACCAAAGGGGGTTTCGGGATGCCTTGATTAGCCTAGGATATACAGTCCGCACCAAAATCTTAAAAGAATACTATGATGATAGTTCAGGTAGGTATTCTCAAAAGGCAAATCTGGACATTGAAATTGTGGTCGATATGTTTAATACGGTAGATCAATACGATCGCGTAGTGTTGTTTAGCGGAGATGGTGATTTTGAGCGAGCTATTGAGTTGCTACGTTCTAAAAATACTCATATCACGGTGGTTTCCACAGAAGGAATGATTGCGAGGGAACTACGCAACGCTACCGATCGCTATATAGATCTTAACGACATCCGAGACCAGATTGAGAAAATCGACTATTAAGTTAAACTGTTGACTATGGGAGGATTTACACCAATGACCATTCAACCTCACCCAGATCGGGTAATTATTTTTGATACTACCCTACGGGACGGAGAACAATGCCCAGGAGCCACCTTAAATGTTGATGAAAAGCTAGTAATTGCTCGACAACTAGCGCGTTTAGGGGTAGATGTTATTGAAGCCGGGTTTGCGATCGCCAGTAGCGGAGACTTTGAAGCTGTACAACGCATTGCGGAAACCGTAGGAACCGAAAACGGTCCGATTATATGTAGTCTCGCTCGGTCTGTCAAAGCTGATATTGAAGCGGCGGCTAAGGCTCTGAAACCGGCGGCTCATCCCCGCATTCATACTTTTATTGCTACCTCTGATATTCACCTGAAATACAAACTCAAAAAAACTCGCCAGGAAGTCCTAGACATCACCAGCGAGATGGTAGCCTATGCTAAATCGTTATGTCAGGATATCGAATTTTCTCCAGAGGACGCTGGACGGTCTGACCCCGAATTTCTCTATCAAGTTTTAGAAAGAGCGATCGCGGCTGGTGCGACAACAGTTAATATTCCCGATACCGTTGGCTACACCACCCCCTCAGAATTTGGAGGTTTAATTCGCGGAATTAAGGAAAACGTCCCCAATATTGATCAAGCCATCATTTCCGTCCACGGTCACAACGACCTAGGGTTAGCGGTGGCTAACTTCCTAGAAGCCGTTAAAAATGGCGCACGACAACTCGAATGCACCATTAATGGTATCGGAGAACGCGCCGGAAATGCAGCCCTAGAAGAGCTAGTTATGGCCCTCCATGTGCGCCGACAATTCTTTAACCCCTTCTTTGGTCGTCCGGCTGACTCAGAAGCTCCCATCACCAATATTAATACCCGTGAGATTTACAAAACTTCCCGTTTGGTATCTAACCTAACGGGGATGTTAGTACAACCTAATAAGGCCATTGTCGGTGCTAATGCCTTCGCTCACGAGTCGGGAATTCACCAAGATGGGGTTCTCAAAAATAAGCTAACCTATGAAATCATGGATGCTCAATCCATTGGATTGAATGATAACCTGATTGTCTTAGGTAAACATTCCGGCCGCCATGCCTTCCAAAATCGTCTACAGGAGTTGGGTTTTGACCTGTCTGATGATGAGATTAATAAGGCTTTTGTCCGATTTAAAGATGTGGCTGACAAGAAAAAAGAAGTCACTAACTGGGATATTGAAGCGATCGTTAATGATGAAATTCAACAAACCCCGGAATTGTTCCGCCTGGAGTTAGTACAGGTATCCTGTGGAAATAATGCTCGTCCGACTGCGACTGTTACCCTCAGAACTCCTGAAGGCCAAGAGTTGACTGACGCGGCTACGGGAACTGGTCCGGTGGATGCGGTTTATAAAGCTATTAACCGCGTGGTTAATGTTCCTAATGAGTTGATTGAGTTTTCTGTACAGTCAGTAACTGCGGGAATTGATGCGATCGGAGAGGTTACTATTCGCTTACGCTATCAAGGACGAGTCTTTTCTGGTCATGCTGCTAATACGGATATTATCGTAGCTTCTGCTCAGGCCTACATTAATGCTCTCAACCGCCTACAATCTTCCCTAGAACCCAACGCTAATCAGGTGGGCGATCGCCAATCTGTTGTTAGTGTTTAAAGGGCTAGTTTCCATGGGAGAGGGCTGGGGACAAATCCCCAGCCTCCCTTTTTGTCTGAAATACATTTCGGCAGTCCGTAAGTAAATGTTAAGCTAGTCAAAGTTCATTTATTGAAGTTGATATCGAAGAATCTAATATGTTATCTCAACCCATATTTGACGATCGCTCTCTCAGTCAGTCCTTTTATCAAACTCTGATTAAACGCTTCCCTAACTCTCTACACCAGTCAATTCAGGATATTTTAACCGAATGTCGCTTAGGTATGGCTCCGAGTCCAACGGGAGTTAAAACCTTTTTTATTATTGCTCCCTCTGTGTTAATTGGCGATCGACTTCTCCATCAAATTGATACTATTATCGACCGTGTGGCTGACCTCATGGGAGGTGTCGGACAAGTTGCTATTTGCATTCATCCCCCACAAGATATTAGCGATCAACCTACCACAGAAGTTAACTGCGATCGCTCTCCCCACACTCACCCACAATACATGATGTGTAAAATTTTCCCCGTCTTTATTAATAGTTAATAGGGAGGTCATGTAGGGGCGGGTTCCACCGTTAACTACATCTGGGGGTGAGAGTATTAATCAACCCGCCCTTAACCCAGGGTTTCAGTATTAACTAGGTCTGGGGGTGAGAGTATTAATCAACCCGCCCTCCGGCTATAGCCAAATCATCAATTTTGGCATTAAGAAAAGGAACCATCATAGCATCAGCTTATCAGGTTTTGGTTAAATCTGTCAACTGGCTGCTGAAAAATTCTCGAAAATTCCCCGATTTAGATAAGTTATACAAATATTTTTCCCCGAATAATTTTGATATTCAAAAAATTGTTAATAATTGTTGCAAAATTTATGACAAATTATTCTCAATACTTGACGAGAGAATGGGGGTTCTGGTAGTTTTAGGGGAATAATAATCCAGGGGTTATTATGCAAAATTCGCAAAATATCGGCTAGAACCATGATTATCTCGTGATTTTGGGTAAGTTTCTGGGGTAAATTGGAGTTAGCCAATGCACGGGTTTTGGGGTAAATTAACCCCAGCCCCGCAGCCTGGTATTGACAAAAATGACTTTTTGTGTATAGAGGTTTTGCCAAGGATAGGGGCTATGATGGTGTTATAGGTCAGGCCGACCCAAAGTAGGAGTATCAGGGGACTCAATTAACTCTCGTACTCGATAAATAGGGCGATCCTGAGACTCATGATAGGTCCGCATAAGTAACTCAGCCAATAGTCCAAAACACAATAATTGAATACCAGTTAATGTGAGCAAAACAGCCAACATTAATAGAGGTCTGTGTCCGATACTAGCGCCCAATACTAAGCGAAGGAAACTGAGATACCCTCCGGCGGTGATACCAAATAGTAAAAGCACAAAACCCAGCAGCCCAAAAACGTGCATAGGTCGGGTGAGAAAGGTTTTGATGAAAGCAATGGTAAATAAATCCATTAATACGCGAAAGGTGCGACCTAAACCGTACTTACTGCGACCATAGCGGCGAGGATGATGTCGCACAGGTAATTCAGTGACTCGCGCGCCTTCGATAAAAGCCAAAACGGGTAAAAAGCGGTGTAATTCTCCATAGAGTTTCAGATCATGGACGACTTCGGAACGATAGGCTTTGAGAGAACAGCCATAATCATGAAGTTGGACTCCGGTAATTTTACCGATTAACCAGTTGGCAATTTTGGAGGGAAGTAGGCGAGTTAAGAAGTCATCTTGACGATGTTTGCGCCAGCCACTTACTACGTCGTAACCCTTAGATAATTCTGTTAATAAATGGGGGATATCAGCGGGATCATTTTGTAGGTCTCCGTCTAGGGTGACAATGACTTGACCTTTGGCGTGGTTAAAACCGGCAGACATAGCGGGAGTTTGACCGTAGTTGCGACGGAGGATAATTACCCGTAGGTGAGGATTGGTTAAAACCTGTTGTTTGAGTAATTCGGCGGAACCGTCTGTAGAACCATCATCGATGCAAATTAATTCATAGGCGATCGCCGCATCGGTGAAACTCTGGTGAATAGAACTGATGAGAGTCGGTAAACTTTCCAATTCGTTATAAACAGGTACGACTACGGAAACGGTGAAGCTGGTGTGCTTGTCCGACCTATCATCAACCCTGACGCTGCCAGATTTTCCTGGTAAAATATCCATTGGGTATATATGAGCGTTTAGCAATTCCTAGAAATCCTACAACATTCGGGGTATAGTTGACAGGGGAGTAAACCAATTGGTGCGGGTTCGTGGTTCGGTTGATGGCTAGTCAAACACCCTGGACTGATGTTCATGCTAAGGTACATATATCTCTGAGAAGCAGAAATCTTTTACCGTCTGGAGAGGGCCTGTTGGTGGCTGTGTCTGGGGGTCAAGATTCGATGTGTTTAATCAGACTATTATTAGACTTGCAAGGGAAATGGAATTGGCGAATTGCGATCGCTCATTGTGATCATCAGTGGCGGCGCGACTCGGTAGCTAATGCTGATTATATAGAACAGTTGGGGAAAATTTGGCAAGTCCCCTGTTACCGATTAACAGCCCCACAAATACCAAAAACAGAAGCGGCGGCGCGGGAGTGGCGTTATCAAGTGTTGGGGGAAATTGCCCAAACTGATGATTATGGTTATGTAGTAACAGGTCATACGAAAAGCGATCGGGCGGAGACGTTATTATATAATCTAATTCGTGGTAGTGGTGCCGATGGATTAAGTTCTTTGGTGTGGAGTCGTCCTATATTCGGGAGGGAGACAGAAACAAAGCCAATATTAGTGCGTCCTTTACTAGAGATAACTCGTAAGGAAACGGGAGAATTTTGTCAACAGCGAAATTTGCCAATTTGGGAAGATAGCACTAATACAGATGTGAGTTATGCTAGAAACCGTATTCGACATCAACTGATACCAGAGTTGGAAAATAAGTTTAACCCCAAGGTTGAACAAGCCCTAGCCCAAACGGCTGAATTATTGCGGGCTGATGTAGAATATTTGGAACAACAAGCTGATGAATTATATAGGGTGGCTATGGCTCCTGCACTGTGTAATAATGGCTATGGAGTAAATCGCCACCAATTGAAATCAGCCCCCTTAGCCCTGCAACGTCGGGTGATGAGAAGGCTTTTAGAGGAGGTACTGAGAAAAGGGACTAACTTTGAACAAATTGAAAAGCTGACCCGCTTAATTTCTGCCCCAAACCGATCGCAAAGTGATCCTTTTCCTGGTGGTGCGATCGCCCAAGTTGAGGGAGAATGGATCTGGTTAAAATTTCCGCCCCAAGTGGGTGATGAAGCTAATTAATCATTCACAACAGGAATTTTTCACGATGTATATACCTATTTGGCCGGGTAATGCTAAGACTTTAGGTGCTACCTGGGACGGTAAAGGGACTAACTTTGCATTATTCAGTGAAAATGCCACAGCAGTTGAACTGTGCTTATTTGATAGTAAAGACCAAGAGACTCGCATTCCCCTAACCGAAGTGAAAAACTTTGTCTGGCATGGTTATGTACCAGGAATAGTCCCCGGTCAACGATATGGTTTCCGGGTTCATGGTCCTTTTGCACCCAATGAAGGGCATCGTTTTAATCCTCATAAACTGCTGATTGATCCCTATGCCAAAGCCTTGGATGGTGAAATTGGTTATGGTGAAGAGATTTTTGGCTATCCATGGGAAGATCCCGAATTAGATTTAGGCTATTCGGAATTGGATGATGCTCATTTAGTGCCGAAAGCAGTGGTTGTAGATGAGTCCTTCGACTGGGAAGATGATCAACTCCTGGATATTCCCCAACATGAGACAATTATTTATGAAATGCACGTGCGGGGATTTACCAAACTACACCCGGATATCCCGGAAGAGTTACGGGGAACTTATGCGGGTTTGGGACATCCGGCGGCGATCGCCTATTTACAATCCCTAGGAATTACAGCAGTCGAATTAATGCCTGTTCATCATTTCCTATCTCAACCGGGACACTTGGTAGATAAGGGGTTAAGAAATTATTGGGGTTATGACTCAATTTGCTATTTTGCGCCACAGTATAACTATAGTGCTGACCCCACCCCTGGCAACCAAGTCCGGGAATTTAAGGAAATGGTAAAAGCCCTCCATGCTGGGGGTATCGAGGTCATCTTAGATGTTGTCTATAACCACACCGGAGAAGGCAACCATTGCGGTCCTACTCTATCCCTGCGGGGGATTGATAATGCTAGTTATTATCGGTTAGTGGAAGACGATCGCCGCTATTATATGGACTTTACTGGCTGCGGTAATTCCCTCAATGTTAGCCACCCCCAAGTTCTGAAACTGATTATGGATAGCCTCCGCTATTGGGTTTTGGAAATGCACGTTGATGGCTTCCGCTTTGACTTAGCCTCCGCTTTGGCGCGAGAACTCTATGAGGTCAATAGTCTCGCCGCCTTTTTTGATATTATCCACCAAGATCCGGTGCTTTCTAATGTGAAGTTGATCGCGGAACCTTGGGACGTGGGAGAAGGTGGCTATCAGGTGGGTAAATTCCCCCTGTTATGGTCTGAATGGAATGGCAAATATAGGGATACAGTCAGGGACTTCTGGCGCGGTGAGGATAGTTCTTTGGCGGAATTTGCTTATCGGTTAACTGGGAGTTCTGACCTGTACGAGGATAATGGACGACAACCCCACGCTAGTATTAATTTTGTTACCGCCCATGATGGATTTACTCTCAATGACTTGGTGAGTTACAACGAAAAACGCAACGAAGAGAATGGGGAGGATAACAACGACGGGGAAAGCCATAACCGATCTTGGAATTGTGGGGAAGAAGGCGAAACAGATGATCCTGATATTTTGGAGTTGCGAAACCGCCAACGCCGTAATTTCTTGGTGACATTAATGTTATCCCAAGGGGTACCCATGATGGTGAGTGGTGATGAGTTGGGACGCACTCAAAAAGGGAATAATAATGCCTACTGTCAAGATAATGAGATTTCTTGGCTAGATTGGGATCTACCGGGGTCTAATGCGACTCTTTTGGATTTTACCCGCCAGTTGATTTATTTCCGTCGCCAACATCCTATTTTCCGCCGCCGTAAGTGGTTTCAAGGACAAGCTATTCACGGATCTGGGGTTAATGATCTGGGCTGGTTTAATCCAGACGGCCGCGAAATGACTGAGGAACAATGGAATGCTGGATATGCTAAGGCGATCGCTGTTTTTCTGAATGGTGAGGAAATTCCCGCCCGTGGTCCTAAGGGTGAACGGGTGATGGATGATAGCTTTATGCTATTATTTAATGCTCACTATGAGGAAATCGAATTTGTGTTACCAGAAGGTTTACAGGCTCGACATTGGCAAGTTATTATTGATACGAAAGAATCTTTATTGCTGCCAGAAGGACCCTATTACTCTGGTAATCAACCTATCCTAACTGAAGCGCGATCGGTGATCGTTATGCAAATGCGTTAGGAGTTGATCGAAAATTCGGGAGGGACAATTGATGATTGATGATTGTCAATTGTCTTTTCCTTGTCTATTAGTCTGTTCCCGATTTACTAAACTACTCCTAATGGCGATCGCTCAAATTTTTAAACAGTTTGGGGCTTTGTTTCCCAACGCACATCAAAAAATTAAAGCCCAGGCTGATGAGTTGGGGGGCAAATTGAAGGGAATAGAACTTGACCCAATTCCACCTACCAATTTACTACGCCTCAAACAAGCTGTGGCTGAGTTAAAGACACCATCACCTCACCAGGAGTTATTGCGTGCACAATTGTCGAAAGCGATTAATTCCTGGTCTGAGGGGGCAGAATGTGATAATGCTATGGTGGTTTTGGCGAGTCCAGTAGAAGCTATATCGACGGTGTTTTGGGATACTTTGAGTTCCTCAGAACCGATTGAGGGTTTGACTCGCCAATGGCTGCCTTGGTCAGAGCGACCGGAGAATCATACTATTATTATATCACAACTAGAAGAGAGTATTTTGCAACCAAGTCAGGATGAGCGATCGCTGGTGGTAATTCCTGATTTGAGTTGGTGTTTTTTGCGTTGTGTGGATGGTTTGCAGGGAATTGAAAGGCTAGGAGATGCGATTTTTAGCGATCGCTCAAGGTTTTGGCTGATTGGTTGTAACCATTGGGCTTGGCTATATTTAGATCGAGTTTGTCAACTGGGAAATTTGGTCGGTGTGAAAACATCAATTCCGCCTCTGAGTGCGATCGAACTCAAGGAATGGTTAACTCCCGTATGGGAAACTGTAGATATACAATGGCATGACAAATCCGAGGGTCAGGAAGAAGAACCCGATGAAAACTGGTGTTGTAGTGAGGAAAAACGATATTTTAAGCAGCTAGAAGATGTGTCTGAGGGTAATCGTGCGATCGCTGCTGACGCTTGGCTAAATTCTTTGGGTATTTCCCCGCCGCCAGAAGAAGAAGAGGAGGAAGAAGGGGAAAACCAGACGCGAGAAAATCCTGATCAACCTTGGTTGGTCGATCGCCCTAGCATACCAGACTTGGCCAGTTTGACTAAAAGCGATCGCTTTTTACTGTTTTCCTTAATATTACATAGTTGCATCTCTTTGCCTAACTTGTGTCTGACTTTAGGGGAGGGAGAGAGTGCAACTCAAACTCAGGTTCAGAAACTCATCCGTGATGGCTTAATTATCCGCCGTCCGGGAAACAGTGGCGCTGCGCCACGGTTTGCGATCAATGGTATTTACTACCCTCGTCTCAAGCGATATCTCGATAACAATAAATTTCTGGTGGGTGGGGAGTAGAAATGTTAATCGACATTTGGCTATATCAGTTATTGGCCGAAACCAACGGCGAAGCAGCCACTAACCCTAATCAAATTTTGGCCGATATCACCTTTGGGAAAATTATCTGGGGGGTCGTGATTGTTCTGCTGACCTATGGCGGTATTATACTTACCGAAAAGTCTCTTGACTGGCTTTCCGAACAGGTCCCGCTGCGGTTTCGTTTGGCGTTTAAACAGTCTGTACCCTTCTGGCGAGCCTTTATTTTTGGGTTGGCGGGGGTGATCTTGATTAATTTGTTTCTGGACTTATCCTCCACTAATCTGTTGGCGATAACTGGGACTGCTGCTGTGGCGGTAGGTTTTGCCTTTAAAGATTATGCCAGTTCTGTGATCTCTGGGATGATTGCTTTATTTGAAAGACCTTATCAAGTAGGCGATCGCGTCACTATTGATGGTCAGTATGGGGAAATCATCAGCTATGGACTGCGTGCGATCCAACTGGAAACCCCTGATGATGATATTGTCACCATTCCCCATAATAAAATGTGGACAGAGCCGATCATCAATGCTAATAAGGGTGAAGTAGAAGCACAGACCGCCGTTGATTTTTATTTTGCCCATGATGCCGATATCGATCGCATTATCCCTATACTATATAGAGTGGCTCAGACCAGCAAATATACACAACTTAACCTCCCCATTGTGGTTGTGGTAAATGAGAAGCCTTGGGGAACTTTGGTGAAGCTGAGATGCTATCCCATGGATGTTAGGGATGAGTTTATTTTTAAAACTGACCTAATTCGCCGCGCTAAAAAGACTTTTGGGGAGTTAGGCATTCCTTACCCGGTCTTACCCCCTAGAATCACTGATTAATCCCCAAATAGCCATCAGGCTGGAAAATTGGCGATCGCGATTATGCGATCGGATTAAGGGGTTGTCAATTCCAATTTTTACCTATAAAATAATCGAGAATTGGAATTTTAGCCTTCATGTCCAATCCTTTTCTGTTTCTCGAATATGAACCCGCTTTTGAGAGCTTGGGGGATGATTATTATGATGTCGTAGCGGCCGCCTCCTTCCCGCTGCATATTTTGCGTTTCCGTAATGATGAATTGCTGCTCAAATTGGGAATTGACCCACAACCAACTCAGGATCAGGATTTTATAGAGGCTTTTGGTAAATTTGAAAGTGTGACGCAGTTTTTGGCGATGCGTTACCACGGCTATCAGTTTGGAGAATATAATCCCGGTTTAGGAGATGGTCGTGGGTTTCTGTATGGACAGATGCGCGGCCTAGATGGGGAATTGTATGATTTTGGTACTAAAGGATCTGGTACAACTCCTTACTCTCGCCATGCCGATGGCCGACTGACTTTAAAGGGGGGAGTCCGGGAAGTATTAGCAGCAGAAGCACTCCACAGACAAGGGGTGAGGACTTCTCGATGTTTAAGTTTAATTGAAACCGGAGAAAAGTTATGGCGGGGGGATGAACCTTCCCCTACCCGGTCTTCGGTAATGGTGCGAATGAGTCGATCGCATATTCGGTTCGGAACTTTTGAGCGATTGCACTATTTTGGTCGCGCAGATCTGATCAAAAAACTCTTAGATCATGTGGTTGAGATTTATTACCCCCATTTATTAGACTCTGGCGATCGCTTCGTCGCCTTTTATCGGGAATTGGTGCAACGGGTAGCCACTTTAGCCGCTCAGTGGATGGCTGCTGGGTTTTGTCATGGTGTCTTAAATACCGATAATATGTCGATTACAGGGGAAAGTTTTGATTATGGTCCTTACGCATTTATGCCGACTTATGACCGGACTTTCACCGCTGCCTATTTTGACTATGGTAGGCTTTACTGCTATGGTAATCAGCCTTTGATTTGTCGGGGTAATCTGGAATTGCTGCAAAGACCTCTATCAATGGTGGCGGACTCAGATAGCCTCAAACAGGCTTTAGACAATTTCTTTGACTACTATCGTCAGGCTTACCAGGAATTGATCTTAAAAAAATTGGGCTTTGCAGAAGGACAGGTCTCTGAACCGGAAGAATTGATTAAGTTGACTATTGATTTGCTCAAAGACAATACAGTGGGATATCATGACTTCTTCTCCCAACTCAGGGAAGGCTTTACTCCCCTCTGGCGAGATGATGAAACTGAGATTCTCAAGAATATAGGAGATCTGAAACACCTAGTCCCCTGGCGACATCTGTACTGTCACCATTTGCAGTCTTTGTCTGGGGCCGAAATGGAACAGATGAAACAGACCCTCAAACAATATAACCCCACTACCGTTTTGCTCAGACCAGCTATTGAGGCGGTTTGGGAACCCATTGCGGCCGCTGATGATTGGGAACCGTTTTATCAATTACTCAATCAGATTAGATCAGAGTGATTTGCTGGCAGGTGCGATCGCTTTTTAAGCTATAGCATTTCCCGACCGGAAAACAGTCACAGGGTTGATCCTGTCAGGCTGTCTATGATACTCTGATAGCCTGTTGCCTGAAATGGCTGTTTTCCGCTATTAGGTTTGGTTATACATCCCCCCATTGGCGATCGCTTAATTGTTGGAGTCGGGGATGCTCACTATCTACGGATATGGCGTTTTTTAGATGGGTTTTGGTCTAGTTTATGTCAAATCTCGTAAGGTGTAGTTCCTAGAGACCACAGATGGCTTCTCCGTACTCTTATCAGACCCACGGTAACTGTATTATTTAAAAGTAATATATTCTGCCTTGATTTGTGGGACAATATTTATTTTTTGGCGGGATCTTAGCAGTCAAATCTACCTAGATTCTGTTATGGATGGCTTCCCCAGGGAAAAGGAAAGATTTGGGAATTTGCTTTGTCCATTTTTAGGGGATTTTCAGTCCACTTGTTCAGATTTCAACTGTTTGAGCAAGTCTATGTCAGGAGTTGCCATAAAAAAAAATTACCCATCGGCGACATTTAAGTTATATGATCTATAAAATATCCAACAAATATGTTAGGATTGACTAAATTAGAAATGGAGTAGATCAATGCCAAAAACTACAGCAGAAAAACTTCCAGAAGAACCGATGACCGGAAAGACTTTACTACAGAAAGTCAAATCACTCGGACCCAACTACTCTCGTCGTGAGACAGCCAAGCAGTGTGGCTATTACACCCGCACAAAAGATAACCAAACTCGTGCGAACATGACCGAGTTTTATGATGCACTGCTGGCGGCTAAAGGAATTGCCTTAGATCCGGGTCGTTCTAAAGATGGACGAGGCCGAGAAGCTAGTTACCGCGCTTGCGTTCATAAAAATGGCTCCTTGGTGATTGGTGCTAACTATACCCAGGAAATGGGTTTGAAACCTGGTGATCAATTTGAGATTCGCCTGGGATCTAAACATATTCACCTGATTCAAGTTGAACCCAAGGGTATGGCTGATGAAGATGACGAAGAATAAGTAAATATCAGGCTCATCTGTCTTGATCACCAGTGAAGCATTACTCAGGTTGTCTATGGGCGCTTGGGTGTTTCTTGGGTGGCTTAATCAAAACGACGCGGCGAGAGTAAAATGCGGTTGGCATCAGTGTTTACCGCCCTCGGTTCTGCAAGGATGCCCTATGTCGATCGCCTACCAGATAGATGGCGATCAAAACCTAGCTAGGAATCAACATTAGTCCACCGCTGTGGGCTCCTCTATAATGCCTACAGTTGGCAACCTTTTCCACTATTTTAACTCGACGGAATGCGATCGCGACGGGTTCTGATTCGAGGTAGTGGAAAATTCAACAAGGACTCATTAAATTTTGATAATGTGGGGATTTAGGATTGCTCACCTGGTGAAGTGGTGAATCATATTGTGTTGGGCATCCTCACCCCACAGGTTCTGCCATGGAGTTCTTGTGATCTATGATAGTTCAAGAAACAGCATCCATGCTCACCAGAGATGGAGTCCGCTTGGATGCTGATATTTATCGCCCTTCTGGGCCGGGGAAATTTCCGGTATTATTAATGCGACAACCCTATGGAAGGGCGATCGCATCTACCGTAGTTTACGCCCATCCCCAATGGTATGCCCAACAGGGTTATATCGTAGTGATTCAAGATGTGCGCGGAAGGGGAACCTCTGAGGGAGTGTTTCAACTATTCGCCCATGAATTAGAAGATGGCCTTGATACCGTCAACTGGGCTGCTAATTTACCCCATAGCAATGGCTATGTGGGGATGTATGGGTTTTCCTATCAGGGGATGACTCAAATTTATGCTGCCAGTGGCTACCCACAGGCGCTAAAAACCCTCTGTCCCGCCATGGTCGCCTGTGACCTGTATCAGGATTGGGCTTACGAAGGGGGGGCTTTTTGCTGGCAGGTTAACCTAGCTTGGGGAATTCAATTAGCGACCGAAACCGCGCGCTTGCGGGGAGATGAACTCAGCTATAGGGGTTTATATAATCTTTCCCGGCATCTGCCCTTATACGGCGAAATTCCTGCCTCTGCTGAAACCTTTACAAACCTGGCTGCTGATTCTTTCTATCATGATTGGCTACAGCAGGATCAGCCGGGGGACTATTGGCGACATCTTTCCCCCTCCACAGATAATCTCGATTTACCCATGCTGCACATTGGCGGATGGTTTGACACCTATCTGCGGGGGACAATTCATTTCTATCAGGATATGGCTAATCGTAGTTCATCTCCCCAGTATTTGATTATTGGACCTTGGGGACATTTGCCCTGGGGCCGACAGGTAGGTGGTATTGATTATGGTCCAGAGGCTGTTAGTCCCATTGATGAGTTACAGATCCGCTGGTTTGACCATTTTCTTAAAGGTATTGATACCGGACTTTTGGAAGAAAAACCTGTAACTCTGTTTTCTATGGGGGATAATTGCTGGCGAGAGTTTGACCAATGGCCGCAAGGATCTAGTCAATCTTATTTTCTCACCAGTACAGGTCTGGCAGCAATTCGATCAGATTCTGGTTTGCTTTTACCAGAGGATATAATGGCCGTGGAGGACGAAGAGGGAGAGGGAGACGCAGACGAAGACGAACACATTTTACCCGATACCGTGGATGTGTTGGTTCATGATCCTTTCCGTCCCGTCCCAGCCCTTGGGGGTCATGCTACTTTAACTCCTGGATCTTTTGACCGTCGCGCTTTGGACTGTCGCGCTGATGTCCTGACTTACACTTCTGATACTTTGGATGAGGATTTACATTTAGCCGGAAATGTATTTGTTGAGGTTTACGGAGAGGCTGATAGTCCTAGTTTTGACTTGTGTGCTATTTTGTCAGAAGTGCGATCGGATGGGAGTGTCTGGAATTTTACTCAAGGTTATATCAGAGTTAATCAGCCAACCACCCCGATCCGAATTGATTTACAGCCTACCTGTATTTGCATTCCTCAATCCCACCAAATTCGTTTAAGTTTAAGTGGGGCTTGTTTTCCCGCTTATCCTGTCAATCCAGGGACCGGACAGCCCCCCAGTCAAACTCGACTCATTGATGGTCGTATTATTACTATATCTCTGAAAAGCGGCAATAGTTTTATGTCCCGTATCGTTTTGTCAGTGGATGCTGATCAAGATAGGGTTTATTAGGGTTTATGATTGCGATCGCAAAAGTTTAGTAGAAATTTAGCACTGATTTTGGCCTAAATTTATGAAAGCTGACCATCAAAATCATTCAGAATTGCGGGTTTTAGGGCTACCACCAGACCAAGGAAGATGGCTACTCATTCCTTTGGGTATAACCGTTTTACTGTGTTTGGGGACTGTTTACTCTTGGAGTATTTTTAGGACTCCCCTAGAAAATGAGTTAAATCTCACCGCCACCCAAAGCCTGTTACCCTATACCGTGGCGCTGGTTTTTTATGCGCTGATGATGCCAATTACAGGTTTTTATATACCTAAATTTGGGACTCGCGCCACTACAGCAGTTGGTGGGTTTATTGTGGGTTTGGGCTATATTCTGTCTAGTTTTGCTGACAATATTATCACCATGACGATCGCCTATGGGGTCATTGCGGGGACTGGTGTAGGTATTACTTACGGCGTTCCCATGGTCGTTTCCGCCCGCTGGTTTCCTGATAAAAAAGGATTAGCCGTCGGGTTAACAATTATTGGTTTTGGCTTGTCTCCCTTAATCACCGCCCCCCTCGCTAAAGCCTTGATTGATAGTTATACCGTGCGACCAACCTTGCGGGTTTTGGGTATCGCTTTTATGGTGATTATTTTGGCGATTTCTAATATTATGAAATTGCCCCCCCAAGATTGGCAACCTACTCAAAAAATCTCCACAACATCAGTCATTCCTACCCCCGTAGTCTACCCGCCTAAGATGCTAAAAAGTCCTTCTTTTTATGGGCTATGGATATGTTATATTATTGGCGCTTTTGTCGGGTTGAGTGCTATTGGTATTTCTAGCCCCGTGGGAGAAGAAATTATTGAAATCGACCCAAGATGGGCTGCTGGTAGTGTTTCACTTTTTGCCTTGTTTAATGGGGTGAGTCGTCCCCTGTTTGGCTGGTTAAGCGATCGCTTTCCTCCTCGGTATGTAGCGATCGCTTCTTATACCCTGATTTTAATCGCCTGCATTTTAATGATTAATGCTGAGTCAGGACAGATAGCGACCTATTTAATTGCTTTCTGTCTATTTTGGTTTTGCTTAGGAGGTTGGTTAGCCCTTGCGCCGACTACCACCCTGCGATTATTTAACCCTGATGACTACGCCCAAAATTACGGTATTGTCTTCACAGCCTACGGTGTAGGTGCTTTATTAGGAACTTTGGTTGCGGGTAGTATTCGGGACTGGTTTGGTAGCTATACTTATGCCTTTTATCCCATGGGAATATTAGCCGTTATCGGAATCATAGTAGCGAGTTTTCTCCTGAAACCAGACAAGGCGAAACCAACTGATAATTGATAATCAAACTCCCTCTGACTCCCTCTCTGTCTGGGAGAGGGTTGGGTAGCCGACTGAATTTTGTGTTAAATTTAACCAGATTAACTAATGGCGTAGGCTAAAATGCGATCGGCATCTACTTCGGGTCATATATGAGGCTAATTAGATTAATTAGACAAAAGCTGAGAAAGTCCGGGTCTCAGACCAAATTGCTAATCCATTTTGTCCTGTTAGGATTTACCATAATGGTCGCCCAAGCCATTGGTATGACCTTAGGGCGATCGCTATTTTTAGCCAAAGCAGGCGCGGAAAGTCTGCCTTTATTTTTCATCATCATGCCATTAATTTTAATGGTAGTCTCCGGTGGTTTTACCGCCATTATAGACCGCTTCAACCGTCCGCGACTGTTTCGCATTGTCTTGGCGGTTGCTGCTGTCTTAATCATCGGTATTCGGCTATTTATAAACCTCGATTTAATCCCCATTTATTTCACCCTCTATATTTTAATTTGGTTAATCTATATTCTGCAATTCCGCATCGAATTTTGGACACTTTTATCAGACTATTTCACCAACTTAGAACTTAAACAATACACAGCCATTATCTACCTAGGGACTACCGCCGGATATTTATTTGGCAGTATTTTGGTAGCCCTCATATCTGATTTAGTTACCTTAGAGAATCAGCTATTATTGCTCCCTATTTGTTATGGGATATCCATCGGTCAAATCTATTATTTAGAAGCCCATCAAACCCCCCTACCTACCGAGTATCAAAAACCCAAAACCCAGAAGTCTAATTTATCAGAAACCTGGCAGACCTTAACCAAACTATCCCGCCACTATCCCATTATTATCTTTCTAATTGCTAACGTATTTGGAACCGCCCTAGTCCGAGGGATTGGGGAATTTCAATATTCCACTATTTATAGACAAGAATTCCCCGATAAACAGGAACTCGCCACCTTTCTCGGATATATTACCGCCGCCCTAACCGCCATTCAATTTCTGATTATTTCTGTAGGGACAACTCCCCTGATTCAAAAATTAGGAGTTCCTCGGACTAACTTAGTCTATCCGGTCATGTTATTAGGCAGTTTTCTGGGACTTATATTTAGCTATAATCTCACCGCAGCCATGGGAATGCAGCTTACCTATAGAGCCTTATTTTATAGTATATTCCTACCTCTAACCAACCTTAATTATAATGCTGTTCCGGCTAGGTTTGGCGGTAGGTTGCGCGTGTGGGGAGAGGGTTTATTTTCCCCATTAGGGCAATCTATAGCTGGCATAATTTTAATGGTATTTTTGGGATGGATTAACCCCTATCAAGTCGTGTGGGTAGGAGTAATTCTCAGTGGTTTCTTAGTAGTTATTGGTTACTTCACCGGAAAAAGTTATGTCCAATCACTTTTGGGAATGTTACGGTCAGGGTCAGTTAACCTAAGTAGGGTGGGAGATGGCTTGTATCTCTCCAGTAAATATCGCCCAGAAGTGCGCCAGCTTCTTCAGGATAAGAACCCGCAAAATCAAGTATTAGGATTGGAGTTACTCCCTTATCTCGAAAACCCTAGGGATTTTTCATCTGATATTGAAAATATTTGGGTCAATGCTGATGACCAAGTGCGTCGGGCTGTCATTCGGTTATTTACTACTAAAAATATGGGTAATAACCTGGAATTTAAAAGCCTCCTATCTTCCCCTAAGCCTAAAGTCCGCAGCATGGCTTTAGAATTGTATATCGCCACAGCTTCCCCTCTGTCTGCGAGTCGCCTACAAACCTTATTACATGATGAAAGTCCCGAAGTGCGCGCCTTAGCTTGTGTCGCTATTTCTCAGACCGAAATTGATGGCTCAATTCAAGAACTTTATCACCAAGTTTGTCCGACTCAACCCGATATTACCACCCGGAGAGCATTATTAAGGGCGGCGGGGGAAAGTCGTAACCCTCAACTAATTCCTCTGTTAACAGAAGTCCTGAAAAATGCACCCCCAGATATTAAGCGTAAGGGTTTATTGGCTTTGGTGGAATTGTGCGATTATGAACCTATTAAATGCGGACAAATTGCCGCCTCTGAACTTAATCACGATCGCCCTACCGTCAGAATAGCAGCTTTACAGGTTCTCCAAAAAATTCATGATCAACAATGGTTGATCCAAGTTTCTCGCGCCTTGGAAGATGAGGATATCGCCGTCAGACAACAGGCGGCTAAAACTCTCAGTTTTTATGGTGATCAAGGATTAGCAGTATCGCAGGATTACCTGTTTTCCTCCCGTCCTGAAGTCGTGCGATCGGCGATTTTAGCTATTGGTTGGGTGCGGACAAAAACCGCTGAGAATATTCTTTATAATTTTATCCAGCCGGACTTAAAATTGATTAGTCGTACCCGGATATGGCAACTACATTTTGATGCTGATGACCCCCTCTTTGAAATGTTGCAAGTCGCTATCATAGACTACCAAAATTCTATGATTGAAAGAGTCTTTTATATCCTCTCTAGTTTGGGGCAAGAATCCACTGTAAATGCGGCTAAAGTTTTGTTATCAAGTTCCGATAAAAGGGCGCGTTCCCATGCCGTCGAAACTTTGGGTTCTTTGGGTCAAGGGCGGTTTATTCGTCCTTTAATGCCACTGTTAGAAACTCTGGTAACCGGAGAAAATGTTAAGGCTTATAATGGCACTTCTGAGATTAAAAAATACTCGGTTTTATTGGAGGTTTTAGACACCCCAAATCATTGGTTAAAGATGGGGGCTTTGATGGCTTTTGCGGGTATTCCTGGGGCGATCGCTAAATCTGACCCTGACCCGATCATACGTCAAATTGCCCAATCTTTAGTATCAATACCTCAGCAGTTATCAATTTCGGAGAATTTTATGATTGACCGCTTACTGTTACTCAAAAATGTTTCCCTATTTCAAACCTTGTCCTTAGATGAAATTTTGCTGATTGATAATGCTTTGGAGTCCGCCGAATATTTACCCGGAGAAATTATCTTTTCTGAGGGGACTATGGGGGAACGTTTTTATATTATCGTCAAGGGAAAAGTCCGCATTGTCCGAGAAGTTGAAGGGGAGGAAAAACAGTTAGCCCTATTAGAGGAAGGTCAACATTTTGGCGAGATTTCTTTGTTTGAAGACTTTTTGCGATCCGCTAATGCGATCGCTGCTGAACATTGTGTTTTACTCACCTTAGAAAAAACCCGTTTTGTCAGTCTAGTAACCCAGCGCCCCCAAATCCTTTGGGAAATCTGTAAATTTCTCAGCCAGCGTCTCCGGGATGTTAACTTAACCGCCCGTTAAATAGCCTTATCAGGGGTGATTATACATCAAAACCCCTGATAATTATCCCCTTTAATTAGCGGTCAATAACTCCGCTAATCCCAAATATTTAACCCCTTGGGGAGTCACATCAAAACGACAGGGCAGAATTTCGACTCCCGCCGCGATCGCCTCCTTAAATAAACTCCCATAAACCGGGTCTGCTGCATCTCCGGGCGCGAATTTCGGACAATCTCCACGATTAATAAAATACAACATTACCGCCCGATCGCCACCCTTCACAATATCAATTAACTCCCTTAAATGTTTTTGTCCTCTCTCAGTTACCGTATCAGGAAATAAAGCCACATCCCCCTGACACCAGGTAGTATTTTTCACCTCCAGATAAATCAGTTGGTCGTCTCCTTCTAACAGAAAATCAACCCGACTTTTCCCCCCCACGCCATATTTAACTTCTCGCCTCACCTTTGTATATCCCCCCAACTGAGAAAATAAGCGTTTTTGCAAAGCGATCGCCACAATTCGATTAGGAAGACTCGTATTAATTCCCACCCAAGTAGGTTGATGATCTCCCACTTGGATTAATTCCCAAGTGTAGGCTAATTTGCGCTTAGGGTTATCACTCTTCGACACCATCACCGGATTTTCGGGAATACAAACCCCCGTCATCGGGCCAGTATTGGGACAATGGGCGACAATCACCTCCCCAGAATTTAACTTAATATCTGCTATAAGTCGTTTATAGCGCTTAATTAACACCCCTTCATAAAGTTCCCCTAATGAATAAATCAAAGATTCGCTCATGATGACTTGCAAAATAATCCTAAACTGAGTTATAATTTTAACAGTAAATTGGCGAAATTAGGATAGACCCAATATGACCACTACCGCCCAGTCGCCCTCCCAGCCTAATCATTTCCCCACTTTAGAAGCCATCCGATATGGATTACCTAATATTTGCGGTTGGGAAGCAGATATCACCGCCGTAGTGAATCATAGCGATCGCCTTTTTCAACCCCTTAGCCACCTCAACCTAGACCAAATTACCGCCGGATTTGCTTGCGCCCTCCATATGCACCAACCCACCATTCCAGCGGGCGAAAATGGCGCATTAATTAGCAACCTGCAATATATGTTTGAACACCCCCACCAAGGCGATAATCATAACGCCGAACCCTTCGCCTGGTGTTATAAACGTATGGGGGAATTTATCCCGGAATTAGTAGCCAATGGCTGTCATCCTCGGATTATGTTAGACTATTCCGGTAACTTGCTATGGGGACTGCAACAAATCGGGCGAAATGATATCCTAGACACCCTCAAAAATATTACCTGTAACCCCCAATACTGGGTGAATGTGGAATGGTTGGGTACTATGTGGAGTCATGCAGTCATTCCCTCCACTCCAATTCGTGATATCAAATTACATATTCAGGCTTGGCAACATCATTTTGCCGCTATTTTTGGCAAGGATGCTTTAGCCAGAGTCAAAGGTTTTTCACCCCCAGAAATGCACCTACCCAACCATCCTGATACACTCTATGAATATATTAAATCCCTCAAAGAATGTGGTTATCAATGGTTAATGGTGCAGGAACATTCGGTAGAACGCCTAGACGGTTCCCCACTGCATCATGATGATAAATATATTCCCAATCGTTTAATCGCCCGCAATTCTCAGGGAGAAACAGTTAGTATAATTGCCTTAATTAAAACCCAGGGTTCTGATACTAAATTAGTCGCGCAAATGCAACCCTATCATGAAGCCAAGGGTCGGGGATTACAAAAATTAGGGGAATACATGGTTCCCAGTTGTGTGACTCAAATTGCTGACGGGGAAAATGGCGGCGTGATGATGAATGAATACCCTAGGGATTTTATCCCTCTCTGGTCTCAGATTAAAAATAATGGTCGGGGAACTCCTGGGGTTGTAGGTTTAAATGGTACGGAATATTTAGAATTGTTAGAAGCGGCGGGAGTGAAGCCAGAAGACTACCCGACTTGTCAGGCGATACAACAGCATCGAATTTGGGAAAAGGTAGACTCTGTTACGCCGGAAGCTGTGCAAAATGCGATCGCTCATTTACAGGAAACAGACCCCCAATTTCATATAGATGGTGCATCGTGGACTAATCATCTAAGCTGGGTAAAAGGATATGAAAACGTATTGGAACCCATGAACCAACTTAGTGCTGATTTTCACCGCAAATATGACCCCCTAGTTAACCAAGACCCGACCACAACCCGCCAACCAGACTATCAGCAAGCCTTATTATATAACCTACTATTACAAACGAGTTGTTTTCGCTATTGGGGACAGGGAATGTGGACTGACTACGCCCGAGCAATTTACGAAAGAGGTCAACAGTTAATTAATGGATAATGAAACTCTTATCTCCCCAACAGGGATAGGCACTCGGTAATTAATTATTAATTACATAAGAGGTCAACAGTTAATTAATGGATAATGAAACTCCCTCTTAGTCTCCCCAACAGGGATAGGCACAATGTAGGGGCGGGTTCCACGGTCAATTAAATCTCGGACCAGAAGATGAAAAAACCCGCCCTCACCTCACCCACGGTCAATTAAATCTCCGACCAGAAGATGAAAAAACCCGCCCTCACCTCACCCACGGTCAATTAAATCTCGGACCAGAAGATGAAAAAACCCGCCCACTCGGCAAATAATTATTAATTATTAATTATTAATTATTAATTACTTAGCTTTTCTTTTTGTCGTATTCACGTTTGAGTAAGCCAGCGATACCGAAGGCTAAACCAGTTCCCAAAATAGTGAAAGGTTCTGGAACCGCAGTAGTCTCAAAATCAAATTGTGCAGTGTTGTTGGTTTGGTCAATTCTAATTAAGCCTTGAAAACCACCTGTCCCTCTAAGTTGATTATCGCTTTTAAATAGTGCTTCAGCGGCGATATTAACAAACCTCATACTACCGAACATAGAGTCACTAACAATGCTAATTGATCTTAAATCCATAGACCATTCAGACAAACCGCCCAGACCGTCATCAAAGCGCAAGAAATCAATCACTTGATTGGTGTTCCCGAAGTCTGTATCTCTAATGATATAACGAGAGTCAATTGCTGAATTAGTGGTATAGTCAACAAAAACCCCTGTAGCTGTATGGTTATCGATACCAAAATTACCAGTAGTACCTCCGGCATTACCAGCATGATCTAGGAAGTCGAAATTTAGGGAGGTGCTATTATCACCAATTACGGTAAAAATGGAGTTGGCGGTAAAGCGATCGCCAGGGGAAAAAGTCAAGGCTTCAGCGGGTGCGGCAGCTAGGAATGATAAACTAGCAATGGATAGAGAAACTGTGGCACATTGGACCTGATGTTGTAGTTTCATCTTCTGTCAACCCTATTTTCCTAAAAGAATTATGTTTTCAGTATGGCAACTCTCATGGCTGATGTCTAGCATAATTCGTGCATTTTATCAACACATTACAAAAAATTAGGGTCAACCTTTATATATGGGGGGGTTTTGTGAAGCACCATCCGTGAAATCAGGGATGACCCCAAACCAAAAGCAAACCCGCCCCCAGGGTTGATGTTTCAGATAGGCAGGTTCACTATATGTTATGTGCTACAAAACCTTAACAAGCTGTTGATAACCTTAGCTTTCCTTTTTGGAGGGTTGACGTTTCAGTAAGCCAGCCATCATTCCGAAAGCGACTCCAGCGCCAAGTAAGGTCATGGGTTCTGGGACAGAAGTAACCTCAAAATCAAATTGTGCGGTATTGAATTCGCGGTCAATTCGGATCAAGCCTTGGTAGCCGCCGCCACCTTGTGCCACATTATCACCTCTAAATAGGGCGGTGGCATAAATATCCACAAACCGCATATTACTAAAGGCAGTATCGCTGACGACATTGATGGATGTCAAATCCATAGACCACTCAGACAAACCGCCAAGACCATCATTAAAGGTCAAGAAGTTGGCTACTTGAGTGGCGCTACCAAAGTCAACGTTTTGAATGGTATATTCTGAGCGAACTTGGGAACCTGTGGTGTAGTCAACAAAAGAACCCACAGCAGTAAAGTTATCAATGCCGAAGTTCCCCGGCCCACCAGTGTTGCCGTCTACGTCGAGGAAGTCAAAAAATAGAGATGTGGAAGAATCTCCGACTAATGTAAATTGGGCATTGGCGGTAAAGCGATCGCCAATATTAAAGGTAACAGCTTCAGCGGGTGAGCTAGTCAAAACAGATACACCGGCAATAGATGCAGCCAGGATCGCGAATTTAATTTGGTTTGGTAAAGTCATCTCTGGTGTGTGTCCTATGTTAATAACTTGCTATAACTACATTCTGGCAAGTCCCCACAGCTACTGTCTACCGCTAAAAGCTGATTTTACGAAGACATTACATAAAAATACGGTTCAGCTTTACATCAAAGGGGGTTTTGTAAAGCATGACCCGTAAAATTACTGATGCGCCCCAGTCTCTGTGGCTAAAAATACTGGCATGACTAATGGGGACAACAGAGACGCGCTTAGGCTTTGAGGCTAGATTTCTTTTTCTTCTTGTCGTGTTCACGCTTGAACATACTGCCAAAACCCAAAGCCATACCTGTACCCAAAATAGTCAAAGGTTCGGGGACTTGTTCGACATTACCTACACCGCCGCCTGCGCCAGCTAATTCAAAGCTACCGTCAGTAGTTTGGAATTTAACCGGAAAATCAAGGAGGTTCGCACCAATGGTAGTAGTTCCGTTGGTAAAGTCGCCTCCAATCCTTAATCGTAGACTATCAGATGCACCAGCGGCTAAAGCACTATTCTGGGAACCACCATTACAACCCTGGGTGAAAATACAGATGTCAATTTGTTTAAAGCCACCAGGGAAAGTTTGTTGACCGCTCCTAACTTGAGCGCCAGTGAAGTTATTGCCACTTTGTAGCAGTTGAACACTGGTGGCGTTGGGGTCAATACCGAATCCAAAACTAACAATACCAGCCTCGGTAAATGTTTGGGTGAGTGCTGTGGTGTTGCTAATATTGATGGTCAAGTCCAGATAGTCACTGGTAAAGCTATCAACCTTAAAGGTAGAAAATGCACTCAAGTCTTGACTAAGGCCGCCGGAACCATCAAAGTTTCGATCCAGGAACCAGTCAATCTGAAAGGTTGCTCCGATATCATTGGTGGTAACCCCCACCTGCCACAGGTCTTGTTGGGGGTTTCCGGCTTGACCTCCGGTTTGGGTAATATTAAAAGCGGCGGCGGGTAAAAATGCGGAAGAAACTATGGCTACACTGGTGGCTAATAAAGCTGTCCCAAATAAATAATTGGTTTTCATGGGCGGGAATAGGTTTTAGTTAGAAGGATGTTTGTAGTAATCAAAAATATTAACTACATAAGTAATATATAGGTGGAATTGAAGGAAAACAGAAGACGATCGCAGGCAATTTGTCCATATTTTTACAAAGTCGATCGCTTATCTTTACATAATATAGTCAATTGTAAATCTTTGACAGGATGATTGACTAATCACTAAATATGTGGTAATAAACGGCGGGGCAAGCTATCAGTATGAGGGGGGGTTTGTTGGCCAACTCAAAACACCGCGATCGCCATCTAATTCTACTTCTAAGCCGACAGGTAAAATAGGATTGGGGCCGTCATGACCAAAGGAAAGATTAGCAACAATGGGGATATTCAGGTCAAAAAGGCGATCGCGCAATACTTGTTGAACGGAAAAATCCCCAGGGGAGTTAAGGTCAGACCCGGACTGACTAAAGCGCCCCAAGGCGATACCAAGGACAGGCTGAAACGCGCCGATAGTGCGCCAGTAGGTCAACATTCTATCTAGGCGGTAGGGTTCCTCATTGACATCTTCAAAGGCGAGGATAGCATTAGTTAAATCAGGTTGATGGGGGGTTCCTAATAGATAAGTAGCGACAGTTAAATTCCCAGGAAATAGGCGACCGCGTACTTTACCGCCGCCCCACCCGTCTCCGTGGAGGGGTTGAAGGGGTTTACCTGCTAGATAGTCAAATAAACGAGCGATCGCCCAATCGGGTTCTTGGGCTAAAGTAGTTAAAACCGGACCATGAATGGCTAAAATATTTTCCTGTCCAGACAAAGCCCACAATAGGGCGGTAATATCAGAAAACCCGATTAAAAACTTAGGGTTAGTGGAGGGGGGAATATCAGCAATAGACAACCCTTCCAGGAGTCTAGTCGCGCCATAGCCCCCCCTAGCACAGAGAATACCTCGGCTGTAGTCATCGCCAATGGCATCTAAGAGTTGACGGCGGCGATGGCTATCAGTTCCGGCTAAATAACCCCAACTGCGATCGTAACCAGAAGTGAGGCTAATTTGATATGCTTGCTCGCGCCAAATATCTAAACCTGTTTCTACAGATTTCAGTTCCCTAATTCTGCCACTGGGAGCAATGACACGCAAGCGATCGCCGGGTTTTAACTTCTCAAATTTCGCCATCGTCGCTATCATGCTCCTGAGTAGAATCATTAGGGGAACTATCGGGTAATTCTGGGGGGTTATCTGCTGCTATTAACACCTGCTCAGATTCGGAAATATCAGAACTTTCGAGTAGAGGTTGACTCAAAGTCCAGTTATCAAAAATATCCTTTAATACGGCTTGTTCCAACCAAGTTTTGGTGACGACAGCCAAAGGGAGGGCGAGAACCAAACCCCCAAATCCCAGAAACCTGGCAAAAAACAATTGTGCCATCAAGGTAGCGGCTGGGAGTAGAGAAATTTGTCTCTGCATAATCATGGGACTGAACCAATAACTCTCCAACTGCTGAATAATAATATATGCGACCAAGACTAAAAAGGCTTTACCGGGGGAGTCCAAAAGAGCGACGGAAACGGGAAATACGACACTCAAGGTAGGGCCGATATTCGGAACTAGGTTAAACACGCCGGCTAATAAGGCGTGAGCGAGAACAAATTCGACATTTAATATGGTTAAACTGATATAACTCAGAGTAGCGATAAACACAGAATTAATGACAATTCCGCGCATCCACTGCAACAGGGAAATTTCACACAGACCCAAAATTTCATCGGCTCGGCGGCGATAAAAAGAGGGAAATAAGCGCACCACTACCCGTCTATATGAGGCGGGATTGGCGACTAACATTAGGGTAAAAACAAAGATTAATAGACCCTGTAGAAGTGTGTTAACGGAGAAGTTAAAGACGGCGAAGAAATTACCGAGGATATTCTGAGCCAGGGGCCCCACTTGTCTAGCAATTTCGGTAAAGCCGGGGAGTCTCAAGTTAATTTCTGGGAGCCAAATCGGAGGTTGTTGGAGAATTAAATCAATCCAACGGGTGAATCTTTCATAGCCTCTAGGAACCAAGTTGAGCAGTTGTTGAAACTGGTCTAAAAAGGGCGGCATAATTAGACTAAAAAACATAATGCCCAAAAAGGAGACTAAGCTGATAGCTAGGAAGACGGCTTTACCGCGACTCAGCCTAAATCGTTGTAGCCAACGCACTAAACCGTTAAGGGCGATCGCCAAGATGACGGAAGTAAATAACAATAATAGAATCTGTCGGAATTCCCATAAAATTATTAGGGAAATGACTAAAAAGAAAAAGGCGATCCAATCTCCAAGTTTCACTATCGAACTCCCATTAATGCGCTTGCCAACTATGATGATGGTGTTAGATTATCTGATTTCGCCTGTAAATTGGCAGATAATTTATGTTCGCCATCTAACAGAAACAACCAAACCACTACTACCAACCAGTGAAACAAAACTGGAATTAACAAAGACCCGGTTAAAGTATAGGCGATCGTGCAAGCCAATCCCAAAATTGTAGCTAAACTTAAAAATGGGGTTTGGCAAAAGGTAGGATTTCCGGCTGGATTATAAGTCAAAGCGGCAATGGGGTGGGAAATCACAAATAAAATGAGGCTGAAAGCCGCCCAAAATAGCCATATCAGGGGCGATAGAGCTTCTGTGGGGGGAGGTATTAACAGCACGCGAAAGAGGGTTTCCTCAAGCAGTGCGGGGGTGATAAATAGCCAAATCATAGCGCCTAGGAGTCGCAGGGGGTGAAAATGTATGGGGTTCCATTTGAGAAAATTCATGGAGAAGCCAAGGGGAAGGGCGATCGCACCATAAACCAGAAAGGTGGCGGCTAAAATCCACCAATCTGATGGGGTGGGAATCGCTGTAGCCATTACCAAACGGTTTAAGAGATTTGCCAAAATCGACATTTGTTTGTATTAGCATTATCTAAATTTCGGCGATCGCCATAGCTATTTGTTAGCGTTGGCTAAATTGTCCTAACTGTTGTGTGAAGGATTCCCAGAAGGCCTGTTCTTCGCCGATTCTGGTAGTATTTAAACCGGCGTTGAGACTACCTCGGAGGTTTTGGTAATAACTATCATCTAAAAATGTGATCTCAAGACCAGCGATCGCTAATCGTCGCTGCAAGTCTTCCTGGGTGTAATCTCGGCCATCAATCAAAGCCCCTCGCGGGTCAGACACCAATAATTTGCCATTGACCAACACAGAATTAACCGGGTTCGGCCACCAAGCATATCCGGTATAACCAAACATGGCTGGGACTTCCACAATTTGCTCATCATCAAGTTTAAATTCCTCTTTTAACTGATTAATTAAAGGGGTGATTTTGTCACGATGTAACCTCAAATTATGCTGAATTAATAGTTCATTATTCAGGGCGGCTCTCACTGTGGTTTGGGTGCTTAAACTGCGATTAATTGCTGCCCCTTCATAACCTGTTTGGGCTAATTGTCGCAATAAATTAACGCCCTCTTGGGGACTAACGACTAGCATTAAGGGTTTACCTGATGCTGTGGGAACAAATGTAATTAGTTCATCTACTTGGCGAGTAATTAACCAAGATGTGTCAATTTCTACGGGGGGCCACTGAACTTGTTGGGCTTCTAAAAAGGCTAAAATATCGGGATTTATAGTTTCGCCGTCGGCTTTTCCGTAGTATATACGCCCCATAGGATAGCCGGGAAGAGGTGGGGTAACATTAAGGTTGCCATAGAAATCTAACCATTGATTTTTGGGGTCAAGTTCGCGGGGTTCTCCGATTTCAGCCCAACCAAAATTTCGCCCTAATAAAGAACTGGCATAATCACTACCGCCGGGAGGACTTAAAGCGACATTGTATTGACGCAAACCATCAGGACTGGGGAATTGTACATAGCCAATAGCAGCGCTATCTCGCATCCAGACTGTTTCTCCTGGGGTAATACGGGTGGGGGTTCCGGTGGGGGCGATCGCATCTTGTACGGCTTCTACTACGTCTTGATTCACACCGCGATCGCTTATATGTATCTGGGAAACGGGGGCGGTATTAGGAGACATAATCCAAGGTGCGACACCCATTTGGATTTGGTCAGAGGCGATTTCTGTATCATTTTTACGGGCGATCGCTTTGACATTGACTAAGCCACTCCATTGACCATCAGCGAATTGTTTAGCCTCAACACCCAGGATAATAGTAGGGCTAAATTCCAGGGGAGAAGCACCGGACAAATCAATATATTTCCAGCCGCCCAGAGTTTTTTGGAACATATTAATCCGGCGGCGGGCGGCTTCATCAACGCTAATATATATATCTGCGTCTTGATATTCTTCGGAAATCTTAAAATGAATTTGGGCTAAATCTGCCTCATCATATTCGCCATTAACAATGCGATCGCTCCAGTCAGGAATACCACTGCGATCGTCATCATCATTATTAAACAGAATCAAAGCGTCCGGCAGATAATGACCATTGAGTGGGGCGCATTTTGTCGCGCTCATCAATTACCCCATCTCGATTAACATCAGCATGGAGAGCAAAACCCGGAAACTTGGGTTCAGCCACGGAAAACTGAGCAATTTCTCCGGTAGTAGCCCTCGGTTCAGCTTCTGGTTGACTAGCCAAGGCTCGTTGATAGGTGACAATGGCTAAATAGCCCTGGTATTCAACAATTTTCTCAATAGCCTGGGGTTGAATCAAACTATCTGCGGGAATTTGTCGCAAGGAGTCTATCGCCGCTATCCACAACTGTTGTGCCATTTCCCAATCTTTAACGGTGGGGTTAGGATATTGACCGATTTCTACGGCTTCGAGTGCTAATTCGGCGGCTTGTTTCCAGTGTTGGCTGGCTTTTTCTTCGTTGCGAATGCGGCTTTCGGTTTGCCGTAGGGCTTTACGCCAACTATGATATTGTTGGAGTTGTAGTTCATATTGCCAGGCTTCCTGAACTACCAGGGGGTCAGGGGGGCCAGATACTTGGTCAAGTTGGGCTTGTAGGCGATCGCGTAATTCATATAATTGAGCCACAGATTGGGGATTTTCCCGCACTGTTTCTAGGCGATCGATAGCTGAGGAAGTTCTGCCATATTCTGATAAGCGAGTTTCCGATTCCCAGATCTTATATTCTACAGGCTCCTCTGTCTCCGCTGCTAGTTGAGCCACTGCATGAGGGGCGGGTACTAAGATAATCCCCACCACAACGCCCAATGTATTGACTAATGCCATCGCTATGTACCGCATCCACCCCATAGTTAACTCCTCAAGCGACGACATTGATTTTACCAGAAAGGCAGTGGGATTTATGCAGAAAGCAAAGTTTGAGGATTGGCGGAAATTTGGTCGATGTTATCCACAATTTCAAGCACCCTATCTAGTTGGGTAATTTCCAAGACCATTTTAGCTACATCCCCTAGGTGGCAAACCACTAAACGACAACCCAATTTTTTAGCTGTTTTTTGAGCCACCACTAAAGCCCCCAAACCAGAACTATCGATAAATTCTACATGGCTCATATCTATGATCCAAAGTCTGGGTGGTTCAGAAGTGATTGACAAAAACTGTTTTTTGAGTTCTTCTGAACCTTGGGAATCTAATTTATTCTGAGGCCGAATGATCCAGGGTTTGTTAGCACTCATGACTATTTCTCCTATGTGTAATGAATTTTTTAAAAATTTTTGGTCAACCTACCACACTTGCCTTTAGACGAGGTAGTTATAGGAAAGATTCCCCTGGTGACAACTACATGGTATCTGACCGGGGCGGTAAATATGTTGTCGTAGGTAACAAAAATGTGTGTTGGCGATCGCCCCTGCCACACCCAGGGGAGAGTTCCCCCGAGATTAACCACCACAGCTATGGCGGCCATTGAATGCAATATAGCTAAAAATATTATACGATTGTAAAGAATTGCGAAAAAAATATGAAGACAGCATTGAATGTCCTTTGAAGTTGTATCACTGGAAACAATTAAGGCGATCGCCCATGAATATGGCTATTGGGCGGTTTTCGGCGGTATCGCCCTAGAAAATGCCGGGGTTCCTCTACCGGGAGAAACTATCACACTGGTGGGGGGATTCCTAGCCGGGAGTGGAGAACTTAACTATTGGTGGGTTCTCGGTTGTGCGATCGCAGGTGCCATCCTAGGGGATAACTGCGGTTACTGGGTAGGGCGCTGGGGTGGTTGGCCGTTTTTGTGTTTATTGGGTAAGTTATTCCGCATCAAGGAAGAACAACTAATTGAAGTCAAAGACCAATTCAGCCAAAATGCAGCTAAGGCCGTTTTTTTAGGTAGATTTGTGGCCCTCCTGCGAATTTTTGCCGGCCCCCTAGCCGGAATTGCTGGGATGAAATACTGGAAATTTTTTCTATGTAATGGTGCTGGGGCGATACTCTGGGCTTCTGTAATGGTTAGCCTTGCCTATTTTGTCGGTCAGGTTGTCCCTTTACCCCAATTAGTTTCTTGGGTGGGTGAATTTGCGATCATTGCTCTGTTATTGGTGGTGGCTTGGTTTGTGATTCCCATGTGGTGGGAGTCTCGCCAGGCGAAAAATCTTTAGGGATACAAAAAAAATCCCCGCTCTCGTATGAACGGGGAACCTAGGTAAAATTAACAGAGGCTCAAATTAGCTCTAGCTGCGATCGGTAGCGACAACCGGCTCAAAACTAGGAACGACCAGTTCATCATTTTGTTTGGTCAACTGGTTGTAAAGCAGCTCTGTATTGGGGAAATTAGCAGCAGGAAGCGTGGGGAAACGGCGATAAGGAACAGTATCCTCGCCAAACACCTGAGCATACTCCATGCTGTTCACCATTGCGCCAATAAACGCCTTCAGACCCTGAGAAGCCAAGATTTGGTTATACTTGCGAATCTCCGCCTGATTAAGGGGAGCGCGACCCAAGAAGTGCTTAGTTCCCAACTCAATCACCTTAGTATTGGGATAAGGAGTGTAGAACTCGCGGATATACAAAGGAGAAGCTCCCAAGGCTTCGACGAACTCCTTAACCGTAATTTCGCCATTACCAAGTTTACTTTCCAGAGCGGTAAACTCTTTCTTAGTAACATAGGGGTCAATATCCCGCTCGAAAATCTGCCGATAGATAGCACCAATTGTAGTTTGGAGCGCCACCTTATCAGTCACATTGGTGAGTTTAAACACCTTAGACTGTTCGCGACGCTTGTTAACTCCCTGGTTAATGCGGTTATCGATTTCCAGTTCACCCTTGGTCTGGTCAGGAGTTCCCAACTCCACAAACCTAGGAGTAGGTTCGTCTTTAACCATAGTCATCTTCTCAGCCAGGGTTCCCACGCGCATAGAACGCAGAGACAGACCACCCGGAGTCAGATAACGCTCATAGGGAATAGTATCTTCCCCAAAGGCTTCGTTATACTCGACGGAATCAATAATGGCATCCACCAGAGCATAGAAACCTTTTTTAGAGCAAAGGTCAAAGTAGGAATTCATTTCCTGTCGTCCATAGGTGGGTCGTCCCAACAGACGGCGGTGAATGTATTCGATCGCCTTACAAACATAAAGGGAAGTCCAATACATATTGCGGAACACATCAGACTTCGCCAGAATGCGGATAAACTCCCGAACTGTGATATCGCCATTTTCCAGCTTAATCTCAGCCACGGTTTGGCGCTGACCAGAATACAGTTCCCGACCAAACACCTGCAAATAAGCCGCTCGGATCACCTTCTGAGTTGAACTCTCAGAGAACTTGACACTAGCGCCATTGCTCCCACCCTTGTTGCTAAATTTACTGGAAATATAACCACCGGGAAGCTGATCGAGCTTAAACACCTTGGGACCGAGAGAACCGGGAGCATTCCCACGAGCGCCAGGGTTGCTCAATTGGTTATCAATTCCGGCTCCATTGCGAATTAGAATCCGGCGAGTATCCTTACCAAAGGGAGCCGGACGATTTTTAGGAGAGCGGGTTTCTTTCGGGAAAATCGCCCCAAACTGAATTTCTAAAGGATCGTTACCAATACCATAGACGTGCTGATCCCGCAGAGGCTGTTTATAGTCACCAAACAAAGTGACAAACTGTGGAACTGTACGGAAAGGCGCACTGTAGTTAAACAGGTCAATTTGAGGGCCCCAGTTGCGGCACTCTTGCGCTTCTGTACCCAGACCCCGCAGATAGGGGACGGTTTCTTCACCAAAGTAATCAGCATACTCGGCTGAATCAACCATAGCATCGACCAGGGCCGCCAAACCGCCTTTAGTGACGATCGCAAAATATTTGCTAAACTCCTCGGGAGAACTCAAACCCCGTCCCAAGAAGTGACGCGCCGCCAGTTCCACCACCCGGCTGTTGACAAAGCGCGAGTAGAACTGCTGGCGATACAGAGGAGACTTACCCAAACGACGGATAAACTCTTTAGTGCTGATTTCGCCATTTTTAAACTTAGATTCCAGGTCAGAAATCCCTTGGCTATAAGCGCGGGTAATATCACGCTCAAACACCTGTCTATAAGCAGCTTTCACCACATCTAGTTTTTCTGACGAAGACATACCCTGCTTCATCACAAACTTCTGACGAGCGATCGTCGCATTAAAGTAAATCTGAGGCAGTTCCAAGCCTTGCTGATCAACACTCTGACCTTGACGGACTTTGTTAGAAGGGGTTGCGCCTTCAAATTCGCTAATCAGAACATTGAAGTATTGCAGGGCAATTTCCTGACCTTCTTTGTCATTTTGCAGATATCCCAGAGCCGATCGCCGCATTTCCTGCAAAGCCACCAAAGTCGCCGCACTAGAACAGGCATTTTCGATAATTTCCCGCAAACCACGCACGTTAACGGCGATGATATTAGGATCACCCGCCACGATCGCGTAAGTGGTATAACGCAAGAACCAGCTCAAATCCCGCAGGGATTTAGTCATATTTCCCGGACCGTAGCGGGAGACGTTAATCGGTCGGAACCCCGGCGGCAGGAATACTGCCGGGCCAGTTCCTGAATCTTTGAACAGGGACTTTATACCATCAAAGAAGCCCCCACCCCGGTTTTCCACATAGGAAATTGTTCCCAGCTTCATACCTTCGGCGACTTCCATATCCCCACTACCCGCCGCAGCCATAGCCATTTCTGGTTCTTCGGGTCTTTCCAAAAATGCCAAAGGGGAACCTCCGGTAAAAATCCGGTTAGCTGCCCTAGACACGATTAATTCTGCGTTTTGGGTGAGAACTTGGGCGATCTCCAGACGTTTGGCCCCAGAACTAAAGTAAGTTGCTAAATCACTAAGTTCAGTTTTCCCCAAGTAGCGATCTTGTTGTTCGGCTTGAGAAATTGTTGAAACTGGGACGGTTTTGTAAAGTTGCGGACGCGCAACTGAGCTGCCACCACTTGCCTTAACACTCATTCGATCTCTATCGCTCCCTATTCACAGTCATTACACTACGGGCGTATTACATACACCCTATAACAGGTTATTCTACTCAACCCCAAGGATCAGTTAGACTCCATCGCCCAGTTGGACTAGCCGGGGCTATTGCTCCTTGAGTTGTTAACCTGGTTAATCTTTTTACAGATAATTACAGCTAAAATGTTTTTGGCTGCAATCCTCGCATTTTATTAAATCGCGTATCCAGACCTATTGTATAGACTTACCAGAACTTATCTGAGAAAAAACGATAAGTTTTGTTACATGACCAACACCCCACAGATTTATGGTCTACTGGGGGCAATTGTAAGGTATTCTGAAAAAGCACGTTCGCTTGCTTGCTTGGGTTGTTGTCTGTTGGTTTTGATCATGGAAGAAATTAGCGCTGCTGTCAAACGGCTTTACGATATTTACCCTTTTCCCCCTGACCCTTTGTTAAATGAACCGCCACCGGGTTATAACTGGCGCTGGTGTTGGTCAGCAGCTTACGGATTTTGTACGGGACAAAAACCCCAGAAAACTAAAATTCGGATTTTGGATGCGGGTTGTGGCACCGGATCGAGTACCGAATATCTGATTCAGCTTAACCCAGAGGCTGAGGTTTTGGGTATTGATTTGAGTTCAGGAGCGATCGCTACCGCTCAAGAACGCTGTCGCCGCTCCGGGATATCTACTCCGGGAACTCCAGAGCCTCAATTTCAACAGATGAGTCTCTATGATGTGGGACAATTGGAGGGGGAGTTTGATTTTATTAACTGTGTGGGGGTACTCCATCACCTCCCAGACCCAATTCGGGGTATCCAAGCCTTGGCTTCTAAGTTAGCGCCGGGGGGATTATTACATATATTTGTTTATGCTGAGTTGGGTCGCTGGGAAGTGCGACTTATGCAGCAGGCGATCGCCTTATTACAAGGGGACAAACGCGGCGATTATCAGGACGGCGTAAATGTGGGGCGCAAAGTTTTTGAAGCCTTACCCGAAGATAACCGTTTGGTCCTGTATGAGTCCGAACGTTGGGCTCTGGAAAATCAGCGAGATGAGTGTTTTGCTGATATGTATGTCCATCCCCAAGAAATTGACTACAATATTGACACTCTCTTTGAGTTGATTGATAGCTCTCAATTGGAATTTGTCGGTTTTTCTAATCCTGAATATTGGGATATTAATCGCCTGGTTGGTAAATCCCCCGAACTTATGGAAAGGGTCGAAAATTTAAGCGATCGCCAACTATATCGCCTCATTGAGTTATTAGACCCCAAGGTTAGCCATTATGAGTTTTTCCTGGCTCGTCCCCCTTTACCCAAGGCAGATTGGTCTGATGATAGCGCTTTATTAGCTGCCATTCCTCAGTTAACCTACTGTTTGAATGGTTGGCCGAGTCAAACAGTATTTGATTGCAACTATCACCTGGTGACATTATCAGATGATGAGTTTGAGTTTCTCCAAGCCTGTGAAACTAATTCAACTGCTGATGGTACCGTAGAAAATCCCCGCACTGTCGGTGATATTCTGGCTGCTGTGAAACTGGACATTTCCGGAGTGCGATCGCTCCTATCTCGACAGTTTATCCTCCTAACTCCCACCTCTTAGCTGGGGGGTGAATCAATCAATATTAGCCAGATTCATAATCACTGCCTCCAAGCCAGAAACTACCCTAGCGAGGTGGTTATAGTTAACCATTGCTGGGGTATCTTCCTGGGTGTGATAGTAGGGATAGCGAAACATAGCCGTATCCGTGACCATAATTCCCGGATAACCCTCCTGCCAGAAAGACCAATGATCCGACCAACCCGCACCCGGAACCGTATTAGGCAAAATCGAGCCTTCTGAGGGAAACAGCGTATGGGTACGGAATGCCTTAACTACTTGCCGGACTAATCCCCCAGACGCGAAGTTACCAACAAATGCGATAAAGTTTCCAGTGATCGGGTAAATATTATTTAATAGCCCCAGGGGGTAGGTTTGACTTCCAGGAGTGTCCGAGTAGTAGCCCATTGTTTCTAAACTCAGCATCGCCACTATTTTCTCATTTCTTTCTCGCGATCGCTTTGCATAAACCCAACTTCCCATGTCTGGAGTCCAGCTAAAGGGTGGTTCTTCATTCACAAATTCCACAAATCTTAGAGTTTTTTGGGGATGGGTTGCCGCGAAATAATCGGCTAGTGCTAAGACCGCCGCCGCTCCTGATCCGTTATCATTAGCCCCAGGAGAGCCTACCACAGAATCATAGTGAGCCCCAATCACTATAATTTCTTCCCCCAGGGCTTCCCCTGGTATTTCTACCTCTAAATTGGTAAATTGGCGATCGCCAATCAGATATTCTTGGCGTTGGACTGTATAACCAGCTTGGGTCAGTCTACTTTCTAGGTAAGCCTCAGTTTTAAGAAGATTATCGTAATATATATAGTTATGTTCTCCGGTCCCGGCGATCGCTTCTACATCTTGTCGTAGGCGATCGCTAAGTTCTTCCTGGTGTCGTGTCAGGGGTGGAAGTGTACCTCTGTAGCTTTTTCCCGGCATCAATATCATGATTACTGCTCTATAAAACTTAAACAAAACCGGACATAGCCGGATCTTGATGTTTATTTCTGGCTTCGTCCGGGACTGTCGGCAGCACCCCGTCCACAAGTGTAATCGTCGGAACCAGGCGATTTGGTATGGTCGAAAGAGAGGTCGCCCCCTCCAACTCCAATTCAAAACCGTGCATGCGAGTTTCCCAGCACACGGCTCCTGATGTGAACACCCTATTATCAGTAGGAACAGGGTTACTACCCCCTGCTTTATGACCTCAACTTTGGGAGCTATATACACCACGTAGTCTTTAAACTCGCTCACGTCATAAGCACTCTTACTTGTCGCAGTCTCTATATCCACACCGTGACTAGTGGGCATATCCCAACCATTACAGTTAGGCATTGGCTTTCAGTCACATCCTTTCCCCTTATGGGCATGCGCTTACACTTTTCACTACTCTACGAGATGTACTCGCAGAGAGCCCAATAGGGGTTTAAACGTTCCGTATATATGGGCATTCCATCTTTAGATTTGTCCTATCCACCGGGGTACATTTAAAGGTCTGTGTAGGTAGTATAGAAAGACTCCTACTTTTCCCCTTACTCTTTTGAGCGCAGCGTGTCAACCTATTTCGCTACTTTATAATGACGATGGTTCAGTGCCAGACATTCGGTTTCCCTAATCATGGATGGTTGGCAGTGGTCGCCTATAGTAGTAGGTTCTACATCACGCCTTCCGTTCCCCGCTTCAATCCCAGATTTGTGATTTCTGAAACTGGGGGTGGCTACCGCCTTTACTCTTTCCCATAATCGCCCCAAGTGAGTTATAATACTCCTCCTAGGTAATACTTGGACGGTATATTGCGATTTCTTAAAATGGGATTGACCTTGAGTTCCCTGCCTTGCTTAGAATCACAACTTCCTAAGCGTTGGGACATATATACAGTTAAGGGGTAAACTGGTCGAGTCAGTCTATCTCCCTCTAGGAGGTTATTTCAGGCATTGCAGCCTTATTTCACTCCTAAACGTCTCGCACTTCTAGGTTTATACTGGCATTCAAGTCACGATCTATCGCCAGACCGCAGTTTGGACATTCAAAAGTCCGACGGACTAGGGGCATTTTTTGACGATGGCCACAGTTAGAACAAAGTTGACTGGATGGATAAAATCTATCCGCAATCATTAACTTTGAACCATAACGTTCTGCCTTGTAACCTAGTTGCCGACGGAACTCATAAAATGAAGCATCAGCGATAGAACCCGCCAAACCATGATTTTTCAGCATACCTGACACATTCAAATCTTCAATGACTACTTGGCTGTGGTTTTTAGCCAAAAAAGTAGTGATTTTATGAATCGTATCACGGCGAATATTAGCGACTCTTTGATGTAGCTTTTGAACTTTTAAGAGACATTTAGCCCGATTTTTTGAGCCTTTGACTTTGCGTCTTAAATGACGTTGTAATCGAGCTAATTTTTTGGTGGCTGCTTTATAAGCCTTGGGATTAGAGAATTGGGTCCCATCGGAGCAAGTCGCCAAATTGTTAATTCCTAGGTCTACCCCGATTCTCTCTCGATATTTAGGTGTGATTTCTGGTGTGATTTCTACGAAAAAGCTAATATACCAGTCCTCTGCTTGGCGGGCTATAGTGACTTTCTTAACCCAACTTTCGGGTAGAGCCTCAAATGTAGAAACCCAGCCCACAAAAGGCAGCTTATGGCGAGTTCCTGACAACTTGAATGGCTTTCCGGAATTGTCAAGGGTAAAGCTATCATGGTAGCCTTTCTTCTTAAATTTAGGATAACTACTTATTCCCTTGAAGAAGCGCTTAAAGGCATCCCCTAGATTAATGAAGGCATATTGATAAACTTTAGAAGACAATTCGGACATCCAAGGATATTGAGGTTTCACATAATTAGTAAAAACCTTTTTAATGGAGTTTATATTAGGCTTGAGTCCCTCTTCATAAGCTGACATCCATAAGTGTAATCCCCAATTAAACACGAACCGAGCATAACCCGCGTGTTTGGCCATCAAGGTGCGATGACGGTCATTGAGTTTGAGTTTTGTCCGGAAAGCTTTGTAAGGGTTATGGTCGAAAGGGAAGTCGCCTTCCCCAACTCCAATTCAAAACCGTGCTTGATACTTTCACATCACACGGCTCCTGATGTGGATACCCCTTTTGACATCGGGAACAGGGTAACGACTCCCTGCTTTTGTGATTTCAACTTTTGGAGCTAAATACAACATCGTAGTGTTTAAACTCGCTTTCGTCGTAAACACTCCTAATTGTCGCAGTCTCTATATCCACACCGTGACTAGTGGGCATATCCTAACCATTACAGTTAGGCATTGGCTTTCAGTCACATCCTTTCCCCTTAAAGGTATACGCTTACACTTTCACTACTCCGCAGGTACATCCTGCCACTTGAGAGCCTAAAAGGGGTTTAAACGTTCCGTTTATACGGGCATTCCATCTTTAGATTTGTCCTCTCCACCGGGGTACTTTTAAAAGTCTGTGTAGGTGATGTCATGATTACCCTACTTTTCCCCTTGCTCTTTTGAACGCAGCGTATCAACCTGTTTCGCTGCTAAATCATTACGATGGTTCAAGCCGGACATTCGGTTTCCCTAATCATGGATGGTTGGCAGTGGTCGCATTTGGTAGTAGGTTCTACTTCACGCCTTCCGTTCCCCGCTTCAATCCTGGGGTTATGATTCCCAAAACTGGGGGTGGCTATCGCCGTTACTCTCAACGCAATTGTTAAGGAATCATTAATATTTCCAGTTGGGCGTTTTGACCTTGAGTTCCCTGCCTTGTTTTGTATATTTCTATACCAAACGTTGGGACATATAAACAGTTATGGGATGGTCAGGGTACGAGTCCCTTATATTTCACCAAGGGGTGAAAGTCCCACTAGGAGGTTATTTCAGGCATTGCAGCCTTATTTGACTCCTAAACGTCTCGCACCATGATTGGATTTTACCATGAAGAATCCGACTTGATGAGTATGTCGTCAGGGAAATTTGGCATGGTCTGGGGTTTGACCGTATACTCATTATTGAGTTGCGAATCTTTGGGGTATTGTACGTTATTGTCCTAAGATGTCAAGCAAATCTTGGATTAAATTCTTGCTCCCCTTTCCCATAGTAGGGCGATCGTTAGACTTATCAATCACGTAAACCTCTTGGGAGCGTGGAAGCCCCGTGTCTTTAGACCGGGGAGGAAACGCGACAGGGGGACTTTAGTCCCCGTCAATCTTTCAAGCATAGGCGTAACCATCCTTCCTGTGAATGGGTTGGCAGTATTTGTGGCTGATGCCTGCCACCCGTACAGAAGCGGTGGTAATATCAAAACTACCAGACGCACGGCAGAGAACCCGTCCTAGATATGAGCCAATTTTCTTCCCCGCTGTGACCAGTGCCTTCACCATGTCGCCAGTCTGAAAGCCTTTATGAATTTGCCTCCTGGAGCGGTGACGAGTAGGGAATCCGTACTTATTCGTCCCGCACATCTGACGGGTTCCATGCCCCTTTGCTAAAATCAGCAACGGTTTTGAAGTCAGAACTTCGAGTGATTCGACTGGTCCAACACAGGCAGCATCAAGCCAGTGAGCTTTAGGTAGGTTGAGCCTCAGTCGATTGAACTTCGTTTGTCCGCCCGTTCCTGTGGTAACTGGGAGTCCTGTTGCTTTCAAAGCATTGAACAAAGCCCATCGGGTCGAGTTAACGGCAGCCGCATCTTTAAGGGGTGATTTGGCCTGCCTGAGAAGACGACTCAGCACATCAGGCTGACCCGATAAAAAATCCAGAATGTCCCCATTGCCTTTGGCTTGATTGCATGAGTGGCAAGCCATCGTCAGGTTAGAAACCCGGTCAGAGCCACCCTTAGACCGAGGCTGGATATGCTCAACTTCAAGTGGTACATTTTGAGCCCCACAGTAAGCACAGGTTCTGCCCCACTTGAACAACAGGTATTCTCTGATTTCATAGCCTTGTAATTCTCCCTGCTGATACTCAACACCTGAAATCTCAGGGTTTTCCATCAATTGCAGGTCGAACCGTACTAGCTCTTGGGTAATGCGGCCAACTGGGGCAAGTCTACGAAATCGGTGAACCCAGGTCATTAGAGTATCTACTCGATGCTGCCAGCTGGGAGCTAACCAACCTTCGGGACGAGTCCGATTCAAGAACCGAGCTGGTCGATATCGGGTCTTGCGGTTTCGTCGAGAACGTCGGAGTTGACGACGAGAGAGCAATGCTTCTTTAATCTGCTGTCCTCGGTGCTGCAACTCGGCAGCAAAGATAATATGATTCCCTTGCTTTAAGGCAATTCCAGTGACTTTAGAGCCTGGGTCTAATTTGAGTTCGAGGGGTTCAGGATTAGCGTCAACCTCCTTGTTTAGAATAATGGTGAATGGGTAGCGTCGAAATACCGATGCTTTCCCGGCTTTGAGCAGTGATCGTGCCATCCCTGGCTTGCACGGTGTCAGGGGCTTGCGGTTGGTATCTAAAACGAAAATATGGTTAGACATTGTTGCGTCTGTTCTGATTGCTCGTAACGTTTGCTATGCGCTAACGCGCACGCTGCGCGAACGCTAATGTTCAGAGTCGGTACTTTCCAAATCGCACTGTCTTAACCCCTTAGAACTGTTTAACGATTTGGTTCTAGTGCCTGGAACTAGCACGCATTCCAGGGTAGGAACTTTAACTCTTGCTCGCTCACGTAGCCAGTTAAGGCTTAAGCTGGTCAGCTACCTGAAATCGGGGGGCACGAAGCCCCCGTGCTTCAGCCGGGGGTGCTGACGAAAATAGCTTTGGTGTACCCTAGTACAGCAAATGTTAATCATTTCCCAACTTAATGATAGATTAAGTTTATCATCTTAATGGAGTCCACGCTTCATGCTACCTGTCACCATTGGAATACGGACAATCCTCACCCGATTTTGTCGTTTGTTAATTGTGATTACCCTTGAATCATGGCTTCTGAGTGGTTATCTGAATTTGTCCCCCCGCAAAAGTGTCGAATATGCCGCCGCCATTAATTTGTTAGCAGAAATCGTCGGAATTATGAGCTTTTTTATAATTAAGGCAGTGATTCCGGGCTTTGTTCAGAAAGATTTTATCGTGTATCTTATGGTTGGAGAAACTCCCCAATTGTCCCTAACCTTGCTCCTCATTACGATTGTTTATTTTTTGTTGTATTTAGCCATTAAAATTAACGGATTTGCTTTGTATAAATTTTTATGCGAAATCCCCCCCCAAGAAGACAAGCCTGACCCCAAAAAATCTCAAAGTCCTCTGATTTTTTCCATGAGTCAGGATACTCAAATCATTATTCGCTCTCTTGTCCGCGCACACACCATTAGTTATGTGTGTATTATAGCCTTAACTGTACTGCAAGCTAACGAGGTTTCATCATAATGGATAATCCCCTGAAACATCCCTTAGTGAAAAATGTAACTTCCGTGGTAAATACCGTTAAGCCACCTAAGTTATATCACTGGAAAAGTGTAGTCATAGTCGGTCTATTGGCTTGGTTAGTTTCTAGCCTGCTGACCGATAACATCGAACGCAGTAACTCCATAGCCAACCTGAGTTGGATTTTGCTAACTGCTGGCATTTCTTGGCGCACTAATCAACATCCTTTTATCATTCGTGGTGTTTCCCTAAGTCCTTGGATTACCGGAACTTTAATTACCGTATTAGTTTATCAGGAAACTGCTGAACAGTTACCCACATTTGCCATAACTGCTTGGCCGATTATCTGCGCTTGTTTTGTGTTTTTAATTCAGTTTATCGATGCCAAATTTAAACTGCGACCAACTCCCCCTTTAATTAGTGGTCCGTTTCTGTTATTAATCCTGGGTCATGTGGTTCTGAGTTGCTGGATATCCTTTTATTTTTTAGTTGATAATTGGATTCAAGAATATCCCGATCTCTTTGAACAACAAATTATGCTGCAACAAGTTCAGGATTTCTCGGTTAATCCGGGTAATTCTTAATCGTAAATAATGCTTAAAAACTTGTCGAAATAGGTGGATTTCTCATGACTGTTATCATTGCGGGAGAACGCAGCGGCGTAGGTAAAACAACAATTACGCTCAGTATTTTGGCTTATCTGAAACATCACAATTTTGATGTGCAATCTTTTAAGGTGGGTCCTGATTACATTGACCCGATGTTTCATGAGTATGTCACTCAAAAACCTTGTCGAAATCTCGATCCAATTCTGACATCAGAAGATTATGTTAAATCCTGTTTTCAGCGCCATATTAGTGGCTCTCAATTAGGAGTAATTGAGGGAGTTATGGGGTTGTTTGATGGTATTCCTAGGGGGTGGGAATCCACAGAATTTAACTCTGATTTTGCCTCAACTGCTTATATTGCTGAATGCTTGAATTTGCCGATTATTTTAGTGATTGATTGCGCTAGATTATCCGGTTCTGTGGCGGCGATCGCCCATGGTTATTGTACCATAAATCCTCGGCTAAAATTCGCCGGTGTCATTCTTAACCGAGTCGGAAGCGATCGCCATCTGGATTTACTGAAAGCCGCCTTAAAACCTCTGAATTTGCCGATTTTAGGTGTCGTGCGCCGCCAGGATAATATTACCATTCCTGACCGCCATTTAGGATTAGTTCCCACCCAAGAACTTTCTAATCTTGATATCCTCTTAAACCGACTGACAGAATTAGCCGCTAATTGTTTTGATTGGTCTCAACTACTTCCCCTATTGGCTGCGGAAACTCTCACCCCAGAACCTCGAGAGATTCCCGTGAAAATTCCCCGCGTAAAAATAGCGATCGCTCGTGATGTCGCTTTCAGTTTTTACTATGCTGATAACCTCGATTTATTGCAAGAATTGGGAGCCGAATTAATCTCCTGGAGTCCCCTAACACAAACCATTCCCGAACCCGTTGATGGTCTGTATTTTGGCGGCGGATTTCCCGAAGTATTCGCTGAGTCTTTAAGTCAAAATCAACCCGCTATTCAACAAGTGCGATCGCTCATTAACTCCGGTATTCCTACTTATGCAGAATGTGGGGGGTTAATGTATTTATGTGATCAAATTATCGACTTTAATCAACAAGCCTGGTCTATGGTCGGAATTCTTCCTACTACCGCTATTATGGAAAAACGATTGACTTTAGGATATTATCAAGGGAAAGTCTTACGAGAAACACCCCTACTATCTTCAGGAGATACCGTCTGCGGTCATCAATTCCACCATTCCCACCTAACCGAAGAACCCCCTAACCCTATCTATGACATTTCTCGCTATCACAGCCTCCCAGAAACTCACCCCGAAGGTTGGAACCCTCTTCCTAATGTTCACTGTTCCTATTTACACCTACATTGGGGGAGTCAGACCACCATCCCTCAACGGTTTTTAAAATCCTGTGGCCATCATGATTAGTTAGATATAATATTCTCTAGCATGGCGCGAGCTTGATTGAATTTCACTAACGGAGGAAGTTAAGATATCATGGAAGCTATACTCGCTGGTGCTTTAGATGCTTTTAATCGACATAGTGGCTGGATTATTTGGAATCTGTTTTTAGCGTTTATTCCCCTAGTTCTCAGCTTTTTTCTGTTTCGGCGCAAAAATATCTCTCGGTCTGGGTTGTGGTGGATTACTTTAGTGGTTTTTATCGCTTTTTTGCCTAATGCACCCTATTTACTCACCGATATTATCCACTTAATTAGAGCCACCAGAGCCGGATATTCTGTCTGGGTTATTACTCTGTTTTTTATCCCCCTTCATGTCTTCGCAATTCTCATGGGATTTCAAGCCTATGTCATTTCCTTAATTAATCAGGGTCACTATTTAGTTAAACAAGGAGCCAAAAAATGGGTAATCCCGGCTGAGTTTCTCGTTCATTTTCTCTGTGCGATCGGTGTATATCTAGGACGTTTTCAAAGATTTAATAGTTGGGACTTGGTGACTCAACCAGATGTGATTATGGTCGAGACTTTGAATGATTTGACTAGCCGAAAACCGCTGCTAGTCATCATGATTACATTTGTGATTATATCCATTCTCTACCAGGTGATGAAACAAGTCACCCTCGGCTTGATTTTACAATTTCGCCAAGTTTATAAAAACTTTGAGTAATCTCAGTCAATCAATCGGAAATTATCCTTTCCCTAACAACTAAAACTGACAGATAAATCTCGGCGAAATCGGACAGGTCTGGTCTGCAATTGGGTTATGTCTGACAAATAAATAAGTGATGCGTTCTAGGGAAGATAAGGAACTGATATTAGAGATGTTGTTGTGATTGAGATTTAACTCATTTAGTCTTGATAAATTATTGAGGCTACTAACATCATTAATTTGGTTATAACTCAGGTTAAGAACTCTCAGATTCATGAGTTCCCCTAAAGCACTAACATCGGTGAGTAGATTGTAACTTAAATCCAGATTTTCCAGGTTCGTCAGATTCGCGAGAGGACTGATATCTGAGATTCGGTTATTCATCAATCTTAATTCCGTTAGGTTGGTGAGACTTCCTAAAGGCGCAACATCCCTAATTAAACTGGTGTTTAGATCTAGTCTATTTAAATTTAGCAAGTTTTCACTAGCTCTCGCACAGTTAAAGGTTCCGGCTTCCCTCAAAATCAGTTGTACGGTATATCTAGCATCTGGGGATAAATTCTCCCTATTCAGACACCAATCCATAATAGTTGTATAGGTTTCTGAGGGGTCGGAAGAGTCGGATTCAGCTAGGACAGACACCGGACTAATACTCCCGGTTAAACTAATCATTATCCCCATCATCGTTACTCCCCACCATCGACTCAGAAGATTACCCTTAACCATGGCTCATTCCTTCCTTGGATTGATTAATACACCATTTATAGAATAATCCCTAATTTGCCAGATTGCCTATTGACAAATCTCGGAGATTGACTTATGATAACAGCATGGGAAAATGTGGCGGCATATATATAGCCGTCTAGGGTGGTTTGGTTCGGTGTTGATCGCATTTAGGGTGCTGTTAAAAGATTAATTCAGCGGCTTTTTGAATGCGGAATATCGGCTCAACACAGCGAGGTAAATTAGGTAAAGGAACGATCGCCAATTCCCCAAAGCGATCGCCTGAAATTTCCTTACCCAATTCAGCGCGATTATGTACGATGTAATTTTGGGCGATCGACTGTTCCCGGACAGATGCGACTAATCTTTCAGCTTCTGCTAGAATAGCCTCGCGATTTTGAACAACTCCAATAAACTCGGTATATTCGGGGTCAGCCAGACGTTTTTGTGCTTTCACGACCCGCTGACGCAAGGTTCGCAACCGTCCCATAAACTCAACCCTTCCCAAGACATTCTGATATTTAATCCACAGCTTAAAAATCCAAGCCAGCCAATCACTCATAGCGGTAGGAACCTCCAAAAACCGCAATAGATGACCCGTGGGAGCAGTATCTAATACAATCAAATCTTGTTCGTGGCTTTCCAATAACTCCATCACCTCCACCAGAGACAACATCTCATCAAGTCCTGGGAGAGACTGGGAAACAATGCGCCGCCAAGCCTCTGGTCCGTAAGCCAGTTTGAGATTAGCATCAGGGTCTCCAGAGTCTCCCCCCATCATTTCCGCCAATTCCCAGAGATAGTCTGAGCGAAACCTATCGAGAACCTGGTCAGCATCAATTTCCTGACCGCTAAGGTTATCAGTAATGTTAAGGGCTTGATGTCCTAACTGATCACCGAAGGCATCACCCAAGGAATGGGCCGGGTCAATAGATACCATTCTAACATGGCGATCGCTGTAACGTTCTGCCATAGCCCAACCTATAGCAGCAGCAACAGTGGTTTTACCAACACCACCTTTTCCCCCGACAATAACTAAACGCCGCCCCAAGGACAGAAAATCTGGTAATTTAGGAGCATCAGGGAATGTCACCAATGATACGGGCTGGTTTTCGGCTGTGGTGATGATAGCTAATTGGTCATCGTTACCCAAAGGCTTAGTTTGAGCGAATAAGCCATTTAAGGCTACAGGTCCCAGGGGTTCGGTGTCTAATTCCGGGACGAGAAATATAGGCTGATCGGCGGCGATTTTGATAAACTCAGCCATGAGGGGTTGCTGTTCACGATAGCGATCGCCATCAACAGCCTCGGCCACGATATGATTAATCCATACCCCACCCATAGGAATTTTGAGAGTTTGTAGAGACTCCAAAAATCGCCGGGTTTCAAATAAACTCATAGGTTCAGGAATAGCCACACAGAAACAAGATGTATGGTCAGCATCTTGCAGCCTAGCGCGTCCCGAATCGAGTTTGAGGCGCATTTCATCTAAAAACTCATCTCCTTCGTCGTGGCGGTGGCTACCAGCCAAGGAACGGCCGATGGTGCGATGTTTTTCTTGGAATAGTTCAAGGGATTCTAACAAATTATCCAAAAAATCCATTAACCCCAAAAGGTTGAGGGCGTGACCACTGGGGGCCATATCCACCACTACCCGGTCGATCAGGTTTTCGTCAAAGAGGCGCTGAATTTCCAATAAACCCATCAACTCATCAACTCCCGGCCATTCGAGGTCCCAAACGGGGGTGAGGTCTTCGCCTTCTACAAAACTGCCACGTTCCACCAACAATTGTAGGGTATCTCCGTAGCGTTCCTTAAAGTCTTTTAGGAGTATATGGGCATCTAGGGCGCGGATATTCAGGTTAGGTAGGGGAACAAAATCAGCCGTGGCGGCGACATGGTGGGGGGTGTTCTCTACCTGCATTTGTAGCACATCTCCTAGGGAGTGAGCTGGATCTGTTGATAGTAGCAGGATGCGATCGTCAGGAAACTGACTAGCCCAATGGAGGGCTAACCCACAAGCGAGGGTGGTTTTACCCACACCTCCTTTACCACTAAATAGAGCTAAACTTAGCTTATGAAAGTCGTCTACCATGAATTTCTCTGATTGACTGCATTTTTTCCCTAGGGGGCGATCGCCTGATCAGATCAAGTCCCGGCTAGATCATTTAATGATTCCGAGTTATGTTGATCTTATGACCAAATCGCCCCATCACCCGATCACCTACCCATCAGCCCTTCAGCCTCAGCAATAACTGTCACATGGTAACAGATGATTGGGAGTTAGCTCCATCATAATGGAATTATAGAAAGTTGGGCGAGGATTAAATTAACTCCCCTGCGCCCAAGTCCCAATTAAACCGTGTTCTTTCCCTATTTCAGGAAAATCCTGCTATCTCATTTCTAACTGGAAAAATGAAACAGGTAAGATACAAAACCCTCCACGGTTTGTCTATTTTTAATCAAGTTCAGCTTAGGTGAGGTTCAAATCATGAGTAACATTAAATCACAAACCCAAATGCTGATGATGGCATTTCCCCTGTTTTTGGCAATCCCAGGAGTCCCCAATGCCGTTTTTAATCAGTCTGAGGTCTTATCTTTCCCGGTGAAGACAGAATCTATCTTTTGGGGGAGTGAAAATACATCCCCCTACGAGTTACCACTACCGGAGGTTCAACAAAGACGACCCTCTGAGTGTTATGATAATGGAGTCTGTTAAAATCTTTTGACGGCTACTGGGGTGCAATACTGAGAGTTGGGGGATATGTAAATGCTGCTATCAATTGCTATGAATTCTACCAAGCAGACATAGCCAGCAGCAGTCTGGGGGTCTTCCCTAATTATTGCCTGATGAGATTTGACGAATTATTGGATATCGGTATATTTAACGGTACAAGAACAGTTCAAGTTTGAATAGCAAGATGGTAAGGGCTATTTGTTGTGGTTATTATGGGGAGGGGAATGGCGGTGATGAGGCGCTTTTGGCTTCGTTATTACAGATGCTACCCGATACGGTAGAAGCGATCGCTTTATCGGGAAACCCTAGCCAAACTCAGACCCAATACGGAGTTCAAACCTGCGATCGCCGAAATGCCTTTCAGGTGTTGAAAGTTTTGCGGGCTGCTGATTGGTTTATCTGGGGGGGTGGGAGTTTAATTCAAGATGTCACCAGTGTCATCAGCCCATTATATTATACGGGATTGATGGGATTAGCTCAACAGATGGGATTGAGGACGATTGCTTGGTCTCAAGGTATTGGTCCCCTCCAGCGTCCGATTACCCGCGCTATGGCAAAAAGGGCTTTTGCGGGGTGTAATCTAGTTACTGTCCGTGATAGTGGTTCGGCTGCCCTATTGACAGATTGGCAAATTCCGTTTACCTTAGCTCCTGATCCCGTGTGGGCTCTCGACCCAAAACCTGTGCCAGGGCTGTGGGATTTGCCAGCGCCTAGAGTGGCTGTTACCTGGCGATCGCATCCATTATTGACCCCAAAACGGTTAGAGATTTTAACTAGGGCTTTGGTGTCTTTTCAGCAGGCGACGGATACCTATATTTTACTGGTTCCGTTTCAATTATCCCAAGATTTGGCGATCGCTGAGTTAATCCATAAGGCTATTCCTTACCATAGCCAAATTCTGAAATTAACAGACCCTCAAATGTTGCGGGGATTATTTCAGGGGGTGGAAATGGCTATATCAATGCGACTGCATAGTTTAATTATGGCCGCTTCCCAGGAATGTCGCTGTTTTGCTATTAGTTACGATCCTAAAGTGAGTCATTTAATGGCAGAATTAGACTTTCCCGGTTGGGAACTTTCCCAAATTCCCGACGATGCCAATATCATTAGTAAAGCCTGGATTGAACATTATGCTAATGGCGATCGCCTTGACCCTGTGCAAATTGAATCTCTGAGCGATCGCGCCCAAGTTCATGGGGAACTATTACAATCATTAATTAATAGTTAATGGCTTTTAATTGGAGGTGTAAACATTGGCAAGAGTTCGGGTTCGTCAGCACGTTAACCCTTTAGCGCGGAAATTTCAATTCTCTGTTAAAACCCCGAATTGGTCGGAGATATATACTGATATTAACAAACCTCTCCATATTGATATCGGATGCGGAAGGGGTAGGTTTTTATGGAAACTGGCTCAAATCCAAGAATATCAGAATTTTTTGGGGATAGAAATACGTCAGCCTTTAGTGGAAGAAGCCAACCATTGGCGTGACCAAAAACAGCTAACTAATTTACACTATATTTTCGGTAATGCTAACTATTCCCTATCCTCAATTTTAGCATCTTTGCCCCCGGAAACTATCAAAACAGTTAGTATTTTATTTCCTGACCCTTGGTTTAAAAGCAAGCATCAACGGCGGCGAGTAGTACAACCGCAACTGGTGGAAGATTTAGGCAAGTTTATGGTGTCCGGTGGTTGGGTATTGTTAGCCTCGGACGTGGAAACTGTGGCGATCGAAATGCGCGATCGCTTTAGGGAAAATCCGCGCTTTCATCTCCTCTCAGAACATTGGTTAACAGAGAACCCCCTACCCGTCGCTTCCGAGCGCGAAATCGCTACCCTTAACCGTGGTGAACCCGTTTATAGGACTAAATTTCAAGCCAATTAATCACTCTTAATTCACCCCAGATATAGCTTGGGGGTCTTGGCGCGTGTAAATCTGTCCATCATTCCACAGTCCTTGTATTTGAGTCCAAATGGCACTAAAAAATCCCCAGAAATAGAAAATCCCCCTCGCTATAATCTTAGTAAACCCGCCACTTTTGTTACAAGGGGGATGTCCGAGAACATGACAGTCAAATAAACGGATATATAAATGTAGGGATTGTTTCCAGGTTAAATGCTTAAATGCCATCAAAAAATGATTATGATAATGGGTAATTTGGTACTCTAAAGACCGGGTACTAATATCATGACAGCCTCCGGTGGGTTCCCCAATATGCACTAAAACAGCTTCTGGGTCATACCAAATCTGATAATCAGTTTTTCGGATATCCAAGAAAAAATCCGACTCCTCACGAACCGCGCTACCCCTAAATCGTTCATCAAACCAAATTCCATGGTCAGTAAAAAGCGATCGCCTAAAAGACATATTACACCCCCGACCACTAATAATTTTTTGAGGTTTCATAGTATTAACCACATCCAAATAATACCAAGCAATACCCGGATCACTCGCCTCTGGTGGTAGATAATCAAAAGTCGGTTGTTTGTGGGTTCCCTGTAAATGTTCTGGGGTTAATACCCGACCCGCTACCGCGCCAATTTCAGGATGATCAAGATAGTTGCGAACATGATACATGACGAAACTCGTCTCAAGTGTAACATCATCATCAATAAAGATTACAATGTCTCCCGTAGCGCGTCGCACCCCATAATTTCTCGCCCCCGGTAAACTAGCCCAGTCCAGTTTAAACCAGGAAATTTTACCGGATTTGGAAAACTTTTCTAAATACTCTTGAGTTTCCGGTTCATGGTTTTTCGTTTGGTCAACCACCAAAATTTCTAAATCGGGGTAATCATTATTCATCACATCAGATAAACTATTCCGCAATAATTCTTCGCGTCCATAGGTGGGAATAATTACAGATACTTTAGGAAGATTCATAGTTTTGATAACATCCAATAGTTACTGATTAAGTATAAAGCGATCGCCTTCCCGATTTTAGGGCTGACAAATCGAATTGTAAGCCTCCACAAACTGAGGACCAATCACATTCCAATTATAGCGCTGTCGAGATAAGTTTTGTCCATTATTACCCATTTCTCGCCTGATATCCGGTGTATTAATTAACTGCTTTAAAGCACTTTCCCACTGGTCTAGGGTTCCCGGTACAACCAAACCAGCATTTTCTTCAATTACATCTACCGCGATCTCAACTTCCGGGGTAATCACTACAGGTAATCCAGCCGCCATAGCTTCAGCCACCGCAATACCAAAGTTTTCCCCCAAAGATGGTAATGCTAAGAAATCACAGCCATAGAGTAAAAGTTGTTTATCCTCACCGCTAACAAAACCTGTAAATGTCACTTTTTCCCCTAATCCCAGGCTGCTGATTATTCCCTCAATATATTGACAATAAGCAGGTTCTCCACTCCCTCCAATCACCAAATGAAAGTTATTTTCTTCCTGGATATTAGCCAAAACTTTCAGCAAAAAATCAAGTTGTTTTTTGGGGTGAATCCTGGACAGAAACAAAATAATCGGAGTTTCGATACCAACCGAAATATTATATTTGTCACGCAGGGCTATTTTAGCGTTAGGATAAGCCGTCGGGAAATGAATTCCTAAAGGTATATTAACCGTGGGTGCATCAATACCAAAATCACCCACATATTTTTGTTCTAACCTAGTGGTACAATGAATCAGAGACGCTTTTTTTAAGTTGGCATTTTCCAACAGGAAATTATAGATATTTTTTTTCAGCCGCTTTTGATTAATCACCCAGGGGGAAAAATGACCGTGAGGACTAATCACATAGGGGATTGATTTCTGTCGCGCCTTCCTCGCCCCAAATGTACAAACATAGGAGAATAGGGAGTGAATATGCACTAAATCATAACCCTTAATATGGGTATTTAGCCACTGCATAAGTTTCCGAGAAATCGCATATTCAGACAAGGCTTGAACGGAGGGAGACCATCTCGGGAAAAATAAAACTGGTACATCCTGATAATCTATAAACTCACCACAGGGAATCTCTAACACTCCCGGACCGCTATCATTAGTGGTGAGAATTTCCGCCTCTACCTGACAATTTCTTAGCGCCTGAACAATCTCGATCACAGCAACGCTAGTCCCGCCTCTAATGGGACTCACTGAAGGAATAATATGTAAAACTTTTGCCATAATTTTATAGGTGATTTGGTGAATTTTTCCACATTAGTTTTACCCAAGTTTTCCGGAAGCGGCGATCGCTTGTTCATACAAACCTATATATTCATTAATCATTTTCTCCGTAGTAAATCTTTTGGCATTATCAAATAATGGTTGGGGGTCTGGCTTAATTATATTGAGGGAATCCAGAATTTTAGTGGCTGATTCTTGGGGATTCTTAGGGTCAATATAAATCGCTACCTCTCCCCCCACTTCCGTCATAGGAGGTATATGGGATGTAAACACCGGACAGCCACAGGCTTGGGCTTCAATAATCGGCCAGCCAAACCCTTCTTGAAGGGATGGAAATAGTAAAGCGATCGCCGCCGAGTATAAAGCGCGGAGGTCTTCATTATCGATATTAACACAGGGAATAACTAATGGTTCTAATTCATAGTTTGTGATCAGTTGTTGTAATTCTTCAGTAAAGGGGGCTCCCGCCATCACTAAATAAATATCGCCCTTGGCCAGTTTTTGTTGAAGATGGGCAAAGATTTTGACAACTCCTGACCTATTTTTATACCATTGATTACCACCTACATGGAGAATAAAAGAACTATTTTCGGGAACTTTTAATTTTGCCAGCCTGGGTTTATATTCAGTTTCTGACATGGGGCGATAAGGGTAATTTAACCCCATATAAATAGTAGTTGCCGCCTGGGGTTCTAGTTCGCTAATCCTCAGTAAATCCTCTCTGGTTTTTTCCGAAATACAGGCTACTCGTTGAGCTTGATTTAACCCTTTCAGAATGATTTGTTGAAGTTGCCGACCTGTCCACCGGGTGGGATTTTCGGGGATTTCTCCTAAAGCTGAACGGACGGCTAGTAAATCATTACAGGTAACAATATGGGGGATTTTTTGTAAGTAGCGGGTATAAAATCCATTGGAATGGTCGCAAATATGAGCAACATCAGCCCAGGCTAAGTGTTCTTTTAATGTAGGGGGAAACATGATAAACTTATCGATATATCCTAACCATTTTCCTACACCACTACCGCCGGGTTTAAGCTGTCCCAACTTGGCTTCGGGACGCAGTAAGCGCACGTCATGACCTGCTTTTTTTAACTCGCTCTCCATGACAGCCGAAAAGCGCTGCATACTTTGTTGAGCATCTGGTAGGTAATTCCCAATCAACAGTATTTTCATTAACTATAATTATAACCCAGGATACTTGTCAATACCAATTCTGTAGATTCACCCGTGACCAGTGTATCATAGTTTTACCATGGCATAGACAAGGTATGGCTTGCGTCCACGGAAATATTAAGCAATAATAAGCCCTTGACGAGGATTGAACTCGTGACCTCACCCTTACCAAGGGTGTGCTCTACCACTGAGCTACAAGGGCAAGTGGGCCGGGCTGGATTTGAACCAGCGTAGGCGTAGCCAGCGGATTTACAGTCCGCCCCCATTAACCACTCGGGCACCGACCCATTTATTCAACAATTTATAATGGTATCACAAATCTCAAAAAAAGCTAGTGTTTGGGAAAACTTTTTTTTGTAAATCCCAAAACCCTTACCTGTCAAGGGTTTGAGCGAATACCAAAAATAACTTTCGCTTTCCTGAAACCCGAATTAATGGCCAGATAACTGGTCAATGTTTAATCCAGGGTAAGCCAGAGGACCCGGAACGGGAGGGGGAAGAATTCATAGGTTTATTGCGGGCCATCCGACTGGGAAAATCACTTTCGTCGTAAATTTCCCCGACCAACTCCTCTAAAATGTCCTCCAAAGTGACCAAGCCAACTGTCCCCCCATATTCATCAACAACGATCGCCATGTGTAAGCGCTGCTGTAACATCTCTGTAAGCAAGCTACCCACCCTTTTGGTCTCCGGTACATAAACCGGGGGAATCATGGCTTCTGTGACGGATGGCGGCGGGCTATCAGCACTAATTGAGCGCATCAGTTGTAGCGCCCGCTTCAAATGCACAATCCCGACAATTTCATCTTTTGATTCTCCCTGGACGGGAATACGAGAATAACCAGTTTCCAAACACAAATCTATGACCTGAACGACCGTCGCCTGATGGGAAATAGTCCGCATATCAATACGGGGTTTCACGACCTCCCGCGCCATGAGATAATCCATGACCAGGGTTTTATTTAACAGTTGATGTTTTTGCCAGTCGAGTTGACCGCGACCCCCTAAAATCTCAATCATTAACCGTAGTTCCTGGACGGACAAACCGGGTTGTACAGCGCCCCGGTTGACTAACCGGATAATACTTTGGGCGATCGTTTCAAATAGATAAATAACCGGAGACAGGAGAATAGACAGCAAGTAAATGGGACGAATAACTGCCTTAAAAATAGGTAGAACGTTGATGATGGCCAAAGATTTGGGGGTAATTTCTCCAAAGACCAACAGCAAAAAGGTGACGACAGCGGTAGCAATTCCTAACCCGGCATTACCTAACCAAATAGCAAATAAATTACTGGTGAGAATTGCGGAGAAGTTATTAACTAAATTATTGCCGACCAAAAGAGTAGTAATAAATCGCGCCCGTTTCTCCAAAACCAGGGTAAACATCCGATTGGGATCACCTTGTTCTCGAATTAGCGCCCGCAACTTGAGATTATCTAAGGCTGTGATAGCTGTTTCTGAACCAGCAAAAAATGCCGATAATACCAACATGAACAGCAAAATCAGCAAATCTATCCAGACATTTCCTAACAAAGGTGCAACTGCAGCCGTAGTCGCCAGGTATTCCGGGAGGGATATTCCAATCACAGGGGGATACCAAATTCTAAAACTATTATTTTGAAGTTGAGTGAGATCGATTCATTATAGAATGAATACTTCACTACTGAATTAAGCGAGTTTAACATAGTTGTTATAGGTTTTTCAGTTACTACCAGGGCAAATTTGTCCCATCCCAGGACAGAAACTGACCACTATCACTGATTTCTAGGCGGTTAATCACGTCTAAGAGTTGTTGTACAGTTCGATTAACTGAAAATAGGTTTTCGGGTGCGACATTTTTTTGAAAGGGTTGGGAAAGCTGTGTGTCTGTGGTCCCTGGGTGTAGCATGACGACAATGGTTTGGGGACTTTTGCGGGAATATTCGATCGCAACGGTTCGCATTAACATATTTAAAGCGGCTTTGGAGGCGCGATAACCATACCACCCACCTAAATAATTATCGCCAATACTGCCTAATTTGGCGGAAATTGTGGCGAAAACATGGCGGCGCGGGCTACTGAAAAAGGGTAACAGATGTTTGGCTAACAATACTGCGCCAATACTATTAACCTGGAAATACTCGATGAGGCGATCGCTATTAATTTGTCGCAAACTCTTCTCGGGTTGCAACCCTACACGATGCAATATCCCGATACAATTAACCACGAGGTCTAATTCTCTGGTTTGATGGCTAATGGTTTCCAAAGCGACGACTAGATCAGATTCTTGGGTAATATCCATGGACAGACAGACCAGACGCTGGGGATACCGACTGGCCAAGTTTAACAAGTCTTGGGCGGACTCCCAACGCCGATAAGTCCCATAAACCCTGTCAATTGCTGGGTCTTGTAACAAGATCTCGACAAACCCATAGCCAATACCACCACTAGCACCAACAATCAAAATATTCAATCAATTAAGTCCTTTTAGCGATCGACAAACTTGTTTTCTCAATAAACGCGACTGGGGTATCTATACGCTCAATGGTAGCAGCTATGGGACTTACACAAGGGATATGGTTTGTGACTTGGGGTGGGGGTGTACAATATTTTTCGGTTCGGGAACTTTTCAGGTGCGCGGATCTACATTACAATCTAGTGTGTCAAAACCTGTTCCCTGTCTCTTATACCCATTTGATATGTCAGCAAGCGATTTTAGCCGAGGTAATGAGTTTCTCCGTAATGGCCAACTGGAGGAGGCGATCGCTGCTTATCAAAAAGCGATCGGTCAAAACCGGGACTTTTACTTGGCTTACCAAAATTTGGGGGAGGCGCTGGAGAAGTTAGGACGTTTTGATGAGGCGATCGCTGCTTATCGGCGCGCGGTAGAATTGAAGCCAGAGGCGGCGTGGTCTTATGTGAATTTAAGCCGGGTTTTGCGGCAGGTGGGACGGGTTGAAGAAGCCGAAAAAGCTGAAGAACAGGGGGGTGGAATTCATCCTAAGTTAGGGGTAGTGCGATCGTTGCCTTCCGATTTTTCCATGAACTCTACCCATCAAATTAGTTCAACTACCACCGCAAAAAACAATAATTACTCAATTCCTAAAAGCCCTTCTCAGTCAGCACCCAAGAAAGCATCACCCGGTCGCCGACTTTCGCACCGAAAATCTCAGTTATCATCCTCCCAAAATTTTCTGAAACCGCCTCATTTTACAGCTCAAGATTTTGGGGAAAGGCTTTGGGGTGGGTACTCACGATATGCTCTACCTGCACTAGAAGAAATTAAGCATGATTTAACAGCAGCCAAAAGTGAGCGGATTCAGGCTGCTTGGGAGTTAGTTCGTTGGTACTATGTTGACGGTGATTATGAACTCGCATTAGAGAATATTGAGTTAATCAATATATTGGGGGCTGAAATCCATTCGAGATATTTACTCGCAGAAATTCAATGTTTAATCAAGCTCAACCGTATAAATCAGGCGGAAAAACGCTTAGATTTTGCTATCCAAGTTCAAGGAGAAAAAGCAGATTTTTTACTGCTGAAAGCTAACATACAACGAATAGTTTCTTTACAAAAAGGACAGGAATCTGAAGCTAAAACATTGACCCTATACTATATCAATAAAATTTACGAAAAGCAAGGGCTATCACCTCTAGTCCTCAAGGATCATAGTTTGCCATTATCCTTGTCTAATATTACAGCTCATGCGGAACCCAAGATTAAGAATCAGAAGCTCAAGGTTTCTGTAATTATACCCGCCTACAATGCAGCAGAAACCATACACATCGCTCTGGATAGTCTGCTGGCACAAACCTGGAGAAATATCGAAATTATTGTAGTTGATGATTGTAGCAGTGATCATACCCGTGAAGTGGTGGCAGGATATGTTGAACGCGATCGTCGTGTTAAGCTCATTGCTAAAGATGTTAATGAAGGTTGTTATCCGACTCGAAATCGTGGATTAGCATCTGCCACAGGTGATTTAATCATGGTTAATGATAGTGATGATTGGTCTCACCCTCAAAAAATTGAGTATCAAATTGAGGTGATGAACAATCAAAAAAGTTTTTGTATTGCCGTGATGTCTCACTGGGTACGAGTTGATGAAAATCTCATGGTGGTGGGGGGACGAAGACCGAAACATCGGCTTTTCGATCTAAATTTTTCCTCTTTGATGTTCAAAAGAAAAGCCCTCGACAAAGTGGGTGTCTGGGACGCTGTTAGAATCGGGGGCGATACGGAGTTTCAATTAAGATTAGAAAAAGCCTATGGTGCCAAAGCCCTGTACCGCATTAAATCCGATATAATGTTATCTTTGGGAATGGCAAGAGAGAATTCCTTAACTCGTGCTAAAACCACTCATATCAAAACCATGGAATTTGGCATCAGATGGCATTACAGAGATTCTTACAAATATTGGCATTCTCGGCTCTGATTTCGCAACTTCTCCCAAGTTGTCTGAAGAAGTACGCTCCTTTCCTTGCCCTAAGGGCAATCATCCTTTAAAATCCGAAACATATTTTTACGATGGGGTTGTGGTGGCAGATTGGGCGAACGGTGATAGTGTTTTTGTTTGTAACCTGAACTTTGTTGTCGCCGCTTGTCGGTCGGGGTTGAAGGTTGCCGTCGTCCATTGGCGCAGCTACAATACCAGTCCTAACATCAGCCTTCAATCTAGCTTTTATGATGTCTGTGTGAAGTATGGGGTAGATATACTGACACCAGGAGACCAAGTTGAGGCTAAAATTATCGTTTTTGGTTGTCCGAAAGCTCTACAGCATAGACTCGATGATTTCCCCGCCATAAACGCCGACAAATTGATAGTGATTGTGAATCAATTTGCAGAGGGTTTAATTGATGGGTCTGAGCCACAATACGATCCATATATTGTCAGGGCGAATCTCAAGACCATGTTCGGAAAAGAAGGAGACTGGATACCTTCTTCTTTATCTCTTCAAAGGTTAATGACAGAAGATGAACGTTACCCCAAGCCATACCCAACTCCCTGGTATCCAATGATAGATGTCGAACAGTGGTGTAGACAAAAGTTGCGGTGGCGGGGTCAGGGTAATCAGAAGCCTGTCGTGGGTCGTCACGGGGCTAATACTTCTATGCAATGGCCTGGAGAATTGACGGCTTTCAAGCAAATATATGGTGTAGATAATGCTTGGGATGTGAGAATATTAGGCAGTGCTAAGGGGGCTATTGATTTACTGGGGAAACAGCCTAAGAATTGGCAATTTATTTCTGGCGATCGCATGGGTATGCAGGAGTTTTTGGAAGATTTAGACTTGTTTATTTATTATCCTAATAAAAGTTATATCGAAGCTTTGGGTATTGAGATTATACAAGCTATGGCAGTAGGGATTCCGGTAATTCTTGACCCTCAGTTTCAAGAAACCTTTGGTGGTGCGGCTTTATATGCCAACCCCGAACAGGTTAGTTTGATAGTCCAGGAATTATGGTCTGACCCAGAGCAATATATCAATCGGGCTAAAATTGGTCGAGATTTTGTATACAAAAACTTTGATTATAGGAGGGTAATGAATATTATTAATTGTGATAATTAGTCGATATTTTTGAAGCGATTACATAGCACAATGTTGTGGTTATTATGAACCGATGATTAATAGCTATTTTGTTGATAATCAAGAATTTTAGAAATATGTCAAACAGTGAATTAAACCAATTAAGCAATCAATACTCTGGCTCTAAACTCGGGAAAACAAAGAATGATAATCGAGCCATAAAGCCCGTTTGTAATCTTTGTGGCTGTGATAAATTTATAGATAGCATGAACCGAAAAAAAGTTAAGTGTAAAAACTGTGGTTCTGTAGAGAGAACACGCATTATAATGTTGTACCTGAAAAAGTTTTTACTTCCACAGCCAGGAATGAAAGTGCTACATTTAGCTCCTGATTATGGATTGTCAAAATACTTTTCTTCGATTCTTGGGAATAATTATGTACCCACTGACATCAATCCTGATAGGTATAAAAAAAAAGGAATTACCAATGTTCGCAAGCTGGATTTATGTAAAGATTTAGATAATTGGCAAACTGAAAGCTTTGATATAGTTGTTCATTTGCACGTTTTAGAACATATTCCTTGTAACTACACAGCAGTTTTAATTAAATTAAATAGATTGCTGAAACCCGGTGGAAAACACATTTTTGGTGTGCCAGTTATGGGTAAGGCTTTTCTGGATTCCTTTGGTTCGTTAAGTCCAGATGAAAATCGTAAGTATTTTGGTCAACAGGATCATATACGCAGATTTAGTTCTTCAGATTTAAAGATGTCTCTGGGTATGGTAGTTCCGGTCAACTTAGATATTCATCTTGAGGATGAGTTCTCAGAACAGGAACTGATTCAATATAATATTCCCAAGTCTAAATGGCGTAACTATGTTGGTTCGTCCCTTTTCTTTATGGATAAAAGTGATTTGCTATTATAAATCATGAAATCCGCAATCAAAAGATATCATCCACCTAACGAGTTCGTAAATATTTATAATTTTTGATGAGGTTTTAATATGACAGCCAGTGAGTTTAGTCAAGGAAATCAACTGCTAAGGAGTAATCAGCTTGAGGAGGCTGTGGCTGTTTACCAAAAGGCGATCGCACATGATCCTAGTTTTCATTGGTCTCACTACAAGCTCGGCGAAGCATTAGAGAAGTTAGGACGTTTAGAGGAAGCAGCAGAAGCCTATCAGCAAGCGGTGGAGCGACACCCTAATAAAGATTGGTATCACCTAGATCTAGGGAGAGTTTTGCGGGCTTTGGGTCGAAATGCAGAGGCAGTTCAAGTCGAAGAAACCGCGACGGAGATTGAGGGGAAGTTGTCAGAGAGGCGATCGCTTTTAAAGATATATTTAGCATCCCAGAGTCGAGGAAATCAGGGTATTCCAAGCCATCAGGACAATCAAAATCCAGAATATTCTTATTGGTCTAGACGAGAGAACAGTAACTATCTCCGGGAAATTAGATACATTATTAATCTGATCGGGAACAATGCCAACTCAATGATAGATGTCGGTTCCAATGGATGTCCTTATCTCGATTGGTTTGCCTGGATTCCAGAACGATATTCTATTGATTTACGCAACCCTTATCAAGCTCCAGGCGTGGTTCATGTTAAGACAGATTTTCTCAAATATAATCCAGGAAAGAAATTTGATATCTTGACCTGTCTTCAGGTGATTGAGCACGTGCGAAATGCTCGGGCTTTTTGTCAGAAACTCTTGAAAACTGGTCGTGTGTTGGTCGTTTCCGTACCTTACAAATGGCAGGCAGGACGCACAAAAGGTCATATTCATGACCCGGTTGACCTAGAAAAAATGAATCATTGGTTTGGACGAGAACCTAATTATTATCAGTTCATCACTGAACCCGGTTCACCACTCCGTCGCCTGATCTGTGTTTATGATGTAGAATCAAATCTAAAATCTGACCAACTGAAAATGTTGTGTAAATCTAAGGAGATATCGATGGTCAGCAAGCTGGAAGAAGGCAACCTGTTACAGCGGATGAATCAGCTCGGGGAAGCAGTGGAGGTTTATCGTGAAGCGATTCAGGAAAATTCTAGTTTTTATTGGGTTTATCAGAAGTTAGGAGAAACTCTCTCTAAATTGGGACGGTTGTATGAGGCTGAAGAGGCTTTTCGTCAGGGAATATCGGTTAACCCAGATGCTGGGTGGTTGCATTTGAGCTTGGGGAGAATGTTGGCAAAGCAGCACCTGTGGGAGCAGGCGATCGCATCTTATCGTCAAGCCGTGAAGTTAGGATTAGATCAACCGGCGGTTTTGTATGAGTTGGATCAAGCAATGGCTACAGCCCAACATACACCCGTGCTTTCTGAAAATACAGATATCAAAATTTACCGCGCCGATGACATGAGATACACCAGTTTTCATGCACGGGCTAACTACGATTTTTTAAAATCAGAAAAATTTGTGTTTACGAATAGCCCAGAAGAAGCAGATATGTTTTTGTCTCGCCATCTGAAAAATTTATACCCTTATATTAAAAAGTATGGAAAACTGAAGAAATATTTAGTATGGACTCATGAACCTCGTTATGATACTCACTTCTTCGACAAGATTTATATATTGACAAATGTAGAAGTCAATATTATGAACACTTATACAAAGAACATTTATGTAAATAATTACAATTATTTTGAGTTGCCAATTATGAACTATGTAAATCTGAGTTCATTCGATAAACCAAAAGGCAAAAAGGTCGTCATCATAGCGACCTGCAAACCGGCAGTTCCCTTAATTAAGGATGGAGTCGATCTGGACTTAATCAAGATTAGAAATAACATTGCTTATGTGGGATTTGATTTGGGAAAAGTTGACATCTACGGCCCCGGTTGGAAACGTGGTGTCGCTGTCGAGGATTCTCGAAAAATAGCAAGACAAAAAGCCCAAAGCCAGTATATAAGAAAAATTGAACAACTGCGACAATATCACTTTAACTTGTGTTTTGAAAGTACGAGTTATCCCTATTATTGCACTGAAAAAATTTGGCATTCACTAGAAGCAGGATGTTTACCAATTTATTATGGGAAAGGAAATGCAATTTATGAAGACTTTCCCGCCCATAGTTTTTTGGATTACTCGGAATTCAATCATCCAGAAGCTTTGTTTGAATATATTGATGCCATGACTATTGATGAATTTAATGACCGGATGAATCGCTGCATTGCCACAGTTAATAAAATTGCTTCTTTGCCCAACGATGAACTAAGTAAGGCTAGGACACTAGCCCATAAAAATATAATAGATAAGCTGAAAATAATTTTTGCTCCAGAATTACAGCTATCACCACAACATGAGCCATCGCCTGAGCTGTGTCAAACATCTCCAGACTGGTTAGAAACTTCCGGAGAAAATCTGGCTTTAAATAAGCCAGCTCAACAAAGTTCTTTCTCGAAATGGTCAAAACCTGACGATCCTCAACGGGCAGTTAATGGTTACAAAACAGGTAGTTATAGTTTTTGCACAAGTTTAGAGGATAACCCTTGGTGGCAAGTTGATTTACAGGAGGTACGTGCGATACAACAGGTCCGAATTTATAACCGTGTCGATAATATTGATTATTCAGAACGCGCTATAACTCTGAACATATTATTGTCAACCGACGGCTATGAGTGGGAACAAGTTTATGTCAACGATCGCAGATTAGTACCTGGAGGCATCTATGGAAAACCTTTGATTGTCTCTGTTGCTTCCCGGGCGGCTAGGTATGTCCGCATTCAGTTAAATGCCAGAACCTATTTACATTTGGATGAGGTAGAAATTTATGGTTATTAATATCTCAAATTTTCAGAAAATGTGGTATAATTAGCTTGGTTTGCTGCCATGGTTAAACATCGATAGGATTGTTCAAATGACAATTGTTTTAATTACAGGTTCAGCCGGGTTGATCGGATCGGAAGCCGTGAGCTTTTTTATAGAAAAAGGCTATACGGTGGTAGGTATAGATAATAATATGCGACAAACTTTGTTCGGTGAAGAGGCTTCAACAGAATGGAATCTGAATCGCCTGCTATCTATTTATCAGGATCAATATATTCACTGTCAAGCTGATATTCGCGATCGCCATCATATCGACCAAATATTTAAGTCTTATGGTGAGGATATTTCACTGATTATTCATACAGCCGGTCAACCTTCCCACGATTGGGCGGCTCAAGATCCAGAAACTGATTTCACCATCAACGCCAATGGAACTTTGGTTCTATTAGAAGCCACTCGTCAACACTGCCCAAATGCTGTTTTCATTCACTGTTCGACCAATAAAGTTTATGGTGATTCTCCTAATATTTTACCTTTAGTGGAACAAGAGTTGCGATGGGAAATTGAGCCGGATCATATCTATGCAAATGGGATTGATGAGACCATGAGCATCGATCAATCTAAGCACTCTTTATTTGGAGTTTCCAAAGCTGCCGCAGACCTATTGGTGCAGGAATACGGTCGCTATTTTGGCATGAAAACAGCCGCCTTTCGAGGTGGATGTTTGACCGGACCGACTCATTCTGGGACTCAGTTACATGGGTTTCTATCCTATTTAATAAAATGTACAATGATGGGAACTCCCTATCAAGTTTTTGGCTATAAGGGCAAACAGGTTCGCGATAACATTCACAGCTACGATTTGATTAACGCCTTTTATCACTTTTATCTTTCTCCTCGAATTGGTGAAGTTTATAACATGGGTGGGAGTCGCCATAGTAACTGTTCTATGTTAGAAGCCATTCAGCATTGTGAATCGATTGTTGAAAAAAAATTGAATTGGACTTATTCTGAGTCGAATCGGATTGGTGATCATATTTGGTGGATTAGTGACGTATCGAAGTTTAAAAAACATTACCCAGATTGGCATTTTACTTACACAGTTCCCGATATTTTGAAGGAAATGTTTGTCAAAAATACAGAGCGTTGGGTGTGACATTTTTACAGTTTAAGTAGTCAATATTAATAAAATATTAACCGATGAAATTTGCAAATTTAGAGTTAGAAATTAGAGACGGAGAATCTTGTCCCGCTTGTGGTCATCACATATCAGTTCCTTTGTTTCAGCAACACCATCCTTTGGCTAATACAGTGATTCCTAAAACTTATCAAGAATCTAAAGATTTAGAATACTTACCATTGGACTATGTTAGATGTGTGGACTGTGGGCATATTTATAACTATGCTTTTGACTATCAAAAGGTTCCCTATTCTGAGCAGCCTTACCCATCTTTTAATCAGGGAGTATTATGGTCGGGATTTATGAGAGAAATTCAGGAGCAGATCCTGACGATTTTGCCTGATCAACCAGTGGTTGTAGAAATCGGACATGGAGATGGCAGCTTTTTGGCAGGACTGAGAACTCTCAATCCCAAAGGTCGTTATGTGGGTTTTGATGTTAATGGCGCTCAGGATGGAGAAGGCCTGGTTGAGTTTCGATCTGAGATGTTTAATCCGGAAGTCAACCTGCCGGAACTTATGCCCGATTTGATCGTCAGCCGTCATGTTTTAGAGCATCTTAAGAATCCCTTGGGTTTATTACAAAGACTGGCTTTGGTAGCCACTCATCTGGGCATCAGTCCTTTGACCTATTGGGAAGTTCCCTGTGCAGACAGGGTGGTGGAAACCGGAAGGACGGTAGATTTTTTCTATGAACATATTTCCCAATTTACAACTAGCTCATTTACCAGAATGCTATCTCAGTCTAGCTTATCTATTGATAAAATTGGTTACGGTTATGACCGAGAGGTTATCTATGGTCTGACTCGGTTGGGTGTCAAAAATCATCAATTAAAGATAGCTGAGGAATGTCAAAATTATCGATTTTCTACAGACCAAGGTTTGGCAGATATCAAGGCTCAACTGGAGCAGTTGTACTGCTCAGGATCTAAGGTTGCAATTTGGGGAGGATTGGGGAGATCGTCAGCTTTTATGAATCGCTATGGTGTAGATGTGGAAAGATTTCCTATTGTGGTTGATTCTGATATTTCTAAAGCCGGTAAATTTGTGCCGGGTACGGGTCAAGAAATACGCTTTCGAGATTGGTTGCTGGAACACCCAGTAGATATCATTATTATTCCTTCTCAGTGGAGAGCCAAAGATATCATTGCGGAAATTAAGCGAGTTGGGATTTCTGTCAAAACTGTTTTGATTGAGCATCAGTATAGGTTGGTTGACTACTATCAGCAAGATGTCTACTGCTAATTTATCGCCAATTCTCAACTTGAATAAATGCGCGGATGTCTGGTATATTAGGAAAGGGGTAATACCCAGATTGTGATGTTTGTATTTCCTGGGGTAAATTGGTTTATGAGTGATTTTAGTCTGGGTAATGAGTTGCTGAGAAATGGTAAAGTCCAAGAGGCTGTGGCTGCTTACCAAAAGGCGATCGCCCATCACCCTCGTTTCCCCTGGTATCACTACAAGCTGGGAGAGGCATTGTCACAGTTGGGACGTTGGGATGAGGCGATCGCTCACTATCAAACAGCGATCGAAATTGAACCCAGATCTAAGTCACTTAAATCGGCTTTAGCTGAGGCTCTAGCTGCTACAAAAACTGTTCTAGGTGTCAGTCAAATAAACCCCAATTATGATTACCAAGATTTGCCTCCTTCTCCTCCTCCAAAAGAAATGCTACCTTCATTGATATGTGATTTTACCCTAAATAATAAAATACCAGTTTTACATCATTATTACAACAATACTCGCACTTCTCCCATAGTCCTCAGTATGACCGCTTACCAGAATGTATTTAATCGTCTCGAAACTGGTTCTTTTAAATACTATGGAAAAACTTTGCATCATTTATTAAATGCTTTTGATAAATATAGCATTGTCAATAAAAATGTTCTGATTTTTGGATTGAATCGTGTTAACTGTGATGCCATATCGATTTGGAAAGGTGCCGCCAATGTTTATGTGATAGATTATAACTTGCCCGTCTCAGAACATCCACAAGTACAAGTTTTTTCTACTGATGATTATATCGGCCAAAATATCAAAGCTGATGCAGCTATTTCTATTTCATCTTTTGAACATGACGGCTTAGGTCGTTATGGGGATCCAATCAACCCGACCGGAGACTTTGAAGCTATGAAACTCGCCAAAAAATTAATTAAAAAAGACGGTCTCTTGTTTTTCTCTGTTCCTGTGGGTCAAGATTGTCTGGTTTGGAATGCTCATCGCATTTATGGTAAGATCCGCTTGCCAATGATGTTGGAAGGCTGGAAAACGGTGGACAGTTTCGGGTTTTCCGAGTCTTTGATAGTCAATAAGCCCCTGGGAGCTTTTTCTTATGAACAACCTGTTTTTGTGCTTCAGAATTTATAAAATTCCTGAATTTGTGACGGGCTATAAAAATGCCGGGTAAACTTGGAACTTAACATCTTGTCTAAATAGTCTTTGGGAAGTAACAGTTTTTCCTGAAACTCTTGAAATCGGTGACTATACCACTTCTGGGAACTAATATTTTGGTTTTCTAGTTGCAAGTTGCTGATACCTGTAAACATTCGGATAACCTCCTGTTTTTGGCTATCCATTAGTTCCGCTTGCATAATCAAAATATGGTAAGATTCATGTAAGTAGGTTTGCCATCCTAACATCGAAAAAAGCTGGCTGTAAATATCAAAATTTAAGCATTTATTGAACTCTCTATCAAACCAAATCAGGGGATAGCTGAGGTCTAATGTCCAAAATTTATTAATCAGTTCTTCAATACTCAACTGTAGAATTTCTTCTTGGCTTAAATGGGGGTAATATGTATCGAGGTTTTGAAAAAAGCCACTAACATTTACAGCAATGGGATTTCTGACCATGGAAATAATTTTTAAGGGTTCTCCTAACCAGTTTTTGAACACAAAATAGCCATCTACACAATGCCCTTTGTGTATATTTTTTTGGAGATAAGTTTCATCTAAGAAATGAATATCATAGACCTGTGAAGTGTAGTTCTTTAAAGATGTAGAAATAGAAGTTGAACCCACTTTCCCCATGGTGTAAACCAAAAAACGCTGCTGTTGATTTTGAGTGGGTAATGGCGACGAATTATGATATTTTTTGATGATGGTATTTAATAATGATTTAGCGGGTTGGTGGTCTGGATGAGATTTTAATAACTGATGCAGGCATTGTATCGCCTGTTGAGAATTACCTATTTTCTGTAAGCAGCAGGCTTTTTGATAGTAAAACTCGCTTAAATCCGATCGCAACTTAATACATTGTTCCCAAATCTCTAAAGCCTTTTGGTGCTGTCCTTGCTGGCTTAAATCCATCGCTGTTTCGCGCATGGTTCTGATATATTTGCGACCCGTAAACCGCATTTTATCAATAACGGTTTCAGCTTCCATGTTGATGGTGATGGCGGTGGGGTGTTTCAGCGGAAAGCTAATTGATTGGGTAGGTAAATTGGCGATTTCATCAACTTCCCAGGTGGTATGGGCGGCATCTGCACCAAAACCAACATTAGAAATTAAGTTCTGATTGGGAATGATACATAAACCTTGATTTACCAAACAAGTAAATGTCCAAGCCCATCCCCAGGAATTAAAACCATTGTAGGTTAAATCAAAGATTTCTGCCCAATATTCGGCGCGGTCTTGACTTCCCAATAAATCTCTTAACCAATGGCGATCGCACTTGGTTAGCCAAGACTTTAAATCCGGGTCAAATAACCGCCAAGCTCGCCGCCATGTCGCCCATCCCCAATAAAAGCTATACTGGGAAAAATAATAGCTGGAATTTGCCGATTGATAGCCGTGGGTATTTTCTCCGGTAATTTGGAAAATTTGGTGATCATGACGATAGCGGATTAATAACTCTTGGCAAAATTTAAAAAAGCTGATATCCGGGATACAGTCATCTTCTAAGATAATCGCTTCTTCCACTAAACTAAACACCCAATTGAGCCCACTGGCGACTCGCTGTTTACAACCTAAGTTAAAATCCGAGTAGTTGGTTAAAACTTGACAATCCCAATCAACCGTATCAATAATGGCGCGAGTTTGGGCGCATTTTTGGGCTTCTAAATCATTGCCGGGTTCGGGACCATCAGCAATCACCAGTAACTGCTGAGGTTTGACTTGGCGAATCACATCAAACACTTTTTGAGTGGTATCTGGTCGCCTAAAAATGAGTAAAACGACGGGGGTGGTGAAAGATTGAATTTCAGGCATTTATAAATGATGACAAGGTTTCTTTATGTGGCATGGGCTGCTCCGATATGATACAATCTTTTCAGCCGTAATCAAATTGGACTCAGTACCAGCCCCGTCCCAACAGATGAAAACTGACAAACTATTTTATCGCATTTTTCTATGGCAACCGGAACTGATTGCTGAGTTAGTTCCCGGCATTCCCACGGACTGCCAATTTGATTATAGCGCTCCGGTGGTCAAAGAACAGGAACAGCGCATTGATGGCTTATTTACCCCCGTGGGGGATGACCCAGATTTGCCCTTGGTGTTCGTGGAAGCGCAAATGCAGACTGATAGGGGATTCTATGGTCGCTTTTTTCAGGAAGTGTTCATGTATCTGAGACAATATGAGGTGAGCCGACCTTGGCGGGGGCTATTGATTTTCTCCAGTCGCGGCCAGGGGTTGGGGGTGGAGACTCCCTATCGCCTGCTATTGGATAATTTGGTGGAAAGGCTTTATCTCGAAGATCTCATTCCTCGGTCGGATTTGAGTCCGAATTTGGCGTTGTTGCGGTTGTTGGTATTACCGGAGTCGGAAACCCCAGAAAGCGCTCGTAATTTGTTGAATGTGGAGGCGAGTGAGGAGGTATTTCAGCGACGGTTGGACTTGGTAGAAAGTATAATGGCGAGTAAGTTTCCAGAGTTGAGCTTGGAGGAGATACGGGAAATGTTGGATATTACCCAGGTTAAGCTTGAGGATACCCGGTTTTATCGGGATGTGTTGCAGAAGGGTCGCCAGGAAGGTCGCCAGGAAGGTCGCCAGGAAGGTCGCGAAGAAGCACAGACGCAGATGCTGTTACGACAGTTAACCCGTCGCTGTGGTGAGTTGTCGGATATGCAACGGCAACAGGTGATATCTCTCAATTCGGGTCAAAGGGATGAGTTGGCGGAGGCTTTGTTAGATTTTCGGGGGATGGAGGATTTAGTGCGCTGGTTGCAAACAGATGAAAACTGACAAACTTATCCCAAACCAACTCAGAATTGAAGAAACCCGGTTTTTTCAAAAAACCGGGTTTCTGGAAACAAGCGATCGCCTTAATCAAAGCCTTAATCAAATTTAACTCAGTACCAGCCCCGTCTCAAAAGATGAAAACTGACAAACTATTTTATCGCATTTTTCTATGGCAACCGGAACTGATTGCTGAGTTGGTTCCCGGCATTCCCATGGACTGCCAATTTGATTATAGCGCTCCGGTAGTCAAAGAACAGGAACAGCGCATTGATGGCTTATTTACCCCCGTGGGGGATGACCCAGATTTGCCCTTGGTGTTCGTGGAAGCGCAAATGCAGGCGGATAGGGGATTCTATGGTCGCTTTTTTCAGGAAGTGTTCATGTATCTGAGACAATATGAGGTGAGCCGACCTTGGCGGGGGCTATTGATTTTCTCCAGTCGCGGTCAGGGGTTGGGGGTGGAGACTCCCTATCGCCTGCTATTGGATAATTTGGTGGAAAGGCTTTATCTCGAAGATCTCATTCCTCGGTCGGATTTGAGTCCGAATTTGGCGTTGTTGCGGTTGTTGGTATTGCCGGAGTCGGAAACCCCAGAAAGCGCTCGTAATTTGTTGAATGTGGAGGCGAGTGAGGAGGTATTTCAGCGACGGTTGGACTTGGTAGAAAGTATAATGGCGAGTAAGTTTCCAGAGTTGAGCTTGGAGGAGATACGGGAAATGTTGGATATTACCCAGGTTAAGCTTGAGGATACCCGGTTTTATCGGGATGTGTTGCAGAAGGGTCGCCAGGAAGGTCGCCAGGAAGGTCGCCAGGAAGGTCGCCAGGAAGGTCGCGAAGAAGCACAGACGCAGATGCTGTTACGACAGTTAACCCGTCGCTGTGGTGAGTTGTCGGATATGCAACGGCAACAGGTGATATCTCTCAACTCGGGTCAAAGGGATGAGTTGGCGGAGGCTTTGTTAGATTTTCGGGGGATGGAGGATTTAGTGCGCTGGTTGCAAACAGATGAAAACTGACAAACTTATCCCAAACCCACATTGTAGGGTGCGTCAGAACCGGGGAATTTTCATACTAACCGAATATTCTCGGTTGACGCACCACAATAGCGATCGCTTTCCCCCAAACTCTCAAAGGCGATCGCTTTCCCCAAAACTCTCCCAGGCGATCGCTTTCCCCCAAACAAACATTGTCGGGTCGTCAGAATTTAAGAAACCCGGTTTTTTGAAAAAACCGGGTTTCTGGAAACAGGCGATCGCCTTAATCAAAGCCGTAATCAAATTGGACTCAGTACCAGCCCCGTCCCAACAGATGAAAACTGACAAACTATTTTATCGCATTTTTCTATGGCAACCGGAACTGATTGCTGAATTGGTTCCCGGCATTCCCACGGACTGCCAATTTGATTATAGCGCTCCGGTGGTCAAAGAACAGGAACAGCGCATTGATGGCTTATTTACCCCCGTGGGGGATGACCCAGATTTGCCCTTGGTGTTCGTGGAAGCGCAAATGCAGACTGATAGGGGATTCTATGGTCGCTTTTTTCAGGAAGTGTTCATGTATCTGAGACAATATGAGGTGAGCCGACCTTGGCGGGGGCTATTGATTTTCTCCAGTCGCAGCCAGGGGTTGGGGGTGGAGACTCCCTATCGCCTGCTATTGGATAATTTGGTGGAAAGGCTTTATCTCGAAGATCTCATTCCTCGGTCGGATTTGAGTCCGAATTTGGCGTTGTTGCGGTTGTTGGTATTGCCGGAGTCGGAAACCCCAGAAAGCGCTCGTAATTTGTTGAATGTGGAGGCGAGTGAGGAGGTATTTCAGCGACGGTTGGACTTGGTAGAAAGTATAATGGCGAGTAAGTTTCCAGAGTTGAGCTTGGAGGAGATACGGGAAATGTTGGATATTACCCAGGTTAGGCTTGAGGATACCCGGTTTTATCGGGATGTCTTGCAGAAGGGTCGCGAAGAAGCACAGACGGAGATGCTGTTACGACAGTTAACCCGTCGCTGTGGTGAGTTGTCGGATATGCAACGGCAACAGGTGATATCTCTCAACTCGGGTCAAAGGGATGAGTTGGCGGAGGCTTTGTTAGATTTTGGGGGGATGGAGGATTTAGTGCGCTGGTTGCAAACAGATGAAAACTGACAAACTTATCCCAAACCCACATTGTAGGGTGCGTCAGAACCGGGGAATTTTCATGCTAACCGAATATTCTCGGTTGACGCACCACAATAGCGATCGCTTTCCCCCAAACTCTCAAAGGCTTCCCCAAAACTCTCCCACGCTTTCCCCCAAACTCTCAAAGGCGATCGCTTTCCCCAAAACTCTCCCAGGCGATCGCTTTCCCCCAAACAAACATTGTCGGGTCGTCAGAATTTAAGAAACCCGGTTTTTTCAAAAAACCGGGTTTCTGGAAACAGGCGATCGCCTTAATCAAAGCCGTAATCAAATTGGACTCAGTACCAGCCCCGTCCCAAAAGATGAAAACTGACAAACTATTTTATCGCATTTTTCTATGGCAACCGGAACTGATTGCTGAATTGGTTCCCGGCATTCCCACGGACTGCCAATTTGATTATAGCGCTCCGGTGGTCAAAGAACAGGAACAGCGCATTGATGGCTTATTTACCCCCGTGGGGGATGACCCAGATTTGCCCTTGGTGTTCGTGGAAGCGCAAATGCAGACTGATAGGGGATTCTATGGTCGCTTTTTTCAGGAAGTGTTCATGTATCTGAGACAATATGAGGTGAGCCGACCTTGGCGGGGGCTATTGATTTTCTCCAGTCGCAGCCAGGGGTTGGGGGTGGAGACTCCCTATCGCCTGCTATTGGATAATTTGGTGGAAAGGCTTTATCTCGAAGATCTGATTCCTAGGTCGGATTTGAGTCCGAATTTGGCGTTGTTGCGGTTGTTGGTATTGCCGGAGTCGGAAACCCCAGAAAGCGCTCGTAATTTGTTGAATGTGGAGGCGAGTGAGGAGGTATTTCAGCGACGGTTGGACTTGGTAGAAAGTATAATGGCGAGTAAGTTTCCAGAGTTGAGTTTGGAGGAGATACGGGAAATGTTGGATATTACCCAGGTTAAGCTTGAGGATACCCGGTTTTATCGGGATGTGTTGCAGAGGGGTCGCGAACAAGGTCGCGAACAAGGTCGCCAGGAAGGTCGCGAACAAGGTCGCGAACAAGGTCGCGAAGAAGCACAGACGCAGATGCTGTTACGACTGTTAACCCGTCGCTGTGGTGAGTTGTCGGATATGCAACGGCAACAGGTGATATCTCTCAACTCGGGTCAAAGGGATGAGTTGGCGGAGGCTTTGTTAGATTTTGGGGGGATGGAGGATTTAGTGCGCTGGTTGCAGACAGATGAAAACTGACAAACTTATCCCAAACCCACATTGTAGGGTGCGTCAGAACCGGGGAATTTTCATACTAACCGAATATTCTCGGTTGACGCACCACAATAGCGATCGCTTTCCCCCAAACCCTCCCACGCGATCGCTTTCCCCAAAACTCTCCCAGGCGATCGCTTTCCCCCAAAAACATTGTCGGGTCGTCAGAATTTAAGAAACCCGGTTTTTTCAAAAAACCGGGTTTCTGGAAACAGGCGATCGCTTTCCCCCAAAACTCTCCCACGCTTTCCCCAACACTCTCCCACGGCTTCCCCAACACTCTCCCACGCTTTCCCCCAAACTCTCAAAGGCGATCGCAACCACCTCCACTTCCCCACTCCCACCTGACACTTATATCGGTTTCCCGGAATAAAGCATTCGGTTATCCGTACTTGACAAAATTGCCCTAATTATAATACAGCCGGAAATTAACCATAATGGCGATCGCATTCCCCAAAACTCTCAAAGGCGATCGCCTTTCCCAACCACCCAAGGGTCACATATTCCTGTAGGGGCGGGTTCAACAGCCTATATTCTTCTTCACCAGCAGCTATATAAACCCGCCCCGGTTTTTTGAAAAAACCCCGTTTCCAGAAACAAGCGATCGCCTTTCCCAACCACCCAGGGGTCACATATTCCTGTAGGGGCGGGTTCAACAGCCTATATTCTTCTTCACCAGCAGCTATATAAACCCGCCCCGGTTTTTTTGAAAAAACCCCGTTTCCAGAAACAAGCGATCGCTTTCCCCAACCACCCAGGGGTCACATATTCCTGTAGGGGCGGGTTCAACAGCCTATATTATTCTTCACCAGCAGCTATATAAACCCGCCCCCGTTTTTTGAAAAAACCGGGTTTCTCGAAGTTTCCAGAAACAAGCGATCGCCTTTCCCAACCACCCAGGGGTCACATATTCCTGTAGGGGCGGGTTCAACAGCCTATATTCTTCTTCACCAGCAGCTATATAAACCCGCCCCGGTTTTTTGAAAAAACCCCGTTTCCAGAAACAAGCGATCGCCTTTCCCAACCACCCAGGGGTCACATATTCCTGTAGGGGCGGGTTCAACAGCCTATATTCTTCTTCACCAGCAGCTATATAAACCCGCCCCGGTTTTTTTGAAAAAACCCCGTTTCCAGAAACAAGCGATCGCTTTCCCCAACCACCCAGGGGTCACATATTCCTGTAGGGGCGGGTTCAACAGCCTATATTCTTCTTCACCAGCAGCTATATAAACCCGCCCCCGTTTTTTGAAAAAACCCCGTTTCCAGAAACAAGCGATCGCCTTTCCAAACCTCGCCTAAAATCATCTGTAAATTTCTTGCCAATCGCCAAACCCTATGATATAATGGCAGATGGTTTGGTAATTAATTTCGTGTCCCCCTATGACCAGCACTGCCGATAACTCTAGCCTCGAAACAGCCAATCAACTCCTCCAACAAGGGAAAATTCAAGAGGCCGTAGCTGAGTATCGCCGGGGTATTGAGTTAACGCCAGACCTCTCCTGGCATCACTACTATTTGGGAGAGGCTCTCACTCAGTTGGAGGACTGGGAAGGGGCTGTGTCCGCATATCGACAAGCTATTTCTCTCGGTTCCAATTATCTCTGCTACTATCGCCTCGGTGTCGCTTTGGTCAAGTTGGAACGTTGGGATGACGCTATAGAAGTATTAAATCAGGGCCTGGAATTAAAGCCTGATTATTATAAGTTTTATTTGCCCTTGGGTCAAGCTTTGGTTCACCAACAGCATTGGGAACCCGCTATGGAAGCCTATCGGAAAGCGGTAGCTTTGAAGCCGGGGGTGGCAGAATTTAACTTACAGTTGGGCTACCTGTTGCGCCGTCACGGACGATTTCAGGAGGCTGCGGGTTATTTGCAGCGTGCGGTGGATTTTCAGGGTGATGACCCCCAATTGCAGTTGGCTTTGGGCGTGGCTTTGGTGGAGGGGGGAACAGACCTCGACCGGGCGGAGGGTTGTTTGCGGCGGAGTCTGGAGTTGCAACCAGACCAGGGGGAAGCCTATTTTTATCTGGGGAAATTGTGCCAGGGACGAGACCAGCTTCAGGACGCTTTGGGGTTCTATCGTCGCTGTGGGGAGTTGAGTCCGGGGGTTGACTCTGGCTTGGCTGTGGCTGCGGTTTTGGAGAAGTTGGGGCGCCCGACGGAGGCGGTAGACCAGTATCGCCAAGTGGTCCTGGAGTTTGGGGAGTGCGGTCCGGCTTCCTTGGGTTTGGGACGGGCTTTGGCCGAGTTGGAACGTCCCGTTGAAGCGGTGGTGGAGTGGCGACGGGCGGTGAAATTGGGGGTGGAAGCGCCGGAGGTGCATCGGCTTTTGGCTGAGACTTTGGTGGAGTTGGGTCGCTGGTCAGAGGTGGTCGAGCATTGGAAGTGGCTGCTGGAGCGCTATCCGGGGGCGGCTCATTGGCGGCGGCGGTTGGCTTTGGCTTTGATGGGATTGGGTCGCTGGACAGAAGCTGCCGCCCAATGGGGAGAATATTGGCGGGTGGCTCCGGGGTCGGGTCGGTGTCGGGTGGTGGATTTTCGACCCCAGAAGAAGACTCATGGGGAAATTGACCACAGTCAGGAGTTGAGTATTACGGGGGATTTGACCGTCGAGTTTTGGCTGTATTTGAGAGATTGGCCGAAGAGTTGGACGGATATTATTGCTAAGAAGGAAAGTGTTGAGCGCAATGAGTTCTGTTTTCTGCTCAAGAATGGTCGGGCGGGGAAATGGTATTATGGCGGTGGGGAAGAGCTTGAGAACCCCGTGAGTTTGGTTCCCCAAGAGGATATGAGGCTGCATGAGTGGGTTCATGTGGCTTGCGTGCGGAAGGTGGGGGAGTATGGGCGCATTTATTTTAATGGGGTTCTCCGGCGAGAGGCGGATTGGAGCGGGGAGTCGGAGGCGGCGGGGACTGAGGCTCCGGTGCGGTTGATGGTTCATTCTAATGGGAAGCGGTTTCACGATGGCAAGTTGTCCGAGGTGCGCCTGCGGAATCGGGCTCTGAGTGGGGATGAGATTCGCGAGGGAATGTGTGAAGGTCTGACGGGGGAAGAACCGGGGCTGGTGGGGCTTTGGCATGGGGATGAGTCGGACGAGGGGGTTTTGGTGGATGCCGTGGGTCATCATCACGGCAGATTGGTAATGGCAGCGGATGCTGGGAAGGAGCGTCCTCGGGTGGGGGTGTGCGGTTGGGAGTTGTCCCATAATGCTGCGGGACGTGCCTATACTTTGGCGCAGTTGTATGGGGGTTTTGCTGAGGTGGAGTTGATTGGCTGTCTGTTTCCTAAGTACGGGGGGCAGGTGTGGGAGCCGATTCGGGGGGGCGAGATTCGTTGTCATACGATACGGGTTGAGGATGAGGGACGGTTTATTGAGCAGGCTTTGGGTCTGGTTTGGGCGCATCCCTATGAAGTGGTGCATTTGTCGAAGCCTCGGATGCCGAATATTATTTTGGGGCTTTTGTATAAGCTGGTCTGGGGTGCGCGGGTGATTGTGGATATTGATGATGAGGAGTTGATTTTTGTTAGGGCATCAGAACCTGTGGATTTGCGGGAGTTGTTGGAGTCTGGGGAAGGTTTGCCAAAATGGAAGCATTTGCAGGGTAAGGAGTGGACTCGCATCGCAGTGGGTTTGGTGCGGGAGTTTGATGGGGTGACGGTCTCGAATCGGGCTTTGCAGGAGCGTTATGGCGGGGTGGTGATTCGTCATGCACGGGATGAGGCGAGGTTTGTGCCTTCGGCTGACCTGAAGCGCCGCAGTCGGGAACGCTTTGGTATTGCTCAGGATAAAAAGGTGGTGCTGTTTTTTGGTACGCCAAGGAAGCATAAGGGTTTGGTGACCACGGCTCGTGCTTTGGCGAGTTTGGGGCGCAAGGATGTCGTATTTGCGATTATTGGGGATTTCGAGGATGGGAAGTTAAAAGAGGAGTTACAGGGTATCCCTGGGGTGGACTATGTGTTTGTGGGGAATCAGCCGTTTGAGTCTATCCCGGATGTGGTGGCGGTGGGTGATATTTGTGTCCTGTTGCAGGATGCGGACTTTCGGGTGTCGCAGTTCCAAATTCCGGCGAAGTTGTCGGATGCTTTGGGAATGGGGTTGGTGGTGCTGTTGTCGGAAACGGCGGCGGTGGCTGATGTGATTGAGTCGGGGGCTGTGGTTCCGGTGGCTGAGGGGGATTTGCCTGCGGTTTTGGGTCGGGTATTATCAGATGAGGCGGAATGCGATAAACTCCGGGTTCGCGGTCGGGAGTTATTGGCCGCGGAGTTTGGGTTTGGGGTGAATGAGCCTCGGTTGGCGGAGGTTATGGATGGGGTTCGCGGCGGGGTTGGGGTGCTCTCGGATGAGTTGAATTTGTTATTGGCGGGGTTCCCTGCTGTTGGGTCGGTTTGGGAACACTGGGGAGAGGGTGTATTAGAAACTCGGAGATTGCGCCCGGTGGGTCAGGGAGTTTCTATTATTGTCCTCAGTTGGAATGGGGCGGGTTTGCTACGGCGGCTTCTGTCTAGTTTTTTTGCCACCAATACTTATTTTCCGGTTGAGCTGATTATTATTGACCACGGTTCGGAAGATAACACGGCTGAGGTGGTTCGTCAGCAGGCTGTTAAGGGGGATGTTCGTTATATTAACCGAGGTGCTAATTTTTCCTTTTCCGATTCTTGTAATTATGGGGCGGGTTTGGCGAAGTATCCTTATTTGCTGTTTCTGAATAATGATATTGTTTTTAGTTCAGATGTGTTGCCTTTGGCGGTGAGTCGGTTGGATGATGCCACCATTGGGGCGGTGGGGGTGCGTTTGGATGATGAGCCTTCGTCGTTACCGAAAGGAAAAAAACCGGGGGTACACCATACGGGTATTGAGTTTGTTTGGAACGAAAAGCGAGGTTATTTCCAGCCGGAACAAATTCGCCATGGGAGTCTGAAGGATTATTTGGCGACTGCTACGGCTGAGGGTGATTTCTTTCCGGCGGTGACTGGGGCGTTTTTGTTGTGTCGGAAGGGTGATTTTGAAAGGGTCGGCGGCTTTTCTCTGGATTATGATTATGGTTTGGAGGATATTGATTTTTGTTTGCGTTTGGGGCGGGATTTACAGAAGAAGTGTTACTGCATTAATCAGGTCAGTTTGCAGCACCCAGAGGGGGCGACTCGCCAGAAGGGAAATCAGCCACAGCGTCGTGAGGTTAGGGAGAATAACCATCGTTTATTTAAGGAAAGGTGGTACGAGTACACCGATGTTATCAGGAAATTAGCTGATTTGCAAGTAAGTCAAAAGACCAGCCCCCAATATTCTGGAGCAATTGATCGTAATCAGGTATTTAATCTACTTCAGCATGATATGACTTCTGAAGTTCAAAGGAAAAATTTTCGTATCCCAGGAATAAGCGATAAATTTAAGGAAATAATTCCCAAAATCAATTTTCAGGAGATTCAAGAGGAATTTATTGCTTACACTCATGGAAGCCCCATAGATAGTGTTATCAAACTAATTGCACACTATTTACCACAATTTCATCCTTTTCCTGAGAATGATGAATGGTGGGGCAAAGGATTTACGGAATGGACAAATGTTGGCAAATCAAAACCATGTTATAGAGGGCATCATCAGCCACATTGTCCAATCCATTTTGGTTATTATGATCTTCGTGTACCTACAGTCTTGGAAGAGCAGGCGAACTTGGCGAAAGAATACGGCATTTATGGTTTTAATTTTTACTTCTATTGGTTTGCTGGAAAAATATTAATGGAAATGCCTTTGAAATCATTTATAGAAAATAAAAAAATTGATCTAAAGTTTTGCTTGACTTGGGCTAATGAGAATTGGACAAGAAGATGGGATGGTCAGGAAGATGATATACTTATGGCACAAGAACACTCAGACAATGATTCCCTCGATTTCATCAGACATCTTATACAATATTTTAAGGATGATAGGTATATTAAAATAGATGGAAAACCTTTGCTTATTATCTATAGAGCTAGGATTATACCTAATATTAAGGAAGTTGCCAAACTGTGGCGACAAGAGGTTGAACTGCATGAATTTCCTGGATTATACTTGGTGTCAGCACAAACTTTCGGCATACGTGATCCTAGAGAGTTTGGCTTTGACGCATCAGTGGAGTTTCCACCACATACTGTATCTAGTCCCGAGATTAATAATTTACTTCCCGATCTACTGCATGACTTTAGTGGACGAATTTACTCCTATGATGAAGTTGTTAACAATGAGGTCAGAAAAACTAATCCTGATTACAAGCTATTCAGATCTGCAATGCTTTCATGGGATAATACCGCCAGAAAGGGGAAATCATCTCATATTTTCGATGGATTTACGTTAACGCGATACATACAGTGGCTTCGATCATTATGTTTTAGTACAATCAATAACAAAAATCTGTCTAGCGAAGAAAGTTTTGTATTCATCAATGCCTGGAATGAGTGGGCAGAAGGCACTCACCTGGAACCTGACAACTTATACGGCTATGGATATCTTGAGGCGACTCGGAGAGTAGTCAATGACTTTGATGCTTCAATCATCAGGAAGTTGTCTAATCAGAAACTACAGAAAAATCACGATTATGCCTTAATAGTACATATTCATTACTTTGATTTATGGGAAGAAATCAGGGAAATATTGAAAAATATAAATGGTTTCGATATATATGTCACTGCCACTTCATCAGCTTTAGCCGCTCAAATAAAATGTGATGTTGATTCATCATTTGTGATTTTTGTTGAAAATAGAGGTCGTGATATTCTTCCTTTTATCGAAGTTCTACGCTTGACACACGCTTTGGGTTATGAAGTATGTTGTAAAATTCACTCTAAAAGGAGTGTATATAGAGCAGATGGTCATAAAATTCGTCACGAACTATTTAGTTCATTATTGCCACCAAATACGAATATAGTAAGTGATTTTTGCAGTCGCTTTCATAAAAATGATAAACTCGGTCTGGTTGTACCCAAAAAATATTTGATTCCTCATAAAGATCACAATATGCTATATAATCAGGCAATCGTCGAAAGTTTGTGCAAAAAGATGGAAATCCAATTTAATCGGAGTTATTTTCCCGCCGGCTCAATGTTTTGGTTTCGTCCGAGAGCCCTGTCTAGACTTTTGATTCTTGGAGCTTCGGATTTTGACGTTGAGTCAGGGCTTTGTGATGGCACAACTGCCCATGCAGTAGAGAGATTGTTTTGTACAGCTTCTCATTGTATAGGATACAATACTGATGCAATATAGACTCAGCAAGTTGGTTTTGATTTAACTTGCAGCACTTTATAACTCAGCGTACACAAAGGAGGAATGTTCAATGTCAACGATTGAAGATTTTAGACAATTTTCAGATAGTGAGTGGCTCAATCTTTTGATTGAAAGCGTGAAACAGGAGACAGTTCAAGGCTTACATTTTCCGAAATTTCCTCCTGATTCAATTCAAGCTCAGTTTGTTGGATCTTCTGGTGAGAATTCGCTACGTGAAGCCTATAGATTCTATGATTTCTTTAAGAACGAGGCAACCAAGGCTGGCGCAATAATTAACAAAAATTCTACCATACTAGATTTTGGCACCGGTTGGGGTAGGTTCTTGCGTTTTTTCTGGAAAGACGTTAGTGAAAATGGTCTTCATGGTGTAGATATTGATCCTTCCATTATTGAACTGTGTAGATCTCTTGGAGTACCGGGAAATCTACAAACCATCGACCCTCTTGGTTCACTTCCATATTCTGATTCCAGTCTTGATTTCATTCTTGCTTATTCCGTATTTACTCATCTACCTGAAAACGTACATCTACACTGGATGCAGGAATTTAAGCGAGTTGTGCGTTCTGGAGGTATTGTTGCTATTACTATAGAGCCTAGACGCTTCCTTGAGTTTGTAGCTGGGTTAAAAAATCAGACACCTGAAAATGCCTGGCACTCGGGATTACAGAAGTTTTCTGATTACGCAGAACAGGCAATTCCTTTATATGATTCTGGAGATCTTGTCTATCTTCCAACAGGCGGAGGTGCATTTAGAGAACCAAATGTTTATGGTGATGCGGTTTGCCCGGTTAGTTTTTTGGAAAAAAATTGGATGCCAGAATTTTCTGTTCGTAGCTATATAGATGACCCCAAACAATTCTGGCAAGCAGCGGTTATTCTCAAACGAACTTGAGTTGACAAAGTAAATGACACTAATTTGAGTCGATTGATTTTCACATTGAAACTAACAAAATCATATCATACCCAAGCCAGGAACCAACTTGATAGAATACTTTATTAGGTATTTGGGACTGTTTCTATTTTCTGAATAAGAAACTTGGGATTATGATCCATACATATACAATCTAATAAGGCTATGTTCACAATCATAAGAAAAATTATCAATCCTGCTCCAGTTTTTAATGATGTAATATTCGGATACAATATTGAAAATCCTTATCAAGAATATTTAACTGGTGTCTCAAAAGTTTTCTTGATAGGCTGGGTATTACCAAAGCATGATAAAAAAGCAGAGATTGTAATCGAAGGTAATAGTATCAGCCAGACTTTCCCATGCAACGTTCAAAGAGACGACGTTACAAAGAAAATTTTGGGTCAAATCCTTCCCAATATTAAATGTGGTTTTCATATTGAGTGGAATCACATAGGAATATTTAATATATCTTTTGTTGTTGAAGACGAAAAGATGTTAGTAGCGGAGATTGAAATTACCTCATGTAGAGAAATAGAAATCGTCAGTCAGGAGTTATATAGAATAGAAAATTCCATTAGGGATTATACTTCACGAGATCAATTATTTGAAGAACTCCGCTGCTGTCTTGGCTTAGATGATTTCGGAATGCTTCTTTGGTCAATGCCAAATGCAGCCTACCCCAAAATGTCCAAGATTCTTCCCAAAATGGCAACCAATGAAGTACAGTTACAATGGACAGGAAGTTCAGGAACAGATTTACTCAAACAAACCACTTCTTTCGTTCGCTCAGTCGCTCATAACTTTTGTAAATTTTCTGGAAATACTTTAGATAATAAATCAATTTTAGATTTTGGTTGCGGATATGGGCGCATTGCTCGTTTAATGTATTATTTCACCAATTCTGATAACTTGTTTGGGGTTGACCCTTGGGACAGGTCGATAGAGATATGTCGCTCGGATGGACTTGAGAGAAATTTCTTGTTATCCGATGATCTTCCGGTGGATCTTCCAACGGGTTCGAGGAAATTTTCTCTTATTTACGCATTTTCTGTATTTACACATCTTTGTGAGCGGGCAACTGTTAGATCAATTGAAACACTGCTTCAACATTTAGAATCAAGCGGACTTTTGGTTATAACAATTAGGCCTGTTGAATACTGGAATATGGACCAAAATTCTCGACAGCTTGGTGTGGTTGACCAACAAACGTCGTTGCACAAACAAAATGGATTCTCTTTTTTACCTCATTCTCGGCCCGAGGTTAATCGGGACATTACCTATGGTGATACATCAATGAGTTTGGATTGGCTCAAAGTAACATTCCCAAATGCAGAAATTGTAGGAATTGATAGATCCCTGGACGATCCTTTCCAAGTTTATGTTTTTATTCGGAGCTTGAATTAGGTAAAAAAAGAAAGGCTTTCTCGTATCTTTACTACATTAACCTTACTTAAAGTCAAACAACTAGAGCCATGTTCAAAGTAACCCCAAAAATTCTCAATTACTTTAAAGCTTTTCAAAAAACTTATTTGGATACCATCTTGAAAATCCTAATCAAAAATATTTAGTGGTGCTGTGGAAGTTATGATGCAAGTAGAGCTAATCCCTTGGATATAAGGCTGGAAAAATCAACTATCGCTGCTTATCTGCGCTCCATGAAACTGAATTTTGCTCAGTGGAACGCAGCTTTTATCTGCACAAACTGCTTGTATCAGCAACTCTCCCTGAGTCACAAGTTCACCAATGTTAACGATGGTCTCAAATCCGCTCATATCGGCATCAGGTACATGGGAATAAGCCTCAGCCACATCTATACGGCGAAAATCTACGAAAGTCTGTTTAACAACTACATGGTTATGGATGATTTCTATAACTTCCACTTTTGATTTTTTTCCTAACACCCAACCTTTCAACATAAGTTCAACTGTATTGCTGGTGTTGACTTGTGCAGCTTGCTCCAGATTAAATCCCCAAAGTGCTTCGGGGTCATCTTGTGAACATGAAATTATTGTTGTATTTATCGTGTATTTGTTAGTTTCTGACCATTGATTGTTTTTTGGGGCAGAACCATGATTGAATAAATCATCCTTTCTATCTAAATAGAGAGAATCTAAAACAATATCTTTAGTAATCGCATAATTATTCGAGCATACTGCAATAAAGTATACTGGGTTGTAGAGAGGGAAAAATTGCTTTGAAATCAACTGACTATCACCAGAATAACAGTTAAAACTTTGAAGATTAGATTCGTGTAGTGAGTATATAAAAGAGCCGGTAGCCATTCTTTGTCCATAAATTTTAGTACAACTAAAATATTTATTTAGTAGCTCAGTAAATTCATCGTAATACAGTTCTTTTACATGAAAATGATTACGATAATTAGGAAAATCTGAATAAACCAAGCGATTTGGGGAAGAAATAATTAATATTCCATCATTTTTGATAACCCTTTTTATTTCCTTCATCATTTCTTCATGCTTATCGTGATGCTCTATTGTCTCAAATGAAACAACAACATCTATAGATTCGCTTACTAAAGGAATTGAATCACATCCGCCAACCAAAAACTTTAAATTAGATTGATATTGATATTTTTGTTGGGCAAATTCAATGGAGGATATATCAATATCAACACCGACTACCGAACTTGCTGTTTGCGACAAGATAGCTGAACCGTAACCTTCTCCAGAAGCTATATCTAAAACAGACTTCCCACGCACTATTTCCAAACAAAGTCCATACCTATGTAAATGTTCATACCTAATTTGACCTTGAATATGTGGAACATATCTTTCACCGGTAAATTTCATATCAAGGTTATCTTTGAGATCTGAATAAACCAGCTTATTCATTTTTTTACTATAATTTGATAGGTTGGGATTTAGATGAATTGCTTTTTGATAGTATTCATAGTATTCACTGGATGATGAAAATTTATTATATGTCAATAAAACTTCACTTAGACGATAATAAGACAAAGCAGAATTGGGATTTAATTCAATAGATTTTTTAAATGATAAAATTGCTTCATCAAACAACCCTTTTTTTGCGAGCCCATCTCCTAATTCATAATACAGAATATAGGAACAAGAACCACTCAACTTTATTGCTTGACGATACTTCACGATCGCCTCATCCAACTTCCCAGACCGTTTCAACTGATTCGCCTGCTTCAGTAACTCACCCGCACTCATTCCTTGACTACTCCTCATAACTAACTTCCCAATCCACACCCACCCCTGACACACACCAGTATCATATCACGATACTTACCCAAATTGACAAATTTCTATGGCTGTGGTAGAATGGGGGCTGTTTCGGCATTGCTTTAGTCTGGGGAGTCAGCCAATTGGTCAACGATTTAGTTAGGGGTAATCAACTGCTGCGGAGCGGTAAGCTAGAAGAGGCGGTGGATGCTTTCCGGAAAGCGATCGCACTTCATCCCCATTTCCATTGGTCTCACTACAAGCTGGGGGAATCGCTGGGAGCTTTGGGTCGGTGGGAAGAAGCTGTAGATGCTTACAAGAAGGCAGTTAAATACAATCCTGACCTCTATTGGGCTTACCACAAACTAGGAGAAACACTTAACAAATTAGGTTGTTGGGAAGAGGCCGTCAGATGCTTCCGTAAGGCTATAGATTTCAATCCCAAAGCAGTTGAACCCAACCCAGACTTATATTGGGCTTACCAAAAACTAGGGGAGACACTGCACCATTTATGGCGTTTTGAGGAAGCCGTCACAGCCTTCCGCCAAGCCATAGCTGTCAACCCAACTGCTAAATGGTCATATTTTCACCTGGCAGAGGTTTTAGCCCAGCAGGATGAGTGGTCGGAAGCGATCGCATCTTACCAGAAAGCGATCGCACTCGACCTCACCGATCCCCAAGTCTTCTGGGGATTAGGGAGAGCCCTGGAAGCCCTCAAACGTTGGGATGAAGCCATAGCCACCTATCAGAAAACCATAGAACTCAATGCCAATCAATATCAATCATATCAGTATTTAGGAAACCTGCTGCTGAGACAAAGACAGTGGACAGGAGCCGTAGCCGCCCATGAAAAAGCAGTACAGTTAAACCCTAAATCTTCTGAGTCCCAGCAGAATTTGGGTAGAGCCTTGTATTATTTAGGTAAGTCCTTAGCAGAGCAAAACCTATGGTCAGAAGCCGTTGACAAGTATAGACAAGCCCTAGATTTAGGTTTTAACCAAGGACCCGTATATTACCATTTAGGTAAAGGATTGATCCAGTTAGGGTGCTATAGGGAAGCGGTTGTTAAGTTGAAGCAAGGCTTGGAATTTAATCCTCTGTTCCTAGAGTGGGAACAAGAGTTAGAATATGCCCTCAACCAGTTAGGGAGAAGTCTGGCAACCGAAAGCACAGATATTTGGAGGACCCAGGCGAGTCAGCCGGATATCAAAAAACTGAATCAATTGCTAATTGGTTCTAATTTAGAGTCCCCCAATAATCTGGATCAAAGCTATGATAATCAAGTTATCGGAATTTGGGGATGGGTTTTACCGAAAGATCATGATGTGCGTAGCGTCAAGATTATAGCCAAGTCAGCATCATATGAACGAGAGGAATTGCTATCAGTTAAAAGGGTTGATGTCATCCGCAAAAAACTTAATGCTGAACCCGAAGAACATCCTCAACTATTTTGTGGGTTTAATTTTAGAGTGGAAACCGCAGACAAAATAGAACTATACATTAGCATAGAAGGCGATAGGTATCATTGGAAGACAATTAGAACCTGTCTAGTACCTTTTTCTTATGAGGTGATAGCTAGAATTAAACAAACATGGCGCAACTATATCACTAATAATCTTCAGGATATCTCTGATTCTGATGCTGAAGTATTACAAAGTCTTCCTACCGGAGCAATTGAGAGATGCATCTCTGGAAAACCAGAAGTAGCTAACCGCTGTAGTATTGAATTAGCGATTAATTATTTAGACTTGAGTGATGACGAGAGAAGTTATTTAGAAAAGTTCTTAGATTTTACGCGTTCTCCAAAGTTTTGTGCTGACTTAGTGGAATCAGCTTTAACTAAAGGTTTTTGTCAAATACCTAATCCGTTTGGAGAAGGTTATGCAGTATGTAGAGAAAGTTATTATGATAGGAAACGCGGCGATCTAACATTGTTAAGGTTCATCAGTCCTAGCGGAGAATCTTGTTTTATTATGCAATGGGTCAAGTCTGCCGATGCTATATATTTTCCACAAAGAAACTTGTGTTATTTTGACTGTTATTTCAACCTAGTACTGAATAATGGTGTACTCAACAACTTAATTAGAAATTTTATAAACAACCTTAGTTATGCAGTTAACTCGGATAGGAATAAATTTGGAGGTATAACATCTAGCTTTAGTAGACCTTCACATTTTTACCATGATATATGTTTAGGACTATACCAGCTCCATAAAAAAGGTTTACTGACTCAAGTTCCGTCTGTATTTAAATATAGATTAGGAAATTTTTTCTTGATATCCAGCCTATTTAATTTTGATAAAAATCGAGAATTTTTTATAGAAAATCTTAATGTTCTTAGTGATAAGTGCCGTGGGAATCATGAATTTTATGTACATATAGGCACTTATGGAATGACAAGTAAAAATCGACCGGATAAAGAAAAATTGAGCGAAATGATTGTATCGACTGCTGCCGAACTGGTTGATGATGCCACAGATAAGGAAGTTCGGCAGGCTAGGGAGTGCTACCCATTACTGTGGTTTGGGGTGACAAGTCAAAGTCAAAAGCGTGCATGGGTTGAACAAGTTGAAGGAGGGGCTAAAATTATTACTGAGTTAGCTAAGATATATCCGAATATCGGGGTTGTCTTTGACGGTTGGACTGCTCCTTTAAACCCAACTCCATACGATGTTAGTGAAGCGGCAAAAGACCAGGCTGTGGTTGATGAAATTGTGCAGTTATTGCCCCCCTCGGTAAAAACTTTCACCGTGGTTGGTTCCACTACCGTTAGGAAGCTGGCTTTTGCGACAGTGATAGATGTTTTTATAGCCCAAGGGCAGACAGGTTCAAATCATGTAAGCCGCTTTGCGAAAAAGCCTGGTGTCTTACATGATAACAATTATAGTCGCTTAGGGGCAGCTCGAAACTGTCTTCGCTATAACGAAGTCACTGTTCCCAGCAATCAGGTTGTGGATATACCTAATACTGGTCCGACTGGCGACAATAACTACAGCATCAACCCTGATGTTATACTCAATCTAGTTAAGGAAATACTCACCCAATCTAATCTATGAAACTACTCGACTGCATCCTCCGTGCCAACATCTACTACATCGATAAATTTAATGAGTTTCTCGACTTAGATAAAGGCTATTGTTAACTCATCAACCATTGTTGAAAACCCAGACAATTATGTTCCAAAACCAATCAATCCTGATTACAGGTGGCACAGGTTCCTTCGGTAAACAGTGCGTAGAAACCCTACTCAAACACCACCAACCCCGCAAACTCATTGTCTATTCCAGAGATGAACTCAAGCAATATGAGATGGCGCAAAAATTTAACTCTCCCATTATGCGCTATTTCATTGGGGATGTCCGGGATGAAAAGCGTTTGTCCCTGGCTATGCGAGAAGTGGATTATGTCATTCATGCCGCTGCCCTCAAGCACATTCCAGCCGCTGAGTATAACCCGATGGAGTGCATTAAGACTAACATTAATGGGGCTGATCATGTGATTAATGCCGCCCTAGAGTCGGGGGTTAAAAAAGTCATTGCCCTATCCACCGACAAAGCCGTTAACCCCATTAACCTCTATGGCGCAACTAAATTAGCGGCCGATAAATTGTTTGTAGCCGCTAATAATATAGTTGGCGATCGCCCAACTCGTTTTTCCGTTGTGCGCTATGGTAATGTTTTAGGGTCAAGGGGTTCCGTTGTTCCCTTTTTCCAGAAATTAATTCTAGAGGGAGCCACGGAGATTCCAATTACAGACCCACGGATGACTCGCTTTTGGATTACCCTGAACCAAGGCATCGATTTTGTCCTCAAGAATTTTGCCCGAATGCAGGGAGGAGAGATTTTTGTCCCCAAAATTCCCTCCATGAAAATGACCGACATGGCGGAAGCTCTGGCACCGGGTGTCCCCCAGAAAGTTGTCGGAATTAGACCGGGTGAAAAACTACACGAGGTCATGTGTCCCATTGAGTCTTCCCACTTAACTCTGGAATTTGATGACCATTATGTGATTAAGCCCACCATTGAATATTCCTACAAGGTAGACTACAGCACTAATGCTTTGGGTGAGCAGGGAGTTCCTGTCGCTGAAGGGTTTGTTTATAGTTCCGATGTGAATGAGGAATGGTTGACGGCTACCCAGTTGTTGGAGATGCTCAAGCCATGAATCAGTTTATCCCCTATGGTCGTCAAGATATATCTCAAGCAGATATCGATGCTGTCGTCGAAGTCTTGCGGTCTGACTGGATTACTCAAGGTCCGGCTATCGACAGGTTTGAGCAATTAGTCGCCAACTATTGTGGAGCCAAGTATGGGGTGGCGGTTTCCAGTGCGACAGCCGCTTTACATATCGCCTGTTTGGCAGCGGAGTTGGGGAGCGGAGATAGCCTCTGGACTTCTCCGAATACTTTTGTGGCATCGGCGAACTGTGGGTTGTACTGTGGGGCAAAAGTGGATTTTGTAGATATTGACTCCCAGACTTACAACCTCAGTACAGAAGAGTTGGAGCGCAAACTGGCTGTGGCGGAGCCAGTGGGAGAATTGCCCAAGGTGGTGGTTCCAGTGCATCTGGCGGGACAGTCTTGCGATATGGAATCCATTGGTGCTTTGGCACGTCGCTACGGTTTTACGGTGATTGAGGATGCTTCCCATGCCATTGGAGCGCGATATCAAGGGAAGCCAGTGGGTTGCTGTACTTATTCCGATATGGCGGTTTTTAGCTTTCATCCCGTGAAAATTATCACCACGGGAGAAGGGGGAATGGTGGTGACAAACCGTGAGGATTTGTATGAAAAGCTCATCCGACTGCGGACTCATGGGATTACTCGCCGCGAGGATTTGATGACCGAGGCTTCTCACGGACTCTGGTATTATCAACAGTTAGAGTTGGGGTTCAATTATCGGATGACGGATATTCAGGCGGCGTTGGGAGCCAGCCAGATGCAGCGTTTAGATAAGTTTGTGACTCGTCGGCGAGAGTTGGCTCGTCGTTATGATGAGTTACTCCAAGGATTGCCCCTAAGATTGCCCCAGCAACATCCGGATACGGAGTCCAGTTGGCATCTATATGTAATTCGCTTGGAAACTGGGAAAATTCGGAAAAGCCACCGAGCCGTATTTGAAGCGCTACGGGATGCGCGGATTGGGGTAAACTTACATTATATCCCGGTTCATACTCAGCCCTATTATCAACAGTTGGGTTTTGCTTGGGGTGATTTTCCGGAGGCAGAGCAGTATTATGGTGAGGCAATCAGTTTGCCATTGTACTACGGGTTAACGGAGGCAGATCAAGATAGGGTGGTAGAAGCATTGCAGGAACTTATTCAATGAAAATAAAAATCAAGAAAAACAACTGGAGAGGTGTACGCAGCTACAATAGTTTCCTAATTTTAGGATGTAAATTTTTGGTAAAATATTCAAAAGTTGAGGTGACATTATGAATGAAATTCAATCAAAAACATTTGAAACTGAACAAGAAAATTTCTGGGCTGGTGAGTTTGGTTCTAACTACATTGACCGCAATATAGGAGAGAAGCTACTTGGAGCCAACCTCGGCTTTTTTTCTCATGCATTAAAATCGGCAAAAAAAATAGAATCCTGCCTTGAGTTGGGAGCCAATGTCGGCATGAACCTACAAGCTCTTAAACTTTTGTTTCCGGACATGAATCAATATGGGGTTGAAATCAATCCTCGTGCCGCAGACAAATTGGCAGAAGTCATTGGCAATCATAATGTTTTTCGAGGGTCTATACTTGAATTCTCATCAGCCGAGACATTTGAACTTATATTGATTAAAGGAGTTTTGATCCATATCAATCCAAAAATGCTGGGAGCCGTGTATCAAAAACTTTATGATTACACGAAAAAATATATTTTAATATGTGAGTATTATAACCCCACTCCTGTTGAAGTCAACTATCGCGGACACGACGAAAAATTATTTAAGCGAGATTTTGCGGGTGAAATGCTCAATAATTTTACAGATTTGACCCTTCTCGATTATGGTTTTGTTTATCATCGAGATCCGGTATTTCCACAAGATGATATGACTTGGTTTTTATTGCGTAAGGGGTGATCTGAATTTGAAAATAGCAATTATTCCTGCACGCGGTGGCAGCAAGCGGATTCCTCGGAAAAACTTGAGAAATTTTTACGGAAAACCCGCGATCGCCCACGCCATCCAAACTGCCCAAAGCTGTGGACTATTCGATTCTATCATCGTTTCCACCGAGGACAGTGAAATCGCGGAAGTATCTCGCCAGTGGGGGGCAAAAGTTCCTTTTGTGCGGCCGTCGGAACTTACTAATGATTTTATCGGGATTACAGAAGTGATCGCCCATGCAACACAATGGGCAATGCATGAAGGTTGGAAACTGGAAGCCGTTTGCTGTATTTATGCAACCGCACTATTTTTGCAAGCCGATGACTTGCAACGAGGATGGGAGAGTTTAAACTCGGGAAATTGGTTATATGCTTTTTCAGTGACCGATTTTCCATCTCCCATTTTTCGGTCTTTTCATCAAAACTCGGAGGGGGGGGTTGAGATGTTCTTCCCTGAACACTTCAACAAGCGATCGCAAGATCTCCCGGTTGCCCTCCACGATGCAGGTCAGTTTTGCTGGGGTCGTCCACAAGCCTGGTTAGAACACAAACGCATTTTTGACCGTTGGTCAACTCCCGTGATGATTCCGCGCTGGCGAGTTCAGGATATTGACACTGAGGAAGATTGGCAGCAAGCTGAGTTATTGTGGGAGGCGATCGTTGCCCGACAGAAGAATGCCTGAGAAAGTTCTAATCATCGCCGCCCATCCCGATGATGAAGTCCTCGGGTGTGGCGGAACCATCGCTCGATTTGCCCAACAAGGTTCAAAGGCTCACGTCATCTTTCTTGCCGACGGCGTTGCCGCCCGAGATGGCATGGATTCCGAAGCTCTCCAACGACGCCAAAAAGCAGCCAGGGAAGCTGCCAACTGCTTGGGCATCCACTCGGTTAGTTTTGGCGAGTTTCCTGACAATCGTCTGGATACCGTCGAACTACTCGCAATTGTCAAAACGGTAGAGGCTGCGATTTTAAAGTATCAGCCCGATACGGTTTTGACCCACCACGCGGGAGATGTCAACATTGACCATCAGCGTGTCCATCAAGCCGTTGTCACAGCCTGCCGTCCTCAGCCCGGACATCCTGTGCGAACCTTGCTATTCTTTGAAGTCCCCTCCAGTACCGAGTGGCAACCCCCCGGTTCGGCTCCCGCCTTTGTTCCCAACTGGTTTGTGGATATTTCTGATACTTTAGATTGTAAAATGCAGGCATTAAATGCCTATGCTGAAGAACTCCGAAATTTTCCTCATCCCCGTTCCCGGCGGGCGATTGAAGCCTTGGCTCGCTGGCGAGGGGCAACGGTAGGGGTCGAGGTAGCCGAGGCATTTATCCTAGGGAGATATGTACAATGAGTAATGCAGAAAATCACGAGTTATTAAGAAAAATTATTCGACAAATGAGACGGGCTTATCAATCGGGTGAGAATGCTATGGAGTGTGCCAGACAAATTCTTAAAACATCCGATAATTCTTTGATGGCAACCCTGATATCCTATGATTTGCAAGCAGGTTCATATGTTTCGGTTGCCAAACAAAATCCAGACACTAATAATATCTGGTGTCGGCAAATTTCCCGTATTGTTGACCCATTAATTGAAGGCAAAAAAAAATATACCTTGTTGGAAGTTGGTTGTGGGGAAGCGACAACCTTAAGAGGTGTCATTGAAAGTCTTTCTCATGCCCCACAATTTGCTCTGGGTTTTGATTTAAGTTGGTCAAGAATAGTCCACGGTTTGGCTTATCTGTCGGAGCGACAAATAAAGGCATCTTTATTTGTTGCTGATTTGTTTAAAATACCTCTGGAGGATGAGAGTATTGATATCGTTTACACTTCTCATTCCTTAGAACCTAATGGTGGTAGAGAGAAGGCAGCAATTCAAGAGTTACTCAGAGTCGCTCGCCATGCAGTTGTGTTAATTGAGCCAATTTATGAGTTGGCTTCTCCAGAAGCTCAGGAGCGTATGCGTTACCACGGTTATATTCGAGGACTCAAAGATGTGGCTACCCAATTGGGTGCTGTAGTGGCGGACTACAAGTTACTGGATTTTACACTCAATCCTCTTAATCCCAGTGGATTGTTAATTCTTGAGAAATGTAAGAATTTTAATTCTACTGTCCAAATCCCCTGGTCTTGTCCTTTAACTCATACCAAACTAGAAGATGTCGGCGATGTTTTTGAGTCCAAGGAAACCGGTTTAGTTTATCCAGTATTGAGAGGTATTCCCATGTTGAGTCCTTCACACGCAATTGTTGCATCAGGAATTACTGACGGTACAATCATTTAATTGTTGATCTAGTTTTACGAGTCAGTCTATGCGAGTGATTTTTCGTGTCGATTCATCTCAGCAAATTGGAACGGGACATCTAATCCGATGTCGAACTCTTGCTGAGGAACTTCGCAGCCGAGGAGCCGAGGTCAAATTTATTTGTCGAAATCTAGAAGGGAATCTCATTCACCTTCTCAACCAAGCTGCTTTTTCAGTTACGGTTCTCCCCTCTCCAGAACATCAAGACTTAAATCACAGATCAGAAAACTATGCCGCATGGCTAGGGGTTTCCCAAAAGACTGACGCAGTGGAAACAATTGAAGCACTGGCCGATCAAAAACCCGACTGGCTGATTGTAGACCATTACGGGATTGATAATACCTGGGAAGCGGTAGTCCGTCCTCACGTGTGCCAAATTTTAGTGATTGATGACCTCGCGAACCGTCACCATGATTGCGATATCCTGCTCGACCAAAACTATAGCCGGGACGGCCAATGTCGCTATCAGGGATTGATTCCCGATTCCTGTCGCTTGCTCTTGGGACCTCGTTATGGGTTGTTACGCCGCGAGTATGAAACCTATCGTCAAACCCAATCTCCTCGAACTGGCAAGGTTGAGCGAGTGTTGGTGTTTTTTGGCGGAACCGACCCCCAAAACATGACCGGAAAGGCACTGGAGGCTCTCTCAGCACCGGAGTTGGAGGGATTGGCGGTGGATGTGGTGATTGGCATGACCAATCCTCATCGGCGGGAAATTGAACGGCAGGCAGCCCAGCGATCGCATACCGTGTTACACTGTTCTCGTCCTCACTTAGCTGACTTGATGGCTAGGGCAGATTTGGCACTTGGGGCAGGGGGAACGACCACTTGGGAACGTCTCTGTTTGGCACTCCCGACTCTGGTGGTCAGTATCGCCGAGAATCAGGTGGCGGCCTGTGAGGCGTTGCAGGAAAAAGGGGCGATCGCATATCTGGGAACTTCCGCTCAAGTGGATGTTGAAAAAATACGGGGGGCGATCGGTCAACGGCTTGCCAACTCCTCCCGTCTTCAGGAAATGTCTGCTCAAGCTCAACTCACAGTCGATGGATTGGGAACAAAGCGAGTCGCCGAGTTACTCAGCCCCACTTCTGTAGATGCCCTCAGACTCAGACTAGCACGCATGGAAGATGCTGAACTTTACTATAATTGGGTTAATGATCCAGAAGTTCGTCGCTATTCCTTTCAAAGTCAGCCAATTTCCTGGGAAAATCATCAATCTTGGTTCCAGCATAAACTTAAAAACCCCGATTGTTATTTGGGTATATTAGAAGCCAACCATCTCCCTGTCGGGCAGATTCGTTTTGATATCCAGGGTGAAGAGGCAGTCATTGACTACTCCCTGGATATTCTAGTTAGGGGTCGAGGATGGGCTAATCATTTGCTTCGTTTGGGGATGGAACTCCTGAACAACATTCAACCCACCTATCTGCGAGCCGAAGTTAAAGCCGAAAACACAGCCTCACGAGCCGTATTTTTACGTTTGGGCTTCCAGGAAGAATCCTCCCCCCCCCCTACAGCCACAGGGGTTAGAGACGATCAGCGTCTTTCGCTTGCCATTCTCTCCGACGACCAGAGTTGGTTAAATGATTATCTCCCGGAGCTTGTGTTGGATTGGCTTCATCAAGGACATCGGGTTCGCTGGACTCACGAGGTTGAAAAATTGGGTTCGGGCGATCTATGCTTTTATCTAAGTTGTAGTCAAATTGTCCCAATCACTGTCCTCGGGAACTTTCGGAACAATTTAGTTGTCCATGAAAGCCATCTTCCCCAGGGGAAAGGGTGGTCGCCATTGACCTGGCAAATCCTAGAAGGACACAACCGCATTCCTGTCACCCTGTTGGAAGCGGTTGAAAAAGTAGACAGCGGAGACATATATCTGCAAGAATGGATAGAGTTCGAGGGACACGAATTGATAGACGAATTAAGGCAAGCTCAAGCGGAGGCAACATTGAGGCTCTGTCGCCGCTTTGTCGCTGATTATCCAGAGGTTTTGCAGCAGGCGAAACCCCAGGTGGGCGAAGAGTCATTTTATCCCCGTCGCAGACCCAAAGATAGTCAGGTTGATGTTCACCACTCTTTAGCCGATCAATTTGACTTACTACGAGTGGTTGACAATAAGCGATATCCGGCTTTTATTGAGTATCATGGCAAAAGGTTTTTATTGAAAATATTCACAAATACTTAAATTAAATCCAATAAACCAAAACATGAATCATCCTGAAAGCTTTGTTAAAATCCAGAAATATGATAATTTGTTGGGAATTTATCCTAAATTGCATAACTTGTTAGATATTTGTTATCCCAAGCATCCAAAAGATGTTTTCTATCGATTCATTGAACAGTATCGGATTGGCTTTCCCGTCTACCTTGCCGTCAATCAGGGTAGTCAGGTAGTGGGATTTGTATATTTGGCTCCCAACAGCAAAGGAGGAACCCTAGAGAGTTTGGCTGTTCATCCTGAATTTCGAGGTTTGAAACTAGGTCAAAGCCTAGTCAAAAAGCTTTTGAGTGAAAATACTGGGGTTATTCAAATCACGACGCGCGTTCCTGAATTCTTTGAAAAACTATCCTTCCAGAGAGTCACTCAACTCCCTGATAAATCTTACTTTATGATCAACCTAAATTTCTAAACATCGCTACCATGACAATACAGATTTATAATCATTCCATTAGCCATAGCTTTGCACCCTTCATCATCGCCGAAATGTCTGGGAACCACAACCAATCCATAGATAGAGCTTTAGCCATTGTTGAAGCCGCCGCCAAAGCTGGCGTTCACGCCCTGAAACTCCAGACCTATACAGCGGATACGATGACGCTGGATTTAGACGAGGGAGAGTTTTTTATTGATGACCCTAACTCCCTCTGGCACGGTCAGTCTCTCTATCAACTCTATCAACAAGCCTATACACCCTGGGAGTGGCACGAACCGATTTTCAAACGCTGTCAAGAACTCGGTATCGTTGGGTTCAGCACTCCTTTCGACGAAACAGCCGTTGATTTTCTCGAATCTTTGAACGTACCCTGCTACAAAATCGCCTCCTTCGAGAATACCGACCTGCCTCTAATCCGCAAAGTTGCCAGTACAGGGAAACCTATGATAATCTCGACGGGGATGGCTACGGTCGCCGAACTGGATGAAACCGTCCGCGCCGCTCGTGAGGCCGGATGTCAGGATTTGGTTTTGCTGAAATGTACGAGTACCTATCCGGCTACGCCAGAAAACAGTAATCTGCTGACGATTCCCCATCTGCGGGAACTGTTCGATGTTCAGGTGGGTCTGTCGGACCATACCATGGGAGTGGGAGCAGCCGTCGCCAGTGTGGCGTTGGGGGCAACGGTGATTGAGAAGCACTTCACCCTGGCCCGTGCTGATGGGGGAGTGGATTCAACATTTTCGATGGAACCGCAGGAAATGCGCCAACTTGTGATAGAATCTGAACGGGCTTGGCAAGCACTGGGTCGAGTCCAGTACGGTTCCACTAAGGCTGAGGAAGCATCGCGGATGTTTCGGCGCAGTTTGTATGTGGTGCGGGATGTTAAGGCTGGGGAAATGTTGACGCGGGACAATGTTCGGGCGATTCGTCCGGGTTTGGGGTTGCCGCCGAAGTATTTGGATATGGTTTTGGGGATGGTAGTTAGGCGGGATGTTAAGGCGGGTACTCCACTTGATTTGAATCTGTTCAAGTGACTTTATCCCATCGCCATGCGATCGCATCTTACCAGAAAGCGATTCTGGTTCCGAGACGCTGTGCGATCGCCCCATCCCATCCTACCAGAAAAGGAAATTAAGAAACCCCATTTTTTCAAAAAACCCCGTTTATGCAAACAAGCGATCGCATACCGTGTACCTAGAGCGATCGCCATTCGGTTGGACGGAATAAAGCGATCGGTTATCCGTACTTGACAAGTGTAGTTTATTGTGAATTGATTGAAATCGTTGGCAAGAATATCCTCATTATGGTATAATGGGGGACAGTTCCGCCATTGCTTTAGTCTGGGGAGTCAGCCAATTGGTCAGCGATTTAGTGAGGGGTAATCAACTGCTGCCGAGCCGTCAGCTAGAAGAGGCGGTGGATGGTTTTCAAAAAGCGATCGCCATCCCCATTTCCCAGGATTTCAGTAATCCTGCTAGGGTAGTGGTAGGCGGGCTGTGATGTAATACGATCGCACCTTGCCACCTCCCCCTGCGGTGAAAGAATTTATTGAGGCCTCAACCCGAATTATATCACCCCTCAAAGCGATCGCCAACCGCCGACTCCCAGCCCACATCCCCCCTTACTCCCCCCATAAGCCGCTATATTAGCAGAAGTGGCGATCGCATGAACAGGACTGACATTCACCACCGCACCCCCACGCGGCCATCACATTGAATTCCGTCACTCAATTTTCAGCCAATTAAAAATTTCCGTAGTGGATAACTGCATCTCTTTAACACTCTCTAAAACCGGCAAAAATTCCTGTTTTGAGGGGATATCTGGCAATTGATTGAGTTGAAATATCATCACTGATTCATCTTTGGGGTCGATTAACCATCCCAACTCTGTTCCCTGCTTCAGACTAAAAATAATCTTTTTAATTACCTGGTTTGCCGATGGCTCAGGAGATAAAATTTCAATCACCCAATCTGGATAAACTTCAAAGCGATTTTGAATTCTTCCTTGTTCCGTCTTAGGGATGCGTTCCCAAGCGAAAACAGAAATGTCAGGCACCAGAGAACGTCCGCCAAAAGTACACCTTAACTCTGTGAATGCTAAAGCCCCCTTGTTCGCTTTGCCAATGTCATTGATTCTGGCAGATAGATAGGTTTGGATAATACTATGTTCTCCCTGCGGCATGGGTTTTTGTGCTATCTCTCCATCGAGATATTCAGAATAAGGTTTGGTCTCAGGAAGTTTTAAAAAATCCTCTAAGGAAACTTTTGTGACCGCTGGATTCACTGCAACCACGTTTGACCTCCTAACAATGTGGGATTAATGTGGAGATTCCTTTTTACTGGGTACTCAATCTCGCGATCGCACCTTGCCACCTCCCCCTGCGGTGAAAGAATTTATCGAGGCATCAACCGGAATTATATCACCCGCCAACTCCATCGCCAACCGCCGACTCCCAGCCGACATCCCCCCTTACTCCCCCCATAAGCCGCTATATTAGCAGAAGTGGCGATCGCCCCAGTCCTCAATCCGTATAACTCCGGTTCCGCCCAGGATTGCGACCCTGCCAATTATACAGGCAAGATGCCCGGAAAACGAGCGATCGCCTAGTCTGTGGGTAGAGCGATCGCGCTTCTGTTGGGACGGCTTCACCCGCCGCATCACATCAAACACCTTCCGCGTCGTGTCCGGGTACGGGAATGCGATCGCGACAACGGCTGTGGTCAGCAATTCCGATGGAGCCATGAGGGCTAGGGGTTGACGGGATGGGAGCGACGCTCTCGATTATACAGGTAAGACGTTCGGACTACAAGCGTTGGTGATAAAATAAAAGCCTCAATAACCCATCAAATGGCGATCGCCCACCATGCCAAACAATACCAGAGAATTTGAGCCGGTATCGGAGTTGAGAAGAGAAGATGGGGAAGTGTAGCTCCCATACCGAGGGCGGCGATCGCATTCCCCAAAACTCTCAAAGGCGATCGCCTTTCCCAACCACCCAGGGGTCACATATTCCTGTAGGGGCGGGTTCAACAGCCTATATTCTTCTTCACCAGCAGCTATATAAACCCGCCCTACTTTCCCCAAACAACCATTGTCGGCTGCGCCAGAATTTAAGAAACCCGGTTTTTTCAAAAAACCGGGTTTCTCGAAACAAGCGATCGCGCAGTCGGAGTGCCACGTATCGCGCAGTGGTGACCTGCTAAAATGGAGAATTAAAACACCACCAAGGACAACCCCCATGACCACCAATGCTGATGATGTTTGGAGACTGCTGGCGGAACTCATAGAAGCCCAAAAGGAAACTGAACGAGTCATCAAAGAAGAGTCCCAAGAAACCGAACGCCGCTTCCGGGAAACCGATCGCCGCTTCCGGGAACAATCCGAAGAAAGCGATCGCCGCTTCCGAGAAACCGAACGACTCATTCAACAACAAAACCAACAACTCAACCGGCAATTAGGAGAACTGGGTAACCGCCTCGGAGAATTTGTCGAATGGCAAGTCCGCCCCGCCGTCGTCCAACTGTTTCAGCGACGAGGAATTTCCGTTAATGAATTTCATCCTAATATCTCCGTTAAACGCTTTGGAGAAGCCATAGAAATTGATTTGCTGGTGGTCAACAGTGACCAAGCCATATTAGTGGAAGTCAAAAGTAAACTCACCGAAACCGACATCAACGAACACCTGGAAAGACTGGAAAAATTCAAGCGGTTAATGCCCCGTTATAGTGATGTCAAAGCCATGGGAGCCGTAGCCGGAATGGTGGTTCCCGAAGAAGTCGCCAGCTATGGCTATCGTCGGGGGTTATTTGTATTGGCACAGTCGGGAGATAGTGTAGTAATTTTAAATGATGATAAATTCCGTCCCCGCCAATGGTAAATTAGAGCCAGAGTTAGCATGGGCGCGTGTCGGAGTGGCACGTTAAGAAACCCGGTTTTTTTGAAGGAAACAGGCGATCGCGCGCGTCGGAGTGCGACGTATCGCGCAGTGGTGACCTGCTAAAATGGAGAATTAAAACACCACCAAGGACAACCCCCATGACGACCAATGCTGATGATGTTTGGAGACTGCTGGCGGAACTCATAGAAGCCCAAAAGGAAACTGAACGAGTCATCAAAGAAGAGTCCCAAGAAACCGAACGCCGCTTCCGGGAAACCGATCGCCGCTTCGAGGAAACCAAGCAACTCCTCCAGCGACAGTCCGAAGAAAGCGATCGTCGCTTCCGAGAAACCGAACGACTCATTCAACAACAAAACCAACAACTCAACCGGCAATTAGGAGAACTGGGTAACCGCCTCGGAGAATTTGTCGAATGGCAAGTCCGCCCCGCCGTCGTCCAACTGTTTCAGCGACGAGGAATTGCCGTTAATGAATTCCACCCTAATATCTCCGTTAAACGCTTTGGAGAAGCCATAGAAATTGATTTGCTGGTGGTCAACAGTGACCAAGCCATATTAGTGGAAGTCAAAAGTAAACTCACCCAAACCGACATCAACGAACACCTGGAAAGACTGGAAAAATTCAAGCGTTTAATGCCCCGTTATAGTGATGTCAAAGCCATGGGAGCCGTAGCCGGAATGGTGGTTCCCGAAGAAGTCGCCAGCTATGGCTATCGTCGGGGGTTATTTGTATTGGCACAGTCGGGAGATAGTGTAGTAATTTTAAATGATGATAAATTCCGTCCCCGCCAATGGTAAATTAGAACCAGAGTTGGCGATCTCACTCCCGATTATACAGGCAAGATGCCCGGACTACACGAAGAGCGATCGCATAGCACAAATCGCCATTCGGTTTGCCGGAACAAAGTATTCGGTTATCCGCACTTGACAATTTTTTCAAAATATGTATAAGAGCGCCGACTGAGTTACAGGAGTCAATATCCGGTGCGATCGCGCTTCTGTGGGGACCGCTGCACCCGCCACATCACATCAAACACCTTCCGCGTCGTGTCGGGGTACGGGAATGCGATCGCGACAACGGCTGTCGTCAGCAATTCCGATGGAGCCATGAGGGCTGGGGGTTGACGGGATGGGAGCGACGCTCTCGATTATACAGGCAAGATGCCTGTGCTACAAGCGTTGGTGATACAATCAAAGCATCATAGCCCATCAAATGCCGATCGCCCCCCATGCAAAACATTCGTTTGACGACCCATATCGGAGAAGATGGCATCTTAAAAGTGCAGATGCCCTCCGAAGTCAAGAACACCGAACTCGAGGTCTTGGTCCTATTCCAAGCGACGACACCCCCACGGCAAGAGAAAGCAACCAAACACCCCAAATGGCCGTCAGATTTCTTTGAAAAAACTTGGGGCAGTTGTGCGGATGCTCCCATCATTATCGATGAAGAAGGAGTCTCTGCGAAATTGGACGATCCGCCCGAAGAACTGTTCGCAACTCGATAAATTCAAGTGCTGTATTTACTAGATACCAACGTTGTCGCCATCTATTTGAATCGGCGATCGCAACTTCTCAGGAACAAATTAGAAGCGATCGATCCGACAGATATCGCCGTTTGTTCCGTGGTGAAATTTGAGTTATTTTATGGGGCGATGCGGAGTGGAAATCCGCCGCAAAACTTGGCAAGGCAACAAGAATTTTTAGATTTTTTTGTCTCCTTACCTTTGGATGATAGAGCCGCAAAAAAGGCGGGAGAAATCAGAAACAACTTGGCAAGTTTGGGAACGCCAATCGGCCCTTATGATTTGCTGATTGCGGCGATCGCCATTGTCAATCATTTAATATTGGTCACTCATAATACAAGAGAATTTGAGCGGGTCTCGGAGTTGAGAATAGAAGATTGGGAAGTTTAGCTCGAATACGGAGGGCGGCGATCGCGTAGCGTGTGCGTAGTGCGATCGCGCTTCTGTTGGGACGGCTTCACCCGCCGCATCACATCAAACACCTTCCGCGTCATATCCGGGCGCCGGAATGCGATCGCAACAACGGGTGTCGTCAGCGATTCCGATGGAGCCATGAGCGCTGGGGGTTGACGGGATGGGTGCGACGCTCTCGATTATACAGGCAAGATGCCCGTGCTACACGATGAGCGTGAGTGTGGCACGAATTGCCGTTCGGTTTGCCGGAATAAAGTGTTCGGTTATTCGCACTTGACAATTTTTTAAAAATATGTAATAGAGCGCCGACTGAGTTACAGGAGTCAATATCCGGTGTGATCGCGCTTCTGTTGGGACAGCTTCACCCCCCGCATCACGTCAAACACCCTCCGTGTCATATCCAGGCGCCGGAATGCGATCGCAACAACAGGTGTCGTCAGCAATTCCGATGGGGCCATGAGCGCTGGGGGTTGACAGGATGGGAGCGATCGCGCAGCCTGTGCGAAGCACCCATCGCATCGTATCTGGTTTCTGCCAACTTTTCGGAGTTGATAACAAACAGTCGGGACAATTAAGTGCTAAAATTTAAACCCATTCAAACTGAGTTGAAAGCCGTAATGGAAGCTCTGCGAATCATCACCCAACCCGTCAATCGGCAACTGATTATCGATCTCCCTCCGTCACTGACAGGCGACCAACAATATGAAGTGATCGTTCTCCCCATCAGCTCCCAGGAATCGGTGACAACTCCACCGCGTCGCCGACCTTCTGAAAAACTGGCGGGTACAGTTCACCTATTTGACGATCTCATCGCACCCACCACCCCGGACTCTGATTGGGAATCCTCCTGAGCCATGCTATTACTTGATACTCACATTTGGATACGCTGGCACAACCCCCAGTCCAGTCGTTTTGCCCTGGCTGAAAACCTGATCGAAGAGATAGAAACGGCGGACAGCATTGCCATCAGTGCAATTTCCTGCTGGGAACTCGGGCAACTGGTTAAGCGACAGCGCGTCCAGCTCGATCTTTCTCTTGATGAATGGGTGGCGATCGCCCTGGAAGGAGACATTCAGGTGTTACCCGTCGATCGCCCCATTGCGATCAAAGCGTCTCAACTACCGGAGCATCATCGCGATCCAGCCGACCGGATTATCATTGCAACCGCCCTCATACATGAGGCTTCATTGGTCAGTCTAGATTCTGTTTTTCCTCAGTATGAAGAACTAAAAGACCGTTTAATTACTGGTTAATTTTCAACCGTTCGATCGCGTGGGCGGGATCAAAATCTCATCAAATAACCGGGGTAACAGTTGCCAGCGATCGATGAGACTCAAAGCAATTAATGGCGTCGCATTGACAACAACCTTCATCGATCCCTCAATTTATCGGCCAATTCTCGACTGGTTTTCGCCTCCTCTTCAAACTCAGCTTCGGTGTAGTCGATCGCGGCAAATCCCCGTTCGCCAATCAAACGATAAAACTCCAAACGGCTGCATCCCAAAACCTCCGCCGCCACCCCCGAAGAAATTTTACCCTCTTCATAGAGTTGACCCAAAGTCAAAATCATCACCCGTCGCTTAAACCCTTCGGGTTCTTCCCGACAAGCCACCAACAACTGTTCTGGAAATTCAACAAAAATGCTCATTTCACCGAACCCGATTCAATACTATGAGCCGAAAATCTTCTCGCCCCCAAACCCCCAATTCTGGGGGCTCTGAGCCGAAAGATTTTGACCGATCGTTTCACACTACTACTGGACCGACACACCTTAAACGGTGGGTTGCGGCGGATTGCTAGATTGCCATCACAGCCTGGGTTTCAGCCGCCTAACCCACCCTACACAAAAGCTACACGAAAGCACATTTTTAGCCGTGTCGGTCCACTACCAGCGATCGCGTAGCGTGCGCGTCGCGCGATCGCACCCCCGATTATACAGGCAAGATGCCCGTGCTACACGAAGAGCGATCGGAACGCGATCGTCGCACACTTTTGGAAATTGACTGGGGCGTGGGTTTTCAACCCTGCCTAATCCCCGGCGTTCTAGAAACTGTCGTGGTATAATCTAAAGCAAAGAAATAAGGGAGAGTCTATGAGTATTTTCATTCCCGAAGAGATTTTAAAAGCCGCCGAAGTCAGCGAAGATGAATTAAAGATCGATTTGGCATTAATCCTGTACAAAAAAAACAAAATTAGCAGCGGACAAGTGCGGGCTTGGTTGGGTTTAACTGTTTTAGAATTTCAGCACGAACTCGCCAAAAGAGATTTATGTCTGAATTATGACGTTGAGGAACTCAATCAAGATGTACAAACCCTAAAAACACTGGGACTCCTATGATTGTTGTCAGCGACACTTCCCCAATTACCAATCTCGCAGCCATAGAAAAACTAGATCTGCTACATTTACTTTATGGAACAATCACCATTCCCGTGGCCGTTTATAATGAATTGACCCCAGCCGGAACTGACGAACCCGTTCCCGGCACTCTCGAAGTCCAAACATTGCCCTGGATTGTAACTCGACCCGTCCAAAATACCCGACAAGTTGACGAAATTTTGGCGGCCCAACGGCACATTCATCTCGGAGAAGCGGAAGCGATCGTACTGGCTCTCGAATTGAGATCCGATCTACTCCTCATGGATGAACGGAGAGGCAGAGCGCTGGCAACTGATTATCAATTAAAAGTAACCGGATTGCTGGGTGTTTTACTACAAGCCAAACATCAAGGGGCGATTCCCGCCGTACAGCCTTTAATCGATCAATTGATCGAAGATGCGAAGTTTCGGATAGAGAGCAAACTCTATCAACATTTTTTAAAACTGGCAGAAGAATAGCAAACAATTGGCATACGATCGCAACAACGGGTGTCGTCAGCAATTCCGATGGGGTCATGAGCGCTGGGGGTTGACGGGATGGGAGCGATCGGAATGCGATCGTCGCACACTTTAACGATCAGCTTGTGGTATGATCGGAACCGAACAGGCTCCTTATGGGTCAAAGTTTGAATGAAAATAGCGACCATTTTTTAGGATTGATGTCACCCATGAACGAGGATGATAAAAATGAATTCAGTCATCATTTTTGAAGTGTATCAGGAAGAAGATGGCGGATTTGTAGCCGAATGTTTGACCGAGGATATCTTCACTCAGGGTGATGATTGGGAAGCGTTGCGAGTCCATGTCAATGAAGCCGTCAAAGGCTATTATTTCGACCAACCTAGCTGTCCCAATGTCAAGCTACATCTAGTCAAAGAAGAAATCTTAGTCATCCAGTAAGTAGATCGATCCAAATTATCGATGAAAATCCCCAGAGATATTAAAGGGACTCCGAAGGGCAGACATTCTCTGTCGCCAATGGGATTATGAGGTGGTTCACTAACAGGGGAGCCACATTATTTTAGAAACGGAGTTGCCCCACCATCAAAGGATTAGCATTCCCAATCATAACCCTTTGCGACTGGGAACTCTCAATAGTATTTTACGAGCAATTTCCCGACACAAAGGAGTTGCTAAAACTGACATTATCAATACATTGTAAGTCACCCTCATTTGAATTTAGATATCCCCACAACTCGGGCGATCGCATTACCTAGAGCGAGCGGCATTCGGTTTGCCGGAATAAAGCATTCGGTTATCCGTACTTGACAAGTGTAGTTGATTGTGGGTTGATTAAAATCCTTCGCCAGAATATCCTGATGATGGTATAATCCCTGGGTGAATCCAACCCGTCTATATAGACTTGATTCTGGGGAGTCAGGGATTTAGTGAGGGGTAATCAACTGCTGCCGAGCGGTAACTAGAAGAGGCGGTGGATGGTTTTCAAAAAGCGATCGCCATCCCCATTTCCCTGGATTTCAGTAATCCTGCTAGGGTAGTGGTAGGCCGGCTGTGATGTAATGCGATCGCACCTTGCCACCTGCCCCTGCGGTGAAAGAATTTATTGAGGCATCAACCCGAATTATATCACCCCTCAAAGCGATCGCCAACCGCCGACTCCCAGCCGACATCCCCCCTTACTCCCCCCATAAGCGGGTATATTAGCAGAAGTGGCGATCGCCCCAGTCCTCAATCCGTATAACTCCCCTTCCGCCCAGGATTGCGACCCTGCCAATTATACAGGCAAGATGCCCGGAAAACGAGCGATCGCCTAGTCTGTGGGTAGAGCGATCGCGCTTCTGTGGGGACCGCTGCACCAGCCGCATCACATCAAACACCTTCCGCGTCGTGTCGGGGTACGGGAATGCGATCGCCACAACGGGTGTCGTCAGCAATTCCGATGGAGCCATGAGCGCTGGGGGTTGACAGGATGGGAGCGACGCTCTCGATTCTACTGGACCGACACACCTTAAACGGTGGGTTACGGCGGATTGATATATGGCTTTCACAGCATGGGTTTCAGCCGCCTAACCCACCCTACTGGACTGGACCGACACACCTTAAACGGTGGGTTACGGCGGATTGATATATGGCTTTCACAGCATGGGTTTCAGCCGCCTAACCCACCCTACTGGACTGTTTCGGCTAAAATAGGGTAATAGATACCGAGGACGGAGGACTGCAATTATGGGAAGAGGTCGGCGAGATCAAGTCTATCTAACGGTCGAACAGAGAGAAAATCTGGAACAAATCAGTCGAAATGGTCATGCACCCGCCAAAAAAATCCTACACGCTCGTATTTTGCTGATGTCTGATGAAGGAGAAATGGCTCCGAGAAAATGGACAGACCAACAAATAGCAGAAGCTTTACAAGTCCATCAGAATACAGTGGGGCGCATTCGCCAAAGATTCCTTCAAAAAGGGGAACAAGTGGATCTCAATCGGCAACCGAGAAAAACTCCACCGACTCCACCCAAAGTGGATGGAGCCACCGAGGCTCAAATTATTGCCCTGTGTTGTTCGGACCCCCCATCTGGGAGAGCTCGGTGGACGCTCAGACTGTTAACATCCGAACTCAAAAAACGGCAAATTGTCACCGAAATTTCCTGTACGACCGTGTGGCGGACTCTAAAAAAAACCAATTGCGACCTTGGAAAACCCAACGATTCTGTATTCCCGAACGAGATTTAGCCAGATTTGTGGCTCAAATGGAAGTCGTTCTCGACCTCTACAGTAGCGTCCACAGTGAAGAGGAGCCTTTAATCAATATGGATGAAGCCTCAATCCAACTCCGAGGACATCTCTATGAGGCGGTCGCCATGAAACCCGGACATGACAAAAAAGAGGACTATCACTATACCCGTGAAGGGGTGCAAGCTTTGTTCATGTTTTTCGATCCCAATCGGGGCTGGCGACGGGTCAGCAACCGAGACTCTCGGACGAGGGTAGATTGGGCTGAGGAAGTGCGTCAACTTTTAGATGAAGACTATCCTCATGCTCGAAAAGTCAAGCTGGTGTGTGACAATCTGAATACCCATAACATCGCCTCACTTTATGAGGCTTTTCCGGCTCCCGAAGCCCATCGTTTGGCCCGGCGGCTGGAAATTTATCATACACCCCGGAATGGCAGTTGGTTAAATGTCGCCGAAATTGAACTGAGTATTTGATCCAAGCAATGTTTGGCCCGAAGGATCGCCACCAAAGAAGCGCTGCACCGGGAGATAGAAGCCTGGCAAAAAGAGCGAAATCAGACCGCATCTCGGGTAATCTGGAAATTTGCCACCGGCGATGCCCGCCTCAAATTAAAACATCTTTATCCGGTTTTTGAAATGGCTTGACCTCCAGAATTCCCCCACACTTTCTGAGAGTTAGTTGGGAGCGATCGCCCGTTTGGTGTTGTCCCTTTGACGCGATCGCCTGTTTCTTGCTGTCCGTTTTCGGCGATCGCCCGTTTGGTGTCGTCCTTTTGACGCGATCGCCTGTTTTGTGCTGTCCGTTTTCGGCGATCGCCCGTTTGGTGTCGTCCTTTTGACGCGATCGCCTGTTTCTTGCTGTCCGTTTTCGGCGATCGCCTGATAGTTTTTGAGCGTCACTGTTTGTGGAGCATACTAAAGCAGCAAATTAGCCGAAACGGTCCACTACGCGAAAGCACATTTTTAGCCGTGTCGGTCCACTACAGGCAAGATGCCTGTGCTACACGAAGAGCGATCGCACGTATCTCGTTTGCCCCGATCGCCACTCACTTCAAAGCATTGGCCAAAAAAAGCTACAAGTGCTAAAATTAGGCGTTATAAAAACTGGAAAATATTCGAGACGACTCAACCCAAAAGGAGAATCTCCAAACAATGCTTTATAAAGTTCCTTTGCTGCTCTCCCCCCAACCCGGAGGGGGATTTACTGTTACGTCCCCACTCTTGCCAGAACTTCTGACCGAGGGCGACACCGCCGAGGAAGCCCTCGCCAACGTTCAGGATGCCCTGGCTGCCGTGGTCGAGATTTATGAGGATTTGGGTCGAACTTTACCCCCAAATTTATGTGTTGCCGATGCCGATCATTCTGTGTGGCTAGAAACTTTAGTCGTGAGTTCATGAAGTATCGCGAAGTGGCCCGAAAACTGAAAGCATTGGGTTGTCAAGAATTGCCTCGGCGCGGGGGTGGCTCTCACCGAAAGTGGTTGAATCCCAACACAGAGCAAGCTTCGGTGTTACCGGATTGGGGAAGTCGCGATCTCAAAATTGGAACTCTACGGTCCGCACTGCGACAACTGGGAATTGATTGGGATGTTTTCAACAACACTTAATCAAAGCAATTAATCGCCTCGCATTGACAACAACCTTCATCGACCCCTCAATTTATAAATCCCATGACTTCCTTTCTGTCGGTGTAATTGATAACCCAATTTGCTGATGACTCGGATAAAATCTTTCGCCTTAACTGTCGGAAAATTACTCATCGGGGGATCTGGACAGGCTTGATGATCAGATTCTCTTCAGGTATCGGTTCTTTATCCTCAAGCAAACTATCAATATATAATTCCATTGCTTCGGTGATATTTACCAAGGCTTCCTCAAAATTATCTCCCTGACTCTGACAGCCTTTCAAAACCGGACAAAAAGCATGATAACCCCCCTCTGATTCTTTTTCAAAAATCACCGTGTAATTATAAATTTTTGGTTCCGAATGCGACGTATCCGCAGTCGGAGTGCGACCTTAAGAAACCCGGTTTTTTGAAAAACCCCGTTTCCCGAAACAAGCGATCGCCTTTCCCAACCACCCAAGGGTCACATACCCCTGTAGGGGCGGGTTCAACAGCCTATATTCTTCTTCACCAGCAGCTATATAAACCCGCCCCGGTTTTTTGAAAAACCCCGTTTCCCGAAACAAGCGATCGCCTTTCCCAACCACCCAAGGGTCACATACCCCTGTAGGGGCGGGTTCAACAGCCTATATTCTTCTTCACCAGCAGCTATATAAACCCGCCCCGGTTTTTTGAAAAACCCCGTTTCCCGAAACAAGCGATCGCCTTTCCCAACCACCCAAGGGTCACATACCCCTGTAGGGGCGGGTTCAACAGCCTATATTCTTCTTCACCAGCAGCTATATAAACCCGCCCCGGTTTTTTGAAAAACCCCGTTTCCCGAAACAAGCGATCGCCTTTCCCAACCACCCAAGGGTCACATACCCCTGTAGGGGCGGGTTCAACAGCCTATATTCTTCTTCACCAGCAGCTATATAAACCCGCCCCGGTTTTTTGAAAAACCCCGTTTCCCGAAACAAGCGATCGCGCAGTCGGAGTGCCACGTATCGCCCGCGTCGGAGTGCCACGTATCGCCGCAGATTCGGTTTGCCGGAATAAAGCGATCGCTTATTTGTTCTTGACAAATATCACCTTTTGTGGTAATCAGTCCGCCCTGGGCAACTCATACAACAAAGGAACATCCCGCCTCACCCGCTCTAACTCAAAACCACCGATATCAGTTTGAGTTAACCGAGAGTCCAAAAAACCCATTAATTGTGCATAATTCCTCACCATAACTTGAGGCTGATACTTACATCTTTTAAACTGTAACCTCAACTGTCGGTTCACAAACTTACCATATTCTTCAGTTGCCGAGGAAAAATCATTCCCAATAATATAAAGTATCGGATATTTACCATTCTTCGTGCGTTGCTTATACCCCTCCAAATAGTCCCTCTCCAAAACCTCATTAATAATATCAATAGTTATCGTCCCTTTTTTCAACTCCATCAAAATATGTTGAGGGCTTGGGGTTTTCAACACCAGGTCAATAAAACGCTGCTTTCCCCGACAATTCACCTCGAACTCCACATAAAAACGCCAGGGCAAATATTCGCAAGCCTTAGCCAGATAAAACGTCAAATCCTTTTGATAATCCTTCTCAAACCGAGGTCTTATAGCCAACACCCGGCGACTGGTTTCATCAAAAAGGCACGCCGAGTTCTTCGACTTGTCGTCTGGCGTACTCGTCTTGTTCCTTGCGTCTTTTGACCCAGGCTTGATAACTGCTGTAGGTTTCTCTGAACCACTCGTGGTTTTGTCTGGCGGTGTAGTAGTGGTATTTGGAGTATTTGGGGTCTTCGGGGTAGTCGTCGTCAAATTCAGCCCCAAATCTAATTCTAATTGCTTCATAATTTTCGTACCCATTGGTCAGCTTAATAAACTTCTCATGACTCCCCGACTGCTTATCAGGATGCAGTTTAATTGCCATTTGTTTATATAACTTTCTCGCCGCCACTTGATTATCTGCGGCTAATACCCAAGTTCCCGTTTCCAGGTGCGCCCAAATCGTCCCCTTTTTCGGGTAGAAAACACAACGCCCCTTACTCATTCGTAAAAACAGGACATTTGCCCACACCTCAATCACTGCCACATGGGGGTATTTTTCTTGAATTACAGCTAATGCAGAGGAATAGTTCATATTAACCCAACAATCCCGGCTCCCATAATTATAATCAACTATCTAACCCGATCGCAACCACCTCCACTTCCCCACTCCCACCTGACACTTATATCGGTTTCCCGGAATAAAGCGTTCGGTTATCCGTACTTGACAAACTTTACCCAAAGATAATCAACCATGCAATTAACCATCAACAGCAAGCCAAAGGAAATTAACAAACCCCGTTTTTTTTGACAAACCGGGTTTCTGGAAACAAGCGTTCGCGAGCGTCGGAGTGCCACGTATCGCGAGCGTCGGAGTCCGACGTATCGTCCGCTCAAATGAGGATGATGGAGAAACCTGAGAGCAACCCCCATCGACGAACAGCGGCGATCGCACTCTTAACTATCAATTAAGTTGCTCAAGTAATAATTCATTTACGAGTTGATTACCTTGGGGACTGAGATGGATGTGGTCACGGTAGAGACTCGGGGGGTCGGGGTGGCGGTTGAAGGGTGTAAGGAAATCGATAAATTTAATATTTTCCTGTTGGGTAAGCGATTGCAGACGTGAGCGTGCTTTAAGTTCGTAGTCCTTTGGTCCTGGCTCACCGATTTCTCGTAGTAGGGGAGTCATCACCAGTAGGAATTGAGCCCCCTGTTGAAGAGCGATCGCATTTAGCTCTCTAATCATATCTAGGTTATAAGCCACCACATCCTGGGGACGTGGGCGAGAAGGTGGAGGGATAGGCTGATCGCGTCCTAAATAGCGGTTAAACAGTTCCACCAAGGCTAAAGGAGGTTTTTGGTCTGGATAGTTGCGATCGCGTCCGACAATGTGAGGATTAGGGATTCTAGCAAACAAATCATCGGTATTGAGTAGCAAAACTAAGATCTGAGAACCAAATAAACCGAACTTCTGAACATAAGCCAATTGATTCGGGGGTCCCCAGGAATTAGCAGAAACATTGAGAACCTCCACCTGTTTGACTGGTAGTTGGGATTGAAGCTGTTGTGTGATCATGGCAGAAATGGTGTCATCCTGATCAGTCCACCATCCCCCATTAGCAATAGAATCTCCTAACAACATGATCCGGCGGGTATTATCTTCTGGTGTAGGGGCGATCGCATGAGAACGCATAGAATATTGATTAATCTCAATCCGGTTGCCAAATCGTCTGGTACTCTGATCACCAGCCAATAAATAGCCGATCTCCTCATCAGATACATAAATCAAAGGATTGCCAAAACCAAAAAAAACCCGTAACCCTAGTTCCAAAAGAGCGATCGCTCCCAGAACCCCAACTATAACTATCAGCAGAATTTTGACCATCTCAGCCTCAAATTAGTCCCCGCGTGCATAATTTACTTAGTCAATTCTTTTAGTATTACAAGAATATGGCAACTCTTGTAAAGTATCAACAAGAATGAAGTCAGATACAGTCATATATAGAAATCAAACTATCAGATTATGATGCCCACCTTTCCCACTCATTATTTTAATAGGCTTCCTCGTGAAATTTTGTCTCTTGCCATGGTAGTTTTTGAAGTGCTACGCTTATTCTAGGAGTAACCAGTAATGTGGGCTGTAAAAAAACAACTCAGTGCCTCGAAAGTTAAATAGCAGAAGTATAGGATAGGGTTGTTGACTCGAAAATCCTAGCGTCAGACCTAATAGCTTAGGTAACGCGACCATAACTCCGATCTTGCTGACCCAGATGGGTACGCGACCGAATAGCTTAGGTAATGCCACCATGACTCCGATATTGCTGACGCACCGCAGCAGTCTTTTGAGGAAAAAGTACCGCCTAGATACTAGGGTTGGGGCAGAAAGTAGCTGGGAGAAGAAACCCAGTTGAAAATGCTTGTGGAGTCGGTCTAAGGGGTATGGCCAGAGAATTATTGTAATCTAGTTAACAGGCAATCTGAAATAAGCAAGAATCCCCGCTTATCATCTTTGATTGAACGGCGGGAGTGTCAAAAACACCGTAGCAGTTGTATGCTAAAAGTTTCAGCCGGTAAGGGGCTGATCACATTTTGGCGGTTTAAGGTAAATCTGTGGACTTAAATCAAATTTTTAACACTGAAAATCCCATCATTGGAGTAGTGCATCTGCTGCCGCTTCCCACCTCCCCTCGATGGGGTGGGGATATCAAAGCAGTAATCGATCGCGCTGAACAAGAAGCAACTGCCCTCGCCTCCGGGGGTGTACATGGTATAATTGTCGAGAACTTTTTTGATTCTCCCTTTGCTAAAGATAAGGTAGATCCAGCGGTGGTCAGCGCCATGACCATGATTATCCAACGGCTGATGAATCTAGTTACAGTCCCCGTGGGAGTCAATGTCTTGCGAAATGACGGTGAAAGCGCTTTGGCGATCGCATCCTGTGTAGGAGCCCAATTCATTCGTGTAAACGTCTTAAACGGCGTGATGGCTACCGACCAGGGAATAATTGAAGGCAATGCTCACCGACTCCTGCGCTATCGTCGAGAATTAGGAAGCGATGTTAAAATCTTGGCAGATGTCCTAGTCAAACATGGCCGACCTCTGGGTTCTCCTAATCTGACAACAGCAGTTAAGGAAACCACAGAACGAGCCTTAGCTGATGGAATTATTCTATCAGGCTGGTCTACTGGTAGTCCCCCTAGTCTGGAAGACCTGGAACTAGCGCGGACTGCAGCGGGTGATACTCCCGTATTTATCGGCAGTGGGGCTGATTATGAAAATATTTCTACCCTCATTAAAGCTGCTGATGGCGTGATTGTTGCCAGTTCCCTTAAACGACATGGCCGCATTAGTCAACCTATTGATCCCAGTCGCGTTAGTCAGTTTGTCGAGGCTATGCAACGTGGTTTACAACCAGGAACAACAGACCCCTGGACACTTAAACCACAGTCGGAACTACCTAGTAAACTGAAACCCTAATCAGAAACTGAAAACATTTCCTATGGTTAGCAGTCCTTCTACTCCCTGGATTTATCGCCACTCTCGTCTAATTATTCTCACCATCGCTATTTGTGGGGCGATCGAAACTGCCTATTTAACTGCGGTTAAACTCTTGGGGGGAGTGGCTGTCTGTCCTACCCAAGGATGTCATGAAGTTCTCGATAGTCCATTAGCCACCGTGGCGGGGATACCCATTAGCCTATTTGGGTTTTTAGCCTATTTCACTATGGCAAGTCTAGCCGCTACCCCCTGGCTGGTCAATCCCTCCACTCAAAAAAAACTACGGACTAAATTAGAATCCGCTACCTGGTGGATTATGTTTAGTTTGGCTACCGCTATGGCCGTTATCAGTGGCTTTTTGATGTATCTGCTGGCCTTTGAACTGCAAGCCTTTTGTCCCTACTGTGTGGCTTCCGCCATTTTCTCCATTAGTCTCTTTCTCCTGACTATGGTGGGGCGATTTTGGGATGATTTTGGACAACAGCTTTTAGTTGGGGTGGCTGTGACTATGGTGGCTTTGGTCACTGTCCTGGGGGTTTATGGTGGACAACCTACCTCAGCCACTCAGCCACCTACCCTCGTCAGCCGTCAGATTACTACTAATTCAGGCGCAGCCGAAATATCCCTCGCTACCCATCTTAAACAGATTGGCGCTAAAACTTTTGGTGCTTATTGGTGTCCCCATTGCTACGAACAAAAGCAGCTTTTTGGCCGTCAGGCTTTTGCTATACTGGATTATGTAGAGTGCGATCCACAAGGTCCTAACGCGCGACCACAACTGTGTCAACAAGCTGGAATTAATGCTTATCCGACTTGGGAAATTAACCAGAAATTCTACCAGGGACGGTTATCTTTACAAAAACTGGCGGAGTTGTCTGATTATCACGACAGACAGGATTTTGCTAATTCTTCCTTTGATTAACTTTCACAGGTTCTGAGGTTGAGCGATCGCTCTCACCATAATTTTAACTGTCTATAATCAGGGTGGGTCTGAGTTCCATCACATTTGTAGGGATAAGCGATCGGATGTTCAGAATCTTACAGGGATTTGCTCAGTATCCTCAGCAGGCTTTAACTTCCCTAAAATTATGGTTTTTGGAACGTAAGCACATCTGGATTACCTCTTCTGGAGTGGCGGCGGCTGTGCTTATAGTCAGGTTTTTAGGACTTCTACAAACCTCCGAATTAGCTGTTTTTGATGTGTTAGTCCGCGCTCGTCTCCCGGAATCTCCAGAAGACCGGATTGTGATTATTGGTATTGATGAACAGGATTTAAGAGAGTATGGGTTCCCCGTTTCTGATGCCATTTTAGCTGATTTACTAGACATTATTAATGACGCAAAACCTAGGGCGATCGGTTTAGATTTATATCGGGGTATACCCATGGAACCCGGTCACGCTGAGTTAAACCAAGCCTTAACAAATATTCCCAATTTAATTGGTATTGAACTGCTGGAAACTCTTAAAGTCGCCGCCGTTCCACCTCCCCCGGCTTTGGCGGAAAGAAATATGATCGGATTTAATAACTTTGTCATTGACTCCGATGGTCGCATCCGTCGCAATTTATTATATGCTGGTAGTGATGATGGTCAGACTCGACGGAGTTTTGCGCTTCAGTTGGCTTTGATAGAACTGGAATATCATGGCATTTTTTCTACCTTAACTGATAATTATGAAGTGCAATTTAATGGGGTGGTTTTTCCGAGATTTCAACCCAATGATGGGCCTTATGTCCGCGCTGATAATGCTGGTTATCAAGTATTAGCTAATTTTCGCAATCCCGCCGTAGGTTTTAAAACCGTTTCCCTCAGAGATGTCTTGAATGGAAATATCCCACCCTCTCTATTTCAAAATCGCATTGTCATGATTGGGTCTACGGCTTTTAGTGTCAAAGATTTTCACTTAACCCCCTACAGTAGCAGTCTATTTGAAGAACCTCGTTGGATTTATGGTGTAGAACTTCATGCTAATTTTCTTAGCCAGATTTTAACTACAATCCTAGAAGAACGTCCGTTAATTTCTAGTTGGTCAGAACCTGTAGAATGCCTATGGATTATCTTCTGGTCCTGGGTCGGTGCTAGTTTGTCCTGGAAACTGCGATCGCCTTATCGTTCCACATTGATGATTATTTTCCTTGGCGGCGGTATCTTTACAGGCGCTTATCTAGTGCTTTTAATGGGCTGTTGGATTCCCGTTGTACCACCTTTAATTACCCTGGGGGCTTCTGGTATTGTAGTCACCACTTACTTAGCACATATTCAAGAAGAATTTAAACGCTCAACCGATTTCCTTAATAGCATTATTAACACTATTCCTGACCCTATTTATGTCAAAACTAAAGACCATAAAAAAATGGTGGTTAATCAAGCCTATTCGCGATTGGTCGGATTCCCGGTGGAGATTATTTTAAATAAAAGTGACCATGATTTATTCCCGAAGAGGGAAGCTGATATTTTTTATGAACAGGATGAACTGGCTTTTCAGACTAACTGGGAACAGGAAAATGAGGAAAAATTAACTGATGCTAGTGGCGTTAATCACTGGATTGCGACTAAGCGATCGCTTCATCAAGACGCAGCAGGTAATCTATTTTTAGTTGGGATAATTCGCGATATTACCGAACGGAAAAAATCTGAAGAAACCCTCCGACAACTAGCCGAAAAGTTGGAAAAATATAACGCTGAACTTCAGCAAAGGGCTGACCATGACCCCCTCACAGGTTTACCCAACCGCCAACTATTTGAAGAACGCCTCACCCAAGCCTTAACCTGGGCTGATACTAATCAAAAGTTCGTCGGGCTATTTTTCCTCGACCTTAACAATTTTAAACCTATTAACGACCAATACGGACACCATGTGGGGGATTTAGTGCTGAAACTGGTCGCCGAACGTTTGCGAGGCTGTTTACGCGCTAGTGACACTGTGAGTCGCCTTGGGGGTGACGAATTTACTGTTATCCTACCAGGAATTCCTAGCCATGCTGATGCGGTCAGGGTCGCGGAAAAAATACTAGACCAGGTAACTCAAGAGTCAGAACTCGATGGCCATATTATCGACATCAGTATCAGTATCGGAATTAGCCTCTATCCCCTGGACAGCAAAGATTATGAAACTTTAATCCAAAAAGCTGATGCGGCTATGTATCGCGCCAAAAGCCGACATCAGAACTCCTATGAGTTGACCCCCCCTGTACCTCCAAATATTACAGAAGCGTGACTTGTCTAAAAATACTTAGTGCTGTATATTAAATGGTGAGGGTCTATATCTAAAAACTTAACAATTCTTTACAAAAGCTAGATCCGTGGCAGGATACCACTTTAGAGATTGTGTGTTGGCTCAGTAGCCCTTCCGAGAAAAATACATCCGTAAAATCACTGATATAATAAAAAGTAGACAGTAAAGGGAATCTATGAGCCGAGAATCAGGCGATTGAGTTCACAGAGGTTATGTTCCATTATGAGATGCTTACTCAAATTTACAACTGTCTTAGTTTTAGTCGTCGGGTCTACGTTCAGCATAACCACTGTCGCTGAGGCGAGAGACTCATCCATAAGTGACGGAGTTGTAGCAGCCTGCAATAATCCCTTTAATGCTTCCGCCTGTCAAGCCCAAGATCCTCCTGTTAATGATACTCCTAATTCAGGAGGAGGTGGGGGAGCTTATTAATAATTGATGGGATGAGGGCTGGTTGAGCCATCTGTGAGGTTTTCAGCCATTGATGCGGATCAGTTCAATGCTCCGGTCATCATCCCTAATTTGCTGATTCTGAAGCTACTGGCTGTCATTAAAAGTCCGGGGTGAATTTTCGGAAAAAAAACACCTTCTTCTCAGGGCTTGTGACAATAACTGATTATATTGATTTTTACTGATAATAAAAGCCCCAAAACGTTCTAAATGGGGGTTATTCATTTGAGCATCAAATAGGAGAAAATTCCGTTGTCGCAGGTGTTCAACGAGCTTGACCATTGCGACTTTTGAGCCATTAGGAATATTAAAGAACATAGACTCGCCGATAAAAGCGCCGCCGATCGCAATTCCCAAAATCCCCCCAGCGAGGCGATCGCCTTCCCAGGTCTCGAAACTATGAGCCCATCCCTGTCTATTTAACACTTGATAAATGCTCTTTAATTCCGCCGAAATCCAAGTATTTTCGCGGTCAGCGCAGCCTTGAACCACCGCTTCAAAATCGCGATTAATAGCGACTTGAAAGCGATTTTGATTAAGGAATCGTTGAAGCGATCGCGGATAGCGGAAACGTTCATCTAGGGGAATCAAGGCTCGTTGGTGGCTGCTGTACCATCCTAGGGAGTCTTCCCCATCATTTGCCATTAAGAAATAGCCTTGAGCATATCCTTCAATAATTGCTGATATATCATATTGCATATTCGCCGAAATGTGATAGAATGGTAAGTTAGTCTAAAATCAGCTTTTATTGATTCAATAATATGGTTAACAATCTTTCTTATCCGATGCTGGAGAATACTTTAAGTCAACTGTTAAATCAAACCGAAAAAGATTGGGGATATTTACGGATCCACAAAGTTGATAATACTTACACTGTGAGAATGTGGGGTTCAACGGACACAATTTTACGGTTTCAGAGTAATGAAAATACTCGGTCCTATCGTCTATTTTGGTATCGTCGCCCCAAGCCATCAGTATCAATTCAGAGTCGCACCACCACCAATAAAGTTTTAGACCCCAAAACGAAGACCTATAAAGTCAAGAAGTATAAAACCTATCAAGTTTGCTGCAAAATCGAGGCTAACCAGGTAGAATCATCGATTAACCGCATATTTGCGGAAATGGTGAGAGTTCACCTAGTAGCATTGATCCAAGCTAGAATAGAGCAACTGGACCGAGATGATCACACTGGGACAGAAAAAACCTTAGAGTCACCAGTTGTGACTGTCATTCAAAACTAACTGAAGCAAACACACTAGAGATAATATGATTATGGCTGAACCGCCCAAACCGATTACCCTACCCCCTGTTGAAAATCCCCTACAGGAAGGGGAGTGGCTGAAAAAGACGTTACATGACTGGCTCGATCGCGAATTTATACCGGAAGCGGTGAACGCCGAGATAGCGGAACGCGCCTCACAGATTTTCGTGCGCCAGCGCATAGAGGGGGAAAACGACCTAGGCTGCTTAGTGATCGCCATTGTGACGGAGATGGAATCATTCGACTTTTCCAAAACCTTTTTTGGTGAGTTTGCGATCGCCAATGCCGTCAGCGATTTACTATTACAGAGTCTAGGGTACGAGCGTTGCTGCGGTCAGTAGTCAAGTGTTGATCGGGAATCGGGGAATTATCCCAACTCCCCATCGACACCGATCCTACCAGCTAGACTTAACCACACCGGGTAAAAGTCCCTTGTGAGCCATTTCTCGCAGTTGGTTGCGGCACAAGCCAAAATCGCGGTAATATCCCCTAGGCCGTCCTGTTACCCAGCATCGATTCCGCAGACGGGTGCGAGAACTGTTGCGGGGTAGTTGCTGGATCTGGCGGTGAATAGTCATTTTTTCCACCTGAGAAGTAGCACTGTCAAACTGTTGTTTCAGTTCTTGGCGCTTGTCGGAATATTTATCAACCAATTCTTTGCGCTTTTTATCACGCTCGATCATGCTTTTTTTAGCCATTTTTAGAGTTAACGCCTCCTAATCAAGTTTAGATAATCCTACTAGCCGATCTGTGCTGACGGGCATAAATCTGACAATTTGCAATTGTAACACGCCGGATTGCGGGCTGTACAGATCCCACGCCCATGATAAATCAATCGGATTGACCAATTTTCCCAATCTGGCTGAGGTAGAACCTGCATCAAATCCCGCTCAATGCGAACGGGGTCTTTATGCTGAGTCAATCCCAGCCGTTGACTGAGACGACGCACATGGGTATCAACAGTCACGCCCATATTAATCCCGTAAGCATTAGCCATGACCACATTAGCGGTTTTACGGGCTACTCCGGGTAATTCGAGCAATTGTTCCATGCGTTTAGGAACTTCCCCGCCGAATTTCTCAGCAATCATCCGGCTTGATTCTTTGATATGGCGAGCCTTATTGCGATAAAATCCAGTCGATCGCACCAAAGTTTCCAGTTCTTGCAAATCCGCGGTCGCCAAAGAGAAAGCATCAGGAAAGCGCTTAAATAAAGCTGGTGTCACCTGATTAACCCGTTCATCAGTACATTGTGCTGAGAGGATAGTGGCTACCAATAGCTGTAAAGGTGTCTCATAGTTGAGAGTACAAGCGGCATCAGGATATAAACGCTTGAGACGCACAAGAACTTCTAGGGCGCGATGTCGGAGTTTATGGTGTTCGTGGCTGCTCATTTTGGGCTCAATCCTATTGGAGTAGCGATCGCACCCAGCTGAGATCGGTTAAATTGGCAGTATCCCGAATAATCAGGAAAATACCCAACCCCAACAACAACATCAATCCGGTTTGCATGACGCTTTCTTGTACCCGTTCGGGTAAAGGTTTACCCCGTAGGGCTTCAATCAGCAGAAACGCCAACTGACCGCCATCAAGAGCCGGGAGAGGGAGGATGTTAATTATAGCGAGGTTGATGCTAATTAGGGCAGCAAATTGGAATAAATTACTCGCATCGGAACGGGCTATATTAGCACCGATCGCCACAATAGCGACGGGACCGGAAAGTTGGGGAGCGGTTTCCCGAAAATTATTAATCAGTTGGGAAAACCCCGCCAAAGTCAAGTTAAAAATCCGCTGAAATTCCTCAGCACCTTTGACAAACGCATCAATTATCCCATCAGCCTGATAACGGACAATTTGACCGTTAGGGCTTAGTTGTACTCCAATACGACCCTTACCATCGGAGCCTGGTTCTGGAGTCACTTCTACGGGGATAATGCGATCGCCCCGTTGAACTTCCATTTTTAGAGGTTGGTTAGGGTTAGACTGAATTACCTCAATCAAGCGGGTAATGGACTTAGACTCCGCTCCTAGTTCCTCTCCATTCACGGATATGATTAGATCATTATCCTCAATCCCAGCTTTCGCCGCCGCTGAACTAACATCACTGGCTACAGAGGGGACTCGGACACCCGGTTGATAGTCAAAGTCGGGAACGCCAATCATTCCTACCTGAACCACTAATAACAAGTAGGCAAAAATCAAGTTAGCAATTACACCCGCACTGATTACGATCGCCCTATCTAAAATTGGTCGATTGCTCAACAGGTTTGGGTCATCTTTGGGGATTTCACTATCGGGATCTTCATCGGGAAAGCCGACAAAACCCCCCAAGGGAAAGCCTCGCAGTGCATACTCAGTTTCTGGGCCTTGATATTTCCACAAAACGGGACCGAAGCCTATGGAGAATCGATTAACGTGGATATGTTGAAGTCGCGCCGCCATGAAGTGGCCAAGCTCATGAACGACGATTAAGATTCCAAGAACCGCGATCGCAGCCAAAACTGACATGAACAATTCCAAATATACTAACTACTAGGGTGATAATTTTGTCATTATATCACTGCTTTGGCTGTGTTGGGCTTGTGCTATGTTGCTAATTTTTACTGATTTAGACGGTACTCTACTAAATTCTGATGATTATGGCTACGATGGGGCTATAAGGGCGATCGCAGACCTCCAACAACAACAGATCCCGATTATCCCGGTCAGCAGCAAAACTCGCGCGGAGGTGGAGGTATTATCAACAGAAATCGGGTTGACGGATTCGTTTATTGTGGAAAACGGCAGTGCTATTTTTATTCCCCCACATCAAGATTATCTGTTTTCTGAGGAGATGAAAATTGCCGGAAAATACTATTTCAGGCAACGGGGATGTGTTTATGCACAAGTGCGCGACGGTTTGCGAGATTTGAGCGCGGCGATTGGTGAAGATTTGACGGGGTTCGGTGATTTGAATATTGCCGATATTATGCAGTTAACTGGTTTGTCGGAACCGGAAGCACAACGGGCAAAAAATCGAGAGTTTACTGAGCCTTTTATTACTCCTCACCATGTGGATCCGGAGAGGTTAGCAGATCACGTGAAAGCCCTGGGGTTTAATGTGGTGGTTGGCGATCGCTTTTCTCATTTAATTGGAGACCAGGCGGGAAAAGGTGGCGCGGTTCAATGGCTGGTTAATCGATATCAACAGGTTAATAGGGGGGAAAGTATTACGACTATTGGTTTGGGGAATAGTCCTAATGATTTGGCTATGTTGGAGGTGGTTGATATTCCGATTATTATACCCGGAATAAAAGGGGTACATCCTGGGTTGACTAATCAAGGCTGGAAAGTGGCTCCTTTTCCTGGTTCTGTGGGTTGGGGGGTGGCTGTGGCTGAGGAGGTGAAAGGGTTAAGCTACTGAGACTATTTGGGGAGTTGATGGCTGATTCGGAATTGGCTAATTTGAGGCGATCGCTAAGGGAAAGTTTCTGTAATTCCTGATTGAATTGATATAAATCTACGGGTTTATATGAGTTGTTAAATAGTGGGATTAATGCTTTGACTAATGCTACCATACCATCAGGAGGAACCGCGTTTCCAATTTGACGACGAACTTCGGTTACAGACCCTTCAAAGACAAAATCATCCGGGAAAGTCTGCAACCTCGCACGTTCCCGGTTAGTCAGCGATCGCGGTTCTTGATAATGATAACCCCAAGTTCCCCCACCACCCCCAGCGATAATAGTTGTGGAGGGTTGGTCTGGGTGGAGTCGTCGATATACATGACTAATCATTCCTTTGACATAGTATTCGCTATCTTGGGGAATATCTGTATAATTTCCCCCTGGTTTAATGCGCTTGATAATTTCGACGGTGCGAGAATGGATCCTTTGATGTTCATTATTATCAGCCACTTTTTCCACATCTTTTAAGGCTTGTTTGGCGGTGAGATAGGGATAAAGGCGATCGCTTCCATATTCCGGGGAAGGATGAATAAAATTAAAGCCTGTATCCATTCTTACCCCCACAATTAAGACTCTTTGCCGATATTGGGGGACTCCATAATCGGCGAAATTGTACAGTTTTGGCTTGACCACATAACCCGGTTCTATGTTTTCAAAATCCGCAATAATTTTAGCGATCGCCTTATATTTATTGGCACTGAGTAAACCCTTGACATTTTCCGCAATGAATGCTTTAGGTTTATGGTAACGAATAAACTCTAAAAAGTAGGTATACAGATTTCCCCTGGTTCCCGTGAGTCCGGGACGCTTCCAAATCATCGAAAAATCTTGACAGGGAAAACCTCCGGTAATTAAGTCAGCTTGGGGAACTTTAGTGATCTCAATTTCTTGAATATTATCACAGGCGATATTCTCCGAAATATTCCGCCTAAAAGTCTGACAAGCCGCCTCATTACAATCAATCGCCCAAACCACTTGAAAACCCGCCCGATGAAATGGTAAATCCATTCCCCCACACCCAGAAAACAAGGAAATTAACTTAGGTCGATTTTGCCATTGAATCCCATTTAAACTATCTAAAATTGGCATGGTCTTGATATCTATCAAATTCCGGCAGTTTGGTACATGAATCATCCCTAGATTAGTTGCTGATTTTTTCCTAAAGCGATCGCTACATTTTGACCCCCAAATCCAAACCCTAAACACAGCACATTATTGACCACCGTTGACCGGGGAGTGGTGACTACATCTAGGGGAAATTCTAAATCCTGTAACCCTACACAAGGCGGTAAAAGTTGCTGTTCTAATGCCTTTAAACAAAAGGCGACCCCCAAAGCACCAGAAGCGCCTAAAGTGTGACCTGTTGCGCCTTTGGTGGAACTCACCGCTACACCATGGGGGAATAGTTGATTAATAATAAAGGCTTCGTGTTTATCATTTAAAATGGTAGCAGTTCCGTGGGCGTGAATATAGTCAATATCAGTAGGATGAAGATGGCTGTCATTAAGGCTTCTTTGAATAGCAGCGATCGCACTTTTTCCCTCACCATCAGGCTTATTATGATAGCAGGCATCCACCGTGACACCAAAGCCTAAAATACTCCCATAAATCTTACCATGGCGGCGATGGGCAAGTTCTGCTGACTCCAATACCAAAAGCGCCGCGCCTTCTCCCAAGGCTAAACCATCTCGCCGCCGAGAAAATGGGTAAGCAGACCGGGAGGCTAAAGCACCCATTTTGGCAAATCCGATTAAACTGAGGGGAGTAATGGGAGCCTCGAGTGCCCCAACGATCACGCGCTGACATTGTTGGGTTTTAATTAACTCAAATCCTTGAGCGATCGCCCACAGTCCGGTCGCACAAGCAGCCATAGGACTCAATACCGGACCTTCAGAGCCAATTATAGCGGCGATCGTAGCAGCTAGTTGACCATGCAGAAAACCAGGGAATAATCCCAGACAACTGTCTGTAGTGTCCCTAGCCAGTCCTTCTAAATCGGCTTGGTAGCCACGAGAAGACCCCACTACTACCCCACAATCAGTTAAGGGAAATTCTAACCTGGCATCTGCTAAAGTCTCAGCTACCGTCGGCTGAATTAGTGGCTGTAGGTGGGTGGGTTGGCTTCCCCACATTGCTAGAGGCGACGGGGGAAGTTCCCGGAAAGGTTGAGACAAGGCGATCGCCGTCTGACCCTTAATGATAGCTTCCCAAGTCTGGTTCAGATCACCACTAGCCGAACGCAAACCTATTCCCGTCACCACAACATCCACAGCCACTTACCAACCCAGAAACTTAGTTTCTTGTTGCAAATCGTAACAATCTGCTAATTTTGGAGGTCCTCTAACCCCGTAATAATCTTAGCCGACTCAATGCGATCGCCCTGTTCAATTTGGTCTACAACCGCCATACCATCGACAACATAGCCAAAAACCGCATAATTGCCATCTAGGAAAGGCAAATCCGACAGAGCAAAATAGAACTGAGAGGAAGCAGAATCAGGTAATGCGGAACGAGCCATAGCTACCGCCCCCCGGGTATGGCTTAATAGGGGAGCCACATTAATCTTAGCCTGATCAAAGGTTTTGCCATAAATCGGTTCATCCGCATTCCTCGGTTTAATTTCCAAGGGGATATAGCGCTGTTGGGAAGTGTCCGGGTCAATAAATCCCCCCGTACCTAACCGAGAAGTCGGAACAGTTTCATCCTTACTTTGGGGGTCGCCACCCTGAACCACAAAAGGTTGTGGGTCGCGCACGACACGATGAAAAGACACCCCATCATAAACCCCACGATTAACTAGATCTACAAAATTTCCCGCCGTAATTGGGGCTGCTATGCCGTCTACCTCAATGGTAATCGGCGATCCGTTAACCGTCATGACAATAGTTGCCTTTCCTTCGAGTCTTGGTAAATTGCTCATTATGCTTGAATTATTAGTTGCAGAAATGGAAGCAGCCCTTTGACTGCCGCCGGGTGGCGTGGTATTTTGGACCCCCATGGAGTCCCCAACTGATGGGTTACCACAGCCAGTTACCAGAACCAGGAACACCAGAGACAAAAGCCACAGCCACCCTCTAATCATGGTTAGTAGTCTATTTTTCATGTACCTGATGTTAAAGTCCCTCCAAGGGAACCTGTAGAAACTTAGCCAGTTGGGCCCCATCATTTTCTAGCTCAGATAAAGCCATAGGCTGGCCCACCCTGGTTAAAGGAATTTCCCGCCTGTCCTTTAATTTTAGATACAAGGCGCGACGGGGGCTAAGTCCTTCTTTGAGATCTACCCGAATAGATTGGACTTGGGAACGATTGCAGTTGAACTCAACCCGGCGGTTCTTGCCAGGAAACCCCCAACGAAAAATCTGGATTTCCCCAGTTTCCTGGTCAAATCTATTGTAACCGCCACCAAGATCCCAGATAACGACTAGCCATAGGTATGTCGCTAATAATATGGCAGCAGTGCCATAAAGTCCCATGACCAGCCCCTGGGGAAGAAAAATTAGTTGGGAAGGGTCAGCAAAGGGTAACAGGTTCTGGCCCAAATAGCTGGAAAGCCCAGCCAGCAGAAAACCTACCCCGCCAATAGTGATTGTGGTCGCCCAAAAGTAGTTACTGAAGCGACGCGAACCTAAGATTTGCTTTTCAAGAATGCGATCGCCCATAGCGGCCTTTTTTGTCTGTGTGTTCATAAAAATCTCAGAAATCTTTGCCAAAAATGTGAACTGTAATATATATTTATGTTAACTTGCTTAACAAAGCATGATCTTTAGAAAATCCCGAGGAACGTTCTCAAATGACTATAGCAGTCGAGCGCCCTCAAGTCACTAGAGGATGGTTTGATGTCCTCGATGACTGGCTGAAGCGCGATCGGTTCGTATTTGTGGGATGGTCGGGTATCCTGCTTTTCCCCTGCGCCTATCTATCTATCGGCGGATGGTTGACAGGAACCACCTTTGTTACCTCTTGGTACACCCACGGACTCGCCAGTTCCTACCTAGAAGGTTGCAACTTTCTGACCGCTGCCGTCAGCACCCCCGCTAACAGTTTGGGGCACTCCCTACTGTTCCTGTGGGGTCCCGAAGCTCAGTGGGACTTTACCCGCTGGTGCCAATTAGGGGGTTTATGGGCTTTTGTAGCCCTGCATGGAGCTTTCGCACTGATTGGGTTCTGCCTGCGTCAGTTGGAAATCGCCCGGTTGGTTGGCATTCGTCCTTATAATGCGATCGCTTTCACCGGCCCTATTGCCGTGTTCGTGAGCGTATTCTTAATGTACCCCTTGGGTCAGTCGGGGTGGTTCTTTGCTCCCAGCTTTGGTGTAGCAGGTATCTTCCGGTTTATCCTATTTTTCCAAGGATTCCACAACTGGACTCTAAACCCCTTCCACATGATGGGAGTTGCGGGCATCCTCGGCGGTGCGCTACTATGTGCTATTCATGGTGCTACAGTAGAAAACACCCTGTTTGAAGACGGAGAAGGATCTAACACCTTCCGAGCCTTTGAACCGACCCAAGCGGAAGAAACCTATTCCATGGTGACAGCCAACCGCTTTTGGTCTCAAATTTTCGGTATTGCTTTTTCAAACAAACGTTGGTTACACTTCTTCATGCTGTTCGTTCCCGTAACAGGTCTGTGGATGTGTTCCATCGGTGTAGTGGGTCTAGCTGTGAACCTGCGTGCTTATGACTTCGTGTCACAAGAATTACGCGCCGCAGAAGATCCGGAGTTTGAAACCTTCTATACTAAGAACATTCTGCTCAACGAGGGTATTCGCGCTTGGATGGCTCCAGCCGATCAACCTCATCAAAACTTTGTATTCCCTGAGGAGGTATTACCGCGTGGTAACGCTCTCTAGCAATTCTTACTTAGGCGGTCGCGACCAAGAATCCACAGGGTTCGCCTGGTGGTCTGGTAACGCTCGTTTAATCAATCTTTCTGGAAAACTGCTGGGCGCTCATGTAGCCCATGCTGGACTCATTGTATTCTGGGCTGGGGCAATGACCCTGTTTGAAGTGTCCCACTTCGTTCCCGAAAAGCCCATGTACGAGCAAGGTCTGATTCTGTTGCCTCACTTGGCTACCCAAGGTTGGGGTGTCGGGCCTGGTGGTGAAGTGATTAACACTTTCCCCTACTTTGTCGTCGGCGTACTACACTTGATCTCCTCTGCAGTTCTCGGCTTAGGTGGCATTTATCACGCTGTTCGTGGTCCTGAAGTCCTGGAAGAATATTCCTCCTTCTTCGGATACGACTGGAAAGATAAAAACCAAATGACCAACATCATCGGTTATCACCTGATTCTGTTGGGCTGCGGTGCGCTTCTACTCGTATTCAAAGCCATGTTCTTTGGCGGTGTTTACGATACTTGGGCCCCCGGTGGTGGTGACGTTCGCATCATCAACAATCCTACCCTCAACCCGTTGATTATCTTTGGCTACCTACTTAAAGCCCCCTTCGGTGGTGAAGGTTGGATAATTGGTGTGGACAACATGGAGGATATCATCGGCGGTCATATCTGGATCGGTCTGATCTGCATCGCTGGTGGTGTTTGGCATATCTTGACTAAGCCCTTTGGTTGGGCTCGTCGTGCCTTCATCTGGTCTGGAGAAGCCTATCTATCCTACAGCCTCGGTGCTTTGTCTCTGATGGCTTTCATTGCCTCTGCTTTCGTCTGGTTTAACAACACCGCTTATCCCAGCGAATTCTATGGCCCCACTAACGCTGAAGCATCCCAAGCTCAGTCCTTTGTCTTCCTAGTTCGTGACCAAAAACTCGGTGCTAACATCGGTTCCGCCCAAGGCCCCACTGGTCTGGGTAAATACCTGATGCGCTCCCCCACTGGTGAAATCATCTTCGGTGGTGAAACCATGCGTTTCTGGGACTTCAAAGGCCCCTGGCTTGAGCCTCTGCGTGGACCTAACGGCCTTGACCTGAACAAGCTCAAAAATGACATTCAGCCTTGGCAAGTACGTCGCGCTGCTGAGTACATGACTCATGCTCCTAACGGTTCTATCAACTCCGTAGGCGGTATCATTACTGAAGCTCAAGGGTTCAACTACGTTAACCCCCGTGCTTGGCTGGCCGCTTCTCACTTTATTCTCGCTTTCTTCTTCCTGGTTGGTCACTTGTGGCACGCAGGTCGCGCCCGCGCTGCTGTGGCTGGCTTTGAAAAAGGAATTGATCGCGAGACTGAGCCAGTTCTCGCTATGCCTAACCTAGACTAATTCGGTCTCCTTAATTCTCCCTTTCTAACAGGGGGAATTAGAGGTTGATTTCCTAACAGTTAGGACAATTTACCCCACCTATAAACGGTGGGGTTTTTTCGCACTTTTATGGGACTTTATTTCCCCGTTTCCGCTGTTTCCATAAAAATTGTTTGGGCGCTTAGTTCAGGAGCCTTATCAGCCGGTTGACGCTGAATATAAATCCCGTCAGACTGTAAATCCCAAGCATGACGATTATCTGATAGCATAATCCCTAGGATTTCCTGTAAATCTTTGACAATTTTCGGATCTTCTACTGGTGCGATCGCCTCTACTCGTCGGTTTAAATTTCTCGGCATCCAATCTGCTGAACCAATATAAACCTCCTCCTCACCATGATTGTGGAAATAGAAAATCCGAGAGTGTTCCAGAAATCGCCCCACAATACTAATTACATTGATATTTTCACTAATTCCTTTCACCCCCGGACGTAAACAACAAATCCCTCGCACAATTAAATCAATCGTTACTCCCGCCATGGAAGCCTCATAAAGAGTAGCAATTATTTCCGGGTCTACTAAAGAATTCATCTTCGCCACAATTCGCCCCGTCTTCCCGGCGTTACAGTTGTCAATTTCCCGGCGAATTAAACCCAAAAAGCGATCGCGCATATTCACAGGCGCAACCAGCAATTTTCGATAGGACTGTTGGCGAGAATACCCCGTCAAGAAATTAAACAAATCCGTTAAATCCTCTCCCAACTCTTCCCGACAACTAAACAACCCCAAATCTGTATAAAGTTTCGCCGTTTTCGGGTTATAGTTCCCCGTACCAATATGAACATAACGGCGGATATGACCTTCTTCATGGCGCACAACCATCACAATTTTGGTATGGGTTTTTAACCCCACCACCCCATAAACCACATGAACTCCCCGCTGTTCTAACTTCCGCGCCCAATGAATATTATTTTCCTCATCAAATCGCGCCTTTAACTCCACTAAAGCCGCCACCTGTTTACCATTCTCCGCCGCCGCAATGAGAGCATTAATAATTGGCGAATCCCCAGAAGTTCGGTACAAAGTCATCTTAATCGCCAACACATTCGGATCATCCGCCGCCTGGGTAATAAACTGCTGTACAGTGGCTGAAAAAGATTGATAGGGATGATGCACCAATACATCACCCTGTCGAATAATTGCAAAAATATCCTTTTCCAGTTCACCATTACTCGAACAGGTAGTTGCATCACTATCAGCTAACCATTTGGGTAGAGCCGGAGTCCAATCAGGATCTTTTAACTCCGGTATAGGAAGGCCTATAAATGACATCAAATCCTTCAGGTCTAGCAGTCCATCTAAGCTATAAATATCCTCTGGATCTATTTCTAGTTCCTCCATTAACATATCTCGGATATACTCAGGCATGGCGGTATTTACCTCTAATCTCACCACAGAACCGCCTAAACGTCGCTTTCTTAACTCCTGTTCAATTGCTAGTAATAAATCATCCCCCTCATCCTCCTGAACCGATAAATCCGCATCCCGGGTAATTCGGAAAGGATAGTAATCCAGAATATTCATCCCCGGAAATAGAAATTCCAAATTATGGGCAATTAGCTGTTCGATAGGAACTCCCGCCCAAAAATAATTTTCGCCGCCTTCCGGTTTCTGGGATTGGTCAGGAAGAGCAATAAATCTAGGTAATAGTTTCGGGACTTTAATTCGAGCCAATAGATCTTCGTTAGTTTCGGGATTTTTTAGCACCACCACTAGATTAAGACTGAGGTTAGATAAGTAGGGAAAAGGATGGCTTCTATCAATGGCTAACGGAGTGAGAACTGGGAAAATTTGTGACTCGAAATACTCGTGTAAATAGTTCCGCTGTTCCTGATTTAAGTCAATGTAGTTCAGGAGGTGAATATTATGTTGTCCTAGTTCAGGTTTGATAATTTTATCAAAAACATTATGTTGCTCAGATACCATGGGTAGCAACTTCTCGTGAATTTCTGTAAGCTGCTGTCTGGGAGTGCGACCGTCAGGGGTACGTTTATTAACATGGGCTTCCATTTGGCGTTTTAACCCGGCTACCCTCACCATAAAAAATTCGTCTAAATTGGAACTAAATATTGCCATGAATTTTAGACGATCTAATAGTGGCGTGCGAGGATCTAATGCTTCCGCTAGTACCCGGCGGTTAAATTCTAGCCAACTCAGTTCTCGGTTAAAAAAGTATTGAGGGTCCCTCATGTCAATTTTGACAGATGTGGAGTTGTCGGTTTTTTTAGATTTTGCCATAATCTCAAATTAATCCTGGGAGTCAAGGAAACAGGTGATTGATTGGATAATACCTGAATCGGGTAACAGGTAATACATACTACAGGAAGTTTAACACTGAAAAGTAGGGGTAAGCTGTGCCTGGTCTTTACTTACCACAGGGAACAGCCAACTCCCTAATTATCCTGGCAGTTACTATATGTTAAATTTTGGTTAAGTATGATTAAAGCGATCGCCCTTTGATATATAATCAAGATTTATTCTGAATTTCTGCCTATATATCTAGGTAATTACACATTATTTAACCTGTGATAAATACGATAATTATTAATACTAAAACTATGATTAATGCGATGAATAACACCGCTGTAAATATCAGGCAACCTTTACCCCTCAAATCTCCGTCTGAATAGTTGTTAATATTGTTGATATCTTCATCTTCAGAATCCATTAAATATGATTCTAAAATATCGACATTTTTAACATTGGCTTTCCAAAGGACATCAAAGAAATCACCCAATATAGGCACAGTTCCTAATACCGTATCTATGACAATATTGTATGTCATAATCAGCAATAATTTCTTAGGTACACCTAATTGGAAAGACCTAAACACAATATATGCAGCTAATACTGCTCCCAATAAATCACCACCACCAGGAATTAATCCGATGAGAGGATCTAAACCAATACCTTGGGAAGTTCCAGGAATCCGAATAGCTCGATCCAAAAAATCACTAAATTGTCTGAGTTCTCGTAGTGCGATCGCTTTTTTCAAAGAACCTCCTCGACAAATTCCCCAAAAAATAGAGGGATATTAATATAATACCCTCTATCATAGAATCCGAGTCTAATTATCTGCAATACTCAACCTTAACTAACTTATTTAGCCTCGGTGAAGTCCGCATCAATTACATCATCAGAACCGCCGCCATCACCATCAGTAGGACCCGCACCCGGTCCAGGCCCATCAGCACCCGGCGCAGCGCCACCAGCTTGCTGATATAGATTACTGCTGAGAGTATATAGCGCCTGTTGCAGATCTGTAGTTAAGGTTTTAATCTGATCATCATTTTCCTGAGCGATCGCATCCCGCAGGTCCTTAATCATAGCCTCAATCTTAGACTTATCGTCAGCGGGAACCTTATCACCCAGTTCCGAAATTTGCTTTTCAGCCTGATAAGCCAAAGTATCAGCCTGGTTCTTACGGTCAATACGTTCGCGGCGTTCACGGTCGGTGGCTGCATTCTTTTCAGCTTCCTTAACCATGCGTTCAACTTCCGTATCCGGTAAAGTAGAAGCACCAGTAATGCTGATAGATTGTTCCTTACCAGTACCCTTATCCTTAGCAGTAACATTCAAGATACCATTGGCATCAATATCAAAAGTTACCTCAATTTGAGGAACACCACGGGGAGCCGGAGGAATCCCATCGAGGCGGAAAGTTCCCAAACTCTTGTTATCATTGGACATTTCCCGTTCACCCTGGAGAACGTGAATTTCCACATTAGTCTGACCATCAACTGCTGTTGAGAACACCTCAGACTTCTTAGTAGGAATAGTGGTATTACGGGGAATAATCTTAGTCATCACACCGCCCAGGGTTTCCACACCCAGAGACAGAGGAGTAACATCTAGCAGCAGAATATCCTTAACCTCACCAGCCAGAACACCTGCTTGAATCGCAGCACCCACAGCCACCACTTCATCAGGGTTCACCGTTTGGTTAGGTTCCTTACCCAGAACCCGTTTAACCAACTCCTTAACCGCTGGAATACGGGTAGAACCTCCTACCATTACCACTTCATTAATAGCAGACTTATCCAGTTTCGCATCCCGGATCGCATTTTCCACAGGAATGCGACAGCGGTCAATTAAATCAGAGCAGATTTCCTCAAACTTAGCGCGGGTGAGGGTCATATCCAAATGTTTAGGACCATCGCTAGTCGCCGTAATAAACGGCAAGTTAATTTCAGCTTGGGTAACGCTAGATAGTTCCTGCTTCGCTTTTTCCGACGCTTCTGTTAGGCGTTGTAGCGCCTGTTTATCCTTACGCAGATCAACACCTTCTACTTTCATGAACTCCCCAGCGAGGTAGTCCACTATTTTTTTGTCAAAGTCATCACCACCCAGGTGAGTATCACCAGAGGTAGCCAATACCTCAAATACCCCATCACCCACTTCTAGGATGGAAACATCAAAAGTACCACCCCCAAGGTCAAAGACTAAAATAGTCTCATTGCTTTTTTTATCCATCCCATAGGCTAGGGAAGCAGCCGTAGGCTCGTTGATAATCCGCTTAACTTCAATACCAGCAATTTTACCAGCATCCTTAGTCGCTTGGCGTTGAGAGTCATTAAAGTAAGCGGGAACAGTGATTACAGCTTCCGTTACCGTTTCCCCTAGATAGGTACTAGCATCTTCCACCAGTTTGCGTAGTACCTGAGCGGAAATTTCCTCTGGCGCAAATTGTCTATCTCGTGCGGGACAGTCTAGCTTAACGTTGCCACTACTGTCTCTGAGAACCTTGTAAGAAACTTCTGTAGACTCATTACTAACTTCTTCCTGCTTACGACCAATGAACCGTTTTACTGAATAGAATGTGTTGTCCGGGTTCATGACCGCTTGGCGCTTGGCGATTTGTCCCACTAGCTGATCGCCATTTTTAGCATAAGCAACTACTGACGGGGTGGTGCGAAGACCCTCTGCATTGGCTATTACGGTAGGTTTACCACCTTCCATTACTGCTACACAAGAGTTTGTCGTTCCTAAGTCAATTCCAACTACTTTTCCCATATTGGTGTCTTTGCTCCTATTATAACTGCAAAATCGGCTTTACTCAGGGGCTATTGATTGGCCCTAGTATCTGACCACAGGTCAAACCTGGAAACTTTAATTTAGTCCGGGGGTTCTTATTTGAATAAGATCTTCAGGATCGATTCTTATCTCTATACTGTGGGTGGTTAGTCATTTTCATGAAGGGGTATTTACCGAACCTCTAGGGACGGTTAGACTCCTTGCCAACTAACCTTTCCTCGCTGTTCGCGATATCTATTGAATACTGTAGAGGTAGCGATCGCATTTGATGTGGTGGCAAACCCTAACTCCCAGGTTGTATTTCCCGTCCTGGGGAAATTACCCATAATACTTATCAATTAGCAACTATCCTATTCTGTGTCGTTGGCTAGTTCACTTAATTGGCAGTCTGAAAAACCATCACTCAACATTTTTCGGAAAAATACACAGACAAGGCACGCCCTGTCTATAAGCACGCCTTGTCTTGTCTCTTTGATCTTTGATCTTGGTGGTTGATTTCACCAGAAACTGGTTATTCCATCACCTTATCACCCGCCGCCTGTAGGCGGGCTCTGGCACGCTTTAACCCTTGCTTCGCTTTCAGTTGGTCCTGCACATTAGCGCCAGCGTTAGCAGCTTCTACGGCTGCTTGAGCTTGATTAAAGGCTTCCCGAGCCTTCTCAACATCAATATTTGCACCTTTCTCGGCACCATTGACCAGAACAGTTATTTCATTGTTTTGAACTTCGGCAAACCCTTCCATTAGGGCAATAGTCACCCATTCATTTTTAGCTCTCACTCTCATAACTCCCGGATCTAAAGCCGTTAGTAGGGGAGCGTGATCACTAAGAATACCAAGCTGACCTGTAGTGCTTGGGAGAATCACCTCTTGAGCCGTATCATCCCAAACCGTTTGGTCTGGGGCTATAACACGCACAGTTAATGTCATTTTCAGTTATTAATAGTAAAATCCACAATTTAAGCGCCTTTTTTGCACTCAAGAATCAGAATCAGGCGGATTATTTCCTCTGACTCTGATTCTCTAACTACACCTTTGCCGGTTAATCAGACCGAGTTATTTATTCTCAGCCTTCATTTTTTCGCCTTTAGCGATCGCCATATCGATATCACCGACCATATAGAACGCTTGTTCTGGCATATCGTCAAGTTCTCCATTGAGAATCATCTGGAAGCCCTTAATAGTTTTTTCCAGGGGCACATATTGACCCGGAGAACCAGTAAACACCTCAGCCACAAAGAAAGGCTGAGATAGGAACCGTTCAATTTTCCGAGCCCGAGCCACAACCAGGCGGTCTTCCTCGGAAAGTTCATCAAGACCCAGAATCGCGATAATATCTTGCAGTTCTTTATAGCGCTGCAAAGTAGACTGTACAGCACGAGCTGTCTGGTAGTGTTCTTCCCCGACCACACCTGGCTGCAACATAGTCGAACTAGAATCGAGGGGGTCAACCGCCGGATAAATACCCTTAGATGCCAAAGAACGAGACAATACAGTAGTCGCGTCCAAGTGAGCGAAAGTAGTAGCCGGAGCCGGGTCGGTCAAGTCATCAGCCGGAACATATACCGCTTGAATAGAGGTAATCGAGCCCTCTTTAGTAGAAGTAATCCGTTCTTGCAGCTCACCCATTTCCGTCCCCAACGTGGGCTGATATCCCACAGCAGAAGGCATCCGTCCCAGGAGAGCAGACACTTCCGAACCCGCTTGTACAAACCGGAAGATATTGTCAATAAATAATAGAACGTCTTGTTTACTGACATCACGGAAGTATTCAGCCATTGTCAGAGCCGACAGAGCCACCCGCATCCGCGCTCCGGGGGGTTCATTCATTTGTCCATAAACCAGAGCCACCTTAGACTGACCCAGATCTTCCTTGTTAATTACCCCGGACTCGATCATTTCGTTGTAGAGGTCATTCCCTTCGCGGGTACGTTCTCCCACACCACCAAACACGGAAACACCCCCGTGAGCCTTAGCGATGTTGTTGATCAACTCCATAATAATTACAGTTTTACCAACACCAGCCCCCCCAAATAGGCCGATTTTGCCTCCACGACGATAGGGAGCCAATAGGTCTACCACTTTAATGCCTGTTTCAAAGACCGATAAGCTGGTCTCCAAATCTACGAAAGCTGGTGCTGGGCGGTGGATAGAAGAAGTTTCTTCATTGGGAACCGGACCCAGGTTATCAATGGGTTCGCCAATAACGTTAAAGATACGACCTAGAGTTCCAGAACCCACCGGAACCTGAATCGCTCTCCCTGTGTCTGTGGCTTCCATACCCCGAACCAAGCCATCTGTACCACTCATGGCAACCGATCGCACTTGGTTATCCCCAAGAAGTTGCTGAACTTCACAGACCACGGAAATCTCTTGGCCGGCTTCGTTTTTGCCAGAGATTTTCAGAGCGTTGTAGATTTCCGGCAGTTTGCCATCAGGGAACTTAATATCTACAACTGGACCAATTACTTGGGTAATGTAGCCGATTTTTGTTTTTTCTGCGGTGCTGACCATGCTTTCGCCTATTTCCTTATTTCGCTAATCCGATGTTTCGGCAAGCTTTAGAAGAATTTAATATTGCCATTTCTTAGGGTATCACTCTATGGAGACATCAAGAACAACTTAGCTGATAAAATTGATACAGTCCCCAAAAACTATCCTTACCACCCCCATTTTTTGGGGTCAGTGGGCGGGGTTGCTTTTTGTCTTTGACTATGCTATTATTCTATACAATGGGAATATTAGCAATTTTTTTGTTTAAGCTAACACAATATTATACAGCGATATGTCAATATCATAGCATTAACTCTGGGTGGTTGTCAACCCCTGGGGGCTTTTTTTGGGAGGGTCGCCCTAAAGGTTTCTAGGAGAAGGTGACAGAGGGGGGTCGCCCCAGGTCATCAATGCTAGGTCGGGGTCATCCTCGAAGGCTTCCGGGGAAAAGTGACCCGGCGATTGTGGCCATTGTCCGATAAGAGAGTCCAAAGGCGATCGCCCTCTTTTTGGAAGTGAAACCCGGCCGCCCGGAGGATGTTTGAATGGCCTCCAAGTCCCCCGGGTGAAACTGACAACCCATAATCGATCGCATTTTTCCATGATTATGCAACAGGAGACCCAACCCGGCGGCGACCCGGCGAATGAGTGCGCTGGCGAAAAATCCCGACTGGCGATCGTACTGACTACAGTTTTCCCAAGCTGGAATATAAAAGTCGATAAAATTAATCATTAATAATTGATAATTTTATAGTAGGTAATATAACTCCCCCAAAAAAGCCGATTTCCAGAAACCCGGTTTCTGATCCCGCTAACTAATTAATAATTTTACATGAGCAACCCCGTTTGTGTCTGGGCTGGGTTGGCTTTCTTGTGCTAAACTGGTGATGAAACTGGCAAAAACCCGGTTTCTGAGTTGAAGGTGATCATGAGACTCCATGGCTTTGGAAATCCCACCTCTGCTCAAAAATTAGTCATAATTGAGGTAGAGTAGCAGGAGGTACAATCATGTCAAATCCCACCGAAAAGACCATGGGCCGAATTATCACGACTTTAACCATAACGAACCGGATCGACCAAGCCAATGCCAGACAAGGTTTGATTCCAGTCGAACAAGTGCGATCGCTAACTTTAAATAATGTTCTGGTGGATACAGGAGCTACGACATTATGCCTTCCTTCCAATGCGATCGCCCAATTAGGTTTAGAATTACTAAAAGAAGTTGATGTAGCCACGGCTAACGGATTCAGTAAAGCCAGAGTTTTCCGAGACGCTAGTATTTCCCTATTGGGTAGAGAAGGAACTTTTGAATGCTTAGAATTACCTGGAGGACGCGAGCCGCTTTTGGGGGTTTTGCCTTTGGAAGCATTAGGAATCGAACTAGATTTGAAAAATCAGCAATTAAAGCTATTACCCGAAACCTCAATGGACACTTATTTAACTATTTTGTAATTGAAAGCGATCGCTTGGATAATTAATAATTAATAATTAATAATTAATAATTGTAGGATCGGGTTCTGCGAATACCTCTCCTCCTCACGAACTCCCCTAAATCAGGTGGATTGGGTTGATTTTCTGGCAGTTATTAAGTTAAACTGGTAATATCGCTCAATCAATTTATTCTGTGATGGCAATGGTTACACTTCAAATTGAAAACTTGCCTGATGAATTATACTATCTAATTCAAAATATTGCCTCTGAAAATAATCTTACTGTTAATAAGGCAGTTTATTTATTGTAGCGTTAGGCGGCGACCAACTTGAGATTTTTACGAAAATTTACCAATCCGCCGTAACGCACCAATATTTAGCCAAAAAGGTGCGTTACGTTGGGAATAGAGATGGTTAATTGGAGGCAGAAATTTACCCCCAACTAACGCTACCAAAGACTTGAGATTTTTACGAAAATTTACCAATCCGCCGTAACGCACCAATATTTAGCCAAAAAGGTGCGTTACGTTGGGAATAGAGATGGTTAATTGGAGGCAGAAATTTACCCCCAACTAACGCTACCAAAGACTCAATGGACACTTATTTAACTATTTTGTAATGGCAAGCGATCGCTTTGAGAATTAATAATTAATAATTAATAATTGTAGGGTCGGGTTCTGCGAATACCTCTCCTCCCAACGAACTCCCAGAAACCCGGTTTCTCAAAGAAACTCCGTTTCATAATAGGCTAGATGTCTAATGTTGGCTGATAATATACCACTTTTTCCTTAATTGGCAGCACCCGCCGCCGGTTGACTAAAGCCTCCCACTCCGGGTCGGTTTGACACCACAAAAAAGCCTTCTCCTGGGAATGCCAGTTTAGGAGTCCGGCGCGACGGTTTTTCTCACTCGTCTGATCGGAAGGTTAGCTATCAAAATAGTCGATCTTTGGTCGCTTTCTAACCCAAATTCTGAGTCATCTGTATCAATTTCCACATACCTAGATACCACCTCCAAAATCTCCCGCCGCATGGCTTCTATAACTTCGGGAGATAAATCAGCGCGATCGTGGGCGAGAACTAATTTTAACCGTTGTTTCACCGCTTCACGACTGTTAGGCCTGTTGCGGTTCAAAAATTTGTCGATAAATTCATTAATTTTCATTGCTGTTGCCAGATGATCGATCAGTGGATCAAAACCTATACCTGGGCGATAAATACCTCGATGATACAATACTCCGCACGTCCCTAGTAACCTCTTGAGAAGGACCCCAGACCCCTACCGCCCCGGCTATGAGTTATTCAAAGGGTTACTACATAATCTTAGACGACAACAGCCTACGCAGTCGCGCAAAAAAACCAGGAGGCGCTGGGTCTAACTCCATAAACGGCACTTTTTCCCCCTCCAGGCGGCGGGCAATATTATTAAAGGCTGTCACCGCCGGAGAAATAGTTTCCGTTAATACCAAAGGTTCACCCTTGTTAGTCGAAACAATTACCTGTTCATCATCGGGAACTACGCCCACCAGCGGAATGGCTAGAATTTCCTCGACATCCTGAACCGACATCATATCATTAGCTTTTACCATCCCCGGTTTAATCCGGTTGATCAGCAGCCGTATCCGCTTGATACCATTCGCCTCCAATAAGCCAATCACACGATCGCCATCTCGCACGGCTGATATTTCCGGTGTCGTTACCACAATAGCCTCACTGGCGGCGGCGATCGCATTTTGGAAACCCTGTTCAATACCCGCCGGACAGTCAATCAAAATATACTCATATTTCGGACTCAACTGGCTGATCAACTCCTTCATTTGTTCCGGCGTTACCGCATCCTTCATCCGATTTTGAGCCGCTGGTAACAATACTAACCGGGGTTGGCGCTTGTCTTTCACTAAAGCCTGTTCCAGACGACACTCCCCTGATAGGACTTCCACCGCCGTATATACAATGCGGTTTTCCAGTCCCAGCAGCAAGTCTAAATTTCTCAAACCAAAGTCAGCATCAATCACCACAACTGAGTGTCCTCGTTGGGCGAGAGCCATGCCAAGATTGGCTGTAGAGGTAGTTTTTCCGACTCCTCCCTTTCCAGAGGTGACAACTATAATGCGACTCATGGGGGTTCTTAGTTGGTTAACAGTTATTAATATTAACGATCGCTACATGGGCAACAAATGCGATCGGATGATAGCAGATTCCCTAGCCATATCCAACAGCAATAGTATTACAGGCTGGCATCACTAGAGGCTTTGCTGATTTGCCAGAGTTTCACTCGCCCCAATTCCGTAGCCCGGCTAATACGGATGCCTTTCGCCGTCATATAAGCTACTTCCGGGTAAAATTCCTCCGGCGGGTTTTCCGGACCCCGCGCCACCTGATCCCCTATGCGGATCAGCATCGGTTCCATTTGCAAGGCCATAATCATGGTTTGCAGGTTCCCCTTAGCCCCAGCATGGACGGTTCCCCGCAAACGACCCCAAATGATTATATCCCCATTAGCAACTATGGAACTACCTGGGTTAACATCTCCCAAAACTACCACCGTCCCCGGATGACGTATTTCTACCCCCGATCGCAAAGTCATCTTTAAGTATAGCGGTTCAGCCTCTACTGTAGTCCTTTCCCTTTCCTTTTGGTTTAAATGGTCGCGATCCGATTCGCGATCGACTGAATATCCCGCCGTCGCCGCCGCTACGGCTGTTTGCGCCCTACCTGTTCTTACCCGCTTTAGCTCTAATTTCGCCGATGTCAGGATATCTCTAATATCCTGCAATTGACGACTATCTAACAGCCTATTTTGGCTGACCAGATGCACTTCTAGCCCCTCTTCCCAGCTATGTTCCTCCCCTGTGATCCGATGTTTCATCACCTGCAACAAATCCCCCCAACTACTACTGTTGGAGTTCTCAGAGCGATCGCCTTCCTCTGGTAAAATCAGCAGTAAATTCTCACCCTCCCGTTTAAACCGGATTTGGGAATTACCATCACTCTGCCCCAATCCCTTTGCCGTTTCTTCGGCGGTTTCTTCGGCGGTTTCTTCGGCGGTTTCTTCGGCGGTTTCTTCTAAGTTTTCTTCAGACATAATAATTGGTTAAGCGCATTCTTCACCGGGAACTGTTTACCCGAAATCATCACCAATCACCCACTTTCCACTATCCCATCCCAAATGTCAAGATTTCAGAAACCCGGTTTCTGGGAAGTCAGCTTGTGTTCACAGTGGCGGGTGTATTAATCTTTTCCGTGGGAGGCGAGGTATACCGGAACCCCGTAGGCGATCGCCTTTCCCTGACCGATATCTTGAATTATCAATTAAATTTTCTCCCCTGTAAAAGTCTTCTTTGGTCACAGGGGAGATGATAATTTGAGTGATTTAATACTTGCGTTCCTGGGGTTCAAACATAGTAATAGCCACAGGACGATAAGCCAAATCAATGCCAGCCTGGGAATAGTAAGCAAGAGTATGCTTGAGGAAATTCTGGTCATTGCGGGTAGTATAATCCTCGCGACTGTGAGCCCCCCGACTCTCGCGACGGTTGAGGGCAGAAGTCAAAATCATCTCACCCACAATCATAATATTCCGTAATTCCAAGGCTTCAATAACTTCTGTATTCCACAATTTACCCCGGTCATCCAAATAAATATTTTGGTAACGTTCACGGCATAGCTGAAGCTGATTTAAGCCCTCCTGCATGACATCTTCAGTGCGAAAAACTCCACAATGCAAAGTCATAGCATCCTGAAATTCTTGTCGAAGTTGACCAATGCGACAGTCCCCCGACTTATCCAGTAATTCCTGTACCTGATTTTTAGCTTCTTGGAGGTAGTGCGACTCGTTGACATTTGGCAATTTACGGTTTTGTACAAATTGTGCGATCGCCGCCCCCGTCCGCTTCCCATAAACCACACACTCCAACAGAGAATTACTACCCAAACGGTTAGCCCCATGGACAGACACACAAGCCGCCTCACCCGCAGCAAATAACCCATCTACCAAACTATCAGCACTAGCGAGAACCCGACCATCAGTATTAGTGGGAATACCCCCCATAGAATAGTGAACCGTAGGACGCACAGGCATAGGTTCAACCACCGCATCAACCCCCACCAAACGATGGGCTTCTTCCCAACAGAAAGGAATGCGACTCATAATTTTTTCCCGCCCCATGTGTCGCAAGTCCAGATACACAAACGGGCCGCCCGCAGTGCCATCACGATTAATACCCCGTCCGGCACGAATTTCTAACGTAATTGCCCTAGAAGTAATATCACGGGGGGCTAACTCCATTTTACCGGGGGCGTAATTTTTCATAAAGCGATCGCCCTCACTATTAATCAAATAAGCCCCTTCACCGCGTACCGCCTCAGAAATTAACACACCCACCGGATAAAGGCCTGTCGGGTGAAACTGGACAAACTCCATATCCTGTAACGGTATCCCCGCCAAAGCCGACATAGCCAAGCCATCCCCCGTAGAGGCAAAATCATTAGAAGTAGTGTTAAAAGCCCGACCATAGCCACCCGTAGCGAACATCACCGCCTTAGCCCTAGCCACTTGGATAGTACCATCGAGGATATTATACATCACCACACCTTTCGCTTCCCCTTCTTCCAGAATCAGGCGCATTACATACCACTCATCATAGATATGCACACCGTAGCGACGCAGGTTATTAACTAACTCGTGGAGGATAGCGTGTCCAGTTTTATCAGCCGCGTAGCAAGTGCGGCGGTGGGTATGACCACCAAAAGCCCGTTGGGCGATACGACCGTCCGGGAGGCGCGAAAACAAAACCCCCATGTGTTCCAGGTCAATAATTACATCTGGGGCCTCTTTCGCCAGAATTTCCACAGCGTCTTGGTCTGCTAGGTAGTCTGACCCTTTCACCGTATCAAAGGCGTGGGCTTCCCAGGTATCTTCAGGGTCAACATTATTGAGAGTCGCCGCGATACCTCCTTGGGCTGCTACAGAGTGAGACCTAATGGGGTGCGTTTTAGCTATAACAGCAATATTTAGGCTGGGGTCAGTCCGGGCTATCTCAACGGCCGCGCGACTTCCCGCTAAACCACCACCAACGATAATTACATCATGTTCTAGCATAGTCCTCTAGTTTGTTCGATATTTGCACATATTCCATAGTTAAACAAAAAAAAACCTCCCTGCCAAAAGGCAAGGAAGTCTTTAGGGTTGACTGACTGCTATGGTGTCTTAACTGGTAGCTTGCGCTGGCTGTTCAGATCCCTTAATTTCCTGATCTGTTGCTGTTTCTGAGTTGATGTCTGTGGGCATGACTTCGATATGGTTTAACAAGGTGGTAACGAAGGCAAACAGCAGAAACGGCAGCGATAGCACTACAATCAGTCCTAGCATGGTGAAGGCAAAAATTTGCTGAGAACTACTCCACAAGGCGAGGGAGGAGGCTAGGGCGATGAAAATGACGATCAGCCAAATCATGATTTGACCGTAAATGTCGCCATAGGTAAGGGTACAGTTGATCCGGTATTTCTTTAACTTTTCCATCTCAGTTAATCTCGTGACTTATAAAATTCTAGGCTAAGGCTAAGATGAGGTTTTGGAACATTTCTCAATATTTTCACAAAAGTTGTAATTAAACTTTACATTCCCTCGGCTGGCTTCGGTTTGGGGTCGGTTCGGCAGCCCCTGTCAATCTTCACCTATGGAAAAACCCCGCCGATACGGTTTGACTTCGGCTTCCCTCACTTGAAAATTAATGCGATCGCTCATATTTTCACGGGTGACTACTTTCAGGGTAAAATCTCCGATTTCTGGCTGCCAAAATATTGATTTGCTGGTGGTTGTGGCTATCTTATTATCATTAATAAACCATTGGATTTCTTGATTGTCAACTCCCGCAACTTTCAACTCTAGGGGCGAATCATGACCCGCAGTGACCAGGAAATAATCATTATTTTGAGGTAAAACAATCCTCAGTTTTCCTGAACTTAAATGAGGCGATTCCTGTTGCGATAACCACTCATTATATGCGGCGGGTAACTCCCCCGTCACAGACAGGTTATCATAATCCTTAATATCCTCTGGATAGAAATATTCTAACACAATCCCTGAGCCACAATCATCAGTGGGTTTCCATCCCGTATGGCTACAAATCGGCAATTCAAATAATCCCTCTGGCGGCGGGAAATTATCCGGTTTTTTGTTTCTATGAAGATACATCATAATCTGATTCCATAACGGCGCAGCCCCCATGACACCCGAAATATTTTGCATCGGCTGAGAGTCGAAATTTCCCACCCAAGTTGCGACGGTGTAATCAGTAGTAAATCCCACCGTCCAAGTATCTCGATAATCAGAAGAAGTCCCTGTTTTTACGGCTACCGGAAAGGGTAAATTTAACACGGAATCAACTCCAAAGGCTGTAGCCCTAGCATGGGAGTCCGCCAGCATATTTACAATTAATTCCCAACTGGTGGCTGTGTCTATTTGCATACATTCCTGTTTACACGGGGGCGCAATTTCTGGTATAATTGTAGTCACCAATGGCGTGAACTTTCCCCGGTTCGCAAAAGTTAAATAAGCCTGGGCTAATTCCCAAAGACTCACCTCGCCACTACCTAAACTTAACCCAAGTCCATAATGTTCCGGTTCTCGGTCAAGGTGGGTAAAACCTAGTTGATGTAAACGTGATAAAAACTCACCTACACCGACTTTTTCTAAAACTCGCACAGCCGGAATATTTAAGGAATTACCTAACGCAATTCGTACCCGCACAGGTCCTAAAAAGGTTTCACTATAATCAACGGGTGCATACAGTTTAGCACCGGGAATAGGATAATATGTGGGTACGTCTGGGAGTATGGTATTCGGTCGGATAATTCCTTGGGCGATCGCTAATTGATATAAAAATGGTTTCAGGGTTGAACCCGGCTGTCGCCAGGCTTGAACTCCATCATTTGAACCTAAATTTTGCCAGTTAAAATAATCAGGAGAACCTACATACGCTAAAACTTCCCCCGTATGATTATTAATCACTATAGCCGCCCCATGATTAACATTTTGACCCCCTAAAGCCGTCACGACATGACGGACTTGGGTTTCTACAAATTGCTGGAGAGTCCGGTCTAAAGTTGTCCTAATTTTGGGGCTGGTAATTTCTGCCTTTGACAGTTGACTAGCTACCCAAAATAAAAAATGAGGCGCGGCGATAATACCCTGTTCCCGAGGTGCAATTCTCAGAGTTTCTCGATAGGCGCGATCGCTTTTTTCTGGGGTTATATACCCATCTTCTACCATGCGATATAAAACATATTTTTGCCGCTGTTTCAGTCCCTCCCAATTGAAATAAGGATTTAGATCCGTTGGATCGTTGGGAAGTCCCGCTAAGACACTCGCTTGCGATAAACTTAGGTCAGAAGCACCTATACCAAAATAAGTCCGCGCCGCCACTTCCACACCATACAGGTTACCACCCATAGGAATACGGTTAATATAAGCTGCTAGAATTTCGTCTCGGTTCATTCCAGCAAATAGTCGCCAAGATAACCAAATTTCTCTGATTTTGTGCGGGAGAGTATTGGGTGAGGGTTCTAACATTCGCGCTAGTTGCATGGTAATAGTAGACGCGCCACTAACTATCTCTCTGGCTTGTATGGCTTCCATGACCGCCCTCACGATCGCTATTATATCTACAGCACCATGTTGATAATATCGCTTATCTTCTGCTGCAATAATGGCTTGGATAAAATACGGGGAAACTTCCTTTAAGGGGACTACAGCCGTATGACTTTGGTCTTGGCTGAGAATTGTTCCTAATGCTAAACCTTGGCGATCGCTAAATTCCATCGATACCGAATTTTGACGGATATCTTTCGCCCTAATTGGTATTGAATAAGGAATGCTTCTAATTAACACCACTAGCAGCAACATCACTGCTACAACTTTCACACACCTACTACGCCGCAGAATAACCACATCTGGCCATTTTAACATTCTCTTTGTCCCCTTCCTTCAACAACTCTATTTATCCATATTCATTCATGCGATCGCCTAATCTTCCCGCCGTGTTGATTTATTATTCAATTTTTAAAAAATTGTTCCGACAAATTAGCGCCAACAGGTTGACAAGCACCCAGAACTAATGATATTATATTGACATACTCTTAAATAATTGAGTTTTTGCTTAAGTAAAAATTTACCGAATATTCCCATTATCTAAAATGATAGCACAAACTTCACCAAAAAACCACCACCCCCTCCAGAAAAAAAATTTCACAACATTTCTTAATTTTTCGTTACAAAAGTTAACATAACCTTCTATAGATAATTAACAGGGGAACCCGCCGCCACAATTATATAGATTATTGTCGATGTCGGCTAAATACTTATCTTTTTCGGCTTGACTGAGAAAGGAAGCGATAAAAGAATTTTTCGCCAACTGTATCAGTTGAGAATTAGTGAAATGCAAAGCCTCTTGAACAGCGAGATAATTTTCGTTAATATAGCCCCCAAAATAAGCGGGGTCGTCCGAATTGATAGTCACACATAAACCCAACTCCAGCAATTTTTTAATATTATGGGATTTGATGTCAGGAAATACCCTCAACTTAACATTAGATAAAGGGCAGACAGTTAAGGGGATTTGTTGCTGTACCAAATAAGCAACCAATTCCGGGTCTTCTGTACAGCGCACACCGTGATCAATCCGGGAGACCTGTAAGAGATTAATGGCTTCCCAAATATAATCAGCGCCGGCTTCTTCTCCCCCATGGGCGACAGTTAAAAACCCCTCAGATTTGGCTTTATCAAATACCTGTTTAAATTTACGAGGAGGATTGTGCAATTCCGCCGAATCTAAACCGACAGCCATAATGCCATCTTGATAAGGTAAGGCTTGTTCAAGGGTATTCATGGCAGCTTCTGGGCTTAAATCTCGGAGGAAACAAAGAATCAGGTAGGAGGAGATATTTAGATAGGTTTTGGCATCTTGTAGGGCGGAGTGTATCCCCTGGTATACGACGGAGAAATCAATACCGCGATCGCTATGAGTTTGGGGGTCAAAAAAGATTTCGGTGTGGCGGACATTCTGCTGAACGCATTTTTGTAAATAAGCCCAGGTTAAATCATAAAAATCCTGGTCAGTGCGGAGAACATTAGCGCCCTGATAATATAAATCCAGAAAGGATTGTAAATTGGAGAAGTGATAGGATGGTTGCACATCCGCCACTGACGCGACAGGTAAAGATAGATGGTTTCTTTGAGCGAGGTCAAACATCATCTGTGGTTCTAAAGTCCCTTCGATGTGAAGATGTAGTTCGGCTTTGGGAAGACTATAAATAAACTGATTCATCTGGCGATCATCCTACAACCTGTTGACTGTCAATGATAACTGGAAAGCCATTAACAAATTTGTATGGGCTGTAGATTAAAGTTACCATTAATGGTAAGGTGGTCAGAGAGTCCTACGGTCTGACTCAATCTTTCTCTTGTTACTTCCACACTAAAGCAATGGCACCTAAAATTATAGTTCTGGATGATGACCCCACCGGTTCCCAAACGGTTCATAGTTGTCTGTTATTGACACAATGGGACGTAGAAACCTTACGGCTGGGACTTAGTGACCAGTCTCCGATATTCTTTATCTTAACTAATACCAGAGCATTAACCCCAGAAGCAGCAGCCACAGTTACACGAGAAGTTACCCATAATCTGAAAATAGCGATCGCCGCCGAGTCTATCGAAGACTTTTTAGTGGTGAGTCGGTCTGACTCCACCCTACGGGGTCACTACCCCATAGAAACCGATGTGATCGCCGAAGAATTAGGCCCCTTTGACGCTCATTTTTTAGTTCCCGCTTTCTTTGAAGGGGGACGGATAACCAGAGGGGGAACCCACTACCTGAAAATAGACGGCGTTGATACCCCTGTACACCAAACGGAATTTGCTCGCGATTCAGTATTCAGCTACCATTATTCCTACCTACCCGATTATGTAGAGGAAAAGACCCAAGGACGCATTAAAGCCGAAGCTGTGCAACTTTTCACATTGGGGGACATTCGCAACGGGACCCTAGACCGACTGATGCAACTCAGTGATAACCAATGTGTGGGAGTTGACGGGGAAACCCAAAGCGACCTAGACCAATTCGCCTCGGATATCCTAGCCGCCGCCAGTAAGGGAAAACGTTTCTTATTCCGCAGCGCCGCCAGTATCCTCACCTCCCTAGCCTCCCTGGGTCCCCAACCATTACCACCGGAGTCTATGGGGAAATATACCCGAAATAATCAACCGGGAGTGGTGTTGATGGGTTCCCATGTGAAAAAATCTACCCAACAGCTTGAACAGTTATTGAAAGAACCAGATATCGTGGGGGTTGAGGTAGATGTGTCTCACCTGTTAGATGATAGTCCCTCCCTACGTCAAGAGTTACTCAGCCAAATTAGCGATCGCATTGCTCAAATCCATAAACAGGGTCAAACCCCTGTAGTGTACACCTCTCGCCAAGAAATCACCTTTGACAATACCCAAGTCCGGTTAGAATTTGGGGCGGCGGTTTCAGATTTGTTAATGGATATTGTCCGGGGTTTACCAAAAGATATTGGATTTTTGATTAGCAAGGGAGGCATCACCTCCAATGATGTCCTTAGTAAAGGTCTAAGCCTCCCCACCGCGCGACTCTTGGGACAGGTTATGGCTGGTTGTTCAATGGTGAAAACCCCCGCATCACATACCCAATTCCCTAATCTTCCCGTTGTCCTGTTTCCAGGTAATGTGGGTGATGCTAACGGGTTAGTCACTGTCTATCAACGACTCAAAAACCATTGATTGAGGTGCTACACCTGGGCTGATTCATCAGATAGATCAGTCTCTCCCACCTCTGATGAGTTTTTGCCGTTACCTGCTGGAAGTTCCAAACAGTAACCAGCACCATAAACGGTTTTGATGTAGCGAGGATGACGTGGATCGGGTTCCATTTTGGTGCGTAAATGGCGAATATGAACCCGGATAGTTTCGATATCATCGTCCGGGTCATAGCCCCAAACTTCCTTGAGAATTTCACTGGGGGCTACGGTTTGACCGTGACGTTGTAGCAAACAGTGCAATAACTCAAATTCTAGGTGAGTTAGTTTGACTGTCTGATCAAACCAGATCGCCTCGAACCTTTCGGGAACTAGGGTAAGAACTCCATAACTGAGGATCTCGCTGTGTTTAGCCGCTTGCGGAATGCGATCAGTGCGTCGCAATAGCGCGCGGACACGAGCCAGCATTTCTTCGAGTTCAAAGGGTTTAGTTAAATAATCATCAGCCCCGGCGTTAAAGCCTTCCACTTTATCTTGGGTTTGTCCCAAAGCTGTCAACATCAAAACCGGGATATCTCCGGTGCGTTCATCTCGGCGTAGACGCTGACAGACGGTGAACCCATCGACTTTGGGCAGCATTAGGTCTAAAATAATCAGGTCGGGCAGTAGTTGCAGTGCTAGTGCTTGTCCTACTATACCATCAGGGGCTAGGGTGACTTCATAACCAGCCATCTCTAGGTTAATCGCCACCAGCTCTGCGATCGCGGGATCATCATCAATCACTAAAATTCGGGGCATTGTCCAAAACTCTGTCTAAAGGTTTTCAGCTTTAACCGCCTATAGGGACTAATCCTTCCCTTCCAGGGAGGCTATGCGAACAGCAAAACTGCCTATACATTCTACCATATATGGGTATTTCACACCTCCCGCTTGAGTTTGATTCACTATGGCCAGCCCTAAACACTATAAATGCTAAAAAACCTCACCAAATTAAATGTGAACTCCTAGTTTATTATTGAGAAATTCTGACCCAAATGCTTTACATTGCACCCAAGTATTGATAAACTCGGAATAGTCGGAGCATGATGCAGCATAGATGTTTGACGGTGGACGTGAAGTACATGGCCTCTATATTTTGGTTTTAAAAAGGCGATTTGTACGCGACAATAGTCCTCTTGCAGCATTCTGTTGAACAAAAATAGCGACGCCCGAACCCAACCTCGCCGAACGGCAGGTGGGGTGAGCTTCATGGTTAAATGTGCCTGGATTCTGTATGATGGACGGTGACAGGAGTTCCCTGGTAGCCCGGTCAACAGCAATACTAGCAATAATCTCCCATCACAGCCTACCTGGGCGGTGGGGGTGTCAATATCAAAATTGAGAGGGAATTGACTCATGGCAGTTGAAAAAGTAAACTCGTCTTCGAGCTTGGCTGAGGTTATTGATCGTATCCTTGATAAAGGGATTGTGATTGATGCCTGGGTTCGTGTTTCCTTAGTGGGCATAGAACTGTTATCGGTAGAAGCAAGGGTTGTGATTGCATCTGTGGAAACTTATCTCAAATATGCAGAGGCTGTGGGTCTAACCGCTCAAGCTGCTGTTCCTTCTGTATAAAGGGTTTCACAGTTAACTAGCGATCGGACATCTGATTCTGTCTTCTTTATGGTCCATCTGGCCACAGCCTTAATCCGAGTCGAAAAGCCAATTTCTTAGTTTCAGGGGGCAATGTCATTCTCTAGGGAATACCTACAGTAAGGCTGACAGGAAAGACTACAGAAAGCAACAGGTGTCCGATGCTTAACCACCAATGGGGGGGATATCGTTAAGTATTATGGCGTTAAAGGATGATTGGCAACAAGGCCACCTAGATCGTCGCCGGGTTTTGGCTGAAAACCAAAAACAGATTTGGGCGACGGTGGATTTATGGCAACAAGAACGATACAGCCAGGCGATCGCTCAAAAACAAGATCGACAGGCTTTTGTATCTCAGTTAAAACAACAAAATCAAGCCTTTTTGGCAGATGCTCATAATAACCATCGCCAGCAAGCAGAACAACTAGCTGAGGATTTAAAAGAGTTTGTGCGATCGCTTGAGGAAGAAACTGCTACCTTTCTGGACGAAAGCGCCCAGTCCAGAGCCGAAAAAGCTGAGGAATTAGCCCAGGAATTACGGGATTTTCGGGCGGAACTTCGAGATCGGGTTGCTGAATGGCAACAGCAGTGGCAACAACAGGACCAGGAAAGAGCCGCCGATCGCCGAAAACTCGCCCAGCAGGTACAAGGGGATTTGCAAGAGTTCAATATGATCCGCACCATTATGGCTGAAAAATTGCAACAGCAAATCCAAGATGCAAAAGCCGAACGCCTAGCAGCTATTGAGTCCATGTTTGAGGATTTGGGTAAGTTTCGGATGCAATTACAGGAGTACCGTCGCGATCTGGAAAAGTCGGTTTGGGGTGGTGAAAGGGTGAAATTGACCCCAGCAACGCCTCAGAAGGGGAAGGCTAGTAAAACATCGGCTCCTCAAACCAAGGCGAAGGCGGTTAAATCAGCGCCTAGCACTACCACACCCGCCAAATCAACAACACCTACGGCTGTGGTGGTTGCTCAACCGACAAAACCAGCAGTTCCCCCTAACCAGCCTAAACCAACTGCTGTTGTTGCTCATCCCCCTAACCCGGATGAACGGGTTTATGATTACATTTCTAAGCAGTCGGGGGTACGATTGACTGATATTGAGGAGGATTTGCAGTTAAATCGGATTCAAACCGTTGATGCTTTGCGATCGCTTCTTAAACAAGGTCGGATTGTCCAGCGCGATCGAGCCTACTATGCCAACAGCTAAAATCAAAATAGGGCTCGGAACTAAAATCTCCCTAGCCTGATAGCTTAGAATCTAACATTAATATGACCACTGTGCTTCGCGCTGTTCCTAAAGGATTTGTTAACACTCCAGCCATTGAAAGAATTACAGTTAGGGCGTTGCGGTATCTTCAATCAGGGTTTTCTGTGCATTTGCGCGGACCAGCGGGAACCGGAAAAACTACCCTCGCCCTACATTTGGCAGATTTGCTTAACCGTCCGATTATGTTGATTTTTGGGGACGATGAACTAAAGTCCTCCGATATGATTGGTAATCAAACTGGTTACACCCGTAAAAAAGTGGTGGATAACTTTATCCACAGTGTCGTTAAATTAGAAGACGAACTCAAGCAAAACTGGATTGATTCCCGTTTAACCCTCGCCTGTCGGGAAGGGTTTACCCTCGTTTATGATGAGTTTAACCGTTCCCGCCCTGAAGTCAATAACGTTCTGTTATCGGCTTTAGAGGAAAAACTATTAGTGCTGCCTCCTAATGGCAACCGTTCCGAATATATTAGGGTGAACCCCCATTTTCGGGCGATTTTTACATCTAATCCTGAAGAATACTGTGGCGTTTATAGCACCCAAGATGCTTTACTCGATCGCCTCATTACCATGAATATGCCGGAACCGGACGAGGCTACCCAACAGGAAATTCTCATCCAAAAAGTGGCAGTTACACCGGAAGATGCCCGGACTATTGTAACATTAGTGCAGCAGTTCCGAGAGGCTACCCATGCGATCGCCCCTAGTCCAATTCAGACCGTGGCCCGACAACAAACTAACGCCGATAAAGCCTCTGGGTTGCGACCTAGTTTGATGATCGCCAGAATATGTCAAGATCATAATATCCCTATTGCTCCCATTGACCCCGATTTTCAAGAGGTTTGCTGTGATATCCTCTTATCGCGCGCCATGGGAAATATTGCTGAATTAGAAAGCCGACTGAATCAGATATTTGACCATTTATCAGGAATGGAAAATCACCAGATTCTCGCTTTACCCCCTAGGGAAGAATTGAACACTTCATCAGTACCTAATAACCTCTCTGATACCGAACATAAAATCTATACTTATATCAAAGAATCTCATGGGGCGCGAGTGTCCGAAATTGAGATAGCTTTGGGGTTAAACCGGGTGCAAACTACTGATGCTTTGCGATCGCTTTTAAGAAAAAGTTATTTGACACAACAGGATAATCGCCTGTTTGTTGTTTATGAGGGTGATTAATGACATTACAACCACGTTCATCTAGTCCTCAGCGCGGCGTTCCGATGTCTACCTCCGGTTCCTCCCTCGCTGATATCCTAGAGAGAGTTTTGGATAAAGGCATAGTTATTGCTGGAGATATTTCCGTCTCCGTCGGGTCTACGGAATTGTTAAGTATCCGCATTCGTTTATTAATTGCTTCCGTAGATAAGGCTAAGGAAATTGGGATTAATTGGTGGGAAAGTGACCCTTATCTTAGTAGTCAGGCGCAGCAATTATCACAGTCTAATCAACAATTGTTAGAGGAGGTTAAACGACTACAGGAAGAAGTGCGATCGCTTAAAGCCTTGACCTCCCAATCATCACAGCCAGCCACTCCCCCTAACTCCGAAAATGATGATTAATTTGAGCAAGGTAAAGCCGGAACAACTGGACTAAATCGCCGAAACTCCCCTAGATATTCTTCTAGGATAATCATTTGACTCAGGTTAATGCTATAATATATCCAGCGCCCTTCTTGTCGTCCTTTGATTAATCCCACCTCTTTGAGCGTTTTTAGATGAAAGGACAGTTTCGACTGGCTAACCTCTAAGGTTTCGCAGATTTCGCACACGCACAATTCCTGGTGGCGTAAAAGTTCTAAAATCTGAATCCGTAGGGGGTCAGATAGCGCGTGAAAGCTTACGGAAATGTCTGTGTTGACCATTATTCTGAATCTTAACATATTCTGCTCTATAAAACTTAAACAAAACCGGACATAGCCGGATATTGATGTTTATTTCTGGCTTCGTCCGGGACTGTCGGCAGCACCCCGTCCACAAGTGTAATCGTCTGAACCAGGCGATTTTTCTAAATTTATACTGGCATTCAAATCTCTATCAATCTTCAGGCCACAGTTCGGACATTCAAAAGTCCGACGGACTAAGGGCATTTTTTGACGATGGCCACAGTTAGAACAAAGTTGACTGGATGGATAAAATCTATCCGCAATCATTAACTTTGAACCATAACGTTCTGCCTTGTAACCTAGTTGACGACGGAACTCATAAAATGAAGCATCAGCGATAGAACCCGCCAAACCATGATTTTTCAGCATTCCAGACACATTCAAATCTTCAATGACTACTTGGCTGTGGTTCTTAGCCAAAAAAGTAGTTATTTTATGAATGGTGTCCCGCCGAATGTTTGCTACTCTTTGATGTAGCTTTTGAACTTTTAAGAGACATTTGGCCCAATTTTTTGAGCCTTTGACTTTGCGACTTAAATGACGTTGTAATCGAGCTAGTTTTTTGGTCGCTGCTTTATAAGCCTTGGGATTAGAGAATTGGGTCCCATCGGAGCAAGTCGCCAAATTGTTAATTCCTAGGTCTACCCCGATTCTCTCTCGGAATTTCGGTGTGATTTCTGGTGTGATTTCTACGAAAAAGCTTATATACCAGTCACCTGCTTGGCGCGTTATAGTGACTTTCTTAACCCAACTTTCGGGTAGAGCCTCAAATGTAGAAACCCAGCCCACAAAAGGCAGCTTATGGCGAGTTCCTGACAACTTGAATGGTTTGCCGCCATTGTCAAGGGTAAAGCTATCATGGTGGCCTTTCTTCTTAAATTTAGGATAACTGCTTATTCCCTTGAAGAAGCGCTTAAAGGCGTCGCCTAAATTAATGAAGGCATATTGATAAACTCTAGAAGACAATTCGGACATCCAAGGATATTGAGGTTTCACATAATTCGTAAAAACCTTTTTGATGGAGTTGACGTTAGGCTTGAGTCCCTCTTCATAAGCTGACATCCATAAGTGTAATCCCCAATTGAACACAAATCGAGCATACCCCGCGTGTTTGGCCATCAAGGTGGCTTGACGGTCATTGAGTTTTAGTTTTGTCCGGAAAGCTTTGATTGGGTTATGGTCGAAAGGGAAGTCGCCTTCCCCAACTCCAATTCAAAACCGTGCTTGATACTTTCACATCACACGGCTCCTGATGTGGATACCCCTTTTGACATCGGGAACAGGGTAACGACTCCCTGCTTTTGTGATTTCAACTTTTGGAGCTAAATACAACATCGTAGTGTTTAAACTCGCTTTCGTCGTAAACACTCCTAATTGTCGCAGTCTCTATATCCACACCGTGACTAGTGGGCATATCCTAACCATTACAGTTAGGCATTGGCTTTCAGTCACATCCTTTCCCCTTAAAGGTATACGCTTACACTTTCACTACTCCGCAGGTACATCCTGCCACTTGAGAGCCTAAAAGGGGTTTAAACGTTCCGTTTATACGGGCATTCCATCTTTAGATTTGTCCTCTCCACCGGGGTACTTTTAAAAGTCTGTGTAGGTGATGTCATGATTACCCTACTTTTCCCCTTGCTCTTTTGAACGCAGCGTATCAACCTGTTTCGCTGCTAAATCATTACGATGGTTCAAGCCGGACATTCGGTTTCCCTAATCATGGATGGTTGGCAGTGGTCGCATTTGGTAGTAGGTTCTACTTCACGCCTTCCGTTCCCCGCTTCAATCCTGGGGTTATGATTCCCAAAACTGGGGGTGGCTATCGCCGTTACTCTCAACGCAATTGTTAAGGAATCATTAATATTTCCAGTTGGGCGTTTTGACCTTGAGTTCCCTGCCTTGTTTTGTATATTTCTATACCAAACGTTGGGACATATAAACAGTTATGGGATGGTCAGGGTACGAGTCCCTTATATTTCACCAAGGGGTGAAAGTCCCACTAGGAGGTTATTTCAGGCATTGCAGCCTTATTTGACTCCTAAACGTCTCGCACCATGATTGGATTTTACCATGAAGAATCCGACTTGATGAGTATGTCGTCAGGGAAATTTGGCATGGTCTGGGGTTTGACCGTATACTCATTATTGAGTTGCGAATCTTTTGGGGTATTGTACCTTATTGTCCTAAGATGTTAAGCAAATCTTGGATTAAATTCTTGCTCCACTTTAGCAAATTAATTGGCGGATTCCACCAGCCTTACTTCTCCACAAAGTAGCCCCGCCAATATGTAAAGTTTTGTAAAGTTTTGTAAAAAAATCCCATTATTTGGGGGTTATGGGTTGACTTATATATTGACTGTGGGTTATTATTTTAGATAATGGGAATATATCCAATTTTTTTTTTAGTTATTTATATCCAATTATGAAAAACTATATCCAATATTATCACGGATTCGGGTTCTCGTCAACCCCTTGAGAGGCGGAAGGCGCACCAGTTTTTAAAAACATATCAGACAACCGGGGAAGGGAAAACTTGTGGGGTCTTACCGGAGTTGATGTTGATGAAGGTTAGACTCAGGGTAATCAGTAAGGTATCTCATACACTCGGCTGACCACCCTCCTCGCGAGTTGCGCCTGATATCTGATAATATGCCCTAGGAGTACCCCAGAGCAAGTATTGGGGGAATTCATGACTAAATATTTGTCGGATATTCAGAGGAAGATTATGTTAAAGAAATTACCAGTTTTGGGGTTAATTATAGTTCTAATTGCTGGATTAGTGTTTGGCGTGGGTACAGCAGGGGTTTTAGCGGATACTTCTTTACCACAACCTAATGATAATGGTGATTATATTGGCAATTCTAATCACCTATATTGGCAAGTAGTTGACCCCGACCCCAATGGCTTAAATTGTCGCATGGGTTCTGAATCAATTAAAGAAGTATGGAACCCGGCAAAATCTGGTTTTCCTAACATTATCAATTTTCCGGTGGTTGAACGTTTACAGACTGATGAGGTATTTACTGGTAAGTTGAGTTATGGTGGGTTTATTGTCACTTTGGATTCTGATTTGAAACCGTGGATATATATTGAAGAAAAAGCTGACGGAACTCCCGCCAATTGTTTTGTTAGGGCTAATAATTTATTTGTTCAACCCATCGAAAAACCGACCATAGAAGAAACCATAGAAGAAACCATGGAAGAAGTCGAAGAAGTTATCGACAATGGATGATTGATAATTGTCTGATAGGGAATGATCACCTCAGAATTACCAAATTCTGCCATTCCCTGTTACCTATTAGCCATTCCTAATCATTGAAGATTGCTATAATTATCGATTATCAATTATTCAAGATTAACTGTTCCCATGACAACAACTACCGTAGAAACTCAAACTTGGCTGTGGAAAGGGTTTCCTATCTGTTATAGCGCCGCTGGAGACACAGGACCAGCGGTAGTATTAATTCATGGGTTTGGTGCAAGTTGGGGACACTGGCGCAAAAATATCCCTATTTTAGCTAATCAATGTCGGGTATTTGCGATCGACCTTTTAGGGTTTGGTGGGTCAGCTAAACCTTTACCCTGTAGTAGCCTATCTTATACTTTTGAAACTTGGGGTGATCAAGTGGCAGATTTTTGTCGGGAGGTAGTCGGAAGTCCGGCTTTTTTAGTGGGAAATTCTATTGGTTGTATTGTGGCTATGCAGGCGGCTGTCTCTCACCCAGAAATAGCGATCGCTGTAGGTTTATTAAATTGTTCTCTGCGACTATTGCACGATCGCAAAAGGGCAGAAATTCCCTGGTATCGGGGTATGGGTGCAGAATTAGCCCAAAAAGTCTTAGGTTTACGATGGGTTAGTCAGCTATTTTTTCGACAAATTGCTACTCCTAAAACTGTCCGTAACATCCTCCTACAGGCTTATCGGCGCAAAGAGGCTGTCACCGATGAATTAGTGACAATGCTTCTCACCCCCGCTAATGACCCCGCTGCTGTCGATGTTTTTGTGGCTTTTACTACTTATTCTCAAGGACCTTTGCCAGAAGATTTACTCCCCATTCTTCCCTGTCCGGCGATAATTTTATGGGGGACAGAAGACCCATGGGAACCGATAAAACTTGGACAAGAATTAGCTAAATTTGACACAGTAAAACAGTTTATTCCTCTGGAGGGGGTTGGACATTGCCCCCAGGATGAAGCACCGGAGTTGGTTAACCCTATCCTGTTAAAATGGGTGTTAGATAGTTAACAGTTTATCTAACAGTTTATCCCCCCTATATCACTGACATGGGGGGATTTATTTCTAGGGATTATTAAACAGTTCCGGGACTCTTTGCTGGAGTTGTCTGTTTAACTCTGGGAGGCGATCGCACATTTCTAAATACCAGCGGTGACGCTGTTGGTAATGGTGACAAAGTAGCCGATTTTGTTTAACCCAATTATAGGCATTTTCGGCAATTTGGCGGCGTAAGGTATGGTTATTAATTAGGCGGTTGAGTTGGGTTTCAAATTCTCGGATCGTCCGATAAATTAACCCGGTTTTTTCCGGCTGAATAGATAATTCATAAACGGTAGGACTCGCGAGGACGGCTACCCCACTACCTGCACATTCTAGGAATTTTAAATCTGATTTCATGAGATTAACTGGTGTGGGGGTCAGGGGAAGTAAGGCGATATCGGAGTTTTGCAGAATTTCTAAATAGCGGTTATACTGGCAGAAAGGTTCAAAGGTTTTTTGGTCAGTGGCTAAGGCTTCAAAAAATTGGCGATCGTGAACTACTCGCACCAGGACTCGACCGGAATTGGCGGATAAAACTTTATTTAGAGATGCCATAATGGGTTCCCAGTCCTTCTCGCGGTTTAATGCACCAAAAAATAGACTGATTTTCTCGTTGTCATAATTATGGCGTGGGGGGGAAACTTCGGTTAGTTGGTTAGGAAAAACTGCTATATTAGGATTAAATTGTTGCAGAAATACTCCCAAAGGTTTGGTGGAGGTTTGGACACCGTGACAGCCTCGATAACTCAGATAATTATGATCTGCATATTCTCGGCGACGTAGGGGGTTATCATCAATTTCAGCAATGATTAAATAGTTTTCCTGTAGTAGTCTTTTCAGCACGGAAAGATGTTCTCCCGCTGACATGATGGTGCGCTGCCAGATGAAAATTTTGGCTTCCTGTGGTATAGTGGGTATAATTCGCGCTGATCTGACTGAAGAAAAGGTGCGGACTCCAGGAATAGTGGCACTAAAGCGATCGGGGTCTAAAACTCGAATCCGATCGCACCCAGTTGGTGCCATGATTGCCGTTTGGATTAATAGCCGTCTTGGGGGGTGACTCGACTTTATGCCCCGCACTAGATAGTTTTCCGCTACCGTTTGTGCTCTATACTCTTTCAGGTAGACAACAGTAGAGGGATTGGCTGATTTCTGTCTCTCTAAAAACTGGTTAAACTCCCAAGTGCGATCGCCTTTTGTCCGCACTTCATAGATATATAATCCCGCTTGGTTAAAATGCGATCGGATTTCCTGTAAACTTAAACCTACATTCGACAACTGTGGCTTATCCAACGGTAAACTAACTAGCCGCCGCCAATATTGACTGTTAGGAATATCAGCGATAAATTGACCGTTAGGTTTCAGCCAGCCACTGTAATCATTTACCAGTTTACCAAAATCCTGATCCGGAAAATTGACACAGCCATAAACCAAAACATCTATCCTCCCCATCGAATCACAAATTGTGCTTTTTGTCAAGTCCTGATGGGGAGAAATCTGCCAATATTGGCATTCTGGGTTATTCCGCAGATAGGCTGACTTCACATCTGGGTTAGGGCGATCGCTAATTTCAACAATGACACGGGCATCTATAGGTAACACCCTCAACAATTCCGAATTCAATGTCTTCACCCAATGATTGTTTAAACTATAATCCTGTTGGCTATAGTGCGCCCAAATATTCGCAATTAGACACACTTTCCCACCATTTTACCATGATCTCCCCCTTGTCAAAACCCATTGACAGGGAGTAGAGTATCGTCTGTGATTAATACAATCGGTAAATTATGCAGTGTAAAATTTGTGACTCCGCTACGATACCCTTCGGTCAAACCATAGTTTTGAACAGATATAATGTTAACTATTTTCAATGTCAGAATTGCGGATTTGTGCAAACCGAAAATCCCTACTGGTTGCCAGAAGCCTATAAGCACCCCATTGCTAACAGCGACGATGGTTTAGTTTTCCGTAATCTCATGTTAGCGCAACTAACCAGCCAAATCATCACCAAATTTTTTAATCCCGATAATCAGTTTCTCGACTATGGTGGCGGTTATGGTTTATTAGTCCGCCTCATGCGAGATATCCGCTTTAAATTTGACTGGTATGATAGCTTCTGTCCCAATTTTTTAGCCACCGGGTTAGAAGCCAATTTAAACCCAGACAACCCCTATGAACTCATCACCGCCTTTGAATTATTTGAACATTTCGCTAACCCCCTAGATGAAATCAACAAGATCCTGAAATTATCTAAAAATATTCTCTTCTCAACCGAACTTCTCCCCCCCCATAATCCCCACCCTGGTCAGTGGTGGTATTATGCACCCCAGGAAGGACAGCATATAGCTATTTACACACCCCAATCATTACAAATAATCGCCCAAAAATTCGGCTTGAATATTTACTCTAACGGTTCATCCTTGCACTTGTTAACCGAGAAGGCTATCCCACCAGAAGAGTTTACCGAAATCGCTCAATATAACGCCGCTGAGTTACGAAGATTATTGTGGTTTTCCCGTAGTTATAGCCAAACTTTAGCCAAATTAGAAACAGTCGCACCTTCCCAAAAACCGGAAGTTATCACTCCCGAATTAGGTGTTAATGTCGCTGGCTTTGTTAATGGAGAATTTGGCATTGGTGAAGGAGTACGCGCCACCTTGAGGGCTATGGAAGCCGTTAACTTAAATGTGGCAATTAATAACTTTACCGGGAGTCCTCACCGGAAACAAGATCATAGCTTTGACAATTTTACTTCCGCACATCCTTATCCCATAAACTTAATTCAAATTAATGCTAATGATGTGTTGAGATTTGCTCAAATTGTCGGTGCTGACTATTTTAAAAATCGATATAATATCGGTTTCTGGGCGTGGGAATTACCAGAGTTTCCCCCAGAGTGGGTTAAGGCATTTTCTCTATTTCACGAAATCTGGACTTATAGTGATTATTGTGTCTCTGCTATTCGGCGGGTGTCGCCAATTCCCGTAATTAAAATGATGCCTACCGTGTCACTGCCAGAGGTCAATTTAAGTCGGGAAAATTTATCAATTCCCCCCGACAAGTTTATCTTTTTATTTATGTTTGATTTCTATAGCCGCATAGCACGCAAAAATCCCTTGGCGGTAGTAGAAGCCTTTAAAACCGCTTTCGGAAATCATCCTACTAATGTGGTGTTAATCTTAAAGTGTTCTAACTCTGATCGTTTCCCCAAAGAAAGAAATCACCTTTTTCAAGCGATCGCTAATTGTCCAGCCATTCAAATTATTGATGGCTATTTATCACGGGAACAAATTAATGGTTTAGTTTATAACTGTGATTGTTATATTTCCCTACATCGTTCCGAGGGTTTTGGTTTAACCATGGCGGAAGCTATGTTTTATGGTAAACCCGTCATAGCTACTGGCTATTCTTCCAATACGGAATTTATGAATTTAGCCAATAGTTTTTTGGTCAAATATCGGCGAGTTTTAATTGACCAAACAGACGGACCCTATCGACCGGGGAATGTGTGGGCTGCCCCCAATATTAAACAGGCGGCTGAGTTAATGCAATATGTGGTTAATCACCCAGAAGCTGCTCATCAAATTGGTCAGCAAGCCGCTACCGATATCAGAACCCAATTAAGTCCTCAAACTATCGGCGATCGCATTTTGTCTCGCCTGCAAATTATTCAAAATGCTACCCAAAACTTTACTGACATACGTTCAGTTCCCATTAAGGAATTGTCACCGGAAACGACAACTCCTCCCTTGGTCAGTATTGGCATTCCCACCTACAACGGCGAAACCTTTATTAAACAAGCAATTCTCAGCGCCTTAAACCAGACCTATAGTAATTGTGAAATCATCCTAGTCGATGATGGTTCCATAGATGATACTATAGCGATCGCCAAATCTTTGCAAGTCTCATCACCTATCCCTTTTCGTATCCTCACCCATATTAACTATGGTTTAGTTGATAACCTCAATTTCTGTATTTCCCAAGCTCAAGGAAAATATGTTAAATTCCTATTCCAAGATGATACCCTTGAACCCAACTGTATAGAACAACTCGTGGCTATGGCTGAAGCCAACCCAGAAATTGGTTTAGTTTTCTCCCGCCGCCATATTATCCTTGATGATAATTCCCAGACTCATCCCCAATGTCAAGCCGCCTACAAAGGAACCCAAAACCTGCATCAAGACTGGTCAAACTTAAAAACCATTCAACCCGGTTCCCAATTATTATCAGACCCTAAATGCTTCCGAGGTCGGTTAAATAAAATCGGCGAACCGACAACTGTTTTAATTCGGCGTAATGTGTTTTCTCAATTAGGAGGCTTTGACCCCGACCTACATCAATTATTAGATGCAGATATGTGGTTTAGAATTATGGCAGATTATCAAATAGCCTTTGTTGATCAAGCCTTATCTACCCTGCGAATTCATCGCCAACAACAAACTCAACTCAATATTATCGCTGGTGAGAATATCCGAGACTATAGCCGACTATATCGGAAAATGATTATTGACCCTGACTATCGGTTTTTGGGGTTAAATATCAAAGAATATATCTTTTATCAACTGCTGTCTAAGTCTCCCCAAGATTATCTAAACTTAGCCGAAGAATTGGTTAATCAATATCGTCATAACCCCCATCATCAACCTACCCAGCAACACCTTCGACTCCTGCGAAAACTGACGGCTATGCTCTGGCTTAAATCTGAGGCTGCTTCCTTGCAAAAATTATCTGATGGTGTTCAAGGAAAAGTACATAAAATTATCCTTAATAGTGGTATCCGTGAGTTGACATTGACCCCCAGCGAATCTGAGTTTGTCGAATCATTAAAAATCCGGGTTTCTCAGGGTTTTTCTGTTCAAAATTGTTGTCAATCTTGGTTGGCTGCTATGCTATATAAGCCGGCTTATCAATTGGGGATAAATTATCATAATGCGGTGATTCCTAATTATTTATTTGAGGATTTTCTGAAATTCATTTTCTCCCCTAGTGACCACTTTGATGATGAAAAAGATAGGGGTGATTATGTAAATTTTACTCGCGGAGTCTGGAAATACTTAAAACGCCATATTGACGAATCACCTTCCCAAGTCAGTCTCTGGGTTTATGTGGCTAAAATTGCTTTGGAATTATGGGATGAACGACCTTTGATGAACCTTAATCAAGATATCAGTGAAATATTGAGCGATCGCCACGCGGTTTGGGTTTTTTATGGTCGCCACCACACTCCCTAATTTTGACCGCCAATTATCCCGTAAGTCTGCTTTACAACGCCTTCAATTAATCGCCAATTTCCGGTTAATTGTGATTAGTTGAATTCCCGAAAAGCGCCTTTTATCCTATTGTCAGAAAACTTTATTTTTTAGGGACTTGACATTATAATTAAATTTTGTACAATATAGGAAGGTATAATGGTCGTGTTTTATGCAAATTTCCGCTAATAGCCCATATCACTGAGACTTGGAGGGAGTTAACCCGAAACACGAATCACTAGCAAAGCCAGATATATCAGGAGTTTCCAGGTATGCTATGCTTACCTAGTGCTGGGTCGGTCAGCCAGTGTCCCCCGCCTAGCCACTGCGCTAATTATGGCTGGCGCGTCACGAGTTTTGAGGTTAATGGCCATAACGGGGTCTGGACTCACCACCTTGATAGGTGTAAGCAATATCACAAAAAAGGGAATTTGTCAATAGCAAAAATAAAAAAATGTTTAAATGTTGTGGAGAAGGGGAAAAGAGGAGATCAGGAATAGAGGGGGGTCAATCAATGTTCCTGACGCGATCGCTACAGATTGGGAATGGTATATAAGGGAGAGTGTGAATATAGTCTGATGATGCAACATATAGAATATATTAGGCAATAATTTAGGGAAGCCAGTGGTATGGCAGGCGGAACCGAAACTTGTTTTGCTTCGTCAGGACAGGAGCGGCAAAAGGTCTGTTATCATCGGTGCATAATATGAAAAACTTGCGTAAACACAATCATTGCCCTAGGGTAGTGAAGCGATAAAGGCTCAGGGGGAAGCCCCAGTCAGTGGGAGAGAGCAATGACCGGAGTGTACAAAGTCGGAGAGACTATTATTAAGGCAGAGGAGATCCCCTCGCGACTAAAGCACTATCAGATGATGGTGCCATTTGTGCGGGAGGTAATTTTAGACGAAGCGATCGCCGACATTACCTGTACAGAAGAGGAAGCAGCGGCGGCGCTGGAAAAATTTGCAGCCCAACACCAACTGACCTCTCCAGAAGCTCAAAAAGCCTGGTTAAACTTAAATAAACTAACCTTAGAGGAAGCTCAGGCGATCGCCGAGCGTCCGATTAAAATAGAAAAATTCAAGCGGGAACGGTGGACTAACAAAGTAGAAAGCCACTTTATCACCCGGAAAAGTAGCTTAGATCATGTAGTGTATTCTTTAATCAGGACCAAAAATCCCGGACTAGCCCACGAATTGTATTTTCGTATATCCGAAGGAGAGCAAGAATTTTCCGAAGCGGCACGGGAATACTCAGATGGGCCAGAATCCCGAACTGGGGGAATCATGGGGCCAGTGTCCTTAGCTCAACCCCACCCGGCAATTAGTAAACTGTTAGCAGTAAGTCAACCGGGACAACTGTGGCCCCCGCGTCCCTTATCAGAATGGATGGTAATTATTAGACTAGAAAAATTTATCCCAGCCCAACTCGATGAGTCCATGCGCCGTCATTTAATTGACGAACTATTTGAGACTTGGCTCCGAGAGGAAATAGCCAAAGTTGGCTGTCTTGAACCCCTGCATACTGAGGTGTCTTCCGTATCATGACCACATCTGCCGTTTCCAACCTACAGATCCAGGAATTTCTGCTGGAAATTAGCCCCTTCGATCGCATTAGCGAAAAGGGGCTACGAGACATATTACCGCAATGTCAGTTATTAAGCTACCGGACAGGACAACCAATTTTTGAGCGAGACAAACTCCCCACCCAGGTAGCAGTAATTTACCAGGGACAAGCTCGACTGTTAGCATACGACTCCAGAAGCCAACGCCATACCAGCTTACAACTACTAGGAGCCAAAGAAATCCTGGGATGGGCTGGTTTGCTAAGGGGAGTTCCCTGCGAAACAGTGATCGCTTCGACAGAGATGATTTGTATAAGCATCCCGGCGGCGGTCTTTATGAAACTAATGGAGAAAGAACCCCAGTTTGCGGAGGCATTTCGGGACCATGCAGCCATATCAGAAGTATTTGAATTACTGAGCCAAAACCTGCAACAGGTGGCGAACTCCGGCGGTAACATCAAAGAAATGACCAAAGAATATTGGCCAGATGCGATCGTCGTCAACCTGCTAAACGGTCAAACCAAAGGCTCAGATCTAAAATTCAGACTAGATGCCAATCGTCTCTGGTTAGTCAGTAGCGGAGTGGTGGGAGATTATTCTATCGGAAATGGCATCAATTTAGAAACCTTGGGTAAAAGCCTGAAAGTCGAAGGACCGAGGGGAGCGCGACTGGTAGGTTTGCGAACAGCACCAACGCGGACGGAAGTAGTATCAGAAGAAGACACATCAGAGGACGGGTTAAAAGCATTATTACCGAATGTTATCCCCGCGCCAGAAACCCCGCCAGAGCCAGAACTAGACTCGTCCCAACAAATTCAAAGATTCCCCCTAGTGCGGGGACGGGGTACTGTTGACGCTCCCTTAGCTTGCTTCAATATGTTGAGTAAGCATTTTCGGGTAAATTTCCGCAAAGAACTAATTAGGCGCATCATTGAAGGTCAGCTAGAAACGGCGGGTTCTTTAACCCTGCAAGCCTGTGGTGCGATCGCTCAAATGATGGGAATTACCGCCCAGTTAGTGCAAGTCCCCTCCAAAGCCTTATGCCGACTCAAGGCTCCCGCGATGATCCCGTGGCGCAATAGCTTTGCGATCATTTATAGCATCAGTGAAAAAGAACTGGTCATGGCATCCCCAGAAGAAGGGATAGTAAGGATGCGCCCTGGCCAGTTTGTGGAAGTTTACGGAGAAGCCTGTCAAGTTCTCCTACTCCAAGAAACCAAAGGCGACCAGCAGGAACAGTTCAGCTTCTGGTGGTTTGTTCCAGCCATTATGGAACACCGGGGAGTATTTGTAGAAGTCCTGCTCTCCTCCTTCTTTGTGCAACTCTTCGGCTTGGTTAACCCCCTGCTGACCATGATCATCATCGATAAGGTGATGGGACAGCGCAACATTGACGCTCTCAATATTTTGGCATTTTTGATGTTGGGGGTAGCTCTATTTGAAGCCTTGCTGTCTGCGCTGCGAACATATCTGTTTGTTGACACCACCAACCGACTCGATGTTAAACTCAGTTCCGAAGTAATTGACCACCTATTACGCCTACCTCTCAACTATTTCGATAACCGCAAGGTGGGAGACTTGATGGCACGGGTGGGGGAACTCAGTAATATCCGTAACTTCCTCACAGGTACAGCCTTAACGGTAGTGTTGGACGCGGTGTTCTCCGTGGTTTATGTGGCGGTCATGTTCTATCTGAATGTGACTATGGCTCTAGTGGCTTTAGCACCCCTACCCCTGTTTGCTCTGATTATTATCATCAACTCCCCCATTATCCAAAGACTACTCAGGAGAAAAGCTGAGTTGTACGGTCACTCCCAAGCCTATCTGGTGGAGGTGCTTAACGGTATGCAAACCGTGAAGGCTCAAAATATTGAGTTGACCTCCCGCTGGGAATGGCAGGGACGCTATGCCCGTTATATGAGCTCTAGTTTCAAAACTATTCTCACCCAGACCGCTGCTAACTCCATTAGTGGGTTTTTGAATAAACTTTCAGCCTTGGCTCTGTTGTGGGTAGGGGCCTATTTGGTGATTAATAATGAACTGACTATCGGGGGATTGATTGCCTTCCGAATTATTGCTGGAAACGTGACCGGATCTCTGTTGCGCTTTGTCAGTGTGTGGCAAAGTTTCCAAGAGGTGGGAATGTCTGTAGAACGTCTGCGAGATGTCTTAGATACGGCTCCTGAAGCTGACGAAGCCGATCGCAATAATATCCCCATGCCGGAAATTGATGGCTCTGTTATCTTTGAAGAGGTATCTTTCCGTTTTGGACCCAGTGGCCCTTTGCAATTGGCAAATATTAATTTAGAATTCCCGGCCGGCTCCTTTGTGGCAATTGTGGGGTTGAGTGGTTCCGGTAAAAGTACGTTGATGAAAATCCTCGAACGTCTCTATCCACCTATGTCGGGCCGGATTAAAATTGATAATTACGATATCAATAAGGTGGAACTATATTCCCTCCGTCGTCAAATTGGGGTGGTGCTTCAGGATACTTTGCTATTTAGTGGGACAGTACAGGAAAATATCGCCCTCACTAACCCAGAAGCTAGTACGGATGAAATTATCCGAGCAGCTAAGGTGGCTGATGCCCATGAGTTTATTATGGGTTTACCTAATGGGTACAATACGGTGGTGGGTGAGCGTGGTTCGGGTCTCTCTGGTGGACAGCGACAACGGATTGCGATCGCCCGCACGGTTCTACAAAAGCCAAGGCTATTGATTCTTGATGAGGCAACTAGCGCCCTCGATTATCAGTCAGAACGCTTAGTTAGTCAAAATCTCAGTCAAGAATTTCATGATCGGACGGTGTTCTTTATTACCCACCGCCTCAGCGCTATCAAAAATGCGGATGCTATCATTATGATGGATCAAGGCTCCATTGTAGAACAAGGAACCCATGATGAGTTAATGGCTATCAAAGGACGTTACTATTGCCTGTATCAACAACAAGAGGCACAACAGTAAGGCGGTCAACGTCATTGGTGGTAGAGGAGTCGAGTTTTTAAGCATTTTCTATTGGTATTGAACAACAGATAACAGGACTTATGAAATCAGCATCTATTTCTGAACAACCGGTCATCCTAGAAAAACCTGGCCTCCTCTCCCACTTGTTTCTGTGGATGATTATGCTAGTAAGCACCACATCGGTCATTTGGGCTTATTTTGCTAATATTGAGCAAACGGTTCCAGCTATGGGACAATTGGCCCTGACATCGGGAGCTAGGGAAATTCAAGCCCCAACTACTGGCGCGGTGGTCCGCTTGCACGTGGAAAATGGCGATCGGGTCGAAAGAAATCAGCCTATACTTACTTTTAGCCCCACTAATCCTAGCGCTGATCTGCGCGCGGTTGAAAGTTTGCGAGCCGCCCTAGAAAAGGAAAACGAGTTCTATGAGAGCATTGTTAATAATCAAATTACTACTAACTTACCCCCACAGTTAGCAGATTTGGTCAGAGACAGAGAAGCTCGCAGTCAAGAAAATCAAACTCTACAATCCTTGGTGGACGAACTTTACCATGGCCGAGGAACTGCTATGAGTTTTAGCCCGGCTATGGCTGGTTTAGTGGCTAACTATCGCGCTGAATATCAATCAAGAGTTGCTACCGGCCAACTGAAAATTATAGAACTGGAAAGACAGCTTCAGCAAAATCGAGATTCTTTGCGTGCTGCCACCGAAAAGCTCGAATATACACAAAATCAATTGACTTATTCGGAACAGCAGTTGAACTTGGCTGGCAATCAGTTATCTAAGTCGGAGGAACTCCTGAGTGTTAATGAGTCGATTTTAGCTCAGATTTCTCCGTTGGTTGAGCAAGGGGCTATGTCTGACCTGCAACGCAAACAGCGGGAACAGGAAATACTCAGAAGTCAAAATGAAGTCATCGGACAACAAGATAGAATTGAACAGCGCCAAGGTGAAATTAACCAGCGCCGTCGGGAGATTCAAGAGCAACGGGCAGAAATTCAACGCCTGGAAAATGAAGAACAGCGCACTCTGGCTTCCATCTCCCGCGCTCAGGAAGAGTTGCAAAATACTAAGGATTCCTGGGCTAGAGATATCTACAATCGTATTCAAGAAAATCATAAACAAATTGCCAGCTCTGATTCTCAACTCAGCCGCTCACGATTGGAGAATGAAAAAAGAATCTCTGACATTAAGTCTCAAATTGAAAAGTTGCAGGAACAGAGAAATACTCAGGTTTTGAGAGCACCTGCTTCGGGGATTATCTTTGAATTGGAGCCTTCGACTAAATCTAATGCTGCTTTGGATATGAATCAGGATGAGATTTGCTCCTATGTCATCAATTCCATTCTCCGACCTGGCGATCCTATGCCTTCCCGTTGTGATGAAGCCTATTTTGAGGCTCAACAAACTCAACCTCTGGTCACGATTTTAGATGATGATGAAGGCTTAAAAGCAGAGGTTCATATCAATAACAGTGATATGGCACTGGTGTTAAATGCTCTGCGGACGAAACGGGAGTTGTTGACTCCTTTTGATGGTAAGGAAGTGGCAGGAGAGGTGATTGAGTGTCAGGTGGAAAAAGACTGCATCTGTCCTACTTCGGCGGCGGCACGAGAGGAAATTGGCATTGCTGATGAGCAGTGTATTGGGGTGGAAGTTAATATTGATGCCTTCCCTTCTAATGAGTTTGGCACGGTTCCGGGTGAGTTGATATGGATTAGCCAAAATGCTATTCCCCCTGAAGAAAGTCGCCCATTCTTTTCCTTTAGGGCAAATATTAAGTTGGAAAGACAATATTTTATGCTCAATGAAGATGTACCAGGACAGGAAATTCAGATTAAATTGCAGTCTGGTATGGCAGTCAATACTAAGGTTAATATCGGGAAGCGCACGGTTCTGCAAATGCTGTTTAGCCGACTCACAGGTAAGTTTGAAAGTATCACTAACTTGAGATAAGCCTAATTGACTTTAAATGTTTGATACCCCTCGGCGATCGCTACTTGAATTTCATCCTGGATTGTGGATTTGTTATCTCCTTCCTGTACTATGTGCGATCGCTTTTGTGGGGTACTTTGCTGTAGATGTGCCTTCCTTTGACCAGTGGGTTTTACCCGGTTTATTTGAAAAGACCGCTACCGGGAATTTAACCTTTGCTGATTTATTTGCTCTCCACAACACCCATAGAATTCTCTTTCCTCGACTGATTTTTATCGGTCTGGGTTTCCTCTCCCAATGGAATATTAAAGCCGAATTATATTTTAGTCTGGGTCTGGCAATTATCTCGTTTTTGGGGTTATATAAATTGTCAGTTTTGGCAAATGGGGTAACTCATATTTACCTCTTTCATCTGGCTAATTTGCTCACCTGTATCCTGTTTTTTTCACTCAATCAAGAATGGCTTTGGGGGTTTCAAATCCCCATTTTTTTGATTAATTTTTGCCTGATTTTCGCGGTGTTAATCTTCATGCCAAGTCCCTTAAATCATCGCTATAAGTTCTTGATAGCTGCTGGTTTATGTGCGATCGCTAGTTTTTCCTCCGCCCAAGGTTTGGTGTCCTGGTTGGCGGTTATCCCTTCCCTAATTTCTCTACCAGGAAATGCTACACAGCAAAGAAAGCGATCGCTTATTTGGTTACTCCTCTTTTTGCTATCCTGTGGATTATATGCCATTGGTTATCAACGTGAACCATTATCTATTACCCTCTCCGGTTGGGTGCGAGTTTATACCTTTATTCATTTCTGGTTAAATGTTCTGGCTGCACCCATAGTTCAATCTCCCCAAATCTCCTGGTTATTGGGGTTGGTAATTCTGATATTTTTCCTGTATTTACTATACTATCATAGCCGAAAATACTGGAAATTTCAAACATTTTTAGATGCTAGTCCCTGGATTTCTTTGGGAATATTTGCCCTATTAACATCTCTATTAATGACCTGGGGAAGGGTCGATTTGGGCGCGAACTATCCCCTAACAGCCGTTCGCTATACTAGCCATAGCACATTATTACTAATTGCCATAGTTTATCTCAGCATTCAGTGGATTTCTGAGAAATATCCTAGTTTTAACTTGCCTATTCCTACTTTAATTTATAGCTTTATTTGTGGAATTTTAGCCTGTTTGGTTTGGGTGAGTTCAGGAAATGCGATCGCCAGAGTTCAGACCAATTTATTTTATAGCCAAACCGCGCAAACTTGTCTATATTTATTTCCCTATTTGGACTCACAATCAACCTTTTTTCAAAACTCACCTCAACGTTGTTTGCTCCCCCTCAGTAGATCGACTTGGTGGATTCAAGAAGGTGTCGAATCTCTGCAAAATATCGGCTTTAGAAATTTCGCTGACCCACTTAAATTCACCGATCATCCTGAGTTAAACTATGGTTATATTGACTTTCCAATAAATACTAATTCCCCCCAAGTCATTCAATCATCAGAATCCTTAACTCTCAGAGGTTGGGCAATTTTACCAGACCGAGACCAACAACCACAATTAGTATTTTTATCTAAAGACGACCAACAGCTATTTTTTGCTAGTGCTTATGTGAACTTATACAGTCCTGACTTAGCCGATGTTCTCCAAAGCGATCGCTACCAACAATCAAGATGGACAACCACCCTCCCCCCCGAATCTCTACCACCCGGAGAAACCCAAATCAAGGCTTGGGTTTATGACCCAGATAAACATCAATTTTTCCGCCTCAATGGAAAGGTAATTGTGCAAATTACTCAACTTTGATGATTTTATATCCCCCCATATAGTAAACTAGATATTGATGCCATTTTGCGGAACTGTCAAATGAACGTTATTCCCACGAAAATTCCTGATGTTTTCCTGGTAGAACCCAAAGTTTTTGGAGACGATCGCGGTTTTTTCTTTGAAAGTTTTAACCAGAAAGTATTTACCGAAAAAACAGGTGTAACCACAGACTTTGTACAAGACAATCATTCTCGGTCTAGTCAAGGAGTGTTGCGGGGTCTCCATTATCAAATTCAACAAACCCAAGGTAAACTACTTAGGGTAGTCCTAGGAGAAGTTTTTGATGTAGCAGTAGATATTCGGAAAAGTTCCCCAACTTTTGGTCAGTGGGTAGGCTATTATCTGAGTGCTGAAAATAAGCAACAATTGTGGATTCCTCCCGGATTTGCTCATGGTTTTTTAGTAACTTCTCCTGTAGCTGAGGTTCTCTATAAAACCACTGATTATTATGCACCACAGTATGAGCGATCGCTTCTCTGGAATGACCCAGATATCGCCATTGAATGGCCCCGAGAATCCCTAGAACCTAAGTTATCTGAAAAAGATAAAAATGGCAACACTTTGACCAATGCAGAGATTTTTGAATAATGCGTATTTTACTAACTGGAAAAAACGGACAATTAGGGTCAGAATTACAACCTTTACTCACTCCCCTGGGTGAGGTTTTCGCCGTCGGACGAGATACCCTAGATTTAGCTAAACCTGATGCTATCTCATCATTAATGGCAGAGATTCAACCCCATATAGTCGTTAATGCCGCCGCCTATACAGCCGTTGATAAAGCCGAAACAGAAACCGATTTAGCCACCGCTATTAATGGCATAGCACCCGGTATTTTAGCCGCCGAAAGCCAGCGGATTAATGCTAAATTAATTCACGTCTCCACCGATTATGTCTTTGATGGAACCCAAAGTCATCCCTATGTCGAAACCGACCCCACTAACCCATTAGGACAGTATGGTGCATCAAAATTAGCCGGAGAACAAGCCATTTTAGCTACTGATGCGAATTATGCCATTATTCGCACCGCCTGGGTTTATGGCGCAGGAGGAACCGGAAACTTTGTCAAAACTATGCTGCGTTTAGGTCGGGAACGAGAAGAGTTGAAAGTCGTCATGGATCAGGTGGGGACTCCCACTTGGACAGGAGATTTAGCTACCGCAATTGTCCGGTTAATTCCCCAATTAAATTCAGAAACATCTGGTATCTATCATTATACTAATAGTGGTGTTACCAGTTGGTATGATTTTGCGATCGCTATTTTTGAGGAAGCTAAATTATTGGGTTTACCTCTGAAAATTCAACAGGTTATTCCCATTACAACCGCTGAATATCCTACTCCCGCGCGTCGTCCGGCTTATTCGGTTTTGAATGGTAAAAAGTTAGCCACCCTCCTGGGAAATCATCCTCCTCAGTGGCGGTCTGGACTCCGAACTATGCTCAAAACCCTAGTTAACCAAGGCTAAAACATCACTAAAACAGGCTTCTAGCCTGTTAAAAACTTTTCTAAAACAGTCCTAATTAGGTGAATTTTCATGAAAGCATTAATTCTTTCTGGTGGTAAAGGAACTCGACTAAGACCCCTCACTTATACTGGTGCAAAACAACTCGTTCCCGTCGCTAATAAACCTATTTTATGGTACGGAATTGAAGGAATTGTCGCGGCGGGAATTACCGATATTGGCATTATTATTAGTCCTGAAACTGGCGAAGAAGTTAAAAGTTTGACAGGTAAAGGCGATCGATTTGGCGCAAAAATTACTTATATTTTGCAAGATACCCCCGCTGGTCTAGCTCATGCCGTAAAAATTGCCCAGCCTTTTTTGGGTAATTCTCCCTTTATTATGTACTTGGGAGATAACCTAATTCAAAATCCCCTATCTCCCTTTTTGGAACAGTTTAAACAAAAGCAGCTTGATGGTTTGATTTTGCTGCGACCCGTCGAAAATCCCACCTCTTTCGGTGTCGCCGTTGTCGGTGATAATGGTCGGGTATTACAGTTGGTAGAAAAACCCCAAAATCCTCCCTCAAATTTAGCCTTGGTCGGGGTTTATTTCTTTGATAATACTATTCATGAGGCTATAGCTAATATTCAGCCTTCCGCTAGGGGAGAGTTGGAAATTACTGATGCTATTCAACAACTAATCAACACTGATAAGCAAGTCGATGCTTGTACCCTCGAAGGTTGGTGGTTAGATACGGGTAAAAAAGATGATTTACTCAGTGCTAATCAGATTATTTTGGATGAACGTTCTACCTATAATGTTGAAGGAGATGTTGACCCCCAAAGTCAGATTATTGGACGGGTTAAAATTGGTCGGGGAACTAAGTTGATTAACTGTACTATTAGGGGTCCCGTCATAATTGGCGAAAATTGTCACCTGGAAAATAGTTTTATTGGTCCTTATACCAGTATTGCTGATGCTGTCAATTTGATTGATGCTGAAATTGAGCATAGTGTGATTTTATCCGAGGCGAAAATTATTAATATTAATCACCGCATTGTTGATACTCTAATTGGTCGCCGCGCTCAATTGACTACCGCACCACAAAGACCCAAGGCTTTACGGTTTATGTTGGGGGATGATTCTCAGGTGGAATTGACTTGATGGGATTTTCCTAATCTGTTCATCTCTTCCCTTCTCTCTGTAGGAGCAATTTCCCCATTGTTCCTACCATCTTTTTTTCATCCTTACTATTGACAAATTATCCGACTTGACTTACTATATAAGAATGGGAATATGTGCCGACATATATATGCTGTTTTCAACTTACTTAATTATGGCTACCCTGGGGTTATTTCTATAAACCCAAATTATGATTATATCTAAAACCAGCTTTTGTGATTTATTGGATAGTTGTTAATTATCACTCTACTGATTTGATTGAGACACTCATTCAATCTATCGCTAATAGTTCAAGTCTTGACCATCAGATTATTATTGTCAACAACTCCCCCCAAGATAAAAGCATCTGGAAACTACACACCAAACAAGTCATTATTTTAGATGCTTCCCACAATTTAGGATTTGGTCGCGCCTGTAATTTGGGGTTACAGTGGGTTTATCAGCGAGACAACAATGCTTGGGTGTGGCTAGTTAATCCTGATGTTGTCATTCCAGAAGATACCCCTAACCAAATTTTAGCGGTCTTGAGGAAAAATCCCCAATTCTCAATTTTGGGAACATTAGTTTATCAACCTGATGGACGGGTTTGGTTTGGGGGAGGAGAATTTATACAGGAAACTGGCTTGATTGTCCAGCAACAGCATCTCCCAGTATCGGTCTCTGATTGCATCCCCACTACCTGGGTTACCGCTTGTAGCTTGTTAATTAATCTCAAAAAATTCGGAAACTGTCCTCAGTTTGATGAAGATTATTTTTTATATTACGAAGATTTTGACCTGTGTTTGCGTTATAGTAAACTCGGACATCAAATTGGGATGACTCCCCATATTGGGGTAATTCACCATCCCTCATCGATTACTGGGAGAAATCCTCATCTGAAACTCAAACATAGTATCTATAGCTATCTGCTGAGTTTAGAAAAACACGCTAAAAGTTCGGCTTGCTGGTATCGAATACTACGGATTACTGTGGTTTCCCTAATCACTTTTCCCCGTTATTCTCAGGCTAGTTTAGCTAAATTAATCGGAGTTGTAGACTATGTGAAATATAGGCTTTTGGGATAAAATTATTTGCAGTAATTATTAGTTAGTTATTATGGATGTCAACAAGTGTAAACAACCCGGAGATAATCGCAGCTATAGTCAGCTACAGTCGGAATTATTTTGCTTAACTTTTGCACCTCCTCAATATTCGAGAGATCGGATTTTGATGGCTAATAATATGAGTCTCTATTATGACCCTAATCACCCCACCTGGTGCGAATATCCCGATTGGTTTGCGGTAGTTGGTTTATCTGAGTCTCTAGTTGATTTACCTCGGAAACAAGGCTATTATACCTGGCAGGAAGGACGACGACCAGCAATGGTTATGGAGTTTCTCCCTAGCCGAGATGAATCAGCCAAACAACCATCATCACCTCAACAACCTACAGCTTGGGAGGTTTATGAGCAAATTCTGGGGATTCCTTTCTATGTGATTTTTGACTATACTACCAATAGTTTACAGTTGTTTAAGCTGTTAGGCGATCGCTATCAGAAACAGGAGTTAAACAACAATCAGTTTTGGTTTCCTGGATTAGATTTGGGTCTCGGCTTGTGGTCTGGAGAATACCAAGGCTTAAAGCGCTTTTGGCTGCGTTGGTATGATAGCCGTGGTCATTGGATTCCTCTCCCAGAAGAGTTACCGTCAGACACATCAGCATCGGTTTCTGTAGAGGATAGCCAACCCTCTCAGACACCATCTAAACTCGGTCAGCATTTACAACAATTGGGAATCGTTACCCACAAGATTTAACTTAACTCCAGAGGCTAAAAATGGCTTAGGTCTCACTTATAGCCTAAAATTCTCAAAAAAACAGCCACGATACCATGTGTATGATATTTTTTCACAAAAACTGGTTTTTGTCAAGCATACAGCCACAAATGGCTAGGTTGTTGATAGAAATTATGACAATTTAATGGACTTCATCGAATCCATATAAAATATTCATTTAACCTCAGATATATCTGGTTATGAAGTGCGATCGCTTTTGACTAAATACCCATAATTACCTATTGACAAACTCCCTTTATTGACCTATTATAAGAGAATGGGAAATAGTGGCAGGAAAAATTTATGTCCACATCCAAAGTAAAAGTTATCGGCTCTTGATGGAATATTGACATAAATGAATATATCCTCAAGGAGTAAGTTATGGAATATGGGGATATTAAGCCAGGCTATAATTACTATTTATAGAGATTTATTGAGGAGATGATAATTGAAGGGTAAGTTAGCAATTAATCTATCAGTTTTAATACCGAAAGCCACAGGTATATCAGTATATGCTTCTAATCTTATACCCTGGTTGAAACCCCTAGAGCCTTTATTGCTAACTGCTGATGATATAGGTGGTTATGAATGCCATAAAATTCCGAATAATATGACACCTGACCATGGTACAAAGGGACATTTGAGGCGATTAATTTGGACACAATTGAACTTACCATTAATCTATAAAAAATCAGGGGCTACGTTGTTATTTTCACCCCTACCAGAAGCGCCTTTATATACAGGTTGTAGGTCAATGGTAATGGCTCATGATTTAATTCCGCTAAAATTTCCGAAGCGAGGGTCGCGATTAACAGCTTATTTCAAATCCTATGTTCCGGCGGTGCTAAAACAAGCGGAACATATTGTTTGTAATTCGGAAGCGACGGGGAATAGTTTAGTGGAGATGTTAGGAATTAGTGCCAGGAAAATCACTCCGATTTTATTAGGGTACGATCGCCAGAGGTTTCAATTTTTAGATTTGCCGACGCAAAACTACTTTTTGTATATTGGTCGCCATGATCATTATAAAAATCTACCGAGGCTAATTACAGCATTTTCCGAATTACCGAAAGATTATGAACTGTGGTTAGCGGGGCCGAGTGACAGCACCTATACACCCCTATTAAAACAACAGGTAAAAGAATTGGGACTAAGGGAACAGGTAAAATTTTTAGACTATGTGGCAGCGGGGGAATTACCGTCAATAATTAATCAGGCGATCGCCTTAGTTTTCCCAAGTTTATGGGAAGGTTTCGGGTTTCCGGTCTTAGAAGCTATGGCCTGTGGAACCCCTGTAATCACGTCAAATTTAGCATCATTGCCGGAAGTAGCTGGAGAGGCAGCCCTACTGATAAATCCCTATGAAGTAGAAGAGATCAGCGCCGCCATGAAAACCCTAATCAGCGATCCACAAATGGCGGGGCAACTTAGAGAAAAAGGACTCAGTAGATGTCAAGAATTTTCCTGGGAGAAAACCGGAGAGCAAACGGTGGAAGTTTTAGCAAAATGTATGTAAAATCAAAATTAATGGGATGAGATCTTCCCAGTTATGAGTAAAATCGGCTAGAATTAGCGACTTAACGAATTTTGCGAGGGCCTGTATGGAACCTTTATCCTCTCCCCTATTGACCAAAACCACTTATATCAGCCCAACTCCGGCATTAAGTATTGCCCCAGCCCAAGTAATTCGAGGAGTTGACAGACTGGCGGAGGCGGGAGAGGCGATCGCCGCCTTTGGTAGTCGTCCGGTAATAGTGGGAGGCGATCGCACCCTAAAATTAATTCAACCCCATTTACAACCGATTATAGAAACCCATCAACTCAAGGCTAATTGGGCTAACTATACCCCCGACTGTAGCGAAAGCAGTTTAGAGAAACTCCAACAAATTGGCGCGGACCATCAAGGGGACTTGGTGATCGGAGTTGGCGGCGGAAAGGCTTTAGATCTTGCCAAACTCCTAGCTTATAGGACGAGAGTACCCATTATAACTATTCCCACCTCTGGGGCGACCTGCGCCGCCTGGACTGCCCTATCAAATATCTATACAAATGAGGGAGCATTCTTGTATGATGTAGGGTTAGCCAAGTGTCCTGATTTGCTAATCCTGGACTATAGCCTGATTCAAACAGCGCCAATGCGGACTTTAATTGCTGGTATTGGAGATGCGATCGCCAAATGGTATGAAGCGTCAGTCAGTAGCGGACATTCAGAAGAAACCCTGATTGTGGCGGCAGTGCAACAGGCGAGAGTCCTGCGGGACATTTTGTTTCAAAAATCCGTAGCAGCCCTCAATGAACCCGGAAGCCAAACCTGGCGAGAAGTGGTTGATGCCACAGTTTTACTGGCTGGGGCGATCGGTGGTTTAGGGGGGGCGCAGTGTCGGACTGTAGCGGCCCATGCCGTCCATAATGGTTTAACTCACCTATCCGCCACCCACAAGACCCTTCACGGAGAAAAAGTCGCCTATGGCATTTTAGTACAGTTGCGCCTAGAAGAAATGTTGCAAGGAAATCAACTAGCAGCTTCTGCTAGAGGGCAACTGTTGAAGTTTTATAGCGATATCCACTTACCCCAAACTTTGGCGGATTTGGGGTTAGGAAATATTACCTTAGCCGAGTTAAGGCATGGGGCAGAAATTGCCTGTGGTGAAAAGTCTGACATTCACCGACTACCCTTTAAAGTTTGCCCAGAATCATTAATGGCAGCCATGGTTTCTACTACTGTACCTGTGGGCGCAACTAAGAGTTAAAGGTTAACTATGGGCGGTTTAATCTGTCTTCAGGTCTGGGGCAATTAATCACTAATCAAAATAAATTGCACTATCAACTCACCTGTCAAACCGCCCCCTATTCCCTCGACTGACTTTTAAGTTAACAACCAGAAATCAACATGAATTTAGATTGGATTACCCCAGCAGATCGGGTTAAACAGCTTCCCCCCTATGTATTTGCGCGATTAGATGAATTAAAAGCCCATGCCCGTGAACAAGGCCTTGATTTAATTGATTTGGGTATGGGAAACCCGGACGGACCGACTCCTGAACCTGTAGTAGAAGCGGCGATCGCCGCCTTGCGAAATTCAGCCAATCATGGCTATCCACCCTTTGAAGGGACTGCTAGTTTCCGCGCGGCCATTACTCGTTGGTATCACCGTCGCTATGGAGTTAACCTAGACCCCAATAGTGAAGCCTTACCCCTATTAGGGTCTAAAGAAGGTCTCACCCATTTAGCCTTAGCCTATGTCAACCCTCAAGATGTGGTTTTATCGCCAGATCCGGCTTATCCCGCCCATTTTCGGGGTCCGTTAATTTCTGGGGGGGATGTTTACAAAATTCGCCTGAAACCAGAAAATGATTGGATTATAGACTTAGCAGATATCCCGGATCATATTGCTGATCGCGCCAAAATTCTCTATTTTAATTATCCTAATAATCCCACAGGTGCAACCGCCCCCAGGGAGTTTTTTGAGGATTTGGTGGCTTTCGCCCACAAACATCAAATTCTATTGGTTCATGACCTCTGTTATGCGGAACTAGCTTTTGATGGTTATCAACCCACTAGCTTACTAGAAATTCCGGGAGGTAAAGAGATTGGGGTAGAGTTCCACACCATGTCAAAAACCTATAATATGGCGGGTTGGCGGGTAGGTTTTGTGGTGGGAAATTCGCGAGTAATTCAGGGATTAAGAACTCTGAAAACTAACTTAGATTATGGTTTATTTTCGGCTTTACAATCGGCGGCGGAAACAGCTTTAAATTTGCCAGATTCCTACTTGGAAGAGGTGCAAAATAGGTATAGCACCCGCCGGGATTTTCTAGTCCGAGAATTGGGGGAATTGGGCTGGAATATTCCTAAACCCAAAGCGGCGATGTATTTGTGGGCTCCCTGTCCCGTGGGTATGAACTCAACGGATTTTGCCCTATCAGTCCTGCAACAAACTGGGGTGGTGGTGACTCCAGGTAATGCTTTTGGGGCGGGAGGAGAAGGCTATGTTAGGATTAGTCTGATTGCTGATTGCGATCGCTTGGCGGAAGCGGTCAAACGCCTAAAACAGGCTAATATTGGCTATCAACGCCAGATGTTGGCAACGGGAATGCTTTAACTAAGAATCATGACTAAAAAAGCGCTATTGGCTAATAGCCTCGGCGCTTTTCTAATTAGGAAAAAACTGGCAAAATGTGAGTTTATCCTTCTTTGCCTTCGCGACTCTGGGTTTGGATATACAGAATCAGAAGAAACACGGAAGGAACTAGCACAAAAAGAATGCTGGCAACAAATCCTAGGTCATTAACTTCCATAATTATCCAACTTTGTTAATACACAAAAGAAACCTACCTCCCTAGGATATCATTAAATTGGCTACTTGGATCGGAAATTTTAACCTTGGGTGCGATCGCGCGCATTACCTTGTGCGGCATACTTTTCCAGAAACTCCATAATTTTCCTAGGTACATCTACTCCTGTTGCTGTCTCAATTCCTTCTAGTCCCGGAGAGGAATTAACTTCCATTACCACAGGTCCATGATTCGATCGTAATAAATCCACCCCCGCCACTTTTAGCCCCATAATTTTAGCAGCGCGGACAGCGGTTGATCTTTCTTCTGGGGTTAATTTGACTTTTTGGGCGCTTCCTCCCCGGTGAAGATTAGATCGAAATTCTCCTTCTGCGCCTTGGCGTTTCATGGAAGCTACTACCCTTTCACCAACGACAAAACAGCGTAAATCTGCCCCCCCAGCTTCCTTAATAAATTCCTGCACTAAAATATTAGCATCAAGTCCCCGAAAAGCCTCGATTACAGACTTGGCAGCCTGGTATGTTTCAGCTAAAACTACACCAATTCCCTGGGTTCCTTCTAACAGTTTAATCACTAAGGGAGCCCCACCAACTACGTTAATCAAACCATCAATATCTTTGGTAGAATGGGCAAATCCTGTCACCGGAAGACCTATGCCTTCTCTGGCTAATAATTGCAAGCAACGCAGCTTATCACGAGACCGAGAAATGGCTTGAGACTCATTGGGAGTAAACACACCCATCATCTCAAATTGGCGGACAACAGCAGTACCATAAAAGGTTTTAGATGCACCAATACGAGGAATAATGGCATCAAATCCTTCTAGGGGTTTTCCCCCATACATAACCATGGGTTTATGGGAGGTAATATTCATGTAGCAGCGCAGGTAATCGATTACGTGCATCTCATGGCCCCGCTGTTCCCCTGATTCTTTCAGTCTCCGAGTAGAGTAAAGGGAACTATCTTGAGATAGAATCGCAATTTTCATGGTAGAGTATTAATAGCATCTTAGGTTTTTGTGGTTGCCGATCGCTGTGTGGAATAACCGCGCCCTAAATAACCAGCAACAAACTAACATTGTTCCCATTTCACCTTCTGGTTTTTACGAATCTGAATAACAGTTATTATTTTACCGGACTTGGGATACTCCAAAAATAGAATGTGCATTCCTCTTCGGGGTGGGTTAAATGCAGTACAGCGTCCGGGGTCCATTCTCCCATATCAAAGTCGCGGGAGACAATGCGGGTTCCCGGCTGTAGTTGTTGGAATAATTGGGGTTTTAAGCGTAGGTTAAGCTGAGGTAACAGATAAATAAAGATAACTGTGGCTTCCTGAAAATTACTGTTAAACAGGTTGGCTTGACGGAAGATGACGCGATCGCTAACTCTGGCTATTTTGGCATTTTCTGTGGCTTCCTTAATGCGATCGGGGTCAATATCAATACCAACTCCCCTCGCGCCAAATTTTTCGGCGGCGGCGATCGCTACCCGTCCATCTCCACAACCTAGGTCATATAAAACATCATCAGCACCAACTTTCACCCAACGGAGAACATCCTCTAGCAAATCTTGAGGGGTAGGAACATAACCAATATCGGGTTGATTAGAGTACATAAATTAACTAATAATCAGGGCTTGAGCAAATTAAGGAAATCCTCAGAAGTTTGATTATCATGTTTATGATACCATAAGGAACGCTGAGGAACACCTAGGGCAATTTCTGCTTCATCTAAGGCTTGTTTGAGTCGTAACCGCAGGGTCCTTGCTGCCGCCCATTGTTGGCTAGGTATAGTTTTAACCAGAAACCGGATCACAATCCCCTCATGGGAAATATCATCAACTCCCAGAATCTCAGCAGGTTCTAAAATCTTGTCTGACCATTCCGGCTCATTTTGCATCTTTTGACAGACTTTAAGAATAATTTCCATAGCCTTTCTGATGTCAGCATCCCAGGCAATTTTCAAGCCTAGGTTAACCCTTGACCAGTCTTTAGTATTATTAATAACTGTGGTGATTTGACCATGAGGAATAGTTATTAATTGACCATCTAAATTGCGGAGATTAGTACAATACAAATTCATGCTTTCTACGGCTCCGGCTAAATTGCCAATTTGGACTACATCACCGACAGCATAACGGTCTGTAATAAAAATTAAGATGCCATTTAACATATTTTCTATTAAATTTCGAGATAGAAAAGCTGTCAATAAAGCGAAGGCTCCTGCCCCGGCTATGAAAGCCGTATTGATGCCCATAATTGCCACAGTCAAATAAATTCCCAGACCGGAGAAAAGCCAACTTTTACCACCTTTTAGCGCCGGAGAATAGGTGCTAACTCTCATAGTGTAACGGTTAGAATTAGGATGGGATTCTTGTTTTTCTTTAGCCCAACTATTTAAGGTATTATCAATGAAAAAATCTAACAGCTTATCAATTAAGCTAATACTAATCCACAGGCTAGGTATCAGAATTGCTTGATAGGCAAACATAATAATTAAAGGACGAGTTTGCCGAAATACAAAACAAATTAAACTGATACCCATTAAAATAACTAATAATTCCCCTATAAACAGAAATCTCCGCAATAATTCTACTAAGTTTTTTTCTTGCTGAAGTGATACTTGACTATTTAATCTCCTGGCGATCAGTTTAGGGATTTGATTGATTTTTTCATGAATCTTTTGATTAAAATAACCCGAAGTATAGCGTTTCCCATTACTTTTCACATCCTCAACTTCATCGGCATCATAACTGATGTCTTCATTCGGGTTAACTACAGCATCAGAAATAGTTTCTCCTGATAAGGTCTCGGGGTTAACTTTCGCCTCATCGACCAGATTTTTTAATTTTATTTGAATTCGATTGCGCCATTGTTTTAGTAATTTGCGTAACCCCGAAATCAGCCTCAGACATAGGAAAGTAAATCCCACAATAACCAAGCTGATTGTAATTCTTGCTAAAGGATATTGAGCATCAAATTCTTTGCCCCATAATGCCTCACTAGCATATTGGGTGATTTGGTCTCGCCAAACTGATGCTAATTCTTCAACTGTTGTGCCATTAACAATGGCATCATGATTATTGACGGTTATTACTACAACTCGAGGGATGCGTAAATCAGGATCTGGTCGAGTATAAATTACCGTTTCATTATTCTTAATACCTATATTTAATTGCGGCGTAAATGGATGGAGAGGTTTATCATTATTAAACAACCGCCAAAACTGCCAATCTTCTCGATGATATGTTGGTGGTAATTCTTGATTTCTGCTAATATTGCGGAGACCTCGATTAAAGGCTTCCTGTACTAATTTTGCACGTCTTTCTAAGGTTAAGGCAGTTTCGCGGTCATCTTGTTCTAAACTCCGTCGCGCACCGAGGGTTAATCCGCCACGAAAACCTTGGCCACCTAAATAAACTTTGCTACACCAACTAGCACCACAGCTATAAGCGCGGTTGACATTCCACAAAAAGGTTTGACTTTGCTGATCAGTGGTTGATGAGGCGGGAGATAAGGAAAATTGAGCGAAAGCGGGACTGTGAAAAGCGACATTTAAGGAAAATGTCAAGACAAAAATGCTGATAAAATAAGTGATTTTTCGGAGTATTTTATTATTCATGGTTACCCCCTAGGGATTTGTCTAAACAAGCGATCGCCTCTAGGGGTAAAATCCACGACCAGGTTTTCATGATCCTCCTCAGTTAGCAACAATGCCTACACATCATAACTGAATTCTGGAAGATTGGCAAATTTTTGATGATCATAGCCTTCAGATGCTATCGGAGATTTAGCTAAGGAGCAAGCGTCCTATCGGGGAGTTTAGGAAAGATGGATACAGTTTACCAATTTGCCACAAATGTTGCAATCGCACACTGTGATAGCCGAGTAGAATCAGAAAAATCAAAATTTGTACCTGGGGATTAGTTAACCAGTGAATATAAAAAATATCTAATTTTCGATTTTTGATAATTTCCAAAATTAGATGAATAATAGCAATCACAAAACCCAAGAAAATTAGGGGACCGAATAAATGGTAGGCGATCGCCTGATTTAAGTCACCTCTGACTGTAGCCATTAACGATCTAGTTAACCCCCAGGCTGGACAAGGAACCCCCACATATCGCATTAGCGGACATCTCAAAAACTCCAGATGAATACCTAGGTTAAACCCTATACTACCGATAATAGGTATTAAGGCGATCGCTAAACTAAACATCCGTTTTTGTCGCTGTTGGCGAGAAAGCAGAACAGGCGATTTGAGTGTTTTACCTACCATTATAATTCCCCATCAATTAGCGACTTTTTAGCAAATCTACCCCAAAACAGGTTAGGTAAATGACCACGGTTGCCAATTGCTGAAATAACACAAGTTCAAAAGTTTTCACGAAAAAATTAATCTCTGACTGGGAATATACCGCCATGGAACTCCCAGCTAATAAGGCAATCAAAAACCAAAATATCGTTTTTCTGTGCTTGAGTTTTAGCATCATTTTGATTCCCACATTAACTTAACCAAAAGCGAGATAGGAGTAGAAAACTAAGGTTCCTACCACAGGAACTATCCACAAAAGAATTAACCATGGAGTTTTTTCTAGTTTTTTACAAATTCTAATCCAGGCTTTAATGAACCAAATTATGGCAATAATATTGACGCAGGGAATGAACATCAAAATTGTCCATAAAATCGGGTTATCTTCATCCCCCGCCACGAAATTTATATAGGTTCCTAAAATGGGAATCCAAGCAAACCAAGCATTTTCTACTCCACATCTTTGATAAATTTTCCATGATAAAAAACCAAACACTAAATAGCCAATTAAATAGCCGAGCAATATTCCTGGGTTTGGTTCTACTTGCTCGTAGGGAATATCTAGTTGTGGAACTGTATTCTGTTGACCTAATATAACTGGGACAAGATTAATCACTACATGAGCCGGGGGGAATATACTAATGTCAATCATCAATAAGTTACTGATAAACTACTGTTATCAGCAAAGTGTAAGGGATGTTATCTGAAAATACCATGTATTTTAGATATTGTTAACAAAAATCAACATTATCAGAAAATCATAATAATATTTAGTATTTGAGACTTACAGCAATATAGTTATCTGTTGAGAGACTATATTCTCCAGGCGATCGCTATATAAATCCCCCCTTCCAGCTATAATCTAGCTAGGCTATTATTGACAACCCAGACATCTACATCTGTAGGAAATTACCCCCATTGATGAATGTCCTAGTATCCGATAGATAATGGCTAGAGTATTTGACCATAGTAATATTTGGTAAAAAATTGATGATGAACACACCTAATTTTTGGTCAATTCAATCCTGGAAACAGTCAGAATTTTGGCTGATGGCGATCGCCGCCGGTTTAATGTCAATTCACCTCACCCTAATTTATCATCGTAATAACGTCAGTTTTTTGGCACTAAGTATCATGTTTTGGCTATCTGCATCTTCCTTGGTATGGGAGAAACGCCAGGAATTAGCAAAGCAAACCAGCAGCCCCTTTGCCACCTTATTAGGGATGCTAATAATTGCCATAGTGTTGCTAAAAAGCGCCACCCGTCCTACTTCTAACTGGTTAGGGATTTCGCCATTTATATCAGCCCTGGGCTGGACCCTAATAGCTTCCGGTTTTAGTGGCTTTCGGGAATACTGGCGGGAACTAACAATCTTATTTTTTCTGGGTGTTCCCAAAGTATTTATTTGGCCGTTAGTAGATATTTCAGGTATTACTGCTAAATTTGCCGCCTTAATTTTATGGTACTCTGGGGCTGATGTTTCTCTGGAGCAATTTAACGTCATGCTACCGGAGGGAGGAGTGAGTGTCAATATGGGATGTTCCGGGTTAGAAGGAATGTTTTACCTGTTAGGATTATCAGTGCTATTTATGGTGATGTTTCCCCTAGAAGGACTCTGGAAAAAAATTATTATTCCCGTGGTAGCAGTATTAATTAGTTTTGTAGTCAATGGATTTCGGATTGTCTTATTAGCTGTGCTGGCTAATGCCCAAAACCCCGAAGCAGTTGATTACTGGCACGTCGGAGAAGGGTCTCTGATATTTTCCATGATTTCGGTGGCATTGTTTGGCTGTTTTTGTTGGTTTATGATTAAACAGGATACACCACCAACTAATCAAGACATCCTCAGCCCATAAATGTTATGAAAATCTGGGAAAATTTGCGAATTTCATTACTTGTGCTAACATTTGGGGGAGTAGTTATAGTTCTAGGAAAATCAATCCTAGAACCCCAGAAAACTACTGAACAAGTTGTCGAACCCTTTACCTTTCCGGCGATCGTCCCCTTACCAGGATGGCAGCATCAGGAAAGTGAAGCACTGACAGAACCCTGGGGAAATATTTATCGTTATCAGCAGAATGATAAAATTCTACAGATAGAAATGCGATATGTTGATCATCCTCATCCCAATGAAAAACTGTTTCGCCAGTATGATCCGAGGGATGTTTCTGTTACCGCACAATTTCCGACACTAACTCGCACCAATAATACAGGTTCCTATAGCCTTTCGGTTCACAATTCCCGTGTCTACCTTCGATCTTGTATTAATCCACGAGGTCCTAGTGCTATCACCTACGAACAGTTCATTCAAAACCGCTATACCTATGACTTACACTTTTCCCGACTTATACCAGTTATCATGGGAGCAGAACCCCTAAGAGATCACCGATGTTTGTGGTCTCATTTATCACTGCCAATGTCCAATAATTCTTTTGAGGAAACTTACCCAATGTTAGAGGAAGTTTGGCAAGTTTGGTATCAGTGGTGGCATCCTCGTTTCCCTCGACTTGATCGCTGATTATACCCGTTCTCAATTTACCAACTTTTAAACCTATGACTCAATCTGATGGCAAGCCTCTTAATGATAAAATAGAGGTACTTTGGAAGTTCAGCTCTAACCTGTTAAAAACTATTCCTCCCCTGCGAGCGGTTGGCTACGGGTTATTATTTTTATCAATGCTAGATTTGCTCACCATTATACTTCCTCCCCAACTTATGAACCCGGTTTGGGAGTTTCAAACTATGGGGGGGATTGTGGAAAGGTCTGCTGTTCCTCTCATTTCTCTGGTGTTTATTTTCTTTGGGGAACGCAATTTACGAGGTCGATTTGAAGAACCTTTGTTAATGTTCATTTCCTGGTTTTCGTTACTGTTAGGTGTACTATTTATTTTAATGGTTCCCCTAGGGATTTTCAATACTCTGAGAATTGAGCAACAAAGCAGTGAGCAAATTGATAGTCAAGTGGAACAACGCATCACGGATATTCAAACGGTTCAGCAGCAGTTAGAACAGACCACATCAGAAGACCAAATGCGGGAACTTCTCAGCCGTCTGGATACCCAAGGACGCTCTCCTGATATTCAAAACCGGGAACAGGTGAACCAAATTAAAGAAGAGCTTTCTGGTTTTCTGTCTACTACGGCGCAAAGGACTCAAATTGAAGCAGAACAAACCCGCAGAAACCGCAGAATTACCCTCTTCAAAAATTCGGTTAAGTGGAATATAGGGGCTTTGGTTTCCGGTGTCTTATTTGTGACTATTTGGAGAGGAACTGCTTGGGCTAGGACAAAAGTTTAAGCAGTTACTCAGCGACTATTAAACGGGGGAAGAACTAGGCGATCGCATGGGTATCAACTTGGAGGAAATCCGAGAAATTAGTGCGATCGCATCTTCTTCTAAAGATTGATAATTAGAAGGGAAAGGATAACGCCCTTGTCTATCAGCTTTCAGATAAACAAAATCACAGACAGCCCGCCGGAAATTAGTCTGATTATTAATCTTTAATTGGTCTATACATACTCCGGTCAGTGTAGCTTGCTCAAAATTTGTATGGAAAGCTAAAGCATTTGACAAATTTACTTCTTCGAGGTTAGCGCGAGTTAAATTAGCATTTTCCAGGTTAGCCGACCGTAAGTCTGTACCTAATAAATTAGCACTTAATAGATTAGCTTTACACCATTTAGTTTCACTGGCGATCACTCCCATTAATTGCGATCGGTAAAGATTTGCGCCACTAAAATCAGCACCCTGAATATCAGCACCTCGAAAATCTACACCCACCAAATGAGCATTAGTAAAATTGACATTTCGCAAGTCAGCACCTTTAAAACTTGACCCTTGCAAATAAGCCCCAGTAAAATCAGCCTCTTTCAAATAACTACCATCAAAATGAGCTTGATCACCCTCAACATTTTGGAAACTTCCCTTTAAACAATAGGCTCCTTTTAAATCCGTATCTGTGAGGTTAGTTTCTCTAAAATTAATCCCTTTGAGATACATTCCTTTGAGGTTAGCATTCATCAGATCCGGCTGTACTTCCGGGTAATCTTCTCGCCATTTGTTCCAAAATGCAACCCCTCGTCTCAAGCAGGTTAACTGTTCCTGGTTTACCACTGTTAAGCCACCCCCTAATTTAGATTCTACTGAATATTCAGGAATTTTAAAAGTTGCTAATTGGGACATACATACTACCCTCAATTTATGGGATTATTTTTAGTTATAAAACATATCTGAGGCGATCATATCATCAATTTTATTTATATAAAAATAAATTATAGATGGTTGGAGATATATATAGGGATCCATATCAATCTAATTTCCCCTTCAGCTAAATGGTATATATACTTAATAGGTGTTGGAGTTAGTTGTTGAAGTAATTTTAAGCCATATCCTCATACTCTAATTTACACTGATGAGTGTAGCACCATAAGGGCATTATAAACATCTATCTTGAGAATGATGATCACCTCAGATATAATTGCTACTATCGCTGACCTTCAATTAATCCTCACAGCCATGATTATACAGTTGTTAATATTACGTTAACCACAGCACACAACTAGGTTAATCCGTAAAAGCCATGGCTAAATCAGCACCCGGTAGGTAATTGGGTAATTTTTTACTAAAAAGTGGGCCTTTTTATTGACATTGCCGAAATCGATGATTAGACTGGTGTTAAATCCAGAAAAACTACAGAGGTCGGAGGGGTGAATCACCCTATAGGGGCTGTAGTGAAAAGCGATCGCGTACCGTGCGCGTAGCAGGTACTCTCCATCGTAATTTAGTGAGGAATTTCAAGATATGGAAGCTGTTCTCATTGGTGTGATCTTACTAGGATTAATCTGGCGAACGGAACCCGCTCCAGCCAAAAAACCAGCACCTCCCAAGCGATTTTATGTTGACAAGAAAATTCTCAAAAGGGTGACCACTAACGGCAAAGTCCCCGCCAACTGGGGTGATCCAGATGATGATTAGGATTGAATTTCCAGTTAATTATACCCACTTAATCATGATTAATGAGACCAGATAAAACCTCAGATATTTTGATTTTTGGCAGGGATAAATCAGCTTAATTTTGCTGTATTTGGCATCTCTAAATTGCCAATAATAATTGACATAATCAACCCGGTGGGTGAGGTATAGGGTGCAGCCCGAACCGGGTTAATGTGCAAGTATCGGTTAATTAATCATCAGAAAGTAAACTAGCTAATAATGCTTTTTGGGCGTGCATTCGGTTTTCCGCCTGGTCCCAAACCCGCGATCGCACACCTTCAATTACCCCATCAGTAATTTCCTGATCTCGATGAGCAGGTAAACAATGGAGAACGATCGCATCATCATCAGCCTTAGCTAATAGACTGTCATTCACCTGAAAAGGCATAAATAAAGGAATACGATCATCCGCCTCACTCTCCTGACCCATACTCGCCCAAACATCAGTATATAACACATGAGATTTCTGGACAGCTTCAGCGGGGTCATCGGTAATAATCACCTCAGTTTTACCAGCAGCGATCGCCTTAGCCTGTTCGACAATTTCGGGATTTGGCGGATACTGAGATGGGGTAGCAATTCTAATATTCATCCCCACCATAGCACAGCCCAAAAGCAGAGAATGAGCCATATTATTAGCCCCATCTCCCAAATAAGTTAAAGTCAGTCCAGCCATGCGATTAAAACATTCTTGAACCGTCATTAAATCCGCCAAAACTTGACAAGGATGCTCCCGATCTGTGAGAGCATTAATTACCGGAATTTCCGCACAACTAGCAAAAGTTTCCAAATCCTTTTGTTCAAAAGTCCGAATAGCGATCGCATCTAAATATCGACCCAATACCCGCGCCGTATCAACCAAAGGTTCCCCCCGACTCACCTGGGTAACACTAGGGTTTAAATCAATGATATGTCCCCCCAATTGATACATAGCCACTGAAAAACTGACACGGGTTCGAGTCGAAGCCTTAGAAAACATCAACCCCAAAACCTTCCTTCGCTGTAGTTTCCGCATTCCGGACTTTAACTGAATCGCCAAAGATAAAACCGAGTGTAACTCAGCCACAGTCAAATCAGCCAAACTCAGCAAATCTCGTCCTTTTAATGATTCCATAATTGCTCCTAATTATTTGAATATGGCGATCGCCCCATCGAGCAAATCACATCCCTGCTGAACCGTCTCCACCTTAGCCAGTTGTTCCCGCAGTTCATTTGCTCCTGGGAAACCTTTAGCATACCAAGTCATGTGTTTACGAGACTGATAAATACCACGCTGACCTTTGTACACCCAAAGTGCTTGTAAATGTTCCTTCGCACATTCTAAACGTTCAACCACCGTCGGCGCTGTCTTCATCTGGCCAGTTTTCAGGAAATAATCAATTTCCCCCACCAAAAACGGATAACCCAGAGTTCCCCGAGAACACATAACTCCATCAGCGCCAGTTTCCTGTAAACACTGAACCGCCGAGGACACCGAGACAATATCCCCATTAGCAATTACTGGAATCGATACATTCTGCTTGACCCTAGCGATCCATTCCCAGTTAGCTTTCCCTGTATAACCCTGAGCGCGAGTGCGTCCGTGAATGGTCAGCATTTGCGCTCCCGCATTTTCCATGCGTTTGCTAAAATCTAGGATATTGATTTCGTCCTCATCCCAACCTAAACGAGTTTTTACAGTGATGGGAACTGATACAGCTTCGTTAAGCGATCGCACTATTTTCTCAGCGATTTCCGGTTGTCGTAACAGCGAAGAACCGCCGCCATTTTTAGTAATTTTATTCACCGGACAACCCATATTCACATCAATAGTATCCGCCCCTTCTTCCACAGCTTTTCGCGCCGCCTCCACTAAAAAATCTGGGCGACAATCAAATAATTGAATACTAATCGGGCGTTCTCCTGGGTCAATTTCCATCAGAATTGGTAACTCCCGCACATGAATAATTTGGGAAGCGTGTACCATCTCTGTATACATCATCGAATTGGGAGCATAGCGCCTCACCAAGCGCCGAAATACCAAATCTGTCACCCCTGACAGAGGCGATTGTAACACCCTACTGTTTACCTCTAATTTACCAATTTTTAGGGGTGAGGATAGCCGTTCTTTTAATTCAGCAGATAGGGCAGACATAGCAGGCAGACAATTAAGCAAATCAAACTTTCATTATACACTAATATATAATAAACTGCAATCATTCATAAATCCTTGGGGCGGTCATTTACCAGCCAGCCACAGACAACCGGGAGGGGTTTCTGTGGTAGATGAGACCCCGTGGATCAACCCCCACTGTTATAGTTATAGGAGTCGCCATACCAGATTACAATCTAAATTGTTACAATTATATCTCTTGTGGTTTACCATACCGCCATCATTCCCTGGAACCTCTAATTAGGAGAAATTACAGATGATTCAAATGCGTAAGCGTTCAACTCCCTGGATTCAACAAAAGTCACGTTTGATTATTGCTGGAATTGGTGCTTTTGGTGCTGCTATTACCTCTTATCTAACCATACAAGCACTACAGGAAGGACCGACTAGCTGTCCTACAGAAGGCTGTGAGAGTGTCCTAGATAGTCCCTATGCGGAAGTTTTTGGCTTACCTCTGGCTTTGTTTGGCTTTCTGGCTTATGTCTATATGATTGCTATGGCGGTTATCCCACTATTGATTAGTTCAGAAACTCAGACAACTTGGCGGAAGAAAGCCGAAAATTACACCTGGATACTGATGTTTATAGGTGGGTGTTCTATGGCGATTTTCAGTAGCTATTTGATGTATATCATGGCTTTTGAAATTCAATCGATTTGCTGGTTTTGTATCGGTTCGGCGATCGCCTCTTTCAGCCTGTTAGCATTAACTATTATTGGCCGTAATTGGGAAGATATCGGTCAACTGGTTTTTTTAGGTGTCATTGTCGCTATGGTTACTATAATTAGCACTCTGGCTATTTATGCTCCCATTAATAACCCCTCCCTCACTGATGGTAGTCAAAATTCTTACAATATCACCTCAGTTTCTAATCCAGATAATATCTCCCTAGCTCAACATTTAACTAATGTGGGTGCTGCGATGTATGGTGCTTACTGGTGTAATTTCTGTCAACAACAAAAACAGTTATTTGGTAGGCAAGCTATCAATTATCTTACCTATATTGAATGCGACCCCGCTGGAGAAAACCCCCAACCGGATCTGTGTCAAGCTAAGGGTATTCCCGGATATCCAGCTTGGGAAATTAACGGCGAATTACATCCGGGGTTAATTTCTTTAGAACGTTTAGCTGAATTAAGTGGTTACACGGGTTCCCGTAATTTTGGGAATTCCTAAAAAAGCAGCTTGGTCGGGTGCGTCAGAATAGGTCAATCCCAATCATTACCCAATTCTTAAAAACTGACGCACCTATAATTCTGGGTCTACAATAGAACCCATAAATAAAATAGTGCGAGTTTGATTATCGCGAATGGCTACGAAAAATGGACGATTTACCACCATTGAGAATGGTTCAGTTATGGAGGGGGTACTTTCTGATAATATCGTAACTGAAGTGACAGCAGCGGCTTCTGTTCCCTCCTCATTAACCTCTACAAAAGTCTTATGTTTAACCTCAGAAATGCGTACATTGTTATCTAAAGTCATATTAGAAAAATCAGCTTGATTCGGGTGAAAAGCTATATCCATCCCCATGGATTTCAAACTATCGTTTAAACCGACTTCATACTCCAGTTTAAACCGGGGGAGTCGGAGCGAACCTGGTCGCGATCGCATTTGATTAATCCACTCTTCCCACTGGGTAGCATTCAACCGTGTATAAAAGCGATCAATGCTCACATTTTCACGGGGGAGAAATACATATAAACTAAATCTAGCATCATCACCGTAGGGAATGCTAATCCCTTGAAAATCAGAGTTTTCTAGATACAAATAATTACCAAATTTAAACATCAGGGGATGAATTTTCTGGCTACCATCAATCAGGGTAAAAGGCTGTGATTCGGTGCGTTCTTCGTCAAATTTTTCCGACCATCTCCCCTTAAAATATATGGCATTAATTAGATACAGAATAGTTTGATTGGGGATAGTTTGGACAATCTGAGCAATTTTGCCATTAGTTTCCTGTTTAACCCAATCATTAATTTGGGATGGCGTATCAGGACTACTAAAATCAACTGCTGTGAGTTTAGCCTGATAAAACTGATTTACCCTATCCAGAAAATCTGGTAAGAAAAAAGCAGATTCATGTAACCACAGAGAATTAGCAATATTAATTTGCACATCTTGATTAATGGCTGAAATTGAGTTATTGAGAGCCAAATTTGCCTGATTGAGTTCTGCTAAACTGATACCCTGAACTTGCAAAGTTTCAGCGATCGCCTCTTGAGTAGTTCCCGCCGCTCCATTATAGGTCATAGCCATAGCATTAGTAATACTCGCCGGAGAAATAAAAATATTTTCCTGACTTTGATGCTGATAAACATGATCAAACAGCTTAAACGCAAAACCGGTGTAAGCCGCCGCGACTTGGTAATTAATCCTCATATTTTCCGTAGTTTGATGTGCGCTTAAATCCGATGTTAAATGGGAATCTGGAATTTGATCAACAGCCCAACCACTGACTGCCACCATGACAGCCGTGGCTATTAATAATCCGATGTATTGGGAAGAATTAGCCCATAATTTTTTCATAAAATAACCTCAAATCATTGGGCAGCGATCCTGTCTAAAGATCTACTATTATTGATATCTATGTAGTCATCAAAAATCCGCCAATTATCGCATCCAAATATCTCTCTCGATCCCAGCCTTAGCCCCAGCCAGGTAGGAGTTAAGGTCCCAGGGGAGTTGGGGGGAGTCGGGGAGGACTCAGCCATTTCTGTAGTGAAGGTGGAAAAAGCGATCGCGGTTAGGGGGGTAAGAGATGGGACAATTGCTGCCCAAGATGCCACTAATTTAACCTTCATAGAGCCAGTAAATAATGATTATTTGTTAACGGAAATTGCCCTAGGGAGGATAATTTATGCTATCATGTGGCTATAATTGTGGCATAGTTCCCAACTTAATGGGAAATGTTATAAAGTACCGACAGTTTTATGTCCATTAGTCTCCCAGCTAAGATTGAAGCGATTTTGTACCTGAAAGGTCAAGCCTTGTCCTTGTCCGAGATTGTACAATTAGCTCAATGCGATCGCGCCGAAGCAGAAGAGGCCATAATTCAACTAATGTCAGATTATGCCCACCGGGATACTGCCTTAGAAATTGTGGAAACCAAGAAAGGTTACAGCCTGCAACTGCGCCAAGCCTACGGGGAACTAATGCACACCCTAGTACCACCAGAATTAGGTGTAGGGGCTTTACGGACTTTAGCAGCGATCGCCCTTAATGGTGGCATTACCCAAACCGATCTCGTAGAATTACGAGGTTCGGGGGCTTATCAGCACGTTCAGGAACTGGTAGAATTAGAATTTGTCACCAAACGACGACAACCCCAAGCCCGTTCCTATTGGTTACAGGTAAGTAAAAAATTCCATCAATACTTTCAACTAGACCAACTTCCCCAGCAACTGTCGCTAAATTTAAAAGCAAATTTGCCCGAAGATACCACAGCATCCAGTTAAATCGACTAAACTAGAAGTAAAGTACAGCAGACACTAACAAGTCACCTCATGGTTTTTAACTCCGACTTTCATTCGTCTAATGACCAAGAAATCTCTGAGAACCCCCTGTTGCACTATCTACAACATCAACATCCCGATGTTTTAGCCCACATTGCTCAATCAGCCAGTCCAGAGATCAAAGAAATAATTTCCCGCAATGTCCAAGGTCTGGTAGGCGTTTTACCCTCAGATGACTTCGACGTACAAATCACAACCAATAGAGACAACCTGGCTGGCTTACTAGCTTCAGCCATGATGACTGGTTATTTTCTCCGTCAGATGGAGCAACGTATGCACCTGGAGGAAAATATATCCAGGACCGCGTCTTCGCGTTCCCAATCAACTAAACCAGAACGGGATTAACCGGATTAACCGGATTAACGGGTAATAGTAATTTACCCAAAAATCAGTCAACTCCTGATAGGGCGGAGTCTGGAGCTGCAGCCATCTGCACTTTCATGGTTTCGGTTTTTCCAAGGCGGTCAATCTCAATTTCCAACTCTTGTCCCACTAGGGTCAATTGTATTTGCTCTTGGACTTGGGTGGGGGTGCTAACCGGGGTTCCGGCGACTCGATTAATGATATCTCCCCGTTGAATACCAGCATTAGCGGCGGGTGAACCTTCGACCACCCGAACCACCAACACTCCCCGATCCTTAGTCAGTTTAAGATTAAGTTGCTGATCCATCTCGTCCTTAATGGTGGGGTTAAGGGCTACCATTTTCACCCCTAGGAAGGAATGGTCTGCTCTTCCGTTATCAAATAATTGATTAGCAATTCGCAGGGCGGTTTCAATAGGGATAGCAAAGCCCAAACCTTGAGCATTAGAACGAATAGCGGTATTAATGCCAATAACTTGACCCCGATCATTTAACAGGGGACCTCCTGAGTTACCAGGGTTAATAGCAGCATCAGTTTGAATAAAGCGCACCCGTTTATTAGGGATACCGACCTGAGAACTCGATCGCCCGATCGCACTAATAATTCCCACAGTTACGGTATTATCCAAACCGAGGGGATTACCAATAGCGATCGCCCACTGACCGGGAATCAACCCCTCAGAAACACCAATAGGGGCTGTAGGTAGGTCTTGGGCTTCAATTTTGACCACAGCAATATCAGTTAACTCATCGACCCCCCTCACCTGACCTTGAAACACGCGACCATCGTTAAGAGTGACACGGACTATATTAGCCCCATCGACCACATGAGCATTAGTAATCAGACGACCATCAGAACTGATAATAAATCCCGAACCAGTTCCCCGCTGCAACCGTTCAGAGTCCTGGGGAATGCGATCGCCAAAAAATCGTTTAAACAGGGGATGATTCAAAGCATCTGGTAAATTCTTAGAAGCAGTCCGCACAGCATCAATACGAATAACCGAGTGTCCTACCTTTTGTACAGCTTCAGCGATAAAATTGGAATTACTGCGAGCAGCAATAGGACTCTGACGGTAGTAGGGTTGAGTTTCCGGGGACACTTCTCGAACCACGGGGACGGCGGGAGAATTAGTCACCAGATGATTAGCATACAAATAGCGACCACCGATTAAACCAGTACCGCCCCCGATCGAAAGTAGGGCCAGATACACGGTTAGCTGCCTAAAAGATAAATCCATGTTTAAATATTCCGACCGGATCGATATCTGATACATTTACGCGACATTTATCCGGCTATTGCCGGACAATGCGACGATAGCACTATTACCCGTTAAGGTAACAGAGGCGGTATCCCGCAAAGCTTTTAGAAAGATTCCCAAAGCACCGTTCCAGTCCCTGGGTAGAGTGAACCCACACTCCGGACATCGGAACACTTTTGAGCCACCTAGCTGGGAATGCACATGACCACAGTGAGTACAGGTTTTGCTGGTGTATTCTTCCGTCACATCTACAACTGTGGTTCCAGTTATTTCCCCTTGATGTCTCAGGGTTAGTTTGAATCGATAATGCGCCCATGTCAGCATGGCGCGGGCAGTCTTAGACCTGATTAGACGCTTCACCTTGGCAACCATATCGGAAGTCTCGAAGGTGGGCAAAAAAATTATGCTGTAGTTGTGAGTCAAGTAGTGAGCAATTTGTTTGTGGGCTTCATCAACTAGATTGCGGATTTTGGTTCTCATTCGTTGAGCCGCTTGCCTCATCCGTCGCCTCCTTGAACGACAGGGTTCCTTGGCGATTCGGCTGATCAAATCATCCAAATGTTGACATAGCCTAGTAATGCGTCCTATATCCCCGGAGCCAAATTCCAGAAATCGAGAGCCATCAAACCCAGTTATGAAAGTTCGCACACCCGGGTCTAATGCAATTACGCCAGTAGCTTCAGTTGGGGTAACGGCAACTGGTTCAGGGAAAATCGCCAACCATCGACCTTTGGTAAACACCAACTGAGTCCCTTGCCCGCAAGTTTTAGGGATAGCTGAGGAAACCATGAAAGTTAATCCTTTCGTTAGTCTTGGATACCAACTCCCTGAAGAGAAATTAGTATTATTGAACTTCATCCCTTGAGAGCTGTCACGACAACTTCTAAACCTGGCATCAGGACTGGCGCTCAAAGCCTGATAGGCATCAAAGATGGCATTTTGCCGAATGTGGCAGGGTGTTTCTTTGACCCATTCGGGTAAGTCACTCTGCATCACTTTATTGCGTAACTTTAACTTGCTTAGTCGTTTACCACTCCGGGATAATGCAATTGCTTGGTTGTAGCAATACCGACAAGCAGCCAGCCATTTACGCCAGACTTGATTTAGCTCGGGGCTGGGGTAAATCCGGATCTTCTTTGACCTGAGTTTTGTATTTACTCCGTCGGTATAATCGGGAACTGAAGCAGTGGAGGATGGCGAGGATGTCCTCAACCATTTCTGGTTCTGGACTGAGACTTGTCTGGTTGAGAACCATGAGTGAGCACTTGTTTTGCTCACAGAGCCATCGAAACAAGTCAAATCCCCATATTGCCAATCGGTCTGGGTGGGCAACGACAACCATGCGGACATCTCCTGACAAATGATGTCCCAGTAAGGCCAGCATTTTCTTTCCCTTGAAGTTGAGCCCGCCTCGGATTTCTGAGACGACTTCTGCTTCGGGGTAGAGGTTGGACAGTGCGGCCACCTGTCGGTTGAGGTCGGACTGCTGGGCGTGGCTACTAACTCTGGCATAGATAACGACTTTGCGTTTGTCACTGCCTGATTTGGCAGCAGTATATCACTCAACGTTGTATCGTCGTTGCCCAGCGGGGGTTCTGATGGTCTCGATTGAGCCATTGGAGTCCCATCTGCGGAGTATTCTTTCATCGACTCCAAGGATTTGGGCCGCTTCCTTGGGTTTGACATATCTGGCAATAGGTTTATCCTCAACTCTTCTCGCTTATTATTTTATTATACCGTATTGCCCTAAAATGTTAACCTAATTTGAGATTAAATCATGCTCTCAATCAAATGAACCCCCAGCCATCAAGCTAAGTTCCTTCCCTCAATTCTAGCAACTGTATCCCAGCCTCGGCTATATTAAAGCCAATATTGCCCGGCTGCTACCATGAAACAAAATTAATATGGACTGAATATGATCTGCAAGTCAGCCTTTATCTCTGTTATCCTCCTAGGTGCGATCGCCCCTGTGGGAGGAGCTAACGTATTTTCCCAGGAAGCGCGAGAAGTTTGTCCACCTCCGGTTTTATCCCGTGTGCAACGTCATCGTGTCGCCCCAGGCGAAACCCTAGAAACCATTGCGCGACAGTACAATTTAATTGCTGCTACCCTCATGGGTATGAATCCCAGTTTACGCGATGGTGTAGTCTCCGTCGGACAAGAGATCCTGATTCCCCCCTACAATGGCATTCAGATAGAAGTAGAACCCGGTCAGACCTGGGTGGATGTAGCCCGCGCCCATAATACCAGGGCGGATGTAATTTTTGAAGTCAATGGCTGTCAACCTGAACCCAGGGTAGTATTTATTCCCGGAGTCAACTGGGCACCTGCGCCGCCAGTTACTCCCTCCCCTAACCTGTTATCTAGCCATCCATTACCAATTATGACTGAGGTACTGTTTCGCTATGGGTGGCAGTTAGATCCTGTTAGTGGTCAAGTAGTATTTCATGGAGGTATTGATTTATCCGCACCTACCGGAACTCCTGTTTTAGCTGTAGGTAAAGGTGTGGTAGCTTTTGCTGGATATAGAGAGGGCTATGGTAATCTGGTGGTAGTTAATCACGCCCAGGGAAAACAAACCCGCTACGCTCACCTTTTGGAAACGGTGGTTGACACCGGACAGCAAGTAGCATTAGGGGAAACTCTAGGATTAGTGGGTCAGACGGGCCGACCAAGTAGCGATCGCCCCCACCTTCATTTTGAAGTCCGCTATAACTCCAATTTAGGATGGGTTGCCGAAGATCCTAGTCCTTACTTAAATATTCAAGAAGCAGACAGCCAGTATAAACGCCGAGTCCGCCGACAATAGGCTGATTAAATTTAACCCCCTCGACTCCCTCCTGCACCTCTAAATGTAGCGCCGCGACCACCGGAACCAAAACCACCTCGTGTCACACCACCAACAGAGGGACTTCTACCTCCAGGAGTGGTATTACGAATACCTGCACTAGATGGAACAGCACGAGGGCTAGAATTAAAGCTACGATAGTAATAGTAGCGACCCCCGCGATGTTTATAGTAAGGACCATAATGGTAACCTACGGGGTAGGAACCATCGGTAATTGGTTCACATAGATCAGCTTCACCCCATTGTTGATGACAGTCCTGAAGATTTCTATATACTTCTCGTCTTTTATGGTAAGAGGCGCAGGCTTCCAGACCGACTGATGCTATCAGGACTAGGGTGATAACTGCTGTTCTTTTATATCTGCGAAATTTAATTTTATCCATGATGAGACTCAGAAATTTGGCTTTGACATACTCCTAGGCGAAATCTGAACACAGTATAATGAGGACTATTTCTTTCTCTAGGATAACCAATGATCCGTGCCAGACCAAATTATGAGTCAACTTTTAACTTTCTTTTTAGATTTTCTGGTAGTCTTCTGATTTTGAGAAGGTGGTGTTGCTGCTTGTAAAGTTGGCATAGCGATAGTAACTGTAGTACCTTGGTCATGTCCGGCGCTGTCAAGTTTAATACCGCCACCCATCATTTCCATGAGACGACGCGCGATCGCTAATCCTAAACCCACTCCTCCCGACTCCCTAGTGGTGGAACCATCAACCATCACGAAAGGCTGAAATAGTTGGCTTTGCTTCTCTGGGATTACCCCAATTCCTGTATCAACAATAGTTACAATTACCTGTTCAGATGCTTTGATAATCTGACCGGAATTAGAAGCGATCGCATTCCCCCAATTCGGGAAGCGTTCAAGTTTGCTAGAAATGGTGATACTACCAGCTTTGGTGAACTTGACAGCATTATTAATAATATTGATAAAAACCTGTTTAAGTTTATCTCGGTCTGCTTGTACTTCCAGAGGTTCAGGGGATAACATTAAGTTTAAATCTAAACCTTTCTGCTGAAGATCCAGAGTTTGTAAAGCGATCGCCTCTTGGAGAATCACCCCCAAGTCCGTCGGTTCCAAAAATAAAGATAGTTGACCCTCCTCAATCAAAGCAATATCTAAAATATCATTAACAATATCAAATAAATGCAGAGCCGAGTCATTAGCCATCTGTAAATATTCCATTTCCTCATCGCGATCGTCACAAAATCCTTCCTGAATCAAATTCAGGGAATTAATAATGCCATTAAGCGGGGTTCTTAACTCATGGGATATAACCCGCAAAAATTCATCTTTTAGCTGGTTAGCCACCCGCGCCTCCTTAGTCGCAAAAGCCAAGGCTTGAGCGCGAGACTGCAAACGATCAACCATGGTCCGCAAAGCCTGAGCCAACTGCTCAACTTCCCGGATTTTCAGATTTTTGGGAACCTCTACATGGGATTCAATGCTGTTAACTTGCAAAGCATAATCTCGGAGTTTTTCTAAAGGACGCGCCAAATCCCTAGATAGATATAATGCTGCACTAATAATCGCTATAATTAAACTCAGAATTAGCACAACTAAAACCGAATTAATATCCTTTAAACCATAGAGAGCATCATCTAAACTCGCCACCGCCAAGATGACCCACTGACCATCATTATTCTTGGGAAAAACCGGACTTTCAATAGCATGATATCCCGCCAATAATTCTTCCCCATTTTGTTCAAAAGCAAACAAATGAATAAAATTAGTACGACCCGCCAACGCACTACGCAGTAAACTCTCTAGCCGCTGAGAATCAGCGTGATCTCTAATATTCAATCCCACAGACTGCAAATTAGGATGAGCCACAATAGTTCCAGCTTCATCTAAAATTACAGTCGAACCTGTTAAAGATTTCGGGGTGTGTTCACCTCTGAGTAAAGAATAAGACTCCAGACTTAATCCATAACGGAGTCGATTAACTTCTCCATCAGCAATATAAACCGGAGCAATAGAAATTAAACTTAGTTGATTATTTTGGCGGCGAAGTAAAACTCTACTTCCCTCTGGACTATCGGACTCACTATCATCGAGATGTTGGGGAAAAAAGCCGTTGTCAGCCTCTGTAGTTCCCACATTAATAATATGAGCTTCCGACTGACTCACAGCCCAGTTCTGAGATTGAGTAGCAGACCATAAATTCTGGGGAAATTGAACCCGCGCCCCCTCGCCACAGGTACTAGCTACTATCTGATTGGTTTCCAGATTAGTCATTTGCAGACAGTTGACCTCAAAAGGTAATTCGGAGACGACCTCTTCGAGAAAACCTTGAAAATTCTCCTCTTCTCCAGACTGCAAAACGGAACTGTGAGCCACTAAAATCAGACTTGATCTCAAGGACTTCGCCCATTCATCAATACCCGCAGCTTTTTTCACTGCACTTTCAGTTAAGTTCAGACGAGCCGTTTCTAGTAAGGCTGAACGAGCTTTGCGATAGGTCACATATTGTCCAACCAACAACACCGGAAGGCTTAACAGCAAAATCCGGGATAGCAGAAGACGGCGAAATGAAGATTGACCGCGTTTAGGCATAATTCACATCAAACAGAGGTGCTATGGCTCAGGGCTGCCCAATTCTCATAGTAGCGCGAACCCTGGAGTTATGAATCACTTGACAAATCATCGGGTTCTGATTTGGGACTGAAACTGTGACTATAAACAAGGGTACAAGCCCCGTCCTTTTCTTGGGAACTCCCCGCGAGCAGTCCTCGACTACCTGCTGGACTACCTATAAGCGATGTTACCTCATGCCAGGGGGACAGACAAAATCAGCCAATCTGCTACAATCAGCAACTTTCCTCTAATTAAACTTGACCGGAGAACAGATATTTTCAGTGGGGCGGTAATTCCAAGCGGTCAAGAGACTTTTCTGGCTCCCTCTGGGAGACCGAGAGAGAGCCACTCGGTGGGTCTGTTTTCCGGGGGAGCTATCAACCGACTTGAACCGTCGGGGAGTTGATAGGATATGGTAGTTCTCCCGCCGACCAGACCTGACCATCCAAAGCCATTTGTTCAATCAAACTTGCTAATCGCAAGGCTTTTAAGGCTTGTTCTCCCCCTACTGACGGCTGATTTCCACCATGAACGCAACTGACAAAATGCTCTAATTCCGCATGGAGAGGTTCAATATTGCTAGTGTGGACTTTTTCAATTAATCCATCCTGACGATAGAGAATCTGGCCATAGTCAGTCACATAATCGGCCGTAGTTTGGCGGTGTATTAAAATCTCATTATTAAGGAAATCTGCTTCCGTGAGGGAATTTTTACAATGAGCTACAATAGAGCGCAATTTCCTGTGGGTGACTTTACTAGCGATGAGAGTGGCAATAATGCCATTACCAAAACCCAAAGTAGCCGTCACATAGTCAAGATAACCGGAATTTGAAGCACGACTGCCACTAGCAGTTAACTTCACCACCGGGGCGGGGACTAAATCCATTAACAAGTCGATATCATGAATCATTAAATCCAGCACCACGGACACATCATTAGCCCGGTGGGAGTATGGACTCATGCGATGTGCTTCTAAAGCCAAAACTTCCTCAGTTTTCAAGACTTTACCAAGTTCAGCAAAGGCCGGATTAAACCTTTCAATATGTCCGACCTGTAGGATGCGCTGATATTCTGCGGCTGCATTGACTAAAGACTCTGCTTCGGAAATACTAGCAGCGATCGGTTTTTCAATCAACACATGAACTCCGGCCTTGAGGCAAGTCATTCCTACCGAGTGATGTAGACGGGTGGGAACCGCGACACAAACCGCATCCACATATTGCAACAAATCCCGATAATCTTCAAAAAATCGAACCTGGTATTTACTGGCTGTGTCGAGTCCCCGTTCCACATTAACATCGGAAACTCCCACCAGTTGTACATCCTTGAGCAAACTGAGAACCCGCGTGTGATGCTGTCCCATATTGCCAACACCAATTACCCCAATCCGTAGAGGGTCTAGTTGACCTCGCCCTACACTAATGCTTGAATATCCTGTTGACATCCTATTGAGCACTCCTGGAATCTCCTCCACCACACACAAAAGGCAATTAAGCCGTAGGGGAAGGTTCACCAATAATCTGGTCAAGATAGAGGATGATTGGAGAACCCGCCCGTACTCGGACAAATCCACCCAGATACTATCACAGCATCAGATTTTGTACAGAATTTCTCTAAAGAAACCCGCCACCTGCAAAACCGACTTTCTATGACGGGGGACGAAATATAATCAAAACTGATTCCCTCTCCCACCGGGAGAGGGTTGCCAATTGCCGTTAATTTCACGGCGGGTCTGATGTCAACTGTTAACGATCTGTTAAGTCACCTAGCCGAATGTGCTACCATTCCAGCCCCACATAGTCCGGGGTGCATCAGCAAACTCAATATATATGCGATCGCTGGGGACACCTAAAGCCTGATTAATTTTTTGGCAGAAATCCTGACTCATAGCTTTAGTAGTGGTTGGGGTGATGTTACCAATACTTTTGATTTCGATATAGCATACCGGGTCCGTGGTACCGCCAAAGGTCATAGGAACATCAGGTTCAAAAGCAGTCATCACATAGGATTCGGGTTTACTTAGATGTTTAGCCAGGGATGCTGACAAATCCTTGAGTAAACTTTCAACTTGGGATTTTTCCGGTTGAGAAACCGATGTTTTGACTTTAATCAATGGCATAAATCCTGTTTTAACCTCCGTAATTCCATCCTGTACTCGCTAAGGAGAGAATTTCCCCTTCTCGGTGAACTCCAGCCGCGATTACTTCCCCGACGAAAACGGAGTGGTCACCTTTTTCGACGCTACCAACTACATTACACTCGATGTAGCCTAGAGAATCTGAGAGAATGGGGCAGCCTGTTTCTCCTAGGTAAAATTCCAGGTCCTCGAATTTGCTACCGACTAAACGCTGGGGCTTAAAGAATTTTTGGGCAATGTCTTTTTGTCCCAATTCTAAAAAAGTCAGGGCGAACACACCGCTGGCTTTAATCATGGCGTGGGACCGGGAGTCATTGCGAACGCAGTTTACCACTAGGGGTGGTTTAAAGGATGACTGCATCACCCAACTGGCGGTAAAACCATTGATTTCGTCTCCTTCTTTGACTCCACAAATATATAGGGCGTGGGGCATTTTTCGGAGAATGGTTGTTTTTGCTTGTTCGTCTAGCATGGGTTTTTCAGTCTAGGTCTTGTAGTTTTTAGTGTACCGTTATTTTGGTTATGAGAAACGGAATGAGGGCGGAAAATTTAGCGGGGATGTTGAACAAGGATCATATATCTGGTTTTGGGGTTTCCGGGGGAGGGGAACAAGTCCCCACAGGGAGTCGGATGATTTTAGAACTGTTTGGGGCGTAAAACACATAAACAGAAATCTGACGCTAAACCTCCGGGGATTTCCATCAGGATTTCTTCAAATTCTAATAATAGCCGAACTAGGGCTTCTGATTTGGGGTCGCCGGGTAACAGTTGCGTATGTTCTAACAGGGGATACAGAGGATGCAGAATTGCACCACCAAAGGGATTGTATACCTCGATATTAAAGTAGTATTCGATGAATGGTAAAATTAGCTTAGAACGCACGGCTTCGGATGGGTCGGTGGCGAAGACTTGATGAATGGTGGGATTGATAAAGTTTTCTTGAATTCCAGAACGCAAGATTTCCCCAAAGCATTTATACAGGCGGTTAATTATTTTCACCTGATGGGGGCTATAAATGCAGTAATTATCCCCTACATATTCATTGATGATAAAGTAGCCATCGGGATTAAGGCAGCCGTGAACTATGCTTAAAAATCGCTCGATTTCTTTGACGTGATGTAAGGCTCCCGAACAGAAGGCAATATCGTATTTTTTGCCTTTATCAAGAGTAAAGGTATTGAAATCGTCCTGATAAAAGTTGATATTAACTCCCACATTAGCCGCAGTTTGGCGGGCAATATTTAGGGATGCTTCGGAGAAATCAAAGGCATCAATATGGTTGGCAAACCTTTGTTGTGCCATGACGATTTCATGGTTGCCGATACCACAACCTAGGGAGATTAATTGGTCGAAATTTCGCTGGCAAAAATAGTCTTCAATTAGCCATCTTAGCCAATATTTTTCACTCTGACCACCAGACATTCGCTTATAAATGGTATCAGCTACAATGGGGTTCGATACCCACTGACTGGCTATGGCTGCAGTGGGGTTGGTTTCCCAGTAGTTTTTATCCTGGGGTGCTTCTATGGTAAGGGTTTCTGGTAGCACTGGAGTTTCTGGGGGTGTTTCTGTTGCTACAAGTTCTAATTCTGCGGCTTCTAATTCTGGCGCTTCCTGGGATAACTGATGAGGATTCATTAAATAGGCTTCTTGGAAAATCTCACCATAGGCTGCTGTCATCTCCTCAAAGCGATTGAGGGAGTCTAGGACATATTTGGCATTTTGGGCGAATTGCTGCCTTTTACGCTCATTTTCGAGCAGTTCGGTGAGACATTTGGCTAACTCATCGGGTTGATTGGGTGTATAAAATAGGGCATTAATTTCACGGCGCACTTGTTCAGGAATGCCAAATACAGGGGTGGTGATAATTGGTAAATCAAAACCCATGGCTTCTAAAATTACGCGGGGATAACTTTCGATGCGGGAGGTGCAAATAAAGATATCCGCCGCGCGATAATAAAGGGCTGTTTCGGGGGTTTCTGGGACTACGGAAACGCGACTGCGTAAGGACTCTGGTAGTTGATTAACTAGGTTGGCTAATTGACTACTGTAAAGGCTGGGTCGATCGCCTACAATTAAACAACGGATGCGAGAATGCCATTGGGGGGGTAGTAAGGGGAGGGCTTTAACTAGGTCCTGTTGACCTTTGCGATCGCAAACTGTTCCTAATAGTAAAATCGCGATTTCTCCGGGGTCTATATCCAGGGTTTCGCGGGCGGATTTACGATTCCATTTTTCGGCTTGGGTTAAGAGGCGATCGACATCCAAACCATTATGAATCGTGATAAAATTATGGTGGCTATTCAATGGCAAATATTGGTTACGGGTAGCATCAGCCACAAAAATCACCCGATAGGGGAAGCGGAAACATTCCAAAGCCTGGGCAGCAATTTCACCCCCAAAGCGATTAAAATAGGTCTGCCATGGTTCACTCTCATGGACATTCCACACACAGGGAACCCCCACATTTTCGGCGGCGGCTACCATAAAGAAATTCTCTAAGGTATTGGCATAAACCAGGTCATAGCTATCAAGGCTTAACTCTTCAGCCAAAGCCGAAATAGCCTGATAATAACCCTGTCTATCGTAAACACCAGTTAAGGGATGCTCTCGGACTATTACTTTAATTCTCTGCTGTTCATATACTTGTCGCAGGGGTCCATCAGTGACACTAAAGATGACAGGTTCTATATCCCCATCTCCCGCTAATTTTAGGGCTATTTCCAACTGATGTAAAGGGGCTCCTGTGTATTCCAAAGCATTACTACACATAAGGACTTTGGGTTTAATTTTTACAGTTAAGTTATGCCAAAAATAGCGCCTGGGTTGTATCTGGAACCACTCATTAGCCAGGGATAAATGGGGGCTATAAAAGGGGTCAATTTTATCAGCATAGCGACGGCGGAAGGTAGCCACTTCTTTGGGGTTATCCCCAAAACCGCGACTGGTTCCTTCTCGGTGAATTAATTCAGCATCAGGACAATAAACACAACGATATCCCGCCTCAGATAGTCGATAGCCATAGTCGGCGTCGTTATAGGCTACAGCAAAATCGGTTTGATTAAAACCCCCCATTTCTAAAAATAGTGCTTTAGGAGTTAGTAAACAAGCGGCGGTGACGGCTGAGTAATTTTTGACTACTTTAGAATAGGCTAAATAACCAAAATCATCTCGATGAGTCAGTTTAAAAGCATGGCCTGCCAACCCATGATGTAACCCATGAATAATTCCGGCGTGTTGAATAGTATCATTGGGGAAAATTAACCGCGCGCCCACAGCACCCACGCCCTCAAATTGACCATAACCAATCATTTGAGATAACCAGTCTGGGTTAAGTATTTCTGTGTCATTATTGAGGAATAGCAAATAATCAGCTTCTACCTGTTCGGCGGCGCGATTATTAATGTAGGCAAAACTAAACCCAGTTTCCGGATTAGGAATTTTCAGAACCCTGCATTTGGTGGACTCTGACAAACTGGCTAAATATGCCAAAGTTTGGGGGTCATCACTTTGGTTGTCAATGACTACAATTTGATAGTTTTGATATGTGGTTTTTCCCAGGGAATTAATACAGGCTTGCAATAGCTTTAATTGATTTTTTGTGGGAATTATAATAGCTACGGAAGGTCCGGTATTGGGGAAAGTATGGCTAAATATACCTAGATTTAATTTGACCGCCCATTGGGGTTGATGAACAGTAGCGGCGCTTTGACGGCGGGTGATAGCATCAGTTATGGCATTCTGACCCGCCTGGAAACTAGCAGGTTTGGCGGCACCGGAAACAGCGGTAGAACCGGGAGCAGTACGCCAATGATATAATACTAGGGGAATATGAGCAATTTGGCGAGCTTTTTCGGTGGCTCTGAGGGCAAAATCATAGTCTTGGGAACCTTCATAGCCAATGCGAAACCCTCCTAATTCTTGGAAGAGGGAATGACGCACTACTAGGGCGTGACCCATGTACATATAAGATAGTAGTAATTCGGGCGACCAGTCGGGTTTAAATTGGGGCGCAAACCGTTTACCTTGGGTATCTATTTTGTCATCATCACTATAAAGAATATCAGTTTCTGGGTGTTGGACTAGGTAGAGGGCAATTTCGGCTAAAGCGTCGGGAGTGAGTTCGTCGTCGTTATCGAGAAATAGGATAAAGTCTCCGGTAGCGAGTGAGGCGGCGCTATTGGTGGCGGCGCTAATATTGCCATTTTCTGACCGGAAATGTAGCCTGATACGGGGTTCGGTTTCGGCTAGTTGATTTAGGGTTTTAGCAACTTCGGGGTCGCTGCTAAAATCATCGGCTATACACAGTTCCCAATGGCTGTATATTTGACTACAAACACTGGCGATCGCTTGTTGTAAAAACTCTATAGGAGGGTTATAAACTGGCATCACCACCGAAATTTTGGGCAGGGCTGTCGCCGGAACCGCCGCCAAACGGTTACGCAAAATATCAGCCGCTTTTTCTGTCCAGGTGTTAGCTTTTAACCAAGCATCATAAGGGTCAATAGTCGCCGGAACTTCAAAACCTGTTGGTAACAAAACTTCCCCAGGAATTTGACTGGTTTGGTCGTACATTTCCGACATTCGCCGTATAATAGTCGGAATTTCCCAAGGCATGGGAATTAAACGACCAAGGCGCTGTTTACGTTCCGCCGCGCGTTGTCGAATAGCCGCGCTAAGTTTAATTAACTGTTTAGTCTTACCAGAAACTTTATTGATAGGGCTAATTCGCTTAACAGTGAGGGGCTGTTTTTTGTCTACGGCTACTGTTTCCCCATTTTCTAGTTGCGCCTCAAGGGAAATATTCCAAGTTCCCGGAGGTAAATTAATTAAGACTTCCCAACCACTATTGGAACTACCTACCCAGTCGGAGAAAATTTCCCCCACGTCACCCCGGGGAAGTCCATAAGCACATTCTACAGTTTCCTGTCCATAACGCAGGAATAGTTTAGTAATTTGGTATTGAGGGTGACAACACCAACCCGCAAATAGAGTTTCTCCTACGGGGACGATATTTGTATTAGGTACATCAAATGCAGCTTGTAGGGGTGAAACTCGCAGGGGATATTCTCCAAACTGATGCCATTTTCCCCTAGTGTCTTTCACTTCTAATTGCACTCTATGATTACCGGGAATTAGGGGAATTTGCACCCGAAAACCACAGTGAGAACTACCGGAAACATAATCATATATATTCCCCACGTCCAGACGTTCTATATTATAGGTTCCCTCGAATATTTGCCCATTAATACGGGCGCGAACTTCCTCTAAATTGAGTTTCCCGGTATGTAAACACCAGCCCTGAATTTGCATATAACTATCCCGACACCCCAGCAATTCCCAATTAGTAGGGTTATCAATAGAAGACACAAACCGAGGTTTGAGGGTGCGTCTGGCTTGCCTTTTCGCCGTAGCATATTTAGTGCGAATTTTCCACAATTTAGAGGATTTAATAGCGGCTAATTCCCCTTCCGCCAAGTTCCGCGCCATTTGGGTCTGTCCGAGTTCCTCTTCTAGTTCTCGGAGTTTAGCAAAGGCTTGTTTAAATTGGACTTGGCTAGTTTGTAGTCTAAATTGAGTCTGTCCTAATTCGGTTTCTAAACTGCTAATCTTAAACTGGGCGTTATGTAGTTTAAATTCGTTGATTCCCAGTTCGGTTTCGGTATTAATTAATTGACTCAGAACATCTTGATATTTGATATCAAAATCTTGATATTTGGCTTGAATTGTTTGAATTTCCCCCTGGGTTTTTCCGAGTTCTTTTTCGGTGGCTACCAGTTTAGTTGTGGCTTCTTGCAAACCCACTTCTAGGTTGTGCGCGTGGGCTGTCATTCCCCGCAATTCTAGGGTCGTGGCTTCCAGTTCCCCCTGGGTTTTTCCTAATTGTTCTTCGGTAGTGACTAATTTGGCGATCGCATCTTGTTGTTTAATCTCTAAACCATTCAGTTTTAGTTGAGTTCTACCCAGTTCAGTTTCCTTACTAACCAACCTATCTACAGCATCATGGAAATGGTCTTGCCACAGCTTAACATCAGCTTCTAAAATACCGCATTCTTTTTCCAGTTTCCGAATAGTTGACCAATCTTTAAACGCCCAACTAGGACTAGGCTTTTGTTGCACAGCTTCTCGTTCAAAATTATTTAAACCACTGCCTAAGTTTTTCGCCGCTTCTTCTAGTTCTTGATATAGGGTCAGTGATTCTGGGAAATAAGCCCCGATTAGTCCGGGCTTTTTACTTTTAATAATATCATTACTTAAAAGTTTTTCATCGAAGTTATGGCTGTTATCGTCAATTCTTAGCCCTAAATCAAACTTGTGATTAAGTACCTTCACGAAATCTATAGAATAGTTACCTACTTTATAAACATTAGCAATTAAGCACCTTTGGGGATTGTTTTGATAAAAATTTAGGATTTTTCGATTATAAAAAATCCACATTTTAACCGCCATTTCTGGGGAGGTAATCAAGGCTTCATCTGTAGACCTACGATAAAGAGAGTCTACCACTTCCCAGGGAGTTCTATAAACAAAAATAAACTTAGCTTCCGGTATCAGTTCCCCCCAAAAATCCAACAGCAGAGTCGTCCTAGGATCTTTCCATCCCCAGGGAGATAATGAGTCTTGATTTTGGGTGATTAGTTGTTGCGCCTGTTGTCTTTGAGTCGGTGTTAATGATATCTTATCTTCCGTCACGCAGCCCAATTCATCAATACCATTATCGCGCAAAATATCTTTATGAAATTCCACAAAATCAATATTTTCAAAATGTCCCTTTATATTCCCATAATTGGAACCCACCAAATTTTGACCAATATTTACACCATATTCCTGAAGTAAAGAAGCCGTTAAAGAAGTGCCAGAACGGTGCATTCCTGTGATAATTAAAGTTGGTGATTGACCCTCTGATGCTGTATCCATAGATTTTACTTAACTAATTCAGTATGTATAATTTTTTGATATCCATGCAGCCTATTCATTTACAGGCAAGCCGAGAACACGCTTTAGTTTAAACCATTTTGTCCGCAGTTTCCAAAACTTGCTACTCTCCATTGCCTGAATACGATTTTCCAGGGTATCAAGCTGATGACCCATTATCTGCATTTGGGACTTTAGATGTTCCCATTCGCTTTTCTGGGAGAGATATTCTGTCTGATATCGCCCCTTTTCAGCTTCCGCGTCGAACTTTTGCGCCTGATATTGGTCTATTTGGGATTGATATTGGTCTATTTGGGATTGATATTGGGCTATTTGGGATTGATATTGGTCTATTTGGGATTGATATTGGGCGATTTGGGATTGATATTGGGCGATTTGCTGATTATGTTGGTCTACGGTGGCTGTCAACTGTGCCTGAGTTTGGCTAAGTTGCTGGCGTGCCGCAGATAGTTTAATTTCCCAATTTCTGCGGCTGGAGATGGCCACTAAGCGATCGCCTTCTATAATCGCCTGTAAGCCCTTACTAGAGACAATTTTGATGATTAATATATCCTGGGGGGAAATCTGGTCACTAGAGAGGACACAGGACCAACCTGAGAGTAAAAAATCTGGCTGTTGGTAGTGGGCGACAATATCGGGGCGTTCCTCAGAACAGGGATAGACACCAATAAGGCGAGAGTCTGACCATAATTGAACTTCTACAGTTACCCCAGGGTTAAAATCAATGGCCCATCCACTCAGGCGGACTTCTCCGTTAGGTTGGATATAGCAATAGTCAATTTTCCCTTCTGGATGATGATAGAATGTCAGGGGATGAGGGGATGCTACAGAGCGATCGCTTACCGCATAAAGGTCTTGATAGCGGTTTAAGCCTTTAGGAATGCGGGTAATTTCAGCATTACCATCACTAATGCTATCAAGTATTCGCCGCACATATTCTTCTGTCACCCAGGTAGTGCCATACTCTTGTTTATCGAGAGATTGACTTTCACTATCTGGACTAAATACCAACCCCGTTTCTGACCTAGGGATATGGGGGTCTAATAATTCCATATCCAAGACACTAAATAATAGTAAACCCCGTTTTGATTTCAAATCATAAAGTTTTTGCATCCAGCGTTCAAAAGTAGTGGCTGGCATATGGCTAAAAAAGGAAGTCGCCATAATCAAATCAAAGTCGCGATCAACTTGGTAATCTTCAGGAACCGACGTAGACACAATTCCCTGTACTCCCAAGTATTCGCTTTGGAATTTAACCGCCTTTTTATAGATATCAGAAACCCAGATTCTTTCCGGTGGGATTTCTTCGATTAAAAAGCGAGTGAACCGACCATATCCACAGGCAAAATCTAAGAAGGACTCCACCGCCTCAAATTCGCAAAAATGCCAATCCACAAACTGTTTTACCGTGTCCAAAATTGCCCGACCCATAGTATAGTAATAGGTCAAAGCACGATGGGAGTTTTTATCTTCTAGTTGATTAAATACATAGGAGTACATTTCATCGATCGCCATAATTTCCCGTCGAAAAGTTTGAGGCGATCGGGCTAAGGTCTGAATCAAAACATCCACCAGGGGATTATCATTAACAAAAATATTAGTTTTCATGGCAGATGTTATTTATCCCACGGATACACCATCTAAATTTTCCCAATGAACCTTACCAGAGGTAATAGTTAGTTGTGGTTCAACCAACAGGTCAACAACACCCGTACCACAGGACTCTTCGCAGGGCTGAACCCTAAACATAGCCACATCAACGCACCTATCTAAATAGGTAAATTCCCCTTCGACGATACCGGATACACCAGCATTCAAGAAATACACATCAGGAGCCAGGAGGCACTTAAACTGAAATTCTAGCATGATTTTAGTTCCGGCATCAACATATTTAATTAACTGAGAGGTTGCCAAAAAAGAAGCCCCCGCCAATTCATAGCCACTAACAGTTTTAACCAACATCCCAAAGCGGACATGGGAGGCGGACTTCATAAACTCAACTTCGTAGTTATAAGTATAGGTTTGACGGGCGACCAAATGATTAACTCGCTTACCTTTTAAAGTTCTAATATGGGGGTCTTGGATAGTTGCACCCCGGCTAGGATAACGAATCAATTGGTCAGGGACCAAATTCGGGTCGTAATAGTCTCGATAATCAGGATTATGTTTAATCATACCCTGACTCTGACCCTGACTATGATTACCATTTTGTTGAGAGATACTAACTACTTTATGGACTTGATGTTGAGGAGGCAATGAAGCTTTAATCTGCTGAATTTCGGCGCGCACTTGGGCGGCTGCATCAGCATCAGCATAGATCATTTTTTGATATTTAGAAACAATCATCTTCGGGGTATGTTCTAATAACATTTCCCCCTTATCCATAAGTACCGCCGAATCGCATAACTGGATAATAGAGGGGGCAGAATGGGATACAAATAGAATAGTACCGCCCCGGTCTTGGATTTCGTGAATGCGGCTAAAACACTTACGTTGAAAAGCCTCATCTCCCACAGATAGGGCTTCATCAACAATCAAGATATCAGGGTCAACGCTAGTAGCCACAGCAAAACCTAGGCGAATATACATCCCACTAGAATAGGTTTTGACAGGCTGATCGATAAAATCCCCGATATCAGCGAATGCGGCAATATCATCAAACTTGGTCGCAATTTCTTCGGGTTTTAATCCCAACAACTGACCATTAAAGAACACATTTTGTCGTCCAGTAAATTCAGGATTAAATCCACTACCTAACTCTAGCAAAGCGGACACACGACCATTAACTTTAACTTCGCCATGAGTAGGGGTTAAGGTTCCGGCAATAATTTGTAGGAGGGTGCTTTTACCGGACCCATTTCGTCCGACAATTCCCAGAGTTTGACCCCGAAAAACTTGTAGGTTGATATCTTGTAGGGCCCAAAAATTTTCAGCCAGACTGGTTTTTGGCCAAAACATCTCTTTGAGGCGATCTACGGGATGTTTATATCGCTTAAAACATTTGGAAACTTGATTGACGGAAATTGCAATATCAGTCATGGATTCTGATTGAGGATTAGGCTATCAATGGTAAGGTGGCGAACAGCGATAATTGTCAATTGTCTATATGTTGTGGTCTAAAGTACATCAGCAAAGGCAGGACGTAAGCGCCGATAGACTCCTAAGCCTATAGAGAAAATCACAATGGATACGGCTGTAGCCACGGCTAATTCTCCCCCATGTTGGATAGTTCCAACTAGGACTAGATCTCGATAACTTTCAGCGATCGCCGTAACCGGGTTCAGCCAAAACACCCAAACTCGCCACCCTTCAGGAATTTTGCTGGCTGGGTAGACAATTGGTGTGACATAAAACCACAAATTGAGAATTACCCCCAAAGTTTGGGGGATGTCTCGCAGAAAGACTGTCAGCGCCGCCGTCAAATATCCTAAGCCAGCAGTTAACAAAAGTTGTGGAACCCAAATCATCGGTAGTAGCCAGAGGGTTTGGTGAAGACCTTGATAGGAGAAGCCCACAAAGATAATCAACACCGCTAAACCAAAGGTACTCTCAATAAAAGCCGACAAAATTGGCACCATTGGTAACAGCCCCAGGGGAAAGACTACTTTTTTGACCAGATTAGTTTGTCCAATCACAGAAGTAGCCGCCTGGGTCAAGCCATTGATAAATGCAAACCAAGGAATTAGACCAGCAAACAGCCAAAGTCCAAAAGCCAGTTTACTGTCTTCTGGCATTCCTGTAATGCTTAGTTTAACCTGCAAAACAATAGAGAAAACATAGGTATAGATCAGCAGTTGCGCCAACTGATTGAGTAAAGGCCAGAGGTTTCCCAGAATAGACCCTTTGTATCGCGCCTCTAGGTCCCGTTGTACAAGGGTAGCGAGTAAGTTGAGTTTTGTGCGCCACTGACTATAGGCAACTGGAGATATCCCCCCCCAAACTCTGTGTACAACACCTTTCATTGACCTAAGCAATTTTTTGTCCCTCGTCCACTACACACACCACAGCCAAATATCTTATTAGAGACAATGGTTTGAGGACAAGTGTGCCACATTCGGTGTCTTGATTGCTAGTCCCAGGGCGTTAATAGGGTAGTCGATCGCCAAAAAAAACACCCCAACAGGGGTGCATTAAGGTATTTATTGACAGCTAATCAGATGTTATCTACCAAGCTGGGTTATAGATTTCGGCACTGTTGGCATCTAACCCAACCTGATCAGCCAGACGATTAAACATTGATTTTTCCCGTTTCCAGGCTGACCGTTGCTGCTTGAGGATTAATTCCCGAGAGCGATCGGCTACCGACAGCGGAGTTTGAGAAGGTGTAGCCACTGCTTCGGGGTTATTGGAATATTTCACCCCACGATAAGTCAGGTTATGGCTAGGTTGCAGAACAGGTGCTTTTTTCAAGTTACGGAAGCGCCAGTCTTGACCACGATACTTGCCACCTACTTGACCAACGGTGGTTTCAACGGATTCGGTATTTTGGCTGTAGCTAACGCCGCGATATGTAAGTCCCATGATTTTCGCCTCTCTTGTTCAAATTGGTTAACTTTAGTGAGGCGCGTTCCTTCGGGATTACTCCCTACTTCCGTCTCCCCTCCTCTGAACATTAGGGCTAGAAAACCCTTAGAGCGAAAAGAGATGAACGATTTGTTTTTGTTTCTGTATCTATTGTTACCGTTTCCCAAATAAATGTCAAGGGTCTATGGGATTTCTTTAGAAAATTTTAACAATTTTGCTAAATACCCCAAAAGGGGTAGAGACAAGGCTGGCCTTGTCTCCGAGGGGTTTGAGAGGTGGTGGGTTCCTAATGAGCGGAACCGTTACCATGATAGTCGTCGCTGTCGTAGAAGCCGTTTTGTGTGCCGAAGAATATGCAGGCGATGCTAAATACCACGGTTAACCCGACTAAAATTAACTTGATATCCATATTTGGGGTATCCCTCCCGATAAATTGACTAACCATTGGGATTGTAAACGGTTCTGAGTGAGAGCGTCCATACATTAGGGCCAATTATGGCTGGGGCCGAAACTTCTACCCATGGTCGATACCATCAAAAGCGATCGCCTGACACGCGATCGACTCCAGACGCTAAAATGGTCAAAGCGCGTAAATCTAACCTACTCGATGCCATGATATCCAAAAACTGGATCCTAAAAGCGCTTCTGTTCCTGTTCGGCGCATGGTTGATATTTGATATGATCACCTGGGTGATCGCCGAATACCTATGGTTTGATGAAGTTGGCTATTTATCCGTATTCAGGCGACGACTGCTAACCCAAGTAGGATTATGGGTCCTAGGGGTGGGTTTGAGTGCAGCCTTTCTGTTCTTCAATTTGGCTATTGCTGACAAATTTCGCTATCAATCCGCCATTAAATCTTACCACCGATTTGAGGATGCCCTATTTTCACCGCCTCCCCCTAGCTCACCCCCAGCCTTAAATTTGCCATGGCTATCTTTTCTGGTAATTGGGCCAACTATGTTCATGGTGGTGATGATACTCCACTATGGCTATGAGTTTATTACAGATTTCAACATCAGCCTAGAGCAGGATTTGGTTGTTCCCTTGCTACCCCGTCGGTTTGATTTTGCCGTGATTTGGGAAATGATAACTCAGCAACCTATCCAATGGTGGCAAATTGCCATTAGTGTGGTTCTGACTATGGTAGTTATCATTAAACCACAGCTTTCTCTAAGTGCGATCGCTGTATTTTTTAGCCTCGGTTTTGGTTGGGTTCTCTCTAGTCACTGGATTAATGTACTGGGATTTTTCTACCCCACCGATTTTCAGATTACAGAAGGTGTTTTTAACAAAGATATTAGTTTTTATATTTTTATCATCTCCGCCATTGACTTAGTAGAATTTTGGCTATTCGGTCTATTTATCTTGACCTTAATTTCCTGCACCTTGATTTATCTCCTGTCTGGTGATAGCTTTAACCAAGGAAAATTTCCCGGATTTTCTCGGTTTCAGCAGCGCCATTTACATGGCTTGGCTGGTGTGTTTATGCTATCTATGGCTCTGCGCTATTGGTTAAATCGATATGAGTTACTATATTCAGAACGCGGGGTCGTATTTGGGGCTGGCTATACTGATGCCAATGTGGCTGAACCAGCCTATTCCTGGTTGTTTTTCATTAGTATATTATTTGCACTGTTTTTATTCTGGCAGGCTTTCTTTTCCGTAGAAGTCATTAAACCTTATGTCGAGTTTTTCTTGAAAAGAATGGGCTTGCGTCGTTGGCGATCGCAGCCAAAACGCTATGCCAAATTATTCGCAGATAGCTATTCTTTGAGGGCGATTTTATCTGTATATATTTTAATGGGATTTTTTGCTAATGTTTGGCTGCCAGAAATTGTGCAAAGAGTCATAGTTCAGCCTAACGAATTAGAGCGAGAATTGCCATATATTGAACGCAATATTCAATTTACCCAAAAGGGTTTTCATCTTGATAATATTGATATTCAAACCTTTGACCCAGACGCTCAACTAACCCTCGCTGACCTAGAAAGCAATTCTCTCACCATTGATAATATTCGGCTGTGGGACCAGCGACCCCTATTACAAACTAATCGTCAACTCCAGCAAATTCGACCTTATTATGAATTTCTTGATGCTGCTATTGACCGCTATACTTTGCTGAAACCAGAAGAGGAACAAACACCAGATAATCGTACTCAAAAACAACAGGTGATTATTGCCGGACGGGAATTAGACTATCAGTTAGTTCCCGAAAAAGCGCAAACTTGGATTAATCAACACCTCGTCTATACCCACGGTTATGGATTTACCCTATCTCCAGTTAACAAAGTAGCGGAAGGAGGACTACCTAAATATTTTATCAAAAATATCGGCCCTGCGCCTCGGTTTAACTCAGATACTACCCTAGAAGTTGATCCTCGCGTTGAAGATAGTATCCCTATCGGAAAGCCTCGCATTTATTACGGTCAACTCACTAATACCAATGTGATGACTGGTACTAGAGTTTTGGAATTTGACTTTCCCTCCGGTGATGAAAATGTCTATAATACCTATAGCGGTGATGGGGGTATTCGGATTAATTCCCTATGGCGGCGGTTACTGTTTGCTAAGTATTTAAAAAACTGGCAAATGATTTTTACCCGGAATTTTTTGCCGGAAACTAAAGTGCTATTTCGTCGTCAAATTCAACAGCGAGTTAAAGCGATCGCTCCCTTTTTACGGTATGATAAAAATCCCTATTTGGTAGCCGCAGATAGCAGTTTAGGGCAAGATGTGGTTCCCGAAAATGCACAGGAGGGTAAATATCTCTATTGGATTTTAGATGCTTACACCACCAGCAGTCGCTACCCCTATTCTGACCCGGAAGATGGCGAATTTAACTATATTCGCAACTCGGTTAAAGTGGTAATTGATGCCTATAATGGCTCCATTAAATTCTACTATCTCAGTGAACCCAGAGACCCGCTTTTAATCACTTTGCGTAAGATTTTTCCGGATTTATTGGAACCTATCGAAAATATGCCAAAATCTTTGTATGAGCATATTCGATATCCCCAAGATTTATTTAGAGTCCAATCAGAACGCCTATTAACTTACCATATGCAGGATGCTAGGGTGTTCTATAACCGGGAAGATGTCTGGCGCATTCCCACCGAAATTTATGGCGGTCAAACTCAACGGGTCGCGCCTTATTATTTGATTATGAAACTACCCACCGAAGCCATGGCGGAGTTTATTCTATTGCAGCCATTTACTCCCGCCAGTCGCCTCAATTTAATTGCTTGGTTAGCGGCGCGATCGGACTCCCCCCAATATGGTAAACTCTTATTATATCAGTTTCCTAAGCAGCGATTAGTATTTGGACCTGAACAGGTAGAGGCACTAATTAACCAAGAACCCCGAATATCTGAGCAAATCTCACTGTGGAATCGTCAAGGTTCACGGGTGCTTCAGGGTAATTTATTAGTAATTCCCATTGAACAGTCTTTGTTGTATGTAGAACCAATTTATCTCGAAGCTACTGAGAATAGTTTACCTACTCTAGTAAGGGTAATTGTTGCCTATGAAAATCGCATTGTCATGCGTCCGACTTTAGATGAATCTCTGCAAGCTGTTTTTGATGCTGACCCCATCGAACCCGCCATTATAGTTCCCAATTAACAATGAATAATTAACAATGAATAATTAACAATGAATACAGCTTCAGAAATCGTGCTAAACATTACCCTCACCCTAAATCCCTCTCCCCCCTGGGAGAGGGACTTTGACAGCCTATGGCATGATTACTGAAAAGGCTGTAATGAATAATCAATTTCTAGGTGGGGAGGCGAGGTTGATAATTAGCAGTTATTAATTATTAATTATTAATTTCCGGGGCGAGGTTGATAATTAGCAGTTATTAATTATTAATTATTAATTATTAATTATTAATTATTAATTTCCGGGGCGAGGTTATAGAAGAACCCGCCCCGAGAATTATCAATTGTGTGGCCGGAAGGTTGCCCGATCGCCTAAATCTGGTAAATTTAAGGTAACAGTTGAGCAAACAGACGGTAATTGAACCTATGGCACTGATTACAACCGGTGGGAAACTAATTCGAGATTTGGAGTCGGAAGGAGCTTTAGCGCTCTATGTTCCGTTGGAGGGAGGATTTGAGGGACGTTACCGCCGCCGTCTCAGGATAGCTGGTTATACTACCTATAGCCTATCAGCCAGGGGATTAGGTGACTTGGCGGCGTACTTGTTGGGGGTTCATGGTGTCCGACCGCCTCACCTAGGTAAAAAAAGCAGTGGTAATGATGCGGCGGTGGGAGATATTTATTATCTTCCTCCGGTGGTCAACTATCAGTTAGAGAATCTGCCCCCTAACTCCAAGGGATTAGTATTATGGATCATAGAAGGGCATATTTTGTCAAGCCAAGAGGTCGATTTTCTCAGTCGCCTACCGAGTATTGAACCTCGGGTTAAAATTGCCATAGAGATGGGAGGCGATCGCCAATTTAGCTGGAAACCTTTAAAAAATGCGATCGCCGTTGCCTAAGCGCCAACCATTTCCCGCATCCATGTAAACATAGAAAATGTGATCACTACTGATTCCCCTCTAACATCACTGAAAACAGGTCGCTGGTTCAAACTCATTTGTGGAGCCAGTTACCAGCACCTGCCATCAGTTCGCCATTTAGCCCTAGCTTATACCCTAGCGGGGGCGGACTGCATTGATGTTGCCGCGGACCCAGCCGTGATCAAAGCTACCCTGGAAGCGATCGCATTATGTGCTGATTTAGGAAATCAGGCTCGCCGCCGAGGTTTTGGCTATCGAGGGAGACCGTGGTTAATGGTCAGCCTCAACGACGGAGAAGATCCCCATTTTCGGAAAGCTGAATTTGAAGCCACAGCCTGTCCCAGCCATTGTCCCCGTCCCTGTGAAAGCATTTGTCCGGCGGGGGCGATCGCTTTTAGCGACCTACAAGCTGGGGTTATAGATGAACTATGCTATGGCTGTGGTCGGTGTATTCCCGTTTGTCCATCAAATTTGATCCGCGCTCGGTCCTATGTATTTACCCCAGAAGCCGTCGCGCCGCTGATATTTCAAACCGGAGTTGATGCCATCGAAATCCACACCCAAAGCGATCGCGAAGCCGACTTCCGTCGCCTGTGGAATCATATTCAGCCGTGGATACACCAACTCAAAGCGATCGCCATTAGCTGTCCCAACAGCCCCGACCTAATCGATTATTTGTGGAGTCTGCACCAGCTAATCACTCCCCTACCGTCAACAACCGCCTTAATTTGGCAAACCGACGGTAGACCCATGAGTGGCGACATAGGTAGTGGCACCACCAGAGCCAGCATTCAACTGAGCCAAAAGGTGTTATCCGCCCAACTACCAGGATATGTGCAACTAGCAGGAGGCACAAATGATTATACTGTAGCCAAGTTGCGATCGCTAAAACTTCTCCCCGATGAGGGAACCGAGAAAAACTCCACTTCCCCAAAAGTCGCCGGAGTCGCCTATGGTAGCTATGCTCGCACCTTACTTTCCCCCATTTGGGAATCCCTAGAATCTCCTAATCAGGAATCTGACCCCCTAGAAATGTCAAAAATCACTCAATTAGAAACCCAAGCAGACCTACTATGGAAAGCCGTTAACCTAGCAAGTTCCCTAGTTGCCCAAATCAAAGGATTTTGAGGTTTCCTGCCTCCAAATCCCTCAACCAGTTCTCACCCTATTGATTGAACACTTCAACCTGAGAAGTATGCAGATCACAGACGACCTTAACAGATTGCTTGATATTGTTCCCCCAACAGTCCGAAAAAACCTGATCAACCACCCAGAACGCGAATGTTTGATTGAAATAGTTATGGATTTGGGTCGTCTCCCAGAGGCTCGTTTTCCCAGCAATGCCGAATACCTATCCCAACAGCCTGTTACCTGGGATGACTTGGGCCATTGCATATCCCGCATTGGTGAGTTTAGCGGTGACAACCGAGCCGGTATTGAAAAAACCTTACACCGGATTAGTGCCATTCGCAACCGCACCGGGAAAGTTATCGGCTTAACCTGTCGAGTTGGTCGCGCCGTATTTGGCAAAATCGGCATGATCCGAGACTTGGTAGAAACCGGAGGCTCAATTTTGATGCTAGGTCGTCCTGGTGTCGGCAAAACTACTGCCCTGCGAGAAATTGCCCGCGTCCTAGCTGATGAACTCCATAAACGGGTCGTAATTATCGATACATCTAACGAAATTGCCGGGGATGGAGATATTCCGCACCCCGCCATTGGACGAGCCAGACGTATGCAGGTAGCCAGTCCAGAACTGCAACATCAGGTCATGATCGAGGCCGTGGAAAACCATATGCCCGAAGTGATTGTCATTGACGAAATAGGCACAGAATTGGAAGCCCTCGCCGCCCGCACGATTTCCGAGCGGGGTGTGCAATTAATCGGAACCGCCCACGGTAACCGCATTGAAAACCTGATGAAGAACCCCACTTTAGCAGATCTGATTGGCGGAATTCAAGCCGTCACTCTGGGAGATGATGAAGCACGGCGGCGGGGTTCTCAAAAAACCGTTTTGGAACGTAAGGCTCCCCCAACTTTTGATATTGCCATAGAAATGTTGGAACGGGAACGTTGGGTTGTCCATGAGTCGGTATCAACTACTGTTGATGGTTTGCTGCGGGGAATGCAGCCAACTTTACAGGTCAGACAAATGAACGATCGCGGTGAAGTCACTGTTACCCAAGAACGTTATAGCACCCCCGCCGCTCGGAATGCGGTGCCAGCAGGATCATCTACTGGTTCATCCCGACCCTTACCCCCTTTGTCTGCACCCGGTTTGGGGGGTCTGCGGGCTTCCGGGAAAATGATGCCACTTCCCACTAGCACTACTGTTCGCGAAGGGTCTGCGCCGGAAAATAAACCCGCCACCCAGGAATTTGAACAGTTGCTGAATGCCTCCTTTGATAGTCAAGGATTGGGGGATGACAATGGTTTGGATCTGGGGGATAATGGATTTAATGAGGATGATTTGCCTCTGCATATCTATCCCTATGCGATCGCTCGCTATCAGATAGATCAGGTGATTCGCACTCTGATGTTGCCTGTGGTGGTGACTAAGGATATTGACAGTGCTGATGTCGTCTTGGCTTTGCGATCGCATATTCGCAATCAGTCCAAGCTGCGACAAATGGCAAAAAATCGCCATATACCCATTCACACCGTTAAATCTGGCAGTCCCCCTCAGATTGCTAAGGCTCTGCATCGGTTACTACACAGGTCAGATCCTAGCACTCCAGAAGTTCCTGATCTGACCCTGTTTGCTTCCGGGAATTCCTCTGATGAACTCGAAGCCTTAGAGGAAGCCAGACTAGCAGTAGAGGAAATTGTCATTCCCAAGGGTCAACCTGTGGAACTTTTACCTCGTTCCCCAAAAGTGCGAAAAATGCAGCATGAACTGGTCGAACACTATCGCCTGAAATCTAACAGTTTCGGCGAGGAACCCAACCGCCGGATCAGGATTTATCCAGCATAGCAAACACATCACAACTATAGAGGCAGCCTGTTCGGGTTGCCTCCGTTTACAATAGATAATTAAAATATAACTATTTTCCCTTTCAACTTTAGCAAGTTTAAGGAAAAATTAATTCACTCTCTACTGTTCCCTCTTGCCTTTGATAGTGTTGTTTGGGCAAATAACTTAACTTAATGGTCAATGATTCAACAGCTTATTCAACTAATTGCTACCATGACTGGGCTACATATTCGACCCCAGGATTATGGGACTTTCTCCCAAAAAATTTGGCGACGGGTTCAGCAACTACATCTTTCTAGTTTGAATGAATACTATAATTTGCTCACCGCCGCCAATACCGAGAGTCAAACCGAATGGTCGGAATTGATGCCTTTGTTGACCACCACGGAAACCTACTTTTTTCGCGATCGCGGTCAGTTTAAGTTATTGCGTGAGGTCATACTACCCGAGTTGATCGCCGCCCGAAAATCCTCTAAAACTCTGCGTTTGTGGAGTGCTGGATGTTCTACCGGGGAAGAAGCCTACTCTTTAGCTATTTTAGTGCAACAGTTGCTCCCAGACTGGTCAAATTGGTTAATTGAGATTACCGGAACTGATGTTAATGAAGTCGCCCTACAACGCGCTAGAGATGGCGTATATAGCCATTGGTCTTTTCGCATGGTTGACCCCGAGGTGCAACGTCAATATTTCTATCCCCAAGGACAGAATTGGTTAGTTAATCCCGCCGCTAAAAGTTTGGTTAGGTTCCTGAAACTTAACTTGGTGAGTGATAATTGTACCAATGCGATCGCCAGTCTTGGTAAAATCGATTTAATTTTATGTAGAAATGTTTTTGTTTATTTCGAGAAACCCTATATTGTACAAGTTCTGAGAAAATTCTATCAGGTACTTAGGCCCGGTGGGTATCTGATGACAGCCCATGCAGAAATTCAGGGATTATTACTTGATGAGTTTAAAGCCTGCATTTTTCCAGAGTCCGTGATTTATCAACGGGAAAAACCTCCCCAAAATCTCTCTGTATCCTCCCCCAATGTCTCCCTAAACCATCGCCAGCCTTTATCCCCGTTGCTAAATCGAGCCTATTATCACCCCAATGGTAGCCGTTTACCATCCCCTTCTCAACCTCCCGCCAATCACGGTCAACAGAAACAAGGTAATCTCTCGACTTTATCGATTGTACCGCCACCCATTTCCGCGATACCCACTGCATCAGAACAGGCGATCGCCATTAGTCAAAGCCTCGAAGAAGCCAAAAAGCTCATCAACCAAAAAGCCTATAATGAAGCCCTTAAAAAAGTTCAAGAATTTGTCGCTAACCATCCCCAAAATTTTGATGCTCATTATTTAATGGCGAAAATTTATGCCAATAGCGGACAGCATGATCAGGCAATTTTACATTGTAAAAAAGCCTTGGAAATTAAGTCATTATCCATTGAACCTTATTATATTTTGTTGCACATTGCCCAGGAGCAAGGGGACTTACAAAACGCTAAAATTTTCTCCAAAAGAATCATCTATTTATCCGATGTTTCTGCTTCGTCAATTTGCGCTCATCTCGAGTTAGCAACTGTCCACGAAAGGGAAGGAAATTTACCCCAAGCCAAAAAACTGTACTTAACTGCATTATCCCTGTTAAATACAGTTCCTGCCCATCTTCCTGTACCCTATTTAGGGGAAATTTTAGGAGGAGACTTAAAGGCTTATCTCCAACAGAAATTAAATCTGATTTTGTATTAATAAATAAGGCACTGAAAATTATGGAAACTAAACCTTATCTGATGTTTAAGTTGGGAGGATTGAATTATGGCGTAGATGGCTTCTTAGTTCAAGAGATTTTCTCCTTACCTGAACTCACCCCCATTGTCGAAGCAGCCCCCGAATTAGTAGGTATTCTGAATTTACGCAGTGAACTATTATCAATCATTGACTTAAATATTCATTTTGGACTTGCATATAGTCAAAATCCTTATGCAATTGATGATATTATTATTGTCCTACAGTTAGGTGATGAAAAGTTGGGAATTTTGGTGAATGAAGTGTGCGAAGTGCAGATGATTTCCTCCGAGGATATAACCAGTAAGATTCCCTATAGTATGATGGTAGAAATACCAAGTTACCATAGTTCCGGCTCTCATCATCATGCGATCGCTGGATATGCCGAAATTGAAGACCAGATTATTATGATCATAAATCCCGAATCTTTACGGGATCATATTATATCTGATAGTCCCGAAATTATCTCCGATCGCAGTAATTCTCATCGAGATAGTTTAGGGAGTGAAACTCATCGAGATGACCATGATTATCCAGTCCCCAAAAACCGTAAAATTCCCGCTTTCTGTCCTGACGCAACACCAGAAGAAAGGCAGATTTTTCGGGAACGTGCCGAGAATTTGAGGCGCAAGACCGAGAAAGATGAATTGTCCGGGTTAATGTCCTTGGCTGTCATTGGTTTAAACGGTGAATACTTTGGCGTAAATCTCTCGATTATTCGGGAATTTACCGATATTCATAATGTTACCCCTATTCCTTGCACCCCCCCTCATATCGTCGGTAATATGAACCTGCGGGGTGAAATTGTCACCTTGGTTGATATTAGGGGAATTTTGGGTCTACCAATGGATATTAACGGTAATTCTCAAAAAGCCGCGATCGTCCAAGTTGGTGAAGTAGTCGCCGGAATTATTGTTAATGATATTTTTGATGTCACCTATCTAAACCCCTCCGCTATTAAGCTAGTTCCCGCCGCTGTTCATTCTACCCAAGATGAATATTTACGAGGGACAGCAATTTATCGCGATCGCCAAAATCCCCAAGCACAAAACCGGATGATGAGTTTATTAGACCTCGAAAAAATCCTAGTCCAAGAAACCCTGGTAGTTAATGAAGAAATATAAACCAATTGTTAACTAATTATAAAAACTCTATCGTTTGGCATATTCCCGCGTAAAATAGTAGTGATAATCAGAATTTAGCTATTTTTTCAGATTAGCCACAGTTGCCGACCCTCCGACCCTCGACCATTTATAGACAGCAATGCCAATCAGCGCCTATTTTTACTAACATGATGCAAAGATTAACCACCAAACTTTACTGCGGTTTCTTCCTGATACCCGCCACAGTCATCCTAGCTATAAGTAGCTATTCGGTTTTTTCATTCTGGCGCATCGATTCGCGCATTGGCACTATCTATGATGATCGGGTTATACCCCTTCAGCAAATCAAAAATATCTCCGATGCCTATGCTATTCAGATAATTGATGCCGTCAATAAAGCCAATAGTGGCTTAATCAGCACCAATGCAGCCTTAAACACTGTTAATCGTTCCATAGAAACAATTAGCACTAACTGGGAAAGTTATAAAAACACCGAATTAACACGAGAAGAAAGAGAACTCGTCAACGAAATTGACCGATTATTTCTTCCCGCCCAAAATCGCATTACCGAACTGCAACAAGCCCTACAAAGAGGCAATCCCGAAGACTTAGCCGCCTTTGACGGACAATTATATGATGTCATAGACCCCCTCACCGCCAGACTTCAGGAGTTAATTGATTTACAACTGCGGGTAGCCTCAATCGAAAGGGAGAAAGCTCGCGCCGTATTAAATGAAACCCTGTTATTATTTGGATTATTAATCTTACTTTCCATAGTAATCGCCTCTCCCCTAGGTTACTTTTTAAGCCAATCTATTGCTAACACCTTTAAACAAACTATTAGAGCAATTTCCGAGAGTTCCACAGAAATTGCTGTCGCCACAGAGCAACATGAACGCATTGCTACAGAACAAGCAGCAGCCGTTAGCGAAACCACCTCCACCATGGATGAATTAGGAGCCTCCTCCGAAGCCGCTACCCAACAAGCAGAAGCCGCCGTCACAGGAGCGAAAAAGGCTTTATCCCTGTCCGAAAGTGGTCAAACTGCAGTTAATAGCACCTTAGAAGGAATGGCTACCCTCCAAGATAAAGTAGAGGGAATAGCCCAACAAATTCTCCGCCTCAGTGAACAGACAAATCAAATTGGTAACATCTCCCAATTAGTGGCTGATTTGGCTAATCAAACTAATATGTTAGCCCTAAATGCCGCTGTTGAAGCAGTACGAGCCGGAGAACATGGGCGCGGTTTTGGGGTAGTTGCTACCGAAATCCGCAAACTGGCTGATGAGAGTCAGAAATCCGCCCAAAAAATCGGTACTTTAGTTTCCGATATTCAGACCGCGATTAATTCCACCGTGATGGTCACGGAAGAGGGAACTAAAACAGTTCGCTCCAATGTTGATGTCGCCCAAAAAACTGCCCAAGCCTTTTTGGGTGTCAAAGAAGCCGTGAATGATGTAGTTGTGAATAATCAACAAATATCTCTGAATATTAAGCAACAAACCCTCGCTATTAATCAGGTTTTGGAAGCCATGAATTCCCTAAAGCAGGGAGCCAACGAAACCGCCAATGGTATCGGACAAACCAAAAAAGGCATGGAACAGCTAAAACATATAGCTGATGAGCTGGAGTCCATTATTTAGGGATAATTTTAATATTCATAAACCGGGGATATTCAGACAGTAAATTTAGCGGATTGACGATTATTTAACATTTTTAGGAGTTACGAAAAATGCTGATGTTTAAAAAGTTAAGATACTGGATTGTGGGAGGATATACTATTCCCATATTCCTGATGATTGCTAGTGCCACGGTGGTTTCTGTTAACGTCGGTCGGGTGCAAAGCGAAGCCCAGCAACTAAATGTATCTCGTCAAATAGCTGAAGATATTGCTGAGATATCCTGGAATCTTCAGGCTATGTCCAGAACCCTGAGAGGCTATTTGATTGCCAAAAATCCTACATCTATAAATAGATGGAATCAAGCCAAAAATGATGCTAATCAAATCATAGGTTCGTTAACAGAAACTATGACTGATGAAAATCAACTTAAAACCATGGAGGAAATTCGGAAACAGTATGATGATTTAGTCGAATTTCACGAGGGTCTAATCCAAATAGTAGGGGCTGGTGACATAGAAGCAGCTCGTCAAGCCTGGATAGCAAATGGCATAGGGATCAGAGTTGCTGAGGATACTGCTAAGTTAATTGATCAGATGAAGAGTCGGGAAGCGGAACTGGTAAATATGCGAGTAGCCAGCCAAAGCCAAGCTCTGAATAATCTGTTATCATCTGTGTGGGTTAGTATTGGTCTAGCGGTGATAGTTTCGATTATTTTAGGAAGTTGGATTATCACTACTATTGTTCAGAAAATTACCCAAGAAGCCAATAACATCGCCCTAGCAGCTACGGAGATTGCTACTACTATTGAAGAACAGGAAAGGGTGGCTGTTCAACAGGCTGCTTCTGTGAATGAAACTAGCACGAGTATGGATGAGTTGGGGGCTTCCTCCCGTCAGTGTTCTGAACAGGCTTCTGCTGCGTCTTCGGGAGCGCGTCAGGTGCTGGCTTTGGCGGGAAGTAATCGCCAAGAAGATACATTAGATGGTAGTCCGAGTTTGCGGGAAAAAATGTCACAGGTTCAGGCTCAAATCCTGCGTTTGAGTGAAAACCTCAGCCAGATATATAATATTACTAATTTGGTTAGTGATTTAGCTAATCAAACTAATATGCTGGCTTTGAATGCTTCGGTGGAAGCGGTCAGAGCAGGGGAACATGGTAAAGGTTTCGGGGTGGTGGCTAGTGAAATCCGCAAATTAGCTGATCAAAGTCGCAAGTCGGCGGAAAAAATTGGCTCTCTAATTGCTGATATTCAAAATTCGGCTAATTCTACTGTGATAGTAACGGAAGAGGGGACGAAGGCTGTGGAAAAAATTATCGTTTCTATCAATGATGTGGCGGTGAATATTCAACAAATTTCTCTGAATACTAAACAACAGGCGATGGCGGTAGAGCAGGTGATTGATGCGATGAATAGCCTAAATACTGCGGCGCAAGAAACAGCGAACGGTTTGGCTCAAAGTCGAGCAGGTACTGAGCAACTTAATAATACCGCCCAGGGCTTAAAAAATCTGGTTTAGCAAGAGTTTATGGCTAGGAGAAATTACCATGATTGAAGATGACGAATTGCGGGAAGTCTTTAAAATTGCCAGTGAGGAACATTTACAAAAACTTGATGATGGTTTTCTGTACCTAGAACAAAACCCTCACGATAAGGGGAAAATAGATGAACTGCTGCGGGAAGCTCACAGTTTGAAGGGAGATGCGGGAATGTTGGGGGTTAAGGATGTTTCTACCCTGGCTCACCAACTAGAACACCTGTTAGGGGCTATAAATAGGGGAGAGGATACGTTTTCCCATGAAATGAGCGATCGCATGGGTCAAGGACTTGATGCAATTCGGAAACTGGTGACAGAAGCTGTTACTGGGGAGCCTTCGGGGATTAATGCTTTTTATGTGTTAGCGAATTTAATGGGGGCGAAGCCAGAAGGGGAAACTACCCCACCCACAGAGACCGAGACGGCTGCTGTAGCTGATTCTGATGAGTCTGGGGATGAGAACCTGACAGCGCCAACAACCACGGAAGACGAGGAGGAAGAGGCGGAAACTATCCCAGAGACCGAAGAAACACCAGCCCCGCTAGATGGTTTCAGGAAGGATGAGCAAACCCCAGAGAACCCGGAACAAGGGGCTAGTCCAATTATTGAAGTAGAAAATCCAGCCCCTGCTAGTCGAGCAGTTGTCCCTAGTTCGACCTATAAAATTGAGACAATTCGGGTAGCGACACGAAACCTGGATGCTCTGATGACTCAAACGGGAGAGTTGACGGTAACTAAAATTCGCATTGCCCATAGGTTAGCAGAAATTGAGGAAATTACCAACCTATTGGAAGAATGGAGTCGGGATGCTTTTATCAATAGATTTGCTCTCCATGACCTGGAAGCTAAGGAGGGTTTATCTAATGGTAAGGGTACGATGGGACAATTACAAAGTTACCACCAAAGAACAGGCGATCGCTTAGAGGTTCTTAGCACATTAGTCAATCAGCTAAGAACTTCCATCTATGAAGATATGGCTCGTCTGGATTTAATTTCTGACGAACTAGAAGAGGGAGTGCGTACCCTGCGACTGTTACCCCTATCGACGATATTTAACCTATTTCCGCGCATGGTGCGGGATTTAGCTAGGGAACAGAATAAACAGATAGAATTGGTAATTGAGGGCGGCGAAACTAGGGCGGATAAACGCATCCTAGAGGAGATGAAAGACCCCCTAATGCACATTTTGCGTAATGCTGTTGATCATGGCATAGAAACTCCCACGGAACGTCAAAAAAGGGCAAAACCACCCAAGGCGACTATCCGCCTACGGGGATATCAAACGGCTACCAGTGTGGTGATTGAGGTGAGCGATGATGGCCGAGGTTTAGATATTGAGCAAATTAAACAAACCGCCATTAAACGGGGAATTTGTCAGCCAGAAGAATTGGTGGGAATGACTATCCCACAAATTCAATCCTTGATTTTTACTCCCGGTTTTTCTACCCGTAAATCGGTGACAGAGGTTTCGGGGCGGGGTGTGGGTATGGATGTGGTTAGGACTAATGTTGAACACCTCAAAGGGACGATTAACGTTGATTCGACCTCTGGAAGGGGATCTACTTTCCGCATTCAATTGGGAACTACGCTGGCTACAGCCCATGTGTTGATTGTGGCGGTTGATAGCATTTCCTATGCGATTCCTGTAGAGTATGTGCAAACTACCCTATTGGTGAATGATGCGGATATTTTTGCCATTGAGGGTCGAGATACGATTCTTTTTGATGACCAACCTGTGTCGGTGATGTGTTTAGTGGACTTGCTAGAATTGCAATCTAACCGTAATGCTATCAGGGGTTGGAATCACCAACGGAAGTCTCAGCGAGATGAGTCGGAACGAGAAACAACAGGGGATATGCTATCGGTAAGGCTGAGGGAAAATGTCAGACCCTGGGAAGCTAATCTGAGTCATGACCGAAATCAATCTCAACCATCGAAGGCTAGATCTTGTATAATTCTAAGGATGGGGGAAAATCGACTAGGCCTATTCGTTGACACGCTTATTGATGAACAAGATGTTGTCCTCAAGCCCCAAAGCCAACTACTGCGACGAGTAAGGAACGTTGCTGGGGCGACTATTTTGGGCACGGGGGAAGTGTGTATGGTGCTTAATCCCCAAGATATGATTCGCTCGGTGCGGAAAAATTGGAAATCCTCGGCTTCTATTAGTCTTTCTGATTCAGATGAGTTGGATTTAGAAAGCGATCGCTCATCTGTTATTCTATTAGTGGAGGACTCCATTGCTACTCGCACTCAAGAAAAGCGTATTTTGGAAGCAGCAGGTTATGAGGTGGTTACAGCAGTTGATGGACTAGACGGATTAAATAAACTCAAAACTCGCTCCTTTGATGCGGTAATCTCGGACATCCAAATGCCTAATTTAGATGGTTTGGGATTCACTGCTAAAATCCGCGAACATCAAGAATACAGCGAGTTACCAATTATCTTGGTGACATCTCTTGCTTCTGATGACGATAAACGCCGGGGTGCTGAAGCGGGAGCTAATGCCTACATCACCAAAGGATCATTCAACCAGGATATCCTCCTGCAAACTCTCAGCCGATTAGTTTAAGTACATATGGCGGGGGTGAGTTGATGGGTATGGCTGATGATCATACAATATCTGTAAATAACCAGTAGGATTCCTTTGGCAATTATTATTAATTGGCTTGACCCACCCTGTCTTTTAACACACGCAAAATCAACATGGCGATTCGAGTTTTGCTGGTGGAAGATTCCCCAGTTGCTCTGATTATTCTCAAACGCATTTTGGCTCAATGCAACGATATTCTAGTTGTGGGTACTGCTCGCAGCGGTTTAGAGGCTTTGTCTTTAATTCCTCAATTGCAGCCAGATGTGATTTGCACAGATTTACATATGCCTCACATGGATGGCTTGGAATTTACTGGAGAGGTGATGGCTAATTTCCCTAAGCCGATTCTGGTGATTAGTGCATCTGTCCAGGCTGAGGATACTTACAATGTGTTTCAACTTCTCAATGCGGGGGCGGTTGATGTTTTTCCTAAGCCGAAAACTGGCCTGGCTTCTGACTATCAGCAAGCGGGTAGGGAACTGATCCATAAAATTAGAGTTCTGGCTGGGGTTAAGGTGTTTACTAAGCATCGACGGGGGGCTACTGTTAAGGCGACTTCCCCGGCGGCGAGTCCATCCTATTCGGGGAGCAGAGTTAATAGTCCGGTGGCAGTTCCTACCCCTCATCAAACTTCTTTTTCCCCTCAGAAAAAGACTCCACCCCATCGCTCTCAATCTGTTCGGGTGGTGGTGATTGGGGCTTCTACGGGAGGACCCCAGGCTCTCCATACCCTTCTGACTCAGTTTTCCCCTCAGCTCCCGGTTCCGATTATCTGCGTTCAACATATTAGTGAGGGGTTTTTGCAGGGATTGGTCAATTGGTTGGATTGTCAGTGTTCTATATCGGTTAAAATTGCTCAGGCAGGAGATTTGCCTCAACGGGGAAATGTCTATTTCGCCCCGGAGGGGAAACACCTGGAAATCGATCGCAATGGTCGGTTTTTGTATTCTTCTAGTCCGGCTTTGGGGGGACATCGACCTTCGGTGACCGCAACTATGAAGTCTGTGGCTAATTTCTACGGTAGTCACACTCTGGGAGTATTATTAACGGGTATGGGCCGCGATGGGGCTGAGGGAATGATGGAAATTACACAATGGGGCGGTATCACTATCGCTCAAAATGAGGAAAGCTGTGTGGTTTTTGGAATGCCCCGAGAAGCGATCGCTCTGGGGGCGGCGAGTCACATTCTCCCGGTAGAGGCGATCGCTCCCTTGATTTTAAATATGATTAATTTGGGCATCAAGTCTTAACGTTCAATACCGAATCAATTACCTCGCACAATTTCTTGGCATCAAAAGGCTTGGTTAGGTATTCTGTGGCCCCAGCTAGTCGCCCCTGCACTTTATCAAAGGCTCCGTCTCGGGCTGTTAGCATAATAATTGGCAATGCCTGAAATTGCGGAATACTCCGAATTGTCCGACATAGTTCTAATCCATCTATTCCCGGCATCGATACATCTAGCAGTAGCACGGAAACTTTGTTATGATATATCACTGATAAGGCATCGACGGCATTATCAGCCAGCAAAACGTTATAAGTATTAGATAGGGCTTGTTTCACTAAGCCCTGCATAACTGTACTGTCATCTACTGCTAGGACGGTTGCTTGTTGACTACTTTGATTAACAGACATTGATTATCTTTCCCTCCGTGACGCGGCTGGCCCCGACTCACGATTGAGCTATACTATTAGTTTAGATCGTTGTGCTGTATTTAAACTATCCCCCAGCGATCGCTTACCTGGCAACTGCTAACTATAATATTAAAAAAAAGTTAAATCTGAAAATTCCCCCCCAAAAAAGGTTGACTATTGCTCACGATTTTGGTAACATCAAACTATATATATTAAAAAATTGGATGTGTGCCTGCTTTTGAATTTCGCCAATATCCCATTATGATAAAAGCATAAGTCAAGTCAAGCACAAAGTCAACCACTATTTACAACTATTTACAATTGCCCAAATCCTGCCATAACTGGGGATTATTAAAATCCTCAATGACATAAGTTGCGCCGAAATTTTTTAAGATCTGGGGGTCATGGGTAGAGGCGACACCAATAGTAGTTATTCCAGCAGCAACGGCTGATCTAATTCCGGAGGTAGAATCCTCAAAAACGATAGCATCTTGAGGGGATATATTCAACTGTTGTAAACAGACCTGGTAAGGTTTCGGGTCAGGCTTACCCACCCCGACATCTTCAGAGACAATAACGGTCTGGAAATAATCAACCAAGTTTAAAACCTTCAGCATAAAGGCGGCATTTTCCCTAGGCGCATTAGTAACAATAGCAGTTTGCAGCTGCTGTTTTTGTATCCAAGCCAACAACTTGGTTAAACCGGGTAAAGGTTTTAAATTCCCGGCAATTTCACGAAATATAGCTTCTTTTTGGTCAGCCAAAATCTGCCCTTTTGCGGGGGAAAGTTGCGGGAGAATATCCCGGACAATATCAGGGTTTAAACGTCCGCTAATGTTAGCTTGATAAAAATCCGGGTTAATTTCCAGATCATAATTTTTGAGGACATCAACCCAAGTCTGATAATGAATAGGGTCGGTATTAGCCAGAGTCCCATCTAAGTCAAAAATAATCGCTTTCAGCATGATGTAAATCCACTATCTGAGTAATTAATTATTAGACCTGCGCCAGTGAAAGATATTTTCTAGGGTATTATACAAAAATTTGTGGTGTCGATGTCGTTGATGAACCCAAGCGGCGGCGGTTGGGGAAATTATCCCGGTGAGAGTTGGCCAGGGAGGGGTAAAATTAGCGATCGCATTGATGGTAATACGTTTTTGAATAGCGATCGCCAAAAAATTAATGATCTCATCAGCGCCAACCCCGAAAATAGTAGCCCCCAAAAGCCGACCATCAGAATGTCCGACCAACTCACAAAAACCCATAATTTCCCCCAAAATTTGAGTTTTAGGAACCTGTTTAAACATCTGGCGGCTAACTTGTACCCGGTCTCCATAGCGCCGTCGTGCCTGAGTTTCAGTCAAACCAACCCTAGCCAAAGGTGGGTCAGTAAAAATCACCCAAGGAACATGATCATAACTGACCGAAAATATGGGTAAATATAGGGCATTTTTTATGGCGACTTGGGCTTCATATTCAGCTAGATGAGGCATAGGATAACCCCCCGCCAATTCTCCACAAGCATAAACTCGATGATTAGTGGTTTGCCTTCGAGGGTTTAGCTGCAAATAACCCCCAATAAATTGAACTCCGATATCATCCAAATTTAAGCCACACAAATTAGGCTGACGACCGATACCTAGGATAATTTCATCAACTTCGATCGCCTTATTTCCGGCTTGTATCCATTTGGTATCATCAATTTGTTTAGCCTGAATCACAGGGGTTTTAGTCAGCACCCGCACCCCTTCAGCTTCTAACAAAGATTGCAGCAAAAAAGCGGTGTGGGGTTCTTCTCTCGGTAGTATGTGGTTACTGCGAACTATGATGGTAACATCACTTCCCAAACGCCTAAATATTTGGGCTAATTCCACAGCGCTAGGGTCGCCGCCAATGAGGGCAACATGATTAGGAATTTTGGTAATTTTATGAAGAGTATCGGCGGTGAAATATCCGGTAAGAGTCAACCCTTCTATGTCGGGAATTTGGGGTTGAGAACCCATAGCCAGTAAAAAAGTACGCGATCGCAAAATTCGATTATTGACCTTCAAAGCCAGCCGAGGTTCTCTAATAAATTCCCCCACCCCAAAAATCATATCTACCCCCAAAGAAGCGATCGCCGCCGGAGAATAAATACTTTCTAGGTTAGTGGTGATATATTCACTCCATTGACAACTAGAGTCCCACTGTATCAAAATATTTTCTGGTAGGGTGCGATCGGCGGTTTCCCAACCGATGCCGAATTGTGACACCTGGCGCATTTGTTTAGCTACCTTAGCTATCTGTAAAAGGGGGTGGTGTCTGTTAGCCCCAAGAATTTGACCAGGAACAGGGGGTGGGTCAGGTTCCAATAGTGCTACCCGACCCTGCATTTTAGAGGCGTTTATAGCGGCTTTACGTCCGGCTAAAGTGCCACCAATGATAACTACATCATAATCGAGCATTTTGGGTAAGACGGAATTATTATCATATCTTCAGATTTTACCCAATTTTACCCAAATCAATATAGATTAATTATGGCGATCGCCTTCTAGCTGTCGCAAACGTTGTTCTAATTCACGCACCCTGTCCTCGGCGGCTTCAGCCCTTTGGCGTTCGGTTTGCACCTGTTTAGCCAATTCGGTGGGTGTAAGGAATCGTTCACCGTCTGGGCGATAAATCGTAAAGTTTCCGTCTTTCAATTCAAACCGGATACCTAAGCGGGGACTCGTCCAATTTTCCGGTTCGTCGATCACTTCGAGAGTCCCATCACTACTACGCAGCCAACCGTTGAAATCTAGGCGATCGGGGTCTAAAATATAGTATTCTTCAACCCCATATTGTTCATAAAACTTAAATTTTCTCGCCATTTCTTTCAAGCGATTTCCCGGTGAAAGAATTTCCAAAACCACTTGTGGTGGTATGTTACCTTCTTCCCATTGTTGATAGGAACCGCGATCGCCTTTAGGTCGCCCAAATACTACCATCGTATCAGGGGCTTGACGTATTTTATTATCACCCTGCTGAGGATACCAGAGTAAGTCTCCAGCCACAAACACATTAGGATCATCATCAAACAAGATTTCTAGGTTTTCTTTAATAACAACAATCCAGCGAAATTGTTTAGTATTATCTGACATAGGATTGCCATCGGATTCGGGATAAATGACCGTGATTTTGTCTTGAGTGCTTGTCATAGACTTGTCATCATGGCTATGATGATATTTCTTTGATTCATTATATCATAGCTGTGGCTGTTGGCTATAGGGTGAGATAGACAGCACCATGGGCTATAGGGCTAGACATGGTGCTGAGATCATTAGGGATTTTGCTTAGGACGTGCGCCAAACTTTTGAATTAATAAATCCCGGATAATTGGCTTGAGGTCATCGCAAGCTACACCCTTTTCTAAACGACTTCCCAACTCAGCTTCATGACCTACTTTTCCGCCGGTATAGATATCAACAGCTTCCACTGTTTTACCATCTTTACGGGCTTTAGTACCGATGAAACCGATATCAGCCACTTGCGGCTGTCCGCAAGAGTTAGGGCAACCAGTCCAGTGAATACGAACGCGATCGCTTATTTCCAACTCCTCATCAAGTTCTCGAGCTAATTTTAAAGCCCGTTGTTTAGTTTCAATCAAAGCAAAATTGCAATAATTATTTCCCGTACAAGAGACAAGCGATCGAGTCAAAGGGGCAGGATTAATCGAGAAAATCTCTAACAAAGGTTCTGCCAAAAACGCCTCTAATTTATCCTCCGAAATATAAGGAATAATCAAATTTTGCTCAACCGTCAGGCGAATTTCTCCCTGGCCATAAACCTCCGCCAAACGGGCTACTTCAAACATTTGGTCTGCGGATAAACGCCCTACCGGAACGTGCAACCCAACAAACTTATATCCCTGTTGTTTCTGGGGGTGAACACCCAAATAATCTTTCTTATCCTGGGTTATTTCATCCTTTAAGGCGGCTGGTGCGAGAGTTTGACCAAATTCTTCCTCCACCTTAGCCCGGAAGCGTTCTACCCCCCATTTATCCACCAACCACATCAAACGTGCGCGTTGGCGATTTTCCCGCAATCCTTCAGAGAGACCATTTTGGGTGTAAACTGTTAGGATAGCGATGGAAAGTTTAATCACATCATCGTTAGCAGGAACCCAAACATTAATCGGCACAGCTTCCACCTGACGTTGTGCCGATAAATACCCACCTACGAGGACATTAAATCCTAATATGCGATCGCGATAAGCAGGCACAAAAGCCAAATCATTAATTTCAGCATGAATGGAATTATCTCGTCCCCCTTCAATAGCAATATTGAACTTACGGGGAAGGTTAGAAAAAGCATAATTACCCTCACCTTGATTGGTAATTACCATCTCCAATTTTTGCAACAATTCTCGGGTGTCGAACAATTCATCTGGGTCAATACCAGCAATGGGAGAACCTGTCAGGTTGCGAACATTATCCATACCCGATTGAATGCTGGTCATTCCTACAGCTTTCATTTGGGCAAAAATATCCGGGAGGTCTTCCAAACGAATACCGCGTAATTGGATATTTTGGCGGGTAGTAATATCGGCGCTACCATCATCTCCATAGCGTTGGACAATTTCGGCTAATACCCTCATTTGTGCGCTGTTGAGAGTACCATTAGCAATCCGTAATCTCACCATAAATTTACCGGGAGTAACAGGTCGGAAGAACACCCCCAGCCATTTAAGACGCATTTCTAAATCGGTTTTATCCATGGCTTCCCAACCGATTTTGGCAAAATATTCTAACTCGTCTTTAACGGCTAATCCATCTTTATCAGCTTTAGCTTTTTCGATTTTATTGAGTTTGACTTTGGGTTCAGAGGCGACAACCATGAGTTTATCTATAACTGAGGTTAACAATGATTTGTAGATTAAATTCAGAATCAGTGATAATTTGTAGTTTAAGATACATAAAATCCAAGAGTTTGCAGTTATTGCATATATAATATGTAAAAAACGCATATTAATCAGATTTTAGTATTTTTGAATACCAAATTACGGGGAAATTCACCATAATTTGGGTTCATCAACCTGATAGCCGAAAGTTTAAACTTATCTAATGTCTGGGTATTATTTAGTAATTAATTAACGAGGTGAATTATGGAAAAAAATCAAGCTATTGGCAAGGTGTATTTAGTGGGTGCAGGACCTGGTGATCCGGGTTTGCTGACATTAAAAGGCAAGGTTTTGATTGAATCAGCGGATGTGGTTATTTATGATGCTTTGGTGAGTGAAGAAATTTTAGCAATGATTAACCCCAAGGCTGAAAAAATCCATGCCGGAAAGCGTCGGGGTCGCCATTCTTTACCCCAAGAGGAAACGACACAATTAATGATTGATCAAGCCCAAACTCATGGGGTAGTTGTGCGATTAAAAGGCGGCGATCCATTTGTTTTTGGTCGTGGTGGGGAGGAAATGGAGGCTTTAATCGCGGCGGGAGTTCCGGTAGAGGTGGTTCCGGGTGTGACTTCTGGTATTGCCGCGCCAGCTTATGCGGGGATTCCTTTAACTCACCGTGATTATAGTTCTTCTGTGACTTTTGTAACAGGTCATGAAGCGGCGGGAAAGTATCGCCCAGAGGTTAATTGGGGGGCTATTGCTAAGGGTTCTGAAACTATTGTTATTTATATGGGGGTTCAGAATTTGGGTAATATTATTGAGGCTTTGGTGGCTGGTGGTTTAAGCCTCCAAACTCCCATAGCTTTAATTCGTTGGGGAACTTGTCCGCACCAGGAGGAATTACAAGGTACTTTAGCCACTATTATTGAACAGGTTGAAAATACGGGTTTTGAAGCGCCAGCTATTGCTGTTATTGGTGAGGTGGTTGGCTTAAATAATGTTCTGTCTGGATGTCGTCCTGTACCTCTGAAAATCATCACTAAATAATGGAATTTGATGATATGAATGAATTGGTTAATTTGGCTAAGGTTGCTAGTGATAATCAAGATTGGTCTCAGGTTGTTTATTGCCTACAACAGTTTGGTGTGAGTGGGGAAAATGATGGCTGGGAAGAGGCGATCGCTTTAGCTTTAACCACTTTACAATATGGAGATTTTCACACCCGTTGGGATGTAGCTAAACTATTGCCGAAATTGGGTAAATCAGCCTGTGTCCCGTTGATAGAAATTTTCGAGGATGAAGCAGCAGATCTAGAATATAGATGGTTTGCAGGGCGAATTTTAGGCGATTTTCATACCCCAGAAGCGATCGCCTGTTTGGTGAATTTCCTCAGTAGCGATGCTGATGATGAATTGATAGCGATCGCTGCTAGTGCTTTAGCGAATTTAGGACCGGAGACGGTAGCAAGTTTAACTACTCTTTTAGAAGACCCCAAAACCCGTCTTATGGGTGTGCGCGCCTTATCTCAAATTCGGATTTCCGAGGTGATTTCTCCCCTGTTAACTGTTGTTGAAGACCCCGACCCCCAGGTGAGGGCGATCGCCATTGAAACCTTGGGCAGTTTTCGGGATGATCGGGTAATTCCGGCTTTAATTAATGCCCTAGAAGACCATGCAGCCATAGTGCGATCGGAAGCGGTGATTAGTTTAGGATTTCGGTCAGATATAGCCACACAATGGCGCTTGGTAGAGTCTATAGACCCATTACTGTATGATATTAACGTCACTGTTTGTCAGCAAGCAGCAATGGCTCTGGGGCGCTTAAAAACGGATGCAGCTATTGAAAGTCTATCAACAATTTTACAATCTTCGCTGACCCCAATTCCTTTACAAATTGCCTGTATTAAAGCCTTAATTTGGATGGAAAGTTCAGCAGGTTTAGACTGCATTGCTCAATGTATATCAGGTTTTCACGAAACAGTTATCCTGGAAACTATCCAGTTGTTAGGTCGCCTCAAAACTGCTAATCTCAAAAATCAGGCGGGTCAAATGTTGCTAGATTTATTCATAACCGAACATCCTAGCCTCAGCGAAACACGGATTAAACAGGCTTTAGCTTACGCTTTAGGTCAGTTAGGAGATGCGAAAACTATGGAGGTTCTGCAAGTCCTCAAAACGGATGTTAATGATAGTGTCAAATTTCATGCGATCGCTGCTATCCGACAATTAGAGACTATTTCGACACAGCCTGAATTATCAACTCTTCCGGTGCGCGAGACTGGGAATTATTAGGGCAAGTTTGCGCGCCCCAATCGCACTTTCTCAGATGGTCTAGTTGCCAACTCAGGGGTATTTCCAACAAATCGCGAGACCCGGTAAATCCCTGTCCTATAAATAGCAATAAGGCTATACAATTAAGTATGGTATGAGCCATGCGCCATTTGTAGGATTTGTAAATATCGGGAACAATTGCCAAGGCAAAAATCATCAATAAAGCGGAAGTAATGCCATAATAGTAATGGGAGAAGTGCCATTCATAACCTCGGCGAAATACCCCATCTTGCGCCCCCAAAATTACTAATCCCGCCCCGGTTAAGGTGGCAAAAACACCCCGCCACAGGGGTTGATTAGCATTAGCGCGGTACAGAAAAACTAAGGAGGCGATCGTTCCGATAAAGATTAAAACGATAAAAATCGCCTCAAACATATTCTCATTAGAAAGTTCCTTAAATACCCCCTTAAATCCAATGGAATACGCTAAAGCAATCAGGGTTACTCCTACGACGGTCCCGGTCAGCAAACGCCCCATTTTTAAGTGTTCCCGACCTACCATTGGGGGAATGCGACTTGTGCTTCCCTTTTCTAGGGTTTGTAGGCGACGCTGACGAGTTTGCCAAGCCATGTGGGTAGAAATTCCAATTATGGGAAATACGACAACTATGGCTAGAAATGGATGAATCAAACTCATGAAATCGATTAGCTGCATTTCCAAGTCTCCCAAAAAAATTTGCAATTATCAAGCATCAATATTCATAGGGATTTCGAGGTTCTGGAATTGGGGTTAATTTGTCAGCTTTGATAGTTAACCTCCGTTGATTATTGAGAACTTCGGTAGTCATTTCACCCTCAACCTGTAGCCAACTGTCTTGGGGATATGCCCCCCGGTTAGTATTAGGAAGCATGACAGGAAGCCCAATGGGGTAAGCATCAGCGGCACAGCAGGTGATTACAAACCGGGTAATAAAGATAAAATTTTGGGGAAGGTTAGGGGGATAAATGACAAACCCGGTGACATTGACTCTTTGACCTCTATATGTATCCGGTTCGGGATTGACATTAAGTAGCCTAATCCATTCTATCAGCGATCGCTCTTCTGGTCGAGAAGCGGTACGAAATTCTTGGGGCTGAATTTGTGTAGCGGGTAAAGACTCCATCAGACCCCGTTGTAAGGCGACATAGCTACCCAGATTTCGGGGGGTAATGAAAAGACCTAACAGGAGAGAAATTAATAGTAGGGCGGTACTCCAACCTTTGGGAAATAAACTAATATGTTGTAGGGATTGTTGTTCTATCTGGTCTTCAGTTTTTTGGTAATTCTGGGACAGTTCCCAAATCCGAAATCCTCCAAAAATTAATAACAGAAAACCGCCACCGATAGCGAGGGGGAAATAGTTAGGATGAATGAGGATATAAAGTTGTCCAGTCAGCCAAGATCTGAGGAGGAGGAATCCCCAAGCTAATATAGCTATAGCGTCCACCCAAGGAGACTGCAACCACTGCTGTAAACGAGATGGTAATCCATTTAATGGAGGTCTAACACGGTTCATAGGCGCTGAGATTAATAGTTCAGATTGAGATTGACAGCCAAGGTTAGCAAAAAGGTAAGCTGGGCGGCGAGAATCATCAGATAAATGATGGCGCGAGTTTGGAAAATCGACATCATCAAGCCGACGGTTTTAATATCAATCATGGGTCCGAATACTAAAAATGCTAGTAAAGAACCAGTGGTAAAAGTGGCGGCAAAAGAGAGGGCAAAAAATGCGTCAACGGTGGAACAAATAGAAACTACTCCGGCTAGTAATAACATAGCCAGAATGGAGGAAATGGGACCGTAACCTAAGCTGAGGATAATTTCGCGGGGTATTACTGTTTGAATAATAGCAGCGATCGCACTTCCGACTACCAACATTCCCCCCAATTCTCGAAACTCCTGCACCCCACTTTCAATCATTAAACCAACCCGGTCGCGGGTGGGGCGGATAAAAATAGAGGAGAAACTGACACTTGTTTGAGGCATAGTAGCCACGGCTTGAACGCCTTTTCCCTCAGCTTTCCACATAGGCATGGACTGCAAACGCACGGGTGTGGCTGACTGACCCATAATATAAGTTCCCGATGTTAGTAGGGAAGATTTGGGCATCTCATCGACGGCTTTTTCGGTGAAGTCAGGTTGAGGAATTAAACGGGCGAGGGCTGTTTGCAGAAAGGGCCGCAGGTCTTTTTGGGCGCTAAAAACCAAGCCTAATGTTATGGCAATTATCAGGGAAAATAAAATCCGTAAAACGACGACTTCTGGTTGTCCCCGGAAGGCTACCCAAGTTGACCAAATCACAATAGGATTAATGGTGGGGGCAGCAAATAAAAAGCCGATCGCTGCTGAGGCAGGTACTCCTTGACTCAAGAGGCGACGGGCAACGGGAACATTTCCACACTCACACACGGGAAACATAAACCCGAACAGACTGCCAAAAATCGCCCCCAGGAAAGGGTTAGTTGGAACGTAGTATAGCAGTTTGCGTTCATCCACTAACCACAGCAGTAGACTGGACAACATGACACCCAGTAACAGGAAGGGCATGGCCTCCACTAACAGGCTGAGAAACAGGGTGAAAACAGCGTTCAGTTTGCTAACTATTATTGATGGCATCCTGTCTCAATTTGAATGGTTGACACTACTTTCGCACTACACACTCTCTGGTTAACGGCTACATTGTACACCTTCCGATGGTAGTTATTATTGATCAGTTGGCGATTGTCCACGAGTAATGGTCTGGAGGGGGCGGGTTCCCTGATTAATCATCACCTGGTATAGATGAGCAGATTAATCAACCCGCCCTAGGGGGTTTATTGACTCTACAAGGCAGCGGCGGGGGTGGGAATAGTCACGACCTCATCGCCGGACAAACCAAAGGCATCATGAATCGCCTGGACGGCTTTGATGCCATCTTTTTCATCGACTACACAACTGATTTTAATTTCGGAAGTGGCAATCATGGAGATGTTGATATTTTCGGCGGCGAGGGCTTCAAACATACGGGCGGCGACTCCGGGGTTATCGACCATTCCAGCCCCTACGGCGCTAACTTTAGCGATCGCTGAATTCAGGGTAACTTCTCCATAACCCCAATTAGCGATCGCCTTTTTAATCACGAGTTTAGCCTCTTCTGCATCACCTTGAGCGACAGTAAAAGCAATATCACGGGTGAGAACACCATTAAACTGGTGACAGCGCTGTGATTGGATAATCATATCAACGCTAATATTGTGATGTGCAAGTAGAGTAAACAACTCGGCAGCCATTCCGGGGCGATCGGGAACATGGCGGATCGCCAAACGTGCTTGGTTACGGTCTAGGGCGACCCCTCGCACTGGCGGAAGATGAGGTCGGTCAACAGTTGGAATATTTTTGGTGTTACGGGTTAGCACATCAAAGGTTTGACAGAGGGCAGCCACAGCCCGATCGCACTCATTGGCATCAATCACACAACTAACCTTAACCTCGGAGGTGGAAATCATCTGAATATTAATTCCGGCTTCCGCCAAAGTGCGGAACATTTGGGAAGCGACTTTAGGGCGACCAATCATCCCGGCCCCAACAATGCTAACTTTAGCAATAGGGCTATCATAGCCTCGCACTTCCGGTTCTCCAATTTCGGAGTCATTGTTGCGTCCCAAGGTTGGTAAAATTGCATCAGCTACAGCGATCGCCCGTTTATAGCAGTTATGAGTGACGGTAAAGGTAATATCATTAATATTCGCCTCATGGATCGACTGAATAATCAAATCCACATTCAGCTTCTGGAGGGCAATTCCGCCGAATAAACGGGCTGCAATTCCGGGGCGATCGGGAATACGCAATAAGGAAACCGCCGCCTGATCGCGATCGAATTCTACCCCATCCACAGGTCGCACCAGTTCCAACCCTTCCAGAGGTCGCACCTCCGGTGATGGGGAAGTCACCCGTGTACCCGGATCATCAGTCCAACTCGATCGCACTACTAAAGGAATCCCATAATTTCGGGCAATTTCCACGGCCCTGGGATGGAGAACTTTTGCCCCCAAACTAGCAAGTTCCAGCATTTCATCACAGGTTATTTCATCCATCAACTGTGCTTTGGGAACAATGCGGGGGTCTGTAGTTAAAATTCCAGGTACATCGGTATAAATTTCGCATTTATCGGCTTGTAATGCTGCGGCTAAAGCGACTGCAGAAGTATCCGACCCTCCTCGTCCTAGGGTAGTAATTTCCAATTCTTCGCGATCGCTAATTCCCTGGAAACCCGCCACTACTACCACCTTGCCTTCTTTTAGGTGACGAGTTAGGCGTTCAGTTTGGATATTTAAAATCCGGGCGCGGCTATGTTCAGCCTCTGTGACAATTCCCACCTGCGCCCCGGTCATGGAAATGGCTGGTTGTCCCATTTCCTGTAGTGCCATACTCATTAAAGCGATCGTCACCTGTTCGCCAGTAGATAACAACATATCCATTTCCCGGCGAGAGGGATGGCTAGAAATTTCTTGGGCTAGTTTCACCAAACCATCAGTAGTTTTTCCCATAGCCGAAACCACCACCACCACAGAATGGTCTTGGGCGGTTTTCGCCACCCGACGGGCTACCGTTTGAATGCGATCTACTGACCCAACAGAAGTACCACCATATTTTTGAACAATCAGCATAGTAATTCCACCATAAGGAAACTCAACAATAGGTTACACCCAGGATTGTACGCGGTTGCCCATGTTCACCAGACCGAGGGCGCGACATCCCCCATATTGTATCGGAAAGATTCGGGAAAAATTCCCGGCTTTTCTGATACCGTTTAACTTATAGGTTTCTTATGATCGGTTTGTAGTCGGGTGCGATCGCCCCTCCACTCATGATTCCTGCTACCCGCTATTTTTGGATTTTTGGTCTGTTACTGTCTAGTGTGATCTCGATTTTGATTATGGTTTCAATAGCCTTACAACCTCATCTCCTTAGCGATCCTTTTTTACAGCTACCCACAGAAAACTCAGTCCGGGTCGTGTGGTTTACCGAGTTTTCTGGTTCTGATCATCAGGTGAGTTATGGGGTAGACCTCCAACAAAATGCGATCGCCACCACCTCCCAACTCACTCGCACTCGGGAAGACCAAAATTCCTGGGTAGGAGTCCAAACCCCAAACAACCGCATCTACACCCAACCTATTTCCAGACCCATTTGGCGACACGAAGCCACTATTACAGACCTAACCCCAGGCCAACGGGTTCCCTATCAAGTTCACAGTACCACAGACAACGGCATCCCCATCAGTAGCCAAGTGTTCAGCCTAGCTGGCTTACCCCAACCCGGGACACCTTTAAAAATCCTCCTCACCTCCGATCACCAACTTAAACCCATGACCGCCGCCAATCTCAATATAGGTGCAAGAACAGTCGATATTGATGCTGTTTTTATGGCTGGTGATTTAGTCAATATTCCCGATCGCGCTTCCGAATGGTTCGACGATAATCGCGGCGGGGCCTTTTTCCCCTGTCTGCAAGGTCGCGCCCATTATCAACTCGAAAAAAATGGTGTCACCACTACTTATCAAGGCGGCGCTTTAATTCAAAATGTGCCATTATTCCCCGCTATTGGTAATCATGAAATCATGGGAGCTTTTTCCGAAACCGACAGCTTAAACAACCAGTTTAATAATAGTTACCCTCAATTTGCCGCCCAACAGCTTTATCAACAAAATTCTGCCACCATCAATCCCAATAATGACCCCGACATAGCACAACAATGGATCCAAGACCATAGCTTCAACTTAGATACCTCTAAACAAATATTTACTCTCCCCAATTCTCCTCAAAATTATTATGCTACTACCTTTGGAGATGTCCGGTTAGTAGTTTTATTTGCGACTAATGTTTGGCGAGTTGATAGGTTAGACTCCCACGCTAGAGGACGTTATCGAGAAAGAGACGCAGACTTTGACCGTCCGGAAAATTGGGGCTATGGACAACATTTGTTTGAACCTATTGCCGCCGGAAGCGAACAATATATCTGGTTACAACAGGAACTCAATAGCCCGGAATTTCAACAGGCTAAATATAAAATCGTTATGTTCCATCACCCTCCCCACACTTTAGGGGATAATATAGTTCCCGCCTATACAGACCCCGTGCAAATTAAGAGTGTTGATAATAACGGCAAGATTATTATGATTCGCTATGAATATCCCAAACCATCTGATTATTTAATTAGGGATGTTATGCCATTATTAGAAGCCGCCGGAGTGCAACTGGTGTATTACGGACATTCCCACCTGTGGAACCGATTTATAGGACCCACCGGAATTAACTTTTTAGAATCTTCCAATGTCGGAAATAGTTATGGTGCGGCTTGGGGAAATAATCGCCGATTTGTTCCCCCAGCATTTACCGAAGAATATACCCCCCTAGGAGACCCCAACGGACTCCCGCCTATCATTCCTAACCTTAGTCCCGTTTCCGATAGAGATGGCGCACCTCAACCCTATATCGCTAGTAATGATATTACAGTTTTTAGTATTTTGGACACTGGCACGGCTACTGTTAGCAGCTATCTCTTTAACACAGAACAGCCTAATAGTCAAGTGATCAAATTTGATGAGTTTTCCCTATTGACCCCCAATAGCTGATCAACCCATATACATCGGCTTTTGAGTTCACTATCAAAAAAATTCCGCCTAGGGGGTTGACAAAATCGATTGACTGCTGATACGATAGTTAATCGTGGGAATAAGCCGGGATAGCTCAGTCGGTAGAGCAGAGGACTGAAAATCCTCGTGTCGGCGGTTCAAGTCCGCCTCCTGGCATTTTTGGAAAAATGTGATCCTGATGGCGATCGCAAGTTATGGCTTAACCATATCCTTGCACCTAATTACTCATATATTACTCATGATTCGGTAAATCGCTGGTCTGATTGGGGGGGATGATATGGGTATTTGACAGATTGATTAAGTTGTGCTTATTGATTAACCCGCCAATAATTAAGATTTGTTGCTAGGGAATATGCAGCAATTGTCCCGTATGTTAAGACTGAATGGGGTGTATTTTGTGTGCAACGGTACGGTTATCGGGTTGATGATTCCCGGTTATCGCAGCCAGGATAAGAGGTTGTCGAAGAAGCGGGCGGGGGGAATCGAACCCCCATCATTAGCTTGGAAGGCTAAGGTTTTACCACTAAACTACGCCCGCAAATTTGCACTTAACTAATCTAACACAGGGAAAGAAAAATTGCAATAGTGCGATCGCATTTTTTTTCCAACCATCTGCTTTTAGGCTGTATCTCTTACGGATTCAAGTTTTGGGCTAATCACACAAGTCATTACCGGCTCATCAATGCCCTTAAGTTCGAGAAATTCGCGCTTAATAATCTCCTCATCGGGGACATACTGAGCCACCATACCGGATACCATAATACTATTGGGGGCAGTAGCCTCCTGAAGACGGGCAGCAATATTAACCGAAGGACCGATGGCCGTAAAATCCGATCGCTCTTGGGAACCAAACAACCCCACCACAGCCATACCCTGGTGAATCCCACAGCGGAAGCGCACCGGAGGCACTCCATTATTACCCACCAAACCTCGTTCCTGCCAACCCTGGTTAAGTTTTTCGAGAGCCACCAACATTTGTCTAGCAGTAGCGATCGCGCGTCGGACTTGTTCAGAGGGGCTCATCTCCTCCGGGGCTCCATACAAAGCCATAATCGCATCTCCCACAAACTTATCAACAGTCCCCTGATTCTCAAAAACCGCCCGAGTCATTTCCCCCAAATACTCATTAAGCAATTCCGCCACCCCCTGAGACTGTAGAGCATTAGACATCCGAGTAAAACCGACAATATCACTAAATAAAATGGTAATCAGCCTCGGTTCCGGGCGCAAATCCAGAGTCAAGTCCCCCGCCGCCGCCTTTTTGACCATAGACTCCGGCAAAAACCGTCGCAATACTGATTCAGTCAGATACTTATTCAAATGGGCTACCCGTCGTTCCTCTGCCTTGAGGGCCTGTAAATTCCTGACCTCAGCTATCAACTCCCGGTCATTAAAAGGCTTAGAAACATAGGCATCAGCGCCGCGCTCAACCCCTTCGATGCGGGTATCCTCATCAGCCTTAGCAGTCAACAAAATAATTGGAGTTCCCCTAAGTTCAGGTGAGGAGCGAATCATGCGAATCAACTCCAACCCAGACACCTGTGGCATCATCAAATCAGTAACAATGACATCAGGATGATAAGTCTGAGCCTTATTAAAACCATCAGCGCCATTATTAGCCAAAACCGCATTAAAACCGGCATTTTGCAACATCATGGACACATAGCGGCGCAAATCGGGGTTATCATCAACTACCAGGACAGTATTAGACTCCAACTGTCCATCAGCAACCAAAACCTCCGGCAGATTTATGTCGTCAATTTGTACATCTGGTAAATCGACTTCAACATCAGCCAATTCTACAGCCGCTCGACGTGCATCAAACTCAGCGGGAACATCAAGAACTTGCTCTGGTGGTAGATGAAGATTCCCCATTTCTAGCCAGACGGTAAATGTAGTTCCCTGACCATACTCAGACTCTACAGTAATGCGACCATGATGGAGTTCGACCAACTCTTTAACCAGAGCCAATCCCAAGCCACTCCCCTCAAAGGAGCGATTGGCCGAACCTTCAGCTTGTCGGAAGCGTTCAAATAAATAGGGGAGTTGTTCTTGTTTAATACCAATCCCGGTATCTTTGACCTGGAGACGGCAATAATTCCCTTCGGGCTGGAGACTAACGGTAATAGTGCCATCGGTGGGGGTAAACTTCATGGCATTAGAGAGCAAATTGTAAAGGACTTTATCAAACCTTTCCAGATCAAGATAAAGTTGGGGGCAACTCTGTAAATTGGTAACTAGATTAATTTGTTTGCGATCGCAATAAGACTTAAATGATTCTACCGTTTGCTGACAAAACTCCACCAAGTCACAGGGGCGAAAACTGGGCTGCATTCGTCCAGCATCAAACCGTTGCAAATCCAATAATTGATTAACCAAGCGTAATAGTCGCCTGGAGTTACGCAGAGCAATTTTAGCTTGGTCTAATGACAGATCCTGCTGTTGATTAACGGCGGTTTCCAAAGGACCTATCATCAAAGTCAAAGGGGTGCGAAACTCGTGGGAGACATTTTGAAAAAACTCAGTTTTGAGGCGGTCGGCTTCTAATAGGCGTTCTGCTTGCTGGCGTGTTTTTTGGTATAGACGAGCCTGCTGTACCGCCAAAGCGGCTTGGGCTGCCACTAACAGGACCATATCAATTTCCGAGGGTTGCCAATAGCGAACTTGGTCATTTTGGCGTAGGGAAATGCTGCCAATAATATCACCATCGAGCAATAGTGGCACGACCAATAGAGCCTTAGAACGCGATCGCAAAGGCAACATCACCATCGAGTCTGGTCGCTGTTCGATATCAGCGATCGCCACCGGAGCGCGAGTTCTAATCAATTCCTGAAGTACCGGGTTGCCACTAATAGGAGCCGCCGACTGAGGCAAATCATCGGACTCAATGGATTGATTAGTTTCTACCCCCAATAGGGGCAAATTCGTCGTCGTGCTGGTATCAGGTTCAGACAAAGCCGCCGGTCTCGTCTCTACTACTGTTTCTTTAATCGCAGCATTATAAAGGCCTACACACTGCATATATTCATCTCCCGGACTCCAGAGAGACAAAGCACAGCCATCAACCTCCAAAGCCTCCCCCAATTGCTCAGTGATAGCCGCAAAAATTTTCTGAGGGTCAAGACTGGAGCGAATAGCATTGGTAATCGTATTAACCAGCGCTTCCCTACGAGCCAATTCTCGCACCTGCTCGTATGCGCGCACCTGAGACAATGCCAAAGCCGCCTGGTCTGCTACTGTCACAGCTAACTGCACTTCATGTTCATGCCAATTACGGGGCGATCCCGTGTGGTGGAGTGCCAAAACCGCCAACAATTCCTGACGGTAGTACAGAGGCACTATCAAACTGGAGCGAATATCTGCGCGTTGGTAAACTTCTCGTCGCCGCTGCCATTCCGGTCCGTCATGGTCAGAAATATCATTTCCCAGACCTTCCGAAAGAATCATTACTTCTGTAGTTTCCCAAACCAGGGATCTCAATTCCAGATCATTACTCTTAATAGCCCTGATGTTGTCTGTCGTGGAATTTTGATGATTCTGACCTTCAGCTAAGTATGCAAACCACTCCGGGGTAGGTGCAGCAATCATATCCTGCTGGGTAGGGCAAAGTGCTGCTGTAGCAGTGATATCCTGTTTGGTAGGGCTGACTCCAGCCCCCAGCCCTATCAGGTCCGAACCCACACCGAATGAACGCAGCAGACAATAGCTAACCTCAAACATTTTACCCACTGTTTCAACTATGCGCTGCAACATTTCCTGGGAATTAGGACAGGCGCGAATGGTACTTGTCACTTCATAAAGTAACGATTCCTGTTGCAGTGCGCGGCGTAGTTCTTCAGTGCGAGATTTCAGGACATTATGGGTTTCTAAACCTTGCTGAACGATCGCCTTGAGTTCATCAGATTTCCAAGGTTTAGTGACATATTTAAACACCTTACCGGAGTTAATTGCCTCTACCAGGTCTTCAACATCGGTATAACCAGTGAGGATAATGCGGATCGAATCGGGATATTGAGTCGCCGTCAAACTGAGAAACTCCGTGCCGCTCATGTATGGCATCCGCTGATCAGAGATAATTACTGCTACTTCCCCCACCTCTTCTAAGATCTTCAATGCAGCCGGCCCACTTTCGGCTTTGAGAACTTTAAATTCCCGATGGAAAGTCCGGTATAGCAGATCTAAATTATCTGGCTCATCATCAACCACTAATATGGTGGGCTTCAATTTTCTGTTGGGGGAACTCATGCACCGATCTCCTGCTGGAAGGGCTCATCAATTCGGGGACTTCTGATGTCAGTACCACTAATGGGTTGTCTATCGTGGGGTAGATTACACCGTAGGTGACTCTTCACGATAAGCAAGCCAACCCAACCCGCCCGTCTAATTTGAGAGTTGTTGAGCTTACGGTAGACCATTGTAGACTGCTGAGTTCGAGAGGGAGCTATATTCATCTAGTCGGGAGCGATACTGGAACTTCGACTATGTGCCTTTTCATCAAGTGAGTTTAGTGGGAGGGTTGACAATATTGTTATACCCAGCCGTGGCTAGATCGCTGCACCCTCATGTCGATCATAATTTATAAGCTATGGGCGATCGCCATACCACTAGCCTAGTTAATTGATCCGATGCCAATGGAGTAATGGTACAGTGTAAAGAAGTTGGCTTGGAATCGTGGAGCCGTTCTTCTTGACCTCAACAACTTACAAACGAGAAGGTTCCGGTGGTGCCCTCAAGGGTTATCCCCTAAAAATTAGGGCAGCCAACCGGGCTGATGTTACCCGATTAACGGAGATCCTCGCTGAGAGTTTTCATACTCGACAGGGACTCGGTGGCTTGATGTATCCTATTTTTCGCCTGGGCATTTACGAGGATTTGCGTAATCGCTTGGCTACTAGCTCGGGGTATTATACCTGTCTAGTAGCTGCGATCGCAGATTCTCCCCGTCAATTAGGTAATATACCTCTAAATGTCCCAGAACATTTGGTAGGAACGGTGGAAATGGGGTTAAGATCGCACAATCCCTGGTCAATTGGCGATCGCTATCCATATATTTCTAATTTAGCTGTTCATCCCACAGCCCGCCGCCAGGGTGTGGCTAGAGAGCTCCTGATTGGTTGCGAACAAGTCGCTATGAAATGGGGTTTCTCTGATTTGTACCTTCATGTTCTGGAAAATAATTCCCAAGCACGACAACTTTATCATCAAGTGGGCTATCGCATAGCCCAGATAGATTGGAGTTGGGATTCTGTGTTTTTGGGTCAGCCGAGGCGACTGTTTTTGTGCAAAAACTTGTCTCAGTGTTGATCCATTTTTCTGTTTAATCGCTCTCCCACTCGCAGGATTTGGCCAGCCAAGATAGCCGCGCCAAATCCGTTATCTATATTGACTACTCCTACACCCGCCGCACAGGAATTCAGCATAGTTAATAGGGGTGCTAACCCATTAAAACTCGCACCATAGCCAATACTGGTGGGGACAGCAATTACTGGACAATCAGCTAAACCAGCCACGACACTGGGTAAAGCTCCTTCCATCCCCGCTACTACAATTAAAACATCAGCATCCGAGATTAAATGCCAGTTTCCTAATAGTCGGTGAATTCCTGCTACCCCCACATCCCACAGTCGCTTTACCTGAAACCCTGATAAGCTGGCGGTTACCGCTGCTTCCTCCGCCACAGATATATCAGCAGTTCCGGCGGTTAAAATTCCTATTACACCCACAGATTGCGGTTCAGCGGACCGATAACGTCCATCTAAGGCACAAATCTTAGCCTCTCGATAATATTCTAAATCTGGCATTTCCCGCCGCAGTTCTTCATAAACTTCCGGATCAATTCGGGTCGCCATCACTACCGGATTTCGCCCCTGCATAGTCTGCATTATTTCTCGGATTTGCTCTGGGGTTTTTCCGGGTCCCCAAATCACTTCGGGAAATCCGGTTCTCAGTTGTCGGTGATTATCTATTTTGGCATAATTCCCGACCGTCTCAAAGTCAAAATATCGCATTTTGTTCAGGGCTTCTATGGGGGATAAATAGCCTTGTGCGACATATTCTAATAGCTGTTTTAAGGCTTCCGGTGTCATTGAAAATTTCCTGATACTGGTCATCTGAGGATACCGTTTATTTATCCCTATTCGCGAATTTTTAACTCGTATAAATTCCAGAACCCTCTGCCGATGGGTGTATAGTTAATGCCTTCTATGCGATCGCGTATGGCATCGAATACCAAAGGATTAACCATATACAGAAACGGCAAATTTTCGGCAATAATCTTCTGGGCTTCTCCATAAAGTTCCCTACGTTTATCATTATCTAGTTCCTGGGAAGCCTGCACATATAAATCATCAATTTTTTGCTCCCAGTCTGATACCACCCAACCTTCTATTTCAGGTTCTCCCGGTTGCTGACCTTGATTAAACGTATGCAGACGACCATTAACAGACCAAATATTATAGCCGCCATGGGGTTCTAAAACCCCCCCAGTGAATCCACCCAAAAAAGCATCCCAATTCCGAGTCTTAGACAACCGACTAACATAAGTATTAAAACTCAAAAATAGTGGGTCTACTCGGATGCCGATTCTGGATAAATCTTGAGCAATTTGGGTCGCCATTTGTTCCCGAACTTTTCGACCCGCCGCCACCAACAACGTCAACCGGACTTGATTACCTTCGTCATCGATTAAATTGCCATTAACATCATAGGAAAAACCCGCCTCTCGCAATAATTCCCTAGCATTTTCCGGGTTATAGCTATAGGTTCTTAATCCCTGTTCTGGAGATAGATAAAAAGGACTTTGCACCGGGAACGGCGAATGTTGTAACTCACCCAATCCTAAAAAAATATTATTTTTCATCACCTCTCTATTTATGCTATAATATACTGCTTGACGAAAGGCTAGATTATTAAACCATCGGGATTTATAGGGTTCCACAAAAGGTCTACCGTCGGCATTTTTACCCTGATTAAGATTAAAAGACATAAACACAGTTCCGGTATCAGGACCCGGACTATAGATGGTATATTGACCCCTGGTTTCTTCAGGTTTCAGCAGGGGGAAGGCTTCGGGTTGAACATCTAGGGTATCCAGGGAACCAGACCTAAAATTGAGTAGTTGGGTATCGCTACTCTCGATAATTTGCCACACTATTTGCTCTATATAGGGTTGGGGGTTCCCCTGTGAGTCTTCCCGCCAATAGTAGGGGTTACGTTCTAGGATAACCCGTTGATTGGGGTTATAGCTTCTGATGCGGTACATACCATTACCAACAATTTCCTGGGGGTCGGTATTGGTTCCCCAGGTACTCAAAAATAGGGGATTTCCTTGAGAGTCGAAAGTCCGAACGGAGTCAGCTAAAATATGGGCAGGTAAAATTGGTAAACCGCCTGCATATCGGAGGAAAGGGGCGAAGGGTTCGGGGACGGAAAATTCGACCCGCCGATCATCGAGTTTTTTAACGGTGGGTAGGGTGCGATCGCGTCCTACTCTGAGAATATCTTTAAAGCTACTGGGGATTTGGTCATTGAAATAGATCTCGTTGTAGGTGAAAATCACATCATCTACGGTCATGGGTTCACCGTCAGACCATTTTAAACCCGATCGCAGAGTGATGATAATCCTTTGACCATTTGGGGCAATTTCCCAAGACTCCGCTAGACCTGGTTGGAGTTCTCCGGTAACGGGGTGTTCTTCGATGACGGGACTATAAATATAGCCAAAAACGCTATAGGCTGATTGATTTAGCGGATAGTTAAACGTACTCGGACCGCTAGGGGTGGGAATGACTAGGCGGGAGGGTCTGTCGGCAGATTGGGCGACACCACAACCCCATAAGCCTAGGGCTAATAATACTACTAATAATACTGAGGCTAGGCGGATGAGTAACCCGCGCTTTGACCCTGGATAGACTAAATGGTTCATAACTGGCAAAGTTTATGGCGATTGCGCTTTTAGGCTCTTTTTAGGAGGGTGACGGCGTAAGCGGCTATTCCTTCCTCTCGTCCTACGGGTCCGAGTTTTTCGTTGGTGGTGGCTTTGATGCCTACCTGGTCCGGTTCCAATTTTAGGACATTGGCGATGCGATCGCGCATTGTCGGGATATGGGGTTTGAGTTGGGGACGTTCAGCCACAATTACTGAGTCTATGTTACATAACTGCCAGCCTCGCTGTTGTATGAGGCTATGAACTTGTTCTAGTAAGACTAGGCTATCAGCACCCGCCCAGCGTTCATCTGTGGGGGGAAAGTAAACGCCGATATCTCCTAAACTTAGCGCCCCTAACATAGCATCCATGATGGCATGGGTGAGGACATCGGCATCGCTGTGACCGAGTAATCCTAGATGATGCTCAATTTTAACGCCGCCTAGTATTAGGGGACGGTTTTCGACTAGCTGGTGAATGTCGTATCCGTTTCCGATGCGAATGTCCATGATGCCTGCTCTACTGCTACGGTTTTTATTATCGGCTAGTTTGTTGATTAGATGCGATCGCCCATAGTCTGGCTAGAGGATAAACCCTTGATTTGAAGGGGTTTCGGCGGTTGGCGTATTTTTTTTTCAGAAAAGTGTAAACAAATGTTGCAAAATTGGCGGTAAGTGTGTTAACTTTTGTTTAGTTGGATCAAGCAAACCTATTTAGGAGTAACTCACAATGGAAAATCAAGGAACTAAATTTGGTTTCACCGAATTCGCGGAAACCTGGAACGGTCGCCTCGCTATGCTTGGTTTCGTTATCGGTGTTGGCACCGAGTTACTGACTGGCCAAGGTATTCTGTCTCAATTAGGCTTAATGTAGTTTTCCTGAAGTGACGGGGATCTATTTTGCCTAATTCTGGGGATTCGGCTCTATAATTAACTTCTAAGGATTCTGAGGCTATAGCTTCGGAATCCTTTAATTTTTCTGATTTTTGGTATCATTCAATGAAAAGGAGAGATTAGCAAATTGCCAAAAAGTGATCAAACCAGCTTCCGAGATTATCAAGAAGATGGTCATCTTTGGATCACCTTATCTGCTGGTGAATACTATCCAGATATCCTATCATTAGCCTGTCAACTTTATCAACCTGTACTGGTCACATTTGGTCATCTGTTAAAGTCATCCCATTCTTCAACGGATCTATTTTTGGCAATTACACAAATCCAACCCGTTTGGATGCGGATACAACTTTGTCGAGTATTCAGAAAATATGTGAGTCCAGAAACACCTGTAGAAATGCTCAAAAAAAATCAAATGCTGATCAAATATGTAATCGATTTGGCAAGGGATTTCGTTTAATTACAGAAGTTCAATCCCAATTTTTGTCGAGACCTATGCCTGATGAGGCTTTATGTGCCGTGCTTTGGGAATATAAGGAGCGTGGTAAAAAAGGATATGATCTAACAGAAAGGCTATTTAAAATCGTTCGTGAACAATATTCAAAACTGGAGATTATCGGCCCTAAACGTGCTGGCAAAGATGTAAGATTAGGAGAATTTTTTGATAATTATCCTAGACCAAATCGCCCAGTAGACTTTGTTTTATTACATAATAATCAGCCAGTTGCTGTAGGTTTAGCTAGGTATGATTCAGACCGAGGTGGTACTCAAGAAGATGATCGAACAGGCCAGTATCGTGATTGTGCTAGTGAGATTCTGAAATATGCTCAAACTAATGGATTAAATCTTAAAGTCATATTTCTTAACGATAGCCCCGGCTTACTTCTGGGTTCAATGTGGCGAGATTATGTAAGGTGGTTACTCTCCGAATGTTTCCAGAACGCATAAACATCGAGTGGTTAGTATCATAACAGTTAATTTATGGCAATTGGAATACCTAAAAAAGATAAATTGCTTGACGATAATCAAGTTGAGCTGGTCTATGCCCATAAAAAATCATACCAGGAAATTATTAATAGTGATTTAGTCGAATATCAAAGTATTTATTCTCATGCTTCACCTAAAAGGTTATATTTTGGCGATAATTTAGATGTTCTTCGTTTACTGGCTACGGAACCCGAAATATGCGGGAGTATTAATTTAATCTATATAGACCCACCCTTTGCGACAGAAAGCCATTTTTTGTCACGAAAACAGTCGAAGGCTTATGATGATACCTTAACGGGTGCTATGTTCGTGGAATTTTTACGAGAACGTCTGATATGGCTGCATCAATTACTGTCAAATCATGGCTCAATTTATTTACATCTTGATGAAAAGATGATTTTTCATATCAAGCTAATAATGGATGAAATTTTTGGTGCTGAAAACTATCGAAATATGATAGTCAGACAAAAATGCAATCCCAAAAATTATACTCGTAGAACTTATGGGAAAACTGCAGATTTTATATTATTTTATACCAAGTCAGATACATATATATGGAATCAACCCAAAGTCCCCTTGTCGGAAAATAGTAAAAAGGAGTATCAATATATTGAACCAGAAACTGGTCGTCAATTTATGAAGGTTCCACTCCATGCACCAGGTGTGCGTCATGGTGAAACTGGGAAGCCTTGGCGGGGTAAAATGCCGCCTCCGGGTAAACATTGGCAATATCCCCCAAAGACTCTGGATGAAATGGACGCACGAGGTGAAATCTTCTGGTCTAAAAATGGTAATCCTAGAAGGAAGGTTTATCTCAATGAACATTCAGGGGTGGGAGTTCAGGATATTTGGCTAGAGTTCCGGGATGCTTATAATCAAAATGTTAAAATTACGGGATATCCAACTGAAAAAAATCCTGATTTATTGAGAAGAATAATTGCGGCTTCATCGAATCCAGGAGATTTGATACTTGATGGTTTTGCCGGTTCGGGGACAAGTTTAGCGATCGCTGATGAAATGCAACGTAATTGGATTGGTGTAGATCATAGTATAGAAGCGTTTAAGACAATTTTAAATCGATTTGAACATGGTATTAAACCTATGGGTGATTTTGTCAAAAGTAGTGGGAGTAATTCAGAGGAAGTTTATATACAACCAACATTATTTGACCAAGGGGCTTCTGACCAATTAGATAATCGGGCTAAAAGATTAGATAATCAGGACACTAAAATCACGGATTTCTCAATTTTTGTACCTAGCCCCATCCCCGCACAAATTGAGGATATTGTGAAGACATGGCAGGGTAATGGATAATTATTCTGGTTAGATGGAATCAGGGTCATGGGAGATAATTTGCTATCACTAGAAAATTAATTAGTTTGGGTAAGACGATCGCGGTCATGGGGTTGATGTAGATCCAGGTCAGGACCGAGGGGGATAATTCCGCCGGGGTTGAGGGGAAATAAATTGCCGTAATAGTCTCGTTTAATAACTTCTAAGTTGCAGGTTTCGGCGACTTCGGGAAGTTGATATATATCGCGCAAATAGGGGTAGAGATTTTGATAATCCACTAGGCGGCGACGGTGGCATTTAAACAGGCTATAATAAACGGTATCAAATCGAAAGAGGGTGGTAAATAATCGGACATCTGCCAAGGTAATGCGATCGCCACATAAATAACGGGAATTGGCTAGGGTTTGGTCGATTAAATCGAGGGTATCAAATAGCTGATTACAGGCGGTTTCATAGGCGGTCTGGGTTTGGGCAAAACCACAGCGATAGACACCATTATTAACATATTGATAAATTTGCTCATTCCAAGAGTCGATCGCTTCTTTTAAGGCGGGAGGATATAAATCTAGATCGGGGTATTTCGCGAACTGCTGAAACTCGGAATTTAACATAACAATAATTTCGGCGCTTTCATTATTGACGATCGCCTTTTGCTGCGTGTCCCACAAGAGGGGGACAGTAGCTCGCCCCTGATAACCCGGTTTAGCATTATGATAGAATTCAGGTAGGGTGTTAAATTCGACTTCTGGCTGGTCAAAAACCCACATTCCCGAGTCGGGGGAAGGAGAAACGATATTTATGGATATCGCAGAGGACAACCCCTTTAAAGCCCGGACAACTAGGGTTCTGTGGGCCCAAGGACAACCCCAGCCCACAATTAACTGATAGCGTCCCGCCTCTGGGGGATAGGCTGCTGTCCCTACCTGGTGGCGAAATTGGCTTTCGGGGCGGATATATTCCCCAGAAGAATTACGGGGGGCTAACTTTGACATCATCAACCGCCACATAGTAGTCCAGGCGAACTTTCCTAAACGGACGATCGCCCCTGGGGGGAGGGGGCTACCGCTTTTTTTGGTGGGAGTGGGAGTGGGGGCCATAATTAGTGAACAGGAATTGTTGTAGTGAGACTAATTTAACTATTATAACCAAGTTAGAGATTATGGAAAATAGGGATTGGTTAAAACAACTGAAAACCCATAAAGCGATCGCTGTAATTCGCCCCCCCAGTTGGGAACTAGGTTTACAAATGGCTGGGGCTGTTAGCCGGGGCGGTATTCGCTTAATTGAAATTACCTGGAATGGTGAAAAGGCACCGGAAATCATTAGTAAACTTAGGTCCGAGTTGCCGGATTGTTTAATTGGGACTGGCACAATTTTAACTGAGCAAAATTTACGGGATGCTGTCAATTGTGGCGCACAATTTATATTTTCTCCCCACATTAATTTATCATTAATTCAATTAGCACAAGCCAGGACAATTCCGATAATTCCGGGGGCTTTATCGCCGACGGAAATTGTGACTGCGTGGCAAAATGGGGCGAGTTGTGTTAAAGTTTTTCCGATTTCATCGGTGGGAGGTGTTGATTATATTAAAAGTTTACAGGGTCCCCTAGGTCAAATACCCTTGATTCCTACTGGGGGAGTTACTTTAAACAATGCTATTAAGTTTATTGAAGGGGGGGCTATAGCGGTGGGATTATCAGGAGATTTATTCCCTAAACAGGCGATATCCCAGGGTAACTGGCAGGAAATTACTGGGCGCGCGCAACATTTAATAGATATCCTGAACTCTGGGGAAAAGTCAGAAAATGGGGACAAATCCCATGATTCAGAAGGGGTAAAATTCTTCTAAAATGGATTTAGTTATGCACAGACTCTAGGAAGGTGAAATCATGAAAAGTTCAATTCCATGGCGTAAGCTGGGACTATTGGTAGCGGGGCTGAGTCTAGGGGTAACACTGCTTTACGGGGACTCAACTCCGGTACAAGCCCAAGAATTTCATAATATGATAGCGCGGCGGATGTTGGATTTACAACAGTCTTCGGAACGTTGGATTCAAATTGATCTGACTAGCCAACGGTTGATCGCTTGGGAGGGAAATAAAGCGGTTTATGCGGTGATTGTTTCTACTGGAAAACCCTCAACTCCTACCCGTGTTGGTAATTTTAGGGTTCAAACTAAGTATCGTAGTACCCGTATGACTGGCCCTGGTTATGATGTGCCGGATGTTCCTTATACAATGTACTACGATGGCGGCATGGCAATTCATGGCGCTTATTGGCATAATATGTTTGGAACTCCAGTTAGCCACGGTTGCACAAATGTTGCTGTAGACCATGCTAGATGGCTATTTGAGTGGGCATCAGTTGGCACACCTGTTATAGTACATGAGTAGTAGGATTCACAAGCCTAAACGAACTTTGGCAATTGGTGATATTCACGGTTGTTCGGTGGCTTTTGATACCCTAATTAGGGCGATTAAACTGCAACCGAATGACCAGATTATCACCTTGGGTGACTATGTGGATCGCGGCCCAGACTCGAAGGGAATTATCGATCGCCTCATCGATTTACATGACCGAGGACAATTGATTGCTTTGCGGGGAAATCATGAAATTTTGATGTTGCGATCGCGTTCTTTGGGTTGGGATGCCTGGTATCATTGGCAGGCTTCTGGTGGGGAAGAAACTATGGCTTCTTATGGTCATCATGGCGGGTATAAGGGGATTAATTCTATCCCTGAAAAACACTGGTATTTTCTCGAAAAGGTGTGTCGAAATTGGTGGGAAAACCGATCGCATTTTTTTGTTCATGCTAATGTGTATCCCAATTTACCTTTAAATAAACAACCGGAAAGGATGCTATTTTGGCAATCATTTGATCATCCTTCTCCTCACTATTCTGGAAAAACTATGGTTTGCGGTCATACTACCCAAAAAACTGGTCAACCTCTTAATATTGGTCATGCTATCTGCATTGATACTTGGGTTTGTGGTCAGGGTTGGTTAACTTGTTTAGATGTCAATAGTGGCAGAATTTGGCAAGCTAATCAAAAGGGGGAAAAACAAACTGGCTGGATTGATGATTTTGAGATTCCCTACGTCCCGATTCGATTTAGGATGCGCCTAAATCGGCGTTAAAATAGTAGCAAAATATCTCAATTAATGTTTATGCGAATTTTGGCGATTGGTGATATTCATGGCTGTTCAAAAGCCTTTGATACTCTCATAGATATGGTGAGTATTCAACCAGATGACCGCGTGATTACTCTGGGGGATTATGTCGATCGCGGTCCTGACTCTAAGGGGGTAATTGATAGGTTAATTTATCTGTATAATCAGGGTCAGTTAATCCCTCTACGGGGAAATCATGAAATTATGATGTTAGCAGCGCGATCGCATCCTAATAGTTTAGATACCTGGAAAATTTGTGGCGGTCAACAAACTATATTATCTTACCAAAATTCATCCCGAAAAAAACCTAAAATTAACCATATTTTACCTGAACATTGGGAATTTGTCGAACAAACCTGTTTAGACTATTGGGAAGAAGAAACTCATTTTTTTGTTCATGCTAATGTTGCGCCCAATATCCCCCTATCTAAACAATCCAATGACCATTTATTTTGGGAAAAGTTTTATAGTGCTAAACCTCACTATTCTGGTAAAATTATGGTATGTGGTCATACTAGCCAGAAAAGCGGAAAACCTGTAAATTTTGGCTATGCAATTTGTCTTGATACACGGGTATATAGCCCTAAAGGGTGGCTAACTTGTTTGGATATCAACACAGGTAAAATTTGGCAAGCTAATCAACAGGGAAAACGACGGGAAAGCTGGATTAATGAATTTCTATCTAGCCCCCGCCATTTTAATTATGCACCGTGAAAGATAATCACTAGCCTAACTCCCTGGTGTCAGCTTAATTGGACGACTGTTTGATTATTTAATAAGGTTTGACTGGTCAATATATCCTCGACTGTAATTCGTAAAAAACGCTGTTCATCAATCTGAAATTGTACCCGAATACGATCGCTACCAGGATTTCCCGGAGGGGTTAATTTAGCAATACTGCGTCCGGTGTCAGTATCATTTAAAGGTTGGACAGTAGCTTTTCCGGTGTTGAGACTGCGAGTAACTAGGCGATCGCCATCAAAAAAGACTTCTGTTCCCCCAGTTTCGTCGCCTAATTCACCAATAACTAATTCAATACTGGGTTGATTTTCTAAGGAAGCGCCTAACAATAATTCTACCGCTTCTGTCATGGGGTAGGGTTGACCAGATTTAATAATTGGATGCCAATCATGACAATTATCCCGGCGATTCCAATAGCGAACACCATAGCTATGATAAAGAAAGTCCTCAATTTTAGTGCCTAAACTTAGTTGTAATGCACCATGAGAAATCGCCTCAAAGGGTTTTTCGCTGCGAATTTGACTCGGGTTAAAATATTGCTTTACCCAGTCTTGAACAGCCGGAATTTGTACAGTCCCCCCTACTAATAAAACCGCGTCAATATCCCCCACTTCTATCCCTTGGCGACGCGCCTGCTGTAAAACCTGACCCATGGCTTTATCTAGGTTCTCAAAAAATTGGTTTTGTGTCAAGATTTCATTGAAGCGATCGCGAGTCATTTCTAACTCGTAACTCTCGAAGGTTTCCTCATTAAAATAAACTTCACTGGCTTGGGTTTTTAGGGATAACTGAATTTTCAGCTTTTCGGCTAAACGGGTGGTTAAAGCATTTTTGACTAATCCCTGGGTTTGGGCGAAATCATCTACCAGCCAATAGTCGATATCTGAACCTCCTAAATTCTGACCTGATTTGGCGATAACTCTCGCGGTTTTGGCTTTTTGTCCAGAAGATTCCGCTAAGGATTTTTGACCCCATTTCAGAATAAAACCTAGGGGATTTTTGGCGGTCGTGGCATCTAAACGGACTAGGGATAAATCCAGGGTGCCACCACCAAAATCTATGACTAGCAATAATTGGCGATCGCCTAATCCATAACCCAACGCCGCCGCTGTCGGTTCATCTATCATCCTCACTTGTGGGACTTCCAAGGACTCGCAGATACGACCTAACCAGTTGCGATAGGTTTCAAAACTATCTACGGGTACTGTAAAAATTAGGGAATCTACCGTTAGGGGAATGTTGCTGATAGCGGCGATCGCATTTTTTAAAAACCATTCTCCGGCGGTTTCAAAGGTGATTATCTCACCGTCAATTTCTGGTAAAAATCCCTGAATATTACTACCAATTCCCCGTTTAAAGTTACGGAAAAAACGCGGATCGTTGGCTAAATCATAACCGCGATCGCGCACTTGTTGACCTAATAAAACTTGTTTTTCCTTGGCATTTTCTACATAAAGCAGACTAGGAATTAATGGGGGATTTTGGGCTGAAATTTGTGACAAACCAGGTAATTTTAGGGTTTCCGGTTGTTCAGTAACTGGGTTCCAACGGGAAATTACTGTGTTACTGGTTCCCAAATCGATCGCGATCGTCATTGGATACTATATCAATAATATTGCCTCTAGTATATTATAGGACAATCAACCCCTACAGATAATTGTTATCCCCTAACCCACCCTCACCAAACCATACAGACCAGTATGCGGTAGTAAAATGTGACATTTCTCTTGTAACCTTGTTACAATGCTGGGCAAAATTTGTAATGGGAGTCGAACCCAGAATACGCCCAGTATCCAACCATGTTTTTTTTGTTTGATGTTCCCAACTTACCGAGTTGGCGGTTCACACTCGCTTCTGAAGGTTTGGCTACCAACAATTATCCGGGTTTATTCAAGTCTCAATTAGATCGGTTGCCCAATTTAAAGCCTGAATTTTTGTATCTAGTTGTCGATGATTTTGGGCTAAACTATCGGTCAATTTTTGCACCTCAGCCACATTAATCGTAGTTAATACTTTCAGTTCTCCTCTGGTATAGCGATCGTAGCGTTCTGATGCTGCTTCAACTGCCGCTTTATAAACACTGCGCTTGAGTTTGAGTGTATCCCTTTCTGCTAAAGCATCTGATAGAGATTTTCCCTCTAATTGCGTGACTGAGTTAGTCCGATTGATTTGCTGAATTAAACGCAGCAGTTCAGCGCTTAGATTTTCTAACTCCCCCATTAAGTCTTGGGGATCTTCGGGAGGTTCTTCGCCTTCCTGAACTTTCAGAGTTCGCAACAACCGCTGTTGTAATTGAGCGATTCGCTTCTGCAGATCAGCGCGTAAAATTAAGGCTTCTGCTAATTTCACAACCATCACCTCCCCCAAATTAACGGTATATGGTTTAGGACATTTTCCGACAATAATCCCATTTTAAATCTAAAATCAATTTTTGTCAAGACTTAATTTTGCTCTCTAGCAGTCATGGTTACTTTGACAACCTCAAGCCCGACTGAACTCGCCATAAGCCGTTATAAACTCCCTGTTTTTCCAGCAATTCCTCATGTCTTCCCCACTCGACTAATTGACCATCTTCCATCACATAAATACAGTCAGCATTGCGGATAGTGGAAAGACGATGAGCGATCGCAATAGTAGTACGATTTTGGGTGATGTATTCCAGCGATCGCTGAATAGCCGCTTCCGTTTCATTATCTACCGCTGATGTCGCTTCATCTAATATCAAAATGGGGGGATTTTTCAACACAGCACGAGCGATCGCAATTCGTTGTCGCTGTCCTCCCGATAGTTTCTGACCTCTTTCTCCCACAATTGTATCATATCCTAGGGGAAAACTATTGATAAAACCATCAGCCTCAGCCACTTTCGCTGCACTAACAATCTCATCAAAACTGGCATCAAAAGTGCCATAGGCGATATTTTCGGCTACAGTCCCATGAAACAGAAACACATCCTGACTGACTAAACCGATCGCTTTTCGTAAGTCCTCAAGTTTAATTTGTTGTAATTCTATGCCATCTATCAAAATGGTTCCTGACTGGATTTCATATAACCTTAATAACAGTTTGACTAACGTACTTTTACCAGACCCAGTAGCCCCGACAATAGCAATGGTATCTCCCGCTGGAATATATAGGGATAGATTTTTCATGACTGGCATTTGAGGGTTATAGGAAAAAGTGATATTTTTAATGTCAATTTCTCCCCTAACTTCCTGACTCTTTAAGGCAATATTTCCGGGGTGAGTAGCAATGGGGGTATCTAGTAAATTCATCACCCGATTGGTAGAAGCCATCGCCCGTTGATATTGGTCAAAGGTTTCTCCTAGGCGAGTTAAAGGCCACAGCAGACGCTGAGTAATAAACACCAAAACACTATAGCTGCCTACTGCTAACCGTCCTTCTATGGTTTGTAAACCGCCAACAATTAAGGTGGCAGTAAAACCAAAGAAAATCAAGAATCTAATCATCGGAATAAAGGCGGCTGAAAAAGCGATCGCACGTCGATTAGCTAGTCTATAGCCTTGACTTTGCTTGCCAATTCTTTCCGCTTCATATTCTTCGGCAGTAAAACTTTTAATGGTAGTAATACCCGTCAAATTATTAGACAATTGACCATTCAGAAAACCAACTTTTTCGCGGACTTCTGCATAACGGGGCGCTAACCTTTTTTGAAACAGTATGGAACCCCCAACAATGAACGGCATCGGTAGCATAGCTAACCAAGCCACTTCGGGAGATATAATGAAAAAACCACCGCCGACAATTAATATTGTGGTCACTACTTGCAGAATTTCATTAGCCCCAACATCTAAAAATCTTTCCAGTTGATTAATGTCATCATTCAGGATAGACATTAAACTGCCGGTGCTGCGTTCTTCAAAATAGGATAACTCCAGATTTTGCAGGTGTCGATAAGCATCTAAACGCAGTTCATGTTGAATGGTTTGGGCGAGGTTACGCCACAGTAGTTTATAAATATATTCAAATAGGGATTCTAAACCCCAAATTATGCCACTGATAATCGATAAAACAATTAGTTGACTTTGGACATTTTCAATACCCCATCTGGCGATAAATGAGTCCTGTTCATTAACTACCACATCCACCGCCGCACCAATGAGAACCGGAGGCGCTAGGTCGAAGATTTTATTGAGAATTGAGCAAATACTGGCCTGCCAAATTTGCAGACGATAGCGATCGGCATATTCAAATAACCGCCTCAGAGGGGACTTAGAAATAGTAGGATTTTTGGTCACAATTTAAAGGTTGTTAAGTTTTGTAGAGATATGATAATTTTTTATTTTATGCACATAGCCAGCTTTTTGTCAAGGGTATCTGGGTATGGTCCAAATATTCTGGGATGTGGCAGTAGCCTAAAAAAAGGTGGGTTTTGGAGGTTTTGGGGGGAGGCAAAAGATTTATAAAGTGGGTTTTGTGGGTAATTTTATTAATCAGTTGATTATCTTGGTAAGCTGGGTTTAAATGGTAGGGCAATTATTAATCATTAGCCTTAGTGACAATTTAGGGAGGATTGAATATTCAGTATATTTGATCACTGTTTATAGCTGGGTCTAAGTGATTTTTAATGCGATCGAATATTTATTTTTAGCAAATCATCATCAAGATTAATTTGATTAGCCTGCATAGCCTGGAGTGATTGAGATGAAATACCATCAATTGGAAATCCAAGAAACGCTCGAAGACCTGAAATTTTTAATGTGTCAAACCATAGCAACTGAGGGGTTTGCGAAAGTTAAAGCACTTTATCTGCTCAAGTCTAATAAGGTTAGTAGTATTACTAAATTAGCGGTAGTATTAGGGGTGAACCGAATTACTATCCATCGCTGGTTAAATCGCTATAAACAAGGTGGAATAGATCGTTTAATTTTTAATGAATATAAAAAAGGACGTAGGCAAAAAATTCCCCCGGATGCGTTACAGGAACTCAAGTATAAGCTGACTCGCCAAGACTCTGGCTTTAAAACTTATTGTGATGTCCAAAGCTGGCTACAAGAAAAATATGGGTTACAAGTCTCATATAATGTGGTTTATGGTACTATTAGATATCGGCTGAATATGCAAATTTAGTCCGGCCCAATACTGATCATAGGGGGTTAAGAATGAACCAATCTCTGCCGATTCCGGTTTTCTTTGATAGCCATAAACTTGAGGAAGTGTGGAAAGTACCCTATCAGCAGCGGGAGAGAGAGGCACGGCTTTGGGCGCAGGAACATGACATTCAACCTGCAGCTAAGGATACTCAACGGATTGGTTTATTACTAATTGATGTTCAGAATACATTTTGTATTCCCGGATTTGAGTTATTTGTGAGGGGTGCAGTACAAGATAATCAACGATTATGTGAGTTTATTTATCGCCATTTGGGTGTAATTACTGGAATTATAGCCACCCTAGATACTCACACTGCTATGCAGATTTTTCATCCGATTTTTTGGGTGAATGATAGTGGTGAATATCCCGAACCGGGAAGGACTATTACTGATGAGGATATCGCTAAAGGTCGATGGCGGGTTAATCCAACGATCGCCCCAAATTTTAGGGGTTGGGATGAACAAACCTTAGCACAACACGCCCGCTATTATACCCATCAATTGACGGAAGGGGGGCGCTATCCTCTGACGATTTGGCCCTATCATGGTATGGTGGGCGGTATTAGTCATGCTTTAGTTTCAGGAGTAGAAGAAGCCCTATTTTTTCATAATATCGCCCGTTACAGTCAAACTCACCTAGAATTAAAAGGTCAACATCCCCTCACGGAAAATTATTCAGCCCTAAAGCCAGAGGTTTCAGTGGCTAGTAATGGCGTGAGTATTGGTAACACAAATAAGGGGCTAATTGAGCAACTGCTGAACTTTGATCTGCTATTTATTGCGGGTCAAGCTAAGAGTCACTGTGTCGCCTGGACTGTGGAGGATTTACTGACAGAAATTCAACAGCGCGATCGCACTTTAGCGCAACGGATTTATGTGTTAGAAGATTGTACTTCTCCGGTAATAGTTCCGGGTGTAGTCGATTTCACAGAAGCCGCAGAAGCCGCATTTAAAAGGTTTTCCGCCGCCGGAATTAATCTAGTTAAATCCACCGATGCGATCGCCTTATAATGGTTGTGCGGTAATAGCTTCCCAGAAGTGGAGGGAGAAGGCTTGAGGAGTAGCTGTAACCCGCATTTTTTGACCCCAACTGTAAACTTGAAAATCAATTAATTGGGGAGAATTAGTATCAGTGAAATCCATAGCACTGACCACCGCCACCCAATGACTAGGATAAGGTATTAAAGGGGGCTTATTTTTGAGTAAAGCCTCAGCATTTATCAAAGCCAACACCACCCCACCTTGGTCTAAAACAGCAGTGGCATTTTCCATAGCTTGGAGATGACCAAATAAATAAGGTTTGGTGAAATTAACATCAGCAAAGCCGAGAAGTTCCTGAGTCCATCCCACAATTTCCCAGGGCTTAGTAATTCCCGCCAAGTTACGGAGAAGATCCGGCGCATTAGGCTCAATAGGAAGCCATAAATTTTGAGATTCTCGCAGGGTAGAAAGTAGCATCCAATCAGCTTGAGGCATCAGAAAGTTGCCGTGGGTATTTCGCAGACGTTCCGACGCAGAAATCCAGGTATTTTTGAGGGTATGAAAGCCGCCGAGTTGAAACAAGTTACGACAAATTTTGACATATTGTTGGGGGTGATGTCTAATCAGTTCAAAAATCATCACCGCCGGACCACAAAAAGGCTGTCCTCCCTGACTGAGACTAAAGGGGTTTTGAAGGCGCGATCGCATTTCACTAATCACCTGTTCCCGATCCAAGCCTAACCAGACCCCAGGAACAGGAGAGGCCTGAAATTGAGCGATCGCATCCATAGCCATTTGTAACTGTTGAGGGTCTGGAAATACCCGCACAGGTCTTCTATCCTCCCTTACCGACACCAATCAAATATAATAAAGCCATCCTGACCGCAATACCGTTAGTAACTTGCTGAGAAATCAAACTGCGATCGGGATTATCCATCAACTCCGAACTAATTTCCACACCGCGATTAACCGGACCGGGATGGAGAATTTTCACATCAGGACGACATAACTTTAAGCGTTCCGTAGTAATCCCATAGAGTTGATGATACTCTCGCAGACTCGGCAATAAATAATTAGTCATCCGTTCTTTTTGCAAGCGCAAAGTCATCACAAAATCAGCATCAGCCAGAGCCTCATCTAAACTCCAATGTAAAAACAATTTTCCCGGGCGATCGCTACCCAACCCCGCAAACCATTTAGGTAGCAAAGTCGGCGGACCAGCTAAATGCAACTCCATTTCCGTAGCCGTCAAACTCCAGATATTAGACCGCGCCACCCGAGAATGCAAAATATCCCCAACCACCGCAATTTTCTTACCCCGCAATAAATCCAGGCGGGGATTTTCCGGGTCAAAAACCCGACAAATAGTAAACAAATCCAATAATCCCTGGGATGGGTGTTCATGTTGACCATCTCCCGCATTCAAAATCGCCACCTGAGTATTAAGGCGATCCATCTCCGAGGCGATCGCCAAAGGAACCCCCGCTTCACGATGTCGGATCACCATCATATCCGTTCCCATAGCCAAATAAGTTTTAGCCGTATCCAAGATAGTTTCACCCTTAGTAAGCGAAGAAGTCCCCGGCGCAAAATTCAACGTATCCGCCGACAGACGTTTCGCGGCCAATTCAAAACTATTGCGAGTCCGGGTCGAAGGTTCAAAGAACAAATTAGCCACCACCTGACCCTGTAAAGCCGGGACTTTTTTAGTCCTACGTCCGAGAACCTCCCGGAAACTAGCAGCAGTTTGCAAAACCGTATCATATTCAGCAGCAGTGAAATCAGCCAGAGATAGGATATGTCGGCGATTCCAGTTTGTCGTAACCATTTAGCCTCATTCAAGAAATATTTATCTATCGGGCCGGATAACGGGGACAGGTGAATGCTATTCGGAGTCAAGCCTTTTAGCCTTGAATGGTTAACTATACCCCATACCCATATACCAGCCATGATTAGTATCCAACATTTGTTACCCCCTGTTTTGACTACAGTGATGATTGTCGCCTTGACAAGCTGTAGTGTCCCCGTTGAGGAAAGTTCCGAAACCCCCATCAACCAACCCGACCCCCAAACCAGCAGCGCCCAAAGCAAACCAGAAACCCCTCCCGTGCCGCCGCCCCTAAAAGAAACCACCGTCCCCACAGCAAATACTATCCCAGTCACCCTTTATCAAGCCGACAGCACCTGTCAAAACCTAGTACCAAGAAGCATTACACTTCCGGCGGAACAGTCCCTAGAATTGGCAGTCAAGCAGGTTTTAGACAACCAGGAATCCGCCGACTTTTCCTTGGGGTATCGAATTATCCGCCATCAGCATACCATCACCATAGATTTTCGGGTTCCCAGCAATAGCCCCCGCGTGTTTACCTCCCTGTCCTCCTGTGAACAACTAGCGCTGTTCGGTAGTTTACGCCAAACCCTAACTAGCAACCCCGTTTGGCAAATCCAACAAGTCCACTTTACCAATAGGGGCCAGCAAATTGTACTGTAACTGTGACCCGTTGTATGGTAGAATTGGCTCCGACAAAAAAACACCACTAACTTGGGGCTAACCAGTTGGTATCATTAACTACAGTTCCCGGACGGACTCAGCCCCTTATCATCAGAGGTGTTAGAGCAGTTGGGGCCACAATTTGTGCTATTTGATTCTTACGATCCAGGTGATTTCTACGATGAACTATTTGCCTCTCCAGGGGAACCGAGACCCGAAGGCAAACTGTTAATAGATAGGCTTAATTCCCTGTCCCCAGAAGAAATTAGGATGCGACAACAGGCGGCGAAAACCGCCATGATGAAACTAGGGGCAACGTTTAACGTTTATAGCGATAGTGAGGGGACCGAGAGGATTTTGCCCTTTGATATGATTCCTCGTATTGTTTCCGCGCAGGAATGGGCGTATTTAGAACGAGGACTAATCCAGAGAATTCAGGCTCTCAATTTGTTTATATCTGACATTTACAGTGATCAGAAAATAGTCAAAGATGGTGTGATTCCTGAAGATTTGATTAACTCATCTAAAGGCTTTCTTAAACCCTGTATGGGAATTGAAGCCCCTAAAAATATTTGGTGTCATATCACCGGGACGGATTTAGTACGCGATCGCGATGGTCAATGGTATGTTTTAGAAGATAACCTACGCTGTCCCTCTGGGGTTTCCTATGTTCTGGAAAACCGCCGGGTAATGAAAAGCACCTTTCCCCAAATCTTCGCTACCCTAGGGATTCAACCCGTTGATGAATATCCCAGTCATCTCCTAGATACCCTGCTGAATTTAGCCCCTTCCCACATCGATGACCCGACCGTGGTGGTTCTGACTCCGGGGATTTATAATTCTGCCTATTTTGAACATTCTTTCCTCGCCCAACAAATGGGAGTAGAATTGGTGGAAGGACGGGATTTGGTGATAGCAGATGGTTATGTGCAAATGCGAACCACAAAAGGTTTACAGCGGGTTGATGTAATTTACCGCCGCATTGATGATACCTTTATTGACCCCCTGACCTTTAATCCTGAATCACTTTTAGGAGTTCCTGGTATCACTGAGGTCTATCGCAATGGTCGCGTCGCCCTGGCTAATGCTTTGGGTACGGGTGTCGCTGATGATAAGGTAATTTATGCCTATGTCCCCCAGATGATTCGCTACTATCTGGGAGAAGATCAGATTTTGGCTAATGTTCCTACTTACCTATGTTGGGAACCTCAGCAACTTGAATATGTGGTGGCTAACCTTGATAAATTAGTCGTTAAAGCCGCTAACGAAGCTGGTGGCTATGGGATGCTAGTTGGGACTCAAGCCACAGAAGAAGAACGACTAGAGTTTGCTGGACGCATTAAGGCGAACCCCCGCAATTATATCGCTCAACCTACCCTTTCTTTATCCCGCGTTCCTACCCTGCTAGGGGATAGCTTTGAGGGATGTCATGTCGATTTACGACCCTATATCCTTTACGGTCCCCAAGGGGTTTATGTTCATCCAGGCGGCTTGACCCGCGTGGCTATGAAAAAAGGTTCTTTGGTGGTGAACTCTTCCCAAGGGGGCGGCAGTAAGGATACTTGGGTTTTATTCTAATCTTTGCGGTAACTTTGTTAGCCAAAATTGTCGTTACATTTTGAGTCGAAAAAACTATGCTCAGTCGTGTTGCTGATTCTATCTATTGGCTGAATTGCTATATAGAAAGAGCCGAAAATATTGCCCGGTTTGTTGATGTTAACCAAAATTTGTTGTTGGATTCTCCCTCGGGAATGAAGCAACAATGGCGACCTTTGGTGTTAACTACTGGGGATTTAGAACTGTTTAAAGAACGCTACGGAGAGGCGACTGCTGAAAATGTGATTCAATTCCTGACTTTTGATAATCAGTATCCTAACTCGATTTTATCTTGTCTGCGGTTGGCGCGACAAAATGCGCGCTCTGTCCGGGAAATTATTTCCTCGGAAATGTGGGAACAGGTCAATGAGTTTTATATGATGGTGCGCGATGCTGCTATGGGGGATAGTTCCTATTATTTGCCAGAGTTTTTTAATCAGGTGAAGCAGCAAGCCCATTTATTTGTTGGGGTTATGGATGCGACTATGACTCACAATGAGGGCTGGCATTTTGGACGTATGGGAAGAATGCTAGAAAGGGCTGATAAAACTTCTCGGATTCTGGATGTTAAGTATTTTATTTTGCTGCCTTCTGTGGAGGATGTCGGAACTACATTAGATGAAATTCAGTGGATCGCTTTGCTGAAATCTGCTAGTGCTTATGAGATGTATCGTAAACGCAGACAACACCGGATTACCCCTTTTGGTGTGGTAGAATTTTTGATTTTGGATAGGGAATTTCCGCGCTCGATTCAGTATTGCATACTACAGGCAGAGCGATCGCTTCAACATATTACCGGAACTAGACCGGGAACTTGGAAAAATCCCGTAGACCTGGAGTTGGGACGTTTGCGATCGGAGTTGGATTATATCATGATTGATGAGATTATGAATCGAGGATTACATGAATTTCTCGATAATTTGCAAACCCGGGTTAATGGGATTCAAGGTAAAATGTTTGAAACATTTTTTGCCCTGGAACCTATACCGGAGACAGTCAGTCAAAGTCAAGTAGGTTGACATTGACATAAGTATGCCTCTCTCCTTCCCCACCTATTCCCACTAACTGGGATGTGGGGCGGGGCTGTACCTCGTCAGCCCTTTTCCTAGTTAAAATACTCCTGACACAGTGATGATTTATCAGATTGTTCATACCACTACATACACTTATACTAAGTATGTAGAATTAACCCCCCATATCGTCAGGTTACGACCCCGTTCAGATGCCTTTCAAACTCTACAGGATTTTGCTATTGATGTGGTTCCCGAACCTAAAGGAATTTCGGCAATTGTTGACCTCAATGGTAATGATGTCTTGAAATTGTGGTTTGATGAACCCACGAAAGAATTAAAAATTAAAGTAAGTTCCCGAGTCGCAACTCACTGTCATAACCCCTTTAACTATTTGCTGGAACCTTGGGCGATGAGATTGCCGATCGCTGACTATCCCGCACCGATTTTAAGGCATTTACAGCCTTATATGGAAGGCAGAGTTGACCCGGCGGCTGTGCAATTGGCCCAAGAAATTTGGCATGGTTCCCGGGGGGAGATTCTCACGTTTTTAAGTGATTTAAATCAACGCATTTATCGGACTTGTCGCTATACTATTCGGGAAACTGGGGCGGCTTTCCCCCCTGGGATTACTTGGAGACAGCAAGCGGGTTCCTGTCGAGATCTGACGGTTTTGTTTATGGAGGCTTGTCGGGCCATGGGTTTGGCCACTCGGTTTGTTAGTGGCTACCAGGAAGGGGACCTAAATAATAGCGATCGCCATCTTCACGCCTGGGCTGAGGTTTATCTTCCGGGGGGGGGATGGCGCGGTTATGACCCGACTCAGAATTTAGCTATCAGCGATCGCAATATCGCCCTGGTTTCTAGTGCTATTCCTGAATATGCTAGTCCCATAAACGGCAGTTTTCGAGGGCGAGGGGCATATTCTCAGATGAAATATGATTTATCCATTGACAAACTCTATTGATTAAGTATCTTCGCTGTACCTCGTCACCGATACCACTGCTATACTAGATAAGGAATTGAATTGTCCTGAACTTTTCCATCCTTTTCGCCTCTAAATGGGCATCAGATACCATAGCCATCACCTGAAAATCCTGAACTTATTGCGATCGACAGAATCAGTGGAATAGAAGATGCTAATCATATAGCCTGTATGTTGAGTCACTATAATTCTGCAAATGAGGGTGAAAATATGAAAACTGTTTTAGTAGTTGAAGATAATCCGATTAATTGGCAGATATTTCAAAGAATTATCACCCGTAAAGGTGGGATGCTTGCCTGTCATACTGAGGATGTGGAAACGGTGATCAATATGGCAACTGCTAAACAAGCTGATCTGATTTTGATGGATATTTATCTAAACAATAGTTATTATGAGGGTCAACCCATTGATGGCATTAAAATTACCCAAATGCTCAAAGCTAATCCTGAAACTGCTAATTTACCAGTGATTTTGGTGACCGCCCAAGGGGATGAAAGCGATCGCGAATATTTCTTAGCCCAAAGTGGCGCTGATGGTTACATCCCCAAACCTATTATAGATCATCAAGCCTTTATTGACCAAATTAAAGCCAAAATAGCGGGGGATGTCCTAGCCGAAAATGACCCCAAATAGAGGTCGCCAAATACTCCATTAATCCACCTGTTGAGCATTACGAATAGCCGTATCCGGTAAAATGCTAGGGGGTGGAGAAATCTCGATCGCCTGTATATTTTCCATGGGAATTACTAACAAACGATCCTCCAACTCTATAATAATTTCATGGGAACCTAAAATCTGTTGCAGAGGACTGACAGCGCTACCCTGCAAAGTTTGCTGAGGCATAAACTCAAACTCGTAGGACTCCCCATTAATATAATGAACCGTTAAGGAAATCGGAGTTAATTTACTCATTGACGACGTGCTTCTAACTGTTCATAAACTTTCCGTAAATCCACCTGATGATAAGCCAGAGCCACCAGGGAATGATAGAATAAATCGGCTACTTCCGAGGCGATCGCCTGCGGCTCATCATCCTTACAAGCCATAACTACTTCCGCCGCCTCTTCTCCGATTTTCTTGAGAATCTTATTATCTCCACCGGCGAATAACTGACAGGTATAGGACTGGGAATTTGGATGATCACGGCGATCGCAAATTACCCGAAACAAACCCGCCAAGGTATGTCCACCAGAGCCATTTAACTCCGAGGGACAATAGGCCACTCCAGCCACCAGAAAATTGCCCCGGTAGTCATAGCTAATGGACTCCAGTATAATATCAGGATGCCAAAGTTCAATCTGTGACTGTTGAACCCACCACAGTTGTTGAGTCGCCAGGGTTTTCTGTAGTGCTTCCCGGTTCATCGACCCCAAAGCCAAAACCCCACCATTTAAGATATCTTGAATGGCGATCGCTACCAGGCCCTGATCATCGTAACGAATTTTATCAATATCAATCAGATTCCCCAATTCTGGGGGTTTCCCGGCTGCCATAACTCCACTAAATTTCATAAAAAACACCACTACTGTTTAGAATATCATTTTGTGTCTCACCGTTAGCAAATTTGGCACCACAGCATCCAAACATATTCAGCATAAGGAGATTAAAGTGGTAAGCACCCCATTAAAAACAACAAAATCTGAGGAAATCTTTAGCGCCGCCCAAAAAATCATGCCAGGGGGGGTTAGCTCCCCAGTGCGTGCATTCAAATCCGTTGGCGGTCAACCCATAGTTTTCGATCGCGTCAAAGGAGCATACGTTTGGGACGTTGACGGGAACCAATATATTGACTATGTTGGCACTTGGGGGCCAGCTATTTGCGGTCATGCTCACCCAGAAGTAATCGCCGCTCTCCACGAAGCGCTAGAAAAAGGGACCAGTTTCGGCGCACCCTGCGCCCTAGAAAACGTTTTAGCGGAAATGGTGATCGACGCTGTTCCCAGCATCGAAATGGTAAGGTTTGTCAACTCTGGTACGGAAGCCTGTATGTCCGTACTGCGACTAATGCGAGCCTTTACGGGTCGCGAAAAAATCATCAAATTTGAGGGCTGCTACCACGGCCACGCGGATATGTTCCTAGTCAAAGCCGGATCGGGTGTGGCGACTCTCGGCTTACCCGATTCTCCCGGCGTACCTAAAAATGTGACTGTAAACACTCTCACCGCCCCCTACAATGACCTAGAAGCGGTCAAAAAACTATTTTCGGAAAATCCAGGTCAAATCGCAGGTATCATCCTAGAAGCCGTTGTAGGCAACTCTGGCTTTATTCCTCCTGATGCGGGTTTCCTGGAAGGTTTGCGGATGCTGACCGAGGAAAATGGCGCTTTACTGGTATTTGATGAGGTGATGACTGGCTTCCGCATTGCTTACGGTGGCGCTCAAGAAAAATTTGGTGTTACCCCAGATTTAACTACTTTGGGTAAAATTATCGGTGGTGGCTTACCTGTGGGAGCCTATGGCGGTCGTCAGGATATTATGGCTATGGTCGCGCCAGCAGGTCCCATGTACCAAGCGGGAACCCTATCAGGAAATCCCCTAGCCATGACGGCGGGAATTAAGACTTTGGAACTATTGCAAAAGCCGGGGACTTATGAATATCTCGACCAAATTACCAAAAAGCTGAGTAATGGCTTATTGGAAATTGCTAAAGAAACAGGTCATGCAGCCTGTGGTGGCCAAATTAGCGCGATGTTTGGGTTCTTTTTTACGGAGGGACCTGTTCATAATTATGATCATGCTAAAAAGTCGGATTTGGCGAAGTTTGGTCGCTTCCATCGAGGTATGTTAGAACGGGGTATTTATTTGGCTCCTTCACAATTTGAGGCTGGTTTTACTTCTTTTGTGCATACTGAGGAAGATATTGATCAAACTCTGGCGGCGGCGCGGGAAGTTTTATCTGGTCTGTAGATAATTCTGACAGTCAAGAACTGGGTTTTTTATGGAATTGATGGTTAAGTCTGTCTGGAATTCCCATAGAAAACCTGGTTTTTGCTGGGGTTTATCGGGCTAATCTTAACCTATTAATTTGGATGAGTAATTACTGTAAAAAAATCTTGATTTTGGGAGGAACGGCGGAAGCGACAGCCCTATATGATAGGGTTCAAACTATGGCGAATATAGAGGCGATCGCTTCTTTTGCGGGTCGCACTCAACAGCCAGTTACCCCGAAAGACCCGGCGGCTTTTCGGATTGGCGGTTTTGGCGGTGTTCAGGGTTTAATCGACTATTTAAAACAACAAAAAATTGATATTTTAATTGATGTTACCCACCCCTTTGCTGCCCAAATTTCTGACCATGCGGCTATAGCAGCTAATGAATGTGGAATTAAACGGTTAATGGTTGTCCGTCCGGCTTGGGAAAAAGTCCCCGGCGATAACTGGGTTGAGGTGGATAGTCACTCACAGGCTACTATGGTTTTATCAGGGTTAGCTGAACGGGTATTTTTAACTATTGGTCGTCAGGAACTTTCCGCCTATGCTGAACTAAAAGATATCTGGTTTTTAATGCGGATGATTGACCCACCTCAGCCGAATTTACCTATACCTAGGGGGGAATTATTGTTACAAAGGGGGCCTTTTTCGGTGATAGATGAACTGTCAATTTTACGGGAATATCAACTGGGTGCAATTGTTAGTAAAAATAGCGGCGGTGATGCTACCTACGCCAAAATTGTGGCGGCGCGAGAGTTGAAATTACCTGTGGTTATGGTGCAACGTCCTCCCATTCCTATGGGGGAAACAGTGGCTGATATTGAGTCGGCGATCGCTTGGTTACACCAACAATAAACCGCCTTTTTAGTTATGGTTTCAGCACTGACCATTGAGTGACAGTAGCTAAGGGTTTCCAGCCTAAAAAATTGCCAATGGCTGCAGTTCTTTCAATGCCAATTCGGGTAAGTTCCCCCCCTAATTGATTATGCCATTGTAACAGAATTAACTCACTCTCAACTGTGACTGTATTAGCCACTAGACGACCTCCCGATCGCAATTTTTCCCAACAGGTTTCTAATAGACCTGGGGTGGTAATACCACCACCAATAAAAATGGCATCAGGGGAAGGTAAATTAATTAATGATTCGGGTGCTTTTCCGGCTATTATTTGCAGGTCTGGAGTCCCTAAAGCTGTGGCATTATCAGCAATATATTCTAAGCGTCTGGGATGCTGTTCTATGGCGATACTTTGACAACGGCGATCGCTTCTCATCCACTCAATACCAATGGACCCACAACCTGCACCGACATCCCATAAAAGTTGTCCCGGTATGGGGGATAATCGACTGAGAGTAATCGCTCGGACTTCCTGTTTAGTTAACTGTCCGTCGTGGTGGTAGGCGCTGTCAGGAATTCCCGGAAAACTAGGGGAAAAGTTAACGGGATTAGAACTAATACACTCTACGGCGATCGCATTTAAATCAGCCACTTCGTCAACATCCCAAGAGGAAGCGATACCCGAAATTTGTCTCTCTTTTTTGCCTCCCAAATGTTCCAACACGACGATTAAACTATCACCAAATCCTTGATGTGTTAGGAGTTCAGCCACGGCGGCGGGAGTGCGACTATTAGCACTTAAAATTAACAGACGCGCACCCCCATAAATTACCCGATTTAATAAAGCCAGGGGACGACCACATAAACTCAGGGTTTCTACATCGGTTAAAGACCAACCCAAACGACTACAAATTAGGCTAAATGTACAGGGAGAAGGAATTATAGTAATTTCCTCAAGGGGTAGGCGACGGGTAAGGGTAACGCCAATACCATACCACATCGGATCGCCACTAGCTAAAACACAGACGGGTTGACCACGGCGGCGGATAATTTCTGCGATCGACTCATCCAGAGGAGAAGTCCAGAGGAGTTTTTCTCGTTTATCCTCCGGGGGTAACATTGCTAAATGACGTTGACCACCGACAACTACTGAAGCCATAGATAAAAGCGATCGCGCCGTGGCGCTTAACCCTTCTAACCCATCTTCCCCAATTCCTACAATTGATAACCATTTGTGGGAAAAATCCCTGCTCACCATGATTTATAGTTAAAATACCAGTATTCATGATATAGTATTTGGGCTTGTAGTTGGGAAAGTTCGGTGAGATTCCGACACTGTGCCGCAACTGTAATACAATTTTCTGAGTCAGAATGCCAACTACAAGTTATTGATGAGTTGTCAAAATCAGCTAATTTTGCGGCTCATTCTCTGCGTCGCATGGAGAAACAAATCACCATGAATTGGTTAGTTAAAGCAAATGTTTGTCCGGGTCTATTTTATGGAACCCACGCCCAGGATGGTTTTTTAATCCGCATTCGGACTCCGGGCGGATTAATTGATAGTAAACAGGGGAAATTATTGGGTGATTTATTAACGGAGTGGGGAGGGACGCTACAAGTAACTAATCGCGCGAATTTACAAATTCGGGGAGTGCAAAAACCACCAACTAGCGCCGTTTTTGAGATGCTGCAAAAATTAAATTTAGCTGCTCACAATCCCCACATAGACCACCTACGCAATATTATGGGTAGTCCGACGGCGGGAATTGATAGCCAGGAGTTAATTGATACTCGTCCCCTGATTAAAGCCCTGGATAATCTGATTCAAAATCACCCGTTAATTGGCGAACTTAGTCCTAAGTTTAGCATCGGAGTTGATGGGGGGGGGACTGTGGGAATTGGTATCCGTTCTCCGGTGGCTTGGGAACATCGATATAATGAGATTCAGCTTAATGCGATATCGGTAGATGATGGGAATAATAGCATTAATTTTCAGTTGGCGATCGCCGGAGATAAAAAGCTATATAATACCCAACTTGTCATCACGCCAGAACAATGTTTATCTGTAGTCGCTACCCTTATTAATGTCTATGGGGAGTATGTCCGAAACAACCCCTTAGATACCGGGAAAAAGCCTCGGATGAAACAGCTAATTGACCATCTAGGATTAGATACATATATCCAGCAAGTCAACAGCCAACTAACCCAGCCCTTGCCGATATTGTCCGCTGAACCTACCCCCAGCCAACCCTATCATCATTTAGGAATTTATCCCCAAAAAAACGCCGAATTGTGTTATATTGGGATATCATTACACCTAGGACAAATTAATGCACAACAATGGTTAGGATTAGTCGAACTTTCAGAAACCTTTGGTAATGCCGAGTTAAGATTAACCCCTTGGCAAACAATTATAATGCCAGATATTCCCCATCAACAAATCAGCCAATTATTGCCGAAACTATCTTTATTAGGCTTCGCGGAAATTGAGTCAAATCAAGTGGCGATCGCTGCTTGTGGTGGTAAGCCTGGCTGTGCCGCATCACTTACCCACACTCAAACTCACGCTTCCCAATTAGCAGAATATCTCCACCAGCGATTAAATTTAGATACTCCTATTAATATTCATGTAACTGGTTGCCCTAAATTTTGCGCTCAACCCAGTCCCGCAGAAATCACCCTTTTAGGGCATACAATTAATCAAGATGGCAAAACTATCGAAGGCTACCAAGTATATATTGGGGATGGTGAACAATCCTTAAAACACAAAATTTTTGAGGGAGTATTTACCGAAATACCCGAATTTTTAGCCAATTTTTTGACCCAAAATCGCCCACTTAATTAATCACTAATTACCTGCAAATTTGCTGATGATAGACTACCTGCGTGACGGCAACCAAATATATCATAAATCCTTTGGAATAATTCGGGATGAAACCAACTTTCAAGGTTTATCAGATGATTTATCTCATGTAGCAGTTAGGTTAATTCATGCCTGCGGAATGACGGATATTGTCGGAGATTTACAAGCCTCAGAAAATGCCGTTAAAGTCGGACGGGAGGCACTACAACAGGGAAAAGCCATCTTTTGTGATGCCATGATGGTGGCTAGGGGAATTACTAAAAAACGCTTACCTAAAAATAACCCGATTATTTGTACCCTAAATCATCCAGATGTCCCTAATATCGCTCGCCAGATTAATAATACTCGGTCGGCGGCAGCATTGGAGTTATGGGGGGATAATTTACAAGGCGCAGTGGTAGCCATTGGTAATGCACCGACTGCCCTCTTTCACCTGCTGGAAATGTTGGATGATGGTTTAGTGAAACCTGCACTGATTTTAGGGTTTCCGGTCGGCTTTGTCGGCGCGGCAGAGTCGAAACTTGAATTGGCATCTAATAGCCGTGGTATTCCATTTATGACACTCCATGGGCGGCGCGGTGGGAGTGCGATCGCAGCGGCGGCAGTAAATGCGTTAGCAAAGGAAAATGAATTATGACTAAATTAGGGCGACTTTATGGGTTGGGAATTGGTCCGGGAGATCCGGAATTACTAACTTTAAAAGCACATCGTATTTTAACAACTGTTCCCGTCATTGCCTATCCCAGTTTGGAAAATGGCAAGGTTTTAGCTAGGGCGATCGTCGCCGATTTTATCTCCCCTGATCAGATCGAAATTCCTATCCCCCTACCCTTTAGTGTGCAGCGATCGTCACAGCCTTATTATGATATCGGGGCGGAAAAAATTGCCGAACATCTCAGCCAGGGGAAAGATGTGGCGGTTTTGTGTCTGGGAGATCCGATGCTTTATGGTACGTTTATGTACATTTTTAATCGCTTATCAGGGCGGTTTTCAATTGAGGTCATACCGGGTATTTCTTCAGTGATGGCTAGTGCGGCTATGTTGGGAGTACCGATAACTTATCGCAATGATGTCTTTACCATTCTTCCGGCTACATTAGAGGCGGATATATTACGCGATCGCCTCTCGGTAGCTGATGCAGCCGCCATTATGAAATTAGGTCGGCATTTTGCTAAAGTTTATCAAATTTTGGCAGATTTAGGACTACTACAAAGGGCTTTATATATCGAACGCGCTACTTGGAAAAATCAGGCAATTATCCCCATTACAGAAGTTGACCATAACTCAGTTACCTACTGGTCATTAATTTTAGTACCTAGTCAGAACCTGCCCAAATAACCCCGAATTAACCCTTAATTCCCCCTAAGTTATGAACCAACCAGCCATTATTGTTTTAACCGAAAATAGTCTTGATGTGGCTAAGAACATCCAAAAAGCGCTAGGTAATGGGATTATCTATGGTTCCCCAAAACGCACCCAGTCGGCTGATTTAACCTATGATAATTTTGGGGATACCCTGCGGGAACTCTTCCAAACAGGAACCCCCATTATTGGCATTTGTGCGGCGGGGATTTTAATTCGCACTTTAGCACCATTATTAATCAATAAATGGCAGGAACCTCCGGTTTTAGCTGTGGCTGAAGATGGTAGCGCCGTCGTGCCACTTTTAGGGGGTTTACAAGGGGTTAATGATTTGGCGCGTAAAATTGCCCAATTCTTGCAGGTTTCTCCAGCTATTACCACCACAGGAGAAATTAGATTTAAAACTGCTTTATTATCTCCCCCCAAGGGTTATCAATTGATTAATCCTGATGATGCCAAAACCTTTATTTCCGATTTGTTGGCGGGAGAACAAGTTAAATTGATAGGAGATGCACCCTGGTTACAAAATAGTAAATTGCCCTTTGATGAACAGGGAAAATTGACTATTCAAATCGTAGATAAAGCAGATATAGACACTCTTCAACCTAGGGGCGATCGCTTAATTTATCAGTTAGAGAGTTCACCAGAAATCACCGGTAAATTAGCCATAATTGGCACCGGACCCGGAAGCCATGATTGGCTATCTCCCCAAGTTCGCGAGGTCTTAGAAAATGCTAGTGATTGGGTAGGTTATAAAACCTATTTAGACCTAGTTGAATTTTTAAGAAAACCCGAAATTATCCGCCATGAATCTGATAATAGGGTAGAATTAAATAGGGCGGAGACTGCCTTAAATTTAGCCGCTAAAGGGCGTTCAGTGGTGCTAATTTCTTCCGGCGATCCAGGAATTTACGCCATGGCTTCAGCGGTATTTGAAGTATTAGAAACCAAAGCCAAACCAGAATGGGAGGCGATCGCTATCCAGGTCTGTCCAGGTATTTCCGCCATGCAAGCCGCCGCCGCCAGAGTTGGCGCACCATTAGGACACGATTTCTGCGTCATTTCCCTATCAGATATTCTCAAACCCTGGGATGTCATTATCAACCGCATTGAATTAGCCGCCAAAGCCGATTTAGCCATGGCATTTTATAACCCTGTTTCTCAACAAAGAACCTGGCAACTTGACCAAGCAAAACAGATATTATTAAAGTGGAGGTCTCCCCAAACTCCCATTATCTTAGCCCGAAATTTAGGCAGAAAAGGAGAAACCGTCACCGTCAAAATACTCGAACAATTAACCGCTCAAGATGCCGATATGCGAACCATAATTTTAATTGGAAACAGCCAAACTCGCATCATTAACCAAAACCAAAACCAGCAGTGGATTTACACCCCACGCCATTATCCCTCTCTCCCCAAAGGGCGAGTTGATTAATCCTCCGGTTGGGAGGCGATAAACTAGCAGAACCCCCCTACAATTATCAATTATTAATTAATCACCGGGTGAGGGCGGGTTTATTAATCCTCTCCTAGGCAAACGAGAAACTGGCAGAACTCGCCCCTACAATTATCAATTATTAATTAATCACCGGGTGAGGGCGGGTTTATTAATCCTCTCCTAGGCAAACGAGAAACTGGCAGAACTCGCCCCTACAATTATCAATTATTAATTAATCACCGGGTGAGGGCGGGTTTATTAATCCTCTCCTAGGCAAACGAGAAACTGGCAGAACCCCCCGACAATTAACAATTATTAATTAATCACTGGGTGGGGGCGGGTTTATTAATCCTCTCCTAGGCAAACGAGAAACTGGCAGAACCCCCCGACAATTAACAATTATTAATTAATCACTGGGTGAGGGCGGGTTTATTAATCCTCTCCTAGGCAAACGAGAAACTGGCAGAACCCGCCCCTACGTTGTCGATTATTAAGAATCTGTTACCCTAGACTGTACCCATTCCACAATAGCATCAGCCAAAGTAGTCGCTAATTTCCGCTGTTCAACCGGGTTAATAATCCATTCAAACTCTTCGGGATTAATCATAAACCCTAATTCCAATAATACCGAAGGGGTAACAGAAGGACGAGTTAGGGCGAGATTATTCCAAAAGACACCATAGGAAGGTCGATCCAATTTTTCTACCAAATAATTATGCAGAAAAACCGCTAAATTGTGGGCTTGGGGATGAAACCAAAACATCCCAACTCCCTTGGTATTGATGGCATCTCCATTATCCGGTAAGGCATTATAATGAATCGAAAAAGCCAGATCCGGCTTTTGTTGATTAATCATTTCCACCCGTTCATGAGGCCATAAATCATCATCACCCTCGCGGGTCATAAACACCGTTGCACCCCGTTTAATTAACTCACTTTGCAACAGAGAAGACATGATCAAAGCGACATCTTTTTCCGGGTATCCTGTCGGTCCTCTCGCGCCTAAATCCTCATCACTACCATGTCCGGGGTCTAGTAAAATTTTCACCCCGGTTAGAGGTCTTCCCCGGCGAATAGATGCCAGAAAACTCTGATCATCTAACGCACCCAATTCGGGGGGATGTTTAAGGGATAAAACCAAAGTTGTGCCAGCATAATTAACTTCATATCCCCACTGCTGAGAAGTTCTAAAATGGAAAGTATATTCAACCGCTGCTTGAGTTTCTCCCATGGGTGAGAGAACAGGTTGCCAGTCCATCCGTTCAATTAATGGGTTATCATCAAAGCGGATAGTATCAGTTTGGGCAGTTGTATTATGCAGAGTAATAGTTAAAGTCCGATCGCCCTGTTTAATACTAATCGGAACCGGAACTTGTAAAGGAAAATAAACCTTAGTCCATTGTCCATCTCGGCGCGCACTAGCGCTGCGAATCATGGAATTAGGAGGAATAGAACCGGAGAAAATCCGGGTTTCATCCGCTTTTATCCAGCCGCCATAGTCCAGACGTAAATAATCTCCATCCCTACCAGTAATGCGCGCCCTGGTTCCTTTGGGAAGGGGAGTTAGACGGGAATAAGTAGTGCTAGGTCCGGTTCTGGCGACCCCTGCATCGACAATTACTTCGGCGATTTCAAATTTAGTCGGAGACAAAATAGACACGGTTCCGGTGGCTGTTTGCGTGACGGTTTCACCATTGAGAATAAGTTGATATCGGGGTTGACCTAAATCGATCGCCTTCCGATTATTAGCAAAATCAGTATCTGGGGAAATAGTGGCGCATCCCCCGAACTTTCCCCCTATATTTATAGGTTGGTTCGTACCAGTCAAAACCGCCTTATTATCAGGAAGTTGCCGACTTTCAGTTTGCTTAAATAGCGGGATAGTTTCCCCCCCAATATCCACGGAAACTTCGGCGTTAGGAGGTGCGATCGCACTAAAACAAAGAATTTCCCCTGGCAGTCGGGAAATGGGGCTAGAAGGGGTCAAGGATTCCGGCACAAACGCTATTCCATCGGGGATAGGTGGTTGATTAGAAACGCGGGTAATAGTGCGGCGAATTTCCTGATCACCGTGGCGGAGGATAAATTCATTTTCCCCTAATTCCAGAGGAAAAGTGGGGGCGAAATGTCCCCCTTGACTGCGATCGATAACTTGACCATTGATTAATACCTCACCATGGGGGGCGGCGGTGCCAATTAGAAAAATGCGATCGGATATAGTCCTATGTTGGTTAGGAGGATACGCTACAAATAAAGGCTGTTCTGCTAATGCTGGAGTGATCATCACTAAAGCAAAGACTATTAATCCTAATATAATTTTTTTCATCAGTGCTAATTATTCTAATGGTCTCACTGCTATGGATTTTTTCAAAAGGCGATCGCCCTTTCCGGGGCTGATTAACCCCCCTGTTCATAGCAAATCCCTACTGCTATCCCAAATTCTAGCAGCAGGGAGTTAAGATGACCACTGTTTAGTTAATAGTTAATTCCGCAGAACCTCATTCCCCATTTACGCAATCGGTCGCGCATAGAATGAAACCCCTTGACCGATGAAATTGGGTAAATCATTAGCAAAGGCTGCTTGATTGGGGTCAATCGTATAGAAATGACCATTAGTATCCAGATTAAAAGCTCTGAATACGGGTAATGCACCAGGCACGGGAGACGAAAAAACCCGAATCGAAGTTCCGGGATTATCCGGTACCCATTCTTGCAGAGTTTGCACAAAACTAATTTCCCCGGGATTGCTGGCATAGAAAAAACCACCCTGGGAGTTTCTAAAGCGTTGTAGGACTGTATCTCCCTCTGATACAAATTCAAACCCCTCATTCACAAATCTTTGTGGATTGCTGGCTAAGGTGTTTTTTTCCATTTGATCAGCTGTAAAAATATGGGAACCCGCCTCAGCATCCCAGAATCTAGCTACACCTGTCAAAGGATCGATATCGGGATTGGTGGCGAACTCATTAGGTCCTAAAATTCCCCCATTAGCAATATCTGGAGGGTTTAAATTTCCTAAATCAACACTAACCGCTAATTGATAGTCTTGGGGCAGTTCTCCCGTCGGGGGAAATGTGCTAGTATCCGGCAGAGGATCGTAACTTGTTACCCGCACTAAATACCGGGAAACCCCATCGGCTCTCAGGGTACTCGGTGCCCCTAAACCTGTACCAAATTCAATCTGACCTGGCGCAATAGTGGCGTTCCGGTTTCCCAAGGCGCGATCGTCATTGGCTGCGATCGGACTTTGACCAGGGAAAGGAGCAGTATCATTAGGCCCAAGTTGAAAAACTTTCACAATTGGGTCATATTGCATTGTATTAAATGCGTCTACAGCGATCGAAATATTCGCATTGGGAAAGGTAGGCTGAATAATATAATCATCGTAGCGGGTCAGTAAGGCTGGATTACGCAGAGAGGGACTAGCCGGATCGGTGGCGCTTAATTGTTCTCGGACAACTTGAGCATTAGTCATTTTTTACGACTCCTCATGATAAATATTGCACCGAATAATAGCCATAATACCGACACCTGTGGGGAGTTGGTAGTTTTAGGGATTCCATAAACTATGGCTTATACAATCATTTATACCACATTTTTTATCAGGTTAAGATTAAGTTTTTCTTAACTAACCTGACCCGCGAGTGGTTATGGTTTTCCCTGACTATGCACTCCCGTAGTCCCTGGGGGAAATGCACTATTGTTACTCCCAGGTAGTTAGTCAGGGTTTCTCAACAACTAATCACGATTCACTCAACTTCCTAAACCATCCCCACGTATGCGATCGCACTGTGAGTAAACTGTGAGTAAACTGTGAGTAATGCTCAGTGATTAGACAGCTACCAAAATCTGCGATCGCACTTGTGCAATCAACTCATTTAAACCATCAGAATTTAACCGATAGCTGAGGGGATGAGCAATCAGTTGAGCCGTACTTTGAAACAACACCTCAATTTCCACTAAGCCATTTTCCTGTAGCGTGCGACCCGTTGACACCAAATCCACGATCGCCTCAGACATTCCCGTAATCGGCCCTAATTCAACCGACCCATAAAGTGGTATAATCTCCACAGGTAAATCAATGCTCTCAAAATATTCACTCGCACAGTGAACAAACTTAGAAGCAACTCGGCTATGGGGGGGGAGTTGGACCGGACGACTATAGGGGCTAGATTTTTTCACAGCTACCGACATCCGACATCCTCCGAATTGGAGATCAACCACAGAAGCCACCTGAGAACCTTTTTCCCGCAGAACATCATAGCCCACAATCCCCAATTGCGCCTGACCATATTCTACATAAACAGGCACATCCTGGGCTCGTACCAGCAAAGCCTTAGCCGTTTTTGTCGGATCTTCAATCTGTAATTGGCGATTAGCCGAATCCAGAAAAGCGCTAAAATCCAGTCCAACCCCTTTGAACAAACCAATACTATCTTTCAGTAAAGCGCCTTTAGGAAGTGCAACAGTAATCATAATAACTTCGGAAATTTATTTAACCATGAGTTAGCTTAACCTTACTGGAACAATATTGATACAATCTTATTAAATCTTTCCGTTGCAGCCTCGCCCTCAAAGACCCTTTTCCTCTTCCTTCCCCATGTACTGTTTTGGGGTTGACAGGGAGACCTAGACCCGAAACCATGAGGCGAGTTGCTATGAGTCGCCCAGAATCACCGCTGCTTTAGCGCCGTGAGTACGTCAATATGTCAACAAATTTAGCTTAATATTCATGCGGATTCTACTTGTAGATGATGAAGTGGAATTAACCAATTCCCTCAGTCGCGCCCTCAGTCGAGAAGGTTATACAGTCGATAAGGCTTATGAAGGTATACAAGCCGGGACCCTCGCCCAAAACCATCACTATGACCTATTGATTCTTGATTGGATGTTACCCCATCAATCAGGATTAGAAATTTGCGCCCAATTGCGATCGCAGCAAAACCGCACCCCCATACTATTTCTCACCGCCAAAGATACCCTAGACGACCGGGTAAAAGGACTAGACGCAGGCGCAGACGACTATTTAGTTAAACCCTTTGAACTGCGGGAACTACTAGCCCGAGTCAGGGCGCTATTGCGTCGCCCTCCTATTTTAGATGTCGCTTCCCAGAACCGCCTACAATTCGGTGATCTACAATTCGATTGTGAAACTCAATTAGCCTATCGTGGACAAAGAGCGATCGAATTATCAGAAAAGGAAAGCCAATTACTAGAGTATCTCATGCGCCACCCAGGACAACTCCTCACCCACACCGAAATTCACCAACACCTATGGGGGGAAACAGATAAAAAACCCAGCAGCAACGTCCTAGCTGCTCAAATTCGCCTCCTGCGGCGCAAAATCGAACTACCCAACGAAGTCCCCCTCGTCCACACTGTCTATGGAAAAGGATATCGATTTGGGAATTAGTTTTTCTTGGCCTCCCCTGACTACTTCTGTTCAGGATGAGATGCACCTGGTAAATTTTGCCCCATCTTATTGATAGCAGCAATCATAAGATATAAACGCCCCACGTCCCGTTGATTAAAATCAAAAACTAAGCGGGGTAGATGTTCCGTTTCATCTCCTAATTCCTTGGGAAGGGCTGGGCTTTTTTCTATGCGTCCCCGCGAGAGAATATCCTGGAAATCTTGATTGAGATATTCTACCTGTTCATCACTCAGTTCAGAATTTAGGCGCATCACAAATAAATCCCCCACATAGCGACTAGAGTGATACACCTGGTAAAAATCAGCGATCGCCGCCTCTGCTACAGCCAAACTATCTGTAATCGTGTAGATACTAGGGTCATCCTGGGAAATCAAACCCCGTCGCAAAAGCTGTTTTCTGACAAATTCTTGCCAATCATACCAATAATCTCCCCCCGGATGGTCAATCAAAATCACCGGAGCCGGACCAAACTTTCCCGTTTGAGCCAAAGTCAAACCCTCAAAAGTTTCGTCCAAAGTGCCAAAACCACCCGGAAACATAGCCAAAGCGTCACTTTCGCGCAGAAAAAACAATTTGCGGGTGAAAAAATACTTAAACTTAATCAGCTTAGGATCTCCCTCAATGTAGGGATTAGAAAACTGCTCAAAGGGGAGTTTGATATTTAAACCAAACGATCGCTCTGCACCCGCGCCCAAATTAGCCGCTTCCATAATTCCGCCGCCAGCGCCTGTTAGCACCATAAATCCCTGCTGAGTCATCGAACGCGCTAACTCTACCGCCATATCATATTCTGGGGCTTTTGGTGAAGTTCTCGCCGAACCAAAAATGCAGATTTTGCGAACATGGCGATAAGGATAAAAAATCTCAAATCCCTGTTCCATATCCAACACAGCAGCCGAGAGAATTTTCCAGTCCAAGGACTCAATCTCCGATTGTGCTATACGCACCAGGCTAGAAAGCGATCGCAAAATCCATTTTTCGTGCTTTAATTCCGGTAGCTCATCAATGAGTTCGTTAATCTCTCTCTTGAGAGATGCCAGCGTATCTCCATTTCCAGAAGCATTCATAAAATCAGAACAACTGACAACAATTCGCCCTATATTCGCAGTTTGACCGGGCTATCTATCTACAAAATTCCACCAATCATAGCTGAAAATTCCAGGAAAAGGGGCAGGCGGGACAACCCGCTTGCCGACTCTCCACCTTGGACCTGACAGACAGGCTTTTTATTTATTGACACTCCCGCCGCCTTGACTAATGGTGCAGGTAGGATAGGGATAGTTTGCCTATAGGCGGGAAATTTCCGTAACACCTTACGCGCATTAATTAGGGGTCGAGATAGGTTGGAGAACCTTTAATCCCGCTCAAACCTGATTCTTTTAGAGCCCATCACATATAAAGCCCTTAATCTCAAGTTTCGGTTCTAGCCCATGGTTTAAAGGTACTTTTCTAATGTATTAGCAAGGGTACTTTTAGGAACCGCTCCCACCACCATATCGACCCGCTGGCCGCCTTTAAAGATCATTAATGTGGGAATACTGCGAATTCCATATTGGCTTGCTACCTGGGGATTTTCATCGGTATTGAGCTTAACAACTTTAATCTGTCCATCGTACTGCTCTGCAATTTCCTCAACTACAGGGGCGACCATGCGACACGGGCCACACCAGGGAGCCCAGAAATCCACCAGCACCGGAAGTTCGCTTTCCAGTACATCCTGCTCAAAGGTGCTATCAGTAACTTCTACGGCTGTTGACATTCCTTCCAATCCTTAATCTAAATCGTAAATCATTCTACCACCAAACCAACTGGGGCAGAATTAGCAATTTTGTCCCGATGGTTCTGATACCGGGCTGTACAAAAGACTACAGCATATCGAAGTTAATCATATCAGGCGATCGCCAAAAATTTTGGCTAACCTAAACGATTACCCAATTAAGAAACCGCCCGAACCGTAGGTCCAGGCGGAGTGTGGTGTGAGGAGTGAACGGAAACATTTGTCTCCGCCACTTCTATTGTGGCACTTTTTCCCGAATAATTCCAGTGGGTAACACTAAATTTTACGATACTTAATCAGACCACCCCCCGGAAAAATCAGCCAGTCGGGTACAGAAAGCCCAATAATTGCTACTTACCCATTCCCAATTGTTGTGCCTTTTGATAGACCTTACCCTCAGTCAACAGCGAGGGAGCAATCACCACCTCTACCTGCTGCATTTCTTTGATAGTCTTCGCTCCCAAAGTTCCCATACTCGTTTTTAAAGCTCCCAGCAGGTTGTGTGTCCCATCATCCAACTGAGCCGGACCCCGGAGAATTTGCTCTAATGTTCCCGTAGAACCCACCTGAATCCGTGTTCCCCTGGGAAGCACCGGACTAGGAGTAGCCATACCCCAGTGAAATCCCCGTCCTGGAGATTCTTCAGCACGAGCAAAGGGAGAGCCAATCATCACACCATCAGCACCGCAAGCAATACACTTACAGATATCGCCCCCAGTAATTAATCCTCCATCAGCAATCACAGAAACATAACGCCCAGTTTCCTGATAAAAATCATCACGAGCCGCAGCACAATCAGCCACCGCCGTCGCCTGGGGAACTCCCACCCCTAACACACCACGAGAAGTACAAGCCGCACCCGGTCCAATACCTACCAATATTCCCGCCGCTCCGGCTTTCATTAGGTTGAGCGCCACCTCTAATGTGACACAGTTACCTAAAATCACCGGGATAGGCATATTTGCACAAAACTGAGCCAAATCTAAGGGAGTCACCGATTCCGGGGACAGAAAAGCCGTTGAAACCACCGTAGCTTGTACAAAAAATAAGTCTGCTCCCGCTTCAGCAACAGCACCGCCATATTTACTGGCTCCGGCTGGAGTAGCACTAACCGCCGCAATACCGCCCTGAGCCTTAATTTCTGCAATCCGTTTTTTAATCAGTTCCGGCTTAATCGGTTCAGCATAGAGTTCTTGCATCAACGTCACAAACTCCGTTTTTCCCACCGAGGCAATCCGATCTAAAATCGGGTTGGGATCTTCATAACGGGTCTGGATACCCTCTAAGTTCAGAACCCCCAACGCACCGATTTGGCTCAGTTTCACCGCCATATTCACGTCTACCACGCTATCCATCGCACTAGCAATAATCGGAATTTCTCGGTTAATATTGCCAATAGTCCAACTGGTATCCGCTAAACTTGGATCAAGGGTTCGAGGGCCAGGAACTAGGGCAATTTCATCAATTCCGTATGCTCGACGAGCCTTTTTACCACGCCCAATTACAATATCCACTTCTTTACAGGTTCCTAACACTATTTAGTTAGCCTATCAAATTATCAAAATTGGTGGCGCATATCAACCGGGAAATCTTACCTGACCCCAGACCATGCCCGTCGTCCCCAGTTCCCACCTAGAACCCCTCCTCGCTCTTGCTAGATTAATTTTGGGTTAAGTTTTGCATTTAGTGTTGAATATTTTGGGATATATCGCTAGGCTAATGATAAGTCAATCTTTTCTCTTGATAAGCTATCCCTATGAGTACCACCCGCACTGACCGCAACCGTACCACTCTCCCTAATTCTAACCATGATCAAAATTTTGACTTTGACCAGTGGGTGAAAGCGGTTAAACCTCAGCTTATGGCTGCATTGCGCGCTAACCACCCCATTAGTGATATCCAGATAAATGGTAGATATCACCAAAACAGGTAGCCATTGATAACAGGGTATTTTTATTAAAATTTCTTCTGTTTCTATGCCGACACAAACTGACTCCCCAAACCGCAACTTATCAGTTGAAAATGGGGAGTTATACTTATGTGGAAATTGTCGAAATCCCGAAAATCTATTGCTACACTATTTAAATACCATAAACTCAGCCTAAGTCTTTAGTTGTGGGGATTTTGTAGCCTAGGCTACAGATTTTTTGTTTATATGCACTTACCACATCAAAATAATGTATAAAAAGCATAATATCCTGAAAGTCCAACTGATTACTCGATTCTGCACCTGTTCCCTGGGACTGTTTTTGGTGTTTCCCCTACTATCAGCTATGTATCCATCCTCCCAGGCTTTAGCTGAGTTTCCGCGCGTCGCCTCTGTCAGTTCGTCCGCGCGCCAAAAGATTTTAGAATCTCTCAAAACGGCTAACATCATCTATCTGGGGGAAACCCACGACAACACCCTGGACCATCAAGCCCAATTCGAGATTTTGCAAATATTGCATCAGCACAATCCCCAAATAGCGATCGCCATGGAAATGTTCCAGCGTCCCTATCAGTCAGTGATAGATCAATATTTAGCCGGGGAGATCTCAGAAACCCAACTGGTCCGCGACACGGAATATCTGCAACGTTGGGGTTTTCCCTGGAAATATTACGCCCCCATTGTTAGATTTGCGCGGGAGAATCAACTTCCGGTTTTAGCCATTAATACCCCCACGGAGGTGACGCGACAAGTGGCGGCGGGGGGTTTAGACAGCCTACAAGCTGAACACAAACGCTACATTCCCCCCATTGAGGAAATCAAGACGGATAATGAAAACTATCGGCAAATGCTCTACAATGTCTATAGGCAACACCAACACCAAGGCAGTGAGGGCGGGTTCGATCGCTTTGTGGAAGCCCAAGTTCTTTGGGATGAAACGATGGCTGATGCGATCGCCAATTTTGTCCAAGCTAACCCAGACTTTACCGTGGTAGTTATTGTCGGAAAGGGTCATGTAGTCTACAACTATGGCATCCCCTCCCGCGTGGAAAGACGATTAGCTGATGCCAATATCGTTCAGCGATCGGTTTTATTTCAATCTCCCCACCAAGACAGTCTACCCACAAATATAGCTGATTTCATCTGGAAACACGATACACCACAAACCAAAACCACCCAGCGATATTATAGCTGAGGCGTTCAAGTGGACCTGGGGGGAATTTAAGGCTGTACAGGCTCAAAATTTGTAGCCCCTGGGACTATAAGCCTCTATGCTGTGGTGTTGTAAAGTTTCAATAAGGATATAGTTCAGATATAGTCATATCTGATAACATACGGACGCGGGAACTGTCATAACCCAGAAAAGAAGCAGGAATCAGTTATCAAACTGCCTGGTGGTTAAAACCAGGAAATTTGACGATTCATCAATTGCCGTATTTTAGGATTATCATAACTTAATAGGCGATTGAAAGCCACTTGAATATACTCTACTTTTAAAAACTATTAACCCCGAAAACATTGACCCCAGGAATTTGAGACAATTCAGATGATTAATCAACCCCGTTTCCCGGCGCATATAGGTCAAGGATTGGCTTTTCCACTGTTCGTAAATCAGCAAGGCAATTGGGCTTTGAGTGCAGGCGATCGCAACGTCCGAGAGTCGATCTTACTAATTTTGATGACCAATATTGGGGAGCGAGTCAACCGGCCAGAGTTCGGCTGTCGTTTGTGGGAACTCAGCTTTGCACCAATCAACTCGGAAACCCTGATGTTAATGCGAATCTTCGTGCAAGAAGCCTTAGAACAGTGGGAACCGCGCATCATGCTGAGAGACGTAGAAGCGATTCCCGACCCCGATGGTGGGAGAGTAGATTTAGTGATTAACTATAGTCTCAAACCCAGTGAAGATAAGAGGAGCCTAGTCTATCCTTTCTATCTACAAAAAGATCCGGAATAAGCTGCCATGGTATTCGACTTTTTACCCAACCTTCCCAAAGCCAGCCTAGATGATCGGACCTATGAGGATCTGCTGCAAGAATGCTTGTTAAGAATCCCTCGCTATTGTCCCGAGTGGAGTAACTACAACCCCAGCGATCCAGGGATAACCTTGCTGGAACTGTTTGCATGGTTGATGGACCAGATGCTGAGTCGCTTCAACCAGCTTCCCAGGCGAAACTACGTCCTATTTTTAGAACTGCTAGGAATTCGCCTACAGCCTCCCAACCCCGCCCAAACGGAAATCACCTTTTATCTGGTATCAGATCTTCCCGAAGCCTATACCATCCCCGAAGGCATCGAAATAGCGACCACTAGGCTACCTGATGCGGAATCAATCGTATTTAGTACGGCTCGCCCGTTAGTTATTGGCAGACCCCTGATCGGACACATTCTGCACGCTGAAACCCCAGAAGAGACCCCAAAAATGTTGCGCGATCGGTTAACGAACTGGTGGACGAGGACAGAAGATGGCACATGGTCTGGCCCAGAACTGTCCTTGTTTAGCGATCGCCCCGAACCAGGGCAATGTTTTTACCTAGTCTTTCACCCTGACAGTACCATTGAAGGCAACGTCATCGCTATCTCAGTCAGAGGCCAAGCAGCCACGCCCACAGGGATAAACCCCGACCATCCCCCTCGTCGTTGGGAAGCCTGGAATGGGAGATACTGGCAATCAGTCCTACTGACAGAAGCAGACGACGAAAGCCAAGGCTTCAGTTTTCAAGATGTAGTCAAACAGGGTCGAAACCCCCAAGGCGGATCGGATATTATTTTGCATTTACCCGTAGAATTTCCCGTCGCCCAGTTCACCGCCTATCAAGGTCGCTGGCTGCGCTGCGTCTACACAGAACCGACCCTCGACCAATCCCCTTATAGTGCATCCCCCCGCATTGTCGGCATCAGTTCCCGTGCGATCGGAGGAAGCACCATAGCCACCCAGTGTCAAGTAATCAGCGACGAATTACTAGGAGTGAGCGACGGGACTCCTGGCCTAGCATACCGACTCCAACGCACCCCGGTGCTGGCTCGCCTCCCCGGAGAATACCTAACTGTTACCCCGACCGGAGAACTACCTCAAACTTGGGAAGAAGTCCCGGACTTTTCCAATTCCCGACCGGACGATCGCCACTATGTGATCGACTCCCTAACCGGAATAGTACAATTTGGACCCCAGGTGAGCGAACCGACTCAACTGGTGCGAGAAACCGAGTATCGCGCTCTGTGGCAAACCACAGGCAACTCTAGGGCAGTTTTACCCGCCGACCATCAAAAGCGACAGTATGGTGCTATACCCCCAGCCGGAGCGGCTCTGCGGATGGTTCGCTATCGTACCGGAGGAGGAGTCAAGGGGAACGTCCAACCCGGAACCATCACGGTGATGAAAACTGCTGTACCCTACGTCGGGGCTGTGGTCAACCATATTCCAGCCCGATCTGGTTCCGATGCCGAATCCTTGGAGATGGCCGCCATTCGCGTCCCCCAAATGTTGCGAACCCGCGATCGCGCTGTCACCCCCGAAGACTTTGAAACCCTAGCAATAGTAGCAGGACAAGGAGCGATCGCCCGCTCTCGCTGTCTCAGGGCAAGTCCTGGGGAAGCGGGAACCGTTGAATTGCTGTTGATACCCCGCACCAGTTTGCTAGGTATCGAACAAGGAGTCGGCATTTCTCCAGATGAATTAGCCATCAGTTCCGAACTCAATCGCCAGGTTCTCAGCTACCTTGATGAACGTCGCCTGCTGGGGATACAAGTAAAATGTCGCGAACCAGAGTATGTGGGAGTCGTGGTCGCCGCCGAAATCACTATCGGAGCGCAATACAACAACCCCAACGCCCGGGAAGAGATGCGATCGCAATTGCAAATAGCTCTGTATCGGTTCCTTAACCCCATCATTGGCGGCGCTCAATCCCAAGGTTGGCCATTCGGTCAGCCCCTGTATACAGCCGATATCATCGCCCTACTACAGCAATTTCCTGCTGTGATCAGCTTGGGGGCTGTGCAACTCTTTCCGATCCGCCGCCAGGGCGGGCGGTGGGTGCGGGGACAACCTACAGCCATCATTGACCCTGGTCCTAACGGCACTATCTGTTCCTGGTCTGATGCCGGAGGCTATGGCCACGTGATCAACATTATCGGCGGTGGGGGTTCCGGAGAGCCATAAGCCCCCGTCTACGGTTCGGCGGCCCTCACCGACCGCTTCAGCCACCCTCAGTATAAGCCTTTAGCCCTGGACACGAGAGGGGCGGCGGGGATCAGATACATTTAACCAAGAATCCCCGTCCGTTTATGGTAGTCCCCGTCAATCAGTAGACCACTGTTTCGCCATGACCCAGCTTCCTGACCAACATTCTATCCTCTTAGATATTGTCTCCGTCCCATTGCCCGAGACAGAACCAACTCAGTTGCTTGAATTATCAGGTACTTTCTCCCAACCAGAACCAGACCGAGCCCCCGTGAAACTAATCCCAGGGGAAAACAGCTCTGTCGTCATTGACCTGGAAAACCTAGACACCCGGCCATTGCACCTCGCCTGTGAACTGACCGGGAATTTTCCCCACCACTGGTGTCAGACTCAGATACCCGTTGTGCCCACCCTTGGCGAACCCCCTGGACAACCAGTAATCCCCTACGCTTCACAATTATTTGTTACCCTCTTACCCGGAGAACGGCGCTCAGTCGTTCTCTGTTTTCAAGTCCGTCGGGATTTTTTCGAGACAGAAGCGCTTTCCGTGGATACCGAGGGACTGCAACTCAACTATTCTGGTCGCTTTAGTGTCTATGGCAGTTATATCAATAACCAGTCCGATAATAAGCCTCTACTGGAATTTGTCGAGTTTGACTTATTTCTGCGACCGCGATCGCCATATATCAAACTACTACCGCAAATTTATCAGGAAATCGATTTTGTCGGCCGATTCCTGAAAATTATTGAAACCACTCTCGACCCAGATCTGCAAATATTGAGCCATCTCTGGGCCTACCTAGATCCCCTCACCGCCCCCGAAAATATGTTGCCATTTTTAGCCCACTGGGTTGGCTGGCAGAACATCCCAACTCTGAGTCTCCAACAGCAACGCCGTTTAATTCGCTACGCTTTAGAGATTTATCGTGCTTCCGGAACTAGGCGGGGGCTGCGGTTTTACCTACACCTGGTAACTGGTTTACCTCTCGATGAAGATTTGCCGGAAGTGTCCAAACACATTTCAATTCTGGAAAACTTTACCCAAGGGGCGGTCATGGGCCGCTCCTATCTGGGTATAGATACCATTTTAGGCGGTGGCAAACCTTTTCACTTTCAAGTCCGCCTGCGGTGCGATCCTGATACTATTGACGAGAAATTGGTTCGCACTGTTATTGAAGCACAGACACCAGCCTTCTGCACTTATGACCTAAAAATAGATTCGGACAATAATATATGATCATCACTGATGGAAATTTCTATGATTATCCGCAGCCAGAAATTCATCCCCTCGAACGTTTGATAGTTGACGATGGATTGCTGTTAAATGCCCAGCGTTGGCGACAATCGCACGAATACCACCGATCGCGACAAAATCTCCATTATCAATCTCTTTACCAACCAGGGATAGTGAGGGGGTTAGGGGTGTGTGTAATCGATGCCCCAGAGAGGATATCTGCCCAATATCGGGATAATCGCTGGGTGCAAATTCAACCCGGAATTGCCATCGATTTGACCGGAAATCCGATTATTGTCGATCGCCCTATCGATTTTCGGATTGCCCATCTGGTGCAGACAGAACCCAGCACTATTTATTTAGTTCTCCGCTATGTTGATCCAGAAACTCTCTACCGTCAAAGCGATCAAGTTTTGGTAGCTGAAAGTTTTAGGATCGACGAAAAAAATACCCCACCCTCACCCCAGGAAATCGAACTGTGTCGGATCGCTATTTCTCCGGATTGCATGGAAATTCGACCCGCCACAGATGTTTTTTATCCTGATGTAAACGAGTTGGATTTACGATACCGGGTGCGAGTCCGACCGCGCTCCGCTAAAACTCTGCGAGTGGGGATGGTTTTACAGGGGAATGCTGACGATTTTTATTTAGGGCAAAATCTCGATTGTCTATTGCGATCGCTTTCGGTTTTAGCACCGGTCACTATGGATGCTGAACCAGTCCAAGAAATTACCTTAACTTCCCAGGAGACTGAACATCCGCGAGACTATAACTTGCTATATATGAGATATTCTCAGATGCTTTATTGGGGAGAAACAGAATATAATGCTCTCAAATATTACAGCGATCGCGGCACCGTATTGTTGATTGAAGCCTCATCAGAACAAGTCAATATTGCTGATATTAATTCGGCGATCGGCGAACTTAAACAGGCTATCAATGATCTTAAATTTTCCCAAGTTGCGGAATTCAGAAGGGAATTGTCCTCCGAATTAACTATCTGTGAAGCTGAACTTAACAACCGCCTACAATCCGCCTTAGAACCTCTGGGAAATATAGCCCATCAATATCTGGGGATTAATCTCTCGAGTATTAACCAAATATCCGCCCAAGACCCGCTGAAAATTCATCCCTTTTTATTTGATGAATTACCAATTATTAATAGAGAGCAAACCCGATTGATAAATTGGGGTAAAATTATTATATCCATAGGCTGTCTATCCTCTGGTTGGGGATTAAATAGTCATCTGGGATTGTCCAGAGAATCCATCCGCAGCGCCCAAGAATTAGGGATTAATATTCTGAATTTTGCCCACCATCATTACCAATTGTCCAGCAGTCAAATGCCGGGCCAAAGTCCGCAGTAATTTTGACCAAAATAACGACAAGAAAAAGCCATGAAACCATTTCTTTCTATCCGATATTTTATTCCCCTATTAGTCGTGGTTCCCTTAGCTTTAGCTACCATAACTACAGCAACATTAGCTTTTTATAGTGGCAGTAAAGCCGTCAATAGTCTGATTGCCAAATTGAGCCAAAAATCGATAAATTCCATCGTAAAACACATAGACACCTACCTACAAGTTCCCCAGCTGGTAAATAAACTCAACCTGATCACCATTGAAAATGACTTGCTCGACCTCAATGATGTTCAACTATTGACCCGTTATTTTCAGAATCAGGTTGATGCGATCAATGGGTTATCTTACATTTATCTAGGAACTGAAACCGGGGATTTTCTCGGTGTTCAAAAACAGCCAGATGGAACCCAAGTATTAGTGATTGGAAATGCGGCAGAAGCTGAAGGTCGAAGTGTTTATCAGCTTGATTCAGCGGGAGTTCGTGCCGGAAAAATCAGATCCTTAGAAGCCCAGTATGATGCCAGACAACGCCCCTGGTACAAAAAAGCCATAGAAATCGGTGAAATCAGTTGGAGTCCCATTTATATTTTTGGCTCCACATTAGAACTCGGAATGACCTCCGCAATTCCAGTTAAAAGTCGTGGAGGTGATACTATGGGAGTTGTGGGTATTGACTTGGGCTTGAAAGACCTCAGCAATTTTTTGAGAAGTTTGGAAATCAGCCCCAAGGGTATCGCATTTATTATGGATCGCGCTGGAAATTTAGTAGCCAGTTCTACAGACGAACAACCCTTTTTGAATGAAAATGGTCAACAACGACGATTACTCGCCCTCGAAAGTCAAGAACCGGTGATCTACTCTACAGTCCAAAAGTTACTCGATACTGAGTTAAGCCTGAACCAAATTCAACAACCGATTTCCTCTAGCTTTCGATTGAATCGTGAACGCCAATTGCTACAGGTGACTCCCATGGAAAGTATGGGTTTGGATTGGCTAATTGTTGTGGTCATTCCGGAATCTGATTTTATGGAACTGATTTATAACAACCTTCGGTTTACGATGATTATCGGCTTGGGTGTGACGGTGGTAGCGATTACACTGGGGGGGATCGCCTCTTGGTGGATTATCCAACCCATCGATAATCTACACGCGGGAGCGAAAGCTATCAAAGCTAATTCTTTCTCGCCAGAAATGCTTGAATCTACTATTTCGCGCTCTGATGAAATGGGAGAATTGGGTCAAGCCTTTGTGGAAATGGCAGCAATTGTCCAGACTCGTGAGAAAAATCTGAGTGAGGAGTTAGTGGAATTGCATCGCCAGCAAGAACAATGGCGGCGCGCGAGCCATCAAAACCAAGACCCGACTGTGCTATTTCAGGAATTGATGGAGCGAGCCAGACAGGCTAGAAAAAGTGGTTAGCATAGTAGGGGCGGGTGCTAAAGCAGCACCACTAAACAGGAGAATGCTGCACCCTCCGCCGCTGCGCGGTCGGGGTACTATCCGACCCAGGACACAGAAAACGAAAAACTTGATGATGTGACGCACAATTGGCTCTCTCCACCGGACCACGTGGGGGACGGGCTGTGTGTATTTGTTATGAAGCCTTTTATCTAAATTATCGGAAACATAAATCCATGAAAACAGATATCTCTACTAAGGATTTAACTCTATACCCGGATGGAAAAGACACTACATTTGATGTGGTGGTTATCAATGATAGCGATCGCATGAGTAGCTTCCAACTAGAGATATCCGCTGCTGGGGTGGAGTCAGATCGTGAATCCCAGTGGTACACAGTTACACCCCAAAGTGCGAACAAACCACCGGGGGACAAAACTGAGTTTCACGTGACAGTGCTGCGCTCCCCTATTCCCGGATTTGTGGGGTTAGTAAATCTCACGGTCAAAGTATTTTCCCTGGAATTAATGACCGAAGATCGTCACATTCTCAGGCTGAATGTTATGCAGGGATTGGGAGAATGTCCCTTTCGAGTGGAACTCCCCACCAGCCACATTCAGACTCTGCCCAATAACGAAGTGGAAATTTTAGTCGGTATCCACAATAACAGTCAAAAGGCGATCGCTCTAATTTTATCGGTTATTAGCCCTAAGCGGGAATGGTTGCTGTTGGATAATCAAACCCCCCTCAACCTTCCCCCCCAGCAGAGTCAGAATTACTCCTTTACCTGCAAAGTTCCCGAAATTTTACAAGCTCTAGCGGGAGTCTATCCCTTTACCATTAGGTGTGTTTCAGCTAACCATAATTCACCCGTAGGGGCCGGTTCAAGCCTCAGTCCGTTGAGCGCGAGGACAACCACAGAAGCCTCGTCTACTGGCAGTATCGAGGTTTTACCCACAGGAACCTTAGAATTTGACGCTTTTCCTAAACAGCAACGACAACCAGCACTTCGGCCATGGCTACCTCAGTGGGGTATAGCTCCCGCAGTTTACCAATTGGAATTTACCAATAATTCTAATTATCCCCAAGGGGGAACCGTAGAAATTATCAACAATCCCCAGACCCAAGATCCGATTATCAATGAGTTTTCGATTATTCCCGAACAGGTAAGTTTGGAGCCTGGAGAAATCCAAACTGTGGAACTTCTCGCCTATAGCAAACGGCCTTGGTGGGGTTTGGGTCGAACACAGACCATTGAAGTAGGCTGGGAAGGCAAAGTGGGGGCTGGTTCTCTGGCGGTCAGACCTACAGGGGAGTTAACCGACCCACTCCAAAGGTTAGAAACCAAAATTTCCCCTAGGGTAGGGGGAATTGATGAATTGACGACGACCAGACCTTCAGAGGATTATGGTTCCGACAGTGAGCATCCACAACCATTGCCAATTCTGGAGTTGAGACTGTTACCCATTATTCCCCGGTGGTTACAGGTGGCGATCGCACTACTGATTTTAGGTGGTATTTGGTGGTTTTTGTATGCTGCTTTCCGGCTTAACTACCATACTGCTCCCGTCAATGTGGTTAGGTTTAACGGTTTGGGGGATATGGCGATTAGCACCTCCAATGACCAGACTCTGCGGGGGTGGCGGGTTCAGGGAAATAGACTGCGACATAACGGTTGGTTGCGGAATTTGGGGAAAGCGGGGCGCACAGGTTTGTATCGCCCTGTGGATAATGATCAGGTGGCTGTGGGGTTGGAAAACGGCGAAATTCAGATTTGGGACTTGCTCCGCTCCACTGACAGCCCCCGGCGCTCCCTGTCCTATCGCCGGGATGATCGGGTCATGGCTTTGGCTTATAGTCAAAATTCCCAGTATTTATTCAGTGGCCACGGCAGCGGTTTAATACTGCAATGGTATGTGGGACCCACGGTAAATCTCACTAATGTTGAGGAACCTCAGTTAATTCAGGAATTTGATTTCGCTATTTATGATATCGCCCTGGTTGGGCCACGACAGGAAACTCTGGCGATCGCTGGTCGCTATAACCAATTGGTGCTTTGGGATACCACCGGCGGTAATGAAGGGTTGCGAACTGTTCCCTACCCAGCAGGGGGACAAGATGAATACATCACCTCTCTAGCTACAGCAGCAGATCAACCTTTTTTGCTGGCTACAGCAGACGATCGCGGTTCCATCAGTCTCTGGAATCTCAGAGAATGCTTAACCAACCAGTCCGCCACTTGTCAAATTATAGATCAGTGGCAAGCTCACGGGGGCCAGCCCATCCGTTCTCTAGCTTTGACGGCTAATGGCTGCTATTTAGCCAGTACCGGAGATGACGGAGAGGTTATGCTGTGGCTATTGCAGCGCTCTGGAGAGCGATCTACCCAAAATCTCGCGGGTGAGGCGATCGCGCGATCGCGTTACCCAAAAAACAGTCTAGATATGATTGCCATTGGCTCCTACCTCCACATGATCACAGGAAGTAGAGATCACCAAGTTAACCTTCACCGCATTCAACAACCTGCCACTCTCTGTAATTAGCACAGGTAGAACAACTATTAATTATCTATTATTCTTTATTGACTGAGCCATGAGCAGTACAGAACTTTCATATAACGGCCGACAACAACCTAACCAAATCGTCGAGGGGGTTCCGGAACCCGACCAGCCGACTTGGGGAAAATCCCTAGCCCTAATTGCCAACCCGTCTGGGGATTTTGCTATTACTGCTGGGGAAACCTTCGAGTTGCATATCACCCTAGTTAACATGGGTACTATGGGTGCGATTATTGACGTTTATATTGATCAAACCTCTGCATCAGTATGGGAATGGTGTCGCACGCCTCAACAACGATTAGCCCTAAGTCCTCAGCAGAGTGCGGAAGTAGTCTTTGAATGTCCTATTCCCCCCCAGGCGACTCCCGGAATTTATAGTTACTTGCTCGTTGTAGATGCACCATTACACTACCCAGAAGATACCCCCATCCACCACCAAGCTAATCTTCAGGTACTCCCACAATTAGCGTCAGCGGTGCAACTCGATGATCCCACTTTTAGCCTGATACCACACACCACATCAACTGAACCAGCGATCGCCATACCAGGACAGCCGTTAACCGTCAGTGTAATAGTCAATAACCGCACGCGGCGAGTGGATCGGTTTCGGTTGCACTGTACCGATGTCCCCCCCGAATGGGTAGAGATCGAATACCCAGAAGGCTTGAATGATTTGGGTTTAGTAGTCGTCACTGATAGTTTAGCCCTCAATCCTGGGGCGATCGGAGAGATTAAGTTAAAGTTAAACCTACCCGTGGATGTTCATGGGGGGCGATATGCCATCACCTTGTCACTGAACTCGGAAAATCTTCCTGATTTAGCCCTGTTGGATATCCTCCACTTTCACATTAAGCCTAACTATGATTTGGTGTGGGATCTACAGACCGTCGTGGGTCGCATTCGCAGCGGAAGCGGACAGTTTCAACTGCAAATCCAAAACCGAGGTAATACCGATCGCCAACTGCGGTTTAATCCCAGAGAAGAGGGAGAGGTAGAAAATTGTCTGTATACTCTGATGCCAGATGAGTTTCGGCTACTCCCAGAGGGGACTGTGGAAATGTCTGTCGAGGTCATGCCAAAACACTGGTGGTACAGACCTTGGTGGGGGCGGGGACGGCTATTTGAGTTTTATTTGGAACCCCAAGATTTGCACCGCTTACCCCTCCCTCAAGATCGTATCAATGGTACTCTAATTTGGGAGCCTCGCCCCTGGTGGCAGTTGTTGGTTGCCTGTTTGCTGGGACTCGGAGCGATCGCTGCCTTGATTTTCGCGATCTGGTCCGTTTTTTTTAAGCCTCCCACCCCCCCTCGGATTTTAGAGTTTAGATCCGAGTCCCTCAACTACGCCGCCGCTAATGACGATTTTATTTATTTGGGTTGGGTAATTGGACCGCCGACTCGGGAAATCCGTGCTATAGAAATTGTTGGCAAATCTCCTGATGGTAGTATTTCCAGTGCTGCCGTTACCTATGATTTTAGTCGGGGTATTCCCGATGAGTTGGCTTCTTTGTGTACCCTAGAACAGGTATTGCGATGCTACAACATTCGCACTAATGCTCGTCGTCCCGGAGAGTATATTTTTGAGTTAAGGTTGTTTCCTAAACAGGATATTGACAATATTCAATTAGCAAAGACCAGTTTAATTAGGATTGAACCTCTACCTATTCCCCAAATTACCAATTTCACAGCCAGATTAAGTAGTCAGCAGCGCCAAGAATTGCCACCAGAACAGGTTGATAATCCGCGCGCCAACAATAACAGCCTTCCTAACAGTGATTTTTTCTCTGACCCCGAGCCAATGATCGCACAATTGAGTTTTCAGGTTCTCCATGGGGCGCAAGTCGAAACCTTAACATTGGTGGGTCGTTCTCCTGATGGCTTCGTTAATTTTCCCCAGAAAACCTATACTGTCAGTCCTGATGAATTTTCCGAAGATTTACTCGGTCCCTGTCAGGTTGATTGGGATGGGATTTTGACCTGTCGGGGGTTATCGCTACAATTGGAAAAACCCGACACTTATATTTTTGAATTACAGGTCATTTCTTCGGACTCCCCCGCAGAGGTAGCCGACAGTCGCAAAGCTGACCCCATTGTGTGGGAACCGCCACCACCGCCACGGATTACTACTTTTGCTTCCCGCAAAGCTACTTATCGCGTTGGTGAACAGCAACAAATTGAGTTTCAATGGGTGATTGATAATGCCGCACAACTTCAACAGTTGGAGTTACGGAGTTTATCCCCGGAAGGGTTGGTTAATTTCCCCAAGATTACATATCGCTTTGATGGACAAATTCCCCAGGCCTTACAAGATAAATGCCAAGTTACCGGGAAACAATTGGTTTGCGATAATATCGCGATCTCACTACCAGACCCAGGACGCTATAATTTTGAGTTGACAGCTATTCAGCGTTCCCACCTGGCCGAAACAGAGCCATCTCGACAAATTCATGCGATCGCTATTCAACCACCATTAGCCCCAGAAATTACCAATTTTCAGGCAGAAACATCCAACTCTCAGACGGGGACAAATCCTATTCGTTTAAATTGGAACATCAAAAATCCTCAACATTTACTAGGTGTTCGGATCATCGGGCGCTCACCAGAGGGAATTGTCACAGTTCCCGAAGTTCTCTATCCTTTTAATGGTAGTATTCCCCCAGTTCTTCAGAATAACTGCCAGTTAAATGCTGAACAGCTTACCTGTCGTAATGTTCCCACTTCCGCCCAAGAACCCGGAGATTATATCTTTGAGTTAATACCTGTTAATCAGAGTAATTTAGCCGCCAATGCCACATCTGTTAAAAGCGATCGCATTCGTATCCGACCACGCCCCGTTGCTCCTCCTCAAATCAATAATTTTCAAATTAATGGTGAGGATGCTCCCCTAAAATATGTCGTTATTATAGACCCTGAAACTTCTCCATCACCTTTGAATTTATCATGGGAAGTTAGTGGTAGTGGCGACCTACAAACCGAGTTACTCCCGGTTCCAGGTGTGGTTCCTAACCGTGGAAATTTGACCTATCCCATTGCGCCTCAGTCCGGACAAGATACCCTGACTCTCAGAGTCACTAATACTGACGGGAAACAGGTTCAACGTTCCATTTTGATTGAAAGGGTGCTTCTTCCTCAACCAGAACCTGCACCTTTGATCAGCCCCGATTCAGACACCCCCGATTCAGACACCCCCGATTCAGACACCCCATCAGGTAGACAATTAACACCCTTTTCTCCTGAACTAGAATCTAATCCTTGGGATCTGATTGATAACCCACCGCCATTTAATTAAATGTCTTTATTCCTAATTATTACATGATTTCAATGAACAATCAACCTATCTTTCAACAACAAGCTATCCCCGGAATTATTGGCGGATTGGGTCCTTTAGCACATATAGAATTTGAACGGCTATTACTGGCTTTAAATTCCACTCGCGGTGCTTGTGGCGATCGCCAACACCCGATTTGGTTTTTAATTAATGCTACAGACATTCCCGATCGCACCCAAAGTTTACTAGGAAATCAGCCAAGTTGTGTGCCTTGGTTGGTCAAATATGGTAAAATATTAGAAGTGGCTGGGGCAGATTTTTTGGTGATTACCTGTAACACTTCCCACGGATTTTATAATCTGGTACAGCCTCAGTTAAATATTCCCTGGATTCATATTATGCAGGAGACAGTTAGATTTATTAAACTCCATTATCCTGGACTTAATCGCGTGGGAATTTTGGCTACCGATGGCACTTTACAAGCCCATCTCTATCAGGATAGTTTAACGGCGGCGGGATTGACAGCGATCGCCCCGGTTTTAAACTCGGAATTACAGCAAGATATTATGAATGCTATTTACCATCCAATTTGGGGGATTAAATCCACAGGAGTTCAAATTTTGCCCCCCCCTATTCACATCTTAGAAACCGCTATAAAATGGCTTGAAATACAAGGTTCAGAATTATTAATTGCTGGATGTACAGAGATTTCTGTAGCCTTAAAATTACTGGATAAAACTTCATTAATAGCAATAGATCCCTTGGAAATTCTGGCTAATTTGACATTAGATTTAGCATTTGGCTATGAGAATATTCCCGAAATATCAAGTCCCCTTAAATAGTTACCAATTATTCGATAGTAGTATCTTGAGAAAGCGCTAAGGTTGTGGTTTTTTCAGTTGAAAGTGGGTGAGTATCAGCGATCGCTGCTGTCGCTGCTATTCCCGTGTGTACAATAGTTAAAGTTCGGAAGGGGTCAATAATAGGGTCGATCGCAATTAATAATACCAGTATAGCTTCTAGGGGTAATCCTAAAGGTTTTAAAATTAGATCCAACAGGGTCAGCGTTAAAATTCCTGTCGCCCCCGCCGTGGCCATTCCTGCTAAAATAGAAGCGATAATGATAATTACAAAACTCGACAGGTTAAATTCATAGTTATAGAGTTGCGCCACAAACACCGAAGTTGTCGCAAAATAGGCCACCGGACCAAATCGACACACCGTTATCGCTAGGGGAATGACTAAATTAACTGTTTGTTTATCGAAGTTTAAGTGTTCATCTAAAGCCGAAATAGCAGAAGGTAAACAGGTAAAACTACTACGAGTTGCTAAAGCTAAAATTGTCGGTTCTTTTAAGACCATCAAAACCTGACCAAAACCATAGCCAGACTTATGCCAAATTACCAGGGTACTGATAATGTATATAATTATAAAAGCTACAATGGCAATCATTACAAAATTTTGCATAGCTACCAAAATCCCAAAACCAGTAGTTGCCATTTGGGAAGCTAACAGGAAACACAAACCAAACGGTAAGAATAAAATTATCCAATCAATCAACTTTTTGGATGTATTAAATATGGTTCCTAAAATATGAAATACATCCTCCTTGGCGGTTTCTTTGGAATGTCCCATAGCGATGCCAAACACAATCGAAAAGAATAGTATTTCCAGAGAATTACCCTGGCTTAGAGATGCAAAAATATTCTCAGGAATTAAGTTAAACAAAAAAGATATCAGCAGTGATTCTTCCCTATTTTCGATAATTGGACCCGTCAAAGATAACTCAAAATCTAACTCAGAAGTATTCACAACTACCCCCAAAGCTGCGAGGGTAGAATCTTCTAAATTACCCCCAGGATTAGTTAAAAATGCCACGGTTGCACCAATGATACTAACCCCTAATAAACTGACAGAAAATACTATTAAAATCAGTTTCAGATATTTATTGGCTTCATGACTAGAAATCAGCTTACCCACACTCATTGTTATGGCTGAAAATAACAAGGGTAAAACGCACATTTTGAGGAGAATTAGATAGAGTTCTCCCAACGGGGTTAACAGCAAGGCAATATCTTTATGAACAATGCCAATATATAAACCCAGAAGGATAGAAGGAACAATCGACCAGGGATTTTTTAGGATTTTAATTAACTGCTTAGAGACGCTGTAAAAATTCATATTTTATCAATGGGTATTTTTGTTAATTTTGTGAGTTGAGTTGACGAGACTGAGAGGGGGACACTAACAAATCAGAATAATCTTCTAATAACTGATTAACTGTATATTGTTTTTCGTTCATTGTCAGATACAAATTCACAAACTTTAACAGGTGATTACTAGACCACGGTAAAGCGATCGCGATCAGATCTTGGCTATCTGTTAACGCGACGGTTTGAAAATTCAAAGCCACATTGGGGTAATTAATTAGAATCTTTTTAACTTCTAACTCATCCCGGTATGCTGCTAGTATATCTCCCCTCATTGCACCTCTAATTAAATCCTCCCAATTGGAATATCTGATAATGGTAGCTTTGGGAAATTTTTCTATGGCAAATCTCTCATAAGAAGAGGCATTAATCACACCCATCCTTCCTTCAAAATCTCTCAAAAACTCAACTAAATCTTTATTTCTTGTGGCTTGAGTTAATTGCAGGCGATTTAATAAGAGACCATGGCGCATAGTTAAATAGGGATGAGAAAATGAAACAATTTTTGCCCTTTCTAAGGTTTGACTCAGTTTAGAAATCGCCATATCTGCATCACCTTGATAAACCATATTGACCACTTCATTAAAGGTTTTTGCACTGCGGTCTAACCTAACTTTTACTCCGATAATTTGGGCAATTTCTCTGGCGATCGCCACATCTAATCCGATTAATTCACCGTTGGCATCTTCCGCAAAAAAAGGCGGCGAATCTTCTTGATTTATCGCGACGATTAACTCTCCTCTATCCATGATTTTTTGCAAGTCTGGCGACATAGAGTTTAATGACTGGTTTTCCTGGGAAACTGCCGCAGAATTTCCTAGTAAAGACTCCCAGGTTTCTTGAGTCACTATACCAGTGCTTTCTAAGCCTATACTGAGTTGAAAGTTAGAAATAGCTTCTCGGGTTTGTTCGCCATAAATGCCATCGATCGCCCCTAGATAATACCCCTTTTCTTGTAAGCGTTTTTGCAGTTCAATAATATCATAATCTGCCCCAGCTTCAGTCAAGTCTAAATCCCAACTATTACTATCAGGCGAAGTTTCAGCACTGCTTAATTGTGCCAGATTTACTAGAGATTCTGAAGATACAAAAATGGGCGCATCTTGAGTTTTTACTGAGGGGGGAAAAATCAAAATACTTGCCAAGCATATAGCTACTAATATCAGAACTTTGTATTGCCAGTTAGAGAGTATTTTCATATTAAAAATAATTGCTTTGCTGTTGCTTTCGCATCAATTTAGCTTGACATTTATCGGAAGTTGTTTTTATCCCCCCCCAAACCTTCAAGACTAAATTTTGAGTATTCAGCGATTCAGTTAGTATTCCTAGCTATAGGATTATGGTACTTTACGGTTGTTGCCAATCTTTTCCGGATTAAATCCGAAGTATACAGCCCTTTCAGTAATTATGCAATACGTCTTCACTCGTCTCTCTACCCGGGTGGGAGAGGGATTGAGGGTGAGGGGAATCTTTGAAGCGAACAACCTGTAGCAGCTTCTACAACGGTCTGTATGCAGGTATCCCTAATCCAGCGACACACTTGGACTCTACCATTATACATCATGCGATCGCCATTACCATCATTTTCAGCCAACCCACAGACCCTAAGTAATATAGCCAGTTGGCAGAAATCAGGTTTTTAGGTAATAATTAAAGTATCGCCGATATTCTCAAGTAGTTTCGCACTCATTAACAAATCATGTCTAATCAAAAACGAGAACCTGGAGGCTGTGGATGTGCCAGTATTCCCTTTTCAGTAATTCTGCTGTTTTTAGGTGGAGGTTATTGGCTATTTACACAGCGAGATAACTTGGAAATTAGTCGGTTTTTAAATCATGAGATTATCGCCGATATTCCATTTTTGAATACTTGGGCAACTTCCACTGATAAATCACCGCCTACTTTACCCAATATTCCAGAAATTCCTCAGACTACCAATCCTGAACCGAAACCACAACCCCAACCACAACCGGAAGCCCAACCGGAAACGCCACCCAAATCACCAACCATCAAGCCACCTTCCCCTATACCATCATCCCCACTCAATACCTGGGAAGGTAAACCCATTAGAGGCATTTATTTAAGTCGTTATCAAGCCACAAATAACGCTAGCGAAGAAACCATTAGGGCTAGGGTTCGCTACTATCGCGATCGCGGTATTAATACCATTATTCATGGGGTATGGGGTAACGCTTGTACCATGTATGAAAGTCAAGTAATGCAGGCAAAATTTGGTTATAGTAGCTGTCAAAATTTGTTTGAAGAAGAATGGATTGATTGGTTGATTGATGAAGCCCATAAACACGGCATGGAAGTTCATGCTTACTTTGAAAAAGGCATTAAAATAGATGAAAATAGTCACGCCTTTGATTGGGCAGTCCAGAGAGGTTGGATCGTCCCAGGAGTCGATCGCACTCACCCAGGAGTTGATCATTATGTCTTGAATGTGGGTATCCCAGAAGTTGCTCAATTTTTTACTGATATTGTGGTTGAATTTGTCCAAAAATACCCCACCATTGATGCTGTACAATGGGATGATTATTTGGGTTATCATGATGAGTTACCCGGTCAAATCGATCGCACTCCTAAATTAACTAATTTTGTCCGCAATATGATTGCACAAATGAAAGCCGCTAACCCCTCAGTTAGTTTTGATATCTGCCACCATAACCCCTATTGGGCAAAACAGTATTTTGCCGCAGACCTAGAAGCATGGGGGGTCGATCGCTTTTTTATCCAGGTTTATGCTGAAGAAAATTTTGATGATGAAATGGTCTATGTCGAAGCCTCTGATGGTATTTCCATTACCGAGAGACAATTGAATCGATTGCCCGAGTTGATTGATAATCCTAACATCCCTAATATTTTGCTATTTCCTCTCTCCGGAGAACCCGAAAGACTCGCCGACAAGGTGCATGAATTGACCATTTGAATAAACTTACAAATTAGGTTAATTATCATCATTTCCTCCTGTGGCTTCCCTGCTTCTATTCTACAGTTAAATTATCTCGGGTTGATTTTTTGGTCAATTTTTTTAAAAAATAGCCCGCCGAAATCGGCCAGAGGGGTTGACAGGCGGCGGCGATTAGTGATATCATATTTACATAATCTTAGATAATGGTTATTTTCCCAAAAAAATAATTTAGTGTATATGTGCATTATATAATATGATAGCATCAGCCGCTAAAAAAAGCAAGTATCGCCACTGAGGGAGGAGGGATTTTAATTTTTGGAGGTAATCAGTTACAATTATTACAAATATTAAAATTATTGCCATGATTGCCATTGTATAGACTTTTTTTCGATCAGGTCAGCCCTCAAGGCATTTGCTAATACAGATGAATAATCAACCCTTCAGAGATTTAAATAGTAAATGGGCCGACCAGGTAAGGAATGGTTGTCAGGAACTGCGCGACAGCTACGAAATCAGACAGACTTGGGATCATATCATCGCGACTATGGCCCTGCGGATTCGGCGATCGCTGAAACTCAAGGAAATTCTACAGACCACAGCGGATGAGGTGCAAAGATTACTAAAATGCGATCGCGTTTTATTGTACGAAATCGACTTGCATGGGAATGGTGGCATTGTGGTAGAGGCGGTAGAGGATGAGAGGTGGTCCTTAGAGGGTTATATTGTAGAAGACATCTGTTTTCTAGAGTTGGGCAAACCATTATATAGCGAGGGAGAATTTAGAGCGATCGCCAATGTTAGCACAGCGGATTTAGTCCCTTGCTACCGGGAATTTTTGCAGAACTTGCAAGTGGAAGCCAACCTAGTAATTCCCCTATTTCAGGAATCGGATTTATGGGGATTATTAGTTGCCCATCATTGCACGGAACCCAGAGTTTGGGAACAGCCAGAAATTGACGGTTTACAACAAATAGCCATTCAAGTAGGCATAGCCCTAAATCAAGCGAATTTAATAGCCCAATTAAAAAAGACCAAAGCGGAACTACAGCAGCAAGTAGTAGCCCGAACTGCAGAACTTTCCCAACTGAATCAACAACTAAAGCAGAGAAACGAAGCCCTACAAAATGCAGTAGTTGGCATTTCCCAACTAGATCCCCAAGGTCGGTATACCAAGGTCAATGCAGCTTATGCGGGTATCTGTGGCTATGAACCAGAAGAGATGATCGGCAAACCTTGGCAATACACAGTTCATCCCGATGATATCCCGTTACTAGAAGAAAAGTATCAGATTATGCTGCATCGGGGGAAAGTGGAAACGATCGCTTTGGGTGTGCGCCGGGATGGTTCAGTATTTTATAAGCAGGTGATGATGATTGCTAACTATAGCGCCCAGGGGGTGTTGTTGGGGCATCACTGCTTTATGAAGGATATTACACAAGAGAAACAAGCCGAGATAGCCCTACAGGAAAAAACAGAAGAACTCGATCGCTTTTTTTCCGTCACCCTAGACTTACTCTCTATTGCTGATACAAAGGGGCATTTTTTGCGTTTGAATAGCCAATGGGAAAAAACCCTAGGTTATCCAATAGCACAACTGGAAGGCAAACAGTTTATGGATTATGTACATCCAGAAGACCGCCAAAAGACCCTAGAAACGATAGAAAAATTGCGATTAGGAGAGGAAGTGATTAATTTGGTCAACCGCTACCGTTGCCAAGATGGGTGCTATCGTTGGTTAGAATGGCGATCGGTTGCAGTTGGCGATCGCATATATTCAGCAGCCCGTGACATCACCCGTCGCCAACAAGCGGAAGCCCAATTACAAAACCTGTCAACCCGCCTTTCCCTCGCCCTAGAAGCAGGTCAAATTGGGGCTTGGGATTGGGATCTCAAAGATACGGTAAACTGGGATCAGCGGATGTATGAGATTTTTGGGTTGCAAGGTTGGCCGCGTAAAGTAGTCTATCAAGACTGGGCTAATCTCGTCCATCGAGATGATATTACCGAGGTTGAAAAGGCTATCAAAGCAGCCATAGCCCAAGATAATTTTTTTAATGTAGAATTTCGTATTGTTAGACCCGATGGAATCAAGCGTTGGTTGCGAGGGGCAGGCATAGTCCAGCACCATAGTGACGGTGAACCTGTACGCATGACGGGGATTAATTACGATATTACCGATCGCAAACAGGCTGAATTAGCCCTCAAATACAGTGAAGCCAAATATCGCACCATTATTGAAACCACCCAGGAGGGAGTGTGGGTTTTAGATAAGACAGATCACACCAGCTTTGTCAATCAGCAAATGGCAAAAATGCTAGGCTATTCTGTCACGGATATGCTGGGAATGTCTTTCCTAGATTTGATCGACACAGAAGGATCTTCGATGGCTGAAATTTATCTAAACCAGCGTCATCAGGGTATAATGGGTCAACATCGCGCCAAGCTGTGCCACCGTGATGGTAAAGTGGTCTGGGCTTTGGTTTCTGCTACACCTTTGTTTGATGATATGGGGCAATATGACGGCTGCATTAAACTGGTGACAGATATCACCCACATGGTGGAAATACAGGAGGCTTTACAAACTTCTGAGGCGCAGTTGGCTAGTGTATTAAATAGTTCCCTTGATGGGATTATGGCTTTTCGTTCTCTGCGGGATGAGACTGGGGAAATAGTGGATTTTATCTGGTTGTTGACTAATCCCACGGCTGGCAAATTGGTGGGGCGATCGCCTCAAAAATTAATCGGTAAACAATTATTAGAAGAAATGCCGGGAAATAAAACTGATGGTTTATTTGATGCCTATGTCCAAGTGGTGGAGTCCGGCGAACCTTTCCAGTATGAGTTTCATTATCAACATGATGGCATTGACTGTTGGTTTGAAAATGTGGCGGTTAAATTGGGGGATGGTTTTGCGGTCACTTTCCGGGACGTGACCCGAACTAAACAGTCAGAAAAGGCTCTCCAACAAGTTAATCAAGAGTTGGAACAAAGGTTAGATGATCTCAAGCAGCGTCACCAAGAGATGGTGATTTTGGGTGAAATTAACGAATTTTTGCAGGCTTGTAACAATGTCGATGAGGCTTATGAGGCGATCGCCCGCCTAGTGCTACCTCTCTTCCCTGAGTGTTCGGGTGGTCTGTTTAGAACCTGTAGTTCCCACAACCGGGTTGAAAATGTGGCTCGGTGGGGGTCTGATTTACATTCAGCAGTTGATTTTGACCCTAAGCATTGTTGGGGACTGCGCCGGGGTCGTCCCTATGAAGTAGGAAATCAACGCTCAGGTCCTCGGTGTCAGCATATCCAAAACACTACAGAATTGGCGGTTACCCTTTGTATTCCCATGGTAGCTCAGGGGGAAACTTTGGGATTATTTTATCTAGCTACCAAAACCGCCACGGCTTTATCTGAACCAAAACAGCAATTAGCCCGCACTGTATCGGAACAGTTAAGTTTAGCGATCGCTAATTTAAACCTCCGAGAAACCCTCCAAAATCAGAGTATCCGAGATCCATTAACTGGATTATTTAACCGCCGCTATTTGGAAGAATCCTTTAATCAAGAGATTCTCCGCGCCCAACGTCAACAGCACCCCATTGGTGTGATCATGCTAGATATAGACCATTTTAAGCAGTTTAACGACACCTTTGGTCATGATGCAGGGGATTATGTCTTACGGGTGGTTGCTGAAGTATTGAAAAACAGTGTGCGCGGTTCAGATATTGCTTGTCGCTATGGCGGCGAGGAAATGACTCTAATTATGCCAGAATTGTCTTTACCCGCTATCTGCGATCGGGCTGAAGCTATCCGCACTGCTATTAGCCAACTCCATCTCAACCATAACGGTCAAAATTTAAACACCCTCACCGCCTCTATAGGAGTTGCTTGTTTTCCTCAACATGGAACTACCCCAATGGCTGTAATCAAGGCGGCTGATGGGGCTTTATATCGCGCTAAGGCTAACGGACGTAACTGTGCGATCGTTGCCACCTTATCTTAATTTATTCTACCTGCTTCTGGGAGAGTTTGTCAACCTTGCCTAAAGGGTGAAGTTAGAATAAGAAATACCGCTGCGCCATGGGTAAAACTGTGGCGGGTTCACAGGTTAGTAGTTCCCCGTCTGCCGTGACTTCGTAGGTTTCTGGATCTACTTCGATCTGGGGTAAACTATCGTTTAATTTCATGTCTAATTTGCTCAAATGGCGGGTATTAGATACGGGAACTGTGGCTTTTTTTAAACCCAGTTTTTGCATAGTTTTACCCTCTAAAGAAGCCTGGGAAACAAAGGTTAAGGATGTGGCAGATATCGCGCCTCCAAAACTAGCAAACATCGGACGCATATAAATGGGTTGGGGTGTGGGAATACTGGCGTTGGGGTCTCCCATTTGTGACCAGGCGATCGCCCCCCCTTTAATCACGATTTCCGGTTTAACTCCAAAAAATGCCGGTTTCCATAGACATAAATCTGCTAATTTACCCTCTTCAACGGAACCGACATAATCATTAATTCCGTGGGCAATAGCAGGATTAATGGTATACTTAGCAATGTAGCGTTTAGCCCGGAAATTATCATGGGTTTCTGCCGCATTTTCTGGGGATGGTAATAACCCCCTTTGTACCTTCATTTTATGGGCGGTTTGCCAAGTGCGGATAATGGTTTCTCCTACCCTTCCCATAGCTTGGGAGTCCGAGGCTATCATACTAAATGCGCCTAGGTCGTGAAGGATATCTTCGGCGGCGATCGTTTCCCGACGTATGCGGGACTCGGCAAAGGCGACATCTTCGGGAATATGGCGATCGAGATGGTGACAAACCATCAACATATCTAAATGTTCTTCTAGGGTATTTGCAGTATAAGGACGGGTGGGGTTAGTGGAGGAAGGCAGGACATTTTTATAACTACAAACTTTGATGATATCTGGCGCATGACCACCCCCCGCGCCTTCGGTGTGGTAGGTGTGAATTACCCGGTCTTTAAAGGCGGCTATGGTATTCTCTACAAAGCCCGCCTCATTCAGGGTATCTGTGTGAATAGCTACTTGAATATCATATTTATCCGCAACTGTTAAACAAACATCGATCGCCGCTGGTGTAGTTCCCCAATCTTCATGAAGTTTTAAACCCATTGCGCCCGCCATTACCTGTTCAACTAAGCCTTGGGGTTGGGCGCTATTTCCCTTCCCTAAAAATCCTAAATTCATGGGGAAGGCTTCCGCCGCCTGTAGCATTCTATGAATATTCCATGGTCCGGGAGTACAGGTGGTGGCATTAGTTCCGGTGGCGGGTCCAGTCCCACCTCCTAACATGGTGGTAATTCCAGAGGCGATCGCTGTTTCAATTTGCTGGGGACAAATAAAGTGAATATGGCTATCAATTCCGCCAGCAGTTAGGATTTTACCTTCTCCAGCAATCGCCTCTGTAGACGGACCAATAATAATATCAACGTTGTCTTGAATATAGGGATTTCCGGCTTTCCCAATTTTGCAGATTTTACCGTCTTTAATACCTACATCAGCTTTAATAATTCCCCACCAGTCTAAAATTAGGGCGTTAGTAATTACCACATCAACCGCGCCATCTTCCCTGGAAATGGGAGATTGTCCCATACCATCCCTAATTACTTTACCACCCCCAAATTTGACCTCATCTCCGTAGGTAGTTAGGTCTCTTTCAACTTCTATAAATAGTTCTGTATCGGCTAATCGAATGCGATCGCCTACCGTCGGTCCGAAGGTTTCCGCGTAGGCTTGTCTATCCATGCGATAACTCATTTTTGGCTCCTAATTAATCACAATATAGCTATTTTCAAGCTGGCGGCGGGTTAACTCACCAGATTTACTTAGGCTTTTTTTTGGACTTATCTTTTTTGCGTTTTTCCCGCTTAACTTCGGGTGATAATGTGCCATTAATTAACCCATTAAAACCGTAAATTTCACGACTTCCGGCTACAGTCACTAATTCGACTTCCCGGTTATCTCCGGGTTCAAATCTGATGGCTGTACCAGCGGGGATATTTAACCGCATTCCCCTAGCTGTTTCCCGTGCAAATTCTAAGGCGGGATTGACTTCGTAAAAGTGGAAATGAGAACCGACTTGGATGGGGCGATCGCCTGTATTAGCTACATTGATTTTCACAGTTTCGCGACCCGAATTAAGTTCGATTTCTCCTGGTTTAACGATTATTTCTCCGGGAATCATAGTTAATTAAATAGTGATTGTTTTATTGGATGGGATTATGAACTGTTACCAATTTCGTACCATCGGGAAACGTCGCTTCTACCTGTACCTCGTCCACCATTTCCGCTACCCCTTCCATCACATCATCTTTAGTTAATAGAGTCGTTCCATAACTCATTAAATCCGCCACAGTTCGACCATCTCGCGCCCCTTCTAAAATGGCAGCAGATAGGTAGGCGACAGCTTCGGGATAGTTTAATTTAACTCCCCTGGCTTTACGTCTTTCCGCTACTAAGGCGGCAGTAAAAATTAGTAGTTTATCTTTTTCTTGGGGTGATAGTTGCATTCACAACTCCTTAAATGAGTCCAGTTATTAAACATTCCAAACTCGCGGTTTGGTGATGTTTTTTCCTGATAAATTGGGGCGTAATAACTGCCAAATTTCAGTAAACCAGGCGATCGCTTCTTGGCTAGACGGACCACGATAACGACACAATAACCCTGATAACAGTTGAGTCGCCCCGGCTTCTCCTTCGCTTTGGTGTTCACCCCACAGCATTCTAACATGGTTTAGGGTCTCTTTGGAAACAGGTTCACCTACCCAGGTGAGAGTAGCAACTACAGGCCATCCTCCTAAGCCGTGGGGACTCTCTAAAATGGTTTCACCCCCAGGAAGCCATTGTCTATCTATCCATAGGGGTTTCTCATTTTGCCATATTTCCGTGTGCGATCGCCACTCTCCCTCCATAAATTTTTCCCCCCTGGCTGAACGACCAAACCGGGTAATTTCCCATCCTAACCAGGTCGCTTCTGGGGCTAATTCTACCCGTAAATCTTGACGATAAATAGCACCATTAAAAATGATGGTTTCTCGGGGCAGATATTCTAAATAAGCGCCTTTTTCTAGTTTAATCTTAACATTTTGGCTGGCAGTTTTTCCCGTGCTACGATAAACTCTACTCGCCGCCGCCGTAGTTAATAAAACTTTCGTATCCGCTTGTAAATGCAGGTTCTGCGATAGGCGATCGCCCCCCACCATTCCCCCCGCTGTATGTAATGCTACACTCTGGCAAATTTCCTCCCCTGGCGGATAAAAAGGGCGTTGGATTTTATAGGGCGCGATCGTATACTTATTAACTACTTGGGTAATTCCATTATTTTGGGAATATTTCAGGTTAAGAATACCATGCCATTCCGACCGGTTAAAGTCACTCATTAATTGATAATTGATAGAGGAGTTATATCAAAGTCCCCCCACTGGGGATAGGGATTTAGGGTGAGGGAAACCATTAAGCTGGAAATAGATAGTTGACTGCTAATTATTTTTGATGGTTTTTTGATGCTTTAACACCGCATCTCTCAATTGTCCTTGACATTCATCAAGCAGTTTAATTCCCCCTGACGCATCTAAATCAGTCCAATACATTAATAGGGCTAATTTCACCGATTTATTACTGCGTTCTAATAATTCTGCCGCTTGTGAGCGAGTCATACCTGTTAAATCAATTAAAATACGCATCGCCCGATCGCGTAATTTATTATTCGTCACCGCCACATCAACCATGCGATTACCGTAGACTTTTCCTAGCCTCACCATCACACTGGTTGAGATGATATTTAATGCCATTTTGGTGACAGTTCCCGCTTTCAGACGAGTCGAACCCGCCAGGATTTCTGGACCTACTAAAAGGCGGATATCTACATCAGCATCAAAGGTCACTTGTTCCCTGGGAACACAAGCCATAAATATCGTTTTTGCCCCTCGGCTTTTCGCTGCTTGTAGCGCCCCATAAACATAGGGAGTTGTGCCGCCAGCCGTAATTCCTAGGACGATATCTAACTCCGTGATTTGGCGGTGGGCGATCGCTTTTTCCCCATCTGTGGCCCTATCTTCTAATTCCTCCGAACTACGAATTAATGCCCCTGCGCCCCCCGCAATAATCCCCTGTACCAGTTCCGGGGGACTACAGAAGGTGGGCGGACATTCAGCCGCATCTAACACCCCTAAACGGCCACTCGTACCCGCCCCGACGTAAAATAACCTCCCCCCTTTTTTTAGGGATTGTGTAGTTATGTCGATGGCTAGGGCCAGGGATTCGCGGGCATGGGCGATCGCCAGTAAAGTTCTGGCATCCTCGCGGTTGAACAAATCCACCAATTCCAGGGAAGTCAGGCGATCGAGGTTTTCGCTACTCGCATTAGCCTGTTCCGTCAATAAATGGCCCCGCGTTTCCAAATTAGTCATGTTTTGCTGTTGGTCCTTCACAAGTGATCAGGCTAAAGTAAACCTTCTAGGCGACGGCGAATGCTGTCGAGTTCGTCTGATGGGAATTCTGAGGATTCCTCTGAGTCCCTTTCGTCTTGGGTTTTGCCTTGCTTTTCCCACTCCAACTCCTCCACATTATTTTCTGGAGGAATCGCTAAAGCCCCAGACGGAATCAGCTCCCAATCATAATCTACACTGCGACAGAATTCTTTGATTTCATCATCATCAATTCCCTCAATACAGGGACTGGGGAAATCTTGGGCTTCCAACAAACCACCAAAGCGGATGGCATCGTCTTCCTCCTCAAACATTAACACCTTATTGCGATCGCCCATCTGAATTGTGTGGATTCCCTCATTATCAGTCCCGGCATTGAACAGCAAGACATAGACTTTCATGATCTTGAATCGGGTTGTTAACAACAGCTTTATCTTATCTTACAACCTCCGATCACCTTTTTTCTCAACTCCACCATGGATCCCCATTCCAGACCCAGCTCCTTCCGGTTGAGATGTGCTAACCAGTCTGCTAGACTGTCTCCACCAGCTAAATATTACAATATTTGAGGATTATCTTGCATGAATTATAGCACATCCGGCGCAAAAATGCCAGCCATTAAAACATTTGTTAACAATCAAGTTAAGTTTCCTGAACGCTTTAATTCAACCATTGACAATCAGGATGAGATGTATTTATTCGCCCTCCAAAATCAAGGCAGCCATGAACGGGCTATCATTCGTTATTATAGCAATGGTATTCGCATTTTTGATGCCGTCAAACAAGTCGTTGATTGGCATTTTGGCGGGTTTAATAAAATCAGTGCCTTTTTAGACTTTGCTAGTGGCTATGGTCGCTCTACCAGGTTTTTTGTGCAAGAAATACCCTCAGATAAAGTCTGGATTTCTGATATTTATGCCGAGGGGGTAAAGTTTCAGGTTGAACAATTTGGCGTTAATGGTATTGTGTCTACCTCTCAGCCAAAAGACTATCTTTGTAGTCAGAGTTTTGATGTGATTTTGGCTTGTTCCTTTTTTAGCCATCTCCCTAAAGCTACCTTTTCCCAATGGTTAAAGGTGTTATATAACTTACTTAATCCCAACGGTTTATTATTATTTAGCGTCCATGATCGCAGTTTATTACCATCTCATTTAATGATTGATGATTCCGAGTTATTATTTTGTCTGAATAGTGAAAGCAGAACTTTGGACTTGGGGGAATATGGAACCAGTTATGTCGGCGAAAATTTTGTCGCTAATACCATTGCTGATATTTCCGACCATCAGGCTGTTTATCATCGCATACCCCAGGGAATTTGTCGGTATCAAGACCTATATATTTTGGCGAAAAATCCGACCATGACTTGGGAGAATTTTCGATATTATCATCATCCTATAGGAAAAATTGAACATTGTCATCTTACCGCTGATGGGGTTTTGGAATTGGGGGGTTGGGTTTCCGAAATTAACCCTGGTGGTCAGGTTTCCGAAATTTTGGTTTATCTTAATAGTCTCTTAATTTATCGGGAAACAATTAACTGGGAAAATCATTCTGGCCAAACATGGAATTTGGGGTTAAAATTGGATGCGGTGAATTTTGATGATATTATTATGGTGAAAACCATTAATAATTTTGGGTTAGAATGGGTGTTTGATTGTGCGCCGCTGGAGTTTTTGTTGAGGGGGAATTAATCGCTATGGTTAAGATTATACAGTCTCCGGTTTTAATTATTACCGGAATGCACAGGTCTGGGACTTCTTTACTTGCGGCTTTATTACAGCAAGCAGGTCTGAATTTGGGGGAGAGTTTATTAGGGTCTAGTCGGGGGAATATTCGCGGACATTTTGAGGATTTAGAGATGATCGATTTCCATAAAGAAATTTTGCGATCGCAGAATTTGAACTCCGATGGCTGGCTGGAAAAATTGCCGATTTCCGTGGTTGAAATTTTCCGGAAAAAGGCTAGGGAAATTATTGCCAAAAAATCTAATAATTCCCTATGGGGATGGAAGGAACCTCGGACTTGTTTATTTCTCGATTTTTGGCGAGACTTACTTCCTCATGCTGGGTTTATTTTTGTCTATAGGTCTCCTTGGGAGGTCGTCGATTCTCTCTATCGACGGGGGACAGATAGCCTAATTATATCACAGCCAGAAATCGCCATTTTAACCTGGATACATTATAACCAAAATATCCTAGAATTTAGCGATCGCTTTCCTGACCATTCTCTAATTATTCACCTTCACCAAGTTACTCAGTTTCCCCAAACTGTCATCTCAGCCATTAACCATAAATTTAACCTTAATTTTAATCCCATAACTGGGAATATATTTGAACCCGAATTATTAAAAACTGATATTTCGGAAAGTTTCCGTCCAAGTATTATCAAAAAATTCTATCCTGAAGCTATTGATATCTATTTAACCCTCGACAGCAAGGCGACCCCTTTAAACGCTGAACCTAATTTATCTTGGGGGTCTATTCCTAGGTTTGCTAATTCCCAAACTTGGCTAATGTCTGACTGGTTAGAAGTCCGTCAACAGCATAGTCAAAATCAACAGTTAGAAACAGAGTTAAACCTAACTCATACTAGGTTACATAACACCCAAATTGAGTTAGAGAGATATCAAGCACAAGTGGAAATTTTAGCAACTAGACTCGCCAGAATTGAGAATCAGCAAAAATCGGATAATTTAGCCTTTCTTCCTCCCCATACCCCTCCTTTATTAACACCATATCAGGCTTGGTTACGGGTTAATCAATGGAATCATAAAGCCCAAAAAGAGTTACAAGCCAGATTAAACATCTGGGGGGATAAATTACCTAAGATTTCCGTAATTATGCCAGTTTATAATCCCCCAATTAGGTTTTTAGAATCCGCAATATATAGTGTAATTAACCAAGTTTATCATCATTGGGAACTTTGTGTAGCTGATGATGCAAGTTCTCATCCAGGGGTTAGGGAATTTTTAGAAAATATCAGTCAGACTCACCCCAAAATCAAAGTTATTTTTAGAGAAGAAAACGGCAATATTAGCGAGGCGACTAATACTGCTATCCGACAAGCAACCGGAGACTTTCTGCTATTTTTAGATCATGATGATGAATTAACCCTTGATGCGTTAGGGGAGGTCGCCTTATATATTGCGGAACACCCAGAAACCGATATTATCTATTCTGATGATGACAAAATAGACCAGGAAGGACAACGATTTTCTCCGCAATTTAAGCCGGACTGGTCGCCGGAATTATTACTATCTTATATGTATTTCGGTCATTTATTAACTATCCGAAAAAAAATAGGCGATCGCCTAGGCGGAATGCGGAAAGGTTTTGAAGGTTCTCAGGATTATGATTTGGTATTAAGAGCCACAGAAATTACTACAAATATTGCTCATATTCCCCTTATACTATACCATTGGCGGGTTATTCCCGGTTCGACTGCTGCATCAGGTTCCGCCAAACCCCATAGTTTTATCGCCGCACAAAATGCCATTCAAGAAGCCTTAAATCGACGGAAAATAAGCGGGAAAGTTGATCAGCAAACTTGGGCTATAACATCCCATTGTGGTATTTTTAATATTAAATTTCCTGATGAAGGTCCCCCCGTAACTATCATAATTCCCACTAAAAATCAGCGGGATTTACTACAAACCTGTTTAGAGTCTCTCGCCAAAACCAGCTATCATAATTATCAGGTGATGATTATTGATAATGAAAGCGATGATATAGGGACTTTAGAATATTTGCGACAACTCCCCCACCGGGTAGTTAGGTTAGGAAATATCGACGGAAGGTTTAACTTTGCATACCTCATGAATGAGGCTGCAAAATTGGTAGATACCGACTATATTTTATTCCTGAATAATGACACAGCCGTAATTTCTCCTAATTGGTTAAGTCAGATGATGGGATATATCCAAATCAACCAAGTTGGGACTGTGGGTGCCAAATTAATTTTTCCCAATCAAACTATACAACATGGGGGGGTTATTTGGGGTTTACATAATGGTTTAGTCGGTCACGCTTTTAAACTGGTTTCTCGGTTAACCTCTGGTTATCTATGGTCTTTGAATACTCCTAAAAATTATAGTGGAGTTACGGCGGCTTGTTTACTCACCTCCAGGGATTTGTTTTTGAATATGGGAGGGTTTAATCATACAGAATTTGGGGTTGCTTATAATGATGTTGATTATTGTCATCGTTTGTGGGTGGCTGGGTGGCGGTCTGTCTATTGTCCTGATGCGGAATTAATCCACCGAGAAGGTGTATCTCGTGGTCGGGAAGATGACCCCCAGGAAGTCGCGACATTTAGAGAAAAATATCGGAGTCAAGTTGATAGATTTTATAGTCCCCATCTATCTTTAGATAATGAACAGTTTGTTATCCAACCTCGTCGGTTTTTGATGGGAAAATTAACTCGAAAATTGCGAGTTTTGATGGTTAGTAATGCTTTAGACTTGACGGGTGCGCCACTTCATCAGTTTGATTTAGCGGTGGAATTTGCCAAGAAAGATGCTATTAAACCTCTGGCTTTTTGTCTGACTGATGGTATCTTGAAACAAGCATATCAAAATCATCAAATACCTATTACCGTTTATGGGGGTCATCCCCTCCAAAATGTCTATCGGTTGGATGATTACCACAACGCTATTACTAAACTAGCGTCCGAGGTGAGTAAGTATCCTATTGATGTGATTTATATCAATACTCTTGATAACTTTTTTTGGGTAGACTGCGCCGCCAAAATGGGTATCCCTTGTATTTGGAATATCCATGAGAGTCAACCTCAACAAAATTATGCTGAATGGTTGGATAGTTTCGGACCAGAAATCGCGCGTCGGGGACTCGAATGTTTTGGCTTACCCTATCGAGTCGTATTTGTTTCTGATGCTTCTCGAAATCAGTATTTATCCCTGAATGGATCTCATAATTTTACGGTAATTCATAATGGCTTTAATCGCCAAAAATGGGAAGCCGAGGCGAAACAGTGGACGCGGGAAACAGCCAGACAGGAGATGGATGTCTCTCCCACAGATATAGTATTGCTATTGTTGGGGACGGTATGCGATCGCAAAGGACAGCAAGACTTACCCCTAGCTTTATCTCACCTCTCCCCAGAATTACAACAGCTGATTAAGGTGTTTATTGTAGGCGATCGCCCTAGCCCCTATAGTGATAAACTTCATAGTATTATATTGGGTCTTCCTGACCATTTGCGACAGCGAATTAAAGTGATCCCCGAAACTCCCGACACGGCTAAATATTACCAAGCGGCGGATCTGTTGATTTTTACTTCCCGCGTTGAAAGTTTCCCCCGGGTAATTTTAGAAGCTATGGCTAATCAACTTCCAATTATTTCTACTCCTGTATTTGGGATAAAAGAACAACTAAAATCAGGAATAAATGCCTTATTTTATCAGCCGGAAAATATTCAGGAGTTAGCCATAGCTATTGCCTCCATGTTGCGGTCTCCCCAAATGCGATCGCATTTCGCCAAAAACTCCCCCCTAGTCCTCCAAGGCTTAACCAGCTTTCAGGAAATGGTCGCCGCTTATCAACAACTGTTACAAGAATCATATTTCACCTCAGCCAATATATCCGAAACTTCCTCCTTATCAGACCCCCCAGAATCTCCCCTAGTTACCGTTTGTATTCCCCTCCACAACGGTGAAACTTACCTAGCCGCTACCCTCAAAAGTCTAGCTGGTCAAACCTATCCAAATTTAGAAGTTATTATAGCTGATGATAGTTCAAGCGATCGCAGTTTAACCATAGTCAAACTCTTTCGCCGCCAGTCTCCCTACCAGATTAGTTTATTTCAGCATCAGTCACCTTTAGGACTCGCCCAAAATTGCAACTTTTGTCTATCCCAAGCCAAAGGTAAGTATATTAAATTCCTATTTCAAGATGACATTATCGAATCAGACTGCATTAAAAAGTTAGTAGAATTAGCCGAAACCGACGAAAAAATAGGTTTAGTCTTTTCTCAGCGTAGTTTAATCTTGTCAGAGTCAGACGCAAAACATCCCGCTTTAATAAAAATCTATCAAGGATGTAAAAACCTCCATAAATCTTGGTCAAAACTAGAATCTGTACAATGGGGATTAGAATTATTATCTGACCCCAATATCCTCGAAATTCCCCTCAACAAAATTGGTGAACCTAGTGTAGTATTAATCCGTCGAGAAGTCTTTAATACCGTAGGAGGTTTTGACCCACAACTTCGCCAACTGGTTGACCTAGAATTATGGCTAAGAATTTGCACTAAATATAAGGTAGGATTTGTCAATCAAACCCTATCCCATTTTCGCCTACACCTACAACAGCAAACCCTAAAAAATGCCTATTCTGGAGTATCTGACCAAGTAAAGTTTTATCATAAACTAGCTTTTGACCCTAGTTTTAATCATCTCAATCAGCATCTACGAATGTTAGCAATTGCTACCTATTTTGTCCTCACCGAAAGATATCACCCCCTAGAGGAAACTCCCTATAAATTAGCTTTAGACCAATTGCGACAAGTTCGCCAAACCATCGCCGAAACCTGGATAAAATCACCCTTGTCTGTCCTGGAAAAGCAATATAACGGACTTTTAGGTAAATCTCATAAAATGCTATTAAACACCAGCCTTAAATATCATCCTTTAACTCAACCAGAAATCGATTTTGTCGCCACCATTAAATCTCAGCTACAGTTAGGATTTGATAATCTCAATTATCTGCAATATTTGATTAGCTTTCAACTCTACTGTTGGGGAGATGAAATACCACAATTTCCCGAATTGTCCTTACTTCCCCATTGGCTAATTCAAGACACAGTAGAATTTTGGCTAAAAGTTCCCGCATATTTTCCGCAACCCCAGGGAATTAAACGTTATGGTGAGTATTTGCAAAAATTGATTAACTTTATCCATCATCGAGTTATCAAATATCCAAAATCTCAGTTATGGAATACTGTAGCCATTTTATTTACAAATTCCGCTGATTTAACCATACTCTCTCACCAAGAAAACCTAGAAACGGTCTACCGTCAGCGAGTCGAAATTTTATCTCTGGTGATGAAATTGCAAAACCACAGCTTAACCTGGGAATTTCCTCATCAAACCTCTCGAAAATTAATCAAGTTGGGAATTATTATCTCTCACCTGAAACCCACCCCAGAAACTCTGCTGAGTCTGTCAACCTATGAATATCTCCCCCCGGGGTTTCAGATAAAATTGTACTGTTTGAATGAAACCGGAAACCCCCTAGAGAGTTACTGTAAACAACATACCCACGATTTTATTAAACTTCCCGATAACCTGGAAAATCAAGTTAATCTAATTCGGGGTGATGATTTGGATATGGTGTTAATTTGTGGAACTTTAACGAATACTACAACCCCCCTGGTTTTATTGGCTTTACACCGACTAGCCAGAATCCAAATAAATTTTTCCTTGTCTCCGGTTTTCACCGAATTTCACTCTATAGATTATCAGATTATTGGTGATTTAATTACCTCCCCAAATATCCAAAAATCCAAGCAATTGACTATCCCCGGCTGCGGTTACTGCTGGAGTCCTGCTATCGGTGAAACTTCTCCGCGCCTTAATTTAGAACGCGATAATTTAGGAATATCTGAAAATTCAACAGTTTTTATATCGGCTGTCTCTTTGGTCAATATAACCTCAGAATTAATCGAATCTTGGGGAGAAATTTTGTCGGAAGTGCAAAATTCGGTGATGGTAATCTCTCCATTTTTAACCAATCCCGCAGCCAATTACCTGCAAAAAAATTGGTTAAATTACTACAGTCAAATTCTGGGTAAATTGTCCATAGATCCCAGTCGGCTTTTGCTGTTAAACCTAGATTCATCCCTCAGCCGTAGTGATTTCAGAAATTGTCTAAAAATCGCCAATATATATCTTGACTCCTACCCAGTTTCTGATATAATATCAATATATGATGCTCTCCAAGTCCCCTTGCCAATAGTGGTCAAAGATAGCATCATTCCCCACCACACCGCCAGCGCGGCTATCTTGAGAGATTTGGGACTAGCGGAGCTGGTTTCCCGGGATGAACATGGCTATATAAAACTAGCGATCGCTTTAGGAAATAATAGAAGATTCCGGGAACAATATAGCGATCGCCTCCAGGAGAAACTCAGGCAAAACCCGGCGATATATCAAAGTATTTCCTACTCAGAGAATCTCGGAGATATCCTGAAACAGACATGGAAAAAATCCCCACACACCCCTAGTCCGTAGGGTGATACCCATCAAAATCAGCCCGTTAAATGTCCCCCCAATTTGTGAAAAAATCTTATTGTAATTTCGGTCAATGTAGAAGATAATTCGATCAGGTTCTGTAGCCTATTCTCAGAAATTCCCGTGTTCATCGGGAAAAAATCATCACCAGCCACAACCGATCATGATCAAAGTTAGTCCATCCACCAGCCTAGTCATCATCGACCCCAATGTTGACAACCACCAAAGCCTAGCCGCCGGGATAATTCCCGGCAGCCATGTCCTGATACTAGATCATGATCGGCATCCCATCGACCAAATCACTGCAGCCATTGAAAGCGCGCCGCACCCCATTTGTAGCCTTCACCTAGTAGCCCACGGCTTACCGGGTCAAATCAACCTAGGAGAAACCCATCTCAACCTAAGCACCATTGACAGCTACCCCCAGATCCATAAATGGAAAGTCCGGCAGATTTGCCTTTACACCTGCCATATAGCGGCTAACCACGGTCAAAAATTCCTCAAACGACTGCATGAAATAACTGGTGCAGCGATCGCCGCCTCAGTCCAAGCCGTAGGGAACCCCAGGAAGGGAGGAACCTGGACCCTAGACCATCATCTGGGTGAGATCATATCATCGGTCCCATTTTCCCCGCAACTGCAACAGACCTACCCTGGTATATTTGCCACATTCACCGTCACCAATAGCGACGACCAAGGGCCAGGTTCTCTGCGTCAGGCGATTCTGGACTCCAACGCCGCCGTAGAATCAGAACCCAACCAGATTGTATTCGATCTATTCATCCTTGATCCAGGTTTCGACTTTGGTACAGACACCTATACTATCAGCCCAGAGTCAGCCCTTCCCCCCATTACCAACCCAGTAATCATAGACGGTACCACCCAGGGAGGATTTAGGGGAACCCCAATTATCCAACTTGATGGCAGTATAGCCGGGGCGGCTAGTGGCTTAACCGTAACAGGAGGAAACACCACCATCACCGGACTAGCCATTAACGGCTTTTCCCAATTTGGCATCGAATTAATCGAAGAGGGCAATAATACCATTGTCGGTAACTATATCGGTATTGATAGCCTAGGCACAACCGCCCTAGGTAATGGCTTTGGTATCTCAATTTCCAATAGCGCCAATAACATAATTGGCAGCCCCGAAAACCCCAACCTGATCTCCGGTCAAAATTTCAGTGGCATAGTTATAGATGGGGTTAACGCCACAGATAACCAAATTCAAGGGAATATTATCGGTAGTGACATTAGGGGCGACTTAGATTTAGGTAATGGTCGGTGGGGGATTTTGATCAACGCCAATAATAATGCGATCGCCAACAATACCATAGCCTTTAACCGTCGCGACGGTATCGCCGTAGAAACAGGCACTGGCAACACCATAACCAATAATGCCATCATCAATAACAGTGGACTCGGCATTGATTTAGGTAGAGATGGCATCACCGTCAACGACCCCCAGGATCTCGATACAGGTGCCAATAGCCGGCAAAACTTCCCCATCCTGTCCGGCGCTTTTTCCGACGAAACCACTACCACCATCACCGGAAACCTCAACAGTACCCCCAATAGTACCTTTACCCTGCAATTTTTCTCCAATACCCAAGCCACCCGCCAAGGTCGCGACTTAATCGGGGAAACCCCTGTCACCACCGACGACAACGGCGACACCAGCTTTGTTCTCAACCTTCCCATAGCCCTAGGAATAGGAGATTTTGTCACCGCCACCGCCACTAATACCCAGGGCGACACCTCCGAATTTTCTGGGGCGCGCGCCGCCCAACCCCCTGCTACAATTAACTTCACCCGCGCCAGCTATCGAGTTAACGAAGACGGCACCCCAGAGGGGGCAGAAATCACCCTAGACCGGGGAGGAGATATCAGCGCCGCCTCAGTTATCACCCTGCGCCTACAGGACGGCACTGCCACCGGGGCCACACCTCCCCTCAACCCCAACTCTGGTATCCAAGACTTTGACAACACCCCCCAAACCATCATTTTCCAACCCGGGGAAACCAGAGTCAACCTAACCATTCCCATCAATGATGATACAGTTGTCGAAGAAAACGAAACCTTTGAATTAGTCCTAGATAGTCTAGCAGGCGGTAATATTAATGCCCTAGTCGGTTCCCAGGGTACAGCCACCGTCACCATTATCGATAACGAAGTCCTCCCCGGAGTCCTAGAAATTAGCCAAAGGGAATTTCGTGTCACCGAAGGAACCCCCGCCGCCCTAATTACCATTAACCGCATTGAAGGCGACCAGGGAAGTGTTAGCGCCACCCTCAACCTGCGAGACGCTACAGCCACATCCCCAGAAGATTACACTAATATTTCCCCCGTAGTCGTTCAATTTGCTGACGGCGAAACTAGCCAAACCGTCAGGGTTCCCATTACCGATGATGATATTCCCGAACCCACAGAAACCGTTGATATTAGCCTATCAAATCCTACCGGAGGCGCAAGATTGGGGCGGTCTAACGCCACCTTAATTATCGAAGACGATGATAACACCGCCGGACTAATTACCTTTGATGCAGTCGAATATACCGTCACTGAGGGAACCCCTAGCGTCACCGCCACCGTCTTACGGCGAGATGGTAGCGCCGGGGCTGTTAGTGTCGTATTTTTAGCAGCTAATGGCACTGCTACCGCCCCCCAAGACTTTATTAATAATACCCCCATTGAGTTGGAATTTGCCGATGGTCAAACCCGGCGCACCGTCAGTATTCCCATTGTTGACGATGATATATTTGAGGAAACCGAAACCTTTAATTTGTTCCTCGATAGTATTAGCGGCGGCGCGAGTTATGGAGAAACCAGACGCGCTATAGTCACCATTTTTGATAATGATGATCCTCCCGGAAATTTAGAATTTGAACAAGTCGAATATACCGTCACCGAAGGCAGCCCTAATGTCGAAATCACCGTGGTTAGGGTTAATGGTAGCGCCGGGGAAATTAGCACCGATTTACTAATTAGAGATGGTACAGCCAAAGCCCCCCAGGATTATACTAATATCTCCCCCCGCACCTTGCGATTTACTGACGGTCAAACTCGCCAAATTGTCAGAATTCCCATTATTGATGATGACATCCGAGAAGACCCGGAAACCTTTACCGTCTCCCTATTAAATCCTAGTCAAGGAACCCGCTTAGGTCAAAGACGCACAGCTACTGTCACCATTGAAGATAACGATAATCCCCCCGGAACTTTAGCCTTTGAACAGGCGGAATATAACGTTGTTGAAGGTGTACCATTCGCCACAATTACCATTAGTCGTAGTGAAGGAGATTTAGGGGAAGTTAGCGCCGAACTTATTATTACTGACGGCACAGCTACCGCCCCAGAAGATTATCAAAATATATCCCCAGTTACCATAGAATTTGCTGATGGTCAACTTAGCCAAACGGTTAATATTCCCATTGTTGATGATGATATAATAGAAAACGATGAAACCGTTAACTTACTCCTAGATAATCCCACGGGCGGGGCAGTTATTGGCCAACAAAGCACCGCGATTTTAGTTATTGAAGATAACGATAACCCCGTGGGTACTATTCAATTTGCTGAGGCTAAATTTGAGGTCGGCGAAGCCACTCCTAACGCCGTTATTACCCTCATTCGTAGTGGCGGTAGCCAAGGAGTTATCAGGGCTAATGTTAACCTCGCTGACAATACCGCTACTTCCCCCGATGACTATATCAATAATTCCCCCATTCTCGTAGAATTTGCTGATGGTCAACTGGTGCAAACCTTCACTATCCCTATTGTTGATGATGATATTTTAGAAGATGATGAAATCGTCGATCTGATTTTAGACTCTCCTGATGGAGATGTATTTTTTGGTCGTCAAAATACCGCCCAACTCATTATTATTGATGATGAAATCCCCCCGAATAACCCGCCAACTATTTCGGAGATTTCTGATCAAACCCTATTCCAAAATATCCCCGCCCCCACGATCGCATTTAGTGTGGAAGATGTGGAAACTCCCGCCACGGAATTAGTCGTTACTGCTAGTTCCGATAATCCTGACTTAATTCCCCTAGAAGGAATTATCCTGTCAGGAGAAGCGGAAAATCGCAATCTGCTGATTATTCCCGCCCCCGACCAAAGCGGCGAAGCACTTATTACTATCACAGTTTCTGATGGAGAAGATACCACCAGTGATGAGTTTCTAGTAACAGTTAGTTCTCAAGCAGATTTAGTGGTGAATTTTGCCCCGGGTTCCCCCTTGGTCACTAGGGAAAGTGGGTCTACTGTTGAACTGATTGTCTTCTTGGAAAATGCCCCCACAGATGATGTGATTATTGCAGTAGAAACCTCTGACCCCACCGAGGGTATTCCTAGCCCCACAGAACTTATCTTTACCCCTGATAATTGGGATACAGCCCAAACTGTGGTCGTTACCGGACAACCTGACCAAGAACCAGATGGCGATCGCCCCTATACTATTAATTTAGTCAGTAGTAGCCTCGATCTGAGTTATCATGAAATTAGCCGTGCGATCGCCCTGACTAACCTTGATGTACCAGTGGCCATCATTCCTGAACCCCTAGAAGTCGATACCCTCATTGGTGGTGAAGGGTCCGATGTATTTTTACTGCGAAATCACGGCGACCAATTCGCCCCCCTAAGTCCCGCTGTCAGTCAATTTGGTACACCCAATAATGATAGTTTAGAGGGCTCTGATGGTAATGATGTCATTCTCGCCCGGGGTGGAAATGACACAATTCTAGGTTTCGGTGAAGATGACTTCCTAGACGGACAAGGGGGAGATGATCTCATTTTCGGCGGTCAAGGTAATGATATCCTCATTGGTAATCCAGGAGATGATACCCTATTTGGCGAAAGGGGTAGTGATGTCCTCTATGGTGGTCCAGGGAGAGATATCTTATATGGAAATGAAGAGAATGACACCATCTATGGAGACCAGGATGATGATACCATTTACGGCGGGCAAGGTAATGACTCTCTCGTAGGTGGAACAGGTAGCGACCTGTTATTGGGTGATAAGGGGGATGATACCTTAATGGGTATTAGCGGTCGAGTTCCTGGTTATACATTAATTGATGACTTTGATATTGATGAGGATATCATCCAATTAACTGGCTTCCGAGGAACTTTTCGACTCGAACCTTCTCCGGAACAATTACCCCCCGGGACAGCAATTGTCCGTCAAAATCGCCAAGGAGATTTTGAGTTGATTGCAGTAGTTAAGGACGTTTTCGGCTTGGATTTGGAGGCAGATTATTTTAGATTTTCTTAACTAATCGCTAGAAGGTTCATGTCATACAAGTAAATGACAATACAGACGCAAATATCGGATTTTTTGCCAAATTTCCTGATGTAAAATGAAGGTAGCAGAAAACACAGTGCAAGTCCGAGTTGTTGTTTATTTTTTATACCCATGGAAGACCTAATTCAAAATCTAACCAATACCGAAACCCCGGAAACCCCGGAAACCCCGGAAACCCCGGTAATACCTATACCTCCCCGTGTATCTACGGATGAGATAGATACCTTATTTGGTGGTCCTGGTAATAATGTTTTCCTACTTCAGAATCATTTTAACCAATTGCCTCCCCTGAGTCCACCCACTACTCAAATTGGTACTAACGACGACGACGAGTTATTTGGAACCAATCAGAATGATGTCATCCTAGGTCGCGGCGGAAATGATACCATTTACGCATTTATGGGTGATGATTTCATAGATGGTCAAGGGGGAGATGACCTGATTTATGGCGGTCAGGGTAATGATATCTTATCAGGGGCTGAAGGTAGAGATACCATATTCGGCGATATCGGTGATGATATCATTTACGGTGGCGCAGATGACGACCTGTTATTTGGCAACCAGGGCAATGATACAATTTATGGTGACGGCGGCAATGATACCATCTATGGGGGTCAGGGAGACGATTACCTAGTGGGCGGTAGTGGTAATGACCTGTTATTTGGTGACACCGGAAATGATACCCTAGTGGGGATAAGTCGCGCCGGAAGAGGTTACACCCTCATCGGTGATTTTGACCCAGAAAAAGATACGGTGATGTTACGGGGACTCAGAGCCAATCATGAATTAGTTCCATCCCTGGATTTATCTGTTGCTACCAATGTTAGTCTACCACAAGGGACGGCAATTATTCAGACCACCCTAGATGGTACTCGGCAACTGTTGGCCGTTATTCAAGATAATTTCTTTCTGGATATTGACGCGAGTTATTTCGACTTCTTATGACGGTTTCAGGGCGCTATGACTAATCATAGCGCCTTTACCATCATCGGGTTAATTATTTTCCAGTTTCGCACTACAGGTTAAGGCTACATCCACCAATTCATCTGGGGCTTGTCCAGTTTCCTGAAGTTGCTGTACGATACCAACAAACTCCTCAATCGAAAATCGATCTTGATACTCAAAAATGGTACACTGACAGATAGTTTGCGCCTGTTGGGGAGTTAGCCCTGACCTCTGCGATCGCTCACGACAATTGCTCACATAATTGCTGACAAACTCTTGAGGATAAGCATTCCTGGGTTGTTGTTGGTAACTAGGAGATTCAGCAGCAGCCATCGTAGAGACAGTCACCGTGACAGTCAGGGAACCTAGGAAAAAAAATGGTTGCCAAATTGGGGGTATGCTCATGTTATATTTATTGCGTATCAGCCTGCGGAAGTCTCCACAATTTGACATTATAGCAGTAGGATTTGGGAAGCCTTAGATGAGGAAGCCTCAGAACACCCCCAGGTTGATTAGACAAGGCGATCGCCGCCTTTTGAGGCTTGTGAGCATAGCAGCGATCGCCTTAATGTTGTTCATGAGTCTAGGACTGGTCAATCACCTATTAATAATGCGATCGTCCGCTAGAGAACCCGTTGATACCTTCTTAGTATTGGGGGGAAGTATTCGCCGAGAAATCTATGTTTCCCAACTAGCCACAGAATATCCACAAATCCCCATTATCATTTCTAAAGGTTCCGACGATCCCTGCATTGTCAAGCTATTTGAACGCAACAAAGCCCCCAGCCAAGGAGTTTGGTTAGAAAAATGTGCCAACTCCACCTTCGGCAATTATATGTTTAGTCAACCCTTACTCACCCAGTGGGGTGCGCGCCATGTAAAAATCCTCACCTCAGATACCCATCTTCCCAGGGCTCAATGGATGGCTAGAATCATGTTAGGATCCCATGGGATTTGGCCAGAAATGGAATTAGTAGAAGAATCCGGGATACCCGGGAACACAGAATCTCTCATCAAAACCATATTAGACCTCAGCAGAGCCATACTTTGGGCTTTTTTTAGCCAGATCTGGCAACCGAGTTGTTCTGATGTTGTTCACCTTCCAGAAGTCGATATGGCTTCCTGGTGTGAAAATGGTTTTACCTGCGAGTATCAGGGGGGAGTTGATCCCGAATCCCTATGCAATTAGAAAATCAGCAGAAGTAACCCCCGATCTCTAAAATGGAGTAAAACCAGTTCGCAGCATTAGAGTGGGGTGCTTTTCTGTGTCTGTGGGCCAACCAACACCTACAGCTTTTTTGTTGAAATTTTCCCAGGAAATGCTATAATGATTAATGGGCTTGGAAATGCCTGGAGAGGTGGCAGAGATGGTCGATTGCGACGGACTCGAAATTCGTTAGGGGTGCAAGCTCCTCGTGGGTTCGAATCCCACCCTCTCCGGTTTTGCTATCACCCTACCCTAACGGCGATTATCGGGAAACACTCAACCCGATAGTCGCATTACTACACTCTTAATACACTCCACTTAGTCTTAACACACGGGACAATTAGTGCATATCCCTTAGCAACAAAGCTTAATTATTGACGGGTTAATCAATAAGCACAACTTAATTAATCTGTCAAATATCTATATCACCACCCCAACCAAACAAGCGATAGGTTAACTCCCTTACGATACCCGTCAAGGGTATCCCTATCGGTTCGTACCTCACCCTTGACTGCTATCGTATCGGTCGTTTCCCCAATAGTGTTTGTTCCGGTTAGGGTGGAGGATTGTTTCTCAAAATCAACCACTACAGCAGTAAAGGATAATTCCCCAATCTATCAATGTACAAAGATAGTCGAGCTATTTTTCGTGGACTAGACCTATAGGTAAACCTATGAGCGATCGCCGTAGTGATTGTCTATGGGACCAAGCCATGATTGTTACTGAGGGGATTCTTGGGAGTGCGATCGCAAAACCTGAATCATCTCCTGCCGGAACTAACCCGATACCCCTAAACCATTTTCTAATTGATGACGATTGCCGTGATGAGAGTCGATACCAACATAATCACCTTACCCAAAAACCTTAGCCGTAGGTTGTAGATAAAACCATCTGCTAGGGGTAGCTTAGTTATGGGTATTATCTGGACATGATAGGGTAGGCATTCATATATTCTCACTCTCATTATGAGTTCTCATTATGAGTTCCCAAAAATATGCAGACACCCCTACAGTCAGAAACCATAGGGGGCCATTTTAGGGTTATGGGTTAGGTGCTAGGTAGGCTACTAGGGTTTTCGATTGCTATCGGGGTTGCACCGATAAAACATAGCCATAGCAACCTGTTGGATTTTTTCGTTTGTCATTTGGTCAGATTTTCCGATATAGATGTGATGGTTAACCGTACCGTCCCAACCTTTCAGATTCCAGTACGCAAAACCATTGATTGATGTTTTCTTGCATGCTGTAAACCGTTTACCATTCAACTCAAGCGAAAATGATTTGTTTTTTCTCAGGTATTCAAACCATTCTGGAGTGTCTAACTCTATACAAGTTCCAATAGGTCCTTGTAGGTAGTTGCTAAAAACGCCGGCGTGTAAATTGACTACAGGTAACAATCTAGGCATTGAATTCGCCTCCCATAAAAATATCACTACTGTATCCATTGCTATTAAAGTTGGGTATAAATGGTGCTGGTTGAATGATTGCATCGTGGGATGATATCCATTGTTGATGTACCGTCATAAAGTCAATAGCGGCATTGTGCGCAACCTCGGCTAACTTAATTCTGGTATCTTGGTTGCTGTAGGGAATATCCCGTGACATTAACTGGATATAAATATCGCGCGCTAATTCCGCAATAACCATCATTTTTGCTTGTTATTCATTCATAATTAAAACTCCATACAGTCGTTTTTGTCGTAGTTTAGCGTCATTGCGGACGGGTATTTACTGGACTTTATCCATCAGGTGTTTTGTGTAATTCAATTGTTTAATCAGTAATTGCCTTTTGAGTTCTGTAGCAGCTAATTCTGTTTCACAATCGTCTAAAATTGATTTTAACGTTGCCAAGCCTTCCTCCTTGTTGCTGTTGTAAACTAAACTATCTACCATAGTTTTAAACTTTACAAACATCTGATTTGTGATATCTTTCATCATTTTTGTTCTCCTAGGTTAATAAACTAATTGGAAATCAAACAATTTGTTTCCATACATTTTTACCGTTAACATTAATCATGTTATAGCCTCTATTTTTCATCAGATTGGTTAATTCATTTACAGTAACCCGTGAATCTAAGTAACCATCATTTTTAGCGGTTTCTATGGCTATCTTCAGCGTCTTGGGGTCAATATCTGTTACCGGTTCGATTAATTCGGGACAGCCTGCTTTTATCGCTTGCTCATTTTGTTTAGTTTTACTCTCAATACTTTGAGCAATAAAACTATCTAAGAATTGTTCTGTACCGCTAGATACTGTAAATATTTTTTCTTCTACCAATTCCCAGTAGTGATTAAATACTTTAATTGAACTATCTATCGATGTTTTGTATATCATTGAATGCGTAGCGATTACATCAATGGATAATCTGTCATTAATTGTGTCTTGTTTTCTTTTTTGTATCGCTCTTTTGGTCAATACTCCGGACAGTTTTTTGGGCATTATCGAGTTGAGTCGGCAAGACAAACGCCTGTCACCTATATCAGGCAAAGGATGCCAGGGATGTGCCGTCTCGTGCAACAAGTCGAGTTGGGAAAAGAAAGGGAGTTGCCGAGGGTGTGAGCTGACGTCGTTGAGAGAGACACCAGAGAGCGGCGGTGTTGGCTGGCCGAGTTGGAGAAAAGCTATCCATCGTCTAAAGTGCAGGTGGTAAATCTAACAAAGCCGCACAGATGGATAGCCTAAAGAGCATTGTAGCGGGTCTGCTGGAAACAGCGACCCATTTAGTAAACCCCAGCAGAAATTTCTGATGACCCTGATGACCACTCTCTTTGTCGTTTGTGGTCGAGTCAACTATACAAATCTCAGCCGCTACAGCCGTCTCGACGAGCGGACCTATCGACGACACTTCGAGACGGGTCTGGGACTTGAAAGTCTCAACCGCCGCTTAATCGAACAGCTACGACCCGACGACAGCGAACAGATAGTAGTAGTCGATTGCACCTTCAACGAGAAAAGTGGTCGTCACACCTATGGCTTGGATTGGTTTGACAACAGCAAAGCTCAACGAGCCGAAAAAGGACTCGAATGGTCGGTCGTGGCTATTATCGACTTGCAGCAGAAGACGGGCTATACCTTGTCGGCCCAACAAACGGAAGCGGACTTGAGAACTCAGAAGACCCCAACCGAGGACCAAGTGGCTTCGAGGGGCCGCTTGAATTTCTACCTCGGGCATCTGGCTTACTGCACAATCTTTTTCCCTGACTGGATTCGTTATATAGTGGCTGATGGCTTTTACAGCAAGTCCAAATGGGTCAATGGGGTGGTGAGCTTAGGCTTCGAGGCCATCGGTCGCTTGCGTAGCGATGCCAATCTTAAGTTTCTCTATGACGGTCCTCATACGGGACGAGGTCGCCCCCGTCGCTATGACGGTAAGGTCGATTTGACTGACCCGAGTCGTTTAACTTTCGTCACCACTTTAGACGAAGGAGTTTCTCTGTATACAGCGGTGGTCTGGTCAGTGAACTTTCGACGGCCAGTTCGTTTGGCTTATTTGCTCAAAGAACAGGATGGACGATGCAGTTACGTGGTTTTGTTTTCCACCGATGTCACCATTGACCCTCTCCATCTCTATCGTTGTTACACCGCTCGTTTCCAAATTGAGTTTATTTTTCGTGATGCTCGTCAGTTTCTGGGGTTCTCTGATTGCCAGGCTCGCTCGGCTGAAGCCCTCGATTCCCATGTTAATGCCAGTCTCATGGCTCTCAATTTAGCCAAAGCCACCTTACAATCGACCCAATCGACCCACACTGATGCTGAACCTTTGAGTTTTTCCATCACCTCGCTCAAACGCTTGGCTCTCAATGAGCATCTTTTTGACCTATTTATCGATATGTTGGACTTAGACCCGACTTTAATTAAATCCCATCCCAAATACTCAGAACTCCTATCCTACGGTTCTCTTTCACCCTAAATCTGTCCGGAGTATTGAGAGTATTAGCCACTGGTTATATGTGGGTTAGTTTCTCTACACATCATCAAGCTCATACATTTAGTCCATCTGTAGCAGGATTACGCTGTTATATGTCTCAAGCTAACAACGAAATATATCTAGTAACTCACTTTACAGATAGTGGTTATAACGGTGTAAGTTGGGATTTATTATCGTGTGAGGATGATATCAATATTTATTTTTCCTGGAATCCATTGTCAATAGATGTTGATGGATTAACTCATGCAACAGAGTCTGGTCTTCAAACTATTAGACCTACTCACTGGATAACTTAATAATATGCCTAACAACTACGATATATCAGAGAATAAATGGTTTTTAACTGACAACCAATATTTTATCAAAGAGGATGATACCCCACACGGGAGTAAACGATTGCCCGATGATATATCTGGCAGTAAATTTGTTAGAATATTATTTAATGCAGACCAAGTCCCTGTTTATTGGAAAATGGCGGGATGGTTAAAATTTTACGCATACAATGATGTTAAACAGAATATGATGGTTAAACGTGAGACTATTTGGCTCAATGAATATCAAATAATCGAATCACCCCCATATAGCAGTTTTTATGCGGTATTTGACCCGTTAGAACGGATAAAATGGTTCACTCTTTATTTTTGGATATTAACACAATGAATATAGTAATTATTGAATTAGCTTTAATAGTAGTTATAGTTATATTTTCGACTTATGCGATACTTAAAGAGGATAAGGTTATCGAGTCAAAACTTGACTATAACAGTGAATTGTTGCGTATTTTACTTGATTTTATGAAAAGTTCCTTTGATAGAATCGTTTGTAAATCGAGTAACAATCATCAGAACCCTAACCGTAAAGATACCCCTAATGCTGATGATTGGCGAAAACCCTAACGCCTAACCCATAACCCAATACCCTAAAATGGCCCCCTATGGTTTCTGACTGTAGGGGGTGTCTATGTATTTTTGGGTTTTCATTATGATAATTCACTATGAAAGCGAGAGTATATGAATGCTCACCCTATCGTGTCCACATAATACCCATAACTATTTTACCTACAATAGATAGCTAAGATTTTGGGGGTGAACTGATTATGTGGGTAATGGTTGTTGCACGTGATGATTGCCAACATAGATTTGACCCCATAGACAATCACTACAGCGATCGCTCATAGGTTTACCTATAGGTCTAGTCCACGAAAAATAGCTCGACTATCTTTGTACATTGATAGATTGGGGAATTATCCTTTACTGCTGTAGTGGTTGATTTTGAGAAACAATCCTCCACCCTAACCGGAACAAACACTATTGGGGAAACGACCGATACGATAGCAGTCAAGGGTGAGGTACGAACCGATAGGGATACCCTTGACGGGTATCGTAAGGGAGTTAACCTATCGCTTGTTTGGTTGGGGTGGTGATATAGATATTTGACAGATTAATTAAGTTGTGCTTATTGATTAACCCGTCAATAATTAAGCTTTGTTGCTAAGGGATATGCGCTAATTGTCCCGTATGTTAAGACTAGATAGAGTGTATTAAGAGTGTAGTAATGCGACTATCGGGTTAAGTGTTTCCCGACAATCGCCGTTAGGGTAGGGTGATAGCAAAACCGGAGAGGGTGGGATTCTAAGTCGTCAGGATAGCTATAACCCCTATTCTACCGTCACTCTAATGCACTCAATGCCGATCGCACATTTAGGAGTTAGTGTCAAATGAAACCCCCTAGGTATTTAGCCTAGAGGGTGTTGTATTGTGGGTTTATTAGGGAATTAATCGTCTAATTGATAGATTAGTCTAAGGCCTGCTTTCATTTCTGGGGATTCTGGGTCAATACCATGATTGAGTAATGTTTGCTTTGCCATTTCTAGCGGCAATGGCTGTTTGTGATGTCGTGTCAGGATACCTAACTCTGTGGCAAGGTTGCGACGTTTTTTGTACTTGCTGTCATTGACCGCAACACTGTGAGCAAACGAACGCGCCCTGATTTCCTGTGGTATCCCGTTCATCTCTCCCAGTTGGTTGGCTAGATGTCGGAAAGCATAGGTTTGAGTAATTCCCCAATTATGACGCTTAAGCCAAGACCGATGATTATCATTAAATTTGCCGGGTTCTTTAGAGTTTGTGATAGGTAAACAGACGTTATGAATCCCTAGGCGGTTAATCAAAGTTTTGTCTTTTGACATCGGGACTGCTAACCGTTGACCTGTTTTGGTGCTACTACCAAAGTAAGTAAACTCACCAATAACCAGCACTAACTCAAGGTTGTTAGGGTCAGATATGGCTGGGAAAGTGATGCCGTCAATCTTGACTGCCTTGTTTAGGTTTTGGACCGCTGCTATCTCTGATGGTCTCAACCCGTATAAAGCGCACATTGCCGACACCCAACACCAACCATCACGTGCCTGATTTTCCATGACAGAACGATAATCAGTGTTGCGTTCCTTATTTAGCAAACTTAGTAAGGTGTCCAAGTCTATACTTTGGGATTTGGTAAATACTGTTTGAGCGGGATTAATCTTGTCTAGCTTGTCCAGTGCTTTCTTGCATCCAGCACGTTCCGCTACTTGTTTTAACCGATAGTATCTGTCTTTAAAGGTTTTACTGCCTACCGGGTTGCTGTCATCCTGTAGTGGGCTATACAATGCCTCTTTGATACCCTCCCAGCTAACGTAAGTATCCCAATCTGTAACTTTGTTAAATACATCAAGGAAACATCGTTTAAATGAACTTTTATCGCTAGATATATCGCGGGAACGTTTTCGCTTGGTGTTTTTGTGTACGCCATTAAAATAATCATCCTCCATTTCTTTAAACACTTGACGATAAGTGATTAAGTCATTCTCTAGGGGGGTTTTGTTTTCATCAAGGATAGTAGCCTTGTACCAGTCCAGCCATTCAGATACTGACTGGAATTGTCCGTCAAGGGATTTATGAACTAACCAGGCTTTGTCAACAGCCTTACGGATACCCTCAGAAGTGAACTGACAATTACATCCCCGTTGCTTACGTCCCCCGGTTTCCGGGTCAGTGGTAATATCTAGCTGAATCGTCCCCCGGTTACGCTTAATCCTGACACCCTTGGGACATTGTTTGCGGGATAGGTTAAAAAACTCAAGAATGTCTTGAAAGCCTTGATATGTACCACTATGTGTACTGTTTGTACTTACACTCATTTTGCACTAACTCCTAAATGTGCGATCGCTATTGAGTGCATTAGAGTGGCGGTAAAATAGGGGTTATAGCTATCCTGACGACTTAGAATCCCACCCTCTCCGGTTTTGCTCAGGCTCAATCATGACCAGCCCTGGCGCTAATCCCTACCTGTGCGAGCGATCGCCTGCGAGGGGTTGGGCCAAGGTTTGGCTGTTTTTATGGCTGCTGTGGATATCTGTGTAACGGATCTTTACGATCGCTACTGACAAGGTATTATCAGTGATAGGATGCCGTAAAAACCTTTGAGATAATTTTCTATGGTAGAAACACTGACAGGAAAAGCTCCCAAATTCGGTGGTAGCACAGGTGGTCTTCTCACCAAAGCCCAAGTTGAGGAGAAATATGCCATTACCTGGACCAGCACCAAAGAACAGGTGTTTGAAATGCCCACAGGTGGCGCAGCTATTATGAACGAGGGAGAAAACTTGCTCTATCTGGCTCGCAAAGAGCAGTGTCTCGCCTTGGGAACCCAACTGCGGACTAAATTCAAGCCGAAAATCGAGGATTTCAAAATCTATCGGATTTTCCCCAATGGCGAAATGGAATATCTCCACCCCAAAGATGGCGTTTTCCCTGAGAAAGTTAACGAAGGTCGGGAGTTTAACGGAAAAATCGATCGCAAGATTGGTGACAACCCCAACCCAGCTAGTGTCAAATTCAGCGGTAAAGCCACCTACGAGTCTTAGGGGTCTATGGGTAGGGGGGGTTCACCGGACTTTTCATTCTGAATAAGGCCATTTGTAGAACCCACCCCTACACTACAGGTAAACTCCCTATAAGATCAGGTTTGCTGGTTCCTGATTGTTCACCAAAAACCAGCATTTTCTGTTATTTTTGATACACGGTAGCATTAAATTCAGCTACCAATTTTCCCAAAAATTACAACGATGATTTTTCCAGATTTCTCCCAATTCTGCCAACTACAGGCTAGGGGTAACTTCATTCCTGTCTATCAGGAGTGGGTGGCGGACTTGGATACACCAGTTTCGGCGTGGTATCGGGTTTGTGCAGGTCAACCTTACAGCTTCCTGTTGGAGTCAGTCGAAGGTGGGGAGAAAATTGGGCGTTACAGCTTTCTGGGTTGTGATCCTCTGTGGACTTTATCAGCCCGTGGCGATCGCATGATTCAAAAATTTAGGGACGGTCAACAACAAGATTTTCAAGGCGATCCATTCAAAGTATTAGCTGACTGTCTTAAACCTTATCAACCTGTCAAATTGCCAGAACTACCGCCGGGAATTGGGGGACTGTTCGGGTTTTGGGGTTATGAATTAATCAACTGGATTGAACCACGAGTCCCCATTTATCCCCTTACAGACGATGATTTACCCGATGGCCTATGGATGCAGCTTGATAGTTTACTAATTTTTGACCAGGTGAAGCGCAAGGTTTGGGCTATATCTTATGCTGACCTGCGGGAAACAGACCCAGAAACAGCCTATCAACAGGCTTGCGATCGCGTTACTCAATTGGTAGATAAACTGAGATCTCCCCTATCTCGTCAGAGTACCCTATTACAATGGACTCCCCCCGATAGCAATAAATCTGATGATACCGAAACATCACGCCAATACAGCAGCAATTTCTCCCGCGACCAGTTTTGTGCTGCTGTTGACCGGGCGAAGGAGTATATTAGGGCGGGAGATATCTTTCAGGTCGTCATTTCCCAACGCCTGGCGGCACAATACCAAGGCGATCCTTTCTCCTTGTATAGATCCCTGCGTTTAATCAATCCTTCCCCCTATATGGCTTATTTTAACTTTGGGGATTGGCAGATGATTGGATCTAGCCCGGAAGTGATGGTCAAAGCCGAAAAAAACATTGACGGAAAGGCGCGCGCCACCGTTCGCCCCATTGCTGGAACCCGCCGCCGTGGTAAAAACTCCCAGGAGGATCAACACCTAGAGCAAGATTTGCTACAGGACCCCAAAGAAATCGCCGAGCACGTTATGCTAGTAGACCTCGGACGTAATGATTTAGGGCGCGTCTGCCAAAATGGAACCGTAATGGTTGATCAGTTGATGGTCGTCGAACGCTATTCCCATGTTATGCACATTGTTAGTAATGTGGTGGGAGACTTAGCAGATGATAAAACTGCTTGGGATTTATTAAAAGCCTGTTTTCCCGCTGGGACTGTTAGCGGTGCGCCGAAAATTCGGGCTATGGAAATTATTAATGAGTTGGAACCTAGCCGCCGAGGTCCATATTCCGGCGTTTATGGCTATTATGATTTTGAGGGACAACTAAACACGGCTATTACGATCCGCACTATGATTGTCCGTCAGGGGGAAGATGGTATCAATCAAGTTTCTGTACAAGCGGGGGCTGGACTTGTGGCTGACTCCCAACCGGAAAAGGAATATGAGGAAACCCTCAATAAGGCGCGGGGGTTATTGGAAGCCATTAGCTGTCTGAAAACTTCTGAGAGTTAGTTTTTATGAATTTCTACATCGTTGATGTTTTTGCAGAAGCTAAATATGCCGGAAATCAACTCGCTGTTTTCTTCGGTGAGGGTGTTTCCTCTCTGTCCGATGAGGAAATGTTAGAAATTGCCCAGGAAATTAATTATTCAGAAACTACTTTTATCCGTTCCGAGGGAATGGTTGATGGTGGCTATGATGTCCGGATTTTTACCCCTTCTAAAGAATTGCCTTTTGCGGGTCATCCTACCCTGGGAACTGCTTATATTATTCAACGGGAAATGATTAAAAAACCTGTTGATCAGGTGGTATTGAATTTGGGAGTCGGTCAAATTCCGGTGACTTGGAGTAATGGTAACACTGACCAAGAGTTGTTATGGATGCGCCCCAGTAATCCCGTTTTTTATAATTGTTTAAATCCGGCAGATGTCGCCCCGGTTTTGGGTTTGGAAATGGCGGATTTTGACGATAACTTTCCCATTCAAGAAGTGTCAACGGGGATTCCTTTTTTAATCGTCCCTCTCAAAAATCAAAGGGCTTTAAAACAGGCTAAGGTTAATTTAGACCATTATGGTGAGTTTATTAAAAACACTAATGCTAAGGAGATTTTTGTTTTTTGTCCTGAACCATATGACATGGAAAATGATATCAGCGCTAGGATGTTCGCCCCGGCTTTAGGAATTGCCGAAGACCCAGCCACGGGAAGCGCTAATTCTTGTCTGGCAGGTTATTTGGTGCATAATTCCTATTATAATAGGGATGAGATTAATGTGCGTGTGGAACAGGGTTATGAGATTAATCGCCCTTCTTTACTATTTTTAAAAGCCCAAAAAGTTGGGGATGAAATTGATGTCATGGTGGGGGGAAAAGTGGTGGCGATCGCTAAGGGAGAATGGTTGAATTAACTTAGCTAACTGCGGCTTCTAGCATTTGGATAGTTCCGCGATCGCTATTAATTTCTACCATAGCACCTATGGCTATCGTAAATTGGTCGCGAATATGACCTATGGCTGAACCATACCAGGCGGGTATTCCTAGGGGTTGAATATGATCTACTAACACTTCCCATAAGCTAAAAGATGATTCCCCTTCCCTCCCCGGTGAACAACGGCTACATTGTCCGAAAATAAACCCCGATAATTTATCTAAAATTCCGGCGAGTTTTAATTGGGTCAATAGGCGATCGACCCGGTAAACATCCTCGTTAATATCCTCAATAAATAGAATTTTTCCCGACCAATTCGGTAGATATTCCGAACCCACCAACCCCGCTAAAACTGATAAATTACCCCCCACCAGTTGACCCCTGGCGCTACCGCTGGTAATAGTTTCTACCTGAATATTCCCAGGATTTTCAAACGTAACAGCTTCCCCCGTAAACAAAACTCGCTTTAAGTAACTAACCGAAAAACTCCGCCAATGGGAAGTGCCTAATAATCCGTGAAATGTGATAAAATTGCACTGGGAATATATCGCCAATAATAATGATGTGATATCACTATAACCAATAATCACCTTGGGATTGTTGCGGATTATGTTATAATCTAATAAGGGTAAAATACGGGCAGCCCCCCAGCCACCAGCGGCGGTAATAATTCCCCGAATATTCGGATCAGCAAACATGGTATTAACATCGGCGGCGCGGTCTCGATCTAATCCGGCTAAATAACCATATTTATCCATCAGGTGAGGTGCGGCTTTCGGATTAAGTCCTTGTTGCATTAATTGCAAAGTTAGAAATTTTAACTCCTGTGTGGTAATCCATCCAGAAGGCGCAATTATTCCCACTGTATCCCCAACCCGCAAACGGGGTGGTTTAATAGGATTAGGAGAAGATGCTAATACCGGAAATCCTGTTGCTAAAAGTGTCAAACCTAACTCACTTATAAATTGGCGGCGATTTTTCATAGATCTAATTTTCATACCATTGTTAAGATTATGAACCTAGATTATTCCCGAATGCAATCAGTCCAATCCCCAATTATTCCGATTATTGGAAAACTAATTAACAATCATCCCGGGACAATTTCCCTAGGTCAAGGGGTAGTTTATTATGGCCCGCCACCTGTGGCATTTGACCATATATCCGAGTTTTTAGCTAGTCCAGAAAATCATAAATATAAACCAGTAATTGGTATCACTCCACTACTTGAGATCATCGCCGATAAACTGCAAACAGAGAATCATATTAATCTCAGCGATCGCCAGAAAATTGTCGTCACTGCTGGTAGTAATATGGGGTTTATGAATGCGATTTTAGCTATTACCTCACCTGGGGATGAAATCATTATACAATCTCCTTACTATTTTAATCATGAAATGGCGATTATGATGGCAAGTTGTCAGCCTGTAGTTATTCAGACCGATGACAATTATCAACTACGAATTGATGCCATTCAAGCCGCCATCACTGATAAAACCAGGGCGATTGTTACCATTTCTCCCAATAACCCCACCGGGGCGGTTTATTCCCCAGAAGCATTACAAGAAATTAATCAAATTTGTAGCGATCGCCACTTATACCATATCAGTGACGAAGCCTACGAATACTTTACCTATAATAACATCAAACACACCTCACCCGCCACCTTTCCTAACAGTGAATCCCACACAATTTCTCTCTTCAGTTTATCCAAAGCCTACGGTTTTGCATCCTGGCGCATTGGATATATGCTAATTCCTGAACACTTACTAATCCCCATCCAAAAAGTTCAAGATACCATCTTAATCTGTCCTCCCGTTATCTCCCAATATGTAGCTTTAGGCGCGTTAAAAGTAGGTTATGAATATTGCCAAAATCATATTAAAACCATCACGGAAGTTCGGGATATATTTCTAAATGAACTCAGCCAATTATCAGATTTTTGCACAATTCCGCAAGCTGATGGCGCGTTTTACTTTCTACTGAAAATAGACACAGAGTTAGACTCAATGGAATTAGCCCAACAACTGATTAAACAGTTTGGGGTAGCCGTAATTCCGGGGACTACCTTTGGTATGTCACAAGGCTGTTATTTACGGGTAGCTTATGGGGCGTTAAAACCAGACACCGCCGCCGAAGGAATTGGGCGTTTAGTCAAAGGTCTGAAAACCTTAGTTATTTAGATTAACCTATCAATAATCTATCCGGGATTATCCCCCCAGGGGAAACTAATAGCCAGCCATAATTGCATTATACCAGCCCCCAATTTTGTACCTATACCATTTTAGCCCAAATCCTAATAGCTGCATAGGTCAGTCAAAATCCCCAAATTAACCAGCTATGATAGAAAACAGACTGATTTGAGATTAACCATAAGATTATGCCTTTATACCGCCTTTTCATCATCATTGTGGGTGTTTGTGTCATCCTGGGTTTAATGATTTGGCTAGTCACATCGATTTCTTGGTTATACAGTCAAGTGGCGTGGATGGCTAACCCGATTTTAGCAAATTTATTGCTAGTTGTGTTAATAGGTTTGCTAGGGTTATTGATTTATACGTTTTTCTACTATTTTAGGCTGTTTCAATTTGGAAGTCATGGGAGAAAAAAACGCGGCCATAACTGGCGTATACCCTTGGATAAATCAGAGGCGGCTGAAACCTCTTTAAAAGCTATCCGACAACAGGTTAATCAAATTCAAGATGAAGTAGCGCGTCAGGCGTTAATAAGTCGTTCTCAGGATATAGAAGCTAACCTATCTCAAGGTAGTATTCAGGTGGTGATATTTGGCACAGGTTCTGCCGGGAAAACATCTCTGGTTAATGGGTTAATGGGGGAGATGGTAGGGCGGGTTAACGCACCCATGGGAACTACTATAAATGGGGAAACTTATCGACTAGAATTAAAGGGGTTAAATCGAGAAATTTTAATTATTGATACTCCGGGAATTGGGGAGGTCGGAGAAGGGGGGGCGACTCGTTCAGAAATGGCTAGAACCCTGGCTACAGAGGCAGATTTATTATTATTTGTGGTGGATAATGATTTGCGTCAATCCGAATTGTATCCTCTGCGGAATTTGGCGGAAATGGGGAAGCGATCGCTATTAATTTTTAACAAAACGGACTTGTATACAGAAGCTGATAAAAATCAGATTTTAAATCGATTAAAGCAACGAGTGAGCGGGTTTATTTCTCCGGAAGATGTCATAGCGATCGCCGCTAATCCTCAACTAATTAATCTGGACAATGGAGATACATTTAAACCTGAGCCTGATATCATGCCACTTATTCATAAAATCGCCACAATTCTACGCGCCGAAGGGGAAGAATTAATAGCTGATAATATCCTTCTCCAGTCTCAAAGATTAGGCGAAGAAGCGCGGCGTTTAATTGATAACCAACGTCTACGCCAAGCCGAAAAAATTGTCGATAGATATCAGTGGATTGGGGCTGGGGCTATTGCTGTTACGCCGCTTCCGGTGGTAGATTTATTAGCAACTGCGGCAGTTAATGCCCAAATGGTAGTAGAAATTGGCAAAATATATGGGTGTGAATTAAATATGGATAGAGGGCGAGAGTTGGCTTTATCTCTAGCGAAAACTTTAGGCAGTTTAGGAATTGTGAAAGGTGCGATTCAGTTAGTAGCTACCGCCCTACATTTTCACATCGGTACTATTGTAGTTGGTAAGGCGATTCAAGGGATAACTGCGGCTTATTTAACCCGAATTGCGGGGCGTAGTTTTATCGAGTATTTTCGCCAAAATCAAGATTGGGGAGATGGGGGTATAACAGAGGTGGTGCAGCGACAATTTCAACTTAATCGGCGAGATGAGTTTGTGCGAGGATTTATTCAAGATGCGATCGCCCGAGTGATTGAACCGTTGCACCTCGATAAATCATCAGCAGAGTCCGATGATGAACTAGAATTAGAATTAGACAAACCCTCAGATATTGCCCCTTATTTATACCAAGATTCATCTCAAGATGATTGGGATAATCCCCGTCATCCCCCAGATAATTGGTAAAAATTCACTACGGAGAATCTTGCCATTCTGGAGTCAAAAGACGGAAGTTATAATCGGATGCACCCGGATGACAGGTTTGGCAATTATGAATATTAATGGGTTCCGTAAATTCTACGCGGGGATGTAGCGCCCTAAAAAAGCGCGATCGCTCAATTCTAAAAGGGATACCCTCTTCAGCCACAGTCATAGAACGGGAAAAATGGCGGAGATAATTCCACACCAACAGGCGAGCCGGATCCACTAAAGGTTCAATTTGAGTGCCATAATGTTGACTATCCTGGAGAATTTGTTGCCAAGTCTGTCTCGGTAAAACTGACGGCGGAATAGGAATATGGCAAGTAGCGCAGTTTTCTAAATAGAGTTCCTGGCCCAGTTGAAATTCTGGCGGTACAAAATCAACAGTACCGATCGCACTAACAGAATACTGACCTATACTTGGCGTTGTAATGCCCAAGGATATCAGGACAGCAACCAGAATCAAACAGCATCGAATCAATAGAGAATATCTCCTTTCGCTGCGCCGATTGGAGAGTCTGGAATTGAACATATTATAGAAGTTAGCTTATTCTAGGGTAATGACCATACCTTCTCTGGCAACAACCCCCTGGGGGAAAGCAGCTTTAAGTTCAAGTTGGACGCGATCGAGAAAATCATCATCGTGGGATGGGTCATGTTGATACATCGCTATCTGCTTAACACCCGCTTTTTTGGCAATTTCTACCCCTACCTCCCAGGTAGAATGTCCCCACCCGATTTTGGGACACTTATGATCATGATACTCCTCATTAGTATAGGTAGCATCATAAATCAGCAAGTCGGCATTGCGAGCCAAGTGCAGAACATTATTATCAAAGCGATCAAGAAAATGCTCTGTATCACTACAGTAAACAGCTGTACGGCCTTCCCAAGTAACCCGATAGCCGACCGCCATATTAGGATGATTTAGGGGAGCCGTTTCGATTTGAATGTCATCAGACAAAGCAATCACATCCCCAGGGATCAGATCATAAAATTTCAGGTCTGATTGCATGACGTGCATGGGAACCGGGAAATTAGGATGTACCATTTGATCAGACAGGCGTTCCTTAATCGTTGAGCCATCAGGAGCGATCGCCCCATAGATATGAAAGCGATTAATCGGGATAAATGCTGGCACAAAGAAAGGAAACCCCTGGATATGGTCCCAGTGGGTATGGGAAAAAAAGACAGAGGCTTCAACGGGCATTTGTTTGAGCAGATCCAAACCCAAAACTCTTAACCCAGTCCCTCCGTCAAAAATCAAACGTTGATTTCCCAGACGCATTTCGACACAGGAGGTATTCCCCCCATATCGAACAGTTTTATGGCCAGGGGTAGCAATATTTCCCCTCACCCCCCAAAACTGTACAGAAAACTCCACAGGAGCCGAATTATCATTCATCGCATTATTATCGGAAACTTGAGGATTTTTAACAGGTCGATCAGAAACTGGCATTTTAACTGATACAGAGGTTGAACAGCAGTGAGATAAGCAACACTTGAGACCCAATACTCCCTAGTTACTGTTATGACTGATTGATCATCCATAATTTCAACACAGTTTCCAGAATTTCTTAGACCCAAGCAAGTTCCACAACCAGAACTATTCTAGCGTTTAAGTTAGAATAGACAGATGTGATCATGTTTATCCAACCCTTTTTAAAGGATTAACGTTTAGCAGCCACTCCCTATCCCCAAGGGGTCTCTTTGACACTCCCCAGCCTAAAGGCGTGGGGATTCTTGGGCTGAATCCTGCCTCCACTAACCCTCGTTAGTTTTGGTCTTACAGTTTCATGTCGTATCTGACTACACCTTTTACAGTAAGCACTCTTACAGACTACTCCCCAAGCGTAAATTCGGGTATGCCCTACCCTATTTGATTTTGACTTCGCTCTGGCCATTTGGACTGACGATGAAAGCTTTTCTACCAGTGATGGCTAGAGTTTTAGGGATTATGGAGTGTCTCTTGTTTCCTGGGTTCCCAAAGTCAACGACTTCAACATATTTTCACACCAAGTCGCCCTAAAAGGCTTGTCCTGAGCAAAGCCGAAGGGACGAGGTTTTAAACCCATTTTTTCTGATAATTTTGTTAAACTATTCATGGCCGCGAATTTCCATCACTTGATTTTTTTCATCCACAAGAACCACTTTCGGCTGATGAGTGGGGACTTCTTCCGGGGTCAACTGCCCATAGGCCATAATTATCAGGCGATCGCCTGGAATGCCTAAACGAGCCGCCGCCCCATTCAATTGAATTTCACCAGACCCAGGTGGGGCAGGAATGACATAGGTAATCAGTCTAGCCCCGTTAGTGGTGTTAACCACCTGTACCTGTTCATTAACCAAAATTCCGGCAGTGTCCAGTAAGTTTTGGTCAATACTTATACTGCCGACATAATTAAGGTTAGCCTCAGTTAGGGTACAGTTATGAATTTTAGCCAACAACAGGGTTCGATACATATTCTAAGTTCTCATCAGATCACATTGACATCCTCCCCGTAACCGGAAGGGGATTCCCAAACCTAACAATTTGGGTTTCTGGTTCTTTCCCCCTTTGGGGTTTTGAGCACCACTCCCGCAACTCCGGCTGTGTTCTGGTCTTAGGGTCGCCACCCAGACCGACACCGCCAGCCAGGCAGCTAAGATGTTGATGCTGGCCTTTACCTCTATCTCGGTCGTGATCAGTTTCCCAGTCGGGACATTCCCACTCCCGGACCTTTAACGGCATTTTTAAGGGCGATCGTATCCGCAGTTTAAGCATCCCCTGTAGGGGCGGCCTCCACCGTCAGCCATGCCTAACACCAGCCCACTGGATAAACCCGCCCGATTAAAAGCCGCTTTGGTCAACTCAGCCCTTCCGCCCTTCCTGATACATTTACGCGACATTTATCCGGCTATTGCCTGACAATGCGACGATAGCACTATTACCCGTTAAGGTAACAGAGGCGGTATCCCGCAAAGCTTTTAGAAAGATTCCCAAAGCACCGTTCCAGTCCCTGGGTAGAGTGAACCCACACTCAGGACATCGGAACACTTTTGAGCCACCTAGCTGGGAATGCACATGACCACAGTGAGTACAGGTTTTGCTGGTGTATTCTTCCGTCACATCTACAACTGTGGTTCCAGTTATTTCCCCTTGATGTCCCAGGGTTAGTTTGAATCGATAATGCGCCCATGTCAGCATGGCGCGGGCAGTCTTAGACCTGATTAGACGCTTCACCTTGGCAACCATATCGGAAGTCTCGAAGGTGGGCAAAAAAATTAGGCTGTAGTTGTGAGTCAAGTAGTGAGCAATTTGTTTGTGGGCTTCATCAACTAGATTGCGGATTTTGGTTCTCATTCGTTGAGCCGCTTGCCTCATCCGTCGCCTCCTTGAACGACAGGGTTCCTTGGCGATTCGGCTCATCAAATCATCCAAATGTTGACATAACCGAGTGATGCGTCCTATATCTCCGGAGCCCAATTCCAGAAACCGAGAGCCATCAAACCCGGTTATGAAAGTTCGGACACCTGGGTCTAATGCAATTACGCCATTCGCTTCAGTTGGGGTAACGGCAACTGGTTCAGGGAAAATCGCCAACCATCGACCTTTGGTAAACACCAACTGAGTCCCTTGCCCGCAAGTTTTAGGGATAGCTTCGGAAACCATGAAAGTTAATCCTTTCGTGAGTCTTGGATACCAACTCCCTGAAGAGAAATTAGTATTATTGAACTTAATCCCTTGAGAGCTGTCACGACAACTTCTAAACCTGGCATCAGGACTGGCGGTCAAAGCCTGATAGGCATCAAAGATGGCATTTTGCCGAATGTGGCAGGGTGTTTCTTTGACCCATTCGGGTAAGTCACTCTGCATCACTTCGTTGCGTAATTTCAGTTTGCTTAGTCGTTTACCACTCCTAGATAATGCAATTGCTTGGTTGTAGCAATACCGACAAGCGGCCAGCCATTTACGCCAGACTTGATTTAGCGCGGGGCTGGGGTAAATCCGGATCTTCTTTGACCTGAGTTTGGTATTTTCGCAACCCATAGAGTCGGGAACTGAAGCAGTGGAGGATGGCGAGGATGTCCTCAACCATTTCTCGTTCTGGGCTGAGACTTGTCTGATTGAGAACCACGAGTTCACACCCGTTTTGTTCGCAGAGCCATCGAAACAAGTCAAATCCAAACCTTGCCAGTCGGTCTTTATGGGCAACGACAACCATGCGGACATCTCCTGACAAGACTTGTCCCAGTAAGGCCAGCATTTTCTTTCGCTTGAAGTTGAGCCCGCCTCCGATTTCTGAGACGACTTCTGCTTCGGGGTAGAGGTTGGACAGTGCGGCCACCTGTCGGTTGAGGTCGGACTGCTGGGCGCGGCTACTAACTCTGGCATAGATAACGACTTTGCGTTTGTCACTGCCTGATTTGGCAGTATATGACTCAACGTTGTATCGTCGTTGCCCAGCGGGGGTTCTGATGGTCTCGATTGAGCCATTTTCGTCCCATCTGCGGAGTGTTCTTTCATGGACTCCAAGGATTTGGGCCGCTTCCTTGGGTTTGACATATCTGGCAATAGGTTTATCCTCAACTCTTCTCGCTTATTATACCGTATTGCCCTAAAATGTTAACCTAATTTGAGATTAAATCATGCTCCTCAGCATCGAAGAAGTCTCGACGTGATCAATGCCCTCTTGTCCCTCGTACCAACCTTGGTTGGTGAGCGAAGTCCAACCATCAGTCCCCGTGGCTAATGGCTTGTTATACACCAGGCGAACACAACCCAAAGTCCTCCGCAACAGGTTTTCCTGTTCCGGGTAAAATCGGTATCGGTAGGCTTTCTCCGTCATCCTTGCGGCTGAGAACCTTTTTTCTGATGGCATTTATGGCAAGCAATAGCCAGATTGCTAACTCGGTCGGAACCACCCTTGCTTTTTGGCTGAATGTGTTCGATTTCTAAAGGGATATTTTGGCCACCACAGTAGGCACACTGGTGTTGCCATTTCGTCAAGAGATATTCTCTCAACTCGTATCCAAATAAAACCCCTTGCTGGTATTCAACTCCAGATATTTCCGGGTTGGGCAGCTTTTGGGTGTCAAATCGTACCAACTCCATTGATATGTCTGTTATCGGGCCATAAGAAATCAGTCGATTTACCCAGGTCAAGGTGGTTTCAACTCGATGTTTGAGGCTGGGAGCCAACCATCCGTCTTGGCGATTTCTGTTATTGAATCGGGCTTGACGGTAACGAGTTTTTCGGCAACGACGGTGGCTGCGAACCACGCGACGTGCAGTTAACTTGGCTCGGATTCTATCTCCTCTATGAGTCAATTCAGCCGCCCAGATAACTGTGTCCCGACTCTGATTAACTAAGGCAATACCCGTCACTGATGCCCCTGGGTCTAACTTGAGCCGTAATGGTTCATTGCCCGGGTTCTCAACAGTTTTCTTGAGTATAATTGTAAATGGATAAGTCCTAAACACTGCGGCTAAACCCTGCTTCAACAGCTTTCTGGCTCTGGCCCGATGAGTGGGACTTAACGGTTGCCCCAATGTGTCAACCACAAAAACGTAATTTGGGTAATTTGGCATTTAAGCCATCTCCCAGATGGGGTAATGTTGGCTTCGGTCATGTTAAAGGGGCTTTTTACGTCTAGCTCACTGGAGCTTACAAATCCACTCATCTCGTTTCTTAAAGATAGACGACAGAGCAACAGGCTGGCGTTCACCCGATGGTGTCATCACCCCCTTAACGTAGGTCTAATCCTGGACCTGCATCTTACATCTCCTTTGAGGAGTAATTTCCGCCTGTTACCGGAAATTACCTGATTTTATGCAAGAGGCTTGCACTATAGCTTGTACCTTGTCCACATCTTGCCAACCCAGAATTTCTGTGACTTTTTTCTCAAGATTTTTGTAGGTTCTGAAAAATTCCGCAATTTCCTCTAGGCGGTGAGGGGCGATATCTTTCAGAGATTTTACCTCACTATAGCGGGGGTCTTTGGCAGGAACACAGAGAATTTTCTCATCGCGATCGCCACCATCAATCATTTCTAGCATACCAATGGGCCGCGCCGCAATCACACAACCAGGAAATGTCGGTTGATCCATCAACACCATGCCATCAAGGGGGTCTCCATCATCCGCTAAAGTATTCGGGATAAACCCATAATCATAGGGGTACTGGACAGAGGAGTATAAAACCCGATCTAGGGCGAAGGCTTGTAAATCTTTGTCAAATTCGTATTTATTTTTACTCCCCGCAGGAATTTCGATCAACACATTGACCAATCCCGGTTTCGGTTCCGGGGGAATAAGTGATAAGTCCATATTTGTCGTTCTCCAAGTTGATGTTTCATACTTCCCACTAAGGGGATTTATTCAGAGGCTAGGCTGGCTGAGATAGGATTACCCTTACCCCAGTGCTTGCCAAATCTTGCTCAGGGTTGACCCAGAAACTTAGCTTAACCGCCGATAAGCCCCGCGCTATAGCCGCAAGGTTAGCCTCCGGTTGACACTCTAGCGCCGTAGAAGGCGGAGATTTTTCAGAGATTTTCACTCTTAACGGTTGTGCCAAACAACCCCTAGACACTCCGCTTAAAGCATTGTGCTTACTTTTCCTCAAGATATTAGCCACGCCGTTACAGTCCGCGTTAACCAGAAAACCATCTTTGGTTCGATACAACCCCCGTTTAACCCGTTGGCCAGAGAATTTATGCTCTTTCGGTTCATCGGTGTTTCGGCAATTTATCCCCCAATAGGAAAACTAGCTTTAGAAGTATACGATTCCTCCTGTTCAACGTAGGCGATACCGTATCTCTCGCACAAGGCTTTCAGTTTAGCTCTCAAGCTGGCGTGCGGAATTTGAAGGAAGTTCTGATTATTGGGGCTGGCGATATTAATCTCCGGCTTGATGCCGACGTTGAAACCGACCACAATTTTCGCGATTCGGTTCTCGATACAGTGATTAACAATGTAACGGGCGGCTTTGTTGAGATAATCCCTAACCTTGTTATGGCGATTCCGCGTTACCCTAGTCTGGCGCTCCTTTATTCCCTGGATTTTCTGCAAATCTTTAATCGATTGCAGTCGGGCGTTCTCTTTGTTGTACCAACGGTTAAGGGATTTCAGTTTTTTGCCATCCACGATAAAGGATGCCCCGTTGGTATCGACGCAAGTAGCCAGATTGTCCAGTCCCATATCGATCGCTAGAGCCGTATCGGGTTCGGTGGGAACGGGAGTTTCTTCCACCTCGTAAATAAACTCCACGTCAAAAAAACGGGCATTATATCGAGGGTGAATCCGAACTTCCTTGGCTCGCATCGGTGCGCTTCTTCTTTCCGGGAAAGGAATCCAAATTTCGCCCCGCAAGTTGCCCAAGTCGCCAGACACGGGAACCCTAAATTTTCCGTCCTTGATTTGAACCCTCGGCATAATCAGGACAAAATAACCGTCTTTGGGCAGATAGTCAGGGAGTCTAACTTTCTGTGGAAAGGTCCCCTCTTTGAGGGCCTGGCTCAAACGGTAGAAGCTCCGAAAAGTGCGATCGACTACTTTAAGAGTTTGTTGGGCTATATCGGTGTTCAACCGTTTATAGTTCGAGTTTCCCTTACAGTAGTGATAGTTGGACTCGTAGCAAAGATGTTTCCCATCTTGGAAGTAATACTGCCATTGAGTGTAAATTCCTACATTGTAGAGATTTTTACTCAGTCGGCAGAGTTCCCCCAAGGCCTTAAACTCTCGCACTGGAAGTCCTCGTATCTGGTTCTTTTGAGTCAGGTACATAGCTTCTCACTAGAACTATGTGTATTTTAGTGAGAAGTGTCTCCAATGTAAAGCCGTGCTGGAAGCACGGGGTTGGAAACCCATGATTTACTATGATAGTTTATAGCGGCGCGATACGTTCAGGTATTAAATAGAGCTGAGATGCTCGAAATAACTACCTGGTGGAGAATTTAACTCACAAGGGAATCATCAGGATATCCCAGAGAACCCCAGAACTATCTATATATCCTAATGCCCAAATCATAGCCCTTCGGGAGCCGGTTTGACTGATGGGGTTGTACTAATCTGCCCAGGCTGTGGCGATGGTCGCGTTTGTAACTGACTCGGGGAGTAGCGAGCGATCGCTATTAACGGAAAAATGAGGGTGAATAATGCAATAACAGCACCCACCAGATCCGAAAATCCGTAGGTAGGACTTCCTGATAAACTGGCAGGTTGACCGTCTGATTCCATATAAACTGATGACACTAAAAAACCAGGTCAGACTTGGTTGACTAAAATACGCAACCGACATTTTACCATAAAAACATCGAAAAATCAACCCTCTCCCGGAGAATTTATCCATCATCTCCAAGGGTCAAGGAGCTAGTTTTTTGGCAAATCATTATATTGAGTTTGAGCCACATCCAACAATGTTAAGATCTGCTGCCATAGAGGGTCATGGGGATTAACACTACTACTGCACTCAGTTTTGAGCTGATCTCGCAATTGGTTAAACCGACCATTAACATCGATATTGTCGGAACCTTCCCCAGTTTCATCTGTAGGAGAAGTGGCAATAGGTTCGCTATTTTCCAAGGCTTCCTGAATATCTTGGGATGTTTCCGCCAACATCAAAGCACGATGGGCAATATTTTCAGGAAGTGATGGGCGATCTGATAAAGCAATGCGAGACAATTCCAACAGAAACTCTCGCACCTGGCCCACCCACTCAAGATCTGCTTCTTGCCATTGCCAATTAGTAGACTGGTAGAGACCGGCTTGATTTTTGATAGCGATCGCCTGTTGCGCCAGAGGTAGTGCAGAAATCGAAACAGTAGCAGGTAATTTAGGGATATCAGCTAAAGCCGAGCGAGCAACTTCAATCAACAGGTCATTCACCTGTTCTATCCATTGTCGGTCAGAATACGGTCTGTTTAACTCAGTCATTATCTAATCTAAACTTGGTTCAGGCTGAAATCTAAGATCCGGGGTTGACGACCAATTTCCTCACTACCCATCAATAGCCAACCCGCCATCTCCGAGATGGGGAGGCGCAAACCTCTCCGTTGACACACCCCCAAGCCTTGATGAGGCTTAGGGATTTTCTGATTAGTTGTGAGACCCAAAGCCCCAACAGAGAAACGGTGAGGGAAAACAGCCCCCTGCACTATTTTTCTGTGAGCTTCCAAACACCATCCCAGGTTTCACTGGGGGGCTTGGTGGTCTCATATAGTATACACCGATCGACATGAAGTTTTGCTGCTTTATTTTGAGCATCGATCGCCAAAACCGCCAAAAATTCGTGTTTAGCATTTCTAAAGGCTTCTTTAGCCTTCGAGGCAAATTTCTTGCGGCACAGATCGATGAGTTTACGCACAGCACTAACAGCCAGGTGCGCCCCTTCATCAGCTAACATCTGCTTAGTTTCATCATTAGCAGTAAACTGCTGAAGTTTAGCGACCAGCATTTTTTTAGTTTCGCGGGGAGTTAAACCACTAAGAATTTCCTCCATCCGATCAGCCATTTCTTCCGGTGGCGTAGCTGGTAACTGGGCCAGAGATAATCGTCGGACAGTATTTGAGCCAAGAATCTCCTCCAACTGGAGAAGGGACATCTCTTCCAACATTTGTGTTATAAGTTCACGTTCATTGTAGGAGAGTTGTTTAAGTTGGGACTGAGAAAAATCTTCCAGTTGTGCCAAAAGTGGAACGATATCGGTATCAGTGAGTTTTTCCATGGCGGGTTTCAGGTAAAATTCCCGACCACGATGGTAATGGTAGATAATTTGTTGTTGTTCGTCAGAAATTGGCCTAGCCTGTTTTCCTTCCCGAATACCAACCAACTCATAAATCCTGACGGGCTGACTTTTACCTTTAACCGTAATGAAATCAAGTTCGCGAACAATCAGGCGCGCGGCATTAGGGAGATAAGTATTTTCACTAATTACAATATCAGTTCCATATTGCTTACTGGTACCCTCCAAGCGAGAAGCCAAGTTAACGCCATCTCCAATAGATGTCAACTCCATCCGCTTGCTAGAGCCAATATTACCACTGATTACCTCATCAGAATGCAAACCCATACCAATTTTAATAGGCATCAGTCCTTTAGACACACGCAGATCATTAAACTCTATCAAACGGTAACGCATTTCCACCGCCGCCTGGACTGCCATCCACTGATGATTTGGTAGAGGCGCAGGAGAACCAAATACAGCCATCAAAGCATCCCCAATATACTTATCTAGGGTTCCCTGATGATTCAAGACTGTATCGACCATCTCCTCAAAATATTCGTTAAGCATACTAACTACTTCCTCAGCCTGCAACTTTTCGGTGAGGGTGGTGTAGCTGCGGATATCACTAAATAAAACCGTAACATCCTTACGGGTTCCCCCTAGTTTAATCTCACCACTAGCTAACAGAGATTCCGCCACAGCAGGGGTCATGTACCGATAGATCAAGTTCTTAACTTCTTTTTCCCCGCTAATATCCTCCATGACCACCAAAGCCCCGCTGACTTTTTCAGTATCATTAATGTCAGACATGGAATTGATGGACAGGTTAATACTTTGGGGAATTTCCGAAGCCCCTGATAACAGGGTTTGATCGGGATAATATTGTTGGCGGTCTTTAGCATCTTTAGGTTTCAAAGCCAAATCGAACCACCGGGCGAAATCACCATCTTTGAGGTGGATCAACTCTCGTACCGATAAGCCTTGAGTTACCTGGGATTCAGTGAGTCCCAGTAATTCCATAGCACATTCATTGGTAGCAATGATCCGACCCTCTTTGTCGGAAGAAATCACTCCATTAGTCAGACTACGGAGAATGTCTTTCTGTCTTTGCTCTTGTTCTTTGACCTTTTGGAAGAGTTTGGCATTCTGAAGAGCAATCCCAGCTTGGATATTAAAAGCCCGCATAAATTCGAGATCGTTTTTATTAAAGCTGGCTTTCCATTGCTCAGGAGCCTCTGGCCAACTAGCCGGGTCGTAAGGGGCGTACTCCCCTTGTTTTTTCTTGTTAATCAGTTGGGTAACACCGATTAGTTGCTTGTCGGCATTATAAACTGGCATACACAAGAGGCTACAGGTACGATAACCGGTTTTTTGGTCGGTTTTCTTCGATTGTTCAGAGCGAGGGTCTTTGTATACATCGAAGGGGATCAGTAAAGGCTCACCACTTTCGGCAACAGTTCCCGCAAATCCTGCATTTCGGGGAATCCTGATTTCGGTCAGATTGCCATTAATGGGAATTTTTGTCCACAGTTCGTCTCGGTCTTCATCTAGTAGCCACAGAGTGCTGCGATCGGCATTCATTAACTCTTTAGCCTGATCCATCACATTGGTGAGGGTTTCTTGGAGGTCGAGACTGCTTTTGCTGAGGGCATTAACGGCATTCATGAGCGCGGAAGCGGCTCGCTGTCTCTGGGTGGCTGAATAGAAGGATTTAGACGATTGCAGGATCAGCCGAATGGACGGGGCGAACTCATGGAACACCTGTTCATCTTCCCCTGTAAAGCCGATAGTATCGACTTTTTCCTGTAGGGGGGATGATGGATTAATATCGGGTTTGAGTTTGTTTAATAGTTGTACTACCGCTACTAGATCCTCATTCTCGTTCAGCAGAGGCATGGCGATCATAGTGTAGGTACGATAGCCATTTTTTTCATCAAATTTTTTGGCGGCCGCCGATCGCGGATCATCATAGAAATCGTAGGGAATATTAACGATTTTCTTGTGGGTGGCTGCTTCCCCAGCAATGCCAGCACTAGCGGGAATCCTTAATTCTAAGGGTTCTCCGTCTTCTCCTTTAGCAACTATAGACCAGAGTTCGTGCTTTTCTTCGTCCATCAGCCAGATCGTGGTGCGATCGGCGTTGAGAAGTTCTCCTGTTTTAAAGGTAATCGAGGATAACATTTCGTTAAGAATTGCCTCGAATCCCTGGGCATCCAGGAGATTGTCGAGCATCGACAGGGTTTCGTTAACGGTTTTTAGTTTATTTTCAACATCTTTAACAACTTCAACAAAGGTTTCTTTTTTTAGAGGGGCTAAAAAATTCGAGAAATTCCCACTGGTGCGGGCTAACCCAGAGGATGATGGGTTATTACCGTGGGGGGGTTTACCCCCCGAAGAGTTACCCGCCGGGCGACGGGAAGATGTGAAAATGTTTCCGTCTCCATCGATGACATCGACATCAACGGTAGCAGATACAGCAGGATTTTGAGGCATCGAATTGTTTGAAGATGCGGATTTCATAAACCTTTACCAACAGGTTGGATCTGTGCTCATATTCAGGGGCAATCGGTTTCAGATAGTTGAAATTAGGATTAGACCTTTCCCAAGCGTGGACATATACTACTGTTTATCAGTTTATGGCCATTGTAGCCGATTGCTCAATTTCCCCAGGATTTTGCTGATAATTATATAGGTGTTGCACTTATAAGTGTTGTACTAGAGTTAGGGACTATCTGGGACTAGCCCCTTGAGATTAGGGTATGGACTTGGGAGAAATGGGGAACTTGATGGGCTTTATAGTTGGTTCGGGAGTCGCTGAAAACATTACTCTCACCCTCAACCGGAATCCCACCTGGGGAGAGGGACGAGGGAAGGCTTATTGCATAATTACTGAAAGGGCTGTATAGGTAGCTTCTCTTGGTATAATTATATTTGCCTTCCTTTAATGCTACTCGGGGTCTCTCGCTATACCGCCGGGATTGGTGGGGGAGTACAACATAGCCTGAGAAGCACCGATGCCTAGGTTATGGGCGCAAGCCTTAATCATGGGTAACTTCAAATCTCTAGTGATCGAAATCTCGAAGCCCCTTGCAGTTTGTGAGGTGGTGTGTCAACATAAAACTTCTGACTTAGCGCGAGTTCTCATGCAGACTGAGGCTTTTAGTGAGCTTTTTCCTCTTTTTAAAGGGGCAAACCCAGAAACTCTGGAATGGTTGTTGTCGGTGGCTGTGAAGCACGAGTATCCAGCTAATCGCGCGATCGTGATGGAGGATGCTTGGGGAAATGCAGTTTATTTCATCGTTTCCGGGTGGGTCAAGGTACGGCGACTGTCGGGCGATAATGTAGTCACCCTGGCTATTTTGGGGCGAGGTGATTTTTTTGGCGAAATGGCGATTCTGGATGAATCTCCCCGATCCAATGATGTGATTGCTTTGTCCTCTGTACGATTGATTAGTGTCTCGGCTCAACGATTTATTCAAACGCTGTTTAAAGACCCACAACTCCATCATCGAATGTTGCAACTGATGGTGCGACGTTTGCGCCAAACTAACCAGCGTTATCAGATCCGACACCGCCCTCCGGCGGTTAAGCTGGCTAATACTTTGGTGGAGTTGGCGGAAAATTATGGCCAGTTGACGGAAAAAGGGGCTGATATTTTTAACATTCCTGAACAAGATTTGGCTCATGTTACTGATATCAGTCTGGAAGAGACTAGCAAAATTATGGAAAAACTCAATAGTAAGGGTTGGATTAATATTGATACGGAACGTCAGGTAATCCATTTGATTAACCTCAAACACCTTAATCAATTGGCTAATCAGTAAGTTTTTCCTTTAGTGGCTGGCTCCTTTGCTCTTGGGGCTTGAGCTAAAATAGCCCTGATGTTGTCGCTATTTTCCTGTTTAATGACTCAAGCTATTAGAACCCCCTCCCCAGAGGGCGCTGACTCGACGGTAGCCACCCATTACCTGGTTTCTATGTCTGAACCGGAGTCTCATTTGTTTGAGGTGCGGTTGCAAATCTCTGGACCAAATTGGGGGGGTCCGGTGGTGGACTCCGGGGTGATTGATTTGAAAATGCCGGTGTGGACTCCGGGTTCTTATATGGTGCGGGAGTATGCAAGACATTTGCAGGATTTTCAGGTATGCGCGCGCCATGGTAAATCTCTGTCTTGGTCTAAGGTCAGTAAAAATACATGGCGGGTACAAGCAGGAGAGTCGGACTCGCTAATAGTCAACTACCGTATCTACGCCAATGAGTTGACGGTAAGAACTAACCATTTGGATAGCACCCACGGCTATTTTAATGGGGCGGCTCTGTTTTTTTATGTTCCGGGATGGGAAAATTTGCCGCTCCGAGTGGCGATCGCACCTCCAAAGGGTTGGTGGGTTACTACCAGTTTACCGTCCGTTTCCGGGGTGGAAAATACCTTTGAGGCGGCGGATTTTGATACTTTGGTTGATAGTCCTTTTGAGATTGGCACCCATCAGGTTTATGATTTTGAAGCGGCTGGAAAACCTCATCAATGGGCAATTTGGGGCCAAGGAAATGGTGATATCGATCGCTTAATTACAGATGGTCGGAAAATTATTCAGGAGGTTAGCAATCTATTTTCAGGTCTTCCCTATGACCGCTATGTGTTTCTATTGCATTTGTCGAGTCAGGGTTATGGGGGACTGGAGCATAAAAATTCCTGCTCTCTTAATTATCCCAGGTTGGGATTGCGAGACCGGGATAAGTATAACCGCTTTATGCAGTTGGTAGCTCATGAGTTTTTTCACCTCTGGAATGTTAAGCGCTTACGCCCGAAAGAGTTGGAAGTGTTTAACTATGAATCCGAATGTTATACGACTTCTTTGTGGTTTTGTGAGGGAGCAACTAGCTATTATGATGGCTGGATTATTTACCGAGCTGGTATTGTTGAGGTTAAGGATTTTTTGAATGGTTTATCTAAGGATATTTCCCGATTTTTGACGACTCCTGGGCGGTTCGTTCAACCCCTGGGTGAGTCGAGTTGGGATGCTTGGATTAAGTTGTATCGCCGGGATGCTTATAGTGACAACAATCAAATGTCCTACTATTTAAAAGGGGAATTGGTGTCATTTATGCTGGAACTGTTGATCCGTAACCGTCATGGAAATCGGCGATCGCTTGATGATGTGATGGTGCTAATGTGGGAAAAATTCGGGAAATCGGAAAAGGGCTATACGGCGGCGGAGTTACAGTCGGCGATCGCTTCGGTGGCGGAAATGGATTTAGATGATTTCTTTAATCGCTATCTTCATGGTACTGAAGAACTGCCTTTAAATGATTATTTACAACCCTTTGGTTTAGTAATTAAACCTCAAAATAATGATAGTGTTCCGGATTTAGGTTGGCGACTAGCGCCGGAAAATGGAAAGACAATAGTTAAATTTGTGGAAGCGGGAAGTCCAGCACAATTGGCGGGAATTGATGCTGAGGATGAATTATTAGCTATCAATGGTTTTCGGGTGAGCATTGAAAATATTAGCGATCGCTTGCTAGACTTTCAACCAGGAGATGAAGTCCATATAAGTTTCTTCCATCAAGACGAATTGCGAACCTCTGAAGCTATACTGCGATCGCCCCGTCCTAGTGCTTATAAAATTACCTCTGTGGAAGAACCCACCCCGGAACAGCAGCGCCATTTTGAGGGATGGTTAGGCTGCCCCTATCACAAATTGTAAATGGTCTGAGCAGAAATAAACCACAAAGACAGAACAGATCAAATTTCTGTGTACTCGTGTCTCTGTGGTTTCTGATACATTTACGCGACATTTTTCCGGTTCCGGATAATGCAACGATAGCACCATTACCTGTTAAGGTAATGGAGGCGTTATCCCGCAAAGCTTTGAGAAAGATGATCCCAAAGCACTGTTTAGCTTGGTAGTCTTAGACCTGATTTTTCCCTTCACCTAGCTGGCCATGTTGGAAGTCTCGAAGATGAGCCCAAAAATTAGGCTGTGTTATGGGATGGTCAGGGATGCGACCCAATCAACCAAGGGGTTGAAGTCCTCACCGGGTAGTTATTTCGCCCATTTCAGCTCTATTTCATACCCGAAGGTCTCGCACCATACTTAGTATGGTAGCGCATCGCCCTAATTGGTTCAACTAATCTGCGATTAAATTAAGCTCCTCAGTATATAGGATCTAGTGAGTATTCAAATCCAGTTTTAACAATCGCTTACCGTGAACCACAGCCACAACCGTTACGACATCTCCCTGAATACGGTAGATAATCCGGTAAGTGTAAGCAAACTGTTCTCTAACGGTTTCGTCACCAAACTCCTGAACAATACCACCGGAGAGGGGACACTTGCTCAGATTTCTGGTAGCCTCAATGATTCTCTGTACCACCGCCGCCGCATAGGAAACTGAGTCTCGCGCAATATAAGCCGCGATCGCATCGATATCATCAATGGCTGTCGGTGACCAAACTACTTGATAACCCATTTACTTACTAAACCTTCCGCTTCCTCTTGTGTTAATCTTCGTTCACTATCTGCAATAGTAATACCCTGGCGGTACTTTTCTATAACATAAAGATGATATTGAATATCCTCAAGACTGCAATCCTCCGGTAAATTTTTCAGCAACAACTCAATTTCTTGTTTGACGGTATTCATAAATAAGGTTTCTTTTAATTTAGTTAGTCTCGGTCTATTATATAGTAAATGGAAAATACCTACTAACATTAGTCAACCGAAAGAGCAGCCATCATAATTTGGTCGGCTAAAAAAGATGTAATTTAGGGAGAGTATAGGATATTGATAGAGTGGCGTGGGGGATAGCCCACTGTTAATCGGCAGATACCGGAGGGTGCGATCGCACTTCCCCCGGAAATACTGTTAGTCCCAACTAGGTTAACTATTGGGTTATGCCAACTTCATGGGAGAACCGGAACCGCCATATATGGAATCATAGCAGGTTTTAACCGTTCCTGGCTAAAAATCAGCCAAGTTAGCGAGCGCAAATTGTAGTCGGCTTTGGGTTTCCGCCACGGTCAAGGTCCCCAATTCTCCTAGTGCGCGGGTACGGATACTGAGACTATTAGACTCAACTTCCTTAGCCCCCACCACAGCCATAACTGGGATTTTAGCCTTTTCTGCATTACGAATCATTTTACCCAAGCGATCGTGACTGTGATCAGCTTCGGCGCGAATATCAAGCGATCGCCATTTTTCAGCCACAGACTCCACAAAAGGCAAAAACTCGTCACTAACAGGTAACAACCGCACCATTACCGGAGCCAACCAGAGGGGAAAATCCCCCGTATACTCCTCAATCAAAATCCCGATCAACCGTTCCAGGGACCCAAAGGGGGCGCGGTGAATCATCACCGGGCGCTGGCGGGTTCCATCTTCGGCCACATATTCGAGATCAAACCTTTCTGGTAAATTATAATCCACCTGAACCGTTCCTAACTGCCATTCTCGTTCCAAAGCATCCTGAACCATAAAATCCAACTTAGGACCATAAAAGGCAGCCTCACCAATACCCTCAAAATAATTCATTCCCAGAGTTTCCACCGCGCGGCGGATCGCATTTTCTGCCTTTTCCCAGGCTTGGTCTGAACCGATATATTTATCAGAATTAGGGTCACGGAAACTCAAACGCGCTTTAAAGGACTGATCCAACTTGAGTTTTTTGAGGACAGACTGAATCAGATCAACCACCTTGAGAAACTCATCATCCAACTGTTCCGGGGTAACAAACAGGTGAGCATCATCTTGGGTAAAGCCGCGCACACGGGTTAATCCTCCCAATTCCCCCGACTGTTCGTAGCGGTAAACCGTCCCAAATTCAGCCAAACGGATGGGCAATTCCCGATAGGAGCGTAGACTAGATTTATAAATTTGTACATGGAAGGGGCAGTTCATAGCCTTGAGGACAAACCCCTCATCCTCTGATTCTCCCATCATGGGAAAGAGGTCTTCGCGGTATTTTTGCCAGTGACCAGAGGTTTTAAACAAATCGACCCGCCCCAAATGGGGAGTAACCACTGGTTGATATCCCCGCCGCACCTGTTCTCGTTTAAGGAAGTCCTCAAGGGTTGTCCTCAGAATTGTACCTTTAGGAGTCCACAGAGGTAGCCCCGGACCCACTTGATCGGAAAATATAAATAGTCCTAATTCTTTCCCTAAACGGCGGTGGTCTCGTCTTAGCGCTTCTTCTTTCCGGCGTTTATATTCTGCGAGTTGTTCTGGGGTTTCCCAGGCTGTACCGTAAATGCGTTGGAGTTGGGCTTTGGTTTCGTCTCCCCGCCAATAGGCTCCGGCCACGCTTTCTAATTCGATCGCTTTTGGGTTAATATCTCCGGTAGTTTCCACGTGAGGTCCGGCGCATAAATCCCACCATTGATCGCCCAGATGGTAAATGGTAATTGGTTCCGTTAGGTCAGCCAGGATTTCTAGCTTGTAGGGTTCTCCTAGGGTTTCAATGCGCTTTTGGGCTTCTTCCCGGCTAACTTCCTCCCGGATAACGGGTAGTTTCCGCTTGAGGATTTTTACCATCTCTTTTTTGATGGCTTTTAGGTCTTGTTCCGTAAAAGGTTCCGGGCTATCAAAGTCATAGTAGAAGCCGTTTTCAATCCATGGTCCTATAGTTACTTGAGCCTTGGGAAACAACTTCTGGACTGCCATAGCCATTACATGAGAAGTGGTGTGGCGAATCCTTTTTAGTTGATCAGATTGGCTGGTTTTGGGAAGATGGATTTTTTGGGGCTGTTCTGAGGTTGCCTGTGAATTTTCGATAGCCATCGATGATCAATTTGTAAATTGTTTGTTTGTACTGGCTTGGGTTGGTGGTCAGGCTGACTCAGACTCCAAGCCTTTGCTGGAATGGAAGGAGGCGATCGCCATCGGACCAGGCTTTAGCCTTCCACGATGAGCCTATTGTAGCTAAACTAGGGCAGATCTGCTCAAATTTATCTTGACAGTTTGTGGGACCATATCCTAAAACTTTTGTTAAGAAAATTGTTAAGAATTGTAAAGAGTGTTAATATGATCATTAAGGTTAATCAACTTTCATCTCGATGCTATGCTGAATCATAACTCCTCAGAAACTGAGTTGCTCAAGGCAATTCTGGAGCCGATGCTGGAAGACTTCCAATATTGGTTTGGGCGATCGCGACAACTCCTGGAAACTGAGAACATCCCTTTTCTGAGTGAACAGCAACAATCAGAAGTCCTAGATCGCATTAAACAAGCCCAGGAAGAGGTCAACACCGCTAAAACACTGTTTCACGCCACCGGATGTCAAGCCGGGATTGAAATGAAGGTGCTAATGCCGTGGCATCAACTCTTAACTGATTGTTGGCGCATTGCTAACCGCTTTCGTTTGGAATCGAAACCCCAGATCGAAAATGGAAATCCCAGTTAAGTTCTAGCGACCCCAGGCTATAGGTAGTTTTTCTCAACTGTTCCTTTCCCGGTTTCGATTTTTAGAGAAACTGTAGCGGTTGATCCCTAATTTACGGTAAAGTTGTGCTAAATAGAACAAAATCTTAGCCTCGATTCATTAGCTTTTAACAAGGCCCAGTTTTCATCAATTATCCCTACCCCAAGGAGTAAATCATGTTACATCTGCTTTATATTCTGGCTTTTACGACTCTGGCATTTATAGCAGTACGCAATTTAATTCGTAGCCTGTTGACTGTTGGTATGGAGTCTCAGCGCTATAATTCTCACTCAGCGGGTGGCTCTAGGTCAGCAGATTCCAGAAATTCTCAGAACATCCATCCCGAATTACTAGATGAGTCAGGAAATGTACTCAAAGAACCTTTGCTGGTTATGCGTTCCCTCTCAGTCCAAGATGCGCGAACTCAGCTAGATAACCTTTATCAATCTTCCCCCGGTTCTTCTGAAGAAACTAGAGATGATAGTTAGAAACCAACCATAGAAACCCTAGGGCGGAGGATAGCTTAACCATCTTGAACCTGCCCTTATATTGCCATGGAAAAGCTGAAATGTATCAGGTTAATACAACATATAACAAATCCCCTAATTGATAACTCCTACCTTTATTAATCTGGCTCCGTGGAGACCCCCACCCAATCGATACCTAAATCCTCAGCCTGATTGGTCGTCGGTTGTTTAACCTTAGTCCTAAACCTTTGTGGTAAATGGGGCGACATTGTTATGATAAAATGCGAGCAGGCTCTGTGTAATGCTGACTGGAACATCCCGATTGTGGGTCTGCCACTTATGTCATATAAAAGAAAAACATCAATTGCTACCTTGGCGTTGGTCTGTATCCTTGCTCTCGCTCCTAAGTCTTTGGCGACTTCTAGGTTGGTCTCTGCTCAATTGTACCCAAATCGTTCGAGAATGGCTTGGACCTCGACTGGGTTGGCGACCAATGGAGTGGTTTTATCTCAGGCTGAACCTTTATCGGAGAGTTTACAGGGAAGGTCTGTAGAATCAGCACCTAGTAGGACTGACCCCGCCGGATTGGTGGGGGCTTCATCGTCGGGACAGTTTCTCCTGTGGCTATTAATACTATTACCTATTGCTGTCTTAATTGCTTTTCTGCTCTGGAGAAAGCGCGATCGCTATTTGAGGTCAGCACCGGCTAAAACTGAGGGTTTAGGACAATCCCTTCAACCTGAACCAACCCCGGATTTAGCATCAACAACCTTATCGCAGATGTCAAAGGATACATCTACAACCGAAGCATTCCATGAATCGGCAAAAACTTCTGTATCCTCTGATACTAAAGCTGAAGAAACATCAACGCTTATTTCTCCACAACTATCAGCCAAAACTTTCGATTCCCAAACAGTCTCAGAAACGGTCTCGGAATCAGAGGTGGTGGAAGATGTGGAAACTCAGGAGAGTGAGGAGAGTTACCAGGTAGCAGATATTGGGGATTCGGATTCGGAAGTCATCTCGGAATCAGAGGTGGTGGAAGATGTGGAAACTCAGGAGAGTGAGGAGAGTTACCAGGTAGCAGATATTGGGGATTCGGATTCGGAAGTCATCTCGGAATCGTCAGTTGTGGAAGATGTGGAAGATGTGGAAGATGTGGAAACTGAGGAGAGTGAGGAGAGTTACCAGGTAGCAGATATTGGGGATTCGGATTCGGAAAGGGTCTCGGAATCGTCAGTTGTGGAAGATGTGGAAACTCAGGAGAGTGAGGAGAGTTACCAGGTAGCAGATATTGGGGATTCGGATTCGGAAGTCATCTCGGAATCGTCAGTTGTGGAAGATGTGGAAGATGTGGAAGATGTGGAAGATGTGGAAACTGAGGAGAGTGAGGAGAGTTACCAGGTAGCAGATATTGGGGATTCGGATTCGGAAGTCATCTCGGAATCGTCAGTTGTGGAAGATGTGGAAGATGTGGAAGATGTGGAAGATGTGGAAGATGTGGAAGATGTGGAAACTGAGGAGAGTGAGGAGAGTTACCAGGTAGCAGATATTGGGGATTCGGATTCGGAAAGGGTCTCGGAATCGTCAGTTGTGGAAGATGTGGAAACTGAGGAGGTTTGTGAGGTAGCGGAAATTGAGTTAGGAGATTCCTCCGATGAGGTGTCGGAAAGGGATGGAGAGGCGGATGAGAATTTGAAGCAAGCAACGCTAACAGGTGGTCAAGCGTGGGTAGTGGGAGGAGGAGACGATCGCAGTCAGTTAGATGTGGAATCGAAAAAATTCAATGTAGGTCAACAGGATGATGGCGAAATTATAGGTTTGGATGTAGATGAAGGACTCCCGGATTTACCGGGTGGCTATAATCAGAAATGTATCGTGTTGTTGCCACGAGATCCCAGTTGGGCTTATGCTTATTGGGATATTGGTAATGAGTATCGAGAACCCTTGCGACAAAAAGGAGGTAAACAACTGGCGCTGCGGGTTTACGATGTCACCTGGATCGATATGGATAAGCAGCGTCCCCACAGTATGAAACAATATGAGTGCGATGAGTTAACGCAGGAATGGTATATTCCGGTACCGATGAGCGATCGCGACTATATTGTAGAAATTGGCTATGTGACGGAAAGTGGTCATTGGCTGTTGTTGGCGCGTTCAGAATCAGTACATATTCCCCCAGTTTACCCCTGTGACCATTATGGCGATCGCTTTTATACAATTTCCTGGGAAGAAAATCTGCGGGGGAAAAATATATGAGCATTTCCATGTCAATTCTAGCAGAATTGGTGCAGTGTCAACCACAGATTAGACCTCAAATATACTTTAAATCTTCCCTAATTGCTCTCTCTCATGCTATGGAAGATCAGGTGTTGGCGGGGTCAGATTCTCCGTTGGTGATTGCTACATTTCAGCGAGAAAGGTTTTATCGTCAGGAAGCACATAGATATCGGCGAATTGCTGCTTTAACGTCTCAAGTTTATGTGATGGCTGCACCAGAAACTGAGTTTAAAAATGCTTCTGATGCTTATGAAACTGTGGCTTTTCCACCGGAAGATATATTGAGTAAGGAATGGAATTTAGTGGTGTTAGGGGAGAATTATGCAAGCTGTCTGGTTTGTATTGAACGTGAGGATTTAGCGGAAAATTCCGAGATGTCAGAACAGTTGACGATGGACCCAGCGCGTCCCTTTGAGGGTGTGTGGACTTCTAATCGTCAGATTTGTTCCCAAGTCGCGATACTTTTACTAGAAAGAGTTAAGTATTATCGACCGGAAATACAAGGCAAAATTGAAGAGGCTGTTAATAGCTTTAATTTACCGAAAAAGCTGGATAAAAAACGGAAATCGACAACTCGCAAATCTCGGCAAAATCCGAAGACGGAAGTTGAGCTAGACTCGCCACTAAATGATCCGTTTGCTCATCGTTTGGTAACTTATTTACAAGCAGGTCAACATAAGTTACTGCGGGTTTATCGTTCTTTGGCGGTTCAGGAGTGGAAGGAGCGATTGGTTAATTCCATCACAGCGGCTATTCGTCAGTCTCTTGACCCGGAAGAAGTTCTGGAAACTGCTACTCGTGAATTTGGGGAAGCAATGCAGGCTCATCGATGTTTAATTTATCGGTGTAAGTCTACTGATAAAAGTGTTGTTATTGAACATGAATATCTGCGATCGTGTCCTGAACAACCGGAGGGAACAAAGGTTAAATCTTTACGGGGAGAGACTTGGTGGCTGGAAAATAACCCTTTATTTCGACAGGTTCTACAACAACAACGTTATGTGTATTTGGTGGAACCGGGGGAGGTGGATTATGGGATAGATGAGGGTGAGAATATTTTGGCTAAACTGGCTGAAAAATGGGAAATTGGCGGCTGGTTGATGGTGCCGATTTTGTCGCAAGGTCGGCTTTTGGGGATGGTGGAATTGCATCAGTGTAATTCGGTTTGTCGCAGTTGGGAAGATGATGAACTGTCTTTGATGGATGCGATCGCTACTCAGTTAGCGGCGGCTTTAATTCAGGCGGAAACTCATGCAAATCTTGAGGAATTGAATCGGCAATTGGAAGCGTTAGAAAGGACTCGCAGCAATTTGATTGCCATTACAGGTCATGAATTAAGGACTCCTTTATCTACAATTCAGGTCTGTTTGGAGTCTTTGAGTCAGGAACCAGATATGCCTTTGGAAATGCGAGAGGTGATGTTGGAAACGGCTCAAGCTGACGCGGAACGTCTGCGGAAATTGGTGCAGGATTTTCTAACTTTATCCCATTTAGAAAGTGGTAGAGTGGACTGGAACCCGGAATCTTTGCGATTGGAAGAATGTATTGATTTGGCGATTAGTGGTGTGAGTGCTAGATATGCGGAAAATAAGCCGAAAATTGAGGTGGAAATTAATGATAATTTACCGTTAGTTAAAGCTGATGGTGAGTGGTTGGTTGAATTGCTGACTAAACTGTTAGATAATGCTTGCAAGTTTACCAGTTCTGAGGGTAAGGTGACTATTAAAGCTAAATCTAATGGCGATCGAATGTTAGAGGTGACTGTGGCTGATACGGGACGAGGAATTGAGCCTAACCGCTTGGAGGAAGTTTTTGATAGGTTTTATCAGGAGGAGGGTTCCCTACGCCGCACAGTGGGGGGAACGGGTTTAGGATTGGCGATAGGTAGGCAAATTGTCACGGGTTGGGGAGGCCGTATCTGGGCTGATTCTTTGGGGAAAAATCAAGGCAGCCAGTTCCATTTTACCATACCTTTGGTGGAAAGTGAGTTAATAATTAATAATTGATAATTAATAATTGATAATTGATTGGGAAGGGAGCGGGATGCTCCCAGTACAATTAGGATTACAGAAATTAGGATGGAAGAATGCGATCGCAATTTTCTAGGGTCAAACCGGAACAAGTCCGCTTAATTAATCCAGTCAATACTTGACCAGGACCGATTTCTATCACTTTTTGAATACCCTGTTCTGAAAGTTGTAAACAAATTTCGCGCCAACGCACCGAACCCGTCATTTGTTTAACCAGACGTTCCTTGAGAATTTCCCCATCAGTAGCGGGGGTAGGGTCTACATTAGACAAAACCGGAACGGTAGCCTGTTGAAAATGAACTAAGTCTAAAACTTGTTGAAATTGGGTAGCAGCATCAGCCATTAAAGGGGAATGAAAAGCGCCCGATACATTCAATTTAACGGCTCGTTTGACCTTGATTTTACTGAGGAGATTATCAACGGCTTCTGGGGTTCCTGAAATCACGACTTGAGCGGAACTATTATCATTAGCCAAAACCACATTGTCGGTTTGTTCTAGTTGTTGATTGAGTTGTTCAGCATTAAAGCCAATGAGAGCAGCCATTTGTCCCCCCGCCGCCTTATCCATGAGTTCGGCGCGATGTTTAACCAAACGCAAACCCGCCTCAAAATCAAAGACTCCAGCAGCATAAAGAGCGACATATTCTCCTAAACTATGACCCGCGACTAAATCGGGAGTTTGACCTTGTTTTTTGAGAGCATCAACGAGGAGAGTTTCGACTACATATAAACAGGGCTGAGTGTAGAGAGTGCGAGACAATTTATCAGCCTCCCCCTGACACAAATCAGGTAGAGACCAACCGAGGATATCAGCAGCTTGATGTAACTTAGGTTGTGCGTCTGGTGAATCAAATAAATCGGCACCCATACCGACAGCCTGTGAACCTTGTCCAGGAAAAACCCATGCGGTTTTAGTCATTATTGTTTGCTTGTTAACCTTAGCTAAATAGGACAGTAAAAAATGGGGTTTAACTTTTAATTAGTTTCCCCATTTAAAGATTGCCGAACCCCAGGTTAAACCTGCACCAAATCCGGCTGTAGCAATTATATCACCGGATTGTATTTTTCCCGATCGCACTACTTCATCAAGAGCCAAAGGAATAGAAGCGGCGGAAGTATTACCATAATTAGCGAGGTTACTAATCACCTTATGGGGGGGGATTTTCAGCCTTTGAGCGACAGCATCAAGAATCCGTTGGTTAGCTTGGTGAAGGATAAGCCAATCGACATCATCAGCAGTTAAGCCGGAGTGAAATAGAGCTTTTTCGACCACTTCCGGGACTTTTTTAACAGCAAAGCGATAGATATCTTGACCATTCATAGTAATGGGTAGATACTTACCTTGACCGATAGTAATTTCGGGAGTTAAAGCCTTAGCTTCTGGTTGAAAAGCCAGGTTAAGGGAACTATTGAGACTCCCATCACTTTTGAGTTCAAAACCCAATAAATTATCGCGATCGCTGGCTTGTAAAACCACCGCACCCGCGCCATCTCCAAATAAAATACAAGTGCGGCGGTCTGACCAATCAACCCATCTGGAGAGAATATCCGCCCCCACTAAAAGCACATTTTTATAAACTCCGTTACGGATAAACTGACTAGCAGTGACCAAGCCAAAAACAAAGCCAGAACAGGCGGCGGTCAAATCAAAAGCCACGGCTTGAGTAGCGCCAATTTTTGCTTGTATTTGACTAGCACTACCAAACAAATCATCAGCGGTGGAAGTAGCGAGAATAATTAAATCAATATCAGTAGGTTGTAAACCAGCCATAGCGATCGCATTTTCGCAAGCCGATGCCGCCATGTGACTAAGTGTTACCTCTGTAGTCGCCAAGCGCCGTTGACGAATACCTGTGCGGGAACTAATCCACTCATCGGAGGTTTCAACCAGTTGAGAAAGTTGGTTATTATCGAGTAAAACCGACGGAGTAGCCGCGCCACTACCTGTAATAGCTATACCTGTGGTTGTCATTTATCCTTAATTCTTTTCTATGAAAGGGGGCAAAATGTGAGTGGTTAGGGTGCAGGGGGGGGTAAAATCGATAATTGACATTAACAATGATCAATTATTAATTTTCCCCAGAGCATATAGCTGATCACCAAATCCGACGATCGCCAGATTATGACTCTTGTTCAATCACCTGTTTTTGGTGTTTTTGATACTGCAAATCAATGCGTTCGAGAACTTCATTATTAACGGCATCTCGCGCCATGCGAATAGCATTACAAATAGTCGGGGCTTTAGAAGACCCATGACCAATAATGCAAATCCCGGCTACACCCAAAAGTAAAGCCCCCCCATGTTCAACGTGATCAACCCTTTGTTTAAAGCGTTTTAAACTAGGCTTCAGCAGAGTAGCCCCCAATTGCGATCGCAGTCCCGAAGATAACTCCTCCCGCAGCAATTGGAGAACCGCCTCTCCGACTCCCTCGGCAAATTTCAATAGTACATTACCCACAAAGCCATCACAAACTATCACATTAAACTTACCAGTGAGTACATCTCGTCCTTCAGCATTTCCAGCAAAAGAAATCAGAGAATTTTCTTGTAGCATCTGATAAGTCCGCACCGCCAGGTCATCACCCTTAGAAGATTCCTCACCAATATTGAGTAATCCCACAGTCGGGTTATCAACACCCAGAACATACTCGCTATAGATGCTTCCCATGACTGCAAACTGTTCTAGGAACTTAGGACGACAATCAACATTAGCCCCCACATCCAGAATCAGAACCGGGGAAGAACGCACCATAGTAGGTAAGACAGCGCCAATGGCGGGGCGATCGATACCCCGAATGCGTCCTACCCGCAATAGTGCCGAAGCCATCGCCGCCCCAGAGTGACCAGCAGATACAACCGCATCAGCTTTTTTTTGTTTAACCAAATTCATGGCAACATTAATAGAAGCATTAGGCTTGCGTTTAATCGCCCCTAATGGTTCTTCGTGCATTTCGATTGTCCCTTCGGCGGGGACAATTTCTGGCAATGGTGAGTTGCTGTGGTGTTCTTTGAGGGATGCCTCAATCTGCTGGGGATCTCCCACCAGTATGACATCAACCCCAAATTTTTCCTGTGCCATCAGCGCGCCCGCCACTACTTCTGTGGGGGCATGATCTCCACCCATCGCGTCAATTGCAATTCGTGCGCTAGTTAAGCCCATTGACCCAAGTTAGAGAAACCTTCAAGATTTTACCAAAAAACGGGGTTCTAACCCTTATCCTTATGGCAAGGGGTTTCGCGCTAAGTGTCTCAGTAGGCCATATCCTGATTCTAATGGTCCGGGAAAATCCTAGAATTGCGGTGTTGATAATTATCTGATTTTTGTTTGACTTTGAGGAAACAGCGGCCGATGTTAGATGTGTTTACTTCTGGGATTATGTCTGTATGGTTGGAGATGGCTGGGATGAATCGCGACCAATTGAATAGGACTTCCCAGCAAATGTGGGAAAGCACCCTATCGGATATTATGTCTATTGAACGCCCAGATCCGGCAGTAGAGGCGATCGTCCAACAGTATTTGGCGCGTTTATCCAGTCGTGGCATATCCAGCGCCTCTCAGGGGGTATGGATTGAGGCGGGACCTTTTACGGTGGCTAATCATCGGGGGGATATTCCTTTATCGGCCGCTTCGATCACTAAAATAGCTACATCTTTGGCGGCGTTGCAAACCTGGAGTGTTAACCATCAGTTTGAAACCATCATTGGCGCAACTGGTCCCATTGAAAATGGGGTATTGCAAGGGGATTTGGTGATTGTGGGGGGAGGAAATCCCTTTTTTGTCTGGGAAGAGGCTTTTAGTTTGGGATATGCTCTCAATCAGTTGGGTATTCGTCAGGTGCGGGGAAATTTGACGATCGCTGGTAATTTTTCGATGAATTATGAATCGGAACCGCAACTGGTGGGCAATTTACTCCGTCAATCCCTCGATTCCCGGCTGTGGGAGTCAGAAGCGGCTACTCAATATGTCCGTTCAGGGTCCGGGTTGCCAAAACCACAGGTACAAATTTTGGGCTCGGTGCAATATGTCACCTCCCCGCCTAATCTCCAACCCCTAATCCGCCATCGGTCTCTGAGTTTGGCTGAGATTATTAAACAAATGAATATCTACAGTAATAATCCCATCTCGGAAATGTTGGCTGAAACTTTGGGCGGTGCTGAGATGGTGCGACGATTGGCGGCTGAGGCTGCTGGGGTTTCCGTTGATGAAATTCGCCTGATTAATGGTTCTGGTTTGGGTCATGAAAATCAAATTTCTCCTAGGGCTTCGGTGGCTATGTTTATCGCTTTGGATAGACATTTGCGAGATACAGATTTAACTGTGGCGGATTTATTACCTGTTTCGGGACGAGATTTGGGAACTTTGGAATATCGCCGCATTCCTCCAAATTCGGCTGTCAAAACTGGCACTTTGTTTGATGTTAGTGCTTTGGCGGGGGCTATCCCAACTCGCGATCGCGGTGTGGTCTGGTTTGCTATCATTAACCGCGCTACGGGTTTGGATGCTTTGCGTGATGACCAGGATTGGTTATTACAACAGTTGGTAAATTACTGGGGTGCGTCGGATGTTTTGCCAATTACTTTGACAACTAATATTGATGGGACTCGTCCGGCTTTGGGGGATCTAGCTAGAATTGATCGGGTTAATTAGCTCGATTTTTCAGATGCTGCTAACAATGCTAATCAATTATGGGATATTATCAAGAACGCGATCGCTCTATTACTAACTACCAAATGTTTGAGTTGGGAAACACTGGATTATCTTTTCGTGGCCCCCAACCTCACACACTCGCTCAGGGTGATTATTTTACCTGTTTAGGCGCGGCACAGACTTTTGGCTGTTTTTGCGATCGCCCCTATCCTAATTTGTTGGCAAATTGGCTGAAATTACCAGTTTTAAACTTGGGATATGGGGGGGCGGGTCCTTCTTTCTTTCTCCACAATTCTGCCTTAATCGATTACATAAATCGCGGTAAGTTTGCCATTGTTCAGGTCATGTCTGGACGCAGTGAGAGTAACTCCCTATTTGATACCGGAGGCTTGGAATATATCCGCCGACGTTCTGATGGTGAACAGTTGGGTTCAGAACCGGCTTATCAGGAGTTATTGACTACCTGCGATCGCGATTTTGTCAATCAGATTATCGCCGAAACTCGACAAAATTGGGTCAGCAGTTATCAGCTTTTATTGAGCAAAATTAAAGTCCCGAAAATTCTGCTTTGGTTTTCCGAGAGGGAACCTGATTATCAACTTACATACAATAATATTTATTGTCTATTTGGCAAGTTTCCCCACTTGATAAATGCTCAGGCGATCGCTCAAATCATCCCCTTCGCTAATGATTATATTCAATGTGTTTCTACCCGAGGAATGCCACAACTATTAATTAACCGACTCACCGGATACCCTACCACCCTGAATTTAGCCTATCAGCGCCCGGATTTGGGCGATAAAACCTCTTTTTACAATGATTATTATTTTGCTCCCGAAATGCAACGAGACGCGGCTACATTGCTAAAATCAGCCTGTCAGCAATACCTATATTGACATACTCCCCCCTAGGATTCGGATTGAGGGAAAGGGTAATGTTTGCTGTAATTGATAATTAATTCCCCCGGCTTCCCTAGAAAGGAAAAAGCAGGGGGGGAAAGAGGTAACGAATGGCTGAAACTACCGACACATAATTAACGTATTAGCAGAGATATATCCAGCCACCGGAGTGGTAATTCTAACCCAATTGCGACGCTCACCATCAGGGTCAGGAATTAAGCGATAGTCAGATGCTAATTGTACCCGTTCTCCCGAATCGACACCACCGCGACGAGCAGATGAGCGGGAAGGAGCAGCCCTCACCGCGACACCTTCTGGAGCCGCCTCGCGATCGACTTGACGACAAAGACTCCCTGATGGTCGTGTGGGTGGAGTTTCAGCCAAATCGGTAGAACAGTCCACCAAATTACCGGAACTATTGGGAAAGCCGTTAGAAATAAAACCCCGGACGGGATTAGTGATTTCCACCCAGGAGCGACCACCAGGACCAGTTATTCCCTGTGCATTAGTGGCTAAAGTCACTTGTTGAGCATAGGAAACCTGACCGACGACGGGAGAATTGGGAGTAGGTCGCGCCCGGACTACTAAACCCCGACGTTCAGAAATTTTACGACAGCGATCGCTGGTGGTTTGGGCGATATTAGAGTTAGAGTTAGGCAATATTTGAGCGCGCGCCCCCAATTGTGCAACTGAGAGCATCAACAAAACTATAGCTAACCCAGAAACTGACCGATTAAAGGATTTCCCAACTGCCAAAAACATAAAATCCACACCCACCCTAAGAACCTTTAGAATTGTCGCAGAAAGCGCAGATCACTAGCATAAACCCGCCGAATATCATCCAATTGGTGTAAGACCATAGCAAAGCGTTCTACCCCAAACCCCGCAGCAAATCCAGTATATTTTTGAGGATCATAACCCACAGCTTCGAGAACATTCGGATCGACCATACCACAGCCTAACACCTCCAACCATTTACCCTGCCATTCCAAATCCACCTCAGCGGAGGGTTCTGTAAACGGGAAATAACTAGCGCGGAACCGAATTGGTAGATCACCAAACATTTGACCCAGAAACTCTTTAATAGTGCCTTTGAGGTCTGTAAAACGGAGATTTTCCCCGATCGCTAATAACTCCAGTTGATGAAATACCGCCGCATGGGTAGCATCCACAGTATCGCGACGATAAACCCGACCCGGTGCGACAATGCGAATGGGGGGCTGATGTTGTTCCATGTAGCGAATTTGCACGGAAGAGGTATGAGTCCGTAACAGATTCCCATCAGGTAGGTAGAAGGTATCCTGCATATCCCGCGCCGGGTGGTCTGGGGGAGTGTTTAATGCCTCAAAATTATAGTAGTCGCTCTCCATTTCTGGCCCGGTAGCCACAGTGTAGCCCATACCTACGAAGATATCTAAAGCCCGGTCAATTACGGCATTGAGGGGGTGAATTTTGCCCTGGGGACGATACACAGGGGGCATGGTAACATCTATGGTTTCAGTTTTTAGTTGAGCTTCAATGAGGGCGAGTTCTAGGGCTGTGCGACGCTGGTCGAGTTGAGTTTGCAGGGCTTGTTTAACTTCGTTGGCTAGGGCCCCAATACGAGGGCGCGCTTCCGGTTCAAGTTTACCCATTCCCCCCAGAACTTTGGAGAGTTGGCCTTTTTTGCCTAGATAGTTAATCCGCAACTGTTCCAGTCCTGAGAGGGTTTCACAGATGGCGATCGCTCTGTCAGCCTCTTGGCGTAGGGATTCGATTTGGTTTTCTAACGATTGAAGTTCGGTAGTCATTTGAGTGAGAGTACAGCTATCAATTATTCATTATCATCTTAATTAGTCCGATGCCCAGATATTTAAATGGGCAATAGCCAGATTTTTCCCGGTTAAATGTATTTGTCAAGTATCATAGTCAATCAAAAGAAGTTGGTCAATTTTCCGGGCATCGTAGCTGGCTTCTGGGTTGGTGAAGCCGTACTAAGCAAAGCAGTAGCCCTGAATGGAAACGGGACTAATCCTGACGCTAACCCTACGGGGAGAGGGCGGGGATTCTCGGCCGTTAAACTCAAAAAAGTTCAAATTGTAATGCGCGGAAATGGTGGTCGATGAAACTGTTAATCAGCAATGATGATGGGGTTTTTGCCCTGGGTATTCGTTCCCTAGCTAATAGTTTAGGGGAAGCGGGACATGATGTTACTGTTGTCTGTCCCGATCGCGAACGTTCAGCTACTGGTCACGGATTGACCCTACATCAGCCCATTCGTGCGGAAGAGTGTTCATCAGTCTTTCACCCGACTGTAACCGCCTGGTCTTGTTCAGGAACCCCGGCTGATTGCGTAAAATTGGGGTTGTTTGCTTTACTTGACAGTATGCCAGATATGGTTTTGTCAGGTATCAACCACGGCCCCAACCTAGGAACGGATATCCTGTATTCGGGAACGGTATCCGCTGCTATGGAAGGGTTGATTGAGGGTATCCCCAGTATTGCATTTAGTCTAGCCAGTTATTCGTCGGTTGAATTTGACCTGGCCGCAGGTTTTGCGACCACCCTGGTTAACGCTTTAGAAAATCAGGGATTATCGGAAGCATTTTTGCTTAATGTTAATATTCCTGCTGTTGGCGAACAGGAAATCGCTGGAGTGGCGATCGCTCGCCAAGGTATTCGCCGCTATGTGGATATTTTTGAGAAACGGGTTGATCCGCGCGGTAAAACCTACTACTGGCTTGCCGGAGAACTTCTCGAAGACGTGGAAGAAGTTATCGACCATCAAAATTTTGATGATGCACCCACAGATGTAAGTGCCGTCCGCAGTAACTATATTACCATTACCCCCCTTCAGTACAACCTTACCCAATTTAAAGCCTTAGAACCCCTTGCGGATTTGGTGGCCGCCGTGAGACACTGGAGACAGTAGACTAGAATAGTAGATAGAGAATCATAGCAAGTCCGATCATGGGGGTTGATTAAAGCCAAAGGCTTGGTAGATCCTAGTCAGCACCCCCGGCTGAAGCACGGGGGCTTCGTGCCCCCCTTTCAGGTAGCTGACCAGCCTAAGCCTTAACTGGCTCCGTTCAGAGCAAGAGTTAAAGTTCCTACCCTGGAATGCGTGCTAGTTCCAGGCTCTAGAACCGAATCGTTAAACATCTCTAAGGGGTTAAGGACGTGCGATTTGGATAGTACCGACTCTGAACATTGGCGTTCGCGCAGCGTGCGCGTTAGCGCAAGCGCAAACATTACCCCGCAAGGGAGTCGGAGCCAACCATAGCTCCATGGAGGGGCAACCATACCCCTCCACCCCGCAAGGGGGTGCTGGCGGCTAAAGCCGCTTGAGTCGGTTTTCCTCTCCGTGATCAATCACGGAGCTTCCAACCCTCCCAGGAGTTTTACGTGATAAGTTCGTTCACTCACACACAGTCATCTATGAATGCTGATACTTTTAACTCTCACTCAGTTAATTGTCCCATTTGCCACCACACTAGCGTTTTGCCTTCAGTAGGGGTGTTTGGCGGACTGTTTACCTGTCCTAACTGCCATACTCATCTGGTAATTAGCAACAGTGGTCATTATGTGCGAGATCCTTTTTCTTGGCAACATTGGGCGATCGGTAGAATGCTAAGGCGGCAGAGTCATCCGTTGGCTAGAATTGGTCGTGATGTTTGTTCAACTAAACCGTTTTCTTTAGTGGCGATCGTTAGTAGTCTGCTACTGTTAAGTTTGGCAGTGGTGGTAAGCGATCGCCTAAATTATCGCCATCAGATACTTGACCCCAATATTACCGAATTTGAGCAAGATGCAGGCGATTACCCTTTTCCCTAAATGGCTTTAATCCTTTGATGGGTTTGGGGATTTCAGAAGGCATAATTAGAGTCCACCCTTCTATAGTCCCCAAAACTCTGCTATCTGGGAGTTGGAGGTTATGGAGGGTTTGCTGATCAACCAGAAAATAGGCTGAGGGTGAGTTGTGCCAGTAATGCTGTAGGGCTTGGCTATCTACGGGACGTATTTGCCGTCCGCTATAAAAATTTAGGGAAGGTCGCGAGTAGGGGTAGGATGTGTAAATCTGTGCCTCCGGGGCTGTATGTTGTTGGATGAGACTAGCAACGGGTTTGACGGGGTAGGACTCGCCCAACTCCCAAACCCAGTGATGTGAGGAAACAAATAGCAGCAGGGATAAATACATCCCCCAGCACAGAATGACTAAAAATTGGCGATCGCATTCGACTAACAATAGGGTACTAACAGCCATGGTTAATGCTACGGAAGCACAGGTTAACTGAAGGTTAATGTCTAAAGTAGTGGTATCAGTTAGGGTTAACATTCCGCCAAAATATAGCCCTCCTAGCCAAGCTACAAAGGCTAAGATACTAAATAGGGGCCAGAGGCGATCGGGACGGGGACAGGGATAATCTGGGGTTAGCAACTGGTCTGGGGGGACGCTGGGGGAAGGCTTTGTTTTTTGCCATCTACCAATTTCATGATCTCCTTCTTCCCAAACTAGGGCTAGATAACTTCCTACCGCTAGGGCGAAGGCTGGATAAATGGGCATAATATACCAAGGGAGTTTGGTATTCATCGCAGATACCGCGATTAAATAAACTCCTGTCCACACTAATGTTAACCGCGCCCAACTTAAATTGCGATCGCGCCAAGCTAATCTTAATCCTGCTAACCAGAATAATAGCCAGGGGGCGCTAAATTTAATGATTTCCAGTAAATAATACCAGGGGGGTCCTTTGTGGTTTTCCACCGACTCCCAAATTCTAACTAGGGACTGATCTACTAGGTTGGCGATTATGAAGTCAAAGCCATAATATTGCCATTGGGAAGCATACCAAAACGCTACGGGTACTAAGCCTAGCCCTAAGCCCCACCACAGGAATTTTGAGGTCAACAGTCGCGGGGTATCCCACAACAAAAATCCGAAGGCGATCGCTCCTAATAATACCCCTAATAGCACTCCTTTGGTGAGACACAATAACCCAAATGCTAACCCAGACCCCAAGGCGTAGCGCAAATCTCGCCGCGCGCGCAATACGCAGACCATCATTAGGACTAGGAAAAATAATACCGCCCCATCTAACATGGCTAAACGACCGTGACGGACTACTGGAATTAGGGTTAAATAAACTAGGGCCGAAAAAATGGCCTGGGTGCGACGGTGGAAAATTTCCCGCCCTAGAGTGTATAATAGGGGTACGGATGTGGCTGTTAATAAGGCTCCTGGTAGACGGGCTGTCCATTCGTTTACGCCCCCTATTTGATAAAATAGGGCGATGAACCAATGGATTAAGGGGGGTTTGTTTAAGTAAGGGTCTCCGTTTAGGGTCGGGTGTAACCAGTTAGCATTCCCTGTGATTAACTCCCGCGCTACTTGGGCGACAATTCCTTCGTCCCAGTCTCTGATGGCCACTCCCCCTAAATCTATGGTAAATAATAGTAAGGCGGTGAGCCATAATCCCCATCCCCATAGGCGATCGGCTTTTTGGTAGGTAGTGAATATTGGGCTTTTTGGTGTTCGGTGTGCGGAAATTCGATGAAACATAGTCCCCCATGCGATCGCTCAGTTTGACGGTATTTGTAGAGTTCTTTCTAGTTGGAAATCTTCCTTAACTAGCTGAGTTGGTGCTGATTTTAACACAAGAACTCAGATTTTGGCACTCTGTCGCGATTCTATCTTACTTGGGGAGGCGGCGGGGGGCGATCGCTATATTAATATAGGATTCAGGAATTATTGGGAAACTTTGATGACTGGGAAGAGTCTCGATATGGGTAGTCCGAAAAAAAACCATGGCTTTCAGATGAGAACATTAACTATTGATGATCTCAAAGCCTTTAATGAATTATTGCGCTATGTGTTTCAAGTTACTAATCATGATTTGCATAAGATTGGTTGGAATGAAGAGGAAATTGAGCGCGAAAAACGACCTATACTTGAGGCTGCTCATGTTTTGGGATGGTTTGATCATGATAAGTTAATATCCCAAATTGCTATATATCCTATGAAGGTTAATATTCATGGGGTGATTTATAATATGGGTGGTTTGACTGGCGTGGGAACTTATCCTGAGTATGCACAACATGGTCTGGCTAAGTCTCTGATTATGCAAGGATTACTTGAGATGAAAGCTAGGGGTCAAACTATTTCTTATTTGTACCCCTATTCTATCCCCTATTATCGAAAAAAGGGTTGGGAAATTATTAATGACCAGATTAAATACACTATTCCTGACCATAAATTACCGCGCATTACTGAGGTTTCTGGTTATGTGCGGCGTGACCACGCCGAGGGAGATATGATCAAAGCTGTTTATCAAAAATTTGCTGAACAACAGCATGGCGCATTGATTCGTGGATCCCTAGAATGGCAGGAATATTGGCGCTGGGATCAAGATGATTTGCGTGCTGCTGTATATTATGATCAGAATGATCAACCGGCGGGTTATGTGCTTTATTACATTGCTAATGATATCTTTCAAATTAAGGATATGATTTATCTGGATGAAGATGGTCGCCGGGGTCTATGGAACTATATTAGCGCACATCAATCTATGGTGGAAAAGGTCATAGGTTGGCGGTATACTAATGACCCCTTGGCTTTTCTACTGGATGATTCCGAGATTACTGAGGAAATTTCACCTTACTATATGGCGCGCATTATTGATGTGGAAAAGTTCCTCAAGTTCTATCCTTTTCAGTCTCCGGTTAACGCGACTTCTCTCTCTTTCATTGTGCGCGATGATTTGTTGAATGATAATAATGGTGTGTTTACGGTCGAATGGCTGGATGATGGGACCACTAACATTACCCGTAAAAAAAGCTGTCATGAGGCGAGAATGAGTATTCAAACTCTGGTTTCTTTGTTGATGAATTATCGCCGTCCTAGCTATTTCTATAAGGTGGAAAGGTTGCGCGCTGACCCTCAAGTGGTGGATTTGCTGGAAATGATTATCCCTCGTAATGAACCGTTTTTCTCCGACTATTTTTAAGGGGAACTTTATCGGCATTGATTTTATAGTCAAGTGTATAGACATACTCCCCCTCCCAGTCCAATTATAACCAAGAAATTTTCAGTTGTCAACCCCCAATTCAGAGAATTTCTGATCAATGGTGATTTTGAGAGAGAATGAGATTGAGGATATTTAATTCTGTGGAGGTAAGCAGATAGCGATCGCTAAAAACCTTAGATCGCATTTGTTCAAGACTATAACTTCTAAAGATGACAAAAGGGAATTCTTGATAGCGATCGCCAATAGGTAGGACTTGTTCACATGGGTAGAGTAGATTAATATATTGACTGAGGATATGACGGAAACTGTTATTGTCCGTTTCATGTATTTGGGACTGAAAATAATTGCTGATTTGTTCTCCGACAATAAAGGTAAATAAAGGAATCGCGTAATATTGACAATCCCAGGAGTTGTGTTGTTCAAGTATTTGAGTCCGATAGTGGTGTTCTTGGAGTTGATCAATTAAATCGATCGCACCTTTAATACTAGCAGTGAGACTAGGAGGATATTGGGAACTCTCACGAATCGCAATCATTTTTTTTAAAAGTTCCGTATTCGCATATTCCGCAATTTCCCTTAATCTCATTTGGTAAGACTCTTTTAAACAAGAGTTAATATTAACCAAGATTAAGCTACCACATATATGACCAAGTTCTGGTTTTTTCAGGTCTAGCAAACCTGTCAAGGGGTCACAATATTTAGCAAACTCAGCATTAAATTCTGGGATAAGTTTTAAATAGGAGATGCTGGAATTATCGCGGCTATATTTAGATTCATCACTACCATTGAGCAAAAACTCACACCGATTCAGCAATTCTTGGATATGTGTAGAGACAGTGTTTAAGGTAGTGTTTTTAGGATTTCTTTTGTATTCTTTGTCTAATTGCTTAATTAAGGTAGATAACTGACCCGTGAAACTTTGACCAGAAGCAGAAACAGATTTTCCTCCAATGGGAATCATCAAAAAGTTACCCCTTCCCACTTGACCATATCCTTGTATTCTGGTCATGATCGCAGTTTTGAGAATAACTAACAAATTTAACATACTGATCAGACTTTCTTGAATGGAGAGATTAGGGTCGCTATCATCTCCGTAGTAAATAGCGCGATCGCATAAGTAAAAAGTCAAGAATTTCTGGTGATCATCAAAAGTCTGCAATTTTCCTTCTTCCCAAAACTGTCCGCGACAGCGATAAATAACTTGGATAATTTCCATTAAGTTAGTTTCGACTTGAAACCGAGGAACTTCCACTAAAATATGAGTAGATTTCGGGAAGGATAAACCCCGACTAGCGGAGGAAGTCATAAATACCACTTTGACCTGGTTTTGATATTGATGGATTTCTTGTCTTTCCGTATCGCTGAGGTTAGCGTGAACTTCTAAGTAGTCTTGATTTTTGACAAAGGTTTGCTGTTCTTGGATATCTTCAATTAGCAGTTGTAGTCTGGTTTTGTCTTGGATATAAACTAAAATCTGACCCGTATTTGGTTCCTGAATGAGTTGATTAATATCGGTGAAAATCTTAGATAATACAGTTTTGGGAAGTTGGACTTTGGTTTCCGATAGTTGGTCTTGATTAAATTGGACAGATTCAATAAAGGGTTTATAGGTGATAGTCAGATCTTTCGCGGGATAGGAGTTAGCGTTAATAGCGATCGCCGACTCTTTGTTAAATTCAAATTCCTTAGACGAGATAGAATCAATATCTGGTTGAGATACCCGACGGAAGAAAATTTTATCAGGTTCGGGAGACGTTTCTGATAGGTGTTGTGTAATCACTTCCGGGTCAACAATGGAAGCATCTGCGACAATTACCTTAGTATTGAATCCATATTCACGATTAGTTAATTGGTATTTATTAATAATTTTGCGAATCCCGTCGAGAAATTCAACCCCGCTATTATCTCCGGTAATTTCATCAATCATAATAAATATATTTTTGATGCGTTGGGACAGAGACTGCATTTTTTTAATATCAACTTTATTAGTTCTTTTGCTGTATGCTGTCTCAAAAATTTTCTCGAAGTTTTCTAAAGTATTCTTACCAGTATTAGTAATGCGTAAAGATTGTATACAAGCTGTAGCCACAATATGATTAGAGAAATCATCATTAATTAAATTAGATATGGCTTCACACAGGGTTGATAATACCCCACTAACCTTATGTGGAGATGGTTTTAGGCGATTATCGGCGATGCGTTCAACTGATTTATAACCGGGATATGAATGCGGTTTTTCTCTTTGGTTAATCGGGATAAATTTAACTGAGTGAAGGATAAACTCATCTTGATGTTTGGTGGCGAGATAATTAACCGTTGAAGAGGGTGCGTTATTTTGGAGAAGGATGGAGTTAGTGGTAACACAAAATAGGCGATCGTCGCTAAGATGATCAGTTTCTGAGTTTTTGAATTTTTCGATAATATCTAGGTTAACTTGTTTGCGAGGACTGACATAAAAGAAGAGAAAACCCTCATCAATATGAGATTTCAAAAAATCCACGATCGCCGTAGTTTTTCCAATTCCGGGATTTCCGGTCAGAAAGATATAAGTATGGACTGAGTTTAGGTATTTTTTGACGGCTTCCGCGTGGGGTTGTCTCAGGTCTAGGGTACAACTAAAATTATCAATAATTTCTGTGTGGGGGGGGATGATATTAATGCGATCGCGACTAATATTAGATAGATTTTTCAGGAAGGATTTACCATTTTTAAAACTTTTGGCGACATTGCGGCGAATTAGATCCATTACCTGTTTTCTCGCTGCGTTAATTTCTGCATCTTTGGGTTCATTTTGATAAATATTCGCACAGGTAGCGAGTAAATCCCAATGGTGTTGACTTTGGGGATTTAGGGATAGGTTGCTAAGACTGCGATCGCTATATCCGACTACATTAATCATCGTAGAGTTTTCAGGTTTGACTATTCCGAATTGTTTTAAAAAACCATAAAAGCTATAAGCATAACTAGCAGCTTGAATTAATTTAACACATTCCTTATCTTGTCGCTTAAATGCGGTAAAGTATCGTTTGATATCCTCCGAAAATTCCACATCAAGATTTTGCGGATCTCCCGTATCCAGCCGCAATTTTACGAAAACACTTTTCGATTTCAGATAATTAATCTCTCGTTTGAGTAACCGACGTTGGTTGTCTAGGTTTTTATCGGTTAAATCCATTAAATCTTCAATCGCTTTCACCGAAAATATGGATAAATCTACCACTAATATTCTCAGGTTATTTCGGTGTCTCAGTAACATCAAAGTGTCAGCTTTCAAAAACTCACCTTTCTGGCTGTATTTTTCCCAATTGATATTCGGTGGTCTAGGTGAAAATTCATCTTTTAACTGCGACGACCACTCCTCAATCTGTAGCCGTTTATCTTTGGGAAATAGGTTGATACTGTTATCATCAGAAAAGCTACACTGATTATAAATAATATGATACTTATGGTAATTTTTTCCCAAGGATTTCAGATATTCTCGAAAAAAGTTCAACCCCGATAACCAACCTTTCTGAATCAAAAATAATCCCCATTTTTGCAGGTTATTCCTAATGGCTTCCTCGTCGGTTATGTTTGCATCTTTGATAATTTTCCGTAGCATTTCTGAGAATCGCAATTTTTGCAAATCCCGACTATACAAATCAGCGAAATTATTGTCAATTTTAGCTTCCGATATCGCTGATAAAATCCCAATATTGAAACCTACCTCAAATAATCTTCCGAAATTTTCTGCGACTTTCATCTGTCAACCTCAATCATTATCGTGATTATTCAACTTATTGATCAACCGGGTTATTGGTGGAATCTGATTGGGGTCTCCGTCGATTCTGGGGATACAAAATCGAGTTAACCTCACTCAAAAAAGCCAAACTATTAAAATTGGCTTTTCCATTAATATGATTAAAAACAGATTTTTTTCGTAAAGAATCATCACCAATAACGCGATCGTAGGGATCTAGTTTAATCTGGATCTTGTTTCCAACTAATTTTTTTTCTAATCTGTAAAAGTGGAAAAAAGTCAAATATTGCAGAATGTCTTGTTTCAGAGAGTTATCATGAATCAATCCCTCCCGAATATGCTGATCGTCCAGGACTCCTTGATAGATATTTAATAAAGTTGCGTAGGACATCACCCCATTATAAAAGCGATCGTCCTCGTTTTTGGTTTTCACAGATAAACCATTAAAGAGATTAAAAAATACCACCACGTTTTTACTAGGGTCCTCTACCAAGTTTAATAATTTAGCAGTATCCTTTAGACTATAGGAAACCTGGTCTAAGGTTTTCATTTTTCTTTTTCTGACATAATACTTATTAAAGAAAACCGGATATATTTTAATATCTGGTAATCCTGATTGGAGAGATTTAATTAAAGTGGGTGACATGAAATAAAACTCATCTTCATTATCCACTTGTTTGGTTAGGTTTAAATTATCAGTAAATGGCGCTTTGGCTATATACAAAAAGTGACGATATCCTAATTCCTCGTAAAGATAATCTACCACATCAATTAAAATTGAGGGTTCTGTATATAAATTGCGAGAGAGATAATTTTCCGAAAAGGTTTTTAATAACTGTACGACAATTTGATTCTCTGACTGCTTCCTAATTCCGATCGCTTCACCGAATACAGTAGAAATCCGGTCTTGGCGATCGCCTTTGAATAAACCATCACTTTCAACACTAGAAACCACAATTAAAGCCAATTTATCCAGGGAGAAACTGGGACGATTAGCAGATTGATCTAGGATAAACTTGCGCGGTAATACCGAATATAACGAACCCAAAGCATTTCCCTTGGTAAAACTTTGGGTCAGATTTTTAATCCGCAACCCTTGAGAATTGGCGCGATATTTATTATTCAATAAATGACTAATTACTTTCGATAAATTAGCCATAAACTTCTCTGATTCAAAAGGTTTATTTTCGCTACCTTCATGAAGTCGAAAAATTGGTAAAAATACCAGTCCCCAACCTTCCAGAATTATCAGCAAAATGATATAAATCAGCAGAGACATGGTAAACCGATAAATAAAACTCTGTACCGAAGAATTATCATGCTCCTTATTTAAGGATTCTTTATTGTAGTGAAAAATAATTCCTGGAATATTGCTAAAAATTTGTTCTGTTTGTTGGCTATTTGGGTCACTTTTAGGAAGGAAGAAAACCGGAAGACATTTTTGAATTTTATCAATCCCATGATAATTGATGGTAAATTGCTGATTTTCTGATGTCTGATAATAGCGGATATCTTCGATTTTCAGATTACCCGGAAGTTGACAAAATATTCCCGTGTCGGGACTAGAATCGCCAATAGTAATGTACTGAAGACACTCTTTGGTATTGCTTTCTACTAGATGATTAAAAAACAAACCATTGCTAATTTTATCAATATCTGATTCTAATATACCCTTATATATGCCAATTTTAATAGGAAAATTTTGGGGTTCTAAAATAGTGGATTGTTTAAGACAATGATGAAGTAGCGATTTGAGTCTATTAATTTTTTTTAATACTTTATATTTGTAAAATCCTTTAATGACACGCTGCAAAAAATTAGACTTTTTATCTTCATCTGTACCCTGAAAAATTGGCAAAAAATAGGTCTCAAAACTCTCGCGAACATTATAAGTTAGTTCCGATTGTGGATCATAATCTTCTTGGTCAGGATTACTGTGAGTCGCAAATGCAAAATAGTAGACAAAAGCTAATTTCAAGACCTTTTGATAATACAGAGATTCCTGATAAAATTCTGGTTTTTTTGCTTCGGCTTTATCAGGATTAATCGTATCAAGATGATAGTCAAATGCTGGTTTACCTCCCCTAGCTTGAACCGGGTTGTTAAATTTAAGTTTTAAGCCAAAAGTAAAGGTTCTCTCGCTTCCGTCTGGACTGGTGGTTTCCCCTAAACTCTCGCTAATTATCGGAATAATGGGGAGAGAGTCAAACACCTCTGACCGGGAAAACCAATCCCGATAATTAATGGTTTCTCCACCATAACTAACTCGATAATCTCCATCCTGTTTGTCATGGTCATAAATATAAGCCACCATATCTTTTAGTCGCCGAATTAAATCCTGTAAATAAACTAAATCGCGATTATTATTAGTTGCTAAATTGGCGGCTAAATATTCTAAATAGCAGATTTTAGCGTGTTTTTTGAGTTTCCCTAGGGATTCGCTATCGACTACTTTCTGTAATTTATAAAAATCAGAAGATTTATCATTAGTTAAATTATCTAGGATTTCCAGAGTATCTTCTACATCTTCGCTGGATTCTTGGTCTAGTTTTTCCTCAATATAGTTACGGAGTCCCTGTTTTAAATCTTGGGTAAATTGATTGATGTTTCTTACGGAAATTGTCAGTTTATGAAACTTGAGGATAGAATGACTACCCACATTCTCATTAACCCGTGTTTCTAACTCTGAAGTTTTGACGTTTTGGATAGCAGGAAAATTATAATATAAATCGAATTTCTGATTGTTGATTTGCTGTAAAGTTCGGATAAAGCTATGAGTTAAAGAGTTGATATCTGGGTGATTATTATCTCTGGCTAATTCCTGTAACTTGTCTTTTAATAAATCCCGAATTTGTCTGATTTGTTGGTTAAATATATTTTGAGTATTACTATTAAAATTAACTGTGGCTGATTTGATGATACCCTTGGAACTAATGGGGTTAGCAATATTTTGTTTAATTAGTTGCTCAGTAATAGTCTCTAGGTCGATAATCAGATGATTTTTATTTTTGGAAATTTTGAATGGTTGTTGTTGGGTAATTTGCTGGATAATTTTATTTAATATATCGCTGTAGTCTACGGGTTCTAAGTTGCTGTCAGCTATTCCTAAAATGTTCATGTTGACTCCTGATGATAAATAATAGTAGCGATCGCCTTAGTAATTATCGGGGTGATTAAATAGGTGATGACTGAGGCTTGCCTTCACCTATATTGATGTGTGATAATAGACTAGAATGCTTGAATCCACTCTTTCACGTTGTACTCAGTCCAGATCCCATTTTTCCAGTAGGGGTCAGCTTCCACCAAGCCGCGAACGATCGCCTCTGATTCAGCCTCATAAATCCCCAAAACCTGAGTTAGATCTTTGGTGGGTCCAATAGTAATTAAAACCCCCGATTCTTTTTGTTCCTTTAAACCCTGTAAATGTTCTGGTCGGTAGGGTTCCCGTTTCGCCAAAACGTCTTCACAGTAGCTACCAAACATGATATATTTTGCCATAACCTTCTCAATGTCGTCAACTAATCACCACCATAGATATTATCACATTATACCATCTCCATGGTAATAGGTGTCTATGTCATTTTGAGGAAATTCTCAGAAGTGGGTGGTTATCGACAAGAGGAGTCAACCTCCCCCCAAGAAGGGAAGGAGGGGGGAGAAAGGGAGACTAACTAACTTCTCAAACTGACCTGAAACTCCTTAACCAAAGCATCCCTAATTTTTTGCTGTATGGGTTCTATGTCCTCATCAGTAAGGGTGCGATCGCCAACCCGATAAACCAAACGAAAAGCCAAACTTCGCTGATTTTCGGGAACATTTTTGCCACGGTATTCGTCGAATAAATCCACCGATTCCAGGATTTTACCACCATTTTTAATCATGGTTTTTTGCAAGTCAGCCACCGACACCGAATCCGCCACAAAAAAGGCGAGGTCGCGGTCACTAGCGGGGAAAGTAGAATAGGACTGAAAAGGTCGCTTTAAGTAATCCTTAGCCGTAATAGCAGCCGTGAGTACCGGGAGACGAAACTCGAATAAATAGACAGCTTCAGGAAGTTCTTTTTCCCGTTGAATTTGGGGGTGTAGTTGACCAAAAATTCCCAGCCGATCGCCATTTAACCATAACGTAGCCGTCCGTCCAGGATGAAGCATTTTCACATCAGATTCTTGGCGATATTCCACAGACAAAGACAACCGCTCCCACACCGATTCTAACACACCTTTAGCCTCAAACCAACTCATGGGATTATCCTTGCCACTGTTGACCCAACGACCCTGAGACGGGTCGCCACCAATCACCCCAGCGATCGCATCTTCTTCCTGGTAAACTTCTCCATCACGCCGAAAAATCCGGCCAATTTCCAACCCATTTAACGGACCGTTACCATTTTCCAGGTTAAACACAAAAGCATCAATTAACCCAGACAACATCTCAGTTCGTAAAGCCGAATACTCCACAAACAGAGGATTAGCAATTACCACCTGATTATCCCCTTGTTGTTTAACTAGGGAATAGTGCATCAACTCAGTCAAACCAGCAGCGCGAAAAGCCGATCGCAAGTCTCTTTTAGCCGCTTCTTCTGGTGGTAAATAACCGGGGACACTCTGAGTCGGAAGAGTATCAGAAAAGCGGTCATATCCATATAATCGCGCCACCTCTTCAATCAGGTCAATTTCCCTTTCTAGGTCCCGTTGACGATAGGGGGGAACTGTCACCGTCCAGACTACTGATTCCCCCTCTTGGCGGCTAGTACCACATCCCAAAGCAGTTAAAATACTTTCAACCTCTGGGGGTTGTAAATAGGACTCCACCTCCGTATCTTCTCCCCGCTTGAGGGGTCCTAAAATAGCATTAAGGCGATCGAGACTCAGGGAAACTTCCTGAGTCATCCGCATTTGGGTAGCACCGCTGGCGGATTTCTGAACCGTAGCAGTTCCCCCAGCTAGTTCCGAGATTAATAATATAGCACGACGGCAAGCCAGAGCCAGTTCAGCTTGATTTATGCCGCGTTCATAACGGGTAGACGATTCCGTGCGGATACCCTGAACACGCGCCGATCGCCTAATAGCCACCGGAGAAAACACCGCCGCCTCTAGGATTAAATTAGTCGTCGCGTCGTGAACTTCCGTATCCTCGCCTCCCATAACCCCCGCTAAAGCAACCGGTTGATCATTAGCGGTAATCACCAGATTTTGGTCTTGTAGCTGGCGGGTTTGACCATCAAGAGTTTTGAGAGACTCAGAAGCCTTAGCAAAACGCACCCCGATAGTCAGGTTTTGAGATCCAGTCAGGTTAGTGAGCCGATCGCGATCGAAAGCGTGGAGAGGCTGCCCCCATTCTAGTAAAATGTAGTTGGTGACATCGACGACATTGTTAATGGGACGAATTCCCGCCGCCTGTAGCCGTCGTTTTAGCCAATCAGGAGAGGGGGCAATTTTTACATTGGCGATCGCACCTCCGATATAGGTAGGACAGGCTTGGGATTCCATAATGTCAATTTCCAACCCACCTGCTGGGTCTTGGTCGCCAATTAATACCCCCGCCGCGTCAGGAATTTTCAAACTCCCGCCAGTCAAAGCCGCCACTTCTCTAGCAATTCCTACCATACTCAACCCGTCCGCGCGATTAGCGGTAGCTGTGACATCCAGGATCACGTCATCGAGTCCGATTAGGGGTCGGACATCACTTCCCAGCACAGGGTTGTCTAAATCAAAGCTATGGATACCTGGTGATTCTTTTTCTAAACCCAATTCTGATAGGGAACAAATCATTCCCATAGAGGGGACACCCCGCAGCTTAGTTTTTTTTAGCTTCAGGTCAATGGCGGGGAGATAAGTCCCAATGGTCGCTACAGCCACAATCATATCTGCTGCTGCATTAGGGGCCCCACAAACGATATTTAGGCGATCGCTTTGTCCTATGTCTACCTGACAGACTCGCAGTTTATCCGCATTAGGGTGGGGTGCAATTTCCGCGATTTTCCCTAATACCACACCATCGGCCCAAGTGCGGCGATCTTCGATATCTTCTACTTCAAATCCCGCTACCGTCAGGGTTTCCGCTAATTGTTCGGGACTGATACTGATGTCTACCAGTTCTCGTAACCAGTTTAATGAGATCCGCATATCACTTCAATTTTTTTGTCCGATTCTCCATTCTAAGGAGTCAACTAGCCTAGTGGCGAAACTTTTTTCTGGGGACCTGTTAGCCGATGATGGTAGCAATTACTGGATTTTGGGGTTGCGATCGTTGATAATAGTGTTTGATTCCCGTGGTTACAGGTTCCCGTAGAAAGTTAGGCAATAATGGGTATAGATAGCAGATAGATCAGACCCACCATGTTAATTGTCTTAGAATGGTAGTCTTAGAATGGTAGTTAGGTCTACAGAGTGAGGAGATCGACTATTATTCCTGAAATATCCAAGATCAAATCCTTTGACCTGCTGTTAAGAGCATGATTTAATCTCAAATTAGGTTAACATTTTAGGGCAATACGGTATAATAAGCGAGAAGAGTTGAGGATAAACCTATTGCCAGATATGTCAAACCCAAGGAAGCGGCCAAAATCCTTGGAGTCCATGAAAGAACACTCCGCAGATGGGACGAAAATGGCTCAATCGAGACCATCAGAACCCCCGCTGGGCAACGACGATACAACGTTGAGTCATATTCTGATTCCATTTCAGGCAGTGACAAACGCAAAGTCGTTATCTATGCCAGAGTTAGTAGCCGCGCCCAGCAGTCCGACCTCAACCGACAGGTGGCCGCACTGTCCAACCTCTACCCCGAAGCAGAAGTCGTCTCAGAAATCGGAGGCGGGCTCAACTTCAAGGGAAAGAAAATGCTGGCCTTACTGGGACAAGTCTTGTCAGGAGATGTCCGCATGGTTGTCGTTGCCCACAAAGACCGATTGGCCAGATTTGGATTTGACTGGTTTCGATGGCTCTGTGAGCAAAACAGGTGCCAACTCATGGTTCTCAACCAGACAAGTCTCAGTCCAGAACGACAAATGGTTGAGGACATCCTCGCCATCCTCCACTGCTTTAGCTCCAGATTATACGGACGGAGTAAATACAAAACTCAGGTCAAAGAAGATCCGGATTTACCCCAGCCCCGAGCTAAATCAAGTCTGGCGTAAATGGCTGGCTGCTTGTCGGTATTGCTACAACCAAGCAATTGCATTATCCCGGAGTGGTAAACGACTAAGCAAGTTAAAGTTACGCAATAAAGTGATGCAGAGTGACTTACCCGAATGGGTCAAAGAAACACCCTGCCACATTCGGCAAAATGCCATCTTTGATGCCTATCAGGCTTTGACCGCCAGTCCTGATGCCAGGTTTAGAAGTTGTCGTGACAGCTCTCAAGGGATTAAGTTCAATAATACTAATTTCTCTTCAGGGAGTTGGTATCCAAGACTCACGAAAGGATTAACTTTCATGGTTTCCGAACCCATCCCTAAAACTTGCGGGCAAGGGACTCAGTTGGTGTTTACCAAAGGTCGATGGTTTGCGATTTTCCCTGAACCAGTTGCCGTTACCCCAACTGAAGCGAATGGCGTAATTGCATTAGACCCGGGTGTGCGAACTTTCATAACTGGGTTTGATGGCTCTCGGTTTCTGGAATTTGGCTCCGGGAATATTGGACGCATTACTAGGCTATGTCAACATTTGGATGATTTGATGAGCCGAATCGCCAAGGAACCCTGTCGTTCAAGGAGGCGACGGATGAGGCAAGCGGCTCAACGAATGAGAACCAAAATCCGCAATCTAGTTGATGAAGCCCACAAACAAATTGCTCACTACTTGACTCACAACTACAGCATAATTTTTCTGCCGACCTTCGAGACTTCCAACATGGTTGCCAAAGCCAAGCGGAAAATCAAATCCAAGACTGCCCGCGCCATGCTGACATGGGCGCATTATCGATTCAAACTAACCCTGAGACATCAAGCCGAGATAACTGGAACCACAGTTGTAGATGTGACGGAAGAATACACCAGCAAAACCTGTACTCACTGTGGTCATGTGCATTCCCAGCTAGGTGGCTCAAAAGTGTTCCGATGTCCGGAGTGTGGGTTCACTCTACCCAGGGACTGGAACGGTGCTTTTGGAATCTTTCTAAAAGCTTTGCGGGATACCGCCTCTGTTACCTTAACGGGTAATAGTGCTATCGTCGCATTGTCAGGCAATAGCCGGATAAATGTCGCGTAAATGTATCAGTTCCCTGTGCCTTGCTATATACATAGCTACTTACACGAATTCGCGGTCTGACGTTAATCTTAAATTGAGTTATCTCCAACCGCCATGAGTTACTGTACCAATCCCAGTTGTCCTAATCCCGAAAACCCTAACGAGGCTGTCAAGTGTCAGGCTTGTGGTTCCCGGCTACGGCTACGAAATCGCTACCTAGTCGTTAAACCCATTGGTAAGGGGGGTTTTGGGGCCACATTTCTAGCGCGGGATTTATCCCTTCCCGGCTATCCTGCTTGTGTAGTTAAGCAATTGCGACCTTCTGCCACTTCTAAAAAAGTCCTGGAAATGGCACAACAGCTTTTTCAGCGGGAGGCGAAAACTCTGGGGAAAATTGGCGATCATCCCCAAATTCCCCGTCTTTTAGATTACTTTGTCGGGAAAAAACAGTTTTATTTAGTCCAAGAATTTGTTGATGGTTTGACCCTCAAACAAGAAGTTAAAGCCAATGGACCATTAACCGAAGCACAAACTCAGGAGTTTCTGCGGGATATTTTACCACTACTCGATTATATCCATTCTCAAGAGGTCATTCACCGGGATATTAAACCCGCTAATATCATTCGTCGCCGTCAGGATAATCGTTTAGTTCTCATTGATTTTGGCGCGGTTAAGGATAAAGTAAATCAAGCCACCATGATGGGAACTGGAGAAACCGCTTTTACTAATTTTGCCATTGGAACTTCCGGATTTGCTCCCATGGAACAGATGTCTTTACGACCTGTTTATGCTAGTGATATTTATGCGGTGGGAATGACTTGTATTTATTTACTGACCGGGAAATCTCCCAGTGCTTTGGAACATAACCCCACCACCGGGGAAGTTCACTGGCGAGAACATACCCACGTCAGTGATGCTTTTGCTGTCGTCTTAGAAAGAATGTTGGCGGTGTCCGTTTATCAGCGTTATCAGTCCGCCCAAGATGTTTTATATGCTCTTGATCATCAGAATGATGTAGAAGATGATTTATCTGGTAATATGTCCGTTCAGCCTATATCAACAGAACTGCTACCAGAACCACTACCAGAACCACCCGAAGAACCAACTATTTATAAGGATGATCAAACCTCCATCATGATGACTGCTCCCCAAAGGGAAGCGAAATTGATTCGGGAACGCCGAGAACGCAAAAAACGACAGGAAATGACTGAAATCTCTACCCATAAACGACCTGTCCGGGGGGGATTAAGTGCTACTCGGGGAGCTCCCGTAACTGCGATTCATAGTGATGGCTTATCTCAGAGAACCGTAACTTCTACTTCCCATAATTGGAATGAAAATAATTTCCGTAGTGCTTTTAGTAAGGGACACCGAGATTTTGGCGATTGTGAATTGAGTGGCTTAAATTTGTCGGGGGGAAAATGGAGAGGCGCTAATTTCTATCAGGCGCGACTGAGTAATATTAATTTTAAAAATGCTGACTTGAGAGATGCGAATTTTGGCCGCGCACGATTGACTCAGGCTAACCTCAAAAATGCTAATCTGGAAAATGCCTATATGAGTACCGCTAATCTGGAAAAGGCGGATTTGAGAGGTGCTAATTTGCAGGGTGCATATTTGACTCGCGCTAATTTGCGAGGTGCTAATTTATGCGGTGCTAATCTTAGAGGTTGTATGGTGGGGGATGAACAGTTGGCTTTAGCACGCACTAACTGGCGGACTATTTTGCCTAATGGAAAACGCAAATTTTGCTTTTGGTAAAAGTGGCTATTTATTGGGGTTTATAGGGGTCTGTGGGTTTGGTTTCACCAATTAATGCGGGGTCGGAATTTATGCAGCCTGGTTTTTTCACAAACTGACACACCCGCGCCCATAATCTGGCTCTGGTTCCGGGGGCTCCTACTGAGAATAAAACGCGATCGCCTCCGGGTGCTTTCACAATTTTTACGCCACAAATTGGGCAGACCTGGGATGGTTCGTTAGTCATCTTATCTAACCATATCTTTTGGGTCAAGCCAGCACATTATATCACAATCGGAGCAATTTGGCAAGCCCCTTTTACCAAATCAACCCGGTTGCTTATTGGTCAAAATTCCGGGGTATTTCCGATTTATTTGACTCTGTAGCCAGCCTAACCACTGATTGAGATGTTTATAAATATTCACCAGACCTCTGAGATGGGAATATTCAGATCGTCCATAGAGGAAATCATATAGACTCATTTGATAGTTGTCCTGAATGGCTAAATCTAACCACAGACTATGAAAAGGTGAGTTATGGTGGTAGTCGGGAATGGATTGTTCATAATAGGGAAAGGCGGTCAGACAGGTATTAAAAAAGTTCTTTCTCCCTCGATGCTTTAAATAGCTTAATCGGGGTTTAAATAATCTCGGATTTGCTAAGACTTGATGAATGGTATCTGCTAGGGATTCGGGGTCAAATTGAGCGCATAAACCCGCCGCTTCTGGAAAAAGGCGATCGCCTCCCCTGGCGTATTGATTAAACTCCTCAAAACAAATCACCGGAATATTGCAACTCATCGCCTCACTCAGGCTGCGATTTTTTCCCTCTAATAATGACCCCAAAATATAAGCCCTTGACCGTGAATAATATGCCGGAATTTCTTGATAATTGTTGGCATACTTGATAAAATTAATATAATCCCAGGGATTCCCTAGTATTGAGGTGATTTCTGCCAAAATTTTCCGGGTAATCTCATCATTATTATCAAAGTTATTAAAGTCTAAGTGGCGATCGCCAGCAATTAAAGAGAGTTTAATGTGGTGTTGATATTTTTGCCGATACACTTTTAAACCCCTAGCAATCATCGGCAAATTCTTTTCGGGAGCAATCCGAGAAACACAAAGCAAATCAATATCTTTTTTCTCTATGGGTTTCGGGGCGATAATATACTCATTAATAAAGTCGGAATTGTAGCAAGTCATCAACACTTTATCAACGGGATTATTTCGGAAAAACCAGCGGGCGCGATCGCGGTTATTATACAAACAGGAATAGGCATCAGCAGTTTTTGACCAAGGATAGGAACACCACATAGAGTAAGCCAATGAGAAGAAATAACGGGATAAATTCGGCAATACCTGATTCAGCAAATCCACCGATTCACTATAATAAAATCCTTTGATAAATCTCCCCTCATAAAAAACTGGGGGTAACACTACATAAAAACTGACCGTATTAAATCTTGATGGTTGGCTTTTGTCAATTTCATAAGTCCAGCTATCCAAATCAGCATAGATATCCTCAATGGGTTTGTCTATGCGGGGATCATTGAAATAAGGTTGTTGACGACTATAATCTCCCTGTCCCATAATTTAAGTTATAGCTGATTGAACTGAGGTCAGTATACCACCCCAGTACAACGGTCGAGGCGGTTTACACCCAGTAGCCACCGACCGGGGATCAAGGCAACCATAGTCACTAACCGCTTCAGCCCCCTGTCACGATTCATAGAAAAATCTCCCGCGCCTAGTCATAAAATTTTCTAATTTCTCTATGTACTTATGATTACTCAATGGTTGAGGATGTCAGCTAGGAAAGATTAAGAAAATACTTAAATTTTAAGTTAGTCATTGTTCCTGGTTAAAATAAATCAATGGGAGCAGTTCCTCTGAAAATTAAGTCTCATAGGTATCTGCGACCAAACCAGTTTGGGGTTCAAGTTTTTTCATGTCTTCTCAAATCTCTCTTCCCACGCTAATCAGACGGGTGCCCGTTTGTGGTCAGGACATCACCGTTGATGCGTTGTGGTTAGTTTTCTCAGAAGGCGATCATGATTGCGTTGTGGTTGTTAACCAACAGCAATATCCGATTGGGGTAGTGTATCTGCGTAGTTTAACTACTTATTTATTTTCCCCCAAAAATAAAAAACAGCCATTAACAAAAGTCATCCTAGCAGATCTAAGCGATCGCCTAATTAAACCCTTGCTTCTAATTCCCGCTTATTTAGATTGGCCAGAATTTTTAGCTTCTTTGCAGCAAATTGGTTATGACTTAGGATGGCATCCCCATCATTGTCAATCCGGTAATAGTCACCAAACAGAGGGTTTGTCCCCTCTGGCCATAATTAATCAAAATCAGGAATTTTTAGGGCTGATTGACTTAGCCAAACTCCTGCCATATATAGTTAATCAACCCGTCCCATTGTCGAAATATCACTCAGTGGCGAAAGGCGGGTTAGATTCGTTTCTCAATTCCCTGTTGCAACTCCTAGACCAATTGCCACTACCCATGATGATTCAAACCCAAAACGGGGAAATTTTGGGGCAGAATATGGCTTGGGTGCAACAGGTCGGAAATGAACCAGAAGTCTTGCAGCAAGCCGCTGAAACAGTCAATCAATGGGTTACTACCTCCACTACAACCCATGTCGATATCAGCAGCAACTCGGACGATTATACCATGGCGAACCCGGTACCAGAGTCCTCCATCTCCCCAACTACAGCCGTTAACCCCAACACCACCCAGTTAGACGAGTGTAGCTCGGATATGCCTAAGTGGTGCGATAATAGCTCAAATTCGGAAACATATATCTGTATTTGTCCACAATCCAAACAGCAGCGAGTGTGGCAATTTACCCGCCGGACTTTGGTACAGCCAAGTTTAACAGAATGCTTTGATAAATGGTGGTTAATTATTGCTCAGGATATCACAGAACAATATCGAGTCGCCCAAGAGTTGACCGCTAAAAATGCGGATTTAATCCAACTAAATCGACTCAAAGATGAGTTTTTAGCCTGTATTAGCCATGAACTGAAAACTCCCTTAACAGCAGTTTTGGGGTTGTCTAGTTTGCTGAAAGATAAAGCCTTGGGGGAATTAAGCGATCGCCAAGCTAAATACGCCAAACTGATCCACCAAAGCGGACGACATCTGATGATGGTCGTTAATGATATCTTAGATTTAACCCGCATTGAGACCGGACAGTTAGAACTAACTCCCGAAGGTGTGAACATTAAAACTGTCTGCGATCGGGCTTTAGAATCCGTCCTACAACTGCACCAGCAGGGTGATATTAAGGATAGTCAATCTAGCTTAGGCAGCCGAAAATTCAGCCTAGAAATTGAACCGGAATTAGAAACTATTGAAGCCGACGAATTGCGTCTACGCCAGATGCTAGTTAACCTGATTTCCAATGCCTTTAAATTTACTCCTGATGGTGGTTCCATGGGTTTACGGGTTAACCGTTGGGAAGATTGGGTTGTGTTTACAGTTTGGGATACAGGTATTGGCATTCCCGAACAAAAACAACATCTGATTTTTGAAAAGTTCCAACAGCTTGAAAGTCCCCTAACTCGTCAATTTGAAGGCACAGGTTTAGGATTAGTTCTCTGTCAAAGATTAGCCCGGCTTCATGGTGGAGATATTAGCTTTATTTCCAAACAGGGACAAGGCACTGAGTTTACCTTACTTTTGCCTCCGGTTCCTCCCGCCAACGGCTGGAAATCAGATAAATTAGACTGGGAAAAAACCGATATTTCTCCATACTCTCAATCCCCTAAAACTAATTTATCTCGTCCCACTACCCAGGGACAATCTCGGTTAATTTTGATTGTCGAAGCCGCCCCTAAATATATTCATGATTTGAGTGATAAACTCTCCAAATTAGGTTATCGAGCCATCGTCGCCAGGACGGGAACCGAGGCTTTAGAAAAAGCCCGAAGGTTGCAACCTCGGATGATTTTTCTCAATCCTTTACTGCCACTTTTATCAGGTTGGGATGTCCTAACCTTACTAAAAACTGATGTAGATACCAGCGAAATTCCTGTATTTATTACAGCCACTTTAGGAGACAAAAAGCGTGCCATCAAAGGTTCTTCTGATGGTTTTCTGAGTTTACCTGTGCAGAAATCTGATTTACAGTTAGTCATTAATCAACTAGAAAAAACCCCATCGACCGCCCCAATTAAGACATTAACAGTCCTGTGGTTAAATCCAGTTGACCATGAATTACACCAGGGTTTAGCAGGTAATTTACCCGATAAAAACTTCCCATCACCCATTAACGAAACTTCTCAAACTTCCCATTGTCGGATTTTGGAGGCTGATGATTTGGGTCAGGCGGAACTACTGGCGCGAATTTGGCATCCTAATGTTATGGTTTTAGAGTCTATTAATCATCTTGATGATCCCATGGCATTTTTGCTGGAGTTGAGAGATGAAAAACATCTCGCTAATCTGCCCATAGTCACCCTAGATACAGCCACAACTGAAGCAGCTAATAGCATTGAAGGATTATCGGTTTTCCCCTGTCTATTGCCTCAAATTAGCCAGACTTATATGGGGTCTAGGAGGCGACAAACTGACCCAGGTATTTTACAGGTGATTCAAGTGGCGGCGGGGATGAGTTGGAAATCTCATATTTTGGTAGTTGATTTGTTGACATTACCAGACTTGGTAAACCTAGATTCTCAGGGAAGTAATCAAACGGCGAATTTTCAGACCCCGGCTGACCCGACCAGCAAAATTGAGCAAGCCTTGATTCAGTATTTACAAACAGCAGGATTTCGGGGAACTCTGGGGAGAACCTGGGAAGAAATACTGCAACAATTACAGTGTCAAAGTGTCGATTTATTACTGTTGTGTGTCCGCCATCAAACTTCCCCCATTCTCCGAAACGCTTTAGAGGCTTTAGTTAACCTGGGTAATTCTCAGCATGATGATTTAACAATTCCGCCGATTCTGGTTTTAGACAATTCTGGTTTATTTAAAACTTCTCCTGACACCAAACCTAACAGTTCCCCCATTCAACATATCCCCACAGACTTACAGGGTTTAACTCAACATCTCACCCTCAAATTTCTATCGGGTCGGATTTCCATGACTGAACTATTGGATCAGATTCGAGAGTTAATGTAAAGTTTTGTAAAATGATTCCTGATGGCTGATTAAATGTGGGATAATGGGAGTGTTTGGTAGTAATTTTAGCCCGCAAAAAAAAATATGGATGGGCAAGTTAGGCAGGAACTCCCAGATTTGGTCTATGCTGAAGCTGTAGTGCGATCGCTATCGGGAGAGTCTCTGCTGTCAACACAAACGTTAGTTACCAGTGAAAATGTCACCCTGTTTGACGCTGATCCACGGCTGATAAATCATACAGCAGAACGCCTCCAAAATACTGGATTTAATGTCCTATCCAAAGGTCGCGGTTCTATTAGTATTTCCGGCTCTCCTGACCTTTATGAGCAGTCTTTCCAGACGACTCTCACTAATGTTGAATATCAGGTAATTAAAGAGTTTGGTCAGCCTAGCACGGCTCATTTTATTGATTCGGTTGATGATAAACCCTCTGGGGAAATTGATATTTCTCAGAGCAGTTGGAATACAGAACTGGTAGGGGTAGCCATTAATGAGCCGATTTCTTATTTGGGGTTAAGTGTTCCTTCTGCTTTGCCGCCGCCAGCAGTCTCGCAATATTTATCTGTACCCGATTGTTTAGCCAAGGGTCTAAATGCAAAACAGGCTCATGATGGGGGAATTGACGGTCGGGGTGTGAAAGTAGTAATGGTGGATTCTGGGTGGTATAATCACCCCTTTTTTACTCACCATAACTATCAGGGTCAGGTGATTCTCGCCCCCGGTTCGACGGATAAACATATTGATACAAACGGTCACGGAACTGGAGAATCTGCTAATTTATTTGCAGTGGCTCCGGGAGTTGATTTTATCATGGTTAAAGCTGATGTGGCGATCCGTGGTAAATCCCGCAATGTTAATTCTATTGCTGCTTTTAGAACGGCGATCGCCCAGCGACCTGATATTATCTCCTGTAGCTGGGGTTCAGATCAGAGAAGTTCGGAACTTTCACCTTATAATAAGGTCTTAGCCACCTTAGTAGCGGATGCGGTGCGGCGGGGAATAATTGTCATTTTTTCGGCGGGAAATGGTCATTGGTCTTTTCCTGGTCAACATCCCAATGCGATCGCTGCTGGGGGAGTTTATAAGCATCTTGACGGACCCACAAAGGGAGAGTTAGAAGCGAGTAACTATTCCAGTGCTTTCTACAGTCCGGTTTATCCAGGGCGACAGGTTCCCGATGTCTGCGGGTTGGTAGGACAGCGCCCCCACGCCGCCTATATTATGCTACCTGTGCCGCCTGGGTGTTTAACTGACATCGCCTGTGCTGTTGAGGATGGCACCGAAGCCAATGATGGCTGGGCGGCTTTTAGTGGTACATCGGCGGCTGCGCCCCAAGTGGCGGGGGTTTGTGCGCTATTAAAACAGTTGGATCCGGGTTTATCTCCGGTGCGTGCTAAGAGAATTTTAGAGAAAAGTGCGATCGATGTAGTCAAGGGTTTTTCTAATTACTATTTCAGCCGACCAACAGCCGGTCCGGGTCGCGACCTAGCCACGGGTTACGGCTTAGTTGATGCTGGGAACGCCATTGCTACCCTCAGACAGGTAAATAATCAGGAAGCATCCCACTCTCAAATCATCGATTATTCCCAGGCTGATGATACTTTTAATCCGGCTTTATCAGCCCCTATCAATTGTGATTGTGACAGTCCATCAGCAGCCAGTTATGTACCTGATGCAGCCTCAGATCATGGCTTATCAAATACTTGGCACAGTCACAGCATAGAACCGGAAACACCTCAATCAACTTTACCGACAATTTCAGCAACTAGGAGTCAAGTCACCATGTCTAACAATTATCCCAAACTCAACAATAAATTCGATGAAATTTTAAATGATTTCGACAATATTTTAAAGGGCAAAATCGAAGCCGAAGAAATCGAAGCCGTTGAACTAAATATCTCCCTGCGACATTTTAGCGATCGCTCTCCCAAGACCGAAGGCATACTAGCTTTGGTAGCTTGTTTACAGCAACTAGAGAAAAGTTGGGACGACCCAGAAACAGTTAAGGAATCCCTTGTCAATGATATCCTAAAATCCGCCAAAACCACCCTAGCACAAGCTGGTTTTAACTTGAGAAATCAAGAGATTATTGAGCAAATCAAATCATCATATATCAACAACCTAGCCAGTGTTGAACCCCAACTCATTCAGAAAAAGCACGTTTCCGCCGCCAAAAGCCTGCTCAGGATTCAGAAATATCAAAAGTTAGCCACACGCATTTTAATTAAGGCTATAGAAGAAGCAGACGAGAAAGTAGCCGCCTTAGCAGCCGAAGCATTAGGAGAGTTTCACACCACACAATCATCTCAAGATATCGAGATAGAAAGTTACGATTTTCAGGGAGGCATGGGTGGTGGTGAATATGCACCTCAAAATGGCGGAAAAATTAGAATAACAATCGTTCAAGAGAATCCTCTAATATACCTGGTTGAACCTATTCCCCCTCGATAAAAAGTTTGTTAATTGAATCTGTGACAATCTCTATTTTCCAGATTTTTGGATTCTGCTGACAACAAATAATCAGGTAGTTTTGTGTCACAAAGGATAGCTGACTCGATTTGATGTTGGCTAAGACCTTTAGTTTGTGTTAAGTCTACTCCTCGTAAATCCGCATCTTGTAAATCCGCATCTTGTAAATCCGCATCCTGTAAATGGGCATTCCGTAAATCCGCATCCTGTAAACGAGCATTTCTTAGGTCAGCAAAAACAAGAACAGCACTATATAAGTCTGCGTAGTAAAGTCTTGCTCCCTGAAAATCAGTATCTATTAAAATTGCTCCACGCAAATTAGCACGATTTAGCCTAGCATCTCGAAAGTTAGCTTGTGAAAGTTCTGCTCTTTCAAAATTAATCCCATTGAGAGCCTTACCACAGAGATGAATTCTCTCCAAATTATTGTCACCAGTTTTGAGCCGATACCATAATAAATGTTTTAATATGGTAGTAGGCTGACAATTTTCCTCAGCTAAAAGTCTTTCTGTCAAATAGACCAAAGACAAATGAATGATAAACAAAACTGCTATGGACGGAAACACAAATAGCAGTGATATCCTCAGATATTTTTGTCGCTGACTCGCCTTAATAAATTCCGTAGCTAACTCAGATAATGCCACTTCCTGAGCCGCCGTTTTATTAAACTCCTGAGCATCCCTAAGAATGCGACTTTGTAACAAATAATCTGGGGATTTATTTTGAGAACGCCACTCCTCTGCATATCGCTCAAATTTCTGCTTTTGATGCAATTGTTCCCGACGTTCACTTAACCAACCTTGTAGCTTATCCCAATTGTGAATTAACGCTTCGTGGGTGACTTCCAGAGTTTCACCTTGCTGGGGGTCTTGGGAAGTAGACAGGAAACGGACACCTCTGGCGGAAAAACGCCTAATAATTGATTTGATGGCGGGTTCTTCCTGTTTATTGCTAATTAATTCGGAGACCGGAGCGCGGCGACGGGTGGTTTTGTCGGACTCGTCTGGGTTGACTAAAGCTAGAAAAATGCGACGCGCTAATATTTGGTCTTCTGGACTTAGGGACTCATATAAACGTTCTACTTCCCCCGCTAAAGCACCCCCGACACCCCCAATTTTTTCTAAGGTTTCTGCGGGGTCTATACCATCTTCTAACCCCTCCCAAATGCGTTGTAATGCAAACTGAAGCAGGGGGAGAGCGCCTTCCCTTCCCTGGGTTTGTTCAATTAATAGTTGAATAATGGCAGGTTCCAGGCTATGTCCGGCGAGTTCTGCGGGTTTGGCGATCGCCATTTCTAACTCTTCTCGCTGCATACTCGGCACCAAAAAGCCATTACTAGAAAATAACCCATCTAACCCCGGATATTGTTGAGTTTCCCGCAAAAAATCACTCCGCATAGTCACCATAACCGAAGTATGTCTATCTGCATCCTTCGCCGCACAGAGTAAATTCTCAATAAAAGCCTTCCTTTCTTCATCGTCTTTACAGAGAGTAAAAACTTCCTCAAATTGATCCACTACCACCACCAGAAGCGACTCATGAATATTTGGGATTTGATTAGCAATGCGTCGTAAACCCTCATACTCTCCCCTATCGCTGCGGTTTTTTAACACCCGTTCAAATTCTGCGGTTTTTTCCACTGGTGAAGGGTCATTGGTCACAATTCGCGCCAAAACCGTCGCCAAGGACTCCAGGGGATGAGTAGTCGGAAATAATACCGCAATTTGAGCTTTTTGATAACCGAATAAAGGTTTTTTATCCAATTCTGGAATTAAACCCGATCGCGTCAATGATGATTTCCCCGAACCAGAAGTTCCATAAATCGGCAAAAATCGACAAGCCGATTCATCTTCATTCAAATCGCGGAATTTTTCCCACAGTCGCTCAATTTGCTTTTCTCTCCCAAAAAAGTACATAGAATCTTCTTCTCTAAATACATCTAATCCCCGATAAGGATTCTCCCCCAATTGAGTCCGCTTAGTTTCCTTCTCCGTGGGTATCGTATAAGCAGAAGCAGATAAATAAACAGTTACCGAACTCCCTTGAATCACATTACCATTAACCTCCCAGGTACGTTGATTAAACCCCCCAGTAATATTAGTTTCATCTTCAAGGGGATTCTGATTCAGTTCTGATGGTGATTTTACCATGATTATTTACCTGCAAATTACTCGGTTTTACTATTCATCTTCGGAGTCATTGGTTTTCCGTTGTTTCGCACCGATAACCACATCTCGCTGTGATTGAATCACATCACCGCCAACCTTCCAACCCGGTTGATTAAACCCCCCAGAAATATGGGTTTCCTGTTTCCCAATTTCTCCCACATTTCCAGCAATATTAGTTTGATTGTCAACGGTTTGGTCTTTTTGGTCAAACACCACGGAAGGTTGAGACTTAGCCGCCGTTTCGGTTTCCGGTTCTTCTGTCGCTTGCGGAAATGGCAACCCTTTGGGTTCTATGCTTCCCCCCGCATAATAAGCCACCACAAAATTATCAGCATTTTCATAGTGTAAAACCGGGTGTTGTCGGTCTTGGGTGCGGGTGGGGATGACCTGGCGAGTATGTAAGGCTAAATCGGCGACCCTCACCGAACCATCTTTTTTAGCGACCCCAGAACCACAAAAGGCTTCCATTAAAGCCATGGTAAATTCGCTATTATGTTTGTGTTTATAAAGATATGAGAGTTCATCTTCCTTACAGGAGGCAATCAAGGCTTTTCCTCGACCTTCTTGTAATAACTTGATGGCTTCAGGCGGTAAAGGAGAGGCAGCCATTTCTAGTCCTGGTGCTTTGGCTTCTCCCACGCCTCCCGCATGGCAACAGTCCAATAAAATTAACAGTTTTTGGGAGGTAATAGCTTTAAGTTTTTCGGAAAATTCCTGACCACTAATAGCAGTTTGATAGAGTTTATTAATGTTGTAGCCATAGGGCATGAAATAATAAAACTCCCCGGTAGGTGAGGCGACTTGATAGCCATGACCGGAAAAATAGATAACTACAGTTGACTCGGAATTGGTGGTTTTAGCGAGTTGATCTAGGGCTTCTAATACCTGAGAGCGATCGGCTTTTTCATTAACTAATAATGTCACCTGTTCGGGTGGATAGGCGCATCTGGACGGGTCGGTGAGAATGGCAGCTAAACCTTTTGCGTCATTAACGGTGTTGGGTAAATCTTGACCAACCCCAATTACTAAAGCGTGTCCGTTTTTATAAGTGCTAGACATAATTTAATGGCAACTAGAAATTGCCCTTCTGATACCTATAGGCTAACCTCAGATCCGGAAAGTGGCGAATAGTTTAATTATTGCTTAACACGCTATGACCCTCAGCGCCCAATTCCCATAAATAACCCCTCTACCCGGTAATCAGATGGGTTAAGGGGGGATAGGAATTTAGGAATTTTTGATGCTCTACCGACCAGGAGGCGGACGGCGACGACGGAGAAAATCGGGAATATCAAGTTCCTGGGGCTGAGGTTGTGGCTCAGGAGCAGGAGTCGGTATAGTGCGCTGCTGAGGAATAGAAGTTATGGGTCGAGACAAAGGAACCTCTCTGCCGGATTGGGGAACAGTAGATTTAGATTCACCGGTGAACCCGGTAGCAATGACGGTAATTTTGACTTCACCCTGCATCCGTTCATCAATGACGGCCCCAAAAATAATATTAGCATTAGGATCGACGACTTCATAAATGGTCTCGGCGGCAGCATTGACCTCATGCAAGGTCAGGTCTGTGCCTCCAGTAATATTAAATACAACTCCCCGCGCACCCTCAATGGAGGATTCTAATAAAGGCGAAGAAATAGCAGTTAAGGCAGCTTCCCGCGCGCGTGACTTACCAGAACCAATACCAATACCCAATAAAGCGGAACCGGCATCAGCCATGACGGCACGGACATCAGCAAAGTCCACATTCACCAATCCGGGAATGGTAATAATATCAGAAATACCCTGAACCCCCTGGCGCAATACATCATCAGCATAGCGGAAGGCTTCCTGTACAGGGGTTTGCTCATTAATGACGGACAGGAGCTTATTGTTAGGAATCACAATGAGGGTATCAACGCGAGTTTGAAGGGCGGCAATTCCCTCGTCAGCCTGGGAAATGCGTCGCCGTCCCTCAAAGGTGAAAGGACGGGTAACTACGCCAATAGTTAAGGCTCCAACTTCTTTGGCGATTTCGGCGACAATGGGAGCGCCACCAGTACCGGTGCCGCCACCTAGACCAGCGGTAATAAAGACCAAATCGGCACCGTCTAAGGCTTGGGCGATTTCATCCCGGGACTCTTCAGCGGCTTTTTGACCGATCGCCGGATTTCCGCCAGCTCCCAAACCTCTGGTCAGTTTTTGACCAACCTGAAGGCGTTTAGATGCTTTAGACTGAGTAAGGGCTTGGGCATCGGTATTGACGGCCCAAAACTCGACACCGGAGACCTCGCTATCAATCATCCGGTTAATGGCATTTCCGCCACTTCCCCCTACACCAATAACTTTAATTTTGGCAGCGTTGCTAGGCACAATATCACTACTCCAGGACTGTTCATTAGGGACGGCGTTACCATCATTATTATGATTATTTAATCCTTCATTATTTTGGCGAAAGGGGTTAGCCGATTCTGCTGCCGTCCACAGGCTGGCTTTTCCTTCAGGTTGGTTGTTATTTGGGGTAGATCCCAGATTGCTCTTCTCAAGCATCATTTTAAGTATTTGGGGTAGATGAATCAGTTTTAATATTTAAACAAGTCCAAGTCAACTAAGTTTGTTTAAGTTGAGCTAACAACCCAAAACGCTAATATAGCAGTTATCAGGACAGTAGGACTTAGATAGTTAGTGACACCTAGATGGTCAAGTCTTTCCTTTTGGTTCCAGTTAAGCTGTTCCCGGCTCTGAATACTGACCCTAGGAATCTCTCCCCGGTCCTGGTTAGTTTAATAATGATTTAAACTATACAGGGATGTAGTCAAGGGTTCACTTAGAGAAGGAGGCTTCTGATAGTGATGACTGATCTGAGATCATTAACACCAAGGGAGAGTTGGGATTTCTGAGATCAATATAGTCCACTTGACTCACATCAACTTGTTCCGGCAATTTTCTCATGCGATCGATAACCTGCAATTGTTCCCAAAAGTGTGTACTGTATGAGCCAATATGCACCTCGCCGATCTCAGTCATTAAAATAATATTAGCTGGATTCTGCCAGTCAATTTCATGGATGTCAACCGGGGAGCGACTCAGATCACTATACATCTGCTGCCAATGGGGTCGATACATCTCAACGTTACCGATTACTCTCAGATTTGGCAGTTGACCTGTTTGTTCTAGCTCAGTATAACTTGATAATGGCATCCAACTACCTTCAGCATCCAACCAGCCAACGATCGCCTCAGTTCCTGGGGTAGTGCTTCCTATGGGAGGTTGAGCGATCGCCACAGGTTCTCGTTCAGTCACTTCTATAGTAAGGCGGGGAGGAAATACCTGCCTAATCACGATCGCTTCCGATATGGGAGCATTATCGATCAAGGCTTGTTGAATAGCGGAAGGTTGAATTTGCCATACTGATTGAGGATAGGACAAAGGCAGGTGTGAGCGAATATTGTGCTGAGAAAGTAACTGATTACCCTTAATCTCGACCTGTTCAGCTTCTTTAATTAACCAAATCGGCTGACTAATTCCCCAAAATACCCCCCCAGAAATACCTCCGACCGCCAGAACCTGCCAAATCACCCGAACCAATTTTAAACGTCGCTGACGGCGAAGTTGTCGTCGGCGAGTCCCTAATCGATTGCGAGAAGTAAACACAATATTGGCCATTCCTAATTTTTGTCCCTTCTAATTCCCTTATCTAAAAGACTATCCCCCTTGACTGCTATTCCCCCAGTGGGGGGACAAACCACATCCCTAGCGTATCAGCATCATCCTACACTCAAAATGAGGCATCGTAACATAACTGAGTCAATTATGGTTGAACTTAACCTAAACCAATTTTACAAAGCCTGCAATCCCAGCAAAACCATTGATATGGCGAATCTGGAAGATCAGCAGTATTATATCGATTTTTCGTCAGTTCGTGGCAGCAATATTGTTCGTGAGTTAAGCCGCACTATCACATTGCTTTCGGGTGATGAACCCACCTGTCAGTTATTTTCTGGACACATTGGCTGCGGAAAATCCACAGAACTGTTTAGACTCAAAGATAGTCTGGACCAACAAGGATACCATGTAGTTTACTTTGAGTCATCCCAAGACCTGGATATGGCTGATGTTGACATCAGTGATATTGTACTGGCGATCGCCCGTCAAGTGAGCGAAAGCATTCAAACCGCCGCAGTGCAGTTAAAACCCGGATACTTCGGCCGCCTGTTTACGGAGATTGGTGATTTTTTGCAAACCCCCATTGAATTATCTGGTGAGGCGGAAATTTCCGTTGGTATTGCCAGAATTACCGCTCGCACCAAAGATTCCCCTAAACTGAGATCTCAACTGCGACAATACCTTGAACCGAGGGTTAGCACTATTTTAGAGGCGATTAATGAGGAACTACTTAAACCTTCTAACGAGACTCTCAAAAAGAGAGGCAAAAACGGGTTAGTAGTGATTGTTGATAATTTAGATCGGGTAGATAATTCCCCCAAATCCTGGGGACGTACTCAGCCAGAATATTTATTTGTTGATCGGGGTGAGCAACTCAGACGGCTACATTGTCATGTGGTCTATACAATTCCTTTAACTTTAATGTTTTCTAATGATTATGGTCGGCTTTCCAGTCGATTTGGGGTGAAACCAAAAGTCTTGCCGATGGTTCCAGTATGCAATCGAGATGGTTCAGATAATCCCCAAGGTATGGCTTTATTGCAACAGATGGTTTTAGCGCGTGCTTTCCCGAATTTACCACCCGAAGAACGGATTTCTTATATTCCCGAATTGTTTGAGACCCCCCAAGTTCTCGATCGCCTCTGTCGGGTTAGTGGTGGTCACATGAGACGATTACTAATGTTAATGTACAGTTGTCTACAACAGGATGATCCACCTTTTTCGGCTGATTGTTTAGAGACGGTAATTCGGGAATATCGCGATGACCTATTAGGAGCTATTACCGATGACGAGTGGGATTTACTTTTGCAAGTAGTCGAAAATCAAAGCGTGCGCGGGGAAGATGAATGTCAAACCCTCTTGCGGAGTATGTTTGTCTTTGAATATCGCGATCGCTCTGGTCGTTGGTTTGGCATTAACCCAGCTTTGATAGATACACCCAAATATCAAAATTGGCATCTTAATAAATATCCTACTCATCCACCAGCAGCAATTATGAATTAATTAGATCTGCTCAATATCTCCCCATAACTCCTAATTAGGACCATCTAGCAGCCGATATTATGGTCAGATATATCGGTGATTTTTACCTGGAAATTTTACCTGTAATTTCAGCCAATATCGGATTGATTGCGGCTGAAAAATCCGCAGAAAATATCCTCGAAGTATTAAAGTTTTAGAATTTTTTAATAAGCTATCATTTTTTATGTATAATAAGTGGTAGTCAGGGTCTAGTTGGTTAAATGTGCCAGCATACTATGAGTTGGATCATAGTTTCAGATTTGAGCGGTAGCCAGCTCCCGCTATGGTTAATCAACCACACAAATCACTAATCGTATTTTCATCAATGAATAATTGATTTGAGTATTGCTATTTTTAGGCAGATGGTAATTGTAAATAAATTATGAAAATTTAATCATGTCCAAGCCAACCCATGGGGAGGCATCTATAATCAAGGTAATGGGAAACAAATTTGCAGATGAGGGACATTATCCCCATTAGCAATGATCCCCATGGTTAAATCCCTATTTATGCCCATCTCTCCATAGCTTTATTTTGGTCAAATTCACAATTATTAATCCTGACCAAAGCCGATTAAATAGCCATCCTAGATCCAGGTAAAATTCAGCCATGACTACTCAATTAACGCCTCAGCAATTCGAGAGCCAAAATCAGCGATCGCTACAAAGATTAGCCCGCGCTATTTCTTTTTCCAAAGGTCAATTTTCTCTAATTTTAGTAAGCTGTAACTATTCCTATCTGCAAACGAAAGTTATCAAGCAATTACGGGAAAAATTACCAGAAGCAGAGACCATTCAAACCATCACGCTTTCCCCGAAAGTTACCACCCTCTACACCACATTATTAGATCGCATAGCCACCCCTACCCCTAGCGTCTTAATGGTCATGGGTTTAGACACAGTAGAGGCTTTAGAAACCCTGCTAAGTTCGACCAACCAAGTCCGGGATGAATTTCGGAAGAATTTTTCCTGTCCTTTAGTATTGTGGACTACAGATATCCTAGCCAAAAAACTAATCCGACTAGCGCCAGACTTTAAAAGTTGGGGTGCAGCTACGATTAAATTTGAAATGGCGACCCCGGACTTGATTAAATCACTGACCCTCCAAGGTAACACGCTGTTTTCCTTAGCGGAATTACGAATTAGGTCAGGAGAACTGCAAAGCGGCAAATTTTATGGCAGGTCAAAATCCCCGAAATATGACCTAAGTATTGGTTCGAGTCGTCGCCGGGAATTAGAATTGGCTTGGAAAGATTTACAACACAGGGGAGTGGAACTTAACCTTTTTCTCCAAGGGACGAAACAATTTATTTTTGGCTTAGATAAAGATGCTCAAGACTTAGGAGAGGAGGCGCGCGTTCATTATCAACAAAGTTTAGCGGATCTGGAAAATTGGATCTCTCCGACCACAACCAGTGCTGACCCCTATCAATTTGCCTATCCTATTTCCTATCAAGTTATCCGGGGGATTATCTTATTTCACATTGCCTTAAACGATCGCCTAAAAGCTATGCGATCGCGACACATTCCCCATGCCAAATCCCCAGGTACTAACGTCAAAGTGCTGCATTCAGCTAAAACCCACTTAGAACAATCCCGACAGGCTTTTGAAATGGCGGGAAGACCAGATTTAGTAGCTGGAATTCTCTGTTATTTAGGGGATGTTCTGAAGGGATTATACCAATGGGAGGATTTACAGAACCTAGCGGAAACGGGAATAAAAATCCATTTAGCATACGGTTGCGATCGCCAATTAGCCCAAGATTATGGATTTATGGCTGAAGTAGCTCTTCAGCAGAAAAAATGGCATAAAGCCTTAGAACTAACTAAACTAGCCCTAGCAATTATTGACTCGGAAAAGCGCCCCAATGAACGGGGAACTTATCTGCTGCTATTGGCTCGCAGTCATAAACATTTAAATGAATGGGAAACAGCGATTAGGGAACTAGAAAAAGCCCGCCAAGAAACCTCCCCCAGTTATGATCCGCAATTGTATATTGATATTTTGGCGGAATTGCGTAATCTCTACTACGAACAAGGTCAATATATCAAAGCATTTCGGATTAAACAAAGACAACGAGAAGTTGAGCATCAATACGGATTTCGTGCTTTTATTGGAGTCCATCAATTGCAGCCATCTAAACAGGCATTAAACCCGGTTAGTTGCTCTCAAAATAATACCTCAAAAGCGGCTATTAGCCCGGGTTTTGAGATGACTAATAATAGCCGTAATCAAGATATTAATAATCTGATTCACAGGTTAGGACGAGATGATCATAAATTAATTGTCCTACATGGTAGTTCTGGAGTCGGTAAAAGTTCGTTAATTAATGCGGGTTTAGTCCCAGCTATGGCGGAAATTAGTTTAGGGGCTCGTAATGTTCTACCCGTGGTAATTAATAGTTATACAGACTGGGTGCGAGAACTAGAAGCAGCCTTAGCTACAGCCTTAATTAATCAAGATAGTCTGAATATTAAAGCCAAGAATTTAAAACGGCTTTGGTATCGGACAATTATCAAGGCTTCCCAAGGTAGTAATGCTATGTATAATAGCATGGATATTGACTCTTTGAATCATCGCGATCGCACCTCATATATTTTGCATCCCGATTCATTTATTAACAGTCGTATCCAGGAAAATACCGATCACAATCTCCTGACTGTTCTGATTTTTGACCAATTTGAGGAATTCTTTTTTCTCTGTCGCGATCGCTCACAACGCCAGACATTTTATGAGTTTTTAAATCTCTGTCTAAACGCGCCTTTTGTTAAGGTAATTATTTCCCTGCGGGAAGAGTGTTTACCTTGGTTATTGGAATCGGAACAGTTATCGCCTTTAGATGCCATAAATAACAATATTTTAGATAAACATATTCGCTACCATTTGCGAGATTTTACCAAGGCGGAAGCTCACCGAGTTATTCAGGCTTTAACCAAACGTGCTAACTTTCATTTAGAACCGGCTTTAATTGATAAATTAGTAAAAGATTTAGCGGATGAAAGCTCCGAAGTGAGACCAATTGAGTTACAGGTAGTTTGCTCGCAACTCCAGGAAGAAGGACTAAGAGGAATCACGACCTTAGCCGAATATGAGAGACTCGGAGACCATCCCAAAAACCAACTAATCGAGCATTTTATTAATGGTATTATTCAAGACTGCGGCCCCCCCAACGCCAATGCAGCATGGGATATTTTATTTGCGCTTACGGATGAAAAACTCGCCCGTCCCATGAAAACGCGATCGCAATTAATCGCGGCGATTAGACCAGATCCATCTACGGTTACTCCCGGTAAATTTGGGGATAATAAACCCAGCGATAATCATCATAATTTTATCGATATTATCCTAGAATCAGGTTTGCTACTGCGTCAGCATGAGCAAACAGAAGACCGCTATCAACTCATGTATGATTATCTCGTATTTCCCATCCGAGAACGCTATGGAATTCTCGCCGCACAGCGCCAGGTAGAAATCGAAAAGAAACTGCAACAAAGTCTGAAAGCAAAAACCCAAGCCGAAGCGGCTCAAAGCGAAAGCGAAAAACAACTGATACACCGTAATCGACTCTTAAAACAACTGCTTTGTGTGTCAATTATTGCCACTCTCGGATTAGGGGTATCAACCAAAATTGCTTACCAACAAAAACGCCTATCTTATATCACCTCATTAACAGCATCTTCCGAGGCACTATTTTTCTCTAATTATCGTTTTGATGCTTTACTGGAAAGTTTAAAAGCGGCTCAACAAATCAAAAAAATTAAGTCCTTATCTCTCAATGCTAACAGTTTCCATGATGCGGAAATTCGGGTAGCAGCAACCCTAGGACAAGGAGTTTATGGGATTCATGAACAGAACCGCCTAGAGGGTCACGCGGATATAGTGTGGGATGTAGTTTATAGTCCCACGGGGGATATATTAGCCTCTGCTAGTACAGATAATACTATCAGATTATGGACTCCTGAAGGGAAGGCGATCGCCACTTTAACCGGACATCATCATAATGTAACTAGCCTAGATTTTAGCTCCTGTGGTCAAATGTTAGTTTCGGCTTCTGATGACCATACAGTTAAACTATGGAGTCGGGACGGTAAACTGTTACAAACATTCATCGGACATACAGATAGAGTCAAATCCGTTCGCTTCTCTCCTGATGGTAAAATGATAGCCTCGGCGGGGAGCGATCGCACCATCAGACTATGGAATTTACAGGGAGAAATCATCCGGACTATTCGTTTTCGCCATACCGCACTCACCTGGGTTAACTTTAGTCCTGACGGGGAAATATTAGCCGCCGCAGCCAATCAAGGAGACGTGCAATTTTTTAACCAACAGGGTAGAAGATTAATGAGTATCACCCACACCAAAAATCGGGACTCAGTAATTTATGCAGTTAATTTCTCCCCCAATGGTCAATTCATAGCCACCAGCGGTACAGATGGAACAGTGAAACTCTGGACTCGCCAAGGGGAATTACTCAGGACTTTACAAGTAGATGAAAATATTGTTTTCTGCGTCTCATTTTCTCACGATGGTCGGACTTTAGCCACAGCCGGATATGATAAAACCGTCAAAGTCTGGAGTTGGGAAGGGGAATTACTCAAAACCTTTCGCGGTCATGGAGATAAAGTAACAAGGGTACGTTTTTCCCCGGACGATCGCACCCTAGCTTCATCAAGTTATGACAAAACCGTGAAGTTATGGAATCTCCACACTAACCCCAGAGCCACTTTAAAAGCTCATAATGATCGAGTTCTCGATGTTAGCTTTAGTCCTGATGGTCAAATCTTAGCTTCTGGGTCTCAAGATACAACCGTGAAATTATGGAGTAGTTCCGGGAAACTCCTACAAACTCTATCAGGTCATAGCGATCGCGTTTCTTCCGTGAGTTTTAGTCCTAACGGAGAATGGTTAGCCACAGCATCCTATGATCACACAGTCAAAATCTGGAAACGCCTTAATCCCCAGTCCGACTTGTCCCGCAATTGGCCCAGTAAACTGCAGCTTTCCAAGTTTAACGGTATTGGGGTCATGCCAAAATCTCTGTTTGTACCCTCTCCAGTCGCCACCTTAGTAGGTCACACTGATAGCGTCATGACTGTGACTTATAGTCCAGACGGTGAGTATATCCTCACCGGAAGCAAGGATGGAACCATTAAACTCTGGACTGCTGATGGTCAATTCCTACGCACCATCAGAGGACATCAGGAATGGGTTAATCAGGTGAGTTTTAGTCCCGATAGTCGGACAGTGATTTCCGCCAGTGATGATGGGACTTTAATTCTGTGGAAGTGGGACCCAGCCAATACTATGCTTGATCGCCTCAAAACTATCCAGGCTCATGAAAGTTATGTCTTGGGGGTTAACTTTAGTCCCGATGGTAAAGTTATAGCCTCTGCTGGATACGACAATACAGTTAAATTGTGGACTCAGGAGGGAGTTTTGCTCAATACCCTATTAAAAGGGACTAGCGATAGTGTCACTCGTGTAGTCTTTAGTCCTGATGGGTCTTTAGTGGCTTCCGCTAGTTATGATAGTCATGTTCGCATTTGGAGCGCTAAGGACGGAACTTTGCTAAAAACTTTGATGGGACATGGTGATAGTGTTATGTCTCTGACTTTCAGTCCAGATGGCCGAACATTAGCCTCCGCTAGTCGCGACCACAGCGTGATTCTGTGGAATTTGGATCTCGATAGTCTCGTAGACAAGGCTTGTGAGTGGGTTCGCAACTATCTTGACCATAATCCTAATGTTAGGGATAGCGATCGCCAATTGTGCGAGAACACCTACCAGAGGAGTTAACAAGCCTCCTTACCCTGATCAGGAATCGTCATAGACACTGGCTGCATTTCTCCGATTTTATGATAAGGTTAACAATTGTAACGAATATGAGTTGGCATTATCTGTGGGTTAAGCAACATCTGCCGTCGTTCACATTTGATTATTTGGTATAAAATATCTATGCAACAAATCTGGTCGCACAAACTCTTCCGATTCATTGCTGTATTCTGTGTCGTGCTTTCCACCTGGGCGATCGCACCTGTAGCAGGCGCTTACAACAACCCTGAACTTTTACCCGAAGTCCAAACCCCGATCATAGATTTAGCTGAACTGCTGACAGACGTTCAAGAAGACCTTTTAGCCGAAGACCTGAAACAGTTTGAATCCCAAACTGGCTGGAAACTCAGGGTTTTAACTCAGTTCGATCGCACTCCCGGTCGCGCCGTTAAGCAATATTGGGGACTTGATGAACACAGTGTCCTATTGGTAGCTGATCAACGCGGCGGTAATATTCTTAACTTTAGTGTCGGTCGGGATCTATACGACCTGCTGACCCGAACCTTTTGGGTCGAACTTCAGACCCGCTACGGTAATCAATACTTTGTCCGCGATAATGGTGAAGATCAATCAATATTGCAATCTATCCAAACCATTGAAACCTGTTTACTCAAAGATGGTGGTTGTCGAGTAGTTCCCGGTCTTCCCAGAGAACAATGGATTCTCACCTTAATCACCTCCGCCTTGGGTGGGGTGATTTGTGGTATTGCGGCTATTCCCCGTAAACCCGGACAAATTGTGGCTTGGCAATGGGCCTTAATCTTTTCTCCCCTGTGGGGCATTTTATTTATAGCCTTCGGTCTGGGTCCGGTAATTAGTCGCACCTCCGACTGGGTTCCGGTAATTCGCAACGTCTCGGCTTTCTTAATCGCTGTTTTGGCGGCTTATCTAACTCCCGCCTTTAACCACTCTTCCACCTCGGAAACTTAAACCTTTGACGATTCCTATAAATTAGGGCGGGTTCAGCAGTTTATTGTCAATTAACCGTGATTTTCTAACCCGCCCATATCTGCAAAAACCGCCTTTTTAATTAACAAGAATTATGGCAGTTTAATCACTCCCAGCAGTCATTTCCACAATTACCCCCCTTGTTTTTACTCAGCAAAAACCGCCAATTAACTAATAATTAATTATTGGCAATTAACTGTTGTTTTATTTGGTCAGCCTTGGCAATTATATCAACTTGGTTGAAGACAGTTTGCTCGCCACTTTTCAACCATTTGAGGTTCACAGTTCCGGCGATCGCTTCAGCATCTCCCAACACCAAACAAGCCACAGCACCACTGCGATCGGCTCGTTTAAACTGTTTACCAAAAGCACTACCACTCAGGTCTAATTCAACCCTCAACCCCGCTTGACGCAGTTTTTGAGCCAAAATCAGACCATTAGCCTCCGCTTTTTCTCCGCGAGACACCAAATATAATTCTGGGGTAACTTGTGGAGGTTGGTGCAATTGCTGAAGCAGAATAATTAAACGTTCCAAACCGATCGCCCAACCCACCGCCGGGACTTCCGGGCCGCCAAGTTCCTGGACCAAACCATCATAGCGACCACCGCCGCAAACGGTAGCCTGAGCGCCAAGGTCATCAGAAATAATCTCAAAAGCAGTATGGGTGTAATAGTCCAAACCGCGAACCAGTCGAGGATTGAGGGTGTAAGAAATCCCCAATTCCTTAATCAAATACTGGACTCGTTCAAAGTGAGATTGCGATCGCTCTCCCAGATAGTCCAAAATACTGGGAGCGTCGCGGGTAATTTCCTGGGTGCGTTCATCCTTACTATCCAAAATCCGCATCGGGTTACGGGTAAGGCGATCGCGAGAGTCTTGATCAAGTTCGTCCTGAAAGGGTGTCAGATAATCCACCAACGCTTGACGATAATTTTGGCGATCAGTGCGATCGCCTACTGAATTAAGATTCAAATGCAGATTGGTGACTCCCAAACTCTTGAGGATATCCACCGCCACCGCGATCACTTCCACATCAGCGCGGGGGTCATCACTACCGAGAACCTCCACCCCAAGTTGATGAAATTGTCGTTGTCGTCCCGCTTGAGGACGTTCGTAGCGAAACATCGGCCCCATATACCATAGTCGTTGTACACCAGGGTTAGCGAATAGTTTTCGCTCAATATAAGCTCGGACTACCCCGGCTGTACCTTCAGGACGCAGGGTAATAGAGCGATCGCCGCGATCGCAGAAAGTGTACATCTCCTTTCCCACCACATCCGTAGCCTCACCGATACCCCTTTCAAACAAGGCAGTTGGCTCAAAAATTGGTGTTCTGATTTCTTGATAATTACCTCGCGCCAAAGTCTCCTCAGCCACAGAAGCTACCCATTGCCAATAACCGACTTCCTCTGGGAGGATATCACGGGTTCCTCGTAAACTTTGAATTGATTCCATCTCTAATATATAAATCCGTGCCAAAATATGACTCACCGCTAGGAGCATGATCCCCATACTCAGGGAAGCTGTCAGCACCCCCGGCTGAAGCACGGGGGCTTCGTGCCCTCCCCTTCAGGTAGCTGACCAGCTTAAGCCTTAACTGGCTACGTTCAGAGCAAGAGTTAAAGTTCCTACCCGGGAATGCGTGCTAGTTCCCGGCACGAGAACCGAATCGTTAAACAGTCCTAAGGGGTTAAGACAGTGCGATTGGGAAAGTACCGACTCTGAACATTAGCGAAGCAAACATTACCCCGCAAGGGAGTCGGAGCCAACCATAGCTCCATGGAGGGGCAACCATACCCCTCCACCCCGCAAGGGGGTGCTGGCGGCTAAAGCCGCTTGAGTCGGTTTTCCTCTCCGCGATCAATCACGGAGCTTCCAACCCTCCCAGGAGTTTTACGTGAGCCTTCTGTACTGACCAATTTCCTGGTGATCAATTTATGTTGATGGTGTCTAAAGATTGCCAAGAACCATAGCGATCGCCATAATAAGCTAAAATCCGTTCAACTTGCGAGTTAATGTCCCCGTCAGATGATTCCGAATATTCAATTGATAGGGCTGCGATTTGACTCTCAATGGGGTCAAATTTCGGCAATTCCCCGCCGTCGGTATCTTTAGACATAGGCACTAAACCCGTCTGTACACCCTCCACCTGTCGCAGGTGAGCAGCCACTTCCCGATAAACCGCTAAAGGTAATCGCGGACAGCAAAGGTGATAACAGATTTTTGAGTCACAACTTGCCATGATGATCAGTGATCTATATTTACTCAACTATAGGAGAGGATACAGTTTCATCAACACTATCAGTTAATTCTGCTGATGATTCTGGTTCTGGTAGGGTGCAGCAATTGATATTATCAATGCAAACTTTACCCCATTGCAAAGACCAGCGGACCAACTCCACCCGATTACCTGTCGAGGTTTTAGTCAGGATGTTACTTATGTGGTTATCTACTGTACGTTTGCTGATTTCCAGCTTTTCGGCGATTTCCTGGTTAGTCAAACCGATCGCCACCAGTTCCACAACCTGTAGTTCTCTTTCCGAGAGGGAGACAGGGGATTTGAATTTACTGTCGGACATAGAGGTATCCTATCTCTGCATATTTACTTACTTATCACCATTTTAAACTGTACAATCCATTTACGTCTTCTAACCTCAGATGCTTCTGCCCCAGCGCAGATTCTGTGAACTCTATTTTTGACAGTCAAGATGAATCATTCTCGCGTTATTTGCCTCGGTGAAATTTTATTTGATTGCTTGGCAGACGAGCCGAACCAGTCCTGGGGAGAAGTTAAGTCTTGGACGGCTCACCCGGGAGGGGCTCCGGCTAATGTCGCTTGTGCTTTGGTGAAATTGGGAACCTCTGCCGGGTTTATTGGGGCGGTGGGTTCTGATGAAGGCGGCGATCGCCTCCTGGGGTTTCTTCAATTGGTCGGGGTTGATACTACAGGCATTCAAAGACACCCATCAGCACCCACCCGACGGGTTTATGTGTTGCGTTCAGGCACTGGTGAGCGAGAGTTTGCCGGATTTGGGAATCTCAATACTATCGATTTCGCTGATGCCTATTTGCAAGCCGAAGCCATACCAGAGTCTTTGTTTGTAAATGCTGACTTTTTGGTGTTGGGTACATTGGAACTCGCCTACCAGCAAACCCGCCATGCTATTACTCATGCTTTGAGGTTAGCCGATCGCTATAATCTCAAGATTTTAGTAGATATTAACTGGCGACCGAATTTTTGGCCAGACCCGGAAGCAGCCAAACCCCTAATTATGGATTTGCTCAAACAGGTTGATTTTGTCAAATTATCAGAGTCTGAAAGTATCTGGCTATTTGATACTACTGATCCTGGTACCATTAACTATCGCCTAGACTCCGTGGAGGGGGTGTTAGTTACTAAAGGCGATCGCGGTTGTGCTTACTGTCTCGGAGATCATGAGGGTTATTTTCCCGGATTTTCTGTCCCAGTTCAAGATACCACTGGCGCAGGTGATGGCTTTGTGGCTGGCTTTATTCATCAGGTCTTGCAGTTGGGTATCCCTAGCCTCCATAACCCCGAAACCGCTAGGGCGATCGTTACCTATGCTAGTGCAGTGGGAGCCTTGGTTACTACTGAATTAGGAGCGATCGCTGCCCAACCCACCGCCGCCCAGGTTGAGGAATTTCTCAAACAGCAGCCATAGCCACTCAAAAGTTAAAAATCTTATTGCTGGGGGCGGGTTCAGTAATCAGTTTTGATTCTCAACAGTCCAACTACTCAACCCGCCCTTATTCAATAGGTGCGAGAATTAGAGCCTAGTCAAAGCCGAGATTTTCGCTAATTTATCTCGACCCAAAACCTGTAATTCTTCCAGGCTTAACCATCCCTGTTTAACTAATGTGGCTAACACAAACACACTGGCAGCATCTCGATAGTCATACTTACCATCAATATCGTGTCTTCTTGCACTCAAAAAATCATGCAATTTCCACACCTCGTCAATTTCTGTGAGATTAAACGCTTGTTGCCTAACCTCATCAATCAGAATCTTAACCTCGCGCTCATAAGCCTTATGTAAGGCATCTACAGCCGCGTTTTTATCCTGTTCAGACCAATTAATTTCACTCACTTATCATTACCTAATTGAGCATTACCACAGCCGATATTTGCTCGATATTAGTGCGCGAGTACCGTATGAATATATCTAGGCAATAAATAGGTGCTATCAATCATCATATAGCCATCAGAAATCTTCGATAAATCATTATGAACTTTATCTCCTGTGGTTGTAATTTTATCTGAGCCGCTGGTAGTTCACAAATCATTTCATAATGCTATATTAAACACGGTCTTCTTAGTCCTCTTAACCTCAAGTAACTTTTTACTGCCCGTAACACTACAATCATCGCCACATTCAATCGATGGGGAATCGACTTTATTAAAGAGGTAGTATACCCCTCAAAAACCCCACTATAAAAGGGAGCGCTTTTTTTCATAAAACGCTCGCCTATGAAGTTTCTAGGTGAACTCTATTCTAGCGCACCAAGTTCAACAACTCTTTGGGAGATGCTAACAAATCGATCGCCACAAAGAAAACCTTATTTTCTGGGTTCAGCAAGAAGCGCCAAGCAATATTCATCCCCACATTACCACCAAACCAGGGAGTTTGCACTTTACCAGTAACCTTAATCTGAGTATAGCCATCTTCCGTCGGTTCAGAAACACCTCGTTCTGGGATTAACTTCAAGTTCTGGCATTCTTCCCGGAAAAACCGCAGCACATTATCGCGACCAACAATTGGTTTTTGGAAAGGAGGTTGTAACGCTCCATCTTCTGCAAACAGACTAATTAAGTTATCAAAATCGTTAGCATTCAAGTTGTCCATGTATTGCAGGACTGTGGAATTGGTCACACCTTCGATTTGAACTTTAGTCCGTTGGGACATCTCTTTAGGAGGTACAACAGGTTCTGCTACCCGTTGATAGCTGCCTAATTTACTCGTATCGAACCCCATATCAACAACACAATTGCGGAGTACCGTGATTTGTTGACCTGGATCGATACCTTGAATCGTCACCAGGATAGCATTGGCGTTAGCTGAGAGTTTGTAGCCTTCGGGAATAGGCGCAACAACTCCTTGTTCCATGAAACGCCCTAGTTCATACCAGAAACCCAGCTTGATATTAGCAGACCAACTAGCATAGGTGCGACAAATGGGGGTATCTGTCCGGTTCGCCAGGTCACACATAGCTTGGGTTTGCTGTAGGGGAGTCATCTGGCTAATTTCCTCTAGGGTTTTTTCAGCAAACTGCATATTCGCCGCCCCAGGAGCCGCAATGGTGATGGTTTTACCCATTTCCAGATACGCAAACCAAATGAGAGCCAGTTGATCTTCGGCACTAAGCTGCTTGAACCGAGCGATCGTCGCCGGAACTACGTCAGCCGCTAGGGTTTCTGGAAAAATGCTACGAGCCGAGTCAATGGTGAATGGCATTATGTGTACCTCTACTTCAATTTCTGTTAAAGCAACTTTACCATACTTAACAAAAATTTACAAGTTTAGGTATCTGAGAATGCAGAATTTTTTTTATACCACCGATTAGTCAGGGGAGGGCTTAACTGTTCACTGTTGACCCGGATAGCGCGATACAATAGGCGCACAGCTTGGTAAATTGGGCAAATTGACTAAAATATGGCAGTTGAGATCGAACGTAAATTTTTAGTGCGCGGGGACCAGTGGCGATCGCTTTCTGTGGGAGTGGTTTACCGTCAGGGCTATATCACCACCACCCCAGAAAAAACCGTCCGAGTCCGCATCGCCGGAAATCAGGGCTATTTGACCATTAAGGGCGCTTCTGAGGGCTATCAGCGCGCCGAGTTTGAATATCTGATTCCCATTGAGGATGCCGAACAGATGTTATCTAGTTTATGCGTTGGCCCTCTCATTGACAAGAAACGCTATAAAATTCCCATCGGTGATCTGATCTGGGAAGTTGACGAATTTTTCGGGGATAATCAGGGGTTAATTTTAGCCGAAGTGGAATTAAACAGCCCGGAGCAGGCTTTGGAGTTACCAGAATGGATCGGGGAAGAAGTTAGTCACGATTACCGATATTATAACGCTAATTTAACCAAGTTTCCCTATACTCAGTGGCATATCAAGTGAGGACAACAATCATGGAATTTCAGACCCAAGTTCAACGAGAATGTTATGAACAGGTGGCTATCTGGATGCAAGAGATGTTCACTCAGTATCCTTGGGAAAAATTAGACGATCCTGGCTTTGGTTTATTTCTGGGTTCCGCGTGGGTGGAAGTGCGAATTTACCCCTGGCACGAAGATGCTGTCATTGAAACGCGATCGCTCGTAGTTCAAGGGGCAGAAATTACCCCGGAATTGATGCAATTTTTATTATTGAAAAATTCTCAAATGCGCTTTGGTGGTTTTGCGATCGATGACCATGATCATATTTACCTTAGCCATACCATAGTCGGTTCAACCTGTGACCCCGGAGAATTAGAGTCCTCAGTTTTATCTGTCTTAGAAACAGCCGACGATTTTGATGATCAAATCATCCAGAAGTGGGGCGGTAAAAGGGCTTTAGACATTGTACCATAATCGTTTTGCTACCAACCATAAAACTAGGGCATTATCCCGAATCTTAACAATTAAACCGCGATCGCCCTTGTTGAGTAGCCGTTAAATACTGTTCTAAAGTCTCCCAGTCTTCCTGTTGAATGGCGAGTGTAATTTTATCTAAACTTTCGCGATAATTAGACAAAGACTTTAACACAGCTTCCCGATTATACTTAGCCATCATCACCCCTAACTCAGGGTTCCCACCACCCACCCGGCTGGTGTCTCGAAACCCAGAACTTGCTAGTTGATAAGCCAGATCCAGGATATCCTGATTTTCCTCAGTAGCCGTCGCAGCAATGAGACTAGCGCTAACCATGACCGGGAGATGAGAGATCCAAGCTACCGCCCGATCATGGTCCATGGGGGAACATTGATAAACCCTCGCGCCTAGTAAATTAGCGATCGCCACCACTACCTCCGTCGCTTCTGGGGGGGTGGTTTCCGTGGGAGTAATTACATAGGGTCGCCCTACAAATAACTTGAACTGTGCCGCATCAATACCACTATAAGCTGTTCCCGCCATGGGATGTCCTCCCACAAAGTTCCGCCTTATGGGAGATATAATATCAACAATAGGAGTTTTTACCGAACCTACATCTGTTAAAATGGCGTGAGGATTCAGGTGTTCCAATAGTTGTTCAACCGTAGAAGCGATCGCCCCTATTGGGGTACAAATAAACACAAGATCCGCCCTAGCCATCAACGACAAACTACAAGAGGCTTCATCAACCGCCCCCATAGCGATCGCCCTTTCACAGGTAGACTGGCGGCGAGAAACCCCCAACACCCGCCCCCCCTGTAGCACTGATTCTCCCAGGGGTTCAGTTAATCCCTCCCCCTCCAACAAAGAACGCAAATCCAAGCCTAGGGAACCGCCAATCAAACCCAATCCGACAATACCAATATTCATTAAATATTATTAAGTGCGATCGCTCCCCTGAGTTTACCTGTGGGAAAAACTGGAAGCGCCAATGCACAACCAAATAACTTTAAATCAATTCCCAATCAAGCAAACTTTTGGCAAATTGTCAACCCAAAACCCCATAGAGATTTATGACACCAACTCAACGAATTGACATATCCCCCCCAAATTTTGATAGAATAACAGTTTAATTTGCCGACATTAAACTGGAGCGAAAAAGGCATGGATGCCGAAGAACTGCTGCTAGAATACCAATCCGGGAACCGTGATTTTAGTGCCATTCTGCTATGTGAAGCCAATCTGAGCCGGGTCAATCTTAGTCAGGCTAATTTGACAGAAGCCGTTTTGAGCGTTACCAACTTTAGTGGAGCCAACCTAACAGGCGTTAACCTAACTCGAGCCAAACTGAACGTTTCCAAACTTAGCGGCGCTATTCTCCAGGGAGCCAACCTCAATGAAGCAGTTCTCAACGTGGCCAACCTGATCAGAGCCGATCTCAGTCAAGCCAACCTCGTCGATGCGTCCTTAATTCGCGCCGAACTAATGCGAGCCGAACTCAGCGAAGCCATAGTCAATGGGGCGAATTTAACCGAAGCCGATTTAAGAGAAGCCACCCTCAGACACGCCGACCTCCAACAAACCAATTTATCCGGGGCTAATCTCTCAGAAGCCTGTTTAATTCTCAGTAACCTAGAACGCTCTAACCTAACCCGTGCTGATCTTACACGAGCCGATCTTAGGGGGGTTAATCTCCGTAACGCTGAACTGCGACAAGCTGAACTAAGTGGCGCAGATCTTCGTGGTGCTAACCTGAGTGGCGCAAATCTCCGCTGGGCGAATTTAAGTGGTGCTAACCTGAGTGGCGCCAACTTAGAAGCCACCCAATTAAGTGGCGCAAGTTTACGCGGTGCTAATCTTAGTGGTGCAAGTTTACTCAATTGTACCGCCATTCATGCTGATTTAACCCAAGCTAATTTGATCGAGTGTGACTGGACAGATGCTGACCTGCGAGGTTCCGCATTGACAGGAACTAAACTTTATGGAGTGTCCAGATTTAGTTTAATTGCAGATGAGATCACCTGCGATTGGATTGATCTGAGTCCTAACGGTGATGGTAGCAAAATACAGCGTTTTAGCTCCCAAGAAGCTCATCAATTTTTTAACGTTGAATCTCCCACCGTTCAAATCCGTATTAATGCACCCCTAGATCCAGATACCCACTGCATTTTAGCTTCCATATATCGGCAAATTATCCAACACTATCCCTTTATCAAATCTCCCCCTAGCATTGATATAGGTTCGCGCCGAACCCTCTTATCTTTTAGAATAGATGATGAGGAACAGCTATTTCTGACAGCTTATGTAGTGATTCTACCCTTTGCAGATGTCGCGAAAACGCGGGAGTGTATTCTGGAATCATTGCGGATGCTCACCTTAGAAAATAGTTCTCAAATGGGAGTCAGATTATCTAACCAAGTGATTCAGTTTGGTATCGAGATGATTAAAAAAATTAGCCGTTTAGAAGACAAGTTATTGTCCGATAAATTAAGCGAAGAAATTCGCAAATTTCAGGATTTTTTTAACTGCCCAACTCAAACCATTTTAAGCAATTTAGTAGGGGAATATTTGGCAATTCATAGCCATCCTGAATTTGGGCGGCAATTTAGTCAGATTCCTGGGTTGATGGATTTATCCAAAATCACACCCGAAAAATATCGGCAAATGGCAATGGCAACCCCAGATATTTTCACCAGTTTTGTAGCCAGTTTTGATTCCCCATAATTATGTCATCAAAAATCCTCTAGCTCCCTCGTTAATTGCTCTCTTAATCATTTTAACATCAACAGTGAATTTTCCACAGAATGACAGATACTAACAACCATCAAAATTCTGAGAGTGACGTTCTTAAAGTTTATGCAATTGTCAAAAGATATCGAGATGGAGAACGAGATTTTGAGGACATCAATTTAAACGAAATTAATTTGAGTCGAATTAACTTAGCCGGAGCTAATTTAAGTGCTGCATCCTTGAGTGTAGCTAATTTAAGCGCCTCGGATTTAAGGGAAGTGAATTTGAGTCGTGCTAACCTAAATGTAGCTCGATTAAGTAATGCTAATCTCACCAAAGCTATTTTAAATCAAGCCACCATTAATGTAGCTAATTTGGTGAGAGCAGATTTAACGGAAGCACAGTTAATTAACTCCCTATTAATTAGAGCAGAATTAATTAGGGCGAAACTCACTAAAGCTAACTTCACCCAAGCCAACTTAAATGGGGCGGATCTGCGTGAAACCAAACTTCAGCAGACTAACTTTAATGGTGCTAATTTAAGTGGCGCGAAACTGCGAGGCGCTTCTGGAGCTTTGACTCAATTTACCAAAACCGACCTACGAGGAGCGGATTTAGTTAAAGTTAATTTACCTAAAGCTGATTTTACTAATGCAGAATTAAGACAAGCAAATCTGACCTATGCTAACTTGAGTAATGCTGATTTTAGTGGTGCAAATATGCGCTGGACTGACCTACAAGGGGCTGACCTGAGTGGTGCTAATTTGACAGAGGCTAACCTCAGTGGTGCTAATTTGTCCGGTGCTAATTTAAGCAGCGCGGTGTTAGTAAAGGCTAGTTTAGTTCACGCTGACTTGAGCCAAGCTAACTTAATTCGAGCCAATTGGAGTGGCGCAGACTTGTCGGGAGCCACATTAACTGGCGCTAAACTTTATCAAGTTTCTAGGTTTAATCTAAAAGCTGATGAGATTACCTGTGAATGGGTGGATTTGAGTGCTAATGGTGATCATAGTCAGGTTTATCATTTTGATCGGGAAAGTCTCCGAAAGTTTTTTAATCAAACTCGACCTATAGTTGAGATTCTGGTTAATTCCTCCTTAGATCAAGATGCGAATATGGCTTTAGCCAACATTTACCACAAAATTGCTCAAGAGTTTCCCGTCATGGAACGTCCCCCCAGCCTAGAAGTAGGCGATCGCACTACCAAAATCACATTTATTGCTAACCAAGAACAAGAACTATTTGCTATTGGCTGTCTGGCTATTTTACCCTTTGATGATGCTCCCCAAACCCAGAAAAATATCGTTAATTTACTGCGTCAGATTCAAGATTCTGCCCTGAAAAAGGAGCGGCGATCGCAATTATTAAGCGCTATGGGTCAAGTAATTGCTAAAGTTAATGAGATGAAAAAAATAGCCCGCACCATTCGCTCAGAATTCAATCCGCCATTTTTTAGTAAACCGACCCGCACGCAATTAACCAATGGCGGCCAGAAAATGATTATGGTTCATGAAAACTCGCAAATCAGCAAACTCAATCCCTCTCCTAATAGTGGTTCCGATGCCAATTCCACCCCTAATTTTGACCAAGTAATGGCTTTTATTAACAGTTTCAATGATATGCCCTAACAGTAGCATCAAATCTCCAGGTTAACCATTAATCATTCATGGGTCCGGGTTCGATGCTGTGGGTTGGTCGGTGTTCTGCTCACTACAAGCTAAACTAGAAGTCGATGGGCTGAAGTTGAGAACCTCTGGCACCATTACTAAATATTTGGCTTGATAACCCTGTGATTGAAGTAGAAGCACATAATCTGGTTCGTCGTTTGGTGCAGTCCGTTGGTGACATGGACTGGCCACACTATTTGACAATGACAAGATTAGTGGCGCGCGCCTTGCGTTTGGGACGTAGTGCATTAATTCAAACCGGGGTGATGCCAAAAGTCCTCGATCATCCCTATCGGTTTAGTTATCTAATTCCGGTTTTAGTTGGTAAAAAAGCTACTGTCATCGTCGCCTCCGAATCGGTAATTGAGCAACTCTTGACCGTGGAAATTCCTAAAATTAAGGGTATTACAGATGCAGATGATCAGAAATTAACCCTGATGGCGATTCAAAAAGGCGATCGCTGGCCAAGTCAAGATTTTCAGGGTTTGCTACTAACCACCCCTCAAATATGGTTAGCAGATAGACTAGGCGAAAACCAGCACTTTCCCCCACATATTCCCACCATTATTGATGGTGCCGATGATTTAGAACAGTGGAGTCGCGATCGCCTCACCGTCGCCTTAGAATGGTCAGACTGGACCCTATTAACCCAGAATCGACCAGAATGGCGAGACACCCTCCAGTTAACCCAAGTGCGTCTAATTCGCTCAATTTTCGCGCACCCAGCTAATCTTTATGGTTGTCATCTCCTCGACTCCGAAGAACAGGATATTCTCCAAAATCTGTTTGTGGCTCTTACACAACCCACAGAATCAACTACTACCTCAGCCGAAACCTCTAGTCAAGGCTTAGACTCTCGGTGGCACGAGTTTTACCATCAATGGTTATCTGAAAATCAACTAAAGTGGGTAGAAGTTGACCGCGCGCAGGGTTCATTCAAATTATATTGCAGTCCCCTAGAAGTAGCTTCAGCCTTGAGTCCCATTTGGGAAAAACAACCCGTAGTCTTGATTGGCGGCGCTTTAGACTTGGATAAAAACGCTCCCATTTATCGTCAGAGCATGGGATTAGGGGATTTAACCTGTGTGAAATTTACACCCGATCGCCAAAGCCAATTAATTCAACTTTATCTACCTTCTCGGATACCCATGCCAAATACACCCCAGTTTGAGAAGGCATTAATTGACCAATTGCGGATCTTACTATCTATGAGTATCAATATTAGTGGTTTGAAAGTTATATTGGTTGAGGATATTCCCCTCAAAGGAAGAGTGGCGGCGGTGTTAGCTTCTGAGTTTGGTTCCCTAGTACAGGTGGAAACCACAGCTATCAGCGAAACAGGGGTTTTAGTTACGGGTTGGCAATTTTGGCGAAACCATCAGCATCAGTTAGTTTCTCCCCATTTGTTAGCGATCGCCACTTTACCCTTACCCTCCCTAGAAAATCCCCTAGTAGCCGGGACCGTCGCCTACTACAAACAGCAGCGCCAGGACTGGTTTCGGCTATATTTACTCCCCGCCGCCTTAAGAGAGTTACAGGGTGCTGTCGCTCCCGTTCGCCACAAACAAGGTATCGTAGCCCTATTAGATAGTCGGGTAACTCGTCGCACCTATGGAAAACAGGTACTAACAGCCCTGAGTCCCCACGTTCAAATCGATTATCTCGACACCACCTGGTTAAATATTTAACTGGCTTGATTGTCCTTGCCAACAGTGCTATGATACCATCAATTTCCTTTGCCCAATTGGGCAAAGTTTTTAACTGGGTTTTTTTGATAATCGCCCACCATTTAAATTAGATCTATGAATCAAAAGTTGGCAATTCCCCTACTTAGCTTAATCCTGAGTGTTGGCTTTACTGGATATGCAGCGGCGGAAACTGTTTTAGAACAAATCGGACGAACTGGAGTCCTGCGGGCGGGTGTACGGACTGATGCGGTTCCCTTTAGCTATTTAAACGATAATGGCGAGATCGAGGGATATTCTGTCGATTTGATTAGGTTGATTCATGGTCGCCTTGAAGAGAAGCTAAACCAGCCGATCCGGTTGGAGATGACTACTGTTACCCTACTCGATCGCTTTGAACAAGTCCAAAAGGGAAACCTAGACCTGGTGTGCGAGGCTACTAGCATCACCGCTGAACGGGAAAATGGGGTGGATTTTTCTACTCCCTTTTTTGTAACGGGGATTCAGATGTTAGTCAAAACTGAAAATCGCGATCGCCTTGACCCCACCCAACTATCCGAAACAGACATTTCAACCGTTAGCTTGGAACGGGTTACCATTGGATTTTTAGAATCTACCACCGCTGATAGCGAGTTGCGCCCAGTTTACCCAGAAGCCCAATGGGAAGCCGTCCCTAGCCGCGCTGAAGGTATCCGCCGCTTACAGGCGGGGGAATTACAAGGCATTGTTAGTGATGGTATTCTGTTGCTTGGACAGTTGTGGAAAGATGGGAGCGATCGCCAGAACTTTCAACTGGTTCCCAGCCAACCCCTGACCTTCGAGAATTACGGATGTATCCTACCCATGAACAGCCGGGAGTGGAGCCGAGTAGTTAATTCAACTATTGCCAGCCCAGAAAACACTACCCTTTGGAATCAATGGTTTGATACCAACCAAGGTAGGTTCCCTTATCGTAAATTTGAATAAGTATTGACCGAGAATATGCCGATCAACAAACCGGGAAATCTGGAGGGGGTTTCTCGTGTTTTGGGGAGGCGAAATTAATCGTATATTCTGCCTGCATGAGTTTTGACACCCGCCTATCCGTCCCGGCGTGCGCTAACGGGGCTTTCCATCTATTTCAACAAATCAAAGATTGACAATTGTTGAAATGCTGGACGGGTTGACGCTTCATTGAGATGTGCTTTCTTTACAGAAAGTCTGACCCTCTCTCCACATCCGTTTAAAGTCTCCAAATGCCCTCCGGCGACCTTAATATTAATCGCAGCGTTAACATCTCTATCATGAGATGTGCCACAATTTAAACAAGTCCACTCTCTCATATTTAATTCTTTTTTGCCACCGCGAAAACCGCAGCCAGAACCGGTTTGAGAAGTGGGAATCCATCTATCAATGACACGAAAATCACGCCCGTACATAACAGATTTAACTTCTAGCATTGTTCTCAAACTGCGCCAACCCAAATCCGAAATAGCACGGGATAGTTTTCGGTTTTTAATCATCCCTGAAACCTTTAAATCTTCCAAGACTATCGTTTGGTTTTCACGAATAATCCGAGTTGACAATTTCTGAAGAAAATCGTTTCTGGTATCAGAAATCTTGGCGTAAAGTTTAGCTAATTTCTTTCTAGCAACTTCCCTTCTTTGACTGCCTTTCTGTTTCCTCGACAAATTACGTTGTCATCTTCTTAAACGCTTTAGTTGTTTCTTTAAAGGCTTAGGAGATTTAACTTTCTCACCATTGCTTAATGTGGCAAAATCAGTGATTCCTAAATCAATTCCTACAGAATTTTGGTTTTCCGGTAAGGGTTGAGGATTAAACTCAACAACAAAACTGACAAAATACCTATCAGCACTGTCTTTGATTAAGGTGGCACTAGAAGGTTTTGTGGGTAACTCTCTACTCCAGACTACTTTAATATCACCCATTTTAGCGATGTAAATGTAATCCGAATTAAGGTAGAGTTTAAAACCATTATCCATAAATCTAGCGGATTGCTTAGATTTACGCTTTTTAAACTTGGGAGGTTTAACTTTCTTACCTTTTCTTTGTCCTTTACAGGATTTGAAAAAGTTAGAGTAAGCCTGCTCTAAATCTCTTAAAGACTGTTGTAAGGGAATAGAAGAAACTTCTCCCAACCAGATTTTTTCCTCGGTTTTTTTGAGTTCTGTAAGTCTTTGAGAAAGTTCGTTGATATTAGGCTTTTTGTTACCCGCACGGTATTGTTCTTGACAATATGCTAAGGCATCGTTAAATATTACCCGACAGCATCCTAACAATTGAGACATCAATCTCTATTGTTGGTCTGTTGGGTAAATTCGATATCGATATCTTAGCTTCATACTGTAAAAATGTATGAGTCTGCATTAATTATAGCTAGGAGTCTGGTAGATGTCAACCCTTTGACGAAAAGAGCGTCTGTTTCGGATTTAAAGATTCATTTGGTCTGTGTGACTAAGTATCGTCGCCAAATCTTGACAGTGGAGAGCCTGATGTTAATCCTGAAGTCTTTTCGAGAAGTGGCTGAAAAAATGAATTTTCAAGTGCTGGAATTTAATGGGGAGTCAGACCATATTCATACCTTAGTTGAATACCCTCCTCAACTCTCTATTTCTGTCATAGTAAATGCTTTAAAAGGATTTGCCAGTCGTAGATATGGGCAAGCCAGATTCCCTAAACTCTACGGAAAAGAATCTTTATGGTCGCCTAGTTATTTTGTATCTTCAATCGGTGGCGCACCATTAGAGGTTCTGAAGTCTTACATTAAAAACCAAGAAAAGCCGTCGTAGAACGACGGGGTTTTCAACCCAAAATTTTCGATAATTTACTCAACAACGTGGAGTAATCCCCGACGTAGGCGATCGAATACTTCGTTAATGCAGTCGTGTTCTTCATCACTCAGACATTCCTTGGATAGAAGCAAGTACATAAGTTGCTTTTGGTCCTCGCGGGTGATCTTGCGAGAAACAAAAATGCGATCAATTAGAGCATCGAGATTGTTAGATGAGGGTGAGAATTGCGCCAGCATGGGAACTCATATAACGCTATGTAGCTATTATCTTACGTTCTAGGGATTATGGAAGTGATAGAGCGCGTCAGCCATTGTGATTGTGATCAATATTAAACCTGATTTAGATCACAATTGCCGCATATATACTACCCAAGTCATGGGCGGAAAATGGTATAGAATAAAGGTTCATGAACGCTTACTCGCTACCGGAGATCTTCGATGAAATTCCCAATTCTAACGATGATTACCCTGTCGATTGCTATCCTACCAATGGCTCCGGTCCGGGCCAGTAATTTACAGGAGATCCGACAACTCCTATCAACTAAAGAATGTCCAAACTGCAATCTGACTAATGCGGGTTTGGTGTTAGCAGATCTCAGCGGGGCTAACCTCAGCGGGGCTAACCTGACTGGGGCTAACCTGAGTCGTGCTAACCTGACTGGGGCTAATCTGACTGGGGCGAACCTGACTGGGGCGAGTTTATTTGGGGCGAACCTGACTGGGGCGAACCTGACTGGGGCAAACCTGGCGGGGTCGGATTTGCGGGGCGCTTATTTGGCTAATGCGATCGCCCTTGAGGCTAATATTACTGAGGCTCAATTAATTGGAGTGGTGGGACTCCCGACTAATATTGGCAATGCCGAGGATTTCTATCGCCTGGGAGTTAAAGAAGCCTTGGAAGGGAACTATAAAAATGCCATAGACCACTACAACCGCGCCCTGAGTCTCAATCCTAACCTGGCGGCGGCTTATTTTGCTCGCAGTATGGCTTGGGCGGATTTGGGTGATTTAAATAGAGCCATGTCAGATGCTAAACAGGCTCAAGAACTATATAATAGATTGGGGAGCCAGGAAGGGCAGGAAATTGCTGCTCAGTTGATGGAAATCATCGAATTTCGTCAAAATCCCCAGGAACTTAGAGCCCGTAATGGCGGGGTTATGGAACTGCTGGAAAGCGCTACTCCCCTACTGTTAAGATTTCTGTTCTAAGCAAAAATAATTGAGTGGACACTACTGTTGGTTTAATGCGAGTTTGGATGGAGTTGTAGACTATGGGCGATCGCCAAAATCAATCTTTTTGGGATTCCGTAAACCAGAAAGTATCCGGTCTGCCTAAAAATTGGAGTCAACCCGCATCAGAGTTGGGTAAATCCCTGAGCGATCGAGCCACGGAAACAGCTCGAAAAACAGCAACTGAGGTGGGGGATTCGATTACTCATCGCGCTTCCGAAGTGGGGAAAGCCGCACTGCATAAAGCCACCAATTCTGGGGCTTCTGTGGTTAAACGCGCTCAAGGATGGGTCGAAAATATTTATCCAGAAGCCGAGGACGAAATCCCCACTAATCCAGAATATGACTGGAGTACAGATGAGCTTTATCATATTTTTGTCCCGGCTCAAATTGCCACCAATGGGGGGACTCAAATGGTTATGGTAAAAACAGGTAAAAGATATGAAGTGAAAATCCCACCCCATAGCTCAGAAGGTGCTAATCTGCGTCTGAAAGGGTGTGGATTGCAGGGAGAGGATGCCTTTTTAATTTTGCATACTTTACTCAACCAGCCCTCTGATAATATTGACCGTAAAATCAACAACCTGATTGTACAATCTCCCATTCATGACCGCAGTAAAATTAGATGTTTTCAGGCTTATAATAATCTGCAATCAGGCTCGGTTATTCAAGACCCTAACGCTCTAAATTTGCTGGATTATTTGTTTCTGTCTTCTCCTGTATATTCCGAGTTAAGTCAGCGCTATCTTATTGCTAGTTATAATTCCCGATTAATGGCTATTGAAAAATCTATTGAGTTAGCCTTAAATGCAGGTCAATTAGAACTAACAGAACAACGAGATATCCGCAGCACTTATCAATATTTGCGTGCCGGGGAGATGGTTACTAATTTAGACAACCTCACTCGTCTGGATGCCATAATTTTGCATTCCTCCCTCCCTAAGATTCTCAAACAATATTATCTGAGATCTAGTGCCATCGCTTTGTCAATGACTGTAGATGCCATAATTATTAATAGTATTAATACCAGCCAGACCATTGCACAGGAAGAAAGACCTGATTTTCTATCTATATTTACTAAGTTTCGTCAGGGGACAAATGTTCAGAATCAGCCCCTATTCAAACGCTTTGAGGCTTGGATAGCACAAGCTGAAATTCCCCAAGTGTGTCAGGTGATTTTTTACCTATGGCGAGAAGGTAGCTTTCAGTTGCACAGTGAATTACCATCAGACCATTGGGAACAGTCCTGGAAAGCGATCGCTACTGCTAAAGCCTATATAAACGAGACCCAACCCCAACAGAGACCTTCAGCCAACTTCCCACCCATTGAAGTTTTACCTGGAACTCTAGCCGAGTCGGCTTATAACAGTGTCTCCCGTGGTGGTTTGGGTCTGTTGTCGGGAATGCCAATGCTAGAGGGGATAACTGGATTAATTGGGACAGCAGCCCTGGTGGCGATCGCCCAAGTAGCCTTACTCCCCGCTACCGAAAAAATGGCCTTGGGTATAGGTCATAATAGCGATCGCACCACCACAGCCACAGGTAAAAATTGGCAAGCTGTGGGTTCCTTTGGAGACACACCCAACCCTCGATCTAGTAAATTATCTGGCTTACCCGCCTATAGAGACATGATCACAGAACTCCAAGGCTTACAAGCCATAACTCAGCCGGGGGAGTGGCTGCCGGAAAGAGTGTTATCTTCTCAATTTGATGTGAGACAATTATTTACATATCAGAAAACCCGCCAGCAAACCATCAAAGTCTTGGAAACCCAGATGTATGCCTAATCATACAGCCCCCTGCCATGCCACTGATCAGTACAGGGATAAATACTTATCCCTTAAGCTATCCACTTGTCAACTACATATAATGTTAAAATAAACAATCCCAAATAATCATTTAAGTAGTGGCGATTTGAGGATAGCTACAGCATTTGGTATTAACTTCCTAGTTGGTGAGGTGTTTTTTGTGAGTCAGCCTATCTCTAAAACCCATAGAGAATCTAAATCTCTAGTCTTTTATCTCCAGTTCCTATGCCTTTGACACTTCTAGTCGTTGATGATGATTTGGGAACTCGCCTTTCGATTAGCGATTATCTGGAAATGTCAGGATATATGGTCATTTCTGCCACCAATGGTCAGGAAGCACTCGAATTGGTAGAAAAGCATCAACCACACCTGATAGTAACAGATATTGCCATGCCAGAAATGGATGGTTTTGAGCTAGTCAAGCGAGTTCGTTCCCAACCTGGTTTCCGTTTGTTACCAGTGATTTTTTTAACCGCTCATACCAGTACCGAAGAGCGGATTCGGGGCTATCAACTCGGGTGTGATAATTATCTCCCTAAGCCTTTTGAATTAGATGAGTTAGGTGTAGTGATTAGGGCGCTTTTAGAGCGATCGCAACTCATTGAAGCAGAATGGAGGTCTCGGATTAATGAACCCCTATCAAACCATACCAGTCCCCGTTATAAACGGCATCATTTTCACAGTTTATCAACTACCAACATTCATCTCACCGAACGAGAACAACAGGTTTTGAACCTACTTACAGAAGGATTATCCAACGTCAAAATCGGAAATTCTCTGCATCTGAGTTCTCGCACTGTCGAAAAGTATGTTAGCAGTTTACTCCGCAAAACTGACAGCAGTAACCGCGCTGCACTGGTACGGTTTGCCTTGGAAAATGACCTAATTAATTAACCGATGGTTGATTAACTACAAATTCTAATAAGCCTTCACAGGCATCTAGTAGCAAATCAATCACCTGATTAAAACCTTCCGGACCACCATAGTAGGGATCGGGAACTTCTTTCAAGGTATGATGGCTACAGAAATCGCACATTAGCTTAACCTTATCACCATATTTTTTCCCTCGATCAAGATACAGAATTTGCTGATAATTGTCCCGATCCATCGCCAAAATTAGATCGAAATTATCAAAATCGGAGGCGGTGAACTGACGAGCAGAACCCTTGAGGACAATGCCTCGTTTTTTCGCAGCCATAGTCATACGAGGATCAGGGGCCGAACCAATATGATAGCCTGATGTCCCCGCCGAATCACAGACAATGCGATCGCTCAAATTAGCCTCTTCGATCAGATGATTCATAATATTCTCGGCTGAAGGCGATCGACAAATATTTCCCAGACAAACAAATAACAATCTATAGGACATAGTTGCAAACACGATTTTTGACTATGGCACTAACGCCATAATTATATAATTTCACATAATTTCATTCGGATCAATTCCCAATTCCTGTAAACGAGCTGCTAGGCGATCGGCTCGTTGTCGTTCCCGTTCCGCTCGTTCTTCACCAGATAACAGTAAATTACCATCACTATCCCACCAACGCAACCAAGGTAATTCCACGTTCTGATATATTCCCGACCAGATACCTAACTCTACTCCCATTTCGGGAATTGGGTAATGATTGCGGTTATTTGGGGTTAGCAACTCATAGAAACTACCCTCTAAACGATACACTTCTACCTGAGATTTTTCCACTTCATAGATGGCATAATACGGCGTTCTTATTACCGTTTCATAAATCCAAAACTTGCCTTTCCAAGCGGTTTTATCTCGTTCTTCTGAACCATCCCCAGATACAAATTCGATGATGATTTGGGGACAGATTAATTCTTGCCACAATACATAAGACCGTCGCAGTTTACCATTGAGGGTCGGGGGAACATTCGCCACATAAAACCAGTCCGGTGCTTCCGCTCCTTTCTCGGGTGGGTCTGTAATGCGCCAGTAAATCCCACTATCTTGACCAATGCAATATTGTCCGTCTGGATGTATTTGATTAAGAACCGGACGAATAGAATCGGTTAATAGGATACTTTGGGGGTGTTCTTGAAAGTTTTTCACAAAGGTTCCGTCTTCACAGGGAAGTTGGGTATGATCCGGTAGAGTCGTTAAAGATTCGGTGGCAGTCATATACAAGAGAACCGATAGTTCTGACTTAACTATAGCATATCTGACAAGGCGATCGCTCCTCTCCTTCTCTTTTCCACTTCTATGACACTAAAGCCAAAATTGGATAATTTCAGATGATTTCATTAGGATCAATTCCCAATTCCTGTAAACGAGCTGCTAGGCGATCGGCTCGTTGTCGTTCCCGTTCCGCTCGTTGTCGTTCCTGTTCCGCTCGTTGTTGTTCCCGTTCCGCTCGTTCTTCACCAGATAACAGTAAATTACCATCACTATCCCACCAACGCAACCAAGGTAATTCCACGTTCTGATATATTCCCGACCAGATACCTAACTCTACTCCCATTTCGGGAATTGGGTAATGATTGCGGTTATTTGGGGTTAGCAACTCATAGAAACTACCCTCTAAACGATACACTTCTACCTGAGATTTTTCCACTTCATAGATGGCATAATACGGCGTTCTTATTACCGTTTCATAAATCCAAAACTTGCCTTTCCAAGCGGTTTTATCTCGTTCTTCTGAACCATCCCCAGATACAAATTCAATGATGATTTGGGGACAGATTAATTCTTGCCACAATACATAAGACCGTCGCAGTTTACCATTAAGAGTAGGGGGAACATTCGCCACATAAAACCAGTCCGGTGCTTCCGCTCCTTTTTGGGGTGGGTCTGTAATGCGCCAGTAAATCCCACTATCTTGACCAATGCAATATTGTCCGTCTGGATGTATTTGATTAAGAACCGGACGAATAGAATCGGTTAATAGGATACTTTGGGGGTGTTCTTGAAAGTTTTTCACAAAGGTTCCGTCTTCACAGGGAAGTTGGGTATGATCCGGTAGAGTCGTTAAAGATTCGGTGGCAGTCATATACAAGAGAACCGATAGTTCTGACTTGACTATAGCATATCTGACAAGGCGATCGCTCCTCTCCTTCTCTTCTCCACTTCTATGACACTAAAGCCAAAATTGGATAATTTCAGATGATTTCATTAGGATCAATTCCCAATTCCTGTAAACGAGCTGCTAGGCGATCGGCTCGTTGTCGTTCCCGTTCCGCTCGTTGTCGTTCCTGTTCCGCTCGTTGTTGTTCCCGTTCCGCTCGTTCTTCACCAGATAACAGTAAATTACCATCACTATCCCACCAACGCAACCAAGGTAATTCCACGTTCTGATATATTCCCGACCAGATACCTAACTCTACTCCCATTTCGGGAATTGGGTAATGATTGCGGTTATTTGGGGTTAGCAACTCATAGAAACTACCCTCTAAACGATACACTTCTACCTGAGATTTTTCCACTTCATAGATGGCATAATACGGCGTTCTTATTACCGTTTCATAAATCCAAAACTTGCCTTTCCAAGCGGTTTTATCTCGTTCTTCTGAACCATCCCCAGATACAAATTCAATGATGATTTGGGGACAGATTAATTCTTGCCACAATACATAAGACCGTCGCAGTTTACCATTAAGAGTAGGGGGAACATTCGCCACATAAAACCAGTCCGGTGCTTCCGCTCCTTTTTGGGGTGGGTCTGTAATGCGCCAGTAAATCCCACTATCTTGACCAATGCAATATTGTCCGTCTGGATGTATTTGATTAAGAACCGGACGAATAGAATCGGTTAATAGGATACTTTGGGGGTGTTCTTGAAAGTTTTTCACAAAGGTTCCGTCTTCACAGGGAAGTTGGGTATGATCCGGTAGAGTCGTTAAAGATTCGGTGGCAGTCATATACAAGAGAACCGATAGTTCTGACTTGACTATAGCATATCTGACAAGGCGATCGCTCCTCTCCTTTCCTTCTCTTCTCCACTTCCGGGGATCCACAGATATTTTACCAAGTGAATTAGCAACCAATAAACCCGCCATACTATTGAAGGCGGGTAAATTATCAGTTTTTGGTGGCGCAAAACCTATCGCCTATTGTTGTGCTTTCTCCACGTTTTCTTTAAAGCCAAAGTTGATGGTAGGTGGTTCCAAATTGGGAACAATGATATCCATACCCGGAGGAAGGGGAGGCAGTTGAGGCAAACCTGTTTCCCAGTTCCTCGTTTGGTTAGGTAGGGCAGCAATAAATTCCTCTGCTGGTACCTCCAGCCACGCGCAGAGTATTGATTAGTTGAGCGAGGGCAAATTCTATCTGTAATAGTGGATCAATCGCTACCCAGCCTTCATTAGTCAGCTTCCGTAACTCAAAGTGCAGGTGAGGTCCTGTAGACATTCCCGTACTTCCTACCCGTCCAATTACCTCCCCTTGTTGGACAAATTCTCCCGGTTTGACAAACAATTCTGATAGGTGAGCATAAAGGGTTTCTTTCGATTTTTTCTGGTGGTTAAGAACCACGGTTAAACCATATCCCCCTAACCAGTCAGCCAGGGTAACTTCCCCTGAATAAGATGCCACTACAGGAGTTCCGGTATCTGCTCCGAAATCAATACCTGTATGGAAACGGCCAGTTCCCAAAATTGGGTGTTGTCGCCAACCAAATAATGAAGTAATTGGGGCGGGAATACTGAGGGGGAAAAGCAGGTGAGTATCTGAATTTCCGGGAAGTCTGGGGGGTCGCATGGTGCGCTTATAGTAACTCAAACCTGAATTACTCATCGCACTCATGCTGATGGGTCCCACTTGCACCGGACTTAATCCGGCTACAGGGACCTGATAGGAATAGTCTGGAGAGTCACCATAACTGGCGGCGACGTTTGTAGTTCCCCAGCCTCTGCTGTGGGCTGAGTGAGTTCTTCCTGTTGCTTGTTGACCGAATGAATGGGAAGGCTGACGGTGCTGAGTAACTGTTTTCCCTCCCCCGGTGGGATATCCTGTCCCATAAGTAGGCTGACCAGGAATTTCAGCAATAGGTGCGGGTGGCGGAACACACAATCGATCAACAGTTTGACCGACTCCAACCGCTGTTTCACAACCTGTCTGGCGCTCGGAAAAGATGACGGTTGAAGGCGCTTCATAACCACCGCCTCCTGTAGCCCCAATACTGTAATCTGTAGGGTCGATAAAGTTATGATCTGGGTTATTAAATGGTGTTCCCTGGGCTGTGGATGCAGATGGGGGAGAAATATTCTCATAAGAGGGTGGCGATGCCGTTTGGTGCTTTTCTGGCAAATAAATCGGCTGTTCTGGTGGGGCGATGTAACCACCTGAGCTTTCTATGGGTGGCTCATAATAGGGTTCTGGTTCGTAATAGGGTTCTGGTTCGTAGTAAGGTTCTGGCGCTATATAAGATTCCTGAACTGGCGGCGCGTAATAGGGTTCTGGTTCGTAGTAGGGTTCTGGCGCTATATAAGATTCCTGAACTGGCGGCGCGTAATAGGGTTCTGGTTCGTAGTAGGGTTCTGGCGCTATATAAGATTCCTGAACTGGCGGCGCGTAATAGGGTTCTGGTTCGGGGGTGTAGGTGTTGTAGGATTCTAGGGGTTCGTTATCAAAGGGGATAGAAAATTCTTCATAGGCGATCGCACGATTTACCAATAATCCTACCCCACTCAAACAGCTTAATCCCAACGCCAGGGAGCGCCAGGACAGTCTACTATTATGGGAAATAGGCTGGGTAGATTTTACATTAGATTTAGAGTAACTGGATTCTGTCATTTCCTCACACAACCAGATGATAAATTGGGCAATTGTAGAATTGAGTTGTTTAGGCTTTAACCGAGTTTCATTCTACAGAGCCTGACGTACAATGGGGAAATAATTTCCCAGGGGGATACTACTGCGTAGTCGCTCCGCGAAAGGGTTAAGAGTCCTATGAGTTCAGAAGAAGCAGTTCCATATAGGATGACATCAGACCCTTACTTCCCCTCTGTGCATAGTGCATTAACCCTAACTCGATACCCCAGATCACAATAGCTGCCAACATTTCTCGTGAGTTTACCCCAGGCGTAGTGGGATGTGCATTGAAAAATTCTTGCAGATTAATGCCAGTGGGGGGTACAGAGTTACTCCAATTCAGACCGACTCCAATCACGGCTTGGCTGATTTTTCCCTTGTGGACTTTAGTTTCTGTTAGGATACCACCCAATTTGCGTTTTGTCAGGAGCAGATCATTAGGCCATTTCAGCCAGACGGGAATACCGCGCGAGCGTAAAACTGTAGCAATACCCCAAGCGCTACATTGGGTTAACCAGGCTATATAGTTATGCTGTGGGGTAGCAGCATCTGTGATAGTCTGATGGAGGGCGAGGGCATAAGACAAGTACAATCCCCCCAATTCTGACTGCCACTCACGCCCCCATTGTCCCCGTCCTGCTGTTTGTTGGAGAGCGATCACTGTGGTTCTAGGGGCGGCTTTACCAGTGTTCAACAACTCCCACAGGGTTTCATTAGTGGAACCAAGCTGATCAAATATGAGGATAGACGGAGAAGCATCAAGGTCAAGGTAGGAGACCGTCGGCGAGCCAACAGCCACGGCGTTTTCTTGTAAAGCCTGTAAAGCACCCAGTATGCGATCGCAATCCATTTAATCAAATATCCCGGTAAGTTAAATCAATAATTGTCGCGCTTTCCCGGTTAAGCTGTTCCCTGAAATCTCTTTTCACTGACACAATGCACATCTGGACTTGGTATCAGTGGCAACAACTGCCCTATTTAACCTGTAGTATCTTAAAAGACTGGCCACATGGTTTTTTTTCGCGACGATTTAGCCCCCGTTCTCCTGTTGATTTAGTGCAGGTTCTGGAACCATCCGCCCAGGTCTACCGTCTCAAACAGGTTCATGGTAACCAGGTTTTCAAAACCACTCAGGTTTCCCCTATACCAAAAACTGAAACCAATAGCGAGGAAATATCCTGGTCGGAAGCTGATGGCTTAATAACCAATAAAGGCTTAGAATCCGTCTGGGTAGCCAGTGCTGACTGTGTTCCTGTGCTTATAGGTGATGTGGTAACCGGGCGAGTAGCTGCCATTCATGCCGGGTGGCGCGGTACATCTACCAGAATTCTACCATTGGCGATCGCTCAATTTCAACAGCAAGGCAGCCAGATTGCTAATTTACGAGTCGCCATGGGTCCAGCTATTTCCGGGGAATGCTATCAAGTCTCACAGGATGTAGCAGTCAAACTAGGCGCTACCCTACAAATGATTGATACAGCCAGCAGTATCTCCGAAATTTTAGAACCCTTATTCCACCTACCAGACCCCCCCCTATTGTCTGACCCGGAACCCGATCGCCTACGGGTCGATATTCGCCGTTTTAACGCTTTGCAACTCGAAGCCGTTGGTTTAGACCCTGAGCAAATAGCTATCTGTTCTGAGTGTACCTACAGCCAGCCTGAGCTATTATTTTCCTATAGGCGCGATCGGCTGAAATTGGTTCAATGGTCTGGAATAGTTAGTTTTTCCTAATCTTGTTGCATCTGCCAAACCACCCCAGCCACACAATTCCAGAGAAGATTGTGTTAAAATCAACCCATCATCTCATCATCTCATCTCTATGAGTTTTGATCGACTCATCACAACCGCAGGGCTGGCGGGGATGGTCTGGGTCCGGACTAGAAGACCAGAAACTCCTTGAGGGTAGAGGTGGGTGCGATGAAACAGTAAACCTAAATCGTCAGGTTTGGGAATCCCCGTCCGTTTGACGGCGGGTCCAATGTCAATTGATTAGACTCCAGTTAAATTAAATGCGATGAGCCAGCAAAGTCCTTATGAACAGCTTGGGGTTACGATTGACGCATCCTTTGATGAAATTCAGGATGCCCGCGATCGCCTGAGAGAACAGCACACCGGTGAGCGCCAGGTGATAGAATCTATTGAGGCCGCTTATGATGCCATCCTTATGGATCGCCTCAGAATGCGCCAAGAGGGTAAAATCAAAGTACCTGAGCGGATTCGCTTTCCTGAACGCATCGCTGGGCCTCCAGCTAAGGAAGTTCAACCCCAGACCACTCCTAAAGCCTCCTGGTTGACTGGAATGCTCGATACGCCTTCTCGTGCGGAGTTGATGTGGCCGTCATTGATTTACCTGGGTTTGGGAGTTGTGAGCCTATATCCAGCTATTGAGATCTCCCTGCTACAACTTCCCCTCGCCTTGGGGGTGGCTACCTCTCTGTATTTTCTCAACCGCAAAGAGAACAAATTTGGTCGCTCGGTTCTGCTGACCGTGGGGGGATTAATTCTGGGATTAATCTTGGGAAGTTTACTTAGCCCCATGGCGGGAGCTACCCTATCAGTTGAACGGTTCATTACCTTAGTCACGCTGATAGTTTTGTGGTTAGTTAGTAGCTTTCTCCGGTAAAGGTGGATTAAGCAAGGTAAGCCTGGATATAGCCTGATTTTTCAGGGTTCACTGGACATTAGATAATCATGGCTTTAAATCAGCAATATCCCTGGATAACCAGGGTATATTTTTTCGTGTTCTGTTTATTGACCATTACGGGATGGGGTGAAATAGGGCGATCGCAAACTTTACCCAATTGGGAATTTAATAAAACCGCCAAACCCTGCTTTCCTCAACGCGCTATCTTACCGCCACCACCCCTATCTCAAACAGAACTAAGTATTCCCAGCCTTTGGTTAGCTGAAAAACGCTACGGCGGCGAAACACTCAATCAGTGGTTTATAGGATTCGATTCTACCCCGATTCTACCAAATGTATATCTGGACAGGTTTATCACTTTAGTGGTTAACCGTTTCCAATGGAACCAGAAACGCTATCTCGAACAGTTTATATTTATCCATCATTTTGCCGAATTTACCCGCCACTATGGATATAATTTGCGGGTGTGTAACGATAATGGTAATTTAGTCGGATATTACATCTGTGATTTCCAGGTCTCTCCCATGAACTGCCAAATTCACCTAGAATCTAAAGGGTGGCGTATTCAGGATTTTCGAGTATTTACTGACTAATCCAACCGTGAACCTATCCACTTTCTGGTTTCGTCAGACAGTCCACAATTGTTCCCAAATTTGGCACCTGTTATATGGGCTTCAGTCAGATTACTACCAAATAAATTTGCACCCAATAAATTAGCATTGGAGAGGTCTGCTTGTGCGAGGTCAGCATGACGAATAGCCGCCCGAAATAGATGGGTATGGCTAAGATTGCTACCAGCTAAATTAGCACGGGTTAAATCAGCATAGCTGAGATTAGCACCCATTAGATTAGCGTGGCTTAAAATACTATAGCGCAGTTGAGCATAAACCAACTTAGCACCAACTAAATGCGATCGCTCTAAACTAGCCTGATTAAGTTTAACATAGGAAAGATTAGCTTGCTCCAGCATCGCTCCCGTCAAATTAACCCTGTCTAGTTGCGCCCCCTGCAAATTGGCACCCTGGAGATTAGCCCCCGTTAAATCAGCTTCCGTCAGCGCCGCCTCTCGCAAACAAGCCCCCCTTAAATCCACACCTCGCAAATTAGCCGATCGCAGTTGAGCGCCGCGTAAATTAACCCCCTGTAAATTAGCTTGACTTAAACAAGCACCATTGAGGTTAGCCAACTCCAAATTTGCCCCTTGTAAATCGGCATTTTCTAAATTAGTTGAGCATAACTTAGCCTCAGTCAAATCAACTGCTGTTAAATTAGCCCGATGAAGATTAGCCCCTGTTAAATCAGCACGATTTAAATTAGCCTGCTGCAAATCCGCCCGGGCTAAATTAGCATCTAGCAGACTCGCTTCTAGCAAATTACTCTGTTTTAAATTAACAATAAATAACTGAGTTCCATTAAGATTAGCCTGTTGGAGATTAGCACCCTCTAAATTTGCCAACCGTAGATCAAGCTCACTCAAATCCATTTGAATCATATTCACACCTCTAAAGTCTGCTCCCTTGAGATCCAGACTTTTTAAGTTCAGATTATTCAGATTAGCTTGACGCAAATCAAGTCCTTTACATTGAGAGAAAACCCGGTAAGCATCCAAGTTATCAGTCAGAGGTCCTGATACATCATCCTGATCCATCTTCACCAGGTGATATTGGACGTTTTCCGTAAAAATTGTCAATACCAGATTGAAAATTTCCAAAAACAATATAAACTGACGACATCGTTCTTCTTCATATTTTTGATAAAATTGAATCAGTTGAGCCACTTTTAACTCTAAGTGTACTTTAGACGAGTGGTCTAGTAAAATAACTTTTAGCATCAGAATAGCCAAGGTAAAAATACTACCCTGATTAATCATAAATGTAAAAATAAAAGAGGGGTTCTCTCCATCCTCTATCGTCAAAAAGTCGATGAGACTATGACAGGTACGAATTTTTAAATCGTCATTGATAATTCTGTAATCATGGAAATTATACAAATCTTTCAGTTGGGCGGAAATTTTTTCCCGCAAAATACGGGTAGTAGATTTTTCCCCGCTCTGAATCATTAAGTATTCAGGTAAGGCATTTTTAAAATCTCTATAAGTAACCTTATTAGTTTGTTTTAAAAACAATTCAGCTTGATGGGTATAGCTGTAAACGCGCTGGGTGGAAATGGTTTTTTTAAGTATATCTAAAACTTGATCTCCTAGCTGAGTAGGGTTTTTAATGTTGGTTTCATTTTGGAGTTGAGTTTTTGGTGATGAGTGAGCCAGATACATCGCCAGGTCAAATTTATACTGTTCTCGGAGTTGTTTAGATATATTTCGCGCTACCTCTTGCTGTTCCTGAGAGTTATTTGGGTCAATATATTGGTTAACTAATAAATAACTTTTATAACGACTACTCCAGCCCTGAGAATGCTGTAATACACAATGACGAATATCTTGAATATCAGCACTTTGCAGAAAATATTTAACCTGAGTTCTGAGTTTTCCTAATTCAGGATCGAGAATGTCATCTTCATCGCTTTCGGTATTTTCCAGATGTTCTAGCAGTAACTCAACGGCTTGATAATTGCGACTAATATACCAGTTATTGGCTAAAATATAACAACTTCTTTTCAGGATCGGATGAATGGCGGCTGTTGATGATGGCTGCTTCAGTTGAGTTCTCAAAGCATTATTAGCCTGTTCATCGCTACAGTTCAGATACCAAAATAATCCGATAAATTCTTCTAAGACTGTCTCGGAGTCATATTTTTTTACAATCTTAATAAAAAAATCAAAGATGATATCTGGTAAGTCTCTACTATCTTGAGCAGAATCCAGATTACCAGAGGAGTCTACCAGGTCAGTACCGGAATTATAAGTGTTGCTCATAAGATTGTATTTTCGGAATGACAAGAAACTAGAGCAAGTCTGTTTAATTACTTAGCCAGTTAGCGATCGCACTTTTTCAGCCGAGGGGATAATAGGGTATAATATAGTGCCAATTATATCCAAACCCACAATTAATGTCAATAATTCCTAAATTACATCATCCCTATTGTGCAGTCGCCGACTGTAATTTGAAAGGATATGCAGGATGTGGGGCTGACTGATACCCGTGGTTTTTTAAATTAAAATAAAGTTTTGCCCGATTGAACAAGAACTTAGGCACAATTGCAGTTAATCATATTGGAGATTAGGAAATTATCATGAATTCACAAGAACTGCTCAACCTTTATGCAGCAGGCGATCGCAATTTCCGGGATACAGACCTATTCCGGGCGGACCTGAGTAATGCTAACCTGAGTGGCGCGAACCTATTTCGGGCGAACCTATTTCGGGCGAACCTATTTCGAGCCAATTTGCTTGGTGTTAGCCTATTCAATGCTAACTTAATAGGAGCAAACCTGTATTGTGCCAACCTCAGCGGAGCCGACCTCAGCGGAGCCAACCTGACCCGGGCAGATCTAACAGGTGCCGATTTGAGTGGGGCCGATTTGAGTGGGGCCGATTTGAGCGGAGCCATTCTCACCCATGCTAACCTTAGTTATGCCGATTTGAGTCGAGCTAACCTCATGCGGGCTGAACTCGTAGATGCAGCACTGAGTCACGCCAAATTTCAGGGTGTCAACCTCAAGGAAGCTAACCTAACCGGGGCATTGTTGCAAAACGTCAAATTTAAACAGGTTACCGGGTTAAATGCTGCTCGTATCCAGGAGTTAAAAGAACAGGGAGCCATTTTTGAGGAAGTTCCTAGTCCCACCCTCAACTCTAAAGTTACTGCCTGAGACAGCGCCCAGTCAAATTAATTGATGATTAACAACTATCAACTTGCCACTCTTGGCGGTTTTCCGCTATAGGTTAAATAGTTCCCCCTGCTGAGTCGGAAGATGGAAGTAGGGGTAACTTCCCGCTTTAGTATGTTATTGAGTAATGAGTTATGGCCCCATATTCGGGAAATTTTGATAGGAAATCGTCTCATAAGAATCGGATCGCTTACTCAGAGTTTGGCAATTCTTCTAATTCCGAAGCTATGGAACCAGGAGTGCCGGACTTACCCCCCCAACAGCAAAACTTAAAAGTGCAGGCAACTCGTAAGGGACGGGGCGGTAAAACAGTCACGGTTATTTCCGGCTTTCAAAGCAATGAACAGACCCTGAGTAAGTTATTAAAACAACTGAAAAATCAGTGCGGCACTGGAGGAACCATGAAAGACCAAACTCTGGAAATTCAGGGTGATCATACTGATAAGTTACTGCAAATACTTACTCAATTGGGATATAAAGCTAAAAAAAGCGGCGGATGATTACAATTCCAGTACATGAGACTTTTCAGCAAACCATCCAAGGGGAGGGTTATTGGGCGGGAACTCCTGTAGATTTTATTCGGTTGGCGGGGTGTCCGGTGGGTTGTCCTTGGTGTGACACCGGATATGCTGATGGGGGGAAAGGTTTACCCCGGAATATGCGTAGTTTTGATGAACTTTTGGCGGAGTTGGTGTCGCCAAGGGTGGTAATTTCTGGGGGTGAACCGTTTATATATCCTCAGTTACCTGATTTGGTGAGGGTATTAGAAGAAACTGGGAGGCAGGTTTCTATTGAGACATCGGGGGCGTTTTGGCAAGATGTTTCTGATCTATGCTGGATTACTCTGAGTCCCAAGGAACATATCAGCCCCCGTTATCCGGTGGTATCACAGATGTGGCGACGGGCTTCCGAAATTAAGTTGGTGATTGATGTGGGGGATGAGTTGGAGTTTTATCGATGCCGTTTGGCGGAAAATTCTACGATTCCGGTTTTTTTACAACCGCAGTGGACTGATATAGACCGCACTTTGCCTTTGGTATTGGCAAAATTAAAACAGTTTCCAGGTTATCGGCTTTCGGTTCAGCTTCATAAATATATTGGTGTGGAATAGATTGATTGATATTTCTTGGCAAACTGTAGTTTAGATAACAGGTTCTTGAGCGATTTTGATAAACAATAAATCAAGTGAGCTCCAGAGGTTTGTCATGCCGATCAAAAATTCTACTCCATCGACTTGTCGCAATTGCCTCCACTATAAATCTGAGGGGCGACGAGGCGGTGTTTGCCAGTTGTTTCACGGTTCTGTGCAAAGTGATTGGGCATCTTGTTCGCTGGCAAGTTCTCCCTTTATTTACTCTTGGGAAAAATTAGACACGGCTATTTCCGACCAGCGGTTAACTGTCAGTCAATCTGCATAGCGATCGCGATCGCCTATTGTCTATGTAACTAAGTAATTTTACCGAGTCTGTTTGTGTGAATAATATTTCATCAGAGAAAAGACCACTCCGCCAAATGGGAGTGGTTGTTTTCAGCGAATTAATGATCGGTGATCAATATAACTAAGAGCGAAAGCGAGAAAATCGCGCTGCTGTATGTTTAGCCACCATCAACAGCAAATAAATAGTCAACACATAACCGGTGGCGAGTAGGGGAATCATTAACGGTAATTCGTGGTAGTTCATAGGTGGTGCGGCTAGTCTGTGTGTGAGAGAGGAGCATATATGGGAGTTTAAGAGTAGCTACATATACATAGGGGCAGGTTTCCCACGCCAGGTTATAGCTGGGTGGCGATCGCTATCTAATCAGGGATACCACCAGGCACATGAACAATAACTAACCAGAGATTTGCAACTCCAGAAAGTTTCCCTAATACCTATGCCAAGTTACCAGACTTCTACAGCAAGTCCGCCGCCTAAATATAAGCCTAGACCGTGCTGATTGGTCTTGAACCCACCAAGCCGCCACACCATAATCTGATGCCAGCTTAGGAACTTCTAAAATCGCCCCTAGCTATCCCCTTTTCTGCGGATAACCTGTGCAACAACAGCCAGTTAATATTTGGCTGCCACACCTGTTGCCCTTAATGTGTAGAATTTTTTTAAACTCTTAATAATTAAGCTAACACAAAATTAACGAATTGTACCAATTATGAGAAAAAAATTTTCAGGGGCAATGGACAACGGATAATGGACAATAGGTGATGGGGGAGAGGGCAGAGATCATCTAGGGGTAGGCCCGTCTAGTAGCTAATTTGGCATAGTCCAAGATGAATCAACCCGCCCTGTAGGGGGTTCACGGTTAATTAGATTTGATGCAGGTGTGGTGAAGATCTCAAGTTGATGCTCTGGTGGGGTATAATCCCAGTTGAGAGTTTGGTGAGATGATAGCCTTAGCTTAAAATCGAACTATAATATGTAAAATTTTGTTAATCATCCAGCCTGAGTTGGCAAACCCATGACCTCTCGCACTCTTCTATTTTCGACCGTTGAAGCAGACCTAAAACTGCTAACCGATAACCTGAAACAACTGGTGGGCGCTCGTCACCCGATCCTGTATGCAGCAGCAGAGCATTTATTTAGCGTACAGGGAAAACGGGTGCGTCCGGCGATCGTGCTGCTAATATCTAGGGCAACCATGCCCGATCACGAAATCATACCTAAGCACCGCCGTCTGGCTGAAATCACAGAAATGATCCATACTGCTAGTTTGGTTCATGATGACGTGGTGGATGAATCAGAACTGCGGCGGGGTGTCCCGACAGTTCACAGTTTGTTTAATAACCGGGTGGCGGTTTTAGCCGGAGACTTCCTATTTGCCCAGTCCTCCTGGTATTTAGCCAACCTGGATAACTTAGAGGTAGTTAAACTTCTGTCACAGGTGATCATGGATCTGGCAGAGGGAGAAATTCAACAGGGACTAAATCGATTTGACACTAGCTTGTCCATTGAAGCCTATCTCGAAAAGAGTTACTACAAGACAGCATCCTTAATCGCCAATAGTTCTAAGGCGGCTGGTCTGTTAAGTGGAGTTTCACCAGAACTAGCAGAAGATTTGTATAAATATGGTCGTAATATTGGCTTGGCGTTTCAAATTGTCGATGATATTTTAGACTTTACAGGTTCGACGGAATCCCTAGGTAAACCGGCTGCTTCGGATCTCAAAAGCGGAAATCTGACGGCTCCGACCCTGTTTGCTCTGGCAGAAAAGCCTTTTCTGGAAACTCTGATCGATCGCGAATTTGCTCAAGATGGGGACTTGGAACAGGCGATCGCCTTAATTCAAGAAAGTTCTGGGATTGAGAAATCCCGAGAACTAGCCATCCACCACGCCCAGGTCGCCGTAGAACATATCAAGCAGTTACCCCCTTCAGAGTCTCGTCAAGCTCTGGTGGAATTAGGGGACTATGTGGTGAGTAGAATATACTGATTTATTAGGTTCGGTGGGGGTGGCGACATCTCCCCCATCAGGGATTTGGTATCAATTTCCATGGTGACAATTGCCAGTTGGGGAGACTTTGGTTATACCAAAACCCGGAGAGTATGGGCCGCCTGATTCAGGTTTTGAGTACCGACTTGGGTTTGTTGAATGCCACTAGCGGTTTCCACTGCTGCTTGATTAATAGAATTGGTAGCTGTGACAATTTGCTGAATAGCGATCGCCTGTTGTTCAGAGATTTGAGCAATTTTTTGATTACTGCTGACCACATTTTTAATGCCATCAGCCACCTCTACAAATACATTAGCAGTATTTTCCGTCATTTTCATACCCACCTTAACGTTTTCTGTTCCCTTTTGTGCAGCTTCAATGGTAGATTTCAGGGAATTTTGAATCAGACCAACCAAATTATCAATCTCCCTAGCTGAGTTTCGGCTTTGGTCTGATAACTTACGAACCTCCACCGCCACCAAACCAAATCCGCGACCTGCTTCTCCCGCACGCACAGCTTCAACAGAGGCATTCAGAGCCAATATATTAGTCTGATTAGCTAAACTAGATACTAAATTAGATATAGTGCTTATTTCCACTGTATGCTGTCTCAAAACCTCAATTTGTTCTGAGATATTTTCGACATTATCAGTTAATTCGGCAATACTTGCCAAGTTTTGTTGGACTACTTGATTGCCATGTTCACTGATGTCTAAAACCTGTTGAGCCTTTCCTAAAGCGTGATCAGCATCCTCCGCTGATTGTTTAGCCCCTTCGCTAATTTGTTGAATAGCATTAGTAGTTTGATTAATGGAAACAGCTTGATGGCTGGCTAGTCTCTGCTGTTGTTCAGTAGCCACGGCAATTTCTGCTGAGGAGGTAGCCAGAACCTGTGTAACTTGTTGAATAGGATTCATAATCACACGAATCACAATAAAGCTAATTATAGAGCCAATGGTGATTACCATAAAAAAATTACCCCAATTAATGATTATTGCTAATTTTTGGATGGCTTGATAACGCTGATTTCGGTCAATCAATAAATTTTGTTCCTCCTCAATCATCCTATTAATTTCACTGCGAATATTATCCATAATTTGCTTACCAATTCCCGAACTAACCTGAATGGAAACTTGTTCTGATTCTCCGGCTCTAGCTAAATTGATGTTTTGTTCAAGTCGCGCCAATTTTTGGTTAGTTAAGTTTTGAAGATTGGTTAATCTCTGGGTTTGTATAGAATTACCTTGCAGCAATTGAGATAAAGTGTCTAAATTACCCTCAATTTGTGTATTAGCTGAATAATAGGGTTCTAAAAAACCTGCGTCTTCGGTAATAATGAATCCCCTTTGAGCGCTTTCTGCATCGACCAAATTTTTGTAAATATCCTGCAAATTCAGCTTAACTTCGTAGGTATGAACTACCAACTTAAAGGATTGCTCTAGAGTTCTTTGTTGCCACTCTTCCACTAAGCTACTGATGCCGACTAATATAAAAATGGCACTAAATCCTAGATATATTACTTGATTAATTTTCATAATACAAAGCTGCCAGATTTTGGTGAGAAATAGTTGACCGTGTGAGCAGTTTTGATGAACGGACATGGCTGGCTGACCCCACCCGAACCCTAGGTGGAAATAGCAGATGCAAGGGGCTGATTTAGGGAAAATTTTTGGGGGTTAATTAACAGTCACTATAATTATATAAAATACCTGTGATTTTGACAATTAAGAAACCATTAAGAAACGGAGTTTTGAGGGTCAAGGGAAGGAGAAAGTGGTACGGGGGTAAGGGGACTGATTTAAGCAATATCTGGAGGGATAGGGCGAGACTTAGAGCGACGCAGAGACTGATATTGTTGTAGGTAAACTTGGATAGTATCCTGTACATCTTGACGTTTAACCTCAGTAGCAGCGTCAAGATGACCAGGCTGGTCAAAGAAAATAAAACTATCTAGTTGGGGGATAGCGATCGCCTGAAACAAAATGTGGGTAACGGGAACGGGGACAGCGACCACAGAAGTGGAAATATCTATCCTAGAGTGAACGGAAGCATCATCTAAACTAGAAAAAGCATAGATAACTTGCTTTTGTAGATCCGGATTATCCACATTACCGAGAGTAGTTAATACCCAATTTTGGTCAAGACTGGTCAAAATAAAATACTGTAGGTGCGCTAATTGAGCGGCCAGTAACTTGAGACCGGGAGCGATCGCCTTAATAATGTCAGGAGTAGAACCATCCTGGGGGGCATTTTCAATCAAGGCTTGAATTTGTTGGTCGAAATCCATTGTTAAACTTGAGTAAGTGCTGATTTTCGCGCTACATGATAACTGAGAAAACCCCAATTGATCAGGTAGGCGACTAGAAAATTGCCAGTGTCGTGATCGTAACTAAACACGACCCGATTGGGAAACCCTCCGGAAACTCAGAGGCTCTACTGGAAAGCATAGGTTAGGGTCATTGTTACTAAAATTATCATCATGGGGGAAATCTGCCAGAGCCATAAAATTTTTCAACGGTTGTCCGGTGAGCTCAAACAAGCGACCCAGGCATCTGAGCAGAACTGTCAGGATATCGCTTGGCGCTTAACAGAAGAAGCAATTCGGATCTGTACAGAAAGCCAGCGCATCCAAGCCTCGGGGGATGTGGAGACTTGGGCGATGACGCTCGCACAGCATCGCTTACAACAATGTCTTCACTATTATCAACTCAGGTCAAAGCAGAGCACCGTTGGAACTCCACAGCACTCTCAGTGCCATTGTCTATCGATATATCACACCGCGCCAGGTTCAATCAAGTTATCACGCTAGGTTGGAACTGATTAGGGACTTTTTACAGGGGTTTTATGTTGAATCACTAAATGCCTTCCGCAAGGAAAACCAAATTCCGGCGGATTATCGTCCCCGGACATTACTGGAACTAGCCGAATATCTAGCCTTTACGGAACGATATGGGAAACGGCGTATTCCTCTCGCCCGAGGTCGTAGTCAACAATTAATCATTCTACGATCGCAGACATTTTCTCAACAACAACCCAGAGAAGCGTTTGTGGATCTTGATCAAGCCGCAGAAGGTGGGATACAGGATTCTGATCAAACCTGGAACGACTCATCTGTACAAGAGGTGCGAGCCGCCATGGTGGCTGAGTCTAACGAACCAGAACTAGAATCCCTACGCCAAACGGTTGTGGAAGAGTTAATCGAATATCTTGAGGAACACAATCAAAAAGACTGTGCCGATTATTTCACCTTGCGAATGCAAGATTTGCCAACTCGAGAGATAGAGGCGATTTTGGGGCTAACCCCTCGCCAACGGGATTATCTCCAACAGCGATTTAAATATCATTTGTTGCGATTTGCTTTGGGTCATCGTTGGGAATTGGTGCATCAGTGGTTAGAAGCGGATTTAGATCGTAATTTGGGTTTACTCCCGCACCAGTGGGAGGATTTCCAGAGTCAACTTAGCCAAGATCAAAAGGATTTGCTAAGGTTAAAGCAAAAGGGGCTATCTGATCATGCGATCGCCGAAAAGCTAGGTTGCAAGGCGACTCAAGTACAAAAGCGGTGGTTTAAAGTTTTGGAATTAGCCTGGGATCTTAGAAATCGTTCAGTGTCCGGAGCTAGTGCATCTACTGATGAATAACGAAATAAATCCAGATCGTCAACTCTCCGAGTGCCAGTTTTTCGAGGGGTCTGAATCACAACCCCTTGAAACTGTTTCCTCTGCTGCTGGTGAACCTGCTACCTCAGCAGATCAATTAGCAAATAGTTCTAGGGTCGAAGAACCAGGGTGGTCAGAAGCTGACCTACCCGACTATGAAGAGATTGACGTTTTCTACCCCAACGACGAACCAATTAAACTGGGAGAGATACCAACCGTGAAAGACAGATTTGAAAGCCTGTTAAAAAACAGGTTAAGAATTGAGATCCAAGAAAAACCACCGCTATTCCCTTGGGAAACTGAACTCGGTGCTGATGCTATTTACCCAGACGTGATTAGCGATCCGACTGTTCCCAATCCTTCTTGGTGGAATGCTCAAAGGGAAAACCTGAAATGGTCTACTTTTCTACCAGAAACGGTTTTTGCTGATCTTCTGACTCCGTGTCAGAAGGTTTTGCATTCAACCCTACAACAAGGCGCGAAACTGGTGGAAGCGGTGGAAAGTTTTTTCCCACAAGCCTCTGATTTGCTTAATGAATGGGCAGGTAGGCTGGTTTTAGGGGAAGTTCGCGATCCTGAATTGAACAAGCTACAACTCCCCCCCTATGAGACGGCTAATCAACAACAGCAAATGGTTTTGTTGCTACTGGCGGCGCGAGAAATCCTCGATACGCTGACGATAACTTGTTTTTTGAATAAGTCGGTAGGGCTTCAGGAGTGGCAAACTAGCTTAGGGCTGTTAACAGTACAAGCCCAATATCAGACCCGCGATTATGGCAATTGCTTAATGATTTTGGCGAATTTGCCTGCGGGTGGATGTCTGCAATTGAAGGGAAATCATGGCGAAACCACAGCCAGACGTACCTCAGCCGGATATGTGACCATGGAATTGGTAGATCCAGAGCCTAATCAGATCTATCGACTCAATGTGTTGTTTTATGACTGCGAACAAAATCCCCTCTGTTTTGCCATTTACCCTCGGATGATGAGTTAAATATTGATAGGTGCAGCGGATTTTTTCAGAAATATGGGTTACAGTAATCTGAGAGTGATTACCCAATTTTCAAATCCATGACAGCCGATATCCCTATCTTGAGCCAATTGTGGCGACGGATCGAAGCAATACCTCAACCTGAGCCAGAGGACTCACTTCTGCTCCGCATTTTCGTGCAGTTATTGGTGGTTGTGGGCATTATTGCTACTGATGTGGCGATCGAGGAGCCACTAAATCTATGGGCGATCCCTGTCAGTTTGGTGGGGGCGACCTGGAGTTGGTTTCGTCGTCGTCATCGTAATGTGCCAATTAAATTTTGTATTGCTATTGGTATGTTGGTAGCAATGGCGGTTTTTTTCAGTCGTCTAGTGCTGGAGTTGATCGATACCAGAATTGTTTTGGCACAACTGTTAATTAATTTGCAGGTTCTCCATAGCTTTGATCTGCCACGACGCAAGGATCTGGGCTATTCGATGGTCATTGGCTTGATTTTAATGGGGGTGGCTGGTACTCTTAGCCAAACTTTGACTTTTGGGCCGGTGATTTTGGTGTTTTTGGCGCTCTCGTTGCCAACTTTAATCTTAGATTACCGTTCCCGGTTGGGATTGGAAAAGTTGAACCCCTCGGAGGCTAGTTCTCCTAAATTGAGGATTCCTTCTAACTTGAATTTCAAGTTTTTGGGGGTTAGCTTTCTGGCTATTGTGGCGTTGGGATTGGTGATTTTTGCCCTTCTCCCTCGGTTTCCTGGCTATCAACTGCGGAACTTTCCGATGAGTTCCCCTATTCAAATGCCACGAGGGGAATTTGATGGCAGACAAATTTTTAACCCTGGTTATACGGGGGATTCTGGAGATGGCACGGGGTCGGGAACTGGACAAAATCAGGAGTCGGGGGCGGGTGTTTTAGATGAGGTTCAATATTATGGTTTTAACACTCGGATTAATCAGAATCTTAGGGGAAATTTAAGGCCGCAGGTTGTGCTGAGGGTTCGATCGCAGGCGCGGGGATTTTTTCGGGTGATCGGCTTTGATAAGTACACGGGTCAGGGATGGGAAATTTCCCGTAATGACCAGGTGGAAACTGTCCAACGGGTTTGGTGGTCCTATCTGTTTAATCTGTTTCAGCGACCGACACAGGCTAGAACTAGGGAGGTGATCCAAAGTTATACGGCGGTGATTCAATTACCTAATTTAATCCCGGCTTTAAAACAGGCTAAACAATTGTATTTCCCCACTGAGGAAATTGCGATCGACCGAGAGGGAACTTTGCGATCGCCTTTGATGTTGCGGGAGGGATTAACCTATACGGTGATTTCCAGAGTCCCCTATCGTAACCGCACCCAGTTGGGTCAAGCCTCCACTGACTACACACAAGCTATTCGTGATTACTATTTGCAGGTTCCTGATGAAATTCGGGACAGGGTGCGACAAAGAACCGAGGAGATTTTGGCGGCGCGGAATCAATCCAACCCTGAGCAACAAGCCTTAACATCTCCCTATGAAATAGCCCTTTATTTGGCTCAATATTTAAAACAAAGCCCCGTTTATAAACTACAAGAAGACCCGCCTTTTTTGAGACCTGATGAGGATTTGGTGGAGGCGTTTTTGTTTGGCTATAAAGATAGTCCAGAGGGAGAAATTATCAGAGGCGGTTATCCAGATCACTTTGCGACGGTGTTAACCATTATGTTGCGTTCTATTGGCATTCCGGCGCGACTAACGGCGGGTTTTGAACCGGGTGAGTTTAACCCATTTACGGGGTTATATGTGATTAAAAATACTGATGCTCATGCGATGACGGAGGTTTATTTTCCTGAATATGGTTGGTTTGCTTTTAATCCCATTCCGGGGATGGATTTAATCCCGCCTTCTATTGAGGAAAATCAGACTTTTAGTGCGCTGAGGGCTTTTTGGAATTGGGTGGCGGGATGGCTACCTTCTCCGGTAACAAATAGTTTACAGAGGATATTGGCGACTATTTTCGGGGCGGTGGATACGGTTGTCGGCTGGTTTATCGATCTGTTTACTAGGGGGTGGGTTGGCTTGTTTACGGCCACGATAACTTTATCTGGTGTCGGGTTCCTAAGTTGGTTGCTGTGGGATGGATGGAAAAATTGGCGCGAGAGACGACGCTTGGCTAAATTACCCCCGGAAGAAAGACTATATCAAAAACTGTTGGCATTATTAGCCCAACGGGGTTATCCGAAACATCCCGCCCAAACTCCGGTGGAGTATGCAGAGGCGATCGCTAATCAATGTTCTGTTGATGAAGCTGAGGCGATATCAGAAGTTTGTCAAACTTATGTGCATTGGCGATATGGACGCAGAAACACTAATTTAACTCAACTGCAACAGTTAGTTAAAAACTTGGAAAAAGCCGGGATTAAGCGATTTCAGCAACGATACAGACGCAGATAATTAGCCCCTATGGCACTCTGCGGCATTGGCAATAACATATTGGTTTCTGCCATTGTTTTTGGCTTGGTAGAGGGCGCAGTCGGCATGAAAAATAAGTTGGGTAGGTGATTTGTTTTTGGTGGGAATTTGGCTGGCAATTCCCATACTCACAGTCACCCGTTGGAAGTTAGCAGGAATTGCGCCGGGCTGCATATTTAACTTGAACACAGCTTCCTGTATTTGTTGGCTAATTTCTACACCACCTTCTATGGGTGTGTTGGGTAATAAAATCACAAATTCTTCGCCACCATAACGGGCGACTAAATCCCTCGGTCGTTTCAGGGAATTTTTGATGGCATTAGCTACCCTTTGCAGGCATTTATCCCCGGCAATGTGTCCATAAGTGTCATTATAACACTTAAAATAATCAATATCACACATGATTATTGATAGGGGTTGTTTTTCCCGTTGCAGTTGTAACCATTCCTGCTGTAAAATATGATCAAAATTGCGGCGGTTAGCGATTCCGGTCAGAGAATCGAGATTGTAGACTTTTTCGAGTTCCCCATGGGCTATCTGGATCTGATGATATAGTTCGCCTTGTTGAATGGCGATCGCTAACTGTTCTGTTAGTTGTTTCAGCATATCGATTTCTGCGGGTTTATAGTTGCTATCTTCTGAGGAAAAATAAGCGATAAGTAGTCCCCAAAGTTGCTCGGCTTCTAACCAAATGGGGAAGATTAAATGAGTCGGTCCTTGAAATTTTTGCCACCTTTCCACAGAAGCATTGATTTTTCCGGTGCGACAAGATTGGGCAATTTCCAAAATTATTTGGTCAATTTTGATAGTCATGACCGGATCTATTGCACAAAAAAGTAGGTCAGAGTCCCTAGATAGTTCCCTAGAATGAGCAATAATTTTACCAGTCCAATTTAAGTTGAATTTATAGACTAAAACTATGTCATTACTGAGAACTTTAGAGACTTCGACAACGGTGGTATTAAGGATATCCTGAAGATGAAGCGATCGCCGGATTCTATTGGTGACTTTTGATAAGATATCCTGTCTCTCAGATTGTTGTTTAATGGCAAGTTCTGCCTGTTTTAATGAGGTTAAATCTCGGACAGTGACAATCACTTCATTTACTGTGCCATCAGGTTGCAAAATCGGGGAATAGGTGGCTCCGATAAACTTGGGTTCTCCCGGAAAACTTAACCAGGCTTCATAGCGGACTATTTCTCCGGCTAGACATCTATCAAATAGAGGCTTAACTGTTTGCTGAAAAATCTGTTTACCTAATACATTTTCGATGATATTGCCAATAATAAAATCCTCGGATTTTCCGGTTAAATAGGCGTAGGTTTGATTAACAATTTGGTAAATATAATCCCGATTAATTAAGGCGATCGCTTCCGCAGTCGTGGCAACAATACCCTGGAAACGCAGCAGATTTTCTTCATATTTTTTGCGTGCAGTAATATCAAAAACAATGCCATGCCAAATATTACCTTCTGGGGTTGATTGGGGTTGAGAATTACATTCTACCCACTTCATTTTTCCCGAATTAGTAATAACCCGACCTTGCCAATACCAGGGTAAAAATTCCTGCAAAGATTGTTGCATTGATTCACGCAAAGACGGTAAATCATCTGGGTGGATTAAGTTAATCAGAGAATTGATGTCTGCCAGAATAGTATTAGCTTCTAATTCAAAGATATCAAAGCAGTGATGACTCACAAATTTAAAATAAGGCAGATTTTGGGAGTTGTTTGGACAGTAACTATAGACCATTCCCGGCATATTAGTTACCAATGCTTCAAACTTGGCTTGACTAAGTTTTAGGGATATTTCCGCTTGTTTCCGGTCAGTTACATCTCTGGAAATACAAAGAATTGATGTAATATTTTGGCCTTGGTTAATTTCTGGGACGATCGCCATTTCAAAATAACGCCAACCATTAACTGTCTCGGCTTCAAATTCAATAATCTGTTTTTCACCAGTTGTTAATAACCGATTCGCCGCCGCCTCCCAACTATCAGCCATGGCTACATAGAATGGCAAATCCCGGCAACTTTTGCCCATCCAAGTATGTAGAGGAATTCCGGTTAATTGGCTTAAAATTGGACTGACATAAATATGTTTAAAACTGGTATCAAAGCGTTGAATCATATCAGGAGAATTTTCGACGAGGGTTTGATATTGTCTTTGGGAGTCTAGGAGGATGGCTTCTATTTGCTGTCTGTGGATGATTTCATTTTGCAATTGCTGGTTAATTTTTCTGGTTCGATCAGCATAACGCCAAGCATACTGACCTAAATAGACGGTGAGTGCCATAGTCCAAACTATGATTAAACCTGCTGATAAAACCAGGGTGGGAAGGGGAGATTTTCCCTCTTCAATCCAAGCAGGTTGCGGAGAAATTTGGACTGTCCAATCGGCTCCATAGGCGCGGACAATTGAGGTTTTTTGAAAGGGTGATTCTGAGAAATTACCACTGCTATAAACTAAATTACCACGGTCATATATTTGAATCGTATACAAGGGAGATATCGCTAAAATCCCATCAAAGAAGGATTCAAATTGAAAGACTCCTAAAATAAACCCATCATGGCGGTCATCAATAAATAGGGGAATAATTACTAGAAATCCCTCGCCACCCTGAACTAATGAAATATGTTTACTCAGGATAATCTGATTGAGGTCTCTGGCTACTCTTAAACTAATTCGCCGACGGCGTTCTTGTGTCCAATCCATATCCTGGACTTGTTCGTTTCCCTCTAAAGGAACTATCCAACGGACGATAAAAGATGGATCTACCCAGAGTATGGCTTGGTAGCCATGAGTATCATCTAAATAGTTGCTGACATCAGCTTCCCAAAATTCTCGGGAAGTGCCATTACTGAGTTCCCAACGCTTGGCGATACGATTTAGGGATACAATGTGGCTGGATAACTCTCGATTGAGGATAGATTGGATGCTGTTGGCTTGTTGTTGCACCAGTTGTGCAAAATGCCGTTGCTCTCGGATGTAGAGTTTGTGCCAAATCAGCAGCACGGCGAGAGTGGCGATCGCACCAATGAATAAAGCTAACCAGCAGTATTTAAATCGCCTCTTAATGGACTGTAACCATCGATGTAAATTGGACAAGACCACTGACCCCCATATAATAAGAGTCTATATTTGGTATATTATAGCCCCTGGGGTTCCCGTAGAGAGTTACGGCTGTACATATTGTAATGGCGTTTATTGGGATGATGTTGGCTTTTTGGCAGCTAAAATAAGGGTTAAATCATCATCGGTGCGCTGATTTACCCTAGGCGATCGCAAAAATGAAATTAACTGTTGTTCGGCTTCTGTGCGATCGCAGATAGTTTCCACAAATTGAAATAAAGGAGAAAAAAACGGAGCGTGCGGTTTTCCTTCAGGCATTTTTAATCCTAACATTTGTAAACCATCGGAAAATATAGCCAAATACTTAGGCATTCCAGACCATACCTGAATTTGAGCAGATTCTAACGCATTCGGGGAAACCAGAAAGGTGGTTTCGTTTAAATATTCTCCACTGGCGGGAATAGTTAAAGCCATCAAAGTTCCCTGTTGATCTTCAACTACCACCGCGCCATCACCTATCTGAACTACAGCAATGGTGGAAGCGGTAATTACCCCTAAAATTAATGTGGTTGCTAGTTCCCGCGCCAATATATCCCTGTGGTCGGCTTCGGCTTCGATGGCCTGTTTGGTTTGGTTAACGACAGCTAACAATTGACTGTTCCAGTCCACGGCGGCGGTGTCATCGACGGAGGATAGATACTCTTCGATTAATTGGGTGGCGGTTTTAACTGCTAGTTGGGCTCCCACATCAGCAAGGGAAGCTGAACCCGCACCATCGGCTACAGCGACAATAAATTGATGGGGGTCAATCTCCCGATAGATATGAGCATCTTGACAGGGAATGGCTTGCTTTTCGTGACTGGTTCCCGCCACGGAAGCTGAGATAATTTGCCAGTAGGCAGAATTTGGGTTCATGGTAAAAGTCTGCGATCGCATGAGTTTTTGGCTAGACAGTTCCCCATCCTGGCGGTGGTAGGGCTACCTGTTCGTCAACTTTGGAGTGAGAAACTGTTTGCATACTGGCCGATAGCCAAATGAACATTTCCCGAAAATCTAACCCTTTCAGTTTCAGGGGGGTTCGTTGAGCAATCTCTCCTAAGCGCTCCATATTCGCCCCTTCTACGCCTACCGCAAAGAATGCGACCTGTTTGTTGGCTTCCTCGTCTCGAATGCGTTTAATGGCCTGTTCTGTGATGCGATCGCTTTCTCCCTGGGGTTCGCCGTCGGTAATCATGAACACCCAAGGACGATAGTAGGTAATCCCATTATTGCGATACTCGGCTTTGCGACTGGCAATCATGTCTAAAGCCTCCCCTATGGCTGTTCCCATATAGGTTTGACCCTGGGCGTTTAACAGGGGGGGTTCAAAGCGATCGGCTGTGACAAAATCCTGGATGATTTTTACCTGGTTATCAAAGGTGATCAGCGCGATCTCAACCCGTTTTTTCGCGAGTTCGTCTTTGATTAGGTTCTCCCTAAAAGTCATTAATCCTGCATTGAGACCATCTAGGGGTTCTCCCTGCATAGATGCTGATGTGTCTAGCAATAACACACAGGGACACCGGGGCTCCGGGTTTTCGGCAAATTCAACCGCTTCCTCAAGTCTCATATTTTGATTTTTGACTCTGACCATCCACATCACCTAGGATATCAGTCAATCATCAACAATTAAGAATGCACAAAGTGGCGTTTTTGTCAATAGGCATAAAAAAGGCGATCGCTGTTGTCCTCAAAACTCGTGCATCGCAAATTTAATATTTTGGTGAGATAATAATTTTAATCGCCATATAATCAGGGTTGTAGGCTCTATTTTTGCAGAAGGACAGAGTAAAGCCTTGGGTGCGATTTATTTGATGGTATCATAACCCCCAGAATCTCGTCAACTTTTGGCGAGCAATTTTCCATAAATCTGTAATAATTCTTAACAGTCTTTTGAAAATCAAATAAATTGAGGATTGATAGATGATCAGAAGTTATGAATAGCCAGCTATATCAATAACCTGTTTAGGAAGATTAGCTATAATAGTCGCTAATTAATTATTAGATAGCAAATGATGATTAGCAATAAAGAAAGAATTGGGGACGCTTTAGAGTTGTTAGCTGAGGGCTTATATCCTCAGTTTAAACAGGAAATGAAAAACAAATATTCAGACCAATGGCAGGAGGAAGCCCAAAAATATCTCACGAAATACAAAAACATGAAAAAGCGAGAATTGGAGGAGAGGCTATCTCAAGATATCGGAGCATTACTGCAAGTTATATCGAAGAAATGGGATAAGATTTTTCAAGATGATGACCATGTGGATAATCAACATAGGGGGATAATATTTGAGTTAATCCAACTTAGGAATAACTGGGCTCATGGGAATGAATTTTCTCACCGAGACACGGAACGTGCTATAGATAATATGGTGGTGCTTTTGACGGCTTTTCAGGCTGATAAATCCATAATTCATCAATTAGAACAACATCAGGAAACTATGTTAAGCAAAATTATCGAAGAAAAAAATCTGGTTCCTGACCGAGAAAAAAAACTGCGGCGAGAATTTGCTAAATTGCTGAAAAAAATCCCTTTTAAAAATGTGGATTTACTCAATCACGCCTTAACTCACAGTTCCTATATGTATGAACACCCGAAGGAAGTTAATCGGGATAATGAATTGTTGGAGTTTTTGGGGGATTCGGTGTTAAATTTTATATCGGGTGAGTATCTTTATAATAAGTATAAAAGCGTCGGTAATGAAGGTGATTTAACTAAGTTGCGATCGGCTTTGGTGGAAAATAAGCAGTTGGCTAAGTTTGCGGAAAAATTAGCCCTACAACAATATATCAGATTAGGGAAAGGGGCGGCACTGAATCCTTCCTTATTAAGCAATACGTTTGAGGCGATGATTGGGGCTTATTTTTTGGATTCTGGGATGAAGAAAGTACAGGAATTTCTACAACCTTTGTTTGATTCGGTGATAGCTGAAATTGCTTCCCAGTCTCAAGGTAATTCGGGTAAAGTGGCGACGGACTCCAAAAATAGATTACAGGAATGGGTGCAAAAAAATATAGGTCCAATTACACCAGAATATGAAACAATTAAGGAGGAAGGAGCCGACCACAAAAAACAGTTCACTGTCCAGGTTATGGTTCAGGGTAAGGTTTATGGAGAGGGTAAAGGTTCCAGTAAAAAAGAGGCTAGTAAAAAGGCGGCTGAAAATGCTCTGGGTAAAATAGATAAATTGGGTTTATAACAGTGGTATAAGGTGAAATTGTGATTTACTGGGAGTTACTGTAAAATGTCAAATAATGAGAATCTGCAATCGGAAGTTATTCAACTTAATGAACAAGCAGTTTCCTATTTAAAACAAAGGAATTGGGGGGAGTCGATTAACTGCTGTGAACAAGCGTTAAAAATCGACCCTGATTTTGCGTTGTCTTATAAAACTTTGGGAACTGTCAGACAGTTACAAGGGGATTTTGTGGCGGCGGAGTCTTGTTATCATAATGCTTTGAAAATTGCGCCTGATTTTGCGGAGGTTTATGCTAATTTGGGAAGTCTGTACGCCCAAAATCAACGCTGGAATGAGGCGATAAATGCCTATGAAAAGGCTCTGGAAATTCGCCCTAATATGGCGGGGTTCTATCGTAATTTGGCTAAGGTGTTTACCCAATGTGGTCAGCCGAAAAAGGCGACAGAATATTGGTTTCAGGCTATTTTATTAGGTTCAGACCCGGTGAGTTTTGAAGATTATCTGAATTTGGGGAATCAGTTACAACAAAAGCAGCAATTAGAACAGGCGATCGCTATTTATCAAAAAGCAATTGTCAATTATCCGAATCAATCGGATGTATTGTATCATAATTTAGGGCAAATTTTCGGACAGCAGCAAAGGTGGGAAGATGCGGTTAAATGCTATGAAAAGGCTCTGGAAATTAACCCGAACCAGTTTTACTATTATTATGGACTAGCCCAAGTTTTGAAAACTCAGGAAAAATGGTCGGAATTAATTCCGGTATGTGGTCAGGCGATCGCTTTAAAACCTGATGTAGATTGGCTGTATATGAGTTTAGGAGATAGCTTACTAGAAACGGGAGAAACCGAAGAAGCGATCGCTAATTATCGCCAAGCCATTACACTCAACCCTCAGCTTTCTTGGTTACATCAAAAACTAGGTCACGCGCTGAAATTAGCAGGTCATATTGATGAGGCGATCGCGGCTTATCAAAAAGCGATCGAACTGAAACCAGAGTTAATATGGCTTTATGATATTCTCGCACAACTGTTAACCGAAAAGCAACGTTTCCCAGAAGCACAAAACCTATGTATAGACGCATTAAAGCGCAAACCAGACTTGATCAAAGCCTATCATCATTTTGCCAAAATATTAGCCCATAGAGGTTTAATTGAGGATGCCAATAATGCCCTAAACTTCAAGAAATTATCATCAAAATTTATCCGAGAAATATTGCCTAATTTATCAGAAAAAACCACAACCATCCCAACCCATCCTAGTGTTCAATATATCCTCATATACCCAGCTAAGACTATTGAGATTAAACCCGCTAATATTTTAATTCCCAACCTTCCCGAAACATTTACAACCTGTCAGATATCAACCGGAGATTTCGGGGTGGCTATTGTCGAAAATGGGCGCGTGTGGGGAGATATGGCGACCAGTGCAGTTTTCACAGATGATGGCAAATTAGTCACTGATTTAGCTAGTGGTGGGGCGGAGTTTGTCGCCGTATCCGAACACCTACCGCCACCCCATGAAATTGATGGTGTGGTTGCCTTTTTATCTGTGCGTTTTGGGGCGGGATATTTTCACTGGATGTTAGATATTATCGCCCGTTTTCATTTATTAGAAGCTGCGGGAATTGACCTGAACTCAATTGATAAATTTGTGGTAAATGCTTGGGATAAGCCTTACCAGAAACAGGCTTTAGAGACCCTCAAAATTCCACCCGAAAAAATCATCAGCAATAAAGATATCAATCATCTGAAAGCCGCGCAAATAATTATCCCAACTCCTAACCTTTCATCTCAACAAGGCTTACAAATTAGCCAGTGGAATTGTGATTTTCTCAAACAAACTTTTTGTCCGAGTTTGGGGGATACTAAACAGCGAATTTATATAGATCGCACCCTAGCACCATCTCGCCAGGTCTTGAATAATTCCCAGGTGATAGAATGCCTAACACAGTTTAATATTAAACCAGTACAATTAGAATCAATGACTCTTGAACAACAAGCGGAACTTTTCGCTACTTCCGAAGTGATTATTAGCCCACATGGTGCAGGACTAACTAATTTAGCTTTCTGTCAAACTGGGACCACAGTTATTGAAATCTTATCACCAGATTATTGTCCGTCAATTTATCGATTATTGAGTGGTATTTGTGAACTGGAATATTATCCGATATTAGGAGATAATTTGCCGGAAAATGAAGCCAAACTTATAGGCAAAAATATTAATATTGTCATCAATATCGACAGGCTTATGCAGACAATTCAAGCCGCTGGTTTGGCTTAATCTTAAAAATAGGGCGGCATATACAGCAACGGATATCCCGCCCCTTTCACCAGTTCCTCAATCGATCGCCTTTATCTCATCCATATTTGAGGATTTCCAAGGGATCTACTTTGGTACTATACCCGCAGTAATAAATCTCCGGTTTATTGACTCCCCATGGATAGTTAAATTGTGGTTAAAAGATTACTGAGACTGGTTATTCCTGGGAACAGACATAATCAATCATATTAGATGTGGCATGACTGCTTGGGGAATATACTTCATCGTAACCGCTGACATACCAGGTGCGTGAGTCACAGTAAGCTATTGCATAGATGGTTTCTTCACCAATGCTATAGATAAATCTCAACCCTTCCCGGTTCCGTGAAATACTATCAGCATCTACATATACATCTTCCCCGGTGGCAGCCTCACCCATAAAAATCCAATTTTCCGCCCAAGCTGGGACAATTCCCCAAGAAAATGCGGTCACAGCTACACCAGCCATTAAAGACCAAGATTTGGTTTTCATGAAACCTATTGCTCAAGTTGGTTTGTAGTTTGAGCATAACTTAACTTTGCTAAAAAGTCTGTATGATAAGTCAAGATTTACCAACAAATTAAGGGAGGCTAAAAATCTATCAAAATCAGCAAAATTGCTCATCCCCCTTCGATGACAGCTTGTTGATTATACTATCATAAAGTTGATTAAGCTATCAATTATCTCAATGGTTAATTAATGATAAAAATCAGTCACAAGATACTCTATAGATCCTAAGTAACAGGTTCAACTGTTGATTGTGAATGGCTTTTACTTGATCGGAACCGCTGAAACTGTGATAATTTGTTATGTTATTATTAATCCTAATATCTGATCAAGGAGAGTAGGGGAATCAATGTCTACACCCACGATTAACCCTTGGCTTATGTCCAGTCCAAATTTAAACGACATCATCCATAGAGACCCCCTAACCGTTGTTCCTAATACCTCCGTGATGGAAGTAATGGCTTTAATGAGTCAGGAGCCATCAGACCAGTGGGGAACAGAAAACTTCCCCCCTAACAGTTGTGTACTGGTGGTGGAAGACGGGAAATTGGTGGGTATGTGGACGGAAAGGGACGTGGTGCAGCTAATTGGTGCGGGGGAAAATCCGGGAGACCTGATGGTGTCTGAGGTGATGAGACAACCCCCGGTAGTTCTGCGAGAAACAGATGAGCCAGATATTTATACAATTATTCAACAATTAAAAACCCATAAAATTCACCATATTCCAGTTGTAGATGAGCAAGATTATTTAACTGGAATAATTACGGAGTATCGGGTGATAGAAAAACTTTTTGATTCCCATCCTAACCATGATATTCCCAGTAGAATTAGCCCCACTAAGCTGCAACAGCAACTGGCACAATTTAAGGCTCAATTACAAAATACAAATGCCCAACTACAGGGGGAAATCAGTCAACGGGGTATCATCCGCATGATTGAACAAAAATTGCGAACTGGTGAACCGAATCTTCTGACATTTTTTGATGCTTTGACTGATATTATCCTGATTATTAATACTCGCACCAATTCGATTCAGACTCCCCGCAAGTCCCGGCAAAATAATCATGAATACCTAGGTACAAAATCCGAGGGTAATACATCTCAAATAATTAACCAAACTCGGCAGCTATTTTCTCCTGATTACCCGGACAATATTTTGAGAGAAAAAGTTAATCAATGTTTGCAAACGGGGAGAATTATTAATTTTGAATATCATCTGAATGTGGAAGGTAATTGCTTGTGGTTTTCGGCAAATATCTCCCCCATTTCCTCGGAATCTGTGGCTTGGGTGGCTCGTGATATTACTGAAAATAAGCGAGCTGAATCAGCTTTACAAACTCTGACGGCGGAATTGGAACAACGGGTGCAAGAACGTACCCTTGAACTGCAAAAAACTAATCAAATGCTTACCAGGTACTTGGAGGAACAAAAACAGTCAAAAAAAGAGTTATTAAAAGCTAATCATAAAATGCGATCGCACGTGGAAAATTCTCCCCTAGCTGTGATTGAATGGGACCCAGAATTTAAGGTACAATATTGGGGAAATCAAGCGGAAAAAATCTTTGGTTGGAAGGCTGAAGAAATCATAGGTATTCATTGGGGAGAATGGCAAATTGTCTTTGAAGAAGACCTAGAATTAGTAGAAAAAGTGATCGGTGATTTAATCGGGGAAAAAACCAATAAAAATATTTGTAAGAACCGTAACTATACCAAGGACGGGAGAGTAATCTACTGTGAATGGTATAACTCAGTATTACGGGATGAGTCCCATCAGGTTATATCGATTTTGTCATTAGTTCAAGATGTGACAGAACGGGAGTTATTAGAAATTGAACGTTGTCAGGTTGAGGATGCTTTGCGAGAAAGTGAGGCTCGCTATGCGACTCTTACAGATATTTCTCCGGTGGGGATATTTCGGACTGATGCTGAAGGTAAATCTGTCTATATCAATGAGCGTGGATGTGATTTGGTTGGCTGTTCAGTCATGGAAATGTTTGGGTATGGTTGGACTAAAAGGCTTCATCCTGATGACCGAGAACGGGTAATTAATGAATGGAATAAATGCGTTAATAATCATCAAATGTTTCAGTTAGAATATCGTTTTTGTCATGGTGATGGTAAGGTGGTTTGGGTTTTTTCCCAAGCTGTTCCTGAACTCGATGATGATGACGAAATAGTTGGTTTTGTGGGAACTCTCACTGATATTAGTGAACTAAAATCCGCCGAAAAATCTCTGCAAGAATTGAACCAAGACTTGGAAATGCTGGTAGAAAAGCGAACATCTCAACTACAAGAAACTAACGAAAAGTTGCGAGTTGAAATTGCGGAGAGACAAAAAATTGAGGCGGAAATTGCGACTAAGGCTTATCAGCAGGCTATGGTAGCTGAAGTCGGACAAAAAGCTCTCTTGGGTATTGACTCGGAGATATTAATTGAGGATATTGTGGCGATGGTGGGTCGATGTTTACAGGTAGATTATTGTAAGTTATTAGAAATACGGGTGTCTGAACCCGATCGCCTGACTGTGGCGATCGCTAACCATCAACACAGCCATAATCATCGCTTAAAAACTGACAAATATCACCAGGTTTACTCATTTATTTTACCTGAATCATCATCAACTACACCCTCTCCTAGCCACCACCTTAACCTCAAACCAGAACTATCCTCTAATATTTATCAGTTTCCCCATATTAATGGTATGAGTATTCCCATTGAAAGCCAAAATTCCTATTATGGCATTTTGGGGGTTTATACTACGGAAACTAGGGAATTTGTGCAGGAAGATGTACACTTTCTGCAAAGTGTAGCTAATGTTTTAGCAACGGCGATCGAACGGAAACACGCCGAAGATAAATTAATGAACTCCCTTAAAGAAAAAGAAATTTTGCTGAAAGAAATTCACCACCGAGTGAAAAATAACTTGCTGGTAGTTTCCAATTTATTAGAATTTCAATCGGATTACACGGACAACCCAGAAGTAATCAAACTTTTGTCAGATAGCCAACAACGCATTCAATCTATGGCTCTGATCCACGAAAAACTATATAAGTCAACTGGTCTTGATCGGATTAACTTTGGGGACTATCTCAATGATTTAGTTGAGCAACTATTTGACTCTTACGGTACAGAAGCTCACACAGTTGACTTAGAATTAGATATAGAATCGGTTGAACTTAACCTGGAAACAGCTAACCCTTGTAGTTTAATTGTCAATGAACTGATATCTAATGCTTTTAAACACGCCTTTGTCGATGAACGTCCTGGTAAACTTGGGTTAGAACTTCATCAAGACAATCTAGGTATTATTACTCTGATTATCCGGGATAATGGGGTCGGGATTCCAGAAGGACTAGATATTCGCAATGTGGAATCCCTAGGAATGGAGTTGATCTGGACTCTGACTGAGCAGATAGAGGGGAACTTAGAACTATTGGACGTAACGGAGGGAACAGCATTTCAATTGACTTTCTCAGAATTGTCCTATAGACAAAGATATTGAAATTATTAAATTGTTATATGGGAACATCAATAATGATCAGCAATTTTGTATAATTACGATAGTTTTCAGCATACCAAAAAACTAGGGGCGATACCATGAACACTGTCCAAATTCTGATTGTCGAGGATGAGTTATTAATTGCTAAAGGATTAGCCAGAAAACTCAAGTCCTTGGGATATACTGTAGTGGGGATTGTTTCTTCTGGACTAGCTGCGATCGCCAAAGTGGCGGAAACTAACCCTGATTTAGTATTAATGGATATTGTGATTAAAGGGGATATGGATGGTATTGAAACCGCCGCCAAAATCCATGAACAATATGGAACTCCGGTAATTTACCTGACGGCTTATGCTGATGATAGTACCCTAGAAAGAGCGGAATCTACTGGGTCTTATGGTTATCTTTTAAAACCATTTAAGGAGCGAGAAGTTCATGCAGCTATCCGTATGGCATTACAGAGATATAAGCAGGAAAAGCAAGTCAAGGACTCTCTGAATTTATTGCAAGATTTAGAAGCCGAAAAAACACGACTATTATCCATAGCATCCCATGATTTAAAAAACCCTCTGACTTCCATTCAAATGTCTACGGAGCTGTTGTCTAAATATGACTCGCAACTAGATGATCAGAAAAAACTTAAACATTTTCAGCGAATCCAGTCATCAATTAATAGTATGAATCAATTACTAGAAGATGTATTAACATTAAGTAAGTCTAGTTCGGGAAAATTGATTTTTGCTCCTAAGTTAGTTAATGTGGTCAAGTTGAGCCAATTACTCATAGACCAGTTAATGGTACAAGTGAATGAACAACACCAACTCGAATTAAAAACCTGGGGAGATTTAGATGATCCGGTAATGTTAGATGAAAAATTGCTGGGTCATATTCTAGCTAATTTATTATCCAATGCTATCAAATATTCTCCCGATGGTGGGGTGATTAATTTTGATGTTATTCGCAAAGAAAATCAGATAATTTTTCGGGTTAAAGACGCGGGTATAGGTTTACCACCAGAGTATAAACAAAAGCTATTTCAAGCCTTTGAACGTGGTTCTAATGTCGGAAACATCAAAGGTACAGGATTAGGATTATCTATTGTTAAGCAAGCTGTGGATTTGCATGGAGGAGAGATTACTGTTGACAGTGAATTAGGACAGGGAACCACATTTACAGTGATTTTGCCAATCACAGAGGTTTCCTAAATATCTAAATATGGCATAATTGAACCTATTAACTGATTTAACCGATCTAGGTATAGGTACAAAATTAGAATAAACGAAAGCAGAATTAATATGGCTAAAGTTTTAGTAATTGAGGATGAAGAGACAATTCGGGAGAATTTGGTAGAATTACTGGAGATAGAAGATTTTGATGTGATCTCGGCTGAGAATGGCAGGTTGGGTGTAGAACAGGCTCACAAACATTTACCGGATTTAATTCTCTGTGATGTGATGATGCCTGAGTTAGATGGTTATGGAGTATTAAAGGAGTTAAGATCCCATATGGAAACGGCGACAATTCCGTTTATATTTTTAACGGCTAAAGCCGATCGCCATGATTTACGGGAGGGGATGAATTTAGGAGCGGATGATTACCTAACTAAACCCTGTTCTATGGAAGAATTGTTAACAGCGATCGCCATCAGATTAGAAAAACAGTCTTTAATCAAACAGCAATCGGAAATACAGATGCGGGAATTACGGGAAAATATCACCCATTCCCTCCCTCATGAATTACGAACCCCCCTAAATGGCATCATCAGTAATACGGAGTTACTACTCTCGAATTTAGACTTATTTGAACCGGATGAAATCAAGGAAATTTTGCAAGATATTCGGATTTCCGGTCGCCGCCTCTATCGTTTAATCATCAATTTTTTGCTATATGCAGATTTGGAAATTATCGGTTTAAATGTAGAAAAAGTGCGATCGCTCCGATCCATTCAGGTCAAAGACAGCCAATCAGTTATTATCAAAGCCGCCACCCAACAAGCCCAAGAACACCAAAGGGAGACAGACCTAGAATTTGACCTAGAAAATGCCACGGTACAGATGGCAGCTAACCAGCTTGAAAAAGTGGTAGTAGAATTGATTGATAATGCTTGTAAATTTTCGGAACCCGGTACACCAATTCAGGTAATTAGTCAAGTAGGTGAGGAATTGTTATTACTAAAAATAAGCGATCGCGGTCGAGGGATGACCCCAGAACAAATCAGTAAAATTGGCGCTCACGTACAATTTGAGCGAAAACTGTACGAACAGCAAGGCTCAGGACTAGGACTAAGTATTACTAAATGTATTGTAGAACTGCATGGCGGCCAGTGGAGAATTGAAAGCGAATCTAACCAACAAACCACCATTTCCCTAAACTTACCCCTAGGCTTGGATGTACTCCCAGGCTGAAACCAAATAGTTGACAACGAGGAGAGGGAGTCCTCCAATAGCCGCAAGACTCCCTATTCGATGAACTGAGGATATAGGTTATAGGTTGATGGGCAGGAATTACATCATTCCCATGCCACCCATACCACCCATACCACCCATACCACCCATACCACCCATACCACCCATACCACCCATGCCGTCCATATCTGGCATTGCTGGTTTAGGCTCAGGCTTCTCAACCACGAGAACCTCAGTGGTAATCACCATTCCCGCAATTGAGCCAGCATTTTGCAGGGAAGAGCGAACCACCTTGGCTGGGTCTAAAATTCCTGCCACAATCAAGTCTTCAAAGTTACCCGTTAAAGCATTGTAACCAATATTAGAGTCACTGTTACGGACTTGTTCAACAACTACAGAACCCTCAACCCCTGCATTATTAGCAATTTGACGCAGAGGCGCTTCCAAAGCTCGTGCCACAATTTTAGCTCCCAGCTTTTCCTCTTCTATGCTGAAAGTTGCAGCCAGTTGCTCTACCTTTTTGACCAAGTGAATTAAGGTTGTACCGCCACCGGGAACAATTCCTTCATCCACAGCAGCTTTAGTGGCATTCAGAGCATCTTCAATACGAAGTTTACGGGATTTCAGTTCAGTTTCCGTAGCCGCACCAACTTTAATGACTGCCACACCGCCAGCTAACTTAGCAATGCGTTCTTGTAGTTTTTCCTGATCATATTCGGAATCAGTTTCTGCCAGTTGCTTACGCAATTGTTCGACCCGCTGTTGGATCTCACCTTGATGACCGGAACCAGAAACAATGGTGGTGGAGTCCTTGTTAATTGTGACTTTAGTGGCTGTTCCTAGCATCTCTACGGTGGCTGTTTCCAAGTTTAAGCCAATTTCTTCGGAAATCAACTGACCCCCGGTGAGAATGGCAATATCTTGGAGCATGGCTTTCCGACGTTCGCCGAAACCAGGGGCTTTAATACCGGCTACATTCAACACACCCCGGGCTTTGTTGACAACTAAGGTGGCTAGGGCTTCGCCGTCGATGTCTTCGGCTATAATGAGCAGGGGTTGACCAGAACGGGCGACTTTTTCCAGGACGGAGACAATATCCTGAATGGCACTGATTTTTTTATCGGTAATCAGGACACGAGCATTGTCTAACTCTACTGTCATCCGTTCGCTATCGGTGATGAAGTAGGGGGAAATATAACCGCGATCGATTTGCATCCCTTCCACAACTTCTAATTCGGTGGTTAGGGACTTGGACTCCTCAACGGTGATTACTCCGTCTTTGGTCACTTTGTCCATGGCTAGGGCGATCATCTCTCCCACTTCCTTATCATTCCCGGCGGAAACTGTGGCTACCTGTTCGATCGCACTTCCTTCGACGGGTTTAGCTAAGGATTCAATTTCTTTGACCAGATACTGAATGGTTTTATCAATTCCCCGCCGCAAAGCCACGGGGTTCGCACCCGCCGCCACATTCTTCAAGCCTTCCTGTATCATGGCTTGAGCCAAAACTGCTGCTGTGGTAGTACCATCTCCAGCCACATCATTGGTTTTCGCTGCTACTTCTTGAATTAACCGCGCGCCTGTATTTTCTAGGGGATCTCCTAATTCGATCGCTTTGGCTACGGTAATTCCATCACTGACAATATCCGGTACGCCAAATTTTTTCTCTATCAGTACATTGCGACCTCTTGGACCGAGGGTAACACGAACTGCGTCTGCTAGGGCGTTGACTCCCCGCTCGATCGCTCGCCGTGATTCTTCGTCAAAGGCTACGATTTTCGCCATATTACACCTAATTTAGCTCTCCAAATAGTCAATTTAGCACTCATGGTGTACGAGTGCTAATTCGTGGAAACCGTACCAAATTGGGGTGGGGACAGTCCCAAGTTATCAGTCCTGGGGGGTTAAGGGTGGTCTAAGCCATGACCATGCCACCATCAACATTGATAACCTGACCGGTGATATAGGCGGCGGCGGGGTCAGCAGCCAAAAATCTGACTAACCCGGCGACTTCTTTGGGTTCACCGTAACGACCTAGGGGAATAAATTTCAGGATCTCTTCGGTGTTTTTTAAGTCTTTGGTCATGTCTGTGGCTATAAAACCCGGGGCGACGGCATTAACTAACACTCCCCGAATCGCAAATTCTTTGGCTAGGGTTTTGGTTAAACCTATGACTCCGGCTTTGGCGGCGCTGTAGTTGGCTTGACCGGGGTTCCCCATTTGACCCGCCACGGAAGCAATATTGATGATCCTACCCGATCGCGCTTTCAGCATGATTTTAGCTACCGCGCGACAGCATAGAAACACTCCGGTTAGGTTAAGGTTGATTACGGCTTCCCAGTCCGAGGGTTTCATCCTCAACAATAGGGTGTCGCGGGTGATACCAGCGTTGTTGACTAGGATATTGATGCCACCACACTGGTCTACAATATCTTTGATTAGCTGATCTACTTCCTCGGCTTGGGATACGTCCGCTTTCATGGCGATCGCCTCTCCTCCGGCTTCGGTAATTTCCGCTACTACTTTCTCGGCCGCTGTGCTAGAACTGGCATAGTTGACAACTACTTTAGCCCCTTGTTGGGCCAGTTCTAATGCGATCGCTGAACCAATACCCCTAGATGCACCAGTTACTAAGGCCACCTGCTGTTTTAACTGCTGCATTGATTCTGGTAACATTTCCATCGGGATTTTTCCTTTCCAGTTAACTTCCAACTCAATTATGATAAGGGGAATGGGGTTTGAGGTACAGCGATATATAATGGGAAATTGAGCAATAGCTAATTCATGGGGATTATGGCAGTTAAAAAGCAGTTTCAGAATTTTCAGGAACTTCTTGAGAGTTCCGAAGTCCCTGTTTTGGTGGACTTTTACGCCACTTGGTGCGGTCCCTGTCAAATGATGGCTCCGATTTTGCAGGAAGTTAACCAAGAGATGAAAGAACAAATCCAAATCGTCAAAATTGACACCGATAAATATCCGCAAATTGCCTCGGATTATCAAATAGAAGCTCTCCCAACATTGATATTTTTTAAAAATGGTCAACCGGTAGACCGTTTTGAAGGGGTTAAACGCGCACCAGAACTGATTAAATGGCTTTATGGGTTGCTGTAACCTACGGAGTGGCGATCGCTTGTGGGGGTGTTCCTTTTATAGGCGATCGACTATGAAACTTGAAGTGCGTCAATAAATACCTTATGGTAATTAGGCTTATATTTGGTGTGGGAGTCCTGGATGTATCCCTTTTCTAGTTCCGGTTCCGGTTGTGGTGACATGAAGCCACACAATAGTAAAGTTGTCAATACTTGCACCCCAGAGATTTATGGTCTTTTACCTGTTCCCGAAGGTCCGTTAAGGATTTCTGGAGAAGTTCCACAACCAACGGATTTGGATCGTCCGTCAATTCTGCTGTCCGTAGCTATTCCCACTTTTCGGGAAAGCCAAAATATACCCATCTTGATTGATCGCCTCACCGGGTTATTAGATCAAGTCATTCCTAGACAGTATGAGTTGATTGTAATTGACGATGATAGCCCCGATCGCACTTGGGAAGTCGCCACCAACATAGCTACTTATTATCCCCAGTTGCGGGTTATGCGCCGCCGAGGAGAAAGGGGTCTATCAACCGCCGTAATTAGAGGCTGGCAGGTGGCGTTGGGTGAGATTTTAGCTGTCATTGATGCTGACCTACAACACCCCCTAGACACCATACTACAATTGTGGTCGCAAATCCAGTGTGGGGCTGATTTAGCTGTCGCTAGTCGTCATGTTTCTGGGGGTGGGGTCAGTGATTGGAGTTTGGCGCGACGGATTTTGTCTCGTGGCGCACAAATGCTGGGGTTGATGATTTTACCCGGGGTAGTGGGTCGGGTTTCTGATCCTATGAGTGGTTATTTTATGCTGCGGCGCGATACCCTGGCTAATATCGACCTCAACCCCGTGGGATACAAGATTTTGATTGAGGTATTGGGTCGGGGGAGAATTGCTAACATTCAGGAAGTCGGCTATGTGTTCCAAGAACGTCAGGAGGGATATAGTAAAGTTACCAGTAGGCAGTATTTTGAGTATTTACAGCATTTGCTAAGATTGCGGATCGATAATTGGCCAGTGGGTCGGTTTGCCAGATTTGCAGTGGTCGGGTTTAGTGGCTTATTTGTCGATATGGCTATCTTTTATCTGTTATTAGATGGCTGGGGTTTACCCCTGACCCTAAGTGCAGTGCTATCGGCGGAAATGGCGATTATCAATAACTTTATCTGGAATGATCAATGGACTTTTCGGGATTTGTCTCGCCAACAGTCTGGCGGTCATCGAAGACTTAAAAGATTGTTAAAATTTAATCTGATTTGCCTGATGGGGTTAGGATTGAATGTAATCATACTCAACCTGTTGGTTTCGGTGTTGGGCTTAAATGCCTATATGGCTAAATTGGGTGCGATCGCGATCGTGACATTTTGGAATTTCTGGGTTAACCTAAAATTGAGTTGGCGAGTGACAGAGGTCAAACCATAAATTTGCCAATTCTACCTTTTGAATGAATATAAAAACTCACCATCCAAATCAGATAATTTCCACAAGTCACCCTTAATAAGGTGGCAGACACTGATAGCGAAAAAAATTAGAGATTCCCAATTATATGGCGGCAATTAATATGAATTCTAACCCAGAAACAAAAACCTCAAAAAAAATCGCGCTATTTTATCCTAATTTTGCTGGAGGGGGTGCCGAATGCGTCGGTTTGTGGATGTTAGAAGCATTAAAAAATCAATATGATCTGACACTATTTACAATTTCTGATGTAGACTTCAATCAGTTAAATGTGATGTATGATACCCAGCTTGATCAGCAAACTGTGAAAGTTAGGTCTATTTTTAATCAGGGACTCCGTAAACCTTTGGAATTTTTACGCGCTAATAATGCAGATATTCGGATGTTGCAATTTCATATACTCCTGCGTTATTTAAAATCTCACTGTCATGAATATGACCTAGTAATATCGGCTTACAACGCTGCTGATATGGGATGTAAAGGAATGCAGTACATTCACTGGGTGAAAGTTTTAGAACAAAAGAAACTCTATAATAAAGTGTCTAACTTTTCTTGGGAAAGTATGACCAGCAACCTGTCAATTGCTAACTCTAAATATGTGGCTCAAAGGTTTAAAACATTATATGATGTCGAACCCTTAGTTATTTATCCTCCTGTGGTGATGGATGTTCAGGATGTTCCCTGGGAACAAAAAGAAAATACCTTTATTTGTAGTGGTCGTCTGACCAAGCCGAAAGAACCACATAAAGTCATTGAAATTCTCAGTCGTGTGCGAGACCAGGGTTTTGATATCAAGTTATGTCTGACTGGGGGAGGTGGTGGAACCTATGCTATAGGATATCAGCGGTTTTTGCAAAAAATGATTGATCAGAATTCCGACTGGATCACACTCTATAAAAATCTCCCTTATCAAGACTATATAAAAGTTATGTCTAAGTGCAGATATGGGATCCATTGTAAGCAAGAACCCTTTGGTATCTCGATTGCTGAAATGGTCAAAGCTGGCGCAATTCCTTTTGTCAAAAATAAAGGAGGACAGGTAGAAATTGTCGGAGAAGAAAATCAGGATTTGTTATTTGCTAATCCTGAAGAAGCAACTCAAAAGATTGTTAACCTTTTAAGCAACCCAGGTCGCGGCGAAAAAATGCGTAAATCTATGTACGAAAGACGCTATTTATTTGGAAGCGATCGCTTTATGTCAGAGATGCAAAACCTCGTCAATAGCTATTTTGATAACCCTAATTAATAGGGACATATATTCTTTGAACATCATTTATACAGATAAGGGAGAGTATTTAAAAACGTGAAAGTTTCTGTAGTTGTTAGCGATTTATCCTCTAGTGGGGCAGGTAGGTGGGGTGGGGGTGTGCGACCATTTTTATTAGCTAAAGCCCTGCAAAAAATGCACTGTGAAGTAGAAATAGTAGGCTTTTGTCCTCCAGATCAACAAGGGTTAATTTCTAGTACAGATTTAAAAATTATTGCCATTCCTAGCTATCCATCCTACCCACGGTTTTTCGCTTCTGCTCAAAAATTACTAAGTCACATCACTGGTGATATCATCTACGCCTATAAAGTCAAAATGACCAGTTTAGGTCTATCCTGGCTAAAAAAGAGCCTCAACCCTTCGCGTAAATTAATCTTGGATATTGATGATTGGGAATTAAGTTGGTCTGGGGGGGATAAATGGCGATATAAACCTTCTGTGCGAAACATAGCTAGGGATATTCTAAAATCAGATGGAGCATTCCGTCAACCCGACCATCGAGTGTACCTTAAATGGGCCGAAAATTTCGTATCCAAAGCTGATGCTGTCACTATCCACACCCAGTTTCTGCAAAACCGCTTTGGTGGTATTTACTTACCCAACGGTAAAGATACAGAACTGTTTGACCCATCCTTATACAACCCACAAATTAGCAGGGAGAAATATGGTTTAAGTGATTATCGAATCTTAATGTTTCCCGGCGCTCCTAGACCCTATAAAGGCGTAGAAGATGTTTTAATAGCATTGGATACCTTAAATCAGCCCGATCTCAGATTAGTGATTGTTGGTGGTAGTCCTTATGACGACTATGATCGTCAATTGACAGAAAAATGGGGACGGTGGATTATCCAGCTTCCCAAGTCTTCACACACTGCTATGCCTGAGATTGTAGCTGCTGCTCATATTATCGTAGTTCCCCAGAGAGAGACTCCAGCTACTCTGGCTCAATTTCCCTTAAAACTTACCGATGGCATGGCAATGGCTAAACCGATTATAGCTACAAAAGTTGGAGATATTCCCCAGATTTTAGCAGATACTGGCTATTTAGTATCTCCTAGTTCTCCCTCAGAAATAGCCGAAAAAATTGAATTTATCTTTCAAGACTTACCAGCATCTACCGAACTGGGGAACAGAGCTAGGCAAAGATGTATCAAATATTATAGTATTGAGACAATGACAGATATTTTATCAAATTTGTTGGTTTCATTATCAGATTAATTTAAGGATAATTACTATAAATTTTGTATAGCCAAGGAAATATTATATGTCGGATAAAAAATTTATTGCTCGATTTATACGCCAATACCCATTAATGATTACTGGAAATATTATCCTGGGATTTTCTGGTGCTTTATTTAATGGTGTTAATACTGCCTTAATTGTGCCGGTAGTTTTGCAAATTACTGGTCAGGAAATTGATGTTGATAATGCCCCACAAATTATTAGAGTTTTATTATCTCCTTTTGATGGCATTCCTGAACAATATCGTCTTTCAGTAATGCTGTTTGCCATAATTTTCACTATTATTCTGAAAAACTTAACTCTCTATTGTAGAAGTTTACTTTCGGTCGCTTTTATTAAAAGTCTAACCAATACTATTAAATCCGAAATGCTTCAGACCCTCTTAGATACGGATTTAGACTTTTATAGTAAAACTAAAATTGGAGACCTGACTAAGCGATTGGGATCAGACACAGCACAAACTACTCAAACTATCAATTCATACATTGATTTAGTCAGCCAAGTCATCACTATATTCTTATTTCTATGGATTTTGCTATCTCTATCTTGGCAATTGACAATTGTTTCTTCGATATTAGCCGGGGGAATAGTGCTAATCAATCAACTAATTATACGTCGTTCTAAATACTTGGGAAACATTCTGAACCAACAACAAAAAAATTATTCAGTTAAAGTTATAGAAACCCTTAATGGCATTCGTTTAATTAAGTCAGTAGGAACTGAAAATAGAGAATATAAAACTATTAGAAAGATTATGCTTGAGATTGAGAATCTCGCCCTCAAAACTCAAATGAATTCTGCCTTAATTCAACCACTGAATGAAGTCACAAGTATTTTAACTGTGATTTTTATCTTAATTTTGGGACGATATTTATTTGCAGATCAGCTAGAAAATCTTTCGGCTATTTTGTTAACATACTTGTTGGTATTATTCCGTTTATTACCAGTCATATCTAATTTGAGCAACATCAGAAATCAAATTGCTAGAGGCGCGGCTAGTTTTGAAACAGCTTATGATTTGTGGAGACGAGATAATAAACCAATTATGTCATCGGGAAAATTACAATTTATTGGATTTGAAGATAAAATTCATTTCCGTAATATTTCTTTTGCTTATCCTGGTCAAAGTCAAATGGTGATTAAAGATGTTGATCTCTCGCTTTATAAGGGAACAACTTTAGCCTTGGTGGGTGGTTCAGGTGCGGGTAAATCAACTTTTGCTGATCTGCTACCTCGATTTTATGACCCGACATCTGGCGGCATTGAAATAGATGGAGTTGATATCCGAGAATATGATATTAGAAGTCTAAGACAGGAAATGGGGATTGTTAGTCAGACGACATTTTTGTTCAATGATACGGTGAAAAATAATATTATGTATGCTCGTCCTGATGCCACCGATGAAGAGATCCGCGACGCAGCAAAACAGGCTAACGCATATGATTTTATTATGGCACTACCCCGACAATGGGAAACGGAAATTGGCGATCGCGGTGTCATGCTTTCCGGAGGACAGCGACAACGATTAGCGATCGCTCGTGCTTTACTCCAAAAACCCAAAATTCTGATTTTAGATGAGGCTACCAGTGCTTTAGATACCGTCTCAGAACGCCTCGTACAAGAAGCTATTGATCGCCTGAGTCGCGATCGCACTGTTCTCGTAATTGCTCACCGTCTTTCTACAGTTCAAAAAGCTGACCAAATTGCGGTATTAGAACGGGGAGAACTCATGGAAGTAGGTACTCACCACGAACTTCTTCAGAAAGAAGATGGCTACTACCGCCGTCTCCATGATATACAATTTTCTGACCAAGGTCAGTCTCAAAGTACCATTGATGAGCAGGTTTTAGCCAAGTCCTCCTATGAAGCTCGTGGTTTTCTTAACTCAATTATTGGTTCTCTCAGATTACTAGCAGATGGGATTATAGATACACCAGAAGAACAAGAGGAACTCACCGAAGAGGCTTATCAGTCGGCTATTTCTTTGTTAAGGACTTTAGAAGTTTTTGAAAATAAGTTGCGCTCATAAATCCTACAGATTCCTTGTTATCCACTCCAAACACCAGTTCATCTCTCAGTTAAACCTATATGACAATTGACCTTGATATTTCTTAACATCAAGTGCTTGACTCATAGATTATTTAATGTTACCCTGAGAATGGTTATGGAATTGTGACCAAAATTTACTTAACCTAAATTTTGACTAATAATTAACCATCATTATCCTCAAGCCCATTCACCCAATTTTAATATTATGGATGGAATTTGTACCCTGGCTAACGATAAAGTTTATGACCAACTCGTAGCTCTTTTAAATAGTATTGAAGCTAATCAGGGACCGGATATGCCAGTTTGTATCTATCCCTATAATGATAATATCGAAAGGATTACTGCGGAAGTTGCCCGTCGTCCCCAGGTGCAAATTTATAGCGATCGCCAATCAATGGAGCGGTGGGATCAGTTTTTTAAGGATGTTTGGGATGCTCACCCGAACGCTCATCAACGCCGATTAGAGAAAGGATTTGTCCCTTACTATAGATTTGGTCATCATCGTCCATTTTGCGCTTTTGATGGACCCTTTGATCGTTTTGTTTATATTGATGCAGACGCTCTTTTAATGAAACCTGTAGACCAAATTTTAGAAAAACTCAATGATAATGATTGGGTGGTTTACGATTTTCAATACAAAGATATTGGTCATGTTTATGACGTTAACTATCCGGGAATCAATCAGTTATTTAGTCCTGACAAGATTCAATCTTCTATATTTTGTTCGGGTCTGTATGCTTCCAGAAAAAAAATATTTGACCCACAGACAACAGAGCAGCTACTGAAAAACTTACGAGACGGAGAAGCTGAGGTTTTATACATTTGGGCTGCTGATCAGCCTATTTTGAATTATATGGTGATGAAAAGTGGTTTAAAAGTCTATAACCTAGCATTAAATTTACCCAAAACCGAAATTACTGGGAATAGCATCACTTCCTCCCACTTTCAAGAAGTAGATAATCTACTCTATGATCAAGGTCAACGTTTAACCTATTTGCATTATATAGGGTTATCTTCTAAGATTTTCGCTAGAGTATGTGCTGGAGAAAATATTTATTTCCCCTATCGAGACATTTTTTTACATTACCGCTATTTACACGAACCCGAGAAACGACCTGAATTTAAGTCGAAGCCCAAACCATATAATCCCAGTCCCAGTTTATTACAACGGGCTATCAATAAATTAAAGTCAACCTTGAAAAAATAAGGATAATCCTATGAGTCGTGGCATTTATATCACAGCTAATGACCGAGCAACAGAGCAAGCGATCGCTCTTTTGAATAGTATCCGCTTACATGATGTTGATACCCCCATAGTTTTAATTCCCTATGATGATAACTATCAACAAATCTATCAAACCTTAAAAAGTGGCTATGGGGTCGAACTCTATCAAGACTTGGAATTCATAGAGAGGTTGTCTAATAAATTATACCAGATATTTGGTGAAGGATTCTTCGCCCGACCCAACCAATTTCGTAAACAAGCCTGCTGGTTTGGAGAGTTTGATAAATTTATTTATATCGACACCGATATTGTCGTCTTCGACAAAATAATCGAAACGACTAATTATTTGGATGAACATGACTTTATTTGCTATGATTATCAACACCGAGGCGGCATCAAAAATGTTTTTACCCCTCAAATATTTGCCGATGGTGTCTTAGATGATAGTAGTATTAAAGACATTTTTAATGGTGGTTTTTGGGGAGCTAAAAAAAGTCTAATTTCTGAGGAAGTTTTATACCAAACCTTTACTGAATGTTCCCAGCATCCCGAATACTTTGACTTTTCTCAAAAAACCTCAGACCAGCCCATAATCAACTATATGATATTAAAGAAAGTGCCACGTCGATTTAATATCGTTTATAGACCAGGTGGCGCACCCGGAAGCTGGGCTGGTAGTAAACACTTCCAACGCCAAGGCGAGTATAACCTCATTGACCCCAATGTTAATCAATCCTTAGAATACCTGCACTGGGCAGGAATTGAAATAGAACCCGGTTGTCCCTATTGGGATATATGGAAACATTATCGGTATTTAAATGAAACCACTATACCTGATGATAACTTGTTGTTAAAGCCTCAAGTAAAAACTAGCTTTCTACAGCCCATCAAACAAAAACTCAAGTCATTTTTGGGTTTTTAATACAGTTATGTATAGCACAAGACAGGAAAGTTAGGACGTATAATGGAGAGGACGAGATGACTAAGAAGACCAAAAATGCCAGCCCCCTATAGTTACGACCTCAGACAAAAAGTTATTAATGCAATTGAACTAGACGGTATGCCCAAAACAGAAGCCAGTCAAGTTTTCAATGTCAGCCGGAACACCATTAATCTCTGGCTGCAAAGAAAAGCACAGACCGGAGACTTCCTCCCTAAACCTAATCACCGACCTGGCAATAACCACAAAATTACCGACTGGCAGAAATTCAAGGCTTTTGCCCAAGAGCATGGCCACAAAACCTCCGCTCAAATGGCTCAACTTTGGGATGACGACATCTCTCCTCGCACCATATCCAGAGCCTTGAAGAAAATTGGCTTCACCAGAAAAAAAAACTTACGGCTACCAAGAACGTGATGAGCAACAGCGAGAGGAGTTTATTGCTCAGGTTGAACAGATGGAGCCACAAGAAGTGGTCTACCTCGATGAAGCTGGCATGAATAGTCAGGACTCGGATTACCCTTATGGTTACTGCGAGGAAGGAAAACGCTTCCATGCCCTCAAATCAGGGAAGAGGCAGGGCCGGGTGAGCTATATGGCTGCATGGTGTCATCAACAACTCTTAGCCCCCTTTAGCTTTGAGGGTTGTTGTAATCGGACAGTGTTTGAGTTGTGGTTGGAGTTGATCTTAATTCCAACATTGAAGCCAGGTCAGACTCTAGTATTGGACAATGCAACGTTTCATAAAGGGGGGCGGATTGCTGAACTGGTGGAGGCAGCTCAATGCCGTTTACTCTATCTTCCGCCTTATTCGCCAGACCTCAACAAGATAGAGAAATGTTGGTCGTGGCTGAAAGCCCGTATTCGCCACTGTATTGAGCAGTTTGATTCTCTCCATGATGCCATGGATTCCGTTCTCCAAGCTGCGTCCTAACCACCTTGACTAATGCTATATTGCTCAATTAAGACTATCAAACTTAGTTTTGTTTAACTTCCAGTGGCTTACATCTCGCCCAAGTAGCTGGCTAAGTCGTTCAACTTCAGGAGCCAATATGGCTTTTGGTGCTTCTTTACTCCTGAGATAACTGGTAGAACCTTCTCCACAAACTTTACCTTTTCCTTGTTCAAAAAAGCCTAGTAGATATTACTCGAAACTGGGAGAGCTTGTGACATCAAATCAAAATCAAAATAATATAGTTTTTTTTAGGGGTAATAAAAATTTATGGACGTTTAGCGAGGTATCTACAAACTGCTGTAGTTCGACATTTAGGCGCACCAACCATAAAGAAAGAAGGTTGTTATTAATTATGGGTATATACTACTATCTAATTGCCAGATACAAAATTATCATCTGTTAGGCTATTACTATTGTAAGCGCGAAAGAGTTCCTCTTGCAGGACTTGTTCATAAACCCTGGGGAGGGAACTGGTCATCATATTATCCTCAATCCCATATCCTAAACTGGTCCAAGTTCCTGAGAGCAACTTCAAAACTTCATTGAGTCGTCCCTCTTGTAACATTCGGGAAATATCGACACCCCAAAACTCCTGATCCAATAACCAACGATAAACCACTAGGTCTTGATATTCTGGCTCAAAACTATAGGGATGCCAATACCAAAATCTGGCAGGTTTGGGATGGTAGCGCTCGGCCATCTGTTCCCAGGTAGATGATAAAAACTGGTAACGTCCGGCCGCCGTGGTGCATTTACCTTGATTGGGTCCAGCAACAATGGTAACACAGCGATCGGGGTGGTGACTCAAATCTGAGACATACTTGCCACCGTAAATGACATGATAGGGTCGCGGATAATTAGACTCACTGGCTGAAATCGTCCGCATAAGAGATCTAATGTAAGGATCACCTCCGCGCATGACTAACGGTGGCCATTCATTACTAAGATGGTGGTCGATCGCCACCCGACCTTCACCAAATCGGGTAACAACCTGACCCCATAGCCAACCGACCCCCCAGAGTAGCAAAAAACTCAGTAAGAGAAGTTTGAATAACCCTCCTCTGCGCCGAGTCCGTCGATATGGCATCCCCGCCAATGGTGATGGCATCATTTCAGGAGTCAAATCGCCGCCTGCTATAGTTTTCGATCGCACCACACGGCGATCGCGTCTTCTAGGGGATCTTGATTGGTGCATAATCAACCATTAAGGCACACTAGCGAACAACTGAGAGAGGGAGTTTTGTGGTTCTCCCGGTTTACTGACAACTTCCACAATTTTATTACCAGCCTCTGGCACAAATAAAGCCTCTACAGACACTTGAGCCACCTGAGTCCGGGGAATACTGCCATCAAACAAAGTATCCGGGGCCCCCATAACAATGGGATAATCAGTCTCCTCATTTTTCAAACCCCCAGGCCTAACAATAGTATAAGTCAACCCGCTATTTTGTAGATACTCCTCAGCTTGTTTCTTCCACAGCAAAATCAACCAGAACAGATTGAGAGGGTGAAAAAACTGTGACACACACAACGACGAGACCATTACAAAATGCTGAATTCCCTTATCCTTAGAAACATTGACCAAATTCTTAGTCCCCTCGTAATCCACCCGATAGGGACCCGTGAAGTCAAAACTGGGAGTCGCACCCGTTGCACACAAAACCACCGTACTATCACCGATACAATCTTCCAAAGTTTTCGGGTCCAATACATCCCCGACTACAATCTCGACTTGCTCGGGAAACATACCCTTAGCCTTCTGCAAATCTCTAACCATAGCGCGGACAGGGATTTGCCGTTCACAAAGAGCCTGGACAATTCGGCGACCTGTTTGACCTGTCGCACCTGCTACAAATGCCTTCATCTGTTACACCTATGCTCAACCCAGTGAAATGCCAGCCATTTTTCCTAAAAAAATAATGGTAGATTTATTGTAGCGGTTTTACCGAGCTACAAGGCATTCTAGTAGATAGAAGCAAATGGCATATTCGAGGAGCATGATTTAATCTCAAATTAGGTTAACATTTTACGGCAATACGGTATAATACCAAGTATGGTGCGAGACCTTCGGGTATGAAATAGAGCTGAAATGGGCGAAATAACTACCCGGTGAGGACTTCAACCCCTTGGTTGATTGGGTCGCATCCCTGGCCATCCCATAACACAGCCTGATTTTTTTGCCCCCCTTCGAGACTTCCAATATGGTTGCCAAGGTGAAGCGTCTAATCAGGTCTAAGACTGCCCGCGCCATGCTGACATGGGCGCATTATCGATTCAAACTAACCCTGAGACATAAGCGCGGAAATAACTGAACAGTTGTAGATGTGACCGAAGAATACACCAGCAAAACCTGTACTCACTGTGGTCATGTCCATTCCCAGCTAGGTGGCTCAAAAGTGTTCCGATGTCCGGAGTGCGGGTTCACTCTACCACGGGACTGGAACGGTGCTTTTGGAATCTTTCTAAAAGCTTTGCGGGATACCGCCTCTGTTACCTTAACGGGTAATAGTGCTATCGTCGCATTGTCCGGGAACAACCGGAAAAATGTCGCGTAAATGTATCAGAACCCATCATGCCACACAATTTCGTTAGATCTCAGCCAGTAGCAGCATCTGAGCCAGACCTAAATAACCCCCGTGATATGCAGCCTTCCGACCCAGAACAACAAGACTCCACAGAACAACCAGAACAAATGTGGTTTCACACCGACTACGACGACTGTATGGAGATGTTTGCGGATTGGGAGACCGTAGCCGAATATCTGGGACATCACCAAGGTTGGTTTTGTCGATGCGCGCAACCGATGAAAACCGAACCCATTGGCGAAAACTCCTATTCCCTAATTATTGGACGTTTCGGGGCTTTTGGCTATCAAGTAGAAGCTAGAGTCGGCTTAGAATTAGTCCCCCCAGACGAAGCTGGAATCTATCGTATCCGCACCACACCAATTCCTGATTATGTTCCCCCTGGTTATGAGGTGGATTTTCAATCGACTATGAAACTGGTGCAACTGTCGGTTGAGGAGGTCTGTGAGAAATACCAAGTGGAACCGGAAAATTGTCCGGCGATCGTGACTGGGGCTAAATGGCATTTAGATCTGGCTGTGGGGGTGAAGTTCCCCAAGTTCATTTTGGATATGTCGCGGGCGCTAATTCAGAAAACCGGAGATAGCCTTCTCAAGAAGATAGTCAAACAGGTTTCTCGTCGCCTTAGTTACAAAACCCAACTAGACTTTCACACTACCCAAAACTTGCCCTTTCCCAAGAAACGTAAAAACCGCTAGTTATCTGTAAGGTGCGGTGGGGGGATAATTGCTGATGCCTTGGTAGCAACCCCCCACCGGTTATCGTAGCTGGGTCTAGGCTATAATAGATATGACGACTACTTACTTACGACAATAGTGCGGGAGTCTGAAAGCCCCGTCGCTTTAGCGCGGGGATGAAAGACGACACGGCGACTTGAGTCGCCGTCCTGCCAAGACGGCTTATATTGTGTGCATGGATATAGCCATGATGTGCGATTCGTTCCCGCCAAAAGTAGAAGGAAAATTCCTGAAACGTAGGCGGGGCAAGGAACACAGCCCCCAAAGGGCATTGAACCTTGACAACTAGATATCGATGGTGGTGAAAGTCCATCCCGCGAGGTGTATCGCGTGAAAGCACGTCCCCCACAGTAGCGACTGGTCATCAATCTGTGAAGCGGGGATGAAAGGGAGTAAGCCTGGGTCTAAACGGGCGCCCTCTTGAGCAAGTGTCCATGGATAGAAAACGAAGTCACGTCCGAAAGCGTCGTTACTATAAACCTGCGAAAATTAGACTGACACGCAGGAGCCAAAATGGCTAAAGGATAAAGGGGAGGCTGATATCATACAGACCTCTCATACACCCAAATAAACCCGGCGTAAAGTGGCATCCTAAAGGCACAATCAATCGATATCTGGAACGAAGTAACCTCCGTTGTTGCTCTCAGGAATAAGGTCGAAATCCTGAGTAGGAAACCATCCGCAAGCCAACGTGAGGAAGGATTGAGTCAGAAGCGAATGTCTGGGGTAATGCCCAGGATATGCTGACGGACTCACGATAACTTGGAAGATGGAGCCTTAGTAGCATGGAAATGCCCAAAACGATTGGAAACAATACGGTGGTGCTGGAATGGCGAGATGTCGATTGGAAATCAATCGAACGTCGAGTCTTCCGCCTGCAAAAACGGATTCATCAAGCCGAACGTCGTGGTGACATAAAAACAGTTCGCGGACTCCAAAAGTTACTGCTGAAGAGCTGGTCAGCCAGAATGTTAGCGGCTCGTCGGGTTACACAAGATAATCAAGGCAAAAAGACGGCAGGAGTGGATGGGGTTAAATCCCTATCCCCAAAAGCACGTATGCGCCTTGTAGGTCAATTGAAGCTCAACTCAAAAGCCAAACCCGCACGTCGGGTATGGATTCCCAAACCGGGAAGAGACGAAAAGAGACCATTAGGAATACCCACAATATACGACCGCGCATTACAAGCCTTAGTCAAAATGGCACTCGAACCCCAATGGGAAGCCAAATTTGAACCTAACTCATACGGGTTCAGACCAGGTAGGTCTTGTCAGGACGCAATCGGGGCAATATTCAATGCCATTAGGTGCAAACCTAAATGGGTATTAGACGCCGACATTGCTAAATGCTTTGACAGGATTGACCATGGCAAACTATTGGACAAGCTCGAAACGATACCCGCCATCAGACGACAAATCCGGGCATGGTTAAAAGCTGGGGTAATAGATTCTGGACAGCTATTCCCGACCGATGAGGGGACACCACAGGGAGGCGTAATAAGTCCCCTACTGGCAAATATTGCCCTCCACGGCATGGAAGAGAGCATCAAGGAATTAGTGGAACAACTACCTGGAAAAGGTAGTCGTACCAATCGAAGACGAGCAGTATCCTTAATCAGATACGCAGATGACTTCGTTATCATTCACGAAAACCTTGGGGTAATCGAGAAATGTCGTGACCACATCCAGGAATGGTTGAAAGGGATGGGATTAGAACTCAAAGAGGAAAAAACTCATATCACTCACACTCTTGAGGGTGATAACCCGGGATTCGATTTTCTCGGTTTTAACATCCGACAACATAAAGTTGGCAAATACAAAACCGGGAAGAATACCCATAATGAGCCTCTAGGATTCAAAACCATCATCAAACCCAGCAAGAAGGCTGTCAAGTCCCATTACCAGAAATTGAAACAGATAGTAGATTCTCACATCGTCGCACCACAAGAGGGGCTAATTAGGCACCTTAATCCGGTCATCAGGGGATGGAGTAACTACTACTCAACTGCGGTGTCAAAACAAATATTCTCCCAATTGGACGAACTCCTCTATTGGAAATTAGCCAGATGGGGAAAAAGAAGACACTCAAATAAGACTGGGAAATGGGTAGCTCGGAAATATTGGCGGAAGATTGGAAGTAGAAATTGGGCTTTCGCGACTCGCACGGAGTCAAACCCGATGCAGTTACGAAGCCATGCAGAAACACCAATTATCCACCACACCAAGGTCAAAGGCGAAGCCAGTCCATACGACGGTAATCTTAAATACTGGAGTACAAGAATGGGCAAACAACCAGGAATTCCTACAAGGGTGTCAAAGCTCTTGAAGAAACAAAAAGGGAAGTGCGCCCACTGCGGACTAACATTCCGGGAAGAAGACGTGATGGAAATCGACCACATCATCCCTAAGTCGAAAGGCGGAAAGGATACATACAAGAACCTCCAACTTCTTCACCGTCACTGTCACGACGTTAAGACGGCCTTAGATGGTAGTCACGGTTCTCATGACAAGAGCCAAGTTATCGAGGAGCCGGATGAGGTTAAAGTCTCAAGTCCGGTTTTGGAGACGAGTCGGGTGGGCGACTACCCGGCTTAGTTTAACTGTACTAGAGTTCAAAGCCTACGGAAAACCCCAGCAATTCAGCGCCATAGACGAGGCGGTGAGAACAGTTCAGTTCATCCGAAACAAAGCCATCCGTTATTGGATGGACAACCAGGGAACTGGACAGAACGACCTGCAAAAGCTATGTGCTCAACTTGCTAAGGAATTCCCTTTTGCTGCTGAACTCAACAGCATGGCTCGGCAAGCATCCGCAGAAAGAGCCTGGAGTGCAATCTCTCGATTCTACGAAAACTGCAAGAAGGGTATCCCCGGAAAGAAAGGGTTTCCCTCTTTTAAGAAAAATAACCGCTCGGTAGAGTACAAAACCTCTGGGTGGAAGTTAGACTCGAATCGCAAGGCAATCACCTTCACCGACAAGAAGGGCATTGGTAGACTAAAGCTCAAAGGCACTCGTGATCTGCATTTCTATCCAATAGAGCAGATTAAGCGAGTTCGCCTCGTCAAAAGAGCCGATGGCTACTATGTTCAGTTCTGTATTCGTGTAGAACGGACTGAATTTGTTGAACCCTCTGGTCGAGCCATCGGCTTGGATGTTGGACTCAAAGAGTTCTACACCGATAGCAACGGTGAAACAGTTGGAAACCCCCGGCATCTCAGGAAAAGTGAATCACGACTAAAGCAGTCGCAGCGCACTGTTTCCAGAAGGAAGAAAGGGGGTCAGAATCGAGCCAAGGCCAAGGTGGTTCTAGGCAAGCGCCATCTCAAGATAAGTAGGCAGCGTAAAGATTTGGCTGTGAAGTTGGCAAGATGCGTAATCCAGTCTAACGACTTGGTAGCCTATGAAGATTTGAGAATCAGGAATATGGTGCGAAATCACAGCCTTGCTAAATCGATTAGCGACGCTTCCTGGTATCAGTTTCGGGTGTGGTTGGAATATTTTGGCAAGGTGTTCGGCAAGAGCACTATTGCTGTTCCACCCCACAGGACAAGCCAGGAATGCTCTCGCTGCGGTGTCATTGTGCAGAAGACTTTATCCACTCGAACTCATGTTTGTCGATGTGGATGTGTGATGGACAGGGACTATAATGCAGCGAGAAACATCCTTAGTCGGGGATTGAGTACGGTAGGGCATACCGGAACTTTGGCGCTAGACGCAAGCAACGCTTCAGGAGAATCGACCTCTACTTTGGCTGGAGCAATCCTGTCTGAGCAAGTTGGCTCGTTGAGTGAAGAATCCCCGTCGCTTTAGCGCGGGGAGTGTCAAACTACATATTGCTGATAATCCGTTGCAGGATTTCTACCCCTGTTAGGGCTTGCCACAAAAACAGTCCTAACAATACTGTGTTCAAGCCGATATGAGTATATCGCGCCCAATTAACCCCCTTTTGCATCAGGGGACTCAGAGAAGCTGAAACCGCCACCATTCCAGTCATCCCTAATCCTACTAGGAGATGAGGACCCACAAATAATTTATGGTTGTTGATATAGGTGACACTCATTCCACCAATAGAGCCTAGCACCATCAAAGCCAGGATCAGCGACCCGACTTGATAGTGTTTGCTATTGAATTTTCCCTTGATCAGTTCTTTTTTCTGTTCCCCCTCGGATGACCTGGTGCGCCGAATTTGCACCCCTAGGTACATTGCGTAAATTGTTAGGGCTAACAACACCCACATAATCGCTGGGTGAATAAAATTCAGGTAGGGTTTGATAGTATCTGGAATTGGCAGATCCATAGTGTTCTCCGAATCGGTAAAATGATGAAATCTTCATAAAACTTAGCATATTACTGATCAGTTGTGTTTGTGATATCTTCCGGCTGTGGGAATTTGCTTATGTTATGGGCTAAAAAGATTGACTGTTTTTGATAGATCCTGCGAAGATGCAATTGGCAACTGCGGGGTTCTCTATTATGGAGTCATCGTAGTTCTGTCCTCCAACCAACGAGTGGGATGAGAAAAACATTTCATGGGTTCAACAACACAGCGGGACAGTACCTTAGTTAGAGCGGTTAAGACGGGTAATTTAATTAACACCCGCGCTATCCTGGCTAAGGGGGGAAATGCTAACGCTAAAGATCGCGATGGTGTTACGGTGTTAATGTTGGCAGCACAGGCAGGATACTTGGAGATTTTGCGGGTGTTGGTGCAACGGGGAGCTGATGTTAATTATCCTAGTCGCCGCTATGGTATCACGGCTCTTATGGTGGCGGCGGCTCATGGTCAACTTGACTGTGTTCGTTTACTACTACAAAGCGGCGCTAATGTCAATGCTCAAAATGAGGACGGTAGCACGGCTCTCATGGCTGCTACCCAGATGGGCGATCGCTCTATGGTAAAATTGCTATGGCACCATGGGGCTGATGTTAATGTCATCGATCGCTCCGGCGATACAGCCTGGAAATTAGCACTATCACAAAACCATCTCGAAATTGCTGAAGACCTCCGGGAAGCTGGGGCTACCTTAGAGCCATTACCTGATTCGAGCATATTATTTCAGGTGGTTGCCTCTGGTCGCCCTGAAGGTCTCCCCACCTGGCTAGACATGGGTTTAAATGTCAATGTCTGTAATGAGTCTGGGGAAACTCCCCTTATGGTGGCTACTGATAGGGGAGATTGGCAAATGGTAGAATTGTTGATCCGAGCTGGGGCTAATGTTAATGCCCGCAATAGCGATGGTAGCACGGCTCTCATGGCCGCGGCGGCTCAGGGTCAATTATCTATCGCTAGTGCCTTGCTTAAAGCTGGGGCTGATATTTATACTGGCGATCGCGATGGTGAAACTGCTCTACATTTGGCCGTCCTAGAAGGACACCAGGATATGGTCAAACTTCTCCTCGGTTGGGGGGCTGATGTTCACGCGGTTAATCGCTTCGGCGATGTCCCCCTGATGTTAGCAGCTATCCAGGGACATGGTGAGATTATGGCTCTGTTAGTTCCTCGTATTTCTCGCGATCGCCGTGATGCTCTTCTTAATGCTAAAATTAGTGGCGAAACTCCTCTTTCTTTGGCTATCCGACAGGGAGATTTAAACGCTGTACAAATCCTGCTTAATAGTGGTGCCGATATTCATCTGACTACAGAAGGCGGTAAAACTCCTTTAATGACCGCCGCTGAAGTGGGAAATGTGGCGATTATTGAACGGCTACTTCTTACCCCAATTGACCTGAATCTTCAGGACGACAAGGGAGCTACAGCTTTGATGTGGGCCGCTCATCGTGGTCATCAGTTCGCAGTTCAATTGCTCATTGAACGCGGTGCAAATATTAATCTTAAACATCGTGGGGGTTGTACAGCTTTAATGTTAGCCGAATTTAACCGACATCACGAAATTGTTAAGCTGTTGAGAGCCGCTGGCGCTCAAGAATAACTTGATTTTTTATTCAATTAACCAACCCTCGCGCGGAAAGAATAGAGGTTGACAGGGACGGCGAGGAATGCTATGATAGATTTATAGTTAAATAATGGGAATATGTCTATCCCAGAAAAAAAGCATATATCTCGATTATATAGAATATACCATGAAGCCCAGGCAAAAGTCAAGTCCCCTGCCTCGAATCGGGCGAATTTTTAACATCAATTAAAATTTGTGACAAAACTTAACATAAATGGGAAGATCATGATTTCCCAGGAGGTTGAGCAATTGACGCTCTCGGGGCTGAAGCAAGGGAAATTGGGGAATGAGTCTCGATACAGGTTAGATAAGAAGGACGCTAGTTAAGGATCTTCACGACTTGTTTAACTGCTGAGGACAGAGGGGGGGAACTAGCTACGCATTCGGTGGGGTAGGTGTCGTGACTCAAATAAGGTAGGGGCGCAAGGCACTTAGTCTGCTAAAGAGAGTGTGGGTTAGCTGGCTGGTGAACTTTTCAGGTGTACAAATGGGCTACATATTCTCCATAGCCGTTATAAATTAATGTGGGTTGAGTGTCCCAGGAGAAACTCGGACCATTACCAACAATGCGTTCGGTAGCTTGAGACCAACGGGGATGAGGTTTGTTAGGGTTAACATTAGCGACAAAGCCATATTCGTTAGGGACTAAGGTATTCCAAAATGTGGGAGGTTGGTGGTCTAAAAATTCGATTTTGACAATAGATTTAGCGCCTTTAAAGCCGTATTTCCAAGGTAGAACCATGCGTAAAGGTGCGCCATTTTGTTTGGGGAGAGTTTTGCCATAAATTCCGGTGGCAAAAAATGCCAATTCATTAGCCATTTCCTGAATAGTTAATGCTTCAGTATAGGGCCAGGGATAATTAGTAGCCCAGAAACCAGGACCTTTGGTGATTTTGGGGTCATAAAAGGAAGTGAAGCGGACAAATTTGGCGGCGCTGGTGGGTTCAACGTCGGCCATGAGTAGACGCATGGGAAAACCGACCCAGGGAACTACCATAGCCCAGGCTTCGACACAGCGAAATCGATAGATTCTTTCTTGGAGGGGGAATTTTTTGTGTAAATCGTCGATATCGTAGGTGCGGGGATTTTTGACGAGTCCTGAGACTTCTACTCGCCAGTTATCGGTAGGGAGGTTTTGGGCGGCTTCCCAAATAGATTTAGACCCGCCAAATTCGTAGTAGTTGTTATAACGGGTAGCGAGGTCTTCGGGGGTAGTTGCTGATGAGAGGTTGAGAAAGTTAGGATTTTGGGCTAGGTTGGGATAGGTGGTTTGGGTAGTCTGGAAGGTGGCAGAAGTGCGATCGCATCCTTGTAGGGGTAAAATAGAGGCGGCCAGTCCTGCGCCGACTACTTGTTTGAGAAATTTACGGCGGTTGACAAAGGCTGATTCTGGGGTAACGAGTTTTTCGGGTAGTTGCCAGTCGGGAGATATGCGAATTAGCGACATATATATATAGGGTGTTGCGTTTGATTACATGGTTTTTATGCTAGGGTGTGTGGCTACCCAGGTGTGAAAAGCATATCATATAATTAGAATACACCGAAACAATGCCTGGTTATGAGTTACTGCATAAATCCCCAGTGTCAGCACCCGCAGAATTCTCCTGGTCAAAGGACTTGTAAGAGTTGTGGAGCTAGTTTGCGCCTGAAAGACCGCTACCGGATCGTGAGGATTTTAGGAGAAAGTGCTAACAGTCGGACTTTTTTGGCTGTGGATGAGGATAAGCCGTCTAAGCCTCAATGTACGATTAAGCAATTTATAGGTTCGCCGGAAAATGTTGATTCTGGAACTGGTGAAATTGATTGCTATAAGCATATAGTCGATTTGAAGTTGCGTGCGCGGGAGTTGGAGAGAATTGGTCACCTTTCTTTGATTCCAGAACTTTGGGCGAGTTTTGAAGAGGATGGATCTAAGTATTTTGTTCATGAGTATATTCGCGGACGCAATTTGGCTGATGAGTTGGCTAGTGATGGGGTATTTGGAGAAATCCAGATTTGGGATCTACTTACGTCTGTACTTCCGGTGCTAGAGGTTGTCCATGACAATGGTATTGTTCATGGGGATATTAAGCCGGAAAATATTGTTCGTTCCCCTCAATATGATGGTTCTGGGGGTAATCGTTTGTCTCTGGTGGATTTTGGGTCGGCTATTCCTCTGGTGGAGGTTGAACAATACCCTGGTGAACGGATGATGGGGGCGGCGGAATATGTGGCCCCAGAACAAACTCAAGGACATTTTGATGGGAGAAATGATCTTTACAGTTTGGGGGTGACTTGTCTGCACTTAATGACGGATGTTTCGCCTTTTGAGTTGTTTGATGTTAAATCAAATACTTGGGTGTGGCGAGACTACCTTAAACGCCCTGTTAGCCGTCGATTAGGAAGGATTTTAGATAGGTTGGTAGAGCGAAATCCGGCCCGTCGTTATCAGTCAGCATCGGAGGCGATCGCTTATTTGAAAGGAGGACCAACGGCTGGGGCGTTTGCGGAAAGTTCTGACCAGCAGTGGATTATGACGGCCTGGGGTGGAATTGCACTGACAATACTGTCTCTGATTTTGGCTTCGCGATTGCCGACTCCAGTTCCCGAAAGCCCCAGAAGCCCTGAAATTCCGGTGAGAAGAATGCCGGAGGTTCGCCCTAACTATAACAGAAACAGACCTGATAATTATCGTCGCGGTTATCAGAAGAGAAAATCCTCTGGGGTGCGGACTTTGCGATCGGGTGATGGGCCGATTTGGTCGATCGCTATTACTCCCGATGGTCAATTGGTAGCTAGTGGTCAGACTGATGGCTCGATTAACTTGGTGGATATTGATACGGGGACTGTAGTTAATACTTTATCTGGTCATAACCAACCGGTTGCTACAATAGCGATCGCTCCTGAAGGTCGATTTTTGGCTAGTGCTGGGGGTGATGGCACTATTCGGATTTGGGACTTGTGGAATAGTCGTCTGGTGCGGGTGTTACCTGGTCATCGGGGTTGGGTTCATGCTTTGGCTTTTAGTCCTGATGGTGCTAGTTTGGCTAGTGCGGGAGGTGATGGGTCGATTCGCTTGTGGAATGTTGACACCGGCTTTGAGGAAAGAACTTTACGGGGTTACGAGGAACAGATACAGGCGATCGCTTTTAGTGCTAATGGTCAAATGTTAATCAGTGGTAGCAGTAATGGTTTGCTGGAATTATGGGATCGGGAAACTGGTCAATTGCGGCGGAGTTTAGCGGCTCATCCTCAAGCTATCTGGTCTTTGGCTGTTAGCCCTGATGGTCAAACTCTGGCTACGGGAAGTTGGGATCGGACTGTGCGCCTATGGGACTTAAATCGCCTGGAGTTGGAATATTTTACCAGTCTCCCTCTGCAAACTTTGACGGGTCATGGTGATAAAATTCAATCTCTGTCTTTTAGTCCTGATGGTCAAACTCTGGCTAGTGGGGATTTTGAGGGTACTGTTAAGTTATGGCAAATCGGTTCAGGGGGCTTAATAGGGACGATTAAAGGTCATCAACACTGGGTGAATGTTGTTTTTAACCCGGTTCAGCCAACTTTAGTTAGTGGCAGTTTTGATAATAGTATTAAGGTGTGGCCAATGGGTTGGTCTCGCGTGGGTCGCCATCCCTAGGGGCTAGTTCTCCAGTCCATCCTCTATTCTACCAGAGTCTTGATAACCCCTCGCCAAGTCTGGTTTTCCCGGCGGCGGCGAGAAGGCGACGCACCCTAAGATGATTGTGATTTGACGGTTACAATAATCACGTCGCCTGGCTATGGGTGCATAATCATCGCCGGCTTCCAAACCAGTTTAAAATGCGATTCCATGCCCACCAAGGGTCACGATCGCCCCATTGTTTTTGACAGGATTTACTGCTAATATGGCAGACGTGCCCTCCTGATGGGGTTAGCCATAGGTCAATGGCTTTATTCTGTCTCGCTAACGCTTTTAAATCGGGGATAATGCTGGGGTCGAATAGAGGGTCATCTTCGGCATATAAAATTAGGGTGGGTTTGTATAATTGCGGTAAAATCTGCAAGCCACTGGTGGCGGTAAAATAGTCTTCTACTGTGGCAAATCCTAGTTTTTCAATTACTAATTCGTGGTCAAAACTACGAATTGAATTGACTCTGGCGATCGCTTCTTGATTGAAGATATTGGGGTGGTTTTGATTCAGTTTATGGGCGAGTATTTGCAGTTGGCGGGTAATGGCTTTTTCTAAATACTTCCCGACCGGATGATTTTCTAAATAGGTTAGGGATCTATTGGAGTCTAAACTAGGGCAAACTACGGCTGCACCAGCTATGTCTAAATTGCTGGAACTTTGGGCGGCTTTTAACCCCCACAAGGCTAATTGTCCCCCCAAGGAAAAACCTAATAAACTTATGGGGGCTGGACAGCCTAGGGCGAGTGACTGGTTAGCAATTTCTACAAAGTCTTGTCCTTCATATAAGCCGTCAGATTGCAGTGTGGGGGAGAGTTTACCCGTTTTACCGTGGGCGCGCCAGTCGAATAATACTACCGCATAACCATGGGCGAAGGCTTTGCGACCTAGTATTTTTAAAAACCACTGATTTTCTAAGTCTCCTACAATGCCATAAGTGGCAATTATTGTGCCTTGGGGGTTGGGGGGAATTGCATAAATACCAAAGATGGGGACACCCCCCGCCCCGGTGAAGATTTTTTGTTGATAGTGGGGGGCGGGTTCGTGGGTGTGATTTTGCCAGGTTTTGCTAATTTGCCGGGCTGTATAAAGGGTCATTATTAACCCGTTTTTGAGGAAAAATGGGGGGCGATAACTGGGAGATGACGACATGACAGGATTTTGATGATGATTCTTTATGGTAGGGCTTTTTGATGGATAATTAATTCTACTAAATTATCGATTAGGCGATCGGCTGTCATGGGTAGGGAATCTTTGCCTTGCAAAATCTCTTGGACTACCATATAATGAATCAGGGAGCCTACGAAGATTCGGGCTGTGGCTTCTGGGTCGGTAATGGTCAATTCTTGGCAGGTTTTTAAATACTCTGTCAGGGTGTCTATGGCGGGCTTGACTAGGGTTGTTAAAAATACTTGGGCTAGGTCTGGGCGTTTTCCTGACTCGGAGACGATTAACCGGATAAAGCCAAGATATTCGCGATCGCTTATATTTTCCATTAGTATTCGCTTGGCTAAGTCTCGTAACACTAACTCTGGTTTCCCTGATAGGGGAGGCGACCACACAATTCGGAGTTTTTCTGAGGCTATCCTTTTGACTAGGGCGGTAAACAACCCATCTTTGTCGGAAAAATGACTATATAGGGTTTGTTTGGACACCCCGGCTGCTTTGGCGACTCTATCCATACTGGTACTAGCATAACCGTGGGTGAGAAATTCTGGCATCGCCCCCCGCAAAATTTGTTCGGCTTTATCTGTCAATTCTGGCTGGGGTTGTTCATTAGTAATCTTTGACATTCTTCACACCATCCTTATACATATTTCAATCTGATATATGGGCTGATCCCTTGAGAGAATCTGCCTTTTAAATCATATATCGGACTAGGTGCGATCGCATGGTTATTAACTTCTCCCTAGCCAATTAAAAGGAGTTAATCCTAGCGGATTTTAGCTATTTATATTGGTAGTTTAGTTAGGGAAAGATGCCAATCTATAGGGTAATTATAGGCAGTTTTTTAGATAACAATTAACCACATATTATGGCTAGTCAAACTTATCCTAAATCGGTGATAATAGGGTAAATGGAGTTATTGGTTATACATGATAACTGATCACCCCATTTACCCCCCTAGATCAGGTTTTGGCTTGGGAATTCCGCCGGATTACTCTAAGTCCCGACGTTTGGGGTTTCGTGAGGGGTCATTGGATAAGAATCCAAAGATAAATAAGCCTACGAAGAAGAGGACAACGATGTTAACGATGATTTTCAGAGTTACCATTGTTTTATTACTCCCTGGGGAATCGGTTTTTGATTGGGTTATGCAATTTGCACTGTTTTCCCATCATATCTTAATTTGGGCTTTGGTTTAAGGATTTTATGGCTTTCTGGGGCGATCGCTTTCTGGAAAGAATGTTGAATAAATAATCAAGCGTATAGCCATGTTTACCCTATGGTTACATCATAGCAGAGGCGGCGGTAGATGTCAAGGGGAGCTGGGGTGAGGTGGCGATCGCTTTCTGGAAAGAATGTTGAATAAATAATCAAGCGTATAGCCATGTTCACCCTACGGTTACATCATAGCAGAGGCGGCGGTAGATGTCAAGGGGAGCTGGGGTGAGGTGGCGATCGCTTTCTGGAAAGAATGTTGAATAAATAATCAAGCGTATAGCCATATTTACCCTACGGTTACATCATAGCAGAGGCGGCGGTAGATGTCAAGGGGAGCTGGTGTGAGGTGGGAAGTTGGAGAGTTGACAGGTCCGAGAGTTGGAGAGTTTCAAAGCTGGGAAGTCCGAGAGTTGACGGGTGGGAGTTGACAGGTGAGAGGTGGGGTAAGTCCGAGAGTTGGAGAGTTGGAGAGTTGGAGAGTTGGAGAGTTGGAGAGTTGACGGGTCCAAGAGTTGGAAAGTTGGGAAGTCCGAGAGTTGACAGGTCTGAGAGTTGGAGAGTTTCAAAGCTGGGAAGTTGGAAAGTTGGAAAGTCCGAGAGTTGGGAAGTTGGGAAGTTGGAAAGTTGGAAAGTCCGAGAGTTGACAGGTCGGAGGTGGGAGTTGGGGGAAGTCCGAGAGTTGGGAAGTTGGGAAGTCCGAGAGTTGACAGGTCGGAGGTGGGAGTTGGGGGAAGTCCGAGAGTTGGGAAGTTGGGAAGTCCGAGAGTTGACAGGTCGGAGGTGGGAGTTGGGGGAAGTCCGAGAGTTGACAGGTCGGAGGTGGGAGTTGGGGGAAGTTGGAAAGTTGGGAAGTCCGAGAGTTGACAGGTCTGAGAGTTGACAGGTCCGAGAGTTGGAGAGTTGACGGGTGAGAGTTGGGGGAAGTCCGAGAGTTGACAGGTCGGAGGTGGGAGTTGGGGGAAGTTGGAAAGTTGGGAAGTCCGAGAGTTGACAGGTCTGAGAGTTGGAGAGTTTCAAAGTTGGGAAGTTGGGAAGTTGGGAAGTTGGGAAGTTTGAAAGCTGGGAAGTTGGAAAGTTGGGAAGTCCGAGAGTTGACGGGTGGGAGTTGACAGGTGAGAGGTGGGGTAAGTCCGAGAGTTGACAGGTCCGAGAGTTGACAGGTCTGAGAGTTGGAGAGTTTCAAAGTTGGGAAGTTGGGAAGTTTGAAAGCTGGGAAGTTGAAAAGTTGGGAAGTCCGAGAGTTGACGGGTGGGAGTTGACAGGTCGGAGAGTTGACGGGTGGGAGTTGACAGGTCCGAGAGTTGACGGGTGGGAGTTGGGGGAAGTCCGAGAGTTGACAGGTCGGAGGTGGGAGTTGGGGGAAGTTGGAAAGTTGGGAAGTCCGAGAGTTGACAGGTCTGAGAGTTGGAGAGTTTCAAAGTTGGGAAGTTGGGAAGTTGGGAAGTTTGAAAGCTGGGAAGTTGGAAAGTTGGGAAGTCCGAGAGTTGACGGGTGGGAGTTGACAGGTCCGAGAGTTGACGGGTGGGAGTTGACAAGTCCGAGAGTTGGAGAGTTGACGGGTGAGAGTTGGGGGAAGTCCGAGAGTTGACAGGTCGGAGGTGGGAGTTGGGGGAAGTTGGAAAGTTGGGAAGTCCGAGAGTTGACAGGTCTGAGAGTTGGAGAGTTTCAAAGTTGGGAAGTTGGGAAGTTTGAAAGCTGGGAAGTTGGAAAGTTGGGAAGTCCGAGAGTTGACGGGTGGGAGTTGGGGGAAGTCTGAGAGTTGACGGGTGGGAGTTGACAGGTGAGAGGTGGGGTAAGTCCGAGAGTTGACAGGTCCGAGAGTTGACAGGTCTGAGAGTTGGAGAGTTTCAAAGTTGGGAAGTTTGAAAGCTGGGAAGTTGGAAAGTTGGGAAGTCCGAGAGTTGACGGGTGGGAGTTGACAAGTCCGAGAGTTGGAGAGTTGACGGGTGAGAGTTGGGGGAAGTCCGAGAGTTGACAGGTCGGAGGTGGGAGTTGGGGGAAGTTGGAAAGTTGGGAAGTCCGAGAGTTGACAGGTCGGAGAGTTGGAGAGTTTCAAAGTTGGGAAGTTGGGAAGTTTGAAAGCTGGGAAGTTGGAAAGTTGGGAAGTCCGAGAGTTGACGGGTGGGAGTTGGGGGAAGTCTGAGAGTTGACGGGTGGGAGTTGACAGGTGAGAGGTGGGGTAAGTCCGAGAGTTGACAGGTCCGAGAGTTGACAGGTCTGAGAGTTGGAGAGTTTCAAAGTTGGGAAGTTGGGAAGTTGGGAAGTTGGGAAGTTGGGAAGTTTGAAAGCTGGGAAGTTGGAAAGTTGGGAAGTCCGAGAGTTGACGGGTGGGAGTTGACAGGTGAGAGGTGGGGTAAGTCCGAGAGTTGACAGGTCCGAGAGTTGACGGGTGGGAGTTGACGGGTGAGAGTTGGGGGAAGTCCGAGAGTTGACAGGTCGAAGGTGGGAGTTGGGAGGTAATGTGTTGAATAAAGAATCAAGCGTATAGCCAAATATGCCCTATTTTTAATATAAAAGCAGATGTGGAGGTAGGTGTCAAGGGTGATTAGGAGCGAGGTGGGGCTAATTTTTGGATAATTGAAAGGTGTGGGGATGATTTTAACCAGTTAACTATTTTGATGATAATTTGTTCAGCGATCGCTATAACCCTATCCAACCATTCAATTAAAGATTGTAGGGGATGTTTAACATATCCGATCGCTTCTGCTGGTGTTTCTAACCATAATGGTTTAGCTTCTACTTCTCGTTTTTGAGAATAGGCTATGCTACCACCTTCTGTGAGGGAGGTGTTAGGGGAAGTCGCTAGTTGTAGTTGTGATCCTTGATGGTGGTTTAATTGTTCCAGTATTTGTGATTCTAACTTGGGAAAATTAGGGAGAGTTTGACTGGGGGGAAGTTGAGGAGTCCGAGTCTTGGGGGAAGTCGAGTTTAATCTAAATTGAGGTTGAGAATTGGTTAAAGGTAAAGGTGGTTTTGAGGTTTTCCAAGGATCTGGAAGTGGTACCGATACCCTTAGAGAGGGGTTGAGATTATCGGTGGGTTCTTTGAGTAAATAATTGAGGGTCGAAAATATCCATAGGTGGAAGTTATGGAAAAGCGTCGTGGCGACCGGTTTGATTTGAGGTTCAATTTCTGCGATCGTGTTGTCGATCGCTAAAAGTACAGTAGGGTAAGATGATGGTTGTGGTTGGGGGTTCTCCTTCGCCGTGGTTTCTGCGGAGGGTAATGATGGTGAGACTTTGGGGGTGGGAAGTGTAAAGTTGCTCAGAGGAGTATTTTGGAGAATTAGATAAATCGGATAAAGTAAAATTTGGGTGGTGGCGCTGGTCGCGTAGCGAATATTGCGCCAAGTGCGATCGCAAGCATCAGTAAATTGCTGATAGTTGCTCAGGAGGAAGTTAAACAGGCGGCTTTTATAGGGACCGGAGTAGGCTGAGGACATATAGGCTCAAGTTATGCTAAGAGATGGTTTATGGGGTTATTAATAGCTCGTGCCTTCCATTGTACAGCAACTTACAGGGAATAGGCAAGAGCCAACAGGATAAGTCATGATGTTTGTTAGTTGAGTGGTTGATGGCTGAACATGAGTTTATCTAGTTCTGATGATAGTCGTGTTGTGATTAATCAGGCGATCGCCAGATTGCGGGAGATGACCAGATCCGATCTTCAGAGACGGTGGCGGTTTCATGAGGGAGATATTTCCCCACAAATGAACCAGGGGTGGCGTGATTGGTCCTTCGTGGATTTGAATGATCGGGGTCATGTAGCTTGGTCTGAGGGGGGGAAAGTTTTGTGGTTAGCCCAGGAGGTTAATATTCCCGCTAATTTAGGGGGGTATAGGTTGGAGGGTTTATGCTTGAAATTGAGTTTGGTTTGGTGGGCACAGTTGGCTGAAGTTTATGTTAATGGTAGTTTGGTACAGTCGGGAGATTTATTTGATTGTAGGACAGCGATCGTTTTGTCCGAGTCCGTCTTACCTTCCACCAAGTTTAGGATCTTTTTAAGGTTGGTAAGTCCCCCTCATGATCGAGGTGCTTTGGTAGCCTCTAGTTGTGTCTACCAAGCCGGAAAAGTTGGAGATATTGATCCGGGTTTTATTGGCGACGAGTTGGCGGTTTACTCTAGTTATCTGCTGAAGGGAAATATTGATGAGTTGGAGTTGACAAGTCGCGCACAAGTTTTCCCCCTCCTCTCTCCCCAAAGGTGGCAGGAGTTAGGGGAAGCCGTTAGTAGGATAAATTGGGATATTGTAGGCGATCGCCATTTATTGATGTCCGAGTTATTCCGTCTGCGAGAGTGTTGGGAGACCTGTGCGGATTTAAAGTTAGTTAAGTTTAGGTTTTTAGGTCATGCTCATTTAGACTTGGCTTGGCTATGGTCAGTCGCCGAAACTTGGTCGGTCGCCATTAAAACCTTTGAGTCCGTCCTCGCTTTACAGGATGATTTTCCTGAGTTGATTTTTACTCATTCTACCCCCGCGCTATATGCTTGGCTTGAGGAAAATAGACCCGATTTGTTTAAGTTAATCCAAAATCGGATTTCCCAGAAGCGTTGGGAGGTCGCCGCTGGTTTATGGGTTGAACCCGAATTAAATACCGTTTCTGGGGAGTCAATTGTTCGCCAAATTTTCTATGGTCAATATTATGTCGCTGAGAAGTTTGGGGAAGTCTCCCGTATAGCTTGGCTACCCGATAGTTTTGGTTTTTCTTGGCAACTTCCCCAGTTGCTGACTCTGGGAAGGATTGATTTTTTTGCGACTCAAAAGTTGCGGTGGAATGATACAACAGTCTTTCCCTATGGTTGTTTTCGCTGGCGAGGTTTGAACGGTACCGAAATTGTCAGTTTGATGTCTGCACCAATTGGGGAAAATGTCGAACCCCTCAAGTTAGTAAACTATGGCATTGAGTGGGAGTCTCAAACTGGCTTAAATGAGTGTTTATGGTTGCCAGGAGTTGGCGATCATGGCGGCGGTCCGACGCGGGAAATGTTGGAGGTCATCCGTCGTTGGCGATCGTCCCCTCTGTTTCCTGATTTGCGTTTTATGTCCGCCGTCGATTATTTGGATGGGCTGGGTGATTTACCCAATCTTCCAGTGTGGAATGATGAGTTATATCTCGAGTTTCATCGAGGTTGCTATACTACCCACGCTGACCAAAAGCGTTGGAATCGTTTGTGCGAAGGGTTGCTCTATCGGGCTGAGTTGTGGTCCGCTGTCGCTTCTATCGTGACCGGGTTTGAAGTTCCCCAGGCGACCTTAGAAGAGGCATGGAAGGGGGTTTTGTTTAATCAGTTTCATGATATCCTCCCAGGGTCCGCTATTGCTGAGGTCTATGAGGATGCTAACCGGGGTTGGCAGGCAGCCGCGACAACCGCTGGAGATGCTGAAAATAGAGCATTAGATGCGATCGCTTCTTCCATTTCTCTCCCTTACCCCCCACAACCTCAAGCTATACCCATTGTCGTCTTTAACCCCCTCAATTGGACTCGTTCCGAAATTGTCCAAGTCCCATTACCCCCCCAGGGAAGTTGGGATGTTTGCGAAAGCACTGGAAATGCCTTAAATTCCCAACTGGTGCGGGTTTCAGGTCGGTCTGAATTGCTGTTTTTTGCAACTGATGTGCCGTCAGTCGGTTATCGCTGTTTCTGGTTAGTGCCTAAATCCCCTGAAACCCCCATGAATCAAGGGTTTGAGCCGAAAAATGACCTTATATGCGCGCACCTTTTCCGACTTTACTACACTATATCAGGTTCCCGTTTAGATGTCAATACTAATCGTAAAAATTCCGAAAATTGGGAATTTGAGAATCAGTATTTACGGGTAAAAGTGTCGGGAGAAACAGGAGACTTAATCGAGATTTTTGATAAAGTCAATAGTCGGGAAGTCTTGACATATCCCGGACATCAATGGCGACTGTTTCGAGACCAGGGACAATATTGGGATGCTTGGAATATTGACCCCAATTATCATAAGTATCCCTTAGATAGTCCGCAACTAGAGTCAATTGAGTTTGTCGAAAAAGGTTATCTACGCGGGAGGTTGCGAGTTTTCAAGAGATTTAATAACTCTCGGTTTTGTCAAGATTATGTTTTATCGATATGGTCGCCAATTTTACGGGTTGAGTGTCGAGTAGAGTGGCGAGAGAATCATGTGTTAATGAAGGGTTATTTTCCATTGTCTATAAATGCAGATTTACTGAGTTATGAAATCCCTTGTGGTGTAATGGAGAGAAAGACCGAACCCCAGACAAATTTTGACAAATCCAAATGGGAAGTTCCTGCTTTAAATTGGGGGAGTCTGAGTGATGGTAATTATGGTGTATCATTGCTAAATGATTGTAAGTATGGATATGATTTTAAGCCAGATGAAATTGGTTTAAGTTTGCTACGGGGTTCTTTATGGCCCGACCCGAAAGCTGATGTAGGTGTTCATGAGTTTAGTTATGGTATTTACCCCCATTTAGGTGATTGGCGACAGGGGGAAACTGTGCGACGAGGTTATGAGTTTAATCAGCCGCTACAGGTGAGGGTTTTAGAGTTATCTAATGTGGGGATAACTGGTGGTGAGTCCTGTCGGAGTTTTTTAGGTTTTAGTGCTAGTAATTTTGTGTTAATGGCTGTGAAGCGATCGCACTTAGACCACCAGACTTGGATTATACGAGGTTATGAGTGTCAAGGAAGTGGGGGAGTATTGGAATTCGAGAATAGTTTAGGAGTCCAGGTCAACTATGCCGTCAACTTATTGGAGGAAAGGGTTGGGGTTTTTGACCGAAAGATGCAACCTTGGCAGGTGTTAGGGTTAGCCATTTCTGGGAAGACTGGGAGTGACGAAGTAACTTGAGATAATCATCAGACTACCAGGACTTGAGAAGCCGGGTAGAATTGGGAAAAAAGTTTTTAAAAACCCAGCTTCTCAGGAAAATTGATTAATTATTAAAAGGTGTCACTCACAATTTTTTGTGCTTCCGAAATAATCTGATTCAAATGTTCTTCCCCCTTAAAACTTTCCGCATAGATTTTATAGACATCTTCTGTACCCGATGGACGTGCAGCAAACCAACCTTGTTCCGTCGTAACTTTTAAACCACCTATAGCCGCATTATTTCCCGGTGCATTAGTCATTTTAGCCACGATTGGATCACCCGCCAAAGTTGATGCTTTCACATCTTCTGGAGATAACTTACTGAGGCGTGCTTTTTGTTCAGAATTAGCAGCAGAATCAATACGGGAATAGTAGGCGCGACCCAAACGTTCAGTCATGTCTTTATAGTGCATACCAGGGTCTTTACCAGTTTTAGCCGTAATTTCCGCCGCCAGTAAATCCATAATAATCCCATCTTTATCAGTAGTCCAAACTGTGCCATCCATTCGCAGGAAAGATGCGCCAGCGCTTTCTTCACCGCCAAAACCCAAAGAACCGTCTAGCAAGCCATCTACAAACCATTTAAAGCCTACAGGAACCTCACAAAGTTGGCGATTAATATCCTTAGCTACCCGGTCAATCAAACTGCTGCTAACTAAAGTTTTCCCGATCGCACTTTCAGGACTCCAGCCTTGTCGATTAGTGAATAAATACCAAATAGCCACAGACAGGAAATGATTAGGGTTCATTAATCCCATGCTAGGGGTAACAATACCATGTCGGTCTGAGTCCGTATCATTCCCAAAAGCGATATCATAATCATCTTTGAGTTTAACCAAATTCGCCATAGCATAAGGAGAGGAACAGTCCATGCGAATTTTCCCATCCCAGTCTACAGTCATAAACCCAAAAGTCGGGTCAACTGTAGGATTGACTATAGTCAAATTTAACCCATAACGTTCTGCAATAGGTTCCCAATAACCAATATTAGAACCCCCCAATGGGTCAACACCTATTTTAATTCCTGATTCCCGAATTGCTGCCATATCGATAATATTTTCCAGGTCAGCAATATATGGGGTAATGAAGTCAAAACTGTGGGTGGTGCTGGCGTATAATGCCTGATTGTAAGGGCTGCGACTTACCGCGCGATTACCATCAGCCAGGATTTGATTAGCCCGTTGTTCAATCCATTTGGTGATTTCCGGACCTGCCGGACCGCCAGAGGGGGGATTGTATTTAAAGCCGCCGTCCGACGGGGGATTATGGGAGGGGGTGACGATAATACCGTCCGCTAAACCTTCTGTACGTTGGCGGTTGTAGGTGAGAATGGCATGGGAAACCGCCGGGGTGGGGGTAAATCTGCCATTTCCTTCCTCTGTGGCTATGTAGGTTTCTACTTGGTTGGCTGCTAAAACTTCTAGGGCGGTTTTTTGCGCCGGTTCAGATAAAGCGTGGGAGTCGTGACCCATATACAGGGGACCCGTAATGCCTTGGTGGCGGCGATATTCTACCGTCGCTTGAGTAACTGCTAGGATATGGTCTTCGTTAAAAGTGCCGTTAGCCGAACATCCCCGGTGTCCAGATGTACCGAAGCTTACTTGCTGTTGAGGATTGTTGGGATCTGGACGCACTGAATAATATTGCTCAATAAGGCGATCGATATTTTCCAAGATATCACCTGGGGCGATTTTTCCGGCCAAGGGGCTAATGTTTTTGGCTACCATTATTATCTTGATGATTCTATACTCTGGGTAATGGTTGAGATTATACCAGTCAGTGTCCTGTGTATTTATCATCGCAATTTGGGCTAATTTAAGTTAAGTTTTACTAATGTGTCGCTGCCAATAGTTTTAATTTTATAAAGTTTGTTAAGAATTAATACATTTTTATTGATAATTTCTCTCAAAATATTGACGAGATTATAGGGGTTATGGTAGGGTAGAGTAAATCGCACCCAAGGGGTTACTGTGTCTATTTGTAAAAATAGGGGCTATAACCCCTATTCTATCGCCAAAATAATTATTCTCTGAGCAATTAAAAAAAATCCCGATGCACCAATTTTAGGCTACGGAGAGGAAGCCCAAAATAGACATCTTGAAAAAATCGACATTTTGTGCATATTGGTTGATGGCGTAGACATGGGGATAATAGCTCATGATAGGAACTCCATAGCTGGTGCGACCACATCAGGAATCAAATTTTGTTGGTCTTCCTGGTAGACAGCCAAATCAAACCAGAAGGTAGTTCCCACTCCCAACTCACTAACCAAATGTACCTGAGAATTATGCTTTTCAATAATATTCCTAACAATAGATAAACCCAAGCCAGTACCTTCCAATGTATGCACTCGATTTTCGACTCTAAAGAAGCGAGTAAAAACATATTCTTGGTCTTCCAAAGCAATACCGCTTCCGGTATCAGAAACCTCGATGCGTACCACTCTCTGATATAGGTGTGAATTGTGGGAAATATGCCTATCTAAAGGTCGAGGTGGTGGTGGAGACATAATCCAACCTCCCCGTTCAATTTCTTCCGCTTCTCGACTATCAGCCAGGGAGATATGATGGCTATCATCTAATAAATATGCACGAATTATTACTTTTCCTCCAGCTTCGGTAAATTTGAGGGAATTTCCGACCAAGTTAGTAAGGACTTGTAACAACAAATCAAAGTGACCTCTAACAGTTGGTAGGTTAGGTTCTACCTCTTTACTCAATTCAATTCCCTTATCTCGCGCATTCAGTTGATAAGTCCGTAGGGTTTGTTCAATAGGATGAGCAATATCAACAGGTTCCATGTGATAAATACGACAGGACTCAAGGCGAGATAAATCTAAAACATCATTAACTAGACGGGTAAGGCGGTCAGTTTCATGGTTAGCGGTTTCTAAAAATTCTCGACGTTCTTCTTCACTTAAATCATCGCCATAGTCGTGGAGAGTTTCGATAAAAGATTTAATGTTAAATAAAGGTGTTCTCAACTCATGGGAAACGTTACTGATAAACTGGCTTTTAGCGTCATTTAGTTCGACTTCTCGGGTGATATCCTGAACGGTCATAGCAATGCCTTTTAAACTTTCCCGATAGTTTTCCTGATTTTTGACGGTGGCATCTTGATTGTAGAATGTACATTCATTAGCTTGGGGTCTTTGGGGGGAGGTGCAACTATTATCGTGGTCATAGATACAACTAGCGCAGAGGGGTTCTACACCGGGAGATTTATGTAGTAAAACTGTGGTGAGAAGAATGCGGAGAGTCCGATTATTTGGTTCAGTGAGAGAACAACGAAATTCTCCTCCTTCTAGGTTTCCAGAGGCAATTTTTTGTAATGGTTGAGATAGTTCTTGTAATACTGGTGCGGGAAGATAGGTTAAAACGTTTTCAGAAATGACGCTTTGACGTTCCCACCCAAAGAGGCGACGCGCGGTCGGGTTGACGAGAATTAGATTAAGTTCAGCATCTATTAAAACTGCACCATCTGCAATAGTTGAAACCAGAGTTTCTAGCTTGGCTTTTTCGGCGGTCAACTCTTCGATATTTTGTTCGTCGTAGCTTTCCAGGCGTTCTGCCATTTCATTAAAACTCAATATGAGTTCTCCCAATTCACCGCCAAAGGGTAAATCAATGCGTTGTCTAAAGTTACCAGCAGCTATATTTTTGACTCCCATTAGTAGTTCTTTAATCGGCTGAGTAATGGTTAGGGCATTAAAAACCGCCCCTAAAATTACCATAACCCAGATAGAGACGAAAACTGCTAAGGTAACGTCACGAGTTAAGTTAGAGGAGACGACAACGGTGGGATTAGGATTAATACCGATCGCCAAAATTCCCAGATATTTGTCATCGTGCATTAGGGGAACAAATACATCTGTTATTTGACCCCCAGGGGTGAGATGCTGGCGGACCATAGGTAAAGCGGAATAATCCCTAGCTTCGACACTGGCGATAAAATTTTCTGGTAGTTGCATCCGTCGTCGCAGGGTGAGGGAGTTCTGGACTGCGGAATCAGAAAAGGGGAGACCGAGGAAAATCTCGCCGTCGGGGTCAGCATAGAGCATATATCGCACACTAGAGGTGCTGGTGTAGAACTGACGGGAGAAGCGGGCTACTTCTTCCCGATTATTTTCAGAAATCATGGGGGCGACATTAGCGGCTAAAAGTAAGCCCAAATCTCGACCATAGCGGGTATCATTAAGACGAGCGTCTTGCTGAATGGTATTAACGGCCCAAAAGGTTAAACCGCTCATCAATAGGGACACCACCAGGGTAGCTCCCGCCATGAGTCGGGTTTGTAGGGTAAACTCAGACCACCAATTTCTGAGAATTTCTGGAAGTTTGGTGAGAATTGCCAGCATCTTGTACGGTTCTGGGTTGGGGAACTGCTTATCAGTATCTAGCGTAGACGATCGCCAGATTCTCTACCACAGTTTAGCAAAAATTGGAGTTAAGTTTTGTTAAGGCTGTACATAATTGATTAATTTTGGCTTTGTCGGAGTCTAAAACCAATATCTCGGCGACAGTACATTCCGTCAAAGTTAATGCAGTCCACAGCCTGATAAGCATTGGTGATAGCAGTTTCTACAGTGTCACCGATAGCGGTTACACCCAAAACTCTGCCCCCGTCGGTGATTATTTGTCCATCGACCAGGCGAGTTCCGGCATGAAATACTTTAGCACCCAAGGCTGATGCTGCGTCAATACCAGTAATCAGCTTACCTTTTGGATAAGTTCCCGGATAACCACAGGAAGCCAAAACCACACATAGGGAAACTCCGGGTTTCCAACGAATAGGGGGAAGTTCTGCCAGACGGCGATCGCAACAAGCTGTTAAAATCTGGTCTAGGGGAGTATCTAACATGAGGAGTACAGCCTGAGTTTCCGGGTCTCCAAATCTACAGTTAAACTCCAGAACCATTAAATCACCATCAGGGGTAATCATCAATCCCGCATAGATAATACCACAATAATCAATTCCCCGGTTTTGAAGTTCCTGTAAAGTAGGTTCAAGAACCTCCCGTTGTATTTTCACCATTAACGTATCAGAGACCAGGGGAGTAGGCGCATAAGCGCCCATACCGCCAGTATTAGGTCCCGTGTCACCTTCTCCAATAGGTTTATGATCTTGAGCCGGAATTAGGGGGCGAATAGTTTTACCATCAGTAATAGCTAAAACCGAGACCTCTTGACCCTGTAGAAACTCCTCGATCACAATTTGGCAATTATCTTGACCAAATTCTCCCTGAGAAATGGAGGTAATAGCCGAATCAGCCATTTCCAGGCTAGTAGCAACAATAACCCCTTTTCCCGCCGCGAGTCCATCAGCTTTAATAACAATGGGAACTTGAGTAATATAGTCTTTAGCAGCTTGGGGGTCAGTAAATACAGCCCCCGTGGCGGTAGGGACTCCTGCTGCTAACATCAAATCTTTAGCCCAGGACTTACTCGCTTCTAATTTTGCGCCTTCACGTCCGGGTCCAAATACTTTAATATGATTTTTAGTAAGTTCATCTGCAATACCCAAAGCCAGGGGCACTTCTGGACCGACGACCACCAAATCAATGGCTTCATCTTTAGCCAAAGCAACAATAGCCGGGATATCCTCAACCGGGATATTTCTATTTTGACATTTGGTTAGGGTAGCAGTCCCGCCATTTCCGGGAGTACAGATAACCTGTTGGACTGTTTCTGACTGAGTGAGTGTCCAAGCTAAGGCGTGTTCTCTACCACCGTTTCCAACAACTAATATTTTCACAAGAACCTCGCACCTTCAACAAATAAAACCTACACCAAAACGATGTAGGCTTGTCGATAATAATTAAACCAAATTTTGAGGAAATCCTACATTCCCAAAGCCGCCAAGGTAGCCGGACCCGCCACACCATCAACTCTCAAGCCGTAGTCACGCTGGAAGGCTTTAACTGCTTTGGTGGTAATTGGACCAAAATATCCGGTGGCGCGCGCGTGGAAATAACCGTAGTAAGCTAGTTTATGTTGCAAGTTAGTAACTCGGGAACAACTGTCACCGTGGGACAGGGATTTATGGTAGCCACGACCACGACGGGGGCGGTGACTGGCTGCATGATAGCCATAATGGCGTTTGGGAGGAGATTTAACATAGCAGGAGGTGTAGCAATGGAGTCCCAAAGCGGAAGCTGTGGCGGGACCAACAATGCCATCTGCTACCAACCCATAGTCACGCTGAAAGGCTTTAACGGAGTGCTTGGTAATTGAACCAAAATAGCCGGTAGACCGCGCGCGGAAGTAGCCATGATTAGCTAAGGCGTTCTGCAATTGTACCACATGGTTGCCAGAGGAACCATAGTAGATGGAGGCTTGGGCGGCGCTGGTGGAACCCAAAATTGACAAACCAATGGCTGCACCGATAATTGGCATTAAGCAGGTAGTAGAAACTTTACTCCAGTTAACACCCCGAAACAGAATCAAGTTGTCGCTGAGGTTGAACTGCTGGGGAGACTCATAGCTAGAGACTAGATGATTGTAGGCAATTGTATCCATTTCATCTCCTAATTCAGTATTTGAAAAAAAAGTTGACCAATGGTTGATCTAATTCGAGATGCTACCACGGGTTATTAATTTATAGCTGTTTGACCCGCAAAAGTCTAGGGTTAACTATGAAAATCAAGATTTTTTTGCAAAACTTAATATAATTGTGAAGACACAAATATATAATTGTACCACTTTGCGAGTTGCTTATTGTTAATCACTGACATTTATTATGAATCTATTTTTAGGTATAGATTTTGGTACTTCTGGGGCTCGTTCAGTAGTGATTGATACCCTGGGAGGGGTTCATGCAGAGGGGGTTTGTACCTGGAAGGAATCATTGGTGACTATGGAATCACCGAAACTCTGGAAAAATGGGTTATTTGAGTTACTCAATCAAATTCCTAAAGATTTATGTTCTCAGATTAGATCGATCGCCATTAATGGTACTTCTGCTACAGTGTTATTATGTGATGAGATGGGGAATCCGGTCACCGCACCGCTCGCTTATCATCACAGTTGTGATCAGGCTATTGTGGAGAGACTAAAAGCGATCGCACCCCCAGACAATCCGGTTTTGAGTAGTACCTCTAGCTTGGTCAAACTACTCTGGTGGCAAGAAAATCTTACCCCGCCGCCACCCGGAAAGTTATATTTTTTGCATCAAGCAGACTGGCTAGGATTTTTATTACATGATAAGTTGGGTATTAGTGACCATCATAATAGTCTCAAACTCGGCTATGATGTGGTGAATCTTTGCTATCAGTCGTGGTTGTTAGAGGCTATTAAATGGGGGGGTAAATTTACGCCGATTTTGCCAAAAGTCCTGACCCCAGGAACCTGTATTAGCCCTATTAATCGACAATTAAGCGATCGCTTTCGATTGCGCCCAGATTGTATAATTAGAGCCGGAACTACAGATAGCATCGCCGCTTTCATAGCCTCCGGTGCTAGTTCCCCTGGGGAGGCTGTCACTTCCCTAGGTTCAACCCTGGTGTTAAAGCTGTTAAGTCCTACCGCTATCAATGTTGCTAAATATGGCATTTACAGCCACAGGTTTGGTGATTTGTGGCTGACTGGCGGCGCTTCTAATACGGGGGGTGCCATATTGCGACACTTTTTTAGCGATCGCCAATTGGAAAGCCTCAGCCGCCAGATTAATCCTAACACTCCCACTCTCCTAGATTATTATCCCCTATTGCAACCGGGCGATCGCTTTCCTATCAATGACCCCAATTTGTTACCCCGTCTTGAACCTCGCCCCAGTAATGATGTAGAATTTCTCCATGGCTTACTAAATGCGATCGCCCGTATTGAGTCTCAAGGTTATCAACTTTTACAAAACCTAGGCGCAAGTCCTCTCCAGCGCGTCTATACTGCTGGCGGTGGGGCCAAAAATTCCACCTGGACTACTATTCGCCACCATCATCTCCGAGTCCCTGTACTCCCTTCTCCACACACCCAAGCTGCCTACGGAACAGCCTGTTTAGCTATGCGGGGGGAGTTGATTAAAAAATCAAATTGTTAAGAAATGTTAAAAAAATCGACCTTTTTTGGGATGTGGGTTGACTTTCGGGGCTGTTGACGCTATACTATTAAATAATGGATATATTGACATTTTTCGGTTAAAAGGTAATATTTCGATTATTTAGCATTACTATAGTAATTATAAACAATTTCCGCAGCCCTGTCAACCCCTGAACCTGGGGCGATCGCAGCTTGATTAAAAAATCAAACTTTCAGGGTTAAAAAAATCGACCTTTTTTTGGGGGGGGTGGGTTGACTTTCGGGGAGGTTGACGCTATACTATTAGATAATGGAGATATTGACATTTTTCGGTTAAAAGGTAATATTTCGATTATTTAGCATTACTATAGTAATTATAAACAATTTCCGCAGCCCTGTCAACCCCTGAGCCGGGGGCGATCGCAGCTTGATTAAAAAATCAAACTTTCAGGGTTAAAAAAATCGACCTTTTTTTTGGGGGGGGGTGGGTTGACTTTCGGGGAGGTTGACGCTATACTATTAGATAATGGAGATAGTGACATTTTTCGGTTAAAAGGTAATATTTCCATTATTTAGCATTACAATAGTAATTATAAACAATTTCCGCAGCCCTGTCAACCCATGAACCTGGGGCGATCGCAACTTGATTAAAAAATCAAATTGGGAAAGCAAATAACTGATAAACTGTTTTGAGGCTATATCAGAATAATCAGAAGTATGGCAAAACCTAAGCGCATCGGGATTCTGACCAGCGGTGGTGACTGTGCTGGATTAAATGCAGTAATTAGGGCGGCGGTATATCGAGCCCAGGGGACTTATGGCTGGGAAGTAATGGGGATACGCCAAGCCACCCACGGCTTAATGCTGCGTCCGCCATCAGCGACACCGTTAACCATAGAAAAAGTAGATCCAATTCTGACAGCAGGGGGGACAATTCTAGGGACAACGAATAAAGGAGATCCCTTTGCTTTTCCGATGGCCGATGGTAGTGTGCAAGATCGCTCCCAAGAAATCATTGACGGTTATCATGAATTAGGATTAGATGCGCTGATTGGCATTGGTGGGGATGGCAGTCTCGCAATTTTAAGGCGTTTAGCAGTTCAGGGAAATCTGAACCTAGTTGGTGTACCGAAAACCATAGATAATGATGTAGGTAGCACCGATCTATCAATCGGATTTGATACCGCTGTGAATATCGCGACCGAAGCCTTAGATAGATTGCACTTCACCGCCGCCAGCCATAGCCGGGTAATGATTTTAGAGGTTATGGGAAGGGATGCGGGACATATTGCTCTCCATGCGGGAATTGCGGGGGGTGCGGATGTAATTCTGATTCCCGAAATTCCCTACAGTCTGGATAGTATTTGTCAAAAAATTGAGGATTTGCAGCATCAGGGGAAAAACTACTGTCTGGTGATTGTAGCTGAGGCGGTTAGGACTGGTGCGGGAGAAACCGTGATGACCACTAATCAATTAGGTCAATCTAGGCTGGGTGGTATTGGTCATTATTTAGCCGATCGCATTTCCGAGGCTAGTGGTGCAGAAACGAGAGTGACAGTTTTAGGTCATATTCAAAGGGGGGGAACTCCTTCTTCTGTGGAACGTTTAATCGGATCAGCTTTTGGGGTAGCAGCAGTAGACTTAATTGCAGATGGCAAGTTTGACCAGATGGTAACTTGGCGTAACCGTCATGTGGAAAGTGTACCCATTGCGGAGGCGATCGCTCAGTATAAGGGTGTTGATACTAATGATATTCTAGTGAAGACAGCTCGGAGTATGGGAATCTGTTTAGGGGATTAACCATAAAAGTGGTGCTTTAGGGTAGGAATGAATCGTCAAATTTTACTGGAAAATCAACTCAAGCATTGGCAGGAGGTAATCAGCGATCGCTCTGGTGATCCGGATGCTTACATTCGCCGGGGGATGGTTTACTTCAAACTGGGTCAAATTGCCGAATCAATTAAGGACTTCGACCAAGCCGAAGCCTTAGACCCCCGGATTAAACCATACCTGTGGCAGCGTGGTTTATCCTATTATTATGGGGAACAGTTCCAAGCCGGTGCGGATCAGTTTGAGATTGATTTGACTGTGAATCACCAAGATGTTGAGGAGACAGTATGGCGATATCTTTGTCTGGCTAAATTACAGGGAGTAGAATCAGCTAGAATATCTTTATTGCCTGTCTCAGGTGATTCTCGGACAATCATGGGACAAGTTTACAGCCTATATCAGGGAAATTGTAGCCCGGATGAAGTGCTCAATAGGGGAACCTGGTTAGGACAACAGGGTAGATTTTACGCCCATCTTTATGTGGGATTATATTATGAGGCGGCGGGTGATCAGGAGCGATCGCGTTATTTTATCACCCAAGCAGCTACTCAGTATAAACTCAATGATTATATGTGGGATCTGTCTCTAGTTCACTGTCAACTGAGAGGATGGCAATAAAATGGAAATTAGGAATCTGAAACTATGACTTTGTTAGGAAACATCATCTGGTTAATTTTCGGAGGTTTTTTATCTGGATTAGGTTACATTATTGGTGGTATCACTATTTGCTTAACCATTATCGGCATTCCCTTTGGTATCCAAGCCATTAAACTAGGGTTTGCTACCATGACCCCTTTTGGTAAAGAAAGCGTAGTTTCCCCGGATTCATCTAATCTGTTAACCATGATTTTTAACGTGGTTTGGGTAATATTTTTTGGCTGGGAAATCGCCTTATCCCATTTATTGCATGGTTTAATTTTGGCAATTACCATCATTGGGATTCCTTTTGCGAAACAACACTTTAAACTCATCCCTATGGCTTTATTACCCTTTGGTCGTGAATTTCGCGATATTCAAAGATAACCCGAATCAGGTTAATGGTAATCAACCAAAGCAGCTACTTCCTATATAATTCATGCCTCGCCTACCTAAATTAACCTTTGAACGCGGCACATTAACCCTGCATCCTCCCCCCAGAGGTAGAGGTTGGATTGATTACGCAGTTTGGGATGATCGGGTAGAGAAATTTCGTGTACCTGCGATTTCTTACCCTTTTCTGATCAAGTGTTTACAAGAGGAAAAAGTAGATTTTCTTGACGAAGCCAAAATCTTCCATCCCTTAAAGTTAGTTTCCCGCCTAGAAATGTCGCCTTATGTGCATCAACAAGAGGCTTTAAGCGCCTGGGAAAATGGCGGGAATAGGGGAGTTGTGGTATTACCGACAGCTTCGGGAAAAACCTACCTGGCGCAATTGGCTATAGAAGCGATCGCCTGTAGTACCCTAGTGGTGGTGCCGACCCTAGATTTAATGCACCAGTGGTATGCCCACCTAGTAGCTGCTTTCCCAGAGGCAGATATTGGGCTGTTGGGGGGCGGTTCACGGGATAAAACATCAATTTTGGTCGCCACATACGACTCAGCCACCTTGCAGGCGGAAACCCTGGGAAATCGCTATGGTTTATTGGTGTTTGATGAATGTCACCACCTCCCCACAGACTTCTATCGAGTCATTGCAGAATATGCGATCGCCCCCTATCGTCTAGGACTAACGGCGACCCCAGATAGGTCTGACGGTCGTCACAGTGATTTAAACCATTTAATCGGTCCTACGGTTTATCATCGCACACCGGAACAATTAGCGGGGGTGGCTTTAGCAGACCATGATATTGTGCAGATTAAAGTTAAACTGTCGGAACCTGAACGCGATCGCTATCAAGAGTTAATTAAAGTTAGAAACGATTTTCTCAAAAACCAAAATATCCGCCTAGGTAGTTTAGAAGGTTGGAAACAATTTGTGATGGTCAGTGGGCGATCGGCTTCTGGTCGTCGGGCGATGTTAGCCCATCGTCAAGCTAAAGAAATCGCCCTTTGTACTGATGGAAAGTTACGGATATTAGCCGACATTATCAGCCAAAATCACCCCGAAAGAACCCTAATTTTTACAGTAGATAATACTACGGTTTATCGAATTTCTCAAGATTTCTTAATCCCGGCTATCACCCATCAAACACCTGTGAAAGAACGTCATCAAATCCTGGATAAATTTCGCCAAGGAGAGTATCGAACCCTCGTGGCTTCCCATGTTCTGAATGAAGGGGTTGATGTTCCTGATGCCAAAATCGCAATTATTTTATCAGGTACTGGGTCGGAGCGGGAATATATCCAACGTCTAGGAAGGGTATTGCGTAAGGGAAGCCAAACCGGAAAACGGGCGGTTTTGTATGAGGTAATTACTGAAAACACCAGCGAAGAACAGACCTCCCAACGGCGGCGGGGTCACAAACAGCCCCAACCTCAAAAACCCAAGATTTCCCCACCTACTGGATTATATGATCTAGAGCGATCGTCATCTCCAAAAGCCGCCGAATCTTCAGAAAAATGGGATATTGATAATTAATAATTAATAATTAATAATTAATAATTGTAGGGGCGCGCCTCCCCTAGGACATCGCCTCCCGACGACAATATTAATAAACCCGCCCCCACCGACCCGGTAATTAATACATGAAAAAAATACCGATTTAAGTTTTTCGTTCTAAGGTAGCTTCCATGATGCTGGAGAGATTGAGATGATGACCAGCCATAATGGCACTAGAATAATAATATCGATTATTGTCAAAGCGGCGGAAACTTTCCAAACCACTGCGTCGCTGACGTTCATCCCCAAGTACCCAAAATCGTTGGACAATTAGGGAGGGACTGATTAAGCCTTCCCCTTCGACTTTACCGAAGGCGCTATGCTGCATTAAAAAGGTGTACTGACGTTCGTTGTTGTCGAGTCGTCCTCGATACTGCAAAATGATGTCATCACGATCGCTTCCTGGAAACACCAACTTAGTCACCAGACTGAACCACTCACTCTGATGCCATGCAACTAATGTTTTACCACGAACGCTGATAGGCGCTTGATTACGATCTAGCCAGGTTCCTTCCACCAGCCACTGACCAGGTTCCATTAAAAAAGTGTGAGCCACAGCACTAATTTGTTACTCAGTGGTCGGGAAACTGTTGAGCAGATGTCATTTTGCACAACTGGGGTTATTATAGCCCAATGGTGCGATGAGGGTCAAAAATATTCCCTAACAGCACAGACTGACTAGCGCCTGTAACTTCGGGTAGATTACCAGGAATGCGGAGGGTGCGCCAATAGGCGAGGACAGCAAAAGCGATCGCTTCTTTAAAATCGGGATCAACTCCGGCATCGGCGGTGGTCATAATAGGGATAGGGTGTAAAAGCTGTTCTAGGCGAGTTCGGAGATAGTGATTATGGCATCCGCCGCCACATAGGAGGACTTGATCTGGTAATTGGGGCAAAAAATGGCGATAGCTGTGGGTAATGGAAACAGCAGTAACTTCGGTTAAGGTGGCGAGGATATCGGCTGGGGAAAGATTATAGACTTGAGTTTGTTGTAAGTATTTTTGGAGATATTCAACTCCGAACAATTCCCGTCCGGTGGACTTAGGCGGCGGAGTCTGAAAAAAGGGGTCTGCCATCAGCTTTTGGACTAATGGAGTGCAGGGAGTACCACGACTGGACCATGCGCCATCTAAATCATAACTTTGACGACCATCAGATAGATATGCGACGGCTAAATCGATTAAAGCATTACCAGGTCCAGTATCCCATCCCCGCACAGGATGTGATTCGGGTATATTTGCGGGAGGTAAAACGGTAACATTGCCAATACCACCGATATTTTGAATACAGCGATAGAGGTGAGGGTGACGGAGGAGGTAGGCATCGACAGCCGGAACTAGGGGCGCGCCTTCTCCTTGGGCGGCGATATCAGCGAGGCGAAAATTACCAACGGTAGTGATACCGGTTTGATGAGCGATCGCCTCTGGTCGCCCTAGTTGTACACTATAGCCCAAAGGGATAGTGGCATCGGGGTGTGGTGGTCGGTGATAAACGGTTTGACCGTGGGAACCAATTAACTCAGCTGGTGGTGATTGTTGTTGGATATTCACAGCCGCCCGGGAAAATTCCCCTGCGATCGCATCATCCAAAGTGGCTAAATCAGCCACAGAAATGGATCCACCCCCACAGATGGCTAAAATTTGCGATCGCAGTTGAGGCGGATAGGGATAAGTAGCCTTAGCTAGACATTGCACCTGTAGATCTGTAGTTGATCCTTTCAGACGAACTGAAACTGCATCAATACCATCCACAGAAGTACCGCTGATCAGACCAATAACAACAGTCATGGAAGCCTAATTAATCGTCCTGATTGATCATCACCACAATGACGGTGATATTATCTTTCCCTTCCCTATCAATAGCCGCATCAACCAAAGCCTGAGTCGCCGCCTCACAGGCGCGAATGGATTTAAGCTGATTAGCAATGACAGAATCTGGTAACTCCTCCGTCAAGCCATCGCTGCATAATAATAGGCGATCGCCTGCTTGAATTTCCATGGGAAAAATATCAATTTGAGATAAATCTTCCCGTCCCAAACACTGAGACAAAACGTGCCGCCAGGGATGTACCCGCGCCTCATCAGGGGATATAGCCTTACGTTTAACCGCTTGCGCCACCCAAGTTTGGTCTTCCGAAATTTGAGTTAACGTATGTCCCCGTAGGCGATAGAGGCGGGAGTCTCCCACATTAGCGCACCAGGACTGCCCGTCACGAAACAAAGCCACCACTGCTGTCGTCCCCATATCAGAACGTTCAGGATGGGAGATTTGGTCTTCAAGGATAGCGCGGTTAGCCGCTATAAAGGCTTCTTTGAGTAATACCGGGGAAGGATCCGAAGAATCCCAATGAGCATTAAGATGTTCTGTAATAGTTTGAGTGGCAATTTGACTAGCCTCTTGACCGCCAGCATGACCACCCATACCATCAGCCACGATAAAAAACCGTCCTTCCTCGTCTATGTAATAGGCATCTTGGTTGACAGTGCGAACTTTTCCCGTATCAGTCAAACCTGCGAAATAGCGTTTCATAAATCTTCCTCCGTGCAGACTAGCACCAAATCGGTACTCCGATTAATGGGGGGAGGAAGCTGAGAGTGATTTCTATGTTGCATAATAGACCAGCAAGTTGAGTTAACAGCAGTAGCATCTTTTCCGGGACGCTTGGACTGAGCTAAAATTCCTTTAATAATATCAGTTTTTTTAGCTAGACAAATTTTAATATGTTGAGTCCCCTTTTTGAGATGACATAGTTACCACAGGATTTAAAGGTAGTTTTTTGGCATCAATAACCCATGTCTCTTATGACATTTTTAGAAGTTTTTAGAACCTTGAGGATTACCCCTTAGTTTGGGGTGGTTGACCCCTGGGCTTTTTTCGTTGTTTGTGTCTGTGGGGATATCAATGATCATTTTTTGATGAGTGAATCCCATGTCCAGACTGGGCTTTGGTGCCACCCCGGGGGAGCAACATCGCCCATTTTACGACCCGCGATATCTGTATCTACAGCATTCTATCAAAGCGATTGATTTGTCTAATCAGTCGTATCAAAACAACTGCCATGAGCAACGCCAAAAAGGCAATCACAAGGGCTAACCACACTTGATCACTAATAAACAGTAGTGTTGCCGATAAAGTAAATGCCCCCACTAACAAAGCGTAGTTAGTCCCCATTTGCACGTTACTGACCCGGCGCAGGAGGCGATCGGTTTCCGTCGCCCGCACCCGCATTCGCAAATCTCCTTGTTCTAGTTTATCAAGGGTTTGTTCAATGCGACTCGGTAAACCCAAAGCCGTGGAACTGACCTGAGCTGCTTGACGACCGATTTCATTTATGATACTATTAGTTGTTTGGGAGCCATTTCCATTAGACATAAGTTGTATGGCAAAGGGTTGTGCCACCTCCATAAAATTAAATTCCGGGTCTAAGCCTTTACCGACCCCTTCGAGGGTAGAAAAGGCACGCATCACAAAAGTAAATGTAGCCGGGAAGCGGAAGGGTTGGTCATAGGCGATCTCATAGAGATCATCACTAATAGCTGCAATGGATTGCTCCTCAAAGGGTTGATCCATGAAATTATCTAGCATATACTGGATGGAGCGTCGCACGGGGCTCATATCTCCGGTAGGAGCCAAAGCGCCCACTTCAATGAGGGATTTCACGACGCGATCGGCATCCTTATTAGCAATGCCAAATAGTGTTTCCATCAGCTTTTCCCGCAGATTAGAAGTAATCCGCCCCATCATACCGAAATCATAAAAGATTAGCTGTCCCTGGGGACTAACGGCAATATTACCCGGATGAGGGTCAGCATGGAAAAAGCCATCATTAAGGAGTTGTTGTAAATAGGCTTTAGCCCCCATTTGAGCCAGTTGTTTCCGGTCCAAACCCGATGCTTCCAAGGCTTCATAGTTACTAATTTTAATTCCTGGAAGATACTCCAAAGTCAAGACCCGTGGGGATGAAAATTGCCAGCAAACCCGGGGAACCTGAACCCAATCACAATGGCGGAAATTACGCCGGAAGGTATCCGCATTGCGGCCCTCATTAAGATAGTCTATTTCCTCCCAGAGAATTCGGCAACATTCGTCATAAATTCCCAGCCAGTCGCGACCTCGACCCCATTTAGGATGATTTTGGAAATAGCGAGCAATACCTTTAAGAATAGCTAGATCGACCTCAAATAGCTGTTTAAGTCCAGGTCGTTGGACTTTGACCACCACATCAGCACCGGAGTAGAGTTGAGCCTTGTGGACTTGGCCTAAACTAGCGGCAGCTAGGGGAACCGGGTCAAAGTTGCGAAATAGTTGCTCAACGGATTTACCAAAATCTTGGTCGATGATTTCCCGACATTGTTCATAGGGAAAAGCGGGGACGCGATCCTGTAGTTTAGAAAGTTCCTCGACATATTCACCGGGGAATAGGTCAGCACGGGTGGAGAACAGTTGACCTAATTTGATAAAGGTTGGTCCTAGGTCTAGGAGGCTTTCCCTGACCCAGATAGCCTGCTGTCTCTTTCTGACCAGTTTTTTTTCTTCGGTGTAACCACCTATGTAACTCCATTGTTTACCATCTCTCCACAGCCACCCTAGCCATAGGAGAACAAAGGTCCAAATGTCAATAAATCGCCGTTGACGGGAATAATGTTTACGGTTCCAACGGTAGGATTTTTGACCATAGGGTTTGGGAGTGGCTGAAGCCACTGGGTTAGGTGGGATATTTTCATGGTTCCGGTAGGGATGATTTGACTCATCAAGGGGAACAGACACTCGCGTTTCCAAAATTGCGTTTCCAGCTAATCAATGGGTTTAATTAAGGATGTATGACAGGATGTATGGCAGTGGTCTGCACTTAGGCTTGGTTACGGTAACGCTGTAGTTCCGATCGCATTTGGGCAATTTCCGCCCGGAGGTCGTCGATAGTTTCCTGTAAATCAACTGATTCGGAACCAAAGCCACTATTGTCTGCCATTTGATTGATACCCTGTTTTTCCGCCTCAGAATCAGCCTTCTGGATGACCTGATTGGTAAAATCACGGAGTTTCTCCCGTTGTTCGGCATCAAATTTGCCTAATTCACTCAGGCCATTGGACAAGATGTTTTCAATTTGTTCATAGAGTCCTTCTGCTAAGGCCCGGCCCACAAAGAAAGAATGAACAGATGGCTTACTCATATAAAAGTTTTGCTAAGTTCCGTAACAAATTATAACGCGCTTCCTCTCAGATGCACGCGCTTTTTGATGTGGAAGTTGATTATCCCTGTGGTCTGGAAGTGAAAAACTGGGATAATTCCCAATCGGGTTGGCTTGGTCTTGGGGGTAAAAACTCATCCCAACGTTTTGGGTTCTCGTCCTCAAGTATACGATCGCTTGATCGCGGTTCATTATTCAACCATTGATCATAATCATCCTCAATCTGCCGTTGAGGTAAAGTGGTAGGTAAATCCTGATCGAGAGGTGAGTTGTGGAGAATGTCAGGGTTAACTGGTGCTAACTCTGGTAACTCTAGGGGATAAGAGGGTCGAAAATCCTCAATAGTCGTCTCGTGGGAACCTCTAGCAGGTATGCGATCGCCATAATGTTCTGTCGGCTCGTTGTGGGTATGATCATCGCGAGAGTTTTGAGTTGGTGAAGGTTCCAGGGCTGGGTAATTCTGCCAATAGGATGAAGTCGGGGACTCAGGAAAGGCTTGATCAGCATAATCATCCGTACTGGTAATGGCTCCAGAACTATTATAGAGGTCTTGGTGATTATCCTGAGTTTCTGAAAAAGCCACATCTTTGAGCAATTCTGCCAGATTGGTACTACCATCGCCTAATATTTCCAGGTCATTAGCAGGACCAGGCAGGCCCTGATTTTCTCCCACTAGGGCGGGTGTTTCAAAGATAGGGGAATTGGGATCTATGACCAAGCCTAGCTCTTTTTCAGATTTCAAATGGCTGTTGCTGGGTCGGGTCGCTAATTTTTGACTATAGCTGCGGGTAATGGCAAACCCTAACCAACCGGATATCATAGAGGTGAGGAAAAATACTAGCAACAGCCCCCATTGGGGAACAGGCGATCGCCTAATCTGTTTGGTAGTAGATTGTTGCCGATCATACCCGGCCGGGGTGGCAGAATTATCATTAGGGGTGCCGGTTTCTGTTTCTCGATTATGGTTGTGGTAGGGGATTTTGATCACAGTTTCCCTGATAATTAGGGCTTTTTCCGGGGTAGGGAGGATATTCAACCATTCCGAGATATTAGAGGGACGATTTGAGGCTTGGATCTCTAATCCCCAGCGCACAGCTTCTTCCACTTCTGGGTTTAAGTCTGGGTGCAATTTCCCCACCGATGGTTTTTCCACTCCGATTAATTCTTCTGTGAGTTGGTTCGCACATAGGGGCGCTTCTAGGGGGGTTTCCCCTGTTAACAGATAGTACAGTAGGGCTGAGAGTGCATAGATGTCTGTGGCTTGGCTAGGTTGTTCATTGGGAAGATATTGTTCAAGGGCTGCATATCCACCGGAGAGGGGACGGTTATAAATATAACGGTTGAGTTGATCAGGTTTGAGATGACTACCGACTCCCAAACCACTAAGTATCAAGGAATTAGTCCCGATCGGCTTAATAATGCAAGCAGGTTGCAGGTTACAGTGAATGAGTCCTTGTTGATGAATTGCTTGTAGGGCTAATGCGATTTGGCGAATGTAGTGAATAGCCTGTGGGACGGGTAGGGGGGGCTGAGTTTTTAGGTAGTCTTGTAGAGATTGACCGGGAGTATAGGTCATAACTAAAAATGGAAAGCCCTGTTCATCAAATAAGTCTATAACCCCGACTAAATTAGGATGCTGACAGCGACTCCAACGTTTAGCGATCGCTATAAATTGATGTCGCAGTTGTGGGATATCTTGATCATCGTTCAGGTTGAGGTCAAGGGTTCTAATGGCAACGATTTGACCTGTTACCTGATTAGTCCCTCTGTAGGTAATGCAGAAATCCCCCTGACCTAAAATGCTATCAATTCGATATTTTCCATTCCCAACAGTGGTTAAGTTCATTTCCCGACCTTCCAATTTTAGCCCTAATCGTTGATCTGGTTCCGGCTATTATGCGATCGCCAATCACCATAGTTATACCAGTCCTAGGATAGTCTAATCCCTTTTCGCGATAGTAGTGTGTTCCTTAACCTTGATTTAGCCATAATTGCAGCTAGTCCCTTCTGACAAGGTGTTAGGGGGTTGCCGTTTCCTGTGGGTTAGATTGAGTTTTAGAGGCATTGTTGCCGCGCGTAGCGATCGCCACCCCCGTTAGAATGACTATGGCTCCTAATATTAATCGCCTTGAGGGAACTTCTGCAAATAGCAGATAGCCCAAAAAACTCGCCGCCACAGGTTCTAGTAAAATCGCCAGTGTGACTAAGGTGGGGGAAGTACGGTTAACCGCCCAATTAAAGCTGGTGTGGCCAATTAGTTGGGGGACTAATCCCATCAGGATTAGATAAAAATAGACTGTGGCAGAATGACCAGTATAGTTAACTCCCCATAGTAGGGGTAGGGGTAGCAAAATCATCGCTCCTACAGTATAGGCGATCGCTATATATGCACTGAGGGATAGTCCCCGCTGTTGTGCTTCTCTTCCTAACATCAGATAAAGGGCGGCGGTGATCGCACCCATTAGGGCTAAAATATTCCCGGCGATCGGATTACTAGCCACTGTGGATAATTTAGCATCTGCTAAACCGATGATCATACCTCCACTCAGAGCGATCGTCATTCCTAATATGGTCGCTTTCCCAGGTCTTTCGTGCCACCATAGCCAAGATAACACCGCTACCCAAATAGAACTGGTAGTTACAATAGTAGTTGATGCCGCAATCGATGTATAAGATAGGGAAGTTATCCAGACAGAAAAATGGGTGGCTAAACATATTCCAGCGCCAATGGCGTAGAATATCGCCTCTCGTTTATAGGTGCGCCAGGAAACTCTCCCCCAGGTAGGGGTCAGCAATAAAGCCGCAATAGATAGCCGGGAGGCGGATATTAGCAAGCTAAACCCTACCCCCCGCAGCCCCGCTGCATCAATGGCTAAACGCACAAAAATTGACCCCGTAGAGATGGCTACCACACCAAGAAAGACGATCGCTATAACTAGCCAATGGGGGGATTTATTTAAGGTTTTCATGGGGTGGGTATCTGATATGGTTTGATATATGGTCTGATGGAGTTGGATAGCCGATGAAGATTAACACAATATTTGTACATCCTGTTAAGGGTTTGACCGCGCAAGTATGCGATCGCGTCCAATTGGTAGAAAACTTTGGCATTCTTGGCGATCGCGCATTTGCTTTGATGTTTACAGATATGGGAGACGCGCAACCCCTGACTCCCTGGCTATCAAAAAAGCATTTTGCTGTTCAAAATGATTGGGGACAGTTAGCTAGTCTCAATTGTGCTTATGATACTACCAGTCAGACCTTAGAAATTACCAAAAATGGCGAATTGTTGGCTGCGGCTAATTTAGGGACTGAAACCGGACGCGATCGCATTAGTGCTTTTTTCAGTGAATATCTACACTCTCTCACCCCTAGTACCTCTGCTAGACATCCCCAATATAGTCCTGTGCGTTTGGTGGGAACCACTACCGGGGACACTCGCTATCAAGACCGTCACCAAGGACAGATTTCTATTATTTCTCAGGCTACCCTCGATGATATTGCTGAAAAAGTCGGGGTTAATTACATTGATCCGCGCCGTTTTAGAGCGAATTTTATAGTTGATAATATTCCCGCTTGGTCGGAATTTAACTGGGTAGGAAATCGCCTAAAATTGGGATCAGCTTTGGTGGAAGTCACCGCGCCTATTGGTCGCTGTCTGAATATTGATGTTAACCCAGATACAGGCGATCGTGATATCTCTCTCCTCTCTCAACTCTCCGCCAAATTCGGACACGCTCAAACTGGAGTCATTGCTAAAGTTATCACTGGTGCAGTTGTCACCACTGGAGAAACCCTAGCAATTAAATAGTCTCAATAATTGATTATTACAACCTCCTATAAATCAATTTAATTTTGCATAAAATAACCCACCCAACCATCAATTATAATAATCCCTAGGGTAGGGCTATGGGTATCATTTAACTTTGGTGAGGACAAACACACTACCAACATTGCCTCTGCCAATCCGCATATCTTCGTCTAAATAAGTAATATCTAACCATCCTTGTTGTTGCTGTTCTTGGAGGGTAAAATCTACAGCCAAGAACTTTTTATCAGATTCAATTTCATCAATAAACTGGTTAGGGTATTGATAGGATATGAGACGCTGTAAGCCGATAACAAAACGGTTAAATTTGACCTGAAATCGCTTTTGAGAAACCGCTTCAAACCGGGCAGCCACACTAACCATGCCTTCCAAATAGGGGATGCCGACAATTTCAGCAATGTTGTAAATTTTGCCATTGCGGGCGCGAATACATTGATAAATCTGCCCCAAATTATAAAACGGAAAGCGGTCAATCCCCAAGAGTTCTTGGCTGTTGGTGTAAAGTAGTCGCCAATTGCCATCTAATAACTCAAGTGCTTCTACAGGTCGAGGGGTGGGATTATAATCTTCCAATTGAGCGATCGCAGAGAGAATAGCAGTTTTGTCGCTCTCTGTAGCCAGTAAACCTCGATTTTTCCCGGCAATGGCTTCTAATAAAGTCGCTTTTTTGAGCATATCACAATGTTTTGGGGATAAATTTAGGGAACCAAGGTGGTTTTCAGGGCTAGTTTAACCTGCTATAATGGCTATCAATGCCATAGTATAGCGAGAAAAGTACCGACCTGCCCCTACAATGTGCCAAAATCTGAAATTTTCTTGAGGCTAAACTGAATGCTTCCTAAAGTTATTGGTGGGCGCTACAAATTACTACAAAGGATTGGAGGAGGAGCATTTGGCCAGACCTATCTGGCCGAGGATAGTCAGTTGCCTGGAAACCCAGAATGTATCGTTAAGCAACTCAAACCTCAAATTACTGATCCAGCAACCCTGCAAACAGCTAGAAGGCTATTCAACAGCGAGGCTCAAGTATTGCATAGCTTAGGTTCGCGCCATCCTCAAATCCCGACATTGTATGCTTACTTTGAAGAAGACCAGGAATTTTATCTGGTACAGGAGTTAGTAAGGGGGGAACCCCTAACAGAAGAACTACCCCCTGGCAGCCATTGGACAGAAGCTCAGGTAATTGACTTTTTGGAGGATATTCTGTCAATTTTGGATTATGTCCATCAGCAAAACGTGATCCATCGGGATATTAAGCCCTCTAATATTATGCGACGCCATGCGGATCAAAAGTTGATGCTGATTGACTTTGGGGCGGTTAAACAAATTCAGAAAGCAGCCGGGGGTAGTGATTCTAATTTGACCGTTGCTATTAGTACATACGGCTATTCGCCACCAGAGCAACTTCAGGGGAAACCCCATTTTAGTAGTGATTTGTATGCGGTGGGAATGACCGCAATTAGGGCTTTAACAGGTATTCACCCTCACCAATTAGAACGAGATCAGACGGGAGAATCAATCTGGAAGCCGAAAGCCTGTGTTAGTGACGGACTCTGTGCTATTTTAGACCGGATGGTGGCATCTCATCTGGTCGATCGCTATCAGTCCGCCGGAGAGGTTTTGGCTGACGTGCAACGGCTTAGACAGGTGGTAAATGACCCAACTATGCTCACCAATGCCGGGGGAGTAGTCGCCGCGACTCAAGTGCGCCCCCCCGCCACTGGGGGAAATATTTATGGGGAAGAAACCAGACAACAAACCATGACGGGGACTGGAGGGGCAAATAATTTACCTCCAACTATTGCACCCTCAGTTAGTCCGGGTGTGGCGCAGTTGCCAACTCTGGTTAAGTCCAGTCCGACAAAGGTTTCCAAAGGGTTATCGGTAAAAGGATGGTATGTCGGGGCGGCTTTGGCTGGGTGTGGGGTGTTTTTGGGATTGTTTGAGCTAGTAGTGCCGACTTTTAGACCTGCTTACTATGTGCGACGGGGTAATCAACTGTTAAACGATGGTAACACCGAAGATGCTCGCAATATGTTTGTTCGCGCTACTGAAATTCAACCTAATCATGCGACTGCTTGGGCGGGTCAAGCCGATGCTTTGGCGGAATTGGGAAGGCACGATCGCGCTTTGGTAGATTATCAAAAAGCTCTGGAACTAGACCCGGAAAACTCTGATGTGCTGACGAGTAAGGGAACATTACTTTACCAAATGGGAGAACCCCAGAAGGCTTTAGATGCTCATGAACAGGCGATCGCTATTGATCCTAATAATGCCAGGGCTTGGCATGGTAAGGGTATTGCTTTAATTGGTTTGCAGCGATACGATGAGGCGGTGTCGGCTTTTGATCAGGCGAAGACTATTAGACCATCTGCTCCTAGTGTTTGGCAAAGTAAGGCGATCGCTCTGGAATATCAGGGGAAAATGGCTGAGGCGGCGCAGGTGTATTCGGAAGCACTGGCTACCTATGATGATATTTTGAGAGAACAACCTCGACGAGCCGAAATTTGGGTGGAACGCGGTTCTGTACTGAGTAAGTTGGGCCGCCATGAACAGGCTTTAGAGTCCTATCAGAAGGCTTTGGAAATTAACCCACAGCACTTTCAAGCCTTACTACAAAAGGGCAATGTCTTGTTTTCTCCCCTGGGACGTACTGAAGAGGCGGTGACCATATCAGATCGCGCTATTGAAGTTCAGCCAGAGTCTCATCTAGCTTGGCATAATCGAGGCTCTATCCTGGCTGGTGGTCGGGGAGATTTTGAAGGGGCGATCGCCGCCTATGACCGAGCGATTGAGTTGCGGCCTTCCTTTGTCCCGGCTCTACGAGATCGGGGGTTTGCTCTCAGCCAGTGGAGTCAGGCGCTAAGGGCTGAAGGAAATACGTCAATGGCTAATTCCAAGATTAATGCGGCTCTGGAGTCTTTCGACCGGGCTTTGAATATTAATCCTAATGACCATCAATCATTAGTGGGTAGGGCGATCGCTTTTAGTCATCAAGGGCGCTATAACGAGTCGCTCAATGCCTTCGATAAAGCCCAGGAAATTCAACCCCAAGATCCCTTGATTTTGGTGAATAGGGGTTTAGTTTTGGAAAGAATGGGCCGATATAACGAGGCGATCGATGCTTATGATGAAGCTCTGAAAATTCAACCCGGTTTCCCCCCGGCGGTGCGATCGAAAAATCAATTGCAACAGCGCCTATAATTCACGTAAAACTCCTGGGAGGGTTGGAAGCTCCGTGATTTATCGCGGAGAGGAAAACCGACTCAAGCGGCTTTAGCCGCCAGCACCCCCTTGCGGGGTGGAGGGGTATGGTTGCCCCTCCATGGAGCTATGGTTGGCTCCGACTCCCTTGCGGGGTAATGTTTGCGCTTGCGCTAACGCGCACGCTGCGCGAACGCCAATGTTCAGAGTCGGTACTATCCAAATCGCACGTCCTTAACCCCTTAGAGATGTTTAACGATTCGGTTCTAGGGCCTGGAACTAGCACGCATTCCAGGGTAGGAACTTTAACTCTTGCTCTGAACGTAGCCAGTTAAGGCTATAGCTGGTCAGCTACCTGAAAGGGGGGCACGAAGCCCCTGTGCTTCAGCCGGGGGTGCTGACTGATAGAAACTTCGGGAGTTTTCTCCCCAGACTGCCAAGGACTGGGGGGGATTAATATAGACGTTATATATGCGCCCACATTTTCCCACGCTACTATATTAGCTAAAATCCCCAAAAATGTCAAGGGGAAATATCGAGAAACCCCCCTGATAATGAGGGGGGCGTTGGAGGGATTAACCTTTCAGATAAGCCAACATGGTATCAGCATCAGAGACTTCAAAGGGGTCTGTGGGGCAGTTATCGCCGAAGTCTGGTTCCACAAAGATTTTCTCAATTTTGCCATCGTTAACGACCATAGAATAGCGCCAAGAACGCATCCCAAAACCGAGGTTAGACTTATCAACCAACATCCCCATTTTGCGGGTAAATTCGCCATTACCATCAGGGAGTAAGAAGACTTTTTCAGCGCCTTGTTGTTTACCCCATTGGAACATTACAAAAGCGTCATTAACAGAAACGCAGACAATCTCATCAATTCCTTGAGCTTTGATCTCATCGTAGAGTTCCTCATAGCGGGGTAGGTGTGTGGAGGAACAAGTAGGGGTAAAAGCACCAGGTAGGGAAAAGACGACAACTCGCTTACCGCCAAAAATTTCTTGGGTGGTTCTGTCTTGCCAACGGAAGGGGTTAGGGCCACCTACGGACTCGTCACGAACGCGGGTTTTGAATACAACGTCGGGTACTTTTTCGATAACCATAGTTTGTTGAGGAAATTTACTAAAAATGTTCTTAACTAAGAATAATTCTGATTTGTTGATTTGTAAATGAGTATTTATAACTATTTTAAGAATGAGTCTGATTTCAAGTTGACTCTGGACTAGAAATAGATATAATGGGGACATGAGTAGCCAAAATCAAACAAACAGCGATCTGAGATGGAGAGTGGACTAGAGCGAACAGAAATTGTCAAACGGCTGAAGGGGAAGGGTTTAAAGGTAACTCCTCAGCGTTTTGCGATCTATGCTAATCTGTTGTCTCGTGCTGACCATCCCACGGCGGAACAACTGCTGACAGATTTAAATAAGGATTTTCCGGTATCTTCTCAGGCGACAGTTTATACTTCTGTGCAACTACTAAAGGAAGTGGGGTTAGTGCGGGAAGTGTTGCTGGAGCAGGGGGTAGCCAGGTATGATGGAAATGTAGCGCCGCATCACCATTTTCAGTGTCGCCAGTGTAAAGCGATCGCAGATATTGCTTGGGAAAAACTCTCGCAAGTAGATCTGAGCCAATTAGGGTCAGGTTTAGTGGCGGAAAGTTACGAAGTGACAGTGCATGGTTTATGTGAGAATTGCGCCGGAGAAAATGCCCAGAAAACCGATGTAGAATAGCAATTCTGAGGCGAGAGCGCCAAAAAGATATGAGCGAGACAGCCTGATACCAATTGGTGGTATAATTAGGGGCAATCGGAGCAAAATAGTAGCCGTGGTGGGCGAACTTTTGTAAAAAAGCTAGACGCTGTGATTGACCCAAAATTGGCTGGTCCAAGGTTGACAACGGCGGATGAAACAGGAAGCCTGGGCTGTAGGGGGAAGTGGGAAACTCACCCCCACCTCAGCCCCAGGTAAATCACCAAAAGATTGTACTTACTCGCTACTAAAGGTTAATTGAGGCGTGGCCACACCCAACCGCAAACCAATTTTACTAGATTTTGAAAAGCCCCTAGCCGAACTGGAGGCTCGTATTGATCAAATTCGCCAACTGGCGGAGGAAAATGGGGTTGATGTTTCTGATCAAATTCGGCAGTTAGAAAGCAGGGCGACCCAACTGAGACAGGAAATATTTAGTAGCCTGTCACCGTCGCAGCGTCTGCAACTAGCGAGGCATCCACGTCGCCCCAGCACCTTAGATTATATCCAAGCGATGAGTGATGAGTGGATGGAAGTACATGGCGATCGCCGAGGGTATGATGATCCGGCGTTAGTGGGGGGAGTAGGGCGTTTAGCGAATCAAGCGGTAGTAATGCTAGGCCATCAAAAGGGTAGAGACACTAAAGATAATGTGGCTCGGAATTTCGGCATGGCCGCCCCGGGAGGTTACCGGAAGGCGATGCGACTGATGGAACACGCCAACCGCTTTGGTATGCCAATTTTAACCTTTATCGATACTCCCGGAGCCTGGGCTGGGGTAGATGCGGAAAAATTAGGTCAAGGGGAGGCGATCGCCTATAATTTAAGAGAAATGTTTAGCCTAGATGTTCCGATTATTTGCACAGTGATCGGTGAAGGAGGGTCAGGGGGAGCTTTAGGTATAGGAGTAGGGGAACAGCTATTAATGCTCGAGCATTCTGTGTATACAGTAGCCACCCCAGAGGCTTGTGCTGCCATCCTTTGGAAAGATGCAGGCCAAGCGCCCCAAGCCGCTCAGGCTCTCAAAATTACTGCCCCAGATCTCAAAGAATTAGGGATTATCGATCAGATTGTACCAGAACCCGATGGGGGAGCGCACAGCAACCCCCTACAGGCCGCTGAAAAGCTCAAGCAATGTCTGGTAAGGACTTTGGGTGAATTAATGTCTTTAACCCCTGAGCAGCGCCGAGAAATGCGCTATCAGAAATTCCGCCAGATCGGGGTATTTTCGGAGATAGTTCCGGCATAAGTCAGGGAGGCATTTCAGGTATTTTTGGTCAAAATTTTGCGCGATTGTATTTATGAGAGATATAATGTCTGAGTAACAAATTTTAACAATTATCTCACAATCAGCAATTGCAGCAGTTGTTAAATCAGTTAAAACCAAGCAAACCTCATCCAAACCGTAAATGAGTTCACCCCCAGAACGACGAGCGCTAATCACAGGGGCCAGTAGTGGCATTGGCAAGGAAATTGCCCTAGCCTTTGCAGATATTGGCATTCATGTCGCGTTAGTGAGTCGATCGCTAGAAGCATTAGAGGTCGTAGCCGAAGAAGCCAGAAAAGCGGGAGTAGAAGCGAAAGCCTACGCCTTAGACCTATCCAAAACCGACCAAGTTCACGCGCAAATTGCCACCATTTCCGCAGCCTTTGGCCCCTTCAATATTCTAGTGAATAATGCAGGCATGGGCTATACAGAATCCTTGGCTAATACACCTTTAGAAGACTGGCAAAAGATTATAGATTTAAATTTGACCAGTGTTTTTGAATGTATTAAAGGTGTATTACCAGGAATGCGAGAAAAAGGTGACGGAACCATAGTCAATATTGTTTCCATTGGTGGTAAGCAAGTCTTCCCCAATTGGGGTGCTTATTGTGTGAGCAAATTCGGATTAATGGCGCTATCAAAAGCCCTAGCGATCGAAGAGCGACCCTATGGAATCAGAGTGACCGCATTATGTCCTGGGTCTGTAAATACTGGTTTATGGGATACAGAAACTGTGGAAGCTGATTTCGATCGCAGTTTGATGTTAACCCCGTCAACCGTTGCTAAATCAGTTGTACACACAGTGCAACTGCCGCCAGAAGCTACCATTGATGAACTGATTTTAATGCCCAATATCGGTACGTTCTAAATGTGTAATTCTGTTATCTGTTAACCATTTCACTTTGTTCTGAATTGTTTTCAATTTATTATGACCATCGCATCGTCAAACAGTTTTAATTCTGCCGATACATCTAATCCCAATGGCATGAAAAATGTAGATAACCAGAGTCGCATTGCCACCCGTCCGGATCGGAGTTCTTCTTGGCACGCCAGCCCTCAAAACCTGGGCAGGAGGGAAGTTACTCAGGAAGAAATGATGGGTGCTGTAGAAACTATTTTGTTAGGGGTAGGGGAAGACCCAGAAAGGGAAGGACTGCTAAAAACCCCGAAAAGAGTCGCCGAAGCCATGCGATTTCTGACCAACGGCTACAGTCAATCCCTGGAAGAACTGGTAAATGATGCCATCTTTGACGAAGGACATGAAGAGATGGTTTTAGTCAGGGATATTAATTTCTTTAGCTTGTGTGAACATCATATGCTACCCTTCATGGGTAAAGCCCATGTGGCTTATATTCCCAACCAAAAGGTAATTGGATTAAGCAAACTGGCTCGTGTGGTAGAGATGTATTCCCGTCGCCTTCAGGTGCAGGAACGTCTGACCCGACAAGTAGCCGAAGCTATCCAAAGCGTCCTAGAACCCCAAGGGGTAGCGGTGGTGATGGAAGCAAGCCATATGTGTATGGCAATGAGAGGGGTGCAGAAACCAGGTTCTTGGACAGTTACCAGTGCCATGATTGGTGTCTTCCAAGATGATCAGAAGACCAGGGAAGAATTTTTGAATCTCATCCGTCACCAACCTTCCTTTTAACTGATTTAATACTCCAGCCTGACCTCAAGTAGGGGAGGGTTCACGAGTAACGGGGGTGGAAATAGAGTCGCGCGTAGGAAAGGAACCCGCCCTCACAGTCTGTCTGGGAATGGGGGGCGGTTTTCACAGACAAATCTCCCGAATCCAGAACAATAATGGTAGGGGCGGGTTCCGCAGTAAATTCTCGGACCTCACCAGGATATTAATAAACCCGCCCTCCGGGTTCCGCAGTAAATTCTCGGACCTCACCAGGATATTAATAAACCCGCCCTCCGGGTTCCGCAGTAAATTCTCGGACCCCACCAGGATATTAATAAACCCGCCCTCCGGGTTCCGCAGTAAATTCTCGGACCCCACCAGGATATTAATAAACCCGCCCCGCTCGGCGTATTCCTCACTATAAGAGGCTCGAATCGGCTAAACAGAGGTAATACTCGCGCCGTGGGAGAAGCCCGCACCATAGTCTGGCATGGGTGGCGGGTGTACGTCACTTAATAGAATCACCCCCGATGGTGCATAGTTTGGCAGCTTTCTAGCTAGGATAACCCAATGACTCAACCCATTAAATTTGGTACTGATGGCTGGCGAGGCGTAATTGCTGATGATTTCACCTTTGAGCGAGTTAGGTTGGTGGCTCCGTTGGCCGCAATGGTGCTACAACAAACGTTTCCCGACACCGGCAATAAAACTATAATTGTTGGTTACGATCGCCGTTTTTTGGCGGAAGAGTTTGCTGGGGCAGCGGCCGCAGCCATTCAACAGGCGGGGTTTGATGTTAAACTTAGCAGCAGCTATGCACCAACTCCCGCTTTTAGTCTGGCAGCCTATCAACAGCAGGCTTTAGGGGCGATCGTGATTACCGCCAGCCATAATCCCGGTAAATATTTGGGACTCAAGGTGAAGGGCGGATTTGGTGGTTCAGTGAATCCTGATGTCACCCAAAAGATTGAAAGCCTTTTAGATAAGCCTCTTTCAGATGCCGAGATTCCTGGTAGTTTGGAATCCTTCGACCCTTGGCCGGGATATTGTGAAACTTTGAGATCCAAAGTCAATATGGCTGCTATTCATGAGGCGATCGCTTCTGGAAAGTTGACCGTGTTTGCTGATGTGATGCACGGTGCGGCAGCCGGAGGACTGGGGCGACTGATTGGCGATGGTGTACAGGAAATTAATAGCGATCGCGACCCGCTGTTTGGCGGCGGCGCACCGGAACCTTTACCCCGCTATTTGTCCGAACTGTTCCGACAGATTAAAAGCCATGCCCCCAAAGCTAATGGAGTCACAGTCGGGCTAGTTTTTGATGGAGATAGCGATCGCATTGCAGCAGTAGACGGCCAGGGAAATTTCCTCAGTTCTCAGGTTCTAATTCCGATTCTGCTAGAACACCTATCAACCAGACGGGGATTTACTGGGGAAGTAATCAAAACCGTGAGTGGTTCTGACCTAATTCCTCGGATAGTAGAAATGTTTAACCTGCCATTGTACGAAACCCCCATTGGCTATAAATATATTGCTGATCGGATGTTATCCAATGCCGTACTAATTGGCGGTGAAGAGTCCGGAGGCATTGGTTATGGCAATCATATCCCCGAACGGGATGCACTCCTGTCAGCCCTTTATGTCCTAGAATCCGTCGTAGAGTCAGGGGAAGACCTGAGCCAAACTTATCACCGTCTACAGCAGCAGGTAAACTTCAGTTCAGCTTACGATCGCATTGATTTACCCTTAGCTAGTATGGATGTGCGTCAGAAGCTAGTCACTGAGTTAGATAATAACCCTCTGACAGAAATCGCTGGCGTGAAAGTAGTTGATTGTCTGACTGTAGATGGTTACAAGTTCCGATTAGCCGATAACCGTTGGTTACTAATCCGCTTTAGTGGTACCGAACCAGTCTTGCGCCTTTACTGCGAGGCAGATAGTATGGAAACCGTAAAGCAAACCCTAAATTGGGCTAAGGATTGGGCGTTAAGCCATAATGCTTGACCTTAGACCTCATCTAATGATGCCAAGCTAGTTAGAACCTGCGTCAGTAGTTGATGGTTTCGGGTTTCCCGTTAATTACCTCAACCTGACGCACCCTAGTTAGATGCCAAATTGGCGATCGCGCCCCGTTATCTCTAATAACTGCCCAACAGTGCCTAATAGTCTGTCCTCTTGTCAAGTTAAGTGTACGATTGTGCCTTTCCTGTTTTAATGAATGAGTGGACAGTAAGCCTGAGAGCAGAGTAAAGAGAAAAACATAATAGGGCCAGATTTGCTCTCATGCTTCAGATCGATTCAGAGGTTAATCGCGCTATGGGGAAACAAGACTATCAACCGAAACCCTCCGGTAATGATGACAGTAGACCACCAGAAGAGGTCTTAAATACAGTCATTCAAGAGGTGGAGGCTTTCCACCGGAATTTTAGGGATCGGCTATCACAGGATGTCCTACGACTTCAGCAGGATAAAGATCGTCTGATCGCTGATATTGAAAGCCTCCAACGAAAACATCAGGAGTTGCAATCACAACAATCAGAAACTTTATCCGAACGGGACCTAGCCAAACAACGGGTGTGGCTCAAGCAACTGGCGCAAATTTTAGCTAATAATTTGCAACGGGAACTGATTGCGCGTATTAATCAAATACGGGTTGAATCTGATCAACCTTTGCTTTCAGGAGAGGCTACTCCTATGCTGTCGGGAAGTTCAGAGGCGGATGATTTGGCTCCCCAGGAGTTAGAAGCAGTTTTAGAAGGCAGTCTCAATCAGACTTTTCACGGTCTACAGCAGGAGTTAAATAGCTATCACAGCGATTTATCTCAGCGGTTGAGCAATATGCAAAGCCTGGAACAGCAGGTTGAGACCTTGCTAGAAACCGTCGTAAATCGGTTGCGACAGCAGTTGAATCCTACCGAAGAGTTAACAGCAGATTCACCCCGCGTGTTACCGCCAGGCTCCCGTGACAAGCAGGAACTTGAGATTACACATAAACCGCCTCAGACTCCTAGTCCCCCTTCTAGTGTGCAGGTGGGTTTGTTTTTGGCGCTCATGTCCGCCTTGGTACTGTCCCTGTTTAATGTCTGTTTGAGGATTCTTCTCAAAACCTCTGATACTCCCAAAGTCATGTTTGGGCTGTTTGAGGTCGATGGGGTGATTACTCCGGGTTTGGGAAATTCTCTACTGATTCTGTTGCTGCGAATGATCGTGGTAATGCTACTCATGCCCTTTTTGGCAACTTTTCTCTATCCGGCGGTTTGGACTGATATTCGCCGATTTCTGAACTCCGGAGACTCTAGACTTATTGTAACGGTTATCGGTAGCGGTTTCTTCCTGTTTTTGTCTCAGGTTTGTATCTATATTGCGATCGGTGAAATTCCCACAGGGATTGCCATTACCATCTTCTTTGTCTACCCGATTATCACCGTTTTGGCTTCCTGGGGACTTTTTGGCGATCGGCCTACTTTAATTAGAATAGGAGCAATGGTCACCATTTTAATTGGTGGTATTTTATCTCTACCTAACTTTTTTGGAGGAGCCGCAGGTAATACCGAAATTGGAGTTTTAGCAGCCTTGGGGGCGGGAATTGCCTTTGCTGGTTATGTACTACTCACCCAAATTGCTGCCGGAAAATTGCACCCAATTCCATTTAGTTTGGTCAATTTTGCCTCCATTTTTGTCTTTTGTGCTTTAAGTTTGATGTTCTTACCAGATAATCTCGGATTAGAAGTTAACCCCGATTTATGGAATCCCATTATCATCGGTGGGGCGATTTTGGGCGTACTAACCCTATTGAGTTATTTACTTAATAACTTCGCTATTCGTTCCGCCGGGGCTGCATTAGCTTCCATTATCGGCACTTCTGGACCTGCATTAACAGCTTTGCTGGCTTTTCTGATTATTGGTGAGGCTTTGACCTTGAGGCAAATTTCAGGAATGGGTTTGGTAATTGTCGGAGTGGGAAGTATGAGTGTCGAAAGGATGTTAGTTGCTAAACGCAAGGCTTAGTTATGAGTTACGGAACTGTCTTTGGCAGTTCCGATTCTCCCTTTTTATTGAGATTTCCATAGAGCAACTTTTGAGTGCTATTTACAGATGAGCAAACAGACCAGTAGACCCTTTGAGAATTTTTTTAGTAATTCTCGTTTAGTTCGTTATTTGCTCCTGTTTGCCTTTGGCTGGGCGTTTATTCAATTTATTGCTTATTTTGAAACCATCATAATTGTTTTTGTCTTTGCCGCTATTTTTGCCTTTTTACTCAATTATCCCGTGCAATGGCTACAAAAATATACCAGCCATACTGTCGCCGTTGTAGTCGTGTTTTTAACTAGCTTATTATTGCTCATAGGTTTAGTAGCAACTTTGGGCTTGGCTATAGTTTCCGAGTTGCAACAATTTGTCAGCCAAGCACCAGATTTATTGGATTCTTTTGTCAATCTTGTTGACCAAATAGAAAATTTGCTAAAAAATGCCAATATCAGGGTTAATTTAGATTTTTTACAAGAGGATTTAAAGCAGGAAGTCTCCAATTTATTTGGCTTTGGGACGGCGGCTGTTGGGAAAATTTTATCGGGTTTGGTGGAATTTATTATCGTCTTAGTAGTCACATTTTTTATGCTACTTAATGGCGAGGAACTTTGGGCATCTTTTCAAAGTTTTTTCCCATCTAATATCGAGGATTTTACCTTATCTTTGAGAAATAATTTTTTGGGATTTTTCAGAGGTCGATTAATTTTATCCGTTTTTTTTGGAGTCTCCGCTTTTTTTGTCTATTTAATTCTCCAAGCGCCCTATCCACTATTTTTGGCGACTTTAGTGGGAGTTTTTGATTTAATTCCGGGGGTCGGTGCGACCATTGGCATTATTCTGTCAGCCATAATTGTTTTACCAAAGGGAATTTTAATTAGCTTACAAGTGATAGTTTATTGCGTTTTATTACAGCAGATTGAGGAAAATATTTTGATGCCTCGAATTATGCAAAATTCTGTTAATCTCAATCCGGTTATTATATTTTTTGCTTTATTACTCGGTGCCAGAATTGCCGGATTTTTGGGCTTGTTTTTATCCATTCCTATTGCTGCTGTAATTGTGGGTTTTGTGAACATAAAAAATGCCGGGGTTAAGCAAATACCAGGCAAAAATGAACAGTAATTAATGGCATTAGTCCAAAAATGGTGATTCTGATAATAATTTAGCCGCCTGTTTCATGGTGTCAATTTCGGCATTAACCCAAGAGTGGGGGGTTTGACAATGGTGGGCAATTAGTAATCCCCATAATTGTTGATTTTTAATCACTGGAACCGCTAAATTTGCCTTAACTCTGATGCTTTTCAGAAAATCGCGGTGACAGGAGTCAATGTCAGCTTCATCAATATCTGAAATTGCCGATATTCTCCCTTCTAAATAGAGTCTAGCATATTTATCGTTGAAACAATCATCAGCCCCAGTTGAGCCATAAATCGAATAGTCGATATAACGCAGTGATTCAAAGGTGACTTGTCCGCGCCACTGCTTATAAAAGTAGTATAAGACTATCCGATCGCTTTTCAGGTGTTTTCGTAACCCATTCAGGGTTTCCTGAATTAGGCGATCGCGATCTTCCACCTGTTGTAAACGTTCAACAAATTGTTGAAACCGTGGATCACTGTTAGGATTAGGGTTACTATTGGTTGAATCACCGAATATATTAGGGAACTTCATCTATTTTAATTAAGTTCAGAATACAACCACTATCTAATTATAACATAAAGGCAATACTAGCCACCAATTAAAATAAATTTTAACAAAAAAATGGCAGCTAAAATCCACATAGCAATAGTAGTTTCCGACCATTTACCCTGGAGGGTTTTCAGAATTGGATAAGCAATTAATCCCGCCGCTAAACCATCAGCAATAGAGTAGCTAAGAGGCATAATAAATAGGGTTAAAAATGCCGATATAGACTCGGCAGGGTCGTCCCAAGCAATTGACCGGACACTAGCCATCATCAACACTCCTACTATAATTAACGTGGGGGCGGTAGCAAAAGATGGAATCCCCGCCAGTAGAGGTATAAATAGCATCGAAAGTAAAAATAAAACCGCCACGGTAATGGCATTAAATCCACTACGCCCCCCTTCGGAAATACCTGATGCTGATTCAATATAAGTTGTGACCGTTGAAGTGCCTAAAATTCCCCCTATTGTCGTGCCAACAGCATCCGCAATAAATGCCCTATTTGCCCTGGGAAGTTCGCCTTTTTCGTTGATATATCCGGTTTTCATCCCTAAGCCGGTTAAGGTGCCGACGGTATCGAATAAATCCACAAATAGAAAGACAAATATAACTGTTAAGAGTTGCCCAAAATTACCCTGTAATATTCCCCCTAAACCGACGAAGGCTTGACCAAATAAATCTCTGGGAAATTGTGGTAAACTAATGATACCTTGCGGCCAGGGGGCAATGCCTAAAATCCACCCTAATAATGCGGTGGCGATAATACCCCATAATAAAGCCCCAGTAATGCGACGGACGACAAAAGCAGCAGTGATTAAAATGCCAATTAGGGTGATTAATACTGTGGGTTGGCTAAGGTCGCCTAGGGTGGTAACGGTAGCTGGGGATGAGATAATTAAACCTGTCTTTGTCAGGGCTATATAGGCGATAAATAGACCTATTCCGGCGGCGGTGGCGTGTTTAATACCGCTGGGAATGGCGGTGACAATTTGGGCGCGAATATTTCCAAAGGTGAGGGCGATAAAAATTAATCCCTCGATGAAAATTGCGCCTAGGGCGACTCGCCAGCTAATTCCTTGGCTGAGGACGACGGAAAAGGCAAAATAAGCGTTTAAACCCATTCCTGGGGCTAGGGCGAAGGGATAGTTAGCATATAGCCCCATAATTAGGGTAGCAATGGCGGCGGATAATGCGGTGGCGATCGCAATTTCTCCGAATAGGTCGCCAGGGGTTTCTAAAAAAATGGCATTGGAAAGAATATCGGGGTTAACCGCCAAAATATAAGCCATAGTTACAAAGGTCGTGACCCCTGAAACTATTTCGGTTCGCAGGTTAGTTTGGAGTGGCTGAAATTGGAAAAATTTAGATATGGCGTTTTCTTGAGATGGTGGATTTTCAGTCATGGAGATTAAAATATATGGCTATATAAGGATTAACTAATGCTGCTTGGTCTGGGCTAATTATTCAGTAATTGATAGGTATGGTGGCTACATCTAGCATATATATGATGCTTATAGCCAGAAATTTAATAATAATTTAGCAATTGCCTGGACTACGGGGACGGGGACAGCATTACCTAGTTGTTTTTTGGCAATACTGGGATTTTGATGTAACACAAACCAATCGGGAAAACCTTGTAATCTTGCTGTATCTCTGGGGGTGATTTCTTTGTATTTTTGGGGATGATAGATAGTCTTGATAAACTCTTGCTTATATCGTTGATGATTCTGACAATTAAAGGATTTAGTTGCTACAAATATTTTGGTTCCGGTCGCGGTGAGAGTGGCGATCGCTTCGGCGTGCGCGAGATAGATTTTGGCGACTCCGTTAATACCAGAAGATATTTTAGAATTCACAAATTCATAACCCCTATTTTCTACATATCTTAAAATTCGTTGGTCGATAAGTTGATTAAGTTCCGATTCTTGTAAATCATTAATTAACTGTTGTAATGCTGCTAAAGGAATGGGATTCCCGTCTTGGGGACCATAGATTTTTTTGCGCCTATTTTTCAGGATTATATCACAGATTTGTTTTTGGCGATCGCTCGTTTCGATTAAATCCCAAGAATGCATAGTTGTTTGTCCATTTCGCACGTCGGAAAACAGAAAAAAATCATTAAGTTCATCATTTTTTTGAAAGCGACCTCGGGCTGGGGGGATATGGTTGCCAAATAAAACCTGGGGCGAAAACTTTTTTTTGATCACGGGTTTTTGAGAGACTCCTTCCACAAAATCAAACAGTTTTGGATGTAGATTTAAAGGTTGGGGAAACTGGAAGTTTTTACCTTGATTAATGTCTCGACGTATTCCTACAATAAAAACGCGATCGCGGTCTTGTGGTAAGCCAAAATCTGAGGCATTAATTACCTGCCATTTTAGATGATAATTGGCGGCGGATAATTCCTCAAGAATACTCTCAAACTGTGGGCGGTGTCTGGGGTCAGTCAAACCTTTAACATTTTCGAGGATAAAAGCTAAGGGTTGATTCATTTTAATCACTCGAATAGTATCTAACCATAACTGACCTCTTGGGTCATCTAACCCCCGAAGTTTTCCCGCAATTGACCACGGTTGACAAGGAACTCCCCCCGTGATTAAATCGACCGTAAAGGGTAATTTATGAAGCGATCGCATATCTCCCAGGTTGGGTTCATCAAGATTAGCATCTCTGATAAAATTTTGTTTATATACTTGTATAGAATTCGCGGCAATTTCCGAATATCCCAAACATTTACCGCCCCAATTTTCTAAAGCAATGCGGAAGCCACCAATACCAGAGAATAGGTCAACAAAGGTAAATTTAGGTTGGCTAATTTCCAGATTAAATAAGTCTGTTTGCATTCATTTATCCCCAGATTCTGAGTTATGATAATCTAAATAATCATATCAACTCAGAGGTATACTATGGAAGTTAAAGCCGCCGTGGCTTGGTCAGCCGGAAAACCCCTCAGCCTAGAAACTGTCCATCTGGAAGGTCCAAAAGCCGGGGAAGTGTTAGTCGAAATTAAAGCTACAGGAATTTGTCATACTGATGCTTATACATTATCTGGTGCTGACCCAGAGGGATTATTTCCAGCCATTTTAGGACATGAAGGCGCGGGAATTGTAGTAGAAGTAGGACCAGATGTCAAAAGTCTTAAACCTGGTGATCATGTCATCCCTTTATATACTCCAGAATGTCGTCAGTGCGAGTATTGTCTTAGCATGAAAACCAACCTTTGTCAAGCTATTAGAGGAACCCAAGGAAAGGGATTAATGCCTGATGGTAGTAGCCGTTTTTCTAAAGATGGCAAAATGATTCATCATTATATGGGAACTTCCACCTTTTCTAACTATACGGTTTTGCCAGAAATTGCCGTGGCAAAAATTCGGGAAGATGCGCCTTTTGAGAAAGTTTGTTATATCGGTTGTGGGGTAACAACGGGTATCGGCGCGGTCATTAATACGGCGAAAGTTGAACCGGGTTCTAGAGTTGTAGTTTTTGGCTTGGGGGGGATTGGATTAAATGTAATACAAGGGGCGAAAATGGTGGGATGTGATATGATTGTCGGGGTTGATATTAACCCGCAAAAGCGAGAAATTGCCGAAAAATTTGGGATGACTCATTTTGTGAATCCCGCCGAAATTGAGGGTGATTTGGTGGCTTATTTGGTGGATTTAACCAAGGGTGGCGCTGACTATAGTTTTGAGTGTATTGGTAATGTTCAAGTTATGCGTCAGGCTTTAGAATGCTGTCATAAAGGTTGGGGGGTGAGTGTTATTATCGGGGTAGCATCAGCCGGACAGGAAATTAGTACCCGTCCGTTTCAGTTGGTGACAGGAAGGGTTTGGAAAGGGTCGGCTTTTGGTGGCGCAAGGGGTCGGACTGATGTGCCGAAAATTGTTGATTGGTATATGGAGGGTAAGATTAATATTGATGATTTAATTACTCATGTTTTGCCTTTTGAACAGATTAACGAAGGGTTTGATTTGATGCACCGAGGAGAGTCTATTCGCAGTGTGGTAATGTTTTAATACGAGGCTAAATCAATGACAAGTGGGAGATAATCCGAACCCACGCCTCGATCGCATTTCTCTGGTCTATGGGAATGAGTCAACCGCCTCACCCATAGAAAAGCGATCGCCACAACTGATAATCTTCTTAACTTTACCCTTATATGTTACCCACTGATTTACTCAGCTATCGACAAAATGGAGAAACAATTATCCCTCTGAGATTACCAATTAATCAGGGAAATTTAGCGATCGCCTCCGAAATCATAGAACAATTTACCAACTGCGTCAACCATAGCCAAGGAGAATTAAACCGCCAACTCCAAGACCTAGAAGGAGATAGCCCCAACTATCGCATCAAACGAGGATTAGCCCACTTACTTAGGAGTGGTTTTTGTACTTTTGAAATCCTTAGCCCTCTCGACCCCGAAAAATTACGAGAAAAGGTATTTTCCGCAGCCGCTAAATCGATACCTTCCCCCTATTCTACCGCGCAAACTTTAGAGGAATTATCCCTGAAATTAACCGCCGAATTAAAACGGGAAGTTTTCCCCTCAGAAATTCAAGACGGACTATATGCAGACCTCCAAGAAAACCGGATTCTTACCCAGTTTGATACCCCCACCCCAGAAGCATTAATTCACCGTTATAACTTGTCACAAGTACAGGGTATATTTTATCGTGCTAGTGAGATAAAAATCAACGCCTACCGTAACGACCCCGGAGAATATAAACTTTTGTTTCGGTACTTAAAATTATTTCAGTTAATGGCGTATATTGAAGGAGACGCAGACCATGGATTTACCATTACAGTAGACGGACCCACCAGCTTATTTAAAGCTAGTACACGCTATGGGTTAGCCTTAGCTAAAATGATACCAGCTTTACTCCATGTCACTAAATGGAGTCTACAGGCGACCCTACAACAGCGAGACCCTTATACTAAGGAAATTAAAAAGGGTCGTTACACCATCAATTCTGACTGTCAATTAGTTAGCCACTATCCCCCAAGTAAAGCCTACGACAGCATGATTGAGGAGTCTTTTGCTGACCGTTGGAGTTCCCTAAAAACCGAGTGGCGACTAGAAAGGGAAGTAGATTTAATTCCCATTCCTGGTAGTGTGATGATTCCCGATTTTCGGTTAGTTCATCCTGATGGTAGAATGTTTCTGTTAGAAATAGTTGGTTATTGGCGACCGGAGTATTTAAGAAAGAAATTCTCTCAAGTCCGACAGTCAGAATGCGACCATTTAATTTTAGCTATTTCTGAACGTTTAAACCTAGCTAAAGCGGGAGTTGAAATTAGTGATATTCCCGCGCGTGTAGTTTGGTTTAAGGGTAAATTATCCCCGAAAGCAGTGTTAGAAGTCCTGTAGAGGCGGTCTTGTATTTCGGTTATTATACCATAAAACCGCCTGGAATTTTCCTAATAATCCACCATAAACGTATTAAGATTGCTGGAATTTTTGGGGTTAGACTTAGGTGGTGGTTCTGGATTATTGACAGGAAGATTATTTTGAGGTTTAGGGGAAGGTGGAACTGATAATTGAGTTACATCTTTTTCTAGTTCTCCTAGTTGGTCTTCAATCAATGCGAGTCGTTGTTCTATGATCTGGCTGCGACTTTGTAAAACCTCCAATTCTTCGGTTAGGCGCTTTTTTTCAACCGCCAGTTGATATAAACCTCGGTAAATATTAGCCTGAGATTTATGACGGGGAATGGCACTAAGTTTAGGTTGAATTTGGCGCTGATATCTATATCTCATTGACCCAAATTTAGAGTGACTATGTACATTGATTATATCAACTTAGTCCGCCGAAAAGCGATCGCCTAAGCGATTACGTTCCATCAACTCGGTGATCTCCGACTTAGGTAATTCTGGCCGCGACTGAAACTCCTGGCTTTCCTGAGAATACTCGCAGGCGTGCGGCGCGGGGTAGAGTTCAACGGGTTTTGGTTTCCGGGGTCTAATATTATGGGGATGTACATCAAACCCGGTTACCAGTGGACCTTGATTAACAGAAACCGGGGGAAGTTCCACTGTCTGACGGGGAAGGTTCACAACTTGAGTATCAATAGCAGGTTCTGGGTCAGCCACAGTCGCCATTTCCGTATCAATAGCAGGTTCTGGGTCAGCCACAGTCGCCATTTCCGTATCAATAGCAGGTTCTGGGTCAGCCACAGTCACAGAAGCTACCGTCGAGAAAGTATAAAAAATCCTACCATCATCTGTTACCTCAAACTCAGCCGCAAATTCCAGCGCCTTTTGGTCGAGATAAGCCTGAACTTGGGGACCGGGAAGCTGAGTAGCCAAAGCCAGATCCAAAGGGGTGATCCGTCCTTCATGTTCCCGGATCAAAGCATAAAAAGCCTGATCCAGACTCTGTTGTAGGCGGCGAGACTGGTAGGAGTAGTATCGCCATAGCATCCAAACACCCACAAAAGAGGCGATCGCCAATAGCCAAGGAAAAGCCGTCCGCATGAGAAACAGTAAAAAAGCCACCGCCAGCAATAGAGATAAATACTCTCCGCCGCCGGGAGAATTGGGACTTGATTTTGGGGAAATCTGATTTTCGCTCATTCAAATAATGATTAAAGTTATGTTACATTTTTTATGAGAGCATGATTTAATCTCAAATTAGGTTAACATTTTACGGCAATACGGTATAATACCAAGTATGGTGCGAGACCTTCGGGTATGAAATAGAGCTGAAATGGGCGTGGGGACTACCCGGTGAGGACTTCAACCCCTTGGTTGATTAGGTCGCATCCCTGGCCATCCCATAACACAGCCTGATTTTTGGGCCCACCTTCGAGACTTCCAATATGGTTGCCAAGGTGAAGCGTCTAATCAGGTCTAAGACTGCCCGCGCCATGCTGACATGGGCGCATTATCGATTCAAACTAACCCTGAGACATCAAGGGGAAATAACTGAACAGTTGTAGATGTGACCGAAGAATACACCAGCAAAACCTGTACTCACTGTGGTCATGTCCATTCCCAGCTAGGTGGCTCAAAAGTGTTCCGATGTCCTGAGTGGGGGTTCACTCTACCACGGGACTGGAACGGTGCTTTGGGAATCTTTCTAAAAGCTTTGCGGGATACCGCCTCTGTTACCTTAACGGGTAATAGTGCTATCGTTGCATTGTCCGGGAACAACCGGAAAAATGTCGCGTAAATGTATCAGAACACTGGGTCTGCTATCCTCAGCACTTGGTGAAATTTCAGCATCTGCGTTCAGGTCCCCTAGGACTGAACTGAGAGGCATTCAACCAATCCCCGATCTTCTCAAGTCAGAGATATAAATCACCCGTTGGGTTCAAGGTTAGCACTGCCATATAATTGACAGAGACCTTTAACCAAACTAAACGGGAAAGTCTGGCTAGTCTGGTGTATTGACCCATCTGAGCGTTAGAGCATGATTTAATCTCAAATTAGGTTAACATTTTACGGCAATACGGTATAATACCAAGTATGGTGCGAGACCTTCGGGTATGAAATCGAGCTGAAATGGGCGAAATAACTACCCTGTGAGGACTTCAACCCCTTGGTTGATTGGGTCACATCCCTGACCATCCCATAACACAGCCTGATTTTTTTGCCCACCTTCGAGACTTCCAATATGGCCAGTCAGGTGAAGCGTCTAATCAGGTCTAAGACTGCCCGAACCATGCTGACATGGGCGCATTATCGATTCAAACTAACCCTGAGACATCAAGGGGAAATAACTGAACAGTTGTAGATGTGACCGAAGAATACACCAGCAAAACCTGTACTCACTGTGGTCATGTCCATTCCCAGCTAGGTGGCTCAAAAGTGTTCCGATGTCCGGAGTGCGGGTTCACTCTACCCAGGGACTGGAACGGTGCTTTTGGAATCTTTCTAAAAGCTTTGCGGGATACCGCCTCTGTTACCTTAACGGGTAATAGTGCTATCGTCGCATTGTCCGGGAACAACCGGAAAAATGTCGCGTAAATGTATCAGTTCAGACCTAACAACCAAGGCAGCAATTAATATTTTAGGAATCCTAGCTTCATGTTCTCAAAGGAAATCACCGAATCAAAAACCTACAAGTGGTTTGACGAAAGGCTAGATGTCCAAGCGATATCCGACGACATCACTAGCAAATACGTCCCTCCCCATGTAAATATCTTCTACTGTCTGGGTGGGATAACCCTAGTTTGCTTCTTAATCCAGTTTGCTACTGGGTTTGCGATGACCTTCTATTATAAGCCGACCGTCGCCGAAGCATTTACCTCTGTTCAGTACATCATGACAGAAGTAAGTTTCGGTTGGCTGATTCGCTCTATCCATCGCTGGTCTGCCAGTATGATGGTATTAATGATGATCCTGCACGTTTTCCGGGTTTACCTAACTGGCGGTTTCAAAAAGCCACGGGAACTCACCTGGGTAACAGGGGTAGTTATGGCAGTGATCACAGTTTCCTTTGGCGTAACTGGATATTCTCTTCCCTGGGATCAAATCGGCTATTGGGCGGTTAAAATTGTGTCTGGGGTTCCCGAAGCTATCCCCATTGTAGGTTCAACCATTGTTGAATTGATGCGGGGTGGTGCTGCAGTAGGGCAACCCACTCTCAGCCGTTTCTACAGCCTGCATACCTTCGTTTTACCCTGGTTGATTGCAGTATTCATGTTGCTGCACTTCCTGATGATCCGTAAACAAGGTATTTCAGGCCCCCTCTAAGGTCTGCCTAAATCTTAAACCATCGGACGGGAGTAGCTTTTGCTACCCCGATGGTGGCAGAGCCGAATCATAATGGATAATTAGAACATATCCATTTGATCTCAAAATATTAAGGAGAGCGATCTTACCATGTCAGTAATGAAAAAGCCGGATCTCAGTGATCCAGTCTTGAGAGCGAAAATCGCTAAAGGTATGGGCCATAACTACTATGGTGAACCAGCTTGGCCTAATGATCTGCTATATGTTTTCCCGGTAGTTATCGTTGGAACTTTTGCGCTAATCGTTGGTTTGGCAGTCCTTGACCCTGCTATGGTAGGAGAACCTGCCGATCCTTTTGCGACTCCCCTGGAAATTCTGCCAGAGTGGTACTTCTGGCCGGTGTTCCAAATTCTGCGGGTAGTCCCCAACAAATTGTTAGGGGTGTTAATGATGGCTTCCATTCCCGTGGGTCTGTTGGTGGTTCCTTTCATTGAAAATGTCAATAAGTTTCAAAACCCCTTCCGTCGTCCTGTAGCTACAGCAATATTCCTATTCGGAACTTTTGTGACCCTGTGGCTGGGTATTGGCGCAACTTTCCCCATTGACAAGTCCTTCACTTTAGGCTTGTTCTAGTATAATTACATCGGAAATCGGGTTTCTTGGGCAATTGGGGCGAAGGTGTCTAATATTGTCTGGGAAACTCGGTTTAATTTTGATCAGGTTCAGAGTTATCGGGAGGGAAAGGTTATCGTTGAAGGGTCAAAAAAAATAACGGGTGCGATCGCCATTAGTATAATCTGGCTAATAGGAGCCATTAGCGATCGCCTTTGGTTTATCTTTGATCGGTCTGTACCAGCCTGGGACCCCGCCTATTACCTAACAGGAAGCCTGATCTACCGCCGCGCCTTCCAAGACCCCCAATGGTTTTCCGGTCAGTGGTGGGATTATATCTGGAACCTGTCAGCCAAAATTCCCCCCCTGGTATATATTCTCACCATTCCCTTTCAAAATATATTTGCTCCTAGTCCAGACACCGCCAACCTAGTACACCTGTTGTTCAGTGCTATATTACTAGGATCTGTTTACGGTATCGGATGCCAACTTTTTAACCGCCAAGTAGCTTTATGGGCGGCGGGTTTATGCTTATTACTCCCCGCATTATATCTATATCGTTTTGAATATCTCCTAGATTATCCGGTCACCGCCAGTGTCGCCCTCTGTTTTTTCCTGCTGACCATGTGGCGCAAATGTGAACAACCGCGTTATCAGTGGTTATGGGCGATCGCTGTAGGAATATCCGTAGGACTCGCATTTTTAGTCAAACAAACCACCGCCCTATTTTTGTTTGTTCCCCTGTTGTGGGTAACGGTGGGAACCCTAAAAAGACGGGACTGGGGAAGGTTTTTTCAAATGGCGATCGCTGGTTTGCTGTCCGTGTTAGTCTTCGGTCCGTGGCTGTCAAATACCTGGCTGTTAATGATCACATCAGTACAACGCGCCACCATATACGCCGCGCGCGCCGAAGGCGATCCACCCTTAACCGACCCAGAAGCCTGGACCTACTATCTAAGTCTCCTCCCCGATCATGTGTCCTGGCCGTTATTATTAGTTCCCATTGTCGGTTTTTTACTTTACCTAATTCGGTGGCGCAGCCTTCCCCCAGACACCCCGAAATCTGGTTTCGCCTGGTTAGCAGTATTTCTGGTGGGGGGATATTTACTCTGTTCCCTCAACCCCAATAAAGACTTCCGCTACAACTTCGCCCTATTACCCATGCTGTCAATTGTATTAGCTTGGGGACTCACACTCTGGCCGAAATGGTGGGGGATGAGAGTACGTTGGGGGACCATGGCTTTAGCCGTGTTGTTAATGATTTTAACTCTGTGGCCGGTGGGGGGAGTTCCCGGTCAACAATTCCGCAGCTTGCTAAGTCCGGGAAATACCCGCCATGCAGAAATAGGCGTTAACTGGCCTCACCCAGAAATTATCTCAACCATTTTGGCAGCCGAACCCTACCTACAGAATACCATCGGGGTTTTGCCTTCCACCGAAAATATCAATCAGCATAATATCGACTACTATGGCGCAATTAAAGATTTTCAGGTTTACGGTCGCCAGGTCGGTATTGCTTATGACGAAGTTTCTCAAGATGCTGGTTCCCTCTGTTGGTTTATCACCAAAACGGGAGATCAGGGTTCTGTCGATCGCATTAAAGAAGCCCAAACCTTGATGGTCACTGCGATCGCCCAAGGTCCTCAGTTCCCAGTTTATCGCAATTGGATCCTACCAGATGGTAACACTTTAAACCTTCATCGTTGCACCCCCTCACCCGTCGAAGTTTCCCCCCGCGCCGATATTTCCGAGGTGGTGAATTTAGAGGCGGTAATTGTTCCTGAAAGCGCCCCCCCAGGGGTTCCTATTCCCATTACCTACATTTGGTCAGGTCCCCCACAGCAGCTTGAGTCAGGTTTGGTGTTATTGACTTGGACTGCATTAGATGATAACAATAATACCCAATGGTTCCACGATCGCGCCATAGGTTCAGGGCGGCTAGAATTACCAGAAGACACAGCCACAGGGTTCGAGGTGGTTGAACGCATGGCAATGCTACCCCCACCCGATGCTACCCCCGGCAATTATACTCTGCAAGCCACCTATTTAAGCCGAGAAACCGGGGAAACCTTAGCGATCGCATCCCCCCCCATTACCCTGACTATTGACCCTAATGCAGCCGCCTTACCCGCCCCAGAATTGGATTTAATTACCCAACTTCAGCAACTAGCCCTCAAACTTCCCCAGGGTATACAGGGACTGGAGGTGATTTTTAATGAAATTCGTCGCATTAACCAATATGATCCAGTTCAGGACTATACCAAACAGGCTCAAAAAACCCTAGCCTATAGGTTAAACCAAGAACCCGATAATTTAAACCTAGCATATAGCCTAGCTTTAGCTTCCGTGTTAGAACAGGATGTAAATGGAGCGATCGCCGCTTTAGAAACAGTCACCAAACTCGATCCTAATAACCCCTTCGCCCATGCTTATCTCGCCTTTGTACACCTATATAATTTTAACGCCAGAGCCGCCGAAATTGCCCTACAACCAGCCTTAGCATTAAATCCTGAACAACCAGAGTTTTTAGTATTACGGGGGGTTTCTGCCCTCTTACAAGGGCGCTTTCTCCAAGCCAAACAGGACTTACAAGCATTAAGTTTAATTAATAATTAATAATTGTAGGGGCGGGTTCCACTGTCAATTCTCCATCCCCACAACCATCTTAATAAACCCGCCCTATGGTTTCAGCTTAGAAACCCGGTTTCTTGACCTGTGGTGGGAGAAACCCGGCTATAATTGTTAATTGTTAATTGTTAATTGTTAATTGTTAATTGTTAATTGTTAATTGTTAATTGTCAATTCTCCATCCCCACAACCATCTTAATAAACCCGCCCTATGGTTTCAGCTTAGAAACCCGGTTTCTTGACCTGTGGGGGGAGAAACCCGGCTATAATTGTTAATTGTTAATTGTTAATTTAGCGCACTAGACAAAAACTAAAGGTTTATCCTTTAAGGGGCTAAACGCTTCAGCGTCGAAGCGGTAGAGGGTGGCGGGTCGTCCTGCGCCGCGAGAGGTTTTGATACCCGTGTCACACAGAAAGCCTAGCTTGAGTAAACGGGCGCGAAAATTGGAATAGTCCGAGAAACCCTCACCTAAAACTGTGAGATAAAATTGGTATAATTCCCCTAGGGTAAAGAGTTCTGGAAGTACATCAAAAGCCACCGGACTGTATTCTAACTTATTACGCAGGCGACGATATCCATATTCTAAAATCTGATTATGGTCAAATGCTAGAGATGGCACTTCTTCTATGGGATACCAAGCTACCCCCGTTGATTGATTAGGAATTAATTGCGCTTCCTCAAATCTAACTAGGGCAAAATAACTCACAGATAGGTAACGGACATTATAACTCCCTGCACTTTCTCGCGGATCTCGGTTGGGTCCGCCAAAACTATAAAGCTGTTCTAAATAAAGGTTTTCCACCTTAATTTTTTCATCTAAAATCCGATAAGCCGCATCTTCTAAGGATTCCCCTTGACGCACTAAGGTTCCCGGAAGACTCCAACGATCGCAAAAAGGTTCCTGTTGTCGCATTACCAATAATACCAACAGGCGATGAGCCGCTGTATCAATCGAAAAAATAATATTATCCACTCCCACCTTAAAGTCAGCGAGGGGGTGGCTAGTCGATGGTTGTGGGGGATTTCCTGCCATATTCAGGACTGCTGGCCAGAACTAGATTGATATAAATTTTGGCGCGCGATATAATCAGCCACCGCGCCCGGAATGGGATTAGGATCACCTGCTTGGCGAAAATCAGTGGAGGAAACAGGTAAACCCTGCCAATTGGCGATCGCTACTTTTCCCCCTAACTCTCGCAGTTTCGCCAAATCGGGGTCTTCAATGTCGTAGCCTGGTCGGGGAACCACTAATAAGTTAACCTCACCCAACAGATCATTAATTTTATACCAACGGGGTATCTGTGATACCAAATCTGAGCCGATAACTAGGGTAAAGTCGTCATTAAGCCAAGATTTCCGAGCCCGGTGGACCGTCTCAATCGTGCGGCGACTGCTAAGTTCTGGTTTCAGCCAAATATTAGTTTGGGGTGGATAAATTGAGTTAATCAACACCTGTAGCATAGCTTGTCGATGTTCCAGGGAAGCCCCATGAGACTTAAAAGGGTTATCAGCAGCCCATACCAACACGCGATCGAATCTCTGACCTAGTTGAGTTAAAATAGACTGGTGGCCTTCTGTGGGAGGATCGGCGCTGGTTCCAAACAGGGCAATTTTGCTCATAGATTAATGCTCATCACTGGGTTTATTATCTCTATATGCAGCGAGACTCGCAAGAATAATCAAGATCCTTCCGTAACCACAATTGTAATTATTGTAGTCCCAAAATAAGAACTTACAAAATACCCCTTATGGCTAAAGAATTGGCGATTGAAACCCGGGGACTAACCAAACAATTCGACCGTCATATAGCAGTTCATGACCTTGACCTACAGGTGGCGGCGGGGGAAGTTTACGGACTGATTGGCCCTAATGGGGCGGGAAAAACTACCCTACTGCGGATGCTGGCTACTGCAGAAGAACCCTCAACCGGAGAGATTTATATTCACGGAGAAAGGCTATTACGCGATCGCACTAATCCCACTTTAAAGCAGTATATTGGCTATCTCCCTGATGATTTTCCCCTTTATGATGATCTGACAGTTCAGGATTATCTCGACTATTTCGCTGGATTATATTATCTCCGAGAACCTAAGCGATCGCAACGGATTTATGAAGTTTTAGAATTAGTGGACCTTAGCCATAAACGCCATAGCTTAATTGCTACCCTATCTCGGGGAATGAAACAAAGGTTAAGTTTAGGGCGGACAGTAATTCATCAACCCCTCTTGCTGTTACTTGATGAACCTGTTTCTGGGTTAGACCCCATCGCCCGCCAACAGTTTCGCGACATCATTAAAACCCTGCGAGAAGCTGGAATGACAATTCTCATTTCTTCCCATGTTCTCAGCGATTTAGAGGATTTTTGTACCTCGATAGGCATTATGGAACTTGGCTATTTAGTCGAGAGTGCATCTTTAGCCGAACTCTATCAGCGCCTGAGTCATCAACAAATTTTTATTTCCACTCTCGGATCTGTTAATCCCTTAGTTACACATTTGAAAAATTGTGCCAACATAGAAGAGTGGGAAGTAATTCCCGGCAGTCAACAAGTACGGGTGCAGTTTACTGGTGATTTAGAAACCCAGGCCCTTTTATTGCGATCGCTCATAGATGCAGGTTTACCCATTACCCAATTTTATCCCACCCAGGATAATTTAGAATCAATTTTCTTGAAATTGGGACATAAACAGGCATCTTAAAAACGCCCCAAATTAACCAACTATCCTTAACTTGAGGGAATCATCATGATACCTAATTTGATGGCATCTGTAGCTAACTGGAATCCCCAGTTAATTCGAGAACTAAAAGGCAGACTCAAACCTCGCAGTATTACCTTAGTTAGTAGTGTTTCTCTCCTCAGCCAAGCACTGCTGATATTCTTCTTTTATGCTCAATTACCCACCGAAAAAAGTCCCTATGGGAGATATATCATCGACTCTAAACAGTTCCCCATAGTTATTGAATGGCAAACCTGGTGGAATGATATATTTCTGACCATGAATTGGATTTTACCCATGGCTTTAATGTTGGGTGGCGTGTATATGCTAATTCAAGATTTAGCCCTAGAGGAAAAGCGCGGCACTCTCAATTTTATCCGCCTCAGCCCCCAACCAGGTCGGGATATTTTAGCCGGAAAGCTAATGGGTGTTCCTATTTTACTATACCTAGGACTGGCTTTAGCTTTACCATTGCAGACTATCGTCGCTATTAAAGCACAAATACCCATCGGATTACTGCTATTACAATATGGGGTATTTGCTATTGTCGCCATGAGTTTATTTAGCCTATCTCTGCTATTACCTTTAGTAGGATTTGCCGCCGGTTGGTTAGGGACATTAATGGCTGCATTCATAGTGTTTCCCAGCTTACAATTTTTGCAGTTAATCTTTGGTGTAGCCAGATTAGCAAACCAGAACCAAAATGCTTGGCAAGATTTTAATAATCGCTGGGATTTATGGATTAAATGGTTTAATCTTCCGGTTAGCTATAATATAGCTGCATGGTATGGGTTTATGAGTCTAACTTTAGTGGTTTTAATGGTGGGAACTTGGCAAGTTTTAAACCGCCGTTTTAGTGACCCCGCTACCACATTACTCAGCAAAAAACAGAGTTATTTAGCAGTATTTAGTCTTAACTTATTTTTGCTAGGGTTTGTCACACCAATCCGGTCTAATTCATGGCAAGAGTTAGGAACATTTTTCCTATATGGGATAATTCCCTTGTGCTTATTGTTGGCGATCGCTGCCTTATCTCCTCAGCGTCAACCCTTGCAAGATTGGGCGCGTTATCGTCGAGAGTCTACCCGTAATCACCTAAAAAATCGCCAATTATTCCAGGATTTATTATGGGCAGAAAAAAGCCCCAATATGTTAGCAGTCTTTGCTAATATCATCATCACAATTGTCATGTGGACTCCCTGGATTTTGACCGCACAATTTCAATTTAATTCTTCCCAATCTCATCAAAATTGGCAGTGGATTTTGGGCTTGGTTTTCCTGGGTGGTTTGATTCTAATTTGTGCAACTGTCGCGCAGTTAGTCCTACTCAATAAAATCGTCAAACCGCAACTTTGGGCCGTAGGAATTGTTCTCGCGATCGTCTTATTTCCTTTCATTTGCATGGTGCTGATACCAATACAACCCGACCAATATCCCGTGCCATTTTTGCTGTCTTTTGCGCCTTGGGCTAGTTTAGAATCAGCACAATTTATCGACTTTTTCCTAACTATAGCTATCCAATGGACTGCCTTATTCCTGCTGAATGTACAGCTACATAAAAACCTGGTAAAAGCCGGAGAATCTCAATCCAAAGCCTTGCTAACTAACAGATAGATTGACTCAGAGATTTTCTAACTCAGGGTGATTGATAGCGATCGCCCTGTATTTATCTAATCGGCAAACGGTGTTATCGGATACAATTGTCATAATTTGGGGCTGTCATAATAGTGGGTTACACACCCGACAGTAGACCTAGACCCTCCCTGGGGAGTCCACAATTTACGAAATATGAAACCTAGAATTATCGTTTGCAACTTAGGACGCACTGGCTACAAAATTTTTCGTCTGTTGAGACAACAAGGAGCTATTGTTGTAGGGGTGAATGAGCAACCCGTAAAAGGTGAAGGGTCAGATGTAGTTGTCGGTAGTTTTCGCGCCGCCTCTACCCTGTTAGCCGCTGGTATTCAAAGCGCCCATACCCTCGTACTGGCTGGTAATGATGATGCTACCAATCTAGCTATTTTAATGCAAGCCAGGATTCTCAATCCTAAAATCAGAATTATTAGCCGTCTGTTTAATACTAATTTAGGACAAAGCCTCGATCGCATTTTACCAGACCATAGTACCATGAGCGTCTCCGCCCTGGCTGCTCCCGTGTTTACCTTTGCGGCTTTGGGAAGTCGTGCTATTGGTCAACTGCGACTATTTAACCAAACCTGGCCAATTCATGAGGAATTTATCGATCCTGAACATCCTTGGGTCGGTAAAAGCCTCCATGACCTATGGTGCGATCGCGATCGAATGCTGATCTATTACATTCCTAATAATAGCCACTTAGATCTAGTCTCAGCAGTTCTTGAGGGACAAAAACTTGATGTAGGCGATCGCCTAATTATTGCCACTAAACCCAGTATCCGCACCCAGCGTTTCAGCCTCTATCAAAGGGGGATGAAATTCATTAACAGCCTGAAAAAGTTTCAACAGCATGGCAAAAAAGCCCTTTTGATTACCCTGGTTTTAATGCTGACAATTTTCTTGGCTACCCTAACTTATGTAAGCATTAACTTAGATAATTCTCTAGTGGACTCCCTATATTTTTCAGTAGGAATGATTACCGGGGCTGGGGGTAATGAAAAAGTCGCCGAGAATGCCCCTGATAGCATTAAAATCTTCACCGCCATCATGATGCTAGTAGGTGCTGGGGTAATTGGTATCTGTTACGCCTTACTTAATGACTTTGTACTAGGAACCAGGTTAACTGAATATCTCAACGCTACACGGGTTCCACAACGCAACCATTATATAATCTGTGGTTTGGGTGGCATTGGTGTTCAAATTGCTGAACAACTACACCGCAGCGGCTATGAGGTAGTAGTAATTGATCGCGATCCTAACTGTCGTTTTATCAGTACAGTGCGATCGCTTAGAATACCCTTTGTCGAAGGTGATGCTTCCCTGTCGTCTATCTTAGAAAGCGTCAATGTTCAACAAGCAGAAGTCCTCCTCGCCGTCACCAGTGACGACACCGCCAACCTAGAAATAGCCCTCAGCGCCAGGGCTATAGCACCCCACCTGCGGATGATAGTTCGTAACCAAGACCCTCAATTTGGGCTAATGGTTCAGCAGGTATTTGATTTTGAGACAGTTCTGAGTCCCACAGAAATTGCTGCGCCTGCCTTTGCGGCCGCCGCGATCGGCGGTAGAATTTTAGGCAATGGCATCACCGCTGATAGTCTTTGGGTCGCCCTAGCTACCCTAATCACCGCTAACCATCCCTTTTGCGGACAAAGAGTCAAAGATGTGGCTACCAGAGTGGATTTTGTCCCCCTGTACATCGAAACCAACTCCCAAACTATACATAGCTGGAAATTATTAGACTCCCTGTTAAGTCCCGGAGATGTTCTTTATTTGACCCTTCCCGCGCACCGTCTCCAACAACTTTGGCATCCTCTATCTATTAACCGTCTTCCCGGGAATTTGAGTCCAACCGAAAAAGCCACCAGCGACACATAGCTTGTCCCTGATGTTCTGCGATATTCTGCTGCTATCTGTTGGAAGTTCCCAACTCTACTATAGAATTTGTGACAAAAATCTCTTAGTCCGTTCTTCTTGAGGATTGTTGAAAAACTCCTCTGGAGTCCCTTCTTCCACCAAGAGACCATCTGACATCAAAACAACGCGATCGGCTACCTCTCGCGCAAATCCCACCTCATGGGTGACACAAACCATCGTCATACCCTCACTAGCCAAAGTCCGCATCGCATCTAACACTTCCCGCACCATTTCCGGGTCGAGAGCCGACGTAGGTTCATCAAATAACATAATTTTCGGTTGCATAGCTAGGGCGCGGGCGATCGCCACCCGTTGCTGCTGACCCCCAGAAAGCTGACCCGGATATTTTTTCGCCTGTTCCAGAATACCAACCCTTTCCAAAAGCTGCATAGCCACCTCCTCAGCCTTAGCTTTCGGCCATCGCCTCACCCAGATTGGTGCTAGGGTCACATTTTGCAGGATAGTTAAATGGGGGAACAGATTAAACTGCTGGAACACCATTCCCACTTCCCGACGAATTTCCTCAATATTTTTCAAATCATGGGAAAGCGTGATCCCGTCAATCACAATACTCCCTTCCTGAAATTCCTCTAAAGCGTTAAATGTCCGAATAAACGTAGATTTTCCTGAACCACTCGGACCCATGATCACCACCACCTCACCCCGTCTCACCCTTAGGCTGACACCTCGGAGAACATGGAAGTTATTACCATACCACTTATGGACATCCTGAGCGATAATGACAGCATCAGAAACGGGGGTTTGCGAGTCTTGGGGCGGACCGGCTTGTGTCTGTGTCATTTTAGGTACAATTGTGAACTCATATTAAATTTTACCGTCGATTATACCTGAAATGTGCCAGGACTGCCCAACACAGATTTTTCCGTTTTCACTTGCGATCGCCCCCTTTATATCGCTAAGATAGAGTGTTTGGGTTAAAACAGTTATGAGGAACCATTATGTCAAAGCGAACTCAAGTCGTTCTCACTAAGGATGTTAGCAAATTAGGACGCGAAGGCGATTTAGTAGAAGTAGCCCCCGGTTATGCGCGCAACTATTTGCTACCCTATAGTTTCGCAGTCCGCGCTACTCCCGGCATTCTCAGACAGGTAGAACGCCGCCGGGAAGAAGAACGTCAACGCTTGATTGAACTTAAACAACAAGCCCAGTCTCGTAAAACCGCCCTGGAAACCATCGGTCGGTTTACCGTTGCTAAACCAGTCGGCGAAAATGAGGCGATCTTTGGAACCGTCACCGATCGCGAACTAGCCGAAGCCATTGAGAAGGCTACAGGTCAAGAAGTAGATCGCCGTGGTATCACCTTACCTGATATTAACAAAATCGGTTTCTATAAGGCTCATATCAAACTCCATCCTGAAGTTACCGCCGAAGTGGAAATCCATGTAGTTGCACCATAGAACTATCCTGGGGCGCAAGCCCGACGCGCCCCCGCTTCGGCTAATTAATACCGCTAATTAATAACTGTCAAACCGCCACTATCTACCGTCTACAATGTCCTAATTATGGCTGAGAGTCTGCCGATACCGCCGTTAAGCAACGATCGCAACCCTCCCCAAAATATTGAGGCGGAGGAAGCGATTTTGGGTGGTATACTTCTCGACTCCGAAGCTATTAGTCGCGTCGCCGACATCCTCAAGCCAGAACATTTTGCCATTAGCGCCCATCAAACTATCTATCGGGCTACCCTAACCCTTCATTTACAGGGAAAACCCACAGATTTAATGACCGTTACTACTTGGTTAGCAGATCATAATCAATTAGATGCTGCTGGCGGTCAGATGAAGTTAGGCGAATTAGTCGATCGCACTATCTCCGCTGTTAATATTGACCAGTATTCTTTATTAGTAATAGATAAGTTTTTGCGCCGTAAGTTAATCCAAGCTGGTCAGGAAGTCGCCCAGTTAGGGTATCAGACTAACATGGAATTAGAAAAGGTGTTAGACCAAGCAGAACAGCGGATTTTTGGCGTTACACAAATTAAACCCAAACCCGATTTAGTGTCTATTTCAGAAACCTTAATTGATACCTTTCAGGGAATTGAAGAACGTTCAGAAGGATTAGCCTTACCAGGTATTGAATGCGGGTTTTATGACCTAGATGCCATGACCGGAGGATTTCAACGGTCTGATTTAATTATTGTAGCTGGTCGTCCGTCTATGGGAAAAACCAGTTTTGCTATTTCCGTCGCCCATAGTATTGCCAAAAAGCATAATTTACCAATTGCCGTTTTTAGCCTAGAAATGTCTAAGGAACAGTTAGTTCAGCGACTGTTATCTAGTGAAGCGAGAATTGAAAGTAATCGACTGCGTTCCGGACGTATTAGCCAAGCTGAATGGGAACCCCTTACTCAGGCGATCGGAACTCTATCAGAATTGCCAATTTTTATTGATGATACCCCTAACCTTACAGTTACCGAAATGCGGTCAAAAACTCGCCAGCTACAGTCTCAACAAGGTGGTAATTTGGGGTTAGTTTTAATTGATTATTTGCAGTTAATGGAAGGGGCTAACCCTGATAACCGCGTCCAGGAATTATCTCGCATTACGCGATCGCTTAAAGGTTTAGCCAGAGAACTAAATCTCCCAGTAATTACCCTCTCCCAGTTGAGCCGAGGCGTTGAGTCACGCACCAATAAACGTCCCATGATGTCCGATTTAAGAGAGTCTGGTTGTTTATCAGGAGATAGTTTAGTTACCCTAGCAGATAGTCGTTTACCAGTTCCCATTCGAGAATTAGTTGGAAAATCTGACTTTTCTGTTTTCGCTATAAATCCAGCCACTCATAACTTAGAAAAGGCTACAGTTCAGCGGGTTTTTGCAACCGGAGTTAAGCCCACCTTTGATTTAAAAACTCGTTTAGGATATACCATAACAGCCACTGCTAATCATCAATTTTTTACCCTCACAGGCTGGGAACGTTTAGATAAATTGACTACGGGTTATCAAATCGCTTGTACCGCCGAAAATAATATTTATTGGGATGAAATTTCCGCCATTGAACCCGCCAGAGAAACAGAAGTATATGATTTAACAGTTCCCGGTTTACATAATTTTGTCGCTAATAATATCATCGTCCACAACTCCATCGAACAGGATGCAGACATGGTAATTATGTTATATCGAGATGATTACTACAACCCAGATTCACCAGATCGCGGTCTGACAGAAATTATTATCACCAAACACCGCAACGGACCCACAGGAACTATCAAGCTACTTTTTGACCCCCAATATACAACCTTCCGTAATCTCGCCAGAGGCAGATAATTCTTACTTTTAATTATCCCCTATTATCCATTATCAATTATCCGGTAGGGGCGGGTTCCACTGTCAATTAAATTTCCCACAAGTAAGATTACTAAACCCGCCCCACCTGGTGATCAATTATCAATTATTAATTATTCATTATCCTATGGTGTGAATTTTGATAAAATTGGTTCCCTTCGCTTTCCCCGAGGGGATACCACCAATAATCAAAATTTTGTCTCCAGGGGAAGCCATTTGGCGCACTAATAGATAAGTTTGGGCTTGATTTATCAGTTCCTCAAACGATTCTACCTCCTGTTCCAGCAGCAGAGGTTTCACGCCCCAAACTAGGTTTAAACGGTGGTAAACCTTGGGATTAGGAGTTAAGGCAACCACAGGCGCTTTCGGGCGTTCAGCAGCCGCTAATTGCCCAGTGTAACCACTACAAGTGTAGGCAACAATGCAATGTAGATTGATAATTTTATCAATGGTATTTATCGCTTCACTAATAGCATGGGTCTCATCATTGAACGCGGGTGGGTAGTTGATGAAATTGATTTCCGGTTCCACATCTTCCGCAATTTTCGCTAACATTTGCACAGCCCGAATCGGATATTTACCAACCGCTGATTCCCCTGATAACATCACCGCATCAGTTCCATCAATAATTGCATTAGCTACGTCAGACGCTTCAGCCCTTGTCGGACGGGGATTATTGATCATACTGTCCAGCATTTGAGTAGCTGTAATTACTGGAATCCCTTTTTGATTGCAAAGGCGAATAATTTGTTTTTGCAGTAGTGGGACTCTTTCGGGACTCATTTCGACCCCCAGATCACCCCGGGCTACCATTAAACCATTACACTCGGAAATAATCTCCTCTAAATTAGCGATCGCTTGAGGTTTTTCGATTTTGGCCATCACCGATATTTGTGACGCATTTTTGGACGCTAAAAATTCTTTAAGAACCCGCACATCTTCTGCATTCCGCACAAAGCTAAGAGACACCCAATCAACACCTAGAGAAATCCCAAATTCCAAATCTTGCTGATCTTTTTCAGTTAAAGACGGTAAACGTATAGTTAAACTGGGAAGATTAACCCCTTTACGGCTTTTCAGAGTCCCCCCTTCAATGATTTTACATTTAACTTGATTACCGGAAATTTCCTCAACCTTTAATTCCAATAATCCATCATCTAGCAGAACCTGGGCACCGATTTCCGCTTCTTCTCCCAGGTGCAGATAGTCGATCGCAATCGTATTAGGTTTACTCTCGTATTCGTCAATAGGAACTAGGGTAATATATTCTCCCGCCATCAATTGTATGCCACCATCAGGAAGCTGTCCTACCCTAATTTTTGGACCCTGTAGGTCTTGTAATAGCGTGATAGATGTTTTTAACTCCTGTGAAATTTCTTTCAGTAGGGCGACCGTTTTCGTGTGTTGTTCATGGCTACCATGAGAGAAGTTGAGGCGTACTACATTCATCCCAGCTTTAATCATTTGATAAAGAACTTCACGAGAATTACTCGCTGGACCAATAGTAGCTACAATTTTGGTTCGACGGTTTAAAGGTTTCATAATCCCTTCAGTAAATAATTAGGTCAGTCTATGGATTGATTGATCAATGTGCCAGAGTTATAGGCGATCGCTGATTCATATATCCATCCGATCATCTCGTGGACTGACATCAGTTCGCCACCTATATTATAAAAGTATATTGGCAATTTTATAACTCTCCAATCCCCCCTATAATCTATTCTTAACCTAATGTTAAATAACCGGAAATTTTGACGATTGACGCAACCATAACACTTAGCCTCCCAGCAAAGCAGCTTTCCGAGTATCAAATAATTTGACAATTCCCTCAGTCACCGTTTTTTTAATTTGTGGATCACATCCGGCTAAAAATTCCTCCGATGAGATTTCCTGTAGAAAAAACTTTTGGGCGCGGTTGCGTTGATTTTGGATTTCTTTAAATCCCATCTGCTTAACCATATATGTTGTCAAAGGTGAATTTTTAATATCATAGTAAGAATGCTGAGTTCTCCCCTTTTCCAGAAGCACAAGCACCGTAGATTCTAATTCATCTTGGGGTTGATAATCATTTTCCATTTCCGGCAGAAAATCTACCAAAGAAACCGTTACAAAATTTTCTGAAGGCATTTCTCCCATTAACGTAGAAACCGGAATTACCCGACCAAACCGCAGAGATAAGGCTTCTAAAAAGGCAATAGTAAATAATTTACTACCTAGATATAATCTACCCACCGCAATATTTGTTTTTGCCCTTGATACCAATTGTTCATAAATGCTATCTTCTGGATAGCCTCGGAATTGATGAAAAACCACTTCCGGCTTGAGAAAATTCATAAACCCTTCCATTTTTTGCAGGGCTGTTCTATACTGACCAATCGTGTAAGCACTAGGGTTATTCAGATGATGATTGGTTTCGGGAATTAGGTTCCATGTATTATCTAAAAATCTGGCTGAACTAGGATCGGCAAAACTCCGCACATCACGATTAGCCAGACGAATCGATCGCTTCACAGTTTCGATCAGATCCGCATCCGTTAATTTCAGGTTGAATTTGTCAACGATCGCCTGTAATCTTTGATATAAAATATCGCTATTATTTAATCCCGTTTTCGTGGGAGTTCGGAACGGAATTGTGGCTTCTATACAGGCGACAATCTGCACTAACAACTCTTGACTCAGAAAAGGTTGTAATACTTTCGCCGCCACTAAAGCACTTAAAAACTCATTTTGCCCTTCTAAAGGCAATAACATTTTACCCGGAGACATATCAAAAACTATCCGCACCATTTCAAAGGTGGGATCTTCAGGAATATCCACCGCTTCACGAATCCAAAGATGTTCCCCTACTTGGCGAATAAACGGAACTAAGTAATAGGTAAGGTTAAAGTTAACGCTTTGGTCAACCTGTACATAAACCACATCATGGAATAAAGCCGCTAATACCTCAATCGCATCTTCCGAACCCCCCACCTCAAAAATATGATCTGGCGTATGGAAATACCGCCAAGGTCCGGTCATGGTTTGGACAATTAATTCCGAAATGTTGACCAGTTTTTTCGCATCTACATCAATACCAAGCTGATTCATTGCCCAGATTAACCTTTGAAGGCACTGTTGATTATAATCCTGTTGTATATCCATCCGACCCACTAAAATGAGACTCACCTCTATTATAAATATATTTATCCTCAGAGTCGGGGTGATTATCTATAATCTTGTTCAGTTAGATCACCAGCCCACATTCTCTATTTTGCTATGCTATCCTCGTAAATCAGGATATCTGTTTCTCTGGCGATCGCTCCCTTGGGTTCTAGGGGTAAGGCAAACTGAGGGTTTCCACCTACAGATGGTTATACTCCCCAGTTACCACTACTTCGCCTGCTAACACCTGTTGTCTGATTTTACTCCAACCCGGCAGTACCTCCCAATTTTAAAGAAGATAATAGCAGAATCAACGATATTAATAACATCAAAGTTGAGATCGCATTAATCGCAGGCGTAACCGATAGTTTAATCATACCATAAACAAACAATGGTAAAGTGGTAGCACCTACCCCACTGGTGAAAAATGATACCACAAAATCATCTAATGATAAGGTAAATGCTAATAAACCCGCGCTGAAAATACCCGGCCAAATCAACGGAAAAGTCACCCGCTGAAACACTCGCCATTCATTCGCGCCTAAATCTAATGCTGCTTCTTCTAGTCTGGGGTCAAGGTCTGCTACTCTCGCCCTCACCACAATCGTGACAAAGGAAATACTAAACGTGATATGACCAATAATTACCGTTGGTAAACCCAGAGTTAATCGTATCCCCGTTAGGTTTTCTACTAGCCTAAAAATTAGGGTCATAAATACCAACAAAGAAATCCCCAAGGTGATTTCGGGAATGACCATTGGTAAAAATAGCAAACTTTCTAAAACCTGATAACCCGGAAATTTATAGCGTTCTAATCCTAAAGCGATCGCTGTTCCTAAAATCGTGGCGATCGCACTGGAAATAGTAGCCACTATCAGACTATTATATAACGCTGACCAAACTCCCGTCGTCGATAGATCCGCCGTCTGTGCTGGAATGCTTCCCAATAAACTCCTATACCAGTCTAGGGTAAATCCACTCCACACCGCATTAAAACGGGAAGCATTGAACGAATAAACCACTAAAATGGCGATCGGTAGGTATAGAAACGCAAACCCTAGGGCGACATTTACCCACAGTCCAGTTTTACCCAGGGAACGGATTAGCAAATCAAGTCTGGTCACAGTTGATCGGTTCATATTGTACTCATTATCCTATCCTACTCCTATTGGCAGATATTCTAATCTTCAAATCTCCCTTATCATCCTGATAGCTAACTAATACAATCGCAAATATACTGAGAGTGATACCACTCGCAAAATTAAGTGTTTCAAGTCACACACATCCGTTGAATATTTTTTATAATGGGGGCAAGTCAAGCCGAACTATAAGCAATATTGAACATTCTGTTCATCAAAACTAATGACTAGATATTTGCCTAATCGAGCTTCGACTTGCTCTACTGTGGTCAGTAGTGGGGGACTACTTCCCCACACACCTGTTGTCAGAAAAGTTGAATTGGGAGAAGGATTTTGATTGTTACCCTGATTGTGCGCGTCTATTTCGCGATCGCTATTCTCACATTTGCCTATTTGTTTCAAAAATTTTGGCGCGATCGCAACACCTCTAAAACGCAACTATCTTCATGGCAGGTTCTCATCTTAGCATCACTATTATGGCCGATTGTCTTGCCTATATCTTACTTGGAGCGAAACGTCAACAAACCTAAAATCGTCATGAGTGAATTAAAATCTTATCGATACTTGGGGAATCCCTCCTACAATCAATATCTGGGATACAGCGATCGTCGCGCTTCCTAAATCTTCACCTTCTCAAAAACCGTCATCTTCGTGGGTGCATTACTGACCGTTTTCAGCTATTTGGAAATAAACCCAAACAGGAATTATCACTAACATCATTAACAGTATAGACAAAGCAGAACCTAAAGGCCAATGACGAGCTTGCAGAAATTGATTCTGGATTAAATTACCAATCATCACCGTTTTCGACCCTCCTAAAATATCCGGCGTTATAAATGCTCCCAAAGCTGGAATGAATACTAAAATAGAACCCGCAATAATTCCCCGTCTGGTTAACGGTAATAAAATCCTCCCGACTGTGCGAATATCGTTGGCCCCTAAATCTTGCGCCGCTTCAATTAAGGAAAAGTCGAATCGCTCCCAGGTTACATATAACGGTAAAATCATGAACGGTAGATAGCCGTAGATTAAACCAACTAGGACAGCAAACGGCGTAAATAATAGGTTGAGAGGTTCATCAATTAAATGCAGGTTTTGTAGTAGGGTATTCACCACCCCCTGGTCTCGTAAAATAATCATCCAAGCATAAGTTCTTACTAAGAAATTAGTCCAAAATGGAATGATTACCAGCATTAACAATAAATTCCGCCAACCACGAGGACGGGTCGCCATGAAAAATGCAAACGGATAAGCGATCGCTAAACAAATTATCGTCGTAAATGCCGCTAGCTCTAGCGATCGCATAAACACTCTCAAATATAGGGGATTCAACAGCCGTTGATATTGCCCTACGGTGAAAGACCACACCACCCCCCCATAGGTTCCCCGTTCCAAAAAACTGTAAATCAGCACAATCACCAGCGGTACTACAAAAAATATCACTAACCACACCGTCGCGGGTACGATTAACCATATTCTCTTGTTCACACCGACAGTTTCCCCCAACCGACTTGAAGCCTTCTGTTTAACAAAAATCATACAACTAGGGTAATTATGTTAAGTTTTGTAACGAAAATTAAGAAATGTAAAAAAAATCGACTTTTTTGGGGATGCCCTTGACTTTATCGTTTGCTTGCGGTACTATTTTTATATAATGGAAATATTGACAAATTTTTTAATTTTGCAAATATCCAATTATAATAAACTACACCCAGTATAGCGCCATTCCCTCCCCCTGTCAACCCCTACTTTACTAACCGCCGCGAAATTTTTGGGAAATTGCCACCCATTCCCCCACCTCCGAACAGGTCTCCGTATTGCAGTCTGATAATTTTCTGGTATAATCATCGCCAATTGGACAAGTACGGCAATGGAGGCAGGTAAAACACCCGTAAATTCTCCACTTAGCGCCAGCATAAGGTGCGGATCATATATAAAATTGACCAAGTAGCATACTCAGATAGACCTTGCAAACCCTTAACTTCCCCGAAGCAAATCATACCCTGGTCAAGTCTTTGACCCACCATAGCGACCAGGAACTCCTGACCCTTTTTCAAAATCATCCAGATCGGGGTCGGTACTTTGTCGTGGTTTTCTGTCGCTATGCCCTAATTGTCTATACTCTGATTGGTCACTCTGTCAAATCACCAGTTCAGGCTGAGTATTTATTTGCTTTGACCTGGCGACACATTTTCTATGAAATGCGGGGTCTGAACCTCCGTAATGAAAAAACTCCCGACTCCGAAACAACTCTACAAAACTGGATTATTAACGTTAGTGCTATCTGTATTAACCGCGCTGAACTTCCCCCAGTTGAGTCTATTCATTACTCACTCAAAGATCAGCCACCCCCCCTGTGGTGTTATGTCGGTCAGGCTTTAGATCAAATTGAACCCTTGTTACGGTTAATAATTCTCATGGCTCAGACATTTCACTGGAGTGAAACTCGCATCGCCGCCTACTTACAAGCTGAAGGAGAATCTATTTCTCCCAGTGAGGTGCGGATGTTGTTAGAACGAGGGTATAAAATTTTAGAAACTACTATTCCTGAAGATATTAGCGCTATTTATCTCGGTCAAGCTATCACACAATCAACCGATTAAACTGTTTACATTATGGCGATCGCATTGCGGTAGATGGCTAACCCTAGAGGGAATTTGACAATCATTCTCACAGTTCAACAGACACTTGGCCGCGGTCTGTCCCCTTTTCTCCTTTAGTTGAGAAATACTGTCCCCTGTTCATTAATACTCAGAGACCGAGTATCTAGGTTTATATTACCAGTTGCTTCAAACCGGATTTCTAAAACACCTGAGCTCGTTACTACCGGACGCACAAACAGCAAACCCCCATCTTCCCTTTGATAGGTCAAGTTGACAGGAATTGTCAATTGCTCTAACGTGCTTTCTGACTGCTGACCAACTAGCCTGGGTCTGGTTCCTCCTGATACCTGATATTCAATTACCACATTACTAGAATTGATCAGCTTCAGGGTAACTCTGCCATTAACAGGACTAATCCTAGCACTAGGTAAGGGAAATCGGGGGATAGTATCCTCTGTGGGCTGTGTTGGTTGTAATGTAGCAGCAGGAGCCGTCGGCGTAGGACCAGTGCGATCGGGTTCTGTCGGCCTTCCCGCCGGTTCTTCAATAATTACTGGTTTACCTTGCCGAGTCGGTGGCCCTCCCGCCCAGGAGATCGCGCTTGAGGTCAGCAACACAGAACCACAAACAAATCCCAGCCATTTGATCCCAGTTTTGGGTGCGTCGTTATATTCCACCATAGTATTATTTACCTGAGTTAAGCAGATTACACCAGTTTACCAGAAAATTATTGGGTCTAAAGCTTTGCCATTGGCGGGCCACATTTGGTAAAACTCCATTGGTTTCAGGTTGAACGGAATGGTAGTTTCGGTCGCGCGCTCAGGAGATAGGACTTACCAGGATGCACTAAGAACCTTTCCCGGACAGCCGCGCGTCCTAACAGCATCCGAAAACCCATCACATCCCGATTAGTTAGCGTAAGTTCGATCTGCCATTCATGTCCCCGTAGTTGAGCAGTAGTTACAATCACGATCCTTTCTTCAGAATGTCCCCCAGAATTTCGCACCTCTCGTTGATCTAAAACCTTCGCTGTCGCTGTCACCGTTTCCGTGCTATTCCGCTGCTTTGGGTGCATTTTGAACTCAACCATCCTTTCGTCTTCATCGCCGAAATGGTGAACATCAAAGGCGTGTATGGCAGAGGAACGCGCTCCTGTGTCAATTTTAGCCTTAATTGCACTTACTCCTAAATCAGGAAGAGCCAGCCACTCCCGCCAGCCAATTACATCTCGCTGTTGCTTGTTCAACAATCCTTTCCAGCCTTTTGATATCTCTGTTTTAGCTTTCTCGCAGCGATCGCTTTACTTCTATATCTCCTCAAGCCTGATTTGGCACAAGCTGCCCCTACCCTCCTGACCCGGAAGGCCAAGGGCAAGCTCCGTTTTTCTGTTACTGACAGCCTAATCTACAACCGTCTAATATAATTCTACCACAGCTTCAGCGATCGCTTTACTTCTATATCTCCTCAAGCCTGATTTGGCACAAGCTGCCCCTACCCTCCTGACCCGGAAGGCCAAGGGCAAGCTCCGTTTTTCTGTTACTGACAGCCTAATCTACAACCGTCTAATATAATTCTACCACAGCTTCAGCGATCGCTTTACTTCTATATCTCCTCAAGCCTGATTTGGCACAAGCTGCCCCTACCCTCCTGACCCGGAAGCGCCAAGGGCAAGCTCCGTTTTTCTGTTACTGACAGCCTAATCTACAACCGTCTAATATAATTCTACCACAGCTTCAGCGATCGCTTTACTTCTATATCTCCTCAAGCCTGATTTGGCACAAGCTGCCCCTACCCTCCTGACCCGGAAGGCCAAGGGCAAGCTCCGTTTTTCTGTTACTGACAGCCTAATCTACAACCGTCTAATATAATTCTACCACAGCTTCAGCGATCGCTTTACTTCCATTTTTATCTAAAGTTTCCGATAAGCGAGGGGGGTTCAGGGGTTCGCGTAGAAATTCCCAATTTCCCGTCAAAAACTCCGCAGCCGTCAGAATTTGGTGGAAACCATAATTTTCTAACCCCTCAATTAATATCGGAGACTCAGCAAAACCGGACCGCACCAAAGACACTAGGGGAATATCCAACCGCAATGCTTCCGAAAATGTACTATAGCCTGGTTTAGAAATAACTCGCCCACACAAAGGCATCAAATCTACCGGACGCAGGCGGGAATATTCCGCTAATGAAGGGCTAGATTTCACCATATCTCTCGGCTTAATTAAATTATCCAAATCCGGGGAATTGCTATCAAAAGTAATGAACTGATAATCAGGAAACAGCCCTAAATTATTATAGGGAATTGCGTCTAGTCCTAAGCCCCCAAAAGTCAGCATAATAGTTTTTTCTACCGATGTTTTAATCTGAAAGTCCGCCCTAAGTTTAGCTAAATCATAGCGAGGATCACCACCAGTTAAACCCATATCTTCAATGACAGGAAATGCCGTCATCTGCTCATGAAGAGGCAGCCGAAATAAGCGATCGCATTGCCCAAAACACTCCCCAATCCAATTCGCTATTTCCTGGAATTCCTCCCCCCAATCACGATAAATAAAATCCCACCCAAAATTACTCATCATCCAACCAGGAACCCCAGCCGACCGAGCTATGGGCGCTGCCAAAGGTGGAATATCCGCCAGCACTAAATTAATCCGATTTTGACGAATAAAATCAACTTCTCTGGCTACAATAGACCTCTGCCGCTGCTTAATATCCTCTAACTTGGAACGAGTCGCCAATTTATCCATAGTGATACTATCCGACTGAACTACCCCCACATCAAAAGCCCGCGATCGCACCACAAAATCACCCAAAATATAAGACTCCAATAACCAGCGGGGAGCCTGAGTTACTAAGAATAATAAAACATCAGGACAAAATTTCTGGATTTGAGCAGCCACAGAAGCAGCACGAACAGCATGACCAAATCCGTGATTAGTAATCGCAATATAAATAGCTGGCCTGGTCATAGTCGAAATTAACTCACTCAAACTTTGGTAACATATTTTACCCCAAATCCCCCCAGTGCGATCGCTTCAACATAATTACCCCCACCAAATAATTTAGAATTCCCAATCAATCCGGTATCAAATCATGTCACAATGTATTGATTACATACAATCCATGTCATGCTTGATTAAACAAACTCTCAAATATCCAGACACCATGTTAACTCACCTGAGACTCAGCAAATTTCGAGTATTTCTGTTTATCATAGGAGTCCTCCTGACCCTATTGCCCCTAGCCTGTAGTCCCAGCGTCAGCCCCCCATCCACCATCATTATTGGTCTGATGGCCCCCTTGAGCGGAGAATTAACTGAAGGAGTCGGTAGACAAACCCTACAAGGCGCAGAACTAGCAGTTACACAAGTCAACCAAGCCGGAGGTATAGCCATCAACGGCAAGAACATGGAAGTGGTTTTAGAAGTCGCAGATGACACAGACAGCCCCGATGAGGCAGTAGCAGTAGCCACCCGTCTGATTAATGAAAAAAACATTGTTGGTCTAGTCGGACTCCCCCTCAGCCGCATCGCTATCCCCGTCTCTAATGTAGCCGAAAGATCCCGTATCCCCATGATTAGTTCCTGGTCTACCAACCCCCAAACTACAGCCGGAAAAGAATTTGTATTTCGGGTTCCCTTTACCGACGATTTACAAGGTAAAGTTATTGCGGGTTTTGCCAAACAAGAATTAAACAAACAAACTGCAGCCGTCCTCTATGATATTGCCAGCGAATACAACCGAGATCTAGCCGAGTTTTTTCAAGAGGAATTTACCCAACTAGGCGGTCAAGTGGTTGCCTTTGAGTCTTACACTACTGATCAGGACGATTTCACTCAGCAACTCCAAAGAATTAAAGATAGTCAAGCTGAGATTTTATTTTTGCCCAATTATGATAATGATATTCTCATCCAGACCCAGAAAAGTCGCGAAATGGGCATCGAAGCCCAATTTATCGGTAGTGATACCTGGGGCGGGTTATCTTCCCTAGAAAATCCCCAATTGGAAGGGGCATTTTTTACGGATAATTGGACGATTACATCACGGGAACCTGCCTCCGAATCTTTTATTAGAACTTACCAACAGACCTATAAGTTTCTGCCCACTACCGCTGCCGCCCTCAGCTACGATGCCATGAACCTCATGTTAACCGCCATTCGCAATCAAAATCAAGCAGATCCTGAGTCAATTCGGCAAGGACTCGCTAAAATAGGAACATACGAGGGTGTAACGGGAACAATGCAATTCCAGGGAACTGGAGACCCCCTGCGAAGTGTGGTCATGTTACAGTTCCAATTGGGTCAGCCTGTTTTCTATAAACAAGTTAATCCAGCATTGAGGTCGAATGACTAAGGGCAAATTTCATGAAGTTCTGGACGAAAAGCCTGATGTCCAGGCTAGTTGTCTACTTTTTACTTTTATCAGTGGTCACAGTTTTCAGTGTGGGCGCGATCGCATTTAGTCAGGCTAGGGCTTCAATTAAAACCCTAGTTTTTGAACGACTAGAAGTCACAGCTACCCTCAAAGAAGAAGCCCTGAATCTCTGGGTCAAAAACCAAGTAGATGCAACTGTATCACTTTCTCAACTGCCGGAAATTCTTACCGAAGCCCAAGTGTTACTAACTGCTGATGAATCCAGTATCGCTTTTCGCGAAGCTCATCAGCAGATGCAGCAGTATATGGCTTCAGCTTTAGCAGGTCGTCCCGATTTACAGGAAGTATTCATCCTGACACCAGTGGGCGGCAAAATTGTCTTTTCTACCGATACCTCCCGGGAAGGAGAATTTCGAGTCCGAGATCGATATTTTATCGAAGGGAAAACCCGGACCTTTGTACAGAATGTTTATCCTTCTCCCGTCACCCAAAGACCCACTATGACTGTCTCTACTCCCCTACGCAATAGTCAAGGTGAAACCATCGGTGTTCTCGCCGCTCACCTTAGCCTAGAGCAGATGGATCGGATTATCTTCGATTCTACTGGGCTAGGAGAACAAGGGGAAACCTATTTGATCAATAACTTGCGCGTATTTGTATCTGGGGAAGAGTTTGGCCGACAAGACTTTCCTAGAGGGGGTCACAGCGAAGGCATTGATCGCGGGTTACAACGGGAAAATGGGCGCGGCAGTTATTTAAACTATGCTGGCGTTCCTGTACTCGGTGTCTTTCGCTGGTTAGAACAGCAAGAACTTGTCCTATTGGTCGAAATGCCACGCTCCGAAGCCCTAGCTCCCGCTCGTCAGTTGGCTTGGACTACTTTAGGGGTCGGTTTAACTTTTACCGGCTTACTCACTGTCGGCGTTTATCTATTGGCGAGCCAAATTTCTCGCCCTATATTGGCGATCGCTACTGTTGCTACCAAAGTCGCAGACGGCGACCTCACCCCTGTGGCTCCCGTAATGACCGATGATGAGGTGGGAACCCTAGCTATGGCTTTTAATCGCATGACTGGACAACTGCGACGACTCTATGCGGGTCTACAGGAAAAAGTTACCCTACTTCAACAGACTGAAGTCGAATTGAATCAGAGTCTTGAACAGCTACAGATAGAAAAACAAGCCGTTGAATATCACCAAGCCCAAATTAGTATTGCTAATCAGGAAATTACCTTACTTAACGATCGCCTAAAAACTGAAAATATAGATTTGGCCGAGGAGTTAAAGGTTAGTAATAAACTTCTGCGTCAGTTCCTTGAAGCTATGCCTTTGGCCGTTGTCGTTGTCGATCATCTTGGGCAACTTTACTATACTAACCAGGCCGCCCACATCCTCTTTGGACCAGGGACAGTCCTAGATGATTTCACTAATCAAAATTCTGTCATTTATCCTAGTTATATTGCCGGAACTGACCAACTATATCCCGATGAAAATTTACCCCTAGAGCGAGCTTTGGGAGGGGAAAATGTCGTCGTTGATGATATTGAAGTGCATCAACCTGATCGCAGCATCCCTGTGGAAGCTAGAGCCAGACCTATTCATGATAATAACGGAAATATTACCTTTGCGATCGCTACTTTTCAAGATATCACTGAACGCCAAAAAGCTGAAGCAGAACGACAAAGTTTTATCGAAGAAATGTTTACAGTTAACTGTGATTTAGAACTAGCCCTCAATGAGCAAGAACAGCTGACTGATGCCGCTGGCAGGTTTGTTCCTAATCAGTTTTTATCCTTCTTGGGCTATGAAAGTATCGTCGAGGTTAAATCAGGAGATGCCGTTGAAAAACAAATGTCCATTTTGTTTTCAGATATTCGCCACTTTACTAATCTCTCTGAAAACATGAGCTTGAGCGATAATTTTAAGTTTATTAATGCCTACTTATGCCGCATGGAACCGGCAATTATTGAAAATTGCGGATTTATAGATAAATATATGGGAGATGCAATCATGGCATTGTTTGGCGGCAGTGCTGATGATGCTGTCCAGGCGGGAATCGCTATGCTCAAATTATTAAGCGACTATAATACTACCCGCCAACGACCAGGAAGACCACCTATTAAAATTGGCATTGGTATTAATACCGGAACTATGATGTTAGGTATTGTTGGAGGTAAAGATAAAATTGATACCACTGTCATTAGTGATGCCGTTAATCTCGCCGCTCGCTTGGAAGAATTAACTAAAAAATATGCCGTGCCACTTTTGATTAGCCAACACACATTCCTGTCTCTTGAAAATCCTAATAGTTACGCTTTTAGAATTATTGATAAAGTCGCCGTCAAGGGGAAATCTGAAATGGTCTCTGTCTTTGAAATATTTGATGCTGACCCCCCAGAAAGTCGCGACGCTAAGTTGAAAACTAAAACTCAGTTTGAGTCAGCATTAACCCTCTATTATCTACATCAATATAAGCAAGCTGCTCAATTGTTGCAGATCTGTTTAGCTGAAAATCCTGGTGATGCTGTGGCTCAAATTTACTGGAAACGGGTTGTTGATGAGATGTTATCCTAGATTTACCCCTCCCACCCCTCGCTCACTATCCAACTCTAGGCAAATTATCAAAAATATGGTATCCTTAACTTGAAATCCATTAATAACAACATCCTATGCTCTGACCCCTAAGAAATGTCTCTCAATTTTGGGGAAACTTGATCCCTGGAAATTACCTCAACTATTTAAAGCCAAGCGGTACACCTACCAAAAGTTATTAAACCTTGAGTTATTCAACATAACATGAAACGAATTTTTGGAGAATTTTTTGAAGCACCAAGTACCAGCAATGAGTTTTTGGTGATTGGGTTTTCCCCCACTTCCGTACCCCTGAAACAAAGGTGGAGAAATAATGGTCTATCTGCCAACTTTATGGCTGATTATGTCACTACATTTTTCCCAAAAACGGAAGAAGAGCAAGACTCAGTTAGTCGCCAAATGGAAGTCAAAAGTGCTGTCAGTTTCGTGGCTAATGAGTTATTGGAAAATGCTATGAAATTTAGCGATGAATCATCGACATATCCGATTAAAATACAGCTATTTTTGCAGCACGATAATCTCTCATTTTTTGTGGCTAATAGTATCCAGAAAGACGCGGTTAGTTCTTTTCAAGACTACATTGAAGAGTTGCTGAGTTCTGACCCTCAAGAGATGTATATTCATCAGGTCGAAAAAAATGTAGAAAATGATACCGAATCAGGCTTAGGATATTTAACAATGGTTAATGACTATATGGCTAAACTAGGCTGGAAGTTTGAAACCCTAGAACAAGATCCCTCCCAGACTATTGTTACTACAATGGTTCAACTCACCATCTAATCACCATCTCAAGTTGTTAAATATCATTTGTTCAAAACTTGAATACAGGAATTAAACATGGTAATTAAATCATATCAAACTGAAGATTATAGCATTGGTTACGATAGCCAAATCTCTACTATTACCCTGAAAGGGTCTCTCAGACTTAATGGCCTAGAAGAGTCGAATGCGGTGGTTAAATTACTTAATGATGTATTAGATATCGAACCTTCCCAAATTACCCTCAACCTCAGAGAGTTGCAATTTCTCAACAGCTCGGGAATTAATATGCTGTCTAAATTTGTCATTAAAGTGAGGCAGAAAAAAAATATTAACTTGGTGTTGTTAGCTTCTAGCAAAATACCTTGGCAAGGAAAATCCCTCAAAAATTTGCAGCGATTAATGCCTAGCCTAGAATTGGAAATTGATGCCTAAATTTAACTAAATGCTATGATTGAACTCAACAATCATATATCCCTCACCGCCTAAAACTGGGTTAAATATCACTGAAAAACTTGTTCATCTCCCAGACCCATACTCAGTTAAATTATCCCAGTTACTCCAGAGCTTTATCTAGGTATTATTATCTAGGTATTCAATGATTGATGAACTGCTAGGTAGTCCCCAGCCAGCAATATAGATCATCAAAATTTATTGAAAATTTCCGACAGCTATCCGACTGCATTTAGTTAATTGAAACCCTAGTATTTGTGCCTGAGTTAATTGATAAAAACGGATATTAAGATGTTGATCACTGTTGATAATTATGGAGTGAGTCGGGGGATGGAACCAGAACATAATAGGGAGAGAGATTTGGTTTTAGAAAATCAGAAATTGCAGGAGGAAATTGAGGTACTTAAACAAGACAAAATAGACTTAGAAATTTTACTAGAAACCACGATGCTTCATGCTGATTTGGTGGAACAGGAATTGTATCATTCTAATCAGAAACTTCAGGAGGAAATCAACCAGCATCAAGTGACTGAGCAGCAATTGAGAACTTCTGAAAAAAAGCTACAATCTTTATTAGAAAGGTTATCTCAAACTAATACTGACCTAGAAATTATGTTAGAGACAACCACGGCTCATGGTGATTTGATTGAAAAATTTTCCCATGACTTGAGTATTCGTGACTCTTTGACCGGATTATTTAATCGTCGCTATATGGAACAGTCCCTAGTCCGACATTTAGAACGCGCTAAAGAACAGCAAGAACCCCTAAGTATTATTATAGGCGATATTGATTATTTTAAAGGATTTAACGATCGCTGGGGACATCAAGCTGGAGATGTCGTCCTCAAAGCCGTCAGCCGATTTTTACAAAATCATACTCGCCTATCAGATACTACTTGTAGATATGGGGGAGAGGAATTTCTCATTATTTTACCCTCCACCACTATTGAGGATGCTAATCAAATTGCTGAGTTTCTTAGGAAAGGTATCAAAGAACTATACCATCAATATTCCTATACTTTTATGCAGGGGGTTACTATGTCTATGGGGGTAGCAGGTTTTCCCATACACGCTGATTGTCAGTATAGTTTAATTAGAGCGGCTGATCTAGCACTATACTATTCTAAAACTAACGGACGCGATCGCGTCACGATCGCCTCTTCAAATTTATGCCAAAGTCTCAAAAATGACCATCATTCATAACTTAATTTACAATTGACTGCGGGTATGTCGTGCTTTTTGTAACAGTTCTTGAGCCTCAGCATTAACAGTAGTTCCAGGTCTCACTGATTCTAATGTATAAATAACCTCCGATATCTTATGGTTTAAAGATGATAAATTCGGATTAGAAGAACTGGTCAACTGTCGCCATTCAACAATTAACCGTCTGGCTCTTTCCATGGCGGCTACAGAATCTCTTTCATCCTGTAATCTTTGTTCAATTTGCCGACGATTTGACCGATATTCAGCTAGTTTTGTTTGAGCTTCTAAATAACTAGGATTGTCTTGATTAATCTGTTGCAAGCGTTTAATCGCCTCATCCCAATGCTCGATTACCTGCTGCCAATGTAATTGATTATGGGGTGGATTTTGAGCTTCATTAGCAGCCTTACTAGCAAAAATTTGCGCCGCCTCAATTAAAGTATTACCCTGTAAACGACCAGCGACAAACCCTACCTGCTGCTGAAAATCCCGTTCCGCAGTGGTTAACTGCTGTCGTGCATTCTTTCCAGACAAGGTGGCTTCGGGGATTGGTCGGAGTTGATCAATAGCCTGTTGCCAAACTCTAATGGCTGTCTCTTTATCCGCGGCCGACTGTGCTTGATTATACTGTGCTGTAGCCACCTGTAAAGCCTGTTGAGCTTCCTGTAAGGCTTGATAAGCATTCTGTTCCTGGAAAATCTGCGCTTCCATGCGACCCACCAGTTTCCGGGTATTTTGATACTCATCAAAAGTAAAGCGCCACGTGCAACCAAACAAATTACAATAAGCCTTTGGGTAATATCCTAAAAACCATACAGGTAACTTATCCAAGTGTTTTTGAGCTTGCTTTGCTTTCTCGCTTCCTAGTTCAAAGTCTGTCATAGCTGTGGCTCGATTCACCAATTGATCAGCCTGTTCTACTAAAGCGATCGCCTGTCGGTAATTATAATCCATGCTAATATAACTGGGAAGCAACAGCAAGGGCGCAGTTCTAGCCACTGGTTGGCGGATCATTGGATAGGGTAAGTTAACTAACCAAACTACCCCAGCTAGTCCCCCTAGGACTCCTCCTCCCCAAAATAGCTTTTTCAGCGCACCAGCCGGACGGTTAGCCCGGGCGGCTTGATCAATTACTTTGGGGTTAAAATCAGGAAACTGATCTGTAAGTAATTCCTCAATTTCCGATCGCGTTAGGAAATCTCCCGATGGCGATCGCCTTTTGTTCAACCGGGATACTACAAGATCAGCCCCAATTCTGTCAATGGGATTTTCTTTAACCCGCCGATTGATCTCGGTCAGCAGAATATCAAAGGATTTTGGCGAAAGTCGTGCCATAAGTACACCTTCCTACCCCAATTGATTAAAGTTTATATTTTCTATAGGATAGCTCCTGTGCATCTACAAGCAATAGCTATATAATTCCTGAAATCGACTGACGATTTTAGGGATTATTAAGGTATCCCTACAGGTAGATGTGTCAATAGTAACAATAATTCATCCTTGAGATAGAGGCAATTTTTCTGTCAGCTTAGTCTTATACAAATTTCAGTATTAATGGTTTTAACAGTAATGGCAATGGTCAGTCAACTATCAGCCCCAGATCTAGCTTTAATCGCCCACCTAGGATTTATAGAGCCAATGGTGTTACCACAGAGGGTATCTTTTCTATTGGCGATCGCTGACTACATTCTCGCCCTGCTGTTATTCTACATCATCTGGAGCTGGCGGGATCTTCCCCTGCGCCGATTAATCTTTCTATGTGCGTTGTTTGTCCTCTGTACTGGTAGCTTTATTCTGTTACAGGGAGAGACTTGGTTAAATCCTACACCTAACCTGATTTTAACAGTAGGGGCGATCGCTTTCATTATTTCCCTATCAATTATCCAGGGACTACTTAAATTAATCCCCGGTCTGGGGCTGGGTGAGTCAACCCCCCAACTCCAAAACTCAAATGGTCTACTCCTCAACCCTAATTCTTGGCCAGAAACCACCCGCTACCCACGGCAACACACACAAGCACCTGTCAAAAATAGCCAATCAGATCTTCTGTTGACCATTCAAGATCAGACCGCTGAACTTCAGGAAACCATTAAACAATTAAAACTACAAATTCAACAGCAGCAAGTGATAGCCACGAATGCTACACAAGAGAAACATTTGCTGCAAGCTATTCTGGATAACTGTCCGGCGCTGATCTGTGCCAAAGATAGTCAAAAACGTTATATTATGGTTAATCGTCAGTGCGAAATCTTCTTAAATAGACCAGCCCAGGAGATTCTTGGTAAAACCAACTATGATTTATTTCCAACAACTATCGCCCAAAAACTACAAGAATCGGATCAAAAAGTTTTCGACAGTGGTAGAGTGCAGCAAACTCACCAAAATATAGTCAATTATCATGGTAAAATTCGCCAATTTATATCCGTAAATTTTCCGATTTTTAATCAAAATAGACATATTTTAGCCGTGTGTAATATTGGTACTGATATCACCGAAGGCAAACGCCAAGAACAGAGGCTTAGGTTACTAGAATCAGCCGTAAGCCACACCACTGATGCGATCGCCATCGCTCAATCTAACCCCGAAAACACCACGGATTCCCAGATAGTTTATATTAATAAAGCCTTTACTAATCTGACCGGATATCAGCCAGAAGATATCATTGGTAAAAATCCCAATATTCTGCAAGGAATCGACACAGACGAGCAACAATTAAAGCGAGTTGAAGTCGCCCTAAGTCAGGGTCAGTCTCTACAAGTGGAATTGATTAACTACCGTCAGAATGGCTCTAAATATTGGGCGGATCTTAGTGTTTCTCCCGTTACTGATGACACGGGAAAAGTTAGCCATTTTGTCTTTGTACAACGTGATATAACATCCCGAAAACTGAAAACTAGCACCCTCCAAAAAGAGCGAGAACAACTCCAGCAAATTATTACTAATGCTCCCGTGGCTGTAGCCATTTTAGATTGTTCTATGCGCTATATAGCTTATAGCGATCGCTGGCTACAAGAGTATCATCTTCCCCAAGAATCCTTAGTTGGTCGTAGCCACTATGAAATTTTCCCCCATATCTCAGAAACCTGTCGAGAACTGTACCGTAGAGCTATTGCTGGCGAGGTTATTTCCTGCTCGGAAGATACCATGACTTATCCTGATGGTTCCCAGGGATATTTTCGCTGGGCGATTCATCCTTGGTATACCTTAAATCAGGAAATAGGCGGGGTGGTTATTGCCACTTATCCCATTGATGAATTGGTTAAAGCACGAGAAGCAGCCTTGGAAAACTCCCGGCTAAAATCCCAATTTCTCGCTAATATGAGCCATGAAATTAGAACCCCTATGAATGGGGTTTTGGGGATGACTGGATTATTGCTGAAAACTGAACTAGATACTAAACAAAAAGATTTTGTCCAGGCGATTCGCACCAGTGCGGATCACCTCTTAGCTATCATTAATGATATTCTCGATTTCTCCAAATTAGAAGCCCAAGAGATTGAACTAGAAGAACTAGATTTTGACTTGGAAGAATGCCTAGAAAATATCATTGATTTATTGGCAGCCCAAGCTGAAAATAAGGGCATTGAATTAGCCGCTATTGTCGATCGCAATGTTCCCCGTTATCTGCGCGGCGACCCCGGTAGACTGCGACAGGTACTTTTAAATTTGATGAGTAATGGCATTAAATTTACCCCCGCTGGAGAAGTAACCCTGCGAGTTAGCCGCCCTCCTAACTATGATATTAATGCTCCTTTGACATTACGTTATGAAGTGCAAGATACTGGCATTGGTATTCCGGCTGAGGCTAAAGAACGGGTATTTGAGGCTTTTTCTCAGGTAGATGCTTCCACCACCCGTAAATTTGGAGGAACCGGGTTAGGCTTAGTAATTTGTAAGCAACTTGTAGAGGTTATGGGGGGAGAAATTGGCTTGGAAAGTGTGGTTGATCAAGGTAGCACTTTTTGGTTTACTCTGCCTTTTTCTATATCCAAAACTGCATCATTTCCCAATTTACCAGATACCTTAACTAAGTTAAAAATTTTGGTGGTCGATGCTAATGCGAGTGTGCGCCAGTCTGTCCGCTATCTGATTCAATCTTGGGGGATGGAACTTCAGGAAGCCTCCGACCCAGAAATGGCTTTGTCAAAGTTGCGTGATGCCGCCCATAATAACCAACCCTTTAATTTGGCAATTTTTGACCAAAATCTGTTAATTTATGGAAAGCAAAATTTAGCGGCAGTTATCCAAAATGAACCCCTCATGAGTGCCACGAAGTTGGTGCTAATGACTTCTATGCGCCTACTCAGTTCCGTGGAAGATTTATTAGATGATGGCTTGGCTAAAAGTTATTTAATTAAACCTGTGCGCGCTTCTCGATTATTTGATGCTTTACTCACAGCTATGGCTAATGAAATTACGGTGAATTTAGCCGAGTTTCGTTCGGGTCGTGATAGCTTGGGGGATAATTCTAGCACCCTCTCCCCTGCGGGTTTGGATTTAAAAGTTTTACTGGCTGAGGATCATCCTATTAATCAACAGGTATTGTTAAATCAGTTGAGTTTATTAGGTATTGAAGCTGATTTGGCGGAAAATGGAGAACAGGTGCTGGAATTATTAAACGATCGCCATTATGACCTAGTGTTTATGGATTGTCAGATGCCTAAATTAGATGGTTATGCCACAACTGAGGAACTACGGAAACGGGAAGGAAACGATCGCCATACCACTGTCATCGCCCTCACCGCCCACGCCATGCCTAGCGATCGCCAAAAATGCCTATCAGCAGGTATGGATGATTATATCAGCAAACCCATAACCCAGGAGGAGTTAGCATTTAAACTGCAAACTTGGGCCGCCCGTCGGCAACAAATGCCCGGCACAAATGCCCCTCAAACCAGCCAGACCCCCAAAACTATACAAACTAACAAAAAGCAGGATAAACCCAGCCCCCTGCTCGATTTAGACCGCCTCCAGACAATTTCTAGGGGTAAGGTTGAATTTCAGAAAAAGCTATTGGCTGTATTTATGGAAAATGCTCACCAGGACCTAATTAAACTGCGCCAAGCTACCAGCGCATCAGACTTTCAAGTTATGGCTATGGTAGCTCACCGCATCAAAGGTTCTAGTGGTAATGTGGGAGTAGCGATTTTAACTGCGATCGCCGCCGATATCGAACAAAAAGCCCGCCACCAAACTATCGAGGGATGTATGAGTCTAATTGACTCCCTCGCGGAAAATCTTAGCCGGGTGGATAGTTTTATTGAACAAAAATTTTATAGCTGATCACAAAACATGGCAAAATAGACTAACTAACATCACAGTAACTACTCAATTAATCAATATAAACCCATGGCAACTATTCTAATTGTTGATGATGACATCGCCACCCAAATGATTCTACAGAATACCCTAGAAGAACAAGGGTATCAAGTGGCGATCGCAGAAGATGGTAAAACCGCCCTAGAGTTAGCCGAAAGTCTGTCCCCAGAGTTAATTATTTGTGATTGGATGTTACCGGAGTTAAATGGCTTAGAAGTATGTCAGAAACTGCGTTCCCATCCCACATTAGCCCCTACCTTTTTCATCATCTTGACCGCCGCCGAAACCCTAGAGGACTCTAATTCACTTGACGGATTGAGTTCTGAATACCGGGTGGATGAATGGATGAGCAAACCCATTGAAATTGATGGGCTTTTAGCGCGGGTGCGATGTGGCTTAAAAATTCATGCCCAAAATCAACATTTAAAACAGGCTTATACTCAACTATTATACAGTGAAAAAATGCTGAATTTGGGGCAAATGGTGTCCGGTATCGCCCACGAAATTAATAACCCGGTTTCCTTTGTTACTGGTAATATTAACCATGCGACTGGTTATGCTCAAGATTTAATGGAATTGGTAGAGTTGTATGGTGAACATTATCCCGAACCTGCGGCAGAAGTTGAGGAAAGAATCGAGGATATTGATTTAGAATTTCTGCTGGAAGATTTTCCAAAACTGCTAGACTCAATCAAAATTGGAACCGACAGAATCCGCCATTTGGTGGAGTCTCTGCGGAATTTTTACAAGCAGGATGATTGGGAATTAAAAACTGTTGATATTCATCAAGGTCTGGCAGATATTCTCCTGATTTTACAAGGACGTATTAAAGGTAAAAAAGGTCGCGCCATTGAGATAGTTGAAAACTACGGTAAATTGCCCCAGGTGCAATGCTACCCAGGGCAACTTAATCAGGTGTTTATGAACTTGTTAAATAATGCGATCGACAGTTTGGATACTAACCGAGAAGAAGATAATGAGTTTCAGCCCCAAATTAAGATTACGACGGAGGCGGAAACTTCGGATAAATCAGGGGAGGGTTGGGTAACAATCAGGATTTATGATAATGGTGACGGCATTCCCGAATCAGTATGCGATCGCATTTTTGAACCCCTATTCACCACCAAACCCCCCCAAATAGGTACAGGTATGGGATTAAGTCTCAGCCATAAAATTATCACCGAAAGCCATAGGGGAACCATCAAAGTTAAATCCGACCCCGAAACCGGAACCGAATTCATCATCAAAATTCCCCAACAGCAAACCCCAACCAGTAATTAAACACAATTAAAACTCTTCGTGAAACTCCGGTTTTAAATCCCTTTCCATCAAGGCTTCAACCGCTTCTTGGGGGTTGATTTCATTGTTCAATAAGCGATAGACCTGTCGAGAAATGGGAACCGGAATTTTTTCGCGGTTAGCAATAGCAATCAGTACATTAGTGGTATTTACCCCTTCGGCGGTACTACCCAACTCCTGTAAAATCACCTCCAAGGTTTTACCCTTAGCCAAACCATAACCCACCCGATAATTACGGCTTAAAGCACTATTACAGGTGGCTAACATATCCCCCAAACCGGACAGACCAAAAAACGTCTCTGTCTGTCCCCCCAAATGGGTCCCAATGCGGATCATTTCGGTTAGCGCCCGGGTCAGGAGGGCAGATTTGGCATTAATGCCCAATTCTAAACCATCACAAACCCCAGAGGCGATCGCAATTACATTTTTCAAAGTCCCCCCCAACTCCGTCCCCATGGGGTCATTACTGGTATAAACCCGCAGCAAACTGGAAGCAAATAGCTTTTGGGCGAACTCCGCCGCCGCCATATCAGCACTTGCTACCACCGTCGCCGCCGGAAGATGTCGTTCAATTTCCGCCGACAGATTAGGTCCAGATAGTACCACAATGGGATGATCTGGGAAATCCTCGTGCCAAATTTGAGAAGGAGTCCGGGTACTTTCCGCGTCCAAGCCTTTAGTCGCAGTGAGAATAGGAACATGATCGGGGATACCAATTTCCTGGAGTTTTCCCGCCGTCGCCGCCACCCCTTTCATAGAAATAGCAGAAACGATTAAATCAGCGCCTTCTACCGCTTCCTCCAAAGTATTACCTAAACGGCGAGACCAGAGATTAATTTTATGGCCATTATGACCCGCCAACTCAGCCAGCGCACTACCCCAAGCCCCCGCCCCCAAAACTGTCAGGGTTGCCTGTTCCTTATCTGGAAATTCCATAAAATCTTCGTTATTCTATCTAAACAAGGGTACATTTTCACAGGGACTCGCCCTCAGCATCACCAATGGTTAAACCATTTGAGGTGATAAAGCCTTTTCCCAAGCCTCCAATTCATAATCGGGAATGCAGTTTAACCGCATATAGTCATGGTAGGCTACCACTTCGCGATCGCATTTTTCTTGAGTCCAGCCCGCATATTTTTGCAGAGTCTCAGTGATAGTCGGTAATAAATCTAACCCATAGCGCGCGTGCATCGCTAGAGTAGTTCGTCGCCGGGTAATATCCACCAAAGTTTGTGCCATTTCCGATCGCACTCCGTAGACCAGTTGGGCTTTAATATCAGGTAAAGCCGGGGTAATTTTTTCCCTCAACTCTTCATGTTCATCAGTTAGCTGCAACACCTCCAGCGCCCGCGCCCCATAAATCGAAAACAGATGATGAATAGTTTTCAGAGGTAGTTGGGGGCGATAATCATAAAGGGCTTGTCCGATGCGAGTATCATTAGGGAAAATTGCCCCAGGTAGTGGCGTGTCCGTCTCACACCGTGGCGCAGGTCGCCCCATTTTCTGATAACTCGCCTCAACCAACTCTTCCGCCACCTGGCGATAGGTCGTTAGTTTTCCACCAATCAAAGATAGCAGATTTTCCACCCCATCTTTATCATGGTCATAAACAATGTGTTTCCGGGTGATAGCAGCCGTTTTTTGGCTAGGTTCCACATAGGGAAGGGGGCGGACCCCAGAATAGGTAAACTTCACGTCTTGACGCGAAAGTTCAGCGGTAGGAAGAATGCCATTAGTTTCCCGCAACAGATAATCAATTTCATCATTATCTGCCTTAATGGCTTCCAGATTCTCATTAAAATAAATATCCGTAGTGCCAATGAGATACATTCCCAACCAAGGCACAATAAAAAACGGTCGCCCGTCGGATTTTGCCTCTACATATAGGGAAGTTTCCGGCGCACCAGGGAAGGGATCTACAATAATATGGCTGCCTTTAGTGCCGCCGATTTTGCGAGTTGTGCCAATGGGCGCGGCTTCGTCTTTCTGTCGCCCCAATTTACAAACGCGATCGACCCAAGGGCCAGAAGTATTGATAACTACCGCCTTCGGACTACCCTTAACCGTAAAAGTTTCCCCACTGAAAACATCCCGACAATTCAGTTGATTAATGCGTTTTCCTTCCCGGTCAAGTCCGGTCACTTCCACATAATTAAGAATGGTTGCGCCCGCTTGTTTAGCCGCGATAATATTTTCCAGACACAACCTCTCAGCATATTCTACTTGAGCATCATAATACTGAGCGCCGCCTTTCAGATTTTCCTTATCTAAAGACCGGAATAATTGCTGAAATTGGGTGTTAGGTAGCATTCTATGAGTCGGTAAACTCTTGTCATAGCTGAACACATCATAAAGCAGCATTCCCGCCCAAATTTTCCAATAAGGACGCGATCGCCCCCCATAAACTGGTACAGTTAATAACAGTGGTTTAACTAAATGGGGGGCTGTCCGCAGTAAAATTTCTCGCTCTCGCAGGGACTCACGCACTAGGGGAAACTCGAAATATTCCAGATAACGTAATCCTCCATGAACCAGCCTAGTAGACCAGCTTGAGGTCGCCCCCGCAAAATCCCCTTTTTCAATTAAAATAGTTTTTAAGCCCCTCAGCGCCGCATCACGAGCTACTCCGGCTCCATTTATACCACCGCCAATCACAATTAAATCGTAGGTTTCCGCCTGAATTTTTTGATAGTCTCCCATGATGATTATAGTTGAGTTTTCTTGGCTACTTTAATATCAGAAATTCGGCTAATTGATGTCATTTACGCATGGTCTCACCAATTAACCGAATTTTTAGTTAGTTGTTTAAACAGAAACAGCCTGTTTAACAGCAGCTTTTTGATGTGTCATAGACTCGAAACGTTCAAACACATGATCCGCCCAATACTTGACATCATATTTAACTACAGTTTTATGCATTTCAGCCATCCGCTGTTTTTGTTCTTGGGGGTCCATTGCTAAAGCATATTCGATCGCCTCATCCATGCGCTGAGTCGAATAGGGATTAGTCAAAACCGCCTGGGGAAGTTCCACCGCCGCCCCCACAAATTCCGACAGCACCAAGACACCGCCGCGCTCTTCTCTGGCCACCACATATTCTTTAGCTACCAGGTTCAAACCATCCCGCAAGGGAGTAGTCCAGCAGACATCAGCTAATCGGTAATAGGAAAACAAATCCGACAGCGGTATAGGCTGGGTAAATAACAAAGTCGGCATCCAATCTAATCGCGCAAATCTGCCGTTAATTTTACCTACTAATTGCTCGATTTGATGTTGAGCAGTTTTATAAACCCGCATCCCATCAGCCGCCGATACACAAGTCATCAGAAACTGAACTTTTCCATGTAAATCTCGGCGACGTTCTAACAGTCGCTCATAGGCTTCTAACATCTGCCGATTTCCCTTCACATAATCCACCCGACCCGCAGCCAAAATCAATTTGCGATCGCCTAATTCTTCACTAATTGCCGTCAATCGTGACTGACCCTCTGGCTTCTCTAAAACCGATTCTATGAAACCCGGATTTGTACCCACCGGGAAAGCGTCAATATTCACTATTTGACCCTTATACTCAAGTTGGCTGACCATTTCTGGTTCTGCTAAAGCCGTTCCTACTTTGGTAAGATGAGGGGCTACAGGTTCCCGTTTAACCACTTTTACCTCGCACAAACTGCGGGCGACATTTACAAAATTCTCCGAGTAGCGAGGAATATGGAAACCGACTAAATCGCAGCATAAAAGACTCTCCACAATTTCCTGTCGCCAAGGTAGGATATTAAATACATCCACCGACGGAAATGGCGTATGATGAAAGAACGCAATCCGTGCGTCCGGTTTCATTTCCCGAATGTAGCGCGCCGCCAACCATAGGTTATAGTCATGAATCCAAATTAAGGCATCATCTGCCGCCTCTTCGCAGGCTGCTTCTGCAAATAAACGATTAATCGTGGTAAAGTTTTCCCAGTCTGCTGTTTCCGAGGTGAAATGATAGGGGAACGAGTGTAGAACTGGCCAGAATGCCTCTTTAGAGGTGATGTGGTAAAAATGTTTAACCTGGTCCGCGTTTAAGGCTATGCGGCGCACAGTATAGTTGCCTTCATCTTCTACTTCTACTCTTTCTTGAAAGTCCGCTTTTTGCTTGGCTGTTACTTGTTTCCAAGCTACCCAAGTGCCTTTATTAACGTTAGCAAAGAAACTTTTTAGGGTCGGTACGATACCATTAGGGCTTTTTTTGGCTCGGTAGTGAATTTTTCCATTTTCGATTACCTCATCGTAGGGTTCGCGATGGTACAGAATTACCAGTGAAGATTTCATAATTTTTGTGTTTTCCGTGAAACAATTTTGAGGTTTACAGTTATGCGATCGCCTGAATTTTCAGGAGTCTCGCGCCATGTTCATTTGCGGTCAACTCCCACGCTAAAATACAGCGCGCCTGTGGGTCAATTTACGAGTTGACTTGCTTGATGAACAGGGATATATAGATTTATTCATGAAAACTATATTGACAACAACAAATTGATGGTTAAGTATGTTAGTGTTAACTTCCCATCAACGCCATACAGTAGGTAGGCTATAATTATGCGATCGCCATCAAACATCAACCACATTTGAGCGATACCGCACCTAATGGTCAATTGAGCCATTGACCTATTACACTTTAACTCTATTACTGGAGCCTAGCCTTCACAGGTTAACAAAACTTAACCATAGTTAACATCTATCCTAGGGTTGATTCACAAATGGGGGAAGCGATCGCAAATTTAAAACTAACGCTAGAGTCGGAAACCCCTGGGTTAGACTAGAGTTAAATTGTCGAGTCAAGTAGAAAGTTAGTTTTGGTAACCACAACAGAACCCACCATCAAACTCGTAGACGAAGAAACCGAAAATCTGCTAAATTGGGCAGCCACCGTCGAGCATTCCAAAGCCTCCTATTTTGAAAAAGCGCAAATTATCGCCCAAAAATTAGGAGCGCACTGGCTAGGAGACGGACTCACACAAATCGGATTTTGGACCCCCAAATTAACCTCCCAAGTCATGAGGAGGCTAGAGATTTTCCTGGAGGTACTCACCCCCATAGATGAAATAGACCTGCGGGCAGATCAGCAAGTAGTCCGTTTTCACCGTACCCGACTCAACCTCAAACAACAGGGAGAATATCACTGGGGAGTTGTGGCCGGAATGGAACCCGGAAGCCGAGAGCAAGTCGGATCATTCTATTGGCTGCGCTACATTGACCAAGCCGAAAAACTGCAAGCCATCCGTGACCCCCTAGCCTACTCCCTTCCCTATGGAGTATTCGGACCCGCCGAACTTTACGACATCGAAACCCTACAAGCCCAACGCGCCGACCTAGAATATTTTAGCCGTCGGGGAACCTCCCGCCACCCCACCATTGATCTACATGATGATGATCTCTCCCCCCTACCCAACCCCAGATTAATTCCCAGGGTTCGGGCTCCCAAAAACATTCTGCAACTCCATGTAGGAACCGCCACCGCTGCTGGAACCTTTGAGGGATTAACCAGCCTTTATAGTCGCATTTCCGATAAATTAGCCAAAAATATTCCCCTGACCCCCCTCGAGGAAAACTATATCGGCTATGGTGCTGTCCAACTGCTACCGACAGAACCCCCCATCGAGTTTAGGGATGAATATAGTCCCGAAAGTGAGTTTTTCGCCTTCATGTCAGAAGATGAAGACATTATCGAGATTAATCTTAGCAAACCCGATACCCAGGATTGGGGCTATGATGTGCCAATTTTAGGTTCTTCTACCACAAATCCCGCAATTCTAGGCAGTCGTCGCCCTGATGAGGTAGTGGATTTTATTGCCACATTGCATAATTTCTCTACCGGACCCATTCAGGTGATTTATGACATTGTTTATGGTCATGCTGATAACCAATCAGAATTACTCCTGAATCGTCAGTTCCTAAAAGGGCAGAATATGTATGGTCAGGATTTAAACCACCAACTGCCAACGGTGCGGGCAATTTTGCTAGAAATGCAGCGCCGTAAAATGAATACCGGAGTTGATGGGATTCGCATTGATGGCGGTCAAGATTTCCGCTTTTTTAATCCCTTAACTGGCTTCGTGGAACAGGATGATGCTTATTTGTTAGCCATGAGTGATGTCGTCCAAGATATTGGCGGCTATCAACGGTTACTGTTTACTATTTTTGAAGATGGCAGACCCTGGCCAGAGGAAGGATGGGAGGAAATTTCTACCTATCGAGATCTGATTGAACTGCGCCCCGACTCCTTCCAATGGGGGCCGTTGATTTTTGCTCATAATACCCCCACCTTAAAGGGTTTTTGGGATAGAAAATGGAAACGAGTTTGTGAGGTGATGTATCAGGGAGAAAATTGGATTACGGGTTGCGCTAATCATGATACCGTCCGACGGGGTAATCAGGTTGAGTTAGACCAAGAAATTAATTGGAATTTGGGTAAAACTTTGTCGGAGGTTTTGCATAATGGTTATGATAATCCGGCGGTGACATTGTGGGTATATGGTTTTAGTCCGGGTTTACCCATGGATTTTATTAATGCTACCACCAGAGCCCCCTGGATGTTTTTCCGCAATACTGATGAACGCTATGGCGTGAAAGTTGTCGCCGAAGAAATGGGATTTTTAGATTGGCAAATCACCCCGGAATTGTATCAGCGAGATTTTGTTTTTTCTCGTTTAAAAAGTTTGGGATTTGAGGACTTAGAAGAACTCAAGCAGTTTGGCAAGGCTTTACAACAGGCGATGATTGATGCTGATTATAGTCTCCCCGCTGTGGTAGAGGCTTGTCAGGCTTGTTTGGGGGATTCCGGACAAGAGTGTAAAGTTGAATATTGGCAAAAGATTAATCACCCGGAAATGGTGGATTTTCTCAAGGATCTCGATATTCCGAAACTGAAAGAATTTGCCCTCAAATTTATGGAGGACTGCTACGAAATCTGTAATGTCTCTCACTATGGTGAGGATCTAAATGCTGTGCAAACTAATTTTAATTTGCAGTTGCGTCGCTTCCGACACGATCGCATTTGGTTGCGTCAGAATTTGATGGGAACAGATCAGTTTCACAAAATCGGTGATCAGACTCAGACCGTTTTTTATGGAGTCCGAGGAAACCCTTACCGGGAAGAAGACCAAGTGGTGATGGTGGCCCATACGGGAGGGGAACCAATGACGGTAACCGTGGGAGATTGGCTAGAATTAGACTTATCCGAGTGGAAAGTGGCGATCGCCTCTCCCGGAGTCCAATTAGATGATAACCTAGCTTCCTTGAAGAAATTTGAACTCAAAGATAGTCAAGGTGTCCTGTTAGTACCCCAACAGCCCCAGAAATAACCTGTAGATCATAGCTGAATTGCTACCCATGCTACAGGCATTCCCAGAAATTAATGTTAGGTTGGAGTAGGGACGGTAAACAACAGGGTTGATTTTGACAAGTTCATCCCTGAGAATGTATCTTCTGTTTTCAGGCTGCATATCTGTTGCCGTCCCTAACAATTTCCCAACTTGATCACACATTTTGATTGAACTGGTGGCTATCATGGAACTAAACGACTTTTTGACCCCCCGTTATCCTTATCGAGGATCAGACCAACCCGAAAATATGCTATTTAACGCCAACCTGCAAGAATTTGCTCAACAGGTTAGTTATATTGCCGCTTTGCAAACCAACGGGAAAATGTCCACATTAGAGTCTTATAAAAAAATCAAACAACAGTGGAAGAGACTCAAAAAAACCCATAAACAACTCACGTAGTAGGTCATCATCAATTGACCTACACACAGATAACCGCGATCGCCCTTTGGTAGGGGGAGAGGTGGAAACTAGGGGATATAATCTATACCTAACTAGGCAACCCCTCTCCCTCTGCTACTTACTTATGTATTTATGATTAAATGCCATTATGCCGCCAAACAATATATTTCCCTAACCAGTCTGGGTCTACTCGTCTATGGTGCGATCGCTTTACCTTCCCCCAGTTGGGCTGAAAACCCCACCAATAACCCCCCTCCTCACCTTTCGCAGCTTTCAGCGCCACCAACCCAAGAAGCCCCATATACCTTGGGTGCCGGTGATGTAATCCAAGTATTTATTTTTCCCGTCGAACAATATAGCAGTCAACAAGAAGTATTAGTTGACGGTACAGTTAACCTTCCCCAAGCTGGTAGTATTTCCGTAAGTGGCATGACCTTAGAAGAGGCGGCTAGGGCTATAGGCGATCGCTATGAAAGCGCCAGAGTATTACGAAACCCCAGAGTAACCATCAGCCTCATTACTCCCCGTCCCCTCAGAATAGGCATTTCAGGGGAAATCAACCGCCCCGGTTCCTATACCATGGCGAGGGAAGGTTCCCAATTTCCCACCATTACCCGCGCCCTACAATTAGCCGGAGGTATCACCCAAGCCGCAGACCTGCGACAGGTGCAACTACGACGACCCCAGTTGGGAACATCAGAGCAAATCATCAATCTAAATCTGATGGAACTTCTGCAAACAGGTAGTCTCAGCACCGATATCCGGCTTAGGGATGGAGATGTTATCTATATTCCCACCACCACCGAAATTGACCCAGAAATGGGGCGACAAATTGCTAGGGCTAGTTTTGCTAACAACGAAGCCACCCTAATTGATATTGCCGTATCTGGAGAAGTGCGCCGCCCCGGTCCCTATACCATCCCCAGTCAAGGAGGACCAGGGGGAGTCGCTACCATTACCCAAGCCATTAAGCAAGCTGGAGGAATTCGGCTAATGGCTGATATCAGTCGGGTGCAAATTCGCCGCCTCACCAACCAGGGACAAGAACAAATACTAGAAGTCAACCTAGAACCTATCCTAGACGGAGATAATCTACAACAGGATATAGTTCTACAAAATGGCGATAGTATCTTCATCCCTGGGGTAGAAACTGCCAATCTGGAACAATTATCTAACCGCCGCGCGGCGAGTTTTGCGGCTGACCAAAGTGAACCTTTAAATATTGCTGTGATTGGGCAAGTATTTCGACCGGGGCCTTATACTGTTACTGGCACTGCTCGCACCGGAGATGCTGGAGTCCCTGGGGCGGCGGGTGGTGGTAGCATCCCCACTGTTACCCGCGCTATTCAGGTGGCGGGAGGGGTTAAACCAGAGGCTGATATTCGACAGGTGGAAATTAGGCGCTCTGATAGTCGTGGGAGTCGCCAAGTGATTACTATTAATCTTTGGGAATTACTCCAAAATGGTGATGCTACCCAGGATACAATATTACAGGAAGGGGACACGGTTTTTGTACCCACAGCTACGGAGATTAACCCCGTGGAAATGGGGGCAATTGCTAACGCTAGTTTCTCCCCAAACAATATTCGTGTTAATGTGGTGGGGGAAGTGCAAAGGTCTGGAGTTGTTCAAATTCCCCCTAATACTCCCTTAAATGAAGCTATACTGACGGCCGGGGGGTTTACCTCTCGCGCCCATCAGTCCTCGGTGGAGTTGATTCGCTTTCGCCCTGATGGTACTGTGGAACAGCGCCGCCTGCAAATAGATTTTACTCAGGGAGGTAATTCCCCGAATAATCCTCCTCTCCAAAATAATGATGTGGTGATTGTGGGGCGATCGACCCTGGCGAGTATTTCGGATACAGTAGATACTATCATTACGCCGTTAAATAGAGTGCGATCGCTTTTTGTAGTTCCCAGTGCGTTTATTGATATTTTCAGGAATTACTAAGTCCGTTTTATCCCCGATAAATTTATGTTCTCCATTACTAAAAAAAACTCCCGACAACGCGAAATTTTGGAAATTGTTTTCAGCAACGGCTGGGACTATATGCGGGGTTTGTTAGCGGGGGATAAACCAGAAGAACCTCGGCTACCATCTCCTGATGTTTTACGGAATATTTTAATTGAATTGGGTCCGGTTTATGTCAAGTTAGGACAACTTTTATCGACTCGTCCTGATTTGCTACCGGGAAGATATGTTGATGCTTTAACCGATTTACAAGCTAATGTTCCCGCTGTGGCTTGGGGGGATATTGAAACTCAACTTAGACAACAGTTTTCTCAACCTTTAGACCAGATTTTTAGTCGTATTGAAACTGAGGCGGTGGCGGCGGCATCTATTGGACAAATTCATCGCGCTACATTGAAAAATGGCGAAGAAGTTGCCTTGAAAGTACAGCGCCCAGGAATTTCTATTATTGTTGAACAGGATATTGAGTTAATTAAATCCTTGGCGGATTTAGTGGCGATTACTGACTGGGGAGAAGATTATGATATTGTGGCGATCGCTGAGGAATTTACTAGCGCTTTAAAAGCTGAATTAGACTTTACCTCAGAAGCTGAATATACAGACAAATTGCGGCAAAATCTCTCCAAAACTCGGTGGTTTGACCCCGAAAAGTTAATTATTCCCAAAGTTTACTGGGAATTTACAACTCCTAATTTACTGGTATTAGAATGGTTAGATGGTGTACCTTTATTGCTGTCAGAACCTTCTAAGAAACAGACAAATGAGGATGATCCACGCCGGGGAGAAATTACCAGTTTATTATTTCGTGCCTTTTTTCAGCAAATCTATTTAGATGGCTTTTTTCATGCGGACCCCCACCCAGGAAATCTGTTTTATCTTAATGATGGACGGGTAGCTATTTTAGATTGTGGAATGGTGGGAAGGCTAGACCCTCGGACTCAGCAAATTTTAACCGAAATGTTACTAGCAGTTGTGGATATAGATGCTAGACGTTGCGCCCAACTTACCTTAGAATTAGCAGAATCATCGGAATCGGTGCAACTGGGTCGCCTGACTAATGATTATGATAGTATGCTGAGACGATATTATAATCTGAGTCTGGCGGAAATTAATTTTAGTCAGGTATTCTATGAGATTTTGCAGATTTCTCGCAATAATAGAATTCGCCTCCCTAGTAATATGGGATTATATGCTAAAACTTTGGCGAATTTGGAGGGAGTCACCCGCAGTTTTAACCCGGAAGTTAATTTACTCAATGAGATTAAACCATTGATGACGGAGTTATTCCGCAATCAATTGTTAGGAGATAACCCCCTAGAGACTCTGTTAAGGACGGCTTTAGATCTCAAAAGTTTATCATTGCGATCGCCTAGTCAAATTGAAATGTTTTTAGATCGCGTTACTTCCGAAACCCTCAAATGGAATATTAGAATCCCAGAATTAACTAGCCTGGAAAATAGCCTAAATGATGCAGCTAACCGCCTGTCTTTTAGTATTGTACTCGGTTCGTTAATTATGGGGGCGGCGATGATTTCAACTGGGGCGCAAACTCCCCAGTTGTCTCTGATTAGTAATATCCTCTTTGCGGCGGCTTCCCTGGTGGGGTTATGGCTGCTGGTGAGTGTATTGCGATCGGGAAAATTACGGTAAATTAACCTATAATAACCCCCGATAGCGAATAAAAATTAACACCGCCGCCCAGGACCCCAAAGCCACCTTTAAGGCTACTAAAATATTCAGTAATGGCAAAATCCCACCACTGACTAAACTCCCTAATTCCCCATGAGGGAATTCTATACCAAACAGAGTAATTACCGCCAATAAAATAAAGATGAGGACGGAAATTTTCTCCCAAATAGATGCCTGCCAACGCTGATAAATTCCCTGCATTAACTCCGGTGGAGAAGTGATCGCAATTAGACCGATCGCCGTCCCTCCTGCTACTCCGGCCGCAAAACCACCCCCAGGGCTAAGATGACCCCTAATGGCTAATTCAATACTCACCAAAGCCGCAATAGTCGCGCCTAGCCGCGCTAAAACAATGGAAGGCTGATCAGTAAATCGATACACTTTACTAAGGGGTTTCTCATTGGCTAGTAAAAAATTACACCCCATAATTGAGATGGTAAAAACCACTACCTCGAAGATGGTATCATACAAGCGATTTCTGAAAATGATGCCGGAAACTGCATTAGGTACACCACTATCTTGCACTACTACTTCCACAATGGAAGGACCCAACCATTCATCGATCGGGTTGGAGATCAGCAACATCTTTAGATAAAGTATCACACCCACAGCGATATAAACCCATTTCATTAATGTTTCTCTCCAGATTCTGTTAAATTAAAATAGTTTAAAATGGTTCGGGATGATGTCAGTTCGGCTTGCATAATGTCATAGAGCCGTTTCAGCCTAGTAGTGGTATAATAGGGTAAAGGTTCCGGTTCCGCCGATTCTGGCGATTCTGGCGATTCTGGTTGATGAGATTTGGTCGGGTATGGACTGGCAAATATTGAATGTAAAGGCTGAATACAAGTGGCATGAATTTCCTTGGTGACTAAGGCATGATGTAACTCTTCTAAGTCCTTATAAGGTACTAATTCAACCCGCATATAATGTTGGCGAAAAATTCCCCGTAATTCATCGACCAGTTGACCAAAAGGGCGATCGCTTTCCGGCTGTTGTAATTCCTCTTTCAGGACACCCAAACGCATGACCAAAGAAGAACGCACCGCCACCCCATACAGGGTAATTGCCAGCATCGTCCCCACTAATGCTTCAGTTAAGGCTACATCTGCAGCCCCTAAGATCGCATAAACCAAAGCAGCCACAGCACCCAATATACCACGAATTACTAAGGCATGATAGGGGTTAACTTGTAAAACTACCATAGCGGTGGCTAGAGGCATTAACGCCGTGATTAGATAGATAGTATTATCGTTCATCGTCACCTTCACTACTGGAACAGTAAGCTAATACATATCCTAAAACAGTATTCCAAATTGCCAAAGAAATAATGGCAAGAATCAGCAGGGGCCATTCGCTGGGAATTCTCAGTAATAGTCCGAAAACTATGGTCATGGAACCCAAGGTATCAGAGACTGATAAACCATGTAGTTTGAATAATACTGAGCGATCGCCTACTAGGGGAAAAGTTCCCCAAAACCAAAAGACCACCCCAACTAACATCAAAAGGTCACTGAATAAGTTAATCATGATTCACTTAGTTAATACATCACTCATGCGTCTAAGAATTTGAGCCAATAGCATTAAAGACGCATTCCCAACACTGAGAATAATTACCCCAACTACGCCAATCATCCAATCATCTCTTAAAACCGAGACAACTAGAATCATGATCGATGTTTTACTAGCAATACTAGAAAATGCTAACACCTTTTGCCAAATATTATCATCTTGGCAGGCTTCGTAAATAGGAATCATTAAAGCTACCAGCATCATCATTAAGATAGTGTTCATGAATCAGGCCTCCGGCGACGTACCCAATGGACTTCATACCAGCCCTCTTGGTGATATTTTAAAACAATGGTTTTCGGGGTAAAGGTAATGATAAAGATATCTAAAAAAATCAAACCCGGTGTTCTTTGGGGTTTCACTCTTTCCATGGTGATATCTTCATAATTATGGGGTTTTAAGATAATCTCAAAAGCCTCTAGGTAGGCTTGAGGCACTGACCTAATGACTTCCCCTAAAGCCCTTAACCAGTCGTTTAAAGCCGCCTTAGAGGGGCGACGACCGGGTAATAATAAACACACACTCACCCCGATAATGATATTAGCTAAACTCAGGTCAGCAGTAATCAGAAACCATATAGCTAATCGCAGAATTAAGTTGAGAGACAGATATTTAATCATGCTATACCCACCGCGAAAATCAACCAAAACAGCACTGTTAACATGATGGTCATTCCACCAATAATATGTTCCAGCTTTTCCCAGGATCTGGACAGGTTCACTACTAAGTCTTTAAAAAGCACAAAATAAGCCAACCATCCGACACTTATAGTTACCAGGGATTTGACAATATTATCAATAGTATAAACTGATTGATAATAGAAAAAGTTAGCCAAAATCAGCCCCCCCAGCAGAATTACCATAGCTGGCCATAATCCCTGCTGCTTTGCCTCAGTTTCTGGGGTTGCTGGTAGTTGAGTATGGGTAAGAAAGATGAATTTGGCAAAGTATATGGTGGTTCCTATTGCCGCTATATTTAGGATGATTTCTTGCCAAGACAACAGATTTTTAAAGGTGATCATCTTCGCCCCAAAACCTGACAGTAAAGGGAAGCCAGACACGGACAAACTGGCTATTAATAATGGTATCCAAACTGAGGTATTAATGGGCTGCGCCTGTAGTTGCTTAAAGTTGCGACTAGGTAAACTTCCAGCTATTAAGAATAAAGCTGATTTAACCAAGCCGTGGGTGAGGGCATAAAACCCGCCAACTACTGGGGCAGCGAGGATAAATCCTAACTGGGAAATGGTGCTAAAAGCTAGGGTTAGCTTGGTGTCTTTTTGAAAAACTGCATAAATTACACCGAAAATGGCGGTGCTGATACCAAAGATTCTCAGCACTGGGTCAATCTCTGGTACAATTAGGGCGCAACGAATTAGGGGAAATACTCCGGCTTTGACTACGACTCCTGAGAGGAGGGCGGAAACGGGGGTTTCTGATTCGGAGTGGGTTAGCGGTAGCCATAACCCAGAGACAAACACGCCACCTTTGACTAATAGTGCCATTAAGATTAGGGCTATGGCTTCTGGAGAGGAACTCCGTAAGCCACTAAAGGCAAAGGAATGATTAGCTTGGTAGACAATACCAACGCCGATCAGGTAGAATAGCATGGCGGTGTTGCTTACAAATAGATAGCGTAGGGCTATCCAAATTGAGCGATCGCTACGAGGGTAGGAAATTAACAGGAAAACTGCTATTCCTAACACCTCTAGGGCTACATATAGGCTAATAAAATCCTGGCAAACAAATGTGGCATTAACACTGCCATGTAAAATGATTGTCTGGGCATAAAAAAAAGCGACTTTCCCCCGGTTCCAACAGTAAAAAATCACTGCAGTTGTGACTAGGGCGTTGGTCAAAATAAAGTAGCCACTTTGTTGATCAACTAATAGTTCAACACCAAAGTTATCTAGTAGTTTGATTTGCAAATCTGTATCATTTAACAGAACCTGCAACCCATAAGCTAGGGAACAAAGGGCTGCCAAAACAGCTAGATAGCGATCAAGTTTGGGGAGTAAATAGATACTGAACCCCATACACATTGGTAATGCTATCAATGCGATCGTAATATTGGTCATGGGGTATTGTTCTTTTCGATCTCGTCGGTTTCTAGGGTGGGGTTATCGCGGGCTAACTTCATGACACCAACCAGCATTAATGCTTGGACGGAAAAGCCAATTACGATCGCCGTCAAAATCACCGCCTGTGGCACCGGGTCGGCATAACTGCCATTATCTCTGGCATTACCGATAATCGGCGTAAAAAAGCCATCTCGTGAGGCGATGAGTACATAATAGGCGATTACCCCTGTACTCATCACATCCATGGAGATAATTTTCATCATCAGGTTCTTTTTGAGAATGATGCCGAAAAATCCGAACATCACGGAGGCGAATACTAACGACTCTAACACAATTATCTGTCAGCTAAAGGAGTTGGTTAATTATATGTAAAGCATACACTATTTCCGCAAAAAACAAAATATCTTTTTGGGAATTTCGGCAAAATTTTAGTTAGCCAAAATGCTCGGGTTTATCATGGCAAAAATTTAGGAAATTTTTAACCACACAACCAGCCAAAATATACCAGTTAAACTCAGAGTCATGACCCCAATCAGATGGTCTAATTTTTCCCAAGTTTTCGGGAGGTGAATTAGGGAGTTTTTGAAAATCATAAAATAGGCTAACCAACCCACCCCAATAGTAGCTAAAGCCTTAGTAATCTTCTCGACGGTATAGGTAGACTCGTAGTAGGGAAGATTAGCGAAAATTAAGGCAATAAACAGAATACATATAGCTGGCAGTAATGCCACTTTTTGAGAGTCAAATTTTTCGGAGGCGGCGGACTGTTCGTGGGGAATAAAGATAAATTTGGCAAAATAGATGACGGTTCCCACTGAGGCAATATTGAGGGCGATATCTTCCCAGGCTGACAAGTCTTTAAAAACGAGGGCTTTTGCTGAAAAAATAGATAACAGGGGGAAACCAGATATAGATAAACTAGCCAGGAGTAGAATTAGCCAGAGGAAAGTGGTAATCGGCTGCTGGTGCAGTTGTTTAAAGTCGCGACTAGGTAGACTTCCTTCTATGAGGAATAAAGCTGATTTAACTAAGCCGTGAGTGAGAGCATAAAAACTTCCGGCGACGGGGGCGACAATCATCAAACCTAATTGGGAAATACTACTAAAAGCGAGGGTGCGTTTGGTGTCTTGTTCAAAAATGGCATAAATTGCACCTAACAAGGCGGCGGCTACCCCAAAGATGCTTAGAACTGGGCTAAATTCGGGTAGAATTAAAGCTAAACGTACTAAGGGAAAAACTCCGGCTTTGGTGACAATTCCTGAGAGAAGGGCGGAAACAGGGGTTTCTGATTCAGCATAGGTCATGGGTAGCCATAACCCTGAGACGAAGATACCACCCTTGGCTAATAAACCCATGAAGATTAGGGATATAGCCTCTGGAGAGGAACCCCGTAAGCCAGCAAAAGCAAAGGAATGATGGGCTTGGTAGACAAGGGCGACCCCTACCAGGTAGAATAGCATGGCGGTATTGCTAACAAATAGATAGCGTAAGCCTACCCAAATTGAGCGATCGCTGCGAGGATAAGCAATTAATAAAAAAACGCCTATTGCTAAGACTTCTAAAGCCACATATAGACTAATAAAGTCCTGGGACATAAAAATTGAGTTAAGGCTGCTATGAACAATTAATATCTGAGTAAAAAACAAGCCAGTAATCCGGGACTGCCAACAGTAGACAATCACTGCCATAGTGACTAAGGCATTGGTCAAGATTAAGTAGCCACTATTCTGATCAATTAATAATTGAACTCCAAAGTTATTCAATAATTGAATATTCAGGTTGGGGGGTTCTAAGATAACCCATAACCCGTAAGCAAAAGACATCAGGACAACCGCCATAGCCGAATAGCGATCGATTTTGGGGAATAGATAAATGCAAAATCCTACCAAAATTGGCAGTAATATCAAGACGATGGTGATATAGGTCATGGGCTGTTATGGTCATCCAGATAATTACTCAAATCAGGTTCTTAGTGAGAATCTAATATTCGGATTATACATGATAGACACCAAAATATTTATGGCTATGCTGGCCCCCATTTGAGCAAAAAAAAGAGGCGATCTGATCTAGTCAGAAACTCGCCTCTCAAATGGGCTTGAATTTATAGGTAACTCACAACCTATTCACCCATCATAACTGGTTCCGGGCCAAAAGTCGGAAATACAGTTTTGCCATTATTTTCGGTAGCGACGACTGGATGCCCATAATAGGCATCAATAATCAGTTGCTTGAGATCCTCAATTAAGGGATAGCGAGGATTGGCCCCTGTACACTGATCATCAAAGGCTTGATCTGCGACTTCATCAACCTTAGCCAAAAACTCGGCTTCGCTTTCTTTAACGACTTCTTTCATGGCTTTAGGAATTCCTACCTTATGCTTGAGTTCTTCAATAGCCAAAATTAGGCGATCGATTTTTTCATCATCAGTATTTCCGCCCAAATTCAAATAATCCGCGACGCGAGCATAACGCCATTTAGTGTTAGGATATTTGTATTGGGAGAAAGTGGCTTGTTTGAAGGGTGCATCAGTAGCATTGTAGCGAATTACATGGCTAATCATTAAGGCATTCGCCAAACCGTGGGGAATGTGGAAAGTCCCCCCTAATTGGTGGGCAATAGAATGGCAAATACCCAAGAAACCATTAGCAAAAGCCATGCCTGCCATAGTGGCTGCATAGTGCATTTTTTCCCGTGCTTTCGGGTCATTTGCGCCATTGTTATAGGAACTAGGTAGATACTTGAAAATCAGCCGAATGGCTTCTAAAGCCATGCCATTGGTGTATTCGGAAGCCAACACGGAAACAAAGGCTTCTAGGGCGTGAGTTAAGGCATCAATACCCCCAAAAGATGTTAAACTTTTCGGCATATTTAAGACCAATTCGGGGTCAACGATCGCAATATTAGGAGTCAAGGCATAATCTGCCAAAGGATACTTAATATTATTGCGGCGATCGGTAACCACAGCAAAGGGTGTCACCTCGGATCCAGTTCCCGAAGTAGTAGGAATTGCCACCATTAGTGCTTTTTCTCCCAGCGGCGGCAAATCATAGACCCGTTTACGGATATCCATAAATCGCATCGCCAAACCTTCAAACTCAATATCTGGATGTTCATACATGAGCCACATAATCTTAGCAGCATCCATAGGCGACCCACCACCAATGGCAATAATGACATCCGGTTCAAAGGTATTCATGAGAGTTAAACCCCGTTGTACGGTATCCAAAGACGGGTCAGGTTCAACATCATAAAAAACGTCATATTTCACCCCGATTTCTTCGAGAACTTCCTCAAGAGATGCGGTAATTCCCAAATTAAACAAAGGCTTATCAGTGACAATAAAAGCCCGTTTTTTACCCGCCAACTCTCGCAAAGCGACGGGTAGGGAACCATACTTGAAATAGATTTTGGGAGGGACTCGGAACCACAGCATATTTTCCCGTCGTTCGGCAACGGTTTTAATATTCAACAGGTGAGTAGGTTCGACGTTTTCACTAATGGAATTACCGCCCCAAGTTCCACAACCCAGAGTTAAAGAAGGGTCAAGACGGAAGTTATACAAATCTCCGATCGCCCCTTGAGATGAAGGGGTATTAATTAACACCCGCGCGGTTTGTACCTTACCCTCAAAGGCATTAATATGATCAGTATTATTAGGGGAAGTATACAAAGCGGCGGTGTGACCACGACCTCCCAACTGTACCAAACGTTCAGCTTTCAGAACGGCATCCTCAAAATCTTTCGCCCGATACATAACCAAAACCGGCGATAGTTTTTCATGGGCGAAGGGGTCATCATCATCAATATCTGGTCGTTCGCCGATAATCACACGGGTATTATCAGGAAGACTTAGCCCCGCCATTCCTCCCAATTTATTAACAGTTTGACCGACAATTTCGGGGTTAAGATGACCGTCTACAAAAATCACCTTCGCCATGCGATCGGTTTCTTCTGGGGTGAGGAAATAAGCACCACGGGAGAGAAATTCCTCCCTTACCTGGTCATAAATAGAATCAACGACAATTACAGACTGTTCACTAGCACAAATCATGCCATTGTCAAAAGTCTTACTGAGGATAATCGAAGATACCGCCATTTTAATATGAGCAGAATCATCAATTAAAGCCGGAGTATTCCCCGCACCAACACCTAAAGAGGGTCGCCCGGAAGAATAAGCAGCACGCACCATTCCCGGACCCCCTGTAGCCAGTATCAGTTTAATATCCTGATGCTGCATCAACGCCTGAGATAGGGGAACTGTCGGTTCATCAATCCAACCAATAATATCTTCGGGCGCACCGGCTTCAACGGCTGCTTCCAGAATAATACGCGCCGCCTCATTGGTACATTTTTGGGCGCGGGGGTGGGGTGAAAAAATAATCCCATTGCGAGTTTTTAGGGCAATTAAAGCCTTAAAAATAGCGGTAGAGGTGGGATTAGTAGTGGGGACAATACCTGCTAAGATGCCCACAGGTTCGGCGATTTTTTGGAATCCGAAGGATTTATCGGATTCAATAACACCACAGGTTTTGGTGTTTTTATACTTGTTATAGATGATTTCCGAGGCGAAGTGATTTTTAATCACCTTATCCTCAACTACCCCCATACCTGTTTCTTCGACGGCTATTTTCGCTAGAGGTATACGCGCAGCATTAGCGGCTAGGGCTGCTTTCTTAAAAATGTAGTCTACCTGTTCTTGAGTGAAGCCAGAGAATTTTTGCTGGGCTACTTTTACCCGCGCAATCAAGTTCTCTAATTCTTCGATATTGGTCACTCGATTAACCATGAAAATACCTCAGATAGGACTATTACCCAACTATGTACAGGGTCTTAGGCTGACCCATACAGTACAGTAGTGGCTCAAAGATTTTGACTATCAGACAGTATAGCGCTTGTTCGTGATTTGTGTAGGTAGCACCTGCTCAAACATCAAGTTTGCTTGACTCCCCTACCGTTGATTATAGCCAAAGGGTGTATCCCATGATACATAATCAATCAATAATTATTAATTATTGAATTCTTAATTCTTAATTATTTAGTTGTCATAGTATGGATACCATCCCAGTCGGGGGGTGGGGTATTTTGTAGATAATTCTGGGCGCGACCGATGTGAATTTCGACGGCCCTATCATCCGATCGCATTTTTTGAGCTACTTCAAAATGCTTAATAGCCAAAGCAAAATCCCTAGCCAAATAAGCCTGTCTTCCCAGGTTATAATATCCCAAAAACTCGACCAATTCATCATCTAAAGCCTGAGATTTTGAGGCAATCAACTCATAAATATTAACGGCATTATTTTTACCTTTCACCCGGACTTTATCCAACTCTCTCACCCAAATGCGATCGCCACACAAATGATAAGTCATCTCACTTAAAATAATATCACAGCCATACAATTTAGTCAGTTGTTCCAAGCGGGAACTCAAATTAACCCCATCGCCAATCACAGTATAATCCATCCGTTTTTGAGAGCCAATATTTCCCGATACGACTTCTCCGGAACTCATACCAATACCAATTTTAATTTGAGGTTCATTAGGTCGAGACTCATTAAAATCTTTCAACCGTTTTCGCATATCCAAAGCGGACTTAACCGCCATCCAAGCATGATTATCTCTGAGAGGAAGAGGCGCACCAAACACAGCCATAAGTGCATCCCCGATAAACTTATCCAAAGTTCCCTCATGGGAAAAAACAGCTTCGACCATAGTTTCAAAATATTGATTTAACAACGCGACGACATCAGAGGCTTCCAAATTTTCAGTTAAGGTGGTATAGCCACGAATATCAGAAAATAGAATAGTTACTTCTTTCCTTTCCCCAATCATCAAAGCATCTTCTCCCAAAGCCATAACCCGTTCAGCCACTCCGGGAGTCATATAGCGATACATGGTAGTTTTCATACGTTTTTCGCGGCTAATATCTTCCAAAACCACCAAACCACCCCGGACACCACCTTCGGGGTTAGTCAAAGGATTAACAGTCAAATTAATGCTACGTTCTAGCTGTCGAATTTCGGAAGCGATCGCCTCATTATCAGCCAAAGCATTGCCATCCAAAGGCTGATATTCTTGACCCCAAACATGATAAATATCTGGTTTTTTCTCATCAGGAACCACCAAAATGGGGATGGGTGTTGTATCTCCAAATTCCCCAACTATCATTTCGACTAATCCTACAGTTAAACTTTGTTCGGGGACAAAATGGCGGGCGGCAAATTTGAGACTATCCTCAAGACGCAATTGCAAATTTTCAATAGGAAGAACATCCCAGATATATTGTCCGCTAAGTTGAGATTCCCAATATTCGCGAATTTGTCGATGGCGGGGACGGTGACGGGGACAGCCGAGCAATTCTAAAGCGGCATCATTAATGGTAACAATGCGACCTTGTAAATCGGTAGAAATAACCACATCTGAGAGACTTTGGAGAATATCTTTTTGATACTGTTTCTCCACCATGACATTTTCAAACAGTTGGGCATTTTGCAAAGCAATACCCGCCTGAGCATTAAAAGCCCGCAGAAATTCCTCATCAGAATCGGTGAAACTGCCTTTATGTTTATTAATTAACTGAGTGACACCAATCAGCTCACCCTTAGCGTTGTAAACTGGCATACAGAGAATATTACGAGTGCGATAGCCAGTTTTGCGATCGGTTGTCGGGTCAAAGCGGGGGTCTGCATAAGCATTGGTAATATTTAGCACTTGACCTGTGGAAGCCACATAACCCGCAATTCCTTTATTAGCGGGAATGCGAATTTCCATCATGGTTTTACCATCAGCCTTAGCTACTTTAGTCCAGAGTTCCTCGGTTTCTTTTTTGAGTAGGAAAATGGTACTGCGATCGGCTTGCATTAGGTCTCTCGCCTGTTCCATTACGGATAACAAAGTAGTTTCGAGATCTAAACTTTGACCGAGGGTAGTGGTAGCCTTGAGGAGGGCTGCTACACCTCGCTGGTTACGGGCGGCCACAAAAAATGATTGACAGCTTTCGAGGATAATGCCAATAGAATCAGCAAAGGAGCGAAATTGCTGTTCGTCTTCCTCGGTAAAAGGGCGATCGCCTGCTTTATTGAGGAGTCGCACCACGGCGACGGCCTCTTGAGGATTTTGGGTGCTAAAAATGGGCATACAGAGAATGCTGCGCGCTTCGTACCCTGATGGTTGATCAATAGCGGGGTCGAAGAACTCATGGGTTTGAGCATCAGTGATATTGAGGGCTTCTCCGGTACAGGCGACATGGCCAAGAATACCCACATCCATAGGTAGGCGAATTTCCTCGGTATGTTTAGAGTCGGAGTTCCCCTCGCCGTCAGTTTCGTTGTTTTCGGGAGAGGTTTTGTACCAAAGCTGACCCTTGCTGCGATTAATCAAAAAAATGGTAGTGCGATCGGCTTCTAAGATTTGTCCGATTTTGAGAGTAAAGGCATCGAGAAGCTGTTCGAGGAGGGTTTCGATCGCTTCATTGTTAATCAGTTCGATAGCTCGGAGAAATTGTTGAAATTCTGCGGTAATGAAATCGAGAATACAAATAAACTCTCCCATTGGCAGATTTTTTACACGATCTGCCAACAAGCCCATGCGATTAACTTGAGTCAATGTAGCCAGAATGCTACCTGCGTGGGAAACTGTCATGGGTCGGGGTTAAATTGACAAAGGACTCCATCTGAACGGTTGATCCCCCGATTCAGTAGCCTAAAAAGGAAGAAGCAAGGAACAGCGATAATCCATTCCTTGTCTCAAGTCTACGGGTTTCCTCTCAACTAGGCAACAGAGGGCAGTGATTGACGAGTCAAAATATTTTGATAATAGCGCCTCAGTTGGCTAGTGGCCGCAGCCCACCCCCAGCGTTCGGCTTCTAATCGAGCATTTTGTCGCAACCTTTCCCGCTCATCACTATGGGATAACAGTCTACTGGTGGCTTTGATGGCTCCTTGTTCATCCTTGGGGTCAAACAGATAGCCATTTACTCCGTCAGTGACAATATCGGGAATTCCCCCAGACCGCGCGGCTACTACGGGGGTTCCTGCCGCCATAGCCTCGAGGAGGACTAAACCTAGGGTTTCTGTCCGGGAAGGGAAAATGAAGGCATCAGCGCAGGCGTAAGCGGCCGCTAATTGTTCTCCCCGCAGATAACCCACGAAGTTGGTGGGAGTTCCGGCGAAATGTTGTTCTAGGTTTTCTCGGTTCGGACCATCTCCGACTAGAGCTAGACGGGCGTTGGGTATTGCTGCTAGAATAGGTTTAATGCGATCGATTTCTTTTTCGGCTCCTAGTCTCCCCACATACAACAGTAGGGTATCGTCTGGGTTTCCCATACTGAGGCTCGCGCGCATTTCTTTAGTGGCTTTGTGGGGTTGGAACAGTTCTGTATCCACCCCCCTCTGCCATAGGTCTACCCGTTCAATGCCATGATTGCGTAATTCCTCAACCATAGCTGTGGAGGTACACAGGTTTAACATAGCCTGATTATGGGCTGTACGCAATAACCCCCACAGGAATTCCTCCAGCATTCCTAAGCCGTAGTGGTGCAGGTATTGGGGTAGATGGGTATGGTAGGAGGCTACTAACCCGACGTTGAGTTTTTTACCATAATATAAGCCACTTAATCCTAATACAGCCGGGTTAGCCACATGGATAATATCTGGTTTAAATTCGGCTAATTTTGCCCCAATTCCCGGATGAGGAAGACCGATTTTGAGTTCGGGATACATAGGGAGAGGAAATCCATCTACACCGTAGATTTGACAGCCTTTATATTCGGTTAATCCACCTTCTGGAGAAACTATTAGCACCTCATCACCTAGGCGATTTAGTTGTTCGGCGGTATGACATAAACGGGTAACAATCCCATCTATTTTCGGTAAAAATGTTTCAGTAAAAAGGGCGATTCTCATAAAAAGTTAGCGCGGCTTGTCAAATATTTGGGAGGGCTTTAGAGACCATAAAAAACGAGTCTTTAAAACTACAGTCATCACCATAGTAAAATTTACCCAGTTTTAGCTATCCGAGGTAAGGGGTTGATTATTATTGGCGGCTGGTGTGACAGTCGGTGATAACAGTCGATACTTCAGCAGGAAGCCAAAATATGCGAAAACGGCAATGATAGCTGTACCAATACCTACAGGACTAGGAACCCAGAAAATGGCTTCGAGTCGGTTAATCTCTCCAGGTTGGAGAGTCCATACTACCAACTTGCCGTTTTCTTCTGTGGTCGGGTTGGAGTCAGAGTCGGGGTTGCCGTCTCCTATGACCCGCGCCCCCCAAGGAGTAATCAGCCTAAATTCTAGGTCGATCAGGTTTTCGGCCCCAACAATAACGTTATCCTCGCTGGCTACTAGGGCTAGGGATGTTAGGTCTAATTCTAGGTTAATCCGATTACGCAGAGCAAATATTAAGTTATTTTGCTTTAAACGCAAATCTGAGGCAAATTGTGGTAGTTGCCCTTCTGTAGCCGGAAGCGATCGGCTAGAGGGGGGGGTCATGGGGTTAAAAAAGGCGCTAAATTTTTTCTGCAAATCTGCCCCATTGTCAAAGGGGATAGTAACTTCAATCTCCTGATTGGACAATTGTTTAGCTTTACCGTTGAGAAGTTTGGCGCGACGACGCAGACTCGGAAGCCACTCATCTAAAGCGTCAGATCCGAAGTTAGTCACTCCTTCGGCTAACCGGATATGCTGGACAATTTTGCCGTGGGTCTGATCAGAAAATTCAATCCCTATATCGGAGTGAACACATCCCCCCAGCATCAGGGAAACTAAACAACTGATGATCAGAACTCGCAATCGTTTCAACATCCAACTTGGCCTCACCAGAAAATCGGCTGCTCATCTGTTTCTCATCAAACCCGATCGCCAAACCATTGTCAATTGCTGAGGGGTTAATTTTTAATTCCTGTGGTAGCAATACCTCGGATGAACTGTCGCTGACCCAACAGGAATAAGATCACCACGGGGACAGTGGCAATAACTACGGCGGCCATTAGTAGTTGCCAACTGCTGGTAAACTGTTCCTGAAATTCGGCTAAAGCTAGTTGTACGGTTCTTAACTCAGGTCTGGTGGTAAATACCAGGGGCTTGAATAAATCATTCCATTCGCCAATGAAGGTAAATAGAAACAGGGTTACTAGGGCAGGACGGGCTAGGGGTAGCATAATTTGGGTGAGAATTTGCCAGCGGTTGGCCCCGTCAATGGTGGCCGCTTCCTCTAAGGCTACGGGAATGGTGATGAAATATTGGCGTAACAGAAAAATCCCGAAGCCGTTGACGGCTGTGGGTAGGATTAAAGCCCAGTAGGAGTTGAGTAAATGACCCCATTTGAGGACGAGAAAAATGGGAACGACTAATAATTGAAAGGGAATGACTAAAGTCGCTAACACTACTAAAACGATCGCCTGGCGGCCGCGAAATTTGAGTCGCGCTAAGGCATAACCCGCTAAGGCTGAGGTGATCACCTGAAAGGCGGTTACAGATAAGGCGACAAAGGTGGAATTGGCGAAGGCTAACAGAAAGCTACCCCGCTGCCATGCCTCTTGGTAGTTTTTCAGGGTAAGCTGAGAACTATCGACGGCACTAGGTTCTGATAGGGAGGATCCTACCACAATCACTAGAGGCAGCAGGACAATTCCCGCCCCCACCAGTAACAACAACAGGGTCAGTACCTGAAAAAAAGTAGTCCAGTTTACAGATTTTTTCATAAAGTTGAGTTATAAGGCGATCGCTAATTGGATTAAGATAAACTTATCAAAAATGCTATGATCATTAAGTTTAACTGGGTAGGTCAGGAACTAATCCTAGAAAATCCTACAAAGTTGGTCAATTCCTGGAATAAATAGGTAAAGTAAACTATAAAGATCCTAATGCTTGCTGATGCTCAAGGCCATTGAGTTGGTCAGATACCATGATTGTGTGTGTCTGGATTATCAGTATAATGGCCAATAAGGAGTGAGGCAAGCTATAAAATAGACGATTTTTCGACCCCACTGTACGGTCAGGCAGATCGAAACAGGTTCTCGGGAATGAGAGCAAAACGCTTGGGGAGATATCGACCTCTGGGTATCTGGCTTTTGAGTTAGATGTGTAAGTCGGATCGCTGAACCAAGAATTCCACTGTTAAGGGGCGTGGGAGTGTCAAGAACAGCTCATTTGTTTGTTACCAGGAGAAATCTAATTTATGCCACAGCTTGAAACAATTACTGAACTGGACTTTCAAAACGAAACCTATAAAGATGCCTATAGCCGGATTAATGCGATCGTAATTGAAGGTGAGCAGGAAGCCTATGATAATTACATCAAACTGGGTGAAATGCTACCGGAAGAACGGGAAGAGCTAATTCGTCTGTCGAAAATGGAAAAGCGTCATAAGAAAGGGTTTCAGGCTTGTGGTCGCAACCTGGAAGTTACCCCAGACATGGACTTTGGCCGTGAGTTCTTTGCTAAACTTCATGGTAATTTCCAAAAGGCGGCGGCTGAAGGGAAGTTGGTCACTTGTTTGCTGATCCAATCTTTAATTATTGAAAGTTTTGCGATCGCTGCTTACAACATCTATATCCCCGTGGCTGATCCCTTTGCTCGCAAAATTACCGAAGGCGTGGTTAAAGATGAGTACGAGCATCTGAACTTTGGCGAGGAGTGGCTGAAAGCTCACTTTGAAGAGTCCAAAGCTGAACTAGAAGAAGCTAACCGCCAAAACCTACCCCTGGTCTGGAAAATGCTTAACCAGGTAGAAAAAGATGCCAGTATCCTGGGAATGGAGAAAGAAGCCTTAATTGAGGACTTCATGATTGCCTATGGGGAAGCTCTGAGCAATATTGGTTTCACTACCCGCGATATTATGCGGATGTCTGCTTATGGTTTGGCAGGAGTTTAACTTAGTCAGGTTGAGATTTTGAACAAAAACGGTCGGTGCGGTCGGTGAGCTCCGCCGAACTGATCGCAGCCGAACCGCGCTAACGGGTGGGATCTGCGATCGCCAGGGTCTTAATCGTCATAGCCTTATCAGAAAAAATGGGTTGAAAACCTCGTCCTTTTAGGGCGACTTGGTGTGAAAATATGTTTAAGTCGTTGACTTTGGGAACGCCGGAAACAAGAGACACTCCGTAATCCCTAAAACTGAAGCTTACTCGCCGAAATGACGGTGAGGAGCGCTCCAGCAAATGTTCTGGAGGTTCACCTAGAAGCTGGGCTTGTTTGTGTGATCTTTGGACTCATGGGAGTCCGGGATTAGCATAAGACACCCCCACCTCGCGCCGGAGCCGGTGGGCAGAGCTTCATTCGGAATTGCTGGCACTATGGGCAGGTTGGTGATGAGATTAAACATAAAATCACAACCCAACCTGCTCCTTTGCAGGTAAAATTAATTTCTATGGTCCGGCATCGACTCATACAGCTCGTGCCGGGAAATGGGTAAATGGAATAGCCTCCCCCAAGAGGATGTTAACTCAAAAATAACTAACGTCGAATCATGTTTGGTCTCATCGGTCATCTTACCAGTTTGGAACACGCCCAGGTTGTGGCTCGGGATTTGGGTTATGCAGAATATGCTGATCAAGGTCTGGATTTTTGGTGCAGCGCACCACCCTTAATTGTTGAGGATATTAAGGTAACAAGTATTACGGGTCAGGTGATTGAGGGTAGGTATGTAGAGTCTTGCTTCTTACCCGAAATGTTGGCGACTAACCGCATGAAAGCTGCTACTCGCAAAATTATTAATGCTATGGCTCATGCTCAAAAAAATGGCATGAATATTACGGCTTTGGGGGGGTTTTCTTCGATTATTTTTGAGAGATTTAATTTGGATCAACTGGGTAGAATTCGCAACATTAAGTTGGAGTTTGAGCGCTTCACTACCGGAAACACACACACGGCTTATATTATTTGCCGTCAAGTCGAACAAGCAGCGCCGAAATTGGGAATAGATTTATCTAAGGCTACTGTGGCTGTTTGTGGCGCTACCGGAGATATTGGCAGTGCGGTCTGTCGGTGGCTAAATGGCAGACTTGATGTGGCTGAAATACTATTGATTGCTCGCGATCGCCAAAGACTCCAAAACCTACAAGCTGAATTGGGACGGGGTAAAATTATGGCTTTAGATGAAGCATTACCCCAGGCTGATATTGTGGTTTGGGTCGCTAGTATGCCACAGGGTGTGGAAATTGACCCGGAGGTTTTGAAAAAACCCTGTTTGTTGATTGATGGGGGCTACCCTAAAAATATGGCAACTAAGTTTCAAAGTCCCGGTGTTCATGTCCTGTCTGGGGGCATTGTGGAACACGCTTTAGATATTGACTGGAAAATCATGAAAATTGTCAATATGAATGTTCCCGGTCGCCAGCTATTCGCCTGTTTTGCCGAATCTATGTTATTAGAATTTGAGGCTATATATACCAATTTTTCTTGGGGCAGAAATCAAATCACTTTGGATAAAATGGATATGATTGGTCGGATGTCTATTAAACATGGTTTTAAACCACTGATGCTATAACTTTTCCCCCTCCTCACCCGCTACCCTCCAACTCGGTTAAACTCCCAATTTCGGGTGAGGATCTCATTATTATTTATGACTTTTGGGGGTATGCACAAAATGTCGTTTTTGTCAAGGTCGGTAAAAATAGCCTAGGGATTTTCCCGAAAAACTCGTGAATCGTGAATTTTAATTTCTGCCGGGATAATAATTATAACCGCGATATAATTAGGGTTTCCGGCTTTATTTTTGCCAATAGATATAGTAAAGCCTTGGGCGCGATTTCTCCTAGCTTACCACAACCCCTATAATCTCGTCAACTTTTGGCGAGCAATTTTCCCTAAAATTGTATTAATTATTAACATTCTTTGAAAAAAAAAATCTATTTGGTTGTATGAATTAGCAAAACTTATGTAAAATCCCATAAGTAGGGGGTGGGCGAGTTTCACGTAAACCTCTTGGGAGCGTGGAAGCCCCGTGTCTTTAGACCGGGGAGGAAACGCGACAGGGGGACTTTAGTCCCCGTCAATCTTTCAAGCATAGGCGTAACCATCCTTCCTGTGAATGGGTTGGCAGTATTTGTGGCTGATGCCTGCCACCCGTACAGAAGCGGTGGTAATATCAAAACTACCAGACGCACGGCAGAGAACCCGTCCTACATAGGAGCCAATTTTCTTCCCCGCTGTGACCGTAGCCGTCACCATGTCGCCAGTCTGAAAGCCTTTATGAATTTGCCTCCTGGAGCGGTGACGAGTAGGGAATCCGTACTTATTCGTCCCGCACATCTGACGGGTTCCATGCCCCTTTGCTAAAATCAGCAACGGTTTTGAAGTCAGAACTTCGAGTGATTCGACTGGTCCAACACAGGCAGCATCAAGCCAGTGAGCTTTAGGTAGGTTGAGCCTCAGTCGATTGAACTTCGTTTGTCCGCCAGTTCCTGTGGTAACTGGGAGTCCTGTTGCTTTCAGAGCCTTGAACAAGGCCCATCGGGTCGAGTTAACGGCAGCCGCATCTTTAAGGGGTGATTTGGCCTGCCTGAGAAGACGACTCAGGACATCAGGCTGGCCCGATAAAAAATCCCGAATGTCCCCATTGCCTTTGGCTTGATTGCATGAGTGGCAAGCCATCGTCAGGTTAGAAACCCGGTCAGAGCCACCCTTAGACCGAGGCTGGATATGCTCAACTTCAAGTGGTACATTTTGATCCCCACAGTAAGCACAGGTTCTGCCCCACTTGAACAACAGGTATTCCCTGACTTCATAGCCTTGTAATTCTCCCTGCTGATACTCAACACCTGATATCTCAGGGTTTTCCATCAATTGCAGGTCGAACCGTACTAGCTCTTGGGTAATGCGGCCAACTGGGGCAAGTCTAGGAAATCGGTGAACCCAGGTCATTAGAGTATCTACTCGATGCTGCCAGCTGGGAGCTAACCAACCCTTGCTCCGAGTCCGATTCAAGAACCGAGCTGGTCGATATCGGGTCTTGCGGTTTCGTCGAGAACGTCGGAGTTGACGACGAGAGAGCAATGCTTCTTTAATCTGCTGTCCTCGGTGCTGCAACTCGGCAGCAAAGATAATATGATTCCCTTGCTTTAAGGCAATTCCAGTGACTTTAGAGCCTGGGTCTAATTTGAGTTCGAGGGGTTCAGGATTAGCGTCAACCTCCTTGTTTAGAATAATGGTGAATGGGTAGCGTCGAAATACCGATGCTTTCCCGGCTTTGAGCAGTGATCGTGCCATCCCTGGCTTGCACGGTGTCAGGGGCTTGCGGTTGGTATCTAAAACGAAAATATGGTTAGACATTGTTGCGTCTGTTCTGATTGCTCGTAACGTTTGCTTCGCTAATGTTCAGAGTCGGTACTTTCCAAATCGCACTGTCTTAACCCCTTAGAACTGTTTAACGATTTGGTTCTAGGGCCTGGAACTAGCACGCATTCCAGGGTAGGAACTTTAACTCTTGCTCTGAACGTAGCCAGTTAAGGCTTAAGCTGGTCAGCTACCTGAAAGCGGGGGGCACGAAGCCCCCGTGCTTCAGCCGGGGGTGCTGACTTAACTGTAGAACCCGCCCCAATAATTGACAATTAAATCTTACTCTCTGATTTTTTCGGACCAAACGCGAGTGGGAAGACCCCAAACATAGATAAATCCTTCGGCGGCTTTGTGGTCAAATACATCTTCAGAACCGTAAGTAGCCAGGTCAAGGCTGTAGAGGGATTTGTCAGACTGGCGACCGACAATGTTGCAATTGCCTTTAAACAGTTTGACCCGTACAGTGCCGCTGACCCGTTCTTGAGTTTGTTTGATAAAGGCATCGATCGCACCTTTGAGGGGACTAAACCAGAGGCCATTATAGACAATTTGGCTATAGGTTTCCTCAATGCCGCGTTTATAGCGGGTGACATCAGAAGTGAGAACCAGACTTTCAAGATCTCGGTGAGCCTGAATGAGTACAACCATGGCAGGGGATTCGTAAACTTCCCGAGATTTAATACCTACCAAACGATTCTCGATCATATCAATGCGTCCGATACCGTGGTTTCCGGCGATCGCATTTAAGCGAGAGATGAGGTCAACGCCATTGAGTGCTTCCCCATTGAGGCTAACAGGAATGCCAGATTGAAAGCCAATTTCTAAATATTCTGGCTGGTCAGGAGTATCAGCGATCGCTTTAGTCATCCCATAGACATCCTCTGGGGGTTCAACCCAGGGGTCTTCCAGAGGTCCAGCTTCGATCGCCATACCAAGCAAGTTGCGATCGAGACTGTAGGGGGAAGACTTTTTAACGGGGAAGGAAATGCCAAATTTTTCCCCATAAGCGATCGTCTCTTCCCGACTCATACCCCATTCCCTAGCCGGAGCTAAAATCTTAATATTAGGGTTGAGAGCGCCGATAGACACATCAAAGCGGACCTGATCATTGCCTTTTCCCGTGCAACCGTGAGCGATCGCATCTGCTCCGTATTTTTCGGCAACTTCCACCAAAACCTGAGCAATCAAAGGACGTGCTAAAGCCGTAGCCAGGGGGTAGCGGTTCTCATACAAAGCATTAGCTTGAATAGCCGGAAAAGCAAACTCCTGTACAAATCGCTGTTGTACATCAATCACTAAAGACTCACTCGCGCCAGAGTCGAGGGCCTTTTGTTTCACTGGTCCTAGTTCATCACCTTGTCCCAAGTCAACCGCCACAGTAATTACTTCAGCTACCCCAAACTCATTTTTGAGATAAGGAATACAGACAGAGGTATCTACACCACCAGAGTAGGCAAGTACAGCTTTTTCAGCGCGACCCATAATCTACCAAAGCTCCTAGATCAACAAACATTTCATTATCACCCCAATCGCCACCATTGAAAAGTAAGGCTGTAACAATTAGGTTATAGTTGCAGAGCATCGCCAACTGTCCCAGAAAATATATGTTTTTTAGCGTTGTTATCCCTACCTATAACCGTTTGCCGATTTTACAGAAGTGTCTGAGAGCATTGGAAAATCAAACCTATAGCGCCGCCGTGACTGGCTATGAGGTGGTGTTAGTCGATGATGGTTCCACTGATGGGACTGTGGAATGGTTGGGAACTAACACCCTCGAATTTCCCCATCTTCGCATCTACCAGCAAGACCACCAGGGACCAGCGGCGGCGCGAAATTTGGGAGTTGAACAGGCGAGGGGAGATCTGATTGTTTTTATCGATAGTGATTTGGTGGTAACTGATAGCTTTCTTGCCGCTCACGCTACCGCCTTAATTGCCAACTCTCAAAAAAGCGATCGCATCTTTACCTATGGTCGAGTTGTGAATACCTGCAATTTTGAAAATCCCACCACAGAACCCTATAAAATCACCGATTTTTCTGCCGCTTATTTTGCCACCGGAAATGTGGCGATCGCCCGCCATTGGCTAATCGAAGCCGGATTATTTGACCCTCAATTTCAGCTTTATGGTTGGGAAGACCTGGAACTAGGAGTTAGGCTCAAAAAATTAGGCTTAAAATTAATCAAATGCCCCGCCGCCGTCGGATATCATTGGCATCCACCCTTTAGCTTAGACCAAATACCCGCCCTAATTGAAAAAGAAAAACAAAGAGGCAGAATGGGGGTAGTTTTCTATCAAAAACATCCTACCTGGTCAGTCAAAATGATGATTCAAATGACCATTTTGCATCGGATACTCTGGGGCATTTTATCCCTAAGAGGTCAACTCAATGAACGGACAATGGCGCATTTTTTACAGTGGTTAATTAATCGTGGTCAGCCTCAATTAGCCTTAGAAATTTCTCGAATTTTTTTAAATTGGTATAACGTCCAAGCCGTCCAACAATATTGGGCCAGGCGAGAGCAAACTTAATTAAATATTTGCCAGCTCGGTTCACTGTTGACCTACACATGATACAATAGCGCCAACTATAGGTTCTAGTGGGGAACAGCCACTAGGAGTAATGGGGAAAGTTCGGTGTAAATCCGGCGCTGTCCCGCAACTGTAATCAGATTTCCGGCTAATTTGTCCACCCCATCTGTGAGTCAGGATGCCCGCCTATAGTTATTTCTCACTCACAAATCTGCGAGGTACAGATGAGCAAAAATCATCGAATGATACACCTAATCGCCATGATTGGGTTAACATTTTATTTGGTAATAGGTGCAGCCACTCCAGCTCAAGCAATGCACATTATGGAAGGTTTTTTACCTATTACCTGGTCAATTTTTTGGTGGGTGTTAATCATCCCTTTCTGGGTTATTGGTTTTCAAAAACTCACCAAAATTACCCGAAACAACCCCGAACTAAAGCTATTAATTGCCCTAGCAGGAGCCTTTACTTTTGTCCTGTCAGCTCTAAAAATCCCCTCAGTTACAGGGAGTTGTTCTCACCCCACCGGAACCGGATTAGGAGTGGTTTTATTCGGACCTTCAGTGATGACAGTTTTAGGCAGTTTAGTCCTACTTTTCCAAGCCGTATTACTCGCTCACGGCGGTTTAACTACCTTGGGAGCTAATGTATTTTCTATGGCGATTGTCGGCCCTTGGGTTGCCTATGGCATTTATCAACTATTCTGCCAATTTAACCAACAAAAGTTAGGTATTTTCTTCGCAGCAGCCTTGGGAAGTTTAGCCACTTATTTAATTACCTCCATACAGTTAGCCGTAGCTTTTCCGGCTGCTTCTGGGGGGGTTATGGCTTCCTTTATCAAATTTGCGGGGATTTTTGCAGTCACTCAAATTCCCCTATCAATTAGTGAGGGACTATTAACTATGGTAGTTTGGAATTGGTTAGAGTCCTACGCCTCAGAAGAACTGCAAACCTTGAAAATTGGGAAAGCTAATAGCTAAGTAAAATCATGACACCAACTTCTGATAAAGCTGTAAAAAATGGCAATTTGTGGATGATTTTAGCCGTCGTTATTTTATCGGTAACGCCGCTAATTTTTATCCGAGGAGACTATGAGGGAGCCGATGAACAAGCCGAAAATCTCATCGGCGAAATTCAACCGAATTATCAACCCTGGTTTGAACCTATCTTAGAAGTTCCCAGTGGCGAAATTGAGAGCCTGTTATTTGTTTCTCAAGCTGCTATTGGTGCGGGTATCGTCGGCTATGTGATTGGCTTATATAAAGGCCGTAAACAAGGCAAAAATCGCTCATCCTAAATGTACCATCAAATTGATGCGATCGCCTATACCAATCGGTTAAGGTATTTACCCTCAGAACATAAGTTAGCCTTTGCCGCCATCCTGTTTTGTCTCAGTTTGGCGGCTCCCCCCCTCCTGCAAATATTGATCACCATTTGGGTGACAATTTGGGTCGTGATTTACGCTAAAATTCCCCTAGGAATTTATCTGAAATTGCAAGCCATCCCCTTCAGTTTTTGGTTAACTAGCATTCCCGCCTTACTATTGGGGGTGGTTAATTCAGCTAATATTGAATTAATTAAAACTGATATTATCTGGGAATTTAACCTAGGTAATATCTTGATATATTTCAGTAATCAAGGAATGCAACAAGCTGGTTTTCTACTAACTCGCTCCCTAGTTTTAAGCTCCTGTATGTATTTTCTTTTACTCACTACCCCCCTCGTCGAAATCATTAGAATTTTCCGTAAGATTGGCTGTCCCAGTTTAATCACAGAACTATTAATGTTAATGTATCGGTTTATTTTTATGTTAACTGAAACCGCTAGTCAATTATTAATCGCTCAACAGGTTCGTATCGGTTATGGTGACTGGAAAACTACAATCCGCAGTTTAGGAATTGTCACCAGTCAACTACTCCAACAAACCCTAGAAAATTATCGACAAATTTGTTTAGGATTAACCGCGCGGGGGTTTAACGGAGAGTTGCGGGTTTGGTCGGTTTCTCGCCATCAATCCAACCCTCGATATACCTGGGAAGGATGTTGTGGTTGTCTACTATTATTGGTGATTATTGGATGGTTTTATGTCCTCGGAATTTGAGTTACTAGAATTTGATAATGTTCAGTATACTTACCCCGGTAGTCAGCAGCCAACTCTGGAAAATATCACTTGTCAATTTGGTAGATATCAGCGTTATGCTGTCATTGGACGTAATGGCTGCGGAAAAACTACCTTATTTCGATTAGCTAATGGGTTATATCGTCCTCAGTCCGGGGTGATTAGTTGGCGAGGTCAACCGCTACAATATAAACGGCGATGGTTGAATCAATTGCGCCAAAAGGTGGGTTTAGTGTTCCAAAATCCTGAACAGCAGTTAGTAGCAACTACCGTGTCAGAAGATATTTCCTATGGCTTGTGTAATTTGGGTTTATCTACCTCAGAAATTGCTCAACGGGTGCGCCAAATTTTGGCTGAATTTGATTTAGTGGGTTTGGCGGATTTCCCGATTAATTATCTGAGTTTGGGGCAGAAAAAAAGGGTGTCAATTGCTGATATAATGGTGTTGCAGCCACAACTATTATTTTTGGATGAACCTACCGCTTATCTTGACTCTTATCAAGTTACTAATTTTCACTGCTTATTAAATCAGATTCAACAGCGAGGAACTACTGTGGTTATCGCTACTCATAATTTGGATTTTGTCGAAGCCTGGGCGGATTGGGTTTTGGTACTTGATAGGGGAAAACTGGCTTTTCAAGGTACACCAGAAGCCGTTTTTAGTCAAAGTCAACAACTCCAAGATTTAGGTTTGGGGGTTCCTTTAGTGGGGGATTTAATTAATTGGTTACAAGCTGAGAATATGGCTTTATCTCAACCACAGTTAAATCAGATTCAGGAACAGATACGCGATCGCTATTGGCGGTCAAATTCTTAAAATTTGCTTAAAATTGGGTAGGTAGTGGTAATCCCCTTTGAGCATGGTTTAATAATGCTTCTACCGCTTGACAATTGAGGGGACGGAAGAAAAAATAACCCTGTCCATATTTACACTTAAATTGTTGTAAATGGTGGAGTTGTTCGGCGGTTTCAATACCTTCCGCGATCGCATCCATCTTCAGACTTTCAGCCAAAGCCACAATGACCCGGACAATTTCCCGCTTATCCTCACCTTCGGGAATTTGACTAACAAATGAGCGGTCAATTTTGAGGATATCTACTGGGAATTTATGCAGATAACCCAACGAACAGTAACCTGTACCAAAGTCATCAATACAAATTTTGATTTGTTGTTGTTTGAGTTGTTGTAAAGTGGCGATCGCTAATTCCGGGTCATTCATAATCGCCGTTTCTGTAATCTCCAATTTTAACTCCGAACCCGCCACCCCCGTCTCAACTAAAATCTTGCTAATGCGCCGACTTAAATCATTAGTAAATTGCTGAGAAGACAGGTTAACACTCATCATCAAATTAGAATAAACCGCAAATTTCTCTTTCCATTCGCTTAACTGAAAACAAGCCTGTCGCAATACCCATTCCCCAATATCAACAATTAAACCCGCTTCCTCAGCGATCGGGATAAACTCAGCCGGGGATATCAAACCCTCTTGGGGGTGGTCCCAACGCAATAAAGCCTCAAATCCTGCAATAGTCCCCGTCGATAGTTCAATAATAGGTTGATAGTTCAGCTCAAACTGTTGTTCTTGTAACGCTAAACGTAGCTGGGTTTGCAGGTATAAGCGCCGTAGAGCATTAGTTCGCATCGTCGAGTCAAAAACCACATAACAGCCTTTTCCTTGCCTTTTAGCGCGATACATGGCCGTATCTGCATCTCTTAATACCTCTGGAGAACTTTCATAATTAGAGTTACCCTCAACAATACCAATACTCGCACCCGTAAAAATCTGATTTTTTTCGAGGAATATCGGAAATTTTAAGGATTCCTGAATCCTTTCCGCCACATCGATCGCCTCTTGAATATCCCTAATATTTTCTAATAAAATCGTGAACTCATCCCCTCCCAATCGTGCGAGGATATGTGAATCCACAGAATCTGTAAGCCGCTTACTAATCTCGATTAGCAGTTGGTCGCCGATGGCGTGTCCGAGGCTATCATTAATAAATTGGAACCCATCCAGGTCTAAAAATAAAATCGCAAATTGATAATTATCTAGGGTCTTACACTTTCTAATAGAATCATCTAATTTATTTAGGAAAAATGCCCGATTCCATAAATCGGTAAGAGAATCGTGAGAGGCGCTATGACGCAGTTTAGCTTCCGTTTCTTTCAGGTGGGTAATTTCCATAATTGACCCTTCATAGTAAAGCACACGATTATGGCGATCGCTATAAATAGCCCGCGCATTTTGCCAGATCCAAATTGCTTCACCATCCCGCCGATAAACTTGGGCTTCAAAATTAGAAACTGAACCCCGAGTTTGTAGAAGATTAATAAACCTATTATAGTTTTCCGTGTCAGCATAAACATTCTTAATTTGGCTACCCATAACCAACAGTTGTTGTTGAGAGTCATAGCCCAAGATTCTAGCTAAAGCCGGGTTAGCACTAATATATTTTCCTTGTAGGTCAATTTGAAAAATTCCCTCTAAAGCATTTTCAAAAATATCTCGATATTTCTCCTCTGCTTGCTTCCGTTGAAATACCGAACCCAATTGCATAGCCACCGAAGACACCAGTTTAACTAAGCGATTATCTTGTTCGCGCGGCATTGACATCAAAAACACTAACACCGCCAACACCCGATTATCTGCTAAAATCGGCACACCCAACCCAGCTTTAAACCCATATTGTTTAATCAGAGAATAGCGGGAAAAATTAGCCTGAGATTCCTCAGAAATATCTCGATCCCATTCCGGTTCTTGACCAGCCCATACCCTCCCGGCTAAACCATCATTTACACCCAGTAAAAACTTTTTACTCTGTTCATAAAAACCCGCGAAATCTGGTTTTTCTTGATAGCTAACTAAACTATATTCCAGATGAGTTTGTTCATGGTTAGGAATCCATGCTTCTCCAAATTCCCAGTTGGTAGTTTGACAAAGAAGATCTAAAGCCACTGCTAAAGCTGAGTCAAAATCTACCGAGATACTGACAGCGTGGGTAATTTGTTGAAGTAGTTGGAGTTCTTCATCGGCGCGTTTGCGATCGGTAATATCTAAACCAGCCCCCACAAAATATTCATATTCATCTGTTTCTTTATTAAAAACCGCACGACCATACCATTCTACAATAATCTCGCGATCGTCTTTCGTGATCATAGTTTCTTCCGTGCGTATGGGGAGGCGACGATTAATCATTAATTCAAATACCCAGGGCGCTGATTTTCCCTCTTCCTTCGGCACAAATGTGGCGCTGTAGTTCATCCCTTCCACTTCCTCTTGCTTATAGCCTAGAGTATTCAGCATCGAGGGATTCATGAATTTGACTTTTCCTTCCACATCTAGGACTATAAAAAAAGCCGGATTAGCTTCTAGTAAGGTTTGGGTAAAGTTTTTTTCTTTAATTAATTCCGCCTCCGCTTTATGGCGTTCTAAGATTTCTTGGCTAATTTGATTGGTAAGGGGACGTATGGTTAGCACTAAACAAGCAGTTCCCACCATAATAAATAGCATCATCGTTCCCGATAATAGTAAAATATGGCGATAAACTGGGCTGTAGAGTTGCCGTTTCTTTTCACCCAGAATTAATGATGCTTCCAAATTGCGAATCGGACTATAGGCGATGAAAGCATCACAGGAATTACACCATAGCCCCCCCGTTTGATTTCCGCGTTGGTAATTTCTTTTGATAATTTCTAAAAGATCCGTTTGTTGACTCAGTGCCGATATTACCTGATTTGGTTGATTATAGTCAATCAAAATAGGCTTCAATTCATGATTATTTAAAATCGCCAATTCTAAGTAATTTGAATGATAAAAAGTGGCTTTTTGTCTGATTTTTTGGCGCAGATGTGATAAATTAAATAAAAATAAATGGCTGCCGTTAAATTCCCCATGATTCTCAATCATAATATGGGGAATATTATCAATTTCAAAGGGACCGATAATATCTCCTGTTACCGTAGAAATTTTATGCTTATTTAAAAATTCTATTGGTATGGATTGACCTACTGCTAAAATTACCGTTTTTTGCTCATTTATATAGGCAATTCCCGTCAGATAATCCCCCAATAAATCTTGCCACATTTCGCGGGTATTTTCTAGGGCTTGCGGAGAAATATCGGTTAGTACCTCAGCATTAATGGTTCTACCAATGCCTGGTTTTTGACTTATTTTTAATGATTTATCTAAATATTCATCAATCAATTTATTAATAATTGATGCACTATTTTGGCTCTCAAAAATCAGTTGTTTTTCCTGATTGTTTTTAAGGCGGTTATATAGAGGCAGTAAACTCAGGATAGCAATAACTGTACTAATCAATAGTAATCCGATGGCAGAGCCATTGATAATTGAGGATTTTATGTATTGTGTTTTTAGGCTTGAATTCTCCTGCATACATCCCCCATAATATTGATAATTACATAACGTTAAAAACCGAAAACTTGAGAATTACAAAAACTTACGAATTTTACAGGGTGCTTATCAACGGAGAAACTACCGATATTATACATACATTTCATGAATACCAAGAATTGAAATGAGGAAAAAACCAGATGATTATTTTTTTCCTAACCCCTAGACCAGATCTGGTCCGGGTAAGTTAGATGATTACTCATGTCGTTGGCATCTGAATTAATTTAATTTTTATTTAAAGATAGATTATAATACATTTAAGTAATCTACACCACAGAAATTCAAGATAGAACATGGTTTTAGCATTTGGTCGAGAAATTTGCAATTATCTTAACTCAAGTGAATGTCGAGAGTGGTTAATCACTAATGGTATTGGGGGTTATGGTGCGGGGACGGTCAGCGGACTGTTGACCCGCCGTTATCATGGATTAATGATAGCGGCTTTAAATCCTCCTCTCAATCGAACCCTGTTATTAACCAAGTTAGATGAAACAGTGAGCTATGATGAGCAATTTTTTCCAATTTATACAAATAGGTGGGCTGATGGCAAAGTAGATCCCGAAGGTTTCAAGCATATTCAACACTTTAGACTAGAGGGGACTATTCCCGTGTGGGACTTTGCTTGTGGAGATGCTTTGCTAGAAAAACGAATATGGATGAAACCAGGTGAAAATACAACCTATGTCCAATATACCTTACTCCGGGCTACAAAAGCGATAAGTTTGTCGCTCAAAGCGATGGTCAATCATCGGGATCACCACTACAATACTCATGCCAATCATGGGAATAACTGTCAGATGGATATTAAATCCAGATCACAAGGGGTAGAGATTCGATTATTCCCTGATACTAACCCGCTATATCTGTTCACCCAGGGAAGTGGGGAAGAAGAGGTAATGATTTCTACGCCGGGTAATCCTTGGTACTATGGATATGATTTGGCAATAGAACGTTACCGAGGGATGGACTGGACGGAAGACCACCTCCATGCTTGTACTTTACATACAACTCTGACACCGGGTAGCGCGCTAACTGTGGTTGCCAGCACCAAAGCGCCTCCCAATCTGGATATTATGACGGAGTTAGAGGCAAAGCGCCAAAAAGACGGCATCTTATTGGAGTATAAGTCACCCCCACCACAGACACCAGATTGGATAACTCAACTGATACTAGCTGCAGATCAGTTTATAGTCGATCGCACTCTCAGCGACGGAACCCCAGGAAAAACCATAATTGCAGGTTATCCTTGGTTTGGAGATTGGGGACGAGACACGATGATCTCGCTACCCGGTTTAACCCTATCCACCGGACGCGCAGATATTGCTCGCACGATTTTACAAACCTTTTCCCATTATGTCGATCGCGGAATGTTGCCTAACCGATTCCCAGAAGTAGGAGACACCCCCGACTATAACACCGTTGATGCCACCCTATGGTATTTTGAAGCCATCCGCGCCTATTTCGACCACACCCTAGATATTAACTTATTAGCAGAACTTTTCCCGGTCTTAGATTCCATCATCCATTGGCATCATCAAGGGACCCGCTATAATATCAAAGTTGATCCAGAAGACGGACTACTCTATGCAGGAGAACCCGGTTCACAACTAACCTGGATGGATGCCAAAGTAGGCGATTGGGTAGTCACACCACGAGTCGGTAAACCCATCGAAGTTAATGCCCTGTGGTACCATGCCCTACAGGTAATGATCCGCATTGCCAAAATATTAGATAAACCCAGTCAGGACTATGAAACCTGGGCAAAAAAAACCGCCCAAGGCTTCTCCCGATTCTGGAATCAACAGGCAGGCTACTGTTATGATGTTCTGGACACTCCCGACGGAGACGATCGCTCCCTGCGACCCAATCAAATTTTCGCGATATCTCTGCCTCAATTAGGGAAAGTCGGCTATAGTTGCCTACTCACCCCGCCACAGCAACGTCAGGTAGTAGATATCTGTAGCCAGAAACTGCTAACATCTTATGGTCTTCGCAGTCTGTCGCCGGAAGATGCGAAATATCAGGGTGTCTATGGTGGTGATGTGTTACAACGGGATGGAGCCTATCATCAGGGAACTGTTTGGGGATGGCTACTAGGCCCCTTTGCATTGGCTCATTTTCACGTCTATGGGGATGCTTCTCAAGCACAGTCATTTTTAGCACCCATGGCAGATCACCTCAATGCTCATGGACTCGGCACCCTCAGCGAAATTTTTGACGGCGATCCCCCCATGTCTCCGCGCGGATGTTTTGCTCAAGCCTGGACGGTTGCAGAAGTTCTCAGAGCCTGGTTTGAGTTAGAATCTAATCAAGGAGCCTGATTTAGGGTCGCCAACCCACTTCTGCTGAACTTAGCGAGGGTCGGAAAAATCCGGCGCTAACTTTCAGGTTAGTGTCGGGAATATGTCAAAATGGAAATAATCGCTACGGGGAACCCCAAAAATGCTTGTTTGTCCCCAATGTCAGTTTGAAAACCCAGACCATCATAAATTTTGCCAAAGCTGTGGCACATCTTTAACCTATAGGTCTTGTCCTCAGTGTAGCTGCCAAGTTTCTCTTGATCAGCTCGATTGTTGGAACTGTGGGGCTAAAACTGGGAAGGTGTGGCAGGCGGTTATATTTTGCCAGAAGCCATATCAGGAATCGCCCCCCCAAGAAATACCCCCAAACTTGGCGGCTACAGATAACTTTGATCACCTCATGGGTGGAGTTGATGGCGTTCAGGATCAGATTTCCTCGAATTGGGATGTGATCACTACTCTATCTGGTGCTGAGGTGACATCAACAGAGTCTAGTCTGATGTTAGCTCAGGACTATGATACGGATTCGGTTTTGGAGACGGTAGGCGATGATTCTATGGCTGTGTCACTCTCTGATGAGGATGAGGAGGAGGTGGGGGGATTATTGCAGATGTCTAATACTGAACAGATCGGAGATCGGGATTTGCTCTCGACGGATACGGAATTATCCCCCCCCTCGACTTCTCTGGCTGAAGTTGATACGTCTGAAGAAGCTACTGTGGTGGATAAACCGGTTTATTTGGATTCCCAAGGACGATATAAACTGCTAGAACCCCGAGTGAGTTTACAGTTGGGGGAAATGTCAAGGGTCCCGGTGTTGGATTGTAAACCTTTGCAGGTCTCTCCCCTGGAGGCTTTGCTGTTGACTCCTGATGATCCCAAAAATAGGTCGGCTTTGGTAATTCCGGCGGCGCAAGTGTATTGGAATTTATACTATAGCTACCCCCAACATTTTCCCAAGGTCCATGATGCCTGGGAAGAAGACTCTCAGGCGATCGTGTTGTTGCCAGATTGTTCGGATTTGCCGGATTTTGAACAAAAGTGGCACGATATCCAGACTCCACTTCAACAAATTGTGGCTTGGTTACAACAGATGGCGCAACTCTGGGAAGTTCTGGAGCCTGGTGACTATCGCCAAAGTTTATTGCGGTTGGATAATTTGGCAATTTCTGGCACTGATCCCGGCAGTTTATTTATTAAACAACTTTATGCTGATGACCCGGAAAAATTGCCGACTTTGGGGGATTTGGGACAACTTTGGCAAAGTCTATTTCAATTATCTGGACGGACTTTGATGGGTTCGATTACCCAAATGTTGCGGGATCTACGGGAGGGCAAATTGGAAGGGGTTGAACAATTACGCTTAAAGTTAGATGAAATTATGGCAGAACTGACACCACCAGAGCAACCGACAACAGAACCTCAGCGATCGTCTGTAACTCGTCTACAGACAGATGTGCCGATTACAGGATCTTCAGGGCAAATTGGAGATGCACCAACGGTTCCTAGGTTGCCTCAGTTGTTGGATTTACAGGCTTGTGGTCGTACAGACGTGGGAAAAGAGCGATCGCAAAATGAGGACTCCTTTGGGATGCAAACTTTGTTAGATCGTCAGGAAATCCCCGGTAGTCAGACTCTCTATGCTCGTGGTTTATATATCATAAGTGATGGTATGGGTGGACACGCGGGGGGAGAGGTGGCTAGTCGCATGGCTGTACATAGCCTGAAAGAATATTTTCAGACTCACTGGGCTGATAGTGATAGTTTACCCTCGGAACAATTAATCTTAAATGCGATCGCTGAGACTAATGAGGCTATCTATAGGGTTAATATGCAGGGGACTCGTTCTGGTAGTGGTCGCATGGGAACTACTTTGGTATTAGTGATTGTAGCTAATACTCAGGTAGCGATCGCTCATGTGGGAGATAGTCGCCTTTACAGTTTTACCCGCAGTCAAGGTTTGCGACAAATGACTGTTGATCACGAAGTCGGACAGCGGGAAATTGCTAGGGGTGTAGACCCAGAAATCGCCTACACCCGTCCTGACGCTTATCAACTTACCCAAGCCTTGGGACCTAGAGATAGCAAGTATTTAAAACCAGATGTCAGATTTTGGGATATCACTGAGGATACTTTGCTACTGCTGGCTTCTGATGGGTTGACAGATAATGATTTAGTCGAAACCTATTGTCACACTCATATCGAACCTTTGATTGATTCTCAGGCTAGTTTAGATCGGGAAGTTGATCGCTTAATTGATTTAGCTAACGAACACAACGGCCATGACAATATTACGGCGATCGCAGTACGAGCCTTAGTGCATCACAGAGACTAACTCTAATTATGTCCGATATCTTGACATTGACCCTACTTGATGGCACTCGAACCAACCCCATTCAACAATGGCGGTTTCAAACGGAGCCTTTAGTTAAAATTGGTCGCGCTCCCGATAATCACGTCGTGGTTGTCGATCCCTTGGTTTCTCGATACCATCTCGATTTACAAAGATCTGCTACTACCCAAAATTCTCGGTGGATGTTCAATAGCCGGGGAACTAATGGCACTTTTGTTAATGGTATTTTAGCGACCCAGGGACTTTTGACTGATGGCGCTTTATTAGAATTGGCTAAGGGTGGACCCTTACTGAAGGTCGCCATTGAACAACCTCCACCCCCTCCCCCTGTGGTTATTAATAGGCCTAATTGTAGTCATGATGGTAATCCCCCAGGTAGTCTATTCTGTATTCACTGCGGCTGGCCAATCAAGATTGAACGGACTATCCGAACTTATCAGATTTTGCGAACCCTTGGTCAGGGAGGTATGGGAACCACCTCTTTAGCCTGGGATAGCAATAATAGCAAGGCTAATGCGCCTCAGACTCATTCCGGAAAGCCAATCCCCATTTTGGTGGTACTCAAGGAGATGAATGCAGATATGGCTAAGATAGCTAAGGCGCAAGAATTGTTTGAACGGGAGGCTAAAACTCTTAAATCCCTTAATCATCAGGGAGTCCCCAAGTTTTATGACTTTTTTGTGGATGGGGGTAAAAAGTATTTAGTTATGGAGATGATTCACGGTCAGGATCTGGAAAAACAAGTTTATCAAGGTGGACCCCTAACGCCGACAATGGCGATTAAATACATGATCCAAGCCTGTGAAGTTTTGGATTATCTCCATACCCAACAACCCCCTATCATCCACCGGGATATTAAACCGGCTAACCTGATGGTGCGCCATCGCGATCGCCGGATTATTGTCCTCGATTTTGGCGCGGTTAAGGAAATTGGTACCCCCCCAGGAACCCGTATTGGTGCGGAAGGTTATAGCGCACCAGAACAAGATAGGGGACAGCCACTCACTCAGTCGGATTTATATGCGATCGGTGCGACTTTGATATTTCTATTGACTGGTGAGAGTCCCCTAAATTATATCGGGAAACAAGACCAAGAATACGGATTTGATCTCGATCGCATTCCCACTATTACCCCGGACTTACGCGAGGTAATTAAACGGGTAACTAAATATACCCCTCGCGATCGCTATCAGACCGCGACAGACTTGGCTGATGCCCTCGCTAAATGCTTACCAAAATGTTAACGCTTCACAGAGTTTTATTCTTCATCCCAAACATCAACAGCCAACAGTTCACTAATCGGATCTTGCATGGAAAAACCGAATTCAATCAGTTCTGCTTTCCAATACTTCCACTTATCCCCAAATAGCAGTGCTATTTTCCACAGGCTATCTTCAGGCTTAACAATGTCAGACTTCACTAGGGAATGCACCTGACGCTGAAACTTATCCATCGGGTGTATAACCTTTTGGCTCATAATACCTCTTCAATTTTTGAAATCTTAAAGAACTTTTCGGGTTTTCCCCTCACGCGATGTCGCACCGATGCCTAAATTATCCGCATTTTTGGGGGAAGAGACCTCCTGATTATGTACAATAGCATACTTTCCAAAAAATGTCTAACTTTTTTTTCCACGTAAAACTCCTGGGAGGGTTGGAAGCTCCGTGATTGATCACGGAGAGGAAAACCGACTCAAGCGGCTTTAGCCGCCAGCACCCCTTTGCGGGGTGGAGGGGTATGGTTGCCCCTCCATGGAGCTATGGTTGGCTCCGACTCCCTTGCGGGGTAATGTTTGCGCTTGCGCTAACGCGCACGCTGCGCGAACGCCAATGTTCAGAGTCGGTACTATCCAAATCGCACGTCCTTAACCCCTTAGAGATGTTTAACGATTCGGTTCTAGGGCCTGGAACTAGCACGCATTCCAGGGTAGGAACTTTAACTCTTGCTCTGAACGGAGCCAGTTAAGGCTATAGCTGGTCAGCTACCTGAAAGGGGGGCACGAAGCCCCCGTGCTTCAGCCGGGGGTGCTGACCCACGCGAAATAGTGAGTTGAACGGGAAAAACCTAATTTAGCTACCCATAGTAGCAGAACGCCTTAGCTAAGACAAGATATGATCGGCAGATCCGGGAATATGACGAACTACAAGCTGTCACGTTTAGAGAATCAGCACGATCGCAGCCAGCCAGTTGGTTTGAGGAAAAACCCTGTGATGCTGAGTAAAGTTGCACCTTGGCATCTGTGCTAAAGCCATTATACCCATAAAGTGAAATTAATGCAATCGGTGCGTTTCCTCGTTCAACTTTACCCGGTCCCGACTATGTTAAATCCATTAGACTCCCCACCCAACCCTACTGTCATCCTGAATAACCGTTACGAGATCCTATTGGCGATCGCCAGCGGTGGCTTTGGCGAAACCTTTTTGGCGGAGGACAACCAAATGCCCTCTCGCCGCCGTTGTGCCATCAAACGCTTAAAACCGAAAGCTGATGACCCGAACGTTCATCATATCATCACGGAACGTTTTAGGCGCGAGGCGACAGTCTTAGAAAAATTAGGAGAAATTAGCGATCGCATTCCTAGCCTGTATGCTTATTTAGAAGAAGACGGCCAGTTTTACTTAGTCCAGGAGTGGATAGAAGGAGAAATTCTGACCAGTCGCATAAAGCAACAGGGGTCGATGTCGGAAACCCAAGTCCGGGATCTTTTGTTAAACCTGCTACCAGTCCTCCACACCATCCACAGCCATGGTCTAATTCACCGAGACATCAAGCCAGACAATATCATCCTGCAACCTCCCCACTACAAACCAGTTTTGATTGACTTTGGCGCGGTTAAAGAGATTATGGGGACTGTGTTAAACTCTCGCGGTAATCCCACCCCGTCGATGGTCATTGGTACACCGGGATTTATGGCCTCTGAACAGGCGACGGGACACCCGTTTTTTGCCAGTGATTTGTTCAGTCTGGGAGTAACTGCTATTTATATGTTAACGGGGAAAACCCCCCAGGAGTTAGCCATCGATGAAAACACGGCGCAAATTCAATGGCGGCACTTAGTCCCAACGGTGAACCCAGAATTTGCGGATATTTTAGATCGCGCCACTCGCTTTCACCCTAGCGATCGCTTTTCTGATGCTCAAGAAATGCTGACCGCCTTAGAAGGATTATCCCATCCCATAGCATCGACGGAAATTTCTGTTCCCCCTTCGACAGTCATTTTTCCCAAAGCCACCTCACCGAAGCCACCCCAACGGCGACCCGATTGGCAAATCCCGGCTATAGTAGGTGTGATCTTAGGGATTCTCGCCGGTTTAGGATTGACCATATTTTGGCATTCGCAGTCAGAACCCAAGGAATCGGAAGCGATCGCCGAAACCTATCAACTACCCCTATCATTTTATTTTATTGGGGATTCTGCCTTTTATAGTCCCCACCAAGCGGAAAATAAGCGTCATTCTCTGTTGGAGGACGGCTACACCCAGGCTGATTTTTTCTGGTCAGCCAACTATAGCAACCTATCGAGCCATAATTCCTACCAAGTCTATAGCAAGTGGTTTGAGACTCAAGACGACTGCGAAGCCGCTTTAAAAGAGTATCATCAATATAACCCCAATTCTTATTGTGGATTTGCGACTAAACTTTAACCCCATGTAAATCCTGGTCAAGTTCCCGTTTTAAAACCTGACCCCTGACGACTAAATCCCCAGTGCGATCGCTCGGTTCGCAAATAATTGACAAACGCCAATAGTAGTTAGTTTCCGTTTCCTCCAAATAAATATCTTCCGGGAGAGTGACTGCTATCAGTCCGGGGTTGACAGTTAAGCTAAATTCAGCCAGGCGGTTTTTCCGATGGTCTTGTAGTTCAAATTCCGCCGACCAGGATGAATCTTTAGATGCCGTTAAGTAAAACCAAAATTTCGGGCGCGCCGATAGGGTATAGCCCCAATTTTGGGTAGGAACTAAAGCGGTGATTTGGGTGTTTCTGGTGCAGTTTCCCCGCGCTGCAGCGCTACTGCTGCGATCGCCTGGTCTACCGCGATCTGGGAGTTGAAAATTGAGAGATTCTCTGATATTATCAGAGGTATGCGGTGCTGTATAATGCTGGGTTTACCGACTATCGAAAACCCGGAAAACAGAGGTATTTAATGCCAAGAGTAGGGCGAAAATCCCCACAAAAATTGTGTTTAAAAAAATCATAAAAACGGTTTATGGCGCGGGGGAAAAACCCCAAAATTCTATTCCCTCGTGGTCTAAATATAGTGGTTATGCTTCCAGTTTCTGAGTACCGGTTTTTTGAGGATGATTGCCCTCAGGGCAAAACCTAATCCAGAGGTAACCAGAGGTATCCAATACCCTACCAGAAAGCTGACAAAACAGATACCATATATGATAACTATGCTTATCTGCGTGTGTCCTTCCAGACCATCAACCGCTGGGAGAAGGGACGGGCCACCCCCTCCCCGATGGCAATGACCCTGATTGAGTTGCAGTTGGGGCAGATGAGAGAGCGAGGGGCGGATTTGATGTCCGGCTTATTTTTCAGAGTAGGTGCTTTCTTTGAGTGCGATCGCCTAGATTGAGTTAAAAAAAATCGATATTGTCCATTTTCTATAGAGTTCCATCCCTGAATGCCAAAGTCCAAGAAAACCCAATCCACCTCCAAGCAAAACGGAAACGGAGCCAATCTCGGTTTTGAACAAACGCTGTGGGCTGCTGCCGATAAAATGCGCGGTCACATGGATGCTGCTGAATACAAGCACGTCACCTTGGGGCTGATTTTCCTCAAGTACATCTCTGATGCCTTCCAAGAACGCTACGATGACCTGGCAGCAAGGCAAGAAACAGACTACACCGACCCCGAAGACCGCGATGAATATGTTGGGGAAAATATGTTCTGGGTGCCGCAGGAAGCGCGATGGTCAACAATTCAAGCCAGCGCCAAGCAACCGGATATCGGCAAGCGCATTGATGAGGCGATGCTGGCGATCGAGAAAGAAAACCCTCGACTCAAGGGCGTTTTACCGAGTAACTACAACCGCCCCGACCTGGATAAGCAACGCCTAGGGGAACTCATCGACCTGATTAGTACCATCGGATTGGGCGACGCTGAGAACCGCTCAAAGGATATTTTGGGGCGAGTTTACGAATATTTTCTGGGACAATTTGCCGAGAAGGAAGGTAAGGGTGGCGGTGAGTTTTACACGCCGCAGTCAGTGGTCAAGCTGTTGGTTGAGATGATTCAGCCGTACAAGGGACGAATCTATGACCCTTGCTGTGGTTCCGGTGGAATGTTCGTGCAGTCCGAGAAATTCGTGGAAGCGCACGGCGGACGTAAAGGTGATATTGCCGTTTACGGACAGGAATCGAACCCAACGACGCGGCGACTGTGCTTGATGAATCTAGCCATTCGCGGGATAGATGGCAACATCGGGGATAGACAAGCAGATAGTTTCACCAACGATTTACACAAAGACTTGAAGGCAGATTACATCCTGGCAAATCCTCCATTTAACATCAGCGATTGGTGGAACGAGAAGCTGGCAGAAGACGTGCGCTGGCAGTACGGGACACCCCCAAAGGGAAACGCCAACTATGCTTGGATTCAGCACATCATTCACCATCTCGCACCGAATGGGATTGCTGGGTTCGTGTTGGCGAATGGTTCCATGAGTTCCAACCAGTCCGGTGAAGGGGAGATCCGCAAGGCGCTAATCGCTTCCGATTTGGTGGATTGCATGATTGCTTTACCGGGGCAGTTGTTCTACACCACCCAGATTCCTGCTTGTCTGTGGTTTGTGGCGCGGGATAAGTCGGGCAAACCCACTGTCGGACACAAATCTTGCCGGAACCGTAAGGGCCAAACTCTATTTATTGATGCTCGGAAGTTGGGGGTGTTGATTGACCGGACCCACCGGGATTTGACCGATGAGGAACTCGCCCGGATTGCTGGAACCTATCAGGCATGGCGTGGGGAACCGGAGGCAGATGATTATGAAGACGTGCCGGGATTTTGTAAGAGTGCCACTCTGGAGGAAATTAGCTCTCATGGTTATGTGCTGACCCCAGGGCGCTATGTGGGGGCGGAGGAACTGGAAGAGGATGATGAGCTGTTTGAGGAGAAGATGGAACGGTTGACGAAGAAGTTGTACGCACAGTTTGAGGAAAGTGCCAAACTAGAAGCAGCGATTCGGGAAAATTTGAGGAGGTTAGGGCTATGAGTCCATTGCTACAAAACCTATTGCAGCAAGTTGAGCAGTTGTCCTATGAAGAACGGTTAGAACTGATTAGCGGTGTAGCACAGAGTCTGAAATCTCAGCCACACCAGACCAGCCCTAAACGGAAACTTAGTGAATTTCGCGGGATGGTAAAGCACCCATTTTTTGGCGAGGATGCTCAGGAATGGGTGACGCGAACTCGTCGAGAAGGGGATGAGCATCGGGAACGAGTCCTCAGAGGCGAATTATGAGGATTGATGAGGCGCTTTCTGGGGTATCGCGGCTGTTTTTAGATACATCGCCTGTTGTGTATTTTGTGGAGGAAAATCCTGATTTCTGGCCGCTTGTCAGGATGATTTTTGACCGGATTGAGAATGCAGGATTGGTGGGTGTTGTGGGGCCTATCACCCTGGCAGAATGTCTGGTAGTCCCCTACAGAACGGGAGATGTGAAGGGACAAAGAGAGTTTAGAGAGCTGCTAACGAACACAGAGAACATTCAATTTGTAGAAATTGGTCAATCGATGGGACAACTGGCAGGGGAGCATGATTTAATCTCAAATTAGGTTAATATTTTAGGGCAATAGGGTCTAATAAGCGAGAAGAGTTGAGGATAAACCTATTGCCAGATATGTCAAACCCAAGGAAGCCGCCCAAATCCTTGGAGTCCATGAAAGAACACTCCGCAGATGGGACGACAATGGCTCAATCGACACCATCAGAACCCCCGCTGGGCAACGACGATACAACGTTGAGTCATATTCTGATTCCATATCAGGCAGTGACAAACGCAAAGTCGTTATCTATGCCAGAGTTAGTAGCCGCGCCCAGCAGTCCGACCTCAACCGACAGGTGGCCGCACTGTCCAACCTCTACCCCGAAGCAGAAGTCGTCTCAGAAATCGGAGGCGGGCTCAACTTCAAGGGAAAGGGAAAGAAAATGCTGGCCTTACTGGGACAAGTCTTGTCAGGAGATGTCCGCATGGTTGTCGTTGCCCACCCAGACCGATTGGCAATATGGGGATTTGACTGGTTTCGATGGCTCTGTGAGCAAAACAGGTGCTCACTCATGGTTCTCAACGAGACAAGTCTCAGTCCAGAACCAGAAATGGTTGAGGACATCCTCGCCATCCTCCACTGCTTCAGTTCCCGATTATACGGACGGAGTAAATACCAAACTCAGGTCAAAGAAGATCCGGATTTACCCCAGCCCGGAGCTAAATCAAGTCTGGCGTAAATGGCTGGCTGCTTGTCGGTATTGCTACAACCAAGCAATTGCATTATCTAGGAGTGGTAAACGACTAAGCAAACTGAAATTACGCAACGAAGTGATGCAGAGTGACTTACCCGAATGGGTCAAAGAAACACCCTGCCACATTCGGCAAAATGCCATCTTTGATGCCTATCAGGCTTTGACCGCCAGTCCTGATGCCAGGTTTAGAAGTTGTCGTGACAGCTCTCAAGGGATTAAGTTCAATAATACTAATTTCTCTTCAGGGAGTTGGTATCCAAGACTAACGAAAGGATTAACTTTCATGGTTTCCGAACCCATCCCTAAAACTTGCGGGCAAGGGACTCAATTAGTCTTTGCCAAGGGGCGGTGGTTTGCGGTGTTTCCTGAACCAGTTGCCGTTACCCCAACTGACGCTACTGGCGTGATTGCATTAGACCCGGGCGTCCGAACTTTTATGACCGGGTTTGATGGTTCACGATTTCTGGAATTGGGCTCCGGAGATATAGGACGCATCACTCGGTTATGTCAACATTTGGATGATTTGATGAGCCGAATCGCCAAGGAAACCTGTCGTTCAAGGAGGCGACGGATGAGGCAAGCGGCTCAACGAATGAGAACTAAAATCCGGAATTTAGTGGATGAAGCCCACAAACAAATTGCTCACTACTTGACTCACAACTACAGCCTAATTTTTTTGCCCACCTTCGAGACTTCCGATATGGTTGCCAAGGTGAAGCGTCTAATCAGGTCTAAGACTGCCCGCGCCATGCTGACATGGGCGCATTATCGATTCAAACTAACCCTGAGACATCAAGCCGAGATAACTGGAACCACAGTTGTAGATGTGACGGAAGAATACACCAGCAAAACCTGTACTCACTGTGGTCATGTGCATTCCCAGCTAGGTGGCTCAAAAGTGTTCCGATGTCCGGAGTGTGGGTTCACTCTACCACGGGACTGGAACGGTGCTTTGGGAATCTTTCTAAAAGCTTTGCGGGATACCGCCTCTGTTACCTTAACGGGTAATAGTGCTATCGTCGCATTGTCAGGCAATAGCCGGATAAATGTCGCGTAAATGTATCAGTTACGGGCAAGATACAATCTTCAATTACCAGATTCGCTGCAAATTGCCACGGCATTAGATGCTGGCTGTGAGGCATTTTTAACTAACGACCTGCAACTAAGGCGGATAACAGAATTAAAGATTATTGTTATTAGTCAATTAGAGGTTTAATTAGCCAATGAATGTTAGGCATTTAATTAATATTTTATTGCAGTTTGATAGAGAAACGCAAGCTGTCGTGGCGGAATATGAAGGGGGATTTAATAACATCACCGAGATTCAACCCCAAAAGCTCCGGCTGAATGTTTAAGTAAATCTTTGGAGGTAGGGGCTATGACGATCGCCGCTGAACCTCGCTCAGTGTGCAGGATTATCACCGCAGGGTAGAAGTGGAAATGTTGGCTGCTTCGGAGCGTGTAAAATTGATTGACGGGATGTAGCGGTGTTGATACACTAGAAAACAGTAGAGGAACGATTTATTATGGATAATTCTTTGTTAGAACGAATCACGATTAATCCAGAAATCTGTCATGGCAAACCCTGTATCCGAGGGTTGCGCTATCCAGTGGAATTTTTGCTAGAACTGCTGAGTTCCGGTATGACTCATGGGGAGATTTTGGCGGATTATGAAGATTTGGAAGAAGCTGATATTTTATCGGTGCTGCTATTTGCAGCCCGGTTAAGTCAAGTTAAGCGGGTTTATACCCTGGTCTTATGAAATTTCTAGTCGATGCCCAACTTCCCCTGCGGCTGGCTCGGTTCCTCCAAAATGCGGGTTATGATGCCATTCACCCGAGAGATTTACCCCAAGAGAATGCTACCCCTGACTCTGCTCTGAATGCTGTGTCAAGGCAAGAAAAGAGGGTTTTGATTACGAAATATGCTGATTTTGTAGAATCTTTTTTGCTCAAAACTGAGCCTTATAAACTTTTGCTGGTTTCTACGGGGAATATTAAAAATGATGACCTAGAAAATTTATTTCAACAAAATGTAGGCCAAATTATAGAGCTTTGGGAACGGCACAGTTATATTGAAATTAGCCGAAATACTCTCATTATTCATCAATGATAAAAAAAGGAAAGAATTGATAAAGCAGTTGGATGCACCGTTTGAGGAAAGTAGGAAACTAGAAGCAGTGATTCGGGAAATTTTGAGGAGGTTAGGGTTATGAGTCCGTTGCTAGAGCAGGTGTTGCAGGAAATTGAGCAGCTTACAATCGAGGAACAGTTAGAGGTGATTAGCCATGCCACAGAACAACTGAAGCGGCGGACGTTAACCCAACACAACCCTAAACGAAGCTGGCAAGAACTGCGTGGCATTGCTCCCAATTTGTTAAATGGGCAGGATGCTCAGGAGTGGGTAAATCAGTTACGGAGGGAGCAGGATGATGAGTCAATTTAAGTATCGGGTTAATCTTGTTTGGTCTGAAGTAGATGCAGCTTATCTGGTAGAATTGCCAGAATTTGCTACAGAAATTCAACGCTATTTTACCGATGGAGAAACCTACAAAGAAGCCCTCAAAAATGCTCAGGAGGTTCTGGAACTGCTGATTGAAAGTTATCAAGCCGAGAATCGACCTTTGCCCCAACCGCAAATTTTACAGGTAGGGTGAGAAATGATGCAGCGATTCTGGAGTTGATTTTCAGTGCAGCCATGATAAAACTTTTAGATGTGGTAGCCTTAACCGAAAATTTACCTGACTTCAACCTTCATCAAGGTCAAGTGGGTACGATTATTGAAGTTTACGAACCCGATGTATTTGAGGTGGAATTCGTAGACCTTCAGGGTAAAACCTACGCTTTAGAAATGTTAAGGGCCAATCAAGTGCTGCAACTTCACTATCAACCGCTTCCTCAAATGGCTTGAGGCATCAAAAGGCTAGGTTGATTTTGATATTTTGAGGAGGTGACGTGATGCCAGAGATTAGCCGCTTTTTTGGTATGGTGATTACGATGTACTATAACGACCATGCCCCACCACACTTTCATGTGCGTTATGGTCAACAAAAAGCCCTAATTACTATCGAGACCCTAACCCTGCTAGAAGGACAACTCAAACCCAGAGCATTAGGACTGGTGATTGAATGGGCGGCCCTGTATCAATCTGAACTGATGGATAACTGGGAACTAGCCAGACAAAATGCAGAACTTAACAACATCGAACCCTTAGAATAATCATGTTAAAAGATATAATTGAGGCCAAACCGCTAGAAGGATATGAACTTTATCTAAAATTTGAAGATGAGGTTCATGGGGTAATAAACATCACAGAAATCATTGAATTTACCGGCATCTTTGCACCCCTGAGCGATCCAGCTTATTTTGCTACAGTCACCGTTAATCCAGACTTGGGTACTATCTGTTGGGACAATGGGGCAGATATCGATCCGGTGGTTTTGTATGCGAAAGTTTGTCAGGTCAACCTAGAGGAGTATTTTGAAGCAAAAAATCAGCCACATGGCTCAGAGCATTACAAGCCGAGTCTGTGCAGAAAGCCTTCACCGGCGAACTGACCGCCAACATCCCAAAGATGACTGAGGAGGCTGCTTGAAGTCAATCCCTAGACTAAACTTAAAATAGCTTGAAATCACTCCCAATTCAACAACTCTATCACGCACCATGAAAGCAATTGAAACCACAGCCACAATTAACGAGAATGGAGAACTAACCCTCGATCGCTCTCTGGAAGTGACCAAGCCTCAGCGAGTCCGCGTCATCGTCTTGATGATTGAAGAAGGCGAGGAAGACCCGGATGAAACCCCTACGGAAATCGCCATAGAAGGTATTCGGTAGGGCTTACGGGAAGCCTTGACAGGAAAGATTATGCCCCTTTCACAAATGTGGGAAGGCATTGATGCAGAGCTATCACCCAAGTTTTAGAGGCGATCGCCTCGAAGAAATCACGCCCCCAAACGGTCACCCTTTGCCGCTTCACCCCAGCCCCATGATAAAAGCTGGAGTGCCTATTGCGACCCCCCTCCTGCAATCCCTGGACAATCTCAGCGAGGCCGCTTGTCTGAGTTGCACGGGACTGAATGGACTGAAATGCTGCACCAACAAGACATTCAGAAATTTAAGGAAATATTCAGAATGTTAGATTGCTTGTTGAGGTTATTGTAATAATAAGGAGTCCACCGACTTTGCAGACCTAATAACTCCTTCGGGCATTGCGTAACCGACTGAACCTCTCTGATGGAGAAGTTCGCCGCTTACCTCGGTGTTTCCTTTCAGACCATCAACCACTGGGAGAAGGGACGCGCAACCCCTTCACAGATGGCGATAAAGCTGATTGAGTTGCAGTTGCGGCAGATGGGGGAGGGAGGGGCTGATTTGATGTCCGGCTTATTTTAAAGATTAGGTGCGTTACGACCCAAACCGGCTGATATCTAGCCGAACCACTATAAGTAATTGTAAAGATTGAATGTTTGAGCAGACTTTTGAAAATATTAATGATTTCCTCTGGAAAGAGGCCGGTTGTACCACTGAACTCGATTACACGGAGCAAACTTCTTGGGTGTTGTTTCTTAAGTATCTGGATGACTTAGAACAGGAACGGGCAATGGAAGCCGAGTTAGTGGGCAAGTCTTATGAGTTTATTCTGGACGAACCCTATCGCTGGTCTTATTGGGCTGTGCCGAAGTTGCCCCGTGGAGAAATCGACCGCAACAATTCTTTAATCGCCGATGATTTGGAGGTAAATGCGGAATCATTACCCTGGAAACCCTTGAAAAATGGCTGCTTGTACCCACAGAGACAGAACGTCTTGAATTTAAAGAAGCCAAAGAACAGTATGATACGACTAAACTGCTGAAATATTGTGTAGCGCTGGCCAATGAAAGAGGTGGTTATATTGTTTTGGGCGTTACCGATAAACTGCCTCGCAAAGTAGTAGGTTCCCTAGCTTGGTCAACAGCAAGGGAGTTAAACAAGATTAAGGCATATATAGTTGAGCAACTCAAATTTCGTGTAGACGCGACAGAATTGCAGCATCCTGATGGACGAGTGCTGGTGTTTGAGGTGCCAACCCGTCCCGTCGGGCAACCATTAGCCTTTAATGGAACCTACCTAATGAGAGCGGGAGAAGATTTGGTGCCGATGACACCAGATGTACTCAAGAGCATTTTTGCTGAAGACAAACAGGAGTGGTTTTCCCAACCCGCTCAATGTAACGCAAGCCCTGACGATGTAATTGCTCTGTTAGATACCCAAACCTACTTTGAACTGCTAGAAATTCCCTATCCGACTAGCCGTGATGCCGTCCTTGAAAGATTGCAGAGCCAATATTTAATCAAACAAACAGTACAGGGTTGGACAATCACAAACCTAGCTGCCATACTTTTGGCAAAAAAACTGGATGCCTTTTCCCCTGCATTGGCTCGTAAAGCACCCCGTGTTGTTATATATGAAGGGATTAATAAGCTGCAAACTCGTGATGACACAACAGACAACCGAGGATATGCCGTTGGCTTTGACAAATTAGTAGATTTTGTCCACTCAGCAGCACCGCAAAATCGCTTTATCGAAGAAGTTGTGCGAGAAGAAGTAAAGATGTTTCCAAAACAGGCTTTACGAGAACTTATTGCTAATGCTTTGGTGCATCAGGATTTTCTAGTAACAGGTACTTCAGTGATGATCGAGATGTACAGCGATCGCATTGAGATATCTAATCCAGGCATCCCATCCATTAAAGTAGAGCGATTTATTGATGAATATCGTTCCCGGAACGAACAACTCGCCGATATAATGCGACGTTTCGGCATCTGTGAGGAAAAAGGTAGTGGTATTGACAAAGTGGTAAAGGCAGCAGAGGTATTTCAACTACCCGCACCAGATTTTCGAGTAGGTGACACGCGCACTACAGCAGTGCTGTTTGCCCATCAGAATTTTGCCGATATGAGCAAAATAGACCGAATTCGAGCCTGCTACCAGCATTGCTGTCTGCTGTATGTCAGCAATCAACGAATGTCGAATCAAACCCTACGGGAGCGGTTTCGTCTAAGCGAGTCAAAGGTAGTAATGGTTTCTCAGATTATAAAAGCTACCAAAGAAGACGGCTTGATCAAGACAGACGAATCCGAATCAACTTCTACCCGCTATGCTCGCTATGTCCCTTATTGGGCATAAAAGTGCTTAAAAGCAAACCGAGATAAGTCCCTCTCAAATCCTGGAACCCTGGCAGAGCAAACAAAAAAGTGCTTAAAAGCAAACCGAGATAAGTCTCTTTCAAATCCTGGAACCCTGGCAGAGTAAACAAAAAAGTGCTTAAAAGCAAACCGAGATAAGTCCCTCTCAAATCCTGGAACCCTGGCAGAGCAAACAAAAAAACGCGATCGCCTCCTTTGACCCATACCCTACCCGGATCCACCAGTACGCACCGGCTTTTAGGCGATCGCGAAGCGTCTACTTAAGGAGAATCGCCTCTCCCAAACTGTCGGTGCCGACACTTATTCGACAAATCCGGCAAGACCTCAGAGGCGATCGCCTCTCCCAAATTGTAAAAACGCACTCAAAGATTACACCGAAGGCGATCGGACAGAAACAGGCATCCCCATCGAACAAGCGGTTGCCGTCATGCTGGAAAAATACGAAATCGTGGGGGCAATGTTTCACGGCTTCGATTATTCTGGTTTTCAGACCGAGCACCCCACCGCAACGGCTCACCCTTTTGCACAACGCCACCGACTGGATTTTGCGTCCGGAGTTTGCAGGGGAGAACGGCATCCAGCGTTACATTCAAGCGGTTACCGAACTGTCCAAAGCCTTCGCGTTATGTTCTTCTGAGGATGAGGCGATCGCTCTGCGAGAAGACTTGGGCTTTTTCCAAGCGATTAAAGCCACCCTCGCTAAACATACCGTCGAAGGGAGCAAGACCAAAGCCGAACTGGATGCGGCAGTGCGGCAAATCGTCACCCGTGCGATCGCCTCTGACCAGGTTATCGATATTTTTGCCACGGGTGGACTGGACAAACCCGAAATTTCCATCCTCTCGGACCAGTTTTTAGAAGAAGTGCGCGGCCTCCCTCAGAAGAACTTGGCCCTAGAGATTTTGAGGAAACTGCTCAATGATGAGATTCGGTCGCGATCGCGCCGGAATGTGGTGCAGTCTCGGCAGTTCTCGGAAATGCTCGAGAACACCATCAAGCGCTACCAAAACCGTTCGATTGAATCGACTCAAGTTCTCCAGGAACTGATTGCCCTAGGTCAGCAAATCCGTGAGGCTCACCAACGGGGAGAACAACTAGGCTTGACTGAAGACGAACTGGCTTTTTATGACGCGCTGGAGGTCAATGATAGTGCAGTAAAACTACTCGGCGATGCTACCCTCAAGAAAATTGCTCGCGAACTCGTAACCGCAATTCGCCAAAGTGTGACGATTGACTGGACGGAAAGGGAAACCGTGCGTGCCAAAATGCGAGCTACTGTCAAACGATTGTTGCGAAAGCACGGCTACCCGCCCGACAAACAACCTAAAGCGATTGAAACCGTCATCACTCAAGCTCAAACCCTTTGTCGGGATTGGGCGGCTTGAATGGACTCTCATATCCAACCCTTTATTTCATAAACTTGTATCTAGTGAAACGGGTAGTCCGGGTGAGTTTAGAGACGGTAAAAATTGTGGAAAATTTACCGCCTTTAAATGATATGAACTAAACCAATAGGAAAAATGTACAGAATCGCTGTTATTCATTTTTTTAGGTCCTATCAATGTGGTGGTCAGGACTTTCAGTTTTTATGCAGGGAGTGAGGAATTTGGTAGGGAAAGTGGGAAGCGACAACAACCACAGGAAGAGACTCTACCTAAGTTTTTCCTTCCGATCTGCATAAAAGTCGGGTGTGTCAAAGATAACTACTTTAAAAGCACTTGCAACCTTCGGGAGGTTCTGTAACATGAATTTGACAATCACAGCAGTTTTATTCCTATCTCTGTCCACGCTGAACTTGATTTACGTCCCCTACCAGATCGTCGATACGGAAACTTCACCACTCTTTGTGATCTCAACAATTGATAATGTTGCGCTCTGGTTAATCCGGCTTAACTCTCGATCGCATTAGGGGGAATTGCTGGTCTTGAGACATTCCCCGAATGTCAATTATAATCGTTTTGTAAGGAGAAGATTATGACCTGCCCAATGGATCACTACGGCCGACCTAAATGCCACATTACCGCCCATCCAGACCACCCCCAGCAGCAGTTTTGTTCCGCCTGTGGCCGTCGTTTTCATCATACCGAAAAATGGAATGATATTTTTTTCTTAACTGTAGCCGTTTTCACATTACTACTCATCGCCATTAATCGACTGCCACAACCCTCCGGCATCACTAGAGAAATTCCCACCCTGGAAAATGCCGAATATATCATTCCCCGGTAATAATATCCTCCTCGGCTTCGGTTTCTTCGATGCCTTCAACCAGTCGCTTGGCTTCAGTTTCCCATTGTTTGAATTTCTAGCAAATCTAACCCCGACTTTAGATCAAGATTAAAAAATGGGCAGCGATCGCCCCCCGGTTCATCACTGGTAGCTGGTGAAATCGATCGCTGGTAACCGTGGGTGTGGGGTGGGCTTGAGAGCCTCAATCCCCACGACGATCAAATTAATTTGCCAGAACCCCCGATCGCCAGTTAAACTCAAAAATACAGTTGTCGATAGAAGTCATGAAAGAGCCACAACCCGATCGCCATCAAAATATTGCTATGATTGCTGGGGTAGCGCTATTCCTTGCCGCGATCGCCGCTGGCGTGACTTGGTGGCGGGTGAGTTTTGACACTGACCAACCCCCACAGATCATATCTCCTGAACCCCCAGAAACAACCGATGCGATCGAAAAAACCGTGAATATTTACTGGGTCGATGAAGCTGATAACCAACTTGTCTGGGTTCCCAACCCCGTCACCCTCAGCGTCAGTGCTTCCCAACCCGATACCGTCCTAGCTGCCGCCTTCGATCGCCTACTCTCAGGCCCCCAGGAAGCCAACCAATATAGCGAAATTCCCCCAGGTACTCAACTACTAAATGTGACCGCCACCGAAGCTGGGGCGATCGCGATCGACCTATCGACCGAATTCACCACAGGCGGCGGTAGTGCCTCCATGATTGGCCGTTTAGGGCAAGTAGTTTACACCGCCACCAGTCTCGACCCCCTCGCACCAGTACGGATTTCCGTCAATGGCTTACCCTTAGAAGTCCTCGGCGGAGAAGGCTTAGAAATCCCTCAACCCATTACCCGACAACAGTTTGAACAGGATTTTAGGTAGGTTTCATCAGGCATAAGCTGTGCTTCCCAACCCTTGTCTAATCTTATATGGCACTTGGTTTTCTGGTAGTTTATATTACAATATTCTTAGTGTTGGGTCCCCATTCACCCCGTCGTCAATTGCCTGATGATGCGGGTTTTCTTGCTAAAACTAGATAAATGCAAAACTTTTAGGAGTTGCTATGGCAAATACCAGTAATTTTCGGCAAGCAATGGCTCAAGCCAAAGGCCAAGCCCTTGTAGGCCCTAACGTCATTGCCAATGCCCTCCCCTTTGTGGGAGGTGGTTTGCTTCTCACTGCTGTTGGTTCCTTCGCCGGTCTGAATATCATCAGCACCAACCCGGGCATCTTCATGACCACCTTCTGGGTGGCTTTGATTGCTCAGTTAGCCCTATTTTTTATCGCTAGTAGCGTTCTCGCTAACGATAATAACCAGGTGGCCCTCCCCCTGTTAGCAACCTATAGCCTCATCACCGGATATACCCTCAGTGGCTTGTTATTTGTCGCCTTGGGAACTCAAGGTGTTGGTATTACTGGTATTGGTTTTGCTGCTCTCGGTTGCGGTGTCACTTTTATCGCCGCCCGTCAAATTGGGTCTAACCTGTCCGACTCTGATGGTATCGCCCTTACTCAAACCATCAGAATTGGTATTATTGCCCTACTGGTCGCTGTTTTTGGCCAGTTGATTTTGTCGTTTTTCGGCGTTTTTACCCCCACTTGGCTAGAAATTGGTATTTCTGGACTCGGTGTCTTCCTATTCGCTGGGGCTGCGGTGGTAGATTTTTATATTCTTCCCCGCACTTATCGTGATGACCAGCCTATTCCCGCCGCTTTGTCCATGTACCTCACCTACATCAACCTGTTTATCTTTATTTTGCGCTTAATGAATGTTCTTCATCGCAACTAAGTACCCAGTTGATAGCCACGGTTAATCTCACCGACTTTAACCTGGTATAACTACTTCTCCAACTTCTCCAAACCGTAGCTATAATCACCGTGCTACGGTTTTGTTGTGACTTTTTCTGGGCGCAAAAATCGCCCATAATCCTGGTATTATTTGACAGATATACTATGGCTTTTGTTAAGTTGATACAACCGTAAATTACCAGATTTGACTCGGACTCAGCCTCCAAATTGCGCTCAAAAGTTCAGTAAAAATACTGAGGCGATTTAAATCAAAATCTGTTATTTATAGAATAGGACTCAACAGGAAACACCTTAAAACTCAATTAAGGATTCCAATTAACGCTCTTTTAGGTTGGGCGGTGAGTCAACGGGGTTGGTACTTCCTCCTGGTGGCTGAAAGGAAGTGCCAATTCTTTTACTAATGGAATTGGCAAATTAAACCTGAATTCATTAATCCAGGGTTGAATCTACCATTACACCTTTATGGATTATGAATTATGATGGCAATGTCTCGAAATGTAGCCTTATCTGCAACTGGTGCTTTACAGACGGCGAAAAGGTTAGTTTTTATTGACGCAGACCTAGAACATCCCGAAATTTTGGCTGATGGGGTGAGAAATGGCTTAGAAGCGATCATTCTCGATCGCCATCAAGATGGGATAGCACAGATTGGGGCTGTGTTATCTCATTATAGCAGCCTGGGTGCAAAAATTGCCCAGGTTCATATTTTGTCCCATGGCAGTCCAGGCTGTTTATATTTGGGGAGTGGGGTGGTTAACAGCGATACCCTGAAAAGCGATCGCCTTCACGGTTGGCGAAAGGCTTTATCAGAAACGGCTACTTTGTTCGTTTATGGTTGTCGGGTCGCCGCCGAAACCGGAACCAATTTTATCAATCAGTTAGCAGAAATTACCGGAGCAACAGTCGCCGCCTCTGGGGAAATTGTCGGTGCTGGCTATTGGCATTTGGAATATTCTACCGCGACGGTCGAGTTAAGTTTACCGTTGACGGAAAAAGCGATCGCTTCTTATCGGGGAACTTTCGGCACTATTACCGTCACCAATAACAACGATTCTGGACCTGGTTCTTTACGGGAGGCGATCGCTAATGCCAGTGACGGTTATACTATCACATTCGATAGCAGTTTGTCAAGTCAAACCATTAATCTTAGTCAAGAATTAGTCATTAACAAAAGCATCACCGTTGACGGAGAGTCTGCGTCAGGATTAACCCTAAGCGGTGGCGGAAATACTAGGGTTATTGACATCCAAATAAGTCCTGATTTTATCCCTCCATCAGTCACCTTAAAAAATCTAATTATTGCGGACGGTCTAGCCACAGGAGAAGGAGAAGATGGCGCGGGTGGAGGTATCCGCATGGCGAGTCGAACATCTTTAACCTTAGAAAATAGCCAAGTCAACAATAATCGCGCTGAGTTTGCGGGGGGTATTTTAACGGGATTTAGAAGTAATACAACCATCATTAATAGCCAATTTGACGGCAATGATGGAACCGCTGGAGGAAGCGAACGGGGAGGGGGTGCGATCGCCACGAAAAGCGCCGGAACTCTGACAGTGATTGACAGCACATTTACCAACAATAAAGGCATTAATGGCGGCGCAATTAATCACCTGTTAGGAGACTTAACTGTTGAGGGTTCAACTTTTCGGAATAATGACTCAACCCCTGGAGATTTAGGGGGTGATCCATCGGGTTATGGTGGTGCAATTTTTACTGATGGTGCGAATGCGTCAGCAGAGAATTTCGGACCCGGACCTGTGGGGGGAGAAATTCGGATTAGCAATAGTTTAATTGAGGGAAATAAAGGTTCTGGACAGGGTGGCGGACTGTTCTTATATGCTTATCCCCCTGACCGTGTAATCATCGAAAATAGCCAAATTCTTAATAATGAAGTTGTGGAAAGTAGTCGCGGACAGGCTTTAGGCGGCGGACTGCGACATGGTAATGCAGAGTTAACTATTAACAATACAACCTTTGCTAATAATCGTTCCCAAAGTCAAGGTGGTGGGTTGTGGATTGGAGAAACATCTCCAGTGACAATTACCAATACTACTATTTCTGGAAATCGCGCGGAATCAGCGGATGGAAGTGATGGCTTGGGGGGTGGAATCACCTTCGCCAATGGTACTAATCCCACCAATATTACCAATACTACTATTGCTAATAATTACGCAGGTGGTCAAGGCGGTGGGTTTTGGGGTGGTGGGGATAATGTGACTTTAACTAACACAATTTCCGCCTATAATGTGGGGAATAATCGCGGCAATGATTGGAATATAAACCATCACACAGGAACTACATATAATGATGGCGGTGGTAACATTCAATCGAATGAATTGAACCCTAACGATACTTTAATTACCAGTAACGTTACATTAGCCGATCCACTACTGGGAGATTTACAGGAAATTAATGGGGTATTAATTCATCCTATTTTACCTGGAAGTCCAGCGATTGATGGCGGAATTACTGTTAATACAATTACCACAGACCAGCGGGGAGAAACTCGTCCGGTGGATGGAGATAATAGCGGGACAGCGGAGTTTGATGTAGGTGCTTATGAGATGATTCCTACCATGGATGAACCCAGTTTAATTGTTACTAATAATAATGATGCGGGTGAAGGTTCATTAAGGGAAGCGATCGCCAATGCAGCATCGGGAGATACCATTACATTTGCAGCGGAACTCACGGGGGGAAATACTATCACCCTGACGGGAGGACAGCTAGAAATTCCGGTGGGTAAAAACCTGATTATTGACGGGGGTAATAATACCAATTTAACTATCAGTGGGAATAACATTTCTCGAGTATTTTATCTAAATTCAACCTCAGCGAATCCCACGAGTTTAACCATTCAAAATCTGACGATCGCCAACGGATATACTCCCGAAAGAGGTGGGGGTATTGCGACCACACACCAAGGGATTTTAACAGTCGAAAATGTCACCTTTAACGACAATGTGGCTGACCAGGGTGGCGGGGCAATTTTTAGCGCCTTTGAGGGAAGATTGACGGTTAATGAAAGTGATTTCAATCGGAATAAAGCGATCGCCGGGAATGACGAAAGAGGTGCGGGTGCGATCGCCTTTTGGGGACCCAATGAAATTATCGTCACCAATAGCGACTTTATCGGAAATGAAGGCATTAATGGCGCGGCGATTAACAGCCTAAATGGTCGGTTAACTGTGGAAAATTCCCGGTTTATTAATAATAGCACTACCGCCGCCTTTTACGACACCGGAAATGATAACCCTTCTTTAAGGGGATATGGTGGCGCAATTTACACCGATCGCGCCAGTACATCAAGTAATGATACATCGGGAACGATTACCATTAGGAATAGTTTATTTGAAGGAAATAGCGGACGCGGCGAAGGTGGTGCGGCTTACCTATACACGGGAACCCAAGATAACGTCATCGTTGAATCCAGCGTTTTTAAGGATAATGAAATTCTCCCGCTTCCCGGTGGAAATGGCGGAAATGGTGGTGCGATCGTTCAGATGAACAACGGCTTAAATCAAGGATTTGAAGTCATAAATACAGCATTTGTTAACAACACCGCCGCCAATCAGGGGGGTGGAATTTGGATGATGAATGCGCCGACTGTCATCACTAATACGACCTTTTCGGGAAACCGCGCCGAATCTTTGACGACTTCAGGAAATGGTGGTGCGATGGCTTTATATGGTCCTGCTGATATCATCAACACTACCATTGCGGAAAACTACGCCGGATGGGTGGGTGGCGGTATCGTCGCCTCTGCTGACCAAACGGTTACGGTCCGAAATACGATTTTCTACAAAAATACTGCTGATAACGGTACGAATAATTGGGGGATTCAACAACACACGAACCGCGAATTAGTTGATGGCGGCGGTAACATTCAATGGCTGGAAAAACTCACGAACCTTGCTAATGATTATAACGCGACTGCTACGATCGCGATCGCCGATCCTCTATTGGGTCCCCTGCAACATCAAAACGAAACCTATTTCTATCCGTTATTAGAAGGAAGTCCGGCGATCGATGGTGGTGTCAATGCGGAAACATCCACCGACCAACGCGGCGAACCTCGTCCTATTGATGGTGATGGAAATGGAACTCTTGAATTTGATATTGGCGCTTATGAATTTTCAACCATAACTGAACCGGAACCCGAACCGACTCCCGAACCGACTCCCGAACCGACTCCCGAACCGGAGGTGGAACCGGAACCGACTCCTGAACCGGAAGTCGAACCTGAACCGGAACCGACTCCTGAACCGGAACCGACTCCTGAACCGGAAGTCGAACCGGAACCGGAAGTCGAACCTGAACCGACTCCTGAACCGGAAGTCGAACCGACTCCTGAACCGGAACCGACTCCTGAACCGGAGGTGGAACCCGAACCGGAAGTCGAACCGGAACCTGAACCGGAAGTCGAACCGGAACCGACTCCTGAACCGGAACCGACTCCTGAACCGGAAGTCGAACCGGAACCGGAAGTCGAACCTGAACCGACTCCTGAACCGGAAGTCGAACCGACTCCTGAACCGGAACCGACTCCTGAACCGGAGGTGGAACCCGAACCGGAAGTCGAACCGGAACCTGAACCGGAAGTCGAACCGGAACCGACTCCTGAACCGGAACCGACTCCTGAACCGGAACCGACTCCTGAACCGGAGCCGACTCCTGAACCGGAGGTGGAACCCGAACCGGAAGTCGAACCGGAACCTGAACCGGAAGTCGAACCGGAACCGACTCCTGAACCGGAGGTGGAACCCGAACCGGAAGTCGAACCGGAACCTGAACCGGAAGTCGAACCGGAACCGACTCCTGAACCGGAACCGACTCCTGAACCGGAACCGACTCCTGAACCGGAGCCGACTCCTGAACCGGAGGTGGAACCCGAACCGGAAGTCGAACCGGAACCTGAACCGGAAGTCGAACCGGAACCGACTCCTGAACCGGAACCGACTCCTGAACCGGAACCGACTCCTGAACCGGAAGTCGAACCGACTCCTGAACCGGAAGTCGAACCGACTCCTGAACCGGAAGTCGAACCGACTCCTGAACCGGAACCGACTCCTGAACCGGAGGTGGAACCTGAACCGGAAGTCGAACCGGAACCGGAGGTGGAACCTGAACCGGAAGTCGAACCGACTCCTGAACCGGAAGTCGAACCGACTCCTGAACCGGAAGTCGAACCGACTCCTGAACCGGAACCGGAAGTCGAACCGGAACCGGAGGTGGAACCTGAACCGGAAGTCGAACCGACTCCTGAACCGGAACCGACTCCTGAACCGGAAGTCGAACCGACTCCTGAACCGGAACCGACTCCTGAACCGGAAGTCGAACCGGAACCAACTCCTGAACCGGAACCGGAAGTGGAACCGGAACCGACTCCTGAACCGGAACCGACTCCTGAACCGGAAGTCGAACCTGAACCGGAAGTCGAACCTGAACCGGAAGTCGAACCTGAACCGGAAGTCGAACCGGAACCGGAAGTCGAACCCGAACCGGAGGTGGAACCCGAACCGGAGGTGGAACCCGAACCGGAAGTCGAACCCGAACCGGAGGTGGAACCCGAACCGGAGGTGGAACCCGAACCGGAGGTGGAACCCGAACCGGAGGTGGAACCCGAACCGGAAGTCGAACCCGAACCGGAAGTCGAACCGGAACCGACTCCTGAACCGGAAGTCGAACCGACTCCCGAACCGGAAGTGGGGGTTGAACCTGCTCCGCAACCACAACCGCAACCACAACCGCAACCACAACCGCAACCACAACCGCAACCGCAAGCGGGAGGGACTCCTATTGCTGGACCTGTTGCTGTACCGGAAACTACTCCAGAAAGCAACTCTCAAGCAGAGTCGGAATTAACTCCAGTGGTGACACCAAGACTAATACAACCATTAGAAATCAGTGGTAGTATTAATATCCCATTGGTAAATATTCCCAGTTTGAATATTGATTCAATCCGCTTAATTAATGTGACCGAGGAGACCCTAGAAGGAACGGAAGCGGACGAATTAAAAGTGGGTACCTCAATGGCGGAATGGATATATGGAAGGGGTGGAAATGACACTATTTTTGGAATGGGAGGAAACGATAATTTAGAAGGAGGATTTGGTAATAATCTGTTGTTGGGAGGTGAAGATAATGACTTCATCTTGGGAGGACCGGGAAATGATACTTTATATGGCGGTCAAGGTGATGATTTCCTGTTTGGAAGAGAAGGAAATGATGTAATTTGGGGAGACATCGGAAATGATACTATTGATGGCGGCGAGGGAGATGATTTAATCTTCGGCGGCGAGGGAGATGATTTAATCCTGGGAGGATTTGGTAATAATACGATTTATGGGGGTCAAGGAAATGATACTATCCACGGAGGAGATGGTAATGATTTAATCTTCGGAAATCAAGGAGCTGATTACCTACAAGGAAATCAGGGTAATGATACGATTTATGGAGGTCAAGACAATGATACTCTGTTAGGAATTGCGGGTAATAATCTCCTGTTTGGCAATCTCGGAAATGATTTGCTGGTAGGAGGTTTAGAATCCGATACTCTCTATGGCGGTCAGGGAAATGATACGCTAATTGGAGGGGATGGAGATGATTTCCTGAGTGGTGATAAGGGTAATGATATTCTGATTGGGGGTGCAGGTCGTGATACTTTTGCGATCGCTTACGGACAAGATACGATCGCTGATTTTGAAGTGGGTGTTGACCAAATCTGGATCACGGCAGCTCTAGATCCTCGACAATTAGCGATCGCTCAAATTGACACCGGCTCTCAAATCCTTATCGCCGACACCGGAGAGGTTTTAGCCTTCTTAAATGGAGTGGAAGCGACTACCATAGATATAGAAGATTTTACCTTCTTCTAATTCGATTACCCCATCCATCTTCAAAATCATATATTTGCCACACTTAACCGATTTCGGTAAAGTAAACCAAAGGTGAATATTTGTCAATATGAAATTGAAGATTCTACTCACAACTCTGCTGGTGGTTTTCTGCGCTTGGGTGATACCAGTCCAAGCCGCAGAACCCCTCAAAACCTATTCCCTCAACATCCTACCAGAGATGTCCAGACAGAGCATCACACTTGATCCCCCTGTCACCCAGATGACTGTCAGGATACTAAAGCCTGGAGATGCGGCTATTCCCTGTGGTGATGGTCAACAGACCTATACCTGCACTTCTGGGAAAGTCCTCTGGATTCAATCTGACCAGGATCAGCCTATCAGCCAATTTTGGGGTCAGAATACGGCAGAAAAGCCTGTATATCTGACCCTAGAGGTTTTTCAGCAGCTATAGTCTCGAGAGTTTCAAGATGATTCGTCACATTTGACGATGTGCGATCACTGCATAAAACGGGTCGCCGCCACCGAGTCCTAACATTTGCAAGACCGGGGGGATAGATGACTGATGGATAATTACTTCAGGGACGCTGAAGCCGGGTAATTCCCCACTACGGACTGAGTTAAAGTAGCTTTCTACCAGTTTGACTCGCTGGGATTCTGTTGCGTCTCGCCATGCGGCGATCGCTTTTTGAAAAAACATCCGGTTAGAGAAACTCACAATCACCACTCCCCCCGGTTTTAAGACACGATGAATTTCACTAAATACGGCTTCAGGATACTGTAAATACTGTACTGATACGCAGATTAACACGGCATCAAATTCGCGATCGCCTAATGGTAATTTCGGGTCTTTATTCAGATCCTGAACAAAATAATGGTTCAGTTGACGGTTACGCGCCAACTCCTCCTCATTCATACCGTGTCCCTCTACATGGGAGAATTTCCGATCATCCGGGAGATGAGACACCCAACTACTCATCAAGTCCAACACTCTGCTATTGTCTGAAAGGCGATCGCTATATAACCCCCTTAACCTATCAATAAATCCCTCGTCAACATGGGTCACAAATCGCGGATACTCATAAAATAATCTATCCTCGGTTTCGTCTAGTTTACTCCGTTGCTTCCCTGGTAACAACATCCCTAAATTTCTCCTATCCTAGATGATTCTCAAGTTTAACCTAACTATTAATTAAATTTAATCTCTATTGGTTACACTAGCCGCAAATTCTGAGGGTGAAGCCGTGACCGTCATCAAGATTATTCTCATAGCCGTGGTCTTACTATTGACCGGGGATTTCATCTCAACTTTTTTCTATCATGTCCCTGAACATATTTTCGGGAAATATCATGGCGCTGTTCATCATAGCCATAACCGCAGTTTTATTCGCTATGCGATCGCTACCCAAAATCCCCTCGTTTTAATTACTGGATTCTTAGCCGCCTTTCCCTATCTCCTCTTTTTACCTATCTTTTGGTCGATTTCTCCCACCGGTACTATCCTGGGTTTAGTCTTAGCACAATCTCATGTACAATTTCGTCATCTTTCCCCCACTACATGGACTACACCCAACACCATAAACTACATCTGTAAACTTCTCTTTATCACCACCCCAGAAAGACATTGGCAACATCATCGCAACTCCCGAATTGCCTACGGTGATATCTTTACATTCTACGATAAACCTGCTCAATTCTGGTTTAAATTTCTCCTACAATTTAAGCAGAAAATATCATCACAATTATAATGGGTAATTAACTCTCTATAATTACTTCCCTATTCCTTGATCGCTGCTGCTTTAGCATACTTTGATTAATGCCAATATCACAAAATGCCGTTTTTGTCAATACCCATAAAAAGCCTGGCTAATTTTAGCCCCAAAACTCGTGTCTCGCCAGCTTAATCTTTTGGTCAGACAATAATTTTAATGGCGACATAATCGGGGTTGTAGCCTTTATTTTTGCATATAGACAGAGTAACCCCTTGGGAGCAATTTCTTTGAGCATACCACAACCCCCATAATCTCGTCAACTTTTTGCGAGCAATTGGCAATAAAATTGTATTAATTCTTAACATTCTTGAGAAAATCAAATCTATCTCACCGGATAAATTAGCAAAACCTATTCAATATGGGGCTTAGAAAAGGGTTGACTAGGACGAAAACGAATAGGAGTATTTTCAATGAGTTGGTAAATGGAGGCTAAAGTATCTGACCGAGAGAGTTCATCGCGGGTAATCAGAAATTGTATAATCTCAAAACTGGGAGTATCAACATAGTAGTAGGCGCTGTGAACGTCAATTTTCTTAGCAAAGTATAAGACGGCATTTACTAAATCTATGGGTAAAGCCGTCCCGGCGTTTAACTTCCATTTAACGCCATTTATCTTAGACATTTGGGAACAGTCGAAGTAGTTAAACTTTTCAAACAAATCATAAGCGGAGGTAGGTTCAACCGCCGCCTGAGAATTGACCATAATCCGAATAAATGGTCGATATTCTTCTCGTCCTTCCTGTGTGTTAACTGTTTTTAGGTAAACATTTCCCAAGCGCAAGCCAGACATAGCGACACTGGGTTCACTAAACCAATTACCCAAAACAGAAAGGTAACGCAGGACGAGATCGCGATCGCTAGAAAACAAATAAATTTCCCGACAGCGGAGAATAGCCGATCGCACATAATTATTGCGTCCCTCCCGCAAAAATTCTAAGGGGATATCTGGAGCAGATAAAATCAAGCGGTCAAGGCGCAAGTATTCCCCCATATCATTGCCTTGTTGAACTAAGCGATCCTCTTTCCCAAAGCGATCGGACAGAATTCGCAGAACATTAACCACCAATAGGCAGCCCATGCTATGACCAATGAGATTAACCTTCAAGGTAGGGAGGGGGGATAATGGTGGTTGTTCCCCTGGTAAAAAAGGCATAGAGGCATAAGGATTATCTCCCAGCGCCTTATCAAGTCGCCAGAAGAACTCTGCTAGGTCTGGTGCGCCGTAGTGAATAGCGCGATAGCGATCGCGCTGATAGACGACAATCCGCAGCAACTGGAATAGCAATAGCCACAGGAGAAACACGCTGAAAGACACCCACAGCCATTGGCTAATTAAACCAGCCAGAGTCTCCCAGGTTATCCATTGCCAGAGGGAATCAACAATCGGTCTAATCCCCCATATTGTCAACAGAGGGGCGATGAATAGGGCTAAGAGTAAATATAACACAGAGCCGCCCCCAAAAGCGGCCAGAGCCAGACCTACGATAAACTTTAAAGAAATCCCCCAATAGCGGAAAGGGTCAGTCCATAGACCGGGACTCAAAATCGGTCTTTCTCCCGGCCAGTGATAGCCGATATAGGCACTTTTTTCCTCCAAAGTTCCCACCTGATTAATGGGTCCTTTGAGGGAAATAGACTCCGCCTCATTCACAAAAGCCGGGTAGAACTTTTCTGGGGGGGTGGCATAGCCGTGGGTACGGAGGGTAATGCGATTAAAATTCGCCAAGCGCATCATGCGACCAAGTTCAGCGATATTGAACAGGGGACGAAAGCGATCGCGGCTGGGTAATTGGCGGTCAATATTTAGGGAACTCGGAGCGGTGCTGACCACTAAAAAAATATTGCTATGGTAGCGATCGGCATAAACTTCAAAATTGCGGCTGATCGCCTGAGTAAATTCTCGATTATGCCAACTATTGAGAGTGCGGATCACATAATCCTCATTTACCTGAGTCTCAAAGCCTGGGTATTCCAGGAGATTACAAGACGATCGCAACACCGAGGCGATCTCTGCTTCGGAAGTGTAACCCCCATAGGTCGGCAGTCCCTCCACAGTCCCGGGTTTGGTATTGGGGGGATATGGGTAGCCAAGCTGGACAATGCGAGCTTTCGTCCAAGCGTCTGAAAACGGAGCGGTATTCCGAACAATTGATTCTAACCATCGGCGATCGTTTTCCAAGGTATCGCGATGCCAATAGAAGGGTAGGGTTTGGTAGCTGCGCTCAGTTCCCATATTAATTATCTATGAGTTATTGGGAGTTATATGATCAAACCGCAATTTAGCATTTTTGGCAATATCCCGCCGTCACCAACCCCTGGGTCTGTTTCTTCCCTAAGACATAAATTTTATCGGTTCCCAAAAACTCATGCGATCGGCTAGAAGCCTTAAATAATAGGGAAATTTCCACACTTAACATCAGGGATCAAGGAAACTTAGCCTTTCAATAACTCAAAACAGGTGATATATTATGAAGGCTTTTTGAGTCTGTTGTGGTGTTCAGAGCCTATCCTAAGCCTATTTCCCTTAGATGATAACCACCATCATAGCCACTCAATTCACTAATAAACGGGGATAAAAACCATGTAAAAAAATTGAAAATTTGATTGTGCATCTTGTCAATATTGAAGGCTCCATAGATGATAAGAAAGCCTCAAGTTGTCAGCTTCATAAATTTAGGAATTTTTGATTTTTAGTTATGGCGAAAAATCGTGCTGTTTTCAAGCATAAACTTCCATCAGGTAAATACATCAACACCCACCGTTATCATCAGCTAAATTCTCGTCAAAAAAGGCGGATTAATTACCGAATCAATTATTACCCCACCGTGACAGGAATTACTTGGTTTCTGGTAGGTTTTTTGGGATTTTTGGCTATCTACTCAGCCAAAATTAAAATCGAAAAAGATGTCGTTTCTTTGGTTAATTCACAGTCCAATAAAATCGACAAAAAGCTTCAAGCGACTAAGTTTCAGCAGATTAGTCACCGTTGGCTACTCGGTCATTCCTCTGGTGTTCATGTTCCCTTGAATACCCTATTTGCAGATTTAAACAGTCTCGGTGCTTTATCAATTTGTGCCGCCGAAGGAAACTGCGAGACCAATGGAAGACGAACTTCTCTAATTGCCGGTCATTTTGACCCAGCTACTGGCATCCTAAATAAAGGTTTTTGCAGTAACCACGGACGGGGTGGAACCCTACAGGAGGCTAACCAATGGTGTCTACAACACCTCAGATCACGGTCCTTTGTGATTGAACAGCAATTTAGGGAAGTCGGAATTAATCCTAACTCACATTTAGAAGGATTTATCAATGCGATAGATTTATGGAATCAGAGTCCCTATTTCGGCGCAAAATTTCCTCAGTTATACGCTTCTGAACTACGCGGAAGAAAAAAGGGAACTGACGCTATCCTCTCAGCCAGAGTCAACTCATTTAAAATCAATGGCAGTTATGAGCAGACAACTTTGGCTCATCCTCCTATTTGTCCATATTCCATAGATGCTAAGTCCTGTGTCAGACATGATCAGTCAAGACGCATGAATGCTATCTCTGGAGTGATGGAACATTTAGGCTTAAAATAGAGGCAATTAAGAGCAATCCCTCCATTACCTTAGCAATAAATCAACAATTGCATCTAATTCCTCACTATAGTCCTCAGCCAATTGCTGACCGACACGACGAATAGCCTGCAAATTTTCGTCAGATGACTTATCTATGGGTAGCATATTTTTATCCGTCAGGGTTGTATTTATTCTCAGATACTGTTGAGGACTTCTAGTAGCATCATAAATTTGCCTCATTTGATAATCTACGGTTTCCGCCACCCCGGTCATAATAATATCAAACAGGGGAAGTAACCATTGAAACTGACCCCAATTTCTAGCCTGTTCATAAGGATATCCCTTTTTCACGTCCCCAGTTCCCAAAGATAAAATTACCATATCTTTAGCGGTGGGATTATCTGGGAGTTTGCTACGAGCTTCCGCATAAGCACACAAGGTTGGATTATTGGCGAACACTCCCCCATCAACACAGGTATACATTTCATCACCTAAAGACCTAATTGCGGCTACCTTGAAAAAAGTCGGAGCGGCTGAGGTGGCGCGAATTACGTCTCTTACATAATAGTCTTTACTAGGACTGACTACCGCATCATGTTGAGTAAAAAAGTGGGTTTTTCTCCGAGAAATTTCATAGGAGCAAATTAAGGATGGTTTTAATAACTCGCTTAACTTTAAGTCCCCAAAAAAGTTTTGCATCATTAACTCGAATTTCTCATGGGAGTATTTTTCGTTTAACAGTCCCCAAAAGTTTTTGATGGCGTGGCTACAAGGTTGGTAAAAGATATTACGACTATTTTGGTAAAAAAAGTTCCTGGCTTCTTCCGCAGAGCATCGGGGTTTAGTGGGGTCTTGTAGGTCGGGAGATAGGTAAAGACAAGTCATAATTCCCCCGGCGCTTGTCCCAGCAAATAAATCAAAATACTCGACGAGTCTAGCTTGAGGATTGCCAGTTTTTTCCTGAATTTTATGCTCGACACTTACCAAAATTTCGGCGGGTATTAATCCTCGCAAACCACCACCGTCAATAGAGAGAACTCTGGTAAACTCTGCCATTTGTCAAACTCCTGTTAATTATGGGATTCATTAAGCATTCCAGATTTCTCGGAGACGATCGCGAATATCTAAGAAATCTGTCCAAGCTATATAGGGCTTTTTCCGCTTATCTAAATACTCAGATAAGCGATCGCGCGCAAATACCACCGGAGCAGCGATCGCCATATTTAAGTCCGTTACCGAATCCCCGATCGCAATTTTCGGGTCCCCCTTATATAACTCCATTACCCGCACTTTTGCTAGTAATTCTGTGTCCCCTTCAAACTCTGAATATACCCGCAAATTCGGTCCGTCCGTCTCCACATCCACCGCATAAATCCCCGCGACCCGATTAACTAATTCTCCTAATACTGTTTCTACCATAATCCGAATCCCCCCCGATACCACCACCAACGGCACTCCCTGGCTATCCAGAAAGTCTATTAATTCCACCAGTCCAGGACGCATTTCTTTAGTTTTTGAAAACTCGATAATCTCTCCATAAGCCTTCGAGGGTATTGATTCTAGCATCCTTCGCACCCCTGAACGTAAGCTGATCTCATGGGTGTATAGTTTCGGGATAATCTCCTGTGCTACCTCCGGTGCGAATTGCTTTAGCATCGCCACAAAGGTCTCCTCTGCTGTAATTGTCCCGTCAAAGTCACAGAAAACAACTGGTTTCATTAATTACCCTTCACCAAAAACAAAAGCATCCTAAAGTTTACCTATCAAACTGGCATCCTGACACTATGCACATTTTTGCTATTTTGTCAACCCCTACCTCTGGGGCTTAAAACAATATTCGTGTCTCGCCAGCAAATTTAACTCAGGCGATCGCCCACTGCTTACCTCATATTCAATACGGCAATATAGCTGTTTCAGGTTATTTCCTGGTAGCCACAGATACTCAATAACTGCTTTTACCCACACGAAGACTAACTATAACCTATAGACTCTACTCTATCATCCTTTTAAAGGGCTGTCAAGTGGCGTGTTTTCGTGGCTAGATGGTGCAAGAATGATAATCATTTTCACGCCATAAATTCAAAAAGGTTTTGTTATTTGTATCAAACCAATCGCCAACAATAACCAATACTTATATAAATTTCCTGGGGGTAGCTTATAGTCAAAGTTGCCATTTTCCGATCACGATAGTATCAAGTCAAATGCTGTCCCTTGACAGTCTCGCGCAGTCAAACCGGACAGTTTTTCAATCCATAGAAGATACCGATGTAGCTTTTAATATCAATAACTGACGACGAATTTTCTGGGTGTAAGCATCAAACTCATCAAGTTCTGAGGGAGTAATTATAATCCCTTTTTCAGACAACCTTTGCAGTCTATCCTGGCGTATATAGCCGGACAATTTGAAGTCAGGGTGCTTTCCGTAACCGAACCCAGAAGATACTGGTAAGTGATGTGTATGAGCTTTGGTGGTCATAGTCGAGGGCCTTCGAGTTAATCATCAACAAAGTAAGCAGTAAGTCTTTAGGCTTATTCCCAAATCTATTCTTCTTTTATACAAACAAGCCATCATATTTGAGTAGGGTATGTGACCATCTATTGACCCATGGGGGGGAGTCAACAGCAACTCAAATTCAAATTTATTTAACAATCAAGCCTAAATCTATAGCGCGCCGAAGAAGGTAGGCAGGAAAATCGATACTTGACAATTTTTCATTCAATCTATCCCCTTTGTGTCTACCCTCTAGCCTCTAACTTATAACCTCTCTCTCATTTTGTCATGAATACACGATCGCCTATTGCTATAGATTGAGACTCCCTTGTAGTCGGTGAGCATAGAATACCCACATTCCCATATTCTGATGACATTATCTATAACCGCAAAATTGTCTGATTATCGATCGCCTCACTGGCAGTAAACCCCTCAAAATACTGTCGCGGTTGGGGGGGGAAGTCAGGAAAATCAAACCTGGCATCACCGCCAGCAATATCCGCCCAAAAATAGCGCAGACGGGGGGCCAACTCCTCGGCTTCTAATTGGGAAAGACCTAGGGGATGCCCCATTAATAACCTCATCATAAACGGAAAGGAGCGATCGCCCATCCATTCCCTAGAAATACTTGCTAAGTCAGGAAAATCGGGAACTGAGACAATGCGGTGCGACTCAATTTCCAGCTTCTGTTGACCCTGATCATCCCTGGAAAAATCGAGGATACGGTAGGGGTGAGGATAACTAACCAAAGAACCGGTAGTGATATCATAAACTCCCCGCCATTGAGCAATATCCTGTACATGGAGATGACCTGTAAAAACTAACTTAACTCCCCCCTCTTCCAGAACCTCCAACAATTGGGGAGCATTCGACAACATATAACGCCGACCTAGGGGGTTAGTAGACTGTCCGGGTAGGTGTTCAATGATATTGTGGTGAATCATCACTAACACCAATTCATCGGTGGATTTAGCCAAAACACCTTTCAGCCAATCTAGCTGCTTTTCGTCCACATATCCGATCTGATTTCCCTGTTCATCAAACCAATTGGAATTGAGACCAATTAAGCGCACTCCCGAGGTTAATTCGCAGGTGTAGTACAGACAACTCCTGTCTTGATAACCGCAGTGGGGATAGTATTCGGGAAACTCGGATAAACCAATTAGGGACCCTTCCCCTACGGCTAAAGGTACATCATGGTTTCCAGGAACTACATAAGCTGGGTAGGGTAGGTTTTTTAGGCGATCGCTTAACCAAGCGTGATTGTCCCGTTCCCCGTGTTGGGTGAGATCTCCCGGTAGCAGCAGAAAGTCTATATCCAGCTTTTCCAGATGTTTAAAGACCTGTTCTAGCGCCGGAATGCTAACTTCCACTAAATGAAAGCGTTGAGGATGATCCCAAATGGTCTCAGGAAGGGCAATATGTAAGTCGCTGGCGATCGCAAATCGAAATTTTAGAACCATAATCTAATACTTTATCATGCAGAACTCTCAGTTTTGATCTAAACTAGAAGCAGGGTTATGGCAAATTAACGGATATGGTTGATTACTTGCGTCGTCCCATCTTAGTTGGTGGTATTGGGTTATCTGTGGTTCTCTGGCTGTGGGATACAGTGGGTGAGTCGGCGGTGGAATTGGGAGAAACAGCAATTTTTGGGGCGATCGCTTTAGGCGGTGGTCTCTGGTGGCTACAGCGAAAACTTCCTCAGTCTGACCAGAACACGAAAAATTCCCCCCCTATTAGTCGGGAAGTGACCCAAGCCGCTATTGAGGAAACGGAAACCTTAATTGATCAGTTAGCTACTCAAGCGGAAACTCTCCTAGGGGGAAATGAACTCTCACCGACTCTGGCTGATTGGCGAAAGCAAGTGGCTGACTTACACACAGCTATTGATAGACAAGATTTATACCTGGCTATTACCGGGAAACCACAAGTTGGGAAAACTTCCTTAAAAACCGTTTTAGAAAACACTACCTGGACTCAGAAACATTTAACTATTACGGAAGTTGACCCGGACTCCTCGGACCATTTGCTAACCGCTGATTTAGTTGTCTTTTTGGTAGATGGTGATCTGACTGAACCTGAATATAAAACCCTTGGGAATTTGTGCGATCGCCAACGCACCCTATTGGTTTGGAATAAACAAGACCAATGTCCTTTGGAACATCAGGTAGTCGTTTTAGAAAAACTGCGCCAAACCATGGCTAACCAATTGGCGGCGACTGATATCATTGGTATTTCCGCTTCTCCGAGTCCCATTAAAGTCCGCCAATACCAGGATGAAAATTCCGTTCAAGAATGGATGGAAACACCATTACCGCAAATGGAAACACTTACCGAAAATCTCGATCGCCTTTTGACCGAGACAGGTGAGGCTTTAGTTGTGGCCACCACCTACCGAAAAGCGATCGCACTTCAGCAGACCGTTAAAACCCATTTAAACACAATTCGCCGCCAGCAAGCCATCCCCACCATAGAACAATATCAATGGGTCGCTGCGGCTGCGGCTTTTGCTAACCCAGTCCCCGCCTTAGACCTTCTCGCCACCGCTGCCATTACTTCTCAGTTAGTGCTAGACTTAGGGAAAGTCTACGGTTGCCAATTTTCCCTCGAACAAGCACAGCAACTCGCTAAAACTCTCGGTTCCCAAATGGTAAAATTAGGCTTGGTCGAGTTATCCACCAAAACCTTAACAACCCTCCTCAAAACTAACACCGTCACCTATGTGGCTGGGGGAGTTATTCAAGGTGTCACGGCGGCTTATCTAACTCGCATTGCTGGCTTGAGTTTAGTTGAGTATTTCCAAACCTGCGAAACCGGAAACAACTTTTCCTTAAATATCGAGTCCTTCTCAAATACCCTCAAGTCCGTATTCCAAAATAACCAGCAGTTGTCAACATTACAGAGTTTTGTCGGACAGGCTACTAGCCATATTATCTCACCCAGGGAAGTTTCCCCAACTACCCCTTTATCTGCGAAGTGATAACAGCGGCGGCGGGTCGATTAAACCAAGTCCCAAAAGGGAAGTTAAGTCTACCCGCCAAAAACCGCCTATATATCGAAGCAATCAGGAGAGGGGAAGGTTAATCAAAATATCCCTTCCTCCCACCCTAATTATATCATGATTAACCCTCAACTGTCAACTCTTAACGCCGTCTGTGGTTGGACATAATCAGCGAGTTGAATGGAAACTGGCGAAGAATGCCAGATCTGATCGCAGTATTCTCGGATAGCGCGGTCAGAAGAGAATTTACCGCAACGCGCCGTATTGAGAATGGACATTTTCAACCAACGATCGCGATCGCACCAAACCCGAGAAATGCTATCCTGGCAGTCAAGATAGGATTGGTAGTCAGCAAATAGCATATACTGGTCTTGGTGTAGCAGGGAATCAATCAGAGGCTGAAATAGGGTGCTGTCTTCATCAGCAAAATGACCAGACCCAATCAGATCGATAATCTCCTTGAGTTGAGAATTGCCATAATAATAATCCCAGGGATTATAACCCTCAGCCTTGCGCTGGTAAACCTCATCAGCAGTCAAGCCAAAGCGAAAGAAATTCTCTTGACCAACCTCTTGGCAGATCTCAATATTAGCAGCATCCCAAGTTCCTATGGTCAAAGCACCATTAAGGCAGAACTTCATGTTACCAGTCCCAGAGACTTCCTTACCAGCAGTAGAAATCTGTTCAGAGAGATCAGCAGCCGGATAGAGGATTTGGCTATTAGTAACATTATAGTCTGGAAGGAACACAACTTTCAAGCGATCGCCCACATCTGGATCATGGTTAATCACCTCAGCCACGGAGTGAATCAACTTAATCATTAATTTTGCCATAAAATACCCCGGAGCCGCCTTCCCGGCGAAAATAAACGTGCGAGGGGCAATATTTACAGTCGGGTCTTGCTTAATCCGGTGATAAAGAGTAACAATGTGCAGGATATTCAGATGCTGTCGCTTGTATTCATGAATAGGCTTCACCTGAACATCAAACAGAGACTCTGGGTTAACCGTCACCCCCAAACGCTGTTGAATATGACCAGCCAGAGAACGTTTTAGATCTAGTTTAACCTGTCCCCAACGATAGCGAAAATCCCCATCGTCTGCGAAGCCTTCTAACTGGCGCAAATCATCTAAATGGGTAATCCAATGTTCCCCAATTTTTTCAGAAATCAACTTAGTCAGACCCGGGTTATTTTGGACTAACCAACGTCGTGGCGTTACCCCATTAGTTTTATTGCTGAACTTGTGGGGGAACAATTCATAAAAATCTCCCAGAGTATCTTTAGTCAACAATTCCGTATGTAATTCGGCTACCCCATTAATAGAGTGACTCCCCAAACAAGCCAGGTTAGCCATTCTTATATAACGTTCTCCCGTTTCATCAATTAATGAAAGTCTGGCAATTTTATGACCATCACGACCATTACTATTACGGACTTCTTCTAAAAAGCGGCGGTTAATCTCATAGATAATTTCTAGGTGTCGGGGAAGTAGACGACCCAACAAATTTACTGGCCACTTTTCTAGGGCTTCTGGTAGTAAAGTGTGGTTGGTGTAAGAGAAAGTTTTTTGAGTGATTTCCCAAGCATCATGCCACTGGATATCATGTTCATCCATTAATAACCGCATCAATTCTACTATAGCAATAGCCGGGTGAGTATCATTGAGTTGAACCGCAAATTTATCCGGGAAGGTTTCCAGGTTACCACCGGATTTTAGATGCCAGCGAATCATGTCCTGTAAAGCACAGGAAACCAAGAAAAATTGCTGTTCTAAACGCAGTTGTCTTCCGGGTATATGTTCATCATTAGGATAGAGAACTTTGGTGATATTTTCAGATACCACTTTTTGGTCAACCGCGCCGTAATAGTCTCCCAGATTAAATGCTTGGAAATTGAAAGACTCTGGCGCTTCTGCTTTCCACAGGCGCAGGGTGTTCACAGTATTGACTTTATAGCCACTAATAGGAGTGTCGTAGGGGATACCTTTAACTACTTGGTGAGGAACCCAAGTGGCGTGATAGTTGCCTTCTTCATCGGTGTAGCCTTCCGTATAGCCACCAAATTTGACCTCGACTGCGGACTCGGGACGGACGATTTCCCAAGGGTTGCCTTTTTGTAGCCATTTGTCAGTTATTTCTACCTGCCAACCATCTCGGATTTGCTGTTTAAAGGTCCCAAATTCATAGCGAATACCATAACCTATAGCGGGAATTTCTAAGGTGGATAGGGAGTCCATATAGCAGGCGGCGAGACGACCTAAACTGCCATTTCCTAGACCGGGTTCTGGTTCTGGTTCCGCCAATTTTTGCAGGTCTAAACCTGACTCTTCTACGGCTTGTCGAATTTGGTCATAAATTCCCAGGTTGATTAGATGATTGACTAAGTGGGGACCCACCAGAAATTCTGAGGATAGGCAAGAGACTACTTTGGTATTATCTGATAGCTGGGTGACGGTGCGAACTGTATTTAACCATCTGGGGAAAAGGCGATCGCGCACCGTGTAAGCCAGGGCTAAATAGAAGTCATGTAAGGTAGCAATTTCCGGGTATTTTCCGGTGATATAAAACAGGTTATCCGCTAAGGCACGCCGCAGGGTTTCCATGGTAACCTGTTGTTGATTGTCGTTATCTGATGAAGTGTCTGTCATAGTTTTTACCAGTTAAATAAGTTGTAAAAACCCAGAATTTTGCGAATAATTAATTTATTCAAAAAATCCCCCATTTACAATTTGTTAAAATGGGGATTTTTAGACCTGGGTTGTATGAGATGAATCCTGATTCAATGGGAGATTTTACACCAGGGAATTATCGTCAATTTGTGCTGGGAAGTCTCAGCTAATTATGAGCGTCTCGCCATTTCTTAATTGCCGCTACAACTTCTGGATGATTCTCAGAAGATGCCCAAATTAAAGCCGTCCAATTGTTGTTATCCTTAACCCGAAAATTTGCACCCTTATTCAGTAACATCTCAACCATCTGCACATGACCCCTACCAGCGGCTGCCATGAATGCTGTTAAGCCAAAATCGGTCTGAGCATCAATTTCAGCCCCAGCTTGTAGTAAACTTTCAGCTATAGTTAAATGGCCCTGTGCCGCCGCCTCCATCAGCGGAGTCCAGCCATCATTATCTCCCAGGTTAACATCAGCCCCAGCCTCTATGAGATTTTGGGCGATCGCCTCTAGTCCCTGTCCTACTGCTGTCAGCATGGCGGTTGTACCATCATCACCCACAGCATTGATATCTTTTTCCGCAGCTATTAAAGCTGATAATTGGTCAAGATTACCGCTTTTGATGGCTTTAATTAACTCGGTCATAGTCGCTTTACCCTTCTTGCCCTGATGTTATTATCTCATAACCTTAGATTTTGGGGAACTGCCAAAAAGCGACTTCTTAATTAATGTTTGATTTGGCTAAAAAAATGGCTTATTCTATCAGTTCAATGTACGCTATGATAGCACTAAAATCATGCGATCGCAACCCCTAGACCAGACTGGGGACTGAGACATATAGCATAACAAGTCCGTAGTGCTACCATTGACCCTAATTGATTGTCCATTAGAAAAGCAGCCATGAAATCCACTCTCAATCAACAGATTCAACAGTTTTATGATGCCTCCTCCGCCCTGTGGGAACAAATTTGGGGGGAACATATGCACCATGGCTACTACGGACCGGAAGGGAATCGGAAAACGGAAAGACGACAGGCGCAAATTGACCTGATCGAAGAATTGCTAAAGTGGGGACTTGATGAGGGAACTCAAACAACTAAGATTTTAGACGTAGGTTGTGGCATTGGGGGGAGTAGTCTTTATTTAGCCGAAAAGTTTAACGCCAGAGTCACAGGCATCACTCTCAGCCCAGTACAAGCCCAACGAGCAGGCGATCGCGCCGCCGAAGCTAGATTAAGTGAAAATGTGAATTTCCAGGTTGCCAACGCCCTAGAAATGCCCTTTGAGGACGAATCCTTTGACCTGGTGTGGTCTCTGGAAAGTGGGGAACATATGCCCAACAAAATCCAATTTTTGCAAGAATGCCACCGAGTCCTCAAACCCGGTGGCACGTTTTTAATGGCTACTTGGTGTCATCGCCCCCTAGGGGGAGAGCAAGGACAACTAACAGACGCAGAACGTCGCCACCTCGCCCAAATTTACCAAGTTTATGCCCTACCCTATATAATCTCATTGCCAGAATATCAAGCGATCGCTACTCGGGTAGGGTTTAATGACATTGACACCGCCGACTGGTCAAAAGCGGTCGCCCCCTTCTGGAATCTAGTCATTGATTCCGCCTTTGACCCCGCAGCCATTTTCGGTTTACTCACCAGCGGACCTTCAACCATCAGAGCGGCATTATCCCTAGGATTAATGAGTCAAGGATATGAACAGGGTTTAATTCGGTTTGGACTACTGCGGGGGACTAAATAATCTAGCCTTGACTAGACAATGTAAGGAGAGTTGATCGCCTCAGCGCGCCCAGTGGCTACCAGAGTTTGATAGAGAATTGCCGAAATTTCCGCACGGGTAATATCCCGTTGAGGAGAGAGGGTAGTCCGAGTTGGATAGTTAACAATAATCCTTCGTTCTGTGGCAGTAGCGATCGCATCTGTAGCATAACTAGGAATCTGACCGCGATCGGTGTAACCATTCAAAGAATTAGGATTACCACCAGTCAACTTGAGACCATTAATCAATGATACCACCGCCTGAGCCCGGTTCAAATTCTCATTAGGTCGGAAAGTGCGATCGGGGAAACCGGCCAAAAATCCCGCCCGGTTGGCTTGTTCAATAGCCACTTTCCCCCAGAAATCAATAGCCACATCCTTAAATGCAGTCGCCTGCTGAATAGGAGCCATATTAAACGCCTTCGCCAGCAAAGCCGCGTGTTGCGCGCGAGTTAAATTCTCATTAGGTCGGAAAGTACCATCAGGGAAGCCACTGATAATATTCATATCAGTCAAGCGCACAATAAATTCTCGCGCCCAATGTCCGGTAATATCACTAAAGCGATCGCTTCCCGGAGGTGGAGTCGGAGTCGGAGTCGGACTGGGACTCGGACTCGGACTGGGACTCGGACTCGGACTGGGACTGGGACTGGGACTCGGACTGGGACTGGGACTGGGAGTCACATTAGCACTAAAATCAATATTTCCCTTCGTGTTAGTGGGGTTAATCTGATTTCCTACAGACACCAAAGTAAACTTCCCAGCATTCTGGACATCATACTTACCATTATTGCGGAAAATATTACCCCCCGCATCTTGAGGGCTACCCAAATCTGGAAAAGCATCTGCAATGACAGTCAAACCATCCTGAAGATTATTCTCAATCAGATTTTTCCGCAACACAGGCTTAGAACTACCCGAAAGTACAAGACCAGTGCGGTTGTTAGAAATATGGTTGTCGCTAATCAGCGGAGCCGCAGAGGCTTGAACAGCGATCGCAAATCCAGTATCCTGTAGCTTGTTGCCGCGAATTTCTCCCTTAGCATTTCCTGCCAAAGCGATACCATTACCAGCATTTTTTTCAAAGTGGCTAGTCAAAATCTCAGGGATAGCAGTTCCGGTGACAAAAACCCCCTCCCGCTTGGAGTTAAAAAACCGACAATTAGCCACCACACAATAAACCGACTCGATCCAAACAGCAGTGCCGCGAATTTCCTCATTAGTCACACTCACACCGCGCAGGGTCGAGTTATTTTCCATGACAATAGTTACATTTTGTCCCGCCGCACTAGGACTAGCAAATCGACCACTTCCAGTAATTTGAGTCCCATTACCTTGGCTAGACTCATTACCGATCAACGTGACACCAGAGATCACATACAACGGGAAAGTCTCCCCTGTAGCTGCCGTATAAGTTCCCGGAGCCACTTGTACGACAGTTCCCGCCGTCGCCTGTTGTAAGCCACGGGTGATAGTTTTGAAAGGAGCAGAAGCCGTACCCGCCGCCGAATCATTACCTGTAGATCCGTTAACATGGATAGTAGTGGGTGAGGAAGTCGGAGCGCTCTGAGCCACCACATTGATATTACCCTGAACTCGGCCAGCACTGAGCAAATTACCAAAAGAGGCGATCGCCACTGAGCCAGCATGATTAATATCAAACCCGCCATTATTGCGAATCATATTACCACCCGATTCGCTGGCGCTACCCAAATCTGGAGCCGCATCATTAGTAATTACAATACCATCGCCAGTGTTGCGCTCAATCAAATTACGTCGTAGAATAGGGCGAGAGTTACCAGCAATTAGGAGACCCGAGCGATTTTCAAAAAGCGTGTTATCACTAATGCGGGTCTGAACTTCACCCTTAACCGAAATACCATAGCCCGTATTTTGGAAGGAACTGTTGCGTACTTCTCCCTTAACATTACCCTCCAACGATAAGCCATAGCCTTCATTTTCCACAAAGGCATTACTGAGGATATTAGGAGCTCCTGAGCCTGTAGCGTAGACTCCCTCGCGGCGACAGCGGGTAAATGTGCAGTGTACAATATTAGGCGAGGTAGACTCGACCCAAACTCCCGTACCCCTCACTTGGTTATTAGTTACTGTCACCCCCCGCAGTTCAGCGTTGGTAGCCATCACGATAGTAACTTCTTGGCCGCCTGTGCTGGGGCTACTATGGCGACCACTACCTTCAATCAAAATCCCGCTTCCGGTTCCCGATTCATTTCCCACCACAGTGACCCCGCTAGGAATCATAATTGGGAACTGTTCCCCAGTAGCGCTATTATAGGTTCCAGTTTCTAATTGAATGAAAGTTCCTGATTCAACTTTAGCGCAGGCTGCCGTCAGAGTTTTGTAGGGAGATGATTGGCTCCCGTCGCCCTGATCGTTGCCAGTAGATGGATTAACGTAAACTGTTGCCATAATTCTATTGTTGTTGGTGTTGCCAATTTCTGCAATATTTTCGGTAGCTGTTAAACCGCCTAGTTGATGGCACTTGCCACCAGTAACGTGGCGGATTTAGCGGTAGTGGGGGTTCTGTCTGACCCACAATCGGGAAACCATCGCGCACCATTAGGGTCGAGAATGGAGTCGCCTCCATTCCCTCCCATTCAGAACCGTGCGTGAAAGTTTCCCTTCACACGGCTCCTAGTCTGACTGTTCCATTGTTAAGGATACGGCTTTGGCGTTGTTTAACGCCGTTTTATCATCGTGACAGTGGCGGTGTAGTAGTTGAAGATTCTTATATTCATCCTTTCCACCTTGGCTTCGAGGTATAATGTGGTCAACTTCAACTAAATCCGATGGTGCGAAATACTGTCCACACCAGGTACACCTCCCCTTTTGCTTCTTGAGTAGTTTGGCTACTCTAATTGGCGTATCAATTGCTTGTCCTTTCCTGGTTGCCCAGTAAGTCCAATTTCCGTCGTATGGTGTTGCTTCCGGGCGTATTAGGGTATGTCTGACAATTGGAGTCCATTTATGTTTCCATAATTGAATTCCATCCTTAGTCTTGAATAACCAAGTTTCATGTCTTTCTTTTCCGTTGCTAAGTTTAACCGTTTCTTTGTGGAAGTAGTTTCTTAGCTTTTCGTAACTTGCCTTTCCGCATCTTGATGATGTCCATGCCCGTAACATTAACCAAGTTATGTGGTCTAGTTTAACGAAGGTCTCAGATGAGACGACTCCTGAATAATAGTTTGACCATCCCCTTATGATTGGGTTTAATCTGCTAATCAGGGCTGATTGAGGTGCTGTTTTATGTTGTTTAATTACACCTTTTATCACTTCTGTATGGGCTTTAATTGCCTTTTTGTTGGGTTTGATATGAGTTTTGAGTCCCAACATTTTGTGAGGGTTTTTATTAAATAGGAAGCCTCCTTTTCTTCTTCCCCCACTTTTTCCAGATTTATATTTTCCTACTGGATATTGCCTGATATTGAATCCTAGAAAGTCAAATCCTGGTTCTTCTGTTTTGCCGTTATACTCAATAGGATTGAGCGTATGGCAGATTCGAGTCTTTTCAGGTTTTATTTCTAGTCCTACAGGTTTTAGCCATTCGGAAATGGCAATTTTGCACTGTTCAATGATTCTTAGGTCTTTGGATATGACCACAAAATCATCGGCGTATCTTATGAGGTTTACCTGAAAGGTTGTTCCTTTATTTGGATACATTGTCTTTATGAACCTAACCATCCCATCCAGTGCGATGTTGGCTAGGAGTGGACTTATTACCCCTCCTTGAGGTGTCCCTGCTTCTGTATCCTCGAATACACCGTTATCTAGCACGCCTGCTTTGAGCCATGATTTCAGGTCTCTTTTTAGACTGCTTGGACAATGAATTTTGGACAGAAGGTAATCATGGTTTATTCGGTCAAAACATTTCGCTATATCTGCATCCAGAACGTAATAACCTCCTTTGTTGATACTCTGAAAGATTCTGGATATTGCATCATGGGCAGACCTTCCAGGTCGAAACCCGTAGCTTGTGCTTTCAAATCTCGATTCCCATTCCGGTTCGAGTGCCGACTTAACCAAGGCTTGCCTCGCTCTATCTTGGATTGTGGGTATTCCCAGGGGGCGTTTTTCATCCCTTCCAGGTTTTGGAATCCACACCCGTCGCAGTGGTTTTGCTTTAAGGTTTCTTTTAATATTCTCAACAAGTTCAAACCTTTGCCTTGGTGAGATTGTTCTCATTCCATCGACACCGGCTGTTTTCTTGCCTTGATTATCTTGGGTCACTCGCCGCACTGCTAAGAGTCGGGCATAATATGATTTCACCAATAGACGTTGCAACCTTCTTGCCTTTGCATCCTGTCCCGATTTAGCTGCTTGAAATATCCTCTTTTGGAGCTTGAAAACTTTTCTCTGAACTTTCGCCCAGGGAATTTGTTTCCATACATTCGTAGTCTTGATTAGCTTTGATTTCTCAAAACCTTTCTTTAAACTCGCATTCGCCATAGTAACTCCTACTAGACTCTATTCTTTACAATCAAACCGTGACCCGTTAGCATATCCCTACCATTACAGTTGGGCGTTGGCTTTTGGTCACATCTCACCCCCTAATAGGCTTGCGCTTACACTTTCACTACTGATTATCTCGACCAGATACTCAGAGCCTAGAAGGGGTTAAAACGTTCCGTTTATATGGGCATTCCATCTTTAGACTTGTCCTGTCCACCGGGGTACTTTAAAGGTCTGTGTAGGTGTTGATGTAATTACCCTACTTTTCCCCTTATTCTTTTGAACGCAGCGTGTCAACCTATTTCGCTACTTATTAATGACGATGGTTCAAGTCGGAGCATTCAAATTTCCTTAGTCATGGATGGTTGGCAGTGGTCATATTATTGGGACTAGGTTTCCCTCATGCCTTCCGTTCCCCGCTTCAATCCCAGGATTGTGAATCCTAAAATTGGGGGTGGCTATCGCCGTTACTCTCAACGCAATTGTTAAGGAATCATTAAGATTTCCGGTTTTGCGTTTTGACCTTGAGTTCCCTGCCTTGTTTGGTATATTTTTATACCAAACGTAGGGACATATAAACAGTTATGGGATGGTCAGGATACGAGTTCCTTATATTCCACCAAGGGGTGAAAGTCCCACTAGGAGGTTATTTCAGGCATTACAGCCTTATTTGACTCCTAAACGTCTCGCACGACATCATTAATATAACAAACGCTCTCCCTAGTTATCCGGTTAATTTCATCTGAATTTCATCTTTGCTAATGGAAATTTCCCCCATCAACTTAATTCCCTTGTGGTTCGTCTGTCTGTTAGCTTTTTATGTGGCTTGCACCCTCGGAGCCAATGATGTGGCTAACTCTATGGGGACTTCTGTAGGGTCAAAGGCGATTACTCTCCGACAAGCTATTATCATCGCTGGGGTTCTGGAATTTTTGGGGGCGGTATTATTCGGGGGTAGGGTTTCGGAAACTTTGGCTACTGGGGTAGTCAAGCCGGAAGAATTTATCCGATCGCCTCAATTGTTCCAATTGGGTATGATAGCGGTATTAGTCTCGACCGGGTTATGGCTTATGATTGCCACCCGTAAGGGTTTACCCGTCGCCTCTTCCCATGCTGTGGTCGGTGCTATTTCGGGATTTAGTGCTGTGGCTGTAGGATGGACTGCTGTAGCCTGGAAAACTGTAGGTTTGATTTCTCTGGCTTGGTTAATTACCCCCCTCATTAGTGGGGCGATCGCCGCCTTACTCTACAGTCTCATTAAATACTGGATTTTGGAACACCCACACCCACAACAACAAATTCTCGAATGGACCCCCTGGCTCAGTTGTGCCATGATTGCAGTGTTTGGCACTTTAGTAGTCCCAGAAATTAGTCAACCCCTCGCCTCTTGGATGAAAAGCCAATGGGGTCTTAATTTTCCTACCCATGATTTGACTATTGCGATCGCTGGTCTCGCTGTAGTTGGCCTTACCTGGTTTAGTTGGCAACCTACTTTTAGATCCGGTGATAGCAAGTCCTCCATTGAAAGACAACTCGCTCAGTTTCAGGTTTTCAGTGCTTGCTTTGTTGCTTTTGCTCATGGGTCTAATGATGTTGGTAACACTGTCGCACCCCTTGCCATTATTGTCTATATCCGACAAACCGCTTCTGTCCCCCTCGGAGAGTTTCATATCCCCCTCTGGGTATTAGTTATTGGCGGCGCTGGTATTGCTACAGGTCTGGCGGTTTGGGGTCAAAAAGTGATCTCCACTGTCGGCGAAAATATTATCACTTTAACCCCTAGTGCCGGATTTTCGGCTGAACTGGCCACCGCCACCACTGTATTAATTGCTTCTAACTTAGGGATACCTGTTTCTACCTCCCATGCGTTAGTTGGCGGTGTCGTCGGGGTGGGAATTGTTCAAGGCTGGAAGTCTATTAAATTTGGGACTGTAGGTAATATCGCCTTGGCTTGGTTAATTACAGTCCCCACCGCTGCATTTTTGGCCGCTACAGGGTTTCTACTCCTGCGATATTTCATCGGGTAGCTTTAGCTATGGTAGCCCCCCACCTCCCCCACCTCCCCATAGTTATCAATATTTTGTCCCCCTCCCCCCCTAGGGGATGTTAAACTATGGGGAAATAGCTCATTGGTGAGATCAGAGGATAAAGACGTGGTGACAACTCCTGAGAAAATTACAAATCCTAGCACCCAATTAAGCGATCGCCCTAAATCAGATCGGGTAGCCGTTTTATTGATGGGTTATGGAGAAGTAGAAAGCTATGAAGACTTTGCCAATTATAATGAACAGGCTTTAAATCTGTTAACCGCCAAATTCGCCCCTGTTCCCACTTGGATTTATCCGCCTCTGGCGCGGATTTTGGCAATCTTTGACCTCCATGAATGGAGTCATCAGCATGGCAATTTCATTTCTCCCCATAATGCCATTTTTGAGAAACAACGCGCCGGAATTGAAGCACATTTACAACAAAAATGGGGCGATCGCATCCAAGTATTTAAAGCCTTTAATTTCTGCGCTCCCTTCCTACCAGAAACCGTTTTAGGTCAAATTAAAAGTGAAGGATTCGACAAAATCCTGATTTATCCACTGTTAGTAGTTGATTCAATTTTTACCAGTGGTATAGCTGTCGAACAGGTGAATAATGCCCTGGCAAAATTAGCCGATACCAACAGCCATTGGGTGACAGGTCAGCGTTATATCCCATCCTTTTACAATCAGCCTGAATACATTGATTTAATGGCGGAATTAGTGCAGGCAAAAATTGAGGAAGAATTGGCGATCGCACATTTACCCTCCCAAACTGGCATCGTATTAATGAATCATGGATGCCCCCATAAAGCCAAGGGTTTTACATCAGGAATTGATGAAAGTCAAGCCTTATATGAAAAAGTCCGGGAAAAACTCATCAACCGTTATCCCTTAATTTCTGTAGGCTGGCTAAACCATGATACCCCCCTGATTGACTGGACTCAACCGAACGCACAACTAGCCGCCCATAATCTGATAGAATTAGGAGCAACGGCTATTGTCTTCATGCCCATAGGGTTTGCTACCGAAAACCACGAAACCCTATTAGATGTAGAACACATTATCGAGGCATTGCGGCGGCGACATCCCCAAGTAAGATATATTCAGATGGCTTGTGTCAATGACCATCCCCAATTCCTGGAGATGGCTGCTAATTGGGCAGATCCTCAGATTGAGGCATTGTTAAGCCAAACCGCATTATCTATTAATCCTAGCCTGGCAGTACAATCAGATCCAGGTCATCATAGCCATAGCCATCATCATCATAGCCATAGCCATAGCCATAGCCATGATCATGATCATCACCACCATTAAAACCTAGGGGCGGGTTCTCCAATTATCCCCTATGTCTACCAGATTATTCGTCAGCACCCCCGGCTGAAGCACGGGGGCTTCGTGCCCCCGCTTTCAGGTAGCTGACCAGCTTAAGCCTTAACTGGCTACGTGAGCGAGCAAGAGTTAAAGTTCCTACCCTGGAATGCGTGCTAGTTCCAGGCCCTAGAACCAAATCGTTAAACAGTTCTAAGGGGTTAAGACAGTGCGATTTGGAAAGTACCGACTCTGAACATTAGCGAAGCAAACGTTACGAGCAATCAGAACAGACGCAACAATGTCTAACCATATTTTCGTTTTAGATACCAACCGCAAGCCCCTGACACCGTGCAAGCCTGGGGTAGCACGATCACTGCTCAAAGCCGGGAAAGCATCGGTATTTCGACGCTACCCATTCACCATTATTCTAAACAAGGAGGTTGACGCTAATCCTGAACCGCTCGAACTCAAATTAGACCCAGGCTCTAAAGTCACTGGAATTGCCTTGAAGCAAGGGAATCATATTATCTTTGCTGCCGAGTTGCAGCACCGAGGACAGCAGATTAAAGAAGCATTGCTCTCTCGTCGTCAACTCCGACGTTCTCGACGAAACCGCAAGACCCGATATCGACCAGCTCGGTTCTTGAATCGGACTCGGAGCAAGGGTTGGTTAGCTCCCAGCTGGCAGCATCGAGTAGATACTCTAATGACCTGGGTTCACCGATTTCGTAGACTTGCCCCAGTTGGCCGCATTACCCAAGAGCTAGTACGGTTCGACCTGCAATTGATGGAAAACCCTGAGATATCAGGTGTTGAGTATCAGCAGGGAGAATTACAAGGCTATGAAATCAGGGAATACCTGTTGTTCAAGTGGGACAGAACCTGTGCTTACTGTGGGGCTCAAAATGTACCACTTGAAGTTGAGCATATCCAGCCTCGGTCTAAGGGTGGCTCTGACCGGGTTTCTAACCTGACGATGGCTTGCCACTCATGCAATCAAGCCAAAGGCAATGGGGACATTCGGGATTTTTTATCGGGCCAGCCTGATGTCCTGAGTCGTCTTCTCAGGCAGGCCAAATCACCCCTTAAAGATGCGGCTGCCGTTAACTCGACCCGATGGGCCTTGTTCAAGGCTCTGAAAGCAACAGGACTCCCAGTTACCACAGGAACGGGCGGACAAACGAAGTTCAATCGACTGAGGCTCAACCTACCTAAAGCTCACTGGCTTGATGCTGCCTGTGTTGGACCAGTCGAATCACTCGAAGTTCTGACTTCAAAACCGTTGCTGATTTTAGCAAAGGGGCATGGAACCCGTCAGATGTGCGGGACGAATAAGTACGGATTCCCTACTCGTCACCGCTCCAGGAGGCAAATTCATAAAGGCTTTCAGACTGGCGACATGGTGACGGCTACGGTCACAGCGGGGAAGAAAATTGGCTCATATCTAGGACGGGTTCTCTGCCGTGCGTCTGGTAGTTTTGATATTACCACCGCTTCGGTACGGGTGGCAGGCATCAGCCACAAATACTGCCAACCCATTCACAGTACGGATGGTTACGCCTATGCTTGAAAGATTGACGGGGACTAAAGTCCCCCTGTCGCGTTTCCTCCCCGGTCTAAAGACACGGGGCTTCCACGCTCCCAAGAGGTTTACGTGAACTCCCCCTGTACAATGGTAGGGGTAGCGATCGCGATCGCTACCCCAGCACTAAAGAAACAATAACAAACAAATGCTAATCGGAAAGTTGAATTTCCGCCCTGACCATGGGTTCCCCAATTACCCGGTTAAGGGTAAATCCGATTTTTTCGCAGATATGCTGCATCACCCGGTTATCAGTGAGGATTTCTGCCATAATGGAAGTGAGTTTTTCCTGGCGACCAATATATAGGAGTTGTTGAAGCAACTGCGTCCCTACCCCTTGACGTTGGAAAGAATCAGCCACCAATAGGGAAAATTCCGCCTCATTGCTACCATACACCTTGCTAAGTCGTCCCAAGCCGATGATTTGTCGTTCGTGGGTTTCGGGATTGGTGTATTCTGCTACCAGAGCCATTTCGCGATCGTAATCGATAAAACAGAGTCGGGACATAAGTTCATGACCTGTCCGGGAACTAAGTTTGATCAGATGAGCATAGCGCAAATAAACGCTTTCCTCCGAAAGACTTTCATGGAATTTAACCGCCATGGGTTCATCTTCAGGACGGATAGGACGGATAGTAATAGGGATTTCCTTCTGAGAAACCCAATAGGTGACATATTGCTGAGGATAGGGTCGGATAGCCGGCTTAGATAATTGGTCTTCTGGGGTGTCTGGGTCATGAAGTACCACCCGCGCATCAAGGGCCACCAGTCGGTCTTCCGAAGCTACCAGAGGGTTAATATCAATTTCCTTAATCCAGGGTTGTTCGACCACTATATGGGAAAACCTGACCATAAGCTGTTCAAGGGCATCCATATCGACAGGAGGCCTTCCCCGCACTCCTAACAGGGCTTTATAGATTTTGGTCTGTTCCATCATCCGCCGCGCCAAAGTGGTGTTAAGGGGCGGTAAAGCCAGGATACGGTCCTTAAATACTTCCACCAGTTGCCCACCCGTACCAAATAGCAACACTGGTCCGAATTGAGGGTCAAGGCTACTGCCAATAATTAATTCATAGCCATCTAATTTAAGCATTTCCTGAACCGTGACACCTTGGAAATGTTCAGGTCCGACCTTTTCCGCTACCGAAGAAGCGATCGCCTCATAAGCCGCCTGTACTTCTTCAGCGCTAGTCAAATTGAGTTTAACCCCACCCACATCAGTTTTGTGGGTAATAGTTTCCGACAACAATTTGAGGGCTACCGGATAGCCAATAGCTTCCGCCGCCGCCAAAGCCTCCTCAACCCTGGAAGCCATGCGAGTATCAACCACAGGGATGCCATAAAGTGCTAGAAGTTCCTTAGACTCAAACTCAGTTAGCAAACTTCGTCCTTGGCTATGAACCTTATCAATCAGATGTTTAGCCGTTTCCAGTGTCGATAAATTATCCTCAGAAGCTGCGAAAGTCGGTGTTTCATACAAGCCACGCAAATTGTAGGTATAGCGCCACATATAGTTAAACATCCGCACCGCCGTATCAGGATAAGAGAAAGTGGCGATATTGGCTTGATTAAGAATCTTAGCCCCTGCCGCCACTTCTGCGCCACCCATCCAACTAGCCAAAATCGGTTTTTTGTGATCCTGCATTGCCAAAAACTTCAACTGTTCCGCCGTTTGAGTGGGGTCAGTCATAGCTTGGGGAGTCAAAATCACTAACAACCCATCCCCATTAGGGTCTTTCACCGCTATTTCAAAGGCTTTCGCGTAACGTTCCGGGTCTGCATCCCCCAGAATATCAATCGGGTTGCTGTGACTCCATTGGGGCGGTAAAACCTGGTTAAGGGCCTTAGTAGTTTCAGAGGATAGTTGTGCTAGGGTTCCCCCTTCAATCAGTAAAGTATCCGTGGTTAGCACTCCCGGTCCCCCTGCATTAGTTAAAATAGTGAGGCGGGGACCTTTCGGGCGTGGTTGTTTTCCCAGCAATTCCGACAGGGAGAATAAATGGGCGATATGATAGACCCGCAAAACTCCACAGCGCCGAAAAGCGGCATCAAGGACATCATCACTCCCCGCCAAGGCCCCCGTATGGGAGGCTGCGGCTTTGGCTGCGGCTTCTGTGCGTCCGGCTTTAATGACAATAATGGGTTTAGTTAGGGCTACTTCCCGCGCTGCTGATAGGAATGACCGTGCATCTCCTATGGACTCCATATAGATGACAATGCTTTTGGTGTTGGGGTCATTACCCAGGTAGTAAATTAGATCTCCCCATCCCACATCTAACATTGATCCGATGGAGACGAAAGCACTAAAGCCGACATTTTCCTGAAAACTCCAGTCTAAAATGGAGGTACACAAAGCCCCACTTTGACTGATAAAGCCTACACTACCGGGAATAGCCATGGCACTGGCAAAAGTGGCATTTAGTCCGGTGAGGGGGTTCATTAGTCCTAAACAGTTAGGACCAATAATCCGCATCGTGCTTTGGCGGGCATATTCCAGGATTTGTTGTTCTAATTCGACCCCCTTGGGTCCGATTTCTTTAAACCCAGCCGAGAGAATGATTGCGCCTTTGACTCCGGCTTCCACGCATTGCCGCACTATATCGGGGACTGTGGGCGCAGGGGTGATAATAATTGCTAAATCTACTGTCTCTGGGACTTCCCCTATACTGGGATAGGCTTTGATTCCTAAAACATTGCTACGTTTGGGGTTGATAGGAAATACTGTACCACCGAAGGGGTTACGAATTAGGTTCCACAGCAAGGTTCGCCCTACACTGTTGGGTTTTTCGGTGGCACCTATGACGGCTACTGTTTGGGGTGAAAATATGGCTTTGAGGGGTTGGTGGTCGTAGCGTAAAACGTCATGGGCTGGATCGGTGGTTCTTGATCTGGTGGCTTGCATAAACCATGCCTCTCTGTTGATGGGAGTTTTGCTCTGGTTGGTTGGTGAGTATATGTTACTATTATAGTTCCCATTCACTCTATTGGGCTAGAGGTATTGATTTTTTCCTGAGTTTGGTAACTTTCACTACTTTGGGATTGTTCAGATACCTGGGGCTGATTTATCAAGGGTGCTTGACCTCGGTTTTTGAGTGGCTGCTCAATTTTTTATCATTTGGGGGTTAATTGTCGGTTAAGTTTAATTTAAATAACGAACTATAAATTCCCTACTCACAACGCTGTCCTCCCTCACAACAGCGGTCTCCCCTCTGGGATAGGGACCCAGAAAGGCGATCGCTTTTGAAGTTGTATTGCTCTTGATTAAATTTGCGGCAATATGCCAGTATTTGCTATGATTATAGATAGGTGATCTAGCGATATAATCGAGTGATTTTAAGGTCGATCGCCACACCATTCGTTGGCAGCGATCGCCTCTGCCATTTGACTCGGATAACTTAGATCAAGGTGTTCCATTAAGGTAATAAATTCTTCTCTACTGCGTTGACTTAATCGAGGATTGCACATTTTTTCTTCGCCAATGGTAGAAACCGTGCGACCCTTATAATCATGGGCAGGATAAACCAAAATATCATCCGATAGGGTAAATAACTTTCGTGTCACAGTATCATAAAGAGTTCCGGCATCTCCTGATTGTAGGTCAGTGCGTCCACAACCACGAATCAATAAGGCATCTCCCGTTAACAAATAACGATGGTTAATTAAATAAGCTAGATGACTATTAGTATGACCAGGAGTAGCGATCGCCTGAATATTTACACTTCCCAAATTGACAATATCACCATCATCTAACTGTCCATCTGCACCTTTAATTCGGTCATTTTTAGGAACTAAAACTTGACAACCTGTTAGCTTTCTCAATTGACCAGCACCAGTAATATGGTCAGCATGCAGATGAGTTTCTAAACAGTAACAAAGATTCAATCTCCAATCATTTATTAATTGTAAATCACGGTCTATTTTTGCCAACACTGTATCTACTAAAACTGCTTGTTTAGTCTCCAGATCAGCAATTAAATAAGTATAAGTGCTTGACTGTTGATCAAATAACTGACGAAATAATAAATTTAATTCACTGCTATGGTTATGATTAGATGTAGATAAAGGCGCTACAGGACGCACCCATAAAGGTAGATCATTTAATATAGTTGTTGCTAATAATTGGGCTTGTTCCCGGATTTCTTTGATAGCTGTAGTTTCCCATAGATCACCTTTCCGGGGAGGTCCAAGGGTATAAAGTAAACTAGAACCTTGACCTTGGGCATCTAATATCACCCCATTAGGTAAAGTATATAGTCCCAAACCCAAAGGGTTAGGACAGATTAATCCTTGGTTTCTTAAATCAGCAATTAAAGACTGTTTTGAGTTTCGATAATCTACTTGTATTCCCGTGCAATTAATCAACTTTTTAACTTGTATGCTTACATGAAAATTGCCTTTATAAATATCTACCAATATTCCACTATCTGTTTGTGTATAATTGCCAATTCTTCCAAATTTAATAATGAGTTTTTTAGCAATAATTAAACTTTCCATAATTTCGCCAATTTCTGAAGCCAAACGATGGCGATGAATATCCCAGTAACGGTTGACATGACGCAGAAATCTTTTTTGTTCAACGGCTGATAATTCTTGCCACAATTCTTGAGTCACCGGACGAAGCGAATCAATGACAGACTGCCAATTATAACCCAATTCCGTGGCTGTTTTAATCTCCGCACGAATAGACTTTAATAAACCCCTAATCGTTTTGGGCGCGGTATTTTTAGTTAAAAAATTCGGGTAGGGTTGGCTAGGCTGATGAGACAAAGGCAATAAACCATGACGGGAAACAGCATAAATTTTACCTTGGTGATGGCGATCGCATAGAGACATCACCATATCCACCATTGTTAATCCTGTACCAATCAATAATACAGAATCATCCACCTCTAGCCCAGTTAACGCATCCTTTGACCAAGCATTGCGTATATAGGATGGGTGAATATTGGAATTACCCTGTAACTTACCTAAAGAAAGAGGAGGAGGAGTGGCTCCATTACCGAGAGCTAAAACTATTTTATCAGCGGCAAAATTATCTTGATTTTTGAGGTAAACAATTGCTCCCCTATTTTGAGGCTGTATCCCGACAACTTCATCAATAATCCGTTCGAGTTTGACATAACTTGAGGCGGTGGCTTCGGCTTCTTGTAAAACCGACTGAATATATAGTCCATAAACTAGACGAGGAATAAAAAGACTCGGATCTGGTTCATTGGGCAGCCAAGTTTTTAGGGTATGATAATTAAAATTGAGCCAACGGAGGAGATGACTGGAGTCATCAGGAAAAGCACTCATTTTTCCTGCCGGAACATTGAGTAGATGGCTATTAGTTGTAGTCTTATAAGCAACTCCTTTGCCAATATCGTTACAATCTATGAGCTTTATTATCAGAGGTCTATGAGTATTTTTTAACAGGTGGACAGCCACCATTGTCCCACTAAATCCTGCGCCGACAATAGCCACGGTAAGAGAAGCATCTGAAATCATACGAACCCCCAGTTTAAAGCAAATTATTTTCTGATTTAACCAGCCTCAAAAAAAACGGAAAAAAGAAACCAGGTTTCTATCAAAAAAATTGACCAATGAAGAAACCTGGAATCTTTGCTAATTAGCCTAATTCCTTTTGTCGGATTCGTTCCAAAGCATGAACCAGAGCATCTACCTCGGATTTAGTATTATAAAAAGCCAAGGACGGACGCACAGTTACCTCTAAACCAAACCGTCGCAAAATAGGTTGGGCGCAATGATGACCCGCACGCACAGCGATGCCTTCTTGGTTGAGTGCTTGTCCTACAACTTCGGCTGAGAAACCATCCAAAACAAAGGAAAGGACAGCAGCTTTTTCTGGGGCAGTACCAATTAAATGCAGACCAGGAATAGTATTTAAACCCGTGGTCGCATATTCGAGCAATTCATGCTCATAACGGGCAATATTTGGTAAACCAATCTGTTGAACATAATCAAGGGCTGTGGCTAATCCCACTGCATCAGCAATATTCCCCGTCCCCGCTTCAAATCGGGCTGGACTATTTTGATAAACAGTGCGCTCGAAAGTGACATCAACAATCATGTTGCCGCCACCCTGCCAGGGGGGACTGGCGTTTAATAGGTCTTCGTGACCATAAACAACGCCAATGCCAGTGGGTCCAAAGATTTTATGACCGGAAAAAACAAACCAGTCGCAACCGAGTTGTTGCACATCAATGGGAATATGAGAGACGGACTGAGCGCCATCTAATAACACTTTGGCACCCACTTGATGAGCCTGGGCAATCATTTTTGCCGCCGGGGTAATGGTTCCCAAAGCATTAGAAACTTGGGAAAAAGCTACCAATTTTGTGCGAGGATTGAGCAGTTGTTGGTACTCTTCCAACAAAATTTGTCCGCGATCGTCTACGGGTGCAATACGCAACTTGGCTCCGGTCCGAGTTGCTAACTGTTGCCAAGGCACAATATTAGCATGGTGTTCTAAATGACTTAGAACAATCTCATCCCCGGCTTTGATGTTTTGTTCTCCCCAACTTTTCGCCACTAAGTTTATGGCTTCTGTGGTTCCTCGTACAAAGATGATTTCGTTGACGGAGGAGGCATTGATAAAATGACGAACTGTCTCTCTGGCGGCTTCGTAGGCATCTGTTGACCGGGCTGCTAATTCATGGGCGGCGCGGTGAACGTTGGAGTTTTCATGGGAGTAATAATGAACTAGGCGATCGATGACGGCTTGAGGTTTTTGAGTGGTTGCGGCATTATCAAACCAGATCAGGGGTTTACCGTTGACTTTTTCCTGAAAAATGGGAAAATCACGGCGGATAGTTTCGACATCGAAAATATCATGTTTTGTCACCGCCGCCAGAGGCACAAAAAATGGGTCAATCGGTGAATTTTGCCTGTAATTCTGTGGGGAATAATCCTCAACAGTTTTAGGGATGCTCTGATCTGGTTTTTGTCTTTCTACCCCTTGACTTAAATGTTCTAAAAAATAGAAGTTGGGGGTGACAGTTGGGATAGATGGTGTGGGAACCGATGCTAAGGATAGATCCGGAACTGTAGGAGTTGCGGGAGTTGCGATCGCCTGGGGAATTTTTTTGGGAATATGGGATGCAGCAGCGCGTACTTCCTCTACGGAATGGGGGGAGTCGGGGCGATCGACACCGGGATCGCTAAAATAGAATTGCGGCTCCCCAACAGATAAGTGAGGTGTGGATACTGACGGTAATTTCCCATCGAGATTTTGTTGATGAATATTGGAGCCCGGACCACTAACATCCTGAGCCGATTGAGGGATATTTAGGGAGTCGGGCAATGGCACATCAATGCCGCTGCGCTTCACTTCTTGAATAAAAGCATTCGCCAGTTGCTCAAAAGTGTCCGCTTTAAATAAGGGGTTGATGCCATCTCCCCCCAAATCAGTGACAGAGGGACTAGGGTTGGGTTTCGCCTGCCCTTCTGTCAGGGAATTTTCCGGGTAAAGATTGGGGGTAGTCATTAGTAGGTGTGGTACTGGTTGACATCAACGTTCTGAAGAACGGCAGCCGCATCGTCGGTCAGGACGGCTAAAGAGCAGTACAGGGAGACGAGATAAGAGGCGATCGCTTTGCGGCTAATTCCCATAAAGCGCACGGACAGTCCGGGTCCTTGCTGACCGGGCAAATTCGGTTGATACAAGCCAACCACTCCTTGACGACTTTCGCCGACCCGCAGCAGTAAAATATTGGTTTTGCCCTCATTATTTACCGCGACTTTATCGGAAGGAATTAAGGGCACTCCGCGCCAGGTGATGAATTGAGAACCAAATAAAGAAACGGTAGCGGGGGGAACGCCACGGCGGGTAGCTTCCCGACCAAAGGCAGCGATCGCTTTAGGATGAGCCAGGAAAAAGGCGGGTTCTTTCCAAACTTTCACCAATAACTCATCAAGATCGTCTGGAGTAGGGGCCAGACCTCGGGGCTGTACTTTTTGACTGTCAATAATGTTATTGAGCAACCCGTATTCAGCATTATTAATCAGTTCATTTTCTTGACGTTCTTTCAAAATTTCAATCGTCAAGCGCAACTGTTCATGGATCTGATCGTGGGGACTGCTATAAAGGTCAGAGACACGAGTATGAACATCGATAACCGTATTAACAGCGCTGAGAAAGTATTCTCGAGGCTGTTCCTGATAATCCACAAAGGTTTCGGGCAACTCTCGCTCATCTCGTTCTGAGCAAGCCACTTCCACTTGAGAAGGATTTTTGACCTTGTTAAGACGATAGATCCCGGCTTCAACCGGTGTCCAGTGCAGCAGACGCACAAACCAACGGGGACTAATTGTGTCTAATTGAGGAACTGTTTTGGTGGCATTAGCCAACTGACGGGCTGAGACATCATTAACAGCTAATTGCAGTTCAGAGCTAGTGCTGGTAGTCATCAATGGTAACTCCGATTTAATAAATGAATGAGGTTAAATCTCTCGCTCAAATCACGAACAAACCATTTAATTTCAACTTATTTCGGGTCTAAATAAGAACCGGAAGATTTAGCGAAGTTTGGCAGTGATTGAACAGAGGGTTGATAGGCGGGGATATTTAATTTCCTCTTTATAGCTATATGATCTGGCTGGGAATTAGAGAGGCAAGTTAAATGCCTGCCCCTGCATCAAAAATTTCCTCCCGTACTTGAGCTTGGGAGACAAAAGCTCCGGCTGGTACACTACGGGTTAGCCAAACATTGCCGCCTATGGTTGATCCTTGACCTATAGTGACTCGGCCGAGAATTGTTGCCCCGGAATAAATGACTACATCGTCTTCGATAATTGGATGACGGGGATTGCCTTTGATTAAATTGCCAGATTCGTCGCGAGGAAAACTTTTTGCCCCCAAGGTAACGGCTTGATAAATCCTGACGCGATCGCCAATTACAGTGGTTTCACCAATTACTACTCCTGTACCGTGATCGATAAAGAAACGATTACCAATAGTAGCCCCAGGATGAATATCTATTCCAGTTTCTGAATGACCAATTTCAGCAATTATTCGAGCTAATAAAGGTGAGTCAAGACGATAAAGCGCATGGGCAATTCGATGGTAGGTAATTGCCGTAATACCAGGATAGCAAAACAGCAGTCTAAATTTTTGGCGGATGGATCACCATCATAAGCGGCACAAACATCACTTTCTAGCAGGTTTTTTATTTCAGGTAGTTGTTCGGCAAAAGCCTGCACTATTGACCTAGCTTTTTCCCGAATTTTAGATTCTTCTACCTGATTTTCTGAAGCAATCAACGACTGCTCTCGTTGGATTTGATGTTCGAGTAATTGCAGAGATTCATTAAGGGTATGACCTATAAAATAATGGGTAGAAGTTTCTCGGAGATCGGGATTGCCAAAGTGGAAAGGAAATAAGGCTCCCCTAAGTTTATCCACCATCTTAAATAAGATTTTACGGGATGGCAATGGAACATAATTTCGCTCTTGTGAACAACTCCTAAAAGCCTGCTTGCGAGGCTGGGATAAAGCTGTAATCACAGACTCAATATCCCATGGGGTTTTGCTAACGGGGCTATAAGTTAGGGCAATATAGCTATCATTGGTCATGGTTTATTATCAGCTAATACCGGGAAAATATTGGGATATCTAAGGCACAATTAAACGGCTAAACCTTGCTCGTTAAATACTCCTTGGAAAAGAATAGAACTGAGATAACGTTCACCAGAGTCTGGCAAAATAACCACAATAGTTTTGTCCTTATTTTCTGGTCTATGGGCTAGTCTGACTGCCACTGCTGTCGCTCCTCCGCAGGAAATACCTGATAAAATTCCTTCTTCTTTAGCTAACCGTTGAGCGTAGAAAATTGCTTCTTCATTGGTGACAGTTTCTACGGCATCAACTATTGATAAATCCAGCACTTCTGGGACAAAGCCTGCACCAATGCCCTGGATTTTATGGGGGCCTGATTTTACTGGATCTCCGGCAATGGTTTGGGATATAACTGGGCTGGCTTCCGGTTCTACTGCCACTGATAATATGGCTTTACCTTGAGTGTGTTTAATATATCGGGATATTCCAGTAATTGTTCCGCCTGTACCGACTCCTGAAACCAGAATATCGATCGCTCCTTCGGTTTCTTCCCAGATTTCTGGCCCAGTGGTCTGCTCATGGATCCGGGGATTTGCTGGGTTACGAAACTGTTGCAATAAAACATAGCGATCGGGATTAGAAGCTGCAATTTCCTCAGCTTTTGCTACTGCGCCCACCATGCCTTTTGAGCCTTCGGTTAAAATTAGATTTGCTCCATAAGCCCGCAGCAATTTCCGTCGTTCCAAACTCATCGTTTCAGGCATGGTTAAGGTGAGGGGAATGCCTTTGGCAGCAGCGACAAAGGCTAAGGCAATTCCTGTATTACCACTGGTGGGTTCAACTATTTCTTTACCGGATCCTAATAAGCCTCGTTGTTCTGCATCCCAAATCATCGCCGCACCAATACGGCATTTAACCGAATAGGCTGGATTACGACCTTCAATTTTAGCCAGAACAGTCGCGCTACTATCACCAACTACGCGATTTAAACGGACTAGGGGAGTCCTACCGATGGCGAGACTGTTATCTAAAAACCATTTCACCATATTCAATACTCCTAGTTATATATTTCGGGACTGATGTTGTGCCCGGTCTAATAGGGCGACAACTTGCTTGTCAATCTGTAAATCTAATATACATGAATTTCAAAACATTTGCAATACATTTTTGAATTTTTTTAAATTTTGCGAGCGATCGCTTGTGTAACTACTAGATTCTTTGCTATCAAAGGGTTTCAGCTACTCGCTGCTGAGGGGAGTCAACTTCTGCTCAGGAAAAAATCTCCCTCTCCGAGAATTGGGAGGGGAGGTAGTATCAAAAACTCTTCTTCTTGAAATACAGTGCTTAGATCAAATCTTCAACCCAACTTGAGGTTATACCCATCAAATTTGATAGTACCAAGTGCTGTACTCATCGTTGAGGATAATTCTACTAGAATTTCTATAAATTAATCCTTCCGATTCAAATTGTTTGAGTAAACGAGTAATTGTGACTCGAGTCAATCCGCATAATTCGGCTAAATCTTGATGTGTCAACCTCACATCAATTAAATATCCCTCACTGGTACGATTACCAAAACGCTGAGATAACCAGTTGAGAACATTCAGCAAAATAAACCAAGCGCTGTGATTGGCACGAGCCATCAGTAAAGTCTCGGTATTTTGCCAGTAGTTGAAAATTAATTCAGAGGAAGGTTGCCAAGAACTTGTGGGAATTGCTATCACTTTAACTGGGGTTAATGCTTCTATAATATAGGGTGAAGTTCGCGATAAAGGTTTACCCACAATATCATCAACTAACCAAATTCCGGTGCAGACAACTGTATTGTCTTCTGTATAAGCTATACTTCGGACAACTCCTTTTTTAATTAACCAAAAAAACTGACTTTCTTCAGGTATAAAATCTCGCCGATTAAAAGACCTACTAGCAGCATTTTGTGGAATTTGGCTGATTTCTTGTTGGCTAATTCGGTGTGTTAAATCGCTCATGTTGATGGTCTATCAAGAGATCATGAAAATAATTCTGGGCTATTGAGATTAATCCTAAATATCAGTGATATTTAAGATTCCATAAACTAGGATTATCGCTAGTACCAATAAAGCGGAGCTGAAAACCACAATCCACCCTCCGGTTGGTTCATAGGTTTGACCATCAATTTTTTGTCGTACTAAAAAGTATTGATGTGTAGACATCACGATAGTTAATATTCCTAAACATAAGGACCCTAAACTCAGGAACAAAATCTGATTATTTTTAGCAGAAATATCTGGGAGAAGATAACATAGACGAGCTATCAGAAGTCCAATGCCGACTAATCCTAGAGAGGTTCGCACCCAAGCTAGATAGGTGCGCTCATTGGCGAGATGATCCCGGACTCGAGAAGAATTTAAGACCGGGCTTTTTATCTCCTGAGAATGATGAGTTGATTGACGACTAACTAACAGCTTGAAGTGCTTCATCAAAGGCAACAACTTTATCTGAGAAAATGTAGACTTTTTTCTGGATATCCACACCTAGAATATCCCATTCATCCCGGGTTAATTGAGCATTAATCTGAGTGCCATCCCTTAAAGATAAGGCTACCTGTACATCCCATCCTTTATAGACTATCCGTTGAATTACTGCGGGGATAGTTTTATGATTAGCTATATTACTAATGCGGATATCGTGAGGGCGGATAAACACAGGAGAAGGACTATTAAGACTGTTTTCCGGGAGCATATTAACGGGACCAATGAAACCCATGACAAAGGGAGTTGAAGGGCGATCGTAAATCTCTTGGGGAGTGCCGACCTGTTCAATCATACCCTTATTCATGACTACAATTTCGTCGGCAATTTCCATGGCTTCTTCGCGGTCATGGGTGACAATTAAGGTGGTGACATGAACTTCATCATGGAGGCGGCGCAACCAAGACCTTAAATCTTGCCGCACATTGGCATCTAAAGCGCCAAAGGGTTCATCTAATAATAACACTTTGGGTTCGACTGCTAAAGCGCGGGCGAGGGCTATGCGCTGGCGCTGTCCGCCGGATAGTTGCACGGGATAGCGATCGCCTAATCCTTCTAATTTAATTAAATCTAATAATTGGGCAACTCGCTGGCGAATATAAGACTTAGGACGGCGGGCAATTTCCATCGGAAAAGCGATATTTTGGCGCACGGTCATGTGTTTAAATAGGGCATAATGTTGAAACACAAACCCCACTTGTCTATCTTGAACCTGGGCATTAGTTACATCACCATTTTCTAAATAAATCCGCCCATAGTCTGGCTTTTCCAATCCAGCGATCGCTCTAAGTAAAGTAGATTTACCGGAACCAGACGGCCCCAATAGAGCCACCAGCGACCCGGTTTTAACTGTTAAATTGATGTTGTCTAAAGCTACAAAATTGCCAAAGCATTTTACCAGGTTTTCTACTTGAATAGTCATGGCTAAAATTCCGTTAATAATTGACAGTTGATAATTTGACCTTAACGCAGAGGCCACCAAGATACCTTGTCACGGGTGGCGCTGTAGATTTCTTTGAGTCCTTCGGGGTCACAAACCCGGATGGTGTCGTTAGAGGAATCGTCATTTTGAGGGGGTAGTAAAAGCCCTTGTTTACGCATTCCTTTTAAGACCTGTTCAACGGTGCGGTGGTTAAGTTGGGCGGCGTGGGCGATGATATCAATGGGTAGGTCAAAAACATAAATATCATCGGCTTGGGGTTGATTCAAAAGCGATCGCTCTTGGTAGATGAGTCCCCTTAATAATGCAGCCACCGCTTGGGGGGGATGGGTACTACAGTTAAGTAGGTGATATTGGAATTTTTCCCGCAGTTCAAATAAATAATCGTAGCGATCGCGGAATATCTCATTCTCAGCGTGGAGGGTTTTAATAATGTCTAGGTCAATCTCGATCGCATCAGTGGTTTTGTAAGCCTCCACCAAACTCGGAAAAGACCGCGACACTCGCCCATAGCCTAAAGCCAGATTTCGCATTCCAAAACAACTACCCGGATAGGTGATAGCAATGATTCGGTCTAAAGGTGAACTCCGCAGGATTACCGGACCACCACTGCTGACCACATAAAGGGATGCGATCGACGTATCAGGACGGAAGGCCGTATACACCGAACGACCCGAGTACAGCTTTTGGGGTGTGACTTCTCCCGTGGAGAGTACCTCCGACAGTTCAGTCGCATCCAAACCCCGAAACAGATAGTTGTTTTGACTTAGTTCCTCCGCAATCTCCTGGATTGCCCCTGGTTCTGCTGGCTTGGCCATTGCCACTTAATTGTTCTCCACTTTTATAATACACCACCTGTATTTATTTTGCAAGCGTATCGCAAAACATTTATATTTCAGTTACACTTGACATATAATTAAAATGTGCTACGATTGCAATCAAAGCCCAATCAGGCTCCCATCTCTCAGATTAAGGATGTAGCCATGAAAGCCAACTTCCCCAGCCGATATCTCAATTCCAAGCCTTGGCCACAGCGCCTTTCCCTGTTTATCGTGGGAATTAGCGCCAGTGGGGTGATTGCTGCCTGTGGCACAACAGGGGATACAGCCCGAGATTCCGTAGATCTGACCCTAGTCTCCTACGCCGTCACCCAAGCCGCCTACGAACAAATCATTCCCCAATTCGCCGAGGAGTGGAAAGCCCAACATGGTCAAGATGTCCGTATTCGCCAAAGCTATGGCGGTTCCGGTTCCCAAGCTAGAGCCGTCATTGATGGTTTAGAGGCTGATATCGTAGCCCTCGCCTTAGCCCTGGATACCCAAGCCATTCAGGAAGCAGGACTAATTGAACCGGGATGGGAAAATGAAGCGCCCAATAATGCGATCGTTCACCGTTCCGTCGCGGCCATTATTACCCGACCTGGGAACCCCCAAAATATCCAAGACTGGCAGGACCTAGCCCGCGATGATGTTCAAACTGTCACCGCCAACCCCAAAACCTCCGGGGGGGCTCGTTGGAATTTCCTTGTCCTGTGGGGAGCCAAAACCGAAACCGGTCAAACCGAAGCCCAAGCCCTCGACTTTGTGCAACAGGTTTTTAGAAACGTTCCCGTATTACCAAGAAATGCCCGGGAAGCTACCGAAGTTTTCTATCGACAAGGACAAGGGGATGCCTTAATTAACTATGAAAATGAAGTGCTACTGGCTCAACAGCAAGGTCAAACTTTGCCCTATGTAATTCCCCAGACTAATATTTCTATTGATAATCCCATTGCCGTTGTTGATGCCACTGTAGACAGACGCGGAACCCGCGAAGTGGCGGAAGCCTTTGTGCAGTTTCTATATACTCCCCAAGCCCAAAGAGCATTTGCTGAGGCTGGTTTTCGTCCCGTAGACCCCACAATTGAGGCGGAATTTAGCGATCGCTTTATTCCTATCACCAATCTATTTACAGTAGAAGACTTGGGGGGATGGGATGCCGTCCAAAACCAATTTTTTGCTGACGGTGCTATGTTCGATGAAATCCAAGCCCAAATCGGTCGCTAGTTCAAATTCTCACAGCTTGTAATCAGGTTGCCCAGCCATTTTAATTGTTCTCCAACTTCCTTTAATTGGCGCAACCATCATGCTCACAACCTTATCAATATCTCTATCATCATTCACCCGGTTTTTACCAAAAATTCCCTGGTATTGGTGGGGAATAGGTGGTTATCTCAGCATCATGCTGTTACTGCCCATTCTTGCCCTAATTTCATTTACCGCCAATCTTACTTGGGCAGAAATATGGCGAATTACTACCCATCCCGTCGCTTTATCTGCCTACCGAGTTACCTTTTTTACTGCTATTTATGCCTCCTCTATTAATGGTATAGCCGGAGTCGCAGTCGCCTGGGTTTTAGTGCGCTATCGTTTCCCCGGAAAGGAAATAATTGATGGTGCCATAGATTTACCTTTTGCCCTACCCACAGCCGTTGCGGGACTCACCCTTGCTACCGTATACGCTGAAAATGGATGGATAGGAAGTTTATTAGCTCCCCTGGGTATTAAAATTGCTTTTACCCGTCTAGGGGTCGGTTTAGCTATGGTGTTTATTTCTCTTCCTTTTGTCGTGCGAACTGTCCAACCCGTGCTTCAGGAATTGGAACCCGAACTCGAAGAAGTCGCTTGGTGCATGGGTGCTTCCCGTTGGCAAACCTTTCGCCGAGTTATATTACCTCCTTTAATGCCGGCTATTTTAACCGGGGTCGCTTTGGGATTTTCTCGCGCTGTCGGAGAGTATGGTTCCATTGTTATTATTGCTGGTAATATCCCTTTTCAAGATTTGATTGCTCCCGTGCTGATTTTCCAACGTCTCGAACAGTTTGACTATGCCGGGGCTGCCGTTATTGGTACCGTTATGTTACTGGTTTCTTTAGCCTCCTTATTAATCATCAACTGTCTGCAAAGTTGGGGTAATCGCATTAACCAAAGACCGTAAACTTGCGGGCAACTATTTTTTTAATAAGGATGATATATGAAACCCCAAAATATCGGATATTTGCATCCCAAAAAATTAATCCAACCCGCCCAAAACTCTCAAACCCAGGTGAGCAATTTTGAGGTGGCTTTAGTCCTCGCTGTCATTCTGTTTGTCGGGTTAGTCTTATTTGTACCTGCTGCTAATATTTTTGTCGGTGCATTTAGAAACGGCTGGAGTGGTTTTGCCCGTGCTGTGACCTCACCGGAATTTCTGCACGCTGCCAAATTAAGCGTCATGATTGATGCTATTGTAGTACCAGTTAGTGTGATATTTGGAATTGTGACCGCTTTGGCGATCGCTCGTCATCAATTCCCCGGAAGAACACTATTATTAAGTATCATAGACCTCCCCTTTTCCATTTCCCCCGTAGTAGTCGGATTAATGCTAGTATTACTCTACGGACGACAGGGTTGGTTTGGTGCAGCCTTACAGTCTGCTAATATCAGAATATTATTTGCCTTCCCCGGTATGGTTTTAGCCAGCGCTTTTGTCTGTATGCCTTTTGTCGCGCGGGAAGTTCTCCCAGCCTTAGAAGAAATTGGCACAGAACAAGAAGAAGCCGCTAAAACTATGGGAGCCAATGATTGGCAAACCTTCTGGCGGGTGACTTTACCTTCTATTCGCTGGAGTTTATTATATGGCATTCTTCTCACTAATGCCAGGTCTATGGGAGAGTTTGGCGCGGTGGCCGTAGTTTCGGGAAATATTATCGGCAAAACTCAGACTTTGCCCCTATTTGTCGAGGAAATGCACGTTCAATATCAGACTACTGCATCCTATTCTGCCGCCGTAGTTTTGGGAAGTTTGTCCTTTGTAACTTTGGTATTCAAAAAACTGTTGGAGGCGAAAAAGACCAAGTGAGGAAATTCTAGGTGCGATCGTTTTTTTCACTTCAAAAACTGTCAAAACCCTTCTCAATTAGAGTCAGAAGCGTATCTTTTCACCTCAATCTATCCACCAGAAGCTAGTCCTACCTATAATATAATCAAACCACACCACCCCAGGTTGGTGACCAGTCTAATTAACTTCAGGAGTCCCTTGGTTTCGGGGGCGGGTTTATCAGGTTCACTGGTGCTAAGTCTAATTAACTTCAGGGGTCCTTTGGTTTCGGGGGCGGGTTTATGACGTTGACTGGTACTAAGTCTAATTAACTTCAGGGGTCCTTTGGTTTCGGGGGCGGGTTTATCAGGTTGACTGGTGACAAGTCTAATTAACTTCAGGAGTCCCTTGGTTTCGGGGGCGGGTTTATCAGGTTGACTGGTGCTAAGTCTAATTAACTCCAGAACCCGCCCCTACAGGAACCCACCTCACTGGTTTCGGGGGCGGGTTTATCAGGTTCACTGGTGCTAAGTCTAATTAACTCCAGAACCCGCCCCTACAGGAACCCACCTCACTGGTTTCGGGGGCGGGTTTATCAGGTTGACTGGTGCTAAGTCTAATTAACTTCAGGGGTCCCTTGGTTTCGGGGGCGGGTTTATCAGGTTGACTGGTGCTAAGTCTAATTAACTCCAGGGGTCCCTTGGTTTCGGGGGCGGGTTTATCAGGTTGACTGGTGCTAAGTCTAATTAACTCCAGAACCCGCCCCTACAGGAACCCACCTCACTGGTTTCGGGGGCGGGTTTATCAGGTTCACTGGTGCTAAGTCTAATTAACTCCAGGGGTCCCTTGGTTTCGGGGGCGGGTTTATCAGGTTGACTGGTGCTAAGTCTAATTAACTCCAGAACCCGCCCCTACAGGAACCCGCCCCTACAGGAACCCACCCCGACAATTATTAATTATTAATTATTAATTACATTGGATAATTGCCGCATTCATTCCTGGCTGCTGTATCTATCTGCGGGTAGAAGCCACAATCCCACCCCAAGGGTTATGATATTATAGGTTTTTAGCTATTGGCTCACATATCCAGCTAACAGCAATTATTCCCCTGTTCAAAATCGGGATAAATCCTATTACTACTCAATCTTTATGAATGCCTTAGTCCAAGAAATTCAGTCTAGCCTATTAAGTTTAGTAGGTTCAGCTATCCAAGTAATCCCAGCCTTAATTCTTGCCATAATCGTATTGTTAATAACTCGGTTCGCCGCCAATTTTGTTAGACAATTCTTAAACTCCACAGCACCGAGATTTGTCCGCAGTACATCTTTACAAGTTCTGCTGATTCACACAGGTTATGTATTGACTTGGGCGGGAGGAGTAATTATCGCCTGTGTAATTGCTTTCCCTGACCTCCGCCTAGGGGATATTATCGGTTTATTAGGACTTAGTTCCGTAGCCATTGGTTTTGCCTTTCAGGATATATTTAAAAATTTCTTAGCCGGGATTTTATTACTGTTACAAGAACCTTTCCAAATTGGTGATCAGATAGTTGTAGAGGATTACGAAGGGACTATCGAAAATATTTCCATTCGGTCTACCCAAATGCTAACCTATCACGGGGAAAGGGTGGTAATTCCTAATTCGATACTGTTTACCAGTCCCGTACAGGTCAAGACAGCCGAAAGTCATCGTCGCACTGATTTAGCCATTGGAGTAGACTATAATACCCCCTTACCAATGGCTGTAGAAACCCTATTAAACGCCACCAAAACCGTCGAGGGTGTCTTGTCAGAACCAGAAGTAGAAGTCGATGTAGTGGGTTTTGGAGACAGTTCTATTGACCTCATGGTTCGCTATTGGACTTTCCCGGAACGGAAACAGGTACGACGGGTGACAACGCAGGTTATGATAGATCTTAAACAGGCTTGTGATGAGGCTGATATTAATATCCCCTATCCTATCCGCACGTTATATTTCTTTAATCAGGAAAGCTATAACGACCATTACCCAGCGGCGGCTAATTCTCAGACTAATTGAGGGTAAAACTCGCAGTGCTGACCCCCACGGTTTTAAAATATTCTTTAATCGGGGGTGTCAGTGTCAAAACCGAGACATAATTTTCGATTTTAGTTTCAATTAAACTGCGTCTTTTCAGAGATTGTACGGCTTTTAAATAGTCAGATTCGGACAGATTTTCTGCTAGTTTATCGGCAATTTCAGTGATACCGTTTTGATTAGCCAAGCCCAGCATAACTAATTTTTCGGGTGACGATAATCGGAGATAATGTTGGTTTAATATAGGTTCAATATCTCCCAAAAAGAAGCTAGGATAAGATAGGAATTGGGAGACGCTACCGTTAAATAAATCGAAAATAGTGGCTGCTATTATATTTAACCATAAGGGGTTACCGCCATAAAGCTGGATTAGTTCTATCCAGTGTTCTGTATCTTGGAGGTTGTGGGTCGCTAAAATTTCGGTTGCAGATGCTGAGAAACCTTGTAAATACAGGGTTTTTCCGTGGCGGTTTTCGGTTTCCATGGTGGCAATTTCGGTAGGCTGTTCCCAACTGAGGACAAGGAAACAACTTTGATGAGGCGATCGCCCTATTTCGTAAATGAATTGACCATAACGGTCATATTCTGGGCGGTAAGTTCCGACAAATTCGCCGGGGGTGAGGGTTTCTTGGAAGTCGTCGAGGATGATTAAACAACGATGCGATCGCAAGTAATCTAAGATGGAATTATGGCTAGGTGTAGTGGTGTCGATAAACTGAAGTAAGTCGCTTTTAAGTGCGTTGAGGTTGGGGTATTTTCGATGCGATCGCCATATAATGCGATCGAAGTTTTCTTTGATGTCTTCCACGAGTTGTCTAGCGAGGCTGGTTTTACCGATACCAGACAGCCCGGTAATGGCGATGATGCGATGATGTTCGGCGAGTATCCATTGTTTGAGGGTATCGAGTTCGTGGGTTCTGCTGTAGAGGGGATGTATTTCTGGGGCTTCGCTGAGGTCGTGGTGGCGTTGATATTCGGTGGTGGCGGCAGGTTGCGATCGGTTTTGGGTGTTGGGGGGGTGGTTGTATAATCCGCTACAGATATTGATATCGCCCACAATTTGTACATAGTCAGAACCAAAATTTGAGATGTTAGAGAACTTCATCTGTTCCATTGTCGCCCTAAAGTTAGACTGTCTGACATCTTCTCCCAACTCAGCCGATATCAATTGCCATAACTCCCTTGCCACTTGCTTGATGCGTTCGTGACTGCGATTGCAAGTTCTAGCAATTTCCGGGTATTTTTTTCGTTCCCAAGTTCCTTCTAAAACGGCTTTCTGGAGGGAGTCAAGATGTTTACCTGTTTTCGAGAACACCAGGCGATCGGTCCATTGTAAGACTTCTTGAACGTCCATAGGTCAACGGGGGTACTGTTATCAAATTATACCATAGTACACTATTTTCTCCTTTTGTGAACTAAATTAGACTTTTTGCACAAAAGTTGCACCTGAGCCTCAATTATTTTTTTATACTAAATTAACCAGATTTATTATTGTTAATTCATATTTTTTGTGTCAAGATAGTGATATACGGTTAGTTATACATTGTTAATCTTTTTGATACAAAGGAAAACCCATGCGATGATTTTTAACTGGCTTTGTCAAGATTCCTCTGGGAAAGATGAAACCATCAGTCACCAAGAGGAAGAACGAATACTTACTCAGTTCAAGAAATTGTCTCCTCGCCTTTTGGGACTGCCAGAGGTTCAAACCATCATAACTTTCCAAGAGGTTATCAGCTATTTCAATAGTGATATACCCGCTGATTATAGAGTCAAGCAAGGACTTATTATCCGAGAGTATCACTCAGAAGGTGAACTGATAGCACAGGTCTTTTTAGATCGAAATAATCAGCTTATCTGTCGCCCAGATGGAACGCCCTATGGCCGCCAATTAGTGACCAAACAGTTAGACCGAGAATTAGCAAAAAATTTCGGCAATAGGAATTTATTTTTCGTCAAACTTAAAGGCAAAAGCGCACCCGAATATCAACTGGATTTAAGTGCGTTTTCAAAATTTAACGACTGGTGGCGCGATCTTATTAAAATACCGGAAGTTATCCCCTTGATTACCTATGAGGATGCTATTAAGTATTTTGTAAGCGATCGACCCAGCGATCCTAGAGTCAACAAAGGAGCTATCATGCGTAAACCTCACCCCCAAGGCTATCATATCATCCAAATGTTTTTGGACGAAAATAATGACTTAGTTTGTGACTCATTCGGTAAACCCTATGGTCGCCAATTGGTCGCCAGGAAATTAGATGAAGAGTTGCACGACTATTTTGGTGACAAAGATTTAATTCTTGTATTGTAAGGAGATCAACATGGACCCTGTAAGCGTTTTAACTTGGGCTGCTGTATGGGCAATAGTTTCAGCAACAACTTATGTAACCGTTACGTTTATTCTTCTAACGCTGGATCAAGTGATCAGTTGGTTTAGCAAGTACGTCGCTTTTCGTAATCGCTCTAATTCAGGCGAAATAGCTGTTACTATAGCAAAAAAATTATCCAATGGAGACTACAATATTGTGCAAGCAGGTTTTAACAAACAAACCAACGAACTTGGTGCCGTTAGAGTTATTGAGGCTGATGCTGTTGATTCTACAATACAACAAGCTCATAGTTACGGCAGAAAAGAAGTTGCTGTTTGGGATTTATACTAAACCCAAACATTCAAATAGAATCTAATCTCCGCAATCTGTTTTCTTAAAATCGCGAAATAAGGTGTACTGTGCATGGGGTCATATTGTGATTTTTCAATTTTTTATAATCTGTATTTCAAAAAATATAGGTAACTGTTTACTTTGCTTGCTTAACATTGCTGATTTTAGTAAATTAGTTTAGCTAATGAAAAAAGTACCTTCCCTGATTATATATGGGATCCCTGACCAAATTCCTGAAGATGTTGCTGTTCTTTGTCGAAGCAGACTAACGAATGCAGTTAGCAAGCTATTAGATGAAACTGGTTTTGAGAATATTCAGATTACTGTGGGGACTGAATTGGAAATCCAGAAAAACGGTCAAAAACCATCTATCGGATCTAGCGAACCAACGGCAAATAAATCTCCCTATGATTTGTCCCCTGAAGATCGGGCTAAAAAATATCAACCCACCCAGCCTTTATTTACTTTTGAACAATTAGTGGTCACCAAAGAAGTAGAAAATGACCTACTTTTGGCCGTTGACTTAATTGAGTTAGAGTCCAAAGTTTTTGATGATTGGGGTTTGCGAGAAATTGAACCTTTTCCGCGTACTGCTCTCAATTTTCATGGGAAGCCAGGAACGGGTAAAACTTTAGCGGCACACGCGATCGCCTCTAAAATCAACCGCCCTATTTTGGTCGCCAGTTACGCTCAAATTGAGAGTATGTATCACGGGGAAGGGCCGAAAAATGTTGAGGCAATTTTCATGGCAGCAGAGCGAGAAAAAGCCTTGCTGTTTATCGATGAAGCTGATTCTTTACTGTCTAAACGACTCACTAGCGTTAATCAAGGCTCAGAACAAGCCATTAACTCAATGCGAAGTCAGTTACTAATCTGCTTGGAAAGATTTCGGGGAGTTGTCATTTTTTCGACTAATTTGGTGCAAAACTATGATAAAGCCTTTGAAACCAGAGTCCGTCATGTAAATTTTCCCATGCCTGACGAAATTTGTCGTCAAAAAATCTGGGCGAAACATCTTCCCGCCAAAATGCCAAAAGCAGAAAATGTGTCAGTAGCAGAACTGGCTAAAGTTGATGATGTATGTGGTCGCGATATCAAAAATGCGGTGATTGATGCTGCAATGAGAGTGGCTAGACAGGGGAGAAACCAAATTGAATTACCGGACTTCCTAGGCTCCATAGAAGCGATTAAAAAATCACGGATTAATGTTTCCAACAAAGACCAAAATCAAGAATTAAGTCCTGAACAAAAAAAGGAAATCGGAGAAAAAATTAAAGCAGAGTTGTCACGAAAAAAGGATGAGGTTTTCGATGAATGATGAACAAGAACTGAGCCGCAGAATCATCGCAGCGTTTGCCAAACATCAACGGACAAAATTAGCCGATAAAAATAGGTTAATTTTTTCAGTTATTGTTGGTTTTGCAATTACGGCTTTTTTGGGTTTTTACGCTTGGGAAAGTCAGCCTAGAGTGAGAATAACCAATCTAAACGTTTACCATAATGTCAGAAGGTCGTCTGGTCGAAACATGAGAATAGTTATTGATTTTAAGACGGCTCACCTGAAAAATAGTAATTGTCGAGCTATTACTTATTTCTATCATCAAAATGGGCGGAAGGTAAGAAGCACGATTCGAGGGTATCAAACCAGGGATAATCAGTTGTCAACCAGTGCAACTTTTCGTCCTACATATCAATACAGCGTGTACACTAATTTTAATTTATATATTCCCAACAGGTATTTCAATCGTGGAAATTATAAAGGAAAAGTTAGAACCTACTGTGGCAGTGACTTTCTGGGAAATACCAAAAACTTTCAATTTAGAGCTAAGTAGATTTTTAGATACACCCGGTTTCTGGTTTCTCGAAAAAGCGATCGCACAATTTATCAACCAGGCTTCTTATATAACGTCCGGTTCATTCATCAATCTCAAATAAAGAACGAGACAAACCGGACTGTCGAATAATCGATCGCAAAGTTCCAATTTTTAATTCTTTATAATTGGGAACGGGAATGGTTATTGTTGATTCGGCTTCCCGCCGTTGCATGATAATATGACTGCCACGCACCCTTAACTCGACGAAACCCTGTTCTTCTAAAATTCTGCACACTTCCTTCGCCGATAAAACCCTCAACTTACCCAACTGTAATCTCCATCGACTCAACGAAAACCTCATTATTATTGAAACGACGTTCAATTTCCGAAGCATCAGCCATCTCCAAAAAAAGTTCGATCGCTTCCATTAAATTCGATCGCGCTTCTTCCACCGTGTCACCTTGACTCGCCAGATCGAGTTCGGGACACAAAGAAAAATATCCGTCGCCTTCTCTCTCAATAATTGCAGTTAACTGTCGAGTTTTTTGCATTAGCCGTGAATCAACCGGGAACATTAATTATAATTATACCTATAGTTTAACAAATCTTGGAGCGATCGCCTTCTTCTTCCCACAATGCGATCGCCTAACTAAAAACCGGGTTTCTTTGAGTCACCGGGAATGCGATCGCTACTTGATATTGAGAAACCCGGTTTCTTACCAAAATAGCATAATTTTCTTGTATCTGTCAACCTTTTTATATAGAAATTTTCAAGCCTTAAAGACGATCGCAGGGTCTACGCGAGTGACTTTTTGGATAGCAAAGAAAGCTGAACCGCCACACATTACTAAAGTTAAGAAAAACACCCCTACAGCAGAAGCCGGGGTAATCAAAATCAAAATACCTTGGGTAGCAGAAGCCCAACTAGCGACACCTAAACAGAGAGCCATTCCGGGGATATAGCCGAGAACAGCCATCCAAAAAGCCTGTTCTAAAATCACAGAATAAAGCAGGCGATCGGGAGCGCCCATAGCCTTGAGAGTACCAAATTCTTTGATATGGTCAGCGACGGAAGCATAAAGAATTTGAGCTACCACAATCATACCGACCAAAATTCCGACCACAGCCCCTAAACTCAAAACGAAACCCACTCCGGTGCGTTTTTGCCAGTATTCTTGGATTTTTTCGGCGATTTCTTCTCTGGTATAAGCGCGTGTATTGGGGAGAGTAGCTTCTAATGCCGCTTGTAGTTCCTGTAAGTCTTGATTGGGTTTAGCTTTCACTAAAATATAAGTAATGGGGTCGGTTAATGTTAGGGGTCTAGGTTCAGGAGAAATATCCGTTTGGGTTTGGCGATCGCCAGAATCATCAAAAACATTAACACAGTTAAGATTGCCATTCTCAAAAGTGCATCGGGTCTGAGTTTGTAGAGGTACGCTAACATAGGCGTTAGCATTTTTCAGGGAAGCAAAGACGAAAATACTATTAACAATGGGTTGAGTCCCTTGAGTTAATCCGACAATCTTGGCTTCTAAGCCAGAAATAGTAACCGTATCTCCCACGCCGCTAACCTGTAGGGAGTTTAAATTACTCTCATCTACTATTACCCGATATGGTTGTTTGAGATATTCCAAATCTCCCTCAATAATATTCCAGGGAGCAAACAGTTTCCCGTCAGGGTTAGAACCGACTAAATTAATAGCTTGAATTTGACCAGTCGGATCGCGCCAACGCGCACTTTGAAAAATTAGAGGTTCTGCTAGTTCTACCCCGGGAACGTTTTGGGCTTTGGTAAGTTGTTCTAGGGCTAGTGGCATGGTGAGATTGAGATGCACCATGTCTTCGGAGGTAATCCAAATATCGGCGCTAGATTTATCAATAAGCAGGGATGAGGATTGCACAAACCCGTTAAGAATACCATTTTGAATGGTAACTAAACTCACCGCAAACATAATCCCAGCCTGAGCCGCTAGGAAGCGGGGAATATCTTCGATGAGGTTTTTGCGAGCAATGGAAGCCATAATTATTGAGTAACTACTATAACTGGTATTTTAGCTTTACAGAGATATCAACGACAATTCCGTTGAATATGGGTTAAATATCGGTTTTCTGAGTTAGCTGATGTACCAGTCTTGAGTGGGGACGAGAAAGTTATGAGGTCTATGGTGAGCGGTGACTCATGTAACTGACTCACTTCCTTGGGGGGAGACAGAGACAGAAGCTAATTGAATTATAGTGCATCCCGGAGATTGGTTTTAACTAAAGTAGTTTTACTCCAATCAACATCTTCAATATGAGCGCGATTTATGGTGACTGAAAATAGAACGGAATTATAGAAGTTTGCGCCGCGTAAATCTGCTTCGGTTAAGTCAGCGTATGCTAGTTTAGCGTAGCTTAAATTTGCGCCGCGTAAATCTGCCCCTTTGAGATTGGTTTTGAACAATTTAGCTCTGGTCAAGTTGGCTTCTCTCAGGTCAGAATAAAGTAGTTTAGCATTGCTTAAATCGGTGTCGGACAAATTAGCTTTACAGAGGTTAGCAAATAGATGGGTGTTGCTAAGATTAGCGCGACGGAGATTAATGGATTTGAGGTTAGCCTGCCAGAGGAGTAATTCTTTTAAATTGGCTCCTTCGAGGTTTACCTCTTGTAGGTCTACGCCGATGAACCCTCGTTTACCACTAGCATAAAGCTGGAGTAGTTCGGCGGGGGTTAGGATTTTATGGGGTAATGGTTTGTCCCAGTAAGTCATGCCTGTAGTTCTTTTGCTCCCAATTATAAGGTCAATCAACCCCAATTGTGGTTAATTTTTGGGCGAATTTTTTAAAGGCGTGGTTGAGGGTCATCAATGGAGTTATCCCATCTAATTGGTTTGTTTAGATCGGGTGGCTGCTCAAATTCAATATTGGGAGATACTGACCTAGGCGGAGTAGGCTGTTGATTGGGAACCGGAGTCGGTGGGTTTAACCAAGATTGCCAATCGGAAATTTGAGCTTGAGCGGAATTATAAACGGTACTACCTGGGGGAATCATTTTTAGGGTTTCTATAGCCCCAGGTATATCATAAATCGCCTGATCTAATCCGCGAGTAAATAAGGTTTGACTCCAATCATTAATGAGCTGATCTGCACGCCAACGCCACGAACTAGAAGGAGAAACTCGGTCGGCTAATTGAATGCCACGAATTAACCCATCTATAGTGCCAGGAATGGCAGAAGTTTCGGCATTTTGTAAATTCTGGATATCCTGCAATTGCGATCGCCATTGGTTAATATCAGCCCTGGCTTTTTCGTACATCAATAAACCGGGTCTAATTTGTTCAGCCACAGCAATAGCATTAGCAAAATCACCCTGGGCGGCTAATTCTTGAGCGCGGTCGAGAACCGGTTGAAACTCTAGGCGCTCACTTCTGACACGCCACTCTTTAATCTGTTCTTGAGCCTCATCATATAATGCCCGACCGCGACCAATTTGAGAAGCCCTTTCTACCGCCGCCTTGAGAGAATCAACATCCCCAAAACTCGCCAACTGTTCCGCCATATCCAATAATGGTCTATCTTCGATTTCCTCAATTTTCCGATTCCATTGGCTAATATTTTTCCGGGCTTCACTACCACGGGAATGAGAAACCGGGATTAGTTGTAATTTAGCGATCGCCGCCCTTAAATCCGGTATAGTTTGGCTACGGGCTAATCTTTCCGCCTCATTGAGAATTGTCAGATCAGCAATTTCCTGCTGCCAGCCCCGAATATATTGTTGTGCCTTCCAGTATAACGGCCGATTACGTTCAATAGTACCCGCTTGAGCGATCGCATCTGTGAGTCCTTCTGGGGTATCCAGCAGCGCCGGAACATGGGCGCGGGCTAAAACGATAAAATCCTTAACCTCCTCCGTCAGGTTAGCACTGCTGGGAATTTTATTCACCGTAGCGATCGCTTCTTGCCATTGACCCTGATTCAGGATATCTTCCGCTATAGTCATAATCGACTTACTCAAAGCCGAAACTTCTTTTTTCGCCGGCTCTTGCAAATAGCTCTGATCAGAAATTTCCTCTAGCTTTTTAATTGCCAGTAATAGGTTATTAACCCCCCCTTGATTCCCCAAACTTCGGGCTTCTGCCAATTTCCGACTATCTTCCCTGGCTATCTGTAGCAAATCCGTTAATTTCTGATATCGCACCGTTTCCCAGTAATTATTCCCCACATTCAATAACTGGGTAGCTTCCCTAAATGCCAAATTCAACTCTTCTCGGCGCATCAAATCTTCAACCTTGCCGTAAATACCCTCAGCCTTTTTCCAAATTTCTTGCCACTGTTTAATCTGCTGTTCTACACTAGCTGATGCGGAAGTTTGCGGGGGAATCTTTTTCGCTATCCGAATTGCCTCAGATAATTCTCCGGCTTGAAACTGAGACTCTGCCAAATTCATAATACCCATCGACCATTGGTCAATGTGGCGGTTAATTTCCGGGCGGAGGGGATGGTCTTCTGGCAGGACACTCACCAACTCAAAGGCTAGGAGGAAATCATCTAAAGTGTTTTTACTGGCAGCCATTTCAGCGCAGTACAGACGCAGAGATGCCGAAGCCAGTGGCCAAAAAATCTTAGGACAGTTAGGTAAAGCAGGCGATCGCAACAGTAACGTACTAGCCACATAAGCCACCCCTGGGGGAGTCGCCAACACCAACAGCAACCCCAACAAGGGTAGAGATGCCATAATGGGGTTATTTCTCTTTGGTGAAGGCGTTTCCGGTTCAACAGTTGGGGGAACCACTGTCACCAAAGTTGATGATACAGTAGGTTCTGGCTTGATTTCCGGTTCTGGCGGTGGTGAGGGTTGCCTTTTGATCGTTTCCGATTCTAACAGCATCCGCAGTTCTTTTAACCGTTCTTTACGGCTTTTACGTTCAGGCTGTATTTGTTCAGAACTTCCCCGCACCAATTTTGGTGGCGACCCTACTCTGTCAGATATCGCTGGTGGTGTCGCCACTTTTGGGGAACGCAATTCCAGCCAACGGTTTTGTTTCGGTTTCCTGTCAATCATAGGTTAAGCCATCCTCACGCTGCATTCACCCCCTACCAACTATCCACGGGGAAAAAGTAAGGTGCTGCTTGATTCTTATAGCACTGTTAGGAAAGCGATCGCAATCACCCCACCTAGGGAATTACAGCTTGTTCACCAGTCGCTTAATACATTACCCTCACCCTAATCCCTCTCCCAGAGACGGAGAGGGACTTTGAGAGGTGATCAGATGATTTCTGAACAGGTTGTATTTTAGCCTTCGCTTCTAATCCCCTAGGGAAGTTTTCTATAAAACCCTGCCAATCTTTTCGGACAACTGATCGTGATCCTGGTTCAAGTCTCGGATCAACTCATGCAGATCTTCCGTAGTGGCCTGATAAGTCTGGCCACAAAATTCACATTTAGCCTCTGCGCCGCTATCCTTTTGAATCATATCTCGCAGTTCAGCTTGTCCAAACATCTTGAGACCACCTAAAACCCGTTCAAAAGAACAGCCACAATGAAACTGTAGCAATTGGGTTTCCGGCAGAACATTTAACCCCAAATCTCCTAGCAATTGCTCAAAAATATGGGGGAGAGTTTGACTGGCGCGCAACAGAGGGGTAAAACCAGATAAAGCACCAATTCTCGATTCTAATAACTCTATCAGTGCTAAATCAGTGGCGGCTTTGGGGAGGATCTGCAATAACAGCCCTCCAGCAGCCTGTACCCCTTCTTTATCCACAAATACCCCTAACACTAAGGCTGATGGGGTTTGTTCTGATGATACCAGATAATGAGTCAGGTCGTCGCCGATTTCTCCTGACACCAGTTGCACTGTACTGGAGTAAGGATAACCATAGCCAACATCCCGCACTACATAAACATAACCATTTTTACCCACTGCGCCGCCTACGTCTAGTTTATCACAAGCATTAGGCGCTAACTCGATTTCTGGGTTGCCAACATAACCCCGCACAGTGCCATCGAGCCCCGCATCGACTACAATACCTCCTAAAGGTCCGTCCCCTTGAATTTGAATATTTATCCGTGACTCGGGACGCTTCATATTAGAAACCAGCAACAGACCCCCTGCCATTGTCCGTCCTAGGGCTGCTGTGGCTACATAGGATAGTTTATGCCGTTTTCTCGCTTCCTCGGTTAGACGAGTGGTAATTACCCCCACAGCGCGAATACCGCCGTCGGCGGCTGTAGCACGTATCAGTTGATCAGCCATAGTTTTCGGAAAGTTGATGATTGACAATTTACAATTTACAACTTACAATTATCCATAATCCATTATCCATTTAGTTCCTGCCTGTCCCTGTTCCCTGATAGCCGGAAGGGCGAGGCGGGTTTACTCATGATTATGCACCCGACAAGCTACCAGGTGTGAGGTGCGTCAGTTGGGTAGATTGGCGGTGATGATTGCCATTTTCGGGTTCTGACGCACCCTACTAGAACTGCTATAATGGGGAGTCGTTTGTGATCCGATAAGTGCGATCGCTAACTGGTTTGATCATGGTGACTTATGCTGGGTAGTTTTCAAAAAAGCAGTCTAAGGATTGAGGTAGATGCCTCCGAGGCGACTATTCGCGAAAGTCTGTTGTATCCCCACCACGTTCAACAGTGGTTGTGGCCTGTGCAATTTTCATCAGGACTCCCCCAACAGTTTAATGTGGGTCTCAAGTTCACCAGTTCACTGGGTCCGGTGACAATTAAACATTATGTTGATGTGGCTGAGTCTAACTGTTTGCGGTTTCTCCTCAGTGGGGGGATTGATGGCTTTCATGAATGGTATTGGGGAGAGGGTTGGGTACAGTCTCGCTTAGAAGGTGTTTCTGTGTTACCTCTCAATTTAGGACAAACGGTTAATCTCAGTCAGTTACGGGAATTTCTGTTAACTAAAAAGCCACAATCAGCGGATTAATTTTTAAGCACAGGGTAGCTATTTATGATCGCAGTTGAACCAGCTTTTAAACCTTTACTGGGGACATCTTTACCTGAACTTACTGATTGGGTTCAGCAACAGGGACAACCAGCTTATCGGGGAAAGCAATTATATCAGTGGATTTATCAGAAAGGGGCTAAATCCCTTGAGGAAATAACTGTGTTTCCGAAACAGTGGCGATCGCAATTAGCCACCATACCCGTTGGTCGTTCAACTATTCATTATCGCGCGGTTGCTAGTGATGGCACGATTAAGTATTTGCTGAAATTATCCGATGGTCAAATTATTGAAACTGTCGGCATTCCTACCCATGACCGCTTAACGGTTTGTGTTTCTTCTCAGGTGGGGTGTCCCATGGCTTGCGATTTTTGCGCGACCGGAAAGGGGGGGTTTTTCCGTAACTTGGAAACCCATGAAATTGTAGATCAAGTTCTCACGGTTCAGGAAGACTTCCAACGCCGTGTCAGCCATATTGTCTTTATGGGTATGGGGGAACCTTTACTTAATACTCAAAATGCGATCGCTGCTATTACCTGCTTAAATAGAGATATTGGTATCGGACAGCGAATGATTACTCTTTCCACCGTAGGCATTCCCAACCGCATCCGCCAATTAGCCGAATATCAGCTACAAATTACCCTGGCTGTTAGTTTACACGCTTCTAATCAAACTCTCCGAGAACAACTGATTCCCAGCGCCAAAACCTATCCCCTAGAATCCCTCATCTCTGAATGTCGAGATTATGTGAAATTGACCGGGCGGCGGGTAAGTTTTGAGTATGTGATGTTATCTGGAGTTAATGATTTACCCACCCACGCCACGGAATTAGCCAGCCTTATGCGGGGCTTTCAAAGTCATGTTAATCTGATTCCCTATAACCCCATTAATGAGGTGGATTATCAGCGCCCTAGTCCCTCACAAATACAGGATTTTGTCAAGGAATTGGAACAGCGACGGGTAGCAGTCAGCGTTCGCTATTCTCGCGGTTTAGATGCTGATGCCGCCTGCGGTCAACTGCGGGCTTCCCAGACAATTAATAATTAACAATTATCAGTTAGCCATGGGGTTCAAATATCCAGGGGAATGGCTGACAATTCCAAGGCATAAATAGTTTCCCCTTGAAACTGAGAAACCCGCACAAAGTAGGTTCCCCGTCGCAATAGGTCAATCTCAATAGATTCTGTAGCCAAAGCCGGGTTATTTGAAGAGGCGATAATATCATCAGGTTGAACCGCTTGATTTTGATGAAAATCTTGGATTAAATCCACATTAGCATCCGCTTTTAAACCGTGCAGAAATAGGCTAAACTCACTGCCATTATTGGGAATGATAAATTCATAAATATTGACCGGGTTATCATCCGTAACCGAGTTAACTATAGTCCGACTTCCCAAGAGAGTATCTAAAGCGATCGCATTACTGAGGTCATCGCCGAACTGTGGGGGTGCGCCCAACCTCCCCAACGGCGAACCAAACCGAAAAAAATGCTCAAAAAGGCTGCCAATTATCTCTTCTTCTATACCCTGAACAGCATCAAAATTGCGATCGCGATAAAACTCCGTATCAAAGGACTCGCTAGGGTCCAACCCCTGAAATTGTCCGATTTTGAAAAAATGCTCAAATGCCGTAAATTCCCCGTTAGCTACTCCCTGAGCGACTGAAGGATTTTGTTGTAGATAAAAAACCGGGTCAAAAAAGGGATTAGGGCTGAGGTTGTCCGTTTGTCCAATATTAACAAAATGAGCCGCTGCAGTGGTAATTCCCGCCTCTACTTCCGACTGAATATCGGGATTTTGTGCCAGATAAAATTCCCCATCAAAAATCGGGTTAGGTGTTCGTCCTTCAAATTGTCCATAGCGAGAAAAATGCTCAAAGGCGGTCTGAAAAACCCCGTTAGCGATCGCATCTTGAACGTCCTGATTTTGTGCCAAATAAAACCCTTCATCAAATAAAGTTTCAAGGGTAAGCATAACAAAGCCTTTTTCCCAGCAGAGGATTAATGTTCACCACTAGATTATCGCCAATTAGTCGTCAATTGTCCATTCCCATTGTAGGTTGTGTGAATATGTAGGTTGGGTGAAGCGCAGCGAAACCCAACTTTCCGAGGTATGTAGGTTAGGCGAGTATGTAGGTGAGGTGAAGCGCAGCGAAACCCAACTTCCCCATTGTAGGTTGGGTGAAGCGCAGCGAAACCCAACTTCCCCAGTGTACCATTGTAGGTTGGGTGAAGCGCAGCGAAACCCAACTTCCCCAGTGTACCATTGTAGGTTGGGTGAAGCGCAGCGAAACCCAACTTCCCAGCCAGCCGTGATAAATCAGGTGTCTGTGAAAAAGCCGGTTAATTTTCCGCATTTATGGTAACGTACAATCAGGTATCAATAACCATCCTGATTATGAGCCAGTGTCTCAACCCAGACTGCCTCCACATCAACCCCGAAGGTTCCCAGTTTTGCCAAAAATGTGGCAGTAAACTCCGACTGGCAGAACGCTACTATGCTAAAAGCATCCTCGGACAAGGCGGGTTCGGACGCACATTTCTGGCAGTGGATGACTTCAAACCTTCTAAACCTCCCTGCGTGATTAAACAATTCCTTCCCCAGGCGCAAGGAACCGCTACCCTGCAAAAAGCCGCCCAATTATTCGACCAAGAAGCCCAACGTTTAGAACTCCTCGGCAAACATCCGCAAATCCCGGAACTTTTGGCTTATTTTACCGCTGATAGCCGTCAATATTTAATTCAGGAATTTATCAAAGGAGACACCCTACAACAAGAGTTAGATAATCAAGGGACTTTTAGCGAAAATCAAATCAGTTCCCTGCTCAAGGATTTATTGAAAGTTTTGTATTTTGTCCACAAACATAAAGTGATTCACCGGGATATTAAACCGGAAAACATCATTAGACGAGCCAGTGATAACAAGTTAGTCCTAGTGGATTTTGGGGCGGCTAAACAGGTGCGGCGCACATCTCTTAGCGTCACGGGAACGGTTATCGGTTCGGCGGAATATTGCGCCCCGGAACAGGCTATGGGAAAACCTCAATATGGGAGTGATTTATATAGTTTAGGGGTGACTTGTTTATATCTGCTAACCCAAGTGAGTCCGTTCGATTTATATGACTCCTTAGAAGCCGAATGGGTGTGGCGTGACTATTTAAATGGCAATCAGGTGAGTGATAAATTAGGCAAAATCTTAGAGCGTTTGGTTGAGACAGTCTTTAAAAAACGCTATCAATCTGTAGCCGAAGTATGGGCAGATTTACAGCGATATTATGGGAAACCGACCAACCCAACAACTCCTCAAACCGTCATCCCACCGACTGTTAAACAGACTCCCAATAAAACTTTTCAACCGGTAATCCAGAAGTTTAAATTTGACATCCTTACGGTCAATTCAAAGGGACAAGAAATTAACCGCCGTCGCGGTCAGGCTGAATGTATTATCGAAGACCTGGGAAATGGGGTGACTCTGGAGATGGTAAAAATTCCTGGGGGAACCTTTATTATGGGTGCGCCGAGTGGTGAAGCGGGAAGTTATAATGCTGAAAGACCCCAACACCGAGTCACCATTAAACCCTTCCTCATGGGGAAATATCCGGTTACCCAAGCACAATGGCGACAAGTGGCTAGTTTCCCCAAACTCCAACGAGACCTCAACTATAACCCCTCCAAATTTGCCGGATTAAATCTTCCCGTTGAATCGGTTTCATGGTATGATATAATCGAGTGGTGCGCCCGCCTCTCGAAAAGAATTGGCAAACCCTACCGATTACCCAGTGAAGCGGAGTGGGAATATGCAGCCCGCGCCGGAACTACTAGCCCCTTTCACGTCGGTGATACCCTGACCAGCGACCTCGCCAACTACAATGGCAACTACACCTATAGCTCAGGACTCAAGGGAGCCTACCGCCAACAAACCACCCCCGTCGGTCAGTTTCAACACGCCAACGCCTTTGGCTTGTATGATATCCACGGAAATGTTTGGGAATGGTGCGCTGACCCCTGGCACGACAGCTACAATGGTGCGCCTTCGGATGGTGGTGTGTGGGATTATGGCAATGATAATCGTTATCAAAACCTAGTAGAATACCTAGTCAACTTTTTGGGAAAAACAGAAAGCCGAGTGCTGCGCGGCGGTTCGTGGTACTACATTCCCGCTCACTGCCGTTGTGCCTACCGCGACGGGGACATCCCGGTCAACCTCCTCAGCAACGTCGGTTTTCGGGTAGCGCTTTAGTAGGTTGGGTAAAGCGCAGCGCAACCCAACTTCCCCAGCCGTGAGCCACCGGGTTTCTGTGAAAAAGCCGGTTAATTTTCCGCATTTATGGTAATGTAGAATCAGGTATCAATAACCATCCTGATTATGAGCCAATGTCTCAACCCAGACTGCCTCCACATCAACCCCGAAGGTTGCCAGTTTTGCCAAAAATGTGGCAGTAAACTCCGACTGGTAGAACGCTACTATGCTAAAAGCATCCTCGGACAAGGCGGGTTCGGACGCACATTTCTGGCGGTGGATGACTTCAAACCTTCTAAACCTCCCTGTGTGATTAAACAATTCCTTCCCCAGGCGCAAGGAACCGCTACCCTAGAAAAAGCCGCCCAATTATTCGACCAAGAAGCCCAACGTTTAGAACTCCTCGGCAAACATTCCCAAATCCCGGAACTTTTGGCTTATTTTACCGCTGATAACCGTCAATATTTAGTTCAGGAATTTATCGAAGGAGACACCCTACAACAGCAGTTAGACAATCAAGGAATTTTTACCGAGAATCAAATCATTTCGCTGCTCAAGGATTTATTGAAAGTTTTGTATTTTGTCCACAAACATCAAGTGATTCACCGGGATATTAAACCCGAAAACATCATTAGACGAGCCAGTGATAACAAGTTAGTCCTAGTGGATTTTGGAGCGGCTAAACAGGTGCATAGCACATCTCTTAGCGTCACGGGAACGGTTATCGGTTCGGCGGCATATTGCGCCCCGGAACAAGCTATGGGAAAACCTCAATATGGGAGTGATTTATATAGTTTAGGGGTGACTTGTTTATACCTGCTAACCCAAGCCAGTCCGTCAGATTTATATGACCCCTTAGAATCAAAATGGGTGTGGCGGGAGCATTTAAATGGCAATCAGGTGAGTGATAAATTAGGCAAAATCTTAGAGCGTTTGGTTGAGACAGTCTTTAAAAAACGCTATCAATCTGTAGCCGAAGTGTGGGCAGATTTACAGCGATATTATGGGAAACAGATTATCATAAAGAATCCTAAAAACATCATTCCCAAGACTGTTAAAAAGATTACCAATACAACTCCCCCAGCGGCAACCCAGAAGTTTGAATTTGACATCGTTACGGTAAATTCAAAGGGACAAGAAATTAACCGCCGTCCCGGTCAGGCTGAATGTATTATCGAAGACCTGGGAAATGGTTTGATTCTGGAGATGGTGCTAATTCCGGGGGGAACCTTTATTATGGGTGCGCCGAGTGGTGAAGCTGGAAGTTCTGATGATGAAAGACCCCAACACCGAGTCACCATTAAACCCTTCCTCATGGGGAAATATCCGGTTACCCAAGCACAATGGCGACAAGTGGCTAGTTTCCCCAAACTCCAACGGGACCTGAGCCTAGACCCCTCAAGATTTAAAGGATTAAATCTTCCCGTTGAAAGAGTTTCATGGTATGATGTAATCGAGTGGTGCGCCCGCCTCTCGAAGAGAATCGGCAAACCCTACCGATTACCCAGTGAAGCCGAGTGGGAATATGCAGCCCGCGCCGGAACCACTAGCCCCTTTCACGTCGGTGATACCCTGACCAGCGACCTCGCCAACTACAATGGCAACTACACCTATAGCTCAGGACTCAAGGGAGCCTACCGCCAACAAACCACCCCCGTCGGTCAGTTTCAACACGCCAACGCCTTTGGCTTGTATGATATCCACGGAAATGTTTGGGAATGGTGCGCTGACCCCTGGCACAACAGCTACAATGGTGCGCCTTCGGATGGTGGTGTGTGGGATGTTGGGAACGATAATCGTTATCAAAAACCTATTGAATATTTAGTCAAGTTTTTGGGAAGCCAAGAAAGACGTGTGCTGCGCGGCGGTTCGTGGTACGACTATCCAGAATACTGCCGTTGTGCCTACCGCAACTGGTTCGACCCGGACCTCCTCTACGACAACAGCGGTTTTCGGGTAGCCTGTGCCCCCCCGACTCTTAGCCCTTAGCGCTTTTGTTTTTTTGCCCTTTACCCTGTTAGCCATTTACCCTTTTGAGCGATCGCAGCGAGCTTTTTTTATATTTCCCCAATTTTACACCATAAATATGGATTTGTGTGTAAAGAAATGTTAAATTTAAATTGCCCTTGTGTAAACAACAACGATGTAGGTTGGGTGAAGCGCAGCGAAACCCAACTTCCCAGCCAGCCGTGATAAATCAGGTGTCTGTGAAAAAGCGGGTTAATTTTCGGCATTTATGGTAATGTAGAATCAGGTATCAATAACCATCCTGATTATGAGCCAGTGTCTCAACCCAGACTGCCTCCACATCAACCCCGACGGTTCCCAGTTTTGCCAAAAATGTGGCAGTCAACTCCGACTGGCAGAACGCTACTATGCTAAAAGCATCCTCGGACAAGGTGGGTTCGGACGCACATTTCTGGCAGTGGATGACTTCAAACCTTCTAAACCTCCCTGCGTGATTAAGCAATTCCTTCCCCAGGCGCAAGGAACCGCTACCCTAGAAAAAGCCGCCCAATTATTCGACCAAGAAGCCCAACGTTTAGAACTCCTCGGCAAACATTCCCAAATCCCGGAACTTTTGGCTTATTTTACGGCTGATAACCGTCAATATTTAATTCAGGAGTTTATCGAAGGGGAAACCCTAGAACAGGAGTTAGATAATCAAGGCGCTTTTACCGAAAATCAAATCATTTCGCTGCTCAAGGATTTATTGCCAGTTTTGGATTTCGTCCACCAAAATCAAGTAATTCACCGGGATATTAAACCCGAAAACATCATTAGACGCGCCAGTGATAACAAGTTAGTCCTAGTGGATTTTGGGGCGGCTAAACAGGTGCGGCGCACATCTCTTAGCGTCACGGGAACGGTTATCGGTTCGGCGGAATATTGCGCCCCGGAACAGGCTATGGGAAAACCTCAATATGGGAGTGATTTATATAGTTTAGGGGTGACTTGTTTATATCTGCTAACCCAAGTGAGTCCGTTCGATTTATATGACTCCTTAGAAGCCGAATGGGTGTGGCGTGACTATTTAAATGGCAATCAGGTGAGTGATAAATTAGGCAAAATCTTAGAGCGTTTGGTTGAGACAGTCTTTAAAAAACGCTATCAATCTGTAGCCGAAGTATGGGCAGATTTACAGCGATATTATGGGAAACCGACCAACCCAACAACTCCTCAAACCGTCATCCCACCGACTGTTAAACAGACTCCCAATAAAACTTTTCAACCGGTAATCCAGAAGTTTAAATTTGACATCGTTACGGTAAATTCAAATGGACAAGAAATTAACTGCCGTCGCGGTCAGGCTGAATGTATTATCGAAGACCTGGGAAATGGTGTAACCCTGGAGATGGTGCTAATTCCGGGGGGAACCTTTATTATGGGTGCGCCGAGTGGTGAAGCTGGAAGTTCTGATGATGAAAGACCCCAACACCGAGTCACCATTAAACCCTTCCTCATGGGGAAATATCCGGTTACCCAAGCACAATGGCGACAAGTGGCTAGTTTCCCCAAACTCCAACGGGACTTGAGCCTAGACCCCTCATATTTTAAAGGATTAAATCTTCCGGTTGAAAAAGTTTCATGGTATGATGTAATCGAGTGGTGCGCCCGCCTCTCGAAAAGAATTGGCAAACCCTACCGATTACCCAGTGAAGCGGAGTGGGAATATGCAGCCCGCGCCGGAACTACTAGCCCCTTTCACGTCGGTGATACCCTGACCACCGACCTCGCCAACTACAATGGCAACTACACCTATAGCTCAGGACTCAAGGGAGCCTGCCGCCAACAAACCACCCCCGTCGGTCAGTTTCAACACGCCAACGCCTTTGGCTTGTATGATATCCACGGAAATGTTTGGGAATGGTGCGCTGACCCCTGGCACGACAGCTACAATGGTGCGCCTTCGGATGGTGGTGTGTGGGATGTTGGGAACGATAATCGTTATCAAAATCCTATTGAATATTTAGTCAAGTTTTTGGTAAGCAAAGAAAAACGAGTGCTGCGCTGCGGTTCGTGGGACTACTATCCAGTAAACTGCCGTTGTGCCTACCGCAACAGGCTCGACCCGGGCAACCTCAACAGCAACTACGGTTTTCGGGTAGCCTGTGCCCCCGACTCTTAGCTTTAGTAGGTTGGGTGAAGCGCAGCGCAACCCAACTTCCCCCAGCCCAACGGGGTTTGTTTCCCAATGCGGAACCCGGAACTTGAGCCCCCATTCTACCATCACACTGATGCACTCAAAAGCGATCGCATTATTGGGAGTGAGTGTAAAACGAGTGCAAATGCCAACACGGTTAACAGTGGCATATATCAGCCCAACTTTCCCCAGCCCATTTCCTTCCAAATGCGGAACCCGGGACTTGAACCCGGAAGTCCTTGCGAACACTAGAACCTGAATCTAGCGCGTCTACCAATTCCGCCAGTTCCGCATGAGTGGGTGTATTTGTTTGGCACAATTTAATATCCTGCCATAGTTGGGGGAATTTGTCAAGCCTTTAATTGGGAATAAATCGACTTAAACAATTTTTGTTGTCGATTGTGGTCTACAATGGGCTGTGGGTAGCCACAGGCTTGTCGATCGCTACTGGAAATTTTGCCAGTCACGAGGTGGGCGGTGTCCAAATTCCGCAATTCTGGCAACCACTGGCGGATATATTCAGCTTCCGGGTCATATTTTTGAGCTTGGGAAGCGGGGTTAAAAATCCGCAAAGGCTTAGGGTCCATCCCACTGGAGGAACTCCACTGCCACCCACCATTATTTGAGGCTAAATCCCCATCAATAAGTCTTTGCATAAAATACTTTTCTCCCCATTGCCAATTGATGATTAAATCCTTGGTCAAAAAACTGGCGACAATCATGCGACAACGGTTGTGCATCCATCCGGTTTCATTGAGTTGACGCATAGCGGCATCAACAATAGGATATCCGGTGCGTCCTTGACACCACGCCTGGAAATGTTCTTGATTATCTGACCAAGGAAAACGGTCAAAAGGCTGACGAAATGCTCCCGTGGCTAAGGCGGGGAAGTGATATAAAGCCTGTTGATAAAACTCCCGCCAAGCGATTTCCTGCTGCCAAGTTTGAATATGGTGGCGGGCTTCGTCACTGCGAGTTAAAGCCATAATTTCTTGGGTTTTTTGCCATAAGGTACGGATACCGATCGCCCCAAATCTCAAAGCCGGACTCAACAGAGAAGTGCCATCAATAGCGGGGAAATTCCGCCCTTCGTCATACTCATAAATGGCTTGATCGCAGAAGAGTTGCAAGCGATCGCTCGCGGCCGTTTCTCCGGGTTCTAGGATAAAAGGTTCCGACCAGATAAATCCCAAATCCTTAGCGGTGGGTAAAGCGATCGCTCCCGCCTCCAGAGCCGCCTTTTCCTGAGCCTCTGTCAGCCCCCTAGATTTTAGGGTATCACAGGGTTCTGGTTTCGACTGCTGAATCCATTTGCGCCAATAGGGAGTATAAACCTTATAGGGTTCCTTAGACCCGGTAAAAATGGCTTCTGGGGAATGCAAAACCTGATCCCAGAAAGTCTCAACTTTAATCCCCACCTCTGTGAGAGACTCTTCTACAGAGCGATCGCGTTGTCTGGCGAGGGGTTCAACGTCTTGATTCCAATAAACAGCGATCGCCCCCAAAGCCACCGCCAATTTTCGCAGACCTTGAGCCGGGTTATCCTGAATAATCAGTAATTGACTCCCCCCCCGTTGGTAGTCGCGTTGTAAACATTGGAGACAGCCGATCATATAAGCCACACGGACCAGGGCGATATCATCACCGCTCAAAATTTCCGGGTCAAGACAGAAGACCCCCACCACCTGAGAAGTCACCCGACGCGCCGCCGCCAGTCCCCAGTTATCGGAAATCCGCAGATCTCGACGATGCCAAAATAAGATTAAATCCGACATAAACACACAGAGTTATAGAAACGGTTTAGCCAACATAAAACTAGCGATAGATTTAGCATCCACAGGTTCCCCCTCCCAAATCGCCTTTTCCAACTCTTGGGGAGTCATCAAAACCGTGTCTATATCCTCATCTTCATCTTGTGCGGGGGGAGTTTCTAGTTTTTCGAGATCTTCGGCGAGAAAGGCGTAAATAATTTCATCAGAATAACCCGGCGCGAGGACAAATTGCCCTAGTTTACGCCACTTATGAGCGCGGTAGCCTGTTTCTTCTTCAATTTCGCGCCGGACGGTTTCGGCGGGGTCTTCGTTAACTTCTACCGTCCCGGCTGGAAATTCCAAAGTCCGCCCTTCCACTGCAAATCGATATTGTCTGACCAATACCAATTTACCTTCTGGGGTAACGGGAATTACCAAAGCACCTCCGGGGTGTCTAACACATTCCCACTGACCGATCGCCCCATTAGGAAGGCGAAGGCGGTGGACATCAAAGTTAAATTTCCGACCTCGATAAAAGAGTTGTTGTGCGAGAATTTCGGGGGGTTCTGAACCTAGTTTCATTAGTTAGTTAAAGTTAGTTTTTGGACTCCTGACTGATCGATAGTTTCCAGCAATTGGGCGATCGCCTTTTTACTGATAGGATCTATCCACTCCGGGGCTATTTCCGCTAGGGGGACTAACACAAAAGCGCGATCGCGCATTCTCGGGTGTGGTATTTCTAGGGTAGGTGTATTCAAGATTAAATCATCGAACAGCAATAAATCAAGATCTAGGGTTCTCGGTCCCCATCTTTCCCCACGCACCCGCCCCAATGTCTTCTCAATTTCTAGCAGAGTTTCCAAGAGGGACTGAGGGGAGACAGTCACCTCCAGAATAGCACACCCATTGATATAATCCGGCTGAGGGGGTCCCACAGGAATTGTCCGATACCAATGCGATCGTTTTTTCACCCTAATTCCCTCATAGCCTTCCAGTAATTCTAGGGCGGTTTCTACTGTTTGACCAGACAACCCCAAATTACTACCCAAACCTATTGCGACATTGCCATCAACCATAATTAACAATTAACAATTAACAATTAACAATTAATTCCCCGGTGGGGTGGGTTTATTAATTCCCCGGTGGGGTGGGGCGGGTTTATTAAGCGCTTCCCTCATTCCTCTGACTAACTGCGGAGGCGCGCCCCTACAATTATTCATTATTAATTATTAATTATTAATTCCCCGGTGGGGCGGGTTTATTAATTCCCCGGTGGGGTGGGGCGGGTTTATTAAGCGCTTCCCTCATTCCTATAGCTAACTGCGGAGGCGCGCCCCTACAATTATTCATTATTAACAATTAACAATTAATTCCCCGGTGGGGCGGGTTTATTAATTCCCCGGTGGGGTGGGGCGGGTTTATTAAGCGCTTCCCTCATTGCTATGACTAACTGCGGAACCCGCCCCTACAATTATTAATTATTCATTATTAATTATTAATTATTAATTCCCCGGTGGGGCGGGTTTATTAATTCCCCGGTGGGGTGGGGCGGGTTTATTAAGCGCTTCCCTCATTGCTATGACTAACTGCGGAACCCGCCCCTACAATTATTAATTAATAATTATTAATTATTAATTATTAATTATTAATTACCCGGTGGGGTGGGGCGGGTTTATTAAGCGCTTCCCTCATTCCTATAGCTAACTGCGGAGGCGCGCCCCTACAATTATTAATTATTCATTATTAATTATTAATTCCCCGGTGGGGCGGGTTTATTAATTCCCCGGTGGGGTGGGGCGGGTTTATTAAGCGCGTCGCTCATTCCTCTGACTAACTGCGGAGGCGCGCCCCTACAATTATTAATTATTAATTATTAATTATTAATTATTAATTATTAATTATTAATTATTCATTTTCATTTTCCGTTAACTTTTCTTCCAGGGATTGAATCGTGTTGAGAGTCGCCTGTGCAGCTTCTGGGTCTCCAGCTTCTTGGATGATAGATAACGCACTTTTTAAAGTTTCTAGCGCCTGGGAATAGTTCCCCAAGTTCTCATGAATGGAACCTATATTATTGAGGATTTGACTAATCTCTGGCTGCTGGTCTGACTGTTGGTAAATTTCTAGGGCTTGCTGGTAAATTTCCAGGGCTTTTTCCCACATTTCCTGACTGTTATAAAGGCGACCTATCTGGCTAAGTGCCGTCCCCGCTAGACCCAAATCATTAGCTTCCTTAGCCAAATTAGCAGCCTGCTGATAGGTTTCGATCGCTTGGGGAACCTGGTCTAAATTTTCATAGATCATCCCCATTAAATTCAAGATACGAGCCGCCCCAGCGTTATCTCTGATGCGTTCCAAGAGTTGAGCCGCTTGCTGAAAATGTACTAAGGATTGGAAATCATCTCCATTTTCGCGGTATATATAACCCATATTACTTAATAACCGCCCTACCCCCGCTTGGTCTCCTATTTGGCGGCGAAAAGCTAGGGCTTGTTGATAAATTTCTAGGGCTTTTTCTACTTGTCCTATGCTAAAATAAAGTGCGCCTAAATTGTTCAGGGTGCGAGAAAGATCCCGTAAATCTCCCACCTCTTGACGGATAGCCCTGGCTTGTTCATAATAGTCGAGGGCTTGGGTAGGTTGAGCTTGACTAGCATAGACAGCCGCGATATTATGTAAGGATTCCCCCATTTCACTACGATCGCCTGCACTTTGAGCTAATCTGAGGGCTTCTTGGTGGTGTTGGAGGGCTTCGGAAAATTCACCCTGTTGGCGGCGAACAAAACCGAGGAGATTGAGACTGCGGGCTTGACCCTTTTGGACGAGATCTGTTTCCGAGGCGGCTTGGGGGTTTTGTTGGCGATAAATTTCTAGGGCTTCTTGAATAGCTGGTAAAGCGCGATCGCTTTCGTTAAAATTGCTGTAAACTTCACCAATAGCATTGAGTGTTTCTGCTACAGCCAGGCGATCGCCTTGTTGGCGGCGAATTTGCAATGCCTGTTCTAGGCTGTCTAGGGCTTCGCGATGTTCCCCTTTATGGAATTGTTCAATTCCCTGATTGTGTAATTGATTATGATCAACAGAGGGGCGATCGATTTCGGAAGTGGGGGACGATTCCGGTGCGGGTTCTTCCTGAGCTAGAATAGGTGCGATCGTGAACAGGAACATAGTTGCACCCATAAGCATCACCATCGGTACATTCCCCAATTTGGGGGAAAACCAGAGCAGTTGTGGTCTGGGAACTCGAATAGATAAAGCAGATTGTAATATCATTGCTGTCATCCAATTAACTAAAGAACTTGGGTAAATATGCTGACCGATTTAACTTGGGAGACTATTGATTAGATTGTATGTTAACTCAAACCGTTGATGCTATTTTAGATTACGCCTCAGAAGGGGCTGATTTATCCCCAGAGCAAGGATTAACCCTACTGGAAGCAAATCACCCGAAAGTTACCGAACGTCTGCGAGAGGTGGCAGACAAGTGGCGATCGCGTGATTGTGGAGATGCTGTAACCTATGTAATTAATCGCAATCTGAATTTTACCAACATTTGTGAACAGCATTGCAATTTTTGCGCTTTCCGGCGTGATGAAGGGGAAGCCGGAGCCTTTTGGTTGGGTTTTGAGCAAATTCTCGAAAAAGCCCAAGATGCTGTGGAAAGGGGGGCGACTGAAATTTGTATGCAGGGAGGATTAAATCCCCAGGCTCAGATTAACGGTCAGTTTTTACCCTACTATCTCCAGTTGGTGAAAACCATCAAAAACGAGTTTCCCAATTTACACCTTCATGCTTTTTCCCCCCAGGAAGTGCAATTTATTGCCCGTGGCGATCGCCTCAGTTATGATGTAGTCATAGGTTCACTGCGGGATGCGGGAGTCGGTTCTATGCCAGGAACAGCCGCCGAAGTATTAGACGATCGCATTCGCCAGATCATCTGTCCAGAAAAAATTAATACAGCCACCTGGTTGGAAATTGTAGAAACCGCCCACAGTCTAGGAGTTCCCACCACTAGCACCATATTATGTGGTCACATTGAAACCCCCCAACAGCAGATCGACCACTTGCACAAATTGCGATCGCTACAACAAAAAGCCATTGATCGCAATTATCCCGCCCGAATTACCGAATTTATTGCTCTGCCTTTTGTCGGGGAACAAGCACCTCCCCCCTTACGCCGCCGAGTAGGAAGAGACCAACCAATTTTAGCTGATAGCCTCAGATTAATGGCTGTAGCCCGTATTTTCCTCGGTAACTGGATTATTAACCATCAACCTAGTTGGGTAAAATTGGGTTTATCCGGTGCCACAGAAGCCCTAAAATGGGGCTGTAATGATATCGGCGGCACCCTAATGGAAGAACATATCACCACTATGGCAGGGGCGAAGGGAGGAACCTGTAGGACCGTAGAAGACCTGAAAGAGGCGATCGCCTCCGTTCAACGAAAACCCCTCCAGCGTGATACCCTCTATAGGATTATCCATTGATTTGCCCCAACCGTGAATCACTACTCGACGGACTAGGACAAGTAGGTGTATAATTTTCCGAGTCGGTTACCGCCACTGAGTCTCAAATAACGGCTATATGCGAAATGTCGCCAAATATGTCATCTAAAAAGCCGGACCCGAAGTCAAATACAGTTATAAGTGCCATCACCCAGGTTGTGCAGACCCTTCACGCCAGAGTCAACTTCTCCCGGCTGGTGCTAAGGCCTAATAGTAGGGTTCCTGAACTTTGGGTGCAAAATGCCGATGCGGATAAGGCTGATGTTTATCCGCTATTGGGCGATCGCTATATCATTGGTCGTTCTTCGCGATCTAGTGATATCGTGGTTCGCAATCCGGTCGTTAGTCAAGTGCATCTGTGTTTACTACGACAACCACCACATAAAACCATTTTTGGAGAACATCCCTCTCGACAATTTTTGATCCAAGACGAAAATTCAACCAATGGGATCTATAAGGGACGGCGGCGGCTTGAGGTTTTTCCCCTGCGTCATGGGGATGTCATTACCTTGGGTCCCCCAGAACTTGCTAATGGTGTTAGGGTTCAGTATGTAGATCCCCCTAGCGTGTATTTGCGGTTACTGCGCTCTGGTCTTTATGCCTTCTGTGGTATTAGTGCTTTAGTTGCCTTGGTCGTCTTGTGGCAGTGGCAATATTTTACAGTGCGACCTCTCCCTCGCTCTATCAATGGTCCCGTCGTCGTTTATTCCCGCGATCGTCAGCCGCTGCGGGGTCCCACTAACAATAATTTACAACTGGAATTGGAGGCTTTATCCGATTTTTCGCCTTACCTACCCAATGCCGTTATCGCCTCAGAAGATAGCCGTTTTTATTGGCATTTGGGTATTGACCCCATCGGGATTTTAAGGGCTTTTGTCACCAATTTACAAGGGGGTGAAATTCGAGAAGGTGGTAGTACCATCTCCCAGCAGTTAGCCCGGACTTTATTTAGGGAGTATGTCGGCACAGAAGATTCCACCGGGCGCAAGGCTAGAGAGGCGATCGTTGCCCTAAAATTAGAGACTTTTTACGGCAAAGATACCCTGTTACTTACCTATTTAAACCGAGTATATTTAGGCTTAGACCTCTATGGTTTTGAAAATGCCGCTCAGTTCTATTTTGGCAAATCCGCCGCTAATTTAACCCTGTCGGAATCCGCCACCCTCGCCGGGATTCTGCCCGCCCCCAATAGTTTTAATCCTATTCAAAATTATGAGTTAGCTGTTCAGTATCGCGATCGCGTTTTGGCGAGAATGCAAGCCCTGGGAATGATTAACTCGGAAGAGGCAGATCGGGCGCGGCGATCGCGTATTGAAATTAACCCCCAGGCGCGGGAAATTCTCGAAAGTACCATTGCACCCTACTTTTATGATTATGTATTTACCGAAATCGAGAAACTTCTCGGCCGTCAATTGGCGCGAGAGGGTAACTTTATTGTCGAAACCTCTTTAGATCCTCAAATGCAAGCCGTCGCTGAGAGGTCTCTGCAACAACATCTAGCTACTGTCGGGGCGGGCGCTGGCTTTTCTCAGGGGGGAATAGTAACTCTCGACTCCAGCAATGGCGCTGTCATGGCTATGGTCGGAGGACTCAGTTATGGGGATAGTCAATTTAACCGCGTGACTCAAGCCCTACGACAGCCCGGATCTACCTTTAAGCTGTTTCCTTATGCCGCCGCCTTAGATAGGGGTATCCCCCCAGGTAGAACCTATTCCTGTGAACCTCTGACTTGGCAAGGGCAAACTTTTCGAGGATGCGATCGTAGTAGTGGGTCTGTCGATATGTATCGCGGCATGGCTTTATCTGAAAATGTCACCGCCCTACGAGTCGCCCAGGAAGTCGGCTTAAATTCCGTCGTCGATATGGCACGACGGCTAGGCATTCGCTCCGATTTAAATCCCGTTCCCGGTTTGGTTTTGGGTCAAAGTGAAGTTACCCTATTAGAGATGACAGGCGCTTTTAATGTCATCGGTAATCGAGGTTTGGCTCACCATCCCCACGCCATTAGACGTATTTTAGATAGCAGTGATTGCACCGACCCCATCGATATTAATAGCTGTCGGGTCATTTATGCCTATGATCGGGAAAATCCCAGAGTCCCCCAGGTCCTTTCTCCCCTCGTCACAGAAACCATGACCTCCATGCTACAAGGGGTAATTCGTTGGGGTACAGGTCAGGATGCTAGTTTGGGTTTAGGGGAAGCCGGAAAAACTGGCACCACTAACTCCAATGTTGACCTCTGGTTTATTGGCTACATACCCAGTCAGAGACTCACCACAGGCATTTGGCTCGGTAATGACGACAATTCCCCTACTTTTGGCAGTAGCGCTAATGCAGCCCAATTATGGGGCAATTATATGCGCCAGATCCTCCCTTGAGGTTAGCCAACTATCACCAAAGAGACAAGGGTAGAGACCACTCTCGCAATCTCTACCCTAATCTTAACTTTTGAGTACCCCCAAGGGAATTCGAATCCCTGTCGCCTCCGTGAAAGGGAGGTGTCCTAGGCCTCTAGACGATGGGGGCTTGTGTTTTGTTTCGCCTTTTCGTTTCGAGCTTGTGTCGCTCTCACCTTTATTAACTTAGCGAATCTTTCAACTTATGTCAACCCTTTTGCCTATTTTTTTTAAAAAATTTTCTGGTTGGGGCTTCATCTGCCTCTGGGTAAGCGTTTCAGCCTTTTACGGCTCCATAGATTTCGCGGCCGCCCCTAGAACCATAACCGCCACCGCCGCGCCTCTGGCTCCATCCTAACATGACCCATAAAATTTAGCCATGAGTCTCCCCATATCCACAGAGACCCCAACCACTCTCACCTGTTCACCATCACCTCAGAATTGATACAGCAACATCAGACAGCATCTGAACTGAGTCTCAAACCTCCATAGAGATTATTATTGACAGTTGGGGCAATGATTATTTGCTATAATTAGCCATAATTATTGGGGAGTTCAAAACAGGGTAAATATCATGGTTCAGAAAATCGCCCTATTTAATCACAAAGGCGGAGTCAGTAAAACCACCACTACATTTAACTTAGGTTGGATGTTAGCAGCAAAAGGCAAAAAAGTGATTATTGTAGATGCTGACCCACAATGTAATTTAACTGGTATGGCTTTAGGTGAAGATACCGAAGATGACCAAGGGAGAATCGAAGCTATCTACAATACACATTCCAACATTAAAACCGGACTCGCGCCAGCTTTTGAAGGTCAACCCAAACCCATTGCCGCCGTAAATTGTGTTCCTTTATCAGGTCAAGAAGGCTTATTTTTACTTCCGGGTAATGTAGGATTTGCTGAGTATGAAGTTACCCTAGGTATTGCTCAAGAGTTAAGTAGTTCGATTCAAACACTCCAAAATTTACCCGGGTCTATTACTGACTTGTTTAACAAAACTGCCGCGCGGTTTAATGCGGATTATATTTTAATTGACATGAGTCCTAGCTTAAATTCAATTAATCAAAATTTGTTGATGACCAGCGACTTTTTTATCATTCCTACTACCGCTGATTTCTTCTCCGTGATGGCGATTGAATCCTTGAGTAAAATTTTGCCAAAATGGTCATTATGGGCGAAAAAAGCCAGTTCCTTACCGATTTTAAAAGAGGCAATATATCCATTTCCTGATTTTAAACTTCGGTTTCTGGGAACTATTATTCAGAATTATCGCATTATTCACGGTAGGGAAACTGTAGCTTTTCAAAAATGGATTGATAGAATCGAGGCAGATGTTAAGGATAAATTGGTTCCTGTGTTCAGACAATCTGGTTTAATGTTACCTACTCCCAGTTATCTTGAGCAAGGTATTAGCGAAACTTTTACTTTAACTAAGATTTCTAACTTTAATAGTCTGATTGCTCTGTCTCAACAGCATCAAACTCCGATTTATGCTTTAACTCGTGAGCAATTAAAACAAGCTGGCAAAGTTTACCAAAACAATCAGAAAAAACAGCAAGAATTTTATCAGGTATTTGCCGACCTAGCAGATAAAATTATCGGATTAACTTCTCAGAGTTATGCAATTAGCGCTTGACCAATTTCGGGTCAGTATTGCTCGTGTTAGGGATTTAATTGATGTTCATAACTATATTAAATCTCAATCGACCCCGGCTTTAGATTTATCTGATATTTTACGAGCATCCCTGGTTTTAGCCGTAAGTGCGTTAGATTACTATATCCATGAAGTTGTCACCCTGGGAATGTTAGAAATTTATAAAGGTGAACGTCCTCAAACTGCCGCCTTTTCACGTTTTCAAGTGTCATTAGGTAACACTACCAATGACAGATTAATGCTGATGAATATTGAATCTTGGTTAGAAACAGAAATTCAGTTAAGCCAAGCCGGGTCATTTCTGCCAGAATCTCCCAGTGTATCAGATTTGCTTCCGCTGATATCAAGCGCGATTCAAAATAAACTCAATCAGACTTCATTACTCAATGATGAACTCCGAGAAAACCTGGGATATAAGAGTTTTCAAAAACCAGATAAAATAGCCGATGCTATTCGTCTTATTTATGAGCAAAAATTGTGGGATGAGGTAGCGCAGCAAATGGGGAAATCAGCACAAGATATCAAACAACAACTTAGTGCAATAGTCGATCGCAGAAATAAAATTGCTCATCAAGCTGATATAGACCCTTCTTTTGGCATCGGAAACAGATGGCCTATTGATGACCGTCTAGTTAGCGACTGCGTTGATTTTCTTGAACAACTTGTAGAAACTATACACCAAGTCTTAACATAATTGATTATGATTACTTGCTATTATCCTCCATTTATGGTATAATAGGCGGAGCTTTTCCGAGTCTATCTATCGGATACCACTAACAATCCAGAGGTAGTTCGTCCGAACTCTTCTGGGTTATATTGTAGATAGGCTTCTGCACCCGGCCAGATGAATTCGCCGGGGGTGACAGAACGTACTAGATAATGAACATGATAAGCACCAGGTATGAGACGATCGCTATAAGCCATAATGCGATCGCGATAAATAGTTTGATAGGCAATTTCCCAACTATCAGCCTGAGTTTGTAAGGACTGATTACTGGTATCAAAACTCCTATCAATCGCTTCTAAACCCGCCGGGAGGGGGTCAACAATCACCACTTTATCCACGGGATGATCTGCGATAATTTCCAAGCCAATATCAAAGACCTGTCCCGGTTTGACCGTTAAAGGTTTAGACTCCGCTGCGAGGCTATAGGTTTGCCAAATTTGAGTTTCGTTAGCTGGTCGAATAGTCCGAATAACCCGAAGACCATTAAGTTGACCCGGTTGTTTTCCTTCTAAGCGATAACTGTATTTGATCCAATAATGCAAATTACCCGAATTCTCAGGTTGAATCGATAGTTGATAATTTCCTTGGGGTAATTCTGCCATAGGTAGGTTAAGATTAAAGCTAGAATTACCATCATTTCCTAACTCGATTTGCTGTGATATGTAGTTCCCTACTTGCAAATTAACCCGGAAACTTTCCGACGTGGTTTGGGTTTGTTGATAAGCCACTAACGCCGTTAACGCCTCGGCGGTATCATAGTCATTTTGCCAAATTCCCTCACGACGCAAGTTTAACAGACTTTCGACTAATCTACTGATAGTTTCTGGCTGTTGGTTTTGGGTTATATATAGGCGTAATGCTTGAGACTGTAAAACCGTCGGAGAGGCTAACCATTGATATCCGGGGGGTAAATTAACCGTCGCTGTCCGTCCCGTTTGATAAATGTGTTTTTGGATATCTTGGAAAATGGTATTAAATTCCGTTTCCCATTGGGGGAAGTTGGCTAAATAACCAGCTAGTTTAATTTGGGTAGCGGGGTCAAATTCCCGCCAATTGCCGTAAATTTCTGCCATGAAATCACTGCGGGTTTCTCCCAAGTAGGATAAGGCGATTAAGGCTTCAAGACGCAGGCGGCTTTTACATATATTATCAACACAGAAGCCATCATCAGCAGGATTAGCAACTACTTGATTCAGATAATTTCTCAGGCGGTTAATCATATTATTATTAACCGTAAATCCAGCCTGAGATCCTTTTGCTAAGGCTTCTGCGGCGTAACTAGATAGGACAGGATCGGAAATATTCGCGGCGGAAAAATAGCCGAAACCGCCATCCTCTTTTTGTAAACCTGCTAATCTGGTGATAGCATCATTAGCTTGCAATTCCAAATTTAAGCCGGATAAATCATTAGGATTTTTATCCAGAAGTTGGAGATTACTTGCTATTAATAAACGACTGGCTATTGGTTCTAAGAATGGTAAAGTTGGCTGTTGGAAAATTTGGGTCGCAGGTTGGGTTAATTGGGGGATTAAACTATTAGCCAGGGAAATAGTTAGACCTCCCGCATTTGGGACTACCTTTTCATCAATATTAATGGGAATGGTAACAGTTTCGCGGGTAGTCCCTGAGGCGATTACCTGTTCCGTTGTTTCTAGGGGTTTTACCTCCAAAGGAACTTGAAAACTATCAGTTTGATTTTGCAGTCTGCTGGTGAATTTTACCTGGGAATTTCCCACTTGTTCAACTAACACCGGAAAACGATAGGCTTGCGTGTCTACTTCGGCTTGGGTTTTCAGGTGGTGGCTGGTTTTATTCCCCGCTGAAAATAACAGTCCACCACTCAGGTCTCCGGTGATGTCTAATTGTCCTTTCAGGTGGTCTCGGTTGGTGATGGAAACTCCCGCCAAAAAGCGATCGCCTACCCGTGCGAATTGTGGTAGTATCGGATTAGATAATAGGGATTTACTGGTGATAAATGTCGCTTCCCCTGACCCAAATTCTAAATTTTCGTCAGTAGCGATCGCCATAACTCGCCAGGTGGTTAAATTATCAGGTAACGTAAAATTAACCGTGGCTTTTCCCTGGTTGTCCGTGATAATTGAACCGTTATAGTAGGCTAACGCTTGGAAGTCTTGACGCAACTTAGATGTATCAACAGTGGCGGCGGAAAATCCTCCACCATAACCCCAACCTTTAGCTAACGGTGACATTAATGATTGTACTACCACATCAGGACGGTTATCTGTTAATCGGGTCGATATTGATTGTTCAGCATATACAGTATCTACTAAGTTGGGGGGTCGGTAGCCGTTAAGTTGCAAGATCGCATCATTAACCACCATTAAAGTAATTTGTCCGCTAATCGGTTGATAATTATCCTTCGTTAACTCTAGGTTAATCGTAGCTTGGGAACCCGGTTGAAATTCCGGTTGATTCGGGTTAATTTTGACTTGTAAGTATTTGCTATTTTTGCTGACATTTAACGGAGTCATTCCGATAGATACCAGATTATCTATACTTCCCGGTTCCAGTTGTGATAGAGATTCTCCCTGACGGACTAATACCGCTTCTACAGCCACATTAGGTAGCATTTCGGGTGTGACTTGAAATCGGATTTCTGGTGCGCCGCCTTTCACCGGAATTAGGGTTTGATACAAAATGCGATCGCGAATTACTGCGAAAAATAACTCTCCCTCCCTATAGGGTGATTGAATTAAAGCCGTCGCTATATCTCCGGGTTGATAATTATCGCGGTCTAGTTTAATTTCGAGACGGTTATCATAACGATTTCCCCAACTCACCGGACCATCACCCGTTACCCAAATTTGAATATCAGTAGCTTTCGGTGTATTTAATGGGTCCGAAGCAAATCTCGCCTGAATGCGATAAGAACCCGATTCCCTCGCCGTTAATTCTACAGTTTTCGCCGTATTACCACTCCTGACATCTACAGTATCCACTGTTTGATATTCCAGTTGATTTCGGTTAGTTTGTCCCCCTTCTACCACCCGGGTAATACTGCTGTAATTCATTTTCTGCAATTCCAGCTTCACCGGAACATTATTAATTGATTGACCCTCAACATCAGTAACAATCACTTCCACCGGAAAAGCCTGATTAACATTAGCTACAAATTTGCTTTTCAGTCCAATCAATTGATGGTTAGGTAAGACCGTAAAACTTTGGGAGTCCGCGACCGACAGGTTAGAAACATCTGTCACTTCCACATCAACTTGATATCTGAGGGGATAGGGAACATCACCGCTAACAGTGATCATTTCACTTCCCGAACCCGCCACGTCTAAATTTTGCGATCGCTGTAAGACATCACTAGAAATCGTCGGTTTTTCTTCCGGCCAAAACCACTGTCTTCCAAAATGATATTTTTCCCAACCTATGGGAGTAAAATCACTAGCAGTCCGCGTCACATAATATTTAGCCTCACCACCAACTACCGGAGAACCGAATAAATAATCTCCCTGAACTGTCGCCATAACCTTATCCTGACCCACAGCTAATCGACGGTCAAGACTCAAATCAACCTTAAAGTTAGGGGGGTTAAATTCTGCGACCCGAAAATTACCAAAAATTTCTACCCCACTAATACCTTTACCCTGAATTACATAATTCCCCAAAGGGTCATCTGGCTTCACCGTAAATTCTACCGAAAACGTAGCAAATTGATTAGTTGAATAATCCCCTAATTCTCGTTTTTCCCCCGTCGGAGTTTCTAACGTGAGATTATACACCGTATTTTTATCTGGCTGTAATTCTCCATTTTGTAAATAGTAAGCCACTCCCGTTAAAGCTATAGCTTCACCCGGTTGATATAGTTGTCGGTCTGAAAAAATAGTTCCGCGAGAAATCGGTTGATTTTCATCCCAACCCGCATAAACTCCATAGCCATAAGCGCCACTGTAGGAGTAGCTGCGAGTGAATGCCCAGTCTTCCCCTTCTTTAGCAATTACCAAGAGTTCTGGAGGTTCATTAAACCGATTACCTCCCATACACCCCCGGAGGTTTTCCGCCGTTAACAATAGCAATCCCTGGTTATTAGTAATTCCCCTAGCACAAGCAGTTGGTTTAGGAAATGATCTAGCATTCAGTTGAGATTGATATATTTCCACCGATGCTGATGCTACTGGTGAACCGTCATCTAAATGATTAACTCTCACCATTCCCGACTCTGGAAACCACTGGGAAAACACACCTAAGTTAGTTAACTGAACCATCCCATAAAAGCTAGGTTCATTCCATTGATTCACACCATGTTTTTGATAGGAAGTCGTTTTAGCTTTAATTCCATAGGCTAACATTCCCGTTTTCCCTTGTAACCTGTCTCGCAGATTAATCGAAGTTTCGATAGTTTGATTAGTCGCACCATCATTAATCCTAAAAGTTTGCCATTTATCTGAGGTGGGTAGTAAGTTTTTACCCTCCCGACTCGGATAGGCTTGATCTGCATAGACTAAATCTTCTGGCTGGATAATTGCATAAGCTGCTTGATAGCTGGATTCGGGTATATTAACAGTAGAAATTTTAATTTGTAAATTGTTACCAGATGGAAAAATATTTAAACCAGAAGGAGTCCACAGGTCAGCCGCAAGATTTCCGGTTTTATAGTTAAGGTTTATGGGTTCCTCTAGCCTTTGATTAAAGGTATCTTCCAGGTTAGCGCCAATGGTAATTACATAATTTGTTTGAGGTTGCAAAGACCAGGGATTTAAGCTGATTGTATCGTTACCGTCGTATGATTGTATCAGCGGCGGCGCATCTGCTGCTGGTGGCGGGTTTATCGTGATATTTTCTCTGGCTGATTGCGCCGTAATTCCGTTATTAAATTTCAGTTGAGGACTCCCATTCGTAAATCTTCCATAGGTTCCACCTTCCCCAGGTTGTCCATAAAATTGTATCCCTTGAAACTGTAGGGGTTCGTAGGTGTAAATTGGGTGGGAAATTAGAAATTGGCTGGCTAGATTTCCCGTTTTTGATTGCAGTCCGGGTGTGATTTCTAGGGTGTAACGGCTGGCTTTTTCTAGCTTTTGCTGAAATTTTATGTTATAATCCCAGCTATGGGAAAATAGCCTATCTCTGTCTTCTCGCGCCACATCCCCCCCATCAGTTTCCGGTCTATCTAGTGTTACCCGTAGAGGAATGGCTTTTTTGGTCTTGTCGGAAATGACTCTAATATGGTCGTTGACTGAGGCGAGATCTAGTTCTACGTTAGATGTAAATTTTAGGGTGGGGTCTAAACCTATCGGTTGGTCAGGGAAACCAGGGTTATCTTCCGTCCCCGGAAGGTTTGACAGTTGAATGGCTGGAGTGTTGAAAGTCCAGGCTATGTCTGACTCTAGTTGATGGTCGCTGAGGTCGCTGAGTCCTTTTTTTAGCGTCACCTGAAAGCGGGTGGCTAGGGGAATGGCTTCTTCCGCTTGAAAACCTACCATCCGGGGTGTCAGAAATCGGAATCTTCCCGGTATTTTGGGGTTGATGTCAAAGTGTCTGAGTTGTTGTCTCTGGTTGGGAGAGTCCAGACGTTCAACCGGAATTAACGGGTTGCTAAAAGTGATTCTAATCTGACCTAAAGATGTGGCTTCCTCTGTAGGACTAATTTCTTCTATCCACTCGGGAAGTTGGGGAAGAGGTAGTGGGGATATGTTGACCATCGGTTCACCAACGGGTTGACTGCTGAAAATTCGACACCCGGCTATGGTGAGGATAAACAGCGAGACTAGGAAAAACCGCTTCCAGATTCTACGGGAAAAGCCTATTGTTACCATAGGAGATTATGCGATCGCATTTCGTATTCCCTTCATAACACATCATAGTTGCTCAACCCCGGAAACTTCCACAATTCTTAATTGTTTCTATCTGAGTATAATTATCTCTCTTCTATCTCTTAACTCCGGCTATCGTTTCAAGGGTTGACCGTTTAACTATCGATTAGCTTCACTATCGATTAGCTTCACTATCGATTAGCCCAGCCATAGATTTTAGCTTATATATTCCGCCACCTTTTCCCATGTTAATAATTATGGCATAAACATCACCGCAAGTCAACCCCCAAACCGAAATAGTTTTTTGTTTAGATTTGTGCTGCACATAATGCGGCACCGATTAAACCGACTTTAGGATTAAGAACAATATAGACAGGTACTTGTTCTAATAAAGGACTAACGCGACCCTTATCTTTCAAGGCTTTGATAAAGTTTCCTTCCTGTATTAAGGGGAGAATTTTAGCAGCAATTCCCCCAGCCACATATAACCCGCCGTATGGTAGTAATTTGAGGGCGAGATTTCCGGCTTCTGCGCCATAGGCTTCCACAAAAATTTTCATAGTCTGAACCGAGAGATAATCACTTTTAGCCAAGGCGGCTTTAGAGACTTCGGCGGCGAGGTCTACAGTTTTGTGTTCTTGTCCGATTTCCTGTTTCCATGTATGATAAATTCCGGAAATTTCGGGAGATTCTTGAGAAATATCATGGTCGCGCAAAAATTGATAAATCGCGGTAATTCCCATCCCCGAGACTACTCTTTCTACGGATACTCTGGTAATATTATAGAGTTCTCGTAAATAGCCTAGGAGATGAAATTCCAACTCGGATCTGGGTGCGAAATCAGTATGACCGCCTTCGCTGAAAAAGACTTGATAACCGCCGCCTTGGGAAAGGGGAATCACAAAACCTTCTCCTAAACCTGTTCCCGCACCTATAACAGCCCTAGGCGCAGAAACATCGGGTTTTCCGGGTTGGAGAATGTGTAAATCTGATGGTGATAAACTGACTACGCCATAACCAATAGCAGCAAAATCATTAATTAGTTTCATTGGGGAAATATCTAGTTCTCGCTGAAGGCGATCGCTGTCCAAAGACCAACTCAAGTTAGTGAGTTCGCAGCTATTATTGACCACAGGACCCGCAATCCCAAAAGTCGCTTTTTCCGGTTTTGCGTATTCAGGAACTTGCTGAGATGCTGCTTCTAAAAATTTTTTAACTATGGGGACTAAATCAATATAATTCTGACTAGGATATATTTGCTCAAATAATGATTTAACTTGGGGGACGGCGGCGGTGGTATCGAGAGAATTTGCGTCAAATAAGGATAAAATAGTTTTGGTTCCTCCTATGTCTCCTGCGAGAATAATGGTCATGTTTTTAGTCTCCTGAAATAGTGATGAGATCAGCCGTCTATGCTGAGGATAAAAAAAGGCGATCGCATGAGTATATGTTAGACCAACTGTCAGCGAATCGCCTAATCAAGTTAAGTTATCCTACTAATGGGTCAGCAGTTGACCCGGAGATGGTATCAGCTAAAAAGGCCACTTCCAATTACTAATTTCCTCCTGATCCCGACCATGTTCGTAGGCATAGGCGACATTTTCGATGATAGCATTTCTCATGCGTTCGCGAACATAAGCCGCCGCCGATCGCAATTTGGGAACTCTGTCAATGACATCAATCACCAAATTAAAGCGATCGACCTGATTTTCGATCGCCAATTCCAAGGGTGTATTAATATTACCCTTTTCCTTATAGCCGCGCACGTGCAAATTAGGGTGATTAGTGCGACGATAAGCCAACTTATGAATCAACCAAGGATAGCCATGGAAATTAAAGATAATAGGTTTGTCGGTCGTGAACAAACTATCAAAATCCCAATCAGACAAACCGTGTGGATGTTCAGTATCCGGTTGTAACTTAAACAGATCGACCACATTAATAAAGCGAATTTTCAACTCCGGAAATTCTGACCGGAGAATGGCGGTCGCCGCCAAAGACTCCTTAGTGGCGACATCACCACAACAAGCCATCACCACATCAGGAATATCGGGGTCTTTACCACAATCATCATTACTAGCCCATTCCCAAATCCCAATTCCTTTAGTACAATGCTTAATAGCATCATCCATATTCAGGAATTGTAGATGTTTTTGTTTATCCGCCACAATGACATTGACATAATCTTTGCTTTGGAGACAATGATTAGCACAGGACAGTAAACAATTAGCATCAGGGGGAAAATAAACCCGAACCACATCAGGACTCTTATTAGTAACCAAATCCACATAACCGGGATCTTGGTGACTAAAACCATTGTGGTCTTGTCGCCAAACCGTAGAAGAGAGTAGGATATTCAGAGAGGCGATCGGAGAGCGCCAAGGCACCTCTTTTTTACAAACTTCCAACCATTTAGCGTGTTGGTTAAACATGGAATCGACCACATGAGCAAAAGCCTCATAGGTATGAAAGAAACCATGACATCCAGTCAGCAAATAGCCTTCTAACCAGCCTTGGAGGGTATGCTCACTTAACATTTCCATAACCCGACCATCAGTGGCTAATTCGCTACCGTCTAAGTCCTCCTCTAAGAACTCACCCATCCAGGTTTTTTTACTGACTTCATAGACAGCATTAAGGCGATTAGAGGCAGTTTCATCAGGTCCAAACATCCGAAAATTCGTCATATTTTGACCCATGATATCTCGGAGGAAATTGCCGAGAGGTCGAGTGTTTTCCGCCTCACTTTGACCCGGTTTAGGAACCTCTACAGCATACTTACGGAAGTCTGGCATATTTAAGTCACGCCGCAAAATACCACCGTTAGCAAAGGGGTTAGCACTCATGCGACGGACACCCGTTGGCGCTAGTTCCTTGAGTTCAGGAATAAGAGTTCCGTTTTCATCAAAGAGTTCTTCTGGCTGGTAACTTCGCATCCAGTCTTCTAGGATTTTCATTTGATGGGGGTTCCCAATGACATTAGACATGGGGACTTGGTGCGCGCGCCAGAAACCTTCAACTTTGTGACCGTCTACTTCTTTCGGACCTGTCCAACCTTTAGGCGATCGCAAAATAATCATCGGCCATTGGGGACGGGTAGCCTTTCCACTGCTACGAGCCTGTTGTTGAATATCGCGAATTTCGTTGATACAATGTTCTAGGGTCGCGGCCATTTTCTGATGAGCCGATCCATAATCCTCATCTTGGCTACATTCCACCAAATAGGGAGTATAACCATAGCCTCGGAATAGGTTTTTGAGTTCCTCATTAGGAATTCTTGACAGAATGGTGGGGTTAGCAATTTTATACCCGTTTAGGTGTAGTATCGGCAACACCGCACCGTCGCGGATAGGATTGATAAATTTATTGGAATGCCAAGCTGTTGCTAGGGGTCCCGTTTCCGCTTCTCCATCTCCCACCACTGCCGCGGTAATCAGTTCTGGATGGTCAAATATTGTACCATAGGCATGGGAAAGGCTATAACCTAGTTCCCCCCCTTCGTGGATAGAACCTGGGGTTTCTGGGGTGCAATGGCTACCGATACCGCCAGGGAATGAAAACTGTTTGAAAAATTTTCCCATCCCTTCAGCATCTTGACTTTTATCCGGGTAAACCTCCGAGTAAGTTCCTTCTAAATATACCGGACCGAGAACACCCGGCGCGCCGTGTCCTGGACCAGCAATATAGATCATATTCAGGTCATATTTTTTGATTAGCCGATTTAGGTGAATGTAGATAAAACTTAAACCGGGACTAGACCCCCAATGACCCAGAAGGCGATATTTGATATGTTCAGGCTTTAAGGGTTCTTTTAGTAACGGATTATCTCGCAGGTAGATCATCCCTACACAAAGATAATTGCAAGCACGCCAGTAGGCATGAGTTTTCCGTATCTCTTCGTCACTGAGAGGATAGGTTGTCTCTAACGTTTGAGAGGGTGCTGCCACCATAAATATTTACCTTGATTTACCTTATTGACATCCTACTTTAGATAGATATTTCCCGGTAGGTTAGGCTAATGCTAACATTCTGGATGATCCGATAGGACGGAGTTTCTCTATTAATATCCTAAGATTCCCGAAATTGCAAGTTTTCATGATTAATTGGGTGATGTTTATCAAGATTTAACCTGATTTTAACTTGACTTTAAGTGGTCTTTAGTCTATTTTAAGGTAAATTTTGCTGCTGATCATCATTCCATTAACTAATTAGTTCGGTGGCTCCATTATCGCCAATTCCATTAATAGAAGTAGCCAAATGTTGCTCAAACGGTTAAACCAATATGGTCGGGGTTCCTTTCCTTGCGGGTTTACGGGGATATATGGTAGTAACAGATAAGCCAGATCAACCCGCCCTCTCCCGCAGCCCTCTCCCGGCCAATCAACTAGCCCGTCATCACTAAAACACCCCAAAAAGCCATCAATAAACTATTATTAAAGCATAAATTTAAACTATGAAAATTTTTGTGTTAAATGCTGGTTCAAGTTCCCAAAAAAGCTGCTTATATGATATTAGCGGAGATAGCCTACCAGCATCTCCCCTAGAACCGATTTGGGAGGCGGCTATTGATTGGGGAATGCCACCTTTTGGGGAAATGAAAGTGAAAGCTAATGGGGTAAAATCGGAGAGTAAAATTGATTCGGAACAGAAGGCAGAAGCCATTGGCAAAATGTTAAATAGCCTGATAGAAGGGGAGACTAAAGTCCTCAATAGTCTGGGGGAAATTAATGTAGTTGGTCATCGGGTAGTACATGGAGGAACTGACTATTCTAGGGCGACCATAATTGATGAGCAGGTGAAAGATGCGATCGCCCGATTAATCCCCCTAGCTCCGGCTCATAACCCCTCTCATTTACAGGGAATTTCAGCCATAGAAAAGGTGTTAGGAAATGTGCCACAGGTGGCGGTATTTGATACAGCCTTTCATAGTCAAATTCCCTTATATGCGGCAGTTTATCCGATTCCTTATGAATGGTTTACCAAAGGAATTAGGCGCTATGGTTTTCATGGTACAAGCCATAAATATTGCGGACAGAGAGCAGCTCAATTAATTGGGAAACCATTGGAGTCTTTGCGGTTAATTACTTGCCATTTAGGGAATGGTTGTTCTTTGGCGGCTATTCGGGATGGAATTAGTGTGAATACTACTATGGGATTTACCCCCTTAGAAGGTTTGATGATGGGAACTCGGAGTGGTTCGATTGACCCAGCAATTTTGATTTTTTTGATGCGTGAATATGGGTGGGATAGCGATCGCCTTAATCAAATGCTAAATCAACAATCGGGGTTAAAGGGAATTACCGGAATATCTGGAGATATGCGCTATGTTCAAGAGGAACAGAGTAGCGGCAACGAACGGGCTAAATTAGCCTTTGAGATGTTTATTCACCACCTGCGAACTGGGATAGGTTCAATGTTAGCCAGTTTAGGGGGACTAGATGGTTTAGTGTTGACGGCAGGTATTGGAGAACACGCAGGTTTAGTGCGTCAAGAAACCTGCAAAGATTTTGAATTTATCGGACTCAAATTAGACCCCGATAAAAACCGCAACATTAAAGGAGATGGTAACATCGCCGCCAGTGATTCCCAAGTACCGATATTTGTGATCCACACTGAGGAAGATTGGGCGATCGCCACTGAATGCTGGCATTTACTAAAATCCTAGGTTAGCAACCGACTCGCCTTTTAGGGGCGGTTTCACCGGGGTCTTCTGTAGGGGCGGGTTCACCGGGGTCTTCTGTAGGGGCGGGTTCACCAGGCTATATGGTAGTAACAGATCAGTCACATAAACCCGCCCCCGCCCCCGCCCCCGCCCTATTGGGTGGCGTATCAACCCGCCTATTGGGTGGCGTATCAACCCGCCTATTGGGTGGCGTATCAACCCGCCCTATTGGGTGGCGTATCAACCCATCCCTTAGTCGTCAGCATAAACGTAGCGATATAACTCGCTAGGGTCAGGTTCAGGGCTAGTCTGAGCAAACTCAACCGCGTCATTAATGAGATCCTGAACCTTTTTGTCGATCGCCTTCAACTCGTCACTATCAGCGAGATTATGTTCAGTCAAATAGGCGAAAAACTTATTAATAGGGTCACGAGCAAACCAAAACTCTTTTTCATCGCGATCGCGCAATTCATCAGGGTCAGCCAAAGAGTGACCTCGGAAACGATAAGTCAACGCTTCAATCAGGGTTGGACCTTCACCAGCACGGGCTCTAGCGATCGCCTTTTGAGCCACCTCTCGAACCGCCAAAACATCCATACCATCAACTTCATAACCAGGCATTCCAAAAGCGGGGCCTTTCTTATAAATTTCCGGGTCAGAAGTCGCCCGTTCATGAGCCATACCAATAGCCCACTTATTATTTTCCACCACAAACAAAATAGGTAACTTCCAGAGAGTTGCCATATTCAAGCACTCATAGAACTGTCCATTGTTGCAGGCTCCATCCCCAAAAAAGCAAGCCGTGACCGTATCAGAACTTTCATCTCCCATTACTTCCCGGCGATACTTACTCTGAAAAGCGGCCCCCGTAGCCACAGGAATACCTTCCGCCACAAAAGCAAAGCCGCCGAGCAAATTATGTTGAGACGAGAACATATGCATCGAACCGCCACGACCCTTAGAGCAACCAGTGGCTTTACCAAACAATTCAGCCATAACCTCTCGTGCGGTAACTCCAGCACTGAGGGCGTGTACATGGTCGCGATAGGTACTACAGACAAAATCCTGGTCGCGGCGCATAGAGCGAATTACCCCGGTAGAGACGGCTTCCTGTCCATTGTAAAGATGAACAAACCCGAACATTTTACCCCGGTAGTACATTTCAGCGCACTTGTCCTCAAATAAGCGCCCTAGCACCATATCCTCATAAAGCATCAACCCTTCCTCTCGGGTGATGACTACAGAATCGACTTGAAAACTAGGTACTGTGCGTTCCTTAACCATTGCGTTACCTTGTGAAACTGTTTACTGCTGCGTGCTGCCAATTAATTATAAGTAGGTGCGGGTTCACGGGGTATATGGTAATTTGTAGGGGCGGGTTCACGCCCGGTAGATCCCAGTAACAGATGAACTACATAGACCCGCCGCCTCCCCGCCACATAAACCCGCCGCTGCTAGAGACTATTCTATAGGAATAGGGGCAAAACGAAGTTTTTTCAGGGTAGGCGATCGAGGACGGGATAAATAGCAAGGACTAACCTATAATTAACCTAATATTTGGGGTAGAATGCACCACATTGTGTAGGATATAATTAAAAATCCCCGTTGGTTTATTCGCGGGGACAGTGGGGACGGGTTCACGCCCGGTAGATCGTAGTCAGCACCCCCGGCTGAAGCACGGGGGCTTCGTGCCCCCCTTTCAGGTAGCTGACCAGCTATAGCCTTAACTGGCTCCGTTCAGAGCAAGAGTTAAAGTTCCTACCCTGGAATGCGTGCTAGTTCCAGGCTCTAGAACCGAATCGTTAAACATCTCTAAGGGGTTAAGGACGTGCGATTTGGATAGTACCGACTCTGAACATTGGCGAAGCAAACATTACCCCGCAAGGGAGTCGGAGCCAACCATAGCTCCATGGAGGGGCAACCATACCCCTCCACCCCGCAAGGGGGTGCTGGCGGCTAAAGCCGCTTGAGTCGGTTTTCCTCTCCGTGATCAATCACGGAGCTTCCAACCCTCCCAGGAGTTTTACGTGACAGATAAGCCACACGAACTCGCCTGGTAGGGGTCGGTTAAACTGGTTTTTCGGAAAGACCCGATGAATAGGAATAGTAAACCGACAATTTTTTTCCCTACTCCGTCTTCCGCCACTCCTCCTGACCCCTGCCCTATATCCCGGACAGTGAGATGGCATGGTCCGGGAAGATGCCCAACCCGCCCTAAATCAGTCGCTCGCCCTTGGGGATGAACCAGAATGCGTATTCCACTAGATTACTACCGAATTTTAGGCTTACCAATCCAAGCGACTGCGGACCAGTTAAAGCAGGCTCGAGGCGATCGCCAACAGCAGCTTCCCAGGCGGGAGTATTCTGATCTGGCGATCGATGCTCGAAAGCAGTTAATTGATGAAGCCTACGCAGTCCTGTCAGACCCAGACCAACGCGGGGCCTATGACATGGGTTTTCTAGCCAAGACCTACGATCCTGGCTCGCGTACCGTGAGAACCCTCGGAGGCCCGAATGTCATGAGCCTGTCGGGGGCCGGGGGTGGAAAGGACGCAGATTCTCACCGAGCCAGTATAGAGATAGACGATCGCCAGTTTGTGGGCGCATTGCTGATCTTGCAAGAATTAGGGGAATATGAACAAGTTGTCGCCCTGACTCGTCCCTTGATAGGAACCAGCAGTATTGGTCTGAAAGATGGTCGGTTTGGAGATCCTGATCTGGTTTTGCCGGATATAATTCTCACCGTAGCCCTAGCATATTTAGAACTAGGTCGGGAACAGTGGCAGTCTCGGCAATATGAAAACGCTGCTATTTCCCTAGAATCGGGTCAAGATTTACTGTTACGAGAAAGCCTGTTTGCGAGTCTACGGGGAGAAATGCAGGCAGACCTTTATAAACTGCGCCCCTACCGTATCATCGAACTGCTGCAACTACCAGAACAAAAAGCTGATGAACGTCGGCGGGGATTGCAATTGTTGCGGGAAATGCTCCACGAAAGGGGGGGTATTGATGGTCACGGTGACGATCGCTCTGGTCTGAATGTCGAAGATTTTCTACGCTTTATCCAGCAATTGCGTAGTTCTTTAACCACCACCGAACAACAGACCCTATTTGAGATGGAGGCTCATCGTCCCTCCGCCGTTAGCACATACCTGGCTGTTTATGCTTTATTGGCTCAGGGATTTGCACGCGCCCAACCTGCTTTGATTCGCAAAGCTAAGTTAATGTTAATGCAGTTAGGTCGCCGCCAGGATGTGCATTTAGAAAAAGCAGTTTGTTGTCTGTTACTAGGACAAACTGAAGAAGCTAGTCGAGCCTTAGATTTGAGCCAGGAACAGGAAGCGATCGCCTTTATTCGGGAAAATTCTGTAGATTCGCCAGACCTGTTACCCGGGTTATGTCTGTATGCAGAACACTGGTTAGCCGAAGAAGTTTTCCCCCATTTCCGGGATTTGCAAAATCAGTCAGTTTCTCTGAAAGAATATTTTGCTAATAAGCAGGTTCAATCCTATTTAGAGGCACTTCCCGCCGAGGCGCGTGCCACATCAAATGAGTGGGTAGTAGTACAACCTCGCCGCAGCAGTAGGTCAGATAATGAATTGACTTACGCACAATCCGGATCGACCCCCGCAGTTTCAACATCTGCAAATCCCGCTCAATCAGCACCTTACTCCTCTAGTCCTGATGGTCTAAGCAATGTGCCTAAGCCTACCGGTTCTGTGGGAATGCCTACAGGATCTCAGTCATCTTATAGTGGTGCTAATTCTCCCTCCGCACAGGTTCCCCAAACCACCCCGCCAGGTAGATTCAATCAATCTACTAATGAATCGACCTACCTACAAAAACCAGCCAGAGGGAGTTCATCCACATCTCATCAACCCTCTGCGGTGGCATCTTCTAGCGCCGGATTAAACGGTACTCCTACGGCTAATCTGCCACCACTGGGTCAGGGTAGCCCTCAGCCTCACTCTCCTAGACGAAGTAGGGGTAAGTCAACTCATGAATCCAACTACAAGGTTAAAAGATTAATCTTGGTAGCTTTGGTGGGATTGTTTGGGATTTGGTTATTATGGATGATTTTGAGTGCCATTTTTGGTTGGATTGGTAATGCCCTAGAGGGAATGGGTGGGCCGAGATTGACAGTCGATGGACCCGAAATCCGCCTTGATAATTCTCCGATCGCTATTCCTGAACCCGAACCAGAGAACCCCCTAGCGGCTGACCTGGATCCCACTGTAGCGCAACAGGTACTTAATCAGTGGTTGACTGCTAAATCTGTCGCTCTGGGTCCTGAACATCAAACTGAAGGATTAAGGGAAATTTTGGTTGAGCCTTCCCTGACTCGGTGGATGGGGGTTTCCGAGTCATTGAGGCAGGAAAATTCCCACAGGCGTTTTCAGCATGAAGTTAGGGTCCAGAGTGTTGATGTCAATGAGAATAATCCCAATCAAGGTACTGTTGATGCTCAGGTGCGGGAAGTTACCCAATTCTATCAAGGTAATCAAATGGAGAGGTCTGAGGATAGCACCCTACAGGTTCGATATCAACTCGTCCGGGATCAGGGTCCTTGGCGGATACGGGATTGGGACATAATTCGTTAGCTTTGGCCACTCCCAACCCCCCACTCCACTTTTCAAGAATCTACCTACAACCCCAGGCCCACGCTGGGGATTTTTTTGGGGATGCAGACGATCCCCAATTCCATGATATATCATGAAACTATGACATAATGATCCCAAAAACCTTATAAAACAGTATATTTACTTATAATTTTTTGGATTACCCCTTGACCCCTCTGGATATTTTCTGCAATATGTTGATTAACGAGGGCGATCCCCACGATCCCAAAGAAAATCTACAGAGCCAACAGCCTGCTGTCTGAACACATGGAGATCACCAACCTATGGCCAAAGAAAGACCCCCCTTGGAAGAAATGACATTGCGACAATTACGCAAAGTCGCCAGCGAGTACAGTATTTCTCGCTATAGCCGAATGCGTAAAGCCCAGCTTTTAGCTGCCATTCAAGATATTGAACGTCAAAGATTTTCATCCCCTAGTCAATCCCGTACTTTGGAGGCAAAAGCAGAAGTGGAAGTAGCAAAGTTTACATTAGGCCAGGAAGAACAAACAGATGATTTCCTGTCCTCAGTTGATGAAAATCTAGTGGAACTTGGCAGCGGATATAGTGAAAGTCGCGTAGTTCTGATGGCAAGAGACCCGGAATGGGCTTATGCTTACTGGGATATCTCCAGTCAACAAAAAGAACAATTCCGGCGATTAGGTGGGCAACAACTGGCTTTACGGATTTATGACGTAACAGATATAAATCTAAGAAATCAGACTCCCCACAGCGTTCAGGAATACCCTTGTGATGAAATGGCGCGGGAATGGTATTTGCCAATTCCTGTAAGCGATCGCGATTATGTGATCGAAATTGGCTACCGTTGCGCTGATGGTCGCTGGTTAGCTATGGCCCGTTCCCAGGCGGTTCGGGTTCCCCCCATTTATCCCTCTGAGTGGATTGATGACCAATTCATTACAGTATCTTGGGGTGATGAACTCAAGGGTCAAACTTTTGCCCAACTATCACCCCCTGGCTTATCTTATGGCGATCGCATTTACGACGACCTCTTCAATCTAGCCAAAGAAGCAGAAGCTCAACGCATCGCTGGTTCCCTATTTGGTTCCATGCACCATGTTTCTAGCTTCCAACATGGCATCAGTTCCTATATTTTCCCCTCTGGTGTCGGTAAGTGGGCATCAGGTGTCGGTGAAACCATGTCCGGTGTCGGAATGTCCGGTGTCGGTCTCGGCTACTCCATGTCCGCCGTCGGAATGTCCGGTGTCGGCTTAGGGATAACAGAATCCGGTGTCGGTTTAGGCTACTCCATGTCCGGTGTCGGAATGTCCGGTGTCGGCTTAGGGATAACAGAATCCGGTGTCGGTTTAGGCTACTCCATGTCCGGTGTCGGAATGTCCGGTGTCGGCTTAGGGATAACTGAATCCGGTGTCGGCTTAGGTTACTCCATGTCCGGTGTCGGAATGTCCGGTGTCGGCTTAGGCGTAACTGAATCCGGTTCCGCCCTAGGTTACTCCATGTCCGGTGTCGGAATGTCCGGTGTCGGCTTAGGTTACTCCATGTCCGGTGTCGGAATGTCCGGTGTCGGCTTAGGCGTAACTGAATCCGGTTCCGCCCTAGGTTACTCCATGTCCGGTGTCGGAATGTCCGGTGTCGGCTTAGGGATAACTGAATCCGGTTCCGCCCTAGGTTACTCCATGTCCGGTGTCGGAATGTCCGGTGTCGGTTTAGGTTACTCCATGTCCGGTGTCGGAATGTCCGGTGTCGGCTTAGGCGTAACTGAATCCGGTGTCGGCTTAGGTTACTCCATGTCCGGTGTCGGAATGTCCGGTGTCGGCTTAGGCGTAACTGAATCCGGTGTCGGCTTAGGTTACTCCATGTCCGGTGTCGGAATGTCCGGTGTCGGCTTAGGCGTAACTGAATCCGGTGTCGGCTTAGGTTACTCCATGTCCGGTGTCGGAATGTCCGGTGTCGGCTTAGGTTACTCCATGTCCGGTGTGGGAATGTCCGGTGTCGGCTTAGGGATAACTGAATCCGGTTCCGCCCTAGGTTACTCCATGTCCGGTGTCGGAATGTCCGGTGTCGGTTTAGGTTACTCCATGTCCGGTGTCGGAATGTCCGGTGTCGGCTTAGGCGTAACTGAATCCGGTGTCGGCTTAGGTTACTCCATGTCCGGTGTCGGAATGTCCGGTGTCGGCTTAGGCGTAACTGAATCCGGTGTCGGTTTAGGTTACTCCATGTCCGGTGTGGGAATGTCCGGTGTCGGCTTAGGGATAACTGAATCCGGTTCCGCCCTAGGTTACTCCATGTCCGGTGTGGGAATGTCCGGTGTCGGCTTAGGTTACTCCATGTCCGGTGTCGGAATGTCCGGTGTCGGTATGGGTTACTCCATGTCCGGCGTGGGAATGTCCGGTGTCGGCTTAGGGATAACTGAATCCGGTTCCGCCCTAGGTTACTCCATGTCCGGTGTGGGAATGTCCGGTGTCGGCTTAGGTTACTCCATGTCCGGTGTCGGAATGTCCGGTGTCGGTATGGGTTACTCCATGTCCGGCGTGGGAATGACCGAATCCGGTGTCGGCTTAGGTTACTCCATGTCCGGTGTGGGAATGACCGAATCCGGTTCCGCCCTAGGTTACTCCATGTCCGGTGTGGGAATGTCCGGTGTCGGCTTAGGTTACTCCATGTCCGGTGTGGGAATGACCGAATCCGGTTCCGCCCTAGGTTACTCCATGTCCGGTGTGGGAATGACCGAATCCGGTGTCGGTATGGGTTACTCCATGTCCGGTGTGGGAATGTCCGGTGTCGGTATGGGTTACTCCATGTCCGGCGCGGGAATGACCGAATCCGGTTCCGCCCTAGGTTACTCCATGTCCGGTGTGGGAATGTCCGGTGTCGGTATGGGTTACTCCATGTCCGGCGTGGGAATGACCGAATCCGGTTCCGCCCTAAGCTACTCCATGTCCGGCGTGGGAATGTCCGGTGTCGGTATGGCGGAAAGGATGTCTGGTATCGGTTTCACTATGTCCGGTTCCGCCCTAGGCTACTCTATGTCCGGTATCGGGATGTCTGGTATTGGGATGGCTGCATCAATGCCTCCCATTCGTCCCCGTAAATTCTGGTTGGTGGCTGATGCTGAGTTAATCATTTATGGTGCAACTGAGCCTGATGCTAAGGTTAGTATTGGCGGACGACCGATTAAACTCAATCCTGATGGTACGTTCCGATTCCAAATGTATTTCCCTGATGGTCAATTTGACTATCCAATTATGGCCGTTGCTGCTGATGGTGAGCAAACCCGTTCGATTCACATGAAGTTTAATCGTGAAACTCCCGAACGTCACACTAATACCCGCGAGGAAGCCGTTTTAGAGTGGGTGGGTTAGGATATTAAGCGATATAACCGATAATGAGAATCTGATCTTAGCAATTGCGAATTAAGAACATGAGCCGGAGTTTTCCTGATGCGAAACCCCCCGGCTCAATTTTTGTCTGTGCGATCGCTCCTAGTAGAGAGGGGGTATGCCATAACCGAGGGAAGATGATAACCTGTAATTAGGGGTAAATAACACAAAAAACTATGGTGATCGAGAAATTACAACAACTTCAATCCCTATTTGCTGAAATGGAGCAGGCATTAATTGCCTATTCGGGAGGAATAGATAGTACGTTGGTGGCGAAAATTGCCTATGATATTTTGGGCGATCGCGCTTTAGCTGTCACGGCTGTTTCGCCTTCCCTGTTACCGGAAGATTTGGAAGATGCTCGCATTCAGGCGGCGATGATTGGCATATCTCATGAGGAAATATACACTCAGGAAATGGCTAATCCTAATTACACCGCTAACCCGGTTAACCGTTGTTATTTCTGCAAAAGTGAACTGCATGATCAGCTTAAACCCTTAGCTAGACAACGGGGTTATTTATACATAGTTGATGGTGTGAATGCTGATGATTTGCAGGACTATCGCCCGGGAGTGAAAGCCGCTAAGGAAAGGGGAGTGCGATCGCCTTTAGCAGAGGTGGGAGTTACTAAAGCTGAGGTGCGGGAAATCTCTAAATATCTGGGGTTAAGTTGCTGGGATAAGCCTTCTCAACCTTGTTTAAGTTCCCGTTTTCCCTATGGAGAAGAAATCACGATCGCTAAATTGCAGAGGGTCGGACGTGCTGAGGTTTATTTGCGCCGTTTGGGTTGGCAAAATCTGCGGGTGCGCTCCGAGGGAGACACGGCTAGGATTGAACTGCCACCAGCACAAATTCAGGAGTTTATAATTCAAAATGATTTGCCACTTTTAGTGAAAACTTTTCAGGAATTGGGTTTTGTATATGTTACCTTAGACCTAGAAGGATATCGTAGTGGTAAATTAAATCAAGTATTACAACCGGAACTCCTCGTTACCTACACCTAAATTATACTCGCTAGGTGATGAAGTTGCCAGCCGACTACTAACCCCAGCATTGACACGAGACACAGGACTAAAAATGCCTGCCAGTTTTTGGTGCTGTGGGTTTGTAGTTCCATACGGGTGAGAATGGTGGCGGATAAAGACATCAGAAGAGTGGTAAAAATTTCCATCCTGGTGGCTAATACTACCAGTAAGAAAGCTCCAAAAACTACAGATAAAAAAGCGCCAATATTGGACTGAAACCAGCGATTGAGAGGACGGCTTAAATTCTCTAAAGGAACTGTGAAAAATAGGGCGAGTAAGATAATAGTTAATTTAATAATTACCCAGAAGTGCCACTCTATTTGTCGGTTAAATAAATCCCACCCAAACACCATATAGGTGAGCATCAGTAAGAAAATTGACACCCAAAGCATAGGCGCGATCTGATGGGATTTCATGGCTACGAAACTATAAATTGGTGGAAATTGCTTGTAGGGGACAGGTGGGAATACACTGTTCACACACAATACAACGCGATCGCGTAAATGTTAAATAAAAGGTTTCGGGATTGAGAGTTAGTGCTTCTGTCGGACATACACCTGTACATAGTCCACAGTCTACGCAGCTTTGTTCATCAATGATAATTTCTCGACTGGCTAGGGAAACTGTCACGTTTTGAGATTGCATCCAATCGATCGCCGCCTCGAGTTGGTCTATATCTCCCGATAACTCTACTACCAGTTTTCCTACCTGATTAGGGGCAACTTGCGCTCTAATAATATTAGCAGCTACATTAAAATCTTTGGCCAGTCGGTAGGTAATTGGCATCTGCACTGAACGTTTGGGAAAAGTCAAAGTGACTCGTTTTTTCATGCTTCCCGGCAGAATACAGCATCTCTATCATACCATGCGATCACCAATGGTGGCTGTTTTGGTGGGGCGATCGCTTTCTATTTTCCCCCCACTTGTCTAATTCGCTACACTGTACCCAAGACGATCATCTGTGTGACTAGCTGCATTAAATGAGTACAAATCCATCTGATTCTAGTTTAACTACTTCTTCATTCACAACTCGTTTGAGAAACTTTCTGATTGCTCTTGTGGCAATTGTTCTCAGTGTCTTGGTTTTTTGGGGTTTCCGAACTAATGCTACCTCTATATCTTTAACGGAACTGGCCACGGAATCAACCCCTCTTGAGGTGGCTTTGAGTAATGGTAAACCGACTTTGATGGAGTTTTATGCTAATTGGTGTACAACCTGTCAGGCTATGGCTGAAGATATGGCAGATCTGCGCGATAGTTATGGCGATCGCATTAATTTTGTCATGCTCAATGTTGATAATACTAAATGGCTCCCGGAAATTCTCAAGTATCGAGTTGATGGGATTCCCCATTTTGTCTTTCTCAATGATCAAGCTGAGGTTATGGGGGAGGCGATCGGAGAAATTCCCCGACCTAACCTAGGGTCTCGTTTAGATGCTTTGATCGCTGGTAATTTGATGCCAACAGTCGAAACTATGGGGCAGGTTTCCACTTTTAAAGCCCCTGTTGTCCCCTCTGGGGATGCTAACACCGATCCTCGCGCACACGGTAGCCAAGTCAAACTCTAAAGCTTTTCGGGCGGGCTAAATCGCCCGCCGCCAATAGGCGGATCTCGCTTTTGATTAACTGTTTTTTACAAAAATTATCAAAACTTCAAAAAACTGTGATTTTTGTTAACTAAACTTTCCGAGGATATTCTTTGAGTAATTGTACGGATTTTAGGGAGTTGCTTAGAGAAGGCGATCGCTTGATTTTAGCTAGGTAGATGAGACGGAGACGGAGACGGAGGCAAACCTATATATTATAACATGATTTATCGATTATGGTGAATTATCCGTTGATTGCAAATAAATATTGCAAATATTGTGCAAATCCAGAAATTTCATCTAGTATAGTAGGTATATAAGGCAAGAGAAAAGTGAGGTTTTCTTATGAATATGATGTCTAAACTATCAAATATGATGGCTTACCTAACCGAAGCAGTGATTAGGATTTTTAGCCCCAGTGACGATGCTTATCCAGAAGTAGGTCCTAGCCCGTTTGAAGGAACTCCCTGTAAAAATCCTTCCCCAGCCCTGAAGTAAACGCTAGGGGATAGAGTCAGCGTCAGCACCCCCGGCTGAAGCACGGGGGCTTCGTGCCCCCCGCTTTCAGGTAGCTGACCAGCTTAAGCCTTAACTGGCTACGTTCAGAGCAAGAGTTAAAGTTCCTACCCTGGAATGCGTGCTAGTTCCAGGCACTAGAACCAAATCGTTAAACAGTCCTAAGGGGTTAAGACAGTGCGATTTGGAAAGTACCGACTCTGAACCTTGGCGAAGCAAACGTTACGAGCAATCAGAACAGACGCAACAATGTCTAACCATGTTTTCGTTTTAGATACCAACCGCAAGCCCCTGACACCGTGCAAGCCAGGGATGGCACGATCACTGCTCAAAGCCGGGAAAGCATCGGTATTTCGACGCTACCCATTCACCATTATTCTAAACAAGGAGGTTGACGCTAATCCTGAACCCCTCGAACTCAAATTAGACCCAGGCTCTAAAGTCACTGGAATTGCCTTGAAGCAAGGGAATCATATTATCTTTGCTGCCGAGTTGCAGCACCGAGGACAGCAGATTAAAGAAGCATTGCTCTCTCGTCGTCAACTCCGACGTTCTCGACGAAACCGCAAGACCCGATATCGACCAGCTCGGTTCTTGAATCGGACTCGTCCCGAAGGTTGGTTAGCTCCCAGCTTGCAGCATCGAGTAGATACTCTAATGACCTGGGTTCACCGATTTCGTAGACTTGCCCCAGTTGGCCGCATTACCCAAGAGCTAGTACGGTTCGACCTGCAATTGATGGAAAACCCTGAGATTTCAGGTGTTGAGTATCAGCAGGGAGAATTACAAGGCTATGAAATCAGGGAATACCTGTTGGAAAAGTGGGGCAGAACCTGTGCTTACTGTGGGGCTCAAAATGTACTACTTGAAGTTGAGCATATCCAGCCTCGGTCTAAGGGTGGCTCTGACCGGGTTTCTAACCTGACGATGGCTTGCCACTCATGCAATCAAGCCAAAGGCAATGGGGACATTCGGGATTTTTTATCGGGCCAGCCTGATGTCCTGAGTCGTCTTCTCAGGCAGGCCAAATCACCCCTTAAAGATGCGGCTGCCGTTAACTCGACCCGATGGGCCTTGTTCAAGGCTCTGAAAGCAACAGGACTCCCAGTTACCACAGGAACGGGCGGACAAACGAAGTTCAATCGACTGAGGCTCAACCTACCTAAAGCTCACTGGCTTGATGCTGCCTGTGTTGGACCAGTCGAATCACTCGAAGTTCTGACTTCAAAACCGTTGCTGATTTTAGCAAAGGGGCATGGAACCCGTCAGATGTGCGGGACGAATAAGTACGGATTCCCGAATCGTCACCGCTCCAGGAGGCAAATTCATAAAGGCTTTCAGACTGGCGACATGGTGACGGCACTGGTCACAGCGGGGAAGAAAATTGGCTCATATCTAGGACGGGTTCTCTGCCGTGCGTCTGGTAGTTTTGATATTACCACCGCTTCGGTACGGGTGGCAGGCATCAGCCACAAATACTGCCAACCCATTCACAGGAAGGATGGTTACGCCTATGCTTGAAAGATTGACGGGGACTAAAGTCCCCCTGTCGCGTTTCCTCCCCGGTCTAAAGACACGGGGCTTCCACGCTCCCAAGAGGTTTACGTGATCAAGACGGTCTTAGCGGGTTGGTTTAAAGTTCGAGCATGGGATTGTCCTCCAACCAGAACCTATAGCAGTTAGTGCTAGTATTTTCACCTAAGCCAAGGGATGCGAGATGCAATGCCTAGTCCGGCGGTGTCTATACTAGCCCTAGGGTTGGCTATGGTTTGGTTGGGGGCTTTTGGTGTGGGGTAGGATTAAGAAAGTTGATGGAGAAAGAAGGCGATCGCCGCGCTACCGAGGGGAACGGTTAAATTATCAATACCTAATTGAGATACCATTTCCAACAGGGTAGCACCGAGGGCGACGGCTAGGGAGATACTCCAAATTTGCCAGGTGTTACCATAGACTGGCAGTAAAATTAGGGTGGATATTATAAAACTGGTTAAAGTCATGGTGAGGGAACCTTCCCAACTTTTTTGGCTTCCCCAGATCTGATATTTATGGGAACCGAATTTCTGACCTATGGTGGCGGCGAGACCATCTCCCCAGGTCATGACTAAAATACCTAGGGCGGCGTAGTGGGGTTGTTGGCGCGGCCAAAAACAGGCGATGAGAATACCAATGCTGATGGCGTAGAAAAATGTCCCTAAACTTTGGCGACCGACACTATTAACACTGGGGAGAATGGGGACTTTTAGGGAAATTAAGGCGATCGCTGCTGATAATACCCCGGCTGCTATACCGATGGAAGCGGGGATATCCAGCCACCAAGCTAATAAAATCACGTTTCCGGTCCCAATATGCACCACCTTTCGGGATATTTCTGGATCTACCGAAAATAGGCGGTTGAGTCCTTCAGCAATAATCAGGACTAAGGCTAACCATAGACCCACCAGAGAGATATGAAGCCAAATGTTGGGATTTGCAGTTAAATCAGAAAGCATAAATTCACAGTAGTGTATAAAATAGGAAACCAAATTCAGAATATATTGGGTTATGTTTCAAGCTCCAAGTTTGTCAATTGTCAAGATAAACTAATACTGAGATTATCTAACTGTCTGGGATATGTCCATGTCTGAAGCCGATCTCCCCCTGAATCAATCCCCCGATGAAGCAGCCATCCCAGAGTATGAAGCTGGTGTGGCGCAGCCGCTGACCCACATTTCCCACACAGGGGATGATGATTGGGAAACGGTGAATTTTCCTGATGCGATCGCTATTGATCAAATTCCGCTGCTTAGACAATCCCCAGAAAATGCCTCTGTTAGGGCGGAAGGAACAGCGCCCCAGATAGCTACTGGCGGGACTAATGAGGTTGAGGGTAGCGCTCAAACTCCTCTGATTAAAGCACTTCACGCTTGTAACCGGGATTTAATCGATCGCATTGCTGAACTGTCCGAACAACTGGAAGATTGTCATCAACAGTTAAGGGAACACAAAAGTAATTCTGATCAACAATTGCAGGAACTAGATTTTACCCGCGCACAGGTGAATCGTCTGTTCAAAAAGCTAGATGTTGCTAACCGGGTGATTCGACAACAGCAAGTTTTGGTAGAGAACCTGACTGAACAGTGGGATACGAGTCAAACTCGCATGGCTCAGATGGAAAGAGAATGTGCAATGACTCGCCAAAGTTACAATGAACAGTACCATGAGTTAGTTCAGGCTCAAAATACCTGCCGTGAGTTGCGATCGCGTTTACAACGCCAACAACGCTACACTCTTCAGTTTAAGGCGGCTTTGGAGCGTTCCTTAGAAATCCGCGAATCTGGTATCAGTCCAAATCCAGAGTTAATGGTTGACTCCCCCTCCCCAGAGATGGATGATGCGGATAATCAGTTATCATCGCCATCCTTTGTGATTCATTCCCAGACGATGAATTTATCTAAGGCTTCACCTGTTCAGCCTTGGTCTGCTCAATTCGCACAACAAGGGTCATCGGTAGAGGAGTCAGACGAATTAACAACACCTACCCAAGGTGATGATAACCCCAATCCAGTTATGCCGCCCTTACTATCAACTAAGGAGGGTTTAGGATCTCAGGGAGAATCACCAAAGTCCGATGTTTCTGATTCCGAGGCGATCGCACCCCCACCCTCTACAGAGATATCTATTGAGTCAATTGTTCCGCCGGGTGAACCCGTGCTGGAAGAGTGGCCGAAACCTCGATTGGTAGATGAGGAACTACAGCGTATCCGCTTGGAATATGCGACACCAGAACCACCAGTAGAGGAATCAGTGGCTAACCCTCAACTAGCCAGGGTTGGATCTACACAGAAAACTGATAATTGGCCTGCACCTTTAATCTATCCCCAGCATCGCCGCAAGTTGGAGTCTTGGTCTGCGATTCAATTACCGACTTTCCCAAATAAGAAGGTTGAGGAAGCCGTGGAATTTTGAGTGATCGGGTCGGGTGCTGTAGCTGCTTCCAGGGTTGCTATGTGTGATATACTGATCGCCATTTGCTATTGATAAATAGTCAAATTGTCATCCGGTGGTGAGGAGTAGATCATGAAAAAGTGGCAATTGTTAACCATAACTGGTTTGGCGATGGTCGGGAGTATTCTGTCCGTTGGGTCGGCTTCTGCTCATCATCATCATTATATTGATGAGTGCAATACATTTCCTCCCCATAGACCCCATCCACAACCTAGACATGATCAGCCAACTAGATACCATGACCCCCACCCACACCATGATCCTCACCCGGTACAATACCATCGACCTCGCGGCCATCGACCTGCTAATGAGTATCCTTATACTCTGCGACCTGTGATCAACTACCAGGATTTTTATAGAAATCCCGATCTAAACCCACCCATTGTCGAACCGCCTCCTCTAATGGATATGCAATCAATGGTCGATGTGAATTCGGAACGAGCATTTATAGTTTTAATTGTGTTGATTTTTTGGGGAATTTGGGGGCCGATTTTTAAACCCAAGAAAGACAGTAAATAATCCATTAAGATATAGGGGGGGATTAATTGGAATTTGACCAACTATTTGCCACTATCGAACAGTTAGTGATGTGTCACTCTCCTAGTGGCGACGAGTCCGAAATAGATGGCTTTCTGGTCGATCGCTTTTCGGATTTGGGGGTGAAGGTGTGGAAAGACCAGGCGGAAAATGTCATCGCTGAAATACCTGGTCAAAATCCTGATGTGGCGATCGCTATTACCGGACATAAAGATGAGATAGGCGCTATTGTTAATAATATTGAACCTAATGGACGGGTGAGGATTCGGAAATTAGGGGGATCTTTTCCTTGGGTTTATGGTGAGGGAGTCGTAGACCTACGGGGAGATAATCAGACAATTTCAGGCATTCTTAGCTTTGGTTCCCGCCATATTTCCCATGAGTCCCCCCAAAAGTCTTTTCAGACTGAGAAGGCGTTAACCTGGGAGGATGCTTGGGTAGAAACTCTGCGATCGCCACAGGATTTACAAGCAGCCGGGGTGCGTCCGGGGACTCGTGTAGTAGTAGGAAAACATCGCAAAAAACCTTTCCGCATGGGGGACTATATCGCTAGTTATACCCTCGACAATAAAGCCTCTTTGGCGATTTTATTAGAGTTGGCTAAACAGATTACAAATCCTCCGGTAACCGTCTATTTGGTAGCCTCTGCTAAGGAAGAAGTGGGGGCGATCGGCGCTTTATATTTTACTAATCGCACCCGTCTGGATGCCTTAATTGCTTTAGAAATTTGTCCCCTAGCGCCAGAATATCCCATAGAATCTGGTGAGCAACCCGTGCTATTATCTCAAGATGGTTATGGCATTTATGATGAGGGGTTAAATGCTGAATTAAGGAAAGCATCTCAGCGAGTAAATGTATCGATTCAATCGGCAATTATTCGGGGGTTTGGTAGTGATGCTTCTATTGCTATGAAGTTTGGGCATATTTCTAGGGCGGCTTGTTTGAGTTTTCCTACCCAAAATACTCATGGGTTTGAGATTGCTCATTTAGGGGCAATTTCTCATTGCACTAGCATTTTGTTGAGTTATTGTCAAGGGTTATAATTGCCTGGATTTACAGGGATTTATGGGATTTACAGCCATTTACAGCCATTTATGGGGTTAAACTAGAATCAGATTCAATCATGGAATTGGTGACAGATTCAGTGTAATGTGCAGTGATATGAAACCCCAAAGTTATAGCCAGCGACACAATCAGATAGCCTATCAAAAATAAAACGGCTACTTGATCAGCGGATTGTGAAGATTTGTTAAGCATAAATTTAAGTTGATATTAAACTCTCTATTTATAGGGTATCTAGTTACACTACTAATGAATTCACCTGATGGGGTGATTTATTAGGTGATGGTTGCCAGATTTTTGCTATAATAGCTCTAATGGTGTCCGATGCGTTAGGAGGGCTGCATACTTGAAAAATAGGCAGATTTTCAGGATCAAGTTGCTTACTCTCACTTCGGCAATTTTCCTGTTGACTCCTGGGTTGTCTAGTCCGGTTGTGGACGCTAGACCTACTCTCCCTGATGCTAATTGTCGGTGTGATCTGAACGATCGCTTTGACCCTCAAGCTAAAATGCCACGGGGAATTTATCAAGGTCAGTGTATCAATTCCTGTCACCAGCGATCGCTACGACGTTTATCTGCTGCTGAGGCGGCTGAATATGGTATCGAACCCGAGGCGATCGCTGTAGCTAATGTCAGTCACCAAAATCAGTTTTGGGTCGCTAAAATTCTCCCCAACTCCGTAGCCGAAGTTATCTATCAACTGGAAAATTTCCCATCTCCTATTCCCGCCGCCCATACCCAACTAAGATTTCGTTTTTCTCCCGGTTCCGAGGTCCTGTTAATTCCTCAAATTCCCGGTTCTCCCCAGTCCCCCGTGCAGCTAAAAGACCTGATTTTTTCGGTGGAAGCTGTAGCCGTGGTGGGGGGTAACTTTGATTTGGTGGCGGGTTTCTTTGATAATTTTGCGATCGCCTATCGTTTGGTTTCTTTGGAGTCCAGAGTTCAACGGATGATTATTCAAGACGGTAATCAAGTTCAACAAATTCAATTAAACTTAACCCGACCACAAAAAAATCAGTTACTTTTAAATGCTATAACCACAAGTCACCAATATGGGTTAAGTCAAATGTATAATACCCTGAATAGAAATTGTACTACCGAAGTCTTTAGAATCATTGACCAAACCATTGGCTATCAGAGAGATCCCAATTCAGAAGAGGAAATTTTTATTAATGCACCTACGGGAGAACAGATATCTATGTTATTCGCCAGTGGCTTATTAAATCAACAGGCGATTAATCAGTTTTTGGCTGATAGTTTAGATGCCACTCAGTTACAATTTTTGCAGGAACATATCCCCACCATTTCCCCCAACGCTTTGCAACGTCGAGGGATTAAAGGAATGGCGATCGCTGATTTGAATGATGAGTTAAAAAACACTGGTGGTGGCGGGATGATTTGGTAGTATTAGCAGTCATTAACTACCCAGTTTTTTAGGGTAAATTATCATGGTGAAAAAACGGCTATTTCTGTATTCAACAATGGTGGCAACTTTAGTTATAGCCACCGGAATTCGTCAACCATCTTCAGCCAATGTACCCCTGATCAGTTCTCCCGAGTTTGAGTCCCTATGTAGGTCGGGAAATAGAGAATGCGAAATGATTGGGAAAGCCTCTCACTTCACCACCCAGTTAATCTACGAGTTATTTCAGGCGGAGAACACTGGAAATCAAGCCGCTAGACAGCAGGCGATCGCCAATATAGCCACACTATATGAAACTGAACCTGATGGGATAAAAGTAGTCAATACCCGATTAAGATTATCGGATTTCTTTCTGGTAGAAAAAGACCAGCATCTGGGTGGCTATGCTGTTTTTTTAAGCCGGGGAGAAATTCTAGCTGGTGGTATAGAAAAAGTATCATTTGTCATTGGGTTTAAAGGTCTTTATCCTAGCTTAGAAGACCCCAACGATATCGCTGTGGCTGTCTCTGCTTTACCCGAACATCTTTATCATGATGCTGGTGCGTTAATTCATCAAGGGTTCCGTGATTATTCCGGTTCTGTGTTTAATCATCAAATTTCCCAAGAGATGATCAACGATATTCTACAGCTTCAAGATAACCCGAAAACTGATGTAGAAATCGTCGTCACCGGACACAGTTTAGGTGGGTCGAGTATTCTGTATGCGGCGATGTTAGTTGATGCGGGGATTAATCCTGAAAATTTAAAAGTTATAGTTTTTGGATCGGGACCTGTAGCACAAGCTAATTTTATTAGTCAATATCCCGATTTGATCCCTAATATTATCCGCATTGAAACTCCGGGGGATATGCTACTTTATGATGATGATTCTCCCCTGAAACCTATCTATCGGGCTTTAGGTTATGTTCCATTTGGAAGATTAATTAAAGCTACAGGAAGCGATCGCCTTAATCAACTTAACCAACAGTTTGCGATTCTCCAACAACAACAGCAGATTTCTCCATCCCCAGATTTTGATACCAAACGCCTTAACTTGCTACAACAAATCCTACAGGAAAGAATAGCGATTCATGTTTATAGTTATCGGTATTATTATCAGATTTATCGGTCTAATCAAGGCGGTGGTGGTAGCTTGTGGTAAATGCCAATAATCATAACTTTTGGCGAGATAATTTAAGCCAAAAAAGCCAAGGCTTTGTTTGTCGTTTTTGCCTTATATAATGCAGATTCCATGCGTTCTAAACAGGCATTCATGTGTTCATTAGGATGCACTTGAGTAAAACCTATTCTGGGATAACAGGTAATTACCGCATCATCTAAGTTCATTTTGCGGCTTTTAAAGGCTTGCCAAATACGTTTGAGAGCAATTTTTGCACCTTGTGGGTCCGAGAAAATCACCATCACAAATTGATTATTACCCCAGTAAGCTACCCAGTCGCATTCGCGCAGGTGATCCTGAATTTCTTGGATGAGTTCCATTAACACCTGATCAGTTTTCTGATATCCCTGTTGTTGGAGACACAGATCTAAACCCTCTATCCCCATTAGCGCCAAGGATACGGGTAAGGTGTTACGTTTAGCAATGCCTAAACACTGCTTAATGCGATTTTTGACTGCTCTAGGTTCACTGACAGAACAAAAACAATCTCTGCTATTTATATCTTCAGAGTCCTGTAACTCTGGCTGTGTAGGAATTTGAGAGTAAGAATTTATCTCATCTGGTGGCAAAGTTACCCACTCCTTACTCGATGCACATATCATTTATATCATTTATTGATGAGGCTTGACTACGGCGATCGCATGACATTTACGCAACTGTCCATAACCTGGGGTCAACTCCACCCCCAGACCTCTACCTAAACGGGGGTTATAGAACACAAAGACACTGGTAGTGATGTGTAAGTCGTGATAGTATCACCTACTATCGCCACATTTGAGAGTTTCAATCCTACAGTAAAAACATAGACAAGCGCAGACATCAGTATCTGACTAATCACCTTAGCACCAGGGGTTATATCTATGCTAACACACAATCAACGAAGCGATCGCACCTGTAAACAGCCGCCTAAAATTATAGTCCCATCTGAACAACAATTTTTAGCAGAATTATTAGATCGTCTATGTAAACAGGTCAATCATCTCGAAAGTATATCTGAAATTTAACCACATTTAATTAGGTAAATTACCATGCAATATCCAATTTTGTCTTTGCCAGAATCCGGCACAATTCGCGAAAATATCGGACAACCAACCCTCTATATTTTCACTGCTAACAAAGCAGAAAAAGTCACACTAATTGTTTGGGCGGGAACTTTGCAAGCTGAACTTTATAGCCCTTCCGGTCGCGAATTAGCCTTTGTATCTTCGGGTCGTTGGCAGGGAAATATGCCGGAAACTGGAATATATCGGGTGATGATTTATCCACGCATTGAGTCTACCAATTGTGCTATTGAGGTTCAAATTGAACGACCATCACCAGAACCCAAACCAGAACCCGAACTAGAAGATAAAGATAATTCTAACGATACTATAAACCAAAAATTATCTAAGTATCGTTCTTTACCAGATCGCCCTATTGTAATTCGTTCAGGGGAATATAACGGGTCTGTGGGGTTCACATTATCGGCGCGCAGTATTCAACCCCTAACTATTCGTTGTCGCCAGGGTCAAATGATGAAAGTGACAGGGTTTGGAGTCGAATTAGCGATCGCCAGTCCTCATGGCAAGATTTTAGAGACAGGAACCCAAAACATTTCTACCCGGCTACCAGAAAATGGAGTTTATCGGATACTGGCTATTGGTGGGGAATTACCCCTAGATACATTAATTTCTGTGGATGTTCGCTAATTGCCAATTTGCTGGAATTGTGACAATTTTAAAACCCGGTTTTTGGTAGAAAATGGCTAATTTTAGGGCAGACCATAAACCGGGAATAGCTCTTTAATATCAGGTTAATTTTCCCAGTTGGCATGACTAATAAATTAGCGGGCATTATCGCCCGCTTTCACTACTTTAAGTAAGGTTATCTTTAATCAGGTTGGAGAGTCGCAAATAACCCCGACTCCGGTTCCGAGTGGGGAGAGCGATCGCTGACAATTTTCTGAGGTTTTATCAGTCCATACATTGCTGGGTTAATCTTATCAAAAATAGCCCCTAACTGTCAATAGAGTATAATAGCTGTCCATGTTCAATAACGTACTTTAATGGGATTTTGGGATTGTTAATATCTTTTCCACCTTTACTGTACCACTTTTCTTCCCACTTCCTATAAAAATATTCTAAGTCTGAGGATGTAAGTTTATAAATATACAACAAGTTGATTCCCCGGTATACTGCAAAGATCCAGTCTACTTGTCTATATTTATCAATTATGCGCGGGTTAATGTGGTGATGAGTAGAAAAACTCTTAGTTAGAGCGATATTAACTGACTTGAGTTCAAATTCATTACCATCAGCATCTTTAGCATCATTCCCCTCCCTTCCAGGTATTATTTGTAATCCAGTTACCAAAATTACCTGTAAAAGTTTACCTCCATTATCTTGAAAAATATCATTAATTCCGTGTTTAGTAGCTAGTGCTTGATACTGCTGAATATATGGAAATAACTCGTCAAGAATAGCTTTGTCTGGATGAGATTTCATAGTTACTATTCCCTCAGAAGTTCAGTAATTTCAACATCAAGCGCCTTAGCTATACGTTCCATATTGTCAATTTACACATTACGTTCCCCACGTTCCACAGAGCCTACATAGGTTCTATGTAAACCTGCTATATCAGCTAGGTTTTCCTGGGAAAGTCCTCGCATTTTACGAATTTGCTTTAATCTTTTAGCAAAAATATTTCTAGCACTAGATGGCATATTCTGATAGCTGACATATCCTATATAATATAGGTAGTGATGACCATACATCTACAGACTATAAGTAGCATAATTAATAAATCATGACCACAGAACAGATTAAATTTCCACTAGATCTCACAAAAATCAATAGCAAACCCAGTTATTATACTGGTCTTGGGGCTGCATTCTGTGGGGATTCTTTGCAATTGTTAAATCAGCTTCCTGATCAGAGCATTAACCTAGTCTTAAGCAGTCCACCTTTTGCACTACAAAGACAAAAAGAATATGGAAATAAAACCCAGAGCGAATATATTGAATGGTTAGCCCAATTTGCCAGAGTTGTCTATCAAAAGTTGAAAGATGATGGCAGCTTTGTTTTAGATTTAGGTGGTGCTTATGAAAAGGGAAAACCTGTTAGAAGTTTGTATAATTTTAGGGTTCCTATTTATTTTTGCGATCGCATTGGTTTTTTCCTGGCTGAAGATTTTTATTGGTTTAATCCTTCCAAGTTACCAAGTCCTATAGAATGGGTTAACAAACGCAAGATTAGGGTCAAAGATTCAATCAATACAGTTTGGTGGTTTAGTAAGTCGGAATTTCCCAAATCCGATGTAACTAAAGTATTGACTGATTATAGCCCCAGAATGCAAAAACTGCTGGCTGATCCTGACAAGTTTTATAATGCCAAAAAGCGCCCATCTGGACATGATATTAGCAAATCCTTTGCTAAAAATAACGGCGGTGCAATTCCTTGTAATCTCTTGCAAATTCCTAATACAGATTCCAATAGCCAATATCTCAGGGGATGTAAAGCCTTGGGATTAAAAGCTCATCCTGCACGTTTTCCCAGTCAACTGCCTAAGTTTTTTATTCAACTTTTAACAGACCCCGGAGATATAGTCGTTGATATATTTTCTGGTTCTAATACCACGGGATTTGTGGCTGAACAGGAATGCCGCCATTGGTTGGCTTTTGAGACAGATTTAGAATATGTGGCGACTTCTTCGTTACGCTTTATGGAAGACAAGATTAATCAGCAGGATTTAAGTTTACTGCATCAAAAAGTTATGTTAGGTGAATCAGTCCCCCTTCTTCCTCATTCCCGGCAATTACAGCTTTTTTAATATCAGTTTACCCATCATATATCAGTATATATAGGATTGACCCGATTAACTCATAAAATAGCGGGCATTATCGCCCGCTTTCACTACTTTAAGTAAGGTAATCTTTAATCAGGTTGGAGAGTCGCAAATAACCCCGATTCCGGTGCCGAGTGGGGAGAGCGATCGCCATTAGCCAAAGCCTTCACCTCCACAGTAACATTAGTAGCAGATGGTTGATTTAATGCCTTAATACAGAGTTCCGCAATATCCTCTCGACTGACTTTCCCCTTAATAGTATCTCCTTGGTCGAACATCAAAGCCTCGCCGCCAGGTTCTTCCGTCATAGCACAGGGGCGAATAATCGTATAGGGAATATTACTCGATCGCACTACATTTTCCCCTCGCAATTTCCAGGTTAAAATACCTCCCAATTGGTCATTCATTCGCACCGCCGGAGGTTCTTCGTCTAAATTTAATCCTGGTTTTCCCGGACGAGTCACACCCGCAGAACTCACCATCACCAGGCGAGGTTTAGCCGCCGTCCCGTAGGCTTTAATCGATTCAATTTGCAGTTGAAAAATACCCGGTTCAAACTTAGGGTTTAACTCCCCATCATATTCAAACTTACTCAGCATCAATTGAAACGCATAGACCGATTTTGAGTTAAACCCGGGATTATCTTTAAGGGTTTTGGCACGAAACACAGGAATCAATTGTTCAAAAGGAATCCTGATAGTCATGGGAATATTATAAACCGTATCAAAGGAATAGCAATAACCAATACTATCCCACTTTTCATCACAGCGGGCAATAAACTTATAACGCTTGCCATCTCCTTTCACCCGCAGTTCAATTCCCGCAAACTCCGATAAATCTAAAGGCGGTTCAAAATTCCGAGTTCTGACAGAGACAAACCCCCCAGAATTAGCCGTCGAAACATTGCCCGTAAATAAAGCAGCATCCCCAATTAGTCGCAGGGAACTTTCACTAATTCCCCCCATCACCACATCATCTAAAGCCCCCCAAGTCGCCTTTAGTTCAGCGTCTGGCTTGGTAAAATCAAACAGAATTTTTTGACCGGAATTTCGCAAGGTATTAGGGGTAGCATTAATCAGATTTTGAATGCCTTTATATTCCACCAATTCGGGAATATCAACCACCTCCGGCATATAAAATTTAACCCCTTGATAGTATTTTTCGCGGGTGGGGGTATCCCCTTCTACGGGTTGGACTCGGGTTCCTGAACAACAAATAATTGCGGTCACGTCCTGCATTACTTGGGGGGTAAGGGTTTCGGGGATGGTTAAATCAGCCTCCATGATATCAACCTTATTTCCCAGCATTTCTAGTCCCCGTTTCCGGTCTCGAACCAAGGCCCTTACTTTGATACCCTGTTGCTGGAGGCGTTTAACCACCCGCTTACCTACTCCCCCGGTCGCACCGACGACTAGGACGACTTCAGAGGGGGGACTGGGTGGCTTGGCTTCCCCCCCAAATAGCTTCTGTAGCCACGGACAACTACCTAGAAACGGAATTACGCCAAAATAGTTGAGGGTTTTCACAAACCGACTGATGTCCCAAGGTGCTTTTTGATTTTCTGTAGCCATGTCTGTCCTTCAGGTGTTGCTGTTTACTATATTAAGATATGTTACAGAATCTAGGGGGTCGGTGATTACCCGTTCTCTGGCGGTGGGTATTTGTGCTAAGGTGTGGGTTAGACGGATAGCATGATATTCATTCTATGGAAAACATTGATTGGGAAACTGCGATCGCAGCGGGATTAGCTGGCATAATTTTTTTAGGTGCGATGCTGATGATGTTCACCAATTTTTGGACAACAGCCCTGCGGAAAAAAGATGATTAAATTTTGGCAAAGATTCAGTATTTCCTGGGAAAACTCAGCTACACTTTAGGAAGTTCTACCATTATAAATTACCATGATTTTAGATGTAAATAGTGTCGCCGAATTTTCCCGCGCTAATTGTGGGATGATTTGCGCCTTCTTAGTCCCCATGAATTTAATCGCTACTCTGCAAACGATGATTTTTACAGCGGTGGGACGTTCTCAGCAGCAAATGTTATTGATGGTGGGATTTGCGAGTTTATATGCTGGGGTTCTAGTGGCTCATGTTTGGACTTGGTTTGCGATCGGTGTGGTGATGGCTCCCACATTTATTCTGTTATTTTTGGCCGCGGTTTGTGTGAGCATTAATATTTGGGCGATCGCTAAACCCACCCATATATCTCGCCTAATTCAATTAGTGATTTCCCTGGGCAAAAATACCCTACAACCGAACACCTAAGCCTCATCAATATGGTAGTAGCTTAGGGGTGGCTTCCATGGCATTTGGGTGTCACCAACAACAGCAATTATAGCCCAGTTTCCCGAAACCGGGTTATAGCAGAGCCATGTCCGATGCTCAGGGATTGAATGCTAATTTCACCCGTTCATCGTGCCAAGTTTTGCAACCACTGGAGGAGATGGGCAATCAAATCCGGGTCGCTTTCTAGGAATTGCGGTAATCGGCACTCCGGGAGGCGTTGGGGGACAATCACCGCCATGGGGGGATGGCTAAAGCGGGCGAGTTTATTGAGTACCGCCATATCAAAGCCTTGGATTGTGCCATGCTTGATAAAATTCGGGATAGGGGAGGTTTTCGGCACAGTCCCAGATGACGTTGTAGGATGCCTTGAATAGGTCAAAGTTGTTTTGGCGAACTTCATCGCTGAGGCAGTCTTTTAAGGCGGTGACGACTCCTGCATATTGTTCAGGTGTGGTGAGGATTTCCCAACATCATCCCGCCCCAACCAACACAAAATCACCTGCTTCCACTGCTTCTCAAAAATCCGATACTCTTTCCCCGCCACCGGAGAATTAACATGATTCCGAGGCAGAAAATAATCCCAATCCTCCACCGCCAACGCTGCAAAATACTCCTGAAAGGTGGCATGATAAAACGCAAAAATACTATCGCCGCGCCCATCTTTGCCCACCCGATTTAACCAGCCCAACCGCAATGCCAAATAACCCAAGGAAGTCCGATCCGATTCCTCCCCTAGATGCTGTTCCACCAAAGCCTGTGATAACCGAAATCGCTCCTGGGGCAAATTCAGCGCCGCCTTTGCCAGTTCCCCCAATTTACGATTCAAATTATGCTTTAATTTCGTGGTATTCGTGCCACAACGTTCGGCATACTTTTCCAAGTCATAGAAATTCTGATTCCACTCATAAATTTTTCGCAGGTAACGCTCATATAACTCCGCCTGAGTTTCCGGCAACGATGACCCATCCCAAGTCATGCAGAGCAAGGTCAAACGCAAGGGGTTTCGGACTAAATCAAGGAGGTGTTCCCGTCCCGGTTCATGGAGGGCGGCAATTAGAGCATCGGCAGGATTTGGGGTTGGGTTTGTCATAGCATTCTTGTTTGAGATTAGGGGATAATGACTGTTATATTCCGAATCGTGCGATTAACAAAACTTAGATAATCATCAATTTCCTCGTAGGCATCTAACTCCTCTTCTTCTAACTCAGTTAAGGCTTCAAGTTGCTGTTTTTCCAACAACATGAGAATCCGATTCTGCACGGTTGCCGATGCCCGAAAAATAGGGACACCGGATTCTAACTCAATTCGCACGGCCCCATCCAGGGGTAACGAATCAGGGAGATGATGAAGGGGAGGGAGAGAAGGATGAACTAGCATCAGGGTAAAAGGTTGGGTTTTTCTTATTTTAATCACTCTGGGCAAAAAATCGCCGGATAAAGGTTTCCATCTGATCTGCCTCAAAGGGTAAATTCCGATACACATCAAACCCGGAAAAGGCATTTCGATCCGCTTCCCAGACATTCACCCGACAGGTAATAATCGCCCGTCCTAATCCCACCCACCCGGTTAATAACTGAGACACCTGGGGCCGTTCAATCCGGGCTACCATTTCATCCAAACCATCCATCAAGAACCAAAGCTGCTCTTTATGGTTTTGGAGAGAGGCGATCGCCCCTTCAACTCCCGCCAATTTCAACCATTTTTCTTGCAGATAATCCACCAGAGTCGGTTCGGTAAATTGTGCTAACTCAATCCAAATCGGGATGCCGAGATGTTCTGCCAATATCCAATCGGCGATCGCTTGTAATCGCGTCGTTTTTCCTGACCCCGGTTCCCCAATCACCGCAATCCGTCGCCCCTGACTTTGGGGACTTTTCCCCTGTCGCAAAACCTGATTAAAAAACTCATCCTCGGCGATGGGAGTCATTCTCTCTTCTTCCCGCTCTGGCTCTGGCTTTTCCAGACTTTGCCCCGGTTTCCATTCCTTAGTTTGGCGACGCTCAACCAATGCCAACGGCACATAGACATCCACCCGCTTAAATGCCGGATTAGCGGTTAATGCCTGTCGGTTAGCCAGCATTAACTCGGCAATGGGTCGCCATTCTGCTAAGGAAAGATGGGGGTTAGCGGCATCAAAATGCGATCGCATTTCTGCCACCAAACTTTCTAGGGTTCTTTCCAGTCCTTGCAACAACTGATTAATCTGGGTTTCCATCACCCCCAACCGTTGACAGACTTCTGCAAAACCGGAATCAATCCTGCCGGAAATATCGGTAAAAAATGCCTGTTGCTGGGTGATGCTTCCCCGTAACTGGGTTTCCAATTCCTGAAACTGTTGCAGGATTTGGCTGAACTCCTCAACATTGACCCCCTCTTGATTGGCTTGCAGTTGCCTCAGTTGTGCCTGCATTCCCGTGAGTAACTGCAAGGTTAACCCCGCAAAAGCTTTCCCATCCTTGGCAAAGTCTTCCTTGAGGGTTTCTCGCAAGGCTTTGGGGAAGGTGGTATGGAGTAAATCCGCGACTTGTTGACGCACCTCCGAGGGAATGGGAAAGCCACCCCCTTTACAAGCTGCCATGTTGAGGCGGATAAAAATATCCCCCCATTCGGTAGCGGTGAGATTGCCTTGTTGGGTGAGTTGGTATTCTTCCGGGGTGAGGAATTGGTCGAGTTTGGCTTCTCGTAGTTCGGGGTAACGTTGCTGGGTGAGTTCCTGTTGGGCGATTTTTACCCAGTTGTCCTTGGCTTGGGCGGCGATTTTTTCCAGATATTGGCGGGTTTTGCGGCGCTGTGATTTGGCGGTGCAGTTGGGTGGGGAATAGTTAATCCGTATCATTACCCTCCTTCAAACCTTCAAAGGGATTGCACAGTGTTAAATCAGGCACGCGCTTGAAATCATCCACATTTCTAGTCATCACACAAGCAGAGCAGTGCAATGCAGTTGCCGCAATCAGGGCATCGGGAAGTTTGAGGCGGTGATGTCGCCGTAATTGAATGGTGCGATCTTCAATTTGGGGCAGTAGGGGGACTTGTTCAAATTGCATCAACAAATCAGTAATGACCGTTTCTTCTTCATTTGATAATTCTGGGAAACTCAGCAACTCAATTCGCACAATGCAGGAAATAATCACTTCATTTTTGCTGAGAAATGATTCTGAGAAAAATGGCAATATTGCTGGTTCTTCAGCCAAGTAGTCAATAAAGATGTTGGTGTCGTAGAGATATTTCACCGCTCCCACTCTTGACGCATTGTGTCGAGATGAGCCCGCATTTTATCTCGCTTATCTTTTAGCAATCCCTTGGCTTTGGCAACCTTGGCATAATCCCGTTGCCAGAGGGCTACCACTGAAACAGGCACATCCACGGTAATAAATTCCTCATTTTGGTCAATTAAATATTGCTTAGAAATTCTAATAATGGGCATGATTTTTCCCTTCAGTTTTTACGGCTAACTTCACTCGTTTATATCCAATAATCACAGGATATTAGGTCATGGCAAATCGTATTGAGGATGTTTCTTTTGCAAATAATCAGCGATCGCCTTTTTGCGATTAGCCCTTTCCGACAAATCAGGCGGCGCATCTTCTAACAGATGTTCAGGATGTCCCCCACGTCTTTCGACAATAGTCTTGCGGGGTTGTAAACTCAACCAGCGTTCTTTAACCAACCGTTTAATCAATTCATCGCTGGTCGTTTTTTCCTGGGCTAAAATTTCCACTAAACGGGCTTCGGTTTCGGGGTCTAGTTGTATGTTCAGCATGAATCCCTCTGATTGGTGATTGATGTCTAATTGTACCTGATTTACGCCAACTTCTCCTTAAACTGATTTAAGTTGAGGATGGGCTAAGGGGGTGACTACTATTGTAGCCAAATTTCCAGAAACCGGGTTTCTGGAAGACATCACTTATCAAATGGATTCCATAAACTTAACCCGTCAATGCGCTTAAAATCATCAACGTTGCGAGTGACCAAAATACATCCGGTGACAAAAGCACAAGCGGCAATGATACCATCAGCCAGTTTTAAGCGATAATTTCGTCTAATTATCGCCGCAGTATCTAAAACCGCTTCCGTCAAAGATACGCAGTTAATTAGCCTTAAAAACTCTCGCATTTCATTGGCTTGCTCTTCGGTTAGACCCGGGTAACAAAGCAATTCAACCCAAGTAATTGGACAGTAAAATCCCTCTGCTTGTCGGCTGTCAATTTCCTCAAATACATCCTGAACTTCGGGCTGATTATTAAAATAATAAATCAGGATGTTAGTATCGAGAAGGTATTTATTCGGCATCCCATTCTTGTCGAATTTTTAATTGAAATTTCAGAGCATCGACGCGCTTGGGTAGAAACCCACGCCATCGATTCAAGTTGAGTCGGGGTGATTCGGTCGTATTTTGCACCTCTTGAGAGGGTTCACCCTGAGAAACTAGGGTAGCTAGTTCTTTTAACAGAAGTTTTTGCTCATCTGAGGTTAGAGTTTGAGCCTGATGCAGAATTTCTTGGTAATTAGACATCGGTTTTTAATTCAGTTTTCAGGTGATGTTTTGATTATCCTTTCTATTGGCTCAACCGGGTTGATTCGCTTGAAAGTGGGGACTCAGAAACCGGGTTTCTATCAAAACTCTGGTTTGTCCCTGAAACTATTGCAGAAACCCGGTTTCTCAGATACTCAAAGTTCATAGCTTTTCCTCTTTTGCTGAAGCCTTTGTTTAAAATCGGCAGTATGATGACCGACTCCCATTGTAATTAAATCAGCTTGCAGGTTCTGGATTTCTTCCTGTTCTTGAGCAATTTGAGCATCAATCTGGGGTTGATAGGTGTAGTAATAACTGAGGGCAGAATAAATGGCAGCTAGGGAAATTTCTGGGTGTTGAAAGTGCAGTTCTTCTGGACTCCATCCGTGGGCGTGTTTTTCTTGAATCAGTTGGGCAACTGAAACGCGACTATTGGCAATTATTGCCTGATTTTGAGCATCAATGTCTAGGTATTGCCAAGTTACCGGAGTATCGGTGGTGAATGTCATATTGAGGAGGGGGATATGGGTTGATACTAGGGGGCTAGGACTATTATAGCCAAGTTGCCAGAAACCGGGTTTCTTTGACAATACCTTCGCCATTTTTCTGAAACGCTTGCATAGAGGGGGTTTCAGGTCATGCGAGCTTAAAACCCTGAAACCCTTGTCAATGAAGGGGTTGAACCGTTTTTGTGGCCCTGATTCCCTAATTTTGGCGAAGGTATTGTTTGAGAAAGGGTTTTCTTTGATGTGGCTTCACTCTTTCTGGATTTCTAGGTTGGCGAAGTGTTCTTGCAAGAGGCTATCGGTGCATTTATTTAGGGAGTAAAAATCAGGTTTTATAGTGGTGGAATATAGGATAAGGTAAACGCTAGATTCAACGCAAAAAAGATTCATACCCTTTCTTGAATTTTTCTTTGCCATATCGCTCAATTATACTTCCATGAGCCATAATAACTCGCTCGAAATCCCATAACATTACTTGTTCAAACGATTGTCTAACTCGCTCTTTTTCATTTGTGGCAATCCGTTCCAGGATTGATAGACTTAATTGTTTATATCCTCCAAGCACTCTAGCTGAAAGTTGTGTCATAATTGGAAAGGTTTCATCAAAGTTAAATGCTGTATCTGTCAAAATCAGAGTGCGACTGGCAGAATGAAAAAACACACATTCATTAAGTGAATCAATTCCCGTTAAGCCCAAAACTCTTAAACCATCGAATAATACAAAGTATAATCCAGGTAATAACTCACCTCGATCGCCCCTGATGGTCTGGTCAATCGGTAAATCTGGTTTTTTAATGGTTAAACCAGGGGCAGCCCAAAAGGTTGCCTGGGGATAAATAGATTTGAAATTAGCTGCAAATAAATAATGATAAAGGTTAGGGGCAATAATATACTTGACAACTCCCAGTTCACCTAGCTGGCTGACAAGTCTGCCGCTAGATTGAATTGGAGAAATCACGGCTAATTCTTGATTAGCCAATCGAATAACCGTCATCCTGTTTCCGACACTGAGTCCCAAATATCGGAAGGGCTGTTCTGCAACCCAAACATCTATATCAACTTCTTTTAGCATGGTTTTGGTGAGTAGTTGGATGGCTAGGTTTAATTGTAGGAGCTTATGGTTTTAAAAACAACTTTGTCGATCGCATCTGAGTCAATATATTTTGACGATCGCGATACTCCTGTTTAGATAACGATCGCCCCCCCGGTTGATTGTGCAGCGCCTCCAACCCCTGCCGCACCTCTTGACGAAATTCCGTCACTTCTTGGCGCAACTCCTCTAGGCGTTCCTCTAGGGTTTGTAACAATTCGCTGATGGTGGTTTCCATCACCCCCAACCGTTGACAGACTTCCGCAAAACCCGACTCAATCCCACGGGACACCTCCCGAAAAAACGCCTGCTGCTGGCTAACACTTCCCCGTAACTGGGTTTCCAATTCCTGAAACTGTTGCAGGATTTGGCTGAACTCCTCAACATTCACCCCCCCTTGATTCGCTTGCAGTTGCCTCAGTTGTGCCTGCATTCCCGTGAGTAACTGCAAGGTTAACCCCGCAAAGGCTTTCCCATCCTTGGCAAAGTCTTCTTTGAGGGTTTCTCGCAAGGCTTTGGGGAAGGTGGTATGGAGTAATTCGGCGACTTGTTGACGCACCTCTGGGGGAATGGGAAAGCCACCCCCTTTACAGGCTGCCATGTTGAGGCGGATGAAGATATCACCCCATTCTGTAGCGGTGAGGTTGCCTTGTTGGGTGAGTTGGTATTCTTGGGGGGTGAGGAATTGGTCGAGTTGGGCTTCTCGTAGTTCGGGGTAACGTTGCTGGGTGAGTTCCTGTTGGGCGATCGCAACCCAGTTATCCTTGGCTTGGGCAGCAATTTTTTCCAGATGTTGACGGGTTTTGCCGCGCTGTTGTTTAGCGGCGAGGGTGATGACGGCAGCGATCGCTTTTCCGACTGCTTTGGTTAAATCCTGATTTTCTAGGGAAACTCCCCCCTCTCGTGCATCGATTAAAGCATCGATCGCATTAGCCGTATTCCCCGCCGCCACATTCCCTAACGCCGTGGCTAAGATGTTTCCCCAGACCATCCCTTCTGTCGCGACTAGGGAGGGGAACGCCAAGCTACCCAGGACGCACCCCCCACCAATGGTTAATTTGAGGATATCTCGCGCTACAGCCATTGCTACTGTCATGATTCTAAGCAGGTTTTTGTCCGTTCATGAGCGATCGCGATCGCCGCTCCCTTTGTGATTTAGGAGTTTAACGGTTTCTAATATTTATGATACCATGGTGATTGGCAATAGTCAACACTGAGAAATTAAGTTAAACTCAGCAGAAATATTGACCTAAACCCGATTTAGCAACCCTTAGTGAACCCGACTATGGCTGCTAAGATTTAAGCCGGATATTTCCACCCAGGAAACATAACCATGAGTTGAGTTATTGAAGATTACCCAACCACCATCTCCCCAGATTAGGTAAATTGGCAAGTCCTATCTGGTAATATTTATCAAAAATCCTAAATGGTAGTATTGAAATCATGAAAATTGCGATCGCTCAAATTAACCCCACAGTCGGTGATTTAACAGGTAATGCTCAACTAATTTTGGAAGCCGCCCAGTCCGCTATTAACGATGATGCTAGTTTACTCATAACCCCCGAATTAGCCCTAATTGGCTATCCCCCGCGAGACTTATTAATCCGCCCCAGTTTTATTAATGCCGCCCAACAACAACTCAAAAAACTCGCCCAACAACTACCCGTAGAATTAGCCGTTTTAGTAGGTACAGTTTTCCCCAATCCTCGCGCCAGCGAATTGGGAGGAAAACCCCTATTTAATACAGCAGCATTATTAATGGGTGGTGAGATTAAACAGGTGTTCCATAAACGTCTACTCCCCACCTATGATGTCTTTGATGAACATCGCTATTTTGAACCCGCCCCAGCTAGTGATGTTTTAATCCTCAAAAAACCTCGCTCCGAGGAGATAGTAAAAATTGGGGTGACTATTTGCGAAGACCTGTGGAATGATGAGGACTTTTGGGGACACCGTAACTATCCCTGTGACCCCATGAAAGATTTAAGCGATCGCCATGTTGATTGGGTAGTAAATTTGTCCGGTTCCCCCTATTGCGCCGGGAAACAACAATTACGAAAAGCCATGCTAACTCACAGCGCCCGCCACCACGGAATTCCCATTATTTATACGAATCAAGTCGGCGCTAATGATGACCTGATTTTTGATGGCTCCAGCCTAGTGATTAATGGTGCGGGAGAAGTAGTTAAAAGTTTAGCCGCTTTTCAGACAGATTTACAAATAATTAGATGGGATTCAAACAGTTCTACCTTTGTCGGTGAATCCGTCAATATTGACGATACACAATTGCTCAATGAAGATGAGGAAATATGGCAAGCTTTGGTTTTGGGCGTGAGAGACTATACCCGAAAATGTGGTTTTTCTAAGGTGGTAATTGGGTTAAGTGGGGGGATTGATTCTTCCTTGGTGGCTGCTATTGCTACCGAAGCCCTAGGAAGTCAGCAAGTTTTAGGGGTTTTGATGCCATCTCCCTACAGTTCCGAACATTCCGTTGAGGATGCTTTGAGTTTAGCTAACAACCTGGGAATTTCCACCCAAAAACTGCCAATTGAGTCGGTTATGAATGCCTTTGAAACCACCCTATATGACTTGTTCGCCGGGACTCAATTTGGTATTACTGAAGAAAATATGCAATCCCGAATTAGGGGAACTTTATTAATGGCAATTTCCAACAAATTCGGTCATCTGTTACTCTCCACAGGTAACAAGTCAGAAATCGCCGTCGGATACTGTACCCTTTATGGTGACATGAATGGTGGTTTAGCGGTAATTGCGGATGTGCCGAAAACCCGTGTTTACTCAATTTGCAAATGGTTAAATGAAAGCCGAGGTCGAGAAATTATCCCTAATAATGTCCTGATTAAACCCGCCAGTGCGGAATTAAAACCCGGTCAATTTGATAGTGATTCTCTCCCCCCCTATCATATCTTAGATGATATTCTCTATCGGCTCATCGAAAAACATGAATCTGTTGCCACAATTATTGCAGCCGGACATGATTGCCAAACTGTGGAACGTATGGTAAAATTGGTTATGGGCGCAGAATTTAAACGCCGCCAAGCACCCCCTGGGTTAAAAATTAGCGATCGCGCTTTTGGGACAGGTTGGCGAATGCCTATTGCCAGGGGGAAAGATATCTAAGAATGGATAATTTGTGTTCCCAGTAGTTTCACAAACTCAGTCCTCTACAAAGTCACCCACCAGCATCAAAATCTGTTTTTCAACCATTGATTAAACCTCTAGTTGCTTGGGTTGAGTAATAGTTTCTCAAATCACTCTATATATATGTTGCCATTTATTCGCGAAGATCTGAATCAATTTGAAGCCTACACCCCGCACCCAGGTGGAGACTCTGGTAGTGCGGTTAAGTCTGATCTAATTATAGATCGCCTGGATACTAACGAGTCCCCCTATGACCTACCAGGGGAGTTTAAACAGAAATTGGCGAGTATCTATCAACGGGATATTGAAACCAATCGTTATCCAGACGGCAGCCACGAGCCTGTTAAAAAGGCGATCGCTAATTATGTTAATTCTGCTATTTCCGAGGTTTCCACCCCGATAACGGCTGATTATGTGTCTGTAGGGAACGGTTCTGATGAGTTGATCCGTTCTCTGTTAATTGCCACCTGCTTAAATGGTTCCGGGTCGATTTTAGTAGCCAACCCTACATTCTCCATGTATGCTATTCTCGCCCAAACTTTAGGGGTTCCGGTAGTCACAGTTAATCGGTCTGAGGCGAATTTTGAAATAGATTTAATCGCCGCCAAACAGGCTATTATCGACCAGCAAAACCCCCCCATTAAAGTAGTGTTTGTGGTGCATCCCAACTCCCCCACCGCTAATGCTTTAACCGAGGCAGAATTAGACTGGTTGCGGAGTCTTCCCCAACATATCTTAGTAGTCATTGATGAGGCTTATTTTGAGTTTAGTCAAACCACAGTAGCGGGAGAAATTACCCAACATCCTAATTGGGTGATTTTACGGACTTTTTCTAAGGCTTTTCGTTTGGCTTCTTTGCGGGTTGGCTATGCTATAACTTCCCCGGAATTGACTACTATCTTAGAAAAGGTGCGCCTTCCCTATAACCTCCCTAGTTTCTCCCAAGAAGCAGCTTTGTTAGCCTTAACTCACCGGGAAGAATTACAACAGGTCATCCCGGAAATTATTAGGGAACGCGATCGCCTCTGGACGCGGTTGGCTAATCATCCTCTGTTCAAATTTTGGCCGAGTCATGGTAATTTTATCTATGGTCGTCTCAAGTCTAATAATTCTGATCAGCGATTAAATCAAATAGTACAGGCTATGAAATCTCAGGGTTCTTTAATTCGCCATACAGGAGGTGGTTTAAGAATTACCATAGGAACTCCGGCGGAAAATCAACGCACAGGCGATCGTCTATTTTCCTTAACCGACAATTAATAATTAATAATTAATAATTAATAATTAATGACTGGGTGGGGCGGGTTGATTCAAATAGTCCTGGGGAATTGAATTGACAGCAGAACCCGCCCCGATAATTAATAATTAATGACTGGGTGGGGCGGGTTGATTCAGATAGCGCTGTGAGTGAGTGAGTTAAAAAGCGATCGCTAGAGGTTTAGAAATCAGACGATCTAAAATTTGTTTAACGGCGATCGCCGTCCACTCGATATCAGCCTCGGTAGTTTGTCGTCCCAAAGTTAGACGAATACTCCCCAAGCCCTCACGATCGCTATATCCCATAGCCAGCAAAACCGGACTAGGGCTAAGTTTACCACTATGACAAGCAGAACCGGCGCTAATACCAATTCCCGCCAAATTGAGATGTCGGACTAGAGTTTTCCCAGTAATTCCAGTCACCTCAGCCGGGGGAACCACACAGAAACTAACATGGTGGGGTAGTCGGTGTAAGCGATCGCCAGTAGGGACTAAATAGGGAATATCCGCCAGCAAATCAAACAAGCGATCGCGCAATTTAATCAATCGGGGAGTTTCCCATAAAAGTTCCTGCGCCGCCAATTCCGCAGCCACCCCAAACCCAGCAATAGCCGGGACCGCCTGAGTTCCCGATCGCAATTTAAACTCCTGACCGCCGCCGCCCATAAGTGGTATCAACTCCACCCCCGGACGCACATACAAAGCCCCCACACCTTGGGGACCATAAATTTTATGGCTAGATAGCGATAGCATATCCACAGGCAAATTTTCCACATCAATGGGCAATCTTCCCGCCACCTGGACCGCATCAGTATGGAACAAAACCCCATGGGATCGGGCTATTTTCCCCAAAGTTTCAATGGGCTGTAAAGTTCCCACCTCACTCTGACCATAAATCACCGACACCAAAACCGTATTAGGTTGTAAAGCCGTTTTTAAATCCAGGGGATGAATGCGACCTTGGCGATCGACAGGTAAACGAGTCACCGACCAGCCCCGTTTTTCCAATAGTCCTACCGGTTCAGCGATCGCCGAATGTTCCACACTAGAAATAATCAGATGTTGAGGCTGATCATATTGACCGACCACCCCAAATATCGCTAAATTATCCGCTTCTGTTCCCCCAGAAGTGAAAATTATCCCATCAGGCGGCGCATTAATTAAATGTGCCACCTGGGTTCTAGCCACTTCCACAACTGTAGCCGACCTCTGACCCCATTCATGCAAGCTAGAAGGATTACCCCAACTTTCCGTCAATACCCCTTGCATAGCAGCGATCGCCTCTGCACAAGTCGGAGTAGTTGCACTATAATCTAAATAAATTTGCATTAGTCTCACCCAAAGTGATCATCAAACTAGGGAACTCAGGCACACCAAAAACCTTCATTAAACCCACAGCAGTCATAATTTACCCGGTTTACAAACGTTATAGTCCTCATGGGATAGGACCTTTTGAGGAATCAGAAAACTGCCACTATCCTGGCATAACATCCTATAGTTACGAGTTACAGGAATACTGATCACAAAACGATTATGGCGCAACCGCTTCCCACCAAACTCCCTATAATTTTTGTTGCTGGTCAGTCCATCAATAATAACCCTCGCCCTAATTACAACATAGTCCGGTAATCCCCTTAAATCAATAAGATCCTCAGCAAATGAAGCCTCCCACTCCAGTTTCTTGTTCTTTCTGTCTTCTAACTCCCGATATTCTTGTTCCTCGGCTATTTTGACTTGTTCACAGCGATGACAAACACGGCCATAACCTTTATGGCCACAAGGAAAGGTCTTTTTTCTCTTTGGCATAGCATAGTATGAGGGTTGCAACTAACCCTAGCCCCTGGACTATTGTACCAGAGCGACTTTCCGAGTCTCAAGTTGTTAAGCTAATTTAATTTTCCCCCAACAACCACAACAAAAGTGCTAAAAAATTCGGTAACTCTCAATTACCCATACAATTAACTATCAATGGTGCGTTTGCTTCCTGTCACCCGCTTATTTGGGCTGGGCGCTAGTCTGGTATTTATACTCAACTCCTGTGCTTGCAATTCCCATAGCATCAGGTCTAATCATAATGCTTCTGTACAACCCTTAATTGACCCCTTACCTCAAGATCCACAGATCCGGGTTTATTTTAATCATTCCCAGGCTTCCGTCTATACCGAACCCTATCGCCCCAAAACTAGACTCGGTGATAACCTTGAACAAATTATAATCGATGCTATTAACAGTGCTTCCCAAAGTGTAGATGTCGCCATTCAGGAATTACGTTTACCCAAAATCGCTCAAGCCTTAGTTAATCAACATCAAAAAGGAGTCCGGGTGCGCGTCATTATTGAAAATGACTATAGTCGCCCCTTTAGTGATTTTACCCCCGCCGAAATTGCCGCCTTTTCCGATAGAGAAAAAGGTCGTTATCAGGAATTTATGCACTTGGCGGATTTAAACCAAAATGGTCGCCTTGAACCTGAAGAAATTAACCAAAGAGATGCTCTGGTTATGCTGGCTAATGCTAATGTTCCCTTAATCGATGATACCGAGGATGGGTCGAAGGGTAGCGGTTTGATGCACCATAAGTTTGTCATAGTTGACCAAAATACAGTTATTGTCACCTCTGCGAATTTTACTACCAGTGATATTCACGGAGATTTTTACTCCGCCGAAAGCCGGGGTAATCCTAATAATTTGCTGTCTATCAATAGCCGGGAGTTAGCCGCCATTTTTACCCGGGAATTTGAAATTATGTGGGGAGATAGACCCGGAGGTAAAAATGATAGTCTGTTTGGGATTAATAAACCACATCGGGGAGTTAAAAAAGTCTCCGTCGGTCAAGGAACTGTTACCGTTCAGTTTGCCCCTATTTCTGCGACTCAACCTTGGGAAAATAGCGTTAATAGCTTGATTGCTCAAACCTTACAACGAGCTAGAAATGACATAAATTTTGCTTTATTTGTGTTCTCGGCTCAGGAATTGTCGGATACCTTAAAAACAGTTCATCAAAGGGGAGTCGAAATCCGGGGATTAATTGAGGTTGGGTTCGCTTACCGTTACTATAGCGAAGCCCTGGATATGATGGGGATTGCTTTGCCTAATAATTGTCGATATCAACCCGGAAATAACCCTTGGTCACAACCTATTTCTACCGTCGGAGTTCCGAATTTGGCTGAAGGCGATCGCCTTCATCATAAATTTGCCGTCATTGATGATCAAATCGTGATTACCGGTTCCCATAACTGGAGTCGAGCCGCTAATCACTCCAATGATGAGACCTTATTAGTCGTTAATAATCCCACCGTTAACGCTCATTTTCAACGGGAATTTGAGCGCTTATATCAAAATTCAAGTTTGGGCGTTCCTGGTTGGCTTTTAAGTAGAATTGAACGGGAAAAACAAAATTGTGGCGGTGTCATTGAAACACCCTTTCATCCATCAGGAGAAATTATTAACATCAATACCGCATCTCAGCCGGAATTAGAAAGCCTTCCCGGTATCGGTCCCGGTTTGGCGCAGCGAATTATAGAAGCACGCAGTCAGCAGCCTTTTACCAGTTTAGATGATGTTACCCGTGTTTCTGGTATTGGACCTAAAACTATCGAAAGATGGGAAAATCTGGTAACCTGGTAAAATCACTACCCCCACCTAATCTCCCTGGGGAATTACTCATAATATGCTTGACAGGGGATAAATATATCTGCTATAATGGAAAGTTGCGTAATATCTCTGGAAACCAAACCGATGCGACTTTCCCAAATGCTCTTTGTCACCCTGCGGGAAGACCCGACAGAGGCAGAAATCCCTAGCCATAAACTCCTCCTCCGCGCTGGCTATATCCGTCGTATCGGTAGCGGAGTTTACGCCTATTTACCCCTAATGTGGCGGGTGCTACAGAAAGTATCCCAAATTGTGAGAGAAGAAATGAACGCTACCGGGGCGCAGGAATGTCTACTTCCCCAGGTTCAACCCTCCGAACTATGGAAAGAGTCAGGGCGCTGGGATACCTACACGAAAGCAGAAGGTATCATGTTTTCCCTGAAAGATAGACGCGATCGCTCTCTGGCTCTCGGACCCACCCACGAAGAGGTAATTACCGCCGTAGCCAGAGACATGATCCGCTCCTACCAACAACTGCCCCTACATTTATATCAGATCCAAACTAAATTTAGAGACGAGATCCGCCCGCGATTTGGCTTAATGCGTGGCCGTGAATTTATTATGAAAGATGGCTACTCATTCCACACCAGCGAAGATAGCCTGAAACAAACCTATCAAGATATGGATCGCGCCTATCGTAATATCTTGCGACGCTGTGGGTTAGATTTCTGTGCAGTAGAAGCTGATTCTGGCGCTATTGGTGGGTCTGGTTCCCAGGAGTTTATGGTTTTAGCTGATGCTGGGGAAGATGAGGTACTATACACCCCTGACGGAAAATATGCGGCTAATGTCGAAAAGGCTGTATCTTTACCCCCTGATGCGGTAGCCTCCGGTTTTACTACCTACCAAAAACTAGAAACCCCTAATACCCCTACGATCGCCACCCTCTGTGAGTTTCTCAAATGTTCCCCCACCCAAGTTGTCAAAAATGTGCTATATCAGGCAGTCTATGATAACGGAATCACCGTTTTAGTCCTGGTTAGTATTCGCGGTGATCAAGATGTCAATGAGGTGAAGTTGCACAATCAACTCACTAATGCTGCTAGTCGCTATGGGGGGAAAGCCTTATTATCCCTCACAGTTCCCGACCCAGAGACACAAGAAAAATGGGCGAGTAAACCTTTGCCCTTGGGATATATCGCCCCCTCACTCGATGATGACTACATGATCAGCGATAATAAGCAAATAGCCCCGAAATTCCTGCGATTGGTCGATCGCACTGCTGTAGACTTACAGAACTTTGTCACAGGTTCTAATCAGTCCGGTTATCACGTCGTTGGTGCTAATTGGGGACAGGAATTTAAACTCCCCGATTTGGTCGCTGATTTGCGGAAGGCTAAAAAAGGCGATCGCAGTATCCATGACCCTAGCCAAACCTTGGAAAGCGCCAGGGGAATAGAAGTAGGTCATATCTTCCAACTCGGTACAAAATACTCTCAAGCTATGGGAGCTACCTATACCAGCGAAACAGGTGAGGATTTACCCCTGGTTATGGGATGCTATGGGGTGGGAGTGTCTCGTTTGGCTCAGGCGGCGGTAGAACAGTCATATGACAAAGACGGTATAATCTGGCCAGTGGCGATCGCTCCCTATCACGTCATCATTACAGTTCCTAATGTCAGCGATAATCAACAAATGGCGATCGCTCAACAACTCTACAGCCAACTTAACCAAGCCGGAGTCGAAACCCTACTAGATGACCGCAACGAAAGAGCCGGCGTCAAATTCAAAGATGCTGACCTAGTGGGGATTCCCTATCGCATAGTCACAGGCAGAGCCATCAAATCCGGTAAAGTTGAGTTAGTACAACGAGCTAACCATGAATCCTCCGAAGTCCCCATAGAACAAGTCGTTTCCCTACTTCAACAAAAAATTAGCCAATCTCTGTAAATTTCTGTACTCAGGGAAATTAGGGGTCGAGAATGGAGTCGCCTCCATCCCCTCCCATTCAAAACCGTACTTGAGAGTTTCCCCTCATACGGCTCCTAGTCTAACTGCCTCTCTGTTAAGAGTACAGCAACCTCTCTTCATCAAGAGCGGTTTTATCATCGTGACAGTGGCGATGTAATAGCTGAAGATTCTTGTACTCGTCTCTACCTCCTTGGTTTCGAGGTACAATATGGTCTACTTCAACTAAATCTGATGGGGTAAAGTATTGCCCACACCAGGTACACCTGCCTTTTTGCTTTTTGAGTAGTTTGGCTACCCTTGTTGGCGTATCGATTGCCTGTCCTTTTCTGGTTGCCCAGTAAGTCCAGTTTCCGTCGTATGGTGTTGCGTCCGGGCGTACTAAGGTATGTCTGACAATTGGTGTCCAGTTGTGTTTATATAGATGTAACCCATCTTTAGTTTGGAACATCCAAGATTCCTGTCTTTCTTTCCCATTACTGAGTTTGACCGTTCCCGGTTTGAAGTAATTACTCAGCTTTTCATAACTTGCCTTTCCGCATCTTGTGACTGTCCATGCCCGTAACATTTGCCAGACTATGTAGTCTAGCTTAGTGAAGGTTTCCGCTGAAACTACCCCTGAGTAGTAGTTTGACCAGCCTCTGATTATCGGGTTTAACTTGCTAATCAGGGCTGATTGGGGTGCGGTTTTATGTTGTTTGATTACACCCTTTATCACTTCTGTATGGGCTTTAACTGCTTTTTTACTGGGTTTAATGTGGGTTAGAAAGTTTTTCCTTTTGCTCCCATTCACCTTACCCGCTTTGTGCTTTCCTGCTGGATATTGCCTTATATTGAATCCTAGAAAGTCAAATCCTTGGTTCTCCATTTTGCCATTATACTCAATGGGATTGAGTGTGTGGCATATCCTGGTTTTTTCAGGTTTTATCTCTAGTCCAACAGGCTTTAACCATTCGGAGATTGCAGTTTTGCACTGTTCAATGATTTCGAGTGATGGAGATATCACCACAAAGTCATCGGCGTATCTTATTAAGGTTGCCTGAACAGGTTTACCTTTTCTATTAGGATACATTGTTTCTATTAACCTAGCCATTCCATCCAGTGCGATGTTGGCGAGTATTGGACTTATTACCCCTCCTTGTGGTGTCCCTGTTTCTGTATCCTCGAATACGCCGTTATCTAGCACACCTGCTTTAAGCCATTGTTTCAGGTCTCTTTTTAGGCTGCTTGGACAATGAATTTTGGACAGTAGGTAGTCATGGTTTATTCGGTCAAAGCATTTAGCTATATCTGCATCCAGTATGTAATAACCTCCTTTGTTGATACTTTGAAAGATTCTGGATATTGCGTCATGGGCTGACCGACCGGGTCGGAATCCATAGCTGTTGCTTTCAAATCTCGATTCCCATTCAGGTTCGAGAGCCGATTTAACCAAGGCTTGCCTCGCTCTGTCTTGGATTGTGGGTATTCCTAGCGGGCGTTTTTCATCCCTGCCAGGTTTTGGTATCCACACCCGTCGCAGTGGTTTTGCTTTGAGGTTTCCCTTGATGCTTTCGGCTAGTTCAAGCCTTTGTCTAGGAGAGACTATTCTTACCCCATCGACTCCAGCCGTCTTCTTGCCTTGATTGTCTTGGGTCACTCGCCGCACTGCCAAGAGCCTGGCATAATATGATTTCACCAGTAGACGTTGCAACCTTCTCGCCTTCGCGTGCTGTCCCGATTTAGCTGCTTGGTATATCCTCTTTTGGAGCTTAAAGACGTACCGCTGAACCTTAGCCCAATTGATACCTCTCCATACATTCGTAGTCTTGGTAGGTCTCGGTTTATTGAATCCCTTACTTTCTCTCGATTTCGTCATATTGACTCCTACTTGACTCTATCCTTGCAATCAAACCGTGACCCGTTGGCGTATCCCTACCATTACAGTCGGGCGTTGGCTTCTGGTCACATCTCACATCCTCAAGGTATCCGCTTACACTTATCGCTACTGAGTTCATCGACCTATTCCCTCAGAACACTTGAGGACTTAAAACGTTCCGTTTATATGGGCATTCCATCTTTAGACTTGTCCTTTCCACCGGGGTACTTTTAAAGGTCTGTGTAGGTAGTTAATTGAGCCTCCTACTTTTCCCCTTGCTCTTTTGAGCGCAGCGTGTCAACCTATTTTCGCTGCCAAATAATTACGATGGTTCAGGCCGGACATTCGGTTTCCCTAATCATGGATGGTTGGCAGTGGTCTCGATTCTGGTGTTAGGTTACACCTCGGAGCCTTCCGTTCCCCGCTTCAGTCCCAGGGTTGTGAGTCCTGAATCTGGGGGTGGCTATCGCCGTCACTCTTAACGCAATTGTTAAGGAATCATTAAGATTTCTGATTTTGCGTTTTGACCTTGAGTTCCCTGCCTTGTTTTGTATATTTCTATACCAAACGTTGGGACATATAAACAGTTATGGGGATGGTCAGGTGTGCTATCCTTATATTCAACCAAGGGGTTGAAATCCCCACCAGGCGGTTATTTCGGGTATTGCAACCCTATTTCGTGCCTGAACGTCTCGCACCAATTAATTTTATTTTAAGTATTGTTTCCGTTCCGTGATATTATTTGTGTTGGCTTACAAAGCTTCACTAGAGAGCTTCGTGGAGTTCACGCCGTGGGTAAACGTGCCATCATATCGCTGTAACTTATGTCTGATGCCGGGGATATTGTAGAGATGGGGTCTCCAGTCCAGGAGCCAGACTCCTCTATGGGAGAGTATTATCAGCTTCAACGAGAGTTGTTGCTCACTACTATTGTCCTAGCAGTAGTAGTCTTCCTGGTCGTTTATTGGTTCTATCCCTGGACCATTGCCCTAAATTACCTCTTGGGAGCCCTGTTGAGTGTCGTCTACCTGAGAATGCTGGGGAAAGACGTGGAACGAATTGGGACACAAAAATTATCCCCAAGCAAAAATCGTTTAGCTGTGTTCGCAGCCTTGATAATTGTGGCTACTCAATTGAATCAACTGAAAATCTTACCGATTTTTCTGGGGTTTCTCACCTATAAAGCCGCCCTGCTAGTCTATACGTTACGCATATTGATTAGGCCCAACCCATGACGTAAAAATACTGTTGTAATTATTCTCCACTCCTTGACCTATAGGGGAACTCTCCTAAATGCAAATGTTTGATGTTGTAAACGCCTTTGGTTCACTTCCCTTTGCGGAATTGGAAGTTGGCAAACACTTTTACTGGAATATCGGTAATCTGCGAATCCATGGACAGGTATTTATGACCTCCTGGTTCGTGATTGGCGTACTCCTGCTACTATCAATTTCGGCAACGCGAAATATTCAGACAATCCCCAGCGGTATACAGAACTTTATGGAGTATGCCCTAGAATTTATTCGCGATCTGGTGAAAAATCAGATAGGGGAAAAAGAATATCGTCCGTGGGTACCTTTTGTTGGTACATTATTCTTGTTCATCCTTGTGTCTAACTGGTCTGGTGCATTAGTTCCCTGGAGGGTATTTGAAATCCCTAACAGTGAATTAGCAGCCCCAACTAATGACATTAATACCACGGTAGCCTTAGCACTGCTAACATCCCTGGCTTACTTTTATGCAGGGTTTAGCCGTAGAGGTTTGGGATATCTGCTGAAATATATTCAGCCGACACCCATCTTATTACCGATAAACATTCTCGAAGACTTTACTAAACCTCTGTCCCTCAGTTTCCGTTTATTTGGGAATGTCGTGGCCGATGAGTTGGTAGTCGGTGTTCTGGTGCTGTTGGTGCCGCTATTTGTGCCAATCCCGATGATGGTTTTGGGTCTATTTCTCGGTTCAATTCAAGCCCTGATTTTTGCGACTCTAGCCGCTAACTACATCGCGGAAGCCATGGAAGGACACGGCGAAGAACATCACGAGTAATTTGATTCGGTTTGAGCAATTTGTTCAGTTAAAATGCCAACAAACTGATAAGATTGTTTGGGGGCTAAAAATCCAACCCTTAATTTCACTTGTCAACTTTTTTTATTGAGGTCAAAACCAACTATGGAATCTAATTTAACTACTGCAGCCTCCGTAATCGCTGCTGCTCTCGCAGTAGGTATAGGCTCTATTGGACCTGGTCTGGGTCAAGGTCAAGCTGCTGGTCAAGCGGTGGAAGGGATTGCGCGTCAGCCTGAAGCTGAAGGTAAAATTCGTGGAACTCTGCTGTTGAGCTTGGCTTTCATGGAAGCACTGACTATTTACGGTCTGGTAGTGGCTCTGGTGTTGCTGTTTGCCAACCCCTTCGTATAGATATTTTCAGATTTCTTAGATTTCGGATTTGGGCGGATTTATCTAGTCTCAAATCTGAAATCTACCCATTTATGGTGGTCTGAAAAAAAAGAAAGTTCGCAAGCCCATTGGTTAACACCCTTCAAAAAAATGATACACTCGACAATTCTGCTGGCCGTAGAAGAGGCAGCTACGGAGAGTAGTCTGTTTGATTTTGATGCTACACTGCCATTGATGGCTGTACAATTTCTAATTCTGGCAGCTATCTTAAACCAAATTTTTTACAAGCCCTTGGGAAATGCAATTGATTCTAGGGCTGACTACATTCGCCAAAATAAGCTGAGTGCTAAAGAACGTTTGAGCAAGGCAGAAAGTTTGGCTAAACAGTATGAGCTGGAGTTGGCAGAAACTCGTAAAGAGTCTCAACAACTAATTATTAATGCTCAGGCTGAAGCTCAAAAAATTGCGGCTAGGGAAATGGCAGCGGCTCAACAAGAAGCTCAGAAAATTAGAGAAGCAGCTTATCAAGAAATTGAACAAAATAAAATCGAGGCTCGAAAAGGTTTGGAACAACAGGTAGACTCTATTAGTCGCCTGATTCTTGATAAACTTTTAGGAGCTGGAATGATTGGGTAGCTGTCCTCTCAAAAATTATTTTCAATCCCCTAGAAATGGGGGAAAAGTTAAGCCTACATACCATCCCTAATTAAGCCAGGCGGCGGTTGAGGAAAGGGCAATCACATGAAATTATGAGAAGAGGAAGATGGTGAATCTTGTATTACTGGCGACAGAAGCCAGTCATGAGGGTGGTTTTGGACTGAATTTTAATCTGTTTGAAACTAACCTGATAAACTTAGGCATTATTATTGGTTTGCTAGTTTATTATGGGCGGGGCTTTCTCAATAAAATTTTGAGTGAAAGACGCGCTCAAATTGAGCAAGCAATTCAAGAAGCCGATCAACGTTTGCAAGAAGCAGAAAAAGCTCTGGCTGAACAACAAGAAAAGTTGGCTCAAGCTAAGGCGGAAGCTGAAAGAATTAAAGCCTCTGCTGTGGAACGTGCCCAAGTCACTAGAGAGCAAATTGCAGCTCGTGCTAAGGCAGATGTTGAACAGATGAAGCTGACGGCTAATCAGGATTTGGAAGCGGAAAGAAGTAGGGCGATCGCTCAGTTGCGGGCTTTGGCTGTGTCTCAAGCTTTGGAACGCGCCGAAGGGCAAATTAGAGAACGCCTAGATGAAAATTCCCAGCAACAACTGGTAGATCGCTCCCTGGCTTTACTTGGAGGAGGTTCATGAGTTCAATTGTTGGTCAATTAGTAGAACCCTACGCCACGGCTTTGATGTCTGTGGCTAAGTCAAATAATGTCACGGAAGATTTTGGCAATCAAATGCGATCGCTTATTGATTTGCTCAAGAATTCCCCCGAACTACAGGATTTTTTAGGCAGTCCGGTGGTGAAAGGAGAAGATAAAAAAGCCGTGATTACACGAATGTTAGGAGAGGAAGTAAACCCCTACTTGCGGAACTTCTTAATGCTCCTAGTAGATCGCGGTCGCATCATATTTCTAGCAGAAATGGCCCAAGAATACTTGGCTTTGTTGCGGAAACTTAATCAAACAGTTTTGGCAGAAGTTACCTCGGCGGTAGAACTAAACGACGGCCAAAAACACATGGTTGTTGAACAGATCAAGGCTAGAACTGGGGCGCAAAATGTAGAGCTGGATCTGAAAATCGATCGCGATATCCTCGGTGGTGTCATCATTAAAGCGGGTTCCCAATTGTTTGATGCCAGCATCCGAGGACAACTGCGCCGCATTGGTATGAGCCTAACTGTCGGTTAATAATTCGCCGACAACTTAGCCATTTATCTTAGTTTAACCTTTAGCAACGGATCACAAACACTAACTATGGTATCCATCAGACCTGACGAAATCGCCAATATTATCAGAGACCAAATCGAACAGTACGGCCAAGACGTTAAAGTTTCTAACGTGGGTACAGTGCTGCAAGTTGGTGACGGTATTGCCCGGATTTATGGCCTAGATAAAGCCATGGCCGGAGAACTGCTAGAATTTGCCGATGGAACAGTTGGTATCGCCCTTAACCTGGAAGAGGATAACGTGGGTGCGGTACTAATGGGCGAAGGCCTGGAAATTCAAGAAGGTTCCGCTGTGACCGCTACCGGAAGAATTGCCCAAGTCCCCGTGGGAGAAGCTATGCTGGGACGGGTGATTGATTCCCTGGGTCGTCCTATCGATGGTAAGGGAGATATTCAAGCCTCCGATACCCGTCTGCTAGAATCCCCCGCACCGGGTATTATTGACCGCCGCTCTGTTTGTGAACCTATGCAAACAGGGATTACCGCTATTGACTCCATGATTCCTATTGGTCGGGGTCAACGGGAATTGATCATCGGTGACCGTCAAACTGGTAAAACAGCGATCGCTATTGATACCATCATTAACCAGAAAGAAGAAGATGTAATCTGTGTTTATGTGGCGATCGGTCAAAAAGCCTCAACCGTGGCTCAAGTGGTCAGCACCCTAGAAGAAAAAGGCGCTCTCCCCTATACCATCATTGTGGCAGCTAACGCTAGTGACCCCGCTACCCTGCAATACCTAGCTCCCTACACCGGAGCCGCCATGGCGGAATACTTCATGTATCAAGGTAAAGCCACCCTGGTTATTTACGATGACCTTTCCAAACAGGCCCAAGCCTACCGTCAAATGTCCCTGCTGCTGCGTCGTCCCCCCGGTCGTGAAGCCTACCCCGGAGATGTATTCTACCTGCACTCTCGTTTGTTAGAACGCGCCGCTAAATTAAATGATGAACTCGGCGGCGGTAGCATGACAGCCCTACCAATCATCGAAACCCAAGCTGGTGACGTTTCCGCTTACATCCCCACTAACGTAATTTCTATTACTGATGGTCAGATATTCCTGTCCGCTGACCTGTTTAACTCCGGTCTGCGTCCGGCGGTGAATGCTGGTATCTCCGTTTCCCGTGTGGGTTCTGCTGCCCAAACTAAGGCCATGAAGAAAGTGGCTGGAAAGGTTAAACTAGAACTGGCTCAGTATGCAGAATTAGCGGCCTTCTCTCAGTTTGCTTCTGACCTAGACCAAGCAACTCGTAACCAGTTGGAACGGGGTAAACGTCTGCAAGAATTACTCAAACAGCCTCAAAATTCCCCCCTACAACTGTTTGAACAAGTAGCTGTGATTTACTCTGGTATTAATGGCTATCTTGATGATGTTCCCGAAGATAAAGTTGTAGCCTTTACTACAGGTCTGCGGGATTATCTGAAAAATAGCAAGCCTCAATATGGTGAGATTGTGCAAAGCCAAAAAGTCCTCACCGAAGAAGCTGAGGCTATGCTGAAAGAGGGAATTTCTGAGTTTAAGCAGACTTTCTTAGTTTCCGCGTAGGGTGCACACGCACGGGATCAGCCATTGGTGGAAACCAAACGCTTTATGCTGCGGCGCACCAATTAATTAAAACCGGGAAAGGCAACAATTGAGGGCTGAGGGGGAACTGACCCCCTTCCTCAATATAAGTCTGTTATTGACTAGATAACTCTTGCTTGAACCCGGATTAACTCCCAGAGTCCTACTAAGTCTGTGGATAACAATTACTGATCATAAAACTATGTCAAACTTAAAAGCGATTCGCGATCGCATTCAGTCAGTCAAAAATACCAAAAAAATTACCGAAGCCATGCGCCTAGTTGCTTCCGCTAAGGTGCGCCGCGCTCAAGAACAAGTTTTAGCTACCCGTCCCTTTGCTGACCGTCTAGCAGGGGTTCTCTATGGTCTCCAAGGTCGCCTTCAATTTGAGGATGTAGAATGTCCTCTGCTCCAACAGCGGGAGGTGAAAAAGGTGGGACTGGTGGTGCTGGCAGGAAACCGGGGTCTGTGTGGAGCCTACAATAGTAATATTATTAAACGGGCAGAAGCACGGGCGGCCGAATTGAAAGCGGAAGGCCTGGAATATAGCTATCTTCTCGTGGGTCGCAAAGCTATTCAACATTTTACCCGTCGGGATGCTCCGATCTCTCAATGTCGCGATAACCCAGAGAAAACCCCAGATCTACAAAAGGTATCCGGTGCGGCTGATGAAATTCTCACCTGGTTTGAGTCGGGAGCAGTAGATCGCGTTGAGTTGATTTACACTAAATTTGTCTCTCTGATTAGTTCACGACCTGTTACCCAAACTCTGCTACCCCTAGACCTGCAAGGCTTAGAGGCTCAGGATGATGAGGTGTTTCGCCTCACTAGCAAAGGTGGTAAGTTTGATGTAACTAGAGAAAAGGTTAATGTTGAGCCGGAAGCCCTCGCTCAGGATATGATTTTTGAGCAAGATCCGGTTGAGATCCTTAATGCCTTGTTGCCTCTGTTTTTGACTAACCAATTGCTACGAGCATGGCAGGAGTCTACCGCTAGTGAATTGGCGGCTCGGATGACTGCTATGAGCAACGCCAGCGATAACGCTAGTGATTTGGTGAAAACCCTTACCCTGTCTTACAACAAGGCTCGCCAAGCCTCAATTACCCAGCAGATCCTGGAAGTTGTTGGCGGCGCGGTGGCTTTGGAAAATTAAAGCCTAGAAAGCCTAGAAAGGCGATCGCCTCCCTTGTCAAGTCCTCAAGATGCCACCTGGGGGAATGCCTCCCCCCGTTGGTATTGATGCAGATAATGACTGAGGCGATCGCACAATTTAGTTAAATCGCGGTGGTTTTTTTCATGCTGCTGTGCGTCATAAACAAAAGTCATTTTCTGGGGTACTTCATCCCCTCTTAAACGCACAAACCAGTAAGTCATAGATACCTGTTCTGGGCTATAGTCACTGCTTTCTACTAACAAATAAAGATAAAGCCGCGTTTGCCAATTATTCGCCAATTTCTGCCGATTAATTAAGCGTTGATTAGTTTTCCAATCAATAATTTGAGCTTGATTTTCATGAGCAATTAATAAATCATAAATCGCCACTAAAACATAATCCCCAAAACCCCAGGTGCGATAATGTTCAGCCTCCCGAAATTCTCCCGATACATAGTTATACTGAGGCTGAAAAACCTCGGGAGCCTCTTTAACCAAGGCTAATAAACAAGTTTGTAACTCCTGATCCTCAGCCATAAAACCTTGAATTGGCAAACCCAATTCTCCCTGCTGCATCAACAGGTGAAAACGACTCCCCCAAACCAGATGTTCTTCTTGTTCCCAGGTTCTCGGAGAGACCAACCCATCTAAATAGGTCTCCTGAAATTTCCGGGGACAGGTTTCTAGGAGATTCAAATGGTTTTGGGATAATCTTAACTTACCCGTCAAAATTATTAATCCTCCAGCACACCCAAAAGTTCTAGAATAGTATCCACATCATTGAGTTCTCCGACAATCCGGCGCTTAGGTTGCGGCCAGACCTTCATCAAAGTAGGAGTAGCCGAAATATGACTAGCTTCTGCTTGTTCCGGGTGTTTGAGTACATCAATCACCTTTAAAGTATAAGGGTGATTGAGCGATCGCTCAAGTAGTTGATGCAAAGTTTCCAGGGTATTTTCTGTGGCTAAACTGTGACCAGAAACAAACAGCCTCAACACATATCCTTCGGTTGGTGTACCATTAGAATCAGATGCCAACGGTGTGGGATTCTGGGAGTCAGACCCAGAATCACTATCTTGGTGTGAAAATTTGGTTTGATTATCCATGGTTTTAAACCTCATAATGAGGTCATGATTTTTCCAAAGTTCTGGAAACGGTTGATCATAAGTTGCTAAAACCAAGGGATTGCAAACTTCCTCACCAATCTGCACAGGTTGCCAAACCAGGTCTACCGTTTCAAAAATAGCATTCAGCAACGGCTGATATCGCCACACCGGAGGGTATGCTTCTACTGAAACTCTCACTTTCTGAGTAATTGGATCAATCCACCGGTCAAAACTCGCCGTATAACAAGGAACAAGAAAATGGGGGGGTTCAGGTAAACCTAAAATTTCCTGTAAAGCAGTACACAGATTTAGATGCCACCTAAGCTGTTTACTGTAGTCAATGGAATAAATTAGGTCACCACCCGGCGTAAAAAGTGCAATCCCTTTAAATAAATTAGGAACAGCCAAGGGGGTAAAACTCAATGATATGCGCTCACAGTTATAACTGTTTGCCAAAAACGACTCAGGTTGCCCAGGAGAGCAACCTTATTTAAGATTAGACCATTTATAGTGTATTTCAGAGTTCGGGCTAATGGTCAAAACTTCACACTTTTGTTAGACTCTACCCCGTAGCATCTGACTCATCTCGTTGGGGAAAGGCGACACATCCAGACAAATTTCCTCAGTGATGCGCCCCTCTTGATACAATTCATAAAGGGATCTGTTCATAGTCGTCATCCCTTCATAACTATCTTTGAGCATAATCTGGTTAATTTCCTCATACTGATCCTTCATGATATACTCTTTGATTACATCAGTATTGATGAGGATGTCATGGAAGGCGGCCCGCTTGCCATCTGTAGTCTTACACAACAGTTGAGCAATAATCGCGACCAAAGTTTCGCTCAATGAGGTTTTAATCGATAACTGTTCCTCAGCCGAGAACATATCCAAAACCCGGGTTAGGGTCTTAATGGCGCTGTTAGTGTGGAGGGTTCCAGCTACCAAGTGACCTGTTGATGCAGCTTTAATGGCAATCTGCATGGTTTCCTTGTCCCGAATTTCCCCCACCAGCATCATATCAGGGTCTTGACGCAAAGCCCCCTTGAGAGCATTAAAAAACTTGAGGGTATGTCGTCCAACTTCCCGGTGTTTAATCAGGGATTTTCGGCTTTGGTGTACAAACTCCACCGGGTCTTCAATGGTGATGATGTGATAGGCGTAGTTTTTATTGATGTAATCAATCATCGCGGCCATGGTAGTAGACTTACCTGAACCCGTCGGGCCGGTAATCAACATCAACCCCTTGTGATAGTTACAGATTTTTTTAAAAACCTCGGGTAATTTCAACTGTTCTAGGGTGAGGATGGTAGCACCAATTAGCCGCAGCACCATCGCCGGACCACTGAGAGAGTCAAAAATACTAATCCGAATCCGCACAAAGCCTAAATCTGCGGCTCCGTCAAAGTCTAGGTTTTCCTGAAACTGATGGATTTCCTCATCGGTTAAGACCTCCCGTAGCCAACTCATAAAGCTATTAAGGTCTGTGACTGGCCAATCTTCTTGGGGGGTCATATCGCCTCGGTATCTGAGGCGAGGTGTTTCATTAACCCCTAAGTGAACATCAGATGCGCCTAACTCATCGGCGCGTTGGACAATCTCTCGCAAGGTGGGCTGTCCGGGGCTGGGTCCTGGTCCTCTGCTGGTAATTCCCACGGCGGCGGGACTTGCTGCTTGGGCGGGTGCAGTTGCTGCTTGGGCGGGTGCAGGTGGAGGGCTACTTTTCTGAGCGCCCGGTGCAGGTGGGCGAGGGGGTGCAGGTGGGCTAGGTGGACGCGGGGGGGCTGGGGGGCGTTGTGATTGTGTCATGGAATATCTCCGGTAGCTGGGAAACCGCCTAGCTATAGCTGGCGGCGGAAAGGCAATCTAGCCGATTCTTGTTTCCTGTGTGACTAAGGCTAACAAAGGAAGAAATTGGCAGCGATTTATCAGCTCTAACCATGATATTAATATTAGCGCCTATTTTGTGGTATCGCTAATGGCAGAAAACGATTCCAGAAAATGACGATCGCACTTATGGCTAGTAAAAGGAAAGTTAACCAGTCTCCCCAACGGACATAAAGGGTTTGGCTATGGCGGCGGTAAATGATATGGTCATGGATTTCGTAGGTATTGATACCAGAAATCCATAAGGTGCGACCGTGAGGGTCGATAATGCCAGAATAGCCTGTATTAGTAGCCCTAACTGTCCAGCGATCGCCTTCTATGGCGCGCATCACATCTTGGGCGTGATGTTGTGATAGCATCATAGTGGCATAATGAGCATCATTAGAGGCTGTTAGGATAAATTCCCCTCCGGCTGCTACTTGACGGCGGAAATGGTCAGCAAAGGCGGAATCGTAGCAAATTCCAGCGATCGCTTTTCCCCAACCAGTCTCAAATTTTTGTTGTTTTTCCCCGGCGACTAACCGCGCTTCCAGGGGTGACAGACGATTAATGACCCTTCCCAGAATGGCATCAAAGGGGATATATTCACCCAGGGGAACTAAATGAGTTTTGTCATATTGACCGATAATTTCCCCTTCACCATTAATGGTAAATAAACTATTAGTTAATCCCCCTTCTGTCTCGCCAAATCCACCCACCCAAGCTATAACACCTTGTGGCAAAATCGCCTGATATAAGCTATAATTGTAGTGATAGCTGTCATGTCTGTTCCAGACAAAAGGCAAAGCGGTTTCGGGGGTTAAGACTGCATCGACACCCCGCGCCGCCAATTCTAAATATCCCCGCGTGTATCCATTTAAAGCCTGTCGAAAACCCTGGGGATTGAGTTTAATTTCATTAGGGATATTCCCTTGAATAACTCCGACTCTCAGAGAAGTTTCGGGGTCAGAATTTAGGGGGATATTGTAGAGACTAAATCCGATTAAATGAGCGATCGCAAATATTCCGACAGGGATTAAATAGAGTGACGATTTCTGCTGTTTATGTGTTAACCAGAGTTCAGCTACAGTCCCATTGACGACTAATATAGTAGCCACAACGGTATTAGGTCCAGAGATTTGACCCAAATGGAGAATCACCAAATTACCGAAACTTTGGGTTAAAGCGAGTGTTGACCACCACAGGGGACCCCCACTCCAGACGGCTTCTAAAGCACACCATAAAGCGGTCGCTATTAGGATTCTAATTAAGGAGGTTTTAGCGCCGATATTTAATGGCATTAATTTCGCAAATAACCATCCCCAAACGATGACGATCGCTGTTCCCCAGAGGGTAATAAAACCCCAGGAAAAGATAGCGATCGCCAAACTAGCCAACCAGGGAACTCCCAGACTGGTCATGGGGTGAATTCCGGTCATCCAAAACAGGGAAAAGCCATAATAGCCAACACCCCAACCAGCGGTTATTTCCCAGGGTATTCGTCCCCGTCTTTTAGCTTCCACCACCATAACCCACAGAGGAACAAAAGCCACCCAAGCCACTAGCCACCACCCCAGAGGTTCGTTAGCCAACCCCATCAATATCCCACTGAATAGAGACAGGGAGATATAGCGCACTTTTCGGAGGTTAAGATTAGCGGGTAACTTGAGGTTAAAATGTTCGACTGAAAGCAGTTTCATCTAGGAGTTAATAATTGGCGGAATTGGGGTTATAGTCCATAACTCACCATGATATCGGGGAGCATTTTAGGCTTTAACCGGAGGCGTTTCTAACATCAATTTAGAGCGTTTAACGGTTTCCGGTACATCAATAGGATAATCCCCGGTAAAACAAGCGGAACAGAAAGTCGAGGGGTCTTCTTTAGTAGCATTTAGCATACCTTCCCAACTGAGATAAGCCAAAGAATCGACGCCTATTTGTTCTTGAATTTCCGCGACGGATTTAGTCGCCGCAATTAACTGGTCTTGGTTATCGGTATCAATCCCATAGAAACAGGGATGAGTGACGGGAGGCGATGAAATTCTCATGTGTACTTCAGTCGCACCAGCATCTCGTAAAGCCTTGACAATTTTACGGCTAGTAGTCCCCCTAACAATAGAATCATCAACCATAATTACCCGTTTTCCTTCCAGGACATCTTTAAGGGTATTCAACTTCATTTTAATACCGGACTCTCGCATAACTTGGGTAGGTTGAATAAAGGTGCGACCGACATAACGGTTTTTAATCAATCCTTCCGCATAAGGAATTCCCGACTGTTGAGAAAAGCCGATCGCTGCTGGGATACCGGAATCAGGTACTCCAATAACCATATCAGCATCAACAGAAGATTCAGTGGCCAGAACCCGACCAATTCTCATGCGATAACTATACAAACTTTCTCCTTCGACGACACTATCAGGACGGGAGAAATAAATCATTTCAAAAATACACAATTTCCGCGCAGGTTTTTGACTCCAATGGAATGAGGAAATCCCCTGATCAGTAATCCAAACCAATTCTCCCGGTTCAACATCTCGGAGATATTCAGCGCCAATAATATCCAAGCCGCAGGTTTCGGAAGCCAAAACATATCTTTGGGGATTAGTTCCCAAAGTTCCAATTACTAAAGGTCTGACTCCGTGTGGGTCTCGGACTCCCATTAAACCGACGGGAGTACCAATAGCCAAACTATATGCTCCCTCACACATTTGAAAAGCGGTAAGACTAGCTTCTAACCAATCCTTACCGCGATTAATTTCGGAAGCGATCGCCAAAGCAATTAATTCGGTGTCGGTAGTGCTGACAAAATCAAACTTTCGTCTACTCATTTCCTCCCGCAATTCAGCAGTATTAACTAAGTTACCATTATGAGCCACAGCCACGGGTCCCAGTCTAGTTTCGGAAACCGCAGGTTGAGCATTAACGATGCGACTAGAGCCAGTGGTCGAATAGCGAGTATGACCTACGGCTAAATCACCTTTTAACTGTTGTAAAATAGACTCATTAAATACTTGGGAAACCAGTCCCATATTTTTATATAAATGCAGATCTTCCCCTTCAAAAGTAGCTATTCCGGCTGACTCCTGACCTCGATGTTGGAGAGCATATAGCCCAAAATAAGTTAATTTTGCCACATCTTGACCGGGAGCATAAACCCCAAACACACCGCAGGCTTCCTCTGGTTTATCGGGGATTAGCTCGGTGTGAAACTGGTCATCGGTCACATGGGACTTATTAGGAATCATGGTAATCTTGTGATGTTAACTGAGTTGGTGAAAACCGCAAGAGATAGGATAGTTAATAACTGTCAATTACCAATTATCAGTTATCTCTTATATCGGTAGCAAATGAGATGCGATCGCCGATAGGCTGATAAACAAATCCCCCGGAGGGAATTTTAAGATAGACGACGTTCGATCGCATAATTATAGCGATCGGCCATTTCCGCCACATTAACCCCAATTAAACTGGTGTTATCATCGGCTAGAATTTGCAAAGACGAGTCAACTGCGGTCACTGTACCCAAGTGATGCCAAAATTGGCGATCGCTCACCCAGATTTCTTGCAGATAACCCTCCCAAGCCTGCTGGTGTTGAGTAGGAACGGAAACCAAAATCCTAGCTCCCCCCTCACCAAACAGGATCGTATCCCAGCGTTGCCAAGGATCTGAGGTTAACCCTAGGTTAATGGTAGCCCCCAATCGGTTGCCAATGCAACATTCTGCCAAAGCGATCGCCAAGCCTCCCTCAGCGCAATCATGAGCCGATCGCACCCAACCGTTACGAATTCCCTGGCGACAAACCTTTTGAACCATTAGTTCCAAGTCAAAATCGACCCGAGGAGGCTTACCCGCCACCAGATTATGTACTACCGCCAAATACTCCGATCCTCCCAGGGTAATATAACCATGATCCTCATCAGCCAACCAATTAGCCACCCCCAACAGATAAATCAAATCTCCTGGTTGTTGCCAACTTTGACCACAAGCGAGAGTCGGATCTGGCAATAATCCCACCATTCCCACCACCGGAGTCGGATATATTGCCTGTGGCTTTCCTTGCGCGTCCAGAGTCTCGTTATACAGAGAAACGTTCCCCCCCGTCACCGGAGTAGAAAACGCCTTACAGCCCTCAGAAATGCCCTTACAGGCTTGTGCTAATTGCCAATAACCAATAGGATGTTCCGGGCTACCAAAATTGAGGTTATCCGTCACCGCCACAGGTTCAGCCCCGACACAACTTAAATTCCGCGCCGCCTCTGCAACCACAGCCTTAGCGCCTTCGTAGGGGTCAAGATAGACATGGCGGGCGTTACAATCAACAGTGGCAGCTACCCCCGGCCAAATTTTACCGGGATTATTGCCAATGGGTTCTTGAGGGCGCAACCGCACGACCGCCGCATCAGCGCCACCCGGTACAATGACGGTATTATTTTGCACTTGGTGGTCATATTGACGATATACCCAAGACTTAGAGGCGATCGATGGGGTATCTAAGAGATTCAATAATACCTGATTCCAAGTTACCAGTTGATTTTCTATTTCCATCCCTGATACTGTGGTGGCGGGTAAAGTTTCCGGCGACCACGCCCAGGCGGTTTGGGCATATTCGGGAGGTTCTGACATCAATTCCCGGTGATAAATGGGGGTATTATCAGCTAAAGCTGTGGAGGGGATTTCGGCGGCGATTTCACCTTTAAACAAAATCCGCACGATCGCTTCTGGAATCACCTTTCCGGCGACGACCGCTTGTAGTCCCCAACGATGGAAAATCTCAATTAATTCTGATTCCCGTCCTTTGTGGACGACAAATAACATTCTCTCCTGGGATTCGGATAATAAATATTCATAAGGGACCATTCCCGTCTCTCGCACGGGGATTAGGTCTAAATCTAGTTCGATACCGACTCCCCCTTTAGCAGCCATTTCGGAGGTGGAACAGGTGATTCCAGCCGCTCCCATGTCCTGGGCGGCGACTACAGCCCCGGTTTTAAAGGCTTCTAAACAGGCTTCGACTAGGGATTTTTCTAAAAATGGGTCTCCTACTTGTACAGCAGGGCGATCGGCTATGGACTCTTCGCTGAGTTCGCTACTTGCAAAACTTGCGCCTCCCATTCCGTCCCTTCCGGTGGTTGAACCTACATACAGCACTGGGTTACCAATACCAGCAGCACCGGATTTAACTATCTCTGGGGTTTCCATGATGCCGATCGCCATGGCGTTCACTAGGGGGTTGCCGCTATAATAGCTGTCAAAATATACATCTCCCCCCACGGTTGGGACTCCAAAACAGTTACCATAGTTGGAAATTCCGGCCACTACTCCCAGTAAAATTGGCTGGGTCTTGGGGTCTTCTAGGGAACCGAATCGCAGGGCGTTGAGTACGGCGATCGGACGCGCTCCCATGGTGAAAATATCCCGCAAAATTCCCCCGACTCCGGTGGCTGCTCCTTGGAATGGTTCGATCGCACTGGGATGATTATGGGATTCTATTTTGAAGGCTAGGTGGATACCGTCCCCAAAGTCTACTACTCCGGCGTTTTCTCCTGGACCGACAAGAATGCGATCGCCACTGGTGGGAAATTGGCTCAGGAGAGGGCGGGAATTTTTGTAGCAGCAATGTTCACTCCACATTACCCCAAACATCCCTAATTCGGCTTTGTTGGGGTGTCTGCCTAGTCTTTGGTATATTTCCTCATACTCTTCGGGTTTTAAGCCTTCTGAGGCTATTTCTTCGGGGCTAAATGGGGATTCCGCAATCATGGACATAGTGGCGATCGCTCGGTCAGGACTACAACCAAACATCATAAGCCTAAATTACATCATCAATCAATCCCATGGACTTCGCTTTCCCTGCCCTTCACCCAACCTACTCTGTTGGGTTTCACCCAACCTACTTTACCCAACCTACTCTGTTGGGTTTCACCCAACCTACAATTAATTATATGGGCTTCACTACAGTCATCGCATATCGTTCCTGGCTCAGGTAAGTTTTCGCAATCTCCTGTAATTCCTCCGCTTCTAGGGATTTGATTTGGTGGGGATAACTTACCGAAATCTCTGGTTTCGCTACTGTGAAATAATAGCCATATAAACCCGCTAATTGTCCCGGTGTTTCCGTTGAGAAGGCGTAGTCATTACACAGTAAACGCTTACAGCGATCGAGTTCCGCTGACGACATCGGAGTTGCTGCTAAATTCGCTAAACACTCGCAGATTAGGTGTTCAACTTCTTCGATATTGTCAATATCTAAACACGCATTAATCGTAAATAGACTCGACTCCCGCTGTAGGGAGAAACCGCTACTGATACAGTCTACTAGCTGTCTATCTTCCCGTAATAACTGCACTAGGCGAGAAGTTCTCCCCTCTGCTAATAAAACTGAGATTAGGTCTAGTCCGTAGCCATGTCGTATGTTTTCAACCCCAGGTCCTGACCAAGCCATAGTTATCCGAGGTTGTTCTACATTAGGTAGTAGTAGTTCCTCATGCAGGATACCCCTAAGTTGCGGTTGATGATAACCGTTTGTGATCGGGCATTCTTCCCTGTGGTAAAATGAGCCAAAAGCCTCCGAAACTAAATCTTGCGATCGCTTTTCCGAGACCCCCCCAACAATCACTACCGCCATATTTTCCGGTTGGTAGTGACAGCGATGAAACTGCCGCATTTCGTCAGGAGTTCGCGGCATCAGAGTCGCTTCCGTCCCCAAAACCGATCGCCCATAGGGATGATTACCATAGAGAGTTTCCATCATCGCTTGAAACTCTATCCAATCTGGGCTATCCTGGGATTGGCGCAGTTCTTCTAACACCACCGAACGTTCTCGCACAAACTCATCATCAGGTATCGCCGCGTGCAGCAGTAAATCAGCCAGGGGAGACAGGGTTTCCTCTAAATACTGGGCGGCGCTGGTAATGAAAAAATGGGCATAGTCGTGGCTTGTAGCTGCATTAGCCACCCCCCCTCGGCTTTCAATTACCCAGTCGAACAAACCGGGGGCGATTTTTTCAGTCCCCTTAAAAATCATGTGCTCCAGAAAATGAGCCATCCCCGACCAAGGCTCCGGCTCTCTTGTGGCTCCCGCCCTAACCCAAACATCTACCACGACCACCGGTGTAGCTGGAATTTCCTGATGAATGACGGTTAAACCATTGTCTAGGGTGAATACATTAGCGGGAAACTTTGCGATCGTTGACAGTTTAGACAACTTTTAATCTTTTAAACCCCCGTTAACCCTCTCGCTATATAATAATACCTCCTTACCACAAAAATTGAGTATTTTGATACAAAACAAAAAACATCCCAAGCCAACCTTCTGCCTGGGATGCTCGCCATTATATTTTTACGCCTATTTTTACTCCCTAATGAGCAAGGCTGCCAGAATGCTTCCCCTAAGCATTAAAAGCCAAGATTAGGATCTGCCGCGATAACAGGGGGGAACTGGGACATACCGAAGGCTAGGCTAGATGCGCCCACTTCCGCCAAAACTCGCAATCCGTCACCAAAGATAACTGGCTGGGCAGTGGTCAGGAAAGGTAAGGAAGCAGGTGCTTCAGCCCGGACAATAAATTCAACATCCCCAGGTCCGATAAAGGGCAACCAGCGGGAGACATTAAAGAATCCGAAATTACCGCCAGGGCCCGTTACTGTACTCGGTTCAGCCGGGAATGGGTTACCGTTCTCATCCAGAACCTCAGCCCCGGTTACTGGGTCACGCAGGGGACCGCTGTTTAACTGTCCATCTTTATTCAGATCCAGGTAAACTGTTACACCTTCGAGGAGGGGTTCACCAACTTGGTAGGCACTGTCAACGTTAACATCGGTGAACACAAAGCCAGTGATACTATCTGGAACTCCCGGACCTCCCACCAGGCTGGGGGGAACGTTAAAGAAAAAGTTCTTTTGTGCGGCTCCACCACGACCCAAAGCCACATCAAAATCAGGATCAGGTCCGGTAGCTACCAAGTTACCAGGAGGATTAACCACCTCGACTGCAAAACTTTCTGTCAACAACCCAGGCTCGTTGGAAAGTACATAGTGTAGGTAGGGATTTTGGGCTAACTCCGCATCCGAGAAGGTGGGGAATCTCGCATCTACATCAAGGATGTAGAAACCATTGGCATCTGTAACCGCAGTTCTTCCGCCGCCAGACACCGTAATGCCAGGGATACCTGCTTCTCCGGGATCTACAAAACCGTTACTGTTTAAGTCGGAAACTACGAAACCGTAGATGCTTCCGGGAACTACATAACCCAAGTCCTGGAAGGTAACAGCACCGCCGGAAACGGTAACTAATTCTGGCTCATCATTAGTGGCAACTAATCTATCTGCAAAGCGAGTTACACCACCTAATCCTGGGGGTAAGTCGTTCCCCGGCAATAGGGGCCGCAGTTGGTAGGTTCCCGGAGCAACGTTATTGAAGGAATAAGAACCATCGGGACGGCTTACTGTAATGGGTTCGTTGGCTGTCCAGAGTGCGTTACCGTCTAAGTCAAGGAACAGAGGAATACCACCGACAACAGGTTCGTCAACGTTAAAGATGCCATCAACATTGTTATCTATGAAAGTCCGACCTTGGATGTTACCCTTGCTGGTAATGGGGGGAACTGGAGGTACAGGGACAGCCGGAGGCAAGTTAAGAATGGAAACTGGGCCTAGGTTCTGGTTCGGATCGGCGGGAACGCTGAAATCGAGGGGCAGGTTGCTCCCTGCAGTGGCGACACCATCAGGAAGGATTTGTCGCAGTTGGAACGGAGTCCCGGATCCTAAAGTCTGTAAATCAGTGATTACAAACTCTCCATTCTCATTGGTAATGCCGCTAAGTTCACCTAGAGCTGGTTCGTATACATTATTAAAAGGCGGCAAATCTGTGAATACGGCAGCATTAGCTATTCTCAGATCACCAGGATCGAGTACGCCGGTGCCGTTGACATCTATAAAACTAGTACCTGTAAGGTTTGACATTAGCTTGAACTCCTCCACCAAAATGTTGGACTAAGACAGTTTTTGCAAGATCAAGTCCATGTTCCTTGACTTAATCCCAACAGAATACACTCGCTTGCTCTGAGTGCGTATTCTTAAGACCACATTGAATATAACAGCATGAGCCTAAGAAAATATACCAGACTTTTGAGAAAGATTGCAATTGGGTTGTGAATGGGGGACATCCTCATTTCCGCCCCAGGGGAGTAGTGGGCGCTCTAGGGCTACCCACTGTTCTTAACAGTCAACACCCATAACGGTTATGGTCTGACCTGAAAAAAACTATAACACTCCACTAATCCACTAATACGCATCTTGCAACTCATGGAAGTCTGGCGAGATATAGTCTTTCCGAAGTGGCCAGCCTACCCAATCTTCTGGCATTAAAATCCGCTTCAGGTTAGGATGGCCTTCGTAGACGATACCATACATATCATAGGACTCGCGTTCTTGGAAGTCCGCTGCCTTCCAAATCCAATAAACTGAGGGAACTTTTGGGTCGCTTCGGGGAACGAAAACTTTGACGCAAACTTCCTCTAGTTGTTCCACATTGTTCTGAACTTTGGCGAGATGGTAGGTGCTGACTAAATCTTCCCCTGGTCCCATATCATAGGCACACTGACACCGTAGATAGTTGAAACCATAGGCATATAAGGCAGTAGCTAGGGGAATTAAATAATCCCGGTCTACTTTAATCATCTCGACTCCCACATGATTGGGACCCAGAAATTCATGGTCAAATCCATTCTGACTTAACCACTGGGAGACGAGTCCGGCTTCAATGATGGGGGCTTCGGTTTCGGTCTCAGCCACGCTGTTCCTCCTTTTTCATGGGTTCGGTTTGTAGGGCGGGAGGCACAGGCATCCCGATCGCCTCGGTCAGTTGTTTCGGGGGGACTTGACGGGTAGTTGATTCTAAGTATTCCCCGGTTAAAATCGGTTCGACTACTTTCAGATTATGCGATCGCGTATAGTAGCGATGGGTCTGTTGGAGATTTCCCCGCTCCTGGAATGATTCGTTAGCGATTTTCTTGCGTAGTTTAATAATCGCATCAATGATCGCTTCTGGGCGAGGAGGACAGCCGGGGATGTAAACATCTACCGGGATCAGCTTATCTACCCCCCGCACTGCGGTGGGGGAGTCCATGCTAAACATTCCCCCGGTGACGGTACACGCTCCCATAGCAATCACATATTTGGGTTCCGGCATTTGTTCGTAAAGCCTGACCAACATGGGGGAATATTTCATGGTGATGGTTCCCGCCGTAATTAACAGATCCGCTTGTCTGGGGCTAGACCGTGGCACCAATCCAAAGCGATCGAAGTCAAACCGCGAACCAATTAGACCCGCAAATTCAATAAAACAACAGGCAGTCCCATAGAGCAACGGCCACAGACTAGATAATCTAGCCCAGTTGTAGAGATCATCAACCGTGGTCAGGATCACATTTTCCGACAATTCCTCAGTTACCTGGGGTCGCTCAATGGGGTTGATGATAGTTGTATTCGGTGAAGGACTTTGAGTTGTCATATTTTTATAACCTGTAATACCGTACCTATGACCATTCCAACGCACCCTTGCGCCATGCGTACACTAAAGCAATGACTAGGATGGTAATAAAGATGAGTGCTTCTATGAAGGCTAGTAGGCCTAACCTATGAAATGCTACCGCCCAGGGGTACAGAAATACTGTCTCTACATCAAAGATGACAAAGACTAGGGCAAACATATAGTAGCGGATGTTGAATTGAATCCAAGCCCCCCCTATGGGTTCACAGCCAGACTCGTAGGTTATGCGACGAGTGGCGCTTCTACTTTGGGGTCGGAGGATTTTGGAGGCTCCTAGAGCTAGTATCGGGACTAGGCTACAGATGATTAGGAAGCCCAGGAAATATTCGTAACCGTTCAGAAAAAACACAGTAGATCAGCAGAGTTATAGTTTTGGTAACCGGTTCTTTATATTATTGGATCACTTGTACCGATAAATCAAAGATCTGATCGGTTCAGTGGGACTAGATGATCGCGATCGCTCTCGTTGGATCTTAACAGAAATCCGCGATTATCGCCCTTACCGACACGGCTGAACCTGTTGACTGGCTTTTGGGGACTTTGGGGGACTTTTGGGACTTTGGGGGACTTTTGGGGATTTTTGGCGATCGCCACAGATTGATTTAACTTTGTCAGGTTCTGTAATATTATGTAATAGACTTTTAATAATTAACTCCCCGACCGTCCGTACTATGAGTGAGCCAGCCACTGAAGTCAAATCCCCAGACCGATATGAATGTAACGCCTGCGGTTACGTCTATGAACCCTCCAAAGGCAGTTCTACAGGCAATATTCCCCCAGGTACTGAATTTGAAGATCTGCCAGCTAGGTGGCGTTGTCCCGTTTGCGGTGCGCCCCGTAGCCAATTTAGGAATATTGGCTCCTCCTCCGGTCCGTCTGGATTTGAGGAGAATCTCGGGTTTGGTCTGGGAGTCAATACCCTGACCTCTCAACAGAAAAGTCTTCTCATTTTTGGCGGGCTGGCTTTGGCATTTCTGTTTTTTATTAGTTTGTATGGTTTACGTTAAGGGATTTAACCAGATTGAATCAAATGCAGTTCCCTAAATTTTTGAAAAAATTGGCGATTTTGATAGCTGTGGCTTTGTTCTGTGCAAGTTGTGACTATCTGCCAGATGTTAGCTATAATCCTTGGGAATTAGTCCCGGTGGCTACAGATGCTAAGTTATTTGATATCGATTTTGTCGATAACTCCGATCATGGTTGGATTGTCGGTAGCAATGCCACTTTGTTAGAAACTTACGATGGGGGTAAGACCTGGGAAACTAAACAGCTAGATCTCGATGAACCTAATCTTCTGCTGACTTCTGTTAGCTTTAGTGGCTCGGAAGGATGGATTGTCGGTGAGCCTTCTGTACTTCTCCATAGCACTGATGGCGGTAAGTCCTGGACTCGCATCGCCCTCAGCAATAAACTTCCCGGCGCTCCTAATAATATTGTCGCCCTCGGACCTAGTGCGGCGGAAATGACTACTAATGTCGGAGCCATCTATCAAACTAAAGATGGCGGTAAAACTTGGCAGGCTATGGTAGAAGATGCTGTGGGGGTAATTCGCAGCTTGTCTCGCTCGGAACAAGGCGAATATGTTACCGTTTCGGCTAAGGGTAATTTTTACTCGACTTGGGAACGGGAGCAGACCTCTTGGACTCCCCACAATCGCTATAGTTCTAAACGCCTAGAAAAAATTGGCTTTGGTCAGGATAACCGCCTGTGGATGTTAGCGCGCGGCGGTGAAATCCGATTTAGCGATCCTAATGATCCTGAAGAGTGGAGTGATCCTATTAAGCCAGAGTTTTCCACCAGTTGGGGATTACTCGATTTGGCTTATCGTACCCCAGAGGAGATTTGGGTCACTGGCGGTAGTGGAAACCTTCTCTGTAGTTTTGATGGGGGTGAAACCTGGCAAAAAGATAGGGAAGTTGAAGATATTCCCTCGAATTTTTACCGCATTGAGTTTATCAGTCCTGAACGGGGATTTATACTCGGTCAACGGGGAACATTACTTAGATACACCGGAAACACCTCAGCATCTAGTTGAGAGCAAAACCAGCCTTTAAAAAATGTTGGTAAAATTGGCTTGTTATCAGTGACTCTCTACCCTATTATAATATGATTGAGAGTCTGTAAGTTGTGGATTTGTTAACAGGAGAGACTTAAATGGCAGGTACTACTGGTGAGCGTCCGTTTGGTGACATTATTACAAGTGTCCGTTATTGGGTGATTCATAGTCTGACAATTCCGGCTTTGTTTATTGCGGGATGGTTATTTGTCAGCACCGGATTGGCTTATGATGCTTTTGGTACACCTCGCCCTAATGAGTATTTTACTCAAGAGCGCCAGGAACTACCGATTATCACTGAACGCCAAGATAGCAAGACACAAATTGATCAATTTATTGGTAAGTAGATCCAGGAGAACTTAAAAACATGACGAATGCAAATCAAAACCAACCGATAACTTATCCGATTTTTACGGTTCGCTGGTTGGCTGTACACACCCTAGCTGTTCCTACAGTTTTCTTCCTGGGTGCGATCGCCGCTATGCAGTTTATTCAACGATAGGAGACATACATGGATCGTAGTCGTAACCCCAATAAGCAGCCTGTTGAACTGAACAGAACCTCTCTGTATCTGGGCTTGCTGTTGATTTTTGTCCTGGGTATCCTGTTTTCTAGTTATTTCTTTAACTAACTAGAAGTACCTAAGTACCTTGGAGATATTTACCCTTTTCCCCAGTAATTTCAATTTTGAATAGAGAGGTATAAAGCTGTGTCTGGAGATGCTAAACTTCCCCTTTGGTTGGTCGCCACGGTAGCCGGAACTGGTGTTCTGGTTGTGGTTGGTCTGTTTTTCTATGGGGCTTACGTCGGTGTGGGTTCTTCACTCTAATTTAAGAACCATAAAATCTGAGTGTTAATACTCAAGTGTTGATAATATCCCACTCGTTTTGGGTGGGATTTTTATTGAATTAAGCACAGGATTTGCTCATCAATTTATGAACACAATTACTGGAATTGGGCTATTAGCGGGGATGCTGACGACTATTGCATTTCTTCCCCAAGCAATTAAAACCTGGAAAACTAAATCAACCCGTGATGTCTCCCTGGGAATGTTCGTAATTTTCTGTACGGGGGTATTTTTATGGATTGTATATGGGACCCTGATTCAAGATCTACCGATTATCCTAACTAATGTGGCGACTTTCGTATTGGCTTCGACTATTTTGTGGTTTAAGTTAAAATATCACTAATATGGATATCCTCAATCTGATTAGGTCAATTTTTATACTGTGACTGTTACCAAATTCGCCCGCGAACGTTTATTATTTACCCCAGCTACACCGGAAACTAATGCGGTTCCGGTGATTTTGGCTTTCCCCAATGAATACAGTGTGGGAATTACTAGCCTAGGTTATCAGATAGTATGGGCGACTTTAGCACTCCGTCAAGATGTACAAGTTAGCCGCCTGTTTACAGATCTGAGTGAACCTCTACCAAATAACCCAGAATTATTAGGGTTTTCTCTGTCCTGGGAATTAGACTACAGTAACATTTTACAGCAGTTGGAAGATTTAGGACTGCCCAGACGATCGCACTCGCGCGATAATCAACAACCCCTAGTTTTTGGCGGCGGACCTGTCCTCACGGCTAACCCAGAACCGTTTGCTGATTTTTTTGATGTGATTTTACTGGGAGATGGCGAAGATTTAATACCTAATTTTATCAGCGCCTATCAACAGGTTAGACAAGCAGACCGACAGACTAAATTACGCCACTTAGCACAGGTTCCGGGAGTGTATATCCCCAGTTTATATGAGGTGACTTATCACAGTCCTGATGGGGCGATCGCTTCTATTAAACCTATTGATAGTGATATTCCCCCCCAGGTGCAAAAACAAACCTATCGCGGAAATACTCTATCAGCTTCCACGGTAGTCACGGAATTGGCGGCTTGGGAAAATATTTATATGGTGGAAGTGGTTCGCAGTTGTCCAGAAATGTGCCGTTTTTGTTTGGCTAGTTATTTGACTTTACCTTTCCGGACGGCGAATCTTGAATCATCTTTAATTCCGGCAATTAATCGGGGTTTAACTGTCACTAAAAGGCTGGGTTTATTGGGTGCTTCGGTGACTCAACATCCCGAATTTAACGAATTGTTGGATTATCTGAGTCAGCCAGAATATGATGATGTGAGATTGAGTTTGGCTTCGGTTCGCACGAATACGGTGACGGTGAAACTAGCGGCTACTTTGGCGAAACGGGATACTCGTAGTATTACTATAGCGGTGGAAAGTGGTAGCGATCGCCTCCGTAAAATCATTAATAAAAAACTCGATAATGATGAAATTATCCAAGCTGCCATTAATGCGAAAGCCGGAGGATTAAAAAGCCTTAAACTCTATGGTATAGTGGGGATACCGGGGGAAGAATCAGAGGATTTAGAGGCGACAGTTGCTATGATGCAGGAGATTAAAAAAGCCGCCCCTGGTTTACGTCTGACGCTGGGTTGTAGTACCTTTGTTCCGAAATCTCACACTCCTTTTCAGTGGTTTGGGGTGAATCCAGCCGCCGAAAAAAGATTAAAGTTTTTAGAGAAAAAACTGCGCTCCAATGGGATGGATTTTCGCCCGGAAAGTTATCGATGGTCGGTAATTCAGGCTTTAATTTCCAGAGGCGATCGCCGTTTATCTGATCTCTTGGAAAAAGTCCGCCATTATGGGGACAGTCCCGGAAGTTATCGGCGGGGGTTTAAGGAATTACGCGGACAGCTTCCCCCCATAGATTTTTATGTTAATCAAGACTGGGAATTAAACCAGGTTCTCCCCTGGAGTCACCTCCAAGGACCTCTACCAGAAACAACTCTTAAAAAGCATATCGCTGACATCAGACTCCGTTAAGCTGACCCTATAACGGGGGGGATTCCCAAACTTCACGAGCGGCGGTTTCTGCTTCCTTCCCTGGTATCAGGGTCAACTGCACAGATTTACATCGCGAGGGTCTTGCGATCGCCACCCAGATTAAGACCGCCAGTCCCGCCACTCAAATGTTGATGCTGGCGTTTATGTCCCGGTCGTGATGGGTTCCGCACGCTGTACTAAAGACTCAAGATTCCTCCGTGCGTGGGGAAGGGTTTTCTGTCACCCCACCCTCACAAAAGGGCGCAAGCTTTGCGCCCCTACAGTCTTACAATATTGATCGTTGAACTGGATTGAATGCGATGTTTGACCAACCTTTTGTGATTCCCAGCGAGTTGTTGGACTGGCTGGCGGTTTTTGGCTATCTGTCTTTTCTCCTGTTTGTCGCTTGGCGGGTGATTGTCAGCAAGTGATTGTCACATTAATCCAATTCTTTTTAATCTAATTATCGCATCATTTGCTGCTTCTTTCTCTGCTTCTTTTTTGCGAAGACCCCGGCCTTCGCCATAAAGTTTTTCGTCCAAATAAACCCTTGACACGAACTCGGGAGCGTGATCTGTTCCGCCGATTTGTTCTGTGACATACTTTGGAATCGTACCCCTACCCCTGGCTTGCGAAAATTCTTGCAACTTATTTTTGGGATCAATTGACGAACGAACAATAAACAGATCTTTAGGGACAGACTTAAAGAAATCTTCGAGCACAGGACGTAGGGTTTCAATATCTCGATCATGGTCGAGATAGTAAGCCCCAACAACGGCTTCAAAGGCACTACTCAGTAAATTTTGATTTTGATATCCACCTTGTTTGATAACCCCTTGTCCGAGACGAAGTTTGAAGTCCAATTCTATTTCAATAGCGAATCGAGCCAGTTGTTTTTCATCCACCAAAGCTGAACGTCGGCGGGTCATTTCGTCTTCTCCCATTTCGGGGTTGGTTCGATATAGGTACTCCCCACTGATAAAATTCAGAATGGCATCTCCAAGAAACTCTAATCGTTCGTTATCTTCTGTTTCTCCGGGATTTTCGTTGATATAAGAGCGGTGCGTTAAGGCTTGACGGAGTAATTTCGTATTATTGAAAATCAAAATTTTGTGCATAATATTTGTGAAGATATCAAAGGATGTGATTTTTTCAATTCATCCCCCTAAATACCATTCAGCAATAGAGGTTAGGGGGATTGAATAAGAATGGCATCCTATTTAGTTATAACCAGTCTATAACTCAGGCTTTGCGGTGGAAAAAGACTATCGCGACGCTTGCAATTACATTCACGACAAGCAAGACGCAAATTTTCTAAGGAATCAGAACCACCTTTGCTTTTGGGCTTAATATGGTCAAGTGTAAGCTGTTTAGAGGGTAAATCCTTACGACACCACCAGCAGCACGCACCATACTCATCAAGCAGTTGCCGTTTCTTATTATTTTTTTGTTTGGAATTCATGATTGAACTTCCTGTTAGTAAAAAAACTACAGGAATATCAAGCAGACAAAGGACTCCCACAAGCATCAGCTATGGACTTTCCTTTATATAGAACGGTTAACGTCTCAAAGGCATTACCTCCAACCCCCAGATACATGCATATCTACATATGCTGAACTAGCAAGTCACTTGGAGAACTAACCCTAGACTCAAGCCAATACCAGACCAGAATATCTGGACATACATCGACCTGAGAATCGAAGGTAGTACCCATGAGACGAACACCGAAGCCTCGATATTCGTCTGTATATATCTAATCAATCACAAGCTATTTGTTTTGTCAAGGTCATAGACGATAATTTTTGAAACTGCCACATTTTTGAGTCTCGACAGAGGCTGAAACCCTTTCTGGGTAAGACGATGGCTATGATTGTACCCCCCGGACTTTAGCTTATAGCGGGTGGAGAACAAACCGAAAAGTGAAAGGAGGATAGGGGCGATCGGTGTTTGAGTATAAAACTGCCGATTATTGCCAATATCAAGAGTGTGAAAGTTGGCGTGGGTTCGGGGACACTTTGGCGATCGCTAACTACCGTGACATGGGGATCTCAAGTGTCTCCAATACTGAATTATTCCCAATTGTGCAATACTCAGAAACTTCCGACTATTGCCAGATTTTTACTTGAAATATCTGTTGGTATCCACAATACCTATGAGAGGGAAATCGGGGTTAGAGTTTTGTTTCACTAATAGGCGATGGTGGAATTTCCGGTGTTTAAGGTGTAAATAAACTTGATAACCGGAATTTTTAATAAGGCGGTTAGTCCCTGGGTTGTTGCCATTTTGCGGGTATAGAGGTGCCTTTTTATTCGTTTGATTATCGCTGGTATCCAGGGGGAAAACGCGATCGCCAAATTCCCCAATGCGCTCTGGCAGGGTGTTATAGCCAAAGTGGTATCGGTAGGCTTTTTCAGTTATTATCACATTTTCACAGATAATTATTGATTGTGTGAAAAGGCTGAACGACTTTCCTATCCCCCTAAAGACAGCAGGTATAACGGGAGTCTCCACCCGGAAGAGAGATGATGCTAGAATTTGGGCTAGAGACAGGTTATCTTAGGCTACAAAAAACTGAGAAATATCTTCTCCACATTCATCGGCTAAGTAGCAAAGGGCGCGAAATCGCATAGCCACAACTTCCTCATAAAAAGGATTGAATTTGCAGAGGGGGGGAATCTGTAAAACTGTACGCCCAAACAGTTTGATAGTGCGTTCAAAGGGGCATTGTGCGGGGATTAAATTGCAGATTAATCGGGCTGTTTTGGGATTTTTGACTTGAAAGTTATCGAGCCAGGTTTTGATGGGTTTTAAGATGAAATTTGGCTGGGTATTTAAGTTGGGTGTATTCATATCTGCTATGCCTCCTCCTCGGTTGCTATAGATTTAATTTAGCAAGGCGATCGCTATAACGCAAGGGTTTACTTATATAAATCCTTGATTATGATTATAAAAATTTATATATGTCCGACGGAGGAAGTAGCCACCGCCTGAAATCCCTACCTAACCGGGTTTGGTGTTACCCGGTTGGGTGGGTGGTTATTTTTTACCAGCAAAGTAGGTTCGGAACATCTCCAGAGCCACCGGAGCCGCCGCCCTAGAGCCAAAACCGCCATTTTCCACGACTACAGCAATGCCAATTTCTGCTTGATCCGCAGCACCAAAGGCGACATAAACCGAGTGCGATCGCTGTCCCCAAACCTCAGAAGTTCCGGTTTTCCCGCCAGTTAAAGGGATACTACCATCATTCATCACCTGAGCGGTTCCATACTGGACCGTAGCAACTAACCCCTCTCGAATTTTTTTAATCACATCAGGAGCCAATCCCGTGGGTACAGGTTGGCTAGCGGGAGTATTAGTCATGGAAGAGAGTAAATGGGGTTTAACTCGCTGTCCACCATTGGCGATCGCCGATACCATCACCGCCAACTCCAGAGGGGTAGCTAGTACCGCTCCCTGACCAATAGACATCGTGACAGTATCCCCCAAGTACCAGGGTTCCCCAAACATTTTTTCCTTGTCTTCCGGGGTAGGAACCCATCCACTAGACCCCTCTGTTAACCCCAACAATCTTAAATCCGTAGTACCAATTCCCAAATTTCTAGCCCATTTAGCCATAGTTTCCGGGCCAATTGCCATACCCAGGCGATAGAAAAAGGTATTACTACTAAAGGCTAAAGCATCCCGAAACCCAATTACCCCAAGCCCGCCACTATGTTCGTTAAAGGTAATCCCACCAATAGTAATTGAATCTGAGGTCGCAATTACCGAACCCGGACTAAAATGGCCAGAACCCATACCAGCAGCAGCGGAAACAATCTTAAATGTACTTCCGGGGGGATATCCCTGTAAGGCGCGATTCAGAAACGGATGCTCTAAGGCTTGGAGTTCTTCCCATTGTTGGGGGGTAATGGGGCGAGTAAATAAATTAGGGTCAAATCGTGGACTATTCGCCATTGCTAACACTTCCCCAGTTTTCACATTCAGGGCTACTGCTGCTCCCCGTCGCGGTCCCAGAGCCTGTTCCGCCGCTCTCTGGAGATTGATATCTATGGTTAGTTGTACGTCTCTACCCCCTTGAGAGGGTTTCTCACCAAAGATCCGCAGTTCCTCGTTTTTGGCGTTCACTTCCACCAAACGAGCGCCCCACACTCCCACTAAATCTTTATTGGCTGAGGCTTCAACCCCCAACTGTCCCACCACCATGCCCATTGGCCAATCGGGGTTAGCTTTTAATTCTTGTAGGTTGGCTTCCCCAATGTAGCCAACTAATTGAGCAGCTAAATTACCGTGGGGATAGTGGCGACTCGACTCCATCCTAACTTCAACCCCGGACATCTTCTCGGCATTTTCCGCTAACCAGATAAAGGCTTCTGGAGTCACATTATTGGTAATGCGGACTGAGGTGGCGGATTGGTAGCCGATGCGTTCTAGTTCGTTTAAAATGCTGCTTACTGGTACATCCAGTAACTCACTCAGTTGGTTGGCCGCTTGTTTCCACTGTTCTGGGGTCTTTTCCCTTGGCCATAAATAAACCCCCCGCACTTGGTGGTTATCGGCTATGGCTCTACCATTGCGATCGAGAATTCGACCCCGATTTGAGGGGACTAGAATCAGCCGGATACGGTTTTCTTCCGCTCTCAGTCGGTTTTCTGCTCCCTCCACCAGTTGCAGTTGTACCAGCCGATGAACCTGCAAACCTATCAATCCTGTGGCTACCAGCATTAATAGTAAACCACGATACAGCGGTCGCGGCGCTTCTTTGCGAACAGTGGGGCGCGCGCTACTGGTAAAACGAACCCTAGGGCTAAAAGACAGTTGACGAACCATAGACCTTTAAATAAATCTCTGATACAAGATACTATTTTTTGGGCGGGTTGGTACTTATTCCCCAAGACACCAAGCCACAATTAACCCCACAAATGCTAACCCAGTCCAATTCGGTAGGTGTAGCCAATTCAGAAAGCTCAGAGGGTCTAGCCAAAATGTCTCTGTTAGCAGAATGCTCAGAATTAGCGCGATCCAGGTAAGTAGTACAGCCATAGCTTAGATCCTGAGTGCATATCTAGGATATCTGTTGACTAGATTTTAACATTAGCATGGCTCTCGGCTTCCTGAGTCGGTCTCTACTCCGGCTATGCTATTTTTTTTAAAACTACTAAGGTTATATCATCTAACAGCTTTTGTGTGCCGATAAATTGCTTGACATCTTTAACTACCCTTTCACAAATACTATCAACTGACTCGTGGCGGTTTTCCTGAAGCACTCCACAAAGTCGCTCCATACCATACATTTCCTGTTGCTCATTAACGGCTTCCGGGATACCATCGGTATATAAAACCATCACTTCTCCTGGATTGACTTTCACCTCTAGCTGATTAATAAAATCTGAGATATCTTCTTCTAAACCTATCGGAAAGCCTAAATCCATTGTATCAATTTGTTCGATTTCTCCATGGTTACGAAGTATAATTAAACTTTCATGCTGTCCGGTTAAATGAAATTTATCATCTTGAAATGTTAAGAAAGACAGGGTTAAATTTTTATCGGTTCTCATCCGCATCGCATTACTATAAATTACCTGGTTAATCGCATTTAAAAACTTGACGGGGTCGGGTTCTGGTAAGGCTGATAAAGTGCGAGCCGCTGTTTGTGTCATCAGCATTAACACACCACTTTCTAAACCGTGTCCGGTTACGTCACCAATACCTACTGTTAATCTGCCATCGGACTCTAGTATGATATCATAATAATCTCCCCCAACCTCGTCCGCTGGCTGCATAAATCCCGCTACATCAAAGTTAGAAATTTGTGCTAATTCTTCCGGTTTCGGTAAAATCATGTGTTGCAGTTTTTGAGCTACTTCTAATTCGGTTTCGAGGCGAGAATTTTCGGCTTGTAAACATTGGTTCAGAGCCGTAATTTCGGCATGAGCTTGAGCAAGTTCCGCGCTGCGTTGATTAACTTCTAATTCTAAGGCTTTACTATAATCTGATAAGATTTTGGCAGCTTTTTGGTTTTCGGTAATGTCTTGAAATGCCACAATTGCATAGATAATATTGCCTTGGTTGTCCACAATAGGAGCTGCTCTCACTTCTAAGGGAATACGGCGATCGCTTACTTGAATTTCTAGATCATTAGACACCACAGTTTCACCTTGTAAGGCTCTATTATAGGGGAGATTGCTAACTCTGTATAATTGATTAGTTCCCCCTTTATAAATATAATTATTTAGCTGGAAAGCATGGTTTTCTAAGTCTCTCCTATCCTCAAATGATAGTAAATATTCGGCGGTTTTGTTCAAATAAATTAGCTCGCCATTCGGTGCATAAATAGCTACTCCTACCGGAATAACGTTTAAAAATTTGGTTAGTCTACTTTCACTTTCTACTAAGGCTTCATTGAGGGTGGTTAAATCTTGAAATGACTTTTGTAGTTGGGTGGCCATTGTATTAAAAGCATTTGTAAGTTGTCCTATTTCATCATTTCTTTGCAGATATAGGGACAGTTTCCAGTCTCCTTTGGCTAAATTACTGGCGACAATATTCAGGCGGGAAATTGGCAAAGTAATCCACCTAGCTGTCATAATACCAATAATAATTGCCACAATCATTGCACCAATACCAAGTTTAATAGTAGTGCGAATATTGGCGTTTATTTCAGACATAAAATCTGACTCTGGTACAACTACAACAATCAGCCAATCTAAATTATACTCATCCTGTAAACGTCTAACTTTCACAAAGTACAGATTTTCATTCAATCGTAACTCATGATTTTGGTTACTCCCTAGAGTTTTGAGGTCGCCAAAGGTATTAAATAAATCTTTAGCCGTTGCTTGAGTAATGGGATTATTGCTTTGGTGAGCATTCATTAATTCTCGGCGTTCTTCTTCATCAATGGTAAAGGGTAATTCTAAGGTGGAAGTAGCCAAGAAAGTCCCGTCACGTCTTATAATAAATGCTTGTCCAGACTTCCCAATACTAAGGCTATGGAGAAATTCCGAAATATGATCTAGACGTAAGGTTGAAATTAATACACCTTGGAAGTTATTACTATCATCATAGACTGGATAAAGATGGCTTAAAAGTAGCGTGGGTTCTAAGTAGGAGATATGAATTTCACTCCAGATGGGTTTACCAGCTTCTTTGGGTGTGATATAAACTGTATGCTTGCGTGGATCTGCGTTCTCGACTATGGTTTTTAGAGTAGTGCGATCGCCTTGGTCATTGGTATGATAAGAATGGAAGCTAAAATCTATCTCTGGTCCAATAATATTAATCATAAAAGAACCATCAGATAGCCTTTCACCAGCTCGATATTCTCCTTGGCTGTTAGCCAGACCGGTAAAATTAATATAGGGGTAATTTTGTACTTGTCGCCACAGGTATTGTTCCCAGGGTTCAAGATTATCAATTTCTAAAAATCCTAACTTGATCACATCCAGTTTTTTTTGGTTTATATTAGCAGGAATTTCTAGGTATAATTCTAGGTTTTGGTAAATACGATCGCCAACTTCTTGAATTAATTGGTTAGCTAAATCTGCGATCGCCTCTTGTCCGGTTCGGAAAGATAGATAACCCACCAGTCCGGCTGCTCCCACCACTTGCACCACAAATGGTAGAATCAAAATACTCCGTATAGAAGTTTGACCAAATAATTTAATAATGATTTGATTTACCTTTTGATATGCCATGATATTGTCAGCTTTTTATCGATAATTATAGATCCACATACCTCCCAATTAATACCAAGGCTTATATAAAATTTGCTTATGGTTTAACCCCAGGATTTTTTAGGCTAATTTATTCACATATTTTGGTAGTTTGGTCAAATCTACCGAATTATATGGTTGTGTTTTTTTTAACACCACTAATGTTATATCATCTAATACCTGTTGTGTGCCAATAAAATTCATAACATCTTTAACCACATTTTCACAAATAGTATGAACTGACTCATGGCGGTTGTGCTGAAGCACTAAACATAGGCGTTCCATACCATACATTTCTTCTTTCTCATTAATAGCCTCCGGGATACCATCAGTATATAAAACTATGATTTCTCCGGGATTAACCTTTACCTCCACTTGACTAATAAAATCCGATATATCCTCTTCCAAGCCGATAGGAAAGCCTAAATCCAAGGTATCTATTTGGTCAATATCTCCATTATTACGGACTATAATTAAAGTTTCATGCTGTCCACTTAAATAAAATTTATCCTCCCGAAACTTCACAAAAGATAAGGTCAGGTTTTTATCAGAGTTCATCCGCAGAGCATTACTATAAATCACCTGATTAATAGCATTTAAGAATTTGACTGGATCGGTTTCTTTCACCGCCAAAAGAGTCTGAACTGCCGTTTGTGCCATCAGCATCAAAACACCACTTTCTAAGCCATGTCCGGTCACATCACCAATACCAATAGTTAATTGTCCATCCTGTAGAATAATATCATAATAATCTCCACCCACTTCATCAGCAGGCTGCATAAATCCCGCTACATCAAACCCATAAATTTTGTTTAACTCTTCCGGTTTTGGTAAAATCATTTGTTGCAATTTTTGAGCCACTTCTAATTCCGTTTCTAGGCGTAAATTTTCGGCTTTTAAACACTCATTTAAAGCCATAATTTCTGCATGAGCTTCCGCCAGTTCAGCCGTCCTTTGAGAAACTTCTGCTTCCAAAGTACGGCTATAATCCGCTAAAACTTTGTCGGCTCGTTTTTGTTCGGTAATATCTTGAAAAGCCACAATGGCATAAATAATATTTTCCCCATCACCAAAAATTGGGGTTCCTCTCACCTCTAAAGAAATTCGACCACCATCTCGCTCAATTTCTAAATCATCTACAATGCAAGTCTGCCCTTGTAAGGCTCGGATAGCTGGCAATTTTTCCGTCGCATATATTTGATTAGTTTCAGCTAGATAAACTTGATATTTAATACAGATTTCGGAGCCATCAATATCAGGGATTTCTTCAATACCAAGTAACTCCTCGGCGGTCTTGTTAAAGTAAATCACTTTTCCTTCTGGGTCATGAACCGATACACCCACCGGGAGTACATTTAAAAATTTAGTTAATTTACTTTCGCTTTCTGATAAGGCTTGGTTTAAGGATGTTAAATCATGAAATGACTGCTGGAGTTGTTGAGCCATACTATTAAAAGCGGCTGTCAGTTGTCCTAATTCATCGTTACGGTCTAATTTCAGAGACTCTGACCAATTTCCTTGAGCTAAATCTTTAGCAGCAGCATTCAGGCGAAAAATTGGGTAAGTAATCCAACGAGCCGTCAGAATACCAATAATAACTGCACCAATCATCGCACCAACAGAAAGTCGAATAGTAGTGCGAATATTGGCGTTAATTTCTGCCATAAAGTCTGACTCTGGGACAATGACGACAATCAGCCAATCTAAACCATGCTCATCTGCAAAAGGTAGCAGTTTTAAAAAATAGCGATCGCTGTCAAATTTAAACCTGATACTTTGGCGAGTATCAATATTCTTTAAATCCCCAAATTGATTAAATAAATATTGTGTGGCTGTTTGAGTTATGGGGTCATTACTATATTTAGCGTTCAGCAATTCTCGGTTATCATTTTCATCAATAGTAAAGGGTAATTCAGGAGTAGATGTAGCCAGTAAAGTTCCGTTACGTTCAATCAGAAATGCTTGTCCGGTTTTCCCGATTTGTAGTTGGTTCAGAAATTCGCCGATATGGTCTAAACGTAAGGCGGCTACTAAAACTCCTTCTAATTCACTATTATCATTATAAACTGGATGCAAAGCACTTAAAATTAAGGTGGGTTCTAGAAAAGAGATATAAACATCACTCCATGTGGGTTTTCCTGCTTCAGCAGCACTGGTATAAGATGTATGTTCACGGATATCAAATTGGGGAACCATTAGCGCCACTGTGGTGCGATTTCCTTCGCTATCAGTATAGTAAGAATAGAAGTCGAAATTGGTGGACTCTCCCGATAAATTAATCATCAGAGTTCCGTCAGACAGCCTTTCCCCGGTGCGATAGTCTCCCAGGTAATTACCAACCGATGTAAAGTTAATATAGGGGTAGTGTTGAACTTGTCGCCATAGGAATTCTTCCCAAGTATCCAGGTTATTAATTTCTAAAAATCCTAATTTTATAGCATCCAGTTTATTGTTGTTTATTTGATGGGGAATTGCTAGATAAAGGTCTAGGTTTTGGTAAACGCGATCGCTTACTTCTTCGATTAATTGATTCGCTAAATCGGCGATCGCACTTTTTCCGGTGCGGAAGGATAAATAACCCACCAGTCCGGTGGCTCCCACTACTTGGACTACAAATGGTACAATTAAAATTGTACTAATCGAGGTATTCCCAAAGAGTTTGATAATGGCTTGGTTGAACTTTGGAACCAGCATAATATTGGCAGATATTTAGAATATGAGGCTAATCAAAATTTTCGTATCTGGGGGATATATTCCGCATCGAGATAGGGGATTTTACCCAGAAAATTAACTTGAAAAGACCCTGAAATTTAGTAATTATCACCCTATCAATAAACGTTGATATTGATTTAATTGTTAATCAAAACTCACCCGTAAAATCTATGAGCAAATCCCCCCCCTATTACTCTAAGAGAGGGGGGAATGATAGTTTAGCTGATGGTTTGTTCCGACTCGATTTGGTCTAATAGCGCCACCACTTCACGCTCAAACGCCACCTTAGCGCGGTTAGTTTTACCGCCAATATAAAGCCGATCACCCTGCTGGAGTCCCCAAATTTGGGAATGAGATACATAGCTCATTAATACACTAATCATCAGCAATCCAAATCCTGCATAAACAATTGGAATACCTGGATCAGCTTTAATTTGCAATCCCGTACTTCCCACCACCTCATCAACATAGAGGGTGACCCCATTGATGTCAAGAGACATACCCTCGCGGACTGTTGAGACTAACTGACCATCATTATCATAAATTAACACAGTTCCCTGTAAATCTTTCGCCAGCAGGGAGACTCCCTCACTCAAATCAGTTTTGGTGGGAACCCAAGTTCCCCAAATGCGACCTTTTCCCCCGGTATCTAGTTGCGCCATTGGTAGTTGTAGCACCGGGGAACGATTGATCCGAACTTTTACCCCAGCTATTCCCCAATCAGCTTGATAAAACGTGATACCATCATAACGTAGGGGTTTATTAACATGAATAGTTTGGCGATCGCGTTCTTGTCCCTCCCGATCGACTACCGACAAATCTGAATAAAATTGATCGATAGTGCCATCAGGTGTATAATCAATCCAAAACCGATTAACTTTAACCGCCCAATCTTGGGGCATTTGAGACTCAGAAAAAGGTCCAGCATCAATAATATTTTGAATGCCAAATATCTTACCACTAGGCACAAGTTCTTGAGCAATAAAACCCGTCATCGCACCCACAATTGAACCCGCCAAAATAATCAACATACTAGCGTGAACTACAATGGGTCCAATCCGACCAATTATACCTCGGCGAGCATAAAGTTTATTTCCCTCTTGAAATACCAGATAACGACGGCTTTCTAAGGTGTGTTTGAGATGGTCTAGGGATACATTTTTCACCTCGGCACTTAAAGCTAAATTTTTAAACTGTTTTTCCTGTTCGTAATATTGCCAACGTTGTGCCGATTTTAAGGTCGGTAACTGCCGGGTGAAAGTGCAGGCGGTGAGACTAGAGCCAAATAAAATTAGGATTGACAAAAACCACCAAGTGCGGTAGACATGATCTAGCCCTATCAGTAGTAATACCTTCCAGGTTAAAAACCCAAACAAAGCCGGATCTTCTGGGTAGTTAGCTTGATAAAAGGCGGCGGACTGTCCTTGTTCGATGACAGTTCCAGAGATGCTAAAAATAGCGATCGCTAATAATAAAACAATCGCTAATCGCAAATCCGCCAACACCGGAAGTAATTCTTTGCGGAAAAATTGTCGGGGTGCTGTTCCCCAACTAGAAAGTTTGGATAAAACCACATCTTTAGCAGTCATAATTAAATCAAGATTTTGCAAAAGTTAACTAGGCGATCGGAGCCAGTCGGGACAACAGAGAAAACACCCCAAACCCTACCAGTAAAACACCACTAGCCGGAGTAATCCAACCCGACCACTGACGCAAAGCCAGCAACCTTTTAATAGTAGCCGTAAATGTACCCGCCACAATCAACGGAGCCACATAACCCACAGCGTAAGACAGCAGCAGCACCCCCCCTAGAAGGATATCGCCAGTGGTAGAAACCCAAGCCAGAATCGTCGCTAACACGGGGGTACTACAGGGAGAAGCCACCAAACCAAAAGTTAACCCCAACAGATAAGACCGCGCAGAATGGGGGAGGTTTTCAGGAATCCACCCCATGGTATCAAAAGCCGGAAGTTGCAGGGGTAAGGCTTCTAAAAGGTTCAATCCCATCAAAATGGCGATCGCACTCACCAGAATAGGCAAACCCCAGCCAATCTGACCATAAACCTGTCCCACCAGAGAGGCAAAAATCCCCAATCCCGCTAAAGTAGTTGCTAGTCCCAAAGCAAACCAGGTAGACTGAATGGCCGCTGTGGTGCGATTTTGATTTTCATATCCACCAATATAGCCAATCGTAATCGGCAACATAGACAGCATACAGGGGGTCAAACTGGTTAGCAACCCAGCAGCCAACAGGATGAGAACGCTTGGCCATCCCACATGGGTTAGTTGTTCGCGCACTAGGGTATTAGCAAATTGTGCAATTTCATAGAGTTGTGTTTGTAGGGTTTCGCTCATGAGTCTAGTTGATTAGTTTGGGAACTATCAAAGATTGTAACGTTTTTTTAGCGAGTCCACATCTCAAATAAAACTCCTACAGATCGCACAGCCAACGAGAAATAGATGCTACTTGATTTTCTTGATTGAGATTAGCTGCATTATGGAGCGTCCCATTTTCTAGTTGCTCCCAAATTTCCGCAGCCATCCTAGTTGCTATGGCTGCGCCGACAAAGAACATATAAGGAGAATATCCCACTTGATATAATGCTTGTCGCATCCGATTTAGTGCTGCTTGTGCTGTTTTCCAATGTTCATCAGCTCCCGCTGGATCTATCCCTCCCTTCAGTTCACCTAAAGCTAGGATAGATTGTAAATTCACCTGAGTATATTTATTATTAAATCAACATAAATTTAAATTTATTATGATTAATTGATGTTTTTTGCCAGACATAAACACATTTTCTTAAAGGTTCACGCCCATGACTTCCCATTTGCTGACTACTGTTACCTTTATTGCCTGGTAAAATAAGTATATTTTCAACAACCAAACCCAAATTTTCAGCTAAATCAGAAAGAATCATATCTACGGAAATACTAATCCCAGCATAACGCACATTGTCATTAACCATAAATAAAAGTCCTCCGGGTTTAAGTAGGCGGGAGCATTCTTGAATCACACAAGCCATTTCGTCAAAGTATCCTTTCACCATTCTAGGTATACTATTATTATTTAATTTGCCCTGTGATTTTTGCTGTTCTAAAAATTGTAATATGGCTTGCAATAGAGTTTGATTTTCAGCCACACTTAAAGCTAATTGCCAATTTTGATTAATAGCCAACAAATCTTTAGGGCGATTTTCAACAGTACAACTTAACATTTCCTGACGAAGATGGGTTAATTCTTTTGCAGACACTCCCAATAAAGCTAGTTCTAAGGCATAGGTACGAGTGTAATCATATCGATTACAATAAGGTGGAGATGTGATCATAGCGTCATAGCTACCATTAGGTAAACATGGCATTACTTCCAGACAAGACCCTTTATATAGGTGAATTTTACCTTGAGGTTTATGGGTAGGGAAAAGTTCAATTTGCTGTGTAGGTGGTTCTAAATCATTAATAATTTCATTGATTTTCTGAGTAATAGCATCATCAAAATCTAAAATATTGCCTTTATTAAAAGACTTTTTGCCACTACCTCGACCCGAACGGTAATCCCAACGTAGATACTGACCATCTTTTCTGGTGTAGCTTATCGATTCCAAAATACAAAGCAAAGCAAATAGTAAAACGGTTTGAATTTGAGGATTTTCCTGTTCGCAAGCTGCTAGATATTTCTCAATTGCTGTTTGAGTTTCTGGGGAGTAAGCACCCTGGGTAATTTTAAACTCTGGTAGAGTGAGTTGATGTTCAAATTGTTTCCATAATTTTAAGTTGACCCAGTTTTTTAACCTGTGAATATCATCGCCTGTAAATTCGGAATTTAACAGCCTTCTTGTATCAATTATATTTTGACCAATGGGCAATAATTCAATACCATCAGCATTAATGCCGATATCACTAGCTGCAAATAAAGCAGTTCCACTACCTGCAAATGGGTCTAAAATTTTGCCTTGAGTCAATCCATATTTTGCCAATAACAGTTGAACTAGAGATGCGGAAAAGGCTTCTTTATACTTATACCAACGATAAATAGGTTGAGTTTTATTCGCCTGAAAACTGACTAACAGCCTGGTTAGTGATGGTTCGATTAAAAATTTGTTTTTAAAGGAATTATGTAATTGTTGATCAAGACGGTTGACTTCTCGGATATCTGCTATGTTTTCGACTGCCTTTTCTCCTGATAATTTATAATTAGAGATTCCCCACATTATCTAAACCCTAGAAACTGCCACATTGCTGACAGACTCAATGCCTCTAATCATACAAGATAGAGGCATAACCCCAGATACAAAAAACAAGTATGCTTCTAGGGAATTATCACAGAGAATAAATTTAGTTTTGACAACTAAAACATAGCGGATTTCTTGATGTTCTAAAATCAGAGAATTAATCATTGATTCTAGGGGGTCAATGGAAAATGACTGCTCGGAAACTGTAATCGGACTTCCCATTAAGTTGCCTAAAATACGCAGAAAACTACTCAGTAAAATATTGCCAACTTCTGTCAACACTTCACAGGCGGAAATATTCAGATGTTCAATAGGTTGTCTCGAATTTTGGCGGAGTAAATTAGTTAACATCACGGCGACGGGATAGTCAAGAAGTATTAAGGCATCTCCGGACAAGGAACCAGACAAAGTTTGACGGACATTAGCCACCTCATTAGCAAAGCAGTCGGCAAATTCGGTTTTACATTTACTAAGAGGATACAGCCAAATATTAGAAACATCCAAAATCACCGGACATTGAATTAATGCTGATAAAGAACTTGCCGGTCGTCTGGATAATATCATATTGATAAATCCAATCAGTGCATTCTGTTGTTTTTCTGTGAGCAGCATCACGAGAACTCCCAAACCCTAAAGAACATCTAATTTATAAATAATCTACGATCGCTTTAGCCATCTGATTCAGGGGGATACTGCGATCGCTTAAACCAGCTTCTACAACTGTTCTAGGCATCCCATAGACCACACAGCTTTCTTCAGCTTCCGTAAAAACCGAGCCACCGTGGGACTTAATCCAAGCTGCACCTTGTTTACCATCAGATCCCATTCCAGTCATAACCACACCCAAAACCCGGTCTTTATAGATCTCCGCCGCCGATTGAAACATGACATCCACCGATGGACGGTGAGGTAAATCAAAAGGTTTAGTGTGCAAACGGACAACCACATTTTGATCATGATTACGCTTAAAACTCAGATGGTGTCCAGCCTGAGCAATTAGCACCTCACCGGGGCGGACCAAATCTCCCGCTTGAGCCTCTTTAACATCGAGAGAACAAAGACGATTGAGGCGTTGGGCGTACATATTAGTGTATCCCACAGGCATATGCAAAACCACCACAACCGGAACTGGCAAATTTTCCGGCAATTGAGGAATTAAAAACGCCAAGGCTTGAGGGCCTCCTGTGGAGATTCCGATCGCCACCAATTCAATTTTTCCGGAACTCATAGGAGGGCGAGGTAATGGCAGTGATGAGGGCAATTCATTAACATTAGTGATGCAGTGAATAGGGACAGTAGATGCTGTTTTCACTTTGGCGATTAATTCATCACTAATATCAAACATTTTTTCGGTAGCGAGGGCCGTAGGTTTATGGACAAAATCCACGGCCCCAGCATCCAAAGCCGCCAGAAATTTCTCGCCTCCTTCATTAGCAATACTGACCACAATCACAGGTAGGGGACGGCGCGCCATTTGGTGTTTAATAAACTCCACACCGTCCATTTTAGGCATCAACAAATCCAAGGTTACGACATCTACCTGGTCTCCCAGCCGTTCAATTTTTTCCAGAGCATCGGCACCATCATGAGCGACATCAACCACCTCAATAAAGGGACTACGAGACAGCATTTGTCTAATCACCTTACGGACATAGGCGGAATCATCTACAATCAAAACTCGGATAATATTTTTCATCTCATGGCTCCTCAGTAGTATATTTTATATTATATCAGGTAAGTTAACGCTTTTTTTGATAGGCAAATGCTTGTCTAATATCTATCAATTTGAAATCGGTTTCAAACTTTAACAGGGACTCGGAGGCACTAATAAATAAATAACCCGATTCTGCCATTCTTTCCGAGAATAGTTTAACAGTTTTCTGGATAGATTTATCCGAAAAATAGATGAACACATTTCGGCAAAAAATAAAGTTAATATTTCTAAAGTTGGCAATTTCTTGAGGGGAAGTAATGTTGGCAACTTGCCAGGTGATTCGCTTATGAATACTCGGTTTAATTCGCCAATTATCTCCTTCTTTGTCAAAATATTTATCCTGAATTTTAGGAGGAATTGCCCGAAATGAATATTGTCGATATAGTCCTTCCTTAGCCTTATTAATTGCCCTAGGGGAAGCATCACTACCGTAGATATTAATAGGTAGTTTGTCAAACCAACCCGCCTCTTGTAAAGCCATAGCAATTGAGATAGGTTCTTCACCAGTAGAACAAGCCGCGCACCAAATTTGAATAGGTCTACACATCGGCCAATCATGAGATGGAGAACCAGCTTTATATTTGTCTATTAATGATGGTAACAACACATCAACCATGACCCGAATCTGGTCAAATTCCCGCCAGAAGAAAGTTTCCGAAACCGACAGAGCATCCATCAGGCATTTCCACTCACCATCGGCATCAGGATCATATTTAAGTAGATAATAGTAATCCAAAAACGAATCAAAGTTCTTGTCTACTAATCGAGGATACACCTTATCCGCCAACAGGTCTCTTTTGCTGGATTCGTAGTACAAACCAGTGCGGTCGTGAATTAAATCCCGCAGAATAATAAAGGTACTTTCCGATAGTTCTAGAGAGTCTGGGCGAAATGACATAGATCACATATAAATCCTGATAATCTACCGTAAAATTGGGGCTATATTTAACAGTTAAAAACCGTCAAGCACCTGATCCTAACCACAAAGGACAATTTTAAGAGGAATGTAGACCTCGATGAGCGGCGCGACGGATAGCGGGAGAGGGGTCAGTGCGAGCCAGTTTAGCTAATTGTTCATCGCAACTGTGATTTCCCAGATAAACTAAAGCGGTGACTGCAGCCAGACGGACATTTTGATCAGCATCACTCAAGGCTTGAATCAAAAACTCGGAAGCTATGGGATGCTTAAAACGTTTGAGAACCTCGACGACAGAACAGCGAACTCCCGGATGGATGTGTTTTAATCCCTGAGCGACTAATTCAATATATTCTGCCTCTAAAGTTTCGGGACAATTACGGCGCACCAAAGCATTAAGACAAGCCTCTCGCGTGCTAGGGTCAACGGTCAATTCCAGCAAGGCTGAAATGGCTTCTGGAGTAGCGAGACGGGAAAGAGACTCGATCGCCTCATAAACCAGACGTTCTTCGGGGTCAGCGGCGGCCATCCATTGCAAAGCTACTCCGGCTTCAGTTCCTCCCCGTTCACGAAAGGCATGGAGAGCATCAAGACGACGTTCAGAGTTAGGGGAATTGAGAGCGGTGAGTAAAGGGGGTATAGCCTGAGCGCGGTTAATCCGTCCCAAAGCCCTCAAAGCAGCACGGGCCACGTCTCCGCCTTCATCCTCCAACTCAGCCAACCGAGACAAAATGGGAGTGGCCCTCACACCGGCAATAGCCCCCAAGGACTCAGCAGCGATCGCTCTAACCGGATCAGCAGGGTCATGATTAGCCAGTTGTTTCAGGGCGACAAAGGCACTTTCAGCCCATTCAGCAACATTGAGTTCAGCCAAAGGTTCTGGTAGAGATGAACTTGAACCCGATTCCAGGATATCAATTAAAGTGTCAGCATAGCGACCAATAGAACGAGCGGCCTGATAACGAACCCAAGATTCTGGGTCATCCAACCCTTGTAGTAGATAAGGGAGAGTTTCGATATTCTCCAATTCTCCCATAGCATGAGCCACAGCCGATCGCAAAGAAGCTGAAGGGTGAGCCAAAGTTTGCACCAAGAGCGGCAGAACCCGGTCATCCTCCAAATAGGGCAAATGTTCAATCGCCGCCCGACAAACCCGATCTTCGGAATCTTGTGTACAAGCCAATAATCGGTCTTTGCAATTCTCAAAAGCAAAATACCCAGCAATTCTCACCGCCGACTCTCGTACTAATGGGTTAGGGTCAGCCAACAGATCATAAATCCGTGGAGGCATAGCGGGATGGCCCAAAGAATTGAGAGCAGCGATCGCCCCCAAACGCACCGCCGAGTCAGGATGTGCCAGTAACTGCAACAGCCCCTCAAAAGCGCGACCGTCGCCAATGTGAGCCAAAGCCGTAGTCGTCACCATCACCAGTTCCGGTTCAGCATTACCCAACAAAGACATCAAAGCCGGAACCGCCTGGGTGCTGCCGATACGTCCCAAAGCCATAACCGCCGCCTTGCGAGTTTCCAAGTCTCCCGCTTCCAACTGCATAATCAATAGAGGCGCTACCCTTCCCCCATAAGCAACCAACGCTTCCATAACCGGATCGCGAACTTCCTGATTATTCAGGAGTTTTCCTAAAGTTTGCTCAATTTTCTCTCCTTCCAGCCAACCCAAAATCATCACCATCCCCCGTAACTCCGGGCCAGACAAAGAGCCTTGTTCAATCTCTGCTAGGATATTTTCCACCGCCTGGTCTTCTATGACTTGGCGAGTCATATCAGCGATATGTTGTCCTTCTTCCAGTTGTTTATAATTAGCGTAAATTTCCGCCAAGGCTAAAACAATTTCTGCGATCGATGTCAAAGGGCGACTGAGTTGAGCCACCAAAGGCGCTACCGCATCAGCATCCGCAAACTTACCCAAAGCCGATACCACCGGACTACAAAGCAACTCATTTTCCAATAGGGGCAGAAGTTTGGGAATAATCGTTGTATCGCCAATAGTCACCAAAGTTTCGATCGCCGGAAAAGCCAAAAAGAAATCCCCACTGGTAGCAATCTCAACCAAACGCTCCACCGCCTCCTTTGCCTTCAGTTGTCCCAAACTCTCAATGGCATGATAGCGAACATTGATATCTGGATCATTGAGCAAACCAATCAGAGCAGGGATAGCACGGGGGTCGTGGCGTTCTCCCAAAGCCAGAGCCGTATAAATTCGCAGATCCGGGTCTGGTTCTCCCAAGCATTCCACCAGTGCCGGAATTGGGTCTACATTACTGAGGGCGAGAATTTGTAGAGTCGCATTAAGAACATTGGGGTTGCGATGCTGTTCCCGCATCAATCGCAGTAGACTGCGGATAATTTCTGGGTCATCAGTTATCGCCAAATTATCAACCGCTTCTCGGCGCAATTGCCAATTCAGGGTTTTTTGCAGCAGTGGAACCAGTTGAGGAGCCAGTTTAGCATTAGCCATTTGCATTAGGGCATCAAGGGCAGGGAAGGCCAGGAAAAAGTCTTCTGACTCAGCGATTTTAACCAGGCTATCAACCGCTTCTAGGGCTTGTAGTTTTCCCAGAGCTTCAATAGCATGATACCGGACATTGACATTCTCATCATCCAACATATCAATCAGGACAGAGACAGCCCGGGGATCTTTCCTTTGTCCGAGGGTTTGGACTACATAAATCCGCAGATCCGAATCCTCTTCCTTGAGGCAATCAATCAAAGCGGGGACTATATCAACTTGCGTGAGAGTCAGAACCTGGATCACGCTGTTGAGGATATTCGGATTGTGATGTTGTTGTCGCAACAATTGCAACAGTTGCGCGTTCAATTCTGGCGCTTTAACATTGGTCAAGTGACGGGTAGCATTTTGGCGCACTTGCCAGCGATCGTCAGCCAGGGCAGCAATTAGGGACTCATGGACTGACATATCAGAGTCGATTTCTGGCTCAGAATTTGACAATGTGCGAGCATTAGCTAATTCCCATTCTGCCTCCATGCGTTCCGTGACATCTTCTAAAGTAATCACCAAACCCACGATCGCCGTTTTTTCTCGCAAAGGTGCAATAGTTATCCGTTGCTGCATTGACTCAAAATATTTCGAGGGTTTCGGTGGCGGGCACTGAATTAAATAATGGTGAAAATCCGGTGCTAGGGTTTCGATAGTACCATCTTCCAGAACCTGATTAAAGCGAGCCAGTAAACCCCTCGATTCCAAATCAGGAATTATCTCGGTCAACGGACAACCATAGACCTCTTCTGCATCTAAGCCGCTCATCATAGCTAGTTGAGAATCCCAGGATCTCACCAATAATTGCTCATCTGTTGTAAAAATACTAATCGTCATATTTTTAAGGGGGTAAGTTTTAATTTGGGCTGACAATTAACAATTTTAATTATCAATTTTAGCCCCCTCTCAACAATTGAGAGGGTTCGTTATAGGGATAGACTTTCGGGCTACCCCTAATCATTCCAGTGCCAATGTTAGCAGCTTTTAACTGTGATTAGCTGTTAACTGCCAACCTTTAAAACCTCCATAAGTGCTTGAGTATGTGACAGCAAACCTTGAGCCTTTTCATTAGTTTGGTGTACCCCTGAACTATTGTTTTTGGCAATAGTTTGTAAGGTTTCTATACTGGCCAGCAGATTACCAGAAACATCCGAATGCTCTAAATTAGATGTGCGGATCAAAGCTATTTGTTTGGCAATACTACGAGTAGCTAAATTCATGTCCTGTACCGCCCTACTTTGTTCCTGCATAGCCTTAGCCACCTGTTCAGACTGCATTTGGATACTCTCCACTGCTTGGCTAATTTGGTTCGCACTGCTACTCTGTTCAGTCATCGATCGCGTCACATTGCTAATCAATTGCGACAGCCGCTCGGACTCCTTCGAGATTTGCTCCCCTGCTGTGGACTGTTCCGCTAAAGCACGGTTCGTGCTAATCACCCCTCGGCGCATGGACTCTACCGCCTGCATGATTTGTTCAGCACCCTTATTTTGTTCAAAGGTAGCCTTACGAATTTGTCCGGCTAAATTATTGGTATTCTGAGCCGCCTTAATTACATCCCTAGCCGCTCGCGCCTGTTCTCCCATAGCCTGTGTTACCTGTTGAGCAATTTGCCTCATGTGTCGGGTGGACTGCACAATTCCCTGAGTAGTTTTGGCTTGCTCATGGGTAGCAATGGCTACTTCTTTGGCTTGGGTAGCAGTCATATTAATCGCCGTTACCACCCGTTGTCCAGCCGTCAGTTGTTCTTGAGAGGCGATCGCAATTTGGTTCATTAATTGCGTCGTTTGTTCAACTCCTGCCAGAATTTGTTTAAGACCCAATAACCCATCTTCTGCTAGAGTGCCACTATCTTCCGCAATTCGTAGCCCATCATTCGATGTACTCACGGCATCTTGCACCACCGACTGTAATGCCTTAATAATTGCAGCAATATCGAACGTCGCTTGGGCGGCGCGATCGGCCAAATTGCGGATTTCTTCCGCAACCACAGCAAACCCCCGCCCCGCTTCTCCCGCACGAGCTGCTTCAATGGAAGCATTTAGTGATAGCAGATTAGTCCGTTCCGAGATTAAGTTAATTGTATCAACAATGGTGCTAATTTCATTGGTGCGTTTACCCATATCCCGCATTACATCAGCCGATTTAACCATGGATTCGCGCACTCTTGCCAAACCCTGAATCGCTTTTTCAATGGTTTTACCCCCCTTATCCGCATCAACTCCCACAGCACGGGTAAGTTCATTGGCTTTTTGGGTTAGGCTGCTAATTGATTGGATAGAGCGATCGAGTTGTTCCGCACTCGTGGCTGAGTCCGTCGCTACCTCCGTAATTTGTTCCGCGTTATTGGCTACCCCCTGCACTGATTGGGCAATTTCTTCGATAGACGTTGATACCTCTTCTACCGTAGAAGCCAGGTTCTCAATAGTTGCGGATACCTCCTCGATAGATGCTGCCATCTCGTTGATGGAGGCGCTGGTTTCTTCTGATGCAGCCGTTAAATCATCCGCATTGTTAGCTACTCCCGCAATGGAACTGGTCATTTCTTCCATAGAAGAAGCCGTCTGATTTACCGATACGGTCAGATTTTCCGTGTCGTCACTCACGTTTCTAATGGAAGTGGTCATTTGGGTCATCGACGCGATCACCTGGGTGGCAGAAGTTGCCATTTCTTGGGCGTTTGCTGCTACTCTCGCCGTGTTGCTGGTACTCTCGTGAATTGATGTTACCGTTTGGCGCACACCCGTCGCTAGTGCCATACTACTAGCGGACACCTGTTCAATGGATGCAGCCATCTCATTTACCGAAGAAACTAATTCCTCTGTCGAACTGGCTACTGATTCCGCTTGGAGTGTCGTTTCTCCCAGGGATTTATTCATCTGGTTGACACTGTTAGAAGTGCGATCGAGTAGTTGCAGTTGAGATTCGGCCCCTTCCGCTACCTGTTTCGCTATTTTGGCGATCGCGATCGCCACTGTATTAACGCGATCGGCATTGTCCCTAATTTCCATCATTTCCAATTTCAGTTTTTCCCTCTCCTCTGATGTTTGGAAATTCTGAAAATTGGCAGCTTCCAGATAACTATTATCTGGCTTCTTCGGATTTTTAGATTTTTTACCCATTTTCAAATTACCTCATTCACTCTCAATACAAATAACAACTCCCATCAGACCCATTCCCCCCCCCATCAACCTAGCCACCCCTTTCTGATACTAATTCCGGTAACACTAACAATTCCTCCACATTTAGAATTAGTATCACTCTTTCTCCTAAAGTGGCAATTCCCGCCAAATATTTCCCACTCAAGCTAGAAATTCCCTCCGGTGAAGGCTGAATAGTTTGTGCCGGAATTGATACAAACTCCCTGGCTGTATCTACAATTAAACCCACTGTCCGCTGATTAGTATTAATCACTATTAGTCGGGTTCGCAGGGTATACGGTATTTTGGCAAATCCAAATCGTACCCTCAAATCAATTGCTGGTATCACTTGACCACGGGAGAATACCACCCCTACCACAAAAGACGCTGAGTTAGGAACTGGCGTAATTTGCTCAACCATTTCCATCTGTTGGACAACACCAGAGGGAATACCATAAGTGGTATGGTCAAGTTCAAATAAAATAAAAGGTTGAGATGTATCTGCTGATTTAGTCATAGATATAATCATTGAATCACTACACTAAACTAATCCATTTTTCGCCCATTATTGCCCTAAAATAATCGGCATCAACGGTTAGTTAACATCCAGTTTTTCGGGAATTATTGAATTAATTAACCGGAGTTAATTGCCGTTTTTGGTGTTGTTAAAAATTGATTAATTTTGCTACGAATTAACGCCGGAACATCCATAATTAAAACTACTCGACCATCGCCCAATTCGGTCGCCCCAGAAATTCCCGGACTTTGCAGCAACGGATCAGTTAACGGCCGCACTACAATTTCTCGCAGTCCCAAGATTCTATTCACTACTAAACCGGTGGAATTAAGGCTATTACCAATCACCACAACAGTTAATTTTTCCGAGTTGTCTGTAGTCACCGCACAGTTAAATAGACGCGCTAAATATCGCAGGGGGAAAACATGACCTCGATAGGAAATTATTTCCTGACCTTCCAGGCAAATAATTCTCTCATTCTCAATAGATAATACCTCCTGTATAGAGGATTCTGGAATGGCAAAGGTTTGACCGCTAACTTCCACAATCAGAGCATCAGTAATCGCTAAAGTCAACGGCAAATCAATAATAAAATGACTGCCTTTTCCTTTTTTCGTGGTGAATTTTACACAACCTCCCAGTTCTTGAACGGTGTTTTTGACGATCGCCATTCCCACACCCCGACCACTAGCCAGATCCGCCTCTTCTTTGGTCGAAAAACCAGGGGAACATAACAGATCGAGTATCGTCTGGGAATCATAGTTATCTGGATCATTAGTCTCCGATACAGAATCCGACAATAAACCCTGTTGTTTTGCCCGTTTTAACACCCTAGAAATATCGACTCCCTGACCATCATCTTCAATTTCAATAATCACCATTTCCCCCGCCGCCGAAGCGCGTAAGGCGATCGCACCCATAGCAGATTTCCCCGCTTTTAGCCGTTCCTCCGTCGATTCAATCCCGTGACTAACCGCATTACGGACTAAATGCAATAACGGGTCCATCATTCGCTCAACCACAAACTTATCAATCTCAGTTTCCGCGCCGGAAATTTCCAGAGCTACCTGTTTTCCCGTTAGTCGCATCAGATCCCTAACTACAAACTGCATCCTCGCGAAAATTTCCGCAATGGGAACCAGTCGCACCTGCATCACCCCCTGACGCAGATCCCGCAGTTGTCGTTCTAAAGTTAGGTTAATCTCCTGTAAAGTTCGCCGCCTAGCCGCCGGGACCGTTGGGGGTAAATTTTTGAGGTTTTCCTCCAGTCGTGCCCGCGTAATTACTAATTCTCCCACCATCCGCATCAGTTCATCAAGTTTCGGTAGGTCTACCCGTACTAAGTTAGATCCACTAATTAGGGGGCTAGTTGACTTAGTCGGAGAGATAGCATTACTGGTTTCCGGTTCTGAGATCTCCAATGCTTCCGCTTCCGCAGTTTCTTTCCCGGACTCTGACTCTTTCCTCTCTGGCTCCTCTGACTGGACACTAGAGACCACCGCAACAGCCTCAACTTCTTCTGGCGCTGCGGCTGTTGCTGGCGCTTCCGGTCCTCTGGAAGGTTCAACCTCCGAGTTAGATGAGCTACTGCTGGCTTCAGAAACTGGACTGGGAATTTGATATGGTTCCCAACTCAGATATTTCGGCTCAGGGCCTAAATCGTGATTTTCCGGCTCCTCAGTTGCGACAATAAAATCAAACAGGATTTTCTGATTGGCATTTAGGCGCGGAGACACATAAATCAACTCACCGATCGCTTGCAGTTGTTCCCGAATGGCGTTAACTCCGATCCCCTGTTTGGATAGCTCTGTACTAGGAGTGAAGACGAAATGCCAGATCGGTTTTCCTTCACCGACTAACGCCTCCAGTCGTTTCATTTCCTCTGGTTTCAGCTTCACCTCAAAGGGGGTAATAGCTGCATTTGGGGTTTTAGCCACCACCGGAGGGTTACAGGCTTCCAATTGGCTGATAATTTCCTCAATGTCCGGGGGATCTTCCTTCGTGCGATGAGCTTCGATCGCTCTCTCCAGAATTTGAGTTCCCGACATCAGAGCATCAAAACCCTCTGGTTTCAGGGAGGTTTGACCATCTCTTAGCGATCGCAGATAACTCTCCATTTGGTGAGCCAATTTCTCCGCTTCCCGCACACCCACCATCGCCGACAGTCCTTTAATTGAGTGAAAGCTGCGGAACAGTTCATTCAGAATCGAACCCTCTATTTGGGGCTGATTCATACAGGACTCTAGCGCCAAGAGTTCCCGCCGCACGACGGCTAAATGCTCTTCACACTCAGCAAAATAATCATCTAAAAAGTCATCAAAAAAGTTGTTGCTTTCTGTAGGACTAGACACGATCGCCTTGGTACTCTCTTAATTTATATTACTCGCACATGGCTCTGATAATAAGTTGACAATTTCCCCCGATAACGATTTCGGATGAAATGGTTTAGTTAAATAGCAAGCTGCACCCGCCGCTAGGGCTTCACTACGACTTTCATCATCCCCTTTCGTGGTTAAAATCACAATCGGTGTTTCCCTATATTCCGGGTGGTTTAGCACAAACCGCAACACTTCCAGACCGTGCATATCTGGCATATTTAAGTCTAAAATCATTAAGTCAAACGGGGCGATTTCTAATTGCTCAATCGCCTCTAATCCATTCCCCGCCTCGCTAAAAGCTACATCTTTAACATCTCTGAGAGATGCCATTACCATTTTTCGCATGGTTGCTGAATCATCTACAACTAGAATCCGTCTCATTTTTATGGACTCCTAAGCATGAATACGCTGGGTTTCATCCTACAGCCTTTGACTGATGGATTGCTAATTATTAGCCTCCATCCCAAACCTTAGCCTAGGTTTCCATCAATCGGGCTGTGATGGTACTGATTAACAAAGCGTTCTCTCCAGACTACCAAGTTAATCGGGTTCTCAATTGACTACCGCACCTCTGAACTTACTATTAACCCCAATCAACTGATTGTCCAATTTATCTGCCTCAATTTTTGTTGATTGTCGGGGCGAAAAAATCTCTCGCCTCTCAGTAAATTTCCAGGACAGAACGCAATTTTTATTATATTCTATACCAGTTAAACTGGTACAAAAATGTTGAAAAAATTAACACAACTATATAAGTTTATAGGTCAGATCACCGGCTCTCAAAAGTAAAAAAAATATTAAGTTTTCTTCAGTATTAATAACCCCCCCCAGTGGTGGGGGAGGGAAGGTGGGGGAAATTGGGGCTAACTAAGCCACTAACACCTGAGTTCCCGGTAGCATTTCTAAACTATCTCCCATAGTTTGACCATTATGGAAGGCGGCGAGAATCACATCGCTAGTTTTTCCCCAAGCGATCGCCCCGGAAGCATCCAAACCGATCGCCCCGAAGTCCCGCTGACGATCATTAGCCTCCGCAAAAGAACGTTCAAAAGCCGATCGCAAAGACAAACCATCTCCGACGCGGATCACAATTTTGGCGGCGAGACACTCATCAATGATATCCTCACCGATACCCGTACAACTCACCCCAGCCTGAGCTGTGGCATAATTACCAGCAGGCATAGCCGAATCACTAACCCGACCAATACGTTCAAACCCCTTACCACCAGTAGAAGTTCCGGCGGCGATCCGACCATTTTGGTCTAAAGCGACGACCCCGATAGTGCCGCGACCAGCTTCATGATCAGAGGTTTCGGCGACCACATTAGCCATTTTGCGGTTAAAATCCTGCTTGCGGTCTTCGATCCACTCATAAAGACGGCGATCGGTTAGGGGGTCAAAAGGGGCTATATTTAACTCCCGCAGAAGTTCGGCAGCCCCATAATCCGATAAAATGCGATCGGGAGAGGTTTGCAGAAACTTAGCCAACTCAATGGGGTTTTTCAGCCTAGAGACATTAATCACCCCGCTAAAGCGTTGTAAACTGCCATTCATCAAAGCCGCACTCATGCGGATCTGTCCGTCAGACTGCAACACCGAACCGACCCCAGCATTAAATAGGGGATCATCTTCGAGAAGTTGACAGCCACGAATCACCGCATCCTCAGCAGTGATACCCTTTTCGAGTAAGCCATAAACCTCAGTTATCACCTGATAAAGAGATTTGCGAACAGTTTCTACGCCTCCTTTACCTTGGAGAGAACTACCCGCCCCACCATGTATGATTAGTTTTGGTTGCACATTAACACCCATAGCTGTACAATTTACGGGGATATTTCCCCTTTAATTCTGTTCGTTGCGTCGGCGACGGCAACGCTCGGAACAGTATTTAACCTCATCCCAACAGTCTGCCCACTTTTTGCGCCAAACAAAGGGGCGATCGCAGACTGGGCAAATTTTCTGAGGTAAGTCTGACTTAGCTCGCTGACGTGCCATACTAGAACATTGATCGCTCGCTTATTATATCAGCGGTTATGATAGCAATGGTAGAGACTCAGTGGGAAACCGCATTAGCTAAAATTAGGATTGTATTGGTTGAACCGGCGGGAGCGTTAAATGTGGGGTCGTGCGCCAGGGTAATGAAAAATATGGGGTTAACCCAAATGGTACTGGTTAACCCCCACTGTGACCCCATGAGCTGCGAAGCTAAAACCATGGCAGTTCATGCCCAAGATATTTTAGAATCAGCCCAGATAGTAGACAGTTTACCCCAAGCCTTAATCGGATGCCAAAAGGCGATCGCCACCACCGCTCGCGATCGTAGTTTTGACAGAACCCTTGAACATCCCAGAACCACCCTCCCCTGGCTACTCCACAGCCCCGCCGCCCTGATTTTCGGTCCCGAAGATCGTGGCTTGAGCAATACAGAACTAAACTATGCTCAAAGGATAGTTCGCATTCCCAGCAGTAGCGCCTATGAATCCCTAAATTTAGCCCAAGCCGTGGCTGTCTGCTGTTACGAACTCTCACTAAGCGCTCAAACCCTCATCGACCAGAATACATTACCCAGCCCAGAACCATCAGAACCATTATCAGCCACCCTCGACCAACTGGAAGGATACTATCAACAGCTAGAAACCCTCCTACTCAAAATCGGTTATGTCTACCCCCACACCGTCAGCAGTCGTATGGAAAAATTTAGGCATTTATTTAACCGCGCCCAGCCATCTAGTACAGAAGTTGCTATGCTACGGGGGGTTATCTCTCAGGTAGAATGGGCATTAACTGTTAAGCAACATCCGCCCAGTTAATGGTAATCTCGATATCGTTGATTCCCAGGCTCAACTGTCGATTCCTATTGCTAAGTAAGGGCGGGTTATAAAGAGTCTGGACCTCAATAGAGATGATTGCAGAACCAGCCCCTACGACTTGATGGGTGTAATTTCCATAGTCTATTGTCCTCTTTGATGATTTTTAGGTGTTAGGTGTGGCTCACCGATATCCCCGTCGCTCATTTTTATCCTTTGTTTCCCAATGGGGGGCCAAGTCCCGGAAGTCAAAAGGCCCTCAATCTCGTGATCAGCGTCGTGGCCGTTCCCCTAGTCCCACTTCTCAATCACAATCATCCTCACGGAGACCTGTCTCCCCCAACCGTTCCCCAACTGGTCAAATTCCCCCCATACATATCCCTGAAAACGGATATTTCGACCCCGTGTTAGATCAACTTCGACAAAAACCCCCCATTACCAGAAACCGGAAAAAGACACCTCAGCTACCACCACCAAACTCGAAAAAACGCCGTCGGGGAAAACCTAAACCGCGTCAGGGAGTTAGCAACGGTAAACCATCTAACATAGTCCCCTTAAATAGGTCTATCACTCCCCAAGTATATCCCCCCCCTCAGCGGACTATGCAACCCCTTACCCCTGTGAAAAAACGGGTGGTAAGGCGTAAGAGTCGCCGTGTCTCTCCCATAGTTTATGGAACCCGGTTGCTGATTTTAGGCATTGGTATCGGGGTGATTTCGGGAACAGTTCTCTCAATTCTCAACTCCCTCGGTCGTGCTACCGCCGGGGCTAGTTCTATTGAGAATTTAGAGACACAGGAAACTAGAATTAACAGCCAAGTAAACACCCAGGCTTTGCCCCTATCTCTGCAATTAAACCGGGAAATCAAAGAGTTAAAAAATCAACTGGAATTGGTGGCGGCAGAATCCCCAGATATTACTCCGGGTTTGATGTTTTTAGACCTGAATACTGGCGGATATGTTGGTTTAAGAGAACAGTCCACAGTTCCGGCAGCTAGTACAATTAAACTCCCGATTTTAGTGGCGTTTTTGCAAGCCGTTGATGCGGGAGAAATTCGCCTAGATGAAATGCTGGTGATGACGGAAAATCACCAGGTGGGAGAAGCGGGGATTATGCAATATCAGCCGCCTGGGACTGAATATACAGCCTTAGCAACTGCTACTAAAATGATGACAATTAGTGATAATACAGCCACTAATATGATTGTAGAACGGCTGGGAGGGTTTCAGGTTCTTAATCAAAAGTTCCGCAGTTGGGGTCTGACAGATACTCTGGTGCGTAACCCTTTACCTGATATTGAAGGGACTAATCAAACTACGCCTAGGGATATGGTTAGTCTTTTGAGTCAAATTCACCAAGGGGGTTTACTTTCGATGACATCACGCGATCGCCTCTTGCGAATTATGACAGAAACAGAAAATAATCACCTATTACCTAGCGGGGTCAGTAATGGGGCGGTAGTCGCCCACAAAACTGGAACCCTAAACATTATGTTAGCCGATGTGGGTATAGTTGATATGCCCAATGGTAAACGCTACATTTTAGCTATTTTAGCCCAAAGAAACAATGGCGACACAGCGGCTGAATCAATGATTCAAAAAATGTCCAGACAAGTCTATCAGTATTTGAGCCAAAAAACATCGGAAACCGTCACTCCAGAATTATCAGACAATTAGGCTGTTGAAATAGGGTAAAATATGACGGACTACCAGGCTAATCAATTATTTAAACAAGGGGTTTCTCAATATCATCAAGGTGATATTCCGGCGGCTTTGGAATTGTGGCGCGAAGCCCTGACTATCTATCAAAAATTGGGCGATCGCCAACGGGAAGGCGCTACTTGGGGTAATTTGGGTATAGCTTATGCTGCTTTGTCTAATTCTCAAGAAGCCATTACCTGCTATCAAACTCACCTCCGTATCGCTGAAGATATTGGGGATATATCAGGACAGCTTAACGCCCTGACTAACCTGGGAATGGCTTATCATGCTACTAATGAGTTACCAAAAGCGATCGCCTGCTATCAACAACAGTTGGAAATTGCTAATCAAATGGGCGATCGTACCCAGAAAATCAACGCACTACAGCGCCTCCGACTCACCTGGGAACATATCCAAGAATCTCAACAGGTCAATAACTGTCGCCTCCAACAATGGGAAATTGCCCATCAGTGGCTTGGAGTAGTCGGGATGGCAGAATTTACCCAAATTCTCGAACAGGTGGGTTTAAGCCTCACAGAAGACCTTTATGGGCAGGATTTAACCGGGGTTGACCTAAGTAATGCTAACTTGCGCGGCGCTAACTTAGCCCAGGCTAACCTCACTAATGCTAACTTGACCCTGGCTGACCTCACCAATGCTAATCTACAGGGAGCTAACCTCAGTAACGCTATCCTCTGTAACGCTAACCTCCGAGATGCTAATTTACAAGAGGCTAACCTCTCTCAAGCCGATCTACGAACTAAACTCCCCCGCGCTAACCTCAGTAATGCTAACCTGACCCAAGCTGATCTCACTAGCGCCTATCTCCCCCGCGCTAACCTCAGTAATGCTAATTTGCAGAGTGCTAATTTTACCTATGCGGACCTTAGTGGGGTAAACTTGACAGGAGCTAACCTCCAGAAAACAGATTTCAGCCGCGCGGAATTAGCTGATATCATGGTGGAAAATGTCGAATTTACTGAGGCGATCGGTATTTCTCGGCGACTGCAACCTGAATTGCAACGAAAAGGCGCAATTTTTGGAGACAGTTAAAAGTTGAATTAATCTCCTCTAAACTCTCTTGAATTATGACTGGTGTTGAAGGACTTTGGCCGCAAAATATTAGCCCCAATAAATTGGCGATCCTAGAGCGTAAATTTGCCATCTGGTTGCGATCGCAAGAATTACAATCAGAACAGCCTCCTGTGGCGCAACAGCATCAGACTTTAGAAGAATTACAAGCCTTGACTAAAAAAGCTGTAGCCCAAGGCTGGAATTTTGCCCAATTACAGGGCCTTATTCAGACCGTAGTTGATGCTAAAACTGATGATTTTATCGAGTTAGCTACCTTAGCAGAATTGAAAATATCGGAAGATTTTGTGGGCGCAAGACTCCTGGGAACACATCTCAGTAACCTTGACCTCAGTGGCGCTAACTTACAAAATACTTACCTGCGGGGAGTTGATTTAAGTGATGCAGATCTTAGTAATGCTGACCTGCGTTTTGCTAACCTTAGTGGTGCAGATCTCAGTGGGGCGCTGTTGAGTGATGCTAATTTGAGTGGCGCAGATCTACATAGGGCCAGTCTGGCTTTGGCTAGTCTCAGCGGCGCAGACCTGTGCGGCGCGAATTTGACAGAGGCTAATCTAAATAACTGTAATCTGAGTGATGCTAACCTCCATAATGCTATCCTCAAAAATGCTGATTTGCACCAAGCTGGGTTAGCCCTTACTAATTTGAAAGGGGCGGACTTTACGGGGGCTATTGTTAAACAAGCTAGATTATGGCATGATTCGGGATTGTCTGAGGAAGTTAAACAAGATTTGATTAAACGAGGGGCAATTTTTGAAGAGTGAAAAATTCGGGCGATCGCGCCCTGGGGGAAAATTTTAGATACTCCTCTGGCTAAAAAAATCGGCGATCGCCTGGCTAATTTCCTCCCCATTAACATCTAAAATCATGACATGACCTGACTGGTCAAACCAACGGACATCTAAATTGTTTGGTAGTTGTTTTTCCATCCAATTAATTACCACCGGACTGACTAAATCATCCCTATGGGAATGAATAGCTAACACCGGACAAGTAATTGAAGATAACTCTGATCTGGCTATCCTGGCTAGTCGTTGCAGCGCCCGCCCCGCCGGACAATTATCAAATAAATAAACGGGGTTATCAAAAGGCTTGGGTTGAGTGGGGATAGAAATATTCGCCCAACCAAATAAAGCCAATAAAATCACAGCCCGAGGCGGTAATTTTAACGCTGGTGCAGTGACCGCACAGGCATCTACTCGCCCCTCCGCCGCCATTTTTAAAGCGATCGCACCTCCCATAGAATGCCCAAAAATACCTACAAATTCATAATGCGATCGGGCTAATTCCAACTCCCGACGCACAGCAGATAACATTCCTTCCGCCGTCATTTTCGGAAAAAATAACTTCTGGTCTGCTAATTCTTGAAAACCATGACCAGGCAATAAAGGCCCCACCCCATCAAGCCCCCGACTCAGACAGGCTTGCGCTACTGGTCTCACCTCAAAAGGAGTGGCGGTAAACCCATGTAAACACAAAACCACCCGATTGGATTTAGGTTCAGCCCGCAACCAAAAGGGTACACCCCTTGACCAGATTTTGTCTGTCCACTCGACTGCTAAAGACTCAAAACCCGAAAAATAGCGCAGATGTTCACTCATAGCCAATTATCTAATCTACAATCAAGCGATCGCTACCCGTATTCGTGACAATTTAAACAATTTAAGCGATCGGATCAACCACAAGTCCCCAATTTGTGGCAATCTATCTTTAATATAGACACCTATTGAATTTTGAGAACCCACTCTTAAAACTAAGCAATTATCAAATTCAGATCATGCAAACCCTACCCATAACCACTCCGACCCCAGCTAGTCAGCCCTCCGTTGACACAGTAATTCACCGTCGCCAAACCCGTCCAGTCCGGGTCGGAAACATCACCATTGGCGGAGGATACCCCGTCGTAGTTCAGTCCATGATTAACGAAGATACCATGGACATAGAAGGTTCCGTCGCCTCCATTCGTCGGCTGCATGAAATGGGTTGTGAAATCGTCCGCGTCACAGTTCCCAGCGTCGGACACGCCAAAGCCGTAGGCGAAATCAAACAAAAACTCGCCGCCACCTATCAACCCGTCCCCCTAGTCGCAGATGTTCACCACAACGGCATGAAAATTGCCCTAGAAGTCGCCAAGCACGTCGATAAAGTGCGGATTAACCCCGGATTATACGTCTTTGAGAAACCTAAAGGCGATCGTAGCGAATACACAGACGCCGAATTTCAAGAAATCGGCGAGAAAATCCGCGAAACCCTCAAACCCCTAGTTATCTCCCTCCGTGACCAGGGTAAAGCCATGCGTATCGGCGTTAATCATGGTTCCCTAGCCGAAAGAATGCTATTTACCTACGGCGACACCCCCGAAGGTATGGTAGAATCAGCCCTGGAATTTATCCGCATCTGTGAATCCCTAGACTTTCAGAACTTAGTGATATCCCTAAAAGCCTCCCGCGTCCCCGTCATGTTAGCAGCCTATCGCCTCATGGCTAAACGCATGGATGACCTAGGGATGGACTATCCCCTACACTTGGGAGTTACCGAAGCCGGAGATGGAGAATATGGCCGCATTAAATCCACCGCTGGTATTGCTACCCTCTTAGCAGATGGTATTGGTGACACCATTCGGGTTTCCCTCACAGAAGCCCCAGAAAAGGAAATTCCTGTTTGCTATAGCATTCTGCAATCCCTAGGACTGCGGAAAACTATGGTAGAATATGTCGCCTGTCCCTCCTGTGGTCGCACCCTCTTTAACCTCGAAGAAGTTCTCCACAAAGTCCGAGAAGCAACCAAACACCTGACTGGACTAGATATTGCTGTTATGGGTTGTATTGTGAACGGACCTGGAGAAATGGCCGATGCTGACTATGGTTATGTAGGAAAACAACCCGGCTATATTTCCCTATATCGGGGTCGGGAAGAAATTAAGAAAGTTCCCGAAGATCAAGGTGTCGAAGAATTAATTAATCTCATCAAAGCAGATGGACGCTGGGTAGATCCATAAAAATCAAGCTGACCCCACCTCTGACGGGGTGGGGGAGTCCCGGTCACATTGGGCTTTTGGTTAACCTCCGCGATCGCCAGATCTGATGTGCTAGTATGCTGTTAATAGCTCTTAGTATTCTCTTCCGGTTCAGCAGATAAATGATTATATCAAAAAGTGGGCTTGTTATAGGCGCAACAGCAGTTATGCTGACCGCTGTTGCTGTTGCGGGCGCTGGTATACACCTTTCCGGCCAAGCATCCTTTCGGGAAAGCCCGAAGGAACTAATTGATGAAGTATGGCAAATTATTGATAGAAGTTACGTTGACGGTACCTTTAACCAGGTAGATTGGAGGGAACTTCGTAATGAGTTTCTAAGCCGAGAATATACTAATGATCAACAGGCTTATGAAGCTATCCGCGAAATGTTGGGTAAACTCGATGACCCTTATACCCGCTTCATGAACCCCGAAGAGTTCAGAAATATGCAAATTGATACTCAGGGAGAACTGACCGGGGTTGGTATCCAACTTACCCAAGATGAGGAAACCAATAAACTCGTCGTTATTTCCCCTATTGAGGACTCTCCCGCTTTTGATGCTGGGGTTCAGGCTCAGGATATTATTACTAAAATTGATGGCCGCAGCACTGAGGGAATGGAGCTCAATGAAGCTGTCAGTTTGATTCGTGGACAAATTGGGACTCAGGTTAAGTTGACTATTTTGCGCGGTCCAAGGGAAATTGAGTTTAATATTACCCGCGCTCAGATTGAAATTCACCCGGTACGCTACTCTAAGAAACCTTCCCCCGTCGGCGATATCGGCTATATTCGTCTGAACAATTTTAGTGCTAATGCTGCTGAGGAAATGCGACAGGCGATCACTAACCTCGAACAACAGAATGTTTCAGGTTATATTCTCGATTTACGCTCTAATCCTGGCGGTCTGCTCTATGCTAGTATTGAAATCGCCCGTATGTGGCTAACAGAAGGCGATATAGTCTCTACCGTTAATCGTCAGGGAGAAATGGATCGACAACGCGCTAATAATCGCGCCCTCACTGATAAGCCTATGGTGATTCTTGTTGATGGCGGTTCCGCTAGTGCTAGTGAAATTCTATCCGGCGCTCTACAAGATAACAGCCGCGCCGTTTTGGTCGGAACTAACACTTTTGGTAAGGGTCTAGTTCAGTCCGTTCGTGGCGTGGGTCGCGGTTCCGGTTTGGCGGTCACGATCGCTAAATATTTTACCCCTAATGGTCGTGACATTAATCATGAGGGAATTAAGCCTGATGTGATCGTTGAACTCACCGAACAACAGCGAGATATCCTCCGCGAAAACCGCGACAAAATTGGCACTATTGATGATCCTCAATATGGCAAAGCCTTGGAAGTTTTGACTCAGAAAATCGCATCTCAACAAAACAATCAAGCTGTTTCTCAGTAGTCCCTTTGCAGGTGCGTCATTAACCTTTGATGACGCACCTGATCAAAAACTGGACTCGCTCCCATTAGGGATTAAACAAAAATCCCCCCGGAGTGTCGTTAGACAATTCGTTGATCACAGAAGGTTGAGTCAAAATTGAGGTGTTGTATGGGTTCGCTAGATCGGCAGTGCGGATAGTCGGACTGCTTAGGGTCTGCTGGAGCATTCTCTCTCTATACAGTTGATTCACTCGTCTGGCATCATCAGCAATCAAACTTTCAGGAAAACCATTAATAGCACCCGGCCAGGGATAGCTTAACCCGAAGAATACCGAAAGTTGACCCATCAGGGATTGATTTTTAAAAGCATCCCCAGAACTGCGGGTCGCCGCCTGGTTAAAGTCTTCCGCAAAAGGCTGGAAACGGGTTCTCGGTTGCGCCACAACTCCCTCAACCCACACGAATGAGGCGATCGCTACCCCTAACACTCCACTGATACTCTGTAATAAAATTCTGTTCATGGCATTAACCTTGGTGAATCTGTTTGATCAGATGGTCTCTCCCAGTGTACGATCAGATGGAGTGATTACAGATTTGTTTCCTACCTTTTCCCGCCCTTATGACTAACCCTTCAGAAATTCCTGCTCTTTCAGATCTCAATGCCTCTTGTGCACCTTTAGATACCCTGCGATCGTGGCTACTTGACCTTTTGTGTCAACTCGCTTATCAAGAAGGGGATTTTGTTCTCTCCTCTGGTCAGCAGAGTTCCTACTATATTAATTGTAAACAAGTCACATTACATCCCGCTGGGTCGGTGGCGATCGCTCGCCTAATTTTACCATTACTTCCCCTCGAAACAGAAGCAGTCGCCGGACTTACCCTCGGTGCTGATCCTATGGTTTCCTCCGTTAGTGTCGTTTCTGTCTACGAAAATCGACCTATACCCGCCCTCATTATCCGAAAAGAAGCTAAGGGACACGGAACTAAAGCCTATATCGAAGGACCCGAACTACCCCCCGGCGCTAACGTCGTAGTTCTCGAAGATGTTGTCACTACTGGAAAATCTGCCATCAAAGCTGTACAACGCCTTACTGATGCTGGATACAGCGTTGATAAGGTTATCGCTTTAGTCGATCGCCATCAAGGGGGGGCTGAACTTTATCAAAATGCTGGCCTTAATTTGGAGTCCCTCTACAGCATTAATCAACTACAAACTCGTTATCAGACTCTAAACTTCGGTCATTAAATTCTCCTGTTAACTAAGTTGATTTTTTAATCAATTTTTCCCAAAACGCGCCGCCCCAGGGTTGACAAGTGGGGGTAATTAATGGTAAGCTACAGATATGTATTTAGAAAATGGTAATCTATTTGATAACAAAAAAAATGTCACTATTTCCATTATTTAAAATAATACCACCAATCAGCCAGGAAAGCCACCACCCCAGAGCAAAAAAAATTTTTTGTAATATTTCTTAAATTTTTTTCACAAAACTTTACATAAAGTTGGCATTGATGAGCGTGCATTGAGAAATCCGTAAAAAATTATCATAATCAACACAATTTTTGATAAAATTTAACATATACCCAACACCCCACCTAGGAAAAAACTATGTCAGGATTTATTAGAGGCTTATTTGGTCGCAAATCAGAACCAACAGAAACTCAAGGAAGTTCTTTCTATCTTGATCCCGATAGCGCCAAGAGTTTAGGCGATATTGAGTATATGCGTAAGCCTTTAGAAGTTAAGAAGTCTTTCCCTAAAATGTCGGGAGGACAACCCTTCGAGACTCCTAAAGCTACCGCTAAACCAGCGATGGAAATGGCCCAGCCCAAAGCTACTGAATCTCCAGCACCAGAGGTTAAAAGCGATCGTCGTCGTGCTGACTCCAGTTTAGATATGTTCCGTAACATGGCTCGTGATCTTAAAAAATAATCATTATTCTGCCAGCAGGCTTTAGGTAAATGTAGGGGCTGGCTGAAACTGTCAAGTTATGTTGAACCTAGCCCCTACTAGGCTATCTTCTGCTGAACTGATCTGTAATGGTCGAAAAATTTAACTTTTTTTCACAAACAAAAGCCTATTTTTGTGCTATGGTCTAGTCGTGAATTTTAAATAATTTGATAATCTGTAACTTTAGATACTGAATAAAAAACTCGGATGGTAAAATAATTTGATAATAGGGGTAATTAATCGAGGACTAATTAAAAGCCAGTCAACAACCCACCACTAAATGAGAGTACCGATTCTAGTGGGGGATGGAAATAGCCAGAGTTGATGAGACTTAAGTGCCTTGGGCGCTAGGTTATTTGAGTCAGGACACCCACCGAATGGGTAGCTAGTTCCTGGCTCTGTCGTCAGCAGTTAAACAAGTATACAGGGTTAAGCTAGTGTTTCTGAGGTAACCAGATAAAATAACATTTTCTTAAAGCTAACATTGCCCCATAAGTGGGAGTGGGTTGGGCAAGTTTCCCATCAAAAAACCTGCACACTCAACTAATTTAGGAGAAACCCGGATGCCAGAAAAATCCTGCCCCTGTTTTCCTGTCATTGGCGATTTCCTGAGTACAGGTATAGGGAGAGTCCCCAGGAGGGTGGAAAGATGAAATCAGTAAATCTATCCCTGCTTAATGAACAGCATCAGCTACCACGGCTATTGATGAAACAATTTGAGAGTTATTTTGATCTGCAAGAAATTAACACCACCCGGAAGGTGAATGCGGCGGTGGTGAATGTCAGTGGTCGTCAGCGGATGCTTTCCCAGAGAACAGCTTTTTTTAGCCTCAAGTTAGTTACTACTTCTGACCCAGCCGAAAGGGAGGTGATTCGGGAAACTTTGATTAAAGATATTGCTCTGATGGAGCGATCGCATAAAGGCTTACTCTACGGTGATAGTGAGATGAATTTATTAACATCTCCTTCGGCTATAGTGCGATCGATGTATTTCCGAGAGCCGCTAAATTTAGATAAACGCATCCGCGAGTATATTTTAGCAGTCAGAACTTTAGCCACAACTGCGGACTCTGACTTAACACCGAGCCATCCTCACCTTGACTATATTACCAATACTGCCCCCAATGAATTGCTATCTATTCTTGATGCTGTAGTAGCGCAATATCAACGGGAAAGTGAAATCGAACAACTAGATCTTGAACAGACCCAAATTCAACTTTATCAACAAGCCTGTTCCACCGCCGCGATCGCTCAAGCTCAAGCACAGCAATTAGAGCAAACTTTAGAGGAACTTAAACACACCCAAACACAGCTTTTTCAATCGGAAAAAATGGCATCATTGGGGCAGATGATGGCTAGTTTAGCCCACGAAATCAATAACCCAGTTAACTCGATATTTCATAATTTAGCCCATGTGGAAAACTATAGCAAAGACCTACTAGAACTCACTCAGCTTTATCAAGATATTTATTCCCCGACCGATCCGCGCCTTCAAGAATACATAGATTCCATAGATTTAGAGTTTTTAGAGACGGACTTTTTGACAGTTATATCTAGCCTAAAAATGGGTTCAGAGCGACTCTTTCAAATTGTGCGATCGCTGCGTAACTTCTCCCGCAAAGACAGCGACCAAATGCTAAAAGTCAATCTGGAAGAAGGCTTAGAGGGAACCTTACTCATCTTAAAAAACCGCTTACAAGCCACACCATCACGTCCGCCGATTCAAGTAATTCGAGACTATGGGAAACTACCGTCAATCCTCTGCTACCCAGGTCAACTTAATCAGGTGTTTATGAATTTGATCAGCAATGCCATTGATGCTTTAGATGAAGTAGGGGACTGGACACACAAACCCCAACAGTCTCAGCCGTTAATTACAATTAAAACCCAGGCTAATTCAGAAGATATCACGATCATGGTTGCAGATAATGCTAAAGGCATCAACCTAACCAACAAAAACCAAATTTTCGAGCAATTTTTTACCACCAAAGAAATCGGTAAAGGTACGGGTTTAGGGCTATATATCAGTCGTGAAATTATCGTCTCCCGCCACTGTGGGGAAATTTGGTGCGAGTCAGAAATTGGCAAAGGAACTAAGTTTTGGCTCAAACTTCCCTTAAACCCACAATGTCCTGATTTTGTATCTAATTCCCTAATCTCAACAGTCAAATAGTTAAGAATTAATTAGTTATGTTAACTTTTGTAAAGAAATCCCTCCCTACCCGCGATTGGGTTTCGGGAGGGTTGCTTTTGTGGCCGACCTATGGTATTATTTAAATAATGGTATTGTTTTAATTTTTTTTATTAATGCAAATAGAGAAATTATCAAGTAGACATTATGTGGATAATATACCATCAGTCCACGGGACTTGTCAACCCCGGTTTTGAGCAAGGGGTCTGATGGGAATAACCTGTGCTTCACTGCTTTCGCGGGCTACCCGAATCAATAAAGCAGATATTGCTAAACTAGCAATCATGGAACTTCCGCCATAACTAAATAAGGGTAAAGGCAAACCAGTAGTTGGTAGTACCCCAGTAGCTACCCCAATATTCAGCAAAGACTGTCCCACCATGACGACCATAGTCCCGATCGCTACCAGTTGATGTTCAATATTATCGGCTTTAAGAGCGACTCTGAGGGCGATCGTCCCATAAGCGACTAGCAGCAACAAAAGCAGCACCCCACCAACAAAGCCAAACTCTTCGGCATAAACGGCAAAAATAAAATCGCTATACTGAATCGGCAGATAAAATAACTTTTGTTGGGACAATCCCAAACCAGTGCCCCAAAGACCGCCAGAACCGACAGCTAGTAGACTCTGAATTAATTGGTAGCCATCATTAACGGGATCAGCCCAGGGATTCATAAAGGAGAGAACCCGCTTCCTTTGGTATTCTCGTAGGCTAATACTAATAGTAGCCAAGATTAACCCACCAACAGCAGTACCGCCCAAATACAAAAAAGGAAGTCCGGCGGCGAGGGCGATTAACCATAATGTCATACCACAAAGAGCAGTGGTGCTGAGGTTGGGTTGGGCTAAAATGAGCAACAAAATTAGCAGAAAAATCCCTAACCAGGTTAGTCGCGATCGCCAACTTAACCGATCCCAACGGGGAAAAAACCGCGCCGCTTGTAGTATCAGAAATGGCTTCATTAATTCCGAAGGCTGAATGAGAATTGGGCCTAGTGACAGCCATCGAGTCGCCCCGTTGATAGTAGTTCCCAAACCGGGGACTATAGTAAGAAACAATAACCCCATCACCGCGAATAATCCCCACTGAGCAGTCCGTAAAGCGACCCGCACAGGGGTATTAACAATCACGTTAAATCCTACCATCCCCACCAACATCCATGTTACCTGGCGTTTGAAGTAGTACAAACCATCCCCATGTTCAGTATAAGCACTGGGGTAGGAAGCAGAAAACATCGCCACGAGACCGACAAATAGCCACAAAAAGGTTAACCAGCGCAGCAGGCGAGCTTCTGTTGCCCAATTCTGGGCAGTAGGATCGAAAAAGGGAATGAGATGGCGTAAGCGCATTCAGGATAAATTTAGATCAGCAGGGGATTTGGGCTATTGTAGCTTAGATCAAATCCGGTTGAGTGGCAATTTACCCTAATAGGCGGTTGATTTTTCTGGGTTCACCAATTGCAGAAAACTAGCCCGACACCAATCAATATCCTGCTCCACCTGAAAAGTTACATAATCGACACCGTATGCACTCCAGTAGTTAACGACCTTACCCACCCTCTCTGTGCTGCTATTGATGCGTTGCACCAGAGAACCGGGGGGAAACTTTTGGGCTACTGGGTGCTCCTGCCAATGTTTAAGATATTTAATCCTCTCCTGTTCAGCTTCAGGGAGTAACTTCCAGGCTTCACGTTTCCAATGGGAATAGTTTTGGGTGAGTGCCTCAACTTCACGCCAGGTTGTCGCCGATCGCAGATATTCTGCCAATTGAGCGGCTGTCTGGACTTCAAACTTTAATAGAGGTTGGGCACTCATGATGTTTAGAAGCTAACCCTAGGTTTAGCGAGTTTAGAGGATATGGGGATTTTTAGCCCCCACATTTAGTATACTCCCATTACCGGATTCTGAAAAGCGATCGCCAGATAAAAACTCAAAAACCCCTATCTCAGGAGATTAATCGTCCCAAAAATCTGCCGGAAGCAAGGGAGGTGGTGGCGCAGGGGGAGCGGCACAATTAACAGATTGATCAATAATGCACACGACCGGACCGAGAGTTGTTCCCTGTAACAAAGCACCAGACAAGTTTGTATTAGACAGTTGGGCACGATTGATATTAGTATCATTCAAGGCCGCACCCACCAGACTGGCACCAGTGAGATCGGCATCAGAAAAATTAGCACCCCGCAGATCTGCTCCCAGCAAATTAGCCCCGGTCAGATTAGCACGTTCCAGATTAGCCCTAAATAAAAAAGCCCTTTGGAGATTGCTATTCATCAAATCGGACTCTTCCAGATAAGCCTGACCGAGGTTAGCCTGAAATAGATTAGCATCCCTAAGATCAGCCCGCCGCAAGTCTACACGACCCAGCATAGCCTGACCGAGATCGGCTTCACGCAAATCAGCCCTTTGTAGGTTCGCATGGTGAAGATTAGCCTTAAACAAATTACTAGCAGCTAAACTCGCACCCCCCAAGTCGGCATTATACAGATTAGCCTCTTGCAGATTAGCACTGCGTAAATCTGCTTGTCGGAGGATAGCGCCGCCCAGATCGGCTTGAAAAAGATTAGCCCCAGAAAGTTGAGCGGCTGACAAGTCGGCTCCCCGCAGATCACAGCCAGGACATTGATTGGTAGTTAGAAGCCTCTGTAAGTCATCAGAGTCAGCGGCGCGCGCACCAGTGATCAATCCCAATGGCGCGATCATCATGATTACAGCCTGAATCTTGAGTCTCATTAAATTCTCCTGATCCGAAACGGTATAAAATTACTTCAGTGTGGACATCATTGGCCGCATTTTGTGATTTATTTTTAATTCGGTTGGGAATCAGAGTAACATAATTGCCCTAGGACCAAATAAAATTATGGTGGTAGTACCCTGATCGGCAAACTCATGGCTGCCCAATGCGGTGATGAATGGGTAACTGTGTGAAAAGATTGGGTGACAGATTTATCCCCATTCATGGCGGATCAAGGCTTTATAGTCCTTGGAGCCGAGGCTGTCAAGAGAGGGGTCTAACAACTCCTGTATGATTTTTCGTGTTAATATGCAACTCGGTTAGATTCCTAAGCAGTCAGATTTAAGAGATGTACATGATGTCCAATGGCAAGTCTCTCTTGTACTGATCACCCTAGATAGGCCATTAGGCTGTTCAAAAGGATTTAACCTGGAATTCTCTTATAGCTGCCTAAGTGTGAAATCCAAACGCATGAGTCCGACTACGGGGTTTTTATGGGGATGTGTGTTTACCTTAATGGTAGCCATGCTACTCCTATTCGCATGGTTATTTTTGAGTAACCAATCGTCTTTAGGAAAGGATGAACCATCACCCCCAAGTTTCCCATCTGGAATTCTCCCGCCACCGCCTAATGTGTCGGAGTCAACATTAGGGACGTTTCCCAATGGGCAGATTCCGATCCCCACCTTTCCTTTACCTCCCCCACCTAGTTCCTCTGATTCCTCAAGTTCTGGGTCTCATGTACTTCGAGAATGGGAAAGACAACAAACGACTAATCAACAAATCACTACTCAACTGGAACGACATCGGGTTCAGATTGACCAACTAACGAGTCAACTGGAGCGACATCGGGTTCAAATTGAAACTCTTACGACTCAGCTTGAACAGCAGCGAATGCAAAATGAACGCCTGACGATGCAACTGCAAGAACAGGAGCGTCGGGTTAGTAATTTGACCCTGGATCAAAACCGCTTGTCTCAAGGCAATTCTGGCTCCAATGGATTGCCAACTGCTATGCTATGGTTTCTGGTGGGGGTGATTCTGGCTGTGGTCTTGGGTGGTAGTATTTTGGCGATCGCTTTAGTGGTGATGGCGGGTCAATCTAATCGTCGGTCTGAGTTGAAACGTTATTCAATTCAACCTATTGATATCTGGCCTTATCGGATTGAGGAAGAACCTGCTGACTTTTTGCCCCCGAATATGCGATCGCGTCGTTCCCGTTAAATCTGCCCCTAGCTGGCGGGGTAGGATAACTGGATCGCGAATAGCGAGTATCTTCTGCTGCTGCTCTCTAGGTGCTTTTGCCCTATTCCTCAATTTGCCAAATATCGGTCATCTGATTTTCATCGACAATCCGTTTTGGGCGCAAAATCAGAATCACCCTGCCTAGCAGAGGCGTTTCTGGTTTGTCCTCAAACCATTGCAATTCTAGTTGACCCTCAATCTCCACTAGAAAATAACTGTCTGCTTGCCATGTTCTACCTGCGCGATCAATGAGTGCAACTACTTCCTCAACCTGACCAGGGAGAGGAGTAGGAAGCTGATCGCTTTGACATAAAATCACCACCGGGTCTTCAGCATTTCGGACTACCTGCCAACCTGGTAAAGCCAGCCAAGCACCTTCTCCATTAAATTTGATGATTCCAAAAGGTTCGATCGCCTCACACAGGGGAACAGCTTGCCAATCCTCCTTGTTGAGGGGAAACCTCCCCGCCACAGGTACAATACAAGGAAGTTCCTCAGACTCCTCTAAACGATACATTGGCAGGCGAGGGGCCGTTTTGGGAGATGAAACCGTAAAATCAGTTAAAAGCTGTTCTAGCTGGCTTCTAGCCGCCGTAGATTTGACAAATTTTAGACCCTTAGCAATCAGGCGCGATCGCTCCTGGATATCCTTTTGTTGGCGAGCCAATTTGGCGAAATAATAGGCTACCATATCCCCCGCATCGGTAGAAAATCCTTCCGGCATACCCCCGCTCAGGGAAAAATCTTTCAGCGCCCTAGCGATATTTCGGGCTTCATCGGCATCTAAATTGTACTCGAGAATCAACCCGGCCGCCGCCACCCGCAGGGGTTGGGTGAGGATGCGAAGTTCATAAAGGATATCGCTGCCTTTTTGCCAAAAATGCGATCGCACATTCTCGGAGGCTTCCCCCTTAACCATGGAGTGGTAAACCTGAGAAGCCACAATTACCTGATTTTGTTGCACAGGTTCAAAACCAGTATCCTCAAAAATCTCCTGGGAATTTTTACCGCACTTTTGCAGAGTAGCACAGGCCTGACCCCACTCAACCCAACTCCCTTCTTTGCGTCTAAGTTGCTTAATCAAGGCTTGTTGGTCTACATTACTTTCGACCACTGGGGGTGTAAATTTCGGATTCGGGGATGTTTCAGTCATATTCGCAATTAGTATTATAGACAATCAGGGACTTAATCCCCACGACTAGCTGATACATTTACGCGACATTTATCCGGCTATTGCCCGACAATGCGACGATAGCACTATTACCCGTTAAGGTAACAGAGGCGGTATCCCGCAAAGCTTTTAGAAAGATTCCAAAAGCACCGTTCCAGTCCCTGGGTAGAGTGAACCCGCACTCTGGACATCGGAACACTTTTGAGCCACCTAGCTGGGAATGCACATGACCACAGTGAGTACAGGTTTTGCTGGTGTATTCTTCCGTCACATCTACAACTGTGGTTCCAGTTATCTCGGCTTGATGTCTCAGGGTTAGTTTGAATCGATAATGCGCCCATGTCAGCATGGCGCGGGCAGTCTTGGATTTGATTTTCCGCTTCACCTTGGCAACCATATCGGAAGTCTCGAAGGTCGGCAGAAAAATTATGCTGTAGTTGTGAGTCAAGTAGTGAGCAATTTGTTTGTGGGCTTCATCAACTAGATTGCGGATTTTGGTTCTCATTCGTTGAGCCGCTTGCCTCATCCGTCGCCTTCTTGAACGACAGGGTTCCTTGGCGATTCGGCTCATCAAATCATCCAAATGTTGACATAGCCTAGTAATGCGTCCAATATCCCCGGAGCCCAATTCCAGAAACCGAGAGCCATCAAACCCAGTTATGAAAGTTCGCACACCCGGGTCTAATGCAATTACGCCATTCGCTTCAGTTGGGGTAACGGCAACTGGTTCAGGGAAAATCGCCAACCATCGACCTTTGGTAAACACCAACTGAGTCCCTTGCCCGCAAGTTTTAGGGATAGCTTCGGAAACCATGAAAGTTAATCCTTTCGTTAGTCTTGGATACCAACTCCCTGAAGAGAAATTAGCATCGTTAAACTTGATGGCTTGAGAACTATCCCGACAGCTCCTAAACCTTGCGCCAGGACTGGCTGAAAAGGCGAGATAGGCATCAAAGATAGCATTCTGCCGAATATGGCAGGGTGTTTCTTTGACCCATTCGGGTAAGTCACTCTGCATCACTTCCCCAGCGTAACTTTAACTTGCTTAGTCGTTTACCACTCCTAGATAATGCAATTGCTTGGTTGTAGCAATACCGACAAGCAGCCAGCCATTTACGCCAGACTTGATTTAGCTCCGGGCTGGGGTAAATCCGGATCTTCTTTGACCTGAGTTTTGTATTTACTCCGTCGGTATAATCGGGAACTGAAGCAGTGGAGGATGGCGAGGATGTCCTCAACCATTTCTGGTTCTGGACTGAGACTTGTCTCGTTGAGAACCATGAGTGAGCACCTGTTTTGCTCACAGAGCCATCGAAACAAGTCAAATCCCCATATTGCCAATCGGTCTGGGTGGGCAACGACAACCATGCGGACATCTCCTGACAAGACTTGTCCCAGTAAGGCCAGCATTTTCTTTCCCTTGAAGTTGAGCCCGCCTCGGATTTCTGAGACGACTTCTGCTTCGGGGTAGAGGTTGGACAGTGCGGCCACCTGTCGGTTGAGGTCGGACTGCTGGGCGCGGCTACTAACTCTGGCATAGATAACGACTTGGCGTTTGTCACTGCCTGAATTGGCAGCAGAATATGACTCAACGTTGTATCGTCGTTGCCCAGCGGGGGTTCTGATGGTGTCGATTGAGCCATTGTCGTCCCATCTGCGGAGTGTTCTTTCATGGACTCGAAGGATTTTGGCCGCTTCCTTGGGTTTGACATATCTGGCAATAGGTTTATCCTCAACCCTTCTCGCTTATTATACCGTATTGCCCTAAAATATTAACCTAATTCGAGATTAAATCATGCTCCCCACCATGGTCAAGGGTAGCCCTTGGGGTTCAAAGTGCTTTTTTTCGCAGGAATAGCAGTAGGGATTCGGCGATTTCTTGGGGCCAATGGTCTTGGGGATAATGTCCAGCCTTATCTAGTTTAACCAATACTGCCCCAGGAATCTTCTCGACCAAACTTTCAGCCATAGACAGATCTAGCCAAGGGTCAGCAGTCCCCCAGACAATCTCTGTGGGATGATCCCATTTGGGGAAGCCGGAGACAATTTCTTCCATAGCCTCCTTTAATTGTAGATTCTTAATGGTTGCCATGAGCGCCCGCCCGGTAGAGGAAGACTTGAGAAACGGACGGCGATAGACATCGAGATCTTTATCTTCAATCACATAACGGCTGCCTCCCTCCAGAGTGCGATCGACTAATAACGGGTCTTGAGTCATCATATCCCCGACAAAAGGCAATGACATCTGTTTGATTTTCCAGGGTAATTTTGCCTCGGTAGAGACAGGGGTATTTAATACTAACAGCCGTTCAATTTGTTCTGGGTGTCGCAGGGCATACTGTAAGCCCACGGAACCTAAGAAACCTTGAACAACCAAATAAAACTTAGTTAATTTGAGGGTAGTTAAAAACTCTTCTAATGCTTGAATATACGCATCTGGAGTATAGGGGAAATCTCGTTTTTCGGGTTTCTCGGAAAATCCAGAACCTAGCCAGTCGGGTGCGATCGCTCGGTATCCCTTCTCGCCTACTTCCTCCATAATTACACTCCAACTGTAACTTTGAGAAATTAACCCATGTAAAAATAAGATAGGCGGTTTATCTGTCACTTCCCGGTTAATTTCCCGATAAAACCAGTCGAATTTTCCCGCTTTAATTGTTTCCGTTGCGATCGCCACTTTTAAAAAATTGATAAATTTGATTAATTTGCAGTGAGAAAGCCGGAGGCAGAATCCACAATTAACAACTATTAATTATCAATTATTTACCCTACCCCCGGACTTTCAACGTTGAAGCCAATGGACAGCCAGAATTAGAAATTCATCTCAGCCGCTTGGACTTTTTCCACTTGTTTTTTCTTGAGAACTAACAGAATCTGAGTTAGCATCACCAGGGCAAAAAATGCCAGCAGACCTTGAATCCGAGTCGAACTTTGGAGTACGATTTCAGTATCATCTTGACCAAAGCCACCCACATTAGGATTATTGGTTAATGAATCACCAGCCGCCACAGGTTGACCCTCAGAAACAATCAACTCAGGACCAGGAGGCACAGTTTCCACCACCGAATCACCCTCAGCAGTCGTGATAGTTACCTGGTAGCCAACATATTCTTCCTGAGTAATTTGGGTGATAGTTCCACCCACAGAGGCTTTATAAACCGTGTTATTGCTGGCATTACCGGCCGGGTAAAGTTGACCGCGACCCCGGTTTCCGCCAGCGTAGACGGCATATTTACCAAAGTGGATAGACTTATCAGTAGCTGGATCTGGAGACAGAACCGGGAAGACAATTTCTTGGTATTGATCGCCAGGAATTGGACCAACGATCACCACATTTTCTTGATCAGCACTGTAGGGTTGGAAGTAAAGACCACCGACTTCTTCGGCGATCTCTTCAGGAATGCGATCGGCGGGAGCAATTTTAAAGCCTTCTGGAAGCATCAACACCGCTCCCACATTCAGAGCGCCTTTGCTACCATCACCCAACACCTGCTGTACATTAGTATCATAGGGGATTTTCACCACAGCCTTAAACACCGTATCAGGTAAGACAGACTGGGGAACCTCTACTTCTGTAGGTTTAGCAGCCAAGTGGCAGTTAGCACAAACAATACGGCCTGTAGCTTCTCTGGGAGTTTCTGGGGCAGTTTCCTGAGCCCAGAAAGGATAAGCCGCAGCACTCTGGGGTAATACCAAATCCCCCGCTAGGAACAGCCCTGCGGTTGCCACTGCAACTAATAACACCCGCAAAGTTGCCCCAATACCACGACGCAGAATTGCGAATCGGTCAGTGTTTGACATCGGAATGTTCTATCTCTCTCAAAATGTAAATTATCATTAGATCACAGATTGGGGATAGATCTTATTACCATCCCCCCTCTGAGTCTCAATTAAGCCCACCAGGGAGCTTCATTGGTGCGGAAATCGGTTTCAGTCCAGGGAATGAAACTTACTTTGTCGTCCACAACTTCGGTGTGAACCAGCGCCAAGGACAGGGGAGCCGGACCACGCACTACCTTACCAGTAGCATCATACTGGGAACCGTGGCAGGGACAGATAAATTTATTCTCGCTGCTGTTCCAGGGAACCACACAACCCAGGTGAGTACATACCGCATTCAGGCCATATTCAGCCAGGTTGCCATCATTTTCAATTACTAGGTAGGTAGGATCACCTTTGAGACCTTGAGCCAAGACGCGATCGCCTACATTATGAGTAGCCACAAATTGGCTGGCTACCACATCATTACCCAAAGCATCTTTGGCGATCACACCGCCACCTGCTCCCCCAGTTGAAGGAGGAATAAAATATTTGACGAAGGGATACAGCGCACCTAGGGCCACCCCGGTTGCTGAACCAAAGGTCAGCAGATTCATAAATTGGCGACGTCCCATACTCGGAACATCAGAGTTAGCAGAAATTTGAGTCATGATCGACGCAGTTTGTCTGTGTTATGTTACTTTATCTTTACAAAGGCGGGGTCAAATTTAATCTGTAGGGACTATGGTTGTTTCCCAGTCCTTACAGACCCTTGGAGCCTGCAACGCAGGAAAACCATTTCATCTACCCCTACAGGACTGACATCCATTCATTAAAGCATTATTAAGGCATTATTACATTTTTTAAGGGGCTGTTTTGACACTCCCCGCTCTAAAGAGACGGGGATTCTTGGTTCGCGCTACTCACCATTAGACCGCAGGTTCGCACCAACAGCCCAAGAGGGCCAATCTCCCCAAGCGTAAGTTCCGGCGTGCCCCGCCGTAGCTAGTCCGCGTTTTAGGATATTCACTGCCGCATTAACATCGCGCGCGGCTAGATATCCACAGTGCGAACAAATATGTGTTCTTTCTGATAGGGTTTTCTTCACCACTTGACCGCAGTTTGAGCATTCTTGGCTGGTATAGTGAGCTGGCACAGCTACCGTGACCTTGCCATATTTAACGCCAAAATACTCTAGCCAACCGCGAAAAGTAGACCAACCCGCATCATAAATAGATTTAGCTAGTTTTCGATTTCTTACCAGCCCTTTTACATTCAAATCTTCATAGGCGACCAAATCGTTAGATTGGATAACGGAATACGCCAATCTCTTGCAATATTCTTTTCGCTGCCTACTTACTCTTAAATGCTTACGAGCATATCTATTTCTAGCTTTGTGATAGTTGTTAGATTGCTTGTTTTTGGCTTTTTTGCGAGCTGGACTGTACTTTTTAGACTTCTTTCGATTGGCTCTCTTTAACTGCTTTTCAGCTTGGCGGTAGAACTTAGGAGATGGTTCAACATTGCCTTTATTGTCAGCAATAAATTATCTAATTCCTAAGTCTAAACTTACTATTTTATGAGTGGGTTCAGTCTCTATCCTGACATTGACAGCGATCGCAAATTGAGCATAGTATCCGTCAGCCCGGCGGACTAATCGGACTCGTTTAATTGGCTTTATATCGTAGTAGTTGAGGTCCCAGGTTCCCTTTAATTTCAGAGTTCCGATACCTTTTTTGTCAGAAAAGGTAATAGCTTTTCTGGTTTCCGAAAGTTTCCATCCGCTAGTTTTATATTCAACTGAGCGAGCATTTTTCTTGAACTTAGGAAATCCCTTTTTCCCCTTAACTTTTTTCTGACAGTTATCGTAGAAGCGAGAAATAGCCAACCAAGCGCGTTCAGCCGCTGATTGTCTAGCCATCGAGTTCAATTCATTAGCCCAAGGAAACTCAGCCGCTAAGACAGCACAATATTTATTAAGGTCATATTTTCCCACCCTCTTATTGTCCATCCAATAGCGCCAACATTTGTTTTGGATGAACTGAGATGTGCGAATAGCCTCGTCTATAGCTTGGTACTGAGATGGTTTGGCTTTTATTTTGAACTCGTATACAATCATTGCCCAACTTAACAAGGTTATGCTATTATGGCATATCAATGAAAAGATAGCAATAGTAGGTAAGCGAATTTATTCGCCTTTGCCGCTACATCCGCCCTTTAAATAGAGTCGGCCAAAGCGGCTATCGAGTATTTCCAGATCATGCAACTTTTCACATTCCCACGACAAACGGCGCGAGGATTCTCAGTTCTTTCTCAGTCCATGCAAGAGGTGCTTATGACGGGCCAGGACTTACGACAACTTCTGTTAAACAAGTGGGGAGTCTCCTATGATATCCAAATGCGGCGGACGCGGGGCAAAATTTTTGTCCAAGTTATGTGGAAGTACCTAGAACAGGCTTCTTTTCATCTGGGTGAGGCTGAGTATCTCGATCACCTCAATGCGATCGCTGATTATCTCACCAGTTTGGGAGGATCAGAACAGGTTACCAATTATATCCTGAACACTCGCGATCGCCCCCGGCTAGGAAAAGCCGTCAGTATTCCCATTGACTTGGGGGGTAGGGCTTCCGAATGGATGGTCTAGTCCGAGTCCTCCGTTACCAGTGGAATAGTAATCGTGAACCTAGCCCCTGAGTCGATTTGGGAGGTACAGGTTAACTTACCTCCGTGTTTTTCCTCGATAATATGGCGAGAGATAGCTAACCCAATACCTGTACCCTTACCAATAGATTTAGTCGTAAATAGATAATCAAAAATTTTCTCTTGCACTTGTGCAGTCATGCCAATTCCATTATCCTCAATCCCAATCACCGCTGATGTGCCATCTTCTCCCAGTTCAGTGGTAATTTTGATCCAGTGGGGGTCTTTCTCTAACTCCTCATAGCTGGAACCCTCACTAGCATACTCGATCGCATCAATACCATTAGTGATCAAATTCATGAATACCTGATTCATCTGGCTGGGGTAGCATTTAACTAGCGGAAGATCCCCATATTCTTTAATCACCATGATCGCAGGTCGATCGGGATTCGCTTTTAACCGATGCTGTAAAATTAGCAAAGTGCTTTCAATGCCTTGATGCAGGTCGAACAATACCACATTATTCTCATCGGAGCGTGAGAAAGTCCTCAGACTTTGGCTAATATTGCGGATGCGTTCTGTCCCCACTCGCATGGAAGCGATCAGTTGCGGTAGATCCTCCATCAGATATTCAAGATCGATATCCTCCGCGTGATGTTCAAGATCCGGCGGTGGGTCCGGGAACATCTGCTGGTACATTTGCAAGTGTTTCAGCAAGTCGAACACATAAATACTCGCATGGCTCAAATTCGCTTCGATAAAACCAATCGGATTATTGATTTCATGGGCTACCCCAGCCACCAGTTGACCCAAGGTAGACATTTTTTCACTCTGAACCAGTTGTAGTTGAAATTTTCGCAGGTTATCTAGAGCCTGGGTTAGTTCGCGGGTGCGTTCCGCTACTCTTTGTTCTAGTTGGAAGTTGCGATCGGCTAGTTGTTGGGTTAGGTAACGGATCTTTAAATGTACATTAACACGGGCCAGCACTTCTTCGGGCTGAAACGGTTTGGTAATATAGTCCACTGCTCCTAGGGATAAGCCTTTCACCTTATCGGCCGTATCGTCTAGGGCTGTCATCAGAATTACTGGGATATTACAGGTTGAAGGGTTCTGTTTCAGACGGCGACAGGTTTCAAAGCCGTCCATCTTAGGCATGACGATATCCAGCAGAATTAGATCCGGTTGGATCGCTTCCGCTTGGGCGATCGCTTCAATGCCATTGGTGGCGATCGCTATTTTACAACCCACATTGGCGATCGTATCCGCAATCAAACTCAGATTTGAGCGGTTATCCTCGACAATTAAAATTGTGTCATCGGTCGAATCAGTCATGGGATGGGGGGGTGAGGGTAGTTGGCCAGATTGCTTAATTACCTGATGGCGATACCTATCTAATTTCATATACTTCCTCAATTGTAGCTTAAAGCCGGGGTTTCCTTTCGGGCTCCTTGAGGCGATCGCTACTCTACCCATCATAAATCAGCCTCAAATAAATGAGACAACAACCTCTACTGTGTGGTAATATAGTAACTACACCTTTGCTATAACTTATTCAACTCACCTAACTTAATCATGACAAAATCTTCCGTCAAAGCATCACAATTCCGGCTTGAATCCAATTCTGGGGAGTGCGGAGTCTCTAAACTTCCACCCGAGGCATTGACTCTTATGGCTGACTTTTTTAAGGTTCTTTCCGAAGTCAGTCGCCTCCAGATTGTTTGCTGCTTAAAAACTGGTGCCAAAAATGTTACTCAAATTATTGAAGCCACTGGTTTAGGACAAGCTAACGTTTCCAAACACTTAAAAATGCTTGCTCAAGCTGGTATTGTCACTCGCCGGCAACAGGGGGTTAATGTTTATTATGAAATTGCTAATCCTTTCTTATTCGAGTTGTGTGAGTTAGTCTGTGATTCCCTATCGGTTCAGATAAATCAGCAAAACCAACAGTTTGAAAAGCTCCGGGTTCTTCAAGAAGCATTCTAGCTTCCTAATTAATCACCCGGCACTGTCCCTAATTCCCTAGGTCAGTGTCGGGATTTACTAAGTATTGACAAGTTAGCCTAAGATTTGATTCCCGCTAACATATCCGCCTCAAACGGTTTCCCTTTTAACATCCGATTCCAATACAGCCAAGGCAAAGCATAGCGCTTAACTAACCACATACTATAACGTTCTTCCGTCGGGTCGAATGGAAAACTAGATTTCGGAACACCATCATAATCAAACTCTGCCATAATTGTCCGCCCATAACCTGTTACCAACGGACAGCAAGCATACCCGCCATATTTTCCCCCTAGTTGTTGAGCAGCCATCACCGCTAACAAATTCTCCACTAATGCGGGTGCTTGTCGCCGAATAGCAGCCGCCGTTTTAGAATTGGGAAGAGACGAAGCATCCCCTAAGCTAAAAACATTCGGATAAACATTATGTTGCAGCGTGTATTTGTCTACATCTACCCAACCTTTCGTGGGTCCCTCTTTCACCGCTAAAGGACTGTTTTTAATAAAATCAGGGGCACTCATTGGCGGCGTGACATGAATCATATCATATTTAATCCTGATTTCCTCTACTCCCGCCTCCGTGGTTTTTTCAAAAACTGCTTCCTGGCTTTGGGGAATAATCGCTTTCAGATTGTGCTTATATTTGACATCAATATTTCGGCGTTCCACAATCTTTTCTAAGGATTCACAGTAACCTGTTATCCCAAAAATTTTGGCTCCCGGAGTGCCATAAATCACATTCGACTTATTCCTAACTCCATTTTTGATGAAAGTATCATCCGCCAAATACATGATTTTTTGAGGCGCTCCCGCACACTTAATAGGAGTAGCCGGAAAGGTGAAAATAGCATTCCCACCTGGAAAATTCTTGATCACTTCCCAGGTATACGGTGCATAATCTTTAGAATAGTTGCTAGTTACGCCATTTTTCCCGATCGCATCTGTTAATCCTTCTACTTTATCCCAGTCTATTTGAATCCCTGGACAAACTATCAGATAATCATAGTGGAGCGCTCGTCCATCTTGGAGAATTACTAGATTTTCCTCTGGTTCAAAGGTTTTTGCTGCTGCTTTCACCCAGGTAGCACCCGCCGGAATACAGTCTTTTTCCTCCCGGATAGTATCTTCAAGACGATAAGCACCACCACCTACTAAAGTCCAAGCTGGTTGATAGTAGTGTTTATCTGAGGGTTCAATAATAGCTATATCTAGGCTACTATCCTGTTGTAAAATTTGGGCTGCCACAGTTATACCAGCCGCTCCCCCACCCACGACCACAATGGTATGATGGAGAGAATCTCTGATAGGTTTCGATGTGGGAATTTCCGAATTCGTCATAAGGTATTTTTACTCCTGTGACTTGAACTTTCCGAATTTTCGGCTGATTGATGAACACTAATCATCAACCGGGATTTTGATGTATGCTAGTTCCATAATAACAAGGATTTAATCATTATTGAACTATCCATAACCAAAATGGTTGCAGCTAGAGTATTTATACATATCATTAAACACAGTTGCGCCACCATTATCATTATTAGTTGTAACGGGAAAACTGATATATACATAGCCATTGACATATTTTACCATAAATGTTATAATCCCGTCAACCTTTCCCATAAATTGACGGCGATATTTAGGGATATTTCATATCTTTAGTAATCCGAGAAATATCGGCTACAATCCCATCAAAAAAACCTCAAATTAATCCTATGGTTGCTCACCATCTCATTGAAACCATCAAACAAGATTATCAAAACTTTCCCGATAATCAAACCTATAGTATTTATGCAGAAAACGTTTATTTTAAAGACCCTGTTAATGAATTTTCGGGATGCGATCGCTATCAAAAAATGATCAACTTCATGGCTACCTGGTTTCAGGATATCCAATTAGACTTACATGATATTTCGGAATCTGGGGACACCATCGAGACCCAATGGACTCTCAGTTGGACCGTATCTGTACTGCCCTGGGCTCCGCGACTATCCATCCCCGGTTACAGCCACCTACACATCAACCCAGAAGGCTTAATTGACCGCCACATAGACTACTGGAACTGTTCCCGCCTCGCCGTAGTCAAACAGCTTTTTCAACAAAACAGCCCTAAACGTTAGAATAATGTAAACATATCTTAAGCGGGACTCAAAACTATATGCGCGTGATTTTAATGACCGGAAAAGGAGGCGTTGGTAAAACCTCCGTTGCCGCGGCCACAGGCTTACGGTGTGCCGAACTAGGCTATAAAACCTTGGTATTAAGTACAGACCCAGCCCACTCCCTAGCAGATAGTTTTGATGAACCCCTCGGCCATGAACCCCGCCAGGTGAAACCCAACCTATGGGGCGCAGAACTAGACGCACTGATGGAATTAGAGGGAAACTGGGGGGCTGTCAAACGCTATATCACTCAAGTTCTGCAAGCGCGGGGACTTGATGGCGTTCAAGCCGAGGAATTGGCTATCCTTCCCGGAATGGACGAAATTTTCGGCTTGGTGCGAATGAAGCGGCACTATGACGAGGGGGAATTTGAGGTTCTCATCATTGACTCAGCGCCCACAGGGACGGCTCTGCGCCTATTAAGTTTGCCGGAGGTAGGTGGGTGGTATATGAGAAAATTTTATAAACCGTTACAAGGGATGTCAGCCGCTCTGCGTCCTTTAGTGGAACCCATCTTTAAACCTATTGCTGGTTTTTCGCTCCCGGACAAAGAAGTAATGGATGCACCCTATGAATTTTACGAGCAAATCGAAGCCTTAGAAAAGGTATTAACTGATAATCAGAAAACCTCAGTGCGTCTGGTAACTAACCCAGAAAAAATGGTAATTAAAGAATCCTTGCGCGCCCATGCTTATCTGAGTTTGTACAATGTAGCCACGGATTTAGTGATTGCGAATCGGATTATCCCCGACTCAGTAACCGATCCATTTTTCCAACGCTGGAAGGAGAACCAACAGCAATATCGCCAGGAAATCCATGATAATTTCCGCCCTCTTCCTGTCAAAGAAGTAGAACTATTTACTAAGGAAATGTGCGGTTTTGAAGCATTAGAGCAACTGAAGGATATCCTGTATAAAGATGAAGATCCGACTCAGGTTTATTATCAGGAAAATACTATGCGGGTTATCCAAGATAAAGAACACTATAGTTTGGAGTTATACTTACCGGGAATTCCCAAGGAACAGATACAGTTAAACAAGACGGGTGATGAGTTAAATATCCGTATTGGTAACCACCGCCGCAATTTAGTTTTACCCCAGGCTTTAGCGGCTTTGCAGCCTTCTGGGGCGAAAATGGAGGAAGATTATTTGAAAATTCGATTTGCTGAGGTGGCGAAGATTTCCTAAAACTTCTCAATTCCGGGTTCAGTGATTAAGGTAGCTGAATCCGGTTTGTGAGTGTAGTTTAGTATTGGACTTGATTTCGTACGGCAGCTTTAGCACGATATAGGGCTTGGTCAGCCTTTTTAATCAAATAGTTAGGTGGAATTTTGGGGGTTGGTATAATAGTGGCAATTCCCAGACTCAATGTGACATAATCGGAAGCCTGGGAAGTGGGATGCTCAATTTTTAATGACTGAACACTTTGGCGGATTTTATTGGCGATATCTAGGGCTAGATTTTCAGGGTTATCAGGAAGAATGATAGCAAATTCTTCGCCTCCATATCGGGCGACAAAACCAGAGGCGCGGTTAATTGAAGCGGCTAAGGTTTGGGCAACTTTTCTCAGACAATCATCCCCCAATGTGTGACCATAGAAATCATTAAAATTTTTAAAGTAATCAATATCGGTCATAATCAAGGTGAGGGGACTTTGATGCGGTTCAGCGCGTTTCCATTCCTTTTCTAGGATACTATCAAACTGACGACGGTTGGGAATTTATGTCAATCCATCGATCGCCGCTAGACGTTCCAACAGTTTTTGCTTTCGCTGTAAATTCAGGTGAGTTTTAACCCGTGCTAATACTTCTCTCTGTCCCACAGGTTTAGTAATATAATCCACGCCACCAACATCAAACCCTTTAACCTTATTATCCTCATCATTTAAGGCAGTCATAAACAAGATAGGAATGCCTTGTTTAGATGGATCTGACTTGAAACGGCGACAAGTTTTAAAGCCATCAATATTCTCGTTTTTTCATATCTAAAACCTGTGCCAATATATGGAAAAGTTTAGTTAAATATTCCTCAGCAATGCCGACTCCGGTATCGGCAACTTCAAAATAAATTCGGGACTCTAAATTATCAATTTTCCTGGCATCATCGAGGCGTTTAACCCGCTATATGACACTGCCTTTATTGGTAAATTTAACTGTATTTATCAAGAGATTAAGAAGAAATTTTCGGAGTCTTTTATCATCGACTTATACCTGACTAGGAAAGTTAGGGTCGATTTCCAAAGCCAACTTTAGATCCTTTTTCCTGGCAGCGATCGCAATTATTCCCGCCACACTATCTATCAATTCATGCAAATTAACAGGATGGGCATCTAATGGAGCTTTTCCGGCTTCAATTTTTGCCAGATATAGGATATCATTAGATGGAATGTGGGGATTATCCATAATCTGTTCAGGATAGAAAGCGGTAATCCCATTAATCCCCCCCCAAATCAACTCACCCGTCCGGCTTTTATAGCTGCTATTTCTCATGGAAAACGAATCGCTTTGTAGTCCATCATGAACATTATAGGAGCGAAATTGTTGAGTTTGGGGGTCGAATTGAATCAGCCCGCTGCTGGGACTTAGACACAGCTTCCCACCACGGTGATCGGCGGTGATATCTTCTTCTAAAATATTAAAGATAATCTGTTCGACCTGATAATGGGTAAACTGCTTTTTCTCCAAGTCCAATGTACCCAAGCCTTGACCTGTACCCAGCCAAAACTGACCCTGGCTGTCTTCATACATGGAATAGACGGAGATCACCTGATTTCCGCCTTGGATTTCCAAGTTGTTGGGACCGTTTAGATAATGGGTAAAGGTTTCCGTCTCCGGGTCAAAGAGATCCAGTCCGGAGGCTGTAGCGACCCAGACTCGCCCTAAAAGTTCTTGATGAAAGGCATTCACTTCATAGTTACTGCTTTATGGGTTTTTAAGCTCCTACTTGGATTGTATCTTATGTTTTAGGGGCTGTCTTGACGTTAATTTCCAATTCGCGATCGCGCAGCCTACCACAGGAACCCCAACCCCCCCAATGCTTTCACAATTACACCGTAGGGGCGGGTTCTGCAGTCAGCCATGTCAAACACCAGCCCACTTGATAAACCCGCCCACCGGGTTCTGCAGTCAGCCATGTCAAACACCAGCCCACTTGATAAACCCGCCCACCGGGTTCTGCAGTCAGCCATGTCAAACACCAGCCCACTTGACGGGCCCGCCCACCGGGTTCTGCAGTCAGCCATGTCAAACACCAGCCCACTTGACGGGCCCGCACTACTACTGGCGCGATCGCTCTCGAATTTGCTGATCCGCCCATCTGTCTCTACAAGCCGGGGGCGGGTTAAAAAAGCTACCCTCTGGGAACACAAAACTGCTCCTCGGGGGCGGGTTAACAAAGCTACCCTCTGGGAACACAAAACTGCTCCTCGGGGGCGGGTTAACAAAGCTACCCTCTGGGAACACAAAACTGCTCCTCGGGGGCGGGTTAACAAAGCTACCCTCTGGGAACACAAAACTGCTCCTCGGGGGCGGGTTAACAAAGCTACCCTCTGGGAACACAAAACTGCTCCTCGGGGGCGGGTTAACAAAGCTACCCTCTGGGAACACAAAACTGATCGCACAACCCGCCCCTACCACCCGGGGGCGGGTTAAAAAAGCTGCCCTCTGGGAACCGAAAACTGATGGCAGAACCCGCCCCTACCACCCGGGGGCGGGTTAAAAAAGCTACCCTGTGGGAACCGAAAACTGATGGCAGAACCCGCCCCTACCACCCGGGGGCGGGTTAAAAAAGCTACCCTCTGGGAACCGAAAACTGATGGCAGAACCCGCCCCTACCACCCGGGGGCGGGTTAAAAAAGCTACCCTGTGGGAACACAAAACTGATGGCAGAACCCGCCCCTACCCGTCGGGGGTGAATAGCCTAGGCGGTTAATTTATCAATTAGCCTAGCCTCTGGTGATTGTTGGGATCACAGTCGCCGTAATAAGTGTATAATAGGCACTTAGTCTCACTCATCCTAAACTATGCTGTTAAAGTCTACAACCCGTCACATTCACATTTTGACTGCGGAACTTCAGGATAACGAAATCATTCCCAGTGAAGAAAAATTGACCATTGACATTGACCCAGATAATGAATTTAACTGGAACGATGAAGCCCTGCAACAAGTCTACCGAAAGTTTGATGAGTTAGTCGCCGCATCGGAAGGGGAAGATTTGACAGAATATAATCTCCGTCGCATTGGATCAGATTTAGAGCATTTTGTGCGATCGCTTTTGCAATCCGGTCAAATCTCCTATAATCTCGGTACTAGGGCAGTAAACTATAGTATGGGACTGCCACGAGTAGAAACCCCATCCTAAAATTAATCAAATCCCGGTCCTATGATAACTATACTGGGAGATAATAAGCGCTACAATAGTTCACACCAGCCAGTCACTCAGCGCAAATAACTGTAGGGTGCGTCACATCCCGACAATTTTCGGAAAACACGAAAAGATTACATTTCGTGACGCACGCGCCCCTTCTTCACCACTCTATGTGTTGTTGTTCCAATGCTTGGCTGCTGTCTGTGTCGTAACCCTCGATTGTATTGGTATGAAACGAGACACTCTGGTCTGGTATCCAAATATTCCCTGAACCCAATTTGGTGGCTACTCCAGATGTGAGAACCCTCTATGCAAAATGATATGCGAAAATACTATCTATGGGCGCTCGTTACGGGCTTTGAGGATATGCCCGCTGGAACTTTGATTGCCGATCGCTATCTCAGTCAGGGCGGTCGTATTTTTGTGGACACTCAACCCGAACAACTTCCGCAAACTCCCGGAAATGATATTACCGCCGAGGAGATTTCCTGTTACCTGAAACTGTTTTCTGAGCGACTCCACATTCCCCAGGTCTATGGGTGGATACCTGCAGCCAAAAGTCCCCTAAAAAAAGATATATGGCTGTTAGAAGGATGCCCCATTGAACCTAAGTCAGGGGAACTTCGACCATTACTATCCCAAGTCTGGGAAGAAGCATCAGCCATGCGTCAATTAAACTGGTTATGGCAGATAGCTACATTGTGGTATCCCTTGAGTTGTCAGGGGGTCGCTTCCAGTCTACTTGATTTTGACCTGCTGCGGGTAGAAGGGCCTCTGGTCAGATTATTGGAATTACGCTACCAAGCTAAAGCCGCAGGACTATCTCAACTGGGGTCAGTTTGGCAATCCTTAATTCCTACAGCAGATCGCCGGATTCAGAAATTTTTGGAACAACTTACCCAACAACTGATAGCCGGGGAAATTAGAAAGTCGATGCGCTTGGCCAGTCAACTAGACCAAGCCTTAGTCATTTGTGGACGGTCTTTAGAAAGACAAGTGGATATTGTCACCGTCACAGATGCAGGTCCTACGCGATCGCATAATGAAGATGCCTGCTATCCTGACGGTGAAACTACCTCTGGTATTGATGAAAACTCTATGGCTTTGGCTATTGTCTGCGATGGTATTGGCGGACAAGAAGGCGGCGAGGTGGCTTCTGGTTTGGCTATTGACATTGTACGGGAACAAATGGAAAAAATTCCCCTACATCCCGCCCATTGGGACCCCCTTTCCTTGACTAATCGGTTGAAGCGAGCCATTAGTATTGCTAACGATGCCATTAGCGATCGCAATGATACCGAAGACCGCCAGGGTCGTCAACGCATGGGAACTACTATAGTCATGGCTTTGGCTCATGTTCATGAAATATATTTAACCCATATTGGAGACTCCCGCGCCTACTGGATTACATCTGACGGTTGCTACCAGGTTACCCTTGATGATGATGTCGCCTCCCGAGAAGTTAGACTAGGCTATACCATCTATCGTGAAGCATTACAGCAAGTATCATCGGGAGCCTTAATTCAAGCCCTCGGAATTACCCACTCTCTCAATTTACATCCTACCATCCAGAGATTTCCCGTTGACTCCGATTGTATCTTTGTCCTATGTTCCGATGGATTGAGCGATCGCGATCGGGTAGAACAATATTGGGAGAGCGAAATCTTACCAGTTTTGCAGGGTCAAACTACCCTCCAATCAGTACGCGATCGCCTCTTGAAAATTGCCAACACCCAAAACGGCCATGATAACGTTACCATCGCCCTACTGCATTTTCAAGTTTCCCCCAAGACAATTCAAGACTTACCCGAAATTTCCGTTCCTCCCGCTATTAGTCTTAATGATGACACCATAGCCGATACCTCATCAGACCTCAGCGGTTCTGACGACTCCGCTATACAAACCGAATTAATTGTAGTTGACAAAAACAAAAGCCGTTCAATTTGGTTATTATCATTAGGTATTTTAATACTTTTCGGTATTGGCGGAGCCTTAGCTTGGACACTCCTAGGCGGTCAGAAAACCCCAGAACCCGACCAGCCACCCACTAGCACCCCTCTTAACACCATACCCACTCCTCCTTCTACCTCAACCCCAACTGCTCCCTATCAGGCGGATTTGCAGCTTACATCAATCATTCAATTGAGTTCTGCTCGGACTACACAGAATAACATCCCACCAAGTCCTATTGTATTGCATCAAGACTTTGTGACGGGGGAATTGAAAGGGGAAGTGCCTAGCAATAGTGTCTTTCAGGTTCTCGAACGACAAACAACCCAAAATGACGGAACTTGGGTAGAATTAAAAATTTGTTCCCTTCCCTCATCGGATAATCTAGCTACACCAGACAATAATACCCCTTTACCGACAGAATTTGAGGACTCCGACCCTCAAGGGATTAATCAACCCCAAATAGATAACCTAGAGGAAATCACCACCCTACAGCCAGGAGACAGAGGCTGGCTCCGAGAGGATGATGTTCAAAGTCTCTGGCTGACTGATGTGACTATTCCACCGGAACAATACGGAAATTGCCAAGTTAATTCAGTCGGAACATTGGGCGATAATTAGCCAGATCTACCACCTAAGAAAGTAGGTTGCTAACTACCTTCCTAGGTGGTTTTGTCTCCCCTCATGGGGCTATGCTAACTCTACCTCTACTATTGCTAATATCCCTCACCAGACCGCGACAGCATCGTTTCGTGGATATGTTCGTCATGGTGACGGGTTTCGGCTAACAGTTCCCGCGCCTGTTCGTCCGCCATACTTTGATTAGGCTCCGAACCACCAGCGCGACGTGCGCGATCGCCTTCCTCCGCCGCCCGCGACAGCATCGTTTCGTGGATATGTTCATCATGGTGACGGGTTTCGGCTAACAGTTCCCGCCCTTGAGAGTCCGCCATACTGTGATTAGGCTCCGAACCACCAGCGCGACGTGCGCGATCGCCTTCCTCCGCCGCCCGCGACAGCATCGTTTCGTGGATATGTTCATCATGGTGACGGGTTTCGGCTAACAGTTCCCGCCCTTGAGAGTCCGCAATAATTGGGCGATCGCCTTCCTCCTCCGCTCGCGATCGCATCGTTTCGTGAAGATGCTGCTTATGGTGACGATTCTGGGCCAACAATTCCCGGGCTTGTTCTTCTAAACTCATGATTTTAAATCTCCGATTTTATGATCAAAAAATTCCCCTACTAAAATTTTGGCATAATTTTCACCAAAATGTATCTAAATTTACAGATTTTTTTCGGTAAGTATATATTTGGATGTATGATTTGCCATTAATCTGACCCTGGGGCTGAGGTTTTCGTAAACTTTTATAAACTAACTATTGAGAAAATATTTCATTTATGTTATCAATGAAATATGGGACTAGCCCAGGCAATTTTCAGCTAGGGCAGCAGTAATCAGCCCAATGTAGTGCAAATATCTTTCATTTAGATGTAGTAATGAATTCATCAGAATTAGATCCCAAGTCCGGTGAAGTAGTAGAAGTGGCCTGGTCAAAAAGGTGGCAGGTCTATCAGCGCCTCCAAGAATTGGGAATTACCTGTTGGTGTCAGGTAGATCACCCCCTGCGGGTAAAGATTACCAACACCACCGAAGCTGTTCAGCTTGCTAGTGTCGTGAGAAGGTTAAGTGCATCGCCACGGGAACTAGCCCTATCTCTGGAAAGAGCCTGGCATCGTAGTTAGGCCATAAATCCCATTAACCAAAGCACACCAAACACACTTCTAAAATTATGTCTAAATTCAATAAGCAAGTTTCGGATTTCAGCCTTTCCGGTAGGGTTTTGCAGATTTTATTAAAAGGCAAAAACCCGCAAATAATGCAACTGATGACCACATCAGGATTGTATACAATTAAGCTATCTAAGCGATTGAATTACGAGGCAAAACACCTGTTATCTGAGGGGGTAGAGGTGAGAGTATTTGGCGAAAAAATCCTCAATTTAAAAAATGCCAAGGTCAAACTAAAAGCCACCAGGATTATACTAGCCTCTGAACCATCAGTGCGCCCGGTAAAGTCTCCCAGTTCCCCAACTAAAAGTCAGCCTAAACCCGCTAAAATTCTAATTTGTCAGAAATCAGATTGTCGGAAGCGAGGAGGACAAGCCGTTTGTCAAGTGCTGGAGCAAGCCTTATGCGATCGCGGATTGCATGATGAAGTTAAGATTGAAAAAACAGGTTGTCTGAAAAAATGTAAATTAGGACCCAACTTAGTTGTCATGCCAGATAAGGCTCATTATACCCGAGTCAAACCCTCAGATATTTCTGAGGTGATTGAGAAGCATTTGGCATCAACAACTACATAGGGTCACCTAATCTTTAGACTGGGTAGGGGCGTTTCGACTTCCCCTGCTGTAGCCGCCGCCTCTAGCAATCATCCTCTATTTCGAGCAGATTGTTCGTGAACCCGCCCCTAATTACCGTTTTTGGGTCGATTGTGAATCCCCCTCTCAAGAGAGGGGGGAGAGTCAAAAGTACCCATTAATACCCAAATTGTCAGCCAAATTAGCTAGGGGGGTGTAAGGGTTCGGCTTTGACCACCTATGGGAGCAAGAATTTAATCCAAGATTTGCTTGACATCTTAGGACAATAAGGTACAATACCCCCAAAGATTCGCAACTCAATAATGAGTATACGGTCAAACCCCAGACCATGCCAAATTTCCCTGACGACATACTCATCAAGTCGGATTCTTCATGGTAAAATCCAATCATGGTGCGAGACGTTTAGGAGTCAAATAAGGCTGCAATGCCTGAAATAACCTCCTAGTGGGACTTTCACCCCTTGGTGAAATATAAGGGACTCGTACCCTGACCATCCCATAACTGTTTATATGTCCCAACGTTTGGTATAGAAATATACAAAACAAGGCAGGGAACTCAAGGTCAAAACGCCCAACTGGAAATATTAATGATTCCTTAACAATTGCGTTGAGAGTAACGGCGATAGCCACCCCCAGTTTTGGGAATCATAACCCCAGGATTGAAGCGGGGAACGGAAGGCGTGAAGTAGAACCTACTACCAAATGCGACCACTGCCAACCATCCATGATTAGGGAAACCGAATGTCCGGCTTGAACCATCGTAATGATTTAGCAGCGAAACAGGTTGATACGCTGCGTTCAAAAGAGCAAGGGGAAAAGTAGGGTAATCATGACATCACCTACACAGACTTTTAAAAGTACCCCGGTGGAGAGGACAAATCTAAAGATGGAATGCCCGTATAAACGGAACGTTTAAACCCCTTTTAGGCTCTCAAGTGGCAGGATGTACCTGCGGAGTAGTGAAAGTGTAAGCGTATACCTTTAAGGGGAAAGGATGTGACTGAAAGCCAATGCCTAACTGTAATGGTTAGGATATGCCCACTAGTCACGGTGTGGATATAGAGACTGCGACAATTAGGAGTGTTTACGACGAAAGCGAGTTTAAACACTACGATGTTGTATTTAGCTCCAAAAGTTGAAATCACAAAAGCAGGGAGTCGTTACCCTGTTCCCGATGTCAAAAGGGGTATCCACATCAGGAGCCGTGTGATGTGAAAGTATCAAGCACGGTTTTGAATTGGAGTTGGGGAAGGCGACTTCCCTTTCGACCATAACCGTGCGAGACGTTTAGGAGTGAAATAGGGATGCAATGCCCGAAATAGCCTCCTAGTGGGACTTCCACCCCTTGGTGGAATATAAGGGACTCGTATCCTGACCATCCCATAACTGTTTATATGTCCCGACGCTTGGAGAAATCTGAGCAAGGCAGGGGACTCAAGGTCATAAACAAACTGAGAAATCAGGGAGTAGAGAGTAAAGGCGATAGCCACCCCCAATTTCAGGATACACGATTCTGGGATTGAAGCGGGGAACGGAAGGCGTGAGGTAGAACCTACTACCAAATGCGACCACTGCCAACCATCCATGACTAGGGAAACCGAATGTCTGGCTTGAACCATCGTAATGATTTAGCAGCGTAATAGGTTGCCACGCTGCGCTCAAAAGAGCAAGGGGAAAAGTAGGGTTTTGCATAAAACACCTACACAGACCTTTTTAAGTACCCCGGTGGAGAGGACAAGTCTAAAGATGGAATGCCCATATAAACGGAACGTTTAAACTCCTCATTGGTTCTCCTTATAAAAAAGTGAACAATATTACTCACAAGGAGTAGTGAAAAGTGTAAGCGTATACCATTGAGGGGAAAGGACGTGACTGAAAGCCAATGCCTAATTGTAATGATTAGGATATGCCCACTAGTCACGGTGTAGATATAGAGACTGCGACAAGTAGGAGTAATATGACGAGAGCGAGTTTAAAGACTACGAGTTGTATGCCAAGCTCCCAAAGTTGGAATCATAAAGCGGGGGTTCGTAACCCTGTTCCTAGTGACAAAAAGGGTATCTACATTAGGAGCCGTATGAGGTGAAAGTCTCAAGTACGGTTTTGAAGTGGAGTTGGGGAAGGTGACTTCCCTTTCGATCATAACCAATCAAAGCTTTCCGGACAAAACTAAAACTCAATGACCGTCATCGCACCTTGATGGCCAAACACGCGGGGTATGCTCGATTTGTGTTCAATTGGGGATTACACTTATGGATGTCAGCTTATGAAGAGGGACTCAAGCCTAACGTCAACTCCATCAAAAAGGTTTTTACTCATTATGTAAAACCTCAATATCCTTGGATGTCTGAATTGTCTTCTAAAGTTTATCAATATGCCTTCATTAATCTAGGGGATGCCTTTAAGCGCTTCTTCAAGGGAATAAGCAGTTATCCTAAATTTAAGAAGAAAGGCCACCATGATAGTTTTACGCTTGACAATTCTGGAAAGCCATTCAATCTGTCAGGAACTCGCCATAAGCTGCCTTTTGTGGGCTGGGTTTCTACATTTGAGGCTCTACCCGAAAGTTGGGTTAAGAAAGTCACCCTAACGCGCCAAGCAGGGGACTGGTATATGAGCTTTTTTGTAGAAATCACACCAGAAATTACACCGAAATATCGAGAGAGAATCGGGGTAGACCTAGGAATTAACAATTTGGCGACTTGCTCCGATGGGACAAAATTCTCTAATCCCAAGGCTTATAAAGCAGCCACCAAAAAACTAGCTCGATTACAACGCCATTTAAGTCGCAAAGTCAAAGGCTCGAAAAATTGGGCCAAATGTCTCTTAAAAGTTCAAAAGCTACATCAAAGAGTAGCAAACATTCGGCGGGACACCATTCATAAAATAACTACTTTCTTGGCTAAGAACCACAGCCAAGTAGTCATTGAAGATTTGAATGTGTCAGGTATGCTGAAAAATCATGGTTTGGCGGGTTCTATCGCTGATGCTTCATTTTATGAGTTCCGTCGGCAACTCGGTTACAAGGCAGAACGTTATGGTTCAAAGTTAATGATTGCGGATAGATTTTATCCATCCAGTCAACTGTGTTCTAATTGCGGTTATCGTCAACAAATGCCCCTAGTCCGTCGGACTTTTGAATGTCCAAACTGTGGCCTGAAGATTGATAGAGATTTGAACGCCAGTATAAATTTAGAAGTGCGAGACGTTTAGGAGTCAAATAAGGCTGCAATGCCTGAAATAACCTCCTAGTGGGACTTTCACCCCTTGGTGAAATATAAGGGACTCGTACCCTGACCATCCCATAACTGTTTATATGTCCCAACGTTTGGTATAGAAATATACAAAACAAGGCAGGGAACTCAAGGTCAAAACGCCCAACTGGAAATATTAATGATTCCTTAACAATTGCGTTGAGAGTAACGGCGATAGCCACCCCCAGTTTTGGGAATCATAACCCCAGGATTGAAGCGGGGAACGGAAGGCGTGATGTAGAACCTACTACTAGATGCGACCACTGCCAACCATCCATGATTAGGGAAACCGAATGTCTGGCCTGAACCATCGTCATTATAAAGTAGCGAAATAGGTTGACACGCTGCGCTCAAAAGAGTAAGGGGAAAAGTAGGAGTCTTTCTATACTACCTACACAGACCTTTAAATATACCCCGGTGGATAGGACAAATCTAAAGATGGAATGCCCATATATACGGAACGTTTAAACCCCTATTGGGCTCTCTGCGAGTACATCTCGTAGAGTAGTGAAAAGTGTAAGCGCATGCCCATAAGGGGAAAGGATGTGACTGAAAGCCAATGCCTAACTGTAATGGTTGGGATATGCCCACTAGTCACGGTGTGGATATAGAGACTGCGACAAGTAAGAGTGCTTATGACGTGAGCGAGTTTAAAGACTACGTGGTGTATATAGCTCCCAAAGTTGAGGTCATAAAGCAGGGGGTAGTAACCCTGTTCCTACTGATAATAGGGTGTTCACATCAGGAGCCGTGTGCTGGGAAACTCGCATGCACGGTTTTGAATTGGAGTTGGAGGGGGCGACCTCTCTTTCGACCATACCAAATCGCCGGGTTCCGACGATTACACTTGTGGACGGGGTGCTGCCGACAGTCCCGGACGAAGCCAGAAATAAACATCAATATCCGGCTATGTCCGGTTTTGTTTAAGTTTTATAGAGCAGAAGGCCGTCAGGAGCGATGGTGACATAGAAAAGTCTAGTTATGGGTAGTGGACCGTTTCGGCTAATTTGCTGCTTTAGTATGCTCCACAAACAGTGACGCTCAAAAACTATCAGGCGATCGCCGAAAACGGACAGCACAAAACAGGCGATCGCGTCAAAAGGACGACACCAAACGGGCGATCGCCGAAAACGGACAGCACAAAACAGGCGATCGCGTCAAAAGGACGACACCAAACGGGCGATCGCCGAAAACGGACAGCACAAAACAGGCGATCGCGTCAAAAGGACGACACCAAACGGGCGATCGCCGAAAACGGACAGCAAGAAACAGGCGATCGCTCCCAACTAACTCTCAGAAAGTGTGGGGGAATTCTGGAGGTCAAGCCATTTCAAAAACCGGATAAAGATGTTTTAATTTGAGGCGGGCATCGCCGGTGGCAAATTTCCAGATTACCCGAGATGCGGTCTGATTTCGCTCTTTTTGCCAGGCTTCTATCTCCCGGTGCAGCGCTTCTTTGGTGGCGATCCTTCGGGCCAAACATTGCTTGGATCAAATACTCAGTTCAATTTCGGCGACATTTAACCAACTGCCATTCCGGGGTGTATGATAAATTTCCAGCCGCCGGGCCAAACGATGGGCTTCGGGAGCCGGAAAAGCCTCATAAAGTGAGGCGATGTTATGGGTATTCAGATTGTCACACACCAGCTTGACTTTTCGAGCATGAGGATAGTCTTCATCTAAAAGTTGACGCACTTCCTCAGCCCAATCTACCCTCGTCCGAGAGTCTCGGTTGCTGACCCGTCGCCAGCCCCGATTGGGATCGAAAAACATGAACAAAGCTTGCACCCCTTCACGGGTATAGTGATAGTCCTCTTTTTTGTCATGTCCGGGTTTCATGGCGACCGCCTCATAGAGATGTCCTCGGAGTTGGATTGAGGCTTCATCCATATTGATTAAAGGCTCCTCTTCACTGTGGACGCTACTGTAGAGGTCGAGAACGACTTCCATTTGAGCCACAAATCTGGCTAAATCTCGTTCGGGAATACAGAATCGTTGGGTTTTCCAAGGTCGCAATTGGTTTTTTTTAGAGTCCGCCACACGGTCGTACAGGAAATTTCGGTGACAATTTGCCGTTTTTTGAGTTCGGATGTTAACAGTCTGAGCGTCCACTGAGCTCTCCCAGATGGGGGTCCGAACAACACAGGGCAATAATTTGAGCCTCGGTGGCTCCATCTACTTTGGGTGGAGTCGGTGGAGTTTTTCTCGGTTGCCGATTGAGAGCCACTTGTTCCCCTTTTTGAAGGAATCTTTGGCGAATGCGCCCCACTGTATTCTGATGGACTTGTAAAGCTTCTGCTATTTGTTGGTCTGTCCATTTTCTCGGAGCCATTTCTCCTTCATCAGACATCAGCAAAATACGAGCGTGTAGGATTTTTTTGGCGGGTGCATGACCATTTCGACTGATTTGTTCCAGATTTTCTCTCTGTTCGACCGTTAGATAGACTTTATCTCGCCGACCTCTTCCCATAATTGCAGTCCTCCGTCCTCGGTATCTATTACCCTATTTTAGCCGAAACAGTCCAGTAGGTTTGGGTAAGTCTGATGTAATGGATTATCCTCAAAAAACCCTGAGCAAATTTGAACAGCCACCAGGGTAGATCGAGAAACATGAGACAATAGAGCAAACTCGTTCAACCCTGGAGATGCTGTACTGTTGCAACCCAAGTTGCCCTAACCCATTTAATAATGAGGGTTATCGATTTTGTCAAAGCTGTGGGGCGGCGATTTTGCTGCCATTGTTCCGAAACCGCTATCGGGTAATTCGACAATTGGGATACGGGGGGTTCAGTCGCACCTATGAAGCCAAAGATGTTGATCGGATGGATCATCCCTGTGTCATTAAGCAATTTATGCCACAAGTTCAGGGAACAGCAGCGCGACAAAAAGCCACGGAATTATTTAAACAAGAAGCCCAGCGGTTATATGAGTTAGGGGAACATCCCCAAATTCCGGGGTTGATTGCCTATTTTGAACAAGATAGGCGACTGTATTTGGTGCAAGAATATATTGATGGACAGAATCTGTTGCAGGAGTTACAGCAAAGGGGACATTTTAATCCTGATCAAATTTATCAAATTTTGTCTGAATTGCTTGAGATCCTCCAGATTATCCACAATCGCAATATTATTCACCGTGACATCAAACCAGAAAATATCATGCGCCGTAGCCGCGATAATCAGTTAATCCTGATTGATTTTGGTGTCTCTAAACAGGTGACGGGAACTACCACCGTGGGACAGGGAACTACTGTCGGTACACCTGGATATGTACCCATGGAACAGTTACGAGGTCAGGTCTACCCCGCTAGTGATTTGTATAGTTTAGGGGTGACTTGTTTGCGTTTGCTGACTGGGTGTTTACCCCAGGAAAGTGGCACAGATGACCTCTATGATGCTATGGAAGGGCTTTGGGTGTGGCGAGAACGTTTACCCCCTAATACTTCCGTCCCGCGACAATTAGCAGAGGTTTTGGACTGCTTAACCCGGGATTTTGTTCGCGATCGCTATCAGTCGGCTCAAGAAGTGCTACAAATTCTTAAACAGCCCTATCCCTATCAGTATCAACCTATACCTACCCAGAACTATCAGCGCATTGTTCCACCGATCACCCAAAAATATACCCACGCTGCCACTCCCCCAACTCCCCCCAAAGTTGCCCCTAAACTCAATCCTTATCAAAAGTTACAGGATCTCATGAAAGCCGGAAAATGGCGGGAGGCTGATGCTGAAACTTCTCGGTTAATGCTGGAAATTGTCGGTAGTCAGGCTGGGTGTTTTAGTACCGCACAAATAGCTACTTTTCCCTGTCGAGAGTTAAGGGAAATTAATCAAGTTTGGGAACAGGCTAGTCGCGGTCGCTTTGGCTTTGGGGTTCAAAGGCGGATTTGGGAAGAGGTTAAACAAAACACTACGGAATTTGCTCAACGGGTGGGATGGTGCGATCGCCACCCATCAGATGATATATATGTCAAAGACTATGATCAGTTATCATTTTCTCTGAAAGCCCCCGAAGGTCATCTACCCGCCTTGAGTGTGATGGCTGGTCGAGAGTGGGATAGAACTCTATGGCTGCTGGAACATTTATTTTTAAGTGTGGAGGCTTGCGGACTTTGACAGACTATCACGGAAATATGATCACAAAACAACTACTGTGATCTGTCCCTGGGGAAATCTCACCCAGAAGTCCAGAGGGCTGATAGAATTGAGGTATCAAAGCATTTCTGGAGGTTTTTATGTCTCAAGATACCCCTCAACCTAATGCTGACCAAACTTTTAGCAAAAAAATTCAAGCTGCTGTTAAGCAACTATATCAGCAGGCGAATACTTGTGTTGCGGAAAATAAACTTGAAGAGGCGATCGCCTGTTATCGTAAAGTTACTGTCTTGGTCCCCGGTTGGGCTGATGCTTACCAAAAATGGGGTAATCTTCTGGTGAAAGCTGGTAGATTAGAAGAGGCGATCGGTGCTTATCAACAAGCTATTAAACTTAATCCCGAAGATTCCTGGTCCTATAATAGTTTGGGTGGGATTTTTATTAAACTTGAACGCTGGGAAGATGCTGTTCCAGTCTGTCAGGAAGCTATTCAACTAGACCCTAACTTTTTCTGGGCTTATAATAACCTAGGACAAGCTCTCAGTCAACAAGAACAATGGGAAGATGCTGCTTCTGTTTATCAAAAAGCATCTCAGATTAACTCGACTTTTTTCTGGACTTATAATAATTGGGGTGAGGCTTTAATTCAACTTGAAAGATGGTCGGAGGCGGTTCCCGTTTATCAAAAGGCTATAGAAATTGACCCTAACTTTTGTTGGGCTTATAATCATTTGGGAGATGCACTCAGACACCTTAAACGCTGGTCGGAGGCGGTTCCCGTTTATCAAAAAGCTGCTGAAATTAACCCTAATTTTTTCTGGACTCATAGTAATTTAGCTGATACCTTAGTCTATCTCAAGCGATTTGACCAGGCGATTCCGGTTTACCAAAGCGCCATCAAACTTAACGCCAATTCCCCTCAAACTTACTATAAATTGGCTAAGTGTTTACAGAAAGTTAAAAGGGTTGATGAAGCGATCGCTTATTTTCAAAAGGTCTTGGAACTGAAGCCGGATTTTACAACCGCACAGAATAAATTACAAGAACTTCAAAAAAAATCAGAGCATCTTCAATCACAAGACCCGAAAATTTCCCATAATCTTGAACCTATTGATTGGCTCAAATATTACCCAAAATCAGGGGATTCAGTATCCTACATGATGCCTAAACCTACCCCCCCAATACAAGACTATAAAACCAAAACCTGGCAGTTTCCCATCCCTCCACGTCCCCTCATGCTAGTATTTGCAGACAGGGGGGAGGACTACTATCTTGAATCTGGTAAAATTCAAATTCGCCTACTTTTAGAATCCCTAGAAAAAGCTAAGTTTTCTTTAAACCCAGGAAGCCGGATATTAGACTTTGGTTGTGCGTCTGGAAGAATGATGAGATTTTTAAGCGATCAAGCTAATACCTGCGAAATTTGGGGGGCTGATATTAATGCTGACTGCATTAACTGGTGTAAGCAATATATGAGGCCTCCTTTTCACTTTTTGACCTGTACCACTAATCCCCATTTACCCTTTGAGGATCGATATTTTGATTTGATTTATGCGGGTTCGGTTTTTACCCATATTGACGATTTGGCTGAGGCTTGGTTATTAGAACTTCGTCGGATTATTAGTCCTGGTGGTATTGCTTATATTACTATCCAAGAACAGCATCTGATGAATCTAATTAAAGACTTTAAGGAAAAGTGGTTATCTAATAATAATGTTTGGCCGCCAGATCAAAGGGCTGAATGTTTACAAAAATATGATGAATATAGTAAGTCGGATTTTGCTATGTTTACTTTGGGTCGAGATACGCGATCGCTCGTTTTTTATGACCTCGATTATTTCTGTAAGATGGTACAACCGTTTTTTCAAGTAATTGAAATTCGCCAAGAAGCCTATTATTGGCAAACCGCCGTTTTACTACAACGTCAATAAATCTCTCTAGTCTGGATCATTAATTAAGAATAAGGAATCTCTAACAGGGATGACTGAGGAGGCTAGGCTGTTACTGTTCCGCCATGCGATCGAGACGTTCACGAATGGAGAGGTTGAGAAGCGATCGCAAAAATATTACCACCCCCACCCCAGCGATGACTAGGAAAAAAACAGCCCAGCCATTTTTACCAGCAATTATTAATAGTATTCCCGAAATCAGAGTAAATCCTGACCAACAACCATGAATCAAAGTTTTGAGGGCAAAATTAACCCGTTTCAAAGCGCGATCGCTTTCAATCGAACGAACCCTAAACTTAATTTCCCCTTCCTCAATGCGTTGTTCTAGGCGACTAATAAATAACTCAGCGCGGCTAGGTTGGTTGAATTTAAAATTGATAAAATCTCGCGCCTGTTTAGTCAACTCTCCCACTAAACTACCCCGTTCCTGCTTAGAAACAGTAACACTTTTAATAAAAGGTTGGGCGCAGTCTACCAAATTATATTCAGGGTCTAGGGCGCGGGCTACTCCGTCTAAAGTAGTTAAAGATTTGAGTAAAAATGTCATCTCAGCAGGTAGGCGAAAAGGCTGCTGTTCAAACATTATATAAAGTTCATCTTTAATCACATTAAAGGCTTGAAAATCAATAGGTTTTTCCGTAAATTCATCTAACAAAAACCTGATCAAGCGCCGCACCGGAGTCATATCAGACATCGGTTCAACTAAACCAATATCAATCAGAGTATCAATCACCACATCCACATCTTTTCGCATCACTGCAAAAAAGCTGCGGATCATCTGATCCTTAGCCAAAGCCTTGATTTCAGCCATCATCCCGAAATCGTAGAAAATCAGACTACCATTAGAACTAACAGCAATATTTCCGGGGTGGGGGTCTGCTTGAAAAAAGCCATCCTGTAAAATCTGTTTAAGATAGCAACAAATCCCTAATTGATTAACTCGTTTAATATCAACACCGCAGGCTTGTAGAGTTTTCCGGTCATCAACCTTAATCCCCGGTAAATATTCCAGAGTTAAAACTTTATGGGTGGTATATTCCCAGTAAACTTTAGGAACCATAATTCCCGAATAATTCTCAAAATTATCTCGAAATCTATCGGCATTTTTGCCTTCCTTAATATAATCAATTTCTTGATATAAAATCATGAAAAATTCATTATATATAGCATCGAGATCATAGAGTCTTGCCCAAGCAAAAGAACGTTGACAGAAGCGCATCACACGACGGACGGCTTGCATATCCAGATCAAAAAGTTCTTTAAGTCCTGGGCGTTGAACCTTAACTATGACCTGTTCTCCTGTATGCAATTTAGCCCGGTGAACTTGTCCGAGACTGGCGGCGGCTAAGGGACGCTCATTAAACTCACGATAAAGGCTAAATAAAGAGTTACCCAATTCTGACTCAATAATAGCTACAGCGCGATCGGCACTAAAAGGAGGTACTTTATCCTGGAGTTTTTCTAACTCCGCCACATATTCTAAGGGCAGAATATCAGCACGGGTGGAAAGGGCTTGTCCAATTTTAATAAATGTTGGCCCCAGGTCAAGCATGGTTTGAATTAACCATTTTGCCCGCTTTTGTTTAGTGGCAGAGGCATTATTTCCCCAAAGCCGATCCCACCACAAATAGAACAGAAACGTCCCAGCGGCAGAAAAAACATCAATCTGTCGGGTGAGGGGTGAGTATTTGCTGCGCTGCCAACGGAGGGGTTTAGGGGTTTTCTGAGTTAGCATTCGAGGATTTCGGGCAATTTGTCTATTTTAGTCGCATTAGGTGTCGATTTTCTACTGAGCGCGAAAACAGGAGACATATTAGAGTCTCCTGGGATTTTTTTCCATAGATGACCAATCCTCATCTCAATCTAGGGTTCAACAATGACGGGAGTTCCCAGTTGCACTTTGTTAAATAGTGCTAACACATCCCGGTTAAACATACGAACGCAACCATGGGAAACGGCTTGTCCGACGGTTTCTTCATTGGGGGTGCCATGAAAACCTATGTAGTTAGTGCCATCAGTCCAAAACCCAATCCAGTGACTACCAAGGGGGTTATCTGGACCTGGGGGGATAATATCTCCATTTAGAGGATGTTCCCAGATTGGTTCTTCGATCATTTGAATAACCTGATAGTGGCCGATGGGGGTTTCCCATCCGTCTCTACCAATGGCTATGGGATAGCTAGTTACAACACGCGCGTTGTTCATGACATAAACCCGACGTTCTCCTAAGCGAATAACTAATTCTAGTTGACTAGGAGAATATTGTAGCCAATCGCTGACATGATAGGCCGTGGCAAATTTTGGGGAAATTCCCGTTTTTGCCACATCTACTCCTGGGGTAGTAGTGGCAGCCATACTACTATAAGGCAGTAGTATTGATAATAATGATAGTAATATCATGGGACTGAGGGCCGGTGACAGAAATGTTCTGAACATAACTCTCAATAACTTACCTAGGGGTTTAAACAAGAAAATGGCGATCGCCGAGCGTGCTATGATTGGGGTATGGGTATGCTAATAAATATCAAATCCCGTCAAGTTTTGTACCTGACACTAAAAACCGTGACACAGTAAATCAACACACTAGAACAATTAATAATTGCCGGTTTAAGTTAAATTTTCAGGCAAACACAGATAGTTACTATTGTCAAATTAAGTTTTTCATTGGCTCATGTTAACAAATTCTGAAACAGGCGAAAAGGAATATTTAGATGCTGGACAGATTTTCCCATTGGTTGATAGTGTTTTGCCTTTTGAAGTCTGTCTGCATCACCGGATTCTGCCCATATCTCTCAAGGATAATACCCTGCATTTAGGTATGGTCGATCCTGATGATGAATTAGCCCTAAATTATGCCCACCAGATCCTAGCATATCTAAATTGCTCTGTTGTGAGTCAGCAGATTTCGGCTGAGAGCCATCGCTCTATTCTGACTGCTTATTTGTACCATAGCGAAAAACCCACCACCGAAAAAACTCCTTTAGATAACTCTCCTACCCCTCCCGATGAACCATTAACCTCCGGGGAAACATCGCCGCCAGATTCCCCAAAACTGCCAAGGGCTAAACAACCTCCAGCTTCAAAGATTAATGAAATGTTACCTAAGCTGGATCTTCGTCCCGAATATCTGAGTAGTCCCATAGAGCAACTGTCTCAGTTACCACCACCAAAGTTGTTGGAAGAGTTACTAGCTAGGGTGTTGTTGGAGGGTATTGGCCGACTGTATTTTGAGAGGCAAGAATCCAAAGGACGGATTTTATGGAGCCAAAATGGTATTCTCAAGTCTGTTATTGATAATTTAGAACCATCGCAGTTTCAATGGGTGATTAATGAGTTAAAGCGGTTGGTGAAACTGCCTATGCTACCAATTTCCCAACCCAAACAGATAGAAATTGAGCGGATTTATTATAATACTCATCTGCTGTTGCGGCTGCGATTGGTTCCTGGGAATTATGGCGAGGAAGCTAATTTACAGGTATTACGAGGAGCGGCTTTAAAGTTTTATCAACAGCAACAACTATCAAAATTGAGTTTGGATGCTTTGCGTCTGGCTCAACAATTGCAAAGGAAACTTAATGACTTGCAAGGACATTGTAATTCCGCTAATCTCTCATCGGAAAATTTGCCTCTGCTGTACCAGCTACTTAAAAATGTCACCCATCAGGTGGATATGCTGATTAAAAATAGTGATTCCTCCCATAGAGACTAATCAATAATGCACGAGCCTTAACCCGTGCATTTGAGACTTATATGGTCGTTAAACCTTTATTAGACTAGGCGGGGACTGCAACTGACTCCTCCGACCAGCGATTAACCGATTTACCGATAACCGATAGGTCTTGCATTAGTTGATCAAAATCTGCCGGAGTCAGGGATTGAGGACCATCTGACATGGCTTTGGCTGGGTTGGGGTGAACTTCGATCATCAGGGAGTCTGTCCCGGCGGCGATCGCCGCTCTAGCCATAGATGGAACGTGCTCCGCAAATCCCGTGCCGTGGCTCGGGTCAATCATAATTGGTAAGTGAGTGAGCGATCGCAATACCGGAATTACCGACAAATCAAGGGTATTGCGGGTATATTGGCGATCGAAAGTGCGGATTCCCCGTTCACACAGAATCACATTCGGGTTACCCGCCGCTAAGATATATTCTGCGGCCATTAGCCATTCTTCAATAGTCGCAGACATACCCCGCTTCAGCAATACTGGTTTATCCTGAGCCCCTATTTTTTTCAGCAGCGAGAAATTCTGCATATTACGAGCGCCAATTTGGATCACATCCGCCACCTCAGACAACTTTTCTAAGTCGTCTGCGTCCATTAACTCTGTAATCACTCCCAGTCCTGACGCTTCACGCGCAGCAGCTAAAAGGTTCAGAGCGCTTTCTCCATGACCTTGGAAAGCGTATGGAGACGTGCGAGGTTTAAATGCGCCACCGCGTAAGAACTTCGCCCCAGCAGCTTTTACCCGCAGCGCCGTCTCCACGATCATTTGTTCATTTTCTACCGAACAGGGACCCGCCACCACCACTAGGGGACGATTTTCGCCAAAGTGAACTATTCCACTGGGAGTGGTAACAGCTACATCACTGGACTCGCCGTGACGAAATTCCCGACTAGCACGTTTGTAGGGTTTTTCGACTCGTAACACCTGTTCAATAAATGGGCTAATTTCCCGGAGTTGTAGGGGATCAAGACCTGCTGTTTCTCCTACTAGCCCAATTACAACTTTATGTTTTCCGACGATTTTTTCTGGTGTTAAACCCCAACCGCTGCGGAGTTCATCACTAAGACGTTCGATTTCGGCTTCTGGAGAGCCAACTTTCATTACAATAATCATGTAAACCTCACAAAATTGTCGCAGCCACCATTTTTGAGTGGCTAATAAAGGGTACAGACCTAATGTCAACTGTCCCTACGCGCTACGCAAGCATACAGCGCCGGATTCTTACCCAGAGACCAGCACAGTAGTAGATGTCTTTGGTCCTCTACTACTATGACTTACAGATACATTTAACCCCGAAAAATCTGGCCAGAGCCGGAAGTTTCTGAGTAGGGCACCATCTGAAGTGAAGTAATCACGCCAGATGATGTGTCACTCTAAGAGCCTTTAACAGTTAGGTTAAAAGCGCTATTGTTGAGTCCATTCTGGTGGTCTATTCAACTGCTCACTACAATATAGCTATAGTCAGCTACTTGATGCTTCAGCAAACCATCTTTGGCTATTGCTTAACTCTCTACTCAATAGACTACCATACTTAGAAAAATATTTCCCGAAATATCTGGTTATTACCAGTGAATCCCCCTCTAATCACCAACAGTCTGACGATCAGCTTTGCCCCGCGTCCCACAGGTAAAAACTCGTAGCCCCTCATCTCTGAGAGAAATCGCTCAGTGAATATCTCTATCCTGTTTGGTTTGGCAATTTTCACAAGTCTATTCCCTGATGTCAAGCCGTAAACTACCCACCTGATTTAAGCCCACATCACAAGTTTTATCTGAAGGAAAAACCTATCAACTTCTTGATAAACTTTAACCATCATTTTCCGCGTATTTAAGCATAGTCATAAACATTCCCCATCCCACTTTTTCAAGGTCAGCCAGACAGTGGTTTTTCATCATGTCTTTGACATTTAGATTCTCCGTCACAATGACTTGGTTTTCGCCTACTATCCTACGCGATCGCTTGTGTATAAAATCCTCACGACAGTTAGTGATTTTACCGTAAACTCTAGCGACTTTCTTCGTTCCGGCTTTATTAAGGCTATTAGACCCTTTCTGCTTTCGGGATAGTTGCTGTTGTTTACGCTTTAAATTCTTTTCATCCCCTACCTTTTCGGGTAAGGGAATTCCTGTAGGCTTTTTTAATTTTTGGGTGAACTTGGCTGGCGACTTTCTTTCCAAGCCTCTATCGCCCGCCCTAGGTTGATCTTAAATTCCTGCCAGCCGAGGAAACTCCCACTTAGGTTTTCGTCCCAGGAAGCCGAGAGAACTCCGTAGCTAAGACCCACCACACTCAAGCCAAAGCACCCCAGACTCACCAGCAAGACTGCTGTGTTGGGTAGGGGGAATATCTCATTGGTGACAATAAAATAACTGCCCACAAAGGTAGATATAGCCATTAACAGAGGAATACCGGATAAAACCACCATCCGGGACACCATCCGCTGACTGACTACTTCCGGAATAGTCATATCTTCCCGTCTAGGTTGACGGCGCGGCGCAGAGGTGTCCGATGTGCGGCTAGTTTTTGGGGTTTTAGCTACCTTGGGCGAAGCCGATTTATCCGATTTTCCCTGGTCTGAGGCGGCTGGTTTGCTACTTTCAGCCTGCTTTTTGCGGGTTTTTTTCGGTTCAAAGGGAAGTGGTTGGCGGGTGCGATCGGAGGACATGGTAGATTGTGAGTGCTGTGGGTGGGTTGACAGGAATTTAGTATGAGCGGGTAAATCTGCTATCGGATTTAGCCCCGGATTCCCAAACGGGTGATCAGTTCGCGATAGCGTTGCTGATCCTGTTTATTAATATAGGCTAATAATCTTTTTCTGCGTCCGATAATCTGGAGAAGACCACGACGGGAAGCGTGATCATGCTTATTGGCTTTGAGGTGTTGGCTGAGTCGGTTAATTCTTTCGGTGAGCATGGCTACCTGTAGATCGGAAGATCCGGTGTCTGTTTCGTGAGCTTGATGCTCGGCCATGATTTTTTGCTTATCTTGTTGTGTCAGAGCCATAGTTGAGAATTTTACGGTTGGTTAAATTTACACAATTCTTTATCTTAGCATATTGTAGCTTGGGCAGATGGTGCTGAGAAGAATTTATGCCTGGAGATGGATGCCACTAGGTGCGATCGCCCTTTATAATTAGATCAGGTACTCTGGTTGAGTCTGGTTCTGGTAAAGGATTGCGGGTTAACGGGTTAACTGGTGATGGCGATGTCTGATACACACATTCACCACTAATGGATGCCTTGATATCTTCTCAACGAGTCCTGGTTATGGTTGAGAGTTGAATGGTTTATGGTTGAAACAACATCAGATGCGATCATTTTGGGGTTTAATCCCATCCTGAAATTGGCATTACTACTGTTGGGGTTAATCTCGGCTTTGGGCGGTTTATGGCTACTAGCGAAACTATGGCGAATGGCGATCGCTAAGTTTATTCCTGAAGAACGCATATCTAGTTATTCCAAGATTTTATCATCTTATAAAATCCCTGCCGCTGTGGCTGTATTGTTGGTAATCATTGAAATTTTATGGCTTAATTCTCCCTTCATAATTTATCTGGGTTTCCTAGAAGTTATCATCAGTTTATCCCTAACTATTCTGCTCAGTTGGTTGGCTTCTCAAATATTTAAGAGATTTTTTGACTTATATATTATTGACGTAGCCTCAAAACAAGGTCGCAATATTAACAGTGAGTTTTTATTGGTAGGCAAAATTCTAGCCAACTGCGTAATTATTCTAGTCGCAATTGTTGTATTTGCTCAGACTCACCAAATTAATATTGTCGGATTAATTGCTAGTTTAGGGGTAGGTGGTTTGGCTGTCGCTTTTGCAGCTCAAAATACCCTCAGCCAAATTCTAGGGGGAATTGTTCTGTATCTGGATCGCCCGTTTGTCGTTGATGATTATATCGGTTTACCTGATGGGACTTTCGGGCGGGTAGAATCTTTGGGATTGCGATCGACCAAAATTCGCACATCAGGAAAAGGAACCATAGTTATAGTCCCTAATAGTTCCCTAACTCAACTCAGTATAGAAAACTATACCGGAGCCAGAAAAATTATATCAATCCTAGGATTAACCTTTCATTCTGCCATTGACTCTGATGAACAAGCTCTCATCCGTCAAGTAATTTTAGAAAGCACTAAAAACACCTTTGGTATTGACCCTAGAGGCACCGATGTTAGCTTTAAGAATTTACAGCAAATCACCGGAGAAAACAAAACTCAAGCCCAAGTAACCTTCTTTATATTAGGTGCAAATCGTAATAACTTAGAACTGCGCCGTCAGATGCTAGACCTAGCAAGTCAAGACATTAGCATGAATTTACAGCAATACGGAATCGCCTTTGATATCGACGATCAAAATATTTACGTTGATTCACCCATCACAGTCTAATTACAGTTAAAACGCTAAATACCATGTGGAACCCCATTGATCCTGATGCCGCAATTTTTGATATTATTCAGGAATATTCTATTCCTAAGCCGCTGATTTTCATAATCTTTGTATTGATATCTTGCTTAATAGGAAAATACACCCCTAGCCTCATACAATATATTATTAGGCGGGCTATACCTATAAATGGCAAAGAAATTTCCGAGAACTTTGTGCGACCGATCCAACAACCTTTTAGGATGGTTGGCATTTTTACTCTGATTTCTATGTCAATGATTTGGTTAGAAGAAAATCGGGCTTTATATCGTTTTATTCGCCCCTTTGTTAGTCTAGCCCTAATTGCTAGTATAGCCTGGTTAGCCTCCCGGTTATTTAGGCAATTGGTGCGGATTTATGGTATTCCGATTATCCGAAAATATGGCATGGAAGTTGACGAGACTTTTTTGGTATTTGAAACCATTGCCAATGTTTTAATTGGATTTACAGCAGCCGTAGCATTTGCCCAAAGTCAACAACTGCCCCTAGGTGCATTAGTAGCAGGGGCTTCAGTAAGTGGTTTAGCGGTAGCATTTGCTGCCCAAAGTACCTTAGAACAGATTTTAGGCACAATAGTTTTACGTTTAGATCGTCCGTTTGTCCGTGGAGAATACATCCGACTGCCAAAACGTGGTGATGATCTTGAGGGTATTTATGGGAGAGTAGAATCTATTGGGTTACGGTCTACTAAAATTCGGATTGCGGCTAAGGGAACCTTGGCAATTATTCCCAACTCTAATTTAATGAGGCTGGCGATCGAAAATATCAGTCGTGGTAAAAAAGTGATGGTTTTACTATATCTGGATTTTATCACTCAACTTGACGATCGCGAACAGGCTTTAGTAGAACAAGCCATTAAAGAATGTACCGATTCAGTATTTGGTATAGACCCCGGAAGCACCCAGATTTCGCTATTTAATTATGGAGAAACGGGTAATCTTCGCGCTAGGGTGACATTCTTTATTTTAGGTTCTAGTGAAAATGCCATTTCACTGCGTAAGAGTTTACTAGCATCAACTAATCAAAGTTTGACGGAAAGACTCAAGCGGTATGGCATTAAGTACAATATGCAAGAACCGAATATTTATGTTGAGTCTCCTGTGACGATTTAATATGAAGTCGGCTTGTATTAAGCCGACACTTTGATGCCAATAAAAAACAAAGCCTCAATCAAATGAAGAAAGAGGCAGAGTCATCATATTAAATTGTAGTGTAGAAACCAAACCCTAAAGGCTGCATAGAGAAAAAGCGAGTGTAAAAGAGGTCAAGCCCTCGGTCTGTTAGTGTGCCTCGGCTACATCCATTACTGGACTTCCACCTGACATCTATTAACGGGTAATCTTCCCGTGACCTTACCTGGCTAACCCAGTGAGAGCACTCATCTTGAGGTGGGCTTCCCACTTAGATGCTTTCAGCGGTTATCCGCTCCGCACATGGCTACCCTGCGTTTACCGTTGGCACGATAACAGGTACACCAGCGGTGCGTCCTTCCCGGTCCTCTCGTACTAGGGAAGGCTCCTCTCAATGCTCTTACGCCTGCACCGGATATGGACCGAACTGTCTCACGACGTTCTGAACCCAGCTCACGTACCGCTTTAATGGGCGAACAGCCCAACCCTTGGGACGTACTACCGCCCCAGGTTGCGATGAGCCGACATCGAGGTGCCAAACCTCCCCGTCGATGTGAACTCTTGGGGGAGATCAGCCTGTTATCCCTAGAGTAACTTTTATCCGTTGAGCGACGGCCTTTCCACGCAGCACCGTCGGATCACTAAGGCCGACTTTCGTCCCTGCTCGACTTGTAGGTCTTGCAGTCAAGCTCCCTTATGCCTTTGCACTCTACGGCTGATTTCCAACCAGCCTGAGGGAACCCTTGCGCGCCTCCGTTACCATTTAGGAGGCGACCGCCCCAGTCAAACTGCCCCCCTGAAACTGTCTCTTTCCCGGATAACGGGAAAAGGTTAGAATTCTAGCCTCGCCAGAGTGGTATCTCACCGATGGCTCAGAATCCCCCACAAGGAATTCTTCACAGCCTCCCACCTATCCTGCGCAAGCGAAGCCCGAACCCAATTCCAGGCTACAGTAAAGCTTCATAGGGTCTTTCTGTCCGGGTGCAGGTAGTCCGTATCTTCACAGACAATTCTATTTCGCCGAGTCTCTCTCCGAGACAGCGCCCAGATCGTTACGCCTTTCGTGCGGGTCGGAACTTACCCGACAAGGAATTTCGCTACCTTAGGACCGTTATAGTTACGGCCGCCGTTCACCGGGGCTTCGGTCATCAGCTTCAGATTACTCCTAACCGACTTCCTTAACCTTCCGGCACTGGGCAGGCGTCAGCCCCCATACATCGTCTTGCGACTTAGCGGAGACCTGTGTTTTTGGTAAACAGTCGCCTGGGCCTCTTCAGTGCCACCTACCTTTCGGCAGGCACTCCTTCTCCCGAAGTTACGGAGCCATTTTGCCGAGTTCCTTAGAGAGAGTTATCTCGCGCCCCTTAGTATTCTCAACCACCCCACCTGTGTCGGTTTCGGGTACAGGCATTTACAGTTTAAGATGTATAGGGCTTTTCTAGGAAGCCTGATGACTATCACTTCCCCGCCGTAGCGGGTCGGACTCGTGCCTCAGCTCAGTCTGTTTTCACCAGACCTCAACACCTCGAACACTTGCACCGGTAACCAACATCCGGATGACGAACACCTACTTCGTCCCCCTTCATCAACTGCAAACGGTACGGGAATGTTAACCCGTTGTCCATCGACTACGCTTTTCAGCCTCGCCTTAGGTCCTGACTAACCCTCCGCGGACGAGCCGTCCGGAGGAACCCTTAGGGTTTCGGGGTGTGGGATTCTCACCCACATTTTCGCTACTTAAGCCGACATTCTCACTTCTGATTCGTCCACACCTGCTTGCCGCTAGTGCTTCACACTACTACAGAACGCTCCCCTACCAATAGTTGCCTATTCCACAGCTTCGGTACACTACTTAGCCCCGTTCATTTTCGGCGCAGGAGCGCTTGACCAGTGAGCTATTACGCACTCTTTTAAGGATGGCTGCTTCTAGGCAAACCTCCTGGTTGTCTGGGCACTCCCACCTCCTTTATCACTTAGTAGTGATTTGGGGACCTTAGCTGGTGGTCTGGGCTGTTTCCCTCTTGACGATGAAGCTTATCCCCCACCGTCTCACTGGTTGAGTGTACCCCTGGTATTCAGAGTTTGTCTCGATTTGAGTACCGCTCTCGCAGCCCGCACCGAAACAGTGCTTTACCCCCAGGTTTAAACCTCAACCGCTGCGCCTCAACGCATTTCGGGGAGAACCAGCTAGCTCCGGGTTCGATTGGCATTTCACCCCTAACCACACCTCATCCGCCGATTTTTCAACATCGGTCGGTTCGGACCTCCACTTGGTTTTACCCAAGCTTCATCCTGGACATGGTTAGATCACCCGGGTTCGGGTCTACAAATCATGACGTAACGCCCTATTCAGACTCGCTTTCGCTTGGGCTTCAACCTATTGGGTCTTAACCTGCCATAACTTGTAACTCGCCGGCTCATGCTTCAACAGGCACGCGGTCAGACGTTAAATCGTCCTCCCACTGCTTGTAGGCTAACGGTTTCAGGTTCTATTTCACTCCCCTTCCGGGGTTCTTTTCACCTTTCCCTCACGGTACTGGTTCTCTATCGGTCACACAGGAGTATTTAGCCTTACCTCGTGGTCGAGGCGGATTCACACGGAATTTCACGGGCTCCGTGCTACTCGGGATACAGTCGAGCCGTTTTGGCTTTCGACTACAGGACTTTCACCTTCTCTGGTGCAGTATTCAACTGCTTCGTCTAGCCTCGGCGGTCTCTGATGACTGTCCCACAACCCCAACGGGAAATCCCATTGGTTTAGGCTGTTTCCCGTTCGCTCACCACTACTTGGGAAATCGCTATTGCTTTCTCTTCCTCCGGCTACTAAGATGTTTCAGTTCACCGGGTTCGCTCATACTCGCCTATGGATTCAGCGAGCTGTTTCTGGGTTGCCCCATTCGGACATCTTCGGCTCAAAGCTTGCTTCCAGCTCCCCGAAGCCTTTCGTGGGTCGCCACGTCCTTCATCGCCTCTGTGTGCCTAGGAATCCACCGTTAGCCCTTTGTAGCTTGACCTACATTGGAATTGTCTTTACGACGTTTTCCTACACCATTATGCTTTTCTCTATGCAGTTTTCAAGGTTCTGACTGGAACAGATGTCCAGCTATCTAGTCCTAGATTAACATCTACAGACTTAGGAGCTGTACAGTGATAAATTGACTATCAGAGGAAATCCGATCTCACCCCAACTAGCACCTAATTAAAGGAGAGTGGAGGTAAGCGGACTCGAACCGCTGACTTCTGCCGTGCAAAGGCAGCGCTCTACCAACTGAGCTATACCCCCAGTTTGGGGTGGATGTGAGCCATCCTGGACTTGAACCAGGGACCTCACCCTTATCAGGGGTGCGCTCTAACCACCTGAGCTAATAGCCCATAACACGAACCCTAAAGTTTGAAAGCTCTCTGACCGCCCCATCCGACCTAAGGATGACCTCAAGACACGGCTATAGTTGTTAAGGCACGATATCCTGAAGTAGGTCTCCCTAAAAAGGAGGTGATCCAGCCACACCTTCCGGTACGGCTACCTTGTTACGACTTCACCCCAGTCATCAGCCCTGCCTTCGGCATCCTCCTCCGCGAACGGTTAGAGTAACGACTTCGGGCGTGGCTAACTTCCATGGTGTGACGGGCGGTGTGTACAAGGCCCGGGAACGGATTCACCGCAGTATGCTGACCTGCGATTACTAGCGATTCCTCCTTCATGCAGGCGAGTTGCAGCCTGCAATCTGAACTGAGGAGAGGTTTACGGGATTGGCTCAGACTCGCGTCTTGGCTACCCTTTGTCCCCCCCATTGTAGTACGTGTGTAGCCCAGGACGTAAGGGGCATGATGACTTGACGTCATCCCCACCTTCCTCCGGTTTGTCACCGGCAGTCTCCCTAAAGTGCCCAACTAAATGATGGCAACTAAGGACGAGGGTTGCGCTCGTTGCGGGACTTAACCCAACATCTCACGACACGAGCTGACGACAGCCATGCACCACCTGTGTTCCGGCTCCCGAAGGCACTCTCGGCTTTCACCAAGATTCCGGACATGTCAAGCCCTGGTAAGGTTCTTCGCGTTGCATCGAATTAAACCACATACTCCACCGCTTGTGCGGGCCCCCGTCAATTCCTTTGAGTTTCACACTTGCGTGCGTACTCCCCAGGCGGGAAACTTAACGCGTTAGCTTCGGCACAGCCCGGGTCGATACAGGCTACACCTAGTTTCCATCGTTTACGGCTAGGACTACTGGGGTATCTAATCCCATTCGCTCCCCTAGCTTTCGTCCCTCAGTGTCAGTTGCGGCCCAGCAGAGCGCTTTCGCCACCGGTGTTCTTCCCGATATCTACGCATTTCACCGCTACACCGGGAATTCCCTCTGCCCCTACCGCACTCTAGCTGTTCAGTTTCCACTGCCTTTCAGTAGTTAAGCCACTGTCTTTGACAGCAGACTTGAACAGCCACCTACGGACGCTTTACGCCCAATCATTCCGGATAACGCTTGCCTCCTCCGTATTACCGCGGCTGCTGGCACGGAGTTAGCCGAGGCTTATTCCTCAAGTACCGTCATTGTGTTCTTCCTTGAGAAAAGGGGTTTACAACCCAAGAGCCTTCCTCCCCCACGCGGTCTTGCTCCGTCAGGCTTGCGCCCATTGCGGAAAATTCCCCACTGCTGCCTCCCGTAGGAGTCTGGGCCGTGTCTCAGTCCCAGTGTGGCTGATCATCCTCTCAGACCAGCTACTGATCGTCGCCTTGGTGAGCCTTTACCTCACCAACTAGCTAATCAGACGCGAGCTCATCTCCCGACGATAAATCTTTTACCTTTCGGCTCATCCGGGATTAGCAGAAGTTTCCCTCTGTTGTCCCCGACCGGGAGCCAGATTCTCACGTGTTACTCACCCGTCCGCCACTAGCTCCGAAGAGCCCGTTCGACTTGCATGTGTTAAGCAGACCGCCAGCGTTCATCCTGAGCCAGGATCAAACTCTCCGTGTTGTCGGCACTAAGACCGATTTTTTGGATTTCACGAGTTCAGCTTGCTTTTTCTGAACTCCTGGCTTATACTGTGGCTAACTCTCAGGTAAACCTGAGTAGTAGCCGATAAATTCATTGACCTGGGGTGGTCATTAAGCTTTCAAACTATTAGTTTTTCTAGGTTCGGGCGCGTTCCGGTTCGTTGCCTCCCCTTCGAGCGCATTTACCAATGTATATTACCTAACTAGGTTTGTCAACCCTTTTTCCCAAAAAATTTTGACTTTTTTTGAGTGATACCCCAAAAACCCCACTACACAAGGGTTTTCCCTGAAAAAAATTTTTAGAAATCCGGGAGAGTTGAAGGTGGCGGAGCGGATAACTATGAACGCGGGGAAGTGGGGCTAGGGTGGTTGTCTGATAGTCTCGGATGTAAGGGCCACATGATAAGGGGCCATATTATGGGACGGGTGACTTAATATATAGAGGTGGCTCACTGCTATATGATCACTGCGACTATATATATAGAAGAAGATCTGGGTTTGAGGGGTGATCGGCTGGAAATTCGAGAAACTTGGGAGCAAATCGTTAGTTGTTGAAGTCATTACTAAGTAGGCGATGACTGACTAATCCCCGGATCCCCGTTGTAAAATGGAGGGGATATATATTTAAGTGAAGTTAAAAACGCTCTCGAACTGACCTAACTCTGAGACGGAGACCAATGACCCAGGAGTTTCTGATTTCTGTTACCCCAGTGGGGGATGATGAATATTTGGTACGGACGGAAAGAACACCGAAAGTGCCATCCGGTGTCCCGTTGGCGGAGGAACAGGTAAAGTGGCCAGTGGAAGAATGGCTACAATATACCCGTTATTTAATGAAAGATCCTCTATTGGAAGTGCTGGAGGGTTCATCATTAGCTATGCGGGGAGATGCTAAGGGGGGGCTAGTTTTAGCCAATGGGTCGCGGTCTTTGAGTTTAGTAGAACTGGGTCAAGAACTTTATAACAGTCTCTTCCAAGGGAGGCTGCGGGACAGTTGGGCGAGCGCCCAAGCGATCGCCTGTAATCGACAGAAACCTTTACAGTTGCGATTAGGTTTGAAAGGAAAACGGCTCAATAGCCTACCCTGGGAAGTCCTCCACGAAGGGGGAAGACCGCTGGCTACGGGATGTGATGTCTTTTTTTCTCGCTACCAACCAGAAAGCCGACTACGCCTACCCAGACATTCTGGGAAACCTAACCAACCTTTAAGAATTTTAATGGCGATCGCCGCCCCCAATGACCTAAATAGTTTACAACTGAAACAAGAGGCTCTACACCTGAAAGAGGAACTACAGCCGGAATTGAGTGATAATGGGGGATACCATAGTGCCATTGAGATTACGATATTAGAACAGCCTGATCGTCATCAAATCACCCAAGCCTTAGAACAGGGTCAATATCAGATATTTCATTATGCTGGACACAGCAGCTATACCTCGACGGGTGGCGCTTTATATTTGGTGAACGGTCGTACAGGATTAAGTGAAACCATCAGTGGGGATGATTTAGCGGGACTGCTGGTAAATAATGGTGTACTTCTAGCGGTATTAAACTCCTGTAGAGGTGCTTATAATAATCCCCTAGCGGATGCTAATGATCAAGCAGAACTTAACCTGGCAGAAGCATTAGTGCGGCGAGGAGTTCCCGGGGTGTTAGCGATGGCTGAACGCATTCCTGATGAGGTAGCTTTGACGCTAACGCGCCTGTTGTACCGCCAACTCAATCAAGGATTACCAATAGATTTAAGTTTAAGTCGGGCTAGACAGGGGCTAATTTCTGCCTATGGTTCCAATCAAATCTATTGGGCATTACCTGTATTGTACTTACACCATGAGTTTGATGGCATCTTAACACCAAATCCTAGGGCTGATTCAGGTAACTACCGGGAGGATATACAAGGGAGTAGTCCAGATATGTCTGAGGCTAACTATACAAACCTTTGGGAATTAGCAGACACTGAGGACTTGCTGGATGATGAGAGTTTTGATGAGACTTTAGACTTAGAAGGAAATGGGGAAGATTTGGGATTTATTGGGGATACTCTCCAACAACTTATGACACCTGGAATAGTTGGTGTTAATCAGAAAAATAGTGGTTCTGGTTCGCAGACAGTGTCCCGAAGCTATGATGGTGAGGCAAGGGATGATCAAAGGCGGGTTCAGGAGTCTGATAGTCCCAGAGGTTCCCAACGCCAGCTCAGTGGTGTGTTAGGACTGCTGCTGGTGATGATTTTATTACCGATCAGTTTCGGGGTGTGGATTTTCCGCGATCGCATTAATGATATGTTGGGCTATCCGTTAAGGGTTAATCAAACAATCAGCAATAATATCAATTCTTCAGAAACGTTAGCCACAGGTTTGGAAGATGCTACCACTGACAAAGTTTCAGGAATTGCGATCGAACAGTTTGATCGGGCTAATTTGGAAGCAGGGGTGCAGGCTACGGAAGAGTTATTAAATCGTGGGGCGCTAGCTGAAGCTCGTGCAGCTTTGTCTGTGGTTCCGTTTCAGTATGAAGACGAACCTGCTATCAATTTTTTACGGGGACGTTTAGCTTGGCAATCTATTGAGAGGGGTAATGCTGATTATAGTCTGGATGATGTGCGTCGATTTTGGGTGAGAGCAGTTGATGGGGAGCCAAATTCCCGGGAATATAACACAGCGTTAGGATTTGCTTACTATAGGTCGGGTGATTTACGACGGGCTTATCAAACTTGGTATCGTAGTTTGGAGTTAGCAGAGCCGATTTTAAGCTGGGAGGGAAGTTCTTTTAACGATCAATTAGCATCAGTGAATAAAGGAACATGGGCTTTGACTGGCGGAGATGTTCGCACTAAGGAGACAGACGTGGGCGAAGACAGGGATAGCTTAGATCATGTGGATGGTTCGACGCTGGAGAATATGGATGTGTTAAATGCCTATGCAGGTTTGGGATTGGTATTAATGAAATCGGCTGAGTCCCTAAGTGCTGATCAACAGGCGATAGAGTGGAGTAAGGCGCGTAAATTTAGAGATAAGGTGCTTTCAGAAGCACCGGAAGCGTTTAAACCTCATGCCCTAGGGTCCAAATGGCTGTGGTCAACAGACATGATGCGAGACTGGGAACTACTCCTACGGATATAGTTGGGTTATGGTCTTTGAAAGCGGGTAACGCGATTCGAACGCGCGACATTCACCTTGGCAAGGTGACGCTCTACCACTGAGCTATACCCGCATTTGACTTGACTTTAACTATACTGTCATAAAAATTTTAGTTTGTCAAGATTGTTTGGGAAAAAATTTGAGCAATCTTTAAGGGACTAGAAGGGACTAGGGATGAGACCCGGTGGCAGAGTCTGGTGATCTGATGGGTCAGAATCGGAAATAGAAAGGGGACACGGGTCATCAACTCCTGGTGGGGGGTGATATGAAGGGGATTTGATCTGACTATTGGTTTTTGGTCGCTAGGATTTTTTTGATAAATGCTTCCAACTCTGGGGATAACTCGAGGGGAACCTGACCTCGAATATGTAGATCCCGCTGAGGAAAGGGAATTTCAATATGGTGTTGTCGGAAGATCGCGTCAATTTGATAGTATAAATCGCTTTTAATGATAACTTGGCGGTTGGGATAGCGAGTCCAAACCCGCAGTTCAAAATCTAGGGAACTGTCGCCAAAACCTTTAAATAAAACTTGGGGGGAAGGAATGGTTAATACATCAGAATTTGCTTGGGCGACATCTAGGAGGCTTTTTCGCACCAATTCTACATCGGAACCGTAAGCGACCCCAAGGGGAAGTCGTAAACCGGAGAGGGAATTATCATGATCCCAGTTAATTAATTCGGATTCTAAAAAACGGGAGTTAGGAACAATAATAGACACTCTATCTAAGGTTTTAATGACGGTACTACGAGCGCCGACCCTTTCAACGGTTCCTTGATATTCTCCGACTTCAATAAAGTCTCCAATTTGAATTGGTCGCTCGAATAATAAGACTAAACCACTACCGAAATTTTTGGCGATATCCTGGAACCCAAAACCAATCCCGACACCAAATGCACTAGCTAGGATGGTGAGAGAACTAAGGTTTAAACCCCAAACTTGGAGGAGAACAATAGTACCAATAGAGATTAAGGAATATCTGACTATTACGGCGATGACTTCCTGAGCGCCTCGACCAATTCCGGTGGCTTCTAAAATACGCGATCGCAGAACATCAGCCAATAATTTTGCCCCAAAAACCAATGCCCATAATAGGAGTAATAAAACCAATAAATCGGGGAGGGAGTAAGATTTATTGTCTAGGTTAATAATATCGGAAGTCAAGGTAGCCAGGAGAGTTCCCCGAATTTGATAACTCCATTGTCTAGTTAGGGGAAATTGATTAGCTATATAAATAATAATAGCCAGCCATAAGCCCAATCTGACACTACCGAGAGTCAAATTAATAAAGATTTCAACACTATGATTATACTTTTTTTGGTCTTCTGGTGATAATTGAGATTGGGGCAAAAATGATGCCCAAAAACTGCGGAAATAATCTTTCCAAATTTTCCCTAAAATCCAATGAATAAATAGGGCTAAGAGTAAAATAGTGAGGGAACGGAATAAGGCGGTTCTGAGAAACTCGCTGGTGCGCTCTCTTTGACCGCGATTAATAGCCAACTGAATTTGACGTTGCCAGATTTGTGCTTGTTCGAGAACATCATTACCCGCGTCGGTATCTCGTTCGGTAACAGTCAATAAATATCCATCATTTAGCCAGAGAGTTGGTAAAATATCATCATTCCTAAGCGTGACTTGTATGGGGATAGGTGAACGAGCGGCTTCTAGTATTTTAGATTGAATGAGATTAGCCCGAAAATCCGCCGGATATCCTTCAGCATTACTAACTTTGAGTATGAGTCGTCCATCGAGGATGACGGGAGCGGTTTTAGAGTCTAAATTAATACCAAACCTATCTTGGCTATGGGCTGGATGTGCGGAAAAAATAGCGAGTAATACCGCGATTATTAAACCGATAAAAAAACCTAATATATAAGTACGTTTACGGCTGAAAGAGTTATTTAGCACGGCTTTTAGAGAATAATTATGAGACTGGGTAAGAACAGGGAACCCCTGTAGTAAATATTAGCGCTAATTTCCCAATCCTGTGGATGGTGTACGATCGCCACTAAGTTGGCTAAGGTTGTCAGGTGGACGAAAATCGGTATGATAGGGGAAGTTTTTTTGACATTACTACCCTAATCATGACTCAAACCGTTTGGATCGCTAGACACGGAAACCGGATTGATTTTGTCAATCCTGAATGGTTTAATACCGCAGAACGTCGTTATGACCCTCATCTGTCCCCGGACGGCTTGGTTCAGGCTAAACAATTAGCTAGACGACTGGTGGGGGAAGGAATCACCCAAATTTTCTCATCACCATTTCTGCGGACGGTTCAAACTGCGGAGGCGATCGCCAAAACCCTAGACCTACCCATAAAATTAGATTGGGGACTGGGAGAATGGCTAAATCCTGAATGGATGAAGGAAAGCCCGGAAATTCTCCCGCTGGAAACTCTGAGGGCTAAATTTCCGCCCATTGATACCACTTACCCCATGGGAACACCGAAGTATCCAGAAACTTGGGAGGAATGTTTGATGCGTACTAAAGAGGTGGTACAGCGTCTGGTGGCGGCTTATCCAGATGATAACTTATTATTAATAGGACATGGTGCATCAGTGTTAGGGACCGCAATGGGGCTAATTCCTACCCTACAGGAAACGGATATTCATGCGAGTTTATGCTGTTTGGTTAAATTAGTGCATAAACAAGGAGAATGGGTGATGGAACTTAATGGGGATACTTCCCATCTTAATGACACTGAAGAGGATATCCGTTTTAATTAATACTGAGTTTTTTGAGATTTGCAAAAATTGTTGATTAGGTATGGCTGGACACAGTAAATGGGCGAATATTAAACGCCAGAAAGCTAGGGTTGATGCGGTTAAAGGTAAGGTTTTTACGAAAATTTCTCGGGAAATTATTGTGGCGGCGCGACAAGGTGCTGATCCGGGGGGAAATTTTCAGTTAAGAACAGCTATTGAGAAGGCGAAGGCGGCGGGTATTCCTAATGAAAATATCGAAAGGGCGATCGCTAAAGGCTCCGGTACTTTTTCGGAGGGGTCGCAGTTGGAGTCTATCCGATATGAGGGTTATGGTATCGGTGGCGTGGCGGTTTTAATTGAGGGATTAACGGATAACCGGAACCGGACGGCGGCGGATCTGCGATCGGCTTTTACTAAGAATGGGGGAAACCTGGGGGAAACGGGTTGTGTGAGTTGGATGTTTGAACAAAAGGGGGTTGTAACTTTGGCGGGTCCTATTGATGAGGAGAAGTTGTTAGAGGCTTCTGTGGAAGGGGAGGCTGAGTCCTACGAGTTGACTCCTGTTGATGATACTGATGGGGTGGAAGTGTTTACAGTGGTGGAAAATTTGGAACATTTGAATCAGGTTTTAGATGATTTTGGGTTTCGGGTGGTGGAAGCCGAATTGCGTTGGATTCCTAGCAATATTGTGGAGATTGATGATGTGGAAAAAGCCCGATCGCTCATGAAGTTAATGAATGCTTTGGATGATTTGGATGATGTGCAAAATGTGACGGCTAATTTTGAGATGTCTGATAGTTGCTATGAGATGCTTTATGGTGCTTAATCGGCAATAATTAAGTAAGAATAAGTTTCTAAAAAAAGGTTGAGTGAGATGGTAAATGGGTAAATTATGGGATGGTTTGGGGGTAATATGTATAGTGGGTTTAACTACTGCTACTGTGGCGGTGGGGGCGGTGGGGGCGGTGTTCCCGTCGTTAAAATCTGGGTGGGATTTAAGGGCGATCGTCCAGTTGGAAGGGCTGAATTTACCCCGTCCTCAAACTACGGGAGAAAGCCAGGTTTCTCTGCATCCGATTGAGGGTAGTCAGGTGTTTGCGGTTGATGTGGAAATCGGGGAAAGTAGGGGGGGCTTTTTGTTTGATACGGGCGCTTCTACTACTATGGTGGGAAGTCCCTTAGTCGCCGATTTGGGATTGGTGGGAGAGGAAATTTCAGGCGATCGCGTTAAGTCAGCAGTAGCGGGTGATGATTGTCCAGAGATGGATGCAACTTTACATCTTCTTCCTACTCTGAAAATGGGGGAAGCACAGGTGATGGATTTACAGGTTTTGGAATTTGCTAATAAGACAATTCCTGATGGCTTATCTGGGGTGTTGGGAATGGATGTTTTGGCGGAATTTGATCTGATCGTAAATCCTGAAACTAGACAGCTTCAGCTTTTGTCACCCTCTCCTCTTCCCCCACATTTATCGGCGGCGGCGATACCTTTAAAAAGTCGTTTGGGGGTCATGTTAGCAGAGGTGGCGATCGCTGATCGGGGGTCGTTTACTTTTATGTTGGATACCGGGGCTGATACTATCTTTATTTCCGAAGATTTAGCCGATCGCTTGGAAATCGATCCAGCATCCCGTAGTCCTGTCCAGGTTTTGGGATTTTGTGGGTTAGAGGCGGCGACCCTATCAACCCTCGCCACCGTGGAATTAGGAACCCATAAACTAACAAATTTAGAGGCCGTGATTTTGTCCTCTCCCTCCGTTTTGGATATGTTAGAAGTTGATGGAATTTTGGGACAAACTTTTTTTAACAATTATCAACAATATTGGCGTTTTGATAGGCGATCGACATCATCAGAATGGGGCGGTAGTTTACTATTAAATCCCTATAGATAGGTTAAATCAAGCTGCTATAGCCATGGTTTTAATGATTTTCTAATCACCGAGAGAGACTAATAGTATTATATCGCAAGTTGGTGTAATCAGCAAACCTCTGATTATTAATTGTTAAGAGTTGGTGGCGATAGGACTCCCCCAAAATTGGCAAGTTTCAGATAATCTTAAACAAGTTCCGCTACAATATCTTGAGTAATATCATCAATAGGGAATGCAATTATGACCCAGGCTAAAATTGGCATTATTGGCGGCAGTGGTCTTTATCAAATGGAAGCCCTCACCGACTTAGAAGAAGTCCTAGTTGAGACACCCTTTGGGTCTCCCTCTGATCTGATTATTTTAGGAACCTTAGAAGGGATGAGGGTAGCTTTTCTGGCGCGTCATGGACGAGATCATAAACTTCTTCCCAGTGAGTTACCTTATCGGGCGAATATTTACGCCATGAAAAGTTTGGGAGTCGAATATATTATTTCCGCCTCCGCTGTCGGTTCTCTGAAAGCTGAGGTTAAGCCTTTAGATATGGTAATTCCTGACCAATTTATTGACCGGACAAAAACCAGAATTTCGACTTTTTTTGGGGATGGAATTGTCGCCCATATTGGTTTTGGTCATCCGGTTTGTAACCAGTTGGCTGCTGTGGTCGGTGATGCTATATCCGCTTTGAATTTACCAGAAGTAACCCTACACAGAGGCGGAACTTATATTTGTATGGAAGGACCCGCTTTTTCCACCCAAGCTGAGTCTAATTTGTATCGAAGTTGGGGGGGGACTGTAATTGGTATGACTAATTTAACAGAAGCCAAACTCGCACGGGAAGCTGAAATAGCCTATGCTACATTAGCCTTAGTAACTGACTATGATTGTTGGCATCCCGACCATGATCATGTTACCGTTGATTTAGTGATTGATAACCTCAAGCATAATGCAGTTAATGCCCAAAAAGTAATTCAGGAAACCGTTAAACGACTCTCTCAAAATATGCCAGAGTCGGAGGCACATTCTGCCTTAAAATATGCCATTCTTACTCCTTTAGCAAAAGTACCACAACCTCGAAAACAACAGCTTCAGTTACTGTTGAAAAAGTATCTTTAAGTTATCCTGAGTACCTTGGGGCTAAATTATTAACAGGTTTTTAGCCCCGCCAGGACTTACCTATGGTTAATTAAGAACCGGGATTAAACACTTGAGATGCTGTTAAATCAATGTGTCTAAATTGGGGTGATATGATTAAATTATCTCCCGCAAAAACTCCGATTTCTGTGTAGCCAGTTTCGGTGATTTCTAAAACTAGGATGGTTTGAGTTTGGGGGTCAACTATCCAATATTCGGGAATGGATAAATCTTGATATTGTATTCTTTTGGCTACATAGTCTCTGTCTCTTTGTAACTCTCCAGGACTCACTACTTCTATGACTAATAAAGGTGGTAACATCGACAGGCGAATGGTATTACGTTGGGAGAGTTGCTCAATATGTTCTGGTCGAATAATGGTTAAATCTGGATAACGATTTTTGGGTTCACCTCTCACTTCTAATTCTAATCCTTGACCTCGGACGCGACGATAGCCGACAATAGCAGCAAATTGAATTAGTAAAAATGTGGCTATTTCAATATTTAAACCTGATTCTGGAGGCATTTCTATGAGTTCTCCGTTGAATAATTCATAGAATTTTTCGGAAGCATCATGATCAGATAAATATTCATCGAAACTTTGAAATCTGGGCTTGGCTTCTAGCATGAGATGAACTCCTTTAACTAATAGGGTTAATTAATAACCGGGATTAAACACTTGATATGCTGTTAAATCAAGCTGTCTAAATTGGGGTGATATGATTAAATTATCTCCCGCAAAAACTCCGATTTCTGTGTAGCCAGTTTCGGTGATTTCTAAAACTAGGATGGTTTGAGTTTGGGGGTCAACTATCCAATATTCGGGAATGGATAAATCTTGATATTGTATTCTTTTGGCTACATAGTCTCTGTCTCTTTGTAACTCTCCAGGACTCACGACTTCTATGGCTAATAAAGGTGGTAACATCGACAGGCGAATGGTATTACGTTGGGAGAGTTGCTCAATATGTTCTGGTCTAATAATGGTTAAATCTGGATAACGATTTTTGGGTTCGCCTCTCACTTCTAATTCTAATCCTTGACCTCGGACTCTATCTGTTCCTATCATCAAAGCAAAAACCAAAAACAGACGATTAGCAATTTGTATATTTAAACCTGATTCTGGGGGCATTTCTATGAGTTTTCCGTTAAATAATTCATAGAGTTTTTCGGAAGTATCATGATAAGATAAATATTCGTCAAAACTTTGAAATCTGGGTTTGGCTTGTAGCATGATATGAACTCCTTTGTATTTGTAGTAGTAAGCATGAATGGTTAAGGAGGATTTGACTATAATTTCGCCCTAGGATAATTATAACAGGTCAAATGGTGTAGTTTACTTGATGAGACTAGATTTGGGAAGCACAAATATCTACATTTATGGCAGAATAGTTATAGCACCCTGTTTGAAGATTATGTATCAATGTTATCAACTGAGACTATTCTAGCCGATCGCTTTCAACTCCGGGAATCCCTAAACAGTAACCCAGTCCGCCAAACCTGGTTAGGGCGAGATCTCCAAAGGCGCGATCGCGTGGTAATTAAACTATTAGCCATGGGAAATGGTATGCAATGGGATGATGTGAAACTCCTAGAAAGGGAAGCAGAAGTTCTCCAACGACTCGACCATCCTCGTCTAGTGCGTTACCGGGATTATTTCTCGGTTGATGACCAGAATTTATGGTTTGGTTTAGTCACAGAATATTTACCCGGTGTTTCCCTGAAGCAAAAACTAGAATCTGGATACACTTTTAGTCGTCCAGAAGTTTTGTGGATCGCGACAGAAGTTTTAGAAATTCTCAGTTATTTACATCAATTTGCGCCGCCAATTTTGCACCGAGACATTAAACCAAGTAACTTAATTTGGGGTGAAGATAACCGCATATATTTAATTGATTTTGGTTCGGTACAGATTCAATTTCCCACCCCTGGCGCGACTTTTACGGTGGTGGGAACTTTAGGTTATACACCCATTGAACAATTTGGCGGTCAGTCAACGACGGCTTCTGACCTTTATGCGTTAGGGATGACGTTAGTACATTTATTAACAGGTTGTCCTCCGGCTGATTTTCCCCAAGAAAGTTTTAGGGTAAAATTTCGCGATCGCATTCCCCCCAAAACAGATATCCGTTTAATCACCTGGTTAGAATGTCTGACAGAACCCCTACCAGAAAACCGTTTTCCTAGTGCTGATGACGCATTATTAGAGTTACAAAAACTCAATTTTCGGGCATTAATTGCACCCGCCACAGAGTCAAATATCAACTTATCCCAAACTGATGATAAATTGACAATTCAAATTCCCTGTCGGTTTTCCCTGCAATTTATTCGCCCTATGCGCCACACAGCCAAATGGTTAGTAGCCACGACTAAGGAAAAGTTAAATAATCTGAATATTCTAGTTAAGTCGGGGGTATTTGTATCGATAATCATCACTTTAATAATCTTGGAAAAGCTACCGATACCCACCGGAAAAATCGCCCTATTTTTATTAGAGGTGATCGCGGCACTGCCATTAATTGGGTTAATTTTAGCTATGCCGGTCAGTCTGATATTTCTAGTAGCTATCCTGACATCTGGGGAAAAATATTTCGAGAGAATTAGCCTAAACTTTGATAGTAGCACCTATGAAATATGCTGGCATTCCTCGGCTTTCACTCGCCGCCAGAGGGGGAAACTTTCTTATATCCAAGAAATTAATCCTTTATGTCTACAGGATAGCGAAGGCAATTTTCACCACAGCTTAGAAATTGTGACTCAAGAACCGTTATTTTTTGTATTTTCTCGCCGTCGCACCTACCGTATCGGACAGCAACTACAGGAAGCAGAAGTTAAGCATATTCAACAGGAAATCAGCCATTGGATAGGCAATCAAAATCATGGATAATTGAGGGAGGCAAATAAATAGTGCGTCAGACTGATGTTTGAGTCGGACGCACCGTAGGAAATTCAGGGGATTAAACGGAAGTTTCGGTCATAGCGGGACATCCCACACCAGTGCCACCTAAACCACAATAACCATTGGGATTTTTGCCTAGGTATTGCTGATGATAGGCTTCAGCATAATAGAATTCCTGGGCGGGAGCAATTTCTGTGGTAATCTCACCGTAACTCGCGGCGGAGAGTGCTTGTTGATAGCGATCGCGAGAAGCCAAAGCTAGGCGTTGTTGTTCGTCTGAATAGGTATAAATAGCGGATCGATATTGAGTTCCGGTATCATTACCCTGGCGCATTCCCTGGGTGGGGTTATGGCTTTCCCAGAAGAGTTTGAGTAAATCAGTATAACTGATCACTTTGGGGTCAAATACCACCAATACCACTTCTGTATGACCAGTCATACCGCTGCAAACCTCTTCATAGGTGGGATTTTTGGTATATCCTCCCGCATAGCCTACAGCGGTGCTAAACACGCCCTGCTGTTGCCAGAATTTCCGTTCAGCGCCCCAAAAGCAGCCCAAACCAAAAACGGCTTGTTCCATGCCTTCGGGAAAAGGGGGTTTAAGGGGGTTCCCATTGATATAGTGGCGATCAGGAACTGACATGACTCGATCGCGTCCAGGAAGGGCTTCTTCTGGCTTAGGGAGAGATTTTTTCTTGCCGAATCCGAATAGTACCATGATATTTTGTGGATTTTGTCTTAACGTTACTTTACATTTTAGTGTTATTGGTCAGCAAGGGTAAGGGCGAGTTGATAAATTTGGCGACGGGACAGTGATAAATTTTCGGCTAACTGGCGACTGGCTTGCGATCGCGACAGTCCCTGCTGTAGTAACTGTTGTAATTGCGCGAGGATATCTTCCTCTGACAGGGTGGGGGTTGTGGGTGTAACTGGTGCGATCGCAATAGTTAATTCTCCTCGGACTTCCCTGTTTTGGTAATATTCCGCCGCCCCCCTCAGGCTACCGCGCCAAAATTCCTCATGGAGTTTGGTTAATTCCCGCGCGATCACCACACCATGATCGTCGCCCAAAATATCGATTAAATCGCTCAAAGTCTGTCGCAGTCGGTGGGGAGACTCATATAAAATCATGGTCCGACACTGGGAACGCAAGGCTTCTAGGCGTTTTTGGCGGTCTTTACCTTTGGCGGGTAAAAAGCCTTCAAACACAAAGCGATCGGTTGGTAGTCCCGACCCACTCAGTGCGGTTAAACAGGCGCTAACACCAGGAATGGGAACTACAGGAACACCAGCTTCGATACAGGCTTGTACCAACTCGGTACCGGGGTCAGAAATTCCCGGCATTCCCGCATCAGTTACTATAGCGATCGCACTTCCACCATTAAGGCGATCGATTAATTCAGGAAGCCGACGGCTTTGGTTATGTTGATGGTAGCTAATTTGGGGCGTTTCAATCTGAAAGTGATGTAGTAATTTCCCCGTGTGGCGGGTATCTTCCGCCGCAATGAGATCCACGGATTTTAAAGTCTGCAAAGCCCGAAATGTTATATCATCTAGGTTCCCTATGGGAGTACCAACAATATATAGGGTTCCCATTTGTAGATGTGTCATTGAACGTTATCGTTATTTGGGGAGTCCGTTAGAGATATTTGGCGGGCAGGTCAAACAGGCCCAGATTACCACTTACTCTCCTTGGCTGAAACTATTGTACTGTGATTGTCTCCATTGTGCTAGAGTTGGTCATATTTTAGTTAACTCTTCTACAGGAGCCAAATCACATGACCTCAATCGAAACCCCTACAACTCTAATTGTTGCTGCATATAATGACAAAAATCAAGCCAAGGAAGTTCTGAAAGTCCTTAAAGATATGCAGCGCGCTGGCATTATTTTGATTGTTAATGCGGCGGTCATGGTCAAGAATGAAAAAGGCAAAGTTTCCATTAGTGAAACCGGAGACACTGGCCCGCGTGGGGGTGCAATTATGGGGGGTATCACCGCTGGATTAATTGCTTTATTTAATCCCATTGGTGCTTTAGGCGTAATTGCTATGACTGCTGGCGGTGCGGGTGTTGGGGCTTTAGTTACCCACTTTATTGATTTGGGTTTCCCCCAAGAAGACCTCAAGGATTTATCGGAGTCTTTAACCCCTGGTAGTTCTGCTTTAATTGCTTTGGTAGAACAAACTTGGGTAGAAAAGGTATGTGAGGAATTGGCGAAATTTGAGGGAAAACTTTATCGCCGTGCTATTAAAGAAGATATTGCGGCTCAGTTAACAGAAACAGCTAAAACTGTTGAGGTGGAACCGGAAACCGAGTCGGAGTCAAATCAGTAAATTATCCATCTCACTCACCAGAGACTTGAGAAGTTACCTAAAAGTTAACAGTAAATATGGTAAATGTTAAGTGGATATATTTACTGTTAGCCAAAATTGTGCTATAATCAATGGCAGGGTGTGACTGGATAGGTTAAACTAACTTTAAAATTATCAGATAAATGTGAGGTTCTATGGCTCAGTATATCCTCGCGCTATTGATTTCGTTAGGCATTGGATTTGGGGTAAATTCTTCAATTAGAATTATCAGTGATGGAGACGAAGCATTAGTGGCTCGGTTAGGGAAATATAACCGAACTCTGAAGCCTGGCTTACAGTTTGTGATCCCGGTGATTGAAAAAATAGTACACTATGATACTTTGCGGGAGAGGCTGTTAGATATTCCCAAACAAGAGGCAATTACTAAAGATAATGTTCCCCTAACCATTGATGCTTTGGTGTTTTGGAAAATCCAAGATATGCGAAAATCCTTCTATGACATTCAGGGAGTAGAAGATGCGATCGCTAATTTAGTAACTACCACTTTGCGGGCGGAAGTGGGATTAAGAAATATGGAGGATATGTTTTCCTCTATTAATGAAATTAATACCGCACTGCTGCATAGCCTAGCCGAAAAAACGGTAAATTGGGGAGTGCAAGTAGTACGGGTTGATTTACAAAGCATTGAACCTCCGGCTAAGGTGAAATTAGCCATGGAGGCTCAAAGGGCTGCCGAGAGTCAAAAAAAGGCTGATATCAGTATAGCAGAAGGTAAAGCCGCATCAATTAAAGTGTTAGCAGAAGTGCTGAAGCTAGATCCAAACAGTCGAGAATTTTTACAGTTTTTAATTGCTAAACAGTTCGTAGACGCTAATCAACAAATTAGCATGAGTGAGAATGCCAAAGTAATATTTATGGACCCGTCCCAATTAACGGAAGCCCTCACCGGACTAATAGACCAGGATATGTCAAGAGTTGAGTCCCAGGCGGCTATGAGAGCAAAACTATTCTCTAAGGGAAATAGTCAGCCGAAAGAATAGTAATCATGAAGCCGGGAAATTAGGCGTTAATTTTCTGCCAAGTGTCCTGCAAATATTGGCACCACTGGGCGGCGAGGGAAAGTTGCGTAAAGGGAACACGGATCGGGTCAGGTTCATCTTGCAGGATAAATTCTAACTCGACGGATTTTCCTTTTTGGGGGAGTTGATCGAGGCTGACAGATTTATGATCCACCAATAGCCATATTGACTGAACATCCCGGAGAGAAAAAGTTTGTAAGTTAACGGGACCGTGGCGAGTGGGTTTACCCCAGGTCAGTTGGTCGCCACTGTGACCTAAGACCGCATAGATATCATATTTGGCTTGATCAAATTTTTCGGCCCACGGCTTATAGGCTTCTAACTTCTGATATTCATTCCACCCAGACCAGGCGAGTCCAATAAACACAGCCAGCAGGGGAAGCCACAGTAATCCTCGTTCCATAATTTATCTGATTTGAGCGTTTAATACGAATTTAGAATCTTCGAGATACAATAGAGTCACCAATTTGATGATTTGTCTGGTCGGTAACTGACCGTTGGACGAATTAGCCGTTAACTATGGCAAAAACCCATGAAAAGATTTCTACTACTTTGCCTATTCCTGCTTGGGTTGGGCTGGGCGGTGTCTAACTTCACTGGCTTGGCTACCCAAGGCACATTCGATTCGATTGTACTAGATTTTCGGGAAGATTTGACTCAAACGGAAATAGCCGATCGCATTAGAACGATCGCCGATCAGTATCAAGTAGTTCCTCAGTTAAACAGTAAATTCTCAAAGGACGATAACATTTATGTGGTTCGTGGCGATCGCGATCTACTCAGATCCCTAAGAAGGTCTTTCCGCCAAGACACAGAAGCGATCGAACCTAACTTTATTTACAGCATTGACACTCAACCCATGAATGTGGGGGCGATTATTTGGGGTGACTCAAATAACTTTCCCAACGACCCCCTCTACGGTAAACAGTGGAATTTACGCAGCATCAATGTAGAGGAAGCCTGGAAAGAAACCCAAGGAGAAGGGGTGACCGTCGCGGTCATTGATACCGGAGTCAGTCGGGTTCCCGATTTAAAAGATACCGAATTTGTCCCCGGTTATGACTTTGTGAATAACCGCCGGGAAGCCTCCGATGATAACGGACATGGAACCCATGTAGCCGGAACTATTGCCCAATCCACCAACAATGGCTATGGGGTGGCAGGTATTGCCCACCGCGCCAAAATCATGCCCTTAAAAGTCCTCTCAGCCGGTGGTGGTGGCACAATTTCCGACATTGCAGAGGCGATTAGATTTGCGGCTGACAATGGCGCTGATGTCATTAACATGAGTCTCGGTGGTGGCGGCGAAACTCAATTGATGAAAGATGCGATCGACTACGCCTATAACAAGGGTGTAGTAATTATTGCAGCCGCTGGTAACTCTGGAGAAAATGCGGCAGCTTATCCCGCCCGTTATCCCAGAGTGGTAGCAGTTTCTGCCCTCGACTCTACCGGAAACAAAACCCCCTACTCTAATTTTGGCGCAGGTGTGGATATTTCTGCCCCCGGCGGCTTGACCCAAGGCGGCAATGAAGATGGAGGCATTCTCCAGGAAACCATTAACCCCGACACAGGCGGCTCAACCTTTGCCGCTTTTCAGGGGACCAGTATGGCTTCCCCCCATGTGGCTGGAGTGGCAGCTTTAATTCGCGCCACCGGGGTTGATAGCCCTGATGAAATTGTAGCCATTCTCAAAGAGTCCTCCCGTCAAGTGGCGGAAGACCCCTTTAATCATTTTGGCGCTGGTCATTTGGACGCTGCTAGTGCTGTACAAGTGGCGCTGCGGGGACAAATTTCCTTCCGTGACTTTTTCCGCTGGCTGCGGGAAAGTGGTTATCTGAGTCCGCGTTTCTGGATTGATGGCGGTGCGGTGGCTTTATTGCCCAAAATTGCCATGGTTTTGGGGTCCTATTTATTGGCTTGGTTCCTCCGCAATTATTTCCCCTTCCGCTGGGGTTGGTCTATGGCTGGCGGTTTGATAGCCGGAAGCAGTGGTCTATTTTTATTGCGGGGTCTGTATATCTTTGATTTGCCTCAATGGCCGATGCGGGTTATGGGTAGTTCTTTACCTGAACTTGGCGGCGCAATTCAGGGTAGCAGTATCTTGAATCCTGTGTTTGCTAGTGTATTGATTCCGGCGGTTTTGGTGGTACTATTCCTCGGTCATCCAGAATGGAAGTGGCTGGCGATCGGTACTACTATTGGCGTGGCTAGTTTTTTGGTGATCAGTGCCTTTATTTCCCCAGCCGTTTGGGGTCTGGGAAGTGGTGCGATCGCCCGTGGTTTCTTGGTGATTAACGCCCTATTATGTATCGGTTTGGCGAGTTTAGCCTTGAAGTCGGAAACGACGATCGCTTAACTATTAGCACCTTGACTTCTATTTCCCCTCTGCTATGTCGGTGGAGGGGAATTATTCGGAATCTATCAAGTTTTTGACATCATTGGAGGGTGACTCAATATGACTATCACTGTTGAAGGTGTTGTGGAAAAAAAAGGTTTTGGGACGGGGACTTGGGCGCTGGTTAGTGCTGAACAAACCTATGAGTTGAAGGATGCACCCCCGGAGTTACAGCAGTCGGGGAAAAAGGCGATCGTTCAGGGGATTATTCGCGAAGATGTGATGACTCTGGCGATGATTGGTCCGGTTTTACAGGTGGAGTCTTTTCAGACGCTATCTTAGGGTTAATTTAGGAGAGATGACTAGACAATGAAGCGACTGTTAACGTTAATATTACTGTTTGTATTGGGTGTGATTTTGCCTTGGGGTTGTGCGGCTACCAGTCCTGATGGGTCTCTGACTGGGACAGGTTCACAGAATGTTCTCAATATCTATAACTGGTCAAGTTATATTGACCCACAGGCGATCGCTCAATTTGAACGAGAATATAACGTTAAAATTAACTATGATACCTACGAGAGTGGGGAAAGTATGTATGCCAAACTACAAGCCGGCAATCCGGGTTATGATGTGGTATTTTCCCCCGATTATATGGTAAAAATTATGGTTAATCAGGGAATGTTACAACCTCTCGATTTGGCGAGGATTCCTAATATTATCCATCTCGACCCGCAGTTTGCTAACCCTCCCTATGACCCCGGAAATCAATATAGTATTCCCTATCAGTGGGTGACTTTGGGAATAGGTTATAACATTGATAGAGTCGGGGAAAATATTAACAGTTGGTCTCAATTATTTGACCCTAATTTTGCCTCCAGGGTTTCCCTATTAGATGATATGCGACACACCATGGGGGCGGTATTAATTTATTTGGGTTATGATCCTAATACTACTAACCAAAATGAAATTTTTGCCGCTAGGGATTTCTTAATTCAAAATAGTTCTCATATCACCGCCTTTGTTCCTGATACTGGTCAAAATCTCCTTAATCAAGGTGAAGTTGATATGACTATGGAATACAGCGGCGATATCTTTCAAGTAATGCAAGAAAATCCTAGGTTGCGTTATGCAATTCCTCAAGAAGGCACAATTATTGGTATGGATAATATGGTCATTCCTACAGGCGCACCTAACCCGGATCTGGCTTTGAAATTCATTAATTTTATCATGGAACCAGAAATTAGTGCCAAAATCTCCAATTTTATTAACTATGGTTCCCCTAATAAAACGGCGATCGCTGAAAAGTTGATTAAACCAGAAAATTTGGCAAATCCTGGTATTTATCCCCCTCCCGAAGTTTTTGCGAAACTCAGATATTTGGAAGATGTCGGAGAAGCTACCATCTTTTATGATCAAGCATGGACAGAGGTTAAGTTGGGTGTAGGGTCTTAATTTAGCTACTATGAATCATGCGGTTGAACTCGTCAATGTTTCTAAGACCTTTCGGGGGAGTAAGCATCGAGATTTTTTAGCAGTCAATGACTTAAATTTACAGATTCGAGATGGGGAGTTTTTCTCCCTCCTCGGACCTTCTGGCTGTGGGAAAACTACCACATTAAGAATGATTGCTGGGTTTGAATTACCTACCACCGGAGAAGTTTATATTCACGGTCAAGCTATGGGTAAGCGACCTCCCTTTCACCGTCCGGTTAATACTGTATTCCAACATTATGCTTTGTTTCCTCATTTGACTGTCGCCCAAAATATCGCCTTTGGACTGGAGATGGAAAATTTACCCTCTGCGGAAATTAGCGATCGCCTCTCTCAGGTGTTGGAGTTAGTCAAATTAACCGAAATGCGCGATCGCTATCCTCGTCAGCTATCCGGGGGACAGCAGCAGCGCGTCGCCTTAGCTAGGTCTCTAGTTAAACAGCCAGAGGTTTTATTATTTGACGAACCTTTAGGCGCTTTAGACATGAAATTGCGGAAACAAATGCAACTGGAACTTAAACAAATGCAGCAACGTATCGGAATTACTTTTATTTATGTTACCCACGACCAAGAAGAAGCCCTAACTATGTCCGATCGCATTGCTATTATGAACCAGGGAGAGGTTCAACAGGTCGGAACTCCTATCGAAATTTACGAGTATCCAAAAACTAGATTTGTCGCTGATTTTATTGGGGATAGTAACTTCCTCACCGGACGGGTTATACAAATTAATAATGAACAGCAAACCGTGTTAGTTGATGAATCTCTACCTATTCAAATTGCCGCCGAACATAGTCTTTCTGTCGGACAAATTGTAACATTAGTAATTAGACCCGAAAAAATTACTCTATATCCAGCCAAGTCTGTTCATATTCCCAGTTGGTCTGGACTCTTGGAAGAAAGGGTTTATATCGGTACTGATACCCGCTACAAAGTTAAACTCTCCCCCAACTGTTATGTTATGGTCAGAGTCCAAAATTGGCATCGAGATGACCTCCAAAGATACCAGCCAGGTCAACAGGTTGAAGTGTTTGTATCTCCTGAAAGTATTGGGGTTCTGGAATCTTAGTTATTTGCACCTCCTCTTGAGGAAAATAACCCCAGTATCGGCGCAAGAATTATACCAAAAATAAACCCTCCCGCATGAGCCCAATAAGCTACCCCCCCGACTTCTTCTCCCGTAACTGTATCTATATTAGCAGTAGAACTCCCGGCAATAAATTGGAATGCAAACCATAAAATTAGGAAGAAATAAGCCGGAAGTTTAATAGGAATAAATGGGAAAAATGGGAAGATTACTAATAATTTTGCCCGAGGAAACCGAATTAAATAGGCTCCTAAAACTCCGGCGATCGCTCCACTTGCTCCCAACAATGGTATGATAGAATCAGGGGAGGAAAACCCTTGAATCAACGCCGCTGCTATTCCGCATAGTATATAGAAAATCAAAAACTTGAAATGACCTAAACAATCTTCAATATTGTTGCCAAAAATACTCAGAAACAACATATTTCCCACAATGTGACCAATACCACCGTGCATAAATTGCGAGGTAATTAGAGTCAACCAAGCTGGAAAAGTAAATGTTGCTGCTGGTATATCAGATGGACAACTTTGGGCGAGTTGACAGGGTATAAATGCACCAGTATAGATAATTTTTTCTACTTGTTCAGGCTCGGAAACAATCACCAGAAATTGTAGTGCAAAAACTATCAGATTGATAATAATTAACACCTTGGTTACCCAAGGGTTAATCTGAGTTGGGTTATCATCATGAATGGGAATCAGGGGAGAGTACCTCTTAATTGATATACATTACATCTGCGATTATACCATTTTTGATATATGACCCGGACTCTATCCCCAGGGGTATAATTAACCCATAATGGACATATCACCACTTAGCCTCCCCTAACCCTTATCTGGTAGGAGTTACAGCTAAGTTGGTATCTGATGCGATCGGCACAATTTCAGTGGGAAAGATGCAAGTTTTCGCTAAAATGCAACCGATCGCATTTTTTTTGACAATTTGGGGAGCAAAAACTATCCTGGTGTAGTCAATACACTTGGGATTCTACAATCTGTAGAATGGAATATACATAGGGCTGTCGGTCAAAGCGATCGGCGGCTTTTCTCAAGTTAGAGGGTAAAGAGGGTTTGAGTAAGTCATGATACTATTATAACTCGGTAATTTCACAGTTGCCCCAAAATTTATATAATATTTCTCAGGTGTACTATGAACCTCAGCCCTAGACTTCGGGGATGGCAACTAGGAGCGATCGCTTTTTTATTAATAGGCGCAACTCTAGTTTTTTATGGCTATGAACTAGGATCAGCTAATCTCCGTAATCAACTACCAGCCATAGCTTTTCTGGTAGATAATCATCTTTACCCTCGCGATTTTTATGTACAGGAAATGGTGGAATTTAACCCCCGTTTTTTTTATTACCATTTAATAGCTTTTCCGGCTAAGTTAGGATTGAGTATTGCCGGAATTATCTGGGTTTATTATATCATAGCATTTACCAGTTTTATGCTGGGTTTATATGCGATCGGCAAAATTTTCCTATCCGACTCTATATCCCCAAGTATTCTGGTATTTTTAGGCTTAACCGCCGCCAATGGAACTATTGGTTTTACCAATTTATTTCGCCAAGAACCCATCCCCGCCGTCTTAGCTATGGGTTTAGCCATTTGGGGGATTTACTATAGTTTTCGCAGTCGTTGGATTATCGGATATAGCCTATTTGGTTTAGCCATTTTACTGCAATTTTTAATAGGTTTTATTCCTGGAATATTATTTATTCCGATTATGGCTATAAAAAAAATTAATGATAATAAATCCAGTAAATCGATAATCATCGGATTAATAATTTGGCTAATTTTTGCCGCCTGTGTATATGTTCCTATGAAGTTATTATCAGAAACTGACAGCCAGATAATTACCCCGGAAAAATTCATTCATTTATACGCTTATATTCGCCATCCCCATCATCTAATTTATTCCCAGTTTGGTTTAACAGGTTCTAGGGGTTGGTTAAATTTTATCGGTTTCGTGATTTCTGGGTTAATTATGATGCGGACTTCATCCATATTAAAAGCCGAGCAAAAAACCAATTTACAAATCCTCTTAATTGTCGGTTTAGCATTATTATCTATGGGTTATATTTTTGTAGAAGTGATTCCCGTGGCGACCTTCGCTAAACTACAATTAGCGCGCACCAGTCCTTTTATACAACTACTAGGATTAATAGCGATCGCTCTTTGGGTGAAACAAGCATATCGAACCGGAAATCTCCCCCTAGGCTGTTTATTAATTAGCATATCTGTAATTAAAAATAGTGGGATTGTCTTATTAATTGTAGCCATCACCCTAGGAATATCATTAAATTATAGTTCACAACTCAAAAAAACCTGGATAATTGCTGTATTAACAGGATTAATTTTAGGAATATCAATTATGCTATGTTCCTATTTTGGGGTGATCATAGCCCTGATGTATTTAGGTTTTTTAATTAGACAAAATCACCCAGCTATTAAATCTCCATGGATTAACTATATTTCAGTGCTTTTTCTCATATTAACTTTAGTGTTAAATTATCACTATCACCTATTTTTAGGATTCACCCTAGCTTACCCAATTATTGCCTGTAAAAGTAGACTACCAAAACCCCTAAAAATTTCGATATTATCACTATTAATAATTACCGGAATATGGTCAATACCACATCGGCTAAAAATCACCGCCACACCCCACCAACCAGTCGAAATTTTAGCCCAGCGTTTTCAACAGCAAAGTTCCCCAAATGCCCTAGTTTTAGTTCCCCCTTCCGATGAAAAATTCCGTTTCTACTCTCAACGTTCGGTCCTCTGGTCTTTTAAAAGTTTTCCGTTTACAGATAGGGGTATAATAGAATGGGAAAAACGGATGCAAAGCATCACAGGAATCGTCCATCAATCACCCAGCGTTTTAGATGAACAATATCGCCAAAAATCAGCATCAGAATTGATAGCAGTAGCCCGAAGTTTTGACGCTGATTATATTCTGACCCGCCGAGACTGGCATCCTCAGCTAGAAGGAAAAATGATAGACCAAGCCGAAAACTGGGTAATTTGGCAAATACCTAGGTAGCGTAATATTGATAATACATAAACTCCGGTTTTAAGATATCATACATTTGATAACTATTTTGCCCAAATATTTATGAGTAAGACTTCTGGTGTCATCCCCCCGTTAAAAAAAGGCGATCGCATCTCCCCAAAGTGGATAATTGCCACCGTCCTATTTTTTCTAACCATTCTAACTAGACTCCCATTTCATACCCAATTCCCCCAGGGAGACGAGGGGCATTTTGCCATGGCAGTGTTAGAGTTTGATGTTAGCAAAACACAGCCGCAAATGCCAGGAATGTTTATCATTTTTATCTGGATGGCGCGATTTTTTCACCTATTTTTAGATGACCCTACCTTGAGTCTGGTAGCCGTTAATATCGTCGCATCTGGGGTGACAGTAGCCGCCCTTTATCTATTAGCAAAAAGCTGGTATAATCATCAAGTAGGTTTATCTGTAGCCCTCCTAACTCTCACCAGTCCCCTGTTTTGGTATCACAGTGTAACTGCCTTTTCCCATACCCTAGAATTTAGCTGGGTGGTGCTAATTATTGCCGCCGCTTATTTAACCAGTTTCGCAAATAGACCCGCCCTATTTACCCTAGCTATATTGATGGGATTAGCCGGAGGTATTCGCCCTAGTACCCCATTTTTTATGTTGCCCCTAGCCCTGACTTCCCTATTTTTAGGATGGCGTTTTGGGTCTCCCAATTCGGGATATAGGTTCAAATTAACCGATGTATTTATAGCTGTAAGTTTGGGATTGGCAGCCGTGGCTGTTTGGTTTATTCCCTTAATTGCAAGTAGCGGCGGCTGGGATAATTATTGGCAATTAGTACAGGAATGGCTCCCCCTACATACAGAACGCAGAGACGCTGATTCTTTGGTGAAAATCTTTGACAATTTAATGGTGTTTATGAAAGCATATTTCCGCCTAATAGGTGTAGCCATTATTCCGATGTTGTGGATTTTGGTATGCGATCGCCAAGCTATTGCACACCTAATTCGGCGCGATCGACGCATTCAAACCCTGTCTTTATCTTGGGTTCCCGGAATGCTTTATTTTCTATTTGTACATCTGCGCCGCAAGTCTCAAACTTTTACAATTATGCCAGGAATTATGATGATGGCAGGTCTAACAATTGTATGGTTAGGAGACCGTTGGGAAAAACAAAAACCCGATTTTTTTACAACTATATCCGCCACTATACCCAAGCCTTTTCAGAAATCTGTCGTCTTCTCAGGTTGGGGGATAGTAACAGCGGCGATCGTCTGTGTAAATGGTTTATTTTTCCTCTTCGGTCCAGCGGGAATGCCTACCGCCCAGGATGTACGGGTGTTTAACCGCGATATAGGCGAGAGGATCGAGTTTGTGCGCGATCGCTTTTCCCCCGAAACCACCGTGGTTTTGACTCGCCATTACTATTATCGCCTGGTAGACCTATATTTATCTGACTACCAACAACAGGGTTTATCTCGCGATTTGGGACCAGAGGCGATCGTTCTCCCCCCCCATGTAGAGACCTTGGTTTTGTTGGATAACCGCATTTTCCCAGACCCTACACAAACACCCGGTTTCCAAACTCTGGAAATGCCTAGCGGAAACCCAATCCGCTATATCACCTGGTCTGAGGACTCCCAGTTACAACTGGGCGACCAGGGCGCTATACTCATCTATAAATCTAATTTCTAATTCACAGAAAAGCCGATAGATCGGCGCGGGTGGGTTGCCCAAATTAACTCAAGGGGCTCTACCCGTCTTTTCGCATCATCACCTTACCCTTGTAGCCTTGTAGGTTCGGTTTTCTTAATATTCCAGCTTACCTCGTATCTTGAGAAAGTAACACGAAACCCCCTCAAAAGAAAACTGCTATACTATAAAACAGCTTCACAGATTAGCCCGACTCATCCAGTATGAGAAAATAACTATGGTTCAGCAAGTTTCCCCAACCGTAATTTATCCCGACAGTGACGGACAGCCGATGGCAGAAAATACCCAGCAATTCCAGTGGATTGTGGTAATTAAAGAAAACTTAGAAATTTTGTTTGCCCATCGGCCTGATGTGTTCGTGGCGGGAGATTTACTCTGGTATCCCGTGGAAGGGGATAATAAAACCCGTCAAGCTCCCGATGCCATGGTAGCCATAGGACGGCCCAAAGGTCATCGAGGTTCCTATCGACAGTGGGAGGAAGATAATATAGCGCCCCAGGTGGTGTTTGAAATTCTCTCACCGGGGAATCGTTTGGCGGAGCAAGAATTTAATCCAAGATTTGCTTTACATCTTAGGACAATAACGTACAATACCCCAAAGATTCGCAACTCAATAATGAGTATACGGTCAAACCCCAGACCATGCCAAATTTCCCTGACGACATACTCATCAAGTCGGATTCTTCATGGTAAAATCCAATCATGGTGCGAGACGTTTAGGAGTCAAATAAGGCTGCAATGCCTGAAATAACCTCCTAGTGGGACTTTCACCCCTTGGTGAAATATAAGGGACTCGTACCCTGACCATCCCATAACTGTTTATATGTCCCAACGTTTGGTATAGAAATATACAAAACAAGGCAGGGAACTCAAGGTCAAAACGCCCAACTGGAAATATTAATGATTCCTTAACAATTGCGTTGAGAGTAACGGCGATAGCCACCCCCAGTTTTGGGAATCATAACCCCAGGATTGAAGCGGGGAACGGAAGGCGTGAAGTAGAACCTACTACCAAATGCGACCACTGCCAACCATCCATGATTAGGGAAACCGAATGTCCGGCTTGAACCATCGTAATGATTTAGCAGCGAAACAGGTTGATACGCTGCGTTCAAAAGAGCAAGGGGAAAAGTAGGGTAATCATGACATCACCTACACAGACTTTTAAAAGTACCCCGGTGGAGAGGACAAATCTAAAGATGGAATGCCCGTATAAACGGAACGTTTAAACCCCTTTTAGGCTCTCAAGTGGCAGGATGTACCTGCGGAGTAGTGAAAGTGTAAGCGTATACCTTTAAGGGGAAAGGATGTGACTGAAAGCCAATGCCTAACTGTAATGGTTAGGATATGCCCACTAGTCACGGTGTGGATATAGAGACTGCGACAATTAGGAGTGTTTACGACGAAAGCGAGTTTAAACACTACGATGTTGTATTTAGCTCCAAAAGTTGAAATCACAAAAGCAGGGAGTCGTTACCCTGTTCCCGATGTCAAAAGGGGTATCCACATCAGGAGCCGTGTGATGTGAAAGTATCAAGCACGGTTTTGAATTGGAGTTGGGGAAGGCGACTTCCCTTTCGACCATAACCCTTACAAAGCTTTCCGGACAAAACTAAAACTCAATGACCGTCAAGCTACCTTGATGGCCAAACACGCGGGGTATGCTCGATTTGTGTTCAATTGGGGATTACACTTATGGAGGTCAGCTTATGAAGAGGGACTCAAGCCTAATATCAACTCCATTAAAAAGGTTTTTACTCATTATGTGAAACCTCAATATCCTTGGATGTCTGAATTGTCTTCTAAAGTTTATCAATATGCCTTCATTAATCTAGGGGATGCCTTTAAGCGCTTCTTCAAGGGAATAAGTAGTTATCCTAAATTTAAGAAGAAAGGCTACCATGATAGTTTTACGCTGGACAATTCCGGAAAGCCATTCAATCTGTCAGGAACTCGCCATAAGCTGCCTTTTGTGGGCTGGGTTTCTACATTTGAGGCTCTACCACCCAGTCTAGTTAAGAAAGTCACTATAACGCGCCAAGCAGGTGACTGGTATATGAGCTTTTTTGTAGAAACCACACCAGAAATCACACCGAAATTCCGAGAGAGAATCGGGGTTGACCTAGGAATTAACAATTTGGCGACTTGCTCCGATGGGACAAAATTCTCTAATCCCAAGGCTTATAAAGCAGCGACCAAAAAACTAGCCAGATTACAACGCCATTTAAGTCGCAAAGTCAAAGGCTCAAAAAATCGGGCTAAATGTCTCTTAAAAGTTCAAAAGCTACATCAAAGAGTAGCTAATATTCGCCGTGACACGATTCATAAAATAACTACTTTTTTGGCTAAAAACCACAGCCAAGTCGTCATTGAGGATTTGAATGTGTCTGGAATGTTGAAAAATCATTGTTTGGCGGGTTCTATCGCTGATGCTTCATTTTATGAGTTCCGTCGTCAACTAGGTTACAAGGCAGAACGTTATGGTTCAAAGTTGATTATTGCCGATAGATTTTATCCATCCAGTCAACTGTGTTCTAATTGCGGTTATCGTCAAAAAATGCCCCTAGTCCGTCGGACTTTTGAATGTCAGAACTGTGGCCTGAAGATTGATAGAGATTTGAACGCCAGTATAAATTTAGAAGTGCGAGACGTTTAGGAGTGAAATAAGGCTGCAATGCCTGAAATAACCTCCTAGAGGGAGATAGACTGACTCGACCAGTTTACCCCTTAACTGTATATATGTCCCAACGCTTAGGAAGTTGTGATTCTAAGCAAGGCAGGGAACTCAAGGTCAATCCCATTTTAAGAAATCGCAATATACCGTCCAAGTATTACCTAGGAGGAGTATTATAACTCACTTGGGGCGATTATGGGAAAGAGTAAAGGCGGTAGCCACCCCCAGTTTCAGAAATCACAAATCTGGGATTGAAGCGGGGAACGGAAGGCGTGATGTAGAACCTACTACTATAGGCGACCACTGCCAACCATCCATGATTAGGGAAACCGAATGTCTGGCCTGAACCATCGTCATTATAAAGTAGCGAAATAGGTTGACACGCTGCGCTCAAAAGAGTAAGGGGAAAAGTAGGAGTCTTTCTATACTACCTACACAGACCTTTAAATGTACCCCGGTGGATAGGACAAATCTAAAGATGGAATGCCCATATATACGGAACGTTTAAACCCCTATTGGGCTCTCTGCGAGTACATCTCGTAGAGTAGTGAAAAGTGTAAGCGCATGCCCATAAGGGGAAAGGATGTGACTGAAAGCCAATGCCTAACTGTAATGGTTGGGATATGCCCACTAGTCACGGTGTGGATATAGAGACTGCGACAAGTAAGAGTGCTTATGACGTGAGCGAGTTTAAAGACTACGTGGTGTATATAGCTCCCAAAGTTGAGGTCATAAAGCAGGGGGTAGTAACCCTGTTCCTACTGATAATAGGGTGTTCACATCAGGAGCCGTGTGCTGGGAAACTCGCATGCACGGTTTTGAATTGGAGTTGGAGGGGGCGACCTCTCTTTCGACCATACCAAATCGCCTGGTTCCGACGATTACACTTGTGGACGGGGTGCTGCCGACAGTCCCGGACGAAGCCAGAAATAAACATCAATATCGGGCTATGTCCGGTTTTGTTTAAGTTTTATAGAGCAGATGAACCGGAAATTTAAGTTTTATGAGCCCTGCGGGGTGGAAGAATATTATATATATGACCCGGAACGTTTGGATTTGGCAGGATGGCGGCGTGGTGAGAGTGGGTTAGAAATGATTGAGGAAATGTCTGGTTGGGTGAGTCCTCGCCTCCAGATTCGCTTTGAATTTCCGCCCACGGGTTTAGAGTTGTATTATCCCGATGGTCGTCGTTTTTTGACATCTGTAGAGTTACACCAACAAGCGGAAGCGGCACAGCAACAAGCCCAAGAGTCAGAAGAACGGGCGCGGCGGGCCGAAGAAGAATTAGCGGCGGAAAAATTGCGATCGCAACGTCTCGCCGAACAGCTAAAACGCTTAGGCATTGACCCCGACTCACAGGTATCAACTATAAGCCTCCTAGGGTGCGTCAGAGCGAATAAATTAGGATTTCAACAATCATCTTCTCGACTGACGCACCATCACTGAAGCACTACACATTTCTAATCTCAAGAAAAGCCGATAGATGGGCGCGGGCACGTTGCCCAAAAAAAACGATAATTATTCATCATCATCTGATGCTAACTCCGACTGTCGCTGAGACTCTTCTAGGGCGATAATTTCTTGTAATAACTGTTCCTCTTGTTCCTCGAAATCTTCCTCGGAAATATCGCCCATATCATAGGCTAATTGAAGAGCCAAAAGACGCTTATTTAAATTGTCTTTATCGTCTAGTTCAGCCTCAGCGCGTTCTAAGATTTGTTCACCTATCCATACAATACCATCCAGGGGAGCGGTCAGAGGGGCGAGTAATAATCGTAAAACCATAGATTTATCCTCTCATTAATCAAGTTGTGTGAAATTATAGGGAGCCGTAAAATTATTATAGCGAATCCTCAGCCGTTTGGGAAAGTAATTGTCGATTTCCTCCACCTTCTGACTAAACTTTTCTTCACCATTCCAAGGAATTAAATAGGCGGCGTTATAAATCATTAAATCCGTCATAGATTCATTTTCTACATAATCTAAAGCCAAGGGAATTAAGCCATCTTGAAAAGCGGTGATAATCTCATTTTTGCGGTCTAAAATTTCCGACTCTATCTCCCTACCAATAGCAATCACTTCATCCATACTGAGGGGTTTGCCTTCCAGGCGATCGCGTCTTTCTCTCAGGTCTTGATTTTCCTCCATTAAAGCATTAAGTTCAGCGGTTTCATCCCAAAAAACCTTCACCCCCACCTCGCGATTACCCGCCAACTTAACGAACAGTTCTTTCAGTCTTTCATGATAAGGATTAACTAACTGTTTAGCTACCGCATCCCAATCAGAAACAATCAAGCCAAATTGCAAAGGTAGTATCGTCCTATATCCCTCCTGCATCATGGCTTCTAACACCTTTTCATGACCTAGCAAATTCCTACGGCTGGCTAAATACCGTTCCTGTTGCGCCTCGGAATACAGAAAAATAAACCCATCAATTTCATGAGTATAAACGGGCTGATTATCTAAGCCTTGCAAATGCCAAGACTTCAGCTTAGTTTTAGGTAAAATCCCGTACAAATACAGACTGTAACTCATATTAGTAACTCATAAAAAAGCAATTATCAGCAGTCTAGCACCTATCACTAGCACCCCATCCCCAAAAACCTGCCCATGGCAGAACTTTGGGTCATCCGTAGGCTATAATAGACCCTTATGATAGGGGCCTTGATGTTAGCACCAATCTCAGCTTGGCATGAATCAGGTTAATTTGGGCTAAACCCAGATCAACACTTCCCTCTACCACTATACCCGTATTCAGAAGGCGATCGAGAAGTTCCAAGATCGAGGGATTTTCCGAGGAGACCCCTGGGTAATAGCCACCGGACTTAGGGAGAAGGGAACCCAACTCCGACAGTTCGATATTCAAGTCTGCTGGGTCGATATCAAAAATTTCGCATAGCTCCAACACTTGCGCCTCCAATTTACGCAGACTTTCCGCCGCGCGGTCAAGTTCTTCATCTGTCAGGGTATCAGCTTCCATGCGCCGGATAACTTGCGCTTCCATCAACTGGCGGATTAATTCAACCACGGTGAGGAGTAGGGGGGCTAAACCTGCATCCTTACCAGATGATTTCGGAACCAGGGCTGTTTCTTCTGGACTTGACACTTGTGATTCTCATTGAGGTTCGGCCTGGTGTCAATCCTAGCAGATAGGAGATACTATCCGCAATGCACAACTAGCCCAATTATGCCCAAATTTATCTGATGTTCACAGTCTCAGAGCCACCAGATCACAATTTGACCACTAACTACTATGGTATTATGGTTATCGTGCGTCATATTTAGGTTCAAATATTTTCATAAGTGGCTGCATAAGTGACTTAGCAATTGATACGCCCTAAATATATATTGGTGTTTTCCAAATCGTAACCATGACAATTTACACTCCAGACTGGGTAAAACATTCGGTATTTTATCAAATTTTTCCTGACCGTTTTGCCCAAAACAAATTACCTCGACCCTCAGTTATTAGTCATCCTAAGTGGGAAGATTGGCACAAACCACCGACTTTACAGGGGTATAAAGGCGGTAACTTGTGGGGGGTAATTGAACAACTCGACTATCTGCAAGATTTGGGGATTAATGCGATTTATTTTACCCCCATATTTCAATCAGCCAGTAACCATCGCTACCATACCCATGACTATTATCAAGTTGACCCAATTTTAGGCGGTAATCAAGCCCTGCGAGCATTGATAGATGCTGCCCATAGTCGCGAGATTAAAATCGTCCTAGATGGGGTTTTTAACCATGCTAGTCGAGGCTTTTTCTTCTTTAATGATATCCTAGAAAACGGCCCTAATTCTCCTTGGTTAGACTGGTTTAAGGTGGAAAACTGGCCTCTGTCTGCCTATGATGGTAGTCAACCCGCCAATTATGTCGGTTGGATGAATAACCGGGCTTTACCGGAATTTAATCATGAGCATCCAGATGTGCGTGAATATATTATGGCGATCGCCGAATATTGGATTAACTTTGGTATAGACGGCTGGCGTTTAGACGTTCCTTTTGAAATAGAAACACCCGGATTTTGGCAAGAATTTCGCAGTCGTGTCAAAGCCTGTAACCCAGAAGCCTATATCGTCGGAGAAGTGTGGACAGATGCCCGTCAGTGGCTCGATGGCAGCCAATTTGATGGCGTAATGAACTATCTATTTACCGGACCTACCATCGCCTTTACAGCCCAATCCAGAGTCCGTAGAGAATTAGTAGAAGCGCCTTCTTATTATCCCTATCCTCCCCTTTCCGCCGCCGAATATAGCAGTAAAATCCAGGAACTTCTCGCCCTCTATCCTTGGGAGATTCAACTCACTCAACTTAACCTACTTAATAGCCACGATGTCGCCCGTTTAATTACCATAGTTCAGGAAGATCAAGCCAGCGTTAAACTCGCTACCTTACTATTATTAACCTTCCCGGGGGCTCCCAGTATATATTATGGTGATGAAGTCGGTTTACCAGGAGAATTTGACCCCGATTGTCGTCGTGGTTTCCCGCCCCAAGAAAAATGGGATTTAGACTTACTAGAATACCACAAAAATCTCATCACCCTCCGCCATAAATACCCGGCTCTCAGAATCGGGAATTATCAAGTTATCTTCGCCCAAGATCTAGTTTATAGCTTTGCCAGAATTTTAACCACCAATTCCCCGGAAGGTCAGGAAGAATTAATCATCACAGTTAATAGTAGCTTAGAATCTGCTACAATTAATATACCAGTTCCCCAACTCACCACTAAACCTGAAAGAGTTGTCTATGGAAATTGTACCGCCCGCTGGCTTAATTTAGAGGGAGAGAATCATCTGGAACTGATATTACCCCCTCGCAGTGGTTGTATTCTAGCCAACCGTTAAAACTCTGCCTGATCAGCCTATTATTGCCATGAGTAAACAGCAAAACTCCATCCTCACTGAAATCAAAGACCTCACCAATTCCCTATATCCCCGTTTAGTAGAAATTCGTCGTCACATTCATGCACACCCAGAACTTAGCGGTCAAGAATATCAAACCTCTGCATATATAGCGGGGGTATTATCTTCCTGTGGGTTGCACATTCAAGAAGCGGTAGGAAAAACCGGAGTAGTAGGGGAATTAAAAGGAACTGGTAACCATCATCAATGGTTAGCAATTCGTACTGATATGGATGCCCTCCCTATTCAAGAATTAACTAACCTAGAATATGCCTCTCGTCATCCCGGCGTAATGCACGCTTGTGGGCATGATGTACATACTACGGTAGGATTAGGTACAGCGATGGTTTTATCACGCCTACAGGACTCGCTACCGGGGGCTGTGCGATTCTTATTTCAACCGGCTGAAGAAATCGCTAGGGGTTCCACTTGGATGGTAGAAGATGGGGTAATGAATGACGTTATATCTATCTTGGGATTGCACGTTTTTCCGACTATTACGGCGGGGTGTATTGGCATTAGAGTAGGGGCATTAACAGCGGCGGCGGATGATTTAGAATTGACTATTTTGGGAGAGTCTGGACATGGTGCGCGTCCCCATGAAGCCATTGATGCAATTTGGATCGCCGCCCAAGTAATTACGACTCTACAACAGGCAATTAGTCGCACTCATAACCCCCTTAGACCAGTGGTATTAACTATTGGTCAAATTACTGGCGGACGTGCTTCTAATGTGATTGCGGATCAGGTAAAATTATTGGGAACAGTGCGATCGCTTCATCAATCAACCTATGAAACTTTACCCGCATGGATAGAGAACATAGTAGCTAATGTTTGTCAAACCTATGGGGCTAAGTATCAAATGAACTATCGCCGGGGTGTTCCCAGTGTGCAGAATGATCCAGCCTTAACTCAATTAATCGAAGCCTCAGTTAGGGAAGCCTGGGGAAATGAAAGTGTAGAAATTCTCCCGGAACCTTCTCTGGGTGCGGAAGATTTTTCGGTGTATTTAAATTATGCACCGGGCGCAATGTTTCGCCTAGGAATAGGACAACCAGACCAACCAAATTATCCCCTACATCACCCTAAGTTTCAGGTAGATGAATCAGCAATTAAAACCGGAGTAGTTACCCTAGCTTATTCAGCTTATCAGTTTTGGCAAAAGCGTTGTCAATAAGACCATAGCCACCAATTTACCTATGGTCTATTTTGATTATTCATCTTGGGGTGATGGATGTTCTAGGGTCTGTTTCGCCTGTTTAATTTGATCAAAGAGGGTCGCGCGCGATCGCACAGATTTCTCCATAATTAAGCGATCGATGCCATACTTAGCCTTGAGTTGATCTCGAACCTCCTTAGATACAGGTTCAGGGGGCGCTTGAAAATCCGCGGCTGTATACACCGGAAGCCGCGACCCCAAAACTTCAATAGGCATATCAGGAAGTCTAACCAAAAAATATTCTCGTCGCCTGCGAATAGTTTGGGCGCGGTTTTCCATTTCGGTCAGAATTGCCATCACCTGAGACAAATCATGAGATACCATCGCCATTTGTACCTCAACATCTCCCAGGGGAATTTTTAAGGCCTGCGCCCTTTCTAGCACATCTGGCGGCAAATGTTCCAAACTAGGGGGGTTAATCGCCGCCTCTATATGGGCTAGAGTATTCCTAATCTTCTCCTCAACTTCCCTAACCTGTAGAATTTTAGCCTGTTCGGGAGGAACATGATCAACCATATTCTTTAGTTCACTGGTGACAGCTTCTAATTGAGCGATCGCCTGTTGAATATAGCTATAATCCATATATCAATCTCCATCATCAAGTTCTTGGGTAGACTGCCACCCAGGTTCCCACAGATTACGATCTTTAAGCTGTTTAGCATTCAACCAAAATCTAACCGTCGGGTCACAGGAAGCCACCAACTCCGCAAAAACCAACTGACCCTGATTTTTACGGTTAACCACCTGAAAATGTCGCCATCCCCAAGTTTTTTGGGTAGCCGTCCATTTAGAACCCACCAGATAGGGAAATTTTGTCTTTTTCCGCATTACCAGTCCATATTCTTAATTCCTGATTCTGCCATAAATTTTCACCAGACAACACCCCACCCACACAGAACATAATTCAACCGTGACCTATCATCCAAGTTTTTCGGGGTATACTCTCCTCCAGTGTCCGCTATTAGGGGAATCAAACAATCCCCAAAAATTCACCGATTTTTCCTTGACAAATAACCTAACTTGACCTATACTTAGAGAATGGGAATCCGTGGCGGCATATATATGGCTTTTTTGAGTGTACTATTAAAGTCTACTGTTAAAATTAAACCCAGGCGAGTCATTACCCATAAAATTGGGAATTGCAGTTAGCGACATTCCCACAAATGTCCTCAGCAAAAAAAGGGGAATTCATCAATTACCCCCATATATTTCCCAAGTCATAATTTCCATTTAAGATGATTACCGAGCAAAAACCCCCACCCCGTAATAGCAGGTTGAAGCATTACAGTTAGCCATGGTTACCTCAACCTTAAATCGACCACTCCATTTGGGGTCAACTTCTACCATTGGGTAGTCATCAAGGGCGGTATCAGAGTCAATCAGATTGTTATTTTCATCATAAAGCGATAAGTCTATATCTCGACAATCTTCATCACAAACGCCGACCAGAATGTAAGATGAACCCGAATTTAAGTTCAGGTAGAGATAATCCTTTTGGTTATGACCAATATCACCCAAATATGGTTCATGACTAAGCTGATAACTCCCCGAAATTCCCAAAGCCACTCCCGCTTGCATCAATTGTTGACGCACTTGTTGAACGAAGCGGTTATCTGAAGCCGCACCAGGTAGCCCTAGGGTAATTGCCATAGCAATACTGATGGCTAAAGTGCTGTAACTTGCCACATTACGTGATGGTTTGAATCTTAGTTTCATATAGGCTCGACTAAGTATATGAGGTGGATTAACTCGATTATATCCTCTCCCTCTTATTGGCAAGTAAAGGGGGTTACTTTTTAATGAAAATTTAATCATTTTGGCTATGGTCAAGTCATGGCAAAATATATCCTGTCCCAGGGTGCGGCTCTCAATTATTGACACAGTGATAAAATGCGATCGCCTTTGACGGTAGACCCTCCACCAGTCAGTTAGGGGAACCAAACAAATCCCCAAAATCCCCCCATTTTTCCTTGACAAATCTCCGAACTTGACCTATACTTAGAGAATGGGAATCCGTGCCGACATATATATCGCTTTTCTGGGACTTTTCCATGTCAAAGTCGGAGCAGTTAGCGAACCACCCCGACACCATTAATTAATCAGCCAGCCAGTCTACTTATTAATCAGTTTTAGCAACTTCAAGCCAGACTCCCGACCCCCTCCACAAACCGAAAGATACTACTATCTTCCAAGTTCAAACTCGTCACACCCTCAATAATACCGACAATTTTATCAGTCTCGCCAATTTGGTAAATAGCAGTAGCATTAGTAAATCCCAGGGGTAAATCCCCTATGCGATAGTTAGTAGCATTACCCAACAAAACCATCACATCTTGATTCATCTCCCAATCAGCCACCACAGTATAACCCTCACCGGGAAGCATCACAAAAGTATCATTTCCCTCTCCCCCATTCAACGTATCAATTCCCTCGGAACCCCCATACAAGATATCATTCCCCTTATCACCAAACAACAGAGAATTACCCTCACCCGCCACTAGAGTATCATGACCTTGACCGCCATAGAGAGTATCACCAGAGCTACCACCAAACAGGATATCATCATCCTTATTTCCCAACAAAGCGTCACGACCGGAACCCCCAACTAAAGTATCATTTCCCTGACCCCCAAATAGGGTATTATTTCCCTGGCGTGCATCCAGGAAATCATCCCCTTCAAAACCTAGTAAAGTTTCATCAGAATCACTACCCATAATCACATCATCCCCATCACTACCAAACCACTGATTAGGGAAAGGTTGAGTAATCGAGTTATTAGCAGAAAGTGGCGGCGCTTCCGGTATTGCAGGTATCACCTCACCCACATCAACCAGTAAATTAATCGGTTCCATGACTGGGGGTTCCGGTTCACTCACAGTTTCCGTATCCTCGGAAGCCTCAGGAGAACTCACAGAAGGAAAACTCGGAAATTGAATCGGCACAAAAATCGGTTGTTCAAAGACTTCGGGTTCCTCAACAACTAGTTCGGTTTCCGGCTCCTCAACAATAGGTTCTGGTTCGGTTTCCGTTTCCGGTTCCTCAACAATAGGTTCGGTTTCCGGTTCCTCAACAATAGGTTCTGGTTCGGGTTCGGTTTCCGGTTCCTCAACAATAGGTTCGGTTTCCGGTTCCTCAACAATAGGTTCTGGTTCTGGTTCCGTTTCCGGTTCCTCAACAATAGGTTCTGGTTCTGGTTCCGTTTCCGGTTCCTCAACAATAGGTTCTGGTTCTGGTTCCGTTTCCGGCTCCTCAACAATAGGTTCTGGTTCGGTTTCCGTTTCCGGTTCCGGTTCGGGTTCGGTTTCCGGTTCCTCAACAATAGGTTCTGGTTCTGGTTCCGGTTCGGGTTCCGTATCATTTAAGATTGCTGCCCGGGGAGGGTCAATAGCCAGAGTATAGTCATGATTTGTCGCTCCGTCGGAGCCATAAACCTGAACATAATAAGTTCCGGCTTCGAGTCCTTTTAAACTAATGCCCCAAACATCACTACTGGCAGTCCCAATCAAGACTTCCTCAGCATCATACAGGGCAAAATTCAGGTTTTCACCAGACCCTGAGGCAAGAATTGAAACATAATCAGAATCATAATTATACTTTCCTCCGGTATCACCTATCTCAAACTTGAACCAGTCGGAATCTTCAGAATGAATACTCAAACCACTCCAGGAATGGGGTACTGTATAATAACCAATCCATGTATTATACATAGAAATTTTTGACAGAAAGCCCAAATCCGTCGCAGTTTCAATGCTATCGTTAGGTTCAAACCTGTCTGGGAATGCCTCTAGGGGAGCCTGAATATTGATGCTATATTCAGGGTTAATTGCTCTGTCCTGACCATAGACATGAACATGATAAGTTCCGGCTTCGAGTCCGTTTAAACTAAGACTAATACCATTCCAAATCCAAACATCACTACTAGAAGCATCAATCAAGACTCCTTCAGCATCATAAAGGTCAAAATTCAGGCGGTCAACAGAGTTTGATTGAATCGAAACATAATCCTGTATTTGTCCAGTATTAGTCATCTCGAACTTGAACCAGTCCGAGTCTCCAGAATTAATACTCAAACCACTCCAGGTGGAAGGAGATTCCACAAACCCGTAGTCGCCGTAATCGCCGTAATCGTTGTAATAACTGCTACTATCCCTTGGCTGTAATCCTAAATCAGTAGCTGTTTCAATACTATCGTTGGGTTCAAATTTATCTGGAATCTCAGCCAAGGGAACATTGATATTAAGCCTATAGTTATTAGTGACTCCCTCATCTCCATAAACCTGAACATGGTAATTTCCGGCTTCTAGTCCCTCTAAACTAATCCTATTTGAATCATCACTACTGGAAGTCTCAATCAAGACTCCTTCAGCATCATAAAGGGCAAAATTAAGATGGTCAACAGAGTATGAAGAACCAACTGATACCCAATGATTAGCTTTTCCGATTTTAGCCATCTCAAATTTGAACCAGTCCGAGTCTTCATTATGAATACTGAGATCATGCCAATAATTCTGTTGAGATAATAAGCCTAAATCAGTGGCAGTTTCCAGGCTATCGTTAGGTTCAAATTCATCTTCGATAATATCCCTAGGTTCAAATTTGTCGGGTGTTGGGCTCGATGGACCATGGATCGTGAGCTCATAGATAGGGTTAGTGACTCCCTCGTCTGCATAAACCTGAACATGATAAGCTCCAGCTTCTAGTCCCTCTAAACTAATATACTCCCAATCATCACTACTGGAAGTCTCAATCAAGACTCCCTCAGCGTCATACAGCGCTAAATTAAGACTGTAGTAATTACCAAACCAGTAACCAAGTGATACAGAATGACCAGCTTTTCCGGTTTGAGGCATCTCAAACTTAAACCAATCTGAGTCTTCAGTATGAATACTGAGACCATACCAGGTATTCCATTCTTTAGATAGCAAGCCTAAATCTGTGGCAGTTTCGATGCTATCATTGGGCTCAAATTCGTCTGGGAAAACCAATAATATAGCTTTAATACCCAAATTATATTTATGGTTCGTTGCTCCGTCCTCACCATAGACCTGAACATGATAAGTTCCCGCGTCAAGTCCCTTTAAACTAATGCCTTTCCAAACATCACTACTGGAAGTATTAATCAAGACTCCTTCAGCATCATACAGGGAGAAATTTAGGGGGTCACCAGACACTGAGGAATCAATGAAAACATAATCATAATTTCCTCCAGTATCAGTCATCTCGAACTTGAACCAGTCCGAATCTCCAGAATGAATACTCATATCACTCCAGATGAAAGCACTGTAATCCATATCACCATAGTCACTAGGCACACAGGGATCGTCGTGTGGCTGTAATTTTAAATCTGTGGCAGTTTCGATACTATCATTGGGTTCAAATCGATCTGGGGTCATCTCCTCTGGGGTCATCTCCGAGGGAGCATCGATAAAAAGTCTATAGAAAGGAATAATGACTCCCTCATCTCCATAAACCTGAACATGGTAAGTTCCGGCTTCTAGTCCCTTCAAACTAATGCCTTTCCTCACATCACTACTGGAAGTATTAATCAAGACTCCCTCAGCATCATACAGAGAGAAATTTAGGGGGTCATCGTACTCGGAAATAATTGATAGGACATTATAAGCTCTTCCGGTTTGAGCGATCGCAAACTTAAACCAGTCGGAGTCTCCCTCATGAATACTGAGACTAGACCAGTAATTCCATTCAGATAGTAAGCCTAAATCGGTGGCGGTTTCCAGACTATCGTTGGACTCAAATTTATCTGGGGTGATAGTTATGTACGAGGGAGCGTTGATATCAAGGCTATAGTCAGGGTTAGTAATACCTTCATCTCCATAAACCTGAATATGGTAAGTTCCGGCTTTTAGTCCCTCCAAACTAATGCTCTCGGCATCATCACTACTGGAAGTCTCAATCCAGACTCCCTCAGCATCATACAGAGAGAAATTTAGGGGGTTATCGTACTCGGAAATAATTGATACATAATCATCAGATTTTCCGCGATTTGCGATCGCAAACTTAAACCAGTCGGAGTCTCCCTCATGAATACTGAGACTAGACCAGTAATTCCATTCAGATAGTAAGCCTAAATCGGTGGCGGTTTCCAGACTATCGTTGGACTCAAATTTATCTGGGGTGATAGTTATGTACGAGGGAGCGTTGATATCAAGGCTATAGTCAGGGTTAGTAATACCTTCATCTCCATAAACCTGAATATGGTAAGTTCCGGCTTTTAGTCCCTCCAAACTAATGCTCTCGGCATCATCACTACTGGAAGTCTCAATCCAGACTCCCTCAGCATCATACAGAGAGAAATTTAGGGGGTTATCGTACTCGGAAATAATTGATACATAATCATCAGATTTTCCGCGATTTGCGATCGCAAACTTAAACCAGTCGGAGTCTCCCTCATGAATACTGAGACTAGACCAGTAATTCCATTCAGATAGTAAGCCTAAATCGGTGGCGGTTTCCAGACTATCGTTGGACTCAAATTTATCTGGGGTGATAGTTATGTACGAGGGAGCGTTGATATCAAGGCTATAGTCAGGGTTAGTAATACCTTCATCTCCATAAACCTGAACATGGTAAGTTCCGGCTTCTAGTCCCTCCCAACTAATGCTCTCGGCATCATCACTACTGGAAGTCTCAATCAAGACTCCCTCAGCATCATACAGAGAGAAATTTAGGGAGTCATCGTACTCGGAAATAATTGATACATAATCATCAGATTGTCCGCGATTTGCGATCGCAAACTTAAACCAGTCCGAGTCTCCCTCATGAATACTGAGACTAGACCAGTAATTCCATTCAGATAGTAAGCCTAAATCGGTCGCGGTTTCGAGACTATCATTAGGTTCAAATTCATCTGGGATGATATTGTTGACAGCTTCATCAGGCATTTTAATTTCTCCATGAAACGAAATGTATTTAATGTCTATTCGTCCCCTCAGTCACGGTGATGGGTATACTTGAGAAATCGGACACGACAAACCCGACTCAAGATTTCCTTAAACTTCTACCCTGAGTCACGTTTTTTATATAGATTCAACCGCTGGTTTCTTTGCTGTTAGCAGGAGATGTGGTAGGTATTGATTCACCCCCACCCATAACCCAAGAGGGTTCCGACTTCGATCGCTGTTTCTCTACTTGTTTCTCAAAAGCACGCCGTCTACCAAATTGGTTTGATTATCAGTAGATTAGCTTGATTATATCCTATCAATCCAGTTGGGAAGTTATCCGATGAATTTTTAAGGAAAATTTAATCATTTAGGCTATGGTAAAGTCATGGGAAAATCTATGCTGTCCCAGGGTGCGGCTCTCAATTATTGACACAGTGATAAAGTGCGATCGCCTTTCCCGTAGACCCTCCACCAGTACCCCCAGTTAGGGGAACCCAAAAAATCCCCAAAAATCCCCCCATTTTTCCTTGACAAATCCCCGAACTTGACCTATACTTAGAGAATGGGAATCCGTGCCGACATATATATGGTATTTTAGGGGGTTTGTCGGTGGTAAGGAAAAGCGAAAAGGTTTGTTAACAGTGGTGAAAGGGCGATCGCCTTGAGGAGAAGAGGGGAAGGGGAGAAGGGGTAGAGATAGCGATCGCCCGAAAAGAAACGGTTGTGTGGTTGTTGATGGTTAGGTAGTGGGAGAGGGGGCTAGTGGCAGTGACGAACTGAGGAGATTTCCTTAAAATAACAGGTAAGGACTAATCTTCATAAGGAGGAGAACCAATCTCATGAGACTTTTACACACAATGCTGCGGGTCGGCAACTTGGATGAGTCGCTGAAATTTTACTGTGATATTCTGGGAATGAAGCTGCTGCGACAGAAAGATTATCCTGGGGGAAAGTTTACCCTAGCCTTTGTGGGATATGGGGATGAAGCTGATCATAGTGTCATTGAACTGACCTATAACTGGGGCGTTGATAGCTACAACCTGGGGGACGGTTACGGCCATATTGCCCTCGGTGTGGATGATATTTATAGCACCTGTGAGCAAATTCGGGCAGCAGGGGGTAAAATTAGCCGAGAACCAGGGCCGATGAAACACGGATCAACAGTGATTGCTTTCGTGGAAGACCCGGACGGGTATAAAGTTGAATTGATTCAACTGGGAACCCAGGGCTCGGCTGAGGCAAGTAAACAGTTAGCAGTAAACAGTTAAGATCTGAACGGATAAGGTGATCGATTGCCCATAGTAGGATAAAATCCTTGGGGCAATCGGCTCTGGTGGTCCCCAGAAAAATACATCGGCAACATCTATTTGAGAGTCATAATTCCCCGTTCCCTATTTGGTGTCAATAAAAATAAGCAATGCAACCGACCGATCCGAGTAAATTTACAGATAAAGCCTGGGAAGCGATAGTAAAATCCCAAGATGTTGCTCGTCGCTTCCAAAATCAGCATTTAGAAGTGGAGCACGTGGCGATCGCCGCCTTAGAACAAAATGGACTCGCTAATAATATATTAGGGCGGGCTGGTTTTAATCCCGAACAGGTCCAGCAACAATTAGAAGCCTTCACCAAACGGCAACCCCGAGTCGGAACTATTGACCATCTCTACCTAGGTCGTGGGTTAGAATTGATGCTAGATACCGCTGAAGCGACGCGGTCCGCATGGCAAGACCGCTACATTGCTATTGAACACCTGATTATTGCCCTAGCAGAAGATGATCGCGTCGGTCGTAGGATTTTGGGTAGTGGAAACCCCACCAGCGCCAGACCAGGAAGACCAGGGTTCGATCGCCCTACCAATGACTCCAAAGCTACAGTCCGGGAGAAACTGGAAGAAGCCATCAAATCCATGCGTGGCAGTGCTAAAGTTGACAACCAGAACCCGGAAAATAGTTATGATGCCCTGAGTAAGTATGGCCGAGATCTAACCGAATTGGCTAAGGCAGGGAAACTAGACCCGGTGATCGGACGGGATGAAGAAATTCGCCGGGTGGTTAGTTGTCTGTCCAGACGAACCAAAAATAATCCGGTGTTAATTGGAGAACCGGGAGTCGGTAAAACAGCGATCGCCGAAGGGTTAGCCCAACGCATTGTTAACGGAGATGTGCCAGAGTCCCTCAAAAACCGCCAGTTGATTTCCCTGGATATGGGTAGTTTAATCGCAGGAGCCAAATATAGGGGGGAATTTGAAGAAAGACTGCGATCGGTATTGCGGGAAGTTACCCACTCCGACGGTCAAATAGTCCTGTTTATCGACGAACTACATACCGTCGTGGGGGCAGGATCGGGTTCTGGAGGTTCGGGAATGGATGCCGGAAACCTGCTTAAACCTATGTTAGCCCGGGGAGAATTGCGCTGTATCGGTGCTTCTACTGTTGATGAATACCGTAAGCATATCGAAAAAGACCCAGCCCTAGAAAGACGATTTCAACAGGTCTATGTTGATCAACCTAGTCCAGAGGATACCGTGTCAATCCTGCGGGGGTTGAAAGACCGTTACGAACGCCATCACGGGGTCAAAATTACTGATTCCGCATTGGTGGCGGCGGCAATGCTGTCCGCGCGATATATTAGCGATCGCTTCCTTCCTGATAAGGCGATCGACCTAGTAGACGAAGCCGCCGCCCAGTTGAAAATGGAAATCACCTCCAAACCCGTGGAGTTAGAACAAATTGAGCGTCGCCTCATGCAGTTGGAGATGGAAAAACTCTCCGTCGAAGGGGAAAGCCAAAGAAGTACACCCCCACGCACAGGGGAACAAGATCGAACTGCTGATCTGGGTTTAAATATGCGTATCCAATCCCTACTGCAAGAAATTAACACCCTCAAAGACAAGCAGAAAACTCTATCGTCCCAGTGGCAGAGTGAAAAGGAACTCCTCGAAGCTATTAACCGCCTCAAAGAAGAAGAAGAAAAACTGCGGGTGCAAATTGAACAAGCCGAACGCGCTTATGATCTCAATAAAGCAGCTCAGTTAAAATACGGCCGCTTAGAGACTCTTCACCACGACCGAGAGGCGCGGGAGGCAGAATTGTTAAAATTGCAGGCTCAGGGGTCTTCCTTGCTGCGAGAGCAGGTTACAGAAGCCGATATTGCTGCCATTGTCGCTAAGTGGACGGGGATTCCCGTTAATCGCCTGTTGGAGTCCGAACGACAAAAATTATTACAATTGGAATCCCATTTACATCGGCGCGTAATTGGTCAGCAGGAAGCCGTGGAAGCTGTATCTGCCGCTATTCGCCGCGCTAGGGCGGGGATGAAAGACCCCGGACGGCCTATCGGTTCGTTTCTGTTTATGGGACCCACAGGGGTCGGTAAAACTGAGTTGGCTAGGGCTTTGGCGGAGTTCCTCTTTGACAGCGAGGAAGCTATGATTCGCATTGATATGTCCGAATATATGGAAAAACACGCTGTCTCTCGGTTGGTGGGTGCGCCTCCGGGATATGTGGGCTATGACGAAGGCGGACAACTATCAGAAGCGGTCCGCCGCCATCCCTATTCAGTCATTCTATTTGATGAGGTGGAAAAAGCTCATCCTGATGTCTTTAATATCCTCTTACAAGTATTGGATGATGGCAGAATTACTGACTCCCAAGGACGATTGGTGGATTTCCGCAATACCGTAATTGTCATGACTAGCAATATCGGCGGTGAGTATATTCTGGGGGTGGCTGGGGATGACTCTCGCTATGGGGAAATGTCTGCTTTGGTTATGCAGGCTTTGCGATCGCATTTCCGACCCGAATTTTTGAATCGGGTAGATGAAATTATCCTCTTCCACACCCTCAGTAAAGCTGAATTGCGCGATATCGTTGCCATTCAAATGCAGCGCCTCCAAAGACTTTTGGCTGATCAAAAAATTGCTCTGGATTTATCACCTGCTGCTATTGATCATGTGGCTGATGTGGGTTATGATCCTGTTTATGGGGCTAGACCTCTGAAACGGGCGATTCAACGGGAGTTGGAAAATCCGATCGCTAACCTGATTTTAGAGCAGAAGTTTGTCACGGGCGATACTATTCAAATTCAGGTGAAAGATGGAACACTGACTTTTGATCATCCCTTGAAGACACCAGAAGCCCCATTAAATCAGGGTGAGTTAACCATGTTACCAGTGGCAGTCAACAGCCCAGGCGATGATAATTAATCCATCATTATCCCCATCTTTCAGAGGGCGGGTTGATTAGTCTTCTCACCCCCAGGAGAGCAGGTAAAGCGCGAAACCTACCCCTAAATGATCGCCTTCTCCCTTTCTCGGTGGGAGAGGACCATTCCCCATTGTCCATGGTTGATATACGGAAATCCGAATCATCTCATGGGGGTGATCCATGCCCATGATGTCATGGCGATCGCCCAAGATCAGGAAATGATAACTATGTATATTTGAGAAATAACGCCCATGACCGTACTTGAACAGGGAACAATCACGATCCATACTGAAAACATCTTCCCGATTATCAAGAAATCTCTCTACACTGATCATGAGGTATTCTTGCGGGAATTGGTTTCTAACGCGGTAGATGCGATCGCTAAATTAAAAATGGTGGCCCGCACCGGAGAATATTCCGGGGACATCAGCAACCCACAAATTACCATTGCGATCGACAAAGACGCTAAAACCCTATCTGTTAGTGATACTGGTATCGGTCTCACCGCCGACGAGATCAAAAAATATATTAACCAAGTCGCCTTTTCCAGCGCCGAAGAATTTATCCAAAAATACCAAGCCACCGACGGAGAAGCCATCATCGGCCACTTTGGTCTAGGGTTTTACTCCTCATTCATGGTAGCCAAACAAGTAGAGATCGACACCCTCTCCTACAAAGAAGGCGCAGAAGCCGTCCATTGGACCTGCGACGGTTCCCCAGAATTCAAATTAGAAGATTCTGCCCGCACCACCCGTGGGACCACCGTCACCCTCACCTTGATGGATGATGAATTAGAGTATCTCGAAACCAGTCGCATTCAGCAACTGATTAAAACCTACTGCGACTTTATGCCCGTCCCCATTATTATGGACGGCGAAACCATCAACCGCCACACAGCGCCCTGGCGTGAGTCTCCCAATAACCTCACCAAAGAAGATTACTTAGACCTTTATCGTTATCTGTATCCTTTCCAAGAAGAACCCCTGCTGTGGGTTCACCTGAACACTGACTATCCCTTCATTGTTAACGGTATTCTATACTTCCCCAAACTGCGGCCTGATGTTGATGTCAACCAGGGCAATATTAAACTATTTTGTAATCAGGTTTTTGTCAGCGACCACTGCGAGGAAATTATCCCGAAATTCCTGATGCCTTTGCGGGGTGTAATTGACAGCACCGATATTCCTTTGAATATCTCCCGTAGCGCCCTACAAACTAACCGCACAGTCCGCAAAATTGCTGACTATATCGCCAAAAAAGTAGGCGATCGCCTGAAAGAATTATATCGAGACAATCGCCAAGAATATATCCGTTGTTGGCAGGATGTTGGTACTTTTATCAAGTTCGGTTCCCTCAATGACGATAAATTTAAGAAACAGGTAGAAGAGATTCTCATCTTCCGCAGCACTTATAAACCCCCCACTGAGTCCGGGGAAGCTCAAACCCCAGAAGTACAAGTCCAAAGCGAAGATGGGGATGTTTGGGAAGAAGTGAAAACCGAAAAATCCCTTAGCACTGATGAACAGGGACGCTATTATACTACCCTCAGTGAATACCTAGAACGCAATCAATCCCGCCACGAAAACCGGGTTTTTTACTGCACCGATGAAGCCGCCCAAGCTACATACATAGAACTGCACAAAAGTCAAGGTTTAGAAGTGCTATTCCTCGACTCATTTATCGATACCCATTTTATCAGTTTCTTGGAGCGGGAACACTCAGAGGTTAAGTTTTTGCGGGTAGACTCGGAACTTGATGAGACTCTCATTGAAAAAGATAAGCCAGCCGAAATTGTTGACCCCAAAACTAATAAAACCCGCAGCGAACAAATTAAGGAGTTATTTGAGAAGTCCCTCAATAAGCCACGGGTGAATATTCGCACGGAATCTCTCAAATCTGAGGATACCCCGCCCGCCATGGTTTTACTACCGGAAGCCATGCGCCGTTTACAGGATATGACCGCCTTATTGCAACAGCAGAAGGCTGATTTCCCCGAAGACCATATTTTACTGGTAAATACTGCTCACCCTCTCATTCAAAATCTGGCTAATTTAAGTCAGGGTAGCATTATTCAAGAGGGCGGTTCTTCTCCCTCAGAAGAGTTGGCAAAAATGATTTGTCACCATGTTTATGACTTAGCATTAATGGCTCAAAAAGGCTTTGATGCTGAAGGAATGAAGGATTTTGTTGAACGTTCTAATCATGTTTTAACTCGGTTAACAGAACGGGCCATGTAAACATTAGGGGACAATTCACTAATTGTCCCCACCAGATAGGGGAATTTGGTGATCTATCCTGGTCATGATCACACCGAAAGGTTAAAATCTTTAATAAAGCCGGATTAGATTTAACCAACCCTATGGATACAAAAGCATTTAGACGTTCACTCCAACAGTCAGACACCTACCACCGCAAAGGCTTCGGTCATCAGGAAGAGGTGGCGGGTGTCATGGACAGCGCCTACCAAAGTAGCTTAATTCAACAAATTAGACAAAATAACTATATCCTGACCCAAGGTAATGTGACCATCCGGTTAGCAGAGGCTTTCGGCTTCTGCTGGGGGGTAGAAAGGGCTGTCGCTATGGCTTACGAGACTCGCCAACACTTCCCGACTGAAAGAATATGGATCACTAATGAAATTATCCATAATCCCTCAGTTAATCAACATTTGCGGGATATGAATGTTGAGTTTATCCCGGTCAATGACTCCCACAAAGATTTTTCGGTGGTGGGTAGTGGTGATGTGGTTATCCTTCCTGCTTTTGGGGCGAGTGTTCAGGAAATGCAAATCCTGAATGATAAGGGGTGTAAAATTATTGATACTACCTGTCCCTGGGTTTCTAAGGTTTGGAATACGGTAGAAAAGCATAAGAAAAAACAGTACACCTCGATTATTCACGGTAAATATAAGCATGAAGAAACTGTGGCTACCAGTTCTTTTGCTGATAAGTATTTGGTGCTGTTGAATTTAGAAGAAGCAGAATATGTGGCTGATTATATCCTTAATGGTGGCAACCGTGAGGAGTTTTTGGCTAAGTTCGCTAATGCTTATTCGGCTAATTTTGACCCGGATCGGGATTTGGAATCTGTCGGTATCGCTAACCAAACTACTATGTTAAAAAGCGAAACTGAACAAATTGGGAAGCTGTTTGAACGCACGATGATGCAAAAATACGGCCCGGCTAATCTCAATGAACATTTCCAAAGTTTCAATACTATCTGTGATGCTACCCAGGAACGTCAAGATGCGATGATTGGGTTATTAGAAGAAAAGCTGGATTTAATGGTAGTGATTGGCGGTTTTAACTCTTCTAATACGACTCACTTGCAAGAGATGGCGATTGAACGGGGTATCCCTTCTTATCATATCGATAGCAGCGATCGCATTATTGAGGGGAATCAAATTCAACATAAACCCCTTAATAAAGACTTGGAAATGGCGACAAAATGGCTCCCAGAAGGAGAAATTATTGTCGGTGTAACCTCTGGTGCATCCACCCCTGACCGGGTAGTGGAAGAGGCGATTCAAAAAATCTTCGCTCAGAAAGCCTTAGCGGTGGCAGTGTAGTTAGTTATATCCCCCTTGGGCATAATTTGCGGATGCTCCGGTAGGTAGAAATGCTGTAAATGTTATGCGATCGCCAAACCGGAGTATAATCAAAAAATACATTGTTCCTATCACAATTTGGAGAAAATAAAACCATGACTTTGCGATTAGGTGATACCGTCCCTAACTTTACCCAAGCCTCTTCAGAAGGAGATATTAACTTCTATGATTGGGCTGGGGATAGCTGGGTTGTCCTGTTCTCTCATCCAGCAGACTATACCCCTGTTTGTACCACAGAATTAGGCACTGTTGCTAAACTCAAACCAGAGTTTGATAAACGCAATGTTAAAGTAATCGCCCTGAGTGTGGATGATGCGGACTCCCATAAAGGTTGGATTGGTGATATCAACGAGACTCAGCAAACTAATATTAACTACCCGATTTTAGCTGATAGCGATCGCCAAGTATCGGATCTTTACGATATGATTCACCCCAACGCTAACGCATCTTTAACCGTTCGTACTGTTTTCGTCATTGACTCTAACAAAAAGTTACGCCTGACCCTAACTTATCCCCCTAGTACCGGACGTAATTTTAGCGAAATTTTGCGGGTGATTGACTCCTTACAACTCACCGACAACTACAGTGTGGCTACCCCTGCTGATTGGCAAGATGGGGAAGATTGTGTAATTGTGCCTTCCCTCAAAGACCCGGAAGAACTCAAACAGAAATTTCCCAAAGGTTACAAGGAAATTAAGCCATATTTACGCATGACTCCTCAACCTAATAAGTAGGATATTTAGCCTTTAAAATATGGGATGAGTGGATAGATTCAAAAGTGCCATAATCTTGAGCATCTCTCATCCCTTAATTGTCACCCCACCTTTGAAAAACCCAACTTTTTAAAAAATTAGCAATGGATATTAAACGTGGCTTTGTAGAAGCTGTGGGAAACACTCCCTTAATCAGATTAAATAGTTTTAGTGATGAGACAGGTTGTGAAATTTTAGGAAAAGCAGAATTTTTAAATCCTGGCGGTTCTGTTAAAGATAGGGCGGCTTTATATATTATCGAAGATGCCGAAAAAAAAGGTTTGCTAAAACCCGGTGGCACAGTGGTAGAGGGTACCGCCGGAAATACAGGTATTGGTCTAGCCCATATTTGTAATGCTAAGGGCTATAAATGCGTCATTGTCATACCTGAAACTCAATCTGTGGAAAAAATGGAAGCCTTGAGAACTTTGGGCGCTGAAGTGCGTGCAGTTCCCGCTGTTCCCTATAAAGACCCTAATAATTATGTGAAATTATCGGGACGTTTGGCGGCGGAAATGGATAATGCAATTTGGGCGAATCAGTTTGATAATTTAGCGAACCGGGAAGCGCATTATCAAACCACTGGACCGGAAATTTGGTCTCAAACTGACGGTAAAATTGATGCTTGGGTGGCGGCTACGGGTACGGGGGGAACCTTTGCGGGGGTGTCTCTGTTTTTGAAGGAAAAAAACCCGAATATTAAAACTGTGGTGGCTGACCCGATGGGTAGTGGTTTATACAGTTATGTGAAAACTGGTGAAATTCAACCCCAGGGAAACTCAATTACTGAGGGAATTGGTAATAGTAGGATTACTGCTAATATGCAGGATGTTCCTATTGATGATGCTATACAAGTTGATGACCAGGAGGCGGTGCGCGTGGTTTATCAGCTCTTAGAAAAAGATGGGTTATTTATGGGGGGGTCTGTTGGTATTAATGTCGGTGCGGCGATCGCATTAGCTAAACAAATGGGACCCGGACATACCATTGTTACTGTGTTATGTGATGGCGGCGGACGTTATCAATCTAAACTATACAATAAACAATGGTTGGCTGAACGGGGACTATTACCAGTCAGTTAAAATTTACCCTCATCGGGAATCGGATTAGCTAGGGTTTAGGGCTGAATTTCCCATGATTGGGGCTGATTATCGGGGATGTTTAGCAAGTCCTATTCCCTATCTTTCCACAACTCTCAATCAATGTAATTTTGGCGATCGCTATAGTCACCGCTTGGCTGATTTTTGCCCCTTCTGGCGTGAGATTTTCGCCTCTGTAGATACATTTAGGAACCAGTAGGGTTGAGACTCCCGCCGCCTCTAATGCTGCGGCTTCCGCGACGCTGGGGGTGGTGATTTTTTGCTGTACCACCATGGAAGGATTGGGAACCTTGACACCCTGCAATTGTTGGGGTGAAAATGTCTGTAAAATCCAGTGGCGATCGCTACATAATTCTACTAACCCTCCTTCATCAGCCTTTCCCTCTATGGTAGCAATCCCAATGATAGCATCTTCCGCTAATTGATGTTCCTGAAATACCTGTTTAATAGCGGTTTCTATCACGAGTCTGGGGGTGTGACGTTGACAACCTATACCGACCCACAAAACCTTCTGAGACGATGATATTTTTAGCCACAGGTTTGTCATTAATTCACAAAAAGGGTGATTCTATATACCATTACCCTCATTTTAGCAAACTTTTATCTCATGGAAAAAATGATTAAGCGCCTACTACATGACCCACCTCCGTTAAGTGAAACGACGACGAAAACGGCGATCGTGATAATGGAGTTTTTTCCGATTACACTCCCAGCAGAGGGTCTGTAAATTACTCAGGTCATTACTTCCCCCCCTAGCCAATGCAATAATATGGTCAATCGTTAGCCGCGCCTCTTTATTGGTTTTTCCGCAACTTTGACAAGTAAAATTATCTCGTTCATAAACATATTTACGAACAGCCGGAGGGAAAGGAATGCGGGGTGTTTTACTCATGTTTATTTCCTGGTTTGGGGTTTCTATAGCCAACAATCAACGGGGGGGGTTAGCTTCAGCCAGATACCAGCATAACCCACCCCTACAAAACTTTTACTCGCTCATCACCGGATTTTTCTCTGTTGGTGTAAACTCAGCATCCACTATTTCTGAGGAAGTTTCCTGATCATCCTCAAGATTATAATTATATGATGGTTCTGTAAAAGCTGGTTGTTGGTAATTGAAAACCGGATCAAAGTCTGTGTCCTTAATATCCGGTAATTTACCTCGTCCTAAACCCATAGCCACTAAACAATCATTAATCGCTATTACTGAGTCATTATAAGCATCAATTTTCTGCTTAATTTGTTCTTGTAATTTATGATTATCTTCCAGCTTTTCTTCCGCTTCCTGTTCCAAGGTTTTAGCTAAATTAGCTCGTGCCATCTCGTATTGAGAAAAAATCGCCCCAGATTGATGTTTAGCACCCACCTGCAAATTATCATTGAGAGTCAGATTAATCACAGTCCGAAAATGGCGGATAACTGTTCTTTTAACCTTTTTCTCAAAGTCAATTTTCAGCAGTTGACGAATAGCCGGTTCCGCTTCAACCATCCCTTGATAATCAGCACTATTACAGGCTTCCCGTAACGTTTGACGCAGTTGGAAATGGGGAACTGTTCCCTCTGCATAAAACTCTGGGGTTTCCCGTACATAAGCACCGCATTCGGTCTGAGCCGCACTAATTACAGCATCATGAACTTTACGGTGAAGTTGATTTAACGTAGCATCAATACCGCCATCATTACCCAACAGACGATATAGACGATGGTAAAAATCAGCTTGATGGACTTGCTCAGTTAACTGTTGGAAAAAGTTAGCCACCAAGGACTCACAGGACTCTACTAGGGTGGCTTTTAAATCATCCGATAAGCTATAAAAAGCCTCCGCTAATATGGCTAATAGAGGAACCACAGCACTATTGGGGTGGTTACTTTGAGCGCGTTTGTAGGCTTCACCCACTGAGAATTTTTGAATCAGTGTATCTAAACGCTCAATCATCTTTCTTTGTAAGTTCCGAAAATCTCGCTCATAAATAGCGTTTTCGTTACTCGCTACAGTGTGATTAAGATGAGCCTTAATATACTGCTCAAATTCATCGCCAATGGTTTTTAAGTCTTGGCTAAGTTGTCGTAATTGTAAATCCTTAATTGCATCGATTTCTTTGGGTTGATTTTCTAAATCCCACCAGTTTTGCAGATAATAAGACCTTAACGAAATGCAGACAGGTCGGAGGTCTTCTGCTAAGGCTTGAAAAAGCTGGGGTCGGCGGTCTTCTGTGAGATAGCGGGTGATATCATCACGAAACTGATCAATCCCACTATCAAGAACTAATTGCTCCATCAAATTGTAGCCGTGAGCATTCAGAATTTGTAGATACTTTTCTTGATGGGTGTCCGCATAACCTATGGCTGGAGTAATGGGAAAGCTACTGCGGGAAAGTTGACCAGAAGTGAAGAAGTAGTTATTAAATTCTACTATAAATTTTGGTGTCTCTTCCGCCTCTGGATTAGAGAGATTACCCTTGGCAAAAATTGAATCTAAACCCCAGCGATCGCTACCATGAGTCTGACGAATTAACTCCCCATAAAACCCTAATAATCCACTGGTTTTATAAACGCGATCGCTACTACTGAATTGAGTATGTAGATGACGGTTTAAACAGTTTTTTAGCTGGTCATCGTACCAAGTCGCATCAATATAATTGAATACATAAAAAACGCGATCGCGAATCCCCGAATTATTCTGAATGCGTTCTAGTAACTGAGTCTCTTCTGAGGTCAGTTCCCCATTAGCTGCTGTTTTAAATACACAGACCACCGCCGAGGTATCAGAATGCTCAATTTTATCATAAGCAATCTGTGTATCTCGTTGGACAGGTGCATCAATTCCCGGAGTATCAATAATTACATTACCATCTTCTAAGAGGGGATGATGGCAGTAATATTCTATCTTTTTAATAACTGCACTATTTTGACTACGACGAGCATATAGGGAGGCTGAATCAACACCATTATCCGCGAGTTCTCCCATAGATAAAATCGTATTATTATGGGCGTTGATTTTATCCCGATTCGCCACAAAACCAGCTAACAATTGTTCCAAGGCTTTCGCTCGTTTGGCGCGCTGATTCCGACTTTCCCCCCCCTCTTGTTCATAGAGTGTTTTCGCCGCTTCCTGGAGTCGTTTCGCTTCCTCTATTTCATGAAGATTCCCAGGAGTTGATAACCCCAATGTTTGACAAAGTTCGTGGACTTGCTCCCGGATTTCTACTTCACTTAAAAAGGTCAGCACTACCTTTTCATCCGATGGAGTAGCAGCATATTCAATGTAGCAAATAGTACCCGTGGCGTGTCCCTGAGCGCTATACAGCAATTCTCGCCCTAACAGAGCGTTAATTAGCATCGATTTTCCCGCACTGAAAGCGCCAGCAAATACAATCTCAAATCTCGGAGAAATCGCCTTTTCTAATGAGGTTCGGACTGCTGATAAATCCTGCGATCGCAAAGATGATTCCTGCAACAATAGCTTAATTACACTATTGACTTGCTGATCCAAATTCTGGCATTGCGGAATATTCACAGACATGATCTGCACCATCCTTTAATATCTTAAAATCGTCCCTGCTAACTACAGCATCACTTTTAGCTATTCCCGAAAAGATTTTCATTTTTTTGGTCTGACAATTACTAGCCACACCAACACCGACTCCCACCATTGGGGAAGCCTGAATCCAGCCACTGTAGTCAGCCAAGACCCTGACACATTATTCTAGGATAAATAGGGGATTGAGTCAACCCCTATAAATAGCAAGTTTTCCCCCTCCTAAGCAGCACCTAATACCTTAATCAGCCATCATCCGTGTTTCTACAGATTGCCATTTATTTAATGCCCAAAAATTATGGGTTAGCCACATTTTAAGGGCGGATAAATGATATATAAATTTGGGGCAATTTACCCAATTTATTAGAAAGTCAAAAACCGCCCCATCAGATAATTAAACCATCACTTTAAATCCAGAATACCCTGAGTTTTAAGTTTAGGGTTAAAGCGGATTTCTTCCTGTAATCCTCGTTTTTCCAAGGCAGATAAAATATTTACCTCGACTCTTTTAGCGACGGTTTTAAGTAGTTTATCCTTGCCAATTTCATCAAGACTATCAAACTTAGCCACTTCCTCCGAGGTCATTTGTGGCTTGACATCAATAGGTTGATTCCAGCGATCGCTATGTTCAGCATTACCAGGAGGAACCGAACCATTTTCAGCTATCCAACCATCGCGAATTTCCTCTAGCAGGGTCCGACTAGGGCGATTAATAGTTTGTACTTTCAGCCAATAGCACCCTTCTGGTTCACGCACTAAATGCTGTCTCAGGCTTTGGAAAACATCACGAGAATAGCCTACATATTGTAAAACCTGTGGTTGATTAAAAATTGCATAAACCCCGATTTTTCCTGATAAAGATTCTGGTAATTTACCGGAATCATCCAGATAAGCAATAAATTCCAGACCGCTAAGGGGAATCATCTCAGTTGAGGAAGTCATGATTGATTAATTAGGTGCAATGAACAACAATACCACCAGCCAGTTAGCTAGGGGTATAAACCAAGGCATTTAAGCCATTAAACTCGACGATAGATAGCACAGAGGCGACTAGGTTTAAAAATCTTCGCCTGGAACATATAATTAGGCGGAACATTCACAATGATATAATCATCCGAGTGATAATATTCTTCTAATTCCGGTGGCATTCCTTTGGGGGTATTAATGCTGTAGGGGACAGGTTGAAAGAGTAACTCCGTAAATTCTACCCCATTCCCTTCAGTTTGCTGTCGCATTTGGTTGATAAATGTATCACTGGTTAGGAGGCTAAACAGTATGGATTTTGCTTGTGGTTCTAGGGTAAAAGAACCATCAAAATTTTCGATAACTTTTAACTTCATAACTCCCTTTCAAGGCTAGTTGAGCAATCACAGGTAATCTTCCCGTTGTTGACTGTATATTCTAAACCGCTAGGGGGGATATTCCCAAGGGTATAATTGCCCAAAACCTCAAAAATCTGGAGACCGAAAAGATATAATCTCAAAAATAGTGGCTATCTGGCGGACAGTTTGCGTTAGCATAACTCTATAACAGTTTTCTCCAAAATAGCGACAGCCATGCAAACGACAGAACCCTCGCCCCCAACCTCTGAAAATCAGCGAGATTGGCTCAAAATTGCCGAATATGTGTCTGTGGTCGCCTCTGGGGTAGGTTCACTGGTAGCAGCGATTATATCTCGCCCGTTGTTACTGGCGGCGGCTCCTTTAACTGTGGCTGTGGCGTTGAATATCATCAACCGCCAACGGTTTGAGCAGCAAGTGCGACAGAGTACAGATGCAGCGATCGCTGATGTTCGTGCGGTGGTAAAATCCCTTTATGATCAGGTTCAGATGTTACCAGGACCGACAGAGGAAAACAGCGACCTAGATCAAATTACAGAAGTGCTGACGGAATTACAAAGGGTAACTCAGCGTTTAGAACAAAATGCTTTGCGTCATGAGGATTGGGAAGTGATGAATGTTCGGTTTCGGTTAATGGAAAATACCATCAATGATATCAAACAACACCCACCAGCTACCAATTCGGAGCATTTATCCCAACCCTCTGTATCTCCCGGAAACTTGATTAAACTGGAACAACAACTAGGGATTCTTTACCAGCAGGTCAGGGAACTGCAAAACCATAATCGAGAGATTGTTAAACCCTATTTAAAACGTCTGACTGTCGCGGTCAAAAAACTACAACAAGGTGACAATATACCGAGCTAGTTTAACGGTACTCATCCCCGCAGTCGCCAATAATTTCAAATAGGTTTTTTCCTCGATTGGTGACTTGATGAATTTGCTGCCGATCGCTTTCATCTAGGCTAAAATCGAAGACCCTAGCATTCTCATCAATATGTTGAGAAATGCTCAATCGCGCTCCCACCATGGCTCCCGCCACCGTAGGCTGTTCGAGGATGTAGCGAACCGCCACATTAGCAATACTGACCCCATGGCGATCGCCAATGGATTTTAACACAGTCAGCAACTCTTGAAATAACTTCCAGCCTCCCCAAGCATCAATCATATTTTTATATTTTTTGAGGCTAACAGTTTTTAACATCATAGCCATGGGTTCAGGCTTCCCTAAATACTGTTCCGACAAGAACCCACCACAGAGAACCCCATAGGGAACTAACTTAATATCATGGGTTTTACAGAACTCTACCATAGCCACCAACGGACGGCGATCGACTAGGGAAAACTGCACCTGATTAGAGACTATTTTAATCCCATTTTCCACAATGATCCGCAAATGTTCAGTATCAAAGTTAGTCAAAGCCAAATGTTGAATTTTCCCCTCGGATTGTAGAATAGTCATCTGTCGCAATGCTTCCAAATAGTTATCATCGCGATAATCCCACCAGTGAAATTGAAGCAAATCCAGACAATCCACATTCATTCTCTTGAGAGAAATATCAATATTTTTCTCAACAATATTGCGAGTCATTTTTTGAGGTCTAGGAACCCATTTAGTAAACGCCTGAATAGTTGATAAGGCTTCCTGACCGCGAGAATTAGCCATTTGTCGCCTAAATTCCCCGATGAAATCTTCCGCAGGTCCATAATGATCCGCCAGATCCCAAGTAGTGTAACCTGCATCATGGTATTGAAACATGGTTTCGATCGCGACCCGGGGATCAATGCGTCCATGATACCCAGAAACCTGCCACATTCCATTTAAGATACGACAGATATTGAGGTCTTCGGTAAATTGGAATCGAGAAGATGATGTTAACATGGCCAATGAAAGTTCCTTTAAAGGTTTGCTATCCCCCGAATGGGTGGGTTTTATGGGAAAAGTGGGTAATTGCAACAGACCCCTTGATTTTTGGGGATTAACTTGCGATGATGATAACAGAAAGGCACATTACGAGGGTTTCAAAAGGTGAGAAGGTAAGTGTTTATGGGAGCACTGCACTTCTGGCCTTTTTTCTTTGGCGGTAATTTTTGGGTAATTCATGGCGAGCGAGAAAAAGTGGGTAATTGCAACAGACCCCTTGATCTTTTCTGATTAAGTTGCGATGATGATAACAGAAAGGCACATTACGAGGGTTTCAAAGGGTTGGGAGATAAGTGTTTATGGGAGCACTGCACTTCCGACCTTTTTCTTTGGCGGTAATTTAGAGCGATCGAGAAAAAGTGGGTAATTGCAATAGACCCCTTGCCGTTTGACAAGAAACCTGCCATGATGATAACAGAAAGGCACATTACGAGGGTTTCAAAGGGCTGGAAGCTGAGTGTTTATGGGAGCACTACAACTTCTAGCCTTTTTCTTTTGGCGACATCGTGAGGCTCTACTATTGGGGAGGTTTCTATGGATTAATCCTCATCAATAGCGGTTCTCAAACTGTGACAAAAAGTGGCGATCGCCTCTAACCCCTGTTCTGGGGAAGCCGCCGCCAGTCGATTCACAAAAGCACTTCCCACAATCACAGCATCAGCCCCCCAGGAGCGAACTTGTTTGGCGTGTTCGGGTTGAGAAATACCAAACCCCACACCAATAGGCTTATCGGTGAGAGAGCGCATTTGTTTAAGTAAATCCTCAACCCGGGTCTGAACCTGCGATCGCATTCCAGTAACTCCGGTAACACTGACCAGGTAAATAAAACCCTGGGACTGATGAGCGATCGCATTGAGGCGATCGGGGGAACTGGTAGGAGCCACCAACAACACCAATTCAATCCCCTGTTCCTTAGCTGGATATAGGAGAATCTCAGCCTCTTCTAGGGGTAAATCTGGAACCACTAACCCCTTGACCCCAGCATCCTTAATCTGTGCGAGAAACTCAGGAATCCCCCGATACAGAATGGGATTGTAATAAGTGAATAAGATAATCGGAGCCTTGATAGTAGGGCTAACAGTTTTCAGCATCTCCAAAACCCCATCTAGCCGAGTTCCCCGATTTAAGGAACGGGTAGCAGCAGCTTGGATAACTGGACCATCAGCCAAGGGGTCAGAGTAGGGAACCCCTAACTCGATCAGGTCTGCTCCATTTTGATCTAAAACCTGGAGGGCTTTAGCGGTAGTATCTAAATCGGGATCTCCGGCTGTGATAAATGGAATCAGCGCACATTGGCGGCGATCGCCATTAGCTGGACTCTCAGAGCGCAACTTTTGGAAACATTCAGAAACTGAGATCATTTCAAACTCGAATATGTGGGGATAGTCCGGTTAGCTTTTTGATTGCTCATCTACAGACCCAGACTCCCGATGGACAGATTTTTGCTGTTTTTCTTGCTCAACTTCAGCCTGAAGTTGTTGGAGTTGTTCCGGTGTCATTTCCGCTATGCGCTTCTCAATCACCGCTTCCTCGTAATCTTTGAGCTGTTGATTATAGGTCATGGTCTGGGTGACGGCGCGCCATAGGTAGGTGAGTAGCCACAGGACTAACCCTCCCACCAAGATCGCCTGACTCCAAATTCCCGCCTTGCTACTATCAAAGCCTGATAACTGAAAAACCCAGTACAACAGACCTCCGGCTACAAAAATGCCAATTCCAATCCCAATTACATCAATTCGTCGCATTAGCTTTCAATTTGTCGGGGTTGGGGACGAAAATTTAGGAATGGTGACAGCAAAATCAGCCCTGGAAATAAAAAGAAAACCAGAAAGTACATTAGTAACCGCTCTACGGAACCAGCTACATACCAGCGAGTTTTCAGGTAAAAGTACAAAGCCCCAGGAGCTACCACCAGGTAGGTCCCACCAAGAATAACATACAGTAACAGTGTAATCAGCATAGTTGGGTGATCCGACAATCTAACGACAGTCTTTATAATTAAACCGCGAAAAGTGACCAGTGACCAGTTTTGCTACGTCACCAATGACCAGCGATCGGGTCATACATATTTGTAGGCGCGGGTTTACGCCGGGTATATGATACTTACAGATAGGCTCTATGAGGCTCTCCCACCACTTGCGATCGCTCCGATTTTTCCCTACCGTTCAAAAAATTTGGGAAAATAGTTGCCAAAATTCCAGAAAGATGCTCAAATATAGATTGTGCTTTTAAATAAGCGACCTGGGGGCGTGGCGGAATGGTAGACGCTACGGACTTAGAAAACTGAGCCTTGGGGTGAGAAATCCCTCAAGTGACGGCTCTCAAACTCAGGGAAACCTAAATCTGTTCGCAGACAAGGCAATCCTGAGCCAAGCCTTTGAAGGGGTGAAGGAAATACCTAATTTCTGGAACTTCTTGATCGGAAGGTGCAGAGACTCGACGGGAGCTACCCTAACGTTAAGCCGAGGGTAAAGAGAGAGTCCAATTCTCAAGGCAATTAGGCGGGGAGCAACCTACCTGATGCTGTAGCGAAAGCTGCGAGAGGATGAAAATCCGTTGACCTTCACCGGTCGTGTGGGTTCAAGTCCCACCGCCCCCACTATCATCAAACCCTTATCCTCACTGCGGTTACCGGGATTTACTCAACCCGATAACTACACCCAATTACTCAAATATTACTCATAACCCATTCCTAGCACAGGAAAATAATTCTGTCAACGGATGATTACTCAATCAACAAGCATAACTTAATTAATCTGTCAAATAGCCATACTCCCCCCTAACCAGACACGCGATAGGTTAACTCCCTTACGATACCCGTCAAGGGCAAGCCTATCGGTTCGTACCTCACCCTTGACTGCTATCGTGTCGGTCGTTTCCCCTAAGATGTCTGTTCCGGTTGGGGGGAGGTATGGCTCAAAATCAAGACGACAGCCGTAGTAGATAATTCCCCAACCTATCAATGTACAGTGATAATTAGGTTATTTTTCGTAGGCTAGACCTATAGGTAAACCTATGAGCGATAGCCGTAGTGATTGTCTATGGGCTCAAACTATGATTACTACTAGGGGGATTCTCAGGAATGCGATCGCTAAATCTGGGTTAGTTCCCTCCTACCGTTTGAAAAGTAGGAGGCTAAATCTGGGTTAGTTCCCTCCTACCGTTTGAAAAGTAGGAGGCTAAATCTGGGCTGACATCTCCTACCGGAACTGACTCAATACCCCTAAACCATTTTCTAATCAATAACGATTGCTGAGATGTGAACCGATACCAACATAATCACCTTACCCAAAAACCTTAGCCGTCTATTGTAGGTAATTTAGTTATGGGTATTATGTGGACATGATAGGGTAGGCATTCATATAATCTTCACTCACGCCTGAGAACTCACGCCTGAGACGGGAAAATATGCAGACACCCCTACAGTCAGAAACCATAGGGGGCTATTTTAGGTTATTGGGTTATGGGTTAGGTGCTAGGTAGGCTACTAGGGCTTGCCTTGCTACCGGGATTGCACCGATAAAACATAGCCATTGCAGCCTGTTGGACTTTTTCGGTTGTCATTTGGTCAGATTTTCCGATATAGATGTGATGGTTAACCGTACCGTCCCAACCTTTCAGATTCCAGTATGCAAAATCATTGATTGATATTTTTTTGCAGGCTGTAAATCGTTTACCATTCAACTCAACCGAAAATGATTTGTTTTTTCTCAGGTAGTCAAACCATTCCGGAGATTCTAGCTCAATACAGATTCCATTAGGACCCTGTAGATAGTTACTGAAGTTTCCAGTATGTAGGGTGATTACGGGGAGTAGCTTAGGCATTAAATTCGCCCCCCATAAAAATGTCGCTACTATATCCGTTGCCAGTGAAATCGGGTATAAATGGCGCCGGTTGAATAATTGCTTCGTGGGATGATACCCATTGGTGGCTTGTGTTTAATGAGTGAAATGCTACATATATGTAGCTTCTTTTATCTTAAATACAACAGCACGTTACCAGTACCAACATTACGCCCACAGCATAGATAATCGCCATGGCGATCGCAATATCGTTCCCCAATAGTTCCCGATAGTAGTGGCTCTCCCGGTAGGTGACTTAAAACCATTCTACCGAGTAAGTCTAAGTATGTAGGTAATGGTTTCCATTCCGGTCAATATCAGTTACCAACAATCATCAGATAATTAGGTTGACGTTGGGGGTTTGTTTCCTGTTTTCAGTTCTAATGACGTTCTAGTGGCTTTCTTTATAGCATCGTCAACCCAAGTCGGTTTTTTCTCAAAGTGTAGGGGTATTTTGGCTTTTGTTTTTCTGGGGTCCTGATACATTGCTAATGCACTATTTTCACCTAAATCAATTTTCGCTTGTTCAAATTTATCGATTAACTGCCGGTAAGAGCGAAGCTGAAAATCAAGAAAAAGGTGAAATTCCGGCAAGCGCGCCAGCAGACAATCCCGGGGCTAAACAGAGTACGAAAAGCTAAATTACTAAAAAGTAAACACAGTAAACTAACCACTATTTTTTTAGATAGTGGTTTTTTGTTTGATTTGTCTGTGGCGATAATTTAAATATTGCACAATTATCGTATAAAGTCAATAATTGTTTTATCGTTTTTGCTTATATATTTATTACTTATTTATAAGTATTTATTAATTCTAAAGCAATAATCATAAATAACAAAAAATATAAATAACAGTGAATTGTTGCGTATTTTACTTGATTTTATTAAAGGCTCTTTTAATGATATGATTTGTAAATCGAATCACAATCATCAGAACCCTAGCCGCAAAGATACCCCCAATGCTGATGATTGGCGCAAACCCTAGTAGCCTACCTAGCGCCTAACCCATAATCCAATATCCTAAAATGACCCCTATGGTTTCTGACTGTAGGGGGTATCTGCATATTTTAGAAGTTACATAATGTATTTACATAATGTATTTACATAATGTATTTACATAATGTATTTACATAATGTATTTACATAATGTAAACGGGAACACATGAATGCTCACCCTATCATGTCCACATAATACCCCTAACTAAGCTACCCCTAGCAGATAGCTTTACCTACAACAGACGGCTAAGATTTTTGGGTAAGGTGATTATGTTGGTATCGGTTCACATCTCAGCAATCGTTATTGATTAGAAAATGGTTTAGGGGTATTGAGTCAGTTCCGGTAGGAGATGTCAGCCCAGATTTAGCCTCCTACTTTTCAAACGGTAGGAGGGAACTAACCCAGATTTAGCCTCCTACTTTTCAAACGGTAGGAGGGAACTAACCCAGATTTAGCGATCGCATTCCTGAGAATCCCCCTAGTAGTAATCATAGTTTGAGCCCATAGACAATCACTACGGCTATCGCTCATAGGTTTACCTATAGGTCTAGCCTACGAAAAATAACCTAATTATCACTGTACATTGATAGGTTGGGGAATTATCTACTACGGCTGTCGTCTTGATTTTGAGCCATACCTCCCCCCAACCGGAACAGACATCTTAGGGGAAACGACCGACACGATAGCAGTCAAGGGTGAGGTACGAACCGATAGGCTTGCCCTTGACGGGTATCGTAAGGGAGTTAACCTATCGCGTGTCTGGTTAGGGGGGAGTATGGCTATTTGACAGATTAATTAAGTTATGCTTGTTGATTGAGTAATCATCCGTTGACAGAATTATTTTCCTGTGCTAGGAATGGGTTATGAGTAATATTTGAGTAATTGGGTGTAGTTATCGGGTTGAGTAAATCCCGGTAACCGCAGTGAGGATAAGGGTTTGATGATAGTGGGGGCGGTGGGACTTGAACCTGACGCATAACCTATAACCCCTATTCTACCGTTATTCAGACATTACTCAAAACCACAATAGGATCTATCAATTTGTAGCCATAAAATAACCCCTAGGAGTTTAACCTAGGGGTATTAACTTATGAGATTGTAGTGGGTAAATTAATTTATCTGATAAATTACCCTAAGAAATAATTTCGCCTCAGGGTTATCAGTGTCAACCCCCAAAGCAGTCAACCTTTCTAGAGCCACGTCTAACGGTACGGGTAACTTGGATGCCCCCTTTAAGACTTCTAGGGTAGCATCAATCCCTTCGGTTTTGTATTTACTCTCATTGACTATTGTGCTATGACCCATCATCCTGGCGCGCAATTCTATGGGCACTCCATATTTTTCGCCCAACAGATTGTACAGCCTACGGAAAGCATATTTTTGAGTTACCGGACATCCCATAGCACCAATTCGTTTACTGAATGCTATATCAAAGCCTCGCAGCTACAGTCTTAGGTTGGCTTCCCTCTCTGGGGGTATATTCTGGCAGTATTGGTTGTTTTAATTCCAGGAAATTAAACATCTCAGGGCTAGGGATTGGTGCTATAACCCGTCCCCCAGTCTTAATACTTACCTTTCGACCATCTCCGTCTGTAAAGTAGGCGTAGTCACCCAAGACTAGATAGTTATCTTGATTGTCTGGGTCTGATAATGCTTTGATAACTACACCATCTTCTGTTGTGTAGGCTTTGGTTAAGTTAACAGCAGCCGCTATCTCGGTGGGTCTTAACCCGTACATTACCGCCATACCGGTAACCCACAACCAAGCGTGACGCGCTTTGCTTACCGTATGATTTTTGATGGTGTAGGCTTCCTGTTTGGCGCTATACCACCAACCTTTAAAAGCATCGATTCCTATTCGCTGCTTAACCGTAAATCGTGTTTGTTTGGGATTAATAGGCTCTAGTTGTTTTAGTAGGTGGTCCTTATTGGGGGATTTTTTGGCGATAGATTTTAAGACGTAATAACGTTCCTTAAATGTTTTGGACCCTATCAATTCCCCTCCATTCTGTAAGGGAGTGTACAGCATAGCCTTGAAACTCTCCCAGTTAGGGTAATCATCCCAATTAGGGAACTGCTCAAAAAATATCCATTTAGTTCGATTGTATGATGATAAGTCGCTAACGATATCGCGAGAACGTTTCCGTCCCGTGTTGCGGTTGTATCCAGCGAAATACTCATCTTCTAGTTGTTGGAATATCTCCCGGTAGGTTATCAGATTATCTTCAATCTGATTCTTTCCTAGGATAGTCGCATCATACCAATCCCAAAATTCACTAGCACTACCAATAGTTCCCAGAGCTTCTGCCACTAACTTAGCTTTTTTAACTCCGTCTATCACACCTTGGGGTGTACACTCAAGATTGGCTGTCTTGGGTAGCCGTTTCCCGGTAGGCGGTTGTTTAAACTGCAATAGCAGATTGTACCTGGTCCCGGACTTCTGTAGCTTGAGAGTCACTCCCTTGGGACATTCCCCCTTAAAGTCTTGGTAGGCTTTCAGAAATCTATCGTAACTCTCGTCATAGTTGCCCTTTCCCCCTACGGTAGGGGTGTTAGCGGCGTTACTCATATTTTACTCACTTGTTATCCTATTGTGGTTTTGAGTAATGTCTGAATAACGGTAGAATAGGGGTTATAGGTTATGCGTCAGGTTCAAGTCCCACCGCCCCCACTATCATCAAACCCTTATCCTCACTGCGATCGCAATGCAACACAGGATAAGGGCTTTCCATATATGGACACAACTGGGCTCGAACCAGGTTGTCAACTTTAAACCCCTATTCTACCGTTACCTTAATGCACTCAAAAGCGATCGCATTATTGGGCGCATTATTGGGAGTGAGTGCAAAATGAGTGCAAGTGCAAACACGGTTAACAGTGGCATATACCAGGGTTTTGAGGATGTCCTTGAGTTTTTCAACCTGTCCCGCAAACAATGTCCCAAGGGTGTCAGGATTAAGCGCAATCGGGGGACAATTCAGTTAGACATCACCAATGACCCGGAAACCGGGGGACGTAAGCAACGGGGTTGTAATTGTCAGTTCACCCCAGAGGGTATCCGCAAGGCTGTAGACAAGGCTTGGTTAGTTCATAAATCCCTTGACGGACAATTCCAGTCAGTATCTGAATGGCTGGACTGGTACAAGGTTACTATCCTTGATGAATCCAAAACTCCCCTAGAAAACGACTTAATCACCTATCGTCAAGTGTTTAAAGAGATGGAAGATGATTACTTTAATGGGGTACATCGTAACACCAAACGGAAGCGCTCCCGTGATATAGCTAGTGATAAGAAGTCGTTTAAGGATTGCTTCTTAGATGTGTTTGACAAGATAACAGACTGGGATACTTACGTTACATGGGAGGGTATCAAAGAAGCGCTATATAGCCCGTTAAAGAATGGTGATAGTCCGGTAGGTAGCAAAACCTTTAAGGATAGATACTACCGACTAAAACAAGTAACAGAACGTGCTGGATGCAAGAAGGCACTAGATAAACTAGACCAAATTGACCCTACTCAGACGGTGTTTATGGAGTCTCAAAGTGTAGACTTAGATACTTTACTAGGCTTACTAGACAAGGAACGCAATACTGGCTACAGTCGCTTAACAGACAATAATGCGCGTGATGGTTGGTGTTGGGTGTCAGCAATGTGTGCTTTATATGGGTTAAGACCATCAGAGATAGCAGCAGGACAAAACCTGACTAAACCGATTAAGATTGACGGCATGACCTTTCCGGCTATATCTGACCCCCAAAACACTGAATTAGTGCTAGTTATTGGTGAGTTTACTTACTTTGGTGGTAGCACCAAAACAGGTCAACGGTTAGCGGTACCAATGTCAAAAGACAAGACTTTGATTAAGCGTTTAGGGATTCATAACGTCTGTCTGCCTATTACTGAATCTGAAGACCCCAATGGTTTTAATCGCAATCATCGTAAATGGTTAGAACATCACAAATGGGGATTTACTCAGATTTATGCTTTCCGGCATTTAGCCAACCAGCTAGGAGAAATGAACGGGATACCACAGGAAATTAGAGCGCGTTCATTTGGTCACTCGGTAGCGATTAATAACAGCAAGTACAAAAAACGCCGGAACCTTGCCACAGAGTTAGGTATCCTGACACGACACCAAAGGCAACCATTGCCACTAGATATGGGGAAACAAGCCTTAACTAATATCGGCATCAATCCAGATTTACCAGAGGTTAAGGCAATTCTTAGGGCAATATATCAACTCGATGATTAACTTTCGATAATTAGTCAGTAGTTAGTGGGTATCGGTGACCTGCTTAGGAGTTTAGGCGATCGCCCTTGTCAAAACTCACTAAAGTCATAAATTCCCTGGATTGTCCTCATAGATAATCGCCATGGCGATCGCAGTATCGTTCCCCAATAGTTCCCGATAGTAGTGGCTCTCCCGGTAGGTGACTTAAAACCATATCCTCCCCCCATAACCGGAGCAAACCATACCGGGGAAGCAACCGACGTGATAGCAGTCAATGGTGAGAAACGAACCGATAGGCTTGCCATTGACGGGTATCACAAGGGAACTACCCTACCACTTGTCCGGTTATGGGGGGGAGTAACGCTATTTGACAAGTTGATTAAGTTGTGCTTATTGATTAACCCGTCAATAATTAAGATTTGTTGCTGAGGGATATGCTCTCATTGTCCCGTATCCTCAGACCGAGTGAGACCGAGTGGAGTGCATTTTGTGTGTAATGGTGCGACCATCGGGTTGAGTGAATCCCGGTTATCGCATATAATAATGGTTTAAAGGGAATGGACACAACTGGACTCGAACCAGCGACCCCCACGATGTCAACGTGGTGCTCTAACCAACTGAGCTATGCGTCCCAACGGTTTATTACCTTAACATAACTCACCCGAAAATTGCAACCCCCCAAACGGATCTAGTTTTCGGCGATCGCTGTATGCTTAATGAAGTTGTATCAGCCGCATCAGGCGACGGGACACAACAGTTGAAAGGGAGGAGATGATGGTTAAGAAGAGTCTAGCCGATATGGTCAAACAGGAAGCAAAAAAGGCGGGTAGTCCCACGCCAGAATCCGCTGATACTGATGATAGCATTAATACAAGCACATCCCCTAGCAGTGAAACCCCGACCCCAGAAGAAGCAGAGGCACAGGTAGAGCAATTACAGTCTACCCTAGCAGAAGCGACAAGGGAGGAAGCCAACCGGGAAGGTCAAATTGAGTCGGATGAGTCTCAGTTGATTTACCAGAGGGAACTAGAAGCTAAGGTCGCGTCCCTGGAGTCGAACTTACAGCAGTATCAGGAAACTGAAAAGGCTTTAAAATGCGAGATTTCTGAGCTTCAATCAACTGTGAAAAACGCTCAAACCAGCCAGAGCAAATTGGCGATTAACATCAATAAACTTCAACAAGAATTAGAGGAAAAAGATAAAATCATCGCCCAGCTTAAACAGTCTACTCAAGAGGTGGCTGACTTAAAGGAAAAGCTAGAACAGGCAGAATTAACGGCACTACATCTGTCGGAAACCAATACTAAACTTTTACAAGATATCGAACAGTTAAAACTAGAATCATCTCGCTCTCAAATACCACAGAAACCCACAAAGCGATCGCCACCTCATTTAGTGCCTCGTCCCGAACATTCCCTCAGTCAACCGATGAACAATGAAGATTTTTCTCAAAGTACCTGGCTGTTATAATTTATCCATTAACCTATACCATGCCAAAGGAAAACGCAGATATCCGAGCTGGTATCTGCGTGGTTGACTATCTATAATCTAGTGGTAAATTAGGCAGGACGAGTGAGGATTTTCTGCTCTAAAAAATTCCGAATCGATGCTTTTTGAATTAATCCCACTAATACACCGTTACGGAATACTGGCAGTTCATCAATCTTTTGCTCCTCCAACAAAGCTACCACATCTAACAGCGATCGCTCTGCTTCTACGGTGATTTTCAAATCTACAGGTTGTATAAGTTCCTGCACAGAAACCAGAGGCCATTGAGAAGTAGGAACTAACTTGAGATCATCCACTCTAATTTGTCCGATTAATTGTCCGTTATCATCAGTAACAAAAAACCGACGTGCTTGGGGTTTACCAATAATATACTCGTTAGCTAATTCCCGCAGTGATAAACTAGCTGAGACTACCGAATGATTAGGGATGAGTGCATCGGCTGCCGTATATTCTGATAAGCGATCGCGCAGTCTAGCATCCTGAGCCAAAGCTCCCGCATTCTGGAGTAGGAACCAACCGATTAAAACCGTCCAGAAGTTAGGGAAACTACCCGAAATTAACACCGGAAGTAGTCCATAAATAATTGCTAACCAGCCAAACCCTTGACCTACACGACTAGCAAAGACAATCCCTTTGTATTGATTACCAGTAATTTTCCAAACAATGGATTTCAGGACATTTCCACCGTCGAGGGGAAGACCTGGAATCAAGTTAAACAGCGCCAAAGCCAGGTTAATGTAAGCTAACAGGTTGACAATTGCGCCTACAGGTCCGCCGACAACAGAACTTAAAGCGATCGCCAAAAACAGTCCAAACAAAGCCAGACTTACAGCCGGACCAGCAATAGCAATCCAAAAAGCATTACCAGGGGTTTTCGCATCCTTATCCAGACTAGCTAACCCGCCAAACAGGAATAAGGTAATCGATTTAACCTCAATACCTTGTCGGATAGCCACAAAACTATGTCCCAGTTCATGAGCTACCACCGAAGCAAATAACAGCAATGCTGCTACTAATCCTAACAGCCAGGGTAATCCCATCCCCAATTGGGGAAACTGAACCGCTAAACTACCGCCATAGCTAAGAGTCATTAGACCCAAAACAATGAACCAGGATGAGTTGATAAAAAAGGGAATACCAAATAGGGTCCCGACGCGAATAGAGCCATTCATAGTGGCTTCCTCCGAATACTTCGCTAGGGTCCGAAATCTTTCCCTAGCCCTTAATGAGTTCATTGTAACGAAATGTGAAGCGTCCCCGCAAGTCTAAAAATAGGGTAGAAACCCACCGCACAGGTACGGTTATTCAGAAAATTGCCAAAAATTCCTCAAAAATTCCTCAAACTCTTATACAGAAAGGGGGTCGCAGTCCGATAAGTTGGCTGTGTTAGATTTTTAATAATGCTATAATATAAGGTAGCAAACAATCGTTCATCTTTTGGGATCGTTGATTCTCAAATCAGCCATTTTTACCAAAAGACGGAAGTAGGGAGTCATCTCCTGAAGGAACGCGCCTCTATAAACAAACGCTGCACATTTTCACTAGGAGGCGAGTGTTGTGAATGCCACTCAATCTAACCCCGTCGGATCATATACTAATTTCAATCCAACCAGTGATGCTTTCGACTTTGACCTATGGGCCAGAGCCGTTAAGCAACAATTAGTTGCTGCTCTACAGCATAGCGCCGAGAATCCTAATTCTCGACTGGATTATTCTAGTTTTGATGATGGTGAAGATCTAGGGGATTTAGATGATAATGAATCTGATTCAGAATAAAACTGAAGATCAGATTCCTGATTGCGCCCCAGTCTCTCATTAAACCAGAGATTGGGGTAATTGTTATTTTAATCCTACCTTAACATAGGATGAATAGTGGGGTTATGGTGAGGGGTGCTACCCATCAAAAAAATAGTTACCCCCAAATCAATTGAGATTTGTTAAATTTTAAGTTATAGCTGAACATGACTGGACTGATTTTGATGGGGTGCTAGGATCAAACCATCCTTTTCGAGTTACTGGAGCATAATGGCTTTCTATGATTGAAATTTTAGCAGTTCTTTCCGCATCAGCAGCAGGAGGTATGAGAATTGCGCTTCCACTCCTACTAATTGGATTACTGCGAAATAATTTATGGTCTGATGTACCACTTCTTTCGGCTCTGTCTCCCAAGGTGGTAATTGGTATTTTGGTGAGCTGGTCCCTCTTTGAACTTTTCGCCTCTAAAAAATTATTAGGACAGCGCATTCTCCAGGTATTTCAACTGCTGTTTAGTCCCGTAGTCGGAGCGATTATGGGTTTGGCGATCGCTGAAGCCAGTTCTTTCCCCCCCTGGTTGTTGTGGTTACTGGGAATTATTGGCGGACTTTTGGCTTTAGTCTTACAATTGGTACAAGCCGGATGGTTTTACCGTCTGCGAGGCTTACCTCTGTGGGCAATTTTTGTCCAGGATGGTTTGTGTATTGCTCTGGTTATGTTTGCTTTTGATGCTCCTGAACAGGGAGGGTTAATTGCTTTATTCTTGCTCTGGCTCGCTATTCGTAGCTCTACAGAATGGTATAAATGGTATACTCAGCAGGCTAGTAATCGCCATCGTAGCCAGCCTCGACTGGGGAAGCAAGACCCTGATTAAACTCAACTTTAAATACTCTATCATCCTGGCTAAATTTAGCGTAAATTATGCTCTAATAACTCCAAGACAAGTTGACATCACACCATCATTAATCGAACGCCATAATCATTCAATATATTGAGTCCCATTAATTAAACCCGGCTTCTCAGAGAAACCGGGTGCTTGGCGTAGTTTTGTCAGGGTGTGAATGTACCTTGGTCAGCAACACCCAACTTGTCGGAGTGGGTATATAGCTTTTATTTGGGCATATTTATACTATAACATCAACCATTACTTAGGGCTATAGTTAATCAGCTAATTTACTCTTTCTTTACAAACCCAATTAATTTTTTCACAGATTTTTGACACAACCACTGACACAGATCACAAAATTAAGTGATCTAGTTCATCAACCCTAGCCCGTATCAAGTTTTTTCACCACGAACAGGAGTGAGTTTTCATCATCTCCCCTGTTTCCAGTGTTGACAGCGAAAAAGGACTCAATCAACCCCAAGATAGAGTTTTTCAGATTAAATATTGATTATGGGAGCCGATCCGACTACAATTTTTGTGGGCGATACTTTCGAGTTGGTAAGAATATACAATTTATGGGCTCATACCATCAAAGCGATCGCACCTCCCTTTATTCTACCTGTAGAAATTTTATGGATATTCAACTCATTAATATCGGCTTTGGCAATATTATCTGTGGTAATCGTGTCATCGCTATTGTCGGCCCCGAATCAGCCCCCATTAAGCGTATCATTACAGACGCACGAGACCGAGGACAGCTTATTGATGCTACCTATGGACGGCGCACCAGAGCCGTGATTATTACCGACTCCAATCATGTGGTTCTCTCAGCTATTCAGCCAGAGACCGTCGCTAACCGATTTGTGGTTGAGAAAAACGGTACTAATCGCCTTTCATAAACCTATCTGGGTTCACCTAAAACTATATTAAGATGATTGACATCAAAACTGGCCAGCTCATTGTCATTACCGGACCTAGTGGCGTGGGAAAAGGAACGATTATTCGATCGCTTCTCCAAAAATATCCACAACTCCATCTTTCCGTCTCCGTTACTACCCGTTCTCCCCGTCCCGGAGAAGTCCATGGAAAAGACTATTTTTTCGTCACTCGCGATCGCTTTCAACAAATGGTTCAACAACAAGAGCTACTAGAATGGGCTGAGTTTGCCGGAAATTTCTACGGGACACCCCGCTTGGCTGTCCAAGATAAAATTCAGCAGGGAGAGAATGTTCTACTCGAAATTGAACTAGAAGGCGCTAGACAGATCTCACAGACCTTTCCACAGGCTCTGCGAATTTTTATCCTTCCACCTTCTCTACAAGAACTCGAGAACCGTCTACGAAATCGCGCCACTGACTCCCAAGAGGCGATCGCTCGTCGTATTCAACGCGCTAAAACTGAAATCGCCGCCGCCGGGGAATTTCACCACACCTTAATCAACGACAACCTCGATCGCGCCCTCGCAGAACTCGAAACCCTCTTTTAATTCATCCCCCATCTATTAACTTTTGTAACAAAAAATTAAGAAATGTTGCGAAAAATTTTTTTTGGCGGGGGGTGCTTGCTTTTTGGGGTGACTTCTGCTACACTTTTAGATAATGGGAATAGTCGCAATTTTATTATTTTGAGTAATATTCCCATTATGTAACTGTATGTCAATATCCTACCATTAGTTCCCCGTGCTTGTCAACCCTTAGCGCCAGCGACGAGTTTATTGAGAATTGATATCAACAAAGTTGGGGGATGAAATAGAAGAGGGAAGCGGCAGAACATGGATTTGCCGCCTCATTTCCCCATTCTACTTGAGAGTAGTTTTCGATGCTATGCGAGTTTTCTTGCGTTCCGAGTCCGATAGTTCTTCGCCGGACTGGAGGCGAGTTGCACTACCTTGGAGGACAGTAGCAGCACTGTTGTCGCCCATTTGTAAAGCGGTTTTAGCCGCTGTTTGTAACATAGTAGCAGCACCGGCGCGATCGCCTTGTTGTAGTTTAGTTTCAGCGATTTGAGTTTGTCGGTACTTAGCCAAAGCCAAAATATGTTTTTGAACCTTGGGATCGGAAGTAGGGCGATAATCTCCGAGGACATTAGCTTCCACCAAAACCGGCTGAGAATAGAGCTTTTCAATACCCAAAGCCGGGTCATCATAGCGGACTTGAACTTGAGCGATCGCCTGTTTACCGATCGACAAATTGCCAACATCAACATAAAGGTTAGCCAAGATAATCCGTTCGGTATCTTTCATTAAATCGCCCAAGCGCACCGCGAGTTGTTCTCCTTTTGGCAGTATAGGAAGTTCAATAGTATCAGGATAAACCTGTGCGACTGGCTTAAGTTGAGCCAAGCGGACATAAGGAAATAGGGAGAATAATAGGTAAGCGTTAGTGAGTCCCACCGATTGCATACGGGTAAACAGACGGCCAAACTCAGCGATCGCCTGTTCGGGGTATTCAATATATCCCAAGGCACCGCCACCCGCATCGGCAATTTTCTCTAAAATATCCTGATTCCAGTCGTCTCCAAATCCCAAAGAATTAATAGTTAACTTATATTCCGTGGCCAGTTTTGCGAGTTTGAGACAACGTTTATTATCCCCGTGTTCATTTTCCCCGTCAGTGAGAAGAAACCCTTGAGAAATCCGATCCTGTTTACCCTTTCCTAACTCCTCAATTCCCAGCTTGATACCTTCATCAATAGCCGTTCCCCCGGAACAGCGCAAACCATCAATCTTTTTTTTGATACCATCAGGATCGGTGAGGTCTTGATTAGGAACCAATACCTTAGCTCGGTGATCAAAAGCAACTACCGAAATCCGATCGCCCACATTTAAGCGATCGATAAGTTCTTTCGCCGCCTGTTTCACCGTTTCCAATGGTTGACCATTCATAGAACCACTGTGGTCTAAAATCAAACATAGATTCATGGGAACTTGACCCTCAAACGGATCAGGAACCGCTGAAACCGAAATTGACAGTTGACGCTGATTCGATTCTTGATTTGGGTCTAGGTTCGGATCGTTGAGGGAAGGCTGCAAACTGACTTTCATAGAAGACCTCCGGGATGTGAAAATCCTATTTGAGTATAGGACGCAACTCAAAATTCAGATGGTCGGTAATTTCCCATCCGGTTATTCACAGGACTGAGCCACGAGTTGCGTTAGTATATAGTTTAACCTCTTTGATGAGTTCATCGGTTTATACTGTGCAATCACCATACTACTACAGCGACAGTCCCATTCGGACACCCCCCCCAGACCTACCCTCCTTGCTACTCAAGGAACGGATTATATATCTAGGGTCGCCTCTAGTTTCCTCGGACGACTATAAGCGACAACTAGGGGTTGATGTCACCAAACTAATTATCGCCCAGTTGCTTTATCTGCAATTTTCCGATCCAGAAAAGCCCATTTACTTCTATATCAACTCTACCGGAACCTCTTGGTATACGGGAGATGCCATCGGACAAGACACCGAAGCCTTCGCGATTTGCGATACCATCAACTATGTGAAACCCCCTGTGCATACTATCTGCATTGGTCAGGCTATGGGTACAGCCGCGATGATTCTTTCCGCCGGGACAAAAGGCTGTCGTACCAGTCTCCCCCATGCCACCATTGTTTTAAACCAACCTCGTATGGGGATGGGACGCTCTCAGGCTACTGATATCCAAATTAGGGCTAAAGAAGTCCTAGCCAACAAAGCATCGATCTTGGATATTTTGTCCCAAAATACCGGACAACCTGTGGAAAAAATTGCCAAAGATACCGATCGGATGTTCTATTTAACACCAGAGCAGGCTAAAGAATATGGGTTGATTGATCGGGTTCTGGAAAGCACTAAGGAATTGCCCAAACAATTACCTGTTGGTGTGTAGTAAACTTGCTTGTGCTTACAAATTATGGCTGTCGATGAAGTTCTTCGCGTTCCTTATCAGATTCCTGGTAGTCAATACTGGCAGTGGGTTAACATCTATACTCGTTTGAGTCAAGAACGAATTATTTTTCTGAATCAGCCTCTGACAACCGGTGTCGCTAATTCCCTGGTGTCGGCTATGTTGTATCTTGACTCCGACGATCAGAATAAACCCATCTATATGTACATCAACTCTATTGGTGATCCAGTCCTAGCAGGTATGGCTAATGAGTCCATGGGAATGATGTCAGTCATGGCGGCTTTGGCTGTATATGACACTATGCAACACATCAAATCGGAGATTGTGACTATCTGTTTGGGTCAAGCAGTGGGGATGGCAGCTTTGTTATTGTCCTGCGGTTCTAAAGGTAAACGGGCTAGTCTTCCTAATTCCATGATTACTCTTTATAACCCCCAAACCGGAACCCAAGGACAAGCTACCGATATTCAAGTAACCGCTGACGAGATCCTCTCGAAACGGGCTTTAATGATGGATATCTTTCACCAAAATACTGGTCAAACCATTGAGAAATTGACTAAGGACATGAACCGCACTTTTTACATGACTCCAGAACAGGCGAAAGAGTATGGTATCATCGACCGTGTTTTAACAACTCTAAAGTTGACTTGATTTCCTCCGTCGGGTATCGGTAAACTACCAGAAAAGAGGAGACAATTGATAATTAATTGTTGATGATTAATTGTTTATATGCTCTCCTCACCACCCCCCGACGGTAGTGGCGATCGCCACCGGGGAAAATCTCCCGTTAAATTCAACCAATCTTATACAGACACAACAAAAGGATTAGTAATTATGCCTATTGGTGTTCCTAGTGTTCCTTATCGCCTTCCTGGTAGTACCTATGAACAGTGGATCAGTATCTATGAAAGACTTTTCCGCGAACGAATTATCTTTTTGTCGGAAGAGGTTGACGACGGTATTGCTAATGCGATCGTCGCTTATATGCTGTATTTGGACTCCGAAGACCCCTCCAAACCCATTTACCTCTATATCAATTCCCCTGGCGGTTCGGTAACTGCCGGGATGGCGATTTACGATACCATGCAATATATCAGGTCTGATGTGGTGACTATCTGCGTGGGTATGGCTGCTTCTATGGGTGCATTTCTCCTGGCGGCGGGAACTAAAGGTAAACGCCTAGCCCTCCCCCATGCTAGGATTATGATTCACCAACCTTTGGGGGGGACTCGCGGACAAGCCACTGATATTGAAATTGAGGCTAAAGAAATTCTCCGAATTCGTAAGGTTCTCAATGAGATGTTAGCAGAAAGCTCCGGTCAAACTCTCGAAAAAATTGAGAAAGACACCGATCGCGATTACTTTATGTCCGCCGCCGAAGCCCACGAATATGGTTTAATTGATCAGGTCATTGAAGAACGCCCAGTTTAGCAATATCCTGATTTCTGCTAAACTAATCACGCCCGCGTTTCTTGTGGTGCGGGTTCGGTTCTTGCTTAAACTGGGGTAGATTAAACCTAGATGGACACAACGGATTACTATCGCACATTGGGTTTAAGATCAGGGGCGAGTTTGGAAGCGGTCAAGGCTTCCTATCGGAAACTCGCCCGACAATATCATCCTGATGTTAATCAAAATAATCCCCAAGCAAAGGAAAGATTTATCGCTTTAACGGAGGCTTATAAGTTTCTGTTAGATGTCGCTAAACCTGAATCCCAAATGGCTTGGGCTACCGCCTGTTATACCCAATTCCCCAAGGGGAAAACCTCCCATTATCCCACGGGGAAAAATAACGTCTATCCGCCGGAAAACCGCATTCAATTTAACCCGGAACTCTCCGAAACTGAGCAAAAATTGAAGGAAAATTGCTATAAACAATTGCAGCAATTACTCAGATATCAGCGATTCCCTAGGGCGATCGCTTTAGTGGAAGGACTAGCCCACAGAATCCCCCAAGACCAGGAAATCCGACAGTGGCAGGCTATTACTTATCAACGTTGGGCGCGTCAACTTATCAAAGAACGCCAAACCGATAAAGCCCGCAATTACCTCAAAAAAGCCCTCCGTACTGACCCTCACAATCGCACGCTGTGGGCGGAAGTTGAACGGGATTTTCAATCCCTAGAAAGTGTCTATTCCTAAAGGTTAATTAACCAGGATTCCCCCGCTTTTCTTACTGGGAAAAAGTGCCTTTTTTAACATCAAAAAAATTTTTTGGCTCGGAACCCGCGCCAACCCTTGACAACCACCGGGAACTCATGGTAGTATTTGGGTATGAGAGTTATATAATAGGAATCTGTTAACTAAAAATAAAATTGGCACTATTCCCATTATTTAAAAAGTATAGCGCAAGTCGCCGGGAAAAGCAACCCCCCCCAGAAAAAAAATTTTCGCGGCCCCAACTTAACATTTCGTTACACAACTTAACAAACTCCCCGATATGGAATTATCCATAGTTTTTGGGTAGCGGATATCAAGAGGCGGAGAGGAGAGGGTCAGGGAGGGTAGATAACCAGAAGAGAAGGTTGATTAACCATGATTTACGCGCTTTTTTTTGGCTGGGAAAAAGTGCCTTTTTTAACATCAAAAAAATTTTTTGGCTCGGAACCCGCGCCAACCCTTGACAACCACCGGGAACTCATGGTAGTATTTGGGTATGAGAGTTATATAATAGGAATCTGTTAACTAAAAATAAAATTGGCACTATTCCCATTATTTAAGAAGTATAGCGCAAGTCGCCGGGAAAAGCAACCCCCCCAGAAAAAAAATTTTCGCGGCCCCAACTTAACATTTCTTTACATACAGCTTGTTCACCAGTCCCTTAATAAATTGCCCTCACCCTAAATCTGGATCCCAGAGGGGAGAGGGACTTTGAGAGGTTATCAGTCCCTTAATAAATTGCCCTCACCCTAGGTCCTTCTCCTAGATACATTGCCCTCACCCTAAATCTGGATCCCAGAGGGGGAGAGGGACTTTGACCGGAATTATCCATAGTAGCGTCCTCGCCACTGGGTAGGTCTTTGGGTAGCGGAGAGAAAGAGGCGGAAAACAGCGAGGGGGTCAGCGAGGGGAGATAGCCAGAATACCCATTTAGCTTGTGCTTGGCTGAAATTATATGAAGAAGCGATCGCACCCGACAAAGCGACACGGATAATAAAGAGGAAAGCATTTAAGCGCCATAGACAGGTAAATATAGGGTTATGGTGGGGAGAGAGTAACCCCAAAGCGAAGCCGATAGTTAACACAAACAGGGGTAGACCCTGACAGCATAATAGGAAACCGAGATCCGCCCATAGTCCCGCCCTAGAAGAAGCATCCTTTAAATCAAGCGATCGCCCCCAGCCAGACCAAGTATCCATAAACCCATCATACATCCGCACCTTCAGCAGCGCCGCCCCATCCCAAAACCCGACGCGAAAGCCTTTTTTAGCAGCATTTCTCGCCAAAGTCACATCATCACAAAAGGAATTTGATGCCGTGGTGTAACCATTCAACGCTTCCAAAACCGCACGGCGACACAAAAAGCATTGGCCATTAGCCATAACCCGTTCCGGGGTCATAGGAGCCGTATCGGGGGGGCCAAATCGATAGACGAGGGTAATTAAGAGGGCAGGTTGTAACCACAATTCCCCAGGGTATTTAAGGATAAACTGAGAGGATAGAGAAATCAGGTCATATTGAGAATTTTCTGCCGCCCTAACCAAGGCGGCGACCAGTCCGGGTTGAGGTTGTGTGTCTGCATCAATACCCAAAACCCATTCCGACGCGGGGGAAGTGTGTAAAAAGCCAGTATGTAAAGCCCAAGGACGACCTACCCAGCCGGGAGGTAAGGGGTCATCGGTAGTTAAGCGGAAACGAGGGTCGCGCTGGCTTTGGGCGATGACCATATCTTGGGTGGCATCGACTGAGTTACTATCAACAATGATGATTTCGCGTACTTCATAGCCTTGGAGGGTCAAACCTGATAAACAAGGACCGAGGCGGGTGGCTTCGTTGAGGGTGGGGACAATGACGCTAACTTTACCCAATAGGTCTGGCGTGGGGGGGGCTATGTGTAATTGTGGGCGACGCTGTAACCCTCGAAATAGGCGGGAGAGTAAAATCGCGGTGGCGGGGAGTTGTAGGGAAAGTATTAACAGGGCTAAGGCACTGATACTCTCGTAAGTGGATAAGTTAAACAGGGCTAGTAGACCAGGGCTGGGGATGAACATAAAGGGGAAACGCACAGGAATATATGTGGGCGGTTTGTGATTAACTGACGGAAGTTAATCGGAAATGCGATCGCTATTAGACCAGTTTTCCCTATCAATGGTCAAGTGAGAGCAACTATGGGGTTTGGAGGAGATTAAATCAACCAGCCTCGCCAGTCCATAGGAAGGTTAGGCAGTAGCCACAACCGCCACTACATCCAGGGTTAATCAAATGCGGACGAAAGGACTTGAACCTTCACGTCGCGAGGACACTAGAACCTAAATCTAGCGCGTCTACCAATTCCGCCACGTCCGCTTATTTGCCAGAATTCATAGTAACACAGATGAGCGATAAAAAAAAGGGGTTAGGGGAAATTAATTTTTGACAGGTGGCTGGGGTAGGTCGAGGACGTGAAACCCGCGACTGTGGGAAAGGATTACAATAGTTATCACCCCCCAGTAGCGGACAGGGGAATGGGCGAACCTCCCGCCACGCCAAAGATGCAAAGGGGATGATTGCCAAACCCTCCCCCTACTGGGAATCCCCGTGTTAGGCGGGGGGAGGATGTCAAATAGCTTAAAAATATGGTAAAAAACGGCAAGATTGAAGCCCCCAGAAGACTGGCAAAAACGATATGAGATCCCGTCAAGCCCCGGAAGATGATACCAGGGAACACAAGGGGGAATTATCCCCTATGCCCGCCGGGTTTCCAGTCCCGCCCAAAAAGCAAAGGGCGCGAGGCAAACTACAAAGCTATAAGTTGGTTGCGAGTTGTCTAATTGGATTAATTTTGGGGAGTTTAACCTGGTGGCGTTTAAATTCAATACCGGGGAATATTAGCCGTTAGTCAGCGGTTTTTGGTGGTGCGATCGCATTTCCGACGGTTTTGGTGGTGGTGCGATCGCTTTCCCGACGGTTTTGGGTGGTGCGATCGCATTTCCGACGGTTTTGGTGGTGGTGCGATCGCATTTCCGACGGTTTTGGTGGTGGTGCGATCGCATTCCCGACGGTTTTGGGTGGTGCGATCGCATTCCCGACGGTTTTGGGTGGTGCGATCGCATTCCCGACGGTTTTGGGTGGTGCGATCGCATTTCCGACGGTTTTGGTGGTGGTGCGATCGCATTCCCGACGGTTTTGGGTGGTGCGATCGCATTCCCGACGGTTTTGGTGGTGGTGCGATCGCATTCCCGACGGTTTTGGTGGTGGTGCGATCGCATTCCCGACGGTTTTGGTGGTGCGATCGCATTCCCGACGGTTTTGGGTGGTGCGATCGCATTTCCGACGGTTTTGGTGGTGGTGCGATCGCATTCCCGACGGTTTTGGTGGTGGTGCGATCGCATCTCCCAAAAGGTCTTGCGATTATCCTTTACCCGATGGTTGATTGGCGATGATGTGCTTCAGTACGCCTTTATTCACAATCACGATACTTCACAATAAACTTGACAAATTAACATCTATTAAGCAAACTGAGTATATTATTCAGTTAAGGACTAAATATTATGCTTAGTATACCTAAACCTGTCAAGAACGCTGGTGTTGTAGTATTTTCAGGTGGAGGAATGTATTTAACTGCTGAGGGTTTGGGACCGGTTGGGGCTATAATTGTCGCACTTGTATGCTGTGTAACATATTGTATTGTATCACTGATTCGTAAACAAGGTAAATTTTATTCACTAGTTGATTATCTCTTTACCAAATTACAATCATGGTTACCAGATAGATAATCAAGTTTAGACGATCGCTTTCCCGACGGTTTTGGGTGGTGCGATCGCATTCCCGACGGTTTTGGTGGTGGTGCGATCGCATTCCCGGCGGTTTTTGGTGGTGGTGCGATCGCATTTTCAGCCAATTTCACCAAATTTCGACCTCGAATAACGCGCCCAATGTAATGTAGGGGCGGGTGCAGCAGTCAGCCATGGAACACACCAGCCAATTATATACACCCGCCCTTTCCCCACGGCGGTTTTGGGTGGTGCGATCGCATTTTCAGCCAATTTCACCAAATTTCGACCTCGAATAACGCGCCCAATGTAATGTAGGGGCGGGTGCAGCAGTCAGCTATCGAACACACCAGCCAGTTATATACACCCGCCCTTTCCCGCCGCCGGTTTTTGTGGTGCGATCGCCTTATGGCTGAGGGAAGCGATCGAAAAAAAGGCTATCTACCGAAATTCGAGCGTGATGATTATAGCAAAGAATTAAGCAATCTGGCGGAGGTAGCGGAGGTAATTTTTCATTCTCCCGACCCGGTAAATGCCTCCAAAGAAACGCTAAATCCTTCGGTAGTTGGCAAACTAAAACAGTTTTTCAGGCAACTATTGAAGTGATATCCATCTATTAACTGAATGTACCCCCCAAAAGAAATGACGCTGCAACTGTTTCTACGGGAAGGGTTAGGACAGACCTGAGAAACCATGGATATGGTGACTTAACGCCAGAAAATCCGCACCGCGAAAACCCAGAAGGGGAAATTAATTTGTGACAGGTGGCTGGGGTAGGTGGAGGACGTGAAACCCGCGACTGTGGGAAAGGATTACAATATTTATCACCCCCCAGTAGCCGACAGGGGTTTTTTATGGTTTCATACTCCCGATAACTACTTATGTTTAACCAACTGATGCGCCTGGTGCGCCGATTTCGTCAATGGTTTAAGCAACTGATGCACCTGGTGCGCCGATTTCTTCAATGGTTGACCCAGGTGGGGAATAAGTTACTCAACTTGCTGAACCCTCCCCCACCGCCGCAGAGGTCAAACCCTCCCCGACTCCCAGACCATGAATATGAATGGTTATTTCGACAATTGCTGACTAAGGTAGGTCAAGGTTGGAACCGCGACCAGGTGATGGGTTGGCTGCGTCGGAATGAATACCGGGTGACGGAAAGCCAATGGCGGGAATGGTGTCCCCGGTTTCAGCATAGCGCTAAAGACCCAGAAATCTCCCGGCAGCTATCATTATTAAAGAAGTTAAATTGTGGCGCAATTTCCGAGATAGCGGCTTATTTATTACCGCCAGAAACTCCCCCCGAAGCAGCACCCCCCAACCCCGCCCCAACCTCGACTGATTCTCTCCCGACTGATGCTAAGAAATGGTTTAACGATGGATTACAACGATATGATAATGGTGATGTGCGTGGGGCTATATCCTCCTGGGAAAAAGCGATCGAATTTCAACCGGATGACCATAAAGCTTGGTATAACCGAGGGGTGGCGCTGTCTTATTCAGGAGAGTATAAACAAGCGATATCCTCCTATGACCAAGCCCTAAAATATAAACCGGATTTACATAAAGCTTGGTTTAGCCGAGGAAATGCGCTGTATCATTTAGGAGAGTATAAACAAGCGATATCCTCCTATGACCAAGCCCTAAAATATAAACCGGATTTACATAAAGCTTGGTTTAACCGAGGGAAGGCGCTGTCTGATTTAGGAGAGTATAAACAAGCCCTATCCTCCTATGACGAAGCCCTAAAATATAAACCGGATTTCCATGAACCTTGGTTTAGCCGAGGAAATGCGCTGTATCATTTAGGAGAGTATAAACAAGCGATATCCTCCTATGACCAAGCCCTAAAATATAAACCGGATGACCATGTAGCTTGGTATAACCGAGGGAAGGCGCTGTCTTATTTAGGAGAGTATAAACAAGCGATATCCTCCTATGACCAAGCCCTAAAATATAAACCGGATGACCATGTAGCTTGGTATAACCGAGGGAATGCGCTGTCTTATTTAGGAGAGTATAAACAAGCGATATCCTCCTATGACCAAGCCCTAAAATATAAACCGGATGACCATGTAGCTTGGTATAACCGAGGGAATGCGCTGTCTTATTTAGGAGAGTATAAACAAGCGATATCCTCCTATGACCAAGCCCTAAAATATAAACCGGATGACCATGTAGCTTGGTATAACCGAGGGAATGCGCTGTCTTATTTAGGAGAGTATAAACAAGCGATATCCTCCTATGACCAAGCCCTAAAATATAAACCGGATGACCATGTAGCTTGGTATAACCGAGGGAATGCGCTGTCTTATTTAGGAGAGTATAAACAAGCGATATCCTCCTATGACCAAGCCCTAAAATATAAACCGGATGACCATGTAGCTTGGTATAACCGAGGGAATGCGCTGTCTTATTTAGGAGAGTATAAACAAGCGATATCCTCCTATGACCAAGCCCTAAAATATAAACCGGATGACCATGTAGCTTGGTATAACCGAGGGAATGCGCTGTCTTATTTAGGAGAGTATAAACAAGCGATATCCTCCTACGACCAAGCCCTAAAATATAAACCGGATTTCCATGTAGCTTGGTTTAACCGAGGGGTGACGCTGAAGGATTTAGGAGAGTATAAACAAGCGATATCCTCCTACGACCAAGCCCTAAAATATAAACCGGATTTCCATGAAGCTTGGTATAACCGAGGGAATGCGCTGTATCATTTAGGAGAGTATAAACAAGCGATATCCTCCTACGACCAAGCCCTAAAATATAAACCGGATTTCCATGAAGCTTGGTATAACCGAGGGAATGCGCTGTATCATTTAGGAGAGTATAAACAAGCGATATCCTCCTATGACCAAGCCCTAAAATATAAACCGGATGACCATGTAGCTTGGTATAACCGAGGGAATGCGCTGTCTTATTTAGGAGAATATAAACAAGCGATATCCTCCTATGACCAAGCCCTAAAATATAAACCGGATTTACATGAAGCTTGGTATAACCGAGGGGTGACGCTGAAGGATTTAGGAGAGTATAAACAAGCGATATCCTCCTACGACCAAGCCCTAAAATATAAACCGGATTACCATAAAGCTTGGAATAACCGAGGGGTGGCGATGTATAATTTAGGAGAGTATCAACAAGCGATATCCTCCTACGACCAAGCCCTAAAATATAAACCGGATTTACATGAAGCTTGGTTTAACCGAGGGGTGGCGCTGTATAATTTAGGAGAGTATCAACAAGCGATATCCTCCTACGACCAAGCCCTAAAATATAAACCGGATTACCATAAAGCTTGGAATAACCGAGGGGTGGCGATGTATAATTTAGGAGAGTATAAACAAGCGATATCCTCCTACGACCAAGCCCTAAAATATAAACCGGATTACCATAAAGCTAGGGTTAACAGAAGCACAAATTCACGCCTTGCTTAACCCGGAAACCGCCATGATTTATTGGTATTATGGCAACTATTATTTGATAACCTTTATCCTGACGGTAGACGACATGACGGCTATACCCTTATCGGCTTGGCAACAGAAACAACTGGAAACTTTCATCACGGATTGGCATCATGATTATCAGATTTATGGCTGGTGAATGATGAATCGTCGGCGGTATTGGCGATTAAGTTTTATCAGGAATATCTAGGGGGTGAAACGGCGGCGGTGGCTTTACATAAAGCGAAAAATTGGTTACGCTGTGAGGCGACCTGGGCAGAAATTGCCAAGGTTTATGAATCCTGTTTATCAGATCCTTTGAGTGAGAGTAATCAGGGAATTTTAGCCAAGGCTTTAGGACGGATTGAAAGACAGGAAAACCCGGAAGTTATGCCGTTTTCTGATGTTTATCATTGGGGGAGTTTGGTGATTTCGGGTTATTAAGCTAAGGGGGAGTCACTGAGTCTCCTGGGTAGGAGTGACGGGGGGTCACGGACAGGATAAATTAATTATCAAATGGGTGTATACAGATGACCGAGACTGTGGTAGAATTTAGGAGTAGGCGAATCAACGAAATCGTCGAAGTCGCCTGAATCTCTGACGGCATCTTCCACCCTCATAAATTAATTAGCTATGACTCCTAACGATGAAGTAACCATAACGGCATTGATTCACGCTTTAGCGCGTTTGAACAAAAAGTTGCCAACCAATGTGTGTAATCAATTGGCAGCGATTTCCGATGTTGCTAATAATACCAAACAATTAGAGGCGATCGCCATGAATGATACAGACTTAGCCCTATTATATGAGGAGGAGTGCGATCGACTAATGCAGGGAAGCGATCGCCAAAAAGGCTATCTACCGATATTCGAGAGTGATGATTATAGCACAGAATTAAGCAATACGGTGGAGGTAATTTGTCATTCTCCCGACCCAGTAAAAGCCTCAAAAGATGCGCTAAATCCTTCGGGAGGTGGCAAACTAAAAGAGTTTTTTAGCCAACTATTTAAGTCATCTCCATCTATCTAAGTTAACTGAATGTATCCCCTAAAAGAAATCACACTGCAACTGTTTCTGTATGACTTACGGGAAGGGTTAGGACAAACCTCAAAAAGCATAGATTTTAATCGCTATTATTTTTGGCGGCGGTTTCATCCTTACCTGCAAAAACCATATAGTGACTTAACGCCAGAAAATAAGCAAAAACTGGAAGAATATGCTAAACTCGAAAACCCCGAAAGCGATATTGTTTTGTTAGACGAGCAGGGGGGGGAACAACCTCTAATGGGGATAGAATATGTTTTAGCCGCCTCGCAATTGGGGGATAGCTATAGTTTAATCGTTGATGCCTATGATAGCAAATATCAGAAAACCAGTTTAAGTCAACTGAAAAAATACATTGAGGAAAGGATTAATAACACTCCCTCAAGCCTAGGTCAAACTTGGTTATTGTGGGGTCAACTTGACGGTAAATATTCCCCAGAGAAAGTTAATGAAATTGCCGAAAAGAGTTATACAGAAATCGCCAATAAACCCCTACCCTGGAAAAAAGATGATAAAAAAGATAATCAATTGAGTTTCCCAGGGAATAAACTGTTAGGGGGCGATTTATTTGAAATAACCCAGTTAGTTTCGGTGAAAGATTGGGAAAATTTACTGAGACTGATGGATAATGAAAAACCGGAAGACCTGCGAAATTATCCCCGGTTAAATGATGAACATAAGTCACTGCTGATAAAGGACATTCAAAACAGTTTAGGAGAAAGCCATTATTTAATTTGGCTATTACCAGCAGAGTGCGACTTAACGGCAATGAAAGATAAAATTCAGGAAATACAGACCCATTTTCAACGCCTGTTATCCTATCGCCATAAGATTATTTGGGCTTATAGCCAAAGTCGGATTTTGAAACGCCGATTAAAAGACAATTATCAAACGATTCAAAAATCGGTCTTAACAATTCGCCAACAGCGGAAAAACCCGGAAGATTTACAAGAGGCTTTAGAAAAGACGCTACAAATATTAGGGAATTATGCGATCGATTTAAGTCAACTGCATTCCCAGTTAAGGACAATTACGATTAATTTAACCAACTATCGACAAAGGTTAAAAGAATTTGCGAAGGTAGACCCAAATTGTGAGTTAACTACGTTTGCTGAGTTTAGTAAATTGGCAGCACAAAAGTATGAAAGACAGGTAAAAACGGACTATGAGAGTTTAAGTCCGGGGATGATTTTATTAGAAAATCTGATTAAGACGATTGAGGGAATTGTGGAAATTAATCAAGCGAAAAGAGAAGATCGGCTAGAAAGGGCGATCGCTGCTGCTAGTATAGGAGTGGGTACAGCATCGGCGGCGGCTTCATCAATCGCGAATTATTCGGAGGGTATATTAACGGAAATCTACCCGTTTTTCCCCTCACAGAATAAGGAAGAAGCGCCAACGATTCATCCGGCATCAACGGCAAGTTTGACGTTTATTATTAGTTGTGTAATTGGGTTAATTTTGGGGAGGTTCACCTGGTGGCTGTTAAATTCAAGACCTGGGAAGATTAGCGGTTAGTCAGCGGTTTTGGTGGTGCGATCGCTTTCCCGACGGTTTTGGTGGTGGTGCGATCGCATTTCCGACGGTTTTGGTGGTGGTGCGATCGCATTTCCGACGGTTTTGGTGGTGGTGCGATCGCATTCCCGACGGTTTTGGGTGGTGCGATCGCATTCCCGACGGTTTTGGTGGTGGTGCGATCGCATTTCACCGAATTTCACCAAATTTCGACCTCGAATAACGCGCCCAATGTAATGTAGGGGCGGGTGCAGCAGTCAGCCATGGAACACACCAGCCAATGATATACACCCGCCCTTTCCCCGCCGCCGTTTTGAACACACCAGCCAATGATATACACCCGCCCTTTCCCCGCCGCCGTTTTGAACACACCAGCCAATGATATACACCCGCCCTTTCCCCGCCGCCGTTTTGAACAGGTGGTGCGATCGCATTTCACCGAATTTCACCAAATTTCGACCTCGAATAACGCGCCCAATGTAGGGGCGGGTGCAGCAGTCAGCCATGGAACACACCAGCCAATGATATACACCCGCCCTTTCCCGCCGCCGGTTTTTGTGGTGCGATCGCATTTCACCCAATTTCACCAAATTTCGACCTCGAATAACGCGCCCAATGTAGGGGCGGGTGCAGCAGTCAGCCATGGAACACACCAGCCAATGATATACACCCGCCCTTTCCCGCCGCCGGTTTTTGTGGTGCGATCGCATTTTCAGCCAATTTCACCAAATTTCGACCTCGAATAACGCGCCCAATGTAATGTAGGGGCGGGTGCAGCAGTCAGCCATGGAACACACCAGCCAGTTATATACACCCGCCCTTTCCCGCCGCCGTTTTGGGTGGTGCGATCACATTTCACCCAATTTCACCAAATTTCGACCTCGAATAACGCGCCCAATGTAATGTAGGGGCGGGTGCAGCAGTCAGCCATGGAACACACCAGCCAATGATATACACCCGCCCTTTCCCACCGCCGTTTTGAACACACCAGCCAATGATATACACCCGCCCTTTCCCGCCGCCGGTTTTGGTGGTGCGATCGCATTTTCAGCCAATTTCACCAAATTTCGACCTCGAATAACGCGCCCAATGTAATGTAGGGGCGGGTGCAGCAGTCAGCCATGGAACACACCAGCCAGTTATATACACCCGCCCTTTCCCGCCGCCGTTTTGGGTGGTGCGATCGCATTTTCAGCCAATTTCACCAAATTTCGACCTCGAATAACGCGCCCAATGTAATGTAGGGGCGGGTGCAGCAGTCAGCCATGGAACACACCAGCCAATGATATACACCCGCCCTTTCCCACCGCCGTTTTGAACACACCAGCCAATGATATACACCCGCCCTTTCCCCGCCGCCGTTTTGGGTGGTGCGATCGCATTTCACCCAATTTCACCAAATTTCGACCTCGAATAACGCGCCCAATGTAGGGGCATTAAAAAAGAAGGGCGGGTGCAGGTAGTTGACTGGTTTTCCCGATGCTGTTAAAGAAGAAGGGCGGGTGCAGGTAGTTGGCTGGTTTTCTCGATGGTGTTAAAGAAGAAGAAGGGCGGGTGCAGGTAGTTGGCTGGTTTTCTCGATGGCGGATCTAGCACCCGCCCCTACTAGCACCGACCCTTTCTTTCCGTCTAAACCCGCCCATTAGCCCTAGGGCGAGACTATTTTAAATGTAATAGTCTTGAAGGGCTTTAACATCTAGGGGGCGTTGCTGGAGCGATCGCAAAGCGGATATGGTGGCTTTAGCGCCAGCGATAGTGGTAATAATCGGGACCTTGTAAGCCAAAGCCGATCGCCGAATCATAATCCCATCAGCGCGTGCTTCCGACCCCGAAGGCGTGATAATCGCCAATTGTACCGCGTGATTTTTAATAGCATCCAATACATTAGGGCGACCCTCATGGAGTTTCAACTCTAGGTCAACCTTAACCCCATGTTCCCATAACACCTTGCGAGTGTTGATGGTAGCAGTCACCTTAAAGCCGAGAGCCAGGAAATCTTGAACCACAGGAACGATCGCTTCTTTATCGCGGTCATTGACAGAGACAAACACCGTCCCCGACATGGGTATCACCTGACCCGCAGCCAATTCGGCTTTAGCAAAGGCGCGTCCGAATTCGGTATCAATTCCCATAACTTCTCCGGTCGATCGCATTTCTGGACCGAGGAGGACATCGGTACCTGGGAACTTAGCAAAAGGTAAAACCGCCTCTTTCACCGAGACATAATCGGGAATTTTCTCCTGAGTATATCCCAACTCTGCCAAAGTCTTGCCAGACATGACGCGGGAAGCCATTTTCGCCAAAGGAATACCGATCGCCTTAGACACAAAGGGAACAGTCCGGGAAGCGCGGGGGTTAGCCTCCAGAATATAAACCTGTTCACCTTGTACCGCAAACTGAATGTTCATCAGACCCACCACATTCAAAGCCTTGGCTAATTGAATAGTCTGGCGGCGTATGGTAGCGAGGACGGTTTCTGATAGACTTTGGGTAGGAATGGAACAAGCGGAGTCCCCGGAGTGAATCCCCGCCTGTTCGATATGTTCCATAATCCCACCGATGACGACATTTCCGGTATGGTCAGCGATCGCATCAACATCGACCTCAACGGCATTTTCCAGGAACTTATCAACCAAAATCGGGTGATCCGGTTCCACCAGCACCGCAAAGGTCATATATCGTTCCAATTCCTCATCAGAATAGACGATTTCCATGGCGCGACCCCCCAACACATAGGAAGGACGCACGACCACCGGATAACCGATACGACCCGCCACCGCGAGAGCCTCTTCATAGCTGCGAGCCATTCCATTCGCCGCCTGTTGAATATTCAACTCCCGGAGAATTTTCTCGAAGCGTTCCCGGTCCTCAGCGGTATCAATAGAGTCAGGGCTAGTCCCCCAAATTTTAGTTTTTAGGGTGGATTCTGACAAGGCTTTTTCCAGGGGGACGGCTAGTTTTAAGGGAGTCTGACCGCCAAACTGAATCACAATACCTAGTGGTTCTTCCGCCTCGATGATATTAAAAACATCCTCCTTGGTCAAGGGTTCAAAATAGAGGCGATCGCTGGTGTCGTAGTCGGTGGAAACCGTCTCCGGGTTGGAGTTAACCATAATGGTGATATAGCCATCATCGCGCAAAGAATAGGAGGCGTGACAGCAACAATAGTCAAACTCAATCCCCTGACCAATGCGGTTAGGTCCGCCGCCGAGAATCATGACTTTGGGGCGGTCGGAGGGGATCATTTCGTCCTCTTCCCAATAGGTAGAGTAATAGTAAGGGGTGGTAGACTCAAATTCGGCGGCGCAGGTATCCACCATTTTATAGGCAGGTTTGACCCCTAAACCCTTACGATATTTACGGACTTCATCTTCCGTGGTTTGACTTGCAAAAGCAATTTGGCGATCGCTAAAACCTTGTCGCTTAATCGCCAGCATATCCTCATGATTAATTTGGTTCAAGGGAGTGCGTTTTAAGAATTTCTCCGTCTCCAACAATTCCTGCAACTTATCCAAAAACCAAGGGTCAATCCCGGTTAACTCATAAATCTCCTCTACGGACATTCCCAATAACATGGCATAGCGGAGCGTTAGCATTCGGTCGGGGTTAGGAGTCCTTAAACCAGAACGGATAGTATCCAAACTGGGGACTTTTTCATTAGTATTAAGTCCCCAACCCGCCAAACCTGTTTCGAGCGATCGCATAGCCTTTTGGAAAGACTCGCAGAAAGTGCCACCAATAGCCATCGCCTCACCCACCGATTTCATTTGGGTAGTCAATACTGGTTCAGCACCTGGGAACTTCTCAAAAGTAAACCGGGGAATCTTTGTTACCACATAATCAATAGTTGGTTCAAAAGAAGCCGGAGTTTTTTTGGTGATATCATTGCTAATTTCATCGAGGGTATAACCCACAGACAATTTGGCTGCAAACTTCGCAATAGGGAACCCAGTCGCCTTGGAAGCCAAAGCCGAAGACCGACTGACGCGGGGGTTCATTTCAATGACAATCACATCTCCATTAACCGGGTTCACGGAAAACTGGATATTAGAACCTCCCGTTTCTACCCCAATTTCCCGGATAATTTTAATCGCCGCATCCCGCAATCGTTGATATTCCTTATCGGTGAGGGTTTGCGCCGGAGCGACGGTAATGGAATCGCCAGTATGAACCCCCATAGGGTCGAGGTTTTCAATGGAACAGATAATCACCACATTATCCGCCAAATCCCGCATTACCTCTAACTCGTATTCTTTCCAGCCAATTAAAGACTGTTCCACCAAAATCTGGGACATGGGGGAAGCATCCAACCCAGCGATCGCCAATTCCTCGTATTCTTCCTGATTATAAGCAATACCGCCCCCTGTACCCCCCATAGTGAAGGCGGGACGAATAATCAGCGGATAACTACCAATTTGCTCCGCAATAGCCCTGGCTTCATTGAGGTTATTCGCAATACCTGATGGACAGCAGCCGACCCCAATTTTCTCCATCGCCTGTTTGAACAGGAGACGATCTTCGGCTTTTTCAATCGCATCTAATTTAGCGCCAATCAGTTCAACACCATATTTGTCTAAAACCCCATTTTTCGACAAAGCCACCGCAATATTTAAGGCGGTCTGACCCCCCATGGTTGGTAATAAAGCGTCGGGACGTTCCGCCTCGATGACTTTTTCCACAATTTCTGGGGTTAAGGGTTCAATGTATGTCCGCCGGGCTGTTTCCGGGTCGGTCATGATTGTGGCTGGGTTAGAGTTGACCAGAACTACATCATATCCTTCTTCTCGTAGGGCTTTACAGGCTTGAGTCCCTGAATAGTCAAACTCACAGGCTTGTCCGATGACAATTGGACCCGAACCCAGCAGCAGAATTTTTTTTAGGTCGTCGCGTCGCGGCATATCTCTTAACTATCCGTTATTCGGTTATCTGTGAAGTACCCTACCACCACCTGGGTCAGAACAGGCTGACGCATTGGCTGTAGGCTTCCTGCTTCTCCGACAATTCCCCAGGCTATTAGTTTATAGCTGGGGTCTCCCATCGTCTCCACAGGCTTAAACGCCACTTCCTGGCGCTTAAAAATCATAACTTAGACTTAAATTTAACTGAACATCATCAGCCTAATTTTAGATCCGATGCCCAATTATGGGCGATCGCTCACTGTAATCAATGCCAGGGTACAATCTCAACTCCCGCCTAAATGTTCAGACTGAACTTGACAAGCGCGACCATACTACTACCCTAGAACCGGAAAATCAACTAAGGCGATCGCTATATTTAGCCTATCAGCACAAATTCCGCCCGATTTCGTCCCTTAGCTTTCGCTTCATATAACGCCAAATCTGCCGCTTTCATAATTTCATCTAAAGTCTTATTTATGGGGTTAGTCGTCACCACTCCCAAGCTAATACTACATTTGATATATTCCCGACTATAACCCTGATAATATATCGGAGTATTCGCCACCTCTACCCGGAGAGAGTTAGCGATTTTTTCAGCCTTTTCGGCGGTACAGTTCGGCAAAAATATTAAAAACTCTTCTCCTCCCCAACGACCGATTAAATCCTGTGGATTTAGCTGTGATTCCAGGGTGCGCGCTACCTCCTTTAAGACTAAATCACCTACATCATGACCATAGGTATCATTAATTTTCTTGAAATAGTCAATGTCCAACAAAATTAATGTCAATAATTTGGGGGGATTCATGTCTAGGATTTCCTCTACCTTTAGGGTCATCGCTCCTCGGTTTAACAGATTCGTCAAAAAGTCGATTTGAGCAATTTTATGTAACTCAGAATACATCCTTTGACTCACCATTAACACAAAGCAACTATTCCGCATAAAGCCTAATATAAACATAGAAAAAAAAGTAAATATGTTGGGGATGGTTGCCTCGACGGCGAACTGAGTTTGACTATTAATCAGCAATATTCCACGGATTAAAAATGTACATATACCCCCGAATAATACCGCTGAAAGACAACGAGCCGTAATAGCAAAGTTACTGATATTGGCAGTTATTATATATTTTAAACCCATCCCATAGCTGAAACTTACTATTCCAATCAAGCTGATATTTCGCCAAAAATAGTTATCCCAAGCATAAATAAAATAAAACTGTGAAAACACAAAAATTGCGCCAATAAACAACCAATTATATTGATTAATTTTGCTTTGTAAAAATTTGCCAATTCCCCAAACCTGCAAAACTATGGAGCTGGCAATAATCAGATTTCCTAAAAGTTTGACAAACGGGGGCATCTGGGTAGTGTAAATTAGAGCTAATACCCAAGAGATAGATGATAATATAGTGCCTAACATATAGGTTGATATGCCCTGATACTGATTCACACATAATCTAAATATAATCAGTAACAATGATTGTAGACATGATGAGATGACCACCATTATTATCAGTGTGTAAATATCCAAATTCATATTAACCCTAAAGCCTAATTAAAGTAGATTCAAAAAAATGTTGGTCATTCTACCACCTAGACATTAACAATAGCCCAAATTACCATATTGTGAGGCTCTACCAATCAGCCATGAGTTCTGATGACAATTTCCAGAATCAGCTATCATTAGACTGATGTCGGGGAACTGATTAAATACTGATGGTAGTGGTGAACTTATTTCATCTGGCTATAGTTGGTGTATAGTTACTGATAGATTGACCGATCGCCCTGATTAGTGAGAAAATAGTACAACAATCCCTTATTATCCCAAACATCCTTATGCCTAAACCTAGTTCATACGCGGTTCATCTTTTGATTCAGGGGGGACACCGGGAAGAAGTCCGGTTCAGGACGATCCAGGATTTTCAGACCTGGTACACTAAGGTTCTGATTCCTAAGCACACTGATACCGAGTTTCTCAATGTCCCGATTAAAACCATTGAAGGGGAGTATCTGGTAGTTCGTCCCTCTAGTATTATGGGGATTCGCGTCGAACCCATTTATACTAGCAGCATAGAACGCGACGAAGTAGAATGAAACCAACATCCGCTCAGGTCATTGGTATTGATTTAGGGGGGACGGCGATTAAACTGGGACTGTTTGAGGCGGACGGTTCCTGTAACCAATCCCTGACGGTGGCAACTCCACAACCCGCTACCCCGGAAGCTGTGTTGGCAGCAATACTAAACGCTATATCACAAATAACAGCCCCTGTCAAGTCTTGGGCGGCGATCGGGGTGGGTTTACCGGGACCAGTAGATGGGACGGGGCGTATCTCCCAGGTAGCCATTAACCTAGAGAATTGGCGGGATGTTCCCTTAGCAGACTGGCTGGAAGAAAAAACCCAAAAGCCAGTAATCATGGCTAATGATGCTAATTGTGCGGGGTTGGGGGAAGCCTGGTTAGGGGCGGGACGAAATTTTGATAATCTGATTATGTTAACTCTGGGGACAGGAGTTGGCGGGGCGATTATCCTCAATCGTCAGTTATTTGTGGGTCATCGCGGCGCGGCGGGGGAGTTGGGATTAATTACTTTGAACCCCGATGGACCCCCTTGTAATAGCGGAAATCAGGGTTCTCTGGAACAATATGTCTCTGTACAAGCTATCCGCCGAGAAACGGGTGATCACCCTTCTGACCTAGCCAAAAAGGCGATCGCAGGTGATTCCCAAGCCTTAGCCTATTGGGAACAATATGGGCGACGGTTAGGGGCGGGTTTAGCTAGTTTAATTTATGTTTTGACTCCAGAAGCGGTCATTTTAGGCGGTGGTATTAGTGCGGCGGCGAATCTATTTTTACCAACCCTCTGGGAGGAAATTCAACGCCGAGTTTTACCTACTTCTCGGGAAGGGCTACAAATTTTTACCGCCGAATTAGGAAATCAGGCGGGTACTATAGGGGCGGCGCGACTGGCTTTTCAGAAATTTGTAACTAATAATTAATTATTAATTATTATTAATTAACATGATTGCCTGAAGTCAATGTCAACTCAATGTATATATGCTATCATCAATCAATCCGAGAATTACCTGTAGATAAATCCTAAACTATGATCCGCCTTTCTCGACAACAAGCCAAGACGGCACTTGTTCAACTCAGCGATCGCTTTCAAGCTACCGACTACCATAGTGATCATCTGGCTATTCGCACTAAAGCAGCCTATGCAATGGGGGATTTTGGCGGTGCTATTCCCGGCTGTATGCAAGTCTTCTTTTTGCTGTTTTTCTTGACTAATATTGCGGGACTTGATGCAGGTTTAGCAGGTAGTGTATTATTACTTGGTAAAGGATGGGATGCTATCAGCGATCCGATGATTGGTTGGTTAAGCGATCGCACCCAGTCTCGTTGGGGAAGGCGTTACCCTTGGATGATAGTAGGTTCTATTCCTTTGGGTATTTGCTTTTTCCTGCATTGGGTTGTACCCCCTGTTAGTGGCTGGCTACTATTCGGCTACTATGGCTTGATTACCATCCTATTTTATACCGCATTTACCGCCGTATTTCTTCCCCTCGGTGCTTTGGCGGCTGAACTTACCCAAGACTATGACGAACGTACCAGTTTAATCAGCTTTCAATCAGCTTTTAAAATTGGCGGGAGTCTGTTTGCTTTAGTGTTAGCCCAGGTTTTATTTGGATTATTTGAATCTCCCCAATTGCGATATCCTTTATTGGGTGGTTTGGGGGGATTAATGGCGATGATATCTGTATATATATGTGTTTTCGGAACCCGTAAACGCTACTTTAAACAAGAAGCGAAACGATTGGAAATCACCCGACCTCCATCATTACCATTTTTACAACAAATCCGCATTGCATTTAGTAACAAACCCTTTCTTTATGCCATTGGGATTTATTTATGTTCCTGGTTAGGAGTACAGGTAACGGTTGCTATTCTACCCTATTTTATAGTTGATTATATGCAACTAGCCGATCGCCACTTAACCCAAATGGCATTATTAGTGCAAGGGGTATCCTTACTGGGTATGGCTTTCTGGAATGCGATCGCCCAAAAAGTAGACAAAAAAACCGTCTATTGTTTAGGCATTCCCTTCACTATGTTAGCCGGAGTCGGACTATTCATGCTGCAACCCGGACAAATGCTGACCATGTATGGTTTAGGTGCGATCGCTGGATTTGGAATAGCTACCGCCCACCTAGTCCCCTGGTCAATTTTACCCGATGTTGTCGATCTCGATGAACTCAACACCGGACAGCGACGGGAAGGCATTTTTTACAGTTTTATGGTAATGTTACAAAAACTAGGAATTGCCCTATCCCTATTTATTGTCGGACAAATTCTCAGCCATGCTGGACTGTTAGCCACAGCGGGTTCCGAAGAAGCAATCAGCCAACCCGAATCGGTATTATGGGCAATTCGCCTGATGGTAGGCCCCATTCCCATTGCCTTTTTATCCATGGGGTTAGTATTAGCCTATTTTTACCCAATTACTCGCACCGTCCACGCAGCCATTCGTCTACAATTGCAACAACGCCACGACTAAATAACTACCAATGACAGGGGCGACTGGTAGGGGCGACTGGTAGGGGCGGGTGCTAGATCCGCCCCGGTAAAAACCCGCCAACTTACGGAACCCGCCCTTCTTCTTATGTAACGCCCCGGTAAAAACCCGCCAACTTACGGAACCCGCCCTCACCTACGGTAAAAACCCGCCCTTATTCTGTTCGGAACCCGGATAATTGACTGATTAAGCATCATTTGAGGGAAGCGATCGCTTCTATAGCAGCTTCCAAAGCGATCGCCACATGAGTCCAATGAGTCCCCCCCTGACAGAAAACAATATAGGGTTCTCGCAAAGGACCATCAGCCGAAAACTCAGAGGTGCTACCATCAACAAAAGTCCCCCCCGCCATGACCAACTCACTCTCATATCCAGGCATTTCCCCGGGAACCGGGTCAAGATAGGACCCAATAGGGGAAAACTTCTGCCAAATGCGACAAAAAGCCACCAACTTATCGGGTGAACCCAACTCGATCGCCTGAATAATATCGCGCCGAGGTATCAGAGGCGCAGGATTAACCCGATAACCCAACTGGTCAAACACATAAGCAATCAAATGTCCTCCCTTAACCGCTTCTCCCACCATCTGAGGCGCAAGAAATAGCCCCTGAAACAGCAATCGGTATTGTTCAAAGGTCGCCCCCCCACTGCTACCAATACCGGGCGCGGTGAGGCGACAGGCGGCCGCTTCTACCAATTCTGAACGCCCAGCCACATAACCCCCCGCCGCCGCAATAGTACCCCCCGGATTTTTAATCAGGGAACCTGCCATCAAATCAGCCCCCACCGCCGTCGGTTCCAGGTCTTCCACAAACTCGCCATAGCAGTTGTCCACAAAACAGATGGTATCAGGATTTTGTGCCTTCACCATCTGCACAACCCTCTCAATATCAGCAATGGAAAGGGAATTGCGCCAGGAATAGCCACAGGACCGCTGAATCAAAACCAAACGAGTATGGGGTGCGATCGCCGTTGATAAAGCCGACCAATCCAAACTTCCATCAGCACAAAGATCTAATTGTCGGTAAAGTATGCCAAACTCTATTAAGGAACCTTGACCTTTTCCGCGTAAACCGATAACCTCTTCGAGGGTATCGTAGGGAGAACCCACTACGGCCAGCATCTCATCCCCTGGACGCAGACAACCAAAAAGGGCGCAAGCGATCGCATGAGTTCCAGAAACAAACTGGACTCTTACCGCCGCTGCTTCTGCGCCCATAACATCCGCAAACACGCGATCAAAAGTGTGACGACCGAGATCATCGTGTCCGTAGCCGGAAACTCCGGCAAAATGATGGGTTCCTACCCGGTGAGTACGGAAAGCATCTAACACTCGTCGGAGGTGGTGCTTGACCTTAGTGTCAATTCCCGAAAAAATTGGGGATAATGCCTGTGGCGCTTCATGTAGCGACTCTATGCTGTGTCTCATTACCTGACTAAAGCTGAATTAGGGGTGCTGCATATTATGCCGCCAACAGGTCTGGTCTGTTCAAAAATTTGATATTCATGACGATTGCAACTGAAACCAAACTCAAACTCGACTGGATGACCATAATATTTATGGCATTCCTCCACATGGCCGCACTTTTTGTTCTAGTCCCGAGTAATTTTAGCTGGGCTGCAATTGGTGTGGCTGTATTTTTGCACTGGGTAACTGGTGGCTTAGGAATTACCCTAGGGTTTCACCGCTTAATCACCCACCGCAGTTTTGAAACTCCCAAATGGCTAGAATATTTCTTTGCTTTTTGTGGCACTTTAGCCTGTGAAGGAGGACCTATCCAGTGGGTGGGTTTACACCGTATGCACCATCTGTACTCTGATCAAACCCTTGACCCCCACGATTCTAACAAGGGTTTTTGGTGGAGTCACATGGGTTGGATGTTGCGGGAAATTCCTGCTGATGGTGATGTTCCCCGCTTTACCAAAGATATCAACGAAGACCCAGTTTATCTGTTCCTGCAAAATTATTTCATTCCCATTCAAGTCGCCTTGGGTGTGGTTTTATATCTTCTCGGAGGATGGCCCTTTGTCGTCTGGGGCATCTTTTTCCGCATCGTTGTGGTTTTTCATTGTACCTGGTTTGTCAATAGCGCTACTCACAAGTTTGGCTATCAAACATATCAATCCAATGATAACTCGAAAAATTGTTGGTGGGTTGCTCTTGTCACCTATGGGGAAGGCTGGCACAATAATCACCATGCTTTCCAATATTCCGCCCGTCATGGTCTAAAATGGTGGGAAATTGATTTAACTTGGATGACTATTCAACTTCTACAATTTTTGGGTTTGGCTAAAAAAGTTAAATTGGTGGAAAACTAGCCCCGGCGACAAAGGTTGTTCCTGAGTAGGTCAGAAGCTAACTTAGACTCTGACAGCCGGGTTAAGTTGACACTCTGCCATTACCCTGTACAATATGTTTCAGGGTCATTAGGCTTTCTAAGCCAATTAAACCCCGTCGATATCCTTTCTGATTCGACACTCCTAAAAACAACGCATCGTGCGAGACGTTTAGGAGTCAAATAAGGCTGCAATGCCTGAAATAACCTCCTAGTGGGACTTTCACCCCTTGGTGAAATATAAGGGACTCGTACCCTGACCATCCCATAACTGTTTATATGTCCCAACGTTTGGTATAGAAATATACAAAACAAGGCAGGGAACTCAAGGTCAAAACGCCCAACTGGAAATATTAATGATTCCTTAACAATTGCGTTGAGAGTAACGGCGATAGCCACCCCCAGTTTTGGGAATCATAACCCCAGGATTGAAGCGGGGAACGGAAGGCGTGAAGTAGAACCTACTACCAAATGCGACCACTGCCAACCATCCATGATTAGGGAAACCGAATGTCCGGCTTGAACCATCGTAATGATTTAGCAGCGAAACAGGTTGATACGCTGCGTTCAAAAGAGCAAGGGGAAAAGTAGGGTAATCATGACATCACCTACACAGACTTTTAAAAGTACCCCGGTGGAGAGGACAAATCTAAAGATGGAATGCCCGTATAAACGGAACGTTTAAACCCCTTTTAGGCTCTCAAGTGGCAGGATGTACCTGCGGAGTAGTGAAAGTGTAAGCGTATACCTTTAAGGGGAAAGGATGTGACTGAAAGCCAATGCCTAACTGTAATGGTTAGGATATGCCCACTAGTCACGGTGTGGATATAGAGACTGCGACAATTAGGAGTGTTTACGACGAAAGCGAGTTTAAACACTACGATGTTGTATTTAGCTCCAAAAGTTGAAATCACAAAAGCAGGGAGTCGTTACCCTGTTCCCGATGTCAAAAGGGGTATCCACATCAGGAGCCGTGTGATGTGAAAGTATCAAGCACGGTTTTGAATTGGAGTTGGGGAAGGCGACTTCCCTTTCGACCATAACCCCTCGGTTTTGATGACGTGAAAATTGGGGGGATGTGTTAATGAAGGTGAGCGCACTATTGGAATTTTGGGCAAATATACGACTTTCGCTATAGGATTCGGTCGCTATACAATTGGCATGATTGCTGCTACACTGATTCATCATGCCGATCGCACTTTCGAGGTTTTCCACAAATCGGAAGGCTATGGTTTTTGACAAATAGGGATGATACCATTCTGAGGGTTCGGCTTCCGTTAATTCGGGAAAGTTTTGGATTAAATCGCGATCGCCTCGTAATTGGAAACCTTCTTCTTGCAAACTATTTAAGAGTCGCACTAGGGAAGAGTTTTTTTGATGAGGATCGATTAAGACTTTCTCGATCGCATTTACTGGGTCGGGTTCACTTTTATGGCTATCAATAATCATCCACCGGACTAAATCCATACTAGCGGTAGCAGACCAGTAAAGATAACAATTCCCCATGGCTGTTTTCAGAATGGGAACTGTGGCTTTATTAATCACTTCTTGGATTAATTGGGGTCGCCCGTATGGTATAATCAAGTTGATATATCTGTCTTCGGTGACTAAATCGGGGATAGGATGATCAGGGTCAGCGGGAACAAATTCTAAACATCCCGGCGGCATTCGCCCATCTTCTAGGGCTGATTGTAGGGTTTCGGCGATAATTTGATTGGAAGAGTTAGCCTCACTACTTCCCTGGAGAATTAAACTATTAGCAGTTTTGAGAGCAAAACCGGCGGCGATCGCCCCTAATTCAGGAAAAGCCTCGTAAATGAGGGCAATGACTCCCAGGGGTATATACTGATAATAGCCCTTATACTGTTTGATTTGGTAAGGAGCGCTAACCACCCGACCGATAGGATCGGAGATACTGCTTAACCTTTCCAATACCTTAATCGCGTTTTCTAGGCGAACTGGAGTCAGTTTTAACCAATCTCCAATCAGTTCGGAAACCCCCATTTCTCTGCTGGCTTCCAAATCGAGAGTGTTCGCTTCCAGAATGTCATTTTTTCGTCGTTTGAGACTATCAGCCATTCTGTGTATCGCTTGACCCCGATCTTCTCCTGATATCTGTGTCAATTCGATACTAGCAAAATAAGCCCGACGAGAAGGGTTTAATGGATCTGGGGTAGAAGAAAAATCATCAATGATCATCGAGCTAACGCCTGTAAGCAAGCCAAACCATGATTGCTGGCAACATCGCCAGCATAACAGCAACCATCGCCCAAAGCAAGATGTTGCCCCCGGTAGAGTACATGGCTAGGGGTAGCCAAATCACCAGGGGTATGAGAAGCATCCCCAGAGTTAGGGGTAGATAGTGCGATCGCATTCCTGGGGTGGCGCGATACCATTGTTGTCCAGTCCATCGCCAAGCCTGTTTGTAGGGATAGTGGGTGGCTAGTTGTTCTAGGGAATAACCGCTCTGATCAACTACAAAAATCTGCTGACAGCGATCGCAACCGAAAGCCTCGGTCAAGGTAATAGAAACCAGATTACCCCTTCGGCGACAGGGACAGGGATAATCACCATTTAAGTCGATTTTCTCAGGTTTGGGAGATGACACAAGCTCGCGTGGTCTTATTTAATGGAGTTGGAAACAAATGCAAATAGTAGATCCCATGATAGTTCAGGGACAAGAGATCTAACAACTTAAATGGAGCTAAGCGGGCTCGAACCGCTGACCCCTGCAATGCCATTGCAGTGCTCTACCAACTGAGCTATAACCCCGGACAAGACATCTTTTAATGTATCACAGGATGATTGGTTAAGTCAATGATTTTGGCAAAAATTTTTTGATAGCCTCGCCCAGAGGCAGGAAAATCGATCGCCCCCCACTGGTAATGGTCGCCCCACGGGGTCTAAAGGTGGGACTGTAGGCGATCGCACCAGATCACATATAGGAGTAAGCATGATGAGACATTTGGGTAAGGTGGTCGATACACGAACCCATGAGAAAATAAACCACAACCATAGCGACGGCGGAAATAGCCACTAATATACCAGCGAGGACAAAGGAAGACTCTCGATATCGAGCGGCTTGCTGCATCAGATGTACAGACCAAGCCACCAGAGCTATATCAATTATTAGAATAGGAATCAGCATAAGTTACGTTTCGTAACATTTCTTCTATTCTAACAGGAGTTTCGTAACTGAGCCGGTAATGCGGAAAATTTAATCTTTTGTTTAGGTAAAACTCCCGTGGGGAAACCATTAGACGTGGGGGAGTGCGTGGGGACGGACGGGAATATGGCGAGTGGCGAGATAGGACTTGATTTCAGCGACGCTTAACTGTCCGTAATGTAACAGAGAAGCCAATAAAGCCGCCTCCGCGCGTCCCTCGGTTAAGGCTTCGTAGATATGCTGAGAGGTTCCCGCGCCCCCAGAGGCAATCACGGGAATTTCGACACTTTCAGCGATAGTCCGGGTTAATTCCAGGTCATAGCCTGCTTGTGTGCCGTCTGCGTCCATACTGGTCACCAGAAGTTCTCCCGCGCCTCGTTGCGCCAATTCTTTCGCCCAAGCGATCGCATCAAGTCCGGTATTTTCGCGACCACCACGGACAAAAACATCCCAACCGGGATTATTTGGGTCAGTGCGCCGACGGGCATCAATAGCGACTACAATACACTGAACACCAAAGCGATCGCTGGCTTTATTGATTAAATCTGGGTCACGGACCGCCGCCGAGTTAATGCTGACCTTATCAGCCCCCGCCCTTAACAAATTTTTAATCATTTCTAAGTTTTGGATACCCCCCCCGACGGTCAAAGGGATAAACACCTGTTCAGCGGTACGATAGACCACATCAATAATGATATCGCGGTCTTCATGGGTAGCGGTAATGTCCAGAAACACCAATTCATCAGCCCCCGCGTCATTATAGGCGGCAGCCAATTCCACCGGGTCGCCAGCGTCTTGGAGATTAACAAAATTGACACCCTTGACCACCCGACCGGCTCTAACATCTAAACATGGTAAAATGCGTTTAGCAAGCATAGCAACTCCTCGATTATGGGGCAAAAAATTCCTTTTCTAGTTTAACTGTTTTGGGCGACCTGATTAGATGTTGTTAATTTTTGCCAATAGTCAGTCAAATCTCGCGCGACTGTGGGGGCTAGAAAATATAGTCCCAATAGATTAGGAATTGACATGGTTAGATACATGGCATCACTGAATTTAATCACCGCTTGAGGATTGACGATCGCCCCTAAAAATATGGCGGTTAAAAATAGGAGTTTATAAATAATCGCCCAGCGTTGTCCTAATAAATATTGCCAACACAATTCCCCATAATATCCCCAGGCTATCATCGTGGAGAAAGCAAAGCAAAATAAAGCCGCAGCCAACACATAAGGGAACCAATGAATCACGGAACCAAAGGCGGCGGATGTGATTTCTGCGCCTCCTAAATTCGCCCAGGCGGGGTTATTATAGGCTCCGGTAATAATGATAACTAAGGCGGTCATATTGCAGATAATGACCGTATCAATTAATGGTTCCAGGGTGGCGACTATTCCCTCTCGGATAGGTTCATCTGTGCGAGCGGCAGCATGAGCGATCGCCGCAATTCCCAAGCCCGCCTCATTAGAAAAAGCCGCCCTTCTAAACCCTTGAATTAAGGCTGCCAAACCTCCCCCCACGACAGCTTGAGCGTCAAAAGCCGAGGCGAAAATAGTAGCGATCGCATCAGGAATTTTTGCCCAATTGACCAGCAGAACCCACAGCGCGGCCATTACATATATAGCACACATGAAGGGAACCAGAACCGCCGTAATTTGAGCTATACGGCGAATACCCCCAATAATGACCAATCCGACCAAAAGCACCAAAACCGAGCCATAGAGCCACCCCTGAGAGGCGAATACGGGAAAAACTCGTGCGATCGCCACCTTAGACTGATTAGCTTGAAAGATGCTGGAACTCCCCAAGGCAGCGGCGATCGCCAAAACAGCAAACATAGCGGCCAAAACCCGACCCAAGTTTTTTTGTCCCAAGTCCTGTAAACCCGCCGATAGATAATACATAGGACCCCCGGCGATCGTACCATCTGGGTTAACGAGGCGGTATTTTTGAGCGAGGGTACATTCCACAAATTTACTACTCATTCCCAGAAAACCCGCCAGAGTCATCCAAACCACAGCCCCCGGACCTCCCAAACCAATAGCGATCGCCACTCCCGCAATATTTCCTAATCCCACAGTAGCCGATAAAGCGGTAGCCAATGCTTGAAGGTGGGAAACTTCCCCCTCATCTTCGGGGTTATCATAGACTCCCAAAACCACTTTAATAGCGTGTGTGAAACCCCTAAGATTAACAAATCTCATCCACAGGGTGAAAACCAGACCACCCGCCATAAACCAGACCACAATTAAGGGTATCCCCCCCACTTCCACAAAGATAATTCTGTAGACAATCTCCAGAATCTGGGCAGCTATAATCGATATATTAGGCAATTTATCCATCTGGCAATTATAACTCCCTTGGTAGCCAAAGCTGGGCAGTCACAAAAGATTTCCCTAAGAAACGGGGTTTCTGAAAGTCTGGGGATGGGGTAAAATGGGGATACTATCCTGAAGAGGTGGGAATATCTGAGTTTTGGTGTAAAGCCTGAATAAACTCTCTGTTGTTACCTAGTAAAATAACCATGAATATCAGGCAATTGATTGATGAGGAAATTAGCAAACTAGACGAGGATGAGTTAGCACAACTCTATGAAATTGTCAAGAATTTTTCGCGTCCCAAAACCAACAACAGTTTATTTTCCAAGTTAAAGCAGGTCAAAATTGAGGTCCCGTTGATTTTGCGGCCAATATCGATCTCTATCTTAACCGAGAGATTGATGATTTGGGCTTTGGCTTCTAGGCGTTGGCTCAAATCATCGGGAATTTCGAGGCTGATTTTGTGAGTCATGATGTCAGTTTCTCTGGGTGAAGTGGGTGGGTTTTACCAGCATGATATTCAGCCATTGCTGAAGCCGCGAGTTGAGCCAGAATATCTGGAGAACGTGAGAATGATTCATCCCAACGACACTCCTGCTCAATTTCTTCTAGGATGATTGCAGCGATCGCATTTTGCTGACTCTCAGACAAGGTTTGTAATCGGGCGATCGCACTTTCGAGTAATTCCGTCATGGCTACCTTACCCCATATTGATGCTCACTCCTAGTATTGCCGATTTCAGACCAATTGACGACTCCCCCGACGGGATATTGTCTATCGTCGATTCTAGCCCCATGGGGTAAAATTGTGGTGGTATCCCTATCCGGTGCGTGGTCATGGATGAACAACGAGTGCAAGCCTATCTCTCCCTGATTCAAGAACTCCTCAACTGTGACAGTGGGGAGGAAGCGGCGATATTGAGGAAGCACCCGGAACTGGTGGATGAGGGATTAGTGCAGGTGATGCGCGCCGTTGCCGAGATGATGGCGGAAGAGGGGGAGGGGAATGCAGGCTGGTTGCGGGATTTTGCCGATACAATCGAAGCGGTTAACTATGAGTTGCCTCGGCTAGAAACTAAATCGACAGCCGATGCTCTGTTGCAGCAAGGATTTCAACAGTATAAAAAGAGTCAATATCCCCAAGCCTGGAAATCTTTGCAACAGTCTCTCGCGTTGTATGAGGAAATCGGGGATAGGGCTAGAATCGCTTTATGTTGGGGACAGTTAGGTTGTATTGAGCGCGACCGGGGCAACTGGGACGAGGCGGAGCGTCTGTATCAGCAATCTTTGGCATTGAGTACCGAATTGGGCGATCGCTCCGGGATGGCTACCTCTTGGGGAGTGTTGGGATATATCCAGAACCTTCGAGGCAACTGGGAGGAGGCGGAGCGTCTGTATCAGCAATCTTTGGCATTGAGAACCGAATTGGGCGATCGCAAAGGGATGGCTACCTCTTGGGGAGTGTTGGGAGATATCCAGCGCAATCGGGGCAACTGGGATGAGGCGGAGCGTCTGTATCAGCAATGTTTGGCAATTGAAACCGAATTGGGCGATCGCTCCGGGATGGCAACCTCTTGGGGAGTGTTGGGAGATATCCAGCGAAATCGGGGCAACTGGGAGGAGGCGGAGCGTCTGTATCAGCAATCTTTGGCATTGAGTACCGAATTGGGCGATCGCTCCGGGATGGCAGAATCTTGGGGACTGTTGGGATATATCCAGAGCCTTCAGGGCAACTGGGAGGAGGCGGAGGGTCTGTATCAGCAATCTTTGGCATTGAGAACCGAATTGGGCGATCGCTCCGGGATGGCATCCTCTTGGGGACTGTTGGGAGATATCCAGCGCAATCGCGGCAACTGGGATGAGGCGGAGCGTCTGTTTCAGCAATCTTTGGCATTGAGAACCGAATTGGGCGATCGCGCCGGGATGGCTACCACTTGGGGAAGTTTGGGAGATATCCAGCGAAATCGCGGCAACTGGGAGGAGGCCGAGCGTCTGTTTCAGCAATCTTTGGCATTGAGAACCGAATTGGGCGATCGCAAAGGGATGGCAGAATCTTGGGGAGTGTTGGGAGATATCCAGCGAAATCGGGGCAACTGGGAGGAGGCCGAGCGTCTGTATCAGCAATCTTTGGCATTGAGTACCGAATTGGGCGATCGCGCCGGGATGGCATCCTCTTGGGGAGTGTTGGGAGATATCCAGCGCAATCGGGGCAACTGGGAGGAGGCGGAGCGTCTGTATCACAAGAAACTTGATACTTGTCGGGAATTGGGTGATAAATATGGCATGGGCTATGTTTACAACACCCTCGCATTTGTCTATCAACACTTCAAACGAATTCCTGAAGCCCTTGCCGCCTGGAAAGAAGGGTTAAGCATTTGTCCCCCCGACCGATTCCCCCTAGAAGCCTTGGAACTCGGTCGCAATTTAGGCGATGCTGCCTTTGAGATTCAAGACTGGGACACCGCCATCTATGGCTATGAAGCCGCCATTGAAGCCGTCGAAACCCGTTGCACTTTCACCGACTCCTACAGCGAGAAACAACAACGCCGGGAAGCCGCCCTAGACCTCTATCCCCAACTCGTGCAAGCCTGCATCAACGCCGAAGATATCGGGAAAGCCTTAGCCAGCGTCGAACGCAGCAAATCCCGCAACCTCATCGAACTCCTCAGCAACCGCGACCTTTACCCCAAAGGCGACATTCCCCCAGAACTCCTGAAACAACTCGACCGCCTCCGTCGGGAAGTCACCGCCAAACAGCGACTCCTCGAAACCCTCGACCGCCCCACCAACCCCGATAATCAGGACATGGGCGGACTGGGACAACGGGGCAGCAGTGTTGCCAGCTTCACCCCGGAAGTCATGAACAGCCTGCGTCAAGAGTACGAACAGGCGCAAAAGGACTTAACCCAACTCCTGGAAACCATCAACACCTACGACCCCAACTTCAGCCTCACCCAACGAGTCCAACCCATCCAATTCTCGCAAATTCAGGCGTTGCTGGATGAGGAGACCCTGTTGATGCAATGGTATCTCAGCCCCCAAGGAATTTATACCTTTATCGTCAGTGGCGAAACCGGGGACATTTCCGTGCATCGCTCCCCCCCGGAACACTTGCATCAGTTACAGGAGTTGCGCGAAACCTATCTCCAAACCTATCAACGCCACCACTCCGACGACTGGGAAACCCATCTCAACGACGTCCTGCGCCGTCTCCGGGATATCCTGGAATTACCCCAACTCCTCCCCCAAATTCCCCCCACCTACCGCCGCCTAATTGTCGTCCCCTATCGGGAGTTGCATTTATTCCCCCTCCACGCCTTACCCCTGGGGGATGACGATGAACCGGACTATCTCGCGGATAGATTCCCCCTGGGAGTCACCTATAGCCCGAGTTGTCAATTCCTGGAAGTCTCCCAACGCCAACGCAAAACCGGCAACCGCCAGCGCTTCTTTGCCATCCAAAATCCCACGGAAGACCTAGACTATGCCGACTTAGAGGTTGAAGCCATTTTAGCCAACTTCTCCACCAACGCCAGCCGTCTCGCTCGCCAGCAAGCCAGCAAAACCAGCCTCAATCAAAACCCCCACCGCCAAGCCTTCCAAGGGGCGGATTATGTGCATTTTGCCGGACATGGGGCGTTCAATTTCAACAGTCCCCTCCTCTCTCCCCTGGTGTTAGCCGGGGCGAAAGTCTCCGTCAGTGACACAGAAGGGCTAACCCTCTGCGAGGAAACCACCCCCTCTGAACCCGCCGAGACTCGTTTTCTCCCTTGGCGCAAAGGCACGCAGATTGACCTAAGCAAATGTTACACCCTGGGAGAATTGTTTGAACTGGATTTACCCGCCTGTCGCCTGGTGATTCTCTCGGCTTGTGAAACGGGGTTAACAGACTTTTCCCCCAACTTGGAAGAGTATATCAGTTTGGGGCTAGGGTTTCTGTATGCGGGGGCGGCGAATGTGATTTGCAGTCTTTGGGCGGTGAATGATGTCTCGACGGCGATTTTGATGGTAAAATTGTATGAGGAAATGCAGACCCAGCCCTCGGTGGCGTTAGCCTTGAAACAGGCTCAAGAGTGGATGAGAGCAGTCACGAAGCAGGAGTTAACGGCGTGGCTGAATGAGCAGGACTCGGCGGGAAACCCTTATCCCAAGGCGAAACTCCGAGATAACTTGGGGTTAGGTTTTAAACGCGCCGATTACCGACCCTATAAACATCCTATCCATTGGGGGGCATTTTGTGCGATCGGTGTTTAGTCAATAATTAATAATTAATAATTAATAATTAATAATGAATTGAGCGCAACCCCACACCCTCCAATCTCCCGACGAATGATGTATAGTTAGAGACTCGACCCACCTTGGAAAATCCATGACCAGCAACAGTTCATTAGAAGAACGCCTAGCCGCCGTCGAAGCAGCCATCACCCAAATTCGAGAACAGATTGCCCCTACTCAATCGATGAATGGGTTACGAGAAATCACCGGGACTTTCAAGGATGAACCGGCTTTTGAGGAAATCCTAGCACTAGGACAAGCCATTCGTCGAGGGGATGAGTCTGTATTGGATGCACCGGAACAGGATGGATGCTATAATTGCAGCGATCGCACTGTCGAGGTCTATGATTTTATTAACCCGTAATCATCGAGATTTTAGCAAAGTGACAGGATTGGTCATAGAAGATTGGACAATAGGAAGATAAATCAACCAGATAACCATGAAAGACTCAACCGAAACCCTGCTGATGTTAGCCGAACTTCTGGAAGCTGAACCGCCAATCCTACCGCCAGATGCTTTGGAACCCGCTAAGGAATTGGCAGCCAACTTGCAGAATCTATCTGAAGCCGATATCAATCAGGCATCAGATCTGATTATAGACTGGATGGCACGATTTCCGCAAGCCCAAAATCACTTGGAAAAAGCGCGACGACAAAGAACCCGCAAACAAGTCCAGGAACTCGAAGAAGATTCTCCCGGTGAAATACAATACACAATTCCCAACTTCCAAATCATCGAAGAAACGGAAACCAGGGTGATTATTACTCCGGCTCCCAATTCCCCCCAAATATCCTTGTTTATCTATGTTCGGGAAAGTTTGAGTCAATGGATTCAAAAAAAATAATTACCCACACGGTTTATGCTCCCAATTTGCACCTTTTCGCGTTTCATCTGTGGCGGGGATTGACGGGGGAAACCGATTCCCTTGCGCCGCACCCGAAACAGTTATGGGAAAGGGGAGATGATATTTTAAAGACGCTGGGTTTTACGGAAAGCCTCGACATTGACGGCTACCCAGAAAACTCCCCAGAACCCGTCGGCTTGGAAGTTAACCTGAATCCTAAGAACCGTCTCAACCTCACGGGAACTCTGCCTAATTCGGACTTAAAAATAACGGGGAATATCTACACCCACCGACTGAATGATAGTTATAGCTTAACGGTTAATTTACGTCGCGAAGAATCGGAAAATGGCAACAAAACCCCAGAGGTCAATCTTTCGTTTTGGCGCAATTTAAACACAGAAAGCCTGGTTTTTCTGCCAGATTTCATCAAAAGCTCTCTGGGGCAAACATTGCTATTAACTGCATTTTTGCCAGTACATGAACGCACAAAAAAGCCGGAAGATTTGGCAGATTTAGCGCACAGTTGCTTGGCGCAGGTGATGCCTTCCCGTAAGGTTAAACGTCCACCTTTGCACAAAATGGGGGAGTTGTTTGGTAGCCCGTTTTTTGAGTTTGGCGGTCAAGTTGTTGACGGGAATTTAGAGGGGGAAGCGCAGGTGCAACCCCATATCATCATCTTCCTGTTTCGGGACGATTTAGCCAGTGGTAAGTTGGTGGATGCTTATCGCCAATTTATCAATCTATTTTACTATCGAAATAAGGTGCTTTCCGCCTACCGGGAAACGCGGACACTGTACCGCAAAACCTACAGCGCCTATACACAATTAGAGCATAAAGTCAAGTCTTTTAAGCAAGAATTAACCCAAAATGAAACCCGTCTAGCGTTGACTGAGGCGCAACTGGAAGACCTGAAAAAGGTGTTAAAGGAATTAGCGGCGTTAGATTTGGAATATGCGCGACTGTTGCGAAACTATAAGCATTGTCGCAATACTATTAGCATCAATACCAAAAACTATCAGGTAACATTGACGGATATTTTTAATACGCTGAGAGAGAAGGGTTATGATTTACAACAGCAGGAAATGGATATTTTCAGGGAGTTTAGCGATCGCACTTCTCCCTATTTCCAAACCCGCATTAGTGACGAACTCAACTACTTTGTGGAAGGATCGAGTTTAGCGGATAAAGCGATCGCCTCAATTCGTGGTATAGTGGAGATTGAACAAACCCAACGCGATCGCACCCGACAACAACAAAACCAAAAACTCCAAGACGAAATTCAGGCTTGGGGTGTAGCCATTGGGACGGGAGCCATTATCGCTTCTACTTCCGGGTTAATGTTTGAGGAACCGAGGATTTTTCCCCAACCAGAAAATGGCGGGGGAATTTCCCATCCTTTTGCGATCGCTCTTTTCGCCAGTGTTGCGGGTGTTATTGTGGGGTGGAGTGGGACTAAATTTCTCATCTGGTTGAGTCGTCGGAAAGGGTTTCCTTTTCGTTAGGTGGTGGGGGTCAAATAGGAGCGATCGCTGCTGATGCTATTTTCTCCCATTGAAATAGGTCTGAAAAACCGCCTTAGCAATAGGTGCGGCGGACACAGAACCATAACCACCTCTTTCGACCAAAACTGCGATCGCAATTTCTGGTTGATCCGCAGGTCCAAAAGCCACATACATAGAATTGTTGGGGTGTCCGGGAATTTCTACAGTCCCAGTTTTCCCTCCGGTTAAAGGAATAGAACCATCATTCAAAATTCTAGCAGTTCCCTCCTTGACAGTATCAATTAATCCCTGTCGGACCACATTTAAACTACCCGCCGAAATGGAAGTTTTAATAGGTTTAGTTTCATCGGTATTAGTTTGGGAAGCCAAGAGGTGAGGTTGTACTCGATAGCCGCCATTAGCGACGGTACTGGTCATAACCGCCAATTCCAAGGGAGTAGCTAAAACCAACCCCTGACCGATCGCCATAGTGACAGTATCCCCCGTATACCAAGGCTCATTATACCATGCTTGTTTTTCTTCTGGGGTAGGGATTTGACCATGATTAGCACCATCAAGTCCCAATAAATCCAAATTAATACTACCACCAATCCCTAATTCTTTCCCCCATTTAGAAATTTGATGAGGTCCCGCCGCCATTCCCACCTGATAAAAAAAGGTATTACTACTAACAGCAAGTGCCTTTCTAAATCCAATAGTACCATAACCACTATTACTATGCTCATGAAAACTCACGCCGCCAATGGTAATAGCCCCCGCAGTGGGTACAGTTGAATTAGGGGAAAATTTACCCGATTCTATACCGGCGATCGCCGTAACAATTTTAAATGTACTACCAGAAGGGTAGCCCTGTACAGCCCTATTTAACATAGGATTCTCGCCGCTTTGTAATTGTTGCCATTGTTGTGCAGTCATCGGACCAGAGAATATATTAGGATTAAAGCTAGGATGACTAACCATAGCCAAAATCGCGCCAGTTTTCACATCTAATACTACTACAGCACCAGAGCGATCGCCCAAAGCCGTTTCGGCGGTTTTTTGTAGTGCCAAATCTAAAGTTAACTGAATAGGCTGACCCGGTTGTGGTTGTTGAATACCTAGTTCTTGAATTTCCTCTCCCCGAGAATTGACCTCAATTAATCGATTTCCCCACACTCCCTCAAGGGAAGAGTTAGCTATACGTTCCATCCCCATTTTCCCCGTTAGCATTCCCATAGGGTATTGAGGATTAGCCTTTAATTCCTGTAAACTAGCAGCGCCAATATATCCTAAAATATGGGAAGCCAGATGATTGTGTGGATAATAACGTTGAGACTCCCCGCGAACTTCTACCCCTTTAAAATCCTCAGAACGTTCGGCGAGAGCAATAAAAATTCCCGGGTTAATATCCTGTTTAATTCGCACATAAAGACGGGAATCATAGCCCTGATTTTCGATAAGATTAATAATTTCCTGGGGAGTGATATCAAGAATCGGACCCAGTTGGGTAGCAATTTGCTGCCACTGTTGGGGTGACTGTTCCCTAGGCCAAATATAAACTGATCGCGCCAAACGACTGCGGGTGAGTCTTTGATTATGGCGATCGAAAATTTCGCCTCGTTTTGCCGGAATAGGAACTAGGCGAAGTCGGTTATTTTCCGCTCTGTCCCAATTGATAGCTCCTTGAATCAATTGTAAATTAGCGAGTTGAACAGTGTACAAACAAAACCCGGCAGTAATCAATAACAGCAGGATAATACCACGATGCAGACGGCCACGGTAAGACTGATGCCGCTGCGGTTTATCAGAAATATATTGATTGTGAGGGGTAAACGGAGATTCACCAGCCATAGTTATCCTATCCAATGACCTACCTTTTATTTTTCAAAAGTGGTGTCATGAATCCGGAAAATATAGGCTGATTATTCCGTCGTGTAAACCTAAGGAGCAAATTGTTGTTCTTCCAGGGTGACAGGTTGTTCCGCAGTTTTCTGAGGGATAATAGAGTCTAGGGGAGTTTCCACAGGAGGACTAGCGCTAGGCTTTAGAGAAGTGGAAGCATTGACAATACCACCGGAGACGATAATTTTAAATGCTTCTTCTACCGATAGGGATAAGTCGATCGCTTCATGGCGGGGAACAATAGCATACCAGCCACTGGTAGGGTTAGGAGTAGTCGGCACAAAAACACCAATCATATCTTCCGACAGGTGAGATTGAATGGTTGCATCTGCTGATCCGGTGACGAAAGCCAGAGTCCAGACTCCTCGCCGAGGATATTCTATCAGAACCACCCGCCGAAACTTATCATTTGAGTCTCTGAGGAGAGTTTCCAGAAGTTGTTTGAGGGTTTTGTAAACTGACCCCGCCAAGGGAATGCCTTGTAAAATCTGTTCACTGAGGTTAAGTAACCACTGACCAGCGATATTTCTAGCCATCAGACCAATGAACAGAATACCCATTAATGGAACAGCTAACCCCACTAAAATATTAAGTAGATTGACCAGAATGGGATTGAGACCGTCAAAGGGGTTAACTTGTTTAGGAATGCGGGTGAGAAATTTAATCACCGCTGTAGCCACGGTAATACTAAGCCAGATAGTAGTCGCCAGTGGAATTACCACCAGCAACCCGGCAATTAAATCATTTTTTAAATCATGTTTGAGGTTTTGGAACACGAGGCGTTCACTCTCCTGTTGACTAAAATGATGGGTTTGTGAAAATGGCGACTGCTTACCCAAAAAGGGTTAGGGGGACTTGCTGACTGAATCCGACAAAGAACCCCCAGGAATTGGTAAGCCTAGAAAATTCGTTTTCGCTGTCGGTGGTTAGCAACGGATTCTACTAATCCCATGGCTAGAAAATTACTTAGGAGTGCCGATCGCCCATAGCTGAGAAATGGTAAAGGGATACCTGTAACTGGTGCTAGTCCAATATTCATGCCAATATTTACAAATACTTGGAACATCAACATTGACAATACCCCGATCGCAATTAAGGAACCAAAACTATCCTTAGCAGTTTGGGCAATAATCACCAATCGCAGGCAAATTATCCAGAACACTGCCAAAACAATAATACAACCGATAAACCCCAATTCTTCCCCAATGGCAGAAAAGATAAAGTCGGTATGCTGTTCGGGAATAAAATCTAGCTGAGTTTGGGTTCCCTGATACAAACCTCGGCCATATAACTGTCCCGAACCAATGGCAATGCGAGATTGAATTAAGTGATATCCTGCTCCTAGGGGGTCTTGCTCTGGGTTTAAAAAGCCAATCAGTCGCTGCTTTTGATAATCTTGCAGAAACCCCCAGAAAATATCTCCTAATTTTCCGGCCCCCAAATTCATACCCAAGGCGAGAGGTCCGGTCACACACCGCAAAGGTAAACTCCACCAGCCTACAAACCCCATGGCTACAGCCCAAATAATCCCAGCAGGTTGATAGACTGTTGTTAAAATAGCTGATATAATCGGGGACAATAACAGGATTAACCAACCGGGATGGACATTGCCCCAATACAACATTCCCAGGGTAATCATACCAAAGACTAGGGAGGTTCCTAGGTTGGGTTCAATTAATACTAACCCCCAGGGAACAGCCGCGATAATCAGCATTTTGATGGTGTCTGGAATGCTGGGTATCTTGACCTCGTGCAGAAGTGCTGCCAAAACAATAATTATCCCCACCTTGGCAAATTCGGAGGGCTGGACGTGAAAACCAGCAATATTAATCCAGCGTTGGGCTCCTAGGGCTGTGGTTCCGATTAATTGAACGGCAATCAGGGAGAGGTTAACGATAATATAAATTATCCATTTCCAATTGATTAGTGTTTGGTAGTTACTCTTGGCAATTATCATCGCCAGGATTAATCCTATACCTCCGGTGATCCAGTGTTGCCACCAGTCTGTCAGTCCTTGGGTGATTTCTACACTACGGATCATGATGCCGCCTAATACGGTGAGGGCGACACAGGCGACTAATAATAACCAGTCTATTTCTGCCCAAGCCGCTAGGGGCGATCGCCTATAACTTTTTAATCTGGCTCTGAAAAACATATAATTTTTGGCTGAACTGTTTAACTCTTAACCTACCCACGGAAACAGGGATGATTAAATCACTCAATTATCACCTTTTTTGATGGGTTCATAGAGATACTCAAAGGCGTTACCGTCCGGGTCGCGACCGTAAAAGGAGGCGGTACCGTCTCGGTGTTCGTGAATTGGGGTAATTTCTGCCCCTTGTTGTTGTAATTGCTGATAGGCTGTTTCTATTTCCGTGCGATCGCTAAACACAAACCCAAAATGGGATCTGGCTTGGTTGTAACCTGGACCCAGCAAGGCAAGTCCATCATCTCCCGCCTTCAAATAAGCCCAATCGCTATCTTGCCATACTAATTCCATACCCAAATTTTGGTAAAAACTGGCCGCGGTCTGAATATCTTGGACACAGATGGCTACATGGCCTAAGCGTTTGAGTTGCATAATCAGAAATTAGGGTTGATGGTTGCTATTCTACGAAGAAAGTGGGCAAAATCGCCCACTATCCGACACTGTGAATGATTTTAACCTGCCTTGACCAGTTGTTTGTCAGCAGGGCGATCGCTTTGGACAGGCGCACTCAAAGCCTCTTCTAGGGATGATTTCCCCAGACGTTCTTCTAGGATATCCATCACTCCCCGTCCAAAATCATTAGGGTTCCGTTTCCAGGCTTCTAAACAGACCTCCCCAAAGAAAGACCCCAAGGGTTCCGGGTTCCATAGAAGTTTCCGGGCTGTCCAAGGCATCAAACTCATGGGATTATAATTGCGATCGAGTATACCGTTGTTAAAGGCATATTCTTCTAAATGGGTGTGGGGTTGTAAGCCAATAAAAAAGATGGCAGGTTCCACCTTTTCCGCCCCAAAAATCGCCTCCAATTCCCGATGATAAGCAATGGTTTGACGGATGGTGTCAAAGGTTTCATCAATCACATTAAACGAATAGTTAACAGACACCAAATCATTAAATCCTGCTGCTTTTAAATCTCGGCAGTTTTCTAATACTACACGCAGATTATAGCCCATCCTCATTTTTCTGACCAATTCCTGGGAACCGCTGGTGATACCGATTTCAAAGTAATTCATTCCGGTTTTAACCATCAGTTCACACAATTGGGGGGTGAGGTTATCCGCCCGAATATACGCCGCCCAATGTATATCATTCATGCCAGCATCAAGGATTTTTTGTAGCAGTTCTACGGCATCATCAATAAATCGACGGGCGGGGATAAATTGAGCATCGGTAAACCAAAAGTTACGGATTCCACGATGGTAAAGTTGCTGCATTTCTGCGACTACTTCATCAGCGGGATTAATCCGCACCTGTTTACCTTCAATTACGGTATAGACACAATAACAGCAGTTGTGAGGACAACCACGCTTAGTCTGAACACCGATATAAAAATCCCCATCCTGAAAATAGTAGTCAAACTCCGGCCACACTTGGCTGATATAATCATAGTTACAGGCGGTTTTCTCAATATTAGTCGGTTTTTCATGAATCATGCGATCGCGCGGTTGAGTTTGTCCGACCACATAACAGCGTTCATTGCTGAAGTCTTCACCCCTCAATAATTTTTCTAATAAAGCCTCTCCTTCCCCTACGGAAATAATTGTGCCATCAGGGAGACTCTCCCCTAATTGTTCATAAAACACACTGACCGCGCCGCCACCTACTACCGCGCGTGCTTGGGGTTGATAGCGTCTGGCTCGGTTGAGTCCCTGCCGCACTAAACTGGTATTACGCCACAGTTCGTTATAGTAGGATACTGCTAACCGTAATCCTCCGAAAGCACCCCGCAACTTAACTAGGGGGTTTTTGGCATAGTAAAACTCAAAGGCATTTTGCAAAGGATTTCCGCCCCGTCCGCCCACGGGAGCATAAATTTGGATATCCCGCCACGAAAATACTAACAGTGTCGGCTGGAACTCGTCAATGCAGTTATTGAGGGCTAAACTATAGTCTAGGGGGGGAACAGTCCCTAGGTCAAAGATTCGCTGGTCTACAGACCCAAATAGCTTATGTACATGGTCTGCTAGGTAAACTACCCCTATGGGGAAGATGGGGTTGCAGGGGAGGCGAACGTATAGGATTTTTTTGTCCATGATTTTAAATGAGTGAATGGGTTGCTTATTAATATAACTTAACAATATAGCTGGCTGTTTTCATCTTACAATCATTGTCTAGGGCTGGTTAATTGGCTGCGATCGCTTCACTTGAGCCAGATGGGGGGATCGTAGAATATATGAGAGTCGGTAGGTTACAGGGAAAAATCATGATCGATTGGTAGTCGCGATTACAACCAATAGCGATCGCAAAATGTTAGTTTGGCTGTATACAAAACTCATATTGCAATACTCCTTAACATGGCTCAAATTCTTGATCCCCTACCCTATAACAGTCCTGGCCGAGTTCTCTGCTGCTACGTTAACGCTACTAGCAATATTCAGATTGCCAGAATTAGCAATGTCCCTAATTGGTATTTTGAACGGGTGGTCTTCCCCGGTCAGCGTTTGGTGTTTGAAGCTATACCAGAAGCCCTGTTAGAGATTCACACAGGAAAAATGGCTAGTGCCATTCTATCCGATAAGATTCCCTGCGATCGTCTGCAAATTGACCAAGAACTCCCACCTATTGATGAAGTCCACCCCAGTGCCGCTGCCCTAGCTTACCACGAACGGATCACAGGTCGCAGTTCTGAAGGAAAGCCCTCAGTTTTGACAACTCCGGCTTTGAGTTCTGTTGATTAACCCCTAGAGTGCGTCAGACCGAGATAATCGGAATCATCACCAGAGTATCTCCAACTGACGCACCAGAGTAGGAAAAATTGATGCACCATATAAATGTCTGCTGGCTGATTGGGTATTACAAAAATGATGGATGTCGAAGAGATAGCATTATCAGAAAATGTGGTTTTTCGTATTTCCCCAATTGTGCGAATAACCTTGCTAAGTTTGTATGGTGCGTTGATGATTCCGCTACCATTCCTAGCTATCGTCGCCGATACACCCATTTCTCCCCAGGTGTTGTGGGGGGGTATTTTAGGGGGGGGTGTGGCTGTCTACGGGGCGCTGAGTGAGCGAGTAGTGGTGAACGATCGCACTATTGAAGTCACCTATCCGAGGTGGGTGCGAGTGTTTTGGCGGCGGGGTTGGTGTTTAAGTTGGTCAGAGGTGCGATCGCTACGTCCGAGGACCACCGGACAAGGGGGATTAGTTTATTATTTCGTGAGTGAGTCCGGGGAAGGTTATTTGCTACCCATGCGAATTGCTGGCTTTGGGAAGTTAGTGGCGATCGCGCAACAACAAACCGGAATTGATACTACTGATGTGCGGCCTTTATCTCAGCCCTGGATGTATTTAATTCTGTTCTGTTGTACCCTCCTGTTAATCCTAGTCGATATTTGGACAATTGTCAACGTCTTTAACGCTTAGGTTAAATTCTCACCTTCCCCAACGCTGATCAGATGTATGATCAGATCATCCCCCATGGCAATATTGTCGGGTGGGAGTGTTGAATGAACAGAGAGAGCGGAATTTAATGGCATACTGGCTATTCCAAGGTAATCCCAAATATTATCGGGTGCTTGATGGTATCCGTGATTTCCAGGAAATGCCCTGGTTAGTCACCCGCTACCGTAAAGATATCAGCGTGGGGGATGGTGTATTAATTTGGAAAGCCGGAACCGCCGCCGGAGTATATGCCATTGCGGAAGTAATCGCACCCGCAGAACCTCTCCAAGAAGTTCCCGATCGCAACTACTGGATTGATCAAACTCGCTTAGGTTATAAACCCTGCGCGCAAATCAAATTCACTACCAAGCTATTAGATAACCCCCTACTGCGGTCTGACTGTAAACAAGATCCCATCCTCCAAACCCTGTTGGTGATTCGCGCCCCCAACAGTACCAATTTTAAGGTCACAGATGAACAGTGGCGGCGAGTCCATGAGTTAACCCGTGGGAATTGATGTTAAAACTTCAGCAGGTCTCTGTCAAATCTCCAATTATCCTCAAACCTCTGTTGCTCGATATTTCTGCCTGTGTTCAACCAGGCGATCGCATTGCTTTAATGGGAGTTGCTGGGTCCGGGAAAAGTCTGTTGCTGCGATTAATTAATCGGCTAATCTCTCCCTGTAGTGGTTGCCTGTATTTCGGGGAGAGTAATTATCAAAATATTGACCCGGTTTGGTTACGCCAAAAAATCACCTTGGTTTTACCAGAACCCAGACTTTTGGGGATGAGGGTTTCGGAAGCGATCGCTTATCCCTTACGGTTGCGAAAAATGTCGGAAGATGAACTGACCACACGGGTTAATCTCTGGGTGGAAAGGTTAGCCATTCCCCCCGATATTCTAGCCCTAACTGAGGTGCAACTTTCCAGCCGACAGCAACAATGGATATCTCTGACTAGGGGTTTAGTTATTCAACCGGATATCCTGTTATTAGATGAACCGACGGCTAACCTTAACCCACAACAGCAACAGTGTTTGGCACAAATTTTAACCGATTTTTACCAGGGGGAAAATATGGCGATCGTCGCTACTCATAACCCTGATTTTGCGCGTCAGTTCGCCACTAGGGTTTGGTATCTTCACCAGGGAGAGTTAGTTGATGACCTGCCAGTAGAACAAGTCAATTGGGCTGAATTTACTGAGGTTTTACAATCTCAAAAAACTGCAGTTTCTCAAGAGTGGGATAATCTCTAATCAACAATTATCCCCCCAAAGATGTCTGGTGGGCTATTCCATAACTTTTGCTAATTCATACCGCCAGATAAATTTAATCTTCTCAAGATTATTAAGAATTGTTACGATTTTATCGCGAATAGGTGTCAAAAAGTTGACGAGATTATGGGGGTTGTGCTACCATCAAATAAATCGCACCCAAGGGGTTACTATGTCTACTCGCCAAAATATCGGCTAAAACCCCTATTCCGTCGCGCGAAAAGTTATTCTCCCAGCAAAAATAAAAAATCACGATGCACGAGTTTTGGGTGGAGAGGCGATCGCCTTTTTTGACTGGTCTTGACAAAAGCGACATTTTGTGCATAGCCCGTCCTGAGACGGTAGTGGGAGGCTAAAATACTCCTAACTGGTGCTTTAAGTCACGAATAGCGGCGCTGGTATTACGCTGATAGGCAATTTCTAAACATCCAGCCACGACATCACCAACGTTCACCTCTGGAAAGTATTGGCTTTGGGATTTCACCTGATACTCATCCCCTTGCAGTTGGTAAATCCACAGTTGTTGTTGACGAAATAACCACACCTCCGGGACTCGATAGGGGAGATAATCCAGAACATCTGAATAGCTGGTGACATCGATTTCCAAGACTAAATCCGGCGGCGGGTCGTTGCACCAATCAATCCGTTCCTTACCCGAAACTGCACGCCAATGGTTAATATAAAAGCAATAGTCCGGTTCGATGCCGCTTTGTTCTGGCAGTTCCATCGTCACTGGAGTAAACGAATCATACTCCCGCCCTGTCCAATCGAGCAAGACTTTGATGATGTCTGCAATTAGACTGGCATCTCGTCCGTGTTTGGGTAGGGGAGACATCAGCAACACTTCTCCAGAACGATACTTAATTCGGGGAATAGAACCGTCACCCCGGCTCAAACATAATGTCTGATACTCCTGCCAGGTTCCCGGTAGCTTGACGACACTGCCTGCTGGTAGTTTAATCTCTTCGGGAGAAATGACTGCATACATGATTGGGTCCCTCAAAGGGGGTCAACTATTACCTTCCAATGTTAAACCTTTCCCCAGACTCTGGAATTATCCCCCCAAAGATGTCTGGTCTGCTAATTACATAACTTATGCTAATTCATCCCGCCAGATAAATTTAATCTTCTCAAGATTATTAAGAATTGTTACGATTTTATCGCGAATAGCTCTCAAAAAGTTGACGAGATTATGGGGGTTGTGCTACCATCAAATAAATCGCACCCAAGGGGTTACTATGTCTACTCGCCAAAATATCGGCTACAACCCGCATTCGGTCGCGCGAAAAGTTATTCTCCCAGCACAAATAAAAAATCACGATGCACGAGTTTTTCGGAGAGAGGCGATCGCCTTTTTTGACCCCTCTTGACAAAAACGACATTTTGTGCATGGTAGGCGAACCGAAAGGGGGAAAAGGTGACTGGGAGGGCTGTATAGGGTAATCTTCAATGGTTGATGATTAATTGCGATCGCACCCCTTCTACAACGCGGTTCATTCCGACAGAATTAGAGGCTTTAAACAGAACGCGATCGCCCGGTTTAAGGAATGCGAGAACCTTGTCAATCATCAGTTGATGAGCTTGGGGGGAACCGAGGTCTTGAATATCAATAAAATCGATTCCCATAGCGCCCTCAGCCATAGCTTGAGCCTCAGCCAAATCAGCCAAAATAAATAAACCATCTAAATTTAGCCTTTGAGTTTCCGCCCCAACTTGCTGATGAAATTGAAGCGATCGCTCACCCAACTCCTTCATAGTACCCAACACTGCGATATGACGATTACCGGGAGTTTCCGCCAACAATTTTAACGCCGCCAAAGTCGATTCTAAACCTGCATTATAAGTTTCATCTAACAACAGAATATCCTGAGCAAGGTGGTAACGTTTAGCCCGTCCCTGTGGCATTTGAATCGATAAACCTGTCCCTAGTGGTGCATAAAGTTCTTCGGCGGAAATCTCCCAACCGGCGATCGCCCTAAGCACAGCCAAAGCCGCCAAAAAATTAGAGGCATTATGGGAACCCGGTAAAGGTAAAGGCAACTCTATACCTGCCACGCGGATAGTTTCATGTCCTAATAATTCCCCCTGTAAAATCCCCCCCTCCAAACCATAGGTAATAGTTGTTCCCGACCAAACTTGAGTCGCGGTTGACATGAGGCGGCGGTTATCATGATTAAGCACAGCGATTGATGTATCCGGCATTTCCGCCAGCAATTCACACTTAGCACGAGCGATCGCATCTTCCGAACCCAAACGGCCGATATGAGCAGTTCCCACATTGACAATTACCCCCACCGTAGGACGGGTTATGCGAGTCAAGTCAGCAATTTCTCCCGGTCCGCGCATAGCCATTTCAATGACAGCAAAATCATGATCCGAGCGAAGTTCTAGGAGAGTTTTCGGGACTCCTATTTCGTTGTTGTAATTACCGAAGGTTTTGTGAACCTTACCATGATGAGAAAGTACAGCGGAAATGAGTTCTTTAGTAGTAGTTTTTCCCACGGAACCCGTCACGCCAATTATAGGAATAGAAAAGCGATCGCGCCAACTGCGTGCGAGGGTCTGATAAGCCTGTAAAGTATCAGCCACTGGAATTAAGGGAAATTCCGGGTGAGAGACAGCAAATTCCCGATTAACCACCGCACAAAGGGCACCTTTAGCGATCGCCGCCACGACAAAATCATGTCCGTCAAAGCGATCGCCCTGCAATGCCACAAACACCTCTCCCCGTTGGAGGGTACGAGTATCAGTTGTGATACCAATCACAGGGAAGTTAGTAGACAAATCACAGGATACTTCCCCATTTACTGTTAAAATCTGCAACAGTTGGGTCAGGGTAAACAGCTCAGACATAATTTATCGCATCTACTCCCATCAATAGGAATCAGTAACCAGAGGTAATTTGGGCAATAACCCAGAGGGTATAGTCAAGATTACCATGGTGGCAGTTAGCCCCAAAATCATGATAATGTTTGGGTTCAGATTAACCCCAATTATCAACTTGGTCGTGCAGTCTAAGTTTGCCATCGCAACTATACAACCCTGAGTTCAATGAATAATATACCAGGCGATCGTCATAATCGACCGATATACCCCGAAGAACAGGAACTATATAATCACTGGCTAGAGCAGGTAGAAACCCAAAGTACAGATATCCTGGTTGAGCGCTTTCGTCTGCTTTTTATTCAAGGAACAGGCTACCCGGATCATCACATAGTGCAAGTGATGCGGAAGTTGTTACGGGCGAAACACATTGAGGGTGACTTTAATTTTATCATCAACCGATGCTGCTACATTCTGATCAACAGATGGCACGCCAACCCAGAACGCCGACAAGTCATTTATCGCTTGGTGCATCTATTTGATAGCCAAAAGTCAGTTTCCGCTGCGCCTTCCGCTATCAAGTCCCGGTACATTCAGCAACTATCGTATTTAGTTAACAAATTCCGAACTAGCCCCCAGTATCAAACTATGAAACGCTTTGCTGAAGTTTTGTGCGAGCCATTACAGTCTAGCCCAAATTTAATTGAGACTAAACCCCTGAGAACCCTAATTCCCCGTTATCCATACTTATACCGATATTGTCTAATTAGCGATGATAGTCCCTACGAACATCAACAAATGATTCAGACAATTAAGCTACAGAAGCAGAAAAAATTTGAACTGGAATTGTCTAAATATGCGTTGTATCAAATGCGACAAAACGCGCGCTCTGCTAAAGGACAAGAACAGACCGCTACCGCCACCATTACTGCGACTAACCCGACACTCCTGAGCGACAAGGAGCTATTTTTTGCTCTGCAACAATTTGTCGGTAAAGTTCAAGGGTCAAATACCTATCGAGACCTAGCCCATAGTTTTATCTCCCATAGCAATTATAACCAAACCTTTAGGGAGTTTAAATCCGATTTATATGAATACCTCCGTGATAACTCTTTTAAGTCAAGTTACCTGAACCGACAATTTTACGAAAAACTGTATAAGCAGTTACAAAATACTATCCCCCAAAGTGATGATCAACCTTTTAGTGAGTTCTTAATGTTAAGAACCTGCTCTCAACTGTTAAACTTTCTGGTGGTGGAAAGCCCCCAAAAACCTCAGCATTTTGTATTTATCGATCTGATTGCCAATATTGGTCCGACCCTTATGGTCAGCTTGTTACTGAAAATTGTGCTGCTGTGTCGTCAGGTGAAGCCTTCCCTAGAAAAACGGTTCTCGGTGCTATTCAAGCATTATGAATCATCCTCTACCCAAGGGCTAGAGTGGCTGGTGAAGGTTCTGGAAAACTTGAATGTGGCTTTGACTACCAATTTTGGCAAAGTTGACCTGTCCTTTATTCGCTAGGGAAACCAAAGAACAGGGGAAAGAAAAGGCGATCGCATAGTGATCAAAATCATTGTTGTCGATCAGAAATTTTGTGATAGAATTGTCGGCGTGAGTCAGCTTCGGTTCTGTACTTCCCAAACGGTTACAGATCTAGTTACAGATTCTGCCTATTCTGTGTCGGCAGGTATTGCTCCGAAACTGAGTTATGTCAAGCGTGTTAATGTTGGAGTCATTCCATGTCGATATACGTCGGTAACCTGTCCTATGACGTTACCCCAGATGATTTAAGCGAAGTTTTTGCTCAATACGGAACAGTTAAACGGTCAATGATCCCTACAGACCGAGAAACTGGGCGCTCAAGGGGCTTTGGCTTTGTGGAAATGGTTAACGAAGATGAGGAAACTAAAGCCATAGAGGCCCTCGACGGGGCGGAATGGATGGGTCGTTCTCTAAAAGTCAATAAAGCCAGACCGAGAGAAAACAATAAACAGCGCGGAGGTTTTAAGCGGGATTATTAGTAAAGATGAACATCAGTTTTTAGCAGCTTCAGAATAAGCCACAATAATAGAGAGACGGGTTTTGCGGAGTTAGCAGAACCCGTTTACTTTATCCCTCAACTGTTGTCAACCCTGGGTTTCTCTACCCATTGTTTCCGATGAGCATAGATCAAGAACTAGACAATACTATTTCGACTTTTGCTGATATTGAGGCTGAGTTAAACCTGCGTCATGCTCAAGATGTCCTGCGGGACTTGGTGAAAAATCTCGACTTGACCTCCTCAGAACGTCAGGGACTCGAATCTGATCTCAGTGGCTTACAACAGATGCTTGATAAACTAGAGCATACCTGTATACAAATTGCTGTTTTTGGTATGGTGGGACGTGGGAAATCTTCGATTTTGAATGCCCTATTGGGTCAAACGGTATTTGCTACGGGTCCCACCCATGGTATTACTCGCACTACAGAGGCTAAACCCTGGCAGGTGGAAGGTGAACACCTCACGGGCGCAATGTCTTATCGTATCTCTCAGGTGGAACTTATTGATACACCCGGTATTGATGAGGTTGACGGTCAAACCCGTGAACAAATGGCGCGTCAGGTGGCGGAAAAAGCTGACTTATTATTATTTGTGATTGCCGGCGATATCACCCAGGTGGAATATCAAGCCCTCTCCTGGCTCCGAGATGCCGGAAAACCAATGCTTTTGGTATTTAATAAGATTGATCAATATCCCCCTGGCGATCGCCAAGCTATTTATGAAAAAATTAGGGATGAGAGAGTGCGGGAATTACTCTCTCCTGATGAAATTGTCATGGTAGCCGCTTCTCCCTTGGTGGCTTCGGCGGTGCGCCGCCCTGATGGTAGTTTTCAAACTCAATTGAACCGAGGGGAGCCTCAAATTAATGACCTCAAATTAAAGATTCTCGATATCTTACACCGGGAGGGGAAATCTTTAATCGCCCTTAATACTATGCTCTATGCGGAAGATGTTAATGAGCAGGTGGTGCAGCGCAAACTGGAAATTCGCGCCGATCAAGCCCGTAGTGTGATCTGGAATGCTACCATTACTAAGGCAGTGGCGATCGCTATTAATCCCCTCACTGCTATTGATTTGCTTAGTGGGGTGGCTATTGATATCACCCTGATTTTAACCTTATCCAAGCTCTACGGCATCCCTATGACCCAACGGGGAGCTTTAGATTTACTCCAGAAAATTGCCCTCAGTATGGGCGGTATTGGAGCCAGTGAGCTGATTACTAATTTGGGTCTGAGTTCCCTTAAAGGTTTTCTGGGAGTTACAGCGCCTGCTACCGGGGGCGCAACCCTCGCTCCCTATTTGTCTGTTGCTGTTACTCAGGCGGCGGTGGCGGGGGTCTCTACTTATGGTATTGGTCAGGTCACAACTACCTATCTCGCTAACGGCGCTTCCTGGGGAGACGATAAGCCTAAAGCAGTAGTGAGGCGGATTCTGTTATCATTGGATCAAGCCTCTATTTTGGGCCGTATTAAGGATGAACTATGGATGAAATTAGGGTTGGAGGCATCAAATTAGCCGTAGCGTGGGTGTTCTCCATTATGGATGAACTAGCTGACTTCACTCTCTAAATATGATGGGTAGTATTTCAGAGCAAACCTTGAAAGCAGATATTTTGGTGGTTGATGATCAGCCGGAAAATCTGCATCTTTTGTCTTCTTTGCTTCGACAGGTTGGTTATAATGTTAGACAGTCTCTTAATGCCGAGATGGCTCTGACTTCTGTTAAGGCTAAATTGCCAGATTTAATATTGCTTGATGTCCGCATACCTGGGATGAGTGGATATGAACTATGTCGCCATTTAAAAAGCAGTGAAAATACTAGCAAAGTCCCGATTATTTTTTTGAGCGCCCTTAATGATATTGACTCGATTATGGCGGGTTTTCAAGTGGGCGGTGTAGATTATATTACTAAGCCTTTTCATAACTCAGAAGTCCTGATCCGAGTTAATACACAACTGCGACTTTATCAACTGCAAAAACAACTGGAACTGCAAAATCAATCCCTCCAAGAACAGATCCGCCTCAGTCAGATATATTTACACGATCGCCAGGTAGCAGAAGCACGGCGAAAACTCTTAGAAAAAGCGATCGCCGCTACCCAAAATGGCGTGGTGATTACTGACCCTAATCAACCAGATAATCCTATTATTTATGTGAATGCTGGCTTTGAAAGACTCACGGGTTATGCAGCTAATGAAATCCTCGGTTCTAACTGTAGATTTCTTCAGGGAAACCAACGAGATCAACCCGCCCTAGATGATATTCGACGGGCGATCGCGGAAGAAGAAGAATGCCGCGTCGTTCTCCAAAATTATCGCCGAGATGGTACAATATTCTGGAATGAATTGTTTATTTCTCCCGTGAGAAATGAACGGGGGGAATTAACTAATTTTATTGGTATTCAAACTGATGTCACTGAACGCAAGAAGTCCGAAGAAGCCCTAGAAAGGTCAAGAATTGCCCTCAAAAAAACTAACCAAGAATTACAACGCCTCGCTCTGTATGACGACTTAACCCAAGTGGCTAACCGTCGCCGCTTTAATGAATATTTAGCCTATAATTGGCATCGCTGCTGTCGAGAACAAGAACCGATAGCTTTAATTCTCTGTGATGTAGATTATTTTAAACCCTATAATGATACCTTCGGACATCAAGCCGGAGATGATTGTTTACACAAAATAGCCAGAGCAATTTCTGGCGCTATTCAACGTTCAGTAGATTTGGTGGCTCGTTATGGTGGCGAAGAATTTGCTATTATTCTCCCGAATACACCCATCAACGGTGCGATGAAAGTGGCTGAACGTATCCGTAAGCAAGTCGAAAATATCCGTATTCCTCACCCCAGTTCTAAAAGTAGTAATTATGTTACCGTCAGTCTGGGGGTCGCTTGCAAAATTCCCCATTCTGAGTTATCTGTAGATAGTTTAATCGCTCAGGCTGACGAGGCTCTCTATCAAGCTAAAAATCAGGGTCGTAACTGTACTGTTATCGCTGAGTATCCTATATGTGAATTGTTAAAAATTGACGATAGCAATCCCATGGGTTTACCACCCCATGCAAATATCACACCCTTATTATAGAATAGGGGATAGTTTTTTGTGCTTTGATTAAAATAATGGCTAGGCTGTCTATTTGTACTCTCCCATCTTTAACCCGGCTCAAACGCTATTGTGCATTACCGTTTTTAATGGTAGTTACGATTATAGGTTTAGAGACTTCTGTGGCTATTCCTGAGCCGATAAAACCTGATTCTGAACAACAGCAAAGTCCCCTCAGCGGCACTAATAAAATTGTGGTGGTCGGAGATAGTATCACCCAAGCCGGAGGACAATATGGCGGTTATGTGTGGTTGTTCAGACGCTACATTAACACTCTGTATCCGGGAGAGTCTATTGAGATTATTCCCTCGGGAGTTTCGGGAAATCAATCCACTGACTTAGAAGCTAGATTTAATCAAGATGTACTCTTACACCGACCCAATTTAGTGGTGATTAATGTGGGAATTAATGATGTGATGCAAAGTTTTCATAAATCTTCTGAATCCGAAACAGACCCATCTCCTTTAGAAGTCTATCGCCAAAAATTAAGCGCGATGGTCAAGGCTGCTAGAGCCAGAAATATTCGGGTTTTGCTACTGTCACCTACGATTATTTATGAAGACTTAAACAGCCGCGAAAATATCCGTATGGTTGAATATATTAATGCTATGCGAGATGTGGCTGCTCAACATCAAGTACAGTTTCTTGACCTACATACCCCCTTCCGCCATATTATCATGACTTATCAGCGCTATGGAGGGCGATCGCAAAATATTCTCACCCGTGACGGTATCCACCCTAACCACGCCGGACATCAAATTATCACCTATATTCTGCTGCGGGGTTTAGGAGTTCCTGAACAGAAAATTCAGCATTTAACCTTTGACTAAACTCTCCAAATATGTCGGCAAATTGTAGATAATTAAGGCAGTGGAAAAGTTCCTAAAATGCGATCGACTCCCGTCCCCCTGCTGTTCTCCCCGTCCGACACATAATCCCCATCTATGTCTACTAAAATTACACCAGCCTGGAAGTAACATTGCAGGTCGGCTTCCTGTCGTTCTTCCGAAACCAAAATATTGATATCCCCACTTTCGATCGCACAATGAAACCGGACATTTTTAATTTCTTCGGGATAGGTATTTAACAATTCTTGGGCAGATGGTTGATCATCTGGCCAACTGCTAAGAAAGCGATTTTCTTCTCCGGGAAAAGGCAGGGTAATGAGGGAACTTCCTTCTCGTGCGCCGTAGTCGTCAACTTCCCGATTCCAACAAACCAGCACCACCCGCCGCCCCCCATTACGATGTTCGTACACCTGTAGGGATAAAATGCGATCGCCTTCACAAGTTAGATTAAACTCCGGCCAAGTTTCTGATAAAGTGTGGAACAATTGATCACAACTGATGTCATCGCAGGAACCGGGTATATTGCTATGGGGGGGACCGGAGATGGCGATCGTCTCAACAGTCAAAAACAGCGAACCTATAACCCAAACAGACACCGGAATCAGACTTTTAAGTTTCATAGTGACATCCCCGCACCGTATCCTCTAGGATTTGTCCCCGTTTAGCACAAACCCGTACCAGAGTTGGGAAGCCCCCGCAATGGCTGACTTTTACTCTCAATGGGTCGTGGGTGGTTAGCAGATACAATAATATTAGGGGTCGAGAATGGAGTCACCTCCATCCCCTCCCATTCAGAACCGTGCGTGAAAGTTTCCCTTCACATGGCTCCTGGTCTGACTGCCTCTCTGTTAAGAGTACAGCAACATCTCATCATCAAGAGCTGTCTTATCATCGTGACAGTGGCGGTGCAGTAGTTGAAGATTCTTGTACTCGTCTTTACCTCCTTGGCTTCGAGGTACAATATGGTCGACCTCAACTAAGTCTGACGGGGTAAAGTATTGCCCACACCAGGTACACCTACCCTTTTGCTTTTTGAGTAGTTTGGCTACCCTTGTTGGCGTATCGATTGCTTGTCCCTTCCTGGTTGCCCAGTAAGTCCAGTTTCCGTCGTATGGTGTTGCGTCTGGGCGTACTAGGGTATGTCTGACAATTGGTGTCCAGTTGTGTTTATATAGATGTAACCCATCTTTGGTTTGGAACATCCAAGCTTCATGTCTTTCTTTCCTTTTGCCGAGTTTGACCGTCCCCGGTCTAAAGTAATTACTCAGCTTTTCATGGCTCGCCTTTCCGCATCTTGATACTGTCCATGCCCTTAGCATTAACCAGACTGTATGGTCTAGCTTGTTGAAGGTCTCTGTTGAGACAACCCCTGAATAGTAGTTTGACCAACCCCGGATTATCGGGTTTAGCCTGTTAATCAGGGCTGATTGGGGTGCTGTTTTATGTTGTTTGATTGCACCCTTAATCACTTCTGTATGGGCTTTAACTGCTTTCTTGCTGGGTTTGATGTGTGTTTTGAATCCTAGCGGTTTCCCTTTTGGATTCTTCCCAGATTTGTACTTTCCTATTGGGTACTGTCTGATGTTGAACCCCAGAAAGTCGAACCCTGGGTTCTCCATTTTGCCATTATACTCAATGGGATTGAGAGTGTGGCATATCCTGGTTTTTTCAGGTTTTATCTCTAGCCCAACTGGCTCTAACCATTTGGAGATTGCAGTTTTGCACTGTTCAATGATTTCGAGTGATGGAGATATCACCACAAAGTCATCAGCGTATCTTATAAGGTTCACCTGAATGGCTGTTCCTTTATTTGGATACATTTCTTTAACTAACCTTTCCATTCCATCCAGTGCGATGTTGGCGAGTATTGGACTTATTACCCCTCCTTGTGGTGTCCCTGTTTCTGTATCCTCAAATACGCCGTTATCCAGTACACCCGCTTTGAGCCATTGCTTCAGGTCTTTCCTCAGGCTGCTTGGACAATGAATTTTGGACAGTAGGTAATCATGGTTTATTCGGTCAAAGCATTTTGCTATGTCAGCGTCAAGAACGTAGTATTGTCCCTGGTTTATCGCAGTATAAATTCTGCTTATTGCATCATGGGCTGACCGTCCAGGACGGAACCCATAGCTCGTGCCTTCAAATCTTGACTCCCATTCGGGTTCAAGTGCCGATTTAACCAAGGCTTGCCTCGCTCTATCTTGGATTGTGGGTATCCCTAGAGGGCGTTTCTCATCCCTTCCAGGTTTTGGTATCCACACCCGTCGCAGTGGTTTTGCTTTGAAGTTTCCTTTAATACTCTCAACAAGTTCCAGTCTTTGTCTTGGTGAGATTGCTCTTATTCCATCGACACCGGCTGTTTTCTTGCCTTGATTATCTTGGGTCACTCTCCGTACTGCTAAGAGTCGGGCATAATATGATTTCACCAATAGACGTTGCAACCTTCGTGCCTTTGCGTCCTGTCCCGATTTAGCTGCTTGGTATATCCTCTTTTGGAGCTTAAAGACGTACCGCTGAACCTTAGCCCATTTGATACTTCTCCATACATTCGTAGTCTTAGTAGGTCTTCGTTTGTCGAATCCCTTACCTTCTCTCGATTTCGTCATATTGACTCCTACTCAGCTCTATCCATGCAATCAAACCGTGACCCGTTAGCATATCCCTACCATTACGGTCGGGCGTTGGCTTCTGGTCACATCTTACCCCCTAATAGGCTTGCGCTTACACTTTCACTACTGACTCACTCGACAAGATTATCAGAGCCTAGAAGGGGTTACAACGTTCCGTTTATATGGGCATTCCATCTTTAGACTTGTCCTATCCACCGGGGTACTTTTAAAGGTCTGTGAAGGTATTGGCACAATTATCCTTCTTTTTCCCCTTACTCTTTTGAGCGCAGCGTGTCAACCTATTTCGCTACTTACTATTTACGATGGTTCAAGTCGGAACATTCAGATTTCCTTAGTCATGGATGGTTGGCAGTGGTCGCATTTGGTAGTAGGTTCTACTTCACGCCTTCCGTTCCCCGCTTCAATCCCAGGGTTGTGATTCCTGAAACTGGGGGTGGCTATCGCCGTCACTCTCTACTCCCTGATTTCTCAGTTCGTTTATGACCTTGAGTTCCCTGCCTTGCTTAGATTCCTCTAAGCGTCGGGACATATAAACAGTTATAGGGATGGTCAGGAGTGCGCTCCTTGTATTCAACCAAGGGGTTGAAGTCCCTACCAGGCGTTTATTTCGGGCATTTCAGCCCTATTTCATGCCTGAACGTTTCGCACTGTACCCATAGTATACAATCACTTGACAGATTTGCCTCTTCTGTTAAAACTGATACATATAGTGTATGGTGTGATATATACACCTGGCATGGCAGTAAATAGCGACAACCAAGCTATGTACAAACACAACATTTGTACTTCCATGTTTCTGACCTGTGGGACGCGGGGCGAAGGCGATCGCCAAACCGTAAGACGCAATAGTAGGGGAAAACTGCTATATGCGGGTTTGGTGGGTAGGAAGCCCGCGCTGTAATCTTGGATTCAGCCTCGGGTAAGTTAGTAAATGCCTATGCTAGAGCTGTGCTGAAGCTCACCAATCAGACCCGTGGCGACGCACTGCATCTCAGTATGGGGTATTAAACCGAACGAGATAGTCGCTTGAGCCAGCCTTTGAGAATCACTCTCAAGAATTTTCCATCAGAAAAAAGTTCTCTCCAGAGCATGATTTAATCTCAAATTAGGTTAATATTTTAGGGCAATACGGTATAATAAGCGAGAAGGGTTGAGGATAAACCTATTGCCAGATATGTCAAACCCAAGGAAGCGGCCCAAATCCTTGGAGTCCATGAAAGAACACTCCGCAGATGGGACGAAAATGGCTCAATCGAGACCATCAGAACCCCCGCTGGGCAACGACGATACAACGTTGAGTCATATACTGCCAAATCAGGCAGTGACAAACGCAAAGTCGTTATCTATGCCAGAGTTAGTAGCCGCGCCCAGCAGTCAGACCTCAACCGACAGGTGGCCGCACTGTCCAACCTCTACCCCGAAGCAGAAGTCGTCTCAGAAATCGGAGGCGGGCTCAACTTCAAGCGAAAGAAAATGCTGGCCTTGCTGGGACAAGTCTTGTCAGGAGATGTCCGCATGGTTGTCGTTGCCCATAAAGACCGACTGGCAAGGTTTGGATTTGACTTGTTTCGATGGCTCTGCGAACAAAACGGGTGTGAACTCGTGGTTCTCAATCAGACAAGTCTCAGCCCAGAACGAGAAATGGTTGAGGACATCCTCACCATCCTCCACTGCTTCAGTTCCCGACTCTATGGGTTGCGAAAATACCAAACTCAGGTCAAAGAAGATCCGGATTTACCCCAGCCCCGAGCTAAATCAAGTCTGGCGTAAATGGCTGGCTGCTTGTCGGTATTGCTACAACCAAGCAATTGCATTATCCCGGAGTGGTAAACGACTAAGCAAGTTAAAGTTACGCAATAAAGTGATGCAGAGTGACTTACCCGAATGGGTCAAAGAAACACCCTGCCACATTCGGCAAAATGCCATCTTTGATGCCTATCAGGCTTTGACCGCCAGTCCTGATGCAAGGTTTAGAAGTTGTCATGACAGCTCTCAAGGGATTAAGTTCAATAATACTAATTTCTCTTCAGGGAGTTGGTATCCAAGACTCACGAAAGGATTAACTTTCATGGTTTCCGAACCCATCCCTAAAACTTGCGGGCAAGGGACTCAGTTGGTGTTTACCAAAGGTCGATGGTTGGCGATTTTCCCTGAACCAGTTGCCGTTACCCCAACTGAAGCGAATGGCGTAATTGCATTAGACCCGGGTGTCCGAACTTTCATAACTGAGTTTGATGGCTCTCGGTTTCTGGAATTGGGCTCCGGGGATATTGGACGCATTACTCGGTTATGTCAACATTTGGATGATTTAATGAGCAGAATCGCCAAGGAACCCTGTCGTTCAAGAAGGCGACGGATGAGGCAAGCGGCTCAACGAATGAGAACCAAAATCCGCAATCTAGTTGATGAAGCCCACAAGCAAATTGCTCATTACTTGACTCACAACTACAGCATAATTTTTCTGCCGACCTTCGAGACTTCCGATATGGTTGCCAAGGTGAAGCGTCTAATCAGGTCTAAGACTGCCCGCGCCATGCTGACATGGGCGCATTATCGATTCAAACTAACCCTGAGACATCAAGGGGAAATAACTGGAACCACAGTTGTAGATGTGACGGAAGAATACACCAGCAAAACCTGTACTCACTGTGGTCATGTGCATTCCCAGCTAGGTGGCTCAAAAGTGTTCCGATGTCCTGAGTGCGGGTTCACTCTACCCAGGGACTGGAACGGTGCTTTGGGAATCTTTCTAAAAGCTTTGCGGGATACCGCCTCTGTTACCTTAACGGGTAATAGTGCTATCGTCGCATTGTCAGGCAATAGCCGGAAAAATGTCGCGTAAATGTATCAGGTGACATTATGGTTAAACAAGAGCAAACCAAGTTCAGAACCATTCAACTCACTGAAGGTGTATTAGTTTCAACTCCCATTGAAGAATTCTGCATCCCCGCCCTACGAGCCGGGTTTTCTGGATATCCGGTCAATCCCCGTTGGAGTGGTGTCAAATTCCACGCTTGGAAAATCGGTCGCCAGATGCGTGAAGACCTATCAAAAGGTATTCTGGTAGTGCGGACTACTGATTCTATGTTGGTTTTAGCAGAAAATGAAGCCAACCAGGAAACTACAGAAACTCCATCTACATCTCAAAAATCGGGATTGATGTTTTCGACCCTGTTTCGTCGTAAAAAACGCGAGTTGACTCCAGCTTGACCAGCAGAGTAGGGCGGTATATACCGCCCTAAATTATTTTCTCCCAGGGTAATCCGGCTTTTTTTTCGCCACAGATTTGCTAGGATTAGGATAGAAGTAATTTTTAAGCCAACTCCCAATGTCTCCTCAAACGCCTGCTGATTTAACTGTCGTTGAAGCCCAAAGACTCCTAGAACAGTTCACTTGTATGGATATCACCGCGACAGCATCTATAGATAATCCAGCAGTGGTGCGCCAGGCGTTAGTGCTTCTAGCCCATGAGTCAGAGTATCAAATGCTGGGAATTTGTGCATCTTCGCGGACAGAGGCGATAACAGCATTAAAGGAATACTTACCGAAACTGGGTTACAACGCGGAGATTAACTCCGATGAGATTCCCGACATTGAAGGCCCAGTATATATCAAATTTAATGGTCGCAGTGTCTCTTACCATATTAGCTCCTACCTAGAAAAGTATCGTGGGGTACTGGTTTCCTGTCAGTCTTCGGAGGAAAATGGGGTGAACGGTACTTATGGCCATTTTCCTTTAGATCTGTTTGCTACAGCCGAGTAGGGGTATTTCCCTGTGGGGCTGAAATGATCGAGGGGTGTGGACTACTGGTTGAGTGGGTGAAAACCGGGAAAAATGGTTCGGGTATCTCTGAACTGCTGGGGTGTCAAATATGAGGAATTTTAGGGCAGTATAGTAAAGAGTCCCTATAAATTGGTATAATCACAGATTTACCATTGAGGACTTGACCTAGACTGAATAGTATGACATAATGTGAAGAGATGTAAACCTAGCTAAGTTTAAAATAAGCATCTCGACTGGCTTTAGAGAGGATGACTAAGGCTGTCATATTGAGAAAGGTTGTGAGCGATCGCAGTTACTAAATTTGCAAGTGAGTCTATGGATCTCAGTATCTTGGGGTCCCTGCGTCAAAATAGGACATTAAAAACCTCGTGGCGATAAAGTAAAAGGAATTTAGCTTCAGAACATCAGGACAACATATCTACCAGAAGGCAAGGCTTTCAAGAAACCGATCATATATATAACGGAGGACATATTGACTATCCTGACTGTCTATCTCACTCCTTGCTAGGGGGTCGCTGCCAGTTTATTAGCTGTTTAGGGAGGGTAAAATTGACTATGGCAACTGCTAAAACCACACAAACTGAATTAACATCGCGGAACCCCCGCTCTGGTGCTTCCATGGATGCAGTGCGGACTTATTTGCACGAAATTGGTCGAGTTCCACTTTTGACCAGAGAAGAAGAAATCATCCACGGTAAAAAAGTACAGCAGATGATGAGTCTGTTGGAAATGCGCGATGAGTTAACGAAACAACTCGATCGCGATCCTACGGCGGCGGAATGGTCAGCGAAGGCGGGATTGAGTGAGTCGGAAATGACTGAGATCATGAATCGCGGTCGTCGTGCGAAGCAGAAAATGATCGAGGCGAATTTGCGACTGGTGGTATCTATCGCCAAGAAGTACCAGAAACGGAATATGGAATTCTTGGATTTAATCCAAGAGGGAACTCTGGGTCTGGAAAGGGGTGTTGAGAAATTCGATCCTATGCGCGGGTATAAATTCTCAACCTATGCTTACTGGTGGATTCGCCAAGCCATTACCCGTGCGATCGCCCAAAACTCTCGGACTATCCGTCTGCCGATCCATATTACAGAAAAACTGAACAAAATTAAAAAAGTTCAGCGGGAATTGTTCCAGCAGTATGGTCGCAATGCTACTCCCACGGAAATTGCGAAAGCATTAGATTTGGAACCGTCTCAGATTCGGGATTATTTGTTAGCTTCCCGTCATCCGGTTTCCCTTGACCTGCGAGTTGGTGATAACCAGGATACGGAACTGCAAGATCTACTGGAAGATGAATCGGCTTCTGCTGATAACTATGTTACCCAACAACTGTTGCGGCAGGATCTCAAAGACCTGATGGCGGATCTGACTCCCCAGCAGCGGGAAGTGTTGACTTTGCGCTACGGTCTCAATGACGGTAAGGAAATGTCCTTATCCAAAGTGGGAGTACACATGAACATCAGTCGTGAACGGGTGCGCCAGTTGGAAAACCAGGCTTTGAACCACCTGCGTCGTCGTAAAGCCCAAATGCGGGAATATCTGGCCTGCTAATCGATGATGAACATTGACCCGGCTTCTACCCAAGCCGGGTTTTTTAGTTATTATACGAACAGCACTGGAGCATGAAAACCTTGTCTCAAGAGAGCAAGGATGAAAGGCGACACGGGTACTTTAGTGCCCGTCAGCCCAAGACCTGATCAACTCTCGAACAACATGGCTGTTTGACTTGACACGCTTACTAGATAAATGCTACACCGATTGAGCGTGGATAAAGGAAACCAACCACTTAAAAAACCTTGTTGCCTCAAGGCGTACACTGAACCTTGACAATTGGATCTATGCGGTTTGGCTGCATTGTTCTAGCTTCCTCCTGGCAGCAGGTAAAAGATTCACAGGAACTAGACAAATCAGTTTTTGAGGTATATTTGCTTCAATCTAAACAGGATTGGCAGAAATGCAACTACGGTAGGGCATACCGAAAGTAACGCTTGGGGAGAGTCCCACCTCTGGGCTAGACGACGCAAGGAATCTAGTTTAAGTGGTCTCGGTGAGCCAAGAATCCCCGTCTCTTCAGAGCGGGGAGTGTCAATGCTGATACACCCTCACCGGATCTAGGAAATTCCGACTCCCAACTTTTGCTAAAATGCTCACCAATGCCCCATTCATGGTTTGGGAGTGGCAATTTTCACGAATGCCTGATTATCAAACTTAGGAAAGCCAAGCCTCATTTTTGAATGTAATTTCAAGATTTTCCTATGGCAAGTCTGACTGATTATTGGGAGGCGATCGCCCCTTCTATTTCCCCGGATTTAATTTCGCCAGAATCCCTGAGCCGTTTGGCGGCGGTGGGGCGACATTTCCCTAGTGCGATCGCCTCTTTGGTGGGGTTTGAATGTCGCCTAGCAGACCCTCAACCCCAAGCTGATCTGTTTTTGCGGGTGGTTCCAGAAACCGGAGGTCGCGACATCCTGGCTGGTAGCGAAGCCGTGGAAACGCTTCCGAAATTATATCATTTGTTGGCGGGTTATGCCACAATTCCCTCGCTGTCTTCTCGGTTAATTGACCATCCAGTATGGCGAAAAATTAGCCGATTTTGCCGGGAATGGTCTAACCCTGATACATCCTTTTATCGGACTGTGAATGATTTGTGGTTAGAATTTGATTTAACGGGGGATTTAACTGGTGATTTCACTACGGATAGAGCAATTCCGGTTCCCAGTGTATTTTGGGGTTCGGAACAGGTGGCGGATTTAGAAAATCATCTCAATTGGTGGCTAGACAGTCGGTTAACTTCTGCACAAAGACAAATTATTCACCAGACTTTCCAGGCTTTACCTCCAACGGCAAAATTATTTCAAAGCGGGGTTTTATTAAGTCGAAATACCCAGGCTATAAGATTTTATATAGCTGATATTTCTCCCACACAAATATATCCGTATCTTGAAAAACTTGGATGGTTAGGCGATCGCTATAGTATCGGAGCTATTTTATCTCTGCTATCTTTGGGAATAAATAAAACTAATTTACAGCTAGAAATAGATGGAAATAGTCTCAGTAATCAAATGGCGGTGGAATGCTATTTAGAAAACCGAAAAGCCTGGCAAATCTTTCTCGATGGTTTAGTGAAAACAGGATTTTGTCTACCTGAAAAACGAGACGCAATCCTGAGTTTTGGCGGCTTGACCCATGAGAGAGATTCCCCGGCAAAGTGGCCGGAAACTTTACGGCGGCGCTCTCAACTTCTGGGTAGGGATTGGGAAAGTGTCTTATTTCGGAGATTAGCTTATGTAAAACTAACTTATCGCCCCGGAATACCTTTAGAATTTAAGGCGTATTTAGGGGTTCAACCTGGCTGGATAAATACCAAATCTTGGGGAGTAAAATTATAAATATGCGAGCATTTATAGAAGCGATCGCCAATCATCCAGAATGGCAGGAAAAAATCATGGCGGCTGACCACATTCAAGACTTGCTCAAAATTGCCACATCCGCTGGATATAATATCACCATCAAAGAATTAGAAGCTACCCTAACTGAAGATTTTGGTGAACTGGTCCTTGAGTTAGACAATAGCCCTGGGATTTCTTCTGGTTACGCCCGCATTTGGCTAACTCAACTGATAGAATCGATCTGTTTTTGTAGTTAAAATACCCATTGACCATCAACTTTGGGTAATATATCAATGCTAATTTTCCGTAAAAATTGTGAATTTTAGTTAACATTTATGCAGCCTATATCTGGAAAACCTTATAATGATTAGGGCTAAAAGCCATGATATCGCCGATTGTGTCTGGAAGTGGCAAACCCCTAAAGGGTTGACTAATCAGGGTTAAGGGGGTAAAAATGTCGAAAATTAGAACCAAAGCGCCACAACTATCACCCACAACCAACCGAGTCCAGACCAAGAAGACTTTACCGCTTGGGCGATCATCATTTACCTCTGAAACTGAAACCGCCACCAGCGAAACCTTGACCGAAGGGCGATCGCCGTTTTTTTCTCCCCCAACGCCACCAGAAATTCAACCCCAATCTTATCCGGTTTCTGGCTACCAATTTAACCGGGTTTCGATCCTGGAGTACACGCCAGCCAAACTGCAACCCAAACGGCTGATAACTACCCCAGAAGAGGAAGACAGGGAAGCAGAAACCGATATCGGTGGAGAAGAGATAGCGGAAATGGACGAACTCGCGCCGCCGTCCGCCCCCCCACCGGAGGAAAACCCACCCAAACCGCCGGACACGCAACTACAACGTCAGCCAAAAGGAGGCGGTTCTTTTGTGGCTTCTTCTCAGATCGCCAATCGGATTATACGCCGCAAAGGTCGCGGCATTCCACTTCCAGACCCGGCCCGCGAGTTTATGGAGTCTCGGTTTGAAAATGATTTCAGTGGGGTTCGTCTTCACACGGATAGCGAGGCGGTTCAACTAAGTCATAATTTGAGGGCGAAAGCATTTACTCACGAAAATGATATCTATTTTAACGCGGGACAATATAACCCGAATTCGGTGGGAGGAAGGCGGTTATTAGCCCATGAATTAACCCATACAATTCAGCAAACAGGGGCGAGAGTTCAACGGAAATATAAAGGCGATCGCCCTCGGAAAATTAACCGAATGCAACGGAAGGCGATCGGCAGAGTTCAGCGTTCGGATGAAGAGAATGTTAGTATTAATTTAAAACCGCTATCGGCGACAATATCCTCTCTGGGTAGTTCTCCAATTCAGCGTTCGGATGAAGAGAATGTTAGTATTAATTTAAAACCGTTTTCTGCCAATTCTGGGGGGTTATCTTTTCAACCTCAACTGATAGTTGGCGCACCTGGAGACAAATACGAACGAGAAGCAGATCACATGGCTGATCTGGTAATGTCGATGAATTTACCTGCTATATCCCCACCGATTCAACGGGAGGAAGAGGAGACAAAATCGGTAGTTTCTCCGACTATTCAACGCATCAATAGCCACCGTCCCCGTCGGCGTGCGGCTGTTCCCTATAGCCTTCTTCATTCTACGGAAGAAAGTGAGGATGAACAAAATGTTAATATTACGCTAAAATCTAAAAAGACTAAAAATAATCGTCGATTCAAACCGAATAACAAACGCGGTGTGCCGGGTGCATTTGCAGCGAGTCAAGATATTGAAAATAAGCTAAAATCCAAAAAAGGAAGCGGCAATCCTCTACCAGAGGAAACGCAAGAGTTTATGGAATCGCGGTTTGGTCAGGATTTCTCAGAAGTGCGAATTCATACTGATGGGGAAGCAGCCGAGATGAATCAAAACCTGGAAGCTAAAGCATTTACTCACGGTCAAGATATTTATTTCAATACAGGGGAGTATCAGCCGGACTCGGAGAGTGGGAAAAAATTATTAGCCCATGAACTGACTCATACTATACAACAAACTAAGCCGAAAGCGAAGTCTAAATCGAGGCAAGAAATTCGGGAAAAAACACCAAAACTTCAGCGGAAACCCGATTTTTTTGGGATGGGTTTAAAATCCAAGCTGGAGCAAAAAATCAAGAAAGAACGAGAAGAAGCACAGAAAAAATACGAAGAAGAGAAAGAGAAAGAGAAAGAGAAAGAGAAAGAGAAAGAAGAAACAAGTGAGGATGTAGAGGCAGAAAATCCCGACAAAAAACAGGAAGAAAGTCAAGAGAAAAACAAGAGCAAAAAACATATTAAAAAGATTAATAAAAAGCCGAAAAATTCATCTAAAAATAATAATTATTCACCAGATGAAGATGTGAATAATCAGACGATAGTTCAACAGAAGAAACAAGACAATTCCCAAGAAAAAAATGAGGGTAAAGACGAGAATCAAGATGAAGGTAAAGATGAAGGTAAAGATGAGGAGCAAGATGAGAAAGGCAAAAAGGAAAAGGAGAAATTAGAAAAAGACAAAAAAGGTGTCAGTGACAAATGGGCAAAAGAAATAGACAGTAAGAAAAAGGAGGGCGGAGATTTTTCGGAAGCTCACAAGACCCAGCAAAACACGGAAAAACAAGCAGATAAAACCAAACAACTGCTAGACGCTGAGGATGAAGAAGCAGCGAAAAGTCAAGGAGAAAATTTAGAAAAAGAGTCGGATAAAACGACTGAATCAGAACAGAAAAAAGCGGATCAAGAAGAAAGTAAAGAAGAAGCGACTCAAAATAAAGATTTAGAAGAGGCGAAAAAAATCAAAGCACAAGGGGATGCTGAAGCTGATCAAGCGGAGGGAGAAGCGGAAGAGAAAGCGGAGGGAGAAGCGGAAGAACAACAGAAAGAAAATAGTCCGGAAGATGGCTTTTTAGAAACGGTGGGAGCTCAGGAAGGATTAAGAGATCCTGGTGTTGTGGAAGCGCCAGATTTGAGTGGTAAACCTGCGCCGCGATCGCCTAATGCTGATCCAGCATTTCAAGCGGCAGTGACACAAACGGAACATCTAGCAGCGGAACAGAGTAGCCACAAACCGGCCCAGGATAAAGCGAGAGAGGCGCAAGATGCCTCGGTAGATACTGAGCAGCAAATGCGAGAAGCCCAAGCCTCGCAGTCGGAAGAGGCTTCCCATAAAGAAGTACAAGCGTTTAATAAAGAAGAATTTATCAGTAATCTTCTGGCTATTTTAGAGCAAAATAAGCCGGAAAGCCAGAAAGATGTGGAAGGGGGAAAAGGTGCATCTGAAGCTACGGAAGATATCCTAGAAGAGGTTGAACACAGTAAGGACGACTCAGGGGGTGAACTGGAAGAGTCAGCGACACGGGAGCCAGCACCGGAACTGGAGGAACCTAAGATTTCAATTCCCACGCCAGATCCGATGGAAGAAACCGGAGAAGCGCCGATTCCAGAAGCGATAGATGCGGAGGCGACTGTTCCGAAATCTCAGTCAGAAGAAGATGTTGAAAAGCCTTTGGAGGAAACTCAGCAGGCGTTAAGTGAATTAATTCCCCAGAAGCTACAGAAGAAGTTAATTGTTGGCGCAGCGGGTGATCAATACGAACAGGAAGCCGATCGCATGGCGGAAGTGGTGATGAAGATGCCAGAGGGGGCAACTGAATCGCCAGAAGAGGAGGAGATAGAAGGGGAAACTGAGGGGGTTCCGGTGAATACGGGGATGGTGCAATCCCCACGGACAATTCAACGGAAAGAAGAGGGATTTACGGCGGAAAAACCGACTCAAGAAGGGCAGGTACTTCTTGATAAAAATCGGGTGGAATTGTATGAGTCGGAATCGGGAATAAATGTTTCTGGTGCGGTGGAACAAGCCGAAGAAAATGTTGAGGAAACGGGGAAAAAATTTAGAGAAAAAGAAGAGGGGATTCAGGAAGAAACTCTTGATGTGCAGGCTGGGTCGGTTCTTGACTCTCAAGAACAAATGTTTGATAGCCGATCGCAGGAATTTATTAATGTCGCTAATACCCAAGCTGAATCCCAACATAAGGACGAAGAGGAACGGGCGAGAGTTACCCAAGAAATTCAGGCAATTTACGACACAACTCAAGTGAATGTTAATGGCATTCTGGAACGGATGGATGCTAGGGTTAATGCTGAATTTGAAGCCACCAATAAGAAAGCGAGGGCAGCATTTGAAGCGAAACAACAAGAATTATTTGCCCAGTGGAAACATGATTATTATTATAACAGAAACCCGCTGTGGTTACCCTGGATAGAGATTAAAACGGGTTGGGCTTATGTGAGAGTTCGCTTTTATCTGAAAAGATTTTTTAATAGCCCGCTGTGGGCGATCAATAAAATTTTTACGGGACTCCCGGGCGAAGTGAATAGTATTTATGCAGTGAGCTCGGGAAGTATTTATTGAGGAACAGAAAGCGGGGATATATCGGATTGCGGATATTGTTGAAGAAGAATTGACGAATGCGAAAAATGCGGTGCAAGAAGGACGCGATCGCGTGAATGATTATGTGGCTAATTTGCCGGACAGCTTGAAAGCAGTTGGCACGGAAGCGGCGGAGAATGTGCAGGCACAATTTGATAGTTTGGAAAGCAGTATTAGTGATCGACAAAATCAACTGGTTGATGATTTAACTAAGAAATATGAAGCGAGTATTCAGGAAATTGATAAACGTATTCAAGAGTTAAAAGACCAAAATAAAAGTTTGATTTCTAAAGCCCTAGCTTTTATTGTGAAGCTGGCGGCGTGGATTCTGCGGCAGGTTTTGCGAATTGTGGAGCCAGTCATTAAGATGATTCCGGGGGTGGGAAATCGAGCGGGGGATTTTTTGGATGCGCTTGTTGACGACCCCAGTGGCATTATGGATGCTCTATTTAGTGGGGTGGGTGATGGATTTAAAAACTTTGGTAAAAATATTGTAACTCACCTGAAAAATGCTTTCTTTGATTGGCTATTGGGAATGGATATGCCGATCAAGTTTCCCGATAAGTTTGATTTGCGGGGAATTCTGGATATTATCCTGCAAGTTTTGGGCTTGAGTAAAGATTATATTTTGGAACTGGCATCTGGGGAGTTACCAGATTGGGCGAGCGATATTTTAACGACTCTGATTGAAAAGGGTCCGGGGGCGTTAAAAGAGTATTTGGCATCGATACCGGAGGATTTACCGCCTTTGGCGTTGAGCTTTTTTAAGGCGATCGTGGAGTTCCCCAGTAAAGGGGTGATGGTGTTGTGGGACTTCATTAAATCCGGTTTATCCACGATGAAAGAGCTGTTTATGAATGGCATCATGTTTGAGGTGGTGATTCCTCAAATTGTGATAGCGGGGATTCAATGGGTTTTGAGTTTGACTAACCCTGCTTCTGGAGTGATTAAAATTGCTAAAGCCATTGTTAATCTGCTGATATTTTTTATAAATAATATGCAGATGATCAGGGATGTCTTAGAAGCACTGGGTGAGGTGATGGATGCGATTATATCTAAAATTGTGAGCCAAATTTCTCAGGCTGTTGAAGCGGCATTGGCGGACATTCTGCCCTTGGTTTTGGGGTTGTTAGCTAGTGTTTTGGGTTTAGGAGGTATTCCTAAGAAGATCCAGAAAGTGATTACTAAATTAAAATCTCCGGTTGATCAGGTTGTCGGCGGTGTTTTTTCGTCGGTAGGCACAGTTTTGAGTCTGCTGGATCCGACATCTTTTATGATGGGTGCTTTGGAGGATAAAGGATCTAATAAGAAAAAATCAAATAACAAAAAAAAGAAAAAATCTAATAAAAACAAGTCAAAAAAACGGAAAACCAAAAAAAGCAAAACCAAAGCTAAGAAAAAGGATAAAAAGAAACGGAAAAAAAATAAGGATAAACGCCAAAAGTCCCAAGCTAAGAAAAAGGATAAGAAGAAACGGAAAAAAAATAAGGATAAACGCCAAAAGTCCCAAGCTAAGAAAAAGGATAAGAAGAAACGGAAAAAAAATAAGGGCAAAAAGAAGAAACCTTCCCAAGTCCTGAAGAAAGTGGCGAAAAAATTAACAAGGCAAATCAAGAAAAACCCGAAAGCCCGTCGGGTTAAAAAGGTGCTGAAACAATTTAAGAAGAAATATAAACTTAAATCCCTGAAAATGACCAAGAATAAAAAGACTAAAAAAGGGAGGAAATATCTGATTGTTGGTGTTGCGAAAAATACCAATAATAAGAATGGTAAAGTTCAGAAAAAAGAGGCATCAGGAAATGTTGAAAATCAGACAATAACGCCGGGAATGGAAAGGGCTTTAGAAGAACAGCAAAACCAAGGAGAACCTCTATCAACTGGGGTTCGGGAACCGATGGAATCTGCTTTTGGGCTGAATTTGGGGCGAGTTCGCATTCACCGGGATACGGAAAGCGATCGCCTGAGTCGTTCTTTGAATGCTAAAGCGTTTACCACAGGAAGAAATATTTTCTTCCGTCAAGATACTTATGCTCCCCATAGTTATGAGGGCCAAAAACTCCTAGCCCATGAACTGACCCATGTGGTGCAACAGTCAGGAGAAAAGCCTGATATTCACCGTTTCTTTGCATCAGATACCTACAGTCGAGAAGTGATTCCGGTGGTTCAGATGAGTCCCACGAAAATTCCGACAATTCAGGCGAAGAAAGACAAGAAGAAAAAGGTCAAAATTAAATCTAAGGTGAAAAATACTAAGTTGAAAATGACTGTAATTATTACCGATAAAAAGACGAAGAAAAAGCCGAAAAAGAAAAAGGGTCAAAATATAGATAATCCCGAAGTGATGGAAGAGGTGCAATTGTCGCCGACATTGATCAGTAATGTAGTTGAGGCGATCAAGGCGATTATCAATCAGAATCCTGAAAAAACAGCGGTGAGCAATAAACTGGAAGATGTGCGAGTTAAATTTGCTCTGGAAGTGGTCAAACTTGTACGGGCTGTCACCATTGGAGATAGCTTTGCTTACATTATTAGTATTCGGGGTCAGGGTAAATATTTAGATGCCCAAAAAATGCAGGCGTTTCTGAAGCGACTGGCTCGCCAGGCGGGTACACCTCATAATATTGGTATGGAGCAAACTAGAGGCATGAAACCTAAGTGGCCAATAGACGATCGCACTATGTCTTCTAGTAGACAAAGGGGGCGATCGCCAGTTATCCCCGCCCAGGTTGAATCGAAGCAACTCAACGGTCAACCAAAACCCAAGTTTGACATTACCACAAAGGTCAAGCCAATCAACGCCAACAGTATCGAAGTGATCGTTAGGGCTAACCCAGAGGCACAAAATGAATCACAACCAGTCAGCAAATCCCCCAATTCCTAATCTGTTACCTAGTCCCCAGCACCCAGTCCCCATCCCCTATTCCTCAGTCCCTAGTTTATAGTCTCCAGAGTCTTTTATGAAATTTCCCCGAAAAAATTATATTTTGGTTCAAATCAGCCCAAACCCTTATACAGCAGCAGATACAGCCATTCACAATCCAGGTGAATTGCCACGGGAGAGAAATTTTAAGGAATTTAAGGTTATGTTTCTGTTTGTTAAGCGCTATGCTATAGAACAGATGGTCTCAAAAAATCAAATTTGCTGGACAACCTCTAGGTTGTTAACCAGGGTAAATTTGGGAACATTAGGAGACCTTACCTACATGCTATGGTTCCTAGATGCCCATAAAAAGGCTTAACGCCGGACTAAAACTCATTTTAGTGATTAGAGTCAAGACATATCTGTGTTGGAGTTGGGCAGCCAAAGGAACCGGGCGAAAAACAATCATATTGGAGATTTGATGAGTCAATCCTTTGAAAGCTTAGGTATTTCCGAACAACGCGCTCGCCATTTAGAAACACTGGGTTTCACAGAACCCACCCCAGTTCAAGTCCAAGCTATACCCGAAATGCTATCCGGTCGGGATGTTGTGGGTATGGCACAGACAGGAACTGGTAAGACTGCTGCCTTTTCGCTGCCCATTCTCGAACAGATTGACGTTCATGCCGCTGGTATTCAAGCCCTGGTTTTGACTCCCACGCGGGAACTGGCGATGCAGGTGAAGGAAGCTATTCGCACTTTGAGCGATGATAATGCCCTGTATGTGCTGACAGTTTATGGTGGTCAGTCCATTGACCGACAAATTCAGCGACTGCGACGGGGAGTTCAGGTTGTAGTGGGAACCCCAGGGCGTATCCTAGACCTACTCAACCGAGGTGAACTGAAACTAGATTTACTGCGTTGGTTGGTGTTGGATGAAGCAGACGAAATGCTGAGTATGGGCTTTATCCAAGATGTAGAAAAAATCTTAGAGTCGGCCGACTCTGAACATCGTCAGACAGCCTTTTTCTCAGCAACGATGGACCCTTCCATCTCGAAGTTGGTGCGGCGACACCTCAAGTCCCCTGTGACTGTGAAGGTGGAAACTCCCAAGGCTACCCCCAAACGGATCGAACAGTCTGTTTATATGGTTCCTCGTGGATGGTCTAAAGCCCGCGCCCTAGAACCGATTTTAGAACTTGAAGATCCTGAATCGGCGATTATTTTTGTGCGAACCAAACAATCTGCGGCTGATTTAACTAATCAATTGCAGGCGGCAGGTCATAGTGTTGATGAGTATCATGGTAATCTGAATCAGTCTCAACGGGAGCGACTGTTGATGCGTCTGCGTCGCCGTCAGGTGCGCTGGATTGTGGCTACTGATATCGCAGCCCGGGGTCTGGATGTGGATCACCTCACCCATGTGATCAACTATGATCTTCCTGATCAGGTTGATAGTTATGTTCACCGCATTGGGCGTACAGGTCGCGCCGGTCGGGAAGGAAAGGCAATTACTCTAATTCAGCCTATCGATCGCCGTAAGTTGCGAAATATTGAACGTCACCTGCGCCAAAGTTTTAGCATTCAGTCAATCCCCAAACGGGCGGAAATTGAAGCTCGTTACATTGACCGACTGAAAGACCGGGTGCGGGATGCTTTGGCTGGGGAACGTATGGCTTCATTCTTGCCTATTGTCTCTCAATTAAGCGAGGAATATGATCCCCATGCGATCGCAGCCGCAGCTTTGCAACTTGCTTATGATCAAACTCGTCCGGCTAGTATCGGAAGGGATGATTACGAAGATGATGACGATGCTGTTTCCAACAAACCTAAGCTAATTAAACGCCGCCGCCCAGCTTCTGTTTCTAACAACAGTTAGATGGCTAATTCCCCAATCGGCTTTAATTAATGTGGAGATGCGATCGCCTGGTCGCGTCTCCCTCTATTTTGGGGGCAAATATTGAGGGTTAATTACATGAAAAAAGGTGCATTTTCTGCGGGTGAGACCTGGCGGCGCTGGGCTACTTTACTGGCTATTATCGCGGCTTTTGGGGTGAATATATGGACTAATATTGCCCCGATTAATGGTTTAACTGTCGGCGATATTTCCAATACTTTTTTTGTGAATACCAAGATAATTCCGGCTAATTATGCCTTCTCTATTTGGGGGTTAATTTACTTAGGCTTATTCGGGTTGGCTATTTATCAGCTACTCCCTAGCCAACGAGATAACCCCCGTTTAGCCCAAATGGGTTACGGTTTAGTTACCGCAAGTATAGCACAAATTATCTGGATATTCTTGTTTTTATATAGGTTATTTCCCCAGTCTATTTTAGCCATGGTAGCGATTTTATTATCGCTGATATATTCCTATGTAAAATTAGATGTAGGTCGGCGGCGGGTTCCCAAGTGGGAATCTTGGTTAATTAATATTCCGCTGAGTGTATATTTAAGTTGGATTAGTGTAGCCACGGTAGTAAATGTAGCGATCGCCTTAAATTCGATTAACTGGAATGGCTGGGGTATTCCTCCCCAAGTCTGGACGGCGATCATGATGATTGTAGCTGCGACTATTGCTATTATCATGAGGGTTCGCCACCAGGAAACCGCCTATTTATTGGTGACAATTTGGGCTTTAATAGCGATCGCGATCGCTCAAGATAATGAACCATTAATTGTAACGATCGCCTTAATGTCGTCCCTGGTGATTTGCCTATTTTCTTTAGGTTCAATCAATCATAGAAAATTGACAATAGACAATGGATAATTAAACTCCCTCCCCCTTTCCCAGAGGGAGAGAGCCGGGGGGGGGAGGGGGAGGGGGGGGGTCAAAGAACCCTAGCCCTCAACTGAGCCACAGGGAGACACATCATTTTTTTCCAGGTAGGGACATAGGCACGTTGGTTAAAGACATCATATTCGTTGCGTTCAATTTCGTCTAATATTTGTCTATAGAGCATTAAGGCCGTCCAAACTGGCCAGCGGATATCAGGATGAAGGGCGGCGATACCTTCTTCGGCGAGGGTATAGAACTTACGAGCGCGCTGTATTTGGAAGCGCATCAACTCACGCCAGCGTTCATCTACTATGCCATTAAATAAATCCGCTTCCGTATAGTTAAACAGAGCCAGGTCATCCAAAGGCAAATAAATCCGACCTCGCCGAGCATCTTCCCCCACATCTCGGAGAATATTAGTAAGCTGGTTAGCAATACCGAGAGCGATCGCCTCTTCTTTAGGATAATAAATAGACTGGTCACGATTCCAGGGAACACTGAGATCAGGTTGAGCGGTACCCATAACCGCTAAAGACATCAACCCCACCGTCCCCGCCACCCGATAGCAATACAAATTCAAGTCATCAAAGGTGTTGTAGCGATTCCGGGACAGGTCCATACGTTGACCGGCGATCATATCTCGGAAGGGTTGAATATCGAGGGAAAAGCGACCGAGGGTATCAACCAAAGCCACATCAACCGGATCAATAGGATGTCCAGCGAAAATCAATTCTAGTTGTTCTTCCCAGCGGTCGAGAGTTTCCAGGGTAGTAGAACTTGCCATAGGACCATCTACCAATTCATCGGTGCGGCGACACCAAACATAAATAGCCCAAATAGCCTCACGCTTGGCCTGTGGCATCAATTGAGTACCCAAGTAAAACGTCTTAGCATACTGTGCCGTAATTTGGCGACAGAGTTCATAGGAATCTGACCGGGTTGCCGGAGTTCTCATGCAGGGGGATTTAGAGAGTTGCAGCATTCGTTTTTTTTTCAGGCACTGAGCTATCAGCCATAGGCGTTTGCAGTTAGCAAAACGTCATCAGGGAAATACCCTAGAGACGTTTCAGAGATTAGGGGGACGTTAGCTAGTCCTCAAGTCTTGTTGAATAGCCTGTGCTGTCAGCTTACCAGAAAGCACAGCACCTTCCATACTAGCGAGATAGCGTTGCATGGTGTAATCCCCGCTGAGATAAAAATTAGGGATAGGCGTTTTTTGACTTGGGCGGCAAGCCTGGCGGCCAGGAGTAGCTTTATAAACCGATCGCGGCGTTTTCACCACATGATATTTGAGCAACTTAGCAGGTGATGGGAAATGTTGAGGAAATAGCTTTTCCAGTTCAGCCATAGTAGCGGCCACGATATCCGCATCTGACTTACCAATCCAATCAGCAGCGGGAGCCAAAACCAGCTCTAACATTGAGCGATCGGGGTTAGCATATTCCTTACAGGTATTGCTCATGTCCGCATAGACACTGAGCAAAGGTGATCGGGAAAACAGCAGGTGATCAATATCAGTCAACTTGCGATCGAACCACAAATGAACATTAATCACGGGAACCCCTTCCAATCCCTGAAGTTGCTTAAAATAATCAAGCTCCTGCCAAGGTTTAGGCAACATCAACTTGAGCGGGTCAACAGGCATAGCCGAGACATAGACATCAGCGGTTAGCACTTCTTCCGGCGCACCATTTCGCCCCGGAATCAGGAACCCCTCAACACAGCCGGACTCATTGACCAAAAACTCCTGAATCGGAGCATTTAATCGCACCTGTCCGCCTCGTTCCGTAATATAGTCTACCAGAGGCTGACACAATCTTTCCGTTGGCGACCCATCAAGAAAGGCCATTTTCGAGCCATTTTTTTCTTGGAGGAAGCGGTTAAGGGCGGTTAGAATGACAGTGGAGGATATTTCTTCTGGCCCGATAAAATTGAGAGCCTTAGACATAGCAATAAACACCTCTGTTTCCACCCTTGGGGGAACATTTTGTTGTTTAAGCCATTCCGAGAAGGAATATTTATCCATCTGTTCGACATAATTTTGGCCTTGAATCATGGCGGGAATTAGTCCCAAGCCAAACCTAATTTTTTCAGGCCAGGTAAGCATATCATTATTACGAAGAATAGCGACTATGCCATTAACGGGGGCGGGAATATCGGGAAAATCGAACCGAGAGTAGGTTCCGGGCTGATCTGGTTGGTTAAAGATCATGGTATGTTCTTTCCACTGCAACCGATCCTCAATGTCCAACTCTTTGAACAATTGGAGCATATTAGGATAGGCTCCAAAAAAGATATGTAGTCCAGTTTCGTACCAATCCCCGTCCTCATCTTTCCAAGCGGCCACTTTGCCACCGAGAACATCTCGTCTTTCCAAGACAATGGGGGTATAACCCATATCGGTTAGGTATTTGGCACAACTCAAGCCAGCCAAACCCGCTCCCGCGATCGCAACTCGCATTGACAACCCTTTCAATCACTTGCTTGTATTTCGTTCTCATTATAGGTTACATCTCGTAACATTCTGTCGATAAAATTAGAATCTCCCCCATTTGGGGCGACGACGATGGGAAGCGATAAAATTAGAAAAGATCTACTAGCCACACCAACAAGACAAGGAGAACACCAACGAATGGGTAGAGTAGTCGGCATTGACCTGGGAACAACTAACTCTGTTGTAGCGGTCATGGAGGGCGGTAAACCCGTCGTGATTGCCAATTCTGAGGGGATGCGGACAACACCCTCTGTCGTTGGCTTTACTAAAGAGGGGGAAAGGATTGTCGGACAAATGGCTAGGCGGCAGGCTGTTTTGAATCCTCAGAATACCTTTTATAACGTCAAGCGACTGATTGGGTCAAGATATGCAGACCTAACCCCGGCATCAAAACGGGTTCCCTATACTATGCGTCGAGAGGAAAATGGTAATATCCGCCTCAAATGTCCTCGACTCAAGCGAGATTTCGCACCGGAAGAGATTTCCTCCATGGTACTGCGGAAATTAGCAGAAGAAGCCAGCCGATATCTAGGGGAGGAGGTGACTGGGGCGGTAATTACTGTACCCGCCTATTTTAATGATTCTCAAAGACAGGCGACCCGCGACGCTGGGAAAATTGCCGGATTAGAGGTAAAACGGATTCTCAATGAACCGACGGCGGCTTCCCTCGCCTATGGACTGCAAAAGCAGGATTTTGGCACTATTCTGGTGTTTGACCTAGGGGGGGGAACTTTTGATGTGTCGGTCCTGGAAGTAGGAGATGGGGTATTTGAGGTTAAATCCACTAGCGGGGATACCCAACTGGGGGGGAATGATTTTGACCAAAAAATTGTCGATTGGTTAGCTGAGAAGTTTCTGGAAGAACAGGGAATGGATCTCAGACGCGATCGCCAAGCCCTTCAGCGCCTCACAGAAGCAGCGGAGAAGGCTAAAATAGAACTATCTGGGGTGGGGGTAACTGACATCAATTTACCCTTCATTGCGGCGGACGCAGACGGACCGAAACACCTAGAAACTCGACTTTCTCGGGGAGAGTTTGAGGGATTATGTGCTGATCTGATTCAAAGGTTACGCCGCCCGGTCAAACAGGCTTTGGTGGATGCCCAAATTTCACCTACCCAAATCGATGAGGTGGTATTGGTGGGAGGGGCCAGCCGGATGCCTATTGTACAGCAGTTGGTGCGTAGCCTGATTGACCGTGAACCAAATCAGGGGGTTAATCCTGATGAGGTGGTCGCCGTGGGGGCTGCTATTCAAGCGGGTATTTTGGCGGGTGAAGTGCGCGATATCCTGCTATTGGATGTTACACCCCTATCGGTGGGATTGGAAACTATTGGGGGAGTGATGAAAAAACTCATACCCCGCAATACTACTATCCCGGTGAGGCGATCGGATATTTTCTCGACCTCTGAGAATAATCAAACTCTGGTGGAAATTCATATCCTCCAGGGGGAAAGGGAGTTAGCCAAGGATAATAAGTCTTTGGGACGGTTTAAGCTGACCGGTATTCCACCCGCCCCTAGGGGTATCCCTCAAGTACAGGTGGCTTTTGATATTGATGCTAATGGTATCCTCCTGGTGACGGCTATGGATAAAACCACTGGTCGGGAACAAAGCATTACTATTCAGGGTGCTTCTACTCTGTCTCAGGAAGAAGTTAATCAGATGATTCGGGAAGCGGAAGAGTTTGCAGACCAAGACCGTCTACTGCGGGAAAGGGTGGAAAAACGCAATCGCGCCCAGGCTTTGACTTATCAAGCGGAAAGACAGTTAAGGGAGATTGCCCTAGATTATGGGATGCAGTTTGCTCAACGTCAACGGGGCCGTATTGAGACTTTAATTAGGGCGCTGCGGGATAGTCTGGAAAGAAATGACGATCGCGGTATTGATCAAATTGGGGCGGATCTGCAAGATGCGCTATATGATTTGAGTCGCGAGGTGTCTGTGTTTGCTACCCAAGATGATGATGATGATCTGTTTGGATCGATTCGTCGCACTTTTGGCGGTGGCGATCGCCGTATCCGTGACCCCTATGATATGCCTCCCGCTGCTGGCCGCGGCTATCCCCGTTACGATAATAACATGGGAACCGGAACTGGTCGCCCTGGTCAAAGATATTATCCCCAAAGTAATGATTGGGATGATGATGAGGACGACTGGCTGTAAGTAATCAGGGGAGGCTGTGGGGTGGGGTTCCCTCCTCCCTTTTCTGGGATTCTGTGACTGATGAGTTTATATTGTGATTAAATTATGCAAAATTTTCGGAATTATTATCAGATTTTAGGGGTTTCCAGAGATGCTTCTACTGATGAGATAAAAAAGGTCTATCGCCGTTTGGCTAGACAATATCATCCCGACCTAAATCCGGGGGATAAGGAAGCAGAAGAGAAGTTTAAGGATATTGGTGAGGCTTATCATATTCTGTCGGATCTGGAAAAGCGATCGCAGTATGATGAGTACAGCAAATTTTGGAAACAAAAGGGTTTTGGTAGTAAAAAAAGCTCCCAGAAGACCGGATTTAAGACCTGGGGAAGTCGGGTGGCTAATGGTCGCACCCAAACTAAAACTCCGGAGGTCGATTTTGGGGAATATGCCGATTTTAATAGTTTTATTGATCAACTGATCGGACGGCGGCGGGAAGTGCGGACCGTTACTAATGATACACCCCGCGTCACTTCTTCTGACCCCTATAAATCCCCTAATACTAGGGTAATCCACCGGGTTCCGGTTCGGGAAAATCGACGGGATATTGAGGCGCGCTTGACTTTACCTCTGGAAAAGGCTTACACTGGAGGAGCAGAACGTATCCGCCTAGAAGATGGGCGATCGCTTGAGGTGAATATGCCGCCGGGAATGTTTACCGGTCAACGTATTCGCCTCAAAAATTTGGGCATTCAAGGGGGGGATTTATACCTGAAAATTACGGTCAAACCTCACGACTTTTTCAGGTTGGAAGAGTCTAATATTATCTGTGAGGTTCCAGTAACTCCCAGCGAAGCGACCCTAGGGGGAGAAATAGAGGTTCCCACTCTTGACGGTTGGGTTAAAATTAAACTCCCAGCGGGGGTAGTGTCGGGTCAATGTCTGAGACTAGCTAATAAAGGCTATCCTAACGAAAATGGCGATCGCGGTGATCAGTTAGTGGAAATTCAAATTGTCGCCCCCAAACAGATCACCACCCAGGAGAGGGAATTATACGAAAAACTCCGAGAAATCGAAACTTTTAATCCCCGTGAAGATCTCCTAGTTTAGCCACCACCCACAATGGTGACAATTTCCAGGATATCACCCATTTCCATAGTGGTAATTTCCCAAAACTGTCGGTGGAGAATTTCCCCATTATACTCCACCGCCACCAAACGGGGATTTAACCCCAAATCTTCCAAAAATTTAGGTAGGCTAGTATCTGGGGCGCAAGTTTGCGCCTCTCCGTTAACTTTCAGGGTGATAGTGCGATCGCTCATATTTCCCCATCCCAATATTATCAATGACCAATTATAGCCGGGTTTCTCCCCCAGACTTCAAGAAACCGGGTTTCTAGCCACCTTCTAACCACCCAGACCGCAACACAACTTAACAGTCTATCAACTTTCTGATGTAGGGGGTTGACAAGCTCTGGCAATTGGTGATAATATAGGGACAGTTACATAATAGAAATCTGTGCCTAAATTCTAAAAATGTCACTATTCCCATTATCTAAAAGTATAGCACGGGGTGGCGGGAAAGGCAAGGGACCCCCCAGAAAAAAATTTTTCGCAACAAAACTTAACATTTCGTTACAAAAGTTAACATTAATAGAAGGGTGATCGTTTTTTAGGTTGAGTTGGGAATGCTAATATGTAGGTGAGGACTCATCCTCCCTAAGCCTATAACCCTCGAACCGAGTTTGTCAATGTGATCGATCGCACAGGAGAAAGGCGATCGCTAACTCACAATTAACTCAGTCGATTTGTGATAATAGAAAAAGGTGTACCCTAGTTGCCCTTGGCGGGGATAACCGGGGTACTTAGTCGCCTAGTTGTGGGTAATAATACCACAGCTATGAGTGTATTTATATTTATCTCGCCGTATTATTTATCAGCCCGTGTATTCAGTTAAACTCTAAGGTCAGGAAGTCGTCTTATGCACAATCAGCATAATCACAGAAAACCTAAGTCACCTATTCGATTATGGTTAGGAGAGATCCGGAAGTTTGGTAACCGGGCTATCGGGGGCTTAAAGCGATCGCTCCTGGGAAATTGGTTGAATATGAATAGGGGCGATCGCCAGCGAGTAGAGGGTTTTGTGTTGCCGACAGTAACCATGGTGATGTTAGTGGTGGTACTGTTAACGGTGGCGATCGCATTCCGAGCCTTAGACCGGGCGCAGGTAGCGCAAAATGTGCGGGTTAGCCAGGAAGTGCTGTTAGCGGCCACACCCGCCCTGGAACGGGCCAAAGTGAAACTGGAGAACGCATTTGAGGCTATGCCATCAGGAGCGCCTGAAAATGGTGTGTTAATGCAAGAATTAAGGGGAGGTAAGTATGACTTTGTCGGTGAAGAACGACTGACCCTAGAGTTTAACGGAAGAACCATAGATACTGCCTGGGGATTTGAAGAAGATTTCAATGGTGACGGCGAAACAGATAGATACAATATTTACGGAATTTTCTTCCTGCATACAGAACGCGATCGGGCGAGAACTCCCATAGATGCTAGAGGTAATCCTGTACCTAGGATAGATTCACCTTTTAACAGCAACCCTCATTGTCCACAAGCCTTGGGAAGTGTTGCGACTTTGGTTACTGGTGGTACTGACTGGTTCCAACAGGATAATGTTCTGAGAAAACCCTTTTTTATCTACGCTGCCAGTATACCCGTCAGTGGTAGGGGTTTTGCGGCTGTGGAAATGCAGCAAGATAGGCAAGCTGTGCCTTTAGTTAATAATGCTGTAGTCTATGAAGGTGATATTGACATAACTCCGGGTCGTCAGGCTCTTCAGTTAAACGGCCGGATTATGGTCAATGGCAACCTGTTCACTAATAATAATGTTACATATCGTCAGGTGAGCAGCCCCAACTCTTGCTTTTATCAGATGGAAAATAGCAAGATTATCATAGGTGGCAACTTTGGCACAGGTACTGCTGATAGCAGTTCAAGTGGAGGGGGTAACGCGACTCTGGACCTATTCCGACCAAATGGCGCACCAACGGGAGTGAGTTGGGGTAAAGACCATTTATCGGTAGATAGAGCGCCCAATGCGGTAAGTTACAATGACCTAGAATATGCAGAAAGAATCAAGGGTTTGGTAGATGCACAGATGGAAAACGCGGCAGCTACAGACCCGGAACAGGTCCGAGAGGCTGTTGACCAAGATGGAGAAGACCGGAGGAGAATGCTGGAGATGTATTTCACAGCTAGAACTCGTCGGGTTCCTAACCGTGAAGTAGGAAGCGAAAACTTTGACCCGAATAGTGATACAGCTACACTGAATGGCAGTGGTGAGGAATTAAGAGCCAAGGATGAATGGATTTATCCACAGCAGCTTGATGGAGGAAATGCCACCATATCAACAACAAATGGGAGTAACCATAGCCGTTTGGATCTGTGGACGAGTGGTAATAAGTTGCGTTTACCAGCTAGGAATCCTGAGCTAGTTAAAGATCAACAACAAGAAACATTAATTGGCGATCGCGTTCTGCTGGGCAATGGTTTACCAGCCAGATGGTATAACGACGGGATTTTTACCACCCAGGCGGCACAGTTTATCAATAATATTGTCTGGGATGAAGGTGACGGGGAGCGCTTCCGCCGAACTCGAATGTTCGATATGCCAGACCTGGGGAATACAGGTCGTAACGGTTTCTGGGAAAGGGCAGCGGCTAGAGACTCTACAGACGATGATCCGCTCATGGGAGGGATGCGGATAGTTACCGGGGCAGGGATTTACTTACCGAGTGAGTCATTTCTGAGCCAGACTCGACCAGCCCGGGCGGCGGACAACCCAGACACCCCGGAAAATGAATCCGCTTTTGATGTGGTGTGGCCAGATACCATGGCTATGTGGGAGGACAGTAATTTCGATGGCAAAGCGAAAATGGCTGATGATGAAATCGGCGACCTGAGAATGCGGGCTACTGTGGTGTATCACTATACAACCACTCCCTGGGCGGAGCCGGGCGATCGCCAAAATCCCATAGCCTGTATCAGCAGTTACTACGACCCCACCACCCAGGAAACCGCTAAAAATAGGCATGGCTTGCCTTGGGAAGCGGCGACGGCTACTGGCGAGGGTATGTCCCACAATGGCATTGTCTACGCGAGCGCAGATACTAAATCCACCCAAACAGACACCAAATGCTGACGGCTTGTTTGCAGGCAATGAATCCGGTAGCCTGCTTGAGAAGATTTACTACCAGGCTAATCTAGTTTTTCCGGATGGGCGCTTTGTCAACGAGCCTCTGCGGAAAGCATTAGCCAAAGAACCTACAGAGAGAAGCTTGGAGGAACAGTCGGCTATTGATGCGGCGGTTTGCGCTGTGCGAATCGATGATGGAGCGGCGGGGACTCCCACAGAAGCTACCATTCCCCATGGTACGATTTTTGAAGGAACTTTGCTGGATGCCCGCCAGGTGAAAGCCCTGGAGGATGATGACGGTTTCTTTGCTGATGGTAAAGGCACTTATGATCGCCCCCTGGAAGACCGCCAACCTCTGGAAATTCGCACCACGGTGATTGACTTAAACAAGTTACGCCAAAAAGCGATCGGTGATAACGAGTTTTTATTGCCCAACAGTGGCATTGTCTACGCCACCCGTGATGATGCCCTGAGAGATGATAGCACTGGCGACTCCATAACCAGTCCAGTGGACTTTGTTTTAGACGAAACCCGCCGCCCCAACGGCATCATGTTGATTAATGGTGAACGGTTAGATCGCCGAACCACCTTTTTTGAAGACGAAAAAGGGTTAATCCTAGTCAGTAATTTGCCTGCCTATGTGAAAGGAACTTTCAACCTCCACCAAACCCCTGGTGGCACTGCTTTGGATGAATTTATTGACGAGGGTAGTGCTTTTTATGCTCGCAGCAACCTGAATCCAGATTTTGCCTGCCGTGCCGATGACCCTCGCCTACCGGACTGTAGCACAGGGGATACCTGGCGACCTGCCACGGTTTTGTCTGATGCGGTGACTCTACTTTCTAGGGAGTTTAGGGAAGGATATCGCTGGGAAGGTGACTATAACCTCCGCAACAACATGGTTCTTAGCCAAGACTACAGGCGACTAAAGGGTTTGAACCCGGTTAAAAGAGATGACTATCAGTTTGAGCCTACCACTGGTCGTGATCCTGAAATACTTTTTAATGAAGTAGAATTCGACTTCGACCTGGATGGTGACGGCGATAAATGGGATTACCCCCCCGCTGAGAATGGCGATGAGAATGGCGGCGGTCCACCACCCCCACCACCACCCCCAGACCCAGAACCTCAAAAATGGCCCGAAAATAAACTAACCCTGGAAGCTCTGCGTAGGATTAACGGCTTCTATGACAACAACTTCATGACTACTCAAAATGTTTGGAATAATGCAGGTAATTCAATTAGGTTATGGATTGGTAGTGAAATCCTCAGAAGTTCCTATGTTAACAACTATGTGACTCCAATTCAGACCAGAGGTGATGGCATTGAATATGTGATGGAGATTTGCCGTGAACCTCTAGTTTCCATGTGTCAGCCAGACGATTGGGTAGTCAGTGAAGCTGGTGAGGATGATGAGGATAAGGAGTATGCATCAGATAAAATTGGGCGTAATTTTACATACAGTAGTAGCGACGACAACCCCACTGTAGGAACAACTGTACAGCGATTACTGCCAGCAAGCGATCGCATCTATCCCCGTCGCATTGCTTTTGCTCGTGATAGGAAACACAAACTCTTGCTAGATAAAAGGGGTCATCCTATCCCCTTGGGTGTTGTTGGTGGCAAATACGCCTATTCACCCTTACAGGATGCTGATGAAATTTGTCTGGAGAAAAGTGACGACAAAGACAAAACAGAAAGAAAAATATCCTTAAATGAAGAAACAGGTGAATATGATGAAGACTGTGTAAATGGAGATTTCGAAACTCTTGACAAGGTGACCACAACAAAAGCCAATGCACTGCTCTTTCAAATGGAAGGTGATGTGCCAAAGGTTCATTGGCCACGCAATGGTTTTAGGCAGATTCTTACAGAGGACCCTGATAGCCCTGTTATTTATGCACAGCCTCTGTGGGAACCTGTGGTGCAATTGAACACAATCCAACATGACCAACAGAACTTGTTACAGCCGGCTGTAGCAACTACCTTTAACCTAATTATTGCCAGTGGTGATTCCCCCATCCGACCAACAGTAGATAAAAAAACTGAGCTAAACGGTGGTTTCCACAACTTTAGTCGCTTCTTGGAAAGATGGAACGGGGTAACTGCAACTATCAAGGGTTCATTCATCCAGTTCAAACGCAGTGCATACGCCAGCGGACCCATGATGCCGGTTTTGGATCAAAATAGTGCCGACTTGACCAAGTTCGGACCAGCCTTAACAACAGGTCTCCGTCCCTACAGAAGTTTGATTGATAACGGTCAAGTGCCATTCTACCGACCCCCTAACCGGAACTACGGTTATGATGTCGGTCTGCTGCCCCAACTTCCTGACCTGTTTGCCTCCCGGCTGACCACTCCCGCCACCCAACCCCCAGATGAATACTTCCGAGAAGTGAGTCGGGATGACCCCTGGGTTCATACCCTGTTGTGTGGCAGAGAAGGGGAGAACGGCCCAAACTTTCTCCCTGATGGGTTGCGCCCTGATCAATGTCCTTTAAACCCTGATACGTTCTTCAACCGTCGAACCTAGTCCAACCGAGTAGCCCATAACTGACCACCCTATTTAATCATGTTGCATTCTGAGCCGAACCATGTTCAACCCCAAACTATCCCCCAAGTTCTCCCGGTGTAGCGAATCTGGCTACACCCTGCTTGAGTCCATCATGGCTATGGTGGTGGTCAGCATCCTGATGGTCGGCATTTCTCCCGTGTTGGGTTTTGCCTTCGCCACACGGGTACAGGCTCGGCGCATAGAACTAGCCAGCAGAGCCGCTAACAGTTATATCAGTGCTGTCCGTACTGACCCAACCAATACCAACTTGGTGCGGTTAAATCCCAGTGACCCCAACGCTGGACCAACTGCAACTGGTAGCTTGAACTGTGGGGCTGGTCGAGCCTGTACCACCCCAGCCAACTTGTTCTGTGTGGATAATGACGGAACTGGGAGATGTGAAACCAATAGCCCCACGGATATGATTGTTCAGGGAATTGGCATAAATGAGTGTAGCGACAACCTACAGCATGGTTATGAGTTGATTGTCAGGGTGTATCGTGCTGACGCATTTGCCCAATCGGGACAACTAGAGGGGGCTAATGATGACGGGTCTAGTAATTTAGCGAGTTCCAGGGTCGGCTTAGGAAACCCCAGAGAACCCCTAGTGCAGGTGCGAACGGAGATTAGCCCCACTAGCACCAGTTCCTTTAGGAGTTTAAGTGACCGTTTACGTGAGCGTGTACAAGGATGTCCTGAAGATGAAGGGGATTAATAGGTTTGGTGATGGTTCCCATGGAGTGCAAAAGTAAGATTATCCCGGTAGAGAGGTAGTTATGCTGTCCCTAGTTCGGTTTTGGTTAATTTGTGTATTGAAATCTAGGTCAAAAACCACCCAGGGGAATGACTTAGGCTTCACGATGATTGAGTTATTGATTTCGGCTGTTGTGGCTAGTATGATCATCACGCCCATCCTATTCTTTGTGGTGGATGTTTTACGAACCGATACCCAGGAAGAAATCATAGCCAGATCGAACCAGGAGTTACAGGCGGCAGCAGATTTCATTCGCCGCGACCTCTCCCAAGCTATCTATATCTACGACGGTGAAGGGGTTGCTAAGATTATAGAAAACGATGAAAATGGTTATCTTCCTGATTCCCAGAATGTGGTATTGCTATTCTGGAAACAGGAGTTTATCCCCAATGTTGTTCCCCCCCGTGAGGTTAACAGGCCAGTTGCTGCTAATCATTGCGATGATGCCCGTTGCGATGATGCCCAAGTTTTATCTTTAGTTGCTTACTATTTACAAACAGGTGATTCTGATACTTGGTCTGGTCAGGCACGTATTTCTCGCTTACAAATCAACGATGGTGTCATAGATATACACAATAACACCTGCGACGGCGGACCACCATGCCATATTGCTGGACATGAACCAGACCCAGGTTTTGCTCGACCTCGCGGCCGTACAAAGATGAATGATTGGGAAGCCAGCGGCCCTATTGTAGATGAATCAGAACGACCACGACCACGAGAAGTTCTGATTGATTACATATATCCAGGTGTCGTTGAGGGTCTAGCCGCTGATCACTGTAGAACAGTTTTTAACTTAACTGGAGCAACTGATCCAACTGAAGCTAAACTACTATCTGGAAATAAGGGTAGTGGCTTTTTTGTATGTGTAGACTCCCGTAATACAGCAGCTTTAGTTAACATGAGAATGAATGCGGCAATTCGCATTGATCCGAATGCTAAAGAATTCGACGAGGATAGGCGATCGCTTTTTCCAGAGACGAACTTTTTGGTTAAAGGCTTAGGTGCTTTCAATTAACCGATAAAATCAGGGAATTTATAATAAAAGGAACCTATAAAATGAGTATTTTAATTAACCCAAAATCGGTCAATCCCAGGCGCACCAAAAACCAGTCGGGCTTCACCATCATTGAGACGTTGGTGGTAGTTTTAATGATTGGCATTCTGAGTGCGATCGCCGCTCCGACATGGATAATGTTTGCCAATAGACAAAAGGTTCGCACCGTTAATGACCGGGTTTTTAACGCCATACAACGCGCTCAAAGCCAAGCGCAATTAACCAGTTTAGGTCGCTCCCTCGAATTTGGTGAGCATGGAGGTATACCCGCATATCGAATTTATTTGACCTCTAAGGGACGACCGAGCGACGATAACGCAGATTGGCAAACTCTCGATGTGAATGGCGAGATTAACGAGGGACAAATTACACTGCGAGTTTTCGCACCAGTAGACGATAACATCCTAAAGTTTGACCATCTAGGAGTTATAGAACGAGAGCAAGATCCAGAGAAGAATATAACCGAAGATAATCCTTTTTGGGTAGTTGTATCTTCCGCTGATAATAGCGTGACACATTGCGTGGCTGTCAGAACTAGACTACTATCCACGCAGAAACTCCAAGGAGATGATTGCCCTGATTGAGTAGTTCTAACTAGCCAATTGTAACACAAAAAATTAATTATCTACTGAATATTTTACAAAACTTTACCCCCAATTTCCGAAAACATAGTTTAGAATAAACCACCAAAGATATCACCCGTAACGAGGCCTTTTACGAGTGAGGTTAGTTGTGTATGCTGCGGTTAGCTGACCTACACGACATCTATCCTTGTGACCCAGGTTAAATAATGGAAAATACATTAATTAAGCACTTGCTTCTGGTTCAGAAACAGGCTATTAATTTAGTGGCTGAAAAACCAGTTAGCAGTGACTCTCCGGGTGCGAAATCGCGAAAATCCCCTACAGAATCTGGGTTTTCTTTGTTAGAAGTCTTAGGGGTGATGGTGATTATATCAATACTAGGTGGGATAGCGGTTCCGACTTGGTTAGGTTTCGCGAATAACCAGAAACTGCAAACCTCTATCCGGCGACTCAACTGGGCTATCCACTCAGCCAAAAGTGAGGCTATACTATCTAGTACATCATGGCAAGCGAGTATCAGGGAATATGGGGGACGAGTACAGGTAGCAGTCCATCCCGCGAAGACTCCCCCTGGTCAACTCCCAGAAGGTTCATGGACTAACCTAGAACCGGGGATAGAAATTCACAACCGGGAAAGGAACACCAGGAATAAATATGAAACGACGCTGCGAAGAGTAGACCCGGACACCAACCAAGTCCGAAACGCGGGGACGGTGTACCGAGTTTTATTCAACTACCAAGGCTGTCCGGTCTATAACCCGTCTAATTTCTGCACGCAAACTTCTCTAGCTGCGAAGGGACGCATTGCTATCCATCATCCTGAAGTTCCAGGTCAAAAGCGATGTATCATCATTTCGACGCTGATAGGTGCGACTCGCATTGGTCAGCAACAGGAAAGACCGGATCAAAATGGCTACTATTGCCATTAATGGTAATTAATAATTAGGTAGGGGCGGGTTCGACGGTCAATTCTCCATTCCCAGGAGGATATTAATCAACCCGCCCGACAGCGACCAATAATTAGTCGGGTGCGTCAGTAGAGAATTTTCGGTTAATATCAAAATGGCTTGGGTCTGAGGCTACGGCGACCAATGGAATTTTCGGCCTAATAATTCCTCGAGTTTGTGGTTGTGGGGACGGAAAAAGTCGCCTAGGGTCTGACGTAATGTTTCTGGTATGGGATTATAGGAACCTGCGGTATATCGGGGGTATTCGGAGAGTTGATGGTCGGGAAGACCTAAAAACTCAAATACCTGTTTGAGGGTGTTCTGCGGGTGGTTATATAATTCTTCACTGGTGAGGATTAAAAGCTGTTCGGGAGGGAATTTTTGCATCCACTTTTCCAGAAAATAAACATACATTCCCCGCAGTAGATAACCATATTGACATCCCCAAAATTTGCGTCCGGCTAGGGTGGGGTCGTCAATGGTATCGAGAATGGCAATTTCATCTATCATGGCTTGCTGGAGAGTGCGCTGTTCTTGACCCATCCAATTTCGGTGGTCTTGATATTGAGAAAAAGCCCGATCTACTGGATTTCTTAGGGTGACAATTAGCTTGACTTCTGGGAAGGCTTGCGAAATGCGATCGCATACTTTACTATCGACTATATAACTAGGGCTGGCTTCTCCGGTGAGAAATTCGCCGCCAGGGGGAATGGGGGGAAAATGGGCGAGATACCAGTCTAAGCCTCGGTAATATTGCCAAATGAAAAAATCGACTTCTTTATGGAGGTTAGGAATTATCTGGGGATGATGACAAAGGTATTCATAAAGGGAGGTGGTGCCACCTTTTTGAGCGCCAATAATTAGGAAATTCGGACCTGGAACTGATGCGGTTTCCCAGTGGTTGCTAAAAAATTCGGGGCGAATGATTTTGGTTTTGGCTAAGACTCCCTGTTTATAGGTGGAAATGGCGGCGGAAATGTCGCCTATTTCGGTGAGTAAATCACCATAATTTATGTAGGGTTCGGGATAGTGGGGAACCTGGGAAATTGCCTGCTGATAACCGGAGGCGATCGCCTCTATTTGCTCGGGTTGTAATTTGATAAAACTATAGGTGCGTAAATGCCGCAGTTTTATATATGCTATTTCCCCGTCCGGTTGGGCTTTAATAGCGTCTAAATAAGCGGCAATTGCGCCATCAATATCTTGCTGTTGTAAGAGGGTATCACCCAGGCGAATATAGACTTCTGGGATTTCTGGATCAATGGCGATCGCTTTTCGATAAGCATCAATCGCCTGGGGGATTTCTCCCTGTTTAAACAAACAATATCCCAGATTATTATAAGACCAAAAACAATCGGGATTGAGATTAATTGCCTGATTAAATACCTCAATCGCCTCTGACCATTGGCGCAGGTTTAGTAATGCTAAACCCCAACCATAATATCCCCAGGAATAGTCAGGTTTAGCGGCGACCATATCCCGATAAATGGCGATCGCTTCTTCATATCTCCCCCCTAAAAGTGCATCTTCGCCAGTTTTTTGGTCTCGGGATAAAATCTCGGTCAGCCGTTGATGTGCTTCTGGTTGTTGAGGGTTAATGGCGATCGCTTTCCGGTAGGCGGCGATCGCTTCTTCCGGCTGATTTTGCTGGCTGAGTAAATCGCCCAAGTGAAAGTGAGACCAATAAAAATCCGGGTTTAATTCAATTTCCTGGCGATAGTTGTCTATGGCTTCCTCAATACGCCCTAATCGAGTTAAAATGACTGCTAAATGGTGATAAGACCAAGAAAAGTCTGGCTTGAGTTCAATGGCTTTCTGATAGGCGGTGATAGCTTGTTCATCTAGTTTGGTGCTAGTCAGTGCTTGACCCAAACCGACATAATAGATATATATATTGGGCTGCAATTCAATGGCTTTCTGATAACTGGCTATTGCCAAATCGACCTGATTTGTGTTATGATATGCCTGGGCGAGTTTATAGTGAGCGACTGCCAATTGAGGATGAATAGCGATCGCCAAATTATACCAAGCGATCGCGCCTTGGCTATCCTGGTGTTTCTCCAAACTCTCACCGACAATCAAACCAAAATTTGGGTTAACAGAACCAGGATTTTCGCTAATTATCTGATAAAGTTTTTCCGCCTCAGCTTGGGGTTGTTGCAAATGTTGCCAAATGCTGCTTAAACTGGTATAGGCGGCGGCTAAGTTAGGGTCAGCCTCAATAGCCTGTCGATAACAATTCGCCGCCAGTTCCCATTGTTGAGACCCAACATAATCATTTCCCAAATTCAGACAAACTACAGCTTGATTAGCAGTGGACATAGACAAGTTTTCAAAAAGCCATCAATTACATGATCCACAAAAGGCGGGTTTATCAGCCTTCTAGCCCACCAGCCAGAAACTCAAAGCACCCGCCCCCACATTATCCATATTTTTTGGTAGGTATGCAAGGTTTCAGTTGGGTATCAATGCTTTTAATGTGGTCAATAAACCAATCGCGCAGGTCTTGTTTGATGCTGAGAACAATTGAGTTAAAGTTATCATGATGTTCGATGCGACTTTTAATCATTTCAAAACTCATCACAAATCGTTTGTGTGCGTTCTGATTATTTTTGGCGACGGGACATTTATATAAATTCATGCAGGACTCCTCATATTTGAAATGGTTATTAATATACATTTCCAGAAATTTGATAGTTGATTGAAGTTCCTGGGGGCTGCGGTTTTGTTCCAGGTTAGCAATCAATAAATCCATCTGGTCGAATAGTTGCTGATGTTGAAAATCAATCAAGGGGATGCCAATTTTCAAAGAATCATTCCAAGTGGGAGTCATATATTTAGCCTAATTAATCAAGTAGGTTGACGATGAACGATTGACCAAGTTCTTCCCATACTACTATAGCAAACCCCAAGAAACCGGGTTAGAGACACCCGGTTAAGGAGATAATTATGATTGTGCAGCCACCAAGCGATCGCGCGCATTTTGCAGGGCTAATTTAACCTGTTCAAAACCCGTGCCGCCGTAGCTATTCCGGGCGGCGACGACTTGTAAAGGTGCGATCGCATCATAAATATCGACATCAAATTCAGGGTGTAAAGACTTCCACTCATCGAGGGTAAGGTCTTTTAAAAGTTTCCCGGACTCCAGACAAGTTCTGACCACCTTACCCACCAAATTATAGGCTTCCCGGAAAGGAACCCCCTTAGTAGCGAGATAATCAGCCACATCAGTAGCATTCGAGAAATCTTCCGCCACTGCTTCAGCGAGACGTTGTGGGCGAAACTCCATCCCTTGGGATAACAAAATAGTCATCGCCTCCAGACAGCCTTTCACAGTTTTGACCGCATCAAATAAGGCTTCCTTGTCCTCCTGGAGGTCTTTATTATAAGCCAAAGGTAAACCCTTCATCAGGACTAATAGCCCTTGTAGATGTCCAAAAACCCGGCCAGTTTTACCGCGCACCAATTCAGGAACATCGGGGTTTTTCTTTTGGGGCATAATACTAGAGCCAGTGGAACAGCTATCAGTGAGGGTGACAAAACCAAACTCCTGGGAAGCCCAAAAGATAATCTCCTCGGAGAGGCGGCTGAGGTGAACCAAAATGAGACTAGAAGCACTGAGAAACTCGATCGCCCAATCGCGATCGCTCACCCCATCCAAACTATTAGCATAAACCCGGTCAAACCCCAATAATTCGGCGCTATAGTGTCGGTCAATGGGAAAAGTAGTCCCCGCCAAAGCACCGCACCCCAGAGGGGAAGTATTCACCCGTTGATAAACCTCTCCCAGACGTTCCCAGTCGCGGTGGGTCATTTCCACATAAGCCAGTAGGTGATGAGCCAAACTGAGAGGTTGCGCCCGTTGTAGATGAGTGTATCCTGGTATGAGAGTATGGACGTGATTAGTAGCCAGATCCAATAAAACCCCTTGCAAATGAAGAATCTGGGTGCGGATTTGTTGAATTTGGTCTTTCAGGTAAAGGCGGGTATCAGTTCCCACTTGGTCATTACGCGATCGCCCCGTATGGAGTTTTTTACCGACATCTCCGGCAATTTCGGTAAGTCGGCGTTCAACGGCGAAATGAATATCCTCAGCATCGACACCGGGGTTAAATTGACCCTGGCGGTATTCTTGGCGAATAGTCTCCAAGCCATCAACTAAGGCTTGTCCTTCTTCGGGGGAGATAATCCCGGTTTTGACCAACATTTTGGCATGAGCGACGGAGCCAGTCAAATCATACTCGATTAACTCAATATCAAAGCCGATACTGGCGTTAAAAGTGGCGATCGCTGGATGCAAAGCCTTTTCAAATCGTTGGCTCCAGGTTTTAGCTTCAGTCATAGTCCTATAATCTTTAAATTAGCTATAAATGTCTGAGCAGCAACTGACTGGGGAAAATATTTCCGATTAGGGTAAGAGGCTTTTCGCCCACCACCCCATCCCCAATCCAATCAAAAAAGCCCAAAGCTGTCCGGTTTCCAGTAAATTATTCCAGGTATTCGTAACGTTAGTCCATAAATCAACATTTACCTGTTGACCGAATAGCACTGGTAAGGTAGCTGCGACTTCCCCCCACTCCCATGACCAGTGAGGGGTTAAAATGAGAATATGGCTCCCAGGGTTGCTGAAAGTTTGCACAAACATCTCGAAAGTATCAACGGACATAATCGGCATTCTCCCCACTTTAAGAGGGTTGCACCTGTAGCACAACCAGAGTCATGTCATCAATATTACTGTTACTCGGACCGATAAACTTCTGAACTTCGGCAAATATATGATCTACAATGCGATTGGGAGTATGGGAGTTTTGACAAGCCCATTGAAAGGCTGTCTGTAGGTTATCTTCATCAAAGCGATCGCCTCGTTGATTCGCCGCATCAGTAAAGCCATCAGTATAGTAAATCACAGTATCCCCCGGATATAGTTGCACTTGGGCTTGGTAGTAACGGGTATCAGCATCAAGACCGATCAACATTCCCAAAGTATCTAACCGACGAATACTGTGGCTTTGCGCTTGCCATAATAAAGGGGGATTATGGGCGGCGTTACTATAGGAGAGAATTTTAGTCTCCGGGTCATACTCCGAATAAAACAGAGTCACAAACCGATTAGAATTTTCTAAGTCAGCATACATCACCCGGTTAAGATGTTGGAGAATCTGGGCGGGGGAATGGCGGTTGAGAACTTCTGCGCGCAACATTCCCCGAGTCATGGTCATAATTAACCCGGCTGGGACTCCTTTTCCCATGACATCACCAATGACAATACTCCAATGTTCCGATGATGTGTCACCGTAGCCAACTTCTCCGGAACCGGGATGATTTTCATGTTCATGTTTGTCAAAATTTGAGGGGATAAAGTCGTAATAGTCTCCCCCGACTCGGTTGGCGGTTTGACAGCGCGCGGCTACTTCTAAACCCGGAATTTTCGGACATTTACGCGGAAGTAGGCGCAGTTGAATTTCTGCACCAATTTCTAATTCTCGGTCTAGGCGTTCTTTTTCCCGTAATGAAACTGATAGTTCATCATTAGCGATCGCCACAGCCGTTTGATCAGCTACCAGTCTAATTAATTTCTGGCGGGTTGGTGTCCACAGATAATCAGGATCATGGCTGAACACATACAACCGCCCCCGTGATATATTATTAACCAGGATTTCCGTGCTAAAAAGTTGCACATCCGACCCCAAGCAACTACTCACCTGATGGTCTAGGTTTGCCACGTATTGGGGCGCGAGACTCTCGGGAACCACTCCCACCGTTATGGTATCATTAGGCTGGGATATCACCTGTCTGGTAGCCGCCTCTAAAATGGCGCGAATATCCTGACACTGACGACCATCTTGGCAGTGTAAGCGTTGAAAGCGCACCTGACCGTTAGGTTTAAACAGCACCAAAGCACCCCCATCAGCATCTGTCACTCGACTAGCAACTAGGGGAGTTAATTCTAAGAACTGATTGAGATTATTAAAGCTACGGAGGGCAAAACTTAGGGAACTCAGCAACTCATTAATATTTTGCTGTTCCCGATGGAGTCTAGCCACCATTTCCTTTAAGTGAGAGGCTGATGTCACATCAGCATCTGAGGAACTAGAAAGGGAGTCTGAAGGTTGTTCTGAGCGTCTGGGAAGTGGCACAGCAGTCATATTATTAGTATATATTCTTTCAAGGTTAGAGTGCAATAGTAAGTCCAAGACATCGAAAATTTATTAGCGTTAGGTCTCGTGATATGGCAGGTTTAAATTACCACCAGTATAGTGATTCTTCTGGCAATCATCAGAAATCCTCCCTAGTTTGATAGCAACAAGCGACGCTTTCTTTATGCTTTGACAGCTTCTGGGGGACTCCTAGGTAGACTTAAAGTTAAAAAATTCTACCAACAGTAATCATCAGCCACCCCCCCATCGCTAATCAATATGTGCTAATTGAAGTCTCCATTAGGAGATCAACTGTTCCCAATGATTACACTTACATACCAAACTTTGCACTTTAACAGAGCTTTAACCACTTAACAGGGCTTCGATAAACTCGTAGCTTGAAAAAGGCCGTAGGTCTTCGATACTTTCCCCAACACCAATAAAACGAATCGGTAGACCAAGCTGCTGTACAACAGCTAAAGCCACACCACCTTTAGCAGTTCCATCTAATTTTGTCAAGACCACACCGCTAAGTTGAGCAACTTCGGCAAATACTTGGGCCTGGCGTAGTCCGTTTTGACCTAAAGTTGAATCAAGGACTAGGAGGGATTCTACCTTAGCATCTGGTGCTTGTTTGTCTATTACGCGACGAATTTTGTTAAGTTCCTCCATCAGGTTCTTTTTGTTCTGCAATCTACCAGCAGTATCAATAACTAGCAATTCGGTCTCGCGGGATTTAGCAGCAGCGATCGCATCATAAACCACGGCGGCCGGATCTGTATTCTTTCCAGGATTAGCAATCACCTCTACCCCACTACGTTCGCCCCAGACCTTTACTTGTTCGACTGCTGCCGCCCGGAAAGTATCCCCAGCCGCAATTAAAGTCCGGTAGTCTGACTTTTGGGCAATATGGGCAATTTTCCCGATGGTAGTAGTCTTTCCGGCTCCATTGACCCCGGTAATTAACCAAATATTCAATTGTTCTTTTTCGGGGGCAAATGTGGGACTATAGCCATTTTGATAGGGTTTTTCCAGGAGATCTCGCAGAAGTTGTTTTAAATAGGCGATCGCATCTTCCGGGGGTAAAGCATCCTCTAGCAGGCGGTTTTGTAGCGCCTCAATAATCACGTCAGTAGCTTCTACACCCACATCAGCTTGCAGCAATAAAGCCTCAATTTCTTCTACCGCCGCCTGATTTAGGGGTCCCTGACCGACGATCGCTTTTAATTGATTGAGTAAATTACGGCGAGTCCGCCCTAAACCTTTCCACAGCTTTTGTAGCCAGGTGATTTCCTCTACTGCTACTTCCTCTGGTCTACGTCCCTGATTAGCCAAAACTTCCGCCGACCACAGGAACATCTCATCAAATACTAGATCCGTCGATTCTCCCTCACCGCTGGCTGTGGTTTGCCCCCCTTCCGCTTCCGGTTCGGAAATAGCCGTTTCTTTTAATCTCTCAATTCTCGCCTGTCTTTCCGCCTGGGTTCTCGCCCAAATTGGCAAAGACTCATCAATACTCTCTTCAACAATCGCTACAGGTTCAGCGGTTTCTCTAACTTCCGCCGCCTCTGCGACTTCCTCTGCGACTTCCTCTGCGACTTCCTCTGCGACTTCCTCTGCGACTTCCTCTGCGACTTCCTCTGCGACTTCCTCTGCGACTTCCTCTGCGACTTCCTCTGCGACTTCCTCTGCGACTTCCTCAACCACTGCCACAGGTTCAGTCGTTTCTGTTAATTCTGCGGGGGTTTCCTGAACCTCAGAGGTACTTGTTTCGGCTTCTTCGGGGGGGGTCTGGGCTTCTGTGGTGTCTTCTGTGGGTGCTTCTGTGGTGTCTTCTGTTGGCTTTTGTTGTTGCTGAATATTTTGATAAGCGGCCTTAGCCCACTGTAAATAATCCTCATTAGCAGTGGTAGGCTGAGGCGGTTCTTTAGTTTCGGGTTGGTCGGGAGTTGAGGTAGTTGATGAGGGTTCAGCTTGTTGTGTATCTTCTGCTGAGGGGCGATCGCTAAACTGGCGGCGGAACCAATTAAAAACCATTTTACTAATTACTCAAATTTGACAACAGATTTAGGTGTTGGTGAGGCGGGAATTGGTAATAGCAGACCCACAGCATCACCGAAATTTAGACAGATGAAGACTGAGTTTTGAGGTGATCAACAACACGACGGAGAACCCCGTTAATAAATCGGTAGCTGTCCTGGTCGCTATAACGTTTAGCCAACTCCACCGCCTCATTAACGGCAATTTGTTCTTGAACTCCCAGATATAACAATTCAGTGACAGCAATCCTTAAAATATCGCGATCGATGCGGGGGAGTCTGGATAATTGCCAATCAACCATGGCCCCTTCTAGGGAACTATCGACAGCTTCCCGGTGCTTGTTAAGCTCGACCAAAATTTTGACAGCATAGGAGTAGACATCTTCCTGACTTGCCAATTGTACCAATTCCGGCAATTCCACAGCAGTAGATAAACGATTAATGGCTGATTGAGCCAATGCGATCGCCTCACTAACCATTGTCCGGGCGCTGTGCAAATCCGCCGCCCTAGTTTGGCTACTCAAAAGGCGATCGTTACCCCGTTGTAATTCAGCCATAGCCGTCTCTAGGGATTCTTGTCCTTCTGTGGTTAAGGTACGGACAGCAGCGAGGACCACATCTTCCATTTGCTGAGTCTCAAGCCTTTCGGGAGTTGATGGTAGTTGGCTCATCCCCAAAAGGGCGAGTTCACGGGCTGTTCTACGAGCTTGCATATTGGTTTAGTATAAATGTCTTAGTTTAGCAACAAAGTAGTGGCTGGGATAGATTCTAGCAAAAAATCGGTTTCCAGCTCACCCCAAGCAGCTTTTGTGGGTTAAGGACAAAAAAGCCGGGAAAACCCGGCGGAAAGTTGTCAATTTTCAGACACAAATCAATAAGCCAGTTCTACCAACTTGAGACTGAGATTCCACATTTTCTCAGCTCTTTCCTCATCTCTAGCTTGGGGCGAGACCCGTTGCACAAAAGACTGTCGGCCTTTTTTCTGGCGATTTCCCCAACTCCAGTAAGCACCAGACTGGCGATATTCCTCATCAAGGACCACAGCAGCCACTCGTTCTCCAGCCAATTCCTGAGAGACATAGCCCTTGGTAATGTATTTCTGGAATATAGGAAATATTTTCTGGAACAGGGGATAGTGATTGCGGAACAGGGGCGTATCCGCGACGCAACCTGGGTAAAGAGAGGTGAAAGTGATACCAGTTTCGTCGTGATAGCGTCGGTGCAATTCCCGCATAGTTAGGACATTGCAAACCTTACTATCTTTATAGGCTTTGACGGGTTCAAATTTTTTGCCGTCAATCATAGAAACTGGTTCTCGGAAGCCCTTAGCAAACCCTTCCAGGTCTCCCAAGTCGGGGCGGGGTGGAATTTTGCCACCGAGTTCGTCGGGGTTATGGGTAACCGTTCCCAAAATCACCATACGCTTATCCTCAGCGGGAGAGCGTTTCATGTCCTCCATCATCACATTACAGAGGAGGAAATGCCCGAGGTGATTGGTGGTCATGGTCAACTCATAGCCTTCTGGACTACGAAGGGGTTCTTTTATGAGGGGCATATAGATAGCCGCATTACAGACTAACCCCTCCAAGGTTCTACCCGTAGCCCGGAATGAGTTGATAAACCGTCGGACACTCTCAAGGGAACCGAGGTCGATATGAAGGATAGTGCGGCTGTCTTCGGGAATCCCTAATTCTTGGGCGGCGGCTTCTGCCTTTTCCAAGTTACGACAAGCCATGATGACATGAGCGCCCCTATCGGCGAGGGCTTTGGCGGCGTATAAACCAACCCCCGAAGAGGCACCCGTGACTATAACCGTTGATTTTTGATCCTGTACCATTTTTAGTTAAAACTCCGTTGATCACCGTCAGTTTTCTAAGTAATTATTCCGACGGAGACCCTGGCTGTTATTGATTGAGCGAGGTATCCTTAATCCCAGTATTATATTGCTAATCCTGTGGCGATCGCAACCATGTTTGAGGGATATTCTCAAAACCTGCCAAAAAAGCTGATGGTCAGCTATCATCAAGAATATAAGACCATCGGCAGGTGATGCTACGGTGCATCAAGGCGGGATATTGTCTGTCTAGCCAGGCGTATACCCTACTGCCAGTATTAATTATGTCCTTTGACTGTAAAATTATGAGCAGTGTCCCCAATCAAGACCAAAAACCCAAAAATTCACCATCATCACCATCAAACAACGAGGAGAATGCTTGGGTTGAAGGCATTAAGACTATTGGACTAAGTATAATTTTGGCTTTGGGTATCCGAACTTTTGTCGCAGAGGCTCGTTATATTCCCTCTGGGTCAATGCTTCCCACCCTGGAAATCAACGATCGCCTGATTATTGATAAGTTAAGCTACCGTTTCAGCGAACCGCAACGGGGAGATGTGGTAGTTTTCAATCCCACGGAGGAACTGAGCCTACAATACAATGATGCTTTCATTAAGCGGATTATTGGCTTACCCGGCGAAACATTAGAGGTTCGGGACGGACAGGTTTTTGTGAATGGCGAACCCATTGAAGAGGACTATATTGCCGAAGAACCCCAATACAAATGGGGGCCGGAAACCATCCCCGAAGGCGAGTTTTTAGTCCTGGGGGATAACCGTAACAATAGCTTTGATAGTCACTATTGGGGATTTGTCCCCCGAGAGAATATCATCGGTCGGGCTGTGGTCCGGTTCTGGCCCTTAGACCGTCTGGGAGGGGTCGATCGCAGTTTTTAACCGACTTTTTTGGCTGTCAACCGCGCCAAGTTTTGATGACTTTTCCGGTCATTTCCTGCCCCCAGCAGGGGGTATTAGCCGATCGCGATTTGATGGTAGTGTGATCTACCCTCCAAGGCTGTGCGGGGTCAAAGAGGGTTAATTCGGCGGCGCGGTTGACGGCAACAGTGGGGGGAGAAATAGCCAAACAGTGGGCGGGTTGGGTGCTTAAAACTCGCCACAGTTGCAGTGGCGACCATTGAATCTTAAAAACGGTATCTGGCTGTTGGACAAAGGTTTTCCACAGTAGAGATAAGGCTAATTCTAAGCCGATCGCCCCTGGGGGTGCATCAGCAAAAGCAACGGTTTTTTCTTCGTAGGTGTAGGGGGTGTGGTCAACAGCGATCGCATCAATAGTCCCGTCTACAATAGCCTGAATTAGGGCTTGGCGATCGTCTGGATTACCCAGAGGCGGGTCAACATTAAGATTCGGATCGTAGGGATTCGGCGCAAAGCCTAAACCACAGTCAGAAAGCCGCCCGGTAATGGCTTCTGTATCAAATAGTAAGTGCATCCAGGTGGTACTAGCGGTAATAGGTAGATGTCGCTGTTTAGCTTCCCGAATTAGTTGCACACCCCTAGCTGTAGAAACCCGCATGATATGAACCGGAGTTCCGATCGCCGCCACCAATTCCAGGACGGCGGAAATAGCCACAGTTTCGGCATAATCAGGAATCCCGGTCAAACCGCTATAGATAGAGGCGTAACCTTCCCGCATTACTCCTGAGTCCGCCAGAGTGCGATCGCAACAATACAGAGCGATCGTTTTTTTCAGCGGGTTAACATACTCCAAAACTCGCCGCCACAGATTAAGATTTCGATGAGCATATCCATCAGCAAAACCAATAATCTCAGTAGTCGCCAATTCCGCTAATTCCGTCATCATCTCCCCCGCCGCACCCCTCGTGGCTGCCCCCCAGACATAAAAGCCATGGGGTGCTAAACCTTGCCAATGTTGAATCGTGGAGAGATTATCAGCAGGTGGTAGCATATCCGGTAAAATCCCCAGGCGGGTATAACCTCCCGCCCTAGCTGCCGCCTCTAAAGATGCAATAGTTTCCCGTTCTTCAAAGCCCGGTTCTCCCGTATGGCTATACATATCCACCAATCCCGGCCCCAAAATCATACCGTGGGAATCAATGATCTGAGTATGTTCTGGGTAATCATAAATCTGGGATTCAATAGCAGTAATATACCCATCAATAATCAGTACATCTGCCACTTGATCTCGTCCATCCATCGGGTCTAATACCCGCACCTGTTTCAGGAGTTCACTACTCATATTCACAGACCAGTCCTAGAGGGCTCCGGCGGCGGTTTGGTCAAGAATACTACCCGATAAATGGGTGGTAATATTCATAGTTTCTAAAACCGGGTTACCTTTAGCACCGTGGGGATAGTCAATTACGGTCACCGAACCATTACCCTGTTTAAAATTCCAGAAATGCTCTGGTGATAAACCCAATAATTGACACAACAGAGCCTTATTTACCGCATCATGAGCCACCACTAATCCCGTCAGGGGTTGGGAATCATATTTATTAATGATATTCTGCCATCCCAGGGCTACCCTTTCTCCTACCTGATTTAAGTTTTCACCTTCTGGCATCTGTACCGTTTCCGGTGCAGTTTTCCACTGATTTAATAAACCCGGATAATCCTGCTCAATTTCTGATTCAAATTTACCCTCCCATAAACCATGGCTAATCTCTCGGAAATTGTCCTCAAATTGTAGTTCTATATCTCGGTGATATTCCAGGATAATTTCTGCCGTTTCTCGGGGGCGTGCCATGGGGCTACTGACCGCAAAATCGATTTTAATATCCTGGAGAAATTCGGCAGCTTTGCGAGCTTGTAATCGCCCGTTATCATTCAGGGGAATATCAATCTGACCTTGAAACTGTCCTTTTCGGTTCCATTCAGTTTCTCCATGGCGCACTAACAGCAGTCTCGGTCCACGATGTTCCGGGCGAAGGGTGGGGAGTTTCTCCCGCACATGGCTAGTGAGGTTCATCGATTCTAATTGTACGGCTGCGGGTAGTGGTAGTTCTCCGGGGGTGACATCACCAATATTGATAATGCTAATACCACAGTTAGACTGTTGAATACTTTGATAGAATTGGGGTTGAACTCCTAAAGCCGTAGCGATCAGCGATCGATTGATGCCGTTATGAGCCACTACTAGGATGGTTTGGTTGGTCTGGATAGAGACGTGCCGCCAAAATTGTTTGGCTTGCTCAAATAAGGCTAACACCGGGAAATGTTTATGCCCAGATTCTAATACCATGAAAAACTCATGGGGGCTCTGTTGCCAACATTGATAATCTTCGGGAAAGCGATCGCGGACTTCTTGGCGGGGGAGTCCAGCCCACAGAGGCAGATCAATTTCCATTAATAGGTCTGTCGGTTGCAACTGAGGGGCTGCATCCAGTCCAGAGCTAATCAATTGGGCTGTTTGTTGGGCTCGTTGTAGGGGACTGTGATAAATAGCATCGAACCTTAAACCCTGGAGGGCTTGGGCGACGCAGGCGGCATCAACGCGGCCCTGGTCGGTGAGAACTGAATCATCCAGGCGGCCCTGAATTCGTTTTTGGGCGTTGTAGGTACTCTGACCGTGACGGACAAGGATTACACGGGTCGTCATCTTAAAATTTTAAGTTCGATGGTAAGCCAGAAGCATTTTAACTTGTTTGGGGCAGTTTCCTACTACTCATTTATGATGTAAAGAGATGTTAAGGGTCTGTCCCAGCAAATCCTCAAGATAGGATTCTGATTAACGGGACTGTTGAAATGCTTAGGGCGTGGGCGAAATTGATGATGAATAATCAGATTACAGGCGATTACCATTGGGGTTTGATGGCTTTGTCTTTGGCAATGGCTGTGATTACCTCTTATATCCCTATGGATTTGGCTGTACAAGTCCGTGAGGGTCTATGGACGGCGAAACGGTGGAGGTTTTGGCTGTGCATGGGGGCGATCGCTATGGGGGCAGGTTTGTGGTCTATGGATTTTATGAGTATAGTCGCCCTAGAATTTCCCCTAGATGTTACTTATAACCTGTGGATGGCTTTGCTGTCGTTGTTGATGGCTATTATGGCTTCTGGGATGTTTCTGGGGCTCGCACTCAGAGAGCAGGCGAGTCGGTTTATCCTGATTACAGGTGGGATTTGTATAGGTACTGCACTGGCTTTGATGGACTATCTAGCAATTAGCGCCATAGCCACGGAAGCTGAGATTGTTTATGATGCACATTTGGTGCTGTTTTCTGTGGCGATCGCTATTGATGTGGCTTTGATTTCTCTGTGGCTGGCTTTTCGACTTGAAGATAACCCTGTAGTCGAAAAAACTAGACAAAAGGTGATCAGTGCAATGGTTATGGGATTTGGTATCGGTGGAATGCACTATATAGGACTTACGGCGACTGGGTTTATACCCAAATTAATCACGCCTATTACTGTGAATCCCTCTTTGAGTCCCTCTTGGTTGGCGATCGCCGTAGTATTGGCCACGGTTATCTGTCTATTTTTTATTGTGTTAACTAAGTTATGGGATCACAAATTGGTCAACCAATTGGCGCGCGAAAAAGTTTGCCAAGACAATGAACAGCAGTTTAGGACTTTGATTCAGCAAATGCAGGTGGGAATGTTATTGCTGAATGCTAAGGCAGAAATTTTGGTTTTTAATCAGGCGGCATTGGATCTTTTACGGCTAAATATTGAACCAGATAGCCTTCAGGTGTTTGGAGAGGGTTGGCATTTGGTGGTGGAGGATGGATCGCCGATTTCTTTGTCAGATTTACCTGTACAAAAAGCGATCGCTACAGGTGAAGCAGTGCATCATGTGGTTATGGGGTTTGATGACCCGAAAACTCAACAGCGACGGTGGTTATTGGTGAATGCCACACTACATGAGCCGGGAAAGGACGTGATGCGGGTTATATGTACTATTAGTGATATTACTAATCAAAAGCAGACTGAAGAGGCTCTCAGGCGCAGTCAAGAACGATTTACTCTCGCGGTCGAGGGGGCTAATGATGGAATTTGGGATTGGGATATTTCTGCCGATGAGGTTTATCTATCCCCCCGGGGAAAAATTATGTTGGGCTGCGGACCGGATTTAGATTGTTTCTCTAATTTGGACTCGGCGCTAAGAATTATTCATCCAGATGACCGCCAGCGGGTGGAAGGGATGTTAAATCGGTATTTGGCTAAGGAAATTCCCGCTTTTGATGTGGAATATCGCACCGAATTAGATAATGGTGAACGGCGCTGGATTCGCTCTAGGGGGGTGGCTCTTTGGGATGAACATAACCAGCCCTATCGCATGGTGGGATTTCATACTGATGTGACAGACCGTAAAATGGCTGAACAGGCTCTCCGGGAAGGGGCGGAACAAGAACGCTCTATTCTGCAAATGGTTCAGCAAATGCGAAAAACTTTGGAACTAGAGCAGATTTTTAGTGCTACTACTGGGGAACTTAGACAGGCTTTAAATTGCGATCGCGTTTTGGTTTATCGCTTCCGGGAAGACTGGAGTGGAGAATTTATGGCCGAGTCCGTGGCTGAAGGTTGGGTGCAACTTACCGCCGCACCTCTAGGAGATAGTAATAGCACAGCGATCGCTATTGAACAGGAAAAATGTGCTTTTCGGGTCATGAATCATCGCTATGTGATTTCGGATACTTATTTGCAACAAAATCAAGGTGGTATTTATGGCAAAGGAGTCAGTTATAGATGTGTGAATGATATTTATAAAATGGATTTCGATGGTTGTTATCTGGAATTATTAAAACAGTTTCAAGCTAGGGCTTATATTATTACCCCGATTTTTTGCGGCTATCAACTATGGGGATTATTGGCAGTCTATCAGAATTATCATCCCCGCAGTTGGACGACTGCTGAAATTCGCACAGTTACACAAATTGGCTCTCAGTTGGGCGTGGCTGTTCAACAGGCGGAATTGTTGGCGCAAACTCAAGAACAGGCTAGACAACTGCAACAGGCTAAGGAAATGGCTGATGAGGCTAATCGCTCGAAAAGTGAGTTTTTGGCGAATATGAGCCATGAGTTAAGAACTCCTTTAAATGCGATTTTGGGGTTTGCTCAACTGATGTCTACTAACCAGAATCTGGCTCCCGAAAATCGTCAACATATTGAGATTATTAATCGGTCGGGGGAGCATCTTCTCGGTCTGATTAATGATATTTTGGAAATGTCTCGGATTGAGGCAGGGCGGGCGACTCTTCAGGTGAATGCTTTTGATTTATATGAGTTTCTGAAAAGTTTAGAGGATTTATTTAAATTGCGGGCGACTTCTAAAAATTTACATCTGATTTTTGAGCGCCCTCAAGGTTTGATTAGGTATATTAAAGCCGATGAGAAAAAGTTGCGTCAGGTGTTGATCAATTTATTGGGAAATGCCATTAAGTTTACGGATGAAGGTAGTGTGACTGTTCGGGTTTCTCACCAAAGCGAGTATCCCTCAGATCTATTACAATTTGAAGTGGAAGATACCGGGCTGGGAATTGCTCCCGAAGACTGTGAAGGACTGTTTGAAGCCTTTGCACAAACGGAAACTGGTTTAAATGCTTCCGAGGGTAGCGGTTTGGGGTTGGCAATTGCACAGCAATTTGTCACACTAATGGGTGGTGAAATTACTGTCCGTAGTTGCCTTAACCAGGGTTCGACTTTTTCGTTTACTATTCCAGTACAAAGGACTGAGGACAAGCCGAACCCAGCGATCGCATCTATTATGGATAGGGTCATCGGTCTGGCTCCTAAGCAGGCGCTCTATCGCATTTTGGTGGTTGAAGACCGAGAAAGCAATCGTTTATTGCTGGTGGAACTCCTGAGTGTCCTGGGGTTTTCGGTCAGAGCAGCTAACAATGGCTCCGAGGCGATCGCTATTTGGCAACAGTGGAACCCTGACCTGATTTTTATGGATATGCGAATGCCTGTGGTCAATGGTTATGAAGCTACCCGCCAAATTCGCTCTCAGCCTGGTGGTCGGGAGACCGTCATTATTGCACTGACTGCTAGTGCCTTTGAGGAACAAAGACAGGATATTATGAACGTGGGATGCAATGATTTGCTGCGAAAGCCTTTTCAGCGAGGAGAATTGCTCAGTAAATTGAGTCAATATCTGGGTGTCCAATATATTTACAATACACAGCCGGAGATATCTTTAAATCTCAATTCTCCCGAAGATACTGACAATATCGAACCCTCAAAAATTAACTTAGAACAAATCAGAGAAATGCCAGAATATTGGCTAGATCAGATATATTCTGCGGCGGCTCAGGGTAGTGACTTACTACTATTAGACCTGATTCAAGAAATTCCCGCTCAGTACAGTAATCTAGCTAATACAATGACAGAATGGGTGGGAAGTTTTCAGTTTGATAAAGTTCTGGAATTGGTGGAACAAACAAAGCCGGAAGCACCTAATATCCAACAAATGCCGAATTGAGTGAAAATCAAGTGGATACACCAAAAGCAGATATTTTAGTCGTCGATGATAAGCCGGAAAATTTACACCTTCTCTCGGAAATTTTGATGATGGAAGGATACAATGTCCGCAAGGCTGTTAATGGTAAAATGGCTTTGATGGCCGTCAAGACTGTGCAACCTGATTTGATTCTACTGGATATTATGATGCCGGGAATGGATGGATATCAGGTTTGTCAAGAGTTGAAAAGCAATCAAAAATTAGCTAAGGTTCCGGTGATATTTCTCAGTGCTTTAAATGATGTTTTTGATAAGGTTAAAGCCTTTGGCGCTGGGGGTGTAGACTATATTACTAAGCCTTTTCAAATGGAGGAGGTTCTAGTGAGGGTGGAAAATCACCTGATGCTGAAGGCGGCGGAAAAGAAAATTCTTGAATTAAATACTGAGTTAGAAGCTAGGGTTAAAGAACGCACTAAACAATTGGAAATTGCTAATGCTAAGTTGTTGGAAATGGCTCTCCATGACCCGTTAACACGACTACCCAACCGCACTTTATTTATGGATCAGATATCCTGGGCAATTGCTAGGTTAAAACAGGGTAGTAGTCATGGGTTTGCGGTGCTGTTTATGGATTGCGATCGCTTTAAGGTGGTGAACGATTCCTTGGGGCATACAGTGGGAGATGAATTGTTAATTGCTATTGGCGATCGCATTCAAAAAATACTCAAAAATAATGATTTACTATCCCGCTTGGGAGGAGATGAATTTGCCATTATTGTACATGATGTTAATGAAATTGAACCAGTAAGGAATCTCGCCAATTCTATTCTTGAGGTGATGTCTTGTCCGTTTCAAATCTATAGCCGAGAGATTTTTATTAATATGAGTATCGGTGTAGTTCTCAGTAATAGAGACTATGAACAACCCGAACATTTATTGCGAGATGCAGATACAGCTATGTATCGTGCCAAAGCCCTAGGACGGGGACAATATCATATCTTTGACCCGGCTATGCACAAAGAAGCCCTGGATTTATTGGGTTTAGAAACTGACCTAAGACGGGCTATTGAAAATCAAGAATTAATCGCTTATTATCAGCCAATTATTAACTTAGAAACTGGCAAAATTTCGAGTATGGAAGCCTTGGTGCGTTGGCAACATCCCCAACGGGGTTTGGTCCCACCTGGTATGTTTATCCCCTTGGCTGAGGAAATGGGGGTAATTACTACTATTGGAACTTTGATGCTGGTAGAAGCCTGTCATCAACTGAAAAATTGGCAGGAGCAGAAATTGGTAGATGAATCTGTTAGTATTAGTGTGAATCTCTCTGTCAGACAGTTTACCCAAGCCGATCTAATTGCAACGGTTGATGATATCCTGGATGAAAGTGGTTTAAATCCTAAATGTCTGAGATTAGAAATGACTGAAAGTGCGATCGTCGAACATACACAAACAGCCCGAACTATTTTAACCAAATTTCGCGATCGCCATATCGGTTTAAGTCTCGATGATTTTGGCACAGGCTACTCCTCCCTCAGTTATTTACACGCCTTCCCGGTAGATACCATAAAAATTGATAAGTCTTTTGTCAGTCTTTTAGATGGAACTCCCGAAAATCTGGGGCTAATTCCTGCCATCATTGGTATTTCTAAAACTTTAAATATGGTAGCCGTAGCTGAGGGAATAGAGACCGCCGAACAACTTGCACAACTACGAGAACTAGAATGTAATAGCGGACAAGGATATTTCTTTTCTAGGCCTTTACCAGCTACTCAAATGGCTGAACTTTTGGCAACTCATCCCCAATGGTAAAATCAAGTCCTAAAAATCGATTATTTCCTTTCAATAAAAATATATGAAATTAAAACAGATAATTTTAAGCATTCTGACTTTCATCTCTATAGTATATGTGACTTTAAGCCTGCTCGGCAGTTGGAGTCAGCCCCAAATTCAAAGCCGTCTGGAACTGTATCAGACTAATTTAATTCTCCAGGCTTCTGGGTGGCAACCACAGACGGAAGACCGGGCGAATTTGCTCACCCTACGAGATAATATTATCGGGAAAGATCCGGTTAATGCTGCCCTGAAACAATACCAAAATGTACAGGAGTCTAACTACCAAAATTTACAGCGACTACAACCCAATCAACCCTCACAATTTTCGAGGGGAGAATTAGCACAGACCATAGGTGAGTTAGAATTGCGAATTGGCATTATCCAAGCAGTGCTGGGAGACTCCCAAGAGGCGATCGCTACTTGGGAATCCCTAATTTCTGAAAATGGTAATTATCCCACAAGTACCACAGCGGAAGTATTAGTAGGACTCTGGACAGAACCGCCAGATATAGTCTCTAATGCCGAAGATATTTTACAGGCAAATTTAGAGGGTTGGTTCAGTTTTCAAACTTTAGCCCAACTCTACACTTTACAAAACCGTGAAGATGTCTTACAACAACTAAATAATCAACAGCAGGAAACGTCAGAAAATGCCGTTTATAAATTAGCCATTGTTTCCGCTATTCCTGGCTTTGGTTTGGTGTCGGGAATTATCCTATCCATCATTTTAGCAGTGCAATGGTTCCTGAAACGTGAACAGGCAATTATCAACCGTAATGCTGATGTCAAATGGTCTGTCCCTTGGACTGCGGAAATGATTGTGCAAGTGTTTGTTTTAGGTTTTTTCCTAGTTGGACAGTTATTAATCCCATTGATTTTTCAACTCCTCGGTTTAAGACCGGCGGCGGGAGATGTGAGACTGCAAGCCTTTTATATCCTCATAACTTATATGATTTTAGTGGGTGGTGGATTAGGTGTTTTATATCTGTCTATCAAATCATTTTTCCCTCTCCCGGAAGGTTGGTTTAGGTTCAAATTATGGGATAGTTGGTTATTATGGGGTTTCGGTGGCTATTGTGTAGCTTTACCCTTAGTGATTTTAACTTCCTTAGTCAATCAAAAATTATGGGATGGTCAAGGGGGAAGTAATCCGATATTACCCATAGCTTTAGAAAATCGAGATGCGGTAGCTTTAGGGATATTTTTCTTGACGGCTTCTCTAGCAGCACCTTGGTTTGAGGAGGTGTTATTTAGGGGGTTTCTGTTACCTTCCCTAACTCGCTATTTTTCCCTGTGGGGTGCAATTATAGCCAGTGGGTTGCTGTTTGCGGTGGCTCATTTGAATGTCTCGGAAATTTTGCCTTTATTCGTGTTAGGAATTGTCCTGGGTTTTGTCTATACACGATCGCGTAATCTGTTGGCTCCTATGTTACTACACAGTTTATGGAATAGCGGCACCTTAATAAGTTTGTATATCTTAGGAAGTGGCGCTAATTAGTCTAGAATCAATCCCCAGAAGTCAAATATCTGGGGAATCTTCCGAGGAATAATTCCTGGTCGGATAGCCTCGCCGCCGCATACCCTTAGAAGCGATCGCCAATAATAAACCCGTGAGTAGGGATAACTCCAAATGAGTGTACCAAGTCGCCACCCCCAAGGACAGCAAAGCGATCGCACCAACCATCAAAACCTGAATTCGCCTAGACATAAAAAATCACAAACCCAACCATTCAATTATAATAGTCATTCAACTGATAGACCATTATCGATAAGTTATCCCTAATATCAAACCATGACCACAAAACCCCGCCATTACCATATCACCACTTTCGGATGTCAAATGAACAAAGCCGACTCCGAACGTATGGCAGGCATTTTAGACGAAATGGGGTTAACCTTCGTTGAAGACCCAAACCAAGCTGATATCGTCCTTTACAACACCTGTACCATTCGCGATAACGCCGAACAGAAAGTCTACTCCTACCTGGGGAGACAAGCGAAACGGAAACAGGAAAATCCGAACCTGACCCTAATTGTAGCGGGATGCGTCGCCCAACAGGAAGGAGAAGCACTCCTGCGTCGGGTTCCCGAACTTGATTTGGTCATGGGACCGCAACACGCCAACCGTCTCCAAGACCTATTAGAGCAAGTATTTGAGGGTTCCCAGGTGGTGGCGACTGAACCGATTAATATTGTGGAAGACATCACCAAACCTCGCCGAGATAGCAATATCACCGCCTGGGTGAATGTAATTTATGGTTGCAACGAACGCTGTACCTATTGCGTAGTTCCCAACGTCCGAGGAACCGAACAGTCCCGCACCCCGGAAGCTATCCGGGCGGAAATGGAAGAATTAGCCAGGGCGGGTTATAAAGAAGTTACACTGCTGGGACAAAATATTGATGCCTATGGTCGCGACCTCCCCGGTTCTACCCCAGACGGTCGTCACCAACACACTTTGACAGACCTGCTCTATTATGTGCATGATATACCCGGTATTGAGCGTATCCGTTTCGCTACCAGTCATCCTCGCTATTTCACAGAAAGGTTAATTCGCGCCTGTGCGGAACTTCCCAAGGTGTGCGAACATTTCCATATCCCGTTTCAGTCGGGGGATAATGATGTGCTAAAGGCCATGGCGCGGGGATACACCCATGAAAAATATCGTCGGATTATTAATACTATTCGCGAGTATATTCCCGATGCGTCAATTAGTGCTGATGCGATCGTCGGGTTTCCGGGAGAAACAGAGGCGCAGTTTGAGAATACCCTAAAACTGGTTGATGATATTGGTTTTGACCTGTTGAACACGGCGGCTTATTCCCCCCGTCCGGGAACTGGGGCGGCGTTGTGGGAAAATCAGCTTTCTGAGGAGGTGAAAGCCGATCGCCTACAACGGTTAAACCGACTGGTGAATGTGAAGGCTATGGAAAGATCCCAAAGATACCGCGATCGCATTGAGGAGGTATTAGTGGAAGGCACAAACCCCAAAGACCCCAGCCAGGTGATGGGACGTACCCGTGGTAATCGTCTGACGTTTTTTAAAGGGAATTTGGCGGAACTCTCAGGTGAACTGGTGAAAGTGAAGATTATAGAGGTGCGGGCATTTAGCCTCACCGGAGAACCTATTGAGTTATATGTGACCCTATGAATACTAAAATTTTTAAAACAATCGGTTTTGTCTCTCTGCTGGGGATGGTTTGGGTAAGTGCGATCGCTTGTCAGAAAAACCCTCAAGCCCAAAATAATGCCATTCAGGTCGCCCCAGCCGGTCCTATGCCTACAGTAACTCAAAATCCCCCTTCTCTGGCGCAACCGGGTCAGGGGGGTATGAATTTACCGAGACCCAGAGATAATGGCGATTATACCCGTTCAACTCATACCACCTGGGAAGTGACAGACAGAGACCCCAACGGTTTAAACTGTCGCATGGCTAATAATCTCAGCAGCTATGACCAACTTCTGGCTAACCAGGGTCAGGTGACTATGAATATCAAAAACTGGCCAGTAGTTGGCACGATCAAACAAGGACAGGATTTTGAGATTAATCTGGGTCCGGCCGGATTTGGTATTGTTTATGATAACGAAAACCAACCCTGGATGTATGTTGAACGTACTGATGAACAAGGGGCCGCGAGTAATTGTTTTGTGCGGGCTAACCATCGTTTTGTACAACCGATCGCCACTCAGAATGTCTTATGATTAAGCCCTCCTGGGTGAGGACGGGTTGATTGATATTGTCGGTGGTGGATATTTAGGAACCCACCCCGACATTTGTGCTAATTTTGTTGACTTCCTGATTGTTTCAGATAGCCTCATAGAGGTTCATCACATCAGCGATCGCCATACGAGAATAAGCCCCCAAAGTCAGAGGGGAGGTGTGATCATGTTCCAGGTGATCCGCCGCCGCACAGGCGATCATCGCCGCATTATCAGTGCAGAATTTCATCGGAGGGAACAAAACCCTTAAATGGTTTTCCTTAGCCGCTTCCTGTAACAAATGACGGAGGCGACTGTTAGCAGCAACTCCCCCCCCAACCGTAATAGTATCCAATTGGTAATTGAGGGCGCAGGCGATCGCTCGTTTGGTTAACCCCCTGGCAACTGTATCCTGAAAGCTGGCTGCCAGGTCTGCCACGGGCAGTTCGACCCCTTTTTGGTTGAATTTATCCACCAAACGTAAGACAGCCGTTTTCAGGCCGCTAAAGCTGGAATCATAGGGATGATAGCCGCCCCCAGGTAGGGAAATGCGACCCTCTGGGAGAGGGAAGGCTTGGGGGTTCCCACTGGCTGCAAGGCGATCGATAACCGGGCCGCCTGGATAACCGAGGTTGAGTAAACGAGCCACCTTATCAAAGGCTTCTCCCGCCGCATCATCGCGGGTTTGACCCAAAGTTTCATACTGACCACAACCGATCACCCGAATTAAACTGGTGTGGCCCCCAGAAACTAATAAACAGAGAAATGGTGGTTTTAAATCCGGTTCACTGAGATAGGACGCATAAATGTGACCTTCTAGGTGATGGACTCCTAAAAATGGCTTCTGGTGAACCATCGCTAAACTTTTCGCCGCTGTGATTCCCACTAATAGCGCTCCCACTAACCCCGGAGCGCAGGTAGTAGCGATCGCATCAATATCAGTCCAGTCCTGATTAGCTGAACTTAGTGCTTCGGTAATTAGGGGGTTGACCATTTCCAAATGTTGCCGGGAGGCCACCTCTGGCACTACCCCCCCATAGGGGCGATGAATAGGGATTTGAGAGGCCACCACATTACTGCAAACTTTACGATTCTTTACAATTGCTACCCCTGTTTCGTCACAACTTGTTTCAATTGCTAAAACTGTTGCCATTGGCTGATAAATTTAATCATAAGATTGAGTTACATCTAGTAGCTTATCCCCAGAAAGAGATTAAATGGGTGTCAAGAGTCTAAATTCAAAGTAAGATGGCTCCTAAGTCCTTAATCCGTTGGGATTGTACAAAAAACTTATTGTTTTGTAACAAAAGGAAACAAATCTATGCGACGATTGTTGGCTCTAGTTCTCGCTCTCGGTCTTTGGTTCGGTGGTAGCGCAGCCGCCGAGGCTTATAACCTAACTCCCTGCTCCGATTCGGCTGCATTTCAGCAACGGGCCAAGACTTCTATCGCCCGCAGTGCTAACCCAGACCAAGCCAAAGCTCGGTTCGAGCGCTATTCCCAAGAACTCTGTGGCGAAGATGGCCTACCTCACCTGATTGTAGATGGTAGCCTGTCCCACGCTGGCGATTTCTTAATCCCCAGTGTTCTATTCCTATATATCGCCGGATGGATTGGTTGGGTAGGTCGTTCTTACCTCCAGTATGCTCGGAAAGATAAAAAGCCCACCGAAAAGGAAATCATTATCGAAGTTCCCAAAGCTGTGCAATTGATGCTGGGTGGATTTCTCTGGCCTCTGGCTGCTCTCAAAGAAATGACCACCGGGGAAATGTTTGCTAAGGATAATGAAATCACCGTTTCTCCTCGCTAAGAGATTCGCGGATGTAGCTCAAGCCTTTTGCGGGTTAGTTTAAGGGAATTTTTCCCAAATTGTATCGAATGTTTGGCAGATCAATTAGGAGACTCAATTCATGCAGGACTTTTTGAAATATTTGTCTACTGTCCCAGTTTTGGCAGCGGTTTGGCTGTTAATTACTGCTGGTATTCTGATCGAATTTAATCGGTTTTTCCCCGACCTTCTGTTTCATCCCCTCTAGGGATTAGAACCGGAAAAATGGGCAGGTCGCCCTAAGTGGCGATCGCATCATTAACAAGAGATTAATATTTATAGGGGTAATGATAAATTGCCCCTATAATATTGTCCGAGCATACCTACTCCCTGGTGGGATTATTGACTACAATAAAAATCACTTATTTTCACTTATTTTTCTGATTCCGTATCGATGAAATCCTACACTGCTGCCGCGATCCAAATGACCAGTCTGCCCGATTTGCAGAAAAATTTGTCAGAAGCTCGCGATTTAATTGAACTAGCTATTCGTCAAGGCGCTGAATTAATTGGCTTACCCGAAAACTTCTCGTTTATGGGTGAGGAAGAAGATAAACTTATGCAGGGTTCAGAAATTGCCGAAGAAACCGAAAAATTTTTGAAAACTACCGCCCAACGTTTTCAGGTAACCCTTTTGGGTGGAGGGTTTCCCGTTCCCAAAGGAGAAGGTAAAGTCTGCAATACCGCCTTGTTAGTAGACCCCACAGGTCAGGAGTTAGCACGATATGAAAAAGTGCATCTTTTTGATGTCAATGTACCTGATGGAAATACTTACTGCGAGTCCGCCACCGTGAAAGCCGGGACCGATTTCCCACCTGTTTATAATTCCCCAGAATTGGGTCAGTTGGGTTTATCTGTATGTTATGACGTGCGGTTTCCAGAATTGTATCGGCATTTATCTAAACAGGGAGCCGAGGTGTTATTTGTTCCCGCCGCCTTTACCGCCTATACCGGGAAAGACCACTGGGAAGTTTTGCTAAAAGCTAGAGCGATCGAAAATACTTGTTATGTGATTGCTCCCGCCCAAACTGGTTGTCACTATGGCCGCCGCCACACCCACGGTCACGCCATGATTATTGATCCTTGGGGAATGATACTAGCTGATGGGGGAGATCAGCCAGGAGTCGCCTTAGCTGATATTGAACCCACCCGCCTCCAACAGGTCCGTCGCCAAATGCCATCCCTGAAACATCGGGTATTTTAGCAAATCAGCCACTAAGGTGCGTCAGTTGCCGATTATTGATTGTTCACCAGTCGCTTAATACATTGCCCTCACCCTAAATCTGGATCCCAGAGAGGGAGAGGGACTTTGAGAGGTGATCAGATGATTTCTGAACAGGCTGTATTGATTGGCGAGGCGGGTTCTGACGCACTCCATGAGACTGGGTAATTGGGAAATAATTTGAGACTCGTAACCTATGTATAACTAATACAAAAGTTGATTTATCCTTTTTATAACTCTATGCGAACCCACTTTTCGCTACAGTAGACAGGAACGAGTTTTAACAAAATGGATGGTTCTATCAGTTTTGGGGATAATCTCCCCATTTTCCATGTTTTCATCTTTAGGAGTTGATCCCGTGCCACTGTTGGCAAACACCATCGAGGGAATTAGCGAAGCTCCCGAGGCTGATGGGAATATGGTGTTATTGGCGGTACTACTCAGCCTAATTGCCATTTATACAGCCAGTAAAGTTGGTGGCGAGTTCTTCAACTGGTTAGGATTTCCCCCAGTTTTAGGAGAATTAGTCGGCGGGGTAGTCATTGGTATTTCAGCACTGCACTTAGTCATATTTCCTGAAGGTGGTGTCGGCGCTTCTGACTCCGTGATCATGCAAATACTGTCATCGACAGCAGGGTTAGATATCAGTGCTGCTGGAGCCACCTTTGAGGCTCAAAGTGAGGTGATCTCAGTTCTCGCTGAAATTGGTGTGATCGTCCTACTATTTGAAATTGGCTTAGAATCCAATATTCGTGAACTGCTGGAAGTAGGGGTTCAATCCCTAGTGGTGGCAATTGTGGGGGTCGTGGCTCCATTTTTCGCCGGAACCATTGGCTTAATTCTCATCTTTAATGTTCCGCCTGTGGCTGCAATTTTCGCTGGTGCCGCTTTGACTGCTACCAGTATCGGGATTACCTCCCGTGTGTTAGCTGAAATTGGCCGCTTGTCTTCTAAGGAAGGTCAAATTATTCTCGGCGCGGCGGTCATGGATGACATCCTCGGAATTATTGTCCTAGCGGTGGTAGCTAGTTTAGCCAAAACCGGAGAAATCGATGTTACTAACATTATCTTCCTGATTATCAGTGCCACTGTGTTTCTGGTGGGTGCAATTTTACTGGGAAGGTTCTTTAATGATACTTTTGTGACTCTGGCTCAACAGTTCAAAACCCGTGGTCGGATTGTGATTCCGGCCTTTATTCTGGCGCTGTTGCTGTCCTATATCGCTGCCGCTATTGGTTTAGAGGCGATTTTGGGTGCTTTTGCTGCGGGGTTAGTCTTGGATGAAACTGACCCAGGAAGGGAACTCGAAGAACTTACTAGACCGATTTCTGATGTGCTGGTACCGATATTTTTTGTTACCGTTGGGGCGAAAACTAATTTAGAGGTTCTTAATCCTGCTGTTCCTGACAACCGCCAGGGACTCGTGATTGCTTCTTTTCTGATTGTTGTGGCAATTTTCGGAAAAGTTATCTCTGGGTTTAGCGTCTTTGGCGTGGAGAATATCAACCGATTGGCGATCGGGGTCGGTATGATTCCCCGGGGCGAGGTCGGTTTGGTATTTGCAGCCGTAGGCTCTGACAGTGGCGCTTTGTCGCCTTCTCTGGATGTCGCAATTATCTTGATGGTGATTCTGACTACTTTTGTGGCTCCGCCTTTGTTGCGGGTGGTGTTCCGTGATGATGAACCGACGGCTACGGAACCGGAAACTACTGCTTGAACTAAAATAGCGACCCACTCAGCCACGATAGAAACAGGTGGGGGTTCAATGGCCAAGATTGTGGCATGATCCTACCATGGGGTGTATGGGGGCAAAAGTTCCCGCCACACCCCACCCCCACCTCGCTGTCTTTGGGTGAGGGAGCTTCATTAGTCAATCCTTAAAATATTCTGAATTTATGTTGATGGCTCGGTTCCATAAAACCGGGCTTTTTTTCTTTTCTACTTAGGCTGTTGGTGATTAGAGGGGGATTCACTGGTTCCGCCTGATATTTCGAGAAATATTTTTGTATGGTAATCTATATGGGTAAAGAGCATGATTTAATCTCAAATTAGGTTAACATTTTACGGCAATACGGTATAATACCAAGTATGGTGCGAGACCTTCGGGTATGAAATAGAGCTGAAATGGGCGAAATAACTACCCGGTGAGGAATTCAACCCCTTGGTTGATTGGGTCGCATCCCTGGCAATCCCATAACACAGCCTGATTTTTTTGCCCCCCTTCGAGACTTCCAATATGGTTGCCAAGGTGAAGCGTCTAATCAGGTCTAAGACTGCCCGCGCCATGCTGACATGGGCGCATTATCGATTCAAACTAACCCTGAGACATAAGCGCGGAAATAACTGAACAGTTGTAGATGTGACCGAAGAATACACCAGCAAAACCTGTACTCACTGTGGTCATGTCCATTCCCAGCTAGGTGGCTCAAAAGTGTTCCGATGTCCGGAGTGCGGGTTCACTCTACCACGGGACTGGAACGGTGCTTTTGGAATCTTTCTAAAAGCTTTGCGGGATACCGCCTCTGTTACCTTAACGGGTAATAGTGCTATCGTCGCATTGTCCGGGAACAACCGGAAAAATGTCGCGTAAATGTATCAGTTACGCTATGGCGAAAGGTGGTTGGCCGAAGCATCAAGTAGCTGACTATAGCTATATTGTAGTAAGCAGTTGAATAAGCCACCAGAATGGGCTCAACAATAGCGCTTTTAACCTAACTGTTAAAGGCTCAATGAGTGACACATAATCTGGCGTGATTACTTCACTTCAGATGATGCCATACTCAGAAACTTCCGGCTATGGCCAGATTTTTCTGGGTTAAATGTGTCTGTTGTCGGATAAAATTACTTACGCAATACGAATAGGGTTCGGCTTGAGTTATATAACTGGCCATCCATACCTGGGGACAAAATTATGAAACATACCCTTTCTGTTTTAGTTGAAGATGAGGCGGGTGTTCTGACGCGCATTGCTGGTTTGTTTGCTCGTCGTGGATTTAATATTGAAAGCCTGGCTGTTGGACCTGCTGAAAAATCTGGGGTTTCCCGAATTACTATGGTGGTCCCTGGGGACGATCGCATTATTGAGCAGTTGACTAAGCAACTCTACAAGCTGATTAATGTTCTCAAGGTACTTGATATTACTGAGGTTCCCTGTGTGGAACGGGAGTTGATGTTATTGAAGGTTAACTCCCCTAGCAGTGCTATTCGTTCCGAGATTATTGAGTTGGCTCAGATTTTTCGCGCGCGGGTGGTTGATATTGGGGATGACTCCCTGACTATTGAGGTGGTCGGAGACCCTGGTAAAATGGTGGCGATCGTTCAGGTATTGAGTAAATTTGGCATCCGCGAAATTTCTCGGACTGGTAAAATCGCCCTCACACGGGAGTCCGGCGTTAATACCGAATTCCTCAAGAGTCAACCCGCTGAACCTAAGTTTTAACTTCCACCAAAACCCCCACCCCTGGTGGCTTTTCCAGGTCCTGGGGGCTGTTTTGATCAAAAAAAGTTGATTTTTAAGTCATATTTTGCCATTGATCAGCTACAATATGATTAGTCGCCTCCCCCATAGTGCTGGTGGAGGTGTGGGGTTGTTATGTTTTTAAACAGTATGGACGAACATAATTGCGGGACTATTTATGATGAACTGGTCGAAATACTTAATCAGTTAGAATTGGGATGGATCGCTGAACAGGTAGAGGAGATTTTAACGGCTGGAAAAACGGTTGAGGAAATGGTTATGGGGAGAAAATCCCCTGACCTCAAATTGGCGTATTATAGCCCCCAGGAACAGTTATCAATGCTGATTGATGCTATCGATCGCACTGTGATTTCTGGGGTGGAAATGGAGCAAGAAATAGCGGCTCTATTAGATAATCAAGGACTGACTACAGATTTCCAATCAGAAATATGCTGGCATTCAACCCTAGCACAAACGGGGGAATTTGTCAAGTTTTATCAGCCGGAAATTTTAGAAAGATTAGCCGCGGCTGAACAGGTCAGAAAAACCCTAGGAAAGTTGCGGGTCAATTCCGCCAAAAATCCGCCATCATTGTTGACGGAAATTAAGGGAAATTTAGAGGCGATCGTTAACCCCAATCTCAGGAGATATCAACAACTGAGGAACCTGTTTAATTGTTACATATTTAATATCTTGGTGACAGGGGCAAAAAATGAGGGAGGTAAAGTCAGTTATAAGGATGTAACGAAACAGGCTACAGATAGGTTAATATTTCGTCAACGTCCGGGGAAAATCTATGAGCAAATACAGCCCTATACTCACGGACTTATTGAATTTGCCAATAAGCCACCTTTAGAAATACATATCGGGGTGAAAGTCCACGGGCGGCTGCGAGTTTTGTATGATTGCGATATCTGCGTATTATATAAAATGGAGGCGGATGCTTGTCGAAATAACGGGCGGGAACCTCGCGCGTCGCGGATTTTATTGGGGGTTAATTGTGAATATTCTGCCTCCCAATTACAGCCAGAAGTAGCCCAAGCGTTTTTATCTTTAGCCTCGGAGTTACGGGTAGCGGGAGATTGTTATTTTGTGTCGAATAGTGTGTCAGAAGTAGCGGGGAAGTTGTTAGCGAGTCGGAAGCGAAAATGGGAGTGTGGTATAATTCCGGGTGATGTTAATAATGTACATAGATTGATGTACGGGTTTCAGACAATTTTTAAAGATTTTCAGGCGAAAAGTTAATGATGAATGAGATTTTTTGGGAAATTCATAGGGATTTATTGAGGGAAAGTCCGGGGGGTGATGAGTATACTAGACAAGGGTTTAGGATGCTACCAAGTTTGTCTCAACGGAAGATTTTAGATATAGGTTGTGGTCCGGGGTCGTCCACTCTGGAATTAGCGAGATTAACGGATGGAGAAATTACGGCGATCGATATTCATCAACCTTATTTAGACAGTCTTAAACAAAAGGCGATCGCCGAAGGTTTTGGGGAGAGGATAACCTGTTTAAATCAAAGTATGTCATCCCTAAATTTTCCGCCATCTAGTTTTGATATTATTTGGGCTGAGGGTTCCATCTATATTATGGGTTTCGAGACGGGATTAAAGCAATTAAAATCCTATCTCAAATCGGGTGGTTATATGATGGTGAGTGAGTTAGTGTGGTTACGGGATAATCCACCGTCGGAGGTTTATGATTTTTGGCAAGCTGATTATCCAGCCATGAAAAATCTATGGGAGTTATCGGAGATTATTGCTAATTGCGGATATGAAATAATTAACCAATTCACGCTACCAGAGAGGGGTTGGTTAAATTACTATAACCCCTTGGAGGAGAGGATTAATCATCTGTATAGAATTTATCAAGACAATCAGGAGGGGTTGAAAATTTTAGACATGGAAAAACGGGAGGTGGAAATATATCGCGAGTATCACGAATGGTATGGATATGAATTTTTTATCCTCCACAACCCCTAAGAAAAAGGGAACCGACGGGGTAATGTATCAGGAATTATGAATCATTTGGGTAACTTGAGAGGTTACCCATTGAATCACCTGAGAACCCAAACTTACATGGTCTAGTAAATCGATTTCCCTAATCCCAGTAGGACTGGTGACATTAACTTCTGTGAGATAACCACCAATGACATCAAGACCGACGAAATATAGTCCGGATTCAATTAATTTGGGGGCAACTCGGCGACAAATATGCAACTCTCGATCGCTTATTTTAGTTTGAGCGACGCGACCGCCGACGGCCATATTTCCCCGAAACTCTTTACCAGTAGGAATGCGATTAACAGCCCCAATAGGTTCACCATTTAACAAGATAATGCGTTTATCGCCATCTTTGGCGGCGGGTAAGTAGGTTTGAATCATGACAGGTTCAACACCTTGGCGGGTGCTAATTTCCACGAGGGAATTAAAGTTGCGATCGTCTGGTTCCAGAAACAAAATACCCTCACCCGCCTTACCACCCAAAGGTTTTAAAACTGCTGCGCCCTCATGTTCGACAAATTCCCGAATCACCTTTTTTTTGCGGCTAACAATAGTTTTAGGAATGACATCAGCAAACTGGAGGGCATACATTTTTTCATTAGCAGCGCGTAACCCTTGGGGAGCATTAACGGTTAAAGTTTTGGTGGGGTCGATATAGTCGAGAATATAAGTGGTATATAGGTAAGAAACAGTTACGGGGGGGTCAACCCGCATAAAGACTGCATCCATGGCTTCTAAGGGCTGTAATGTGGAAGCGCCCAACTCAAACCAGGGGGAGTTGACCACCCAAGTCTGATCGCGCCTAGTAATAGGAGTTAAATGAAGGGAGGTGAGGGTTCCCCAGGCTTTCCCAGCAATTACACTTAGTTGATGGCTTTGAGTAATCCAAATTTCATGACCCATTACTTGGGCGGCTTCCATGATAGCAACAGTGCTATCGTGGGCGGGATTTAGATTAGCGATGGGGTCAATAATAAAAGCAAATTTCATTAATGATATTAATAAAAGTTATCAGGACGACCCCCAGACTGCTGCTGGGGGTTTTGTTAAACTAAGCGCTAAGTAGGGAATCAAGCTGACCTTGGGCTTCTAAGGCGTGGAGGTCATCACAGCCACCAATATGGCGACCATTGATGAAGACTTGGGGAACAGAACGCCGTCCATTGGATTTAGCAGCCATGCGATCGCGAGCTTCTTCATCTCCATCAATCACATATTCGGTAAACTCCCAGCCTTTGCGTTTGAGGAGAGCCTTAGCTCGTAAACAAAATGGACAGCTACTCCAAGTATAGATTTCAATGGAATTAGTCATAGATGTCTTAGGGAGATGATTAATATTTCTTAATATATTGAGTTAATTAGGCTTTGTCAACGAGACCACCCTGGGAAGAGGGTGGCCATAAATCAGTTGATAGGTTTGATAGGTTAGCTGACGGCTTGCAATACACTGGCATATAAGCCAGGGGCGTAGGCTTCAAAGACTTTTCCGGTTTCAGAACAGGTAATCATTAAATAGTCACAGGTGTGACACTGGGTTTTAATGACTGTATGGCTGTGATAGCGTTCGGCGTGAGAACCGCAATTGGGACAACGGATGATTTGTTTGGTAGACATTTTAAATGGTTTTTTTACTAGGTTTAAATTTGGCGCTAATCAACTCCAAAATTTTCCGGGTAATGCCTGACTATTTAGCCAGATTACCACGAGACTAAGAGGAGATATTTAACGGATGGTTAGTAGCAGGTTAAAAAAAATGAAAGAACGGATCACTGTATTGAGCTACTGACTAATTATGCCAGAATTTGAACCGGGTAGCAATAGCTACTAATTAGGAATACCTTGATCCCGAACGGTAAATCATGGTGATTGAGGGATGGGATGGAGGGAAGAAGGGCGAGAATTGGGGGATTATAGCTGTTGTGATTAAATTGGGGGGTGTTAATTTTTGTCGATCGCAGTTTTCCAAATTAATAAAGATTTAAGATTTGCATAACTATCCAGAGAGGGAAACTCAGGATTTCTCGACCTGGAGGACAAGGCGATCGAGTTGGTGTTGCATCTGAGTTTTGACCAATTGGTAACAGGACTCGACATAATCACGATCGCCCGCCGCCTCTCGACCATAGCGTTGAAAGACAATAGGTTCACAGATGCGAATATAGATTTCCCCTGGTAAAGGGATATTAGGCAAAGGACCAATACTTAACCCCCAGGGGAGTCCCAAATAAATGGGGAACACTTCCGGGTCAATATCGAGTAACCAAGGCATCCCCAAATCATGGAGGATCTTAGCCTGTTGATAACAATCAGCGAGGACAATGAGGGTATCATGGGCTCCATGGGAAATGAGGGGAACAATAGGAGACCCGGTGCGTAAGGCCAATTTAATAAACCCACGCCGCCCAGCAAAATAAATCTGATTTCTCATATTGTGGGGGCGAAACACATCTTCTGGCCCCCCTGGATAAACCAAAACGGGATAATCTGCTTGTAAGGCGGCGATCGCCATTCGGGGATGGGCGCGAATAGCACCACACCGCACGGCTTGAGTAGCAACTGTGGGGGACATTTCCCAGACTTTGGGGTGCATTAAACCATATAGAGGGCGATCGCAGCCAAAGCGATCGGCCCAGCCATATAAACCCATGTGCATATCTGGTGCAGCCAAGCCACCATTATGGGAACCGACAATTAACATTCTGCCTGAGTCTCGAAGATGCTGCCAGCCGTCCATTTTGACCCGAAAATAGTGCTGGTAAAACCATCCCAAAACTGGCATTAGCGATCGGACAAACTCAGGATCTCGTCCATGTAAGCACCAACCATCTAGGTATGGTGGTGATGGTGGGGCATAATTATTATCGGTATGATGCTCGGTATGATGCTCGGTATGATGCTCGGTATGATTATCGGTAAATCGGTTCAAGGTTATCGACTCCCAGTAGCAATTAGATTCAATCAAGATCTTCCCTTTTCCAGATGCGGAAAACGCCGCGATGGGGTTATCATCGGCGCTAAAGTCTGAGGATATGCAGAATATGCTTGATCTCAACCAAGATGATACCGCAATGGCTCAGGTGTTGGCGGAGTCGCAGACGATCGCCGTTTATGGTCATTCCGACAAACCCTCGCGCCCTAGTTACATGGTGGCTGAATTTTTGCGAAACCGGGGCTATCGGGTCTATCCGGTGAATCCTTTATTAACAGAGGTCAAGGGTCAACCTTGTTATCCGAATTTGCAGGCGGTCCCGGAAACGATTGATATTGTCAATGTTTTTCGAGGTTCGCAATATCTACCAGAAATTGTTGATGAGGCGATCGCCGTTGGGGCGAAAACCGTCTGGGGTCAGTTGGGAATCAGCCACCCAGAAGCCAGTCAAAAGGCTTTAGATGCCGGGTTAAACCTAGCTATGAACATTTGTATTAAGATTGAGATCGAGCGTCTTCATATAAGCAAAAACCGATGAATCAGGCTGAAACTATACCCCCCCAATCACCGAAATATTTACCCCCGGCGGTAGTTAGCACCGAGAAGTTAGGTAAATTTTACCGGACGGGATTTTGGATGAATCAAAAAATTGAATCCCTGATTAATTGTAGTCTGAGTATATATCAGGGGGAAACTTTTGGGCTTTTGGGACAAAATGGAGCCGGGAAAACGACTTTATTTAAAGTGTTACTAGGTTTGGTGCGTCCCACTTCTGGCGCAGCTTATTTATTGGGGCAACCTATTGGCGATCGCCAAGTAAAACAGCGAGTGGGTTATTTGCCAGAAAACCCCTATTTTTATGACTATCTGACCGGGTGGGAATTTTTAGAGTTGGCGGCGGAACTTTTCCAAATCCCGAAAGCAGTTAGTCGCCAAAGGATTCCCGAATTATTGGATTTAGTCGGACTGGCAAAATCAGCGGCCATCAAAAAACAGATGCGACAGTATTCTAAGGGAATGCTACAAAGGATTGGCATGGCTCAAGCCTTAATTAATGACCCAGAAGTGGTATTTTTAGATGAGCCTATGTCCGGTCTTGACCCCATGGGTCGTTATCAAATCCGAGAGATTATTTTATCACTCAAACAGCAAGGAAAAACCATATTTTTTAACAGTCATGTCCTGTCAGATGTCGAAAAAATATGCGATCGCGTTGCCATTTTATCACGAGGAGAACTCATTTCCATCGGTTCTTTGGATGAATTATTAGGAATCACTGAAACCTATTCCGTGAGTGGCAAAGGTGGTAATCCTCAACAACTGGAGGAATGGGTAACCAACTTGGAAATCGAACAAGACTATTGGCGCGGTAATCTGCAAGGCAACCCCCAGGAATTTATCGCCCATCTACAGGATATCAATGCTCAACTGATATCGATGAATTTATCCCGCCTTTCCCTAGAAGAGTTTTTTATGCAACAATTAAGGGAACGGGGTATTTATTCCAGTCAATAAAACCCACTTAAAAAAAATTAGGAGTTATTATGTCATCTGTAGGAGTTATAATCGATCCACGGATTTTAGATGAGCTATTCAGTGTGGATACCTTACCCGCTGATCTGATTATTCCCCCAGAAGGTTCCGTCAACGGAGGAACTAATAATTCCGGTGATAATTTGGGAAATGGAACTTCCGACTTTGGGGAAACCGTGAGTAGCAATGGTTCAGTTAATGAAATTACTGTCACCGACTCAGCCGGGGAAACCGTGAGGGGGACTGCTGCCGCCGATCGCATTATTGGAGGTGACGGACCCGACTCCTTATTGGGGGTAGCAACAATGATACCATCTATGGTAAGGCCGGTTCTGATACCCTGTTGGGAGAAGCTGGAAATGACCTATTATTTGGCAACCAAGGCCGGGATTTGCTTTATGGGGGCAATGGTAATGATACCCTCTATGGCGGTCAAGAAGCAGATACCCTCTATGGTGAAGCCGGAGATGATCTGCTGTTTGGCAATTTAGCTAATGACTGGCTGTATGGAGGGGATGGAAACGATACCCTCTTCGGTGGTAAAAACGATGATATCCTGTATGGTGGCGATGGGAATGATCTGCTGTCGGGAGACACTGGCGCTGATACTCTCATTGGTGGGGAGGGTCGCGATTCCTTTGTGGTGAGTTCCCTCAGTGGGGGAGTCAACATTCGCGAAGCCGATGTCATTATGGATTATACTCGGAGTGACGATCAAATTTTGCTCACGGGTGGTCTGCGATCTACTAACCTAGAGTTTGTCTCCGGTACTTCTGTGGGACTGGAAGGGGAACTAGAAGATAGCACCGTGATCCGACTTAGGCAAAGTTTCGATCCTAATCGCGCTTTTGTGGCTATTGTGGTTGGTGTGGATAATCTCACTTCCGCCGATTTTACCGCAATTGATCAGATCACTATTTAAGATTGATGGCCGATTTGCAGGGGTTCCTTAATTTGAATAAGCCACAGGAGTGGACTTCCCATGACTGTGTGGCAAGGGTTCGGCGTATGTTACACCTAAAGCGGGTAGGACACGCAGGAACCCTTGATCCGGCCGCGACTGGGGTGCTACCTATTGCATTGGGAAGGGCTACCCGCCTGCTGCAATTTCTGTCCTCTGAGAAAGCCTATCGGGGAGTGATTCGCTTTGGAATTACCACCGCCACCGATGACCTGGAGGGGGAAACTTTACAGGTGCGATCGGCTTCTCATTTGCAACTGGAACATATCGCCGCCCTGTTGCCTGAATTTATCGGTAAAATTGAGCAAAAGCCACCCTATTATAGTGCTATTCATGTGGGGGGGAAGCGCTTATATGAGAGAGCCAGACGGGGTGAGGTGGTGGAAGTTCCCACCCGGACGGTGGAGGTGTTTGGGTTGGATGTTTTGAGTTGGCGATCTGGGGAGTTTCCAGAGGTGGAATTGGCGATCGCCTGTGGTCCGGGAACTTATATCCGTTCTATTGCTAGGGATTTGGGGGAACGTCTGAACACCGGGGGGACTCTCGCGGGTTTAGTTCGCCTACAGTCCAGTGGGTTTAGCTTGGCAAATAGTTTGACTATCGAAGAGTTGGAAGATCTGGTCAAGCGGGAAAAGTTTAAACCCCTTGACCCCTCTCTGGCTTTGACTCATTTACAGGCGATCGCCCTAGGTTCCGAAGATGCAAAACGTTGGTGTCACGGACAGCGGGTTCCCGTCGCGGGAAATGTCGATGCCGTGTTACGGGTAGATGACCAATCCGGTCAGTTTCTCGGTATTGGACGCATTATTCAAGAACAGGATACTATGGTATTAGCTCCCCAAGTTGTCATGTTGGATAGTTGAGATGAAACAGATATTAATTGGTTTGATTAAGGGTTATAAGTCATTGATTTCTCCGGTGCTTCCTCCCGCTTGCCGCTTTTATCCCACTTGTTCAGAATATGCTATGGAAGCAATAGATCGCTTTGGCATTTTTCGGGGTGGATGGATGGCGATCGCTCGTATTTTGCGCTGTCATCCCCTTCACCCAGGCGGCTATGATCCTGTTCCCCCAAAAGATGATCATCATCATTAACAACTTTCCCCCCGCCACCATACATCAAACATAATAATCATCCATTATTCCTGATCCTTTAAGGCGATCGCCTTTTGATAAGCCTCCACCGCTTCATCAACTAAACCCTGTTGCTGATAAGCATCACCTAAACTATGATATGCTTCCCAGTTGTGTGGTTCCAATTCCACAACTTTTTGATAGTAGGAAATTGCCGATTCAAATTCCCCCTTCTCAAAGAAGATATCAGCCAAATCATAATAAGCCCACACCAACTCAGGATTCATTTTCACAGCTTTTTGATAGAACAAAATCCCATCATCCCATTTATCCATCTCCACCAATACTTGACCCAACTTACCATAAAAATCTGATTGGTTGGGGTAATTTTCCACACCTTGACGATAAACATTAATAGCTTCTTGCCAGCGTTTTTGTGAAATCAAAATTTCGCCACAATGTCCATACAATTCTACCGAACATTTTTCAGCTTTAATCGCCCGCTGATAACAGGTAATTGCCCCTGGCAAATCTCCCTGTTCAATCAAAGCATGACCTAAATAAATATCCTCCTTAGCTGAACCCCCTTCCGGTTCCAAAGCTAGGGCTTGATTCCAAGATTTTGCCCATTCTTCCACCTTCCCTAACTGCTTCCAAATCCGGGCTAAATTGCGGTGTGTAGCCGCTAAATTCGGCTTAATGGCAATAGCACGCTGATAGCAATTTATCGCCTCTTCTAGGGCTTTTTCACGGGCGTAGAGACTGCCTAAATTAGCATGAACCTCAGCAAAATTAGGGTCAATTGCCAGCGCTTGATTATACTTTTCTCGCGCCTCCTGAATTTGTCCTAAGCCTTGGAGGGCATTACCCCAAATTTTGTAAATTCTGGGATTATCTGTTTCCCTAGTTAATAGCTGTTCACAAACTGCGATCGCCTCCGCAAATTCCTTAGCCATTATATGAGATTCTGCCCGTTTAATTTCACCATCAATATCAGGAACATTTACATCCGAGTTATTCTCTTTTAATTCAACCTCGTAAATATCGGCAACTTCCGCTTTACTATTGAGTTGAATATCCGGCGGATCTGCCATAGGCGCAGTAGTCTCTAATCGCTCTAATTCCAGGAGTTTCTGGCGGGCTAGAGTTAAATTTCCATCCCGTTCAATTGCTCTTTGATAACAGGCGATCGCCTGAGTTTTCTGCCCATATTTTAGCAGATTATTTCCTAACTGTAAATGTGCCTCAGCCTTCACCTTATTAGGTTCCAAACAATAAGCCTCATATAAGCAGTCAATCATCTCTACATTTTTACCCAGCCGCCGCCAAATCTTCGCTAAATTCCAATAAGCCATAGCAGATTTAGGCTGCAAATCCAAGGATTTATGATAACATACAATAGCCTTCTCCCACTGTTGATGATAAGCGTATAAACTCCCTAAATTCAGATAAACTTCCGCATCATGCAAACCCAAACTAATCGCCTTTTCATAGAAAGTCTGGGCAGCTTCCCGATGAATCTGCGCCTGTTCAATTTGTCCTAAAATCTTATAGGCTTCTGGTAAATTAGGCTGTAATTTCAAAGCATTGTTACACTGGTTAAATGCTTCCGGTAAATTACCTAATTTAGCCGCCGCTTCTGCCCTTTGTAAATAATCATCAATTCTCAAACTTTGGTCAGCCAAAAAATCCTTAATTTCTGGCGTTTCATTGCCCATCCAGATATCAGAAAAACGTTGATAAGGTTCCCGGAAAGTCGGTTCCAAAGACAAATCATTATAAATCTGATCTGGTTCTGGCTGTCTGGGATAATTAGGGTTAGCAGACTTTAACTGATAACCTTCCTTTCCTCCGGAAAACCAACCTTTAACTTTTGCGAAAAAACCTTGATTTTTGGGGTTATCTCCCAAGTCAACAGAAGCATCAGAGGCTAATCGCATCCGCCGCCGCTTGGCAGACTGATTCTTGATGCTTCCAGTCGCCTGTATCGTCAACTTTTCTTGATATTCTAAATCATGATAATCTAGTTTTTGGTGACGTTTAATTGCTTCCCCTAAATGACGATAAGCCTCCTGAGAATTAGGGTCAGCTTCGATAGCATGACAATAGGATGAAACCGCCTGTGTTATTAGCCCCATTTCCATGAGGTTAGTGGCTAGATTTAGATGTTCTTCCGCTGAGATAAGTTCCGGATCTATGGAATAAGCATGATACCAACATTCTGTCGCTTCTGTAGTTTTTCCTAACTGCGTCCACGCCCTAGCTAAATTCCGATAAGCCGCCCCCAGTTTCGGCTGCAAGGATATCGCTTTTTGGTAACAGGCGATCGCTTCTTGCCATTGTTTTTGCTGCGCGTAAATAGTCCCCAAATTCGTAAATGCTTCCGCAAAATTAGGTTGCAGTTGAATCGCCTTCGCATACCAGCGTTTAGCTTCTTCAACCTGTCCTTGCGCTTGTCTCACATTACCTAATAGTTTATAACTACGGGCATCTGGACGCTGAGATATTACCCGTTTACAAGCCTCGGCTGCTTGTTGATAATGCCCTTGATTATATAGGGATTCTGCCCCTTGTAAATAAACTTCTAAATCATCTGGAGAACTCCATAAGCTACTATTGACTTTATCAGGCTTTTGGGGTACAGTTGATGAGGAATATAACATAGACTCAGACCGTTGATTAAGTGAGTCCAATTCCCCAGTTTTATGGTATCCGTTTTGGTTGATACCTGGAGTCTGAGGAAGCTGACGAATAGGGGTGGGAGAAAAAGAAACCATAGTTTTAGATTTGGTAATCCCGAGAATATCTATTATTTTGGTAAGAGAAGTTTGAGAAATCAAAATATCTTCCGTCAGAGGGTTAGGATACATCAGTTTTCGGATAGGATAGCAGTCAAATCCCTCTCCCTTAATGTAATAGTGGTGCAACCCCAATTGTTGGCTAATTACCCAGTAATAATGACGGATATAATGGGGGGAAATTAACTCAATTATTTTTGTCCCTGGTTCGCAAAAAATCAAATTAGTTAAACCGCTACCGTGGGGGGCAATAATTGCCTCAGCATTAGCAAACAATGACACTTGTTTTTCGAGGGTCAGGGATTCCAAATTGATGGGGATAAAATCATATTTTTCCAGATAGTTAATAATCTCACTTTCATTTAATACTTGCCGATAACTTGCTTGATTTCGACTTATATAAAGGCGAGATGGTAAGTTAGACTTGGCAGTTTTAACGGCTGGTAAAAAATGCTGACGATGAAACTTTAAAGACTGGGAAGATAGCCACCCCAAAGCATCGGGAAATGATGGAATAATCAACCTTTCTGCTTTAATATGGGGATAGCGATCGCTTTCGATAATTTTGGACAGAGGAACACCTAATTTAATCAGGGTTTCTTTCTGAAATGGTTGTTGATAACTGTTAACCAAAAACAAGTCTATCTGAGAGATATTATACCCTTGATTGATCAGAATGTCAAATCTGGGTAAAATATCTACCATCCAATGAAAGTATATGTGTCCCGATAAGCCAGATAAAACGGCTACGGTTCCTTCGACGAATTCTGAGGGCGGAAGTTCCGCAATTTTCAAAGATTTATGAGGGTGATAATTCTGACAGTTGGGTAATTGACCCGGATAATTCCGAGATAATTTAGGGACAAACTGATCCTGATCATCCCAAACAGCGATCGCATTACAAATCATCCATTCATTTTTTTGGGGTGCTACCCAAACTCTGCCATTATTGAGGATATCCACAGACTGATATGGCGAGTTTTGAATTAATGTTTTATCAAAATTTAGTTGATATATTTCTGACCCCAGACTCCGAGGATTAAACGATTTAATAATTTGGTCAAGACAGGGGCGACAATTGAGACCATCACATTTTTTTTCGCCCTCAATTATTCCAGGATTTGATTTATCTTTAATTACTGGTAAATTAGCCGCATCTGTCGTAGAATTTAGCCCAGCAATTTGATAAATAATTTTCGCGGCATTTTCTCTACCTTGTTGACTGAGACAATATCCTAGCCGTAGATAAATTAAGCTAGATTTAGGATTCGCTAAAAGTGCTTTATGATAATGATATTCGCCTTTTTTCGGTTCCCCATATTCTACCATAACATTACCCAAATGAACATGAATTTGGGCAAAATAATCTATAACTTTAGTGGAAATATCCGGTTGTTTTAAAGCACGCAAAAAACTACCACAAGCTGCTTTAGCATTTTCCCACTCATTGTTAGGGGTAAGTTTTTCCGATTGATTACAATAATGATTAATCCAAGGATTATCATCAGTAACTATCCTTTGTAAATGAGCGATCGCTTCTTGAATATGACCCCTCTCAATTAAGCTATCAATTTGATGATATAAAGCCGACTTAAACTCAGGATTTAACCTTAATACTTTTTCCAAATATTCCAGAGCTTGCTGATGTTTACCCAACCTTTGTAATGCACAAGCCAGATGATAGTAGCCCGTGCTTTTCTCCGGCTGTATTGCAATCGCTTTTTGGCAAACCAGCATAGCTTTTTCTGGTTGTTCTAAACCCAAGAATGCTTGAGCCAAATTAATATAAATAACTTCATCTTCCTCACATTCATTAATAGCAGATTCTAAAACTCTCGCGGCTTCTTCACACTCTCCTTTTTGGATAAGCAAACATCCCAAATTATTATAAGAGTTGATAAGTTTAGGATTAATTAAAATTCCCTGTTTATAACTTTCAATTGCCTGGTCAACTTGACCCAAATCCTGTAAGCAAACACCCAGGTTATAATGAATATTACAAATGCTGATATTGGCAGAATTCGGGTTATTATTAGCCGTTAAAATACCCTGTTGATAACAAAAAATAGCCTCCGATAAATCACCCTGTTTATACTGTGCCAAACCCAGATAATAATATAGATCCGACCAATTAGGTGCTTCTGATATCGCTTGTTGATAAAGTGATATTGCCTCTTCCCAATCCCCATTTTGCTGACAAATTAAACCCATTGCCATCAATTGTTGGGCAACTTGTCGTTTTAGTTCTAAACCCGAAGCTACTGACATAAATACATTAATCTTTAATCGTCAATTTACCAAAAATAAAAGATGGATTTATCAACCCATCTTAACTGAGGTTTAAGCAAGCCAACCACCGAGGTTAGATAATTTCAAAATTATCATCACTCAAACCTAAGTTAACTCCCAAATTAGCGACCCTGGAAATATTGCCCTGTTCATCAATATAATAGAACTGACCATTATTAGAGTCGTAGATTAAGTTAGCACCTTGGGTGGGAGTTTGACCCGGAATAAAGTTCTCGATAGTCGTAAATTCTCCCATTTCCAAGCTATCACCTAAAGCCGTAAATGCCGAACCCGACAGATGAATTTGGTCTTGGTCTGGGTTAAAGTTCAGCAATGTATCCGCATTTTCCTCACCAAAATAAGAGAAAACAAAGGTATCAGAACCCGCACTACCAATCAAGGTATCATTACCTTGATCACCGTGTAGAATATCATTGCCATCACCCGCAATTAGAAGGTCATTACCTTGACCGCCGTAAAGTGTATTATTTCCAGAACCAGCTATGATGGTATCATCATCCTGATTACCGAACATCAAATCATTGCCAGACCCACCCACAATGCTGTCATTTCCAATATCCCCAAAGATGGTATTATCTCCAGCTTCCGCCAAGACAGTATCATTACCCTGACCTGCATACATACTGTCGTTACCAGCACCACCAATTAGAAGATCATCCCCTTGGTTTCCAAAAAGTAAATTCCCATCATCTCCCGCGTAAAGAGTATCATTACCCTCGCCACCATAAAGGGTATTTCTGCCCGCATTACCAAAGATGAGATCATCACCCTTATCCCCAAACAGGAGATCATCACCTTCGCCGCCATAGATAGTATCGTTATCCTGACCGCCATAAATAGTATCGTTACCGGGACCACCAAAAATCAGGTCATCACCCTTGTTTCCCTAGATTATATCATTGCCTTCACCGCCATCGATGGTGTCGTTATCCTGACCGCCATAAATAGTATCGTCACCAGGACCACCATAAATTAGATCCTGACCCTGGTTTCCAAATAAGACATCATTACCTTCTTGGCCGTCGATGGTATCGTTTCCTTCGCCGCCATAGATAGTATCATCACCAGAACCACCGATAAGGGAATCATGTCCCTCTTCTCCCAAAATCAGGTCATTACCACCACGACCATCAATAGTGTCATTGCCAAGGCCACCATACAAAGTGTCGTCACTATCCCCGCCGGTAATGATATCATCACCGGACTCTCCAGCAAAAAAATTTTCCTGGTCGGTAGCCCCTCGAAAGATTAAACTTCCGTCGGGCAATTCTTCAATTTGAGGGGTTTCAATAAACTGTGACATAGTTAGGGACTTTCCTTTTACAAAGGCTCATGGCTTAGGTCAAACTATCCATTGAGTAATTAGGTGTTAAAAAGGCTGAAAAGGGTATTAATGGTTAGATGGCCTCGGGCTTGAGAATATTTGATCAGGTATCTGATCAGGTCATGTCCTCAATCTCATGTGCAGAAATTTTCAGCATTAGATCAAACTACTCCTATTCTCTAGGCGAGAGGCCATTCATCCGGAAAACAGTCCAATAGTTTTGCTATTGATTGCCTGATACCTTCGGCTATAGGCTGTGTGATTAATGCCATAAAAAAAGTAGGGTTATTACTAACCCTACTGTTAAACAAATTACTATTGAGAATCGAGGAGCAATCTGCTATTCCCAAAATGGAAGCAATACGACTTAACTCCTACGCCAAGGATTTTAACCTTAGAATAGCTCGAAATCGGAAGCTGTAATATCTGGAGTACCGAAGAATTCGGCTATTTCTTCGCCGTTGAATAGTAAAACGCCTGTGCTTTGGATGTACACTAAACCGCTTAACCCACCAGCGTCTGCGGCAGTGGCTACAGTCTGGAAGGAGTTTAAGTCATATCCGGCACCAGCGCGTAGGGCAATTATGTCTCCCTCGGCACTATTGAAGTCGGTAATGACATCACGGGTTAGGTTAGCATTAGCAGTGATAGCAAAGGTATCAGCACCAGCACCACCTGTTAGGGTGTCGTTGCCTTTGTCGCCGGCTAGGAAGTCATTACCATCGCCACCCTGGATGAGGTCATCACCTTGACCACCGTATATGGTGTCATTACCGGGGCCACCTATGATGGTATCGTTGCCTTTTTCCCCAAATAGTAGGTTATTACCACCGCCACCATAGATTAAATCTTCTCCATCACCACCACGTATGATGTCATTACCAGTACCGCCGACTAGGGTATCGTTACCTTTGTCACCGGATAGGCTGTTATTACCATCACCACCATAGATTAGGTCATCACCTTGACCGCCATAGATTAGGTTATTACCTGCTATGCCATAGATGGTGTCGTTTCCTTGGTTACCATATAGTTCGTTGTCGCCTTCGCCACCAATTATTGAGTCATTACCGCCGAAGCCGTAGATAACCATGTTGGGGTTGTCACCAGCGGTTAGGGTATCTGCGAGATCGCCACCCTGCATGCGAATAGCATCTGCGGTTCCCCGAATGCGGTTAGATTGGTTGGGATTACCAACTATAACGGCTCCGTTGGCTGTAAAAATGACTTGAAACTCGGTGGGGTCAACTACCTGTGACATAAGTGCTCCTCACGAATGTTGGACAAATGAATAATTTTCGACAATTGGGATTCTACAATAGCAGTCTGGATATTCGGTAGGTTTGCCGATAAATTTAGGGTAATTTTACGGTAATTTGGCTAAAGCTGATGATTTGGCAAACCAGTTTTGACACTTAGTATTCCTGAACCATGCCAGCAAAACCCGGAATCTCTTTCCCTATTTGTGATAGGAAAAGACGGGAAAAGTCTGTTAGAACTAGATGGGGTTTTTTGCCGATATTACCGCTCAAACTATGATTTAAGAGAATTCCTCCAACATTATAGGGAGATCGCAAAAAATCACAACTAGCTTAACAGATAATCGTTACCCTGGCAATGGCTGAACCAATTTTAACTAGAAACTCCTCTAAACACCCGATACACGAACAGTTACAAACACTACATTTTTGAGGTTTGTAATTGCTTGGGTTCTAAGAAATGGCCAACTGTCTCCTTTTAAGTAGGGCAAGTTGGTTATGCCCTGGGGCTTATTTTGGATCGCACGGTCAGTAATGGGCCAAGTAGAGCGCTGATACTTACAAAAATGACGGAGGGGGTTGGCAGATGGTTCCAAAAATTTTTGCCTAAATTGGCCGATCGCCTCCATAAATTTCGAGAAAATGGTTAAATCCCTATCAGTTGGGGGATAGCGGCTTTGAGGAAGTTAAAATAAAAGTCCCCGATTTCCTCAGTTGTTGTCGGCATCAGCTAAAATTCTCAGAGATGTTCAAAATTTTGTCCCCAGTGCCTAGGTATATGGAACTTTATATCGGTTTTCCGATTCGAGTTACCTGGCTATGGTTGCATATAAATCCCCAATATTAAGTCGATTACATGAAAGATAAGTATTTTCTCACCAGCAAAACTCCCTACGGCGATCATACACCCAGCCCGAAGGCTTTTGGGTTTTGGCGGCGGGGTATGAGTTTACTAGCTACGCCGTTGGTACTAGCTGCGATCGCCGATTTAGCCATAACTCCTAAAGCGATCGCCAATGAATTACCAACCTCCCAAAACTCCCCAGAATACCTAGTACAAGCCCAAATCATCTACGTTAACTCCTCCACGGGAACGGATAACGACACGGTAACCGGTTCTCAAGCGGCTCCTTTCCGTACCATCACTTATGCTATGTCCAGGGCTACCGCCGGCACGACTATTAAGTTGGCTCCGGGAACCTATAGCCCAGACACGGGGGAGGCATTTCCGATTAACATCCAACCAGGGGTTATCCTACTGGGTGATCAGTCTAATAATGGTCGGAATGTGCTGATTATTGGTGGGGGTAATTTTGTCAGTCCCAGTCTGGCTCGTCAAAATGCGACTATCAGAACCTTGGGAGACCCTCAAATTTTGGGAGTGACCATTACCAACCCCAACACCAGAGGGACTGGGATATGGGTTGAATCGTCTAACCCGACCATCAGTAACTCAACCTTTGTCAATAGCAAACGGGATGGGGTTTTTATCAGTGCTGAAGGTAACGCCACCATTACTAACAATATTTTTGCCCAAAATGATGGTAATGGTATTTCGGTGGCTCGTTCTGGTGGTGGACTAATTAGGGGAAATCTCTTTCAAAATACTGGTTTTGGTATTTCGATTAATGATGATTCCGCCCCGAAAATTGTGGAAAACCAGATTGTGGACAACCGGGACGGGGTGATGATTTCCCATACGGCTAAACCGATTTTACGCAATAACTTGATCGAAAATAATCAGCGTGATGGTATTGTGGCGATCGCTACTGCACAACCCAACCTAGGAACAGCAGGGGATCCGGGTCAGAACCTGATCCGCAATAACCAGCGCTACGATTTATATAATGCCACCCGAGGTAACAGCATCTCTGCAGTAGGTAATGAAATCGACGAAAGCCGCATTTATGGACTCGTTGAATATGTACTGGCGGCTGTGACCCCCCCTAACTTGGGTCTGGAAGTTGGCACTATTTCTGACCTACAAGGACATTGGGCGCAGTCCTATATGGAAGCATTAGTTAGCCTGGGGATTATGTCAGGATTTGAGGATGGTTCTTTCCGTCCTGATGAGCCAGTCACCAGGGTACAGTTTGCGGCGATCGTCAAAAATGCTTTTACCCCCGCCGCCCAACAATCAGGATCTCAATTCCCTGATGTTCCCAGCACCTTCTGGGGTTATCAAGCCATTCAATCCGCCTATCAAGGTGGGTTTATTTCCGGATTTCCTGACGGTCAGTTTCGACCCAATGACCCCATTACCCGCATTCAAAGCATTGTGGGTTTGGCTCAAGGACTTGGCTACCAGTCGGACAATCTCGATGTCCTCTCCATCTATCAAGATGCGGGCGAGATCCCGGCTTGGGCGCTTCCCTCTGTTGCGGGAGCCACAACCGGAAATTTGGTGGTTAACTATCCTAACCAAAGCCAACTCAATCCCAATCGTGTGGCCACCCGCGCCGATGTAGCAGCATTTGTCTATCAGGCTTTAGTCAACGCCGGGAAGGTTCAGGCGATTAACTCTCCCTATTTGGTGAGTAGCCCTCTCTAGGGGCGGGTTTCACTCTCCCTAGACCTGTGGGGGTTAAAATAGCCAGCTACCCAATTGGGTAGCTGGCTTTGGATTTGATATGTTTAGGGTCTTTATCAGAAACAGGAGTTAACAAGTGCTTGAGCAGCTCAACCATGGGTTAATACCTGCTTTAGTCCTTGGTTCCTGCTATGGCTGACCCCAATTGAACGAAAACGGGTATTTATATTTAGGGCCTTTATTTGGGCTGACCCCAATTGAGCTTATGTTATTATTATGACAGGTACCATAACAAAATCTCAAATTTCGTAATATTTTCTTTATTTTTTTGTCGGTTGTTTGCGAAATATGTATTTTTGTTTAGGGACATGAAGTTTTGTTACTTGGATTTGGGCGATCGCTGCTCCAGGCGAAACAGCCACACCATTAAGGCTACGACCCCCACCTGAAGCGCAAAGTTGGGTAAGGCGGTGGCTACATCCCTTCCTGACAGGAGTTGAGCCAAAAATACTACCGCCCCAATTAATCCAGAGGCGGCGAAGGATACATATATAAACTGTCGCAGTCCTCGATAGGGTGCTTTGGACTCTGCTTTCAGACGCTCATAAAGTTCTGGGTCGAGATTTTTGGGATTAATGCGATCGCTTTTTGACTTAGGCATAGCTAATATAGTTTTGAGTTGATGTCTGTATTCTAGGCTACTTATTAAATTTAACCAAAAGGCGATGATTATAGCTGGTGCGTCAGTTATCCGGTTTTTATCGGTGTGGGCTGTTCTGATGCAGCCTACTATATATTATTACCAAGGGCTACCAATAAGAGTAAACCCAGCCCAGTAAAAAGGATGAGATAAATCAACCGGGTTTTGTCTGGCTAATTCTTGGGGGACTGGAGTCGATATCGCGCCGCGACGAGTGCTGATGTTAGCCTCACTAAGTAGGTAGCCATTTTCTAAACGTACCTGACCGTTTAACATCGCCAATTGAGACTGTCGGAGGGCTTCTGCTTTAATGGGAGTAGCAGTTAGAGCATTATAGAATGTCGTCATTAATCCCAAAGTTCCCGCATCACTAACATACCATAAACTTGCCATAGCCGACTTCACCCCAGCTTGAACAGCTAGTCCAGCAAATCCCAATTCCGCTTTTTCATCCCCCACAGCCGTAGTACAAGCACTCAATACCAATAATTCTACCGGAGGTTGATTTAGTCGTAACTCTCGCAGTTGATTTAACCATAACTTTTGGTCCCAAAATTGGATATAAGAACGGTCAGCACCCCCGGACACAAATTCTCCATGAGTCGCTAAATGAATAATTTGATATTCCGCCTGTTCCCTTTGGTATTTAAGATTAGCTATGGTAAATTCTTCATTTAAAAAGGACTTACCCGGCCACATTTTTTCACCAACAATTAAATCTAATTCTAGGGGAACTGCTGGTAAAGGTTGTAGGTGAGAATTAGGAAACTCAGAAGCACCCATAGCCAAAACTCTAGCATTTTGCAGGTTAACATAACTGGTATCAGTGAGGCTGAGGCTAGGAATCAGACTGAGGCTATAGTGTTCTATTAGGAACTGTTCCCCGTCATATAATGCGGCTAGGGGGAGGGTACGCAAACCAGCATCCATTGAGAAAATTAGGATATCAATGCCATGTTTTTCTAACTCCTGTTTGATGGGTTCAATTAACCAATTATATAATTGTTGTCCTGATTCTTTATACTGAGTATCTTGGAAATTTTGGGGGGTGCGAATTTGATGGCTAAATTCCCGCGCTACTTGTAGGAGTTCCTCACGATTAACTGCAACGCTTTTAAAGACTGGTTCCCCATTGGGTAAAAGTAATCTTAATTCTAGTTGCTGGGGTTGTATGGATACATAAATAATCGCGGGTTTGTAGTTGGTGATACGGACAATATCGCTGAGGGTTTGACGGATACTTTGGTCATCAACGGTGTTTTTATTGAGATTATTGCCGAAATAGTTGATAAATTCACGACCTCGGAATAAATCAATTTGCAACACGGAGGAAACTAAGGGAGAACGAGCCATTTGGTCAGTAGGTACGGTGGTTGGTTCTACCTGAATTACGAGGTCTCCAGCCCGGTCTATGTCGGGGTTGGCTTCGGTGTTGGAATTAATTAGGGGTGACTCTGCATCATGATTGGAATTACCGGAGATATTCTGATCACTGTCGGAGGCGTTAGAGTTATTGTTACTTAAATTTTCGGGGATACTAGAAACAGAAGATGCGGTGGTTTCTACATCAGATAAATTTTCATTCTCGGTTGTAATGGTTTGGTTAATGGGGGTTTGTCTAATTGAGTTAGGCTCAAAATTATTGCCGATAATTGTAGTATCTGCACCAGCGGTTAATTGACCATCAGTAATGGCTCCAGCCGTCCCATTTTGACTAGAATCACCAATAACTAGAGGGGTGGAAAAAGCGGGTAATCTAATTGTCCCGCTACTTGTTGAACCGATAGTAGAGATACTGGCTTCTACACCATTCATGGCTTCAAAGGTATCTGTAACTCGGAAAAATCGAGAGGTGTCAATTATTAGGGAACCTCCCCGCAATTCGGCTTCTGTATTAATTAGGGATACTTGAATATCATTATCGCTAGTTAGCCGGACGGAACCCGCATTTCCCTGGGAGGAATTGGTGTTAATAGCACCTAGAAAAATGTTGTCTGGTGCTTGTACTTCTATAGACCCTCCGGCGGTGGAACCGGAGGTGTTAAGATTACGGCTTTGCACTCCTCCTTGGCTGCTAGTAATGGTAATATTTGCGCCTGTTCCTGCGTCTGTAGCGGTGCTGATATCACCTGTGTTAATATTTCCCAAGGCGGTGATATTAATGCTACTGTCGAGGCTATCAGGGGATGCTATTTGCAGATTTCCGGTGGTAATGGTTCCGCGATCGCTATTTAAACTCATACCACGTCCGGCGGTGATATTTCCGGTTTGGATATCATCCCGACCTACGAGACTTAAAAAGGTTGCATCCCCCAAAATATTGCCATCAACTGTAATTTGTCCCCGCTGACTGCTGAGGTCAATTGTCCGAAAAGCCAGATTATCTAAACTTGCATTAGAGCGAAGTTCTCCGGTCTGAATATTCCCTTGAGACCGTATATTAATATTACCTCCCGACTGCAAATTCCCGGTAATAACCTCACCTCTAGCACTATTAATGTCTATATTTAAGCCACTGGTATTAATGTCACGAATGCGAATATCACCATCAGCTTGTAAGGAGATGGAAGCATCACCAATTCCGGTAATATTTCCCGCCGCTAGAATTTGACCTAAATCACCGGAAGATTGTAATAAAACGGGACTGGTAAAGGTGATATCTTGGGCTATTTCTATGATACTATTTCCATCAGGACTACCAATAATAATCCTTTCAAACCCCGGCGCTAAAGCGTCTATATCTGATAACTTGATATCTAAACCAGTGGTATTTTCCTCACTTCCCAAAGTCATTATTTGACCGGAATTGCTGGGTTCTAATCCTAAAGAACCGCTACCACGAACTGAATTAGAACCGCCGACTAAATTAATTTCGGAACCTCGTAATAAAATATTGCCTTGATTAGACCCATTTTGGAGGGTGTGGATTCCTTCTATTTGGATGATATCCGATTGACTAACTACGCGAATATCTCCGCCTTCTGTCACGAGATTTCCGAGAATAATCTCATTTTCCGCCTGTAAGGTTAAGCTAGAATTCCCTACACCTCTAATGGTGGGTAAACTTTCATCACCAGTGGCGATAATTCTACCTTGAGGCGATCGCATCATCACGGGGTCTTGAAACCTGAGATCTCCCTCAATATAAATAGTCCCCTGAGAATCAGACCTACCAATAATAATCTCGGAAAACCCCCTAGTAATTTGTGACAATTCCAAGCTGTTAAAATTCAGAGATAAAGGGTCTCCTGTTGGCGAAGAGTTAGCAGAGAGTCCCGAGTTTCTACCTAACCTAATATCTTGGGTTGGTGAAGCAGGTTGTAATAATAGAGACCCACTCCCGGAAAGACCACCATTAAGATTAATAGTATCTCCCGTCAACATAATATTACCCCCTGTAGTATCAGGAGATAGTAGACCATCCCAAACCCCGGTGGAGATAGCACCCACACTAATTTCTATACCAGCATCCAAAGTAATATTACCACCAGATTGCCGTCCGCGCGAGTCGATCGCACCTAAATCAATACTCTCGCTAGTGGTAATCAAGACATCGCCTCCCTCACCCCTAACGGAGGAGGTAATAATCCGAGATGGTCTCGTCCGATTATTAGTATCATCCATAATAATCCGACTACCCTGGCTAATAATAGACACATCACCACCACCCCGAAAGCCAGAAGTATTGATACCCTCTAAAAAAATCTCCCGACTGGCTTCTAGTTGGATATTTCCCCCGACTCCGGTTGTATCAGTCGCCTGGGAAGATAGGGGACCGGTGAAAATTTGCCGACCACTATTAATAGTAATATTCCCGCCGGAAAATCTCCCGTCGGTTTGCAGATTATTAGTAGTAATTGAACCCTGGCTACTACGGAGAGTAATATCACCGCCCATATTATCACTATTAGCAGTAGATATAACCCCGGTATTAATCTGACCAATACCACTAGCAGTTAGATTAACATCTCCGCCACTGGTTCTAATATTCCCGGTAGCAATATTGACACCAAAAATATTGAGATTACCACCTCTAGTTAAGATAGTATCGCCACTGTGCATGATAAAAGAACCCTGACCATCTCCGTTAGCATCAGCGCGGAAAGTCACGGTTCCGGTGGTAGTTCTCAAGTCGAGTTTTTGGTTAGATAACTGGTCGATGCGAATATCATTTCGTGCTTCCAGAGTAATATCAGCATCAGCGGCTAAATTTTCCAAGGTAGTTTGGGAGAGGGTATATTCTGCTGGTCCTTGGTCAGCGGTGACTACACCATCAAAGTCGATATTATTATTGGGAGAGGCTTCGGAGTCTACAATCCTGATATTTAAAGGGTCTAAAAGTAGGGTTCCTAAGTTACCATCTCCGCCGCGCAAATTGACACTACCATCAACGCTGAGAGTTTCGAGACCGGAGATTTCTACAAACCCTCCCTGGTGTTGTCCTTGTGCGGAAATATTGCCGGAAAATTGGGTATGTCCGTCAGACCAAATAATAATCCTGCCGCCATCTCCGTTAGTGGTGGCGTTGGCTGCTAGGGTAGAATTATCATCGATGAGGGTATAGATGGCATTAGGAACAGTACCCTGTCCGAGGTAATCACCTCCAATTCTAATTGTACCGCCGTTATCTGGTGCGGAGGCGCTGATATTCGCACCCCAAATTCCGATGCGATCGCCAAAAATGTTAATCTGGGGGGAATGGTTAAAAATAGTGGAGTCGGTGTCGATGGTTCCCGACACAGCCACAACTCCAGGATTAGGAGTAATGGGGGTATTAGAACCAGTTAGTTGTATGCGACCATCAGCTAAAATATTGACTCCGGTGGCATAATTTTCGTCCCCTCCGGTGAGTAGTTCCGGCAAGGATAGGGGGGTAAGATTAGTTGATAATCCATCAGGGGAGGCGGCTGGACTAACTTCTAAACTGAGAAGGTGTCCGGCTTGGGAAATGCGGAGGATATTTTCACCTTCGACCGCCGCCATGGTAATTTCTCCCCCAGGAGCTACCAGTGACCCGGTATTGATGACAGTTCCCCCCAGTAGGGTGATTTGTTCTCCCTGGGTAACGGCGAGTTCTCCGGCGTTGACAATGCTACCAGGATTAGTCCCAAAGGCGAAGGCGTTGGGAGTGCCGACTAGGGTGCTATAATCATTTGCACCGATCGCACTCATCCAGCGATCGCCAAAACCGATACCAGAAGCCGTAGTAGCGGTAAAGGAACCTGGAACATCTAACCGCGCACCCGCACCGAATAAAATCCCGGCTGGGTTGATTAAAAACAGGTTAGAAGCGCCGCCTGTGACCTGCAAAAGTCCGTTAATGCGGGAAGCATCCCCACCCACCACACGGGTGAGGATGTTTTGGATTTCGGGAGTGGCAATAAAGTTCGCCACAGCGCCGGATTCTACGTTAAAGTGGGTAAAACTGTGGAACAGATTACTCCCATTTCCCGAAAGTTGTCCCCCAGTGATGTTGGTCTGGTTTCCCTGTTGATGGGTAATGGTGTTGGTGCTGTTGGGTTCGGGTACAATTGGTTGAGCGATCGCTCTGTTATACCGGATATCGAAAAAGTTTTGTGGTATAATGGAGAGGATATCCAGAACCATCAAACTGGCACAGGAAACCGGGATCAGCACTAACTGCATATGGTGTACTGGGTTCATAATTATCTGCTCCCCTTCCCTAACTGGTTACAAGTTTATGAGATCCTCCCTTTTCGCACCCCATTCTCACTTCTGTAGTGGTAGTTGTAGTATTTGATTGACTCACTCATGCGGTTAATTGGCTTGACAGGCGGTATTGGTACGGGGAAAACCACTGTTTCTAACTATTTGGCTGCTACCCATAAACTACCGATATGGGATGCGGACATTTATTCTCGCCTAGCGGTAGAGCCTAACTCACCTGTTCTCAATACTTTGGCGGTTCGCTACGGCTCAGATTTACTCTACTCCGATGGTAGCTTAAATCGAGGCAAGTTGGGGGATATTATCTTTAATAGCTTAACGGAAAGGCAATGGGTAGAAAGCCAAATCCATCCTTTTGTGCGCGATCGCTTCCTGGAAAAACGCCAAGAACTAGAAAAACAGTCTCATTTAGCAGAAGCTACGGCGGTTTTAGCCATTCCTCTGTTATTTGAAGCGAATATGACTGATTTAGTCACGGAAATTTGGGTGGTGTACTGTTCACCGTCTACCCAAAAACAGCGACTTATCCAGCGACATGGATCTTCCCTAACTCCTACACAGATCCAAGCTAGAATTGATAGCCAAATGCCTTTGAGCGAAAAATGCGATCGCGCGGATGTGATCATAGACAATGGTGGCAGTCTACAGCACTTGTATCAACAGTGCGATCGAGCCTTAAAAGGGGAAGGGGTTTAACTCAGAGTTTACCCCACCCCTGCTTATGGCGTTAGTTCACCGAGTCAGTAGCGGTCGCTAGTTCTGTGGAACCTTTACCGCGTCGGCGAGTTAAGCTATTAAATAGCATAATTCCGATCGCTTTTACCAAATTGCCTTCGAGTTCATTAAACATTTTCATGTTCATTCCGAAAGCCGCATTAGCTTCCTCCACAATGCGATCGGCTGTTTCCTGGTCAATCGGCAAATCATTCATGATCTGACGGTAATTGTTCTTAAATTCCTTCTCATCAGGAATTTCGTCAAACTCATAAAACTGAGTTCCTTGACCGTCCGATAAATTCATCGCTGTTTGAGCAATACCTTTCAGGATTTGTCCCCCCGAAAGGTCTCCCAAATAACGGGTGTACAGGTGAGAAATCAACAAAACCGGATCTTGCTCAGAAATCTCTCTAATTCTAGCCACATAAGTCTGAGCCGCTTCGGAAGGCTGAACTTCCTCCCGCCAGTTGCTACCATAGTAGAACAATAAATCCTGCTCAATAGCAGACTTGCGGTTTAACTCAGGAAAATATAGTTTCGAGAGGACGGGGTGATTTTTATGGCGATCCATTTCCTCTTCCATTGCCGTATAGACAAAGTAGAGATTCCCGGCTAATTTCCGATAGGAGGTTTTCTCAACTGTCCCTCTTAAAAAGCATTTGATAAAACCCACATTTTCCGCCATGGTGTGGGACTTTTTGGTTCCTTCCCGCAACTGGGTGGCTAGATTAACACTCATAGTAAATTTATTTGATCTGTTAACGAGATTTTACAGCAGATGTATTATCTTGGGGAAACGGCTGATTATACCGCCCGATTTTCTACCTTAAACCTATTTGCTTAAAAATAGTGTTAAGAATTGTCACAGATAGTAGACAGGAGAGATTGAGAGTACCAGAAACCCCTGTGGCTTAGAGGAAAATTTGACTAATAGCAATTTTGCCGCTGAAACAAACATCTACATCTGTACCAGGGGTGCGATCGCGTTGACCATAATCTCCGATATATTGGTATTGTTCCCCATTCACCTGATATTTAGCCGGAAGCGGGTCACAGGAGGGAGTACAGAAGACCATTTCCGGGTCTGGTTCTTCTGGCTGTAGATAGGGGAGATTGACATTCCAGAAACTGCGCGGTAAACAAGGTTGATTAAGCAGGTTTTCCAAGACGGCTTGGGTGAGGCGAGTCGCGCGTTCCCAGTCGGCTGGTTTACCGCCTTTTCGATACTGAGAAATAGCAATAGCCGGAATGCCATGTATAGCGGCTTCTCTAACAGCGGCTACAGTCCCAGATATGTAGGTATCAACACCTAAATTACCCCCGGCATTAATCCCTGAGAGAACCCAGGACAAATCTGGACATAAATGGCTAATGGCCAGGCGAACACAATCGGCAGGAGTTCCAGCGATCGCATAATGAGTGGGAGAAAGGCGTGATATATTAATGGGGGTAGCCGTGGTGACCTGATGACCACAGCCGGAAAGGTGATCGCGGGGAGCGACCCAAAGACAGGGACTCTTTACAGCGGCCGATAAGGCTTTAATTCCAGGTGCATCAATTCCATCATCATTAGTTAATATAATCGTCATATTTAGGAAGTCCGGTTGCCGTCCTTACATTTTAACCGACCAAGTGCCGATCCGGTTTCCGGTTTCCCGATTAAGATTTTTATGTGAAATGAGATTAAGCCACGTAGGGCATAAAAATTGAGCGAGATGCGGTTTTTCTGCTCAGGTCATTAAAGATGGTTTTAATCAAATTATTGACGTTTTTCGCAGTAGTCACATAATGATTTCGTGCCAATTGAAAACCCAGGGAGCGAGAACTAACCGCCGATTCTGATTGAATTAGGATGACGGGAATATCAGCGGTTTTCTGATTCTGCTGTAGCCGATGAATAAATCTATAGGTATTGCGATCGCTCAAATTTAAACTACTGATAATGAGATGCGGTTTGATTTCTTTAGCGATTTGCACCGCCCAGTTCCCGCCTTCTGCACAGATAATATTAAACTGCTCCAAGGCGATCGCATCCTCTAAAGTAGAGTTAAAATCCTGGTTTTCTTCCACCCATAAAATATCAAATATCATAATTTTGTCCCCACAGTGTATTAACTAGGAATAGTGCGACACCGATTCAATCCGATAAATCTAGTTTGATAATTTCACACAATCCCATCAACACAGAAGCTCAGGAATAGGTAACAGGGAGAGGGGGGGATTGAGAAAATCATTTATATTACTCCGAACCACCCAATTATCGACTCCACGACCCCAGGGTATTGACCAATGGGTTTTACTAACCACTCCCATAACAGTCCGGTAACCAGCCATCAGGCTTTTAGTTCCCCCAGAGTCGGTTACTGAATGACCTCCATTACAACTATCTACCAAATATAAACAGCAATTGTGAAGATTATGTGATCAAAAACCCAATTTTGCATCTGAATATGTTAAAGTTGGGGGTAATGGCCCGTGTTTAAGATACTCTAGCCATTAGCCGGAGGGATGCGGAACTGCCCAAACTCCCCGGCTAGGCTATAATTGCTGAAGGTGCTAGGTGAAGGTGCTAGGTGTTCTCGTGGCTATGTATGGGGATCTGAATACAAAACTCTGAACCGACACCGGGTTCTGATATGCAGTTTAACTTCCCTTTGTGCAAATCGACGACAATTTGATAGCTAACGGACAGACCCAACCCAGTCCCCTGACCCACAGGCTTAGTGGTAAAGAATGGGTCAAAAATGCGTGATCGCAACTCTTCAGGTATACCCACTCCATTATCAGCAATGCGAATAAATGCCAGGTTATTTTTAGTTAAACCAGTAGTAATTGTCAGTGTAGGTTCCTTAGCAGATTGCTGACATTCGGGGCTTTTTACGGCATCAATAGCATTATTAAATATATGCAAAAACACCTGATTTATCTGGCCAGCATAGCACTCAACTTTAGGCAAATAACCGTAATTTTTAATCACCACAATTTCCCGCTCTCCCGGTAAGGGTCTGAGGCGACTTTTCAAGACCATCAAAGTGCTATCAATCCCCTGATGAAGGTCTATTTCCTTAATTGCCGACTCATTCAATCGGGAAAAACTTTGCAGGGAGTTAACAATTTCCTGAATCCTTCTAGCGCCATTCTGAATGGAATTAATCAACTGAGGAATATCAGTAATTAAAAAATTGAGATCAATCTCTTCGATTAATTCTGTAATTGCCAATGGTGGTTCTGTATAATATTGTCGATAGGATTCAATAACCAACAGTAAATCCTGGGTATATTCTTCCAGGTGAGAGACATTACCAACAATAAATCCCACGGGATTATTAATTTCATGAGCCACCCCCGCGACCATTTGTCCTAAGCCAGACATTTTCTCACTCTGAATTAGTTGGGTTTGGGTGCGTTTGAGTTTAGCTAAGGCTTTTTCTAGTTTCTCGGTCTGTTGTTGGAGGCGAATTTCCGCCCGTTTCCGCTCAGTAATATCCATAATCGTCCCAAACAGGCTGACAATTTGGTTATCGTGATTTAAAATTGCCTTAAACTTAATATGAACATAGCTAACTGAGTTTTCATCCTTGATAATTCTGGCTTCTGCCTGACAAGTAGTTCCATTATTGCGAGTTTCTGCTAGGGCTTTCTCAACCAATGGTCTATCTTCGGGGTGATAGCATTGCAGACATTGTTCTACGGAAGGTATACCCAAGGTCTGGTCTAAGCCCAAAATCCTAAATACCTCATCAGACCAAGTAAGTTCCCCAGTGTCGATATCCAATTCCCAATTGCCAATATGGGCTAATTCCTGGGCTTCCTGAAGATCGGAGGTGATTTCCCGCAGGCTGGCTTCGGCTTTTTTCCGGGCTGTAATATCAGTTAAAGATGCTACAGCACCCAAAATATTACCCCGACCATCTTTGATAGCACTAGCGCGCAGTAACACCTGAAAGACACGGTTATTTTTAGCACGGTGTTCGACTTCACCCACCCAGTTTTTGCCTTGGCTAATGGCAGCAAAAATTTGTCGGGGAATTTGCGGGTCAGTATAAGCGCCAGATATCCCCCCAAATACTTGGTTAAATTCTTCTGGGGTTTCACACCCAAACATCTCGGAAAAGGCGGGATTTTGATAAAAGTGATTCCACTGTGCATCAGCCATAGCGATCGCATCACTAGAACTTTCCACAGCCTGTTTATAAAGCATTAAGGTAGCTTCAGCCTGTTTGCGTTCGGTAACATCACGGCAAATACACACCACCCCAGCGACACTTTTAGTTAGAGACATCTCCTGGATGAAGAAACTACCATCTTGGCGACGACTACGGAGTTCTCCTTGCCATTCATTTTCAGCCGCAAAGACGGGAGAGACTTCTCGCAGGATATATTCTATCTCATCGGGAGCATATAATTCCTGCCAAGTTTTGCCTAAAATATCTTCAGCTTGGCTGTAGCCGAACATTTCTAAATAAGCACGGTTAACATAGGTAAATACTCCCTCGGCAGTTTGTAAAGCGATACCGTCGGTGCTGGCTTCAATGGCTGCGAGTCGTTGTTTGAGTAGTTCCTCTTGTTGTAGGCGATCGCTAATATCATCTAATATTCCCAACACTCCAACTATATTTCCCTGGTGATTATCAAGGGGAATTTTGGTAGTTTCGGCCAGAATTTCTTTACCTTGGACTAGGTGGCGGGTTCCTCTGACTTTGATTTGAGGCGATTTTGAGGATATAACTTGGCGATCGAATTCCTGATACAATTTAGCCTCTTGAGGAGTCCAAGGTAAATCATCATCAGTTTTACCCACAATTTCTCTGGGGTCTTGTAATCCGACTTTCTCCGCAAATTGACGGTTACATCCCAAGTAAACAGAGTTACAGTCTTTCCAAAAAACGGCTTGAGGAACATAATCAATTACCATCTGTAACAGGTGGTGACAATTGATGGAATTGGACTGATTGGCAATCACATTAATTTTCTGCTGCTGTAATTTTTGCCTCAGACTGTGATTTTCCTGTTGCAGTTGGACTACATGACGACGTAATTCGGCAAGTTCCTCTTGCAGATGGTTGGTCGGTTCCACTTCTGAATAATCAGAACAATCACAAGAATTATTGGATAAGCTATCGTTAACGGTCAAATATACACCTGATATAGACCCATTTTCATTGTCGGACATTTGATTTTCCCTTGATGTCATCGGCGACTTAAATTTGCACCCACTTTCTCTAGCATCTGGTCTTGAGGAAATTATAGCTTGAGTCCTGAAAAAATATAGTTGTTCGGAGATGAAACCAAAATATTTTTTTGCCAAGTCTCCCCTAGGGGGGCATTTTTGAAGGCATCCCCAAAATTATACCCGCTAGTTTTAACCAAAAGATAATCTTAATGGCACAACATTTAACTTTTATCTATCCTAGGAAGTAGGTAATTTAACAACTGCTTCTAGCTTTGTTGAGTAGCAAAATGGGTAAGCTAGGCTGGCGTGGGGTTTGCACCCGGGCGGTCCGTAATGCTTCTGCTATCCATGTATTGCAATGTCTGAGAATGGAATAAACACCTTTGGCTTCATAAAAACTGTCTCTGATACCATAACCATAGCCGATTCTGATGGGATTTCCGGCGGAGTCAAGTTTAAAGGAATTTTGCAGAAAATCGACCAATTTTAAGTAATTATCCTCACTGATATTAAGGAGTTGTAAATCTTGTGCTACTGGGAGGGTCTGATATACTTGAACTCGCAAAACTGATGGAGTAGGTATAAATAATGCTTTCAGGGCGGTTGTTAATTGCAAATCAGCGAAGGTGGGAGATTCTAGGTAAACTTGGCGATCGCCCCAACCCATGGCTAGATATCGATAATTGCCAGAGGTTTGTCTCCCAACTTCTGATAAGTCGATAAACTGATGCCAGTCAAATACTGAGGTTGGCACTGGCACCAAGATATCTGTATGTAATATATTTCCGGTTATATAAATGGTTATATCACAACTTTTTTGGGGGGGTAAAATCCAGAAATAAGGCAAAAATAATGGCATGATTAAACATATCAAAAATGCCAGGATAGTGATAATTTTATATTGAGCTTTTCCGGGGATTTTTAGCTTAGATATAATCTTCACTATGAAGGGGTTGATTGAGGGGCAAGGTGATTAAGGATGGAGGGGCGCGAAAAAGGGGTGCGAGTAAATCACACCCCATAATTGTACTGTCCTAAACTGGAATTGAGGTCAAGTTATTTGATAGCAACCACTTCTGATTCTGTGGGCTGTTCGGCTTCGATCGCAGTATTTTCGGTAATGATGTCATCATTAAGATCAAGGGAACCGCCAGGGGCTTCTGGGTGTTGGGTAGAAATAGCCATCCGGCGATAGGCATAAGCCCCACCAGCGGCAGCCAACCCAGTGACACCAGCAATGGCAGCGATCGCTTTATAGTCGGATTTAAAAAGGCTGATATTATGCCAGAAAGAGGTCAACTTAGTAGTTGCAGCCCCTTCAGTAGCTTGACCTTTGCTGCTGAACACACAAGCGGTAGTCGCAGTAGCAGCCAAGGAAACGGTGGCGGCGATCGCCATAGCAGATGCTAATACAGAAAGTCGCTTCATGTTGAATCAGTATGATAATAGTGGTCTACAAAACATTAGATAGATATGTTAGCAGCTAATTTTGATTTTGGGTGGTATCAAATTTGGCAAAATCAGAAAAAATCAGTAATTTTGCCTTGTTCAACCATGAGAATTTGGCTTTGTTGCAACCACTGATGGTCAAAAGCGCCTAAATGGGTAGTAGTAATCAGAGTTTGAAATCGCTCAGAGATGGCTTGTAGAAGCTGATTTTGGCGATGGGGGTCAAGTTCTGCTAATACATCGTCCAACAGAAGTAAAGGGGGTTCACCGATGACGGACTCAATTAGTTGCAATTCCGCCAACTTGAGGGCTAAAACCAAAGTCCGCTGCTGACCGGATGATCCATATTGGCGGGCGGGAGTTTGGTTAATGGTAAAAATGACATCATCACGGTGGGGGCCGACTAGAGTCAACCCTTGAGAACGTTCGGCGATCGCTCTGGTGCTAATTTTGGTCAAAAATGCCTGTTGTACCTGTTCAGGAGCCCACCGAGACCACCTCTGTTGTTGTTTAGAAGGGGGTTCAATGTTAGGCTGATAGGTGATATTGAGGGTTTCCCTACTGCCACTAATACTTTGATGCCACATCCGCGCTAAAGGTTCGAGCCTTTCAATAACGCGATCGCGGCGACGGAGTACCCGCGCCCCAGCCACTGCCAATTGAGCATCCCAAACGGCCAATTCTTCGGGGGTAGTTCCTGCCATGGGTCCCCGTTTTAACAAAGCATTACGTTGTCGCAACACCTGGTTATATTGATCTAACATATAGGCATAAACTGGTTCTAGTTGAATCAGAAGCCGATCAAGCCAGTGGCGGCGTTCAGCCGGACCACCGCGCACAAGATCCAAATCCAGGCTAGAAAACTGGACAACATTAAGGATACTGAGAAAATCAAGATGACGTTTGACCGATTGACCATTGATAGCAACTGTTCGGCGACCTTGACTCCTCAAAGTCAAAGCCAGGTCAAGTGTACCACTATCACGCTCAAGGGTAGCAGTAATTTGGGCGATCGCATGATTGTCCAAAACCAGATCGCGATCGCGGTTAACCCGATGACTTTTGAGGGTAGACAGCAATTCGACGGCTTCGAGTAGATTGGATTTTCCTTGAGCGTTGTTGCCCACTAAAATAGTTTTGGGAGCATCAAACGCCACGTCTTGAGCTTCGTAGTTGCGAAACTGTCGGAGATGTAGCGTTTTCAGATACATAGAGTCAGGAGAAAAAAAGATCCGGTGCTTAATTGTCTCATCTAACCAGATAAATTCTTTCTGCTACCACATCAGGGACGATCTTCACTATGTTATCTTAGGGCTAAACTTGAGCGAACGTGCCATATCTAATCTATAACCCCGATACATCGAGTCCGGTCACTTATGAGTTAATGCGCGGTGTCAATACCATCGGGCGTAGCCGGGATAATACTATCTGTATTACAGATATGAGTCTGTCCCGACAACACGCGGTGATTGAGGTTCAGGACAACCGGGTAACTGTGAGCGATCGCAACAGCAGTAATCATGTCTTTGTCAATGAAGCCATGATCCAAAATTGTCCACTGAAAGATGGAGATGTACTCCGCTTAGGGAGGGTGGTGTTAAAATTTGTCGCCTCCGGTGTCACCTCGTCGAAAAAGTCCCCCCACGTTGAGCGATCGCCCACGGCTGTAGTTACCCAGTTTTCTCCCCGTTCAGATATGATTGGGATGCAGGATTTATTGGAACCCGAAGAACAAGATGGTCACTCAGTTCTTAATCTGCGGTCATCCGATACCCATTTGCGAGCCGTAGATAAACTCAAAATATTATTAGATGTTAGCAAACAATTATCATCCCCAGAATCCACGAATAAACTACTTGATAAAATCCTAGATTTACTGTTTAAAATTATGGGGGTTGATCGGGCGGCAATTTTATTGGTGAACAAGAGAACTAAAGCCCTCGAAGAAAAAGCAGTTCGTTATCGTTCTCAAGTGTTAGAGGATGAATATTTTTATAGTAAAAGTATTACTAATACAGTCCTAGAAACTGGGAACGCCATCTTAACTTCAGATGCCCATGTAGACGAGCGTTTTCAGGATTCTGAGTCAATTCTTTACCAGGCTATTCATGCTTCCGTGTGCGTTCCTCTCAAACCCAGAGATAAAGTAATTGGGGTTTTATATGTAGATAATCTATCGATGTCTGATGTTTATTCTAATGAAGATGTGGAGTTTTTAAGCACTTTAGCCAATCAAGCGGCTATTGCGATAGACAACGCCGAACTGCGCCAAAAAATGCAGGAAGAAGCGGTAATGCGTAACAAACTAGAGCGATTTTTTGCTCCGGCGGTGAGTCGCAAACTACGGGAAGAAGGCAAACTAGAAATTATCGAAGCTGAAGTTACGGCCTTATTTTCTGATATTACTCGGTTTACCCAAATGTCTTCTCGGCTGGAACCCCGCCAAGTAATATCTATGTTGAATGAATACTTTAAAGTCATGGTAGAGGATATTGTTTTCCCCTATCAAGGAACCTTAGAAAAATATATCGGTGATGCTTTAGTAGCGGTTTGGGGGGCTCCCTACGCCCGCAAAGATGATGTGGAAAGAGCAGTTAAAGCAGCCATTGATATGCAATGGGCTGTCCGCCGCATGAACGAACGCTGGACAAAGGATTATGCGGAACCTTTGCAAATTCACATAGGCTTAAATACCGGACCTGTAGCCGCCGGAAATATCGGTTCTGATCGATTAATTCAATACGCCCATATTGGTGATACTATGAACGTGGCTAGCCGCATTTGTAGTGCCGCCCAAGCCGGAGAAATTATGATTTCTGCAAGTACATTTAAGAAACTGGGCGACCATAGTTTACCCCTGGAAAAAATGCCCCCGATTCGAGTGAAAGGTAAGGAGCAACCCCTCCAGCTTTACCGTCTCCATTGGGAGGAGGTTCATACTACCACGATTTCCCCATAATCTGGCGACTATTACCCGTTGAGTTGACCGGGGACGAACTCACAAAGCGCCTATATCCCCCCTAAGTCGCCCCATAACCCCAACTAAAGTGGGAATCGTCGGTTAGGTTTAGGTTAGGGCGATCGCTTTCAGTGGACTGGTTTGGACAATGGCGGCTCTAGCACCCGCCCCTACTGGCGGTGGGAATCGTGGGTTAGGGCGGGTGCAGCTAGTTGGCTGGTTTCTCCCGTGGCGGCTCTAGCACCCGCCCCTACTGGCGGTGGGAATCGTGGGTTAGGGCGATCGCTTTCAGTGGGCTGGTGGGAATCGTGGGTTAGGGCGATCGCTTTCAGTGGGCTGGTGGGAATCGTGGGTTAGGGCGGGTGCAGCTAGTGGGCTGGTTTCTCCCGTGGCTGCTCTAGCACCCGCCCCTACTGGCCGTGGGAATCGTGGGTTAGGTTTAGGGTTAGGTTAGGGCGGGTGCAGCTAGTGGGCTGGTTTCTCCCGTGGCTGCTCTAGCACCCGCCCCTACTGGCGGTGGGAATCGTGGGTTAGGGTTAGGGTTAGGTTAGGGCGGGTGCAGCTAGTGGGCTGGTTTCTCCCGTGGCTGCTCTAGCACCCGCCCCTACTGGCGGTGGGAATGGTGGGTTAGGTTTAGGGTTAGGTTAGGGCGATCGCTTTTAGTGGGCTGGTTTTTCTCATGGCGACTCTAGCACCCGCCCCTACAGAGTCGCGCCTACTCTATATTTGTGTCGCCTTCCCTGGTTAAAATAATTAATCCACTATACTCGGATAATCTTCATGGCACAGACTCTACTTTTTAATGCACTGCGTCAAGCCACTGACGAAGAAATGGCTCGCGATCCTGCTGTATTGGTTCTAGGGGAAGATGTAGGTCACTATGGTGGTTCCTACAAAGTGACCAAAGACTTGCATAAGAAATATGGGGATCTGCGAGTTCTCGATACCCCCATTGCTGAAAATAGTTTCACAGGGATGGCAGTTGGTGCCGCTATGACCGGACTGCGACCCATAATCGAAGGGATGAACATGGGATTCCTGCTGCTGGCTTTCAACCAAATTGCTAATAATGGTGGAATGCTGCGCTACACTTCCGGGGGTAACTTTAAAATGCCTTTGGTAATTCGTGGACCCGGCGGGGTGGGTCGTCAATTGGGAGCCGAACACTCTCAACGCCTAGAGTCCTATTTCCAAGCGGTTCCCGGTCTAAAAATTGTCGCCTGTTCTACGCCCTATAATGCTAAGGGTCTACTCAAATCGGCAATTCGGGATGATAACCCGGTTTTGTTCTTTGAGCACGTCCTGCTGTATAACCTCAAGGAAGATCTACCGGAAGAGGAATATTTGGTTCCTATTGACCAGGCGGAAATTGTGCGATCGGGTAAAGATGTTACGATTCTTACCTACTCTCGGATGCGCCATCATGTGATGCAGGCGGTTCCGGCTATGGTGAAACAGGGTTTTGACCCAGAGGTGATTGATTTAATTTCCCTCAAGCCTTTAGACCTGAATACCATTGGCGAGTCGATTCGGAAAACTCACCGTGTGATTATTGTGGAAGAGTGCATGAAAACCGGGGGAATTGGGGCGGAACTGACCGCCTCGATTAATGATAATTTCTTTGATGAACTTGATGCTCCTGTGTTGCGGCTTTCCTCCCAGGATATCCCTACCCCCTATAACGGGATGTTGGAAAGGTTGACGATTGTACAGCCGGAACAGGTTCTGGAGGCGGTTCAGAAGATGTTATCCCACCAGGTATAGCTTAATGGGTTCCGCGTCTGGACTTCTGGGTTGAGTTGGGGTGAAGTTCCATGGCTTTCCTGGTAGTTCGGCGTGGGATCGGATTTTAATGATAAAATGAGTCGTTATCCCTGATTTTGAATTCAGTATGCGAAAACAGCGATCGCTCCTTTTCCTGATCTTACTCCTGGTCATCACTTCCCTGATTATTTTGGTCCGGGTTCCTATTCGCCTGGGACTAGACTTGCGGGGTGGTTCTCAACTCACAATTCAGTTGCAAACCTCCGATGATGTGCCACGCATTGATGAGCGGGTTTTGGAGGGGGTTCAGAGTGTCATCGAAAACCGTGTCAACGGTTTGGGTGTTTCTGAGGCTGTGGTGCAAACTGTAGGAGATGATCAGATTCTGGTGCAACTCCCCGGTGTCAGTGACCCAGAACAAGCGGAACGGGTTTTGGGAGGGACGGCTCAGTTGGATTTCCGGGAGCAAAGACCGGGGACTGAGGGAGAGCTTTTTGCGGAAATACAGGTTAATCGAGCATTAGATGCTGATTTAAGACAGGCGATCGCCACCGGAGACGATGATAGACTCGAACAACTCCTCCAACAACTCGATGAAAGTAATCAGGCGATCGCCTCATTCTATAAAGAACCCATAATTCGCGGCCAGCAGCTACAAGATGCCTTCCCCCAACCCACTCAAGGGGGGAATGGTTGGGAAATTGTCCTGCGGTTTAATAGTGAAGGCGGCAGAAATTTTGCTGAACTTACCAAAAATTTGGCCGGGACAGGGCGCACCATTGGCATCTTTTTAGATGACAGTCTGTTAAGTTCTCCCACCGTTTCCGTGGAATTTGCCGATACCGGAATTACCGGGGGAAGTGCCGTAATTACCGGCAATTTTACCGCCGCCGAAGCTAATGATCTCGCCGTACAATTGCGAGGGGGAGCGCTTCCGGTTCCGGTGGAAATTGTCGAAAACCGCACCGTCGGTGCAACTCTGGGACGTGATAGCATTCAGCGCAGTATTTATGCCGGCAGTGGCGGCTTGATTTTGGTGCTAATTTTTATGGTGGCTTATTATCGCCTACCAGGGGCGATCGCTGATGTGGCTTTGGTGGTTTACGCCCTATTTACCCTAGCCATTTTTGCCCTCTTGGGAGTTACCCTTACCCTACCGGGAATTGCTGGGTTTATCCTTAGTATCGGTATGGCTGTTGATGCTAACGTCCTGATTTTTGAACGCACCCGGGAAGAACTCCGAGCCGGAAAAACCCTCTATCGTTCCGTCGAGTCTGGTTTTTATCGGGCTTTTGGCAGTATCCTGGATGGAAATGTTACCACTGGTATTGCTTGTGCCGCTCTGTTCTGGCTGGGAACTGGACTGGTGAAGGGATTTGCCCTTACCCTCGGTTTGGGGGTGGCCGTGAGTATGTTTACCGCTGTTACCTTTAGCCGCACTCTCATGTTTACCGTGATTAGTTTACCTGAGTTCCGCAAGCCTGAATTGTTTTGTCCAAATCTCCCTAAGACTAATTAGGTTTGATGGTTTTCTCAACTCTTGTGTTGCCCCTAAATTATGGCTTGATCTGAAACTATGACTTTTAGTGTGACAAAACGGCGATCGCTTTGGTGGATGATTTCGGCGGCGGTTATCCTCGCCGGAATAGTGGGGATGTTAATTTCCTGGACTAATCCTGATATTGGCGCACCCATACGCCCCGGACTAGACTTTGTGGGAGGAACTCGCCTCCAGTTGGAACTTGATTGCACTGTTCCCGGTAATTGTGATGGCCCCATTGAGATTGACCAGGTGCGGGAAGTTTTGCAGGCTCAGGACTTGGGTAGCAGTTCCATTCAACTTTTGGATAAAGACCCCATTCAACGCGATCGCCAAATTGTTTCCGTTCGCACTAAAAACCTCAATGTTGATGAACGAACTCAGCTAGAAGCCGCCTTGCGAGAGGCGATCGGAGTTTTTGACCCCCTCGCTACCCAAATCGACACCGTGGGACCAACTCTCGGCCGTCAAATCTTTATTTCTGGACTCCAAGCCTTACTCGTCGCTTTCGCCGGAATTACCGTCTATCTAACTTTCCGGTTCCAGTTTGACTATGCAGTATTTGCATTTGTCGCCCTATTCCATGATGTTTTTCTGACTATGGGGGTATTCTCCATTTTCGGTCTGGTTTTTGGCTTAGAAGCCGATACCCTATTTTTAGTAGCCCTCTTGACAATTATCGGATTTTCTGTTAATGACACCGTGGTAATTTACGATCGCATCCGGGAAATCTTGAAACAAATGCCTGATGCTTCTACCGGGGAAGTCGTTGATAATGCCGTTAACCAAACCTTGGCGCGCTCTATCAATACCACAGTTACCACCATCCTACCCCTGTTTTGCATTTTCCTGTTTGGCGGGGAAACTCTCAAATATTTTGCCCTCACCCTGATTATAGGTTTTATTGCAGGTTCCTACTCTAGTATTTTTATTGCTAGTACCCTTCTAGGTTGGTGGCGCGATCGCAAAGCGTCTAAGTCAACCATCGTCCCTAATGATGAACCTCAGCCAGTGTCTAGGGAAAAATAAATAATTACAGTCCCATGTCCTATCCTGAACCCTCATTAGATGATCCAGTCCTGAAAACTCAAATGAAACGACTCCATGAGTTGATAGTTTGGAGTCGCTGGCTGGTGATTATCCTATTATGGTTGGTTATTGGCTCACTGAGTTTGTGGGGAATGCGATCGGACATTTCCCTACTCATGGAACATTTTACCTGGGCTACAGTCCGCCACGGCCTATTTCATAATCGCCTATCTGCGATCGGTTTAGGTATATGTCTAGGCATGACTACCAGCACCTTACTTTGGCAAAGTCGCAACATTCTTATGGGTTTCCCCCTTCGTTATCGCCAACGCCTAGAAAGACAAGTCCTCAAAATTCGCCAACAGGGTTCGACTCATCCCCTGTGGCGGTGGGTAATTAATAATTATCAATAATTAGCCTCCATAACTGAGCAGATCAGCTACCACTAGAAGACTCTCTGAGAATTATCTGCCATAAGTTTGTATAAATTATTACAATTAACCCTTTATGTCAAGTTATGCTTCAGTTAGTTAAGAGATTTGTAAATCATGTGAAATCTTGTGTAATTTGATGTTTGATCAGGCGAATTTGAGTTATGGTTGAGACTATAAAGAAAAAATAAAGGCGGCCACCACAAATTTAAGATTAGTGTGAACAGGCTGCATATCTAAGACGCTCACCCACTCCCGGCTTTGGGGAGAAAATGAACAAACCATAAGGAGGTCTTATGACTCCAACAATGCTCCGTCAACTTTGGTCTTTAGTTGAAAATACCCAACCTTCACAGCTAGTAAGTCTGGATGATGATAGCCTAGTTCAGTGCTTGATGGGTCGCCTAAAGAGTCAGTCAAGCATCAATGGTCATGATTGGGATATGTTGGATGAGTATATCAACTCTCGTATATCTCTAATTCGTGACCTAGCCGAGGCTCGTCTGTCTGGGGAATCAATGGCTTAATATTCAATAGGGACGGAGTCTGGTGTGCGATCGCTCTATATATTACCCCCCCCAATTTCCCCGAAGATCGCGATCGCATAGCCAATTTATGTCAAACTCCCTTGAAATTGTCCACGAACGATATCGCCAGGTTAAGGTAAGCTTATGAAAATTGTCAACTCCCTTCTCAGGCTGTTGTAAGGTAGTCCTGTAGTAGGATGGCAAATTAATTGGGCTCTCCCTATTCTCTTAAGTCTCCCTCATAGGTGCAAACCTTAATAGTGGGTAGCTTAGTGGCGATATGTAAACCGATTCAAAGACAATTCAAAAACTATGCGTAAACGGGGTTTTCTATTATTGGTAAGTTGCTTGTCAGTCTTATCACTCACAGCTTGTGAACCCGGAGGATCTCCAGGTTCTGACGGACCAGCCGCCGGAGGCAGCGGTCAAAGTCGCCTAAATGTTGTCAAAAACCGAGGATTCCTCATTTGTGGGGTAGATGGTGGTATTCCTGGCTTCAGTTTTGTTGATCAGAGTGGCGAATACTCTGGCTTAGATGTAGATGTCTGTAAAGCCGTAGCAGCAGCCTTATTTGATGACCCTAATGCAGTTCAGTATCGGAACTTAGATTCCACAGAACGTTTTGAAGCCATGAGAGCAGGGGAAGTAGATATGCTTTCACGCAATACTACCTGGACTCTCAGCCGTGATACATCTGTAGGGATGGAATTTGCCCCTACCACATTCTATGATGGTCAGGGTATGATGGTTCGCGCAGATAGTGGAATTACCAGCTTAGAAGATTTTCAGGATCGCGCCGTCTGTGTAGAAGCGGGAACTACCACCGAACTTAATCTTACTGATAATATGCGCGAACGGGGTATCACCTTTGAGACCGTCACATTCCAACAGGCTGACCCCGCCTATGCGGCTTATGCTGAGGGTCGTTGTGAAGGTATGACCTCTGATAAATCTCAACTCCTGGCTCGTCGCAGCACTCTTCCCAACCCCAATGATCACATTATCCTGGATGTTACTATGTCTAAGGAACCCCTCGGACCTGTAACCCTCAATAATGACTCAGCTTGGTTTGATACCGTCAAATGGGTGACATTTGCTTTGTTTGAAGCCGAAGAACTAGGAATTACTCAAGCTAATGTCGAAGAAATTGCCCAAACTAGCGAGAATCCTACCATTCGCCGTTTTCTTGGGGTGGAAGGGGATTTAGGTACAGGAATGGGTTTAACTAATGATTTTGCTGCTAGGGTGATTAGGCACGTCGGAAACTACGCGGAAGTTTACGATCGCAATTTAGGTGCAGGTTCCCAGTTTAATCTTCCTCGCAATGAAAATGAGCTATGGACTAATGGGGGTTTACTCTTTTCTCCACCATTCCGTTAATGACAACAATTAGGTGAAGGGTAGGATCTTATTAGTTGAGGCGGTTTTTTTGACTACCAAAACTGATCCACCTTTCATCTATCATGGTCAAGCTGAATAACATCACAGCAGCTTATGGGGACATATCAAGATGAAATTTGTGGATGAGTATCGGGATTTGGAATTGTCCCAAAAATACGCTCAGGCGATCGCATCTATTACTAGCCAACCCTGGACAATCATGGAAATTTGTGGGGGACAAACCCACTCCATTGTTAAATATGGCATTGACAAGTTATTACCTGAACAAATTACTTTAATTCATGGCCCTGGATGTCCCGTCTGTGTGACTCCCATTCAACTAATTGATCGCGCTGTTGAAATAGCCACCCTTCCTAATACTATTCTCTGTTCCTTTGGGGATATGTTACGAGTCCCTGGAACCGAAAAAGACTTGCTTTCAGTTAAGGCTATGGGGGGAGATATTCGCATCGTTTATTCCCCTTTAGATAGTTTAAAAATTGCTCAGAATAACCCTGACAAACAGGTGGTATTTTTTGCGGTCGGCTTTGAAACTACAGCACCCGCTACAGCTATGGCGGTTTATCAAGCGAAAGAACTCTCAATTGAGAATTTTTCGATGCTGGTTTCTCATGTGTTGGTTCCTCCGGCGATCGCGGCTATTTTATCTAGTCCTAACTGTCGAGTACAGGGGTTTTTAGCGGCTGGTCATGTTTGCACAGTGATGGGATACACTGAATATGAGCCGATTGTAAAAAAATATAATATTCCCATTGTTGTGACTGGTTTTGAACCTGTGGATATTCTTCAGGGGATTTATCTATGTATTAAACAGCTAGAAGAGGGACAAGCTACATTAGAAAATCAATACACTCGTTCGGTACAAAGAGAGGGAAATAAGACGGCAAAAACCATTATATCACAAGTATTTGAAGTAGTCAATCGTCAATGGCGCGGCATAGGAGAAATTTCCGAAAGTGGTTTAGGGTTGCGATCGCCCTACGCGGAATTTGACGCAGAACATCGGTTTAATTTGTCACCGCCACAACCGGATAATTATAGCGAATGTATTAGCGGTGAAATTATGCAGGGAATCAAAAAACCCCATCAGTGTCCCGCCTTTGGAAGCCGCTGTAAACCAGAACATCCTCTCGGTGCGCCCATGGTTTCTTCGGAAGGCGCTTGCGCCGCCTATTATCGTTACCGTCACCATGGAGAAACCGAGTTATTACAGTAGGGTGCGTCAGACACCAGAAACCATCAGAAAAACACGATAATTTATTTCTGACGCACCAGAATACTTGTTCGGAAATAGCTTAAAATATTACCCTCACCCTCAATCAGAATTAATTAATAATTAATAATTAATAATTAATTATTGTAGGGGCGGGTTCTGCTGTCAATTCTCAATTCCCCACGACGATATTAATAAACCCGCCCTACCCCACGGGGGAATTACTTGGAAAGGTATTAGATTATTAGACCAATTATATAGTAGGGTGCGTCAGACAGGGAAAACCAGGAGAAAAACCCGATAATTGATGACTGACGCACCAGACCAATTATAAAGTGAGGATTAAAATTTTAATTGATAGGTAAAATGTCTATCAGGTGTTCCCCTGGAAATAAGTCAATGCCTAAAGCTGATTTGATTAAATATAGCACCAGAAATATGATAGCACTAATCATCAGGTTTAAGCCGATGAGCAATAAGGAAGCGGCTATGATATTAGCAATTTTATTAGCTTGAGTAAAGAAAGGCGATCGCTTTTTTTGTCGGCGTTCTTTACCCACGAAAACCACCACATAAAACCGATCTATAATCAAATCGACAGTAAATCTCAGATCGACAATTTTCGGGGAAGGTTTGGGTATAGCTGCATCTAAAGTTTGGCGAATTTCCGCCAGTTGTTGTGGGTTAAAACTTGCCAAGACTTCGGGGTTCATTTTTTGTAAATAGTCATCAGGATTTGGGGGTTTAATCCGAGGTAAATTTCTCTGATATTGTTGAGATTTCCTATTCATATTAAATCATCCAACCTAAGCGAAAAATTACCGAACCGACCAGGAAAGCGAACACCGGGATACCCAGCAGTATATAAAAAAGGCGATCGTCATTTAAACCCACCGTAGATAGGATAGTGCGACCCCATGCTAAAGCCATAATTAGCAGTATAGAAAAAGCCCATAATCCCATTAAAATCATCGCCCAAAGGGGTGCATTTTGGAATGGTAAATCTGGCAGCCACACCGTTGGCCATGTCTTGAGAATAGTGCCAATAAACATAACCAAAACTAGCCAAGCATTCGCCAAAACAATAGCTTCTTCCCCGACCTTAGCCAAATGTAGGATAACCGCGAAAGTGATTAACCACACCAACCAGGGAACCTGAAACGCCGCCAGGAACCACCCAGCCACAGTATAGCCCAAAAATAAAGTGATAGTATAGATCCAAAATCGGGGATAGCTGTAAAATTTATCAGCCACAGTGTCTTTAACAGTTATCAAAGATATTGTATATTATACAAGAACATCTGAGAAACAGCAAATTTGAGCCAATTAATCAACCCATGGAAAGCAACCCCGACTTTAATTTAACCTGTCCTATTCCCATTGAAAACTATCCCCAAGTTTTATTAGCCCACGGTGGTGGTGGACGATTAATGAATCAATTAATTGAGCAAATGTTTCGTCCCGCATTCGGCACATCATCAGATAGTCCTCATGATGCCACCACCCTAACTTTAACCGGAAAAAAAATCGCCATGACCACAGATTCATACGTGGTTAATCCCCTATTTTTTCCAGGGGGAGATATCGGTTCAATGGCAATTTATGGAACTGTGAATGATTTAGCTATGGCGGGGGCGCGTCCTTTATATCTTAGCGTGGGATTTATCCTCGAAGAAGGACTACCCATGACCACTTTATGGCAAATCATTCAAAGGATGCAAATGGCAGCTAAACGGGCTGATATTCAGATTGTTACCGGGGACACCAAAGTAGTAGATCGCGGCAAGGGAGATGGCATATTTATTAATACAGCGGGAATTGGAATTATTGAACATGAATTAAGGATTTGTCCTGAGTCTGTCCAGCCAGGTGATATTATCTTAGTTAGTGGTGATTTAGGTCGTCATGGTATTGCTATTATGGCAGTGCGTGAAGGGTTGGAATTTGAAACAACAATTGAAAGTGATTCTGCACCAGTGGCTGACCTGGTTTTAGAATTATTAAATGCGGGGGTAGAAATTCACTGTTTGCGGGATTTAACTAGAGGTGGTTTAGCTAGTGCTTTACATGAAATAGCGACAGCCAGTAACTTACAAATGGAAATAGACGAGAATCAACTACCCATCCGGGAAGATGTCCAAGGAGCCTGTGAAATTCTGGGTTTTGACCCTATTTATGTGGCGAATGAAGGTCGTTTTGTGGCTTTTATACCTGCTAAGGATGTTGAAAAAACCTGCTCAATTTTAACTGCAAAAAATCCCCAAGCGTCTGTGATTGGTCAAGTTCAAGACAAAGCTGGGGGATTAGTGACTATGCGAAGTAAAATCGGCTCTACTCGCATGATTGACTTACTCAGTGGGGAACAACTACCCCGCATCTGTTAAGTTAAACTCTTTCATGGCTGGAATAAAGTTGGCGTTTTCATGGTTAGAACGACTGAGTTTAATCAATGCAAAACGCTGGATAGGTGTGAGTTTTTCCCACTGTTCTACAGAAATTTGTAAATTGGTTTCGGCGGCTTTATTTTGGACGATTTCCGGAACCTGAGTAGCATCTAACCAAGGTGGCTGTGAATCAACTGGCAAATCTTTTAGGGGTATATCTGTATATTTACTCGCTAAATCTTGCAGTAAATTACGATAGGTATTAATATCGTTTTGGGTTTCGGTCGGGTGTTGTATTAATTGTTGACGCACCGACAGGGGAAATTGATTCCAGTGGGCTAGTTTTAATTTAATCCCACAGGTATCGAGTTTGTAGCGAACCGCCATAGGAATACAGCGTAGGGAAGAGACAAAATCATCCTCAAATTTAAACAAGTGACTCATTATTTACCTATTACAAAGTTGACCTACAAAAAATTGACTTCTGCGCCAACAGATTGACTGTGGATAAAATCGGCTAACCACCGTCTAACGTGATAGGTAGCACGACAATCATCTTCATTATAACGAACGATCGCATCTAATAAACTGCGATCGCCTGTTTTTAACCATTCCTCATACCAACAAACACATTGCGCGCCATTAGCCTTAGCATCTCGCCACTCAAAACCCATCCAGCGTGCGATCGATTTTAAGGCGTAGCTTTCCACAGGTAATGTGACGGTTTCTACAATTTGATAATGAACATCAACTAAGCGTTTAATCAAAGGTCGCCACAAATAAGATGGAGTCTGATACAGTTTAGCCAAACGGCTAATAGTTTTGGCTTCATAGTCGCAAAAGTGGAAAATTGGCGCAATGGGATATCGCCACACGAGGGTTAAAAAATGCTCCCAGGCTATTTGTTCATCGGCGGTAGTTTCGGCTAATAAGGGATAGAATTTTTCCCTTTGCGATCGCCTATCAACTACCAACACACCATGAAGATAATCTAAGTTGAGATCCGGCTGTGCTTCAATATCAAAATATAGTTCTACAGGTGCTTGTAACCAAAAGGGATCGGGTAGATATTTCTTGCTGCCATTTTTCGATGATTTAATATTAGTAATATCATCAATATCTTGCTTGAGAATAGCTTGATTTTTCCAGACAGATTCAGCCTGCCTAATTACTTGTACAGCGACACCATCATCAAACTCTGGATAAGTTTGGAGGATTTCGGGTTGAGTTTGTGCTAGAGACTCAACACTGGTCAAATTTAAACTATTAAGACGAGTTTGACGAATGGGGGTAATTCCTGGTAATAAACAGAGATTTTTTTGGGATTTAGCAATATCATGACAGTTAGTATACCATTGACATAGGCTGCATTTTTGGCGACTGATAAAAATCTCCGGTTCCTGAGAGTTTTGGATCAGAGTCAGATAATCCTGGACAATTTCCCGCATTTGAGGAAGTCGCTGTTTGAGGTCTACGGAATAAGCACCGCGATCGCGTAATAGTAGCACCACTTCTTCTGGCATTACCCCTTGAATCGCCGCCAATATTTCCCCATGAAATACGGCTACAATTTGATAATCAAGTTTCGGACGTTTTCCTAGGCGGATATCTTGGGGAATATACAGCCAATCACCAAACTGGGAAGCCCCAGGTTTTTTGACTAGCAAATCTGGGCGACTGAGATAACTTACCTGTTCAGGAAGTTGGTCAAAAAAGGAGCGATCGCCATAAGCAGAATCGGAGGAATGGCTATGATATAATAACACCCCACGGTAAATATAATCTACTCCCTGCCGCATCAATTCTAGGGTAGCTTGCATTCCGGCTTCCCAGTCTTGTGGGGGATATTTAGGCTGTGAATAAATGCGATCGGCAATGATAGTTTTTCGATAGGTGACGCTATCAGCTATCAATTTGAGGAGAAAGTCGCTAGGGGGTTCTTTCAGGGTGCGATCGCCGTAGACATCTAAAAAGGCCCGTCGATCGCAACGTTGGTAAAATAAAAGCTGTTGATCTTCGATCAGCATTAATATTGTTGAGGATGGGCAAGGTAAATTTATGATTATAGGCTATGGTAGCACCAATTCTGATGTAGATGGGTTAGTTGTTGAAAATTCGTGGTAAAAGTGGATCATAAGGCGATATCTGATACCCATGAACAAGTCATTAGAAACCCACCGACAACATTTTCCAGCTTTGGAGAATAAGGCATATTTTAACTATGGGGGACAGGGACCCTTGCCACAAGTCTCGATGGATAAGATTATCAAATCCTATCAGTTTGTCCAGGAGTGTGGTCCTTTTTCCCAAAAGGTAAATAGCTGGGTTCAGCAGGAGTTAGGCTTAACACGGGAGGCGATCGCCTCTGAGTTAGGGGTACAATCTGCAACTATTACCCTGACGGAAGATGTGACCGTAGGCTGTAATATTGCCCTATGGGGGATTGATTGGCAACGGGGAGATCATCTGTTAATCTCGGATTGTGAACACCCTGGGGTAGTGGCTACGGTGGGGGAATTGGTGCGGCGGTTTCAGATAGAGGTATCTGTCTGTCCCCTGTTAGAGACTTTAAATGAGGGTGATCCGGTAGAGGCGATCGCATCTCGAATCAAATCCAACACTCGCCTGGTAGTAATTAGTCATATCTTATGGAATACAGGACAGGTTTTGCCTCTCACCGCGATTATGCAAGCCTGTAAAGCCGCTTCAGGAGGGGTTAGGGTATTGGTGGATGCGGCGCAGTCTGTAGGGGTTCTGCCGTTAAATTTAGCGGAATCTGGAGTAGATTTTTATGGTTTTACGGGTCATAAATGGTTATGTGGTCCAGAGGGTTTAGGGGGTTTATATGTCAGTCCTGATGCTGTATCAGATCTGAGTCCTACTTTTATCGGGTGGCGGGGTATTGAAGTTGACGAAAGGGGAACACCGACTAATTGGAAATCTGACGGAAGACGCTATGAAATAGCCACCTCAGCTTATCCTTTGATGGTGGGTTTACGAGAGGCGATCGCTATTCATAACCAATGGGGAACTGCCACCGAACGTTATCAACAAATTTGTAATCTTAGTCAATACCTATGGGAACGTTTATCAGAACTTCCCCAAATTGATTGTTTACGCACTTCTCCACCAGAATCGGGTTTAGTATCATTTAAAGTTACCCAAAGTCTCCCCCACCCACAGATAGTCAGAGCCTTAGAATCGGAAAATATTTTAGTGCGAACTATCCTCGACCCCGACTGTATTCGCGCCTGCGTTCATTATTTCACTCAGCCATCAGAAATTGATGAACTGATTACTTGTCTGGCTAAAATATCGGGTGGCGGCTAATTTTAAAGGCGATATATCCTTATGTTTCAACGGTATCAAGATGATAGAAATACTATATTTCATGGAGATGCAATTCAGATTTTATCTAGTCAAATTGCAGCTAATTCTGTGAATCTGATTTTTGCAGATCCTCCCTACAATATAGGGAAGAAATTTTCCAAGTTTCATGACCAATGGAATTCCGAAGAAGATTATATCAATTGGTCATATCAATGGCTTGATGAATGTGTCAGGGTATTGAAACCTAACGGAACATTATATGTAATGACCAGCACTCAATCTATGCCATACTTTGATATTTACTTGCGGAAAAAAATGTCAATTCTTAGTCGTATTGTCTGGCATTATGATAGTTCTGGAGTGCAAGCAAAGAAATATTTTGGGTCTATGTATGAACCCATACTTCATTGCGTGAAAGACCAGAAAAATTATATTTTCAATTCAGCCGATATTAAAGTGGAAGCCAAGACTGGCGCACAACGTAAATTAATTGATTATAGAAAACCAGTACCTACTCAATACAACAGTGAAAAAGTGCCTGGTAATGTCTGGTATTTTCCCCGTGTAAGGTATCGCATGGCAGAATATGAAAATCATCCAGCACAGAAACCAGAATCATTGTTAGAAAGAATTATTCTAGCAAGTACCAACACACATGATTTGGTACTTGATCCCTTTGCTGGAACTTTTACCACTGCGGCTGTAGCTAAACGCTTAGGACGAATTTCTATGAGTATAGAATCTCAAGAAGAATATCTTAAAATTGGTCTAAGGCGGGTTTTAGGATGGCAAGAATACCAAGGAGAAAAGCTACTGCCACCACCGAAAAATCAGACTAAAAAAAATACCAATTGTCCCCAAAATTAATTCATTCAACCCAGTATTTTTGATGCCGATACTACAGCATGAATTCACTCTAAAGATTATCGAAATTCTCAATTCTCATTTTCCCAATCAGGGAGAGCAAGTTTTGATAAATAGTGAGTTATTGCAATATCTCAATCTTAAAACCAAAGCTGCTAATCGAGGTTCTAAATCACGGGCTGGATTTGCTAACCACTATGCTATCTATGTATTAGTTGAAGACTATCTCAATAATAAATTTCACATTAGAGGTGGCTATGATGATTATGAAGGGGCTCAGTTTATTAATCTTTTACAGAGACAAAGACAACTTCCCTTTGGGAATAAACTGCAAAATCATGCCCTGAATCATCGACTAAATCAGGAGTTTAAAAAATACTTCCCCACTTTATCTTATGTACCGGTAATTAGAGATACAAAAACTAATAGATACTGGATAAATGAAAATCTGCTTCAGGTTTCTATCAATGGTAATCAAATCAACATTGCTGAGGCAATCATAGATATTATAGATGCTTTTGTGATAGCCAGAAGACAGTCTTTTAATCAGTTTATTATCTATTGTAAACAGATGATTGAGATTCATAACCAAGAACCTTTACAAGCTATTGAGTTTATTCGCAGTTTGTTAAACAAGGATGTAGATGCCAGAGTGTTTGAAATTGTGAGTTATGCGATTTTAAAACAGTATTACGGAGAGCAAAAAATCTACTGGGTCTCCTAATAGTCTAAATACTGAATACTTAATTTTGTATAAAACTGGTAGAACTAATGCGAATGATGGTGGTATAGATTTTGTGATGAAACCCCTAGGTAAATTCTTCCAAGTGACAGAAACTATTGATGCTGGTAAATATTTCTTAGATATCGATAAAGTACAGAGATACCCTATTACCTTTGTTGTGAAAACTGAACAGCCACCGGAGGAAGTTTTAGATCAAGTTAAGAAACAAGCTACAGCTAAATATCATATAAAAGCTATTGTTCAAAGATATTTAGAGTCTATAGAAGAAGTCATCAATATCCCCGAACTGATGCACCGTTTTGATGCAGTTTTAACACAAGGAAAAGCACCAGATGTAATTGATGAAATAGTTATACAAAGTCGTATTGAGTTTCACCTGGAAACTGAGGAAAATGATCTGATTAATTATCAAGATGAGGGTAGACTAATTTAATCAAGTAGCTGGGTAAAAACTTTGAGATGATGATAATTATTGCCTCCCATATCAAAATCTAAGATAACCATTCTGTTTGCTGCTGGAGACAGGCGATCGCTATAGTAGTTTCCACCTGGTCAAATTCCTGATAAAAACGGCTAACACTCAGGAAAACTTCTGGTGTGGCTAGGATAATTAGTCGATCGCATAACTGTTGTAAAGAATTGACTAACTCGATAGGTGCGAGGGGAACACAAATCCAAATAGCGCCGGGTTTTTGCGATCGCAAAGCCTTAATCGCCGCTACCATAGTCATACCCGTAGCAATACCATCATCAACTACTATAATTAAATTATCCTTAACCGAATTAGAAGGACAATAGGTGGCGAATTCCTGCCATTGACTATAGGCTTTTTCTTGTGCGTCACGCAGAATAGAATGGCTTTCCCAAAACTGGCTAGGACGACGGTTAGACCAAATCACATAACCATCAGCAGTAACAGCCCCTAATGCTAACTCGGGATTATCTGGCTGGGTGATTTTTTTAGCCACAATTACACTGAGGGGACAAGCCAAACGGCGGGCTATCGGTTCAGCCACGGGTAAACCCCCCCTCGGTAAAGCATACACCAACGGACTCATAGCCCCAGGGGAGTCGGTGGTAATCTTATCAATAACTACCTGAGCTAGTTCCTCCCCGGCATGAGTGCGATCGCGAAATAGTGGGTTAGGGAACATAATCGGTTCATCCTTAGCAGTCCCGTTAGATATATAATGACTGGTGTGGCTCATAGTTGCAACTATCCCAGTTCAGCATATACCAGGATTTGAACTTTTACTTAGAAATTCATGTCTAACCAAGACCAACAACTCAGCCTTTTCGATATTCCTAGTCTTAATCAAGACCCTGAGTCCGTAGATTTTGACCTAGAAGAAATTCCCAAAAATGCTCATACTCCCATACCGCCGGGAACCTATCAAACTCTTGCACAAATTGCTGATCATTGTAATAGGTGCTCGCGCTGTCAACTTGGAAAAAACCGCACTCATGCTGTGATTGGTCGTGGTAACCCCACCGCCCCCATTATGATTATCGGAGAAGCACCAGGACAACATGAAGATGAACAAGGTCTTCCTTTTGTGGGTAGATCTGGACAGCTTCTTGATAAGATTTTAGACTCCGTAGGACTTAGTACAGATACCGAAGTTTATATTTCTAATGCTATCCGCTGTCGTCCCCCGGAAAATCGCACCCCAACCGCTTCAGAACTCCAAGCCTGTAAGCCTTATCTATTAGAACAAATCCGCCTCATTAATCCTCAAATTATCCTCCTCACGGGGGCGACTGCAGTTAAGTCTCTTCTAGGAGATAAACGCCCGATTACTAAAATTCGCGGTCAGTGGTTTCAGTGGGAAGGTCGTCAATGTATGCCGATTTTTCACCCCGCATACCTACTCAGAAATTCCTCCCGAGATGTTGGTAAACCTAAATGGTTAATGTGGCAGGATATGCAAGCAGTACGTCAGAGGTTAAATGAGATCCAATCACATTAATTTGAATATAAACCTCCCCACACCTACACCCTCTATTAATTGTTCTCAAATCGGAAAATTACATAAATTTTGCTAATTTATACGGCTAGATAAATTTGATTTTTAAAATATTGTTAAGAATTGATACAATTTTAGGGCAAATACCTCGCCAAAAGTTGACGAGATTATGGGGGTTATGCTATGCTCTAGGAAATCGCACCCAAGGGGTTACTTTGTCTATTTGCCAAAATAAAGGCTACAACCCTGATTATGTGGCGGTTATAATTATTATCTGAGCAAAAAATAAAACTGGCGATGCACGAGTTTTGGGGTTGAAAGCGGGGTCGATTTTTAGACCTATTGACAAAAACGCCATTTTGTGCATAGACCGATCCAGAGACAGATCCCCCACCCTAGAGGAGAGGGGGGAATAGAATCTAATCCTGTTCTAGCCACATTTGCAGCATAGCGGTAGGGATGTAGATAGTAGGGTGATTAAACATATTTCGGATCGCCTGAGTTCCCTGAGACTTGAAAACCATCTGTAAACGACGCTTGAAGTTAGGATACTGTCGCAAAGCCTGAGCGATCGCCTCTTCAGCCTCAGCATTATTCTTAGTATTTTGTGCGACATGATCAAGTAGTTGTTTAACCTCGGTCTGTAGGCTTTGTGTAGTATCTTCTGGCTTAGGTGCAGCGCCATTAGTGCGGCGTACAGCTTGACCATTAGTGCGGGAAGATTTGAGATTTTTAGCTGTTGAAGCAGGTTGAGGTTGAGAAGAACCGCCGCCCCAATTTTGGACAGCCGCCGCCACATCAATACCGGTAGTTTGGCGCAACTCTTCCAAAAACGCCGCCATTTTAGAAGCTGTATTCCCCTTATTAGCATCAACAATAGTAGCACTATCAACAGTAATTTCAGGAACAGTAGAAGCCATAGTTTTTAGTAAGACTTCCAACTTCTGATAAAGGAAAATTTCCCTAGCATTAGGACCGGCTGCTTTCCAGGACTCAGCCAGCCGTCGTGTACCTTCAGCTTGAGCTTTCCCATCTTCAATAATTTGGGCAGCATCCCCACGCGCCCTAGCGATCGCCTTTTTACATTCCGCTTCTGCTGGTGCGACCACATCAGCTTGTAGTTGCTGTTCTACCTGCTTAATCCTTTCTTTTTGAACAGAGACCTCAGCCTGAGTCCTAGCGACCTCAGCGGCTGTTTCCGACTCCGACTCTGCGACCACCGCCGCCCGTTTAGTCATAGCATCAGCCACCCGGCGTTCAGCTTCCGCCTTAGATACCTCTACCTCAGTTTCCAACTTTTTCAACTGAGTCATTTTATGATTTTCCGCAGTACGGATAGCAGCATCAGCCTTAGCTTGTGCTTCAGCAACACGAGAATCTCTAAACAATTCCGCCCGTTGTTGTCGTCCAATCGAGTCAAGATACCCCACCTCATCGGAAATATTTTGAATTTGGAGAGTATCCAAAATCAACCCCAGTTGTTGTAAATCATCTTCAGCTTCTTCGAGGAGACTTTTAGCAAAAGCCAATTTATCCCCATTGACCTGTTCAGGGGTAAGACTTGCTAAGACCCCGCGCAGGTTTCCTTCCAGGGTATCTTTAGCAATGCGTTCAATTTCCTGGCGAGTTTTCCCCAATAAACGCTCGATCGCATTATGAATTGTGGGTTCTTCCCCAGCAATTTTAATATTCGCCACCCCATCAACCTGTAAAGGAATGCCTCCTTTCGAGTAAGCATTAGCCACCTTTAACTCAATAATCATATTGGTTAAATCCATGTGAAAGGCTTGTTCTAACAGGGGTGTGCGAATGCTGCTACCACCTTTCACCAGGCGATATCCCACAGTGCGATCATTTTCTGTTGAGCGACGACTACCCGCAAAAATCAACACTTCGCTAGGCTGACAAATATAGTAGAGATTGCGGATAATAAATACAGTGGCTCCGGTTCCTAAACCTAGGGCTGCTAATAAAGCGATGATAATTTCCATAATTCCTATACCTGTGTTGAGCTGCCATGAAATTTACTGATTGTTATTTAATGTCTGGTTGTTATGTTTCCCCAAAGTCCTAGATACATTAATTCCCAAAGTGCGATCGACACTTTCGAGGAATTGACGGAAAATTTCGGGATAGGCGCGAACCAAACCAGCGATCGCTTCTCCGTCTCCACTATCAATCACATTGACATATTCCAGACCAACCCGGCGGGGAATTTGGGCAGCTTCCCGCAATACCATCTCGATTTGTTGTAAGTAAAACAGCTCCGATGCGTCGTCGCCCATTTCCTGCCAAACTGCGTTAATCAGGTCGTTTACTTCCGCCGCCGCGCGGGCATTTTCCGCTAAAGCGGCCGCATTACCTCTGGCTTGCAGTTCCCTAGCTTGTCGTTCCGCGTCCGCAGGTAGGACGGTATCAGCTTCGAGTCGTAACCTTTCCAACTCAGCGCGGACAGTTTGCAGGAGTTGTTCAGCCCTAGCGCGGGCTTCTTTCCCAGCAGCGATGGTGCGTTCTTCTTCGGACCTAGCTTGCTGTTCAAGTTCGGCGCGAATTTTCCGCAGTTCGTTTTCTTTCTTTTGGACAAAGGTTCTGGCTTGACTTAGGGCGACTTCCGATTGGCGGCGACAGTCGGCTTCTACCTGTTCAGCTTCAGCGACAGCATTAGATTCGGCAATTTCGGCATCTCTGGCAATGAGAGCAATTTCGCGCCGACCGATGGAGTTAAGATAATCGACATCATCAGAGACACTCTGAATTTTGAGGGTGTCTAATTGTAATCCTAATCTGGCTAAATCCCTGGAAACATCCTCAGCGATATGTTCAGCGAACCGTAGGCGGTCTTCGTTAAGCTGTTCGGGGGTGAGGGTGCTAACAACTCCCCGCAGGTTTCCTTCTAGGGTTTCGCGAGCAACGCGGGCAATTTCGGAGCGATCGCGGTCTAAAAATCTTTCGATCGCATTTCCGACGACTTCAGGATCGTTGGAGATTTTCACATTGGCGATCGCTTGAATATTTAGGGGTGTTCCCCCTTTGGAGTAGGCGTTTTTGACTTCAACGGGAACTGGCATTGTCCGCAAGTCCATGGTTTTGACGGTTTCCAGAATGGGAATACAAATAGCCCGTCCACCAAAAATCACCCGATAACCTACCTCCCGTCCGTCTTTGGTACGATGTTTGCGACCAGACAAAATCAGGACCTCACTGGGTTTGCAAATCTGCATAAAGACATTGAGAAACCAGATTAAAACCAATACTCCAAAAATTGATAGGGCTATGGGTAGGGCAGTTATAATCTGATCACTTAGCTGATTTGTGTTTCTTCCTTGAGTCGGAATTTGTGCCTGGGCTACCAAGACGACTATTTCTTGGTTCTGTGTGTCTAAAGATGCAACAAATTTCTGATTCATAGTTTTTCCCCCAAAAGGGTTTGAGCAAACATTTAAAAGGTGAAATGTCGGGTCATCCTATCCGCTTACCCTGACGTTGGACTTGTCGATTATGCTTCTGAGACTCCGAAGGATGCTTCTGATACCACCAAAAGTTTATTTTTCTCCATTCCTACCACAAAAACGCGATCGCCCTGGGAAAATTCCTGATTTTCTTCAGTAATTGCGCTCAAATACAGCACGGACCCTCCGGCGCTGAGGCGTACTTTTCCACGACTGTCTCTATTAAAGGGAATTTCCACGATGGCGGATAGACCAATGAAATCATGGGATTGAACTAAACTGTTGGCTTGTTGCGATCGCAGAATATCAAAGACCCACACGACAGCAGTTCCGCAGGACACCCCAATAGCGATCGCTGCTGTAGCCACAAAAGCCGGGGTTAAGTCGGGGTTCAAAACTGACATAATTGTTCCGGTCAACCCAAAAAAGCACACCCCAAAAGTCCAGAAGCGCACACTCCCAAAAGGCAGCCTTAACCGGAGAGTTTTTCTTTTGGATCTATGGCTGGGCTGGTTTTCGGTATCATCTCTGCGATGTTCTAATTCTACATCGCTATCAAATTCGCCCTCAAACTCTACACCGTCTAATCCCTCCACAGCGGCTAATATGACACATACTCCACCCACCGTTAGACAGACAATATATAGGGTTATCATAATTTCGTCCCCAGGGTATTGATGCTTAATATGTAAATTGTACCTAAAAATACTTGCTAGGGTCTTAGTCTGTCGGTACTAATGCACCATTCCCCAGGGGCGGGTTCCCAAAAACAGTCCTGGGGAATTGACAATTAACAGCCGACCCGTCCCCTACCATTATAGCTCAATTATCGATGATTAAAGATTGACGCATTACTGAGATCGGGATGGGTTGTTGTAGCCAAATTTCCAGGGCGGCGGCTCCTTGTTGAATCAGCATTTCTAAGCCATCGATCGCCACAGCACCTTGATTTTTAGCCAGTTGTAAAAAGCGGGTAGGGCGGGGAGTGTAAATCAAATCGTAGGCGATCGCCCCAGATTTTAAACCCTCAAAATTTTCGGCATCTACCGGAGAGCGATCGATATGGGGAGACATTCCCACCGGGGTAGTATTTACCAATAAATCTGCTTGTTTAATTAAGGGGTTTAATTCCTGCCAATCATGAATCTTCACCTTAATAGGAAGGGGAGAATGTAGCCAACTTTGCCTCAATTCTTCTAACTTTTGGGGGTTTCTGCCGACGATATGAATTTCTGCCATTCCCAATTCAGCACAACCAGCGACTACGGCCCTAGACGCGCCGCCATTACCTAAAATTACGGCGATTTTTTCATGCCAATTGCAGCAGTTTAAATCCTTGAGAGGAGCCAAGAAACCCGCTACATCTGTATTAGTACCACTCCAACCTTTATCACTGTACCAAACGGTATTAACTGCCCCTACTGCTGTGGCTAATTTAGACACATTATCTAGTAGGGGAATAATGGCTTGTTTGTGGGGAATGGTGAGATTAAATCCCTGAACACCGATAGCTTGAAAGCCTCGATAAGCTGATGCTAACTGGTCAGGAGCCACTGGAAAGGGTACATAGACATAATCAACGCCGAGATGAGCGATCGCGGCGTTGTGCATAATTGGGGACATAGAATGTTCCACAGGATAGCCAACAATTCCTAATAGTTTGGTTGTCCCTTTAATCATCAAAGTTTACCGGTATTGACATCGGTAACATTTTACGATAAAATTGGTGTACAGCCCTTTCAGTAATCATGTAATACGATTTCAAAGTCCCTCTCCCTGCCTAGGAGAGGGATTTAGGGTGAGGGTAATGTTTTAAGTTACTTGCGAACAAGCTGTATTAATACTAACTAACTATTAAAGGTCAATCAGATTAAATTGATGGGCTTCGGCGATAACTGGATTAATATCAAACCAATATTCATCCTCATGGCGATATTCAAAGACCCATAAACTGCGTAAGAGGGTTTGATATTCCCTGAGACCCATAATTTTTTTAGTTTGGGCGACCTGACGTAAGAGTTGCCATTCTTCTGATGATATAGCCAACAGTAACTGATGAGAACGTTGGCGGATGACATTTTCCAAGATACTCCTGACAATAGGTGGATCTTCTTGTTGTAAACAACTATACAGGAGGGCGAGTAAAGTGCGGACATGACCACCACTCATAATACAGAGGCGATCGAGAGTTTCTGCACTATCAAAAACCTTAGTAATTAAATGAGTATAATTATTGAGGTCAATAGCGGGAAAAGCTCGCACCATGACCATTTTTCGGAGATGTTCAATACCTTCTGGGTATGGTGTACCATCAGGAAATTTAACCGGAACCATGGGTAGTGTTTTAGGTTCACTAGCAAATCGGCTGGTTAGTCGTCCCAAGTCGCTGGAGAAAATTAACCCGATGGGAATAGTATAAACGACATGGCACTGAAGTTGATTGAGTTGGTCGCCGCGATCGATAAATAAATATTCTGGTTGTGGTCGTCCGGTGGCGCTTTTGGAATTCATGATCCGGTCGAGGTTATCAATAATGACGACTAACCCGGCTTTTCCCTGTTGTTTGAGTTGTTGAATGGCTGGAAGTAGTAATTCTTGATTAATGGCTTCCAGGATATTATTAGTGCGCGGTTCGAGGTATTGTCGTAATAGCGATCGCAGGTCGCGGGAGTCTTTGGCTTTAGCGGTGAGTTTACCAATTCCGACGGTGAGGGAAAATTCCCCCGGTTCCGAGAGTCCAGGGATGGCCAGTTCTGCTTTGACATTAATTTGGGTGTTAATGACATCAAGTAAACCCTGAATCAGGTTTTTAAAGCCTATGGGGTTCAGTTTGATGTTCATTGATTCTACACTTTCGCTGACCTGACGGGCGATCGCCAACAGGATATCAGTAATATCTACATCAGCCATATCTAAGTCTTTAGAGGACTCGAAGTAGACTACATGAAATTCCTGCTGTTCTAATTCGGCTTTCAGGCGCAATAATTCTGTCGATTTTCCCGAGCCGATATGTCCGGTAAACAGTTGACAGGTTGGGCTATCGGGGGAGAGACGGGAAATGGTGCGAGCAATTTGTTCAATGAGTGTACCTCCGCGAACTTGGGAAAAATTGATATAATATTTTCGCTCTTCCGGGTTCCCTACGTCTATGGTTTTGGCGGGGTTACACGCCCGAAAAAATTGGCGTAAATCTAGTTTCATTGTTGTCCACTCAATTTCAAGATTTTGACCCTAGTTTTATTTTCGGGTGTTGATTATACTAATCCGTAGGTTATGGAGAAAATTTACGTTAATTTGATAGAAGTTTACCTAATGTCAATCCTAAGCCGGAAATCGAAACTAATATCAAAGCGGTATAAAATTTGTTGAAGGAAACCAATAATTTTTCCCCGGCTACCATTTGCGCGACTACGCCAAAAATAATGGCAATGGCTCCCCAAGCGCCGACGATCGCATCAAGTCCGGTGTTGGCGATCGCCGCCCTGACTGCCCCAGACCCGGCTCCTGACCACGCTCCTAACCACGCTCCTAATTGAAATCCGAACCAACTACCAACGCCGCCGCGTTTTTTGACTTGAAACATAGCATCAGAAATAATGCCAATTATCCACCCAGTCGAAGAACCAATTATTCCCCCAATTAGAGATCCTAAACCATTCCCGGTTTCAGCCCCGGCTACCCAACCAGCGATCGCTAAAATTCCGGTGAAGCTAAACCCCCAAATAATCGTGTGTGAGTTACTATCGGAACCGATAATTGACCCTAAAGCAGTTCCGGCTATAGCCCAGGCGATCGCGGTAATTAGCCCCCCCGCTTGACTTCCGGCGATCGCTCCCGCTATTCCTCCCGCTATCATCAGAGAAATTAACCAAGGATACTGGGTCTGGGAACCATAACTGGCTTCTAGGGATAGTCCTACCCAAACCAATGCGACTAATAACCACGTCCCTGGGTAAATGTCTAAATATCCTAAAATCCAACCTACTAGGGTATAACTGAAAAATGCCCCGGTTAACCAACCCCAGGGGATGAGTTCGTCACTGGTTTCGGGTTCGCTAGGATTGACTTTCGGGGGTCTTGGTGGGCGCTGAATAGGTGTGGCGGTTACTGGTGGGGGGGGTGGCGGCGGGGAGATGACTGGGTAAGGGGAGAAGTTGGGATCCCTTAATAGGGTCATGAGGCGATCGTAAGCATAGTTGATCTCTTTGAATTTTTCTGTGGCTTGATACTGAATATGGGAGTCGGCCGGATAGCGATCGGGATGCCATAATAATGCTAGAGTCCGATAAGCCTGTTTGATTTCCTCTAGGGAAGCACCAGGTTTGACGTTCAGAAGTTGATAGTAGCGATCGATATCGTCCACAGTTAGGGATTTTAGGGCTTCGGTAGTTTATGGAATTATGGCAATATATTAGGACATTCCACTAATTTAGCACTCCCCCAGCCAGACACCCGCACAATGTTGGGTTCATCCCTGTAAGTTTGGCATTTCTGGTCAATCAGGGTTACAATTAACTCTCAGATTTTTTCCCTTTGATAACTAACTGCTAGAGTTCCCGTTATGGCTTTTTTTCGTCAATATATCGCGCCACTGTTGGTGGTTATGATTTTTCTGTTGGCTTTGGTCGCCGTTAGTGCGCGTATTTTCCTACCGGGTGATATGCAAGCACCAGCACCTATGGGAGTGATTAACTCTTCTGGGGAGCCATGATTTAGTCGTAGATTTGCAGGACATCTTACGACAATAGCGTATAATACTTCAGAAGATTCGCCACTCAATAATTGATATACGGTTAAACCCCGGACAATGGCGAATTTTGCTCACAACCTAATAATAAAAGCAGGATTTATGGTAAAATGCAATGATGGTTTACAAAGCCTTCCGTACCCAACTAAAACTCAATGACCGTCATCGCACCTTGATGGCCAAACACGCGGGTTATGCTCGGTTCGTGTTTAATTGGGGATTACACTTATGGATGTCAGCTTATGAAGAGGGACTCAAGCCTAACGTCAACTCCATCAAAAAGGTTTTTACGAATTATGTGAAACCTCAATATCCTTGGATGTCCGAATTGTCTTCTAAAGTTTATCAATATGCCTTCATTAATCTAGGGGATGCCTTTAAGCGCTTCTTCAAGGGAATAAGTAGTTATCCTAAATTTAAGAAGAAAGGCTACCATGATAGCTTTACCCTTGACAATTCCGGAAAGCCATTCAAGTTGTCAGGAACTCGCCATAAGCTGCCTTTTGTGGGCTGGGTTTCTACATTTGAGGCTCTACCCGAAAGTTGGGTTAAGAAAGTCACTATAGCCCGCCAAGCAGGGGACTGGTATATTAGCTTTTTCGTAGAAATCACACCAGAAATTACACCTAAATATCGAGAGAGAATCGGGGTTGACCTAGGAATTAACAATTTGGCGACTTGCTCCGATGGGACCCAATTCTCTAATCCCAAGGCTTATAAAGCAGCCACCCAAAAACTAGCTCGATTACAACGTCATTTAAGTCGCAAAGTCAAAGGCTCAAAAAATTGGGCTAAATGTCTCTTAAAAGTTCAAAAGCTACATCAAAGAGTAGCAAACATTCGGCGGGACACGATTCATAAAATAACTACTTTCTTGGCTAAGAACCACAGCCAAGTAGTCATTGAAGATTTGAATGTGTCAGGTATGCTGAAAAATCATGGTTTGGCGGGTTCTATCGCTGATGCTTCATTTTATGAGTTCCGTCGGCAACTAGGTTACAAGGCAGAACGTTATGGTTCAAAGTTAATGATTGCGGATAGATTTTATCCATCCAGTCAACTTTGTTCTAACTGTGGCCATCGTCAACAAATGCCCCTAGTCCGTCGGACTTTTGAATGTCAGAACTGTGGCTTGAAGATTGATAGAGATTTGAACGCCAGTATAAATTTAGAAAAATCGCCTGGTTCCGACGATTACACTTGTGGACGGGGTGCTGCCGACAGTCCCGGACGAAGCCAGAAATAAACATCAATATCCGGCTATGTCCGGTTTTGTTTAAGTTTTATAGAGCAGATGGCCCCCATTGTTCATAAATTAATGATCCGTGTCTGAAATTTTGGTCACCGGTTATACTATCCGTTCTGGATCTACTCGCGATCGCTCTTTGTTGGTTAAGTTCATGAATCGCACCTATCGGGAATTGTACCCCGATCAGGATTTCTCTCACCTGGCGAACACTGTAGAACAGTATTTCTCACCCCAAACCCCTCTCTGGTGGGTGGAAATGTCCGGCGGTCCAAACATCACCCCGATCGCCTGTTTATGGATGGGAACTGCTATTAATCAGGTGACAGGCGATCGGATTTCTCATATTTTTCTGGTTTATGTTCACCCAGAACATCGACGACGGGGAATTGGGGCGGCTTTGATGAATTATGGGGAACAATGGACTAAAACCAGAGGCGATCGCCAAATCAGTTTACAGGTTTTTACTAACAATAAACCCGCTCTGAGTTTGTATGAAAAATTGGGCTATCAACCTCAATCTTTGGGTTTAGTTAAGCAGATATAAAGCCGATAAATTATCCTAGAGAAATTAATAAAGGAGTCTGATTAAGCAGTTATGAACCAAGTTAAATTACCTAATTTCTTGATTATTGGTGTAGAAAAGTCTGGCACTACATCCATTTACAATTATCTCAATCAACACCCGGAAGTTTATATGAGTCCGGTTAAGGAAACCAATTTTTTAGAAAGAGAATGGAGTTTAGAGGAAAGCCGTAAACCATCGCGAATTGACACCTTAGATAAATATACGGATTTGTTTAAAAATGTCACGAATGAGAAGGCGATCGGCGAAGTTTCTCCTAACTATTTATTTAAATATAAAACTTCCATCCCGAAGATTTATAAATTATTACCCAATGCTAAGTTAATTGCTATTCTGCGTCATCCGGTTGAACGAGCTTACTCGGACTATTTAATGCACATTAGAGACGTTATTGGCGGCAAGAATGTGCCGAGTTTATCTGCCCAAGCCACTAAAGATCCGATTACATCTTTCACCATCAGAAAAGGTTTATATGCGGAACCTCTGGCTGCTTTTTTTGAGGCATTTGGCAGAGATAATATCAAAGTTTATTTATATGATGATTTACAAGAGTCTGCGACGGCTTTCATGCAGGATATTTATGAGTTTATTGGGGTTGACCCGACATTTATTCCCGATACTTCCAAGCGGGCACAAAAAGCCGCTGTTCCCAAAAACCAGACCGTTAATACTGTCTTAAGAACTCAGAATCTGGTGAGAAAGACCGTGGCATCTATACTGCGTTTATTTCTGTCAGAAGCTACCAGACAAAAAATCCGCGATCGCTTACTGGCTGCGAATTATCAAAGCAAAGCTGCCTTGCCTTTAGCCGAGGAAGAAAGGCAGTTACTACAGGATTTGTATCGAGAAGATATCCTTAAACTTCAAGAACTACTAGAAACAGATTTATCTCATTGGTTAAAGCCTACCATGAAAGCCTGACGCTGTGACCTATTATAAATGATCCATGCTCTAGGGCGGGTGAGGATTAAGGCGGCGCTAACCTTGACCCGGAAAGAAGGGGCAAATGTTCACCCCATGGCCCAGCTACTGTATGATAAACCCCCCACACCCCCGATCGCCAAACTAATTATCAATTTAGTATGGGGGTTATAGAAAACCAATTTTTTGGTAGAATCGAAATTATGGAGGATCAAGATCTGAGTGTAGTTAATTTTGAGCAAACCGCTGATAGTCCCCTAGACCATTGGCAAGAGGAAGAAGCCCCTAAGCCAGATCCAGAGGAAATGTTGCCGTTGCTTGAGTCCCCGGAACCGCAACACCGGATGATTGCGGCGCGGGCTTTTTGTGAACTTCAAGACCAACGGGCGATCGCACCTTTGATCAGTTTACTAGAGGACTCCTGCCCCCTCGTGCGGGTAAGCGTCGCCTATGCTTTGGGGCGTAATCCTAGCCCGGATGCCGTGGAAGCCCTAATTAAACAATATAATTCCGATTGGAATGGTTATGTCCGCAAGGGGTTGGTTTGGGCTTTGGGAAATTGTCGCGATCCGAGGGCTTTAGATACTCTCCTAGAGGCTATTAAAACTGATATTCCCGCCGTGAGACTCTGGGCGGCTAGTTCTTTGGGTCAAATGGCTAAGGTGGGATATGATGGGGTGGTCAAAGCTATTCCCCCGGTGATTGAGGCTTTGCGTGGGGATGAGGTGGCTGCGGTTCGCAGTAACTGCGCTTGGTCTTTGGGACAGTTAAGCCGAGAATTACCTTCTAATGTGGTCTATGCTGGGGCGATCGATGCCTTAATTGAAGCCCTAGAGGAGGATGAGGATTTGAGTGTCCGCGATGATGCTAAGTCTTCTCTGCTACGGGTTGGTGATCCGCGCGGGTTACAAATTATTGAAGAGTTACAGATGGATGGCTTAATTTAGGTCTTTGGGAATGGCTGATAATTTCCTGGCGGCTTTAATTCTGGCGGGGGGACGTAGTTCTCGCATGGGTCGGGATAAGGCTTTAATTCCCGTGGCGGGGGTTCCCCTACTGCGCCGGGTGGTTGAGGCGGCGGGGAGTTGTTCTCAGCAGGTCTATGTATTAACACCTTGGCCAGAACGTTACCAGGCTGTGGGGGCTAGTTATCATTTGCTGATGGAAACTAACCCCGGTCAGGGTCCAATGGTGGCTTTGGCTACTGGGTTGAGTCAAATTGACTGTCTTTGGCTATTGTTGCTGGCTTGCGATTTACCTCAACTACAACCCGATATTTTGCGAGGCTGGAAGGAGCAGTTAACTGTGGTCCCACCATCCCATTTGGCTATGATTCCCCGTCATGGGTCGCGGTGGGAACCTCTCTGTGGATTCTACCGCCACCAGGCTTTAGAATCTTTACAGGAATTTATGGCAACTGGAGAGCGATCGCTGCAACGGTGGCTAGATCAGGTTCCCGTAACACCTATATCAGTCGGAACTGTAGAATCCCAGATGCTCCTCAATTGTAACACCCCAGAAGATTTGAGGGCGATCGCATCTGAGGGAACATCTGCAGACCTTTGATAATTTCTGATAAGATGACAGATAATCGCTAATACCACTTAAATTAGGCAAGCAGAGTCATATTATGAATGTCCTAATTCCGATCGCACTATTAATCGTCTATGTTGGTGGAGTCTGGAAGTTTTGGTCTGGGTTTGGGCGCACCAACTTTGAAAAGAGTTTTGGAAATCGTGTCTCATTATCATTATTATGGCCGATTTTGTTGATCGCTAATCGTTCCTATCGCCAAAACTTTTCTAAAGCCCTAAAAGGCTCGAAGCGCTAATTTGTATCAGCTATAATGTCTAAAAAACCAGACTCTAACCCTTCCTTGGGATTTTTCGGATTATCAACTGGCGGGACTGCTGACCAGTGGCAGTCCCAAATTACTTCCGTAGCCCGCCGTTTTAACCAGGAATATCAAGGCGAACCTTTTGAACTCCCCGAAGAAGTCGAAAATATGCCGATTTTTCGCGATCGCATTTCGGGAACTCTCCAACAAAAACTCACTTCCCCATTTTGGGAGTTAGCCAAACCTCAGAAAAATCAATATTGTTTAGATATTGGTTGCGGAGTAAGTTTTTTAATTTATCCCTGGCGAGAATGGAATGCTTTATTTCATGGTCAAGAAATTAGTTCCGTGGCTAGAGATGGTTTGAATTCCCGAGGTCCTCAGTTAAATTCTAAGTTATTTAAGGGGGTTGAACTAGCCCCCGCCAACCAGTTACAGTACGAAACTGGAAAGTTTGATTTAGCTATAGCCACTGGCTTTAGTTGTTACTATCCCCTGGAATATTGGCTAGAAGTTATGGCGGAGGTTAAACGAGTCTTAAAACCACAGGGAATTTTGGTATTTGATATCCTCAATGGGGAACTACCCCTAGCAGAAGATTGGGCGATTTTAGAGACTTATTTGGGAACGGAGGTTTATTTAGAATCTCTGGAAAATTGGGAAAGTTTGATTAAAAAAGCTGGGGCTAAGATTGTTAAAAAACAGTCGGGGGAATTGTGGGAAATGTATAAGGTCAGATTTTAGTTATTCCGTAAGTTAGTGGCTGCTATGCCATCACTAAGTTAACAGATTTGCCCAAATTGGGGGATAAGGGGTTTTGGGGTGATTGACCTCTGCGGCGATCGCTCACTTTGTAAAGAAATATGACGATTGCGTAAAACCTGCGAAATTTGTCGATAACTCCATAGAACATTCGAGCAAAGGTGAGCAATGGTCTATTCCAGTTGGCGCGCGCGACGACATCTCCCAGGTGACCAGGAGATGAAAACCATCAGCCACAGGACGATTTTGGGTCTGATACTATCGGCGATCGCATTTTGGGCGATCGTCAAAAGTGGCGAATATCTCCTCTGTGAAAATTCCCCCGCTTCTGATGATTCACCTCCCCTCGGTCAGTTGTGTGATCAATTCACCAAACTTGGCGATCTGATCGGGGAGGTTTTTCTATTCAGCCAAACGCCACGACACAACAGCTTTTTAGATTCGCAGGACCAAGGAAACAATTATTTTATTTGAGGGTTTGAATGGTGTTTAAAGAGCAATATGCACTACAACCAGGGGGACCCGAAAGATTGGTTGTTTCCTGGGAGAAGGGATGGCAAAATTTTACCATTTATTTAGATGGACGGGAACTCGGTAAATTTGTCAATCCTCAAGCTATCAAAGACGGACAATGCTTTGATTTGAAAGACGGCACGCAAATTCAAGTTAAGCTGATTCGTGACTTTATTTTTTGGTATTTACAAATTCTGTGGCGCGATCGACCGGTTCCCGGTTCCGAAACCGATCCTGAAACTCAACTCCAAAAGGCTTATAACATCTTTACGAACATCTGGAAAATTGGGGCTGGTATTGTTGGCTTAGTATTCCTTCTGTCTTTATTCGCCATCAATGAGGTAGGTGCTGGGGTAATTCTTCTGCCTTTATTTTTACTATCGAATATATCACCATATTTTCTAACTGCTTATTTTCTGAAACGGAAAGCAAAACTAGCAGCTTATTTCGCCATCTGGTTTGTGTTTGTCTTATATATTTATGCTTGGCTGGCATTTTGGATGTCAGTATTGATGAGCATTTTCGGGGTATTAGCGAGTTTAATGAATGGATTCGGGACTTTTATAGCTGTCATCATATCAGTTTCACTATTAAATATATTTTTACGTTGGGTATTGCATTTATTTTATACAGCCTTCAAAAGGGTATGGGCTGCGCCGTTCGCCATTTATCAACTCGAAGAAAAATGGGGATTAAATTCTGGGGTTCATCCTAATTACCAATATCAAGATAATGTCAATAATCCCATTCCCATTCAATCAAATTCGGCTATTTTGACCAATCTTTCCAATCTTACAAATAGACCACCATCACCACCACCACCTGCACCACCATCACCACCGAAACCACCAAAACCACCAAAACCGATGACTCCCACTATACCGAGGAGGGCAAATAATGCAGCGATCGCCAAAATGCAAACCTTGAATCCAGAGGGTTATAAACTTTATCAAAAAGCCGAACAATCCCAAGATCCTCACATCTTTTTTCAAGCCGGAGAAATGTACGATCGCAGCTATAGTTCATTCTGGGGAGATGGCATTTTTTCTGGCAACTATGATCGCCATTTTATCAAAATGTTGGGGATATCAATTGATGTGGTGGGAATGGAAACCGCCAAACAGGAAGCCACAACGATTATCAAAAATTCCCGCGATTCTTTAGTGATTAGTTGCTTGTGTTATCTGAAAGCCATAAAACTCGATTCTAATCACTACTGGTCAACCTTAAAATTAGCAACAGCCCTGACAGCAGCATTACAAATTGAGGCATCGCTAACCTATTGGCGACAAGCCTTAAATCTTGAAAAACAGGACACTTTATCAGCGCTAACTGCGGACTCGATGGGATTTGATAATCGTTCGACTGCCGCCAAAGAAGTGATGTATAAGTTAGGACTAGGCAGTAACCCGCAGGAGTTCAACTCCCATTTTCTCAAACAGCAGGCGATCGCCAAAAAACTGCTCTGTGATAACTCTTACTTGAGCGACAATATTCCTAAATTAAGAACTGGATAAATCATGATAGTTAAGATTTGTTAAAATTTTCGGATCAAGCTTGCCAAAATGGCGGCAGACAATTAAAGTATAAATAATCAAGGGTCAATTAATCATGGGAAATATAGTTGGGATCGATTTGGGGACTACCAATTCAGTAGCAGCTTTTAAGTGGGCTGAGGTCAATGTAGTGACTGCTGCTGAGAACTCACCGCCCGATCGCAAATTAACCAGGTCAGTGGTGGCGGCGGATCGCAATGGGTTAATCGTGGGTGAACAAGCCTATCGCCAACTGGGCGATGGAGACACGGAAAATGTCATTATTTCAATCAAGCGACTAATCGGACGAGGCTTTAATGATCCGGTTGTGCAAGAGCAATTATCTCGCTTCAATTATCAGATTAATAAATCCAGTAAAGGGACGGAAAATAGCCTATCGGTTTGGTTGGGTGGACGGGAATATCTACCGGAAGATATATCGGCGGAAATTCTTAAAAAAGTTGTCAGTAATGCCCAAACTTATCAGGAGCGATCGGGGCAAACTAGCCGCATTACAGAAGCTGTAATTACCGTTCCCGCTTATTTCAATGATAAGCAGCGATACGCCACGGAAATCGCCACGCAAAAAGCCGGATTAAAACTCCGGGAACTTCTCCCAGAACCGACAGCAGCAGCTATTTCCTATGGTTATCGTCCGGACTCAGATGAGGTGAGTACCATCTTAGTTTATGACTTTGGTGGGGGTACTTTGGACTGTTCGATTATTACTTCGGTTGGTAATCAATTTATTGAGTCAGCCAAATCGGGGGATTTGTGGTTAGGTGGGGACGATTTTGATAACTGTATTGTGGAATTTGCCAAACAGGAAATCGCCCGGATTGAAAACCTCGATAATGTCGATCGCTTAATTAAAAAAATGCCGCATTATCAACGAGTGCGGCTGCTGGCGGAATTGAAAATTCAGGCGGAACAGGCGAAAATTAGACTGAGTACCCAAGGTGCAGCGGAAATTATTACCTCGGCACATTTAATTGATGAAATGGGAATGGCAATTCCGATTCAAGTTACCATCAGTCGCCAAGAGTTTGAAAAACGCATCGAACCGTTAATCGATCGCTCAGTAAAAATTGCTCAGGACGCGATTAAATATTCAGATTATCCCCTCGATCAAATTGATGCAATTCTGTTAGTTGGCGGTTCCGCGCAGGTGCCGATCGTGCAACAAAAAATCCGCCAAGCCTTCCCCCAACATCAAGTTGTGGTTCACGATCGCCCCATGTATGCGGTGGCGGAAGGGGCGGCGATCGTGGCGGCGGGACTTACGGAAAAAGTCACGACTGTTTCCCGTGATTATTGCATTGAATTGGTGGATGAGCCGCGATTTGTAATCATTAGTCAGGGCGATATTCTTCCGGTGCAAAAGTTCCATACTTTTAAAACTGAAGCGGACGGACAATCGCTAATTCACTTTAAATTTTTTAGCCCAGATCGCGTCCGCCAGGAACTCGATCGCCGATTTCAAGACGAGCGGATCGGGGATATGTGGTTAGCGCTCGATCGCCCCTATCCAAAAGGTACGGAAATTTTAGTGACGGTGGAACTTGACGAGGAAAATAACTCGCTGCAAATGACGGCGGCTCTCAAGAATAATCCTCAGGTTAAAGTTAGTTGTTCATTCTCGCGGGGGGGAGTTAATGAGGAGATTTCTCGCCAGGTTGAGGAACGAATTAAACAACTGAATGCGGCGGGTAACTTAACGGAAATCGGTGTGAAACGTGCTAATGAAATCGCCGGGGAAGTGGTGCGATCGGCTAACCAAATTTATTATAATGGTCAAGTGCAGCGCGATCGCCTTAACCAAGCTGAAAGCAAACTCAAGGAATTAGAAGAATTTGCTAATGATGAGTTAGATATTGCCAAGATTTTCATAATGCGATTTGAATTAGCGCTGGAAGTGTGCGATCAGCTAATCCATGAAGATCAAAAATATCGGTTGCGGAATTTAGTAGCTCAACTGCAACAAGCCTTGAATAGCAAGAATATTGCCAGCTTGCAAAAATTAATAGAAGATAGCAAACGAGAGTTTGATAACCTTCCCGATAGCGTCAAACTGATTGTGGTAATTCGGGAGGAGATCGGCCGCATTCACCATCTTAACCCCAGTCAAGCGGGAGGTATGGAGGTCAAATTTAATCAATTGTTGAACGCATTACAGCAAGGAAATGGCAGCCAAGCTAATAGCCTGCTGCAAGAACTCCAGGCTGAGATTATTCCCTATTTAGATCGGGAATTACCCACAGGAACTATTGCTACAGGATTGACACGATGACGATTAAACTCACCTGTCCGGTGTGCGGTCGCGCCGAAATTGAGGGCAATATTTGCCCCAACTGCGAAACTGATCTCACCCTCATTCGGCAACTGCAAGAACTCCCCCAATTGGCGGTTGAACCTGCGGTTATTGCCGCCCCTAAATCCTCTCAAAATATCCAACAGTTGTTGTTGGTAATGGGCATCATAATTTTACTTTTGGGAATTGCCTTGGGAAGATTTATCAGCGGTGAATCTGATGTGCAAACTGCCTCGGTTTATCCTACAGAAGTTATAGAAACTGCTCGATTTCTTCCCTCCCTGAATAAACCGAAAATCGATAAAAATAGCCCGGCATCCTGTGGGGGATTTTACTACTCGGTTCAACGGGGAGATTCCCTGTCGAGAATTGCGCGCAAGTTTTATGGGGAGGGGTCGCGCTGGCCACAATTAATCGAAACGAACCCGAATCTAAAAGGTAGAGAAAATAAGATCGAAGTTGGGGAAGTGATTTTTATCCAAAACTTACCAGAATACTGCCTATGAATGCAATTATTAATTGGGTTGATGCTCTGACATACGCACTGTTTAAGGTAGAAATTATTGATTTCTTTAAGAAAGTTTCTGTCACTAAGCAGGACATCAAAACCGCCCAAAAACTTGCTGCCAAAAAAAAGCTAATTGAGGCTACTAAAAAGGGGCAATCTACTCTTAGCAAATGGTCAAATTCCCCGGCTTTGGTTGAGCAAAAACTGCGACAGCTATTGATGGGGAATTTGTTAACTGATTTTAAGTCAGAGATTAATTCGTGGAAACAGAAAATCAAATTTGCTAAAAGCATCATCGCTTCGGCTCAGGCTTTAGAAAAATCTGATGCTGGCGATCCGCTGGATACGACAAATTTATCAAAGGCTTTGTCAACATATAAAAAATGTCGAACAATTCTTGATATCAGTATTGTCAATCAGGCGATCGCTCGCTGTGAACACAAAATGATGAAATATAATCAATTTAGGACATTATTTACAGAAGGTCAAAAATATTGCCAAGAAAAAGATTATAAAAAAGGGAAACTGAGTTTTGAGCGAGCGAAAACATTATTTCCCATTCCACTGCTAGAAGAAGCGATCGCCGATTGTTCAGGATATATTCAGGGACAAAATCAGTATGAATTAGCATTAGAAAAAGCGGTAAATTTAGCGAAAAATGGTGAATTTAATTCCGCCCTAAATGTGATTAATTTAGCCTTAGATAAGTTCGAGCGCGAAGATGGTCAAACATTGCGGGGGACACTAAACCGGGTGATGCAAGGAAAAGACTATTATAGTCAAGGACTTGGGGCGGAAAAGTCGGGAAATTTAGGACAGGCTATATCATTTTACCAAAAATCATATCAGTTACTCCCGGAATTAACAGAAACCCAAATTCGCTTGGCAATTGTTTCCCTAAAAACAGCAAATTGGCAACAGGCGATCGCACATTTGCAGGGACATTCAGGAGAAAAAATTAAATATCTGCGTGGTTTTGCTTACCTCCAACAGGGTGATTTTCAACAGGCTGAAGTGGAATGGCGATCGCTATCCCATCCCCAGGTTAAAAGTCAATTGGAAATTGTCCGCACATTAAGGGGGCGCGATCGCTTAAAATTGATGTTGTCTATTCAACAGTTGGTTGATGATAATAACCTGGACAATGCTGGTGCTATGAGCCGTCAATTTTTACATAGTTACGGCTCAGATACGGTGGTTGAAGCTAATCTCAATAACCATATTTTGCCGCGCCTAGAAGCTAAAATTTGGGAGGGTCAAGATTGGCCAAAAATTGCCCAAATCACGGAACAAGTTTGGCTAAAAAACGCCGATTGTAAATCTCTGCATAATTGGGCGATCGCTACCTATTATAATGCTCAGATTAACAGCCACACCCGCCGGGATTGGGTGGTCGCGGCTACGACGGCTTTAGCGAATTTAGAGCGCGATCCGGCTTTGCAAAATATTCCTTGGCTGCCGCAAATTTCCATTGATATTGAGGAAATTTTTAGTCATTTTCTGGCTACCCTAGAAACGGCGATCGATAGCTTAAAAGACGATAACTTAGCCGAGTATCTGAAACTGCGAGATCAATTTCGTCTGGATGCGATCGCCCTGAAATTAGTTAAAAAGTTCCCCCATCAAGCAGCCCAAATTAATCACCTAATTTTATTGCCGGGATGTTACCATCGCTATCGACATCAATTTAGCAATATTAAGATTCCTCAAACTTCCAATTCTGCATCAACAGAAACCAATATTTTGCCCGCGCTTTATACCTCCTGGGGTTTGGCTGTGGCGGCGGCATTTGACGGAGATGGAGAACGCGCTATCCAACTTAAACCTTCTCGGAGTTACCAATTTAACTCTTCTCAAAAAAACGAATATTTTGCCCAAAAATTTTTAGCTTATTCCGAGGGAATTCACTATCTGCAAAAACAACGCTGGCGAGAGTCAATCGCGGCTTTAAATGCTCTCAAAAATGAATGGCGATCGCACCCAGAATGGCATCGAGAACTTGAGCGCTTATGTGAGTCTCAGCGTCAGGCGTTAAACAGTTTATCAGACCATCTGGCTTTTAGCGATTTTTGGTATCAATTATTGGGAACTGAAGCCTCCTGTAGCTATTGGGTTGAATCTCGTATTCAAGAAATTTGCGAAAATTTACAGCATCATAAAATTGATAAAAATCGAGCTTTATCTCAGCTTCGAGAACTGCAAAAAACCGATAGTAAAAACCCCCGTTTAATTTATGTAATTGAAGCCTTAGAATTTGAGATTGAGGTTAATGAAATTATTGGTTTGATGCAATCTAATTTAAATGATGCGGTACGTCGCGCCAAAAACTGCCATAATCAGAAAGTGAAGCGACATATTGCTGCTATGTTAATAGAAATTTTAATTGCGGGAGTTAATGAAGGTAAAATGAACGGGGAAACTGCCGTACAATTTGCCCGTTGGGCGCATCAAATTTGCCCCAATGACCCCGAATTTGTGCAGATTTATCGTCAATGTGGAATTTATTAAATTATGTCAAATCAACTACCCAATCCTAACCCTTATCAGGTTTTAGAGGTTTCTCCTTCGGCATCTAAGGCTGAAATTACCAAGGCTTTTGCGATGGCAATGAAGCGGAAAAAATACTCCCCCGATTTAATTGCTAGGGCGAGAAAAGCCTTGATGGATGACAAAGAACGTTTAATTGCTGATTATTTGCATCCGGTTTTACCACCCATTCAGCGGTTTAAGCGACAGGATTTCTCGGAACTTGAAAAACCGATTCCAGTTTTCGAGATGATTTCCGAATTTGATGATCTATCGTCAGCCATTGGCGCGGAAAAATCCGGCGAGGTGGCTCAACAATTAGGACAAAAAATCTTTATTCAATTTTTGAGTATTTAAGATTATGAATCATGCAAGCAAACTCGAAATTCCTGCCGAACTTCGTGACGAGATTCAACAAAAAATAGGGCAGCTTCTCCAAGAAAAAACTTTAATGCAACAAGCATTAATGGGTAAAGAACAGGAAGAATTTGCCCGGCTAGAAATGCTTTTTTTAGAACTACTAGAGGTTGTGGATTCTCTCGATTTTTTGATGGAATATTTGCACAATAACCCCCAACCCGATCCCAAAGCGATCGCCCGTTTTCCCCAATTAATCGGCAGCATTCATAAAAAATTACTCAATACCCTGGAAAAACGAGAGGTGCTCACTATTGATTTTCAGGGCGAAAAACCGGATTTTGATGTGTGTAAAATTATCGATCGCGAAGTTAATCCCGACCTCGAAAATGAAACGATCACCAAAATTGTCCGGCGGGGATTTCAATATGGCGATCGCCTTTTACGTCCGGTAGAAGTGATTGTTTCCAAGTCCGAATAATACTGGCTGTTTGAGTGGGAATTTTAATTAATGTCTAAAACTCGCACTAAAAAAGCAAACTGATCAGCAATTTCTTCGATGATTTTAGCCATCGGTTTTCCCGCCCCATGTCCGGCTTTAGTTTCAATCCGAATTAACACGGGGTTGTCGCCACTGTGGGCGGCTTGTAAGGCTGAGATAAACTTAAAACTGTGGGCGGGAACTACGCGATCGTCATGGTCTCCCGTGGTGATTAAAGTAGCAGGATAGGCTGTTCCTGGCTGTAAATTATGCAGGGGAGAATAACTATAAAGCACTTGGAATTCTTCCTCATTTTCAGGGGAACCATATTCAGAAGTCCAAGCCCAGCCAATGGTAAACTTATGGAAGCGTAACATATCCATTACCGCCACTGCTGGTAGTGCCGCCCCAAACAATTCTGGGCGTTGGGTAATACAAGCACCCACTAATAAACCGCCATTACTACCACCAGATATAGCTAGTTTATTTGCCTGGGTATAATTGTGTTGAATTAACCATTCAGCCGCTGCTATAAAGTCATCAAAAACATTTTGTTTTTTAAGTGTCATCCCCCCTTGATGCCATTGTTGACCATACTCGCCACCCCCCCGCAGGTTAGCCACAACATACACGCCTCCCATTTCCATCCATACTAAACGACTTACCGAAAAATTAGGGGTTAAGGAGATGCCAAAGCCACCATATCCATAAAGAATTGTGGGGTTATTGCCGTCCAGTTTTAAGCCCTTTTTATGGGTGATAAACATGGGAACCATTGTGCCATCAGGACTGCTATAAAAAACCTGATTTGTCTGGTAATCTTCCGGGTTAAAATCGACAGTTGGCTGGCGATATATTTGACTTTCTCCTGTGACTATGTTATACTTATAAATTGTGGGAGGAGTCGTAAAACTGGTAAAGGAATAAAAGGTTTCTGTGTCGTTTCGTTTACCATCAAATCCCCCCACTGAACCAATACCAGGTAACTCTACTTCCCGGACTAAGGTTCCATCTAGGTTAAAAATATTCACCTGGGAACGGGCATCTTTGAGGTACAGGGCAACAAACTGATTATTTAGGGTGCTGACTCCTTCCAGGGGTTCCATGGCTTCTGGGATGATTTGATGGCGATTTCCGGTGTTAATCTCAATGGCTATCACTCGACCCATTGGAGTATCTAAATCGGTCTTAAACCAAAATCTTTCTCCTTGGTTATTAATGAAGCTATATTCGGCTTCAAATTCGGATATTAATTCGACTACGGGGCTATCAGGTTTAGTTAAATCGCGATAAAAGACTAGGTTTTTGGGGTCGGTTCCTCGCCATACAGAAATAATCAGATATTGACCATCTTCGGTGACAAATCCATTGAAACCCCATTCTTTTTGGTCAGGACGTTGGTAAATTAAAACATCTTCTGATTGAGGGGTTCCTAGGCGATGGTAAAACAGTTTTTGGTAATAGTTAATATCCTCAAATTGAGTTTCTTCGTTGGGTTCATCATAGCGACTATAAAAGAATCCTTGATGGTCATGAGTCCAAGATGCACCGGAAAATTTAATCCACTTGAGATGATCTTCGAGTGGTTTGAGGGTGTTAATATCCATAACTTTCCATTCTTGCCAGTCGGAACCTGATGCGGAAAGACCATAGGCGATTAAATTCCCATCTTCACTAATGGCAATTCCTGATAAGGCAACGGTTCCATCTTCTGACAGTTGGTTTGGGTCTAATAAAACTCTGGGTTCGCCTTCCCATGAGTCCATTACATAGAGAACACTTTGGTTTTGTAAGCCATCATTTTTAAAGTAAAAATAGCGTTGACCTTCTCGAAAAGGGATGCTATATCTTTCATAATTCCATAATTGGGTCAAGCGATCGCTTAATTTTTGGCGGCTGGGAATGGTGGAGAGGTAATCAAATGTTACCTGATTTTGGGCTGTTACCCAAGCCTTGGTTTCCTCAGAGTCCAGATCTTCTAACCACCGATAGGGGTCAGTTACTTGGATGCCATGATATTCGTCTACTTGATCACTTTGGCGGGTATGAGGATAAATCAGGGGTTGATTGAGATCAGACATAACTAATGAATTTTACAACAATATTCTAGTTTAACCTATGATTTCTCTTTTCGGTATAGGTAACTTTTGGACATAACAATATGAGAGATGCTGGGGTAATCATCTACTGTAGTCCATAGTTACTGGGCGATTAACTAACGGGAATCACCCAAGATTTTTTGAGAGAAGAACCCGCAGGACATTTAATTCTGTTTCCTCCAGTTTCTGGGGGGGCGATCGCATCTGCTCTGGGCGGTTTACGCAACTGATTAGATGAATTATGTACTATACAAACTCCTCCGACATTTTGAGTAACATTTTCATCAGTAACTGCCAATAAAGCACTAGCCAAAGAAATGATTAACTCTGAACCATCAGGACATTCAACCACGGGAGAGTTACCCCGTGATAATTGAAGCGGAGCCGGTAATTTATCCTGACTTTTACAAATTGCCGCCACTGTTTGTATGAGGTAATCTCCAGGAATAATAAATACAGCACCAGCAAAATTAGGCAGACGTGAATTGGTGGGTATAGCATTAATTAAAGCCAGGTTTTGATTAACATTCATCGCAAAGTTATACCCTGGTCTACCCTGAGATGTTGTGCCATATAAAGCATCTAAATTGTCGGTGAATCGATTATAATGAAAAAGCTGTTGGCTTTGGTTTTGCAGTAACTCGGTTAAGACTTCTCGGGCGACTTTTTCATTTTGTCTATCTCGTCTCTGGATAAATGAAGACAAGACCGCCGCGACTATTCCCAAACAACCAATTAGGAAGACCAAGGCAAAAAATGAAAAATAGATGCGCTTAGGATGCCGTTTAATCCAACTTTTAATCATGGCAGAAAATTGGGGTAACAGTGTAGACTTCAATTATAGCATTAATAAATTGACGATCGCCACTAATTTAAGACCGATGGCGATCGCAGTTGTCACAATGACCACAGCGAAATGATTGTGCTTCTGTCCCAAAGCCAAACGCCTCTAGTATAAATTTCCAGCGACAGTCACGGGTAGCAAAATAGCGAGTCATTTGGCGAATCGCAACTGTGTTAGAATTTTCAGTTAAAGATAGTGATGTATCTTTGATTTGATAATTAAACAAATCAACCCACTCTAATTTTCCCTGAGAATGCAAAAGAGACAAGGCGATCGCACTGTCGGGAAAACGACTGATGACTGTTTCTAAATTGCCTTTTTTGGGAAGTTTTTTAATCAAGGGTTTAGCGGCCATCATTTGTTGGCGAAAATTATCTTGCAAAAACCACAGTCTTTGTCTATCTTCGGGATACAGCCATCCCGTGGGTTCACAGAGAATAGTCAAGGCTTCTGCTGGTTTTCCGTCTCGTCCAGCCCTTCCTACTTCTTGGATATATTCTGATAGTAATAGGGGGGGTTGAAACTGAACTACCCAGCGGACATTTGGCTTGTTAATTCCCATCCCAAAAGCAGAAGTACACACCACAAATTGCCGGGTACCTTCTAACCATTGAGATTCAATTTTGCGCCGTTTTTCCGCCGATAGTCCAGCATGATAATGGGCGGTTATATAGCCCAATTTCTCCAGCCAAGCTGTCAATTCTTGACTATCTCTACGGGTGCGAACATAAATCAAACCGGTTTGATTTTGATGTTTTTCCAGAAAACTTAGCAGGCATTTTTGCCGTCCATTGGGAGTAAAAACCCGCCTAGTTTGTAGGTGTAAATTGTCTCGATATGGACTCAGTATAAATTCTTGAGGATCTCGTAACTTTAAAACGGTTTTAATGGTGTTTTGGGCAGTGGGGTCAGCGGTAGCGGTAAAGGCAGCGATCGCTATTTTGCTACCTGGTGGTTTATGTTTTAATAAAGTGGGACGCACCGCCCCTAAACGGCGATAATCAGGTCTAAATGTATCCCCCCATTGAACCAAACAGTGAGATTCATCTAAAATCAAACCATTAATAGAAACCTGGGGTTTACAGATTAAATTCCACAGGGGTTTACTTAATAAAGTTTCCGGTGATAAATATAGCAATCGTAGGCTGTTTTTTTCCAAATCATACAAAGTTTTTCGCCGCTGTTTGGGGGACATTTGACTATGGAGAATACCCGCACTTAAATGGCGATCGTGTAATTCTCTTACCTGATTTTCCATCAAAGCTACCAGAGGTGAAATCACAATAGTTAAGCCATTGGTTAATAAAGCTGGCAGTTGAAAACAGATAGATTTACCACCGCCAGTAGGCAAAACAATTAAGGCATCTTGACCAGCGATAATAGTCTCAACAATCTGCTGCTGAGGGAAACGAAAATCATCATAACCCCAAAAACGTTTTAGGGCGTTTTTTACTTGTTCAGTTGTGTTAGAATCAGAAGGTGGAATCATGGGTTAAATTAGGGGTAAAGCGCGAAAACATAACCAAACTGTTGTCAATTTTAGCTCATCGACAAATTATCAGTCCCAGATTTTCAAGTTCAGCCTAGTTGCCAAAATTGATGATTTCATTTAAGATTATCATTAATCTTGTTCACCAGTAGGGGCGATTCCCAATCCTTAATCAAAATTTGTGATTTCTGCTATGTCACCGACTCGCCAAACCCTAGAATTAAAAACCCTGAAACTTTCCTATTTAGAGTGGAACCCTAACGGTCAACAGCCGTTGTTGCTTCTACATGGACTAGCCGATCATGCCCTAGTTTGGACAAGTTTAGCAGAATATCTGGGCGATCGCTATCATATCATCGCCCCTGACATGAGAGGTCACGGAGACAGCGACAAACCAGATCACGGTTATACATTCGATGACGCGATCGCCGACCTAGAAGAGTTAATGGATCACCATCACTGGGACAACGCCCACATTTTAGGTCATTCTTGGACGGGTAAATTACTACCTATTTGGGCAAAAAAACACCCCGAACGTTTCCGCTGTATGATTTTAGTCGATCCTATTTTCATCACTAAAATGCCCGGGGTGCTAAAATTAACCCTTCCCATAGTGTATCGTAAATTAGACTCCTTAAAATGTATGGGACCTTTTGAGAGTTTCACCGCCGCTGAAACCCAAGCTAAACAACTCAGACAGTTTTCCGGTTGGAGTCCTCAGCAACAGCAAGTTTTTGCCGCAGCCATGGAAGCCAAACCCGATGGAAAATGGGGGAGTAAGTTTAGCATTAGCGCGCGCAATGAAATATTTTTAGAAGTGATGAAAGTTCCGGGATTAACAGAAGCGATCGCTCTACCGACCCTGCTGGTCAAACCGGAAAGGGGAGTTAATCGTATGGAATGGCAATTAAAACCCTATCAAAAGTATCTCACCAATCTAACTATTAAACAAGTGCCGGGCAATCACTGGCCGTTTTTAGTCGCATCAGAATGCTTCAATCAAACCATTTCCGAATTTTTAAATCAGCACAATTAGACCATGAGGATGTCACCTTGAGTGTAGAAATAATTGCCCATCGAGGATTTTCTAGTATCGCCCCGGAAAATACCTTAACCGCATTACTCGCCGCCATTTATAATCAGGCAAATTCCATAGAATTTGATGTACAGATTACCGCCGATAGTGTCCCTGTGGTTTTTCATGACAAAAGCCTAAATCGGATTACTGGAAGCCCCGGAACTATCCGCGAAAAAACCATTTCCGAACTGAAAGAATTAGACGCTGGGGCGTGGTTTGCGGAGTCTTATAGGGGAGAACGTATCCCCACCTTAGAGGAGGCATTAGCAGCCCTACAATCGATTAAGGGATGGCTGTATTTTGATATTAAACCCCATGCTATATGGTCGGACTTAGAAATCAAAACTCTCCTGGGTCTGATCCAGGAAGCCCATTTAGGCGATCGCACTATTTTAACATCCTTTGACGAAGATTTACTATGGCAATGTCGCCAGTCAGATCCTCAAATAAAACTGGGATATTTTGTAGTGAATGCTTCACAACTACCCCAACAAATTAGCAAAGCAGAAGCCGCCGGTAATGCCATTTTAAGTAGTCAATATCAAGTGATATTAGACCAACCTAGTATAATTCAGGAAACTCGGAATAAAGGAGTTGATATAGTAGTCTGGACTGTAGACAAGATTATAGACTTTGAGAGATTAGTAGATTTAGGAATTGAGCGGATTATAACTAACTGTTTAATCGGTGATAATGTCATCAAAAATATCACTTATTAGTTAGGTTTACTATGTCGATAATCTGTCCTGGCTACGCCTACTTATTCCAGCAGATATAAGCCAAGTTGGGTGATGGTTATTTTTAGTAAGTAACCTAACAAAACTAGGTCATCGGGTAGCTTCTTACTTAGTCATTCCCTCATCATCATTGGGGCAGTTTTTGATGTCAATATGCTGGTCATAATTCCCTATAATCCCCTATTTACAGCGTCTTATTTCAGCCACCTAATGGTCGATTTTAGTAGGTTAAGCCGACCACATAGAGCAGGCGATCGCCTGAAGTTTAGTTAGTTGGTCTGTACCAACTTTCCACAGTCAAATCCCGCACCGTTTGGATTCGTTGAAAGTCACTATCTGCTGAAACTAAAATCAGATTGTGTTGCCATGCAATTGAAGCAATCCATAGGTCATTATCATCAAAACCAATATCTCTAATTTTAGTTTTTCGTCTTTGGCTTTTTTCTTTCGGAGCAAACTGATCGAACAACGCTGCTTTAATTTGCCCATAAATAACCGCTGTCGTTTCATCAGTCAGATAAATCCGCAAGTATTGTAGAAAATCATTGACATTAGCTAAGTTTTGTGTCTTTTGTGCCGACTTTTCAGCCATAAAAATAAGTTCCCCCTGAACTATCACACAAGTAGCCAAGTTTTCTGTACCGATCGCCAGCGCTTTTTCCCATACGGTCGCTTCTTTTCTGATTAGATAACTACAATGATTCGTGTCTAGTAAATACATACTTTAAAATGGCTGATGGTTGGATAAATTGACCTGGCTACGGCTATCTAAAACCAGTCGCAGACATTCTTCAAAATCATCTCCTACCCATTCTCCTTGGTAATCTACTAGAGATTTTCCGGACGCTTGACGATAAGGTAATTGAGACAGTTTGTTAGATGTTTCTGATGCGTCCTTTGTCGTTTTTTCCGTTGATGAATCCGAGGCGCGAGACCTCATAAATAGTAGAAATTCTAAAGCGATCGCTAAAATTTCATCGGGGGTTTGTTCAATTTCTTGATGGAATTGTTCTTGAATCGAAACCTGATTAGCTTCCCGATTCGATTCAGGATTGTTGAGAATTTTCTGAGTATCCATAAAAAATTACTCCGTGGGGTTGATAGTGGTTGATATTTAACCATTATAGCAACGACAATTGGAGGTCGATCACCTCTGGTCTGCGAGCCACCGATATAGTTTAAATCTAGGGTGACTGGAATGCGATCGCCATGACGCACACACAGGGGGAAGCCATGAATTACTTATTCCAGCAGATATAAGCCAAGTTGGGTGATGGTTATTTTTAGTAAGTAACCTAACAAAACTAGGTCATCGGGTAGCTTATTACTTAGTCATTCCCTCATCATCATTGGGGCAGTTTTTGATGTCAATATGCTGGTCATAATCCCCTATAATCCCCTATTTACAGCGTCTTATTTCAGCCACCTAATGGTCGATTTGACTAGGTTAAGCCGACCACATAGAGCAGGCGATCGCCTCAAGTTTAGTTAGTTGGTCTGTACCAACTTTCCACAGTCAAATCCCGCACCGTTTGGATTCGTTGAAAGTCACTATCTGCTGAAACTAAAATCAGATTGTGTTGCCATGCAATTGAAGCAATCCATAAGTCGTGTTGACTGACTCCAATATCAATCAGTCGAGTTTTACGGCGTTTATTTTTCTCTTTTGGTCCAAAATTGTTCATCAAATCTGCTTGAAATGAGCCATAAATTTCGGCAGTCTTTGAATCAATTTCGTAAATCAAAATATTTTGCAAAAACTCGATTACCCGATTCAGATTATTGTCTCGCTGTCGAGAATTCTCCGCCATATAAATTAACTCGGCTTGTACAATCACACAAGTACAAATTTGGGACTGATAAAGTTCTGCTAACCTAGCCATAATATCCGGTTGATGATTCATGGCTAAACTACAGTGATTGGTATCTAATAAATACATATAATCTGTTAGTCTGCTTTCAATGCTTGAGTATCTGTGTCATCAGTGGAAATATATAATTGACCACGAGATGTATGGACTAACTCTAAACATTCCTCCAAGTCATCTCCTTCCCATTGACCAATTTTTTCCAGAGTTTTAAGGATTGATGCTGCTGTCGATCGCGATGAATCCGAGGCGCGAGACCTCATAAATAGTAGAAATTCTAAAGCGATCGCTAAAATTTCATCGGGGGTTTGTTCAATTTCTTGATGGAATTGTTCTTGAATCGAAACCTGATTATCTTCCCGATTCGATTCAGGATTGTTGATAATTTTCTGAGTATCCATAAAAAATTCCTCCGTGGGGTTGATAGTGGTTGATATTTAACCATTATAGCAACGACAATTGGAGGTCGATCGCCTCTAGTCTGCGAGCCACCGATGATGATTGATTATAAAACTTTCCCAGTAGCCGGGTCAAAAATCATTAAATAGTTTAAATCTAGGGTGACTGGAATGCGATCGCCAGGACGCACACGCACACTGGGGGAAGCCATCAATTGTAATATGTTTCCCTGCACAGTTTTCGGGTCATTCGATGGCCAGGTAGCCCTCACTAAAGTTTCCCGTCCTAGGGGTTCAACCACACTAACTTCTAATTCCAGAGGGACTTTATCCAAAGCCCAAACATCTTTTTCAACCGGATCAGTTTCCGACTCGCTGAGGTTTAATTGTAAATGTTCCGGTCTAATTCCTAACTCAAATCTCTGTCCTTCCTGGGGGTGTATTTTCTCCCGAATAACCATCGGACAAGCCACCGATTGACTACCCACCCAAAATAAACTATTACCATAGGTAGCCGGGATAATATTCATGGGAGGATTACCCAAAAAAGTGGCAACCATCCTATTAGCAGGCTTACTGTAAACCTGTTGAGGAGTCCCGACCTGTTGGATACGACCTTGTTCTAAAATCACAATCCGATCGGCTAAGGTCATAGCCTCAACCTGATCATGAGTCACATAAATTGTGGTAATTCCTAGGCGCTGGTGAAGTTGCTTCAGTTCCGCGCGTGTATCGTCTCGTAATTGTGCGTCTAAATTAGATAGAGGTTCATCTAAAAGGAACACATCAGGTTCCCTGGCGATCGCCCTACCTAAAGCCACCCGTTGCTGTTGACCCCCCGACAATTGTTTAGGTTTGCGGCTTAACAGATGTTCAATAGATAGCGATCGCGCTACTTCCTGAATCCGTTGTTCTATCTTAGTGCTATCAGTCCCCCGCATTTTTAAACCAAAAGCCAGGTTTTCTGCGACCGTCAAATGCGGATAAAGGGCGTAATTCTGAAATACCATAGCCACATTGCGATCGCGTGCCATAATGTCATTAACTAAGCGATCGCCTATATAAATATCGCCACTGGTAGCTTTTTCTAAACCCGCAATTGTCCGCAAAATCGTTGATTTACCGCAGCCCGAAGGTCCTACCAACACCCAAAACTGACCATCAGGAATATTTAGGCTAATCCCCTCAATCGCCGTAGCGCTATCATAACTACGGGTAATATTTTCCAAACGAACAGTTGCCATTAGCTTTCCAGTAAATTAGGGTTTAATTTGCTTTAACTAGCCGTTCAAGTTCTGAAACCACCCGATCTAATTCATCTACCAAGGGCGTTAGTCCCCCAGCACGAAAAGCAGTTATTAATGATCGATAATACCACAGCGTACCGTCCCGCTTGCCACTAAAGCGATCCCATAATTGCTCTCCAATTTCTCGATAATCTTTTAAAATCGAACGGGCGTTGTGAAGTTTGTCGCAAGCAGACACTAACTGCACAGAAGCCGAAGCCGTGGGAATATGTGCAATATAAGCCTGTTTACGTTCCCGCCAAGGTGGTAATGGGGTCTGATGGTTATCTGTACAGCCTTTCACAATTTCCGTGACCCGATCGCCAAATTTACGCCGGATTTCTTTTTCCGTCTTCACTCCCCCTTGGTCTTCGATCGCATCATGAAGTAAGGCGGCGATCGCTTCATCCTCATCGGCCCCATATTCTAGGGCCAAACTCGCCACCCCCAACAAATGCGCCACATAAGGAACCCCAGACCCCTTGCGAACCTGATTAGCGTGTAATTCCGTCGCGTAGGTCACAGCCTGGGTAAATCGTTTTGATAACTGCATAGTTGCCATTCTAGGGTTTAATAGATAGAGGCGTTTTTTTTAATCATAATGGATCGGTTCCGAGTTGAAGTCATCGCTAAAACCCACAACCCGCAACAGGTAATTTATGCAGCGATGCACCAGGACTATACAGACAAGTTTGTTTTTGATGGTAGAAGCCATTGGCCGTCAGAATTGGAAGCGGGGGAGATAATTGTTAAGCGTCTACTAGCAGGGGAGCGTGGACACTACGGCCCCTTAGAACATCCTAGCATCACATTTAACTGTGGCTATTTTCCCCATAGTGTGATGCAGCAAGCACGTACTCATCGCGTGGGAATTTCCTTCGATGTCCAATGTTTAGATGGTGATACAGAAGTCACCTTTATTCAAGCCAGTGGCAGTTTGAGAAAAATCAAAATTGCCGATTTATATGATGTTTGGGAAAATGGAGAAAAAGCGATTCGGACTCGCCAAATTATCGGTCGCAACGGCGAACCCCCGGGAGAATACCGTCGCGATGGCAAGAAACGGATTCAGAAAATGTCCCTGCGGGTTCTGAATGAGGAAACCGGAACTTTCCAAATCGGTCATGTCAATAATGTGATGTGTAGTGGTTTGCAACCCGTCTATCGGCTGACCCTTGCGGATGGAAAAACCCTAAATTGTACCATCAATCACCGTCTCTTAACCAGTGCAGGTTGGCAGACCATGGGCGATGCTTTGGGTTTGATAGTTGACGAAAATCACGAAGTTTTGGCGATGACAAAAGATGGCGAGTTGATGTGCAATGGAGTCGTGAGAAATGAGGCGCTTTATACGCACAAAAATTGGTTAGATTTTCAGGCAAATCAAGGCTTCACCGTCCGGGAAATTGCTGAGATGTGTTGTGTTTCAGAAGCCACAATTCGTTTGTGGGCAAAACGGCATAATATTCAGATAGTGCCGGGATACAAAAAAGGGTTAAAAACAATTGTGGGTGCGGGTATATATCGCGATCAAGATTGGCTTGAAGAGCGATTGAAAGAAGGACTTTATGCTAATCAAATGGCAGAATTAGCAGGATGTTCTGTAGAAAGTATCAAAAAGTGGATCTACAAATATGGCTTGAATTTGAATAAAAGACCCCAAGGTTCAAACAAGCCTTGGAATAAAGGTAGATACGGTTATCATTTGAACCTTTCAGAAGACAGTCGTCGCCAGCGCCAAGAAAACGCCAAAAAATATACCAAAAAAGGAGAAGAATCTAATTTCTGGAAGGGAGGCGTATCTACCGAAAGAGAATTGATTGGTGCATGGACGAGAGATATTGCCCCGCAAGTGCATGAGAAGTTTAATTATATTTGTCAGAGATGTGGAACTCGTGGCGGTGTCCTTCATGCCCATCATTTAGTGCCGATTTTCGCCGATCAATCTCGGGCTTATTCATTCGATAACTTGGTGACTTTGTGTAAAGAATGTCATGAATACATTCATCAGCAAAATCAAGAGGCTGAATTTGCCAAATCTTACCACCCAATGCTGACAGTAAAAGATTGGAAAAGCAAACCCAAACCTACTGGTAGAAAACTCAAAGCACATCCGGTCAAAGTCACTCAAATCGAATATATTGGAAAACAAATGACTTATGATCTGGAGGTTGAAGGACCCTGGCATAATTTCGTGGCTAATGGGATTGTGGTTCACAATTCTTATCGGTATACGGGAAATCAGATCCTTGAACTTGCCGAAAACAAAAAAGACTTGGAAGATATCTTTTATTTGCGTCCAGTAGGAGACTACACAGACCGCCAAGGAAAAAAATACTATTATTCCCCCCAACAGCGACAAGCTGATTTAGACTGGTGTTTAGAAGCAGCTAAACGCTATAAAGCCGATTTAGATAATGGTTTGTCAGAAGAACACGCTAGGGGTAAAATTCCCTTTGACTACCGACAGCATTTTGTCGTGAGTTTCAATTTGCGATCGCTTCTACATTTTCTGGATTTGCGCTATAAAAAAGACGCTCAACTAGAAATCCAAAAACTCTGTGATTTGATGTGGCCGCATCTACAAGAATGGACTCCAGCCATTGCCCAATGGTATCAAAAAAATCGCCTCGGTAAAAGCCGACTCGCTCCCTAAGTTATCCGGTCAAGTAAACTGGTCAACAATCAGCCCCAATACTTAGGAATTAAACTCTTGGAAAATATAGCCATCATGAAACTCGAAGTTCAGCAACTAAAACCATCAGCCATTTTGCCCAAATATGCCCATGAAGATGATGCCGGGCTGGATTTATTCTCAGTGGAAAATATAGAAATCCCCCCTGGTAAAAGTCATTTAGTCCGCACAGGAATTGCGATCGCCCTTCCCCCCAACACCGAAGCCCAAGTCCGTCCTCGCAGCGGTTTAGCCCTCAAACACCAAATCACAGTCTTAAATAGTCCCGGAACCATTGACGGCGGATATCGGGGAGAAATTGGCGTGATCTTGATTAATCATGGCACCACCTCATTTCAAGTAGAAATAGGCATGAAAATCGCCCAGATGGTCATCTCGCCAATTGTACGGGTCGAAGTTGAAGCCGTAGAACAACTCAATTCAACCTTTAGGGGTTATAATGGATTTGGATCGACAGGTTTCGGGGTTTAATGTTATGGAAGATATCGCGCCCAATTACCAACCCCCCATCAGACCTACCTGGGATGAGTATTTTTTGATGTTTGCTAAACTAGCAGCCACCCGATCAACCTGTTTGGCTTTCCCAGTGGGGGCGGTAATTGTCAAAGATAGGCAAATTCTCGCAACCGGTTATAATGGTTCCCCCTCCGGTTCGGTTCACTGTACTACCCAGGGTTTCTGTTATCCTGGACTTAGTAGTTGTGATGCTAGTCAAACCCTACCTTCGCGGGCGGTTCATGCTGAAGCTAATGCGATCGCTCAAGCCGCCAAACATGGTATTTGCTGCGCTGGTGCCAGTATTTATGTCACCTTAGAACCCTGTATTTATTGCCTGAAATTGATTATTTCTACAGGGATTAAGGAAGTCTACTATGAGAAGGTTTTTAATAGTGGGGAAAAAGCTATGCTGCGGGATATGTTCGTTCAGGAAGGTTTAGTCAGCATTAAACAAATCTATCTATCTGAGGAAATCGCTCAACAAGGAGCCATGTTTCTCCTAAATCCTACTTCTGTACCTCGTCCTTGACTGGTGATGATTCCCCAGATAATGCTGGTTTAAGCCTGATTATCAACCTCTAATAATTAGTGAGGATGACAGCAAAATGATTACTCGCAAATCTTCACCTTGGCTAGTCGGAATTAGCTTGATACCAGTATTGCTAATTACCTCCTGTGATGATGCCTATAATAGATCCTTACAGTCTCCTCCACGGGAGTTAGCTACCCCTCCCGTAGGGGAAACCCATTTAGATGCAGGCTTAACACCAGCCACACCGTCACCAATACCGCTGGAATTGGATGCCGAAATTCCCAACACAGAAACCTATGATTTAATTGCCGAAAATAACTTTCAATTAGTAGCAGCTAATCCCCTGTCTACCTTCTCGATTGATGTTGATACAGCATCCTATAGTAATATACGCCGCTTTATTAACCAGCGTCAACGTCCGCCCATTGATGCAGTCCGAATTGAGGAATTGATTAATTATTTTTCCTACGATTATCCTCAACCCCAAGGCGAAGAACCCTTTTCAGTTACCACAGAAGTATCCTCAGCCCCTTGGAACCCGCAACATCAATTAGTTCATATTGGGTTACAGGGTAAAACTTTAGCGATCGAGGAATTACCCCCTAGTAATTTGGTATTTTTATTGGATGTATCTGGTTCCATGAATCAGCCCAATAGACTACCCCTATTGAAGGAAGGATTTAAGTTATTAGTTGACCAACTCACCGAACAGGATACGGTGGCGATCGCTGTTTATGCGGGGGCGGCTGGTGTGGTTTTACCTCCTACCCCTGGTAATGAAAAACAGAAAATTATCGCCGCCATAGATGGCTTACAAGCCCAAGGTGCAACCGCTGGCAGTGAAGGTATTAAATTAGCCTATGAGTTAGCTACCAGGATGCTAAGTGAAGCCAAAAATAATCGGGTAATTCTGGCTACTGATGGCGATTTTAATGTGGGTGTATCCAGTGATGCGGAATTGGTGCGGTTGATTGAATCTTATCGCGATCGCGGTATTTATTTAACCGTGTTAGGCTTCGGTATGGGGAATTATAAAGACTCCAAAATGGAGAAACTATCGAATCATGGCAATGGTAACTATGCCTATATAGACAACCTAATGGAAGCCAAAAAAGTGATGTCTACCGAATTAACCGGAACCCTATTTACCATTGCTAAAGATGTGAAAATTCAAGTAGAGTTTAACCCCGCCCAAGTTCAAGCCTATCGGTTAATTGGCTATGAAAATCGCCGCCTGGAAAATCAGGACTTTCATGATGATACCAAAGATGCGGGAGAAATTGGGGCGGGACATTCCGTAACAGCCCTTTATGAAATTATCCCCGTTGGTGTAGAATCCGATGTAAATTTACCGGCGGTGGATCAGTTAACTTATCAGCAAAATGTCGTCAGTTCAGAAGCCTATAATAGCAATGAATTAATGAGGTTGAAACTCCGTTATAAACCCCCAACGGACACCGAATCCCGGTTAATTGAACAACCCATAATTAACCGTAGTCTTCCCCTGAATCAAACCTCGGATAACTTCCGATTTGCGGCGGCTGTGGCTGAGTTTGGGATGCTGTTAAGAAACTCCCAGTATCGCGGAAATTCCAGTTTTCCACAAGTCTTACAATTAGCAGAATCATCCAAAGGAGTTGATTTACACGGCTATCGATCCGAATTTATCCAGTTAGTAAAAAGGACTCCCCAACGTTAACCTCGCAGCAGTTTAGGCGATTGTCAATTAAAAGGCGATCGCCTGATATATCCTCAACTAATCGATTAAGGAAACGATAATCTAAGCTGCTTTCCTTCCCCTCGCAAAAAATAGTTTTTCCACCACTAATTACACTCATAACTATATCTCGAATCTGATAATATTTGCATCGGGGACTAGCTGCTCTATATAATCCGAATGAGTAGTAATTATAAATTGATTGTTTTTCCCAAGTTTCGGCAAAGATCTCAGTAATGCTTGTTGCATAGGCGGATGTAAATGCAGTTCAATTTCATCAATTAAAATCACTGAATTATGAATATTCCAACTAGCAAAATCTACCAATATGGGAAAAGTCGATCGCTCTCCTCCCGACATTTCCGAAATTTCGTACTGATTCTTACTATCATACAGGTAAAACCAAGGCTCACTTAAAATGTCATCTACTCCCTCTCGTAGCACAGGACCCTCAAAACTCCGTTCGGGAAAAATAGCTTGATAAGCACGTTCGAGATCCCCATATAAATCTCTTTGTCCGGGTCGTAAATTTTTGATTTTACCCGATTTAATATCTTGATGAAACTGTCGCCACTTAGATAAACGATCGCGCAGAATATCATCGGTAATTTCAACTGTTTTATCTGGATCTTCAGTAGTCAAGCTAGTTGAAGTTCTTTGTTCTGTGTACCACAGCACTGTACCCACTCGCTCGAAGACATTAAATCCGTGGGAACGTACCAATTTTTTGGCATATTCTCTACCCTTAAATTGGAAAAGTTCAGCCGCTGTCTCAGCCTGAACTCGTCCATCTCGCCATTTAATAGTTACCACATTTTCTTGAGCCGGAGCATGAGAATAACCAGAGCCTTCCAGATTTTGATAAAACTCTTGAATCGCCTTAATTTCCGGAGATGAAAATTGAACTTTTACGGCAACCCCTGGCTCAAACTTTCCCCAATTACTCCCTAATAATTCATAGTTAAATCCCAGCCATTTTAAGTCATGAAAGTGATGGATCCGACCCGTTGCCATCCCTAAAGTGGCTGCTATAGCTTGTAAAATGCTGGTTTTGCCAGCACCATTCATTCCGATTAAAACAATCAAATCTTTTGCTAATCCGGTTTCCGAGTCCGTAAAATCCAACTCCAGGTGCCGAAATTTTTTAAAATACTGCAAGTTAATCGATTCAATTTTCATCGGTTTTACCCATTCACAAAAGTTCTGGAATATGGCATAATTAAAGATTGAGTTAATATCGCCATAGCCCAACCAGATATTTAATGGTCAAGCCATGGCGATTAGAAATGAGCCGCCAGCAAACCCGAGGGTTATTTGTTATAATAAAACTCGATTTCTTTATCTTTTAGGGGTGCAAAACCTGCCGCTTCTAGCATCTGGTTTAGTTCCGACTGGGCGATATGTTTCGCTCCAATGCGGACGATGCGCGATCGCATAGTATTACTAACCCCACTGCGTTGGCGCTGTCCTTCCAAAGCCATCACTTTATGATATAGTTCTAGCTTTTCTGGGGGAATGGGACTCCCATCAAAATCCAGTCCTTGGGCGATCGCCACATCAATAGCGTCGGCTCCGGTGTTGGTAGAATTTGCACTCATGATAAATTATAACTGCCATGTTTGACCAGCATTATTATAGCAGCCATTTGTAGGCGTATCACACCATGACTAGCCCTCAGTTTAGATGGGATCATCTAATCCCGGTCTGGGTGTCGGTTGAATTTTCAGCCTTGATAAATGTCGCAACCAGACACCACCTATAACCGCCACAATTAGTGATATCCATGCGATCGCCTGTTGTAGGAGTAGAAATCCTCCCGTCGCTAATAGTAACCCCAGCAATAAAAATATAGAGGCTAAAACCCGTTGTAAATCTAAGCCTAAATCCTGGGCGGGAAATAAACCAGTTTTCATCCTTTCCCGACTCCAACCGGGTCCTCCTGGTCGCACTTTTTGATAAAATGTTTCTAGGGTGGTTTCGGACTCTGGGGGAGTTAATACTAAGACAATCACCCATAAACAAGTCACGCTAATGGTGATAAAAATTATCCGCCAACCAAAGTCTTCAATTTTGAACCAAGGGGAAAGACTCGTGACCATTCCCACCAAGAAACTACCGACGATCGCACTTAATTCCGCCGCCGCATTTACCCGCCACCAAAACCACCGCAATATTAATACTAAACCCGACCCCGTACCAATGGCAATTACCAGGCGAAAAACTGTGGCTACATCCGTGGCTAAAAAGGCAGCGATCGCCCCTAAAACCGTGACTAAAACCGACGATAACCTACCCACCAATACCAACTCAGTTTGAGTGGCTGTCGGCTTGACAAACCGCAAATAGAGGTCATTGGTAATAAACGATGCACCCCAATTAATGGAGGTGGAAACCGTACTCATAAACGCGGCTAATAACGACGCAACCACCATCCCCAAAATTCCCACGGGGAGGAAATCTAACATTAACTTAGGATAGCCTAATTCCTTATCGGCTAAATCAGGATACAGCACCACAGAAGCCAAAGCCACCAAAATCCAAGGCCAGGTTCTGATCACATAGTGCATAATATTAAAAGTCCAAGCCGCCTTTTCTGCGTCGGCTTCATTTTTGGCGGCTGCAAATCGTTGGACAAATTCCCCGCCGCCGTCACTGCGTCGCCAAGACCACCACTGAAGAAAGATATAAGCGAAAAATGTACTAGCGGTAATTCCCGCCGTTTTACTAAAACTAATCCAACCCTCGCCGCCGCCAAAATTAACGGGAAGTAGAGACAAAATATCTTGGTCAGGATAAGCGATCGGCACCTGTTCAACCAGGGAGTGAATCCCCCCGACACTTCCCAGGGCAAAATATGCCACAACTATCGCCCCAAATAATGCCAGAAAAAACTGGAAAAAGTCGGTGGCTACGACTCCCCAAAGTCCCGCCAAACCGGCATAAATCAAGACAAAAATACTGACCCCAACCACACTAAAAAGTTTAAGGTTATTGTCTCCCGCCTCAATACCCAAACTTTGCCAAATTTCCAAAGCATCAACCACCTTAACCATGGCTAACATGGCATAACCGATCGCAATACAATTCATGGGGACGGCAAAAATAAAGGCCTTCACCCCCCGCAAAATTGCGCCCATATCACCGCCATAGCGTAATTCTGTCAATTCCGCATCCGTGAGAACTTCCGATCGCCGCCACATTTTGGCAAAAATGTAGATCATAATCACGTGGGAGATGCCAAAGGTCCACCATTCCCAGTTTCCGGCAATTCCCCGGTTAGCCACAACCCCGGTAATATAGAGGGGGGTATCGATGGAAAAGGTAGTAGCAGCCATACTGATACCAGCTAACCACCAGGGAAGCGATCGACCAGAAACAAAGAAATCCGCCAAACTTTTCGACCCTTTCCGCGACAGGTAGAGTCCCATCGCCATGGTCAAGATTAGGTAAACTAGGACAATCAGCCAATCAATCGGGTGCATGAATTTTCAGTGAATCTCAGTGAACAAGGCAAAATATCGGTTAGCCATCGCGGAGTTACTGGAGAAAGCGATCGCTGTTCTACAAACCTTACCTGAAAATGAACCCGATGCGATCGACTAAATCTGATCTGAGACTTCTCACGTCAAACCCCTCTCCCAAAAAGGGCGAGGGGCTGCAATGGCGATCGCACTCCATTTAATTTTGACGTTGATTAGGCTTTTTGACCCTTGCGGACTTTGCTACCCATGAAAGTCACACCCAGCAAAGCTAAACCAGCAAGAGTACCGGGTTCCGGGACAGAGACACTTCCCGCCAAGGCTACACCATCATTACCACATTCTAGGAATAGGCTGGCTAAATAGTCACCACTGCCAATCAAAGACTTACTGAAGCTGAAACCAAAGGTCTGGGTTCCCGCTCGGTTAAAGTTACCAAAATCTAAGCCAGCATTTAACAATTCCTGTTGGGAGTGCATATTAATGCCACCAACCAAGTTACCAGAGGCGATCACGTTATCGATAGAAGTTCTTTGACCGAAATAGTCGTAAGCCTCCTGTCTGGTAGCGATGTCAGTACCCATGGTGTTCTGGCGATAAAATCCAGAGTTGTAGTAGTGTTGCAGGCTGTTGTATCCGTTATTAGTTCTAGTCACACTTTTAGCGCGAACATTGCTATAAACACCCACCTCAGACGCGCCGGAGTCATTGGTTCCCGCAAAACGCACACCAAAGAGAGCGTTATTTTGGCTGGCGGTTAGGAAATCATCTCCGGTGAAATTGAAGAACAAGTCACCCCAGCCAATATTACCATCCGCTGCTGTACGGTCAGCAACTCCCGCCAATGGTGTACCGCCTGTTAAGGCAACCCATATAGTATCGGAGGTTTGCATGGTTGCCATACCGTAGATATCATATTGGGCACCACCGGAACCGTCACCTTTCGCATCAATTCCGTAGTTCCAGCCATTGTGAAACTGTCCAGCCGTGGCGGTGGTAGCAGTAGCTGCGATCATGCAGGTGGCGGCGATCGCACTTCCGATTAATGTTTTAGCATAATTAGATTTCATAACTCAAGCCCCGCTAACTTTTCTTCATCCTTTGCATTTTCAAAATAACTGGTTTTATATAAAGATTGCTACCGCAGTGAGGGAAATTACTGTAAAGTTTCTGTAAATAGGGAACATTTTAATTAGGGAAATTACTTGCCGATTTAATTGCGTGAAAATACGGATGATTTCATGGAAATTGTGGCATCCCTACCGCCCAGGTCCACCACGGAGAGTTTCCAGGGAGGCGATCGCAGTTGTGAAAGTTTGCTTTAAAATAGATCCTTATCCCATTACCGTGGACTCCGGCAATGAAACCAACCCTGACTCGCACCCCTCTGTATGACCTATCCGTTGAACTAAAAGGCAGGATGGTTCCCTTTTCGGGCTGGGAAATGGCGGTTCAGTATTCCGGTATTACCCAAGAACATCAAGCAGTGCGATCGCAAGTGGGACTATTTGACATCTCCCACATGGGCAAATTTTACCTCGAAGGTGAACAGCTAATCAATGCCCTCGAACCCCTATTTCCCTCTAGTCTCAGTCGTCTGCAACCCGGTCAAGCCCAATATACAGTCCTATTAAATGGCAGTGGCCGCATATTGGATGATGTGATTTTTTACTACCAAGGCTTAGACCCAGCCACGGGAAACCAGCGGGGAATGATGATTGTTAATGCAGCCACCAAGTCCAGAGATAAGGCTTGGGTGGTCGCCCATTTGGAAGGAACCGGAGTCGCCCTAGAAGACCTATCTCGCAGCCAGGTATTAATTGCAGTCCAGGGACCCCAAGCGGAAGCTGTCCTTGGATCCCTAGTAGAAGCGGACTTATCAGCAGTTGCCAATTTTGGACATATAGAAACTACCCTTTTCGGAAAACCTGCATTTATCGCCCGGACTGGATACACGGGAGAGGATGGGTTTGAAGTCATGGTAAATCCCGACACCGGAGTAAATCTATTTCGGGAGTTAATAGAAGTGGGAGCCACGCCCTGTGGTTTGGGGGCTAGAGATACCCTGCGTTTAGAAGCGGCAATGGCTTTGTATGGGCAAGATATTGATACCCATAGCACCCCTTTAGAGGCTGGTTTAGGCTGGTTAATCCATTGGGATGAGAAGGGGGACTTTATCGGTCGTGAGTCCCTAGAAGCGCAAAAATCCGGGGGTTTATCGAGGCGGTTAGTGGGGCTAGAAATGCAGGGCCGATATATTGCCCGCCACGGTTATCCTGTGAAGGCTGGCGGCGAAGTGGTGGGAGAAATTACCAGCGGCACGATGTCGCCTACCCTGGGAAAGGCGATCGCCTTAGCCTATGTTCCCGTAGAATTAGCCAAAATCGGCAGCCAAGTAGAAGTAGAAATCCGTAATCAAATCTACCCCGCAACGGTTGTTAAACGTCCCTTCTATCGTTCCCCACATCGGTAGTTATTGACCCCTAACCAGAAGATTAAATCCTGGGGGTTTCTTCATGATAAGCGATCGCAGATCCTCCCGATTCACACTTTCAAATAGAGTCCGTTCATAGCGCCATTGACCGGAATGAACATAGTGGAAATTGGGCGTATTTTGTAATCGCGGTGGTTTTTGCCAGTCTAAGGCAAAGGCTAGGGTACTCCCAGAAGAATTAGGGGCTAATTTTTCTGGTCCCACATAGTGATTTAATCCTCCCCCATTACGACCGACACAGCCACAGAGAATTAAGCCGACAATAGCGGCACAATACATGAGATTATTGTGATACCAATGGTTAATCCCGGCACCAATAATAATGCTGGATTTGCCTTCGGTAATTTCGGCATTTGCTGCCCATTCACGGGCTAGTTGAATCACGGTTTGTCGGTCAATTCCTGTGAATTTTTCTTGCCATGCGGGGGTATAAGGTTTGGTTTCATCGTCATAGTTTTCGGGATAGTCTCCCCCTAAGCCTCGAGTAACTCCAAATTGCGCCATTAATAGGTCATAAATGGTGGTGACTTTTAGGCTGCCATTGGCGGTTTCTAGATATTTGACGGGGACTTCCCGTTGGCAAGTTGATTCGTTATCGGAGAAGTCGGTAAAGGTGACCGATAAATGGCGATCGCCATTCTCCAGTAGGGTTAATAAGGGGTCAATTTCTCCATGATAATTGTACCAGTCCTAAAAGTTGCAAAAATCGCGAACCCGCTGCATAACTCAACATAGACAGGGCGGGAATTGGAGAAAATCCAATGATGCGATCGGCTCCTTCTTTTTTAACAGTATGAGTGATGGATGCGCTAATAATTTCTAACACTTAATCCCAACTACTGCGACGAAAACCACCTTTCCCTCTCGCTTGTTGATATTCCCGGCGTTTTTAGGGGTTATTCATAATAGAAGTCCAGGGTTCGTTTTTTTTCCGAATTTATGCCCAAATCTCACTCAGAGTTAGTGGGTTGGGTTTAATGCTGCATTGATTTTTCGACTAATTTGTTGCGAACTCCGGTAAAGCGATCGCGCCAAGTTAAATTACTCAGAATCAGTAAGATTAAGCAACCTCCTAAAGCCATTAATACTAATTGCCAACTATGGGTTAAGGAAGTGCAAAAAATCTCCGTAGCTGCGGGTTCATTGACCACCGCATTTTGCTGTTCAAAAAATGCTAATAGGGCGGCTTTTTTTGCTTCCGTAAAGTGTTGATTTCCTCCAGCCAGATAGTCAACAATTGCTTCGCTTTGTTCGAGAGTTAATCCTATATTGGGCATGGGAACGCCATTATATTTGGCGAGAATTTCTTGGGCGAGAGGATCGCCATTTTGGATCAGTTTATCCGGTTCAGCAATCCAATTAATTAACCATTGGCGATCGCGGTTTTCTGTGACTCCTTGTAAGTCGGGAGCAAATCCTTTCCCCGTGCCATCTAAAGTATGACATCCCCCACAGGATTGTTCAAATCAAACTTGACCATTTTCGGCGGCTATGGCTGCGGGTGTATGGTTCAATATTGCCAGCCCAAAGATAACAGCAGAGATGAGGAAAACTTTAATAAATTTATTTAACATGAATGCTACTCCTTGTAATTTCCCTGATTTTTCCAGAATACATCAGCAAATTATTCGTGAGCGTGTTTATGGTGCCACTACGCAAAAAGGTCATATTGAGCAACAAGGCACAGGCTCAATTCCCCAACAAGCAAAGGAAACGGCAAAGCCAAGAGTGGCTAACCAGAGGTTTTGTTGGGCTTGAATTTGATGGGAATTAGCTTGAGACATAGTTTTAAGTCTCCTGTTTTTAGGGGATTTTTGGTTAAAGTTTGCTTTCGGAGTGAGTCACGGCACCGACGGACTGATTCCCAACTACTACTTGGGGCGATCGCCAGATATATTGAATCGGTAAAGACAGGAAGTGAACTAACCGAGTAAAGGGGAATAATCCTACCAATGAGAAAGCTCCCACTATATGAACTTTGACCATCAAAGGTAAATTTTCGACTAGGGAAATATTGGGGTTAAATTGCAAAACTGACCACAGATAAGGAACTGCTGCCCCTGCATACCAGGATGACCCCCAACCATAGAATATTGCTGTCCAAATTCCGGCAACAACTTGCACAAATAACCCGACTAATAGGACAACATCCATCACCGAAGTAATCGCCCTAATTCTCGGTGGAAATGCTCGGCGAATCATTAACATGATTAAACCAAAAAAGGTTAAAAATGCCAAGGATAAACCCGTTCCTTATAGGACATATAACCGCCAAGGTACGCCATTCCAAGCTCAGACCGACTGGGGAATGAGTAATCCCAATAAGTGACCTCAGTGACGGGGTTTAAAGTTGGCTGAACAATCATCAGTAAACTCTCTGAAAGCTGACCGTAGGGCTTCTGCTCTTTAAACCCTGCTTTAATTTTTTCAACGCGGGGACTAACCCATCATTAATTAATTGTTGAGTTAGTTGATATCTGGTTTTAACTAACCCAAGAATTCCCGGAAAATGGTTAAATGATTCGGCAATTCTGGACTGTTATCAATAAAGTTATGTTCCTGGTATTTTTCTTTTAATTTAACCAAGAATTATCCCCGTTGATAGCCATCTCCAAACAGTTGATATCCCAGATATGGGTAACAAGTTGGATTCAGATCAAAGGTGCTGGTGTAAATTTCTTCTAGGTTGGGGGTGGGGGTATTTTGCAAAAACTGAACAAAATCTGCTAAAAATGGCTCAATATTCGGATAAGTCTGTGTCACACAATCAAGCTGGGCAGTGAGGTGTGTTTTCTGGTTTCCTTCCTTTCGCCCATGAATTCATGCTGATGATTTGGCTTATTTAGTGATGTATTTGCTGAGAGAGTCTGGGAGAAAATTTCTCAGGAAATACTGATGTTATAGTGTTAATAATTGGTTGACAGTCCTCTCGCTGGTCTGGTGCTGAAACCCACTCCAACTTCTCCCTTATGCAGTTGAGTATCTTCAATCATTGAAATGGCATATTCCCTGTGCATGGGAGGAATGACAAATCGTTCGTCCCAGGTTGCCAGAGAAGTCAAGCGATAGATTTCTTCGCTTCAGGGGTTAAACCGGCTTGGGAAATTGCTTCTTGCACTTTGTCAGCATCTAAATCTCCAACTTCTTGCAACCGTTTAGATAATCGTACAGAAATCAACTTGCGGTAGGTTTCTTTAATTAAGTCTTTATTTCCGGCTGTCAACATTTTGGCTAAGTATTCAATGGGGATTCTAGCCTGTTATAAGTTGCCAAAAAAGTTGTCGCTATTGGTGTTATAGGTGCCGTTGTCTACCCGTCCTAATACCGGAAGCAAAGGCGGAACGTAGAATAACATGGGTAAGGTGCGAAATTCTGGATGCAGAGGTAAAGCCAGTTTCCATTCTTTGACGAATTTCTAAACTGGGGATTTTTGGGCGGCTTCAATGACTGAAGTATTAACCCCATCTTTTTCGGCTTGGGCAATGACTTCGGGAGCGAATGGATTGAGGATTAATTCCCGTTGTTTTGTGACTAATTCTGATTCATCACAGGAGGCGATTTCTTGAATGCGATCGCCATCATAAAGCAGAACTCCCAGATAGCGAATGCGTCCGACACAGGAATGGAAACAAGCGGGGGGTTGACCCGTTTCTAAGCGGGGGAAACAGAGGATATATTTCTCTGATTTGCCTGATTTCCAGTTATAATAAACTTTTTTTTAGGGACAGGCGGTGACTCCAAAACGCCAACCCCGACAGACATTTTGATTGACTAAAACCATGCCATCTTCTCCCCGTTTATATAATGCACCAGATAGGAAGATAGAAGAAAAAAAGGCGATCGATTTCAAATAAGGTTTGCCGATCTTGTTCGCTAATTGCCTCTAGGTTGGGGTCGTTGCTGGCGTAAATTGGGGAACCACCGAGGTCATCATCCCAGTTGGGACCTGCCTTGATATCGATTTCGTCTCCAGTGATTAGCGAAATGGGTTTAGCGGTGGGTTGATCGTCACTAGCTGGGGCGTTAAATAAGTCTTCATATTTGTAAGTCCAAGGTTCATAATCATCATCAATAGTAGGTAAGTAGGGTTGATGAAAAATATTAGCTAAACCTTTAACTTTGTTGGTGGAAGGTAACTCGATTTTTTCCTTACCTTCTGGTTTTTTCCAGCCTCCTTGATACTGTTCTTGATTTTCCCATTGGGTAGGATAACCTGTTCCTGGTTTGGTTTCTACGTTATTCCACCACATATATTCGGGGCCTTGGCGATCGGTCCAAATATTTTTACAGGAAACGCTACAGGTATGGCAACCAATGCACTTGTCCAGATGAAACATCATGGAAATTTGAGCGCGAATATTCATGGCTTTTGTTCCTTTTTTGACGATTAGAGGGAAGCCAGCCTTTCCCGGATAAAGGAAAAGGCTAAGTTTTTTTGACTTACTGGTTTAAGACATCTTTTTTGTGTTGCGGGGCCGCGGCTACAGCGGCAACTTCTGCTAATAAGTCATCAGGAACTCCCATTTCTTTTAGGGTTTCCATTAGGTCTTCTGCTACTGCATCAAAATGTTCGCTGCTTAGACCTTGTTCTTCGACTAAGGCTTTATGGGCTTCCCGCATATAGCGCCCATCATATTTATCGCTGCCACCAAAGGCATAGGTGAGAAAGGCTTTCTGGTGCGATCGCTGTTTTTTCATATCCGTATTAACAAAGAAATGCTTGATGCGATCGTCATTTAAAACCCGCTCATAAAACTTGTCTACAGCTAGGTTAACGGCATCCTTACCGCCCAGCTTTTCAAATAAAGTCGTCATTTTTTACCTTGTGAATGTGTACATTAGCATCGGTTTTTCGTTGCTTCATCAGAAAATAAGTTTGAGGTAAAATCTCAATCTTTTATACATCATGGTTACATAGGATAATCAGCAGTTAAAGGTGCATCAGGTTGGGGTTGGGTGGGTTGTTGAAAAATTGCGATAATTGAACGCAACACACACAGAACCATCAGTAAAGCACCTAGGCTAAAAACAATGTCCCCAGGAATCCTTAGCCATACAGTCCAGTGCATCCAAGACGAATTAATCACCTCAGCACTGCGGGCGTACCAAGTGCCATAATTGACTGATTGTACCAGTTGATAAAAACCACTGGGAATCAAGCCAAATACCATCATCATCACCAGACCGATATTAATGCCCCAGAATGACAAATTAAATAGTTTTTCATTCCCAGCATGATCTGGGGTAATTTCCCGTAAGGCAAATAGCATCAGGGCTAAGGCTAAAGAGCCATAGACCCCAAATAACGCCGAGTGAGCATGAATGGGAGTGGTGTTAATTCCCTGAGAGTAGTAGAGGACAATGGGAGGATTAATCAAAAATCCAAATACTCCAGCCCCTACTAAATTCCAGAAGCAAGTCCCGATAAAGAATTTGAGGGGAACTCGATAAAATCCTTGGGCTTCTTGAGAGAGTCGAATGGATTTAACGACTTCAAAACCAATCAGGGTTAAAGGAACAACCTCTAAAGCAGAAGCTACAGCCCCCATTGCAGTAATAAATACTGGAGTTCCCGAAAAATACAGATGGTGTAGAGTGCCAATTACCCCACTACCGAGATAGAGAATGGTAGTCAGATAGGTTGCTCGCAGGGCTGAAGAACGTTTAAGAAATCCAAGTTCACTGCATAAATAGGCGATTGTAACCGTTGCAAAGACTTCAAAAAACCCCTCTACCCACAGGTGAACTACCCACCAACGCCAATATTCTGCAATGCTCAAAGGGGTATGGTTGGTGTACATTAACCCCGAGGCATAAAACAGGGGAATTGTAATCGCACTATATAGGAAAAAGTGATTCAGTCCGGTTTTACTTCCTTCTGCTTTTAAGGCTGGTTTCAAGGCTCGGTACATTAACCACAGCCAAAACACCATACCGCCAATTAGTAGCAGTTGCCAAAGGCGACCGAGTTCGACATATTCGTAGCCTTGGTGTCCAAACCAAAAACTTTTATCTCCTAAAAGCCCTTGTACTCCAGCCCAAGCACCGATGAGAGAACCGACCACCACAATGGTCAAAGCTGTTAGCAAACCGGCATTCCCCCAGGATTGTCCTAGTGGTTCATTTTTGCCAAATCGGGGTGCAAAATAGAGTCCCGCTGCTAACCAGCAAGTGGCAATCCAAAAGACAGCCAGTTGTAAGTGCCAAGTCCGAGAGGCTGCATAGGGTAAATACTGTTGCAACGGTACACCATAAAAACCATCCCCTTCTACGGCATAGTGTGCTGTCACCATCCCCATGAGAATTTGCACTAAAAACAGAGCCATGGCGACCCCAAAAAATAGGGTGGTCACTTTTTGGCTAGGGGTGGCAAGGCGAATACTGGGACGTTCTGTGACTACCTGGACTTCTTCTGGGTCTTCTTGGGTGAGATAAATAAACAGAAATACGGCGATCGCTGCAATTAACACAATCACTGATACAATTGACCAAATCAGAAACTGAGGCGGGGCTTGATTGCCAATCAGATCATCATGGGGAAAATTCGCCGTATAGGAAAAGGGCGCATTGGGACGATTGGCTGAAGCTGCCCAAGCCGTCCAAGCAAAGAATGCGGTAACGTTGTGGATTTGGGTATTATCCGTAAACCAACCACTAGGAATAGAATGCACAACCGACCCTTGAGAAAGCCAGGTTTGATAGTCTTCAAAGACTTTTTGTAAACCAATGGTTTGAGCTTCAGTTAAGGTTAAAGCCTTGGTTTCTGGGTCATATCGATTGGTTTTAAATTGTTTCTCTACCTGAATTTGTAAAGTAGCGCGATCGATATCTGGTAGCGATTCTAAATCCTCTTGGGTAAAAACAGGATTGCTGTTATAAATAACCCCCGCTGTCGCTAATCCCCAACGGTGCAATACATCTGCTGTCCAGTCAGGGGCCAGATAACTCCCATGACCCCAAACACTCCCAATGTGCTGTCCGCCACGGGCTAAATAAGTTTCTTGACCCTGTTGAATCTCAGCTTGGCTGAGAATCATCTCCTGTTGTGGAGAAACAATTGTTGCAGGTATAGGAGGCGCATTTTTATAAATTGCTGCACCCGCTGAGATGAGGACAGTGAACGTCACAATGCAAATTAGCACCAACCAGGTGGGAAGACTAAATTGCCTGGAAGAACCACCTGTAGTCGTCACTCTATCTAATGTTAGGTTTGCCATGATGTCAAGTTTTCTTCCGGTCAAGCTAAATTTAGGATGGTAACCGGATCAATTTCTTTGACTTAAGTCAAAAATCATCTGTAGAAATTCTTAAATTGTGGCTGGTGATCCTCAATTACTCAACCATTTTTTGATAATAATAAGTATTATGGCTTATATGTTCCTGTTGATGTCCTAGTATATTTTAATGCCTAATTAATTATATAATTATAAAATATATCAATTAACACCATGTAACTTATTTCCACAAAATAGTATAATTCTGCTACAGATGTGGTATAATTCATAACATCTTCAAAGTTCGGCAATTATACTTGAGATAATCTCATCAAATAATGCTCACACTTATTCCCTAGTCTAAATTCACAAATTAACTATGTTGATAATTGCAAATATCATCAACTTTGTTCAAGATTAAAATTATCATTAATTATTCATGATAGATCCCTTGTTGTTAAATAATTGGTTGTCTCAAACATTGCTATTTTCTGGATTAAGTGAATCAGAAGTAATGCCTTTTACACAAATTGCTAAAATTCAAAACTTTGCCAAATCTGAGATGGTTTTTAATCAAGGTAACCCTGCCATAGGTTTTTTTATTGTGAAAATGGGTAAGGTTAAAGTATTTAAAGTTTCGGCCAATGGTAAAGAGCAAATTGTTCATATCTTCCAACTCGGAGATTACTTTGCCGAAGTTCCTGCTTTAGATGGTCAACCTTTCCCGAATTCGGCGGCAGCTTTAGAACCGACAGAGTTAGTATTCTTTCCCCGTGAACTTTTTTTAAAGGTACTACATCAATCTCCTACTGTCTCAGTTAATCTACTGACCAGTCTTTGTCAACATCTGCGAGAATTAACCTCTTTAATTGATTCTCTCTCATTTCAAGATGTCCCACAGCGATTGGCAGCCTATTTGTTAAATTTAAGTAATCGCGATTTTCAACAAATCAATTCTGGTAGGGAGACTGATCGTCTGGTTACTCTCGATATAAATAAAGGTGAACTCGCCTCCTTATTAGGAACTATTCCGGCCACACTATCAAGGGCATTTGCTAAATTGAGCCAAAAAGGTTTAATTGCAGTTAATGGTTCGCAAATTCAGATTTTAAACCATCAAGGTTTACAAGAATTCAGCCAGTCATTGATTGATTAAAGTCCTTTAAATACCAGTGACATACATTTATAGCTCAACCACTAATTTGGGTTCTGGCTATTGATGGCCTGTTCTGTGCTATATTGTACCGACTGCTAAAGAAAGCCACTTATCCATCCCCCACCAGGATGATGATCATTGACTACATGACCTGCCTTTGTTGATAGGCGATCGCACAGTTACGACCTCTTTCTTTCGCTTTGTACAAGGCTTCATCCACCTGGCTGATTAGATGGCTGATGGAGTAATTACCGCTGTGAAATTCAGCCACCCCAAAACTAGCCGTTTGATAACCAACCGTGGGAAACTGGTGACTGGCTAAATCTTGACGTAGTGCCTCAGCTAGAGCCTTCGCTCCCCATAAATCAGTCTGGGGACTGATGATGATAAACTCTTCACCACCCCATCGCCCTAAAATATCTGTTTTCCTCAGTCTTTGATGGAACAGTGCCACCATTTCGATTAATACAGCATCTCCCGGGAGATGCCCAAAGGTGTCGTTAATCTTTTTGAAGTAATCGATATCACAGAGAATCACGCTAAATTTCTGTCCGTTTCGATGGAAAAGAGACTCCTGTTCCTGCAAGCATTTTTCAATTTTTAGGCGATTGAAGCAGCCTGTCAAAGGATCCGTAACCGAGATTTTTTCCAGCTTGCGGTTATAAGTTTGTAGTAAATATTGGCGATACAGAACAATCGCTAAAACCCCTAGCCCGATGAATACAAATCGCCCAATAGCCCGATAATCGACACCTTGTTCATATCGAACAGAAATCCAATTGTTGATGATGCCTTGTCTGGCTTTTTCATCGATAGAAGCGATCGCTTTTTTAAAAATGGTCAGAAGTTCCGGCTCATCATTACGAACCGCAATACTCAAAGCCAAAATTTTATCAAATCGACCCGCAATTTTCAGGGAAGGAAATCGTTTCTGAATAGTATATGAAGTCGTCGGTAAAACATCCACATAGCCAAACAAATGCCCATGTTCTACTTGCTGTAAACCATCCTCAATCGAAGCCACCTCCACAATTTGCATATCCGGGTATTGGTTCCGCAATATTTCTACAAAAGCGTAGCTTTTAACCATGCCAATTTTGTGATTAAGAACATCCCTGATATCGGGAATAAACGGTTCCCTTTCTCGCGTCGCAATCACTAAAGGTAACTCAAGATGGGGTCTCGTAAAGTTGGCATATTCTAGGCGATCTGGCGTAGCCACAGCTAGGGAGAGAATGTCACATTGTCGCTGTTTAAATTGCTCAATACTTTCTACCCAAGTCTGAGTTTTAAGCAGCGTAATTGGGATGCCAATCCGGTCTCTCAACAATTGCATGAAGTCTGCACTCATCCCCGTATGTTGCCCATCAATGATTGCATCTAGGGGCATCCAATTAGGGTCAACACACATTTTTATCTCACCTTTATCTTATAAATATTCCAATTCTGTTCTGGTAAAATTAAAGCTGGCGGTATCCGCAGCCAAATACCAGCGGCGAAGGAGATTGGCATAGTCTTCTTCCGAAACCGCTGCCATAGCTTTGTCTAAAATTGATTTCAAAATTGGGCGATCGTTGCGGATGCCTAAATATTGAGGTACATTCGAGAAATGAGGGTGATTAATCAGAGGACGACTGATTAATTCTGTCAAAAAATAGCGTTCAATATAATAGTTAAAAGTGGCATGGCTTTCTAAAGCAGCATCGGCTCTCCCCGCTTCCACCTGCTTCATGGCATCCAAGGTGTTGTTAGTCAACAGTAGGTTAATCTCAGGATAGTATTTGGTTAAGATTTCCTCGAAAAAGAAACCTCTGACAATCGCCAAGTTTTTACCTTTAAGCTGTTCAATATCAGTATAATCTTCCCCATCTTTGCGCGTCAACAAAGAATTCACCAAGTCAAATACATATTGCTCAGAATAGAGCGCGAATTTCTGACGTTCTTCGGTGATCACCATATTAGTGACCACATCAATTTCTTTCTGAGCCAACATCGTCATAAATTCCGACCAAGTTGGACCCACCATAAACTCAACTTGCAGCCCCACTTTTTCCGCGATCATCTTAATATACTCATTGCTAAATCCTGTAGGATTACCATTCTTAACAAAGTTATAAGGCGGCCAACCCGACTCCCCATGAACTCGGATAACTGGATTAGCCTGAATATACGCTTGTTCTGCTGGGGTTAATTCAACTACTAACCGCTCACCCGTTTGTTGGGCAACTCCCGGATTACTAGACACCAGTAACGTTAAGATTAGGCTTAACAAGCATAAGAGGAAGTGATGACCATCGAATTTGTAAGGCACTTTCATTTTTCAAAACAAATGCTACATTACCATAATAAGCCGCAATTTTTGATTACTGAAGTTGAGACGATTGGTGGCTTGTAAAATTACCAATGCCATCAATTTTCTCTAGTGCGATCGTCTTTTACAGCCCTTTCAGTAATCATGCAATACCCCTTGAAAGTCCCTCTCCGCAGGCGGGAAAGGGATTGAGGGTGAGGGTAATGTTTAGTGCGACTTCTCGGCTGTAACTGGAAATCAGTGGGTGGCATGGGGGGTTCCCAGTCCGTCTCCTTCCCCGTTTCCGAGCAAGTATTGGCAGTGAGTTACTGACATTTGCGGTTCCCCCGTCTCTCGTGTTTCTCAGTTGCTGATGATTATATCCCAAGCCGCCCATAGCCGCCTGATACCACAGGCATTCTCAGGGTTCGACTCGATTATGGTTGAATTGATGATAAGCCCTAGTTATGACAGTCATTAAAATAAATGTGGCTCAACCCCTTTACAAACCTTAACAGAGTGTGTCATATTATATACACGGTAGAAAAACAACTACCGGATAAGTACCTCGAAAACTCAATATAGCAATCATATCCAACATGACTACTACCATTCAGCAGCGCGAGAGCGCCAACGCTTGGGAACGGTTCTGTAGCTGGGTAACATCCACCAACAACCGCCTTTATGTAGGCTGGTTCGGTGTTCTGATGATCCCTACCCTACTAACTGCTACCATCTGCTACATCATCGCTTTTATCGCTGCTCCTCCCGTGGACATTGACGGTATCCGCGAACCCGTAGCTGGTTCTCTGTTGTACGGCAACAACATCATCTCTGGTGCGGTTGTTCCTTCCTCCAATGCGATCGGTCTGCACTTCTATCCCATTTGGGAAGCAGCCAGCTTGGATGAGTGGCTCTACAACGGTGGCCCTTACCAGTTGGTAATTTTCCACTTCCTGGTCGGTGTATTTTGCTACATGGGTCGTGAGTGGGAACTGTCCTACCGCTTGGGAATGCGTCCTTGGATCTGCGTGGCTTACAGCGCACCTGTTGCCGCTGCTAGTGCAGTATTCTTGATCTACCCCATCGGACAAGGTTCTTTCTCCGACGGTATGCCTCTGGGTATCTCCGGAACTTTCAACTTCATGTTGGTATTCCAAGCAGAACACAACATCCTGATGCACCCCTTCCATATGTTGGGAGTTGCTGGTGTATTCGGTGGTGCTCTGTTCTCCGCGATGCACGGTTCTTTGGTAACTTCTTCCTTGGTGCGTGAAACCACCGAAATCGAATCTCAAAACTACGGTTACAAATTCGGTCAAGAAGAAGAAACTTACAACATTGTGGCAGCTCACGGTTACTTCGGTCGCCTGATCTTCCAATATGCTTCTTTCAACAACAGCCGTTCCCTGCACTTCTTCTTGGGTGCTTGGCCGGTAATCGGCATCTGGTTCACCGCTTTAGGTGTATCCACCATGGCCTTTAACCTCAACGGTTTCAACTTCAACCAATCCGTAATGGACTCCAGCGGTCGGGTAGTTAACACCTGGGCTGATGTCATCAACCGCGCTAACCTGGGTATGGAAGTAATGCACGAGCGCAACGCTCACAACTTCCCCTTAGATTTAGCTTCTGCTGAGTCTGAGCCTGTAGCTTTGGTTGCACCTCAAATCGGCTAATTTATAGCTTGGATTAAATAGAGCGCCTCCCACCAGGGGGGCGCTTTTTTGTGCTTAAATTCACTGACCCACATTCAATACATCTTCATAAATTTGCGCCACGGTCACAGTTAGCCCCACAGATTCCAAGGTTAACTGATTATCTTCTCCTAAGATTTGAACTGTCCAATTCCCCGGAGTTTCTTGACGATAGACTTCCACTTGCATAACATCTTGAGAGACTAAAACATATTCCTTCAAAGTTTCTAAGGTTTGGTAGTTCATTAATTTTTCTCGTCGGTCAGTGCTTTCGGTACTTTCTGACAGCACTTCAATAATTAGGTTAGGTTGTGTTTTGAAGTATCGGTGATTATCTTCGGGGTTACAAGTCACGAGTAAGTCAGGGTAATAAAAAATATCGTCTTGAACTTTGACTTTCATATCAGACATGAATACCCGACAGGAACTCCCCCGCAGATGAGAACGTAATAAGGCATAAAGATTACCGGCAATGAGATTGTGTTCTTCACTAGCACCCGCCATAGCAAACACATAACCGCCCATATACTCATGGCGAATGGTGCTTTCGGCTTCAGCGATGATATAGTCTTCAACGGTAAACAGGGGTAAAGGTGAACGCATTTTAGGGATTCTCCTAGTTTTTCTCTTTAAACTATTCTAACTTAGCTTAAATTTAAGATACTGTTGCCAAATCGGATGCAGTTGAAACATTCCTCGCTCTCCCTCTGATATTTTTTCTAGCAACCCCCGTCTAACTAAAGATTGGATGGCTGACCATAATTCAGATGGGGATAATTCAGGATTAGTGGGTTGTTCAGAAAGGGCGATCGCTTGATGGTCTCGGAAACCAGAAATCACCTGTTGTTCTAATTGGGATAATCGTTCTAACTGAGATTCTAAAATGGGTTCTAAGTCACCTAAAAAGATGTCCTCGCTGTGGCTTAAAAATAGGGAAACGCTACCATCAAATAGTTCGACTATGGTTGAGGCGATGATATTTAACCAGGTAGGATGTCCTTGATAGAGGTTGATTAATTCCGGCCATTTGTCGGAGTCGGTTAATTGGTGCGATCGCAAAATTTCCTCAGCATCGGCTGATAATCCTTTCAGGTGTAACGTGCGGGTGGAGTGTGTTTCCGCTTCTAAGGTAGCAATGGCTCTAGGTTTTTCCCAACTGAGGAGAATCACGCAACTTTGATGATGGTTTTTGGCAATTTTCCGAAAAATTGTCCGGTATTCTTTAAAGTCTGTCAAGTATTCCCCCGCCAATGCACCGCTTTTAAAAAGATTGTGTAGGTCATCCAATATGACTAAGCAACGGCAGTGACGGAAATAATCAATTATTGTAGGAAATGGGGGATTTTGTGACTGGTAAAAAAATTGTTGCAGTTGGTTTTTCAGGGAGGAAAAGGTGGGAGTCTCTGTGAGACTTTTCCAAATAATATAGTCAAATTCAGGCTTGATTTGTTCGATGAGTTGCCTGGTTAATACGCTTTTGCCAATGCCACTTAATCCATAGATGGTAATTAAGCGGATCTGGTCTTGTAATATCCACTGTTTGAGGGTATTTAGTTCGGTGGTGCGGTTGTAAAAGTCCGTGAGGTCTGGGGCGTCGATTAAGTCGATAATGGGTGAAGAATTTTGGGTGGGGGAAGAATGAGAAGAAGAGTGAGGAGAAGAGTCGGGGGAAGAGGGCGATCGGGTTTGCAATTCTTTAACAGGATGTAAACCTTCCCCCCAAAGATGAATACTTCCCTCATTAATTTGTACACAGTAACCAAAATTTGATCCTTGAGAAACCCGATGTTTTTTCTCTACCTTGGAACGAAAATTATATTTATTCAGGTCTTCTCCTAATTCTTCCCGTAACTTTTCCCATAACTTAGCGGCTTCTTTCTTAACGTGAGCTTCACGACAATTATTATATTCTTTAGCAATTTGAGCATACTTTTTCCCTGACCACACACCCTTGAGTATGGCTTCCTCTATAGGCTTGAGAGGTTCGCCGGTTTTCTCAAGGATCAGCTTTTCAGCCCACTCTAACACTTCTTCAATATTTTTCATCAGTAAAAATACAGAGACTTAATCTTAAAGCAAGAACTATATCCTACCAAATCCTACTTTGTCAATCACCGGGAACCAAATCCTACCAAATCCTACTAATTTTTTTCAGGGCACTGGGAAAAATTGGGTACTAAATCCCACTTTCCAGAGTTGATTACTTTCGCGGATATAGATTAAGATAATATAGAAGCAGTACAATAGTAATTTACACCTGTTGAAAACTATTCCGCTAAAAAACCACTAGCTGCAATAGGTGGATTTTATTGTCATGTTCTATCAGAGATCCTACCTTGTATGAAACAGCGCGTAGGAAATATTCTAAGTTTACTGAAATAGGGCTATAGCCATGTCTCAAAATACTTCTAATCACTTTCACGTTCCAGAGTTGTTCCGGACTCAATCGGAGGAATCAGAAAGCACTCAGCCGCAAGAATCGGTATCCAGCACCCTACCTTCACAGGAAGAGTTTTTTAGTTTGATTGATGACGAGCGGAAGTTGACTCAGGATCATGTCTTTCCCTCAGAAGGCGAAAGCACCGTTCCTGGATATTACGTTTATCACAAATACAATAAAGGTACTTAGACACCGCCAGTTCTTTTGAGTTAAGGATAGCAAATTTTTAACTGAAGATTAGATTGGTATCTACAACTCAGAATAACTGCTCGATCGCCTCTCGGACAAATAGCCCATCCCTCTGCAAATAAAATTTCTTCTATTAGATTCCTTCTACTAGACTAAACTCGTTTTGTTTGAGAGGCAAAAAAACTCGCGGTGAGTTTGGATAACCTAACGGAAGCGCCAAGATGAAAACTTTACCTGACAACACGGTTAGCAGTAGTTATTCCGCCATCAATCGTTCGTGGGTCAGTCTCCGAAACGTTCACGAACTTCATATCGAGCTAACTAATGTCTGCAATTTACATTGTAGCTACTGCTATGCCGAAGTAGAAACTCCAGGAAAAGAAGTTCCTTTATTTGATATCGATAGTTTCGCGATCGCCATAGAACGAATCGCTGAGTATTCGCGAAAATCTCATATTGAACTAATCTTTCACGGTGGAGAACCATTGCTTCAAAGGGCTCAATGGTACGATGAAGCCTGCACCTTGGCCGTCAAAATTATGGGAGACAAGGGCAAAACAGTAGACTTTGGTTTGCAAAGTAATTTAACTCTACTAAATGACGAGCATATTGATGTATTTGCGCGTCATGGAGTGAAGATTGGCACATCCATAGACGGCCCAGAAGACGTACACAATCAGGTGAGAGGTGGCTTCAAAAAGACGATTCATAACTTAAAGCGATTGCGTTCCAGAGGTATTTTTTCAGGGGCGATCGCCGTTATTCATCTTCACAATTGGACATTAGTTCCCCAAATTTACGAAACTTTCTACCAACTAGGAATTACAGCTTTTCATCTGAATATTGCCTCGGCAGTGGGACACGGAACGGGTGCCACACCTTTAACCGAGGAGCAAATATTTAGAGTTCTTAAAGATAACTTAGACAGTCTCATTCGCTATGAGGGGGCAATTGTAGAGACGCGAATGTTAGCCAAAATCCAGCGTCATCTAGCTGCACCTTCTGCTAAAGAATTTCTGGCTCAGTTAAGGTGTGACAATCCTTTTTGCCACGCAGGAATTAATATGATTGTTGTTAAGAAAACTGGTGAAATTTATCCTTGTGGTTGCGCTGGTTCTAGCGGAAATGTCCAAAATTACTTACTCGGAAATATACTCGATCCAGATGGGTTCAATCCAGATTGGTGGAAGCAGAAATTACATGGATTTCATGGGAAGACAGACAAATACGAAAAAGAATGTCGGACTTGTCCCGCGAGATTTGTTTGCGAACATGGGTGTCCGGCATTTGATTTGAGCGATCCGGAAACTCCAGAAAATCATTGTGGCGCAACTAAACGGTTTGAACGTTATCTTCGCACCTTGCCTTTAGAGGCGATCGAGCAAGTAGCACAGATGAATCCTCAAATGGCTAAGAGTAAAAGGGCTGCTGACATTATAACTAACTGGCAATAGAGTCTAAACGCAGCAACTTTTAGCCCACCAGTAAAATCTCAAAACATCAATTTTAGGTAGATTCCATGAATTTGATTGTTATTGACAAGTGTAGCAATTACTGTGCCTACTGTTTTGCCTCCACCGAGATGGGTAAGTCAGGAAAAAAGACAGTTTTAACTCGTGAAAGTGTCGATCGGGTGGTGCAGTTTATCGGTCGCAGTGGTCCAAATTTTCATCTGAATATTATTGGGGGTGAACCTTTTTTATATAAAGACCTGGTTTATCTCTTAGAAAAGTCGATGGCTGAACCCGCTTTGGGTGATGCCACTATTTTTACGGGAGGCATCTGCAATACCAATGAAATTCTCAAACTGAAACCCTATCGCGATCGCCTTAGACTGCTAGTTAATCTCAACGAGCGTCGGGACTATCGGCGAAGCAGTGAATACGAGTTAGTCCTGCACAACATTGACGTTGCTCTTAACCTGGGCATTCCTGTTAACATCGGCTTTAATATTTGGCGTCAGGACTTCAACTACCAAGAAATTTTAGATGTGTGTGAATCCTTTGGCGTTGAATACTTGCGCTGGACAGTTGCCTATCCAGAACTGAACCCATCACCGGAAGTCCAAGTATTAAGTCCATCAGAGTATCGCGCTGTAGCCCCAAGAATAGCTGAATTTCTGGAAGCAGCCTACTGGCAACACATTCAAGCCTATCTCGATTGTCCGCTACCTAAGTGCTTTTTCACGCCCGAACAACTGGGTCGAATTCAGCTAACACAGCCCAAAAGTGCTGCCTTTCGTTCTTGTGGCCCAGTTATTGACGTGAACCCAGCCCTAGAAGTTTTTCGGTGTTATGCGTTATCCGATTTGGAACGAACCCAACTGACAGACTTTGATAACTTCTCGGAATTAATGGCTTATTACAAACGAGTTATTGATGAAAAATACGATCGCCCGCAAGTGTACGATCGCTGTGATACCTGCGAATTTGCCGAAGACCGTTCCTGTTACGGTGGCTGTATCGCTAATAGCGCTGAATCGATCGGCGGACGGGAATCCCAAGAGACACTACTAAAAATAGCATACCAAGCCATTCAGCAAGGGCGAGGTCAAGAAGCCGGAGTCGCACTCAAAAAAGTCTTTCGCAAAGATGCCGGTGTTTCTCTACTTTGGGCACACCGTTGGAGTATTGATGGGGATATTTCCCAAGCGAAAATTTTTGCTCGCCAAGCGGTTAATCGCAGCCGTACAGTCCAAATGCGTGAAATGGCGACAACTCTGTTGCAGAAACTTTCCGCAAGCGGACATGAATAGGAAAGGGAAACATCTGCTCAACCAGCCCTGACTCATACAAATTACTCATAGAAATTAAAATGCAAATCAAAGTTGGCAATATCGAGTATAACTTGCCTGATGAGGGGGGGATGGCTGCGGCTATTTTAAAGCTGGTTAACACCGAAGAACAACGAATTTTAACTATTCGCGAATGTGGAGTTAAAGCCGAGGAGTACATTCTCATTCATCTGGTGAGAATGTATATTCTGCGGTGGGTGGTTCCCGTGATTGAAATAGAACAGGGTGGCTGCTTGGAGGCCAATCTTATACCAGAGATGCAAAAGCGTTTCTGGCTTTGTATGTTTGGGCGATCGGTGGATGACCTCCACGATCGAGATAGTGCTTTTTTCTCCTTGTCTGACTCAATTCTGTTAACAGCAATTTATAGTAGTCTGCTCAATTTAAAACTGTCCACAGCAGAGGGGAAATACCTGCTTAAGCGAACGGCAAAATCCTTGTCTCCTTGGCGAGATAAACTGACAGCAGATAGTTTAACAATGGCCTTGATTCGCCAGGATGTTTGTCATAGAGTTGCTTATTTTTTATCCCCGCCATCCGTTGACTCTCGTGCTGCTGAATTGGTGCAATCTTATATAGGAGTTTTGCTAGGACGATGTGACCTTGATGACTGCCTTGCTGATGGAGCAACAGGGCTACAGTCCACAGCAATTAGTCGATCGCTGCATCGAAGTGTAGCCGACCCAGAGGGAAAATTGCACCTAAATTATCAATTGCTGGAATGGTATGTTTCCACAGAAAAAATAATTTGTCAAGAAGCAGATTATCTAGTGAGCGATCTGGAGCAAGTTGGTGCTAACTATGCAGCCAGTGTCGTCAAACAGACATTCCGACAGTCGCCATTAAATTGGATGCCAGCTATTAATCATCCCCGATAAATTTACCCATGATTACCATCCGCAATCCCATACATATTCAGACTAACGATGAGGTTAAATTCTCACTGAATAGCATTCAGGATTTTTTGAGTGCCGACGCAGTTATTCCGTGCCAACCAGGGATAAAAATTGACGATATCTTTCTAGTCGGGCCGCGTCATAACCAGACGATAACTACTGTATTAAAGCAGCTTGGTTGTCCAAAGAAAGAAAACATTTTTGCTGACACAAATATTCTAGCTTGGGGAGTTTGGATGCCTCGGTCATCAAAGCAATTAGATGCTCCTGTAGTTCAGATTTTCCGTTTGGTAGCAGAATTAAGCGATCGCCCAGTTCTGATTTCAGATAACCAACTAGAGCCGGGAGAGCTAATTGTGGTCACTGAAGATTGTCATTCCTTTGTCACCTTACGTCCCTACCAGGGAGAAGATTTGCCACCAGACATACAGTGGTTTGCTTGGGTCGGTAATCGGCAAAATCCACTCCAAGAAAAAAGCACACCTTCAGTGACTAAAACCCGGATCGCTGAACCCTTGACATCTTCAGTTAATCCAGGGCCAGTAATAAATGCATCATCTCCTTGGTTAACGGACTCTAACCCTAATGTTCAATTTAATTTAACTTCCGCAACGCCATCCTTTCAACTAACTCCCATGCTGCCTCCAGAAGAATTCGAGGCCCTGGTAAAAGCAATGAGATCGGCCCCTTGGACTCGGAGAATTGGAGATATTTACAGCCAAGATAGTTTGGATATTGTGGCTTGGAGTCAAACCCGTGGCTGTCCCGAAATTGTTAAAACCTTGATGCAGCGTCTTCAAAAGTCGGAAATGGTAGAACAAATAGCTCGTTTGACCGGGGTGTCTGTAACGGCTCAAAGAGAGATATTTTCCTATCGCCTTCGAGAAGGAGAACGAATTCTCAACCATGCGGATGGAACTTGTAACGGGCAATTGATAGTAAGAATTAACTGGCTGCTGCAAGTACCTGGATCGTCTCTCCGTAAGTGGGATTTTCGCTTTTGGCACCCGGATCGTCCAGAGAAACCCCCGATTGTTTACCCTTCTTTGCCGAACCATGCTGTGATTTTTTTGATGGGAAAAGACACGCCCCATGATATCACACCCATTCCTAAAAAATCTGGCGATCGAACCAATATTGTTATGACATTTGGACACAGACAGTAAAAATATCACAATTAATATATGACAAAAGCTATTGAAAATAGTAGGAAATAAGTTAACCCCCTTGTAATTACAGCAAAGCATCCATGATTTACACTTTATTAGATTTTCTGTTAAACGGATTAAAATCCCAATGGCATAATGTAAATTTTTGGGGGATAGCCATCACAGCTTTAGGCACCTTTTTCACAATCCTGTTTTACTGGCAACAAAATTACAGAGCGCTTTCTTTTGAGGTGATATCTTCTGAACCTCTTCCGAAAAGTAGCCCGGTCAAAAATCAAGACATTAAAGTAGGAGACATTCAAATCATTAATGGTGGCGTATTAATCGTTATTCTGCGTAACTCAGGCAATCAACGGATTAAACCAGAAGACTGCAAGTCACAAGTAGAATGGCCGATTCATTTGAGTGGCTTTGATAAAAGCAATGCTCGCGTGATTTTAGCTTATGCAGAAACCAATGATGGGGAGGAAATAAAAGTTCAAATTACCAAAGATAAAAATCAATTGCCAAATATTGAAATTAATAAAAATAAGTTAGATTTAGAGCCAGGAGATTATGTCATAGTCAGAATTTTAGTGGACTGCCCCGAAAAATATCAAATATATAACTTGAGAGAAACCATTGAAGTAAGTCAGCTTAAGATAGCAGGATTGCCTAAAAAGCTTTCACCCAGTAGCTATACAAGCTGGCTAAAAGTGGTGGTTGAATTAAGCATTTTACTCATGTTGTGCTGGCCACCCTCGGCAACTCAAATTTTAATTGATACAACAAATTTAAATAGCCTGCAACTGTCCGGGCAACGTCTTTACTTATCGGGTACGGGTTGGTGGGGCATCACTTGCAGTTATTTATTATTCTTCTTGCCTATATTAATTCTATTGGACTTAAGTAAGAAAGGTTTTTGGGGCTGGTATTTAGTCAAGATGATGATTGGTAAATTCAAAAAAAAGATTCAGATTTAATTAAAATGAATATCAAAACAAGGCAAGATATAATGAAAAATATATTGCACGATAGTTTCATAGAAGCTTTAGAGGCAGAATTAACCGCATTTCTGTCGGCAAAGCCATATCCTCACTGTGCAGGAAATCAATTAGTTGGAAAACACATAGACTGTTTTGAGGCAGCTATAAAAACAGTACCTATGCGTCGCCATTTGGCAGACTTTTACTCTCAATACGATGCCGTATTGTCTCCTGAAATAGCCGGGAATAATTCGGTAATTCAAGCGCTAATTGCTGCACCTAATTGCCAAGATGTCCTAGAAATTGCTTCTATCTTAGCCGGCAGTCCCTGTACCGAGAGTCTGGTAGTAATTCACTATCTGGGCGATCGCGATGAAATTGAAATTCATAATGATGCAAATGACCACGGGGAGAAACTACGTTTGTGCTGGATGCTGGGCGAGAGAAACTTTTCAGGCGGTGAATTTTGCATTCACCCTAACGCCAAAGAACTGCCGATTAAGCGCATCCCTCACCAGCGAGATAGCTGGGTTTTGTTCCGAATCGGCAATAACTCCTATCATTCTGTAAGTCAGGTGCATTCTGCCACCAAAACTGAGGGTCGGTGGACTGTTATTTTCACTTGGGGTGCCCGCACAGAATCCCTGAACTTGAATCATTCTGATAACAGTCAATTATTTGAGGAATATGTGTAATGAGTCAATCTATCTTTGAGCTTCAAAATTTATTTCCGGGCAGTGAAACTGAACTGCGTTCCCAATTTGAGTCTGCTCTTCCTTATCCTCATGCTGTGCTGCCCAATGCTATAAATATAGATTTTTGCCAGCAACTTTTCGATGCACTTAACGCTTTACCTTTTCGTTGGCTGCGGGTACAAGAAGCATTTTATGAACACGAAGTTTGTAACCTGTTAACTGTAGCTTCGATTTTTGGTGGTGTATTTAACGACCTAGTACAAACTTTGCAAGAACCTACCTTAGTCACCCGTCTCTGCAATTTTGTAGATTCTCCCCCAGCTACCCTTGTCAGCTTGACTGGACACCGACTCTACGATGGAGATAAAATTGGCACTCATAGCGATCGAAACCCCTTTGGTGAGACTTTTCGCTTGCTTTTGTTTCCAGATCCAAAACCACAATTTTCGGGAGGTGTGCTGTTACTACAGGAACAAATTGAGGGTAAAATGATAACGCGATCGCAAGTTTCATATCTTCCTTTCCAAGCCTATCTATTTCGATTTAGCCCTCACTCTCACCATGCTGTAACCCCGGTACAAGCGCATAACACCGGAGCCAATAGATTAACAATACTAGCTACTTATGGAACTCAGTCTGTGTAAAATAATTTTTGGAGTCATGGTATGAATAGGACAATTCAGACTGATATTCGAGTAAAAAATATCTGATATATGAAGATAATTGTATTGTTTTATTAATGAATAAACGGACTATTACAGTTCCTTTGGCTTGGTTTCCTCGACTATTAAAAGCTACCCCAGAACAGTTAGAAAATGGGTTATTTGTGGCGGCGGTTATGGGATTAGTTGGGAAGAAATTGATGAGGATCTTAGTACCGAAGGATTATTACGCGGTTCTCCCGCGCCTCGGAAGAAAACGCGATTATAAGACAAGAAACCCGGTTTCTTTAACAAACCGGGTTCTGCGTTTCTGGACAATTTCCAGGCTGAAAAGACAAGCCAGATCTCCTCCAGAGGAGTTTCTCCCATTTCAGGTTTGCCGGTTCCAGATTTGGCAGCTATCTATTGGTATCAAAAAAGTAAAATTCCTCACGACAAAGCAGCGCCAATAGCTGGTTTAAATCGTCGCGACTTGCTGAAGGCTTTAATCCGCCAAAAAGTAGATCTATTTGCGATCGACTTTAATCACCTACAAAGGGAACTTGAGCGTGAGTAATTCCTAGCATGGTTGCTGCTCAAGGGGGAACTATGTCTATAAATATTTCAAGTAGATGTTGTGCGATCGCTTCTTTTATAGTTCCTCTGGATCTAAACCCAGCGCGCGCAACCTTTCCGCCAGACGTTCTGCCCTCTGGCGTTCGGCCTCAGCCTTTTGGCGTTCGGCCTCAGCAAGCTGTTGAGCTTGTTCCGCTTTTTGGCGTTCGGCCTCAGCAAGCTGTTGAGCTTGTTCGGCTTTTTGGCGTTCGGCCTCTTCCGGTAACAACACCAAATTACCTTCCGTATCATAAAACCGCAGCCAAATTGCCTCCTCACGGTCTATAGTTCCTGACCAGGTTCCTAGCCAAAAGCCCAAGGTCTCACACCACAGCCAACCTCGCTCATTCGCCTCTAAAAGCTGATAACCTCCCGAACTATGCAAATGCCATCCTTGAAAGGCGTTGGCTTCAAACGGGTCAAATACAAAGTAATCTGGGGTTCGGAATATCTGCTGATAGAGATCCTTTTTCTTTCCTTTATCTACTCTGGCGGTACTGGGAGACATTAGCTCCACAATGACATCTGGGTAGCGACCCCCTTCCTGCCATACTACCCAACCCTGTCGTTCTTTGGTGCCATCTACATCTAACACCGCAAAGAAATCTGGCCCGCGAAAATCTCGGTTCCTAGCTTGTTCGCTGCTATAGTAAATAAACATATTCCCGCCTGTATAGAAATCATGGCGCTCGCTCCAAGCCTGTTGCAATGACCTAATCAGGACGTTCATAGCAATGCGGTGACGGTTACTTTCCAAAGGCTCTCCATCATCAAAAATCAAGTCTGTGGGCGGCATGGGGGGTTCCCATTCCGTTTCGGTAGCAGTTTCGGGGCTAGTATTGGCAGTGAGTTCAACTGACATTTTCGGTTCCCCCGTCTCTCGTATTTCTCAGTTGCTGATGATTATATCCCCAACTTTCCCGATTTGGGGACTGGCTCCCACAGACATTCTCCCACTGGGAAGGCGTTGGGTAAATTACCTAGAAAGTAGATGTTGTGCGATCGCCTCTTTTATAGTTCCTCTGGATCTAAACCCAGCGCGCGCAACCTTTCCGCCAGACGTTCGGCTCGTTGTTCGGCGGCTTCGGCTCGTTGTTCGGCGGATTCAGCCTTTTGGCGTTCAGCTTCTTCCGGTAACAACACTAAATTACCTTCCGTATCATAAAACCGCAGCCAAATTGCCTCCTCACGGTCTATAGTTCCCGACCAAGTTCCCAGCCAAAAGCCCAAGGTCTCACACCACAGCCAACCTCGCTCATTCGCCTCTAAAAGCTGATAACCTCCCGAACTATGCAAATGCCATCCTTGAAAGGCGTTGGCTTCAAACGGGTCAAATACAAAGTAATCTGGGGTTCGGAATATCTGCTGATAGAGATCCTTTTTCTTTCCTTTATCTACTCTGGCGGTACTGGGAGACATTAGCTCCACAATGACATCTGGGTAGCGACCCCCTTCCTGCCATACTACCCAACCCTGTCGTTCTTTGGTGCCATCTACATCTAACACCGCAAAGAAATCTGGCCCGCGAAAATCTCGGTTCCTAGCTTGTTCGCTGCTATAGTAAATAAACATATTCCCGCCTGTATAGAAATCATGGCGCTCGCTCCAAGCCTGTTGCAATGACCTAATCAGGACGTTCATAGCAATGCGGTGACGGTTACTTTCCAAAGGCTCTCCATCATCAAAAATCAAGTCTGTGGGCGGCATGGGGGGTTCCCAGTCCGTTTCGGTAGCAGTTTCGGGGCTAGTATTGGCAGTGAGTTCAACTGACATTTGCGGTTCCCCCGTCTCTCGTGTTTCTCAGTTGCTGATGATTATATCCCAAGCCGCCGATAGTCGCCTGGAACCACAGGCTCTCTCAGGGTTCGACTCGATTATGGTTGAATTGATGATAAGCTCTACTTATGACAGCCATTAAAATAAATGTGGCTCAACCCCTTTACAAACCTTAACAGAGTGTGTCATATTATATACACGGTAGAAAAACAACTGCCGGATAAGTACCTCGAAAACTCAATATAGCAATCATATCCAACATGACTACTACCATTCAGCAGCGCGAGAGCGCCAACGCTTGGGAACGGTTCTGTAGCTGGGTAACATCCACCAACAACCGCCTTTATGTAGGCTGGTTCGGTGTTCTGATGATCCCTACCCTACTAACTGCTACCATCTGCTACATCATCGCTTTTATCGCTGCTCCTCCCGTGGACATTGACGGTATCCGCGAACCCGTAGCTGGTTCTCTGTTGTACGGCAACAACATCATCTCTGGTGCGGTTGTTCCTTCCTCCAATGCGATCGGTCTGCACTTCTATCCCATTTGGGAAGCAGCCAGCTTGGATGAGTGGCTCTACAACGGTGGCCCTTACCAGTTGGTAATTTTCCACTTCCTGGTCGGTGTATTCTGCTACATGGGTCGTGAGTGGGAACTGTCCTACCGCTTGGGAATGCGTCCTTGGATCTGCGTAGCTTACAGCGCACCTGTTGCCGCTGCTAGTGCAGTATTCTTGATCTACCCCATCGGACAAGGTTCTTTCTCCGACGGTATGCCTCTGGGTATCTCTGGAACCTTCAACTTCATGTTGGTGTTCCAAGCAGAACACAACATCCTGATGCACCCCTTCCATATGTTGGGAGTTGCTGGTGTATTCGGTGGTGCTTTGTTCTCCGCGATGCACGGTTCTTTGGTAACTTCTTCCTTGGTGCGTGAAACCACCGAAATCGAATCTCAAAACTACGGTTACAAATTCGGTCAAGAAGAAGAAACTTACAACATTGTGGCAGCTCACGGTTACTTCGGTCGCCTGATCTTCCAATATGCTTCTTTCAACAACAGCCGTTCCCTGCACTTCTTCTTGGGTGCTTGGCCGGTAATCGGCATCTGGTTCACCGCTTTAGGTGTATCCACCATGGCCTTTAACCTCAACGGTTTCAACTTCAACCAATCCGTAATGGACTCCAGCGGTCGGGTAGTTAACACCTGGGCTGATGTCATCAACCGCGCTAACCTGGGTATGGAAGTAATGCACGAGCGCAACGCTCACAACTTCCCCTTAGATTTGGCTTCTGCTGAGTCTGAGCCTGTAGCTTTGGTTGCACCTCAAATCGGCTAATTTATAGCTTGGATTAAATAGAGCGCCTCCCGGTCGGGGGGCGCTTTTTGTTTGTTTAAGTCTCTGAGGAATTATCACGGACGGGGTGAGGGAGTCCTCCTGTTTGTAGAGATTGACTTAAACCCCACAGAATATCGACTAATTCGGCTCCGATTTTACCGGAAGAAATTGGACAGGGTTGATTGGCTTTAACACATTGAAAAAAGCGATCGCATACTTGTTTTAAAGGTTCCCCAGGTTCGACCTGTAAAACTTCCCGACTTTGACCTGCTCCTTTCCAGCCACCATTGACAGGCTCTAAATAGCCGCGTTGTAGGGTTAAAGGAGACTCGGAGGATAATTCATCAAAAATCAATGTTCCTTGGCTTCCGACGACTGCTAAACGGCGCTGTTTGTCAGGATTTAACCAGCATAGATGTAGGAAAACTCGAAAGTTATCGGGGTAAGTGAGGGTAGCTACTACCAAATCAGATAAACCTGGTTTACTATCGGGAAAGGCTGGGGAATTATCCTCGGTTTGCAAAAGACGATCGCCTTGTAGCCAGACAGTTCCGGTGGCTTGTACGGCTACAGGTTTTTGACCCAACCAGGTATTAAAGATAGCAATATCATGAATCGCTAAATCCCAAAGAGCATCAACATCTTGTCGGACAGGTTCTAGGTGAGTGCGGGTAGCATAGCCGTAGCGTAGTTGACCTAAGACACCTTGAGCAAGGACTTGTTTACCCTGGTTAACTACTGGATGGAATAGATAGGTATGATCGACAAATAATTGTCGATTTTGCTGTTGAGCCAGTTCCCAAAGTTCCCAAGATTTAGCGGGGTTTATGGTTAAAGGTTTTTCAGCTAAGACATGATACCCACGTTGTAGCGCGGCTGAAATTAAGTCATAATGAGTGCAGGCGGGAGTAGCGATCGCCACAGCTTGTAGTCCCGGAACTTCCAGAGCCGCCAACCCATGCTCAAACATTTGTTCAGGGTTGAGTGTAAATCGTTCTCCCACAGCTTTTAACTGTTCGGAATTGCTATCAGCTACTGCTATTAACTCAAACCCAGAATGATTTTGAAAGTTTCGGATCAAGTGGACACCCCAGCGTCCTGTACCGAGAACTGCTATTTTAATCGGGTCATTCATTATCTGTTTCTCCTCCATTTTTGGCTACTGATAAAAAAGCCACACGAGCCGCCGCCTGTTCAGCAGCCTTAATAGTTCTACCTGTTCCTGTACCTAATTGTTCCCCCCTCAGCCACACGGAAGCGGTAAACCGCGCTTCATCACCAGCATAACCTGTTTCATTAACTTTATATTGGGGCAAAATTTTATAGCAACTTTGAGTCCATTCTTGGAGAGCAGCCTTATAATTTTGGCGAGCCGGATCATTAAAAATCTCAGTAGCTCGCTCTAGCAGGTGCTGATCTAACCAAGGACGAATTAACTCTAGGGTATTGGTGCTGAGATAAAGTGCAGCCAAAACAGCCTCAAAACAATCTGCTAAACGAGATTCTTCTCCCAGGCGATCGCGGGTAGCACTTCCTCCCACGAGCAAATATCTTCCCAAACCATAGCTATCAGAAATTTCCGCCAGAATGCGATCGCTCACCAAAATAGATCGCACCGCCGCAAACTCTCCCACGGGTGCATTAGGATAGGTTTCTAACAAAAGTTCTGAAGCCACCAGACGCACCACGGAATCACCAACAAATTCCAGTTGTTCATAATTATCCTGAGTGGAAACACTGGGATGAGTTAGTGCCAAATCAAGTAATTGCCATGCAATCTTCTGTTGAGTAGATAATCCCAAGCGTTCAATTAACTTTTCTAACTGATTTTGTCTTTGTGGATGACTAACTCGGTTAAACTTTTGCAACTTTAATTACCTCAAATTTAACTTTTATGGTATCTCCCATCTGTGGATTTAACCATGATTATAACATAATATATCGAGGATATACTAGGTTAATTATGATTAAATTGCCGCAGATATGTGGGCATTCAATTATGGGGAAGTATCAGCAAAAAGCCCCTTATTTTAGCATATATATTGAAAGTTTGACAATTTCTGCTTTCCACACTGGTCAGGTTCACGGTTGACTTTTCTCTGCCCAAATCACTATAGAATTGAGGTTAACTGTAGTTATTGAGATCACCATGCGTATTGCTCACAACATCACAGAATTGATTGGTCGTACCCCTTTGGTACAACTGAATCGAATTCCTCAAGCTGAAGGCTGTTTAGCTCAAATTGTGGTTAAACTCGAAGGGATGAACCCGACAGCTTCAGTTAAAGATCGCATTGGAGCATATATGATCGAAGTTGCGGAACTCGAAGGCTTGATCGCTCCAGGTAAGACTACCCTAGTGGAACCGACATCAGGAAATACTGGCATTGCGTTGGCTATGACAGCGGCGGCGAAAGGCTATGAGTTAATTTTAACGATGCCTGATAGCATGAGTTTAGAACGGCGTTCTATGCTCCGCGCCTATGGAGCTAAATTAGAATTAACCCCCGGTTCTAAAGGGATGAAAGGAGCGATTCAGCGCGCTTATGAACTGGTCGATACGGTTCCCAATACCTATATGTTACAGCAGTTTAACAATTTGGCTAATCCAGAGGTTCACCGCCGCACTACGGCTGAAGAAATTTGGCATGATACGGATGGACGGGTTGATATTTTAATCGCGGGAGTGGGAACCGGTGGTACAATCACGGGGGCGGCGGATGTGCTTAAACAACGGAAACCACAATTAAAAGCGATCGCCGTTGAACCCACTAACAGTCCGGTTCTTTCTGGTGGTGAACCTGGACCCCACAAAATTCAGGGTATTGGTGCAGGATTTGTCCCAGAGGTGCTGAAAGTAGCCCTAATTGATGAGGTAATTACAGTTAGTGATGACGAAGCCTTTAGCTATAGTCGCCGTCTAGCGAGGGAAGAGGGGTTACTATCTGGGATTTCCTCGGGTGCGGCTTTGTGTGCGGCGATTAAAGTGGCTCAAAGACCAGAAAATCGAGATAAGTTAATTGTGATGATTCAACCGAGTTACGGCGAACGTTACCTCAGTACCCCGTTATTCCAAGATTTACATGAGGAACAACAAACCCTGCTAATTAATAATTAATTAAAGGGCTATATTGTTGGTTGGGGGGGAGGGTTGATGATGATTGATTTTCCCTCCCCACTCTAGTCTAGGAAATCTTGAGCGATCGCATAGCGGATGCTCCGAAATGAGTGCTAAAAGCAATATTTAGATTTTCCAGGGACTCAACCAGCCAAACAACTTGGGGTCGTTCAAAATTGCCATAATGCGTAAATAACACAGCGAATCGTTTTTCTAGTTCTCGTTTGGTTTGCCGACATACCAAAACAATTTTTAGCATTAAACCCATGACGTTAGTAACGCCTAGGTTATTGGTGAGGTCAACTAAGACAAAATGCTGAGGTTTTTGGGCGCTTTCAACTACCAAAAAATCGAATAGTCTTTTACAGGTTCCGGCAACTAGACTACTGTTAACGCTATGAGAATCATTGTGGGATAGGGTATCTTTTAGGGTTTGCTCCAGCCGCCTTTTAAAGTAACGGTTAGCATATTTACCATCCATAGAGTTTGTCAAATACTCATATAGCTCCCCTTTAAAAGCATGATATGAACTGGCCTTACTACTCTGTTTCAGAAATAGTTGAGAGGACTCGTTATAGGTGTATCCCCCATCTACTTGTCCGGTAAAGTGGTCAATAGCTTGGCTAAGTTTACGATCGCTCAATAGGGTAGGATTATGGGGAGGATTTACGCCCAATTCCTGGATGGTAGTTTTTTGTTGATAAGTAATGTATTGATACAAGTCGCGATCGAATTTACGTCCCGCCGCCTCCTGCATTTTCCGAATTTGCTGACGTTGATCAATTTCACTATGATCGGTCAAAAAACAATGTTCGTACAGATAGGGATAACGAACAATCAAATTTTCTAGCTTGGGTTGACAATCGGGTTCGGGTTTGGTGCTATCTTTAAAAGCATTAGCGAGCCGACGTAGTGCCTGATATTGGTCAGTTTGCACAAATTTGTAGAGTAATCTACGCAAACGATGAGCGGTCCAGGAAGAGGGTAAAGTAGTCGGTTCTATGAGAAGTAGATCAATCAGTTCTGGAATAGCCCACTGTAGACGGGACTGCTTCTGCCATTGGTTAACCAAAATATAGCAGCAGCGGTTAATTATAAACGGAAAGCGATCGCGGACTGATTCGGAATCAACAATTCTTTCCAAGGCTTCCCAAACTTCCGTGACTTGATATTCCTGGTCACCCAAAAACAGACAACGAAAAGAAGCAAGCATCTCCTGTGGGGATGACACCCCAACCAACTTTTGCAAGTGGTTGTAAAGGAGTTGCTCGTCCAAGGTCGTCTGATGATAGTGGGTGAACCCATAATTCATCACGTAAACCTCTTGGGAGCGTGGAAGCCCCGTGTCTTTAGACCGGGGAGGAAACGCGACAGGGGGACTTTAGTCCCCGTCAATCTTTCAAGCATAGGCGTAACCATCCTTCCTGTGAATGGGTTGGCAGTATTTGTGGCTGATGCCTGCCACCCGTACCGAAGCGGTGGTAATATCAAAACTACCAGACGCACGGCAGAGAACCCGTCCTAGATATGAGCCAATTTTCTTCCCCGCTGTGACCGTAGCCGTCACCATGTCGCCAGTCTGAAAGCCTTTATGAATTTGCCTCCTGGAGCGGTGACGAGTAGGGAATCCGTACTTATTCGTCCCGCACATCTGACGGGTTCCATGCCCCTTTGCTAAAATCAGCAACGGTTTTGAAGTCAGAACTTCGAGTGATTCGACTGGTCCAACACAGGCAGCATCAAGCCAGTGAGCTTTAGGTAGGTTGAGCCTCAGTCGATTGAACTTCGTTTGTCCGCCCGTTCCTGTGGTAACTGGGAGTCCTGTTGCTTTCAGAGCCTTGAACAAGGCCCATCGGGTCGAGTTAACGGCAGCCGCATCTTTAAGGGGTGATTTGGCCTGCCTGAGAAGACGACTCAGGACATCAGGCTGGCCCGATAAAAAATCCCGAATGTCCCCATTGCCTTTGGCTTGATTGCATGAGTGGCAAGCCATCGTCAGGTTAGAAACCCGGTCAGAGCCACCCTTAGACCGAGGCTGGATATGCTCAACTTCAAGTGGTACATTTTGAGCCCCACAGTAAGCACAGGTTCTGCCCCACTTCTCCAACAGGTATTCCCTGACTTCGTAGCCTTGTAATTCTCCCTGCTGATACTCAACACCTGATATCTCAGGGTTTTCCATCAATTGCAGGTCGAACCGTACTAGCTCTTGGGTAATGCGGCCAACTGGGGCAAGTCTAGGAAATCGGTGAACCCAGGTCATTAGAGTATCTACTCGATGCTGCCAGCTGGGAGCTAACCAACCTTCGGGACGAGTCCGATTCAAGAACCGAGCTGGTCGATATCGGGTCTTGCGGTTTCGTCGAGAACGTCGGAGTTGACGACGAGAGAGCAATGCTTCTTTAATCTGCTGTCCTCGGTGCTGCAACTCGGCAGCAAAGATAATATGATTCCCTTGCTTTAAGGCAATTCCAGTGACTTTAGAGCCTGGGTCTAATTTTAGTTCGAGGGGTTCAGGATTAGCGTCAACCTCCTTGTTTAGAATAATGGTGAATGGGTAGCGTCGAAATACCGATGCTTTCCCGGCTTTGAGCAGTGATCGTGCCATCCCTGGCTTGCACGGTGTCAGGGGCTTGCGGTTGGTATCTAAAACGAAAATATGGTTAGACATTGTTGCGTCTGTTCTGATTGCTCGTAACGTTTGCTTCGCTAATGTTCAGAGTCGGTACTTTCCAAATCGCACTGTCTTAACCCCTTAGAACTGTTTAACGATTTGGTTCTAGGGCCTGGAACTAGCACGCATTCCAGGGTAGGAACTTTAACTCTTGCTCTGAACGTAGCCAGTTAAGGCTTAAGCTGGTCAGCTACCTGAAAGCGGGGGGCACGAAGCCCCCGTGCTTCAGCCGGGGGTGCTGACTGACCCTTGAGACTGCCGCGATCAAAACTGATCAAAACTGATAGTTCTGATCAAATCCTTAAAATATGTCCCTAAACCCAGCCCATGACGACAGGAAACCGGGAAAAATGCTATATTATAGATGCGATACTTTGTTTAGTCTCTATGTCTGTCCTGTGGTACAGGAGTCAGACGGACACTAAGGTTAAGTATCTAACACCCGTCTACCCACATTCTAGGCAAAACATAACACCAAGTCTATAAAACTTTGGTAAAATTTGCCGGAAGTTTGTAAAGATTCGGTAAAGGTGTGTGCTAACGGGAATTAATTCTCAAATTTTTCTAAGGTATCGATCGCCTTTTGGTATTTCTCGAAATTACCCAAATCCAGATATAGGTCTGCGGACTTCTGTAGGTCAAAGATAGCGCCTTGGCGATCGCCAATTTGGTAGCGACTGATGGCTCGGTTATAATAAGGTTCCGGGTCTGATGGGTTGATATCAATGGCCTTGTTATAGTCATCAATAGCCCTTTCACGATCGCCAATGCGATAGCGAGCATTCCCGCGCTTAAAATAGGGTGCTGAGTTTCTGGGGTTAAGGCGGATCGCCTCAGTAAAATCATTAATCCCGGTTTGATAATCTTTAAGATTTTCGGAATAAATTAATCCCCGCAGGTAGAAAGCCCGATCATGAGAGGGGTCGAGGCTGATCACCTGGGTAACATCATCAATAGCGGGCCAGTATTGTTGAACTTTGACACGGGCAATGGCACGATTATAGTAGGCATCAACATATTCAGGATTAAGGCGGATAGCTTGGGTAAAATCAGCGATCGCCTCAGTCAAGTTATTGCCGATCCTAAACCTTACCACTCCCCGGTTATAGTAAGCGAGGGCATGGTTACGGTTGAGGCGAATAGCTTGGGTAAAATCAGCGATCGCCCCTTGTTTATCTCCCCGTTGGTAGCGTGCTACACCGCGCTCAAAAAACTCTGTAGCAGTGATTTGACTAACAACCTCTTGAGAAGACCGGGCTACCACAGAGGGGGGAACTGCCTGAGTTAAAACTATAGTTGTCAATACAACAACATACTTGCACAGGGCGATCGCATTAGTAGACATAAGAACTTTATTTCTGAAATCCTGATTAAGACCACCTCAACCTAGCAACATGATGGCATAAGTCCAGTGAAGTTGGCGCTTAATATTGTTACTAGGGGCTATCGGCACGCTAGGCTGTGGGATTTCACGCCTCACTATAGAACCGATAGCCTGAGCTGGTTTGGGCTTATCGGAAACCGACAGCAGCTTGCCACACAAAAGCCAACAGCAGGAAAAAGACGGGAATAACGGGCAAAATATCAACAACCGGGCTAAAAATCGAGTAGGCTTCTGGCAATTTTGCCAATAGCAGTGCTGCTTCCATGAATCAATTAACCTCTTACTAAAATATGGCTTACAGAATTTTAACAAATCTTTGCGACAATTCTCATTTTAGCGATGATTTGTCAGTTTATCGGGCTAGGGTTAGGATTGAACTTGCAAATATTGTGCGAACTCGTCAGTAAAGCGATCGCCCAAAATCGCGTCTCGGATACGGGTAGTAAACCTAATCAGTTCAGTAACATTATGAATACTCAGGAGAGTATAGGCTAAAAGTTCCTTAGCGCGTACCAGATGACTAATATAGGCGCGGCTAAAATTTTGGCAAGTGTAACAAGGACAAGATGGGTCGAGGGGGCGAAAGTCCTCTCTAAATTGGGCATTTTTCAAATTCCAGCGTTCTCCGGCCACCAAAGCCGCCCCATGGCGAGCCAAACGGGTAGGAATGACACAATCAAATAAATCTATACCAGATGCGATCGCCTGTGCCATTTCCCGGTAAGTTCCTATCCCCATCAAATATCTAGGCTTATGGTCTGGCAAAATGGGGGTAGTGACGCGAACCACCATTTCCATTAAATCGGTAGGTTCACCGACACTCACCCCTCCAATGGCATAACCTGGCAAATCAAATTCTACTAATTTTTTAGCTGCTGCCACCCGTAAATCTGGGTAAACTCCTCCTTGTACGATACCAAACAGGGCTGCCTCTGGTCGGTCATGAGCAGCTATGCAGCGTTCTAGCCATCTAACAGTGCGCGCGGTGGCTGCGACCACATCTTCCCTAGAAGCTGGATAAGGGGGACACTCATCAAAGGCCATAATCACATCAGCCCCCAATTGATTTTGTATCTCAATGGAGCGTTCTGGGGACAATTCAATAATTGCCCCATCGTGAGGCGATCGAAACCGTACTCCTGCTTCTGTCACCGTCCGCATTTCACTGAGACTAAAAACCTGAAAACCGCCTGAATCGGTCAATATCGGACCATTCCAGCCCATAAACTTATGTATTCCCCCCGCCGCCGCCACAATTTTTTCCCCTGGTTGTAGGTGCAAATGATAGGTATTGGATAGCACCATTTGAGCGCCGGTATCCAGGAGTTGAGCCGGGGTCAAAGTTTTGACATTAGCCAAGGTTCCCACTGGCATAAATCGGGGGGTTTCCACGATACCATGGGGAGTGACAAAAACTCCTGCCCTCGCGTGAGTGTGAGTGCAGCGAGTCTGTATTTGAAACGAAAATGATTGGGGCATGAAGTCTAACTACAAAACTGAGAAAATCAGATCAATTGATGACAATTAAAAGGGGCAATCATCATCATCAATGGGGGTATCCCAGTTATTTGATAGGACTTGATCCATGACTGCATCAAAGGCGGCGGCTTGTAAGTTCCTGGTCGCCTGGTCTTCTAAAGGATTAGACATAGGAACTAATCGCAGTAGTCGCCCATCTTGCACTAAGTCGAAATAGGTTTCATTATCGGAGGATTGTTTCAGTTCCAGATAATCAAAACTGTAAACATTCAAATACAAAGCATGGTTAGCAATGAGAGTAGCCTGCTGTTGATCCGCAAACACTTCCAGGATCTGACCTTCGCCTTGGCTTTTTACCTGGTTGTCTTGGATATGTATATAACGAACCCGACCGAGGTCAACCAGCAACTTCTGCATATCGCGCTTGTTAACAACGATTCCGGTATCGATAATACATGGAGCAGACACCCTGCAATTTAATTGATCGTAACTCATAGAGCAAAAGCCTCTAGTTTTATAGTTTCTCCTAAACCAAAATCGCCACCTGGACCTTTACCTAGTTAAGCCGATAGTTATAAGGTCAGTTTCACGCAGAGAGTTTAGGACAATTTAGCACCCTAGGTATGACAGATTTTTCGCCTGAACCTTTGACCGTATAAGGCTTAACGAAGCAAGTTTTGAGAAAAACAGAGTAATTTTACTACTTAGATTGTCTCGCCACTTGCATTCTTCTCAAAAATCTACCCATAACCCGGTAGCTGAGATTATATTTCAGCCTGGGTGTGTTGGAGATCTAACTTTATACACAATTGTAGCAAAGGTAGGACTGTGAAAGTCGATCTGATCAGATTTTCTTGATGTTTCTTGACTTTTGACTTTCCATAGCCAGGATGAACTATCTTGGCGGTATTAGAGTATATGTTTAGACCCCCAACAGGTTTGATCTCAATTGTGGCACAACCTAAGAAATATTATAGAGCTATGGCAAAATTGAAGTTTAAGTTTTATGAGTTTTGAGACAGTCTGGCGATCGCTGATTAGGTATATGGTACAGCTACGAGCGGCTTTAGCTGCTGCTGTGGCTTTCTATACCTGCTTACCTATTCCTCCGTCTTGGACGTTAGAGTTTCGGGGAATTGCTAGACTCGCCCCGGTAATGGGGTTAATGATTGGGGGATTGTTAGGGCTGGCTGACATGGGTTTGCAGTTGCTAGGCTGTCCGGTCTTAACGCGCTCGGCTTTGGTGGTGGTAGGTTGGATTGGGATTACTGGGGGACTGCATTTAGATGGGGCGATGGATACTGCTGATGGGTTGGCTGTGACTGACCCCCAGCGACGCTTAGAGGTGATGGCTGATAGTTTGACGGGAGCTTTTGGGGCGATCGCCGCCGTAGCTATTTTACTGCTGAAAACCGCCGCCCTCGCTGATTTAGACCGCACACGCTGGTTAATTTTGATGGGGGTGGCTGCTTGGGGACGCTGGGGACAGTTAGTAGCGATCGCTCGTTATCCTTATCTGAAGGCACAAGGAAAGGGAGCATTTCACAAAGATTTAACCTATTCGCCGTTAGATTTACTCCCTGGGGTTTTGCTACTTTCCGGATTGAGTGGGTTACAGATTTGGTTAGAACCCGGACGCTGGCTGGTGGCTGTGGGTTTACTGCTTGGGGGAAGTGCGATCGCTATTCTGACCGGAACCTGGTTAAACTACCGTTTAGGTGGGCATACCGGAGACACCTATGGGGCTGTAGTTGAGTGGACAGAAGCCCTATTATTATGTTTACTGGTAGCCCTAGAGGGAGATTGACCAAGGGGGACTATTTTTTAGGTTCTACCCAAACTTTTATCCCCTCAACTCGTAAAGATTGCCCACGAGTACCACAATATTGACCATTACTACAAACCGGAACATCTCCCTTGTTTTGAATATGGGCATTATAGAAAACATCATATTTCGGAGCTTCTGGTCCAGCCAGCTTAATCGCAAACCCTTCTATTTGGCGATTTTGTCCCGGTTCTCCCACCATTTGACCGTTGGACGCTGTGGGACTATCACCAACTTGAGCAATATGAGCCATGTATTGTATATCCAAACCGGGAATGGGAGGATTAATCGCCATTTGGAAAGCCTCCAAGCGGCGACCTTGACCCTTAGTTCCAGCATATTCCCCGCCGCCAAAATCGCGATCGCCTAATCCCTGTAAATGCACTCTCACACGCAGCCCCACAGTTCCCGGTTTAACTTCCGGTTTCCCCGTAGGCTGACCGACAATGGCAGTATTGCCGAACACAATATTTTGGCCATCAATAGTTAAAGGTTTCGGGTTAATTTCCACACTGGGAACAATAATCACATCACTGGGGGCCTTCGTAGTGGTAGGTTCTTCTAGGATGACAATATCTGGGTTAGCCGTGGGACGTTCAACTGCTGTCACATTCAATGGCGGTTGAGTGGTAGTTGACCCCCCCGACTGACTGACAATTTTTCCTCTGGAAATAGCTACCCCCAAAGATTTACCAAAAGTATTGTCGAGAATTTCTGCCGATTTTGCCCACTGTTCATCATTGAGTTGTTCTCCGCTATTCACCAAGTTTAGTAGAATGTTGAGGGGGTGCTGTCCGGTCACCAATGCTTTTAGCTGTGGGTCTGATTTCAGATCAGCTTGGGAAATGTGCTGTTTGAGTTGTTGGGCTTGTTTGTGGGCTTGTTGTAGGGGTGCAAAGTCTTTCTGTTCGCTGTGGGTCAGCCGGAGAATTTGCTCTAGCAAGGATAAAACCTGCTGAGGAATGGCTCCCTCATCTGTGGCTGGGGCTACTTTTTGGTATAACTGCTGTAAATCTACCAGGGATCTCGCGACTACGGCGGTGGTTTGTCCCCGGTTTTGTAGTTTTTGTTGGAAATTGGCGAAATCACGGTTATAGTTAATCAACCCTTGCAGCAACTGCTCACTGATGGGAGTGCCTGAGTCTTTCAGGGCTTTTGCTGCTTGTTCTAATGCCTGTCCTAGTTTAGGGTAGCGATCGCCTAAACTGTTTAGATGTTGTTGTAGGTCGTCTGTTGCCATCATTTCCCCTCCATTACTGATCAGATCATCCCTCGGCTCATCATAAATTATGGCGATCCAGGCAGGCAAGAGGTTGGGGAAAACTCAACCCTGTACATACAACTAGACCTATAATCATGGATACCCGTGATCTGGCTCACCTAGTCAGTGGAGATTTAGATCAGATGCTGATCAGCCGCAAATCACAGGTAACACTATATCAGAATCACTGCCTTTATCTTGACAAAGAGGGATACTAAATATAGTTTAAACCCATTACAACTCCGTAATTTCACTATGCTGTGTATTCAAGATGTAGTCCAACAAGCGATCGCCACTGGTTATTTAACCTTGGAAGCTGAAAATCAACTCCGGTACATTCTCCAAAATTCTCAATATGATGCTATTGAACTCAATGCTTTTGCTAACTTGCAAGTAGCCGCCATGAGTGGACAGGTACGACAAGAATCTCGCGAAATTTTTTCATCTCAGTCTATGGCTGCTTCTCTTAACTAGAGGCAGTCTTAGCCAATTTCCCAATTCATTGAATCAACAGTGACTCGATAACTTAGTGACTGTACTATTTAGCTAAGTTAAACACTTGCCTTAGTCTCCATTGATGCTGCCCTTTTCAAGTTCATGTAGCCCCGTAATGAACGGATTATTTTGGCTGTCACCATGTAAGTTTTGCGTTAGTTAACTAACTGCCATTTTCTTTCTTGAAACCCTGAAAATTTACCCTTTGCCACTATCTGCTTGAGCGATCGCCATTTTTCAAAACTTCCATAAAATTGGATATTCGTTTTGCAGATGATCCGTAACTATACGCCCAATTTGGTCTATTTGGCTGACCTCTTCTGGGGAAAGTTGAATGTCGATAGTTTGCACATTTTGCTCAACCTGGCTGCTATTACGAGCCCCGACAATCGCGTTAGTTTGGGGTTGACAAATTAGCCATGCAAGTGCTAATTGTGCTACCGTACAGCGTTTGTCTGCTGCTATGGGGCGTAACTGATTAATTGCTTGTTGAACCCGGCTATAATGTTCTGGGTTTTGGATGAGTTTATTTTTGAGTCGATGATCTTCTGGATCAAACTGATGATTAACTCCGAATTTTCCGGTCAGAAGTCCCTGGGCTAGGGAAGAATAAGCGAGAATTGAGATTTTCTGTTCTACACAATAAGCCATGGTTTCCCGTTCCACATCTCGCCAAAATAGAGAATAGGGAGGCTGTATACTATCTATAGCCCCATATTGGCTGGCTTCTTCGAGTTGAGTTTTGGAGAAGTTTGAGACTCCAATGGCTCTAATTTTCCCCTGTTGTTTGAGCAAATTTAGGGCGGCCATGGTTTCGGAAATCGGCACAATTTCTGTATTAAACGAACCCGTTGGCCAGTGGATTTGATACAGGTCTATATAGTCGGTCTCCAGATTTTTTAAGGAGCGATCGCACGCTTCAATTACCTGGTCATATTGTAAATGGGTCGCAAATACCTTGCTGGCATAAATTAGGTGATCGCGTCTATCTGACAACGCCTCAGCTATCAGTTGTTCCGAGATACCATCACCATAGATTTCCGCAGTGTCAATGGTAGTAATTCCCAGGTCAACCGCCTGCTGCATAGCCTGGATTAAGTCGGCTTTTTCAATACCTTTCCACCAACGTTTATCAGCTTGCCAAGTCCCTAAAATAATCGGGGTGATTTCAATGTCCGATTTACCAAGTTTTCGTGTTTTCATTTTTCCCCTAGGCTGTTTTAGCTGTTTTACTTGAACAATCAACCGTAATAGTACCAAAGAAAGCGATCGCCTTATAGCAATGGCTGCTCAAGATTTATCCTTTGTCATCTCAAAGATAGATGCACCCTACCAGATAAGTAGCCAGCCCTCCCTATAAAAGTTCTCTCAAATCAGGATCATCCTCCAACTGAGGCAAGACCTTTTTAATATCCTGGGTGCGGTTCTTATCAACAATCAAAGTCACATTACCATCGCGAACAACCACCAAATCCTGAACCCCAATAGTAATAATCACCTCATTTTCATCACTCCCATACAGAATAGAATCTTGGGTATCGAGTCCCAAATGACGGACTAATGCCACATTGCCATTTTGTTTCGGTAAAAGACGTTCTAAGGAATTCCAATCTCCCAGGTCATCCCAGCCAAAAGAGACTGGTAAAACACAGGCTTTCTGGGTTTTTTCCATCAGTGCATAGTCAATGCTGATTTTTTCAATGTTAGCATAAGCCTTGGCTCCTTCAGCTTCCAGGGCGGTAATCAAATCGGGGACATAGGTGCGTAATTCCTGAAGAACCACCCCAGCCCGAAATATAAAAATTCCCGCATTCCAACTAAAGCGACCAGTAGCCAAAAATTGATCAGCCCTTTCTTGATCAGGTTTTTCCGTAAACTGGGCTACCCGATAAGCAGTGAAATCGCCAAAAGTGCCAATTTTTTCGCCCTGTTCAATGTAACCGTAACCTGTAGCCGGATATTGAGGTTGTAACCCCAGGGTGACAATTAGATCCTGACTGATAGCTAAATTTTCCGCTGATTTAATCGCCTCCTGGAAAATATCCGGTTTTCCAATCCAATGATCAGCCGGGAAAAAGCCAATCACGGTATCTTCCCCATAGCGACGGACAACTTCAATCACAGTCCAGGCGACGGCGGGGGCGGTATCTCGTCCTTGGGGTTCGGCTAAAATATTTGCGGGCGGGATATCGGGTAACTGTTGCTGAACTCCATTTTCTAGGAGTGCGGAGGTAATCACCCACAAACCCGGACCACCTTTACTCAAGGGTAGCAAGCGTTCTGCTGTGCTTTGTAATAAACTTTGACCACTACCGTCTAAACTGAGAAATTGTTTGGGTCGGATACGACGACTCAGAGGCCAGAACCTCTCACCTTTACCACCTGCGAGAATAACGGGTATCATGCGATTTAAAGTTTTGAGCTTCAGTTGACTTCATTTTCAAGATTAAAGGATATTGGCGATTTTATGAGTTATCCCACCACCAACCAAAGACAACCTAAAGTCCTGCGGGTAATATTTTTGAGTTTTATTGCACTGATCATTACTAGCGCTTCGGCGACTTTGGGGGCGCTAACGGCTTTGCTGTCTCCATTGAAACCGGAACAGCCACAAAGTGCATCGATGGTTCTCAATTCATTATGGCGCGATCGCTTTCGGTTTCGTCTGTCCCGACCTGTGAATATTTTGGTCATGGGGATAGATCCCCCCCTACCACAGGAGGAACAAGATGGGAAAGTTTTTGGGGGTCGCAGTGATAGCATGATCTTGGTGAATTTTAATCCGAGCGATCGCCATCTGAATTTGCTATCAATTCCCCGTGATACCGAGGTTTTTATCCCTGGTATGGGTGTGGGTAAGATTAATGAGGCTAACTATTGGGGCGGCGCTTCCTTGGCTACGGAGGTGGTAGCCGATACTCTTAATCAGGTGCAGATTAACCGCTATGTCCGGGTTAGCACGGGCGCTTTTAAGGAGTTGGTGAATTTGTTGGGGGGGGTGGAGGTGTTTGTTCCCTATCCGATGTCCTATCGGGATAATACCCAACAGTTGGAGATTGATTTATCTCCGGGATGGCAAACTATTGATGGTGATCAGGCTGATCATTTTGCTCGCTTCCGTAGTGATGCTTATGGAGATATTGGCAGGATTCAACGCCAACAGGCTTTAATGGAGGCTATTCGAGAACGTTTACAGAGTCCTGATGTGTTGCCGCGTATTCCTCAGATTATTCGGGTGATGTTGAAGTATGTTGATACTAATTTGGATTTTGAGGAGATGCTGACTCTGGTTAAGTTTGGGTTGAATTTGGAACCGCAACAGGTGCGAATGGTGATGTTACCTGGGCGAGACATGGGCGGATATACGAGTTATTGGGTGGTTGATGACGCGGCACGCGATCGCATTATGGCTCAATATTTTCGGGTGGATTCTACCGGGTTTGTCTTACCTGGACCATTACAGCGATCGGGTTATCAGGAATTGTCTAAACGTACTAAAATTGCCGTACAAAATGCCTCTGGAAACCCACAAGCAGCCGAAAGAGTCGCGGATTATTTGTTTAAGCAGGGCTTTAATAATGTTTATGTTGTGCCGGGGTTGCCTTATACTATGCGATCGACTCAGATTATTGTCCAGGGGGGAGATTTAGCTAGTGCTGAAATGTTGCAAGAATATATCGGTTTTGGTACGGTTAGGGCTTCTTCTACTGGTGCAATTAATTCGGATTTGACCATCCGGGTTGGTGACGATTGGCCACAAAGATTTTAAGCAGACATACCATAAATCTGCTTTTTTGTCAAGTGTTTAGTCAGGTTTATTGGGGTGGGAAAGGATAGGCAACCAGAGAAGGTTGCCCCTACTGACCCACTTAATTAATACCGTGATATGGCTTCTTCTGGTGAAATATTGCCGTAAATAATCGACATAATACCAGGGAGAAATTTATCCATTGTCGAAACATTGGTATAAATCAAATGCTTAATTAAAGCGGGAGTTAAGCGATCGCCTGCTACATCTAAACTGGTTTTGTAGCGAATTTCCCCATCATAGAAATTCATCTCGAAATTACCAATCACCATGCCATAATTAGCCCGGGTGACAAAATCCGAGATATTTTGGCGTTTATAGTCTGGTACTTTCACCGGAAAAATCGAGTAAACCGTGATTTGTTTTTCCTCTTCCCGGGCGATCGCATAGCAATCAAAACGACCATTTTTGCCCTCAATTCCCAAAGCCACGACTCGGCGATGTTCGATTTCTTTATAAACCCAACCATCCTCATTAAAGAACTCGATTAAGATATCGAACAAGGGCAGGTTAAAAAAGCGATCGTCTGTATATGTGGATGCTTGTTGATTTTGTTCAGACACGACCATTAGTGTTTAAATCTCCTCAATCAAGTAAGTTTTTGGTGAGCATTATTATGCCATCTTGTTCTCTGGTGTAAAGCCATTATAGTCTATCCGATTTGATTTTTGATCGAGATAAGCCATATTGCAAACCTCATAGTAAACAGGCGACCACCAACCCACCTGACTATAGGTTAATCTATTGAGTTTATCCCCGGAAATCCCCACAATTTTTTTGCGGACTCCCCGGAAACCTAGCGGATTTTTATCAATTTGTTTGCCTTCAATTTCTAGTAGGCTACCAATTTCATCTATACCCACACGACGGGAAACCCAACCCAAACAACGCTGTAGAACCTGACGAATTTCCTCCCGTTCTTTAGACTCGTATTTAACCACAATTTTTTGATCACCACTTCCCTGGCTGACGGTTAAGCGATAACAGCCTTCTGGACGATATTCAGGATACCATCCTAACTGCAACAGATAGCTGTCACCCACTGTCACCCAGTCTGTTCCGTTGAACTCAATTGGTTTAGCGGATAGCAAATTTTCATTAAAAAACTCACCATTGATAATGTAGCCATGTTCGATCACTGGGTCTACATCACCAAAAGAATTGTGCAGAATTGCCCAACCACTAGGGATATGCAAAGGTACAAGTTGTACAGACATAAATTGCGATAGCGTGAACTGTAGGGGCGGGTGCTAGATATGCCATTGGAAAAACCAGTCAACTCACGGAACCCGCCCCCGGAACGTCTGAAAAATACCCCTAATCAATAGCACGTTTTTCCTGTGGTAGCAAGGAAATGGCTAAATAGCAGCCGGTGGAAGTCTAAGGGCCAAGACCCCTAAACTCCCCACTGGTGATAGTTGGCGACTGACAATATCTCCTGGTCTGGAGATGATCAGCCTGTGTTACGCATTCCGGCGGCGATACCGTTGATGGTTAATAAAGCACCGCGCAACAATTCCCCTTTGCTATATCTCGAATGAATTACGCCGGGAGTAGCAGAAGTTCCATGATGACGCAGGCGCTGGAGTAAAGACACTTGCAATAAACCGAGAGGAATAATTGTGCCATTACGCAGTCGCACTGAGCGCTGAAGTACGGGATCATTATCTAGTAACTGTTGCTGTCCGGTAATTTCCAGAACCATTTGACGGGTCAGATTAAACTCTTTGGCTATGCGCTGAAATAAATCCTCAAAGCGATCGCGATCTTTAGGATGACTCAACTCCCGCACATAGTGATGAGCCATTTCTAGGTCAACTTTAGCCATGGTCATTTCCGCCTTAGAGATGGTGGTGCGGAAAAATGGCCATTTAATGTAAAAGTAACGGAGCAGTTTGATATTTTCCTCGGGTTCTTCTTGAATAAACTGCTCTATGGCTGTACCGACCCCATACCAAGAGGGTAGCAAAAAGCGGCTCTGAGTCCAACTAAACACCCAAGGAATAGCCCGTAAACCGGAAATATCTTTTTTCTTGTCATTTTGGCGGCGAGCGGGTCGGGAGCTAATTTGCAGTTGGCTAATTTCCTGAATGGGTGTTACCTGCTCAAAGAAATCAACTAGGTCTGGCTGTTCATAAATCAAAGCTCGATAACACGATCGCGATCGCACAGATAACTCTTCCATAATTTGATTCCAGGGTTCAATTTCATCAAACCCGGTATGGAGTAAACTGGCTTGAATCACGGCTGTGGCTACACTCTCCAAATTATACAGAGCCAGTTGAGACAAAGAATATTTGGAGGCGAGAACCTCTCCCTGTTCGGTAATCTTAATGCGGCCATTAATACTTTTACCGGGTTGAGCCAAAATGGCTTTGTAAGCCGGTCCGCCGCCGCGTCCCACAGAGCCACCGCGACCGTGGAAGATGCGAATACTGACATGGTAAGATTCCGCCAAGGTTTGTAGGGCTTTCTGGGCTTTGTGAATTTCCCAGTTGCTACTGAGGAACCCCGAATCTTTATTACTGTCGGAGTAACCTAACATAATCTCCTGTAGGGAGGCGTTCATATCTTGGCTGACCTGCTGATATTTTTGGTAGCCACCCGCAAGCAGTGCGCGATATAGGGGTAACTCAAACAGGTCTTTCATTACTGAGGGGGCTTTTTTAAGATCCTCTACGGTTTCAAACAGGGGTACTACCTGCAAATTACCAATTCCTGTGGCTGGATCATACAGTCCGGCTTCCTTGGCTAACAACAGCACCTCTAGCAGGTCACTAACATCATGACTCATGCTGATAATGTAGGTTTGGCAAATTTCCTGACCAAATTCCTGCTGTAATTCTCGCATGACCCGGAAAGTGTTAATGGTTTCACAGGTTTTTTGGGAAAAGGGTAACTCGGCGGGAATGAGGGGGCGGCGGGTTTGCAATTCTGTGGTTAGCCACAGGGTGCGCTCGGCTTCGGTGAGGTCATCGTAGGGCCTGGCTAGTAGTTGCAGATAGTCTACAATTTCATTTAAGGCTGTACTATGTACGGAGGATTCCTGCCGCATATCCATCCGCGCTAGATAAAAGCCGTAAATTTCTACCTGACAGATGAGGTTCTCTAAATCTCGGCATTGGATACCTGTGGCTAGCAGGTTCCGCTCGATTAGCTTTAATTCCTTCAGAAATTCGGAGCCTGAATTGTACAGACTTCCGGCGTTTTCTTTGGTGACAATGCGCTCGCGTTCCCTTTCTACTTCGTTACTGGTAGAAAGTCTCTGATTGCGATCGCGGGTATTTTGTAGACGCTTGTGTATGTAGCATAGTTTGAGCCGATAGGGTTCTTGGCGATAGCGGATGGCTACCTGATCATAAACTTCTGGAAGTTGTACCTGATCGCGATCTAGAGATTCGAGTAATTCTGGTAAAATGTCACTCCAATGCAGAGATAGGCTCAACAGTTGATTTAGATGATCCACAGCCTGAATGTATTTGTCTATAATCATACCCCGTTGATAACAGGCTGTTTTCCAGGTTACTGACGGGGTGACTGACGGGTTACCATCGCGATCGGCTCCCACCCAAGACCCAAATTTACAAAAATCGTAGTTGGGTGGTTTCAGGTGCGGAAAACAGGGGTGTAGGGTTTGTTTAATCCTTTGGTACAGTTGGGGAATTACATCAAATAAGATTTCCTGGAAATAGTGCAAACTATATTCGACTTCATCCAAAACTGTGGGCTTAAACTGGTGCAGTTCATCAGTACGCCACCACAGCCTTATTTCTTCGGTTAGTTGTTCTTGTAGTTCACCTGTCCAAGTTTTTACTAACCCGGTGGCTTCGGGATCTTTATTGTCTACTTTGCCATAACTTTCGTCTACTGTGTCTAGTTGCTGGAGAATTTTGGCTATCCTCCTCTGTTTGGTGCGGATTGTATGGCGTACAATTTCTGTGGGGTGAGCTGTGAATACTAACCTAATATCGAGTTGATTTAGTAGCCGCTGAATCACCTGGGAGGGGACGTTTAGCCTTTGCAGCATCGGAAATAGGTTATGGAATGTGGCTAAATCGCGATCGTTTTGGCGTTGGCTAGTTTGATTTAATAGCTCCACTGGTGTTTCTTCGGCTGTGGAAAAGCGCTGATGACGAGTTTCAAAAATTGAGCGATTCGACTTGTCTGACGGACTCTCTGGTGGTCCTTGTTGTTTGATATGAGCATAGGCTAACTCTTGCTCGCGCTGCTCATAATGTTGCTCGACTATGTTGATCAGTTGAAAATACAAGGCAAATGCTCGCGCTGCTCTAATGGCTGCATTGATATCAAGATCTTTGATAATTTGCCAGACATTGGCTTGTAAATCCGGCGATGCTTGTCCTTCTGGTGAGGTCATCGATCGCATCTGTAGAAGTAAATCTACCAATTGCTCTCCGCACTCCTGACGTAGGACACTTTCCCATAAATCTTCGACAATTTTTAGGCGATTCCTTAACAACAGTTCAGAAGCTCCTGCAGTGACGTTAGATGACACTACTGCGCTAGGGATTGGTTCTGAGGATTGGACCAGTGAACTCATAGGGCCTGTTCCGTGGTTAGCAAGAATATCTTAGTCATTATACTTGCCCGGTAGACATTCGGTAAAATATCTCCCCAGAAATTTCTAATAAACTCCCATCATCAAACTATCAAATTTTCGATGATTGTATCTAATTTATCAATTAAATTAGCCCTGGTTGTGCTATAATCAGTGAGAGACATTTTTGGGAAATATTGCCAGATATTATATTTACCCCAGGTAATCGGCTTTCCCCCTAGGGTAAATATGCCCGCCCCATCAGCCCTTATTCATCAATTCGGGCTGCTGAATTTATTACCTGTATTTGGTGAGTAATTCTGGGGGAAATAAACATCCAGGGAAGGTTGGGAGGCTAGTAGCTTCCCTGGTTAGGAAAATGGAGGACGGGTAAGCGCGCGCCTCGGAAAACTTCCTCGCTACCCTCACTGAGACTCAACACCAACTCTTGCACTATAGGAATGGCAGCAAAAGCCACAACCACAGGGGTTGTGGCCAACCCCAAAAGCAAATCGGAAGGTAAAAGGGGGGTTTTCGGGGCTATAGGGTCGGAAACAGGGGTATCATCAGCAGAAGACATCTGTAACTTGCCTCAACAGTTGGTTAAGCTAACTATGCCAGAAGATGTTATCCGGGGCAACCTTCCCGTAAGAGAGGCCGCTGAGTTATGCTGAATATGTGGGGGCGGGTCGCTACCGCGTCCCCTGGGAAAATTGACTATGGGAATATGTATAATGGTATTGTCGGGGCTTAATTAGCCGGTTAGACTCTCAAAACGAACATAAAAACAGTAAGCTAGAGACAAGCCGTGGCTTGTCTCTGCTGCAAAGGGTTTGAAAGCGAGGTCAGTTGATTCTTTCAGGGGTTTAAGCCGGATAGTATGCACTGAACGTTTCGCGCATTGGGTAGATTGTAACTTATTTTGGCGTAATGTAGCGCGTGGTTAGGGATTATTCAGGATTAACGCAATGGTCAATTGATGCGATCGCCACAGCCGGGGTTGAGGTACAGACCAGGTTGCGAGGGAATCATTTACATATTTTGTGCGAGGGACTGCCCTCTCCTCGAGAGACGGTGGTGGTGTCTCAATTCAAGATGGCTTTAGACCGCAGGCCGCTAGAATCTTTACTGCCCCGCGATGCGCCGAAAATTTATAAGATATTTGTTTCGGGTCGCGAGACAGGTGCTAAACGCCCGGAGTGGACGGTTAAACTGGATTATCCGACTTCGGCTACAGAAACAGCTACAAAGACCCCTAACCGGTCAACAGGAGATCAGGGTCAGGGTGTGGGACTGCGTAAATGGTTGGGAGATATAGCCGATCGCACATTCATTGGCGATCGCCAATCTTCCTCAACGACTACTGTTTCTGACGCGCCCCGGGTCATCATTACCCCGGTTAATGACACGGAGGCGGAAAATCAGCAGCCACCAACTGACCTAGCTACCCCTCCCGATAGTCCGGTGGAACCTGCCCTAGTGGCAACCCCGGAAAATTTAGCCCGCCGGGGTAATCCTGATGCGATCGCCAGTATTCTGAGCGAAATCCTGGGTGGGTTAGGGGTCAGCGTCAAAGTCAGCATTCGCAACTATAAAGGCGACAAATCAACCCTATGGAGATCTAAACGGCGGCGGTTATGGGTACTGTGTGAGTCAGCCTACAGCCCAGACCCTTCCCTATTAGCGGAACCTATAGCCAGTAGGCTGCGGGAATTGCAACTACAAGAGTTCCGCGATGCCTGCATTTTACTACGGGTGGAAGGGGAAACTCAAGCAGATTGGATGCTACGGATTGACCTAACTCCCCCTGATCGCATTCTGAAAGATTGGGCGCGGTGGGGAGACTCTGAGGCGATCGCCATTCTGCTTAATCAAAAACTAGCGCCACTAGATATTGGACTTAGGGCGACTCTGAAAGAATCTACCCTACACCTGTTTTGTCACCAATTAGGGGATGGGAAAAATCATCGTCGTCGCCTCTCCCCCCAGAAGGAAACCGTTGTCACGGCTTGTGGGGAAATTTTAAATGCGATCGGCCCCCAAGGTATTCGCGCCGCCACTATTTACGGCGTAGAAATCAGCCCCACAGGTAAAGAAGCCCAAAAGCCGACTTGGATTGATTGGCTAAATTTACCTGCTTTTGAACATCCCGACCTGCAAACCCCCACCCAGACCCTCGCCGCCCAAGGGGATATCGATGCGATTAAATTCCAAATTGAACGTCTGATTAACCCTGACCTAGAAACTAAACTCGCCACCGGGGGAATTAAAGTTCTGGCGTTACGCAAGGGGAAATTTATCCATGTGATGACAGAAGCGCCTACTTGTCCTTCTCAGTCTCGCGTCGCCCTCGTGATCGCTAGATTTTTACAAGCCCAAGGAATTGAAGGGGTGGAAGGAGTCCGCATCTATGGACGGCGGGCGGGTCAAAAACACCCCCTCTGGCGCTATGGTATTTCCTTAAAACCGACGGAGATAGATCAACCATTAACTGCTTCGGAAGATTTTATCGACTCAGAATTAACCGCCACGGGGGTGGGAGAACAGGTCGGACAGTTGGTATTTTCTCCGGCTATTAATGTTGATGGTGCAGATAGTGATTTGCCATCATCTCAGGTTTTATCAGCACTGCATCACCTGAGCGAAACCATTAGCCAAGTTTTGATGGCTTCTCAGTTATTTACCAGTAAAAACTGCCCAGATATTGTCGTTGAAAAAACCTCTCAGAGGTATCAGAAACGCGCTCTGGCTGTGGCTTGTGGGCTACTGGGATTGCTGATGGTTTGGCAGAGCGATCGCCTGGTGGGGAGTCTGCTTGATTCTATTGCTATGACTGCTATCTCTGCTGATATTTCGGAGGCGGAAACTGAAGGGGAACAAGTCCCTACCTTGACACAAGACCCCCCCACGGGTTGGCTATCGAGTTTACAGGTGTTGGCTGTGAGTGAAGGTGATGGGGTTTTTAATGACTCTGGTTTTACTTCCCGACCGGGAAATTCGGCGATCGCTGCTGCTTGTGATGTTGATGATACTCAATGCCGTTTGTCGCAATTTGTTTACCCGACTTTCCGCAGCCAACAACTAGATGAACAGATTGTCCGCTATCAACAATATATCGCCACCCATAAAAGACCCCCAGATATACTAATTATCGGCAGTTCTCGCGCCTTGCGAGGCATTGATCCAGAGGTTTTGAGTAGGGGATTGGTAGCAGAAGGTCATCCGCCTTTACGGGTGTTTAATTTTGGCATAAATGGGGCAACAGTGCAAATTGTTGATTTAATTATTCGGCGGATTTTGCCCCCAGAACAATTGCCTCAGTTGATTATTTTAGCTGATGGGGTGCGGGCGCTAAATAGTGGTCGAGAAGACCGGACTTATCAGGCGATTTCTGCATCAGAAGCCTATCAACAAATTAGCCAAGGAACTTTTCAAATTGTCCCCCCAGATTCCTTTGAACCACCCCCAAATCTTCAGGAAACTTTGATAGCATTGACGGAAAATGCCCTAGACGGAAGGTGGGACCAACAGCAGTTTCAACAGGCTATTCAAGAACAAATTTCCCAGGTTTCCCAAGTCTATAGACAGCGCGATCGCTTCAAGGCAGTTTTACAATCTCTTGCTAATGGTCGCGCCTTTGCTACCCCGCCAACCCCCTCGGAACAACAGGAATTAGCCGAGGCAGAAACCGAGGAGGAAGCTAGATTTTTGCCCAATGGATTTTTGCCTTTATCGGTGCGCTTTGACCCGGAAATTTACTATCAAAATCATGCTAAGGTTTCCGGTTATTATGATAGCGATTATCAAAATTTTCAATTAGACGGCATTCAGACCCAATCTTTGAAGAATATAATCGCTTATACTCAATCATTTCGGATTCCTGTGGTATTTGTCAATATGCCACTAACTGATCATTATTTTGACCCGGTTCGCAGTGCCTATGAGGAGAAATTCCGTGAACACATGGAGAGGGTGGCTGCTGAAACTGGTTTGGTTTTTCTCGATTTGGGGTGGCGCTGGTCAGATAGTTATGACTATTTCTCTGACCCTAGTCATCTCAACCGCTATGGCGCGATCGCTGTGGCTGAATATTTGGCGACTCAAAAGGTGATTCCTTGGCCGGATAATGATATTATAGCTAATCCTAAACTATAATACACTCTAGTTGTAATGATGATGGCCTTAACTGAAAGTTTACAATTTCTTTTAGATGAAGCGACGGCGGAACAAAATGTGCCGGGGGGAGTTCTTTATGTGGCAACTCCTGAAGGCAAATATGAGATAGCATCGGGTTTTTCTTATGTTACCAAACGCCATAAAGTCCAGCGTCGCGATCGCTTTCGGATTGGTGGTATTAGTCAGGTTTTTGTGGCTACGGTGGTTTTACAATTATACGAAAATCGTAGCCTTGATTTAGAAGATAATTTGACGAAATGGCTGGATCAGGAAATCTGCGATCGCCTGGAAAATAGCGATAAAATTACCATTCGACAATTGCTTAATCATAGCAGCGGTTTAGATGATTACCTGGAAACTGATGAGTTTCAACAAGCCGCTAGTCAACGGGAAAAAAATCAGTTTTGGACGGCTAAAGAGGCTATCTGTTTGGCAGATAATTTAGAATCTCTGGGGGTTCCTGGCGCGGGTCATTGTTACTCGAATACTAACTATATTTTGCTAGAGTTGATTGTGGAAGCAGTAACCGGAAATCCTCTCTATCAAGAAATGCGATCGCGGATTTTTGACCCCCTCGGTTTAAAGGATACCTTTACCGAATACCGCGAAACTCCCCCCCCGAAACACAAGAGTTGTCAAAATTGCATCAGTCCGGAAAAATTAGGCACTGGTTTAGGCGATCGTGGCTTAATTTCCAGTGCTTATGATGTAGGAAAATTTGCCGAAACCCTATTTATGACCGATGAACTCCTAAATGAGGATACCTTTGATCAAATGATTAATTGGTTTCCAGATCATGAGGGGGGTTTTTATGGCTTAGGAGTTAATAGTTGGGATGCTAAAGAATGGGGAGATGTTTGGGGATACACTGGGGGAATAGATGGTTATTCATCAGCCTTATGGCATCTTCCTGATGAGGAAATGACTATTGTAGTTTTGCTGGATGAAGATACTAATACCACTCCCGATTATATCATTGAGCGGGTTCTGGCAGTTATTCTTGAGGATGAATTTTAATCGACTGTAGTTAAGTAACCCTCTCCCCCAGCGAGGGGGTTCTGAAAACCATCTAATTATCTATGGTTGATTATTAATTACTTGTCCTCGACTGGTAAAAGCTAACCCCTGGGTTCCTGATACACCAATCATTACTGATTCCATTATCGGTTCAGAAACGGCGCTTTCTGATACCCATTCAACCAGAAAATTAGCACCAGAACCCCCGCTAGTATTGCTTTGTTCAATAAAAAACTCCATGCTGGCGAGAGGTGGCATTTTTAAGGCACTATCAAGGTAACTTTTCACCAAATTACCATCAGTATTGTAGTAACTAACAGAAGTGATAATGATGGGAGAATTTGGGTCTGTATTGCGAATACTAAGTGTACTGGCTAAATTATAAGCCTGTTGGGTATTGCGGAAATAGATATGAGAGTAAACCGGAATATAAACAGTTTGTCCGGCTATAGCTTGAATTTCACTAATATCAATGGTTTGAGCCGCATCGGTAAATTTTTCGGTTGTAGTTGATTCTAACCCCGATTGTTGCTGACCTGTTATGGTGCTTGGTTGGGGTGTACAGGCGACTAAAATAACCGCCAATATCGCCCCTATAAATATGTTGATTTTCATGATAATTTTAGCCCGCAAATTGAGATTTTTAATTTTCTGACTCCGCCATTAAATCAAGTTTCTTAGCTAGAGGTGATAGGGATAGACCCTGAAGCAGTAAAGACAAAATCACCATAAAAAAGATGATATTAAAAATCTGATTAGCACCTTGAATACCAGCGGTTAAAGGAAAAGTTGCTAAAACAATGGGAACAGCCCCCCGTAAACCTACCCAAGAAACAAATAGTTTTTCTTTGATTGGCATCTTTACTAATGATAGACAAGAAAGGGTAGCAATGGGACGCGCTACGAAAATTAAAAATAAACCCATTGCTATGGCCACGGAAGCGATCGGAAGAAGTTGGGATGGAAAAACTAGCAGCCCTAGGGTTAAGAACATGATAATTTGCATCAGCCAAGCTAGAGCTTCATAGAAACTAAAAATATTTTTTCCGGCGCTAGGAAGCTGGGAATTGCCAACCACTAAACCTGCTATATAAGCAGCCAGAAAACCATTACCACCGACAACGGTACTTAAACCATAGGTGAGCAAAGTTAGAGCGAGTGTCATTACAGAATATAGCCCTTCAGCAGTTAAATTCATGCTACAAATTGCCCAAACTGTACCCTTACCCAAACCATATCCCATCGCCAGACCCAGAAAAATTTGCACAATGACTGAGATGGCTAAATGCCAGAATGATAACTCCCCTGATACGACAATTTGCACTATTTGAACAGTTAGTAAAGCGGCCATGGGGTCATTACTGCCAGATTCAAATTCTAGCAAAGGTTGCAGATTTCCCCGCAGACCTAAATTACCCGATCGCAAAATTGAAAAGACGGCGGCTGCATCAGTAGAAGAAATAATCGCCCCTAGCAATAATCCTTCAGTCCAATTAAGTCCTTCTATGCCGATATTAAAGGTGGAAAAGGAACCGAGAACAAACCAAGCAAAAGTCCCTAATAAAAGAGTTGTTAACCCGACTCCTACTGTGGCAAGAGTGAGTCCGGGAATTAACACGGGACGAATTTTCGCCCACCTAGTATCTAGTCCGCCGGAAAATAAAATAATAATCAGGGCTAAGTCTCCGACAGCCCTGGTTAATTCGGGGTTGTTATATTCAATACCCCCTATACCTTCGGAACCTGCTAAAATGCCAATGATTAAGAACAGTAGCAAACTAGGAACACCTAAGCGACTGGCAGCTTTACTAGCAATGACACTAGCTAACAGCAGCATAGCAATGGCAATAGATAAATATTCGATCGCAATCATCTAAAATTTCGGTTAAGGTTTGACGGAAACTGATAAATATATAGCAATCTTGTTGAAAAAAGGCAAGGGAGGAATTTTCCTGGAGGTCTTTATGTCATATAATAGCTGCCAAGATAGTCCGACTGTGGAGATCAGTTGTAATGGACAGCCATGATGTCATTCAGTGTAGCAGTGACAGTTGGGATTTTGCCATCAATCACCGCCCACCAAGGGGTTTAAATGTTCACCCCACCGCCGATGATTTGATTTTATACTTAGCCCAGAAAGCGATTGAATTTCAGCTTCCCCCCCAGATTAACCGATTTAGTGACCTTTCGACACAGTGGCATGAGGAAATCGATCGCACTTTTGGTAGCTACCAGCAAGCCTGTGTGAGGGTTAACCAGCTTTTACTAGCCCTTCATCAACTTAGGGCGATCGCCCATTGTTGTCACCAAAGCCCCATTGGTAAAAAACTCCCCGCCGCGCTGTATGTGCATATTTCTGCCCTTAACCGCCTTGACCCGCTGCTGCGCCTGTATGAACATCTAGCCCGCCAAGCGCTTAACCCAGTTCCCCCCACAACTCTGATTAAATTTCATACGGATAAACCGATTATTTCTTATTTATTTTACCCAGATTTTGATACAGATGCTCACCCGGATTTAGCCACGAGTTATCAAGTGCTAGTCCCTAGGGGTAGAGTAAATTTTTCTAACTATACTAACAGCAATAACCCGCCTATCCTACACCGTAAAGAAACTTTTGTGGCGGCGGACTATCCCCTTTATGACAGTTTTTACCAATTAACCCAGATGGAGGAAAAGCTAGGATTGTTGAGTAAAAAAACTCGACTTTATAGCAGTATTGGAACCCGCCAAGGTTGGTTAAATCATCTGGTTAGATGTGGTGTGGCGATTCAGGATCATCAGGTGGTGTATCTGTCTGATCAGGAATGGGAAACAGCTACGATTACTCCTCGCATTGAACGCCACAAAGCTGCGATAATTCGGAAAAGTTTATCTCGCCCTGTACGCCTGGCGCTGGAAGCGGGATTATTTCGGGAAAATAGCAGTTTCTTTGATTATGGTTGTGGTTATGGAGGTGATTTAAAACAAATAAGCGATCGCGGTTATTTTTCAGCAGGTTGGGACCCTTACTATTCCCCAGAAACTGCCCAAATTGTATCGGAAATTGTGAATCTGGGTTATGTGATTAATGTGATTGAATGTCAGGTGGAAAGACGGGAAGCATTAATTCGGTCTTGGGAGTTAACGGAAAGGGTGTTAATTGTGGCGGCGCAAATTTTGATTGATGATTGCGATCGTGGTATTATTGCTTATGGCGATGGGGTGATTACTAATCGCAATACCTTTCAAAAGTATTACCAGCAAGAGGAGTTGAAAATCTATATTGATCAGGTTTTGAATGTGGATTCTATCCCGATTGATTTGGGTGTTTATTTGGTATTTAGAGATGAATCAGAAGCTGAGAATTTTCGCGCCTCCCGATTTCGATCGCGAGTTTCTTCTCCCCGCATTTGTGTCCAGGTTAAGCGTTTTGAAGAATATCAAGAACTCCTGCAACCTTTGATAGAGTTTTTGTGCGATCGCGGTCGGCTTCCGGTGGGGTCAGAACTGCCAAAAACTTCCGAAATTGAGGCAGAATTTGGAACTATTAAACGCGCTTTTAAGGTAATTATGCAAGCCACTAACTCACAAGAATGGGAAAAAGTAGCAGATCGTCGTCGCCAAGATTTGCTGGTTTATCTAGCCCTGAGTCACTTTGAAAAACGCCCGAAATTGTCGGATTTGTCTCCACAGGTTAAAAATGATATTAAAGGGTTATTTGGTAGCTATAAGAAGGCTTGTGCTTTGGCTGATGTCATGCTTTATAGTATGGGGAACCCTGATATAATTGCTGAATGCTGTTATAATAGCGAAATAGGTCAGAAGCGCCAAAACTCCCTTTGGGTTCATATTAGCGCCCTAGAGAAACTCGACCCCCTGTTAAGGGTGTATGAGGGTTGCGCCCATCGGACGATTGGACGCTTAGAAGGAACAACGTTGATTAAATTTCACATTAAAACGCCGAAAATCACCTATTTATTTTATCCTGATTTTGATACTAATCCCCATCCGGTCCTACAAACCAAAATGGCGATCGACCTGCGAGATCTCCAGGTCAGTTATCGAAGTTATCAGGGTGCTAATGCTCCGATTCTTTATGCTAAGGAAGCCTTCGTTACCCCAGACTATCCCTCGTATGAAAAGTTTGCTAAACTTACCAGTCAGGAACAAGACTGGGGGCTTCTGGATGACAAATCAGCTATTCAAACCCTCGGAGGTTGGTTAAAATGTCTGGAGGAACACTGCGCGGAAATTCGAGGACATAGAGTTTATTGGCGATCGGATGCTGATCCTTATCAGGTTAAACTGATGAAATCAGCCCGCCGAAATCGTCGCCAAAAATCCCAATCTGTGGACGACCATACCGGAACAGAAAACCAGGAAACCACACCAAGTGAGGAGTAATTCATTATCATCTTAAACCTCTCCATAGTAGCATATTTTTGTGTTTTTTAACCTCCCACGACTCATTGATGATATTGATATTAACGACCCGGAAAATTACCGTTTAATTTTAACTAGGAGATAAAAGCCAGATGAATGCTGAAACATTACTAGCATCTTATGCTCAAGGGGAGCGAGATTTTCACAAGGCTATTTTAATTGGCGCTCAACTTCAAGGGGCTGATCTTAATAGCATTAATCTGAATAAAGCTAATTTGATGAATGCTACCCTTATTCAAGCAAATTTGAGTCTAGCAGAAATGATAGAAGCTAATTTAATTAATGCGGATATTGGTCATGCTAATCTCCGGGGTGCAGACTTGACTAAAGCCTATTTGAATGGGGCTAATTTGATGGGGGCTTCTTTGAATAAGGCTAAACTATTTAGTACCAGTATGGGTGGTGTAAATTTGATTTATGGTCAGCTAATTGGCGCGGATATCAGACAGGCTAACTTAACTCAAAGCAAACTAATTGGGGCTAATTTGAGTAATGCTAACCTGCAATATGCACAACTAAATAATACTAATCTGATTGGTGCAGATCTGCGTGGTTCTATGTTACTCAATGTTGATTTTAGGGGTGCTAATTTGAGTGGTACTTTAATTAATGATGACACTCAGTTAGACCCTAAGTGGCGTGTGATTTGGAAAATTTCTAATCATGGGGGTCAAAAACATGATTTAACTAATGCTGATTTGACGGAAGCTAATTTAATTGGGGTGAATTTGAAAGAGGCTAATCTCAAGGGCGCAGATTTGCGAGGGGCTAATTTGAGTGGTGCTTTTTTGACTAATGCTAAAGTAGAAAACGCTAAATTTAAAGGGGCGATCGGACTTTCGGAAAATGCCAAGTTTGACTTGAAAAATCGGGGGGCAATTTTTGATTAAATCAACTCATAAAAGGCGGGTTTTGGGGTTTATTTATTGGCTGTAAATAGCGGTAAATAGCACCAATAAACCCGCCCCTAAAGTCTGGTTTTGGTCACTGAATGTAGTTCATTTCGTAGCCAAATTTGTTAGGGTCAACTTCATTTAAATTCAAATCTCCTAACCCATACTCAGCCCAGCGACGTTCCACCATTTTAGCGACATCTGGATCAGATTCTAGGGCTTCCCCCCATTCGTGTTCGGTTTCTGGGGGGATTTTGGTGGTCGCATCAATACCCATCCTTCCCCCTAAACCAATTTTTTCACTCGCAAAATCTAAACTATCAAAGGGGGTATGGGGGAGAATAAATACATCCCTTGATGGGTCAACTTTTGAGGCGATCGCCCATACTACTTGGCGCGGATCGCGGATATTAATATTTCGATCCACCACGATCACAAATTTGGTATAGGTAAACTGCGGTAAAGCACTCCAAAAGGCTAAAGCCGCGCGCCGCGCTTGTCCGGGATAAGCCTTATCAATGGAAATAATTGCGGCTTTGTAGCTGAGGGCTTCCATTGGTAAAAAGAAATCACAAATTTCTGATACCTGCTGGCGCAGAATAGGAGTATAAATCCGATTAAGGGCGATCGCCATCATCGCCTCTTCTTTGGGTGGTCGTCCGCTAAAAGTAGTTAAATAAATGGGATCATGGCGGTGGGTGACACAGTGAAACCTAATCAGTGGCGAATCTTCGACACCCCCATAATAACCCATGTGATCACCAAAGGGTCCATCGGGTAGCACTTCCCCTGGGTTGATAGTTCCTTCTAGGACAAATTCGGAATCTGCGGGAACTTCTAAATCCACCGTTTTACACTTAGCCAATTGTACCCCAGAACCCCCATATAATCCCGCAAATAACCATTCAGATAAATCTACGGGAATGGGAGTAGCCGCCGCCATGATAATCAGCGGATCAACACCTAGGGCGATCGCAATTTCTAACTTTTTACCATTTTCCGCCGCCTTCCGCAGATGTCTCGCGCCACCACGCACGGATAACCAGTGAACAGTCATGGTATTATGAGACTGTAATTGTAAGCGATATACGCCCACATTAGGAGTTCCGGTTTCACAATCTTTAGTGATTACCAATCCTAAAGTAATAATTTTTCCCGCATCACCAGAATAGGGGCGAATCATGGGAATTTTAGTTAAATCTACCTCTTCTCCCTCAATCACCACCTCCTGACAGGGAGGAAACCAATTCCGCCCAGGTTTGGCTTTCACCACATCAAATAAAACCTTACCAAAATCTATCGCCTGGGAGATTTTTTTAGGTGGTTTAGGTTGCTGTAACATCCCCAGTTTTTTACCTAATTCTTCTAACTCCTGGGGCTGTTCCATATTCATCGCCCAACAGACCCGTTGTTCCGTCCCCAACAGATTCACTGCTACCGGATAAGCGGCACCTTTGACATTTTTAAATAACAACCCCGGACCACCACACTGTAGCATTCGGTTGGAAATTTCGGCAATTTCTAAATCCGGGTCTACCAGGGCGCTAATTCTTCGTAACTGTCCCCGTTCTTCTAATATTTTCAAAAATCCCCGCAGATCTCGTGCCATGATTTTTACAGTTTTTAAATTAACTGTTTTATATTGTGACATAATCCAGTTAATCATGGTACTTCTCAAACCTCAATTATGGTGCGATCGAACCATTATCCCCTAACTCTTCCCCGATCAACATGGTTGGCTGAGTCTTCCCCAGCCAGATTCTACCCAAGTATGATCTCATGATCAGCCGCCGGGGGTATAATATTGGGGAGTGGGTGATTAGACCCTAAAGGGTTAGGGATTGGCCCGATTTCGGAGGCGGGAGAATATTACTTACCCAATTTAACCCGATCGCCATCCTTCATGCTAATCTAAATAATAGATAACAAATTTTGACGGTTTGTGTAGGGGTATGCCCCATCAGTCGCTCGTGTCACAGACAAATAATGGAACTACGGCGGTTAATCAGATCAGTAACCTGATCTATCAAACCGTTGTGTCGTTTCAACAACAGCACCCGGAGTGCTTACATATCCGCTATCAGAGTGTTTCCTGGGAACAACCTGAGTATAAAACTAAACTGTTAGCTAAATTGAATCACGGGTTGGGTCAAGCGCCTAACCCCGAAGTATTGCTATCTAGGGTGAGATCTTATCTGAAATCTCTGCTAAATTCAGAGGCGATCGCTACTAATACCTTTAATCAACTCAAGCCTAAACTTCAGCAACTCCTAAATTACGATAAAAACCAACATCTAAATGCTTCGATTCCTAACTTAAATGGTAATGGAATGATTGATAATGGAGCGAGTATTCTACTACTTGATGCGGAAAATATTCAGCTAGACGCTGACGCAGAAAAGTTTTTAGAAAAAATCTGTCATTATCCTTTACAAATTAGGGTGGCTTTTGCGAACTGGCGCAGTTTAGGCAAAAAAGATGCTGAGTTTCATCAACGAGGCTATCAATTGATTCATGTACCCGCAGGAAAGGATAGCGCGGATTTGAAAATGGCAACGGTGGGGTCATCAATTTTTGTACACTATCCTACGGCGCGAGAAGTGCTGGTTTGCTCATCAGATCAAGCCTTAATTCATCTCTGTAATACTTTACAATCTCACGGTTTGACTGTTTATCATGTCCGCAAAGATCAAGACCAAATTGTGGTATTTAATAGTCAAAATGGCACGACTCAAAAATATTCCTTATCATCCTCAAAAAAAGTTATTCCCAAAGTGGAAGAATTGCTGCAACAATTGCAAGAGTTAATTGTAGCCGAACAAAAGCGCACTAATTGCTATTGGATTAAGCTAACCAAAATCTCTAGCCTTTATCATCATCAATATAAATTGACGTTAATCCAGGTAATTTCTGAACACTTTGTGGATTTTAAAGTTCAGGATATTTTTATCAAAAACCCTCTGATTTTTGCGGTGCATAAAATCTCAGATACATCTCAGACTTATGTGACGTTATTTAATGAAAATTTCACTATCTCTACGGATAACTTACCACCCCAGACTGTCAATGCAACTACATCAAACACTACACCGACAACAATTAAATCCAGCGATGATTTAGAAAAGGCGTTAGTTAGTATTCTGAAAGAAATCACTCAAAAATCCCCTAATTCTTTAGTGCATATATCAATTTTAGCGAGTCATTTTATGACCAAATATCATGTACCTATCAATAATTTACTTCGCCAATTTAATCATAGCAAAAAATTACCCAAATTTTTGGAGTCTTGCGGTTGCTTTAAGGTGAAACAAACTGGGAAAATTTGGGAGGTTGGTTTATTAAATCCTCACTGAGTTAATTTACCCACGATCGCTTGTCTGTATCTCTTATACTAAAAGGTGGATTGTCTCAATTATGGCTAAATTGTCATCACTAATTTATGGAGTTCGACCACATTCATATCTATGTTGAGGATGCCATAGTATCTCGCAACTGGTTTATCGACAAATTCGGATTTGAGGAGGTGGGACAAAACATCAATGATCACCATCATACAATCACCATGGCTAATGGTCAAATTTATATCCTCCTGTCCTCACCCCGCCACCCACAGAGTCCGGTGGCTAACTTTCTCCGCCAACACCCCCCCGGAATTGCTGATATAGCCTTTCGGGTAGACAATTTATCCCAAACAATAGATCGCGCTATTTCTGGCGGCGCAAAACTTCTGCAACCCGTACAAAGCCATGATAGTGCGATCGCTGCTAGTCAATGGGGAATTATTTCCGGTTGGGGTTCCTTGCAACATTCCCTGATCGAAGTTAAGGCTATTTCCCCTTATAAATGGCTTCCCGGCTGTCAATACCCGATTAAACTAAAGCGATCGCCGATTCATTTAACAGCCATTGATCATGTCGTCTTAAATGTCGAAGTAGGTGATCTCAATGTTGCGGCAAACTGGTACAATTCTGTTTTAGGACTCAACCCCGAACAAAGTTTTAACATTCAAACTGATTACTCTGGCTTATACAGTCAGGTGATGACATCCCCCCAAGGAAAAATTAAATTTCCCATCAATGAACCCGCCTCCCCAAATTCCCAGATTCAAGAATTTTTGAATTTTAACCGAGGTTCAGGAATACAACATATTGCACTGACGACAACCAACATTATTGAAACCGTTGGTTTTCTCAAAAATCAGGGTTTACAATTCTTATCAATTCCCGAAAATTATTATGATACAATCGAGGCTAGGGGAGCTGCTTACCGACTACAGCAAGATTGGGAACTCGTCAAAAAAAATCAAATTTTAGTAGACTGGCATCCTTCAAATTCAGCATCAATGCTGTTGCAAATTTTCACCCATCCAATTTTTAATCAACCCACTTTTTTCTGGGAATTAATAGAACGTCGTCAGTCAGCACAAGGATTTGGTGAAGGCAATTTTCAGGCTCTTTTTGAAGCGATAGAAAGGCAACAAATCGACCGTAGTTAACCCCCTAAAAACGCCTATTTAGGCTCATAACTAGGAAAGTATCATGACTGAACTACGACAAAACTTAATCACTAGAGACTGGGTAATTATTGCCTCAGAAAGGGCGAAAAGACCCCATGAATTTGCGCCCCCCTTGTCTAAATTAGAACCCTTACCTACCTACCGAGATGACTGTCCATTTTGTCCCGGAAATGAACATCTAACCGGAACTCAAGAGTGTTTACGACTGGCTGATAATGGTGGTTGGCGAGTGAGAGTAGTAGGGAATAAATATCCGGCTCTCTCTGATGTTGGTCAACGAGTTCGTCATGGTGAAGGTATCTTTAAATCCCTGTCGGGAGTGGGATATCATGAAGTAGTAATCGAACACCCTCGCCACGATTTAAATATTGCTTTGATGGATATTAAAGACATTAGCAATATTCTCCGGGTCTATCGCCAACGCTATGGCGAACTACGAAAAGACCCTAGAGTTGAAACCATCATTATTTTTAAAAACCACGGAGGAAGTGCTGGGACTTCTTTAGAACATCCTCACTCCCAAATTGCAGCCCTTCCTATTGTTCCCTATCAATGGCGCGATCGCGCTAGAGAAGCAGTCCGCTACTACGATGATACGGGAGAATGTCTTTTTTGTCGCACCCTCAAAGACGAACTCAAAGCAGGCGATCGCATTATTTACACGGGGGAGCATTTTGCCGCATTTATTCCCTACGCGGCGCTTTCCCCCTTTCATACATGGGTTTTTCCCCGTAATCATGCTTCTTCCTTTGATGAAATTACGGATTTAGAAATAGAGGATTTAGCCCAAACCCTCAAAGTAGTAATGTCTCAATTTTATTTTGGTTTAAACAACCCCGATTTTAACTATACCATTCGTTCCATACCCACGGCTGAACAGCGCACGGATTATTTCCATTGGTATATTGCCATCATTCCCCGCGTTTCCTTAACCGCCGGCTTTGAACTGGGAAGCGGAATGTATATTAATACATCTGTTCCCGAAGAAAGTGCCGAATTTTTACGCTCTGTCAAAATTCCCTCTAGTATTTGAAAGATTGCTATAGGCTAGTTCTGAGGGCCGCCTACAGGAGCAAAAAAAAGCGACCCAAGAGGCCGCTTATATCTGATGAAAACCGCGTTCTGAATTGTTAGCCTTGTTTTAGACACTAATCCAGTGAGATACTACGAAAGATGAGTGAGCTTTGATGCTCAAAATAGGTAAGTGTTATATATCATCCCAAGTTTTCCCAGATTTGGCAGTGATCGCGATCAAATGAATCAGTGAATTTACGGATGGAAATTGGTGATGGGTTTCATACCCTAAGTGCGATCGCCTCATGGTTAAAGTTGTGTTCCAGATCACATCTTCCGTCAAGCCAAGGATTTAGTTAATAGGCTCGGTATTGCCACCCCTTACCCAACCGGTGCGACCTTCATCAGTGGCGGCGCGAACCCGCTGCCATTGTCTATCCTGGCTATCTTCCAAAACGATAACCTCTTCTTGATATCCGACCCCACCGACCCGGTTAGCATCAAGGCTAGGACTCTCCCTGATAATTAACCCAATGGGTTGAACCACGCGCGCCCGATAGGTCCCCTCCTCTAATTGTGGCTCAGGTTCAGGCTCAGGCTCAGGAGTAGGTTCAGGAGTAGGGGTGCTGGCTGTTTCAACCACCACTGGTTGATCAGTAGCAAAAGTCGGTCGTTGGGGGAGTTCCGTCAACCTAGCGGCAAAGTACAAAGCCGCGGCCAGAGTTGCGCCCGCCAAAATCAAGATAGCTAGGAACACACCGACTAAAAACTTAAAGATGCCATAAAGACTCATAGTATTTTGGGAAACATTTATTATCTGATCGCGATCGCCAAAAACAATCGACTCAATAAAACCTGATGATAGCGAACATTGGGACCACATCAAGGCGAGCCACAAATGAAATAGCCTAATCCCCGTCTAAAATAGCTTATTGAGGCTATCTTGTCGGGAAGCCAATCTAGCCTTACCCGCCGCCGCCCAATCCTGTAAAAATTGAATCTGATCGCGAGCAGTACGAGCCAGAGGTATCATCTGACTGGCGGATTCCAGTATATCCTCAGTGGTGAAATCACGATTTTGACTAAAACCAATGTGCATAGCTTCAATCAAAGTTTGCTCAATTTCCGCCCCAGAGAAATCCGGCGTTTCATAAGCTAGGCGATCGATATCGTAATTTTTGAGACTTTGGGGGCGCAATTTAGTTAGGTGTACCTCAAAAATCGCTTTCCGCTCATCTTGGTTAGGCAAACCGACAAAAAATATCTCATCAAATCTACCCTTACGCAGAACTTCCGGCGGTAAAGATTGGATATTATTAGCGGTAGCCACGACAAAAACCGGAGAAGTTTTTTCAGCCAACCAAGTGATCACAGTGCCAAATACCCGGCTAGTTGTACCCGCATCCCCTTTACCATCAACCCCCGCAAAGGCTTTATCTATTTCATCAATCCATAGGACACAGGGAGCGAGAGCCTCTGCTAACTGAATCATTTGGCGAGTCCGAGATTCTGACTCCCCTACCAGTCCCGCAAACAACCGCCCCACATCTAAACGTAATAAGGGTAAATGCCAATGGTGAGCGATCGCCTTAGCCGTCAGAGATTTACCCGTCCCCTGAATCCCCACCAGTAGCAAACCACGGGGATAGGGCAATCCATACTGTCGCGCCCGTTCCGAAAAAGCGCCGCCCCGCCGCAGTAGCCAATCTTTGAGGTTATCGAGTCCGCCAATATCAGATATATTTTCCTTAGCGGGGTAGAAATCCAAAATTTGAGTTTGGCGAATAGTTTGGCGTTTTTCTTCCAAAATCAGCTCTATATCACTGGGTTGTAGTTCCCCATGATTAGCGATCGCCTTAGCCAAAATCCGGCGAATGCGCTCCAGAGACAGACCCTGAAACGAGCGCACCATTTCATCTAACAAACGCGGTTCCGGGGTTTGTCCCGTTGCCATCAATAGGCTTTCCACCGACTTAGCAATAGTGGGGCGATCGGGCAATGGAAATTCCAGAATCGTGATCACTTCGCTGAGGTCTTCAGCAATAGTAACTTGGGGGGAAATAATCACCAAATTTTTCGGTTGAGACTTGAGGCGACGCGCCAGGTTACGGATTTTACGAGAAATGGAAATATCATCTAAAAACCGATGAAAGTCTCGCAAAATAAAGATCGCCGGTGTCGTGTCCGGCACTTTTTCCACAAACTCCAAGGCAAGGAGGGGGTTGCGAACCGCAAATCCCATATCATTAGGATTTCCCTCGTTGTAACCTTCTACAAAATCCCACACATAAACCGCTCGATTTCCTTGGTTCAAACCTACCTGCTTGATAGTTAACTCAAGGCGCTCCTCCTCTAATGTGGGAATATAAATCACCGGATAGCGCGATCGCAGTAATAATTCAAACTCCTGGTTAAATTGGCTCATGGCTTTTTTATCCAGATAATTGTTTTTTTAACGCTTCCAAGGCTGCCCAGCGGTGATCTATCGCTGAATCTACTGATTCCGAAACCTCAGTCGGAGCCGTGGGTAGTTGACAATCCTGGTCACACAGTTGACGACCTGGTAATTCCAAACACAACTGCTGATAAAACCAATCCGTAGGAGAAAAATGCCCTTGAGGGTCTAGGGTTTCCACCAAATCTTCAAAAGCCACCTCCACCTCTTCAGCGATCTGGTAATCAGATGATTTTTCTAACCAGATCGCCTCATTCGTCAGAATTTTCAAACGGTGGTTGTACTGTTTCAGACAGCGATCGCAAGTCAAAGTTACAATCGTCTCCGCACGACCCTGGACATCCAAAAATGTCGTCTTATGACTAACTCGCATATACCCTCGCACCGGAGTCAGGGTATCCAAACCCGGGATAAACTCCTCAAACTGGAACTCCACCGTCCGCTGATGTGCATTAAGCAAATGAGGGATGTAAATAGCATCCATAATCTTGTGGTCGTCGCTTATTGTGCCAAAATGTTTGTCAGGCTTTCACTTTAATCACTAGACGGCGATCGGGTTCACTCCCCTGACTATAAGTTTCCACACCCTCACTATCCTTGAGAATATTATGGATTAGCCGTCGTTCCACCGAAGATAGAGACTTAATTTCCAACTCTATCCCCGTTTGTCGCACCTGACTCGCCGCATTTTCCGCCAAAGCTCTTAACTCTTGGTAGCGGCGGGCACGATACCCATTTAGCTCCACAGTATAAGCCACTTTTTCACCGTTGTCTTTCCCCAAATTCAGAATCGTATTAACCAAATACTGAATCGAATCGAGTCCCTCACCACCATCACCAATCAGATTTTTAGCCTGTTCAGGGGATAGATTGGGACTGTCAATGGTTAACCAGCAGGAGTCTTCCTCCTGCGTAGGGACAACATCACCCGAAATATCTCCGAGTTTTAGGAGTTCCTCTATCCACTCCTGACCTCGACTAATTTGAGTCTTGTCCATTGCTTAGTTTATGCCTTCTTCTTAGAATGTCCGCCTGGTTCAAAAGGAAGTGAAGCACGTCCACTTTCACCTGGTTTCTTGTCTTTTTTGTCTTTTTTGCCGGTTTGTCTCTCCGACTCCTCCACAATTTTCTGGAGATTTTCCGGTAAAGGTTCTCGCGACAAGATAAACGCCTGACCTGTTTGGAAAATATTAGCAATCAGCATATACAGTAAAACACCAGCCGGTAGTGGGAAGAAGAAAAACATCCCCGTAAATAAAACTGGCGTGATTTTGTTAACCGTATCTTGTTGAGGATTACCCGAACTACCTTGATTTTGACCAGAGAGGACCTGGTTAATATACAAACTAATCCCGAATCCCAAAATCATGCCCACTATATCCCAGTGGATATTACCATCATCATCAAAAGCTCCTACCCGTCCCAAGGCATCAATAAACAAAAATCCCTTATCAGCAGCAATTCCTTTCAGGCTGGCTTGGATTGTCACTTCACCCGGTTTGACAGCTACCAAATTCCCTTCATCATCAATCTGAACCTTATCTTCCCCTTTAGTTACCATCCAATGGGGTTTAACTTTGGGGTTTTCGTAACTATCCAGCTTTGACTGTAGACTTTCCCCTTGTGCTGTTTGAAATTTCACCTGGGTTTTTTGTCCCACTGCCAAATTATTACCAGTATCAATCAAAGCCTGTACGGAAGAGTGAACACCATCTGCTACATAAACATTCTGAGCCTTACTCTTATATATTTGCGGTTGAATTTGCTCAATTTGTTCTTGGGGAAAAATTTGCAGGTCAATGGCGTAGTTAACATCCGAGAAGGGTGATCCTCGCAGGGTAGCAAACAAAGCAAATAGAATTGGCATCTGTAGCAGTAGTGGAAAGCAACCCGCCAGAGGATTACCCAATTCCTTATATACTCTGCTCATCTCTTCCCGTTGTTTCACCGGGTCATCTTTATAGAGCTTTTGGATTTTGTCCACTCGCTCTTTCATCAGCGGTTGAGTCACCTTCATCCGCCGCATATTCCGAATTGACCCCGCATTCAGCGGATATAGTGCAAAACGAATCACCAGAGTTAAGGCTACGATCGCCAAACCGTAACTAGGGACGATCCCGTAGAAAAAATCCAGGATCGGTAACATCAAATTGTTGGAAAGAAACCCAATACCAAAGTCCATGCGTCAAGAGTTAACCTAGCTGCTTGATTTTTTATACAAATTTTAACAATTAAGTTCCCAGGGTGGAACTTTTTTGCGCCATCTGATTGAATCTATATTTCCTGATTGTCTATGACCACAAGGAAATATAATCAACCACTATAGGTGAATTTTAAGTTACTGACCGATCACACCCGGCGATCTTCCCTGTTTTTGAGCAATTTTTTCACTAATGTAGTCGTAAAGCTCTCTAAATCTCGGTAAAGCTCTTAGTTCCAGACGGTTACCATTTTTCAGGGTTAGCACCATATCTCCCCAGGCTCCCAGTCCCCTGGGCACTTTGGCGACACTCACAATTTCTGAGTACACCACATCAGTGCGATCGCGTCCCATCCATCCTCCAATCACAGAAACCCGGCGATTAGTAATACGATAACGCAGCCACAGTGCGCGCACCACTGCTCCCACAGTCAAAGGCAAGCCGATAATCGTAAATCCGATCAGTAAATTTATAATCAGATCACCAATATGGGGCCCACCTTCATAAAAGCTCTCCTCCCGAATGCCCATGTAAAACCTCTGCTTGTACTAACAACTTTTCTAATTCTCGCAGAATTTCTGCATAATTGCACTCGATCGCCGTTGGCTTGACCACAATCACCACATCCCAACCTGGCGAGATTGTTGGTAATAACTGTCGCAGTCCCGCTCTAATTTGTCGTTTGAGCAGATTTCGTCGCACCGCCCGCTTGCTAACCTTCTGACTAATAGAAATACCAAACCTACTCGCGGGGACCCCTGCATCCATCTCAGGCGGAACTAACCGTTTTAATGCTCTCAGGGTTAAATGAGCAGTTTTACGATGTAGTCCCCTAGTATAGACTGCCTTAAAATCTTTGGGAGCGCGCAGTCGATTTACTTGAGGCAACATTTTGATTTGATCAGTTATAGCAGTGGACACCTAGACCAGGGAGGGCGCATCACCGGGCGGGAATATAAGCTAGGGCTCATATCAATCACCAATTTGAGCCCATGGCTTGCGTATCAGGGTTATGACCACTGCTTTGACAGTTAAACCCCTTAAACAGATAACCGTGACCGTCCTTTTTTCCGGCGAGACCTAATCACCGCACGACCATTTCTAGTCCGCATCCGTACCCGAAACCCAGATACTCTCTTTTTCTTACGGCTAGTTCCTTTGAGCGTTTGTTGAGCCATTTGCCTATCCTCCCACAATCAGTGTTAAAATCACAATCTCTTATTTTACCACATACACTCCAGAAAACCTGACAGCAAGTTGGTTGAGCGATAATCAACTCAACCGCCCCAGCATCTGTTAATCAATACTGAGGACCCAAGTACCAACATAGCGCAACAGAGGCACATCACCGGGACTGCGAACATTAGCATTAAAGTGGAACATCCCGCCAAAAGTAGGATTTCTGACGTTTGACATCACAATTTCTAAAGACTGTCCGGCTGGGATGGGTTCTTCTGGATAGATTTCAAGAAAATTGTTTTCGGCATCCCAGATCACGTCCTCTAGGGGAATTGACTGATCACCGATACGAACCTCAATGCGCTCTGGGTCAAATCTACCCTCGAAATGCTCAGGATACGAAATCGAGATCAGAGCCACAGCCATATTTAACTTCCTAGACGGAATTCTTAATCTGTAGCGGTCCCGGCGACCAGAGCGGCCACTTTGTAGAAAGAAATTGAGCAAATTCGCCCTTTCCGGTCCACCAAACAAAGTCACACCAGGACCTGATTGCGCCATAACCAGAGTCGGAAAAGCTCCCAACAAAAAGCCAGTCAGTGTCAAACCAGAAACTAGAGAACGGATTTTCATTGATACAAACTCCTGCGATAAGTGTAACGGCGGTAACAATTTGACTTATGGTTAAAGGATTATTTTCGAAATAAAGACAAACTAAAGATATCAATCAATGGGAACAACTACGATTATGATGTCAAACTAGACACTCATTCTGACACAATCATCATCATTGTGTCGAGTTGCTGTGGTAGCAGTGATTAGCCTGTTGTAGCAAAGGTTGCACATTTTGATTGATTAGCTACTTCAACCCAGACGGCCAGCTAGGTGGGGTGCTGTCAGATGTAGTGGTTGTCATCAAAAAATGACAAATGTTCTGATATGACGCGCTTTCCCAAGGCAGATCAAATTTCGATCGCTATCATAGAATCCTGTGTGCGAGACGTTCAGGCATGAAATAGGGTTGCAATACCCGAAATAACCGCCTGGTGGGGATTTCAACCCCTCGGTTGAATATAAGGAACGCACTCCTGACCATCCCCATAACTGTTTATATGTCCCGACGATTTGTATCATATCGATACCAAATCAAGGCAGGGAACCCAAGGTCAACATCCTCTGTAACAAATCGTAATAAATCGTAACCTGAGGAGGTGCGATACGGAGGTGAGGGTAACGGCGATAGCCACCCCCAGTTCCAGGAATCACAAACCTGGGATTGAAGCGGGAAACGGAAGGCTCCGAGGCGTAACCTAACGCCAGAACCGAGACCACTGCCAACCATCCATGATTAGGGAAACCGAATGTCCGGCTTGAACCATCGTAACTATGAAGTAGCGAAAGAGGTTGATACGCTGCGTTCAAAAGAGCAAAGGGAAAAGAAGGGGACTACAGGTACTACCTTCACAGACCTTTAAAAGTACCTCGGTGGATAGGACAAATCTAAAGATGGAATGCCCATATAAACGGAACGTTTTAACCCCTATTAGGCTCTGATTATCTGGTCGAGGTGGTCAGTAGTGACAAGTGTAAGCGCAAGCCCATTAGGGGGTGAGATGTGACCAGAAGCCAACGCCCGGTTGTAATGACAGGGATATGCTGACAGGTTACGGTTTGATTGCAAGGATAAAGTCTAGTAGGGGTCAATATGACGAAATCGAGAGAAAGTAAGGGATTCGGCAAACCGAAACTTACCAAGACTACGAATGTATGGAGAAGTGTCAACTGGGCTAAGGTTCAGCGATACGTCTTTAAGCTCCAAAAGAGGATATTCCAAGCAGCTAAATCGGGACAGGATGCAAAGGCTAGAAAGTTGCAACGTCTATTGGTGAAATCATACTACGCCAGGCTCTTAGCGGTGCGGCGAGTGACCCAAGACAATCAAGGCAAGAAAACGGCTGGAGTCGATGGAATGAGAGCAATCTCACCGAGGCAAAGGTTGGAACTTGTCAAAAGTATTAAGGGGAACCTCAAAGCACAACCACTGCGACGGGTGTGGATTCCAAAACCTGGAAGGGATGAAAAACGCCCTCTAGGGATACCCACAATCCAAGATAGAGCAAGGCAAGCCTTGGTAAAGTCGGCGCTAGAACCCGAGTGGGAGGCGAAGTTTGAGGGTACAAGCTACGGGTTTAGACCGGGAAGGTCAGCCCACGATGCGATAGCCAGGATTTACCAAAGTATCAACAAAGGTGAATATTATGTACTGGACGCAGATATAGCAAAGTGCTTTGACCGAATAAACCATGATTACCTACTGTCCAAAATTCACTGTCCAAGTAGTCTAAAGAGAGACTTGAAACAATGGCTCAAGGCGGGCGTATTGGATAACGGCGTATTTGAGGATACAGAAACGGGGACACCACAAGGAGGGGTAATAAGTCCACTCCTAGCCAACATCGCACTGTTGGGCATGGTTAGGTTAATCGAGGCAATGTATCCCAAGAAAAGGGGAACCGTTCAGGCTACCCTAATAAGGTACGCGGATGATTTCGTGGTAATCTCAAAAGACCTAGGAATCATTGAACAATGCAAAACTGCAATTTCCGAGTGGCTAAAACCTGTAGGACTAGAGATTAAACCTGAAAAAACTCGAATCTGTCACACACTCAACCCTATTGAGTACAACGACAAAGCAGAGAACCCTGGGTTCGACTTTCTAGGATTCAATATCAGGCAATACCCGGTAGGAAGACACAAATCTGGGAAAACTGGGGGAGCAGCAAGTCGATTAATCGGTCACAAAACCCACATTACCCCCAGCAAGAAAGCAGTTAAAGCCCATACAGAAGCGATTAAGGGTGTAATCAAACAACATAAAACAGCACCCCAATCAGCCCTGATTAGTAAACTAAACCCAATCATTAGGGGGTGGTCGAATTACTATTCGGGGGTAGTTTCAACAGAAACCTTCAATAAGCTAGACTACACAGTCTGGCAAATGTTACGGGCATGGACAGTCTCAAGATGCGGAAAGGCAAGTCATGAAAAGCTGAGTAAATACTTTAAACCGGGAATGGTTAAACTCAGTAATGGGAAAGAAAGACAGGAGAAATGGATATTCCAAGCCAAAGATGGGTTACATCTATATAAGCATAACTGGACGCCAATTGTCAGACATACCCTGATACGCCCGGATGCAACACCATACGACGGAAATTGGACTTACTGGTCAACCAGGAAAGGACAGGCAATCGATACGCCAACAAGGGTAGCCAAACTACTCAAAAAGCAAAAAGGTAGGTGTGCCTGGTGCGGGCAATACTTTACCCCGTCAGATTTAGTTGAAGTTGACCATATTGTACCTCGAAACCTAGGTGGAAAGGATGAATACAAGAATCTTCAATTACTGCACCGCCACTGTCACGATGATAAGACGGCACTAGATAACGCCAACGCTGTATCCCTAACAATGGAGCAATCAGACTAGGAGCCGTGTGAAGGGAAACTTTCACGCACGGTTCTGAATGGGAGGGGATGGAGGCGACTCCATTCTCGACCCCTAATAGGGACGGGTTTCGCTCGTCACTAATCAATTGCCACAAACAAATAGGAGTGCTAAACCCGATCGCGAGCGCGAAAAGATTTTGGTCAAGCCGTCGAAAAGGGACGGAGTTTGAGATATAGGAGTTTTTGATGAAAATTGCGATCGCCAAAGAACTAAATGTTAATGAACGCCGAGTGGCCCTGATACCGGACGTAGTATCTCGTCTGGTGAAAGAAGGCTTAGAGATTTATGTGGAAGCCGGAGCAGGAGAAGGGTCTTGTTTCTCGGATGCTCTGTATGAGCAGGCGGGAGCCCACGTGATTACGGACTCAGCCAAGTTGTGGGGAGAAGCCAATATCCTGCTGAAAGTGAGTCCGCCACAAGAAGACGAAGTTGGCAAAATGGCTGAGGGGGCAGTATTAATCGGATTTCTCAACCCCTTGGGAGAGCCAACCCTGATCCAAAAATTAACCGATCGCCGGGTGACAGCCTTCAGTATGGAAATGGTCCCCCGCACCAGTCGCGCTCAAAGCATGGATGCCCTATCCTCCCAGGCTAATATTGCCGGATATAAGGCAGTTCTGATCGCGGCGGCGAATTTGCCTAAATACTTCCCGATGCTGACCACGGCAGCCGGAACCATCAGACCGGCTAAGGTCTTAGTTCTAGGGGCGGGGGTAGCCGGACTACAAGCGATCGCCACAGCACGGCGTTTAGGAGCGATCGTAGAAGCCTTTGACATTCGCCCAGAAGTCAAAGAACAAGTCCAAAGTTTAGGGGCTAAATTCGTAGATGTCACCCTAGAGGAAGATACGGTCGCCGAGGGAGGCTATGCCAAAGAAATCTCAGAGCAAGCCAAACAACATACCCAGGAAGTGCTAACCCAGCACGTGGCTGCCTCTGATGTGGTGATTACTACGGCTCAAGTTCCCGGCAAAAAAGCCCCCGTTTTAGTCAGCGCTAACATGGTGGATCAAATGAAACCCGGTTCAGTGATTGTAGACCTAGCCGCCGAACAGGGGGGAAATTGCGAAGGTTCAGAACCAGGTAAAAACATCCAGAAAAATGGTGTCACCATCATGGGACCCATTAACCTGCCAGCCTCGATGCCTGTTCATGCCAGCGAGGTATATGCTAAAAACCTCTCAGCCCTCTTAAAGCTGATGGTAACCAAGGAGGGAGAACTTGATCTAAACTTCGCAGATGACATCCTCGATGGAGCCTGTGTTACCCACGGCGGGGAAATTCGTTCCCAACGGGTTAAAGAGGCTTTGGGAGTTCCTGTGGGTCAATAGTACAGACCACAGGCATCTCTAGCCTCAAGGGTATCAGGTCTATACTCCCCTATTTGTGAGGGGGGAGCGGCTCCCCCCGCTGGGTCACTGGGTAAAAGTACGGTGACGAACAGCTAGACGCTTTCCAAGCTACTGGAGATATTGAATGACAACAGAAACTCTGATTTCGGCTTTATTTGTTTTTGTCCTGGCATCATTTGCCGGGTTTGAGGTGATTACGAAAGTGCCACCAACCCTACACACTCCCCTAATGTCTGGCGCTAATGCCATCTCAGGAATTGCGGTTTTAGGGGCGATTATTATTGCCGGAGAACAGGATTGGAACATCACGGTGATTCTGGGTATTGTGGCTGTGGTGTTGGCTACTATTAATGTTGTGGGTGGCTTTTTGGTTACTGACCGGATGCTGCAAATGTTCAAGAAAAAGGAGGTTAAAGCATGATCGACTTTCTACCAACAGGCATCGAGTTGAGTTATTTGGTGGCGGTAACCCTGTTTTTCTTTGGTCTGAAAAAGTTGGGGTCTCCAGCAACGGCTCGCAATGGGAATATCTTGGCATCTATTGGGATGTTAATTGCGATCGTGGCTACTCTTCTTAATCAGCAGGTTCTCAACTACGGCACAATTCTGATAGCGATCGCCATAGGTTCCGCTATTGGTGGCATCGCCGCCTATAAAGTCGAAATGACTGATATGCCTCAGATGGTCGGTTTGTTTAACGGTCTCGGTGGTGCTGCTTCTTCTATGGTGGCTGTAGGCGAGTTCTGGCGCTATTTAGCCACCGCTGATGCTCCCCCCCTACCAACTACTGTTACAGCGGTGTTAGGGGTTTTAATTGGCGGTGTCACCTTCACAGGCTCCCTCATCGCTTTTGCCAAACTGCAAGGGATTATGAGTGGCTCTCCGATTCTGTTTCCCTTGCAACAACCCTTTAACCTAGCCCTGTTAATTAGCTTTGTAGGCGCAAGTGTTTATATCTGTGTACAACCCTTCAACGTCCCCGTTTTCCTGGCTTTAGTGGGCATTTCTCTGGTGCTGGGAGTGCTTTTTGTTATCCCCATTGGTGGCGGGGATATGCCTGTGGTGATTTCCCTGTTAAACTCGTTCTCAGGGTTAGCTGCTAGTGCGGCGGGTTTTGTGGTAATGAATAACCTGCTGATCATTGCTGGGGCTTTGGTAGGTGCTTCTGGTATTATCCTTACGGTGATCATGTGTAAGGCGATGAACCGCTCGATTACCAACGTCCTATTTGCTGGGTTTGGTACGGGTGAAGGTACAGCGGCAGCGCCTAGCGCTTCTGGTGGTGCAACCAATAAGAGCGTTCGCAATATCGACCCGGAAGAAGGGGCGATGATGTTGGGGTATGCTCGGTCTGTGGTGATTGTTCCCGGTTATGGCATGGCTGTAGCTCAGGCACAGCACTCGGTTAAGGAACTGGTGGATATGCTAGAATCCTTGGGGGTGGATGTTAAATATGCGATTCACCCGGTGGCGGGACGAATGCCGGGACACATGAACGTTCTGTTAGCCGAGGCGAATGTTCCCTATCCGCAGTTGTATGATATGGATGACATCAACCCCCAATTTGAACAGACTGATGTGGCTTTGGTGATTGGGGCTAATGATGTGGTTAACCCGGCGGCGCGGGAAGATAAAAATAGCCCCATCTACGGAATGCCGATTCTGGATGTTGACAAAGCCAAGCATACTATTGTGATTAAGCGTGGTATGAGTACGGGATTTGCTGGGGTTGATAATGATTTGTTCTACAAGGACAAAACTATGATGCTATTTGGCAGCGCTAAGGATATGGTTGCTAAGTTGGCTTCTGAGGTTAAACAACTCTAGGCTGTTCCAATAATTCTGGTTCTACTGACATCCTTCGAGTCCCATGGACGGCGGGGGATGTCTGTCTGTATTGGGGTTTTATTTTAGGCTTCTCAGGAGTTCGGCTACGACGCGCCGATAGTCTGATGCTGCTTCTCTGGCATTTTTGCTGCGAGACCTAATAATGGAAACGCCTTCTAGGGGACAGCGTTCATGGGCTTTGTAGGAGCGAATAAAATTCTGGAAAACTGGAATACCTGATTCCCGCAAGGACTTTTGAGCCTCAAAAGCATCTCCAATACTGCGGGGGTCAACTTTGGTGAGCAGGACTTTATAATCAATGTTAATGGGGGCGACGCGATCGCGTACAGTAGCCATTAAAGCTACTAAATCCATGGGTGCGGCTTGGCTGGGTAAAATTAGATAATCAGCTACCTGGACTACGGCGGCTAGGGATTCGGATTTCAAGGCTGGGGGGGTATCGACGACAATCATTTGCACCTGTTGAACTTTCCTTAACTGTTTCAGGAGACTGGGATTGGTTTCTTCTGAGACATCAAAGGGCATTTCTCCCTGTTCAACCCACCACATAGCAGAACCCTGGGGGTCTGTATCTACTAGGAGGGTTGAGAAGTTGCTGGAAAGTATAGCCGCGAGATTGACAGCGGTTGTGGTTTTACCAACTCCACCTTTCCCATTGGCGATCGCTAAAATTGTCGGCATTCTATCTGAATCGGATAACTTGCTTAGAAAACATACCACGAAAGGTGGTTTGGTAGCGCTTCGGCGATCGCCTCCCCGTACCAGAAAGCCCCAAGATAGGGAGAACAGGCCTCTTCTACTTTGGGGTTATGGGTTAACTGGTCGGACGTTCAATCACGCCGCCACCTAGGAGTAAATCTTCGGAGTACCATACAGCCGCCTGACCGGGGGTAATGCCGAAAATAGGCTCATCAAAAATCAGTCGGACTCTGCTACCAATTTGGGGGTCTGCTTCGGAAGATAAAGGAACCACGGTTACGGGTAATGGCTTACTGCGATAACGAATTTGTACCTCGGCGCGGATAGGTTCAGAAGGCGGCGCAATGGATACCCAATTAACGCGCCTAATAGTGCATTCAGTTTGAGTCATGCGATCGCGATCGCCAACTACTACCCGATTGCGTCCGGGGTCAATACTCAGGACATATAATGGCTCTGGTGCCGAAATTCCCAAGCCTCGGCGTTGACCGATAGTATAGTGGTGGATGCCATCATGTTCCCCCAAAACCCTGCCTTCCGTATCGACAATTTCGCCTTTTTTCCCAGTAATATATTTATCTAAAAAGGCGCGCATAGAACCATTCGCCTCGACCAAACAGAGGTCTTGGCTTTCGGGTTTATCAGCAGTTTTCAGGTTATACTGAGCGGCGATGCGTCTAGTTTCGGATTTCGGGACTTCTCCCAAGGGAAAAACCACACCCGCGAGTATATCCTGAGTTAAATCATACAGAAAATAAGACTGATCCTTAGTGCGATCGACGGCTCGTTTTAACTGATGGCGATCGCATTGTGAATTATAGGAAACCCTAGCATAGTGACCGGTAGCGATGTGGTTAATATTTAACTCCGTAGAAGCATAACCCAGCATCGGGCCAAACTTAACCGCACGATTACACTGGGAACAGGGTAAAGGAGTAATCCCCGCCCCATATCCTTCCACCAAATAATCAATAATATGGGTTTGGAACAGATCTCGGCTATCGACAATATAATGGGGGATGCCAAGCTGTTCGCAGATATGGGCTGCATCTACCATACCCTCGGAACAGCATTGACCCTTACCCCGCATTAACCATAGGGTTAACCCCACCACCTCATATCCTTGGTGATGCAGAATCGCCGCTGCTGCGGAACTATCAACCCCTCCTGAAAGACCAACAACAATTTTTTGCATTGAAATTATCGCCTCTACCAATTCCACCCGTCGCGACACGACTATACAATAAATTATATGTTATCAGATCGATGGGTAGTAGGTTCGCGCTCCGGGAAACTCCCCCAATTTCCCCCCCGATACTATGAGCCACGACTAAAACGGGGTTTCTGTGCTAAATATCGGTAAGGAAACAGTTGTTGAGTTACAGCTTGTTCACCAGTCGCTTAATACATTGCCCTGACCTTGTTCACCAGTCGCTTAATACATTGCCCTCACCCTAAATCTGGATCCCAGAGTGGGATCCAGATTTTGAGAGGTGATCAGATGATTTCTGAACAGGCTGTAATTGGCGATCGCCACTTAACTTTGAAAAATCAGTCAATCCCATTGATAGCCATGACCCAAGTATTTAATAGTACCGCCTCCGCCCTCTGTTACTCAATTATTTGCGATCGCACCCCCACCGAGGAAACCCGCGAATTTTATCATAATGATGTCGTGCGATTTGTCCTGGAACAACATAGGCGAATGCCCGATTATCTGCAATTTCCCATCTGGCTATTAACCGTTATTTTCGACTGCTGGGGATGGCTAAACGCCTCACCCTTTCATCGTCAACCCCACCAGCTTCGTCGCCAACAAATCGAAGCCTGGAAAAATTCCCCTTTTAGCCCCTGTCGGGATTTGATGCGCTTTTATGAGAGTTTAGTGGTACTGTGTTGGCAATCTTTGGTTAATTCCAATCAATGCGATCGCCATGTTTGAACCCCAATCCTGTGAAATTGCCGTCATTGGTTCCGGTCCTGGGGGTGCAATTACCGCCTGTTTATTAGCCGAAGCCGGACGGGATGTGCTACTTATCGAAGAAGGCGCTTTTCTTCCCCTAGAGTCCTGTGCGCCCTTTTCCCAGGAGGAAATGGTGCAGAAATATCGCAATGGGGGGTTAACAGCAGCCCTAGGAACCCCCAAAGTTCAATATGTCGAAGGTCGCTGTGTGGGGGGAGGTAGCGAAATCAACAGCGGGCTGTACCATCGAACCCCGGCGCAGATATTGGAGAGGTGGCGGACTGAGTTTGAGGTGGAAGGCTTAGAAGATGCTGACCTGTTACCCCATTTTCTAGCCTGCGAAGAGGCTGTTACTGTCTGTTCCCTACCAGGAAAACCCCCCGCCGCCTCTCTGAAACTCCACGAAGGGGCTATCAAGTTGGGCTGGGAGTCCCTAGAAGTGCCGCGCTGGTTTCGCTATGAAACCCAGGATGACCCGAATTTACCACCCAAGGGAACCCGCCAGTCAATGACTAAAACCTTTATACCTCGCGCTTTACGGGCGGGGTGTAGGTTGCGCTCAGAGACGCGAATTAACCGAATTGGTCGCCGAGGTAAAAAGTGGACTATGTGGGCTAATACGGGCGAAATTGAGGCGGAAACGGTGTTTATCTGTGGCGGGGCTATCCAAACCCCGGCTTTGTTGCGGCGCAGTGGGATTACTGACAATATTGGGAATTCTCTACAACTGCATCCGACGGTTAAGGCGATCGCTCAATTTTCCGAACCTGTTAACGCCCTTGATATGGGGGTTCCCGTCCATCAGGTTAAGGAGTTCGCCCCCCGGTTCAGTTTTGGCTGTTCGATTAGTTCCCCCCCTTACCTGTCGGTGGGAATGGTGGATCATCCTGAGTATATGGGGGAGGTACACCGCCACTGGGAAAATATGGCGATTTATTATGCCATGATTACCGCCTCCGGTCGGGGGTCGGTGCGTACCCTCCCCGGTTTTCGCGATCCTTTGGTGCGCTATCGCCTCACGGGTGAGGATTTGCGAAATTTGGGTGAAGGTTTGCGGAAATTGTCTCAACTGCTATTTGAGGCGGGGGCGATCGCAGTTTATCCCAGTTTGTCGGGTTTTGGGCGGTTGAAGAGAGACGATGGCGATCGCATCCCGGAAATTCTCCCGGCGGCGAGTACCAATTTGATGACGGTTCATCTGTTTTCCTCCTGTCCTATGGGAGAAAATCGTCGCCTGTGTGCGGTCAATTCCTTTGGCAAAATTCATGGCTTTGAGAATCTTTATATTGCTGATGGGAGTCTGTTATGTACCGCCCCCGGCGTGAATCCTCAAGGGTCGATTATGGCGATCGCTCGACGGAATGCGTTACAGTTTTTAGACCAAAGCTGTTGAATAATTACCAACTGCCAAAACTGTTCTAATTTCTGCCATCAATAATGTTGTTAATTCCCCGAAAAATAACAATTATACCCACCACGGCTTTCTACCTGATTCCGGTTGTCATTTTAATGGCATTTGTGATCATCTACGGCGTGAGAGTTCCCCACTGGGATGAATGGGCGATCGCCACCATCTTTGAGAAAATAGCCCAGGGAAAAGCTGGGTTAAGCGATTTTGCCGAAATGTACAATGATCATCGCTACTTTTTCCTGAGATTAATTATCGTCCCCTTGGCATTTATTTCCGGTTGGGAGAAGATTTATGAAATCTTAATCGGGGTGTTATTTGCCATCCTTAACGGGATGTTAATTGTCAAAATTTCTCGCCAATGTTATCCAGATATTTCGCACTCCCGCCAATTCCACATTATTAATGGTCTATCCTGTCTGATTCTGTTTTCCCTAGGACAGTATCAAAATTGGCTGTGGGGATTACAATTGGGGATATTTCTAGTTAATCTGTGCGTGACAACTTCTCTCTGGGTTCTCAATTCACCACCAGCCAAAAATAGCCTAATTTTGGCGACTCTACCCATCCTCATTGCCAGCTTCACATTAGCCCAAGGCATTATAGCATGGTTGGCGATTTTACCCACAGTTTTTTTAAGCCATACTCCCATCAAATCAGGATTAAAAAACAGCCTGATATGGCTAGGATTATTTGCCATTACTACCGCCGTTTATTTGCTGGGATATGACAGCAACAATCCCAGCAACTTTAACCTGTTGTATCTGCTCAATCATCCAGTGTTTTGGGTGCGGTTTTTTGTCACCCTATTAGGAGCGCCTCTAGGTTTCTATTCTGTGCCATTAGCCAATATTTTGGGGGTTTTGGTATTATTCAGCTTTGGGGGTGCGATCGCCTGGGGATATCAAAAAAACGGGTTCCAATTTTTAAAAACTGTCGCCCCCTGGATTAGTTTAGCATTGTTCGCCTTACTATTTGCAGCCATTACCACTTTTGGCAGGGTTGAAGCCGCATTATTTACCGATTTAGGATTAGATTTTGCTTTGGGTTCCAGATATATCAGCAATTCCCTCTTTTTGTGGGTAGCGGTGTTACAAATTGGGTTATATTTCGCCAGTGGAGAGGTTCCCCTTCTTCCCGGTAAACGGGGATTAACTGGTGTAGCGATCGTGATAATTTTTCTAACCGCAATTAATTCAGTATATGCCATTAACGAAGGTCAAGAATATCGGCAAATTTCTCAGCAGATAACCAGATGTCTGAAGGTGATCCAAGTTTGGGACGATCGCTCTGATAGCTGCTGGAAATGGTTTGAAATTATCCCCTCTCGCGATCGCTTTAAACAAACAGCGATCGTCTTAAATGATTTGGGATTTATTGACAGTCCTCAACTACAATTTATCAAGAGTTCCGAAAATTATGGTGCGATCGTCTGGGACAATTCCCCAGGTGTGTTTTCCCAAAACCATGAAAATGGCTGGATTATATTGCACGGAAAATTACAACTTAATCCCCAGCTAGTTGATGACAATAATCAGCTGATGATACTTTCCAAGTCTTCAGAAGCCACAGCAATTTCTTACCCAGAGATTGACCAAAATTTTTGGCGGGCTGCCATAGAAACAGCAGTTTTTAATCTGTATGAAAATACATCAATTCAAGCATGGATCAAGATAGGGGAATCCTCAGAATTACTACCTTTGGCGGGAGAAACTCAGATTAAAGTAGTTCTTGATGGCATCCCTAACCCCGGCTTTAACCGCCAACCTGAAAGCATTTACGGCTATATTAATCCCCCCCTCGCCACCTTAACTTTAAACCCCGGCGATCGCTTTATGCTAAACGGTTGGGCGGCGTTTGGCGATCGCGACCAACAACCCGATCGCGTCTTTTTTTCATATAGCGACCAGGACTTTTTCTTCGCCGACACCGCGATCGATTTGGAAACCCCCCAGGTGGCCGAATATTTCCATAGCGATCGCTACTCAAAATCTGGTTGGATCGCTGAACTTTCCGCGCGGGATATTCCCCCCGGAGAAACCACTATTCACGCTTGGGTTTATGATCCTGATAGGGGGGAGTTTGTCACCCTACAAGGAGAAATTCCGTTAATTATTCTAGGAGGACCAGAGAGAAACCATGAGTGATCTAGTTTTAGTTACAGGTGCATTAGGCTGGTTGGGATTCAGTTTGGTAAAAGCCCTAGTTAAAGGACTTCCAGATATTGAGGCTTTTTCCCAACCCAGAAATAATCAGATTATTCGCTGTCTAATTTTACCCGGTCAAGACCCCAAAATTCTGAAAAACCTCTCCGATAAAATTGAAGTGATTGTCGGAGATTTGCGGAATCCCCAAGACTGCGATCGCTTTTGTGAAAATGCGAATCATGCCATTCTATTTCATACCGCCGGAATCATTCACCCTCCGCGCGTTTCCGAATTTTATCATATCAATGTCAACGGAACCCAAAACCTGTTAAATTCCGCCGTCACCAATCGCGTCAAAAGGGCTGTGATTGTCTCTTCTAATTCTCCCTGTGGTTGCAATCCCCACCCCGATCATTTATTTGATGAAAAATCCCCCTACCATCCCTATATGAATTATGGCAAATCCAAAATGCTGATGGAGTTAGCCGTTATTTCCATGCAGCAATCAGGAAAAATAGAAACCGTTATCGTCCGTCCGCCCTGGTTTTACGGGCCAAACCAACCCCCCCGACAAACCCTATTTTTCCAAATGATTCGGGATGGAAAAGGTCCCATTGTAGGAGATGGAAATAATTTGCGATCGATGGCTTATATAGACAATCTCTGTCAAGGACTTTTGCTATCAGCCGAATCCGAAAAAGCCAACGGTGAAACCTACTGGATAGCCGATAATCGCCCCTATTCCATGAATGAAATTATCGATACAGTCGAGAAACTGCTAGAATCAGAATTTAACCAAACTTGCGCCCACAAACGTTTAAAATTACCCGGAATTACCGGAGATATTGCCACCTTAGTTGATGGCACTTTGCAGAGTTTAGGATTATATCAGCAGAAAATTCATGTATTATCAGAAATGAATAAAACCATCGCCTGTTCCGTCGCCAAAGCCCAACGAGAATTAGGCTATTATCCTACAGTTTCCCTAGAAGAAGGAATGCGTCGTAGTCTGAAATGGGTGTTCGAGAATTACCGAGGAATTGATAACTAATGGCTGATTATATCATCGTAACCGAGGGATTAACCGCTACAGAAGCCACTGCAGCCGTCGATAACTTATCCCCTTATTTTAAAGCCGTAATCTGTCAGTTAGCCGCCGATGCTGAACCCAATTCTCGCGTGTTTGTTGCGCCTGGTAATCCCTTCGGACATTCCCAATCTGAGGAAGATTATGCAGGGGAATTTCTCCAGCAATTGCGCCCAGATTTACAGGTTTTAGTTCCCCAAAATGTCCGAGATAAAACCTATTTAGATACCTTTGATAATGCACGGGTATTGCGTTATTGGTTAAAGCAGGAAAAATATTGGCCCCTAGAGTCCGTTATTTTATACTGCAATAAACCCCACAGTTTCCGAAGTCGGATCATGTTTAAATCCTGTGATTTTCCGGTTCAAAAAGTAGTAGGTTGTCGTCCAGAGAAGGTTGATAATTCTATGGCGATCGCCCCTCGATTATGGTTTTATAATTACCCGCCGATCCAATTCCTTTACGAATTAGCCACATTAGTTTACGATGCTGGGAGAGTCATTATTTGGAAGGTTAGCGGTAGTCCATGAAACATCTGGTAACAGGGGGTTCCGGCTTTTTAGGAAATCTGATCGCCCGTCGGTTGTCGCAACGGGGAGAAGAAGTCAAAATACTAGATATTTGGGAAGATCCAACTCGCCCCCAGGATCTTGAATATATTAACTGCGATATTCGCGATCGCCAAGGTGTCGCCGCCGCCATGAAAGGGGTTGATATCGTTCATCATAATGTCGCTTTAGTTCCCCTTACCAAGTCGGGAAATAAGTTTTGGGAAGTGAATGTCGAAGGGAGTCGGATCGCAGCTGAGGAAGCTGCTAAAGCCGGGGTTAGCAGTTTTATTCACATGAGTTCTAGTGCCTTATTTGGCGACCCAAAATGTCCCATTACTAACGATACTCAACCCCAACCTGTGGAGATTTACGGACGCGCAAAATTGGCGGGAGAATTAGCAGTCCGTGAGGTTTGCGATCGCCAAGGTTTACCCTTAATAGTAATTCGCCCGCGGACGATTTTGGGGGAGGGAAGGTTAGGCATTTTTCAGATTCTATTTGAGTGGATTCAAGAAGGGCGAAATGTCTACGTTATCGGGGATGGAAATATAAAATTCCAGTTTATTCATGCTCTGGATTTAATGGACGCTTACCTATTAGCCTTGGATTTAGGAAAACCAGGAATTTATAATGTCGGAAGCGATCGCTTTGGGAATCTTAGGGAAGGTTTGGAACATTTAATTAGCTATGCGGGTACTGATTCTCAGGTAAAAAGTCTCCCCACCACTTTGACAATTGGCACCTTGAGACTATTGGATATTGTCGGTTTAAGCCCCCTCGCACCTTGGCATTATCTCACCTATCATAAAGAGTTTTATTTCGATGTTGAACCCCTGTTAAATTTGGGATGGCAACCCAAATACTCCAATGATGATATGTTCCAGGAAAGTTACGATTGGTTTCAGAAAAACTATGATAAAATTCAGGCAGAAAAGGCAGGTTCCGCACACCGTAAACCCGTCAAAGAAAAAATCCTTTGGCTGCTCAAACAGTTGTCTTAACTGTTATAATGATGATACACAACTGCTTTCGATAAAGGGGTGTGATGAAACCTAAATTTGGTATAAAAATTAAACCGGAATCTACCCGGGTATCTAATCCCAATTCGGCAGAAGTTACCCCAGAAAAATCGGGAGAAATTGGGGATATAATCAAGTTGCTGCGTCCCCACCAGTGGACGAAAAATCTGTTCTGTTTGGCGGGGGTAATTTTTGGGGGTAGGTTAGGAGAAATTAATGCGATCGCCAACGGCATTTTAATGGTTGTCCTATTTTCCATGATGGCATCAGCCGTCTATATTTTCAACGACATTCAAGACATTGATCGCGATCGCCAACATCCCAAAAAGCGATTTCGTCCCCTCGCCAGCGGACGGGTACAATTAACAACCGCCAAAGCGATCGGCATTTTTTTAATCACCGTTTCTCTCATCGGTTCTTACCATCTAGGAATCCCCACCTTTTCCTGTCTGTTGTTGTACGGAATTAACAATGTCGCTTATTCCCTAAAACTCAAAAATATTCCCCTTTTTGATGTCAATTGTATCGCCTTCGGTTTCGTCCTCCGTCTCCTCGCCGGAATTTACGCCGTGGGAGACACACCCACCGCCTGGATTACCCTTTGTACCTTCTTTTTAACCTTATTTCAAGGTTTCGCCAAAAGGCGTTCGGAACTCCTCTCTCTCCTCCACAAACACAACCCCATCGAATCCCTAGAAGAATTATCCCCAGACTCTCTTAATTCCACCGAAAAACCGTCATATCTGCAACTCTTTTATCAACGGGGTCAAAATAATCAACAGCGCCCCGTTTTATGCCATTATACCCTACCCTATCTCGACTCTTTGCTAAACAGTACAGCCACCATGACCATCATGTGTTATTCCCTATTTACCATCAGTTCCGGGAAAAATACTTCCTTAGTTATCACCGTTCCCATTGTCTATTATGCGGTAATGCACTACAAACGCATCGTCACAGTTTTAGCAGCCGGAGAAGAACCCGATCGCATTTTAATCGAAGATAACAGCATCAAAATCAGCCTATTTGTGTGGCTAGTTTCCTATTTAGCGATCGTCTATTTCGACCTGCATATTTTTCTTTAAAATCAGCCCTACTAGAAACCCGGTTTCTGTGAGAAACCGGGTTTCTTTAGCTTACCCAGTGAGAAACGGGGTTTCTTTAGATTACCGAGGGTTATCAATCTGTTGTATAATTAGTTAGCTGCCAATCAGGGTTGGTAATTATGGCTAAATGTCCAATCTGTGAAACCCAATACACAGAAAACCAGGTCGAAACCTTTACCGTATGCGGTTATGACCTGACCTCGCTAATTACAACTGCCATAGGGGAACCACCCCCGTCAGTAATTTCCAACACGCCACTATATTGGCGGTTCCCCCTCGGATGGTCGAGTGTGGAATGGTCTGCATATTTATGTTGAAAATTTGGTCAATCTTCTGGAATGCAGAGACAAAAGGGTGGTGCGCGGCGGTTCGTGGTACAGCTTTCCAGGTTACTGTCGTTGTGCCTACCGCGACTGTGTTGACCCGGCAGACAGCAGTTACGGTTTCCGGGTGTGTTGTTCCCTCCCGGAGACTCTTCGCCCTTAACTATATTACCCTTTTTTATTGTGATCAGTCTTATCTGCTATGCAAGCCTTAACCATAAAAACTCTGTGTTCTGAAGCTGAAAAATTTTCAATCTTAGAATCCCAACATCTAGAACCTTCACTTTATGGAATTACAGACGGTAAAAAGGTAGGTACTTACTTAGAGCAAAAATTTAGAAACTACCTGAAAAAAAATTATGACTTTAGGGAAGGAAATTCAGCCATTGGTATTGATTTCCCGGAACTGCAAGTTGATATGAAAGTGACGAGTATTAAACAGCCTCAATCATCCTGTCCTTTCAAGTCAGCTAGACAAAAAATTTTTGGTTTAGGATATTCTCTATTAGTGTTTGTTTACGAAAAGCTAGATCATCATGATAATCAAACGGCTAATTTAAAGATTCTGAATGTCATCTATGTGCAAGCAGAGAAAACCGCCGATTTTCAAATGACTCGCGGAATTCGTGAAATTTTGCAAAATGAAGGAAATGTTGATGATTTAATTGCGTTTATGTGGGATCGAAATCTCCCCGTTGATGAAATTGAAGCTACCAATATTGCCGAAGAAATCATGGCTAATCCTCCAGAACTTGGGTTTTTGACAATTTCCAATGCTTTACAATGGAGATTACAGTATAGAAGAGTAATTGAACGTGCGGGTCAGGAAGATGGTATAATTACTGTTTATCGTTTTGAGTAGCTATGTCCGTTATTAACCAAAAATTAAAAGTAGAATATGGAGATTTTCAAACCCCTATAGAGTTGGCGAAACGAATTTGCCAAAAATTGTCAAGTTTAGGGGTGAATCCAGATTTGATTGTTGAACCGACCTGTGGTGTCGGTAATTTCATTGTAGCATCGATTAAACAGTTTAATTTGGCTGCTAAAATTGTGGGAATTGAGATTAACTCTGATTATATTAAAGCAGCTAAAAATAGTCCAATTATTAAACATGATGAGCGAGTTATTATTCACCATGGAGATTTGTTAAATTTCCCGTTGTCAAACTTGGAACAGTCGGGGGAAATCTTGGTTATAGGTAATTTTCCTTGGATTACCAATTCACAACAAGGGTTAATATCCGGTAAAAATTTGCCGCAAAAAAGTAACTTTCTCGGATATAAAGGCTTAGATGCTTTAACTGGAAAAAGCAATTTTGACCTGTCGGAATGGATGCTTATTCAAATTATTGAATGGTTGCAGAATTATGAACATAGCTATCTGGGGATGGTTTGTAAAACCTCTGTGGCTAGAAAAATTTTACACTATTTGCGCGATCGCCAAAAAAATGTCTGCCAATTTTCTACCTATGGAATTGATGCTAAAAAGTATTTTAAGGCGGCAGTTGAATCCTGTCTTTTATTCTGTGAATTTCGAGGTAAATTTAAACGCTATTTTTGTGATGTATTCCCCAGTATGGAAAGTGCGGATTTCCAGAGAATTGGTTTCTCTCATAATCGGCTGATTGCGGATATGGTCACTTTTCAAAAACTGAGTTTTCTTTATTCCGAAACTCAGCCCTTGATTAAATGGCGATCGGGAATCAAACACGATTGTGCCAAAATTATGGAACTTCGTCAAGTTAATGATGATTTAGTGAATGGTTTGGGAGAAAAAGTTAACTTGGAGGATGATTATATTTTTCCACTTTTGAAAGGCTCAGATATTGCTAATGGGAAGATTAGCCAAACTGATAAATATGTCCTGGTTACTCAAAAATCTCTGGGGGAAGACACGACTTTAATTCAAAACCACGCGCCCCAAACTTGGAATTATCTTGAACAGAATGCGGCGAATTTAGATGGTCGCCAAAGCAAAATTTATCAAAATCATCCCCGTTTTTCTATTTTTGGGGTGGGAGACTATACCTTTAAACCGTGGAAAATAGCGATTTGTGGTCTTTACAAAAAACTAGAGTTTCGATTGATAAGTCCCCTCAAGGGAAAACCTGTTTTATTTGATGATACGGTTTATTTTTTGGGCTTCGACACTGAACCGGAGGCGATCGCCATATTTGAAATAATCACTTCTGCTGAGGCGATCGCTTTTTATAATTCACTAATTTTCTGGGATGAAAAAAGACCCATCAAAACCAGCATTCTCAATTGTTTAAATTTACATCCGAGGCTAATACCCCCAAGAAACCCGGTTGTGAGCAACGGGGTTTCTTTTCCCCCACCATGTAGATAGATGGGGAATTGGGGGCGATAATTAGTTAGTAGCTTCGCGCACTGCTTGAAGGTGATTGAGACTTTCTTGATTAATAGCGATCGCCACATCTCCCTGATTATCAAAACCAGATACTCGTTGCACCCGTCCCAAAAAAATCGGTTCCGAAACCCCAGGTTGAGGGTGAACAATAGTTCTAGCGCGGATAACTAAAGGCATTTGTCCTGCGCCGCCGCGACCGGGTGAATATAGGTCACTAGCAGCCTGTTGGAGAGTCGCCTCTAGTTGTGACTCAGTAATATCTGGAGCCACAGCAATCACAATTTGACGAGCGCCATCATCAAACACCCTAGTATAGCGGACGGCTCCAGGAATTTCAACCCGCTGAAATAATCCCAACCCCAAAGCGAACACGCCGCCAGCGAGGACTCCGGTAAAAGCAGTTATCCCCACCAGGCGAAAACGAATGCCCCAGTTTAGCACAAAAGCCAAAACAGTTAATGCCGCGAAAGCCAGGGTAGCGATACCCAGCCACTTAGAAAAATCGAGTAATTCAGGGGTAGTCAACATGGTAAGTCCTGTCTGAGACCAAAAGATTAATAAACCGTCACCTATCAACTGTCAATCATCAACCGTCACCTGTCAAGGCTTTTTCATAATCAGAAAATAAGTATTCATTTCCCCCTTTCCTTTCACGTCAATGATACCTCTGGGTTGAAATTCATAACCATGGCGCAGACGTTGATAGGTAGTTTCAGTGACTTGAATTTTCCCCGCCAACCCATGAGACTCCATGCGGTTAGCAGTGTTGACAGTATCCCCCCACAAATCATAAGCAAATTTGCGAGTTCCAATCACCCCGGCTTCTACCGGACCCGTATTGATACCCATTCTCATAGTCAAAGTTTCTCCGGGTTTTAGGCTAAAATTTGTCACAATCTTTTGCATTTCCAAAGCCATATCAGCGATCGCCTCCGCATGGTCTGGTCTCGGGGTAGGGAGTCCCCCCACCACCATATAAGCATCACCGATAGTTTTAATCTTTTCCAGTCCGTAATTTTCCGCCAACTGGTCAAAAGCGGAAAAAATTTGATTAAGAATTTCCACCAATTCAGCCGGGGATAGATTATCGGATAGTTTAGTAAAATTGACAATATCAGCAAATAATACAGTCACATCAGCGAAGCTATCAGCGATGGTGCTTTCTCCCTGTTTCAACCGTTGTGCGATCGGTGCGGGGAGGATATTCAGCAATAACCGTTCCGACTTTTGTTGTTCCGCCGCCAACTTTTGCAGATAGGCTTGTTCTTGGTCTCGCAGGCGTTTTTTTTCCAAACAGGCATTAATTCTAGCCCGCAATAGAACATGATTAAAAGGTTTAGATAGATAATCCTCTGCACCGAGTTCAATACACCGGACAATGCTATCAATATCATTAACCGCCGAAATCATAATTACGGGAATGTGGCGCAACTGGAGATCTGCCTTGAGGGACTCCAGCACCTGATAGCCGTTCATTTGTGGCATCATAATATCCAACAATACCAGATCCAGGGCAGTCGATCGCATAATTTTCAAGGCTTCAAAGCCATTAGAAGCCACCAGTACATCGTAACCTTGTCTTTGTAAACGTCGGGCCAACAGGTCACGATTGATTTCATTATCATCAACAATCAACACAAGATCCGGGTTAGCATTCATCTAAACTTAGAACTTACAGATGGATATCACGAAGTCGCCTTATTTTTGAGGTGAGTCTCAATTTTCTCAAGTAGGCGGGGGAACTCCACTGGTTTAGTGTCATAATCATCACAGCCAGCAGCGAGACATTTTTCGCGATCGCCAGCCATAGCATGGGCTGTGAGGGCAATCACTGGAATTTCCTTAGTTTTAGTATCAGCCTTAATTTCACGGGTCGCTTGCCACCCATCTTTAATGGGGAGACTCATATCCATTAAAATCAAATCGGGGGCTTGTGTTTGGGCTAAATTCACCCCTTCCGCCCCATCTTCAGCAATTAAGACATCATAACCCTTTCGACTCAAGCGCCTTTTGAGCATATCGCGATTCATTTCATTATCTTCTACCAATAGAATCTTAGCCATGATCTAATTTTAAGGTTGAGGGTTTGACCAGTTATCTTTTCTGAAAAAGCCAGGAAACTACCCAGTTAATTCTCACTCAAACAGCCTTGGGTATAAGCATCAACTCCTGAATACTCTTCGGGGACTTGGGTTGTAGCGATCGCCTCTGAGGTTTTCACCTTGACTCGGGTAGGGATGACCACCTTAAAGGTTGACCCTTCTCCCAGTGTACTCTCTACTTGAATATTACCTCCCATCATTTGACAGAAGCGATCGCTAATAGCCAGTCCCAAACCAGTTCCCCCATAGCGTCGAGTCGTCGAGGCATCCCCCTGGGTAAATGGCTGAAACAGTTGTTCTTGTTGTTCCTGACTCATACCGATTCCCGTATCATGAACTTTAAATTCTAGGACCGAACCCGACTCTTGACTATAGGGGAGGGAGGATACACGAGAGACCTCTAACTTAATTTTCCCATTAGTTGTAAATTTCGCAGCATTACTGAGCAAATTCAGTAGAATCTGTCTAACCTTAGTCACATCAGCATACATAATCCCGATATTGTCAGGACAATCGACGGTCAGGGTGTTATTATTTTTGGACATCAGGGGTTGAGCCGTACCCATAACACTTTCTAAGAGACTGGAAATATCAAAAGCCTCTAAAAACAGGTCCATCCGTCCCGCTTCAATTTTAGAGATATCCAGGATATCATTAATCAGAGTCAGTAGATTTTTACCGGCAGTATAGATCCGTTCTAGGTCAGGCACAATATCTTCATATCCTAATTCTTCCGCTTCCTCGGATAAAATCTCGCTATAGCCGATAATGGCATTGAGGGGAGTACGCAATTCATGGCTCATATTAGCCAAAAAGGTACTTTTAGCCCTGTTAGCGGTTTCGGCGGCTTCCTTGGCGCGTTCTAAGGCTTCTGCTGCTCTTTTTCCTTCGGTGATATCTTCGACAGTTCCTTCATAACAAACCAGTCCCCCCATAGCGTCAAAAACAGCCCTGGCATTTTCCGAAATCCAGATAGTTTTCCCATCTTGGCGATATACTTGGGATTCAAAGCCTGATATAACTGAACTTTTGGCGATCGCTGCTACAAATTCCGCCCGTCGGGTAGGTTTAACATAAAGCTGGGTGCTAACATCGGTCAAATTAGCGATTAAGTCTTCCGGGGAGTCATAACCCAAAATCCTAGCTAAAGCCGGGTTAGCGCTAATATAGCGACCGTCTGGGGTAGTTTGACAGATACCCTCAGCCGCATTTTCAAAGATACTGCGATATTTAGCCTCTGTTTGTCTAAGCACTTCTTCCGTGCGTCGCCTTTCAATAGTGTTAGAAAACATTTCTCCCACCATTTTCAGCAGGCTAATAGTATCCGAAGACAAGGTATCAAGAGAACTGAGACTATCAAAGCGCAAAAAACCCACCAAAGATTTGCGACACACCAGAGGAATCATCGTCAGAAATTGCAGTTGGTGCTGGATATATTCTGGGTATTCATAACCGACCAATCCGGTCTCTTTATGGAAGTTTTCTAAGGCTTCCAGTTCCTCAAGAATCTGCTCAGATAAATTAGCCGATCTAATATGGATAACTTCATGCTTTTGTAACCATGAAACAATCCCCGGAATTACCTCACAGTTAAGTTGGCTTGAGGTGACTTTTACTTGATTTGCGACCACGGAAACCAGGTCTAATGGTTCATTATCTGACGACTCCGACACCAGGTTATTCTCGGCTTTAATAGACATCAAAGTCGAGCGCCAGTCGTAGATAGATTGGCTATGATATTCCGGGTCGGCGAATAGATAAATATAGCTTCTATCTACTCCGATAAACTTGCTTATTTTTTGCAGAGATTCTTTAATTCCTGCATCAATTTCCTCGGTATTTAAACTGATAAAATAGGTGGAAAGGTTCGTGATTAGCTGCTCAAATTCAACCCGATTTTGCAGAGCTTTTTCTACTCTTTTGCGTTCGGTAATATCCCGGAAACTCCAGACCCGCCCCACCAGTTTATTTCCGACTTTAGAAGGGTGAGAGTAAACCTCAAAAATCCTCCCATCCTTGAATTCCACCACATCGTATGTAGGGATGTAAGGTTGGGCGGACAGTTGCATGATAGTTTTGAGAAACTGGGGGGGGTTTTTCAATTGTCGCATCACAAAAGCTAGGGTTGAGCGATTTTGATGAGGGTCAAGGAATGATTCTGGCACCTCCCACATTTGGACAAATTTTTGATTAAAATGGCACACTTGACCATTGCGATCTAAGGCTAAAATTCCGGCATCCGTTGAGTCAAAAGTGGCTTGTAACATGGACAGGGAACGGGCGGCTTCTTGTTCGGCTTGTTGGCGATCGCTAATATCAAAAAACACTAAAACCGTTCCCACCCAACAACCATTTTCTACAATCGGGTTGAGAATGTAGGAAACTGGTAAAACTTGACCATCACGACAGGCTAAATGATCCTGAGCAGATTTCAGCGGTTCTAACAGCTTTTCTCTCGTTTCCTGGTTGACAGGGGAGTGGGAATAATTATTCAGCCGTGATTGAAATTGTTGGGGAAACTCTTGTAAATGGGGAGCAATCAGTTGGAATAAATCTTGACCAGCGATTTCCGACTCTGACCAGCCCAAAAGTTGTTCAGCTTTGGGATTCATCGATAACAGATTCCCCTGAGCATCTAATATACATAATCCCGCACCGAGAGAACCAATTACCGCCTGTAGGCGATCGCGTTCTGCTTCTAACCACGCTTCCGACTCTTGGCGTTGGCGTTCGTATTTTTCGATCATTTCCTCCGAGGAAAATGTCAGAGTTTGCGCCGCTAAATCTCTTTGTTGATCGGCGGCGCGATAACTGGAACTAACCTTTTTTAAAAACTCCCGCCAAGCCTTGGGGTCTGATGATGGCGCGTCCATTTGAAAGCCGATTTCTTGGAGTTGTTGTTGAAGCAGAGGGTGGATCATGGTTCATAATTGAAAAATGGGGACTCAGTGTTGATGCTAGGTGAGAAATCAAAGAGAATCTGAATTGGAATCTAAGATCACCCCAGAGGGAGGGTCAGAGACAGACCCATGGGGGTAAGCTAGTTTTTGTTCGGCTAGGCGTTTGGGTTCTAAATACAAGTTTTCCACTAAGGCTGCAATTCCCGCGCACCAAGGTGGAACTATCAACGCCCCAATTAGCCCTAAAAGCTGCACCCCTGCTAAAACTGATAAAAGCTGATATAGGGGATGTACACCTACTGAAGACCCCACCAATAAGGGATCGAGAACGTAGGTTTCCAGGTTCTGCACGATTACATACAGTAGTAACACCCAAAAAAATAGAAATCCACCTTTGGCTAGGGCTACCACGAGGGCGGGAATTGCTCCTAAAATTGGACCCAGGAAGGGGATTAAATTGGTAAACCCAGCGATCGCACCCAAACCTAGAGCATAGTCCTTTAGCCCTAAAAACCCTAAGCAGGTAGTAATACTCACCCCTAATATGGCAGATACAATTAATCTGCCTCTAATATAACTGCCCATGCGACGACCTACGGGCTGGGCTTGGGCTGCTAGGCGATCGTTCCACGGGTATGGGAACAATTGTACAAAACTTTTGACCAGAGTTTTGCTATCTGCTACCATATAGCCGGAGACGAATAGTGATAGAATCAGACTAAATACCCCTCCGACAATACCTCTGGTGATTCCGTAGGATCTGAGAATTAATTGCTGAGATGAACGAATTGTCCAGTTGGTCAGGGATTGGGTATCTACTAGGCGATCGATTAAGTCGGGGATATCTTCTCCCAAACTGCTGGCTATGTTACTGATTAGATCGAGGCTGCGTTCGGCGAAAATTGGTAACTGACGCACCAACAGGTTGATTTGATCAACCACACTCGGACCGATGATTAAACCTAATCCGGTGATGCCGCCAATTAGGGTTAAATATACTACAATCACCGCTAACCAGCGGGGAATTTTCAGGTTTTGCGCCCAGTTAACTAAGGGAATGATGGAGGCTGCTAATACCACCGAAATCATGATCAGGATAATTAATCCCTGAAGTTGCCATAATAAAACTAATAGTAAAACAGCACCAACAATCAACGGAACATTGGAAACTGACAGGGTGATATGTCTTTCCTGTCTGGGGGAGTTTTGGTCGCTCATCTTGGCGGTTAATTGCGTGAGTTAATCACAGATAAGGGGTTGACAGTGTTTTGATTTTAGTCGATTTCTGAACTAGAACGCCGCCTCGGAGGTGATTATTCTTGAGTCGCCCCAAATCCGGGAACTTTTGACGATAGATTCATGATCGATATAGTATCTACTAGCACTATTATATTTGAGAACCTATTTTAACCTATGAGATTTCACTTGGAAGGATGGCCGTTTGCACCTAATTATTATGCGATCGCCACTTATTTTATCTGGAAAGAACTTTTGAGGCGATCGGATTTACAGGTTTCCTATCAAGCCAATCCTTCAGCCCCCCATGATTCTAACCCAATTCTCGATCGCTTACTGGGTCAGTTGTCAATTCCCACCCCAGACCACCCTAGGGATAGTAACTCAGCAGATATCTGTTTAAGGGTTTCCCCAGAAGTGGATTTTACCCCCACTGATAGCCAAAAAACTGGGATTTTGACCGCCCCACAATGGGGAACTCTCCTGAATATCAGTCCCGAAAATGTGTCATTAGCCCCTAATATCACCCTAATTACCCCGACAATGTGGTGTAAGGATGGATTACTTCGCGGCGGTATTCCACCTCACCAGGTCGCTGTTATCCCCCCTGGAGTTGACACGGAAATTTTCCACCCGTTAACCTCCCCAGACAGACAGGAATTGCGTAAATCTCTGGACTGGGACTATTATTTTGTGTTTATCCATGTTAGCAACCTGGAAAATACCGATGGTCTTCGCCCTCTCCTCAAAGCCTTTGCGGGGGTGGTGGAAGTTTACCCCCATGCTAGACTGGTATTGAAAGGCTGCACCCCACAGGGGGAAAAATTACTCCTCGAAAGCAGTCAAGCTATTTTAACTGATGCGGAAGCTACACGAGTACAGCCTAGGTTAGCCTACATTGGCGATAATTTACCTTTGGAGTCGGTGGCGAAATTGTATCAGGCGGCTGATGTTTATGTGTCCCCTGATGTCGCACCGGGGTTAAATTTACCGATTTTGGAAGCGATCGCTTGCGGTCTTCCCGTGATTTATACTGAAGGTAGTCCCGCCCAAGAATGGACTCATCCTGATTTTGGCTGGGCGATTTCTAGCCAATTCCGAACCTTTGTGATTGACTATAAAACTCGGTTTTTGCTACATCCCAACTGGGAACATTTACTGACTTTAATGCAGCAGGCTATTGAACAGCCGCAAATCGGAACTATGGCGCGGGAGTTAGCCCCCCAGTTAGTCACCAAAAAATTTACCTGGAAACATACCGTTGACCGGATTTTAGAAGTTCTTAACCCCCAGTCAAAACCCCCGGCGGCGCTGGGGTTAAATATCGGGGGCGCTAACATCAATTCTCGCCCCCGTAACCTGGTGGTCGAAGGTTGGCGATGGTTGCCCCATTCTTATGCTTTGATTAATAGCCATCAACTCCTAGAACTTAATCAGCGATCGCCCCTTAAACTATTCCATCGGGATATGCCCTATGTGACCACCGATTGGAAGCCTAGCCGAGGTTTATTTACCCCGGAAGAAGAGGCGATTTTGGACAGTATCCCCATACCCCCAGAAGACCTGAAAGCCGATGTAACTTTGAGGATGTATTGTCCGTTTAACTTGGCATCTGCTGACAGTAAAAAAACCTTTGTTTTTGGTTGTACAGAGTGGGGAATTGTGCCACAAACTATTTTGCGGGGAATGGGGGTTAATTCTTTGAGGGAGGCTCATGTAAATTCTGATAGTATTATTATCACCGCTTCCGAATGGTCGCGCCAAGGTTTTTTGAATAGTGGCGCAGTCCCTGAAAGGATGGCGATCGTCCCCTTGGGATTTGACCCAAAGGTGCATTATCCCCTCAATGAAGAAGACCGCAATAGTCTCCGCCGTGAGTTAGGATGGAATGATTATTTTGTGATTCTCAATATTGGCATTATGTGGAATGAACGTCAGGGGGTCGCTAGGCTTTTAAAAGCCTTTGCACAAATTGCTGAGAGTTATCCAGAAGCGAGGTTAGTTTTAAAAGGTAGAGATGCGATTTTTAAGTCCAAAGAATCCATTAAAGCCGCCAGTAAACAAGTCTTAACTGATGCCCAAATGGATTTAGTTAAACCTCGGATTAGTTATATTGGCGATAATTTATCTGCCACCGAAATCGCCCGACTCTACAAGGCGGCTGATTTATATGTTTCTCCTTATTCGGCGGAAGGCTTTAATCTCCCAGTTTTGGAAGCCGTAGCCTGTGGAACTCCGGTTATCTGCACCAAAGGAGGGCCGACAGATGAGTTTACCAGAGAAGATTTTAGCTTTTATATTAATAGTCAGCTTAAATGTTTTCAAGATTCCGAAGGTGATACTAAGTTTTACTTAGAGCCTGACGGTAATCATTTGGTGGAATTGATGAAAAATGCCCTCAAAAACCCGGGTTTAAGGAATAAGAATAAATCGGCGGGCTGCGAATTTGTCAGGGCGAGATTTACTTGGTCGAAAGTATGCGATCGCCTATTAGAAGTGTTATTGTCATCTTAAAACCCTTGACAATTCTCACCATGGGATGTCTAATGGAAGATTGCCAATCAGTTGCATACTTAACAAAGGCTCGGTCAGCACCCCCGGCTGAAGCACGGGGGCTTCCTGCCCCCCGCTTTCAGGTAGCTGACCAGCTTAAGCCTTAACTGGCTACGTTCAGAGCAAGAGTTAAAGTTCCTACCCTGGAATGCGTGCTAGTTCCAGGCACGAGAACCAAATCGTTAAACAGTCCTAAGGGGTTAAGACAGTGCGATTTGGAAAGTACCGACTCTGAACATTAGCGAAGCAAACATTACCCCGCAAGGGAGTCGGAGCCAACCATAGCTCCATGGAGGGGCAACCATACCCCTCCACCCCGCAAGGGGGTGCTGGCGGCTAAAGCCGCTTGAGTCGGTTTTCCTCTCCGCGATAAATCACGGAGCTTCCAACCCTCCCAGGAGTTTTACGTGAAATACTTCTTTCTCTCAGAAGGGTGGACAATTGGACGGATTTGGGGTATCGGTGGCCTGTGGGATGTGGCCACCCAGCGGCGACTTCCAGATCTGCAAAAACTAGATGTATGTGTGTCCAACGATACAGACACTGAAAAAATGTGGCTGTACCGAGTTGAAGATGAAGTTCTGATGCTAGAAGTCAAACCCCAATGGACAGAATACCCATCAACAGGTATCGGTCAAGTAGTTCTCACCCGTCTAATTACTGCTGACCAGGTTCTGGACCGTCTGGGAACAGCATCAACCGAGTGCCGAGTCCAGGGCGGTCTTTTTTAGGAAAGCCGCCCCCCAGTGTTTAGATCTTGGGTTTTGCTTGCAATTGGTTCTAATAATCTATACAATTCTTTAACAAAATCTGCGAAAATTCTCAGCTTCTAGTTTTTGATAGAAGTAGGGGATGGATTGCGGTAACAAGTGTTGGTAGAATAGATCCCAAAGTTAGGACACCAACTGCAAACGCCAAAACCGAGCGTTAAAATCAAAAAACAGGCAAACTAACGAAGAATCTCATGGCTCATGGGAGGATATCGGAAGCCGCCTATAGAGGGCAGAGTTTTTGTCTGACCCGACCGTAATACCGGATACTAGATTGATGCTAGTGAAGGCTATGGCGGTTCAAATAGCGGGCTTGGTTTGTAATCTCTCATTTAAACGTCTGTAATTCACATTCATTGATTCTAGGAGGAGCGTAGTCAATGGGACTACCCTGGTACCGCGTACATACAGTAGTTCTGAACGATCCAGGACGGCTGATTTCTGTACACCTAATGCACACTGCTCTTGTCGCAGGTTGGGCGGGCTCTATGGCCCTGTACGAATTGGCAGTTTTTGACCCATCAGACCCAGTTCTAAATCCCATGTGGCGTCAAGGTATGTTTGTCATGCCTTTTATGGCTCGTTTGGGTGTAACTCAATCCTGGGGTGGCTGGAGTGTAACTGGAGAAGTAGCCGATAACCCCGGAATTTGGTCTTTTGAAGGGGTAGCCGCTACCCATATCATCTTGTCAGGTCTATTATTCCTGGCAGCAGTTTGGCACTGGGTTTACTGGGACCTGGAACTGTTTACCGATCCTCGGACTGGTGAACCAGCCCTAGACCTGCCCAAAATGTTCGGAATTCATTTATTCCTATCTGGTTTACTTTGCTTTGGCTTCGGAGCCTTCCACCTGACCGGACTATTCGGGCCGGGAATGTGGGTTTCTGACCCTTATGGATTGACGGGAAGTATACAACCTGTCGCGCCTTCCTGGGGACCTGAAGGATTTAACCCCTTCAATGCTGGCGGTATTGCGGCTCACCATATTGCGGCGGGAATTGTTGGCATTATTGCTGGACTATTCCACCTGTCCGTCAGACCACCTCAGCGCCTCTACAAAGCCCTGCGTATGGGAAATATCGAAACTGTACTATCTAGCAGTATTGCAGCGGTATTCTTTGCGGCTTTTGTGGTAGCTGGAACTATGTGGTATGGTTCGGCTGCTACCCCGATTGAACTGTTTGGACCTACCCGCTATCAGTGGGATCAGGGATACTTCCAACAGGAAATTCAGCGCCGGGTACAAGCAAGCATTGCTCAGGGCGACAGCCCCTCAGAAGCATGGTCTAAGATTCCTGAAAAACTGGCATTTTATGACTATGTTGGTAACAGTCCCGCCAAAGGCGGTTTGTTCCGCGTCGGTCCGATGAACAAGGGCGACGGTATTGCTCAAGGTTGGTTCGGACATCCAGTATTTACTGATGCAGAAGGTCGCGAATTAACTGTTCGTCGTCTTCCTAACTTCTTTGAAACTTTCCCGGTCATTCTGACTGATGCTGATGGAGTGATTCGCGCTGACATTCCTTTCCGTCGCGCTGAGTCTCGCTACAGCTTTGAGCAAACTGGGGTGACTGTTTCCTTCTATGGTGGTGAACTGAATGGTAAAACCTTCACCGATCCCGCCTCTGTGAAGAAATATGCCCGTTTTGCTCAACAGGGCGAACCCTTTGCCTTTGACCGGGAAACTCTCGGCTCTGATGGGGTATTCCGCACCAGTACCCGTGGCTGGTTTACCTTCGGTCACGCTTGCTTTGCTTTGCTTTTCTTCTTTGGTCATATTTGGCACGGTTCCCGCACCATCTTCCGAGATGTATTTGCTGGGGTTGAAGCTGACCTGGAAGAACAAGTTGAGTGGGGTAACTTCCAGAAAGTTGGTGACCAAACAACTCGTGTTCAAAAGACTGTCTAATGGCAGTTGTTGAGTAGTTGTCAGGACAGGTTCATGGGTATATCAAGACTGGTGGCAGCTTTCCTCAATGGTTGGCGATCGCCTCTGGTGAATATATCCGACCTGTCCTTTTTTTTGGTGAAACTCCCGAAAAAATATCCAACCCCTCCCTATTCTCCTAGACTGGGGAAATTGGGGATTAAGTTAGGGCAGGTTTTTCAGAGTGGCATCAAGACTGATAGACTGGTAGTTAACCCGGGATATGAGGAAACATTGACATGGAAAGTGTTGCATACATATTAGTTTTGACGCTGGCTCTCGGCGTGTTGTTCTTTGCCATTGCCTTCCGGGAACCCCCCCGCATTGGCAAATAACCCGCCAACAGCATTTGATTTTCTGATTCCAATTGGGTTGTAAGGGGTATGCTTCTTAGAACCCGATTGGATATGGCTTTCGTAAATCAATCAGCACCTATGGCAAAATCTGAATTTAAAGGACGTATATCATGCAATGTCCCGTTTGCCAACATACCAGTACCCGTGTGTTAGAATCGCGATGGGCTGAATCACTGAAAAGCATCCGGCGACGGCGGGAATGTCTCAATTGTAAACACCGTTTTACCACTTATGAACGCATCGAGTTGGTCCCTTTAACGGTGATTAAACGTGACGGACGGCGAGAATCTTTCGATGGTTCCAAATTGTTACGGGGTTTAGTTCGTGCCTGCGAAAAAACTGGCATCGCTTCTTCTGAACTAGAAACCATGATCGAAGACATAGAAGCAGAACTCCAACAGCGTGCCACCCGCGAGGTTTCCAGCCCAGAAATTAGTGAGCTTGTACTCGATCGCCTCAAACCCATAAGTGAAGTGGCTTATATTCGCTTCGCCTCAGTTTACCGGGAATTCCAGGGAATACAAGATTTTATAGCATCCCTGACCGATTGGGAACGGACACCCGCAGTCATTCCAGAAACTTCTGACCAACATCTACCCACTGAAAGCAACCACCCCACCCCTAGCCCAGTCATGAGGTAGGCTCCTCCCAGGTATACCGAAGGAGGGCCAGGCAGCTCATTGCTAAAGTCAGAGTTTGATGATGCAATCCGCCCAACTCTGGGGATAATCTTACCACAAATATGCTGAAGTGAACAACAATGGGGAGCATTTTTGTTGCTACCCTTGATGAGGATGATAATTTTGGCGACAGTGTTCGCCGTATTAGTCCTGATCATGTACTTTTGAGTTGAACAGATTTATCTGTTAAGGCAGGTCGGATGTCTTAGTTGTGCTCCACAACAGCACATCTAGCCTATCAAACATAATAACAATTGCCAGGCAACCGATGACAAGGGATAAACGAGGACAGAAAATCGCCATTTTTGATAGTGGTGTGGGGGGTTTAACGGTTTTAAGGGAATTGTATCGGCAACTTCCCAATGAATCGATTTTGTATTTTGCGGATACGGCACGATTACCTTACGGGACACGATCGCCTGAAGAGATTGTGCAATTTGTCCGCGAAATTATTACTTGGGCAGTGGCTCAGGATGTTAAAATGGTGCTGATGGCTTGTAACACCAGTTCCGCCTTGGCTTTAGAAGTCGTTAGGTCTGAGTTTGATATACCAATTTTAGGCTTAATTTTACCCGGAGCCAGGGCAGCTATCAGTCAGGGTGAGCGGATCGGGGTAATTGCGACCCCAGCGACGGCGGCGAGCAATGCCTATCGTCAGGCGATTCAAGAAATCAACCCGGCTGTGCAAGTTTGGCAGGTTGGTTGTCCGGCTTTTGTTCCGCTGATTGAACAAAATCGCATCCATGACCCTTGTACATTAGAGGCGGCGCGAGAATATCTAGCGCCTTTGATACAGCAGCGTATTGATACCCTAATCTATGGTTGCACCCACTATCCCCACTTAGCTCCGGTGTTGCGATCGCTATTACCAGCTTCGGTAAAATTAGTTGATCCAGCAGTGCATTTAGTGGAAGCAGTCGTCCAGGAGTTAGAATTACTGGGATTACGCCATAGCGACCGACCGCGACCGACCCGTTTTTGTGTAAGTGGCTGCGCCGAACAGTTTGCTAATCTGTCGGTACAATGGCTAGGGTATACACCTGCGGTCGAGTCGATTACTTTACCCACCCTGACCTCTGCGGCGGTGGAAACAGCCATTTCTGTGGGGGATGGGATAATTTAGTTGAGAAACCCGGTGGCTCAGAAAAATCTGGTGATTCCAGAAAATTGACTGAGAGAAACCGGGTTTCTTTGGGAGATTTGGAGTCTTCTAATTTTGGTTAAACTTGCGGAATGCTAGGGTGATGTTATGACCCCCAAAACCGAAGGAGTTAGATAAAGCCACGTCCACAGTTTGGCTACGGCTGTGGTTAGGAACATAATCTAAATCACATTCAGGATCGGGATTTTCCAGGTTAATGGTGGGGGGAATGTGGTCATGAGCGATCGCCAATACCGCCGCCACGGCTTCAATACCCCCAGAACCTCCTAACAGGTGTCCGGTCATAGATTTAGTGGAACTCACCGCCACTTTATGGGCGTGTTCACCCAGAGCCGTTTTAATGGCTGCTGTTTCCGTCGGATCATTAGCGGGGGTGCTGGTTCCGTGAGCGTTAATATAGCTAATTTGGTCAGGAGTTAATCCCCCATCTTTCATCGCCAAAGCGATCGCCTTAGCCGCGCCGATACCACCCGGAACCGGGGAAGTCATATGATAAGCGTCGCAAGTCATACCATAGCCGACAATTTCGCCATAAATGCGAGCGCCGCGACTCAGGGCATATTCCAGCTCTTCCAAAACCAGTATTCCGGTACCTTCACCCATCACAAAACCATCTCGTCCCACATCAAAAGGACGACAGGCATGGAGAGGGTCATCATTGCGAGTAGACAAGGCTCGTGCTGCCGCAAACCCCGCCACCGACAGGGGAGTGACAGCGGCTTCTGTACCGCCACATATCATCGCCTGAGCGTATCCTCGTTGAATTAGTCTAAAAGCATCTCCCACCGCATTAGACCCGGCTGCACAGGCTGTTACCGGGCAGCTATTAGGTCCTTTAGCTCCCGTATGTATAGCAGTGAGTCCAGCCGCCATGTTAGCGATCATCATGGGAATCATAAACGGGCTGCATCGGTCTGGGCCACGAGTTAAATAAACTTCCTGCTGATCCTCGAGAACTTTGAGTCCCCCAATGCCTGTACCAATCATGATTCCCACCTGGTCTGCATTCAGGTCATCAATTACTAATTCCGCATCAGCGATCGCCTGTTTACTCGCCGCCACTGCAAATTGAGCAAACCGATCCATGCGTTTGGCTTCTTTGCGCGAAATGTAGTCACAGGGATCAAATCCCTTCACCTCTCCAGCAATGCGACAATCATGGCGTGAAGCATCGAATAAAGTGATAGGGCCGATTCCATTACGCCCAGTTAACAACCCCTCCCAATACTCAGTAATCGTATTACCTATGGGAGTAATTGCCCCGAGACCTGTAACAACAACGCGCTTGCGGTTCATATCAGTCATGACTTTTCTATCAGAAGTTAACCACCCAGAATGCAGAACACAGGCAAAACCTCCCTAGGCGGAGGCTGTTACCTTAGCATCAATAAAACTCACCGCGTCTTGGACTGTGGTAATTTTTTCGGCTTCTTCGTCAGGGATCTCGATATCGAATTCCTCTTCCAATGCCATAACCAGTTCTACTGTATCTAACGAGTCTGCGCCCAAGTCATTGACAAAGTTCGCTTCTGGTGTTACCTGTGCCGCATCAACTTCTAGTTGTTCGGCGACAATTTTCTTAACTGTTTCAAATGTATCTGAACTCATGGAATGTTTCCTCTATAGGATGCCGCGTATTCCATATTATCGGAAAGCGTAATCCCCGCGATCATCATTTTCTACTTTTGTGGTAGATTCTGCTCCTGGGGCGGAGGCAACCTTTATGGTTTCTTTAGGTCTGCGATCGCTCCCTAGGGTAGATGATATATTAACAATGGCTCCTAAGCCCCACAGTCAATTCATAAAAATATTGCTATGTCATCTTCTGTCAAACTCAGATATGCCTATTTTCCCGGTTGTGTCGCTCAAGGTGCTTGTCGGGAACTTTATCAGTCAACCCAAGTGCTGACCGAAACTCTGGGAATTGAGTTAGTGGAGTTAAAAAAAGCCTCCTGTTGCGGTTCGGGTACTTTTAAAGAAGATTCTCAACTCCTCGAAGATACTGTCAACGCCCGAAATCTTGCCCTAGCGGAGGAGTTGAACTTACCCCTACTCACTCACTGTAGCACCTGTCAGGGCGTGATTGGTCGGGTTGATGAACGCCTGAAAGACTATCAGAATAGTGATCCGGCTTATCTGGAAAAGGTTAACCAACTTCTGCAAAAGGAAAGCTGCACCCCCTACAAGGGCGCAACCGAGGTTAAACACTTATTATGGGCTTTGGTGGCTGATTATGGTTTAGCGGAAATTGAGCGCCGGGTGACTAGGAAGTTATCGGGTTTGAAATGTGCGGCTTTCTATGGCTGCTATCTCCTGCGCGCCCAACATCAGTTAATCTATGATGATCCTCATCAACCCGAGTCTATGGAAAATGTGTTCCGGGCGCTGGGGGCTACACCCGTTTATTATCGAGGACGGACTCAGTGCTGCGGTTGGCCGATTTCTAGTTATGCTACCAATGAATCTTTCCAAATGGCGGGTAATCATATCGAAGAGGCGATCGCCGCTGGGGCTGATTGTATGGTCACCCCCTGTCCTCTGTGTCATCTTAACCTAGACTCCCGCCAACCGGAAATCTCGAAATTTCTGGGGCGATCGTTCAATTTACCCGTCCTTCACCTTCCCCAAATCATTGCGATCGCGCTAGGTATCAGCCCCCAAGCCCTCGGTTTAGACAACCACATTGTCTCCACCACCCCCGTATTAGAGAAGATCATGAACAATTGACAATTGAGAATTCTGCCTCCCCCTAACGATAGGTGTGGTGAGGGGTAGTTTCTCCGGTGGTAGCGAGAAATTAAGCAAGTTGGCAGTTCCCTATTAGGTCTGCAAAATATTACAGAGTTTAAAGTTTTGTCGCCTTGTGTATCCTGAAAGGCAAACACTAAGCTAAAGTGATCGAAGATATACGATAATCCTGCTTTGAGCAAACCGTTTAATCTGCATCTATATGTAGATACGGTCAAAACCTGATATCTTTGGGAGAACTTAATTCAATGTCTCATTCCGTCAAAATTTACGATACCTGTATTGGTTGCACCCAGTGCGTTCGTGCTTGTCCCCTGGATGTCCTAGAGATGGTTCCCTGGGACGGCTGTAAAGCTGGTCAGATTGCTTCCTCTCCCCGTACCGAAGACTGCATCGGTTGTAAGCGGTGTGAGACTGCTTGTCCTACTGACTTCCTCAGTGTTCGGGTTTACCTCGGTGCTGAAACCACCCGCAGTATGGGTCTGGCTTACTAAAGTCGCTCTCATGGCAGTTCCCCAAATCCTTTTGGGGTTAAACTGCCTCCGCACGGTTTCACCAATTTATTTAATTAGTCACAGAGGGTCCTGTCCCTCTTTTTTTTGTCTCCGTCCCCCTGTAGGTTGGGTGCAACCCAACAAAGGAGTAGGTTGGGTGAAGCTGTAGGTTGGGTGAAGCTGTAGGTTGGGTGCAACCCAACAAAGGAGTAGGTTGGGTGAAGCGCAGCGCAACCCAACAAAGCCCCTCTGTGTAGTAGAGTAGGTTAGGTGAAGGGCAGCGTAACCCAACAAATAGGGTTTGTATTTGTGTGGAAGGAGAGTCGAACCCAAGCCGTCAGTTACAGCTTGTTCACCAGTAGCTTAATACATTGCCCTCACCCTAAATCTGGATCCCAGAGAGGGAGAGGGACTTTGAGAGGTTATCAGATGATTTCTGAACAGGCTGTAACCCATGCACGCACCCACTAAAATTATGAAATATCGAAGGGCTAAAATAGAAGGTGGCACATACTTTTTCACGGTGGTAACAGACAGGAGACGAGAGTTTTTGTGCTTTCCCGAAAATATCTTATTATTAAGACAGGCTTTCCGAGAAGTGATGGCGGAATATCCTTTCGATATAAATGCCTGCGTTATCTTACCGAACCATATACACTGCTTATGGACTTTACCAGAAGGCGATCGCGATTTTTCTAATCGGTGGCGTTTGGTGAAAAACTATTTTACCCAAAAATGCGATCGACAATATCACGGTCAAATTTCGGCATCTAAACAACAGAAACAGGAGAAAGCGATTTGGCAACGTCGTTTTTGGGAACATTGCATTGTGGATGAAACCGATTTTATTAATCATGTTGAATACATTCATTATAACCCGGTTAAGCATGGTTTAGTCAAAGCCCCAAAGGATTGGCAGTATTCAAGTTTTTTAAGGTATGTTCGTCAGGGTCTTTACGATATTAATTGGGGTGCAGAAACGGAGATTGTATTTGATGAGAATGTGGGACGGGAATAAATTTTCATAAATTTGTATGATCTACCACACCCAACAGAGGGTAGGTTGGGTGCAACCCAACAGAGAGTAGGTTGTGTGCAACCCAACATGGGGTAGGTTGGGTGCAACCCAACAGAGAGTAGGTTGGGTGCAACCCAACATGGGGTAGGTTGTGTGCAACCCAACATGGGGTAGGTTGGGTGCAACCCAACAGAGAGTAGCAACCCAACAGAGAGTAGGTTGTGTGCAACCCAACAGAGAGTAGGTTGTGTGCAACCCAACAGAGAGTAGGTTGTGTGCAACCCAACAGAGAGTAGGTTGTGTGCAACCCAACAGAGAGTAGGTTGTGTGCAACCCAACAGAGAGTAGGTTGTGTGCAACCCAACAGAGAGTAGGTTGTGTGCAACCCAACAGAGAGTAGGTTGTGTGCAACCCAACAGAGAGTAGGTTGTGTGCAACCCAACAGAGAGTAGGTTGTGTGCAACCCAACATGGGGTAGGTTGTGTGCAACACGACATCGGGTAGGTTGGGTGCAACCCAACAGAGAGTAGGTTGGGTGCAACACGACATCGGGTAAAGTTGGGTTTCGCTGCGCTTCACCCAACCTACAACTACAACTACAATTATGCTATAATCGCGCAGAACCCCAATGATCTAAGTTTGAGGAGTACCAAATACTAATGTGTGGAATTGTTGGTTATATCGGCACTCAAACCGCTACAGATGTTCTCATGTCTGGGCTGGAAAAACTGGAGTATCGGGGTTATGACTCGGCTGGACTCGCTACCGTCTGGGAAGGTCAAATTAATTATCTTCGGGCTAAGGGTAAACTCTATAATCTACGCGATAAGTTAAGCCAGGTGGAAATGCCAGCCCAAATTGGTATTGGTCACACCCGCTGGGCTACCCATGGGAAACCAGAAGAATATAACGCTCACCCACAATTGGACCCCTATGGACGGGTGGCGGTGGTTCAAAATGGCATTATTGAAAATTATCGGGAACTGCGGGAAGAGTTGAAGGGAAAGGGATATGAGTTTAAATCTGATACCGATACGGAGGTAATTCCTCATCTGATTTCTGAGTTTTTATCACATCTATCTAAGCCGGAAACGGGTTCCCCTTCGGTTTTTTTTGAGGCGGTGCGTCTCGCGGTTAAGCGTTTGGATGGGGCTTTTGCGATCGCTGTTTTATGTGCAGACTATCCCAATGAGTTAATTGTTGCCCGCCAACAAGCACCCCTTTCTATTGGCTTAGGACAAGGGGAATTTTTCTGCGCTTCTGATACTCCCGCTTTAGTTCCCTATACCCAAGCTGTTGTCAGTTTAGATAACGGCGAAATGGCTCGGTTGACTCCTTTGGGGGTTGAGGTTTACAGTTTTGACGGGGAACGTCTTAATAAAAAGCCCCGTATTCTCAACTGGAGTCCGACTCTGGTAGAAAAGCAAGTCTTTAAGCATTTTATGCTCAAAGAAATTCACGAACAACCAGGGGTCGTGCGAGACTGTCTCAATGCCTATATTCATGATGATTGGCAGGTTCCAGAAACTAGCAAAACTTCCAAATCTGCGACTGTTAATAAGAGTTTATCTCCGATTAATTTGAACCTCCCTAATGCTTTATGTGAGGGTGTGGAACAGGTGCAAATATTGGCTTGTGGTACCAGTTGGCACGCCAGTTTGGTGGGGAAATATCTATTAGAACAGTTGGCGGATTTACCAACAACAGTTCAATATGCTTCGGAGGCTCGTTATTCCCCGATTCCACTGCGACCTAATACGATGACTATTGGGGTTACTCAGTCGGGAGAAACTGCTGATACTTTGGCGGCGTTGGCTATGGAACAGCAACGCAGAATTAATGCTGGGGCGGCGTTTGCTCCCCGTTTATTAGGGATTACTAATCGCCCGGAAAGTTCTTTGGGGCAAATGGTTCCACATTTGATTGATACTAGGGCGGGTATTGAAATTGGGGTGGCGGCTACTAAGACTTTTTTGGCTCAATTGATAGCCTTTTATTTGTTGGCTTTGGATTTGGCTTGGCGACGGCAGACTATATCGGTATCTCGCCTTGAGGAAATTATTAAGGGTTTGCGACAAATTCCTTCTCAAATTGAGTTGATTCTGAGCAGTCATGAACAGGATATTGGGGAACTTTCCCATGATTTTAGTGATACTCAGGATTTTATTTTCTTGGGTCGGGGAATTAATTTTCCCATCGCTTTGGAGGGTGCTTTAAAACTCAAGGAAATTAGCTACATTCACGCGGAAGGATATCCGGCGGGAGAGATGAAACACGGTCCGATCGCCCTGTTGGATGATAAGGTTCCGGTAGTGGCGATCGCTATGCCTGGTATGGTTTATGAAAAGGTGATTTCTAATGCTCAGGAAGCTAAAGCGAGGGATGCTAGATTAATTGGAGTGACACCCAAAACCAGCGGCGAGTCAGCGGAGATTTTTGATGATTTATTATCAGTCCCGGAAGTGGATGAGTTATTATCACCCATTCTCACAGTTATTCCCCTGCAATTGTTAGCTTACCACATAGCGGCACGACGGGGCTTAGATGTAGACCAACCTCGCAACCTCGCTAAGTCGGTGACAGTGGAATAATAGATAGCCAGAACTATTATCACCTATTTTTTTTAGGGTGTATTGACACAGAGGGATATTTTGAGATTATAGCCAATAGGTGAGGTAGGGGAGTGTAACCGGTTGGGGTTAACTGTTCCGTTGCAGATAAGCCCTAAATTGGGCGGGTGGTAGAGGTTTACTAAATAGATATCCCTGACCGTAATCACATCCTTGATTACAGAGAAAGTCGAGTTGGGCGGTGGTTTCAATGCCTTCTGCTACCACGACTAAGCCTAACCCATGAGCCATAGTAATCATGGTTTTGACTAGAGCGATCGCATCTTGATCATCGGGAAGGTCGGAAATAAATGATTTATCAATTTTCAAGACACTAAAAGGAAATCGCTTTAGATAACTCAGGGAGGAATAACCTGTGCCAAAATCATCGATCGCCAAACGGATTTTGAGGTGATGCAGTTGTTTAATTAAACTTTGCACTCCCGGAACTTCTGCCACCAGGGAACGTTCGGTTATTTCTAACTCTAAGCAATCACTACTCAGACCATTATTAGCGATCGCCTCTATAATCACATTAACCAGGTTAGGGGTTCGTAACTGACGGGGAGAAATATTCACCGCCACCCATAACCCATTGTTTCCCTGTTGATGCCAACTAGCCACCTCTTGACAGGCTTGTGATAACATCCACTCTCCCAAATCTATAATTAACCGACTTTCTTCAGCAATAGCAATAAACTGGTCAGGTCTAATATTTCCTAGTTCGGGATTATACCAACGCATCAAAGCCTCAGCCCCAACAATTTGAGAGGTAGCCAGATGAATAAAAGGCTGATACACCACAGATAGTTCATTTCTGCTTATGGCATGACGAAGGTGATTTTCAATGATAATCCGACTTTGAGCCTCATCATTCATATTTTGAGTAAAAAATGCCAAAACATTACGGCCTTCCTGCTTGGCTGAATACATAGCCGTATCTGCATTTCTCACCAATGTACTGACATTCTTGCCATCTTGGGGATAACTAGCAATGCCAATACTGGCTGATATAAATGCTTCTTCACCGCCCAGATTAAAGGGTTCACCCAATACATCTAAGACCTGATTAGCAATATATTCAGCCTGTACTAAGTCATCTAACTTGGGGATAATCACTAAAAACTCATCACCACCAAGTCGCCCTACTGTATCAGTTTGGCGGAGACATCCTATCAATCTCATACCGGCTTCTTTTAGCAAAAAATCTCCTAATTCATGACCTAGGGTATCGTTAATATTTTTAAAGTGGTCTAGGTCAATAAACATCACCGCGACGTTACTATGATTAGCTTGAGCCTGGATAATTGCTTGTCGTAATCTCTCAAAAATTAAGGTTCGGTTCGGCAGATCCGTGAGAGCATCATAGTTCGCTTGATGGGCTAAAATTTCCTCATTATGTTTCTGTTGAGTAATATCTTCTTTAACTGCGATAAAGTGGGTAATATAACCTTCCTCATCTCGCATCGGACATATAGAAGCGTGTTCCCAGAAGAGTTCTCCGTTTTTTTTCTTATTGTGAAACTCCCCAGACCACTGTTTCCCTGATGTAATCTGTCTCCATAACACATCATATTCCGGTTCTGTGGTGTAGCCAGATTTCAGGATGCGAGGATTTTGACCGATTACCTCTCCTGCTTTATATCCGGTGATTTCTTCAAATTTCGGGTTCACATACTGAATATCTCCCTCGGAGTCGGTAATCACAATAGAGACCGGACTTTGATCGCAAGCGCGGGAAAACATTTTCAGCTGATCTTCGGTTTTTTTGAGGTCGGTAATATCTGTTAAGGATGCTAGATAGGCTGTTTCCTGTTCCCAAGAAATTTCTACTACTCGCATACGGACGATTTTTAGCTGTCCATCCTGTCTCAAAATTTCTAATTCGGTTGATTCTTTGGTGACTAGGGGAATACCTATCAGTTCCCCTTCCAGTTGGCTGGCTGGGCGACCGAATAAAGCCTCGGCGGCGGGGTTAATGAATAGGGCGCGTCCTTTACGGTTGACTACTACTAAACCGTTGGTGCTGGTGCTGATGATGGTTCTCAGACGCGCTTCGCTTTCCCTTAAGGCGGCTTCGGCTGTGATGGAAGGGTTAACGATTTCCGGATTCTCGATCGCTTTAACGGTGCTGATTATATGGGTGACTTGACCATGGCGATCGCTTACTGGGGTCGATTCTTGGCTGACCCAGTGCATGGAACTATCTGGTTGTATAATTCGATAGTTCAGGCTGTAATTTTGTTTGACAAATAGCGATGTCGCATAGTTTTGCACCCAACTATATATATCCTCGATATGGATCTGGTTCAAAAATTGTTCAAAATTTATGGATGTCGGCTGGGGAGTTAATCCTAAAATATGATATAACTCCTCTGATACAATCATTTCTCCGGTGTTCATATTTAAACACCAACTCCCCGTTTTGGTCAGGGCTTGCACTTGGGCTAGGTGCTGCTGCTGTAGCTGCTGGTGTTGCGATTTCAGCTTGGAATCGGTGATATCTTCACAGATGGCGATCGCTCTCAAATCCGCCCCCTCTTGACTATCCATTGGGTAGAGTCTCAGGCAAAAACATTGGATCATATCATCTTTTTTGATGGCAATTTCTGCGACTATTTCTGAGATATTAGTGTCCGCAATTTGGGGCGATCGCTCTCTTAGCCAGGTGTAAATTTCTCGGGGTATTTGAGAATTTACTACTAAGGTTTCCTGGGCTTTCCTATTCGCGAAAATAATTTGATATTCTTGATTAAGTATGAATATGGGGAGATTAATGGCATTTAAAATCCTCTCCATTTGGCTGGCTTTAATATGATTAATACTATCGTCGATATGCTCATGAAGATATTGGTCAATAATCGTCTGATATTGACGCTGTTTTTCTTCCGCAAAAAATTGCCTCTCAATAGCCGTAAATAAATCCCCGACTACTTGGGAGAATAGGTGTTCCTGTTCACTGCTAAATTCTCCTAACTTAATCAGATTTAAATAGCATTGTCTATATTGTTGGAGAGTTTCCACCATTTCCGCGGCGGAGATATCGGTCTGGGTTTCCGGAGAAATAGCGATCGCACTTATTCCCCCCAGCGTTTGTAAATCTTCTTCCATGTCAGAAACTAGATATCCTGGGGTGAGATCTGCAGTCATCTCAATTAATAGCAGGGAAATGCGGGAAGTTAAACCCTGCACTGACCGTAAGTGAGTTATAATGGAAGGTTGGGTAGTCTGACCGAAACACTGTAGTAACTGCATTACCATCCATTCTTGATGGTTAACAATCAGTTGGTGTAGGGGTTCTACTAAACTCACCCCCAATGGTAGTGAAGCGATCGCATAACGTCTAGGCTGCGGAATTGATATTTTCATAACTTCATAATTATAGCTAATTTTATGTCATCTTCAATCCTGCATAAAATCGACAATTTATCATTATGATATACCTCCCGACATCTACTTATTAACCCCTAGCAGTAATACTGATTTCCCTAAGTTTGGCTTGAATAATCGGTGATCCCTATCTACTCAAAGACAACATATATCTGGTCTATGGCCAGATATTGCCCCAAAATCAGTAGACCTGACATAGTATTCAGATCCATCTTATCCTATTTTGATAACAGTTATAATTTCCTGGAAATCGACTATCTAAAGGCTAATTGATGCTTTGGCTACCGCAAAAATTTAATAAAAATTTAACAGTGCTTAATATTTATTCATATATCCGGTAAAGGCGATCGCTCCCCCGTCCGTAGAGTCCGTAGAGTTGGTAGGGTCGGTGATAGCCTGGTCCTAGTCATGGTAAACCCGCGCCCAGCCAGCAGTGGGGGCGCAAAATTTTGCGCCCCCAGTATGATGAATTATTCATGGTTTGGTGAGGTTAGGGCGGGTTCCTGTTAATTACAGGGGAGAACATGAGTCAACCCGCCCCTTGATGAGAGGGCGAAGTAATCGTCCTATCCTACATCATAGAAACACTCAGGTTGTAAGGAGTTTGATTACCCTGACTAAATACCCGGGCTACATAAGTACCAGGTTCTAAGAATTGTTGAATCTCCTCATCTTGGCTGCCAGGATTTCTCGAACTACCAAGGAGCCTTGTACGGTCATTATTGAGTAACTCGAATAATTCCAGGTTAGCATTAGCCCGGAGACCGTCGAGACCCACAGTGACAAAACCAGGTGACTCTAAAGTGAAATTGTAATAGTCGTCAGTGTCAACCCTGCCACCTTCGGTATAGCCAATCAGACCGCGTTGGCTGATCGAACCGCCTTCGGTGAGTGGGTCCAGAGGTTGTCCCGGTGGCGTGTCGTCTTCGATTATTGTAGTCGGACTCGCAGCCATATTGATTTCGTAGGGAGTTCTTGCTGCCCCCCTGGGGAAGACCCGCACAAAATAGTTGCCCGGATCTAAGGTTGTGTTGATGTTTTCATTGTTATTTCCCGGTCTGGCAGAACGTTGAAGGACATCACGACCGTCGCTACCTATTAACTCCAGGTCGGCGTTAGCCCTCAAGCCCGTCAGGTTAATATCAACGCTACTGCGTTCATTAAGGGTGAACTGGCGATAGTCGTTAACATCCCGATAACCGTTTTCTGGGAAACCGATCCGGTCTGTCTCCCTGTAGTCCGTCAGCAAACCGATATTGTTAACGTTTTCGGGGGCTTTGCCATCAGGATCTACGGCTACCCCCAAATCGGCAATCTTCAGGGTGTAGGGACTACGGGCGCTACCTTGGGGCCGAACGGCTACATAATAAGTGCCGGGGTCTAACTCTTGTTCAATTTTTTCGTCCGCTGTTCCTAGGTTGCGAGATTCAAATATCAGGCTACCAGAATTATCTAGTAATTCCAGATTGATATTAGCGCTCAAGCCTTCTAGAGCGATCGCCAGGGATTTGGCTTCGTTGAGCCGGAAGCCATAGTAGTCTACCTGGTCGCGACTGCTACCTGTGCCGAAACCTACTGTATCACTATTACTGTAATCTCCTGTTAGCACTCCCAAATCATTGAAGAAAGAAGAACCTGGTACAGGACCACCATCTGGGTCTACCGAGTCGGTCATCGCCATAATATCCAGGGTATAGTTGGTTCTGGCATTACCCACGGGAACCACATCCAGATAATAGGTTCCGGCTTTGAGTTCTTGGCTAATCTGTTCTGCTTGGTTGCCGGGACGGGTTGAGTCAAACAACAAACTACCGTTGGTCTCTTTTAGCTGAATGTCGGCATTTCCTCGCAGTTCGGTTAGGTCAATATCAACTTCAGCGTCACTCTCAAGAGTGAACTCATAGCGATCGGTGGTGTTACGAATACCGCTTTCAGCAAAACCAATGCGATCGCTCTTGGTGTAACCCCCTTCTAGGGAAAGCAGGTTCCCCACATAGAACTCCTGAAGCGCGTCGCTGCTACCAGTATTGATACTTAGTCGGTATTCGCTGCGAGCATTGCCATTGGGGAATACTTCCACATAGTAAACACCAGCATCTAAGAAATCGGTAATATTTTCGTTAGCACGACCCTTTTTCTCTGCTGTTTGCAGAGGGGTCTTACCATCACCGTCGTACAAACGCATATTGATATCCTGACGCAAGTTAGTCAAGTTGATATCAACAGAACCATTTTCAGTTAGTTCAAAGCGTACCCAGTCTCGTTCGTCCCGACCAGAACGGCCCTGAGTGAAACCTACACTGTTCCGAATGGAAGGGATGTTATCGACCCCTGGTTCAACCTTACCGAAATCGAGAGCCTCTTCGGGAGTGGCATAGTCATCAATGAAAGCAGTAGCTGCCGTGATACCCAACCGGTAGTTACTCCGGGCGTTGCCCACGGGGGTAACTTTTACATAGTAGGTTCCCGCTTCGAGTCCTTCCAGTTCAATTTTTTCAGCTCGGCGACCTGGGTTTGTACCTCGTTCTACTCGCTCGCCGCCTTCATCGTAAATCTCTACATCAAGGTTCGCTCTCAGTCGGTCTAGGGTCAAGTTAACATCGCTGTTTACTGGCAGGGTAAAATTGTACCAGTCCTCAGTGTCCCGTCGCCGACCTGTACCGGAACCAACATTTCCAGTCTGACTAACAGGGTTAGCTTCAGTAACTGGCCCCAAAGTGATACCAGGTTTGCTGTCGTCGTCTTCGATGGTGATAGGGTTAGCACTCATACCCAGGCGATAGTCCGTCCTGGCGTTACCTACCGGGAACACCCGCACATAATAATCACCAGGTTCTAAATCCGTGCTAATTTGTTCAGCTTGGCGACCTGGGTTAGTGGACTGATCGATAATAGTTTCGCCATCTGCGCCTAGGAGTTGGACGTTAGCATTAGCCCGAAGTCCGTCCAGAGTCAGCGATAATTCGCTATTTTCGGTGATACTAAACTTGAAGAAGTCTTGTGTGTCTCGGCTTCTGCCCCGACCAAAGCCAATTCGGTCAACTGCGCTGACTTCTTCTGGTCCGATATTACCTAGGTTTTCCGCTGTGGCGGGAGTGTCTTTGCCTTCTCCGATTCCTAAGGCTTCTGCACTTACCCCCAAGCGATAGGAAGTGCGATCGCTCCTGCTATTGGGAAAAACTCGGATATAGTATTCCCCTGCACCTAAGTTTTCGGTAATCTCTTCCTCGCGGCGACCGGGTTCAGTAGAGCGGAATATTACCGTGCTACCATCCCCGTCCAAAATCTCAACGTCAGCATTGGCTCGGAGTTGGTCAAGAGTCAGGTTAACCTCGCTATCGTTGCTGATGCTGAACTTATAAAAATCTTGCGAGTTCCACACACCATCTTCACGAAAGCCGATTCTGTCGTTGTTGCTGTATGGCCTAGGTCGTCCGTTGAGGTCGCCAATATTAATTACATCTACATCAGAAGATCCTATTACGGAACCTAGGGTGACATTAACTGTGGTCTCGCCTAAACCCAACACTTCCAACGAAAGTGTATCGTCTTCGGCGCGGGGATTTTCAGTACCGAGTTCTACTTTGAAGGTGCGACTTTCCCCGTCTTTAACACGCTTATGTTGCACCGGGTTGATGCTTTGAACATAGCCATACTCATCACTCCTGGCTACCATTGTCAAGTCGCTTAATATGGTCTCTAAGCCACTGGTAACTACGTTGACTAGGTTGGAGCTATCGGACCTTAAAGTTTCTACCGTACCAAATCCCAATTGATCAACCAGTTCTCTATATACCGGTACAACATCCCTGGTGACCGCGAAAATAGGAATCACTCCCGTCTCTTCCAAAGCATTCCTGACTTGAGCAACGCTGGGATAGTCTTCTCCCGTACCATCAAGTCTACCACCTGGTCTACCATCAAGAACTGTATCGCCATTATTGGCAGTGGTTATGCCTGCCGCTCCTCCCGCTCCTGCCTCATGATAGGGAGCATCTGTAGAAAGAACCACAATCCGCCGAGAATTATCGCGGTAGCCAACCTCTTCTTCCCGGAGAGCCACATGCATCAACCCCTCAAGTTGAGCTTCTGGAATGTCCCAGCCATTTCCAATTTCCAGGCCACCTAGTGCCTCCTGGAAATCACGCAAAGAGTCCGTTAGCGGCTGGTGGGTTTGGTATACATAATCGGTGGTATCACCAAAAGGCTGAATGGGTTTGTCGATGAAGGAAGCCAAACCAAATTTAGTGTCTGGTTGGATGTCTTGCACCTGTTCAACTATTTGGGGAGCTAAACGCTGCATAACCGGCAGGTCATCCCAAAATGAACCCGAAAGATCCGTTAGGAAAACTAAATCTATTGCTGTGGTTTTGGCACTGCCACTGGGTACTGTTGCCGTAATGTCAAAACTGATGTTATCTCCAGGTACAATAGTCACATCTACTACGCCTGGATTTAACGCTCCCCTGCCACGTACTGTATTGGTGATTGTGCTTTTCCCGCTCATGGTTTTCTGTCCTTAGCTAATAAGTTGTGAGCATACAAGGTTTTTCGCTGTTATCTGCCATCCTACCTCCTATAAAACCCACGGGAAAAACTGCGGTTTTTGGGGTTTTATGGAGGTTTGTATATGTCGGATTCACCGTCTCATCAGAGCATAAATTCCAGATTATAAGGGGTTTGAGCCATGCCTACCGGATAAACCCGCAAGTAATAATCTCCCGCATCTAAATCTTGGGTGATTGTGTCTGTGTTATTGCCACGTTGATTAGAACTATCAATCATCCCGCCACTACTATTCAATAGCTCTAAATCGGCATTTTGCCTCATGTCGTCCAGCATAATAGTAAGACTTTGGGGCTCGTTGAGGGTAAATCTGTAGTAGTCGTTAACGTCGCGAACTCCGTCTTCCATAAAGCCAATTCGGTCTCTGGGAGTTCGGAAATCACTATTCAAGCTACCCAAGTCTGTGGCAGTTTCCAGAGTGCCGTCGGGGTCTTCTCCGGTAATTGGATCGACGGTCGGTATTTCTTCCGGTTTCGGCTCTGTAGGTACGGCATTCATTTTCAGGAAATAGTTGGTTCGCGCTGCACCTACTGGGAAGACTTGCACTTTGTAGTCCCCAGCTTCCAATTCCCCGCTGAGAAATTCCGACTCACGGCCTGAGTTGAAACCAGTCATAACCGGCCTACCGCTGCTGTCAAACACAATAACATTAGCATTCATCCTCAGTTCATCTAGGGTGAGGGTAAACCGACTATCAACATCTAAGCTAAAGTTGTATTCGTCGCTGTTGTTACGAACACCCCCGTCAGTAAAGCCGATGCTATCTGAGATTTTGAACTCCCCATTTCTCAGGCTATTTAAAGAACCGACTTCTGTGATTTCCACATCGTCGTCGTCATCTACAACTTCAGAACTTATTGCCAGTCGATACCGAGTCTCGGCATTACCTACCGGTACCACTCGCAGGTGGTAATCACCAGACTCTAGGACTTCGGCGATGTTTTCTGGTGTACGTCCGCGCTCCTCAGAATCTGCAATGGGTCGGCCTCTTCTGGAGTCAGGGTCGAAAAAGCCTTGATATAGTTCTAGGTTGATGTTTTGATTGAATTGGTCTAGGGTGACGTTAATATCCCTGGACTCATTCAGGGTAAAGTTATAAACATCTAACTCGTTGCGAACTCCGCTCTCTGTCTGACCCACATTGTCAAAATTGCTGTAGGGCGCACCCAAAGCATTTATGTCTATGATATCCACCGGGGAAATAGTTTCCCCCGCGCTGAGACTCAGCCGATAGTTAGTATCACGACTACCAGTGGCAAATACTCTGACATAATAATCTCCCGGGTCGAAGATGTCGTTAATTTTTCTGGCGTTCCTACCATCCCTTTCTGACTGATGAATACGTTCACCGTTGCTGTCGTAAATCTCGACATTTGCCACATTAACTCGCAGTTCGTCAACGACCAAATCCACGTTTTTCTCAGCACTGAGGCTGAATTTGAACCAGTCCTCTTGGTCTCGGAAGCGATCGCCTATTAATAAGCCTACATTGTTTGTCTCATTAATCGGTCTGACTCCCAACTCCCCTAAGTCTTTGGCAGTTGCTAAAGTAGGATAGTCGCTTTCATTTGTCTGAGCATCTAGTTCCAATCGGTAGTCGGTTCTGGCAGCACCTTGAGCCCCTACCACTAACGCATAATCTCCTACCTCTAGGAAATTGCTGATGGTTCTGGGTCGATTACCCGGAGCTCTACCCCTTTCCAACAGAGAGCCTAGTTGTTTTGGTCTACTGGGATTATACTCATGTAAAAGCAGATTGGCTCCCCGGTTGAGCTGATCCATTTGAGCATAAAATGAAGCATCCTCGCTCAGGTTAAAGGTGTAGAAGTCCCTTTGGTTGCGCTGACTTCCTTTGCCAAAACCGATATCCTGAACAATGACAAACGGTTCTTCTTTGCCGACTAAATCCCCAACTTGAGTACCTGGTAATTCTTCCGGTGGCAGCACTTCGTTGGCAGTCAACTCTAGCCGATAGTCAGTTCTGGCAGCTCCATGAGGAAATACCCGCACCACATAATCGCCCTTTTTAAAAATACCATTAATGCTGTCTTCCTGTCGCCCAGGATTCATCGATTGAAAGAGAATCGTTTCCCTATCTTCATCTAAGATTTGAATGTTGGCATTCTGTCTCAGTTGGTCTAGGTTGATGCTGACATCGCTATCCTTATCTAAGCTAAAGCTGAAAAAATCTTCAACGTTCCGTACACGACCAGTAGTAAAACCAATGCGATCGTTTATTACTACTGGTTCTGACAGACTGTCAAGAACTCCCAGGCTTTGACCTGGATCTACTACGGTTCTCGGTTCTGCACTTAGGCTTAACGAATATTCCGTTTGGGCTCGCCCTACCGCCATAACTCGGACATAATAATCACCGGGCTCTAAGTTTTCGTTAATGTTTTCTGCTTGCCTACCCGGGTTGTTAGACCGGAACATCACCGAACCGTCGCTATCTAACAGTTGGACGTTAGCATTAGCATCTAAATCATCCAGGGTGAGGTTAAACTCGCTTTCCTCATCGATGGTAAATTTGTAGAAGTCGTTGCGCTCTGGCTGGCCATCCTGTCTAAAGCCAATGCGATCGCGAATCTCGATTTGTTCAGTTATGACACCTTTATTTAGGGCATCTTCTATCGTGTCGTAAGCCATAATATTTTCTTAATTCTCCCTAATGTTGACAATAAACCCCCCGTGGCTCCACTGCACTTGGGGGCCAGACTGGGCGGCACAATATTGAATTTTGGGAACCACTAAAAGCCACAGTCATTACCCCATAAGGCGGGGGAGCAGCTGCGTCTTTATTTTCGGAGAGAATAGGGCTAATACTTCTATGTATTACCAAGGGAGTGCTAGGACATTCTCTATCGATATCCTTATGGTAACACCACCATCGGAAATGTCAACTATTTTTTATAAAGATTTTGTAAAGATTTCTCAAGTGTAGTAGCCGTAATTCATCAATTTTCCCTCCCACACCAAATCAGGAGATCTGTAACAGGCTTTTTTAGAACTAATATTTCAATTTTTCTGATGGAAAATTTAGTGATATCACTACTCCCCATACCCCCAAACTACCACCGGTCAAGGGATGAGAGGGAATCATACATTAGTCGCTACTTGGTTGTTTACAAAAAGTTACAATAAATTAGCAGTACCAGATATTTCCCCACCGGGTTTGGGTATCTGTAGCATCACCACCAAAAATCTGATATTTCCCCTTGACAAATCTGCTGACTTGACTTACTATTAAAAAATGGGAATCCGTGCCGGCATATATATAGGGGTTTTCACCCCCCACCCCATTTCTAGGGTGGTGGTGAGTAGGTGGGTGGAAAAGCAACTAAATTAAGTTAATACTTAATCTGTATTCAGTGCGAGCCGCGAGGTGGGGAAATACACGGACATAGTAGGTTCCCGGTTCAAGGTTTCGTTGGGTGATAATTTCCCGCTGACTACCAGGATTTCTGGATTGATCAATCATCTCCCGTGTACTACCCAAAAATTCCAGGTTAGCATTTTCAAATAGTTCATCTAAGATAATTCGGACAGTCCCTTCACGATTGAGGTTAAAGCGGTAATAGTCCTCGGTATTGCGATCGCCTGCTTCGGTAAAACCAATTTCGTCATTGATCACAATGGGTTCTCCGGTGAGTCTACCCAGGTTGACCGCAGGAGACGAGCCATCGTCATTGATAATAGTTCCGGTAGCTTGTGGCCGTCCTAATTGGGCATTTTGAGGTCTACGGAGGTTGACGGTAAAGGTTTCATCGGGTTCTATTTCGGTATCTCCAAACACGGGAACATCAATAAATTGGCGGGTTTGACCGGGGCGAAATATCAGCCTTCCTGTAGTGCGTCGATAGTCTTCCCCAGCGGTAGCCGTCCCGTCAGCGGTAGCATAATTAACCACTACCCTTTCAGGGCTAGGGCTATCTAAGGTTACCAAAAAACGAGCATTAGTCTGACCGCGATCGCCTTCTGTGATTTCCGTATCTCTGATAGAGATTTGGGGGAAATCATCATTGATAATAGTTCCGATAGCACGTCGCCTTCCTAATTCCGCATTTTGAGGGTTACTGAGGTTGACGGTAAAGGTTTCATCAGGTTCGATTTTAGTATCCCCAAACACCGGAACATTAATAAATTGGCGGGTTTGACCGGGGCGAAATACCAGCCTTCCGCTGGTGCGTCGATAGTCTCGGTCTCTGAGGGTAGCTGTACCGTCAGCGGTAGCATAATTAACCACTACCCTCTCCGGGCTAGGATTATCTAATGTGACGACAAAACGAGCATTCGTCTGACCGCGATCGCCTTCTTTTACCTGAGTGTCTGCGATCGTAATTTGGGGGAAATCATCATTGATAATAGTTCCGGTAGCACGTCGCCTTGCTAATTCCGCATTTTGAGGTCTACTCAGGTTGACCGTAAAGGTTTCATCAGGTTCGACTTTAGTATCCCCAAACACGGGAACATTAATGACTTGGCGGGTTTGACCGGGTTGAAATACCAGCCTTCCGGTGGTGCGTCGATAGTCTCGGTCTCTGAGCGTAGCTGTACCGTCAGCGGTAGCATAATTAACCACTACCCTCTGACTGCTAGGATTATCTAATGTGACGACAAAACGAGCATTAGTCTGACCGCGATCGCCTTCTTTTACCTGGGTGTCTGCGATAGAGATTTGCGGGAAATCATCCTCATCAACAATTAACTTGCTGATAAAGGCATCACCGCCACCACTATTGGCGTGTCCATCTAGGTCGCCCTCAGTCCTACCCGCCAGATAAATCGACCCATCCCTACCCGTCGTCAGGGCAAGAGCCTCGTCCCTCTCACCACTTCCCAACAGGCGCGTCCAGGCTTTAGTGCCATCAGACTGGTATCTGGTGATAAAGGCGTCACCGTTACCACTATTGGTTTCTCCATCTAGGCTGCCCGCAGTCAACCCCGCCACATAAATCGACCCATCCCTACCCGTCGTCAGGGCATGAGCCCAGTCACTCCCACGGGTTACCAACAGGCGCGTCCAATCTTTACTGCCATCAGGCTGGTACTTGGCAATAAAGGCATCCTCGCTACCACTATTGATTTGTCCATCTAGGTTGCCCGCAGTCCAGCCCGCCACATAAATCGACCCATCACTACCGGTGGTCAGGGCAGTAGTCCGGTCATCCTCACTGGTTCCCAACAGGTGAGTCCAGGCTTTAGTACCATTAGGCTCGTACTTAGCGATAAAGGCATCGAAGCCACCACTATTGATTTGTCCATCTAGGTTGCCTTCAGTTCTACCTGCCACATAAATAGAGCCATCGCTACCGGTGGTCAGGGCCAGAGCCTCGTCCTCCCCCCAGGTTCCCAACAGGCGAGTCCAGTCTTTAGTACCATCAGGCTGATACTTGGTGATAAAGGCATCACCGTTACCACTATTGGTTTGTCCATCTAGGTCGCCTTCAGTTCTACCCGCCACATAAATCGACCCATCTCTACCCGTGGTCAGGGCAAAAGCCTCGTCATATCCACTGGTTCCCAGCAGGCGCGTCCAGGCTTTAGTACCATCAGGCTGATACTTGGTGATAAAGGCATCGAAGCCACCACTATTGATTAGTCCATCTAGGTCGCCCCCAGTCAGGCCCGCCACATAAATCGACCCATCACTACCCGTGGTCATGGCATTAACCCAGTCACTCCCACTGGTTCCCAATAGGTGCGTCCAGTCCTTACTGCCATCAGGTTGGTACTTAGTAATAAAGGCATCTTGCCAGCCACCACTATGGGTTTGTCCATCTAGGTTGCCTGAAGTATAGCCCGCCACATAAATCGACCCATCACTACCGGTAGTCAGGGCACGAGCCTCGTCCCTCTCACCACTGCCCAACAGGTCTGTCCAGGCGAACTCTGGCGGCGCGGACATCTGTACTGCTACCGGTTCTCCTTCTACCCAGATGAAACCCCAATCATCCTTATTCCTTAACCCGGTGATATCTGCTTCTGTCAAGGCTTCCCCATTCACCAGGCGCATAAATAACTCACCCTCATCTCCTGGGGAGTCGATTTCGTTTAACTGAGAATCCAGATAATGCCCAAATTCCTCCGTTATCACATCCACCAGTTTCTCACTGTGAATTATGGCATCCGATAAATACACCGTACCCGTCAGAGAGTCAAAAGCACCATCCGCACCATTCATGGCTCTGGCGGAAAGAACTTTCAGATGTGGTGTTTCTCCCTGACTCAAAGCCTCAATAATAGTTGCCCCTAATTCCACATCCGTAGATGCACCGAAAGCGGTTTGTAAATCCCCCTGAAAATTCGCCGAGGCGACAAACTCTGTTAATTGTTGGTTAACCTGAGTTAATGCCGCCTCGATTTGGGCTGCTGCTGTCAGTGGTTCGACGGACACATCACCGCTGAATCCCAATGGGGGTAGGGGATTCGGATAATCCGATGGTTCCGGCGCGATCGCCACTAATATTTCCCTGGTATTTTCCATAATATTTCACCTGGTTTATTCTCATACATCGCAGAGCGCTGAGATGCGAGAGGCTGTAGGTAACGTAACATCTTCCCACCATGACCATTCTATGGTCGCTCACAGATGATGTCAACCCCCCACCCCTTCCAAGCGATCGCACCTCAAAAATCACGGTTTTCTCACATCCCCAAAAAACCCACTTTTCCCCCTTGACAAATTCCCCAACTTGACTTACCATTAGAAAATGGGAATCTGTGCCGCCCTATATATAGGGGTTTTCACCTCCCACCTCAAAGCGATCGCACCTCAAAAATCACGGTTTTCTCACAGCAAAAAAACCCACTTTTACCCCTTGACAAATTCCCCGACTTGACTTACCATTAGAGAATGGGAATCTGTGCCGCCCTATATATAGGGGTTTTCACCCCCCACCGCCATTTCTGGGAAGGGGTTGTTGGTGAGGAGGTGAGGTTAAACACCGCACCCCACATCATTTAACTAAACCAAGTCAATACTCAATCTGTATTCAGTGCGTGCAGCCAGGTGGGGAAATACCCGCACATAATAAGTTCCGGGTTCAAGTCTTCTAGCGGTGATAGTTTCGGGGTTTTTACCTGGATTATTAGACTGGGATATCAACTCACCATCACTACCCAACAATTGCAGGTTAGCATCTTTAAATAGATCATCCAGGTCAATTCGGACAGTCCCTTCACGATTGAGGATAAAGCGGTAATAGTCGTCGGTATTGCGATCGCCTCCTACTGTATAGCCAATGCGGTCATTCCTGACAATTTCTTCAGTGAGTCTACCCAGGTTTACTGCATTAGGGAAGATATCATTATCGGGTGGTTTAGGTTGTTGGTTATTACCCCCCGGGGAATCATCATTCAGAATAGTTCCGATAGCACGTCGCCTTCCTAATTCCGCATTTTGAGGTCTACTCAGGTTGACGGTAAAGGTTTCATCAGGTTCGACTTTAGTATCCCCAAACACGGGAACATCAATAAATTGGCGGGTTTGACCGGGTTGAAATACCAGCCTTCCCGTGGTGCGTCGATAGTCTCGGTCTCTGACCGTAGCTGTACCGTCAGCGGTAGCATAATTAACTGTTACCCTCTCCGGGCTAGGATTATCTAATGTGACGACAAAACGAGCATTTTTCTGACCGCGATCGCCTTCTTTTACCTGAGTGTCTGCGATCGTAATTTTTGGGTCTACCGAGTCGGTCATCGCCTTAATATCCAGGGTATAGTTGGTTCTGGCATAACCCACGGGAACCACATCCAGATAATAGGTTCCGGCTGTGAGTCCTCCGCTAATCTGTTCTGCTTGGTTGCCGGGATTGGTTGATTTAAAAAACAAACTACCGTTGGTATCTTTTAGCTGAATGTTGGCATTTCCTCGCAGTCCGGTTAGGCTAATATCTACTTCGCTGTCCCTGCTGATAGTGAACTGGTAGCGATCGACCGTGTTACGAATACCGCTGCTAGTAAAACCAATGCGATCGCTGTTGGTGTAACCCCCTTCTAGGGAAAGCAGGTTCCCCACATCGAAGGTCAGCGGCGGCGGGATCCGAGCAGGCTCGATACTTAGCTGGTATTCGCTGCGAGCATTGCCATTGGGGAATACTTCCACATAGTAAACACCAGCATCTAAGAAATCGGTAATATTTTCGTTAGCACGACCCCTTTCCTCTGCTGTTTGCAGAAGGGTCTTACCATCACCGTCGTACAAACGCATATTGATATCCTGACGCAAGTTAGTCAAGTTGATATCAACAGAACCATTTTCAGTTAGTTCAAAGCGTACCCAGTCTCGTTCGTCCCGACCAGAACGGCCCTGAGTGAAACCTACACTGTTCCGAATGGAAGGGATGTTATCGACCCCTGGTTCAACCTTACCGAAATCGAGAGCCTCTTCGGGAGTGGCATAGTCATCAATGAAAGCAGTAGCTGCCGTGATACCCAACCGGTAGTTACTCCGGGCGTTGCCCACGGGGGTAACTTTTACATAGTAGGTTCCCGCTTCGAGTCCTTCCAGTTCAATTTTTTCAGCTCGGCGACCTGGGTTTGTACCTCGTTCTACTCGCTCGCCGCCTTCATCGTAAATCTCTACATCAAGGTTCGCTCTCAGTCGGTCTAGGGTCAAGCTAACATCGCTGTTTACTGGCAAGGTGAAATTGTACCAGTCCTGAGTGTCCCGTTGCCGACCTGTACCGGAACCAACATTTCCAGTCTGACTAACAGGGTTAGCTTCAGTAACTGGCCCCAAAGTGATACCAGGTTTGCTGTCGTCGTCTTCGATGGTGATAGGGTCAGCACTCATAGCCAGGCGATAGTCCGTCCTGGCGTTACCTACCGGGAACACCCGCACAAAATAATCACCCGGCTCTAAATCGGTGCTAATTTTTTCCGGTCGGCGACCTGGGTTGGTAGACCGAAATAGTACCGAACCCCTGCTATTTAGGATTTGGACGTTAGCATTAGCCCTGAGTCCGTCCAGGGTCAGGTTAAACTCGCTGTCCTCACTGATGGTAAATCTGTAGTAGTCGTTGCGATCTCGTCTGCGTCCTTGTCCAAAACCAATGCGATCGCTAATCACCTTCTCTCCAGATTCGATGACACCGACATTTAACGCATTTCTCATGGTGTCATAAGCCATCTGTACTGCTACCGGTTCTCCCTCGACCCAGATTAACCCCCAATCATCCTTATTCCTTAACCCGGTGATATCAGCTTCTGTCAAGGCTTCCCCATTCACCAGGCGCATAAATAACTCACCCTCATCTCCTGGGGAGTCGATTTCGTTTAATTGGGAGTCTAGATAATGCCCAAATTCCTCGGTGATCACATCCACCAGTTTCTCACTGTGAATTATCGCATCCGATAAATACACCGTACCCGTCAAAGAGTCAAAAGCACCATCCGCACCATTCATCGATGTAGCGGAAAGCACCATCATCTCTGGTGTTTCTCCCTGACTCAAAGCCTCAATAATAGTTGCTCCTAATTCCACATCCGTATATGCACCGAAAGCGGTTTGTAAATCCCCCTGAAAATTCGCGGAGGCGACAAACTCAGTTAATTGTTGGTTAACCTGAGTTAATGCCGCCTCGATTTGGGCTGCTGCTGTCAGTGGATTTACCGACACATCACCGCTGAATCCCAATGGGGGTAGGGGATTCGGATAATCCGATGGTTCCGGCGCGATCGCCACTAATATTTCCCTGGTATTTTCCATAATATTTCACCTGGTTTATTCTCATACATCGCAGAGCGCTGAGATGCGAGAGGCTGTAGGTAACGTAACATCTTCCCACCATGACCATTCTATGGTCGCTCACAGATGATGTCAACCCCCCACCCCTTCCAAGCGATCGCACCTCAAAAAGCACGGTTTTTTCACAGCCAAAAAACCCACTTTTACCCCTTGACAAATCCCCCGACTTGACTTACCATTAAAGAATGGAAATCCGTGCCGCCCTATATATAGGGTTTTTCACCCCCCACCTCAAAGCGATCGCACCTCAAAAAGCACGGTTTTTTCACAGCCAAAAAACCCACTTTTACCCCTTGACAAATCCCCCAACTTGACTTACCATTAGAGAATGGGAATCCGTGCCGCCCTATATATAGGGGTTTTCACCCCTCACCCCCATTTCTAGGAAGGGGTGGTGGTGAGTAGGTGGGGTTAAAAAATCACCCCAACCCACATTATTTAACTAAATCAACTCAATACTCAATCTGTACTTCGTCCGAGCGCTAACATGGGGATGTACCCGCACATAGTAAATTCCCGGTTCAAGGTCTCGTTGCACAATAGTTTCTGCCTGAGTACCTGGATTATTAGATTGGTCTATCAACTCACCCTGGCTACCCAACAATTCCAGGTTAGCATTTGCCACTAGGTCATCAAGGTTGATTGTGACAGTACCGGTACGATTCAGTCTGAAGCTGTAATAATCATTGACATCACGCTTTCCTGATTCAATAAAGCCGATTTGGTTCGTCCTAACGATTTCATCACCAGTAAGGTTGCCAAGCACAAAGGGGATCACACGAGGTTTACTAATTTCTGGGTCATCGTCATCAAGAATAGTGCCGATCGCTTCACCCCGTTCCAACTCGGCATTTTGTGGGTTACTGAGAATTACCTTAAAGGTTTCATCTGGTTCGATTTTGGTATCTCCAATCACCGGAACTCTGATCACCCTTTCCGTTTGACCCCTCCGAAAAACTAGCTCTCCGCTAGTCGGCTCATAGTCACGGTCAGCCACGGTAGCCGTGCCATCAGCGGTAGTATAATTAACTCTCACGATTTGGTCACTGGGACGGTCGAGAGTTACCTTAAATTCCGCAAAACTGCGACCGCGATCGCCTTCTTTTAGCTGAGTGTCTGCAATGGAGATATTGGCACTAACGAGTCCATCATCATTAAGAATAGTACCCGTAGCTTTATCCCGACCCAACTCGGCATTTTGTGGGTCACTGAGGATTACCTTAAAGGTTTCATCCGGTTCGACTTTGGTATCTCCAATCACCGGAACTCTGATCACCCTTTCCGTTTGACCCCTCCGAAAAACTAGCTCTCCGCTAGTTGGCTCATAGTCACGGTCAGCCACCGTAGCCGTGCCATCAGCCGTAGTAAAATTAACTCTCACGATTTGGTTACTCGGACTGTTGAGAGTTACCTTAAATTCCGCCAAACTGCGACCGCGATCGCCTTCCAGTATTTCGGTATCTGCTATAGAGATTTCTGGTACATCATCATTAAGAATAGTACCCGTAGCCTGTCGATTAGCTAAAGTCACATTTTGTGGGTTACTCAGGATTACCCTAAAGGTTTCATCCGGTTCGACTTTAGTATCTCCAATCACCGGAACTCTGATCACCCTTTCCGTTTGACCCCTCGGAAAAATTAACCGTCCGTTAGTTAGCTCATAGTCACGGTCAGCCACCGTAGCCGTGCCATCAGCCGTAGTAAAATTAACTCTCACGATTTGGTTACTCGGACTGTTGAGAGTTACCTTAAATTCCGCCAAACTGCGACCGCGATCGCCTTCCAGTATTTCGGTATCTGCTATAGAGATTTCTGGTACATCATCATTAAGAATAGTACCCGTAGCCTGTCGATTAGCTAAAGTCACATTTTGTGGGTTACTCAGGATTACCCTAAAGGTTTCATCCGGTTCGACTTTAGTATCTCCAATCACCGGAACTCTGATCACCCTTTCCGTTTGACCCCTCGGAAAAATTAACCGTCCGTTAGTTAGCTCATAGTCACGGTCAGCCACCGTAGCCGTGCCATCAGCCGTAGTAAAATTAACTCTCACGATTTGGTTACTCGGACTGTTGAGAGTTACCTTAAATTCCGCCAAACTGCGACCGCGATCGCCTTCCAGTATTTCGGTATCTGCTATAGAGATTTCCGGTAAAAAGTTGGCATGATTATCAATGACAATATCTTGATTGGCTTCTACCTCAACCAACCCACCCAAAATCATTACTCGGTCATCTTTATTCCTCAAATAAGTTAGATCAACTTCACTCAATACCTCCCCATTCACCAGGCGCATAAATAACTCACCCTCATCTCCTGGGCAGTCGATTTCGTTTAATTGGGAGTCTATATAATGCCCAAATTCCTCCGTTATCACATCCACGAGTTTCTCACTGTGAATTATCGCATCCGATAAATATACCGTACCCGTCAGAGAGTCAAAACCGCCATTAACACCATTCATTAGGTCTGATGACACTACTATCATCTCTGGTGTTTCTCCCTGAGTCAAAGCCTCAATAATAGTTGCTCCTAATTCCACATCCGTATATGCACCGAAAGCGGTTTGTAAATCCCCCTGAAAATTCGCGGAGGCGACAAACTCAGTTAATTGTTGGTTAACCTGAGTTAATGCCGCCTCGATTTGTGCTGCTGCTGTCAGTGGTTCGACGGACACATCCCCAATGAATCCCAGTGCTGGTAGGGGATTCGGATAATCCGATGGTTCCGGCGCGATCGCCACTAATATTTCCCTGGTATTTTCCATAATATTTCACCTGGTTTATTCTCATACATCGCAGAGCGCTGAGATGCGAGAGGCTGTAGGTAACGTAACATCTTCCCACCATGACCATTCTATGGTCGCTCACAGATGATGTCAACCCCCCACCCCTTCCAAGCGATCGCACCTCAAAAAGCACGGTTTTTTCACAGCCAAAAAACCCACTTTTCCCCCTTGACAAATCCCCCAACTTGACTTACCATTAAAGAATGGTAATCCGTGCCGCCCTATATATAAGGTTTTTCACCTCCCACCTCAAAGCGATCGCACCTCAAAAAGCACCGTTTTTTCACAGCCAAAAAACCCACTTTTACCCCTTGACAAATCCCCCGACTTGACTTACCATTAGAGAATGGAAATCCGTGCCGCCCTATATATAGGGGTTTTCACCCCTCACCCCCCTATTGCTAGGGTTGGTGGTGAGTAGGTGGGTGGAAAAGCGACTAAATTAAGTTAAGACTTAACCTGTAGGTAGTGCGTGCCGCCAGGTGGGGAAATACCTTGACATAATAAGTTCCCGGTTCTAGTCTTCGTTCGGTGATAATTTCCCGCTGAGTACCAGGGTTTCTGGATTGATTAATTATCTCCCCTGTACTACCCAACAATTGCAGGTTAGCATTTTGAAATAGGTCATCCAAAACCACTTGAAAAGTCCCTTCACGATTGAGGAGAAAGCGGTAATAGTCCTCGGTATTGCGATCGCCTCCTTCGTTAAAACCAATTTCGTCATTCTTGACAATTTCTCCAGTGAGTCTACCCAGGTTTACCGCATTAGAGAAGCGATCGTCTTCTGTGATTTCCGTATCTTGGGGGAAATCATCATTGATAATAGTTCCGATAGCACGTCGCCTTCCTAATTCGGCATTTTGAGGGTTACTGAGGTTGACGGTAAAGGTTTCATCAGGTTCGATTTTAGTATCCCCAAACACCGGAACATCAATAAATTGGCGGGTTTGACCGGGTTGAAATACCAGCCTTCCGCTGGTGCGTCGATAGTCTCGGTCTCTGAGCGTAGCTGTACCGTCAGCCGTATCATAATTAACCACTACCCTCTGACTGCTAGGATTATCTAATGTCACCACAAAACGAGCATTAGTCTGACCGCGATCGCCTTCTTTTACCTGAGTGTCTGCGATCGTAATTTGGGGCACTATAATATCATCATTCAGAATAGTTCCCGTAGCACGTCGCCTTCCTAATTCGGCATTTTGAGGGTTACTCAGGTTGACGGTAAAGGTTTCATCAGGTTCGACTTTAGTATCCCCAAACACCGGAACATCAATAAATTGGCGAGTTTGACCGGGTTGAAATACCAGCCTTCCGGTGGTGCGTCGATAGTCTCGGTCTCTGAGGGTAGCTGTACCGTCAGCGGTAGCATAATTAACTGTTACCCTCTGACTACTAGGATTATCTAATGTCACCACAAAACGAGCATTAGTCTGACCGCGATCGCCTTCTGTGATTTCCGTATCTCTGATAGAGATTTGGGGGAAATCATCATTGATAATAGTTCCGATAGCACGTCGCCTTCCTAATTCCGCATTTTGAGGGTTACTGAGGTTGACGGTAAAGGTTTCATCAGGTTCGACTTTAGTATCCCCAAACACCGGAACATCAATAAATTGGCGGGTTTGACCGGGGCGAAATACCAGCCTTCCGCTGGTGCGTCGATAGTCTCGGTCTCTGAGGGTAGCTGTACCGTCAGCGGTAGCATAATTAACCACTACCCTCTCCGGGCTAGGATTATCTAATGTGACCACAAAACGAGCATTGGTGCGATCGCGATCGCCTTCTTTTACCTGGGTGTCTCTGATAGAGATTTGCGGGAAATCATCCTCATCAACAATTAACTTGCTGATAAAGGCATCCCTGCTACCACTATTTCTTTGTCCATCTAGGTTGCCCGAAGTCCAGCCCGCCACATAAATAGACCCATCACTACCGGTGGTCAGGGCATTAGCCTCGTCCCGATTACTGGTTCCCAACAGGCGCGTCCAGTCTTTAGTGCCATCAGGCTGAAACCTGGTGATAAAGGCATCCTCGTTACCACTATTGGTTTGTCCATCTAGGTCGCCATAAATATAGCCCGCCACATAAATAGACCCATCACTACCGGTGGTCAGGGCACGAGCCTCGCCCCAACCCCTGGTTCCCAATAGGCGCGTCCAGTCTTTAGTGCCATTGGGCTGATACTTGGTAATAAAGGCATCACCGCCACCACTATTGGTTTGTCCATCTAGGTTGCCCTGAGTCCAGCCCGCCACATAAATCGACCCATCACTACCGGTGGTCAGGGTCTGACCCCCGTCCCTCACCGAGGTTCCCAACAGGCGCGTCCAGTCTTTAGTGCCATTGGGCTGAAACCTGGTGATAAAGGCATCACTGCTACCACTATTGGTTTGTCCATCTAGGTCGCCCTGAGTCCTACCCGCCACATAAATAGACCCATCTCTACCGGTGGTCAGGGCACTAGCCCAGTCAGTCTCACTGGTTCCCAACAGGCGCGTCCAGTCTTTAGTGCCATTGGGCTGAAACCTGGTGATAAAGGCATCACTGCCACCACTATTTCTTTGTCCATCTAGGTTGCCATAAGTCACGCCCGCCACATAAATCGACCCATCCCTACCGGTGGTCAGGGCATAAGCCTCGTCACTCCTACTGGTTCCCAACAGGCGCGTCCAGTCTTTAGTACCATCAGGGTGATACTTGGTGATAAAGGCATCCACCCAACCGCTATTTCTTTGTCCATCTAGGTCGCCCCCAGTCAAGCCCGCCACATAAATCGACCCATCACTACCGGTGGTCAGGGCAGTAGCCCCGTCACTCCACTCGGTTCCCAACAGGCGCGTCCAGGCTTTAGTACCATCAGGCTGATACTTGGTGATAAAGGCATCAGCGCCACCGCTATTAGCCTGTCCATCTAGGTTGCCGGAAGTATAGCCCGCCACATAAATCGACCCATCTCTACCCGTGGTCAGGGCATTAGCAACGTCCCTCTCACCACTTCCCAACAGGCGCGTCCAGGCGAACTCTGGCGACCCTGACATCTGTACTGCTACCGGTTCTCCTTCTACCCAGATGAAACCCCAATCATTCTGATTTCTTAACCCGGTGATATCTGCTTCTGTCAACGCTTCCCCATTCACTAACCGCATAAATAACTCACCCTCATCTCCTGGGGAGTCGATTTCGTTTAATTGGGAGTCTATATAATGCCCAAATTCCTCGGTTATCACATCCACGAGTTTCTCACTGTGAATTATCGCATCCGATAAATACACCGTACCCGTCAGGGAATCAAAAGCGCCATCCGCACCATTCATCGATGTAGCGGAAAGAACTTTCAGATTTGGTGTTTCTCCCTGAGTCAAAGCCTCAATAATAGTTGCTCCTAATTCCACATCCGTATATTCACCGAAAGCCGTTTGTAAATCCTCCTGAAAATTCGCCGAGGCGACAAACTCTGTTAATTGTTGGTTAACCTGAGTTAATGCCGCCTCGATTTGTGCTGCTGCTGTCAGTGGATTTACCGACCCATCACCGCTGAATCCCACCGGGGGTAGGGGATTCGGATAATCCGATGGTTCTGGCATTATAGCCGATAATATTTCTCTGGTATTTTCCATAATATTTCACCTGGTTTTTTTGCATAACTCGCCAACCCATCAAATAGTATCTGGCCTGACATTCCCCCACCATGACCATTCTATGGTCGCTCACAGATGATGTCAACCCCTACAGCTTGAAAGCGATCGCACCTCAAAAATCACGGTTTTTTCACAGCCCAAAAAACCCACTTTTACCCCTTGACAAATCCCCCGACTTGACTTACCATTAAAGAATGGTAATCCGTGCCGCCCTATATATAGGGGTTTTCACCTCCCACCTCAAAGCGATCGCACCTCAAAAATCACGGTTTTCTCACAGCAAAAAAACCCACTTTTACCCCTTGACAAATCCCCCGACTTGACTTACCATTAGAGAATGGGAATCCGTGCCGACATATATGGGCATTTTCCGAGCCCCCACCCCTCACCGACAGGCTAAGGTTTTGGGTTCGGGGAGTGCGTCAGAGGCGAGCCATAGCAATAATCACCGGATAATTAGCAACTGACGCACCTCTTCCTAATTGATCGCCATAATATCCAGGTTATAGATAGTTTTGGCAGTACCCGCCGGAATCACATTGAGAGAATAGGTTCCTCTGGGGAGAAATTGGCTAATCTGTTCTGACTGTATACCCAAGTTGGTGGACGCAAACATCAGGCTACCGTTAGCCTCTCGTAGCTCAATGTTGGCATTTTCCCGCAGTCCGGTTAGGCTAATATCTACTTCGCTGTCCCGGCTGATATTGAAGTGGTAGCGATCGACGGTGTTGCGAATATCGCTGCTAGTAAAACCAATGCGATCGCTGTTGGTGTACATATTGTCTGTTAGGGAAAACAGGTCGCCGACTAAGAACTCTTTAATGGGTGGGTTGATATCACTATTAACACTGAGTCGGTATTCGCTCCTAGCAGTACCATTGGGGAATATTTCCACATAGTAAACACCAGCTTTTAAATCGGTGCTAATATTCTCGTTAACACGACCCTTTTCATTGGCTGTTTCCAGAAGGCTTTTAGCATCACCGTCGTACAAACGCATATTGATATCCTGACTCAAGTCAGTCAGGTTGATATCAACAAAACCATTTTCAGCTAGTTGAAAGCGCACCCAGTCTCGTTGGTCGCGACCGGAACGACCCTCGGTGAAACCTACACGGTCGTTAAAGGTTTTGGCTTCCTCGTCAGGAAGGATCCTGCCTAAATTGAAGGCATCTTCTGGGGTATCATATTCACCAATGTAAGCAGTAGCTGCAGTGATACCCAACCGGTAGTTACTCCGGGCATTACCCACCGGGGTAACTTTTACATGGTAGGTTCCCGCTTCGAGTCCTTCGAGTTCAATTTTTTCCGGTCGGCGACCTCGGTTTGTACCCTGCGCCACTGACGAGCCACGTTCATCGTAAATCTCTACATCAAGATTTGCTCTCAGTCGGTCTAGGGTCAAGTTAACATCGCTGTCTACTGGCAGGGTAAAATTGTACCAGTCCTGAATGTCCCGTCGCCGACCTGTGCCGAAACCAACATCCCCAGTTTGATTAATAGGAGTCGCTTCCGTAAGCCTCCCCAAAGATATACCAGGTTTGCTGTCGTCCTCTTTGATGGTGATAGGGTCAGCATTCATAGCCAGGCGATATGGGGTTCTGGCGTTACCTACCGGGAACACCCGCACAAAATAATCACCCGGCTCTAAATCGGTGCTAATTTTTTCCGGTCGGCGACCTGGGTTGGTAGACCGAAATAGTACCGAACCCCTGCTATTTAGGATTTGGACGTTAGCATTAGCCCTGAGTCCGTCCAGGGTCAGGTTAAACTCGCTGTCCTCACTGATGGTAAATCTGTAGTAGTCGTTGCGATCTCGTCTGCGTCCTTGTCCAAAACCAATGCGATCGCTAATCACCTTCTCTCCAGATTCGATGACACCGACATTTAACGCATTTCTCATGGTGTCATAAGCCATCTGTACTGCTACCGGTTCTCCCTCGACCCAGATTAACCCCCAATCATCCTTATTCCTTAACCCGGTGATATCAGCTTCTGTCAAGGCTTCCCCATTCACCAGGCGCATAAATAACTCACCCTCATCTCCTGGGGAGTCGATTTCGTTTAATTGGGAGTCTAGATAATGCCCAAATTCCTCGGTGATCACATCCACCAGTTTCTCACTGTGAATTATGGCATCCGATAAATACACCGTACCCGTCAAAGAGTCAAAAGCACCATCCGCACCATTCATCGATGTAGCGGAAAGCACCATCATCTCTGGTGTTTCTCCCTGAGTCAAAGCCTCAATAATAGTTGCTCCTAATTCCACATCCGTATATTCACCGAAAGCGGTTTGTAAATCCTCCTGAAAATTCGCGGAGGCGACAAACTCAGTTAATTGTTGGTTAACCTGAGTTAATGCCGCCTCAATTTGTGCTGCTGCTGTCAGTGGATTTACCGACCCATCACCGCTGAATCCCAGTGGGGGTAGGGGATTCGGATAATCCGATGGTTCCGGCGCGATCGCCACTAACATTTCCCTAGTATTTTCCATAATATTTCACCTGGTAGATGGGCCTACATATCAGACATGAGATGCTCGATGCTGTAGGTTGGATTTTCCCACAATAACCATTGTAATTTTACTTATATATAACGTCAATAGTTTAATTTTTTTTAACCGATTTCCCCCTTGACAAATCTGCTGACTTGACTTACTATTAGAGAATGGGAATCTGTGCCGGCATATATATAGGGGTTTTCACCCCCCACCCCAATTTCTAGGGTGGCGGTGAGTAGGTGGGTGGAAAGGCGACTAAACCAAGTCAATGCTTAACCTGTATGGAGTGCGTGCAGCCAGGTGGGGAAATACCTTGACATAATAAGTTCCGGGTTCAAGTCTTCGTTGGGTGATCATTTCTGGATCAATACCAGGGTTTCTGGATTGATTAATTATCTCCCCTCTACTACCCAACAATTGCAGGTTAGCATTTTGAAATAGGTCATCCAAAACCACTTGAACAGTACCTTCACGATTGAGGTTAAAGCGGTAATAGTCCTCGGTATTGCGATCGCCTGCTGATGCAAAACCAATGCGGTCATTCCTGACAATTTCTCCGGTGAGTCTACCCAGGTTTACCGCATTAGGAAAGCGATCGTCTTCTATGATTTCCGTATCTTGGCGTAAATCATCATTCCGAATAGTTCCGGTAGCACGTCGCCTTCCTAATTCCGCATTTTGAGGTCTACTCAGGTTGACGGTAAAGGTTTCATCAGGTTCGACTTTAGTATCCCCAAACACGGGAACATCAATAAATTGGCGGGTTTGACCGGGTTGAAATACCAGCCTTCCCGTGGTGCGTCGATAGTCTCGGTCTCTGACCGTAGCTGTACCGTCAGCGGTAGCATAATTAACTGTTACCCTCTCCGGGCTAGGATTATCTAATGTGACGACAAAACGAGCATTTTTCTGACCGCGATCGCCTTCTTTTAACTGGGTGTCTCTGATAGATATTTGGGGGAAATCATCATTCAGAATAGTTCCCGTAGCACGTCGCCTTCCTAATTCCGCATTTTGAGGTCTACTCAGGTTGACCGTAAAGGTTTCATCAGGTTCGACTTTAGTATCCCCAAACACGGGAACATCAATAAATTGGCGGGTTTGACCGGGTTGAAATATCAGCCTTCCGGTGGTGCGTCGATAGTCTCGGTCTCTGAGCGTAGCTGTACCATCAGCGGTAGCATAATTAACTGTTACCCTCTCCGGGCTAGGATTATCTAATGTGACGACAAAACGAGCATTTTTCTGACCGCGATCGCCTTCTTTTAACTGGGTGTCTCTGATAGATATTTGGGGGAAATCATCATTCAGAATAGTTCCCGTAGCACGTCGCCTTCCTAATTCCGCATTTTGAGGTCTACTCAGGTTGACCGTAAAGGTTTCATCAGGTTCGACTTTAGTATCCCCAAACACGGGAACATCAATAAATTGGCGGGTTTGACCGGGTTGAAATATCAGCCTTCCGGTGGTGCGTCGATAGTCTCGGTCTCTGAGCGTAGCTGTACCATCAGCGGTAGCATAATTAACTGTTACCCTCTCCGGGCTAGGATTATCTAATGTGACGACAAAACGAGCATTTTTCTGACCGCGATCGCCTTCTTTTAGCTGAGTGTCTGCAATAGAGATTACCGTGTCACTACCCAGAACCGGAACTTGGTTAATTATCTGTTGTCCCGGTAAGTCATTTACGGTTTCAATAAAACCTGTCCCCGCACCAGTACCAGCAGCGTTGAAAAAGTCTACCACTACTAAATCATCTTCAGGGGAAAATTCACCATCTCGATTGAGGTCTAGTAGCAGATTTTGGCCTTGTCGCGCTACCCCCACTACTCTTGGTAAAAATCCATTTAAATTTAGGTCAATGGGAATTCCTGGTCTAAAACTACTTTCGATGCTGAGGGTATCTTGTCCGCCACTGTCTTCGATGCGACTACCAGCTTGAGGTATTCCAAAACCACCATAGCTAATCATGTATCTATCATCTCCGTCACCACCGCGAAATACATTCCCGGTGAAACTATATGTGGAGATTCTGAGAGTATCATTACCCGAACCACCTTCAAGAGTTACATTTGAAGATGCAGCAATCAGAACATTGTTACCAGAGTCTCCTAAGACCAGATCATTTTCATAACCCACAATTGAGTCATTCCCAGCACCTCCACTAAGGGTATTTTCACCCAGAAAACTACCAACCAGGGTATCATTACCACCATCGCCGAAAAGCCTATTGTTTCCCGCACCAGCCACTAAACTATCATTTCCCGGACCGCCGCGCAGGAAATCATCCCCCAAGCCACCAACGAGAGTATCATTTCCCGGACCACCGAGGAGGGTATCATTACCTTTACCGGAACTAAAAATGTCATCATTCCCCCCCAGACCGAGGATGCTATCATTATTGTTGGTTCCGAACAGGGTATCATCACCATCTGTACCAGTGATAATATTAGGGCTATCAGTTACCGTGTCACTACCCAGAACCGGAACTTGGTTAATTATCTGTTGTCCCGGTAAGTCATTTACGGTTTCAATAAAACCTGTCCCCGCACCAGTACCAGCAGCGTTGAAAAAGTCTACCACTACTAAATCATCTTCAGGGGAAAATTCACCATCTCGATTGAGGTCTAGTAGCAGATTTTGGCCTTGTCGCGCTACCCCCACTACTCTTGGTAAAAATCCATTTAAATTTAGGTCAATGGGAATTCCTGGTCTAAAACTACTTTCGATGCTGAGGGTATCTTGTCCGCCACTGTCTTCGATGCGACTACCAGCTTGAGGTATTCCAAAACCACCATAGCGAATCATGTATCTATCATCTCCGTCACCACCGCGAAATACATTCCCGGTGAAACTATATGCGGAGATGCTGAAACTGTTGTTCCCTGCTAAAGCCTCTAGGGTATCCCCAGACCTAGCAACCAGGGTATCATTGCCATCAGTACCTCGTATTAGCCTACCCATGATGCTATCATTATTGTTGGTTCCCAACAGGCGCGTCCAGTCTACCTCTGGCGACCCTGACATCTGTACTGCTACGGGTTCTCCTTCTACCCAGATGAAACCCCAATCATTCTGATTTCTTAACCCGGTGATATCTGCTTCTGTCAAGGCTTCCCCATTCACTAACCGCATAAATAACTCACCCTCATCTCCTGGGGAGTCGATTTCGTTTAATTGGGAGTCTATATAATGCCCAAATTCCTCCGTTATCACATCCACGAGTTTCTCACTGTGAATTATCGCATCCGATAAATACACCGTACCCGTCAGGGAATCAAAAGCACCATCCGCACCATTCATCGATGTAGCGGAAAGAACTTTCAGATTTGGTGTTTCTCCCTGAGTCAAAGCCTCAATAATAGTTGCCCCTAATTCCACATCCGTAGATGCACCGAACGCCGTTTGTAAATCCTTCTGAAAATTCGCGGAGGCGACAAACTCTGTTAATTGTTGGTTAACCTGAGTTAATGCCGCCTCGATTTGTGCTGCTGCTGTCAGTGGATTTACCGACCCATCACCGCTGAATCCCACCGGGGGTAGGGGATTCGGATAATCCGATGGTTCGGGCATTATAGCCGATAAGATTTCTCTGGTATTTTCCATAATATTTCACCTGGTTTTTTTGCATAACTCGCCAAAATAGTATCTGGCCTGACATTCCCCCACCATGACCATTCTATGGTCGCTCACAGATGATGTCAACCCCTACAGTTTGAAAGCGATCGCACCTCAAAAATCACGGTTTTTTCACAGCCAAAAAACCCACTTTTCCCCCTTGACAAATCCCCCAACTTGACTTACCATTAAAGAATGGTAATCCGTGCCGCCCTATATATAGGGGTTTTCACCCCCCACCCCTATTGCTAGGCGGTGAGGAGGTGGGGTTAAACATCCCCACCCCAGAAAATTCACAGCCCTTTCAGTAATCATGCAATACCGTTTGACTGGTCGCTCTCCCCCCCTGCACTGCTAGGATTATCTAATGTCACCACCAAACCAGCATTAGTGCGATCGCCTTTTCTGATTTCCGTGTCTACAATTGTTATAGGCAGGAAATCACGATACATAATCATCATCAGGAATAATATAACTTGCTGACAAAGCCACTATAATCGGGTAAATCATCATTCAGAATAATTCCGATAGCTTGTGCCCTGGCTAATTCCGCATTTTGAGGTCTACGGAGGTTCACCGTAAAGGTTTCATCCGGTTCGACTTCCGTATCCCCAAACACCGGAACAGTAATGACTTGGCGGGTTTGACCGGGCCTAAATATCAGCCTTCCCGTCGTGCGTTCATAGTCTTCCCCAGCGGTAGCCGTACCATCAGCCGTGGCATAATTAACCACTACCCTCTCACTGCTAGGATTATCTAATGTCACCACAAAACGAGCATTAGTCTGACCACTATCGCCTTCTATAATTTCCGTGTCTGCAATGGTGATTTGCGGTAAATCATCATCATCGTCATTGATAATAGTTCCGATAGCTTGTGCCCTGGCTAATTGGGCATTTTGAGGTCTACGGAGGTTCACCATAAAGGTTTCATCCGGTTCGACTTCCGTATCCCCAAACACCGGAACAGTAATGACTTGGCGGGTTTGACCGGGCCTAAATATCAGCCTTCCCGTCGTGCGTTCATAGTCTTCCCCAGCGGTAGCCGTACCATCAGCGGTGGCATAATTAACTGTTACTCTCTCAGGGCTAGGATTATCTAATGTCACCACAAAACGAGCATTTTTCTGACCACTATCTCCTTCTATAATTTCCGTGTCTGCAATGGTGATTTGCGGGAAATCATCATTGATAATAGTTCCGGTAGCTTGTGCCCTGGCTAATTCCGCATTTTGAGGTCTACGGAGGTTGACGGTAAAGGTTTCATCCGGTTCTATGTTAGTATCTCCAAACACGGGAACATTGATAAATTGGCGGGTTTCACCGGGTTGAAATATCAGCCTTCCTGTGGTTTGTCGATAGTCTTCTCCAGCGGTAGCTGTACCGTTAGCGGTAGCATAACGAACTGTCACTATCTCACTGCTAGGGCTATCTAATCTCACCAAAAAACGAGCATTGGTGCGACCACTATCTCCCTCTTTTACCTGGGTGTCTCTGATAGAGATTTGCGGTAAATCCTCATCCTCCTCATCAGCAATAATTAACTTGCTGATAAAGCCATCACCGCGACCACTATTTCTTTGTCCACCTAGGTTGCCCGTAGTCCCACCCGCCACATAAATCGAGCCATCACTACCGGTGGTCAGGGCATGGGCCTTGTCCCAACCCCTGGTTTCCAACAGGCGCGTCCAGTCTTTACTTCCATCAGGCTGATACTTGGTGATAAAGGCATCAGGATGCCAGCCACCACTATTGGTTTGTCCATCTAGGTTGCCATCAGTCGTGCCCGCCACATAAATCGAGCCATCACTACCGGTGGTCAGGGCACTAGCCTCGTCAGTCTCACCGCTTCCCAACAGGCGCGTCCAGTCTTTAGTGCCATCAGGCTGATACTTGGTGATAAAGCCATCACCGCGACCACTATTTCTTTGTCCACCTAGGTGGCCCCAAGTCCTACCCGCCACATAAATCGAGCCATCACTACCGGTGGTCAGGGCTGATGCCTCGTCAAAATTCCGGCTTCCCAGCAGGCGCGTCCAGTCTTTAGTGCCATCAGGCTGATACTTAGTGATAAAGGCATCAACACGACCACTATTGGTTTGTCCATCTAGGTCGCTCTCAGTCCTACCCGCCACATAAATCGAGCCATCACTACCGGTGGTCAGGGCTGATGCCTTGCTCCCTCTACGGCTTCCCAACAGGCGCGTCCAGTCCTTAGTGCCATCAGGTTGGTACTTGGTAATAAAGGCATCCCAGTCACCACTAAGGGTTTGTCCATCTAGGTCGCCCCCAGTCCAGCCCGCCACATAAATCGAGCCATCACTACCGGTGGTCAGGGCTGATGCCTCGTCCCAACTACTGGCTCCCAACAGGCGCGTCCAGTCTTTAGTACCATCAGGTTGGTACTTGGTGATAAAGGCATCACTGCCACGACCACTATGGGTTTGTCCATCTAGGTCGCCCCAAGTCAAGCCCGCCACATAAATAGACCCATCACTACCGGTGGTCAGGGCACGAGCCCAGTCCTCCCACCAGGTTCCCAACAGGCGCGTCCAGTCTTTAGTGCCATCAGGCTGATACTTGGTGATAAAGACATCACTGCTACCACTATTGGTTTGTCCATCTAGGTCGCCCCAAGTCGTGCCCGCCACATAAATCGAGCCATCACTACCGGTGGTCAGGGCACGAGCCTCGTCCCTCTCACCACTGCCCAACAGGCGCGTCCAGGCGAACTCTGGCGACCCTGACATCTGTACTGCTACGGGTTCTCCTTCTACCCAGATGAAACCCCAATCATTCTGACTCCTTAACTCAGTGATATCTGCTTCTGTCAAGGCTTCCCCATTCACCAGGCGCATAAATAACTCACCCTCATCTCCTGGGGAGTCGATTTCGTTTAATTGGGAGTCTATATAATGCCCAAATTCTTCGGTTATCACATCCACCAGTTTCTCACTGTGAATTATCGCATCCGATAAATACACCGTACCCGTCACCGAGTCAAAAGCGCCATCCGCACCATTCATGGCTCTGGCGGAAAGAACTTTCAGATGTGGTGTCTCTCCCTGAGTCAAAGCCTCAATAATAGTTGCTCCTAATTCCACATCCGTATATGCACCGAAAGCGGTTTGTAAATCTCCCTGAAAATTGGCGGAGGCGACAAACTCTGTTAATTGTTGGTTAACCTGAGTTAATGCCGCCTCGATTTGGGCTGCTGCTGTCAGTGGATTTACCGACCCATCACCGCTGAATCCCACCGGGGGTAGGGGATTCGGATAATCCGATGGTTCGGGCATTATAGCCGATAAGATTTCTCTGGTATTTTCCATAATATTTCACCTGGTTTTTTTGCATAGATAGCCAAGCCAATCTATCAAATAGTATCTGTCCTCACATTCCCCCACCATGACCATTCTATTCTCTCTAACATATAATGTCAACCCCCACAGCTTGAAAGCGATCGCCAAAAATCACGGTTTTTTCACAGCCCAAAAAACCCACTTTTACCCCTTGACAAATCCGATGACTTGACTTACCATTAAAGAATGGAAATCCGTGCCGCCCTATATATAGGGGTTTTCACCCCCCACCCCCATTTCTAGGGTTGGCGGTGAGGAGGTGGGGTTAAACATCCCCACCCCACATCATTTAACTAAACCAAGTCAATACTCAATCTGTATTCAGTCCGTGCCGCCAGGTGGGGAAATACCCGCACATAATAAGTTCCGGTTTCAAGTCTTCTAGCGGTGATAGTTTCGGGGTTTTTACCTAGATTATTAGACTGGGATATCAACTCACCATCACTACCCAACAATTGCAGGTTAGCATTGGCAAATAGGTCATCAAGGTTGATTCTCACAGTACCTTCACGATTGAGGTCAAAGCGGTAATAGTCATCGGTATTGCGATCGCCTCCTACTACATAGCCAATGCGGTCATTCCTGACAATTTCTCCGGTGAGTGTACGCAGGTTTACCGCATTAGAAAAGCGATCGTCATTACCCCCCTGGGAATCATCATTCAGAATAGTTCCGGTAGCACGTCGCCGTCCTAATGCCGCATTTTGAGGGTTACTCAGGTTGACCCTAAAGGTTTCATCGGGTTCGACTTCCGTATCCCCAAACACGGGAACATTAATGACTTGGCGGGTTTGACCGGGGCGAAATACCAGCCTTCCCCTCGTGCGTCGATAGTCTTCCCCAGCGGTAGCCGTACCATCAGCGGTAGCATAATTAACCACTACCCTTTCACTGCTAGGGCTATCCAATCTCACCACAAAACGAGCATTGGTGCGATCGCTATTTCCTTCTATAATTTCCGTGTCTGCAATGGTGATTGTCGGCAAATCATTATAATCATCATTCAGAATAGTTCCGGTAGCACGTCGCCTTGCTAATGCCGCATTTCGAGGGTTACTCAGGTTGACGGTAAAGGTTTCATCAGGTTCGACTTTGGTATCTCCAAACACGGGAACATTAATAACTTGGCGGGTTTGACCGGGCCTAAATATTAGTTGTCCGGTGGTTTCTCGATAGTCTCGGTCCCTGACAGTGGCTGTACCGTCAGCGGTAGCATAATTAACCACTACCCTTTCACTGCTAGGATTATCTAATGTTACCACAAAACTCGCATTAGTCTGACCACTATTTCCTTCTGTGATTTCCGTGTCTGCAATGGTGATTTGCGGCAAATCATCATCATCGTCATTCAGAATAGTTCCGGTAGCGCGTCGCCTTGCTAATTCTGCATTTTCAGGGTTACTCAGGTTCACCGTAAAGGTTTCATCGGGTTCGACTTTGGTATCTCCCAACACGGGAACATTAATGACTTGGCGGGTTTGACCGGGGCTAAATATCAGCCTTCCGGTGGTGTGTCGATAGTCTCGGTCACTCAGGGTAGCCGTACCATCAGCGGTAGCATAATTAACTGTTACTCTCTCACTGCTAGGATTATCTAATGTCACCACAAAACGAGCATTTGTCTGACCACTATCGCCTTCTTTGACATTGGTATCTCTGATGGTAATATTGGGTTTAATAGGGCTACCAGATAATGTGGTATTGAGGAGGATAGATACGTTATTACCAGACCCATTTACTACCGCCAAATCATCGAGTCCGTTACCGTTAAAGTCACCGACGGCAATATCCCGAGGAGACCTACCGACAGCAAAACTAACAGGACTCATAAAAGTACCATTACCTCTGCCTAATAATACTGATACTTGACCATCCCAGGAAGAGTTGACCACTGCCAGATCTAAATTCCCGTCAAGGTTGAAGTCTCCCACCGCCATGGCTTTAGGAGAACTTCCAGCCGGAAAACCAACAGAGTTCCTAAAAGTACCATCTCCCCTTCCTAATAACATCCATGCTTGACTGCTGTGGTCGGTCACTACCAAATCTAAATTACCATCATTGTTGAAGTCTCCCACTGCAATGTCATAAGCAGGACCTCCAGTATCAACCATGGTAGCCTCACCAAAGCCACCATTTCCGTCTCCTAATAGGACTGATGCGCCACTCCAACCATTTGCTACTGCTAAATCTAACTTCCGGTTTCCGTTAAAGTCTCCCACTGCAATGACATAAGGATAGGCCTCACCAGAATTAAAGTTGGTGGCATTGCTAAAGGTACCATTACCAATTCCTAATAGCACTGATATCTGGTCAGAATAACTCCAACTTTCATTCATAACTACTAAGTCTAAATTGCGATCGCCATCTAAGTCTACCAGTAAAAAGTCACCCGCACCCGACTCGCTTCCGGTGTTAAAGTTGTCCCCAAAGAAGCTGGCAGAACCAATGCCTTCTAACACTGTATAGTTATTAGAACTCGTGCTTTGATTCATAACTACTAAGTCTAAATTGCGATCGGCATTCAAATCTCCCGCCGCAATCAGCGTAGGATAATCCACCACAGTCAAATTAGTATCACTCAAATCAAAAGTGCCATCTCCCTTTCCTAATAATAGTGAGACGTTACTACCAGAGTAGTTGGCTACAGCTAAATCTAGCTTTCTGTTTCGGTTGAAGTCCCCTACAGTAATAGCATAAGGGGAACTGCCAACATCGAAGTTAGTAGCCTCACTAAAAGAAACATCCTGACTCGCCTCTACTTGCACCAAACCACCCAGAATATTTACAACATCATCTTGATTTTTTAACAGGGTGATATCAGCTTCACTCAACACTTCCCCATTCACCAGGCGCATAAATAACTCTCCCTCATCTCCAGGGGAGTCGATTTCGTTCAATTGGGAGTCGAGATAATGTCCGAATTCTTCGGTAACAACATCCACCAGTTTCTCACTGTTAATTACGGCATCAGATAAATACACCGTACCCGTGAGGGAGTCAAAACCGCCATTAACACCATTCATCAACTCCGCTGAAACTACTATCATCTCTGGGAGTTGGCTACCGTCTCCCAAAGCCTCTATAATAGTTTTACCCAATTCCACATCCGTATATGCACCGAAAGCGGTTTGTAAATCGGCTGCAAAACTAGCCGAGGCGACAAACTCTGTTAATTGTTGATTAACCTTAGTTAATGCCGTCTGTATTTCTGCTGCTGCTGTCAGTGGTTCGACCGATACATCCCCAATGAATCCCAGTGCTGGTAGGGGATTCAGAGATTCCAGGGAGTCCAGCCACCAAATATCTAATACTTCTTGGGTGTTGTCCATGATATTTTACCTGGTAGTTATATATATTTCATCCAGATGAGATGGTAAAGGCGATCGCCTTTTCCCATAACAACCATTATAATTTTTTTTAGAGATAACGTCAACGTTTAAATTATTAAAAGAAATGATATTTTTCATTGACAAATCCCTGAACTTGACTGATAATTATATAATCGGTATCTTTGCCAAAATATCTAAGCAGCAGGGCGGAACCGAAATTCCACCCCACCTGGATATAACCAGGAACTTGAGGGGATAGAAATTATCCCCCAAGCGGAACAATTAAATCACAAAGAAATCCTCAAGCGGAATCTCGCCGAACCCCGGTAAATCTCCAGTATATCCAGTGATATTAATCACCAAATCATTCTGAGGCTGAAAACCAGGAACATTATCATTAATGACCAAATAAGTACCGCGAATATCGGGATTAGTTGCTCTGACGAATACGGCGCTATTAGGTGCTAATTCTTGTTGTCCGGGTTGTCCGCCATCAGCATTACGAAATACCTGATTAACAAGCCTACGCAAGGTAGGAGCATTGTTATTTCGAGCGCGGGTAAAATTATCTGGGGCACCGATATCGCGTCCGCGTCGGTTCAGCAGGTCAATTTTATCAGTACCGATTTCAAAATCGGTAATCCGGTCAGGAGCAGCTACCCTCGATTCTCCAAACTGGAACACAAAGACATCAGCACCAGGACCACCAGTGAGAATATCCCGACCCGGACCGCCGTTGAGGGTGTCGTTACCGGGACCACCATTCAGGCGGTCATTTCCCGGACCTCCATCTAAAAAGTCGTTACCTTTACCACCGATTAAGATATCGCGACCTGCGCCACCGATTAAAGTATCATGACCGACACCACCGACGAGGCGATCGTTTCCCGGACCTCCATCTAAGAAATTGTTACCGCGTATGACAGATAAGTGATCATTTCCCGGACCACCGAGGAGGGTATCATTACCTTTACCTGTACTAACAAGGCGATCGTTCCCCCCCAGACCGAGGATGCTATCATTATTGTTGGTTCCGAACAGGGTATCATCATCATCTGTACCAATGATAATATTAGGGCCATCAGTTACCGTGTCACTACCGAGAACCGGAACTTGGTTAATTATCTGTTGTCCCCGTAAGTCATTTACGGTTTCAATAAAACCTGTCCCCGCACCAGTACCAGCAGCGTTGAAAAAGTCTACCACTACTAAATCATCTTCAGGGGAAAATTCACCATCTCGATTGAGGTCTAGTAGCAGATTTTGGTCTTGTCGCGCTACCCCCACCACTCCTGCTAAAAATCCATCTAAATTTAGCTCAATGGGAGTTCCTGGTCTCAAATTACTTTCGATGGTTAGGGTATCTTGTCCGCCACCGTCTTCGATACGACTACCAGCTTGAAGTATTCCCAAACCACCATAGCTAATCATGTAGCTATCATCTCCGTCACCACCGCGAAATACATTCCCGGTGAAACTATATGTGGAGATTCTGAGAGTATCATTACCCGAACCACCTTCAAGAGTTACATTTGAAGATGCAGCAATCAGAACATTGTTACCAGAGTCTCCTAAGACCAGATCATTTTCATAACCCACAATTGAGTCATTCCCAGCACCTCCACTAAGGGTATTTTCACCCAGAAAACTACCAACCAGGGTATCATTACCACCATCGCCGAAAAGCCTATTGTTTCCCGCACCAGCCACTAAACTATCATTTCCCGGACCGCCGCGCAGGAAATCATCCCCCAACCCACCAACGAGAGTATCATTTCCCGGACCACCGAGGAGGGTATCATTACCTTTACCTGTACTAACAAGGCGATCGTTCCCCCCCCAGACCGAGGATGCTATCATTATTGTTGGTTCCGAACAGGGTATCATCATCATCTGTACCAGTGATAATATTAGGGCCATCAGTTACCGTGTCACTACCGAGAACCGGAACTTGGTTAATTATCTGTTGTCCCCGTAAGTCATTTACGGTTTCAATAAAACCTGTCCCCGCACCAGTACCAGCAGCGTTGAAAAAGTCTACCACTACTAAATCATCTTCAGGGGAAAATTCACCATCTCGATTGAGGTCTAGTAGCAGATTTTGGTCTTGTCGCGCTACCCCCACCACTCCTGCTAAAAATCCATCTAAATTTAGCTCAATGGGAGTTCCTGGTCTCAAATTACTTTCGATGCTTAGGGTATCTTGTCCACCACTGTCTTCGATACGACTACCAGCTTGATCTATTCCAAAACGACCATAGCTAATCATGTAGCTATCATCTCCGTCACCACCGCGAAATACATTCCCGGTGAAACTATATGCGGAGATGCTGAAACTGTTGTTCCCTGCTAAAGCCTCTAGGGTATCCCCAGAACTAGCAACCAGGGTATCATTGCCATCAGTACCTCGTATTAGCCTACCCATAATCTATCCTTGTAAAATAAGTCCGTACAATTACAGTCTAACAATCACTTTTGAAACTGTGCCTTTTGGTGAAAAAATTAATGTTTATTTATAAAACTTAATTATTGTTAATAAATATTCTAATATTCGGGGATGTGATCTAGCAAAAATCGTGGTTATAATAAATTATATGTACTAGTAAAATTATCATAAGTTCATGTCACTTACAAATATTTCAGCATTAATTATTACCGGAATGCACCGTTCTGGAACTTCCCTAACCGCATCATTTTTAGCGGCGATGGGTGTAGACTTAGGTTCTCATCTTCTGAAAGGAGATTATGCTAATCCTAAAGGATATTTTGAAGATGTGGAAATTTTGACTTTTCAGCGTCAACTTTTAGCTAGTTGTTGTCGAGGTGATGAAACCGGATTTCCTGATTGGGGATGGACTGATAGTGAATGGCTAAATCAATATCAAATCACCAGTTACCTGACTATGGCTGAACAATTAATTGCATCTCGAAAAACTCCCGGTAAAATTTGGGGCTGGAAAGATCCACGCACTACCTTGCTCTTGGATTTTTGGCATCAGATTATTCCGGAATCTTATTATATTTTGGTCTATCGATATCCTTGGGATGTTATGGATTCTATTTTGCGTCTCAATATTCCTTTTTTTCAACTCCATCCTGAATCATGTTTAAAAATTTGGCGATATTATAATTTGCATCTCCTGGATTTTTATAAAAGGCATGATAACCAATGTATTTTAGTTAATATAAATAGCTTGATTAAACATCCAGATATTTTGGTCAATTTATTAAATTCTAAATTAGGACTTGCGGATATTCCCGCAGGCGGAAAGGTGCTAAAATCAATTTATAATCCCCAAATACTCAAGAGTTTACCTGAAGATCATCCTTTGGTAAAATTGCTGTTTCAGGTTTCGTCAAATAACTATTTTGAACTTTTAGAAAATCTGGATGCTGTAGCCGACTTACCGAGTCAATTTTCCCGAGAACTATTGTTACAAAAAGCTACATCATTAGAGAAAATGATTGTTCAACTATATCAAAAATCCATTGAACAGCAACTACATCCAAATTCGCAGAAGTTTTTGGGTTTGGTTAGTCAAACAGTACAAGACTATCAAAACCATATTTATTGGGAGTTTCCTTTAACTAAACTGCGAGAATATCGTCAAAAAATAGCGGAGTTTTGGTTGACAGCAGAATCTCTCAAAGACTGTTACCATAGCCACTTAGGGAAAAGCCATAAAATTTTGGTTAATAGTGGCATTAAATATGAGCCATTAACTGACCATGAGCAAGATTTTTGTCGGGGAATATTATCACAGTTTAATCAAGAACAATTCCACCCATCAAATGCTCTCAGATATCTATTGGTTTTGATGCTATACAAGCCAGCCTATCAGTTCATGATTAATTATGATGCTATGGCTCTACCTAGATGGTTTATTAATGACTTCTTAGAGTGTATGTTAGAATTACCTGAAGTTTTTCAAAACACCGAAGACATCGAAATTTATACCAATTATATTTCTCACATGGTTAATATAATTGAGCAGAAAATTGCCGCCGAAAGCGTTTCCAAACTTTGGTTTGATATTGCTAAATATCTAGGGGATTTATTTAATTTTATGCCTTTATATTTTGCCGAAATAAATCTCAAAAATTTAGCGGTTAAAAGGGCAAAAATATTGTCGATTTTGCTGGAAAAATCTGGTCATAAATTAGATATTGATTTGCCACGAAGACCGGCTAATCGCTCCCGGATTCGGATCGGAATTTTAAAATCAAATTTTGATGGAACTTCGGAAACATTTACGACGATTCCTGTATTTGAATTTCTGAATAGAGAGAAATTTGAGGTAATTGTTTATGTTCTTAATGAGACACAAACACCTATGGAAGAATATTGTAAAAATCTTGTTGATAAATGGGTGGAACTTCCCCAGGGAATCCGAGAACAAGTTGCGGTAATACTTGATGATAATTTAGATATTCTTTTTGTGGGCTCAATTTTAACGACAGCAGCACAACCGATAATTTTACTAGCCTTACATAGATTAGCCAGAATACAAGCTACTTATTTTGCTTCTCCTATGACCACAGGAATCAAAAATATGGATTATTATATTTCTGGAACTTTGACAGAACCCCCTGATGCTGCGAGCCACTATCAAGAAAAATTAGTCTTAATTCCCGGGACTGGTTTTGCTTTTAATTATAGTTGGGAACCTATGGAGACTAACCGAGAAATTACTCGCCAAAAACTAGGGATTCCTGAAGAATCAATTATCTTTGTTTCCGGGGCTAACTTTTTTAAAATTATTCCGAATTTGAGGGATACTTGGGCAAAAATTTTAGCGTCTGTACCTAATTCGGTGTTGCTATTATATCCCTTTGGCTCGAGTTGGTCAAAGATATACGCGACTATACCTTTTATCCATAATCTACATAGACGATTCCAGGTCTATAATGTGGCAGCATCTCGATTGATTTTGTTGAATAATTTGCCGAACCGTGCGGAAGTGAAAGCTGTGTTAAAACTAGCAGATGTTTATTTGGACTCTTACCCTTTTGCGGGTGCTAATTCCCTAGTTGAACCCCTAGAAGTGGCTTTACCTACAGTAACTTGGGAAGGTAATTATTTGCGCTCTCGACAAGGTGCTGCTTTGATGAAAGAGTTGGGATTGTGGGATTTTATTGCTGATGATGAATTGACTTATATTAAGTTGAGTGTATCCCTGGGTAATAGTGCAGAATTTCGTCAGGAAACTCGCCAAAAAATTCAACAAAAAATGCCTCATTATTCGTTGCCTAATTTCTTGAATAGCCGCACTTACTCAGCACAAATGGAAATAGCATTTGCCCAACTATGGCAAGATTATCAGTCTTAATTAAGGGGAATCTGTGGGGACATATATATGGCTGCTGGATGGGGTGTAGTAACCTAACCTACAACTCCCACTCGGGAAATCAGCTTGGGGAAAATTAAGGATAATTGCTGATGGAAATTATTGCCCAAATATATATTATACTCAAATAGTATATAGCTGGTGGGAATGAAAACGGCGCGAAAGTCTATATTAATCAACCTATGGGCGCTTTCATACACAGCGAGACTAGAATGATCGGGAATTGAGTTAGCCAGTTGTGCAGATTTTCGCAAAACTGCTATAGTGAAGTGTAAAATCACTCAATCTGTGCGATGTCTATAGCTAGTCAGGAATTATCCCAGACATCAAAACCTCTGAACTTAGAGGAAATAGCCACCGTCGCCGCCAACAGTAACCTATGTACTTGGGACGACCTGGATCAATCTGTCCGTGCTAACCTGGAAGCAGCGATCGCCCCAGGTTCAGCTATCCAATGCGTTCTGTATCCCCCCACTCAGGAGGAACTAGCTGCAATAATCACCTATGCGGCACGGCATCAGTTAGGAATTTTACCCTTGGGGAAAGGTAGCAAAATTACCTGGGGAAACCCGGTGAAAAACCCCTCTATTGCTATTAGTACCCAGAAAATTAACCGCTTAGTTGAACACGCGGTGGGAGACCTGACTGTAACGGTAGAAGCTGGTATGGGATATCGGGAACTTCAGCAAATTTTGGCTAAACAGGGACAGTTCCTAGGCTTTGACCCCTGCTATCAGGATGATGCTACTATTGGCGGAATTATTGCTACTGGAGATAGTGGTTCTCTGCGTCATCGATATCGAGGTATCCGCGATATGCTGCTGGGAATTTCTTTTGTCCGGTCTGATGGTAAAATTGCTAAAGCTGGGGGTCGGGTAGTTAAAAATGTCGCGGGTTATGACTTGATGAAGTTGCTAACCGGTTCCTACGGAACTTTGGGCATTATTACTCAAGTTACCCTGCGTTTATATCCCTGTTTAGAAGCATCCCATACGGTCCTGTTAACAGGAGATTCAGATGCGATCGCTACCTGTTTTGCAACTATCTTAGCCTCGGCTTTGACTCCGGTGGCTATGGATTTGATTTCCCCGGAATTAGTGGCTCGCCTCTCTGGGAAAAAATCCATGGGTTTGGCTGTCAGATTTCAAAGTATCCGGGAAAGTGTGGAACTACAAGGCGATCGCCTGGTAGAAGTCGGTAATCAACTCAATTTAAACTCAACTATAATTCGGGAAAATGACGGAGATTTTTGGCAGCAATTAAAACAGCAAATTTGGCAAGGTTCCCAAGGCGATCGCATTATTTGTAAAGTCGGTATCACTCCCACGGACGCAGCCACCACTTTGGCGAAATGTCAAACTCCCGCCGTCATTCATGGTAGCAGTGGTTTGGGATTAATGCGATTTGATGAGACTCAACCAGAGCCGTTGCAAAATCTGCGGCAGTTGTGTAATAATCAAGGTGGTTTCCTGTCGGTTTTAGAAGCACCATTAACCATTAAACAACAAATAGAAGTTTGGGGATACCGGGGAAACGCCTTAGACCTCATGGCTAAGATTAAGCAGCAATTTGACCCCCAAAATCTTCTGAATCATCAGCGATTTATTGCTGGTCTTTAACTTCTGGATTGTTTAGGCGAATTCACTCCGTAGTTTAATCATTCATACCATTTTAAGATGCAAACTTTTGATAAGTCTTCCGAGGCTAATTTAAATCAAATTCCCGCGAAAGAAAGCAACTTTTTAGACCAAAACCCCCACCTAGAACCCTCGGCAAATTTTCCCGGATTTGACAAGAATAATCCGCCGCCGCCAGACTTAATTAATACCTGTGTTCATTGTGGGTTTTGTTTAGCCACCTGTCCTAGTTATCGGGTAATAGGTAAAGAAATGGACTCCCCCAGGGGTAGAATTTACCTGATGGATGCTATTAATAAGGGAGAAGCACCCCTTGCTAAAGCCACCAGCGAACATTTTGATAGTTGCTTAGGTTGTTTAGCCTGCGTGACCACCTGTCCTTCTGGGGTTCAATATGACCGTCTCATCGCCGCCACCCGTCCCCAGGTGGAAAGAAATGTTCCCCGAAATTTAGGCGATCGCTTAATTCGCACATTGATTTTCAGCTTATTTCCCTATCCCGACCGTCTGCGTCCTCTGTTAGTTCCCCTGTATTTATATCAAAAATTGGGGATTAAAAACCTAGTGCGGTCTACCGGATTATTGCCCAAAATCTCCCCCAGACTGGCGGCGATGGAATCAATTTTGCCGGAAATTAACTCTAGTGCTTTTCAGGACAATTTACCCACAGTCATTCCCGCACAAGGGGAAAAACGCTATCGAGTCGGGATGATTTTAGGTTGTGTACAAAGGCTATTTTTCTCTCCGGTAAATGAAGCCACCGCTAGGGTATTAACGGCTAATGGTTGCGAGGTGATTATCCCTAAATCTCAAGGCTGTTGTGCCGCACTTCCTGAACACCAAGGACAAACGGAACAATCCCATGTTTTGATTAAACAAATGATTGATAGTTTTGCCGACACTGGGGTTGATGCTATTATTATTAATGCCGCCGGTTGTGGTCATACTTTAAAAGAATATGGTCACATTATGAGGGATGATCCCGAATATCGAGACAAGGCGAAAGAATTTGCAGGTAAAGTCCGCGATGTACAGGAGTTTTTAGCGGAAGTGGGGTTAACGGCGCACTTATCTCCTTTGGTGGAAGGGGAGGATTTAACTATTGTATATCAGGATGCTTGTCACCTGTTACACGGACAAAAAATTAGCAGTCAACCGAGGGAGTTATTAACCAAAATTCCTGGGGTGAAATTGCGAGAACCTGTTGATGCGGCTTTGTGTTGTGGTAGCGCCGGGGTTTATAATATGTTACAGCCAGAAGTGGCGGATGAGTTGGGACAGCAAAAGGTACAAAATCTGCTCAATACTGGGGCGACTGTAATTGCTTCGGCTAACCCAGGGTGTTCTTTGCAAATTAAGAAGCATCTGGAATTACAAGGAAAGCGGGTTACTCTCAAGCATCCTATGGAGTTGTTAGATGATTCTATTCGGGGGGTGAAAATTTAATTCTCCCTGAGATTAGCAAAAGCTAATTAACACAGGTGCGTCAGTCCCTCCCTACAATTAATAATTAATAATTAATAATGAATAATTAATGACCGGGTGGGGCGGGTTTATTCAGAGCCGGGTGGGGAATTGAATTGACAGCGGAACCCGGAGGGCGGGTTTATTCAGATCCTCGTGGGGAATTGAATTGACAGCGGAACCCGCCCCTACAATTAATAATTAATGACCGGGTGGGGCGGGTTTATTCAGAGCCGGGTGGGGAATTGAATTGACAGCAGAACCCGCCCCTACAATTAATAATTAATGACCGGGTGGGGCGGGTTTATTCAGAGCCGGGTGGGGAATTGAATTGACAGGGGAGGCGCGCCCCTACAATTTTCAATTATCAGGTGGGACGCAGAAGACGATCGCTTATGGATTTTTCATCATTTCCACAAAGTCTTTCACCAAGTCGAGGTGATGCTGAAGCTGTTTAACTAGGGGTGGGATAGCTTCGAGGTTTTGTTGGGTGGCGAGGTTTTCTAACTCCTGAGAGATGGCGGGAATGTGGAAGATACCAGCATTGGCGCTAGACCCTTTCAAGGCGTGTGCTTGCTGTTTGATTTCGGCAAAATTCGAGGTATTAATCGCTTTATTGAGAGTGTCAATTCGTTGTTGTGCTTGATGGATAAAGGTGGTTAACAGACGATACTTATACTCGGTTTTTCCCTTAAATAACTTATTGAGGCGATCGCTATCAACCGGACAATCAACCGGACTATCTAAATGTCGCTGATGATTGGCTGTGGTGGGTGTTTGATTTTGGGTTTCCAGACAAACCGGAACCCAACGATTAATCACGTTGACTAAAGCCTGTAAATCAATAGGTTTAGTGATGTAGTCATCCATTCCCACTTGTAGACAGCGATCGCGATCGGAAGGCATTACGCTAGCAGTCAAAGCGATAATAATAGGAGGTCGTTGGGAGTTTTGGCTACCGCGAATTCTGGCTGTAGTTTCATAACCATCTAAAATAGGCATCTGACAATCCATTAAGATTAAATCATAATGCTGTGTTTCTAAATGTTGTAAAACCGCTTCTCCGTCCGACACAGCATCAGCGACATAACCCAGTTGTTGCAGTTGAGTTAAAACCACTTCCTGATTAACTAAGTCATCCTCAGCCAGGAGAATTTTTAGAGGTATAGAAGCCTTCAGTTTATCGTTATTTTGCGAGAGATGACAACATGGTGTTTTGGGAATTTCGGGAAAGGACGATCGCATCAATAAATCATCCCAAGACTTATCAAGGTGATGGTTTAAATTCGGGATATCAAGTTCCAGGGCTTTGGCAAAACTTCGCAGTAATCGCAGGGGTGCGATCGGCTTAACTAAATATACAAAATTCCCTAAATTTAAAACCTGTTCGGCGCGATTTCGCTGACTGATACCACTCATTAAAATTAGCTGAGTTTGCGAATTACTAGAGGTTTTATAAAGCTGTCCTAGTAATTTAGCACCATGGCGGTCTAGCAACTCTAAATCCATGAGAATCAGATGATATGGGGAACCTTTAGCCTGTTGATGATGCCATTTATCTAAGGCTATTTTAGAGGTCTCTGCTGTATCTACTTGTATACCCCATTGCTTAGTTATGCAGCTAACTGACTGCCTGACTAAACTACTACTATCCACCACTAATAAACTCAGATTTTGTAATTGTTTTGGAATCGAAATATCCTGTAATTCTGATGGTAAAAAATTGGCGGTAAACCAGAAAATTGAACCCTTCCCTAGTTGACTATTAACGCCGATTTCACCACCCATTAAATTCACTAAGTGCTGACAGATTGATAAACCCAATCCCGTGCCACCATATTGACGATTAGTGGCGGAACTAGCAGGGGAAAAAGGCTGAAATAATTGGGGTTGAAGTTCATCAGAAATCCCCATTCCTGTATCTTCTATGGAAAAGTAAATATTAATGTGATCTTGACTAATTACTCTGGGAGTCACTCTGATAATAATATGACCGGATTTGGTAAATTTAATAGCATTATTGACTAAGTTAATTAGAACCTGCTGTAAACGCATCCCATCACCCTTTAAATATCGGGGAAGATTCGGTTGTAACAAAATAATTAGTTCTAGTTGTTTATCCTCAGCTTTAACCGCCAACAGATCCACTACGGTTTCTAGGCAATCTTGTAAATCAAAGTCATGGGATTCTAGGTGAGTTTCTCCGGCTTCTAGTTTAGATAAATCCAGAATTTCGTTAATTACAGTTAATAGATGTTTAGCGCTGCGATAAATGGTTTGGGTGTAATCTTTTTGTTGGGGTGTGAGATGAGTTTGCATTAACAATTCAACCATCCCCAAAACTCCACTCATGGGAGTGCGAATTTCATGGCTCATTTGCGCTAAAAATCGAGACTTAAATTGAACGGCATCTAAAGCAGCGTTGCGAGTTTCGACTAGATTATTTAAGGGAATAATGACTAGAATTACTCCCCCAACTTCTCCAGAATTACGATACCAAGGACCTACAGTCCAACCATGATAGATCAGAGAACCATCTCCGCGAGTCCATGAATCCTCTAAATTCGACAATTTTTCGCCGCGTAAGGCTTTTTGATGGGCTAATTTCCAGTCATTGTTTACGTTGGGAAATACATCATAATGACTTAAACCAATTAATGAGTACATCTCTGGCTTTAAATGGTTAATCCATCCCTCGGAATAAGCCAGGTATCGCATTTCTGTATCAAACATGGCGATGGGTAGGGGAAGGTAGGATATCAGTTGTTGTAGTCGTTCACATTCTAATTCTTGTTCACATGAACCGTCGGGACTACAGGCTACGGGTTCCCCGGTGACGATCGCACCTAGAATTTCTCCGCAATAATTACGCCAAGGAACTATTTGGAAATGAACTTGCTGTTGTCGTCGGTCACTACCCAATAGGATATGATGTACATGAACTTGCTGTTGAGTGGCGATCGCTTGCAGATAACGGAATTTCACCCCATCACGGACTGATTCTGGTAGACATAGCATCCAATAATTGCGATCTATCACTTCCTCCCGTCGATAGCCGGAAATTTCCTCGGCGGCATGATTCCACTCGACAATCTTGCCTTCTAAAGATAGTACAATCACAATACAACCCATCTGCTGTAGGAAAGACTGCGCGCCCTTGATAATGTCTATTCTTTCCAGGCTTTCGGGTTTTCGCCATCTAACTAAGGTCAAACTGGCGACCATACTAATCATGGCGCTAACACCAAGGGTAAAGACTAACGGATCGGAGTTGGGTGGAGTTGGGAGAAACATTGACTGACGCACTCTTTAGCGGTTAGGGTTGATCCATAATAGGTGGCTCTTTAGGGTGGCTCAGAGGCGGTAAATGCCGATAATAACCCGATAATTCCCTTCTGACCCACCTTTTAGGCTGATTGATAGTGATGCCACAATATAATCTAGGTATAGGCTGTAACATAAGTTCAAGATTAACATAATCGGGGTTAAAGTGGGACACACTAGATCGTATCTCCAGCCACAAGGTGAAAATTAACGCGGAAATTCCAGTTTTCCACCGGGGGACCTTTAGCTAAACTTGCTTTCGTGCTGCGGCTTCGGAGGCGGAAAGCTCGATTTGTCCGTCCCTGAATTGTACGGGAGGGGTTCACCAATAACCTGCTGGAAATAGTCGCGCGTATAAACCCGCCCCTATTAGGAATCGCCGCGCCTTTAAACCGGAGATGATGTCAATATGGAGATGGTTGTATGAATCAGTATCAACACTTTCTGAAAATTAAGACCCAGGGGAAATCTTTGGCTAAAATTACCCGTTATATTCAGGAAGCTGTAGAAAAATCTCAGATCCAAACGGGTATTTGTACGGTATTTATCCGCCATACTTCTGCTAGTCTCATTATCCAAGAAAATGCTGATCCTGATGTGTTAGAAGACCTGGAAAATTTCCTGTCTAAATTAGTGCCAGAAGGAGATTACTACATCCACAGCGCGGAAGGACCGGACGATATGCCTGCCCATATTCGTAGTGTTTTAACTAATACATCTGAGCAAATTCCCATCTCCCAAGGACGGCTAGTATTGGGAACTTGGCAAGGACTATATCTCTGGGAACATCGCCGCCGTGGCTCCTATCGAGAACTGGTAATTCATATTATGGGGAATTAGTCCAAATTTGATTGATTAACAACTTGCAAATTCTCATGGAGACTAACTAACTATGAAAATCGAATTTTTGCCGGATAATGTGACTGTGGAAGCTGAACCAGGAGAACCTATATTAGAAGTGGCTAACCGCGCGGGAGTTTCGATTCCGACGGGCTGTTTAATGGGTTCCTGTCACGCCTGCGAGGTGGAATTAGATGATGGAGAAATTATCTGCTCTTGTATTAGTTCTGTACCAGCCGGAAGGGAAAAAATGACTATTAATCTGTATTCTGATCCGGCTTGGTAGCACTGGGGTTAAGCTGTCGGATAATGATGGCGATCGCCCCTAAACCCAGTAACCCCAATAACCCGGCTAAGGGGTTGCTATCAATGCCAGTCACCCAGGGGGGAACTTTTCCTAAATTCATGGTTAATTCTCCCACATTTATGATATAATAAGCACCAACTAAACCGCCGTGTAAGCCTATGGCTAACGCCAAAGAACCATGAGGATGATTAGGGGTGCGGGTGACATCTTTTGCCCAAACTAAAATTATCCCTAATAGCAATAAACCCGGAAATTGTAACCAGGTTCGCAAAATTTCTTCCCAAGGTTTGATAAAGTGGAGTAGGGCGAATATAACACTACTCACCCAGAGAGATTTGACGGGGGAATAGTCCCGCCGTAATTCTTCTAGTAGCCAACCTCTAAATAACAACTCCTCAGCAAATCCTACCCCCAAAGATACCAATAAACTCTCAATGATAATTATAGGAAAATTGGCGGGGAAAGGTTGCCACTTGAGCCAGCCGAACCCAGTAGCGATCGCAAATATTCCCAGAACCCCAACCCAACCCAAGCCTAAACCAATTAACAAACCCTCACCGCTGCGGCGACTAATTTCCAGACCACAGACCCGCAAATAACGAGGCTGACCATAAACCGATTTTCCCCACCATTGCAGTAAAATCACAAACTGACAATATAGCAAAACTAGGGTAATGATACTCACCCAATTGGGGTCGCCCCCTAGCCAATAAATGGGAATAGCCAGGGGAAGCCAAATTAGCAGCAATAGAACCACAAACAGCCCCAACCGAACCGGGACAGGGCGGCGGACTAGGTGAGAGAGATTAAACAAGCGATCGCAATATAGCTGAAATTATCTTCCATCAGAGCAGTCTACCACTACTCGTCAGGTTCTATGGTACTGGTCAAGCCATGATTTTTTAAAGTTTCACAATAAAACTCAGCGTGTTCGAGGGCGCAGGTAATCACCAAAGCCAAGCCATTAGTGTGAGCCTCCATCATAATACTAACAGCTTGGGGTTGAGTCAGGCCGGGAACGGTACTCATCAGCACTTGTACCACATACTCCATGGGGTTATAGTCATCATTATGGAGCAGAACCCGATAGCGTGGTGCTAACTTCCGATTTGTGGAAGTCTTTTCTACGGTTTGGGTTGACACAGAACCATCTCCTCCGTTTACAAAGTTACAGTGATCGGGGAATTTATCGATACCAAAGCAGACCAAAGCCATAATCAGACCATCAGGCTATTGAAGGCTGGCTAGACTCAGCCCAATTCCTGCTCAAATTGACAATAACTTGGCGAGGCGCTGCTAACTAATAGCTTAACAAGCGTCTCCCATTGAGTGCAACCCAGAAGTCCGAACTCACCAGTCACAACTAGAATGGTTAATAATAAGATGGATACAGTGATCAGCCGAAACCATCATTTATGCAGAATAGTACATTACTCCTAACCAAAGAACTCCCTAACCTGACCTACTCCCCCCTATTGGACCGCTTTGATGACAGTTGGGAAGCGCCCCTGTCTACCCTCCTAGGCTTAGGACGCGCTGCTGGGGCTGACCTGGTAGAATTTTTCCTAGAGCGCAATAATGTGATCAGTTGCTTGGCTGAAGATGACGGCATTACCGGGGTTTCCCCAAGTCTGTCTTTAGGGGCGGGTATTCGCGTATTTAAGGGAAATGCAGATTGTTATGTGAGTACCAATGATTTATCCTTTAGCGGCTTGCGTGCAGCCCTGGAAAAAGCCTTATCCATCATGGGTTTACAGCTTCCTGGAGCAGTGGGATTTGTGCCTTCGGTCAATTTGGAACTATTGCGGGATTACGCGACCTCTAAGGGCAAAGAAAGCTGGCTGGCTCAATGTAGTTCGATGCAAGAGATGGGCGATATCCTGTTGGCAGCTAACGCTCAACTACTCAAAAAGGCTAACCACGTTCAATCTCGGCGTTCGTCCTATTTCCGAGATTGGCAAGAGGTTCTGGTAGCCTGTAGTGATGGTACTTTTGCGCGGGATGTGCGATTGACTCAATCTCAGGTTTCGTCGATAATTAGTGCAGATGGCGAACATCGCTGTTCTATCAGTAAACGTGGCGGTAGTACCAGTTGCCCGGATTGGTTGCGGACTTGGGACTATGAAACTGATGCGGAAGATATGGCAGAATCTGCGGGTAAAATGCTTTATGCGGATTATGTCGAGTCTGGCTATTATCCTGTGGTGATGGCTAACCGCTTCGGTGGGGTGATTTTCCACGAAGCCTGTGGGCATTTACTGGAAACTACCGCTATTGAAACGAAAACAACTCCTTTTGCTGATAAGAAGGGTGAGAAAATTGCCCACGAAAATCTGACGGCTTGGGATGAGGGTCTGTCGGAGCAGGCATTTGGCACTATCGATATGGATGATGAGGGAATGCCTGCCCAGCGTACTCTCTTAATTGAAAATGGTATCCTGAAAAATTTTCTGTGCGATCGCGCTGGGGAAAGACGCACGGGAAATCCCAGAACCGGAAGCGGTCGCCGCCAAAACTACACCTATTCACCAGCCAGCCGGATGCGTAATACTTATATTGCGCCTGGTGAGTATTCTGTTGATGACCTATTTGCATCAGTCGATCGCGGTTTGTACTGTAAAAAAATGGGTGGCGGTAGTGTCGGCGATACCGGAAAGTTTAACTTTGCGGTGGAAGAGGCTTATCTCATCGAAAATGGTAAACTTACTAAGCCTCTCAAGGGTGCAACTTTAATCGGTTACGCTACGGAAATTATGAACAATATTTCTATGTCTTCCCAGGATATCGGACTGGCGGCGGGGTTCTGCGGTTCGGTCAGCGGTAGCATCTATGTGACGGTCGGACAACCTCATATTAAGGTTGATGGTATTACTGTGGGAGGAAGATAAATTGCTGGGTCGGGTGGCGGGTGTGATCAATTTTTCGATCTTCCCTTAACCCGGTTCGACAATGTTCTGGGAATTTGAGTTGCTTTGGTGAAACAGTAATTAGAAAAAACAGCGATTAATTAGATGATGAATACTGACAGTTTGATTAGTGAAGTTAAAGATTCGGCGAGTAAATTGGGAATCGGCAAGTTTGATGTGTTTGGTGCGACGGTAGAATCGAGTAGCGCTCAGGTTAATCAAGGGGTTCCTAAACAGGTGAAAGCGTCGAATCGTTCTAGTATTATGGTGAGGGTCTGGAATGAGGATGGCACTCTGGGGGTGACTTCTACTAATGACACGACCCCCAAGGGTTTGGAGTTGGCTTTGCAAACGGCATCGGAAGCTAGTAGCTTTGGCGCGAAAGAACATATCCCGGATTTTAGTCCTTTGGCTACTTCTCCGGTAGAAGACATGGGCGATCGCACTGCGGAAGCAGCCCCTATGGATACGCTGTTAGAAACTTTACTGGAGGCGGAAAATAAGTTATTAAATAGCCATCCTGCCATTGTGGGGGTTCCCTATAATGGGCTGTCACAACGGGATTTAGTCCGGTTTTATGTGAACAGCGAGGGGGCTTTACGACAAGAACATCTTTCTTATGCCTCGATTTATCTATATAGCAAGACTGAAGAAGATGGTAAAAAGCCTCGCAGTGCGGGTGCTTACCGTTTGGGTCGTAGCTTGGAAGGGTTGGATATTGAGGGATGCTTACAGGAAACTTCCCAGAAAACTATCAGCCATTTGAACTATGAAAAGATTAAATCTGGGCGCTATTTGGTGATGTTTTCTCCAGAGGCTTTTTTGAGTATATTGGCGGGGTTTTCTAATATTTTTAATGCCCAAAATGTCTTGGATCGCCAGAGTTTGTCTACGGTGGAATCAATTGGGACGGCGATCGCTTCTCCGATGTTATCGGTTAGTGATTACGAATTGCACCAGACAAATATCGCAGCGACTACCTTTGATAGTGAGGGAACACCGAGGGGAGAAGTGGCACTAATTAAGGAGGGTATATTAACTCATTTTCTCCATAGTTCCATTACCGCCCGCCGCCTGAATGCTCAACCTACCGGTAATGGTAATATGGGGGCGAAAGTGTCGGTGAGTCCGAATTTCTTTTGTGTGGCTCCGGGGACAGGTGAAAATAGCGAATCCTACAACATTAATACTGCTGATAATGTGATCTGGATTGATGAGTTGCACGCCCTCCATTCGGGAGTACAATCTATACAAGGCTCGTTTTCTTTACCCTTTGATGGTTGGATGATTAAAGGAGGCGATCGCATTAGTATTGAGTCCGCTACCGTGGCTGGAGATATTAAACAACTACTCAAGTCTATTGTCTGTGTGGAATCAGAAGTTAAACTCACAGATGGCGGCGTTTCTCCTCGGGTTTGGGTGGAAGGATTATCGATTACCGGGGAAGGATGATATTGACCCAATTTCCCGGGGAAATTTCGGCTCTAGTGGCGGCGTTATTTTGGGCGATCGCATCAGTGATTTATGCTAATGTCGGCACCAAAATCCCGCCCCTGGGTTTGAACCTCATTAAAGGCGGAATTGCGATCGGTCTATTATTGCTCACCATCACCTTTCAGTCAGGGGGTGAATTACCCGAATTTTCCCCCTGGGTATTCGGCTTACTTCCCCTCAGCGGCATCATCGGTATAGGTATCGGAGACACCGCCTTTTTTACCACCCTCAATTGTTTAGGTCCTCGGCGCGCCTTGCTGCTAGAAACCCTCGCCCCTCCCCTAACCGCATTAATTGCCTTCATATTTTTGGGGGAAAGACTCTCTCTCACCGCCTGGGGAGGCATCTTTATCACCGTGTTAGGTATCGCCTGGGTAATTACCGAACAAGCGCCCGAAACCCTCGGAATACCCCTAAGATTAAATCGCGGCTTAGTGTTTGGCAGCATTGCCGCCTTATCCCAGTCCACCGGAGCCATTTTATCCCATTTGGCACTCACCCAAAGCGGCATCAGTCCCCTGTGGAGTACCTTATTAAGAATTTTAGGCGGTGTGGCCGTCCTGGTTTTAGCCCTACCAATTCAGCGGTTATCTCCCCTCGCCTTAGTCAAACCTTTGCAGTCTCGGCGCGTGTTGGGAATCATTATTGTCGCGACATTTTTCGGCACTTATTTGGGGATTTGGTTACAGCAAACCGCCCTCAAATTTACCGCCGCCGGAATTGCCCAAACTCTCACTTCTACCAGTCCGCTGTTTGTGTTACCGATCGCCATAGCCATGGGAGAAACTATCAGTTTCCGCGCCTTTTTAGGGGCATTAGTCGCCATTTTCGGCGTGGCGATGTTATTTTTAGCTTAATTGATAAATGTTCTGATTTTCAAAAATTAATTGGAGAGTTTACATCGATGAAAATACGGTAAATAGGACAGCAAAAACGCGACAAAACTTTGGCTATGATGGTGCAGAAAAAAAGATAAACTGGCACTCTTATATCATTAGATGAATAGTTAATTCAACGCGACCTTTACTTTGTATTTCCTCCATAATATCCGGCGGAATATTTTTCATACTGTTGATTTTCACATGGTTAGTAAAAAGAGAATTTTTTTCTCCTTTTCGACTATATATTTTGATCTCGATTAAGTTTTGCCGTTCATCTAAAATTAAACGGGTTCCTAATATATCAGATCCATCCTTTTTAACGATTCTGTGTATCTCTTTGAGGTGATCCTCCAGCAAATCGAAATCTAAAGTTTGATTTTCAAGACTTGACCATATTTCGGTCTCTGGAGTACCTTGAATGGCTTGAGATATTCGCTTGGGTAAATTTCTGACATTATTGACGAGTCGCTGCCATTGATATGCGACTGTTTCTTGAGGTTCTGGCATTGATTAATTGACCTATGATTTTCAATCGGTAAGTTAAAGCAATCAAAATTATTCAGATATGTTTTTGGTGGCTGTACATAGATGTTTTTATTAAGTTTTTGCTGTCATCAATTTTATTTTAGCTCTCTCTTCAAGCTGTTGTCGAAACTCTTCGGGAATGTCAGACAATTCTATGCTTTCTGTGACAATTGCAAACCGATACTCCTTATTGTTAATGTTCATAATATAAGTTTTAGCCTGTTTATAATACCTATTTTTTTCCTTTAACAAATAAATTACTACATCTGTAACTACTTCAACAGCTTGGTTGATGGTATCTAGTATTTGAGCCACTGCACGGTTAGCCCAAGCTTTAATTTCATTCCAATAAGGACTGACTGCTCCAAGGATAGTGACAGCAATAATAGTCCAACTGATTGGATCGATAGCCATGATTTATTCCTCTCTTAAATTTGAAGTCGATCTGGTTTCTATCCTAGCTAAATTATCAGAACTGATTTTTTGGTGATGCAGCTTGATAGTTTTATATTTGTTGATTTCCTCTATGAGGATAGACTCGTCAATAGCCTGAGCTTTACCAACTAACAATTTTAGACCAAGTTTAATTGTGATATTTCTAATATCACCCCCGCATAAACCTTCGCTGATTTCCGCCGCCCTCTCGTAACTAATGGTTTTGGGAACATTTTTAGATAAATGAAATTGCCAGAGTTGAGTCCGCATTTCTAAATCAGGTACGAGAAATTCTACATTAAATATGATCCGCCTTAAAAAAGCATTGTCATAATTTTCAAACAGGTTGGTAGCAAAAACAATCACACCATTAAATTTATCCATTAGGGTCAATAATGTGCTTTTGGCTGAATTGACTCCATAATCAGCGGCTTGAGATAAATTTGAAATTCTTTTGCTCAATACAGCATCAGCTTCATCAAAGAATAATAAACTATGGCTTTTTTCCGATTCTTGGAAGACCTGGGATATATTTTTGGATGTTCCTCCCACTAATTCTGATTCTAGCTCGCCATAGTTCACTTTAATAATGTTCATATCCAATTGGTGAGCAATGGCTTCAGCAGTAATGCTTTTACCCGTACCAGATGGTCCAAAAAAATTTATGCTCAAACCTTTACCAGTCTTGAGAAAACGATTAAACTCCCATTCTACAAATAACTTATCCCGATTTTTTACATAAGCAATCATTTCCTTAATTTGCTCACGGGTACTTTTTGATAACGCAATTTCATCCAATGTCCACTGCGGTGTCTCGCTCAGACTACTGGTTTGCTCGTTGCTGATCGGGTCGGTTTTGCCTTTAACTATTTCATATTTCATTCTTTGAATTTGATATGGCTTACTTTCCTATCCCCACTGCCACAGTATAATACCATAAGAAGATTGATAATTTTATGGTCTCATGTACTTGGTAAGGGATGATAATTAGTTATGAAACATTATATTATGTTATCCAAAGCATGATAAGATGTTACTTAAAATTAGTAAAAGTTACTCATAAAAGCAGCTATGGAGCTTAATGAAATTTTAAGATTTGCTGATGACAGAGTCTTTTCCAAGACGGGAAAACATCTAGATGATTTGCAGGAGGCGATCCTCAAAGAAGCTCTGCAAGGAAAGAAATATGCTAAAATCGCTCAAGAACGGGATTGTAGCGAAGGTTATGTGAGGGTCGTGGCATCAGAACTATGGAAAATACTTGCAGACGCATTAGGCGAAGATGTTAGTAAAGTTAATGTTAGGTCGATACTAGACAGAGCGATCATTGCTAATAACGCTAATATTTCACCAGTTATTGGGAGAGATCATGTCACGGTTCATAACAATGTAAGTTGTTTTCCAGATCAAATGCGATCGCCGGTTTCTTATGGGCAAAAACCAGAACCTCAAGATTCACCTGAGCTCGACTTAGGTGATGCGGCGGAAATTTTTACATTTTATGGACGTGATGAAGAATTATCTATACTTAAAAAATGGATCGTCACTGACGAAAAGTATGATCCTCAAAATTGCCATAATAATTGTGCAAAAATAGTTGCTATTTTAGGTGTTAGTGGTATTGGCAAGACTCACCTGGCTATAAGTCTTGCCGAATCAATCAAAAGTAACTTTAATTTTATCATCTATCGTAGTTTGCGCTTTTCGCCGACTTTAGAAACTATCTTAAATAAATTATTGGAAATATTTTCACTGTCATGGAAGATAGATGAAGCTATAGAAATCGAAACAAAAATTAGTCTAATTTTTAGCCAACTGCGCCACCATCGTTGCCTGATCATCTTGGATGACGTACAGGAAATTTTTAGTCCAGGTAAATGGGCGGGTCAATATAAATCAGCTTGTCAAGATTATCATCTATTTTTTCAAAAAGTTGCCGAAGTTTACCATCATAGCTGTTTCGTCTTAATTAGTTCGGAGAAACCGAGAGAAATTGCAGAACTAGAAAAATTAAATTTGCCAATTTTTACTTTGGTGTTAGATGGTTTGGGAATGGCAGCGAAAGATATTTTAATTTCCCATCATTTATCCGATCAACAACTATGGGAAAGGTTGATCAATATTTATCAAGGCAACCCACTATGGTTAAATATAATCGCTACCCTAATTCGAGAAATTTTTGGTGGTAAAGTTGGCAATTTTTTACAATATGATATGCCGATGTTGGACGAATCATTATCTTGGCACTTAGAACAACAGTTGCAGCGATTAAGTGATTGTGAAATGGTCATCGTCAGTCAACTAGCAAACGAACCAGAGGCGATCGCGTTATCGGAGATCGCCAATCGAGTCAAATTACCTATTTCCGATTTAATTAATGGACTAAAATCTCTAGTGAGGCGATTTATATTGGAAACCCAAGATGAAGGAGATATGACACTTTTTAGTTTAAATTCCGTCGTGGCGAAATATGTTCAAACCAGGCAATATCCATAATAGATAGTTGTTCTGTATTTTACCAAGGAGACACGGATGCTTGTTATGGGAAGCTGACGGTTCATTTTTTACCCGACAAAACTACTTCATCAACAAACATCCTCATAAAAACTCGGTTTCTGATGTCAAATACTGCCAAAGCCCGGATCAACTCTCCGGGCGGGAGTTAGGCACGAAGTAAATCAATCACACAATTGAAATTGAGCTAATTCTCTAGGTAGGTTGGAAGAATGGGGAACCTTCACACCGCGAGGCGCTAGGATACCCATACCAAAAACACAACCATCTTCAGCACTACAATCAGTCATTCTTAGGGATAGTTCGTAGTCATCCTCAAATGGCGGCTCAAAGGAAACAACTGAGACTAAATCTTCGTCAAATTCCAGCACTTCCCCACTCATGGTTTTGACTCGTAACTCCACATCGGCGCAATTTTCATCGCAATAGCCGACAAAAAGATACTCGATAGAAGGATCAAGTCTGAGGGTTAACGGTGCGCTAACTCTCGCGGGCCCTTTGCCAATTACGGGCCAGAATGCTAACTCGAAACCGTCTCTTCCCGCCTCCTCAACCACATCTCTCAGTTTGCAGACAACTGTTCTTTGTTGGTCTGTCAGATCCCTGGCTAGGGCTGTCCCTAGGAGTGCAGTACCGAGCAACATAATAATTCCCGGTAGATAATAGTGTTTCCGTTTCATTGATATCCTCTGGGAAGGGATGGTGATTAAGGGAATTTCAGAAATAATTGGAGAATATCACATTTTAGCGCGATCGCCTATAGATAGTTTATCTGTCCGTTACCCCTAGCCCTAAATTAGATTCAATTTAAGTTACCATTCCTCCAGCCATGCTTTCATTTGTGCAATTTCTGCCTCCTGTGAGGTCAAAATGTCTTCCGCTAAGGATTGCATTTCTGGGCGATCGGATTTTTCTTGTAAGTCTTTAGCCATCACTAAAGCACCTTCATGATGAGGAATCATCGCTTTGAGAAAACGCCGATCAAATTCATCATCTGCTTCGCCTAAATCCATATCCATCCGCATAGCACTAATTTGTTGCGGAGACATTTCCATCATGTGATTCATTTGATTATTCCAAGCCATTGGTGTATCTGGTGCGTCTGGATACCAGGCTTGTCGCCACTCCCTCATTTGGGCAATTTCTGTGGCTTGAGCTTGAATTATTTCTACTGCTAAATTTTGCAATTCCGGTCTGTCTGATTTCCCTAAAACTTCCTGTGCCATAATAATTGCACCTTCATGATGAGGAATCATCGCATCAATAAAGCGTAGGTCGTAGTTTTCATCTGCTGGCCCTAAATCCATATCAGCATGATCCATACCTCCATGATCCATGGTTGGTACGGTTTCACCAGTGATCTCTATGGGTTCCTCTATGGACGGAGGTACGGAATCACAACCCGCAATTAATCCCAATATGGCTATCAAACTCCAGGTTGATTTTCGGAAATTCGCATTCATTAACTTTCTCACCGATAACTATCTTAAACTACCCCCCAATTATAAACTCTCTAGTCAACAGGAGAGTCAAGGAATAGATATCATAGCAAATGTTTACCTAACATCTGGGATTAATCAATCGGTAGACAGATGCAGAATTCGGAACCTTGACCGATTTCGGACTCTACCTCTAAACTTCCTTGATGCTTATCAACCACAATTTGACGAGCGATCGCTAATCCCAAACCCGTACCTTTTCCTACTCCTTTAGTGGTAAATAAATAATCAAAAATTTGAGACTTTAGTGACTCTGGCATTCCGGAACCATTATCTATAATCCGAATCTCTACGGAATTTTGATCGGGTAAAATTTGGGTAGAAATAGTAATAGTTTGTTGGTGGATTTTGAGACTTTCAAAGGTTGAATTCATGGCGACTTCATCTAAAACATCGATCGCATTAGACAAAATATTCATAAAAACTTGGTTAATTTGACCGGGAAAACACTTAATTTTAGGTAAATTACCATAGTTTTTTACTACATTAATAGCGGGTCGGTGTTGATTAGCCTTGAGGCGATGTTTGAGAATTAACAAAGTGCTATCAATACCTTGGTGAATATCGCAGGAAACTTGATGATCTAGATCGGCTCTGGAAAAAATCCTTAAACTGGTGCTAATATCTTTAATGCGATCGCACCCTAATTTCATTGACTCCAGCATTTGCGGCAAATCTTCTAAATGATACTCAATCTCTAATTCCTCATATTTAGCCGCAATTTCTGCCCCTGGATCAACAAACTTTTCCTGATATAGTTGCAGATATTCACTCAGAGACTGTACGGATTTAATCGCCTCGTTAATATTACCATGAATAAAGCCGACCGGATTATTAATTTCGTGAGCTACGCCAGCAATTAAATTCCCCAAGGCTGACATTTTTTCACCTTGAATTAATTGCAGTTGCGACTGTTTAATTTGTTCGACATAATCTTGGGACTGTTGATATAAACGAGCATTTTCTAGGGAAATAGCCGCCTGAGTGCAAAGCAGATTCAAAACCACTAGGCGATCGCTCGTAAAGACACCACTAATCCGACGATTTTCTAGGCTCAAAATTCCCACTAAATTACCCTGATTTAAAATCGGCAAACACAAGACACTCTTAGGTTGTCGTTGCTGTAAATATTTATCAATTACAGGTAAATCCGTTTCCAGATTATCGATAACTACTACTTTCTTAGTATTTTTAACATAATTAATCAGTTTCACCGGAACTTTAGTAGTTTCGCTCAAAAGTTCCCCACAACCTTCTGTATTGTTCTCGGTATTTTTCGAGGTAGCAAGCGATCGCACTAGCCAATTTCCATCAGGGTTAGGCAAAATTAAAGCACAGCGTGAAGCCCCAGAATTTTGCAAAATAATCTTAGTGAGTTGCTGCAAAAGTTCCTCTAATTGAATCGTACTAGAGATGGCCTGGGCTGCTTTTAAAATCGCTGAAAAATCCAGCAAATTATTAATACTCGAACCCGACGAACGATTACTCGATGTAGATGTGTGAGTTGAAATACTCGGAGTAACCACAGTTGCTAAAGTCGCCATAGGAGTGAAATTAGATCCCGTCGCTTCTAAAATAGGTTTTAGTAAGTTAGGATAGGTATTTTCCAACTGCTCAGTTTTAGCTTTTGCGCCCCACCTCGCATAACAATAATAGGCTTCCTGCATATAAACCATTGCCAACTTTTCTTTACCCCAATTCAGATAAAACTTAGCCGCTAGTTCATTAGCTAAAGCCTCCTCTTGGATAAATTCGTGTTTTTTGGCTCCTAAAATTGCCTGGTCATATAAATTTATAGCCTCAACTTTTTGATCTAAAACTCGACATTTTTCCGCCTCGATTAAATCCAGCTTATGCTGATGATTCATTGGTGCATAATATGCCCAGTGACCTAAATGCTGTTGATTCTCTTCTACACGCTGCCACAATTCTGATTTCTGTTCATGTTCGGGAGCATAAATGCCTAAAGCCGTGAGGGAATCATAGAAATAAAATCCGGGAATGCTAATCATACCAGCACCACCAATTAAATATTTTTTAGCCTCAATTGCATAAGTTTCAGCTAATTTGAGTTCTGCAAATAAATAGGAAAGCATCATTTTATATAGATAAAATATATACAATCCCAGCACATCATGACTATCAGTAATGCGAGGCAAAATTTCTGTTTCTTCCATCGCTTCACCTGATAAAATGTGAGGGTTGACTGCTAACCCCAATAAATTTAAAGTAGACTGCCAATAAATTCCACAGTAATTGGCAGTGGTTATTTGATTCAATCGTTGTAAAGCGTTATAGTATCCAGATGACTGCTTTTCCAAGGTGACTAGAGTTTCACCACCCCAAAATGAGTTGAGGCAAAAGGTTTGAGCGCAATATCCAGCTTGTTCATGATTGCCAATTTCTAAGGCTTCTTTATAGCTGTCTTGTAGAAGATAAACTACGGTTTTAAGATGGTTTTTTCTGTGTAAAATAAATAAACATACTACATGAGTAACTTCTGGTTTTGCGGTTTTGATGTCTAATTTTTTCACTAATGTTAGCGCCAATTGACCAAACTTCAAACCTCTATCTATATCTTGTAAGAGATTACAACAAATAATACCATAGCAGCTATAGCTAAAGGCGGAAGCTGATGTATTGCCATATTCAATTGATAGCTTAACTCCTAAAGAAATAAACACGGGAAATAAGGGAGATTGAGAGATAGCAGCGACGGGAATCATACTATTGGCTATCTGCAAAATCGCGATTTTTTCTAGATCTGTCATTAAGGGTAGGTTAACTAAGTCGTCAATATCGCGATCGCCAATGAGTTCGATAACTTCTGCAACTACTTGGTTAATATCGTTTGGGGTGGGATTTGCTGGGTAATTTACACCCATATTTTGCAGAAACTCTTGACCAATATCAATAGCCTGACTTAGCTGATTTTGAGCCACATTTGCTTGAATTTTAATCCGGTAAACATCCACTTTTTCTACCCACTTTTTACCATGAGACATAACCTCATCAATAAAAGTGTTCATAGTCTCAAAATCACCGGACAAGGCAGCTAATTCCGCCCCCAAATTATAAAATTCTAGGGTGATTTGATATTGTCGTTCCCAGGATTTTTCCCCAAGTGAATATAACCCCGTCTGGGTATAATCTAAACCCGCTTGATAGGCGGTAGCTGCTTTGGCTTTCCGACAAGCTATCAGGTTTAGTTTGGCTAATTCATCCCGTTCTTTTTGGGTGGGAATTAAGGCTATACCATAGTTAAGTTTACTGATGATATCAAAAATGTAATCTTCCCTAGACTCAAGAGGAATTTGTTTCAGCAATAGTTGTCCTATGCGGTAATGAGTAGCCTGTTTTTGCTGTTCAGGAATTAGTGAATAAGCAGCCTGTTGTACCCGGTCATGCAAAAATTTGTATTCTACTTTTTCAGTATGGATACTGTTTAACTCCGTTTTATACTCAGCTAGATATAATTTATAAAGCTGAGTTTCCGGGATGATTAAACCGCATAATAGGGCTTTCCATAAAGCGATCGCTACTTGGGTTGGTGATTTTTCACAAACAATTGCTAATGTATCCAAATTAAACTGATTTCCCAGACAAGCCGCTAACTGTAATACCTCCTGAGTTTCCCTAGGTAATTTCTGTAACTGTATCGCCATAAACTCAACTACATCATCCGTCAAAGATAGGGAATTCACTCTAGCAATATCACATTCCCAGTAGCGTTTTTCGAGATTAAAGCTAATACATTGATTCTCATATAATGCTTTGAGAAACTGGGTGATAAAAAACGGGTTTCCTTTGGTTTTACGATTAACTAATTCCGTAATTCGATAAGCTAGTTCAACCGTACAGGCTAAAGTATCCGCCACCAACTGATTACTGTCCTCAAACTCCAGAGGACTTAAAGTAATAGTATTAACCGTTTTACCCATTTTTTTCAGTTCTTCCACTGTTAACATAAAAGGATGTACAGGAGACACCTCATTATCCCGATAAGCCCCCAATAACAGTAGATAGGTCTTTTCTTCCATTAATAGCTTCATTAACTCCAGAGAGGCTAAATCTGCCCACTGTAAATCATCTAAAAATATCACCAGTGGATGCTCATAAGTTGTCAAGACCGAGATAAATTTTTGAAATAGCAAATTAAACCGATTTTGGGCGGCAGTTCCAGATAATTCCGGGACCGGAGGTTGAGGGCCGATGATTTTTTCCAGTTCGGGAATTACTTCAATTAAAACTTGTCCGCCACCTCCTAAAGCTCCTAAAATTTTACCTTTCCATTGTTCAAGCTGAAAATCAGACTCTGACAATAGTTGCCACATTAAATTCCTTAATGCTTGCACAAAACCTGAGAAAGGGGTATTATGATTTAATTGGTCAAATTTACCTTGAATAAAATAGCCTTGCTGGCGGGTAATCGGTTTGTGGACTTCATGGACTACAGCGGTTTTACCAATCCCAGAAAAACCCGCCACTAACATAATTTCTGATGCGCCATTAGCTACCCTATCAAAAGCTGCTAATAATTCCTCAATTTCGTTTTCTCGACCATAGAGTTTTTCGGGAATTAAAAAGCGATCGCTCAAGTCACAAGAGGCGATCGCAAACTCGCCAATATTACCAGTTTTTTGCCACTGTTGCCAACAATTTTCTAAATCATGTTTGAGTCCCCAAGCACTCTGATAACGATCCTCAGCATTTTTTGCCATTAATTTCGCTACGATATCAGATAAAACCTTCGGCACATCAGGGTTAACCTCATGTAATGGAGTTGCCATTTTAGCCAAATGACAATAGACTAATTCCATAGGATCATCAACATTAAAAGGCAACTCTCCCGCCAGTAATTGATAGAAAGTTATTCCCAGAGAATATAAATCACTGCGGTAGTCGGTGCCGCGATTCATCCGGCCAGTTTGTTCTGGGGATAAATAAGCTAAAGTCCCTTCTAAAATATTAGGATTTTGGATAGTCTGATTTTCTTTTGGCAATAATGAAGCCAAGCTAAAGTCAATCAATTTAATTTCTTTAGTTTCGGGATGAATCAGAATATTTGCGGGTTTAATATCTTTGTGAATTACCCGTTCTTGAGACAATCCGTGCAGAATTTCTGCTAGTTGCAACCCTATAGCTAAAAAGTCAGGAATTAAGATTTTGTCTGGTTGCCACTGATTCAGAGAAATATGTCCCTCATAGGGCATCACTAAGGCATAACTATTGCCATAATTTTCTAAAGATAAAGGTTTGACAATTCCTGAAAGTTCCAGATTTTTCGCCAGTGTATATTGATTGCGAAACTGAGCCAGTTCATTAAAATTCGGATGGGGATTCCGTAAAACTTTGATGATTACCGCTTGGTTATCACTGGTTCTAGTGCCTTTATAAACTATGGTGCGGGTTCCTTGATAGATAATTTCGCCAAAGTTGTACAAGGGAAGAGTCATAATCATGGGGTAAGCTGTGGTTAATAGGGTTGACTCAATCAGAACTTGGATAGATAGGCGCTTCCAGGCTTTCCTAGCCTCGGTCTAGTTAATTGTGGGCGGTCTGTGATTAAACTTTTGATAGCTTAACCTATAAAACCAAAATTTTCTGTAAATTGTGCTATAGAGTAATACAAACTTCGCAGTTATGCCAAGGGTAACTTGATCACAAATTCTGTCCCCACCCCTGGGGCTGATGAAAAACTCAACTCTCCCTGGTGATTTTGGGTGATAATTTGGTAGCTAGTTGGTAATCCCATCCCTGTACCTTGACCTACGGCTTTGGTCGTAAAGAATGGGTTAAAAATCTTGTTTTGATGTTCGGGACTGATGCCAATACCATTATCTTTTATGGCAATCAATATTTGCTTTTTCTGGGCGAGGCGTGTTTTGATGTTTATACATCCTCTATAATCAGAGTTTGCCGCAGTATTTAATAGATTTCGTCTTTCCTCGATCGCCTGAATAGCATTAATGAGTAAATTCATAAATACCTGATTTAATAGGCTGCTATAACATTCAAATAACGGCAAATCTCCATAGTCTTTAATTACCTGAATTGCCGGACTTCCATTGCTACCATTGACGCGATTTTGGAGAATCACTAACGTGCTATCAATATTTTCGTGAATATCCACCGATTTTAACTTGGCTTCATCTAAACGGGAGAAGGTACGCAGGGATTTAACAATATCCCGAATCCGGGAGGCTCCATTAGTCATTGAACTAATGATTTTGGGGAAATCATCCTTAATAAAATCTAAATCCATATCCTCAATTAAATCGCTAATTTCTGGGGGAGGATCAGGATACAATTCTTGATAAGTATCAATCAATTCTAACAAAGATTCCGTATAGGTAGAAGTGTGGGTTAAATTGCCGTAAATAAAACTAACTGGGTTGTTAATTTCATGGGCAACACCTGCGACTAATTGACCTAAACTCGACATTTTTTCAGCTTGAATTAGCTGCACTTGTGTTTCTTGTAATTCCCGATATGCTTTTTGTAATTCCTTACCTTTGGCTTTGGACTCCTGATAAAGTTGAGCTTGATAAATGGCGATCGCTACCTGAGTTGCCAGATTTTGTAGCAGTTCTATTTCATCATCTAACCAACAGCGATCGCATTCGCAACCCTTAGTACAATCACTCTGAACTCTCCCGATTTCAAAACCTCCAATTGTCCCGCCAGCAGTATGCACAGGTAACACCAAATAACTGTCAATTCCTGACTGTTGACAAAATTCTTTTAAGGCTTCGTCTTGGCTATCCTTAACTACATCTAGCCGATACATTTTTCCATGAAATAAATGATAAAATAATTTTGGAAAATTATCAATATTATAACTCCCTATCCAACTAGGTATTCCTGGATTTTTCTGCTCCTTAACATTTTCTAAGCAGGGTGGATTGGTATCGGATCTATACCATACAAATGCACAAATATCAACTTTAATTTCCTGAAAAATCGCATTGACAGCATTTTGCAAAATCGTATCTAAATTAAGAGAATTGCGAATTTCGGTGCTGATCCGATTTAAAGTTTGGGTGCGACTCAGCAAAGATTGCAACTTTTGTTCCGCTTTTTGGCGTTCCCTTAAAGCCGCTTGCTGTTCACTAATATCTCGAACAATAGACAAAACATCATTACCACAGGGAGCAAACCGCGCCTCATAATTTCGGGCCCCTTCAGGCATTTCCAGGTCATATTCAAACAACTGGATCTGTTGAGTGTTGAGAGTATCTGCAATGGCTTTAGCCGTCGGTACAGCCAGAAACTCCGGCAAGACTTCATGGAGATTTCGACCCAAAAATTGCGAGGGTTCTATTAACGGTGTCACCTGTATGGATGGCTTATAATCAACAAAAACATAATCGGAACTATAGCGGAACATCATATCAGGAATAGCATCAAGCAAAGCGCGGGTCTGAGCCTCGCTTTCTTTTAAGGCATTTTCCGCCTGTATCCGGTCTGTAATATCTTCAAAAATTCCCACCAAACCAATTACCTTTCCGTCGGCATCATGGAGAGGTATTTTAGTGGTTTCTACCCAATTCATGCTACCATCAGCATTGCTTTTATTTTCAATTAATTTGATTTGGGGTCGATCGCTATTCATCACCTGGCGATCGCAAGCGCGATAATGTTCAGCTTCTTTTCGGCTCACACAATAATCATAATCCGTTTTCCCTATAAAAAAGCTCGTATTTTCACCACCAAAAGCCGTAGCAAAAGCCTGGTTACACCCCATAACCACACTATGATAATCCTTCCAAAATACCGACTGTGGCAGAGCATCAAGAATAGTTTGCAACAACTCCCGCGATCGATAAACTTCCTCTTGGGCTTTCACTCTTTCCGTAATATCCATCACCGTCCCAAAGATCCGCACCACCTGATCCCCACGCTGTTCTACTTCAATCCGACCATTCAGATAAGCCACCTCATCACCAGCACGCACAACCCGAAAATCAAAGTTTTGGGGAATCCCCTTATTAGCTTCCGCAACCCTATTTTGAAATAAACAGCGATCGTCAGGGTGAATTATGGTCAGATGTTCTGCAAAAGTCGGCTCACCCTGTTCCGGACTCATACCAAACAGATTAAATACCTCTTCCGACCAAGTAACCTTTTGGGTTTTCACATCAAAAGACCAGTTACCAAGATGCGCCACTTTTTGAGCTTTTTGCAGTTGATTAGTCAGTTCTTGTAGCGCCAGTTCATTAGCTTTACGCTGCGAAATATCCTGATAAATTCCAATAAATCGCATCGGTTCACCCAGACGATTCCTCTCCACAATTTTACCAATACCTAAACTCCATTTATAGGAACCATCCTCGCATCGTAAACGATGTTCAGTCTCATAGATATCAATTTCTCCCCGGATATGTCGATTCATATTATCATAAACTAATTCTCTATCCTCTGGGTGAATCCTACTTGTCCACTCATTAGCATTATAATTAACCAACGCTTCCGTAGCACCGATAAAATTCCGCCAATGTTCCTCCGATAAAACCAACTCATTGGTTTGCATATTCCAATCCCAAGTGCCAATATCAGCTGATTCTAGGGCAATTTCTAAACGAATATGACTTTCCCGCACCGCCATTTCCGCCTGTTTACGGTCATGAATATATCGGGCAATTCCCAAACATCCTATCACCTCACCTTCATCATTTCTCATCGCCGATACATTAGTAGAATGCCAGTAATAGTGATTATCTTTATGTAACACCCTATATTCAGCACCTCGCACTTTTTCCCCTAATAAAGCTCGATTAAAAGCATCTACACAAACCAGCACATCTTCACTATGTACAAAATCAGCAAAAGAACCACCCAACAACTCATCAATGGGATATCCCATAGTTTCTTCAAAATTTGGGCTCACATAACTAAAAGTGCCATCCACATCAGCAATAAACACCATATCATTGAGATTTTCAGTCAAATTCCGAAACTGACTCTCGCTTCTTCGTAGGGCAATTTCACTTTCTTTTTGCTCAGTAATATCTCGAATATAACCATACCAAGTCGTGCTACCATCCTCCTCTCGCTGGGGTGTAGCATGACCTAGCAACCATAACAACCGACCATCAGGGTGAGTTACACGATACTCGCAAAGCCAGGGAGTCAAATTTTTCGCCGATGCCAAAATAGACTGTTCTACCAACTGTATATCATCAGGATGCAGCACATTAAAAATGGCACTAGCATCAGACCGCACGGCTTCTGGTTCAATGCCATAAATCTCTCGTAATCCTTCGCTACTGTAGGGAAAAGCAAACCCACCATCGAGATTTTGACAAAACTTATAAATTATCCCAGGAATATGGCGACCAATTTGTTGCAGACAATACTCTGCGTCCATCTGTTCCGTAATCTGTCGCAGTTTTTCAGGAGTACAGACAGAGGCGGCTAAGGCAGATTGCAAGGATTTTACCTGTTCTTGTAGCCTTTGGATTTCCGTAACATTTCGTAAAGTCACCAGATGACAATTAGGCAAAAAATTAGCCCTGGCTACATACTCCACCATCACCACACCACCATCAGGTGGTATCAGACGAAATGAGCCACGCATCTCCCCTTGGTCGAGGAAATCTTGCCAAGTTTCCTCAAAATTAAAGCCAGGTTCAGCAAAATCACTAATCCGACATCCCATCAAATCTTGATGTTCCAACCCAAATAATTGGCAAGCCGCCTGGTTAGCATCAAGGTAATATCCCAAGTTATCCGCTATCAGTATCCCATCTAAAGATCCTTGAAACAAAGCCAATAAGGGACTATCTGGGGTCATCAGTCGTCCCATTAACTGACGTTTAACTCGATGAGACGAAGGAGCAGATAAAACCTGGATTTGATTGGAGAATATCATAATCAATTAAGATAACAGAGAACTTGTGGGCAGACTCCCTGGTTTCCTGTGCCACCTTTAGGGACTACCTAGGGAGGAGTCATCACTTGATCAGTCATAAAATTTTCGGACCCTTAGAAAACCAAGACGGATGCGATTATGATTCAATTATGGCTCAAAATATTTCCACTCGCCATAGGTGGCATAATTTTGGTCTATTTTCTGTCCCAAATACAAATAATCCCCATCTTGATACCAAGAGGGGATTAGCAACAACATCTGAGCAACAACGGATAATCTATGATGCTGTTATCTGGGACAAACGGAAATATTGTTAGCGTTCAGAACAATTCTTCCAGCAGAACGTTGATTAATTAACACGGGGTTTCCGGTATCAGTTTTAATGATCAGGGGATCAAGTCTCTTGCATTCCTGAACCCGTTCGCCCCACTCCTCAACCCGGCGGGTATATTCAGCGCGGACGCGGGGAATATTATCTAGGGTAATGCCGGCCGGAATTGGTGGCAGATTAGGAATAAATACTTCATCGGTGATTACTGCATCACTTCTGATGTTGCGGTTAACTCCTAATTCATACATAATCGGATAGCGGAAAGCAGAAGGGAGAGTCCGAAAAGGATTAGCCAAATCGGGCAAGCTGTAGTACCTGGGGGGAGTTACTCTGCCAGTTTCGGGATCTGGTCGCTGGTATCTGATATCAAAATCTGATGGAGTTGTGGGAACTCCAATTTGAGCGAAGGCTTTGACAGGCATGAATGCTGTAATCAGCACACACAACCCACCTAACAGTTTAGACTTCATTAAACTCATCTCCTCAAAATCACCTAGTGGTTTGCCGATCCATCCTACAGGCTATTGCCCTAGGATTCCAAATTCCTGAGACTTTATGCCAGAGGTATCTCGGAACTCTAGCAAATTTTACCTCAGATATCAACTGATATTATTACCGGAACCCAACTATTGTCCCGGATATCTATTTATTTCAGGATTGGTGACGATCGCATTACCATAGCCAGTAGCCACTATAAGGCCAAATCTGATAAATTGTTGATCCTAACCAAAATCATCGCCAAATTATCTGCTCAAGATCCATCTATGACATCCAACAACGACTCGCGCCGCCTCGCCAAATTTAGGGGCTACCGGGAATCTATCACGGTTAAACCCATCACTAGCCTCCAGAGAAAAATCGGCATTTGGGTATGTGGGCTGATTCTCGGATTCGTCCTTAGCCAAACCCACGCCTATTGTGCGGCAGCAGGCGATCGCATAATTTCCGCCATTACCAACCCCCCACAACCGCCACCCACCCCCACCCAGGTAGGGCCTGATTTTGAACTCAGCCAAATTCCCCTACCAAACCCTTTTGAAACCGCCAGCAACAGTCCCCAATCCAATCAACCCAGCCATCAACGGGAATTTAGGGGAGTATGGGTCGCCTCGGTAGTTAATATTGACTGGCCCTCAGCTTCCAATCTATCGGTAGCCCAACAAAAATTTGAACTCCTAGCTATCCTTAACCGGATGCAGGAATTAAACCTTAACGCCCTAGTCTTGCAAATTCGCCCCACCGGCGATGCTTTCTATCAGTCCCAAATTGAACCCTGGAGTACCTGGCTGACCGGAAGACAAGGGCAAGCCCCTAATCCCTTCTATGACCCCCTACAATTTGCCATTGAAGAATCCCACAAGCGCAATATTGAACTCCACGCCTGGTTTAATCCCTATCGCGCCCGCATGGGTTCAGAAAGGGGTCCTTTTGCACCCAATCACATGGCCGCGGTTTATCCCCAATACGCCTACCGCTACGGCGACCTAATTTGGATGGACCCTGGTGCGAAAGAAGTACAAGACCGCACCTATAACGTGATTATGGATGTTGTCCGGCGCTACGACATAGATGCGGTTCACCTGGATGATTATTTTTACCCCTATCCCAAACCCGGAATTCCTTTCCCGGACGGACAAACCTACAACGCCTATCGAGCGGCTGGGGGTAATCTCTCCCTGGCTGACTGGCGGCGAAATAATGTCAATCAGATGATATTCCGCCTATATCAGGGGATTAAGGAAATTAAGCCCTATGTCAAATTTGGCATTAGTCCCTTTGGTATTTATCGCCCTGGAAAGGCTCCGGGAATTGTGGGTATGGATCAATATGAGGCTATCTTTGCTGATGTCAAATTATGGATGGATAGGGGATGGTTAGATTATCTCTCTCCCCAACTCTATTGGCGCATTGACCCCCCACAACAGAGTTATCCGGTGTTATTGGATTGGTGGGTACGGAATAACCCCTTCCAGCGCCATATTTATACGGGAAACTTTCTGAGTCAATTGGCTAATGGTTGGCCTGTGTCTGAGTTTCAGCGACAAGTCCAGATTTCTCGCCAAAAAGCTAATCAGCTTTCCCTGGGAAATATCTTTTTTAGCATGAAGATGTTTCGGGATAATCAAAGTGGTGTGAATGAGGTATTTAAATCATCTGTTTACCCAACTCCGGCTCTGCCGCCGTCTATGCCTTGGCTAGACAATGAACCACCACAACCCCCAACGGGTTTACAAGCTAGTTCCGGGATGATTTCCTGGAATCCATCTCCTGATCATGATATCCGATCTTGGGCTTTATACCAGCAGTTTACCAATGGTTGGCAGTTGGTGAGAGTCCTCGATCGCAATACCACAGCGGTCAGGGTCTCACCAGGAACCTACGCCGTCCGAGCGGTCGATCGCATGGCTAACGAAAGTTCAGAGGCGATCGTTAATGTCAGTTAATTTCTAACTTCATCAAGAGGCGGGTTAATTCACTGAATTGGTCACCATTGACCCTGAGCAGATAACCCGCCTTTATTATGGCAACTTCCCACTTCCCTATTTATGACTTTTATCTCCACCGATTACGCTATCTTCCTGTTTTGTGTCTTCCTGATTTATTGGCTAACGCCCTGGCGCAAAGGCAGATTAATCATACTATTAGCAGCCAGTTTAATATTTTATGCCTCCCTACAAATTCAATATATCCCCCTGCTGTTACTGTGCATTTTCTTTAACTTTGGTTTAGCCCTCTCTATCGGTGAGCCTTTAGAAGACTGGCAAATTGCCAATAGTTCCTTCAACCGTGGCCGCCTGATTTTATTGTGGATTGGAATTACCATCAACCTCCTACTATTACTAGGCTTTAAATATATTCCTTTTCTGCTCAATATCATTGGCGGTATCTTCAATAATAATCAGATTCAAGATGCAGCGGTTTGGGTAAGTTCCTATATTGTACCACCTTTAGGATTGAGTTTTTTCTGCTTTGAAATAATCGCCTATTTAATAGATGTATATAGAGGCGCACCCCCCACCAATTCTTTACTAGAATTTACCAGCTATAAATTCTTATTCCCCAAATTCATTGCCGGCCCAATTACCCGCTATCATCATCTCAAAAATCAATTCCAAACCCTGCAATTTCCCACACCAGAAAAAATCACAGATGGTTTATGGTTGCTGGCTATGGGCGCAGTCAAAAAAGGAATTTTTGCCGATCGCATTGGTATTTTCGTAGACCTAAGTTTTGACAACTTACAACGGGCTGGAAGTGGCGACTTATGGCTGGCTACAGTGGCTTATGGTTTACAGCTTTATTTAGATTTTACCGGCTATGTAGACCTAGCCAGAGGTACAGCATTACTACTAGGATTAAACTTACCAGAAAACTTTGATGCTCCCTATTTTACCACCAGTATCGCCGATTTTTGGCGACGATGGCATATCACCCTAGGGGACTGGCTGCGAAATTATCTATATTTTCCCCTAGGAGGGTCAAGGGTGGGACTCACGCGCACCTGTCTCAACTTACTAATTGTCATGTTAATTGCGGGAATTTGGCACGGCGCAGCCTGGGGGTTTATTTTATGGGGGGTATTACACGGGGTAGCTTTAGTCATTCACCGACTGACAGACACCCTATCTAAACAGTTATCAATAGAGTGGATTTGGCTAACTTTTCCAGGTATAATTATCAGTTGGTTTATCACCCAATTAATGGTTTTTTGGACTTGGATTTTCTTCAGACTTCCTGACTTAAAGGATTCATTTTGGGTAGTGCAAAACCTTTGGGGCACCCGCGCCGACATTCAATTTGCCCACCTAGTTTATGTGGAGGCTTTAGGAGTTGAAAGAATTGATTTAGCCAGGATTCTAGTTGGGGTAATCATAGCCATGGCGATCGCCACCGCATTTCGACGGGGTTTAAAAGTACAACTTAACTGGCCGATTAAGTTAATTTTAGTTCCCCTGTGCTTTTTCGCGGTCTTATTATTAGCCCCAGAAGGTGGTTTACCCTACATTTATTTTGACTTTTAAGCCCCAGGACTCCCCCCCAGTGATACCCCAACCACATCGCCAGAAATTAGGAATCTTGATTAAGTTTTAAAACCGCCATAAAAGCCTCTTGGGGAACATCCACCGACCCCAAAGCCTTCATCCGTTTTTTACCCTTAGCCTGCTTCTGGAGTAATTTCTTTTTACGGCTAATATCACCGCCATAACACTTAGCTAAAACGTCCTTACGCAAAGCTGGTATATGTTCACTAGCGATCACCTTAGAACCGATCGCCGCTTGAATAGGGACCTTAAACTGATGGCGAGGAATCAACTCTTTGAGTTTTTCCGCCATTCCCCGTCCGACATTATAGGCTTTATCCCGATGAACAATCATCGCCAGGGAGTCTACAGTATCCTTATTAATCATAATATCCAGCTTAACCAAAGGATTCTCACGGTAGCCGACAAAATGATATTCCATACTGGCATATCCCCGCGATCGCGATTTCATTTGATCAAAAAAGTCCGTCACCACCTCAGCCAAAGGAACCTCATAAACCAAAGTAGTCCGCCCCATAGTCAGATATTTCATATCCAGAAAATCACCCCGCCGACCTTGGGCTAATTCCATCAAAGTACCCACAAAAGTCTCTGGGGTAATCATTTCTACCCGCACATAAGGTTCCTCTATTTTCTCGCGGTGATTAGGTTCGGGTAATTTACTCGGGTTATCAATCATCAGCACTTCCCCAGTATTAGTCGTCACCCTATAGACCACAGAAGGAGAAGTGACAATCAAATTTAGGTCATATTCTCGTTCCAATCTCTCTTGGACAATTTCCATGTGTAGTAACCCCAAGAAACCACACCGGAAACCAAACCCCATAGCACTAGACGTTTCAGGTTCGTATGACAAAGAAGCATCATTTAACTTGAGGCGATCGAGGGCTTCTCGTAAGTCGGGAAACTGGTCAGCATCAATAGGAAATAACCCACAAAATACCATGGGTTTAGCCTCTGTGTATCCAGGGAGAGGGTTATCCGCCTGATTTTTAGCCATAGTAATGGTATCACCAACCCGGGCATCTTCCACAGCCTTAATCGCCGCACCCAGATAGCCGACTTCCCCGGCGTGCAATTCATCAACAGGGGTTTGAGTGGGGGCTAATACTCCTAACTCATCAATTTCGTATTCTTTACCAGATGCCATTAAACGAATGCGATCGCCTTTTTTAACCGTCCCGTCCATGACCCGAAAATAGACAATCACCCCACGATAACTGTCATAATAGCTATCAAAAATCAACGCCCGCAGTTTCTCGGATACGGTATCCTTGGGAGGCGGAACTAATTTGACAATAGACTCCAAAATCTCCCCAATACCAATACCTTCCTTAGCAGAAGCGCGGATCGCATCGGAACAGTCTAAACCAATAATTTCCTCAATTTCCCCAGCGACCCGTTCAGGTTCAGCCCCAGGTAAATCAATTTTATTGAGGACTGGGATAATTTCTAAATCATTCTCCAAAGCTAAATAGACATTAGCCAAGGTTTGCGCTTCCACCCCTTGGGAAGCATCCACAACTAACAGCGCTCCCTCACAAGCAGCCAAAGAACGGGATACCTCATAGGAAAAGTCCACATGGCCAGGAGTATCGATCAGATTCAAAACATATTCCTGACCATCTTTGGCTGTATAATTCATCCGAGCGGCCTGGAGTTTGATGGTAATCCCCCGTTCCCGTTCAATATCCATGGAATCTAGGAACTGTTCCTTCATCTGGCGATCAGCGACAGTCCCGGTCTGCTGAAGTAGGCGATCGGCTAAGGTAGACTTACCATGATCAATATGAGCAATAATCGAAAAATTACGAATCCGAGTTACAGGAACGTTAGTCATAAGGGGTAACTTTTTAAAACCAGTCAGTGGGAGGATGGGTGCTTAACGTATTTTAACAAAAAATTGGCGACCGTAGCGATCGCACCCACAACTGATCAAACCAAAATCCGGTTATAGCCTTGTAGCGGACAAAATAAGCCCCCAAAATGCCATATACAGCATTTTCTGAGGCTCAAGTTTTTGGATAAACCATCTAAGGTTGTTTTTCCAGTTCCGATTTCATCTTTTCTAGGGTCATGTGCATTTGTTGGAACATCTGGTCAGGGGTAATCCCAAACTGGCCTAGTTGAGTTTTTAACTGTTCCATAGTCATCTGGGCCATGAAATCCTCAGACAGTTCAAACCGCTTCATAAAGATACGGTAACGATCCATCATCGATTCCATATTCTCAATAAACAGTTTTTTGCCCTCTCGGTCAAATTTCCCATAATCGCTTCCCAGTTGGATTAAAGACTGATAGTCCTCAAATAACTGTTTGGCTTCTTGCTGTACAATCTCAGATTCAAAGAAACTCATAATTGGTTAAATCTTTTATACAACAGGCGATCGCGATTCCTTAACCCAGGAATTGCTCCTATATTTTGTCTACGATTGTAACACCGAAATCTCGGCTACTGTACCCCCCAAGGGTCGCAATTGCCGTACCACTTCGGGCTATAATCCTTATAGACAAATTTTCTCTTAGATCGGCCCTAATCGTTCCCAAGGCCAAAAACGCCAAGCCGCCCTACCAATAATGTTCTGTTGGGGTAAAAATCCCCAGATGTGGGAATCATTGCTATCGTTGCGGTTATCTCCCATGACAAAATACTGTTGGTCAGGTACCAAATTCGGTCCCCAATCATACTCAGGAGGTTCCGCGATATACTCTTCTGCGATCGGATCATTATCTAAATAAACCTTACCGCCGCGAATTTCCACCAGTTGACCTGGTTCACCAATAATACGCTTGATAAATGCTTGGTCTTTGGTGTAGCCTTGAACCCTTAACTGTCCAGGTGGCGTAAAAACAATAATATCCCCAAACTTGGGAGGACTGAATCTATATAAAACCTTTTCTACCACTAAGCGATCGCCAATTTCCAAAGTCGGGAACATTGAATCCGAGGGAATATAACGGGGTTCAGCCACAAAAATGCGGATTAGTAACGATAGACTCAAAGCCACCGCCAGAATCACCAAATTTTCCCGAAATTTCCCCCCTTTAGCGGTTGGAGCCGGGTCTTTGGGCTTGGTTTCCCCTTGTGGTTCCTGTTTTTGTTCCTGGGATCTCATTTTGGTTGATTCAATCCTCTGATTCAGACAACTTAGGCGATTTGTGATGGTGAAAACGAATCCCTAGGAAAATATCATACATAAAACTCCAGAAGTCCTTGCCATTAAGCAATCCCAAGGTTTGGGGAGAGCCTTTGGCATCTAACAGAGGTTTAGTCGCTTCGTAGGCAGGTTTATATTTATACCAGGGAATTGACGGCCACAGATGGTGGATCAAGTGGTAGTTTTGTCCCAAAATCAAAATATTGAGGAGCGCACTAGGATAAACCCTGGCATTTTTCCAGCGATTGCGTTCTTGAAAAGGACGATGGGGCAAATAATCAAAGAATAAGCCCAAAGCCAATCCTACCACTAAAGCCGGAGTAAACCAGAAGTTGAGAATATAGCCCAAAAAATCATAGTGAACCCCTAGGGCGACAATTACCACGACCACCATACGGCTTAAAAACCACTCCAGTAACTCATACTTGCGCCACAGTCGCCGCCGGAAGAAGAAAATCTCGTGATAAAAAAATCTGGCTGCAATTAACCACAACGGCCCCCCTGTGGAAACAAAATGATCAGGATCATTGTCTGGGTCATTAACATGGGCATGATGTTGGATATGGACCCGGGTAAAAACTGGAAAGGCAAAACCCAACATTAAAGCACTACCATGTCCCAGAATTGCATTCAGGGTGCGATCGCGGTGTGCAGAATTATGGGATGCGTCATGAATGACTGTCCCTGCTAGATGTAGGGCTAGTACATTACACAAAAAACAGAACCAATTAGGCCAGTGCCAGCACCAGTAACCTAGAGTAGAACTAATGACGATCGCAATAGCCCCTAAGAACATAAGGAGGGTTATATTTAAACCCCCTTCCGGGACTAGGAAATCCTTGGGAACCGTCAGCAGCTTCTGGCCCTCCGACATTATCGTTTGCACTCCTTAGAAGTTTGACACCTGAGTATTTTACGCGAGTCCTGAGCAACTGTAAATATTTGTAAACAAAATGAGTTGCAACCTTGCCTAAGAAAATATCACTACTTTACCTGAAGGAGGAAAAAAATTCCATGTTTACACAATTCAAGTTTGGTTGGCGTAAATTTTCGCCCATTTTCGGGGTGATCAGCTTATCCTTAGCCATGCCTCTGGTGTTCAATCAGGGTGCGGCCACAGCTAGGCCCCTGTCCATAGGCGATCGCCATTTTAGTCCCTCCTGGTCCCAGATTACTGATCAACTCGGTCTTCCTAGGATTAATTTTCCCCAAAACCCACAACCAATCCCTACACAAACCTCTATTCCTCCCCAGCAAGAGGAGACAGTTCCCATTCCCCAGGTAGAAGTAGAAACAGAAACCGCCAATATTCCCCGGTTCCGCTGTGAAGTGGTCAACGGTCAATATACAGTTATGTATTATCCCGTCAGCCAACCAACTCAAGGCTTCCCCTGGGCGGTTCCTGGTGAAATGGGAGGTGGTTGGACTCCCCAACGTCGCTGTCAGGAAATTAGTAGCCGTCTGGAGTCCTATCGCCCTGATGGGTTGGTGGCTTTACAGACCGCTGTAGAAAATGGCTACAACACTGTTTGTGCTACTACGGAAGATATCCCTCAATGTCGGATTGTCCTGACGGTTCCGGCCGGAGAAAGTGCCGAAGTCGTGCGCGATCGCATTTTTCAGAATTTGTTAATTGCTGACAGCGGACAGAGTACCCAGGGCGTTTTGACTTTGGTCAATGAACGCTCAACCCTTGGTACACTGGAAGGCATCATTCCCAGGAGTTCGTCTAATCGTTCCCAAGGGATTCTGTTAAAACCTTTCCTAGACCCAGCAGACGGCGGCACTGGAAATCGCATGAATCGCCGTTTCTTCCGCTAATCTCCCCTTAAACCCCCAAATACGGGGGTTTTGTGGTGGGTCGGGGTGTGTCAACACCAAAAAACCGGAGCCAGGTCACGCGCCGTCTGTTGATAGGGGCGAGAAGATTGAGTATACTGGTCGGGCATTCATCCCCACCTGGCAAAAAGGATGGGTATTCTGCCCGACATTTTCGATAAAATTTTGGTGGTGGTAGAGCGATCGGCCACAGTATAATACTAGCGAATCCGATCTAAAGCCCGCATTCCTCCCCAACGCTCCACAATTTTGTCATCATAATCATCAGCAATTTCTAGCACCGCATTTACCGAAGATTCCAGTTCAATTTTGTCGCAGGTCGAACCCACAATGGTATGCTCGAACAGAACATCACCATTATCATCAATACCAAAGGCTCCAAAGCGCATATTGCTGTTTTCCCGCAACAGAAACCGCATCAGGTCTGGGGTAAGTTCTGTTCCCGTCACCACATAGGAACGAGTGTTAATAATTGCCTCATCTTTTCCCCACGGAAAAACAAACACCTCCACCAGTGCTGACCCCATAAACAGGGCCAGTCCCGGCACATCCTGTCTGGCACAAGGAAATTTACCGTAAAGTTCCCTCATCCAAGTAGTAATTTTCTCATAACAGGCTTCCTGTATTGCACTCTCGAATTTCATCGGCTTCCCCCTTTCAGTATATTGATCATAGTTTTACCAAACACTTGTGCCAGAATGTCCTCACTACAACTTTTTTAGTGTTAGTGGGTATTAATGGCAACCAACAAATCATATCCCGACAAGGCAACCATGATCTCTATCTGCCATGTGGCCACTTGGACTGCCACTCAGCCCAAATGCTTGTGGATTATGGAAAATCGGGGATTTCGGCAATCTGGTTGTGGTATATTAAACAGAATCGTGCGATGAAAAAGTTAAGGTTAAGGCTATGAGCGAAATTTTTACAGGCAGTCTTATTGAACCCGTGTTACTCCTCTTAGGTTCCGTAGGGTTTTTCTTTTTTGCCATTCAAGCCTATCGCCAACTAGAAAAATGACTCCACCGTAGTAGGTGGCCGGGTGAAATCCCTTCCTCAAACTCCTATACTTTGATCAATACTAAAGCAATACAATGGTTATAAATGCACAGGACGGAAAATCTTTAGATGTGTTTGGGGTAGGAAATGCCCTATTAGATATTCTGGCCTTTGTCGAAGATGATTTTCTGGAAACTCATCAACTGGGTCGCGGCGGTATGACTCTGATGGATGCTCACCAACAGGGTACTTTATTGCAAGAGTTGGAGAATAGCCCACTTAAATTAAGCTGTGGCGGTTCTGCTGCTAATACCATGATAGCGATCGCTCAAAGTGGTGGAACTGGTTATTTTGCTGCCAAAGTAGGTTCCGACACCAACGGCGAGTTTTACAGACAAGACATGACCGCCGCCGGAATTGAGTTTGGGGTTACATCAGCCACAGAAGAACAAGGACCCACAGGAACCTGTTTAGTCCTGACCACCCCAGACGCAGAACGCACCTTATGTACTAATTTAGGGGTATCTATTGCTCTGTCTCCAGCCGATATCGATTGGGAGGCATTGCGTCGGAGCAAATATGTTTATGTTGAAGGTTATCTCTGGGATGCTCCTGAACCCCGCCAAGCCTGTTTAGATATCCTCCAACAAGCTAAAACCCATAATGTTAAGGTGGCTCTCACCTTTTCTGACCTATTCCTGGTGGAACGACACGGCGAGGAACTGCGACAATTATCAGCAGAATATGCTGATGTGATTTTCTGTAATGCAGATGAAGTCAAGGGGTTTTGTCAAGAAACAGACCTAGAAGCCTGTGCGCGTCAAATGTCTTCCTTAGCGGATCTAATTTTCATTACTAATGGCGGTCAAGGCTGTTTAGTTGTCCAAAATAAAACTATCACCCCGGTTTCTGGTTTTCCGGTTAAGCCTATTGATACTGTAGGTGCGGGGGATGCTTTTGCTGGTGGCGTTCTCTATGGACTCACTAACGGATTAACTACTGAGAAAGCTGCTCTCTGGGGGAATTATCTAGGTTCTCAAATTGTACAAGTCCGGGGTCCTCGTTTATCAGAATCCTATCGGTCACAGCTAGAAAAAATCATCAGCCGCTAATTTGATCATCGATTATCGATAATTATCCTGTAGGGGCGGTTTCCTACTCTCTCCTTAACTCCGGACTACAGAAATAGGAATATCTATCTTGTTTGTACCCGGTCTAAACCGCCCCTAATTCTGATTAAGCTGTAACTTCCTCAGTTTCTCCTTCCCCGTCTTCAGCTTGTCCGCCACCACGATACAGAATTGAAGCCACTACTTGATCAGCCTCAGCAATAACTTCTACACCCTCTGGGAGTTGCAGTTCACTAATATGCAGCGCGTCACCAACTTCTAGTGAAGAAACTTCTACATCAATAGCTTCGGGAATATTCCCTGGCTTGCAGTTGACTTGCACTTCAGTAATTACTAGATCAAGCATTCCCCCACTATTTTTAACTCCCATGGGTTCGCCAATAAAGTTTAGGGGAATAGTGACTTCCACACTCTCGAGAGTTCCTACTGAGAAAAAACTCAGGTGATAAGGAAAGCCTTTCCATGGGTGGGTTTGTACTTCCCGCAACAGAGCCTTACCAGCCCAGGATAAATCGGGAATATTCAGTTGAATCAAGGTATGATTCACGGCTCCCTTTTTCATGAGATTTTCAGCGGTTTTGGCATCAATGGTCAGTTCTTCAGATTCAGCCCCTTTATGACCATAAAGAACGGCGGGAATTAGACCATCACGGCGTAAAGCTCTCGGTTTAGAACCTGATGGTCGCTTCTGACATTGTACAGTAATTTCCATGATTATTTCCTACTAACTAAACTGTGATGAATTTAGGGATATTTTAACCCAAAAATACCGAGCGATCGCCACCCCATAAAATTTGATCACTCGGGTTAAGATTGATGCTCTACGGGCTGACCTTTGGCATCTAATAAAGCTCTTTTCGGGCCGTGAATGGGGTCTTCGACAATAATGGTTTGATCGCGACTGGCTCCTAGAGAAACAATGGCGATCGGAACCTCCATTAATTCTGCTAAAAACTTGAGATAATCAAGAGCTTGTTTCGGTAAGTCTTCCAAATCGCGACATTCAGCCGTAGATTTTTTCCATCCCGGTAAGGTTTCATAAATCGGCTGACAGCGAGCAAACTTGCGACCATCGCTAGGGAAATCTTCGCAGCGTTCACCATCAAGATTATAGGCGACGCAAACTTTGATCTCTTCCAACTCATCCAAAACATCAAGTTTGGTAATAGCCAGACAGTCTAAGCCATTAATACGCACTGCATAGCGACCAATCACCCCATCAAACCAACCACACCGCCGTTGTCGTCCGGTGGTGGTTCCAAATTCCGCGCCGCGATCGCATAATACCTGACCAATGCCATCAACCATTTCCGTAGGAAAAGGTCCCTCTCCCACCCTGGTAGTATAGGCTTTCGCCACACCAATCACCCGATCAATCATGGTTGGTCCCACACCAGCGCCCACACAAGCGCCACCCGCCACCGGATTAGATGAGGTGACATAGGGATAAGTGCCATGATCTAGGTCTAGTAGGGTTCCCTGGGCTCCTTCAAATAAAATATTGTACCGTTTCCGCACGGCATTATCAATTTTCAAGGAGGCATCAACCACATGGGGACGCAGGCGTTCTGCATATCCCAGATATTCTGTGATCACTGCTTCCGGGTCTACCGGGGGCAGATCATAGAGTTTTTCGAGGAGGACGTTTTTATATTTAATTGTCCATTCGAGTTGCGATCGCAGACTTTCCGAGTCCATCAAATCAATGACTCGAATACCCGTGCGTTCTGATTTATCAGCATAGGTCGGACCAATACCTCGGCCCGTTGTCCCAATTTTACGAGTTCCTCGGCGTTCTTCCGATGCCTGATCAATCAAACGGTGATAAGGCATCGTCACATGAGCCGTTTGAGCGATCATCAGTTTGGCGGTAGAAATGCCAAGTTCTTCTAGTTGGTCTAGTTCTCCAATCAATATTTTGGGATCAATCACCGTCCCCGAACCGATAATGCACTCGGTATCAGGATACAAAATTCCCGATGGAATCAGATGCAGTTTAAAGGTCTGGCCGTTGACTACAACGGTATGACCCGCATTCACTCCTCCTTGGTAGCGAACCACAACATCAGCCGATTTGCTGAGGAGATCGGTAACTTTTCCTTTTCCTTCGTCGCCCCACTGGGCACCTATTACGATTACGTTAGCCAAGGGACTCTTACGCCAAGCTACGGTTTACACAAACTCCTATTATCTAATGTCCATTGGTGTCATGTCAAATACTTCGATCGCCAAATCTCCCCCAATAGCCTTAGAACCTGCTTCTCCTCGGCTTCACCAGAAATCTCACCACCCTAATTCGGCTCCCCGAGATCATGTAAAGTTTTGTAAAAAAATGTGTTTTTGTAAAATAAGCTACAGAAATTGTTGTATCTTAGTAAAAGAGGAGTATAAGTAATCAGCCCAAACTCTCTTTTTCCCATCAAATACCCGATTAGGGATTTTGATAAATTTAAAAAAAACCCTTTAAAGTTCGTCTGCTTCTCTTTTATTAATTAGACTGATTGCTTTTGACTTTTTATCAATCAACTTCTCAATCAACTCCGTAATTGTTGCCAGTCAGCGACATTTACTAATCCTCAATGATTAGGGGGGATTTTTTTTATCTAAAAAATCCGGAATTCCGTTGATTTAAAATTACAAATCAGGATAGCATTACCATGATTAATACTCTAAATGAAGCCAATATAAACTTATTACAAAAAGTGCAGCAACTTACTGGAATGAGCCAATTTGAGGCAGAAGTTGCGATCGACAAAATCACCAAATCAACCCCCTCTGGCTTCATGAACATCAAAAACCTTGAGCGAGAAGGCAAAACTACCCCCGACATTCAACTGGTTAATAATTTTGTGAACCGTATGCCTCCCTACCAAGGCACTATTTATCGTGGTATCCCTTTTAGTAAATTAGAAAAACTGCAATCTTTTCTGACACTTATTCAACGCAATGGCGGATATACTATTGACTATATGACCAGCTTTACCTCCGATGAGTTAGTAGCGGAAGATTATGCTTATTCTACCTATCCAGTAATCATCAGGATTAAAAATAATATTTCTGGCATTTCAATTAAAGAGTTTTTAATTTACAGCGAAAATGAAATCATAATTCCCAAAGGAACCCAATATCGCTTAACTCATTTACCGAAAGTAATTGAACCAGAAGAAATTTTATATATTGACATGGAAGAAATTTAAAATCATGCTCTAGGGGTGGTTTCTGGCAAATGTTCCCCCACCCGTAGAGACGAAGGAATCACCCGATCATATCACCCGCCCTTATTGCTTATAAATCTGGTCAATTAACCAAATTGAGGCAACAATACCGACAAAGTGGGCTAGAATGGTGTGATTGCTGGCGAGAACGACAATCAGATCTAGGGGTTGGATAAAGTCGCGAACAGTACCGGTTCCGAATACTAACTGGGAAGTAGGTTGAGAGAGGGCTTTAGCAAATAATATCCCACCGATCGCCTCTGCCGCAATGAGGGTGAGAGTCATTCCCACCAAATTACTAATTAGGGTAATGCGAATTTGCTTAATAGTGTCAGCGCGGGAAGGTCGCTGCGGTCTACCCTCTCGTAAGCGTTTAGATAGGCGAGTATAAGCATAGGCTTGATAGGTACTGAACCCCAACACCAACAAGCCAGCCACGGCAAAAAAGAAACCGCCGCTAGTCACGGCGGCTGTACTCCCGCCGCCGCCGGTAGTTTGGGCGGCTACAGCCGCAAAAAATAGGATAATGGCAGAAATTACAGCTAGGACAAGCTGCGCCCAAAAACAGATCCATCCCGCCCTACGGAGGGCAACAGCAACTCGCTGGGCGGACGCAGGTAAAGCTGGGCGTTCAGATGGATTAGACATTGTTTGAGGCTATATTTTGACTTGACCAATGGTAGATAATCAGTTCGGTGTGCTACATTTAACCTGTTCAAACCTGTACAAAAATTATGAAAGCTTTACACAGATTGAAAAAGTATCGCATTGTCTTGGAAGACAACGGCAGTAGCCTGCAAAGCACGAAGCATAATGTTTCGTGCGCCTACCCAATCACGGGGTGCTGTATAGCCGCAATTAGGACATTTAAAAACCTTACTTCCCCCTAGTTTCTCATGGATTTTACCACAATGGGGGCAGGTTTTAGATGTATAACTTTCGTTACAACGAACCACTAAAACACCTTTTCTTTCTGCCTGTTGCATCAGATGTTTAGCAAATCTGTAGTGACTCCAAGTTAACAAGTTTCTCACTGACTTAGAGTTGAGCTTTCTACGAGATTTTAAAACCATTTGACTAGAATTAAAAGTAGGAAGAAAGATAAGTTTATAGTGATTAACCAAGAAATGAGCGACTTTCTTATGTAAATCATCCACTAGGTTACGAATCCGCTCCCGCATTCGATGAGAAGCTTTACGCATTTGATCTCGTTTTCGTTTAATTTTACATTGGCTAATCCGGCTCATTAAAACGTCTAAATGGTAGCAAAGGCGATTGATTTTGCCAATATCATTAGTGGCAAAATCAGTAATGGATTCACCATCATAACCCACCAAAAAGGAGCGCACACCAGGGTCTAAAGCCATAACTCGCTTTTGCTCTGTTGTTTCCCGCTCTTGATACTCTGGAAAACAACCATACCATTTACCCCTTGCGTATTTTAGTTGTGTTCCATAAAGGCAATTCTTAGGTATAGCTTGAGGTGAAGTAAAGGTTAAACCTTTAGTTAAACGGGGATACCAAGCCCCATTTTTAAAGTTATTCACCTTGAATTTAATGATTTGAGATGGTGCCCTACAGGACTTGAATTTGACTTGACCACCGGCTGCATTAGCTTGTTTAAAAGCATCGAAAGCATCGGCTACTGCTTCCTGTAATTGATGTCCTGGTAAAGATTTCACCCATTCCGGTTTGTCACTATCTCTGACTAACTTTTGGCAGTCAAAACAGCTCCCTTTATAGCCATGTTTAAAAGTGGCAATGGTATAGTTATAAATCCACCGATAAGCAGCTAACCAACGTTTCCAAACAGCGTGTAATTCTTGACCAGGATACAATCTCACCTTCCTCAATCTGTTCGGAGTCATCTTGCTTGTCTGATGACGGGGTTTCTTTTTGAAGTTCTTTACGGGCTGGTTTTTCGTACTTTCGTAGTCCGTAAATCCGAGCAGAGAAACAGTGGAGGATGGACAAGATATCGCTAACGAGTTCTTGTTCTGGAGAGAGACTCTTTTTCCTGAGAACCACGAATTAACATCCACTTTCTGCACATAACCATTCAATGAGTGGAAATCCGAAACGGACAAGCCTATCGGCGTGAGCGATGACAAGTGTGCCGATATTTCCTTCGTATATTCGTTCCAATATAGCGAGGAATTTTCGCCGTTTAAAATTGAGTCCACTGCCAACTTCTGTAAGAATTTATGCTGTTGGGTATGCCCTGCGTAGAAATTCAGCCTGTCTAATGAGGTCATCCTTTTGGGAATGGGTGCTGACTCTTGTATAACAGACAATGGGCTTTTGTTTCTCGGCTTCTTCGATGATGTATCTGCGTTGGTTGCCAACGGTACGAACGGCTTTAATTGCGCCGAGTTTTTCCCATCTTCGCCAGGTGGCAACGCTGGGTGTAACATATTTTGGCACTTTAACTCCGGTTATTGTGGTGGTTGCTATTGTAACAGGTTTTTGGTTTGTGTGTAGGTTTGAGGAAGTTTTTTGTTACTAGCAAGCACGTCAGACCTGCTGGAAACCACCAACACCTATTTACAAACTGCCGTCGCCCCTGTGGCGGCTGAAATAGATCGCCAACCAGAAGCATTAAAGCCGGCTTGGCGGGGGTTAGGGAAACTAGGAGTTCTGACTTTACGGGTCGGACCCGCCCCAGTAACAGCAGAAACCTTCGCCCTATTCACGGAACAAATAGCCCGCTATTCTGGGGCTTTAGCATTTTTGCAGACCCAACATCAAAGCGCGGCGGGGATGCTATCCCTAAGTGATAATTCTACCCTCCGAGAGCAATATTTACCTGAGATGAAATACGGAACCGTTGGGGTAGGAATTGGTTTTTCTCATTTGAGACATTCTGGAAAGCGAATGGTGACAGCATTAGAGGTTGAGGGAGGGTTTCAGCTTAACGGAACAGTTCCCTGGGTGACAGGATCTGGCATTTTTGATCAGTTTATCCTGGCGGCGAGTTTACCAGATGGGCGGGCGGTGTTTGGGATGGTTCCTTTTCGGGATACTCAGGGAACTCAGGGGGAAATTAGCCTGGGTGTACATAGGTCTCTTTGTGCTATGACTGCGACTAATACGGTTACTGTGAGGCTGACTGATTGGTTTTTATCAGCTAACCTGGTGGTGTCTATCCTGTCAGGGTTACTAACTCGATACCCCTACCCTAACTGCGATTACCGGGATTTACTTAACCCGATAGTCGCACCGTTACACTTAATATGCACTCCATTCAGTCTTAGCACACGGGACGATTAGCGCATATCCCCTAGCAACAAAACTTAATTATTGACGGGTTAATCAATAAGCACAACTTAATTAATCTGTCAAATAGCCACATCACTCCCCCCAACCGGACACGCGATAGGGTAGTTCCTTTGTGATACCCGTCAATGGCAAGCCTATCGGTTCCTAACGTCACCATTGACTGCTATCACGTCAGTCACTTCCCTCAAGATGTCTGTTCCGGTTGGGGGGAGGATTGTTTCTCAAAATCAAGACGATAGCCGTAGTAGATAATCCCTCAATCTATCTTTGTACATTGATAGTTAGGTTATTTTTCGCGGACTAGACCTATAGGTAAACCTATGTGCGATCGCTGTAGTGATTGTCTATGGGGTCAAGCCATGATTGTTACTGGGGAGATTCTTGGGAGTGCGATCGCAAAACCTGAATCATCTCCTACCGGAACTAACCCGATACCCCTAAACAAATTTACCGCTGGAGGAGACTATCGAGATGTGAACCGATACCCACATAATCCTCAGCAAGTCTCCATTCTATGTTGGCAATCATATCGGGCGGAAACCGATACCAACATAATCACCTTACCCAAAAACCTTAGCCGCCTATTGGGGGTAATTTAGTTATGGGTATTATGTGGACATGATAGGGTGAGCATTCATATAAATCAGTGGTAGTCTACTGTGGTAGTCTACCATTGAACATAAATGAACATAAAAATCATTTAGGGTGAACAGTGGTAGTCTACTGTGGTAGTCTACCATTGAACATAAATGAACATAAAAATCATTTAGGGTGAACAGTGGTAGTCTACTGTGGTAGTCTACCATTGAACATAAATGAACATAAAAATCATTTAGGGTGAACAGTGGTAGTCTACTGTGGTAGTCTACCATTGAACATAAATGAACATAAAAATCATTTAGGGTGAACAGTGGTAGTCTACTGTGGTAGTCTACCATTGAACATAAATGAACATAAAAATCATTTAGGGTGAACAGTGGTAGTCTACTGTGGTAGTCTACCATTGAACATAAATGAACATAAAAATCATTTAGGGTGAACAGTGGTAGTCTACTGTGGTAGTCTACCATTGAAAAATACATAGACACCCCCTACAGTCAGAAACTATAGGGGGTCATTTTAGGATATTGGGTTATGGGTTAGGTGGGTCACTAGGGCTTACGCCAATCATCAGCATTGGGGGTATCTTTGCGGCTAGGGTTCTGATGATTGTTACTTGATTTACAGATGATTTTGTCAAAAGAGCCTTTAATAAAATCAAGTAAAATACGCAACACCTCGCTGTTATAGTCAAGTTTTGACTCAATAATCTTATCTTCCCTAAGTATCGCATAAGTCGAAAATATAATTATAGTTATCAATAAAGCTAATTCAGCAATTATTATATTCATTGTGTTAATATCCAAAAATAAAGAGTGAACCATTTTATCCGTTCTAACGGGTCAAATACCGCATAAAAACTGCTATATGGGGGTGATGAGAAAGGTGAAGAATGGAGTGTCGGGAAAAAAAGAAGGGAAGCTAGAGAGAAATTACCAGAAGAATACGATGGTAATATAAACACTATTTGGAATCAAGATAGTTCCGAAGAATTCTGGGATGAATTTAGCGATAGTTGCAAAGAATCTATCATCTTAGTTGCTCAAGGTTTAGATGAGTATATTGCACTGCAAAGAATAGAGGAAAATAGACAGCAACAATTAGTTAACGCTGTGGTAGAAAATGGTGGTGAGAGATTCAGAATCGTATCATCTTTAAGGAATTTGCAGGAAAATATTGCAACCACATTAGCCCAAACTGAAATACTAGGAAATAGAGATATAGGTCAATTTATGGGGTCAGGTGATTTCCAAGAAATTAGCACATCAGCTAATCTTAAAATACAATTAACCTTGGTTTTATACAACTACAAAAAACCGCCATATTGGACTAAAGATAGGCGGTCAAAACTACAAAAAATTCAAATAGAATTACCATCAGTTGATAGGAGTAAAATCACTTGGGATAGACTGCAAAAGATATTTACCCAACCCAGTAAATCAGCATTTACTAAAGGCAATATTAAAGTTACTTGCACCATGAGCAATGGCAGAAAATTCTCATTTTTTGTTAATGAATCAAGTAAAAATGAAGCTGAGGCTTTGTGTAAAGAATTGGTTGATTTAACTAACGCTAAGATAGTTTATCCTATTACATTTGAGGAAAGAAAAGGCTTTGGCGGTAGGGAAAATGCAAAAAGAATCAAAGAGAGTAGAATGTATATCAGTGAGGTTAAAATACTTAACTGGGAGTTAATCGATAAATTTGAACAAGCGAAAATTGATTTAGGTGAAAATAGTGCATTAGCAATGTATCAGGACCCCAGAAAAACAAAAGCCAAAATACCCCTACACTTTGAGAAAAAACCGACTTGGGTTGACGATGCTATAAAGAAAGCCACTAGAACGTCATTAGAACTGAAAACAGGAAACAAACCCCCAACGTCAACCTAATTATCTGATGATTGTTGGTAACTGATATTGACCGGAATGGAAACCATTACCTACATACTTAGACTTACTCGGTAGAATGGTTTTAAGTCACCTACCGGGAGAGCCACTACTATCGGGAACTATTGGGGAACGATACTGCGATCGCCATGGCGATTATCTATGTTGTGGGCGTAATGTTGGTACTGGTAACGTGCTGTTGTATTTAAGATAAAAGAAGCTACATATATGTAGCATTTCACTCATTAAACACAAGCCACCCAATCAGTGAATATACTGCTATAGTCTAAATATTGATTTGAGTAAGAATAAAACTATGGCTGCACCCAAAACACTAAACGCTACCACAATGGAAAATCAACTACTTGAACTTGTTGAGCAAACTCAGCGTATGCAATCTATCGCAGCAAACAATCCCAATGGCGCAACCGTTATTACGAGTTACACTCGCAATATGGCTACCGGTCTTGTTAGCGTCTCCATGTCAATCCCTAGCGATGATCTTTTAGACCCTACAGACGGTTCTATTGACGTGGTAGCGACTGAGTTATTTGTTGATTAATAGATATTGGGTAGGTGTTAATATCATCACTCTACCTACCCTAGTTTAGATAATTTAGAAAAAAGGAAGCTAATATTATGCCTTTAAATGAAGCATATGCCGCCGCAGTCAAAGGATGGAAAGGCGGTCTTGCTACAGCGAAATCACCCCACTTAGGACCTAAGCTAGTAGTTGAAGTACCAGTTGATAAAACGTCAAAAATAGGTGTTCCATTCCCTTTGTTATTGCTGTATGTGCTAGGCGGTAGTGCCGACACATTAAAAGATGAACCTGAAGTTGTTAAAAATTTAACCATCTGGAAACCGCCGGGAGCTGCCACAACACCGAGCGCTAATAGGCGTACACCCCTAAAAAGCGCTAGGGTAGTAGCCTATCGTCGTAGTGAATATAACCACTATTTCATTAAAGCCCCGTTAGACCCAGGTCATTGGTTAAAATATACGCCCAAAACCAAACCAAAAACGTTGCGTTATATCAGTGTTAAAGCTCCCCCTATAGTAGGGATCAACTCAATGCTGTATGTCTTAGCTCACTATTTCACTAAACAGCCAGCAGCACTTAAAACCCACAATAGTATGTTTGTCATACCAGACAAAGAAACATTCACTTTAGATAACCTAGGTGAATTAACCGCTGGCAAGAGTGAAGCTGCAAGTCAAGAAACAGGCGAAATTCCGGCAAGCGCGCCAGCGGGCAATCCCGGGGCTAAACAGAGCACGAAAAGCTAAATCGCCAAAAAGTAAAAAAAGTAAACTAACCACTATTTTTTTAGATAGTGGTTTTTTGTTTGAGTTGTCTGTGGCGATAATTTAAATATTGCACAATTATCGTATAAAGTCAATAATTGTTTTATCGTTTTTGCTTATATATTTATTACTTATTCATAAGTATTGATTAATTCTAAAGCAATAATCATAAATAACAAAAAACATAAATAACAGTGATTTCAAACTCAACAACCCAATCGTATTTTTAAAAATTGATTTTGTCAATGAGTTTGAAATCACTGGCAAGATGCCTAAAAACAAAGATACATCACTAGACCAAAATACTGCCATTTATCAAGTTGATGCAAAAAATCAACTCTCACCTACTGAATACCTAATAATACTAAAAAGGTTCAGTAAATTTATCGGGTTTTTTGAGCAGGTAATACCATTTTTGCCATATCCCAAAACATCGCCTATCTGCACACTAAAAGAAAAGTTGCTGCTAGCTAAAACTACAGAAACAGCAAAACCTGAACTAGAGTTAACCTACTCAGAAATTGTTGTACTAAAAAATAGCATAAAAGCTATTTTGACCTTACTCAAGACTTGTGGTGTCAAAACACCGCGTAAGGCATCCGGTGCTATTGCTGATGACATCGTAGCCCTAGAAAATCATTTCTTCTACTTGTCTGATGGTGATAATGAGACGGTTATCAGTGAACCTGATGCTGTTGACCCGTTCTCAGATTGGCTTCACACTAACGCCTAATCAACTAACAAAAAAGGCTACCCGCGATAGGTAGCCTATACGCCAAACATTGAGGACTGTTACCATGATATCAAAGCACTGGAAAGAAGTGCAGCTAAATCTTAGGAATATCAAGATTGACCCGTTGATGTATATAGGGACATCCTTTGTTTCAAAGATTCCTAGTCGCACAGACAATAAAGGATTTTCCTATTCACTGACTGCAGTCACGTTTGATAAAGAATTTCTGGCTTATTACATGGGGGAAATAATCAAAAAATTAATCCCATTACACCCAGACAAAATTGAGGAAATTCTCACTGAAGCACTCGAATATTATCGAGCGGAATGGAATATTTATCAAGCCGAATCTGGCGGCGACAGAGAGCCCGACAATGAAACTTATTTCGGAGATGTGAATGATGATGAATAAGTATCACGCTAAGGGTCAATACTACGACGGATATTACTTTGGATCAACACTAGAAGCCAAAGTGTATCATTTGCTTAAAAAATATGACGATAGGCTGTTAGTTCACCCGCAATTAACTTTAGTTAATGGCGAAAAACCTTGGCGACCAATTACTTGGAAACCTGACTTTTATAGTCCAGTGTTCAATCAATACGTCGAAGTAAAGGGAGCGCTAACAACCGAGTTCAAGTTCAAGATGCAGTTACTTAATTATCTCAATCCCGGAATGATTGATGATATCTGGTTTGTTACATGCAATCGGTCTTATCGCTGGCAAGGTATCTACTTAATGAACATTGATGAATTCCAGCGATATTTAAAAGCACAAGAGTTTGAGTTAACGGGAGAGTGTCAACCATGAGAAATCTACACTATAAAGGCATATTTAGCCTTGATGGTGAGTTGATACAAACTCACTACAACCCACACGAATTCGATAAAACCACAATCATTGTAGCTTATCAAATTCTCACACATATTGAGGAACATCGTCTCCCCGAGGTTAAGAATATTGCCTATCAGGTTATGGGTAGTTACAGACCCCGTGGTGACCGCCAAGGTTACGCAAAAATCAAACTTGTCAAACGAGCCCAAATAAATGAGGTAAATAAACAATCAAAATTAAAAGTTGAATTGTCTGGCAACCCGTTGTTTTGGTATGGGTGTCGTGAAATTGCCGCAAAAGTTGAGTTCAACGCTAGGGCTAAATTATCTAACTCTAGCGCGGCAAAACCAGAGACAACCCAAATGGATTTCGTAGACTTTGTAAACCAACAATTAATTGAGGAAGAATAGTCATGAGTATCGGTTATTACGGCAAAAAAGATGGTGACAAATTCGCATTCTGTAGCGCAGTTAAACCGGGAGAATCCGGTACATATTTGGAGGTTACGAGCGCCATGTTTGTTGTCAAACCTCCTCACCTATGGCTTATCGGTTATGGGCTGTCTGGTGAGTTTCAAAACTTCAATGATAGGGCTTGGAAGTTTGAGGAACAGTTGATAGCAGTACGCTTCTGTATTGCTGAATATTCTAGCGAATATCAAGATAAAAAACGGGAATACAAGCCTACTCCAGTAGAATTGGCGTTACTGCATTTAGTCGAGAGTGACGCTATGCTGACCAACGGAAAAATGATGTTTACAGGAAGTGTAAATCTGGGACCATCATCTGTTCGGGTAGCGGAACGTTTACTTGAGGTAAATAGTGAGAATTCTAGTGATTTTGAATCAGCTAAAAATAAACATGATTTAGCGCAATTTATCCTGGAATACAAAACGGGATTAGATACCTTTGAATCTACCGTTGCGGGTTACACTGTACAGGAAGCTATTGATTTTGTTGATTCAAAAACTAACAAAAAAAATGGTAGCTTTGGTGGTAAAGCTAAGTACAAAACCTGGGAAGAACGAGTTGAGGGGACAGCAAAAATTCTTGATTGTGAACCTGACTTTGACAGCCTCTACAGCAAGGTTAAAAAATTAGACCCTAACGTTTTAATGGCGTTACTTGAGCTGATGAAACTCAGTTAATCACAACAAAAATCCCCCCAATATTGGGGGGATAACTACCATACAGCAAGCCAACATACTAGGAGATTACTACCATGTCCGATGACAATTATTTAGATTATAGACTAATACGCGACTCATTGGCAGACGAACTAGAAGAAATAATCGTTGATGGTGTATTGGGTGAGCAAATAGAGTCAATATGTAGAGCCTGTGCTATTCTACCCTACCCGGATATTCAGTTCCCAATTATTACTAGCTTTATTTGCTCACCCGTAACGCTAATGTCAACCGCAGGCTGTTTATTCCTTTGGGGTTCTAGTGGCACGGGAAAAAGCCAGATAGCTACTATTGCAGCTTCACTATATAACACCGATACAGTGTTGGCTAACAGTACATTTGCGTCACTGAGAAACAAAATCCAACAGGAAAGATATTATGACCCGTTACGGAGTGAGTTTGAACGTAATTTCTTATTAGTCTGGGAAGATATCACACCCAACCTATTGATTGAAAACGAAAATATGTTATCTCTATTTAAAGTCTTAAATAGGAAAAATAGCCGAATAACAATTAGTAGTCAAACGCCTGGTCAAAACATGATTTTTAATGCATTTGCATTAAAGGTTATAAATTCAATACATCCAATCTGGACATTCTGGGAACTAAATGAGTTAAAACGCCGTATATTTCCTATATGGTTTAAAAAACGGCAATCAATGACAAGTGAGGAATATAAAGGAAACGGTTTTGAGTTAGCGGAACTCTCTGATATTGAAGACATAAGCCTTAGTAAAATATCATCTCGCTTAGAAATGTTCTGGAGAGATATAAATAATTGTACTAATTACGCCAAAACTAAACGGATGATGCAAAAAAGGAAACAAGACATAATTAATTACAGGCTATCCATTGATGTAATCGCTACGCATTCAATGATATACAAAACATCGATAGATAGTTCAATTAAAGTATTTAATCGATATTGGGAGTTAGCGGAAGATAAAATATTTACAGTATCTAGCGGTACAGAACAATTCTTAGATAGCTTTATTACTCAAAGTATCGAGAATAAAACTAAACAAAATGAGCAAGCGATAAAAGCAGGCTGTCCCGAATTAATCGAACCGGTAACAGATATTGACCCCAAGACACTAAAAATAGCCATAGAAACCGCTAAAAATGATGGTTACTTAGACTCACGGGTTACCGTAAATGAATTAACAAATCTAATGAAAAATAGGGGATATAGCATGATTAATGTTAACGGTAAAAATGTATGGAAACAAATAACTTGATTTCCAGTTAGTTTATTAATTTAGGAGAACAAAAATGATGCAAGATATCACAAATCAGATGTTTGTAAAGTTTAAGACTATGGTAGATAGTTTAGTTTACAATAGCAACAAGGAGGAAGGTTTGGCAACATTAAAATCAATTTTAGATGATTGTGAAACAGAATTAGCTGCCACAGAACTCAAAAGGCAATTACTGATTAAACAGCTAAATTACACACAACATCTAATAGATAAAGTTCAGTAAATACCCGTCCGCAATGACGATAAACTACGGTAAAAAACAGCAACCAACTTTAGGAGTACAATCAATGAATATTGAGCCAAGGATGACAGATTCAAGGTTACTGCGATTTTTGACTACACTGATTGCTAACCATAAATCACAATTGGAGTTAACCCTTAACTATATTAACGGGTTGATGGTAGCGTTTGACGCTGGTCTAATTTCTGAGGATAAGCTGAACAGTTCATTGAAAGAAATCAACAAAACTACCCTAACTCAGTCCAAAGCATTTTGCAGTACACTACAGAATCACTGTATTGACGTTAAAACCTTAAACAATCCAAACGAACGTATCAACGATTAACAGGAGTTTTAGTCATGAATGAAGAACAGGCAAAAATGGCGGTTATTGCGGAATTGGCGCGTGATATTTATATCCAGTTAATGTCGCGAGATATTCCCTACAGCAACCAAGATACCAGAATCAAGTTAGCTGAGGTTGCACACAATGCTGCTATTGACTTTATGACGGTACATCAACAATGGGTATCATCTCATGAAGCGATTATTCAACCGGTGCCATTTATGCCCGATTTCACTGGCAATGGATACAGTAGCGACATTTTTATGGGAGGCGAATTCAATGCCTAGGTTATTGCCCGTAATTACCCTACATACTGGAAATTTCAGTAATTATCTACAGGGTCCTAATGGAATTTGCATTGAATTAGAAACTGTAGAATGGTTTGAATACCTGAGAAAAAACAAATCATTTTCGGTCGATTTGAATGGCAAGCGATTTACAGCATGCAAAAAAACATCAATCAATGGCTTTGCATACTGGAATCTAAAAGGTTGGGATGGCACGGTTAACCATCACATCTATATCGGAAAATCTGACCAAGTGACAACCGAAAAAATCCAGCAAGCCGCTATGGCTATGTTTTATCGGTGCAATCCCGGTAGCAAGGCAAACCCTAGTAGCCTACCTAGCGCCTAACCCATAATCCAATATCCTAAAATGACGCCCTATGGTTTCTGACTGTAGGGGTGTCTGCATATTTTCCCGTCTCAGGCGTGAGTTCTCAGGCGTGAGTGAAGATTATATGAATGCCTACCCTATCATGTCCACATAATACCCATAACTAAATTACCTACAATAGACGGCTAAGGTTTTTGGGTAAGGTGATTATGTTGGTATCGGTTTCCGCCCGATATGATTGCCAACATAGAATGGAGACTTGCTGAGGATTATGTGGGTATCGGTTCACATCTCGATAGTCTCCTCCAGCGGTAAATTTGTTTAGGGGTATCGGGTTAGTTCCGGTAGGAGATGATTCAGGTTTTGCGATCGCACTCCCAAGAATCTCCCCAGTAACAATCATGGCTTGACCCCATAGACAATCACTACAGCGATCGCACATAGGTTTACCTATAGGTCTAGTCCGCGAAAAATAACCTAACTATCAATGTACAAAGATAGATTGAGGGATTATCTACTACGGCTATCGTCTTGATTTTGAGAAACAATCCTCCCCCCAACCGGAACAGACATCTTGAGGGAAGTGACTGACGTGATAGCAGTCAATGGTGACGTTAGGAACCGATAGGCTTGCCATTGACGGGTATCACAAAGGAACTACCCTATCGCGTGTCCGGTTGGGGGGAGTGATGTGGCTATTTGACAGATTAATTAAGTTGTGCTTATTGATTAACCCGTCAATAATTAAGTTTTGTTGCTAGGGGATATGCGCTAATCGTCCCGTGTGCTAAGACTGAATGGAGTGCATATTAAGTGTAACGGTGCGACTATCGGGTTAAGTAAATCCCGGTAATCGCAGTTAGGGTAGGGGTATCGAGTTAGTAACCCTGACAGGATAGACACCGGTTAGAATGGCTGTAACCCCTATTCTATCGTCACTCTAATGCACTCAATGGCGATCGCACATTTAGGAGTTAGTGTAAAATGAAACCCCCTAAGTATTTAGCCTAGGGGGTGTTGTATTGTGGGTTTATCAGGAAATTAATCGTCAAGCTGATAGATTAACCTAAGACCTGCTTTCATTTCTGGGGATTCTGGGTCAATACCGTGATTGAGTAATGTTTGCTTTGCCATTTCTAGCGGTAATGGCTGTTTGTGATGTCGTGTCAGGATACCTAACTCTGTGGCAAGGTTGCGGCGTTTTTTGTACTTGCTGTCATTGACTGCCACACTGTGACCAAACGAACGTGCTCTGATTTCCTGTGGAATCCCGTTCATCTCTCCCAGTTGATTCCCTAGGTGTCGGAAAGCATAGGCTTGGGTGATTTCCCAATTGTGATTTTTAAGCCATAACCTGTGGTTATTGTTAAAACTATTAGGGTCTTTAGATGTTGTGATAGGTAAGCAGACGCTATGAATCCCTAGACGGTTAATCAAAGCCTTGTCTTTTGACATTGGTATTGCTAACCTTTGACCTGTTTTGGTGCTACTACCAAAGTAAGTAAACTCACCAACAACTAGCACTAACTCAAGGTTGTTAGGGTCAGATATGGCTGGGAAAGTGATGCCGTCAACCGTGATATCCTTGGTTAAGTTTTGCCCCGCTGCAATCTCTGATGGTCTCAATCCATATAAAGCGCACATTGCTGATACCCAACACCAACCATCGCGAGCATTATTGTCTGTAACTGTACGATAATCAGTAGCGCGCTCTTTGTCTAGTAAGTTTAGCAGGGTGTCCAAATCTACACTTTGAAACTTCATAAACACCGTCTGGGTTGGGTCAATCTTTTCTAATTTCTCCAGTGCTTTTTTACAGCTAGCGCGTTCTGCTACTTGTTTTAGCCGGTAGTATCTATCCTTAAAGGTTTTGCTACCTACCGGACTATCACCATTCTTTAACGGGCTATATAGCGCTTCTTTTATTCCCTCCCAGCTAACGTAAGCGTCCCAATCTGTGACTTTGTTAAACACATCCAAAAAGCAGCAATTAAACGAACTTTGGTCACTAGCTATACTACGGGAACGTTTCCGTTTAGTATTCTTGTGTACCCCGTTAAAGTAATCATCTTCCATCTCTTTGAACACTTGGCGGTAAGTGATTAAGTCATTTTCTAGGGGGGTTTTGTTTTCATCAAGGATAGTAGCCTTGTACCAGTCCAGCCATTCAGACACTGACTGAAATTGTCCATCAAGGGATTTATGAACTAACCAGGCTTTGTCAACAGCCTTACGGATACCCTCAGAAGTGAACTGACAATTACATCCCCGTTGCTTACGTTCCCCAGTTTCTGGGTCAGTGGTAATATCTAGCTGAATCGTCCCCCGGTTACGCTTAATCCTCACACCTTTGGGACATTGTTTGCGGGATAGGTTGAAAAATTCAAGAATATCCTCAAAGCCTTGATATGTACCACTATGTGCACTGTTTGTACTTACACTCATTTTACACTAACTCCTAAATGTGCGATCGCCATTGAGTGCATTAGAGTGACGATAGAATAGGGGTTACAGCCATTCTAACCGGTGTCTATACAGCCTGTGGGGTGGATACACGAGAATGATCTAAAGAAGGTATTACAGCCAAGTTTTTTCGCTCTGGGATGCGCTAGGGCGGGTTTAGACATTGTTGAGAGGGTTTTTGAGCAAAAACAATTTGCTTTTATTGAGTCGGCGCTGGAGTCCCTCACAGAAGAGTTGGGAGGCTGTCGGGGGGAAATATTGGCAGCAATTACCGACGGGAATTATAGCTTTTCTGAACAGGTACAGTTACGAGGAAAGGCGATCGCTTTAGCGGTAAAATGCGCCCATGCTGCGGTGACAGTATCCAGCGGCGCGGCTAATTTAATTGATCATCCCGCCTCGCGGGTTTATCGGGAAGCCCTATTATTTACCGTTTCCGGTCAAACTCAAGCACTAATGCAAGCTACATTAGAGAATTTCCAGAATTGTTAATTCTCCATTATTTGGCTTCCATCCAATTTGTCCCGGCGTGAATATCTACCACCAACGGAACTGATAAAAATAGACAATTTTCCATGGTGGATTTAATTTGATGTTGGAGTTCCTCCCATTCTGATAAGGGAACCTCAAAGACCAGTTCATCGTGAACTTGTAATAATAGTCTGGCTTGGTAGTTTTTGAGAATTTCAGCCAGTTTAATCATCGCTATTTTAATAATATCAGCACTTGAACCCTGAATAGGTGCATTAGCGGCGGCGCGCAACATTTGTTCATCTTGGTAGTTAAGGCGATCGCGATCGCGTCCTTTTAAACTTTCAAAATAGCGCCGCCTCCCTAAAATAGTTTCCACATAACCCTGATTAATAGCCGCCAACTTTTGCGATTCCAAATACTCAAACACTCCCGGATATTGAGAGTTAAACCTATCAATAAACTGTTTGCCAGCCGTAGCACTTACCCCCACTTCCCGCGCAAATCTTTGGGAACCCATACCATAAATAACCCCAAAATTTATAATCTTTCCTAAGCGCCTTTCTTCGGGGGTAATTTCATCCCTATCAAACAGTAACTTAGCTGTCAAACTATGCACATCTTGATTAGTATTATAAGCCTCTATTAACGTCTTTTCCTGGCTTAAATGCGCTAAAATCCGTAACTCAATTTGAGAATAATCCGCCGACACTAACAGCCAGCCAGACTCAGGAATAAATGCTTTTCTAATTTGGCGAGAAAACTCGGTGCGGATAGGTATATTCTGTAAATTCGGGTGGGAAGAAGACAGACGACCTGTTGATGTAATCGCCTGATTAAAGTCTGTATGAATGCGACCCGTATCACTTCGCACCAACTCGGGTAAAGCATCCACATAGGTAGATTTTAATTTGGATAACGTCCGATATTCCAGGATATAATTAATCACGGGATGGTCATGTTTTAACTTTTCTAAAACCGTCGCATCTGTAGAATATCCGGTTTTAGTCTTCCGGCTTTTTTTACGGTCTAATTGTAGCCGATCAAATAACAACTCACTCAATTGTTTGGGCGACCCTAAGTTAAACACTTCTCCGGCGGCTTGATGAGATGCTTTTTCGAGACTTTCCAAGGTCTCACCTAACTGCTTTGATAGTTGATTAAGGTAGTCTGTATCAATCCTAATCCCCTGAAACTCCATCCCGGCTAAAATCGGTTCTAGGGGTTGTTCTACCTGTCTCAATAAATGATTTAATGGTGGTACATCTTTGAGGATATCCTGCATTTTTTGGGTGATTTGAAAGGTGGTAAAAACATCTAAGCCGCAGTAATTGGCGACGGTGTTAATATCTAAATCTGCAATAGTTTTGCCTTTGGGGACTAACTGACTATAACTCTGGGCGACTATTCCTAAATCCGGTAAATATCTTAATGATAAATCTGTCAAATTGTGGGATGATTCAGGATTGATTACATAACTGGCTAACATCGTGTCAAAAACTACCCCTTTTAAGGTAATTCCTTGACTCCGTAAGATTAAGCGATCGAATTTGGCATTTTGCAAGGTTTTCGGGTAGTTTTCCGACTCTAAAATCGGACGCAAAGCCGGCAAAACTTCCTCTATATTTAACATTTCCCCCTGGGTATGATTTAGGGGAATATAAGCCAGGTCGGATAATTCCGAACCCCAACAACAGCCAATTCCTACTAAGTTCGCATCCCTCGGTTCTAAGGATGTAGTTTCTGTATCCCAGGCGACTGGTTTATCCGGGTTAGTATGGGTTTTTAGGCGATTAACTAATAGGGCTAAGGCTTCGGGAGTTTGGATGATTTGAGGATGAATAGAATTGGCGATCGCTTTAGTTTCTAAGGCGGTATCCTCAGCACTAAAAAACCATAAATCCTCATCATCATTATTCTCGGAAATATCTAACTCTGTGGGATGGCTTACTTCAGAATTGCTTGGGTTAATCTCTACATCAACTAATCCCTTAAATTGGGATTGAAGCTGATTTATTTGATTAATAAATACTTGAAACTCTAAATGCTGTAGTAAAGGGATAATTTCCTGGCTATCAAACCCCTGTAGTTGGCAATCTTCCCAATTAATATCTAGGGGGACATCACAGATAATCCTCGCCATGTTTTGAGAATGATAAGCCAATTCTTGACCCTGTTTAAGTTTATTGGCGATCGCCCCTTTGATTTGATTTACTGATTCATAAATACTATCTAAAGAACCATATTCCGCCAATAATTTAACCGCCGTTTTTTCCCCAATCCCTCGGACACCCGGAATACAATCAGACTGATCGCCACACAGTGCTTTATAATCAACCACCTGTTCTGGTTTAATACTTAATTTTTCATAAACCTGGGGGGCGGCAAATTCCTGGGGACTGCTACCCTTCCCATAGCTTAAATGTAAAACCGTAATCTGTTTTTGCTCATCAATTAGTTGAAATAAATCTTGATCACCAGATAAAATTTTGACCTGATATCCGGCGGCGCTTCCCCGATTTGCCAAAGTTCCCAAAACATCATCAGCCTCGTAGCCAGCCACCGAAAAAATCGGTATACGGAAGGCTTCTAATAATTGTTGGAGGTTATTGATATCCTCAATAAAATCTGCCGGGGTTTCCGCGCGATCCGCCTTATAGTTAGCATCAGCTTCATGGCGAAAAGTGGGTTCAGCCCGGTCAAAAGCGATCGCCACTAATTCCGGTTTATAGATGTCGATAACTTCCAGTAGAGATTTAAGAAAGCCAAAACAGACACTGGTAGGAATTCCTGTAGAAGTTCGCAGTCCCCCGCTGCGACTTTTCCCGAAAGCATAGTAAGCGCGAAAAGCCAAGGAATGGCCGTCAATGAGGATTAAAACCGGAGAGTTAGAAGACACGGGCAAGCCTTTGTGTAACAATATTTTGGTAGATATTTATAATACCAGGGGCGGGTTAATCAAAAAAAACACGGGTCAATCCGAAATCGCCATTAACCAGACCCCCACATTTGATTATAATTGACAGCGGTAGGAAAAGGTAACTCATGGACTGGCTGGAATTTTCCGATAATTGGGTGTTAATTCCCCCAAAACCCAAAGCGATCGTACATTTTCTCGGTGGGGCGTTTGTAGCATCAGCCCCCCATATCACCTATCGTTGGTTATTAGAACAACTAGGGTTGCAGGGATATGCCATCATCGCTACACCATTTATTAATACCCTTGATCATGGAAATATGGCGCGTGAGGTATTATGGACCTTTGAGGACGGCTTAGAAGACCTATTTGCAGCCCAGAAACTGCGGCGGCGGGGGTTGCCAATTTATGGCATTGGTCATAGTATGGGGTGCAAGCTGCATCTACTGATCGGGTCCTTGTTTGAAGTCGAAAGGGCGGGAAATATTTTGATCTCTTTTAATAACTATGCCGCCCGACAGTCAATTCCTTTGGTAGAACAGTTATCATCCGTGATTGATGTGGAATTTACCCCGACCCCACAGCAGACCAATTCCCTAGTTGGCGATCGCTATCAAGTCCGGCGTAACCTGTTGATCCAATTCAGTAAAGATAACATCGACCAAAGTAGCGGACTCTATCAAATTCTCAACCACAGATTTCCTGGACTGGTGACACTTCAGCAGTTGCGAGGCGATCATCAAACCCCCCTAGCCCAGGATATCAGTTGGCCACGAGGAGAATCATTTAGCCCCCTAGATGCGATCGGACAATGGTTTAAACACGAAGTCTATAAAGACCTATACCAACTTAGACGGGAAGTCCTACAATGGCTTAACCCTCTCGGTCCGGTGAAAAATATTTGAGGATCACTAAAGAATTTCTGTGAGGGTCACACCGCCGATAACTAAACTCGTCCGCAATATCTCGCATTAGCATCAACCCCCGTCCTCCCGGTGAACCTTGATGGGTTTTCGATGACATCTCTAGCAGTTTTTTCTCTAAATCAAACGGTTGACCGCGATCAAAAATGCAGATTTCAATACTATTGTTAGACAGACTGACCTCGATCTCAATAGGAACATCTACAGCCAGTCCCTTGTGCGCGTGTCGCACAGCATTGGTAAATCCTTCTGCTAATGCCAGTTGACAGCGCAGCCAGACTGACTTAGGAATTGATGGTGGCTGTAATTTGCCAAACCATGTTAAAACATCTGCCAACATATCCAAACTGGTTTCCGTTTGCAGGCAGAATGTAGAAGGGATAGGTTGGGAACCTTCAGATTTAATCACTTTTCGATAGGTGCGATCGTCGAGCCATCTTGTAATTAGACTATACTCTATCTTGAATGTTCTGTATAGGATTAGTTCATTGTCATCTAATATAGCCATCCCCGGTGAGATGCTCTGGGTGATCCTAATGGTTAATGATAACTTTGCTTGACCGTCCCTCTAATTGTTTAAACTAAGCGCCCATGTTTAAAATTTTAGTGATTGATGATGATACCATAATTCGGGAACTGCTCAAAAGAACACTCAAAAAGCAGGGTTATGATGTGGTGGTAGCTAGTAATGGCGAGGAAGGTATAGAAAAGGCTAAAGAATTGCGTCCGGCTTTGATGATTTGTGATTGGATTATGCCTCGACTGACCGGAATTGAGGTATGCCGACAAGTTAAGGCTATGCCGGAATTATCAACTACTCAGTTTTTTTTACTTACTTCTCTGACCGCTGTTGACGATCGCGTTAAGGGTTTAGATGCCGGGGCTGATGATTTTCTGTCTAAACCTATTGAGATGAATGAGTTATATGCTAGGGTGAGGGCCGGTCTGCGACTTCATCAACTTAGCCAAGATTTACAAACTCAAAAACAGTTATTGGAAACTGAGTTATCCGAAGCCGCCGAATATGTGCGATCACTACTTCCTGAACCCCTGGAAGAACCTGTGCGTATTGAAGCACAATTTATCCCCTCTCGGCAATTGGGGGGAGACTGTTTTGATTATTGTTGGCTCGATGCCGACCATTTATCTATCTATTTATTAGATACTTCTGGTCATGGACTTAGGGCGGCATTGCCCTCGGTTTCCGTGTTGAATTTATTGCGATCCCGTGCTATCCCTAATATTAACTATTATCAGCCTAGTGACGTATTGCGATCGCTTAATACTACCTTCCAAATGACCTATCAAAATGATAAATATTTCACCATTTGGTATGGCGTTTATAACCGCATTTCCCGACAATTAACTTACTCTAGTGCTGGCCACCCTCCCGCGATTCTACTATCTGGAAAAAACCCCAATAATCTACAAGTTCAGCAGTTAAAAACCCCCGGAATGCCAGTGGGTATGTTCCTAGAAGCTGCCTATATTGACGCTTCTTGTCACGTCGAAAAAAACAGCAACCTTTATATTTTTAGTGATGGAGTCTATGAAATTCATCAACCTGGTGGTAATATTTGGGGAATGGATGCCTTTATTAAACTTTTAATGAGAAACAATAACTTTAAATCCGGGAGTTTAAATAGCATCTTAGAAGCCGTCAAAACCATCAATTTTGACCATCCCTTTGAGGATGATTTCTCCCTTCTAAAAGTTAGTTTACCCTAGAAAATATGTGATTATTTGGCATTAACAAAATATCATATTTATGATGGCTAAAAATTTCAAATAAAAACAGTTGAGCCTGCATAATATCAACATCAATTACACAGACCCAAATATCTATCCCAAAACCAGTTTTTGATTTCCCAAAACCCTGATTAAAAATTAAGAGGATGATTGGCATAACTAGCCGAGGGAACTTTGTTTTTTCTCAAACTCCTGTCGATTTTCAAAAATTGGTTGAAACACTCGATCCATACTGGTTAGTTCAAACAGAATTCTAATCTGTTCATTAATCGAACAAATTACCAATTTACTATCTGCCGCTCGAACCGTTTTCAGAGCCAGTACCAGAGCCCCCAGACCAGAGCTATCCATAAATGTGACATCCTGAAAATCAATCAAGATGGTTTTAGCTCCCTTTTCAACTAACCTAGAAATATCCTGACGGAATTGGCTAGCTTTAGTACCGTCTAAAATACCTTGGGGCTGTAGGATTTGAACATCAGAACTCATATTCTTTTGAGATTGAAGCATAGAAATGACTCGCCATATTCCGCTAGTATAGCCTGTGAATGCGCCCTCAAGCCAAATTCTCCTACCCAAACAACAATTATAGAGGCTTACAGCCCAATTAAGGCTCTCAGAGACAGAATTTCACATCTCCTAGATCAGACACAAAGGGCAGCCCATGATGTGGGTTTCCCTAACCTCCCTGAATCCTCAAATTATCATCGGTTGGGACTTTTACTTGGGCGCGCCAGAGAAGACGATCGCCCTTTCGGTAGCCAGCAGAGGTGACAGTCACCCTATCCCCCGGCTGTGCAGTTCCCTGGACTAACTGGTGTAGATGCGGATTGTAGGGAACCTCAGAGGCGATCGGTGCAATTATCTCCACTCCCCATTGTTGCACAAGTCGCTCCACTGGTTTCACCAGAGGCAATATATTTTTGGCAGGAATTTGGGGATTTTCCTCAACTTTTTCGGTAACTTTGGGCCAATTCAACAACCAAGATTCCAAAACATCTAAACTAGCTTGTTCAAATTCCCGACCTACAGACTCCCGCAATTGTTCCATCTCAGCTTGTAGCCGTTCATATTCCTGACGGAAAGCCGAATTAAACCCCGAATAGGCGAAGCTACTCTCCCCCGGGGCGAAAATGCTCAACAGTTCCATCAGAGAAATTCCCAGCCCCTCCGCAATTTTCATTAAAACATCCACCCGGGTCTGCATGACCAAACCCTGACATAGCCGAAAGAACTGTCTCTCCTCGACCCCTGAATATCGGCTTAACTCTCGTATACTGGAAAACCCCGCCCGCCGCATAAGTTTTTGTAACTGCGGGGTATAGTCAGATGATGATGGCGACCCGTTCATGGCTAGACAACCTTGCTGATAAATGTAGCCTAGCCCAGATGGTGGTTATCAGCAAGTCTATAACCTGGTAATGACCGCAAAACTCAGGAAAATTTATACAACCGGATGAGTGGGACTTAACGGTTGCCCCAGTGTGTCAACCACAAAAACGTAATTTTGGTAATTTGGCATTTAAGCCATCTCCCAGATGGGGTAATGTTGGCCTCGGTCATGTTAAAGGGGCTTTTTACGTCTAGCTCACTGGAGCTTACAAATCCACTCATCTCGTTCCTTAAAGATAGACGACAGAGCCACAGGCTGGCGTTCACCTGTAGGTGTCATCACCCCCTTAACGTAGGTCTAATCCTGGACCTGCATCTTAGTTCTCCTTTGAGGAGTAATTTCCGGCTCCTTCCGGAAATTATCGGATTTTATGCAAGAGTCTAGTGGCTGGCTAATGGCTGATTAGCATTACCCTGTAGGTGGGCTTCTAAGAACCACAGGCGCATATCAGCAGTGCGGGAAATTTCTGTATATAGGTCTGCTGTGTCTGCATCACCCAGATTATCAGTTTTGTCGATCGCCTCTCGCAGGGACTTAGCATACACACCAAAGCGATCGGCCAAAGCCACAATATGATCTGTGCCATTATCAATATTTAGTGGATATTCTGGTAAAATCGATTCAGACGCTGCCCGACGAGCCGTTCCCATCGCATAACCTCCCAGGGCGGTAACTCGTTCAGCAATCATATCCACATATCCCTCTAATTCCCCTGCTAGTTCATCAAACAACAGATGTAGGGAGTAGAAGTTCAGCCCCTTAACGTTCCAATGAGCCTGCTTAACCTGGGTTTTCAGGTCGAGAGTAGTTGCTAAACTTTGATTGAGGATCGTGATAATTTGAGAGCGGGTGTCTTCCGGTAAATCTATACGGCTTGAGTACAATCTAGTTTTGGTAGTGGTGCTAGTCATAAATTAATTACTCCAAATTTTCTGATAGTGCGGTTATCTTTAATCAATTCCGCCATTAACCTAATTTTATCGGCTTTTGGGCTTAATTAACTCCCTCTGAGGCTAGATTATTGGGCTATACGGAAGAGACTCTCCCACCGTTTGATGGAGGTGGGTACTTCTACCAGTCTCAGCCCCTTGACAATCTCGGTACTGAAAATGCTAGGATAAAAATTTGCTAAACTTTTGCTAAAGTATGGCATAATGGATAGGCTCTGAGTTAAACTAAAAATATTTTTAACGAATCCGAGCCAGCAGTCCGGCTCTGTTGCCCTTTGGTAAGAGTCAGGATCAAAGCTAGGTCAGAGTCCTGGTCTTAACTTTAAAGACTAAGGCACAGACAAGCAGGCAACATGGATACATACTTAGAGATGGCAGTTGAGTAAAATCACTCAGCCAACTAAGAAAAAACTCAATAGGAGTCCCCGGTTATAGCGTCGAGCTTAACGGGGTCTGATATTAAGAGTAAGAGCTACTAGGCATGGAGCCAAGGGTATTGATACCATTGTGTGACAACTGCTGAAAATTGCCCGTAATTAAATTAGGGTGAGTAGTCAACCAGATTATAACCAGAGGCCACCGATTGAGGTAAAATGCACCTAACTGGGGTCCAAATTAACAAATTTGGGTCACTAGAATAGAGCAGATCCACCCCCCCGGAAACCCAAAACCGCTGCCCTCTGTCCAATGTAAACACAATTAAGGGGAGAAATTCTAGGAAACGACTCGCATGATCAATCAGACACTAACAAGTAGAGATGTGGGCTTTACCCACGAAGATTTTGCCGCCCTGTTGGATAAGTATGATTATCACTTCAGCCCCGGAGATGTGGTGCCGGGCACAGTTTTCAGTTTAGAACCCCGGGGCGCTCTGATTGATATTGGTGCTAAGACAGCAGCATACATTCCGCTACAGGAAATGTCGATCAACCGGGTGGAGAGCCCGGAAGAAGTATTGCAGTCCAATGAAACCAGGGAATTTTTTATTCTCACGGATGAAAACGAGGATGGACAACTTACATTGTCAATCCGTCGCATAGAATACATGAGGGCTTGGGAGCGGGTTCGCCAACTGCAAGCAGAAGATGCTACAGTTCGTTCTCAGGTTTTTGCCACTAACCGAGGTGGGGCTTTAGTCCGCATTGAGGGATTGCGTGGTTTTATTCCTGGTTCCCATATCAGCACCCGGAAACCTAAAGAAGAATTGGTAGCGGAAGAACTACCACTGAAATTTTTAGAAGTTGATGAAGACCGCAACCGTTTGGTTCTCAGCCACCGTCGCGCCTTAGTTGAGCGTAAGATGAACCGCCTAGAAGTAGGTGAAGTGGTCATCGGTACGGTGCGAGGAATTAAACCTTACGGTGCATTCATTGATATCGGTGGTGTCAGCGGTTTGCTGCACATCTCAGAAATATCTCATGATCATATTGATACCCCCCACAGCGTCTTCAATGTTAATGATGAAGTGAAAGTCATGATTATTGATCTTGATGCTGATCGGGGTCGGATTTCACTGTCTACTAAGCAGTTAGAACCGGAACCGGGGGCGATGGTGAAAAATCCTGAGATGGTTTATGAGAAAGCTGAGGAAATGGCTGCTAAGTTCCGGGAAAAAATGCAGGCTGAACAGCAAGGTATCCCGGTAGTTGAAACGGCAGCAGAGACAGCAGAGACAGCAGAGACAGCAGAGACGGCGGAGACAGCAGAGACAGCAGAGACGGCTGAGGTAGCAGAATCTACGGCCGATATCCCAACTGCTGCTGATGTGGAAACGGAAGCGGAATTGGCTGATCAGACTGAGGAGCAACCGATTTCAGAATCAGAAGCGATCGCAGAACCGGTAGCCGAAACTGAGGCTGTGGAAGATTCAGAAGAAGAGATTACCATAGCAACGGAATCCTAATTGCTGAATGAGCCGGGAAAAAAGAGGGATAACCCTCTTTTTTTTTCTGATTTGGTAGGGTAGAGATTTAAAACGGAAGGTGCTAGAAAATATGAGGTCTGAACCTTGCCCAGTATTCGAGTTAATAACATTACATTCGATCGCATAGAAGCTATCATTTTCGATAAAGATGGCACTCTCGAAGACTCCCAGGAATTCTTGCGAAAATTGGGACAGGTGCGATCGCGTTTAGTTGATGCCCAAATTCCCGGCATTGGCGAACCCCTACTGATGGCTTTTGGTATAGAAAACGATACCCTAGACCCTACAGGTTTAATGGCAACAGGAACACGCCAAGAAAATGAAATTGCCACCGCCGCCTATATCGCGGAAACCGGACGGGGATGGATAGAGTCGAAAAACATTGCTCAGAAAGCCTTTATAGAAGCCGACAACAGCTTTAAAAACCATCCGCCATCACCCCTATTCGTAGGCGGCTTAGATGTGCTGAAATCGCTATATGACGGGGGTATTAAACTAGGGATTTTGTCGGCAGCTACGACGGAACAGGTGCAAGCATTTGTCACCCGCCATAAGTTAGATCCATATATACAACTACAGAAGGGGGCTAGTGAAAATTTAGCGAAACCTAACCCAGCCCTATTTGTTCAGAGTTGCCAGGAACTAGGGGTAGAACCAGGGAAAACCTTAATGGTGGGAGACTCTGCTGGGGATATGCAAATGGCGAAACAAGCCGGAGCGGCTGGGGCGATCGGTATTTGCTGGCAACCATCAAGCCATGATTTACAAATGGCTGATGTGGTAATCTCGGCACTTGATGCGATCGCAATTATTACCGGGGGAGCCTCCAATCAGCCTCTATCTCCATCAAATTCGTGATAACCAACCCATTAGAACCCCATTGAGTCCTCAAACTTTCATGATCCGTTGTAGGGAGCAGCAGTTTGGTATATTGGACGGGATAGTGCGTACTGGGAACAAATCAATCATCCAACAGGAGAAAAGCCTTGTCTAATCGTCAATATCTGTTTACCTCTGAATCAGTCACAGAGGGTCATCCTGATAAAATCTGCGACCAAATTTCTGATGCCATTTTAGATGCTCTCTTGGCTCAAGATCCTAAAAGTCGGGTCGCTGCCGAAGTAGTTGTCAACACAGGCTTAGTTCTAATTACCGGGGAGATTACCACTAAAGCCCAAGTTAATTATATCGAACTAGCCCGTAAAAAAATTGCCGAAATTGGCTATATACACGCCGAAAATGGCTTTTCAGCAGATAGCTGTTCAGTATTAGTTGCCCTTGATGAACAGTCCCCAGATATTGCCCAAGGTGTTGACCAAGCCCAGGAAAATCGGGAAAAACTGAGTGAAGCTGCCCTAGACTCTATCGGTGCTGGTGATCAGGGATTGATGTTCGGTTTTGCTTGCAATGAAACCCCGGAACTGATGCCTATGCCCATCAGTTTAGCTCACCGGATGTCTAGGCAGTTGACCGCTGTTCGCAAAGATGGGACTTTGCCTTACTTGCGACCTGATGGCAAAACTCAAGTTACTATTGCTTACGAAAACGATCGCCCGGTCAGAATAGACACCATTTTGATCTCAACCCAACATACAGCAACTATTGGCGATATTACTGACCCCCAAGCGGTCCAAGATCGCATCAAAGAAGATTTGTTGGCTAAGGTGATCACTCCAGCTTTGGAAGGCATTGATATCAAACCTGACGAAAATACTCGCTTTTTAGTTAACCCTACTGGTAAATTCGTCGTCGGTGGACCGCAAGGGGATTCGGGTTTAACCGGTCGTAAGATTATTATTGATACCTATGGCGGTTATTCCAGACATGGCGGCGGCGCTTTTTCTGGGAAAGACCCCACCAAAGTAGACCGCAGTGCTGCTTATGCTTGCCGCTATATTGCTAAAAATATTGTGGCTGCTGGTTTAGCGGATAAGTGCGAAGTTCAAGTAAGTTATGCGATCGGGGTAGCTCGTCCTGTTAGTCTATTTATTGAGACTTTTGGCACCGGTAAGGTAGATGAGCAACAACTGCTGAAAGTGGTGCAAGAAAACTTTGAGTTGCGTCCGGCGGGTATGATTCAAGAGTTTAACCTGCGGGATTTACCAGCCCTACGGGGAGGCCGTTTCTTCCAAGATGTGGCAGCCTATGGTCACATGGGACGCACGGATCTCGATCTACCTTGGGAAAAAACTGATAAGGTGGAATTACTCAAGCGGGAATTGCTGCAAACGGCAACCGTCTGATACCTGGGTTTTGATAGCCTTCTCTAACTAGCGCTTCCCGCCTGTAGTGATTATCGGTGCGGCGGGAAGCCGGATAATGGATGATTAGTGATGGCTCAGGTATTTGATGTCCCGCCAGGGTAGGGATAAGATCTGTCTTGTCTGTACTATCCCCTTTGTGTCAAGTTCAAGGATGATGCTATGCAAACTGTTGAAAAACCAGTATCACAACCTGTTGATTCTCCGCTAACGATCGCTGGTAGGTCATTTACATCGCGTTTGATGACCGGAACTGGTAAATATCGCAGTTTAGAACAAATGCAGGAAAGTATTGTTTCTAGTGGCTGTGAAATAGTTACCGTGGCGGTTAGACGGGTGCAAACTCAGGCTCCTGGACATGAGGGGCTGGCGGAGGCGATCGACTGGTCAAAAATTTGGATGTTACCTAATACTGCTGGCTGTCAAACGGCGGAAGATGCTGTGCGGGTGGCGCGTCTGGGTCGGGAAATGGCTAAGTTATTGGGTCAGGAAGACAATAATTTTGTCAAGTTAGAGGTGATTCCTGATTCTAAATATTTATTACCTGACCCCATAGGAACTCTGAAGGCGGCGGAACAATTGGTAAAAGAAGGGTTTGCGGTTTTGCCTTATATTAATGCTGATCCTCTGTTAGCCAAACATTTGGAAGAGGCGGGTTGTGCGACGGTCATGCCTTTGGGATCTCCTATCGGGTCGGGTCAAGGGATTAGAAATGCAGCCAATATTCAGATTATTATTGATAATGCTAAGGTTCCGGTGGTGGTAGATGCCGGAATTGGTACTCCCAGTGAGGCGGCTATGGCTATGGAAATGGGGGCTGATGCTTTGCTGATTAATTCGGCGATCGCTTTGGCGAGTAAACCATCTATGATGGCGGATGCTATGGGAATGGCGGCGAAAGCGGGACGTATGGCTTATTTGGCGGGACGTATTCCGGTTAAGGATTATGCGATCGCTTCTTCCCCTCTCACCGGTACAATCACATCTGTCTAATTTCTGTAGGCAAAAGTCTCACTGGCCAATCTTTTTCTGCCATAGTCCGCACCCATGTGCTACAATGATCCTGTCAGTGCGAGACGTTCAGGCACGAAATAAGGCTGCAATGCCCGAAATAACCCCCTGGTGGGGACTCCAGCCCATTGGTTGATTGGGTCGCATCCCTGACCATCCCATAACACAGCCTAATTTTTGGGCTCATCTTTGAGACTTCCAACATGGTTGCCAAGGTGAAGCGAAAAATTAGGTCTAAGGCTACCAAGGTAAACAGTGCTTTTGGATCATCTTTCTAAAAGCTTTGCGGGATACCGCCTCCATTACCTTAACAGGTAATGGTGCTATCGTTGCATTATCCGGAACCGGAAAAATGTCGCGTAAATGTATCAGATGATATTAGGACTATATACGAATGCCTTATACAACCGAAGAAGATGGACTCATCAATAACTTTGCTGTAGAACCAAAAGTTTATACAGCCGAACCTCCCAATAAAACTCAGAAGCGTAACTACATAATTTGGGGAGTGCTTGCTGTGGTTTTGGTGGGTGGTGTGTTAGCTATTGCGGTAGCTGCATCTTAAAATCAGTCCAGAAATTCCTGTAGTGATGGTGCTGGCTTGAATGAAATAGTATCAAGCCAGTATCAATGTTATCTGTTCTGCATGGAATGACCGCAACTAATACAACCTTCTCTAGTAGTTACGCCACAAATAAGCAGCTTTATACTCAGTTGAAGCGGGCTTTAAGATTAGGTTTGGGACAACAGGTTTTTATTGCAGTATGTGATCACCTGAGTCTGTTGCATCAAATGGCGAGTAGTTTGGAAACGGAACTAGGTTCTGAGGAGATTCTGAGTACAGTTGGCGCGCGGTCTGGTAAGGAAGATCTCACAACCCCAAAGCCGGTTAGTTCTAAGTTGGTGACGCTGCATTTGGAATTGACTGACCCAAACCCTATTGCTCAAATGTGCGAATGGAAAAGTCAAAATGCTGGATCTCCCCTAGCTTTCCAGATTTTAGGGGTTGAACAGTTGACTAGACAACCTGCCGCAATTCAATGGTCATTTTTGAACTATTTGCGGGAGGCTGAATCTAAGTTAATCGAATTTGAGTTAAGTGTGCTGCTGTGGATATCATCGCCTTGGCTGTGTTGTATTCAACAGTCAGCGCCGGAATTTTGGCGCTTGCATAGGGGTATATTTAAATTTGTGGGCGACCCTAGTCCGGTGTATGATCCGGCTTTATCAGGGCAGAATTCGCCGGGGATACATAAATCCTCAAGGGTGATCTGGTCTGTAGATGATCCGAACTCGTACACAGGTGATCCAGATTTGCCAATAAATAGTTCACCATCGAGGGTGGTATATTCACAGGAATATCTACAGACCTGTTTAAAACGGGCTTATATGTATCGCGATCGCATATCTAAGGGTCCCCCCACGGTGCCACTACTTCAAGATGCCATAGAAGCCTATAACCAGGTGGTGGAGCAATTAAATGAGTGGGAAATGCTGTTAGAGTCAAATAGTGCTTTACGGAAAGATTTAGATCCGGTTAATATCTATAACGATCTTGGTACTTTCCACTGGATGCTGTTTCAGCAGACTCGAAAATCTATCAATCAGGGTAGCCAGGCGTTGGTTAATCTGGAGATCAGTATCATCTGTTATCAAACGGGGTTAATGAAAGTTGACCCCACCTCGAGAGGCTATATTTATGTTAGACTGCTGAAGAACCTGGGTGCAGCTTATACAGATTTAGGGACAATTAGAGAGCCATTAGAGAATTTACAACAGTCGATTACTGTTTATGAAGAGGCTATCAACTGTCTTAAATCTGTTAAAGACCAGGGCGGTCTAGGTGGGGGCGGGTTCTGTAATCAGCCTCTATCTCCAGCAGATTCTTTAGAACCCGCCCGTATAGCGCTGGATTATCGGGCCATCCAAAATAATTTAGGAACGGCTTACTGGACACGCGCCCAACATATTGAACCAGTTGTTAATTTAAAGGCGGCGATCGCAGCTTATCGGGAGGCGTTGCGGGGCTATTCCGAGAATAAGGAGCCTCAACGCTATGCTATGATTCAGGCTAACCTGGGAACAGCTTACTGGAATCTGGCACAGCATCAGCCTTCAAAAAGGTGGCTGCAAAAGGCGATTTATAGCTACCGAGAAGCATTAAAATATCGCACATCCCAAGCCGATCCTCTCGCCTGTGCAACTACTCAAAATAACCTGGGGACAGCCTGTTGGCATTTAGCAATGTATCAGGAAGAACCAGAAGACCGCAGTAAATCATTGAATGAGGCGATCGCAGCTTATGAAAAAACCTTAGCCCTAGCCCAACAACTCAGTCCCACGCAGTTGACATTCGATACCTTGGCAACTCACAATAACTTAGGACTTGCTCATTATCGTTTGGCAACAGATCAAGCACTCTGTCTCAGTGGAGAACAAAGGGTTTCTCACCTAGAGAAAGCACTGGACCATCACCTGATGGCAGGTTGTGAAGAACAACCATGTTCTCAGAAAGGAAGTGCCAACGCCCTAGAGTCAGAACGTCATCGTTTGGCGTTCAATCATCTGGTCCGAACCCTACGCGCTTTGTACCAGGAATCTGGTTGGCAAGGTCAAAACCAAGCCCTATCTAAGATTCCCGGTCATCTCCTCCCGGAAATATGGCGTTGCTTATCTTGAAAATGCCCAAATCAAGACTCCCGCTATATTGGCAAGGCTAGGCTTGTATTTTTGCCCCATGCTCACGATCTTCTTGTGGTTATGGCCTCTCAAAAGATTCTTGTGGTTGATGACGACCCGGCAATCCGCAATTTAATTTCTCGGTATCTGACTCAACAAAACTATGAGGTTGAGTCGGCAAAAGATGGTGAGACGGCGCTGCAATTGTTTGACGAATTTAATCCCGATCTGGTGATTCTCGACGTTAACCTACCTGATACCACTGGTTTTGCCCTGTGCCAGGAAATGCAGAACCGGACGCGGGTATTTGTTTTGCTTCTCACCAGTTTGACTGGAGAGGCTGATAAGATTAAGGGTTTTGATTTGGGGGCTGATGACTATATTACTAAGCCCTTTGGTTTGGCGGAACTAGGCGCTCGTGTGCGCGCCATTTTGAAGCGACAGCGTTCTGTAGAGGATACGGAAATGCGGAGCTTGACCTATGGGGATCTGGTGATAGATCCGGTCCGCCGTGAGGTCTATATTCGCGATCGCCAAATCTCCCTCAGCGCCCTAGAGTTTGATCTACTGTACTGTTTAGCCAAAAAGCCTGGTAGAGCTTGGCGACGCTCAGAACTGCTACAGGAGGTCTGGGATTATGAATATGAGGGTGAACAGCGGGTGGTTGATGTTCATATTGGTCAAATTCGTAAAAAGATTGAGCCGGACACAGATAAACCTGTGTTGATTAAAACCATTCGCGGGGTGGGATATATGTTCGATCGCCGTGGTCATGAGGAACCCAGGGACTAAACTTACACATTTTAAGGGTTGGGGGTTGACAGGCGACTGGGAATAATGGTAATATTTTGACATCTTAATTACAATTAAGACTTTGACTATATGAATAATTTTGCACATATTCCCATTATCTAAAATTGTACCAGAAGCGCCACCAAAAAGCAAGGAACCTCCCCCAGAAAAATTTTTTCGCAACAATTATTAACATTTCGTTACAAAAGTTAACATAGACCAGAGGGAGGGCCAAGACTCCCTACTGGTGATTAGTTGGCTGTTTGGCAGTCATGAAGATGGGACTGAATTTTAGATGCCCATTGCTGACCGCGCCTCACACAGTCTCCGACGGAAACCCCATCAATATAGTTGCTACACAGATAAAGTCCGGGAAGCGATCGCAATCCAGCATCGATGCAATTTAGGCGGTTCTGATGACCGAGAGTATATTGTGGGATAGCGCGCCGCCAAAGATGAACAGCTAAGACCTTGGGGGGGACATCTTCAGCCAGCAGAATTTGGCGTAGGTCTTGATGAACGGCGGCGACAATTTGATCATCATCCATTTCGCCAATTTCCGGGTCTGTTGCACCCCCAATATAATTGCTGAGGACTTGCCAAGATTCTGGGGCGCGACCGGGAAATAAACTTGAGGTCCAAATAGTGCCAAGGGTACGGATTCCTTGATGGCGGGGAATTAAATTACCAAAGCCTTTGAGTTGTTGTTTTAAGGCTGATTTGGGATAGGCGAGGACTACACAAGCGACGGGGGGATAGGGAATTTGGCTTAATGCGGTAGCGATGGGAGAGTGTAGGGGTTGCAACAGGCGAGCGCTAACATGGGCGGGGGTCATTAAGGCAAGGGTTCGGGCTTCTACTTGCTGAGGACCGTCTGGGGTGGAAAATTCAGCAATATAGGTTTGATGATCGGTGGGATAAAAACGGTCGATAGTCCAATTTAACTTAACTCGATCGCCTAATTTGCTGGCTAAGGTTTCTGGTAGGGTTTGCAGACCATAACGGAAGGACCCTAATTCACCGGGGCGAGTTTTGGGAATGTTGGGGTCGGGGGTAGAGACGGGGGCTTTTTTATTCAGACGCGATCGCACAAATCCAGGTAGTAGCCCCCCCCCTGCGTCTTCGGCGGCGACTAACCGACTAAAAGCGGAACGGACTGCTAACTGTTGAGGGTCGCCAGCATAAACCCCTGAAACAAAGGGCTGAACTAGGCGTTCTAGGACTTCTGAACCTAAATGGCGATCGAAAAACTGGGTGATAGTTTCTTCTCCTCCCTGTTGAGAGAGGTGAGCGCCTACTGGGGGTGGCACAAATCCTATGGCTCCTAATGCGGCGCGCAGTTTACCTCTGGGGCTGATGAGTTCGGAGGAGAGTAGGGCGGGGGGGTTCATGGGTACTGGATGTAACATTAGGTTCCAGTACACATAACGGGGTAGTTTGTGATCGGCAAAAATCAATTCTTCTTTGAGCCCTAAATCTACGGCTAGTCCGAGTAATTCAGGGGTGGGGGCAAAACTGTTAGGGCCTTCTTCCCATAAAAAATCATCAGCCCGTCCGGTTGTAATATTTCCCCCGACTCGGTTCTGGCTTTCTGTAACCAAAACCTTTAGAGGTTCGCGCACACTTTTTTCACGGTTAAGACTATAGGCTAAACTCAGCCCACTAATACCAGCACCAACAATAAGGCTATCAACTAGGTTTGTCATTGTGGAAATTACAAAGCAGATTAGAGTGATTGTACTGTTGATTGCTGTCGAGTCTCAAGTCTCAAGTGGAGTCTCAGGTTGGGAAGGTGTCCCGCATCAGAAGATTTATCGTATCTATGGAAATTATCAGCATGCGGGGCACCCTACTCTGTTATTCTCACGCTTCACCTATGTATTGGACTGAAACAGAGTTTCTAGGTATACTCTGGCGGCTACTCTACAGCTATCGAGGGCTTCTGGTGTGTTGTTTTTGCCATTTTGTAACAAAAACAGGGACAGGGCGGCGGAAAACACGCGATCGTGATCCCAGTCGGGGTGAGTTTCCAGGTAGCCCTGAAGGGACTCGTGCAGTGTTTCGGGAATTTCGGTCAAAATACTAACACTTGTGTTCATATAAACCTCTCAGGAGTTGGGAAGGAGCCATTTTTTATGTGGCCAGACTAAACGACTGAGCCAATGATGCTTGAAGGGAAAAGGGTATCTTAAAACAGAGAACAGTGGAAACTCATTGAGTCGTTATATTTATTGTGTGCTATGGGGGGGGAGGGTTGTCAATGTTGCTAAATGTTACAACCTCGGTCTGGGTGATGGGGACTTGACGACAGAATCAGGGTTGAAAGCCATTTTTTTTTACATAACTTTACAAAATTCTGGGTAGTTAAGGCTGTCGATACTAGGCTTGCCAAAATCCCCAATTAAACGGCAGACTATCATTCTAGGAGTGCTTTGCTGTGGAAAAATCTGATAAATCTGTGGAAAAACTCGCCTTACCCTGTGGAAAGTTTGTGGAATGTCTGGGGAAAATTTGGTGAAAAGATAAGAATGTTGAAGGGACAAAATTGGGGCGATCTATGGACAATGGATAATGAAAGTCAAAATATTGCCTAGAGGGATTCTCAAATACTAAAAGGCTGACAGGGAAAACCAGGGGTGATTAGATTAACTTTGGGAAGGCTAGTGAAATAAACTTGAGGGATATCTGCTTCTGGGTAGTCCCCAAAATTCTGAAAGTATGCTTGGCGACAATACTGATTAATTTATAACGCATAAATACATTTTAATCCAGTTGGTTATAGCCCGATTATAAATCCTCGAATACCAGGGAAGATATCGGCATAAGTCAAACCTTTGACAACTCCCCAGCCTAAAGCGATAAGTTGAAAACATTTGACTTACCAAAATTTCCCAAGTTCAAGGCGATCGCTGGTAAAAATCAAAAAATATGATACCATGGAGGATAAACATTTGTATTATCAAAACTTTAGGCTTTGATTCAAGCAGAAACGCTGGAACTACTGGAATGGCATCGGCTGTGTAAACATCTGGCAACCTTTACAGCCACTAAGTTGGGTGCTTTCGCGGCCCGTCAGTTGGCTATTCCAGAGACGAAAGAAGAAACCGATCGCCTGTTAGCACAAACGAAAGAGGCTTATCAACTGGAACTGAAGCTAGTTCAGGGTTTGTCTCTTGATGGTATTCAGGATATTGGGGCTTCTCTGGAAAGGGCCGATCGCCAAGGTATTTTATTTGGTGAGGAGTTATTAGCGATCGCCACTACGTTAGCGGGGGCGAGACAACTGCGCCGGGTAATTGATGACCAGGAAGATGTACCGGTATTAACTAGCTTAGTGGAAGAACTACGGACCTATCCGGAACTAGAACAGGAAATTCATCGGTGTATTGATGAACGGGGAGAGGTAACCGATCGCGCCAGTGTGAAAATGGGGGCTATTCGCGCCCGGCTGCAATCAACCCGCGATCGCATTTATCAAGTTCTACAAGGCATCCTGCAACGGAAAGCCCAAGCAGTGCAACAACAAATAATCACCCAGCGAGAGGGTAGGTTTGTGATTCCAGTGAAAGCTCCCCAAAAAGATGCGATTCCGGGTATCGTCCATGATGCTTCGACTACGGGGGCGACAGTCTATGTGGAACCTCACTCTATTGTAGCACTAAACAACGAACTGCGACAAATTCAGCGGGCTGAACAAACGGAAGCGGAAGCGATCCGCCGTAGTCTGACGGAACAGGTGGCGGCGGTAGTACCGGATCTGGAAAAACTTTTAGCGATCGTGACAACTATCGATCTAGCCCTGGCTAAAGCCCGTTATAGCTACTGGCTACAAGCGAACCCACCTAGGTTTATTGACCCTGGGGATACGTCAGAAACTATCAATCTGCGACAACTGCGCCATCCCCTCCTAATATGGCAACAAGAGTATGAACAGGGACCGGAGGTGGTTCCGATTGATATCACGATTAACCCTCAGATCCGGGTGGTAGCAATTACCGGACCGAATACAGGGGGTAAAACTGTGACGCTAAAAACTATTGGTTTGGCGGCGATCATGGCTAAGGTGGGGCTATTTATTCCGGCGCGGGAACCTGTGGAAATGCCTTGGTTTGGACAGGTGTTAGCAGACATTGGGGATGAACAGTCTATTGAGCAGAGTTTGTCTACGTTCTCTGGTCATATTCGCCGCATTACTCGCATTCTACAGGCTATTGGGGAACCGATGAGGGTAACGGAGGCGGGGGAGTCCGATCGCATCTGTCCATCTCTAGTATTGTTAGATGAAATAGGGGCGGGGACTGACCCGACGGAGGGGACGGCTTTGGCGATCGCCCTATTGCAAAAGTTCGCGGACCGCACCCGTCTTACGGTGGCGACTACCCACTTTGGCGACCTGAAAGCGTTAAAATACAAAGACACTCGGTTTGAAAATGCTTCGGTGGAGTTTGATGATGCTTCCCTGCAACCTACCTATCGCCTATTGTGGGGGATTCCTGGGCGTTCTAATGCTCTGAAAATTGCGGAACGGTTGGGGTTAGATCATGATATAGTGGAACTGGCGGGGTCCTATGTTGGCGGCGGTGATGAGGATGTTAACCAGGTGATCGCGGGGTTGGAAGCACAGCGACGACAGCAGGAAACTAAGGCGATCGCTGCTAGTCAACTACTCCAAGAGACTGAACGCCTACACGGAGAATTGGCGGAAAGGGCTATATCTCTTCAGGAAAGAGAAAGGCAGCTTAAACAAGCCCAGGAACAGGAAATTAAGGAAACTTTACTACAGGCTAAGGCGGAAATAGCTAAGGTGATCCGTCGCCTACAACAGGGGAAAGCTACGGCGGCTGACGCACAAAAGGCTACGGCTAGGTTAGATGCGATCGCTGAAAATTATCTACCATCTCGGCAGGCTACACCAGTGCGATCGCCTAATTTTATGCCGAAAGTAGGCGATCGGATTCGTATTCCCCGCATTGGTCAAACAGCAGAGATACTCAGCGGACCTGATGATAATAATCAACTAACAGTCCGGTTTGGGATTATGAAAATGACTGTAGGATTAGGGGAAATTGAGTCCTTAGATGGTCAAAAGGTAGAACTTCCTAAAACTTCCCCAACTCCCAAGGCTGACAAGACTCCTAAACCCATTACGAATAAACCGGAACCCTCCCAACTTCCGAGGGTTCGCACGGATAAAAATACGCTGGATTTGAGGGGTAAAAGGGTATCAGAGGCGGAAACAGAAATCGATCGCACTTTGGGGCAAATTCTCGACTTTGGCGCGCTGTGGATTATTCACGGTAAGGGAACCGGACAACTGCGGCGAGGGGTTCACGAGTTACTCAAAGAACATCCCCAAGTTGAAAGGTTTGAACTGGCATCAAATCCAGATGGTGGGGCGGGGGTGACTATTGCTTATTTGAAGTAAAAATAAACCAGCCCTCACCCTTTCGGCTGAGAAAACCGGCTATAATTATTAATTAATAATTATTAATTAATAATTGTCGGGGACCCACCCTTTCGGCTGAGAAACCCGGTTTCTCAAAGAAACCGGGTTTCTTGACGACGATTTCTTGACGACGATATGGAGGTGGTGCGTCAGTTGAACCAAATTTGCCGTTTACCCGATAGGTTATCCCTCTGACGCACCCTACGATATGTGTAATAATTGAGAATTGTAGGGGCGGGTTCTGCTGTCAATTATCAATTCCCGACGAGGATATTAATAAACCTGCTTCACCCCACCTGAAACGGGGAATTTTAACTATATATTAACTCTATGTCCGATCGCATTCCTTCCCATTGGCATTCACCTAAAACGCCGGAATTAACAGCCACACAACTAGACCGTATGGCAGTGGAATTGCGTCTAGTTATATTAGCTTTAGAGTCTTTGGCTGAAGTGACACCAGAGACTTTAAGAAAGGCGGCACAAACCCTGAGTTTAGATGTGGAATATATCCAAAAATGGCAATCCCAAAAATTGACGCTAGAAGGGGGGCGATCGCTAGTTTTAGTTATATCCTATCTAGCTAGACAAAATCAAGCCCTGCTGCGTCGCGCCATTGCTTTGATTGAACAATTAGAAGCACAAAATCAGGATATCCGAGAGATTTCTTTGATGCGGGACTACCTGGATAAATTCATCCAAGGCTATGATCAGCAGTTTCCGGTTAACCGACCCATTCCGGAAGAAGATATCATCCCCTTCGCGCAAAAACTGCTAATTGATTTACTATTTTATAGTAGTCCTGATGGTTTCGGGAGGTTTTGGTCAACCCTGCTAATGCGATCGCAAGCTAGACAACGTGGTTATAATATTAATAGAAGCCAGCCATAAAATCCCGGAGATTATGTTAGTAACCCGACAATATACCCCCCCTACCTGTACACTAGAGGTTAGCGCCAATACTTCCTTTCTCAGTAGCTGGAAACATGAGAGTTGGGATAACTTTCGGTTCAAACTTTCCTTTGATGACCCCCGTATTTCTGAAGATAAATATATCGCCATAGAAGGCGATCGCCATAACTTAACCAACCTCTATGAAAGCCTCAACAGGTATATTAACGACTTTCTGACGGCTTCCCCCTTGTCGGAAATTGACCCCATTTCCGAAGAGTCTCCCGACGCGGAAAATCCCTTAACGACCTGTTCAGACTTCCAGATAAAGCCTGATGGTTTATTGTACCATGATTTATTTTTGGGAAACTTAGCGCCTAGTCCTTCGGAATCATTGGTTCATTTAAGCGCATTACAGTTATTTGATGTCGCCGCCGCCTTGCGGAATTGCATCACCGAAATAGAACCTTTTTTGACCTCAGAAAGCCAGCCGAAACGCACCTCTCCCGCGTGGCTACGAACTCTGATGATTATTATTACTACCACGGGACTATTTAGCGGAATTATCAATTTAAGCAATTATTATCGTCGCGATCGCCATTTAATTTCCACCCCAGAAACTCCCCAAATTTCCACTTATACACCCCCCGCAGAAATCATCCCGCCACCACTCCCAGAATTTCCCATGGATGAACCCCCAGCGCCGCCTAAAATAGAAGTAAAAGTGGCACCAGACCTTCCCCTAGTTGATACAGCACCTTTAACTATTCCCCCACCCCTATTTGATCAACCTCCCCTTTCCCCTGAATTAATCCCTAATATTACTACGGGAGCACCGGAAACAGATGGGATAATTATCATTCCGACAGAACCCGTTAATAGAACCCCTGTTAACGGGACGGTTAACCGCACAGAAACTCCTCCCCCTCCCACACCGTTAGCGCCGCCTCCCACTTCCCTATTTGATATAGGAACAGTACCAGAAAATATTAGCCTTCCCCCCCTGCAAAATGCTAGAGTTCCCGAAACGGATACCCCGGAAAATTATGCAGTTCAGGATATCCCAGAAGACAGCGAAAATGCGGAACCAATTGCACAGCTAACTAAGCGAGAACCTCGGATAGCCTCTATTCGTTCCCTGAATAATACGGTATTTGATGAAATTCCCCAGGTGGCGGAAGTACGGAGTTATTTTGTAAAAAATTGGCATCCTCCCAAGAATTTAAACAGAATATTGCAGTATCGTTTACAACTAAATTCCCAGGGCGCGATTGACAGTATTACTCCCTTGGGTGAAGCCTCGGTTAACTGGTTAAAACAGATTAAATTTCCATCAGCTAATCAGCCGTTTGTCTCGCCTATGGAAGATGGAAAGACGGCGAAAATTAGGGTGGTTTTAGACCCCAGCGGTCGGGTTAATACTTTCTTGGAATCTCATGATTAGCATTGGTTATTCCCGAAACAACTGGGATAATTAGATTCATAGGTTTGGTGGCGTTTTCCAAACAATTGATAGCGGTTATCCCGCACCTGTTCATAAATGCGATCGCCTGCCCATTTCAGCCCTGGCATTCCTCGATAAGCCTTGACAAATAGCTCCCCACCTGGTAAAATATTACCGATTTCTTCGGCGGCATCACTACCTTGCCATCGTCGTTGTGGCTGGTTTACGTCAATCAAAATCATTCCCATTAAACAGTCTTCGGGAGTAATATTTAACTGTGCTAATTTTGCCTCATCTTGCATAGGAATATAGCTAAAACGTTCACCGCGATCGAGATTTTCCAACAGTTGCACCAAGTTACTGCACAGGTTACAGTTCCCATCGTAAATTACATGATATAGCATCAATTTATCACAGTGGAGGACAGTTAACAACTATAGCATATTTCCTGAGAGATGACCAGGGAATCTTTATAACTCCATAGGTGCAATGATACCCAACTTTTCTTGAAGTGCAAATCGCAAAATAGACTGTGTGACGATAATTAATCCTAGTCTAGCTTGGGATAATTGGGGGTGATGAAGTTTTACCTCTCCCCAAATCGGACATTGGCGCAGAAAGCGATCGCATTGTTCAGTTATTTTCATCGCCACCTTTTTATCATCAATCTTCCGAGGTGGATAATGCCAGAAATCGACCCCATCAATTAACTCGCCAATCAGCCTTTTTTCGGCATCATTAACTAACCGCAAATTCCCGGAATCATCTAACCAAGGCAAATCCCTAGGGGTGGCTAACCTCCACAGAAAAGGGGTAAAATTTGGTTCTGTTTCCACCAGAGAAATTAAGCGATCGCGATGAGCCATTCGCAATAAGGAACAGCAACGAGCATGGATATATTGAACCGGAAACAAACCGGAATCCAAACTCTGATTATCGGGAGAATTAGCAGTTATTGGTAAACCATGGAGCCGGATATTTTCCAACCAATTTACCACGCCCCAATCAGTAATATCAAATTGAATCATTCCCGATGGTAGCACGGTGGTAATTATACCATCATCCACGATTTTATCAGCTTGATTAGCGACAATTAAAGTAGCAATTTCGGCGGGAGATTGAGAATTGATAGCCGCCAATTTCATAGCGATCGCCGATATATAACGAATCCGGCTACCATTAGGAACACGAGCCAGAGGAATATCAACCGAACCGATAAAATCAGGATCTAGCCCCCTTAATCCAGAACCGAGGGACTTGATTAAACTTTGCTTAATTACGATATTTTCCATAAAACTTGCTATAATAGACATCATCAAAACAGCAAAACTTGACTCATGCTCAACCCTTTTAAACGCCGATTACCTACCCTCATGGTGACTATGTTCTGCACCCTAGGAATTTTAGTAAACGGCTGTTCATCCACCCCATCTTCAGATTTTGAACAACAGGTTTTACAAGTAATTCGCAATAATCCTGAAGTGATATTAGAGTCGGTACAAGCCTATCAGGAACAGCAACAAAACCAACTCAGCCAAGCGCGATCATCTTTTTTACAACAAATGAAAACCCAACCACGGGCGATTATTGGTGATTCTCCCACGTTGGGCGCAGCGGATGCTGAAATTGTTTTGGTAGAGTTTTCCGATTTTCAGTGTCCCTTCTGTCGTCGCGTCCAGGGAACCATTAAAGAGTTTATGAACAGACACCAAGACCAAGTTACTCTAGTGTTTAAGCATCTCCCCCTCAGTCAAATTCACTCGGAAGCGTTACCGGCGGCGAAAGCGTCCTGGGCGGCGCAACAACAAGGTAAATTCTGGGAATATCAAAACGCCCTTTTTGAAGGTCAGGATGACTTAGGAGAGGCGCTATATGAAGCGATCGCCATTTCCCTAGGTTTAGATTTAGAACAATTTAACCGCGATCGCAACAGTGATGGAGCGATCGCAGCCATTGAACAGGATCTGCAATTAGCCAGCGTTCTAGGGATTTCTGGGACCCCGTTTTTTATCATGAATGGGGAAACCCTATCTGGGGCTGTAGACCTGTCAACGCTGGAAGAAACCCTCGCAGAGGTCATGGCTCGCGAATAACTTTTCACCCCACTGCTGCCAAAACCTGATAGGCTAGATCACAGTTTCCACCCTTACCAACTCAAGTTTCCGTGGTCAAAAACCGTGAACCACTCGAAAGTTTAGTCCTCTACCACCTGTTTAAGTGGTCTGTGGTTAGCCCCATGCTCCATGTCTATTTTCGTGGTCGCATTTATAATGCTGAACGGATGCCCCAAACCGGACCCATTGTGGTAGTTAGTAATCATGCTAGTGATTTTGACCCCCCAATGCTGTCCAACTGCGTCAAGCGACCCGTAGCATTTATGGCTAAAGAGGAACTCTTTAAGGTTCCCGTCCTGAAACAGGCGATTTCCCTATATGGCGCTTATCCAGTTAAACGGGGTGCTGGCGATCGCAATGCGATCCGAGCCGCTCTCAATTCCCTAGAACAAGGTTGGGCCACTGGTGTATTTTTGCAGGGAACTCGCACCCCCGACGGTCGCATCACAGACCCGAAATTGGGCGCGTCATTAATTGCAGCCAAAGCACAGGTTCCCCTAATTCCTGTGTGTCTGTGGGGAACTCATGCTATTTTTAACAAAGGCTCTGCTATACCCAGACCAGTTCCCGTCACCGTCAGAATTGGTGAACCTATGGACCCCCCCAAGTCCAGTAAGCGGGAGGAACTAGAGGCGATCGCTCATAATTGCGCCGAAATCATTAATACTATGCACGATTTAGGGCGGTGAGTTTTGGCAGTACAACAATTAATCAAATCATGGAAGAATTAAAAGCACAATTAGCCTCTAACATTGATCAAGCCGAGTGGGAATGGTTAATTCCCCATGTACAAAGGGATGCAGTCGTCGTAGTCGATCGCCAATTAGATTTATTAGATGTCGGTGTCGCTATTAGCGAGGATCATGTGACTGACGTTCAGCGCTGGATCAGTGAACAACAGATTTATAAACCCTCTCCCCAGCAAATCTCCGATTGGAATGGCGATCAGACTAAACGATTTAATGCCCTAATTATCCAACCTTTTGTTTTGGTACAGGAAGCCTAAAATCATTTATACCCTCGCTATCCCACGACTACCTTAAATTTATGGGTTTTCGGGAACACTGCTCTAATTCTCCCTTATCGCGGATGATCTTTTTCTGATATCAAACAAAGCCTCGCGAACTTCTGGCTTGGACTCGTCAACAAGTTGTCCAGGTTCTACACCTCTTGCGATCGCTGTTTCAAACATACCAACAATATCAGCTTGAGACTCAAATCCTGATAGATCGACTCTCATCCCACCAATTTCACTCCCTATTCTCGCCGCTTTACCCGTCCCAGTTGGAGAAAATTCTGCACTCGTACCGGAGGCATTATGTAGCTTTCCAAAAACATCTCGTTTACCCATCTCAGAGGTTTCGCCTCCAATTAAAACGGCTCCTTTTAATTTAGGGGTTGGCGGTTTATAGAAAATATAAATATGACCGTGACTGCCATCCGGTAAAATTAAATTACCCGCCAAGTCTGTTTCACCCAATCCCCCGAGAGCGGGATTGATTCCATAGTGAACCTCACTTTGCCCGGTACTGGTATTGTTGCCTTTTTTCTCTTTAAACGAATTTTCCTTAATTTCCACATCATGGGTGGAAACAAAGCGGGTATCAACTTCAGCCTTTTTATAATCTGTATCAGCCAAATCCTCTTTGCTACGCTTATGGGCATGATGACCTTCGGAAACTCCAAAAAGCCAATTCACGAAATGGTCACGTTTGTTATAATATTCTTGAGTTTCCTTTTTATTGGTAGAACTCAAAGCATTCATGACTGTACCATGTTTTTTACCATGTTGTTCTGCACCAATTGGCGGTAAAACGATATTTACCCGCCCTCCGTGAGAGAGGGCGACCGCCACTTGCTTCGTCCACTGGTTCCAATCCCTTGCATACATCGGTTTATCTTTTTGATCTTCTCCTTTGTTATTTTTATCATTGGAATATTCCAAGTTATACTGCAACACAGTAAAAACTCGTCTCATTATATTGGCTATAGCCAGAGATTGTTCGACGTAACCTTTCGCTTCATCTGGAGTAATTGGTTTGCCATCTTTTTTGGATTTTCCAACCAGTTGCTTCAGGATTGTGTCTTTATTGCTCTCATTGATATTTAACAATTTCTCCCAAGCATCCGTATCTTTTTTATAAATTGCTTCCTTGTGTTCCTCACTACCCTCTTTGGCTTTCAAGGCTTCATAGCGCAAATACCCTGGAGTCTTCTGATAATCGGGATTTTTCTGGCCTAATTTGGCTTGATAGGTGGCAATTAATAAACGCTCCATACTGGTAAATTTTCTCTTCGACCAAAACTCCAAAGAGCTAACATTACTTCCCGTTGCCAGCCAATCTCCAGTCAAAGGAGAATTTTGGTTTTGATCTAGTTCTTCGGCTTTCTTTTTATAATACTCGGCTATATCATAAGTGTTTTCACCAGCCGCTTTGGCAAACTCCTGTCTTTTTCTGCCTTTCGATGAGCTGCTTTCTAAACCCAATAAATATTTTCTACCTTCTGGTGTCTGGCTCAATTTTTCAATTGCTTCAACCTCAGTGTCGGTCAATAATTCATAGGCAAATTTATCTCGTCTTTGGTATTCTTTGCCTTTCTTTTTCTCGCCATTTTTCTCCCAGGTTTTTTTCTCGAATAATTTATCAACGATCTTTTTATAATAATTTATGGATTCGGGTTTTGTAGCTCTAATAATGGCATTGCTTCTGGCTTTTGTGGGGGTTTTTATCATAGCATTGCTTCTCAGTCGGTTCTCGGAAGTGGCGATCGCATTGCTTCTGGATCTTGTTTCTGGGGAGGCGATCTCGTCTTGCCGCTGTACCCTTCCCGATAATGGTTTTTTCTGCAATTGAGAAATCCCTAACTGCGGTTTTGGTTGCCGTGTTTCTTCTTCCTGCTTCTGAACTTCCGGGCTGCTGGGGGGAGATTGGATGCGATCGACAACTACATCCGCAACGCGATCGGCCTCCTGTTCGTATTGATCCCCCACCGCACCCACAGTCAATTTAGCTTGAATCGGCTGCTGCGGTGTCCAATTTTTCGGGTTATCCCTTTGGGCTAAAGCCTGAAATCTGCCGTGCAGGGGCGAGTTGGGTTCCGCCTGCATCTGCACGTCTTCTTCTTCGCTGCGCTGGATGGGCTGGGTTGGGGTACTATTACCATTGCTAAAAAGGGGAATGCTGCCCAAATCGAACCCGGACGCTTCCGGCTGTGATTCGCGTTCCTGCGGGGCGGCTTGTTTGTCCGGGGGGGCAAAGTTGGCGTCCTGGAACGGTCGAGACTGAAATTGTGCCTGCACAGGGGCTGCTGGGCTTTCGTTTTGGCGTTTTTTCCGGCGTTGTATTTTCATCAGGATCCCCCCCTAATTTGGCATCGATCACACTCCCACGACAATTCTACCACCAAATAGGTGGATTAACCGGGGTGCGATCGCTCCTCAAAACTAAAATTTCCCTTAAACTTCCGACGGTAATCTTTCTCCCTTCGCCACTGCCTGAATTGTGTCAGCAAAGGACTCCACCAAATAAAACACCAGCCACATAGATTGTATAATCGCGATTTCCGCACTGGGTTTTTCTTCTTGAGGTATCACTAAAACATAGCGAAAATAGAGCAATTCCTGCTGTTCTTGAATCCCAAAACTACCAATAGGCATAGTAGTATTTAGCCTCAAAATAAATGCTCTGAGTTCAGACATCGCCTCCGCTACCACCCCTCCTGGTAGACCTACATAAAATTGCAGCAAATGCACATTCTCCACCTCTTCCTCTACCGGAATAAATAGCAACTCCGCCAGAAGTTGTTTCTCTTCACTCAGCAAAACCAAGAGCCTATCCATTGGATGTTCTGGTGTCGCTGGTTCCCAAGAAGTCGTGAAATTCTCACCATCTATAATCGACTGAATACTCTGTAAATTCATGTAACTTCCTCAAATTTAACTAGCGTTTTTTCAGAGCTTTTTTGACTAACTCCAGTTTCTCTTCCCCGCTCATTCCCTCCATTTGTTTTTCAGGTAAATTCACTAACTTCAGCATGATACCTGGTTCAGCATCATTCATTTTGATTAAGGTTTTAGCCGTGGTTTCGTAACGCTGGTCTTTAGCATCCGTACTCTTGGTTTTATCCGCTTTCATTTTCTTCTTAAACCAAGCCTTAAATTTGGAGAAACCTCCTTTACTTTTAGCTTGCTCATATTGTTGATCTTCCCGTTCTTGTCGGGCTAAAAATACATTATTGATTTGTTCTTCACTCAGCCCCGCCGTCTCCATATCAGCTTGCCATTGCTTATCTTTTCGATCCGCCTTATCTCGGCGATTCTGTTTAATTTTGTTGAATGCAAAGCGTCCCAACTTCGCGATACCACCGATCGCCGCCAGACCCGCACCAACTACCGCCCCGGCTCCAGTTAAAGCCAAAGCCCCTGCCGTCACCGCCAGCGCACCTTCAGCCATCCCTAAGCCGCCGCGTTTTTGCTTTTTGGTCTGAATTTCCTTGAGATGTTCCAGAGCAGCATTACGCTCCGACTCACTCACACTACTAAACTGTTTATTTCCCTGTTGTAAGCCTTTAATTAAACCCTTACGCTTCGTAGCTTTAAACGCCTTGAAACCGCCACTGGCAAGATCCATCGCCCCCGTAGCAATTCCCAAACCCCCTGATGCAGCCGCCAAATTAGCTAAGGGTGCGATCGCTCCTTGGGAACCCAACTTGAGGGCATCAGCACCAATTTTGCCTCCCTCAGCCCCAAATTGGGCAATCAATTTACCAACCCCCAAGGTCGTTGTCACCCCGGCTTGACCCAAATTAGCAGCACTTTTAACCCCCCTTCCCAGCGAACGTAAATAGGCACCGCTACCTTTACCCCCCGATTTAGTATCGCCGTAGATACCTTTCTTCCTCTCGTTTAGCCAACTCTTAAAGTCTTTAACTCCCCCTACCGCCTGAGCCCCAAAACCCAAACCACCAGAAACCGCACCAATCCCATCGCCAACAAACTTCCAACTATCACTGGTATTAAGATCCTTGGAAATCCAACTTGGATCTAAGTTAGCAGCACCACCATCTTTCTGAGTCAGATAACCACCCCCAAATTTAGCCACATTTGATGCTAAACCCGCGAGACTTGATCCTCCTTGTAATACTGCTTTACTGCGATCATAATTGTCCTCAGCCTGTCTATAATCATTAAAAGCTTGGAAGCCCCCCAATATATTGCCAACACCACCCGCTACAGCCCCCGCCATATCACTGCGTCCGCTCAGTACATTTTTCTGATCACCCGACATATTGGCACCAGCTTTTTCAAAATATTTCTGAAAAATCCCAGTTTCCGTATCCCCGGAATTTCCCAAACCTTCAGTACCTATTTCCCCAGTAATTCCTGTTAACCCTTCAATCACACTGGCTGTATTACCCGTCACATCTGCAGTATCGCTATTCACCCAATCATCCAGTTTATCTACAGGTTTGTTCCCGGTATTATTATCATCAATCGCATTACTTCTCGGTCTTTCTCCTCCCCATTTGTCCATATTTTTTGAGGTAGCAGGCAACTTGAGATTAGCCGAGAAATCCTTAAACTCTTGGGTCATTTTATCTCTGCCTTTCGCCTTTTGTTCAGACAAAAGAATCTGGAGATGCTTTCGTTCTTCTTTACTACTGTTAAAACGCTGAACAGAACCACTATTATTGACACCACCTTGCTGCACCACATGGGTCAACTCGTGGGCGATGAGCTTTTGTCCGCCCAGACTCTCCGGCCGATACTCTCCCTGTTTAAAAAAGATGTCTTTGCCCGTCGTAAATGCCTTGGCTTGGATTGATTGATTCAGTTGATTGGCTGGGGAATTATGATGAATCCGCACCCCGCCAAAATCTGCCCCCATTGCCCGCCCCATTTGGGACTGCAAGTTCTCATTCAACGGTTGTCCGCCGCCCTTTTCTCGCCGAAGGGACGACTCGAAATCGGCAGAAACTTCTCCCCCGGCTTCGGCGGTCTGAGGTTTCATTTGTACCTCTTCCTCTTCCTCCGCATCGGACTCCCGCTGTAACAATGGCTTCATTTGTATATCTTCATCACCTTCTTCTTCAGACTCCCGCTGTACCGTTTCTGGCTGCTCTTTTTTCTGCAATTTAGAAATCGTCGGCGGAGTCGATAATTGGGGTTGTTCTTGCAGGGTTTCTTCTTCCTGTTTCTGAACCTCTGTCGTCGCGGGGGGAGATTGGATGTTATCGACTACCGCATCCGCCACCCGGTCCGCTTCTTGTTCGTATTTGTCCCCTACTGCCCCCACGGTGAGTTTGGCTTGAATGGGTGGCGGGGGTGCGGAATTTTGCGGGTTATCTCTTCGGGCTAAATTCTGAAATTGGCGGTGCATGGGCGAGTTGGGTTCCGCCTGCATCTGCACGTCTTCTTCTTCACTGCGCTGGATGGGCTGGGTTGGCGTACTATTACCATTGCTAAAAAGGGGAATGCTGCCAAAATCGAACCCGAACGCTTCCGGCTGGGATTCGCTTTCCGGGGGGGCGGCTTGTTTGTCTGGGGGGGCAAAGTTGGCGTCCTGGAACGGCCGAGACTGAAATTGTGCCTGCACGGGGGGGGCTGCAGGGCTTTCGTTTTGGCGCTTCTTCCGGCGTTGTATTTTCATTAGAACACCCTCCCAATTGCCGCTTCCATTGATAATAGTCGGAACGAAAAGCTATAACCGCACCTTAATTGTAAATCAAAAAGGTGATGATTTATGTAAATTTTTGTGTAAAAAAAAAGTCGAAAATTGGGTTTTTCAGATCAGATCCGGTTATTTACCAGCCCCTAGATCCCCCCCAGCCCCCCTTAAAAAGGGGGAGCGGGAATTGGCTTTGACGAAAGTGGTTATTTAACCGGATTCGACATTATTCACCCAATTCTCGCTGAACCAAGTTGGCGATTTCTCCGATCCAGCGCTGCCGTTCCCGATGGTCTAAATCGAGAATTTCGGCCCTAGACCAGTGGAAATAAAAGGCGATGAAGGCTACCTCCCTATACAAATCCTCCAGGGGGTAGCCCGCCACTCCCCCGTCCGAGAAATCCTTGCTTCGGGTGGATTGATCTGGTTGTATACGGCTTGCAAATAGTCCAGATCTGGTAAAAACAATCCCTCCAATACATCCGGCGTCACGGGGGAAATCTCCCCCAAGCGGACAATTGCCCGGGACAGCATGACTAAAATCCCGTAGGCGGGATTGTCCAAAACCCGCAGATCCCTTTCCCGGAACAGTTCATCCCACCCTGTCAGCGATCGCATGATTCCCTCTCGATGCCAAGTTCCCTCCTCGTCCAACAATCCGACCGGGAGGGTAAAGGGAAATTGTCTCAAAGGTAAGTTTTCGGGTGACATTAGATGGGGGAGTAGGGAGTAGGGAGTTTGAGAAACCCGGTTTCTAAGAGGGTCTGGAATTCCCATCCGACATCAGATAGAAACCCGGTTTCTTAGGTTCGACTTTTGACTTTCAATCCGACTCGGACTTGACCAGGCCGTTAATTTCGCGGTAGAAGTCCTGGAGATAGGCTAAGTCTACGGCAAACATATTTTCAATCACCGCCGGGGACACTTCCTCCAAACTACCCAGTTCAGTAATCACCCTGGCGAGGATAATCACAGTTGCATAGGCGGGATTCATCTGTACGCGAGGATCGCGGAGGGGGACAATCTCATCGATCGCCCGCGACAGCCGCATCACCCCCCGCTGGTGAACGTTGCCATCGGGATCTAAATAGCCTTTGGGTAAGGTAAACTCAAACTCGGTTTGCATGGTTTAATCGCCACCTACAAGACTCGTTCAAACCCTTCACAAGCAATTTCCAACTCCTCAACCGCCAAATCGCTTCCCGATGCCATATTATCGGTGATGCTATAACTAACCGGCCAGCCTCGGCTAAAAGCAAACCGCGCCCCTTCGGAACTATCCTGACGGTAAATGGTCAAAAAACCATTTTTAAACTTAGATGACCAACCGCCATCATGGACGGTGGCTATCCAATCCCACAGTGTAGTTGAAGCCGTTAGTCCCCGACGCAGGGAAAAGTTATCAACATTATTGTTTCCCGGAAGTTTAGTGCAAATCACCTGACCTCGAGTCGCCTTTCCCCACTTTTTCGGGAAAACTTCATTGTGGGTAATGACGGTCTGGGAATATTTGAATCCCCGGCACTCCATAAAGTAGCCATCGACATCATCCCGGCTGCCGTCCAAATGCAAGGCGACATAAAAGCGGCAGGCGGTCAGCACCTCGTAGAGGTGGCTTTTTTGTGCGAGCAAATCACCAGTCATGGTCTTTTTATAGCTATGAGCGATCGGCCATCAAACGGTCAGACCGTCGTCCCCAAAGTCGGGACTTTCTGCAACCCGGAATGGCTGATTTCGATCGTTTCCTTGAACAGGTCCGTCGAGTCCGAACTGGCCTGGGTCGTCGTGTACTTGGCGGGGAGGCAGTCTTTGAGATTCCAACGAGCCCCCTCGGAGCCATCCTGTTTGTAAAGTACCAAGGAAGCATCACTCACCTTGGCGATCGCGTCAGTTTTACCACCAATCATCGCCGGGGGATGACAGTCGAGATACCATTTTACCAGGGCATCATTTTCAGCGGTAGTCACAAACTCCAGAGTCATATTTTCAAAGGTTACCGATGCGGGCGTAATTTGAGTTTCACTTTTCACGTTTTTTCCCGAACCGATCGACTGCCCCTCTGCGGCTGGGTCAATACTAATAGAAATCCCACTCACTTTGGAAATTAGCAAACGAGTATTATTGCCAAATTCAAAGTAAAACCGCGCAGAAGTCAAATATTCATAGGCCATAATTTAAATCTCTCCTAACCTAACCGATAAGCGCCCTGAAGGCTTGGTAGGGGCGGGTGCTAGTAGGGGCGGGTGCTAGATCCGCCACGGGAAAACCAGCCAACTACCTGCACCCGCCCTTCTTTGAGGGGACGGGAAAACCAGCCAACTACCTGCACCCGCCCTTCTTTGAGGGGACGGGAAAACCAGCCAACTACCTGCACCCGCCCTTCTTTGAGGGGACGGGAAAACCAGCCAATTCTGCACCCGCCCTTCTTTGAGGGGACGGGAAAACCAGCCAATTCTGCACCCGCCCTTCTTTGAGGGGACGGGAAAACCAGCCAATTCTGCACCCGCCCTTCTTTGAGGGGACGGGAAAACCAGCCAACTACCTGCACCCGCCCTTCTTTGAGGGGACTTCTTCTTTGAGGGGACGGGAAAACCAGCCAATTCTGCACCCGCCCTTCTTTCAGGGGACGGGAAAACCAGCCAATTCTGCACCCGCCCTTCTTTGAGGGGACGGGAAAACCAGCCAATTCTGCAGCCGCGCCCGATACTGATGCACCCGAACCTACCCATAAATTAAACCGCAGCCCCACTCCTCATACTGGCAACTTGACCCCCCAGAGCCACCTCTTTGGTAATCATTTCAGCAACGATTTCGTAGGTTTCAACCGCCAAATCTCCCGAGGTCGAGTCCATATCAGCAATGGAATATTTTTTCGGCCAAGCACGTTCCAGGTTCCAGCGTAAAACCTCTTCTCCGTCAGGAGAATACAGCACCACAGAACCACTAGCCCGGTATTGAGACCATTTCCCTTCTCCTCCCTCTTCGGGTGGTAGACAGGCTTTGAACCAAGCAAATAGCTGGCGGCTGGCATCGTTGGGGTCGTCACTGATGTAGGTTTCGATTGTCATTGATGGGTTGGTTTCGTAACCGGCGATCGTAGTTTGGCGAACCCGGCGACCTTTGCGACCAGAACCCAAGGCTTTATCACCTCCGGCTACTTTTCCCTCATAGGTCAGGGCTGCCATACTTTTGATATAAGCATTTTGGACAATATTCCCGACAGTATCATTGCGAAAATCAATTTGATACCGGGTGGCGGTAGTGGTAAAAACCGGAGCAGCACTACTCATGATTCAATTCCCTTGTTTAAGTGTAAATATCAAAAAAATCTCAACTGCCTCCAATGGGTTGGTTTTGGAGGCAGAGATTTAAGAGAGTTGGCTTATTCGCCTTCACCCTCAGCGGTCCACTGACTGATGCGGAACACCACAAATTCAGCCGGACGCACTGGACAAACACCCACTTCCACAAACAGGCGACCCAGCATTATGCTTTGGGGGCTATTTAGTTCAGCATCGCACTTGACATAAAAAGCCTCGCTGGGACTGCCACCCGTCAGCGCTCCCGATCGCCATAATTCAGTCAGGAAGCTGCTAATAGTGCGTTTGACCCGCTGCCATAGGTCTTCGTCGTTGGGTTCAAACACCACCCACTGGGTACCGTTTTCGATGGACTTCTCGATGTAGCTCATCAGACGGCGAACGTTGATATAGCGCCATTCGGTTTTGTCGGGTTCGACCAAGGTACGAGCGCCCCAGATCCTGATACCCCGGTTATCAAAGGGCCGGATACAGTTGATGCCAATAGGGTTCAGCAGTTCCTGTTCTCGGAAGTTGCACGGGTGAGTCAGACCGATCACACCTCTTGGTACTTCGTTAGCAGGGGCTTTGTAAACCCCCCGGGTTTCGTCCACCCGCGCCCATACTCCTGCCATGTGGCCGCTGGGGGGAATAGCTATGGGCCGTCCGGCGTTGCGGGGGTTCGGAACTAAAATCCACGGGTAGTACAGGGCGGCAAATTGCGATCGCCGGTTAAATTCTTGGCTCAACCAACGGCTGATATCCTGCGGTTTCACCCGATCAGGCGGCGGGTCAAGGATGATCATCCGGTTGGGGGCGTTGGGGATGTCTCCGTCTGCGGCTCCCTCGCACATACTCACCATCAAGTCCATTAGTCCGTGGAGTTGATCTTGATCAATCAATCCCTGTTCGTAGACTTTCATTAAGTCGGGACAACAGACGATAGTTATTTCGTCAATTTCAAATAGGCCGCGAATCCCGGTGCGATCCTCCCTCACGCCTTCCACATGGCGCGCTAAGTTGTCGGTTTCTGCTATAATTGCCGGAGGGCTGACTTCATAAATGCCGTTAGACGGGCGGCGAGCCAGGGGACTACCACTGATAGCCAAATCTGTGGCTATAATGTACTGGGATTCTTCCAGGGCGCTAACCACATAATCGGCTACTGCTGTTTCGATGTCTCGATTCATACTCAGGTGCGGGAACCGTTCGAGTTCCTCACTTCCCTGGCGGATCACTATGGTGAAAAATTCCCCTGTATTAGCAGTAACGATCGCTTCTGATGCTTCCGTTTCTTCGCTGGGGGGTTTCGGGTACCCTTCGGTAATTTGCACCCGGATAGAGCGATCGCTCACAGCCAGGAACCCGTTTTGCGAACTGTCGGCTAGGGAACTTTCCGAAGCACCATCTTGGGAACTCTCACGGATCGAAAATCTTAACGAAGGACGATTAGCGCGGTTGACAATTTCGGTTCCCGTTTCCGTCACTTCCGGCTTAGGAGAACCGGGGAGTCCTGTTCCCATGCTAGTAATCCAGCACCGACCGCCGCCGTTGAGAAACCAACCGTAAACTGAAAAGGGAAGATAGGCTCCGAAGTCGGTGAAACCGTCCGAGTTGGTTCGACCGAAGTATTCCAGATACTGCTTCCAACTGGTGACTAACATCGGCTTAAAAGGTTCAGCCCCACCTCGGATATCTTCCGTGAAACCGACAAATCCGGCTACAGCGGTGGGAACACCCTGAAGAGGTCGAGAGCCGCGATCGACCTCTTCAATGTAAACGCCAGGTGCAAAATAGTCAAGCCTAGCCATAAAAATCTTTCTCCCTGAGAGTGGGCAGTTTTGGCACTCCCCAGCCTAAAGGCGTGGGGACTCTGGGGCTGAATCCTGCCTCCACTAACGCTCGTTAGTTTTGGTCTTACAGTTTCATGTCTAAAAGGACGAGGTTTTAAACCCATTTTTTCTGATCAACCGGACGGATAAATTTTGAAAAAAATCAGCATAGCGTGGATAATCCAAAACCTGCTAATGCTGGGTCTTTTACCTATTTATCATTTCTAGGATGTGCTTTATCCATCCAAGCTTACGCAATAATTTGGAGTTGTTCAAAATACTACACCGAAATCTCGACTAAATATACTTATTTTGATAACGTTTTTTTGAGTTAATTATACTTATGTGAATATATATGAAGTAATTGTTAATATATATAATCTGCCGTTCATAATGATCGCTATAGACTCAAAGTGGTATTAAATAGTGGAGGAGCATCAGAGATGAACATCAAAGTTCCCCAGAAACCCCTCCTCACCATTGCCACCCCTTTAACTGGCCCAGTCAGCCATGAGTAATCATCTAGCCGTCGCCACCGCCACCGCGACCTTACAGCGCATCCTACAGCGAGCCGTTCAAAGAGACGTAGACGGAGCGCGAGTCACCACGGTGCGCCCAGACGGTTCTAGCGGGTCAATTCCCGAAACAGGTGTGAACCTATACCTGTATCATATCAAACGCAACCCGGCCCTCACCAACCAAGACACCCCCAACTTCCAACGGCGCGGGGACATAACCCGTCGTAGACAAGCGGCGATCGACCTATTCTATGTGGTATCCTTCTACGGCAACGATGGCGATCTCGAACCCCAGCGCCTACTGGGTAGCGTCGTCCAAACCCTGGAAGACCAGTTAGTATTGAGTGCGGACACCATCCGCGCCACGATCGCCGACCCCACCTTTACCTACCTCGCGGACTCCGACCTAGCGGAACAAGTGGAACAAATCCGCTCGGAATTTATCTCTGTCTCCACGGACGAACTCTCCAAAATCTGGTCTGTGTTCTTCCAAACCCCCTACGCCCTGTCCCTGGTGTACAAAGTGACTGTCATCATCATCGAAAGCGACATCGCCGGACGTTCCGCCCTACCTGTGCGCGATCGCATTTTAGGCGGTACAGTCTTTCCCAAACAACCCATCATCACCCAAGTGGTGGCGGTGGGAGGTAAAAATCAACCCATTTTCAGTAACAGCATCCTCTCGATTCGTGGCCAGCATCTCTCTGGTGTCTTAACCCAAATCCGCATCGGTCAACTAGAAATCACCCCCCAAGTCATCAACAACGGAGAACTACGGCTCCCCTTGAGCCTAATTGAAACAGACCAACTACGGGCTGGGGTTCAAAGCCTACAGGTAATTCACCTACAAGCCCCACCCGTACCCCCCCGTAACGGGTCCCGATCTAGCAGAAGGGGGAGTACAGCCACCACTAACCGTAACACTCCTGCTCGTGTTCCCCAAGTGGAATCTAACGTCGCCCCCTTCGTCTTGCGGCCTACTATTGAAACAGTCACAGTCCTAGACTTAGATGGATTTGACGACGAGCCACGGTCGGGAACCCTCAGCATTAGCCTTAACTTGGCGATCGCTCCAGGTCAGCGAATTGTGGTGATGATGAACGAATGCAGCCCCAATAGCAATAATCCCATCGGCTACCTATTCACCGCCCCACCCATTACTCGCGCCACGGCTACCGTCTCCATCCCCATTCGGGAAGTCAAACCGGGAGAATACCTGGTGCGAGTCCAAATTGATGGGGCAGAAAGTATCCTGAGTGTAGACGACAACCCCGACAGTCCAACTTTTGAGCAATACATTCAACCCAAAGTAGCGATAAATTAAACAGCACGCGACTCTCCATTCCCCATGACTGACTCAAACTGGCATTCACTACCGAATCAACAAACTCTCATACTCGCCTTAACCCGGATTAAGGATGCCCTCCGGGCGGCATCCAATGGGCAAACCAGATCCGAAACAACCGAGCCATTCATCGTCCCCCCTGTCCTAGATCAACTGTGCGAGACCTTTGGGCTGTCTAGCTTTGAACAAGATTTGCTGCTGTTGTGCGCGGGAATGGAACTCGATGGGGAATTTCCCCTACTCTGCGCGGAAGCCCACGGCGACCCCCAAAAGCCTTATCCTACCTTTAGCCTCGCCCTTAATATCCTCGATCGCCCCCATTGGAGCGCCCTAACACCCAATGCTCCCCTACGTCGCTGGCGTTTACTCGAAGTGGGAGGCGGTGCGGTTTTGACCCTCAGTCCCATTCGCATTGACGAACGTATCCTCCACTATCTCATCGGTATACAGCATCTCGATGAACGCTTATTCGGCATTGTGGAATCCCTTGGGGAAGCCTCCCTGTTAGTCCCCTCCCATCAACAACTCGCCCTAAAAATTGCCCAAACCTGGTCGAGCTTTAGCGAACAGTCTCAGTTACCGGTTGTCCAGCTTTCCGGGGAAGATATGGCGACTCGACAAGCTATCGCACAGGTGGCCTGTCAACAGTTAGACCTAGAACTCTATCATAGTGATGGCGATCGCATCCCCTCGACCACCGCAGAGTTCAACCTTATGTTAAAACTATGGGAGCGGGAGTCCGTTTTAGGAGGCTATGCGCTCCTCCTCGACTGTGAACAGGTGGAAATGAGTCGCCACGGAGACGGTATCTGGCAACTGATTGAGCGCATCGGTAGCCCCCTGATTATTACCGTCCGCGATCGCCTTCCTCAACGAACCCGACCCCTCCTCAACTTCGAGGTTACCCGCCCCAGCGCTGCGGAACAGTACCAGTATTGGGAAGAACACCTCGGAGATGTTACACACCTTAACGGCCACCTACAACGAGTTACCGCCCAATTTAACCTCCCCTCCCCCGCCATTCTCTCCGTTTGTACAACCACCGCCAGCCAGGGAATTTCCCCCCACGATACCGAAACCTTTATTGACCATCTTTGGGATACTTGTCGCGTCCTTGCTCGCCCCCGCATGGAAGATATGGCCCAGCGCATCGAAGTTAAAGCGACTTGGGCGGATTTGGTTCTCCCAGAAGCTCAAATGCAAGTTCTGGAAACCATGGCGGCTCACCTCCGCCAACGTTCCCAAGTTTATGAAAATTGGGGTTTCGGTAAAAAAAGCGATCGGGGTTTAGGTATCAGCGCCCTATTCGCTGGACCCAGTGGGACGGGGAAAACCACGGCGGCGGAAGTTTTAGCCCAAGCCTTGCGACTCGATTTATACAAAATTGACCTCAGTTCCGTGATTAGCAAATATATCGGCGAAACCGAGAAAAACCTTCGCCGGGTCTTTGATGCTGCGGAAAGTGGGGGCGCAATTTTGCTATTCGATGAGGCTGATGCGCTATTTGGTAAGCGCAGCGAGGTCAAAGACTCCCACGATCGCCATGCTAACATCGAGGTTAGTTATCTCCTGCAACGCATGGAGGCCTACCGAGGTTTGGCTATTCTTACCACCAACATGAAGGGTGCCCTCGACCCCGCTTTTCTCCGTCGCATCCGTTTTGTGGTCCAGTTCCCCTTTCCTGATGCTAAACAGCGCGCCGAAATCTGGCGGCGTATCTTCCCCTCGGAAACTCCCACTGATGGGCTCACGGTTGAGAAATTGGCGCGCTTGAGTGTTTCTGGGGGTAATATCCGCAATATCGCCCTTAATGCGGCTTTTCTGGCTGCTGATGCCGGGGAACCGGTAATGATGAAACATCTACTCGCTGCCGCCCAAAGTGAATATATGAAATTGGAAAAACCTTTGATGGATAGTGAAGTTAAAGGCTGGGTTTAATAATTAATAATTAATAATTAATAATTAACATGAACAAAGAGATTTCCTTGAAGCAAATATTTACCTTTGTTTTGCCCTCAAAATCAACCATTGAAATACTGGCTTTAAATGGTATTTTCAGAGAGCATGATGGTGAGGATATTGATTTTTATCTCACCCTAGAAGTATCCTTTGATACCTATCAATTGATTGAACAGGAACAATTGTTTAACTTGAAACCAGAGGTTTGTAGTCCCTTAATCGATCGCCAATTTGACCCTTGCACCAATTTAACGTTAGAATTGATGCTGAAACCGGGTTTGCTGCCTCAACTCACCCAGGACGGAACCACGACGGCTACTCTCATCAACCACCTACAACAACTACCCGGACCAGAACCCCTACCTCACCAATTTACGGAAAACTGGTTTTGTTTGGGAGTGCGACAAGAACAATTAGACAAAACGATCGCCTATCGTACCCTTTGGGATTGGGCAAATCCTGACACCCTCGCTCAACTGGTTGCTACGGGAAAAGACGCTTTTCAGCAGTTAGGGACGCAAATTCAAACGGCTTTGTTAAACGGAACCCAAGCCATCGAAGAAATTAGCCGGGAATTGGGCGCGCCGCCAACTGGAGACTCGGAATCCCCAATTTCTGCCCCCATTTCCCAAATCATGGCTGCCTTTTTTAACCAAGATGATTGGGACTACGTTAGCTTAGAGGAGGGGGCTACCCTAGAAATGGCATTTATTGGCGACAATGGCCGTTGGAGTTGTTCCGCACAGGCGAGAGACGAAGAACAACAATTCCTGTTTTACTCGATTTGTCCCCTGACAATTCCTGCGGAAAAGCGATCGGCTATTGCTGAATTATTAACAAAAGCTAATTCTGGTTTAATTCTGGGCAACTTCGAGTTAGACTATTCTGATGGGGAGGTGTGTTATAAAACCAGTATCGATGTAGAAGGCGATCGCCTCACCCCGACTTTAATAGAATCCCTCGTTTATACCAACGTGACCATGATGGATCAATACCTCCCAGGTATTATTGCTGTACTCAATGGGACATCCCCCGATGATGCGATCGCCCAAGTTGAGGCTGAATAAATACCCTATTTTCTCACCCCCTAATTGACTACCTAACACCTGCTTCTTGGGAGCCTTTATGTAATGGTAAGACCCCCTCAGCGCCCAATTCCGAAAACCCGAACCGCAAAAGCCATCAGAGAAAGCACCATTGCTACCGCCCAACACCGCGTCCGACGGGTAGGTTATAATGCCTTCGCTCCAGTCTATCGATTTCTCCCCCTGTGGGTAGTTCGGCTTTTACCCTTCATTCGCGAAGATGTCCGAGATCTCCTCCGACGGCGGAAACGAGGCGAAGAAATTCCCCAAGACACAGACATCGAAACCCTCGATACCCCTCCACAACTTGCGGAAGTCAGCCCCGGTGTCCTCAACCCCTATCCTAAATATCGCTGTACCCACGGCAACCCCCTATTCTGCCCCCTGGCTAACTCATCCTCCACGGCAGCAGAACCACAGGCTTTAACCTGTCTACAATGCGGATTTCCCGCGATACTCCCCACCAAATCGGAAATTATCGGCAACCAAGGCCGATATCGCATCGTCAATTTCATCGGTAGTCGGGGTCTGGGTCGCCTTTATCAAGCAGTGCAAACCAACAACAATAAAACAGTCATTATTAAAGAATATCTGCTCCCCCAACGCCACTTTAACCCCCAGGAAGAACAGCAGACCAAAACAGTATTTGAAAATGTGGCAGGATTAGTCCCCGCTGATGGTCGGGTGCAGGACTTTCGGCTGCTGGTCCCCTCAGAAGCGATCGCCGACCGCCACCAACCCCGCTGCTACACGGTCACCCACTCCCTCTCCAACAGCTATCCCAGCGTGCGAAGCTACCTCCGCCAATTTGGTGCCATGACCCCCCAACAAGCGCGGCACCTCCTTGATCAGGTTTTGCAAAGCCTCGAAGTCCTCCACACTCAGAAATACCGCCTCCCCTCCGGTCAAATTCACTCACTTGTAGCCCACGGGAACCTCAGCCTGGACACGATTCTGATTTTACCCATCGAACAGCATCAGTTTCATCGCCCCCAATTTCTCGTCTACATAGCCGATTTGACCCTCACAGAAAAGCCATTTCAGCCCGGGTTAACCACGGTTAGCCAGGCTGATCCTAGCCTCGATTTAAGGGCTTTAGGTGCGATCGCCTTTGACCTTTTAAAAGGAAATTGGCAACATGATTTAACCTCCCCCGTCGATACCCGAGGGCAAACCTTCCGTTACCAATTCCCCGAAGACTGGCCAGAAACCTATCCCCCCCTGCAACAGTTTATATTGCGACTCCTGGGATTCAATATACCCTTTGAAAACGCCAAAGCCGCCCGGGAAGCACTCCCCCAAATACCGGAAATTGACCACAATTATCAAGCGATCGCATTAGAAAAAGAAGACACAAAACGCCCTTTTCCTCGGCTATGGATTTTGCTGCTGCTTCTACTGGCTTTTTTAGGAGTAATTGGTATCTGGCGGTTATTATATCGCCCATCTATGGTCCTAGCTGACCACCGTTTTTCTCCCTGTTGCATCAAAGATATTGCTGCTATTCCCAAAGGAAGATTTAGCTACACCGCTAATGAAAATGGGGTTTGGAATTATGCAATCCGACAGCGCAACTTAGTAGAAAAAGGGAAAACATTAGAGGAGGAATTACAACAGCGCATTCCCCAGATGAAATTGGTTTATAAACCCCAACCGACCACGGAAAAAACACTGGCTAAAGTTCGCAACCAAGAGGCAGATTTTGCCATTACCAGTTTAATCCAAGACTTAGACAGAGATTTAAATGCTATTCCCTTTGCTTATGATGGTTTGGTCGTGTTTGTCGCCTTTAGTTACCAGCGCCGCCAGAATTCCTTACCTCATAATTTAAACGGACAAATATCAATTAAACAATTGCGACAACTATACACCGGGGAAATTAACAACTGGAAACAGTTAGGAGGACCGGATTTACCGGTGCAACTTTACATCCCCACCGATGCAGAAGCGATCCGCATTTTTGAAGAACGAGTCCTACAAACTGAGCGAGCGATCGACCAATTTCGGCGACTGTGGCAAAGCCCTCCCTCAGATAATTTTATCACAACTGAAACCAATGTCAATATAATTCGCCAAATCCCCACTTTTCAAGCCATGAGAAGAGTTCTTCAGGATTTTGAAGAACGAGAAATTGGCAGCCTATCTTTTGGCCCACTCAGTCAGGTTTTTCAACAGTGTTCGGTCTACCCTCTGGCGATCGCCGAAGGGTTAAGACCAGCGGTACAACCCATAAGTCAACATCACAATCAACCTATTACACCCGGAACCGATTTGTGCAATGATAAAGGTAGTTACTATCCATCCGTTGAGCAATTTCAAACCGGACAATATCCTTTAGCCTATTCTCTGGCTGTTGTTTATTCCTTTGATAACAGCTTATCCCCAGTCGGGCAGAAATTTGCCGAAATTCTCAAAACAGAAGAAGCACAAAATCTGCTGATCAAAACCGGATTAGTTCCTTTACAAAATCTCAACCCAAATCCTTAATCACTGAATCATGAAACCTAACCATCAACCCCCAAGACCACACCGGCCACCCGGACAACCTAGCCACCCCATTGGCTTAGTCGCACCCACGAAAATACAGTGCGATAATCCCGGAGATTTGATGTATAAAATCGCCCAAAAAGTTCGCGCCGACCCGATGCTAAAAAAACAAGTTGAACAAAGAGTTTACGAAATGTTAATTTCTGACCTCAATTTAATCCGTGAACGACATTAATTTTCGGTTTAAATTGTGTTAACAAATATCCAGGTAAATTATGCTACCCACAGATGCTAATAATACCTTAGAATCCAGGTATAATTATATCACAACCAATCGCTTTTATGTAGAAATGGAAAGTACCATTTCCGCCTCATTTTCCGAATGTTCTGGCTTCGGAGTAACCTTACAAAAAGAAGCATATTTAGAAGGTGGAGTCAATGACCAACAGCGAGTATTTATTGGTCATGCAGAGTTTGACGACATCACCTTAAAGCGGGGAATGACGAATAGCACAATTTTCTGGGATTGGATGCTAACTACCATCAGTAATCCCATATATAATCGTCGGAATATCAATATTTTGATGTTCAATCAAGCGGGGGAAATTATGCAAGCATGGACTTTGATTGGCGCTATTCCCATTTCCTGGAAAGCACCAGGATTTCAAGCTGAAGGAAGTTCAGTAGCGATCGAAGAATTAACCCTAGCTTATGAAGGGTTAAAAGTGAACATAAAACCTCAAGGTGCAGGAGGTGCAGCAATTAATAGAAGGCGGGATAATCATGGATACTTTTAAAACCACAATTATCAAATATAATAGCAAGTGTTAAATTGACTTAATTTATATGTCTAAAAACCCCGATCAAGTGACATCCAAAGATACCCCTTCACAACCACATTTAGGGGTAAAAAATCCTTTGATGTCTCCTACGCCATTAGGTCAAAAATTTTTACAACCTCTCGGTGCGCGTTCCATATCAGTTTTAGATTTATCTTTATTTGCGGGTGAAGGAGTACAATTACAAAGTTTTGATGAGTGGGATAGTCCTTTTTTCTTAGAGTCAAAGCCTAACTTTGGTAATCAAAATATTATCCAAGAAAAGCCACTTAATTCTGTCGATTTTACCCCAAATGCAGAGACAACATCGATTCCGCAATCTACAGAAACATCTCCTATTTTTACATCAGAAGCACCTGAAATTAGCCGGGAATTAGATTCACCATATGAGGAATTAGACAATCTTAATCAAGACCAAAAAAAAGTTAATCATCAAAAATCACCACCATCAAAGTCAACCATATTTAGAAGCATATTAGGCGATAATATATCTCCAAAATCAAACAAATTTTATCCTCCCAAATACCCCAAAATCACAGAAGGATCGAAATCCCCTCATCCTGAGTCCATACAAAGACAATACAAATCTTCAAATTCTGAACCTATTTCCGACATATCCCCAATTCAGCGACTCCCAGAAACTTCCGATTCGGTGGATATCAATAATGCGATCGCTTCTCATGACTCCCCTTCCATTCAACGAGTCTCGGAAACCTCGGATTCGGGAGATGTCAATAATGCTAACGCTTTTCATGACTCCTCAATTCAGAGACTCCCAGAAACTTCCGATTCGGTGGATGTAAATGCGATCGCCTCTAATGATTCCCCTTCCATTCAACGACTCTCGGAAACTTCCGATTCATCTCCTATTCAGAGACTCCCAGAAACTTCCGATTCGGTGGATGTAAATGCGATCGCTTTTCATGACTCCTCAATTCAGAGACTCCCAGAAACTTCCGATTCGGTGGATGTAAATGCGATCGCTTCTCATGACTCCCCTTCCATTCAACGACTCTCGGAAACCTCGGATTCGGGAGATGTCAATAATGCTAACGCTTTTCATGACTCCTCAATTCAACGACTCTCGGAAACCTCGGATTCGGTGGATGTAAATGCGATCGCTTCTCATGACTCCCCTTCCATTCAACGACTTTCGGAAACTTCCGATTCATCTCCAATTCAGAGACTCTCGGAAACTTCCGATTCGGTGGATGTAAATGCGATCGCTTCTCATGACTCCTCAATTCAACGACTCTCGGAAACCTCGGATTCGGGAGATGTTAATAATGCTAACGCTTCTCATGACTCCTCAATTCAACGACTCTCGGAAACCTCGGATTCGGGAGATGTTAATAATGCGATCGCTTCTGATGACTCCCCTTCCATTCAACGAGTCTCGGAAACCTCGGATTCGGGAGATGTTAATAATGCGATCGCCTCTAATGATTCCCCTTCCATTCAACGACTCTCGGAAACTTCCGATTCATCTCCTATTCAGAGACTCCCAGAAACTTCCGATTCGGTGGATGTAAATGCGATCGCTTTTCATGACTCCCCTTCCATTCAACGACTCTCGGAAACCTCGGATTCGGGAGATGTCAATAATGCGATCGCTTCTCATGACTCCTCAATTCAACGACTCTCGGAAACCTCGGATTCGGGAGATGTCAATAATGCGATCGCCTCTGATGTTTCCCCTTCCATTCAACGACTTTCGGAAACTTCCGATTCATCTCCAATTCAGAGACTCTCGGAAACTTCCGATTCGGTGGATGTAAATGCTAACGCTTTTCATGACTCCTCAATTCAACGACTCTCGGAAACCTCGGATTCGGGAGATGTTAATAATGCTAACGCTTCTCATGACTCCTCAATTCAACGACTCTCGGAAACCTCGGATTCGGGAGATGTTAATAATGCGATCGCTTCTGATGACTCCCCTTCCATTCAACGAGTCTCGGAAACCTCGGATTCGGGAGATGTTAATAATGCGATCGCCTCTAATGATTCCCCTTCCATTCAACGACTCTCGGAAACTTCCGATTCATCTCCTATTCAGAGACTCCCAGAAACTTCCGATTCGGTGGATGTAAATGCGATCGCTTTTCATGACTCCCCTTCCATTCAACGACTCTCGGAAACCTCGGATTCGGGAGATGTCAATAATGCGATCGCTTCTCATGACTCCTCAATTCAACGACTCTCGGAAACCTCGGATTCGGGAGATGTCAATAATGCGATCGCCTCTGATGTTTCCCCTTCCATTCAACGACTTTCGGAAACTTCCGATTCATCTCCAATTCAGAGACTCTCGGAAACTTCCGATTCGGTGGATGTAAATGCTAACGCTTTTCATGACTCCTCAATTCAACGAGTCTCGGAAACCTCGGATTCGGGAGATGTCAATAATGCGATCGCCTCTAATGATTCCCCTTCCATTCAACGACTTTCGGAAACTTCCGATTCATCTCCAATTCAGAGACTCTCGGAAACTTCCGATTCGGTGGATGTAAATGCGATCGCTTCTCATGACTCCCCTTCCATTCAAAGACTCCCAGAAACTTCCGATTCGGGAGATGTCAATAATGCGATCGCTTCTCATGACTCCCCTTCCATTCAACGACTCTCGGAAACCTCGGATTCGGGAGATGTCAATAATGCTAACGCTTCTGATGATTCCCCTTCCATTCAACGAGTCTCGGAAACCTCGGATTCAGCAGAAGATATTAATGAAGGGATATCTGCGACTGATTCATCTCCAATTCAGAGACTCTCGGACACCTCGGATTCGGTGGATGTAAATGCGATCGCTTCTCATGACTCCTCAATTCAACGACTCTCGGAAACCTCGGATTCGGGAGATGTCAATAATGCTAACGCTTCTCATGACTCCTCAATTCAACGACTCTCGGAAACCTCGGATTCGGGAGATGTTAATAATGCTAACGCTTCTCATGACTCCTCAATTCAACGAGTCTCGGAAACCTCGGATTCGGGAGATGTTAATAATGCGATCGCTTTTCATGACTCCTCAATTCAACGAGTCTCGGAAACCTCGGATTCGGGAGATGTTAATAATGCGATCGCTTTTCATGACTCCTCAATTCAACGAGTCTCGGAAACCTCGGATTCAGCAGAAGATATAAGTAATGCGATCGCCTCTGATGTTTCCCCTTCCATTCAACGACTTTCGGAAACTTCCGATTCATCTCCAATTCAGAGACTCTCGGAAACTTCCGATTCGGTGGATGTAAATGCTAACGCTTTTCATGACTCCTCAATTCAACGACTCTCGGAAACCTCGGATTCGGGAGATGTTAATAATGCGATCGCTTCTGATGACTCCCCTTCCATTCAACGAGTCTCGGAAACCTCGGATTCGGGAGATGTTAATAATGCTAACGCTTCTCATGACTCCTCAATTCAACGACTCTCGGAAACCTCGGATTCGGGAGATGTTAATAATGCGATCGCTTCTCATGACTCCCCTTCCATTCAACGAGTCTTGGAAACCTCGGATTCGGGAGATGTTAATAATGCGATCGCTTCTCATGACTCCCCTTCCATTCAACGAGTCTTGGAAACCTCGGATTCGGTGGATGTCAATAATGCGATCGCTTTTCATGACTCCTCAATTCAACGAGTCTCGGAAACCTCGGATTCAGCAGAAGATATTAATGAAGGGATATCTGCGACTGATTCATCTCCAATTCAGAGACTCTCGGACACCTCGGATTCGGGAGATGTCAATAATGCGATCGCTTTTCATGACTCCTCAATTCAACGAGTCTCGGAAACCTCGGATTCAGCAGAAGATATAAGTAATGCGATCGCTTCTGATGACTCCCCTTCCATTCAACGAGTCTCGGAAACCTCGGATTCGGGAGATGTTAATAATGCGATCGCTTCTGATGACTCCCCTTCCATTCAACGAGTCTCGGAAACCTCGGATTCGGGAGATGTTAATAATGCGATCGCTTCTGATGACTCCCCTTCCATTCAACGAGTCTCGGAAACCTCGGATTCGGGAGATGTCAATAATGCGATCGCTTTTCATGACTCCTCAATTCAACGAGTCTCGGAAACCTCGGATTCAGCAGAAGATATTAATGAAGGGATATCTGCGACTGATTCATCTCCAATTCAGAGACTCTCGGAAACTTCCGATTCGGTGGATGTAAATGCGATCGCTTTTCATGACTCCTCAATTCAACGACTCTCGGAAACCTCGGATTCGGGAGATGTCAATAATGCGATCGCTTCTGATGACTCCCCTTCCATTCAACGAGTCTCGGAAACCTCGGATTCGGGAGATGTTAATAATGCGATCGCTTCTGATGACTCCCCTTCCATTCAACGAGTCTCGGAAACCTCGGATTCGGGAGATGTCAATAATGCGATCGCTTTTCATGACTCCTCAATTCAACGACTCTCGGAAACCTCGGATTCGGGAGATGTCAATAATGCGATCGCCTCTAATGATTCCCCTTCCATTCAACGACTCTCGGAAACCTCCGATTCATCTCCAATTCAGAGACTCTCGGAAGCCTCCGATTCGGTGGATGTAAATGCGATCGCTTTTCATGACTCCTCAATTCAACGAGTCTCGGAAACCTCGGATTCAGCAGAAGATATTAATGAAGGGATATCTGCGACTGATTCATCTCCAATTCAGAGACTCTCGGAAACTTCCGATTCGGTGGATGTAAATGCGATCGCTTTTCATGACTCCTCAATTCAACGACTCTCGGAAACCTCGGATTCGGGAGATGTCAATAATGCGATCGCTTTTCATGACTCCCCTTCCATTCAACGACTCTCGGAAACCTCGGATTCGGGAGATGTCAATAATGCGATCGCTTCTCATGACTCCTCAATTCAACGACTCTCGGAAACCTCGGATTCGGGAGATGTCAATAATGCGATCGCTTTTCATGACTCCTCAATTCAACGAGTCTCGGAAACCTCGGATTCGGGAGATGTCAATAATGCGATCGCCTCTGATGATTCCACAATTCAACGAGTCTCGGAAACCTCGTATTCGGTGGATGTAAATACGATCGCTTTTCATGACTCCTCAATTCAACGAGTCTCGGAAACCTCGGATTCAGCAGAAGATATTAATGAAGGGATATCTGCGACTGATTCATCTCCAATTCAGAGACTCTCGGAAACTTCCGATTCGGTGGATGTAAATGCGATCGCCTCTGATGTTTCCCCTTCCATTCAACGAGTCTCGGAAACCTCGGATTCAGCAGAAGATATAAGTAATGCGATCGCCTCTGATGTTTCCCCTTCCATTCAACGAGTCTCGGAAACCTCGGATTCGGTGGAAGATATAAGTAATGCGATCGCTTTTCATGACTCCTCAATTCAACGAGTCTCGGAAACCTCGGATTCGGGAGATGTCAATAATGCTAACGCTTTTCATGACTCCTCAATTCAGAGACTCCCAGAAACTTCCGATTCGGTGGATGTAAATGCGATCGCTTTTCATGATTCCCCAATTCAGAGACTCCCAGAAACCTCCGATTCATCTCCAATTCAGAGACTCTCGGAAGCCTCCGATTCGGTGGATGTAAATGCGATCGCCTCTAATGATTCCCCTTCCATTCAACGACTTTCGGAAACTTCCGATTCATCTCCAATTCAGAGACTCCCGGAAACTTCCGATTCGGGAGATGTAAATGCTAACGCTTTTCATGACTCCTCAATTCAACGACTCTCGGAAACCTCGGATTCGGTGGATGTAAATGCGATCGCTTCTCATGATTCCCCAATTCAGAGACTCCCAGAAACCTCCGATTCATCTCCAATTCAGAGACTCTCGGAAGCCTCCGATTCGGTGGATGTAAATGCGATCGCTTCTCATGATTCCCCAATTCAGAGACTCCCAGAAACCTCCGATTCATCTCCAATTCAGAGACTCTCGGAAGCCTCCGATTCGGTGGATGTAAATGCGATCGCTTTTCATGATTCCCCAATTCAGAGACTCCCAGAAACCTCCGATTCATCTCCAATTCAGAGACTCTCGGAAGCCTCCGATTCGGTGGATGTAAATGCGATCGCCTCTAATGATTCCCCTTCCATTCAACGACTTTCGGAAACTTCCGATTCATCTCCAATTCAGAGACTCCCGGAAACTTCCGATTCGGGAGATGTAAATGCTAACGCTTTTCATGACTCCTCAATTCAACGACTCTCGGAAACCTCGGATTCGGTGGATGTAAATGCGATCGCTTCTCATGACTCCTCAATTCAACGACTCTCGGAAACCTCGGATTCATCTCCAATTCAGAGACTCTCGGAAACTTCCGATTCGGTGGATGTAAATGCGATCGCTTTTCATGATTCCCCAATTCAGAGACTCCCAGAAACCTCCGATTCATCTCCAATTCAGAGACTCTCGGAAGCCTCCGATTCGGTGGATGTAAATGCGATCGCTTTTCATGATTCCCCAATTCAGAGACTCCCAGAAACCTCCGATTCATCTCCAATTCAGAGACTCTCGGAAGCCTCCGATTCGGTGGATGTAAATGCGATCGCCTCTAATGATTCCCCTTCCATTCAACGACTTTCGGAAACTTCCGATTCATCTCCAATTCAGAGACTCTCGGAAACTTCCGATTCGGTGGATGTAAATGCGATCGCTTTTCATGACTCCTCAATTCAGAGACTCCCAGAAACTTCCGATTCATCTCCAATTCAGAGACTCTCGGAAGCCTCCGATTCGGTGGATGTAAATGCGATCGCTTTTCATGATTCCCCAATTCAGAGACTCCCAGAAACCTCCGATTCATCTCCAATTCAGAGACTCTCGGAAGCCTCCGATTCGGTGGATGTAAATGCGATCGCCTCTAATGATTCCCCTTCCATTCAACGACTTTCGGAAACTTCCGATTCATCTCCAATTCAGAGACTCTCGGAAACTTCCGATTCGGTGGATGTAAATAATGCGATCGCTTTTCATGACTCCTCAATTCAGAGACTCCCAGAAACTTCCGATTCGGTGGATGTAAATGCGATCGCTTTTCATGACTCCCCTTCCATTCAACGACTCTCGGAAACCTCGGATTCGGGAGATGTCAATAATGCGATCGCTTTTCATGACTCCTCAATTCAGAGACTCCCAGAAACTTCCGATTCGGTGGAAGATATAAGTAATGCGATCGCTTCTCATGACTCCCCTTCCATTCAAAGACTCCCAGAAACTTCCGATTCGGTGGATGTCAATAATGCGATCGCCTCTGATGATTCCACAATTCAACGACTCTCGGAAACCTCGGATTCGGTGGATGTAAATAATGCGATCGCTTTTCATGACTCCTCAATTCAACGACTTTCGGAAACTTCCGATTCATCTCCAATTCAGAGACTCTCGGAAACTTCCGATTCGGTGGATGTAAATGCGATCGCTTTTCATGACTCCTCAATTCAGAGACTCCCGGAAACTTCGGATTCGGTGGAAGATATAAGTAATGCGATCGCTTCTGATGACTCCCCTTCCATTCAACGAGTCTCGGAAACCTCGGATTCGGGAGATGTTAATAATGCGATCGCTTTTCATGACTCCTCAATTCAGAGACTCCCGGAAACTTCGGATTCGGTGGAAGATATAAGTAATGCGATCGCTTCTGATGACTCCCCTTCCATTCAACGAGTCTCGGAAACCTCGGATTCGGGAGATGTTAATAATGCGATCGCTTTTCATGACTCCTCAATTCAGAGACTCCCGGAAACTTCGGATTCGGTGGAAGATATAAGTAATGCGATCGCTTCTGATGACTCCCCTTCCATTCAACGAGTCTCGGAAACCTCGGATTCGGGAGATGTTAATAATGCGATCGCTTTTCATGACTCCTCAATTCAACGAGTCTCGGAAACCTCGGATTCAGCAGAAGATATAAGTAATGCGATCGCCTCTGATGTTTCCCCTTCCATTCAACGAGTCTCGGAAACCTCGGATTCGGTGGAAGATATAAGTAATGCGATCGCTTTTCATGACTCCTCAATTCAGAGACTCCCGGAAACTTCGGATTCGGTGGAAGATATAAGTAATGCGATCGCTTCTGATGACTCCCCTTCCATTCAACGAGTCTCGGAAACCTCGGATTCGGGAGATGTTAATAATGCGATCGCTTTTCATGACTCCTCAATTCAACGACTCTCGGAAACCTCGGATTCGGTGGATGTAAATGCGATCGCTTTTCATGACTCCTCAATTCAACGAGTCTCGGAAACTTCCGATTCGGTGGATGTCAATAATGCGATCGCTTTTCATGACTCCTCAATTCAACGAGTCTCGGAAACCTCGGATTCAGCAGAAGATATTAATGAAGGGATATCTGCGACTGATTCATCTCCAATTCAGAGACTCTCGGACACCTCGGATTCGGTGGATGTAAATGATGCTAACGCTTCTGATGATTCCACAATTCAGAGACTCCCAGAAACTTCCGATTCGGTGGATGTTAATAATACGATCGCTTTTCATGACTCCTCAATTCAACGAGTCTCGGAAACCTCGGATTCAGCAGAAGATATTAATGAAGGGATATCTGCGACTGATTCATCTCCAATTCAGAGACTCTCGGACACCTCGGATTCGGTGGATGTAAATGATGCTAACGCTTCTGATGATTCCACAATTCAGAGACTCCCAGAAACTTCCGATTCGGTGGATGTTAATAATACGATCGCTTTTCATGACTCCTCAATTCAGAGACTCCCAGAAACCTCCGATTCATCTCCAATTCAGAGACTCTCGGAAGCCTCCGATTCGGTGGATGTAAATGCGATCGCCTCTAATGATTCCCCTTCCATTCAACGACTTTCGGAAACTTCCGATTCATCTCCAATTCAGAGACTCCCAGAAACTTCCGATTCGGTGGATGTAAATAATGCGATCGCTTTTCATGACTCCTCAATTCAACGAGTCTCGGAAACCTCGGATTCAGCAGAAGATATAAGTAATGCGATCGCCTCTGATGTTTCCCCTTCCATTCAACGAGTCTCGGAAACCTCGGATTCAGCAGAAGATATAAGTAATGCGATCGCCTCTGATGTTTCCCCTTCCATTCAACGAGTCTCGGAAACCTCGGATTCGGTGGAAGATATAAGTAATGCGATCGCTTTTCATGACTCCTCAATTCAACGAGTCTCGGAAACCTCGGATTCGGGAGATGTCAATAATGTGATCGCTTCTCATGACTCCTCAATTCAACGAGTCTCGGAAACCTCGGATTCGGGAGATGTCAATAATGCGATCGCTTTTCATGATTCCCCAATTCAGAGACTCCCAGAAACCTCCGATTCATCTCCAATTCAGAGACTCTCGGAAGCCTCCGATTCGGTGGATGTAAATGCGATCGCTTTTCATGATTCCCCAATTCAGAGACTCCCAGAAACCTCCGATTCATCTCCAATTCAGAGACTCTCGGAAGCCTCCGATTCGGTGGATGTAAATGCGATCGCCTCTAATGATTCCCCTTCCATTCAACGACTTTCGGAAACTTCCGATTCATCTCCAATTCAGAGACTCTCGGAAACTTCCGATTCGGTGGATGTAAATGCGATCGCTTTTCATGACTCCTCAATTCAGAGACTCCCAGAAACTTCCGATTCGGGAGATGTCAATAATGCGATCGCCTCTAATGATTCCCCTTCCATTCAACGACTTTCGGAAACTTCCGATTCATCTCCAATTCAGAGACTCTCGGAAACTTCCGATTCGGTGGATGTAAATAATGCGATCGCTTTTCATGACTCCTCAATTCAGAGACTCCCAGAAACTTCCGATTCGGGAGATGTCAATAATGCGATCGCCTCTAATGATTCCCCTTCCATTCAACGACTTTCGGAAACTTCCGATTCATCTCCAATTCAGAGACTCTCGGAAACTTCCGATTCGGTGGATGTAAATAATGCGATCGCTTCTCATGACTCCCCTTCCATTCAACGACTCCCAGAAACTTCCGATTCATCTCCAATTCAGAGACTCTCGGAAACCTCGGATTCGGGAGATGTTAATAATGCGATCGCTTCTGATGACTCCCCTTCCATTCAACGAGTCTCGGAAACCTCGGATTCGGGAGATGTTAATAATGCGATCGCTTTTCATGACTCCTCAATTCAGAGACTCCCGGAAACTTCGGATTCGGTGGAAGATATAAGTAATGCGATCGCTTCTGATGACTCCCCTTCCATTCAACGAGTCTCGGAAACCTCGGATTCGGGAGATGTTAATAATGCGATCGCTTTTCATGACTCCTCAATTCAACGAGTCTCGGAAACCTCGGATTCGGGAGATGTCAATAATGTGATCGCTTCTCATGACTCCTCAATTCAACGACTCTCGGAAACCTCGGATTCGGGAGATGTCAATAATGTGATCGCTTCTCATGACTCCTCAATTCAACGAGTCTCGGAAACCTCGGATTCGGGAGATGTCAATAATGCGATCGCCTCTAATGATTCCCCTTCCATTCAACGACTTTCGGAAACTTCCGATTCATCTCCAATTCAGAGACTCTCGGAAACTTCCGATTCGGTGGATGTAAATGCGATCGCTTTTCATGACTCCTCAATTCAGAGACTCCCAGAAACTTCCGATTCGGTGGAAGATATAAGTAATGCGATCGCTTCTCATGACTCCTCAATTCAACGACTCTCGGAAACCTCGGATTCGGTGGATGTAAATGCTAACGCTTCTAATGATTCCCCTTCCATTCAACGACTCTCGGAAACCTCGGATTCGGTGGATGTAAATGCGATCGCTTTTCATGATTCCCCAATTCAGAGACTCCCAGAAACCTCCGATTCATCTCCAATTCAGAGACTCTCGGAAGCCTCCGATTCGGTGGATGTAAATGCGATCGCTTTTCATGACTCCCCTTCCATTCAACGACTCTCGGAAACCTCGGATTCGGGAGATGTCAATAATGCTAACGCTTCTCATGACTCCTCAATTCAACGACTCTCGGAAACCTCGGATTCGGGAGATGTCAATAATGCTAACGCTTCTCATGACTCCTCAATTCAACGAGTCTCGGAAACCTCGGATTCGGGAGATGTCAATAATGCTAACGCTTCTGATGATTCCCCTTCCATTCAACGAGTCTCGGAAACCTCGGATTCAGCAGAAGATATTAATGAAGGGATATCTGCGACTGATTCATCTCCAATTCAGAGACTCTCGGACACCTCGGATTCGGTGGATGTAAATGCGATCGCCTCTAATGATTCCCCTTCCATTCAACGACTCTCGGAAACCTCCGATTCATCTCCAATTCAGAGACTCCCAGAAACTTCCGATTCGGGAGATGTCAATAATGCGATCGCTTCTCATGACTCCCCTTCCATTCAAAGACTCCCAGAAACTTCCGATTCGGGAGATGTCAATAATGCGATCGCTTTTCATGACTCCTCAATTCAACGAGTCTCGGAAACCTCGGATTCAGCAGAAGATATAAGTAATGCGATCGCCTCTAATGATTCCCCTTCCATTCAACGACTTTCGGAAACTTCCGATTCATCTCCAATTCAGAGACTCTCGGAAACTTCCGATTCGGTGGATGTAAATGCGATCGCTTCTCATGACTCCTCAATTCAACGACTCTCGGAAACCTCGGATTCGGGAGATGTCAATAATGCGATCGCTTTTCATGACTCCTCAATTCAACGAGTCTCGGAAACCTCGGATTCAGCAGAAGATATAAGTAATGCGATCGCTTCTGATGACTCCCCTTCCATTCAACGAGTCTCGGAAACCTCGGATTCGGGAGATGTTAATAATGCTAACGCTTCTGATGACTCCCCTTCCATTCAACGAGTCTCGGAAACCTCGGATTCGGGAGATGTTAATAATGCGATCGCCTCTAATGATTCCCCTTCCATTCAACGACTCTCGGAAACCTCGGATTCAGCAGAAGATATTAATGAAGGGATATCTGCGACTGATTCATCTCCAATTCAGAGACTCCAAGAAACTTCAAATTCGGGAGATATAACGGATGGTATATCTGATACTGATTCATCATATTTTCAACGTGAAGCAGATATATACTCAGGTTTGTATGGTAGCAATACAACGGTTAAAGATATGCTTTCCAATGGAACATTTCCTGAGATCCAAAGGTCGATTAAAAATATAAATAAGCCAGGATTTATAACAAAAAATTACCAGAAAAAATATAATAAAAATAAACTTTTGCTTCAGCAAAAATTAATGAATAATAATGAACATAATTTTGATTTTCAACCGCGCAGCTTGGTTCCAGAATCTTCGTATAATACTCAAGAATTGATGAAAAATACAGATAATTTAGGATTAAACCAATCACATCCCAAAAATTTGGGAGTCCCTAAAAATCAATATATTCCAGATCATGTTCAGGTGAGCCCTAATGGTAATCTTTTGTCTTCTGATTTTTACAATAAGCCATCTCCTGTCAAAGAAATGATGCAGAAAACTATTCATAATAGAGCAAAATTAAAGGAAAATATATCATCACAAAGGTCTCATAAAATTGAATCATTAAACAAGCAAGATATTTATGAATTAGATGAAAACATTAAAGCCCAAGACAACAGGACTTACAATGAACAGGAAAAACCCGAAGCCCAACAACAAGAAGTCGTCACATCTGAACATCTCGAAGCACTAGCTAGAGAAATATATGGCTTTATTTGTGAGCGATTTCAAGTGGAACGAGAACGTTATGGTTCCCATAGGTCTTCTGGACGTTTTCCGTGGTAATTCAACATATTTAAGGATTTATTGAAATATAAAGAAAAGTTAAATCTTTATTTAATCAATCAAGAATAGTGGTATAATAAAATATGTAATTTAAGAAAATATGAATAATTACAGGCATAAGGACTGATGATAAGCCATCTTGGGTATTGTGGAATTAGAAAAGGGGTGAATTATGACAAAAGAGAATTCATGGAAAGATAATTTGGCTAAGGATGTCGCTACAAGTACAGCCGATATTGTCTTGCTTAAAGGAGCAGCTATATATGACAAAATTCGAGATCAGCAGTATTTAGCCTTAGAGACAAGGAAAGAGTCTGACGCCAGTTCTCTTTATCAAAGATCTGGGTTCAAAAGTGGTCAATTGGTCAAAGCTGCTCTGATTCCTAGAAGTGGAGAAGGCGCTAAAATTATCAGGTTCCAGTTTAACCCTACAGACTTGCAGTTAAGTAGGTCTGTTTCGATTGAAGATATCAAGGGAGCGCGGACAAGTAGAGGTTTACCGAAGGTGAACTTTGGTTTTGTAGAACCCTACCAATTGACGTTAACTGATCTGGTGTTTGATACCTATGAAACCGGTGAAAATGTATTGAATAAAATCCAGCCTATTCTGGATACTGTAGACTTCAGTTCTTTTAAAGATCCATTTAGTAAAGAAGGCGGCTACAGTGAAAGATTGGTCAAAGCTAGTGTTACTAATACTGTAATTCAATCGGCTGTATCTAGCCTGTCTAGTAACTTGTTAGGGGTGAATGCGAATGCCATGGAGGTGGCTGAATATGGTGGGGGAGATATTGAAACACAAGCCCTAGAGCTGCGACGACCCCCGGTTTACTACTTAATTTGGGGGGATAAAAATTATATGCGTTGTATGGTGGAAAGTTTAGATTATAAATTGACGATGTTTAAACCAGATGGTACACCAGTACGCGCCCGAGTGACGATTAAGCTGAAAGAAGTGGATCTGGGGGTTGCCGATCGCAGTTTTAGTGAGCGTCGTAAAATTATCAGTAAATAATAACATATCATTGTAGCCATGGCAAGCGATCGCAGTCTGTATGTTTCCAGTCCTCTGTTGCAAATTGAAGGAGCCGACCAATCATCCCTGTCGGCTTTAATGAATGATTTGCTGCAAATTTCGGTAGAAGAGAGTTTGCACCTACCGGGGATGTTCACACTGGCTATCAATAATCCCTACGTTCCGGTAGATGACGAAAGCCAAACATGGCAACACGATCCCCTGCTACAAATTGGCAAAAAAGTCAAGATTGGTTTTCAAGGTAGCACAACGGAGTCGCCAGAATTCAACCAAGAACAAAAAGACTACATTATCGAAGGCGAAATTACCGCGATTGAAACCCACTTTACCAGCGACACCCAAGCACCGATTATAGTTCGGGGTTATGACATTTCCCATCGTCTGCACCGAGGGCGTTATAACCGTTCTTTCCAGGACTATACCGATAGTGATATAGTTGTCAAAATCGCGAGAGAAGTCGGAATTGAGCAAGGGAGAATCGATCCGAGCGGAGAAAAACAAGCCTACGTTTTTCAGGAAAACCAGACCAATATGGAATTCCTGCGGGACAGAGCGGCTAGAATTGGATTTGAATTATTTGTTCAAGATGGGAAACTATTTTTCCGTCGCCCCCAGGGAGGGGATATTTTGAGACTGAAATGGCTAACAGACTTTGAAAGTTTTCGAGTCCGAGTCACCAGTGCGGAACAGGTTGACTCAGTGGAAGTGCGAAGCTGGGATTATACTAGAAAACAGCCGATTGTCTCGGTAGCCGATCGCTCGGAAAAAATCACTCAAATCGAGGGTAATTCCCAGGAGGGGTGGTCGAGTCAGTTTCAAGGGAGGTCATCAGGTGGCACTCCCTTAACCACGGGACTTTTTGGCAGCAACTTCCCGCCGCCGAAAATGATTGTTGTAGATCAGCCTGTTTCCAGTCCCAAAGCGGCGGACTTGATGGCTCAAGCCCTCTATAACGAACTCGAGGGAGAATTTGTGCAAGCCGACTCCCATGCTCCGGGAAACCCGAATATTCGGGTAGGGAAAGTGGTGGAATTAACTGGAATGGGGCGTTATAGCGGTAGATATTACATTACCGAAACCCGCCACCTGTATCAAGAAGGGAGATACAGCACGGAATTTAGTGTGAGGGGGTTACGGGGCGGTTCAATTTTGACAACTCTTTCCCCCAAAATAGGTTTGAAACCGGGGCAAACCCATCTAGTGGGTATTGTTACTCATAACTATGACCCAGAGGGTCTTGGGCGTGTGCGAGTGAAATTTCCGACGCTGACCCCAGAAGGGGACGGGAGCGCCCACGCCAGCGCCTGGGCTAGGGTTGTGGGTATTGGTGCTGGACCAAACCGAGGCTTTTACTGTCTCCCAGAAATTAATGATGAGGTGCTAGTGGCTTTTGAACATGGAGATATCCACCGTCCATACTGCATTGGTGGGGTATGGAACGGCAAGGATAGTCCCCCAGACCCGGTTGAGGAGACTATTTCTAGTCGGGGGAAAGTGCGGCTGCGAAGTTTCACTACTCCCAGCGGCCATAAAATCCAGTTTGTGGAGGAGGATCTAAGTCTGACTAGCCAGGATGGGGTGTATATTCAAACCAGTGGCGGTCATCAAATTAGGTTTAATGATAGCGATCGCAGTATAGAGATAGTGACATCTGGCCATCAGCGCATCCGCATTGATGATCGTACCCGCAAAATTGACATTCAAACTGCTAACGTCAACGTGACCGGAGCTGTAACGGCCGCGGCTTTAATGGTCGGCGGGACGGGGGGGATGAATGTGGCGGATGCGATCGCTAATTTGGCGGCGCAGCAACAACAGCAACAACAGCAGTTTCAGGATTATGTTAGAACCCAAGAGGCGCGTGACCGCAGCCAAAACCAAACCACCGCCGCCCTCAACAACCAACTTCAGCAACAGCAGCAGAACTTCCAGAACTTCCTCAACCAACAAAACCAGCTAGACCAACAGCAAAACCTAGCTACAGACGAACTCAGACGACAAGTACAGGAGGCGCAAGCACAGGCTAGGAATATGAGGTTTTGATATAGCAATGAGCGATCGCCTATTAACCAGGGAACCGCATCGCTGGAAAGAGCTTGACAGAGTAGGCGATTTCCTGGTATTTTGTCGGCATAAACCCAATAATTGAGTATTCAAAAACATATTTTTTTGCCAATATCCGATCAGATCAAAGTGGTTTTTCAGTTTCCGAAAAGGGGAGACCATCAAGGCAGAAGAAAACATCAAACCAGCCCAAAGTTTGTCTGAGTAAATGAGACGATGCCCAAATCCAATTTGCGCCCCCACGTCAAGTTAAATGCTAACCAGCCCCCAAAACCCCTTAGTTAAGCAAATTCGCCAGTTACATACAGCCAAAGCCAGACGAGAGGAGGGACTATTCATCCTAGAAGGAACCCACCTAATAGAGGCCGCTTGTGCTGTGAATTGGGAGATCATCACCCTTTGCTGTACCCCCCAATGGCAGGAACGTCACCCGGAACTGTGGGAATTGGCAGCAAAAACGGCAGATCGCACTGAACAGGTGAGCGATCGCCTGATAGTCGCCATGACCACCACAGTCAACCCTGACGGAGTAGTAGCGATCGCCCGCCGCCAAGACCAAACCCCAGTTCCCATCACCAGTTTAGGCCTAGTCCTAGAAACCGTGCAAGATCCTGGCAACCTAGGAACCATGATCCGTACAGCCACAGCGGCCGGAGTTGAGGGATTATGGTTAAGTAGTGATAGCGTTGACCCAACCCATCCCAAAGTCCTCCGCGCCTCTGCTGGTGCTTGGTTTGAGGTTCCCATAGCCGTCCATTCCGACCTGATCACCCAACTAAGCAATAGTCAGAAACAGGGTATACAAGTTGTAGCCACCCGCGCCGACGCTTCCCTAAGCTACTGGGAAATTGACTTGCGCCAACCTACAGCGATCGTCTTGGGAAATGAGGGTTCTGGCTTATCCCCAGATTTAAACAGCCTCGCTGACTATCATATTAGGGTCCCTCTGTTGGGGAATGTTGAATCTCTGAATGTGGCTATTTGTGCAGCCTTGATATTATATGAAGCGCAGCGTCAACGACTGGACACTTAACCCGCCTTCCAGTTAATCTTCCTCTGATTTTGTTTCCCGGAGAGTCTCTGAACTAGAAGGGTGTTCCTGTCGGCTTTCCAAAAACTGCTCAATGTCCGAAATAGCCTCCTCAAGTTCCGACAGACTAATAGGACTCGAAGGGTAATTATCTCTCCGGGGTTCCACGGGGGAATGATCGAGAGAGGGGGCTTCCTCCGATGACTCATTTTCTTGTTGGAATGCCTCAAGTAACTCCTGTTGAAAGGATTTAACGAACTCTTCGGCAGCATGACGACGCATATCGCGCTGGTGTTTATCCGTCATGATCAACTCCTATTAGGGGTGGAGATAGGTTTTAGCAGCCTACCCCTGCCATTCCAAACTGTGCCATAGCACAGCATCCCCATACTATACCGCAAAACTGACTCATGGCGATAACCTAGCGTCATGACATCAACAACAACCCAAAAGCTATCGGTTTCTCCTGTCGTCGGGCTTGAAGTCGGTTAGCTTTGGGGAAAACCAGCCCCGGAATGTCCCGTGACGCACACAGATTGGCTATTCTCTAAAGGTTACTATAACTTTGATGAGCGATGAAATTTAGTGATCTCCTACAGCAATTAAAAGATGGAGTAGTTAGCCACAGTCTCGAATTGAGCGATCGCACAGATCCCGTTATTCATGGTGTAGCAGCCATTGATGAGGCTCAGGCTGGTACTCTCAGTTATATCGAAGGACAAAAGTTTGCCCATTATTTGGCTACCACGAAAGCTGATGCGGTGATTTTGCCTGTTGATGAGGCTTTACAAGCTCAAGCGATCGCAAAAGGACTAGCTTGGATGTCCACAGAATCCCCACGTTTACTATTTGCGAGGGCGATCGCCTTATTTTATCAACCCTATCATCCTAGGTCGGAAATTCACCCCACAGCAACCATTGCACCTGATGTTAAACTCGGTTCCCGTGTGCATATTGGTCCCCATGTAGTGATTCGGTCTGGGGCGAAAATCGGCGATGATGTCTGTATTCATCCCAATGTCGTCATTTATCCCCAAGTTCAAATTGGCGATCGCACAATACTCCATGCTAACTGTACTATCCACGAACGTACTGAGATTGGCGCAGATTGCACTATTCATAGTGGCGCAGTCATTGGCGCTGAAGGTTTTGGCTTTGTCCCCACCCCAGACGGTTGGCTAAAAATGGAACAATCAGGAATTACGGTACTTGAAAATGGCGTGAGTGTGGGTTGTAACAGCACCATAGACCGTCCAGCCGTCGGAGAAACTCGTATCGGGAGCCAGACCAAATTAGATAATTTAGTCCATATTGGTCATGGCTGTAAGATTGGTTCTGGTTGTGCTTTCGCCGCCCAAGTCGGGTTAGCTGGTGGTGTCACTGTTGGCGATCGCGTTATTCTCGCCGGTCAGGTGGGAATTGCTAATCAAGCTAAAATTGGTAATGGTGCGATCGCTACCGCCCAAGCTGGTATTCACAGCGATGTTAAACCAGGCGCTATTGTCTCAGACTCCCCAGCCATTGACAATAAACTTTATCTGAAAAATTCCGCCATTCGTAAACGACTCCCCGAAATTTATCAAACCCTCAAACACATTCAGCGTCACCTCGGCTTGCATCAATAAAATAGGGGGTTTCATACCATAATTACCCTCATGGTGGGAAGTTCAGTATAGTTAGATCGGGCTGCTATACTGTTTCCCCTCCCTCATCTCCCTAGGGCGTATCTGCTAATTTGTAACAGGCTTTTTTAGAACTTGGACACTGTAACAGGCTTTTTTAGAACTTGGACACTGTAACAGGCTTTTTTAGAACTTGAATGTCGCGATAATTATAGAGGATTGTTCAATTGTCATGAAGACTATAATTGATATAAAGCAGCCTTAAATTGAGGTTTTATTTATTAAAAACCATATAAAATGAGATATATTACCCCAGGCAAGGCTCACAGATACCGATACTATAACTGTATTTGTCAAAATGATTGTTTTAAAGATATTATGGTGTTTGATGCGGGTAAAAACTGCATCAGCTATCCTTACTTAACTCTGAATCACTAAAAAATCCCGCTCATGTTACCATTACCGGACCAAGGAAATGGTTGACTCAACTTGAGAAGGTTTACTGGTTCATAGATAATTAAGGAATGCTACAGAGTAAGTTTATTAATACTGCCCAGTTAGAAAAGGTATTTTGCCAATGTCACAAGCAGCAACAACTCCGTTAGTCGGAAAGGATTTGCTTCAAAAAGTCAAAGAACTTTCAGATATTCCCCGGCGAGAAACCGCCAGACTGTGCGGGTATTACACCATAAAAGATGGTCAAGTTAGGGTGAATCTCACGGATTTTTATGATGCTTTACTGGAAGCGCGGGGAATTCCCTTTAATTCAGAGACTCCCAAAGACGGTAGGGGTCGGGATGCTACCTATACGGTCAGTGTTCACAAAAATGGTCAAATTGTGATCGGCTCGACTTATACTAAGGAAATGGGATTGGGAGCAGGTGATGAGTTTGAGATTAAACTAGGATATAAACACATCCATCTGATTCAAGTCCAAGAAAACGGTAAAGTAACCAGTTGGGCTGAATCAGAGGAAGAATAGTAATCAAGAGAGTTCCCACCTGATGGTTAGTGGGACTCTTGCTGATACCCGTTTTGGGGGAAATTTCTGATGATTGATTCGACAATTGCATTACACCCATCATTCACCCCGGTCTATGGTCCGGTGTCCTCCTGGCGTTATGGACGATCGCTAGGAATTGACCCAATTGGGGTGGTTTCTACCTGTTCATTTAACTGCGTTTACTGTCAGCTTGGGGAAATTGAACAGAAAACGAGCGATCGCATGATTTATGTACCATGCGCCGAGATTTTGACCAGCCTAGAAAATTTTGCCCCCTGGTCGGTAGATGTGATTACCCTCAGCGGTAGTGGTGAACCGACATTGGCCGCGAATTTGGGAGAAATTTTAACAGGAATTAAGACCTTGACCGCGCGCCCTACTCTAGTTCTGACTAATGGTACTACCTTAAATGACCCCCAGGTGCGATCGGATTTGGCGATCGCAGATAAAGTATCTATCAAACTAGATGGGGTATCATCAGACCAACTCAGACGGGTGAACCGACCTGTCCCCGGTATAGACTTCGACCACATTATCGCCGGACTACTGGAATTTCGCCAGCACTATCAGGGAGAAATAGGGATTCAAACCATGCTGCTTTCTCCTTGGGACGAGTCTACCAGAAGAGAGTATATTAGCTTAATAACTGCTGTTGCACCTAGGGAAATCCAATTAAACACCCCTACCCGTCCTAAACCAGTACAACGACAACTCGATGGTCGTGAAAACCATACATCAAGCGCCAATCGTCCTTATCAAGTGCGCGCGCTGCGTTGCGTAGTTCCCGAAATTCTGCACCACTTCGCCCAAGAAATTGAGCAAAAAACAGGTATTATGGTCAGAACAGCGCCAATTCCTGCCACAGTTTAAGTTGAGAATTGTCGCTAATTGGCGGGTGTTGTTGATTAGAGGGGGATTCACTGGTTCCGAACTAGATATTTCGGGAAATATTTTTCTAAGTATGGTAGTCTATGGAGCATGATTTAATCTCAAATTAGGTTAACATTTGACGGCAATACGGTATAATACCAAGTATGGTGCGAGACCTTCGGGTATGAAATCGAGCTGAAATGGGCGTGGGGACTACCCGGTGAGGACTTCAACCCCTTGGTTAATTGGGTCGCATCCCTGGCTATCCCATAACACAGCCTGATTTTTTTGCCCCCCTTCGAGACTTCCAATATGGTTGCCAAGGTGAAGCGTCTAATCAGGTCTAAGACTGCCCGCGCCATGCTGAAATGGGCGCATTATCGATTCAAACTAACCCTGAGACATCAAGGGGAAATAACTGAACAGTTGTAGATGTGACCGAAGAATACACCAGCAAAACCTGTACTCACTGTGGTCATGTCCATTCCCAGCTAGGTGGCTCAAAAGTGTTCCGATGTCCGGAGTGCGGGTTCAATCTACCACGGGACTGGAACGGTGCTTTTGGAATCTTTCTAAAAGCTTTGCGGGATACCGCCTCTGTTACCTTAACGGGTAATAGTGCTATCGTCGCATTGTCCGGGAACAACCGGAAAAATGTCGCGTAAATGTATCAGTTAAGCCATAACCAAAGGTGGTTTGCCGAACTATCAAGTAGCTGACTATAGCTATATTGCAGTCAGCAGTTGAATAGGCCACCAGAATGGACTCAACAATAGCGCTTTTAACCTAAGTGTTAAAGGCTCAATGAGTGACACATCATCTGGCGTGATTACTTCACTTCAGATGGTGCCATACTCAGAAACTTCCCGCCCTTGGCAGGATTTTTCTGGGTTGAATGTATCTGTGTCAGAATAGATATAAACTGCATAGAGCGGGAACCATGACATCATACGCAACCTCGACCGCCAAATCTGAAATGAGCGAACTCCGGCGACTGAAAAGTTTGCTACCCCCTGAATTACAGAGTTGGGTAACTGTGGAGAAAACCATTGAGGTTAACCCGCTATTGATTCGCTCAGAAGAAATTGGCAAAGATCAAGTAGAGATTCAAATTGATTTAGTTCGCTGGGAACAACTAGCCCTAGACCAGCGTAACCTGTTATTTTGGCACGAAGTCGCCCGCATTCAAAATGATACTATCCCCAGAGATGGCTGGGAAATGGCAGCCCTGGCTATTGGTTTAGGGGGTGCGGTGGGAGAACTGTGGGTACAGGATGGACTGCTGTTATTGCTGGCTCTGGCTCTGTGTGGAGTTTCTGGCTATCGCTTGTATCAGAAAAATAATGGGGAGCGAACCCTTATCGAAGCGATCGAAGCTGATGAAAAGGCGATCGCGATCGCATCTCGTTTTGGTTATACACTCCCCAACGCCTACAAGAGCCTTGGTAGTGCCTTAAAGACGTTAATTGAACAAACACCTAAAAAGCGACAAAGAGCCCGTTATGAAGCACGTTTACAGGCTCTCAAGCGCAGTGCGGCTAAAGCTAAAGCCAGGGTGAAAGGTAGTAGTCCAGATTCTTCATCCTCCAGTTCCGAGAGCATTTACGGATAATGGATGATCATGTAGGGGCGGGTTCCAATGTTCAGCCTATCTGGGGGCGAGAAGATTGATAAACCCGCCCTCTGTCTCGGCTATGTGGGTTCGACGGCGGCGACTATCTGGGGGCGAGAAGATTGATAAACCCGCCGTTTGGGGTGACGGAAGAGATCCGTCTGGGAAAGTAGATAGCTGCGTGAAGCGGACTTGATATGATGCGAATATGTTAGAACCGAGTTTTTCAGTAAACTATGCCCTATCCGGTCCCGCCTCCTGAACCACCAGCGATTATCGAAACCCTTGTTAACCCAAGCCCCAATCAACCGCCCTCGTATCAGAGCTGGAATCAACCGGAGTCTGGTTCAAAAGGATATATACAGCATAATCAAACGATCTCCTACGTTCTACCATCATCCTACGTTCTACCATCAAGCCCAAGCTCGGAAATAAAGCGCGAATCATCAGCAGCCCTTTTGGGTGAGCCGATTACCCGTAACTGGTCAGATATTTACGGGAACACGGGATTGTATCTAATTCCGAACACTGGACAAAGGGAATTAGAATTTCCCCAAAATGCGATCGCCTCCTCATCGAGTTACGGGATTAATAGCAGCCAAAAATTTACACATTTCGATCCCCATCGTCCCCTATACCTAGCCCAAACAGAACCTACCCCGTCAGAGGAGATTGAGATACCAGTAATTCCCCCCACAGACTTAGTAGAAGTCACAGCCGCCGAACAGGAATTTGACCAACAGCGACAAATCATCACGGCTAGAGGGAATGTCAGAATCAGATTTAGAGAAACCCTGATCGAAGCAGACCAAGCCCAAGTCAACCTTAGCACCCGTCAAACCGCCGCCAGGGGAAATGTCGCCCTACAAAGGGGGGAACAACTGGTTCAGGGGAGCCAGATGGAATATAACTTTGTGCGTAGTACCGGAGTCATCTACGAAGCGAGAGGAGTAGTTGTCACCCAATCGACCGCCTCTGACTTTGACATAGAACAACCAACCAACCTGACCCCTGCGCCCATTTTTTCCGGGTCTCTGTCAGATACCCTGACGGAAGCGCAACCGGTGACGGAAGTTACCACCACCGGAGAGACTCAAATCCAGGTAACTGGTGTTGGTTTCCCACAAGTTGGGGGGACTGTAAATCGTTTAAGGTTTGAAGCCGAACGGATCGATATTCAACCTAACGGAGAATGGGAGGCTACTAATATCCGCATTACTAATGACCCTTTTTCGCCTCCGGAATTGGAACTGAGGGCGGATAATGCTCAATTAAGGCGGATCTCTCCCCTACAAGATGAACTGCTGACAAGTCGATCGCGTCTAGTGTTCGACCAACGCTTCTCGATACCGCTATTTCGCGATCGCACTATTATTGACCGTCGCCAAAGGGAACCGAGTCCCCTAGAATTTGGCTATGACCTGAGAGACCTCGATGGTTATTTCGTCCAGTGGAACCTAACCCCCATTGAAGTAGGACCGTTAGAATTAAAAGTGGCTCCCCAGGTGTTACTACAGCGGGCTATTTCCGAAGGTTTATCGCCACTTGACCCTCGATTTTATGGCTTGAACACCCGCTTATCTGGTCGCATTACCCCCACTACTTCAATAGAGGGACAGTTGAAAATTAGTAACTTTGAAGACTTCCCCCTACTAGGGGAAAACGCCTACAGGGGGAGATTAAGGGTTCGCCAATCATTAGAAGATTACACGCTCACCGGGGAATATAGCTATCGGGAACGGATATTTAACGGAACTCTGGGGTCACAAACGGTACACCGTAGTTTTGGCGCGGTTCTGACAGTACCTAATATCTTGATCGGACCATCAGGAGGATATGTTAATTTTCAAACCGGCTACCAAGCCATAGAAGCGAATACCGATCGCTTTGACCTTCTCGACCCGGAACGCGAAAACGATCGCATCAGTCGCCAACGCTTTCAAACTGTTGGTACTCTGATCTATCCAATTCCCCTGTGGAATGGTTCGGCTCTCCCTGCTACGGCTTCGGAGGGACTCAGATACACTCCCAGACCTGTTATCCCGTTTGTGCGTCTGGTGGGAATTGCTAGAGGAGTGGCTAGTCTGTATTCTGAGGATGAATCCCAATTCTATCTTAGTAGTAGTGTGGGTATTCAAGGACAGCTAGGGCATTTTTCCCGCAGCTATCTGGACTATACGGGTTTCAGTGTATTCTATACTCAAGTGGCGATCGATGGTGCATCTCCCTTTTTATTCGATCGCATGGTAGATCAAAGAATCCTCACTTTGGGATTAGTTCAGCAAATTTATGGAGGGTTAAGGGGTGGTGTAGAATCAGCCATTAATTTAGATAGCGGTTTAGCCTTAAATCATGAATTTACCTTAGAATACAGTCGGCGCACCCATGGTGTCATCCTCAGAATTAATCCTGTACAAAGACTGGGAAGTTTCAGTCTTAGGATTAGTGATTTTAACTGGACTGGGGATTCACCCCCTTTTGATGATTAGCCGTATGAGCCTATCACCCGCAGAACAAGCCGAAGTCCTGCTTAATCATTACAGTTTTGATCTAGAGGGAAAAACCTCAAGTCAAATTATTAGAAATTGGTCGGAAATATATGATGTGAATTGGCTGCATCTTGCTGTCATCGAAGCTCTCTATTTGGGGCGTTATAAATCTATTTCAGTTCAGCAAATACTAGAAATGTGGAAACGCCGCAATCAGCCAATATATCACTTTAATTCAGACTTTGAGCGCTTAATTTGCAATAAATTACCCCATGCTTTTAAGGATTATAAAATTGTTGAAAATTCCATACAAGAAATCAAAGGTAAGGAAAATCCACCTGTAAACGAAATACCAGACCCGGAAAAACCAGTTATTGAATCTCTCCCAGTGAGTGAGATAACCCCGACTCTGACGCTCCACTATTCAGACTTTTGTGCCAAATTGCAAGCCATTGTCGAAAATAGTCAAACTGATGAATAATAGATACAGTTTGTTCGGAAGTCGCTTCAAAAATTACCCTGACCCTAAAGCCCTCTCCCCAGGGGGGAGAGGCACTTAGACAAGTAAGCCATGATGACTGAAAGGGCTGTATTTCAAAGCAGAGACAAGTGGTAGCTTGTCTCTACGACGGGGAGCCATTTAGCTGGGGTAATTATCAATTATCAATTGTCAATTGTCAATTATGATGTAGGGGCTGATTACCCAGGGAATATTAAAGGGGTTATGTTTTTTACTTTAAACCCATGCGAATTTCCGAGCAAAAAGAAGCCAAAGCCAATCCATTACTATAATGAACAATACTGGTTCGCAGGCGTAGATTAGGAATCAAATACCAGATCCTCTCCTCAGCTTTAAACTGATCAGACTCAAGCCATAAAGTCAAAACATCATCCTTACCCATGAGATAACGACCCATTAATTGAGTCTGGCGATCGCCCCCCTGCTGCAAAAGTTTTCCTTGTAGGGGACTGTCGCTGGCGAGTAGGGGAACCAAAACCGCCGAACCTCGTTGCTGATCAGGATTTGATTCTATAGTCCCTTCCCAAGTCAACTTTAAACCCTTAGCTACCAATGCCGTGTCAACGCCATGATGGGAGCAGATGTCTATAACAATAGCATCATCAGGGGAAAGGGCTTCCATGACCAAATTAGATTTACCCGCCTCCAGGCTACCGGAAGTCAAATTGTGTACAGTCCGCTGAGAAAACCACTTTCCCGCACTCAACTCAAAAAATTCGACAATATCCATGATTTTCGTCCATTGCAATTAACCAACAAATAGCTTAAACACTTTGGTTATTCAACACAACTGCTAAAAAGGCGGACCGGATAACTGATAAACTGTGGATTGGTTCAATACCCAAGGAGAACACTGGAAGTGGCAATCGAAATCGGTCAACGAGTCAAAGTCCGGCGCATTAGAGATCGCATACCGGGAAATATCGTTAATCAACTCAAGCAAAATCCATTTGGAACTGTCAAAGGCTTTAAAATGGTCGATGGCAGTGGTATTGGTTTTGTCGTCCAATTTGAAAATAGTCTATCGACTTGGTTTTTTGAAGATGAGCTAGAAAATGCTTAATGACAATCCATTATCCGCGATCAGCGGCTCAGGTGCGGTTCCTGGGATAGGATAAATAACTAATCCATGAGCGATCGCGTAAGGCTTAGGTAGCATATATCGCCTCTCATGGGGGGGTTTTACCTAGACTGCGCGATCGCCAACCATATAGGAAATCATTGATGGCTGTGATTCTGACATTTTTGGGTAAGGGTGGTACAGGTAGAACTACAATGGCGATCGCCACCGCTAAAGGACTCGCCGCCCAAGGTAAAAGGGTTTTACTGGCCACCTCCGACAGCGGGCCAGGACCATCCCTGCTACTGGGAACTCCTTTGACTACGACACCCACCCCTGTAGAAACTAACCTAAAAGCAGTACAATTCCAGTGCGCTGCTTTACTCGAAAGCAGTTGGGAACAACTCAAGACACTAGAGGCGCAATACCTACGCACTCCCTTTTTTAAAAACGTCTACGGTCAGGAATTGGGGGTATTACCAGGAATGGATAGCGCCCTAGCCCTCAATGCCCTGAGAGAATATGATCATAGTGGCGATTATGATGCGATCGTCTATGATGGCAATAACAGCCAGGAAACATTAAGGATGCTGGGAATGCCAGAAATTCTCAGTTGGTACATCCGAAGATTTCGGCAGGTATTTCTGGACTCGGACTTAGGAAAAGCACTATCTCCATTTGTGCAACCCATTGCTAGTACGGTGTTAAGTGTGGATATCTCTGGGGATACCTTCGCCGGACCTACTAAAGAAATGAGCAATGTTCTGGAACAGGGAAAATCCGCAGTATCAGACCCTAACCGAGTTAGTGCTTATCTGGTGACTACGGAAGATGAAGTGGCGCAGGCTACGGCTAGTTACCTATGGGGAAGCGCTCAACAGGTAGGCTTAACTGTGGGTGGTATTCTCCTCAACCGGAGCCAACAAACCAGCTATTTGGCTGACAGCTTCGCCCCCCTGACGGTTACAGCCATTCCAGAAGCTGCTTCCAACTGGGAAACTTTAATCAAAGCCCTACCGGACTTTAGCCAAGCAACCAGCGCCCCGCGTTCCATCTCTATTGATGTCGCGCGCCGTCATGTCACCCTATTTTTACCAGGATTTGATAAAAAACAGATCAAACTCACCCAATATGGTCCTGAACTGACTATTGAGGCTGGAGATCAACGCCGTAATATTTTGCTACCTCCTTCCCTGACTGGTCAACCTGTAACTGGGGCTAAATTTCAAAATGGCTATCTGATTGTTTCTCTTTGACCTCATGGTAGGGTGCGTCAGAAAAATTTCTAATAATTAATACCAGAAAAATCTGACCTGACGCACCACAAATGCGACTGCTGAATCGACCCCTACGGCAATCAGCCCAACTAACTTGTCTCGAAATAGCTTTTATTGCGATCGAGAGGGGTTTGGTTTGAGTTGGGCAATTAGGACTTGCTGCATTGGGGATTAGCTTTAACGGTTTCTCAGAGATGGGATTTGATGATATTTTTGGTGGAATTTCCACCAACGACTGAGGGGAAAGTAGACTACAGGAGCCAATAGACTACTGAGTATGGCTGAACTGATGGCAATTTTTTGGCGATCGCTCCAAATGTCTGCCAAATCATTTGTAATGGTTCCTAAGCCCCATTGGCTAAATTGTAAGGCTCTGATCATCTCGACGATGATCGCCATGCCAAATACAATCATAGCCACGGAGATAAAATCTTCTTGGATATTCTTGAGCACCAATTTAGAAAGTACGAAGGTGATGACAGCAGCAATGACTAATGGAACCGCATGGCTTGGCTGTGGGGCGCTGATGCTATCACTTAGGAAACCCATAACTAAACCAGCAATAATAGCTTGTGGAAGCGATCGCCTGAGACTCCAAGCTACTAACCAGATGACCGGCCAATTAGGACCAATACCAAACATATCAACACCAGGGACTTCAACCAGCATCAATAAAATACAGGCGATCGCAGAACCCACATTAATCAGAGCATTGAGTAATTGGCCAGTTGTGATATACATTTAAATCTTAAAAATTGGATTATCCAAATCATTTGTATGGGGGGGTTCACCAATCATCTGAACTCGCCCCTACTCTGGGGGTGATGGGTTATTCAAGGCTGAAGACTGTTGCTCATTTTGGTAAACCACCACCCACTCTAAGGAATCAAGGGGAGCAAAAAATGCGATCGCCGCCTCTGGTCCTGTGGCTTTATTAATATCGACAGATACCACCTTACCCACTGGCCAACCCGGTGGTAAGATTTGGCTAAATACCGAAGTTGTCACCACATCTCCCGGTTGAACATCAGGAACAGTATTAAAAAACGCCAGAACTCCCTGATTGTTATTGAGACCCTGCAAATAACCCATCTGGCGACTGCGGGCCACCGCCACACCAATACGACTGGTAGGGTCAGTCACCAGCAGAACTTTACTGGTGTTGGGGGTGACACTAATAATGCGTCCCACTAAACCACCTGGTCCCATAACTAAGGCATTTTCTTTAATACCCGCTTGACTTCCCCGCCCCAAAGTTATATGTTGCCACCAATGGTCAGGACTACGAGCAATCACCGGAGCCACCACACCTTTAAAATTAGGTCTAGTAGAAACATAGTCCACCAGTTCTCCTAACCTTTTGTTTTGCTGTTCCAATTCTTCAACTCTAGCTTCAAGTCCTTGGATAATAGGATTAAGGGACTCAGCTTGTTGTTGTTGTTCCAATCTTTGTTCAGATTGAAGTTGAAACGGGCGAGTTATCCAATAATAAACCTCAAACAGTGCGGCACCTTGGGTTTGTCTTACCCATAATGCTGTGAAAACTGCTAAACTCAGCAGTGCTAATTGTGAACCGTATCGATTCCACCAGGTGCGTGTACCCATCTATTCCTGCTGCTGCTCTATAAAACTTAAACAAAACCGGATATAGCCGGATATTGATGTTTATTTCTTGCTTCGTCCGGGACTGTCGGCAGCACCCCGTCCACAAGTGTAATCGTCGGAAAGAAAGCGATTTTTCTAAATTTATACTGGCGTTCAAATCTCTATCAATCTTCAGGCCACAGTTTGGACATTCAAAAGTCCGACGGACTAGGGGCATTTTTTGACGATAACCGCAATTAGAACACAGTTGACTGGATGGATAAAATCTATCGGCAATAATCAACTTTGAACCATAACGTTCTGCCTTGTAACCTAGTTGACGACGGAACTCATAAAATGAAGCATCAGCGATAGAACCCGCCAAACCATGATTTTTCAGCATACCTGACACATTCAAATCTTCAATGACTACTTGGCTGTGGTTTTTAGCCAAAAAAGTAGTGATTTTATGAATGGTGTCCCGCCGAATGTTTGCTACTCTTTGATGTAGCTTTTGAACTTTTAAGAGACATTTGGCTCGATTTTTCGAGCCTTTGACTTTGCGACTTAAATGACGTTGTAATCGAGCTAGTTTTTTGGTGGCTGCTTTATAAGCCTTGGGATTAGAGAATTGGGTCCCATCGGAGCAAGTCGCCAAATTGTTAATTCCTAGGTCTACCCCGATTCTCTCTCGATATTTCGGTGTGATTTCTGGTGTGGTTTCTACAAAAAAGCTCATATACCAGTCACCTGCTTGGCGCGCTATAGTGACTTTCTTAACTAGACTGGGTGGTAGAGCCTCAAATGTAGAAACCCAGCCCACAAAAGGCAGCTTATGGCGAGTTCCTGACAGATTGAATGGCTTTCCAGAATTGTCAAGCGTAAAACTATCATGGTGGCCTTTCTTCTTAAATTTAGGATAACTGCTTATTCCTTTGAAGAATCGCTTAAAGGCATCCCCTAGATTAATGAAGGCATATTGATAAACTTTAGAAGACAATTCGGACATCCAAGGATATTGAGGTTTTACATAATGAGTAAAAACCTTTTTGATGGAGTTGACGTTAGGCTTGAGTCCCTCTTCATAAGCTGACATCCATAAGTGTAATCCCCAATTGAACACAAATCGAGCATACCCCGCGTGTTTGGCCATCAAGGTGCGATGACGGTCATTGAGTTTTAGTTTTGTCCGGAAAGCTTTGTAAGGCATGATTTGATTGTACCATGAATCCGACTTTATGAGTATGTCGTCAGGGAAATTTGGCATGGTCTGGGGTTTGACCGTATATTCATTATTGAGTTGCGAATCTTTTTGGGTATTGTACCTTATTGTCCTAAGATTTCAAGCAAATCTTGGATTAAATTCTTGCTCCGCAGCAGCCTACAAAAATCATTCAACAAAACAGCTACGGATTTTGTGATTCTCGTGTAAATACCCGTTCAAACTGTTCCATATTCTCTAAAACCCGTCCAGTTCCCAATACTACACAGGAAAGGGGATCTGTAGCCACATGGGTGACAATACCAGTTTCGTGACTAATCAGAGCATCTAAGCCTCTCATCAAAGCTCCTCCCCCGGTTAACATAATTCCTCGATCTATAATATCGGCCGCTAGTTCTGGGGGGGTTCGCTCTAGGGTGCGTTTAATGGCTGTAATAATGTCTGATAGTGGTTCTAGCATACTCTCGCGGATTTCTGCGGCTTTAATGGTGACAGTCCTAGGTAATCCTGAGAGCAAATGAATCCCCCTAACTTCCATAATAGATTGTTCTTCGCCATCAATAGGATAAGCTGAACCTAGATTTATTTTAATCTCTTCGGCGGTTTGATCCCCGATTACTAAATTATGGACTTTTTTCATATATTGGATGATCGCCTCGTTTAGGTCATCCCCGGCGACTCTGAGGGACTCACTCAGGACGTTTCCTTCTAAGCTGAGTACAGCTACTTCTGTGGTTCCGCCACCAATATCAACAATCATATTTCCTGTGGGGTCTACCACGGGAAGACCAGCGCCAATAGCTGCAGCGATCGATTGATCCAGCAGTTTGACATCTCCGGCTCCGGCTTGGGTTGCGGCTTCAATTACGGCCCGTCGTTCTAACCCAGTCACACCACTAGGAACACCAATTATAATCCGAGGAGCAAAAAGAGGTTTTTTTCCGTCATTAACTTCCCGGATAAATAGTCTCAGCATCTGTTCTGCTGCTTCTACATCTGCAACCACCCCATTACGCAGAGGACGCACAACACGGACGTTTTTAGGGGTGCGACCTAACATTTTTTTGGCCGATTCTCCTACTGCTAATGGTGTTTTGTCGTCTTGGTTAATGGCAACTACGGATGGTTTTTGCAGAACTATTCCCTTTCCTGATACATAAATGAGGGTGTTGGCGGTTCCTAGGTCTATGCCCATGTCCCGTGATAAGGAAAAGCGATTAAAAAAGCCCACTGGTGTTTACGTCCCCAATTTAATTAATTCTTTGTTCAAGGCTATCTTGGCTATGTTGATAGGATACAACCTGCCAGAGGCTATAGTTTAGACTATGCACCAACAGCACTGCCTAACTCGGTTGATTGGAATACGAGAAAGCGGTTGCTAAGATGACCCCCTAGCAGTTGGCCATATTTTTTTCTCAAGCACCAAATTTTACTGGAAGTTATAACCAGTTTTCTGGTTTGAGTCAATCCTCGTGAACCGATGTGGATTGTAGTATGTTTTTGCCTCCGAGTCTAGTCTTTTGTGAAGACTGGACTAGGTGCTGCTATACATATCGGTTAACTTGGTTAGTATATCTATATGTAAGGGTTCGGTGGACAAGGCAAGGTTTCAGGACTATCTTACACCAAATCCGCTAACCAACTTCCTAGTTCACAGAAAGAACTCCCCTGGTTGACTGAGGTAGCCAGTCAAGTCGTTTCCTTGGGAAGGCTACGCCAACAACAGTGTTTGAAGCATTTAGATAAGACCTTCAGTAACTTTTTTCTGGAATAGCACGCCATCCCAGGTTAAAGTCTAAAAACGGAAAGCAATCAGCGACTTATCCTCAAGGCTTCCCAGTCAATGAATTAAGGAGTCAACTTCCCAAGTTAGGATAGGTGAAAGCCAATGAGCGTTCTCCGGGGTTGGCGATGATTATTTGGGAGAATTCTAAGCTGTTTTGATGTGGAAACGGGACAGGTTAACGGTTGATGCGGCTGATCTATTAATTGGATCTACCTTGGGCGACTTTTTGGAAAAAGTCAATATATTGGAGATGTCCTTGAGGAAATGCGACATTGAGGGTGAGGGGATCTTCTGTGTCTAGGGGGTCGCCGGGTCCAGCAACTACTTCTAGTATTCCATCCTCATTGGTTCCTAATTTAAGAGGCTGGCGATTTTTTACTTCTCCCTGGGAACTATCTACATAGATAATAATATTTCCGGTATGGAATGCTTTGCCGATTTCCTGAATTAATAATAAAAAGTTGCGATCGCTACCACCACGCCGGATTTCTAATTGACAATCTACTTGTTGAAATTGGCTATTTACGGTATCACCTACGCCGACGATTAAAGGCATTTGTTGGGGGTCAAAATTAGCTTTGACTAACTCTAATAAATCCGCGATCGCCTGTGGACACTGGCGGACATGAAAATCTGCGCCGAGGGGATAACTTCCGGTGCGTTGAAAATAGTAACGATTCAACAACGCTAAGACCCCGGCTTCCTTAATTGCACCCCTAATCATAAACTGAAAATCGGTAGTACCAGAGTCTCCTAACCGCGCGGGACGTAGAATTTCTGTACCCTGTGCATCTCGGCCTAAATTGGGGGCATAGTGAACAAAAAATGAGTCTTCTAAGCCTTGCGCCCTGGCTTTTTCTAGTAAATCCATCATTAACTGATGAATGTCCTGTTGTAAGTCGGCATAGACTTGATGGTGATTATGGAGGCGATCGTAAAATGAGTTTAAGTTAGCGGTTGGTGATGCTTGATTATCCAAAACGGAAGCATCAATACATTTTTCTATATCTTCAGGGGACAAAATATCCTGATGTGTCTGACAAAATCTTTGTAGTCGGGCGCGAATTTCACGGGGAACGATCGCCAAAAATTCCAACTCAGCATCAGTAACCCCAGGATGATATACTTGTCCTTGGCGATTTTGCCATTGCACGCCGCCCCCAGCTAAACCGGGAAGATAAAGCCCTTGTGTGGCTACTAAGTTGGGATCACCGATGGCTCGTTCAATGATACCATTTACGCCACGAGTGCCGATGTGTTCTCCATTGGTCAAAACGTAAAAATGACCATCTAAAAGGGAAGCGGCGCGCACATAATCTAAACTAATCTGGCGCTGAAGGGGATCTTTGACCAATCCCATACAAACCCCATCCAAATCCTGAATAATCAAGAGGTTTGGAGTCTGAACCAAAACCTGAGTGAGGGTCTGATGGTCAAGGGACAGAGACTGCTGGTGCAATGGGATTGGGGATAATGGTGTCATGGTGGTGCAAAAATTGACCGCGCGATCGCCACTATACCATGTGGCTGGTATTTTCCCAAGCCATCTCTGGCAGAATGAGGCAGGCTGTGGCAAAATCGCGATAGAGTAGAATGATAATTTAAGATACAAGCAGGGCAGTTCCGGCTGTTCTCGACTGACTCTGATTTTAAGGAAGGAATTGTAATGCAGCGCCAGAATCCAGCCGTTTTAGCATTAATGTCCGTAAGTAGTATTATGATCTCAGCCTTTGTGCTGTCGGTTGATGTAGCCCGTAGTCAGTCTAACCCCGTCGAGGTCAGTCCGGCGGAGGTGGAACGATTACAGAATGAACTGCGACTACAGGAGGCGGTACAGGCGGAAGCGAACCAAATTTTTAGCCGGACAATGGCTTTGTTTAATTTGCTGCTGTTGTTGTTGGCTTTGCTGTTGGCGGCGGCGATCGCTGCTTTGTGGATTTTACGGCGATCGGTAATTCATGAAGTTACTGGAATTGTGGAAACCCATCTAAACGAACTGGGGGACTTGGAAAATAAAATCACCAGCGGGAATGAACAGGTACAAACTTTGATGAAAAGTACCCAGGTGTTGGCTGGTAAATTGAATCAGCAAGCTGAGGGTTTTGAGCAAGATCTGGGAACTCGGCGAGAAGAAATGAACGCTATGCAATCGGAGTTCGTTCAGTCCCGGGAACAGGCGCTATTAAAGTTTGAAGAGCAGATTCAGGAACTACGGGAAACCCGAGAACATTTACAACGGGAATTAACAGCTCGTATGGGAGAACTGAAACAACAGGTGGATGAACGGGGAGAGTTGGCTCAACAGGATTTACAGAGGTTGGTGGATACTCTGGAAAATGAATTTTCTCAGGTTCATAATGATTTGGGAAATCGGCGAGAGGTATTGTGGGAGCAGTTGCAAGAGTCGGCTGGTCAATTTTCTACAGAATTAGCACAATTGCAAGATCAGACCAAACAGGAACAAAAGTTAATTGTTGATAATTTGAAACAGCTTGGGGAAGTATCAACGCGGGATATTTCGACGGTGCCAGATGATGTTAATGAACAAAAACAAGCGGTATTGTCTCTGTTAAAGGGTGCAGAAAGGGAGTTTTCTACTCAACTGGCACAGTGGCAACAGGAAGTGAGAAAACAACGAGATTTAGTGTTGGAAAATATCAGCCAAATGGCGGCGGAGTTTTCGCCTCAATTGTCAAATATTCGTGAGCAAGCGGAATTGGAAGCTCAGAAGAAGGTGGAAGTTGCTTTATCAGATTTGGAGAGGTTAGGGGAGACTCTGGCGACTCAAATTGCTGATGCTCAGTTGAAAATTCAAGATCGGATTCGGGATAAGTTTCAGTCTCTTAAACAATTGGAAAGTGAGTTTGTCGCTCAGGTGACGGAGGCGCAAACGGGAATCCAAGGTCAGAAACAGCGGGTTTTACAAGAGTTGGAAATGTTGCAAACTGATGTGGGAAATCAGTTGAATGGTTTAAAAACGGAAATTCGCGATCGCAAAGATGGTACTTTCCAGAAATTAGATAAGTTTGAAAGTACATTATCTGAACAGTTAGAGGTGATGCAGTCTGATGCGGAAGGAGAGAAACAGCGGATTATTAAACAGTTGGGAACGGTTTATTCGGAAGCACAGAATCAAAAGGATGAAATCTTGGCGAAATTGGTGATGCTGCAAGAGTCTGCGACTACTGAGAAACAGCGCATTTTGCAGGATTTGGCTGAGATTTCGCCGACTTTTATCGCTGAGTCTGCTTTGTCAGAAATTTTGCATAAGTTAGCAACGGTTAATGAGGATCTAGCTAAGATTAAGGCGGCAAATCCTGAAATGTTTATGACTGCGGAAGATTATGTGCATCAGGGTAATTCCTATTTTGCTAAGGGTCAGTTTGAGGCGGCTTTAGAAATGTTTAATCAGGTGGTGACGCGGAAACCTGATGATTATCGAGCTTGGTTAAATCAGGGTATGACTTTAAGCCGTTTGAGACGGTTAGAGGAGGCGATCGCTTGCTATGAACGAGCTTTAGAATTGAAGCCGGATTACCATCAGGCTTGGGTCGATCGTGGCGTGGCTCTTGGAAAGTTACAGCGCCATGAGGAAGCGTTTGAGTCTTTCGACCGAGCGGTGAAGGTGCATCAAGATGATGGGGTGGCTTGGTTAAATCGGGGTATGGCTTTGGATGTGTTAGAACGTTATGAGGAGGCGGTTAAGTCTTTTGATGTGGCGACCCACTGTGATCCGAGTTTGGCCAAAGCCTGGAATTATCGGGGTTATACTTTGCTAAAATTGGAGCAAGATGCGATCGCGATAGATAGCTTTAAACGTGCCTTAGAGATGCAACCAGATTATGCTGATGCTTGCTATAATTTGGCTATGGCTTATGCCATAAATAGTCAGGTTGATTTGGCGACTGAACATCTGGAACAGGCTATTAACTTAAATCCCCGATATGGGAAAGAGGCTCGCACTGATCCTAATTTGGAACCGATCGCTCGTCGGCTGCGTTCTTAGGCTTCATGTTGAGGAATATCAAGTTAGTTCATGTTTTCCATACCATAGACACAGCCAGCCTAACCCCTGCCTAGGTATTTTGCCAATGGTATAACTGCTAGGTAACTGCTGGCTGTGGCTGAGGAAATCCCCGAATTTGATCAGATTTTTACAGTGACTTCACACCTGCAATTAGACTAAACAACCTTAATCACAAAGGCTAGATATTTGTGGGAGTGTTGATTTAGGTCAGTTATCCGAAATATAGGGCAATTAAAGGGGTCTATCAATGGCAAGTTTGGAGAAACCTAGTGGAACTTATGACCAGAGGGAACAATCCTCGGCATTCCATTATACTCAGTCCGACACTGAGATAGTGCAGGAGAAAATTTATCAGTATTTTATCGAGAGGGTAAAACAGGAAAAACCCGATGAAGTTTTGGCTAAATTTGAAGCACTATTTCTGAAATTTGCTGGCCCGATTGACAGGGAAATTAAACAAAGTTTTCAGTATCTGATTGCTAAAAATCAACAGCAAAAATTTCAAGAATTAATCAAGCGCACTTGTTATATTTTAATCAATAACTGGTATGTAGGGAGATATTCTGAGTGTGTACAAAAACTAATTACCAAGCTGAATGAAGTTAGAGAGCAGGAGTTTGGGGGTGATGAAGAACATATTTGTTTACATAATTGGTTAATTCAATTTTTAAATAGTTCTGATTATCAAGATATTAAGGCTGTCACCCAGGTAACGGTTAGTCAGAATTGGAGCGATCGCTATAAAACCTATTTATTAGTTTCTCAATATGCTAACCCTGAAAACTCTTGGGAACATCGAGAAGTAGCGAGAAATTTATCACAAAAACTCCGGGACATATACAAGTTTGAATTAGCTATGTATTTATCCCGTTCTGAGTCTTCCAATTATCCCCAGAATGATTTAAAAAATCCTACCCATCTTGGTTCGGAAGTTATTACTTTAATTAAAAAGGCAATTTCTACTCAAAGTGTCTCGAAAAGCAAAATCAAAGCCGACCAATTTTTACAAGAGGTAGAAGCCTTAAAATACCGAGAATTTAAACATAAGTTTTATGATTATTTGATTTTAAATTTTGACTCCAAACATCCCTTTAATGTGATTAGTTCCCGCCTAGATAAAATGCTAAATGATTTAGGCAACCAATGGAGCGATCGTCAGATTAATGGCAATATGATCCAGATAGTTTGTAATCAGACACTGGAATTTTTGACAATTGGGAGTAATGGTAATCCTTCCCCTAATTTCACTTTGTCAATGAAGCACGCCACTCATTTGACATTAGCAATTATTTTAATGAAAGTAGTTTTAATTTCTGCCAACAGTCGAGAGCATCTGGATTTGTGTATTTCTCGGATTATTAATTATTATCAAAATTCCGATGAACAGCAATGTAAAATTGTCATCCATTTTTTAGAGGTTTTCAACTTAGTATCTACTTTGTTCACCGAAAATATACAGTATAATTTAGTCTCGATTAAATCTGATGATGGCACATTACCAGCCCCGACCGATCTAGAAACATCTCGGCTATTTTCTCAGTTCCAAGGACAAGACCTGCGCCAGAAAAACTTGAAAGGGGTGAACCTCAAAGCCATAGATTTTAAAGGTGCAGATATGCGCGAAAAAAACCTCAAAGGAATGAGTTTAATTCAACTAGATTTGCGACTGGTAAATTTAGCCAAAGCGAACCTGAGCCATGCTATTCTCAACGGTTCTAAATTAGCTGTTGCTAATCTGAAGGGAGCTAATATGCAAGAGGCGAGTTTGGTAAAAACAGACCTAAGACGTGCGGATCTTGAAGATGTGAATCTGAGTTATGCGAGTCTAACAACTGCTCAGTTACAACGAGCGAATTTGCGATCGGCTTGTTTAATTAAGGCTAATTTTATGGCAGCCAGTTTAGAAGGCTGTGACCTACAGGGTGCCGATCTAAGTAATGGGAATTTAGAATCAGCTAAGTTAAACCAGGCTAATTTAGCTCATGCTAATCTACGGGGAGTTAATTTACGCAATGCGAACCTACGAGGCGGTAATTTAGAAGGCGCACATTTAGAAGGTGCTGATCTCAGGGGTGCAGACTTACAGGGTGCTAATTTCAAGGGTGCTAACTTACACAGAGCCAACTTTTATCAAGCTAATATTACAGAAGGTAATTTTAATGGAGCGAACCTGAGACGAGTGAATTTAAACCGTAGCGATTTACGGGATACTCAGTTAATCAGAGTTGACCTCAGCCAAAGTCGTTTACGCAGTGCTTGCTTACAGGGCGCTAATCTAAGTCAGAGTAATTTAAAGGGTGCTGATTTGACTCGCGCTGATTTAAGTAATGCTAAATTTACTGGTGCTGATTTGAGTTTTACTTTAATTCGTCATGCTAATTTAAGTGGGGCTGATTTAACCAATGCTAAACTTGAAAAGGCGAATTTATTTGGTAGCAATACTGTAGGTTGCATCAGAAATGATGTATAAATTTTAACAGAAACTGTTAGAGAGTTACTGAGATTATGGAACCACCAGTTGAGCGTTTTCGCCTATCGGAAACGGCTAAAGACCAATTGATTAAACTCAAACGAATCACTAAAATTGACCAATGGAATATTTTATGTCGCTGGGGTTTCTGTCGTTCTCTGGGGGAGTCGAGCCCTCCTTCTCCGGTGCCGATCGCTAATTATAGTAATGTGGAACTAACCTGGCGGGTGTTTGCGGGTGATATGTCTAATATTTTAACAATTGCTCTCAAGCAACGCTGTTATGAGGATGGCTTGGGAACTTCGCCGGAAACCCTCGAACAACAATTTCGCCTACATTTACACCGAGGTATTGGCTATTTGGCGGGGGATAGTGAACTGCAAACCCTGGAGGACTTAACAGATTTAGTGTTAAAATAGGACTATTCAGGATCTGGACGTTTCGCGATCAAAGTGCTGTAATAGTTAATAATAGACTCTGAAAGTATTGAATAGGCGACTTTGCTTATTTAAAAAATATTCAGCCCGGTGGAGTTATGGCTAATCCGGGTTTTTGTAGATTTTGGGGGATTGAGATTATGGAAACCATTAAATCCAGAAAATACCATAATGTTATGGAAGATCTGGTGTCTGAGGAAGTCCGACGACAGTTAGTTTCTATGTCTCCTCGGCTAACTCAATATATTAAACGGGTGGAGGTAGAAACCTATGCTTTAAACCGTTTACCACCTCTGTATGCTTGTAGTAGAGAAGGATGGCTACATCAAAAGCGGCGGGGGACTGAGGACTGTTATGAGCAGGTGAAAATAGCAGTGCGTCAGGCTTTGGTTGCTGTTCAACGGGATTTGTTGAGAAGTTCGACTCCCTTGGTAAGGGATGAGGAGGAACACAAAACTGCGACGACAGCTACTCATCCCGTGACGAAGGGATCTAAAGACCCTGATCAATATAAATATTTGCGTAAAAGTCACTCTTATTACAACCGTTAGGGGTTATTCATAAAGTTGCTTAACTCCATGCTAATTAATTCCTGTGGGATTAATTCTGGGGAGATTCTTTCTGGTGGGGCAATATCTGCTCCTAAAATAATGCCTTGCTGATGGTTTTTTAAACCTGGTACGGCGGATTTGGCTTCGGATTCAGATTTACTATCGGGTTTAGTCTCAGGTAGATCCGGCGGTAATTCAGTTTCTGGGAGGGGTTGATCAGCTATCCAAGCAATGCCACCGAGGGAAGCTGCTAAAATGGCAGTATAACCTAAATATAGGTGAACCGAATTCAGATAAAACCTAGAGTCTAATTCAATTTTTGACCAAGAACGAACTAGGGTAGGGTCAGGACTGGGAGTGGGTAGGAATCCGGCTAAAGCACTGCCGTTCAGTCCGAGAGCATTACCTAAACGACATATAAACCCCCTCAAATAGATATCTTCGGGTAGGCGATCGATTTGACCTTTTTCGATCGCTTGTATAACTTTAACTGGGATGAGAGTATGATGATGAACTTCCTGTAAGGTGATGCCATGCTCGGCGCGAGTTTTTTGTAATTTTTTGCCGATTTGACACAGGCAAACTTCCCGCCTTTTTTGGGATTTTTCGGCCTGTTGTGCGGGGGTGAGTTTTTTGGGTTTTTTCTTCTTGGCTGTGGTGGTCTTAGGTTTGGGGGTGGAATGTTTTTGAGGGGTTTTTAATTGGCTATGGGAGTTGTCGTGATCCTCTGGTGAGGATAAGGGAGAATTATCTGTTGGCGGTTTGGGTTTTTTAGTAGATACTTCTACGGTTGATGGGGATGAGGGGGTTTCAGATGTGGTCTCAGGTGTTGGAGAATGGACGCTCGGCTGTGGGGGTGGAACAATGACGGTTTGATCAGCACTGACCAACATCATTCTCTGCTGTCGGATTAACTGTTTAACAGAAAGCTGGATCGCCTCTCTACCAACTGCTTTGATGACTATTTCAGCTTTAGTGGCGGCTTCCCCTAACATTTTTTGGAGGCTTTGCAGAGCAATCTGATAAACCTCGCTTTTGTGAAGTTCTGCTTCAATCTTATATAAAAGCGATCGCATATCCTCTGAGGAAATCTCGGCCGCCATCCCGGTGGCGCTGAAGTTAACTGTGGGATTAATATCGTGCATTATCGGTCTCCCCTAATCCAAGTGCTATAATTCATTTTTCTATGGGTTGATTCTCAGTCCGGATGAGGATCAAAAGAATCTTGATTGTGTCCTGTGTCGGTAAAGTCGGCTAGATAGCTGAATTAGAGGAGGGTTTCAGGGAAGGTCGGCTATATCTTATAATTAGGTATTTATATTACCCCAACCCAGCTAAGGTAAATGCAGCCCAGTAGTAGGGGTTAGCAAAAGGAAAATCTTGTAAGTTGAAGCTGGCTAAAATGGTTTTTTGGTCATTAATTTGTTTGAGGTTTTCCTGAGATGTTATCTGTTCAAAATAGCTCTCTAATTCGGGCTGGTAAGTTGCCATTAACTCGGTTTTGGTTAAACTTCTGAGTCTAATTTGAGCCTGTTTGAGGGCTTCTAGGGGGCTTAATTCTTGACGATATTGATAGTAGAATTGGCTAAAGAGGGTGGTGGGAATTTCTCCGGCTGACCATAGGGGATAAATAACTGTTGTGGCTCCCATACCCAAAAAGGCACTACTAAAGTTGATGAATTGTTGATCTATTGGGGAAGGGTTGCGGTTTGGGTCGGAAGCTGTTGTACAGGTCCGACAGCGGGAAATGAATACTTCTAGGAGTTGGGGCGATCGCATATTGAACAAGTCTTGGAGAGATATGGATTCTGTGCCTAAATTGAGTTGAGAAGATAGGGGATTGTCGATATTAAAGGTAATGGGATTTCCGATATATAAAACCTGGGCAGATTTCAGTAACTTTTGATACTGATTGAGATTAATCTGGTCATTTAGCAACTGTTCTGAGGGGATAGAATAGCGTTGGGCTAAGGCTGCACATTCATAAGTTGCTAGTAGTGAGGTAGGTTGAGAATTGCCAATTAATCCCCATGGGGTTGAGGTGTTTAATGCTGTTATCTGAGAATGAGGCTGAGACTGGCGGGTTTCTCTAACTTGACTGGATAAATTGAGAATATGGCTACTGGGGGCGATTCTGACCCGGAAGCGATCGCCTAAAAATTCCTCGCCGCCAGCAATTGGTAAAGCCACAAAGGAACAGCGATGTAAGACTAAATTCGGAATAATTAGCAGTTCGTCAACTTCCACAAGATGTTCACTAATTAGGCGGTCAATATCCAGACGTTGAGCCAATTCTGCTAACATCCCTTTCATGCGATCGCGGCTATTTGTTGGGCTGTCTATATCCAATTTTAGCCAGTAATTAGTCAACCAAGTTTCTAAGTTTTCCCCTGATTGATCAGGACATATATGCAGGGCAATCTCTAGGGTGTTTGTCGATGACCAAGCATCATCATTACTTCCCTGTTTTACTATAAAAATATAGGCACATTTGTCGGATGTATAGAAACTCAATAAAGCCGTTCGAGAATGTATGAAATTCTGTAGGATTTCTTGACTCCACGGTTCAACTCGCAGCAGACCAGCCAGGAAGGGGTCTAGGGAGCGTATCTGATTAATCAATTGGTCAGTTTGAGTATCCAAACCATTGAGTGTAGCTGTTTCCGCCCGGAATATAGCAATACTATTCATCCTAATTCCTGCTGCTGCAAACTGTTTCATTTCATCAGACTGACGGCGAAAATGGAGAGTGTCAATTTGCTGATGAAGCCGTTGATATTTTTCGACAAGTTCGGTTAATTGTTGATCTATTCCGGCATAATTATTGGACAGCAAGCGGACTAAATGTTGAATGCGGAAACGTTCCCCATATTCAAAAGCTAACTGTTGCTGATCAGCATTAATACAGGTCTGCACCATGCGACTATATAACCCGGCGACTTCCCTAGTAACTTCCTGGCGATGAGTGGTGGGAATAATATTTGTGTAACTGGTTTCTACAGTTTCAATAGCGCGACTATAACCTGCTATAGCCAAGGACCAGTTTTGCTGCGAAAATCCGATATCCCCCAGATGTCTGGCTGCTAGTAAACAGTGCATAGGAAGGGTCAAGGGGGTGGTTTTTTCTAAACTTTGTTCAAAGGCTTGAATCGCATTATCAAAGTCTTTAATAGCTTGGTATGTCTGACCTAAATTATTAAGTGCTTTGACTTCTTGGCGCAAATCTCCGGTTTCTCTGGCGATCGCTAAGGCTTGTTGATAGTTGTCAATGGCATTCTGTCCTTCTCCTTGGCGATAATAGGTGTCGCCTAAATTGAGTAAAGCGATTATTTGTCCTTGGGTTGACTGAATTTTTTGGGTTAACTCTAGATGCTGTTTATGGTAGGCGATCGCCTGCTCTAAATCTCCTTTAATTTGATAGGTCATCCCGATATTACTCAGACTATTCGCCACCCCAAAACTATAATTAATACTGCGGGCAATTTTGAGGGCTTGATGGTGGGTTGCGGTGGCGTTATCATACTGTTTTATGGCAGTATATGCACTCCCCAAACTAGCTAAAAAGCTGGTTTCTCCGAATTTATAACCTAGTTCCTCGGCTTTTTCGGCGGCTTGTTTGGTATGGGCGATCGCTTCTTCGTAGCGCCCTAAAGTTGAGTATAATTGACCCAAAGAACCCAGCACATTTACCTCGCCGAAACGATAGTTAATTTTTTGGGTTATTTCTAAAGCCTGCTGATAGCCAAACAAGGCTTGATCATGTTGACCAATAGCATAGCAAACATGGGCGAGACTGCTGTAGGCGTTGGCTTCTCCCTGGGGATATTGAGTTTTTCTGGCTACAGCTAAACACTGTTGATGGGCGGATATAGCTTGTTCATATTGCCCTAAAGAATGATAGATATTACCTAATTTACCTAAACAATTAATCGCCCCACGATGGTTATTGACTTGCTGATAAAGAATTAGGGCTTCTTGCCAAGATTTAAACGCTGCTTGGAAGTCATTATTTTGGAACTGTTGAACTCCCTGTTTGAAAAGTTCCTCAGCTTGGGATTGTTTAGCTGTAATTTGTTCAGGAGTTAGGGCGGGTAATTCGGCTTTTGGTTGTTCAGAAACTTGGGGGGATGCTGTGCTGGCGACTGCTGGTACAGGTTTAGCTACTTCCTGGGGTGGAGGCGCTGGCATTTTCTGCTGAATGAGGGTGGAGACATTGCCAAACTCTTGAATTTTAGTGGCTATTTCTGTTAATCGTTGGGCATCTTCTTCACAATTGCGATCTGCCAGAACTTGGCAAACTTCCTGTACAAATGGCACAAAATCCTCGTCAATTACAGCCATATTGGCTTGGAGGACTTGCAGAGATTTCTCTGGAGAGTAGACAAGCAAACTGTAAACAATTTCGTAGTAGGCTTGCTGAAGATTTTCATCCATTGCGATCGCGATTAATTGTTTAGGTCGGTAGGCTTTGCGCCTGGGGTACAGAGCCAGAGATTATGGGAAAAGTCCCGACAATGCCTCCCGCTCAAATTTTATCAAGATTAATAGCTATTTACCACAGACTTGATCTAATTTCCGTTAATTGTTGCTATTCTCCATGGGGATGGTTGCATAGCGCGAGAATGGCGGAGATGAGTCTAGGGGTAGTGTTCGGTAATTGTCTAACTGCTAAATTGCTGGGAATAGAAATAAGCATAACGACCACCAAGTGCTAATAATTCAGTATGAGTCCCGGATTCGGTAATTGTACCATGTTCCACTACTAAAATGCGATCGGATCGGCGGACGGTAGCTAATCGGTGGGCGATAATAAAAACCGTTCGCCCCCGCATGAGTCTTTCTAAGGCTTGTTGAATTAGGGTTTCTGATTCGGAATCTAGGGATGATGTCGCTTCATCTAAAATTAGGATTCTGGGGTTTAATAAGACTGCTCTGGCTATGGCAATTCTTTGTCTTTGTCCACCGGATAAGTTAACTCCCCGTTCCCCTACTATGGTTTGATAACCTTCGGGAAATTGGCTGATAAAATCATGGGCGTTAGCGATTTGGGCGGCGGTTTTTACCTGTTCAATATCATAATCAGTTTGACCAAAGGCAATGTTTTGGGCAATATTACCAGAAAATAATGTGACTTCCTGGGGTACTATGCCAATTTGTCTACGGAGACTGGGAAGGGTGACATTTTGGATGTCTATATCGTCTATCAGAATTTGACCCTGTTGGCGATCGTAAAATCTAGGTAGGAGGCTGACAATTGTGCTTTTTCCGGCTCCTGACGCGCCGACTAAGGCTACCATTTGCCCGGGTTCTACTAAGAGATTAAAATCGACGAGAACGGGCTGATTAGGGGCAGAATCTTGGCGGTGATTATGGCTGTTTTGGCTCAAGGTGGGATAGGTAAAGCTGACATGACGATATTCAACTTTTCCTTTGACGTGGGGAAGGGCGATCGCATCAGGTTTTTCTATGACATTGGGCTGAATGGCGAACAGTTCAAAAATGCGATCGCAGGAGGCTTCTCCCTGTTTGAAGTCACTATAATTACTGGTGGTTAAAGAAATGGGGTCAATCAATAAAGCTACGGCTGTAACATAACTGATAAAACCTGTTCCCGTTAGCTGACCTTGGGAGATTTGCCAGCCTCCTAGGAAAAATAAAAACACTACACTCATCGCTTCCAAAAAGCCGACTACTACGAACTGTAATGCCTTAATTCTTTCCGCCAAAAATTTCGCCTGTCGGTTGTGTTCTGCTTCTAGGGAAAATCGAGAGATTTCGTAATCTTCGGCGGCGAAGGCTTGCACTAAACGGATGCCGCTAAATACCTCGGTTAATAGGGCAGAAAGGTTAGAAATACGGGATTGACTTTGGCGGGTAAAGGTTAGCAGTTTTTCCCCAAACCAGCCAATTAATAGCGCCATCAGAGGGGCAATAATTAGGGTGGCTAGGGTAAGTTTCCAGTTCAGGTAAAGCATATAGCCTAGGACGACTATTAACTGCAAAATGCAGGGGATAAATTGATGAAATAATTTGTTAATGACTTCGCCAATTTTATCTATATCTTCCGTGAGACGATAGGATAAATCTCCCGTTTTGGCGGTTTCAAAGTAACCAACATTTAGCCGATGAAGATGAGTATATACTTGTTTTCGCAGGTCTAGGGCGATGCTTAGGGCTGCTTTAGCCATCAGGGTATCCTGACCGTATTGGACAGTTCCCCGAATTAGAAATATAATGGCAGCAACCCCAGCAATTTGGGCGATCGCTTCTACATCCCCCCGACCAATATATCCGGCTATTTGACCCATTAGCCAAGCTAATAGCGGCCAAAATGCGGTAAAAACTAGGGTACAGGTTAGGGCCTTGGCGATGGTTCGCGACTGGGGACGAACATAGGGCAATAGTTGCCAGTAACTTGATGATTGTTTCAAGGATGCCACAGATATTAATACTATTTGTTTAGGATATCAGTTGTTAAGTCTCTGGAATTTGCTAATTGTCAATTGAAGTTGTAATCAGATATGAATTTTCGATTGTTTGAGCTGAATTTTACCCGACAACATGAATAATAAACTTACTCAACAACAGTTAGATCAGGTGATTGCTGAAGTTGAACGCCTATCCCAAATTCAGGAAACTGAACTCGATCGCCAACAAGTCCAAGAAATTCTGGAGGAATTAAATTTACCTACTGAAAATCTTGATCAGGCGCTGATGCAGGTTCGCCGTCGGGAAGTCTTGGCGGCGGAAACCAAGCGAAACCGAATCTTAATGGTAGGATTGGGATTAGCTGCTGTGGCTATTGTCGGCGGCGGTTCCCTATGGTTTGATCAACAACAACAGGCGATCGCCCAAGTTTATGCTAACCCAAATCAAAGTCGTTTGACTTTAGAACGATTCGACCGGGTTAGTCATTTTGACATCATAGACCGCCAGAACTCCCCCACAGTTTACTACCAAGTTAGGTTACAACAAACTCCCAAGGGTCGTCAACTAGAATTAGGATGTAATTGGATTAATCCTAATGGTCAACTTGCCCATCAAAATCGCTATCAAACTCGTACAATTGATAGTGATGTCTGGAATACCCGCTGTCGGCATCAGTTGGGTCCCACTTCACCACCAGGAAATTGGCAGGTGGAAATGTTTTTAGGCGATCGCATTTTAAGCCAATCAGAATTTACCGTTAAATAACAGCAGTTAAATAACATTAACAATTCATGAATATCACTGAAGCCAAAAAAATCAACCCTAAACTGTCTCAAAAGTTGCCATTTTCTACCGACTTGGCGAAAAAATTACTAGATATATATGGCTCCCCTCTGTATGTGTATAATGCTGATATTCTCCAGGATACAATTAACCATATTGGTGGGGCGGTTAACTATCCTAAAACTCGCTTTAAATTCGCTAGTGTCACTAATGGCAATATTGCCTTACTCAAGATTTTTCAACAGGCTAACTGGGGACTCCATGCCAATACACCAGGAGACGCATTTTTAGGACTCAAGGCTGGCTTTCATCCCCAGCAAATAGTGTATAGTGGCAGTAATTTAAATCACCGGGAGTTTCAATTATTATTAAACTGGGGAATCACTACCTATAATTTAGACAGTCTCGACCAACTCCAGCTATTTGGGGAAGTTTTCCAACAACTAAAACTCGATTTTTTACCTAAGTTAGGATTTCGGCTAAATCTGCCGGAAATTAATGGCGATAGTCGCATTGGTGTTAATCCCCAGGAATTTCCAGAAGCCATCAAAATAGCCGCATCCGCTGGCTTAAAAATTACCGGACTCCATTTTTATCGCGGCACTGGCACTAATGCAACTTCCTCTTTTACTCAGGTGATTAAACCCCTGTTAGCTATCGGTCAACAGTTACCAGATTGGCAATATCTGGACTTTGGCGGTGGTTTTGGCTACCCCTATCAACACCAAAAATCAGCCTTTGATTGGCATTTTTTCGGACAACAAATCACGGCGGAACTTACTCAAATTAACCGAGAAATTAACCGAGAAATTGATTTAATTATTGAACCGGGAAGGTCGGCGATCGCCTCCTGTGGAACCCTATTAACTCAAGTAGTCTCAACTAAATGGCAACCCCCAAAACAGATAGTGGGAGTTGATACCACAGTGGCTAATTTATCCGTCCCCTCAGTCTATGGAAATTATCGAGAAATTGTATCATTTTCTGATACACCCAACCATTATATTACTGATGTTTGTGGAAATACAACCTACTCCCGCGACTACCTGGGAAAAAATCGCCAACTTCCTCAACTTAAACGGGGAGATATCCTAGCTATTTTAGACTGTGGCGCTTATGGTTACGCCATGTCATCTCACTTTCTGCACCGACCTCGACCAGCGGAGGTCCTACTACAACAGGGAAAACATCAGTTAATTCGCCAACGGGAAGATTATAATATTCTCTTAACCCAGCAGGTAGATATTTAAGCTAAAATCAATTGGCTGCAAGTTTTAATCACCAACAAATTAGATTATGAAGTGTATCAATTGCGGTATCGAAAATAACTTTAAAGAACGCACCGCTTATAGTGGCAGATGTAAAAGTTGCGGACATCAATTTGTATTTGAACCTAAAACAGGTTCTCCCTTTAGTGATCCCGGCTTTCAGAAATCTATTGAATCAGTTTCAGGTCCGGAGAATCTTTTATTCACCAAAAAACAATTAATCTACTTTTTTGAACGAAAATTAGGCAAAAAAAATAAGTTTGCTATCTATCCATACGCCATACTATTCCTGATTATATATTTTTGGGTAACTATTTTATTTTCTGTGCCACTTCTAGTTTCGTTCATGACTTTGATGATATTGTCGGCACAAATAAAGTCAGAAAATCAACCCGTATCATTGCGTAAACAACAGGCGAGATTTTTGCAATTTATCGGTTTATTTGAGATATTTGCATCAGTAATATTGCTGATGATCAATCCCAACAATATCAGATTTATAATTTTCCTACTGAGTGTAGGTCTGGGTTTATTTATGATATATGTAGGAGAGAGTCGTCGTCAAATGCTTAGTCATGCTATTGACAAATTTCCGCTCGCATCAACACAATTAGATAGTTGGTTAAATAGCTGGAGTGCAGTTAATGGTCCTATAGGTAAACTCTTACCATCTCCCAAACAATCAGAGAGTAATGCTGTACTTACTCCTGACATTACCTCCTATAGTTTCGATCGCCTTATGGTCTGTGATAATTCGGCGATCGCTCAATTTTTAATTGCCAATAACTTTCACTTCAACCATAGTTGTGCAATTGTCAGTATTACCGGATATCCTCAAAGCATTTTTTCCACCATCTTAGAAATGGCTAAACGCAATCCCGAATTAGTAGTTTATGCCGTCCATGATGCTACTACTCGGGGTGTCTCCTTAACCCATCATTTGCGGAATACCCCTCAATGGTTTCAAAACACTACTATACCTATTTATGACGTAGGTTTAACACCCCAACAGGTGTTAAATAGTAAAGGTTTCTTTATCCGTCATTCTGACACATCAGAGACACAATCACCAGCCATATCCCCAGAAATTCGCACCACCCTGTCACCGGAAGAAATAGCATGGTTAGAAGCCGGAAATTTTGTCGAATTAGAATCATTACCCCCAGCCAAACTCTTACAAATTCTCAGCCGACAATTTAACTTAAACTCTACCAAGTGGTCAGATGACACCACCAGTAGTGATAGCACAATTGATAGCAGAACATCTACAGATATCGCTATCTTTGCTTCTTCAAGTTTCGGTTAAATCACCACCCCTTGAATGCCTAAAATTATCAAATCTGTGAAACCCCTAAATTTGTCTAAATCTTTAATCCGGGTAATCCTGATAATTTTAATAACCTGTGGATTAACCATAGCCGCAATTCCGCCTGTCACCATACACCAAACTGCAGTTAGTGCGGAACAGGAAATTCGGGGAGTATGGATAACCAATGTTAGCAGCGGAGTCCTGTTTGTTCCCTGGGGAATTAACCGCGCACTTGACCAACTATCTGCTCTGAATTTTAACACAGTTTACCCAGTAATTTGGAACCGAGGCACGACATTTTTTCAGAGTGCTGTCAGTCGCAGAGTCACCGGAAAATCACAAGATTCTCTACTACATATCAGCCGACTAGGACGAGATATTCTGTCGGAAATTGTCATCGAAGGACATAATCGGGGTTTACGAGTAATTCCCTGGTTAGAATATGGTTTTATGGCTCCCATCAATTCTCAGTTAGTTAAGAGACATCCCGAATGGGTAACAACCACCAAAGATGGTAGGCTAATACTTCCTAGATATACCACGGAACCAGAGTCGGTTAATGCCAGATTATTTAATCTAATTCGGAGGCTGTTGCTATTAAGTCCGATTCGCAATGTTTGGCTAAATCCTTTACATCCAGGAGTGCAGAGATTTCTGGAAGATTTAATCATAGAAGTGGTGATGAAATACAATATAGATGGTATTCAACTTGATGATCATTTCGGTATTCCGGTTGAGTTTGGTTATGACCCCTATACGGTCAGCCTCTACAGACAGGAACATCAGGGAAAATATCCCCCTGATAATCCCCAAGACCCGGAATGGCGGCGGTGGCGTTCTAACAAAATTACTGACTTTATTGAACATTTAGTTAAAACTATTAAAGCCACGAAACCTGATTGTATTGTTTCCCTATCTCCTAATCCCTACGAATTTACCTATAATGTCTATTTACAAGATTGGTTAACTTGGGTAAATCGTGGCTGGATAGATGAAGTGGTCTTACAAGTTTATCGCAATAGCTTAGAAGGATTTATCCAAGAACTTGAACACCATTCGCTGATTACGACTCAACAAAAAGTCCCCCTGGTTATCGGTATTTTAAGCGGTACTTTGCATAATCCTGTGGAGATTAAGGAGATTGAAGCACAGGTGCAAGAAGTACGCGATCGCCATTTAGATGGTGTCTCCTTTTTTTACTGGGAAACACTCTGGAGTTACCTAACACCTGATGCACCCAGAAAACGTCGTCAGGCATTTGAGATCATGTTTTCGGAATCTATTTTAAACTAGAGTTTAGCTTAATTTACCATCAGATTGATTCAGACGTTTCTGCCATTCCTCATCAATTTTATCAGCGTTAGCAGCTTCTTGGTCAACCAGATCTGTTTCTGTGGTATAAGCCAAATCTTGATTGCTAATGACGGTTTCGGCGGCGAATTTACGCGCATATTTTAACTTTTGTTGAACGGTATCATCAGCTTGATTTAAGGCGATCGCATGAGACTGGCGGTATTCATTACGCACAGCCATTTTACCATTGCGCCACTGTACCCAAAAATATCTGATTAAAGGTACAATCAGAAAACCCGCACCATAGGCAAAAAGTAGGGGATAAATCATCTCCACAAATGCGACTAAGCCACCCATTTGCGCTGCCATTGCGCCATCTTCTAGTAAATGACCTAAAATCAATGCGCCGACGAAATTAACCGCACCTAAACCCGCTGCTAACATTAACTGATTAGAAGTAGCATTGCTAAACTTCCAATTATTTTCTTTGAGGTAGGCGGGGACGGGTTGGGGTCGATATTGAGTTGCAGTGGTTTGTAATTCGGGAAAATGATATACTAACTGTCCTTCGGGACTCACTTCTGGCTGTCCGTTAAACCTAGTTAAAACTGGCAGCATATAGTCCTCAAATTCCTGGGAATAGGCGTTACCCAAATTATCCAAATAAGGGGCAATTTGTTCAGCTACTACTGCACCTTGATTGTTCCGAATTACTGTGGCGATCGCCTGCCAACGCTGTGCTTCTAAATTATAGTTAGGGTTGCCATCTCCAAACAGGAAAGAAAAGACGACTTCAAAGAAGTTCATTTTCTCTTTTTTCAGTTTATTGGCAATCTTCTGTTGGCGACGATAATAATTGCCATTATCCCAACTCAGAAATGAGAGGGAGTTAGGGTGAAACCAAAAGTGGGGAATAAAAATAATGCCGCGACCACGGGAACCGCCGCCACCGCCGCCACCGCCGCCACCGCTACGGTTAGAATCGCCAAAAAATACAATCGCTGCAATGGTTATAAAAATTAGGACTATGGACACCAATAACATAATCCCAAAGGAAATGCGAATTAGATAAAATAGTATTCGCCAAACTTTTTGCCACCATTCATAAACTCTTAACCGCCAATATCGATTTCGCATGACAGCGCGAAAATTCTGGGGAAATAGGAAGGCAATATCCCCAGACTCAGATACTTGTAGATGTCCTCCGGCTTCTGATGCTAAGGCTAAAAGTTGCTGTTGAGCCAGATTAACTTCAAGTCCAGCTTGAATGGCGACATCAGCACTACTGACGCGATATCCCAGCTTTTCGACAGCTTCAATAATAGCGGGGGAACTAGCAGAATTAAATAGGTTAGACATGATTAAATCTTGACCATCTTCCTCGTGAGTTCTATTTGCCTATTTATATGATAATTATGGGTTAGGGGTGATCCTTGGCAAAATCTGCTTTCAGCACTTACCAATATTGTACTCTATAATCCCAGAGTTTTCCCAAGGTTATTGGTTAATGTCTGATGGGAATAATTGGGCAATCATTAAGATATACAATAACTGCAAATAAGTTATTGATGCTCATGAAAGTTGGATTAATTGGAACTGGACTTATGGGAGAGGCGATCGCCCTGCGACTATTGGAGGCGGGGTTAGATGTGGTAGCCTATAACCGCACTGCGGCTAAATTACAGCCTCTTGAGGATAGGGGAGTAGCGATCGCCTCATCGGTAAAAGATGCGATCGCCCCTTGTGATTGCACTATTTTGATGTTAGCAGATGCGCCCGCCATTGAAAACATGGTACTATCCGCTGATATTCTTCCACACTGGCAGGGTCGCGCGGCCATCCAAATGGGTACTATTGGCCCACGGGAAAGCCAAGCCATCAGAGACAAAATCGTTGCTGTGGGGGGGGAGTATATGGAGGCTCCGGTTTTGGGTAGTATTCCCCAGGTCAAATCCGGTACACTTCAGATCATGGTGGGGGGGACTGGCGAACAGTTGCAACGGTGGGAAAAAGTCCTTGCACCCCTGGGGGAGGCGATGCTAATTGGGGAGGTCGGTGCGGCGGCTGCGGTGAAATTAGCCCTAAATCAACTAATTGCGTCCCTCACGGCGGCCTTTGGCTTGAGTCTCAGCTTTATTCAGCGTCAGGGTGCAGATGTTGAAATTTTTATGAAAATTCTCCGGGATAGTGCGTTATATGCGCCGACGTTTGATAAAAAGCTACAACGCATGATTGATGGGAATTATGCCGATCCCAATTTTCCGACTAAGCACTTGTTAAAGGATACTAACTTGTTTATAAATGAGGCGATCGCCTCTCAGTTAAATGTGGCCGGATTATCGGGGGTGCAAGAGATAATTGCACAGGCAATCACCAATTTAGATTTGAGCGACCTGGATTATTCGGCATTAGTAGAAAGCATCCGAAACCCCAGTTAATTATATCATAAAAAATCCCCCAATAGTCATTTTTGGAACTTCTGGGGGATATTAATTTAATTAATCAGATGGCATCTGACACAATTGGGCAGCAATTTGATGTTTACAAATGGTTTGCCGATACCGCCAATCTTCACAGGTACATCCTCCCGATTTTACTAAGGATAGGGTATGATGATCGGGGTTCCAAACTACTGCACCTTGGGGAATTAGGCGCACTTGTAGAGGTTCTAGGGCTACTCGATTATAGCGAGATAGGAACATTTTAGCCTGGTTTTTATCGACGGCAACCGTGCCTTGATTGGTCTGGATAATTAAGCTGTGGTCGGTGATGTTAATCTCCAAAATCCGGGAATGTTTTACGCCTCGAATTGACAGAAAACAAGACCAAATCCTAGCAAAATCAGCTTTAGATACGAGACGACTGCAACGACCCGCAGAAGTGTGATAAACCAGTCGCGGGGTATTGCCGGAGCCGATAGTATCAATATTTTCGAGTTTGATGGATTGAGAAATGAGAGGGGAAATTTTTGGGGTTTCTGGCTCTACCAAAGGGGAAGAATAAAACCCCAACCCGCTGTTAGCAGCGGTGGCGATCGCGCTTTTACTCATTGTGGTATTATACCCTTGTGATCAAAATATTGGGGACTGAGCGCTCTATCCAGAATCAAGGGGGGAGGGCGCTCTTTTGTTATCTCTTATTATAGCAAATCGGAAAAGTGATCGGGGGCTAAAACCTAAGATAGTTGGGAAATTCGGGCATTTGAGGGGGTCGATCCGTCGCCCCGCTTTACCACAGTTCCCAAACAGGTTAAAATGGGGCAGATATATCAGCGCGTTCGATACGCCGATTAACCGATGGTTTTATGAGCAAAGGAACACTATTTGATAAAGTTTGGGACCTCCATACAGTGGGAACCCTACCATCCGGTGAGACTCAACTCTTCATTGGTCTACACCTGATCCATGAGGTGACAAGTCCCCAGGCTTTCGCGATGTTACGCGATCGCCAATTGAAAGTCCTATTTCCAGAACGCACCGTGGCTACGGTGGATCATATCGTCCCCACGGAAAATCAAGCTCGTCCCTTCGTGGATGTCCTGGCTGAGGAGATGATGCAAGCCTTAGAAAAAAGCTGTGCGGAACACAAGATCCGATTTTATAACATCGGTTCCGGTAATCAAGGCATTGTCCATGTGATCGCACCGGAACAAGGCCTAACTCAACCGGGAATGACGATCGCCTGTGGAGACTCCCACACCTCCACCCACGGCGCTTTTGGGGCGATCGCTTTTGGTATCGGTACTTCCCAAGTTCGGGATGTTCTCGCTTCCCAAACCCTAGCCTTATCAAAACTCAAAGTTCGCCGCATTGAAATTAACGGCCAACTCCCCCCAGGTGTCTACGCCAAAGATGTCACCCTCCATGTGATTCGACAATTGGGAGTTAAAGGCGGCGTGGGTTATGCTTACGAATACGCCGGAACCACCATTGAAGCCATGTCAATGGAAGAACGGATGACTGTTTGTAATATGTCTATTGAAGGTGGCGCGCGTTGTGGTTACGTTAACCCCGATCAAGTCACTTTTGACTATCTCAAAGACCGCGATTTTGCCCCCAAAGGCGAAAATTGGGAGAAAGCGATCGCCTGGTGGCAACAAATTCGCAGTGATGCCGATGCCGTTTATGATGATGTGGTAACTTTTGATGCTGCTGATATTCCCCCGACGGTCACTTGGGGAATTACTCCCGGACAGGGTATTGGCGTTGATGAGGTCATCCCTAAACCGGAAAATCTCCCCCCAAGCGATCAGGCGATCGCATCAGAAGCATACCGCTATATGGAGTTTACCCCCGGAACTCCCATTGAGGGAACCAAAGTTGATGTTTGCTTTATCGGAAGTTGCACCAACGGACGCTTAACCGACCTACGGGAGGCGGCTAAATTTGCCCAAGGTCGCAAAGTCGCCCCAGGGGTGAAAGCCTTTGTAGTTCCCGGTTCCGAAAGAGTTAAACAAGCGGCTGAAGCTGAAGGACTAGATCAAATCTTCCGAGAAGCAGGTTTTGAGTGGCGAGAAGCCGGGTGTTCTATGTGTTTGGCTATGAACCCTGACAAGTTACAGGGAAACCAAATTAGTGCATCTTCTTCTAACCGCAATTTTAAAGGCCGTCAAGGTTCCTCTACCGGACGCACATTATTAATGAGTCCCGCCATGGTCGTCGCGGCGGCGGTTAACGGAAAAGTTGCCGATGTTCGTAAGTTAATCGAAGCCTAGTTAATTAGTACCCCCATTACCTGATGCAACCGGGTAGGGGGGAACTCTCCTTATTTCCTCTTGTTAACTAATCCGAATCTTCCTAGTCAAAAATCATGAGTAAAATTCACAAGGTGTCAGGACGCGGTATCCCCTTAGTTGGTGGTGATATTGACACCGATCGCATCATTCCCGCCCGGTTTTTACGCTGTGTAACCTTTGATGGTTTGGGACAACAAGTATTTGCTGATGACCGTCAACAATTAAACGGAAATCATCCCTTTGACCTCCCACAATATCAAGGTGCTAATATCTTGGTGGTTAATGAAAATTTTGGCTGTGGTTCCTCCCGAGAACACGCTCCCCAAGCTATAGCCAAATGGGGTATTCAAGCTATTGTCGGGGAAAGTTTCGCCGAAATCTTTTTTGGTAATTGCGTGGCTATCGGAGTTCCCTGTGTCACCGCTACACCAGAGGCGGTCACACAATTACAACAGTTATTACAGCAAAATCCCCAAGTTGAAATTATCATGGATCTGGGGACGCTGAAAGTTCACGGCGGCGACTTAACTATTGATGTGAACATGAATGAAGGCTCCCGACAGTCCTTTATTAATGGTAGTTGGGATAATTGCGGTCAGTTGATTGCTAATCATGACCAGATCCGCACTACTGCTGCTAAGTTGCCCTATTGGCAATGGGATAATTCGGCGATCGCATAATCTTACCCCAGTTTGGGTAGTAGGTTGGGTTGAACATTTCGCCTAACCTATTCCCCTTTCGCGTATACTTACTCAAGTGCCGGAATTATTCTAGCCACAGCAGCGATATCATTGCTTAAATCCATGATTCCCTATCAAAACCCCATTGATTCTACACCCTATCTAATTTATCCCCCCTTACCTGACCCCCTATTTATTCCCGGAAAACCCATCAAATTAGGGGTTTTGGCTTCCGGTAGTGGCAGTAATTTTGAAGTAATTGCCCAAAAAATACGCGATGGACAACTTAACGCCCAAATACAGGTTTTAGTTTACAATAACCCCAAGGCTAAGGTTAAACAACGCGCCGAAAAGTTTGATATCCCCACTATTCTGGTTAATCACCGCGACTACCCCACTAGAGAAAGTTTTGATCAGCAGGTTGTTGATACCCTCAATCAATATGATCTCGATTTGGTTGTATTTGCGGGATGGATGCGAATTGCTACCCAGGTTTTGGTAGCCGCTTTTCCTCACCAAATTATTAACCTACACCCCGCTATATTGCCCAGTTTTCCCGGTATTCGTGGCGTTGAACAAGCCTTGGAATCGGGAGTTAAAATTACAGGATGTACCGTCCATCTTGTCGAGTTGGCTGTTGATAGCGGTCCGATTTTGATGCAAGCCGCTGTCCCCGTTTTACCCCAGGATACTCCCGAAACTCTCCATCAGCGCATTCAAGTATGTGAACATCAGATTATGCTTGGGGCGATCGCTTTGATGAACCAAAAATTGCTATTAACCTGATTTTGTGAAGTTTTGTAAAGAAAAGTCAAGAAATGTTAAAAAAATCGCCTTTTTTTCTGGGGGGGTAGCTTTTGGGGCGGACTTGTGTTATACTTTTTAGATAATGGGAATAGTGGCATTTTTTTAGTAAACCGTTAGAATTCCATTATGAAGCATTACACTTAAATAATCCCACAAATTGCACCAATTTGTCAACCCCTGCGAAGGAATTTCGGCTAAAATGCAACTTGGAGCAGCACCTATCCCTGAATATGTCTTTTTTATCATCCTGGCAGCTTTTGAAACCTCGTCATCGTCAAAGATTACCAGAGCCAGAAATCCGGCCAAATTGGTGGGTAAGTTTAGGTAATGATATCACTCCATCGAATGAAATAACTTGGCAAGAGGAGACAATTGCGATTTACCAAACCCAGCCAATTATCAGCTTAAAGCAGCGATTTGTCATAGTAGGGGAGAGTAGTTTAATTAATGGGGATATTGACCAATTATTAGACGATTTAGATCACAGGGATAATATTCCCGAAGTCCTGTCGCAGTTACAAGGAATATTTGCCCTAGTGATTTGGGACAGAAGCCAAAGGCGACTGTGGTTAGCACGAGATGCTGTAGGTGGGAGAAACCTATACTATACAATTAATCAAGGTATTTTGCGGGTAGCACCTCGTCTGAGAAGCCTAGGGAAATTTCATCCCCAAAAATTAGATTATCTAGCTTTACGAGACTATCTTTCTTGCGCGTTTATTCCGGGAGAACAAACCATCTGGGAAGGGGTAAAAGAAGTACGTCCGGGGACAATACACGAATGGTCAGACCCTGGGAAATCTGGGAAAATACAAGTTTATTGGCAACCGGAAGAACAAATAGGCGATCGCGATCAACCCCTAGAATATTACAGCCAAAAATTGCGATCGCTTCTTAATCAAGTAGTGGCAGAATCCCTACCTATTGGGGAACCTGTAGGCGCTTATTTATCAGGGGGATTAGACTCTAGTGCGATTACAGCTTTAGCCAGTAAATTTCATCAGCAGGAAGTCCATACTTATTCAATCCATTTTGGGGCTGAATATCCCAACGAATTAGAATTTGCCAATTTAGTAGCGGAACATTGCCAAACTCAGCATCATATTCTGGAAATCCAGCCAGAAACTGTATGGGATAATCTAGCAATTACTATGGCAAATTTAGACGATCCTATTGGTGATCCTCTGACAGTTCCTAACTATTTATTGGGACAGGTAGCCAAACAGGATGTCGGAGTTATTTTAAACGGGGAAGGAGGCGACCCTTGTTTTGGCGGTCCGAAAAATAAGCCGATGTTACTCTATGAACTGTATGGGAATATTTACAACCATTTTCCCAATCGTCTGACCACCTATTTAGAGTCTTTTAAAAAATGCTATCCCCATTTACCGGAACTTCTGAAACCGGAAATTTGGCAGCAGGTAAAAGATGCGCCGTCAGTATTTGAACCCGACTTAAATTCCGCCCAAGAATATTTAAATCGATTGATGCTAATTAATATTAAATTTAAGGGGGCAGACCATATTTTAACCAAAGTGAGTAATATGACATCGGCGGCGGGTTTAGAAGGGCGATCGCCATTATTTGATCAGCGAGTTGTTGACCTAAGTTTACAAGTTCCACCGGTGTATAAACTCTCTGCTGCTAATGAGAAAGCCGTGTTAAAAGCAGCGGTTACTGATGTATTACCAGCCTCGATTATTTATCGCCCAAAAAGTGGGATGCGGGTTCCTGTAGGTTCGTGGTTTTACCACCATTGGCAACAACGCACCCAGGCATTATTGTTCAATAAAAATGCGGCGATCGCCCCTTATATTAACCAAAAGTTTATTAAGGAACTTTTCAACCCCCAAAGTCCGGCTTATCAAAAATTTGGGATTAAACTCTGGTTATTAGTGAGTTTAGAAATTTGGCTACAAACCCAGAAAAATTAACTGTTGATAAAATAACCAGGTACAATAGTTGTGTGTCCTTGTTTGGGGTCATATTTAAGTAAATATTCACGGGCGATCGCCTCTTGTTGTCGGAGGCTTTTTAATTCGGGTTCGCCAATTTCTGTATCTGTAGATAGCAAAATTACCTGATGGCTGGCGGAGGGAAAATATCGTTCAATTAGGTTATAGCGGTGAGAGGAGTCTAGCCTTCCCAGGGGGGTATCAATAGCAATAGGAAGCTGGCGACCAGAAACCCGCGCCAGACCCCACAAAAAAGCGATCGCCAATAGTTGTTTTTCCCCGGCAGATAAGCGATGTTTGGGGACGGGTTGACCTTGGGGGTCATACAGAGACAAACTAAAATCTTGGGTAGCAATAACGACTCGATGAACTAGGTCTGATTTATGGAGAAGATAGCGGAAACATTCAGTCACTTCTATTTCCAGCTTATTAAGTTTTCGGAGGGTCAACTTTTCCCGAAATTGTACTAAAGTTTTTTGTACCCTTTCGGAAGTTTGGATAATGTGGTTGGCATTTTTGCGATCGATAGTCACCTGGCTATATTCGGACAATTCTTTCTTAGTTTTTTCCACCATAGCCTCATAGCGATCGCGCTTAATTATAGCTTGATCATAATCCCTTTTGACCTTCGCCACATCCGCCCCCGCATCAGAAACCGCCTGTAACAGTTCTTCGTAAACCTCCGGGGGTGCCGCCACATTTAGCTGTCTTTCCTTAGCTACAATCGTCTCCTGAATGCCTATCAGTTCATTTTTAAAAGACTTGGTTTGGCTAATTTGATTAGGGAGTTGATGTTCGAGAACACTGGTAAGCTGTCCGAGAGTAATTTCATCCATATCTAACCAAAAATCCTGTAAAGAATCATCGGAACTGGTGGAACTCTCCGACTCCAAAAAACTCCGAACCTTATCCAAACTAATATCGCCCAAATCCAGAGTTTTCAAATACTCCAATAATCGGCGATCGCGTTCCGCCACCACCTCCCGCGCAATTCTCACCTTTTTCTCCCTAATTTCCTTTTCCCCCTGCACTTTTGCCCGATCTAGCAGAGGCTTAATTAATCCCAAAGGTAGCCAAGCCTCCGCCATGTCTCGCAAGCGATCGCGCTTTTCATGTAACCTCTCTTGTTGCTCCCGTAATTGTGCTTCAATTTGGTCTCTTTCCTGGGCTACCTTACCCCCTTCAGTCCGAAACTTATCACGAGTTTGTCTTTCTCGTTTATGGGCTTTTTGCAACTCCGTATCAAGTCGCACAACCTGCAACTTTGCCTCTTCCCAATCTGCTATTTGTTCATTTAACTTTGACTCAATTGCTTCCAAAGTAGCCAACTCAGAGACCTCAGCCAACTCCTTGCGTTTCCGACTCACCAAAATATTCAAATCCACCGATAAACGTTCCGCCAACTCCAACCCCAAAAGGGACTGAATAGCCTGGATAACCGTACTCGGAGGACTGTCTAATTCCGCCAATTCCTTGACCTGTTCCCCATCAAATAGAAACAGATTAGAAATTCCCAAAGGAAAGAAATCTTCCACTCGTTCATCCCAAGTTTCCACCAAACCCTTATCCGGCCAATCATCAATCAAAATACCCAACGTATCCTTACCATTTTTGAGATGTCTATTCCAGCGTCTTTGGATGCGAAATTCCACCTGTTTATTTTCTAAAATATGTTCAAATAATAGTTCCACGCAGGTCATTTCATGGGGTGGGGTATGTTTATTAATCGCCTGTTTGAGGAAATCAGGATAGGCAATATTTCCCCTAGTCGAACATTGGGCGCGCGCACCATAAAACACCAAGCGCATAGCATCCATTAGCGTAGTTTTTCCGCCTCCATTCATCCCCCCAAGTAGGACAATAGGACTGACGGTTTCACCAGTCATTTGCGGACGCAGGTTAATAACTTGTTTACCGCGATAGGGGCCGAAGTTTTGCAGAGTCAATTCCAGGAAAATCACAGAATAGCAGTTTCCGTAAAGGTTAATAGAGTCGAGCCAGAAATCAACAACTTATGGAGTTAGGATATAGCCCCCTTGAGTTGCACCAAATCAAGGCATCAATTTTCATCCTAGGGGGTTAATTAATCCAACTTGTGACCAATCACAAATCACGGGATAACTAACCCCCAGAAGCATCTTAATACATGACGCTTAACTAAATTTGAGACTCGCCCAGTTTAGCTGTTGGGGAGGTTCCGGTTTTTCACCATTGACAATTTTTTTGATATCTTCAACTTTTCCTTCCTTAGCCGCTTGTTTCAGGTCTCGCTGATAGTGTGCATTTGCGATCGCTTCTGATTGCGATCGAGAACTGGTTTCAAAGCATCTTTCTAACGTATCATAGATTCCGGTACGCCGCGACATAGTTTTATACTGTCGTTCAGTATCCAGGAGTCTGGTCATCAGTTCTAAATACATCGGATCACCTTCGCTAAGTTCCTCCAAAATCTGCCATTCATCCACACCCAACATAGCATTACCACCACCATGGCGAGGGTCTTCAAAAGGTTCTCCTGTCACCTCTTGATAAATTCTCGGCAAACTATCATCAAATTCGTGTTTTTCCTCCAACCATATCCGCCGAATTTCGCTAAGTTCCTCCGGTTGAATTAAGGTTATATCCCGCATATCAGGCGGTGCATTTTTACGAACCTGTTGTTGAGCTTCTAATACCCGCCTTAACCAATATTCCCGCCATTCTCGTTTATAGGGTCCTGGTATCGGTTCGACTGACGTTTCTCCGTCAACATTCCTTTCAAACAATTGCACTGTCCCAAATATCCGCCGGAAGTCTCTTTTATCGCGATCATTTTTTACATCTAATTCCTTACGAATATCCAACAGAGGCTGCATCCACTCTTTAGCTTCATCATTTAGGATCATGGCTTCCATTGATTTATCTTGACTCACCAATGTACAAACCCAACAGCCAAATCGAGAATCTCCACAGCTAGGGGTTGAGGTATCAATAACTAAGGGACATTCATTGTCTGCTGTAGCGCCTCGGTACATTGTAAATAAGTCTTTATTACTGTAATTCCAAGGGTTTTCAAACTGCATCAAATACAGCCATACTTCGTCATTTGTCCAGGTTTCAATAGGAGTATAAAGCAAAGAACTAGGTAAATGAGGATGAGGACATAGATGTTCTCTCACACGCTTTAATTCTCGCTTTTCCATAATTGCTGCTCGATTAGCACTTTCTGTTTTACGGGTTCCCAAGACTACAATTGTTTCACCACTTGATCGGACAACATTACGGATAAAGCGATTAGATGGATCTACCTTTAAACGCACAGTACACCACCGGAATTTATGTCGAGGTGCTGGATATCCTTTTCCAATTAAACTTACCCAGTATGTCTGTGCTATCTCAGGGACTAGCAAATGAGGTTGGACGGGCATATTTTGTATCTTAGCAGCCTCTTGCATTTTTTCTAAAGATTTTTTGACCCACACGGAAACTACTGGATTTTCAACTAGAGTATCTGTTGTGATTACATGAATTGTCTTATGGCGTTTTTCTGGGGGTAGTTGCGCGATCGCATTCCAAATTAGTTGTAATGTGGCTGTGCTATCTTTACCGCCAGAATAACCTATCACCCAAGGAATTTGATCCAAGCAGTAGAGTTCTTGAATTTCTTGGGTTAAAAATTCTAGTGATTTTACAAATTCTTCAATTTTGGTATTTGGCGTATTTTGACTATCTGGAAATAAACTAATTTGTTCAGCATTCATTTGATAATACTCCTGTAAATAATCAAGCTCTGAAAACATGGTAACGATGCCATTGTAGCGACTCAAGACTAGGATAGTATTTTTCCTGAGATGGCAAAAATATTCGCTCTCCGTGAAATTCTTTAATCTGTTTCCCCATAGATTGAGTTTCTTTTAAATTACTGCCAATTACAATTCTGTATCTGCTATCTATAGAAAACCAGCCCATATCAAATGCCCAGTGATGATTTTTGCAAAATGAAATACCATTATTGATTTGATTGTTATGGAATTGAGAAAAGGGCTTAATATGTGCGCCATCTACAATATTTTGACTAAGATTTTTGCTGATATTTAAGCCGCAAAAAGCACATTTATAATCATAAATATGTACAACAACTTTTCTAAAAAATGCCTGCCTTATCCATGATTTTTTCATGTGATAAGTAGGCGTTTCTGAAGTAGGCTTTTGTTCATGGTCAAGCATGGCTAACTTTTCATTAAGATTCACCAAGGATTCTATGTCTTCATGGTTATTTGAAAACCACGTTGCAATTAGTATGTTAGTCAACTCTTGTCTAGTTTTTTCATTTTTAAGAAAGTCAAAAAGCTCATCGTCTACCTTAACATAATTGACTGCTTGTTTAAGTTTTCCTAAACTCTTAGGCTGAAAACCATCAAATTCCTCATGAAATTGTATGTGCCAAAAATTATCTCGTTTTAGATGGAAAAAAGGGTAATGTAGTCCGCCTGAGTAAGATGGATTACCTAAAATTTTCCAATATTTGTTAAATGCACTAACTAAATCATCAGATACAGTGATTTCATTCTCCGTAATTAATCCCTCGGATATCAGATCTATAACTGATAAAAGTAAAATAGGCTTATAGGGAGCCTGTCCCTTTTGACGGGTATTGCTGACTTTAAGCTTGGCAAACATATCACAGTAGTCTACCAAGTTTCGGCTATGTTTGTCTGGTCTGGTGTTTGTCACTGTCCCTCCTAACAGATAGAATAGCCTTGCCGAAATGCCCCATATAGGATAGTATGCGATTGGGGACAGAAGTTTTTAAAAACCATATCAGTATAGTAGTACAATAGCTATGACGATCGCAAGGAACCCAAAAACCGAGGGACAGCCAGGGGAACTAGGACAACTGCTAACCGAGTTGTTAAATAATAGCGATCGCATTTTAGTTCAACCGACATCAATGGGAGTCACCCAAGGATATATAGGCGCAGTCAGCCTAGAATGGGCTGCCAGTCACATTGGTTATGCTTCCGAATTACCCCTATTTAAAAGCCACATTGACCCCGAAACCCAAAATATAGAAAGAGGCGCAGAAACCATTGATGCTATACTCCAGCGACCCCTAGACTGGTCACGTCAAGCCATCTTGGTACAATACCTGATTACCCACAATTGGGATCGGAAATTTCCCCCCCTCGTCGTCGTTATTAGTCCCCACTGGGTAGATAACCCGCAAGCACCACAATGGGATAAAAACGGACAAGCTACCTGTTCAGCCGCCGAATATATCCCCTTAGATGAACAGGGAAAAATCGGCATCTTAGATTTATCATCTTCCGTCTCTGTCTTTGCTTTAGATGGACAGCATAGACTCATGGGAATTCAGGGAGTCATAGAATTATTAACAACCCGGAAAATACAACCCTATAGCAAACTCAAAAAACCTGTCGGTGAACCCATAACTTGGGATAAATTGCCTATAGTAAATATGCAGCCACAAGATAAACTAGCCGCCTTAAACCACGAAACCATTGGCATTGAATTTATCCCCGCCGTCTTGGCTGGAGAGACTAGACAGCAAGCACAAAGGCGAATTAGGTCTATTTTTGTACACCTTAATCAAATGGCAGTTAAACTCAGTAAAGGACAGTTAGCCGCCTTAGATGAAAATGATGGTTTTTCTATTGTTTGTCGCCAGATAGCCGTTAATCATCCCCTACTCCAAGATGAACCCGGACGTAAGCCTCGGATTAACTGGGATAGCGCCACAGTCGCCACCAAATCAACAGTATTAACTACCTTACAAGCCTTACGAGATATGGCGGAATTATATCTAGGTTGTTACCCTAAATTTCGAGGTTGGAAAGCGCCACAACCCGGTTTGGTTCCCTACCGTCCCGAACCCGAAGAGTTGGCATTAGGTACTCAGGAATTAATGAGTTTATTTGATGGTTTGGCGAGTTTACCCAGTTATCAAAAACTTACACAAGGAATGGAAACTCCTGATTTGCGAAGGTTTGGATTTGAACGCCCCCCAGGATTAGGAAATATTTTATTTAGACCCGTGGGACAAATAGCGATCGCTCATGGTATTGGTAAGGTGGTATTTCACTATCAACAACCCTTGGAAACCGTATTTAAAAAGTTAGTTAAATTTGATGCCGAGGGTGGTTTTAATCATATAGAATACCCTCAATCTATATGGTATGGCGTATTATATGATCCCAATAAACGCCGAGTCCGAGTAGCTGGTCGGTCTTTGGCTACTGATTTAATTGTTTATTTACTAGGAGAAATCACCGAATTAATGGATGAGGCAATGATACGCAAACAACTGGCTGAGGCGCGGACTTTTGAAAATAGGGCGATTAATTTTGAGGGTCGGATAGTTAAACCCAGGGAAGTAGGATTACCTGAACCTATAGATTTGTGATATCATCTAACAATAGATATAAATTCATACCAACTAATCAAACCATGGTTAATGATGAACCTACCAATAAAATAGACCATTTGGTGGCACCTCTTTATAATCAATACTTCCGCGAGAGGTGTTATTTGGGGTTGATGTGTCACCAGGGAGGGCGACAAATGATTCAAATTAATGTCCCAGCCCAAGATTTACCAACTCTCCTACAGGCGCGACCCTCCCTGGGAAATGACCCGGACTCTGGCAAAAATCGACCGGAGATTAAAGGTCATGCTGAGGAAATTAAAGACTATATTATCCAGCGTGTTCATAAAAATAAACCCTGGATTTTGGGAACACTGACAGCTAATGTTAATCCTGAAGATATCCAAATTCTTGACTTGGGTAGAGGCGTGTGTTTTGTGATAATTCCCCGTGGTCATAAGTTAGATATCACTGATGGACAACACCGCAAAACCGCGATTCATCAATTAATTGAAAGTGATTTAGGAAAGTTAATCGGTGAGGATGATTTTCCGATTACTTTGGTTTTGGAGGAGAATTTTAATCAGTGTCAGACCGACTTTAGGGATATGGCGCAAGCCAGACAATTAGATAAATCTTTGCTGGTTTCTTTTGGGGAACATTCCGGTCGCATTGGGATTACCAAAAATTTGGTCAATCGCGTTTCCATGTTTTATGGGAAAACTGAGAAGGTGAAAAAAAGCCCTTCCACTAAGCAGAAGTTGATTTATACTAATGCTTATATTGTGAATTTGGTCAGTTGTGCTTTTACTAATCAGCCGGATAATGACTTAGAAGATTATGATGTAGAAATGGCATCCCATGAATTAACTCAATGTCTGAATCAGTTTTTTTCGGAATGTCCGGTCACATCACATATTGCTAATCAGAGTGTGGATGAATTAACGGTTGAAGAAGTGGCTAATTTTAAGGAAAAATATTTATTAGGTTTTCGGGTGGGTTTGGAAATACTGGGGCGACTGTTATATATGACCTATGACGGTCAGCAAAATGAGTTTAATGGAAGTCAAATATCTGAGTTGGCGCAACTGGACTGGTCGCGGGAGAGTCGTCTATGGGAAAATAATGTGGTCACGATAGATCCTAATCCGAAAAACCCCCATAAACCCTATAAAATTTCCATGGGGGCTAGTCAGGTGAGAATTGCGGTTAATATAGTTAAAACCTATTTGGGCTGGGGTTCATCTCATCCCTATCTGAGTTAAATGTTATGGTGGGGGTAGTATACTGGTGATAGCCATTTTTAAAGATATCTTAAACCTTATGGTCGATCGCCATGAAAAAATTATCATATTTGACTTTGATGGGACTTTAGCTGATACCTTGGAAGTGGTGATTAGCATTACCAATGACCTGGCGGCAGATTTTGGATATTCCCCCACCACAGCCACTGATTTACAGCAATTACAAAATCTCAATTCTTGGCAAATTATTAAGCTGTCTAATATCTCCCTATTCAAAATTCCTAAACTCCTGCGCCGAGTCCAGCAGGAATTACAAAATAATCTCGGATCTATTTCTCTATTTCCGGGTATTCCTGAAGCCTTAAACGACCTCAAAAACCAAGGCTGTCAACTATCTATTATCACGTCTAACTCACCAAGTAATGTGGAATTTGTGTTAAACCGACATGGTGTTTTAGCACTTTTTGATAATCTGAATTCCGAGTCAACACTCTTTGGTAAACACCGAATTATTAACCGCCTGCTAAAACAGCAAAATATCCCCAAACATAAAGCCGTTTATGTGGGAGATGAAACCAGAGATATCACTGCAGCCCACAAATCGCAAATCAAGAGTATCGCGGTAACTTGGGGGTTTAATTCGGCTAATATCCTGGCTCAATATCAACCGGATTTTATGATTAATCAACCCCAAGACTTACCCCCAACGATCGCCTCTCTTTTGCCGATAAATTAGCCTTCCGAATTTCGATTGAATCCCCTCAAAACGGCGCGATCGCTGACATTTTTATAAACAGTATCTAAATACTGCATAACTACATCCGCCGCCGTAGCTGACATTCCCCCATTTTTAGATACGGTAGTCCCCAGAGGAATGGAACCCAAAACATCCAAAATCGTCTCGCTTCCTGGAGGTGGTGAAATCACGACTAGAGAAGATTCTAACTGTTGGTTATACTGCCAATATCCACCCACAGCCGGAGGTTGATAACCCCTGACAGATGGGGATACTTGGGAGGTTTTTCTGTCTTTTTTATCCTCACCAGAACCCCGTATATTTCGCAATTTAGCGATAATCTCTTCTTTCAAGCGTCCCCGCAGTTGAAATAAGACAAATGGATCTTCACTAAAGCGATCGCCTAACATATAATAAACTGCACCAATATGCTTACAGGGGTTAGCCGGATCTGGACAACTACACCGAGAGTGTACTTCATCCAAATTAAAAGGAAATAGCCGCAAGCCATTTTTAGCAAATACATCCTCAATATTATAAGGCATTTCCCCCGCTAACAACTTCGCCGAAAAAATCGCCTGCTGGGATAATGTTTCAATCACATATCCCCATTCTTCCTCCGTAAAAGCATCTAACCACAATTCCACCTGATAAGGTTCCGCTTGCGTCCCCTGAACTTGCGCCAGAACCCGCTGACCAGTAAATTCAATATTGAGAACATTACCCTGTCTCGCATAATTTCTCGCCCTTTCCAATCGCTTCTTAAACCGATAGCGATTCAGAATATCTAACCATTGCTGCGTCCACCATTCCTGATTATTTTCTATATGGTAATCTGCCATAATTGGGAACCCCAAAAAATATCGTTTTATTCATTATAGACAACGGGTGAGGGTTGACAACAGCCGGGAACTCATGATAAGATATTGACATATCGTTTCAAAATAAGAATATATGCCGCCATAAAAAAAATTCCACTATTCCCATTATCTAAAGTATAGCACAGACCCCCCCAAAAGGCAACCCCACCCCCCCAAAAAAAATTTTTTCGCAACATTTCTTAATTTTTTGTTACAAAAGTTAACATAATGACCTAGTGATGGCGATAATGCGATCGCGGTAGGGGGAATATTTGGGCTGAGAATTTGCGTAAATTGTTTGACGAAAATTGATAAATAATTATAGGGATAGGTTAATTTATGAGATTCAGAAGACCGAAAGAACTGCTGGGCAAGGTGAATGTCAAAATCGCGCTGCTAATGTTGGGCCGATTAAGCATAATCAGCGTCATATCTTTGGTTCTGGCAACGATTAACAACTTAGGAAATCATAAAAACTACTGGGAGCGGACAATTTTTGCGACGCAGACAGTAGATTTTAACATTTTATCTCACACTTTGCCGACGAAACTTTCCCTGGCGCTGCTAGAGGGAGAAACGGAGGAGTTGCAGCGGACCCTGGACAGTAACTACGGGTTGTTCGGGTTAGTAGTCACGAACTGCGAAAGTGCGATCGCCGATTGTCCAGAGCAGGAAATCCTCTACTATTCCAATTCCCGTCGCCTTTGGAAAGAGGGTTTGAAGGTGGAAAACCTAACTAATGAGCCTTACGATCTCCTACGGGACCCGCCGCCATTGTTTGCGGAACGCAAATATACACGGCGTTATCAACCGGAAGCTGACCCGACGGGGATGGTCAACAGAGGGGAAATCATCGGGCGGGTATATTACGTCCGGCGGGTGCCGCCAACCTTCGCGGAGAGTTACGGGAAATGGGCGAGGGGGTTGCTGAGGTTCCAGCACAGTCCTAGTATTTTCTCGCTGACTGCGGGTATATTTTTGGCGGGGGGTGCAGTGGTTTGGTTGCTGATCGAATTTATGTTGTACCGAAAGCGCCGAGAAAAGAAACAGTTACTGGAAGAGGCGCGGAATATTCGGGAAGAGTTGGAGCAGAAAGTTAAACAAAATGAAGCCCTGATCGCTGTTAGGGAAAAGGGGCGGGAGGAGTTGGAGGACTACCGAAGGGAACAGCAATCGATCGCAACGGAACTGAAAATAGCGATCGCGGACTACGAACAGAAAATCGTGGATTTCCAACATCAACAGGATGATAGCCAGACCTCTCTGCAAGAACTGCGGAATCAATTAGCCTGGGCGGTGGAATATCAGGTAGAGGCGCAAGAGGAAATTGACAGACGGTCTGAGGCGATCGCCAACCTGGAAAATTGCCTGAATAGCCAGAACAGGGAACAGCAGGAAATGACGCGCACCCTGGAAAAGTGGCAGCGCCAGTTGCAGGAAACCGAAGAGCGGGAAGGGAGGACCAATGAGCAGATAGTGAGCCTGAATCAAAAGATTGCGGAACTGACGCGCGAGTATGATCAGGCGATACAGCAATCGGCAGACCTGCAAAGCCAACTGAGGGAACAAGCTGATGTTGAGCAGTTGAGAAGAGCCTTGGAATCGGCTAGGGAAGAATCAGAGTATATCAAAGAACAGTCCCGAGATTTTGAAGTCTATATCACCGCAGAAAATGACGGTTTGGCAGCCAAAATCAGACAGTTAGAAAATGAACTGGGGGAACATAGATCGATAATTTTGGACCTGGAAAGTCGCCTTGAGGATAGGGAGGGATGGGTAGCCTATATCACCGAAGAAAATCAGGGTTTGGCAGCCCAAATCAGAGATTTAGAAAATGAACTGGGGCAACATAGATCGAAAATTGTGTACCTGAAAAGTCGCCTTGAGGATAGGCAGGTAGGTGATTACGATGTCAGTGACTCGATCAAACCTGAAGATTGCTTGACCCCAGCCAACCTCAGTAGATCCAACATATCCTCTCTGTCCAGTTCTGAGGTAATCAGAGGTCTACATCGCTTGGAATTTGTGAGTTACCGCCAAACAGGGAGCCATGTTCACCTCAAAAAAACCCTTTTTTGTACGGTTCCCCATCCTAACAAAGATGTGCCTTACGGTACCCTCAAAAACATTTTACAATTTGGGAAGATAAGCGAACAAGAGTTGAGGGATAATTTCTGATTTGAGCAACTCGGTTCCCTATTTAATCATAAATGATTGGGGAAATTGGGATGATGGGTGGGACTAAAATTCCCCAGCATGATAGGAACTCCGAACCAGGGGACCGGAGCGAACGTGAGAAAAACCCATATCTTTGGCGATCGCCCCTAGACGGTCAAACTCTTGGGGGGTCCAATATTTATGGACGGGGAGATGATCGAGGGAAGGGCGCATATATTGACCGATAGTGACCCGCGTGCATTGAACTTGTCTTAAATCAGCCAAAGTCTGTAAAATCTCTTCTTCGGTTTCCCCATGTCCCAACATGAGACCGGACTTAGTAGGAATAGTCGGGTCAACTTCTCGGACGTGGCGCAACAGGTCGAGAGAGCGATCGTACTTCGCCCCCCGTCGCACCGGAAGCGTCAGCCGTCGCACGGTTTCAATATTATGGTTATAACAAGCAGGTTTCGCCCTCACCACCAAATCAATACGCTGATATTGTTGCTGTTGAGTATCTTCAGCCTTTCCCCCCCAAAAATCGGGAGTAAGCACCTCTATTTGAGTTTGGGGACAAAGCGATCGAATTTGGTCCATAGTAGCCACAAACCAGCCCGCGCCGCCATCAGCCAAATCATCCCGCGCCACAGAAGTTAACACCACATAACGCAAGCCCAAAATTTGGACTGCTTCTGCTACCTTGCGGGGTTCATCGTGATCAAGTGGCATAGGAGCATGGCCCTTGTCAACTTGACAAAAAGCACAGGAGCGGGTACAAGTAGGCCCCATAAGTAAAAAAGTCGCCGTCCCCTGACTATAACATTCCCCCCGGTTGGGACAGCGCCCCTCCTCGCAAATGGTATGAATTTGTCGCTGTTTGATAATCCGTTGCACCTGCGAGAGTTCACTAGCCGCACCAATAGGACGACGCAACCACTCAGGCATAGATTTAATTGCGTCTCGGTGACGTGATGAGATAGAATCAGGAGTGCTTGACATGATGTATTGATATCTAGGATAGCTATTTTTTATAACACAAAGCAGTTTTCTGCGATGCTGATTATATGGGAACTCACTATAGCAGCTTCTCAAGCCATCAAGTGCATTCGGAAGCCCCTCGCCCCCGTTGGGAGAGGGGTTTGGGGTGAGGGTAATGGTTTGATGGCAGTATCCTTGACCATTGTTGGTGATGCCATACTATTCTCGACTTTGTTAAGCTATGAACAGATTTGAGAAGGTTAAGTGCTGCACCAATATTCAGATTATGTATTCATCACCGGGGGAGTAAGCCGTGGCAGGTCGGAAAATTATAGTTATTGATGATAGTAAGGTGATTCGGGTAAAAGTTCGGGAGATGTTACCCCAGGGTAACTTTGATGTGCTAGAAGCCAAAGACGGGAAAGAAGGCATAGACCTAGTGCGCCAAGAACACCCCAACCTGATTATGCTGGATTTCCTGTTACCTAAACTCAGCGGATGGGATGTTTTTCAGCAAATCCAAGCTAGTGAAGAACTTAGGAAAATCCCCCTGGTGTTGATGTCTGGTCGAAAAGAGGAAGTGACGGAGAAAATTGCTGAACCTTTCGAGTATTTTGAGTTTATCGAAAAACCTTTTGAGAAAGGACAATTGGTAGATGCGATCAAGTCGGCTTTTGAAAAGGCTAAGAAACCTCGCCCACCTCTGAAAGTGACTCCCCCCGCACCTGCACCAACTAAAGATACAGCCCCTCCTGTGGCGGCAACAACGGGGGCGGACGCGGCTAAGATTAAGGCTTTAGAACAGAAAATTGTTGCTATGCAGAGGGAAATGGTAGCCCTGAAAAAACAGGTGGCGCAAATCAAGGCTTTTGTACTCAAAAAAGTCAAGTAGGGGTGAGTAACTGTTAATTATGACCCTAGAATCTTCGTTTCTCAATCAGCTTGAGGGGGCGGCGGATACCCTTATGGAACACTTGGATAATTTTGCTAAGGCGCGAATTCTGGTGGTGGGGGATCTGACTCTGGATGAGTTTATGACTGGTCAGGTGGAGAGGTTGTCGCGGGAAGCACCGGTGCTAATTCTGCGCCATGAAGTTACTCAACAAATCCCAGGAGGGGGAGCTAATGCGGTTTACAATTTGGCTAAGTTGGGGGCTGCGGTGTCGGTGGCGGGTTTGGTGGGAAAGGATGACCAAGGGGAGACTCTCAAGAGGATTTTTCGGGAGGCGGGAATTGAGACGGAGGGTATTCTCACAGACGCAGACCGCCCTACGGTGACTAAAACTCGGATTTCTGGACACGCGCGCCAGTCGGTGACTCAGCAAATTGTCCGGGTCGATCGCAAATCGGATGATTTACCTAGCTTGGAACTTCAATGGCGCTTGGCTGAATATATCGAACAACACAGAGATAATGTTGATGGGGTGGTTTGTTCGGACTATGGGGATGGGGTGTTAACTTCCCCGGTTATTGGCGCGGCTTTGGGTCATGGGTTTTCGGTGGTGGATGCTCAAGTTGATTTACAACGCTATCAGGGGGCGATGTTGTTTACTCCTAATGTTCCTGAAGCGGAAAAGGCGGTAGGATATTCGATCGCTAATGAAGAGAGTCTCAGACGTGCGGGGACTGATTTACTGAATTTGACTCGGGCGAAACGGGTGCTAATTACTAGGGGTGAGGAGGGGATGAGTCTTTTTGAATGGGGGGAAAATCACACGCTACAAGTTAGCCATATTCCTCCGTTTAATGTTTTGGATGTTTTTGATGTGACGGGGGCGGGAGATACTGTGGTGGCGGCTTTAACTTTGGCTTTATCTGTGGGGGCGAGTTTTTGGGAGGCGGCGGTTTTGGGTAATTTGGCGGCTAGTTTGGTGGTGCGTCAGTTTGGGACGGCTACGACTTCTATAGCGGAAATGAAGGAGGCTTTGCGATCGCTTTTGGAAGGTGAAGTTAGTTGAGTTGACTATGAACAGAGTAATCATCCATGATGCCAAAAATCAGCAGTGGTTACTATTTGAACATCCCTGCTATATTGTTAATTGCGATCGTCTCGAACAGGTAATTCCTGCCTTACAACAGATTGATGAAAGTCTCCGGGAAGGGCATTTATGGGCGGCGGGTTTTATCAGTTATGAAGCCTCTAGCGCTTGGGATTCGGCTTTGACTACCTATCCCTCAGATGAGTTTCCTTTGCTCTGGTTTGGGCTATATCAACAACCACAAATTATCACCCCACCCCGCCTCTGTTCCCCATCAGATTATACTCTGGGTGATTGGTTATCTTCTGTCACCCCCACTGAATATCAGGAGGCTATTAACCAAATTCGAGGTTATATTGCTAGGGGGGAAACCTATCAGGTCAATTATACTTTTCGCCTACGGACGGAGTTTTCTGGGGATGCTTTGGCTTGGTTTTGGCAATTAGTGCGATCGCAACAAGCCGACTATGCAGCATATATCGAATGTGGCGATCGCTTTAGCATTTGTTCTGCTTCCCCGGAACTCTTTTTCCAACTAGCTGACGGTGAACTGATCACCCGTCCCATGAAAGGAACCGCCGCCCGTGGTTGCACTTTAACCGAAGATAATGCGATCGCCCAATGGCTGCAAAATTCCCCCAAAAACCGCGCCGAGAACGTGATGATTGTGGATATGATCCGCAATGATATTAGTCGCATTGGGGATATTAAAACCGTCCAAGTTCCCGAATTATTTACCGTCGAAAAATACCCAACCCTGTGGCAAATGACCTCCACAGTCACCGCCAAAACCCAGGCTTTACCATCAGAAATCATCGCCGCCTTATTCCCCTGTGCTTCCATTACAGGCGCACCCAAACCCAGAACCATGCAGTTAATTCACCAGTTAGAAACTACTCCCCGCCACCTTTATACTGGAACCATTGGCTTTATCCAACCACAACAGACCCCGAATAATTATAGAACCCAGTTTAACGTAGCCATTCGTACAGTTATCATTGACCACGAAAATAATCAAGCCGAGTATGGCGTTGGTGGTGGTATTCTGTGGGATTCTGACAGCCAGGATGAATACCAAGAATGTGAAACCAAAGCCAAGTTTCTGAGCATCAATAATAGCTGTGATTTTTCCCTATTAGAAACCATGCTATGGACCCCAGAGGCAGGATTTTTTCTCCGGGAAGAACACCTAAACAGGTTATCAGAGTCAGCCATATATTTTGGGATTCCCTTATCCCTAGAACACATCAATCAACAATTAATCGATTTAAGTAAATCCTGGTCAATTCCCTATCGAGTTAGGTTATTAGTTGACCGCCAGGGTGTTCTCAATTACGAAATTTCTGCCTTTGAGAAATCCCCACCTAACCGACAGATTTATTTAGGTTTATCTCCCACGCCCATTAATTCCCAAAACCCTTTTTTATATCATAAAACCACGAACCGCAGCATCTATGAAACCGCCCGGAATTCCCGTCCCGACTGTGATGATGTGATTTTATGGAATGAACGGGGAGAGGTCACAGAAACTACGATTGCTAATCTGATTATTAAAATCAATGATGATTGGCTTACCCCCCCAGTCACCAGCGGTTTACTTCCCGGAACTTTTCGGGGTAGCTTACTCAAGCAGGGTAAGCTCAAAGAGGCTATTATTGATATAGAAACCCTCCAAAAATCCGAGGATATTTATATCATTAATTCTGTCCGCCAATGGCAAAAAGCCACTCTTAAAACCACTAATTTTAGCTAAGGGGACTGGTTGGGATTGCCGATCGCTTCTGGCTGTGGAAAAATTGCGATCGGTTCGAGTCGGTCGCTTGGGAATCGAATTGACAGAGCCAAATAGACAGTCTCAGAATGGCGATCGTATTTACGGGTATTATATCAGTCGCTAGAGTAATTAGTACATCATATCAATGCGATCGAATGCCATTTCTTGTTTAGACATACGTTGAGTGTCCTGACCATTGTCGCGGTTACTAAACTCTGCAACTGACCCTACAATCAGATCTGTTTCAGACCCCAATTGTATTACATAGCAATTCTTGATGAATTAAATCGTAGAATAGATGAAAAAAGATGAATTTATTAGGGCTATGATTGATGTATGCGTTCATCAAATAGGAATTAGGAAAGATGAAGATGAAAAATGTATCCTGGGGCTTAATTCCACTTATTGTGACTTCTTTAGCTATCACCAATCCGAGTGAAGAAGAACATATTAAACATAGAGCATGGCAGTTCAAGTCGGATTGTCAACAAAATGAACTTACCGTTCCTGGAAAAGCCACCTGCTTTGTTTTATCGCCCTTACCTCACAAAACGGTCGAGCCGCTTATAAGTAATTATAGCCATCACCGGAATTTTATCTTTTTCAGCATCTACACAACCGATTTATGGGGTTTAAAAACCCAAACTCTTGGATTAGGTGGTCACTTTTTCAATCTCTAGTGCTTACACTGCTTTTGCATTACTACAAATGCCCGATCCCGTCAAATATTAAATTTAGCTAAAAATCTGGCTAATTTCAATGATTTGAAGATAAGATCCTTATTAAAGGTAATGCAAAAGCATTCTCTTTACAAATCAAATCTGATCAGCTATAATATCAGAGATGAGTCTACTTTAATAATTTTGAACAAAGGAGAACTTAATTATGGCTAAAGAATATACAAACGCACAGCAAGTTCTCAATGAGATGCAGCCTATTCTCAACTCTTGTGCAAAGCTTGACAATAAAGTTGATGGAATAGCATTTCTTAACGGCGTTTCTATGATCGAGCGTTCCGAAGTACCTGGCTTTGGCGGAGAATTTGATATTCGAGGTGTTGCTTCTCTGTTGGACAACTTTACTGAGACCAACGAAAATACTTTTGGCGAAAGTACAGTTCTTAAGCATATTTCCTTTTTAAACCAAGATGTAGAAACTCAAGGTTTAATTGCTTGGAGTTTAGTTTTTCCTTATAAAAGTTATAGCCTCGTATTTACGGGACAATTTCAAAAGGAAAAGCAGTATGCAGTTCATCAAGGAACCGTAGCCGGGTATGTGCAAGAGATTTTACCTTTAATTAAAGAGTATGATCGCTTAACTTAACTTTCGTAAGGGTTTGCTCATGAATCAAAAACTGTAAATCATCTGGTGTTTTTATTAAAATAGAACCTCTGGGGTGTTGCCGAGAGGTTCTTCCGCTTTAAATATTTATATAAAAAAGAAAAATGTTCAATTTTTTGAGACTGCTCGCAAATATCTTTTTAAACCAACTTCATTTAAAGTTTCTTATGAAAATTAAGTCAAAGATTATTGTAACAACCTATACCGACTCTGAAGATGTACTTAATACAATTCAAGATATCTTTGATTGGCTGATTATATGCAACAGTAACATAGATACAGTGGCATTTATATCAAACTCGCATATTATTGCTTGTTCTGATATATCGCCGCAAAAACTGAATGTTAATTTCATACCTTCTTTATTAGAGAATTTCCATGAAACTACTACCGATACTTTAGGAAAAAATACAAATCTTTATCATGCCAGCTTGATTACCAAAAACTTAAATTATCAATTTCAATCTTGGACTTTAGTTTATCCATATAAAAATTATAGACTTGCTTTTTCAAGCAAATTACAAGCAAACCAAAAACTACAATTAGAGCAATCCACTATTTTTAGTTATGTACAAGATATTTCACCCTTAATCAAAGCATATGACCGACTTACTTAATTTTTAGATAATTTTATATGACCCCATTTTTTATTTAATTACTTGGGAGTCTTCTGTTAACTTTTTTTTCTAGGTTCTCAATCATCCAAGTAGCTAAACGTAAATTAACTTTTTTAAATAAATCAATGCTCTTGATTTCAACCTCCAACATTTCGCAGTGTTCGAGTGGAAGAGGTATTGGAAAGGGATAATAAGCTTTCCAATTTGGGGATTTAACAAGAGATGATATTCCCCGCCAAACCTTAGCACTTTTGAGGGTTACTTCGGCTTTATTCGTTGTGAATACTACCAAAACTCCATCTCGATCTGGTAGCTGAAATTCTCTGAGAATTCGCACTAAATCCTTTTTGATTTCAGGAGAATTTTTTGCTATCTTGTTAAACTTTTCTTCTTCCTCCTCTAATTCTTTGCTATCAACTTTATGCTCTATTTGGCAAGAATTAATCAATTCTGATAATTTATTAAAATTAGCTTCAAACCCATCAGTCCCACCTAAAGGGATAGCCTCAGAAATCTCTTCAGTTAATTGAAAATTTTCTTCTTCATCCAAAGCTCGTGCAGCTAAGAGCCGAAAAGCCTCTTCACATTCCTGAGAGTATTCTGAAATCCATCCGATAGAGATTCTAATTTGTCTTCTGGAAAAATCTCCTCGCCCTTCCGGTTCAATGGCAGTTATCAAGAGTAATAACTTATTGTTTTTTCTAGATAAAACAACAGAAAAATTTTCGCTATAAATTAAGCTGGTTGATTCGTCTTCAAATAGATTGGGAAAGTTATCAACTCTATGCTGTTTTTTATCACCAACATGAACCCAAACATAGCCTTTTTGTAGTTCGGATCCACGACTACGGACAAAAATATCCACTGTTTATTTTTCCTTTTTTTACAGTTTTTAATCGATTTTTAATGCGTCACTCCCCTGAATAATATAAAAAGGGGGTGTCTTTACTATTCCTTTTGCGAATCTATTTAAAGCGTCTTTAAGATCATTATTGGCTCCCAGTAAATTATTGATAGCGCCAAAAACACCGGCTTGATTATTGTTTATGTATTGATGAAGCAAAAATCGTAACAGGTAGCGTAAAGGCTGATCTTCCCATTGGGTTTGCATAGGAGCATCAACTCTAGTCTTATTTAAATTCCATCCCTTCCATTCTCCAGTATCTATGTCAACATCAGCACCTCCACAAACTACACAACCCACTGTTTGGACTGGAGTAATAACTGCTGCGACATTGTTTGCTTTAGGACTTAAAACATCATGAATTAATTCTTCGTAACCTTTTTGAACTGCTTTGATTAAGTCCTCCATGTTTTTAGCCCGGACATAAGTTTCACATTTTACAGGAACAAAAAGCACAAGCCGTTTCTCTTTTTCTGTCAAAGTTTCATAAGCAGTGGAAATCATTTGAGTGACTGACTCAGGCTCATTAAGCTGTTTATGAAATTTTCCATCCTCTTGCATTAAAGCTAAAGTATCAATTGGAATAATAACTGCACCACTATCTTTGACTTGTTTAAAATACTCTTGGTAGCTTGTACTAGATGTATTTTGATTAAGCCATTCTCCTGGAACATCGTAGAAATCTATTCCTAATGCATCCCTACTTCTCCATTTATCTCTAACAAGAATAAATTTAATATTTTTACAAGATTCCGTACTTACTGGACCTCTAAAACTAGCATCAAAATGTGCAACTAAATCCTCCAGCTCTTGTTCGTGTTGCCTCATGATTTCAAAACTTTCTTCATCAATTTGAACTTTGAAGTCGGTTTTGACAATTTCATCCCTAAAAAATCTATGCATAACAGTCAACGTGCAGGTTTTTCCAACTGAACTAGGTCCTAGACAAGCTACACTTAACTTTACCGTTGGTTTAGGTAAGTGGTTTGTTGGTTGAATTATATAACTATCTTGACTTGTCATAATGAGTTCTCCTGAATTGGTATCGGTTGATTGAAAGAGCGTTTTTTTACCGGGTTAATTATGAATGGTCAATTACTCAACTTGTATGAATCACTTAAATCCTTTGGAATCTACTCATGTCTATAGCTTTCTGAATATAGTCTTCCCATTGCTGTTTTTCTTTGCTAGTTTCTTTACCAAAATGATCAGGGAAGACCAGTGAACTCCACTCCGTAAGTAAAGCTAACCAAACATTCTGTATTTCCTCAGAACCAGTAATAGCATCTACGAAAGAATCAGCTTGAGCATACACAATTATGCTAGGCATACCTTGTAGCCTTCCTAAAGCTATTCTGCATTTGGAAATTGTATTCCGATGCTTAACAAACAAAATGTTATGGATTATTTCAATGTTTTCCTGGTCAGTTTTTCCTACCGGATCAAAAATATTAGCAACTAGATTCGGTTCCAGCTCTTCCTCTAAGGCTTGAAGAATCAGATGTTTGAGATGATACTGATAAGTAATTTTGAAATCAACTATTTCTTTAAATGCCTCCTTTAAGGTCGAATATGCTTCAGGAATTTCTTGAGCCAAAAACTCTAAAAAATCTATTCCTCTAGCAGAAGTTATGTTCCCTAACTCAGTATTAGTTAAAGATTGAGATAGTTGTTGTTTAACCTGATCTACATAAGATTCAAAGCCACTATCAAATGAAGTAAATTTTTTACTGATATGATTTCTTAATTCATTAGTACATCTTTGTAAAACACTAACCCATCCTCCAGTTTCCATATTATAACGAATATCATTAATTTTTTCAACTGAATGAATTCCCGTGTCCTCCTGACATTTTTTGATAATGCTGCGAGTAGCATCTTGAAAAAACTCAATATCCTTTTGATTTTTTTCTATAATCAAAGTCTGAGGCCGTATTCCTTGAAGTAATTCTTTTAAGTTTCTATTTATGTCTCGGGTGAGTTTTGTTGCTAGATTTAGAAACAATAGATTTTCATTTTGATATTTAGGCGCTACTATGAAAGCTTTATTTGCTTTATCTAACAAGGATTTGATTTCCTGTTCTAATTGTTGAATGAGTTGATTAGCGACGGCGGCATACTTTGCATCTAATTCTAGAATATGAGTTTCCAAGTATTGCAACATAGGCATTAGTATAACCTCAGATACTTGATTTGAATCTGCACAATCTGCAATAACACACTTAGCAACTTGAATTCGTTGCTCATCTTCAATTCGGCGCTTAGTTTCTTCACACAAAGAACGATTGTCTCTTATTCCTAATCCTTCGGGCGGCTTTATCACCTCATTTAAAACCATAAATGACCATTGATTTATTGGCAAATCTGGTAACGCTTGATTGGCTGTGTCAAATAAATTATAGTCTTCTTCTTGTAATATTTTACCTTTAGGCATATTCACAAAAAGAGCAAAATCTACGTCTTCTCCAAGACTTCTGCGTAATGTCTCCCTATCTCCCAATACGGTATCTCCAAGTCCTGGTAAATCAATTAATGCAATTTTCCCCAAATCCTGATGGGGGAACTGGCAATAAATTTTGACTTCTTTAACTGCTAAATAATTAAAGTTATTTCTTTGGTTATTCTCACTGGTCTGAGCTACATATTCTCTAATTTGATTTTTTTCAATACTCAAAGGAGAATTCTGGTGCAACAGTTGCTCGTAATCACGGTAATGATCTTTACATTTAACTAAGTGGTCATAATAAGCTTTTGCCTTAGCAGTATCAATCCTTAACTGAGGCAGAGGATTATTAATAAACTCATCTAATGTTCTTGGAGGATTGCCTAAGCTCAATACCGGGTAATAGGGTTTGATATTTTCTTCAAGAAAAGACTCAGGAGTATGGAGATAAACTTCACCATGAGTTTGGCTATTAGAAGAATGGGCAATAATTACCCGCACCCCTGTACAGTTGTTCATCGTTCCATCAGGAACTTCCTCCCTCGTTAATCCTGTTATAGTTTGGATTAAGCGACTTTTTCCTTGACCAGCACTTCCCACAAATGCAATGGCTAAACTGTCCCGATAAAACCTTGTTTTTAGATTGCCTAGTGTATGATTGACTTTTTCTATTTTATTTTTTGTTTCCAAAAAGATGGGGAATAACGTACTGATATTGTTGGCGACAGAGACATCATTCATTGTATTATAAAAGCTACTCGCAGCCTGCTGCATTGTTTCCAAATGAGATGATAAGGAATTTAGTTTTCCAATTAATTCTCCCACTTTCTGGCCACGAGGATGGCGCTGGTCAAGAATATTTTGAATACGGCTAGATCTATCCATATTATTTGAAATCACTTGAGTGTTACTACTGAGTATTAACCTACTTGAACTTGTCGCATCAGTTGAGGGATTAGCCTCTTGAATGCTGTACTCTGTCGAGCCTAACGTATTAGTGCAAGTTCTGTCAAGGAAGTAATTCCTCATATTTGGGTATTTATTCATCATTAATTCATCAACTGCCTGAGCTTTGTTGAGATACCCTATGGCCCTGAGCAAATAAACTATTGTATTAAGGACTGTGACTGCTGAAATGTTATCAATATCTGTCAATTGACTTTGATGGGTTTGACAAAATTTTAACAATGCTGTAAATTCTTTTTTATCATTGGTATTAAAAACATGAATAAATACATTATCCCAATACCGATCAATAATGGTTATTAATTTATCAATATTGACAACAGTTGTCGGGGATTCATCATTAGCAGGACGAATAATCATTCTAATTTCCCGGCTATTTCCCCATCCTTCTCGCAAATATTTTTCCATTCTTTTTTTGATGAAATACTGAAGAACCTCTTCAAGTATTTTCACGCATTGATTAATTATTATTTGGTTGTTATCCTCATCAGTATCAGTATACTTTATATTGTTTGAAATGGCATGATTGATGGTCAATCTTTCCCGCATTTCGTCAATCCATTGATAGTTAAAAATATTTTCATAAATGGGATTAGCAATTTTCAAATAAAACCTATTATCTTCAATAATCTTAATTACTAATCCTGACATTAAAAGTTCCTCTTGAATATCATGCTGCTGTTCTAACCTCTGTCGTCCATTGGTTAGGATACTCTCATAATAATTCAAAAGTTTTCGTTTGTCCTCTATTTGATTATTATTAATTTTGACAAAATAATTTTCTATCCCTACCAGGTGAGATTGTAAATCTCGACTACGCCATTTTCTGATATACTCATTTTGGATAGTGTCATCCACCATTGTATCTACAGATTTGGTAATCAAAGTATGTGCAAATTGCTCCACCAATAAATAACACATATATTGAGTCAAAAAAGGCTGACCTCCAGTCCAATATAAAACTCTATTAATCATAATACTAGGCTGCGTGGTAATTGGCTTTAATCCTTCTTGCAGTGGCAAACATTCACCTGATAGACATTCTAAATTAATTTGTAATCCCGAAAATCTTGTATCTAAATTAACCACAAATTCAGAAGGTTTGGCAACTCCAATTAGCACAAAATTAATCTGGTGTAGGCGACTATGGTGACACTCAGAAAAAGATTTCAGAAATTTCACAAACTTATCTTGCAAATCAAATCTCACAAGAGATTGAACTTCATCAATAAAGATAATTAATTTTCTATTGTCTAATATTGGCAATACTTTGTCAAGTATGAAAAATAAGAAGCGATCGCTCAAAACAATCCTTTGATTTTGATGCCAAAAATCATTAAGTTCTGCTTCAATTTTAGTGAGTATTGGTATTTCTTTAAAAAGATGAAATAAAATAGTTAAAAATAGTGCTTCCTCATTAATGTCTACCCAACCTTGAACATTAATAGGAAGAGTATATACATTTTCACTTTTCAGTTGAGATATTAGATTATTCATTAAACTTGTTTTTCCCATTTGCCTAGGTGCAAGAAGCAAGGCAACAGAATTTCGATTATTTTGGTTACGACAAAAATGCAATAATTCTGCATCCGCATTTCTTGATACATAATTATGCTGATTATTTGTCCATCCACCGTTGCAATAAAAAAAGCTATCAGTCTGCATATTACTGTTTTGGTAAGTTTATTTAAGAAAATGTTTTTCAAAATATAACTTATATAGTTGACAAGTTACTTGAGGCTTGCCAGAATTTTCATCAAATATAATTGCTCCTAATTTTCCTAACTTGATTTTTGAGTCCTCATCAAGAAACAAACTAGAATCCTGAATCCAGCTAACAAAAATTTTTTCTAGATCCTGATCTTGTTGAATTGTATTTACAATCTGACGAAGATGCTGGATAAACGGACTATCAGGAAATAAAGATTGTTTCTTTTGAGTATCTAAGTCTACCTTTTTGCGAATCATTTCATAAATAAAAATATTGATTAAATAAGGATTACCTCCTAAAAATTCTTTCAATTTACTGGCAGACTCTAAGCCGTCATCCCACATCAAGCCATACAAATGGGCTAAATGCAAGATGTGCTCTTCTGTGAATAAATCTAGTTTGATATCAGTTCCTACATTTTGTAAAGGGGATTCTCTATTAAAGTAGGATTCTGTGGAAAACGCAATAATGAGATTAGGCCAATTTACGGGAACTCCCCTTTCACGAATTTTCATCTTATCTTCAAACCACGAACGTAGTATCAAAAGAAAATCATTTTGTATCAGCGTTCCCAGAAGTCTGTCGATACCATCTATAATTAAAAGTTTTGGTTTCTCAATACTCGCAAAAATATCTTCTAAATCATTAGTGAACCCTGCTCCTCCTGCGATGTTAGCCCATAGAGCATATCGTTGACTTGATCTGACACCTGAGTTCGCCTGAATATGTTTTTGAAATTCTTCCTTTACACAAGTTTTAAAAACATCTAAAAACTGAGTCAAAAACTGACTCTTGTTGTATTCACTTTCTTGAGATTTTGGATTGACAAAGAGATGATCTGGGAATTTACAGTTATTTAAATCAATGAATCCCACAACTGCTTTTTTTTGGTCTTCTGCATAAGATTTTAAACGAATCAGCAAGGAAGTTTTGCCCATATATCTAGGTGACTTAATTTTTAGAAAAGCTGCATTTTTTCCTGTTAACATCCCATTCATTAAAAACTCTTCACAACGAAAATCAATATTTCTCTTGAGATATAGAGGATGACTTAATGGAACACATCCAACCAAAGGCTCACCTCTATAAATATAAAAGTTAAGAGTATAGATATTGCCTGGCCTGCCTCTTTTTTTGCCTCCTCTGGGAACTTGTTTCGTAATTAACTTTAATTCTTCTAATTTTTTTAAAAATCTTTCGGCTGGATTATTGTTTCTCTTTGCTGTGTTTTGGGGACGAGATAGTAAGTTGTTTTCTTCCAGTTGTCTGGTAAATTGACTGGAAGAAAGATGAGCCGTTTTTTCACTTCCACCATGATTAATTAAATAAGATGCTAGAACATCATACCATAGTTTTTGGGTATCGTCTAACTGGTCAAATTGATTTTTAAGTTCTTTAAACTGATTGAACATAGATGATAATGATTAGGGTATCATAAAAAGTGGTCAGAAAAATTGTATGTTATCAGAACTAACTATCCAGAGACAATTGAACTTATTATGATCAACTATTTCCTGCCGAATTTGCTCAATACAACTTCAAGAAGGCTGTCGGCTATTCATTGAACGAATTAGCAAACCATCAATTCATCATCATTTCTGAGTTGAATAGGGTGCGTCCGAAACAACTAATGGCAATAATGATAACGGGATTACCAATAATCTACATCCCCTAGTCCAAGAAGCCAAGGTGTAGTTATTTCAAGCTATATATTTTAGTGAGACTATTATAACACGCATATATACTATAGATAATAACTTGTGTTACAAAATGTTACTAGCATTTTACAAGCCAGCCTGTGATATACATTGTCTCAAATATTAATTTAATGTTAAGATTTAGTCTCGGATCTATGTTGGGTGCGACTGTGGTTTCCGCCAACAGAAAAATTTGATTAGTCGGTTGGGGAGTCAGAATGAGGCAATCATCAACAACTGAAAGCGGAAGATAATTGCCTCTGGTGATTAGCTAACAATACTTGGAGATATCCTCGTGACACTCATCAGCCAGATAAGATAAAGCCCGAAAGCGTAACCCTACTAATTGCTCATAGAGGGGGTTAATCTTGCACATGGGGGGGATATGAACAATTTTGTGACCAAAGAGCTTAATATCCCTTTCAAAAGGACACTGAGGAGGAACCATTTTACAAATGAATTTGGCTACTTTGGGGTCATGTAGTTGCCAGTCATCTAGCCAATGCTTGACGGGAGCTAAAACATCTATATGATGGTGATGATGTGCTGGGCGCTTGGGTTCCTTGGGTTCTTTGCAGTAACCTTCTGATAGATCTTCTAAGGTGTGTCTGAGGGAGTCTAAGACTTTGACTTGTAAACCCAAGGCTTCACAAAACTGGTGGAGAAGGTCATCTTCACAGACTGAATAAATGCCGTCAGCCAGCGCGACCATGACGGCGGTTCGCATGAAGTTCTCGGCGAGAATTGGGTTGGGTCCTAAGACTTCTGCTAATTCCTGGGGAGAAATGGGTTCGAGGGTGTTAACATCGATATCTGTTGCGAGGATGTCATGGGTGATGCTGGCAATTAATTCCTGTTCCTCCTCTTGAAACTGACCGTCAGCCCAAGCTAAGGCTAGTAGGCCTCTCATCCAGGCGAGAGTCTGTTGGCTGCTGTATTGGGTGGATTCAGCGATGCTATTCATTGGTTATCCTAGCGCTCGATGTTTCCAGTTTAACTTAGCCGATCGCTCAAAAAAAAGTATATGCAATGTTACCAACAGAGCAAAAGCCTACAACCGAATGCTGTAGGCTCAAACTCGCTATAATGTTAAAAACTGTCGCGCGCTATCAACTGCTTCCGGTGAAAATGACTTCGGGGAATTTGGATTGAGCCTCACCAAGGGGCCGCCGCCTGCCTTCCTCTTGCCAGTAGTTGATGACTTCGGTAGCTTTATTGAGTAACTCAATGCGCTCGACATCATTGATCCAGCGCTTGGACTCTAGTTCATTTTTGAGTTCTTCCCAGGCATCTTTGCGTGGCCAGAAAAAGTAGGAGGTCAGTGGACTACTCCCTTTCCCTACTACTTGGTCAACAGCCAGCGCGACGTTATCATCGAGCCAGAGAACTTTTAGAATGAATCTTGACAATTACACCTCCGGGCTAATTTGAGTTAATTGCAAAAAATACACAACACTCGATTATATCGCAGTATCTCTCGTTTGTAACATTTTTGATGGGTTGACATGAAGGCTATTGTAATTTTTGATATTGATGGGGTAATTCGAGACGTGGGAGGGTCCTATCGTCGGGCGATCGCAGATACGGTAGAACTTTTTACTAAATCCTATCGCCCTACGGTGTCAGATATCGATCGCCTCAAGTCTGAAGGGGTTTGGAATAATGACTGGGAAGCGTCCAGGGAGTTGATTTATCGCTATTTTGAGAGTCAGGGTCAAAATCGCGATGCCATTAACCTGGACTATGGGCAAATTGTAGCCTTTTTCCAATCCCGCTATCAGGGACCAGACCCAGATAATTGGACGGGTTACATTTGTTCTGAACCCCTCTTGTGTACCCCCGAATATTTCCAGCAGTTAACCGATAATGCGATCGCCTGGGGGTTTTTTAGCGGAGCCATGCGAGATGAGGCATTATATGTATTACAGGGGAAACTAAATCTGCCTAATATTGCCCTAATTGCTATGGAAGACGCACCGGGAAAACCAGACCCCACGGGGTTGCTGGCTGTCGTGGGTCAATTGGAAGCCCCAGAGTCGCCAAAACCTGTGATTTATGTGGGTGACACGGTGGCGGATATGTACACAGTCGCTAAAGCACAGCAACAGGACAGCACGCGGACTTGGGTGGGTGTGGGTGTATTACCTCCCCATGCTCAAGAAACTACGGAGAGTATAGCATCCTACACCCAGACGCTGAAAAAAGCCGGAGCGACTCAAGTGGTCAATGGTGTACAACAACTAACACCAGAGGTGATTTTCCGGTTAATTGCTGAGTAGTTTCGTCCCACCGCGGCTAGTTTCTCTCCTATTCATGGCTAATCAGGCTACACTAGATGATAATACCAAATTTTAATAGCAAACTCTGTGAAAGCCTGCATCTACCATATAGGTCCAGCATCTTGATTTGAATCGGCCGAGTTGGTTAAACTTCTATTAAACTGTGATGGTTACTCAGACAATTTATCCATCGAGTCCAGAATTTCAGCAAGCTATTATTAATTGCGCTGATATTGCTATCATTGCGACCGATCGCAATGGTATGGTTTGCACATTTAATCGCGCGGCGGAAAACCTCCTAGGATATACAGCGTCGGAGGCGATCGACCATATTCACTGGACGGAATTTCATCACCAAGACCACAGAAATACTCGCCACACTGACCCACAAGAACAGCTACATCAAACCCTCATAGAGCGCGTAATTTTAGGGGAAACTGACGAACAGCAACACACCTATATTCGCGGTGATGGTACTACTGTGGTTGTGTCTCTGTTGATCAGCGGCGTGAGAGACGCAAATGGGGAATTGATCGGATTTTTGGCAATGGTTCGACCACTAGCACCAGAAGCGATCAATACCCAAAAACAGCGACAGCAGTTTCTACATAATCAACAACAGGCACAAATGGAACTGGCTCGGTCTTGGGAATTTTATCACGGAGATATTGACCAAGCCTTTGAGACGCTGACTCGTATTGCTGCCCGCACTTTGCAAGTAAGTAGAGCGAGTATATGGTTTTATACACCATACCATAACGGCATTGAGTGTGTCAAGTTATATGAGCAGGAAAAAGACCGCTATTCTCAGGGTCTAAAGCTGGAAGCTACGGACTATCCCAACTATTTTGCCGCCCTAGAAACGGAAGAGAGGATTGTGGCTGGAGATGCCCAAAATCACCCCAGCACTAGGGAATTTACAGCCGCCTATCTTCAGCCTCTGGATATTAGGTCTATGTTAGATATTCCCATTCGTTTGGGAGGGGAAACTATCGGGGTTCTGTGTTTAGAAAATCAGGGAGAGGTGATTAATTGGGATCTGCAACAACAGAACTTTGCCACCTACCTAGCGGACTGGGTAACTCTAGCTTTGGAGGCTCATGAAAGGGCGATCGCTCAAAGGTCTCTACACCAAAGCCAAAAGCGACTACAAGACATCCTTGATCACGCTCCGGCGATTATTTACATGAAAGACGATGGCGGACGCTATCTGCTAGTTAACCGAGAGTATGAAAAGCGGTTTAATTTGCTCCGTGATCAGGTGCTGGGGAAAACTGATTATGATTTGTTTACCCCAGAAATCGCCCTAGCTTTTCAATCGGCTGATACGGCTTTATTAGAGAGTCAAGAACCTATCCAATGGGAAGAAGATATACGGTTTAACAACAGTTTTAACACCTACCTATCCCATCGTTTTCTGTTAGAAGATGATACGGGTAAACCAGCAGCTATTTGCTGTCTGGCTACAGATATCACCAATCATAAACGTTCCGAAAAGGCACTGCGGGAAAGCGAAGCGACTAACCGAGCCTTATTAAATGCAATTCCTGACTTAATTATCCAATGTCAGGGGGATGGTACAATCGTTGATGTGAAACCCTCCCATGATAGTTGTGACTGGATGTTACCAGAATTATTGTTAGAGAGAAATATCCTAGATATTTTACCAGAGGAAGTGGCGAATAATCTCAAAACTGCTCACGATCGCGCTTTATTTTCCTCGGAAATTCAAGCAATTGAATATCAACTACCTGTCAAGAATGGAGAGGAATGGAGGCAATATGAAACCCGCATTATCCGTGGAAACTCCCAAACAGTCATTTGCATAATTAGGGATATTACCGAACAAAAACGAGCCACGGCTGAGTTAGCGCGTCGCGTACAATTAACGGCTCTCAAATCTGAGGTAGGGTTTGCGATGACTCGTGGGGGTAGTTTATCGGAAGTTATGACTAATTGTGCTAAGACTTTTGGGAATTATTTTGATGATACGATTCCTTGTATTTGGACTATAAATCATGCCAATACTTTACTAGAATTACAAGGTATTTATGGCTTGGATAATCCCCCAGCAAATTTGGCTGTTATTACAGTTGGTTCTCCGCCAATTGGGGTAATAGTGAGTAAACAACAATCGATTTTGAGCCTAGATTTATGCCATGATGCTTGGGGTGATGATTTTGCCACTATTACCCAGCAAGGTTTAACTAATTTTGTCGGGTATCCGTTGATTGTTGAGGGTGCTTGTGTGGGGGTAATGGGTTTATTTAGTCGGGAGTTATTGAGTAAGCAAGTTTTGGAAACTTTGGCGGTAATTGCTAATCAAATGGCGGTGGTTATTGAATTTAAAAAAGCCGTGGAAGCGTTACAAAGTCGTGAGGAACAATTAGAATTGGCTCTGGAAGGTAGTTCTTTGGGTTTATGGGATTGGAATATCTCGACCGGAGAAGTATATTTTGACCCTCAATGGCAAAAAATGTTGGGATATCTGGAACATGAAATTGAGAATAATTTTCAATCCTGGAAACAATTAATTCACCCCCATGATCAAAAACGGGTTGTGGAGGCTTTAAATGATTCTGTGAAGGGTCGCCACCATGTTTATGAGGTGGAAGTGCGAATGCTAAATAGTTCCGAACAATGGCAATGGATGCTGTCTCGTGGTAAGATATTTAAATGGGATGAACAAGGACGACCCCTGCGAATGACGGGGACTTATAAAGATGTTAGCGATCGCAAACAAGCCGAAATTGAACTATTGCGGGTTAAGGCGGCGGTAGATAGCAGCAGTGATGCTATTGTGATTACAGACCTGGAAGGAAAAGCACTATATTTGAATCGCGCCTTGATTGAAAGTTACGGCTATACTGTGGAAGAATTAAATGCGATCGGTGGACCGATTAAACTTTATATTTCTACCCGGGTTGGTAATAGTATTTTGGCTTCTCTGCAAAATTTGCGATCATGGAGTGGGGAAGTGGGGATTAAAACTCGCTCTGGGGTGATTATTCCTAATTTAGTCCGCGCTGATTGTATTTTTGATACTGCACAAAATCCCATTGGATTAATTATTGTACATACGGATATTACCGAGCGACGACGAGCGGAGGAAACTCTCCAACAAAAGTTACTACAGGAACGATTTGTCGGTATTATGTTGGAGCGGATACGCTCATCTTTGAATTTACAAGAAGTTTTGCAAACTGCAGTGGAAGAAGTTCGCTATTTCTTGCAGGTTGATCGCACAGTGATTTATCAGTTTAATGCCGATTGGACTGGCTTTATTGCGGTGGAGTCGGTGGGTGAAGAATGGATGGCTTTGCAGGGTTTAGATATTCGTGATGAGTGTTTTGAGTCCTCCCATGCGCGGTTGTATGAAGATGGCAGAACTAGAGCGATCGCTGATATTTATCATGCTAATTTAACTTCTTGTCATGTGGGACTTTTGGAAAGTTTACAGGTGAAAGCTAATCTGGTAATTCCCATTTTGCAACCGAAAAATGTGGCAAAAGACAATAGTAAACTTTGGGGATTATTAATTGCTCATCAATGTCGGGATACTCGGAAGTGGCAAGCCTTTGAGATTTCTAGCCTTAAACAAATTGGCGTGCAATTGGCGATCGCTCTCCAACAATGCAGCCTCTTTGAACAGGTACAAATGGAACTGGCTGAACGGAAACAGGCGGAAGAGGCTCTCAAAAGATCCGAGGGGAGAGAACGACGCAAGGCTAAACAGCTTGCTACTACTTTGCAAGAGCTGAAAAGTACCCAGGCGCAAATTATCCAAAGTGAAAAAATGGCATCTTTAGGACAGTTAGTGGCTGGGGTGGCTCATGAAATTAACAATCCGATTAGTTTTATTTACGGTAATGTTAATCCGGCTCGACAATATTTAGCCGATTTATTAGATTTGTGTGAATTATATCAGCAGGTTTATCCCGAAACTCATCCCGATATTCAAGATAAGATTGAGGAAATCGATCTGGAGTTTATTAAGGAAGATTTTGGTAATATTTTAGAGTCGATGCAACGGGGAGCCGAGCGAGTCACTAAAATTGTTTTATCTTTGCGAAATTTTGCTAGGCTTGATGAGGCTAAAATCAAAAAAGCCGATATTAATGAAGGCTTGGAAAGTACGATCATGATGCTACAAGGTCGCTTTAATATGGTCGCCAAAAAATGCCAAATTCAACTGATTAAGAATTTGGGAGATTTGCCGAGAATTGAATGCTTTGCTAGTGAAATAAATCAGGTATTTCTGAATTTATTAAATAATGCGATCGATGCTTTGGAAGACCGGATCAAAGTCCATAGAGACTTTATTCCTACCCTCACGGTCACGACTTTACCTGTTCATCATCCTAAGTCTGGTAATGTGGGGGTACAAATCGAAATTGCTGATAATGGTCTGGGAATACCCCAGGAAATACAGTCGAAAATTTTTGACCCATTTTTTACGACTAAATCTGTGGGACGTGGTACGGGTTTGGGTTTATCTATTGCTCATAAGACTATTGTTGATCAACATGGTGGTTATCTCGAATGTGACTCCCAGGAAAATGTCGGCACTACCATGATAATTAGACTGTTTAATAATTATCTTTATCAGCGAATGTCTAAGGTAGAATGATGATGACAATTGATATAGTCCTTTTAATCAATGCTATTGATGATTTAGAACCTCCCTTTCCAGAATTTTTAGAAACTGCTGAAGTGATGATTACAGTAGCTTCAAGTTCATCATATAATTGGCGCGTTGAATGGTTACAGGTTCGAGACGGTATCCCCCCAAATACCATGGCGGCTATTGATACTATTGGGGATATTTGTAGTGACTTTCAATGGCGACCACAAGCCATGAGAGTGATTTATTACTGGGAGGGTAGACCCACAGAATGTCAGCCAAACCCCACCAGTTTAACGACGGCGATTAATCAAGCGATCGCATCATGTAAACTCCATGATGTGACTATTTATATTAACCGCCAAAGTTCCCCAAGTCAAGACTTAATAGACACAGCATATAATCGTCTAGCCACCGAAACAGGGGGACAGGCTGTGGGGGAGAAAAATGCGATCGCTAGTTGGGCAATATTTCTCGAATATTTAACCTTTAAAAAAACCGTAAAATCCCCAGTAATTATACCCCGAAACATCTTTAAAATAGGCACATTTAACCTATATAACTTAGTTTTACCCAATCGAACTTATTACGAAACCCGACAATATACCCCAGAACTTTACCAACAAAAAAAAGCCTGGATTTCTCATCAGTTAGCAACCATGCAAGCCGACATTATCGGATTTCAAGAAATCTTTGATCCCGAAGCGCTACAAGAAATTCTCGCCGCCACCGAATCCTATCATAACGCTCATTTAATTACCACGAATCCCACTCGGAATAAACCCGTAGTAGGTCTCTGTTCCAAATTACCAATTATCTCCTGGCAAATTTATGATAAATTCCCCCAGAGTCTCAAATAGATATAGAAGGAACTATGATTCCCATTAACCATTTTTCTCGACCAGTTTTAGCAGTTAATATTCAACTACAAAACCGCCTACAATGTACCGTTTTTGTTGTGCATCTAAAATCCCAGCGTCCCAAAATTCCCGAAGGAGTAGATAGCCAAAACCCCGTAGAAAAAGCCAAAGGAAAAGTCAGGTCTTTACTGCGTCGAGCCGCCGAAGCCACTGCTTTACGATGTATTATGCTCAAGACTTGGAGCCATAACCAAAATCCGATTATTATTTTAGGAGATTTTAATGATAGTGATTTAGCCATTACCACCAAAATTATGGCGGGTGATATTTCTTGGAAAAAAACCCGATTTAAACCAAACCACAACCATGATGAGTTACAGCTTTACAGTGTCAAAGATATTCAGGCTAGGCAAAGTTACCGAGACTGCTACTACACTTATATGTATAATGGTTATTATGAAACTCTCGATCATATTTTGGTCAGTCAAGAATTAGTTTTAGAAAACTCCCGCCAAGTTGGGAAGGTTAGTTATGTTGCCTTATTCAACGATCACCTTGTAGACCAAAGCCTAAGTGATGAATCAATAGAACCCTGGAAGTCAGATCATGGACAGGTGGTGGCGACAATTCAATTAAATGGCTATTCTTGATAACACTGTGGTATCTTGGTGTCTGTTTGGCGTATCGCTACCCAAATAAGCAACATATACCCAAAAAACAACTGGGTTGAGTACAATGTTAATATTTCCTATTTATCAATCCCTTGACCATGGGGGTTCAATAGCTTACCCCACAACCTAGACTAAAATACATTATGAGTTATAACCAGTCAAATAACCACCAAGAATCAGATATTTTGATTGTTGATGATACGCCAGGAAATTTGCATCTACTGTCACGAATTCTTAGAAAAAAAGGGTATCAAGTTCGTGAGGCGATCGACGGCAAAACGGCACTAGAGGAGGTCAATAATAAGTTACCCGATTTAATCCTGCTGGATATTATGATGCCTGATATAGATGGTTATACAGTTTGTAATCAGCTTAAATCCGATCCTAATACAGCAGAAGTACCCATAATTTTTCTGAGTGCTTTGGACGATATTTTTGACAAGGTGAAAGCCTTTGAAAGTGGTGGAGTAGACTATATCAGTAAACCCTTTCAGTTTCAGGAAGTCTTAATCAGGGTAAAAAATCAACTAACTCTCCGGCGAACTCAACAGCAATTACAAATTTTAAATACCCAACTAGAAGCAAGAGTTGAACAGCGAACTCAAGAATTAGAAATTGCTAACAGTAAACTCCGGGATATGGCTTTTCGTGATGAGTTAACTAATTTACCAAATCGAGCCTTATTTTTGGAACGTCTGGCTGATGGTATTGACATCAAACAGCAATATCCTAACTATCAGTTTGTGGTGTTGTTGCTAGACTGCGATCGCTTTAAAATGATTAACGAATCCCTCGGACATTCCGTAGGTGATCAACTATTAGTCGCTATTTCCAAACGTCTAAAATCCCTGCTAAAACCGGAAGACACCCTGGCTCGTTTAGGAGGCGACGAATTTGCGATTATGGTTAATAAAATCGAGGATATGGCGGAAGCCAAAACCATGGCTCAAAAAGTTCTTGATAGTTTTTCCCATCCTTTTGTCTTGCCAAATCAAGAAGTATTTATCAATGTAAGTATTGGCATATCTTTGTCACATTTAGATTATCAAAAACCGGAACATATACTACGAGATGCAGATACAGCCATGTATCGAGCCAAAGACTTAGGCAAAGGTCAATATCATATATTTGACCCGAGTATGCACCACAATGTTTCGGAAAAGCTGCAAATTGAAAACGATTTAAGGCGAGCCATTACTAATAATGAATTTCTCGTTTATTATCAACCCATAATCCATCTAAAAACCGGAAAAATCGCAGGTTTTGAAGCCTTAATTAGGTGGCAACATCCCACCAAAAAATTAATTCCCCCCGTCTTATTTATTCCCATAGCCGAAGAAACAGGTTTAATTAACGCCATTGGTTATTTAGTGTTAAAAAGTGCTTGTGAGCAATTCAGAAGCTGGCAAGAAAATAAACTTATTAATGATTCGATGTTTATCAGTGTGAATGTATCCGCGAGACAGTTTGCTAATATGGAGCTAAGTCAGCAAATACAACAAATTTTAGAAGCCACCAAACTAGATCCCCATTGCTTAAAATTAGAAATAACAGAAAGCGCAATTATGGATAACCCGAAAACAGCAGTAGCTATTCTGGAAGGTTTTAAAAGCCAAAATGTCCGACTAAGTATTGATGATTTTGGCACGGGATACTCTTCTTTAAGTTATCTGCATAATTTCCAAGTTGACACTCTTAAAATCGATAAATCTTTTGTGCAAAGAATGGATAATAACGGTTCAAGTTGCGGCTTAGTTCCCGTGATTGTTAACATTGCAAAAACCATGAAAATGGGGGTAATTGCTGAGGGAGTAGAAACCACAAATCAACTGTCATTATTGAGAAGTTTAGAATGTGAGTTTGCACAAGGTTATTTATTTTCTCCACCGCTACCCGAAAGTTCATTGCTCGATTTAATCGCCGGAAATCTAACATGGTAAATAATTTCGCTAGTTTTAACTCCTAAAGAATCAATCCTTAAAACTATTAAAAGCTATTAATTATGAATAATAATAATTTTGCATCAGCCGATATCTTAATAGTTGATGATGTGCCAGAAAATATTAGGTTATTATCAACTATGTTAATGGAGTTTGGATTTCGGGTGCGTAAATCTATTAATGGTAAGATGGCACTCATGGCAGTTAATGCCTTAAAACCGGACTTAATTTTACTTGATATCAATATGCAGGGTCTCAATGGTTATCAAGTTTGTGAAGCGTTAAAAAACAATCCAGAAACTTCGGAAATTCCGATTATTTTTGTGAGTGCTATTAATCAAATTGAAGATAAAGTTAGGGCTTTTCAAGTGGGAGGAGTCGATTATATCACGAAACCTTTTCAAGTAGAAGAGGTGATGGCGAGGATTAACAATCAACTAAAAATCCAAAATCTGCAAAGAGATTTACAGCGACAAAATCAGCAACTAAAAGCTACCCAAAAGCAGTTAGCGGCTACCCAGGTTGAACTAATCCAAAAGCAGAAAATGGTAGCCTTAAATCAATTATTAGCGGGGATTTTTCATGAACTTAATAATCCGATTAATTTTATTTCTGGCAACCTTGAACCTGCCTATCAATATTGTCAAGATATCATCGAGTTAATCAATTTATATCGACAAGAATATCCCCATCCTTCCCCCAGAATTTTAGCCTTAGCAGAAAAACTGGAACTAGATTTTATCTTACAGGATCTTCGGGACTTAATTAGATCCATGAAAACAGGGATAAAACGGATTGATCAAATCATGTTAGCTTTGCGAATTTTCTGCCGCACCACCAATGAAGCAGATATGAAATCGATTGATTTGCATGAATCTATCAACAGCATTTTGCATTTAATCAAGCATAGATTGCAGGGAAACGATAATAATATTGATATTCAATTAATTAATAAAGAGGTAGAAAATTTACCTAAAGTTACCTGCTATCCAGGCTTAATTAATCAAGTATTTATGCACCTAATCAATAATGCTATTGATAGCTTAAAATCTGCTCAAAATCAAGGGGGTGATTCCCACTGGGTTCCGACTATTTGGATAACCACAGAACAAGTTAATCCTAACCGGGTAGCGATTCGGATTCGTGATAATGGTGTGGGGATTCCGCCGGAGTTACAATCTCGTTTATTTGACCCATTTTTCACGACCAAAACTGTGGGCAAAGGGATGGGATTAGGACTAGCTACCAGCTATCAAATTGTGGTAGAAAAACATCACGGACAGTTGATTTTATCTTCTCTTCCTGGAGAGGGGGCAGAATTTCGAGTAGAATTACCGATCGCCCCAATTTCCCAGGAGAGTGTAACTTAACCATTATCGATGAGTTTAGCGATCGCCTCATTTAAAATAGGCGGCCATTGTCGTCTAATTTTGCCAGTTTGGCGATCGATAACCACCAGAGTAGTAGTAGCGCTAACATAGCGTTGACTACCGTCTAGGGACTCAATCTCAAATTCCCAGGGAATGCGAACTTTTGTCAAGCCAGCAATACGATTTTTAACGTTAATGCGATCGCCCATGTGTACAAATTGATGATAGCGGATTTCCAACTCAACCACAGGCAACTCAAACCCCAAAGCCACCAACTGATCATAACCAACCCCCACAGACCGCAACGCCCCAATACGGGCCTCTTCCATCCAACCCACATAAGTCCCATGCCAAACCACCCCCGCATAGTCAGTTTGATGTGGGAACACTTCCACCAGATACTCAAACCAATTTGAGGTCCTAGTGGGCTGATCTTGTGAACTAGGATATTCTAATCGAGACACTTTACAATTCGTTCCAAAACGCTACATTTCTACAAATTATCAGTTAATCAGCCGCTTTGTCCTAAGTTATATATATAGTGCGTTTGATAATGAGCGTTGTTTTGAATTTTGGGCAAAACCTATGATCAATAAAATTTTAGTTGCTGTTGCTGGTCGTGGACTGTGCGAAGAGATGCTAAATATGCTGATGGATTTACCATCTCTGCAACAGGCATCTATCACCCTTCTCCATGTAGTCCCCAGCCAAGTCACGGCTGAGGGAATGTCCGCCAAACTAGAAGAGGGAGGCAAAATCCTCGCCCAAGCCGTCCAATCCGTGAAAGTTGATCCCAACCGAGTTAATCCTAGACTCAAACAAGGTGATCCCAAAGATATCGTTTGTCAGGTAGCAGACGAAGAAAACGCCGATCTAATTATTATCGGTTCACGGGGGTTAGGACGACTGCAAGCCATTTTAGAAAACTCAGTCAGTCAATACGTTTTCCAACTCACATCTCGGCCCATGCTGTTGGTCAAAGACGATACCTATGTCAAGAAGCTACGGCGGGTCATGGTAGCTTACAATTCATCCCCAGAAGCCCAGGAATGCCTAAAAACGGCGATCGACTTTGTGAAAGACATCCAAGGCGGACAATTAATTATCGCCCATGTTAATAAAGATCTCAGTGGCAAATCAGCAGAAGACTACACCGCCAATGCGGAAAACGACCCAGTTTTAGCCCCGGCGGTAGCCCAAGCCAAACAAATGGGACTTAGTTATCGTTGTGTTACCGGAACCGGAAAACCCGGCCCGGAAATTTGCCGGATCGCAGAAGATATCAACGCGGATCTGCTGTTGCTGGGTTCTCCCGATCGCCGTCCCACGGTAGCCAAGAGTTTCATTGATATCGATCGCCTACTGGGGAATTCCCTATCCGACTATGTGCGAGTTTACGCCAACTGTCCAGTGTTATTAACCCGCCACGCCGGGTAAAAGTTTAGGGCGGGTGAGAGACTGATTAACCCGCCCCAGACTTAATTTTAGGGATAAAAACTCAACTGAGGTAGTCCCAGAGTTTCCGACCATCCCTTCATAATATTGAGGCATTGAACCGCCTGTCCAGCTTGACCCTTAATCAGGTTATCAATAGTAGAAATCACGATCGCCCGATCGGTGCGTTGGTCTACCTCAATACCGATATAACAAAGATTTGTGCCACAGGCCCATTTACTTTGGGGGAAAGTTCCCCCAGGTAAAACCTTAACCCAGGGAGAATTTCGGTAAAATGCCTTATAAATGGTCAGCAAATCTTCCCGCACCAAACCCGGGTCGCGCAAGTTAGCGTAAACCGTGGCCAAAATACCCCGCACCATAGGCATTAAATGGGGAGTAAACTGCACCTTCACATCATGTCCAGCCAAATCACTACAAACTTGCTCAATTTCCGGGGTGTGGCGATGGTGTCCACCAATACCATAGGCTGAAACCGAGGCATCTGCTTCCGCCAATAACATATTAGTTTTGGCTTGTCGTCCCCCACCAGAAGCACCCGATTTAGCATCAATAATGGCACTATCAGGGACAATTAACCCCTGTTTTAATAGGGGGGATAAAGCCAACAAACTAGCGGTCACATAGCAGCCAGGACAGCCCACTAATCGCGCTGAGGCGATCGCATCTCGGTATAGTTCCGGCAAACCATAAACCGCCGTCCTAGCCACATCCAGATCAGCGCTTCTTTCCTTGTTATACCACTTGGTATAGGTATTTAAATTAGTAAACCGATAATCAGCAGACAGATCCAGAACATAACAGCCTTTTTCTAGCAGTTGCGGAGCCATTTCGCAGGCCAAACCATTCGGCAAAGATAGAAACACCACCTCACACCGACTAGCAATTTTATCCAAATCAATTGGTTCAATCATCAACTCCACCTGATGACCCAGGTGGGGATATAAACTACAAAAAGGTTTTCCGGCGCTACTTTCTCCTCCTAAATAAACAATTTCAACCAGGGGGTGATCCTGTAATAAGCGCACCAGTTGCACCCCACCATAACCTGATGCACCCACAATTCCGATAGGTGTACGTTGATTACTCAGTTAAACTAAGCAAGCCAGTCACCCAGCCTACTCGTCTCCAAAACCGTGCGTGAGACTTTCACCTCACACGGCTCCTCAGAATCAAGCTATGCTGTTATACTCTATGTTTAAGAAGGCTCACCCATTTTCCCTTATGGAAACAGCCAAACCTACAGCCACCTGTTTCGGTGCCTTGCCAGTATTTTCGCCGCCAATAGTTAATAGGTTTATCCGGGTGACGACGTTTCGCCCAACTCCGCAATTTTTGGTTAATTAACCTATCTAAATTTCGGTGAATTTTGCGGTTATTAGCCCATTGATATTGACCAGACCAATCCTCAATTTTCCGATTCAGTAGGTTAATTAAATCCCCTTGACGACTGGCTTTATGGCTACTAACTATCGCCGCCAATTCTCGATAGTGTTGATGGGCAGATTCTCGACTAGGGCTGATAGTCGTATGATAGTTTAATCCCCGGCGATGATGATTTTTAAACTGGCGAATATGAAACCCCAACAGGTCAACACCCGGAGAGTTGTCGTCAACACAATTAGCCGTGTTCGTGACAGCATAGAAATCAGAAACTGGGGGAATTTCCAATTTATCTAGCCACTCACTGACCGCTTTTTGATAGGTGTTGATATTCCTCATATCACCATCTAAAATCACCATAATTTCGCCGAATCGAATCAGAGTAGTTTCCGGGTGGGTCTGTTCCCTAATTAAGCGACTCAATTGGTGGTTGAACTCGACCAGTGCGATCGCATCCAAGAAACACCCCAAAGCCCCATCAATCCGAGCCTTATTCAAAGCCATAAAGCGCGGTAAATCCGGCAACCTTTGAGCCAAGATTCTCGGTTGACCCAGCCTGGCTAAATCAATAACCCAGACAAACTTAGGGCCATTTTCCAGACTTTGAGCGATCGCTTGCAACAGTTCCCCAACCGATGCAACCCCGAAACTACTATCATCATCCAACTCCCAACGAGCCCGCCATTCCGGTTCCAAAGCCCATTGCATCAAACACTCTTGAACAGCTATAGAACCCCCATCACAAATATCACTAGCAAGATACCTCACAGAAGCCGAACGACAGAGCATTTTTTGGAGTTTACGGACCACCTTAATATCACCCCGTTTCGAGGCGCGGTAAATCCGTTGTTGCAGCTTCCATAGACCACGTTGCCAACAGTTTCGGCGGCTTTTCATCTCCCCCTTCACCCTCAACAACGACTCATCTACGCATACCATCCTCGTCCCTATCAGACTGGCTTTAGTCTTCTTCACAGCAACTCACTCACTCAGCACAACAACTCAATTCCGTGTGTCCGTCTGCATATCCCCGATTTATGGTCAGGGCCTTCGCTTCTGACACCATCCCTCCCCTAAGCCGCCTGGAATACCCAGTTATCCGCCTTGGTTGACTACTCAGTAATAGGCTAAAAACCCACCGAGAGCAACTTAGGGGTTATCCCGTTCCGAAAATCGCTTTGGTTCCTGGCCTTAGAGTCTTCCTTTCTACCGGGGGCCCTTTGAGTGCCTAGTTATTCCCTACAGAAATAACCTGTTAACGTTGGCAACAACAACGCTTTCTCGCCCCATACATATAAGGCAGCGTATACCCGCCTAATTTGGAGTCTAACGGTAGTTCTCCCAGAAGTTCGCTTCCCTACTCATAGCCAGCTACAGGGCGCTTAAATCCCCATTGAACAGGGTTTACGCCCAATTCCCGCTTCACGGATTGATGACCAGTCGCTACCGTGGGGAACTGTTTTCACTCCCGCACTTGGAGGGTTGGACTTGGAGATTTTTTGATTCTGATACTTCCCATATTGGGACTTTTCAGATTTCCGCACCAACAAGCGATATTCAGTTGTCAAGGGTTTATATCCCCTTGCAGCCTTTCCCCTAGGGGATTTTCCCTAGTTTCAGGCTAACGGGTCGCACTATTGCATGACTCCTAACATGATTAGCCTTTGAGATAGGTCTGACGACCTACCCAGACCTTTTAGAACCTTTGATAGAGACTTTCACATCATACCCATCCTAGTTCTGTTGCTGCATTGTAGTATCAAATTTCCCCATAGTGCAGAAGTCTATATTCGCCATCCCATTTCTGACAAGGTTTTTTTGAGCAGTTTGGCCTGGTGGGGGTTGGTTTGTTCATATAGGCTTATGGCTGTTTGAAAGGCTTTCAGACTATCGGGAATGTTGCCAATACCTAACAAAGCCGCCCCTAAATTTTGGTAGGCTTCCCCATGGTGAGGGTTAAGAGAAATCGCTTTTTGATAAGATGCGATCGCTTTTTGGGAATTTCCCATCGCCCGTAGAGTCATACCCAGGTTATAGTAACCTAAGCTAAATAATGGATCAATTTCTATCGTCGTTTCATAGGCACTTTGGGCCCCTTTTAGGTGGCCCCTCTCTTTCAGCAGATTGCCCAGATTATTATAAGCCCCTATTTTTAATTGAGGGAATACATTAACTGCGATCGCCTTTTGATATTGTGCTTCCGCCGCCTCTAGTTGTCCCCTTTTGCTATAGGCAATTCCTAGGTGATAATGCAATTCATACATAGTCCCCCCCTCAATCCCAGATGCCTGCTTTAGCCCTTTTTCTAACAGGTCAATACCTGCTGAGAGTTTACCTAATTGCACATACAGAGCCCCTAATTTACTCGCTAAGTAGGGATCATCGGGATGCTGTTTTAAATAGCTTTCCATAGCTTGACAAGCCCTTTGTTGTTTATTCCTGGCGGCGATCGCATCCGTGCTATATCCATAATGAGCGATCGCTATTTCCGGAATAGAACCTATCCGCCAGTCAGGTTCCCGCCGCAAAATCTCCATCACACTATCATCAACCAAAGCATGATAAGGGCGAGAAAAATACAGATCCGGATGATTTCTAAACAGTCGCGACACCAAAGAATAAGGAGACTGCACCGCCCCTATTTCCTGTCGCACCAAGTTAATCAGCAAATAATCTTCCTGGTTAATCAAGCTCCTAATTTTCGGAATAATCTCCTCCCTTAATCGCTCATCTGCATCTAATACCAAAACCCAGTCACCTGTCACATATTTTAAGCTCGCATTTCTCGCCGCCGCAAAGTCATCACACCAGCTAAACTCATAAACTCTCGCCCCCATATTTTTAGCAACTTCCGGCGTTCCATCTGTAGAACCTGTATCCACCACTATCATTTCATCTACTAACTTTCCCACCGTCTGTAAACATTCCCCTAACTGATGGGCTTCATTTTTGGCAATTATACAAAAGCTAAGTTTCATCTCTATCAACTTTATCCCAAACTTTGACTATTATTATACCCAATCTATTCCTCTCTCAAAGTCCCTCTCCCCCCCTGGGAGAGGGATTTAGGGTGAGGGCAATGTATTAAGCCACTGGTGAACAAGCTGTAATTTCCCCAAGTCTGGGATAATTACTACAACTTAATTAACCATTAATTGCCTACTTATTAACCCTAAATTAATCCATTTTATACTACTCCAATTACCAGGATTTATCTATCTGTTTAACAGCCCAAAATCCCCACCAATCAAAAACCCAGCCTCTCAACAGAAGCCGGGTTTTGAATTTTTATTGTTACTTTCAGCAATGCGGATGGCGAGACTCGAACTCGGTTTAAAGGCTACAACCCCTATTCTACCGCCACTTTAGTGCACTCAATCGCGATCGCACATTTAGGAGTTAGTGCAAAATGAGTGTAAGTACAAACAGTACACATAGTGGTACATATCAAGGCTTTCAAGACATTCTTGAGTTTTTTAACCTATCCCGCAAACAATGTCCCAAGGGTGTCAGGATTAAGCGTAACCGGGGGACAATCCAGCTAGATATTACCATTGACCCGGAAACCGGGGAACGTAAGCAACGGGGATGCAATTGTCAGTTCACTTCTGAGGGCATCCGTAAGGCTGTTGACAAAGCCTGGTTAGTTCATAAATCCCTTGACGGACAATTCCAGTCAGTATCTGAATGGCTGGACTGGTACAAGGCTACTATCCTTGATGAAAACAAAACCCCCCTAGTTAATGACTTAATCACCTATCGCCAAGTATTTAAAGAAATAGAGGATGATTATTTTAATGGCGTACACAAGAACACTAAACGGAAGCGTTCCCGCGATATATCTAGCGATATTAGGTCATTTAAACGATGTTTCCTTGATGTGTTTAACAAAGTCACAGATTGGGACGCTTACGTTAGCTGGGAGGGTATAAAAGAAGCGTTATATAGCCCGTTACAAGATGGCAGCAGTCCGGTAGGTAGCAAAACCTTTAAAGAAAGATACTACCGGTTGAGACAAGTAGCAGAGCGTACTGACTGCAAAAAAGCACTGGAGAAATTAGACAAAATTGATGTTATTCAGACAGTATTTGCTGACGCTCAAAGTGTAGATTTGGATACCCTACTAAACCTACTAGACAATGAGCGTAACACCGACTACGGAAGGCTGACAGATAATAATGCTCGCGATGGTTGGTGTTGGGTATCAGCAATGTGTGCTTTATATGGGTTAAGGCCGTCAGAAGTTGCAGCAAGTCAAAATCTAACCAAAGCCATTACAGTTGACAGCATCACTTTCCCAGCCATATCTGACCCTAACAACCTTGAGTTAGTGCTGGTTATTGGTGAGTTTACTTACTTTGGTAGTAGCACCAAAACAGGTCAACGGTTAGCAGTCCCGATGTCAAAAGACAAAACTTTGATTAACCGCCTAGGGATTCATAACGTATGCTTACCTGTCACAACATCTAAAAATCCCGGTTTGTTTAATGATAATCACCGCAAATGGCTTAAGCGTCATAAATGGGGATTTACTCAGGCCTACGCTTTCCGACATCTAGCCAACCAACTGGGAGAGATGAACGGGATACCACAGGAAATCAGGGCGCGTTCGTTTGGTCACAGTGTGGCAATCAATGACAGTAAGTACAAAAAACGTCGCAACCTTGCCACGGAGTTAGGTATCCTGACGCGACATCAAAAGCAGCCATTGCCGCTAGAAATGGGGAAACAAGTCTTAATCAATATGGGTATCAACCCAGACCTACCAGAGGTTAAAGCAATTATCAGAGCTCTTTACCAGCTAGACGATTAATTCCCTAATAAACCCACAATACAATACCCTCTAGGTTAAATATCTAGGGGGTTTCATTTTGCACTAACTCCTAAATGTGCGATCGCCATTGAGTGCATTAGAGTGACGGTAGAATAGGGGTTATGCTATCCTTGTAACTTCGAGTCTCGCCATCCGCATTGCTCTTAAACCCCTACCCTAACTGCGATTGTCGGGAAACACTTAACCCGATAGTTGCATTACTACACTCTTAATACACTCTATCTAGTCTTAACATACGGGACAATTAGCGCATATCCCCTAGCAACAAAACTTAATTATTGACGGGTTAATCAATAAGCACAATTCAATTAATCTGTCAAACAGCCACATCACCCCCCAACCAAACAAGTGATAGGGTAGTTCCCTTGTGATACCCGTCAATGGCAAGCCTATCGGTTCCTAACGTCACCATTGACTGCTATCACATCGGTCACTTCCCCAATAGTGTCTGTTCCGGTTGGGGGGAGGATTGTTTCTCAAAATCAGAATCATCTCCTACCGGAACTAACCCGATACCCCTAAACAAATTTACCGCTGGAGGAGACTATCGAGATGTGAACCGATACCAACATAATCCTCAGCAAGTCTCCATTCTATGTTGGCAATCATCACGTGCAACAACCGATACCCACATAATCAGCTCACCTCCAAAATCTTAGCCGTCTATTGGGGGTAATTTAGTTATGGGTATTATGTGGACATGATAGGGTGAGCATTCATATAAAGCGTTTTCAAGACTGTAAATACAGGCCTGTAAAGGGAAAATATGCAGACACCCCCTACAGTCAGAAACCATAGGGGGTCATTTTAGGGTATTGGGTTATGGGTTAGGTGCTAGGTAGGCTACTAGGGTTTGCGCCAATCATCAGCATTAGGGGTATCTTTACGGTTAGGGTTCTGATGATTGTTACTCGATTTACAAACGATTCTATCAAAGGAACTTTTCATAAAATCAAGTAAAATACGCAACAATTCACTGTTTTTTATATTTTTTGTTATTTATGATTATTACTTTAGAATTAATCAATACTTATAAATAAATAATAAATATATCATCAAAAACGATAAAACAATTATTGACTTTATACGATAATTGTGCAATATTTAAATTATCGCCACAGACAACTCAAACAAAAAACCACTATCTAAAAAAATAGTGGTTAGTTTACTTTTTTTACTTTTTGGCGATTTAGCTTTTCGTGCTCTGTTTAGCCCCGGGATTGCCCGCTGGCGCGCTTGCCGGAATTTCGCCTGTTTCTTGACTTTCAGCTTCACTCTTGCCAGCGGTTAATTCACCTAAGCTATCTAAAGTGAATGTGTCTTTGTCTGGTATAACAAACATACTATTGTGGGTTTTAAGTGCTGCTGGCTGTTTAGTGAAATAGTGAGCTAAGACATGCAGCATTGAGTTTATCCCTACTATAGGGGGAGCTTTAACACTGATATAACGCAACGTTTTTTCTTTGGTTTTGGGCGTATATTTTAACCAATGGCCTGGGTCTAACGGGGCTTTAATGAAATAGTGATTATATTCACTGCGACGATAGGCTACTACCCTAGCGCTTTTTAGGGGTGTACGCCTATTGGCAACCGGTGTTGTAGCGGTTCCTGGCGGTTTCCAGATGGTTAAGCTTTTAACGTCCGCAGGTTCATCTTTTAATGTGTCTTGACTACCACCTAACACATACAGCAACAACAAAGGGAATGCAACACCTATTTTTGACGTTTTATCAACTGGTACTTCAACTACCAGCTTAGGTCCTAGGTGGGGTGTCTTCGCGGCGGCGAGACCGTCTTTCCATCCTTGGACTGCGGCGGCGTATGCAGCATCTAAAGGCATAATATTAGTTTCCTTTTTTCTAAATTATCTAAACTAGGGTAGTGGACTGTTTCGGCTAAAATAGGGTAATAGATACCGAGGACGGAGGACTGCAATTATGGGAAGAGGTCGGCGAGATAAAGTCTATCTAACGGTCGAACAGAGAGAAAATCTGGAACAAATCAGTCGAAATGGTCATGCACCCGCCAAAAAAATCCTACACGCTCGTATTTTGCTGATGTCTGATGAAGGAGAAATGGCTCCGAGAAAATGGACAGACCAACAAATAGCAGAAGCTTTACAAGTCCATCAGAATACAGTGGGGCGCATTCGCCAAAGATTCCTTCAAAAAGGGGAACAAGTGGCTCTCAATCGGCAACCCAGAAAAACCCCACCGACTCCACCCAAAGTGGATGGAGCAACTGAGGCTCAAATTATTGCCCTGTGTTGTTCGGACCCCCCATCTGGGAGAGCTCAGTGGACGCTCAGACTGTTAACATCCGAACTCAAAAAACGGCAAATTGTCACCGAAATTTCCTGTACGACCGTGTGGCGGACTCTAAAAAAAACCAATTGCGACCTTGGAAAACCCAACGATTCTGTATTCCCGAACGAGATTTAGCCAGATTTGTGGCTCAAATGGAAGTCGTTCTCGACCTCTACAGTAGCGTCCACAGTGAAGAGGAGCCTTTAATCAATATGGATGAAGCCTCAATCCAACTCCGAGGACATCTCTATGAGGCGGTCGCCATGAAACCCGGACATGACAAAAAAGAGGACTATCACTATACCCGTGAAGGGGTGCAAGCTTTGTTCATGTTTTTCGATCCCAATCGGGGCTGGCGACGGGTCAGCAACCGAGACTCTCGGACGAGGGTAGATTGGGCTGAGGAAGTGCGTCAACTTTTAGATGAAGACTATCCTCATGCTCGAAAAGTCAAGCTGGTGTGTGACAATCTGAATACCCATAACATCGCCTCACTTTATGAGGCTTTTCCGGCTCCCGAAGCCCATCGTTTGGCCCGGCGGCTGGAAATTTATCATACACCCCGGAATGGCAGTTGGTTAAATGTCGCCGAAATTGAACTGAGTATTTTATCCAAGCAATGTTTGGCCCGAAGGATCGCCACCAAAGAAGCGCTGCACCGGGAGATAGAAGCCTGGCAAAAAGAGCGAAATCAGACCGCATCTCGGGTAATCTGGAAATTTGCCACCGGCGATGCCCGCCTCAAATTAAAACATCTTTATCCGGTTTTTGAAATGGCTTGACCTCCAGAATTCCCCCACACTTTCTGAGAGTTAGTTGGGAGCGATCGCCCGTTTGGTGTTGTCCCTTTGACGCGATCGCCTGTTTCTTGCTGTCCGTTTTCGGCGATCGCCCGTTTGGTGTTGTCCCTTTGACGCGATCGCCTGTTTTGTGCTGTCCGTTTTCGGCGATCGCCCGTTTGGTGTTGTCCCTTTGACGCGATCGCCTGTTTCTTGCTGTCCGTTTTCGGCGATCGCCCGTTTGGTGTCGTCCTTTTGACGCGATCGCCTGTTTTGTGCTGTCCGTTTTCGGCGATCGCCTGATAGTTTTTGAGCGTCACTGTTTGTGGAGCATACTAAAGCAGCAAATTAGCCGAAACGGTCCAGTAGGGTGGGTTAGGCGGCTGAAACCCATGCTGTGAAAGCCATATATCAATCCGCCGTAACCCACCGTTTAAGGTGTGTCGGTCCACTACGAAGTCTTACTTCCCCACTGGTGGTAGAAACTGGGTTTCTAGTTCCTCCCCGTGGGTTATAGTAGCATAAAGCCGGGTTTCCCTGCACCCGGTTGTCGTGATGTATCGGGTTGGGAATGATGGCGAAATGTCCCGTTTGTGAAACCGAATATACACCAAATGAGGTGGAAACCTGTTCGGTGTGTGGTTATGACCTGACACCCTATCCCCCTGTGATTGGTGGGATACCGTCGGGGTTTTTGGAGAAGGAGAAAAAACGCATTGCGGCAGCCAAGCGGGTTTGGCAATTGTCTCAGTCTCAGATAGAGTCCGCACAGGCGATGGTTTCTCAGTTGCAGTCTAGTATAGATGGCATGACGCAGACAATGAACCGTTTGGCTCAGTCGCAAAATCAACGTCAGGCTGATTTTCAATCCCAGTTGGATGGCATTGTCGAACGCATCGACAGTTTGAATAAGGAACAGAATCAGCAGCAATTGCAGAATCTGCAATCTCAACTCGATAAAATTAATCGGCAAATTGGGAATTTAACTCAGTCGCAATCACAACAAAAAACAGAAATTATAGAAGCGATAAAATCTGAACTCAAGCCAATTTTGGAAGAAGTGCAAGATGTTCCGATTGTTTCTGCTTCTGGTTTCGATTATACCCAACTCAACAGATTATTGAAATCAGGCCAGTGGAAAGCTGCCGACGAAGAAACGGCTAAGATGATGTTAGCGGTGGCGGGACAAACCCAACGGGGATATTTAGACGACGATGATATCAAAAACTTTCCCTGCGAGGATTTGCGAATCATCGATGGTCTTTGGGTCAAACACAGCAACGGACGCTTCGGGTTTAGTGTCCAGAAGCAAATTTACATCAATTGTGGAGGTAAGCCTGATGGAAGCATACCAAGTGATACAATATTTGAGCGGTATAGTGACGAGGTGGGATGGCGAGTGAATGGGTCGTATCTATCATGGTCTGATTGCACGTTTTCGGCGGCGGCTCCCCGGGGCCATCTACCCTCACGGTGTAGATACAGATACGACGGCACTTGGCGCCTATTGGGTCGATACCCAACGCATAATAAAAGTATCTTCTCTCGCGCACAGACTTGTAACCTGTAGCATATAACCACTTCAGGCAGTTGTCAAGTTCTTGTTATGGGCAACTTTTTCACAGAAACATCGGCTTTTTCCTTATTCGATACCTGGCACTTCCCCTTCCGGGCGGTAGCCATTGGCTTTGACAAACTTTTGGGCGACTTCTGCAACCTCTGTACTTTCTATATCCGGGATATTCCAAGGAAGTTTCATCTGTCCGGGAGATGTCTTTCTGCCACTTCCCTTGATGACTTTCGGCAAAAACTTACTTCCCCAGTGGTAGCGTTTTTCCGACTTTGGTTTAGGCTTATACTTTTGGCAAAACCCCCGATACTTGCGGGCACACTCGTCAAGGGTGTTTCCCAAAGCCAAAAAAGCCGGATGCCATTGTGTGAGTCCATCATCTGTCAACCTGTCATAGCTGCCATAATTAGAGAAATCGTAGAAAAACCCTTGTTGCATTCCCGCCGCTTTCGGGTTAGCATGGATATATCGTAGGTCCCTAGTGGTGCTTTAATGAAATGTAACGCACCGTTGACCATTACAATGTTAATCAAATGTCAACACCACTCCTACTCTCCATTGGCGGTGGGTTAGCGTAGCGTAACCAACCCTACGAAGTCTTACTTCCCCAGTGGTGGTAGAAACTGGGTTTCTAGTTCCTCCCCGTGGGTTATAGTAGCATAAAGCCGGGTTTCCCTGCACCCGGTTGTCGTGATGTATCGGGTTGGGAATGATGGCGAAATGTCCCGTTTGTGAAACGGAATATACACCAAATGAGGTGGAAACCTGTTCCGTGTGTGGTTATGACCTGACACCCTATCCCCCTGTGATTGGTGGGATACCCTCCGGGTTTTTGGAGAAGGAGAAAAAACGCATTGCGGCAGCCAAGCGGGTTTGGCAATTGTCTCAGTCTCAGGTAGAATAGGCACAGTTGATGGTCTCTCAGTTACAGTCTTACGGAGATGAAATGACTCAGCCAATTGACGGTTTTACCACTACTCAATCACGCCTAGAATCGCAGGTCAAAACGATCGCATCTCAACTCCAATCCCAGAATGAAGCGCTCGCATCTCAACTCCAATCCCAGAATGAAGCGATCGCATCTCAACTAGAATCGCAGGTCAAAGCGATCGCATCTCAACTCCAATCCCAGAATGAAACGATCGCATCTCAATCCCAATCCCAGAATGAAACGATCGCATCTCAACTAGAATCCCAGAATGAAACGATCGCATCTCAACTAGAATCGCAGATAGAAGCGATCGCATCTCAACTCCAATCGCAGGTCAAAGCGATCGCATCTCAACTCCAATCCCAGAATGAAGCGCTCGCATCTCAACTCCAATCCCAGAATGAAAAGATCGCATCTCAACTCCAATCCCAGAATGAAGCGATCGCATCTCAACTAGAATCGCAGGTCAAAGCGATCGCATCTCAACTCCAATCCCAGAATGAAGCGATCGCATCTCAACTCCAATCCCAGAATGAAGCGATCGCATCTCAACCTAAGCAGATTTCAAAACCAGTGCCAGATACTCGCATCCTGTCTTCTTCTGGTTTTGATTATACCGAACTCAACAGATTATTGAAATCAGGCCAGTGGAAAGCTGCCGACGAAGAAACGGCTAAGATGATGTTAGCGGTGGCGGGACAAACCCAAGGGGGATATTTAGACGACGATGATATCAAAAACTTTCCCTGCGAGGATTTGCGAATCATCGATGGTCTTTGGGTCAAACACAGCAACGGACGCTTCGGGTTTAGTGTCCAGAAGCAAATTTACATCAATTGTGGAGGTAAGCCTGATGGAAGCATACCAAGTGATACAATATTTGAGCGGTATAGTGACGAGGTGGGATGGCGAGTGAATGGGTCGTATCTATCATGGTCTGATTGCACGTTTTCGGCGGCGGCTCCCCGGGGCCATCTACCCTCACGGTGTAGATACCGACGGCACTTGGCGCGATTATATTATAGTTATGAAATTAGAAAAAATAAAAGAAAGTTATCTTCTCTCGCGCACAGACTTGTAACCTGTAGCATATAACCACTTCAGGCAGTTGTCAAGTTCTTGTTATGGGCAACTTTTTCACAGAAACATCGGCTTTTTCCTTATTCGATACCTGGCACTTCCCCTTCCGGGCGGTAGCCATTGGCTTTGACAAACTTTTGGGCGACTTCTGCAACCTCTGTACTTTCTATATCCGGGATATTCCAAGGAAGTTTCATCTGTCCGGGAGATGTCTTTCTGCCACTTCCCTTGATGACTTTCGGCAAAAACTTACTTCCCCAGTGGTAGCGTTTTTCCGACTTTGGTTTAGGCTTATACTTTTGGCAAAACCCCCGATACTTGCGGGCACACTCGTCAAGGGTGTTTCCCAAAGCCAAAAAAGCCGGATGCCATTGTGTGAGTCCATCATCTGTCAACCTGTCATAGCTGCCATAATTAGAGAAATCGTAGAAAAACCCTTGTTGCATTCCCGCCGCTTTCGGGTTAGCATGGATATATCGTAGGGTGTTCAGTGCCCGCTGTTTGTCGGTATTTGGAAAAGCCGAGGAGTGATAGCGTTTCTCCCAAAAATGACCCGTGCGGTTCAGCATCCGATTAAAGCACATTGCCGCATACCAGTTTAACCCGTGCATAATTTTGGGCAAATCTTCTGGGTGGCTAGGTTCAATGAGATAATGAACATGGTTGGACATGATGCAGACCGCATACAGCCGAAAGCGATATTTTTCCAAAACCCTTTTAATCGTATACAGCAGCACCTTCCGACATTCCAACCGGGTCAATTTGAACTCGCGGTTGTTGCATCGAACTGTGATATGATGGCAGTGTCCAGGTTGAAAGTTTCGAGTAGGGCGAGACATAATCATCCAATATGTAGGTTGGGTATGGGAACGAAACCCAACCCAAATTTCTCGATCGCATCTATAATATGAATAGCCCTGCATCCACAGTCAAAAACCCGCGATGGCATCATATAAAATCGGTCTCGACTTCGGCACCACCAACTCCACTATATCCTACCTGGAAAACGGCGAACCCGTCGCCTTTAAATATGGCGGACAACAATCAATTCCCTCCTTCATCGCCTACGAAGACGACGGCTATATCGACATCGGAAAAGCCGCTAGACAAGCAGCAGCCAACGACCCGCAACTAGAAAGTTACGGTAACTTTAAAATGGACTTGCCGCTAACGGAAAACTTTGCCAATAATTACTCATCCCAACATACCCCCATCACCGTTACCACCGACTACCTGCGACAACTCCTCCTCTCCCCAGAAAATACCTACAGCTTCCGCCGCCAACAGGGGGAAATCGAGGGTTTGGTGGTGTCGGTGCCGGAAATTTGGCAGCGAGATATCTACAACCGGGGACGGGAAAACCTGCAAACTTTAATTGCCCAGAATTTGGGACTAGAAAAACAACTGATTCAACTGGTGAGTGAACCCGTCGCAGCCGCCGCCTATTACGCCTGGGAAACCCAACGCCGACACCAACGGGAAAATCAGGAACCTTTCCAAGGTAATCTCCTCGTTTGCGATATGGGTGGGGGAACTTTTGATGTCAGTTTGTGCCGCGTTTATGGAGACAAAAAGGTTGAGGTTTTGTACTTCGACGGAGAAGGCGATCGCGGTTTAGACTCAGCGGGGGTAGCCTTCGATCGCCGTTGTGTTATCCAAGCCTACCAACAAAAAAACGGCACAGAACCCGACCTCCACAGCCAGGAATTTATGCACCTCCTACAGAGCTTTGAAACGGTCAAAATCGAGGGGCATGACCGATACACCAGAAAACTCAAAAACTACTGCAAAAGCCCTTCAGACTTCGCAGAAGCCACGCTCTATAGCTTTTCTAGTGGCTATACCATCACCAACGGGCAAGTTTACCAAGCCTTCCAGCCGATCGCGGAGGGAATTTGCCGAGTATTAGAACGGGTAAATCAGTGGATGGCTGAACATCAGGAAGAATGCGATCGCATTTTTTTAGTGGGGGGATTTTGTCAGTTTTACCTAGTGCAAAAAACCATCCTAGATGCCCTAAAAATAACGGAGACAGACCCCCGAGTTGATAATGATTTTAACCTGATTCAGAGTGCCTTTGCCATTTCCTACGGTGCTTGTTTAATCGCCAATGGTTTAGTCCAACCCAGCGAAACCTACATCCACACTATCGGTATTGTGGTGGATATAATCACGGCTTCTATGGAAGTAGAAAAAACATTTATTCCCATCATTGAAGGAGGCACAAATTTAGACGACCTCGCCTCGGTATGCTTGGCGAATATCCCCCCTCTGGAAGCCTTCCACGACACCCCAGAGGTGATATTAGGGGTGATTCCCCAATCCAAGGGACCAATTTTTAAAAAGGTTTTACCGGATACGGTCAAACTCCCAATCAGCGCCACCTCAGAAAAATGGCGGGTGGGAATGCGGGTGAACCGTTCCCAAGTAGCTTATTTGGCGATCGTCTCCGTGGGGGGAAAGCGAAAAGTTGAATATGAACTGGGAAATATCATCGCGCAAATGTTCCCAGGTTTTGTCATGCGTGAGGACGAATTTATCAACTGATTACCGAGGAAATATGGCGGTTTTTTTAGGCTACCAAAAAACTCTGCCACCAGGGGAGGAAATACCCCCCTAGGGTTTAAGTGCTATTCAACCGGGGATTAATGGGATTTTATTCAACTTCACTGACCCGCAACTGATAACGACCACGTCCAGTAGCATCATAGGAGTTGACAATCACCCGATAGGTTCCCGTTTCGGGTAAGGTAATAATGATGCGTGAATTGGTGTTAGTTTCATCAATATCATCATTTTCTTCCAGCAGTTCATCTTGGGGATTAAACAATGCTAAATAGGTGTCAAAATCAGAACTTTCCAGGAGAATCTTAACCTTTTTCCCAGCCTCCCCAAAGAAAGTATGTTGATGGAATAAACTACCATCAGTGGGCAAAACTGGATCGCCATCTCTCAGTTCCCCCTCTTCCAACAAAATAATTTCTCCCACGACAGGTTCTGTATCTTGCTGGGGTAAAGACTCCGACTCCGGGAGGGGGGTATCAACGGCATCAGGTTCCATACCTTGAGCCAAAGAAGACTCTGAGGGAGCGAAAGAAGACTCTGAGGCGATCGCAGAAGAAAAAGGCAGTAGAATCGAAATGGGCAGAAGTGCGAATAGACTGGTGGCTGTAGCCGCGAAAACTTTAATAAGCATAAAAGACCTCAAACAACAAATTAGATTGACCAACCACCAACAGAAACAGTTTCCTCAGCATCAAACCTTATATAGAAACTTCACGAACTGTCAGCAGGTACTGACCACGACCGGTACTATCAAAAGCGTTAACCACGACTCGATAAGGACCAGTAGCAGGGAGAGTCACGGTCAGGCGGGAATTGGTATCGGCATTACTGATATCATCATTTTCACCAACCAGGCGACCATTAGGGCTAAACAGCGCCAAATAAGTATCAAAATCAGAACTGGTTAGATCAATTCTCACCGATTGACCGGCCTCTCCATCAAAACTATACTCACGGTAAAGACTACCATCAGAAGGAAGTACAGAAGCGCTGTTAGGGTCTAACATTCCCGATTGACGCAAAATGACATCATCAGAAGAAGAGGGTAACTCGGAACGGCGATCGCCTGCAACGGTCCGCAACCTTAATCGATAGTTTCCGGTTTCTCCAGCCTGGTAGGAGTTAGCCAGCAGGGTATAAGTGCCAGTGGCAGGTAATGTCACCTCAATGCGGGCATTGGTATTACCCCCCCCATCATCATCCTGAGCCAATTCATTGCCATCAATATCGAGTAGAATCAAATAGGAGTCGAAATCATCACTCATCATGTCGATGATTACCCGCTGACCTCGCTGCCCCTCAAAAGTATAAAGATTGTAAAAACTGTTATCAACGGGTAGAACATTAGCACCTTCTGCTAGAACTCCCCTAACCTCCTGACCGTTTAATGGTAAGGGTTTGGCATCCTGATTGTTAAACATAATCGGACGCTGTTGCTGGGCGGTGCGGGGGGCGCGTCCTTCTTTGGCGGCTTGCAAAAATGGGGGTACATTGTCTACGGAAATGGCAAAACCAATGCCAATATTGCCACCTCCACGACCTCTAGTAAAAATGGCGGTATTCACGCCAATTAATTCCCCTTGACTATTCAGCAGGGGTCCGCCAGAGTTACCTGGGTTGATAGCAGCATCAGTCTGAATTAAATTCCGTTCCCGGTCAATGCGGCTGACAATGCCGACGGTAAAGGTATTTTGGAATTGACCGAAGGGATTACCAATGGCAAAGGCCCTTTGTCCTACTCTGACGGAACCGGGTCTAGCAATGGGAATGGTCGGCAAATTTCTAGCATTGCGAATCCTCAGCAAAGCCAAATCTAGCCCATTCTCGCCATAAGCAACTACATCGGCAACCATTTTACGACCATCGGCCAGTGTTACCTCTACCTGACCGCCTTGGGAGACAACATGGGCGTTGGTAAGCACCATACCATCTGCGCTGATAATTGCACCGCTACCATTAGCTTTATCTGTGTTGATGGAAACTACAGCAGGACTGGCTGTTTCATAAACCCGGATATTCGTTTGTTCCTCGATATCGGAAGCGATGAGAATAGGAGAGGACTCTGGTTCGGTGATGGGGGAAATGGCACTAGCTGGGGCTATATTCAGACCTAGGCTGGTGCTAAGGGTTAAAAATCCAGATGTTAAATGGTTTAAGAATATACGTTTAATCATGACTTTTTCCCAGATCGGGTATTCGGCTGTCAACTAGGGTGGGGGTTATGCTATTGATTGGATTTTTCTGGGGGAACAAAATTTAGAGCGATCGCTACTTGGGGGAAAATTACCACTACCTTCTAGTTTGACATACTCTACCCAAAACCCGGAAACTCTACCGGGAGCTTAGGGTATATTTAGGGCTTGACCGTATCGGTTATACACGACAATATCCCACTGCCCATTGAGACTAGACTCGAAAGCAATTACACTGGCATCAGCGTTAATGGTGGGATGGCGTACTTGAGCGTTGAGGCTGTCGGTCAGGTTTCTGAGTTGGCGGGTGTTTCGGTTATATAAATAAATATCTGATTGTCCGCCACGGGTAGAATTGAAAACAATATAATTCCCGTCGCTGGAAATGGCGGGTTCTGAGGCGATCGCATCTATGGAATTTAAGCCGGGTAGATCGATAAATTCGGCTTGTTGGCGATCATAAAGATAGATGTCTTGACGACCTTGGCGATCGGATGCGAAAACTAGATAATCAGAAGATATCTGGGGGTTCATCTCAGAACTGGGAGAGTTGATGCTGTTTCCGCTAGGGTCGGGGGGTAAATTTAACAGTCGGGGATAGCCACCACAACCGCTAACCATTCCCAAACAAATTACTAATAATCCGATTATAAATAGACGTTGGTAATATGGGTTGATCATGATTCAGACAAAGAGGTTTCTGTGTCGAGTTCAATATTCGGACCGCGATCGATAATTTCAATATCCCACTGACCTCGCCTAGCTCCCTCAAAGCTGATATAACGACCATTAGGGCTGATGTGAGGATGTCTGACAGCACCTCGATATCCCCGGGTGAGCATTTCTAATCGGTAGGTAAGGCGATCGTATAAGTATATATCAGCACGGCCTGAGTCATTGGCGCTATAAACTATATAACGCCCGGTATAACTTAGACTGGGGCTTTCCATTACTGTTAGCGATCGCCTCAATTCTAGCAAGGTTTTATAGCTACGTCGCCGCAGGTCATACAGGAACAATTGATTTTGACCTTCTCGGTTAGACACAAATGCCAAAAACCGACCGTTTCCACTTAATGCGGGTTGCTCATCGGTGGCTATGCTATTGATAGCACCATCAACCATAGAAGAATTGATGGCTACTGAACTACAGCCCACCATGAGCGCCTGAAACAGCAATAAAACCGCCAGGACGAATTTCGCCCTACCAGTCCCCTGACTCCGCCGCCAGGGAAATATTTTTCCCCATAGTCGGCTTTTAGAGTATTGGAAAATCCTAGTATTCCCCAGAGCGGTTGTAATCATCATCTGAGTAGTCTACTGGACGATACTCTACATAGTCGGTGGTCGCCACATCCCTCCGGTCTGGTCGATTGGCGGCTCTGGAAGACCGAGAAGACCGACTTCTGGGGGGTGATGGTTCATCTGTATCTGAGTAGGAGTATCCCACACTCTCAGCGCCGCTGCGGTCTACTGATGCAGGTCTACTGCTGCGAGTCCGACTACTTGGGCGACTATCGGTTTCTAGGTCAGATTCCCAGCCGTCTGATCTGGGTCTGCTGCTACGGTCGGGCGCAGTTCTGGGGCGCGATTTGCTACGTTCTACGGAACTATTGACGGCGCTACTACTGCGACGACTACTTGGGCGACGACGCTCCGATTCTGTATCATACATATCGGATTTGGAGGGGCGAGAATCTCGGGTTCCGCGAATTTGACGAGCCATGGGGGCGTACTCTTCGACGGGTTCGATTTCATCTAGTTCTGCATCTACCCGATAAACATCACTTACATAGCGATCGTCATCGACAAAAGATGCTCGTTCCTTAGCCTTAGTTGTCGCGACTCCCCGTAGTTTAATACTTTCGACTGCAAAGAAAATAGCAGTCCCGGTTAACATAAACTGACCAAAAGCCAGAATCGGGTCAAGTCTCCATCCTTGAAACAGAAGAATCCCGCCACAGAGTAAACCAACTGCGGCAAAGAAAATATCATGATCACGAGCTAACTTCGGCTTCCACGAACGGAGAAAATATAGCGCGGCACCAGCCACGGCTAGGACAATTCCTAGTAGGCTGCTCCAGTTCAATCCTAAATTGACCATTATCTAAATCTCCAGCGTCAGTCCTATCTTAACTCAAACGACGAAAATCGCTCAGGCGAGAGCCAATAATTAAAAAAACCCCTGTAATGGGGGTTGACAAAATACATTAAGTGTGATAAGGGTTCACAGCAAATAAAGCAGGATAAACAGAATAATCCAGATGACATCAACAAAGTGCCAATATAGTTCTGCGGCTTCGGGGCCAAAGTGGGACTCTTTGGTGTAGTGTCCATCTTTGGCGGAACGTACCAACACGCCACTAATGAGGAGAACGCCGAAAGTTACGTGCAAACCGTGAAAGGCAGTTAACACATAAAAGCAACTGGCGTAAAGGTTAGTTGTTAACCCAAACTCTAAGTTACTGTATTCATAAACCTGACCAGCCAAAAAGATAGCGCCCATGATAGCAGTGGCGGCGAACCAGACCCGTAAACCGGCTTGGTCATCGTTTTTAATGGCTTTGTTGCCGCGATTCATGACAAAGCTACTAGAAATCAGAATCAGGGTATTAATTCCGGGTAACAGTAGTTCCCGTTCAATGCCTTCTGGGGGCCACTGTGCGGACATGGCGCGATAAATTAAATAAGCAGAAAACATCCCTAGAAAGATCATGCTTTCTGCGACGAGGAAAACGACGACCCCTAGAATACGATGATCTGGGTGTTCCTCATGGTGCTGCCCTGAAGAAGCGATCGCCTCTGTAGCTAAGTTGGTAGTAGTTTGGGACTGGTCAACTGATGTAAATTGCATGAAATTCTAATCCAAGTTGTGTAATACAAACTGCTAATCACGGCCGAACTTGAGAGGAAGTCCGACCGCTTAAATTAGGAATTTCTAGGGATTATTGTCAGAATCAGAATCCTGGATATCTCCTAGTAATGATGAAGACTGCGCCTCGGAAACGGGAACCCCGATTTCTTTATTGCGGGGGGGTACACCACTAGCCATTTCTTTGAGGCGCGCACGAATTGCCAAGGTTTTCTTCATACCATAGTCGTAGGGTCCAGTTCTCAATACTGGGGTGGTGTGGAAATTCTCAATGGGGGGAGGAGAAGAGGTCATCCATTCCAGGGTTAAAGCATCCCAGGGGTTTCCGGGTGCTTTGGGACCTTTTAGCCAACTCCAAACGGCATTGATGATAAAGGGAAAAGTAGAAACCGCCAGAATGTAAGTACCAATGGTACAAACCACATTGAGTTCTGTAAATCGGGGGTCATACATGGCAACCCGACGGGGCATTCCTTGCAGTCCCAAAATGTGCATGGGCATAAAGGTCATGTTAGCGCCAATTAAGGTCAGCACAAAGTGAACAATACCCCAATTTTCATTCATCATGCGCCCGGTCATTTTGGGGAACCAGTGGTAAATTCCGGCAAAAATACCAAATACTGCGCCACCAAATAACACATAGTGAAAGTGGGCAACGATAAAGTAGGTGTCGTGGACGTGGATATCAAAGGGTACGGAAGCGACCATGATTCCTGTTACGCCACCAATGACAAAGGTAGCAATAAAACCCATGGCGAACAACATGGCGCTATTGAGGCGGAGTTTGCCTCCCCAAATGGTGGCCAGCCAACCAAAGACTTTAATTCCGGTGGGAACGGCGATGATCATGGTGGTGATCATAAAGAACATCCGCAGCCAACCGGGAGTCCCGCTGGTGAACATATGGTGCGCCCAGACAATTAAGCCGAGGAAACTAATGGCGAGACTAGAATAGGCGATCGCCTGATAACCAAAAATCGGCTTACGCGCATGAACGGGGAGAATATCGGAGATCAGCCCAAAAAAGGGCAGAATCATGATGTAAACCGCCGGGTGTGAGTAAAACCAAAATAAGTGCTGGTAAACTACTGGGTCGCCGCCTCCGGTGGGGTTAAAGAAATTGGTTCCCGCCAATAGGTCAAAGGAGAGCAAAATCAAGGCGGCGGCGAGGACGGGGGTGGAGAGTAAAATCAGGGCGGAAGCTGCTATCATTGCCCAACACATAAGGGGCATATCATTTAGCCCCATGGTGGGTATACGCATTTTAAAGATGGTGACGGAGAAGTTGACGGCTCCTAAAATTGATGAGGTTCCCAATAGCAAAATACTGAGAATCCAAATTTCTTCGCCGACTTTACCTGTCACTAAACTGAGGGGAGGATAGGAGGTCCAACCCGCTTGGGGCGCTTCGATGAGGAAACTGGCTAATAATAGCAGTCCGCCGGGGGGAATTAGCCAGAAGGCGACGGCGTTAAGTTTCGGAAAAGCCATATCCCTGGCTCCAATCATCAGCGGAATTAGATAATTGGCAAATCCTGCCCCCGCCGGGACGATCCACAGGAAGATCATGATCGTTCCGTGGACGGTGAATAGACTGTTATACATTTCTGGATCGACCAGATCCGGGTCGGGGGTGGCTAGTTCGGTGCGGACTATACCAGCCATAAACCCGCCAATTAGATAAAAGATAAAGGAGGTGACCAGATATTGAATCCCGATCACTTTATGGTCGGTGCTGAAGCCGAAAAAGTCCAGAGGGCGGCGTTCTCCCTCTTGGTTACTCATGGCTGAGTCGCCTGTGATGTTTATTTGTGCTTGAGCCATATATCAAACAGTGAAAGGGTTAACCTGAGTTGGGGCTATGTGTTCAGGAAATGATGAGATTTGGGCGCTAAAGTCCGACAACCCCATGGTGATGTCGCAACTGTGCGATCGCATTATGCTGCTCAATCCCCATTTGTGCCACATAAGGGGCGAGAAATTCACCCTCGGACATATCCCTGGGATTAGTGGCTACGGTGGGTTGTTGGTCTGGGTTGTTAGCAAAGCTATTTTCCGCTACCCAGGCTTCAAATTCTTCGGGGGTATGAACTACCATTGCTGTCCGCATGGCTCCGTGATAACCGCCACAGAGTTCGGCACAAACTACATTATAGGTTCCGACTTGGTTGGCTGTAAACCTGAGTTCAGTCGTGCGTCCGGGGATAGCGTCTTGTTTAAGGCGGAGTTCAGGAACCCATAAGGCGTGAATCACATCTTGGGCGCTGATGTTTAATTGCACTTCCTGACCAACGGCTACATGAAGTTCGCCGGAAATTACGCCTTGATTTTGATAGTTAAAGATCCAGGCATATTGAAGACCATTAACATCAATAGTTATATCGGCAGGTGAGCCTATTCGTGAGGGAGATGCACCAATCCCTAGGGAGATTTGCTGACCTCCTGGGGTGATATCTTCTGCATCAGATAAAGAAGCGGCGATCGCTGCTCCCGACATCTTAGCGTGATCCGCCATGGAATGGGAACCCGATGCCATAGGGTCTAGTCCCCCCATTTGGTTATATATGTCGAAACTATAAATTCCGATCCCCAAAACGATAACTGCTGGAATTGCCGTCCACACAATTTCTAGGGGAATATTGCCATGAATGGGGGGGCCGTCGGTATGGTCTCCGGGACGGCGACGGAACCGAATTAAGGAGACGACTAAAGCCCCCTCAACTAATAGCACCAAACCAAAGGCAATGGTGATCATCAAATCAAAAAGTTGATCGACCTCTGCTGCTTCGGGAGAAGCTGCTACAGGTAATAAGTCATGGTTCTGACCATACCAGAGGCTAATCAGAGTAATGGCAATCCCGACTAACAAAGTCCAGATTGAGCTAGGAATGTTCACGAAAACCCCCTGCTGTAAAAGTTCTATCGCCATCCTATCTTACAGCAATTGCCCAAACTGCACAGATGACCCAGGGCGGCGGAGAGTGAAAGTTGCACAGTTGGGGCAGATAAGTCAAAATTATGCCATTGACTAGGTGTGAGACTCATGACCAATACTGTCTATCAGACTGACCAAATCTCAACACAACAACTTCCTCAAGAAAAAATTCGCCGCCTGGTGTGGAAGCTATGTATCGCTACTTGGCTACTGATGGCTGTTGGTAGTGCTACTAGGGTGATGAATGCCGGATTGGCTTGCCCGGATTGGCCTTTGTGTTATGGTCAACTGGTTCCTACGGCTCAGATGAATTTGCAAGTTTTCTTAGAATGGTTTCACCGACTCGATGCCGGCTTAATTGGTTTGGGTACAACCTACTTGGTGGGTTTATCCTGGTGGCATCGACAACATCTTCCGGGTTGGATGCCTTGGGCTTCTACTTTCGCCCTGTTTCTGGTGGTGTTTCAGGGGGTTCTCGGTGGTTTGACTGTGACTGAACTATTGCGGTTTGATATCGTTACGGCTCATCTGGGAACTGCGTTATTATTTTTCTCGACCCTAATGGCGATCGCTTTTACTCTGATGCCTTATCAGGGAACTGGTAATGCTGGATATTTGCCCTGGGTGAGTCTGGCTGCTGCTGTCCTGGTATATCTCCAAAGCCTCTTAGGTGGCTTGGTCGCTTCACAGTGGGCTTTGCATCAGTGTTTTGGTGCTTCTCAACTGTGCGGGGTGATGAATGGTCATATCCTGGGAGTAGTCCCGCCTACTTTGATGACTCTTTTTGTGGTGACTTTAGCTAGGCGTACTTCTGCCCTTAATCCGATGATACGACGATTGGCATTAGGGGCGGGTCTTTGTGTGATTGCACAAATTTTGTTAGGTGTGGCAACCTTTAAGCTACATTTACAGGTTGAACCTCTCACGATCGCCCATCAGGGCATGGGAGCTATACTATTAGGCATTTTAGTCGCTCTCACTGTTTTGGGATGCCGCGATCGCCAAGTGTCTCCCCAGGAAAATCGCCGATTTTTGGGGATCTAACTCGATTTAATTGACCAAGGACTAGGGCCATTATCCCGGAAATATGGGCTCGGTGTTCTGATTAACTACTCATAACCAATTGATCCATGCAAGAGATTATTCAGACTAACTCATCTCGACACCACAATAACCCGCTACAAGTGCTGAAAAGCTACTATCAACTTACTAAACCTCGAATTATTTTGTTATTGCTGATTACAACGGCGGCGGGAATGTGGTTGGCCGCAGAAGGGGAAGTTGATCCTCTGCTGCTGTTGGTGACTATGGTGGGGGGAACCTTAGCTTCTGGGGCTGCTAATACCATTAACTGTCTTTACGACAGTGATATTGACTATATTATGGAACGTACCCGCTGGCGGCCTATTCCTTCGGGACGGGTTAAGCCTCGCGATGCCATGATTTTTGCGATCGCTTTAGCTATTGCTTCTTTTACCCTCCTAACTGTTTTTGCTAACCTCCTGGCTGCTTTATTGGCTATGTCCGGTATTGTCTTCTATGTGGCAATTTACACCCACTGGCTGAAGCGCCACAGTACCCAAAATATTGTCATTGGCGGCGCAGCCGGGGCTATCCCTCCCCTGGTAGGATGGGCAGCAGTTACCGGAGATTTGAGTTGGGCCGCCTGGTTGCTGTTTGTGATTATCTTTTTATGGACTCCTCCCCATTTTTGGGCCTTGGCTATTATGATCCGCGATGAATACCAGGATGTCGGTGTCCCTATGCTTCCAGTTATTGAGGGAGATGAACTCACAGCCCAACAAATTTGGATTTATAGTCTGGTTTTGATTCCTACCAGTCTGTTATTGGTTTATCCCCTCCATACCAGTGGCTGGGTTTATGGGGCGATCGCTTTGGGGTTGGGGGCAGTTTTTCTCCAGAAAGCCTGGGAATTACTCCAAACTCCCCACAACCGTGATGTGGCGCGATCGCTATTCAAGTATTCTATTCTGTATCTGATGCTACTCTGTGCGGGTATGGTGGTTGATAGTCTCCCTGCTACCCATGAGATGACTATGGCTGTCGCGCACACTTGGCAAACTTGGATGGGAGTTAATAGTTGACAGTTCACCGTTGACCGTTGACAATTGATTCATTCCCCTATTCCCGACCTGACCGGGGGTAGGGGTTTTTGTCCTGATATGAAAGAAATTGATCAAGTCGTCGCCGCCTTGGAGAGTCAAGACTATCGAGAGGCGGCGAAATTACTTAAAAAATTACAAAAGGAATCGCCCCAAAATCCCTGGGTACAGTTTTATATCGGACGCTGGTATGAGGCGACCGATAAATTAGCGTCCGCTGAAAAGGTTTATCGAAAATTACTGAAAACTACCACCAATCCTAAAGTTATTGACCAGGCGCGTCAGGGGGTCAAGCGGTTAGAAGCTATTGAACAACAACGCCGCCAAAATGCGATCGCAGATGCTAAGACTAATCCCCGCAATTGTGAACCGGGAGTTTTGATATTAGAACCTATTGCGCCAGAATATAAGCCAGAGGCTGCCAAAACTTTGGCACGGATTCTCCAAACTGATGCCTATAGCGCTCGGATGCAGTTACAAAGTAGGGGATGGCGACTTTATAAGACTGGAGAAATGGGAGAGTTGGGGGTGTATGGTCAAGAAATGCGATCGGCTAATATTCCCGTGTTTTGGGTGTCTTTAACTGACCTGGAAAAATTGCACGTTTTTCGGGTCTGTTATGTGCAATCTCTGTATCCACAATTGGGGGTGGTTTGTTTGGATGAAAGCGATCGCCTGGGAATGTTAAATTTGAATTGGTCCGAAGTTAGCCACCGTGTCGAAGGTTTATTACCTTTATTTGCCGAAACTATGGATTATGATCCTCGCCGCAGTAGAGGCGATCGCTTTCGCCACAAGGAAGTTACCCAGGACTATGCCAAAATCTATGATCTGCATTTACCAGGTCGTCATTCCATTATCAGGTTTTGTGATGTCACATTAGATTTTAATCAGGGTATTCAGTTGGCAAAAGTCGAAAATCAACAAACTTCACGTCTTCAGTGGAATAGTTTATTAGATCGGTTTAATCAAAACCTCGACAATATACCAGTCTCGTCAGAATTTACCGCTTTTGCTGAAACCGTCTTGGATTATACACAACTTCTCAGTAGGATTAAATCTTATATCGATTTAGAACGACAGTCCGAGACTCCCTGGGACCCCGCCTTTCAGCTTTATAGTGGCTTGGTTTTTCTTAAATGGTCTCAGCATTAGCAATTATGCAATTACGGCCTTGACTTTTCGCTTCATAAAGCGCAGCATCAGCTAGTTTAATTAATGATTCTGGACTGCGATCGTGATTGGGGACTTGACAAGCAACCCCCAACGAGAGAGTCACATAGCCGGAAACCTCCGATTTCTGATGTTCAATTTCTAGGGCTCTGATCTGATGTTGAATTTTATCAGCTACCTGTAATGCTCCCTTAATCCCAGTATTAGGTAATACTATCACAAATTCTTCCCCGCCATAGCGACTAGCAAGATCCGTAGAACGTTGGGCACAATTTTCTAAGATTTTCGCAATTTGTTTAAGGCATTCATCCCCCATCTGGTGGCCGTAGGTGTCATTATAGGCTTTAAAAAAGTCTACATCACACATAATCACAGATATGGGTGCAGTTTCCCTTAATAACCTTTGCCATTCCCTTTTTAAGTGCAGATCGAACTGTCGCCGATTCGCCACTCCGGTTAATCCGTCTAGGCTGGCTAGGCGTTCCAATTCTTGATTAACTGTTTGCAATTTCGCGTGTAATTCTCCCTGTTGAATAGCTACAGCAATGGGAGTAGCAATAGACCGCAACGCTTCGATTTCCTCCGGTTGCCAACCTCGGGTATTATCGCACTGATGAATGACCAGTAAACCCCATAAACAATTGGGGTATTCAGTTTCCTGTGACCGCAAATCTGGGTGGCGATGAATAATCGGTAAAATTAGCTTAGACTTCACTTGCAACTCGTCTAATTCATTCCGTAAATTAATGGGAATATTGGCTTTATCAACATTAGATATAGACCAGATTTTCAGATAATTAGCAGCAGCCATCTCCGTGATAACTTCCGATAACCCAGAGTAGTTAATTGTCGTCCCTAACAAGGGTTTCCAAGGGGGGGATACTGACTCCATAACTACCCGATAATTGCCATCATTTTCTAGACGATAAATTAAAGCGCGATCGCTCACTAGAAATTCCCGAATTTGATTAACAGTACATTCTAAAACTTGTTCTAAATCTATACATTCATGAAGGCTTTGGACAATTGCCCTTAACATTCTTTCCCGTTCCGCATGACTCCATAGTTCTTGTTCTGCTTCCTGACGTTCCGTGATATCTGTGGAAACTACCAATAAATATGGGGTTTGACCATCATTACCAATTAACGGTATTTTGTTGGTCTGAAACCAACGAACTTCTCCATTATTTAACCTCACGGGTTCCGCGGCAATTAGTCGCGGTTTACCAGAAGTCATAATTTCGCGATCGCTTGCCAAAATATAATCATTTTTATACTGCTTATGATTCAAGTCTGAATGGGTTTTTCCCATCATATTATCTACAGTAGTTTCATATAAATTCGCCATGGCACGATTAGCCAAAGTAAACCTTCCTTCCCAATCTTTAATAAAAATTAGATTCGGGTTGGCATCAATTACCATCCTTAGTAAAGCCCTTTGTTTTTCTAAAGCTAACTTCGCTATTTCCGATTTATGACTTGCAAAAGTTAAACCTAAATCCTGTTCTTTGATTTGGTGTTGCTGTCGCTGTAGAGTAATTTGATATCCTATGCGTTTAAGCATTTCTTGTTCATGGAAAGGTTGGGTGAGATAATCCGCCGCACCCACATCAAAAACCGTATGCTTATTCAACAAATCACCCCTGCTTTCCATGATAATAACTGGTATTTTTTGAAATTTTGCTTTCGATTTTAGCCAATTACATAACTCATAACTATCTCCATCATGTAATTTACTGTCTAACAGAATTAAATTTAATGGCCATGATTGAATGGCATTATAAGCTGGTTTTAATCCTATAACCAGATGAACTTCATATCCATTATTTTGCAATATATTTTGTGGTAAACTACGATCATCATTTCCCACATTTCCGGCAATCCATAGGATTTTACTTCGGTCTTCCATTAACTGATTCATAAGGCACCCTACTCAAAATCTAATAATTAGCCAAAATCCAGATTTTGAGTATCGCGGAAAAACTTAAATGGCGATGTCCATCAACCCAGATTTTTGGTCAAATTGTTGGCAGTTTACTCAACACAAAAGAAATTGGTTTCAAACAAACACCTTTGGCTTTTGATAAATTTGACAATCCATAATATATATAGTATTCCCAAAATCGATAGCATTATTACAGTGTCACATCCCAGAATTTGAAAAATAGATAAGTAAGTAAGACCGAGAGGACAGCTAGATACAGATATTGCTCGAAAAAGCTGTCAGAGATTCGGCCCACTTGCGGCACATTCCTTGTAGCGCTATCAAGTATTAGGCAATTTTTCTTAGCAAAAAATGTTAGAAAAACCGAATTTCTTAATAAAGATTTTAGATTGTTTTTGGTGGCTATTAAACCGAAGTCATTTAATATTTCAATACTGGCATAGGCTGGGTGGGGCTGTCAATAGGGTAGTTGCAATCACCCAATTGTCTTAACAAAATGCAACTATTTATTTATATTTGGGGAAAGTAAAGTAAAACTGTGTTCCGAGTCCGGGGTTGGACTCTAGCCAAATTTTGCCCCCATAGCTTTCAATTATTTTTTTGCAGATAGATAAACCTATACCAGTACCGGGATACTTTTTGAAGGTATGTAGGCGGGTAAAAATTTTAAAGATATTCTCAAAATCTTTCGATTCAATACCAATACCATTATCAGCACAGCAAAATATCCAGTTAGTGTCAGTTTCTTGACAGGAGATATTGATTGATGGTGCTAAATCATCAGAACGATATTTAATGGCATTACTAATGAGATTTTGAAATACTTCTGTTAGATGAATATTATTGGCTTTTATGTGAGGCAAAATGCCATATTTAATAGTTGCGCGATTTTTTTCTATTTCTATCCTTAAATCTATCAATATTTGCGCTAATACTTGGTTACAATCAATTAATTCCAAAGCTGGAGAATGTGTATCACAACCACAATAAATCAATAAATCCTGAATCATCCTTTGCATCCGAATTGACGCACTAATAATATGACTCACATATTCTCTCGGTTTTTCTTTCAATTGATCAGAACATTCAATTTGTAGTAACTGAGCAAAAGCCTTTAAGCTGGTGAGGGGTTGTTGTAGGTCATGGGAAACCACAGAGGCAAATTGTTCAAGTTCCTGATTAGATCTGAGTAGTTGTTGATTTAGTTGTTCTAGGCGTGCATTTTGTTCGGCTAGTTGTCGCTTTTGGCGCACAATAGTAAGTTGATTTTCAACCCTAGCCAAAATTTCCAGTAATTCAAAAGGCTTAGAAATATAATCAACCCCTCCCACATTAAAGCCTTTCACCTTTTCTGATACATCTTTAAGCGCACTTAAAAAGATGATAGGAATATCCTTAGTTTCGGGTTTTTCTTTAAGGATTTTACAAACCTCATAGCCGTTTAAATTAGGCATCATGATATCCAGTAAAATCAAATCTGGGGGGTCAAATAAAGCTACATTTATTGCTTGTTTCCCGTTAATAACCCGCCGAACATCATAACCATTCTCAGTTAACATGGTAAATAAAAACTGTAAATTTTCGGGTTTATCATCGACAATTAAAATATCTCCTTTATTTTGATTAACTGCTACATTATTCATGGGTATATGGCTCCATTAAATCAATAATTTGGTCAAAGTAAAGATGATTAACATACCAAGTTAAAGCTTGAATAATTACCGTATTATCTGGAGGAATTTCAGCAATTAAATCCCTAAGTTGAGACTCCCTAGCTGCCATAGCTGCTCGATAGAACTGTTGAATCCATTGATGGTCTAAAATAGCAATATCCTTTGTAGTTAAGCGAGGAGGCCCTAACTGGGTTGAGGAACGAGAGTTAGAGACAGATTTTGCATAAATATAGTTTACCCCAAGATTGACACTAATGCAATCAAGAAGGGTTTTAATATTAAAAGGTTTATGAATTAAGTCATTACAGCCTGTCGCCAGAATTGACGATCGCTCTGACTCAAAAGCATGAGCGGTAATGGCAATAATGATGGTAGACTGACCCTGTGGAGTTTGTCTAATCTGTTGGGTAGCTTGATAACCGTCCATCACTGGCATTCTCATATCCATTAAAATTAGGTGTGGATGCCACAGTTGCCATAAATCCAAAGCCTGTTGACCATTTTCTGCTTCTTGTATTTGAAAACCCAAGGGAGTTAAAATATTAACTAATAGTTGGCGATGGTTAAAATTATCTTCTACCAATAAAATCCGATAATTGGGTTGATTAGGAGCGAGATTAATGCAGCTAATATCATCGATAGTTAATTCTTCTTCTGGGAGATATTCGAGGTCAATATTTTCGGAGTTAATCACTTCAACGGGGATATTAAACATAAATTTTGCCCCACCATCTACCACACTAACAATGGTAATTTTTCCACCCATTAAACTAACATATTGCTGAGAAATTGCTAAACCCAAACCAGTACCTTGTTGATGTCTGCGACCCACATCGGTTTGTACAAATGGTTTAAATAAGCGTTCTTGTTCGTCGGGAGTAATACCAGGTCCGGTATCTTCTACCTCAAAATAAAGTTGGCTAACAGAGCTAACAAATGATCCGCGCAGGGTGACATAACCAGCATCGGTAAACTTGATAGCATTATCTAGTAAATTGACCAAAACTTGCCTAAGTTTTGATTCATCAGTTTTGACATAATCAGGAATATCTTGCTCTAACTGTATATCCAGAACTAAATTCTTAGAACTTGCCTTAATTTGGAGCATGGTATTAATCCGTTCTAGCAAAGTTCTCAGGTTAAAATTGGTGGGATTTAAGGTTACTGTTCCCGCTTCTATTTTGGATAAATCCAGGACTTCATTAATTAGGGATAATAGATATTTTCCTGATTGTTGGATAATTTGTAGATAGTCTTGTTGTTGGGAAGTCAGACCAGAATTTTGCCCCAAAAGTTGGGTAAAACCCAGAATAGCATTGAGAGGAGTACGCAGTTCATGACTCATATTAGCTAAAAATTCGCTTTTGGCGCGGTTGGCGGTGTCGGCGGCTTCTTTGGCTTGTTGAAGTTGGGTAAATAGTTCGGCTTGGTAGATAGCAACTCCTAACTGTCGAGCAATTTGGGTGAGTAATTTTACTTCATGGTGGAGCCATTTACGGGGTTGTTTTTGGTAAGTAGCTAACATACCCCATAGGGTGTCGCCTACATAGACAGGAACTCCTAAATAGGCGTGAATATTGAGAGTTTTTAATAGTTTAATCTGACTGGCTGAAATGCTGCTATCTTGGTGACTATCAGCGATGACTACTTGACCGGATTTAAGATGCTTAACCACCAGTTTAATATGGGGAGTTTCTTGGTTCTTTTTCGCGGATATAATTCGCAAATCTGGTAATAATAAATGGTGGTAGTAATTGTCAGGGTTATTGAATTTATGAATCACGACGCTATCACATTCTAAAATTTGTTGTACGTCTTTGGTAGTATTGTCAAAAATCCGATCTAGTTCTAAGGTTTGACTAATCTGTTGAATGAGTTGGGTAATTGCCATTTCCCTGACTAGGCTTTCTCGCAAGGCTTCCTCGGCTTGAGTTCGGTCATTTAATTCTACTTGTAACTGATGATAAAGTTCGGCTTGGTAAATAGCGATCGCCAATTGGGTTGCCAATTGTTTAAGAAGCTGAATTTCCCAATTTTCCCAGTTTCGCAGACGTGCTACATGATGGACAATTAACAGACCCCATAAATTATCTCCCTGATAAATTGGTACAGAAATCCGAGATTTTGCTTGCAGATTAAAGGAATAATGCTGCGGAGAAAAGGCTCTCAGATTAGCATCATCATCATAGATAATTAATGGTTCTTTTTGGCTATCTTGTTGACCATGATTATACAAATAATCCTGATATTTACAGCCCAGAATTGTCTCAATTCCTGGCACAATTGATTCATGGGTAACAGTGGCTAAGTTTTGGTCATGACAGCGGAGAATCAACACCCGATCTAAGTTAAGTAAGTGACGCAACTCATTAACTGTATTTTGCAGAATATCATCAAGATTGAGAGATTGACTAATATGGAGGGTTAGTTGATAAAGAAGATGCTCTCTTTCCGCCTGTTGGCGTAGGTGTTCTTCGGTTTTTTTCCGGTTAGTAATATCTTCAGCAATGCGAGCAACTCTAACCACATCACCGCGCTCATTCTTAATAGGGAAAGCCCGATCGCAAATCCACAAAACATCACCATTAGGTCTAAATATGCGATATTCTATAAAGCTAGATTGAGCATATTCTTGGTAGGAAAAATTGACGATTACCGACTGTAAATCATCAGGATGTACTGCTTCTAACCAGGAGCCAGGATCATCATAAACACTCTGACAACTATGGCCCCAAATTTTTTCGTAGGCTGGACTGATATAAAACAACTTGTCTCCCCTAGGACTGGTCAGCCAGAAAACATCTTGAATATGATTAACTACTTGGCTAAATCTCTCTTCACTTTCCTGTAGAGCTTCTTGGGTTTTACAGCGCTCTGTAATATCCCGAAAGCAAACTACATAAAACGGTCGTTGTAACCACTCAGTTTCAGCCACAGTCATTTCTACCATGACCAGTCCCCGTTTGGGGTTAATAATTCCTAATTGTGCTACATCTCCCACAGTTATTGGCAATCCCAATTCATGGTTAATTAACTCTGATGAAGCACGCCCAAATAAATTTAATCCGGCGGGATTAACAGCATGAATTATTCCCTGACAATCTACCATTAAAATACTATCGGAAATACTATTAAAAATTACTTGTAAACGAGCCTCGCTTTCTTGCAGTTGGGATTCTATGAGTTTGTGGGAAGTAATATCTTGGGCGGTTCCTAAGACTTGTACAGCCAGACCATTAGCATCTTTGGTAAATGGCACTTCTTGCGATCGCAGCCAGCGATAGGAGCCATTTTTATGGCGTAGGCGGTATTCAATATCTAAAACTTCACCCTCTGATAAGGCTGAAACTTGCTCTAATATGGTTTCTAATATAGGTAAATCATCGGGGTGGATCTGCTCCCAATAAAAGCGATCACCCAAATTTTGTAAATCTTCTGGAGTAAAACCAAGTATCTTAATTACTTGTTGATTTACATAAACATTTCTCAAGTTTTTGGCATCATAAATATATATCAGTTTTGGGAAACTATTAATTATGGTTTCGATGAATTTTTGGTTGTGATATAACTGGGTAATATTACATTTTTCTTCGGAGCAGTCAATCTGGGGATTCTGGGCTTTCCCTAAAGCTAAACTTAATCGAAGCGATCGCTCTATTTCCTCAAGAATAAGTCGATTTTTGGGCAGATAATCTGTAGCACCCATATTCAAAGCAGCTAGACCCGCCTCTGAGTTGTCAACTAAGGCAATAACTGGGATAGGTAGTACCCGATGAATCCAATCTGGGAGGGAATATGTAGTATAATCGATAATATAAAGATGATATTCAGGGAAATTATGCTCTAAGGACTCCAAGGCGGGGGAGTATCGCTCTAATTTAACAGAAAGCGATCGCATAAATTTTAGCAACTGTCGTAGTTGGCCTTCGTAAACAGGATCATTTGTTACCAGGAGAATATTAAAGGGTCGGTAGTTCATAACATTCTCAGCTTCTCTTGAGTAATAGTTAACAGGAAAAATCTGGGAACCCAAACTTACCCCGGAGTTACTGATAGTTACCATTGTACCAGTATTGATACCAATAAATGGTTTCTGATGCAACCAGGTTTTTTTGGGGGGGGGATACAACTATTGATACACAATCAACACCCTAGTATATATTATGATAATTACTATGAACGGCGAAGCCTTACCTATTTTAGATATGGAATTTGAGTATCCTAACGATCCTGTGCCCCTCAATTCACCCTTTTATATTGATCGCCCCCCCATTGAACAACTAGCCTACCGAGAAATACAGCAACCGGGAAGTGTGATCCGTATTCGTGCCCCTAGAAAAATGGGCAAAAGTTCTCTATTGCAAAGAATCCAGGCTTATGGTAAACAGAAAAATTATCATATAGTCAACTTAGATTTAAGACAAACTGAATCCTCAATTTTATCAGATCTGAATCGTTTTCTGCGGTGGTTTTGTGCCATTGTAGGTCATTGCCTAAATTTACCATCGAGGTTAGATGACTATTGGGATGAAGATATCGGCAGTAAAGTGAGCTGTACAATTTATCTCAAATACTTGCTAAATTTAATCGATGCACCTCTGATCATAACCATTAATGAAGTTAACTATCTGTTTGAGTATCCCCAAGTAGCGGGGGAGTTTTTGCCGATGTTGCGCTCCTGGCATGAGGAAGCCAGACAATCGGAAGAAATGCAAAAATTGCGATTAGTTATGGTACATTCAACGGAGGTTTATATTCCCCTAAAATTAAATCAATCTCCCTTTAATGTAGGACTCCCGATCCGACTGCCATTTTTCACACCAGAACAGGTGAAAGATTTAGCTAAACGTCATGGGATCGAGGATAATGATGGCAATTTAGTCACGGCATTAATGGATATGGTGGGAGGTCATCCCTACTTAGTTAGGTTAGCTTTATATCATCTGGTAGTCACCCCAGATAATGATAATAAAAGCATAAGCGATCGCCTCCACAAAATTATCAGCGAAGCCTATACTCAAGGGGGGATTTATAATCAACATTTGTGCGAACAATTAGCGATTCTTAAAGACCAACCAGAACTATTACAAATTTTACAGTTGATTGTGATGTCTAATGACGGGATCATAGTCGAACCCATTGCGGCTTATAAATTGGAGAGTTTGGGGTTAGTCAGGCTAGAAGAAAATCAAGCGATCGCCAGTTGTCAACTCTATCGCCAGTATTTTAAATACTTGTATGAACAAGGAATCTTTAATGAATATTCTCGCCTGCATCAACTAGAAGCCATGAATCAGGAACTTGAGAAACTCGCCAATATAGATGATTTAACCCAAGTCCCCAATCGTCGTTTTCTGTTTTCCTATTTAGAAAAACAATGGCAAAAACATAGTTATACAGGGGAAGTAATTTCGATGATTTTGTGTGATATTGACTGCTTTAAGCTGTATAATGATACTTATGGACATATTGCCGGGGATCATTGCTTACAAAAAGTCGCGAAAGTTCTCCAATCTAGTCTTCATCGTGCCACGGATATAGTAGCGCGTTATGGGGGGGAAGAATTAGCGATTATTTTACCAGAAACCACCTCAAAGCAGGCTGTAAATTTAGCAAAAACCATTCGCCAAAATATTAAACTCTTGAAGATAGTGCATAAAAATTCCTTATGTGCGGATAAAATTATTACCCTGAGTATGGGAGTAGCTAGTATAATTCCCCAAGCCCACATCAACCACTTTTACTTAATGCAAGCGGCTGATGAAGCATTATATCAATCCAAAAATCAAGGACGCGATCGCATAACTGCTCAGGATCTAACTATCACCCTTTAGTCACCATTCCCGATAACCAGACTTTCCAGGTTCTTCCTGGCTTTGTAGTATGAATACATCTATTTATCAAGTTGGTGGAAGTTTACCCACACATCATATTAGTTATGTAGAGCGAGATTCAGATTATCAACTTTATCAGGCTTTAAAAGGGGGGGAATTTTGTTATATTTTCAATGCGCGCCAGATGGGTAAATCATCTTTAATGGTGCGGACTATGCACCGCTTACAACAAGATGAAATTATCTGTATCAGCCTAGATATGACTCAAGTAGGAGGGGAAATTATCAACCCTCAACAATGGTATAAGGGAGTTATTGTCAACCTGTGGCTGAGTTTAAAATTAAGAAATCAATTTGATTATAAACAATGGTGGAAAGACCATGATGATTTATCGTTAGTTCAGCGCCTAGAACAGTTTATTGATCAGGGAGTTTTAGCGAATATTTCCTGTCACAAAATAGTGATTTTTATTGATGAAATCGACAATTTATTGAGCCTGAATTTTCCCACGGATGATTTCTTTGCGTTTATTCGCTTTTGCTATAATCAAAGGGCGACTAACCCCGAATACAATCGCCTGACATTTGCCTTGTTAGGAGTAGCAACTCCGGGGGATTTAATTCGCGATCGCACTCGCACCCCTTTTAATATTGGTACAGCCATAAAACTGTCAGGATTTACCCCAGAAGAAGCCGAACCCTTAGCCCAAGGTTTAGAGGCTAAATTTGGTTGTGGAAAAACCCTAATTAGAGAAATTATAAAATGGACAGACGGACAACCATTTCTCACCCAAAAAATATGTAAATTAATGATGAATATAGTCCCCCAAAACGAAGCCCAGGACATCTTAAAAGGATTAGAGGGATTTTGGGTCGAGTCTATTGTCTATCGGTACATTATCGACCGTTGGGAATCTCAAGACGAACCGGAACACCTGCGAACTATTCGTAATCGTATCCTCTATAATCAGCGATTTGTCGGACGCTTACTGAGTATCTATCAACAGGTATTAGATAATCATCATATCAAGGCTGATGATAGTCGAGAACAAATAGAACTATTGTTATCAGGATTAGTCCTAGAAGAACAGGGCAATATCCGAGTCAAAAACCGCATATATCAAGCTATCTTTAATCGTGAATGGGTGCGAGAGCAATTAATGGTGTTAAGGCCCTATTCTCAAGCGTTGGAAGCGTGGATAAAATCAGAAAAAACCGATGTTTCTCGTTTATTAAGAGGTCAGGCTTTACAGGAAGCCCAACATTGGTCTCATCATAAAAGCCTCAGTGATGACGACTACCAATTTTTGTCAGCTTCCACAGAATTAGATGCTTTAGAAATCAAAAAAGCCCTAGAAGCCGAGCGCGCCAAAACCATCGAATTGCAACTGGTATCCCAGCAAAAAACCTCCCGACTGCAAAGATTACTGTTAGGGGCAGTTAGTGCAGGTTTTGCGATTACATTAATTCTAGGTTTGGCGACATTTTGGCAATATCGACAAGCGAAACTTAGCGAAATTCAAGCCCTCACGCAATCCTCGGAAGCCTTCCTCGCCCTCAACCGTCCTTTAGAGGCACTTTTACAAGCAATTAAAGCCAAAAAATCTCTGAATAAGCTGTGGTGGTCTAATGCAGAAATCCAGGCAAAAGTTGAGTCTGTGCTATCACAAACGGCTTATAGTATTCAAGAGTTTAACCGCTTTTCAGGACATAGGGGTTCCATTTATAATATTAGTTTCAGTCCGGATGGCAGATTAATTGCTTCTGTGGGTCAGGATAAAACGGTGAAACTGTGGCAGCCAGATGGTGAACTTTTGGCTAATATAAGCAGCTTTGAAGATGAAACGATCGCCATTAATTTCAGCCCGGATAATCACCTAATAGCGGTTGGTGTCCGGGATGGAAATGTGCAAGTTTGGAATGTTAAGCAAACTCCCCCCACCCTCGAATATTCCTGGAATGCACATGAACAACCCGTGATGTCGGTCGTCTTTAGTCCTGATGGTGAAATTATCGCCTCAGTTAGTCTTGATGGTAGTGCCAAACTGTGGAAAATCAACGGAGAATTACTCACCACCCTTAGCAATGATGGAATCCCACGGCGGGCGATCGCCTATAGTCCTAATGGTGAAATTATCGCCGTTGGTGGAGAATCAGGAATTATCGAACTTTTTAACTCCGATGGTTCCCTCTTAAAAACCCTGCCAAATCATCAAGGGGAAGTGATGGCGATCGCCTTTAGTCCCGACTCTGATCACCTAGTTTCAGCTAGTCGCGATCGCACCATAAAAATCACCAATACCCAGGGAGAAATCCGGCAAAGCATCGAAAGCCATGATGATGAAGTTTGGGATATTGCCTTTAGTCCAGACGGCAAATTGATCGCCTCTGGGAGTCGTGACCAAACCGTGCGATTGTGGAAAAAAAGCCCCATAGATCAACTTTACTATCCCCGGGAAGTATTTCGCGGTCACGAAGGCGAAGTTGATGCTGTCTCCTTTAGTCCCGATAGCCAAACCCTAGTTTCTGGGTCTTGGGATCGGACTTTACGACTGTGGAAAATCGATCATCCCCTGATGACAAACTTTCAGGCTCATGAGGGAGAAATTTGGGATATTGTGTTTAATGCCACCTCTGGGGTCATGGCTTCTGCTTCTAGTGACCAAACCATCAAGTTATGGGACTTCATGGGAAACCCCCTAGCCACCTTGACAGGTCATATCACCAGAGTCAACCAACTCGCCTTTAGTCCCAATGGTAAATGGTTAGCCTCGAGTTCCCATGATGGTACTGTGAAACTATGGAGCTTGGCATCAAATTCAGTCCACCGTACCCTCACCGACCATCAAGCCAGTGTTTGGGGGCTGCAATTTACCCCAGATAGCCAAAAACTGGTGACAGCGAGTTGGGATAATACCCTAAAAATGTGGGACGAATATGGCAATATTTCCCAGGTTTTCACCGGACATATCGGGGCGGTTTGGGGGGTTGATATTCGCTCCGATGGTGAGATGATGGTGTCTAGTTCCCATGATAATAGCCTCAAACTCTGGAGTTTAGATGGTAGATCCCATTCTCGGCTAAATAGCCATCAAGATGGCGTCTGGTCTGTGTTGTTTAGCCCTGATGGTGATTTGATCGCCTCTGGAAGTCGCGATCGCACCGTCAAATTATGGCTGTGGAACCCCACCACACAAACCTATAACCTTTACCAGACCCTATCCGGTCATCAGGGTACAGTCATTCAAGTAACCTTTAGCAATAATGGACAATATCTGGCTTCTGCTAGTGACGATCAAACCGTCAGAGTCTGGAGTCGCTATGGTGATAGCTTAGTTCATTTGGGGGGAAACTGTGGCATGGTCAGAACCGTAGAATTTAGCCCCGATGACCAAATTCTGGCTAATGGGGGGGGTAATGGCACCATCACATTATGGCAAATTGACAAGATCTTAGGTCTCAATACCCTAGAATATGCCTGTGGTTGGATAGGGGATTATTTACGCACCAACAAGAAGTTAGAAAAAAGCGATCGCCGTCTTTGTGAATTTTAGGGAAACAATAACTATGGATCTGCCTTCCTTTTTGTGGTTATGGAAAATCGCCGCCTGGTCTATGGGTCTTTCCATCACCGCTTATCTGATCTTAGCAATGACAGGGGGTTGGATGTTCACCTGTAGCCAGCAAAACGCTTCCCGTCCTCTGTGGTTGCGACCCCTTCATTATGCGATCGGCATGATTATGGTGGTTTTAGTTCTATTATTGTTAGCTGTGGGCATCATCGGAACTATTGGTCACTATGGGAACCTAGGACACTCTGTACATCTTCCGGCTGGTTTGACCGTCGTGGCTTTAGTCTTGCTTTCCGCCTGGAGTGCCCACCAAATTAACCCAGAAAAATCTTGGGCGCGATCGCTTCACATTACCACCAATGTTATTCTATTCTTGAGTTTTGCGATCGTCTCCCTCAGCGGTTGGGTCGTCGTTCAAAAATATCTGCCCTAATTTAACCTGCCCGAAAACTTAATCTGACTTAATCATGAACGGCAACAGCTTTAAACACCTGTGGTTTTCTATGATGGTTCTCCAGATCATGGCGACAATATTACCATCAACAGCGATCGCCAACCCAGACCTCCCCACCTCAGACACCTGGGAACAACTCCAACGTTACAGCCAGGAAGGCAAAAAAAAGCCCCAACAATCTCAAGTTACCTCCGTTTCCCAACTTAGCGACGTTCAACCCACAGACTGGGCTTTTCAAGCCTTACAATCTCTAGTAGAAAGATTTGGCTGTATAGCAGGTTATCCCGACGGAACCTTTCGCGGAAATAGGGCCCTAAGTCGCTATGAATTTGCGGCCGGAGTCAATACTTGTCTCGATCGCATTTCAGAAATCATCGCCGCCGAAACTAGCGATCGTATGACCCAAGGAGAATTACTCGCCGTTAAACGTCTCCAGGAAGAATTTGCCGCCGAATTAAGCCTACTACGACAGGACATTCGCCGCATAGACACCTATCTCGACCAAATCGAGAATAATCAGTTTTCCCTCACTACTCAACTGCGAGGGGAGGCAATTTTCGCCCTAACTGATGCTTTTGGAGAAGACACCGGAACCGATCAAACCGTATTCCAAAATCGCATTCGTCTCGACTTTAACACCAGTTTTACCGGACGAGATTTGCTATTGACCCGCCTACAAAGTGGTAACGCCTCCAGCTTTAACCGAGGAGTTATCGGGGAGGGAACCCAAACCTTTAACATTGTCGGTGATACAGAAAATCAAGTTCAGCTAGAACGCCTATTCTATCAATTTCCCGTCAGCGATCGTCTTTATTTCATCCTCGCCGCCAAAGGAGTTACCTGGGATGATTTTGTTCCTACCCTCAACCCCTATATTGATGACTACGACGGCGGAAAAGGCAGTTTAAGCGCCTTTGGTCAACGTAACCCCATCTACCGACTCGGGGGAGGCGCTGGAATTGGTATCAATTATGAATTTCGCGATCACAGTTTAACCAGCATCTTCGGTCCCACATCCCTATCTGTCGGATATCTCACCCCCACCGCCACCAATTCACAACCATCACAAGGCTTATTTAACGGCGATTTTTCCATTTTGGCACAATTGACTGTTACCCCCACAGATAACCTACAATTTGCCCTAACTTATAACCATAGTTACTTTACCCCCGGAAACTTTGGCTTTGATAATGGTCAGAACAATGGCCCCGTTTTTAATCGCACCACCGGAGAAGTTAACCGCAATGCCTTTAACGGCTACACTGGTACTGGCATAGCTAATTCCCTGCTGGGATTAACCAACGGACTTAACCCCCTAGGGGTCGCCACAGGCGTTTCTAGTCATTCTTATGGCTTACAATTATCTTGGCGTGTTCACCCTCAAGTTATCCTCGGAGGTTGGGGAGGATATACCGCCGCTAGGGCTATAGGTGTCGCTGATGGGCAAATTTGGAACTATGCTATCACTGTGGCATTACCTGATTTATTCCATGAAGGCAGTTTAGGCGGTGTGATCATTGGTCGGGAACCATATCTGGCTAATCTTGATGCTTCAGGAAGGTTGGGGCGTACCCTTCCCAATGACTCATCCTGGCATTTTGAGGGGTTTTATCGTTATCAGTTAAATGATTATCTTTCCATTACTCCAGGTATCATTTGGATTACTAATCCTAATCAAAGCGATCGACATCAAGACCTCGTAATTGGTACCATCAGAACTACCTTTACATTCTAGTACCCATCCGCTAGACCCCTTAACCACTGCCTCACATCTAAAACTGCCTTGATCAATTTTATCAATTATGGGAAAATTCACAATATCTTAACACTTACCACCTAGCATAATCGTAAGTCGCCTTTTTGTCTCTCAATTACACTAGGTTTATCCAATGTCCCCAATTTTTGATACCATACCTCCAACCTATTCCGACATCATTTTGTGCTACTATCAAAATGCCACCACTAAATTAGAAATTATCCGAATTTCTAATATCCCTGGATGGTACTTTGAACACATTGTCTTTCCCGGAGAACGCTTACTTTTTGAAGCAGTTACCGAAGCTCAACTTGAGATTTATCGAGGCGATCGCGTAAAGCCAAACCTCGCACAAGTAGTCCCCTGTATAAATTTAGCCACCAAAGAAAATCAAATAGCAGAACCCCATTTAGTCCTTGGCTGCGGTTAATAATCCATAAGCCAGCAGTGTTTACGGGTGCGATCGCAACGTAGGGGCGCGCCTCCGCAGTTAGTCACATTATTACCAAACCCGCCCTCTCTCCCCCAAAGTTCAAGAAACCCGGTTTCCAACCAATTATTAATTATTAATTATTAATTGTATCCGGGTTTCTAACCAACTATTAATTATTAATTATTAATTATTAATTATTAAATATGCGTCTTCCCTTTCCTCAGTTTGAGATCAACAACCGTCACCATAACCACTTTGCCGAGGTGATCGAAACATCAACCTCCGAGTTTTTAGCCCAGTGTTTAGAACCAGAAGACCTCAGTTTTCCAGTAATGCCCCCCTTTGGTAGTTGGGTAACAGCAATTGATGAGGAGTCCAATAATCGCGTCTATGGCGTAGTTTACCACGCCACCACCAGCCCCATTGACTCCGTACATAGAGCCAGGGCTTTAGGCTTATCCCTGGAAGAATTGCGGGAACAGCAGCCCCAAATTTTCGCCATGTTGAAAACAGAATTTAAGGCTGCTATTGTCGGCTTTGAGAAAACCTCCGGGGGGCTAAATGGTTCCACACCACAACGGGGACAGATTTACCAATATATCCCCCCCCGACCTCCCCAAATTCATCAAGCTGTGTATCGGTGTGAGTCGGAGGACATAGTTTATTTTAGCGAAAGCCTGGATTTTTTAGCCAGCTTACTACAAGTGATGAATGCCCCGGTAGACTCTTTAGTGGCAGCAACTATCCGGGAAATATATCAAATGCGAAATTGCGATCGCAGTTGGTTAATTGAAGCCGGACGGTCTATTAGTGTCCTGCTCAAAGATGATTACGATCGCCTGCGAATGATTTTAAAACAAATTCACCCCTAATAGTATGAGAATTAATTTAATATCGAATTTGTAATGTCACCGAAGCCCTAACCTCTTGTTCCCCTCCAATAACAGGGGTTGAAGCCTCTGGGGCGCTGGCCAAAGCGTCCGATCGCATCATCGGTCTAGGAACAGGGCTGCTGATATGATTGATCTGAATATTGACAATTTCCCGGCGGTTCAAGTTCAATGTATCTAACACAGTATCAGCCTGTTGCTGGGCTTGTTGAGTCGCCAACTGTAGGGCTTGTTTGTGGGCGGCGGTCAGATCAGCATCAGCAGCCACAAAACTAATACCATCAATGCGAGTAGCGCCAGCATTTACCGCCTGATCAAGTAAGTTCCCAACCTCCTCCGTTTTGAGGCGAAACGTCACGCTATTGGTCGCAGTATAGCCGATTAACTCTCGTTGGTTATTGCGATGGTTATAGTTGGGGTTGAGGCGAATTCCCGCCGTTTCCAACTTTTCAACATTGCGCGATTGCAGTAATTCTACCACCGCTGATGTACGTCTAGCCGCTTCTTGCTGAACCTCTTGGGCTGTTCTCCCTTGAACTTCCACCCCAAGCTGTACCTGAGTTAACGTCGTGGGAATAGTCACGATACCTTCACCACTGACCGTTAATGTTCTCGCCATTTGTTCCTGGGCGACCACCGGAGGGACAAAAGGAAGACTGATCAACCCCAAACCCAAGGATAAAGCAGCGATCGCCCCCCAGGGGTTGATAGAATTACGAGATAAGCGGGTTGTATTCATGATGGAATTTCTCCCCTGAATTATAGGCTTGATAAATTTGTCAAAGTTTGCTAACCCCAAAAATCGCAGAACTTCCAGGCTGCTATAGCCAAGATATTCAGCAACCGTCTATCTGTTTCATCTTATCAGTTCTTGATTCAGGACATATCAATAAACATGGGATTTCCCTGATCATGGCTTTTCCATAGCCCACTAGGTAGCACCACATCACCAGTGAAACCCCAGCCGCCAAAATTGGACAACGGATCTCATCAACTATTATGCGATCGGATGAGAGAAAACCCAAATGTCATCAACCAGTTTATTAACCGTCTACTCTTACATCCCTATAAAAAAATCAGTCTTTTATCTCCTGTAACTCTAGCTGAATAAGGATTATAGGGCTTCACTTCTAGGAGACCGCCAATCTTATTAATCCTGTCTAAGTTGGGATAGTATCACCCAGGATTCAGAAATCACATAATCACCCTCGTAGATTCTAATTGTAGAGTCAAATTCCAGTGATGCTTATCTCACAATTAGTCAGCCTAGCTATGCTAACTGTTTTACCTCCCTTGAGTTTAATTGCTTCTAAGCCAGCCTGGGCAGATTACATTAGAGCAAATCCCCAAAATGTCTTTATTATTAGCGTCGAAAATGCTACTAATAATATCAATGAAGCACCGATTATCACTGATTTTGATTGGTTTCATGGGGATAAAATTGGTTTGACTGGTGGCTTAACAGAAGAGGACTTAGATTATCAATTACTCATTGATTTTAACAATGATGGATTTGCCAACGATACAGTCATCCGTCTCCGGGAAACTCAGGAAATTTTGGGGGTGGTAATCAATGCCGATGATTTTGTCTTAGATGGTGAATTTATCCCCGTCTCATCATACCAGATTAAGTCCTGCATGAAACAGGACAACATCCTTAATTGCAACTTTAACTTTCCTCAGATTAGGGAATAATGACAGGTAGACACTTAAAACCCCTCTCTTTCTTGGGGAGAGGGGTCAGGGGTGGGGACAAAAGAAACCCAGTTTCTAAGTAACCCTCCACTGGGGAAGGGAAACTGATACATTTACGCGACATTTTTCCGGTTGTTCCCGGACAATGCAACGATAGCACTATTACCCGTTAAGGTAACAGAGGCGGTATCCCGCAAAGCTTTTAGAAAGATTCCCAAAGCACCGTTCCAGTCCCGTGGTAGAGTGAACCCGCACTCAGGACATCGGAACACTTTTGAGCCACCTAGCTGGGAATGGACATGACCACAGTGAGTACAGGTTTTGCTGGTGTATTCTTCGGTCACATCTACAACTGTTCAGTTATTTCCCCTTGATGTCTCAGGGTTAGTTTGAATCGATAATGCGCCCATGTCAGCATGGCGCGGGCAGTCTTAGACCTGATTAGACGCTTCACCTTGGCAACCATATTGGAAGTCTCGAAGGTGGGCAAAAAAATCCGGCTGTGTTATGGGATGGTTAGGGATGCGACCCAATCAACCAAGGGGTTGAAGTCCTCACCGGGTAGTTATTTCGCCCATTTCAGCTCTATTTCATACCCGAAGGTCTCGCACCATACTTGGTATTGTACCGTATTGCCGTAAAATGTTAACCTAATTTGAGATTAAATCATGCTCTCCTAGAAACCGGGCTTCTCGACGGTTGGGGGGGGAGGGGGAATAGCGATCGCCCCTAGCCCCCATAAACCCCAATTTAGCTAAAAATCGGCTCCTGTCAAGTTTCTAAGAACGACGGATGATTTTATCCTTCTGGCTAATAAAGATTAACCCAACAGTTGCGGGGACGACAACGATCAGGAGACCAGCCAGCAAGCTATAGAAGAAATTCATCAATGAAGGTGTCATCTTAATCAGATCCTTAGAGTGCAAGTGCAGATTATATTTTTATTATTGTAAACTACCCGACGCTGAATCGAAGATTACAGCCCGGGCTTCCTACCTACCAAACCGCCTATAGCAGTTTTTTCTCTACTATTGGATCTTACGGTTTGGCGATCGGCTTTGCCCCGCGTTCCACAGGTCATCAACATGGTTATCGCTATTTGCCATGTCATGTAATGTCATGTGCATCTATCATACCATCAACCATGAATATGTCAATTAGCCCATCAAACTCCCTTTTAGTTAACTTGGCAACCACTGCCAATTTAGGGTGCTGGCTAACCCCTAAAATGGGAAAAGGTTAACAAACTTCAACTCAAGGCGATGACAACTTTTACCATCTTAGACTGGACTCTGGGCTTGTTCCTAGCCGGAATGACCCTATTATTTATTTTCCGCATTGTTTTGACCTGGTATCCCCAAGCCGAGTTAAATCAGTTTCCGTTTAATCTGATTTTCTGGCCAACGGAACCATTTCTAGCCATCACCCGCAAAGTGATTCCCCCTTTGGGAGGCGTGGATATTACCCCGGTGATTTGGGTAGGCATTTTTAGCCTCCTGCGGGAATTATTACTGGGACAACAGGGAATCCTGAGAATGATTGTTTAACTAGAAGGTGAATTTTTGTTCATCCACTGTTCCACAAAATTGGTGTAAACCTCACCCTTGAGAAATTCCGGCGTTTCCATAATTTTCTGATGAAAACTGATGGTTGTGGGAACTCCGGTAATAGCAAATTCCCGCAAAGCGCGTTTCATCCTTACTATAGCCGCCGCCCGGTCAGGAGCCCAGACAATTAGCTTACCAATGAGAGAATCGTAATAGGGGGGAATCTCATAATCGGTGTACACATGGGAATCAATCCTGACCCCATTACCCCCCGGTGGGAGATAGCCGCTGATGCGTCCGGGGTGTGGTCTAAAGTTGCGATCTGGATCTTCCGCATTAATCCGACATTCGATCGCATGACCCCTAAGCTGAATTTTATCTTGGGTCAGATGCAATTTTTCTCCTTGGGCGATGCGGATCTGTTGGGCGATTAAATCTAGCCCCGTTATCATTTCTGTTACCGGGTGTTCTACTTGGATACGAGTGTTCATTTCCATAAAGTAGAACTTCCCATGGCGATCGAGTAAAAATTCTACTGTTCCCGCCCCGGTATAGTTAATTGATGCGGCTGCTTTCACCGCCGCCTCTCCCATTTTTCGCCGGAGTTCAGGATTTAAAGCCGGACTGGGCGCTTCTTCCAGTAGCTTTTGATGTCGTCGCTGAATTGAACAGTCCCTTTCCCCTAGGTGAATCACATTCCCAAATCCATCGGCTAAAATCTGAAATTCAATATGGCGGGGACACTCGATAAATTTCTCGATATATAAGCCTGGGTTTCCAAAGGCCGCTTCTGCTTCTCCTTGGGCGGCGGAAAATAGTTTCGGCAGTTCCTCGGCGCTTCGGACCAGTCGCATTCCCCGACCTCCTCCCCCGGCGGTGGCTTTGATAATTACTGGATAGCCAATTTTTTGGGCTATTTTTTGGGCGGCTTTGTCATTGGTGACTAAGCCTTCACTACCGGGAATGGTGGGAACACCGAAACGCTGCATGGTTTCTTTGGCTGTGGACTTATCTCCCATTGACCTAATCGCCTCGGGGGTTGGACCGATAAAGGCGATGTCGTGGTCAGCGCAAATTTCCGCAAATCTGGCATTTTCCGCTAAAAAACCATAGCCAGGATGAATGGCGGTGGCGTTCCGGGTTAGGGCGGCGGAGATGATGTTGGGGATGTTTAGATAACTTTTGCTGCTACTGGGTTCGCCTATGCAAACAGCTTCGTCGGCTAACTGGACGTGCAAGGCATGGCGATCTACAGTGGAGTGGACGGCCACTGTGGCAATCCCCATTTCTTCACAACTTCGGAGAATCCGTAGGGCAATTTCCCCACGATTGGCAATCAGGATCTTTGAAAACCGCATTTTCGGTGGTATTCGGGCAATAATCAGTTAGGATATGTTATTTTGGGACTTTGTGGAAGAGACTACCCAAATTTGTTGGCAAAAAAAGTTTGGCAATTTTGGAGTTTGGTGCTACTATGGTAAATTAGCACACCGATGGGAAAAATCATTCCTAGTCCTCGGTTGTCTTCTGCGGATGTGGCGGAATTGGTATACGCGCACGTTTGAGGGGCGTGTGGCTTTGCCTTGCGAGTTCGAGTCTCGCCATCCGCATTGCTCTTAAACCCCTATCCTAACTGCGATTGTCGGGAAACACTCAACCCGATAGTCGCATTACTACACTCTTAATACACTCTATCTAGTCTTAACATACGGGACAATTAGCGCATATCCCTTAGCAACAAAGCTTAATTATTGACGGGTTAATCAATAAGCACAACTTAATTAATCTGTCAAATATCTATATCACCACCCCAACCAAACACGCGATAGGTTAACTCCCTTGTGATACCCGTCAAGGGCAAGCCTACCGGTTCCTAACGTCACCATTGACTGCTATCACATCGGTCACTTCCCCAATAGTGTCTGTTCCGGTTGGGGGGAGGATTGTTTCTCAAAATCAGAATCATCTCCTACCGGAACTAACCCGATACCCCTAAACAAATTTACCGCTGGAGGAGACTATCGAGATGTGAACCGATACCAACATAATCCTCAGCAAGTCTCCATTCTATGTTGGCAATCATCACGTGCAACAACCGATACCCACATAATCAGCTCACCTCCAAAATCTTAGCCGTCTATTGGGGGTAATTTAGTTATGGGTATTATGTGGACATGATAGGGTGAGCATTCATATAAAGCGTTTTCAAGACTGTAAATACAGGCCTGTAAAGGGAAAATATGCAGACACCCCCTACAGTCAGAAACCATAGGGGGCCATTTTAGGGTATTGGGTTATGGGTTAGGTGCTAGGTAGGCTACTAGGGTTTGCGCCAATCATCAGCATTAGGGGTATCTTTACGGTTAGGGTTCTGATGATTGTTACTCGATTTACAAATGATTCTATCAAAGGAACTTTTCATAAAATCAAGTAAAATACGCAACAATTCACTGTTATAGTCAAGTTTTGACTCGATAACCTTATCCTCTTTAAGTATCGCATAAGTCGAAAATATAACTATAACTACTATTAAAGCTAATTCAATAATTACTATATTCATTGTGTTAATATCCAAAAATAAAGAGTGAACCATTTTATCCGTTCTAACGGGTCAAATACCGCATAAAAACTGCTATATGGGGGTGATGAGAAAGGTGAAGAATGGAGTGTCGGGAAAAAAAGAAGGGAAGCTAGAGAGAAATTACCAGAAGAATACGATGGTAATATAAACACTATTTGGAATCAAGATAGTTCCGAAGAATTCTGGGATGAATTTAGCGATAGTTGCAAAGAATCTATCATCTTAGTTGCTCAAGGTTTAGATGAGTATATTGCACTGCAAAGAATAGAGGAAAATAGACAGCAACAATTAGTTAACGCTGTGGTAGAAAATGGTGGTGAGAGATTCAGAATCGTATCATCTTTAAGGAATTTGCAGGAAAATATTGCAACCACATTAGCCCAAACTGAAATACTAGGAAATAGAGATATAGGTCAATTTATGGGGTCAGGTGATTTCCAAGAAATTAGCACATCAGCTAATCTTAAAATACAATTAACCTTGGTTTTATACAACTACAAAAAACCGCCATATTGGACTAAAGATAGGCGGTCAAAACTACAAAAAACTCAAATAGAATTACCATCAGTTGATAGGAGTAAAATCACTTGGGATAGACTGCAAAAGATATTTACCCAACCCAGTAAATCAGCATTTACTAAAGGCAATATTAAAGTTACTTGCACCATGAGCAATGGCAGAAAATTCTCATTTTTTGTTAATGAATCAAGTAAAAACGAAGCTGAGGCTCTATGTAAACAATTAGTTGATTTAACTAACGCTAAGATAGTTTACCCTATTACATTTGAAGAAAGAAAAGGCTTTGGTGGCAGGGAAAATGTGAAAAGAATCAGGGAAAGTAGAATGTATATTAGTGAGGTTAAAATACTTAACTGGGAGTTAATCGATAAATTTGAGCAAGCGAAAATTGATTTAGGTGAAGGTAGCGTATTAGCAATGTATCAGGACCCCAGAAAAACACAAGCCAAAATACCCCTACACTTTGAGAAAAAACCGACTTGGGTTGACGATGCTATAAAGAAAGCCACTAGAACGTCACTAGAGTTAAAAACAGGAAACAAACCCCCAATATCAACCTAATTATCAGATTTTCGGTGTAATGTTGGTATTGGTAACGTGCTGTTGTATTTAAGATAAAAGAAGCTACATAGATGTAGCATTTCACTCATTAAACACAAGCCACCCAATCAGCGAATATACTGCTATAGTCTAAATATTGAATTGAGTAAAAATAAAACTATGGCCGCTCCCAAATTGCTAAATGCTACCACGATGGAAAATCAACTACTTGAACTTATCGAGCAAACCCAGCGTATGCAATCTATCGCAGCAAATAATCCCAATGGTGCAACCGTTATCACAAGCTACACGCGTAACATGGCTACAGGTCTTATCAGTGTCTCCATGTCAATCCCTAGTGATGATGTTTTAGACCCTACAGACGGTTCTATTGACGTGGTAGCGACTGAGTTATTTGTTGATTAATAGATATTGGGTAGGTGTTAATATCATCACTCTACCTACTGGACTGTTTCGGCTAAAATAGGGTAATAGATACCGAGGACGGAGGACTGCAATTATGGGAAGAGGTCGGCGAGATCAAGTCTATCTAACGGTCGAACAGAGAGAAAATCTGGAACAAATCAGTCGAAATGGTCATGCACCCGCCAAAAAAATCCTACACGCTCGTATTTTGCTGATGTCTGATGAAGGAGAAATGGCTCCGAGAAAATGGACAGACCAACAAATAGCAGAAGCTTTACAAGTCCATCAGAATACAGTGGGGCGGATTCGCCAAAGATTCCTTCAAAAAGGGGAACAAGTGGCTCTCAATCGGCAACCGAGAAAAACTCCACCGACTCCACCCAAAGTAGATGGAGCCACCGAGGCTCAAATTATTGCCCTGTGTTGTTCGGACCCCCCATCTGGGAGAGCTCAGTGGACGCTCAGACTGTTAACATCCGAACTCAAAAAACGGCAAATTGTCACCGAAATTTCCTGTACGACCGTGTGGCGGACTCTAAAAAAAACCAATTGCGACCTTGGAAAACCCAACGATTCTGTATTCCCGAACGAGATTTAGCCAGATTTGTGGCTCAAATGGAAGTCGTTCTCGACCTCTACAGTAGCGTCCACAGTGAAGAGGAGCCTTTAATCAATATGGATGAAGCCTCAATCCAACTCCGAGGACATCTCTATGAGGCGGTCGCCATGAAACCCGGACATGACAAAAAAGAGGACTATCACTATACCCGTGAAGGGGTGCAAGCTTTGTTCATGTTTTTCGATCCCAATCGGGGCTGGCGACGGGTCAGCAACCGAGACTCTCGGACGAGGGTAGATTGGGCTGAGGAAGTGCGTCAACTTTTAGATGAAGACTATCCTCATGCTCGAAAAGTCAAGCTGGTGTGTGACAATCTGAATACCCATAACATCGCCTCACTTTATGAGGCTTTTCCGGCTCCCGAAGCCCATCGTTTGGCCCGGCGGCTGGAAATTTATCATACACCCCGGAATGGCAGTTGGTTAAATGTCGCCGAAATTGAACTGAGTATTTGATCCAAGCAATGTTTGGCCCGAAGGATCGCCACCAAAGAAGCGCTGCACCGGGAGATAGAAGCCTGGCAAAAAGAGCGAAATCAGACCGCATCTCGGGTAATCTGGAAATTTGCCACCGGCGATGCCCGCCTCAAATTAAAACATCTTTATCCGGTTTTTGAAATGGCTTGACCTCCAGAATTCCCCCACACTTTCTGAGAGTTAGTTGGGAGCGATCGCCTGTTTCTTGCTGTCCGTTTTCGGCGATCGCCCGTTTGGTGTCGTCCTTTTGACGCGATCGCCTGTTTTGTGCTGTCCGTTTTCGGCGATCGCCCGTTTGGTGTCGTCCTTTTGACGCGATCGCCTGTTTTGTGCTGTCCGTTTTCGGCGATCGCCCGTTTGGTGTCGTCCTTTTGACGCGATCGCCTGTTTTGTGCTGTCCGTTTTCGGCGATCGCCTGATAGTTTTTGAGCGTCACTGTTTGTGGAGCATACTAAAGCAGCAAATTAGCCGAAACGGTCCAGTAGGGTGGGTTGAGTGCGTAACCCACCGCCAGTGGAGAGTAGGAGTGGTGTTGACATTTGATTAACATTTGAATGGTCAACGGTGCGTTACATTTCATTAACGCACCCTACTCCTTCGTAGGGTGGGTTGAGTGCGTAACCCACCGCCAATGGAGAGTAGGAGTGGTGTTGACATTTGATTAACATTGTAATGGTCAACGGTGCGTTACATTTGATTAACGCACCCTACGGGACTAAAGCTTACAAGTCTCCGCGCGAGATAAGAATAATATACGAACTTCAAAAAGACGGGGGAGATGACCCAGACGGGGGAGATGACCCCTTGGTGCGGCAAGGGAAAACGTGCAATTCATCCACGATATCACCGAACCATCCCTAAGCCAGCCTATCTTGTCATAAAACTGTTCCTTGATTGTTGTATCACCTGGAATGCGTCCATCAGGCTTACCTTCACAATTGATGTAAATTTCCTTCTGGACACTAAACCCGAAGCGTCCGTTACTGTGTTTGACCCAAAGACCATCGATGATTCGCAAATCCTCGCAGGGAAAGTTTTTGATATCATCGTCGTCTAAATATCCCCGTTGGGTTTGTCCCGCCACCGCTAACATCATCTTAGTCGTTTCTTGGTCGGCTGCTTTCCACTCACCTGATTTCAATAATCTGTCGAGTTCGGTATAATCAAAACCAGAAGAAGACAGGATGGGAGTATCTGCCACGGCTTCAGTTATCGACTCGAGTTGAGATGCGATCGCTGCTATCTGTGACGATTGGGATTCTAGTTGAGATGCGATCGCTTCTATCTGCAATTCTATCCTTGATAGTGATTGGGATTGAGATGCGATCGCTTTGACCTGCGATTCTAGTTGAGATGCGATCGCTTTTCTCTGGGATTCTAGTTGAGATGCGATCGCTTTGACCTGCGATTCTAGTTGAGATGCGATCGCTTTGACCTGCGATTCTAGTTGAGATGCGATCGCTTTTCTCTGGGATTGGAGTTGAGATGCGATCGCTTTTCTCTGGGATTGGAGTTGAGATGCGATCGTTTTTCTCTGGGATTCTAGGCGTGATTGAGATTGGGTCAAACCGTCAATTGGCTGAGTCATTTCATCTCCGTAAGACTGTAACTGAGAGACCATCAACTGTGCCTATTCTACCTGAGACTGAGACAATTGCCAAACCCGCTTGGCTGCCGCAATGCGTTTTTTCTCCTTCTCCAAAAACCCGGAGGGTATCCCACCAATCACAGGGGGATAGGGTGTCAGGTCATAACCACACACGGAACAGGTTTCCACCTCATTTGGTGTATATTCCGTTTCACAAACAGGACATTTCGCCATGATTCTCAACCCCGATAAGACGTAGAAACCGTGGAATGGTGACACTCATCACAAGTATAGCTATAGTGGGTGGCATTATTCGATCTATTATAACTCGCGAATGCCACTCGCTGTCAATACTTCATCGACCGTTAATTCCAACTCTGGGAAAGTGGGTGAAAAAATGCGATCGCTCCGGGAAAGACTGGATTGGTGCTATAATAATTGACAGCAACTCAAACTGAAAATTAACTGGCTTGACTGTTCATCAAGCTATTAGGGTATTATGCCTCGAAGAGATACAACTCATAATATTATCAAACAAGCTATAATCAAAGATGGTTGGGAAATTACAGATGATCCTTATGTTATTTCCTACGGTGAGCGATTTTTATTTGTAGATCTGGGTGTGAGGCGATCGCATTTTCCGACCCAGCCAAAAGGATCTATTATTGGTGCCAGACGCGATCGCACCCGTATTGCCATTGAAATCAAAGAATTTAGAGGACTATCGGCGATCGCCGATTTAGAACAAGCGATCGGACAGTATAGTTTATATAGGCTATTACTGAATGAAGTAGATCCGGAACGGCATATTTATCTGGGTGTTACGGATCTCATATATGAGACAATCTTCAGTGAAACAATTGGTAAACTGGTGATTAAGAAACTGCCTTTAAATCTCTTAGTAGTTGATGTGACAAAAGCGGAGGTTAAACAATGGATACCATAACTCACGATCGCGAAATTGTCAAACAAGTTATCTGTGAATATGCACAACTGCGTCCATCTCATGGCGAGATTCGATTGGATACGGTATTTGATGATCAACAAGAACATTATGCACTGATGCAAGTGGGTTGGGATCGAGGTAGACGAGTCCGAGGAAATCTCATCTATATTGTTTTGCGTGAAGGAAAAGTTGTGATTGAATATGATGGGATGGAAGCGGGAATTACTCAAGATTTGATTGAAAAAGGCATTCCTGAAAACCGCATTATTTTGGGGTTCTTGGAAGAATCTAATGCGGGGCGGGTATGATATGATTTTCTATATTATAACTCACGAATGCCACTCGCTGTCAATACTTCATCGACGGTTAATTCCAACTCTGGGAAAGTGGGGGAAAAAATGCGATCGCTCCGGGAAAATGACCGGAGTTGATACTCGCCTTCAACCAACCGATAAACCAAAATCTGCGGCTGCTTGGGATTGCCTAAAAATGCACGAGATGCGATCGCTAAATAATCCACAATCCAATATTCTGCAATTCCCAACCGCTGATACTCCTCCCGCTTGTCAATATAATCATCCTCCCAGTTGGTGGAAACTACCTCGACGGCTAATTCAATGGGTTCGGTCAAGGCTCCATAAGTCCGCACGTGGCGATTCCAAACCTCAGCTTTCACTACCGCCACATCAGGATTTCGCCCCCTTTCTTCCCCCTCCTGGGTCACGGTTTTGACGATGATATCTTTATCGATAATATAGTCTAAATTCAGCCGTTCACTTTCCCGGTCAAAACGACGAACCAAAAACCGAGCGATATTTTTATGGGCGCGGGTTGGTTCCACTTTCACCAATTCTCCATTAACTAATTCATACCTCCCTGAACCGTCGGGATACTGTTCTAAAAAATCAGCAAATGTCAATTTTGGGGATGATGTTATTATCATATAATATTCCTCCTTCGTAGCCAGCCAATTGAGAGCATAAACGGTGTTGACATTTCATTAACATTGTAATGGTCAACGGTGCGTTACATTTCATTAACGCACCCTACTCCTTCGTAGGTCAATGGTGTTGACATTTCATTAACGCTACTCCCAACTGGAGATATCCTCACAGGTAAATGTGATCATATCCTCCCCGTTTAAGTTGTCCCGGACGATGCGATTTTTTAAGTTGTTGACCATCCGTTCATAAAAATTGCGGACATCGCGACCATTGCCAAAATTTGGACCCCTATTTTGATAGGCAAAATCCATAATTGACCTGACCCGCGTGGATACATCATCGGGACAAATTCGCCCGCTTTCCCGACACATTCCCAGAAAAATACTGTGCATTTCGGCACCGTTATAATCGGGAAAATCGATTTTTTTGGCAATGCGAGATTTTAAGCCGGAGTTGCTGTCGAGAAACTCTGCCATTTCCCGCGAATATCCCGCTAAAATTACCACCAGGCGATCGCGATAATTTTCCATCATGGGAACCAAAGTATCGATCGCCTCCTGTCCAAAATCTCGGCTATCTCCCCCACGAGATAACGAGTAGGCTTCATCAATAAATAATACCCCATCCACGGCGGATTCAATCACCTGGGCGGTTTTTTCGGCGGTATGTCCGACATATTGTCCGACTAATTTGGTGCGGTCTGCTTCCACAAATTGACCCTTTTTTAACAGTCCCAAGGCTCGATAAATTTTGCCAATTAAACGAGCGACGGTGGTTTTTCCGGTGCCGGGATTTCCAGTAAATAATAAATGACGGGTTTCGATTTCATTACTGGCTAACATCCCTAAACTGGCTAATTTTTGATTGGCGGCTTGGGTGTTAATTAATTGTTTGATATCCTGTTTAACGGAGTCTAACCCGGTCAAGTTTTCTAATTCGGCGAGGAGTTTTTCTAGGTTCTCTGCGTCGGCGGTTCCCCGTTGGGAGAGTTCCCGATAGGGTGGCGGTAAATCCTCCACTTTTAAGGGTTCGGTCAGGGGATTTAAACCCTGTTTCATTACGCGATCGCTGTGACAATCATCTATTTGATTAAATAACTTTTCCACCTCTCTGGCGTTGCCAAAATTGCGGTCTCGGTTATCATAAATCTGGGTGAACAAGTTCTCCAGACGCGGTTCTAAATCGGGAGCGATCGCACTTTTAACCCGTTGTACCTGTTGACGGAAAATGGTTAATAATTCCGAGGGTTGATAATCATCGAAAATAATTTCTGTGGCAAAACGACTTTGTAAACCTGGGTTAGATGTGATAAAATTATCCATAAGTTCGGGGTATCCGGCTACAATTACCGCCAGCCTTCCCCGTTCATCTTCCATGCGTTTTAACAGGGTATTAATCGCCTCCCTTGCCCAGTCATTTTCGCCCCCTTCAGTGAGGGTATAAGCCTCATCAATAAACAATACCCCATTTAAAGCGCGATCAACTGTTTTATTAGTTAAAATTGCGGTGTGTCCCACATATCCCGCCACCAAATCTCGCCCGCCAATTTCTACTACATGACCCCGCCGCAATAACCCTAAATCTCGATAAATTTCCCCCATTAATCTCGCGACGGTGGTTTTCCCGGTTCCGGGGTTTCCTTTGAATACTAAATGCAGTCTAGGGGGGTCGGTGTTGATGCCTTGTTGTTGCCGTTGTTGAGCTTTGGATAATGACAGGATTTTTTGGTTGATGGCGGTTTTAACATTCTGTAAACCTACCAAGTTATGTAAGCGTTTTAAGGCGGGTATATCGCTGACATCCCCCGATAACCACTGGTTTTGTTTGGCGACTTTTAAGGATAATTCCGCGACAGAATTAAAGCGATGATACCATGTCTTTAGGGGTTGATTTTCGGCAGCCATAGCGGAGATTAAACGGCGGCGATCGCTCCAATTTATCGGTTTTTGGTGAACCAGTCTAAAATAATCCCACAGACTTTCTAACTCGGGTTCGGTGGGGGTAGACACCCGCACTAAATTAAATTGGCGATCGCTCATGTTTTGCAGCCAATTTCCCAAATAAGTAAAGCCTGTATGGTTGCAAAAATCTTGAAACTGTTGTAAACTATGATGGTGGGAAATAAACACACATAAATTGCGGTTGGTCGGGGGGAGTCTTCCCCAAGTGACCATCCGCCCAAACAGTTCTCGGGGGTTTTCAAACATCCGCAAATCCTCCACGTCAGAAAAGATAATCGCACTTTGATAGCGGGTATCTTTCATGAAGTGTTCAAAATAGCCGATACATGGAATATCAGACATCACAGGACGGCGATTTGCTGAGGGTTGGGGTTCCGGTTCGGGAGGGGTTTCTCGTCTCAATAAGCCACGGCGTTTCCCCAAAGGACCGCCGCTTTTTGGTCGCATTTCGGACGGGGAAGGTGGCGGCGAGGTTGTCGGCTGTTCCCTGGCGTTTTGGAGTGATTGAGAATCGAGAAAATACAGCTTATTCACTCCCGAATAGAACACGATACGATTAAATCCTTGGGTTAGTAAATAGCGATGCAAAACCTGTTCGATATCTGACAATAATAAATCGTCAGTACAAAAGCCATCTCCGCTATTGGTTCCGTACAAAACCAGAAAGCGATCGCCTGTTTGGAGATTCAATTGCTCGGTAATTCGTTCAACCATAATTTGATACTATTATTATGACATCTATTCTAACCCCTCCCCACCCTTGAGAGAAGGGGTCAGAAATGGAGAGTTAAGAAACAGAAGGTTTCGGCTGGGGTGACTGAACAGATGGCTTTTTGACTCGCGTTTTGACTGCATCAATATCCTGATATTGACTGTTCGCCTGTTCTTTACATTCTATATCACCCACACCTTGAACCCCAGCTTCATTCAAGATATGAAAAATCGCTTCTGCATTTTGGCTGGTAGCTTGTTCGTCGATTAAAGTCGCACTAAAACTATTAATTGAAACCGAATTAGCCCCAAATTCTGACTCAGGACTAATCACGGTGACGACCTCATCCCCAGCCACATTTTTCACCTTAACTACAAAGGCGTTGCGTTGGTCTTCTCCCTCGTAGGTATCATCAATCAGGCTATAACCGATATTCTCGAGAGTTTCGATAATGCGATCGGCAATTTCTACCCGCAATTGAGAGCCTAAAATCGAGAGTTTCGCCTGTTCGATAATTTCCCCTAAAATAGGCTGCAATTGATTAATATTTTCGCCGATATTTTTAATCTGTTCGGTGGTGAGGGTTGCTTCCCCTTCCACCAGTTGCGATTCTAACTGATTGAGTTGGTTTTCATACTCGCTTAATCGCCCATTTGTCCAGTAGTCAACCTCACATTTGAAGGTTTCCGCATCACTTCCCTGTCCGACTTCTACTTCACATTCCCGGTGAGTTTGTACCTCGGTAATTAAACTGCGTAAATCAGTTAAACTCGCCTGATAATAAAATAGCCATTCCTGCTGTTTTTGTTCCAGTTCCAGCCGCAGGTCTCCTAGTTTGAGATAGGTTTGCTGACAGGTGGCGATCGCTGCTTCAAAAACCCCCGCTTGAATATTGCTATTTGCCAGGTCTAAATCCCGACGTAAATCGGCTAATTTACCCGGTGCAAAACGTTGGTGTTGATAATCGCGATCAATCTGTTTCCAAACCTGGTCAACATCGGCAAAATAATCAACTGCTAACTGTTGTTTCCGCTGACTTTCTGCCTCCAAATTATCAACTACTTGATTAATCTGTTGCTGAAGGATTTGTTGTCCTTGTTGTCTGGCTTGTCGCTCCTCAGCTATCAGGTGACTAAATTTTTGGTCCTGTTGTTCAAATAAATTCAGATACTCCTGGCGTTGACTATTTAACAATCCTAAATATTCCCGTCGCTGCTGAGTAAAGCCCTCCCGCATAGAAGACTCTAGCCGTCCGACTTCCTGTTGTAATTGCTGTTGTTGACGATACTCCGACTCTCGGATACTCTGCTGAAATTCCCGCCGCTGATTTTGTAGTCGTAGGTTGGTCTGGGTTTCCAAGTCTTTAATTCCGGTTCGCAGTCCGCTAATTTCTTGTTGCTGGCGTTGGGTTCGCTGTTCCAGGGGGGCGAGACGTTGCTGAAACTCCCGCTGGGCTTGCTGTTGAACGGCGTTTAACCTTTCCGGGAGATCCTGTTGTAGCGATCGCAGCCTGGACTCCTGTTCCCGCAGTCGCCGCAACTCCTGATCCTCAACCTGAATATACCGTCGTTTTTCACCACTCATTGATGGCTCCTATTTTGTTAGTAATGGTTGATTTTAATTCCTATTGTGTAGTATAATGGTTTTCGGGGAAATAGAACACCGTAAAATTACTTAACTTTATGGTCGTCCGCCAACGGGGTTGTTTGAGTCTCACCCCAGCCAGATTTAAGTCTCCCTCCCCTTTGGGGTAATGGTTGGCAAAATTGATCAGTTTCTGGACTCGCCTACCGCCCAAGTTATGAGAATGCTTGACTATGGAAGAACAAATCGCAGCCTTAATTAAAATTGCCCAGAGATTGCCGGATCAGGATGTGTTGGATTATGATCATATTGAACTACCTTTTAAACTGGTGCAAATCGCCCTAGAATTATGGGGAAATCTCTACCCCCCAGAAGTGTTGGAAAACCTGGCTAATTCGGACCCGGATACTCTGGACGCTTGGGCGATCGCTCTCTCCCAAACACTCAGCCAACAACTCTCTCTGCTGGATACCTGGAAGCCCCATTTTTCCACCCTAAATATCCCCCCCAAGCTGACGGAAAAGCTGGAAAATAACTCCCACAAATTAGCGGAAATATCTGGAGAAACTTCGGAACTGTTGGCGGCAGCTAATCAGCTTTTTAGTCAGGAAAATAAGTTAAAAGAGGCGGCGGCAGAATTGGCACGATTAAACAGCCTCGCGACTCAATTAAACCATATAGAAACCGAACTACAAAATACCGACCTAGACCAACTACGCCAAGACATCGAAAAGCGATCGCAAACCCTCCAACCCCAATATCAAGAACTGGAAACCCTCCAACAGCAACAGGACCAACTCACGGCACAGCAAACCCGCCTAGAAGCGGAAATTCAAAGACTGCGAGGATGCCAAAATCAACGGGAAATCGAGACGAAGGAAATCGCCACGGAATTGATAACACTTACCCAAACGGAACGGGATAAACTCAACCATATTTTATCAGATACCCTGGCAGAATTGCAACAAGAAAAAGCGGAATTTGACCGCCTACAAGGTGAACTGAAAAAAGCGATCGCTGACTGTAACCAATACCAAAAACAAGCCGTCACTATTCGGGACGACCTCAGCCACCATTACGATCGCGATCGTCAACTTTGCCAATATTTCCCGGTCAACCACAGAGAAATTGACCCGATTTTAGCACAAATAAAAACCCAACTGGAAGACCTCGATCGCCAATTGGCGACCCTGCAAAAACACCACGCCGAAAAACACCAAAAACTCACCCTTAACTTTTCCTCATGACTCTCTTAAACATTGCTGAAATTTGCCCCCACACCCGCACCCTCGGCCCCGGCAACCGCTTTGTCATCTGGGTACAAGGTTGCAGCTTTAACTGTCCCGGCTGCATTTCCCCGGAGTGGATACCCCAAACTCAAGCGACATTAATTGACCCGGAAAAACTGGGAAATCTGATTTTATCTCAGCCAAATTTAGACGGTATCACTGTTTCTGGCGGCGAACCTATGCTACAGGCGATCGCTTTAACAAAACTGTTTCAACACCTGCGAAACCATCGGGATATTTCGATTATATGTTATACAGGATTTACCCTGGACGAAATTCGCACCAAAGCCGATATCATCCCCCTACTAGAATTAATTGATGTTATCATTGACGGACAATATATCGCCTCCCTCAATGATAACCAAGGCTGGCGTGGTTCATCTAACCAAAATATTCACTTTCTCACCCCCCGCCACCTCCCACAATCGGCATTATTTACCACTAGAAAACGGGACGTTGAACTCCATATCCGCAATGATTCTGCGTTAATGGTTGGGGTTCCGCCTCACGGGTTTAGGGAGGATTTTAAACAGGCTGTAAAACTCTAGGATTTCCTAAACAAAAAAAATTTTTTGCGGCCCGCCCTGGGTCTGAGGGTTGACAAGCACCGGAAACTAATGCTAAGATATTAATGTATGGTTTCATAATGGAAATTTGTCTTAAAATAAAAAAATGTCTAGATTCCCATTATATAAAATTGTAACCGAAGTCAAGCAAAAAAGCAATCCCCTCTCAAAAAAATTTTTACATTTCTTAACTTTTTGTTACAAAAGTTAACATACAGATTGAGGTAGTTTAGCGGCGGGTAATTTGGGGGTAAGTCAAGTTACAGAGTTTCTGATCGGAGGGTAGCACATTTTGATTAGTTTGTAGATAATTATGTAACCAGGTGCAACTGCGACTAATCAAACTATCAAGACTGAGGTTATCCATACTCCATAAGATTAATTTACCATTGTCTTTGGCGATCGCTAAAGTTTGACCATCAGGACTAAAAGCAATGCGGTTAACAAAGACATTATGATTAATGGTAGTAATGGGTTCAATTACGCTGTCAATGCCATGACAACCATCAGCAGGCCAGAGTTTATCGCGATCGCGTTTAACCGCCCATAATCGGATTTTTTTATCATCACTGGCGGTAGCTAAAATTTGACCATCAGGACTAAAGCTGAGACTGCGAACCGTAGCCAAAGCAGTCATGGGACAAGAATCAGGTCTAGGAGTACCATTACGAGACCATAGTTTAACATTTTTACCAGATGCGATCGCCAGTGTTCCCAATTCAGGAGAAAAAGCGATACTATTAACACTTTCATTATAGGGGATACTGGGATAGGAAATCCAACTATCTCCTTGTTTACGCCATAATACCACCCCATAGAGTTCATCGGTTGCCCTGATAGCCATTTCATTACCGATAGCTACCGCCAAGATAGTACCATCAGCGTTAAACTTGATATCGCTGACAATACCATCATTAGGAAAAGCGGGAATTCTCAGAGTTTGAATTAATTGACCATCGTCATCCCAGATCATCACGTTTTTATCAGAACTAGCGGAAGCCAAGATATTTTGATTAGGATTAAATGCAATGGCGTTGACTGGTTCAGTGTGACCGGTGAGAGTGGCGATCGCTTCACCATCGGTAGTCCATAATTTGATAGTATTATCCGCGCCTCCCGTGGCGACCAGAGGCTGATCTTTTTGAGGACTGACAGTAACCCAATTGAGATCCCTAGGCTGTCCTAAACCTTCTAGTTCCCAGGATAAAGCGGTCTGATCATCTTGGTTAAGATCCCACATTTTGACTAAGCTATCATTACCCGCTGTAGCTATTCCCAGGCTGTCGGGAGTAAAGCTGAGGCTCCAAATAGCTGCATCACTGGCTGGAATTACCCTTTTCGCCTCTGGTGTATAGCTGCGACTCCAGAGTTTAACGCTAGTATCTGCACTAGCGGAAACAATCGTCTTACTATCAGGGGTAAATGCTACAGACCAGACATCATTTTGATGACCTACTAAAGTATTTAATAAACTCCCATCTGGGAACCCCCAAATTTTCACCGTATCATCACGACTTCCACTAGCAATTACTTCCCCGTCTGGACTAAATAAGACTGTCAAAACTTCCTCATTATGTCCTTTTAGGGTGCGGATTTCCCGTTGTTGTTCCAAATCCCAAATTTTGAGAGTGCGATCGCTACTACCGGAAACCAGAATGTTATCATTTTTGGGGTTAAAACTGACATCATGAATATTGCAGTAATCAAAAGAGTCCGAAGCAATACCTTCACAGTGTCCGGTCAAAGTGGCTAAGAGGTCTCCTTCGCGGTTCCAGAGTCGGACAGTTTTATCTTTACCCGCACTAGCTAATTTTTCTCCATCGGAATTAAACTCTACATCTAACACTCTATCGGTGTGACCTTCTAAGACACGAATCATCGTCCCATCAGGTCGCCACAGGCGAATAGTATTGTCATTACTAGAGGTAGCGATTAAATCTCCTTGGGGACTAAATTTAACACGGGTAACTAAGGCTTCATGACCTACTAAGTTATGCAGATATTGGAATTTTTCTTGTTGTTCATCCCAGACCCAAATTGTGACTTGATTATCGGCGGTAGTAGTCCCCAGAAATTTACTATCTTCACTAAAGCTAATACTGGTGACACTATTTTGATGGGGTAAGTCCTGTAACCATAAACCATCAATACGCCAGACCTTAGCCGTATGATCATTACTGGCTGTAGCAATTAAATTCCCATCAGGACTAACCGCCACCCCCAGAACACTGCTAGTATGTCCCTGTAGGCGGTTTTTTTCTTGAATATTAGATATAACTTCCCGTAAACCAGATGTTACCTCAAGTTTTTGTTGTTCGGTGGGGTTGGTTTCTTCAATGTCTTTACTGAGTCTTAAAGTTGTTAGTAAAATTTCGATTTGATTGTTTTGGTCAGATAGTCTCAAGGCGCGTTCTACGGATTTTAACGCAGCGAGGCGATCGGCAGAATTGCGCTGCCATTTTTGCACTTCCCAAACGCCAATAGCCAACACAAAAAGACAGACCCCCGCGCCAATCATCCTCCAGTTTCTGCGTTGTCGCTTTAATTTTTCCTCCGCTTCATGTTGTTTGGCTTGAGCTTCTTGTAGTCGTTGATTTAACTCTCTTTCCCGTCGCATCTGCTCATTTTCTTCTTGGAGTTGTTCAAACTCCGCATCGCGATCTAAGCGATGTTGTTGACGAATAAAACCCGCGAGATAATCATGGACAAGTTGATAAAATTCGCTATCATATTCTACTACTCGGAACACTAAGCCTGATTGTTCAAAGATATCTAAAATCAAGTCGAGTTCAACGGTAACTGATGATAATTTAAGTCGGTCTTTTAATTCTTCGGAAAGTTCCGCACGGGTTCTTAGGGGTCGGGTGTCATTTTCATCTGTTAATAGGTATAGCATTAGTCTGGCGATCGTCTCATTTTCCGCGCCACAGTCTTTTATGGTCACTTCCAAAAAACGTTCGACCAGCTTTTGCATGGGTCCGCGTTTTTGATATTCTGCTAATGTGGTGATATTTTCGGTTTGCAGTTGCGCTCCCACTACTTGCATTTCAATGGGTCGCACTTCTTCTAATTCGGTGGATAAATCATTGACTAATGCTTTAATTAGAGCATCTTCTAAATAAAACCGGGAACTATCTGTCAGACTCTTAATCACATTATATGCTTCTTCCCGGCTAAAGTTGCCTACATAAAATAGGATATCTTTACTTAAAATATCGTTGCCAATTTCCTCGAAGTTAGTCAGACGAGAAGCCTCTAATAAATGATGCAGATAATCTTCTCGCAGGGATAAGATAACTTTGACAAAGGGGATTTTAAAAACTTGCTGTAATAATTGAAAAAATATCTGGCGATCGCTTTTATTTAAAACAAAAAATAACTCCTCAAATTGGTCAAATATTAGCACAGTTAACCGATGATTAACTGAATGGTGTGTCAAGGTTTCTAAAATGTGGTTAATCAGAAATTTTTGCTCCCCTTCGTCAGCTTTAGTTAATTCAGGATAACCGCTATTAACAGCCTTTGCAGCCAGGTAGGTTGGGTGAAACCCAACATCGGTTTCTGGTTCTATTTCTGATTCTTGAAGACCAGATAGTTGCCGATCTAGTTCTCTGATATAAGCCTTATAGTTGCGAATAACCACAGGTACTACTTGACGCGCTTCGATAGGCTTAACTTGCAGAGAAGGAACTAAACCTGCTCGTAATAAGGAACTTTTACCAACTCCTGATTGCCCATAAATAACCGTGAGTTTATGCTGAGGACTCGCCATGCGAGCCAGGAGATTTTCGATATCTTTTTCCCGTCCAGAAGTCTGGATTTCATCCGCACAATAGCCATAATCAGCATCTGTTAAACTAAGATTAATGGCTCGTTCGCGAATCTGCAAGCGACCAGCGCCAATAAATGCCGTATAGCCAAAAGTGCTAGATTTGCGGCGATATTCTCCCTTAATCTCAAAAGATTCTCGGTAATTTCCCAGGTCAAAATATAGCCTCTTTAAAGTCTCTAAAATAGCCAGATATAACCGGGGATTATATTGGGCGATCGTCGCTTTTTTCGCCCATTCTAATTTTTGAATTGCCACAGTCGGCTGACTCAATTTTTCTAAAGATTCAGCTAATAGCCACAGAAAACGACCCTGATGCTGATTACAAATTGAAGAGTCGATCGCCTCCGAAACATTAGCCCGCATCAATACATCTAAAGCCACCTCAGCCAATTCTTTACTATAATTCCACTGAGAACGATGCAGAGAAACTTCTGCTAAAAATCCATAATCCTGAGCCAATAAAATCTGATTGAATTCACCAGGAGATTGATGGAGTTTCCGAGAGGCGATCGCCAATTCCCATAACTCATCCCACTGTTCTAATTGACTGAGAACCTCCCCTAATTTATTAATAAACTTAGCCACTAAATCCTGGCGTTGAGCAATTTCAAACCTTTGAACAGATTGCTGTAGATGTTGTTTGGCTCGTTCCCATTCTTTTTTACCTGTACCATAACGATTTTGATCAGCTTGATAAATTTCGCATAATCCTATATGAAATAATATCAATCCTTGCCATTCCAAATGAGTTAAATCAGGGTGAAGATTAGGAGGTTTATGGGAACTTTTCCGCCACAAATTCAGACTTTTCTGATACTTTTGGATAGCTAAATTTATGTCATATTTTGCATAACAATAACGAGCAAATAAGAATTGTAAACTCCCTTCCAATTCGGTGGGTAACTTAGTTAATCTTTGTTTTAAGTCTTGATAAGCCAACTCTATTTCTGACCGAGAACCCGTCCCCAAAATCTTGGTATTGGGGACAAATTGCAGCGACCCAAATTTCTGAACTTCCCCAAAGACCCTTTGGGTTTTAGCCTCCAAAAATTCCAATAACTCTTGAGTTCCTAAGACAAATTCATAAGTAGTCGCCCAACTGGTAAAATCCTGAGCGCGGCGGTTCATTCTTTGCCAGGTTTTGTCATCAACCCATAACACTAGGGGAAATTCCAAGTTCCGAAAAGACTCCCTCGCAAAATTGGTCGCGTCTAAGACTTCATCAAGACTGTTCACAGACTCCAAGCCGTAGACCATAAGCGCCGCTGGTTCTTCCCCCTGACCTAATTCCCCTTGAATAGCACCATACAAGTTCTGTATTGATGGCTGAAGATATAACTCGCGAATGGGTAAAGGAAATTTCTGCCGCAGTTGTTGTACCATTGACGATCGCAAATTGGTATAGTTACAACGCACCAACAACAGAGTAAACTGTCCCTCAGATAATCTCAGGGTTCTGCTTAATGTATTAAGTTGGGTCTCATTCAGAGCGATCGTATCTTTAATCGGATGCACACTCATTTCTCTGTTACCTGTAAACTTAGGATGATTATCGACAATTTGGGAAATTCATTTACAATTTGCTTATGCACGCTTTATCAATTCCCACCTGGCTCATTCATATTTCTAGCGTGATTGAATGGATAGTTGCCATTTTGCTAATCTGGAGTTACGGCGTAATTACCGAAAATCGAGCCTGGTGGGGTTTATCTTATGCTATGTTACCAGCCTTGATCAGTGCTATGTGTGCTTGTACCTGGCATTATTTTGATAACTCCCCAAACCTAGAATGGCTGGTAACCCTACAAGCTGCTATGACCGTTACAGGTAATTTTACCTTGTGTATTGCCGCCTGGTGGCTTTGGCGAACTTCCAAATCACTTGAAACTTAAAAACTACTAACCATGTTCTCTAAAGATACTCTATTTGTTCTGTCTTTGTTTCCTTATCTCGGTTTCCTCTGGTTCCTTACCCGTTCAGGAATAACCCCACTACTAGCCCTGATCGGATTTTACGGAACTTTGGTATTTGTGGCGGTCACCATTCCCGCCGCTATTTATGCTCAGGTCGCCTACAGCGAATCTTTAGCTAATATTGATTGGCTACATGGGGGGGCTGAGTTGTTTTTGACTCTATCCAATATCCTGATTGTATTAGGATTTGGACAGGCGATCGCTAACAAAATTTCAGATAAAGACTCCCAAGCTAGTTAACAGTTCCCACCCAGGAGTCCCCTCCGGTCTGTTCCCTCACTTCCCAAAACTCTCTCAGTATCCATCCCAGTCTTGTGAACCATTACCATTTATGAGGATAACTAAAAAACGGGTTTGGCTATATACCCTACTGTTTTTGTTGATTCCTACCATCGCTTGGGCTCAGGATGAAAGCCGCAGCCAAACAGTCTTTGAGGCTATTAATGATGGTTTCGCCTGGTTTGTCAACAATGTTATATTTGGTGTCCTATTCTGGGATGCAGGGACCGGGTATCTATTTAAATATCTCTTTGGGATTGACATGGGAATTCCCCTAATTGTTTTATGGCTAATTGTTGGGGGAATTTTCTTTACCTTCCGCATGGGATTTATCAATATCCGCGCCTTCCGACACGCTGTAGACGTGGTGCGGGGAAAATATGATGATCCTAATGATTCCGGGGAAGTCTCCCATTTTCAAGCCTTAGCAACTGCTCTGTCCGCTACTGTCGGCTTAGGAAATATTGCCGGCGTAGCTATTGCTGTTAGTGTCGGAGGACCCGGCGCGGTCTTCTGGATGACTGTCGGTGGCTTTTTGGGAATGAGTAGTAAGTTTGTTGAATGTACCCTCGGTCAAAAATATCGCGTCGTTAACCCAGATGGCACTATTTCTGGTGGCCCGATGCGCTATCTATCAGAAGGTTTAAAAAGGATTAATTATCCGATTTTCGGACGGGTTTTGGCGATCGCTTTTTCCTTTTTCTGTATTTTCGCCGCCTTGGGTGGTGCAAATATGTTCCAAGCTAACCAGTCCTTTGGCGCGGTTTCCCGGGTGTTTCCCTTTGTACCTAATTGGTTATATGGAGCAGTTTTAGCAACATTAGTCGGCTTGGTCATTATTGGCGGAGTCCGCCGCATTGGTCAAGTCGCTGGTACAATTGTCCCTTTGATGTGTATTTTATATGTAACTGCATCTCTGTTTATTTTACTTACCAATTTTACCGCTATTCCTGGTGCTTTTTGGACAATTATTTCCCAAGCCTTTCAGCCAGAAGCGATTGAAGGCGGTATTTTGGGCGTGATTATTCAAGGGTTTAGACGGTCGGCTTTTTCTAATGAAGCGGGGTTAGGTTCAGCCGCGATCGCTCATTCCGCCGCCCGCACTGATGAACCTATCCGAGAAGGTATTGTCGCCCTCTTAGAGCCTTTTATTGATACTATTGTAGTTTGTAATATGACTGCTTTAGTTATTGTAATTACTGGGGTATATAATAATCCCGAATATGAGCAATTACGCGCTACCGGAGCCGGGGCAGAATTGACCGCCGCCGCTTTTGGCAGTTCCATTACTTGGTTCCCCATAATTTTGGCGATCGCTGTTTTTTTCTTTGCTTTTTCTACTATGATATCCTGGAGTTATTATGGTGAACGCTGCTGGGATTATCTCACCGGGGGGCAGGGTTTAATTATCTATAAAATCCTCTTCCTAATGGCCACTTTTCTGGGAGCCATAGTCGCCCCTGGTCCCGTCATTGATTTTAGCGATGGAATGTTATTGGGAATGGCATTCCCTAACCTGTTGGGGGTTTATTTCCTCTGTCCCCAAGTCGCCAGAGACTTAAAAGATTATATGGCACGATATAATTAATAATTAATAATTAATAATTGTAGGGGCGGGTTCCGCCGTCAATTCTCCATCCCCACCCGAATATTAATAAACCCGCCCCACCGCCGTCAATTCTCCATCCCCACCCGAATATTAATAAACCCGCCCCACCGCCGTCAATTCTCCATCCCCACCCGAATATTAATAAACCCGCCCCACCGCCGTCAATTCTCCATCCCCACCCGAATATTAATAAACCCGCCCCACCGCCGTCAATTCTCCATCCCCACCCGAATATTAATAAACCCGCCCCACCCGATAATTAATTGATCACAGAAAGCCCCCTAAAAAGTGCGTTCTACCCTCAGTGTTTTACCCGGTGTAAGTTTCTTAATTTCCCCAGTTAAATCTAACCATGGTTGTAGTTGTCCCGGTTGAAATGTGCGACTCATGACCACATAAATAGAGGTTTGGGAAGCCCCAATTCCTGCACTAATTACACCCTGCCAAGAAGAGGCGGTAATTTCATCTGTCACCAGCCATTGATTATCTTGCCAGAGTAATTTTCGCCGAAAGTGAAACGGTGCATCCTGCTTGCCTGTTATTAACATTTTTTGCAGCATTTTCCGAATTAAGTTGGGAAAAAACCGCCCAAAAGTTAACATTACTACCCGCAACAGGATTAATTTTAAGGGTGACATTTGGGTTTGTTTAGCCCATCCTAACTGTCCTTCGATAGTGATTTCATCCTGTCCCACTGTCACCTGGTAAGGTCCGATTAGGTGACTGACGGCATTTTTTAACTTTTTGCCCTGGCGAATTTGCAAGGATATTTGAGTGTCTGAAATGACTAATTTATTGTTCCTAAATATCTTGAAAACCCCGCCTTTATTTAATCCCATATACAACTCAACTCCCGGACGACGTTTGATTAAAATTTGGGCTTCTTGTAACCAAATACTAGCGACATCCCGGGGCAGTGGTTGAGGTCGATCGCTCACGAAATCTTGCCAAGCCAGCAAATAATTCCAGCCATGATGCCCAATAATATGATCATCAGCATAGCAGGGAATCAAGCCATTTTTTAGACCCTGTAAAAACTGGTCATTAATCCGCAGGGCTTCTGGTAGCCATTTACCCGCTAACTCAAAACCGTGGGGAAAGAAATTATAAGTGTTGCGGCTGCCATATTCCCCGCCATAAGTGCCATCAGGGTGGATGAAATGGGACGCTAATTCTACACCTTTGGCGATCGCATTTTTCACCCGTTCATCAGGTTTAAGGCGGTCAAATTCTGCCAAACAGGAAAGGGTGAGAGTATGATATCCGGGGTCGCAACCCTCATACTCCCGAAACCATCCTTCTTCAGTTTGCCAACTTAAAAGGCGATCGAGTCTCGTCGCTTGTATCCGCCGCCATTTAGAACTTTGCAGCAGGTTTCCCAACCTTTCCAGGGCTAGGATAATTAACGCTTCATGGTTCGCCAGTTGACCACTTTCGTAGTGGTTAGCCAACCAGTTCGCCCGTCGTTCAAAAAACCTCAGCGCCTCATAATCAACTAACCCCAATAGCCGATAACTTTCCACGCAAGCCAGCAAAGAGAACGCAGAAGCCCCCGCCGCCCTTTCATAGGGGAAATAGTCATCACTAGAACCGTCTGCGTGGGCGCTGCGGGCGGCAAAAGCTATCCCCGCTTGTACCCATTCCTTGATAGCGGGGTGTTGGTAGTAGGAATTATCGGGAACATTGACTTCGTAGGCTAAAGCCAGGGGCCAGACCAACTCCTGGGCCATGCCACTGGGGAAGTCAATAATTTTATAATGCCAGAAGTTTCGGTCAAAACATCCATAGGTCGGACTGTGGGGGTTCCGATCTAGCAAGGTGAGAATTTTAGGAATTTGCCCTAGGGCTTCGATCGCAAATATATCTCTACTCACTTTGGGGTGGCTGAATTAATATGAAACCACATTCTAACTCGAAGTAATCCATCATGAATAATCAATAACTAATTCTATCACGCCTCCCTCTCCCCGGATATTTTGGGGGGTTGACAAACACTGCTCAATTGTGATATCCTGTAAGTAAAATATATAATTGGTTTATAGCCAGTTTTTCTAAAATTTTCACTATTCCCATTATCTAAAATTGTAGCAGAAACTTATCCAAAAATCAAGCTACCCCCCACAAAAAAAATTTTTTGTAACATTTCTTAACTTTTTGTTACAAAAGTTAACATAATCTGGGAGAGTCCCGGATGGTTGGGAACTCTCCCCCAGATGATGGATGATTAATCAAGCGACGCGGAGGCGTTCAAAGCCGTGTAAGATGGGTGGGCGAGCCTTATCAGAAGTCACTCTATACAGGCGGGAAATTTCGGCGCTATTATATACTCGGAACTCGCTTTCGACAGTAGCCCTGTGGGTACGGATAGCTTGATTCAAGACTAGGGAACCTTCGGGGTCGGATACTGACCGATGGAAGGTTCCTGGGGGAATCCGCAAAATGTGTCGATTAGCATCTAGTCGGACAATATGATAGGGACATTCCCAAGCGAAATTAACTAGATAGAAAGTACGACCCCCGGAAACAGCCAGTAGGTTATCTTCCTGGTTGGGGTGTAGATAGAACTGCCAGTGGCCATCCTCCGTGTTGTTGGGACTGGTGGCTGGTCCTTCATGAAAAACCAGATCCCTAGCATTAGAGTTGGGGATGGTGATATCAAAAAAACGCACGCTAGGGGTATCACGGAACTTATGGAAGGGCAGTAACTCGAACATAAATGATTAGAGTAGCGATTAAATTTTTCAGTTCTCCCATAGCTTAATGATCTGATTCGGTATCATGCAAAACTCATTAAGCATAATTTCCATGCGTAAACTGGATGGATGATTGTTAATGGCGATGGTTTCCCAAGGTTCGGTTAATTATTATGAATTTGTTTCATGTGCGGGTGTTAATTGCTGTGGTCGCCAAGGGTAGCTTTTCTGAGGCGGCGCTGGATTTGAATATTTCCCAATCCTCGGTGAGTAGGGCGATCGCATCTTTAGAAAATGAGTTAGGGATTCCCCTATTGTGTAGGGGGCGCTTTGGAGCGCATTTAACCCCCATTGGTGAAAAAGTCCTAGGTCACGCCCAGAAAATCCTGGAACTGCGGGAGACTATCGACCACGAGGTGAATTTGGAAAAGGGGTTACAGGGGTCTAAGGTGCGGGTGGCTTCTTTTCGCAGTGCGGCTACCCATATTTTGCCGTCGAAAGTGGCTGAGTTTCGCAGTCGTTTTCCTAATGTAGAGGTGAAAATTACCGAGACTGATCCGGTGGGGGTGGAACAGGCTTTGCGGACGGGTCAGGTGGATATTGGTTTAGTTCCTTTACCGCGATCGGAAGAGTTTGATACTTGGGAAATTGCCCGAGATGAGTATGTGGTGTTATTGCCCAATTCTAAGCAACCAATTCCCCAAAATTTAACCTGGGAAGAGTTGTCGTCTCATGCTTTTATATTGTATAATTATGCTGAGTGTACTTCGGCGGTGCGAGAACATTGGGCTAGGTGGGGACAGACCCTAAAAATTGCCTATGAGATTAAGGAAGATTCTACTATTGTTAGTATGGTGGCTCAAGGTTTAGGGGCCGCAATTCTGCCCCGGTTGGCGGCGCTACCTATTCCTAAGTCGGTGAAAGTGCGATCGCTTCCAGTACCATTAGAAAGGGCGATCGGCGCGGCTATTCTTAGTAATGGTCTGCATCCTCCGGCGGTTTTCGCCTTCCTCGATGTATTACGTTAGAGACCTGCTCAATTGGTCGGTGATCTGTATCCCCCCAATGATTGACCACTCTCTTAAGTTAAGTAGGTTGGGTGGAGGTAACCAAACACAACCCCACCATAGTTAAGTTATGTTGGGTTTCACCCTCGTTTCAGCACACCTACAAATGTTGGGTGAAACCCGAGCAACAAAGAGCGATCGCCTTCCAGTTAAGTAGGTTGGGTGGAGGTACGGAACCCAACACCACCATCTCTCCGTTATATTGGGTTTCACCGAGTTTCACCCAACCTACGAATGTTGGGTTTCACCCAACCTACCAAGAGCGATCGCCTTCCAGTTAAGTAGGTTGGGTGGAGGTACGGAACCCAACACCACCATCTCTCCGTTATATTGGGTTTCACCGAGTTTCACCCAACCTACGAATGTTGGGTTTCACCCAACCTACCAAGAGCGATCGCTTATTTAAGTAGGTTGGGTGGAGGTCACGGAACCCAACACCACCATCTCTCGGTTATGCTGGGTTTCACCGAGTTTCACCCAACCTACGAATGTTGGGTTTCACCCAACCTACCAAGAGCGATCGCCTTCCAGTTAAGTAGGTTGGGTGGAGGTACGGAACCCAACACCACCATCTCTCCGTTATATTGGGTTTCACCGAGTTTCACCCAACCTACGAATGTTGGGTTTCACCCAACCTACCAAGAGCGATCGCTTATTTAAGTAGGTTGGGTGGAGGTCACGGAACCCAACACCACCATCTCTCGGTTATGCTGGGTTTCACCGAGTTTCACCCAACCTACGAATGTTGGGTTTCACCCAACCTACCAAGAGCGATCGCCTTCCAGTTAAGTAGGTTGGGTGGAGGTACGGAACCCAACACCACCATCTCTCCGTTATATTGGGTTTCACCGAGTTTCACCCAACCTACGAATGTTGGGTTTCACCCAACCTACCAAGAGCTACCAAGAGCGATCGCTTATTTAAGTAGGTTGGGTGGAGGTCACGGAACCCAACACCACCATCTCTCGGTTATGCTGGGTTTCACCGAGTTTCACCCAACCTACGAATGTTGGGTTTCACCCAACCTACCAAGAGCGATCGCCTTCCAGTTGCTGTAAGCGAGCCTCCAATTCCCGCAGCCGCGTTTCCGCTAACTCCGCCCGCTGACGCTGTTGTTCGGCTTCCTGACGCTGTTGTTCAGCCTCCTGACGCTGCTGTTGGGCTTCCTGACGCTGCTGTTGGGCTTCCTGACGCTGCTGTTCGGCGAGTTTGGCTAACTCTGTGGGGGTGAGAAATCGCTGACCATCAGGACGATAGATGGTGAACTGCTCCTCAATCAGTTCAAAGCGAATCCCTAACCGGGGACTCGTCCAGTTTTCCGCCTGCTCAATCAGTTCCAGGGAACCCGTTTGATTGCGTATCCACCCATGAAAATCAAAACGGTCTGGGTCAAAGATATAATATTCTTCCACCCCATAGCGATCGTAAAACTGCTGTTTTTTGACCATCTCCTTGAGACGATTTCCTGGGGAGAGAATTTCAAACACCACTTGGGGAGGGATGTTCCCTTCTTCCCATTGTTTATAGGAACCGCGATCGCCTTTTGGTCGCCCGAACACCACCATTGCATCAGGTGCTTGTCGCAGTTTATTATTGCCTTCCATGGGATACCAGAGCAAATCTCCCGCTATAAACACATTCGGATCATCATCAAACAGAATCTCCAAATTCTCTTTAATGACTACAATCCAGCGAAACTGGCGGGTATTTTCAGCCATGGGATTTCCATCAGAATCAGGGTAGATGACCTTTGTGGGTTGTGTGGGTTGAGGGGTAGTTACCATAAAATTAGACCTCTCAATTATTGAACTGGAATACACCATTGAGTCGGTGTCTATAGTTGGCTCACATTTTAGCTGATTTTTTCGTCAATAGTTAAGTAGGTTGGGTGGAGGTACGGAACCCAACACCACCATTGTTGGGTGAAACCCGAGCAACAAATGTTGGGTGAAACCCGAGCAACTCCACTAAAACCCTACCCTCCACAACCGCACCACCCCATCATCACTCCCAGAAGCCAGGGTTTGACCATCAGGACTGAAGCTGACGCTATACACAGTGCTTGTATGTCCGGTGAGTTGGCGCAGTTCCCGTCCGGTAGCCACATCCCACAGTCGCACTGTGTTATCCCAACTCCCAGAAGCCAGGGTTTGACCATCTGAACTGAAGCTGACGCTATTCACACTGCTTGTATGTCCGGTGAGTTGGCGCAGTTCCCGTCCGGTAGCCACATCCCACAGTCGCACGATGTTATCATAACTCCCAGAAGCCAGGGTTTGACCATCTGGACTGAAGCTGACGCTTCTCACCCAGTTTGTATCTCCGGTGAGTTGGCGCAGTTCCCGTCCGGTAGCCACATCCCACAGTCGCACTGTGTTATCCCAACTCCCAGAAGCCAGGGTTTGACCATCTGGACTGAACCTGACGCTATTCACACTGTTTGTATGTCCGGTGAGTTGGCGCAGTTCCCGTCCGGTAGCCACATCCCACAGTCGCACTGTGTTATCATCACTCCCAGAAGCCAAGGTTTGACCATCGGGACTGAACCTGACGCTTAACACCCAGTCTGTATGTCCGGTGAGTTGGCGCAGTGGCTGTCCGGTAGCCACATCCCACAGTCGCACTGTGTTATCATAACTCCCAGAAGCCAGGGTTTGACCATCTGGACTGAACCTGACGCTTAACACCCAGTCTGTATGTCCAGTGAGTTGGCGCAGTGGCCGTCCGGTAGCCACATCCCACAGTCGCACTGTGTTATCATGACTCCCAGAAGCCAGGGTTTGACCATCTGGACTGAAGCTGACGCTTTCCACCCAGCTTGTATGTCCGGTGAGTTGGCGCAGTGGCTGTCCGGTAGCCACATCCCACAGTCGCACTGTGTTATCCCCACTCCCAGAAGCCAGGGTTTGACCATCGGGACTGAAGCTGACGCTTTCCACCCTGTTTGTATGTCCGGTGAGTTGGCGCAGTTCCCGTCCGGTAGCCACATCCCACAGTCGCACTGTGTTATCATCACTCCCAGAAGCGAGGGTTTGACCATCGGGACTGAAGCTGACGCTTTCCACCCTGTTTGTATGTCCGGTGAGTTGGCGCAGTTCCCGTCCGGTAGCCACATCCCACAGTCGCACTGTTTTATCCCAACTCCCAGAAGCCAGGGTTTGACCATCTGGACTCAACCTGACGCTCCACACACTCTCTGTATGTCCGGTGAGTTGGCGCAGTTCCCGTCCGGTAGCCACATCCCACAGTCGCACTGTGTTATCCCCACTCCCAGAAGCCAGGGTTTGACCATCTGGACTGAAGCTGACGCTCCACACCCAGTCTGTATGTCCGGTGAGTTGGCGCAGTTCCCGTCCGGTAGCCACATCCCACAGTCGCACTGTGTTATCCCCACTCCCAGAAGCCAGGGTTTGACCATCTGGACTGAAGCTGACGCTTCTCACATCCCTTGTATGTCCGGTGAGTTGGCGCAACAACTGCCCAGTGCTTAAATCCCATAGATAAATATCTTTGTTGCTACGCAATGCCAATAACTGCCCATCTGCACTGACCGCCCCACCCAAAGCCGGACAATCAATTTCCCAGACCGCTTCCCCAGTGGCGAGATTAAATAAACTTGCCCCACCACCTGCAATGACCACCATTAACTCCTGGTTGAGGGGAATTACTTGTCTTACTCCTCCCTGTCCCAGTCGCTTGATCATTCCTTGTTGTTGTAATGCGGGGAGGGTGAAATCGCCGCGCAGGTTTGCTGCCTCCTGTATTTGAGGAGGACTTTCAACAATCTGCCCCCCTTGTGCGATCGCCGATTGAGGTCCCTCCAAAAATGTGGCAATGGGAATCGCCAAATTCCGCCCAGTTTTTTCGCCTCTACCATGAACCCCAATCACTCGTCCTCGGTCATTGAATACCGGCCCGCCGCTCATACCTGGTTGAGTGTTATTGTTGTAAATGAAGCTATAACCCTCATTCGGCTGAGAGACTTTCCCGATAATTTTCCCATCCGAGATAATCACCGTGCGTCGAGGCACCGCCTGAGTAGCCACCGGAGCGCCTGCTACATAGACCGTTTGCCCTACCACCACCCGGTCAGAGTTTCCCCACCTCGCCAGCTTGTAGTCATTCTCGCTGGTAAAAGTCAACACCGCCAAATCCACATCAGCCAGGGGGACAGTCACTTCCCGATTAGCCCGATGGCGGATACCGTCAGGAGTGATAATCAAACAAGTATCCTGAGCATTCCTGACGACATGATGAGCGATCAGCACATAATAAGTATTGCCCTGACGGCGATAAATCATTCCCGAACCCGCCGCACAGCCATCGACCATCACCGTGACTTCCCGGGCTTTTTTCGCCACATTCTCGGACGACAGCCGACCACAGCCCCCCACACCAAGAGCCACCGCCAGCACTGCCACCACCAACAAACCGGATTTCTGCGATAATTTGGGCATGATAATCTCCATTGGGTTAAGCACTCCCCCTTTGTGAACCACCCTAAAACCCACTGCTATGGGGTAAATGCCTATCTACCCAACTTTTCAGGGTAAAATACTGGGGATAATCGGACTCATCTATGGGCGACACATCCTGCCCCTGGCTAAAGTCGATTATCCTTGCTATTGTAGCTCTGGGGGTGGGGGCATTTTTCTGGCTGAGAGTAAACAGCAGATTATTCTCCCTGCAGGTCTGCTGCCGGGAATTGACTACGCAAATCACCGTTAGCTGGTTCACTCTGCCATGGGTTAAGTCTAATCCCAATAACTGCCCCCCATTATTGGTCACCGCCCGGGTTAGTCGCTCAGAAACTTGGTGACAGCGATCTTGGGGAGTCCAGTTATCCCCAAATTCTTCACTATTCCAAGTAATCATGGGCGTTTTAGAAACGGCATTCCCTCTCTCGGCTACGGTTGACCAACCGCTGCTTCCGTGAACGCATTTGAATGTGGTTTGTTCATCGATCGCCGGATTGGTTGTAGGATCAGCAGCAGTAGTGGAAGACCCAGGATTAAAAATAGCCCCGACACCAAACCCAGCCAAAACGGCAAGGACTAGCATTAGCACGAAGTATTGAAGTTTGATCATATCCTGACTCCTGTAAGTTGAGTAGAATATTGACTAAGAGGCAATTAAACCTTCTACCCTCTACCTGCTTTCATTATACCAAAATTCAATTAAAATCCCATTCCCCCAAAAACATTATCCCCCAAATTATGCAAGTCGGACAACTGCTTGGCGGACGCTACCAGATCGAATCTTCGTTGGGTAAAGGTGGCTTTGGCGAAACTTACTTGGCGCGGGATATTCATCTCCCTGATTATCCTCACCGGATTGTTAAACAACTCAAACCCTCATCGACTCAGCCCCGGGTGTTGAAAGTAGCCCAGGATTGGTTCGACAGAGAAGCCAAAACCCTCTATAAACTGGGGGAACACTCCCAAATCCCCCAACTTTTTGCCCTTTTTCAGGAAAATCAAGAGTTTTATCTGGTCCAAGAATATATTGAGGGTCATGATTTGACGGATGAAATCTGCCCCCAAAATGGCATTCCACTCAAGGAACCCCAGGTAACTCAACTGTTGCGAGAAATTTTAGAAGTCCTGAAAGTTGTTCACCAACAAGGTATAATTCACCGCGATCTTAAACCCTCCAATATCCGGCGCAGCACTAGGGATGGAAAAATAGTGCTGATCGACTTTGGGACGGTCAAAGACATTGGTGGAGAAACTACGGTCGCCCAAGGAAATTTTACCCTACCTATTGGTACTCGCGGATATACACCCCACGAACAATGGAAAGGCCGTCCTAATTTTGCCAGCGATATTTATGCAGTGGGAATGGTGGCAATTCAAGGGTTAACAGGATTGCCTCCCGATAAGTTACGGATAAACCCTAACACGCTAGAAGTAATTTGGGCTGATCAAGTTTCTGTCAGCCCCCAATTGGCTGAGGTTTTAAATAAAATGGTGGCTTTTGATTGTCGCAAGCGTTACCAAAATGCCACAGAGGCTTTAGCGGCTTTATCAGGTAAAAAACAATCGAACGCTATCTCTGGTGCTATCAGCAGCCTAAATTCTCTGTCTGTGTGGGTGATTTATGTCTCGGTGTTGGTGACGGTCATCAGTGGTCTACTGCTGGGGATGGTTGTCCACGATTTTCTGAACCCTTCTCGACCGAATCTCCCACCATCGGACATCCCACATGGAACATGGTAAATTGTGTTACCATTGATCAGGGCGATCGCGTTCCGGTTTCACCCCAGCAACTGCTGTTGGGTTTCACCCAACCTACTGTTTCGGACATCCCACATCAAACATGGTAAATTGTGTTACCATTGATCAGGGCGATCGCGTTCCGGTTTCACCCCAGCAACTGCTGTTGGGTTTCACCCAACCTACTGTTTCGGACATCCCACATCAAACATGGTAAATTGTGTTACCATTGATCAGGGCGATCGCGTTCCGGTTTCACCCCAGCAACTGCTGTTGGGTTTCACCCAACCTACTGTTTCGGACATCCCACATCAAACATGGTAAATTGTGTTACCATTGATCAGGGCGATCGCGTTCCGGTTTCACCCCAGCAACTGCTGTTGGGTTTCACCCAACCTACTGTTTCGGACATCCCACATCAAACATGGTAAATTGTGTTACCATTGATCAGGGCGATCGCGTTCCGGTTTCACCCCAGCAACTGCTGTTGGGTTTCACCCAACCTACTGTTTCGGACATCCCACATCAAACATGGTAAATTGTGTTACCATTGATCAGGGCGATCGCGTTCCGGTTTCACCCCAGCAACTGCTGTTGGGTTTCACCCGATCAACAAGTGTTGGGTTTCACCGGATCAACAAGTGTTGGGTTTCACTAAAGAGACAAGGTTTTCATGCTCCAGTGCTGTTCGTATAACCTAGCCACACATAACCCCCCTGGGCGGACGGCATCTCCCCCGACTTCTGCAACCGTGGGAACGGCGGGACTCAGCCCATGTTTTGGTTGTTTGCCGGGGGTGAAAAAGAAGTCCAAATTTTCATCTGGAATCGCCCCCTCGGATTTATTCGGGCTTTAGGCGGACCCGCTTGCCACCGCCGGAGACTTGCAAGGTCTGGCCGCTCACCCAGGACCCCGCCGGTGAAGCCAGCCACAGGAAGGCGTTGGCAATATCCTGGGGTTTGCCAGCCCGCCCGGTCAGGTTGTCGGGGTGAGCCAGGGCGTACTGGGCCTTTTCATCCAAACCCGCCTCCGCGTAGCCCGGGGTAATGACCGTACCGATGAGCACCGTGTTGATGCGGACCTGCTTGGCAAAATAGTGGGCTAAACCCAGCATCATGTGGTTGAGCGCGGCTTTGGCGGCGGAGTAGGCGATGAAGTCAAAAGCGGGCAAGACCCCCACCAGGGAACCGGAGTTGGTGATGGTGGCATTTTCGGCTTGGAGGAGATAGGGGCGGCAGGCGGAGGTCATCCGCATGGCTGACAGGGTGTTGAGTTTGTAGCTTTCGACCATCTCTTCCAAGGGAACGTCGAGGGGGTCGTCGTAGGCTTTACCCCAACCGACGTTATTGACCAGGGTTGAAATGCCGCCGAAGGCTTCGACGGTTTTGGCGACGCAGGCTTGGATGTCTGCCTCGACGGTGACGTTGCAGCCGATGCCCAATGCTTCATTGCCAGTTTCGGCTTGAATAGCGGCTGCGGTAGCCTGGGCTTTTTCTCCGTTCAAGTCGGCAATCATCACCTTCGCCCCGGCACCGGAAAAGGTTTTGGCGATCGCTTCTCCGATGTTTTGGGCGCCGCCGGTGACGATCGCCACATGGTTATTCATCCGAAAGTCGGCGAACGAATCAAAATTGCTCATGGTCGTCTCCTTTTGGGGTTTAAATACTTTGAAATACAGTCAGTTTCTCAGGCGAAAAATTAATCCAATTCCTGAACGCCGCCACCGCTGACGGTCAGCACTTGCCCACTGATCCAACTGGCTGCGGGGGAACAGAGAAACAGTGCCGCATAGGCGATATCGCTGGGTTCTCCCAACCGCGCCAAGGGGGTATGTTTGAGCATGGCTTTTTCGACTTCGGGGGTCAGCACCGTCGCCAGGGCGTCGGTTTTGATGGCACCGGGGGCGATCGCATTCACCCGAATTCCCTTGGGTCCCAAATCGAAGGCGATATTCCGGGTCAGGTGGCTGACGGCGGCTTTGGAAGAACTGTAAGATGCCATCTTGACGTTCTTATTTTCCGCCGACATCGAAGAGATATTTAAAATCGCCCCCTGTCCGGCTGCTTCCATGTGGGGAGCGCACAATTGGCACAGATGAAAGACCGAAAATACATTGATTTTATAAGCCCAAATAAACGTATCCATCGGCATATCGAAAGGTTTCGGACCGCCCCCCCCGGCATTGTTGATTAGCAGGGTAATTTTGCCAAAAGCGTCGAGGGTAGACTGGACTAAATTTTCCAAGTCGGAATCCTTCGTTACGTCGCAAGCCACGGCCAGAGCTCGACCGCCCTTTTCCTTGATGCCGTCGGCCACGGCCGCCGCAGTTTTTTCTTTCAAATCACTGACGACCACCGCCGCCCCAGCCTGGGCAAATAATTCGGCAATGCCCCGACCGATACCGGCGCCGCCCCCCGTGACAATGGCGACTTGATCCGGGAGTCCGAAGGTTTCCAAAACTGTCATACTTGCAAAATCTCCACAATATTAAATACTCGTCATATCCCATCCGAATTATCAACCCGAAAACATTGGGGAGAGAGTCTTCAATCGGGCGTAAAAATAATCAACATCAACCCTTTGCTCCCGCAAAATATCCCTCTCCCTCGGCTCCCTCCGCTCCCGATCGCCATTTTTCGGGGGAAAATGAAACAGCCCTACTACTCTGGCCGCAGCATGGCTTTCATGACCGCCGCATTGATAAACCAAGAGGCAATCCCGGCAATGATACCCAAGATGATGGCACCGAGCGATGGTGTCACCGGAATCGTTCCCAAAAACTTTTGTAAGAAGAGGGCAAACAATGTCACCGTACCGAAGGCAAACAGAGAATAAAATAGGATAGTTCTCACCCCAAAAAATAAAAAGGGTCGGTTCAAAAGTTCGGGGAATGGAACTGAGAAATCTTTGGCTTTTTTGCCGAATGTAAAAAAGGCGATCGTTCCCAAGATTAGCGACAGCATGAATGCCGTCATCACTCCCGTCGAGAAAACCGTTTTTTCGTGGGCTGATATCGTGTCAACGGTCAGAGGTATCGTCTCTTTTCCCCGAAACATGAACCAGCCGATCGCGCCGTTGATGATGGCGTTGATCACACCGCTCGTCACGGCATTCTTTTGAATGAAATCATTTGCCTGATGTGAGGTGGGAACCATAGAGTCACCCTGACCGATTTAACTACACCCGAATACTGTATGATCGAAATCTGAAAAGTTTGTGTAATATTGAAGAATTCCTACCGCCGATTCGCCTGAGCCGGACACCAAACCATGAGAATTCTGCTCACCTCCCCGGACACAACCTTACAGAACCAACTGCATCAAGACTTATCTCGCCAAAACTTTGTCGTCGATGTGGCCACGGATGGCGAGGAGGCTTGGGAATTGATTCAGGCGTTTATGTACGATGCGGTTTTGCTGGAGTTGCTGTTACCCAAGTTGGATGGAATTGCCTTCTGTCGTCGGTTGCGGGATGTGGGCAACCCCGTGCTCGTTTTGCTGATGTTGGAGCCTTCCGATGCGGGGACTTGTATCGAGGGTTTAGATGCCGGCGCCGACACTTGTTTGGTGAAACCCATTCGCATCCCAGAACTGCTGGCTCATCTCCGGGCTCTGGCGCGGCGGGGCCTGCGTCGGGCCAGTCCCCTGCTCACCTGGGGGCCCCTGTCTCTCAATCCCGCCTCCCGGCAGATCACCTGCGGCGGTCAAATTTTGACAGTCAACCGCAAGGAATATCAAATTCTGGAGCTATTTCTGAGGCATCCCCGGCAAATGTTTTCTCGGGGCGAAATGGGCGATCGCCTGTGGACATTGGACGACGAATTGCCCACCGACGCCACCATCAACAGCCACATCCGCAGCATTCGCCGTAAACTCGAACAGGCGGGAATTAACAATTTGATTCAAACCCACTACGGCCAGGGGTACCGTCTCGATCCGGTTTATCATTCCGCCAAGGGATTATCCGATCCCCCGGAAGAGATGCTCGATTCGATTACCGCCAATATCTGGCAAGAATTGATGGTGGCGAATGCCCGCCTGCACGGAGAAATTGAGCATCGCAAACACGTTGAGGAACAATTGCGGCGATCGGAAATGATGTTGCGAAATGCCCAACGGATGGCTCAAGTCGGGTGTTGGGAGTTCGATTTTGAAACTCGCAACACCTACTGGACGGAGGAACTTTTTCTCATCCACGGCCTCGCGACGAATCGGCCGGCTCCCAAATCTGAAGAAGTTTCTGCCCTGATTCACCCCGACGATCTCCCACTCCACGAGGAGGCGATTCGGATTCCGGCACTCCACAGGAAAGGGTTTGAAGTGAACTTGCGGATCATTCGTGTCAATGATGGGGAAATTCGCCATATCAACGCCCGAGGCGGTCCGGTTTTCGATCGCTCTGGCCGGGTGATCAAGTTGACGGGAACGACCTTCGATTTGACATCCTCCCTGTAGCGAAATGGACGGGGATTCCTCCCCGCCGCCGATTGTCGAGACCGCCGGGGGGACGGCAGACACGGATTCTCGCCTACGGTGCGCGAAGGCGATACTGTGGAAAGAAACGCAAACACACGCAACCCAAAGATTTGCCATGACATCCACAAATCAGCCCAACCTGGAAACGCTCCCGGAGGATCTGATGGACGATCGCTCTGAAACCACCTACACCGAAGAAATCGAAACCGTGATCGCGGGTCTGGCTCAAGACCAAAAGGTGATGGTCGGCCAGAGCGAGGCGGGTCATCTTTAGAAGTTTCCATACGGCAGCGTCCAGGTGTTCGTGCAACTGACGGGGGACACCGAAGATGACACCCTTACGGTTTGGTCGCCGGTGTTGGAACTGCCGGCGAAGAATGAGGAGCAGTTGGCGAGAAAACTGCTGGAAATCAACTGGCTTTCGACGTTTGAATCCCCTGATCGCGATCGCCAACAGTCAGGTGGTGGTTCTGGCGACCCGCACCCTGGCCGGCATCACGGCGGGGGAAATTTCGCGATCGATCACCATCGTCGCCACCATCGCCGACGACAATGACCAGCTCCTGCAAGAATAGTTCGGAATAGGGTGTAGGGTGTAGGGAAAGTTAAAAATTCCCGATTCCCCATTCCCTATTACCTATTCCCAATGTTCAATCCTTCCGTTTGGCGTTTCATTCCCCTTTTGGAGGCCTCGGGGGCGTTGCAGATGGCGATCGATTCCTGGCTGTTGGAAGGGCATCGCCGGGGCGAACCTCCGCGCTCGTCTTATTAACCTGGGAAACGGCGGCGGTGTCTCTGGGCTACCACCAGCGGCGCTGGCCGGAGGTTTGGGGTGATCTGAAATGGCACGATCGCCCCGTGGCTCTGGTGCGCTCTCCCAGCGGAGGGGGGGGTGTCCTGCACCAGGGTGGCCTGACCTATGCGGTGGTGACGTCGGGTCTGTCCGGGCCGCGATCGCGCTTAGTGGCGGGTGGCGGGTTCCGGGGGGTCTTCCTCTGGGAGAGAGGCTATGTTTCTGGTTTATCCGTGCTTTCTAAGCCTAACCATAAGCGTAAAACTTGTTCAATTTGTGACAACTGCTCTGGATCTAATTCCCCTAATTTTTGAGTAGCTTTGCATGAGGAATAGTAATCAGGTTTTGTGCGTCGAAAACTCATGGCTTTAGAAACCGGGTTTTAATCTCTACTTCAAAACGTGAACCCCTAGGACTGGTTGTGTGAGGAATCAACGTTGTTAATGCTCTATCCTGCATCAGAGCCGGAATACTCATCACCAGACATGGCCTAACTTTGGCGGTGTAACCTCAATCAACCAGCCAGACTTCTCCCCGGTTAGGACTACTCATAATCTGCCTCTTGCTCATCTAAGGCTAACAATAGTTCTTCGGCATTGAGGACTAAATCCTCATCGGTCAAAGGGGGAACGTCAAAATTGATAACGCGCTTGAGTATTTCTACTGCGATCGCGAAGCGTCTCCGTAGGAGAATCGCCTGTTGTTCTGTAGTCGGCAAATCATCAAAGTTTTTGAGAATTTCTTGAGCTAGGGTATTCATAACAGTTCAGTCCGCTTCGTTACCCAAAATCAGGTTTCAAGGTCAATTCCAATTTTATCCTAAGTTTCAGGGAGAACCCCTATGTACACTGTTAGGATTTCGATAATTCTTCTGTCTCCGGCAAACTATCAACCATTAGCGAGTAATTTCCAGGTTATTTGCTAATCAATCGGTCATACTCGGCATGGGTTCCAATCCAAAACCAAGAAATGCCGTTCTCTACTTCAACACCCAAAGCACGATAATTTAACCCTACTCTAACCGACCAATACCTTTTCCCCAGTTTTTTGAAATGGAGAGACGGATGAGACGGGTCAGATTTGAGTAAGTTGTAGCATTCATCGGCAGTTGTTTGTACAGCTTCCGGTAAAGCATGGTAACATTGCCAAAATCGTCGAGTGGTATAGTGCATCAGAGTTCTCGGCAATGTCCAGATACAAACTCCGCGATCGCCTCTTGAGCGAGGGCTTCTAAACGACCCTCGGCAATATCCTGTTCTATCTGTTCATCCCACCGTTGATAATCCAAATCAAAGAACCATTGTTTTAGTTTTTCAAACTCATGGGATGGCAGGGAGAGAATTGCTTGTTCAATTTCTTTTAGGTCGGACACAATTTTACCTCTGTCGTTGTTGTAGAAATTATAGCTGGGCTGGCAAGGCATTAGTAAACGAGATGCTCTAAAATCGAGAGTTATAGAAACCAATATTCTCAAATCTCCCCTAACCCGGTTTCGATTCTCCTAGGTCAACGCCGAAGCGATCGCTTCTGGGGTGAGTTTCGTCGGGGTGGAAATTCGCCGCCAAAGAGGATGGCACCGTGGGGGAGGAGGTGGGGCGCGTTTTAGGGTTTTGAGGTGGCGATCGCATTTCGGCGGGGTCTTCCTCGGTACAAGTGATTTTCCCAATCAGGGGGACATTGAGTCAGAAAAATGTTAATATAAGTAAATCGGCACGACAATAAATCTGAACATAAAATCAACCACTAGCGATGAAAAAGTCCATCGAACTCAATGAAGAATTGGTGAAAGAAGGATTGCGCTTAACCAATATTCAGACAGAACAAGAATTAATTAACTTGGCTTTATCCGAGTTAGTCAAAAACCGCAAAAAACGAAATTTACTCGATTTGAGCGGACAGATTCAATTCTCAACAGATTACGACTATAAAGCCCTACGGTTTAACCGAAATGTTTTTGATTGATACATCAGTTTGGATTGCTGTTTTCCGAGACCAGACTGGTACAGTTGGTCAATCTTTATCAGAAATTATTAAGGAGCAACCCATTTTTTTGAGCCGATTTACTCAAATGGAACTGTTGCAAGGTTGCCGAGATGAACGGGAGTGGAGGTTATTAGAAACCTATCTGCAAGACCAAGACTATATCGAACCAACTCCTAATACTTGGGTCGCGGCTGCCCGAATTTATTACGATTGACAACGACAGGGATTAACGGTTAGAAGTAGTATTGATTGTTGTATTGCTCAACTGGCGATCGCACATCAGTTGATCTTAATTCATAATGACCGTGATTTTGAGACAATTGCAACTGTAACCAGCCTTAATAGGTTACGCTTTCGACCTGACAATAATTAATTCTCAAGCCTCCTCTAACCCTATTCTAACCTAAAAAATGCCAGTCCTCAAATCTCCTCTAACCAGGTTTCAATCGCTGATAACAGATTCGGTTGATTCGGCGGAAAGCCTTTTAACGGGGCTTCTAGGGGTGCGTCCGTGAGGAAGGCTACGGCTACGGTGTCGGTCAGTTTTTGGCAAAAATAATTCTAGGGTGGGATGTTCGCAGTGGTCAGTTGTTAAAAAAGATTCGTAGGGTGGGCAGTGCCATATCTATTACTACTGTGAACAGGTTCTTCGGTTCGGCACTGCCCACCCTAATACTATGGTGCCGCTAAAGTGGTGAAATAGGATATCATTAAAAGTATATCGTTAAAAGTAATTTAGTAACGTGAGGCTTCGTCAATGATGACATTTAATGATGTAGTTGAGGGAATCAAAGGTCTTTCTACGGATGAAAAAGAAGAAATTCAATCATTGTTGCAGCAATACATCCGTGAAGAACGTCGCGACAAGATTTATGAAAATTTTCAAGCCGCTCGTCAAGAAGAAAAAACAGCCGAACTTAAGTTTTCTAAACAAATTGATGAATTGAGAAAAATGATTGAGGAATAATCATGGAAGTTAGTTTTAGTTCGGCTTTTAAACGGGCTTTCAAAAAAAGGATTAAAGGGAATGAAGATTTAGAGGATAAATTTTGGCAAAAAGTGGAAATATTTACTTCAGATCCTTACGATCCGAGATTGAAAACCCATAAGCTATCGGGTAAGCTGAAGGATTTATGGAGTTTTACTGTAGATTACGACGAGAGAGTATTATTTTATTTTACAGAAGATGACCGGGCAGTTTTTGTCGATATTGGCAGTCACGATGAGGTTTATTAAGGGGTCAGAAACCGGGTTTCTTGATTTAATCTTGGGTCAGCAGCGAAAATTATCGTAGAAACCCGGTTTCTTGAATCCTCAAATCTCCTCTAACCAGGTTTCAATGGCCGATAACAAATTCGGTTGATTGGGCGGAAACCCTTTTAACGGGGCTTCTAGGGGGGCCTCGGTGAGAAAGGCTACGGCGATTACCCCGGTCAGTTTTTGGCAAAAGGTGATGAGTGCTGGGGTGGGTTAGGTCGGGGTGGAAACCGTTTCGCTACCGAAGAGGATGGCACCGTGGGGGAGGAGGTGGGGCGCGTTTTAGGCTTTTGAGGTGGCGATCGCAGTTCAGCGGGGGTGGCGGGTTCCGGGGGGTCTTCCTCGGGGCAAATGATATCCCAAATCAGTTCGCTGAAGGTGAGGGCGATTTCCTATTTGCTGGTTTGGTTAGCGAGGATATAGGGGTTGAGGCAATACAGGGGCAGGTGTTGCAGGGATTCGGAGGTGAGCACTTATTCCTGAAAGAATTGAGGAGCGCGATCGGCTATAATTGATGAGGTGTAATCACACATTCAGCCTTAAAAATATGACTTCAACTCCTGAATTAATGAGCCGAATTACGCAAAATCCCGGTCAATGTGGGGGTCGTCCCTGTATTCGCGGGATGCGAATTCGAGTCACCGATATTTTAGAAATGTTAGCTGAAAACGTTAGCATTTCTGAAATCTTAGAAGATTTTCCAGACTTAGAACTAGCAGATATTCAAGCCTGTTTAGTCTTTGCAGCAAGACGTACTGATTTTCCTAGACTAACTGCATGAAGATTTGGGTCGATGCTCAACTTCCGCCTACGTTGGCAAGTTGGCTGAGAGAAACCCTTGGTTTAGACGCGAGTGCTTTGCGAGATTTAGGCTTGCGGGATGCTCAAGATATCGAGATTTTTGCGGCAGCACGGGCTGAAAATGTGGTAATTATTACGAAAGACAGTGATTTCATCGACTTGGTATGTCGTTTAGGAACACCTCCTCAAATTTTGTGGCTAACTTGTGGCAATGTCACGAACCGCAACTTGCGACAATTGTTAATAGCAACTTTGCCGAATGCGTTAGAGCAATTGCAGCAAGGAGAAATGATTGTGGAAATTACGAATACTCCTTAATTTCCTCTAACCAGGTTTCGATCGCAGATATCAGATTCGCTTGATTGGGGGGAAAGCCTTTTAAGGGCGCTTCTGGGTTGTCGGAGAGGATGGTGATTTTCGCTTAGATTTGAGTGCAGTGGATTTTTTTAGGTTTTAACTAGGTTTTGTTGGCCGAGTTCCAGGGAGATGCCACTAATGCGATCGTCTCCAGGGCGATAGGATAACACTTCGATGCCAATGGGTTCATTGGTATCTCCATCTTTAAAAAGGATAATATCGTTCCCCAGTTCCGTAGCAATTTGGTTAGGGCGGGGAGATTGCCAAAAAATGGTTAAGAGTTCGGTTTCGGGTTCGTAAAAGACTTTTATTTGGGCCATAATTTTGCTCCTGTTTTGATTGCATCAGTTTGGTAAGCTGTAATCAAGTAACCCTCGCCATTTAAACGCCGAGCAACGGCAACCAGCCATCTTTTGGCTTTGAGGGTGCGATAAAATAGCAAGACATCAATATCGCGCTGACTTTGGTAAATGGCATCGGGTTGATTAAGGGTTTGCTGAATTTCAGTTTCATAATGGGTAATATCGGGATGTTTGATTAGCAGTGTTTGCCAGTAGCTTTCGGTGGTGCGGACGGTGAACCCTAGGGGAGTAGAAACAATAAATTTAACAATTGATTCCCTATTTTAGCTGAAGGCTAGGGTTTGCTGATATTTTAGCGAATTTGAGAACTTGGGGTGAGGGTTCGGAAACCGGGTTTCTTGGTGGCTGCTTAAATCTCCCCTAACCAGGTTTCGATCGCCTATATCAGATTCGGTTGATTGGGGGAAAAGCCTTTTAACGGTGCTTCTAGGGGGTCGTCGGTGAGGAAGGCGATCGCAATTCCCCCCGTCAGTTTTTGGCAAAAGGCGATTCTCCTGGGTGAGTTGATTAACGGTGACTTGGAGCGATCGCCTCAATTTGAGAACACCAAGAAAAGTCCTTGATGTTAAAAGTGTAGATTGTGGTAACATCATGGGCTAACATAATCCCAATGTGCAGTAAATCAAAAACACCTCCATTGCTTACAGGTCTTTCTGCTAATAAACCGAGC